>NZ_CP157584.1:0-4800000 GCF_040084795.1 Achromobacter sp. HNDS-1
CAGGCGGGACGACCGGCTCGTCGGCGGGCGGTACCGCCGGCACATCAACCGGCGGCACCGACGGCTTCTCAGCGGGCGGCTCCGCAGGCACCTCAACAGGCGGGACCACCGGCTCGTCGGCGGGCGGTACCGCCGGCACATCAACCGGCGGCACGGACGGCTTCTCAGCGGGCGGCTGCGCAGGCACCTCCACAGGCGGGACCGCCGGCTCGTCGGCGGGCGGCAATACTGGCGCATCAACGGAAGGTACTTCCGGTTTGTCAGCTGGCGGCACGACTGGCGCATCAACCGGCGGCATCGACGGCTTCTCAGAAGGCGGCTCCGCTGGCTCCTCCACAGGCGGGACCACCGGCTCGTCGGCGGGCGGTACCGCTGGCACATCAACCGGCGGCACCGACGGCTTCTCAGAAGGCGGCTGCGCAGGCACCTCCACAGGCGGGACCGCCGGCTCGTCGGCAGGCGGTATCGCCGGCACATCAACCGGCGGCACCGACGGCTTCTCAGCGGGCGGCTGCGCAGGCTCCTCCACAGGCGGGACCACCGGCTCGTCGGCGGGCGGTACCGCTGGCACATCAACCGGCGGCACCGACGGCTTCTCAGCGGGCGGCTGCGCAGGCACCTCCGCAGGCGGGACGACCGGCTCGTCGGCGGGCGGTACCGCCGGCACATCAACCGGCGGCACCGACGGCTTCTCAGCGGGCGGCTCCGCAGGCACCTCAACAGGCGGGACCACCGGCTCGTCGGCGGGCGGCAACACTGGCGCATCAACGGAAGGTACTTCCGGTTTGTCAGCTGGCGGCACGACTGGCGCATCAACAGACGGGGCCTCCGGCGCATCAACAGGCGGCACCGACGGCTTCTCAGCGGGCGGCTGCGCAGGCACCTCCACAGGCGGGACCGCCGGCTCGTCGGCAGGCGGTATCGCCGGCACATCAACCGGCGGCACGGACGGCTTCTCAGCGGGCGGCTGCGCAGGCACCTCCACAGGCGGGACCGCCGGCTCGTCGGCAGGCGGTATCGCCGGCACATCAACCGGCGGCACCGACGGCTTCTCAGAAGGCGGCTCCGCTGGCACCTCCACAGGCGGGACCACCGGCTCGTCGGCAGGCAGCTCGCTTGGTTTTTCTGGCGACGCAATCAAACTCGTCAGGTACCAGCTGTTCTCGTTCTTCCCCGAAGCCGACCCTTTCTGCAGACGGTAATCGTAGGCGCCGGCAACGATGCGGCCGTTTTGTACAAATGCGTCTGCCGTGGAAGTCCCAGTCTGTATCAGTTCGATCCCCTCGATCGTCTGCGCGCCGGCCCCTCCCTCGTTGGTCACCACGACATAAGTCGTGCCGCTCGCAGCGCCACTGATCCGCAGTTGGTCCGTCTTGCTGGCGTCGCCGCCGAGCACCGTGCCGAAAGAGACGGTGCCACCGTCTCCGACCCAGTCTCCGTCCTGTACATAGACCTGGCCGGCGCAGTCGGCGCAAGTGTTCAGCATCAGCATGCCGCCGTGGCGCATGTTTCCGACCACCTGGATGCCGCCCCCGGCCGCGGGCGCGCCCTGGTCGTTGAACAGGATGATGCCGCGGTTGTCCAACTGGCGAATCGCCTGGTAGCCGGGTCCCCCCAGGTTCAGGGTGGCGCCAGGCGCCACGGTCAGACCGGAGGACTGCGCGAATGCGTTCGCCACGCCGATCTTGAGCGTGCCCGCCTCGATGCGGGTCTCGCCCTTATGGGTCGAGCCGTAGCGCAAAGTGAGGGTGTTGTTGCCGCGCTTGATGACGTCACCCGTGCCTGAGATCGCATTCGAGAAGGTCACCGCATCGCTGCGATCAAAGGCCAGGACGGCGTTGTTCACGATGGCGCCTCCCACCGACCCGCTCACCCTTCCGTCGCCAAGCTGCAGAACGCCTGCATTGATAACGGTGTTACCGGTATACGTGTTATCGCCGGACAGGATCAGGGTGCCGGCGCCATTCTTTTGAACACCCACGCCGCCCCCCTTGATCACGCCCGCGTACTGCGACGCATCGCTGCGGTCAAACACCATGCTGCCCAGGCCCGTGAAAGTGACATCGCTGGCCAGGGAGCCGCTTGTACCGCCATCACCGATGCGCAGCGTGCCGCCTTCCACGGTGGTCAGTCCGGTGTAGGTGTTATCGCCCGCCAGCGTCAGGACATTGGGCCCCTTCTTCGTGACAACCCCCGCGCCCGAGATCACACCCGCGTAGGTTGCTGCGTTGGCACGATTGAAGACCAACGTGCCCCGGTTGGCGATATCGCCTGTGATCGAGCCGGTGTTGCCGCCCGCGCCCAACGCCAGCGTGCCGGCGGCGATCGTGGTGTCGCCGCTGTAGATGTGATCGCCGGTCAGCGTCAGCATGCCGGCCCCTTGTTTGGTCAGGCTGGCGCCGTCCCAATGCGCGGACGGTTTCACATCCATCAACGACACGTCCACGGTATCCTGCTCACCGGCGGCCAGCGTGAAGGTGCCATGCTCCAGCCCGTTGTCGGCCAGCCAGCTCAGGCCGTAACTGGCCAGGTAGCGTTTTTGGTCCTCGGATTTTCTGGTGACCACCGTCAGATAGTCGACCTTCTTCTGGAATCCGTCCGACCTGACTCGTGCAAAGTCGCCTTCGATGCCATCCGCCGCGCTGAACAGCACCTTGGTCTGGTTGGGCTTGTGCACGAAGCCGGACAGATCGAGCGAGACGTTATCGCCGATACGCACCTTGGAGGCCGTCAGATTGCCGAACGGCGCGCCGCTTTTCAGCGGGTCCAACATGGACAGCGTCGCCCCATTTTCGAGAACCACGGCGCCGGACAAGGCGACCGTCGCGGGCGCGTGCACCGACAACGTGGCGCCATCGGCCACATCGATCCCGCCGGCGAGCGTACTGACGGCCGCCGTGCCATTGCCGAACCGCAAAGTGCCAGCCCGGATCGCCGTATCGCCACTGTAGCTATTGCCACCACCAAGCACCTGCACGCCGGCGCCGGTCTGGATCACCGTGCCCGTGCCCGAAATATCGCCTGTGTTAAGCGCTTCGCTGCCGTGGTCGAACACCAGCGCGCCATTGTTGACGATGTTTCCGCGCACCGAACCGCCGACGCCGCCGTCGCCAAGCTGCAGCGCGCCCGCGTTGATGACGGTGCCGCCGGTATAGGTATTGTCTCCCGACAGGACGAGCGTGCCGGCGCCGTTCTTTGCGACGCCGACAGCGCCGGAGACGACGCCCCCATACCGCGAGGCATCGCTGCGATCGAACACCAGCGAGCCTGAGGCATTCTGGAAGGCGATGTCGCCCGCCAGGGCGCCGCTCGCGCCGCCGTCGCCCACCCGCAACGAGCCAGCTTCGATGGTGGTGCGGCCGGTGTAGGTGTTATCACCGGTCAAGGTCAGGGTGTTGGTGCCTTTCTTGGTGACCGTTCCAGTGCCTGAAATCTCGCCCGAATAGGTCACGGCATCGCCGCGATTGAAGACCAGCGCGCCCTGGTTGACGACATCGCCCGTCACCGAACCCGTGGCCCCGCCAGCGCCCAGCGCCAGCGTACCGGCCGCGATCGTGGTGGCGCCGGTGTAGGTGTTGTCGCCGGTCAGGACCAGAGTTCCCCCTCCCTGCTTGGTCAGGCTGCCGCCGTCCCAACCCGTGGCGGTACTGGCGTCGGCATTCGTGAGCGCGTCTTCAATGGTCTGCGCAAGTCCGGTGGCGACGGTGAACAGGCCGTGCGCCTGGCCATTGCCAAGCAGCCAGGTCAGGTCATAGTCCGCCAGGTACTGCTTGCCGTCGTCGGATTTGCGGGTGGTCAGCGTCAGGTAATCGACCGGCCTTTCGAGTCCGTCCGTGGCGACACGCGAGAACTCTCCCTCGATGGCCTCGTCGGCGCTGAACAACAGCACGCCGCGCTGGATCTTGTGGGCAATGCCGGACAGCGCCAAGGTGACATCGTCGCCGATCGACACCTTGCTGGCCGCCAGGCCGGGGCCGGACGCGATGCCCTTCAGGGCATCCTGCAGGGCCAGCGTGGACCCTTGCTGCAAGGCCACCTGGTCCGAAACACGGACGCTGGCCGGCACCTGGATCGCGAGACTGGCGCCGTCAGCCACGGTCACCCGGTCACCCAGCGTGTTGGCGGCGATTGCGCCACCGGCGAATCTCAAGGTGCCGGCATTGATGGCGGTCGAGCCGCCATAGGTGTTGCTTGCGCCCAGCGTCAGGGTGTTGGCGCCCTGCTTGATGAGCGCGCCATTGCCGGAAATCCTGCCCGCGTACGTGACCGCATTGCCGCGGTCAAAAATCAGCGTGGCGTTGTTGACGATATTGCCCGCAACCGAACCGCCCGTGCCGCCATCGCCCAACTGCAGCACGCCGGCGTTGATGAGGGTGTCTCCGGTATAGGTGTTCGCCGCCGTCAGCAACAGGCGGCCGCCGCCGTTCTGGGTGACGCTGCCGCCACCTGAAACCACGCCCGTGTATTGCACATCGTCGCTGCGGTCGAAAACCAGCGCGCCGCTGTTGGAGATGTTTCCCACCACCGAACCCGCGGTGCCGCCCTTGCCGATGCGTAGCGTGCCACCGTAGATCCAGGTGCCACCGGTATAGGTGTTCTCACCGGTCAACGTCAGCGTACCGCTGCCCAGACCGTAGTAATTGCCCTGCGTAACACTTCCTGCCCCGGAAATCATCCCCCCGTATTCCACCGCATCGGAGCGCTGAAAGCTCACCGAGCCGGATTGAATGTGGATGTCTCCAGCCAGGGAGCCGGTCGTGCCATGGTTGCCGATATGGAGCTTTCCGTCGTCGAGGGTGGTAAGACCGCCGTAGGCGTTCTCGCCGACAAACGTCACATCGCTGCTCGTCACTTTGACGCCGCCGGAGCCGGAGATCACGTCGTTGTACTGACCACTGACGGCGCGGAATTCCAGTGTGCCGTGGTCGATGATGTCCCCAGCCAGCATCGCCAGCGTGTATCCATATCCGGAAGAGCCAACCTGCAGCGTGCCGCCCTCGATCGTGGTGACGCCAGCGTAGCCCCGGCCATCGGCCCAGAGCGACAGGGTATTGGTCCCTTTCTTGGTGATCGTGCCCGCCCCTGCGATGGTGCCTATGAAAACCGCGACATCATCGCTATGATCGAAGACCAGCGCGGCGCCATCCTCGATCGACATGTTTCCCGTGACGACGCCCGCCGTGCCGCCGTCGCCGATGCGCAGCGTGCCCGCGCGCACCACGGTGCCGCCCCGGTAGCTGTTCTCACCAGTCAGGGTCAGCGTCCCGAGCCCCTGCTTGGTCAGGCTGGCGCCGTTCCATCGCTTGTCCGGATCGGTACTGGCCGCCACATCCTTGAGCGCCTCACTGACCGTGTCGTCGGTATCGAGCGTGAAGGTGCCGTGCGACATGGAGGGGTGCGCATACCAGCTCAAGCCGTACCCGGCCAGGAAGCTGCCGCCCGATTTCCTGACGGTCAGCTTGCGATAGTCCGCCTCGGGCACGTACGCCTCGCCCAACACAACATGGGCAAAGTCGCCTGTGATGGCGCCGGCCGAACGGAACAATTCGACGTCGGCGGCAGGCCTGTCAACGAAGTTGGGCAGATGCAGGGTGGCGTCGGCGCCGATGTTCAGCGTGCCCATCGTCAGCCCCGGCGAAGACGAGGTTGTTTGCATCGTGTCGCGCAGCAGCAGCGTCGAACCCGCCCCGATCATCACGTTGCCGCCCACCCGCAGCGTCGCCGACGGGTCCCTGGCCAATGTCGCGCCCGGCGCGACCGTGATCCCGCCGCTCAACACATTGAGGGACGTGTCGGCGCCGGGCGCCCCGAATTGCAGGGTGCCGGCATCGACGCGGGTATCGCCGGAATAGATATTGGTGCCGGTCAGGATCAGCGTCCCGGCGCCGGCCTGCGTCAGGCTGCCCGTGCCGGACAGCCTGCCGCCATAGGTCAGGCTGTCGCCGCGGTTGAAGACGAGCGCGGCATTGTTGGCGACATTGGCTTGCAGGGAGCCGGTGGCGCCGCCATCGCCAATGCGCAGCGTGCCGGCATTGATGGTGGTGCGCCCGGTGTAAAGGTGGTCGCCGGTCAGCGTCATCGTGCCGGCGCCGTTCTTGGCCACCGAACCCGAGCCCGAAATCTGCCCGGCGTACGCGGCCGCCTCGGCGCCATGGTCGAACACCAGCAAGCCCTCGTTGACGATGTCCCCCTGCACGCTGCCGGTGGCGCCGCCCTTGCCCAACTGCAACGTGCCTTCCAGGACGCGCGTGCCCGCGTCGTAAAGATTGTCGGCGCTGAGAATCAAGGTGCCGCCGCCGGCCTTGGTCAGCCGCCGGCCATCCCAGTCGGGATTGACCTGCGCCGTGTTGTTCGAGAGCGCGCCCGTCACCTCGAAGGTCTTGCCATCGGCCACGTGGAACGTGCCGCTGGCCGCCGCATCCAACCCATCCCAGCGCAAGGAGTACTGCATGTTGCGCCCGTCGGTGTTGAGGTATCCGTACTCCGGAGCGGCCAAGCCGTCCAGCAGCACCTCGCCGGTGCGCCATGCCCCCGTAATGCCACCGGCGGTGGTGATCAGCCGCACCGCGTGCTGATCCCACCCGGTCAGGCCGGCGGATACCGTGGCGCCCTCATCGAACGAAACCGCGCGCGCGCTCAGGCTGCTGCCCGGCTCGAAGGCCAAGGCGCCTGCCCCCAGCGCGGCGTCGCCGCTGAACGTCAATCCCTTGCCGGCCAGGGTAAGGCGGGTATGCGCGGCCGCCGTCAACGTGCCGCTCACCAGGGAATCGACATTGCTGACAATGCGCAAGGCAGTGAGATGATCCGTATCCGCGCCCGCGGACAGTTTCACGCCGCCGACCATCCTGGCCCCGCGTTCGAGCGTCAGGGTATTGGCCCCGCCAGCCAGGACCAGCGCGCCATCGCCCGCATCGATGCTGCCGCGATTGGTGTTGGTGATGGTCAGGTCGCTGCCGCGCAGGTCGGCGCCCGCCGTCCGGATGACGCCGCGATTCGTGAGCGTCGCGCCGGCGGCGAGCGTCTGCGAATGGCCGTCCAGGTTCCACTCCGCGTCCGCCCACACGGACAGCGCCGTGCTGTAGGCCATGGCGTCCGCCACCGCGGTATAGAGCGTGCCGGCGGTGATGGCGGTGGCGCCGGTGTAGGTGTTCTGGTTGCTCAATGTCAGGGCGCCGGTGCCGGCCTGCGTCACCGTGCCCGCGCCCGAAATCACGCCCGCGTAGGTCGCCGCGTCGCTACGCTCAAAGACCAGCTCGCCCTGATTGACGATGTTTCCGGCCACGGCGCCCGTCGTGCCGTTGTTGCCCACGCGCAGCGTGCCCGCCTCCACCACGGTATCGCCGCTGTAGGTGTTGTCGCCGCTCAGGATCAGCGTGCCAGCCCCCTGCTTGGTCAGGCTGTTGCCGTCCCAGTCATCGGTGGCCTCCACCTTGCTCAGCGCCGCGCCCACGGTAAACGCCTCGTCATCACCGATCGGGAACGTGCCATGCGCCTTGGGCGGCGTGTCGAACCAGGCCAGCCGCCAGCTCCCCAGGAAGTGCTCGCCGTCGTCGGACTTGCGGGTACGCAGGGTCAGATAGTCCGAGATCCATTGGGTCGGGTCGGCGGCGTCGCGCGCCGCCTTTTTCCCGCCGATGGCGACATGGGCGAAATCGCCTTCGATCTTTCCGCCCGTCGCGCTGAACAGCAACGCGTCCGTCGCGCTGCCCTGCCCGACCCCGGACAGGTTGAAGCCGACATCCGTACCGATGCTGACGGTTCTGGCCTGCATGCTTGCCGGCGATTCGCCCGACGGCGCGCTCGCCGACGTGATGGACAACATCGCGCCATCGCCCAACCTGACGCTGCCGTCCACTGTCATCGGATTGCCGGCGAATCCGGCATCGGCGCCCGCGCCGACGATGACGTCGCCCTTCACCCGGGCCGAGCTGCCGCCGCGGTTGAGGATCGACAAGCGCGGCGCGCCCAGCGTCTTGTCGTCATGCAACAGCACGATATTGCCGTCGATGCTCGAGCCCGCTTCGAGCGTGAGGGAATTCACGCCCCCCCTCAGGGAGATGGCGGCGCCGTCCTGGCCTGATTGGCCCGTCCCCGATCCTGTGCCGCCGGCGCCCTTTTCGATGTCGCCGCTATTGACTATGGTGAGATTGCTGCCGCTGATAGCGGCGCCGCCATCCCCCCCGGCAGCGCCATACCCGGCAATGGAAACCCTTCCACCCGCGCCCCCTCCTCCGCCCAATATCTGGGCGCCGCCAGCGTTGATGATCCGCAGGCCGTCACCCTGGATTCCATTCCCGCCCAAGCCGCCTGGAGCCGCGGAAGAATAGGGTTGCCCCCAGTTGTAATAGTCCCACATCCCCGAAGAACCCGAACCGCCCTGAATGACCAGACGGTTCGTGATGTTCAGGCGGCTTCCACTGATTGCGCTCCCCGCCGAGGCAGCGGCGGTGACGTTCCATTGTGACCGAGCACTATCACCGCCGGAGCCGCCCAGAAGAATGCCCGCATTGGAAACGCTGAACCCCGCCCCCCGAATCGCGCTGCCTCCTGTCGTCCTCACCCCGCTCCCCTTGCCCCCCGTGACCACCGTGCGTCCATCGACGGACACCCGGTTCGCCTCGACATGGGCCCCGTCAGGGCTGCTGATCACATAAGCGGAGCTGCCCGTCGCGCCCAGCCCGTCCACCTCTTCCAGCGAATACGGATCCTCCTGGGCGGGCAGGCTGACGGTCTGCACGCCGGTCGCGGCGATCGCGGTGGAAAAGGAGCCAGAGACCATCAGGCCGGCGCAGAGTGCCGCGGTCGTCCGGTTCAGGCGAAACGGAACACGTGGCGCGGACGTCGCGCCGGCGGAATCTTTTTTCAAGGCCGCGCATGTCGCGAACGGCTCGGGCCAATGGGATATCGTCATGGTTGCCTACACAGGCGTCGAGCGTCATCGACGACGCTCGACGCACCTCCTCCGGAAATGAACGAACATGCGCATTGCCTGAGGGCAGACGCGATGAAAATTCTAGGTAGGCAAACAGGAGGAAAACCGGAGGCGGGCAGCAGTCACTTATACGTCGGCGGACCAGCCCGACATATCATCGATCCGGTATAGCGCGCTGCGGCTCCCGCAAAAATGCGGGACAGCCGCAAAGCGGACATTGCGCCGTTGCGTGGCCGCAGCCATCAATCGGCGCGCCATCCGCCCCCGTGGCCCGGTCTTATCCGCACGCGAAAAAAAACCGGCGCCACGAGGCGCCGGCTTGGGGTGTCGCAGGCGCCCGCGGCGGGCGCCATCTCCATGCTTACTGCAGCAGGCTGCGCAGCATCCAGGCGTTCTTTTCGTGCACGTCCAGGCGCTGCGTCAGCAGGTCGGCGGTCGGCTGGTCGTTGGCGGCGTCGGCCTTCTCGAAGGCGGCGCGGGCGGTCTTGGCGACCGACTCATTGGCGTTGACCAGCAGGCGCACCATTTCCAGCGCTTCCGGCACGGATTCCGGCTCGGCGATGGACGACAGCTTGGCGTACTCGCGATACGTGCCCGGCGCGTAGTGGCCCAGGGCGCGGATGCGTTCGGCGATGCTGTCCAGCGCGTTCCACGACTCGGTGTACTGGGTCATGAACATCAGGTGCAGCGTGTTGAACATGGGCCCCGTGACGTTCCAGTGGAAGTTGTGCGTCATCAGGTACAAGGTGTACGAGTCGGCCAGCAGCTTGGACAGCTCACCGGCGACGGCGGCGCGGTCCTTGTCCGAAATGCCGATGTTGATGCGCGGAACGCTGGGGGTCTTCTTGGAGGACTTTGCCATTGCTAGCTCCCTGTGGGGTTGGTAGACAAAACGAGGATAACACCGCGATTGCGACAATCCGGCCCAAAGGCCGGCCGGCGCAAGGCGGCTTGATCGAGCGCAAATGCGCTCGCAATTTCAATCCTGCACGGCCGCGGCTTCGTCCGACAGCATCCGCACGCCGGGCAGTTCGCATTCGTACACCGCCTGGGCCAGCGCCTCGATCGCCGCCAATCGCGGAAAGCTGCGGCGCCAGGCCAGCACCACGCGGCGCTCGGGCACGTGGCCCTCGAACGGCAGGTAGCGCAGCAGGCTGTTGGACGGCGGCTGCTCCGGCACCGCCGTCACCGGCAGCACCGTCACGCCGATGCCGGCCGCCACCATGTGGCGGATGGTTTCCAGCGACGATCCTTCGAAGGTGCGCTGGATGCCGTCGCTGGCCGCCGAGAAGCGCGACAGCTCCGGACACACCTCCAGCACCTGGTCGCGGAAACAGTGGCCGCTGCCCAGCAGCAGCATGGTCTGCTGCTTCAGGTCCTGCGCGTCGATCGATTCGCGCTGCGCCAGCTCGTGGTCTTGCGGCACCGCCACCACGAATGGCTCGTCGTACAGCGGCTGCATCACCAACCCCGCTTCCGGCAGCGGCAACGCCATGATGGCGCAATCGATCTCGCCCTGGCGCAGCAGCTCCACCAGCCGCACCGTGAAGTTCTCCTGCAGCAGCAGCGGCATCTGCGGGGTGCGGCCGATCTGCACCGGCACCAGGCGCGGCAGCAGGTACGGGCCGATGGTGTGGATCACGCCGACCCGCAACGGACCGGCCAGCGGGTCATGCCCCTGGCGCGCGATCTCCTTGATGCTGGCGCTTTCCTCCAGCACCTTTTGGGCCTGGGCGACGATGCGCTGCCCGATGGGCGTCACGCCCACTTCGGCCCCGCCCCGCTCGAACAGCGTCACGCCCAGCTCGTCCTCGAGCTTGCGGATCGCCACCGACAGCGTGGGCTGGCTGACGAAACAGGCCTCGGCCGCCCGGCCGAAATGGCGCTCACGGGCCACGGCCACGATGTATTTGAGTTCGGTCAGAGTCATGGACTAGGCCCCGGGGGTTGGGCGCCGGCCCCGATGGGCGGCGCTGGAAAATGAAAAGGTCATCGCAAACCCATCCGTCAGGTGCGCAGGAAGTCTTCCCTGCCCCGCATCCAGCGGGCCAGGTGCGCCTCGACGGCGGCGGGATGTTCGGCGCGCAGCCAGACCGCGGCGTCGCGCGCCTGCTCGGCGATCTCGGCGTCGGTTTCCAGGTCGGCAAAGCGCAGCAGCGCCATGCCCGACTGGCGCGTGCCCAGGAATTCACCGGGGCCGCGTTGTTCCAGGTCGCGGCGCGCGATCTCGAAACCATCCGAGGTCTCGAACATGGCGCGCAGGCGCTCGCGCGCCACCTGCGACAGCGGCGTCTGGTAGAGCAGCACGCAGACGGATTCGGCGGTGCCGCGCCCTACCCGGCCGCGCAACTGGTGCAGTTGCGCCAGGCCGAAGCGCTCGGCGTGTTCGATGACCATCAGCGAGGCGTTGGGCACGTCCACCCCGACCTCGATCACGGTAGTGGCCACCAGCAGGTCGATCTCGCCCTCGCGGAAGGCCTGCATCACGGCGGCCTTCTCGGCCTGCGGCAGGCGGCCATGCACCAGGCCGATGCGCAGGTCCGGCAGATCGACGCGCATGCCCTCATAGGTATCGACCGCGGTCTGCAGCTCCAGGGCCTCGCTTTCCTCGACCAGCGGACAGACCCAGTAGGCCTGCTGGCCGCCCCGCGCGGCCTGCGCGATGTGGGCGATGACTTCCTCGCGCCGCGCGTCCGACACCAGCTTGGTCAGCACCGGCGTGCGCCCCGGGGGCAGTTCATCGATCACCGACACGTCCAGGTCGGCGAAGAAGGTCATGGCCAGCGTGCGCGGGATCGGCGTGGCGCTCATGTTGAGCTGGTGCGGCACGATGCGGCCGCGCACGGTCTCGCCCTTGCGCGTCAGCGCCAGGCGCTGGCCGACGCCGAAGCGATGCTGCTCGTCGACGATCGACAGCCCCAGACGATGGAATTCGACGTGGTCCTGGATCAGGGCCTGGGTGCCCACCACCAGTTGCACGCTGCCGTCGGCCGCGGCGGCGGCGGCTTCTCGGCGCGCCTTGGCCGTCAGGCTGCCGCTGAGCCAGGCGACGTTCACGCCCAGCGGCTGCAGCCACGACACCAGCTTGCGGAAATGCTGTTCGGCCAGGATTTCGGTGGGCGCCATCAACGCCACCTGCGCGCCGCCAGCGATGGCCTGGGCTGCGGCGATGGCGGCGACCACGGTCTTGCCGCTGCCGACGTCGCCCTGCAGCAGGCGGTGCATGGGATACGGCCGCGCCAGGTCCGCCGAAATCTCGGCCACCACCCGCTGCTGCGCGCCGGTCAGCTTGAACGGCAGCGCCTGGTACAGCCGGTCCACCAGGCCGCCCGGCTCGTCGCGCACCGGCAGCGCCTCGGCTTCCTTGGCGCGGCGTGCGGCGCGCGCCGCGGCCAGCGACAGTTGCTGGGCCAGCAGTTCATCGAACTTGATGCGACGCCAGGCCGGATGCACCCGGTCCAGCAGCGCCGCTTCCGATTCGCCCTGCGCGGGCGTGTGCAGCGCGCGGATCGCCGGCGCGAACGGCGGCAGGTCGTAACGCGCCAACGCCTGCGGCGGCAAGGTGTCGGACAGATCGGCGCGGTCGAGCGCCTGGGCGATGGCGCGTCGCAGCGTCAATTGCGGCAGGCCCTCGGTGCTGGGATAGACCGGCGTCAGGGCGGTGGGCAGCGGCGCGTCGGCATTGGTCAGGCGCGGATGCACCATCTCGCGCCCGAACAGGCCGCCGCGCACTTCGCCGCGCGCCCGCAGGCGCCTGCCGACGGTGACCTGTTTCTGCTGGCTGGGATAGAAATTCAGCCAGCGCAATTGCAGCTCGCCGCTCTCGTCCGCCAGCGTGGCGGTGAGTTGCCGGCGTGGCCGGTACAGCACTTCGGATTTGGTGATCTCGCCTTCGACCTGGCCGGCAAAGCCCGGCCGCAACTGGCTGATCGGGATGACGCGGGTTTCGTCCTCGTAGCGCAGCGGCAGGTGCAGCACGAAGTCCTCGGGCAGCACCAGACCCAGGTTACGCAGCTTGCGCTCCGTATCCGTCATGGCTTTGCCGGCGCCTTTGGAATCGGCGCCGGATCGCTTGGTAGCCACTGCCGCGGCCGGCATATGGGATGAAACCCTGGGAAAAACGCGTGGAGGCGTTACAGGACCAGGATCGCCTCGACCTCGAACTGCGCGCCCTTGGGCAGGCTGGCCACGCCGACCGTCGAACGGGCCGGGAACGGCTGCGGGATGAGTTCGGCCATGATGGCGTTGGCGGCGGTGAACTTGCCCAGGTCGGTCAGGAACAGCGTCAGCTTGACCACTTGGTCCAGCGTGCCGCCGGCGGCCTCGACCACGGCCGTCATGTTGGCGAATGCCTGGCGCACCTGGGCATCGAAGTTCTCGGAGACCAGGTCGCCGGTGCCGGGCTCGAGGCCGATCTGGCCCGATAGGTAGACGGTCTTGGTGCCAGTGACGGCAACCGCTTGCGAGTAAGGGCCGACGGCGGCGGGCGCGGCGTCGGTATGGATGATTTGCTTGCTCATGGGCGGAATCCTTCTGGTGACGGATAGCTACAACTATCGGATTTTAATCGGCAATAGGGTTTTGCGAAAGGCTCGATGGCAAGGGAACCCCCGAACCGTCCATGTTACCCACACTTCGGGACGGAAAAACGCAATGTGGACCGCCCCGGCATCGCCCACCGGCATTCCCACCCAAGGAAAACATCATGGCCCAGGACTATCGCGTCACCCTCAAGGATTGGATTCGCCAGGCCACCGGCGCGCAAGACTCGGACGAATTCGAACAGACCGGCATCACGGTTTTGAGCATATCCCCGTTCCCGGAAGCCATCATCCTGGCGCACCCGCCCGAGAACAGCGAGGTGTTCATCCTGGCGATCCAGGTCGACGCTCTGGATGCCGACGTCCACCCGACCCTGCTGCGCAACGTGCTGCAACTCAATTGCGACCCGGGTCTGCTACCGGGCGCCTTCGCGCTGGAGCCCCAGGAGCAGGTCGTGCTGTACCGCTGGGTCGTGGACCTGCCGGGCATGGACGAGACCAGCTTCCAGAACGTCGTGGGCAACTTCGCCGTGCTGGCGGGCAAGGCGCTCGACGCCTATCGCGATGCCTTGCCCGTGGCCGCCGCCCCTGGCGCCGAACCCTTCGGCCAAGCGGCCGGCGCCCTGCGCGCCTGACCCCGGGGAGATCCATCATGCTGAGCGCATTGCGAGTCCTCACCACCAAGGCGCCGCAGGTCGCCGATACGGCCAGGCGCGTCGTCACCAATCACACCCAGAAGCAGGTCGCCCTGCCGTTCGTGCGTCAGTACACCATGAGCATGCGCCACCAGCCGTCCACCATCACCACCCAGATACGGCACTACAGCTCGTCGTCCACGCCGCCCGACGACACCGGCGGCGGCAGTGGCATTCAACGCACGCGCGGCCATTCGACTGCCGGCACCCAGGGCCACCAGGCGCAGCCCAGTCCCGCCACCCCATCCTCGCAAGGCCCCGGCCTGCTGAGCATCGCGGTCGACGCCCTCGTCAACGCGGTCTCGGCCCTGTTCGGGCAGACCGGCACGGCCTCGCCGCCCTTGCCGACCGTCGCCCCCGAGCGCGCCAAAGAGGTCTACGCCTATCTGGGCGACCACAGCTTCAAACGCTCCTCGGCGCAACCCTTCCAGGGCGATGCGCAGGCGGCGGTCCGCTTCCACCAGCAACGCGCCAGCGAGACCGCGACCAGCCTCGGCGTGCCCAAGAGCGTGGCCGACCAGATGCCGCCGGAGGCGGATCTGGCGATGTGGATGTACCAGCAGGCGCAGACCGATGGCGGCAGCGTGGATGACAACCACGTGCCGCCCCCGTTCAACGGTCGCGATTTCAACCAGGCGCTGCGCGGCGACGCGCCGCTCAGGACGGGAGAATCCCGCCCCCCGCGCGACACCCACGATGCCCGCGACATATCCCGCGAGAAACTGATCGCCGGGCTGGAACTGCGGGTGCTGACGCCCCCCACGCCGTCGGGCGAGCCCAAGGTGTATGCCCGCACCCTGGCCACCAACGACCACAACGCCGAGTTGCTCAGGCGCCTGAACGCGGGCGAAGCGGTCACCGATGCCGGCGTCATCTCGGTCACCACCAAGCTGGACGCCGCGTCCCCCGCCATGTACCTGGTCTCCGTCGACAATGCCTTCGTCGACCCGCATGGCCCGGACGCCAATGACCTGGCGCGCGCGGAAGCCGAGCACATGGCGGTCGGGCAGGTACTGGTCAAGATCGGCGAACACAATGGCGTGCCGATCGTGGCGGCCCACGCGGACATGGCGGTCCATGCCAATGCGCTGGCCGACATCGCCCGTCACTTCACCTTCCAGGAAGGCACGCTGGAAACCGCCGTCCAGACCCAGGCGCGCACCGAACGCGCCGACGCCGCCCGCACGCGCATCGCCGAACATCCCGACGAACTGCTGGCGCTGGCTCGCGGCAAGCTGACCGCCTAGCGCCGCTCGCCCCGCCTGGCGCCCTGCCCGCCCGGCGTCAACGGCGGTCCGCCAGGGGCGGGCCGCCGATCTCCGCCCGGCTGGCCCACAGCAGGTCGTACAGCGCCTGCGCCGCCAGCGGCAGGCTGCGGCCCTGGCGCCACACCAGGTACAGCGGCCGCAGCAGCGCCTTGCCCGCCAGCGGCACGATGCGCAGGTCCGTGCCGCCGAAGTGGAACAGCGTCATCGCCGGCACCACCGCCACGCCCAGGCCGGCGCGCACCAGCCCGGTGACCGTGGCCAGGTGCTCGACCTCGAACACCGGCGGCGGCGCGTCGGCGCCGAAAGCCGCGTCCAGATGCTTGCGCACGCTGCTGTTGCGCGCCAGCTGGATCACCGCGTGACGCGCCACGTCGCGCAGGCGCACCCGCGCCTGCGCAGCCAGCGGATGATCGGCGCGGCACACCAGGAAATAGCGATCGGCGTGCAGGAACTCGCTGTCCAGGTCGCTCATGTCCGGGCGTCGCGAAGCCACCGCGAAGTCCACCTGGCCGTCGCGCACCATGTCCAGGCACGGATCGAGCAAGGCGTCGCGCAGGTCCACCGCGATGCCCGGATGCTGCGCGCGGAACCGCGCCAGCAGCGGCGGCAGCCAGCCCGCCGCCAGCGACGGCAACGCGGCCAGCGCCACCCGGCCGCGACGGCGGGCGGCGTGATCGCGCAGGTCTTCCATTACCAGATCCATATCGGCCAGCAGGCGGCGCGCCGACGCGTCCAGCACGCGCCCTTCGGCCGTCAGTTCCACATTGCGGGTGTTGCGGTCGAACAGTCGCAGGCCGGCGCTGTCTTCCAGCTGCCGGATCAACGCGCTGAAGGCCGGCTGCGTCAGGTGGCAGCGCTGGGCGGCGCGGGTGAAGTGCCTTTCTTCGGCCAGGGCCACGAAAGCGCGCAATTGCCGGGCGGATAGATTCATGGCTTTTTTAGATTAATTGATCCGATATTTCTATTTTACGGATGATCGGACGCTGCCTATAGTGGGCTCCGGCTTCCCTCACGCGACTTTTATGCCTTCCTCTCCCCTGCTCATCGGTTGCGCCTCCGGCTTCTCCGGCGATCGCAGCGACGGCGCCGCCGCCGTGGTGCGTACGCTGGCTGCCCGGGGCGGCGGCACGCTGATCTTCGAAACACTGGCCGAGCGCACCCTGGCGCTGGCGCAACTGGCGCGCAATGCCGACCCGCGCCGCGGCTACGAGCCGCTGCTGGACGAACTGGTGGCGCCGGTGCTTGCCGACTGCCTGCGCCACGGCATCGCCATCGTCAGCAACTTCGGCGCCGCCAACCCGGTGGGCGCGGCGCGCCGCATTGCCGAACTGGCGGCGCAGCAGGGCCTGCCGGCGCCGCGCATCGCCGTGATCCATGGCGACGCGCTGGACACACCGGCACAGCGCGACCTGCTGCGGCAACGCCTGGGCGCGGCACTGGACGGGGTCGAGGTGGTCAGCGCCACCGCGTACCTGGGCGCCAGCGAGATCGCGCAGGCGCTGGCCGCCGGCGCGCAGATCGTGGTCGCCGGCCGCGTCGCCGATCCGTCGCTGACGCTGGGCCCGGCGCTGGCCCATTTCGGCTGGGACGCGCAAGACTGGCCGCGCCTGGGCCGCGCCACCATGGCCGGCCACATGCTCGAATGCGGCCTGCAGGTCACCGGCGGCTATTTCTGCGTGCCCGGCCTGAAGGAAGTGCCGGACGTGCATGCCGCCGGCTTCCCCATCGCCGAGATCGACGCCGACGGCGAGTTCGTCATCGGCAAGGCCGCCGACACCGGCGGCGCGGTGAACGCCCGCACGGTCAAGGAACAGCTGTTGTACGAGGTGCACGACCCCGCCCGCTACCTCACCCCCGACGTGGTGGCCGACCTGAGCCAGTCGCGCGTCGAGGAACGGGGTCCCGACCTCGTCGCTGTGCGTGGCATCACCGGCCACGCGCGCCCCGCGGAACTGAAGGTCAACGTCTGCCACCACGGCGGCTGGCTGGCCGAGGCCGAGATTTCCTACGCCGGCGTGCAGGCCGAGGCGCGCGCCCGGCTGGCCGCCGACATCGTGCGCCAGCGCATCGGCCCGGCGCTGCGCCTGCGCGCCGACCTCATCGGCGCCATCAGCATCCTGGACAACGACGCCGGCGTCTTGCGGCAGGGCCAGGCGGCCGGACACGCCCGCGATGTGCGCCTGCGGATCGCCGGCGAGCACACCGATCGCGCCATCGCCGAACGCGTGCTGCGCGAAGTCACCGCGCTCTATACCTGCGGCCCTGCCGGCGGCGGCGGGGTGCGCACGGCGCTGCGCCCGCGCCTGAACATGGTGTCCTGCACCATCCCCCGCGATGCCGTGCCCAGCGGCTGGCGTTTCCTGGACGAGATCCCGCAATGAACACCCCGTCGATGACCGTCCCCCTGTACCGCCTGGCGCACAGCCGCTCCGGCGACAAAGGCGACACCTCCAACCTCAGCCTGATCGCCTGGGACCCCGAATGCTATGAAGTGCTGGCCGCACAGGTCACCGAGGCGCGCGTGGCCGCCTGGTTCGCCTATCGCCAGCCGGCCCGCGTCACCCGCTACCTGCTGCCGACCCTGCACGCCATGAACTTCGTGCTCGAAGGCGTGCTGGACGGCGGCGTCAACGACGCGCTCAACCTGGACGCGCACGGCAAGAGCCTGTCTTTCCGCCTGCTGGACATGACGGTGCCGGTCAGCGCCGCGCTGGCCGCCCGCCTGCCCGACATTCCCGAGGACCGTCCCGCCCCCGCCTGACCCCACAGCACCACCACGACAACAACACACACAACACACGACAGGAGACACATCATGCGCTTTACCCTCAAGGGCCGGCTGGCCCTGCTGCTGGCCGCCATGCCGCTGACCGTCCTGGCCCAGGGCGCCGCCGCCAACGGCTTTCCGACCAAGCCCATCACCTTCATCGTGCCGTTCGCCGCCGGCAGCGCCACCGACCAGATCGGCCGCGCCATCGGCCAGGGCGTCACCGAACAGACCGGCCAGGCCGTGGTGATCGAGAACAAGCCCGGCGCCAGCGCCATGATCGGCGCCGCCGCCGCGGCCCGCGCCGCGCCCGACGGCTACACCGTGCTCATTACCACCAACACCACCCACGCCGCCAACGAGCACCTGTACAAGACGCTGACCTACCAGCCGGTCAAGGACTACGCGCCGATCTCACTGCTCGGCAAGGGCGGCCAGATCATGGTGGTCAACCCCAACTCGACCGCCAAGTCGGTCGGCGACTTCCTGGCGCAGGCGCGCCAGTCGCCCGGCAAGCTGAGTTTCGGCAGCGGCAGCTCCAGCAGCCGCATCGCCGGGGAACTGCTGCAGCAGATGGCCGGCGTACAGTTGCTGCACGTGCCCTACAAGAGCAACCCGCTGGCCGTCACCGACCTGCTCGGCGGCCAGATCGACATGATGATCACCGACACCGCCACCGGGCTCCCCCAGGTCAAGTCGGGCAAGCTGCGGGCCCTGGGCGTGACCGGCCAGGCACGCTCGCCGCTGGCGCCGGACGTGCCCACCATCGCCGAATCCGGCGTGCCGGGCTACGAGATGGGCTACTGGTTCGCGGCCTATGCGCCGGCCGGCACCCCGCCCGACGTCGTCAAGCGCTTGAACGAACTGCTGGTCAAGGCCACGCAGAGCGCGCCGGCCAAGCAGTTCTACGCCCAGACAGGCACCGACCCGGCCAGCTCCACGCCGGACGAGCTGGCGCAGTTCCAGCAGGCCGAGTCGAAGAAGTGGGGCGACATCATCAAGAAGGCCGGCATCCAGCCGGAATGACCGTCCCGGGCGGCTGCGCGCCGCCCTGCTGGCGCCTTTCCCGCAGAAACAAAAAAGCCCCGTCGCAGAGGCGACGGGGCTTTTTGCTGGAGCGGATGAAGCGCGACTTATTTGTCGACGAAGGCGCGCTCGACCACATAGTCGCCCGGCTGGCCCACGCCCGGCGACACCACGAAACCACGCTTGTCCAGCATGGCGCTGATGTCGGCCAGCATATGCGGGCTGCCGCAGATCATGGCGCGATCGGTTTCGGGGTTGATCTGGGGGATGCCGATGTCTTCGCACAGCTTGCCGCTTTCCATCAGTTCGGTGATGCGGCCCTGGTTGCGGAACGGCTCGCGCGTGACGGTCGGGTAATAGACCAGCTTTTCGCGCACCACGTCGCCGAAGAATTCGTTGTTGGGCAGTTCGTTCTCGATGAAGTCGGCGTAGGCCAGCTCGCTGACCCAGCGCACGCCATGCACCAGGATGACCTTGTCGAAGCGTTCGTAGACGTCCGGATCCTTGATGATGCTCATGAAGGGCGCCAGGCCCGTGCCCGTGCCAAACAGGAACAGGTGCTTGCCCGGCTTGAGGTCGTCGACCACCAGCGTGCCGACCGGCTTGCGGCTGACCAGGATGGTGTCGCCTTCCTTCAGGTGCTGCAGGCGCGAGGTCAGCGGACCGTTCTGCACCTTGATGCTGAGGAATTCGAGGTTCTCTTCGTAATTGGCGCTGGCGATGCTGTACGCCCGCAGCAGCGGCTTGCCTTCGACTTCCAGGCCGATCATGACGAAGTGGCCGTTGTGGAACCGCAGGGCCGCGTCACGCGTGGTGGTGAAGGAGAACAGGGTGTCGTTCCAGTGGTGCACGCTCAGCACGCGCTCGGTATTGAAAGCAGCCATGTCGTATCTAGTAAGGGCGGGACCAGGGGTCGACGGGAAACCGCGACGGCCTCGGCTCGTTCCGCGAGGGGTTCGCCATGGCGCACAAAGGACGCGCCCGGCATTAGGGTTGTCCCTATTCTACAGGGACTTGATGATAATTGCTCTCATTATTCCGTAATACCCTTATGCCGTATTGATGGGGATCAAGGGTCTTATGCGCAGTCTTACATTGAGTTGAATACGATAAAACTTCCTGTTATCGTCCCGCTCTGACTTGATAATCATTTTCGTTAGCAGACCGCTTTGCCGGAGTCCCTATGTCCAAGCGTCCCCAAATGACCACCCTGCTGCGCGCCCTGGCCCTGGCCGGCGCCGCCGCCTTCGCCGTCCCGGCCCACGCGGCCGAGGAAGTCAGCCTCTACACCACCCGGGAACCGAAGCTGATCCAGCCGCTGCTGGACGCCTTCACCAAGGAAAGCGGCATCAAGGTCAACACCGTGTTCGTCAAGGACGGCCTGCTCGAGCGCGTCAAGGCCGAAGGCGCCAAGTCGCCCGCCGACGTGCTCATGACGGTCGACATCGGCAACCTGCTGGACCTGGTGGACGGCGGCGTGACGCAGTCGATCAAGTCGCAGACGCTGGAATCGGTCATCCCCGCCAACCTGCGCGGCGCCGATGGCAAATGGTACGCCCTGTCGCTGCGCGACCGCGTGCTGTACGTCGAAAAGGACCTGAAGCTGGAATCCTTCCGCTACGAAGACCTGGCCGACCCGAAATGGAAGGGCAAGGTCTGCATCCGCTCGGGCCAGCACCCCTACAACACCGCCATGGTCGCCTCCATGATCGCCCATGACGGCGCCGAGGCCACCGAGAAGTGGCTGCGCGGCGTCAAGGCCAACCTGGCCCGCAAGGCCGCCGGCGGCGACCGCGACGTGGCCCGCGACATCCTGGGCGGCATCTGCGACATCGGCCTGGCCAATGCCTACTACGTCGGCCACATGAAGAACGCCGAGCCCGGCACCGACGCCCGCAAGTGGGGCGACGCCATCAAGGTGGTCCGCCCGACCTTCGCCAACGAAAAGAGCGGCGGCACCCACGTGAACGTCAGCGGCGCGGCCGTGGCGGCCCACGCGCCCAACAAGGCCAACGCCATCAAGCTGCTGGACTTCCTGGTGTCCGAGCCGGCGCAGGCCCTGTACGCGCAGGCCAACTACGAGTACCCGGTGCGCAAGGGCGTCAAGCTCGACCCGGTCATCGCCAGCTTCGGCGAACTGAAGGTCGATCCCCTGCCCCTGACCGAGATCGCCAAGTACCGCAAGCAAGCCAGCGAGCTGGTGGACAAGGTCGGTTTCGACAACTAAACGCGGCAAGGCGGCGCCCGCCGGCGCCGTCTCGCGGCACTCAGGCCTGCCCTTGCTCGCCCGGAAAACTCCCGGGACGCGCGACGGCAGGCCTTGACGCTACTACAGGCGCCGCCCGCGCAGCGCCTTCCCCGCAGTAACCCTTGTGAAGCATGCATACAGATTCCCTGCCCCGGCCACTGCGTTTGCGCTGGGCTGAACGCGGCGCCGGCTGGCTGGCCGGCGCCGCCCTGATCGGCCTGGCGGTGCTGGCGCCGGTGCTGACCCTGGTCTGGTGGGCGCTGGGCGGCGATCTGTCGCACTGGCGCCACCTGGCCACCTACGTGTTGCCGCAGGCGCTGGCCAACACCGCCGCGCTGCTGGCTGGCGTGGGCGTGCTGGTGACCCTGCTGGGCACCGGCTCGGCCTGGCTGGTGACGGCTTACGAATTCCCCTCGCGGCGCACCTTGACCTGGGCGCTGCTGCTGCCGCTGGCGGTGCCGACCTACATCATCGCCTTCGCCTATCTCGACCTGCTGCACCCGATCGGCCCGATCCAGAGCGCCATCCGCGCGCTGCTGGGCTACGACAGCCCGCGCCAGTTCCGGCTGCCGGACCTGCGCTCGATACAAGGCGCGATCTTCGTGCTGGGCTTCGTGCTGTATCCCTATGTCTACCTGAGCACCCGCGTCATGTTCATGACGCAGGCGGCCAGCCTGCTGGAAGCGGCGCGCACGCTGGGCGCGGGCCGCTATGGCGTGTTCTTCCGGGTGGCGCTACCGCTGGCCCGTCCGGCCATCGTGGTGGGCGTCAGCCTGGCGCTGCTGGAAACCCTGAACGACATCGGCGCGTCCGAATTCCTGGGCGTGCAGACGCTGACCGTCTCCGTCTACACCACCTGGGTCACGCGCTCGGACCTGGCCGGCGCGGCGCAGATCGCGCTGACCATGCTGGCCATCGTGATCGGCCTGATCCTGCTCGAACGCCATGGCCGCAAGCGCCAGCGCTACGCCAACACGCAACGCATGCGGCCGATGCAGCCGCGGCGGCTGCGCGGCGCGGCCGCCGTGCTGGCGGCGGTGCTGGGCTGGATTCCCGTGATCATCGGCTTCGTGGCGCCGGCGCTGTACCTGGTGGTCGAGACCTACAAGCGCCTGCACCTGGTGGGCGGCGTTTCCAACCAACTGCTCAACGGCTTGGGCAACACGCTGATCGTGGCGTTCAGCGCCACCATTGTGACGCTGCTCTGCGGCCTGATCGTGGCCTGGGCCGGCCGCACGCTGCGCGAAAGCGCCGGCTTCAACCCCGGCCGCGCCTGCGCCCGCGTCGCCAGCCTGGGCTACGCCGTGCCCGGCACCGTGCTGGCCATCGGCCTGCTCACCCCCTTCGTCTGGATCGACACCGCCGTGGCCAAGGTCTTTGGCGGCGGCGGCCTGTTCCTGATGGGGTCGATGGCGGCGCTGGTATGCGCCTACGCCATCCGCTTCCTGGCCATTTCCACCGGCGCGCTGGAAGCCGGGCTGGCCCGCATCCCGCCCTCGCTGGAACAGGCCTCGCGGCTGTTGGGCGAAAGCTCGGCGGGCACCCTGCGCCGCGTCCACCTGCCGCTGCTGCGCCCGGCGCTGGCGGCCAGCGCGCTGCTGGTGTTCGTGGACGCCATGAAGGAATTGCCGGCCACGCTGCTGCTGCGGCCCATGAATTTCGACACGCTCGCCACCTGGCTCTACGCCGAAGCGGCCCGCGGCACCTACGAGGAAGGCGCGGTCGCCGCGCTGGCGATCGTGCTGGCCGGCCTGCTGCCCGTCATCCTGCTGGCCCGCACCAATCTGAAAATGGGACATTGAACATCGTGCCCGATCTGCTTGAACTCGATCACCTCTCGCTGGCCTACGACACCCCCAAGGGCCTGCGGCCCGTGGTGCAGGACCTGACGCTGGGCCTGCCGGCCGGCCACATCGGCTGCCTGCTGGGCGAATCCGGCTGCGGCAAGACCACGGTGCTGCGCGCCATCGCCGGCTTCGAACCGGTGCGCGCCGGACGCATCCTGCTCGATGGCGCGGTCATCTCCTCGCCCGCCGAGCAGGTCGCG
This sequence comes from Achromobacter sp. HNDS-1, assembly GCF_040084795.1. Lineage (NCBI taxonomy): Bacteria > Pseudomonadati > Pseudomonadota > Betaproteobacteria > Burkholderiales > Alcaligenaceae > Achromobacter > Achromobacter sp. HNDS-1. The sequence goes on from NZ_CP157584.1 coordinate 23,525, forward strand.
CCGGAAAAGCGCCGCGTCGGCATGATGTTCCAGGACTACGCCTTGTTCCCGCACCTGTCGGTGGCGCAGAACGTGGCCTTCGGCCTGCGCCGCCTGGAGCGCGCCGAGCGCGCCCGCCGCGTCGAGGAAATGCTGGCGCTGGTCGGCCTGGCGCATGCCGCCAACAGCTATCCGCACGAGATCTCCGGCGGGCAGCAGCAGCGCGTGGCGCTGGCGCGGGCCCTGGCGCCCTCGCCCGACCTGCTGCTGTTGGACGAACCGTTTTCCAACCTGGATGTCGACACCCGCGAGCGCCTCGCCTTCGAGGTGCGCGAGATCCTGAAGACCACGGGCCACACCGCCATCCTGGTGACCCACAACCAGGCCGAGGCCTTCGCCATCGCCGACCGCATCGGCGTCATGGCATCCGGGCGCATCGCCCAGTGGGACACGCCCTACAACCTGCACCACCACCCGACGGACGACTTCGTGCGCGACTTCATCCGCCGCGAAGCGCTGGTGGAGCAACGCGAGCAGGTCTTCGCGCGCGGGCGCTGATCCAAGGGCCGCGCCCGGGGCATGGGCGCGGCACGCGACGAACCGGCGATTGCGGCGGGTCCGGCCGGCGGCGCGGCCCGCGCCCACGACGGCCGATCAGTCGGCCGACAGTTTCACCTTCTGCGACAGCGCCTTGAACGACTCGTACTGGCTGCGGGTCAGGCGTTCCACTTCCGCCGGCGTCGAGCCATACGGCATGAAACCGGCCTGCTCCAGCTTGTCCTTGACATCCGGCATCGCCAGCGCCGCCTGGAAGGCTTCGCTCAACGCGGCCGTGATTTCCGGCGGCAGCTTGGCCGGGCCATAGACCGCGAACCACGGATCCACCACCGCCCCGCCATAGCCCAGCTCGGCCAGCGTCGGCACGTCCGGCAAGGCAGGCGCGCGCTTGCTGCCGGTAACCGCCAGCGCGTGGACTTTGCCCGACTTGATGTGCGGAAGCGAGGCCGGCAGGTTGTCGAACAGGATCGGCAGATGTCCGCCCAGCAGGTCGTTCAGCGCCTGCGCGCTGCCCTTGTAGGGAATGTGCTGCATGCCGGCGCCGGTGAGCTGGTCGAACATGACGCCGGCCAGGTGCATCGAGGTGCCGGTGCCCGGCGTGCCGAAGGCCGTGCCCGGATGCTGCTTGGCGTAGGCCACCAGATCCTTGACGCTGCCCGCCTTGAGCGACGGGCCGGTCTCCAGCACCACCGAGGACGCGCCCAGCATGCTGATGCCGGTGAAGTCCTTGGTCGGATCGAACGGCATCGACGGATAGACGAAGGGATTCAGCGCATTGGTGGAGATGGCGCCGAAGCCAATGGTGTAGCCGTCCGGCGCGGCCTTGGCCACGGCGTCCATGCCGATGTTGCCGCCGGCGCCCGGACGGTTTTCGACGATGACCGGCTGGCCCAGTTTCTCGGCCACTTTCGCGCCGGCGGTGCGCGCCACCAGGTCGGTGGTGCCGCCGGCGGTGTACGGCACGATGAACACGATGGGCTTGGCCGGATAGCCGGCGGCCTGGGCGGCAGCGGCGCCATGGATCAGCGCCAGCGCGGCCAGGCCGCGCAGCGCGTTCAGGGTAAAGCGTTGCATGATGTCTCCATCCCGATTGTTATCACGTTAGGGATGCGCATCATACTGTGTGGCGCAATTCAGACGCCATGACGAACGAAATCGCGGTTCTTCGCACGTGCGCCGATCAATCCGCCGCGATCGGTGATACAGTGCGGACTTCCCGGCAAGCGGCGCCTTGATTGCGTCGCGGCTTCGCCGGCCCCCAGGCGCCGCGCCCGATGCGCCGCCCTACCCCCACACACCGTACTGCACAGGAGGAAAGCACCATGCAACAACAGACTTCCCCCGTTGCAGGCCGCGTCTAGCACGTTCGAATTTCCTTGCCGCATTCCTGGCGGCAGACCATTCGCATTGCCTTGGCCCGGACCTGCCTGACAGGGTCTCTCATCCGTACCGCATCCACACGGCCGCGGCCGCTGTGAACGCCTCGCCATGGGTCGCCTGCGCCCGCCGCGCTTTCGCGGCGAGTGTTGGCGTGACCTGGGCGCGCGCGAGCGCAATGAGAGCAAGCCCTCCTCATGACCTGATCTGGAATTTTCCATGGGCAATTGCATTCAAGCACTGTCCGAGCGCGTCACATTGATCGCCTCGGACGACACCTGGATCGAAGGCAACGCGATCCAACAACTCCATACCACCGCCAGGCTCGCCGGCATGCGCCACGTCGCGGGCATGCCGGACCTGCATCCCGGACGCGGCTATCCGGTGGGCGCCGCGTTCTTCTCGCTCGGCCGCCTGTATCCGGCCTTGATCGGCGGCGACATCGGCTGCGGCATGGCGCTCTGGTCGACGCATCTCGAAAGCCGCAAAGTCGCGCCCGACAAGCTCGACAAGCGGCTGCGCAACATCGACGAACCGCTGGACGACTCGTGGCAGGCGCTGGTGTCGGAACTGGCGCCCGCCGGCGTCGGCCATCGGCAGGCGCTGGGCACCATCGGCGGCGGCAACCACTTCGCCGAGCTGCAGTGCATCGACGAAATCCACGATGCGCAGGCATTGGCGGCCTTGCGCATCGACGAGAAAAAGTTGCTGCTGCTGGTGCACAGCGGTTCGCGGGGCCTGGGCCGCTCGATCCTGGAGGAACACGTCCGTCGCCATGGCCATGACGGCCTCGAGCAGGACAGCGCCGCATGCCGGGATTACCTGGCGCAACACGATGACGCGTTGCGATTCGCGCAGGCCAATCGCCACCTCATTGCGCGCCGCATGCTGGCACGCTGGGGCGTGGATGGCGAACAGGTGCTGGACGTCGACCACAACCTGGTAACCCCCGCCGTCATCGCCGGAGAAGCGGGCTGGCTGCACCGCAAGGGCGCGACCCCGTCCGACGGCGGACCGGTCATCATCCCCGGTTCGCGCGGCGACTTCAGCTATCTGGTGGCGCCGATCGCCAGCGAGGCCAGCCTGTTCTCGCTGGCGCACGGCGCGGGCCGCAAGTGGATGCGCAGCGAGTGCAAGGGCAGGCTGTTCAAGCGCTACAGCCCCGCGCAACTGAGCAAGACCCGGTTGGGCAGCCATGTCATCTGCCAGGACAAGCAACTGATCTATGAGGAAGCGCCGGAAGCGTACAAACCCGTGGACAGCATCATCGCCAGCCTGCAACAGGCGGGCCTGCTGACGGTGCTGGCCAGGCTGCGCCCGGTGTTGACCTACAAGACCCGGGGGGAGTGCTGCTGATGATGCTGCTACAGTTATCCGCGGCCCAGGGCCCCGATGAGTGCTGCCTGGCGGTCGCCAAGGCCCTTGCCTACCTGTTGCGCGAGGCCGAGGCGCGCGGCGTTGGCATCGATATCCTCGAACAGGAGACCGGCGCCCGAGCCGGCACCTATCGCTCGGTGCTGCTGGCCCTCGATGGTCCGGGCGCGGGTGGCCTGGCCGCGTGCTGGGAAGGATCGATCCAGTGGATCTGCCCCAGCCCCTATCGCCCTGGCCACCCGCGCAAGAACTGGTTCATCGGCGCGTTGCGTTGCGACCCGCCGGCCATCCGCCAGGACACGGAAATACGCTTCGAAACGACGCGCGCATCCGGGCCGGGCGGCCAGCACGTCAACAAGACGGAATCCGCGGTGCGCGCGACGCACGTGGCGACGGGCATCAGCGTGAAGGTGCAGTCCGAGCGCAGCCAGCATGCCAACAAGCGCATCGCCGCGCTGCTGATCGCGCATCGGCTGGTCCAACATGAGCAGGCCGCGCATGCCACGGAGCGGGCCCGGCGGCGCCAATTCCACCACGAGGTGGCACGGGGTGATCCCGCGCGCGTGTTCAAGGGAGAGGCGTTCGAGTTGTTGAAAGCCGGATAGACGGCGAACCGGCCGGAGCCGCCAGGCGCATGTCGCCCGGCGCTCCGACCGGGCGCGTCAAGCCCGCGGCGGCGGCAGCGGGATGAACTCGGTCTCGTCGCCCGGCACGGTCTGGCCGAAGCGGTTGCGCTGCCAGTCTTCCTTGGCCTGCTCGATGCGGTCCTTGCTGCTGGAGACGAAATTCCACCAGAGGAAGCGCGGGCCTTCCAGCGGTTCGCCGCCCAGCACCGCGAAGCGCGCGTCGGTACAGGCGCGGATCTGCACCGGACGGCCGGGCGCGAACACGATCAGGCGGCCGCTCTCGAACACCTGCCCGTCCACCTCGACCGAGCCGATCGCCAGGTAGGCGGCGCGCTCTTCGTGTTCCGCGGGCAGCACGGTGACGGCGCCGGCCTGCAACTGCATGTCGCCATAGAACAGCGGCGAATGGGTCTTGACCTGCGACGTCTTGCCGAACAGCGAGCCGGCCACGACCTGCGCGCGCACCCCCTCGCCCTCAACCACCGGCTGGGCATCCAGGCCGTAGTGGGTGAAACCGGGATCGGTTTCCTCGTGGGCCTTGGGCAGGCCGACCCAGATCTGCAGGCCGGCCAGGCGCTGCGCGGCCTGGCGGCTTTCGGGCGAGGAGCGTTCGGAGTGCACGATGCCACGGCCGGCCGTCATCCAGTTCACCTCGCCGGGCAGGATGGTCTGGGTGTTGCCGGCGCCGTCGCGATGCACCATCGAGCCTTCGTATAGATAGGTGACGGTGGACAGGCCGATGTGCGGATGCGGGCGCACGTCGATGCCCGAGCCGGCCGTGAATTCCACCGGGCCCATGTGGTCCAGGAAGACGAACGGGCCGACGGTGCGGCGCTGCGCCGAGGGCAGTGCGCGCCGGACTTCAAAACCGCCCAGGTCGCTGCTGCGCGGCACCACCACGGTTTCGATCTGGCTGTCGCCGGCTTGGGACAAAGTGGACATGGGAATACTCCTGTAGGTTGGCCGTCTCGGGACCATGTTAAGGCCCGGGGGGGCTTTGCTGAACCGCCTGCCGCGCCGCCGCCCGTTGTCGGGCGGGCGACGCGTATCGAAAACAAGGCCGGACGAACCGTCAGGTTCGCCCGGCCGCCGGCCGTCAGGCCAGATCGAACACCAGCACCTCGGCGTTGTCGCCGCCGGACAGCGCCACCCGCGTTTCATCGCTGATCGCGACCGCGTCGCCGGCCGCCAGCGCCACGCCGTTGACCGTCAGGCTGCCCCGGGCCACGTGCACCCAGGCACGGCGGCCGGGAGCCAATTCCAGCGTGGCCGACTCGTCGCCGTCGAACAGGCCGGCATAGAGCCGCACGTCCTGATGGATCGTCATCGAGCCGTCGACGCCGTCGCCCGACACCAGGGCTTGCAGACGGCCGCGCTTTTGGGCGTCGGTGAAGGCCTTTTCTTCATACTCCGGCGCGATGCCGGTGACGTTCGGCTCGATCCAGATCTGCAGCATGTGCGTTTCCTTGTCGGCGCGCGGGTTGAACTCGGAGTGCATCACACCGCGGCCGGCGCTCATCCGCTGCACGTTGCCGGGCTGGATGGTGGAGCCGCTGCCCATGCTGTCCTTGTGCGCAATGGCGCCGTCCAGCACGTAGGTGATGATCTCCATGTCGCGGTGGCCGTGGGTGCCGAAACCGCGGCCGGCGGCGATGCGGTCGTCATTGATCACGCGCAGCGCGCCGAAACCCATATGGGCCGGGTCGTAGTAGTTGGCGAACGAAAAGGTGTGGAACGAATCGAGCCACCCGTGGTTGGCGTGACCGCGTTCGGCGCTACGGCGAAGGGTAAGCATAGTGGACTCCCTGTTTCAAATAAGTGAATGGTCTTGCGGTGACCGGCTTGTCTCGCGGTATTGCTGAAAGCCTCACTGCTCAACCGGCATGAGTGACATTGTGCGCGTACCTGAAGGCCGATTTGACGCTATGATTTGAAGAAACCATTCAAATTATTTGAACGAAACTTGCCGGAGCGCGCCGATGCAGCCGATCACCCCCGAATTGCTCGTCCTGGTGGATGCGATCGCGCGCCATGGCAGCTTCGCCAAGGCGGCGCGCGAACTGGACAAGGTGCCCTCCGCCGTGACCTACGCGATCCGCAAGCTGGAGGATGGGCTGGACGTGCTGCTGTTCGACCGCTCGGGCCACCGGGCGCTGCTGACGCCGGCAGGCGAGGCGCTGCTCAAGGACGGGCGCCACGTGCTGCAGTCGCTGGACGACCTGGCCTGCCGGGTCAAGCGTATCGCGACGGGCTGGGAGGTGGAACTGCGCATCGCCGTGAGCGCGGTGCTGCCGTGGCGGCCGCTGTACGACCTGGTTGAAGAGTTCCAGGCGCTGGGCAGCGCGACCACGCTGCGCTTTTCGACCGAGGTGCTGAGCGGCAACTGGGACGCGCTGACCTCGAATCGCGCCGACCTGGTGATCGGCGCGGGCGCGGCGGGCGAACCCACCGGCCCCTACCGCTCGGTGACGATGGGCCAGGCGCAGTTCGGCTTCTGCGTGGCGGCGCACCATCCGCTGGCGTCGGCGCCGCAGCCGCTGAGCCGCGCCGACATCACGCGCTATTGCGCGGTGGTGGTGGCCGATACCTCGCGCAACCTGCCGCCGCAGTCGCGCGGCATCCTGGCCGAGCAGCCGACGCTGGTGATGCCGACGATGCAGGCCAAGATCGAGGCACAGATCCGGGGATTGGGATGCGGCTACCTGCCGCTGACGCTGGCGGCGCCCTATCTGGCGCAGGGCGTGCTGGTGATCTGCGATACCGACGAGGGCATGTCGCTGACCGAGCACGTGGCGTATGCGTGGCGGGCGGAAGCGCCGGGCGAAGCGTTGAAGTGGTGGCTGCAGAAATTGAAGTCGCCGCGCCTTTGCGAAGGGCTGCTCGGCATGGCGTGAGCATGCCGTCTGCGCGGCGGGACGTCACGCGGACGGCGCGAAGCCGCCCGCGTGTTCCAGGCAGACGCGCCCTACTCGTCCTCGATGCCGAGTTCGCGCAGCTTGCGGGTGATGGTGTTGCGGCCGATGCCCAGGCGCGAGGCCGCTTCGACGCGGCGGCCGCGGCTGGCGTCCAGGGCGCTTTGCAGCAGGATCTTCTCGAACTGGCGCGTCAGGGTGGCCATGACGGCCGGTTCGCCGCGTTCGAGGCGGTACTGGGCGTCCCGCAGCAGCGAGTCCTGCCAGTTGCGCGGAGCGCCGTCGTCCGTGGGCACGATGGATGGCGCGTGCTGGACCACGGTGCCGATAGCGGGCACGGGACTGCCAGCCGGCGGACGGGGCGAAACCGTGCCGGCTGCGGGCGCGTGTTCCATGGCGCGGATCTCGGGCGGCAGATCGGCGCGTTCAACGGTCTGGCCCGGCGCCATGACGGTGAGCCAATGGCAGAAGTTCTCCAGTTGGCGCACGTTGCCGGGGAAGTCGAACTTGGTCAGCACCGCCAGCGCTTCCGGGGTCAGGCGCTTGACCGGCACGCCCAGCGCGCGGGCGCTGGCGGCGAGGAAGTGGTTGGCGAGCGCCGGGATATCCTCGACCCGTTCGCGCAGCGGCGGCAGGCGCAGCCGGATGACGTTCAGGCGGTGGAACAGGTCTTCGCGGAACAGCCCCTGCTCGACCCGCTGTTCCAGCGGCTGGTGGGTGGCGGCGACGATGCGCACGTCGACCCGCACCGGCTGGGCGCCGCCGACGCGGTAAAAGCTGCCCTCGGCCAGCACCCGCAACAGGCGGGTCTGCAGTTCGATCGGCATGTCGCCGATTTCGTCCAGGAACAGCGTGCCGCCGTGGGCTTCCTCGAAGCGGCCGCGGCGCAGCGTGTTGGCGCCGGTGAAGGCGCCGCGCTCGTGGCCGAACAGTTCGGCTTCCAGCAGGTCGCGCGGGATGGCGGCGGCGTTCAGGGCCACGAACGGGCCGCTGGCGCGCACGCCATGGCCGTGCAGCGCGCGCGCCACCAGTTCCTTGCCGGTGCCGGATTCGCCGGTGATCAGCACGGTGACCTTGGACTGCGCCAGCCGGCCGATGGCGCGGAACACTTCCTGCATGGCGGTGGAGGACGACTGCGTCATCATCCAGCGTTCGTTGTTCTGGGCCTCGCCCTGCCCTTCGGGGCTTTCGGGCTGGGCCGATTCCTGCATGGCGCGCTGGATCAGCGCCACCGCCTCGTTCACGTCGAAAGGCTTGGCCAGGTAGTCGAAAGCGCCGCCCTGAAAGGCGGACACGGTGCTGTCCAGGTCAGCGAACGCGGTCATGACGATGACCGGCAGGCCGGGATGGCGTTCTTTCAGCTGGCGCAGCAATTCAAGACCGTTGCCGCCGGGCATGCGGATATCGGAAACCAGGGCGACGGGCGTGTCGTGCGCCAGCGCATCGAGCACGTCGGCGGCCTGGGAGAAACTACGGGTGGGGACTCCGGCGCGGGCCAGGGCCTTTTCGAGGACCCAGCGGATGGCCTGGTCGTCGTCGACGATCCATACGGGTTTCATCAGAGTGCGGGCTCCATCGGTAGGACCAGGCGAAATTCGGTGCGCCCGGGTCGGGATTCAAATTCGATGATGCCTCCGTGCTGCTGCACGAAATCCTGGGCCAGGCTCAGGCCCAGTCCGGTCCCGCCGGCGCGGGCGGTGACCAGGGGATGGAAAATGCGGTCGCGGATATGCTCCGGCACGCCCGGACCGTTATCGATGATGGACAGCTCCAGCGCCAGGCGATGCTGACGGTGCGCCAGCATGACCTGCCGCGCGACGCGGGTGCGCAGCGTGACGACGCCGGGCTCCAGCCCGGGCGCCTGGGGCCGCGCGACCAGTTCCTGCGCGGCGTTGCGGGCCACGTTCAGGACCGCCTGCATCAGCCGGGCGGCGTCGCCTTTCAGGTCGGGCATGGACGCGTCATAGTCGCGCACCAGCGTGACGTCGTTGCGGAATTCGGCCTGGATCAGGGCGCAGACGCGCTCGCAGATCTCGTGGATGTTCACCGGCCGCGCGTTCAGCGGCACGCGTTGCGGGCCGCTCAGGCGGTCCACCAGCGCCTGCAGGCGGTCGGCTTCGGAAATGATGACCTGGGTGTACTCGGCCAGCGCCGCGCTCGGCAACTCGGCTTCCAGCAACTGCGCGGCGCCGCGCAGGCCGCCCAGGGGATTCTTGACTTCGTGCGCGAGGTTGCGCAGCAGTTCGCGATGCGCCTCGATCTCGTCGACCAGGCGATGGTTGCGGTCGGCAAGCACGCGCTGCTCGATCTCGCGGGTCTCGATCAGGGCGGGCCAGCGTTGGCCGCTCAGTCCCACCGTGGTCACGGCCACTTCCACCGATTCGGCGGCGCGGCGCAATGAGGCCAGCTGCCTGACGTCGGCATATCTGCCGGCCGCGGCGCGGTCGATGGACGATTGGATGTTTTCCGGAGTGTCGAACAGCGTGGCGGCGGAATGGCCGCACAACTGCTTGCGGGAACGGCCGAAAAGATCCTCGGCGGCCGCATTGGCATATTCGATGTGCCCGCGTTCGTTGACCAGGAAAACGGACGTGGCAAGCAGATCGAGAGCTTCTACATTCATTTTCAACGTACCCGAATGACTACAAGGGGGAAATCGGCACACCGGTCCGGTGGCGCTTGTGCGCGCTGCCCTGCCCGCCGGCGCGGGGCCGGCGGGACAGGCTGTCGGTCGGCGACCTGGCGGTGCGCGTGGTGTCGGCCCTGGTTTCTGCCTACATCATCGCGCTCCCCCAGCCACGGCCCCTGGGATCAGAGGCTGTAGTACATGTCGAATTCGACCGGGTGCGTGGTCATGCGCAGACGGTTCACATCGGCCATCTTCAGGTCGATGTAGGCGTTGAGCATGTCGTTGCTGAACACGCCGCCACGGGTCAGGAACTCGCGGTCGTTGTCCAGCGCTTCCAGCGCCTGCTCCAGCGAGGAGCACACGGTCGGGATCTTCGCGTCTTCTTCCGGCGGCAGGTCGTACAGATTCTTGTCGGCCGGATCGCCGGGGTGAATCTTGTTCTGCACGCCGTCCAGGCCGGCCATCATCAGGGCCGAGAAGGCCAGGTACGGGTTGGCCAGGGGGTCCGGGAAGCGCGCTTCGACGCGGCGGCCCTTCGGGTTGCCCACGTACGGGATGCGGATCGAGGCCGAACGGTTGCGGGCCGAGTAGGCCAGCTTGACCGGGGCTTCGTAGTGCGGGACCAGGCGCTTGTACGAGTTGGTGCCCGGGTTGGTGATGGCGTTCAGGGCGCGGGCGTGCTTGATGATGCCGCCGATGTAGTACAGCGCGAATTCCGACAGGCCGGCGTAGCCGTTGCCCGCGAACAGGTTCTGGCCGTCCTTCCAGATCGACTGGTGCACGTGCATGCCGGAACCGTTGTCGCCGACGACCGGCTTGGGCATGAAGGTGGCGGTCTTGCCGTAGGCATGGGCCACGTTGTGCACGATGTACTTGACGATCTGGGTCCAGTCGGCGCGTTGCACCAGGGTGCTGAACTTGGTGCCGATTTCCAGCTGGCCGGCGCCGGCCACTTCATGGTGGTGCACTTCGACCGGCACGCCCATCTGTTCCATCAGCAGGCACATTTCCGAACGCATGTCCTGGAACGAGTCGACCGGGGGAACGGGGAAGTAGCCGCCCTTGACCGCGGGACGGTGGCCGGTGTTGCCGCCTTCGAATTCCAGGCCGGTGGACCAGGAGGCCTCTTCCGACTTGATCTTGACGAAGGTGCCCGACATGTCGGTGTTCCAGGTCACGCCGTCGAACACGAAGAATTCGGGTTCCGGACCGAAGTAGGCGGTGTCGCCCAGGCCCGAGGCCTTCAGGTAGGCTTCGGCGCGCTTGGCCAGCGAACGCGGGTCGCGGTCATAGCCCTTCAGGTCCGACGGTTCGACCACGTCGCACGACAGGATCAGGGTCGGCTCTTCGCGGAACGGATCCAGGTTGGCGGTCGACAGGTCGGGGATGAGCAGCATGTCGGAGGCTTCGATGCCCTTCCAGCCCGGGATCGACGAACCGTCGAAAGCCTGCCCGCTTTCCAGCTTGTCTTCATCGATAGCGGAAGTGGGCACCGACACGTGGTGCTCGCGGCCAACCGTATCGGTAAAGCGGAAATCCACGAATTTGACTTCGTTGTCGGCGATCTGTTTCAGGACGTCTTTCGGGCTTGCCATGTCATCTCCATTAGATAAAAGGGTCGAGGGCTGTGCCGCTCGACTGGCATAAAAGAGGGAAGCAATAAGCGTGCCAGGTTTCACCCCCGGGATTGCCCGGGGGCAGAGGCAAGTCGATAGGAAAATGTAGCACCAATCTGGTGCAAAAGATGGGGCATGAATGCCCCATCATGGTGCTTTATTGCTACAGGAACATTTCCTGCAGGTCATTCAGGAAGCGCCAGCCCAGGGGCGTGGCCCGCAACCGGGTGGGATCGGCGTCCAGCAGGCCCTTGCCGGACGCTGCCTCCAATTGGTGCGCAATGGCGGCCAGCGACAAGCCGGTGCGCTCGTTGAACAAGGTGGTGGCCACCCCGTCCTTCAGGCGCAGGGCATTGAGCATGAACTCGAACGGCAGCTCGTCCGGGCCGACCTGGCGGCTCTCGGCCAGGTGGCTGCCGTCGCGGGCGGCGGCCGCGCGCATCCAGGATTCCGGGCTGCGCAAGCGCGCCTCGCGCACGATGCGGTCATGGAACGACAGTTTGCCGTGCGCGCCCGGCCCCAGGCCGAGGTAGTCGCCGAACTCCCAATAGTTCAGGTTGTGGCGGCAGCGCGCGCCCGGCCGGGCGTAGGCCGAGACCTCGTAGCGCGCCAGGCCGGCGGCCGCCAGCTCGGCCTCGACCGCGTCCTGCATGGCGGCGCTGGTGTCGTCGTCGGGCAGGTCCTCGGGCGGGAACTTGGCGAATACCGTGTTGGGCTCCATCGTCAGGTGATAGAGCGACAGGTGCTCGGTGCCGAAGCCGACGGCCTGGCGCAGGTCGGCCACGCACGCGTCCAGGGTCTGGCCCGGCAGCGCGAACATCATGTCCAGGTTGACCCGTGGCGCGGCGCGCTGGGCCATCTCGATGGCCGCGCGGGCCTGCGCCGAGTCGTGGATGCGGCCCAGCTTCTTCAATTGGGCGTCGTCGAAACTCTGGATGCCCAGCGAAAAGCGCGTCACGCCACTGGCGGCGTAGTCGCGGAACCGGTCGGCCTCGGCGGTGCCGGGGTTGGCCTCCATGGTGATTTCCGCGTCGGGCCACACGTTCAGACAGGCGCGCAGCATCGCCAGCAGTTCGTCCAGGCCGGCGGCCGACAACAGGCTGGGGGTGCCGCCGCCGATGAACACCGAGACCACCTGCCGGCCCCAGATCGACGGCAGCGCCTGTTCCAGGTCGCTGCGCAACGCGTCCAGGTAGGCGCGTTCGGGAATCTCGCCGCCGGGCGCCGCGTGCGAATTGAAATCACAGTACGGGCACTTGCGCACGCACCACGGCACGTGCACGTAGACCGACAGCGGCGGCAGGCTGGTCAGGGTGGCGCCGGCCGGCGTCACCAGGCGCGAGCGGGCCGCGCCCATTTCGGAGCGGATGGGGATGGTGATGGACATTCGGTGTTCCTGGAGGCGGCGCGGGCGCGCCCCGGGTCAGGCCTGGTTCAGCTTGCTCAACAGTTCGCGCAAGGCGCGGGCGCGATGGCTGACGCGGTTCTTTTCCTCCGGCTCGAGCGCGGCGGCCGTCAAGCCCTGGTCGGGCAGGTAGAAGTGCGGATCGTAGCCGAAGCCGTTGGCGCCTTCCGGCTGGTCGATGATCTCGCCCTGCCACAGGCCCTCGCCGATCAGGGGACGCGGGTCGTTCTCGCCGCGCACCAGCGCCAGCACCGCCACGTAGCAGGCGCTGCGATCGCTGGCCGTGGCCAGGTTGCGGACCAGCAGCGTGTTGTTGGCCTGGTCGGATTTTTCGCCGCCATGCATCTTGGCGTAACGGGCCGAATACACGCCCGGCGCGCCGTCCAGCGCGGCCACGCACAGCCCGGAATCATCGGCCAGCGCCGGCAGACCGGTCAGGCGGCTGGCGTGGCGCGCCTTGGTCAAGGCATTTTCGACGAACGTAACGTGAGGCTCCTCGGCCTCGGGCACGCCGAGTTCGCCCTGAGGCACCAGCTCGATGCCGAGCGGCGCGAACAAGGCGGAAAACTCGCGCAGCTTGCCGGGGTTGTTGGAGGCCAGCACGACGCGGCGCAGGGAATCGGGAATCTTGGGGGAGGTCATGGCGCAAATTGTATAGGGCGCGGCGCCGATGCCGGGGCGCAACGGCCGCGGGGCGCGAAACAACACCGACATATTTCATTGTCAATATGATCAATCTTGTCACTGATCGTATCTGAACGCTCCGGCGATGAACCCACGTCACGCTTTGCCCCGGCCGGTCGCGGCCAGCGCGCCTGCCCTCTCCACCGGCGCCGCCGCGCCCGCCCCGGTCAGCCTGGCGGGCATCCTGCGCGAGCGGCTGTTGCGCCCCCGTTTTCAACCGGTGATCGACCTGTCGCACAGCCGCATCTACGGCCATGAGAGCCTGATCCGCGGTCCGGTCGATACCACCCTGCACTTTCCCGACGCCCTGTTCGCCGAGGCCCGCCGCCAGGGCCTGCATCCGCAACTGGAGCTGGCCAGCTTCCGCGCCGGCGCCCAGGGCTTCCACCAGAACGCGGCCGCCGGCAAGCTGTTCCTGAACCTGTCGGGTTCGGCGCTGATCCACTACTGGACGCTGTGGGGCGACGAAATGCCGCTGCGGCTGCTCAAGGATTGCACGCTGGCGCCGTCCAACATCATCGTCGAGCTGACCGAGCAGGACCCGCTGTCCGAACACATGTCGACGCTGGGCAGCGCCTTCGCCTGCCTGCGCGAATACGGCATGCGCATCGCGCTGGACGACTACGGCGTCGGCAATTCGAACCTGCAGCTGTGGGCCGAGATGCAGCCCGACCTGGTCAAGATCGACCGCTACTTCTTCAACGGCATCGGCCACGACGATCGCAAGCAGAACATGGTGCGCGCCATCCTCAAGGTGGCGCAGTACCTGGGCACGGCCATCGTGGCCGAGGGCATCGAGACCGCCGAGGACCTGGCGGTGGTTCGCGACCTGGAGATCCGCTACGCCCAGGGCTGGCTGCTGGGGCGCCCCGACGAAACCCTGCTGACCGAATTGACCCCGCCGCTGCGCGACTCGCTGCGGGTGCGCGCGCCCGCCCCGCTGTCGCAGCGTTCGACGGGCGGCACCGCCGCCAGCCTGCGGGTCGAGGCCCCGGCCGCGCTGCTGAACAAGCACACCAATGACGACGTGCACCGCCTCTTCATCGAACACAAGAGCCTGCACGCGGTGGCCGTGGTCGACGGCGACAACCGGCCGGTGGGCATCATCAACCGCCGCGATTTTTCTGAACACTATGCGCAGCGCTACACCCGCGAGCTGTTCGGCCGCGACGCCTGCTCGACCTTCATGAACGGCGAGCCGGTGCTGGTTGACCTGGACGTGTCGATCGACCAGTTGAGCCACGTGTTGATCTCGGAAGACCAGCGCTACCTGATGGACGGCCTCATCATCACCCGCGACGGCCGCTACGACGGCCTGGCCACCGGCGAAACGCTGGTGCGGTCGGTGACCGAGATGCGCATCGAGGCCGCGCGCTACGCCAATCCGCTGACGTCATTGCCAGGCAACATCCCCATCAGCCGGCACATCGCCACGCTGCTGGAGGACGCCGCCGATTTCACCATCTGCTATGGCGACCTGAACAACTTCAAGCCGTTCAACGACGTCTATGGCTACTGGCGCGGCGACGACATGATCATGCTGACCGCCGACGTCATCAAGCGCCACTGCGATCCGCTGCGCGATTTCGTCGGCCACGTCGGCGGCGACGACTTCGTGGTGCTGCTGCGCAGCCCCGACTGGAACGAACGCATCCAGCGCGTCATCGCCGAATTCAACGAGCGCGCCATCGACCTGTACGACGACAAAGGCCGCCGCAACGGCGGCATCGAGGCCGAGGACCGCTACGGCGTGCCGCGCTTCTTCCCGTTCGTCACACTGGGAGTCGGCGCGCTGACCGTCACCCCGTCGCTATGCGAGCGCATCCGCCCGGAGGACATCGCGTCGGCCGCCGCCCATGTCAAGCACAAGGTCAAGCATGGGAACCTGTCGCTGGTGAGCGAGCGCTATCGCGGCGCCACCCTGCCGCAACTCGGCCCCTGACACCTGCTGCCCGGCCGCGTCCGGGGCGATCTGGAACACCGAGACCGCGCGCTGCAGGCCCTCGGCCTGCTGTTCCAGCGCGGCGGCGGCGGCCGCGGTCTGCTCCACCATCGCGGCGTTTTCCTGCGTGGCGCGCTCGATATCGGCGACGGCGTCATTGACCGAGGCGATGCCGGCGGCCTGCTCGGCGGTGGCGCTGGAGATTTCCGCCACGATCTGAGTCACGCGATCGACCGAGGCCAGCATGTCGCGCATGGTGTCGCCGGCCAGGTTGACCTGGCGCACGCCGGCCTCGACGCGCGCGGCCGAATCCTCGATCAAGCCCTTGATTTCCTTGGCCGCCTGGGCGCTGCGCTGGGCCAGCGAGCGCACCTCTCCCGCCACCACCGCGAAGCCCTTGCCCTGCTCGCCGGCGCGCGCGGCTTCCACCGCCGCATTCAATGCCAGGATGTTGGTCTGGAAGGCGATGCTGTCCACCACCCCCACGATTTCACCGATGCGGCGCGCGCTGTCGGCAATACCCTGCATGCTGGCCACGACCTCCTGCACGGCCTGACCGCCATGCCGGGCCAGCTGGGTCGCGCTGAGCGCCTGGCGGCTGGCCAGGTCGGCATTGCCGGCGGTCATCTGCACCGTATGCGCCAGCTGCGTCATGTTGGCCGCCGCTTCCTGCAGCGAGCCGGCCTGGCGCGCGGTGCGGTCCGACATGTCGGCGCCGCCGGCCGCGATCTCGCCCGAGCCCGTATGGATCTCCTCGACGCCATGGCGCACCGACGCCACCGCCGCCGACAGGCCGGTCTGCATGCGGCGCATGGCCGAATACAGCACGCCGATCTCGTTGTCGCCATGGACGGCGATGTGGCCGGTCAGGTCGCCGTCGGCGATGCGGTCGAAATGCGCGCCGGCCTCGTTCAGCGGCCGCAGGATGCGGCGGCGAAAGCCCAGCCGGATCAGTACCGCCAGCACCAGCACGAAGCCCAGCACCGCGGCGGCCACCACGGTCACGCGCTGCATGGTCTGGCTGGCGCCGGCCACCGCGGCCTGGCCCTGCTGGCGGGCGTAGGCCTGGTAGGCGTCAGCCTGCTTCACGTAGGCCGAGCCGGATGCCGGCAACACCTTGTCGACCAATCGATTCACCTCGATGCCGTTCCAGCCCTTGATGGCCTTGAACATGGGCGCCAGCGTCTGGTCGGCGAAAGCGGCATAGGCCGCCAGCGCCTGGTCGAACAACGGCGCGCCCTCGGCGCTGGTGTCGGGATTGGCGCGCAGCCGCGCCAGGCTGGCGGCGGCCTGCTTGAGCAGCGCGTCGGCGTGGTTCAGCGACTGGTCGCGGGCCTCTTCCAGCCCGCCCTCCATGGCGGTCTTGGCATCGGTCAGCGCGGCGCGCGCCTGGAACAGGCGGCTCGTCATGTCCGACAGGTCGCTGGCGCGCTCGATGCTGCCCCGGCCCAGCGCCTCGATGTCGGCGCGGTTCTCGCGCAGCACATGGATGCCGGCCGCCGCCGCCAGCGCGAACAGCGCCACGAACACCGCGAGAATGGCGGAAACCGCCGTCGTCACCCTAAGATTTTTCCGCATATCCATCCGTCTGTTGCATCGCCACCTGGGCGTATCCCGGCGATTATGGAGATGCAGTTTGGCAATTTCTTGACACAACCCCGCCCGCCACATGACGAACGGCCGTCACACAAATGCGCTTTTGCGAACAGGAACCCGGTATTAATGAATTGTGAATTGGCAGGCGCGGCGCCTTGCGGCACATTCGATCCTGTCCCGAATTCCATTTCATTGTCGACATCGCAGCCCACCCCATGCCTCAAGCCTCCCACGCCTACCAGGACATCCGCGAAGCCGTCCGCGACCTGTGCGCCCAATTCCCCGCCGAATACTTCCGCAAGGTCGATGAAGAACGCGGCTACCCCGACGCCTTCGTGCGCGCCCTGACCGAAGCCGGCTGGCTGGCGGCGCTGATTCCCCAGGAGTACGGCGGCTCCGGCCTGGGCCTGACCGAAGCCTCGGTCATCATGGAAGAAATCAACCGCAGCGGCGGCAACTCCGGCGCCTGCCACGGCCAGATGTACAACATGGGCACCCTGCTGCGGCACGGCTCCGAGGCGCAGAAGCGCGAATACCTGCCGCGCATCGCCGCCGGCGAGCTGCGCCTGCAGTCGATGGGCGTGACCGAGCCCACCACCGGCACCGACACCACCAAGATCAAGACCACCGCCGTGCGCCGCGGCGACCGCTACGTCATCAACGGCCAGAAGGTCTGGATCTCGCGGGTGCAGCATTCCGACCTGATGATCCTGCTGGCCCGCACCACGCCGCTGGACCAGGTCACGCGCAAGTCCGAGGGCATGTCGATCTTCCTGGTGGACCTGCACGAGGCGGTCAAGCACGGCATGTCGATCCGCCCCATTCCCAACATGGTCAACCACGAGACCAACGAGCTGTTCTTCGACAACCTGGAGATTCCGGCCGACAACCTGATCGGCGAGGAAGGCAAGGGTTTCAAGTACATCCTGGACGGCCTGAACGCCGAGCGCACCCTGATCGCTGCCGAGTGCATCGGCGACGGCTACTGGTTCGTCGACAAGGTCACCGCCTACGCCAAGGAGCGCATGGTGTTCGGCCGCCCCATCGGCCAGAACCAGGGCGTGCAGTTCCCTATCGCCCGCGCCCACATCAACGTCGAGGCCGCCAGCCTGATGCGCTACGAGGCCTGCCGCCTGTTCGACGCCCACGAGCCCTGCGGCGCCCAGGCCAACATGGCCAAGCTGCTGGCCGCCGACGCGTCCTGGGAGGCCGCCAACGCCTGCCTGCAGTTCCACGGTGGCTTCGGCTTCGCCACCGAATACGACGTCGAGCGCAAGTTCCGCGAGACCCGCCTTTATCAGGTCGCGCCGATCTCGACCAACCTGATCCTGTCCTACGTCGCCGAACACATCCTGGGCCTGCCGCGCTCCTTCTGACCATGACCCCCGACACCTCCCACCCCAGCGCCACCCTCGCCGCCTTCGCCGCCAACCTGCGCTTCGAGGACATCCCCGCCCCGGTGCTGCGCCGCGCCGAAGACCTGTTGCTGGACTGCCTGGCTTCGATCCTGGCGGGCGCCGCGTCGCGCCCGGTGCAGGCCATCGACCGCTACGCCGCCGCCATGGGGCCGGCGGACGGCCCCAGCGAGATCCTGATCAACCGGCGCCGCACCTCGCCGGTGTTCGCCGCCATGGTCAATGCCGCCGCCGCCCACGTGGTCGAGCAGGACGACGTGCACAACGGGTCGGTGTTCCACCCCGCGGCCGTGGTGTTCCCGCCGGTGCTGGCGGTGGCCCAGGCGCTGGGCCGTTCCGGCCGCGACCTGCTGGTGGCCGCCGTGGCCGGCTACGAAGTCGGCATTCGCGTCGGCGAATTCCTGGGCCGCTCGCACTACAAGATCTTCCATACCACCGGCACCGCCGGCACGCTGGCCGCCGCCGCGGCCACCGGCCGCCTGCTGGGCCTGTCGCCCGCCGCCATGCTGGACGCCTTTGGCTCGGCCGGCACCCAGGCCGCCGGCCTGTGGGAATTCCTGCGCGACGCCGCCGATTCCAAACAACTGCATACCGCCCGCGCCGCCGCCAACGGCATCGCCGCGGCCTATCTGGCGCAGGAAGGTTTCACCGGCGCGCGCCACATCCTCGAAGGGCCGCAGGGCATGGCCGCCGGCATGTCGAGCGACGCCGACCCGGCCCGCCTGACCGACCGCCTTGGCACGCGCTGGGCGCTGGCCGAAACCTCGTTCAAGTTCCATGCATCGTGCCGGCACACCCATCCGGCGGCGGACGCGCTGCAACAGGTGCTGCGCGAACACAAGCTGGCCGAAAGCGATATCGCGCGCGTGGTGGCGCACGTGCACCAGGGCGCCATCGACGTGCTGGGGCCGGTGGTCGATCCGCGCACGGTGCACCAGTCCAAGTTCTCGATGGGCACGGTACTGGGCCTGATCGCGCGCCAGGGCCGCGCCGGCCTGCCGGAATTCGACGCCGCGCTGGACGATCCGGCGGTGGCCGACTTCCGAGGCCGGGTCACGATGGAACTGGATCCGGAAGTCGACGGCGCCTATCCGCAGCGCTGGATCGGCAAGGTCACGGTGCATACGCGCGACGGCCGCGTGCTGCACGGCCGCGTCGACGAACCCAAGGGCGATCCCGGCAACACCCTGTCGCGCGACGAGATCGAAACCAAGACGCTGAGCCTGGGCCGCTATGCCGACGCCGCCACCGAGGCCGAGCTGCGCGGCCTGATCAAAGCGATCTGGGACCTGGAGCGGGCCGGCAAGGTGGGCGTTCTGCTGCCCTGAGGCCCCGCGCGCCCGCGGCGCGAGCGCCGGCAAACCAAAAACGGGATCACGCCGCGCTCGGCCGTGATCCCGTTCTGTTTGGCGCGCGCGGCGCCATTTCCGCCCCGGGCCGCGATGCATGCCCGAGCCGAAGCGTCCCCCGCCGCTTACGCCAGCGCCACCCGCTGCGCCCGCACCAAGCCGGCGATGCCGGTCTCGGCCAGGCCCAGCATCGCGTCCAGTTCGGCGCGCGTGAAGGTCGCGCCCTCGCCCGTGCCCTGCACTTCCACGAAGGCGCCGCCGCCCGTCATGATGACGTTGACGTCGGCGTCGCAGGCCGAGTCTTCCTCATAGTCCAGGTCCAGCACCGGGCGGCCCTGCACCAACCCGACCGACACCGCCGCCACCGCGTCGCGGATCGGGTTCACGGCCAGGTCGCCGCGTTGCATCAGCAGCGCCACCGCGTCGGACGCGGCCACCCAGGCGCCGGTGATGCTGGCGCAGCGCGTGCCGCCGTCGGCCTGCAGCACGTCGCAATCCAGGTGCAGCGTGCGCTCGCCCAGCGCCCGCATGTCGAACACGGCGCGCAGGCTGCGGCCGATCAGGCGCTGGATCTCCTGGGTACGGCCGCTCTGCTTGCCGCGCGCGGCCTCGCGGTCGCCGCGGGTGTGGGTAGCGCGCGGCAGCATGCCGTACTCGGCCGTGACCCAGCCCTCGCCCTTGCCCTTGAGGAATGGCGGCACCTTTTCCAGCACGCTGGCCGTGCACAGCACGTGGGTGTTGCCGGCCTTCACCAGCACCGACCCTTCGGCGTAGCGCGTGAAACCGCGCGCCAGGCTGAACGGCCGCAGTTCGTCGACGGCGCGGCCCGACGGGCGCGCAATGGCGGTGGCAGTGGTCATGACAAGGCTCCAATCAGATTCGGTTGGCGGCATTGTACGGGCTGGAATCGATGCCCCGGCCGGGTTTGGAGTATCCTGCC
The DNA here is from genome assembly GCF_040084795.1 of Achromobacter sp. HNDS-1. Classification (NCBI taxonomy): domain Bacteria; kingdom Pseudomonadati; phylum Pseudomonadota; class Betaproteobacteria; order Burkholderiales; family Alcaligenaceae; genus Achromobacter; species Achromobacter sp. HNDS-1. Next base: position 43,927 of record NZ_CP157584.1, read on the forward strand.
GCGATACACGGGCTGCATATACCCGCCCGGGTCCGCGCACGGCGGACCGGCGGAACCGGCGCGGCCCGATCCAAAACAAGCAACAGGATATCGACACCATGATTCGCAGCATGACCGCCTTCGGCAACGCCCGGGCAGACCTGGAACAAGGCACGCTGGCGCTGGAACTGCGCAGCGTCAACAGCCGCTTCCTCGACCTCTATTTCCGCCTGCCCGACGAGCTGCGCCACGTCGAGACGCCGCTGCGCGAACTGCTGACGGCGCAGCTGGCGCGCGGCAAGGTCGAGATCCGCGTGTCCTACACCCGCAACGTCAGCGCCGACCTGTCCAAGCTGGACCCCGCCTGGCTCGAAACCCTGGCCGAACAACTGCAGGCCGCGCGCCGCGTCCTGCCCGACATCGCGGCGCCTCGACTGGTCGAGCTGTTCAACTGGCCCGGCCAGCGCGCCAACGACGCGCTCGACCCGCAGGTCTGGGGCGCGGCCTGCATGCAGGCCGCCCAGGAAGCGCTCAAGCAGCTGCAGGAAGGCCGCGCGCGCGAAGGCGAACGCCTGGCCGGCATGATGCGCGATTGCGCCGATGGCGTGGCCGGCATCGTCGACCTGGTGCAGAACCACCTGCCCCAGCTGCTGGCCGACCACCGCGACAAGCTCGCCGCCAAGCTGCGCGAAAGCGTGGAAACGGCCTTCCCCGGCGGTTTCACCCATATCTCGGGCGCCGAATTGTCCGAGCGGCTGTCGCAGGAAGCCAACCTGTTCGCGCTGCGTATCGACGTCGCCGAGGAACTGTCGCGCCTGCGCTCGCACGTGGCGGAGCTGCGTCACCTGCTGACCGATGGCGGCGGCAAGGCCGAAGGCAAGAAAAACGCCGGCAGCGCCGGCAAGCGCCTGGACTTCCTGTTCCAGGAAATGAACCGCGAGGCCAATACGCTGGGCTCCAAGGCCGGCAGCATGGAAGTCACCCGCGCCGCCATGGACCTGAAGCTGCTGATCGAGCAGATGCGGGAACAGGCGCAGAACATCGAGTGACCCGCAAACGCCAAGGCCGCCGCAATCACTGCGGCGGCCTTGGCCGGATGCAAGAAGGCCGCGGAGTTCCGCGGCCTTTTCTCATCGCGCGTTGGTACCGGGCGCTGTCGCCGTCTCCGGCCCGACCGTGGCGGGCTCGCCGCGCAGGGCCGAATCCAGGTAGGCGCTGCGCGCCCGGGCGTCCGGGAACGTCATGTCCTTGTAGCTGACAAAGCGCGAACCCTTGACCAGCCGGTAGCCCAGCCAGATCAGCAGAAACAGGGGAATGCCGATATAGGTGGCGGCCACGCCGCCCCAGTCGATCCGATGCTCCAGGAAGGCCTGGTAGTTCTGCCCCAGCGTGATGACCAGGCACAGCACGAAAGCGAAGATCGGGCCGAACGGGAAGAACGGCGACACGTACGGCAGGTCGGCCAGGTTGCGGCCCTGCTTGACGTAGCCACGGCGGAACCGGTAATGGCTGATGGCAATGCCCAGCCAGGCGATGAAGCCGGTCATGCCCGAGGTGTTCAGCAGCCAGATATAGACCGCCTTGGGACTGAAGATGAACGAGAAGAAGCAAAGCGCCGCCACCACGGTGGTGGCCAGCAGCGCCCACAGCGGCACGCCGTTGCGCGCCACCCGGCCGAAAATACGCGGCGCCTTGCCGTCACGCGCCAGGCTGTAGAGCATGCGGGTGGCCGCGTACATGCCGGAATTGCCGGCCGACAGCACCGAGGTCAGCACCACCGCGTTCATGATCGAGGCCGCCGCCAGCAGCCCGGCGCGCTCGAAGATCAGCGCGAACGGACTGACGCTGACGTCGGTGACGTCGTTGCGCAGCAGGTGCGGGTCGGTATAGGGGATCAGCAGGCCGATCACCAGGATCGCCATCACGTAGAACAGCAGGATGCGCCAGAACACCTGGCGCACGGCGCGCGGCAGGTTGCGCGCCGGGTCCTTGGATTCGCCCGCGGCGATGCCGATGAGTTCGGTGCCCTGGAACGAAAATCCCACCACCATGGCCACCCCGATCAACGCCGCGAAACCGCCGGCAAACGGCGCGTCGCCCACCGTCCAGTTGGCCACGCCGCCATCCTCGCCGCCGCGGATGATGCCCAGCAGCATCATCACGCCCATGGCGACGAACGCCAGCACCGCGATCACCTTGATCAGCGCGAACCAGAACTCGGCCTCGCCGAAACCGCGCGCCGACAGCGCGTTCAGGCCGAAGGTGATGGCCAGGAACAAGGCGCTCCAGTACACCCCCGGCACGTCCGGAAACCAATACGCCATCACCAGCTGCGCGGCCACCAGGTCCACCGCCACCGTGACGGCCCAGTTGTACCAGTAGTTCCAGCCCAGCGCGAAGCCGAAGCCGTCTTCGACGTAGCGCGCGCCGTAGGTCGAGAACGACCCGGATACCGGCATCGCGGCGGCCAGTTCACCCAGGCTGGTCATCAGGAAATAGACCATCACGCCGATCAGCACATAGCCCAGCAACGCCCCGCCCGGTCCGGCCTGGGCAATGGTGGCGCCGGAGGCCACGAACAGGCCCGTCCCGATGGAGCCGCCCACCGCGATCATCGTCAGGTGGCGCGCGGACAGGGCGCGGCGCAATTCGGACGGTTCCGTCGTCCCTTTCTTGCCGCCGTCGCGGTGCGGGTCGTGTTCCATCAATGCCAAAGTCGTGTTCCTTCAGAGCGAAAAAGCCCCCGCGGATTGTGCCCCCGGGCGCCGTGGGATTTCCACGCAACGCGCGAGCATAGCGCAACTGCCCCCGGCCGTCGAAACGGCCGAAGGCGGGCGAGGATCCGTCCCCGCCCCGGATATCCCTGCTACGGGTCTATTGAAACGCCGTTTCCATGAAGGTGCGCAACTTGCGCGAATGCAGCCGCTCAGGCGGCATGTCGCGCAAGCGCTCCAGCGCCCGGATGCCGATTTCCAGGTGCTGGTTGACCTGGCGGCGGTAGAACGCGCTGGCCATGCCCGGCAGCTTGAGTTCGCCATGCAGCGGCTTGTCGGACACGCACAGCAGCGTGCCGTACGGCACGCGGAAGCGGAAGCCGTTGGCGGCGATGGTGGCGGACTCCATGTCCAGCGCGATGGCGCGCGACTGCGCGAAGCGCTCGACCAGCTCGACGTGGTCGCGCAATTCCCAGTTGCGGTTGTCGATGGTGGCCACGGTGCCAGTGCGCATGATGCGCTTGAGGTCCCAGCCGGACAGCCCGGCCACCTCTTCCACCGCCTGCTCCAGCGCCACCTGCACCTCGGCCAGCGCCGGCACTGGCACCCAGGTGGGCAGGTCGTCATCCAGCACGTGGTCTTCGCGCACATAGCCGTGAGCCAGCACGTAGTCGCCCAGGCGCTGCGAATCGCGCAGGCCGGCGCAGTGGCCCAGCATCAGCCAGGCGTGCGGGCGCAGCACCGCGATGTGGTCGGTGATGGTCTTGGCGTTGGACGGCCCCACGCCGATGTTCACCAGCGTGATGCCGGAATGGTCGCCGCGCACCAGATGGTAGGCCGGCATCTGCGGCAGGCGCTGCGCCTGGCCGTCGTCGGCCGGGCCGGATTCGCCGCGGCGGGTGATGCGGTTGCCCGGCTCCACCAGCATCTCGTAGTCCTCGTTGCCGCTGGCCATCAGCGCGCGGGCGCGGGCGCAGAACTCGTCGACGTAGAACTGGTAGTTGGTGAACAGCACGAAATTCTGGAAATGCGCCGGCGCCGTCGCGGTGTAGTGCTGCAGCCGGTGCAGCGAGTAGTCCACCCGTTGCGCCGTGAAGGGCGCCAGCGGCTTGGGTTCGCCGTCCTTGCCGCGCCATGAGCCGTTGACGATGGCGTCGTCCGTCACCGCCAGGTCGGGCACGTCGAACAGGTCGCGCAGCGGGCGCTTGAGCGCCTCCAGGTGCTCGCCTTCGACATACGCGCCCTCGGGGAAGGCGAAATGCAGCGGGATGGGCGAATCGGATTCGCCGACCTCCACCGCCACGCGGTGGTTCTGCAGCAGCTGGCCGACCTGCTCGATCAGGTAGTCGCGAAACAGCGCCGGCTGGGTGATGGTGGTCTGGTAGATGCCGGGTTCGGCCACGTGGCCGTACGACAGGCGGGTGTCGATGGGGTCGTAGGTCTCGACCAGGATGCGGATGGCGGGATAGTAGGCGCGGGCCCGTTCGCGGCCGCTGGACGAACCCTTCAGGACGTCGCGGAACGCGGCGCGCAGGAAGGCCGTGTTGCGCGCATAGATTTCGGCCAACCGGTCCACCGCCGCGACCGCATCGTGGTAGGGCTCGAAAGGAATCGCCTCGGGCCGGTTCATCGAGGACAAAAGGTGTACTGCGTTCATCATTGAGCTTGACTCCGCTTTCTTATGGTCTTCTTTCAGCGGCTGCTCTCGGCGATCAAGCCGGGAGGGCCGATGCCGACGATTATGCCCGAGCCTAGGACGCCATGAAGTGTCATATTCGGCCGCGGCGAGCGGCGCGACGGGGCGGACACATATCGCCACAGTCACAGAAACAATATATCATTCCGTTTTTCTCGTATTCCCCCCTTGCCCATGCCGCCGGCTCACCGTCTCCGCCCCGCTCCGCGCCTTGCCCGATGGGCGGCGCTGGGCTGGCTGTGCGCCTGCCTGCTGCTGTCTCCGCTGGGCGGCGTGCGCCACGTGCTGTCGCACCTGCAGGGCGCCCCGGCCTCCGGCCAGGACGATGCCCACGCGCCGGACAAGCCGGGACACTGCGACCTGTGCCATATCTGGGATCTGCTGGATGCCACGCTCCCGGCGTCCTTCGTCCCCGTCACCGGCAGCGCGCCCCGTATCGCGCCGCCCGCGCCGGCCCCGCGCGGCACCACCATCGCCGCCCTGCCCTGGTTCCAATCGCGCGCGCCGCCCGCCACGGCCTGACATCCGCCCGCCCGATTTCAACCGCGCCGCCCGCCGGGCGGCCACCAGGACTGCCACCATGTCTTTTGCTTCTTCCCACGCGGGGACGCGTTCGTCCCTGCGCGCCTTTTCCCTGAGCCCACTCGCCCTCGCCTGCCTGCTCGCCCTGCCGCAAGCCGCACGCGCCCAGGCCGCCGCCCCCGACGCCCCCACCCTGTCTCCCGTCATCATCACCGCCAACCCGCTGGGCAGCGAGGCGCTGGCCTCGCCATCCACCGTGGTGCAAGGCGCCGGCCTGGACCTGCGGCGCGCCTCGAACCTGGGCGAAACCCTCAATGGCCTGCCCGGCGTGTCGACCACCACCTATGGCCCGATGGTGGGCCGCCCCATCATCCGCGGCATGGACGGCGACCGCATCCGCCTGCTCAACAATGGCGTCGGCTCACTCGACGCCTCGTCCCTGTCGTTCGACCACGCCGTGCCGCAGGACCCGCTGACCACCAGCCGCGTCGAGATCCTGCGCGGCCCGGCCGCCCTGCTGTACGGCGGCAGCGCCATTGGCGGCGTGGTCAACACCATCGACAACCGCATCCCCACCGAACCCATCGACGGCATCCACGGCGACGTCGCCGGCAGCTACGGCGGCGCCAACAACGACCGCAACGGCGCGATCCAGCTCGAAGGCGGCGACGGCAACTTCGCCATCCACGCCGACGCCTTCAGCCGCAAGACCGGCGACCTGCGCATTCCCGGCTACGCCCGCACTTCACAGCAACGCGCGATCGACGGCCCCGACCGGGACCAGCCGCGCGGCACCCTGCCCAACAGCGACGGCCAGGCCAGCGGCGGCGCGCTCGGCATGTCCTGGACCGGCGACCGCGGCTACGCCGGCCTGTCCTACAGCGGCTACGACTCGAACTACGGCTCGGTGGCCGAGCCGGACGTGCGCATCAGGATGCGCCAGGAACGCTTCGGCTTCGCCAGCGAGCTGCGCGACCTGGAAGGCCTGTTCACCAGCGTCAAGATGAACTTCGCCTATACCGATTACCAGCACAAGGAAATCGAGGACGGCGAAACCGGCACCATCTTCAAGAACCGCGGCTACGAGGCCCGCATCGAGGCCCGCCACGCCGACATCGGACCGCTGCGCGGCGTGGTCGGCCTGCAACTGGGCCAGACGCGCTTCTCGGCGCTGGGCGACGAAGCGCTGGTGCCCACCACCGACACCGATTCCGTCGCCTTGTTCGCGCTGGAGGAATGGAAGATCAACGACCGCCTGACGCTGAGCGCCGGCGCGCGCGCCGACCACACCCGCCTGACGCCCGGCGGCGGCAACGAGCGCTTCGACGGCTCCAACCGCCGCACCTTCACCGCCGGCAGCTTCTCGCTGGGCGGCATCTACAAGCTGGACAGCGCCTGGTCGGTGGCCGCCAACACCGCCTACACCGAGCGCGCGCCCACCTTCTACGAGCTGTACGCCAACGGCCCGCACGCCGCCACCGGCCAATACCTGGTGGGCGATCAGAATCTGGCCAAGGAACGCGCCTGGTCCGGCGACCTGTCGCTGCGCTACAAGAAGGACGCCGACAGCGCCAGCATCGGCGTGTTCTACAGCCGCTTCTCCAACTACCTGGCCGAAATGAACACCGGCCGTTTCCGCAACGATGACGGCGACCTGGTCGCGGCCGGCGATGACGGCGCCCTGCCCGAGGCCCGCTACCAGGGCGTGTCCGCGCGCCTGTACGGCGTGGAAGCCGAAAGCAGCACGCGCGTGCTGCAATCGGGCGGCCACAAACTGGACCTGGGCCTGTCGGGCGACTACACCGTGGCCCGCAACAGCGACACCGGCCGCTCGCTGCCGCGCATTCCGCCGCTGCGCCTGCGCGTGGCGCTGGACTACGGCTATGGGCCTTACAGCGCCGGCGTCAGCGTATCCAAGGCCTTCGCCCAGCACAGCCGCCCGGACAACGACACAGCCACCGCCGGCTACTACAGCCTGGACGCCAACGCCGGTTACCGCTTCAAGGTTGCGGCGGTGCAATGGCAGGCCTACGTGCGCGGCATCAACCTGACCAACCAGGACATCCGCTACGCCACGTCGGTGCTGCGCGACGTCGCTCCCGAGGGCGGCCGCGCCGTGATGGTCGGCCTGCGCGGCAGTTTCTAAGCCCCACGCCTGGCGCCCGTTACCTTTTCCTGACGGACCGAGGTAACGGGCGGGACGCGAGAATGCTGCATTGCACTACAAATGTAATGAAACTTTATTCCATTACAATGCGATGGCAGTTCGTGAAGCTCAAGCCTCCCCTGCCCCCTTTCCGCCGGCTTGTCCCCCCGGGACGAAGCCATGCCGCCCACTCCGATTCCTGAAGTGACGTAATGACGCCGCCTACGCGAAAAGCCCGCTTTGCCTTTTTCCGCCTCCCCGCTTTGCTGTCAGCGCCCCTGCTGGCCCTGACGTTCTCCTGGTTACCCGGCGCCGCCCAGGCGTCCATCCCCTCCGAACAAGCCCGCGCCACCCTGTCCGGCCTGAGTCTGGCGCAGGAACCCACCGTGCCCACCCTGCGCGAACGCGTGGTGCAAGCCGGCCTGGCCGCCATCGGCACGCCCTACAGCTGGGGCGGCGACGACGCCGCCGAAGGCTTCGACTGCAGCGGCCTGGTGCTGTACGTGTTTCGCGAGATCGCCGGCCTGGAACTGCCGCGCACCGCGCGCCAGCAGCGCACCCAGGGCGATACGGTCAACAACAAGAAACAGCTCAAGCCCGGCGACCTGGTGTTCTTCGCCACCCGCGGGCGCGGCATCACCTCGCACGTGGGTATCTACATCGGCCAGGACAAATTCGTGCACGCCCCGCGCCGAGGCGCCAAGGTGCGCGTGGACGAGATGAAGAATCCGTACTGGTCCAAGCGCTATCTCGGCGCGCGCAGCTACATCGATACGGCCAAGGGCCAGATGCTGGCGCAGAAGTAAAATCCTGCATAAAGGGCCGCGGCGCGGTGCGGCGCGCGCTTGCAACCCCCCACCGAGGGCGCGGCCTTGTCGCGAGGCCGCCGGCGCCATCGCTCGGCGGCACTCTTCGATTCAGCACGGCCGGCACCAGGTCGGCGGTATTGTTGGCACGCGCCATTACTCAACGCGTTCCTTGCCGCGACGCGTAAAATGCCGCGGCGGCGGGCGATCCCCCAGCGATTGCGGCGGCCACACGTCCGACGCCCATGTTGGCCACGATCCGCCGTTTGGCGCGGGAGGCGGTGGACCGCATTCCTCTAGTTGGTGGCACGGGGGAACAAGCTGGTAGCCCTTTTTCTGCATGCAGCGTTTAAGCTCATCGTGCAATGCCATTGTCTCGCTACGATACCGTTCATCATTAACAGTAAGCTTGCTCTCGTCCTTAATATAGTAGCTTCCGTCTTTATCTCCACCGCACTCTTTCCAATCCACCCAACGGGCTTCCTCTGTTTGGCCATTGAGCGGCCAATACATCTCCATCGGTAGGACCACGTGCTCAACCCACGCGCTCAACACGGGGTCACAAAGGGTTTGCGACTCGGTGATGCTGCACAAATACCCCCTTTTGTTGATATAGAAGCAGCCAGTCATCGACAGCAAAAAAGCGGAGACAAAAAATAGCCTTATCGTCGTTTTCATCGCTTCATCCTCAACAAAATGTCCAGCGCTTCCCATGCCTGGGGCGGCAGCGCTTCCGATAACGCAAAGGGAGTAGCGGGCAGGAGCGCAATGCCGGTCCAGGTTTCGTACATACCTTTCTGCAAAGACGTCAGGCCACGCCTGGCATTGCCCTGCTCGTCGTAAAAGCCGCTCACAGTGCCGCCGATCAAGTCATGCGAGCCACCACTGGCTTCGTGCGCCAGGTCAAGAACTCGCCCAGGCGAATACAGAAAACCGAGAAGCGTTCCAGGCCTGCCCTGGGTTGCCGCCAGTGGGGCCGGGCACGTCCTTGCCTTCACCGCATGACGGATATGCGCGCTTCAATTCGCTATCGCATTCGCCGACGAAGGTGTAGTTTTTTGCCTCCATGCAGAGTCGGATGCGATTGAATAATGCCATCGACTCTCTCCAATACTCCTCATGGGTTCGTGTTTTCTCGTCAATATCATACGATCCATCTTTCGCACCGCCGCACTCTTTCCAATCCTTCAATCGGGCCTTATCAGTTTGGCCCGTGAATAATCCATAATCTTCCACGCGGAGATTCGCTTTATATATATCCCAGTGCGCATTGTCAGCGCAGGCATTCGGCCCTTGTATGGGGCAGCAACCAGCCGCCAACAGAGAAAAAAATAGAGGAAAGGATAATTTCGTCATCTCTTTTATCGCTTCAATATCAGAAGATAAATATGCAGGGCAACCCAGACAAGGTAGCTGGAAGCATGTCAAAAAAGGGTTTTTTGCCCGCAGCGCATTATCAAGGCGCCCCGCAAGACGGAAATGTGCGCCTGAATTCGCTATCGCATTTTCTGATGTACTGATAATTCTTCGTTAGCATGCACCGTTGAATACTCTGAAGCCTTGACCTTGAATCTGCGGCGTGAAACCACCCATCAGGGTCTCCACCGCAACTGACCCAATCTTGTGATCGTGATTCACTATCCGAACCCACCCAGTAGTCTCGAAGAGGAGTGGGATACATTGCCTCTCTATACGTATTCGGGTAGCAAGAATTCTGCGACGTCGTAATGCCACATAACCGCCCCTGTTTGGTGATGTAGCAGCCAGCCACCGGCAGCAGAAGAACAGAGACAAAAAATAGTCTGATCATCGTTTTCATCGTTTCATCCTCAACAAAATGTCCAGCGCTTTCCATGCTTGGGGCGGTAGCGCTTCTGATAGCGCAAAAGGAGTGGCTGGCACGAGCGCAATGCCGGTCCAGGTTTCGTACATACCTTTCTGCAAGGGCGTCAGGCCACGCCGGGCATTGCCCTGCTCGTCGTAAAAGCCGCTCAGAGTGCCTCCAATGAAGTCATGCGATCCGCCATAAGCCTCGTGTGCAAGATCAAGAACTCCCCCTGGCGAATACGCAAGACCGAGAAGTGTTCCGGGTCCGCCCTGATTTCCGCCTGTGGGGCCGGGCACTTCCTTCCCTGGGTCGGATTCGAGAAACTTGGCCAACGACATTTCAGCCCCGGATGGATCAAACTGGACGCGCCCGTTTCCATCCAACTCAAGCTTCGGAATGCCGTTTTCATCGAGTACGGGCTGGTTGTTGGCATCGTGCTGAGTCTTGCACTGTTTATTTGCAGATCCACACAAAATATCCAGCACCACCCGCGTCCCCGCCGTCTTAAACCCATCGCCCCGAATACCCGCACTTTCCCCGCTCTTGTTATCCAGCGTCGTCTCGCCATCGGTAATCCCCGCGAACTTCTTCGAATCCGCGATCGTGTACCGCCGCATACGGTCGGCCGCCTCCGACAAACCCGCTTGCAGCGCCGCCACGCCGCCCGAGCCGCCCAGCGCGCCCACCGCCACGTTCAGCAGCCGCTCCTGCGTATTGATCTCGTTGATCTGTGCCTGAAGCGCCTTGATCTTTTCAGGGTCTTCCGTGGCCTTGATCTGCTGGCGCAGTTCCGCGCGTTTCTGTTCCGCATGGCGTTCGATGGCGGCGCCGGCCTGCTGGCCGAACGCCGCGACGATTTCCGCTTCGGCCTGCACTTGCCGGCGCAGCTTGTCGGCGTCCCATTTTTTCGTCAGGCCGCCGGCCCCATCGGCCGCCCGCGCGCCTCGATCCAGCATGGCCAGCACCTGCTCGGCGGTCTTGCCGGTGCGTTCCCACTGGGCGTTCCTGTCGATGATGGTCACGGCCGCGCCGCTGATGCCGCTGTGCGTCACGCTGCTTTCACTGCCCTTGCGCACGCTCATGCCTGGCGCGCCGGCGCTGACGCTGTTGCCGAAGTTCCGCGCCGACCAGGCGTCACCTTTGTCCGCGACATTGCTGGCCGCGGCCTCAACCGCCTTGCTGGCGCTGCCTTCTTCCTTACCGACGCTGCCTTCTTTCTTCGCGGGGGACGCCTTGTCATCGCCGGCAACGCTAAAGCCTCCCGACAGGCTCACCCCTGTCGCCTTGTACCGGCTGCGGTTCTCGATGTCGCTAACGCTCAGGCTGCCCGTCGTCACGGTATTCACTCTCCGCTTCACCGCCACTTCGGACGAGGCGATGGCCGCGCCCTTGAGGTCGGTGTTGCCCTGGACGCGGACCGTGAAGCCGTCGTCGCCCGCGTCAAGGCGCGACTGCTCGACGACGCTGGCGAAATCGCCATCCACCTTGTTGCTGGCGTAACTGCCGCTGGCGGCGAACCCCACCCCCGCCGTCACGCTGCCGCCGATCTGGGTGTCGCTGCTCTTGAATCTACTGGCGTCCTGCAGGCTCTCGATGCTGAGATTGCCGCCCGCGTCGGCCACCACCTGCCTGCCGCTGGCGACCGCGCCGCGCAGGCGGGTGTCGCCGCCGGACTCCAGGGCCAGGCGTTCGCCGGCAGTGACGTGGCTGTTGGTCCAGGTCACGTCCCTGCCCTCGCCCCGGCCCCTGGCCCCGCTGGCGTTGGCGGTCGCGCCGAAGGCCAGGCCGTTTTGGCCAACGGATATCGCCACGCCGACCCCCGCGCTGACGCTGCTGCTCTTGCGGTCGGTTTCGAAGGTGTTCCTGGCCGCCAGCAGATTGATATCGCCATCGGCCTTGAGCACGGCGTCCCCGCCCGCGCGGATGTCGCTGCCGCGCACGGTCAGGTTGGAATCCGGCCCGCCGCTGGCGTCGATGCGCACATCGCCGCCAGCGGCCACGGCTGAACCGGCCGCCGTATCGGTAGTGGCGGTGGATTTGCTGTCGCTTTTACTGGCGCCAACGGTGATCGAGATATTGACGCCGCCGGCCGACTGCGGGTCGGCCTGGACCGCATCGTAGGCGTTCTTGGCCGCCAGCCCCGTGGCCGCGCCTGCCAACACCTGCATACGTCCGTCATTCGTCTGGCCGGCAGCGCGCTTCATCTGCCCGGCGGTCTCAATGGCCGACAACACCGGCGCGGAAATCGCCACGGTCAGGCCGGACTGGCGGAACTTGCTCTGTTCCACGCGCTTGCCGGTTTCCCGCGCGTCGACGATATCGACCTTCTTGGCCTGGATATCGATGCCGCCCTTGGGCGCCAGGACATGGCTGCCGGTCTGCTGGTAGTGGCCGCCCGCCACCAGGGTCACGTCGCCGGCCGTGGAACCCACGGTTGAGGCCGCCGCATGGGTACTGGCGTCCCGGCGGTCGCCGCTTTGCATCTGGCTGCCGATGGTGAAGGCGAGCCCCCCGTTGTAGAGGAAGCCGCTTTTCCGGTTTTCCTTGAAGTGGCTTTCCTGGCTGGTTTCGGAGGCGGCCAGGAGGGTCAGGTTGTTGTTGGCCACGATGGCCGTGCCGGCATCGGAGACGACGTTGCTGCCGGTGATGGTGACGTTCTCGCCCCGGATGGCGACGGTGTTGCCGCTGAAGGTGCTGGATAGCGCCGTGGTCTCTTCCAGGCTGTCGCGGGTCGTCTTCGTGCTGGAGCCCAGCAGGCTCTTGGACGAATGGCGATGGCCTTCGGCCCAGTTGCGGTTCGCTTTGCCTGCCAGGATATTCACGTCGCCCCGCGCAACGGCAACCAGGGCCCCCTGCTCGCTGGTGACAGCGCCCGCGGTGCTACTCAGATCGCGGCCAGCCTGCAGGCGCACGTCGCCGGCCGTGGTGATGGTGCTGCCGACATCCTGCTCGTAACCCTGCCTGAGATAGTTGCTGGCATCGCGTACGTTGTTCTCCTGCTCGGCAATCGTGACGGTGCCCAGCGTCAGGTCCCGCCCGGCGACCATGGCGGTCTGACCATCCTTGCCGCGGTTGCCGACCCGGGCCGCGATCAGCTTGGCGTCACGCCCCGCCGAGGCCAGCAGGAGGCCATTCGGGTTGGTGACGTAGAGACCGGCCACGCGATCCAGGTTGGTCCGGCTGAAGTCGCTGCGTCCGGCCCGCGTGGCGCCGCCGCGAGTGGTGCTGACCACGTTGAGGTCGCGTCCGGCGCCGAGCCGCAGCGTCGAACCGGCATCCAGCGTGCCGCCGATACTGTCGATGTCGGCGCGGGCGCTGAGCGCCACGGCATCGGCGGTGATGCGGCCGCCGAGAATGCGCAGGTTGTCGCCGCTGAGATTGACCACCGCGCGTCCCGCAATGGCGCCGGAATTAACGAGATCGCCTTTCAGGTTGAGATCGATGGCGCTGGCGGCCAGCAGGGTGCCGTTGCCGTCGATGTCGCCTGGCTGTACGCGGACATAGACCTGCGGCACCAGGGCGCGCGTGATACTGCCGTCGGCCAGCGTCACGTCGCGTTCGACCAGCCAGACGATATCGCTGGTGAGCTGCGCCATCTGCCTGGCGCTGAGCGCCACGCCGGGACGCAGATTCCATTCCTTGGCGTAGGTGACGCCGGCATCCAGCAAGGCCTGGTACTGCGCGTCGTCGCTGGCGTAGTTCGCGAGGAATCGGCGGCCCGTCAACTGGCCTATCTGGTCGCGCACCAGCTTCTGCTCGTAAAAGCCATCGCCCAGCCGCTTATGCACCGCGGCCGGGTCATGGCCGAGCTGTGACAGCATGTAGTCGGAACTGAGCCAGTTGCGGTAGTCGGCGAAGCGCGGGTCGGTTTCGATGAGGTAGCCGGCGGCGTCGGGGCCAGTGCGGAACAGGCTGTTGGCAGGTGCGGCTGTGTCGATCTGGACCGTACGAATGATCGTCACCGCGTTGCTGTTAGCACCTGTCACCCCCTGTGCGGGGCCCCGGACGGGAGCATTGAGGTCTGTGACGTGTGGGCCCGTGACAGTGGCGGGACTGTCGACGTTGTTTACGCCAGCCCGGACTTCCGTTATCTGTCCAGGGCCGATAGTGCCCGTGGCACGGACGAGGCCGCCCTCGATGGCGCTGCCGACCTGATGGTCCCGGCGGTCAGTCACCCTCAAGCCGCTGCCTGCGCCTGCGGCGTGTTGCGCGACGCTTGAAACATTGAGGTCGAACGTTGTCGCAATGTCCTTGGGGGCGTAGGCAATCTTTCCGCGCCATTTGCGCTGGTGGTAGCGTCTACCGCCACCGCGCCACCTTGAGTAGGTGTACTGGCTGGTGCCGGTCTGGTGGATTACGTGTTCGCCAACGGCGGCTACATTGTCGAGGCGATCCAGATCGCCCTGCAGAGTGGCGCCGGCGGCAATGCGGCTTTTGTCGTTGACAAGCCCGTCACCGCGCAGGGTCATATTGCCGCCCGCGCGGATGAGCGCCGGCGCGCTTTCGATCACCTGCGTTTGGTACTCGGTCTGCTTTACGTCGTATTGGGTCCAGTCGTGAATCTTCGCGCCAGTTTCCCTGTGGCGATAACGATTGGCATGGCTCCAGTGCTCCCAGCGGTATTCGCTGGCATCGTGTTTTTCGGGATCGCCTTCAGGCTGGATGTACAAATACCTGGTCGGGCCGCTGATCCGTGCCAGCTCCGTGCGGAAATGCAGGTTGCGATTAAGCAGGCGAGCGCTGTCGATGGTCAGCCCCCCCAGCGATTCGATGGTGGCGCTGTCGTTAAGGATGAGACTGGCGCGGCCAGCCGCCTGGGTGTCCGCGTCCAGCGTGCCGCCGATGTTCAAGGCATCGCTGCCGCCGCCCGCGCTGAATATCAGGGCATGCTCGCGGTTGTCGAGCGTGCTGGCGCCGATATCCAGCCGGCCGCGCGCGGCGATGACGGCGGCGCGGCCGCCTTCCTCGCGGTTGCTGACCGTGCCCCCCTTGATGGCCAGGTGGTCGCCATGGATGCGGCCGGTGCCGACGTTGTCGAGCGTGCCGGCCTCGATCCGGGCCTGGCCGCCGTCGATGAGGCCACGGTTGGTCAGGGTGTCGAGCGCAACGACCGTGGCGCGGCCGGCGCTCATTTCGCCGGTGGCGGTGTTGTGGACGTTGGCGCCGCGCGCTTCGAGGTCGCCCGCCCGAAGCAGGCCGCGGTTGGTCAGCAGGCCGGCGGTGCTGATGCGCGCGCGACCGTTGGCGGTGATCTCCTTGAGGTTGGTGAAGTCCTGCTGGAGGATGAGGCTCGAATCTCCCTTGGACAGCAGGCTGCCGTCGCCGCCCAGGCTGTCCGCGGTGACGCTGAGCGACTTGCCCGCCAGCAGCGTGCCGAGCGGGTTGAGCGCCCGGTTGACCCCCACCTCTATGCCGCCGCCGGCGGTGACGGTGCCGCGCGTGTTGTCCAGGACGCTGTCCGTGCCCGCGCCAAGGATCCCGACGTGGGTGTCGGCGACAATGGCGCCGGCGGTGTTGTCGATGCGGTTCGCGGACAGGGCCACGCTGTCGCCCTGCAAACCGAGGGGCTTGTTGGCCTGCGCGCCCTGCGTGTCGCGGTTGAAAATCCGCGCGGCGCTGACCGTCAGCCCGTCGCCGGCGGCCATCAGGCCAGCGTTGTTGTCCGCCACGCCTGATAGGTGGACGTTCAGGTCCCGGCCTGCCCGGACCCGGCCGCCACCGTTGCTGAGCGCGGCGCCAGCGATATCGACATGGGCATTGCCGCCCAGTTGGCCGGCAGTGTTGTCGATGCCGCCGCTACGGATGAGGGCATCGCCCTGGCTGTGCACGATGCCGCCGCGATTGTCCAGGCTGCCGCTGGCAAGCGCCAGCGCGTCGCCGCTGAGCACGCCGCCCGTGTTGCCGGCGCCGGTGTTGGCCAGCGACTGGCCGTGGGTGTCCACGCGCATCCCTTGCGCCGACTGCAACAGGCCGCCAGCGTTGTTCAGGACGCCGCTGTCCGCGCTGAGTGTGCCGCGGGTGCTGGCGATGGTGCCGCCGCCATTGTCGAGCGAGCCCAGCCGGGTATCGACTTCGACATTGGCCCCGAGCACCGTGCCACCGGCATTGCCGAGCCCCGCCGCGGCCACGCGGACATCGCCGCCGCCTTGCAGCGTGCCGCCTGCGTTCTCGATACGGCCCTGGGTATCCACGTCGAGCTTGCCGTCGGTGGAGACGATCAGGCCGGCGTCACGGTTGACCAGCGTGCCCGCCCTGACGGCGAGGTCTTCGGCGCTGACCAGCTTACCGCCCCGGTTGTCCACGGCATCTCGGACAATGGCGGTCAACGGGCCGGCGGCATTGACCGCGCCGCCACGGTTGTCCAAGGAGCCGGCGCTGACATCGGCCTTGCCGGCGCTGGCAACGAGGCCATCGCGCCGGTTGTCCAGCGTGCTGCCGATGTACACGGCCAGGCCGGCGGCGCTGGACGTCTGCACCTTGCCGCCCAGATTGGCCATTTCGCTCGCCGTGACGATGGCGGCGCCGGCCGCGACCAGGGCGCCACCGGTGTTGTCCAGCATGCGCGTCACATCGATGCGGGTCGCGGCATCGCCAGCCGCCCGCACCGTGCCGCCACGATTGATGAGCGCGCCAGCCTGGAGCGCCAGCGCGCCGTTGCCGGCCAAGGCGCCGTCAGTGTTGTCGAGTCGGTCAGTGACGGTGAAGTGGCTCGCGTCCGTGCCGGCGGCCGATACCGTGCCGCGGGCATTGTCGAGAGACTTGGCGCGGAGATCCACGGCGCCGTTGCCGGCGATAGTGCCGTCGCGGTTGTCCATCGCGCCGCGGACCGTGAGTTCCAGCGGCTGGCCGCCGCTGGCCACGAGCGAGCCCTTGGCGGTGGTCAGCGTGCCGGTGTTGACGGTGATGGCCTTGGCCCGCGTGGTGGCGCCGGTCAGGTCGGTCGTTTCGCCTTTCAGGCTCAACGCGCCGTGGCTGGCAATCGTGGCGTTCTCGCCGCGCAGCGTTTGGGCCTGGATGTCGAGGCGGCCGTCGCCAACTTCCAGGATGCCGCCCTCCGAATTGCGGAGGGCGCCGGCGCGAATGTCCAGGTCGGCATTGCTGGCGAGCGTGCCCCCGTTGCCGTTATCGAACATACCGGCCACGTCGATGCGGTTGGCCTGGTTGCCGCCGGCGAAGAGCTTGCCGCCACGGTTGTCGAATGACAGTGCAGCGAGGTCGATCCGGGCGGCGCTGAGCGTGGCCCTGCGATGGTCGCCGTCCCCCAGGCGCAGGGTGGCGGCACCGGCCGTGGCCGTCTCGCCGCCCACGCCGCTGAACGCGCCGGCATTGACCTGCAGGCCTCCGTCGCCGGCATGGGTGATGTGGCCACCGGTGTTGACCAACTGGCCGGCGTCCAGAGTCAGGCGCTTCGCATTGCTGGCCAGGGTGCCCTCGCTGTTGTCGAGTTGCCCCTTGACCTTGATGTGCGTGTCGGCCTCGTCGCTGTGCTGGAAGATGCCGGCGCGGTTGGAAAAGTCCTGCGCGCTCAGGGCAACGGGACCGGCCAGCTGCATCAGGCCGGCATCGTTGTTGAGTTGGCCCGCCGCGATGCGCGCCTCGGCGACCTTGAATTCGCCCTTGCGGTTGCCGAGGTCGCCGCCGCTCACGTCGAGCCGCCGCGCGCCAAGATGGCCGCCATCGTTGTTAAGGCCTGCCCTGGCCGTCACGTCGATATCGCCGCCGGCCAGGATGCGACCGCCGTCGTTGTCCAGCGCGGACGCGATGTTCAGCACGCCGCTGGCCAGCGGCGCGACGCCGGCGCCGGGCTGGCCACCGTCGCCGGTGCCTTCAGCCGGCGCACCGCTGCCGGTGCCCCCCGCTTTTCCGTCCGCTTCTCCGCCCGTGGCGCTGCCATTGCCCGTGTTGCCGTCGCTGTCCGGCGTAGCGCCGGTATCGGCTGCCGCCAGCCCGATACGGCCTCCATCGCGATTGCTCAGCCGCGCGGCGTGCAGCGCCATGTCCTGTGTGCCGGTCTGCTCGATGGCGCCGCCGCGGTTCTTCAGCGACTGGGCGTTGGCCTCGATACGCCGTGCATTGAGCGTGCCGTTGCTGTTGTCGATGTCCTTCGGCGTGCTGACCGCCAGTTCGCGGCCGGCGCTGACCGTGCCGGCATTGGCAAGGCCGCCGCTCGCGTCGATGCGGGTGTGGGTCCTGGCCTGCATCGTGCCGCTGTTTTCCAAGCGGCCATCGACGGTGACGACCAATTGACCGGCCTGAGCGCCGAGCGTGCCGGCGTTGCGCACGCCAACACCGTGCTCGGTGCCCACCAACACGATTTTCTGGCTGTACATGCCGCCGAGCGCGCCAACGTCCAGCGCGAAGGCCGGCGCATCGCCGCTGGCGGCGGTTTTCTGCACCTTGCCGTGGTCGGCGCTGACCTCGTTGGTCCCGGTGGTGACCTGGAGTTGCCGCGCCCAGATGCCGGCATTGGCCTCCACGGAACGGGCGATCAGGTCCGTATAGTTGGCGGCACTGGCGTCCATGCCTTTGCCGTCGACCCGGATGGCGCCGCCTGCCACGCGATAGCCTTCCAGCGATCCGCCGTTGATGATCGGCTTGCCGGTGGTGAGGGTGGCGCGGTCGGCGTTGATGAAGCCGCAGCCGTCGCAGGAAATGCCCGCCGGGTTGGCGATGACCAGTTGCGCGCGGTCGCCGGCCACTTCCACGTAGCCGCGCAATCGGCTCGGGTCGCTGGCGTTCACTTCATTGAGGATGACGCGGGCGGTGCCGCGCGCCAGCCACGGGTTGCCTTGTACCCAGCCGCCCAACTGCGTCTGCGTGTTGACGCGCGCGTTGTTGAGGATGGCGCCCTGCTGGTCGACGTCGAATTGCCTGTAGGTATTGCGCGAGACGCCAGCGGCGCTCGGCGTCTGGATGTTCACCAGGGGCACGCCGTTGGCGGCCTCCAGCACTGTCGGGCGCTGATTGCCGGGAGCGCCGGGGTCGGCCACGACCTGGGCGTTCGCCAGCGGCACGATGACGGCTTGGCCGAACGCGAGCGCCAGCGCAACGCGCAAGGGTCTTACTGTGGCAAGGAACCTGCTGCCGGCGGCGGCGACGTATGCGCGGCTCGCGCCCGGCCCATCGCGCCGGGCAATCTCCGCGACGACCTGGAACAGGCCCAACGCCAGGTTGAAAACGACGCGATAAAGGTTCTTGTTCATGTGATCACTGCCCTTGCCTGCGCGGATTCAGCAGGACCAGCCAAGGCTGAAGCCGACGGTGAGCGCGTCGGTCTTGAAGCCCTTGGGCCTGGAGAGCGGCGTGCCGGCGAAGAGGTCCCAATGGAATCCCTTGGCGCCGCCGCGCAGGCCAATGACCGAGCCGGCCAGGTTGCGGCCCCGCAGCCAGCGCGTTGACGGGCCGCCGACGTGGCCGTAGTCGGCGCCGAAATAGAGTTCCTGGCCGGCGCCAAGCAGCAGACCGAATTCGTTGCGCCAGACCCAGCCGCGCTCGCCCATCAGGGTCAGCTCACCGTCGAAGCCGCGCACGCTGTAGCGCCCGCCGATCGAGAAGCGATCCTGGGGCACCAACGGCGTGCGGTCCCATTGCGCCCGCCAGCTGCCGATGTAGCGGGCACGTTGCGACCCGAGCGACAGGGGAACCATGAGCTGGGCGTCGGCGGTGATGACCTTCATCCGCGAAGTGCCTTCGCCGAAGTCTTCCTCGGGCGCGGCCATCGCGTTGAAAGCACCGGTGCCGCGCCGGTAGGCCAGGCTCGCATCGAGCGTGCTTTCACCCAGGTATTCCCGGTGCGTCAGGCCCAGCTCCCAGCCGCCGGCGCGGCGGCGCTGGACCTCGATTTCCGTATCGTCGATGAAGTTGCTGGACCGGCGCAGCCAACCGCGGCCGTAGACGGCGGTCTTGCGCGTGGCATCGCGATGGACAAGCCGCGACAGGCGCAGCTCGGCGTTATGACTGGCGCCGCTGTAGACATAGTTCTGGCTATAGCCGGCGACCGCCTGGCGATACCCGTAGCCGCTGGCCGTGGCGCTGAGCGACCAATAGCCATGGGGCAAGCTGTAGTGCGCGGTGTAGCCCCTGGTGCCCTTGCGGTTGCCGTTGAACACGTCATGGCTGAGGTTGACGTAGAACAGGTCGTTCAGCATGAGGAGGCCGTCAAGGGAGACGGTCAACGCACCCTGGCGCTTGCCGGTCGCCTTGCTGCCGGCGTCATCCAGGGATGCGGACACGCGGATCGGGGGGGAGCGCTGCCGCCAGGCGATGACCAGGTCGCTTTGGCCGGGACGAGCATCTTCGCCAGCGGCGGGGACGATCTGGATGTCAGCCTCCACCGTCGGCACGCGCTTGAAGTTCTCCAGCGCCTGTTCGATATCGCGCAGATTGAGCAGGTCGCCACGCCCGACCGGCACGGCATTCCAGGCGGTGGCCGCGCGCGAAGTACCGGGCGCGAAAAAAATGGCGTGGATGCGGCCGGGCACGACGGTAAGCGTCAGCGTGCCGCTCGTCAGATCCTGGGGCGCGGCAAGGATGCGAGTGGTGACGAAACCCCTCGCAACGACGGCGTTCTGCACGCACGCTATGACCACGCTGATGCCCACGGCGCCAAGACAGCGCCCCGTGGCGGCGTCGCTCTCGGGGTCGGCGGCGCGCAAGGCCCAGAGAAAGCGCTGCGCGTCTTCGCCATCAAGACGGATACGGCCAATCGGAAAGCATGGCGTCTCGTCCCGAGGCAACAGGTCCGGCGATGGCGCGTGCGTCGACCGCGCCCGTACATTCGGCGCGGCTTCCTGCTGTTTGCGCAATATCCTTTCGCGCTCCTGCTGACGCAGCAGTTCCTGCGCGGCGCCAGCCTGCGTCTGTGCGGACGCCGACACCATGAACAGCAGCAGGCTGAACGAGATCCACGCGTGCTGCCACAACCAACCGACCATCCTCCCTCCCTATGTCTCCGTGCGCAGGTGTGCTTCGGGATTGGATGGCGGTAAGGCGGTTATGGGGATACGGCGAGCTGGTTTGTCAGACCAGGCGTTAGCCGTCACTAGCGATCTCGGATCACCTAACCTATCGGCGGTAAACTGCTGCCGCGCCGCAGGCGTCGGGCACGGCAAAAGAAAGCGACCCTCAACAAAAAAGCGCCCGAAGGCGCTTTTTGTTGAGGGCGAAGCCCCGGTCAGCCGCGGCCGACGAACGGCATGTTGGTCGCCATGATCGTCATGAACTGCACGTTGGCCTCCAGCGGCAGGCGCGCCATGGCGGCGACGGCCTGCGCGACGTGGGCGACGTCCATGCGCGGCTCGACCTTGGTGCTGCCATCGGCCTGCAGGATGCCGGCGGCCATGCGTTCGGTCATGTCGGTGGCGGCGTTGCCGATGTCGATCTGGCCGCAGGCAATGTGGTAGGGCCGGCAGTCCAGCGAAATCGACTTGGTCAGGCCGGTCACCGCGTGCTTGGTGGCGGTGTAGGCAATCGAGAACGGCCGCGGCGCATGCGCCGAAATCGAACCGTTGTTGATGATGCGCCCGCCCTGCGGCGTCTGCGCCTTCATGACCCGGATGGCGGCCTGCGCGCACAGGAACATGCCGGTCAGGTTGGTATCGACCACCTCGCGCCAGACCGCCACCGGCAGTTCCTCGATCGGCATGGCCGGCGCGCCGCGCCCGGCATTGTTGAACAGCACATCCAGACGGCCATATTCGCGCTGGGTGGTGTCGAACAGTTCGCGCACCGCCTGTTCGTTCGACACGTCGGTGGGCACCACCAGCGCCCGCACACCGTCCTCGCCCGCCGCCGTGCGCGTGGCCTCGAGCGGCTCGCGCCGGCGGCCGGCCAGCACCACGCGATAGCCTTGCGCCAGGAATTCCAGCGCCACCGCGCGGCCAATGCCGGTGCCGGCGCCGGTGACCAGCGCAACGCGGGGAGGGTCGATCTCGTTCGTGTGCATCGGATGCTCCTTGTTATCTGTCGGCGAAATGCTACCCGAATCATTCTGGCGATGGTGCAAGCGAACGTTCCATTCGCGACACGCGGCTCTCGGCCGGACAGAGGAGAAACCGGCGCCCGGGCCGGCGGGCGGATGACGCGCCGTCGCGTTGCCCGGTCGCCCTGTTGCGAATTGAGCGCAGGCAAATCAAGGGATCGAGCTTTGATCTGTCACAAATTTCCATATAATTTTGGGAAATTAACTTATTACCAAAATTCCAATAATCTTCGGAGTTCGACCATGGCATCACTGCCCTATTCCGCCATTCGCTGGGCGGGCGCGCTGGCCTTGGGGGCCGGCGCGCTCGGCGCATTGTCCGGTCCCGCGCAGGCCGCCGCCGACGGGCGTCAGATCAGCACCCAGGGCGCCAACGGCGCGCCGGCCTGTGTGACCTGTCACGGCGCCAATGGCGAAGGCAATCCCGCCGCCGGCTTTCCCCATCTGGCGGGCCTGGGCGCCGCCTACCTGGCCGAGCAGCTCGACGCCATGGCCAACGGCTCGCGCGTGAGCCCGGTGATGGCCGCCACCGCCAAGGCGCTGGACCCGGCGCAGCGCCAGGCGGTCGCCGCCTATTACGCCGGCCTGCCGGCGCCGTTGAACGTCGACCGGCTGGCGGCCACGGCCCTGCATCCGGTCAAGCCCGACGATACCGGCGCCTGGCTGGCCACGCGTGGCGCGTGGGACAAGAACGTCCCGGCCTGTAACCAATGCCACGGCCCCGGCGGCATCGGCGTGGGCGCCAATTTCCCCAGCCTGGCGGGTCAGCCCGCGGCTTACATCGCCGGCCAGTTGCGCGCCTGGCGCCAGGGCCAGCGTCCGCCCGGCCCGCTCGGCCTGATGCCGGCCGTGGCCACCCGTCTGACCGACGCCGAGATCGACGCCGTGTCCGCCTACTACGCGGGCCTGCCCAAGGCCGCCGACCTGCTTGCCGCGCAAGCCAACGCCGCCCCGGGAGCCAAGCAATGAATCCGATCCGCCACCCAATCGCCCGTCTCCTGCTCGCCGTCGCCGGAACCGGCGCGCTGCTGTCGGCCACGGCGGCCTTCGCCGCCGACACGCGTCCCGAATTCACGCCGCCCAGCGCCGCCTCGCTGCCCGACACGGAATTCGGCAAGATCGTTCGCCAGGGCGAACAGATCTTCCTGCACACGCCGCAGAATGCCGGCAAGTTCGTCGGCAATGACCTGAACTGCGCCAGTTGCCACCTGGACGCCGGCCGCCGCCCCGATTCCGCGCCGATGTGGGCGGCCTACGTGCTGTATCCCGCCTACCGCGCGAAGAACGGGCACGTCAACACGCTGGCCGAACGCCTGCAAGGCTGTTTCCGCTTCAGCATGAACGGCAAGCCGCCGGCGGCCGACGACCCGGTGCTGACGGCCCTGCAAACCTATATGTTCTGGCTGGCCAGCAAAGCGCCCACCGGCGTGCCGCTCAAGGGCCAGGGCTACCTCAAACTGCCCAAGCCGGCCCAGAAGGCCGACTACGTGCGCGGCAGCGAGGTCTACGCGCAGTACTGCGCCGTCTGCCACGGCGCCGACGGCAAGGGACAGAAGAACGGCGACCACTGGGTCTTTCCCGCGCTGTGGGGGCCGGATTCGTTCAACTGGGGCGCCGGCATGCACCAGATCGGCAATGCCGCCGGCTTCATCAAGGCCAACATGCCGCTGGGACAGGCTGGCATGCTGAGCGACCAGGAGGCCTGGGACGTGGCGTATTTCATGAACGCGCACGAGCGGCCGCAGGATCCGCGCTATACCGAGTCGGTGGCCAAGACCCGCGCCAAGTATCACGACTCCGAGGATTCGCTGTACGGCATCGAGGTCAACGGGCACCTGCTCGGCAGCGATTCGCCCGCCCCCGGCGGCAAGCTGGCGCAGGCGGCGGCGCGCTGACGCGGCCGCGCGCGGCGTCGGCCCGCCGGCGGGCCAGCGCCGCACGGGCCGCCGGACGGCCCGCCTCGATCGCCACCCCGTCCAGGTGGCGGCATGGCGCGGCGCGACAATGCGGCGGGGTTTTCCCCCTGCCGCGCCGCGCGATTTGCTATCCTTCGGGTCTCGGCATCACACGCTCGTCATATTCCATGCACGCCAATTCCGGCAATGTCTTCATGGTCGTCGCCCCCAGCGGGGCCGGCAAATCCAGCCTGGTCAAGGCCTTGCTGCAGCAAGACCCGTCCATCCTCCTGTCCGTCTCGTGCACCACGCGCGCGCCGCGTCCCGGCGAAGAAGACGGCCGCGAATACCGATTCATCGGCACCGACGAATTCAAGCAGATGCGCGACGAGCAGCGCCTGCTGGAATGGGCCGAGGTGCACGGCAATTTCTATGGCACGCCGCGCGACCGCATCGACGAAGCCACCCGCGAAGGCCGCGACGTGCTGCTGGAGATCGACTGGCAGGGCGCGCGCCAGGTGCGCCAGCGCTTCCCCGCCGCGATTGGCATTTTCGTGCTGCCGCCGTCCATCGAGGAACTCGAAAGCCGGCTGAAGGCGCGCGGCCAGGATGCGCCGCAGGTGATCGCGCGCCGGCTGATGGCCGCCGGCGGCGAAATCGCGCACGCGCCGGAATGCGAATATGTTATTATTAATCAAGAATTTAGCGTAGCCTTGTCGGAACTGACTCAAATCGTCAGCGCCGCGCGGCTGCGTTTTTCGTCTCAGGCCGCCCGGCACGCTGACTTGTTCGCGCAACTCGGCATCCCGGCGGCACACTGAAACGAAGCCGCATTCTCCCTTTCCACCATCAGCACCAGGTGTCCTAATGGCTCGCATTACCGTCGAAGACTGTCTGAATCAGATCCCCAACCGTTTCAAGCTCACGCTGGCCGCGACCTACCGCGCCCGCGAGCTGGCGCAAGGCCATGCCCCGCGCCTGGACAGCAAAGACAAGCCCACCGTCACGGCCCTGCGCGAAATCGCGGGCGGCCTCACCGGCGCGGAAATGCTGCGTAAAGTTCCCACCTGATATTTTCCGGGGGGCGGCAAGCATGGCTTTTCCCGGGCTGAAGTACGCTTCATCAGGTCTGCTTGCCGCGCTACGTGCCGGCTCCCGTCTCGGGCGCCGCACGGGCAAGAAAGACAAGAACTCCCCCACGCCAGCCTCCGTCGCCGCCCAAGAGGCGGCGGACGCGACCGCCTCGCCGGTCGCCTCGCTGGCGCCGCTGACCGAAATCATCGGCAGCTATCTCGACAAGAAAGATGTGGAGCGCGTGCGCGAAGCCTACCGCTTCGCCGACCAGGCGCACCTGGGCCAGTTCCGCGCCAGCGGTTCGCCCTACATCTCGCACCCCATCGCCGTCACGGAAATCTGCGCGGGCTGGAAGCTCGACGCGAACGCGTTGTCCGCCGCCCTGCTGCACGACGTGATGGAAGACCAGGGCATCGCCAAGCACGAGCTGGCCGAGAAATTCGGCCCTGAAGTCGCCGAGCTGGTCGATGGCCTCTCCAAGCTGGACCGCCTGGACTTCGCCACCAAGGCCGAGCAGCAGGCCGAGAGTTTCCGCAAGATGCTGCTGGCGATGGCGCGCGACGTGCGCGTCATCCTCATCAAGCTGGCCGACCGCCTGCACAACATGCGCACGCTGGACGCGGTCAACCCTGAAAAGCGCCGCCGCATCGCCCGCGAAACGCTGGACATCTACGCGCCCATCGCTCACCGGCTGGGCCTGAACCTGCTGTTCCGCGAACTGCAGGACCTGTGCTTCGCGGCCATGTACCCGAACCGCTATCAGGTGCTGTACAAGGCCGTGCTGGCCGCGCGCGGCAACCGCCGCGAGGTGATCGGCAAGATCGCCGATTCGGTGCGCGCCGCCCTGCCGGCCGCCGGCATCGAGGCCGAAGTCACCGGCCGCGAGAAGACGCTGTTCGGCATCTACCGCAAGATGGTCGACCAGAAGAAGTCGTTCTCCGACGTGCTGGACATCTACGGTTTCCGCGTCATCGTCCACACGCTGCCCGAGTGCTACCTGGCGCTGGGCACGCTGCACCAGCTGTACCGGCCGGTGCCCGGCAAGTTCAAGGACTACATCGCGATCCCCAAGGTCAACGGCTACCAGTCGCTGCACACGACGCTGGTTGGCCCCTACGGCACGCCGGTGGAATTCCAGTTCCGCACCCGCGACATGCATCACGTGGCCGAGGAAGGCGTGGCCTCGCACTGGCTGTACAAGGGCGCCGACCTGACGCTCAACGACCTGCAGAAACGCACCCACCAGTGGCTGCAATCGCTGCTGGACATCCAGAGCCAGACCGGCGATTCGGGCGAATTCCTCGAACACGTCAAGGTCGACCTGTTCCCGGACGCCGTTTACGTTTTCACCCCGCGCGGCAAGATCATCTCGCTGCCGCGCGGCGCGACGCCGGTGGACTTCGCCTACGCCATCCATACCGACATCGGCAACCAGGCGGTGGCCGCCAAGGTCAACGGCGAGTTCGTGCCGCTGCGCACGGAACTGAACAGCGGCGACACGGTGGAGATCGTCACCTCCCCCGCTTCGCGCCCGAACGCGCAATGGCTCAACTACGTGCGCACCGGCCGCGCCCGCTCGGAAATCCGCCACTACCTGCGCACCGTCAAGTACGAGGAATCGGTGGCCTTCGGCGAACGCCTGCTGGGCCAGGCCCTGCAGGAGCTGCACATGCCGCTGCCGGCCACCGACGATCCGGCCTGGCAGAAGCTGGCGCGCAGCACCGGCGCCAGCTCGCGCGAGGAAATCCTGGCCGACATCGGCCTGGGCAAGCGCCTGGCGGCCGTGGTGGCGCGCCGCTTCGCGCCCGAGCACCAACTGGTGGCCACCACCGCCGCGGCGGTGGACGAGCTGACCTCGGCCCGCAGCGCCCCGATCCTGATCCAGGGCAACGAGGGCCAGGCGGTGCAACTGGCGCCGTGCTGCGGGCCGCTGCCCGGCGACCCGATCATCGCCGGCATGCGCATGGGCCACGGCCTGGTGGTGCATACCGCCGACTGCCCGGTGGCCATGCGCCAGCGCCTGCGCGAACCGGAACGCTGGATCAACGTCGCGTGGGACGCCCACACCGCCAAGCACCTGGCCACGCGCCTGGACATCGTCACCCGCAACGAGCGCGGCGTGCTGGGCCGGCTGGCCGCGGAAGTCACGGCGGCCGACGCCAACATCATGCATGTGACGATGCACGATGACGCGGTCTCGACGGTGTCGCTGCACCTGACCATCCAGGTCGACAGCCGCAAGCACCTGGCGCAGGTGATCCGCGCCATCCGCCACGTGCCGCAAGTGCAGAAGATCGTGCGCGTGAAGGGCTGAGGGCGGAGCCCACCCCCGAAGCGCTGCGCGCTTCCCCCTCAAGGGGGCATGTCTACGGACCGGCGGAGCCGGATCCGTGACATCCCGCTTGGGGGCGCTCTCATTGCGGCCTTTGAAGCGTGGAGCGATCCGTGCTCAGGCCACGTGTTGCAGGAAGTCCTTCAGGCGCTGGCTGGGCGGATTGTCCAGCAGCTCGGCCGGCGGCCCGTCATGGGCGATCTTGCCGGCGTCGATGAAGATCAGGCGGCTGCCGACCTTGCGCGCGAACTCCATTTCGTGCGTGACCACCACCATGGTCATGCCCTCCTCGGCCAGATCGCGCATCACCTTCAGCACCTCGTGGCGCAGTTCCGGGTCGAGCGCCGAGGTCGGCTCGTCGAACAGCATCAGCTTGGGCTTGATGGCCAGCGCGCGGGCGATCGCCACGCGCTGCTGCTGGCCGCCGGACAGCTCGGACGGATAGTGGTTCATGCGCTCGCCCAGCCCGACCTTGCGCAGCAGCTGCTCGGCCAGTTCGCGCGCCTCGTCGCGGCCCTGGCCGCGCGTGTGGATCGGCCCGAACATGACGTTCTGCAGCGCGGTCATCTGCGGGAACAGATTGAACTGCTGGAACACCATGCCGGCCTCGCGGCGGATCTCGCGCACCTGGGCGGCGCCGCCATGCACGCTCAGGCCGTCGACCAGCAGGTCGCCGCCGTTGATCGTTTCGAGCACGTTGATGCAGCGCAGGAAGGTGGACTTGCCGGAACCGGACGGCCCCACCACCACGACCACCTCGCCCGCGTCGATATTGAGCGAGATACCGTTCAGGACCGTGGACTCGCCGAACGTCTTGGTGACGTCATGAAATTCAACCATGCTCATAGTATGCGCATCCTCTTTTCCACCAGGTGCAGGATCAGCGCCATCGTGCCCGTCAGGATCAGGTAGACGATGGCGATGGCCGACCAGATCTCGACCGCGCGGAAGTTGCTGGCCATGATCTCCTGGCCCTGGCGAGTCAGTTCCGCGACGCCGATCACGATGAACAGCGACGAATCCTTCAGGCTGATGATGCACTGGTTGCCCAGCGGCGGAATCATGCGGCGGAACGCCACCGGCCCGATGATGTGGAACAGGATCTTGTGAAACGGCAGGCCCATCGCCTGCCCGGCTTCCTTCAGGCCCTTGTGCACCGACAACAGCGAGCCGCGCACGATCTCGGAGATATAGGCGCCCGAGTTGATGATGAGCGTGACGATGGCGGCCCACTCGGCGTCCACCCGGATGTTGGCCAGCAGCGGCAAGGCGAAATAAATGAACATCACCTGCACCACGATCGGCGTGCCGCGGATCACCGCGACGTACACCTGGGCGATGCCCGACAGGATCGGATGCCCGTAGGCCCGGGTCACGCCGGAGAGCGCGCCCAGCAGGAACCCGCCGAACAGGCCCCAGAAAGTGATCTTGATGGTCATCTGCGTGCCCACCCACAGGTTGGGCAGCGCATCCATCACTACATTCCAGTCAAAATCCACGAATTACCCCTCAATGGCGCGCCTCGCGCGCCGCATCCTGGCGGGAACGCCCGGCGCCGCAAGCGGCTCGGGGCCGCCCCGTCCCGGGCCCGGCGTCGC
Organism: Achromobacter sp. HNDS-1; assembly: GCF_040084795.1. Classification (NCBI taxonomy): domain Bacteria; kingdom Pseudomonadati; phylum Pseudomonadota; class Betaproteobacteria; order Burkholderiales; family Alcaligenaceae; genus Achromobacter; species Achromobacter sp. HNDS-1. The sequence continues at coordinate 72,497 of NZ_CP157584.1, forward strand.
CGGAGCGAAGCGCCGGGGCCCCAGACTGCCGGGCGGCCCCGAAATGCAACATCAATCCGGCGAAAAAGCTCAGGGCTTCTTGCCGAACCACTTTTCGTAGATGGCGTCGTACTGGCCGTTGGACTTGAGCGTGGCCAGGGCCTTGTTGACCTGCGGCACCAGTTCGCTGCCCTTGGGGAAGGCGATGCCGTAGAAGTCGCCGCTCTTGACCGAGCCGACCACCTTGACGCGGCCCTTGCCGGCCGTGTTGGCGTAGTACTGGACGTTGGGCGTGTCGTGCACGGCGGCGTCGACCCGGCCGGTGGCCAGTTCCAGGTAGGCGTTGTCGATGTTGGGGAACAGCTTGAGCTTGGCGTCCGGCACCTGGGCCTTCAGGAAGTCCACGGTGGCCGTGCCGGTCTTGACCGCGACGGTCTTGCCGGCCAGCGACTTGGCGTCCTTGATGTCGGTGTTCTTTTCGCCCACCAGGATGGCCAGGCCGCTTTCGTAGTAGGGATCGGAGAAGTCGATCACCTTCTTGCGGTCATCGCGAATGGTGATGCCGGCCAGCGCCACGTCGATGTTCTTGGTCTGCAGGCCCGGGATGATGCCGTTGAAGTCCATCGGCTGCAGCTTGTACTTGACGTTCAGTTCCTTGGCGATGGCGGCCCACAGGTCGACGTCGAAGCCGGTGTAGGTGTTGCCCTGCTTGAACTCGAACGGCACGAACGCCGTGTCGGTGGCCACCACCAATTCCTTGCCTTGGGCATAGGCGCCGGAGGCGGCGCCGAACATGGCCACGGACAGGCCGACCAAGGCGGCGGCGACTTTACGTTTAATCATGAAACTCTCCTCTTGGGGCTGATAGCGCCCGGGGTTGCAGTTGGAACATGATGCGCGGGCCACGCCGGGATCACCGGAGCAACTTACGGCGCATGTTAACGCATCCGTCCCCACCGCAGAGAGCTTAGAAAAATTACAATCCGCATGACACCCCGGAGAATCCCCATGCCCTACAAGTATGTACGCATCGCCGGCAACCGGCGCCAGGTCGGCGTGGCGCTGGGCAGGCTGGCCCGCCCGCTGATGGCGACCTACCTGGACCAGAGCGCCACTTGGAAGGCGCTGCGCCCCTGGCGCGGCCATCCTTACGTGACGGAACTGGGCGAGCAGGCGCGCGCCGCGCTGCCGGCGATCTGGGAGGAACTGGAGGGGCTGGCCGAAGGGCTGGGAATGCCGCTGGCGGACGTGTTGCTGTGGAATTGCCGGGGTGACTTGCTGCATAGCAGCGGCAGCGGCGACGGCTGCACCTCGGTGGCGCTGAAGGCGGCCGATGGCACCCGCTGGATCGGCCACAACGAGGACGGCGATCCGTTCCTGTACGGCCGCTGCCATCTGGTGGACGTGGCGCTGGACGACGCGCCGGGCTATCTGAGCTTCTATTACCCGGGATCCCTGCCCGGCCATACCTTCGGGGCCAATCGCGCCGGTCTGGTGCAGACCATCAACAACCTGCGCACGCGCCTGCGCCAGCGCGGCCTGCCGCGCATGCTGCTGGCGCGCGCCGTGCTCGACTGCGCCACGCTGGACGAGGCCGTGGCGCTGCTGCGCGACGCGCCGCGCGCGGGGGGCTTTCACCATACGCTGGGGTCGGCGGCCGACGCCCGCATCTTCAGCGTCGAGGCGACGCCGGGCGCCGCGTCAGCGCAGGAGATCGGCACCCGGTATGGTCACGCCAACCACATGGTGCATCAGGCCAGCCGGGGGCAATCGCAGATCATCACCGACTCGTCGCGCGAGCGCCAGCGCCGCATCGAGGGCATCGTCGACACCTGGTCCCCCGCCACCATTGGCGCCGACCTGCTGACGGCGCTGCATGACACCGAGGGCGAACTGCCGATCCTGCGCACCGATCCCAAGGACCCTGACGGCGAAAACACGCTCGCCACCGCGATCTTCGAGATCGGCGATGGCGAGGTGACGCTGCGGGTCTATGACCGCAAGGCCAAGGCGGACATTGTGCTGGATGTGATGAACGATCCGGACGATCCGGCGCCCGAACCCGCCTGAACGGGCTCGGGCGCCGATGACGGGCGGCGCTTAGGCCGCCCCGTAGCCCCCACCTCCCGGCGTTTCCACCACGAACACGTCGCCCGGATGTAACTGGGCGCTGTCCTGCGGACCGAGTTCCTCGACCGTGCCGTCCAGCCTTTCGACATAGTTGCGGCCCATCGCGCCCGGCTCGCCACCGGCCAGGCCGAACGGCGCATAGCGGCGGTTGTTGGACAGGATCGCGGCGGTCATGTCTTCCAGGAAGCGGATGCGGCGCACGCCGCCGTTGCCGCCCGGATAGCGCCCCGCCCCGCCCGAACCGTGGCGGATCTCGTACGACTCCAGCCTCACCGGGAAGCGGAACTCCAGCACTTCGGGGTCGGTGAGGCGCGAGTTGGTCATGTGCGCCTGTACCACCGAGGTGCCCGGGAAGCCTTCGTCGTGGGGACCGGCGGCATCGATGCGCACGGGACCGGCGCCGGTGCCGCCCGAGATGGTCTCGTAGTACTGGTGACGCGCGTTGCCGAAGGTGAAGTTGTTCATGGTGCCCTGGCTGGCGGCCAGCACGCCGAGCGCGCCATAGAGCGCGTTGACGATGCACATGGACGTTTCGACGTTGCCCGCCACCACCGAGGCCGGCGGGTTCGGGCGCAGCATCGAGCCTTCCGGCAGGATGATCGACAGCGGCACCAGGCAGCCGTCGTTCAGCGGGATGTCGTCGTTGACCAGGGTGCGGAACACGTACAGCACCGCGGCCACGGCGATGGCGCCCGGGGCGTTGAAGTTGTTGTCCAGCTGGTCCGAGGTGCCGGTGAAGTCGACCACGGCGCTGCGCGCCTGGTTGTCCACCCGCACCGCGACGCGGATGACCGCGCCGTTGTCCAGCGGATACTCGTAGCTGCCGTCCTTGAGCACCGAGATCACGCGGCGCACTGCTTCTTCGGCGTTGTCCTGCACGTGGCCCATGTAGGCCCGCACCACGTCCAGGCCGAAGTGATCGCACATGCGCAGCAGTTCCTGCACGCCCTTTTCGTTGGCGGCGATCTGCGCGTGCATGTCGGCGATGTTCTGGTCCGGATTGCGCGCCGGCCAGCGGCCCGAGCCGAGAATGTCGCGCGCGGCCTGTTCGCGGAACTCGCCGCCCTTGACCAGCTGGAAGTTGGTGAACAGCACGCCTTCGTCTTCGACCGTCTTCGAATCCGGCGGCATCGAGCCCGGCGTGGTGCCGCCGATGTCGGCGTGGTGGCCGCGCGAGCCGACGTAGAACAGGATCTCGCTGCCGTTGCGGTCGAACACCGGCGTGATCACCGTGACGTCCGGCAGGTGGGTGCCGCCGTGGTACGGGTCGTTGACCACGTAGGCGTCGCCCGGCTGCATGCGGCCGGCGTTGGCGTTCATGACGGTGCGCACCGATTCGCCCATGGAGCCCAGGTGCACCGGCATGTGCGGCGCGTTGGCGATCAGGCGGGCCTGGGCGTCGAAGATGGCGCAGGAGAAGTCCAGGCGTTCCTTGATGTTGACCGAGTACGCCGTGTTCTGCAGGCGGTAGCCCATCTGTTCGGCGATCGACATGAACAGGTTGTTGAACACTTCCAGCATCACCGGGTCGGCCTGGGTGCCGACAGCGCGGCGCTCCGGGCGGGCCTCGACGCGGCGGATCACGAAGTGGTCCTGTTGCGTCAGCTCGGCCTGCCAGCCGGGCTCGACCACGGTGGTCTGGTTCGGCTCGGAGATGATGGCGGGGCCCGCCACCACGTCGCCGCCGGCCATGTCTTCACGCACGTACAACGGCGTGTCGCGCCAGGCGCCGCCGCTGTACATGCGCACCGCGCGGCGCGGCGCCAGCGCGCCATCGCGGCTGCGCGAGGCGGGCGTCTCGGTGACGCGCTCGCCGCCGCCGGTGGCTTCCACCGAGATGGTCTCCACCACCAGTTCGCGGTTGGGCATGAGGAAGGAATAGCGCTGGCGATAGGCCGCCTCGAAGTCCTTGCGAGCCTGGTCCAGGTCCGAATACGGCACTTCGAGCGCGGTGTCGGTGCCGCGGTACTTCAGGTGCAGGCGGCGCTGCACCTGGATGTCGCTGTCGGCCACATGCTGGCGGCGCAGTTCGCCCACGGCCTGCTCGGCCAGCGCGTCCAGTTCGCCTTGCAGCTCGGCCATCAGCGCGGCGTCAAGCGTTTTTTCGACGGTCTTCTGGCGCATGTCGGTCTGGTCGGCCAGGCCCATGCCGTAGGCCGACAGCACGCCGCCCAGCGGGTGCGCGAACACGGTGGTCATGCCAAGCGCGTCGGCCACCAGGCAGGCGTGCTGGCCGCCGGCGCCGCCGAACACGGTCAGCGCGTATTCGGTGACGTCGTGGCCGCGCTGCACCGAGATGCGCTTGATGGCTTCGGCCATGTTGCCGACGGCGATTTCCAGGAAGCCTTCGGCCAGTTGTTCCGGCGTCATGTCGCGGCCGGTGGCGGCGCGGACCTCGTCGGCCATGGCCTGGAAGCGCTGCACGACCGCGTCGCGGTCCAGCGGCTCGTTGGCGTCGGGGCCGAAGACCTTGGGGAAGAAATCGGGCTGGATCTTGCCGAGCAGCACGTTGCAGTCGGTCACGGCCAGCGGGCCGCCGCGACGGTAGCAGGCGGGGCCAGGGTTGGCGCCGGCCGAATCCGGGCCGACGCGCAGGCGCGCGCCGTCGAAATGCAGGATCGAGCCGCCGCCGGCCGCGACCGTATGGATGCTCATCATCGGTGCGCGCATGCGCACGCCGGCCACCAGGGTCTCGAACTCGCGCTCGAATTCGCCGGCGTAGTGCGACACGTCGGTGGAGGTGCCGCCCATGTCGAAGCCGATGATCTTGTCAAAACCCGCTTGTTCGCTGGTGCGCACCATGCCGACGATGCCGCCGGCCGGGCCGGACAGGATGGCGTCCTTGCCGCGGAAGCGGTGCGCGTCGGTCAGGCCGCCGCTCGATTGCATGAACATCAGGCGGATGCCAGGCAGCTCGCTGGCCACCTGGTCGACGTAGCGCTTGAGGATGGGCGACAGGTAGGCATCGACCACCGTGGTATCGCCGCGCGAGACGTACTTGATCAGCGGGCTGACCTCGTGCGAGGCCGATACCTGGGTGAAACCGATCTCGCGCGCGATGCGGGCGGCGCGCTGCTCGTGGCCGGTGGCGTGCCAGGCGTGCATGAAGACGATGGCGACGGTGCGGATGCCGCTGTCGTACGCCGCCTGCATGTCGCGGCGCAGCGCCGCTTCGTCCAGGTCGCGGATCACTTCGCCATCGGCGGCGACGCGCTCGTCGGCCTCGACCACGGCCTCGTAGAGCATTTCCGGCAGCAGCACGTTGCGGTCGAACAGGCGCGGGCGGTTTTGGTAGGCAATGCGCAGGCCGTCGCGGAAGCCGCGGGTGGTGACCAGCAGCGTGCGTTCGCCCTTGCGTTCGAGCAGCGCGTTGGTGGCGACCGTGGTGCCCATCTTGACGCATTCGACCTGCTCGGCCGGCACCGGCTGGCCGGGCGCGATGCCCAGCAGCTTGCGGATGCCCGCCACCGCCGCGTCGCGGTACTGCTCGGGGTTCTCCGACAGCATCTTCGCGGTGGTGGTGGTGCCGTCGGGGCGGCGCGCCACGATGTCGGTGAAGGTGCCCCCACGATCAATCCAGAATTGCCACTTCATATTCATCCTCGGGTACAAGAAGCCGCCACGGCGCTGCCGGCCGCGGCGTGCGGGTGGTGGTACGGGAAGGATCCCGCGTATCGGTTACAGGGAGGTCGCGGCGCGCGCGGCCTGGTCGTACAGGCCGGACAGGGCGCGCAGCGTGTGCGCCAACTGGCGGCTGAATTCCAGGCCGCCCCCGCCCGGCGCGTCGAGGCCGGCGGTGAGGCATTGTTCGCGGATTTCGCCGTAGCGCTTGATGATGGCCGCGCCCTCGGGCGTGACGCTGTAGAACACTTCCTTGCTGGCGCGCTCGCCCTTGACCACGCCCAGGCGGTCGAGCTTTTTCAGCGCGTAATTGACGATGTGCGTGTCTTCGACATTGAGCGTGAAGCAGATGTCGGCCAGCTTCTTGGGGCGCTGGCGATGGAACACGTGGTGGAACACCATGACGTCGGTGGGCGTCAGGTCAGGCAGGCCCGCCGCCGCCATGCAGCGCACGGTCCAGCGGTCAAAGGCGTGGCTGGCGATCATCAGGCCGAATTCGACTTCGGACAGATCGGGCGCGCTGCCCCCGGCCAGGTGGGCCGACGAGGCGATCAACGTGGAGGTCATAACGGCCGCGCAACAAGTTTATCTGCGCGAAATACTAATAATTTATCTATATTTCATCAATAAAAAATAAATCAGGGACACAAAAAAACCCTCGTTTCGAGGGAATACCCTAGCTCCCGGCCCCCGGCTGACAGGACCGTCCGTTCCGCGCCAGGGCGTTCGCGGCAGAGGCCCACCGCGGCGCCTGCCCTCAACAAAAGACTACGGCGCGTCCCAGCCCGCCGGCAGATTCGCGCGGATCAGCGACCCCGCGATGGAGATGCGCGGCGCGATCTCGGGCATCGGGTCGCCCGGGCCGAACCAGCGCGCATCGGCGATCTCGTCCTCCTGCACGCGGATGTCGCCGGACATGTACTCGGCCGTGTAGGCCACCATCAGCGAATGCGGGAACGGCCAGGACTGGCTGCCGAAGTACTTGAGGTTGCCGACCTTCAGGCCGACCTCTTCCAGCACCTCGCGGTGCACCGTCTGTTCGATGCTCTCGCCCGGTTCGACGAAGCCGGCCAGCGCCGTGTAGCGCCCGGCGGCGTTGGCGGTGTGGCGCGCCAGCAGGATGCTGTCGCCCTTGCGGATCAGCACCATCATGGCCGGCGAAATGCGCGGATAGGCCGAGAAACCGCAGGCCGGGCAGCGCTGGCAGAACTCGCCGCTGACGCGCGTGGTGGGCGTGCCGCAGGCGCCGCAGAAACGGTGGGTGCGGGCCCATTCCGCGATCTGGTAGGCGCGCCCCGCGAGCGCCATGCGTTCCTCGTCCAGCACCCCGAACAGGGACCGCAGCTTCTTGAACGCGTAGCCATGCGGCGCTTCGATGCCCGGCTCGACATGCGCGGCGCGGGCCGGCGATTCCGGCGCGGCCCAGACCGGCTGCAAGGCATCGGCCCCAAGCCCGGCGCGCACACAGGCGTCCAGGTCCGGCAACACGCTGGTGGCTTCCTCGACCAGCAACTCGTCACGACGAAAAACGAAATTCACACGATCCTCTGCGGCACGACTGCGATGACGAGATCTTAGAAGAAAAAAGCCCCGCCGCAAGACTTCGTCCGGCCCGTGGGCACACTAGTTCAATCTTCAAGCAATCCGCGCGCGCCAGCCTAGGAATTACCCGTAAACGCGCATTTACAGGCACTTTGTGACCAATTGGCAACATAGAATGGCACGGCTTTTCAGCCTGGCGTCATGCCACGCCGCGCGCTCTTTTCGCAATGCCTAACCGGGCCAAGACGTCCCGCACTCCTCATTCGCAAAGAAGGACCATCATGTTCAAGAAGCTCTCGCTGTTGACCGGCAGCCTCATCGTGGCGTTCAGCGCCGGCGCCCAGGCCCAGACCAAGTGGGACCTGCCCAGCGCCTATCCCGCCAGCAACTTCCACGTCGAAAACCTGACGACCTTCATCAAGGACGTGGACACGCTGTCCGAAGGCAAGCTCAAGATCACGCTGCACAACAACGCCTCGCTGTACAAGGCGCCCGAGATCAAGCGAGCGGTGCAAGGCAACCAGGCCCAGATCGGCGAGATCCTGCTGACCAACTTCGCCAACGAAGATCCGATCTACGAACTGGACGGCCTGCCCTTCCTGGCCACCGGCTACGACGCCTCGTTCAAGCTGTACCAGGCGCAGAAGCCGTTCCTGGAAAAGAAGCTGAACTCGCAAGGCATGACGCTGCTGTACGCGGTGGCCTGGCCGCCCCAGGGCATCTTCGCCAACAAGGACATCAAGCAGATCAGCGACATGAAGGGCCTGAAGTGGCGCGCCTACAGCCCGGTGACGGCCAAGATCGCCGAGCTGGTCGGCGCCCAGCCGGTGACGGTGCAGCAGGCCGAACTGTCGCAGGCCCTGGCCACCGGCGTGATCGACTCGTACATGTCGTCGGCCTCCACCGGCTACGACACCAAGACCTACGAGTACATCAAGAAGTTCTACGACACCCAGGCCTGGCTGCCCAAGAACGCCGTGATCGTCAACAAGAAGGCGTTCGACGCGCTTGATCCGGCCACGCAGGAAGCCTTGAAAAAGGCCGGCGCGCAGGCCGAGGAACGCGGCTGGAAGCTGTCGCAGGAAAAGAACAAGTGGTACCAGGAAGAACTGGCCAAGAACGGCATGGAGACCATCAAGCCGACCGTCGAGCTCAAGGAAGGCCTGTCGGTGATCGGCAAGCGCATGCTGGATGACTGGCTCAAGAAGGCCGGCGCCGACGGCCAGGCCATGATCGACGCCTACCGGAAGCAGTGATACGACCATGCGCCGCTTTCTGGATGGACTTTACGGCGCGGCCGGCCTGCTGGCCGGCCTGTGCACGATCGGCGTGCTGGTGGCGGTGCTGGCCGCCATCATCGCCCGACAACTCGGCCTGAACATTCCCGGCACCGACGCCTACGCCGGGTATTTCATGGCCGCCGCGGGTTTCCTGGCGCTGGCCAGCACCTTCAAGCATGGCGAGCACATTCGCGTAACGCTGCTCCTGAACGCGCTGTCGCCGGCCGCCAGCCGCCGCCTGGATATCTTCGCGCTGGGCATCGGCTGCCTGATGGCTGCCTCTTTCGCCTTCTTCAGCGTCAAGCTGGCCTACGATTCCTGGCAGTTCAACGACATGTCCACGTCCAACGACGCCACGCCGCTGTGGATTCCGCAGCTGAGCATGGCCGTGGGCACGGTCCTGTTCCTGGTCGCCCTGCTCGATGAGCTGGTTCGCCGTTCACGCGGCCTGGCCGCCGCCACCTCGCAGCAAACCCATGAATGAACTTCTCGTCATTACCCTGCTGGTCGTCTCGATCTTCGCGTTCCTGGGATGCGGCGTCTGGGTCGGCCTGACGCTGGCGGGCACCGCCTGGATCGGCATGGAGATCTTCTCCAGCCGTCCCGCCGGCGATGCCATGGCCGTCACCATCTGGGGCGCCTCGTCGAGCTGGACGCTGACCGCCCTGCCCCTGTTCCTGTGGATGGGTGAAATCCTGTTCCGCACGCGCCTGTCGGAGGATCTGTTCAAGGGCCTGGCGCCGTGGCTCAACCGGCTGCCTGGCCGGCTGCTGCACACCAACGTGATCGGCTGCGCCATCTTCGCGGCGGTGTCTGGCTCGTCGGCGGCCACCTGCGCCACGGTCGGCAAGATGACCATCCCCGAGCTGACGCGCCGCGGCTACCCCGAATCGAAGATCCTGGGCACGCTGTCGGGCGCCGGCACGCTGGGGCTGCTGATCCCGCCGTCGATCATCATGATCGTCTATGGGGTAGCGGCGGACGTGTCGATCGCCAAGCTGTTCATCGCCGGCATCGTGCCGGGCATCCTGCTGGCGCTGCTGTTCATGGGCTACATCGCCTGGTGGGCGATCCGCAACCCGGACGAAGTGCCGGCCGCCGATCCCGGCCTGACGTTCATGCAAAAGCTGTCGCGTTCGCGCCACCTGATTCCGGTGATGCTGCTGATCGGCGCGGTGCTGGGCTCGATCTACACCGGCCTGGCCACGGCCACCGAAGCGGCGGCGGTGGGCGTGGTCGGGGCGTTGATCCTGTCGGGACTGCAAGGCTCGCTGAACCGTTCCACCTTCATGCAGTCGCTGCTGGGCGCCACCCGGCTGTACTGCATGATCGCGCTGATCCTGGCCGGCGCGCAGTTCCTGACGCTGGCAATGGGCTACATCGGCCTGCCGCGGGCGCTGGCCGAATGGATCGGCGGGCTGGGTCTGTCGCAGTTCGGGCTGATCATGGCGCTGATGGTGTTCTTCATCGTGCTGGGCTGCTTCCTGGACGGCATTTCCATCGTGGTGCTGACCATGGGCGTGCTGCTGCCGACCGTGCAGGCGGCCGGCATCGACCTGATCTGGTTCGGCATCTTCATCGTTTTCGTTGTGGAAATGGCACAGATCACGCCGCCGGTGGGCTTCAACCTGTTCGTGCTGTCGGGCATGAGCGGGCGCGAATTGCCCTACATCGCGCGCGCCTCGCTGCCGATGTTCTTCCTGATGATCCTGGCGGTGCTGCTGCTGTACCTGATCCCGGGCATCGCCACGTGGCTGCCGCTGCATATGACGCTCTGACCGGCCCCGGCCAATCCGAAACCCCGTTCCTGGAACGGGGTTTTTTTTGGAACAATCCAGGCATTGTTTCACCAATCGCCTTTTTTGCCATTCTGTAAACCCAGGGAAAACGCGAAAAAGATAAACGCACTACACAAGCCGTAACTTTTTTAGAATCCCCGTGGCATTGCCGTGCGGCACCAAGTTGGCGCATGGCATGCACACAGGGCCCACGCTCCGGACCCGCGCCAACCCCTGGCGTCGGTGCAACGGCCCAGCTCCAGGCGAACCGCCCGGCGCGTCCCGTCGAGCCACAAGCCCGACGCACGCTAAGAACAGAAACATTAGGAGAAGCCTTCGTGAAACGCATCACCCTCTCGCTCGCTGTTGCCGGCCTCGGCCTGGCCGGCGCCGCTTCGGCGGAAACCAGCGTCACCCTGTACGGTATTGCCGACGTCAGCATGCGCTACGTCAACACCAGCTCCGGTTCGACCGGCGTGGACGGCAGCCGCTTCTCGATGGAAAACGGCGCCATCTCCAACAGCCGCTGGGGCCTGCGCGGCTCGGAAGACCTGGGCGACGGCAACCGCGCCTTCTTCCGCCTGGAGCAAGGCTTCAACGTGCAGAACGGCCAGTCGTCCAGCGCTGGCAAGACGTTCAACCGCCTGGCCTATGTCGGTCTGGACGGTGGCAGCATCGGCGCCCTGACCCTGGGTCTGCAGAACACGGTGATCCAGGACCTGATGGCGGACTACTTCGATCCGCTGACCGTGGGTAACTACAACGAGAACTCGTGGCTGCCCGCCGCCATGGGCCGTGTGCGCAACAACAACACCGTGCGCTACTCGAACACGATCGGCGACCTGGCCGTGATCGCGTCGTGGGCCAACGGCGACCGTTGGGACGACAAGAAGGCTGGCCAGCAAATGGGCATCAGCCTGCGCTACACCGTCGGCCAGCTCGGCCTGGGCGGCGCGTTCATGAAGACGTACCAGGGCGACAACTCCGACCTGCGCCAGCAAGTATGGAACCTGAGCGCCTCGTACCAGTTCGAAAGCGCCAAGATCTTCGCCGGCTACTTCAATGGCAAGGACCAGACCGGTTGGGTCAACGCCGTCATGGGCGGCACCACCACCGCCAACCTGGACCGCAAGGACAACGGCTACTTCGCCGGCGTGACCTGGCAGGCCACCCCGCGCTGGGCCATCACCGGCGCCGCCTACTACGACCAGAGCAAGAACATCGTGGAAGATGGCGACAAGGGCAAGCGCTACGCCCTGGTGGCCGTGGCCGAGTACGCGCTGTCCAAGCGCACCCAGGTGTACGGCACCGTGGACTACAACAAGGTCCGCGACGCCGCCACCGGTGAAATCGCCGGCCGCACCAGCCAGGTTGGCGCCGGCGTCGGCATCCGCCACATCTTCTAAGTCCCGCGCGACTTACGGCCCGCCCCCGGCCGCATAGCAAAAAAGCCCGTCGCTCGCGCGACGGGCTTTTTCCTGGGCCACTGCCTCGGCCTACATCCCCAGATAGGCCTTGCGCACTTCGTCCGAGGCTGCCAGCTCGGCCGCGTCGCCCGATAGCGCCACGCGCCCGCTCTGCATGACGTAGGCGCGCGCCGCCACTTCCAGCGCCTGCGCCATGTTCTGCTCGACCAGCAACACCGACAGGCCGTCATCGCGGTTCAGCGCGGCCAGGGCGTCGAACACCTGCTCGACCAGCAGCGGCGACAGGCCCAGGCTGGGTTCGTCGATCAGCAGCAGCCGTGGCCCGCTCATCAGGGCTCGGCCGATGGCCAGCATCTGCCGTTCGCCGCCGGACATGGTGCCCGCCAACTGTTCGCGGCGCTCCTTCAGGCGCGGAAACAGCGTGTAGACCTTGTCCAGCCGCTCCTGGTAGACGCGTTCGTCGCGCACCGTGTAGGCCCCCAGGCGCAGGTTCTGCTCGACCGGCTGGCGCGCAAACACCCGCGCGCCTTCCGGAATCATCGCAATGCCCTGCTTGACCAGCTGGTCCGGCGGCGTTCCGGTGATGTCGCGCCCTTCGAAGACGACGCGACCTTCCCGGGGCTTGACCGAACCGATGATGGCCAGCAGCGTGCTGGACTTGCCGGCGCCGTTGGCGCCCAGCAGCGCGGCGATTTCCCCCTGGCGCACCTCCAGCGACAGGTCGCGCACGGCCTGCACGCCGCCATAGGCCACGCTCAGGTTCTCTACCTTCAACATCACGTCAGGCACGGTGCTTCCTCCCCAGATAGGCTTCGATCACGGCGGGATTGCGCACGATGTCCTGCGGCGCGCCCTCGGCGATCATCTGGCCGAAGTTCAGCACCAGCACCCGTTGCGCCAGCCGCATCACCACCTCCAGCACGTGTTCGACGATGATCAGCGTCACCCCGGCGGCGTGGATGCCGCGCAGGATCTCGGCCAGCGCGATGGCTTCGGCGGGGTTCAGGCCGCCGGCCACTTCATCCAGCAACAGCATGCGCGGCTCGGTCGCCAGCGCGCGCGCCAGCTCCACCCGCTTCTGCCCCGCCACGTTCAGCTCGGCCGCCAGCGTATCGGCCCGATCGGCCAGCCCCACCAGCTCCAGCACCCGCGCCGAGGCGCGACGCGCGTCGGGCAGGCGCGGATGGCGCAGCAGCGCGCCGACCATGGCGTTCTCCAACACCGTCATCTGGCCGAAGCTGCGCGGGATCTGGTAGGTGCGCACCAGGCCCATGGCCGCGACCTGCTCCGGCCGCCGGCCGATCATGGACTCGCCGGCGAACGCCACCGAGCCCGAGGTCGGCTCGTGATGGCCGACCAGGCCGTTGAACAGCGTGCTCTTGCCCGCGCCGTTGGGACCGATGATGGCGACGATCTCGCCCGCCTCGACCGACAGCGAGATGTCCTTGTTGGCGACCAGGCCGCCGAAGCGCTTGGTCAGGTTCTTAACGTCGAGCAGAGCCACGGCGCCTCCTCAATGTCACCAGACCGCCTGGCAGGAACAGGGTGACGAGCAGGATCGCCAACCCGAAAATCAGCAGGTCCAGGCCCAGGCCCGAACTGCCCCACAGCACCCGCGTGCCTTCCGACAGCGGCAACAGCACCGCGGCGCCCAGCCACGGACCGACCAGCGTGCCGACCCCACCCAGGATGGCCACCAGCACCACCTGCACCGACATCGTCAGGCTGAACATCGACTCAGGATCGATGAAGCCCACGTACATGGCGAAGAAGCCGCCCCACACCCCGGTCATGCCGGCGGACAGCACGAACGCCAGCATCTTGTAGCGGTCCGCCGGCACGCCCAGGCTGCGCGAGGCCGCTTCGTCGCCATTGATGGCGCGCCAATAGAAGCCGGTCTTGGAATGCACCAGGAAGTACGTGGCGCAGAACGTCAGGAACGCCAGCCCCACCGCGATCCAGTAGTACGGCACCTTGCTGCGGAACAGCAGCATCCAGGCGGCGTCGCCGATCGGCGCCTCCAGCCCGACCGCGCCGCCGGCCCAGTCCCAGTTGATCATCAGCAGCAGCCCGATCTGCAGCAGCGCGATGGTGGCCATGGCGAAATAGTGCCCGGACAGGCGCAGCGTCGGCCCGCCCACCAGCCAGGCCAGCGCCGCGCTGATCAGCCCGCCCAGCGGAATGCCAAGCAGCGGCGTCAGTTTCAGATGATGCAGCAGCAGCAAGGTGGTGTAGCCGCCCACGCCCACGAACACCGCGTGGCCGAAAGAGATACGCCCGAGAAAGCCGCCCACCAGGTTCCAGCATGCGCCCAGCGCGCCGAACATGATGGCCAGCAGCAGCACCTGCAGGGTGAACGAGTCGGTCACCACCAGCGGCACCAGCGCCAGCAGCACCGCCGCCGCCAGGGCCGCGGCCACCGGCCATTTCGGCACGCCCGATGAGGCGCCGTCGATTTTTCGTGTCGTCGTCATGTCACCACCGCCCGAACAGGCCGCGCGGCCGATACCAGAGAACCAGGATGAAAAGGATGAAGACGCTGACCGTCTTCAGCGCGGGCGCCACGAAATAGCCCGTCATGGCCTCGATGACGCCGATCAGGATGCCGGCGATGAAGGCCCCGGGCAGCGAGCCGAAGCCGCCCATGCAGACCGCCACGAAGGCCAGCAGGCCGAACACCGTTCCCACCGAGGGGAACACATAGAAGAACGTGGTCAGCAGCGCGCCGGCCAGGCCGACCGCGGCGCTGCCCAGCATCCACACCTGGGCGTTGACGCGGTCGGGCGAAATGCCCACCAGCGCCGCCACCTGGCGGTCTTCGGCCACCGCCTGCAAGGCATGGCCCCAGCGCGTGCGGTACACCAGCACGAACAGCGCGGCCACCACCACCAGCGCGATCAGGCCGGTCACCACCTGCGGACGGCCCAGCGAAATGCCGGCCACCGTGACGCTGCCGGACACCAGGGTGTCGGGCAGGCTGCGATAGTCCGGGCTGAACGCAATGAACGCCAGCTGGCGCAGCACCAGGCCCAGGCCGAAAGTGGCCAGGATCACCGCCATGGCGGGGCCTTTTTGCAGGCGCTTGATGATCAGCGCATAAGTGAGGAAACCGACGAAGGCCAGCACGATGGCGACCAAGGGCGCCGACAACGTGGGGTCGATGTGACCCAGGGTATAGAGCCAATAGGCGGCATACATGCCGAGCATCAGGAATTCGCCATGGGCGAAGTTGATGACGTCGGTAATGCCCCATATCAGCGCCAGCCCCACCGCCACCGCGGCATAGATCAGGCCATTGAACAGGCCTGCCGAGAGAGCTTCGAACATGGAGTGCTCCTGTGGCGGGCCCCCGCGGCCCGCCACGGCTGATGATTACTTCCAGGAGAACGGCAGCGTGGGCAGCGACTTGTCGGTGCGGTACTTTTCCGGCCATACCGTCTGGTAGGACGAGCCCTTCAGTTCCAGGATCAGGCCGGAACCCTTGGTGTTCTGGCCCTTGTCATCGAACTTCACGCCGGCCCAGGGCATGGCCACTTGCGCCTCGCCCAGATCGGTGGCCGCCAGCGCCTTGCGGATCGCTTCCGGATCGGTGGAGCCGGCGCGGTTGATGGCGTCGGCCAGCACCAGGACGCCCTGCATCGACCGGGCGTTGTTGCCGTTCAGGTCCTTGCCGGTCTTGGCCTTGTACATGTCGTTGATCTTCTTCAGGCCGGCCTTGGCGGCGGCGACGTCGTTGCCCCAGACGTCGCGCGTCAGCACGCCCTGCACCTGCGGACCCACTTCCTGCACGAAGCGCGAGTCGATGAAGCCGGCGTCGTTGGCCAGCAGCACCGGCGGCGCGTACTTGCTTTCGCGCATGGTGCGCACGAACAGCATGGCGTCCGAGGTATAGCTGGCGAAGATCGCCACGTCGGGCTTGGCCGCGGCCAGTTTCTGCACTTCGGCGGTGACCGAGGCCGAGCCGGCGCTGTAGGCGATATTGGCCACCACCTCGCGCTTGTACTGCTTGGCGAACTTCTCGACCGCCTTGTAGGTGTTGACGCCGAAGTCGGTGTTCTCGTAGACCACCGCGATCTTGGCGGTTGGCGTGCCCTTCACGCCGTCCAGGAACTGCATCATGTTCTCGACGAAGGTGTCGTCGTTGGGCGAGGTGCGGAAGAACCACTTGTAGCCGCGCTCGGTCAGGTCCGGGCTGCTGGATTCGCCGTTCAGGTAGGGAATGCCGCGCTGCTCGGCGATGCGGCTGGCGGTCTTGGTGACGGCCGACTGGTAGGCGCCGGTCAGGGCCACCACTTTCTCCTGGTCGATCAGGCGCTGCGCGTCGGCCAGGCCCACTTCGGGCTTGCCCTGCGAATCGCCGAACACCACCTCGATCTTGGCCCCGCCCAGCGCCGGCAGGCCGGCGCCCGCGGCCAGCGGGATCCCTTCGAGTTCAGGATGCGGATTATTGATGATGTCCACCGCCAGTTCCACCGCGGCCTTGATCTCGGCGCCGGTGGACGCCAGCGCGCCGGACAAGGGATAGATCGCGCCGATCTTCACGGTCTTGACCTGCGCCTGTGCCGGCGCGGCGGTCAACAATGCCAGACTCGCGGCGACACCCGCAATGAGCTTCATCTTCATTACCAGACTCCTGGAAAAATCCCACTGTGAAAGCAATGCAAAACGCGGGGCGCACGGCCCCGGGCCCGGTGGATCCGGGCCTGCGGCGATCCGCCACCCGCCAATCGGCCGGCGGGCGGTGGACCTTGAACTTTTGTCGCCTTTTCCCCTTGTCCTTTCATGGATCGTTCTGGAGGCAAAACCAAAGCTGCTGACGCGCCCGCGTCGCGGGCGCTTTGTAAAACGGGTACGGCTACGGCATCGAGACTGGGATTTCTAGCGTTTTTCCGCTGACGGTTGACTGAGATTGCAACGCGAGGATTACAGGATGGCCATCCGACTGTTGACGAGGTCCGTGACCAGCATGTGTCCGGGCGCGTGCGTGATGCAGAAATCGGGGCGCACCGCGGCCACCACCGATTGCGGCGTCACGCCGCAGGCCCAGAACACGGGCATTTCGCCAGGGCGGATTTCCACCGGATCACCATAATCCGGCTGGTGGATGTCGGCAATCCCGATCAACGCCGGGTCGCCGATGTGCACCGGCGCGCCATGCACCGAGGGAAAACGCGAAGTCACCTGGATGGCGCGGATGGCATCGGCGGCCTTCAGCGGCCGCATCGACACCACCAGCGGACCGCCGAACACGCCGGCGGCATGGGTCGGGATGTTGGTGCGGTACATCGGCACGTTGCAGCCCTGCTCGATGTGGCGGACGGGCAGCCCGTTGTCCAGCATCGCTTCCTCGAACGAAAACGAGCAGCCGATGAGGAACGACACCAGGTCGTCGCGCCACAGGTCGCGCACGTCGGTGGGCTCGGCCACGAGTTCGCCGTTCTGCCAGACGCGATAGCGCGGGATGTCCGTGCGGATGTCGATGTCATGGCCCAATTCGGGCAGCGCCGGGTCGCCCGGCTCCGACATCGCCAGCAGCGGACACGGCTTGGGATTGCGCTGGCAGAAGTGCAGGAAATCGGCCGCCAATGCGCGCGGCAGGATCGCCAGGTTGGCCTGCACATGGCCCGGAGCCAGGTTCGCCGTGGGGCCGGTCAGCTTGCCGCTGCGGGCATCGAGCCGCGCGCGGCGTGCCAGTTCCACGCTGCTGCGGGCCGCCGTATCCAGTGCCATGTCAATTCCCCTTGCTTCAATGTTGGAATGGGGACATTGCACAGGAAGTCGGCCGCAACGTCTAATCACATGTTGCGATAGACCCCGATCAGAATTCCTTATCAGGGTTTTGCCGGATGGCGCAGCGCCTCTTCGCGCGCGATCTGCTGCGCGGCCTCGGCCACGGTGCGCGGCACCTGGCTGTCGGGCCCCTGCATCCAGCAGGCGGTGTAGTGCAGCGGCGGCAGCGGCGGCGCCTTCACGTCGAGCAGCCGCAATTCGCCTTGCGCCAGTTCCTTATGCAGGATGACGGGCGCAATCACCGCCGTGCCGATGCCGTCCAGCGCCATCCGCACGATCACGCTCAAGGCGGAACTGCCGTACATGCGCGGCGCATCGACGCCGGCCTGCTGCAGCACGTGCCGCACCGCGCGGTGCGGATCGGTCGTGGACGAATAGGTGATCACCGGCCACTGCCCCAGCCGCTTCAGGCTGATCGGCTGGCGTCCCACCTTGAGCTTGGGGCTGGCGACCCAGCTGAGCGGGTAATTGCACAGGTACAGGTTTTCGATGCGCGGCTCTTCCATCGGCCCCAGCAGGAACGCCAGGTCGATCTGGCGCGAGGCCAGCTGGGTCTTGAGCATGGTGGTGGTGTCGACCTGGATCTCGACCATCAGCGCCGGATAGGCGTCGTGCAGATACTCCATGAGCGTCGGCAGCCAGGTGTGGACGATGGTCTCGGACACGCCGAGCCGCAGCGTGCCGCTCATCACGCTCTTGGCGCGCGCCGCCTCCTGCATGTCGCGCCGCAGCTGCAGCATGCGCTCGGCGTGCGACAGCAGCTCGCGGCCCTTGCCGGTCAGCTTGATGCCGCGCACATCGCGGTCGAACAGGCGGATGCCCAGGTCGGACTCCAGCGACGCGATGCGCTGGGAAATCGCCGGCTGGGTGGCGTTGAGCTTCTCGGCCGCGGCGCGAAAACCGCCCAGCGTGGCCACCCAGAAGAACGTCTCGATATTGCGCAGATCTATCATGGCGCCCGTATCCTGCCCCGTTGCGCGGCATGTCCAGCCGCCATCTTAGCGTCGCGGGGACAAAGCGGATATGGCGGAAAACACCGCCCTGCCCGCTCGCGCGGCGCGCTGCCGGACCCGCCGGCCGGCGCCGCGACGCTGGCGGCGAACCGCCGGGCCGCCCGAGCGCGGCCCGGCGCGCCTTCAGCCGGCGAGCAATTCCTCGACCGCCAGGCCAATCGCCAGCACTCGGCGATCGGCGCCGTTGCTGGCGGCGATCATCAGCCCGACCGGCGCGCTGCCGTCGGCGTGGCACGGCAGCGACAGCGCGCAGCCGTCCAGGAAATTGATCAGGGTGGGATTGCGCAGGATCAGGCCATTGGCGGCGTAATAGGCTTCGTCCGCGGCTTGCAGGTCGGCCACCGCCGGCGCCACGATGGGCGTGGTCGGCATGATCAGCGCATCGTAGCCGGCAATGCGGCGGTCGACCGCCGCCACCCAGGCTTCGCGCGCGTCCAGCAGGTCCAGGTAGTCGGCGGCGCTCATGTCCTTGCCGCGCAGGATGCGCGACACCACGCGCGGGTCGTAGCGCTTGCCGGCGCGCGCGATCAGGTCGCGGTGCCAGGCCCAGGCCTCGGCGGCCGTGAAGCCGCCCTTGGCATTGATGTTGGCCAGTTCGGCGAATTCCGGGATGGCGATCTCGTCGACCAGGGCGCCGGCTTCCTTCAGGCGCGCCACGGCGCGGGCGAAGGTATCGGACACGTGCTTGTCCATGCCGTCCAGCGCCAGCGTCCTGGGCACCGCCAGGCGCAGGCCGCGCAGCGGCAGCGCCTCGGGCACCGGGCCGCCGTCGCCCGACAGGATGGCGTCCAGTTCGGCGCAGCAGCGCACGCTGGCGGCAATGGGGCCGATGGAGTCCAGGTTGGCCGACAGCGGCAGCACGCCTTCCATCGACACGCGCCAGGCGCTGGGCTTGAAGCCGGTCAGGCCGCACAGGGCGGCGGGAATGCGCACCGAGCCGCCGGTGTCCGAACCGATGGCGGCCACCGCCATGCCGTCGGCCACCGACACCGCCGCGCCCGACGAGGAGCCGCCAGGAATGCGGCCCGTGGCGCGATCCCACGGGTTCAGCGGCGTGCCGTAATGGGGGTTGATGCCCAGGCCCGAATAGGCGAATTCGGTCATGTTGGTGCGGCCGATGATGACCGCGCCGGCGGCGATCAGGCGCTGCACCACTTCGGCGTTGGCGTCGGCCGCCGGTTCACCCTCGCGCGCCACCGAGCCGGCCATGGTGGTCTCGCCTTCGATGTCGAACAGATCCTTGATGCTGATCGGCAGACCCTCGATGGCCGAGCGCACGATGCCGGCCGCGCGCAGCGTGTCCGAGGCGCGGGCCTGGGCCAGCGCCGACTCGGCGTACAGGCGGGTGAAGGCGCGGGCGCCCTCGCCGGCCGGATCGTTGGCGCGCGCCAGGGCGGCCTCGGTCAGTTCAACGGAAGTGGTGCGGCCGTCGTTCAGGGCGGCGGTCAGGTCATTCAGGGTCGAAAGCATACGGTTCCAGGGGGCCGCGGGGCGGCATGAAAAGTGTTGGACCGGCGCGCCCCGCCGGGGCGCGTCATGGCAATCAGGGCGCCTGCCGGGCGTCAGGCCACCACCGGCAGGATCTCGACATGATACCGGTGGCGCAGGCTGCGTTGGCGGCGCGGATCGAACAGTTCCATGGTGAATTCGGCCGACGGGCGGATGCCGCCGATGGCGCCGACGGTGCCGCAGGTCATGCCGGCGCCTTCGGGCAGCGTGGCGGCGCCGCCGGTGTAGCCGGCGATCAGGTCCTGCGGCGTGCGCAGCGAGGCCAGCGGGCCTTCCTGGTACAGCACCTCGGCGCCGTTCTCGACGATGTACGAGCGGATCACCAGCTCGTCCCAGTATTCGGCCACGTCGGCCAGGCGCCAGGCCGAGGTCGCCACCGGCTTGACGCAGACCTGCTTGGACATGGCCACGCTGACCGTCTCCAGCTTGCGGTCGGTGTGGTCGGACGCGATGCTGACGTACATCTCGCCGTCGGCCGCGAACACGAAGGTCTCGACCTCGCCGGACGAATCGCCGCCCACCGCCTGCACCCGTTCGGCCTGGGTCAACTGGTTGTCGGCGATGCGGTAGTACAGCGGCACGCTGGTGGGACGCGGCACGCCGATGGCGGCCAATTCCTCGATGTGGTGCTCGATGGCGGCGATGTCGCGCCCGGCCCAGCCGGCCACGATGAGGGTATTGAAATCCACCTCGACCTGGCGGGGGGAATCGGCTTCGATCTGAAATATGGCTTTCATGAAAAGTCCTGCGGAGGTAAACGGGGAAGAATGGGCACGGCCGCGCGGCCGTGCCCGAAGGGATACCGGGGCTAGCCGAACACGCGCGGCAGCCACAGGGCCAGGTCGGGCCACCACGCCAGCAACGCCAGCATCACGAACATGGCCGCCACGAACGGCAGGCTGCCGGTGATCACGGCGCTCATCGAACCGCTCTTGCGCAAGCTCTGCACCACGAACAGGTTCAGCCCCACCGGCGGCGTGATCAGCGCGGCCTCGACCAGGATGATGATGATGATGCCCAGCCAGATCGGGTCGTAGCCCAGCGCGATCATGATGGGCGCGACGATCGGGATGGTCGTGATCATCATCGACAGGGTCTCCATGAAGCAGCCCAGCACCAGGTAGAACACGATCACGATCAGCAGCATCCAGCCCGGCGACAGGCCCAGCCCGGTAATGGACTGGGTCAGCGCGTCGGTCAGGCCGGTGGCGGACATGACGAAGTTCAGGAAGCTGGCAGCCACCACGATCAGCATGATCATGGCGGTCGAGCGCATGGTGCCTTCCATCGCCTCGCGCAGCATGGTCCAGGTCAGGCGGCGGAACCAGGCGGCCAGGATCAGCGCGCCCAGCACGCCCAGCGCGGCGGCCTCGGTGGGCGTGGCCAGGCCGGCGTAGATCGACCCCACCACCAGCAGGAAGATGCCCATCGGCGGCGCCAGATGCACCAGGCTGGCCAAGCGCTGGCCCCAGGTGGCCTGGATCTTCTTGCCGCCCCAGGACGGCTTGACCACGCAGGCGATCATCACCGTCAGCATGAACAGCGCCGCCATGGCGAAGCCCGGGATGATGCCGGCGAGGTACAGCTTCGGCACCGACGAATTGGTCAGCACGCCATAGATCACCAGGTTGATCGACGGCGGGATCAGGATGCCGAGCGTGCCGCCCGCGGCCAGGCTGCCCAGGAACAGCGGCTCGTTGTAGCCATACTTGCGGATCTGCGGAATCGCCACCGTGCCAACGGTGGCGGCGGTGGCCACGCTGGAGCCGGACGTGGCCGAGAACAGCGTCGAGGCGCCGATGTTGGCGTGCATCAGGCCGCCCGGCAGCCACGACAGCCACAGGCTCATGGCGCCGTACATGCGTTCGGCGAAGCCGGCCCGCAGCAGCACCTCGCCCAGCATGATGAACAGCGGAATGGCGACCAGCAGGAATTCGTTGTTGGTGCTCCAGGAGATCTCGCCGATCGCGCGCGACAGCGGCAGCATCGAGAACATCGGGTCCAGGATCAGGCCCAGCACCCCCAGGGCCGCGCCCACGGGGATCGACAGGCCGATCAGGACCAGCAACAGAGTCAGGGCGGTGGCGATCATGCGGCGGCTCCCTTGACCATGCGCTCGCCGGCGGCGGCTTCCTCGTCGGCTTCTTCCTGCGCGGAACGCACGCCGCAGATTTCCTTGACCAGTTCGATGTCGCCGGTCACCAGGGCGGCCGAGGCGCGCGCCAGCATCAGGGCGACGGTAATGCACATCCAGCCCAGGCCCAGCAGCCACAGGCCTTGGGGAATCCACAACGGCGTGGCCAGCGGCGTGTTGGCGGCGGACTTCTGCGCCCACGACATCTGCACCACTTCATAGGCGTAATAGGTCAGGAACACCATGAAGACGGCCAGCGCCACCATGGAAACCCAATCGAGCACGGCCGACACGCGCACCGGCAGCTTCTGGTAGAGCACGTCCACCCGCACGTTGGCGCGCTGCAGCGTGGCGAAGGCCAGCGCCCAGGAGGTGCTGATGGCGAAGGCGTAGCTGGACAGTTCGTCGGCGCCGCCGGTGGTAAAGCCCAGGAACTTGCGGGCCAGCACGTCGAAGGAAATGAGCAGCACGCTGGCGATGGTCAGCGCGCCGCCCGCCCACACCGCGACGCGCGAGAAGGTCTCGGCGCGACGCAGCAGCCCGCCCAGCAGGCGGAAGTGTTCGGATCGGGTCATTAGGGAACCTCTGGGGCCGGCACGGCGGCCCGGATGATGAATCGCAGGCGCGCCGCCGCCGCAACGGCGGACGGCGCGCGTTCTCGCTTACTTGCTGGCGGTCACGCCCAGCGTCTTGCCGACGGTGGCATTGAAGTCCTTGACGCACTGCGCCGAGCAACGCGCGGCCCACTTGGGCAACACGGCTTCCTGCGTCACCTTCTTGAGCAGTTCGCGGTCGGCGTCCGAAGGCTGCACCAGCACCATCTTGCCCTTGACCGGGAACGGGCACGCGGCCGCGCCGGTGTTGCAGTCATAGCCTTCCTGGGTCTGGCGCGCCGCGGCATCCCAGATGTTGTCGACCAGCGTCTTGACGTTGGCCTGCAGGAAGGTGCGCACGTTGGGGTCGAGCTTGTCCCAGGCCTTCTGGTTGACGGCGTGGATCTGCTGGTTCCAGTTGATCGGCAGCGCCACCAGGTGGGTCGACACTTCGTACCACTTGGCCGAGTAGCCCGACAGCGAGCCGGTGATGGCGCAATCGACCACCTTGTTCTGCAGCGCCGGCACCACTTCGCCGAACGCCATGGTGACGCTGGAGCCGCCCAGCGCTTCCACGAATTCGGCGGTGGTGCGGCTGCTGGTGCGGACCTTCTTGCCCTTGATGTCGGCCAGGCCCTTGATCTCAGCGTTGCAGAACAGCACCTGCGCCGGATAGGTGGAGATGCCCAGCAGCTTGACGTTGCTGCCCTCGCCATACAGGCGCGCGTAGACCGGCTCGAAGGCGTTGGTCACCTCGCGCGCCGTCTTCACGTCCGGCGCCAGGCCGGCCAGGTCGATGGCCTCGTTGATCGGGTTGTCGCTGGCGAAGTACGAGAGCGTGGCGGTGCCGAACTCGACCACGCCGGTCGACATCAGGCGCAGCAGTTCCGGGCCCTTCAGGCCCATTTCGTTGAAGCCCTTGATGTCCGCGGTGACCTGGCCCTTGGATGCTTCCGGAATGGTCTTGGTCCAGAACGGCTTTTCGTAATCGTTGTAGGCGGTCAGGTTGGACAGGCCGCCCACCACCTTCAAATGGGTCTTGGGCAGGTCTTGCGCCTGGGCGGCGCCGGCCAACAGGCTGGCGGCGATGGCGGCGAGAGCGAGCGACTTCTTCATGGACAAAACTCCTGGCTGGCGGGATGGTCTGGCGCGCGCGGGTCCCCGTTACCTTGAGCGCGCGGGTAGGAATCGGAACGTCAGAGGAGCAAAGGTTTTCCCCCGCGCCTGTGTTTCCAGGCGATCTTCTTGATGTGCCGCCATTGCAGCGTCAGGGGCGCCGAGCGTCCAATCGTATGTTGCGATGTGGGGGTATAAATATTTTTTGGGTCTCGCCGGCAAGCCGCCCGGCGCCGGCCGCAGAGCCAGCAACCATGCGGCCTGGCGCGGGATCGCGGGGTCTGACGCAGGCGCGCCGCGAGCGCTTCGCCTGACCGCCCGCGCGCGCGGCGCTGGGGAAAACACCTAGGCGCGCGCGCCCCGGCGGATCATGATGCGCGCCGTTGCCGGCGCGGCCCGGGGTCCGTGCGCGGCTTGCTTTCGCGCGGACAGGCCCTAGGACGACGCCACGCCGTCGCCCGCCTGCGCGGCCACTTTCTGCGCCATCTGCGCGATCAGGCGCGCCGCATGGCTGTCGGGTCCCTGCACCCAGGTGGCCGTGAAACTCAATTCGGGCAGCGGGTCGGCGTCGACCCGCAGGATGCGCAGTTCGCCGCGCGCCAGTTCCTTGCCCAGGAACACCGGCGCGATCACGCTGGTGCCGATGCAGTCCTGCGTCATCCGCACCACCATCGACATCGAGGCGCTGCCGTACATGCGCGGCGACACCACGCCGGCGCGCGTCAGCATGTCGCGCACCACCCGGTATGGCGCGCTGTTGGACGGATAGGTGACGATGGGCAGGCGGCCGATGCGCTCCAGCGTCAAGGGCTCGGGCCCCAGCTCGAGCAGCGGGCTGGCGACCCAGGCCAGCGGATAGGTGCACAGCGGCAGGTTCTCGACCCGCGCCTCCAGCACCGGCCCCATGAGGAAAGCCAGGTCGATCTGGCGCGACATCAGGTGCGAGCGCAGCACATGGGTGGTGTCCACCTCGATCTCCAGCACCAGCGCCGGATACGCGGCGTGCACCAGCTCGATCAGCGTCGGCAGCCAGGTCTGCACGATGGTCTCGGCCACGCCGATGCGCACCGTGCCCGTCATGACGTTCTGCTCGCGCGCCGCCTCGAACATGTCGCGCCGCACCTGCAGCATGCGCTCGGCGTGCGACAGCAGTTCATGACCCTTGGCGGTCAGCTTGACGCCGCGGGCGTCGCGCTCGAACAGGCGCACGCCCAGGTCGGCCTCGAGCGAGGCGATGCGTTGCGAGACCGCGGGCTGCGTGGTGTTGAGCTTGTCGGACGCGGCGCGGAAGCTGCCCAGCGTGGCGACCCAAAAGAATGTTTCTATGTTGCGTAGTTCGATCATGAACCTTTCCCCCTGCCGCGATGAGCGTATCATGTCAGCCGCCCCGTGGCCCCTCCACGGCCCCCTAGCGCACAAGGAGCCTGTCCATGTCCCCGGCCGATACCGGTCGCCCGCGTCCCGCCCCCAGCGGCCCGCTCGTCGGGATCCTGTTGCTGGTGCTGTCGATGTGGACGCTGTCCTGCCTGGACGCCAGCGGCAAATGGGTCATGAACGCGGGGGTGCCGCTGCTGGTGCTGTCGTGGTTCCGCTACGCCGTGCACCTGGTGCTGGTGCTGGCCCTGGTGCTGCCCACGCGCGGCACAGGCATCCTGCGCAGCAAAAAGCCGCGTGAACAGCTCCTGCGCGGCGGCTCGATGTTCCTGGCCACGCTGATGTTCTTCACCACGCTCAGCTACATTCCCCAGGCCGAAGCCACCGCCATCAACTTCCTGGCGCCCTTGCTGGTGCTGTCGCTGGCGCCGTGGATCCTGAAGGAGCCGGCGCGCATGTCGCGCTTTGTCGCCGCCGGCATCGCCTTCGTCGGCGTCATCATCGTCATCCGCCCGGGCGGCGGCCTGCATCCGGTCGGCACCATTTTCGGGCTGCTCACGGCCTGTTGCTTCGCGGCCCAGTTCATCGCCACGCGCCGCGTCGCGGGCGACGACCCGTTCACCTCGCTGATCTGGAGCGGCGCGGTCGGCACCGGCTGCCTGACGCTGGCCCTGCCCTTCATCCTGCCGCCCGCCCTGCCGGTGCTGCGGGCGCTGACGCCGCTGGACTGGACGCTGCTGATCTCCACCGGGGTCACCGGCGGCCTGGGCCACCTGTTCCAGATCGCCGCCTACCGCCGCGCGCCGGCCTCGACCCTGGCGCCCTTCATCTACCTGCAGATCATCAGCGCCACCACGGTCGGCTGGCTGGTGTGGGACCACTTTCCGGATCCCCTGACCTGGCTCGGCATCGCCATCATCTGCGCCAGCGGCATCGGCATCGGCCTGGTGGAGTGGCGCCGCAGCCGCGCCCAGGCGGCCGCGCCGGCGGGCGCCGGCGCGCGCTGACACGCCCCGGGCGGCCAGCGGCCGCCCCGCCTCCCGTACAATGCCCGGCGCCGCCCGCCTGTGCGCGGCGGTCTTCCCCGCATTTCCAGAACGAGGGCTCCATGATCATCAAACCCCGCGTGCGCGGCTTCATCTGCGTGACCACCCATCCCGTCGGCTGCGAAGCCAACGTCAAGAACCAGATCGACTACGTCCGCGCCCAGGGCCCGATCAGCGGTGGCCCCAAGCGCGTGCTGGTGATCGGCGCCTCCACCGGCTACGGCCTGGCGGCCCGCATCAGCGCCGCCTTCGCCTGTGGCGCCCAGACGCTGGGCGTGTTCTTCGAGCGCCCCGGCGAGGCCGCCAAGGCCGGCACCCCGGGCTGGTACAACAGCGCCGCCTTCGACAAGTTCGCCAGCGCCGAGGGCCTGTACGCCAAAAGCATCAACGGCGACGCCTTCTCCGATGCCATCAAGGCCCAGACCATCGCCGCCATCAGGCAGGACCTGGGCCAGGTCGACCAGGTGATCTACAGCCTGGCCGCGCCCCGCCGCACCCATCCGGTCAGCGGCACGGTGTTCAACTCGACCCTCAAGCCGGTCGGCCAGGCGGTCACGCTGCGCGGCCTGGATACCGACAAGGAAGTCATCAAGGAATCGGTGCTGGAACCGGCCACCCAGGAAGAGATCGACGCCACGGTGGCGGTCATGGGCGGCGAGGACTGGCAGATGTGGATCGACGCCCTGCTGGAGGCCGGCGTGCTGGCCGAGGGCGCCACCACCACCGCCTTCACCTACCTGGGCGAGAAGATCACCCACGACATCTACTGGAACGGCTCGATCGGCGCCGCCAAGAAAGACCTGGACCAGAAGGTGCTGGACATCCGCGCCAAGCTGGCCGCGCGCGGCGGCGACGCCCGCGTCTCGGTGCTGAAGGCGGTCGTGACCCAGGCCAGCTCGGCGATCCCGATGATGCCGCTGTACCTGTCGCTGCTGTTCAAGGTCATGAAGGAAAAAGGCACGCACGAGGGCTGCATCGAGCAGGTCTACGGCCTGTACCGCGACAGCCTGTGCGGCGCGGCGCCGATCCTGGACGACGAAGGCCGGCTGCGCGCGGACTACCTGGAACTGGACCCCGCCGTGCAGGCGCAGGTGCAGGCGCTGTGGCACCAGGTGACCGAGTCCAACCTGTATGAACTGACCGATTTCGCCGGCTACAAGCGCGATTTCCTGCGCCTGTTCGGGTTCGAGATCGATGGGGTGGATTACAACGCCGATGTCGACCCGGACGTGAAGATCCCCGGCCTGATCAGCGCCTGAGGCGAGTTCGGGTCCGCAGGGGGCCGCGTTCGCGCCTCGCTCGCGCCCCCTCGCGCCCCCTCGCGCCTCGTTCGCGCCGCGGTGGCGGCCTGTCAGCCCCGCGCCTGCGCCTTGCCGGCGCTGAACAGGCGCAGCAGCTGGTCCAGCCCGCCCTGGTCGATCGCCACCTTGGCCTCGCGCCGCACCGCCGGCTTGGCGTGATACGCCACCGATAGCCCGGCGGTTCGCAGCATCGGCAGGTCGTTGGCGCCGTCGCCCACCGCGATGGCGCGCTCCGGTCCGACGCCCAGCGCCGCGCACACCTCCAGCAACTTGCGGCGCTTTTCCTCGCCGTCGCACAGGTCGCCCCACGCTTGCGGCAGCAGTCGCCCAGTCAGGCGGCCATCGACGATCTCCAGCACGTTGGCGCGCACGTCGTCCAGCCCCAGGCGCGCGCGCAGCCGGTCGGTGAAGCAGGTGAAGCCGCCCGTCACCAGCAGGCAGAACAGGCCGGCGGCCTTGCAAGCCGCGATCAGCGTTTCCACGCCCGGGTTGAGCGCCAGGCGGTGTTCATACACCTCGTCCAGCGCCACCGCAGGCATGCCGGCCAGCAGCGCCACGCGCTGCCGCAGGCTCTGCTTGTAGTCGACGATCTCTCCCTGCATCGCCGCCTCGGTCAGCGCGGCCACCTCGGCCTTTTTCCCCATCAGGTCGGCCATCTCGTCCAGGGTCTCGATGGCGATCAGCGTCGAATCCATGTCGAAGGCGATGACCTTGTAGTCCGACAGTGTCAGCGGCGGCGCGATACCGCGCCAATGCAGGCCGGCGTCGCTCTGGAACTCTTGCATGGGCAATCCTTCTATTGCTCGGGTGGCGGATGGCCGGCCTCGCGGCCCAGCCAGTCGATGAAATGGCGCGCCGCGGCCGCGGCCGGCGCGTCCGGGCGGAACAGCGCATGCACGCCGGCGTTGGGCAGGCGCGGCTGCAGGAACAGCGGCCGCAGCCGGTCGGCGCGCAGGTCGTCCTGCAGCAGGCACCACGGCGCCAGGGCGATGCCCAGGTCGTTCATGGCGGCCTGCATGCACAGGAATTGATGGTCGAACACCGGCCCGGGCAGTTGCGCCGGCACGTCCACCCTGGCCAGCGCGAACCAGCGCGGCCAGTGGTCCATGCCGCCCGCGACCTTCAGCAAGGGGTGCCCCAGACAGTCGGCCGGCGTGGCCAGGCGGTTGCGCTCGATGAAGCGCGGCGACGCCACCGGCACGTGGAAGTCGTCCAGGCAGTGCACGCAGCTCATTTCGGCGTGCGCCACGAAGCCATGGCGGATCAGCACGTCGCCGCCGGCCTCGTCGCCGCGATCCAGGAACGAGCGCCCCTGCGTGGTCAGCTGCACGTCGATGCCCGGATGCAACGCCTGGAACGCCGACAGCCGGGGAATCAGCCATTTCATGGTCAGCGACGGCGTGGCGCTGACGCGCAGCACGCCGCCATGGCCAGGCGAGCGCAGCTTGGCGGTGGCCGCCGCGATGCGCTCCAGGCTGGCCTGGACCTCGGGAAAATACGCCTGCGCGCACGGCAGCAGCGTGACGCCGCGGGCCTCGCGCGCGAACAGCGGCTGGCCGACGTAGTCTTCCAGGATGCGGATCTGCTGACTGACCGCGCTGTGCGTGATGCTCAGTTCGTCGGCCGCCGCCGTGAAACTGCGCAGGCGCGCCGCGGCCTCGAATACCCGCAAGGCTTTCAGCGGCGGCAGGCTCGGGCCCGCCATCTCAGGCGCCGTCCGCCCGCGCGCGCCCCTGGCGCAAGGCTTTGCTGCGTGTTCCCACGATTTCCCTTGTCATCTGTTCTTGCCGGCGCGGGGCTTGGACCGCGCCGTTGCTATGAGCCGCATTCTAGGGGATTGCGGCGCCGCCGACCTCTTAGAAAAACTAACGCCAGCCCTTAAAAAACACCGCTGGTGGCGGCGCGGCCGGGTTCCTATGATGCGTCCAATCCCAGGCAGGAACCTTTCATGGCATCGATCACCGTAGACGGCATCATCAAGACATTCGGCGGCCAGCAGGTGCTGCGCGACCTGTCGCTGCACATTCCCGACGGCGGGTTCTACACGCTGCTGGGCCCCAGCGGCTGCGGCAAGACCACCCTGCTGCGCTGCATCGCCGGCTTCTACGCGCCCGACGGCGGCCGCCTGCTGTTCGACCAGGACGACGTCACGCACGTGTCGGCGCACCGCCGCGACATCGGCATGGTGTTCCAGGACTACGCGCTCTTTCCCGACAAGACCGCCTTCGACAACGTCGCCTACGGCCTGCGGGCCCGTGGCGTGGCGCGGGCCGAGATCAAGCGGCGCGTCGACGAGGCGCTCGACAAGGTCGGGCTGGCGGCCCTGGCCGACCGCTACCCGGCGCAGATGAGCGGCGGCCAGCGCCAGCGCGTGGCCCTGGCGCGCGCCCTGGTGATCCGGCCGCGCGTGTTGCTGATGGACGAGCCGCTGTCGAACCTGGACGCCAAGATGCGCCTGCAGATGCGCGACGTCATTCTCGACCTGGTGCGCGAGGCCGGCATCACCACCGTGTTCGTCACCCATGACCAGGAAGAAGCCCTGGCCATGTCCGACCGCATCGCCATCATGGACCACGGCAGCATCGCCCAACTGGGCACGCCCGAAGAACTGTACGGCACGCCGGTCAACGCCTATGTGGCCGACTTCATCGGTTCGGCCAACGTGATCCCGGTGCCGGCGCGCGGCGGGCTGCCCGGCGCGCCGGCCGGCCACGTGCGCTATGAGCTGTGCGGCCTGGGTTTCGACGGCACGCTCGGCAGCGACACGCTGGCCGAACGCGCGGTGCTGATCGCCCGCCCCGAGGAACTGGCCCTGATGGCGCCGGCGCCCTACGTGCCCAACACGCTGCCCGGCAAGGTGCTGCGGCGCCAATACCTGGGCTTCAAGACCGCCTACCGCATCGCGCTGCAGGACGGCTCGGAGATCCGCGTGGAGCTGCACGCGGGCAACATGGTGGCGCAGTTCCAGCCCGGCGAGGCCGTGCAGGTGCTGATTCCCGCCGACAGCCGCGTCGTCAACGCCTGAGGACCGCCACGCCATGAAAATCAAATGGTGGCCCTGGGGCATCCTGACGGCGATCAGCCTGGCGCTGCTGCTGTTCTTCGTGCTGTATCCGCTGGCGGTGCTGTTCAGCAACAGCGTCACCGGCCAGGACGGCGGTTTCTCGCTGGAGGGGTTCCGCGCCCTGCTGGCCGACTCGCAATACCTGGAGGCCTTCGGCAACACGCTGGTGCTGGGGCTGGTGGTGACCGCCTGCACCATCCTGGTGGGCGTACCGTTCGCCTACATGGTGGCGCGCTACGACTTCCCGCTCAAGAACCTGGTGGCGATCCTGCCGGTGCTGACCATCGTCATTCCCGAGATCATCGTCGGCCAGTCGTGGCTGCTGGTGCTGGGCAACAACGGCATCCTGACCAACCTGCTGGGCGACGCGGGCATCTCGCTGCCGTCGTTCTACGGCTGGACCGGCATGGTGTTCTCGATGACGCTGGTCTACTACACCTACATCTACCTGGGCGTGCTGGCCGCGTTGCGCGGCTTCGACGGCCAGTTGGAGGAAGCCGGCCTGAGCCTGGGCACGCCGCCGCTGCTGACCCAACTGCGGGTGCTGGTGCCGGTGCTGCTGCCGGCGGTGCTGGTGAACGCGCTGGTGGTGTTCACGCTGGTGGTCGGCAACTTCGCGCTGGCGATGCTGCTGGGCAGCCGCGTGCCGCTGCTGTCGGTGATGACCTACAACACCTTCGTCAGCGAAATGGGCGGCAGCCCGACGCTGCAGAGCGCCATGTCGGTGGTGTCGATCGCCATCGTCGCCATCGTGCTGTTCGTGCAGAAGCGCGTGGTCGAGCGCAAGGTCTACACCATGACCCAGGGCCGCGCGCCGGCGGCGCGCCGGGTGCGTTCATGGCAGGCCATCCTGTACACCGGCGGCGTCGGCCTGGTGATCCTGCTGTCGCTGCTGCCGCTGATCGTGGTGTTCATCGCCGCCTTCACCAAGACCAGCGGGCCGGTGATGCACTGGGGCTCGTGGTCGCTGGCCAGCATGCAGCGCGCTCTGCACGGCGCGCCCGAGCCGATCCTGAATTCGCTCAAGTTCGCCTCGCTGGCCACGGTGACGGGCGTGGCCTTCGCGGTGCTGGTGAGCTACCTGACCATCAAGAAGCGCAGCGCCTTCACCCAGGTGCTGGACTACATCGTGGTACTGCCGCTGACCATCTCCGGCACGGTGCTGGGCATCGCGCTGGTGCAGACCTTCAACACCGGCTGGCTGGTGCTGGCCGGCACCTCCGGCATCATGGTGCTGTGCTACGCGGTGCGGCGCCTGCCCTTCGCGGTGCGCAACGCCTCGTCGGTGCTGTTCAACATTCCCGACTCGATCGAGGAAGCCTCGATCAGCCTGGGCGTATCGCCGCTGATGACCTTCTTCAAGGTGATTCTGCCGGCCATGAAGGCCTCGATCATCTCGGCCGCCATCCTGATGTGGCTGACCACGATTTCCGAGCTGTCGGCCTCGATCGTGGCCTACAGCGGCGGCCTCGAAACCATGCCGATCGCCATCTTCCGCCAGGTCGACGGCGGGCGCCTGGGCATGGCCTCGGCCTATGGCGCGGCGCTGGTCACGGTGATCGTGCTGCCCATCATCGTGTCGGTCAAGGCATTCCGCATCAAGCTGTTCTCCGGCAAATAACCCGCATCCACAAAGGCTCACCATGCACCTCAAACACTTCCTGCAAACCGGCCTGCTGGCCGCCACCCTGGCCGCGGGCGCCGCGCAGGCACAGAACGTGGTCCTGTACTCGTCCAACAACACCGAGACCATCGAGACCGCGCTGGACGCCGTCAAGAAGCAGTCGCCCAAGCTGAACGTGCAACCGGTCACCGGCGGCACCGGCACCATGATGAAGCGTATCGAGGCCGAGGCCCAGAACCCGCGCGGCGACCTGTTCTGGAGCGGCGGCTTCGGCACGCTGGGCGCCTACCGCCAGCACCTGCAGCCCTACCGCCCGGCCGATATCGACAAGATCCCGGCCGAGTTCCGCGGACCGGACGATCTGTGGGTCGGCACCAACGTCCACATCATGGTGCTGATGGTCAACGAACGGCAGTTGAAGGGCCTGGCCGCGCCGGCCACCTGGTCCGACCTGATGCAACCGCAGTGGAAGGGCAAGTTCGCCATCACCGATCCGTCCAAGAGCGGCACCGCCTACATGCTGGTCTACGGCCTGTATAAGCAGTTCGGCCAGGAAGGCCTGGACAAGATCGCCGCCAACGCCGTGGTCACGGCCTCGTCCGGCACCACCTACAAGGGCGTGGCGGCCGGCGAATACGCGGTCGGCATGACGCTGGAATACGCCGCCCAGGAATACGTGGCCGGCGGCCAGAAGGAGATCAAGCTGGTCTACCCGACCGAGGGCAGCTACCTGGCGCCGGAAGGCATGTTCATCATCAAGGGCGCCAAGAACCCGGAGGCCGCCAAGGCGCTGTACGACGGCCTGCTCAGCAAGGAGGCGCAGGAAGCGCAACTGGTGAAGAACTTCCGCCGCCCGACCCGCAGCGACATCGCGGTGGCCAGCCTGACCACCCTGCCCGACTTCAACAGCATCAAGATCTTCCCGGTGAGCCAGGACGCGGCAGCCAAGGAGTACGAAGCCGTCGTCGCCGCGTGGAACCAGGCCGTGGCCAAGGCCAAGTAAGGTCCGCGCCAGAGGTCTGCGCCAAGCAAAAACGCCACCTTCGCGTGGCGTTTTCGTTTCAGGCTTGCGCCGCTGGCGCGGGCCGCAGCGGCCGGTCGCATCCCGACTACGCGGCCATGCGCCCGGCCGCCAGCACCACCTGGCGGCTGCAACGCGCCGCCAGCTGCGGGTCGTGCGTCACCAGCACCAGGGTGGTGCCGTGCTCGCGGTGCAGGTCGAACATCAGGTCGATGACCGTGACGCCGGTGGCGGCATCCAGGCTGCCGGTGGGTTCGTCGGCGAACAGCAGGTCCGGCTGCACCACGAAGGCGCGCGCCAGCGACACGCGCTGCTGCTCGCCGCCGGACAGGGTGCGCGGATAGTGATGCAGGCGCGCCCCCAGCCCGACGCGCTCGAGCATGGCCTGGGCCGCCTCGCGCGCCGGCTGGCCCGCCAGTTCCAGCGGCAGCATCACGTTTTCCAGCGCGGTCAGGTTCGGCAGCAACTGGAATGACTGGAACACAAACCCCACGTGATTGGCCCGCAGGCGCGCGCGGCCGTCCTCGTCCAGGGCGAACAGGTCCTGCCCGGCCAGGCGCACGCTGCCCGCGCTGGGAACATCCAGCCCGGCCAGCAGTCCCAACAGGGTGGACTTGCCCGACCCGGAGCTGCCGGTGATGGCCACGGCGCTGCCCGCCGCCACCGTAAAATCGATGTCTTCCAGGATAGACAGCGTCCCGCCGGCATCGGCCACCCGCTTGCCCAGCCCTTTCACCTCGATCGAATTCTTGCTATCCATGCGCCTGATTCCCCTGATTCGCCGTTCACTACTAATATCCACGCTGGCCACGGCCACCCTGATGGCGCCCGCCCACGCTCAGACCGCCCCGGCGGCCCAGGGTTCCGCGCAACGCACCGTGCTGGTGGTGGGCGACAGCCTGGCCGCCGAGTACGGCATCAAGCGCGGCACCGGCTGGGTGCCGCTGCTGTCCGCGCGGCTTTCCGAACAATACCCGAAGTACAAGGTCGTCAACGCCAGCATCAGCGGCGACACCACCAGCGGCGGCGTCGCGCGCCTGCCGGCGCTGCTGCGCCAGCATGAACCGGCGGTGGTGGTGCTGGAGCTGGGCTCGAACGACGCCCTGCGCGGGCTGCCGCTGAACATGACGGAGCAGAACCTGCGCACCATGGCGCAGGCGGCGCGCAAGGCCGAGGCCGAGGTGGTCATCGTCGGCATGCAGATCCCGCCCAACTACGGCCGCGACTACACCCAACGCTTCGCCCAGGTGTTTCCCACCGTCGCCAAAGACGAAAACGCCCGGCTCGTGCCCTTCCTGATGGAAGGTATCGCAACGAACCGGGCGATGTTCCAGGCCGACGGCATCCATCCCAACGAGGATGCCCAGGCCCAACTGCTGGACAATGTCTGGCCGGCGCTGCGACCCTTGCTGCAGTGACTTGACGCGGGCCTGGGCGGCCCGCGATCCGCCTCGCGGAAGATCAGCCCGCCGCCTGCTGCGAGGCGTCGCCGCCGCGGATGGCGTCGGCGGCCGCCGGCAGCACCTGCACCTTGTATTCCTCGCGCAGCATGCGCACCAGCGCTTCGTTCTCGGCCTGGCCCCAGGCGCCCGCCAATTGCTGCGCCAGGCGTTCCTTGTCGGCGGCCTCGACCGTGCCGGCCTCGACCTTTTCCAGGCGCACCAGCGTGTAATCGGCGCCCGACTGCACGCCGGTGTAGGCCGGCAGCTTGGCGGCCGGCAGGCGCATCACGGCGTCCAGCACCGAGCGCGGCAGGTTCTTGGGATCCTGGCGCGACACCACCAGCGGACCACCGAAGCCTTCCGGCGCCGCGGCCGGGTTGGCCTGATCGGCCGCCAGCGCGGCTTCGCCGGCTTTCTTGGCGGCTTCGGCCGAACGCTCGTCCAGCAGCTTGGCGCGGATCGAATCGCTGACCTTCTCCAGCGCCGGCACGTGGGCCGGTTCCACGGCGGCCACGCGCACCGCCAGCATGGTGTCGGGCGACAGCTCGATCACGCCGGAGTTCTGCTTTTCACGCAGCACGTCGGGCGAGAACAGCACCTGGCGCACGCGCGGGTTGTCCAGCAACGACGCGTCCGGGCTGTCCACGGCGGAACCGGGGCCGGCCTGGTCGGCCGGCAACAGGCCTTCGCGCGTCACGCCCGAGGCGGTGCGCAGCTTCAGGCCCACCGCGTCGGCGGCCGGCTGCAGGCTGTCGCGCTGGTCGTAGACCTGCTTGTTCAGCTGGCTGGCCATCTCCGAAAAGCGCACGGCGGCCAGTTGCTTGCGCACTTCGGCGGTGATCTGGTCCTTCACCTCGGCCAGCGGCTTGATCGCGGCGGGCTGGATCTCGGTGACCTTGACCACGTGGAAACCCGACGGGCTTTCGACCACGCCCGACACCTGGTCCTTGGACTGGCTGAAGATCGCCTTTTCCAGCGGGCCGGACAGCATGCCCGGCGCCAGCCAGCCCAGGTCGCCGCCATTGGCGGCCGAACCGGCGTCCTGCGAATTCTTGCGGGCCAGCTCGGCGAATTGCGCCGGGTTGGCGGCGGCCTGCGTGGCCAGGGCCTCGGCCTTGGCGCGGGCGGCCTTGCGCGCATCTTCCGAGGCGCCGGCGGGCACTTCGATCATGATGTGGCTGGCGCGGCGGCGCTCGGGCTGGCCGAAGCGGTTCTTGTTCTGTTCGTAATACGAAGCCAGGTCCTCGTCCTTGACCTGCACGCCCTCGGTCGCGGCGGCTTCGTTCAGCACCAGGTACTGCACCTGGACCTGCTCGGGAATCTGCAATTGCTGCTTGTTGGCGTCGTACCAGGCCTGGATGTCGGCCGGGGTGACGGTGACTTGCGAGCGGAAATCGGCGGCGGCGAAGCGGCGCAGTTGCACCGTGCGCTGCTGCGTCAGGGCGGTTTCCAGCGACGCCACCACTTCGGCGGGCGCGCGGGCCGACTGCCCGACCGGTTCCAGCACGCGGGCCACGGCCAGGTCACGGCGCAGGCCGGCCTCGAACGAGGTGGGCGACATGCCCTGCGCCGCCAGCACCTGGCGATAGCGCTCGGGCGAGAAGCGGCCGTTGTCCTGCACTTCCGGAATCGCGGCAATGGTATTGCGCAGCGTTTCGTCGGACACCGAGAAACGGTTGTCCACGGCCACGTTCGCCAGCAGGCGCTGGTTGATCAGCTGGTTCAGCAGCGCTTCGCGCAGCTGCGGCGTGTCGATCACGGCCGGGTCGAACTGCGCGCCCAGGCGCTGGCGGTATTGCTCCAGCTGGTTGCGGTGCGCCTGGTCGAACTCCGCGCGGGAAATCGGCTGGCCGGCGACCGTCGCCAGTTCCGGCTCCTTGCGCATGAAGCTCTCATAGCCCTGGATCCCGACGAGGAAGAAGGACGGCACAATCAGAAGCAGCAGGATGAACTGCATCCAGCGCCGGTGGCTGCGAATAAATTCGAACATGGAATCCCTGTTGCCGCACTCGGGAGGAAACTTCCGCCCGGGGCGCACGAAAACGCATAAAAAAAGGCGAATCTTATTCGCCCTATTCCCATACCGGTCAAACCGGGTCAGCGGGCGGATTTTAGCATTTCTCATTCGTCCCGCAGCGTCTGCTTACATCGGCCCGCCCGTCGCCTGCGGCGAGGGCTTTTCCCCGCATGGAAGCGGGCCCCGGTCAACCGGGGAAACCCCGGTTCCCGCCTTCCGTCCCCGCTCGTATCGTCAAAGCCGGACCCGACGCCGCGCCGCCGGCTCCCCCCTTCCCCCCTTCCATGCAGAGGTGACTTTCGATGCCGTTCCCGCTCCCACGTCCGCTTGTCCTGCGTGCCGCGCTCGCCCTGGCCTTCCTGGGCGGCGCCTCCTGCGCCGCGCTGGCCGCCCCGGTCGCCGCCGTGCACGACGCCGCCGAGCAACAGAAGCAGGCCATGCTCGACACCATGCGCGACCTGGTCAATATCGAATCGGGCAGCCGGGACGTGGAAGGCGTGGAACGCATTGCCGCCCTCATCGGCGAGCGTCTCAAGGCCCTGGGCGGCAAGGTCGAAATCCTGCAGCCCACCGGCATCTCCCGCCTGGACGACACCCCCGAGCGCGTCGGTCCCATGGTGCACGCCGAATTCAAGGGCAGCGGGCAGAAAAAGATCATGCTGATCGCGCACATGGACACCGTCTACCGCAACGGCATGCTCAAGGACCAGCCTTTCCGCATCGACGGCGACCGCGCCTATGGCCTGGGCATCGCCGATGACAAGCACGGCGTCGCCCTCATCCTGCACACTGTGGCCCTGCTGCAAAAACTGGAATTCAAGGATTACGGCACCCTGACCGTGCTGATCAACGGCGACGAGGAAATCAGCTCGCCGGGCGCCCGCGCCACCATCACCCGCCTGGGCGCCGACCAGGACGCCGTCTTCTCCTTTGAAGGCGGCGGCGCCGAGGGCCGCCTGACCCTGGCCACCAGCGGCATCGGCGCCGCCTACCTGACCGTGCAGGGCAAGACCTCGCACGCCGGCGCCCGTCCCGAGGGCGGCGTCAACGCCCTGACCGAGCTGTCCCACCAGATCCTGCAACTGAAAGACCTGTCCAAACCCGAGGAAGGCCTGAAACTGAACTGGACCGTGGCCCAGGCCGGCACCAACCGCAACGTCATCCCCGGCCAGGCCACCGCCCAGGCCGACGCCCGCGCCCTCAAGGTGTCCGACTTCGACGCCCTCGAACGCACCCTGCAGGAACGCATCCAGAAGAAACTGCTGCCCGAGGCCAAGGTCAGCGTCAAATTCGAAGTGCGCCGCCCACCGCTGGAAGCCACCCCCGCCTCGCGCGCCCTCGCCAACCACGGCGTCGCCATCTACCAGGAACTCGGCCTGCCCATGAAAGTCATCGACCGCGCCAGCGGCGGCGGCACCGACGCCGCCTTCGCCGCCCTCAAGGCCCGCGGCCCCGTCATCGAAGGCATGGGCCTGAGCGGCTTCGGCGCCCACTCCAACGACGCCGAGTACATCCAGATCCCCTCCATCGTCCCCCGCCTCTACCTGGCCGCCCGCATGATCATGGACGTCTCCCAGGACAAGGCCCCGATGAAATAAGCGCCGGGCGTCTGCGGCGGTCCCCGCCCTCCCAACCCGCGGGCGCCGGACAGACGGCCCCAGCAAGCAGTCCCTCCGCCATCAACTCCCCACCTCCCCCGGGAGGATGCGCCCACCGCAAGCAACCCCCACGTATGTCCGGCCAGGCCGCGCAGGGCGGCCTGGCCGGACGGGCGCCAGCAAATCTTTCAGCCCCCCAACCCTTCCCACAAAGCCCAAGCACACCGCCCGCCCCAGCGACGCCCCGAACTTTCCCCACCGCGCCAAAAGAACCGAACCCGCGACACAGGCACGAAGCAAGCCCCCCGCACGACAGGAAAGGAACCCCCAGAACAGAGTATCCTTCCACCCTGTCCCAAAGAACCCCAAAAGCATCAAAGAAATGACCGCATCCCTCCCCACCTGGCCCTATTCCCGCCACATCGCCCACCGCGGCGGCGGCCGCCTGGCCCCGGAGAACACCCTCGCCGCCATGCGCGTCGGCGCCGAACACGGCTTCACCATGTTCGAATACGACGTCAAGCTCAGCCGCGACAACGTCCTCGTCCTGATGCATGACGACGACGTCGACCGCACCTCCAACGGCCACGGTCCCGCCGCCGCCAAGACCTTCAGCGAACTGGCGCAACTGGACTTCGGCAGCTGGCACTCCGCCGCCTACGCCGGCGAACCCCTGCCCACCTTCGCCGCCGTGGCCCGCTACACCGTCGCCAACGGCATCGCCAGCAACGTCGAAATCAAGCCCTGCCCCGGCCGCGAGGCCGAGACCGGCGCCGCCGTCGCCCTGGCCGCCCGTGAACTCTGGAAAGGCGCCGCCGTGGCCCCGCTGCTGTCCTCCTTCGCCGAGGAAGCCCTGCAGGCCGCCAAGGACGCCGCGCCCGAACTGCCGCGCGCCCTGCTGGTCGAGAAGGTGCCCGCCGACTGGCTCGACCGCCTGGTCAAATACGACTGCGTCGCCCTGAACATCAACCAGAAGGACGCCACGCGCGAACTGATCGACGCCGTGCACGCCGCCGGCTACCGCATTGCCGCCTGGACCGTCAACGACCCCGAGCGCGCCCGCCTGCTGCTGGACTGGGGCATCGACGGCATCTTCACCGACGAACTGGCCGCCATCCGGCCGGCCGCCTGAGGCCCCCGCCCCGTGTTCAGCTATCGCCACGCCTTCCACGCCGGCAACCATGCCGACGTGCTCAAGCACGCCATCCTGGTCCACACGCTGGACTACTTCAACCGCAAGGACGCGCCCTACTGGGTCATCGACACCCACGCCGGCGCCGGCCTCTACAGCCTGGACAGCGACTGGGCCGCCAAGACCTCGGAATTCGCCGACGGCATCGGCCGCCTGTGGGAACGCGACGACCTGCCGCCCCTGCTGGCCGACTACGTCGCCCGCATCCGCGCCTTCAACACCAACGGCCGCCTCAAGCGCTACCCCGGCTCGCCCTGGCTGACGCTGGACGCGCTGCGCCCGTCCGACCGCCTGCGCCTGTTCGAAATGCACCCGACCGAGATCGACACCCTGGTCGGCAACCTCGAACACATGGACCGCACCGCGCAGCGCCAGACCACCATCTACGGCGACGACGGCTTCGAGGGCGTCAAGGCCCTACTGCCGCCGCCGACGCGCCGCGGCATGGTGCTGATCGACCCGTCCTACGAGGACAAGAACGACTACCGCCGCACGCTGATCACCGTCAAGGAATGCGTCAAGCGCTTCGCCACCGGCACCATCGCCGTCTGGTACCCGCTGGTGCAGCGGCGCGAGGCCAGCGAAATGGCGCGCCACTTCGAGAACCTCAAGGTCAAGAGCTGGCTGCACGCCACGTTGACGGTCAAGAAGGCCACCATCGACGGCTACGGCCTGCACGGCAGCGGCATGTTCCTGATCAACCCGCCGTGGACGCTGCACGAGGCCCTCAAGCAGGCCATGCCCTACCTGGCGCGTGAGCTGGGCCAGGACGAACGCGCCGGCTTCACGCTGCAATTCCGCGAGAATCCGTTCCCCGCGCCCAAGAAGCAGTCCGACGACTGATTCCAGGCAGGAACGAAAAAAAGGGCTGCCCCGAGGGGCAGCCCTTTTTGCTTGGCAACCGCGTTCAGGCCGCGGCGTCTTCCGCCTCCACCTGGCGCAGCGCCTCCTGCGCCCGCGCCAGCTTGGCTGCCGCGTCGCGCAGCGCCGTGCGCAGGCCTTCCTCGATGACCGGATGGTAGAACGGCATTTCCAGCATGCGCGCCACGGTCAGCTCCTGCTGCACGGCCCAGGCCAGCAGATGACCGATGTGCTCGGCGCTGGGGCCGACCATCTCCGCGCCCAGGAAGCGGCCGCTGGCGATATCGGCGTACACGTGCAGCAGGCCGCGATTCTTCAGCATCACCCGCGAACGGCCCTGATCGCCGAAATCAACCTCGCCCGTCACGAAGGTGCCCGGCGTCAGGCGGGCGTGGCCCTGCCCGGCCAGCGCGATCTGCGGATCCGAGAACACCACCGCCAGCGGCGCGCGGCGCAGGCCCTGGCGCACCTCGGGGTAACGCGCCGCGTTCTCGCCGGCGATGCGGCCTTCGTCGGCCGCCTCGTGCAGCAAGGGCGCGTCGGCGTTGGCGTCGCCGGCGATGAAGATCGCCGAATCGCCCGCCTGCATGGTGTCGCGGTCGAACAGTGGTACGCCCTGCGCGTTCAGTTGCAGGGAGGTGTTCTCCAGGCCCAGGCCGTCCACGTTGGGGCGGCGGCCGGTGGCCACCAGCGCGTAGTCGAAACGCTCGGTGCGTTCGGTGTTGTCCAGCGCCACGTAGCGCACCTCGACCTCGTCGCCCACTCGCTGGGTTTCCAGCACGCGCGCATCCGGGTCCAGGTAGAACTCCTGCTGGAAGATCTTGCGGGCGCTGTGGCGCACCTGCGGGTCGCTGATGCCGCCCAGGCTGCCGCTGACGCCGAACACGCGCACCTCGACGCCCAGTCGCGCCAGCGCCTGGCCCAGTTCCAGCCCGATCACGCCGGGGCCGAACACCGCCACCCGGCGCGGCAGGTCATCCCAGGCGAACACATCGTCGTTGAGCACCAGGCGGTCGCCCAGCCCCCGGAACGGCGGCGGCACCGACGGCCGCGAGCCGGTCGCGATCACCACGCGGGACGCATGGATCTCGGTGTGGTCATCGACCCGCAGCACCGTGTCCGATTCAAAGCGGGCATAGCCGCGGATCTTGTCTTCCGCCGGGATGTTCTCCACGCCCTCCAGCACGAAGCCGACGAAACGGTCGCGCTCGCGCTTGACGCGGTCCATCACCTCTTCGCCGTTGACCGTGACCTCGCCCTCGACATGCACGCCGAACGGCGCGGTATGCGCGGCGTGATACGCGGCCTCGGCGGCCGCGATCAGCAGCTTGGACGGCATGCAGCCGACGCGGGCGCAGGTGGTGCCATAAGGACCGCCTTCGATCAGCAGCGCGCGCTTGCCCGCGGCCTTGGCGGCGCGATAAGCGGCCAGGCCGGCGGTGCCGGCGCCCAGGACGGCGATATCGGTGTGCAGAGTCTTCATGAGTGGGATCCCCCGGTGTAGCGTGGAGCAAACATTGTCAAAGGCGGATTCCGCCTTGTTGCGCATCCTCCGGACGAAGCCCGTCCCGCGGCGCCCGCCGGGGCCGCGCGAAGATGCGGAAAAAGGGAAACCGGCGCGCCGGACCACTCCTTGCGGGAGCGGCCGCGGCAAGGGAAAGGGACCCTGTCCCCTTCCCGCCAGCATCAGGCGAAGTGCGCCTTCAGGTCGTCCAGGCCGCCGATCAGCGAACCGTTGATGAACACCTGCGGAGCGGTGCCCTTGCCCGACACGGCGCCGATCACGCGGCCGCGCACCTTGTTCTCCAGCGGGATCTCGATCGGGGCATAGCCCTTGTCTTCGAGCAGCGCCTTGGCTTCCACGCAGAACGGGCAGCCGGGCTTGGAGAACACCACCACCTGGTCGGGCTTCTTGGCCGTCGGGGCGACGTGGGCCAGCATGGTGTCGGCGTCCGACACTTCAAACGGGTCGCCTTCCTTCTCGGGCTCGATGAACATCTTCTGCACCACGCCGTCCTTGACGAGCATGGAGTAGCGCCAGCTGCGCTTGCCGAAGCCCAGGTCGCTCTTGTCGACCAGCATGCCCATGCCTTCGGTGAATTCACCGTTGCCGTCGGGCAGCAGCGTGATGTTGGACGATTCCTGGTCCTTGGCCCATTCGTTCATGACGAAGGTGTCGTTGACCGACACGCAGACGATGCTGTCGACGCCGGCGGCGGCGAAGGCCGGAGCCAGTTCGTTGTAGCGCGGCAGGTGGGTCGACGAGCAGGTCGGCGTGAAAGCGCCGGGAAGCGAAAAGACCACGACCGTCTTATTCTTGAACAGGTCGTCGGTCGTGACCTTTTTCCAGGTGTTGCCCTCGCGGACGGGGAACGTTACGTTGGGAACACGTTGGCCTTCACGGTTTTGCAGCATGCAATCTCTCCTTGGGGTAGCGGGGTCTTGTTCAACCACCATGGAAAGAATGATAAACGGCAGCTATCAATTATTCAAATTTAATTAACTTAATTGATTGATAGCTTAAATCAATAACCTAATAACCACCGCCAGGCTTTTTCTATCATACGCCTGGCGGCGGCGCGCCCTCACACGCGCTGCGGCTCGTAGCCGGCGTCACGGATCGCGGCCTCGACCTTGTCGGCCTGGTCGGTGCCGCTGATGGTGACGCGATGCGTGGGCAGGTCCACCGCCACGCTGGCGCCCGGCGCCGCCGCCGTCACCGCGCCGGTGATGGTCTTGACGCAGTGGCCGCAGGTCATGTCGGGGACTTGGAATTCGATGCTCATGGTGTTCTCCGTGGGGATCAGGGGGATTGCCGCACCGCTTCCGGTGCCAGCTCAACCCCAGCTTAGACCTTCCCATTATAGGAAGGTCAAGCGTAGAATAGTCCTTGACCTTCCCATCATGGGAAGGATGAAACTGAGGCCTTCCCACCTCAACCGAGACTGCCATGAGCGTTGCCAACCCTTCCGTCGAGCTCGAACTTGCCATCGAAGGCATGACCTGCGCGTCCTGCGTGAAGCGCGTGGAAAAGGCCCTGACCCGCGTGCCGGGCGTGGCCCAGGCCCAGGTCAACCTGGCCACCGAACGCGCCCTGGTGGCCTATGACCCGGCCGCGGCCCAGCCCGATGCCCTGGTCGAGGCCGTGGTCAAGATGGGCTACGAGGCCCGTCCGATCGCCGCCCAGGACGACCACGCCGAACGCCAGTCCGAAGCGCGCGACGCCGAAGCGCGGCGCCTGCAGCGCGCCTTCATCGCCGCCCTGGTGCTGACGCTGCCGGTGTTCGCGCTGGAAATGGGCTCGCACCTGATACC
This sequence comes from Achromobacter sp. HNDS-1, assembly GCF_040084795.1. Classification (NCBI taxonomy): domain Bacteria; kingdom Pseudomonadati; phylum Pseudomonadota; class Betaproteobacteria; order Burkholderiales; family Alcaligenaceae; genus Achromobacter; species Achromobacter sp. HNDS-1. The sequence goes on from NZ_CP157584.1 coordinate 116,264, forward strand.
CGCCATGCACCACTGGGTCATGGCGACCATCGGCCAGCAGAACAGCTGGCTGTTGCAGTTCGTGCTGACCACGGCGGTGCTGGCCTGGCCTGGCCGCCATTTCTTCAGCAAGGGGCTGGCGGCCTTGTGGCGGCGCGCGCCCGAGATGAACTCGCTCGTCGCGTTGGGCGCCGGCGCGGCCTGGGGCTACTCGGTGGTGGCGACCTTCGCGCCCGAGTGGCTGCCGGAGGCGGCCCGCAACGTCTATTATGAAGCGGCGGCGGTGATCGTCACGCTGATCCTGCTGGGGCGCACGCTGGAAGCGCGCGCCAAGGGCAAGACCGGCGCCGCCATCAAGCGCCTCATCGGCCTGCAGCCGCGCACCGCGCGCGTCATGCGCGACGGCCAGCCACAGGACATCGCCATCGAGCAAGTGCGCAAGGGGGATATCGTGATGGTGCGCCCCGGCGAAAAGATCCCGCTGGACGGCGAGATCATCGAGGGCAGCTCGTACGTCGATGAATCGATGCTGACCGGCGAACCGGTGCCCGTGGAAAAGCAGCCGGGCATGCAGGCGACCGGCGGCACGCTCAATACATCCGGCAGCTTCACGCTGCGCGTCACCCACACCGGCGCCGACACCATGCTGGCCCGCATCATCCGCATGGTCGAGGCCGCCCAGGGCGCGCGCCTGCCGATCCAGGCGCTGGTGGACCAGGTCACCGCCTGGTTCGTGCCGGCCGTCATGGGCATGGCATTGCTGACCTTCCTGGCCTGGTTTTTCCTCGGCCCCACGCCGGCGCTGTCGCACGCGCTGGTCAACGCAGTGGCGGTGCTGATCATCGCCTGCCCCTGCGCCATGGGCCTGGCCACGCCGACCTCGATCATGGTCGGCACCGGCCGCGCCGCCGAGATGGGCGTGCTGTTCCGCCAGGGTGACGCGCTGCAGACGCTGCGCGACGTGCAGGTGGTGGCCTTCGACAAGACCGGCACCCTGACGCTGGGCAAGCCGACCCTGACCGAACTGGAGCCTGCCGCCGGCGTCGATGAACGCGAGGTGCTGCAATGGGTCGCCTCGGTGCAGGCGCGCTCCGAGCACCCGATCGCGCTGGCGATCGTGGCGGCCGCCGCCGAACGCAAGATCGACCTGTTGCCGGCGGAAGGCTTCGCCGCCATCACCGGCGCCGGGGTCGAAGCCAGCGTGGCCGGCAAGCGCGTGCAGGCCGGCGCCGACCGCCTGATGGCCGAACGCGGCATCGACGTCAGCGCCTTCGGCCAGCGCGCCCAACAATGGGGCAACGAGGGCAAGACGCCGATCTACGTCGCCATCGACGGCCAGGCAGCCGCCATGATGGCCGTGACCGACCCGGTCAAGCCGTCGGCCGTGGATGCCATTGCCGCGCTGCACGCACAGGGCCTGAAGACCGCCATGATCACCGGCGACAACCGCCACACGGCGCAGGCCGTGGCGCGCCAATTGGGCATCGACGAAGTGCGCGCCGAGGTGCTGCCCGACGGCAAGGTCGAGGCCATCGCCGCGCTGCGCGCTGGCGGCCGCAAGCTGGCCTTCGTCGGCGACGGCATCAACGACGCGCCGGCGCTGGCCGCGGCCGACACCGGCATTGCCATCGGCACCGGCACCGACGTCGCCATCGAGGCCGCGTCCGTGGTGCTGATGGCCGACGATCTGCACGGCGTGCCCAACGCCATCGCGCTGAGCCGCGCCACGCTGGCCAACATCCGCCAGAACCTGTTCTGGGCCTTCGCCTACAACGCCGCGCTGATCCCGCTGGCGGCGGGCGCCCTGTATCCAGCCTATGGCCTGTCGCTGTCGCCGATCTTCGCGGCCGGCGCCATGGCGCTGTCCAGCGTGTTCGTGCTGGGCAACGCGCTGCGCCTGAAGACCTTCCGCCCCCCGCGCGCCGCGCACTGACGCGCCGTTCTTCCAGGAGACCGCATATGAATATCGGACAAGCCGCCCAGGAATCCGGCATTTCGGCCAAGATGATCCGTTACTACGAGAGCATCGGCCTGATCGGCCCGGCGCTGCGCAAGGACTCGGGCTACCGGGTCTACAGCGAGCACGACCTGCACACGCTGCGCTTCGTGCGGCGCGCGCGCGACCTGGGTTTCTCGGTCGAACAGATGAACGAGCTGCTGGCGCTGTGGCGCGACCGCAGCCGCGCCAGCGCCGACGTCAAGCGCATCGCGCTCGAACATGTGGCCGAACTGGAACGCAAGGCCTGCGCGCTGCGCGACATGGCCGCCACGCTCAAGCACCTGGCGCACAACTGCCACGGGGATGATCGACCCGACTGCCCCATCCTGGAAAACCTGGGGCGCTCCCAGTAAGAAAAAGGGCAAGCCAACCGGCTTGCCCTTCTTGCAGGCGGCCCGGCCGACGCCGGGGCGGGTCACGCCTGGCTTTGCGCCGGCGTCTCGCCCTCGGCCGCGACGCGGGCGTGGTAGGCCTCGGTGGCCGCCTGCTTGGACGCGGCCTTCTCGGCGGCCGCGGCGGCCTTTTCCGCTTCCGCGGCCGCCGCATCGGCCGCCTGCTGCAAGGCGCGCTGGCGGGCGCGCTCCTGCACTTCGCGCACGCCCTCGGCATCCAGCGATTCGAACACCGCGATCGACTCCACGTGCCCGGTGTGCGGGAACATGTTGATGACCCCGGCGCTCTTGAGCAGGTAGCCGCCCTCGTGCACCATGATGGCGGCATCGCGCGCCAGCGTGGCGGGATTACAGGACACGTAGACGATACGGCGCGGGCGCTCCTCGGCCTTCAGTTGCGACAGCGCCTGCGCCACGGCCTGGGCGCCTTCGCGCGGCGGATCGATCAGCATGCGGTCGAAGAAGCCCAGGCCGCGCAGCCATTCGACGTCCACCTCGAACAGATTGAGGGTGGCGAAACTGGTGCGTTCGCCCAGCCCGTGGCGCGCGGCGGCCTCGTGAGCGCGGTCGGTCAGCGCCTTGCTGCCCTCCACGCCCACGGCCTCGCGGCCCTGGGTGGCCAGCGGCAGCGTGAAGTTGCCCAGGCCACAGAACAGGTCGGCGACGCGGTCGGTCGGCTGCACTTCGAGCAGTGTGAGCGCGCGCGACACCATGGAACGGTTGATGGCGTGATTGACCTGGGTGAAGTCGGTCGGCCGGTACGGCATGCGCAGGCCGAATTCGGGCATGGTGTAGGTCAGCGCGTCGCGGTGCTCGGGCACCAGCGGATGCACCGTGTCCGGGCCCTTGGGCTGCAGCCACCATTGCACGTTGTGCTTGTCGGCGAAGGCGCGCAGCACGGCGATGTCGTTGTCGGTCAGCGGCAGCAGGTGGCGCAGCACCAGCGCGGTCACGCCGTCGCCCAGCGACACTTCCACCTGCGGCAGGCGGTCGGGCGCGGACATCGACGCGATCATGGCGCGCAGCGGCATCAGCAGGTCGCTGACGTGGCGCGGCAGCACATGGCATTCGCGCATGTCGGCCACGTAGCTGCTCTTGCGCTCGTGAAAGCCCACCAGCACCCCGCCCTTCTTGGGCACCACGCGCACCGACAGGCGGGCGCGGTAGCGGTAGCCCCAGGTCGGGCCATGCAGCGGCGCCAGGATGCGGGCCGGACGCAGCTTGCCGACATGCCAGAAGGTGTCTTCGAGCGACCGCTGCTTGATCGCCACCTGCGTGGACGGTTCGAGATGTTGCATGGCACAGCCGCCACAGACGCCGAAATGCGGGCAGCGCGGCGTCACGCGCTGCGACGAGGGGCGCATCACCTGATCGACCCGCGCGATTTCGTAGGACGGCTTGCGGCGCACGGTGGTCGCCGTGACCCGCTCGCCGGGCAAGGCGCCTTCCACGAACACGACCTTGCCATCGCGGCGGGCGATGCCCCGGGCTTCCAGGTCCAGGGATTCGATACTCAAAACGTCAGACATCTCACGCAGTCCAGAAAATTCACGCAACCCGGCATTGTAAGAGGATTCGGCAGCGCCCCGCCCGCGCCCGAAAAAAAGGGGGACTTGCCGGAGACGGCCCGCCGGGCAGTCTCCATCAAGCCCCCCAAAGCCGGCGCCGGTGAGGGCGCCGCCACGGATGGGAATCAGAACGAACGCGACACCGAGAACACCGCGCCCAGGCGGCCCGACGGATGGCCGTACTTGGTCGGCAGCCAGTTGTCCTTGGTGGCGCCGACGGCGGCCAGGCCCAGCACCCAGCCCTTCAGGTCCTTGGTGACGCCGAGCTTGTAGTCGACGTAATGGCCGATGGAGTCGCCGTCCATGTTGACCTGGTTCTTGAGCTTCTGGTAACCCAGATGGCCCACCAGTCCCCAGCCGTCGCCCAGGTCGAAGTTGGCGGTGCCGTCCAGGTACCAGGTGCCCTTGCTATCGGGCGTGCTGAAGAAGTCGCTGGGCGTGTACGAATACTTGAGGGTGTAGTTGGCGTAGGTCGCGGCCAGGTACAGGTCGGTGTTGTTGTAGTTGCCGCCCTTGGGCGAGCTGGAGCCGGGATAGTAGTAGTGCAGCACGCCGGCATCGAGCGTGAAGCCGCCGCCGACGTCGCCCTTCCAGCCGCCGTAGAAGTCCATTTCCAGATTGCCGTCGGTGAAGACGAAGCTGGACACGTTGGAGTTCCAGTTGCCCAGGTAGAAGCCGGAGCTGTGGTTCAGATCGAAGCCCAGCTGGGCGGCCGGCCGGAAGTCGGTCTGCGAATAGCCGCGGAAACGGTAGTCGCTGGCGATCGTGGCATTGCCGCTGAGCGAAAAACCGCCGCCCAGGTCGGTGGGTTCGGCCTGTGCCGTTGCAACGAAACAAGCGGCGAGCGCAACGGGCAAGGCTAGCAACGTCTTCTTCATGGTGCGGTGTCCTGATCGGATTTAACGAGGAGGAGGAAGGGCCTTAGGCACATCCGTCGGACCGGTCTTGCAACGGCAGGTAACCGGCTCACCTTCCCTCAAGCAATGTCCGTGCCAGGTTTCATTTGCGTGTCAGCCCACTGGCGATGCGCTGAACAGGCGCGCCGTGGCGCACCAGTACGGTGCGCGTCGCCACGCGGGCAGGCGGCGACGCCTCAAAATGGGGCTTGCGCGCCGTCAGGGCATGCGGCGCGCAACAAAAAACCCCGCCCTCGCGAGGCGGGGCGGGGTTGGACTGACACCGCCGCCCTTGCCGGGGCGGCGTGGTCCGGCCGCGGACAGCGCGGCCGTCCGATCGGGCGGTCAGTTGGCGGCGGGCGCGGGCGGCGGCGGGGGCACGGCGCCCGGCGCGTTGCCCGGGCCCTTGCCGTGGCGCCCTTCCATGCGGGCGTGGCGTTCCTGCATCTTGGCCTGACGCTCCTTGAGCATCTGGGTCACCTGGGCGCGCTGGGCGTCGTTCAGGCTGTCCCACACGGCCAGCCATTGATCGCGGACCTGCTTGGCCTGCGTGCCGAACTGGTCACGCGACTTGTCGGATTGCTCCAGCAGTGCGCGCGGATCGAGCTTGCCGCTATCCAGTTGCGCCTTGAGCAGATCGTGGCGCTGGCCGCCGGAAGCGCGCATGGCTTCGTGCAGGCTGCGCTGGCCGTCCTGCGCGGTCTTGACCAGGGCCTGCTGCTTGTCATCCAGCTTGAGCTGGTCGAGCTGCGCCTTGGACACGGGGCCCAGGCCCGGGATCCACAGGCCGTCGCGCATGCCCTTGTGGAAACCGCCACCACGGTGGCCTTCGTGCATTGCGGCGGGACCACCGTCGGCGGGCGCCGCCGCCATGACGGGACCGGCCAGCAAGCCGCCGGTGGCGGCGACCATGGCCAGGGCAGCCAGGTTGGAGCGGAGTGCGAATCGGGACATGTAGGTCTCCTGAAAGTGAAGAAAGCGAGGCCATTGTGCGATCCGCCCGGTTTCATCCAGGTTTCGTCCCCGCAAGCTATGTTTCAGTCGATTGCGCCTGCGCCAGGCGTGAAAACGGGGCCCGGCGGGCCCCGTCTGTCGAGCATGCCGCGCCATCCGCGCGCGCCGCTCAGTTGGCGTCCCAGGCCGCCATGTACTCCTTCCAGTGCGGCGCGTCGCTGGCCGTCAGCGTGTCGCGCACCAGCGCGATCTCAGCCTCGTAGGCCGTGCGGTCGATTTCGCCGCGCAGGAAGCGGAAGCGGCAATACACCAGCCAGGTGTTGACCACGTCCGTTTCGCAATAAGCGCGGACCTCGTCGGCGCGGCCCTGGCTCCAGGCCTCCCATACCTTGCTGCCGTCCATGCCGAGCTTGCCGGGAAAGCCGCACAGCTTGGCCAGTTCGTCCAGCGGCGCGTTGGCGCGGCCGTTGTACTTGGCCAGCAGGTCCATCAGGTCGGTGTGGCGCGAGTGATAACGCGAAATGTAGTTGTTGAACTTGAAATCGCGGTCTTCCTCGCCCATGTCCCAGTAGCGCGGCGCGGGCACGCCCTGGATCAGGCTGCGGTAGTGCAGCACCGGCAGGTCAAAGCCCGAACCGTTCCAGCTGACCAGCTTGGGCGTGTAGCGCTCGATGGTCTTGAAGAAGCCGGCCAGCAGCGCGGCTTCGGGATCGTCGGGCTGGCCCAGCGTCTTGACGCGAAAGCCCTGGTCGTCGCGGAACACGCAGCCCACCACCGCCACCTTGTGCAGGTGCAGCGGCAGGAAATCGTGGCCCACGGCCTCGCGGCGCGCGGTGAGCGCGCGCTCGACCACTTCGGCATCGGGGACGTCGGCGCTCCAGCCGTTGAGCTTGCGCAGGCCTTCCGCGTCGGGAATGGTCTCGAGGTCGAATACCAGCGTGGGCGTCATTTGGCGGGCAGGTACTGCATCGGATCCACGGGAGTGCCCTGGCGGCGGATCTCGAAGTGCAGGCGCGGCGAGGTGGTGTCGCTCTGGCCGATCTCGGCGATCTTGGCGCCGCGCTTGACGTCCTGGCCGGTCTTGACCAGCAGCGTGCGGTTGTGCGCATACGCCGTGATGAAGCCGTTCTGGTGATTGACGATGATCAGGTTGCCCAGGCCGCGCACGCCGTTGCCGCTGTACATGACCTTGCCATCCGCGGCGGCGGTGACCGGGTCGCCCAGCGCGCCGGCGATATCGATGCCCTTGCTGTTGTTGTTGAAGCCCTGCATGATCTGGCCACCGGCCGGCCAGGCCCAGTTGATCACGCCGGCATCGGCCGCGCGCGTGGCGGGCTTGGTTTCAGCCGGCGTGGGCGCGGGGGCCGGCGGCGGCAGCGAAGCCGTGGCGGTGCCCGAGGTATCGGCCGGCTGGTCCAGCGGGCGCGGCTGCGCCTTGTTGCTGGCGATGGGCGCCGGTTGCGCGACGCCGCCCGACGAACCGGACATCTTCAGCACCTGCCCCACCGAAATCTGGTTGGGATCGCTGAGGTTGTTCCAGCGCTTGATGTTCTCGACATCGACGTTGTTGGCGCGCGCGATCTTGTAGAGCGTGTCGCCCGGCTTGACGACATAACTGCCGCCCGGCTGGGCGGCGGCGGACGGCTGGCCGCCGGCCAGGTCGACGACCGGCGCGCGCGTGCCCTTGGATGCGCAGCCGGCCAGGATGGCCAGGCTGAGGACGCCGGCCACAAAAATCGGGCGGCGCAGGCGCGTCATGGACACGCCGAGGTTCATATCGGTCAGTTGCAACTGCCCGTTGAGCATACGTTTCTCCTGTTTGCTCAAGATTGTATTCCGGCACGCAGCGGCACAAAGCGCACGGCCTCTAATTCAGTTCGTTTCCAGCTGGCCGCGCCGGTGCGTTCGATGAGCACCAGGCGCTGGTTGGCGCCCCCTTCGGGAGCGATCAGGCGGCCGCCCGGCGCAAGCTGCTGCAGCAGCGCCTGCGGGATGGTCAGGCCGGCGGCAGCCACAACGATAGCATCGAACGGCGCCACGCCGGGCAGGCCCAGCATGCCATCGCCATAGATCAAGCGGATGCGGGTGGTGAGCCGCAAGGCGCGCAGATGTTCGCGCGCCAGCTCGTACAGGCCGCGGATGCGTTCGATGGAATGCACCTCGCGCACGAACTGGGCCAGCACGGCGGCCTGGTAGCCGCAGCCGGCCCCCACTTCGAGCACGCGGGTGGGCGTGCGGTCTTCGCAGATGGTGGCGATCATGCGCGCCACCACCCACGGCTGCGAAATGGTCTGCGAATGGCCGATGGGCAGGGCCGCATCTTCGTAGGCGCGGCTGGCCAGCGCCTCGTCGACGAACAGATGGCGCGGCACCGCGGCCATGGCGTTGAGCACGCGCTCGTCGGTCACGCCCTGGACACGCAGGCGCTGCACCATCGCCTGGCGCAGCCGATCGGAGTTGAGCCCGAGGTTGCCGCCCGCCGACGGCGTGGGCGCCTTGGCCTGGCTTTGCAGCGTGGCGGCCGAGACGCGGGTGTTGCTGTTGGCCGGGGTGACGCCGGGGCTGAGCCGGCCGGAGTCGTACCGCACCGGGCTGGGCCGCCCGGGCACCGCCTGGGAGACGTCCGGCTGGCTTATGCGTCGGCGCATAGCGGCTCCGCCCAGGTCCGGATTTCGTCGAGCTGGCTGTGCTGGGTCAGGTCCAGCCGCAGCGGCGTGACCGACACCATGCCTTGCGCCACCGCGTGGAAGTCGGTGCCGGGCGCGGCGTCGGCCGCCTGCCCCACCGGGCCGATCCAGTAGACCGGATCGCCATAGGGGGTGGTGGTGCGCACCACCGGCTGCGACGGATGGCGCTTGCCCAGGCGCGTGACCTGGAAGCCGTGCATGTCGTCGAAGCGGCGGCTGGGGATGTTGACGTTCAGCAGCACCGGCGCGGCCAGCGGCTGCGCCAGGTGGCGCTCGACCACCAGGCGCGCGGCGCGGGCGGCGGACTCGATGTGTTCCCAGCCCTTCTCGGCCAGCGAGAAGGCGATGGCCGGAATGCCGAACAGGTAGCCTTCGCTGGCGGCCGCCACGGTGCCTGAATAGAGCGTGTCGTCGCCCATGTTGGCGCCGTTGTTGATGCCCGACACCACCAGGTCCGGGCGCGTGTCCATCAGCCCGGTCAGGGCGACGTGGACGCAGTCGGACGGCGTGCCGTTGACGGCGATGAAGCCGTTGGAGGCGGTGCGCACCGACAGCGGACGGTTCAGCGTCAGGGAATTGGAGGCGCCGCTGTGGTTGGTCTCGGGCGCGACGACGGTCAGGTCGCCCAGGCCTTGCAGCGCCTTGACCAGCGCTTCGAGCCCGGGGGCCGAGTAACCATCATCGTTCGAAACCAGAATTCGCATTGTGCATCCGAAAGAAAATAAAACACGGGTGGACCGGCTGGATTGTACCGTCCGCGGAAGGCGCCGGCATGTCCGGCCGTCCCGCCGCCGCGCCAGGGGCCGCCCCCGGCCCGGGCGACCGGGGTAGAATCCGCAGCCACCGAGACAATTGCACTCATAACAACGGATATCCTTACCCATGGCGATCACCGAACCCTCCCTGGCGTTCTCCGCGGCGCTCATCCTGCTGGCCTACCTGATCGGCTCCGTGCCTTTCGCCGTGGTGGTCAGCAAGCTCATGGGGCTGCAGGACCCCCGCAGCTACGGCTCCAAGAACCCCGGCGCCACCAATGTGCTGCGCACCGGCAACAAGACCGCCGCCGCGCTGACCCTGCTGGGCGACGCCGCCAAGGGCTGGTTCGCGGTCTGGCTGGCGCAGCGCCTGGCGCCCGGCATCGCCCCTGGCCCGCTGGCCGCGGTGGCCGTGGCGGCCTTCCTGGGCCATCTGTACCCGATTTTCCTGGGGTTCAAGGGCGGCAAGGGCGTGGCCACCGCGCTGGGCGTGCTGGTCGCCATCCAGCCGTGGCTGGCGGTCGCCACCGCGGCTACCTGGCTGATCATCGCGGTGTTCTTCCGCTATTCCTCGCTGGCCTCGCTGGTGGCCGCGTTCTTCGCGCCGGTCTACTACGTATTCGGCTCCGGCCTGGCGTGGTACGCCCAGCCGGCCATGGGCATCGCCCTGGCCATCATTGGCGTGCTGCTGTTCTACCGCCACCGCGCCAACATCACGCGCCTGGTGCAAGGCACCGAAAGCCGCATCGGCGGCGGCAAGAAGAAGTGATCCGCGCGCCGGCGCGGGCGGCGCGCCCGGAATAACAAAAGGGGGCCGAGGCCCCCTTTTTCATTGTCCGTCTCAGGCGATATCGGCCAGGTCCCAGCGCGGCCGCACCGTGAAGCCGTGGGCGTCCGGGTCCAGCGTCACCAGCCCCGCCTTGACCCGCTCGGCCGCCGCGAAGGCGATCATGGCGCCGTTGTCCGTGCACAACGACAGCGGCGGGAAATACGCCTGCGCCTTCAAGGGCTTGAGCGCGGCGGCCAGCCTGGCGCGCAGCAGCTGGTTGGCCCCCACCCCGCCCGCCACCACCAGGCGGCGCAGGCCGGTCTGTTTCAAGGCGCGGATCGACTTGGCGGCCAGCACCTCGACGATCGCGGCCTGGGTCGCCGCGGCCAGGTCGGCACGGGTCTGTTCGTCCAGCCCGCCGTCCTGCTCGGCGGCCTTGACCCGGGTCAGCACGGCGGTCTTCAGGCCGCTGAAGCTGAAATCCAGGTCGCCGCTGTGCAGCATGGGACGCGGCAGGTCGAAACGCGCGGCATCGCCCTGCTCCGCCAGCCGCGCCAGCGCGGGGCCGCCCGGGTAGCCCAGCCCCATCAGCTTGGCGGACTTGTCGAAGGCTTCGCCGGCGGCGTCGTCCAGGGTTTCGCCCAGCAATTCGTAGCGCCCCACCCCGTCCACCCGCATCAATTGCGTATGGCCGCCGGACACCAGCAGCGCCACGAAGGGGAAATCGGGCCGCGGGTCGGCCAGCATCGGCGACAGCAGGTGGCCTTCCAGGTGATGAATGGCGATGGCGGGCAGGCGGCGCGACCAGGCGAACGATTGCGCCACGCTGGCGCCCACCAGCAGCGCGCCCGCCAGCCCGGGCCCGGCCGTATACGCCACCGCGCCAATGTCCGACATTTCCAGGCCCGCCTCCTGCAGCACCTGGCGGGTCAGCGGCACCACGCGCCGGATATGGTCGCGCGAGGCGAGTTCGGGCACCACGCCCCCGTATTCCTGGTGCATGGCGATCTGGGTGTGCAGCGCGTGCGCGAGCAGGCCGCGTTCCGTACAGACGGCTGCGACGCCCGTTTCGTCGCAGGAGCTTTCAAAGCCGAGAATAATCATGGCGGCAGAGTTTACAACTGATGCGAAAATACGCCCGTTTACAAAATGACCGGGGGCGGCCAAGCCCCCTTCTCACCAACCAAGCCTGCAAGCACCCTGGGGACAAGAATGCTGGAGAAGCTATTCAACCTGCGTGAACACGGCACGACCGCGAGAACCGAGATCGTGGCCGGCCTGACGACATTCCTGACGATGTCGTACATCATCTTCGTGAACCCGGACATCCTGTCGTCCACCGGCATGGACCGCAGCGCCGTGTTCGTCGCCACCTGCCTGGCGGCCGCGCTGGGCTCGCTGGTGATGGCGCTGATCGCCAACTGGCCGATCGGCATGGCGCCGGGCATGGGGCTGAACGCCTTCTTCGCCTTCACCGTGGTCAAGACCATGGGCTACACCTGGGAGCAGGCGCTGGGCGCCGTGTTCATCTCGGGCGTGATCTTCCTGATCCTGACCATCTCGGGCATCCGTGTCTGGCTGGTCAAGGGCATCCCGCACTCGCTGCGCAGCGCCATCGCCGCCGGTATCGGCCTGTTCCTGGCCATTATCGCGCTGTCGAGCGCCGGCATCGTGGTGGCGCATCCGGCCACCAAGGTGACGCTGGGCGACCTGACCACGCCGGGGCCGCTGTTCGCCATCCTGGGCTTTTTCATCATCGCCTCGCTGGACGCGCTGCGCGTGCGCGGCGCCATCCTGATCGGCATCCTGGTGGTCACGGTGCTGTCGATGGCGCTGGGCTACAACGAATTCAAGGGCGTGTTCGCGGCGCCGCCGAGCCTGGCGCCGACGCTGTTCAAGATGGACATCCTGGGCGCGCTGCACACCGGCTTCGTGCACGTCATCCTGGTGTTCGTGCTGGTCGAAGTGTTCGACGCCACCGGCACGCTGGTGGGCGTGGCCAAGCGCGCCGGCCTGATGCCGGAGGGCCGTCCCAACCGCCTGGGCCGCGCGCTGTTCGCCGACAGCACCGCCATCGTCGCCGGCTCGATGCTGGGCACCAGCAGCACCACCGCTTATGTCGAAAGCGCCTCGGGCGTGCAGGCCGGCGGCCGCACCGGCCTGACCGCGCTGGTGGTGGCCCTGCTGTTCCTGGCCGCGCTGTTCATCTCGCCGCTGGCCGGCGCCGTGCCCGCCTACGCCACCGCGCCCGCCCTGCTCTACGTGGCCGGCCTGATGATGCGCGAGCTGATCGACATCGACTGGAACGACGTCTGCGAAGCCACCCCGGCCGCGCTGACCGCGCTGGTGATGCCGTTCACCTACTCCATCGCCAACGGCATCGCCTTCGGCTTCATCAGCTACGTGGTGCTCAAGACCGCGACCGGCCGCGTGCGCGACGTGCATCCGGCCACCTGGCTGGTGGCGATCCTGTTCGTGATCCGCTACGCGTTCTTCCCCGAATAACGCCGGCAAGGCATGCATGCAAAACCGCCGCGCTTCCGGTCCGGAAGGCGGCGGTTTTTTCATTGCCGGCGCTCGTGCCTGCCGTCAGGCCGTGGCCGTCCAGACCGCCAGCTCATAACCGTCCAGGTCGGTGAAGTGGAAGCGGCGGCCGCCGGGGAAATCGAAGGCCTCGCGGCTGATGCGGCCGCCCGCCGCCGTCACCCGGCGCTGCGCGTCGCCCAGGTCGTCGGCGTACAGGATCACCAGCGGCCCGCCCGGGCGCACCGGCTCGCCGGTGGTGAGGCCGCCCTTCAGCCGGCCATCGGTGAATTCCGTGTAGGTTGGCCCGTAGTCGGTGAACGACCAGCCGAAGGCCTCCCCGTAGAAGCGCTTGCTGCGCGCGATGTCCGCGACGTTGAATTCGATGTTGTCGATCTGGTGGTTGTTACCGGTGGCGCCCATGCGTGTCTCCCGAGGATATTGAACAAAACCGCATCATCCCCGATTCGCGGGGCCATGTCTTGGGGCGGGCCTGGGGACATGGGAACAATGCTTGCGGAGTCGAAATGACCACCATACCGGCACCACCGCGGCACCACCACCAGGGTGCCGGGCCGCCCGGCGAATCGTCGTCATTGAGCCCGGCTATCAACCCGCCGGCCCGCATGGTTGCTGGCGGGAGCGGTTGAATTCGCCGATACACTCCCCATGTATATAAGACCATGGAGCCGACCTTGTCCCACCACCACCCGCATTCCTGCCCCCGCGGCCACCGCGAGTCCCGCGTATGAGCACCCTCGCCCGCATCCCCTTCTCGGTGCTGGACCTGGCGCCGATCGTGCAAGGCCGCGACGCCGCCGACGCCTTCCGCAACAGCGTGGCGGTGGCGCAGCATGTCGAACGCCTGGGCTACAAGCGCTTCTGGCTGGCCGAGCACCACAACATCAACGGCGTGGCCAGCAGCGCCACGGCGGTGCTGATCGGCCACATCGCCGGGCACACCTCGACCCTGCGCGTCGGCTCGGGCGGCGTGATGCTGCCGAACCATGCGCCGCTGATCATCGCCGAGCAGTTCGGCACTCTCGAAACGCTTTACCCCGGCCGCATCGACCTGGGCCTGGGCCGCGCGCCCGGCAGCGATGGCGCCACCCAGCACGCGCTGCGCCGCGGCCCGCGCAGCGGCCTGGAATTCCCGGCGCTGGTCGAGGAGCTGCGCGGCTTTCTCGCGCCCTCGCGTCCCGGCCAGCCGGTGCGCGCGATTCCCGGCGAAGGCCTGGATATCCCCATCTGGCTGCTGGGTTCGAGCGATTTCAGCGCGCGGCTGGCGGCCGAACTGGGCCTGCCGTTCTCCTTCGCCGGCCACTTCTCGCCGGAAGGCATGGCGGCCATGCGCCTGTACCGTCACCTGTTCAAGCCGTCCGAGACCCTGACCCGTCCCTACGCCATGATCGGCGTGCCGGTCGTGGCCGCCCCCACCGACGAAGAGGCGCAGCGCCTGTCCACCACGCAGCAGCTCAAGTTCCTGTCGCTGGTGCGCGGCAACCGCCTGCAACTGCAGCCGCCGGTCGACAGCATGGACGGGCTGTGGAACGAATGGGAGCGCGAGGCGGTCAATCAAAGACTGGGCGCCGCGATCGTTGGCGGCCCCGAAACCGTCAAGCGCCGCCTGGAGGCCCTGGTGGCCGAGACGGAAGCCGACGAAGTCATGATCGTGTCGGATTTTTACGATATTGCCGACCGCCTGCGTTCCTTCGAGATCGTTGCGGCCCTCAAACAGGGCGAAGGCGTACCCACGACAACCGCGGCCTGAGGCCGGCGGCCGCGCGCCGCCAGCCTTGCCCAGCCGCAGACTGCGCTCACCATGGCGCCAACCATTGCGACCCGGCCGGTCCCCGCTCTACTATGGACTGGCAATACCGCGTCGCCACCTCCGGTGCGAGCCTGACTGCCCCGCGCCGCCGATACCGACACTTTGCGCCGCGCCCGCGGCAAGGATCCAAAATGAGTATTGTTGAACTCACCAAAGACAGCTTCCAGGAAGCCATTACGCCGGACGGCACCCTGATCGTGGACTTCTGGGCGCCCTGGTGTGGCCCCTGCCGCGGCTTCGCGCCGGTTTTCGAGCAGGCCGCCAACGAGCATCCCGACGTCACCTTTGCCAAGGTCAACACCGACGTCGAACAGGAACTGGCCGGCGCGCTGGGCATCCGCTCGATCCCCACGCTGATGGTGTTCCGCGAAAAAGTGCTGCTGTTCTCGCAGCCGGGCGCCCTGTCGGGCGGCCAGCTCAACGAACTGCTCACCAAGATCAAGGAAGTGGACATGGAAAAGGTCCACCAGGAAATCGCGGCCGCCCAGGACAGCCAGGACGCGTGATGGACAAGGGCCCTGCGGGGCCCTTGTGCGTTTTACGCCAGTTGTTCCCAGGCCGAGCGGCCGCGCGTGATGTTGGCCGCCGTCCTCTCCAGATCGGCGACCGCATCGCGCGGCGCCGTGAAGCGCAACGCGACGCCATCGGCGCCGAAATCCTCCTGCACGATCACCGCGCCGGCCTGCGCCAGCCGCGACTTCAAGAGCGGCAGCTCGGCAAAACCACAGGCGCACGCCACCGTGGCCAGGTCCACGATCTCGGCGCGCGGCCCGTTGCGCAGGCAGTTGGCGGCGCAACCGCCATAGGCCCGCACCAGTCCGCCGGCGCCCAGCTTGACGCCGCCGAACCAGCGCACCACCAGCACCGCCACGCGGTCCATGCCCTGCCCTTCGATCGCCTGCAGGATCGGGCGTCCGGCCGTGCCGCCGGGCTCGCCATCGTCATTGAAGCGGTACTCCTGGCCGATGCGGTAGGCCCAGCAGTTATGGGTGGCCTCGGGGTCGCTGTGCGCGGCGAAGAACGCCATGGCCTCGTCGATGCTGGAGACGGGCGCGGCGTGCGCGACAAAGCGGCTTTTCTTGATGTCTTCCTCGTGCGAGCAGACGGCGGTCAAGGTGGTGGTCATAGCGCGCCATTGTAAAGGCCGCGCCTCCCGAACCCGCGCGGCCCGTGCGAACGAAGCCGGCGCCGCGCGCGCCTCAACCGTGGCAGTCGGCGACTTCCTGGTCCAGATAGACGTCGAAAGCCACGTCGCGCGCCCACTTGGCCGGCAGCGCTTTCCAGGCGCCGGCCCGCGCCCATTCGCGCATGCGCTCGGCCAGCCAGGCCTGGCCGGCCGTGTCGGCCGCCGGCAGCAGCCAGACGCGTTCATGGCGCGCGCCATCGGCGGCAAGTGTGGCCGAGAACTTTTTCCATTCGGGAAAGCGCATCAGCGGTTCCCAGGCCGCGTCATCGATCAGGCCGATGTCGCAGCTGCCTTCGCGCACCGCCACCAGCGCATCCGACGGCACCCGGTAGGTGCGCACCACCGCGCCCCAGCTTTGCGCCAGCGCCTGCGCGCCGACCGCGGCCTCGGCCATGCAGACGCTGCGGCCGCGCGCATCCCCGCCCTGTCGCATGCGCGTGTCACTGCGGATTACCGCCTTGGGCCGCGCGGCATAGCCGGTTGCCACCGTCGCCAGTTCGCTCGGCAGCCCCGGCGGCGGCTGCGCGCGGTCTGCCAGCACCACGTCCACGTCGCCCGCGGCCAGCAGGCGGGCCGCATCGGCGGCCGCCACTTGCCGCAGGCGGAATGGCACGCCCAGTTCCTGCGCCAGCTTCTCGGCCATGGCGTGATCCAGCCCTTCGGGCGTGCGGATCTTGGCGCCGGCCTCGGGCGCGGGCGCCAGATACGGCACGCCCACCACCAATTCACCGCGCTGGCGCGCGGCCCCCAGGCCATCGGCCGGCTCTGCGCCGCTCGCCGCGCAGAGCAAGGCCGATGCGCCGATCAGGAGACGAAGCGCGCGCCGCATCCCGAACCTCACACGTATTGGTAGCGCAGCAGCCGGTGCTTGAGGTTCTCAAGCACGAACTGGTCGATCAGCGCGGCCAGCACCGCGATGACCAGGATGTTGGTCATGACGCCGGTCATGTCGGCAATTTCGCCCGAATAGGCCAGCGAGCGGCCCAGGCCCTTGCCGAAGCCGATCAGCATCTCGGCCGAGATCAGCGCGCGCCACGCATTGCCGAACGCCAGCTGGGCGCCGGTGATCAGCTCGGGCATGACGGCCGGCAGGTACACGCGCTTGACCAGGCCCCAGGGCGTGGCGCCCATGACGCGGGCGGCCGAGACGTGCACCCGCTGCACCGACTCGGTGGCGTTCATCACGCTCAGTGCCGCCGGGAAGAACGCCGACAGCGCCACCACCACGATGATGGGCGTGCTGCCGAAACCCATCACGATCAGGAACAGCGGCACCCAGGCGATCGACGGGATCGACTGCAGGATGACGATGGCGCTGCGCAGCACTTCGCGAAAGAAGAACAGCACCGCCGCCACCAGGCCGAAACCGATGCCCGCCGCCAGCGCCAGGCCGTAGCCCGCGCCCAGCCGGCCGAGCGTGCCCATCAGACTCTGGTGGAACGATTGCTTGCCCAGGTCTTCGAACAGGCGTTCGAGCACCGCCGGCACGCCCGGCATCAGGAAATCGGGCAAGGCGAACGCCGCCGCCTGCCACAGCGCCAGGATGAACAGGACGCCCAGCACGCCCGCCAGATGCTTGCGGGCGCCGGTCACACGGGTCGATGCGCTCAAAGCTTGCGAGCCTCTTGCCAGGACAGGTCGACGATGCTGGAGACGTCATACGGCTTGCCGTCGCGCGTCTTGAGCGAGCCCTGGGCCTGCAGGATGTCGGCGATCTCCTGCATGCGCTTGGTGTCCTTCTCGGTCAGCTTGGGCGTGAACACCTGCGTGCTGATGGCCTCGGCGATCACGGTCTCGCGCGGCAGCTCGCCACGGTTCAGGGTCTTGAGCGTGGGCTCGGCGATAAAGTACGAGGCGATCAGCTTGGAGGCCTGGGCCGGCTCCTTCTGCAGCAGCGCGATGGCCTGGTTCTGCGCGTCCAGCGCCTTCCAGACGTCGTCCTTGCGCTTGGCCAGCGTCTCGCCCGAGGTGATCACCACCATGCACGGGAACGGCCAGGCCTGGCCCACTTCGTAGATCTGCTTGACCGGCGCCACCAGTTGGGCGATACGGTCGTAGGGTTCGAACAGGAAGGCCGCGTCGACGCGCTTGCCCACCAGCGACTGCACCGCCACCGCCGGGCTCACGCCCATCACGTTGACGTCGTCCGCGCCCAGGTTGCCCTGCTTGAGCACCACCCCCTTGAGCACCACGTCGGCGGTGCTGCCCTCGGCCTGCGAGGCCAGCGTCTTGCCCTTCAGGCCGGCGATGTCCTTGATGCCCGAGTCGTCGCGCACGATCAGCGAGTGGTAGCCCTGCTGCGCGCCGCCCACCACCTTCAGGTCCGCGCCCTTGGAGGCCCAGGCCACGGCATTGGTGAAGCCCAGCACGCCGATGTCCAGCTGTCCGCCGACGATGGCCTTGATCAGGTCGGTGCCCGACTTGAACTCGATCAGCTCGGCATCCAGGCCGGCCTTCTTGTAGTAGCCGCCCTCCTGCGCCACGATGGCCTGCGCGTCGTCCATCACGCGCAGGTAACCGACGCGGAATTTCTCGGCGGCCATGGCGGGCGCCGCGGCCAGGAGCGCCGCGGCCAGCGGCAGGGACAGCCATTGCTTGAATTTCATGAGAAAGGCTCCAGGGAATCGAGGATGGCCGACGCCCAGCGGCGCCGCCCGTGAACCGGAAAATCGAAGGGGATCAGGCGGCCAGCGCCAGATCGGAATGCGCCGCCGCGCCGTCGACCGCGATGCCGAGCAGGCGCAGGATCTCGCGCTTCTCGGCGGCCAGATCGGACAGGTCGTGGCTCTTGGCGCGGTGCGCCAGGTTGAATTCGCGCAGCACGCGCGCCGGACGCGGGCTGAACACCACGATGCGGTCGGCCAGGAACAGCGCCTCGTCGACGTCGTGGGTCACCAGCAGCACGGTGGGTTTTTCCTGCGCAATCAGCTGGCGCAGCACGTCCTGCAGCGCCAGACGCGTCAGCGCGTCGAGCGCGCCGAAGGGTTCGTCCATCAACATGGTCTGCGGCTGCGCGATGAAGGCGCGGGCCAGCGCCGCGCGCTGGCGCATGCCGCCGGACACCTGGTGCGGGTAATAGTGTTCGAAGCCGGCCAGGCTGACGCGCGCCAGCCACTCGCGCGCCGCCACGCGGGCGCGCTTCTTCGGGGTTTTCTGGAATTCCAGCGCCAGCGCCACGTTGTCTTCCAGCGTCAGCCAGGGATAGAGCGCATGTTCCTGGAACACCAGCGTGCGGCTGGGATGCGGGCCGGTCACGGCCTTGCCGTCGGCCAGCACCTGCCCTTGCGTGGGCTTTTCCAGACCGGCGGCCAGGTGCAGCAGGGTCGACTTGCCGCAGCCGGACGGGCCGACCAGCGCGACCAGCTCGCCGGTCTTGAATTCGCTGGTGAAGCCGTCGACGACCGGCAGGTCGCCGAAGTGCTTGTGGACGTGGTCGAAAGTCAGGTTCATGGAACGAATCGTGGGCGCGCGTGGGGAACGGGCCTAATCTAACAATTCGTTATATGAATCCAAACGATCAATATCGAATGTTCTTAAGACTTGCGGTTATAAACAAAGCACCTCAGGCCGCCGCCTGCGCGCGGCTGGCGTGGCGCTGCAGTCCGAATGCGATCAGGAAGCCGAGCAGCACCGCCACCGCGGCGGACAGGAAGATCGCCGGATAGCCGAAACCGCCGGAGATATAACCCGCCACCGGACCGGTCGCGCCCAGCGCCAGGTCCAGGAAGGCCGAATACGCCCCCAACGCCGCGCCGCGGCTGCCGGCCGGCACGCGCGCCACGGCCTCGACGCCGATGGCCGGGAACACCAGCGCGAAGCCGCAGCCGGTCAGGGCCGCGCCCACCAGCGCGGCGCCGGGATTGGGCGCCAGCCACAGCAGCGCCAGGCCCGCCGCTTCCACCAGGAACGACACCTGCGCCACCTTGAAGCCGCCAAAGCGCGTGATAGTGCCGGCGAACAGCAGGCGCACCCCGATAAAGGCGCAGCCGAACGCGCTGAGCGCGTGCGCCGCCCCCTCCCACGAGAAGCTGGCGTAGTACAGCGCCACGAAGGCCGCCAGCGTGCCGAAGCCGACCGAGCCCAGCCCCAGCGCCATGCCATGCGGGAACACCCGCAGCACCACGCTCTTGAAGGCCATGCGATGCCCGCCGACGATGGCCACCGCGGCCCGCGCCAGCGCCAGCCCCAGGCCGGCCAGGCCCAGCAGCAGCACCGCGCCGCCCAACGCGCCCATGCTCCATTCGGTTTCCAGGTAGACGCCCAGCGGCGCGCCCAGCGCCAGCCCGCCGTAGGTGCAGATGCCGTTCCAGGAGATCACCCGCGCCGTGTGCAGCGGACCGACCCGGGCAATCGCCCAGGTGGCCGAGCCGGTGCCGACCCAGCTTTCGCCAAAGCCCAGCGCCAGCCGGCTGACGATGATGGCGCCCAGGCTGAGCCAGGCGCTGCGTTCAAAGGCATAGGCCAGCAGCAGGAACACGCCGCTGGCGGCGCAGGCCGCCATGCCGATGACCACGGTCTGCTTGGGGCCGACCGTGTCGGCCATGCGGCCGGCGTGCGAACGGCTCAGCAGCGTGGCCACGTACTGCACGCTGATGGCCAGCCCCGCCAGCACCGAGCCGTAGCCGAGCTGGCCGTGCACGTAGCCAGGCAACACCGCCAGCGGCAGGCCGATGGCGAGATAACAGATGAAGGTGAAAAAGGCGATCGCGACGATGCGCGCGGTCAAGGCGAACGTCCCGATGGGCTGGCCATCGGGCGTGGTATGCGGTGTGGGAGACATGTCGGACGGGGTGGAACCTGGCGCAACGGGCCAGGGTTTACCCGGATGATAGCCCAGCAGGATTGCGGCAGGCTGAACGCGCGCCAGCCCGCGGCATGGGCGCGGGGCTCAAGGCCCCGGTTGTCAGGCTTCGATTCCGCGCGAGGACAGGTAGTCTTCGTAGCCGCCGCGGTAGTCGACGATCTCGCCCGTGGGCAGGATCTCGATCACGCGGGTGGCCAGGCCCGACACGAATTCGCGGTCGTGCGAGACGAACACCAGCGTGCCTTCGTACTTTTCCAGCGCGAACTGCAGCGATTCGATCGATTCCATGTCCAGGTGGTTGGTCGGCTCGTCGAGCAGCATGACGTTGTGGCGGCCCAGCATCAGGCGGCCGAAGGTCATGCGGTTCTTTTCGCCGCCGGACAGCACCTTGGGCGCCTTGGGCAGGTCGTCCGCCGAGAACAGCAGGCGGCCCAGCACCGAACGGATCGACTGGTCGTCGTCGCCCGGCTGGCGATGGTCGCCCATCCAGTCGAGCAGGTTAATGTCGGTCTGCAGGAATTGATCCGACACGTCCTGGGCCATGTAGCCCAGGTCCGCGTTTTCCGACCACTTGACGCTGCCGGCGTCCGGCGCGAGGTCCGTGGCCAGCAAGCGCAGCAAGGTGGTCTTGCCGACGCCGTTGGCGCCGATGATGGCGATCTTCTCGCCGGCATCGACCATGGCCGAGAAGTTGCGGATCACGGGCGCGTCGTAGGACTTGGACAGGTTCTCGACCGTGACCGCCAGGCGGTGCATGACCTTGTTCTGCTCGAAGCGGATGTACGGGTTCTGGCGCGACGACGGCTTGACCACGACCTGCTCGGCCTTGATGCGGTCGATCTGCTTCAGACGCGAGGTGGCCTGGCGCGACTTGGACTTGTTGGCGGCGAAGCGGCGCACGAAGTCCTGCAGTTCGGCCACGCGTTCCTTGGCCTTGGCGTTGTTGGCCACCAGTCGCTCGCGCGCCTGGGTCGAGGCCAGCATGTAGTCGTCGTAGTTGCCCGGGTAGATGCGGATCTCGCCATAGTCCAGGTCGGCCATGTGGGTGCAGACCTGGTTCAGGAAGTGGCGGTCGTGGCTGATGATGATCATCGTGCTCTGGTAGCTGTTGAGCACGTTTTCCAGCCAGCGGATGGTGTTGATGTCCAGGTTGTTGGTCGGTTCGTCCAGCAGCAGCACGTCCGGGTTCGAGAACAGCGCCTGCGCCAGCAGCACCCGCAGCTTCCAGCCCGGCGCCACTTCGCGCATCGGCAGGTTGTGCTGGTCCACGGCGATTTCCAGGCCCAGCAGCAGCTCGCCGGCGCGGGCTTCGGCGGTGTAGCCGTCATATTCGGCGAACTTGGCTTCCAGGTCGGCCGCGCGCATGTAGTCGTCTTCCGACGCTTCCGGGTTGGCGTAGATCGCGTCGCGCTCGGACATCGCGGCCCACATCTCGGTGTGACCCATCATCACCACATCCAGCACGCGCAGGTCCTCGAAAGCGAACTGGTCCTGGCGCAGCTTGCCCAGGCGCACGCCCGGCTCCAGCGAGACGTTGCCGGCCGACGACTCCAGGTCGCCGCCGATGATCTTCATGAACGTCGACTTGCCGGACCCGTTGGCCCCGATCAGCCCGTAGCGGTTGCCTTCCCCGAACTTGACGCTGACGTTCTCGAAAAGGGGCTTGGGACCGAACTGGATGGTGAGATTGGCGGTGGATATCACGGTGTTTTAGCAGCGGGAGAATGGATGTGGCGCCAGGATGGCGCGACAACGCCGGCATGCGGCGAAACCCGATAGTGTACCAAGGCCGGATGGCAAACCGCCCGGCGCGAGCCGGGCGGTCGGAAAAACCGGGCGGGCCGGGGCCTAGTGATGGTGTTCGTCCAGCACCAGGTGGGCCAGGCCCTTTTCGGTGGCGATGCCGACCTTCTGGCCGATCGGCAGCGTCGCCTTGGTGGCCACGTGGCCGTACGGCAGGCCGGTCACCACCGGCACCTTGACCGTCTTGCGCAGCCAGGCCACCACTTCGTGCAGGTCGTAGCCCTTGTCGTGCGGCGCCAGCTTGTAGTCCGAGAAGCGGCCCAGCACGATGGCCTTCTGCTTGCCCAGGATGCCCGCCTGCCACAGCTGGATCAGCATGCGCTCGATGCGGTACGGATGCTCGGCCACGTCTTCCAGGAACAGGATGCCGCCGCGCACCTTGGGCATGTAGGGGGTACCCACCAGCGAGGTCAACATCGCCAGGTTGCCGCCCCACAGGATGCCGCGGCAATCGACCGGGTCGGCGTCCTGGGTCTCGAAACTGAGGATTTCCAGTTCGCCGCGCATCACTTCACCGAACAGCGCTTCGGTCAGGTCGTCGACCTTCTTGCCGCCGAAGTCGTAGATGGCGGTGGCGCCGGTGTAGCTGACCGCGCCGGTCTGCGCCAGCAGCGCCAGGTTGAAAGCGGTGAAATCGCTCATGCCGACGAAGCGCTTGCCGCTGTCGGCCATGGCCTTCCAGTCGATCGCGTGCAGCAGCCGGCCCATGCCGTAGCCGCCGCGCGTCACCATGACGATCGGCAGTTTCTGCTTGGCGGCGCGCGTCAGGCTGGCCAGGCGCTGGGCGTCGGTGCCGGCAAAGCGCTGGTGCTCGGCCAGCGCGGTGCGGTCCAGCGCGGTCTTGAAGCCCTGCGCGGCCAGGCGCTCGCGCGCCAGTTCGACGGTCTGCGGGTCGCGCACCGCCGACGACGGCGAGATCAGGTAGATGCCGCGGGCGTCCGGGAAGCCGTGGACGTGGCCCGGCTCGTGGTCGTGGCTGTGATCGTGGCCGCAGGCCTCGTCGCATTCGTGGTCGTGATCGTGGCTGGCGTGGTCATGCGCCGGGGCGGCGGCCGCCTTGGCGGCGCGCGCCTTGGCGCCTCGGGTGTTGCTCATGCGATGGATTCCTTGGCGCGGCGTTCGCGGAAGAACCGGCGCAGCAGCTCGCCGCAGGGTTCCGCCAGCACGCCGCCGGTGACTGAAGTGTGATGATTGAGTTTGGGCACCGAGCCCACGTCCAGCACGCTGCCGCAGGCGCCGGTCTTGGGGTCGTAGGCGCCGAACACCACCCGCGCCAGGCGCGCGTGCAGCATGGCGCCGATGCACATGACGCAGGGCTCCAGCGTGACGTACACGGTGATGCCCGGCAGGCGGTAGTTTTCCAGCGCGCGCGCGGCGCCGCGCAAGGCGACGATCTCGGCGTGCGCGGTGGGGTCGTGGTCGATGATGGTGCGGTTGTAGCCGCGCCCCAGGATGTCGCCCTGGGCCGAGACCACCAGCGCGCCCACCGGCACCTCGCCGATGTCATAGGCCGCCCGCGCCTGTTCCAGCGCCAGCGTCATGAACTCGGCATCCTGCGCGGTCCAGGGCGGCACGGCCGCCATGGCAAGCGGCTCAACCACGGTACACCCGCGATTTGAGCGCGATGCGGCCGGCCAGGCTGGTCACGGCCTCTTCCAGCCACTGGTAGAGTTCGGCGTTCTCGTCGTAGCGCGCCTGGTTCAGGTTCGACACCCGGCCTTCCTCGATGAAGCCCCAGGCGCGGCTGCGCTTGTCGCGGTGCTTCGGATCCCAGACGCCGAAGGCGTAGCCGCCGGCGCGCCGGATCAGCGAGAAGCACGGGATGTCGGTGTAGCCGTCGCCGACGAACACCATCTGGTCGAACGGCACCCGCAGGCGGTCCTCGGGCACCTTGCGGTTGACCTCGAACGGCTTGTTGCGGAAATCGCGGCCGATGATGCCCTTCTGGATGTGGAACAGGTAGCGCGTCTTGTCGGTAAAGCTGACGATGCGGCGCGGAAACTCGATGCCGCCGTCGGCGCCGTAGGTGAATTCGGAGGCCCAGATCTCGGTGAACTCGTGCGCGATGGGCGTGGAGCGCACCACGTCGCCGATGCCGCTGGAAATCAGGTAGAACTCCAGCTGCACCTGCGGCTGCGCCGCCCGCACCGCGGCGCGCAGCCGCTGGAACAGCGTGACCACGCCATCGTGCAGTTCGAGTCGCGCGCCCCAGTCGCGCAGCCGCTGCTGCGTGATGAGGCCATGCGTGCCAGCGCGCGAGAGCTGGATCATCTGGTAGAGATAGGCCGGGACCGGGTCCCAGTCCTGGTTGGACAGCAGCGGGTCGACCTGGTCTTTCCAGAAGGACGCCGTGTCCACCCCGATGCTGTCCAGGAAACCGGACGTGCTGTCCGAGGCCAGCGTGTCGTCGAAGTCGAAAATCAGGGCGATGACGTCGGACATGGATATACGTAAGTAAGGGCGACAGCCGCCATTTTGCCTGATTGTGGCGGCGGCCGGGCCCCGTGGCCGCGGGGAAAGGACGCGCCGCGCCCTCCCTTGGCCCGCCCAGCGCGGTTACTGGCGCATCGGCGCGGGCGGCGGCGCCATGCCCGGGGCCGGCGCCATGCCGGGCGCGGTGGCCGGCGGCGGAGGCGGCGGCACCGTGCCGGCGGTGCCGGCCGGCACCTGGATCACGGTTTCACGCAGCACGCCGCCGCCTTGCACGCTGCCGCGCACCTGGGTCGGCGAGGTCATCTGCGTGATGCAATCCTGGCGCGAATCGGCCGGCAGGCGGTTGCAGCGATCCAGCATGTTCTGCTGGTGCTGGTCGGTGGTGCCATCGCTCAGTTGCTTGCGCATGGCTTCCTGGCGAGCGGCGCCGGCCTCGCGCATGCAGGCGGCGCGGTCCTGACCGGTGCTGCCGTTCTTGCAAGCCGCCACATCCTGTTCGTATTGCGCCTGGATGCCGGCGCGACCGATCGGGTCGGCCGCCTGCGCCGCTCCCGCGGCCAGCATCAGGCCTGCCGCGCAAAGGGATGCCGCAAGGCGTTTGGTGTGCATGGGACGTACATTCATGGCCAGCTCCTTGGAGAAAAGAAGATTGAACCCGGACGGCGCGGCCTCGTGGACCGGCGCCATCTGCTTGATACAACTATCCCACGATGACGCGACGGGGACATGTCCAGCAACGTGCAATCGTAAGCCGAAGTTTCCGATGCTGCGACGCAATATTCATTGCGCCCGCGCAACTTGTCCCCAGATGGCCAGTGTTCTGTCCCTTTCTTGCCCGCCTAGCGCGCGTCCAGGTCGGCGTCGGCCTTGGTCAAACGGTTACGGTATACCGCGGCGCGCATCAGCAGCATCGCCGTCACCGGCGACGAGACGACCAGCAGCAGCGTGATGATCACTTCGTGGAACACCGGCCGCGCGGACAGCACCGAGAACACCAGGATCGAGGCGGCCAGCACGCAGCCGCAGCCCATCGTGTTGCCCAGCGTCGGAGCATGGATGCGGGCATAGAAGGTGCGAAAGCGCAGCAGGCCGGCCGAGCCGGTCAGGGCCAGCAGGCCCCCCAGCACCAGGAGGATGCTGGCCGGGATGCTCGCCCACAGCGGAAGGGTCTCGATCATGGCTCGATCACCTCGCCGCGCAGCAGGAAGCGGGCCATGGCCGTGGAGCCCACGAACCCGAACAGCGCGATCAGCAGCGCAATGTCGAAATACACCGACGTGCCCGAGCGGATGCCGAACACCAGCATGGTCAGCATGCCGTTGATGTAGAGCGTGTCCAGCGCCAGCACGCGGTCCTGCGCGGTCGGGCCGCGCAACAGGCGGATGGTGGCGAACACCATGCCCAGCGCGAAGCACACCAGGGCAAAGGACGCCGCCCAATACAGTATGGCGTTCATTCGAATATCTCCATCAAGGGGCGCTCGTAGCGGTCTTGCACCAGGCGCACCCAGTCTTCCTCGTTCTGCAGGTCGAGCACGTGCAGCTTGAGGCGGTGGTCATCGCCCAGTTCGACCCAGACGGTGCCGGGCGTGTAGGTGACGATGCAGGCCAGCATGGCCAGGCCGTGCGGGTCGCGCATGGTCAGCGGGATCTTGATGAACCCGGGCGAAAAATCATTGGGCCGCGGGTTCAGGATCAGCTTGCCGACCGCGATGTTGGATTTGATGATGTCGGCCGTCACGTGCAGGAACAGCGGTATCACTTTCCACAGGCGCCGCGGCCGCGCCTTCAATGGCCGCAGGCGCGAGGCGGCCCAGGTGAACCACAGGGCCAGCGCCACGCCCAGCGCGATCTGGCCGGCCGACAGGCTTTCGTTCAGCACCAGCCACAGGACGAACAGGAACACCGGCAGGAAGAGGAAATACAGTCGGCGCATCAGCTTCCTCCTTGCGCGGCGCGCACCGTCTGCGCGGACATGACGGCGTCGATATAGCTCTTGGGCTGGTCCAGCGAACGCGCGGCATCGTCCAGGTAGGCCGACACCGGGCCCGCGCCGGCCGCCAGGCCCACGCACAGCAGCAGCAGGACCGCGACCGGCCCCGCCTCGATCAGCCGCAGGCGCGGCGTGCTGCGGTCGTCGCTGGCCCAGAAAACGCGGATGCCGGTGCGGCCCAGGCCGATCAGGCCCGCCAGGCCGGACACCAGCACCGCGGCCACCAGGATCCAGGCATCCATCGGCGGCGCCGATTCGTTGGCCGCCGAGACCGCCGCCGACAACAGCGAGAACTTGGCCACGAAGCCCGACAGCGGCGGCAAGCCGGTCACCAGCAAGGCGCAGCAGATGAACGCCAGCCCAAGAAAGGCCATGGCCGCCGGAATGGCGACGCCAACCACGTCATCGGAACGATTCACCGAGGTCGGGTCGTCCAGGTCGAAGGCGTCCAGCGTCACCGCCAGCACGTTGGCGCCGAAGCTGCGGGTGCGTTCGATCAGTTCGGCCAGCATGAAGAAAGCGCCTGTGGTCAGCACCGAACTGATCAGGTAGAAGAGCGCCGGGCCGGTCAGCGTCACGCCGGGCATGCCCAGCGCCGTCAGCAGCGTGCCGGCCGAGACGATGACGCAATAGCCCACCATCTTCTCGAGCTGCTGCGTGGCCAGCAGGCCCAGGCCGCCGAACAGCAGCGTGGCCAAGCCGGCCGCGAACATCCAGTCCAGGCTGAACGCCGCCGGCGCGCCGCTCGGCAGCAGCAGCGAACCAATGCGCAGCAGCGCGTAGATGCCGACCTTGGTCATGATCGAGAACATGGCCGCGATTGGCGCGCCGGCCGAGCCGTAGCCCTTGACCAGCCAGAAGTTCAGCGGCCAGGCGCCCGCCTTCACCAGGAAGGCCACGCCGAGAATGGCGGCGCCGGCCTCGAACAGCATGCGGTCGGAACCGGTCAGATTGCCGGCGCGCAGGGCCAGGTCGGCCATGTTGAGCGTGCCGCTAACGCCATAGATCAGCGCAATGCTGATCAACAGCAGGAACGAGGCCACCAGGTTGACCGCGATGTACTGCAGGCCGGCGCTGACACGCGCCACGCCCGAGCCGTGCAGCAGCAGGCCGTAGGACGCGGCCAGCAGCACTTCGAAGAACACGAACAGGTTGAACAGGTCGCCGGTCAGGAAGGCGCCATTCAGGCCCATCAGCAGGAACTGGAACAGCGAATGGAAATGCACCCCCGCACGGTCCCAGCGCGCCAGCGCATAGGTCAGCGTGGCCAGGCCCAGCACCGCGGTCAGGGTCAGCATGACCGCGGCCAGGCGGTCCACCACCAGCACGATGCCGAACGGCGCGGGCCAGTCGCCCACCAGGTACACGCCGACGCCGTCCGGCCAGACGCCCGGCACCCCGCCCCCGGCGACCGCCAGCAAGGCGATGGCCGCGGCCAGTTGCGCCAACGTGGACAGCACGGCGATGGTGCCGCGCGCATAGCGGCTGGTGTCGGCCAGCAGCAGCATCACCGCGCCGGCCAGCAGCGGCGTGATGATGGGCAGGATAGGAAGATGTTGCAGCCAGAAACTCAAGATTGGGACTCCCGTCCATCGACGTGGTCGGTGCCCGTCAAGCCGCGCGAAGCCAACAGCACCACCAAAAACAGCGCGGTGGTGGCAAAGCCGATCACGATGGCCGTCAGCACCAGGGCCTGCGGCAGCGGATCGGCATACCAGGAAGGATCATGGGCCATGGCCGGATCCACCACCGGCGGCCGGCCCGAGGTCAGGCGGCCCATGCCGAAGATGAACAGGTTGACCGCGTAGGAAACCAGCGACAGGCCCATGATGAACTGGAAGGTGCGCGGCCGCAGCAGCAGCCAGACCCCCGAGCCCGCCAGGACGCCGATCGCGACGGCGTAAATCAATTCCATCAGGCTTCCCCCGTTTGTGCGGCGGCCGCCTGGCTTTCGGCGACTGCCTTGCGTTGCGCGCGCAGCGATTGGTGAGCCAGCGCCACCAGCACCAGCACGGTGGATCCGACCACCAGCATATAGACGCCCAGGTCGAACAGCAGCACGCTGGACAGGTGCACGTGGCCGACCAGCGGCAAGGCGACGTCCCAGGCCAGCGCGGCCAGGAATGGCTTGTAGGCCAGCCAGGCGGCCACCGCCGCCGTGCCGGCGAACAGCAGGCCGATGCCGATCCAGTTCTGCGGGTTCAGGCGGCTGCGCGACTCGACCCAGTAGACCCCGCCCACCATGTACTGCAGGATCACGGCGGTGGCGAAGACCAGGCCGCCGACGAATCCGCCGCCCGGCTGGTTGTGGCCGCGCAGCAGGAAATAGACCGAGATCAGCGCCGCGGTCGGCAGCAGCAGGCGCACCAGCACCGTGGGCACCATCATCGGACCGGTCGGCACCACCGACTTGATATCGGGCGCGGCCGGCACCGGGCCGTCCTGGTCGATCTGCTGGCGCGGCAGGTCGGCGCTCTCGGGCGCCGGACGGAAGCGGCGCAGCAGCGCGTATACCGTCAGCGCCACGATGCCCAGCACGGTGATTTCGCCGAAGGTATCGAAGCCGCGGAAGTCCACCAGGATCACGTTGACCACGTTGGTGCCGCCGCCGTCGGGCAGCGCGCGGTCGACGAAATACGAGGAGATGGTGTCGGTCTGCGGCCGCACCAGCACCGCATAGGCCAGCGCCGCCATGCCGGTGCCGGCGGCGGTGGCCAGCAGCAGGTCGCGCAGGCGGCGGCCACGGGCCCGCAGCGTGGCGCCCAGGCCCTCATCCTCGTCCTGCGCGATACGGCGCGGCAGCCAGCGCAGGCCCAGCAGCAACAGCACCACGGTCACCACTTCGACCGACAACTGCGTCAGGGCCAGGTCGGGCGCGGAGAACCAGACGAACGTGAGACAGGTCACCAGCCCCGCGCCGCCGGCCAGCGCCAGCGACGCCAGGCGGTGGTACTTGGCCTGGTAGGCGGCCGCCACGGCGCAGACGCAGCCCACCAGCCACAGCAAGGCGAACGCCGGGTCCACCGCGGCGGCGCGGCCGGTGCCGTCCAGCCAGCCGCCGGCGCGCAGCGGCAGCCAGGCCACGAACAGCGTGCCCAGCACGATCAGCACCATCTGCACCTGCAGGCGCGACGACGCCAGCCAGCGCAACAGCCAGGCGGCGGCCACGCTGGAGCCGTCCAGCAGCGCTTCGAAAGAACGACGGCCGTCCAGGCGGTAGATGAACGGCACCCGGCCCGGATTGGCGCGCTGGTGCGCGCGCAACGCCAGGTACAGGATCACGCCAGCGGTCATGGCCACGAAGCTCATCACCAGCGGCAGGTTGACGCCATGCCACACCGCCAGGCTGTATTCGGGCATGTCGGCGCCCAGGATGCTTTGCGCGGCGGTGGCCAGGAACGGGCCGAGCGTCAGGCCCGGCAGGATGCCCACCACCAGGCACATCAGCACCAGCAGGCCGCTGGGCAGCAGCATCCAGCCGGGCGGCTCGTGCGGCGCGCGCGGCAGGTCGGTCGCCGGCGGGCCGAAGAACACCTGCAGGATGAAGCGCAGCGAATAGGCCACGCTGAAGGCGCCCGCCACCGTGGCCGCCAGGGGCAGGCCCACTTTCGTGATCATGTCGCCGCTGACGAAGGTGGTCTCGGCGAAGAACATTTCCTTGGAGATGAAGCCGTTGAGCAGCGGCACCCCGGCCATCGAGGCCGCCGCCACCATGGCCAGCGTGGCCGTGATCGGCATGGCCTTGTACAGACCGGACAGCCGGCTCAGGTCGCGCGTGCCGGTCTCGTGGTCGACAATGCCCGCCGCCATGAACAGCGAGGCCTTGAAGGTGGCGTGGTTGACCATGTGGAACACCGCCGCCACCAGCGCCAGCGAGCTGTTCAGCCCCAGCAGCAAGGTGATCAGGCCGAGGTGGCTGATGGTCGAATACGCCAGCACCCCTTTCATATCCTGCTGGAAGATGGCGGCATAGCCGCCCAGCACCAGCGTGATCAGCCCGGCGCCGCCGATGATCCAGAACCACTCATCGGTGCCCGCCAGCACCGGCCAGAAGCGCGCCAGCAGGAACACCCCGGCCTTCACCATGGTGGCCGAATGCAGGTAGGCCGACACCGGCGTAGGCGCGGCCATGGCGTTGGGGAGCCAGAAATGGAACGGGAACTGCGCGCTCTTGGTCAGCGCGCCCAGCGCCACCAGCACCAGCACGGCGGGATACCAGGGGTCGGCGCGCACCAGGTCGCCGGCGGCCAGCACGCGGTCCATGTCGTAGCTGCCGACGATGTGGCCCAGGATCAGCACCCCGGCCAGCAGGCACAGGCCGCCCGCGCCGGTCACTGTCAGCGCCATGCGGGCGCCGCGGCGGGCATCCAGGCGGTGGTGCCAGTAGGCGATCAGCATGAACGAGGCCAGGCTGGTCATTTCCCAGAACATGACCAACTGGATCAGGTTGCCCGACAGCACCACGCCCAGCATGGCGGCCATGAAGGCCTGGAAGAAGGAGAAGAAGCGCGGCACCGGGTCTTCCGGCGACATGTAGTAGCGCGCGTACAGCACCACCAGCGCCCCCATGCCGGAGACGATCAGCGCGAACAGCCAGGCGTAGCCGTCCATGCGCAAGGTGAACTGCAGCCCCAGGGCGGGCGCCCAGGGCATGTCGACGCGGATCACGCCGCCGCCGGCCACCTGCGGATAGAGACTGGCGACCAGAACCGCGCAAGCCAGGGCGATGATGCCCGCCAACCAGGCCTCGGCATTGCGGGCGTTGGAAGGCAGCAGCGCGGCGCACAGGCTGCCGGCAAACGGCAGAGCGAGGATCAGTATCAGCGACATGGCGTTCCGAGAATGTCCGGGCCCCCTCCCGCCAGCGCGACAGCGAGAGACGAAACGAACCGGGGATTGAATAACGGACGGAACCCTGGCCCGGTGCGTCGCTGCACTACACGTTGCCCCGCGGGGACATCAACCAACGCCCCATTGAACGGCGCAGACAGAAACAAACGCAATAGCTTTCTTGCAAGACCGGCCAAGAATCTCATCCGAAAAATATCAGATTCTTGTAAGTTATGCAGAGATTTATGCGCGTACCGAGGGGATGACGACATGATCGCTGCGCAATCATTACGCAGCGATGACGACCCCATTTTCATTCAAGTTATTGTCAGCATACGTTTTTTTGCCACAACGCCGTTTATCGCCCCCGCATCCTGGCGGCGAAAAATACCCCCACGCGATGCAGGGGGAATCCCGATTGACCGGGCCACCGTAACTGTGTGGAATGGCGCCCACGAAGCGTCGGCCAGGCCAGCATCCGAGCCCGGCGCGCTTCACCGACGCCGGCCATCGTAGCCGGCCGGCTCGGATTCAATAATATGGAGAAGACTCTTGACCGTGCTGTCCCAAGCCAAGGCCGTCCTGGCCACCGCCCTCGCCGGCCTCTGTCTCAGCGGCGCCGCGCAAGCCGCTGACGCCTACCCGAACAAACCCATCCGCCTGATCGTGCCGTTCGCGGCCGGCGGCACCACCGATATCGTCGCCCGCGTGGTGGCCGAAGGCCTGGGCCGCGAACTCGGCCAGGCCGTGGTGGTGGAGAACCGCGGCGGCGGCGGCGGCTCGATCGGCGCCGACGCGCTGGTCCGCTCCGCCCCGGACGGCTATACCCTGGGCGTGGCCACTGTCAGCACCATGGCCACCAATCCGGCCACCAACCCCAAGAACCCGTACAACCCGCTCAAGGACTTCGCACCCATCACCAATATGGTGAACGTGCCCAATGTGCTGACGGTGAACCCGTCGGTGCCGGCCAAGAACATGGCCGAGTTCATCGCCCTGCTCAAGGCCAACCCCGGCAAGTACAGCTACGCCTCGTCCGGCGCTGGCGGCATCGGCCACCTGGATGGCGAACTGTTCAAGTCGCTCACCAAGACCGACATGGTGCACGTGCCCTATCGCGGCTCGGGTCCGGCACTCAATGACGTGATCGCCGGCCAGGTCAACGCCCAGTTCGACAACCTGCCCTCGTCCATGCCGCACATCCAGGCCGGCAAGCTGCGCGCCCTGGCCGTGGCGGCGCCCAAGCGCCTGCCCACCCTGCCGGACGTGCCGACCTTCTCGGAAGGCGGCCTGCCGGAAATGGACAACATGGCCTGGTACGGCCTGGTCGCGCCCGCCGGCACGCCCCAGGCGGTCATCGATCGCATCCACGACGCCACCGTCAAGGCGCTGAAGGATCCGAAGATCATCCAGCGCCTGGCCGACGGCGGCTCGCTGGTCGACGGCAACTCGCCGGCGGAATACGCCGCGCAGATCAAGCGTGAACTGGAGCTGCGCCAGCGCATCGCCAAGGAACGCAACATCCAGTCGACCAACTGAGGCTTGTCACGCGGCTTCGCCGCGTGACCCGGGCGCCAGCCCGTCTGCCCGCCGCCACGCCGTGCCGGCGGGCCTTTCCGAGGCCGCCGGCACAATGCGCGCCTTGCGCCGCGCCAGATTCGGACCGTCCCACGCCCCATCGGCGATCGCCGGGCAGATGACGCGCCCGCGCTCTGCTACCATTTCGCCCGTGCGAATCGATTTCTCCCATCCTTCCGACACCGCTTGCGTGCTTTGCGCCCTGCGCTCGACCCTGTTGAGCTCGCAGGAAGTCGCCGCGCGTTCCGCCTACGCGCGTTCCAAGCCCGGCTAATCGCCGGCATCCTCCCTTCCCGCTTTCCGTCACCGGCCCGCCGCCGGCCGCCCGCACGCCCGTACCCTTGTTGCGCGCGGCGCGGTTCGAGGCCGGCCGGCGCGACCGCCCTGCCGCATGGCCGGGCGGTCTTGCCACGTTTTCCGTCCGCGCGCCGACTATGACCGGCGGGCGGCGCCACGCCTTGATTGCCACCGAACTCCATGCAACTCACCAAGAAATTCGTCAAAGCCAAGAACCCCTGCGCGGGCGGCTACAAATGGTTCCTGCGCGACCACAACGGACAGGGGGACTATCAGGCCGTCCTCGATGCCCTGGTGGCCGACGGGCGGGTCGGTGACGCCTGCTGGCTGCTGGACCAGTTCGGGCCGACCGACGCGGTGTTGAAGCTGGACACGCTGGACGCCCACGCCATCGTCTTCGCCGGCACGCTGGAAGTGCGCATGGGCATCAACGTCGACAGCGTGGTGCGGGCCGGACGCAGCATCGTCACCGGCGGCGGCATCCGCGCCGGGGAATCCATCGTGGCCGGCGAGAACATCACGGCCGGCGCCAACATCGCCAGTGTCGGCGACCTGCGCGCGGGCGGCGACGTGTCCGCCGAATGGGGCATCGAGGTCGCCGCCGCCTTCGACTGCCGCGGCAACCTGCGCGCCAAGTGGGACATCTGCGCCGGTCAGGACCTGGCCGTGACCGGTCACTTGCGGGCCGGCCAGGACGTGCAGGTGCAAGGCGCCCTCAAGTGCGGCCAGGGCATCAAGGCCGGCGGCGGCGTGCAGGCCGCCAAGGACATCGATGCCGCCTGCGGCATCCAGGCCGGCGCCAGCATCGTCTGCGGCGGCCACTTGGCCGCGGGCTGGGGATTGATCGCGGGTGAAGACATCCGCGCCGACGGCTCGATCCGCGCCGGCGAAGGCGTGCAGGCCGACGGCTGCATCGAAGCGGGCGACGGCCATGGCGTCTATGCCGGCCTGAACGTGCGCCTGGACGCCTGGGCGGTCTGCGCCCGGGTCCAGGCGCGCGAACGCCCGGCGCAGCTGGTCAGCGGTCACTGGGCCGGCCAGGAAGAAGCCGCGCACGCGTAGCCGGACGAAAACGGCAGGACGGCCACGTCCCAAAGCGCGCCGCCGCCCCGCCCGCGCGCGCGATGCGCCCCGGGGTATGCGCCGCGCGGCGAACATCCCGCCACGCGGCGGCAAACCGCGATCAGCCGCCCGAGCGCGCCGCCGGCGTGCGCAACACCAGCATCAGCCCGAGCAGGATCCCCGCCATGCCGCCCAGGCTGAGCAGCGACAGGCGGTTGCCCAGCACCAGGTAATCCAGCGTCGCGGTGCCGGCCGGCACCAGGTAGAACAGGCTGGTGACGTTGACCAGGTTGCCGGACTGGATCATGCGGTAGAACAGCAGCGTCGCGCCGACCGAGATCACCAGCCCCATCCACAGCAGCGGCAGCACGAATCCCAGGCTCCAATCCACGTGCAGCGGCTGGAACGGCGCGAACAGCAGGCACAGCGCCAGGCTGGCCACGTACTGCAGCGGCATCACGTCCGTCGGCGCCTGGCGCACGCGCTTTTGCAGGATGGCGCCGGCGGTCATGCTGACCAACGCCGCGAACGCGAAGACCATGCCGGCGAGCGAGAAACGCGCCATGCCGATGCTCTGGAACATCACCATGCCCAATCCGCACAGGGCCAGCAGCAGCCCCGCCAGCCGCAGCGGCGGAAAGCGGCGCTCGAGCAGCGCCAGGGTCAGGATGGGTTGCGCCCCCAGCAGCGTGGCCAGCACACCCGGCGTGATGCCGTGGTCCAGCGCCAGCAGATAGCAGATGGAATAGCTGCCGATCAGCAGCAGCCCGGTCAGCGCGACGATGCCGCGCGTGCCGGGCGCCGGCAGCCAGCGCCGGCGCCCAACGCAGAGCGCCAGCAGGACGACCAGCGCCAGCACGAAGCGCCACAGCAGGAAACCGAAGGCCGAGGCGTGCGCCAGGCCCCATTTGGCGAAGATCGCGCCGCCGCTCCACAGCAGCACGAACAAGGAAGTGGAGCCGTAGGCGGCCCACGCATTGCGATTGAAAGACATGAAGATTTCTACCTGTCGGGTATGGAACAGGCTCCCGCGGCGCGCACGCGTCTTGCGGCGCGCGAACGGATCAGGCGTGGACGCGCGGCGGGCGGGCGCGAACGCAAACGCGTCGGCGCATCAGCGCGGCGGATCCAGGCGATAAGGCGGGAGCGGGAAGTGTGCGGCGGTCAGCCGACAACGGCGAGCACGGGCGGATAAGCGCCCGCGACACCGGCGACGACATCGCACGGCGGCGACGCCACCGGCGGCGATACGACCGTCGAGACGACAGGAGAAACAACGGGAGGCGACACGCCATGCCGCCGGTTTGCGCGCAGGCCGGCGCCGGCTGCGCGGGCAGCGAAGGCGGATTCGGCGGAAGGCGTGAAGTCGGGCATGTGAAGCGCGTCGGGTTCGGTGATGAACCCGTGTAGGCTACCGGCGCCGCGCGCCAGCGTCAAGTTGCGGGGCGCCCGCACGCGGCCGGCGACGCGCGTGACGACACCGGTCCGCCCGTGCGGGGGCGGTTTGCACGTGCGGACGCGGCTCGCACCGCCGCCAAGGCGTCAAGCGCCGATGCGGCGCTGCTCGACGCCCAGGTCGCGCCAGGCCTCGCCGTGGCAGGTGAACATCAGGATCTGGTGGCGCGTGGCGGCATCGAACAGCGCGCGCTTCATCAGGTCGCGACGGTCGTCGTCGGTGTGCACCAGCGCATCGTCCAGCAACAACAGCGTCGGCCGTCCGGCCTCGCGCAGCAGGTCGGCGTAGGCAAAGCGCGCCAGGATGCCCAATTGCTCGCGCGTGCCGAAGCTGAGCGCGTCCAGCGGGTCCTCGCCGCCCGCGCGCTGCAGGGCCGCGGGCAGCAGCGCCTCGTCCAGGCGCAGCGCGGACTCGGGGAACAGCAGCGCCAGATAGTGGCTCAGGCGGCGCGCCAGCGGCGCCTGCAGGCGCTGGGTGGCGGCGTCGCGCTTGCCGGCCAGCAGGGTGGACAGCAGTTCGAGCGCCTGCGCGCGGCGCTGGAATTCGTCGCGGCGGCGCTGCAGGCGCTCGCAGGCGGCCTCGGCCTCGGACAAGCGTTCGCCCAGGCCCTGCGCGCCGGCCTGCTCCAGCTTGCCCAGCAACTGCTGGATCTCGCTGTGGCGTTTGTGCTGGGCGTCGCGTTCGATGGCGGCGGACTTTTCGTAGCGCTGCGCGTCCTGTTCCAGCAGTTCCGGCCGCAGCGCTTCCAGCGCGGCCTGCGCCTGGCGCAGGCGTTGTTCGAGCAGGTCGTGGCCGCTGCGGGCCTCGGCCAGCCGGCCGGCGCGGGCCTGACGCTGCGCCGCGCGTTCGGGCGATTGCAGGTCGGCGCCGCGCGCGGCGGCCTGGGTTTCGAGTAGCTGGGCGCGGGCGCTGTCGGCATCCAGGGCGCGCTGCGCGGCCGCCAGGGCCTGCTCGGCCTGCGCCGCGCTGGCTTCGGCATCGCGCAGCGCCTGGCGCGCGGCGGGCGCATCGGCATCGCCCGCCTCAGCCGCCGGCGGCAGCAACGCCAACCGCTCGGCCAGTTGCGCGCGCCGCGCCTGGGCTTCGTTGCGTTGCCCGCGCAGTGCGTCCACGCCCTTGGGCGCATGGATCGCCAGCGTCTTGCGCATGGCCTCCAGTTCGCGTTGCAAGTCGACGCCGCGCGCATGGCGTTCCTCGGCCTCGGCCACGTGCGCCACACCCAGGCGCGACAACAAAGCCGCGCTGGCCGCCTGTACGTCGGCCAGTTCGCGCTTGAGCGCCGGCAGGTCCTGGCCGCCCGGCTCGATGCGCAGCCGGCCCAGGCCGGGCAATTCAAGTTCAGCCGCCGCGGTCAGCAGCAACTCGCCGCTGCCGGCCAGCGCGGCGCCGTCCAGCCGGGCCTCGCGGCCCGCGTCCAACACGTACGACAGGCGCGTGGCGATGGCCTGCTGGCGCAGTTGCAGGTCGCCCAGCGCGCGTTCGCGCTTGCGCAAGGCCTGGATGTCGGCGTCGGCGATTTCGATGCGTACGGCCTCGGCCTTCAGGATCGAGCCCTGCTCGATCAGGCGGGTGGCTTCTTCGAGCGCGCCGTCCAGGCGCTCGATGTCGCGCGCCAGTTGGC
The DNA here is from genome assembly GCF_040084795.1 of Achromobacter sp. HNDS-1. Taxonomy (NCBI): domain Bacteria; kingdom Pseudomonadati; phylum Pseudomonadota; class Betaproteobacteria; order Burkholderiales; family Alcaligenaceae; genus Achromobacter; species Achromobacter sp. HNDS-1. The sequence goes on from NZ_CP157584.1 coordinate 153,679, forward strand.
CGAGCTGGTGTTCGAGGTCGCGGCGGTCGGCCACCGCCTGCACCGCGGCGACCCGCTGGCGCGCCTGTTCGGCGGCGGCGGCGTGCGTGTCGCGCAGCGCGCGGGCGCGGGTCAGCGGCTCCTGGGCCTGCTGGACCGCGGCGCGGGCGGCCCGCGCCTGCGCCACCAGGGCCTGCAATTCGGTTTCGTCCTGCTGGTCGCGGCGCACCTGTTCCTGCAGCACGGCCAAGGTTTCGGCCGCCTGGCGCTGTTCGCGTTGCAGCCCTTCGAGCGCCTCGCGTTCCTTGGCCACGGCCGCGAGCCGGGCGCGCGCCTCGGCGGCGCGGGCCTCGAAGTCCTTCCAGGGCTGGCCGGCCTCGGCGCGCGCGTGTTCGGCGCGCAGCGCGGCCAGCCGGTCGACGTCGGCGTCAAGCTGGGCCTTGGCCTGGGCGCATTGGCCGCGCTCGGCCAGGGCGGCGGCGAGCGCGTCCTCGGCGTCCTTGTAGATGCCCTTGGGGCGGCCGTTGCGCGCATCCAGCAAGGCGGCGCGCTCGGCGGCGACGCGCTCGTAGAGCCGGTCGCCGTCGCCGGAGGCCAGCTCGCCCGACAACTGCGTCAGGGCCTCGCGCAGATGCCCGCCGGCGTGGGCGGCGGCGGTTTGCAGATTCTGGCCGTCGCCCTGCTGGATCCACAGCAGGCCCGGCACGCCGGCCAGATCGGGCTTGCTCTGGCCGCGCGCGGCCAGTTCGAAGCCCAGCAACGCGGCCAGCGCGTTCTCGGCTTCCTCGCCATCGAGCCGTTGCGCGCCGTCGTCGATCAGCAGTTCGCAGCGGGCCCGCGACAGGAAGTGTTTTTTCAGCAGGTAATCGTGGCCCGCATGGCTGAATGCCAGTTCGACGCCGGGCCGCGCGCCGCTCTCGCCGCGCGGCGCCAGGTCGGACACGGTGCGGGTGCTGTAGCGTTCCAGGAACGCGGCGCGGATGGCCGCGGCCACGGTGCTCTTGCCGGCCTCATTCGGACCGACGAACAGGTTCAGGCCGTCCTGCAAGCCATCCAGCACCAGGGGCTGGCGGAACTTGCGGAATTCTTCCAGGGCGATGCGCGTGAGCTTCATTGCGCGCCTCCCGCCGCCGCGCCTTCGCGCTGGAACCGCAGCAGCAGCCGCAGGGCCTCGCCGGCCACCGCCGCCTGCTCGGGATCGGCCTGCATGGCCTGCAGTTGCGCGGCCACTTCGCCGACATAGCCGCTCGCGCCCAGTTGCGCCAGGTCGGCCTCGTCGGGTTCGAGCAGCAGGCCGGAGAAATCCGGCAGCACCGCCCTCGCCTGCGCCGCCGCCTGGTCCACGGCGCGTTGCAGCGCCTCCCAGGTCGGCACGTTGACGTGGCCCTGCAGTTCCAGCCGCAGCACGTCTTCGGCGCGCAGCGCCGCCAGGCGTTCGGCCAGCGCCTGGGCGTCGGTCGGCAGGCTCAGGGTTTCGGTCCAGGCGGACCAGCGGTATTTGCCGGTGGGCACGCGTTCGACGCGTGGCGGGGCGCCGTGCGCATCGATGCGCACGTCCAGCGCGTAGCCGGGTTCGTTGCCGCGAAAGCGGTCTTGCTCGGGCGTGCCGGCGTACCAGGTGCGTTCGTCGATGGCCAGGCAGCCGTGCCAATCGCCGAGCGCCAGGTAGTCGAGCCGCGCGCGGGCGGCGCGGTCGGGCGCGATGGGATTGGTGGCGTCGATGGTGTCGGGCAGGCGTCCGGCCACGCTGCCATGGGCCAGGCCCACGCGGACGCGGCCGGGTTCGGATTCCAGCGCGTCGAAGGCCTGGGTGACGTCGTCGTAGGTATGGCGCTGGGTCAGCGGCGCGGCCAGCACCGCGAGGTTCTGCGCTGGCAGGTCGACCACGCCAGTACGCAACGGCACCCGCACATTGGGCGGGATGCAGCCCAGTTGCGCGGCGCGGCTCCAGACGCTGTCGGCCAGCGCCGCGTCATGGTTGCCGGCGATCATGACCCACGGCCCGGCGTAGGCGGCCAGCGCGGCGAACAGGCGGCGGATGGTGCGGTCGGACACGGCCTGGGTGTCGAACACGTCGCCGGCCACCAGCACCGCGTCGACCTGGCGCTCGGCGGCAAGCGCGGCGATGCGCGCGACGACATCGAAGCGGGCCTCGGCCAGCAAGGCGGCGTCGTCGGTTTCGAACTGGCCGTACTGACGGCCGATCTGCCAATCGGCGGTATGCAGGAAATGGGTCATGCCGCCGATTGTAGAGGCCGGCGCCGTTTCCCTGTGGCGTCAACGGGCCTGAAAGTGTCGCGGCAATGTCGCGCCGCGCCCGATGGAACAACGGCCCGGCCGGCATCGTGCGCCGGGCGGGCCGTCGGGACGCCGGCTGGTGGCCGGCGCCGGAGGAAACGGGTTCGGAAAACAGGCCGGAATCAGGCGCCCTTGCCGCCCAGCACCAGCGGCCGCTCGGCCGAGGCCTGGCGGTCGTAGCGCGACAGCGCCAGGCCGTCGGTGCGGATCTGCGGACGCTGGCCCAGCACCTGGTCGGCCACCAGCTTGCCGGAGCCGCAGGCCATGGTCCAACCCAGCGTGCCGTGGCCGGTGTTCAGGAACAGGTTGCCGTAGCGGGTCGGGCCGACCACGGGCGTGCTGTCCGGCGTCATGGGGCGCAGGCCGGTCCAGAACTCGGCGCGGGCCACGTCGCCGCTGCCGGGGAACAGATCGTTGACCACCAGTTCCAGCGTCTTGCGGCGCGCGTCCTTCAGGCGCAGGTCGAAGCCCGACAGCTCGGCCATGCCGCCGACGCGGATGCGGTCCTCAAAGCGGGTGACGGCGATCTTGTAGGTCTCGTCCAGGATGGTGGAGACCGGCGCGGCGGCCTCGTCCTTCATGGGGATGGTCAGCGAGTAGCCCTTGACCGGGTACACCGGCAGGTCCAGGCCGAGCGGCTCCAGGAAGCCGCGGGTGTAGCTGCCGAAGGCGGCGACGTAGCGGTCGGCCGTCAGCACCTCGTTGCCGACACGCACGCCGGTCACCTGCCCGCCGGCGGTGTTCAGGCCCGTGACGGACTGGTTGTAGCGGAACTCCACGCCCAGCGCCGCGGCCATCGCGGCCAGGCGGGTGGTGAACAGGCGGCAGTCGCCGGTCTCGTCGTTGGGCAGGCGCAGGCCGCCGGCCAGCTTGTGCAGCGAGCGCGCCAGCGCCGGCTCGGCGGTCACCAGGCGGTTGCGGTCCAGCAGCTCGTAGGGCACGCCGACCTCTTCCAGCACCGCGATGTCGCGGCGCGCGGCTTCCATCTGGGCCTCGGTGCGGAACAGTTGCAGCGTGCCGCGGGTGCGCTCTTCATAATGGATGCCGGTGTCGGCGCGCAGTTCGCGCAGGCAGTCGCGGCTGTATTCGGCCAGGCGCAGCATGCGTTCCTTGTTGACCGCGTAGCGCTCGGCCGAACAGTTGGCCAGCATCGCCGCCATCCACTTGAGCTGGTACAGGCTGCCGTCCAGGCGGATCGCCAGCGGCGCGTGCTTCTTGAACAGCCACTTGATGGCCTTCAGCGGAATGCCGGGCGCGGCCCAGGGCGTGGAATAGCCCGGCGACACCTGGCCGGCGTTGGCGTAGCTGGTCTCCTGGGCGGCGCCGGGCTGGCGGTCCAGCACCGTCACTTTGGCCCCCTGGCGGGCCAGGTAATAGGCCGTAGTGGTGCCGATGACGCCGCTGCCGAGGACGATGACGTGCATGATTCGTTCCGAAGTTTGGATTTGGTCAGGAATTTCGGTAGTCTATGAGCCTCATCACAGTGAAAATCACTGAAGATTTTCATTCGGCAGTGGTTTTTCCCGGCCAAGCTCCTTTTTTCGACCGCCAGAAGTGAAATGCGCGATCTCGATCGTATCGACCTGAAAATCCTGGATATCCTGCAGCGGGAAGGCCGTATTTCCGTCACGGAACTGGCCGAGCGCGTCAACCTGTCGGCCACGCCCTGCTCCGACCGCATCAAGCGCATGGAGCGCGAAGGCGTGATCTCCGGTTACCATGCGCGCGTCAACCCGGCGGCGCTCGGCAAGAACCTGCTGGTGTTCCTGGAGATCAAGCTTTCGGCCAAGTCCGGCGACGTGTTCGACAAGGTCAAGAAAGAGCTGCTGTATGTGCCCGAGGTCATGGAGTGCCACCTGGTGTCGGGCGACTTCGACTACCTGGTCAAGGCCCGCCTGACCGAGATGAATGAATACCGCCGTCTTCTTGGCGAGATCCTCAAGCGCCTGCCCGCGTCGGCCGAATCGCGCAGTTATGTGGTGATGGAGGAGATCAAGGAGACGCTATACCTGCCCGTCGACCGGTAGCAATTCCCGCGTCTTGTTACCGGACTTTGCGCCGCCTGCTGCTATGCTTTCGGCCCTTCCGGTCCGCCGGCGCGCAGGACCCGACCCCGATTTCCTGGCTTCATGACTATGACCCGTCTCTACAAGTACTTCTTCCGCGGCCTGATCACCGTGCTGCCGCTGGCGCTGACGATCTACCTGCTCTACATCTTCCTGGCCTGGACCGAGGCGGTGGCGCTGACCTTCCTGCGCCCGTTCATCGGCGGCTTCTATTTTCCCGGCCTGGGGCTGCTGCTGGGCATCCTGGGCATCCTGGCGATCGGCTACCTGGTGTCCAAGGAGCGCGTCAAGCGCGTGATGGCGCTGTTGGAAATGCCCTTCACCAACCTGCCGGTGGTCAAGAGCATCTACTCGTCGCTCAAGAGCTTCGCCGACTACTTCTCGCCCAGCTCCAAGGCCACCGCCCAGCAGGTCGTGATCCTGCGCATCCCGGGCCAGCAGCTGGAGCTGGTCGGGCTGGTGACGCGCCGCAACCTGGAAGGTCTGCCGGAGGGCTTCACGCAGGGCGACCGCGTGGCCGTGTACCTGCCGATGGGCTATATGATCGGGGGCTATACCGTGTTCGTGCCGCAGGAATGGGTGCAGCCGATCCAGATGTCGGTCGAGGAAGCCATGCGCTCGTCGCTGATTGCCTGGATGGCGCGCGCCGAAACCCCCAGCGACCGCCCCGTGGCGCCGGCCGACGTGCCGCCCATGCCCCCCGCGCCGCCAGCACCACCCGCTGGCGGCAACGCCCCCGGCGGCCAGGCCTGAACCACCCGATCCCCATTCAACGCCCGTCTGTTCCATGCCCATCATCGAATTCACGCTTGCCGAAGGCAGCCCTTTTATTGAAGTCAATCAGCTGCTCAAGGCCACCGGCGTCTGCGACAGCGGCGGCGCCGGCAAGATGCTGGTGGCCGAAGGCCACGTGAGCGTGGGCGGCGTGGTCGAAACGCGCAAGACGGCCAAGATCCGTCCCGGCCAGATCGTCACCTGTGGCGACGTGCGTATCGTGGTGCGCGCGTCATGAAGTTCAAGATGTCGCAGAACTCCATCTTCGCGGTGCTGCTGCGCTCGCCGTGGTGGATGAGCGCCGGCGTGGCGCTGCTGCTGTCGGTGGGCGGGTTCGCCGCGCTGCCGCTGGAGTATGCGGCCATGGGCGTGTTCGCCGCCGTGCCGTTCGCGGTGATCGCCATCATGGCGGCCTACAAGCAGTTGCGCGCGCCGTCGGGCGCCCGCGTCGAGGCCGTGGCGCAGGCCGCCGTGGCCATGTCGTGGCAGCAGTTCGCCGCCACGGTCGAGGCCGGTTTTCGCCGCGATGGCTGCGAGGTCGAACGGCTGCACGGCCCCGGCGCCGATTTCGCCTTGACCAAGGACGGCCACGTCGCCATGGTCAGCGCCAAGCGCTGGAAGGCCGCGCGGGTCGGCGTCGAGCCGCTGCGCGAACTGCAGGCGGCGCGCGAGAAGCGCGGCGCGCGCGAAGCCATCTACATCGCGTTGGGCGAAGTATCCGACAACGCCCTGCAATACGCCCGCGCCGAGGGCGTGTCGCTGATGACCGCGCCGGAACTGGCCAAGCTGCTGCGCGACCTGAAACCCTGACGACCGGCGCCGGCGCCATCCGCGCCCGGCGCCCCTTCCGCCCGCCGCCACGGACGCGTCGGCCCCGTCGCCCCGGCAAGAGCGGATGCCCACCGGAGGAATGCCCGCATGATCCCTCGCCTGCTGGCCGACGCCGTCCTGATCATTCACGGCCTGTTCGTCGCCTTCGTGGTGTTCGGCGGCCTGCTGGCGCTGTGGCGCTGGCGCCTGGCCTACCTGCACCTGCCGGCGCTGGCCTGGGGCGCGATGGTCATCGGCATGGGCTGGATCTGCCCGCTGACGCCGCTGGAAGTCTCGCTGCGCCAGCAGGCGGGCCAGCAAGGCTATGCCGGCGGCTTCATCGAGCATTACATCCTGGCGCTGATCTACCCGGACGGCCTGACGCGCGGCGTCCAGGTCGCGCTGGCGCTGCTGCTGGTCGCCGGCAATCTCGTCATCTACACCCTCTGGGCGCGTCGCCGCCTTGCCCGCCGCGTCCGCGCGGCGGGCGCCCGAACCTAGGAACCGACCCGATGAGCTTTCTGAAGAAACTGCTCGGCAAGCAAGCCGCTCCCGCCGACGCCGCCACGCACGCCGATCAGCCCGCGCCGCAGCCCGCCGATACGGCGGCCTCGGACACACAGGCGCCGCAGGACGCCGACATGATCCGCGCCTACGACGCCTACGGCCGCGAGATTTTCGTGCCGCGCGACCAGTGGCGCGACAACGTGCTGGCCGGCGCCATCGAGCGCCACTGGGACGACGCCGACGCGCTCGCCAGCCTGATCATCCAGTCGCTCGGCGACGGCTTCATCGATGAAATGGTCAAGCCCGCCGACCGCCTGGTCGAACTGCAACCTGGCGCCGAGCGCGGCGTGGTGCTGCAGGCCATCGTCTATATGAAGACCGGCCGGCTCGACGACGCCGAACGCGTGCTGCGCGATTTCATGGCCGCGCACGGCGAGACCGGCATTGTCCTGACCAACCTGGCCAAGATCCAGGACGAGCGCGGCGACGAGGCCGGCGCCCTGGCCACGCTGTGGCATGCGCTGGAGCTGGATCCCAACCAGGACAACGGCCTGGGCTGGTACGAGGCGATCCACCGCGAACACGGCGGCGACGCCGCCGGCGTGGCCGCCATGCGCAAGGTCGCCGCCCTGCCCGGCAGCTGGCGCGCGCAGCTGTGGCTGGCGCACGGTGAGCTGGGCGCGCACAACCTGTCCGGCGCGCTCGCCATGTATGAAGAATCGCTCGCCCGCGCCGGCACGCCCGCGCCCGCCGACCTGCTGGCGCAGATGAGCGGCGACCTGGGCAACGCCGGCGCGATCGAGCCGATCGTGCAACTGGCCGGGCCGCGCTTCGAGGCCGCCCACCACGGCATCCAGGTCGGCAACAACCTGATCCGCGCCTACGTCGAACTGGGCCGCCACGACGAGGCCCGCGCCATCCTCGACCAGCTCTACGCGCAGCAGCGCCCCGACTGGAAGGACAACCTGGCCTATTGGGACACCGAACTGGCGCGGGCCGCGCTGGGTGACGGCGCCACCGAACCGGCGCAGATGCGGCTGGCGATGCTGCTGGGCCGCGGCCCGGTCTGGCTGACGCCCGATTCGCCCGCGGCGGCGCTGTTCACGCCGGTGACGCCCGACCGTCCGCTGGTGTCGTTCCTGGGCGGCTCGGCCGAGATCGGCGCCGCGCCCGAAGGCGCCGAGCGGCAGCTGGCCGACGCCACCGGCCGCCTGAGCCGCGCGCTGCCGCTGTACTTCAACGAACAACTGGCGCTGCGCTGCGGCCTGCGCACGCAGACGCTGGTGCCGTGGCTGACCGAACCGCATCCCGGCTTCCTGCTGAGCGGCGCGGCCTGGGACGACACCGACGCCATCGGCTACGCGCAGCAATGCGAGGCGCAAAGCGATTACGTGGTGATCTCGCACCTGGTCACCGTGGCCGAGCCGTGGCGCGCCGAGGTGCGCCTGGTGCGCACCGAGGACGCCGAATGCATCGGCGCGCTGTCGGCCGAATTCCCGATGGCCGATCCGACCGCCGCGATCCAGCGCCTGACCGAGGACCTGGTGGCGCTGGTCGGCCGCGCCACCGCGCAGGCACCGCTGGCGGCACCCGCCAACTACACGGTGCCGGACGGCGCCGCCTTCCCGTACTACCTGCTGCGCCTGGAACAGTTGCTGGCCGTGCGCTGCAACGGCGCCGACCCGGACCACCCGGGCCAGCTCAATGGCGAACGCGAGATCATTGACGGCAACCTGCGCCAGTGCCTGGACTTCCCGCGCAGCGTCAACGCGCGCCTGCTGCTGGCGCAGACGGTGCGCGCCATGAAGAAGGTGCGGCCGGATGTGGCGGGCGAGTTCGAGGAAAAGATCGCGCGGTTGCAACGCGAACAGCCGCTGGAAGCGCCGGCGCAGGCCGTGGTGCAGGCCCTGTTGGACTGATACCCCGGCAGGCCCTGCCGGTGCACGGCGTCAACCATGCCACCGGCGCCCGCGGACCGCCCGCCCGGGCCGACACCGCCCGCGCGTCGCGCCGTTCTACAAAGCGCGCGCGATCACCAGCCGCTGGATGTCGCTGGTGCCTTCGTAGATCTGGCACACGCGCACGTCGCGGTAGATGCGCTCCACCGGGAAGTCGGCCAGGTAGCCATAGCCGCCCAGCGTCTGGATCGCGGCCGAGCAGACCTTCTCGGCCATCTCGGAGGCGAACAGCTTGGCCATCGAGGCCTCGGTCAGCGCCGGCCTGCCGGCCTCGCGCAGCGCCGCCGCGTGCAGCACCATCTGCCGCGCCGCGTGGATCTGCGTGGCCATGTCGGCCAGCCGGAACGACACCGCCTGGTGCTCCATGATGGGTTTGCCGAAGGCCTGGCGGTCACGGGCGTAGTCGCGCGCGCATTCGAACGCCGCGCGCGCCATGCCGACCGACTGCGAGGCGATGCCGATGCGGCCGCCCTCCAGGTTCGACAGCGCGATCTTGTAGCCCTCACCCTCCTCGCCCAGCCGCCACGCGGCGGGAATGCGCATGTCCTCGAAGGCGATCTGGCAGGTGTCGGACAGATGCTGGCCGAGCTTGTCCTCCACCCGCACCACCTGGTAGCCCGGGGTGTCGGTCGGCACGATGAAGGCCGAGATGCCGCGCTTGCCGGCCTGCGGATCGGTCACCGCGAACACGATCACCAGCTGCCCGGTGCGGCCCGAGGTGATGAACTGCTTGGCGCCGTTGAGCACGTAGTGGTCGCCGTCGCGCACCGCGCGGGTGCGCAGGCTGCTGGCGTCGGAGCCGGCCTGCGGCTCGGTCAGGGCGAAGCCGCCGATGGCCGCGCCCGTGGCCAGCGGCCGCAGGAACTGGTCCTTCTGCGCGTCGCTGCCGTACTTCAGGATCGGCATGCAGGCGACCGAGTTGTGCACGCTCATGATGGTCGAGCAGGCGCCATTGCCCGCCGCGATCTCTTCGAGCGCCACCGCGTACGACAGGTAGCCGCTGGCGTTGCCGTCCCATTCCTCCGGCACCAGCATGCCGAAGAAACCCAGGTCGGCCATCTCGCGGATGGCGTCGGCCGGATAGTGGTGTTCGCGGTCCCAGCGTTCGGAATTCGGCGCCAGGCGTTCCTGGGCGAAACGGCGCGCCATGTCCTGCACGCTGAGCTGTTCTTCGGTCAATAGCATGTTCGATGTCTCCTGGTCGGGCAGTGCCGGACTGGCGCGGGTGGCCGCCGTCCGTGTTCTCTGGCGCGGGCCGGCGTCCGGGATGCGGACACGGCACGATTGCGAGGATACACCGCCGCTCTACCCGCTAGCGCTCCGTGCGGTGCGGATGCAGCTTGAGCCGTTCCTGGAAGTCCCGCGCCAGCTGGTCCATGCGGATCGTCGCGAAGCGTTCCAGCAGCAGCCGGCGCGACTCGGCCATCGCGCCTTCCAGCCCGGCGTTGACGGCCTGCTCCACCAGGCATTTTGGTTCGCTCTGGTCCAGCCCGAGCGCGAAGATCGGCGGCTCGCCCAGCGCCTGGTAGACGTCCAGCAAGCTCAGCTCGGACAGCGGCCGCGTCAGCACCCAGCCGCCGCCATGGCCCTTTTCCGATTGCACGTAGCCGCGCTCCCGCAGGCCGGACATCATGCGCCGCACCACCACGGGATTGGTGCTCAGCATCTTGCCGATGGTCTCGGAGGTCAGCGGCGCGTCCTGCTCCGCCATGTGCAGCAGCACGTGCAGCATGCGGGACAGGCGGTTATCGCTGCGCATGGAAAGACTCCTGGTTCATGGTTTGAAACATTATAAGTTGCGTGACTGAGCAGGATCGCCGTATCATGCAACTTTTAAAGTATCGAGATAGCGATGAAGCCCGAAAAACTGCCCCCCTGCTACGACGCCATCATCATCGGCGGCAGCTTCGCCGGCCTGTCGGCCGCCATGCAACTGGCCCGCGCCCGCCGCCGCATCGCGCTGGTGGATGCCGGCCTGCCGCGCAACCGCTTTGCCGCGCATTCGCACGGGTTCCTGGGCCAGGACGGCAAGACGCCGGCCGAGATCGCCGCCGTCGGGCGCGCCCAACTGGGCGCCTACCGCACGGTGGACTTCATCGACGGCGCCGCCGCCAGCGCCGCCGGCGAATCGGGCCGCTTCCTCGTCACCATGGAAGATGGCCGCGAACTGCGCGGCGCCCGCCTGATCCTGGCCATCGGGGTGCGCGACGAACTGCCCGCGCTGCCGGGCCTGCGGGAACGCTGGGGCCAGACGGTGCTGCACTGCCCCTACTGCCATGGCTATGAAGTGGCCGACCAGCCGCTGGGCGTGCTGGCCGCCCACCCCATGTCCTCGCACCAGGCCGCGCTGCTGCCCGACTGGGGCCCGACCACCTATTTCACCCAGGGCGAGTTCGAGCCCGATGCCGAGCAGGCCGCGCTGCTGACCGCCCGTGGCGTGCGCATCGAGCGCACCCCGGTGACGCAGTTGCTCGGTTCGGCGCCACGCATCGACGCGGTGCAGTTGGCCGATGGCCGCCGCCTGCTAGTCAATGCGCTGTTCGTCGCCAGCCGCGTGCACATGGCCAGCCCGCTGGCAATGCAGCTGGGCTGCGCCTTCGACGAGGGCTTGCTGGGGCCTTACCTGCGGGTCGACGATTTCAAGCAGACCACGGTGCCGGGCGTGTACGCCGCGGGCGATGCCAGCCTGCAGATGGGCAATGCCACGCTGGCCAGCGCCTCGGGCGTGATGGCTGGGATCGGCGTACACCAGTCGCTGGTGCGCGATGACCCCGTCAAGTGCTGGCGCGCGCAGGCCAGCCGGCCGGTGTAGGCATGCGCGCGGTCCGCGTCGCGTACGCAGTGAAAGGCGCGGCGGGGATCCCGGCTGATGCCGGCGGCGCGACGGTCAGGTGCATTGCCACAGATGCGCGCTGACGCGGCAGTGGCCGCACCAGAAGCTGTAGTTGCAGCCGCCGCTGCCCCACATCCAGTCGCCGCCGTCCGCCTGCGGCAGGTCGGAATCGAGCTGCATCGCGAACGACATGCGCTGGTCGCAATCCGGACAGGCGGGGTATTCGGCGGACTGCACCCAGCTGGGCGGGCCGCCGACACGGCTCAGGTTCTGGCGGCCGTTGGAATCGCCCCAGTCCTGCCAGGCCCAGCGCGCCGGGGCCTGGAACAGGGCCACGTCGGCCTCGCGCAGCGGTTCGGCGGGAAACTCCGGCGTCACCGGCTCGGCCCGGCGCTGCGACGGATGCGCTTGCGGCGCGCCGTCGCCGTCGTGGTGGAAGAAGAGGATCGGGCCGTCCTGTTCCCACCCCTGGCACGACAGGCAGGTGGCCAGCGTCAGCGGTGTGGCGCAATCGATACCGGCCACCTCGGGCCGCGGCAAGGTCAACAGGCGATGCAAGGGTCCATGGCACAGGCCGCAGGCGGCCGCGAGCGTGCCGCCCATGCGGCCCGCCGTCACGGTGGCCATCGGCGACTCGGCGTCCGGCGCCGGCGAGCCCCAGGTGGGATGCAGGCGCTGGATCTCGCGCCGCCACCCGGGTTGCGAGGCCGTCATCTGCTTGCGTTGCGCCGCGTCGAAACGGATGTGCAGGGGCTGCTCGCCATGCAGCGCGCGCGCCTGGCCGTCGTCGTCGGCATAGCCCACTTCCATCAGCCAATAGATGGCGTCGGGATCCACGCCGCCCCCGAAGCCCTGGCGCCAGGCGCGCGACACCGTCCGCGGCTGGCGCGAGTACAACAGGGCGCGGGCGCGCAGTTGGTCCGGGGAATCCGCTTCGATCGTCGGCGGCAGTTGCGCCAGCCACGCCCGCGCCGTCTCGGCGTCCAGCGCGCGCCACGCCCGGTCGGTATTGAAACGCGGGCCGCCCACGCCGGCTTCCGCCATGGCCAGCAGCGCCGGCCAGTGGCCCGCGAACAGCTGCGGCCATTGCAGCGCGGCTGAATCCAGCACTTCCGCCACGCCTTCCGAGGCCGGCCCGCGCAGCGCCCGCTGCCACGCCTGCCGCAACGTGGCGGCATAGGTGGCGTCGTCCATCAGGTCGAGCGCGGCGTCGATGAAGGTGGCGTGCTTGAGGCCGCGATCCAGGAACCGCGTGACCAGTTCCCCCAGCGCCGCCGGGTCATCGCGGCGCAGCCGCAACACCTGGCCCATGGGGTCGTTGTTCGTCCAGCCCAGCCGCTCAAAGGCGTCGACGATCTGCGCTGGCGACAGCGCGGCCTGCGCGGCCATCTTGTCGTTGCCGTCCGTCATGCCGGCTCCTTGCGGCCGGCGCTGGCGAATTTCTTCCAATCCTCGTTCTCGACCAGCGTCGAGCGGAACACGCGCAGTTTCTCGCAGCCCTTGATCGACTTCAGCACCTTCTTGACCTGATCGCACACGGTGGCCGGCAGCCACGGGCTGAGCGTGACGCGCTTGATGGTCGCGGGTGCCACCGGAATGCGCAGCACCGGCGTATCGCGCGTCCTGCGGCAGACGAACAGGCGGAACTCTTTTTCATCGCGGAAGGCGTGGCGCTTGAGGAACGGCAGGTCGGCCTCGACGGGCGGCTGCTCGCGCAGCGACTTGATGGTGCGATACTGCACCGCCTCGGCCCGCAGGTCGGGCACGGCTTTGACCTGCTCGATCAGCTTTTCCTTGTCGAACTCGATGCAGACCCCGCCGCTGCCGTGCGAGAACACGCGCCAGTGGTGATAGGTCTCGGAGGCCTCGGCCAGGCACAGCGCGTAGATGCCCTGCAGGCGCTTGGCGCGGGCGTATTCCTCGATGTAGAACGAGTCGTTGCGGTCGTCCCACGCCTTCGGATTGAGCAGCGCCAGTTCGCCTGTCTGCAGGTAATCGATCAGGTAGGGAAGCTCGGTGTATCTGCGCAACGAGGTGGCCAAGGCGGTGCTCCGGTGTGTACCCAGCCGCCAGTCTACCCGCATCGCCGCCGGCACGACGTTACACTGGCCGCTTGCCAAAAAGGAGACCCCATGCGGCAGAACAATGGTGAAGGAAGGCAAGCTCCGCGGCGCCACGCGCCTACCAGTCAGCGGTTCTGGTACATCGTCCTGGCGGGCATGCTGATCACCCTCAGCTATGACCTCATGCCGCTGCTGCGCGGCCAGCTCTCGCCCCTGCTCAAGCTGATCGTGCCCGGACTGCTGCTGGCCGGGCTGTACCGTGGCAGCGAATGGGCGCGATGGCTGCTGATGGTATTGCTGCTGGGATTCGGCGTGCTGGTCATGTACCTGACGACCTCGCTGATGCCCTACTCGATCGACATCTGGCTGCACCGCTTTGTGTGCAGTGCCGCCATGATCGCGACGGGGCTGTACCTGGCGCTGGCCAGGAAGGACTTCCAGCGCTATTGCAGCTACGTGGCGTTTCGCGACGGCCCCAAGGCCGCGGCCAGGAAGCGGGCCGCCGCCGACGCCCGCCGCTAGCGCCCGGCACGCCGGGACGCACGGCCGTCAACCGCTCACGCCGGCAGGCCGGCGCGTCCCCGGGCGGTCAACGCAACGCGGTCTTGAAGAACGCGACCACCGCCGCGTTGAAATCACGGTGCCACGCCGCGCGGTCGAAACCCGGCGCATCGCGGCAGATCGCCGGCATGGCCTCGGCCTGCGCGGCCGAGCACGGCGCCAGGAAGGCGAAATGCCCGGCGCCAGCCACCGGGTGGAACTCGGATGCCGGCAACCCCTGGCGCACCGCCTCGACACTGGCCGGCGTGACGCCGTCGCCGCCCAGCGCCGATGCCCACAACTGCACCGGCGCCGACACCGCCTTGAGCGCATCCGCGCCGAAAGCGTTGAGCGGGTCGGCGATGACCAGCGCCTTGATGCGCGCATCCTTCACGTAGGGTTGCGCCGGCACCTTGCCGTCGCGGATGTCGCGGCACATTGGCAGTGACGGTTCGTCGCCGCAGAGCGCCAGGCCGCGCGTGAAATCGGGCGTCGCGCCGGCCAGCACCAGCCCCGTGTAGCCGCCGCGCGAAAAACCGAAGAAACCCACCGCGCCGTCCAGTTGCGCCCGCTGCGGCCAGGCGCCGGCCAGATAGTCGATCAGCCGCTTGATCTCGCGCGGCCGGGTCGAGAAGATCGACAGATAGCCCTGGCGCGAGCGGTCCACCGCGTTGTCGCCGACATGGTTGATGGCCGCCACCACGAAGCCGGCGTCCGCCAGCGCCGCGGCGGTGTCGTGATGGCCCAGGTAAGAGCCGGCCGATCCGTGCGACATGACGATGAGCGGCTTGCGCCCGTCGGTCATCGGGCAGTCCGGCGTTGCCGCGAGGGTGACGCGGCCGATGGCGACTTCCCTTGGCGGCGCGGCGCACGGATACCAGATGCCGCCCTGCAGGGCCGGGCCGTTCATGTCCATCGGCAGGTTCAGGCGCTGGAAACCGGCGGCGTGCGCGTTGGCGCCGAGCGCCAGCGACAGGCCGACGCAGGCGCGCGCCAGGCGCGGGCCGGCGGCGGCGGCGGAAAAACAACGGGAAAACGCGGAGCGAATGGAAGCAAGGCGCATGCGGGCAGGCGGAATCGGAGGGAATCGGATGGCGCACCGCAGGGGCGCGGCGGGTGACGCGCCGCGCGGGCGCGGTTAGCAGGAAATGATGACGGCAGCCAGGCCGCGGCGTGATCGGAATTGTCATTTTAATGTCCGCGAACTGTCGAAGCGGCGCGCCCAGACTGTCTTTCGCCGCGCGCCCGCTGGCCGAGCCCGCGCCGCGTGGCGCAATCGAGTCATCCCGTCTACGGAGTCATCCATGAAAAGAATATTCGTCGCCGCGGCCGCTACGGCCCTGTCCGGCGCGGCGGCCGCGCAAACGTCCGTCACGCTCTATGGCGTCATCGACACCGGCATCGGCTATGCCAATGTCGATGGCAGCTACACCGACCCGGCCACCGGCCGCCGCAGCAGCATCGACAGCAGCCGCATCGGCACCACCACCGGCACCACGGCCGGCTCGCGCTGGGGCCTGCGCGGCAAGGAAGACCTGGGCGATGGCCTGTACGCGGTCTTCCAGCTGGAGTCGGGCTTCGACAGCCGCAACGGCAATTCGCTGCAGAGCGGCCGCCTGTTCGGGCGCGAAGCCACCGTCGGCCTGGGCAGCGCCGAGTGGGGCGAAGTGCGGCTGGGCCGGCAGTACAACGTTGCCACGCGCTATTTCGGCGGCATGCTCGGACCCGCCTTCGGCGGCGGCTTCAACCAGCTGAACACCGGCGGCGGCCTCGGCTTCAGCTCGGCCTACTTCCCGCGCTACGACAACCTGGTGGTGTACGAGACGCCGTCGATGGGCGGCTTCAAGGCGGCCGTCGGCTACGCTTTCAACGTCGACGACCAGAAGACCGCGCAGACCGGCTTCGCCACCGCCGACAACACCCGCGCCATCACCGCCGGCCTGCGCTACGACAACGGCCCGCTGATGGGCTTTGCCACCTATGACCAGTTGACCGCCTCCAACAAGCTGAGCCAGGGCCAGGTCGACGCCACGCCGCGCTCGTACATCGTCGGCGGCTCGTACGACTTCGAGGTCTTCAAGGTAGCGCTGGCGTACAACCGTCTCACCGACGGCTGGTTCGCCGGCAAGAGCCTGCCCGGCGGCGCCGGCATCGGCGGCTTCACCGGCACGCCGTCCTATGCGTTCTCCAAGGGCTTCCGGTCGAATTCGTACATGCTCGCGGTGGCGGCCCCGGTCGGCAAGTCGGGCGGCGCCTTCGCCTCGTGGCAGCGCGCCGACGCCAACAGCGCGCAACTCACCGGCGGCGACTCGGCCAGCAACACCTACAGCCTGGGCTACAACTACAACCTGTCCAAGCGCACCGACCTGTATGCGGTCGCCTCGTACACGACCAACTGGGCGTTCCTGGACAACGCCAAGGCGACCGAAGTGAACATGGGGATACGCCACCGCTTCTGATCGCGGACGCATCGATTCCCCTTGCGCAAGTTCCCGTTGATGACGCCCGCCTCCGCGAAGGGATGGGTGGTTTGTCGCCGCGCGTTTCCGGGTCCGTCCGGGGACGCGCGTTTTTTTGCGCGGCGCGGCGCGGCGCGAGACCTCGCAGACGCGCTTGCCGCGCCCTAGACCTCCTCGATCACCGCCGTGGGCGCGAACGGCGTGCCCAGCCCCAGCGCGCGATAGATGCGCTCCAGGATGCGCTGGCGCCGCGTCGGCCGGCCCATGCGCCAGCGCGTATCCAGAATCAGCAGCGGCAAGGCGACGCACAGCCACGCCGCCAGCAGAAACACGAACGTCACCGCGGCCAGTTCGGGCGCCGCCTCGCGGCCCGAGGGCGAGTCAGAGGAAGACAGCACCGCCACCACCACCAGCCAGCACACCAGGAGCAGGATCGCCAGCAAAGACAGCATCGGCACGCGCTGCCTCAGGCCCACGCCCACGGGCGCGATGTCGGTGAAAGCGGCGCGGAAATAGTGGTGACAGACATAGACGCGGCCGTCTTCCCGGTTGCGCAGGCCGTACACCAGTTGCTCGGGCCCGGCGCCGGCGATGTGGCCGGCATAGGCGGCCACCTCCACCTGGTCGCCCTCGGCCAGGAACGGCAGCACGTCGCCGAAATTCTCGGCGACGTACATGATGAAGCGGCGCGCGCCGACCTGGAAGCGATAGACGCCATAGCTGGGCGTCGTGCGCATTGACGGCCTGGCCTCATGCGTCAGCGATGCCAGGGCGCCACATATCAGCAGGATCTCGGGCGCCGCGTCGGTGATCAGCGTCTCGCCCTCGCCTTGCGGGCGCGAGACGGACGCTTGCGCCGGCGGCGCGACATGGCGCACCGGGGTCCGCAGCAAGTCGCGGTACAGCGCTTCGCTGCGCAGGATCGCTGCCCGGTGCCGGCGGTTGTCCCACAGGCCGTACAGCGAGAAGCCCGCCAACAGCACGGCAACCAGCGCCACCGTCAGCGCCAGCACGAGCAACAGGACCTGCGCGAACGATGACAGGTCCAGCAGGCTGGCGCCGGCGCCGGCCAGCGCGGCCACGGCCAGGCTGATGCCGATGCCGCGCCATCCGCGGCGGCGCTGGTCGACGTAGTAGCGCGGCGGGATGCCCCGGCCCTGCCCCGCGTTCAACCAGGAAAAGTGGCGCAATCCCCGAGGTACGCCTTCGAGCACGCCGACGCGCACCGGCGTGGCCTGTTGCCGCAACCCTTGCAGCGTGCGGATATCGGCCGGGTCATCGAAGGTGCCGTTGACCGCCACGCCGTTCACCCGCAACCACACCTGGCCGCGGACAAGAGGCACCGCGACCCGCATCGCGTCGATGCGGCCTTCGACCGTTGCGGCCACCGTGTTCGTGCGTCTGGACATGCGCGCTGACGGGCCGCAACGCGGGCGGCCGATGTTGAAAGCGCCCAGCATACCGCAAGCCTGCGCGGGCACGGGCGAGGACGATGTTTTCAATGGCGGTTTGCACATCCATCGGCTTCGACCGCCATCGACGGCCGCGCCCTCGTGTCCGCCGCCTGCGTCGCAGTCGGCGCGCGGGCAAGGCGATGCGCGCCGGCCCGCGATTGTGCGATCATCGACGATTGCAAGCCGCTGCGCCAGCCGCCACGACACCGCGCGAGCCGGAGCCGGCCACCGAGGCCCTCATGACCAATCACTTCGAAAGCCCCTTCAAAGGCAAGCTGCTCTCCGACGACGTCACCAACAGGAACATCAAGGTCGGCCGCTACAGCTACTATTCCGGCTATTACCACGGCCACTCGTTCGACGACTGCGCGCGCTATCTCATGCCGGACCGCGACGACGTGGATCAGTTGATCATCGGCAGCTTCTGCTCCATCGGCTCGGGAGCCGCCTTCATCATGGCGGGCAACCAGGGCCACCGGTACGACTGGGCGTCGTCGTTCCCGTTCTTCTACATGCGCGAAGTGCCGGCGTTCGCGCAAGCACGCGACGCATTCCAGAAAGCCGGCGACACCGTCATCGGCAACGACGTCTGGATCGGTTCCGAAGCCATGATCATGCCCGGCATCACGATCGGCCACGGCGCCGTGATCGGCAGCCGCGCCCTCGTCACCCGGGACGTTGACCCCTACACGATCGTCGGAGGCAATCCCGCCAAGCCCATCAGGAAGCGCTTTGCCGACGACGACATCGCCCTGCTGCTGGAAATGCAGTGGTGGGACTGGACGGAGGACAGGCTGGGCGGCGCCATGCCCCTGCTGTGCTCGGGCGACATCAAGGGCCTGCACCGGTATTGGCGCGACGGCGTCACAGCGGCCCCGCGGCCAGCATGAAGCTGCCGCCACGGATCACGTGCAGCAAGCGCGGCCGGCTGCCGCCATCGACCTTCCTGCGCAGGCGGCGCATGGCGATCGCGACGGCCTGGCACTTGACGTGTCCCGCGCCCAGGCCGGGCGCCCGGGCCTTCCAGACCGACTCGGCCAATTGCCAACTGGTGAACACCGAGCCCGGCCTGCCCATGAGCATGGCGAGCAGCCCGAACTCCTTCGGCGTCAACAGCAGCGGCTCGCCATCCCGGTACGCGCGACAGCGCAGCAGGTCCAGCTCCAGGTCCGCGAATTGCAGCCTGTCGCCGGACGCGGGCATGCACGTCAACGAAACGTGGCCCATTTCGGCCTGACTCCGGCGCCGTTATCGGCGCAGTTCGTTCTGGCGCTGCACTTCGGCCTGGTAGTCAGGACCCGAGCGCAGCCGCACATACTCCGAGAACGCCGCCTTGTACTCGGGGCTGTAGATGTCCGGCGTGGCCTCGCCGCGCCAGAACCGGTCCACGCCGGCGCGCTTCCACAGCGCCAGGTCGGCCAGCACCTCGGCGCGCGAGAGCGACGCGCCGTAGGGGCTGGTCAGGGCCGTGGACGGCGCCGGCTGGGCCAGCGCCGTGCCGGAAACGCCCGCCGCCAGGGCCAGGATCAGTGCGGTTTTACGAAGAATCTGCATGCTTCACTCCTATGAATCGTGGGGGGTACTGCACGGAATTCATTCTAGGAAGGCGATGCGGACAGAAAGCGGATAAGGGGATTACGTTTTTGCAATGAAAAAGCGCCACGGAAACCGTGGCGCTTCGAGATCGCGAAGATCGCGCGCGGTACCTACCGCACCTTCCCTTCCTTCCAGGCCTCCAGCAGCTTCTCGTACGCCACCGTTTCGCCCTTGGGCTTTTCATTGGCCAGCTTCTTCCACGGCGCGTGCTGATCCGACAGCCACTTGTTCGGATCGCCCTTGGCGTTCAGCTTGGGCGCGCATTGCGCCATGCCGGCCCGCTCCAGCCGTGCCATCACCTGGTCCATTTCGTTGGCCAGGTTGTCCATCGCGGCCTGCGGCGTCTTTTCGCCGGTGACGGCGGTGGCGACGTTCTTCCACCACAGCTGCGCCAGCTTGGGATAGTCGGGCACGTTGTTGCCGGTCGGCGTCCAGGCCACGCGCGCGGGGCTGCGGTAGAACTCGATCAGGCCGCCGTAGTTGGCCGCGTTCTTGCTGAAGTAGTCGCTGTGGATGTCGCTGTCGCGGATGAAGGTCAGGCCGGTGATCGACTTCTTCAGCGACACCGTCTTGGCCGTGACGAACTGGGCGTAGAGCCAGGCGGCGGCCATCTTGTCGGGGTTGGTGGACTTGAAGAAGGTCCACGAGCCCACGTCCTGGTAGCCGTTCTGCATGCCGTCCTTCCAGTACGGGCCGTACGGCGACGGCGCCATGCGCCACTTGGGCGTGCCGTCCTCGTTGACCACCGGCAGGCCCTTCTTGGTCATGTCGGCGGTGAAGGCCGTGTACCAGAAGATCTGCTGCGCGATCTGGCCCTGGGCCGGCACCGGACCGGATTCCGAGAAGGTCATGCCCATGGCCTGCTGCGGCGCGTACTTCTTCATCCAGTCGACGTACTTGGTCAACGCATAGACCGCGGCCGGGCTGTTGGTGGCGCCGCCGCGCGCCACCGACGCGCCCACCGGCGTGCACTTGTCGTCGGCCACGCGGATGCCCCACTCGTCCACCGGCATGCCGTTGGGCAGGCCCTTGTCGGCGGCTCCGGCCATCGACAGCCACGCGTCGGTGAAGCGCCAGCCCAGCGACGGGTCCTTCTTGCCGTAGTCCATGTGGCCATAGACCTTCTTGCCGTCGATCTCCTTGACGTCGTTGGAGAAGAAGTCGGCGATGTCTTCGTAGGCGGACCAGTTGGTCGGCACGCCCAGCTCGTAGCCGTACTTGGCCTTGAACTTGTCCTTCAGGTCCTGGCGCGCGAACCAGTCGGCGCGGAACCAGTAGACGTTGGCGAACTGCTGGTCGGGCAGCTGGTACAGCTTGCCGTCCGGCGCGGTGGTGAACTTGGTGCCGATGAAGTCCTTCAGGTCCAGGCCCGGGTTGGTCCATTCCTTGCCGGCGCCGGCCATGTAGTCGGACAGCGGCAGGATGGCGCCGTAGCGGTAGTGGGTGCCGATCAGGTCGGAGTCGGAGATCCAGCCGTCGTAGATGGACTTGCCCGACTGCATCGAGGTCTGCAGCTTCTCGACCACGTCGCCTTCCTGGATCAGGTCGTGGTTGACCTTGATGCCAGTGATCTCGGTGAAGGCCTTGGCCAGCACCTTGGACTCGTACTCGTGGGTGGTGATGGTTTCCGACACCACGTTGATTTCATTGACGCCCTTGGCCTTGAGCTTGGCGGCGGTCTCGATGAACCACTTCATCTCGGCCATCTGCTGGTCCTTGGACAGGGTCGACGGCTGGAATTCCGAATCGACCCACTTCTTCGCCTCCGGCTCGCCGGCCCAGGCCCCTGACGTACCGATCAGGGCGATGGCGGCCGCCATGGCGTGCATGCGCAATTTCATGACCTGTCTCCTCGATAAGTCCTCCCCTGTGGTGCTGCGGACTTCTGGCCGGGGAAGACACTGGCCGATCGTCCTTCCAAACCGCTGATATCGCGCGGGGTCTGCGCCCCGTCAGCCTTTCCTCATGATGAAGGCCAGCAGCAGCATGGACAGCACGAAGCTGATCCACACCGATGGCGGCTCATCCAGCGAAAACCATTCCACCGCCTTCTGCCCGAATCCCAGGAACGCCAGGTTGAGCCAGGCCGCGGCCATCAGGCCGATGAAGAGGCGGTCGCCCCGGGTCGTGCGCAGCGGCAGGAAGCCCTTGCGCTCGACCGTGGGCGATTTCAGTTCCCAGACCGTCATGCCCACCAGCATCAGCACGATGCAGGAGAAGAACACGGCGACGGGGGTGGTCCATACCATCCAGCTGAACATGTGGCGCCCTCCCCCCTCAGACCCGGCCCATCGCGAAACCCTTCGCGATGTAGTGCCGCACGAACCAGATGACGATGCCGCCGGGCACGATGGTCAGCACCCCGGCCGCCGCCAGCACGCCCCAGTCCATGCCCGAGGCCGAGACCGTGCGCGTCATGGTGGCGACGATGGGCTTGGCGTTGACCGAGGTCAGCGTGCGCGCCAGCAGCAGCTCGACCCAGCTGAACATGAAGCAGAAGAACGCCGCCACGCCTACGCCCGACTTGATCAGCGGCAGGAAGATCGTCAGGAAGAAGCGCGGGAACGAATAGCCGTCCACGTAGGCCGTCTCGTCGATCTCGCGCGGCACGCCCGACATGAAGCCCTCCAGGATCCACACCGCCAGCGGCACGTTGAACACCAGGTGCGCCAGCGCCACCGCCAGGTGCGTGTCCATCAGCCCGAACGAGCTGTACAGCTGGAAGAACGGCAGCAGGAACACCGCCGGCGGCGTCATGCGGTTGGTCAGCAGCCAGAAGAACACGTGCTTGTCGCCGATGAAGCGGTAGCGCGAGAACGCATAGGCCGCCGGCAGCGCCACGGCCAGCGAGATGACCGTGTTGATGACCACGTAGATCAGCGAGTTGATGTAGCCCGAATACCAGGCCGGATCGGTGAAGATGGTGCGGTAGTGCTCCAGCGTGAAATCGCGCGGCCACAGCGTCAGGGTGCTGACGATCTCGGTATTGGTCTTGAACGACATGTTCAGCATCCAGTACAGCGGCAGGATGGCGAACACCAGGTACAGCGCCAGGAAGGCGCCGCGCCACCAGGTCGATTGCTCACGCATTGGCGCGCTCCTCGTCGAAACCGCCGGTGGTGCCGGCGCGCTGCATCCAGTTGTACAGAATGAAGCAGAGCAGCAGGATGATCAGGAAGTAGATGATCGAGAACGCCGCCGCCGGGCCCAGGTCGAACTGGCCCACGGCCTTCTGCGTCAGGTACTGCGACAGGAAGGTGGTGGCGTTTCCCGGCCCGCCGCCGGTCAGCACGAACGGCTCGGTGTAGATCATGAAGCTGTCCATGAAGCGCAGCAGCACCGCGATCATCAGCACGCCGCGCATCTTGGGCAGCTGGATGTAGCGGAACACCGCCAGGCGCGAGGCGCCATCGATGCGCGCGGCCTGGTAGTAGGCGTCGGGAATGGCGCGCAGGCCGGCATAGCACAGCAGCGCCACCAGCGGCGTCCAGTGCCAGACGTCCATCACCAGCACCGTGACCCAGGCGTCGAGGTCGTTGCCGGTGTAGTTGTAGTCCACCCCCAGCCACGACAGCGTCGCCCCCAGCAGGCCGATGTCGGTGCGCCCGAACACCTGCCAGATGGTGCCCACCACGTTCCACGGGATCAGCAGCGACAGCGCGATGATGACCAGCACCGCCGAGGCGCGCCAGCCGCTGGCCGGCATCGACAGCGCCAGCAGGATGCCCAGCGGGATCTCGATGGCCAGCACCGCCAGCGAGAAGCCGATCTGGCGCAGCAGCGCGCCGTGCAGTTCTTCGTCCTGCAGCACGGCGGCGAACCATTCGGTGCCGACGAACACGCGGCGCTCGGGCGAAATGATGTCCTGCACCGAGTAGTTGACGATGGTCATCAGCGGCAGGATGGCCGAGAACGCCACGCACAGCACCACGGGCAGCACCAGGAACCAGGCCCGGTGATCGATCGGTTTCATCGGATCAGCTCCTCGTCGCGGTAGAAGCAGGTATGCGGATTGAGCGCCGACAGCCAGACCGTGGCGCCGGGCGCGATGGATGCCGCCTCGGCGCCCAGGCGGGCGCGCAGCGGCGCGCCCTCGAAGTCGGCCAGCAGCAAGGTGTAGGTGCCCACGTCCTGCACCCGCTGGACCGTGGCCGGGATGGCGCCAGGCGCGTTGGCGTCGGCCAGACGCAGGTATTCCGGACGCACGCCCAGCTTGACCGGGCCGGCGTCGGCCAGTCGGGTCGCCATCGCATCCGGCACGCCGTCGACACGGCGCTGGCCCACCATCAGGCCGCCGTCGCGCCATTGCGCCGGCAGGAAGTTCATGCCGGGCGAGCCGATGAAATGGCCGACGAAGGTGTGCGCCGGCCGCTCGAACAGGTCGTCGGCGCTGCCCACCTGCACCGCGCGGCCGCGCGCCATCACCATCACCTGGTCGGCGAAGGTCAGCGCCTCGGTCTGGTCGTGCGTGACGTAGATCAGCGTCAGCTTGAACTCGTGGTGGATTTCCTTGAGCTTGCGGCGCAGCTCCCACTTCAGTTGCGGGTCGATCACGGTCAGCGGTTCGTCGAACAGCACCGCCGACACGTCGTTGCGCACCAGGCCGCGGCCCAGCGAGATCTTCTGCTTGGCGTCGGCCGTCAGGCCGCTGGCGCGGCGCTCCAGCACGTGCGACATCTCCAGCATCTCGGCGATGCGGCCGACGCGTTCACGGATCTGCTTGGCCGGCACGCCGCGGTTGCGCAGCGGGAACGCCAGGTTCTCGGCCACGGTCATGGTGTCGTACACCACCGGAAACTGGAACACCTGGGCGATGTTGCGCGCCTGCGGCGTCTTGTGGGTGACGTCCTTGCCGTCGAACAGGATGCGGCCGTGCGAGGGCCGCAGCAGGCCCGAGACGCAATTGAGCAAGGTGGTCTTGCCGCAGCCCGAGGGGCCCAGCAAGGCGTAGGCGCCGCCGTCGCGGAAGGTGAACTTGAGCGGCAGCAGCGCGTAGTCCTCGTCGGCCTGGGGGTTGGCGACGTAGGAATGGGAGAGGTCCAGCTCGATCTGCGCCATCAGGCGATCCCTCCGCTGGCGTGGAGTCGGGCGGGGGCCGCCAGCAAGGCGCCGTCGGCGCCGAAGGCGTAGGTCTGGGCCGGGTCGAAGTACAGCGTCAGGCGCTGCTCCAGCGTGTAGCGATGCACGCCCGGCAGCTGCGCGACCACGTCGCCGGCGGCCGTCTCGGCGTGCACGAAGGTGTCTGACCCGGAGATCTCGGCCAGCTTGACCACGCCGTCCAGGCCGATGTGGCCAGGGCGCGGCGCAATGTCCAATGCGCCCGCCCGCAAGCCGGCGGTGAGCGCCCCGCCCGCGCCCGGCGGCAGTGGCCGCGCGACCGCGATGCCGCCCTGCAGCGTGAAGCCGTCGGCGCCGCGCTGGGCGGCAAACAGGTTCATGGGCGGATCGCTGAAGGCGCGCGCCACCCGGATCGAATTGGGCCGGTGGAAGACTTCGGCGGTCGGGCCGTACTGCAGCAGTTCGCCCGCGTCCAGCACGGCGGTGTGGCCGCCCAGCAGCAGCGCCTCGCCCGGCTCGGTGGTGGCATAGACCACGGTCGAGCGGCCTTCGGCGAACAGGGCCGACAGCTCGTCGCGCAGTTCCTCGCGCAGCTTGTAGTCGAGGTTGACCAGCGGTTCGTCCAGCAGGATCAGCGGCGCGTCCTTGACCAGGGCCCGCGCCAGCGCCACCCGCTGCTGCTGCCCGCCGGACAGTTCAGACGGATGACGGGCCAGCAGGTGGTCGATGTGCAGGCGCGCGGCCATGGCCCCGACCTTGTCGGCGATACCCGACGCGCCGCGCAGCTTGAGCGGCGAGGCGATGTTGTCGAACACCGTCATGGACGGATAGTTGATGAATTGCTGGTACACCATGGCGACGTTGCGCTGGCGCACCGGCACGCCGGTCACATCGGCGCCGTCGGCCAGCACCCGGCCCTCGGTGGGCCGGTCGAGCCCGGCCATGATGCGCATCAGCGATGTCTTGCCTGCCAGGGTCACCCCCAGCAACACGGTCATGGCGCCTGGCACCGGGGCCAGGCTCATGGGATACAGGTGCGTCTGCGAGCCGGCTCGCAACGCAATCCTGTCCAGGGTCAGCTGCATCTGGTCTCCTCTGCCTTTAATACGTCCCCGGTTTATCAACCGGACTTCGGTACATCGGGTACAGCGGCCCTGCGAGCGCGCGAGAACGCGCCGGTTCGGGTTTTTCTTTCAGATCGCTTTCGTTTTTTGTGCGTTTTACTCAAGAAGCGAAAAAAATACAATCTTGCAGCGCGTCATTATTTTTCGCTTTTGTTGTTTTATGATGCGACTGTGACACTCCATACGCCAACATGACACTCAATCCCAGACAAAGCGCCTTGATCGAAATGGTGCGGGCCCAGGGCTCGGCCACGATCGAAGAGCTGGCCAAACGCTTCGACGTCACGCTGCAGACCGTGCGGCGCGACGTCAACATCCTGTCCGAAGCCGGCCTGCTGTCGCGCTTCCACGGCGGCGTGCGCATCGAAGCGTCGACCATCGAGAACATTGCCTACCGCAAGCGCCAGGGGCTGCACGCGGCCGGCAAGCAACGCATCGCCGAGGCCGTGGCCCGCGCCGTGCCCGATGGCTGCTCGCTGATCCTGAACATCGGCACCACCACCGAGGCTATCGCCCGCGCCCTGCTGCGCCATCGCGGCCTGCGCGTCATCACCAACAACCTGCACGTGGCCGACATCCTTTCCGACAACCCGGATTGCGAAGTCATCGTCGCCGGCGGCGTGGTGCGTTCGCGCGACCGCGGCATCGTCGGCGAGGCCACCATGGACTTCATCCGCCAGTTCCGGGTCGACATCGGCCTGATCGGCATTTCCGGCATCGAGGCCGACGGCACGCTGCGCGACTACGACTTCCGCGAAGTGCGTGTGTCCCGCACCATCATCGAACAGTCGCGCGAAGTATGGCTGGCGGCCGACAGCAGCAAATTCAAGCGCCAGGCCATGGTGGAACTGGCGCACATCTCGCAGATCGACCGCTTCTTCACCGACGCGCATCCGCAGGAACCGCTGGCGCAAGTGCTGCTGGACGCCGGCGTGCGCTGCGAGGTGGCCGCCGCGCCGAACGCGGCCAAGGTACCCGCCTGACCGGCTTGACCCGGCCCGCGGCACGGCGCTTGCGCCGCGCCCGGCCGGCACGAACAGAAACGAACACCGCACCGAACCCTAGCGGCCCCGCCGCCCCACGCATATGAACCAACCGCTCGCCACCGTCACCCCGCCCGACCGCAATCGCCTGCTGGCGCAACTGGACAACACGCCCGCCTGGGACGTGATCGTCATCGGCGGCGGCGCCACCGGCCTGGGCACCGCCGTCGACGCTGCCAGCCGCGGCTACCGCACCCTGCTGATCGAGGCGGCCGACTTCGCCAAGGGCACCTCCAGCAAGGCCACCAAGCTGGTGCACGGCGGCGTGCGCTACCTGGCGCAGGGCAACATCAGCCTGGTGCGCGAAGCGCTGCACGAACGCGGCCTGCTCAACCGCAACGCGCCGCATCTGGTGTGGCCGCTGGGCTTCGTGGTGCCGGCCTACAACCTGCTGGACCAGCCCTTCTACGGCATCGGCCTGAAGATGTACGACATGCTGGCCGGCAAGCTGAACCTGTCGCCCAGCCGATGGCTGTCGCGCCGCGACACGCTGGCCAACGCGCCGACGCTGGCCGAGAACGTCAACGGCCGCGGCCTGAAGGGCGGCGTGCTGTACTACGACGGCCAGTTCGACGACGCGCGCCTGGCGCTGAGCCTGATGCGCACCCTGTTCGACCTGGGCGGCACCGCGGTCAACTACGTGCGCGCCACCGGCCTGACCACCACCGGCGGCAAGGTCGACGGCGTCACGGCGCAGGACGCGCTCGGCGGCTCCAGCTTCACGCTGCGGGCGCGCTGCGTCATCAACGCCACCGGCGTCTGGGTCGACAGCGTGCGCCGCATGGAAGACAAGAACGCGCCCACCATGGTGGCGCCCAGCCAGGGCGTGCACCTGACGCTGCCGCACGATTTCCTGCCCGGCAAGCGCGCCATCCTGATCCCCAAGACCGACGACGGCCGCGTGCTGTTCGTGGTGCCATGGAACGGCCACACCATCGTCGGCACCACCGACTCGCCGCGCAACGACCTGCCGCTGGATCCGGAAGCCGGCGCCCAGGACGTCGATTTCATCCTGAGCACCGCCGCGCGCTATCTCAGCCGCAAACCGACCCGCGACGACGTCACCAGCGTCTGGGCGGGCCTGCGGCCGCTGGTCAAGGCCACCGGCGACGCCGCCACCAAGTCGCTGTCGCGCGAGCACACCATCCTGGTGTCGCAGGCGGGGTTGGTGACCGTGACCGGCGGCAAGTGGACCACCTACCGCCGCATGGCGCAGGACGTGGTCGACACCGCGATCCAGCACCAGTTGCTGACGCAGGCCAGCTGCCGTACCGAGTCGCTGGCGCTGCATGGCGCCAACGGCCTGGCGCCGTCTCAGGAACACGCCGGCACGCCGGACAGCTACTACGGCAGCGACCTGCCCGTGCTCAAGGCCCTGCCCGGCGCCGAGCGCATGCTGGTCAAGAGCAGCGGCCTGTCCGAAGCCCACGTGCGCTTCGCCGCGCGCTTCGAGCTGGCGCGCAGCGCCGAGGACGTGCTGGCGCGCCGCAACCGCGCGCTGTTCCTGGACGCCGAGGCCGCCATGCTGGCGGCGCCCGAAGTAGCGCGCATCCTGGCCGAGGAACTGGGCCACGACGCCGCCTGGCAGCAACGCACGCTGCAAGAGCTGGCCGGCGTGGCGGCGCACTACCGCCTGAAGTGAGGCGCTGAATTCACACGCTGAAGTGCCGCGCTGAAGCGGCGCGCCCGGTCGCGCCGTGATCGTCCCCACCCGCAACGCCGCGCCGGCATGGCGCGGCGTTGTCGCATGGGGCCGCGGCCGCTTCACACGACAATCAGCCCCGCACGGGCCCTAGGGCACGCGCAGCGGGCTGGACTGGATCATGGTCTCGAACACGCGCAGCAGGTCGGGATCGCACTTGGATCCCGCTTCCACATTGAGGATGCGCATGATCTCGGCGTGCGTGCGCGCCGGATGATAGGGCCGCGCGTCCCCGAGCGCGTCGTAGGAATCGGCCAGTGAAATGATGCGCGCGTGCAGCGGGATGTCGTGGCCCGCCAGCCCCTCGGGATAGCCCGAGCCATCGAAATGCTCGTGGTGGTGGCGCACGGCCAGCGCGATGCGCTCGCGCTGCGGCATGTCGCTCTGCAGGATGATGTCCGCGCCGACGGCGGCATGCGACTTCATGATTTCCCAATCTTCTTTTTCGAGGCGGCTGGGCGAGAACAGCACACGATCGGGCGTGCCGATCTTGCCCACGTCGTGCAGGCGGGCGGCAACGGCGACAGCCTGCTGTTCATCGTCGTCCAGGCCGCAGGCCCGGGCCAGCGCCACGCTCAGGGCGACGACGCGGTGGCAATGGCGGCCGGTGGCGGCGTCGCGGGCCCGCATGGCGGCGAACAGCGCCGCTTCGCAAGATCCGGCGGGAAACGCGGCGTCCGCGCTTGGGGGTACATCTGGAGGCATCGGTGTGAGCGCGCGCGGTTGCAACGGAACCCCGCGCTTGTGTCAGAAAGTATCAATTCTGACACAAGCGCGTGCGATTTCGGCGCGGTCGGCGCCTGCGCGCCGCCA
Source organism: Achromobacter sp. HNDS-1 (assembly GCF_040084795.1). Lineage (NCBI taxonomy): Bacteria > Pseudomonadati > Pseudomonadota > Betaproteobacteria > Burkholderiales > Alcaligenaceae > Achromobacter > Achromobacter sp. HNDS-1. The sequence continues at coordinate 182,756 of NZ_CP157584.1, forward strand.
GATCGGCGCGCGGCCACGCGGTCAACCCTTCAAGCGGTCCAGCAGCGCCTGCGCCACGCCGACCGATGAGGCCGGGTTCTGCCCCGTGATCAGCAGGCCATCGGAAACCACGTGCGGCTGCCAGTCGGCGCCCTTGCTGTAGAGGCCGCCCAACAGCGCCAGTTCATCTTCCACCAGGAAGGGCACGACGGCGGTCAACTGCACCGCCGCTTCTTCCGTGTTGGAAAAGCCGGTCACCTGGCGGCCCTGCACCAGCGGCTTGCCGTCGGCGGTCTTGGCGTGGCGCAGCACGCCCGGCGCGTGGCAGACCGCCGCCACGGGCTTGCCCGCCGCCAGCATGGTCTCGATCAGCGCCACCGACTTGGGGTCTTCGGCCAGGTCCCATAGCGGGCCGTGGCCGCCGGGATAGAACACCGCATCGTAATCGGCGGCCTGCACCTCGGCCAGCCGGCGCGTGTTGGCCAGCCGCCGCTGCGCCTCGGCGTCCTGGCGGAAGCGGCGCGTGTCATCGGTCTGGGCGTCGGGATCGTCACTCTTGGGATCGAGCGGCGGCTGCCCGCCCTGCGGCGAGGCCAGCGTCAGCGTGGCGCCCGCGTCCAGGAAGGCGTAGTACGGGGCGGCAAATTCCTCCAGCCAGAAGCCGGTCTTGCGGCCGGTGTTGCCCAGCGTGTCGTGGGAAGTCAGCACGATCAGGATATTCATGTTGCGCTCCTCATGTTGCGTTCCTATTCATCCGGCCCGACGCGCACGATGCGCTTGCCGGCGTTCTCGCCCTTGAGCAGGCCCATCAGCCCGCGCGGCGCGTTCTCCAGGCCATCGACCACGTCTTCGCGGTACTTGATGCGGCCGTCGCGCAGCAGCTCCTGCATGGCCGCGCGGAACTCGCCGAAACGCGGCGCGTATTCGTTGAAGATGATGAAGCCCTGCATCTTGATGCGCTTGGTCAGGATGGTGCGCATCAGCAGCGGCAGACGGTCGGGGCCGTCGGGCAGGCTGGTGGCGTTGTAGGCCGAGATCAGGCCGCACACCGGCACCCGCGCGCGCGGATTGAGCAGCGGCAGCACGGCATCGAACACCGCGCCGCCGACGTTCTCGAAATACACGTCGATGCCCTGCGGCACGGCCTTGGCCAGCAGGTTGGCCATGGCCGGATCGCGGTGGTCGATGCAGGCGTCAAAGCCCAGTTCCTCGACCACGTAGCGGCATTTGTCGGGACCGCCGGCGATGCCGACCGCCTTGCAGCCATGGATCTTGGCCAGTTGGCCCACCACCGCGCCGACCGCGCCGCTGGCGGCGGCCACCACCACGGTTTCGCCGGCCTTCGGCTGGCCGATGTCCAGCAGGCCCATGTAGCCGGTGAAGCCGGGCATGCCCAGCACGCCCAGCGAATACGACGGATGCTCGGGCGCCGAGCCCAGCTTGAGCAGGCCGCTGCCGTCGGAGACGGCGTAGTCCTGCCAGCCCGACTGGGACAGCACCCACTCGCCCACCGGATAGTCGGCGTGGCGCGAGGCCACCACCCGGGCCACGGTGCCGCCCACCATGGGCTGGCCGACCTGCACCGGCTCGGCGTACGAGGGCGCGTCGCTCATGCGGCCGCGCATATAGGGATCGAGGGAAAGATAGACCGTGCGCAGCAGCAGCTGGCCCGGCCCGGGTTCGGGGACCGCGCCGGTTTCCAGGCGGAAATCGCTGTCGGCGGGTTCGCCGCGTGGCCGCGAGGCCAGGACGATGCGGCGGTTGAGGGAGGACGATTGCGGCATGGCGTGCTGACTCCTTCTGTTCCGGTTCGGCCATTACACCACCCCAGCCGCGCCGGCCGCCGGCCGACCCTGCCGGCTGCTCCCCTTTTAATTAATTAAATACTTAATTAGAATCTGCCCATGCCTGCCAAGCCTTCCCCCGCGCGCCGTCCCGGCCGCCCCGCCCGTCCCGACAGCGCCGCCGTGCGCGACCAGCTGCTGGACATCGCCACCGACCTGTTCGCCACCCAGGGCGTGGCCGCCACCCGCCTGGCCCACATCGCCGAACGCGCCGGGTTCACCTCGGCCATGCTGCACTACTACTTCAAGAGCCGCGACCAGTTGCTGGACGCCGTGGTGCTGGAACGGGTGGTGCCGGTCATCGGCTACGTCTGGAGCCCGGTGCCGCAGACGGCGCGGCGCCTGGACGGTTCCGCCGACACGGCGCGCATCGTCATCACCGAGATCGTCTCGCGCATCGTGCGTTGCGGCACCGACCGGCCCTGGCTCCCGGCCCTGTGGATGCACGAGGTCGTCAACGAAGGCGGCCAGTTGCGCGAGCGCGTGCTGCGCCACCTGCCGGCCCAGCGCCTGCAGGTGTTCGCCGGCCTGATCGCCGACAGCCAGCGCGCCGGCGCCATCACCCCGGGCGTCGAGCCGCGGCTGGTGTTCCTGTCGATCCTGGGCCTGACGCTGCTGCCGCTGGCCACGTCCAGCCTGTGGCGCCGCATCTGGCAGAACGATCCGCGGGTCCAGGCCATCGACCACGACGCCATTGCCGCGCACGCCATCGCCATGCTCACGGGCGGGCTGTTTTCCCCGCCAGCCCCGGCGCCCGACGCCCCCGGCACGCCCGCCGCGCCGGCACAGCGGACCCGGCGCGCCAAGCCGGCCGCCACCACCGAACCGCCCGCCACAGGACGCTGACCATGCGCACCCCTTCCCTCCCGCGTTACGCGCTGCCCGTCGCCGCCGTGCTCGGCCTGTCGCTGCTGGCCGCCTGCGGCAAGCGCGACGATGCCGTCTACCAGGGCTACGTCGAGGGCGAATATCTGTACATCGCCTCGTCCGAGGCCGGCCGGCTCGATACGCTGTCCGTGCAGCGCGGCCAGCAGGTCGCCGCCGCCGCGCCGCTGTTCGCGCTGGAGGCGACGCGCGAAACCGCGGCGCGCGACCAGGCCGGCGCGCAGTTGGCGGCGGCCAGCGCCCAGCTGGAAGACATCGCCACCGGCAAGCGGCCGCCCGAGGTCGATGTCGCCCGCGCCCAGCTGGCCCAGGCCGAGGCCGCCAGCCGGCGCTCGGCGGCGCAACTGGCGCGTGACACCGCGCAGTTCCGCGCCGGCGGCGTGGCGCGTGCGCAGCTGGACGACAGCCGCGAGCAGGCCCAATCGGATGCCGCACGCGTGCGCGAGCTGCGCGCCCAGCTGGAAGTGGCCAACCTGCCCGGCCGCCAGGACCAGCGCCGCGCCCAGGCCGCCCAGGTCGAGGCGGCGCGCGCGACGCTGGCGCAGGCCGACTGGACCCTGGCGCAGAAACGCCTGGCGGCGCCCGCCGCCGCCCTGGTGTTCGACACGCTGTACCGCGTGGGCGAATGGGTGCCGGCCGGCAGTCCGGTGGTCAGCCTGCTGCCGCCGGGCAACATCAAGGTGCGCTTCTTCGTGCCGGAGAGCGTGATCGGCACGCTCAAGCCCGGGCAGCAGGCCATGGTGCGTTGCGACGGTTGCGGCGACCCGGTGCCGGTGCGCATCGACTACATCTCGCCGCAGGCCGAGTACACGCCGCCGGTGATCTACAGCCGCGAAACGCGCGGCAAGCTGGTCTACATGGTCGAGGCCCGCCCCGCGCCGGACGCGGCCACGCGGCTGCATCCGGGCCAGCCGGTCGAGGCGGCGCTGCAATGAACGGCGCCCCCGCCCGCCCCGCGGCCGAGCGCGGCTACGTCATCGACGTGCACGGCCTGAACAAGCACTTCGGCAACAAGCACGTGGTCAACGACGTTTCGCTGCAAGTGCGCGAAGGCGAGATCTTCGGCTTTCTCGGCCCCAACGGCAGCGGCAAGACCACCAGCATCCGTCTGATGTGCGGCCTGCTCACGCCCGACTCCGGCAGCGGCACCTGCCTGGGCTACGACATCCTCAAGGACAGCGCCGAGATCAAGCGCCACGTCGGTTACATGACGCAGAAGTTCTCGTACTGGGACGACCTGACCATCCGCGAGAACCTGGACTTCGTGGCCCGCATGTACGGCATGCCGAACCGCCGCGAGACCGTTGACCGCGCGCTCGAGGACCTGGGCCTGCAGACCCGCGCCAACCAGCTCACCGGCGCGCTGTCCGGCGGCTGGAAGCAGCGCCTGGCGCTGGCCGCCTGCCTGCTGCACGAGCCGCGCCTGCTGCTGCTGGACGAACCCACCGCCGGCGTCGACCCGACCGCGCGGCGCGACTTCTGGGAACAGCTGCACGAGCTGGCCGCGCGCGGCATTTCGGTGCTGGTCAGCACCCACTACATGGACGAGGCCGAGCGCTGCCACAAGCTGGCCTACATCTCGTACGGCAAGCTGCTGATCCAGGGCACCGCCGATGAAGTCATCGCCCAGCAGCGCCTGACCACCTGGGCGATCCACGGCCATGACCTGGTGCCGCTGGCGCAGCGGCTGCGCGGCGCGCCGGGGGTGGACCAGACCGTGGCCTTCGGCACCGCGCTGCACATCAGCGGCCGCGACGCCGCCGTGCTCGAACGCACCTTGCGAGACGTCGTGGCCGGCCAGGACCTGCGCCTGGAACGCATCGACACCAGCCTGGAGGATGTCTTCATCTACCTGATGAACCGTTCCGACGACAACTACGCGAGCGCTGCATGAGACGCCACCTGGAGGGCTTCTCGTGGTCGCGCTGGTGGAGCATGGTGCTCAAGGAATTCCTGCAGCTGCGGCGCGACCGCATCACCTTCGGCATGATCGTCGGCATTCCGATCATGCAGCTGGCGCTGTTCGGCTACGCCATCAACACCAACCCCAAGCAGCTGCCGACCGCCGTCATCGTGGCCGACCACAGCCCGTTCACGCGCAGCTTCGTGGCGGCGATGACCGCGTCCGACTACTTCGACATCGTCGAGACCCTGCCCGACGAAGAGGCCGGCCGCGCCGCGCTGGCGCAGGGCCGGGTGTTGTTCGTGCTGACCATTCCACCGGACTTCTCGCGCCAGCTGCTGCGCGGCGAACGGCCGGCGCTGCTGATCGAGGCCGACGCCACCGACCCGATGGCGACCGGGCTGGCGATCGGCTCGGCCACCCAACTGGCGCAGGCGGTGGCGCGCAAGGACCTGACCGGCCCGCTGGCGCACCTGGCCGGCGGCCAACCGCCGTTCGACGTGCGCGTGCACCAGCTCTACAACGAAGAACAGATCTCGCAATACAACACCGTGCCAGGCCTGATGGGCGTGATCCTGACCATGACGCTGGTGATGATGACCGGCCTGGCCATGACGCGCGAACGCGAGCGCGGCACCATGGAAAACCTGCTGGCCATGCCGGTGCGGCCGCTGGAGGTGATGACGGGCAAGATCGTGCCCTACATCGCCATCGGCCTGATCCAGGCCACCATCATCCTGCTGGCGGCGTATTTCGTGTTCCACGTGCCGTTCCTGGGCAACCTGGTGACGGTGTACGTGGGAGCGCTGATCTTCGTGGCGGCCAACCTGACCGTCGGCATCACGCTGTCGTCGCTGGCGCAGAACCAGCTGCAGGCAATGCAGCTGACGATGTTCTATTTCCTGCCCAACATGCTGCTGTCCGGTTTCATGTTCCCGTTCCTGGGCATGCCCAAGTGGGCGCAGTACCTGGGCAACCTGCTGCCGCTGACGCACTTCAACCGGCTGATCCGCGGCATCCTGCTCAAGGGCAACGGCTGGTGGGACCTGTGGCCCACCATCTGGCCCATGCTGCTGTTCACCGTGGTCGTCATGACCGCCGCCGTGAAGTTCTACCGCCGCACCCTGGATTGAAGGCCGCCATGCCCCGCCCCCACCTGCCCTTCGCCCGCCGCGCCGCGCTCGTGGCCGCCTGCGCTCTGTTGCCCGGCTGCGCCGTCGGACCGGACTTCGAGCGCCCCGCCACGCCGCCGGTCGCCGCCTACACCTCGCCGACCGACAGCGCCGCCCCCGCCAGCGGCGCCCAACCGCGCCTCACCGGCGCCGACATCCCGGCCCAATGGTGGCGCCTGTTCCGCTCCGATGCGCTGGACACGCTGGTGCGGCAGGCGCTGGAGGCCAGCCCGACCCTGGAACAGGCCCGCGCCCGGCTGCGCCAGGCCGGCGAGGATCTGAACGCTGAGACCGGCGGCCGCCTGCTGCCGGCCGTTGACGCCAACCTGTCGGCCACCCGGCAGAAGGTCGATCCTTCCGCCTACGGCGTGCCGGTGACCGAGCAGCCCGCGCCGTTCACGCTCTACAACGCCTCGATCGACGTGTCCTACACGCTCGATGTGTTCGGCGGCAACCGCCGCGCGCTGGAGGGGCTGGCGGCGCAGGTCGACTACCAGTCCCACGAACTGCAGGCCGCGCGCATGACGCTGGCCGCCAACGTCGTGACCACCGCCATCCGCCAGGCCGACCTGGCCGCGCGCCTGGCCGACACCCGCGAGCTGCTGGCGGCCCAGCAGCGCCAGCGCGACATCATGGCGCAGCGCCTGCGGGCCGGCGGCATCGCCGAGGCCGACCTGCGCAACCAGGAACTGCTGCTGGCGCAGACCGCCGCGACCGTGCCCCCGCTGGAATACCAACTGGCCCAGGCCACGCACCAGTTGGCCACCTACCTGGGCCAGCCGCCCGCCGCCTGGCAGGCGCCGCCGCTGCGCCTGGCCGACCTGGCGCTGCCGGCCGAGATTCCCACCGGGGTGCCGTCGGCGCTGACCCGCCAGCGGCCCGACATCCTGGCCGCCGAGGCCCTGCTGCACCAGGCCTCGGCCAACGTCGGCGTGGCCACCGCCAACCAATACCCGCGCTTCACCCTGACCGCCAGCTTCGGTTCGCAACGCACCCGGGCCGGCGATATCACCGATGGCGTCAATGTCTGGAACCTGGGCCTGGGGCTGGCGCAACCGCTGTTCCATGGCGGCGAACTGCGCGCCCGCAAGCGTTCGGCCGAGGCCGCCTACGAGGCGGCGGCGGCCGGTTACCGGCAGACCGTGCTGGACGGTTTCCGCCAGGTGGCCGACGCGCTGCGCGCGGTGCAGGCCGACGCCCGCGCCTATGAGGCCTACGACACCGCCTGGCGGCGCGCCGACGACGCCGCGCGCATCGCCGGCGAACGCTACCAGGCCGGCGGCATCAGCCACCTGGCCCTGCTGGACAGCCAGCGCCAGTTGCTGCAGACGCGCATCGCCCGCGGCGCGGCCGACGCGGCGCGCTACGCCGACGCCGCCGCCTTGCTGCAGGCGCTGGGCGGCGGCTGGTGGAACGAGCCGCCGGACAGTCCGGCCACTCCCGCCCGATAGCCGGCAAACCCGCGCCAATACATACATTCCACGGCCATGTCCGAGAATTCGGGTCAGAAAGTGGCGTTGTGCGGCGTTTAGGAATCCGTTGTATCCGATGCATCATGCATGCGCTGAAGCTGCACTGATCCCGACAACGATTCATGAATGACTTACTAGACCTGATCGTCTTCTCACCCGATGCCCACCAACGCGCACGCCGCTGCGACGCACTGGCGGGCATGGGCTTCTCGCCGCGCGGATGCGAGGACTCCAACGGCCTGTTCCGCCTGTTCCAGGCGCGCCGCACGCCGCTGCTCGTGATGGAAGCCGAGCTGACCGATCTGTGCATGGCCGTCGCCGGCCTGCGCGCCATGGACACCACCGCCGGCATCGTCGCCGTCTCGACCTTCGATTCGCCTGAAAACCGCATCCTCGGCCTGCACTGCGGCGCCGATGCCTGCTTCCCGACCGACGTGGCCACCGCCGAGATCGCCGCCGCGCTGCAGGCGCTGGTGCGCCGCGTGCCGATCAGCGGGCGGCGGCCGGCCGATGCCGATGCGCGCGCCGGCGCCACCACGCCAGCCGAGGCCACCGGTAAGTGGCAGTTCCAGGATGCCGCCTGGACCCTGGTCAGTCCGCGCGGCACCCGCCTGGCGCTGACCCAGGCCGAACGCGACTTCCTGCTGAAGCTGACCACCAGCCCCGACAAGCGGATGCCGCGTGGCGACCTGCCGGCCAGCGATCCGCAGGCCGGCCGCGATTCGGTGCGACGCACCGACGTGGTCGTCAGCCGGCTGCGCCGCAAGGCCCACGAAACCAATATGGAACTGCCGATCCGCACCGTCTGGGGCTGGGGCTACGCCTTCACCGGCGACATTTGAGGCGGGCGGCGTATCATGCGGCATGGCCCGCCGGATTCCCGGCGCTGGCCTTGCCAACCCACCGCATCCCGCCATGGAAGTCTACGACCGCCTGCAGGCCCTGCTAACCGAGCATCAGGCCCGCTACCGCCTCATCTCCCACCCCGCCGCCGGGCGCTCGGTGGAAGTCGCCGCCGTGCGCGGCACCGCCGTCAGCCAGGGCGCCAAGGCGCTGGTCTGCCGCGTCAAGATCTCATCCAACCAGCGCCGGAACGTGCTGGCCGTGTTCCCCGCCGACCAGCAGGCCGACCTGGAAGCCATCGCCCGCGCGGCGGGCGGCAAGAAGGCCTCGCTGGCCTCCCAGGACCTGGCGCGCGAGCTGACCGGCTGCGAGATCGGCGCGATCCCGCCCTTCAGCTTCAACCCCGACCTGCACCTGCTGGTGGATCCCACCCTGCGCCAGCGGCACGATGAAATCGTGTTCAACGCCGGCCGGCTCGACGCTTCCATCCTGATGGCCACCGCCGATTATTTCCGCCTGGCCGCGCCGCAGGAAGCGCCGCTGATCAAGGGCCAGGGTTAACCGGCCCGGGACCGCCGTGCCGCACTCAGCCGCCTCCCGCGAAAACCGCCGCGCGCGCGCCTCCAACATGCGCTGGCTCATGAGCCTCGCGCACATGGAACCGTCGCCGGTCAGTCGCTGGGTCGCGCTGCGCGCCGCGCTGGCCATCGGCCTGCCGACCGCCGCCGGGCTGGCGCTGGACCAGAGCGCGGCCGCCGCGCTGGTGGCGCTCGGCGCCCTGCCCGCGATCACCGGCGATAACGGCGGCCCCTACCGCAACCGCGCGCTATCCATCGGCAGCACGGTGTTCGGCGGCGCGCTGGGTTACTTCCTGGGCACGCTGCTGTCCGGCCACGGCCTGCTCACCGCCGCCGGCATGACGCTGCTGGTGCTGGCAGCCAGCCTGGTCGGCACCTTCAACAACATCGCCGCCGTCGCCACGCTGCAATTCGCCACCTACGTGATCGTCGGCGCCAGCCTGACGTCGCCGCTGCCCCCCTGGCTGCCGCCGGCGCTGGTGGGCGCGGGCGGCCTGTTCGGCCTGGCGCTGACCCTGCTGGGCTGGGTAGTGAACCCGATCGCGCCCGAACGGGCGGCGGTGGCGCTGGCCTATCGCAAGCTGGCGGCCATGTTCGCCGCCATCGGCACCTCGCGCATCATGACGGCGCGGCGCGACATGGAAGCCGCCATGGCCGGCGCCTACGACACGGTGCTGGCGGCCCGGCGCCGCGCCGCCGGTCCCTCGCCGCGGCTGGCCCGGCTGGCCGCGCAATTGCAGGCCTGCACGCCGCTGTCGGACGCGGCGCTGGCGCTGGCGCGGGCCGGCCGGGTGCTGCCGCCCGAGTGCGCGCGGGCCATGAACCGGCTGGCCGACCACGTCGAGAACGCCACGCCGCTGACGCCCGGCGACGACATCGCGGCCGTGCGCCAGGCCGGCGCCACGGCGCTGGCCGACGCGCTGGAGCAGGCGCGGCCGTTGCTGGAAGGCAGCGGCCCGGCGCGGCCCGACGCTTTCCCGGCCCTGCCGCCGGCGCGTCCGCGCACGCCCTGGCGGGTGCTGGCGCGCACTTACCGGCCCGGCCCGACCACGCTGCGCTACCTGACGCGGCTGGGCCTGTGCCTGATCGTTGCCGAGGCGGTGGCGCGCACCCTGGCCCTGCCGCGCTCCTACTGGGTGCCGCTGATCGTGGTGGTGGTGTTCAAGCCCAATTTCGGCTCGGTCTTCGCCCGCGCGCTGCAAAGCTGCGCCGGCAGCGTGGTGGGCGTGGCGATCAGCGCCACGGTGCTGGCGCTGGACCGCAGCGGCGTGGTCAGCCTGCTCACCGTGACCGCCCTGGCGGCCTTGCTGCCGTGGTCGATCCGCCGCAACTACGGCCTGTTCTCGGCGATCCTGCTGCCCATCCTGATGCTGCTGATCGGCGCGCTGCAGCCGGGCAGCTGGCCGATCGCGCTGGCGCGGCTGGAGGACGTCGCGGTGGCCGCCGCCATCGTGTTGGCGGTGGGCTACCTGCCCTGGATGCGGATCGAGCGCCACAACCTGGACCAGGCCGTGGCCACCGCCATGGACACCCTGGCCGCCTACCTGAACACCGTGTTCCAGGCCGATTCGGCGGCCCGCCACGACCTGCGCACCCAGGCCTATGCGCGCCTGTCCGACCTGCGCATCGCCTTGCAGCGCGGCCTGTCGGAACCCCGGCTGGTCAGCCGCCGCGCGCTGGCCTGGTGGCCGGTCGAAGTGGCTCTGGAACGCGTGGCCAACGCGGTCTCCGACAGCGCCTGGTCGCTGCCCGCGGGCCAGCCGCCGCCCGACCCGGCGGCGGTGGCGCGGCTGGCCGAGACACTGCAGGCCATGGCGCGGGCCGTGATTCAAGGCATGGCGGTCCCCGCCGCGCCCGTGACGACCGACACGCCCGCGCTGCGCGAAGCCGCCAGCGCCATCGAAGCCCTGCGCGCGACCCTGGCCGGCCCCGGCTTCGCGGCCGAACCGGGCCGTGTTCGCCCGCCTTCCCCGACCACCCAACCGGACTGAACCATGTGCCTTGCCGTCCTCGCCCTGCATACCGTGCCGGGCATTCCCGTCCTGATCGCCGCCAATCGCGATGAATTCCACGCGCGGCCGACGCTGCCGGCGGCGCAGTGGGCCGACGCCGCCCACGTGTACGGCGGCCGCGACGCGCTGGCCGGCGGCACCTGGATGGGCGCCACCACTGGCGGGCGCTATGCGCTGGTCACCAATTTCCGCGAGCCCGGCCGCGTGGTCGCCGACGCCCCCTCGCGCGGCGCCCTGGTCGAGAACTTCCTGCGCGGCCGCGCGCCGGCCGCCGACTACATCGCCGCCGCCCATGCCGCCGGCCAGGCCTACAACGGCTTCAACCTGATCGTCGGGGACGCGCAGGGCGCCTGGTATGCCAGCAACCGCGACGGCGCGCCGCGGCCGCTGGCGGCCGGCGTCTATGCCCTGTCGAACCACCTGCTGGATACCCCCTGGCCCAAGCTGGCGCGCACCAAGGCCGCCTTCGAGCGGGTGCTGGCGCAGGCTCCCCAGCCCGACCTGCCGGCGTTGTTCGAGGCGCTGGCCGACCGCAGTCCGGCCGACGACGCTGACCTGCCCGCCACGGGCCTGCCGCCGGATCGCGAAAAACTATTGAGCAGCCCCTTCATCGTCAGTCCGAACTATGGCACCCGCAGTTCCACCGTGCTGACACTGCGCGACGACGGCACCGGCCTGCTAGTCGAAAAACGCTTTGCGCCCGACGGCGCCGCCAACGGCGAGAGCGTGCTGGCGTTCGCCTGGCGCGATCCCGGCGCGAGCGATACGCTTGGATCGTCCACGCCCCGGTAAAACGGACAGCGCCGGCGAACTCGGCGCGCATATGCCGGTCGAATTTCCTGCGTGATCATCCCTTCAAGGAGAATTGCATGAACAAGCGCATCGAACGTTGCACCCTGGCCGCCGCGATGGCCGTGGGCACCATGGCCCTGGCCGGCTTCCTGACCGCCGCGCAGGCGGCGCTGCCCGCGGTGCAGCACCAGGGCAGCGTGGAATACGTCAGCGGCGGCATCGGCCTGGACGAATCCGAAGCCATGAAGGCCGCCGCCAAGGACTACCCGCTCTCGCTGACCTTCGCCGCGCAGCGCGACGGCAAGGCCGACTACGTGGCCAACGTCGCCGTCGTCATCAAGGACGGCCATGGCAAGCAGGTGCTGCAGGCCGAGTCCCAGGGCCCCTACATGCTGGTCAAGCTGCCCGCCGGCAGCTACAAGGTCTCGGCCACCTTCAACGGCAAGGCGCAGGAACGCGAAGTCAACGTGCAGAACAGCGGCACGGCGCGCGCCGTGTTCGAATGGAAGTGAATCCCTGATGGCCATGCCGCCTGGCCAGGCGCGCGGGGCGCCCGGTGCCAGGCCGGGACCGCGTGGGCGCGCTAGACGCCCGAAAACAGGATGGCGATGACAAAGCCCACGCTGATCGTCCAGACCAGCGAGCGCAGCGCGCCCCAGCCCGCCAGGTACATCGCCAGGTAGCCCAGGCGCACGCCCAGCCAGCAGGCCATCAACGTGGCCACGTGCGCGGGCGCCGCCTGGTTGTACAGCGCGAACAACACCGCCGCGTAGAAGAACGGCAGCGCTTCGAACGTGTTGGCCTGCGCCGCGTTGGCGCGCGCGCGCCAGCCTTCCTGCCGCGCCAGCCAGGCGCGCGGATCATTGTTGTCGAACTTCCTGCCGCCCGCCTTGGCGACGATCGTGCAAACGAACGGCAGGATCGCCGCCGCCAACATCAACCATGCGATCAATTTCATTGCTGCTCCTTGCGCGGAACGAGCCTCTTCCCGCCACCGGACGGGACGCGCCGCTGCGGCATGGTCGCCCGAAAGCGCGGAAATGAAAAGCGGTCGGCGCAAACGGCAAATGCCTATCGGCCAACCGCAAACGCGGCCTCACCCTCCGGCGCTTACACTTGCGGCTTTGGCGCCTCCCGCGAACGCGATGCCGGTGACGCGCCGCGCGTTGTCTCGCAGGAAGAACCATGCCTCTCGCCTCTCCCGGCTCCCTGATGTTCCTGGCCGCCGTCCTGCTGTGGCTACCCGCCACCCGCCGCTGGGCCCTGCTGCCACTGGCGCTCGCCTATGCCTGGGCCTGGACGCAGGGCGGCATCGAGCCCGTGGCGCTGGCCTGGCCCGCGTTGCTGGCGCTGGCCGCCGTGCTGGCGCGGCCGACCATGGCGGCGCCCGCTCGCGCCGCTGGCCATGCGCTGTTCCTGATCCTGGCGGTGCTGCTGTTCCTGCACTGGCTGCCCGGCTACCACAACCCGCTGGTCATCCCGCGCGCCGCGCTGACGCCCGATGCCGTGCCCTTCGCCATGTACCTGAACCTGGACAAGCCGCTGGTGGCGTTCTGGGTGGTGCTGGTCGCCGCGCCCGCCATGGCCGGCGCCAGCGCGCGCGCCACGCTCACGGCGGCGCTGGCCGCGTGCGCCGGCGCGATCGCGGCCTGCCTGGGGCTGGCCCTGGCGCTGGAGGTGGTGGGATGGGCGCCGAAGTGGCCCGACTCGGGCTGGCTATGGCTGATCAACAATGCGCTGCTGGTGACGCTGGCCGAGGAAGCCCTGTTCCGCGGCTACGTGCAGGAACGGCTGACGCGCGCCTGCCGCGGCCGCCCCTGGGGCGCCGCGGCCGCGCTGCTGGTGGCCGCGCTGCTGTTCGGGCTGGCGCATTATGCCGGCGGCTGGCAATGGATGCTGCTGGCCGGCATCGCCGGCGTTGGGTACGGCCTGGCCTACCGCCACGGCGGCCTGGCGGCCGCGGTGCTGGCCCACCTGGGCCTGAACGCGGCGCACTACGGTCTGTTCACCTACCCGATGCGCGCCGCGCTGCATTGAAACGCCCAAGCCGCTGCCGACCCGTCGTGGCCGGCAACGGCGCGGCGCTTCAGGCCGTCGCCAGGGCCGGATAGTCGGTGTAGCCCGCCGCGCCCGAGGCGTAGAAGGTCGACGAATCCGGCGCGTTCAACGGCGCGTTCAGCGCAAAGCGGCGCACCAAGTCGGGATTGGCGATGAATTGCACGCCGAACGCCACCGCGTCGGCGCGGCCCGCGGCAATCGCCGCCTCGGCCGATTCGCGCGTGAAGCCTTCGTTGGCGATGTACACGCCGCCGAACGATTCCTTGAGCTGCGGCCCCAGGCTGTCGGCGCCCTCATGTTCGCGCGCGCACAGGAACGCCAGGCCACGGCGGCGCGCCGCCCGCGCCACGTAGTTGAAGGTCGTGGCCGGATCCGAATCCCCCATCGAGTGGGCATCGCCACGCGGCGACAGGTGCAGGCCGACGCGGCCGCCCCCCCACACGCTGACGCAAGCATCCACTACTTCCAGCATCAGGCGCGCGCGCGCTTCGAGCGAACCGCCATAGCCGTCGGTGCGATGGTTGGTGCTGTCCTGCAGGAACTGGTCCAGCAGATAGCCATTGGCGCCGTGGACTTCGACGCCGTCGAAACCGGCCTCCTGCGCCAGCTGCGCGCCGCGGCGATAGGCCTCGACGATGCCTGGGATCTCATCGGTCTCGAGGGCGCGCGGCACCACATAACCGCGCTTGGGACGCACATGGCTGACATGGCCGCCGGCCGCGATCGCGCTCGGCGCCACCGGCAGTTCGCCATTGAGGAACACCGGGTCCGAAATGCGGCCCACGTGCCACAGCTGCGCGAAGATGCGGCCGCCGGCCTCGTGCACCGCCGACGTCACCTTGCGCCAGCCCTTGACCTGTTCCTGCGACCACAGCCCCGGCGTATCGGCATATCCCACGCCCTGCGGCGTCACCGAGGTGGCCTCGGTCAGGATCAGGCCAGCGGACGCGCGCTGGACGTAGTACTCGACCATCAGGTCGTTCGGCACCCGGCCCTCGCTGGCGCGCTGGCGCGTCAACGGGGCCATGATGATGCGGTTGGGCAGGGTGAGTTCCCCCACTTGCAAGGGTTCGAACAGCAGGCTCATAACAATCCTCGTGCCCGGCGGGCGGGCGTGGGTAGCGGCGGCAGGCTACATGTCTTGATTCAATTGCCGCAGGAACGCGGCAATCACGGGTTCATTGCGACGGAAGAACACCCACTGCCCCACCTTGGTGGCCGAAATCAGCCCCGCGCGCTGCAGCACCGCAAGGTGCGAAGACACGGTGGACTGCGACAGCCCGCAGCGCCCATCGATATGGCCCGCGCACACCCCGTGTTCGAAGGTATGCCCCGGACGCTCCTCGAAGTGCGCCTGCGGCGTCTTCAACCACCCCAAAATCTCGCGGCGCACGGGATTGGCCAACGCCTTGAGAATGGCGTCGACATCGATCTCCGTGGTGGCCTCGGTGGCGGGGGCAGCAGTGGTCGTCATATTGAAATATCGCAATTTATCGAATCATATATCGAGACATCCCGATATATCGTTATACCCCTGCCGGCCGAGGGGCCTTCTTCGGAATCCGAGGGCCCCTCACTCCCCCTGCACCCGCCCGCGCAACCGCTTCACCTCGCCATGCAGCACCTTGCGCTGCACCCGCCGCCGCTGCGACGCCCGCGTCGGTTTCGTCGCCCGCCGCGGCTTCTCCACCTTCGCCGCCGCCCGCACCATGTTCACCAGCCGCTCGATCGCCTCCGCCCGGTTCTTGTCCTGGCTGCGGAACGACTGCGACTTGATGACGATCACCCCCTCCTTGGAAATGCGATGGTCGCTCATCGCGCACAACGCATCCTTGATATCCGCCGGCAACGACGACGCCCGCACATCGAACCGCAGATGCACCGCGCTCGACACCTTGTTGACGTTCTGCCCGCCCGCGCCCTGCGCCCGGATCATCGAGAACTCAATCTCGCGCTCGTCGATATAGAGAGAATCTTGAACATGAAACATAGCGCGAGAGTATATAAGCCTTCGCCAGGCGATAAACCCTCCGCTCCCCCCACCCCATGGCGTGAAAATCCCTCACACCCCCCCCTCGTGGCGCAAGCACATCCGGCAACAGCCCCCCAACCACCGTCCCACCCAGATCCGCTCCCCCCCGTCGCGCATCCGCCACGCCTGCGCGCCAGCGAACCCCGCCCAACACCCCACACCGCGTATGCCTGGAGCGGCCGCCCGCGCGGCCACTCCAGGCGGGCCCGGCAAGACTCTCCAGAACCCTGAAGCCCCGCAGCGCCACGCCCCCAGACATTCGCAGCCCTGGGCGCGGGCGGGTCGGGAGGCGGGCAACCTCGATGCGCCCGAGGGAATCCGCAGGCAGCCGCCGTCAGGCGGCAACGAGGATGACGCAGGGGCAGTCCGGAGCGAACGCTCCGGACCGCAATCGTGGGCGCCCGCCTCCCGACCCGCCCGCGCCCAGGGCGACCTACGAAGCCCCCGGCAACGTCACGCAACCGCCCCAACAAACGAGAAAAAGCCCACGACATCAAGGACATCCCAGCCCCCCGCAACCAAGACCGACTAAAATAACGCCCTTTTGCCCCTCCCTGGCGCGCCGCCCAGCGCCACTCCCCCATGACCTACACCGCCAAAGAAATCTTCAAAACCCTGCAAGGCGAAGGCGCCCACGCAGGCCGCGCGGCGGTCTTCTGCCGGTTCGCGGGCTGTAATCTCTGGAGCGGCCGCGAAAGCGACCGCGCCAGCGCCGCCTGCACCTTCTGCGACACCGACTTCATCGGCACCGACGGCGACGGCGGCGGCAAATTCGCCACCCCCGAGCTGCTCGCCGACGCCATCGAAGCCGCCTGGGGCCCCGACACCGCCAACCGCTACATCGTCTTCACCGGCGGCGAACCCCTGCTGCAACTGGACGAAGCCCTGCTGGCCGTCGTCCACGCCCGCGGCTTCACCGTCGCCATCGAAACCAACGGCACCGTCCAGCCGCCCCCCGGCATCGACTGGATCTGCGTCAGCCCCAAAGGCACCGCCCCCGTCGTCATCGAACGCGGCAACGAACTCAAGCTGGTCTACCCCCAGGCCAACGCCCTGCCCCCGCGCTTCGAACACCTGGACTTCGACCACTTCTTCCTGCAACCCATGGACGGCCCCGCCCGCCTGGCCAACACCGAACAGGCCGTCCAATACTGCATGCAGCACCCGCAATGGCGCCTGAGCCTGCAGACCCATAAATACATAGGCATTCCATGATTTCCGTGACCCGCAGGCTTGAATTCGACGCCGGCCACCGCATTCCCGACCACCGCAGCCAGTGCCGCAACCTGCACGGCCATCGCTACGTGCTCGAAATCACCCTGACCGGCGACGTCGTCCAGGCCCCGGGCGAATCCGACAACGGCATGCTGATGGACTTCGCCGACATCAAGCGCATCGCCAAGACGCATATCGTCGACGTCTGGGACCACGCCTTCCTGGTGTATGAAGGCGACACCGCCGTGCGCGGCTTCCTCGACTCGATGCCCGACCACAAGACCGTGGTGCTGGACCGCATCCCCACCGCTGAAAACCTGGCCGCCATCATCTTCGAGATCCTCGCGCCGCACTACCACGGCCACTACGGCGCCGACCTGCGCCTGACCCGCGTGCGCCTGTACGAAACGCCCAATTGCTGGGCCGACTGCAACGGTTGATCGCCCAGGGCGGCCAGCCTGGCCGCCCCGCGAGCCGGCGCGACAGCAGGCGCTTGCCGCCTGGCGCGACCACGCATGCCGCTCGCCGGTTTTCCCGGCAGACATGGGCGATGCCGACGCCAGATGACGCCCGGCTCCCGGCGGGCCCGGCACCCGGCACGACGCGCCCCGCCGCATCAACGCCGCCCCTCGCCGCCCCGCCTTTCCATCCACGGAAAACCCGCCCCTGATTTTCCCGATTGAAAAAATCAATGGAGATCTTCGCCATTTTCAATTAATAGTAAGCTAATAGATAGGATACAATCGATTTCCATGGACACCCCCACCGACTCCCAACTCATGGCCACCACTGCCAACCTGATGGTGCTGTCGCGCGCCTACCGCGGCGCCGCCGACAAGGCCCTGGCCGACTACGGCCTGTCGCAAGCCACCGCCTGGCCCGTGATCCTGGCCGGCCGGCTGGGCGACGGGGTGCGCCAGGGCGCGCTGGCCGAGGCGCTGGGGGTCGAGGGCCCGTCGCTGGTGCGCGTGCTTGACCAACTGGTCGCCGCCGGCCTGATGGAACGCCGCGAAGACCCGCATGACCGCCGCGCCAAGACCCTGCACCTGACCGACGCCGGCCACGCCCTGCGCAAGCAGGTCGAGGACGTGCTGGTGGAACTGCGCCGGCGCCTGTTCGGCGGCGTCAGCGAAGCCGACCTGCAAGCCTGCCTGCGGGTGTTCGACGCACTCAAGGCCGCGCTGGGCCGCAGCGCCGCCGGGGCCCAGGAGGACCCGCGGCCATGAAACTGCCCAACGTCCGCGAGACGATCTTCTCCCTCAAGAGCTACCTGAGCGCCATCATGGCGCTCTATCTTTCGTACAGCATCGGCCTGCCGCGCCCGTTCTGGGCCATGACCACCGCCTACATCGTGGCCCAGCCCTGGTCGGGCGCGGTGCGCTCGAAGGCGCTGTACCGTCTGGTCGGCACCTTCTGCGGCTCGGCCATGACCGTCTACATGGTGCCGCGCCTGTCCAATTCGCCCGTCGTCATGACCGCCGCCATGGTGGCCTGGGTCGGCTTCTGCCTGTACCTGTCGGTGCTGGACCGCACGCCGCGCTCGTATCTCTTCATGCTGGCCGGCTACACCGCCGCCATGATCGGCTTTCCCAGCGTCACCGATCCGTCGCAGGTGTTCGACACCGCGCTGGCGCGGGTCGAGGAAATCAGCCTGGGCATCGTCTGCGCCACGCTGGTCCACAGCATCGTGCTGCCGCGCGGCCTGGCGCCCGCCCTGACCTTGCAGCTGGACAAGGCGGTGCGCGACGCCAAGCTCTGGATCCACGACACCCTGAGCGGCAAGACCACTGAACAAAAGGACCGCGACCGCCGCGAACTGGCCAACGACATCACCCAGTTGCGCCTGCTCTCGACCCACGTGCCGTTCGACACCGGCAACCTGCGCTGGACCGCCGGCGCGGTGCGCGCCATGCAGGACCAGATCGCCGCGCTCACGCCCGCCGTGTCCGCCGTCGAAGACCGCATGCGCGCCCTGCAGGCCAATGGCCAGACGCTGCCGGAGCCGGTCTCGCAAGTGCTGGCCGACATCTCCGAATGGATCAACGCCGGCGCCAAGGCCACCCACGAAACCGCCGTGCAGTTGCGCGCCGCCGTCTCGCGCCTGACGCCCGCCATCGACAGCCATTCCGGCTGGCGCGACGCGCTGCTGGCCAGCCTGATGACGCGGCTGCGCGAGCTGATCGACACCTACGACGAATGCCTGGCGCTGCGCCGCGAGATCCGCGCCGGCCTGGCCGGGGCGCCGCTGCGCGGCACGCGCGCCCCCGTCCGCACCGCGCCCAGCCGCGCCCTGCACCGCGACCGCGGCATGGCGCTGCTGTCGGCGGCCGCCGCCGGCGTCGCCATCTCGGTCGTCTGCCTGTTCTGGATCGGCACGGCCTGGAGCAACGGCGCCACCGCCGCCCTGATGGCCGCCATCTTCAGCTGCTTCTTCGCCTCGCAGGACAACCCGGTGCCGGGCATCATGCAGTTCCTGACCTACACGGTGTATTCGATCCCGCTGTCGGCGCTGTACCTGCTGGGCATCATGCCGGCCATCCATTCGTTCGAGATGCTGGCGCTGGCGATGCTGCCCACCGCCTTCGTGCTCGGCATCTTCATCGCGCGGCCGGCCTCCACCGGCAAGGCCATGGCGGTGCTGTTCGGCTTCCTGGGCACCATGGCGCTGCAGGACACCCACACCGCCGACCTGGTGTCGTTCATCGACACGCAGGTGGCGCAGTGCATGGGCGTGGCCACCGCCGCCATCATCGCCGCCATCTTCCGCACCGTCAGCGCCGACTGGAGCGCGCGCCGCATCCAGGCCGCCAACTGGAACGAACTGGCCACGCTGGCCAGCTCGCCGCGCGCCCCGGCCCGCCACACCTATGCCGCCCGCATGCTCGACCGCATCGGCCTGCTGCAGCCGCGCCTGGCCATGGCCAAGCGGCCCGACGACCTGGTCGCGGCCGACGCGCTCAAGGACCTGCGCGTGGGCCGCGACATCACCGAACTGCAACGCGCCCGCCGCCACCTGCCCATGGCCGACGCCACCATCGCGCCGGTGCTCGACAGCCTGGCGCGCTTCTTCCGCCAACGCTCGGCCTGGCGCGGCGGCGACAAGGCGCCGGAAATGCTGGCGCAGATCGACCGAGCCCTGGCCAGCGTCAGCGCCACGCCCGGCACCGTCGCCGCGCGCGACCGCGCCGTGGTGGCCCTGGTGGGCCTGCGCCGCGCCTTCTTCCCCGACGCGGCCGATTACCAACCCGCCCATCCCACGCTGGAAACACCATGATCGGCGAATTCAATCTCTACGGTATCTACTTCCCCTGGCTGCTGGTGCTGGGCGTGGTCACCCTGGGCGTGGCCTGGGCCGTGCGCCGCGTGCTGGCGCGCGCCGGGCTGTATCGCCTGGTGTGGCACCCGGCGCTGTTCGACCTGGCGCTGTTCATCGTGCTGCTGTATGGCGTCTCCCTGATTTCCCCTTATTTTCTGCAGAGATAGGTATGAAACTCCCCAATGCCCTGCGCCCCGCCGCCATCGGCAAATTCGCGGTGACCGCCGCCGTGGTCGCGGCCGCCGTCTACGCCGGCTGGCAGCTGTGGGTGCACTATGAAGTCGAGCCCTGGACCCGCGATGGCCGCGTCAAGGCCTACGTGGTGCAGGTGGCGCCGGACGTGTCCGGCCTGGTGACCGCCGTGCCGGTGCACGACAACCAGGACGTCAAGGCCGGCGACGTGCTGTTCGAGATCGACCGCGCGCGCTTCCAGCTGGCCTACGACCAGGCCGAAGCGTCCGTGCGTTCGCAACAGGTGGCGCGCGAACAGGCGCTGCGCGACGCCAAGCGCAACCGCTCGCTGGGCCAGTTGGTGGCCGCCGAGGCGCTGGAACAGAGCCAGACCAAGCTGCAGCAGACCGAGGCCGCGCTGGCCCAGGCCGAGGTGCAGTTGAACACCGCGCGCCTGAACCTGGAGCGCAGCCGCGTGCTGGCCGTGACCGACGGCCGCGTCACCAACCTCGACCTGCGCGCCGGCTCGTACGCCAGCGCCGGGCGCGGCGTGATGGCGCTGGTCGACGCCAGCTCGTTCTACGTCGAAGGCTATTTCGAGGAAACCAAGCTGCCCGGCATCCACGAGGGCGACCCCGTCACCGTCACGCTGATGGGCGACAACCGCCAGATCCGCGGCCACGTCGAGAGCATCGCGCTGGGCATTGCCGACCGCGACCGCAGCACCGGCGCCAACCTGCTGCCCAACGTCAACCCGACCTTCAACTGGGTGCGCCTGGCGCAACGCATCCCGGTGCGCGTGAAGATCGACGAAGTCCCCGCCGGCGTGCGCCTGGTGGCCGGCCAGACCGCCACCGTCGCGGTCGGCGCCGCCGCCGCGCCCGCGCAGACCCGGACCGACGCGCGCCAACCCTCTTGAGCGTGCGTTTTCACCCACCCGTCAACCACTTAGACAACGCCAAGCCGTAACCGCCATGAACACCAGATTCCTCCTGCCGCTGATGCTGTCCGCCGCGCTGGCCGGCTGCGCCGCCGTGGGCCCTGACTACCAGGTGCCCGCCGACGCGGCCGCCGCCCGGCCAGGCGCGCAGGCGCCATTCGCCGAGGCGCGGGAAGGCGTGTTCCAGCGCGACCAGGTGCCCGGCCACTGGTGGCGGCTGTACAACGATCCGGTGCTGGACGGCCTGGTGGAAAAGGCCCTGGCCGCCAACACCGACCTGCGCGTGGCCAGCGCCAACCTCGAACGCGCCCAGGCCGCCGTGCGCGAGACCGAGGCGCAGCAGCAGCCCAGCCTGGGCGTGAACGCCTCGCCCACCTTCGGCCACGTCTCCGGCATCCAGGAACTGGCGCCCGGCATCGATCCGCCCAACCGCTGGTCGTACTCGGCCGGCGCCAGCATGTCGTACCAGGTGGACCTGTTCGGCCAGATCCGGCGCGCCGTGGAAGCGGCCGGCGCCGATGCGCAGGCGGCCCAGGCCGCCTATGACGCCACCCGCGTCACCGTGGCGGCCGAAACCGCCCGCGCCTACGCCAACCTGTGTTCGGCCGGCATGCAACTGGCCTCGGCCGAGCATTCGGTGAAAGTGCAGCAGGAATCGCTGGACGCCGTCAGCCGCCTGCAACGCGCCGGCCGCGGCACGGCGCTGGACGTGACCCGCGCGCGCAGCCAGTTGGAACAATTGCGCGCCGGCCTGCCGCCATTCCAGGCGCAGCAACGCACCGCGCTGTACCGGCTGGCGGCGCTGACCGGCCAGACCCCGGCCGAGATTCCGACCACGCTGCTGCAATGCGCCGCCGCGCCGCAACTGAGCCAGACGATTCCGGTGGGCGATGGCGCCGCGCTGCTGCGCCGCCGTCCCGACATCCGCCAGGCCGAACGCGCGCTGGCCGCCGCCACCGCGCGCATCGGCGTGGCCACGGCCGACCTGTATCCCAAGATCACGCTGGGCCTGTCCGGCGCCTCGGGCGGGCCGGCCGCCATGTTCGGCGATCGCGGCACCTTCAGCTGGAGCGTCGGCCCGCTGATCTCGTGGACGCTGCCCAACACCGGCGCGGTGCAGGCGCGCATCGTAGAGGCCGAGGCCAACACCAAGGCCGCCGTGGCGCGCTTTGACGCCTCGGTGCTGAATGCGCTGCGCGAAACCGAGAGCGCGCTGGTGGTGTACGCGCGCCAGCTCGATCGCCAGGCGGCGCTGCAAGCGGCGCGCGACCAGGCGGCGCAGGCCGCGTCGCAGGCGCGCCAGTTGTTCCAGTACGGCAAGACCGACTACCTGACGGTGCTCGACGCCGAACGCACGCTGGCCAGCAATGAAAGCGCGCTGGCCGCCGGCCAGGCCGAACTCAGCAACGACCAGATCGCCGTGTTCCTGGCGCTGGGCGGCGGCTGGGAAAAGTAGACGCGGCAGGCGATACCCGGGCGGCCAGGCTGCCGCCCGGCTGTTGTTTCCCTCCGGCGCTTGGCGCCGTCCTCCCCGAACGGGCCAACGCGCCCGCCTCCCTGGACTGCGCGCCCTTCCCCCTCCCTCCTTCGCATGGATCGCGCCGCGCCCGCGAGCCGCGGCCATGCCACGCACCGTTGCCCCGCGTCGGCCCGCCTGCCTCCCCGATGGATGCCACCCCCTCATTTTCAAATAGCTTCCACAATATGGAGACAGGATTGTTGGCGCCGCCCATGGCCTCTTAGAATCAGCCTCACACCATTATTCCAATTCAAGCAGAGACAGATCGATTTCCCGGCGGCCTCCCGTCTCGCCCCCAGGAATCAAGACAAACATCCATAATATGGAAGAACAGAACAACACCGAACCCGCCCGCGTCATGGACAGCATCACCAAGCTGCGCGCCGAAGACGCCGGCCGCGTGGTGATCGCCGGCTCCCATGGCGGCAGCTACGCCGCCTATTGCGCCGCCCGCGGCCGGGTGCGCGCGGTGGTGCTGAACGATGCCGGCGTCGGCTGGCAACAGGCCGGCATCGCCGGGCTGGACGAACTGCAGCAATGGGGCGTGGCCGCCGCCACCGCCGACTACCGCAGCTGCCGCATCGGCGACGGCGCCGACATGGCGCGCCACGGCATCATCAGCCACGTCAACGGCCTGGCCCATGCGCTCGGCTGCCGGCCCGGCATGGCCGTGGCGCAGGCCGCGCGGCGGCTGGCCGATGCCGACATGGCGCCGACCTGGCCGGCGCCGCGCCACGAGGCCCGCACCGTCCTGGCCACGGCCGAGGACGGCACGCCGCGCGTGATCGGCGCCGACTCGGTCTCGCTGCTGGAGCCGGCCGACGACGGCCTGATCGCCGTCACCGCCTCGCACGGCGAACGGCTGGCGGGCCTGGCCACCGACGGCGTGCGTCCCCGCCCCTGGCTGGTGACCTTCAACGACGCCGGCATCGGCAAGGACAGCGCCGGCATCGGCCGCCTGCCCCTGTTGCAGCAGCGCGGCATCGCGGCGCTGACCGTGTCGGCCCACAGCGCCCGCATCGGCGACGCGCGCTCCTGCTACGAGGACGGCGTGGTGTCGTGCGCCAACGCCCGCGCCCGCGAACTCGGCTGCCGCATCGGCGCCCCCCTGAAATCCTTTATCGACGCCCTGCTGGCCGGGCGCGCAACCCACCTGGAGCATTCCCCGCATGTCGGAAACCCTTGAAATCACCGGCGGCGAAGCCATCGCCCGCATGTTCGCGGCGCATGACGTCGGCCTGATGTTCGGCATGGGCGGCTTCCAGCTGCTGCCGTTCTACGACGCGGTGCGGCGCCTGAAGCTGAACCACAACCTGATCAACGACGAACGCTGCGCGGTGTTCGCCGCCGACGCCTACACCAAGGTCAGCGGCCGCCCCGCCGTGTGCGACGCCACCCTCGGCCCCGGCGCCACCAACCTGGTCACCGGCCTGGCCGAGGCCTACAACGCCGGCACCGCCATGGTGGCGCTGGTGGGCGACTCGCACCGCATGCATTCGTGGAAGAACATGACGCAGGAAGCGCGCCAGCTGGAAGTGCTGCGCCCCGTGGTCAAGGACGTGCTGCGGGTCGAGAAGATCGAGCGCATTCCCGAACTGGTGCGGCGCGCCTTCGCGGTCGCCACCAGCGGCCGGCCCGGCCCGGTGGTGCTGGACGTGCCCGAGGACATCGCGCATGAACTCCACGCGTTCGACGCCGCCGCCTTCCACGCCAGCGAGACCTACCGCCGCGCGCCCGCGCTGCGCTGCCGCCCGGATGCCGACGCCCTGGCGCAGGCCGCCGCCATGCTGGCCGGCGCCGACCGCCCGCTGATGCTGTGCGGCGGCGGCGTGCACATCAGCGACGCCGCCGAGGCGGTGCAGGATTTCGCGCGGCGCTACAACATTCCGGTCGCCCACACCATGAGCGGCAAGGGCGCCATCGCCTGCGACGATCCGCTGAACGCGGGCCTGTTCGGCCGCTACAGCCGCATCGCCAACGACCTGATCGCCAAGTCCGACTGTCTGTTCGTGGTGGGCTGCAAGCTGGGCGAAGTGGCCACGCGCCGCTATGACCTGCTGGCCACCGGCGCGCCCATCATCCACCTGGACATCGTGGCCGAGGAATTCGACCGCACCACCACGCCGGCGCTGCGGCTGTGGGGCGACGCCCGCGCCACGCTGGCCGAGCTGGACCAGGCCCTGGCCGCCCAGCCCGATAACGGCAGCGCCCGCCGGGAAGGCTACGCCGCCGAAGTCGGCCAGGCGATGCACACCTGGCGCGAATCGGTGCGCGCCAAGCTGACCTCGGCCGACCGGCCCATCGGCATGGCGCGCCTGATGCACGAGATCAACGCCAGCCTGCCCGCCGACGGCGTGCTGGTGGCCGACGGCGGTTTCGCCGCGCACTGGGGCGGCCTGCTGTTCGACACCAAGCGCGCCGGGCGCGGCTTCGTGCCGGACCGGGGCTTCGCGTCGATCGGCTACGGCATCCCCGGCGCCATCGGCGCGGCCGCCGCCGCGCCCGGACGGCAGGTGGTGAGCCTGACCGGCGACGGCGGCTGCAACATGTCGCTGGGCGAACTGGAAACCGCCGTGCGCATGGGCCTGGCCTTCACCCTGGTGGTGGTCAACAATGCCGCCTCGGGCTATATCAAGGCCTTGCAGCACCTGATGTACGGCAGCGGCAGCTACCAGTCGTCCGACCTGGCCGAGACCAACTACGCCAACGTGGCGCGGGCGCTGGGCTGCAACGGCATCCGGGTGGAGGACCCGGCCGAGATTCCCGCCGCGCTGGCCGCCGCCTACGCCTGCAAGGACCGCCCCACCGTGCTGGACGTGGTGGTGACGCGCGACCCCGCGCACATGCTGCCCGGCGTGGACAGCCGCGCCGCCAAGATCAAGCCGGGCGATCGCATCGCCTGAGCCTGGATAACAACACAGACATCCCAAGCGAGGAGACAACCCATGAAGATCCGTACCTGGCTGACCGTGGCGGCCGCCGCCCTGGCCACCGTGCTGGCGCCGTCCGCCGGCGCCCAGAGCAACTATCCCGACCGCCCGATCCGCCTGATCGTGCCCTTCCCGCCCGGCGGCACCTCGGACGTGGTCGGCCGCATCTTCGCCGAGGCGCTGGGCAAGCAGATCGGCCAGCCCGTGGTGGTCGAGAACCGGGGCGGCGCCGGCGGCACGGTCGGCTCGCGCGCCGTGGCCAGCGCGCCGGCCGACGGCTACACGCTGCTGCTGGGCACCTCCAGCACCAACGGCACCAACTCGGCGGTCTACAAGAACCTGCCGTACGACGCGGTCAAGGACTTCACCCCGGTCACGCAGATCATCCGCGTGCCGGGCGTGATCGTGGTCAACAAGGACTTCCCGGCCAAGGACTACGCGTCCTTCGTGGCGCTGATCAAGGGCGCGCCGGGCAAGTATTCGTATGCCTCGTCGGGCAACGGCGGCGCCACCCACATGGCGATGGAGTACTACAAGTCGCTGTCGGGGCTGGACATGATGCACGTGCCGTATCGCGGCACCGGCCCGGCGCTCAATGACGTCATCGCCGGTCAGGTGCCGATCCTGTGGGACACGGCGGCCTCGTCCATGGCGCACATCCAGTCCGGCAGCCTGCGCGCCATCGTGGTGGCCGCGCGCAAGCGCCTGCCGCAACTGCCCGACGTGCCCACCTTCGCCGAGGTCGGCCTGCCAACGTATGACGCCGAGATGTGGAACGGCCTGCTGGCCCCGGCCGGGCTGCCCGCGCCGATCCTGGCCAAGCTGGGCGAGGCCTCGCGCCGCGCGCTGGCCGACCCCGAGGTGCAGGCCAAGTACGCTGGCGTGGGCGCCTACGTGGTGGCCGACAAGCCGGAAGCCTTCGCCGCGATGATCAAGGAAGACGTGGCCAAGTGGAAGAAGGTGGCCGAGTTCGCGCACATCTCGGTGGACTGACATGGGCCAGCGCATGCAAGGCAAGACCGCGCTGGTGTTCGGCGCGGGTTCGTCCGGCCCGGGCTGGAGCAACGGCCGCGCCGCCGCCGCGCTCTATGCCCGCGAAGGCGCCCACGTGTTCGCGGTCGACCTGCGCGCCGATTCGGCCGAGGAAACCCGCCGCATCATCGCCGAGGAAGGCGGCCGCTGCACCGCGCTGGCGGCCGACGTGACCGACAGCGCGCAGATCCTGGCGGCGGTGCGGGCCATGCAGGCCGAGGCCGGCCGCATTGACGTGCTGCACAACAACGTCGGCATCACCGAGATGGGCGACCCGATCGAGGCCAGCGAGGACAGCTGGCACCGCGTCATGGACACCAACCTGACCGGCGTGTTCCTGACCTGCAAGCACGTGCTGCCGGTGATGCTGGCCCAGGGTGGCGGCAGCATCGTCAACATCTCGTCGCTGGCCTCGATCCAGGTCAACACCTACCCGTACACCTCGTACTACGCCGCCAAGGCCGGCTTGAACCACCTGACCCGGGCGCTGGCGGTGCGCTACGCGCCCGACAACATCCGCGTCAACGCGGTGCTGCCGGGCGTGATGGACACGCCGCTGATCTACACCCAGATCGCGGGCCAGTTCGAGGACGTGGAGGAAATGCGCCGGCGCCGCCACGCCGCCAGCCCGATGGGCCGCATGGGCGACGCCTGGGACGTGGCGCACGCGGCGCTGTTCCTGGCCAGCGATGAAGCGAAGTACATCACCGGCGTGTGCCTGCCGGTGGACGGCGGCAAGTCCTGCGCGGGGCGATAGCCGGCGTAGCAGGCCGGCCGGCGCCGGCGCGGACCCAGGACGCGCCGCCCGCCGGCCAGCTCCCGATCGGTCCGATGCCTGTCGGATAGCCCGGATCCAGGACGCGCGCGATCGCGCCGCGCGTCAGGCCGGACGCGGCGCCAGCTCCGCGCCCAGTTCCGTGGCGGCGCGTTGCAGCGCCGCGACCACTTCCTGCAACCGCGCCCCAGACAGCCGCGAGCGGATCGCGGCCACGCTGAGCGCGGCCACCACGTGCTGCTCGCGGTCATACACCGGCACGCCCACTCCCAGCATGTCCGGGATGATGCGCCCCGGGTTAAGCGCATAGCCATTCTTGCGGGCCGCGGCGATGTCCTCGCGCAGCATGGCGGTGGACGGCAGGTCGGGCGCGGCCGAGGCGTCGTAGCGCGCCAGCACCCGCTCGATGTCGTCGTTCGGCAGGAACGCCAGCAGCGCCAGGCTGCCCGCCCCCACGCCCAGCGGCCGGCGGTGGCCGACCTCCAGCGTCAGGATCTTGATGGGGAAATCGCCCGTCTTGCGGTCGACGCAGACCGCCTCGTGGCCCGAACGCACCGACAGGAAGCTGGTGTCGCCGGTCGATTGCGCCAGCCGCAGCACCGCCGATTCGGCGATCGCCTTGATGCCGTGGCGGCTTTCGGCCGCCAGCCCCAGGATGTACGACTCGCGGCCCAGGCTGTAGGTCTTGAGCTTGGGATTGAGCGCCAGAAAGCCCTCTTGCAGCAGGGCCGACAGCATGCGGTGCGCGGTGGGCGGCGTCAGGCCCAGGTCGCGCGCCACGTCGGTCAGGCCGACCCCGCGCGCGGGCGCGGCGCCCACGTACTTGAGGATGCGCAGCACGCGGAAGATGCTCTGCGCGCCGCCGACCGGATCGGCGTCGCGCGCGGCGGCGGGGGATTTGGCGGGGCTCATCCGGGCAGGCTCAGCCGATGGGATTCAGCGGCGGAATTGATCAGGCCGACATGGTATCCGCAAATACCGGCGTCGCGCGCCTTCAATGCAGCGTGGTGCCGTCGGGCGGCGACTGGTTCAGGCCCAGCGCCGCTTCCCAGCTGCGCAGCGGCACGCAGGTCTGCAGCCGCACGATGGCGCGCTGGATCAGCGCCGGATGCAGTTCGTGGCCGACGTGCGTGGCCACGTCGATGGTGGAATCGCCATGCAGCTCGTCCAGCCGCGCCTGCGCGGCCTGGATCAAGGCCACCGGCATGACCGGGTCGTCGGCGCCATGCAGCAGGTGCAGCGTGGTGTACTGCGGCGCGGCCTTGGGCAGTTGCGCGTAGCGGCCCGAAAAGGCGATCACGCGGCCGGCCATGCCGTCGTGCGCCTGCACCAGTTCCAGCGCCATGATGGCGCCCTGCGAGAAGCCGGCCAGCGCGGTGTCGGACTGCAACAGGCCGAAGCGGGCCTGGGCCGCCTTCACGTAGGCCTCCAGCGGCGGCAGGGCGTGGGCCACGCGCTCGGGCCGGTTGTCCTCGGACACGCCGCGCACCGAGAACCATTGACGGCCCGCGCCGCCGCCGTCGAAGGGCTCGAAGCCCTCGGGAATCAGCACCGCCGACGCGGGAAAGGCGGCGCGCACCGCCTCGGCCAGCGGCACCAGGTTGGCGGGCGTGCCGCCGACGCCATGCAGCAGGATGAACAGCTGCCGCACCTCGGTGCCGGGCTCGGGCAGGAATTCGATTTCGTGGGGGGACGCGGGGGAAGAAGTGGCCATGCTACGGCTCCGGACAGGCACTGGATGGCCCCATTGTAAAATGCCCGTCATACGCAATCCTAGGCAAAGCGCCCCCCCGGGCCGGCTCCTGCCCCCGGTGTCCACAAGGCGCTCAGGGGCGTTCGCGGTCGGCGCGGGGCTTTGCATCAACCTGTGCATTCCATGAAAACACCGACGACAGACTCGGGAACCCCGCCGGCCGGCAAGAACCAGTTGCATCGCGTGCTCAAGGCGCGCCACCTGACCATGATCGCCCTGGGCGGCGCCATCGGCACCGGCCTGTTCATCGCCTCGGGCGCGGCCATCGCCCAGGCCGGCCCGGGCGGCGCGCTCACGGTCTACCTGCTGATCGGCCTGATGGTCTATTTCATCATGACCAGCCTGGGCGAACTGGCCACCTTCATGCCCGTGTCGGGCTCCTTCTGCACCTACGCCTCGCGCTACGTGGACGGCGGCTTCGGCTTCGCGCTGGGCTGGAACTTCTGGCTGAGCTGGGCCACGGTAGTGGCGGTGGACGTGGTGGCCGCCCAACTGGTGATGGCGTACTGGTTCCCCGATACCCCCGGCTGGATCTGGAGCGTCGCCTTCCTGGCGCTGACCTTCGGCCTGAACGCCTTCTCGGCGCGCAGCTTTGGCGAGGCCGAGTACTGGTTCGCCATCATCAAGGTGGTGGCGGTGCTGTGCTTCATCGTGCTGGGCCTGGCGATGCTGGTGGGCATCATCCACAGCGACGCGCCGGTCGGCGTGCGCAACTGGACCGTGGGCGACGCGCCCTTCGTCGGCAACGCCGCCACCTGGGTCGGGGTGGCCATGGTGGTGGCCTATTCGTTCCAGGGCACCGAACTGGTCGGCGTGGCCGCCGGCGAATCCGAGAACCCGCGCCGCAACGTGCCGCGCGCCATCAACCACGTGTTCTGGCGCATCCTGCTGTTCTACGTGCTGGCGATCCTGATCATCGGCCTGCTGATCCCCTATACCGACCCGCAGCTGCTGCGCAACGAGGTCGAGGACATCGCCGTCAGCCCGTTCACGCTGGTGTTCCAGCACGCCGGGCTGCTGTCGGCGGCCACCGTGATGAACGCGGTGATCCTGACCTCGGTGCTGTCGGCCGGCAATTCGGGCATGTACGCCGCCACGCGGATGCTGTTCAACATGGCGGTCGAGGGCCAGGCCCCGGCCGTGTTCAAGCGCCTGACCGGCAACGGCGTGCCGCTGTACGCGCTGCTGGCCACCACCGCGCTGGCCTGCCTGTGCATGTTCAGCGTGGTCTACAGCCCCAAGGCGGTCTACATCTGGCTGCTGAATTTCGCCGGCATGACCGAGTTCATCGTCTGGCTCAGCATCGCCGTCAGCCACTACCGCTTCCGCCAGGGCTATATCAAGCACGGCTACGACACCGCCAACCTGCCCTACAAGGCCGGGCTGTTCCCGTTCGGACCGCTGTTTGCCTTCGTGCTGTGCCTGCTCGTCACGCTGGGCCAGAACTACCAGGCCTTCCTGGACGAGCGCATCGACTGGATCGGGGTGGTCTCGACCTACCTGGCGATCCCGCTGTTCCTGGCGTTCTGGATCGGCCACCGGCTGGTGAAAAAGTCGCGCTGGATCCGCTACCAGGACATGCAGTTCTACGGCTTCGAGGCCGACCGCGCGGCGGGCGTGCCGCAGGACGAACCGGTAGCCGCCGGCCAGGCCGCGCGGACCTGAGCGGCGGGCCTGAGCACGCGGCCCCGAGCGCGCGGCCCCGAGCGCGCGGGCCGGAGCGTGCGGGCCTGACAGCAGGGGCCTCGCGGACCGGGGCGCATCCTGAGCCGCGCCCCCGCCCCCCCTCCTGCCGTCCCGTCGGCGCCGCCCCTATTCGAAGCTGTCGCGCGGACGCTGCGCGATGACGCCGTACCAGCCCAGGCCGGCGTAGGTTTCATAACCCGGCGTCAGCGAGAACCCCACCAGGCCGCGATCGGCGTTTTCGTAGTAGCCGCGCGGCCGCTCGTCGTGGCGCAGCACGTAGCGCTCCTTCAGCGACACGGGGCCGTCCGAGGCGGCGATGACGCGCTGGCGGCTGTCG
This sequence comes from Achromobacter sp. HNDS-1, assembly GCF_040084795.1. Lineage (NCBI taxonomy): Bacteria > Pseudomonadati > Pseudomonadota > Betaproteobacteria > Burkholderiales > Alcaligenaceae > Achromobacter > Achromobacter sp. HNDS-1. The sequence goes on from NZ_CP157584.1 coordinate 214,000, forward strand.
ACCAGCAGGCAGCGGGTGCGCGCCCACTCCTCTTCCGACAATCCCACCGACCTGACGATGCTGTCGGCCTGCTGGCTCCAGTCGAAGAACACCCCCAGCACGCCCAGCGGTTCGCCCTGCTTGTCGGCATCGCGCCGGATCGCGGTGGCGTAGGTGGCGACGTGGGCGCCGTCCAGCAGGCGCTCGCTGTCGATGTCCATGGCCACGTACTCGCCGCCGTCGGCCGTGGCCATCCCGCGCCGGAACCATTCGGCCTGGCTGACGTTGGCGCCGCGTGCCTGCGGATAGCGGTCGGGACGGCCGTTGGCCACCACCCGCCCCTGCGCATCGGCCACCCACAGGTCCAGGTAGACCGTATAGCTGTCCAGGATCACGCCCAGCCGGCCGCTGGCGTGGCGGGCGCTGTCGGCGCCGGGTTCCTGCAAGGCCCGCACCACCGACGAATCCGTCGCCCACCAGCGCACGTCGCAGGAACGCTCGTACAGGTTGCGGTCCATGGTCTCGATCATGTTCAGCGCCAGGTCGCCCAGGCGGCGGCCCTCGTAGCCGCGGATCTCGTGCAAGGTGTTTTCCCCGATGCGGATCAGGTCGGCGATGGACCCGGCCAACTCTTCCTTGAGCGCGTCGGCGATGCCGGTGATCTGCTCGGACACGTACTGCACCTGGTTGGCCACCACCGCGAAACCGCGCCCCGCCTCGCCCGAGCGCGCGGCCTCGATGCGCGCGTTCAGCGACAGGTATTTGGCCTGCTGGTTGATATCGACGATGCTCTCGATCTTCTCGTTCGAAATGCGCTCGACGCGGCGCGACAGTTCGACGATTCTTTCCGGTTGATGGGCCATGTTCAGCACTCCTTTTGTTGGACGTTGTTGCGTGAGGAGACGGTGACATGGGGACAGAAGCAGGAAGCGTGCCAAGCCCTGCACGGGTTAATGACCGGCCCCTTCCAGGGGCGTGGCGGGGGTGGCGACGGCGCATCGTGCCTCGAGGCGGGCCTTGCGGCGCGCACCAATACGGTGCAATTGGCGGATACATCCGGTGCCTTCCGGGTCGGGTAAAATACTGTATATTCATACAGCAATAAGCGATTCCGGCCAGGCGCCCTCTCCGCCCGGCCGTGCCGCCGCCCACCGAATCTTCACCCAGGAAAAACCGGGTCGTCCGCCCGCCATGCCGTCGCCAGAACAGATCCATCCCGCGTTGTGGCGCGCCACCCAGTTGGCGCGCGGCGCCGCCCGCAGCCTGCCCACCGGCCACGCCGCCCTGTCGGCCGAGCTGCCGGACGGCGGCTGGCCGCTGGGCTCGCTGATCGAGCTGCTGGCGCCGCAACCCGGCATCGGTGAAATCCGCCTGCTGCGCCCGGCCCTGGCGCAACTGGAAACGCGCCGCCCCATCGCCCTGGTGCAGCCGCCGCACGCGCCGCACATCACCAGCTGGATGAGCTGGCGGCTCGACCCGCGCCAACTGCTCTGGGTCGCCCCCGAAAAACCGCTGGACGCCCTCTGGGCCGCCGAGCAGATCCTGAAAAACGGCAGCTGCGGCGCCCTGCTCTGCTGGCTGCCGCACGTGCGCCCCGAATCGCTGCGCCGGCTGCACCTGGCGGCCCAGGCCAGCGACCTGCTGTTCGTCGCCCTGCGCCCGGCCAGCGCGGCGCAGCACGCCACCCCCGCCCCCTTGCGCCTGGCGCTCGCGCCCGCGCCGGGCGGGCTGTCCGTCCATATCCTCAAGCGCCGCGGACCGGTCTGCGAGGCCCCGCTGTACGTGGGCCTGGAGCCCGGCATCCTGGCGCCCACCCGCCATGCGCCTCTGGATCGCCGCCTGCCTGCGCTGCCTGCCGCTGGACGCACTGCGCCCGCACTGGCCGCTTGAGGCGCAGGCCTACGCGGTCCTCGACCAGGAACGCGTCGCCGCCCTCACGCCCGCCGCGCGCCAGGCCGGCGTGCGCGCGGGCATGCGCCGCGGCGGCGCGGCCGCCATCGCGCCCGAGGTCGAACTGCTGGCGCGCGACCCGGTGGCCGAGGCCGACACCCTGCAGGGCGCGGCGCTGGCGCTGCTGCAATACACCCCCGAGGTCGCGCTGGCGGACGCAAACACCGTGCTGCTCAACGTCGGCGCCAGCCTGCTGTTCTTCCGCGGACCGCGCGCGCTACACCGGCGCGTGGCCGCCACGCTGGCCGCGCTGGACCTGCGCGTGTCGCTGGGCATGGCGCCCACCGCCGCCGGCGCCTGGCTGCTGGCGCACCGCGGCGGACGCCGGCCGCCGCGCCGGGTGCTCACCCCGCGCACGCTGGCGCGCCGGCTCGACGCCCTGCCCGTGGCCCTGCTGCCCCAGGCCCGGCCGCGCCTGGACTGGCTCAACGACATCGGCTGCCACACCCTGGCCGACCTGCGCGCCCTGCCGCGCGCCGGCCTGCAACGGCGCAGCGCGCCCGACCTGCTGCAGGCGCTGGACGCGGCCTATGGCCAGTCGCCCGAACTGCATCGCTGGATCGAGCCGCCGCCGCGCTTCGAGCGCCGCATCGAGCTGATGGAATACCTCGAACACACCGACGCGGTGCTGGCCGTGGCGCGGCGCCTGGCCGAGCAGCTGGGCGGCTGGCTGACGGCGCGGCAACTGGCGGTGCGGCGCGTGCTGCTGCGCCTGGACCACGAGCGCGGCCGCCACGCGCGCCCGCCCACCGAGCTGGAACTGGCGCTGGCCCAGCCCGTCTGGCAGGCGCCGCAGATCCTCAACCTGCTGCGCGAAAAACTTGGCCGCCTGACGCTCGAAGCCCCGGTGATCGCGGTGACGCTGCTGGCGCCCGACACCACCGACCAGCCCGCCGCCAGCACCACCCTGTTCCCCGAACCCGGCGGCACCGCCGCCGACCACGCCCGCCTGCTGGACCTGCTGACCGCGCGGCTGGGCCGCGAGCAGGTGCGCCACGCCTGTCCCCTCCCCGACCACCGGCCCGAGGCCGCCAACGCCTGGGGCGACGCGCTGGAACCGCCGCAACGCCCCGAACCGCTGCCCGAGCCCCTGGACCGCCCCTTCTGGCTGCTCGATCCGCCGCTGCCGCTCAAGCTTGCCGGCCACCGCCCGCAATACGCCGGCCAGGCGCTGCGGCTGATGCGCGGCCCCGAGCGCATCGAAAGCGGCTGGTGGGATCCGGTCCTGACCGTGCGCGACTACTTCGTGGCCGAGGACGCCGCCAGCGCGCGCTACTGGATCTACCGCGAGCGCGACGACGCGCACGCGCGCTGGTACCTGCACGGGCTGTACGCCTGACCCCGCCATGCACGCGCCCGACGATCCCCATGACGACGCCCCCGGTCCGCCTGCCGGACTGCCCGGCTACGCCGAACTGCAATGCCAGTCGAACTTCTCGTTCCTGCAGGGCGCCTCGCACCCCGAGGAACTGGCCGCCCGCGCCGCCGAACTGGGCTACGCCGCCCTGGCCATCACCGATGAATGCAGCCTGGCCGGCGTGGTGCGCGCCCACGTCGAGGCCAAGACCCAGAAGCTGCCGCTCATCATCGGCGCCACCTTCCGGCTGCGCGCCGGGCCCGAGGCCGCGCCGCTGGACCTGACCCTGCTGGCCCAGACCCGCGAGGGCTACGGCAACCTGTCCGAACTCATCACCCTGGCCCGCACCCGCGCCCCCAAGGGCGAATACCGGCTGGCGCCCGAGGATTTCACCGCCCCGCCGCCGGGCTACGAACACCTGCGCCACCTGCCCGAATGCCTGGCGATCCTGTCGCCCGTCTACGGCGACGACCCCGATCGCATGGCGCAGCAGGCGCGCTGGCTGGCCACCACCTTCCCGCGCCGCGCCTGGGTCGGCCTGACCCTGTTGTACCGCTCGCGCGACGACCTGCACCGCGCCGCCGTCGACCACGCCGCGCGCGCCGCCGAACTGCCGGTGGTGGCGCTGGGCCAGGTGCAGATGCACGTGCGGTCGCGCAAGCCGCTGCACGACACCCTCACCGGCATCCGCACCCACCAGTGCGTGTCGCAATGCGGCTACGCGCTGTCCGGCAACGCCGAGCAGCACCTGCGCACCCGCATGCGGCTGGCCAACCTGTATCCGCCCGAAGCGCTGGCGCAGACGCTGGTGGTGGCGCGGCGCTGCGCCTTCTCGCTGGACGAACTGCGCTACGAATACCCCGACGAAATCATCCCGCGCGGCCACACCCCCGCCACCTACCTGCGCCAGGAAACCCTGGCCGGCGCCGCGCGGCGCTTTCCCGGCGGAACGCCGGCCCACGTCAGCGAACAGATCGAAAAGGAACTGGCGCTGATCGCCGACCTGCAATACGAGGCCTACTTCCTCACGGTCTACGACATCGTGCTGTACGCCCGCAACAACGGCATCCTTTGCCAGGGGCGCGGTTCGGCCGCCAACTCGGCGGTGTGCTACTGCCTGGGCATCACCGAGGTCGACCCGCGCCGCGGCAACAACCTGTTCGAACGCTTCATCAGCAAGGAACGCAACGAGCCGCCCGACATCGACGTCGACTTCGAACACCAGCGGCGCGAGGAAGTGATCCAGTACATCTACCGCAAGTACGGCCGCCAGCGCGCCGCCCTGACCGCCGTGGTGATCTCGTACCGCCCGCGCAGCGTGCTGCGCGACACCGGCCGCGCGCTGGGCGTGGACCCGGGCGTGATCGACGCGGTGGCGCGCGCCCACCAGTGGTGGGACGGCAAAAAGGAAATGCTGCGCACCCTGGGCGCCTGCGGCCTCGATCCGGAATCGCAGGTGGCGCGGCAGTGGGCCGCGCTGGCCCAGACGCTGATGGGCTTTCCGCGCCACCTGTCGCAGCACCCCGGCGGCTTCGTCATCTCGCGCGGCAAGCTGTCGCGGCTGGTCCCGATCGAAAACGCCGCCATGGCCGACCGCAGCGTGGTGCAGTGGGACAAGGACGACCTGGACGCGCTCAAGCTGCTCAAGGTCGACGTGCTGGCGCTGGGCATGCTCTCGGCGCTGCGCCGCACCCTGGAACTGGCCGGCCAGCGCCGCGGCCAGCCGCTGCGGCTGCAGGACATTCCCGAAGGCGACGAACCCACCTACGACATGATCTGCGAGGCCGACACCATCGGCGTGTTCCAGATCGAATCGCGCGCCCAGATGACCATGCTGCCGCGCCTGCGGCCGCGCGAATACTACGACCTGGTGGTGCAGGTGGCCATCGTGCGGCCCGGCCCGATCCAGGGCGGCATGGTGCATCCCTACCTGCGCCGCCGCCAGGGCAAGGAAAAGGAAAGCTACCCCAGCGACAAGGTGAAAGGCGTGCTCAGCCGCACCATGGGCGTGCCCATCTTCCAGGAACAGGTGATGCAGATCGCGGTGGTCGCGGCCGGCTTCTCGCCCGGCGATGCCGACCAGTTGCGGCGCTCCATGGCCGCCTGGAAGCGCAAGGGCGGCGTCGACAAATACCGCGTCAAACTGGTGGGCGGCCTGCTGGCCCACGGCTACACCCTGGAATTCGCCGAGGCGCTGTTCCGCCAGGTCGAGGGCTTTGGCGAATACGGCTTCCCCGAAAGCCACGCCGCCAGCTTCGCGCTGCTGGCCTACGCCAGTTCCTGGCTCAAGCGCCACGAACCCGAGGCCTTCCTGGCCGCGCTGCTCAACTCCCAGCCCATGGGCTTTTACGCGCCGGCGCAACTGGTGCAGGACGCGCGCCGCCACGGCGTGCGGGTGCTGCCGGTGGACGTGACCGTCAGCGGCTGGGACGCGGCGCTGGAGCCCGCGCCCGCCGACGCGCCGCCGCGCCGGCCCCATCCTCACGCGCCCTCGCCCGACGAAATCCGCCCCGCCGTGCGTCTCGGCCTGAGCCTGATCCAGGGCCTGCACGAAGACAGCGCCCGCCGCATCGAGGCCGCCCGCGCCGAGGCCCCCTTCACCAGCACCGGCGACCTGGCCCGCCGCGCCGCCCTGACGCGCCACGACCTGAACGCCCTGGCCGCCGGCGACGCCCTGCGCACCCTGGCCGGCCACCGCCGCCAGGCCAGTTGGGAAGCCGCCGCCAGCGTCCACAGCCGCGACCTGCTGCGCGACGCCGCCATCCACGAAACCGAGATGCCGCAACTGACCGCGCCGACTGAGAACCAGACCGTGGCGGCCGACTATCGCAGCGTCGGCCTGACCCTGCGGCGCCACCCCGTCGAGCTGCTGCGGCCGCAACTGGCGGCGCGCAACTTCCAGCCGGCCAGCGTGCTCAACGGCTACCCCGACAAGCGCGTGGCCCGCGCCTGCGGCATCGTCACCGTGCGCCAGCGGCCGCAGACCTCCAAGGGCGTGATCTTCGTCACGCTGGAAGACGAAACCGGCCCGGTCAACGTGGTGGTGCGCCCCGAACTGATCGAACGCCAGCGCCGCGAGCTGCTCGGCGCCACCCTGCTGGGCGTGTATGGCTCGTGGCAGAACGTGGACGGCGTGCGCCACCTGATCGCGCAGCGGCTGGTGGACCTGTCCGAACTGCTGGGCGGTTTGAGCACGCCCAGCCGCAATTTCCACTGACGGCGATGCGCGGTCCGGCGCTGGCCCCGATGCCAGGGGCGCGCCGCCAGGCGAGACGACGGGGCGAAACAAAGGGGGAGAAAAAAAGGGAGTGAAACAATCGGGCAAGACGAGGGGATGAGACAGCCCGGCGCGGCGGCAAGGCTCGGCGGTCACGGCAACGCCCCGGGGTTCGACCGGACGCCACCACGGCCAAGCGCCGCGCGGGCGGCTGGTCTATGATGGATTTTCCGCGACGCCCGCCCCCGCGCCGGCCGCGCCGTGGAAACGTTTTCTTTTTCAGGAGTGATCATGATCCGCAAGCTGATTCCCGTTCTGCTGGTTGCCACGCTGAGCGCCTGCGCCAACACCGGAGCCCCGCGTTCCTCATCCTCATCCGCCGCCTCCAGTTCCGCCAGCTCGCCCGCCGCGTCCGACAGCTCCTCCGGCGCGTCGTACGGATCACCCTCCGCCCAGGCCGGCGCCCGCAAGACCTGCGACGCCGCCGCGCTGCAATCGCAGATCGGCCAGAAAGCCACCCAGTCCGTCCTGGAAGACCTGCGCACCCGCAGCGGCGCCGCCACCGCCCGCATCCTGCGCCCGGGCCAATTGGTCACCATGGAATACAACGACACCCGCCTGAACCTGATCGTCGACGACAAGGACGTGATGACGGCGATCCGCTGCGGCTGACGTCCCGGCATTCACGGCAAGACGGGCGCAGCGGGCACACTCGCCCGCGCCCGCTTCTTCCAGACGGCGCGGCGGCCCGCGTTGTCCATGGACATCTCCCCCGGGGCCGCCCCGCCCGCGGACAACCATCCCCCAGCGAACGACCGGCCAGCCCCACAGGCAGGGCCGGGCCGGCGCGCCAGCAAGCTTGCCGGCGCGACCGCCTCCCTGCACGCCAGGCCCGCGAATCGATCCAAAAATCGATCCGCCAACGCTTGACCCTTACGTAACGTCATGCCCAAAAGTTCGGCCTGCGCCATTCACGAAGGAACCCCATGCGACTGAAAGTAGGAGAACTGGCCAAGCGCAGCGGACTGACCGTCCGCACGCTGCACCACTATCACGCGATCGGCCTGCTGACGCCTTCGGCGCGCGCCGACAACGGCTACCGGCTCTACGGCCGCGACGACATCGCCCGATTGCACCAGATCCAGGCATTGCGTCGCTTCGGATTGCCGCTGGCCGAGATCGGCGCCTACCTGGACCAGCCCGGCACGCCGCTGGACGAGATCATCGCCAGACAGATCGCGATGCTCGACAGCCAGATCCAACACGCCACCCGGCTGCGCGAACGCCTCGCGCAGTTGCAAGGCCAGTTGGCGATGGGAACGGAGCCGGAACTGGCCGATTGGCTGACCACTCTGGAACTGATGAACATGTACGACAAATATTTCTCCCAGGAAGAACTGGCGCGTCTGCCCATGTACCGCCGAGGCCCGAACGACGATGCCGGCTGGCTTGCGCTGATCGCCGACGTGCGCCGGCAGATGGACGACGGCGCCCCGCCCGAGGACCCGCGTTCGCAGGCGCTGGCCCTGCGCTGGATGACGCTGCTGCTGCGCGACACCAACGGCGATCCGCGCCTGCTCGTCAAGCTCAATCAGATGCACGAACGGGAACCGGCCATGCAGGAACACATCGGTATCTCGCCGGCCATGCGCGACTACGTGGTGCGCGCCTTCTCCGAAAGCAAACTGCGGCTCTACGAAAAACACCTGACGCCGGACGAGGCCCGGTTCATGCGGGCGCATTATCACGACCGCGCCGGCGAATGGCCGGCCCTGATGGCGCGGGTACGCGACGCGATCGATGCCGGGCAGGCGCCCGACTCGGCCACCGGCCGCGACCTTGCGCGGCAATGGCTGGAACTGTTTTGCAGCTACGCCGGCAACGATCCCGCGACCCACGCGAAATTCCGCCTCGCCCTGATGACCGAGCCCGAACTGACCGCCGGCACCTGGGCCGATGACGCCACGCTGGCTTTCATGCGCCAGGCCATGGGCGCATTGACGGCGGCGCGCTAAGCGGCGTCGGCGTCCGCGAACACGGACGCCGACGCGGTTACGGTCGAGGTCGTCGTCACGGTCGAGGTCAAGGTCGCGGTCGCGGTCGCGGTCACGGTCGCGGTCACGGTCGCGGTCACGGTCGCGGTCAAGGTCAAGGTCGCCGTCGCGGCGACAGTCGCAGCCGCGACCGCGCTACCAGCGCGCCGCCTGGACGAAATCCACGAAGGCACGCAACGGCGCCGGCAGATAATGCCGGCCCGGAAAATACAGCAAGGGGCCGGTGAAGCTGGGCCACCAATCCGCCAGCACCGGCTCCAGTTCGCCCCGATCCAGGTACGGCTGCAGCCAGTCCTCGAACAGATAGACCACTCCGGCGCCCGCCACCGCCGCATCGACCGCCAGGTCCACCGCCGCCCCCAGGCTGACGATCAGCGGACCATCCACCTCCACCGTGACGGACTGGCCGTCGCGTTCAAACGCCCACGCCGGCATCGCGCCGCTGGTGAAACGGCCGCGCAGGCACAGGTGCTGGCGCAGGTCTTGCGGATGTTGCGGCCGTCCATGCCGGGCCAGATACCCCGGCGCGGCGGCCACCGCCATCCGCTGGCGCCGCGGCCCGATCGGGACGGCCACCATGTCCTGGTCCATGCTTTCCTCGTAGCGGATGCCCGCGTCGCAGCCCGACTGCAGCAGCTCGACAAAGCGATCGTCGACGATGACCTCCAGCCGGATCTCCGGATACTGCGCCAGGAACGGCGGCACGATGCGCGGCAGCACCAGCCTGGATGCCGCCAGCGGCACATTCAGCCGCAGCCGGCCGGCCGGCCGGTCACGGAAATTGTTGGCCACGTCCAGCGCCGACTCGACCGCGTCCAGCGCGGGCGTCAGTTGCTCCAGCAGGCGCTGCCCGGCCGCCGTGGTCGCCACGCTGCGCGTGGTGCGGTTCAGCAGCCGCAGGCCCAGCCGGGCTTCCAGCCGGCGCACCGCTTCGCTCAACTGCGACGCGCTGGTCCCCGTCTGGCGCGCCGCGCCGCGAAAGCCCCCATGCGTGGCCACCGCCACAAAGGCGCTGATGTCTTGAAGGTTGGACATGGCCGGCCCCAATTGTTCGATATTCCGCACAAGCTGTGCGATTACCAGGGATTGTCGCACGCACCGCGCCGCCCTAGACTCGCTTCATTCCCTCCCTGGAGCACGTCATGACCTCGATTCAACAAGCCGGCGCCTATGCGCTGGGCGACCTGACCGTCAACCGCCTGGGCTACGGCGCCATGCAACTGGCCGGCCCGCACGTATTCGGACCGCCCAAGGACAAGGCGCAAGCCCTGGCGGTCCTGCGGGAAGCGCTCGAACTCGGCATCAACCACATCGACACCAGCGACTTCTACGGCCCGCACATCACCAACCAGCTGATCCGAGAAGCGCTGCACCCCTACCGCGACGACCTGGTCATCGTCACCAAGGTCGGCGCGCGTCGCGGCGACGATGCCTCGTGGCTGCTGGCCAACTCCCCGGCCGAATTGGAATCGGCCGTGCACGACAACCTGCGCAACCTGGGCCTGGACGTGCTGGACGTGGTCAACCTGCGCCTCATGTTCGACGTGGCCGGCCCCGCCGAAGGCGACATCGAACCGTCCTTCACCACCCTGGCCGAATTGCAGCGCAAGGGCCTGATACGCCACCTGGGCCTGAGCAACGCCACCGCGCGCCAGGTGGCGCAGGCGCGCGGCATCGCCGACATCGTCTGCGTGCAGAACCAGTACAACATCGCGCACCGCGCCGACGACGCGCTGATCGGGCAGCTGGCGCAAGATGGCATCGCCTACGTGCCGTTCTTCCCGCTGGGCGGCTTCTCGCCGCTGCAATCGGCCACGCTGGAGCGCGTGGCCGCCGACTGCCAGGCCACGCCGATGCAGACCGCGCTGGCCTGGCTGCTGCAACGCTCGCCCAACATCCTGCTGATCCCGGGCACCTCGTCGCTGGAACACCTGCGGCAGAACGCCGCCGCGGCCAGCCTGGCGCTGCCGCCGCAGGCCGTGGCCGAGCTGGACGGGATCGGCGCCGCGGGCTAGTTCGACGGGCGCGGTTGACCAATCCGCCGCATAGTGGCACCTTACCCCGAAGTGCCACGCCCGGAACCCCACTTGGACCACCCACAGCCCCTCGTCACCGTCGACGCCGTCCTGCTCACCCTGCGCGAGACCGGCCTGGAAATCGCCCTGCACCCGCGCGACCGCGCGCCGTTCAAGGGCGCCATGGCCTTGCCCGGCGGCGTGGTGCACGTGGACGAAGACGCCAGCACCGAGGCCAGCATCCGCCGCGTGCTGCGCGAGAAGACCGGCTTCGAGCCGCGCTACCTGGAGCAGTTGCAGGTGTTCTCCGGCCCCGGCCGCGACCCGCGCAAGTGGTCGCTGTCGGTGTCCTACGTGGCGCTGGTGCCGGCCGCCGAACTGGAGGCCGCCCCGGCGGGCTTCCGCTTCGTCAGCGTGGACGCGCTGCCGCCGCTGGCCTTCGACCACGCCGACATCGTCGCCGCCGCCGTGGCCCGCCTGCGCGGCAAATCCAGCTACTCCACCCTGCCGTTCTTCCTGCTGCCCGAACGCTTCACCCTGACCGAGCTGCAGCGCACCTACGAAGCCATCCTCCAGACCACCCTCGAGAAATCGAACTTCCGCCGCAAGATGGAAGCCTGGGACGTGCTCGAAGCCACCGACGACTACGCGCTCGGCGCGCAGCGTCCCGCCCGCCTGTACCGCCTGAAAGACTTCGCCCTGTTCGACCGCAGCGTCGGATAAACGCGCCAAATCAAATCCCGGCTTAGTTGCAAACAAACAATAAGTAGGCTTATACTTGCCTCACTTAGTTTTAATTTGCCACTAAGGCCAAATCATGTTCACCCTCACCGCGGTAGTAGAAGGACAACGCCACACCGATACGCCCAGCGCGTTCGTGTTCCCCGGCGGCGAAAGCCAGGTCACCGTGCCCGCTGCCTTGCAGGCCCGCGCCGAAGCGGCCAACGAATTCCGCATCCACGCCCTGCTGAAGTCGGCCGACGACGTCATGCAGTTGCTGCTGCTGACCGACGCGCTGCGCCGCCTGAACCCGGCCGCGCCCGTGCACCTGGACATGCCCTACGTGCCCTACGCCCGCCAGGACCGCGTCTGCAATCCGGGCGAGGCGCTTGGCGCGGCGGTGTTCTGCAAGCTCATCAACGACCAGCAATACGCCACCGTCACCGTGGTCGAACCGCACAGCGACGTCACCCCCGCCCTGCTGCAACGCGTCCGCGTGATCGACGCCGCCGCCTTCCTGAAGGCCGCGCTGGCCAACCCCGCCTTTGCCAACGGCGTGACCCTGATGGCGCCCGACGCCGGCGCCCGCAAGCGCGTGCAGACCCTGGCCAAAAAGCTGGGCGTGGCCGACGTGCGCTACGCCGAAAAAGTCCGCGACCCGCAAACCGGCCGCATCACCGAAACCCGCGTGCCCGACGACATCCCCGCGCAACCGGTGCTGGTGGTCGATGACATCTGCGACGGCGGCCGCACCTTCCTGGAACTGGCCGCCGCCTTGCGCGACAAGACCGACCAGCCGCTCTATCTGTACGTGACCCACGGCCTTTTCAGCAAAGGCCTGGCCGAGCTGAACGCCCGCTACGCCGGGATCTACACCGCCTATGACTGGACCGCCAGCGAAGGCGCCGGCGCGCCAGTCGTGGTCAACACGATCCAGGGCGCCAACGCCACCGCGCCGGTCAACACAATCGGCGCCGCCAGCGCCCCCGCCCCAACCCACACGATCGAAACCGCCAGCGCCCGCGCGCTCGCCACCCCGGCCAACTGAACCTCAAGCAGGAGTCCACACCATGAACGCCTCCATCCCTGCCAAGAACGGCATCAACCCCTTGCTGCAAGCCGACTTCTACAAGACCGGCCACCCCTTCCAGTACCCCAGGGGCACCAACAAGATCCTGGCCAACTTCACCCCGCGCTCGGCCCGGCTGGCGCCGGTGCTGCCCGAACTGTTCGACAACAAGATCGTCTGGTTCGGCCTGCAAGGCTTCATCAAGGAAATCCTGATCGACCTGTTCAACCGCGAATTCTTCGGCAAGCCCGCCGGCGCCGCCGTGCGCCAGTACCAGCGCCGCGTCGACAACGCGCTGGGCAAGGGCGCGGTCACCGTCGATCACCTGCAGGCGCTGTATGACCTGGGCTATCTGCCGCTGGAAATCCGCTCCCTGCCCGAAGGCGCCCGCGTCGACATCCGCGTGCCGCCCGTCACCTTCGTCAACACCAGGCCCGAATTCGCCTGGCTGGTCACCTACATCGAAACGCTGTTCAGCTGCGAATCGTGGAAGCCGTCCACCGTAGCCACCATCGCCTTCGAATACCGCAAGCTCCTGACCTACTTCGCCCGCCTGACCGGCAGCCCGATGGACTTCGTCAACTGGCAGGGCCACGACTTCTCGATGCGCGGCATGGCCGGCCTGTACGACGCCCGCAAGAGCGGCGCCGGCCACCTGCTGTCGTTCACCGGCACCGACACCATTCCCGCCATCGACTACCTGGAAGACCTGTACGGCGCCGACTCGGACCGCGAACTGGTCGGCGGCTCGGTGCCCGCGACCGAACACTCGGTCATGTGCCTGGGCAGCAAGGAAGGCGAAATCGAGACCATCCGCCGCCTGGTCACGCAGGTCTATCCGGCCGGCATCGTGTCGGTGGTGTCGGACACCTGGGACTTCTGGCAAGTGGTCACCGACTTCGCCGCCGCATTGAAGTCGGAAATCCTGGCGCGCCAGCCTGATCCCTTCGGCAACGCCAAGGTCGTGTTCCGCCCGGACTCGGGCGATCCCGTGAAGATCCTGACCGGCTACTTCTGCACCGACGTGTCCAGTGTGGAAGACGCCGCAGCCCTGGCCGCCGCCCGCCGCGACGGATTCGAAGCCGTGCGGGATATCGAGACCGGCCGCTACTGGCGCCTGGACGACGACGCCCGCGCCAGCCAGGCGCTGCGCGAGGCCGAAGTCAACGGCGCGGTGCAATGCCTGTGGAATATCTTCGGCGGCGTGGTGACCGAGCGCGGCTACAAGCTGCTCGACCCGCACGTCGGCCTGATCTACGGAGATTCGATCACGCTGGCGCGTGGGCGCGACATCCTGGCGCGGCTGGAAAGAAAGGGATTCGCGTCGGGCAACGTGGTCCTGGGCATCGGCTCGTACACCTATCAATACCTGACGCGCGACAGCTTCGGCTGGGCGCTGAAGGCGACGTATGCCGAGGTCAATGGCGAACCGCAGGAACTGGTCAAGGACCCGGTCACCGACTCCGGCGTGAAGCGGTCGGCCAAGGGCTTGCTGCGGGTCGATGAAACGGCGACCGGGTATGTGTTGCGCGACCAGCAGACGCCGGAGCAGGCGGCTGGCGGCGCGCTGGTGCCGGTGTTCCGGGATGGGGTTCTGCTGGTGGAGCAGGATCTGGCGCAGATCCGGGAACGGTTGCAGGGGTCCTGGGTTTGTCCGGAGCCGGGGAGCATTGATTGGGGACGGCGTTGAGGCGGCCTGCGGTTAACGTCCGGATAATCCCCGCCATGCAAACTCCCATGACAAATGCGCCCTGCCTGCCCTCGCGCGGCAACCGGCCGGGTCACCTCGTCTCCAGGAGAAATTGCATGATCAAGCGAAAGACCGGGGCCTTCCGGCGCTGGCGCGCGGCGCTGACGGCGGCATGGGCCGTCGCGGGCCTGCTGGGCGCGGCCAGCCATGCCCTGGGAGCCGCACTCACGTCGGGATGCCAGCCCGGCCCTGTCTTCGACACCAGCCGGCCGAGCGGGTCTGTCCCGCTTTTAGCCGCGTTCGCGCCCCTCGAAATCCATCTGGACAAGAACACCCCGGTGGGCCAGGTCGTGTACGAAAACAAACTGCCGATCATCCCCTGGACCTGCATTACAAGCATCCCGCGAAATCAGCCCTACTTGGGTGGCGGGGGAAAAATGGCGTCGATGGTAGCCTTGCTCCGCCAGGCCGGGCTGAAGCTCGTCCTGCAGATAAACAGCTACCCCGAATGGACGCCGACCGGCTCCACCGATGACCACCTGACGTTCTCTGACGTCACCTATGCCCCGCAGTCGCCGACCAATCCCACCTTGACGGCATCGGGCAAAATGAGTGGCACGCTGAAACTCGTCATGGTCACGCCCCCCACGAAACCGACCAGAGTCTTCATTCCCGCCTCGCCAGACCTGGTGGTTGTAGGTTCGGGGGTTTCCATCCTTAACGTCATCTCGATCGGATCGGATAACAGCACCAGCGTTGCTCTCGTACCCAAGTGCATCGCGAAGATCTTGACGCCGGGCTCGATCGATCTGGGAAGAGCCTACTCCGTGGACAGAATGCCGCTGCCGCCCACGGTGCCTTTCACCATCCATGCGGAGTTCGATGAAACCTGCGATGGAGGCTTTCGGCTCGTCGATCTGGGCAGCTTAACCGTACCGTTACAGTTAAGGTTCCAGCCGGAAGGCAACGCCGCGTTGACAACCGACGCCCAGCATATTCTCCTGAATAACACCGACGGAACCCCCAACGGACTCGCGCTGACGATCAAGGAATCCGGCGTCTTTCCCATCAAGTTCAACGCCTGGCAGGACTCCCGGCACCCCTCATTGACCACCAGCAACCATCCCTTGCCGCTGAACTACTCGGCGCAATTGACCCGATCGGGAGCGCCGATGGTGCCGGGCGAATTCAGCCAGAAAATCACCATCCAGGTGACCTTCCGGTAAGAAGGCGGATCGCCCGCGGCGCCCTACTCCGGGCGCCGCCGCGCCGCTGGCGGCACATGCGGCAGGAACGCCCCCGCCACCTCGAACGCGCATTCCTCCCGCGCAATATCGATCACCCGCGACACCACCGGATTGACGATGCTCTTCTTGTGCACCGCGTAGTAATTGATCGTCGGCAGATCCGGCTGCACATCCAGCTGGCACAGCGCCCCGCGTTCGACCAGCGGCGCGAAATACGCTCCCGGCAGATAGCTGATGCCCAACCCCAGCATGGTCAGCTGCGCCATCATGCCCAGGCTGTTGCAGGTCAGCACCCGCTTGACCGACAGCCCCTGCTCGGCGAACCAGGCATCGTACAGATGCGACAGCGCCGAATTGGTCGGCTGTGAAATCACCGGATATGGCGCCAGATCCTGCGGCGCCAGCCGCGCCGAAAAGTCGATGTCCAGCGCCGGGCTGGCCATCCAGACGTTGGTCACCGCGCCCAGATGGACACAGTCGTACTGATAGCTCCAGAACGGCCCCGGCATGATGGCCAGATCCAGTTGATCCTGTTCCAGCCGCTCGTACAGCGTGATGCCGCCATCGATCTCGGGCATCAGCTGCACCTTGGGATAGCGCAGGCTGATCTGGCTGACCAGCCGCGCCAGCCAGGTCATGCCGACCAGTTCGGTCACGCCCAGCCGCACCACGCCCTCGAAACTGGCCGGATCGGCCATGTTCTGCACGATGCGGCTGTTCAGGTCCAGCATCTCGCGCGCCAGTTCGAACAGCTTGCGGCCCTGGGCCGTCAGCACCAGCTTCTTGGCGCGGCGCTCGAACAGCGGCGCGCCGGCGAAGGCTTCCAGTTCCCCCACCCGCTTGGCGACCGCCGACTGGGTGGTGTGCAGCTTGCGCGAGGACGCGCTGAAGCTGCCCAGTTGCGAGCTCCAGTAGAACGCCTCCAGCTGTTTGAGGGTGTACATCGCGGCGGTGGATGTGAAATGCATGAAGAACCCTCACATTATCGTCGACAGGCGCGCGGCTGCGCGCCGCCCGGTCCGCGGCCGAAACGTCGGACGGCCAAACCGGGCCGGTCGGCCCCGATCCGCCCCCGCCGGCACCGACGCATCCAAGTCAATGCCACCGCGTGCCGACTCAGTTGTTCCCTGCCGAGCGCAGCGGGTATCCCGCCACGCCCGGCACGGGCCTACCCCCGCGGATGCAAGATATCCGCCAGAAACCGCTGCGCCCGCGGATGCTGGGGCGCGCTGAAGAAGCGTTCCGGCGTATCCATTTCCAGGATCTCACCCGCATCCATGAACACCACCCGGTCGCACACGTCGCGCGCGAAGCCCATTTCATGCGTCACGCAGACCATGGTCATGCCGTCCTTGGCCAGGCCCTTCATCACCTGCAGCACCTCGCCCACCATCTCGGGGTCGAGCGCGCTGGTGGGCTCGTCGAACAGCATCACCGGCGGTTGCAGCGCCAGCGCGCGGGCGATCGCCACGCGCTGCTGCTGGCCGCCCGACAGCGAGCCGGGATAGGCGTCGATCTTGTGCTCCAGCCCCACCCGCGCCAGCAGCTGGCGCGCCAGTTCGGTGGCCTGCTTGCGCGGCTGCTTGCGGATGTTGACCGGCGCGAACACCACGTTGTCCAGCACGCTCATGTGCGGAAACAGGTTGAACTGCTGGAACACGAAACCGATCTTCTGGCGCAGCGCGTTCAGGTTGACGCCCTTGCCGTAGATGTCGGCGTCGTCGATCAGGATGCGGCCCTTCTCGATGGGTTCCAGGCGGTTGATGGTGCGGATCATGGTGGACTTGCCCGAGCCCGACGGCCCGCACACCACCAGCACCTCGCCGCGCGCGACCGACAGGTCCACGTCCTTCAGGACGTGATGCGCGCCATACCATTTGTTGACTTTCTCAAGCTTGATCATGATGAATTCCGATAAGCGCCGGCTCAGGGCCTGTTCTCGCTAAAAGGGGCCTCGCACGGGCCCTAGGCCATGGCGCGCTGGCGGCGGATGCGCAGGTCCAGCCAGGACAGGCCGCGGCTCAGGCTGAAGCACACCAGGAAATAGATGATGGCCAGGATGCCGAACACCTGCAGCGGCTTGGTCAGCACCAGGTTGTTGACCTGGTTGGCGGCAAACGTCAGTTCGTTCACGCTGATCACATACCCCAGCGAGGTCTCCTTGATGGTGGAGACGAACTGGCTGGTCATGCTGGGCAGCACGTTGAACAGCGCCTGCGGCAGCACCACCCGGCGCATCGTGGTCCAGTAGCCCACGCCCAGCGAGCGCGAGGCCTCGATCTGGCCGCGCGGCACCGCCTCGATGCCCGAGCGGATCACCTCCGACAGATAGGCGCTCTCGTACACCACCAGCGCCGCGATCAGCGTCCAGAAACCGCTGATCACCTGCCCCGTCAGCTTCGGAATGACGAAGTACGCCCAGAAGATCAGCATCAGCAGCGGCATGCCGCGCACTACGTTCACCAACGTCTTGCTGGCCACGCGCAGCCAGCCAAACGGACTGACCCGCGCCAGCGCGATGGCCAACGCCAGCGGCAGCGACAGCGCCAGGCCGCACAACGCCAGGATCAGCGTCAGCGCCAGGCCGCCCAGCGGCCCATTGGGGTATTGGCCGACCAGCAGCGTCGGCCAGTATTGCGACAGGAGATCAAGCACCGTGGCCTCCCCGGTTCAGGCGGTAGCGCGCATAGATGCGCGAGCCGATCAGCATGATGAGGAAGGATCCCAACAGATACATGAGGGTCGCCGCGCCAAACGTGGCGAAGGTGCGGTAGGTCTCGTTCTCGATCTCGCGCGCCTGGTAGGTCAGCTCCATCACGCCGATGGCCATGGCCACGCTGGTGTTCTTGAACAGCAGCAAGGCGCGGCCCACCAGCGGCGGAATGGAAATCCGCACCGCCTGCGGCACGATCACGAAGCGCATGCATTGCAGATAGCTGGCGCCCAGCGCCCGGGCGGCCTCGAACTGCGTGCCGGGAATGGCGCGCAGCCCGCTGCGGATGTCCTCGGCGATATAGGCGGCCGACCCCAGCGCCAGCGCGATCGCCGCCAGCGACATCTCGGCGTTGTGCTGGTACAGCCACATCCGGAACCCCTCCGGCAGTAGCTCGGGCATGCCGAAGTACCAGAACAGCACCTGCACCAGCAGCGGCACGTTGCGGTGGTATTCCACATAGGCGTCGACCAGCCAGCGGCACGGCGCCAGGTTGGTGGCGCGCACCACGACCAGCGTCACCGCGATCGTGAACGCCATCACCCAGGACACCAGGAACAACTGCAGCGTTACCACCATGCCGCTGGCCAGCAACTGGTATTGCGAAGCGTCAAGTAGGCTCATTGCGCGGTACCGGCGTTCAGCCCGCGATGGGGCCGATCTTGAAACCGCGCTCGAGCTTGTACGGCGTCTGCGCGCCGAACCACTTGTCGAACAACTGCGCGGCCACGCCCGAGCTTTCCGCCTCGTCCAGCGCCTGGTTCACCACATTCAGCATGCCCGGCTCCGACTTGCGCACGCCCAGGCCCCACGGCTCGTCGAACACCGACTTGGCGATCACGCTGACCGGCGCCGTCGGCGGGCTTTGCAGCACCAGGCGCACCAGCACCAGTTCGGATGCGAACTGCGCGTCCACCTTCTTCTGCTGCAGGGCCAGGTACGTGGCCGAGCTGTCGCCGTAGCCGATCACCTGCGACTTATCGAGAATGCGCTTGATCTCGCGCTCCGAACTGGAACCCTTGGTCGCGCCGACGCGGCGGCCGTTCAGCGACTCGATCGTGTCCAGCCCCGAATCCTTGCGCACCAGCAGCTTCTGCGGGCTGACGTAGTACGCGTGGCTGAAAGCGATCTGCTGGGCGCGGTCCGGCGAATAGCCCAGGTTCGCCGCCAGGATATCGACGCGCCCCTCGTTCAGCTCCGGCACGCGCGCCGCCACCGACAGCAGCTTGTAGCTGATCTTCACGCCCAGCTTGTCGGCCACCAGCTTGCACACGTCCACGTCATAGCCCACCAGCTGGCGCGTCGCCGCGTCCTGGAAGCTGAACGGCTGCGACGTGCCCAGCGTGCCGCAGATCAATTCGCCGCGGGCCTTGATGTCCGCGACCTGGTCGGCGCGGGCGCCAGCGCCCAGCGACAACGCGGCCAGGCCCAGGCAGGCGGCGATAAGTGAATGGCGTTTCATGGTGATTCCCCTTGTGTTGTGGTTTGAACAGAAAAACGGAACCGGCCCGCTCGTCGGCGGGCCCGGGAACAACTAGGCGAGCTTGGCGCAGGCCTCGCGGATGCCCGCGCAGCCCTGCCGGATATCGTCCAGCGACGCCGCGAACGACAGCCGGAACGTGCCCGGCGCGCCATAGGCATGGCCGTCGATCACCGCCACGCCAGCCTCGCGCAGCAGATAATGCGTCAGGTCGGTATCGGTGCGGATCACATCACCTGCCGGCGTGCGCTTGCCCAGCAGCCCCGAGCAATCCGGAAACACGTAGAACGCGCCCTGCGGCACCACGATCGCCAGCCCCGGGGTGCCAGACAGCTCCGCCACCGCCAGGTCGCGGCGCTCGCGGAAAACGCGGGCGAACTCCGTCACGCAGTCTTGCGGCCCCGACAGCGCCTCCAGCGCCGCCGCCTGGCTCACCGACGACGCGCCCGACGTGCTCTGCGACTGCAGAATCGCCATGGCCTTGATCAGCTCGTCCGGCCCGGCGCCGTAACCAATGCGCCAGCCCGTCATCGCATAGGCCTTGGACACGCCATTGACCACCAGCGTGCGCGCCGCCAGCGCCGGCGCCACCTGCAACGGATGCACCGTCGGCGCGTCAGTGAAGTTCAGCCGCGCATAAATATCGTCCGTCATCAGCCAGACATGCGGATGGCGCTCGAGCACCGCGGTCAGCCCGCGCAGCTCGTCGGCAGTGTAGACCGAGCCCGTCGGATTGCTGGGCGCGTTCATCATCAGCCACTTGGTGCGCGGCGTGATGGCGCGCTCCAGCGCCTCGGGCGTCAGCTTGTAATCCGTGGCCGGCGTCGTCGGCACCGTCACCGGCACCCCGCCGTTGACCAGCACCATGTCCGGATACGACACCCAGAACGGCGCCGGGATCAGCACCTCGTCGCCGTCGTTCAGCGTCGCCGCCAGCCCGTTGAAGATCACCTGCTTGGCGCCCGTGCTGACAATGATGCGCGCCGCCGGGTAATCGACGCCGGTCGCTTCCAGCAGATGCGTCCGCGCCGCCTTGCGCAGCGCCACCGTGCCCTGGGCCGGCGGATACTTGGTCTCGCCCCGGTTCATCGCGGCCGTGGCCGCCTGGCGGATATGCTCCGGCGTCGAGAAATCCGGCTCGCCGATCGTCAGGTCGATAATGCGCCGGCCCTGCTCGCGCAGCTCGGCAATGATCGCGCGCGCCGCCACGCTGGGCGACAGCTTGATGCGCTTGATGCGGTCGGCGACGATGCTGGCGGGTTGCGGGGGCTGAGTCTGAGCCTGGGTTTGCGTCGGGGCTTGGTTCACTTCGCGGCTCCCGTCTTCTCGGCCAGCGTCTTCTCCAGCCAGGGCTTGGTGTAGGTGCCGGCGCGCAGCTTCTCCTTGGCCACCGCCTCGTCGGCTTCCTTCTTGACCGCCAGCGCCAGCACCGCCGCCGCATGCTCGGCGGGAATCACCACCACGCCGTCGGCATCGCCGACCACCACGTCACCCGGGTTGACCACCTGGCCGCCCACCGACACCGGCACATTGATCTCGCCCGGGCCGTCCTTGTACGGCCCCTTGTGCGACACCGCGCGCGCAAAGCAGCCGAACTGCCCCTGCGCGAACACATCCAGGTCACGCACCGCGCCGTCGATCACGAACCCGGCGATGCCGCGCCCCTGCGCGTCCATCATCATCAACTCGCCGACCAGCGCATTGCTGGTATCGCCAGCGCCATCGACCACGATCACATCGCCCGCGCCACCCAGCGAAATCGCCTTGTGGATCATCAGGTTATCGCCCGGCCGCGTCTTCACGGTCAGCGCCAGACCAACCGTGCGCTGGTTGCCGGCGTGCAGCGGACGCAGCCCGCTGACGCCGTACAGGCGGTTCATGCAATCGCTGATCTGGGCCGAGCCGATAGCGGCAAAACCGGCCAGCACGTCAGCGGCGACGGCCGGCGCGGGCCGGGGAAGAATGCGGTATCCGATGGGATTCATAGCGAGGAATTTTCTTGAAGGCGTGAACGGCAATAAGCGAATACGCATTACAAGGCCTCGCGGGGCGATCCTCAAAACGATATAAATTCCCGGTTATGTAGGAATTATTTTCGTGGATGTTATTGGATCGAGGGGGGAGCTTTGTGAGTGGGGTTGGGGGCTTCCCTTTCGTCGTGGGGTTGCAGGGCCTGGTCGAGCATGGCTTCGGTCAGGGTGCCGAGGTGTTCGCAGAGGCTTTCTACGCCGCCCATCAGGGCGGTGACTGCCCAGGGGTCCAGCGGTGGGGAGCCGGTGGCGTCGGGTTCGGACGCGCTGTTGCCGACCATGCGGGCGATGGTCTGGATGGCGTAGCGGGTGCGGTCTAGTTGGTGGAGGTGGGAAAGGGAGACGGGGCCGGATTCGCGGTCGGTGTCGATTTGCCAGGGGTTTTGGGTTAGGGGGTGCAGCATGGGGGACTGCCTCCTATAGGGTGAGTCAGGCCGCGATGCGTTGCGGCTGTCTACGCCTATAGCTTTCCGGTTTCCAAACCGGCACCGGAGGGGTGATAGTCATGAGTGTATGGCGACATGGCGGCATGTTGGATGCAGGAGAGACAAATTCGCCATAGGTACTAGCGTCAATGGCTACTTTCGACCCGTTGCGGTCGTTCGCCCTCGCGTGGCTTCCACGTCAGCTTCCTAGGTGTAACGGTCGTCCAGTTCTCAAGCCGCTCGGCAAGTCGCTACGCATAACCCTTTATATTGGCTGCCCCTCTCTCGAGCGTGCGAAGACTTTTCTGTATTCGGCATGCGCCGTCTATAGCAGCGTGGCGGAAGGTGCGCACTGCGCTGACTCACACTTAGGGCGCAACTAAAAAAGTCGCGCGTAAGTGATTAGGCCGTCACACACGTAGGCAAAATAGCTGTCGTCGATAGATAAAACCTGTCCAAGCGTTGCCGAACGGATGTGGCTAGGTAGCGATGTAACACTGGCAACAGACACGTAGCGCTGCTGTGCTACTCCCTGATGGTGCACCAGCATATTCCGACGCTCCCGAACTTCGTCAGCCATTTCTGTTTCCGGCGAAGTTGGGAGGGAATATCCCTGCTTCGCCCGCGCCATGAGCTGGCCGAGTGTCCCATCGGTGGATAGAGTTTTTGCGGCCAACGCTGCGGAAAGGAAAGACTCGAAGTACGAGATCATCGCGAAAAAGAAGTCCGTGACTGCCCTCCCGTTCTTGATATAGCTCTCAATCTCACGTAATGCTGCGCTAACTGGCACTTTTTGCGGTGGTTGAACTTGCGCCGTGTGAGGCAAGTTACCGAACTCCAGTGGGAGGGTCGTCCACGGTCCAGATTGAGTGAAATGCATCATTGCGGCGTTCGCGGCTCGAATCTGCCAATATGAATGCAAGCAGAGCTGCGTATTTTTTTGAAAGTCATTCAGTGCGGTTGTTAGCGGCATGAATTCGCAACCTTACATACCCGCGCATCAACGGGTGTGAAAAAGAGTAGAAGGTTTTCCTCGGCCCCATTGTGCGAGCCGAAATGATGCTTTGTCGACTGTCGGAGATCAGCTCTTTCAAAGCGGTACCCGCCACCTGTGCGCTTATGCTTTTGCCATTCGCAAAATTTGATGCTACTTCCGCGATCTGTCCGACGGCGCCCTCCATGCGCCCATCCAACGACGCCAATCCCCACAGGATGTACTTGTAGACGTCACTCCGCGAGGAGAGGATTGCCGATTCGTACGCGTCACGCAGCGTTTCATCCGCGTCTTGAGCCGCATCCTCAGCACCTCTTGTAACGTGCTCCTTTGTGACTATCTTCGAGCCTTCGATCATCGCCACACGAGCGGACGTGATCCCGAGTAACTGGACATAAAACGGCAGGCGGTCGGACGCGAGGATGATATCGGAGACGGCTGACGTGGAAAATTTGAGCCCTAGAATGCCACCTCCTTTTTCCAAAATCGCTTTTATGTCTGAGTCTCGCTCAAACCTGCCTAGCCCCACGGATTTGATGTTTCGGAAGACGGACTCGTGACCGCGTAGCAGATCGTTTACTGTAGTGCCAACGCCGACGAACACAAGAGTCGAGTTACCGAGGTCGGTGGCTGCATTCTTTGCAAATTCGCCAAGGCTCGCGAGCGTATTTGCCGGAAGTCGATCAACCTCATCGAAGATGATCACAAGCGGCTCGTTTGGCAGCAGCGATTTCAGGCTGTTTCCATCCAAATTGTCGATTGAACGCATGACCCCTTCGATGGATACTCGATCGGTCGCGGCGTCATAAACCAACTTGGAGGGAAATGCCTTCTGATACTTAAGGATGACGTCACGTGCAAGCTTTGAGAACGACGAATCGCTTTCGCAGAAAACGTCAATTCGAGGGCTGCCGATCGTGCTCACCCGCGCTAACGAGGTTTTTCCAGCGCCTCTCTCACCATAAATGACGACGTGCTGCCCAGGGCTGTGCAGTGCCTGAATCACGCGTTGCTGTTCCTGCTCGCGACCGAAGAAGCTTTCGCGATCTTCGATCGGATAATGCGGGCGAAATGCAAGGTTTAATAGTTTTTCGCGTTCGTTATTGTCCATACGAGGCTTTCTTCCCTTTTGCCATTTCAGTGTGAGTTTTAACCGCGGGGCTTTTTGTCTCACACGCACGCCCAAGGCTTCTCTGTGAGCGATGCGACAAGCACAACCCGATCTTCCTTTCGACAGTCATCGGTCCTGCGACGCAAATTTTACACAGCCTGGGCTGTTCGCAGCATCCTTTCCGACCAGCCACTATCGAACACTCGGCTTAATCGAAGCGCGACGGGTGCCTACGGGGCCGTCTGGGCAGCCACTTGTTGCGCACAAAACACGACGGGCTGCGAACGACCATAAAGGCTCACGCCTTGGCAGATTGCGCATGTGTTTGAACGTCCGGTGTCTGGTGCGCATCGGATGTTCAAATGTCCGCGCGAAAACGCTGGCCAACGGCCGTTGGTGGCCGAGAGCCGCCTCAAGGAGCCCCAGGCCACGCCCGACTTAATCGGGCGTTAGAGTTCGGGAAAGTGGACGTTCAGGATTGTCAAAATCATGGCAGTGGACCACGGTCCGTGCAGCTCTGCAGGCTGCAATGCTAGATCTCATACATCACCCTGAAGGCTCTCCAAGGATGTGACGCGTGACATCAGTACTTTCGTATCAACGTGCGGATAGCGATCCAACTTCGTTTGGATGAAGTTGATGATTTCCGGGATGTCAGCATCGGCGCGGACAAATATGTACTTAACGTCTCTCGGGGTGAACCTGAGTCGGCAATGTCGGCTGGTTTTTTCGTTCTCTTGGTTGAGGCGGTCGGTATTGGAGAAAATGGTATGCCGAAGATATGCTTCGATGTCGTTGTGTTTGGGGACGTGGCGCCACTCCGACTCTAAATAGAAGTCTTTTTCCACTGGTGCCCCATCGACAATCATTACCCCGCTGACGGGTTTGGTATTCGCGTAAAGATAGCGAAAAGTCTCTTTTGCAGCTGCTTGCTTGTCCTTGGCTAACAGGTTGGCGTGCTGGTTTAGCTTTCGAAGCTCAGCCATTAGGTTGTTTTCACCTGCCAAATAGAGGATCGGATTGAGGCCATTAGCAGTGGCCCACTCTCTTGTCATTCCCAAGCCATACTGGCCGTAAAAATTGACATGATCGGAAATTCTGGAAAGTGGGATATCGCAAAAGCAGACCATCGGAAACGCTACGGTCTGTGCATCGATTTGGCCATGCCATCTTGTGTCTTCCGCGCAGTACCGCGGCCAGAAGCCATCAGCCAAGATAAGTTTCAGCGTGTCTAAGCTTTTGGTGAAATGAAAGAGTGTGCGAGAGCGTGGAGTCATAGCGATTCGCGGTGGATATGCATGCAGGCATGATAACGTCGGAATAGCACACGTGGTAACGGAGTGCTCCGTATGCGGTCGCAAAAAAATCTAATAATACGGGCGATGAAATGGCTGCTGCACTGTCCGTAACTTGATAGATCCTCAGTGGCCGCTCTTGGCCGACTGCGGACTTCCGTGGCCGGCTTTTGCAGCCAACAGCTTTGAATTAGAGGGTGCGGCACTCTCCCCTCCCGCCCTGGTAATAACTCAGCCCCAGCAGTTGGAAATTTTGAACCAGTCCGAATAGCGCTAGGCTAGCTCAGGCGAGTTGGGCCAGGCAGCCGCCAGAGCAAAACTATCCAGCCAACCGCTCCCGCACGGTTGCCAGGATTTCTTCGGAAAGCGCCGGGTTGCCCGCCGCCGTGGCGCGGGCGAGGGTCAATGCACCAACCATGCTGCTCAGTGCCACGATGGCCTGCGCGCGCCTGGCCGGGTCATCCCCCTGGAGCTCACTCATGAAGCGTTGGAAGTTGCGTTCCACACCCTGCGCAAAGACCTCTGACATTTCCGGCCCTGCCCTGGCAACGTCTGCCGCCAATGCGGCAACAGGGCAACCCTCTCCGGGGTGATCGCGGTGGAACGTGGAAAGATAGCCATACACCAGTGCGCGAAGTCCACCGGCAGATGCGCCATCCGCCTCCGGGGACTCCGATCCCTCTTGCGGCGTAATCGTCCACTCAAACGCGCGCGTGCATGCCTCGCGAGCGAGGGCATCCCGCGACTCGAAATGCCGGTACAGCCCGCCATGGGTCAACCCCGCCTCGCGGGTGATCTCGGCCAAGCCCACGCCATCCAGGCCCTTTTCTCGATAGAGGCGCGCGGCGGCGTCCACGATTCCTTCGCGGTTCTTGGCGGCCTGTGCTTTGCTGACTTTCATAGGTTAGATGATAGCCCTCATCAAAATTGATTTATGATTACGATCATCATCAATAACATTACACTCAGCCCGTCGCAAGGGCTGGGTTCAATTGCGGAAGGTGCGGTATGGAACGTCGGGTAGTCATCACCGGTTTGGGCTTGGTGTCCCCTCTCGGATGCAATGTGGAGCTGGCCTGGCAACGCTTGCTGGCGGGCCAGTCCGGAATACGCTCCTTGGATGCGGCGGTTGGCGAAGGCACCGGAGTTTCCATCGCTGGCCGGGTGCCAAGCCAGGAGGAGGATCCGCAAGCCGGGTGGTGCGCCGAAGCCGTCATCCCGGCGAAAGAGCTACGCCGCATGGACCGCTTCATCGCATTTGCATTGGGCGCGGCGGATCAGGCCCTGGCACACGCACAGTGGCGCCATCCAACCGTCGAGCAGCAGGAGCGCGCGGCAACCATCATCGGCTCTGGCGTGGGCGGTTTCAGCACCATTGTCGAAGCTGTGCGAACCACGGATGGCAAGGGGCCGCAGCGCTTGTCGCCTTTCACCGTGCCGGCTTTCCTGGCCAATCTGGCGGCGGGACAAGTGTCGATCAGGCACCAGCTAAAGGGTCCGTTGGGAGCGCCGGTGACAGCCTGTGCCGCCAGCATCCAGGCCATTGGCGATGCGGCGCGCCTGATTCGGAATGACGAAGCCGACATGGCGCTCTGCGGCGGTAGCGAAGCCACCATCGACAAAGTGGCGCTAGGCAGCTTCGCGGCGGCTAAGGCAGTGAAGACCCATTGCGACAACGAGCCCGCGAAGGCTTCCCGCCCGTTTGACCTGGCCCGGGACGGCTTTGTCATGGCCGAAGGCGCGGGGCTATTGGTGCTGGAGGCGCTGGATCATGCGTTGGCTCGCGGTGCCAAGCCGCTGGCGGAAGTCGTAGGCTACGGCACTTCCGCCGATGCCTATCATGTCACTTCCGGGCCGGAAGATGGTTCCGGCGCCGCCCGATCGATGCGCGCGGCGTTGCGGCAGGCGCGGTTGCAACCCCATGACATTCAACATCTGAATGCTCATGCGACATCCACGCTGGTCGGTGACCGAGGAGAGCTGGCGGCCATTCGCCAAGTGTTTGGAGCAGGCTCCGGCCCCTCCATTACGGCCACGAAATCCGCCATGGGCCACATGCTGGGAGCCGCTGGAGCGGCCGCCGCGATTTTCACTATATTGGCCTTGCGTGACCAGATTGCGCCACACGTGCTCAACCTGGAACATCCAGATCCGTTGGCAGACGGCCTGGACCTGATCGCTGGAAGTGCGCGCGCTCATGCCATGGAGCATGCCATGCTCAACGGATTTGGCTTCGGTGGCGTCAATGCGTCATTGGTTCTCAAGCGATTTTCAGCCTGAGCCCTGCCTCGCGGGTGAGGCGCTTCTGCCGTGGATCACGGCCGCCCCGCGCTCCCGCCCCAAGAGAGCTCAGCGCCTCCCCGGCAGCATCCGCACCAACGTGTTGTCCCGAAACACATAGTGATGCAACAGCGCCGCGGCGGCATGCAGCCCCACCAGGAAGTAGCCCACCGTGGCCAAGGTTTCATGCAATTCCTTGACCTGATCGGCCAGGGCTTTGTCCGGGCTGACCAGCGCCGGAACCTCCAGGCCGAACAACGGAATCGGCTTGCCCCCGGCGCTGAGCGTCAGCCACCCCAGAATCGGCGTAGCAATCATGAACGCATACAACGCGTAATGCATCACCCGTGAAAGCACATCCTGCCACCTCGGCATCGGCGGCCGCACGCCAGGCGCCGCACCCGAAGCCACCCGGATAACCACCCGCAAAACCACCAACCCGATCACACACAACCCCAGCGAGAAATGCAGCGCCTTGATGTTGTTGTACAGATCGGTGCCTTTGGTGGCCAGCCCGCGCAATTCCATACAGGCGTAAACCAAAGCCAGGACCACGAGCATGAGCCAGTGCATGGTGATCACCAGACCTGCATACTGAGTATCGGAGTTCTTGATTTTCATGTTTCTTCCTTGTCGTCAAAACGCGCTACGGACAGCCTGGTTCGATAATCGCCCTGCCCTCGGCGCCCTGCGTGGGCGCGTCGGGAGGTCTCCAGGGATCAACATGGGTCATCACGTTCAATACACGATGCCGCTGCATGACGCGTTGGCGCGCTTGCACGGCGATCTTGTGGCCTTCGTCGACAGTCAGCCCGGCGTCGATTTCCAGGTGAGCGTCAACGACGATCATATCCCCCATTTTTCGGGTGCGTAGATCGTGCACGCCTTGAATACCCGGGGTGTCCATCAGGGTGCGCTGGATCGCGGCGGCCTCGCCTTCGTCGATGGCGCGGTCCAGCAGGTCGTGCAGGGCGTCCCAGCCGAAGCTCCAACCCATTCGGGCCACCATGAAGCCCACGATGGCCGCGGCGATGGGGTCCAGTATCGGGTAGCCCAGCAGGTTGCCGATGATGCCCAGGCCCACCACCAGCGACGAAGCCGCGTCGGAGCGCGCATGCCAGGCGTTGGCCACCAGCATGCTGGACTTCACGCGCTTGGCCACGGCAAGCATGTAGCGGAACAGGGCCTCTTTGATGACCAGGGCGCCACAGGCCACCCAGAGCGCGACGAGGTGGACCTGCGGGATCGCGTCGGGCTGCTCCAGCTTGGTCACGGCGGACCACAGCATGCCGCCGCCGACCAGCAGCAGCAAGACGCCCAGCGCCAGGGACGCCGCGGTCTCGTAGCGATAATGGCCGTAGTGGTGGTCCGCGTCGGCTGCTTTCTGGCCATGGCGGTTGGCCAGCAGCACGATGAAGTCGGCGATCAGATCGGAAGAAGAATGAATCCCGTCCGCGATCAGGCCTTGGGACTTGGAGAAAATGCCGATGACAATCTGGGCGGTGGCGAGCACCACGTTGACGCCCACGCTTACCCAGGTGCTGCGAGCGGCGGCGGCGGCGCGTTCGGCCGGGCTGTGTTCATCGTCCTCCGGATCTTCCAGCGGAGGCGGAAAGGCTGTCATGGTGCGTGCTCCCGTTCTTGCAATCTAGCCTTGCGGCATTCGGGCAGGAGCATAAGCACCGAAACCTGAACGGATGATGAACGTGGATGAGCGGGGCATTGCGCCCCGCTCATCGCCCAGCCCGTAATGAGACGTACTGATCAGGTCAGCATCAGCACGCCGCGTTCGCCTGGCTGGGCGACCATGGCCTCGCGCCGCGCGGCATCCTCGCGCAGGCGGAACACACCGACCGCCTTCACCAAGGCATGCGCCTGGTCCTGCATCGAGCCCGCCGCAGCCGCGGCTTCTTCGACCAGCGCGGCGTTCTGCTGGGTCACTTCGTCCATCTGCGACACGGCGCGGTTGACCTGCTCGATGCCGGTGGCCTGTTCCTGCGATGCCGCGGCGATCTCGCCCATGATGTCCGTGACACGCTTGACCGAGGCGACCACCTCCTGCATGGTGGCGCCCGCGTTTTCCGCCTGGCCCGCGCCCTCGGCCACCTTGCCGACGGACGCTTCGATCAGCGTCTTGACCTCGCGCGCGGCCTGCGCGCTGCGTTGCGCCAGCGACCGCACCTCGCCCGCCACCACCGCGAAACCCTTGCCCTGCTCGCCCGCCCGGGCCGCTTCCACGGCGGCGTTCAGCGCCAGGATGTTGGTCTGGAACGCGATCCCGTCGATGACCGAGACAATCTCGGAAATCTTGCGCGAGCTGGCGGAAATTTCCCCCATCGTGCTGACCACCGCCGACACCACGGCGCCGCCGCGCTGGGCGACTTCGGAGGCGCTTGCCGCCAGTTGATTGGCCTGGCGCGCGTTGTCGGCGTTCTGCTTGACGGTGGACGCCAGTTCTTCCATCGATGCGGCGGTTTCTTCCAGCGAGGCGGCCTGCTCTTCGGTCCGGCTGGACAAGTCGGTGTTGCCGGCCGCGATCTGCCCCGCTGCGCTGGAGATGGTTTCGGACCCGGCGCGAATGGTGCGAACGGCGCCGGCCAGCTTGTCCTGCATATCGTGCAGCGCGCGCAGCAGTCGGCCGGTTTCATCGCGGGTGACGGCGTGGATGGGTTGCCCCAGGTCGCCACGCGCCACGGTCTCCGCCACCGACACAGCCTGGGCAAGCGGCGCCGTGATCGACTTGGACACCCGCCACGCGAACAGGCCGCCCAGCACGACGGCCAGGCCCGACAGGATCAGGTTCAACATGCCCGCGTTGTCGATGACCTCCCGGCTGTCGGCGCTGGCGTCCGCCATCTCGGCCGCCTGAATCCGCGAAATCTCGATGACGTGGTCCTGCAGGCTGTCCAGGAGCGGAAGGGTCTCTTCCAGCAAACGTTGGCGGGCGGCGTCGCGCTCGCCACGCTTGAGAAGCGCGCCCACGCCCTGGAATGACTTCACGTAGCGGCCGCGCACGTCTTCCAATAACCGCAGTCGCTGACGTTCGTCTTCGGTGCTGAACAATGGCCGCAGGGTTTCCAGCGCCTGGTCGATCACCTTCCGATTGGTGTCGATGCGGGCAAACAGCGTTTCAGCGGCGCGGGGATCGGTATTGACGATCAACTCGAGGTTCGCGCGCGCATTGGCGCGCGTCGTCACGTCAATCCTGTTGATGGCGCTTGCCTCGGTCCAAGTCTGTTCCGTGATCGTCCGGTTGATGCCGCCGATTTGGGACAGTTCGTATTGCGACAGGCCTGTGAGCGCCAGTAGCAGGACAAGTACGGTGCCGAAGCCCAGCGTCAGCCGGGTGCCAATGGAGAGGTTGCCAAGAGTGAGACGCGAGCGCATGAATTTGTATTACGACAAAGGGAAAACCCTAGTATAAAAATCATGACACATATAGCAACCATTTTGTAATTAGAGTTTGCGATTTCGCAGAGCGGGACGGAATTGTTTGTGGCTGCCAGCCGCTTCGACATTCAGGGAAGCCAAACGTCTTTCCGTTCTCCCACGCCCCGCCCGTCACCGCCCGCACCCGCCCCTGGCGCGGCGGCCTTCTGAAGCTGATCGTGGCGACTGGCACGGAGCAACGTAAAATGCCAGGCCTTCTGCCTCAACTTGCTTCCCCACTTGCTTTCCTTATGAACCTCGAACGACTGCGCCGCGAATTTCCCGACTACGACATCACCACCCTGCCGACGCTGCCCGAAGGGTTTGTCGATTCGTCGAGCTACATCGATGCCGCTCCTTCATTCGAGAACCAGGAGCGCGGCCTGAAGGTGTATGTCGACTACGCCAACTATGCCGACCGCGAATCCGGCAGAAGCCAGCGCTTCTGCGTTTCGCGCTGCGACGAGGAAAGTGACGACGACGAGGACGTCGTCCTGTCGACCAACGATTGGGCCGAAGTCATCCGCTTCCTGACAGCCTGAACGCCCTCGCCGGGGGGATAGGTTTCCGCTTCGATCATCGGATGATCGCCCCCGCGACCTCCTGCGTTTCCGTGGCGCCGCTTGATTTCGACGGTTGCTGTCGACCCTGAACCTGCGCGATGGAGTTTGCATGTGATCGGCAGCTTGGACAAGTAGCGGTACACCCTGCCCTTCAATTCGTGAGGAAGAACGCCGGTGGGGGTGCGCCACACCTTGCCTTGTGCCTGGTCGGCGATGCCTGCGACGCCGGCCTGCGCATGGGAGCAAGCCATGTTGTCCCTGCTGGACGCAGGTCTGCTCTCAAAGATGGTCGAGTTGATTGCGCGGCTGGAACTCCGGATCGTCTTTGCCTTCCAGCATCGCGTCCACCATGACCTCGAATGCGCCAGCGGCTTGGCCGAGCGCTTCGGACGCCAGGAATACGGAGCCGCCGTTTCCGGCGAGTTCCAGCGCCGCCACCGTTTCTCGTTCGTCTTCCTCGCCCCAGAGATAGTCGTGTACCACTGCAAAGCCACGATCGTCCGCCTCGAAAAAATCGGCCGCTCCACGCGCTATCGAAAAAAAGACGATGAGGTCATAGAGGTTTTCGGAATAGGTCAGCGAGCCGGCAACGAAGCGCGTTCCTGTACGATCGTAGGCCGCAACCTTGATGTTCTCGGCCTCCGCGGATGCCAGGATGGCCGCCAGCGCCGCGCGGTTGTCCGGATGGCGGGCCAGCATGGCGTCGCATTCCGCAATGAGCCTGCCCAGCTCCTGATTGCTGGAGGCAACCAGATCCTTGCCTTCGGAGAGATACCACTGGCCGCCGATGGCACGCCAGTCCGACCATCTTGATGCCGCCGGCGCCGGGGCAGCGAGCCATCTGGCAAGATTCTCGCGGGACATCTGGAGGTTGAGAAAGGCAGAATAGGGTTCGGACATGGCAGCCATCGACTCTCAGGTTCTGATCAACCTTGCTTTTACCAAATAAGGGCTGTCAGGCCAATTCTCGACAAGATTCGTTCAGTTGAGAGGAGGACCGCCATCAATCATCCCCTCCCCCCGCCGACGCATTCCGCGCCTCAGCCAACGCCACCGTCAGATGCATCACTTTCTTCTTCAACTGATCCCGCTCATCCGTCAGCCGCGCCAGCAACTCCCGTAACCGCGCCACCTCGGCCGGCAAATCCGCGATATTCTCGATCGGAATATCCGGCACCGCCTCTTTCGGCGGCGGCGCCTTGGCCTGGCGCACTTCGCGCGCCGCCTGCTGCAATTCCTTCCTGCCGCCCGCCACCGCCGCGGCCTGCCGCTCGGGCGGCAAGGTCGCGACCGCCGCCGCGGCGTTGATGGAGATCGCGCCATCCTTCACCGCCCGCACCAGTTCCGGCGCGGCGGCCTTCTGGATCTTCTCGATCTGCCCCAGCGTGTTGCTGCTGATGCGCGCCTCGCGCGCCAGCGCCTGCCGGCTCAACGCAGCCGCGGGCGGGATGGGCGGCGGTTCGGGCGGCGGCGTGCTGCCGTCGTCTTCCCATGGCGGTACGCTGCGCGATTGCAGGATCTCTTTCTTGCGCAGCGCCAGCACCCCGCGCTGGAAATCCGACACGCTGCGCCGGCCCAGGTGGTTTTCGATCATCCACAGGTGCACGTCGTCCATCGATTTGAACGAGGTGTTCTGGCGCGTCTCGAACGCAATGCCGTGCTTCATGCACAGCGCGTAGCGATTGTGGCCGTCGATCAGCAGGTCACCCCACAGCACCAGCGCGTCGCGGCAGCCTTCGGCCAGCAGGCTGCGTTCAAGCGCCTCGCGTTCATCGTCGGTCAAGGGGTCAATATAGGCGCGCAGGCCTTCGTCAATCCTGATATCCATGGTGTCCAAAAAACAATTCTTGCCCTGCCCGCGTGCCTCGCCCGGTTGGCCTGGCGCGGGTCCACGCCAGACGGCCGCCAAGCGCCACCCAAAAGCGCCGCCTGCCGCTGGCTAGGCCTGCGGCCCTTCCAGCGCGATGCGCACGGCTTCCAGACGAGCGCGCGGGTCCGTCAGCGCCAGCAGCCGGACTTTGTCCGCCGCCGGCAGCGGCAACAGTTCGCACCAGCGGTCAGCCACCCAGGCGCATTCATCCAGCCGGTATGGCGGCGCCACCGGCATGCGGTCGGCGGGCACGCCTTCCTGCTGCCATTGGGCCACCAGGCGGCCGAGGGCGTCGGCGCAGGGTTGCAGCGGCGCCGGCACGGGCAGCGGCGGGTCGTCGGGGATGGGTTCGATTTCGCCCATCCAAAGACCGTATTTTGCCAGTTGGCTGGAAACCAGGCGGAAGCGGCTCGTCCCCACGCAGCGCAGCTGCAGCAAGGCGGGCATGGGCGCGTCCCAGGCGTCGATGCGGGTCAGGGTGCCGGTGTCGGCCAGGACCTCCTGGCCTTCGGGCGAGCGGACCTCGTTGCCGGACAGCAGCGCGACCACGCCGAACTCGGTGCCATCGGCGATGCAGCGGCGGATCATGTCCAGGTAGCGCACTTCGAAGATGCGCAGGTGCAGCACGCCGGCGGGGAACAGCGCGTTGGACAGCGGGAACAGCGGAATGGTCGCCATGGCGGCGCCCTACTTCACCGTGAAGGCGTCGTCGACCGGCACCTGCATGGCGGTGACCAGCGCGTTGGTCTGGGCGGCCATGCCGATGACGGCGAGCAGTTCGGCGTGCTGGCCGTCGGTCATGCCCTTGGCGCGGGCGGCGGCGGTGTGGGAATGGATGCAGTAGCTGCAACCGTTGGCCGTCGATACCGCGATGTAGATCATCTCGCGCACCAGGGGCGGGATTTCGCCGTCGGCCATCATGACCTGCTTGAGCTGTTCCCAGACCCGCTTGAGCTGGGGCGGGTCGTTGGCCAGGGCGCGCCAGAAGTTGTTGACGAAATCGGATTTGCGGGTGGCGCGGATGTCTTCGAACACCGCCCACGCCTCGGGGATCCTGCGCGCTTCTTCATCCGACAGCAGATGCACCGTAGCCATATGCCACTCCAACGGGTAAGGGGCCGGGCGGCGGCGTGCCGCCCGCGCAATGTCCCATTGAACTGGAAAGCCCGGCGCGGTTCAAGGCGCGGGGCGACATCCGCCCCACCCTACGCCGACATCTGCGCCGGCTTGAACGGATCGAGCGGATAGCGCGGCCGGTTGCGCCGCTGGTACGGGAACAGCGAGAAGTCCGAGCTGGTGACGCCCGGGCTGTCGCATTCGATCAGGGCGCAAGAGATGGGCACGAACACCGGGCGGCAGTACATGCGCGACTTGACCAGGATGAAGCGGGCGGCGCGCGGGTCGATGCCCAGGCTTTCGAAGACGCCCAGGTCCCAGGGTTCGTGGGTGCGTTCGGTGATGACCAGTTGCGCGGCGCCGATGTCGAGCACGGCGCTGCGGCCCATGCAGGCGGTCTGGCCGGTGTAGGTGGGGCCGGTGATGACGTAGCTACCGTCGGTGATGGCGCGCACCACGCCGGTCAGCGTCACCGGCGCGGCGGGCCGGCCGATGGCGGGGATGGGCAGCTTGTTGCCGACCGCCAGTTCGACCCGGGCGCCCTGCCCGGCCGCGATCATGGCGGCGACCGCTTCGGGGTCGCAGTACAGGCCGGCGACGATGCCCGTCAGGCCGGCGTCGACGGCGGCGACCAGCACGTCCATCGTGTCGCAGGTGCCGCCGGACATGCAGTTGTCGCCGTGGTCCAGCAGCAGCACGGGACGGTCGGCGCCGCGCGCCAGGGCGGCGGCGCGTTCGAGCGAGGCGGCCAGGGGTTCGGCTTCGTAGACGAAGCCGTCGCGGTCGTCCCAGATGGCGGCGGCCAGGCCCGCGGCGACGCGCTCGGCGGCGTCGGCGTCGCCGGCGGCGACCACCACCACGCTCAGGCACGGGTCGGGGATGTCGGCCAGGGCGAAGCCGGCCAGCACCGACACGGCCAGCATGCCGCCGGCCTCGGCGCCGCGCGCGGCCTGAACGGCGCGGCGCATGGCGCCTTCGGCGGTGTTGCTGCGCAGGGTGTGGCTCATGAGCGGCAGGCGGCGCCAGGCCAGGCGCGGGCGCGGGCCGCCCGCGAGCCAGTCGAACAGGAGGCGGCCGGCATGCTCGCCGGTTTCGTACATGTCGATGTGCGGGTAGGTCTTGAAGCTGACGATGACATCGGCGTTGTCGATCATCTTCTGGGTGACGTTGCCGTGCAGGTCCAGGGCGACGGCGATCGGCACGCCGGGGGCTTGCTGGCGCAGGCGTTCGAGCAGGTCGCCTTCGCCGTCGTCGGTGGTCTCGACGGCCATGGCGCCGTGCAGGTCCAGCAGCAGCGCGTCGCAGCCGGCGGCGGCAGCGACGATGCGGTCGCACAATTCACGATAGGCCTGGCCGTCGACGCGGCCGCTGGGATAGGCGGTGGCGGACACCGGCGTGACCAGCGCGGCGCCCCGCGCCTCGGCCAGGTCGATGAAGGCGGACATGGCGGTGCGCTTGCCGTGGTTCTCTTCGTAGGCGGCGCGGTCGTAGGTGGGGCCGTCGTTGCCGAAGGCGGACAGCGGCGTGGGCACCGGCGAAAAGGTATTGGTCTCGTGGTTCATGCGGGCGATCATGACTTTCATGCCTTGCCTCCGTTGTTGCTGTTGTTGTGCGGGTCGGGGCGCGCGCCGCCCAGGCCCAGCTTTTCCATGGCTTCGCTGGCCTCGACGATCATGGCGGCGACCTCGGCCACGCTGACCCGCAGGCCGGTGGCGCGGGTGCGCATGTGTTCGTAGGCGGCGCGTTCGTCCAGGCGCTGGTGGTCCATCAGCACGCGGATCGCCTTTTCGATCACGCGGCGCGCCTTGATGGTGCTTTCCAGCTTGTCGATCTTGTTCTGCTGGCGGTTCTGGAACTGCTTGGCCGAGCGCGCCAGCACCAGGGTGCTGAGGATGCCGGCCGAGCGGAACGGCCGCGTCAGCACGCCGTGGGCGTTGGTCTTGAGCAGCTGCTTCAAGGTGGTTGGGGTTTCGTATTCGGACAGCGCGATCAGGGTGGCGTCGACCTCGCTGGCGGACCAGGCGAACGAGTTCTGGCCGCATTGCGAGACCTGGAAGAACACCACGTCGGCGCCGGCCGGCGGTTTGTCGGGGAACGGCCAGACCAGGTGGATGCGGCAGCCGATGCGCTTGAGCTGTTCGACCAGCAGGTCGCGGTCTTCGCCGGGCGGATAGGCCACGGCGACGGCCACGCTGCGCAGGTCTTCGTAAAGGCGGCGGAGGCTATGGTCCATGATCACGCCAACCAGAACTCATCGAGACCGAAAGCCGTCAGGTAGGGGTCCGGCTTGACCGGTTCGCCGCTGGCCCAGACGATGTCGAAGCGGCCGTCGGCGCGGCACAGGCCGATGCGCGGGGTCAGCACGCTATGGTTGTTCTCGGCCAGGATGGTCAGCCGGCCGCCGGGCGCGTCGAAGCCCACCTGGTGCACCGCCTGCGCCAGCTTGCGCGTGTCCAGGCTGCCGGCGCGCTGCAAGGCGCGCGCGAACAGGTGCATCTGGCTGTAGCAGGCCTCGGCGTAGACGCTGGCCGGGCGGTCGCCGAAGCGGGCGCGCCAGCGCTCCAGGAAATGGGCGTTGGCGGGCGAGTCGACGGTATTGAAGTAGGTGGCGGCGGTGATGTGGCCGGCGCACAGGGCCGGGCCGATCTCGGCCACCTCGGATTCGGCCATGGTGAGGCTGGCGATGGGGATGTGCGGCGCGCCCGGGTCGGCCTCGCAGGCGGCGTGGTAACGGCGGTAGAAGCGCTGGGCGTCGTCGCCGATCAGGGTGGAGAACACCACATCCGGCCTGATGCGGCGGATGTCGCGCACCACGTCGATGATCTCGCCTTCGTCGCAGCCGAGCGGCAGGTAGGTTTCGTCGAGGATCTCGCCGCCGTGTTCCTCGACGGTGTCGCGCATGATGCGGTTGGTTTCGCGCGGGTAGATGTAGTCGGCGCCCACCAGGAAGATGCGCTTGCCGCAGTGCTGGATCAGGTAGGCGGCCAGTTGCATGCTGCCCTGGTTGGGCGCGGCGCCGGTGTAGATGATGTTGGGCGAGTATTCGAAGCCTTCGTAGACCGAGGCATACCAGAGCAGCGCGTTGTTGCGCTCGACCACCGGCAGCATGGCCTTGCGGCAGTGCGAGGTGCAGCCGCCGAAGATCACGTTGACCTCGTCGTCCAGCAGCAGCCGCGCGGCCAGGCGGCGGTATTCCTCGGCGTCGCTGCGCGGGTCGTAGACCACCGGTTCCAGCGGCCGGCCCAGCACGCCGCCGAGCGCGTTGATTTCCTCGACCGCCAGCACGGTGCCGAAGAAGTGCTGCGATTCGGTGGTGCCGGTCACGCCGCTGCGCGAATACAGCACGCCGATGCGCCATCCCGGCGTGGCGGCGTCCCTGTCAGTGCGGGAGGTCATAGGGGCTTCCTTCTGCAAGATCGTGGCCGGCGCGCCGCGGGCGCCGGGACGGTTCATACCTTCAAGTGGTCCATGATATGGCCGGCGGCCCCGGGCGCGCCAGCCTCGCCCTGGTCGACGATGGCGCCCTGCTTGAGCACCAGGTAGCGGTCGGCCACGTCCAGCGCGAAAGCCACGTTCTGTTCGACGATGAACATGGAGGTGCCGCGCCGTTCGCGTTCCCAGTTGAGCGCCCGGCCCAGCCGCTCGATCACCGAAGGCTGCAGGCCTTCGGTGATCTCGTCCAGCAGCAACAGGGCCGGCCGCTGCATCAGGCCGCGCGCCACCAGCAGCATCTTCTGCTCGCCGCCCGACAGGGTGCCGGCATGCTGGCGCAGGCGGCTGGCGAAGACCGGGAACAGGTCGGCGATTTCACCGAAGCGTTCATCGAACAGGCGGTCGTTGGGCAGGCCCAGGCGCAGGTTGTCGCGGATGTTCAGGTCGGGAAACAGCGGCTGGTCCTGGGCCGCGTAGGCGACGCCGCGGCGCGCGACTTCGTGCGGCCGCAAGCGGGTGGCGTCGACGCCGCCCAGGCTGACGGTGCCGCGCAGCTTGGGCAGGTAGCCCATGACCGTCTTGAGCAGCGTGCTCTTGCCCATGCCGTTCTTGCCCAGCAGCGCCACGCAGGCGCCGCCGGCCACCGACAGCGAGATGTCGTTGAGCACCACGGCGCCTTTGTAGCCGCTGGCGACGTGTTCCAGGCGCAAGGCCGGGGCGGCGTTCATGGTTGGGCTCCTTCGGGCGAGACGGGCGGGGTTGCGGGTTGGGCGCCTTGCCGCGTGGCTTGCTCAGTGGCTTGCTGACTCGCTTGCCGGGTGGCTTGCGCGGTCTTGTTCGCGGCCGGCGCGTTGCCGGCGTAGATGGTGCGCACCAGTTCGGATTCGGCCACTTCGCGGAAGCTGCCGTCCATGACGATGCGGCCCTGGTGCAGCACGATGATGCGGGTGGCCACCTCGGCCACGAAGTCCAGGTCGTGCTCGACCAGCAGGCAGCACAGGCCGTGGGTATGGGCCAGGGCCGACAGTACCTGGCCGATGCGGGCGCGTTCGTCCTTGCTGAGACCCGCGGTGGGCTCGTCCAGCAGCACCACGCGCGGCTCCAGCGCCAGCACCATGGCCAGTTCCAGCGCCTGCTGCTGGCCATGCGACAGGTCGCGCGCCACGCGATCCAGCTGCTGGTCCAGGCCGGTCATGCGCAGCACCTCCAGAGCGTAGGCCGGCAGCGCCAGTCGGGGCGACCGGCGCCGCCATGACGGACGCTCGCGCAGCGTGGTGGCGATGCGCAGGCTTTCGGCCACGGTCAGCGTGTCGAAGATGTTGGCGTTCTGGAACTTGCGCCCCAGGCCGTAACGCACGCACTGCTCCGGCCCGTCGCGCCTGACCGCGTGACCGCAAAGTTCGACCGTGCCGTCGCTGCGCTCGGCGCCGTCGGCGATGCAGCGCATCAGCGTGGTCTTGCCGGCGCCGTTGGGGCCGATCAGGCCCAGCAGTTCGCCGCCGCGCGCGCGCAGGTCGATGCCTTCCAGCACCTTGAGGCTGCCGAAGCGCTTGGCCACGCCGGCCAGCACCAGGCCGCCTTCGGCGGCGCCCTGCCCTGGCGTGCCACCTTGTCCCGCTGCGCCGCCCCGCCCCGACGCGCCGCCCGACGCCGCACCGCCGGCCGGCGCGCGCGCCACCAATTCCGGCACCGGGGCCGGCCGCCGGCGGCGCCAGGGCGCCAGCAGCAGCGGCAGCAGCCCGCGCGGCAGCAGCAGGATCACCAGGATGAAGGTCACGCCCAGCACCAGTTGGTAGAGGAACGGCATGTTGCCGCTGAGGTACGAGCCGGCCACGTTGATCAGCACGGCGCCCAGTACCGGGCCCCACACCGTGCCGCGTCCGCCCAGCGCCACCCAGATGATAAGTTCGGTGCCGAACACGAAGCCGGTCAGTTCTGGCGCCACCACGCCGCTGAAGGCCCCGTAGCCGAAGCCCGCCAGGCTGGCGACCGCGCCGCACACCACCAGCAGCGCGATGCGCCAGTGCGCGGTGTTCAGGCCCAGGTAGCTGCAGCGGCCCTCGTTGTCGCGCAGCGCGGCCAGGATGCGGCCGCCGTCGCTGCGCACCGCGACCCAGGCCAGCAGCGCCACGATCGACAGGCCGCCGGCGGCGATGACGTACCAGGCTTCCAGCGACAGGTCGAAGGTGTCGTAGCCGGTCAGGCCCGACGAGGAGCCGGTGTAGGTGCCGCCCGACAGCACGACCTGGGTCAGCACGATGGGCAGCACCAGCGAGATCACGGTGGCGAAAAACGGCGAGGCGCCGCGGTAGAACGACAGCCAGCCGGTGGCTAGCGCCAGCAGCATCGCCGCCCCCACCGCCACCAGCCCGGCCGCGAGCGCGATGCCCGGCGAGAAGCCGTAGTGCGTAAAGGCCAGCCCGGCGGCATAGGCGCCAACGCCGAAGAAGGCCGACTGGCCGAAGGTCAGGTAG
The DNA here is from genome assembly GCF_040084795.1 of Achromobacter sp. HNDS-1. Taxonomy (NCBI): domain Bacteria; kingdom Pseudomonadati; phylum Pseudomonadota; class Betaproteobacteria; order Burkholderiales; family Alcaligenaceae; genus Achromobacter; species Achromobacter sp. HNDS-1. The sequence continues at coordinate 254,510 of NZ_CP157584.1, forward strand.
CCGGTGTAGCCCCACAGGATGTCCACCGTGACCGCCGCCACGGCGAAGAACAGCGCCTTGATCAGCACGTTCAGCAGGTAGGTGTCGAACAGCCAGGGGCCGGCCACGGTCAGCGCCAGGCAGGCGATGGCCAGCCACAGCAGGTCGCGCCCGCGGGCGGCGCGGCGCGGGTCGGCGCGGGTCGCCAGCGCCGGTTGCGCAAGGGAGGAATCAGTCATGGGCGAATCCTTTGGGACGCAGGCGCAGGGTCAGGGCCGCCAGCACCGCGATGGTGACGCCGCCCAGGATCGGGCTGATGAACACGCCCACCAGCACCTGGCAGGCGCCATAGACCAGGCAGGTCAGGAGCAGCGCGGTGATGGAGTTGCCCGACACCATCACCAGCATGAAGGCGCTGACCAGCCACGGCAGCCCCATGTTCGGATCGACGCTGGACAGCGGCGTGATGAGCGCGCCGGCCAGCGCGCCCAGCCCCGCGCCGAGCGCGAAAGTGGTGAAGCGGATGCGTTCGGCGTTGATGCCCAGGCCGCGCGCCAGGTCCTCGTTCATGATGACGGCGCGGGTCCGCACGCCAAAGCGCGTGCCGTTCAGCAGCAGCGTCAGCGCCACGTACAGCAGCAGCGCGCCCGGCACCAGGAACAGCCGGTAGGCCGAGTATTCGGTGCCCAGGAACGGCACCGCGCCCTGGATCGGCGCGTCGGCGAACTGCACCTCGCGGCCGAAGGCCATGGTGATGAGCTGGCCGATCACGATGCCCAGGCCCCAGGTCGCCAGGATGGCGTCCAGCGGCCGCTTGTACAGCGGCTGCACGATCAGGCGCTCGACCAGCATGCCCACCAGCACGCCCGCCGCCAGCGCGCATGGCAGCGCCAGCCACGGGTCCAGCCCCAGCCGCGTCACCACCAGGGCGGCGTAGCTGCCCAGCGTGATGATGGCGCCGTGGGCGAAATTGACGATCTTCATCACGCCGAAAATGATCATCAGCCCGGCCGTCACGATGAACAGCATGGCGGCCGTGCTCAGGATGTCCAGCATCAAACCCATTGTGTTCTCCTGCGCCGCCGGCGAACCGGCGGCGCGCAGGGGTGGCTTACCGCGTTACTTCAGGTCGGGGCACTGCGCGCCCGGATCGACCTGGTCGAAGGTCTGCAGGATCTTGATGGAGCCGTCCGGCTGCACCTGGCCCAGCCGCATGGTCAGCGCGGCGTGGCGCTGGCGGTCCATCTTGACCGGGCCGCGCGGGCCGTCGAACGACACTTCGCTCAGCGCCTGCACCACCTTCTGCGGATCGAAGCTGCCGGCCTTCTCGACCGCCGCCTTGTACAGGAAGAAGGCTTCGTACTGCGGGCCCGAGAACTCGTTGGCGGTCTTGGCGTCGGCGCCGAACTTGGCCTTCAGGCCGTCGAGGAACTTGCGGTTCTGCGGCGTATCGATGCTGGTCAGGTACGAGGCCGACAGGTACATGCCGACCGCCGTGTCGCCCATGGTCTTGGCGGTGGCCTCGTCGATCGCCAGGTTGCCGTAGGGCATGGTCAGGCCGGCCGCCTTGACCTGCTTGGCCAGGCTGACGTTGGGGCCGCCGCCGGCGGTCGAGCTGATCAGCGCGTCCGGGTTGGCCGAGCGGATCTTCGAGACCACCGGGGTCCAGTCGGAACCGTCGATGGGCAGGTATTCCTCGCCCACCACGCGCCCGCCCTGCTTCTCGATGTATTCGCGGGTGAACTTGAGCATGCCGCGGCCGAAGGCGTAGTCGCTGCCGACCAGGAAGAAGGTCTTGGCGCCGCGTTCTTTCATGAAGTGGTCCACCACCGGCGCCACCTGCTGCTCGGGCACCCAGCCGTTGACGTGCATCCAGCGGTTGCACGAGCGGCCTTCGTAGAACGAGGTGTAGATGTACGGCACCTTACCGCGCGAGACGATGGGCAGCGCGGCGTTGCGCGCCGCGCTGGTTTCCATGGCGACGATGGCGTCCACCTTCTTCTGGAACACCAGCGTGTCGTAGGCCTTCTGCGCGCCGACCGCGCCCGAGGCGTCGTCGGCGATCTCCAGCACCACCTGGCGGCCGAGGATGCCGCCGGCGGCGTTGATTTCATCGGCGGCCAGTTGCGAGGCCTGCACCACGCCGGGCGCGACCACGCTGTTGGCGCCGGACAGGCCGACCGGCACGCCGATGCGCAAAGGGTCGGCCGCGTGCGCGCCCGCCGCGCCGGTCAGCGCGGCGATGAAGGAAAGTCGGATGAGGAAGCTGCAAGTGGGTTTTTTCATGGGGATTTCTCCTTGGGGGCCGGCTGTCCGCCGTTGTAGTCAACGCTGCCGCGGCGCCTCGGCGGCGCCCAGCAGTTCGTCGTAAAGGTCGCGGCGCCGATCGCGCAGCACGTGGTTGAAGTCGTTCAGTTGCCGGGCGCGGCGCGAGGCGGCCAGGTCCACCGGCGCCACCAGCACCTCTTCGCGGTCGTGGCTGGCGGGGCCGGCCACGGTCCAGCCCTGCGAGCCGACGATCAGGCTGCGGCCGACGAAGGGCTGGCCGCGCTCGACGCCGACGCGGTCGGCGCACACCAGCGTCAGGCCGTTGCTGTGGGCCCCGGCCGCCGCCAGCGCGTGCGCCATGGCCGGGCCGTCGGGCGTCTGCCCGGGCATCGGCACCCAGTTGGTCGGCACCGCGACGATGTCGGCGCCGCGCAGCGCCAGCAGGCGGTAGACCTCGGGGAACCAGCCGTCGTAGCAGATCGCCACGCCCAGCCGGCCGAATTCGGTGTCGAACAGCGGCAGGCCCAGGTCGCCCGGCTCGAAGAACAGGTTCTCGTCGCCCCACAGGTGCAGCTTGCGGTAGGTGCCCAGGTAGCCGTCGGGGCCGGCGATGATGGCGGCGTTGTACAGCCGGCCGCCGCTGCGCTCGGCGATGCCGGCCACCAGGTAGATGCCCAGGCGTTGCGCCAGCGCGATCCAGGCCTGCGAGCTGGGGCCGTCGGGCACGGCCTCGGCCAAAGCATAGGCCTCCTGGCGGCCGGCGAACACGTAGCCGGTGTTGGCCAGCTCGGGCAGCACCACCAGCCGCGCGCCCTGCGCGGCGGCCTGCTCGACCAATTCGATGGAACGGGCCACGTTGGCGGCGACCTCGCCCATGACGGGGGCCGTCTGCACACTGGCCACGTGGATCGCGGACGCGGCGGCGTCCGGCGGCGGTGATACTTGCATGCGATCTCCCTGCAACGTTTTGGAAAACAAAAAAGCCCCCGACCACGCGTTGCGTGTGAGTCGGGGGCTTCTATAGCCAGACGAAGGTTCGGGCAGCAATCATTGCTGCGGGGCACTGCCGCACCAAGCCGTGCCGGTGCGTGCGGATCAGTCCTGATCCTGTGCCGAATCATAGGGATGGGCGCGGACCGGCGGCAATAAGAGGTTTCCCGGACGGCGCCATGGGTGCGAGAATCAGGGTCGGCCATCAAGGAGTAACCCGCCATGCCCCAACTTTCCGCCTACCTCAGTTTCGACGGCAATTGCGCCGAGGCCATGCGTTTCTACGAACGCGTGCTGGGCGGCCGCGTCGAGGCCCTGGTGCGCTACGCGGACGCGCCCGCCGATGCCGCCATGCCGGCGCTGTCGGGCGAAGAGGCCGAGCGCATCATGTACGCCCGCCTGGCGCTGGACGAACAGGTGCTGATGGCCAGCGACGCCACCGCCGGCCATCCCTACCCCGGCAAGCAGGGCATGGCGTTGTCGCTGGCCTACCCCACGGTCTCGGACGCGCAACGCGTGTTCGATATGCTGGCCGAGGGCGGCAGCGTTACCATGCCGCTCCAGAAAACCTTCTGGGCCGACGCCTACGGCGCGCTGATCGACCGCTACGACACGCGGTGGATGATCAGCGGCGGGCGGCTCAACCACTGACACCCCCACTGACAACCCCACTGACAACCGAATCCGCCACCAGCGGATGGAGCGAGACACCCATGACGCATGGCATACAGGGCAGGCAACGCTGGTGGGCACTGATGGTGCTGTGCCTGGGCGTATTGATGATCGTGCTGGACACTACCATCGTCAATGTTGCCCTGCCCTCGATCCGCGAAGACCTGCATTTCTCCGAGACCTCGCTGGTCTGGGTGGTGAACGCCTACATGCTGACCTTCGGCGGCTTCCTGCTGCTGGGCGGACGGCTGGGGGACCTGCTCGGCCACCGGCGCATGTTCCTGGCCGGCCTGGTGCTGTTCACCGTGGCCTCGCTGGCCTGTGGGCTGGCGCGGGGCCAGGGGCTGCTGATCGCCGCGCGCGCGGCCCAGGGGCTGGGCGGCGCGGTGGTGTCGGCGGTGTCGCTGTCGCTCATCATGAATCTCTTCACCGAGGCCGGCGAACGCGCCCGCGCCATGGGCGTGTACGGCTTCATCTGTGCGGGCGGCGGCAGCCTGGGCGTGCTGCTGGGCGGGCTGCTGACCAGCACGCTGTCGTGGCACTGGATCTTCCTGGTCAACATTCCGATCGGCGCGGTGGTGTATGCGCTGTGCCTGCGGCTGTTGCCGGCGGCGCGCGGCGCGGCCGGCGGCGGCCGGCTCGACGTGGCCGGCGCGCTGACCGTCACCGCGTCGCTGATGCTGGCGGTGTATGCGGTGGTCAACGGCAACGAGGCCGGCTGGACCTCGGCGCAGTCGCTCGGCCTGCTGGGCGCGGCCGCGCTGCTGATGGCGCTGTTCCTGGCGATCGAGGCGCGCGTGGCCGAGCCGCTGATGCCGCTGGCGCTGTTCCGCCTGCGCAACGTGGCCACCGCCAACGTGGTCGGGGTGCTGTGGGCCGCGGCCATGTTCGCGTGGTTCTTCGTCTCGGCCCTGTACATGCAGTTGGTGCTGGGCTATGACGCCATGCAGGTGGGGCTGGCGTTCCTGCCGGCCAACCTGATCATGGCGGCGTTCTCGCTGGGGCTGTCGGCCAAGCTGGTGATGCGCTTTGGCATCCGCGGGCCGCTTGCCACCGGGCTGCTGTTGGCGGCGCTGGGGCTGGCGCTGTTCGCGCGCGCCCCGGTCGACGGCCACTTCGCGGCGGACGTGCTGCCCGGCATGCTGCTGCTGGGCCTGGGCGCGGGCATCGCCTTCAACCCGATGCTGCTGGCCGCCATGAGCGACGTCGAGCCGAGCCAGTCGGGCCTGGCGTCCGGCGTGGTCAACACCGCCTTCATGATGGGCGGCGCGCTGGGGCTGGCGGTGCTGGCCAGCCTGGCCGCGGCGCGCACGGCGGCGCTGTCCGGCGCCGGCGCGGCCCCGGTGGCGGCGCTGGCGGGCGGCTACCGCGTGACCTTCCTGGCGGGCGCGGTGATCGCGGCCGTGGCGGCGGCGCTGGCCGCCGCGCTGGTGCGCTCGCGCAACCGCGAGCTCGGCGGACACGGCGACGCGCCGGCCGGCCACTGAGGCGTCGCGGGCGCGCCACGTCTTTTGAATTCTTTACGATTGGACGGCAAGGCCGGGAGTAATCTGGCGACGCCCCCTCCACCGGACAGGAAGCGCCGCCATGACATTTCTCGCCAGCGCCCATCTGCTGCGTCACCGCGACGGCCACGAGGCCCGCGTCACCTTTGTCGAGCTGTTCTTCGACCTGGTCTATGTCTTCGCCGTGACGCAGCTGTCGCACAGCCTGCTGCACGACCTGACCCTGATGGGCGCGGTGCACACGCTGGTGCTGTGGTTCGCGGTGTGGCTGGGCTGGCAATACACCTGCTGGGTCACCAACTGGTTCGATCCCGACGCGGTGCCGATGCGGCTGATGCTGTTCGCGGTGATGCTGGCCGGGCTGGTGGCGGCGGCGGTGCTGCCGGGCGCCTTCGGCGAAAACGGGCTGATCTTCGCGGTCTGCTACGTGCTGATCCAGGTGGGCCGCACGCTGTTCGTGGTGCTGCACCTGGGGCCGTCGCATCCGCTGGCGCCGAATTTCCGCCGCATGCTGGGCTGGCTGTGCATCTCGGCGGTGTTCTGGATCGCCGGCGGATTGGCCTCGGGCGATACGCGGCTGGCGTTGTGGATCGTGGCGGTGGCCTGCGAGTATTTTTCGCCCATGGCCGGCTTCTGGCTGCCCGGCCTGGGCCGCTCCAGCACCCGCGAATGGACCATCGAGGGCGGCCACCTGGCCGAGCGCTGCCAGCTGTTCGTGATCGTGGCGCTGGGCGAGACCCTGCTGATCACCGGCGCCACGCTGGGCGAGCACCCGCACTGGGACATCCCCACCCTGATCGCGCTGCTGGCCGCGTTCCTGGGCACGGCGGCGATGTGGTGGGTGTATTTCGACACCAGCAGCAAGGACGGCAGCGAAGCCATCGCCCACCACGCCGATCCGGGCCGGGTCGGGGCCTACTTCCACTACGTGCACGTGATCCTGATCGCGGGCGTGATCGTCTCGGCGGTGGCCAACGAACTGGTCATCCTGCATCCGGACGGACGCATCGTCACGGCGGCGGCGGCCGCGCTGCTCGGCGGCCCGGCGTTGTACCTGCTGGGCAACGGCATCTACAAGACAGTGGTGTATGGCCGCTTCCCGCTGTCGCACGTGGCGGGGCTGGTGCTGCTGGCCATCCTGGCGCCGATCGCGTTCGTCACCGACAACCTGATGGTCGGCGGGCTGACGACGCTGATCATGATGCTGGTGGCCGGGTGGGAAAGCGTGTCGCGGCGGCGGATGCGGGCGGCGCACTGACGCGTCCGGCCGGCGAATGCCGGTGCCCCTTGCGTTTCAACCACCCGGCCGGTGCTCGGCCAGCACCGCGCGCATCGACTGCGCCGCGCCCTGCAGCACCGGCACCGCGCGCAGCAGGTCGTCGAGCATCAACCGCGCGGTGGGCGCATGGCACGCCACCGCCGCCACCACGCGGTCCTGCGCGTCGCGCACCGGCACCGCCACCGCGCTCATGCCGCGCACGAACTCCTCGTTGTCGATGCCGATGCCGCGCGTGGCCAGCCGTTCCAGTTCGTCTTCCAGCCGCGCCGGGTCGGTCAGCGTGCGCGGCGTGTTGCGCGTCAGCGGCAGGCGGGCCAGCACCCGGCCGCGCTCCAGCCGGCTCATCGACGCCAGGAACAGCTTGCCGCTGGCGGTGCAGTGCATCGGCACGTGGCTGCCCACCGCGAAAAACAGGCGCAGCGGCTCGGTGGTCTCGACCCGCTCCATGTAGATCACCTGGTCGCCGTCGGGCGCGGTGAGATTGCAGGTCTCGCCCAGCTTGCCGACCAGTTGCGCCAGCACCGCGCGGCAGGCGCGCGTGAAGGCCGAGGCGTGCAGCGTCGACAGCGCCAGCGCGGTGGCCTGCGGCCCCGGCACGAAGCCGTTTTCGGTGGGCGTGGCGGCGACGAAACCGGCGCGCTGCATCGACGCCAGCAAGCGCATCAGGGTGGACTTGGGCATGTCCAGGCGCTGCGCCAGTTGCGCCAGCGTGGGCGGATGCTGGGCGCGCGCCAGATAGTCCAGCACCAGCAGCGCGCGCAGCGAACGCGAGGCATCCTGCGGCTCGTCGGCGTCGGGCGTCCGCGCCGATGCTGCACTGCGATTTTGAAACCGAAGATCCATGTTCTGTGCCATTTCGCCGTTCCCGCGCTTGCCGCGCTTTCTTTCCGGTGGCGGCTTCCTAGAATCGCCACAGATACGGAACCTTTGCGCGTCGCCGCGCCCCCCTCGCATCAGGCCAGTATATAAGTGCGCGGCGGCGCGGCAAGCAGGGTAAACGCGCCGTCCGGACGAGGGACTCCCCGCGTCACGGCACGGCCAGGCCAAGGAGGAAACAGACATGTCCGATGCCGTGGACTACATCGTGGTGGGGGCCGGTTCCGCCGGCTGCGTGCTGGCGAACCGCTTGAGCGCCAGCGGCCAGCACAGCGTGTGCCTGCTGGAGGCGGGGCCGCCGGACCGCTCGCCCTGGATCCACATCCCCATCGGCTACGGCAAGACCATGTTTCACAAGGTGCTGAACTGGGGCTACTACACCGAACCCGACCCCAACATGCTGGACCGCCGCATCTACTGGCCGCGCGGCCGCACGCTGGGCGGTTCCAGCGCCATCAACGGCCTGATCTACATCCGCGGCCAGCGCCAGGACTACGATGCCTGGGCCGCCGCCGGCAACCCGGGCTGGCGCTGGGACGACTGCCTGCCCTACTTCCGCAAGCTGGAAAACAACGACCTTGGCGCCGGCGCCACGCGCGGCACCGAGGGGCCGCTGAACGCTACCTCCATCAAGACGCCGCATCCGCTGGTCGAAGGCCTGATCGGCGCCGCCGGCGCGCTCGGCCTGCCGCACGTGCGCGACTTCAATACCGGCGACCAGGAAGGCGTGGGCTACTACCAGCTGACCACCCGCAACGGCCGCCGCTGCTCCACCGCCGTGGCCTACCTGCGCCCGGCGCGCGGCCGCGCCAACCTGCGGGTGGAGACCGGCGCGCACGCCATGGCGATCCTGTTCGAGGGCAGCCGCGCCTGCGGCGTGCGCTACCGCCAGGACGGCCAGGTGCGCACCCTGCGCGCCCGCCGCGAGGTGATCCTGTGCGCCGGCGCGCTGCAATCGCCGCAACTGCTGCAACTGTCGGGTGTGGGGCCGGCCGCGCTGCTGCGGCGCTTCGGCATCGGCGTGGTGCGCGACCTGCCCGGCGTGGGCGAGAACCTGCAGGACCACCTGCAGATCCGCCTCATCTACGAGACGCGCCGCCCCATCACCACCAACGACCAACTGCGCACGCTGCACGGCCGCGCCGCGATGGGGCTGCAATGGCTGCTGTTCCGCGGCGGGCCGCTGGCGGTGGGCATCAACCAGGGCGGCCTGTTCTGCCGCGTCGATCCGGCCAGCGCCACGCCCGACACCCAGTTCCATTTCGCCACGCTGTCGGCCGACATGGCCGGCGGCAAGGTGCATCCGTTCTCAGGCTGCACCTATTCGGTGTGCCAACTGCGGCCGTCCTCGCGCGGCACGGTGCGGCTGCGCAGCGCCGATCCGTTCGAGGCGCCCGCCATGCAGCCCAATTACCTGTCCACCGAGCTGGACCGGCGCATGACGGTGGCGGCGGTCAAGTACGCGCGCCGGCTGGCCGCCACCGAACCGCTGGCCGGCCTGATGAAGCGCGAATTCCGGCCCGGTCCCGAGGTGCGGAGCGACGACGAGATCCTGCACTTCTGCCGCGAGTACGGCGCGACCATCTTCCACCCCTCAGGCACCGCGAAAATGGGGCCGCGCGAAGACCCCATGGCCGTGGTCGACGAGCGCCTGCGGGTGCACGGCGTGAGCGGACTGCGGGTGGTGGACTGCTCCATCATGCCGACGCTGGTCTCGGGCAACACCAACGTGCCGGTGGTGATGCTGGCCGAGCGCGCGGCCGACTTCATCCTGCAGGACCTGCACGCGGCGCGGCCGCGCGTCCAGGCGCAGCCGGCATTGCAACAGGCGGCATGACATGAACTGACCGCAACCCGCGGAGCGGCGCCGCAGAGCGCCGCCCGCTTCCCCCAAAGGAGACAGGCATGGCCAAGCAGAACGAAACCGCGGTGAGAAAAGTCGTCGCCGCGTCGCTGATCGGCGCCACCATCGAGTGGTACGACTTCTTCCTGTACGGCGTGGTCGCCGGCATCGTATTCAACAAGCTGTACTTCCCCACTGGCGACCCGCTGGTCTCGACCATGCTGGCCTACACCACCTTCGCGGTGGGCTTCATCACCCGGCCGCTGGGCGGGCTGGTGTTCGGCCATTTCGGCGACCGCATCGGCCGAAAGAGCATGCTGGTGATGACGCTGATGATCATGGGCGTGTCGACCTTCCTGATCGGCCTGGTGCCCACCTATGACAGTATCGGCCTGTGGGCGCCGATCCTGCTGCTGCTGTTGCGCGTGTTCCAGGGCATCGGCCTGGGCGGCGAATGGGGCGGCGCGGTGCTGATGGCCTACGAATACGCCCCGCCGGGGAAAAAGGGCTACTACGCCTCGCTGCCGCAGATCGGCCTGGCGATCGGCCTGTGCCTGGCGTCCGGCACGGTGGCGCTGCTGTCGACGCTGCTGACCGACGCGCAGTTCATGGCCTGGGGCTGGCGCCTGGCGTTCCTGGCGTCGGCCGCGATGGTCGGGGTCGGCATGTACATCCGCCTGAACATCAAGGAAACGCCCGAGTTCGCGGCGGTCAAGCGCGACAACGCCGAAAGCCGCATCCCGTTCATGGACATGATCCGCCGCTATCCCGGCAACGTCGCCAAGGGCATGGGCGCGCGTTACATCGATGGCGTGTTCTTCAACGTCTTCGGCGTTTTCTCGATCTCGTACCTGACCCAGACATTGCAGATCACGCGCACGGAAGCGCTGACCGGGGTGATGGCGGCGGCGCTGGTGATGTGCTTCACCATCCCCTACTTCGGCCGGCTGTCCGACCGCATCGGGCGCACGCGAGTGTATTTCTGGGGGTCGCTGATCACGGCAGCGGCCGCCTTCCCCGGCTTCTGGCTGATGCTCAACAGCCAGGGCAGCGTGATGCTGGTGTGGCTGGCCATCATCATTCCGTTCGGCATCTTCTACGCCGCCGTCTACGGCCCCGAGGCCGCGCTGTTCTGCGAGCTGTTCGACGCCAAGGTGCGCTACACCGGCATCTCGTTCGTCTACCAGTTCTCGGGCATCTTCGCCTCGGGCATCACGCCCATCATCGCCACCGCGCTGCTCAAGACCGGCAATGGCCAGCCGTGGCTGATCTGCCTGTACGTGCTGTTCTCGGGCGTGGTCTCGGCGCTGTGCGCATGGCTGATCGGACGCGGCGGGCGCAGCGCGGCGCGCGATGGCGCGGCGCCGCCCGCCGGCGCGAAGCTGCGCAAGGCCTAGGCCCGGCGCGTCGGGCGGCGGCCGGCAGCGGCGCCGCCCGTGCCCGCCGTCAGGCCACCGTGACCGGACGGCCGTGGAACGGATAGTTGGGATCGTTGTAGCCGTGGGTCGAGGCGTGGCCCGGCGTGACCCAGCTGTCCACCAGCGCCTCGTCCTCGGGCGTGATGGTGACGTCCAGCGCGGCGTAGTAATCGTCCATCTGCGCCAGCGTGCGCGGGCCGGCGATGACGCCGGTGACGATCGGATTGGCCAGCACCCAGGCGGTGGCGAAATGCCCCGGCTGCACGCCGCGGGCGGCGCTGTGCTCGACCAGCCGCTGCGCGATCCGCAGCGACTCTTCCCGGAACTCGGTGGCCAGGATGCGGCGGTCGCCGCGCCCTGCGCGGGTGTCGGCGGCCGGCGCCTGGCCCGGCAGGTACTTGCCGGTGAGCACGCCGCGCGCGATCGGGCTGTACGGCACCACGCCCAGGCCGTAGTGCTGGCAGGCCGGCAGGATCTCGACCTCGGGGCCGCGATTGAGCATGTTGTAGTACGGCTGGCACACCACCGGCTGCGGCACGCCCAGTTTTTCGCACAGGCGCAGGGTTTCGGCGATGCGCCAGCCGCGGAAGTTCGACAGCCCGAAGCTGCGCAGCTTGCCGGCGCGGATCAGGTCGCCCAGCGCCCACAGCGCTTCTTCCAGGTTTTCCTCGTGGTAGTCGCGGTGCAGGTACAGGATGTCCAGGAAATCCGTGCCCAGCCGCGCCAGGCTCTGCTCCACGCCGCGGATCAGCCACTGGCGCGAATAGTGCGACTGGTTCGGGCCCTTGCCCACCACGTTGCCGATCTTGCTGGCCAGCACCCAGTCGTGGCGCTGCCCTTGCAGCAGCTTGCCCACCACTTGCTCGGACCGGCCGTCGTTGTAGACGTCGGCGGTGTCGATGAAATTCAGGCCGTGGTCGCGCGCGGATGCGACGATGCGCGCGGCCTCGTCATCGGGCGTCTGCTCGCCGAACATCATGGTGCCCAGGCACAGGGGCGATACGCGAAGATTGCTTGATCCGAGACGGCGGTAGTTCATGGCGAAATCCTTGGTCGGCGCGCGGGGTGCGCGGGGGAAGCGAAACAGAAAGCGAAGCGATGCGGCGCGCCCGGGGCGCGGCGGGCAAAGGGGCATGTTGCCAGAAGCCGGCCGGCGCGCCGCTGAAAATCCCTGCGCCGGGCAGGGACTCCACGCGCGGCACGCCCGCGGCGTGTCAGGCCGGCTGGGCGTCCACCGCCGCCAGGATCTTGCCGAACAGCGCATCGGCATGCGCCGAATCGAGCCAGCGCACGATCACCACCAGCTTGCGCTCGGGCTCGACCCAGGTGAACGAACTGCCCGCGCCCACGCCGAAGAAGCTGGACGCCGGCACGCTCGGAAACACGCGGCCCTCGTGGTTCAGCCAGATCAGGTAGCCATAGTACGGCGCGATCGCGCACGGTTGGCGCATCTGCGCAATCCATTCGGGCGACAGCACCTGGCGGCCGTCGGCCGCGCGGCCCTGGTTCAGCAGCATCTGGCCGATCAGCGCCTGGTCGCGGGCGCTGATCGACATGCCGCCGCCCCAGTGCGAGCCGCCCGGCACCGACGGCATGCGCTGGCCGTCGATCTCGACCCAGGCGTTGTCGTAGCCGACCCATTGCCAGTTCTCGCTGGCGCCCAGCGGCCGCGTGACGGCCTCGCGGAACACCTCGGGCAAGGGCCTGCGGAACAGGTGCAGCAGCGCGTACGACAACTGGTTGATGCGCACGTCGTTGTATTCCCAGTACGTGCCGGGCGATTGCAGCGGACGGGCCTCGCCCTTCTTGCCGTCCGGCGGCACGCCGAAGGTGACGGCACGGTAGCGGTCGGCCTGGTCGGAGACGCCGAAGCGCTCGCCTTCCCATTCGCTGGTCTGCTGCAGCAGGTGGCGCCAGGTGATGTCGGCGTTGCGTCCATGATCGAAGCCGATGCCGGGCACGCGCTTGCCGACCGGTTCATCGACATCGGGCAACAGGCCGCGGTCGTGCGCCAGTCCGGCCAGGATCGCCAGGTACAGCTTGGCCACGCTGAAGGTCAGGTCGGCGCGGTCGGGTTCGCCCCACGCGGCGATCTCGCGGCCCTCGCGCTGCACCACGCCCGACACCGGACCGCGGTCGTGCAGCGGGCCCAGCAGGCGGTTCCAGGGCGGCGGATCGTTCTGGTGCACGCCGAAAACGCCGCCGACGCTGCGGTCCCAGGCGGTTTCGTGGTCGTTGGCGAACTGGATCGCCTGCTGCATGAGCGCGTTCATTGTTTCCCTTGTGTTGTCGTTGGCCAGTGGCGCCTGCGAGTATATCCAGGCGCGCGCGACGCGATATCGCCCGGGGCAATAAGCAAGGCGGGAATCAATCGTTGGCGCGGCGGCGCGACGCCGGTAGAGTCCAACGCCCCGCATCATTGAATCCACCGCTGAATCCATGTCGATCCCCCATCGGGCCGCACGCGCCCCCTTCCGCCGCTTCTCCGCCCTGCTCCTGGCCATTGCCGCCGCCTGTGGCGGCGCCGCCCATGCCGAGCAACGCGTCATCCGCGTCGTCGTGCCCTACGGCACCGGGGCGGTGCAGGACACCATCGCCCGCGCCATCAGCGATGAGCTGGGCCGGGCGCTGAACGCCTCGATCGTGGTGGAGAATCGCGCGGGCGCCGGCGGCACGGTCGGCACCGCCCAGGTGGCGCGCGCCACGCCCGATGGCAACACGCTGGTGCTGGCGGCCGCCAGCCACCACATTGCCGGCTACCTGTACAAGAACCTGGGCTACGACCCTTACAAGGACTTCACCGGCGTGGCCTATGTGGGCAACACCGGCTACATCATCCTGGCCTCTTCCAGCCTGAAGGTGGCCAACACGGCCGAATTCATCCAGGCGATCAAGGCCAAACCCGGCGCCTACGATTACGCCTCGGCCGGCAACGGCAGCGCCTCGCACCTGGGCATGGCCGCGTTCCTGACCGCCGCCGGCGCGCAGATGCAGCACATCCCCATGAAGTCCACCGGCGACGCCGTGACCGAGCTGCTGGCCGGCCGGGTGCAGGCCGTCACCGCCGCCACCATCGGCGTCACAGGCTACCGCAACGATCCGCGCGTGACGTTCCTGGCCTACACCGGCAAGCAGCGCTCACGCTTCGCGCCCGACCTGCCCACGGTGGCCGAAAGCGGACTGCCCGGCTATGCCTTCGATTCCTGGCTGGGCCTGCTGGCGCCCGCCGGGATCGCGCCGGCCGAGCGCGACAGGCTCAACGCCGCGGTCAACAGCGTGCTGGCCGATCCCAAGGTGCAGGCGCGCCTGGCGGCGCTGGGCGTGGAGGCCGAGGCCAAGTCACCGGCGCAGTTCCAGGCGTTGCTGAAGGCGGATTGGGAGGCGGCTGGCAAGCTCGTGGCGGCTTCGGGCGCGCGGGTGGAATAGCCGCCGTGATCCCGAGGCCCTGCCCGGCGGCCGGCGCCGCCGCCGGCCAACGCAGCGCCGTCAGCGCTGCAGCACCCCTTGCAGGAACATCGTGGTGATGAAGTCGGCCAGCGCCTCGCGCTCTTCGGCGTTGGGCTCGCGCCGCGTGAAACGCTCGATCACGCCCATGAAGGCATGCGACAGCCAGTCCGGCGGAATGTCCTTGCGGAACACGCCGGCGCGCTGATCGATGCGGATGTTCTCGGAAATCATCTCGACCAGTTCGTCCTTGAGCGCCTCGGCCGCGTCGACCTGGAAAAAGCCGATGCGGGTCAGGTTGCGATCCTCCTGCAGGATGCCCAGCCAGTTGGTCACGCCGCGGCGCACGCGCTCCTCGACCGGCAGGTTCTGCTGGTCTTCATAGAGGCGCGCCTGGCAGACTTCCTGGCGCAAGCGCTGGGCGAACATGCCTACGAGTTCGTCGTAGGCCGCCTGCTTGCCGGCGAAATACTGATAGAACACAGGTTGCGTCACGCCCGCGCGGGCGACAATGTCGCTGATCCGGGTGTGCTGGAATCCGCGCTCGGCGAATTCCGCCGCCGCGACTTCCAGAAGTTGCAGCCGGGTGCGCTCACCTTTCGTCAAACGCTTATCCTGCGGTACAGATGGGGGTGGTGCCGTCGTCATCGCGTGAAAATACTATCCTTCCGGCCTTTTTGCCATACATTCGTGCATACATAGAAACCCTGATGATCCGATTGTCGCGTCCGTTCCACTTTGGCTGCGCCGCCGCGTTCACCCTGGCCCTGTCCGGTTGCGTACCTTACCCCACTTACAAGACGCTGCAGCCACAGTCGGCCATCACCGTGCAGGACGAGGCCGGGCAGCCGGTGGCCGACGCCCGGGTGGTGTTGATCGCCGGAGCCTATCCGTACGGCTATGACCGCTTCCGCAACGAGGCGCGCACCGATGCCGGCGGCCGGGCCCGCTTCGAGGCGCGCCGCGAGTGGCGCGTCGAGGTCCTGGCCATCCATGGCGCGGAAGTGTTCTTCTGGAACTGGTGCGTCGAAAAGGCCGGCTATGCCACCTATGCCACGCAGGACCGCAACGCCGACGCGTTCGAGCCGCAGCCGGTCATCCGCCTGCGGGCCGGACCGTCGACCCCTTGCGACAATCCGCGCGGCTCGCCTTTCATGCGCGAGCCGCCGGCCGCGCGCGGGGCCCAGGCGCCGGACGCCGCCGGCGCGCCGGCGAATCTGCCGCCAAGCCCCTGAAATCACTTGAAATCTTCATAACTCTTGACACAACTATTGCGTCGCGGCGGCGTTACATTACGGTATCGCCAGTGTCCGCGGCACGCGGGCGCCCGGCGGCTCAGGAGCAAGATCATGAAGCGGTTCACAGGTCGTATGGTCGGCGTCGCGCTGGCACTGGCCTTGGCAAGTTCCCCCGCGCTGGCGGGCGGGTATCGGGGTGGATACCACGGAGGCGGCTATCACCATCATCACGGCGGTGGCGGCGGCAGTGGCTGGTGGGTGGGCGGCGCGCTGGCATTGGCGGCCACGGGGCTGATCCTGGCGGCCAATTCCGGCCCCTCGTATGTGCAGACGGGCGTCTACGCGCCCGGCGTGTCGTACTACAGCCCGCCGGTATACGCGGCGCCCGTGTATGAAGCGCCCCCGGTTTACAGCGCTCCCCCGGTCTATGAGGCGCCGACGCAATACGCGCCGGTGCAGTACGAACCGGCGCCGCCGGTCAATCAGGCGCAGGCCAGCGCCTCGACCGATTGCCAGCGCTGGGCCATGAACCAGAGCGGCTACGATCCGGCCACCATCTCGCAATGGACCACGCAGGTCATGGTGGACAGCTACAACCGCGCCATGGATTCCTGCATGAACAGCCGCGGCTACCGGGCCAACTGAGGCGCCCGCTCAAATGCCAACCGGGGCCTGCCGCCCGCCACCACGAGCGCCCCCAGGGGCGCTCGTTGCATGGGCGCGGCCGCTGCCGGGCCGCCCCCGCCGCCGGGCCGCCCCCGCCGCACGGCGCGTCAGGCGCGCCGGCGTCTCCAGCCGTGCCAGGCGAAGAACAACCCGGCGGCCAACGCCAGCGCGGCCGGCAGGACCCAGACGAAACCGCTATCGGTGTAGACGACCTGCTCGACCGGATCGTAATAACGACCCAGTTCGTTGAAATCCCATTTCAGGTATTGCGCGTACCAGAGCCAGCCGAAGAAGGCCGCGCACAGCAGCGACACCACCGCGCCGATCCGCGCCAGCAGGCGTCCGCGTCCGACCCCGGCCACCAGCCGCCAGGCCGTCATCACCCCGGCCGCCACGGCCACCAGCACCAGCCAGTCGCCCACGTTAAACCCCATCGCCGGCCTCCAGGCGAGCCAGGCAGGCGGCCGCTTCGGCCCATTGGTGTTCGCTGAAGACGCGCACGCCCGCCTCGGCCAACAGACGCGCGGTGACGCCGACACCGGGCAGCCGCCGGCCGGAAAAGCTGCCGTCGTAGACATAGCCGCTGCCACAGGAGGGGCTGCCCTCCTTGAGCACCGCGATGCGGATGCCGCGCCGCCGCGCCACCTCCAGCGCCTGCCGCGCGCCTTCGACGAACGGCCGGGTGGCGTCCTCGCCCGACACGGTCATCACGCGGGCGCGGCCGGCCAGTACCGCGACGGCATCGGCGCCCGGCTCGATCTCGGCCGGCGGGCGCGGGATCGGCAGGCCGCCGGCCACCTCGGGACAGACCGACACCACCCTGCCAGCGTCGAGCCAGCCGGCCAGCACGGCGTGATCGCCCGGCACCGAGCGGCCGTCGTAGCGGACGGGATGGCCGAGCAGACAGGCGCTGACGAGAACGTATTGCATCGACATTCCGGGAGATGGACGCATGCGGCCATGCGCCCGGCAAAGGTCTCATCATAGAACAGGCCGCCGCCCTGCCACGCCCGCCGCGCTGGGCGGATCAGGCGTGCGCCGCCTCGCGGGGCCGCCCCCATCGCCGCGCGAGGTGTTGAGTTTCAATAGGCCGCCTCCAGCCATTGCCGCAGCGCCGCATCGCGCACCTCCAGCACCTCGAACAATCCCAGCGCGCGCAAGGCCGGCAGCGCCTCGCGCAGATCGGCGCCGGCCAGTTCGCGGGCGCGCGGCGTGGCGCCCGTGTCGCACCAGAGGCGCGCGTTGGCCAGGAATGCGCCGACCGTGCCTTTGCGCACGGTCACGCCCTGGAAATCCGCGCTGTCGCGGTCGTCCGGCAATACATCCTGGGCTTTCATGGTTTTCTCCAATGGGTGAGCACGGGAACCAGCGTAGTCGCCCATGGCCGGCAAATCTGCGGTATTTTGGTCAATCCATACCGTATTTTTGCCAATCCGCTCGCCCGTCGATCCCTCGCATGACGCGTCCCGCCGATCCCGCCTCGCCCCTGATCGCTCCCGCCCTGGCCGCCGCGCGCGGCGGGCCGCGCCTGCTGGCGGTGCGCCGGCGGGACAAGGCCGTGCGCCACACGGCGCCGCACCGGCACGCGCGCGGGCAGTTGTTTGGCGCTTACGAGGGCCTGCTGACGGTGCTGGCCGGCGACCGCCAATGGGTCGCGCCGGCCGCCCACGCCGTGTGGATTCCGCCCGATTGCCCGCACGGGTTGCGCTCGCATGGCCCCTATGCCGGCTACAGCGTCTACCTGAGCGCGGCGGCGTGCGCCGGCCTGCCGGATGCGCCCTGCGCCTTGCAGGCGTCGGCGCTGCTGCTGGCGGCGGTGGAACGGGCCGCCAGTTGGCGCGGCGACGCCTGGGACGCGGCCCGCCTGCGCATCGTCGAACTGGTGCGCGACGAGATCCGCACCCTGCCGCGCGCCGGCGACGGCCTGACGTTGCCGCGCGATGCCCGGCTGCGGCGGCTGGCGCTGGCCTGGTCCGATGCGCCCGGCGACACCCGGCCGCTGGCGGCATGGGCCGTTGCAATCGGCATGGCGCCGCGCACGCTGGCGCGGCGCTTCCTGGCCGAAACCGGCCTGACGCTGGGCGCCTGGCGCCAGCGCGCCCGGCTGATGCGGGCCCAACAGATGCTGGCGGCCGGCCACGGCGTCACCACCGCCGCGCTGGAGACGGGCTACGACAACATCAGCGCCTTCATCGCCGCGTTCAAGCGGGAATACGGCGTGACGCCCGGCCGCTATGACGGCCGGGGTCCGTTGATCGCCTGAGGCTTGCGCCGCGCGGTCGCGGCCGCGCTCATTCGGCGTCGGCGGCCTTGCGCGGACGGCGCGCGCGCGGCGCGGTCTTGGCCGCCGTCTTGCGCGCGGTCTTGCGGGCCGGCTTGGCCGGTTCGCTGTCCGCCGAGGTGGCGGCGGGTTCTGGCGCAACCACCGCAACCTGCGTTGGGGCTGGCGGCGCCTCGCTGGCGATGTCCTGCGCCGGCGCCGGCGAGGCGTTGCCCGCGCGCGCCGTCTTGGCCGCGCCACGGCCGCCGCGCGTGGCGCGCCGACGCTTGGCGTCGGCCGGTTCCACGGCATCGGGCGCCTCCCGGGCGGGCGGCGCGTCGAAGGAGGCCGCCCCCGCGTCCGGCGCGCCGGCGGGGGCCGGGGCGTCGAACGTTTGCGGCGGCGATCCGGCGCCGGCCTGATCCTGATGCGCCGGACTGTCCTGATGCGCCGGACCGTCCTGATGCGCCGGACGTTCCTGGCGCGCCGGACGTCCCTGATGCGCCTGGCGGTCCTGGCGAGCCTCGTGTTCCTGGCGCTCCGATCGCGGCTGCGGCGCGGGTTGCGCGGCAAGCGCATCCTCGCCCGCCTCGCGCTCCATGTCCGTCGGCGCCCGGCCATCGGCCTGGCCCGCGCCCTGGCGGCCGCCGCGCCCGGCGCCCTGATTCTTGCGAGCGCCGCGCGTACCGCGCCCGGGGCGAACCTCGCTTTCAGCGCTGGCGCCGTCCGCCGCGCCCTCGGCGGCCTCGGCCGCGCGAGGCGCCGACCGGCCCGCCGCCCCGGCCGGCGCGCCGCCGGCGTTGTCGCGATAGACGTAGGTGCCGGATTTCTCCTCGCGCCCGACTTCCAGGAAGCCGCGCGACTGCGCCTCGTCCAGCAGGTTGCCGAAGGCGCGGAAGCCGTAGTACGACTCGTTGAAATCCGGCCGGCGGCGCTTGAGGGCGTCCTTCAGGGCCGAGGCCCAGATCTTGCCGCTGTCGCCGCGCTCGGCCATCAGCGCCTCGAAGGTCTCGACCACCATGTCGACCGCCTGGGTCTTGCGGGCTTCCAGTTCTTCCTTGCGGCGGCGCTCCTCGTCGGGCGAGCGGCGCTGGCCGGCGTTGCCGCCGCCGCGGTTGTCGCGGCGGGCGTCGGCGGCGCGCTGGCCTTCGCGGGCCAGGTCGTCATAGAAGATGAATTCGTCGCAATTGGCGATCAGGAGGTCCGAGGTGGATTGCTTGACCCCCACCCCGATCACCTTCTTATTGTTCTCGCGCAGCTTGGACACGAGCGGCGAGAAGTCGGAATCGCCGCTGATGATGACGAAGGTGTTGACGTGCGACTTGGTATAGCAGAAGTCCAGCGCGTCCACCACCAGCCGGATGTCGGCCGAGTTCTTGCCCGACTGGCGCACGTGCGGAATCTCGATCAGCTCGAAATTGGCCTCGTGCATCGGCGCCTTGAATTCCTTGTAGCGCTCCCAGTCGCAATAGGCCTTCTTGACCACGATGCTGCCCTTGAGCAGCAGGCGCTCCAGCACCGGGCGGATGTCGAACTTCTGGTACTTGGTGTCGCGCACGCCAAGCGCCACGTTCTCGAAGTCGCAAAAAAGCGCCATGCTGACGTTTTCGTTGGCATTCATAAGTGTTTCTCCGTTGCCGCGGCCGCCCCGGCCGCCTGGCGGGGGCGATTGGCCGCGTTTCGCCGCCCATGATATACATTTCCGCTCGCCCCACCCCGCCGACCGCCATGCCCGACGTACCCGCCCCGCCCCCGCTCGACACCGAACGCCTGCTGCTGCGACCGCTGTGCGCGGACGACGCGCCCGCCATCCAGCGCATCTTTCCGCAGTGGGAAGTGGTGCGCTACCTGGCCGAGCAGGTGCCCTGGCCGTATCCGGCGGATGGCGCCCGCACCTACGTGGAACAGGTGGCGCTGCCGGCCATGCGGCGTGGCGCGCAGTGGCATTGGTCGCTGCGCCCGCGCACCGAGCCCGGTCGCCTGATCGGGCTGATCAGCCTGATGCGCGACGACCCGGGCAACCACCGTGGTTTCTGGCTCGACCCGGACTATCGCGGCCAGGGCTACATGACCGAGGCCAGCGAGGCGGTCACGGCCTTCTGGTTCGAGGTGCTGGACCAGCCGGTGCTGCGCGCGCCCAAGGCGGCGGCCAACGACGGCTCGCGCCGCCTGTCCGAGCGCACCGGCATGCGGCTGGTGGCCACCGAGGAACGCGGTTTCGTCTCGGGACGGCAGATGGCCGAGATCTGGGAGATCACGCGCGAGGAATGGCGGGCGCGGCGCCTGTCGGCCCCGCCGGCCCGCACGGACGGCCGCCCGGCCTGAGCGGCGCCGGCGGCCGCCGGCTCGCGCCGCGTGCTTGCCCAGGTGCCGGGAGGAAGGACGCTCCCCCATCCCGGCCAGCCAGGAACCCGTCACCGCGAAATAATTCTGACCCCATTTATTCCGCCGGCGGCTGCGCCCGGGCGCCGGTTCAAGCCGGCGCTTACCGCCCCTTTCGCCCCGTTTTCCGACGGATTGGCCGGCCGCTTGCGTGGCTAGAATTTGCCACCATCCCGCATTCCGTGCACGGGATGCCCCCTCGCAATCGGGCAAGATCCATGAATCCGTCTACCGTCATCGGCGCCGTTGTCGGCCTGCTCACCCTGGTCATCGTCATCGCGCTGGCCGCCACCAACCCCGGCATGTACTTCAACCTGCCGGGCCTGGCCATCGTGCTGGGCGGCACCTGCGCCGCGCTGTTCATCGCCTACCCGCTGTCCGAAGTGATGCGGGTGTTCAAGCTGGTGGTCACGGTGTTCCGCAGCGACCAGCACGACCAGCAGCGCGACATCGAGGAACTGGTCAACATGGCGCAGCTGTGGATGAACACCGACGTCCACAAGGTCGAACAGGAACTCAAGAAGGTCACCAACCCGTTCCTGCGCACGGGCGTGCAACTGATCATCGACAATACCCCCGAAGACCAGATCATCGAGCTGCTGCAATGGCGCGTGGCGCGGCTCAAGGCGCGGGAAATGGCCGAGGCGCAGATGTTCCGCGTCATGGCCACGTTCGCGCCGGCCTTCGGCATGCTGGGCACGCTGGTCGGCCTGATCAACCTGATGTCGGTGCTGGGCGACGGCAGCATGACCACCATCGGCCAGCAGCTGGCCATCGGCCTGATGACCACCTTCTACGGCATCCTGCTGGCCAACCTGGTGTGCAAGCCGATCGCCGTCAAGCTGGAACGCCGCACCGCGCGCCGCGTCGAGTCCATGAACATGGTGCTGCAGGGCATCTCGATGATGTGCGAGAAGCGCGGCCCGGCCGTGGTGCGCGAGACCCTGAACTCGTTCGTCATGCACGTCGAGGACGAAATCTACGACGGCGGCGCCTCCGCCGCGCGCGGCAAGACCGAGGGCCAGGTGTCCTCCGCCGCCAAGCCCGTATCCATTACCCGCCCCGCCGCCGCGCGCCAATGAGCCTGATTTCCCCCTCCCTGGCGCAGCGGATCGAGCAGGCCCGCCAGGCCCAGTTGCGCGCGCAGAAAGCGGCGGCCAACAGCGGCTGGCGCCCCAGCAAGAGCGACCGCAAGGACCGCTACGCCCGCTGGCACGTCGACGACACGGTCGAAAGCGACGCCGAGAACTGGCTGCTCAGCTACCTGGACCTGATCACCCTGCTGCTGGCCATGCTGGTGGTGATGCTGGCCGTGGCGCGCCTGCACGGCGGTTTCTCCGAGCCCGGCGAGAAACAGGTCGACATCGTCGGCAGCCTGGCGGCCAAGGGCCTGCCGGCCTACGACGGCGAATACGCCGAATTCGACACGCCCGCCATCCCGGCCAGTTGGGCCGAACCAGCGGCGCCGGCCGCCACGGCCACCGCCGCCGCCCCCGCGTCCGACGACGGCGAGGTGGTGGCGCAGGCCGCCCCGCCGCTGAAAGCGCCGTCCAAGGAATCACTGGGCCTGGGCGACCTGGGCAAGTCGGTCGACGTCATCATCAACGAGCAATCGGTCAGCTTCCGCATCAGCAACGAGCTGCTGTTCCCCTCGGGCCAGGCCACGCTCAGCCCGTCGGGCCTGGACGTGATCAAGCGCCTGGCCACGATCCTGAACAAGAACGACTACCAGGTCTCGGTCGAAGGCCACAGCGACCCGGTGCCGATCCAGACGCGGCAGTTCGCCTCCAACTGGGAGCTGTCCAGCAGCCGCGCCACCAGCGTGCTGCGCGAACTGGTGCGCGACGGCGTGGCCGGCAGCCGCCTGCGCGCGGTGGGCTACGCCGAGACGCGCCCGATCGAATCCAACGACACCCCGGCGGGCCGCGCGGCCAACCGGCGCGTGGAGCTGATCATGGACATCACCGCGCCGGCCAAGCCTGCCCCGGGGCAGGCCCAGCACGCCGACGGCAAGACCGCCAAGCCGGCGGCCAGCACGGCCCAGGCGCCGCAGCCGGCCGCCGCGAAGGCCGCGCCGGCGGGCGATTCCTGACGCGCTCCCGCGCCCCGGCCCCGGCCGGGAATGGCAAGCGCGGCCGGCCGCATCACGGCCCTGGCGGGAAGGCCCACGCCGCCCTGTCCGAGACATCCCAAACAGCGTAATCTGGCGGCTGCCGGCCGGGCGCCCGATGCATGTCGGGGTCCGCGCCCTCGCGCCCCTCCAGGCGCCCCTGCCACTAGGAACCGTCCATGCCGTACATGCTTCTCATCGTCGAGCCTCCCGGCCAGCGCGCCGAGCGCACGCCCGAGGAAGGCCGCGAGGTCTACGCCCAGATGGTGCGCTACGCCGAAGGGCTGCAGGCGCGCGGCCTGCTGGCGCGCGCCGAATCCCTCAAGTCCGATGCGGACGGCGTGCGGCTGCGCGTGCGCGACGGCCAGCGCACGCTGGTTGACGGCCCCTTCGCCGAGGCCAAGGAGATGATCGGCGGCTTCTTCCTGCTCAACTGCGAGGATCGCGCGCAAGCGCTCGCGCTGGCGGCCGAATGCCCCGCGGCGCGCTGGGCCACGGTCGAGGTGCGCGAGCTGGGGCCCTGTTTCATGTAGCGCCGGGGCGTGGCCACCGGCGGGCGGGCTAGGTATTTACCCTGAACCGCGCGTTCCGATGTCGATCCACGCGCCGCTCATGCGTCGTGCCAGTACCGACCCCGCCGCGCCCCGCGGCCGGGGCCATCGATACCAGGAGATTCCCGATGCGATTCATGATCATCGTCCGCGCCAACGCCGACAGCGAATCCGGCAGGCTGCCCGAAGCCAGCCTGCTCGACGCCATGGCGACCTACCATGAAGGCCTGGCCAAGGCCGGCGTGCTGCTCGACGCCAGCGGCCTGCAGCCGTCGTCCAAGGGCTGGCGGGTGCACTACGACGCGCAGGGACAGCGCAAGGTCATCGACGGCCCGTTCGCCGACACCAAGGAACTGATCGCCGGCTACACGGTGATCCAGGCCCGCTCGCGCGAAGAAGCCCTGCAATGGACGCTGCGCTTTCCCGACCCCTTCCCCGGCCAGCCCTGCGAAATCGAGGTGCGGCAGATGTATGAACTGGAAGACTTCGGCCCCGGCCAGGAGATCGACCGTTTCCGCGAACTGCCCGGCAACGGCCAGTGAACCGCCCCATTCCCCTGAACGACGCCCGCCGCGAGACCCATCATGCACAAGCAGATCTTCGTCAACCTTCCCATCGCCGACATGGCGAAATCGCAGGCCTTCTTCAAGCGCCTGGGGTTCAGCTTCAATCCGCAATTCACCAATGACCAGGGCGCCTGCATGGTGGTCGGCGACAACATCTACGTCATGCTGCTGGTGAAGGACTTTTTCCAGGGCTTCACCAACAAGCCCGTCGTCGACGCCAAAGGCGGTACCGAAGCCCTGATCGCGCTGTCCTGCGAAAGCCGCGCCGAAGTCGACGACCTGGTCGCGCGCGCCAAGGCGGCCGGCGGCACGGCGCCGCGCCCGCCGCAGGACCACGGGTTCATGTACGGACACGGCTTCGATGACCTGGATGGCCACATCTGGGAAGTGTTCTACATGGAACCCGGCGCCACACCGCAGGCATGACCGCCCCGGCCGGATCGGCGGCAACCCACCGCGCCATCGAGGCCGTCTGGCGCATCGAGGCCGCCAGCGTCATTGCCGGCGTCGCGCGCCTGGTGCGCGATGTCGGCCTGGCCGAGGAACTGGCCCAGGACGCGCTGGTGGCCGCGCTGGAGCGCTGGCCGGCCACCGGCGTTCCGGACAACCCGGGAGCCTGGCTCATGACCACCGCCAAGAACCGCGCCCGCGACCGCTTGCGGCTGGACGCCATCCACCGCCGCAAGCACGAGCAGATCGGCCACGAACTGGAGGCGCTGCAGGCCGACGTCGAGCCCGATTTCGTCGAGGCGCTGGATGCCGCGCGCCAGGACGACATCGGCGACGACCTGCTGCGGCTGGTGTTCACCGCCTGCCATCCGCTGCTCTCGACCGAGGCGCGCGTGGCGCTGACGCTCAGGCTGCTGGGCGGGCTGTCCACCGCCGAGATCGCGCGCGCCTTCCTGGCCTCGGAGTCCACCATCGCCCAGCGCATCGTGCGGGCCAAGCGCAGCCTGTCGGCGGCGCGCGTACCCTTCGAAGTGCCCGGGCCGCGGGAACGGACGCAGCGCCTGGCCTCGGTGCTGGAAGTGATCTACCTGATCTTCAACGAAGGCTACGCCGCCACCTCGGGCGAGGACTGGATGCGGCCGGCGCTGTGCGACGAAGCACTGCGGCTGGGCCGCATCCTGGCTGAATTGACGCCCGGCGACAGCGAGGTGCATGGGCTGGTGGCGCTGATGGAACTGCAGGCCTCGCGGCTGCACGCCCGCAGCGACGCCCAGGGCCGGCCGGTGCTGCTGCTGGAGCAGGACCGCGGCCGCTGGGACACCCTGCTGATCCGCCGCGGCCTGGCCGCGCTGGAACGCGCCGAAAGCCTGGGCGGGGCCAGCGGGCCGTATGCGCTGCAGGCAGGGCTGGCGGCCTGCCACGCGCGTGCGCGCCGGCCGGAAGAGACCGACTGGGCGCGCATCGTGGCGCTGTACGACGCGCTGGCGCAGGCCATGCCGTCGCCGGTGGTGGAACTGAACCGCGCCGTCGCCGTGGGCATGGCCTTCGGCCCGCAGGCCGGGCTGGACCTGGCCGACGAACTGGCGCGCGATCCAGCGCTGGCCAACTACCACTGGCTGCCCAGCGTGCGCGGCGACCTGCTGGCCAAGCTCGGGCGCCCCGCCGAGGCGCGCACGGAATTCGAACGCGCCGCCGCCATGACGCGCAACGCGCGTGAACGCGAGATGCTGCTGGCCCGGGCGCGGGGGCTGCCGGCGGCGGACTGAGCGCCGCCGCGCCCCCTCCCCCATCCCGGCGGCCGCGCGCCGCGCGCGCCCTGCAGGCCCCCACGCCGCCGGACACGCCGGCGCCGGACGTGCTTAAATCCCGTCATGGCCTCCCTCCTGCCCTCCGCCGGCGGCCTGCCCGCCGCGTCCGACGCGCGCCCCGAGCCGCCGCTCGCGGGGGTGCCGCAGGCCTTCGACCATCCCAACGACCGCGCCGAATTCCGCCGCCCGGCGCACCGCCCCGGCATCGAGCTGTACCGCGCCCACATCATTCGCCACGCCTTCGAGCCGCACACCCACGAGGCCTATGGCCTGGGCGCCATCGAAACCGGCGTGGAGCGCTTCCGCTACCGCGGCGCCGAACATCTGGCGCCGCCCGGCTCGGTGGTGCTGATGAACCCGGACGAACTGCACACCGGCCGCGCCGAGACCGCGGGCGGCTGGCGCTATCGCATGGCCTATATCGACCCGGACGTGGTCGCCGAAGTGGCCGGCGAGGCCGGCTGGTGGTTCGATTGCGCGGTGGGCCATGACGCCGCCAGCGCGCAGCGCGTCACCGCCCTGCTCGACGCCCTGTGGGGCGCGCGCGAACCGCTGGCGTTCGATAGCGCGCTGCACGCGTTGCTGGCCGAGTTCCGGCGCCATGCGCGCGTGCCGGCGCCGCCGCGGCCCGAAGGCGCGCCGCGCTTCGCACCGGTCATCGACTATCTGCGCGCCAATCTGGCGCGCCGCCTGACGCTGGAGGAGCTGGCCGCCGTGGCCGGCCTCAGTCCGTTCCACTTCCTGCGCAGCTTCCAGGCCCAGTACCACGCCACGCCGCAGCAGACGCTGATGGCGCTGCGCCTGTTCGAGGCCAAGCGCCTGCTGGCCGCCGGCGAGCCGCCCGCCCAGGCCGCGCTGGCCGCCGGCCTGACCGACCAGGCCCACCTGACCCGCGCCTTCACCCGCCGCTACGGCGTCACGCCCGCCCGCTACCAGAGGCAGGTGCGCGCCTGAGCCGCCCGGCGCCGGGCCGCCCACCGGCTGCCGCGCCGGGCTGGCGGCCCGCAGCAATCTGGTACAAGACCGGCCGCCCCGGCCGCCGCTAGACTGCCCTGTCTATCAAATACCCGTTGGGAATCTTCATGTGGGCAGGAACCTTGTACGCGCTGGCGGCCGGACTGATGTGGGGGCTGGTGTTCGTCGGCCCGCTGCTGCTGCCGGAATACCCCGCCGCCCTGCAATCGGTGGCGCGCTATCTGGCTTTCGGCCTGATCGCCATCCCGCTGGCCTGGCTCGACCGCAAGGCGCTGCGCCAGCTCAGCCGCGCCGACTGGATCGAGGCCCTGAAGCTGGCCGCCATCGGCAACCTGCTGTACTACCTGTGCCTGGCCAGCGCCATCCAGCGCGCCGGCGGCCCGGTGCCCACCATGATCATCGGCACGCTGCCGGTGGTGATCGCCATCTGCGCCAACCTGCGCAACGCGCGCCGCGACGGCCGCCTGCCCTGGAAGCGGCTGGCGCCCTCGCTGGCGCTGATCGCGCTGGGCATCGCCTGCGTCAACCAGGTCGAATTGCAGGCGCTGCGCCAGGAGGCCGACGCCGACCTGTCGCGCTACGCCATCGGCGCCGTGCTGGCGCTGGGCGCGGTGGCGTGCTGGACCTGGTATCCGCTGCGCAACGCCGATTGGCTGCGCGACCATCCGGGCCGCAGTCCGCGCACCTGGGCCACCGCCCAGGGCGTGGCCACCCTGCCGCTGGCGCTGGCCGGCTACGGCCTGCTGTGGGGCGGCATGGCCGCCACCGGCAGCGGTTTCGATATGCCGCTGGGGCCGCGCCCGCAGGTGTTCCTGGGCCTGATGATCCTCATCGGCCTGTTCGCCTCGTGGCTGGGCACACTGTGCTGGAACGAAGCCAGCCAGCGCCTGCCGACCGCGCTGGCCGGGCAGTTGATCGTGTTCGAGACGCTGGCGGCGCTGGCCTACGCCTTCATTCTGCGCGGCAGCATGCCGCAGCCGTTGACGCTGGCCGGCATCGCCCTGCTGATGATCGGCGTGCTCAGCGCGGTGCGGGTCAAGCCCGAGCCGCTGCCCGCTTAGACGGCGTCGGCGCTCAAGCGCGCGCCGGCAAGCGGACAAGGCCGCCAGGCCCTAGAATGCGAGGCGCTTTTTTTTGCGCGATCCAGGACCTGGATGCCATCACCCGGATCGGGACCATGGCCTGGCGCCGCCGGGCCGGCCGACCGGGACGCCGATCGATACCACACGCCTTCATGAAAACAACAACGGTTGCCCTGGCCGCGCTGGCATTTTCCGCGCTGGTTCAAACTTCGCCTTCCCATGCCGAGAACATCAACGGCAGGAATCTGTTCCAGCAACGCTGCGCCATGTGCCATGGCGCGGACATCAAGGGAAGCGGGCCGCTGGCCAGGAAAAGCAACCCGCCCACCCCGGATCTGACCACCGCCGCCTTCAGGAAGCGGCTGATCGACTATCCGGGCGTCATCGTGTCCTCGGTGATCCTGCGTCCCAACGGCGACCTGATTCCCAGGACCTTGCGCGAAAACGGCGTGAAGGTGCCGCCGCACGCCTGGACGGTCAAGGATTTCCGCGACCTGAATGAATACATGACCGGCGTGATAGCCAAGAGCCGCTGACGCATGATCCGCCGCCCTGGCCGACGCGCGCCGGTGGCAATGCCATGGCGGCGCGCGCACGACCGCGGCTAGATGATCTCCGACAGCCGCCGCAGGTCGTCGATGACCTCGAACGCGCCTTCGTCCAGCAGGCGCTTGCGCTGGTCCGGCCCGTTGTGCGAGGCGCCGATGTAGCCCACCGCGCGCATGCGCGCGGCGCGGGCGGCGCGCACGCCGGGCACGCTGTCCTCGACCACCACGCACTCCAGGATCGCGGTGCGCATCTGCCGCGCGGCGAACAGGAACACGTCCGGCGCCGGCTTGCCATGCGCCACCTGCGCGGTGCTGAATACGTTGGGCGCGAATTCCTCCCACAGCCCGACCAGTTTGAGCGCCGCCTCCAGCTTGGGCGGCGTGCTGCTGGAGGCCACGCAATACGCCATGCCGCGCTGGCGCAGGGCGGCCAGGGTCTCGCGCACCCCGGGCAAGGCGCGCAGCTCCTGGCGGAAGGTGTCCTGCAGCCGGTCGGCGTACTGGCGCGGAAAATCCGCCGGCAAGGCGCGCGCGTTCTCGTCCTGCAGGGTCTGCCACATATCGGCGTCGGGAATGCCGGCGAATCGCCGCGCCGCTTCCTGCGGCGTGATGGCGATGCCGTGTTCGGCCAGCGCGCGCGACTGGGCGCGGGCCGCGATGATTTCGCTATCGATCAGGACGCCATCGCAATCGAAGATGACCAGGCGCGGGGCGGGCGTAGGCATGGAGACTCCAGCGGGAACAATGCCCCATGATAGGCCGTTCGCATGACAGCCGCCGCATCGGCGCGCCGCGACCGGATCCCGCCCTTACAAGCGGGCGCCGTGCAGCCGCCGCAGGCGCCAGGCGATGGCCACGCCGCCCAGCGCCGCCGCCGCCACCACCAGCGAGGCCTGCGCCCAGCCATAGCGGTCGATCACCCCGCCCACCGTCACCGGCCCGATCACCTGCCCCAGGTTGCTGCCCATCATCACCAGGCCGACCGTGGCCGCCGTCAGCGCGGGCCGCGGCGCCACCCGCGGCGCGGTGCCCAGCAGCGTCGCCGGGATCAGGCCGCCCACGGCCGAGAACAGCACGCACAGCAGGAAGGTCGGCATCGCCGGGAACACCGAGCGGAAAATCAGCAGCGCCACCCCGCCCATCGCCACGCTGGCGCAGGCGATCAGGGTCGAGCGCCGCCAGCCGCGCGACAACAGCACGCCGGCGCCCAGGTTGCCGATGATGTTGGCGGCGCTGGCGGCCGCGCTGTACAGCCCGGCGGTGGCCAGCGGCAGGCCGAGCTTGTCCATCAGCAGCACCGGCAGGAAGGTGAACAGCGCGAAGAACATCAGGCTGTAGAGCGTGAATGACGCCGCCAGCAGCATCGGGCCGGCCGCGCCCAGCGTATCGGTGGTGTCCTGCCGCAGCCCGCGCCAGGACAGGCCGGCGCCGGCGGGCGTGGGCGGCGCCAGCGCGGCGACGCAGGCCAGCGCGATCACGGCGGCCGCGCCGGCGCACCACCAGTAGGCGTGCCAGTCGCCGAAGGCCTGCGAGGCCAGCATCGCGATCGCCATGCCCGCCGGCATGTAGCAGCTCCACAGCGCGAAAGCCAGGTCGCGGCTGGCGGGCAGCACCAGGCGCTGCAAGGCCGCCGGACCGGCCACCGTGATCAGCAGGAACCCCAGGCCCTCGACCACGCGCGAGGCCAGCAGCGCGCCATAACCTGGCGCCAGCGCGCCCGCCGCCGTGCCCGCCGCGACCGTCGCCAGGCCCGACAGCAGCATGCGGCGCGCGCCGAAACGCGCGATCACGCCGCCCGCCGCGATGCCGCCCAGCACGCCCAGGATCGAGAACACCGCCGTCAGCGTGCCGATCGACGCCAGGTCCAGCCCCAGGTCGCGCCGCAGCAAGGGCGCCGCGATGATCACCTTGCCGACCTGCAACGACGCCACTACCCCGGCGCCCACGATCGCCAGCACCGCCCCCCAACGGGTCGCCGCCGGCTGGCCGGCCCGCGCCGCGCCTTCCACCTTGTCCATCCGTGCCTCTCCTCGCTTGCAATGCCGCCAGCATGCCGGCCGGAACTGATTCTGATAAGTGATAATCTTTTGATGGAACCGATCTTGAAAATAGATCAGGACGCACGATGATAGACGCCCTCACCCTGGACCAGCTACGCGTGTTCGCGGCCGTGGCCGACACCGGCAGTTTCCGCGCCGCCGCCCGCCAGCTGGCGCGGGTGCAGTCGGCCGTCAGCCATGCCATCGCCAACATGGAAACGCAGCTGGGCGTGAAGCTGTTCGACCGGGGCGGCCACCGCCCTGTCATGACGCCGGAAGGCCAGGCGCTGCTGGCCAATGCGCGCGACATCCTGCTGCGGGTCGACGCCATGCGGGCCCGCGCCCAGGGATTGGGCGAAGGGGTCGAGCTGGAACTGTCGCTGGCGGTGGACACCCTGTATCCGATTGCCCAGGTCGGCGCCGCGCTCAACCGCCTGCGGGCGGCCTATCCGTCGGTCGCCACGCGCGTCGCGGTGCTGCCGCTGGGCGGACCGATCGCCGCGCTGCTCGATGGCAGCCACCAGTTGGGCATCATCGCCGGCGAACATTTCCGTCATCCGCGCATCGCCATGCAGGCGCTGTCGTCGGTGCAGATGGTGGCGGTGGTCGGCGCCAGCCATCCCCTGGCCGCGCGCGTGGCCGACGGCGCGGCGCTGAGCGCGCCCGATCTGGCCGATCACCTCCAGGTGGTGCAGATCGATCCGTCCACGCTCAGCGCCGGCCGCGACTTCGCGGTGCTGTCGCCGCAGACCTGCCGCGTCAGCGGCCAGGACACCAAGCATGCGCTGATCCTGGCAGGCCTTGGCTGGGGCCGCCTGCCGCTGTGGCTGGTGGCGCGCGACCTGGCCGAAGGCCGGCTGCTGCGCCTGCCCACCGGCAGCCTGGGGCGCGGCAGCCAGGTGGCCACGGAGGTCTACCTGGCGCATCGCATCGACCAGCCGCTGGGCCCGGCGGCGCGCACGCTGGCGGCGGCGCTGGCGGGGGACTGAGCCGGCGCGCCTTATCGGCGACAAACGCCCGCCTACAGCGCCCGGCGGCGCACCGACGCGCGGGCCGGCGACTGTCCCGCCCACCTCGGCGCCGACCATCGAAAGCGCGCGAATCCGGGCCCGCCCGCCTCAGGCGCGCGGCGGCTGCGCGTAGCTCACGCCCATGCCGGCGCGCACGTCGTTCTGGAGGCCGTATGGCGGGATGGGATAACGCAGGCCATTGGCCGACAGCGCCTTCATCCCTTCGATCGCCATGGGCAGGTAGCGCGGCGGCAACGCCATCAGCATTTCCTCGTCCGGCACGCCGCCGTAGCGGCGCTCGGCATAACAGGGCAAGGACAGGCTGGGCTCGCCGGTGGCCAGCGCCCGCCCCCAGGAGTCGGCACAGGCGGTCTCGCCCACCACGCTCCAGTCGAAGCGCCGGTAGTTTTTCCACTGCAGGCCATTGATCAGGATGATCATCTGCCCGGGCGTCGCATAGATCAGGCAGATGTCGGGCGGATCGAGCCGGCCCGAGGCCAGCGGCGACACCACCATCGCCCGGTACCTGCCCGCCGGCACGCAGGACAGGGCCTCCTGGCGGGCGCGGGCGTCGGCCTCGGTGGCGTGCCACACGCCGACGTACTCCTTGCCGCTGCGCCAGGTCTCGTCCTGCGGCCCCAGGCCGATCACCGCGCGGCACTGCGCGCCGACCAGGTCGTCGCCGGTGATGCCAACGGTCCAGCCCAGCCGCGCCGCCATGCCGACGATCTGGTCGGTGGTATGGGTGGCCTTGGGCCGGCGCAGCCCCTTCACGCCGGCCAGCGCCGCCTCGTCCTCGTACAGCTTCATGCCGATGACCGTGGTCTTGAGCCGCAGCAGGCGGTTCAGGTCATCGACCAGCGCCGCCCAGTCGCGCGGCGCATCCTGCGGGGTCACTTGGGTTGTCTCTTCCATGCCCGTCCTTTGGACTTGTCGTTGGAACGGGCAAGACTACACGAGCGCGGCGCGCGCGCGCCAACCTGTGCGGCCGCAACCGCGCCGCCCGCGCTCAGGGGCGGCAGGACTTCATCAGGTACTTCGGCGATTCCTCGTAGCCCTGGCGGTAATAGAAGCGGTGCGCGTCAGTGCGGCGCTGGTGGCAGTGCACCTCGATGCGGTCACAGCCGCGCGCCCGCGCCAGCGCCTCGGCCGCCTCTTCCAGCGCCCGGCCCACCCCGCTGCCGCGCGCCGCGTCGCTGACACAGAAATAGGTGATGCGGCAGAAATCCCCGGGCAGCGCCAGTTGCGCCATGAAGTGCAGGCCGATGAAGCCCAGCAGCCGGTCGCCCTCCTCGGCCACCAGCAGCTCGGCATCGCGGTGCCCCAGCAGGCGTTCGATCTTCCCGGGCACGAAGCCCTCGGTGCCGGGATAACCCAGTTGGGCCAGCAGGTCAGCGATATCGGCGGCGTCGCCGGCCTGTGCATTGCGGATGATCATGGCGCCTCGCGCAAAAGCGTGGATGCTAGGCTGGCACGATGTCGCCGCGATGACCGCGCCCGGCCCCGCGCGCCGGGGCGTCAGACGCGGTTGTCATCCTGCCGCAACATCCCGAACAACGCCTGCACCGCCGGCGAGCCGGCCGCGCCCGGCGCCGCGGCCAGGGCAAAGCGCCGCCGCACCGGCGCGGCCAGCGGCAAGACGCGCAGGCCCCGGCGGTTCTCCGGCAGCGTCAGTTCCGGCACCAGCGCCACGCCAACGTTCTCGCGCACCAGCGCAAATGCGCTGGCCCATTCCATCACCGTGGCGCGCACATCGGCCAGCGCCAGCCCGGCGTCCGCCGCCACGCTGCCGGCATGCACGCTGCAACCGCCGGTGGCCAGCACGAAGGGCTGCGCCACCAGTTGCGCCAACGTCACCGACGCGCCGCGCGCCAGCGGATGCGCCGCCGGCAGCACCGCCACCCAATCGTCCTCGCCGAGCGGACAGGTGGCCCGGCCGGGGGGAGGATTCAACACCACGCCCACGTCCACGGTATCCGCCGCCAGCAGGTTCTCGATCTCGCTGTCGCTGGCTTCCAGCGGCACCACCTCGATGGCCGGATGCAATTGGCGAAAGCGCCGCAACACCGGCGGCAGGATGGTCGAGAACACCATCGGGAAACTGGCCAGCCGCAACACCCCGCCGGGCGCGCCGGACGCCTCCTGCGCCAGGGCGCGGATGCGGTCCAGCGCGGCCAGCATGACGCGCGCCTCCTGCGCCACCCGCAAGCCCAGCGCGGTGGGCACGCTCTGGCGTCGCTCGCGGGTGAACAGCGGCGCGCCCAGGTGCTCTTCCAACTGGGCAATGGCCTGGCTGGCGCCCGACTGCGTCATGCCCACCTGTTTCGCGGCGTGCGTGATGTTGCCGGCGTCCACCACTGCCAGCAACAGCCGCCAATGGATCAGGTTCATCATGGCATCAGTTCAACTTATTTCATGTTTATGAAGCAGTAATTTTACGGATACTTCGGTAATAGGCATCCTGACGCTTCCCCCTTCCTGGAATGCCTTGCATGAAGCTCTACTACGCCCCCGGCACCTGCTCGCTGTCCCCCCACATCGTGCTGCGCGAACTCGGCCTGTCTTTCGACCTTGCGCGAGTCGACAACCGCAGCAAGCGCACCGCCGACGGCGGCGACTTCCTGGCCATCAACCCCAAGGGCTACGTCGCCGCGCTGCAACTGGATGACGGCCGGGTCCTGACCGAAGGCCCCGCCATCGTCCAATACCTGGCCGACCTGCGGCCCGAGGCTGGCCTGGTCCCGCCCGCCGGCAGCTGGGCCCGCAGCCAGTTGCACGAATGGCTGAACTTCATCTCGGCGGAAATCCATGGCGGCTTCGGTCCGCTGTTCAATCGCGATCTGCCCGAGGCGGCACGCGCGTGGTGGCAGGCGCGGCTGGAAAAGCGACTGGATTACGTCGCCGCCGCCCTGCGCGAGCGGCAGGCCCTGGTACAGGATCGCTACGGCGTGGCCGACATCTATCTGTACTCGGTGCTGCGCTGGGCGCCGCAACTCGACGTGGACCTGACGCGCTGGCCTGTCTTGATGGAATTCCAGCGCCGCGTCGAAACCCGCCCTGCCGTGCGAGCCGCGCTGGCCGCGGAAGCGCAGGGTTGAGCGGCAAGGGAACCGCGCGCCATCGCCCCCACTAGCCGCCTGGCCTGCGGCGCGCTATGCCCCGATGGTGCGCAGCGCCCGCTGGCAGATGCGCTGCGTCGCCGCGACCGGGCTGTGCGTCAGCCAGCGCGCGCACACCCGCCGGACCCAGTCGGGCTGGTCCTTGCTGGCGTCGTTCAACCAGTTCGCCACCGAATCCTGCACATAGACCGCCGGATCGGCGCGCAGCGGCTCCAGCAGCGGCAGCGCCCGCCCCGGATCCGACTTGAGCGCGGCGATGTGCGCGCACCAGACGCCGCGTGGCCGCAGCGCCTCGCTGGCAAAGCGGCGCAGGCGCTCGGACGGCAGCGCCGTCCAGGGTTGCAGTTGCGTGATGGCCGCGTCCAGCTCGGCCGTCAACGCCGGCCGCAGCGCCAGCCAGGCCCATTCGCGCACGCCGAAGTGCGCGTCGTCGGCCAACGGCCGGATGCGCGCCAGGCGCTGCGCCAGCGGCACATCCGGCGCCGCCCCGATCATGAAGCAGGCCCAGCCGCGCGCGGTGTCGGACGCCTGCGCCGCCATCTGCGCGCAGCCGGCCGGGCCCAGGCGTTCATGCAGGATGCGCGCCGCCACCGCCATGCGCCTGGAGATGCCCAGCCCCGCCGCGGCCCGCATGGCGGCGATGCCATCGGCGCCCACCTCGGGCGCCAGCGCCTGCATCAACCGGGCAAAGTCCACCGCCAGGCACTCGGTCAGGTGCGTGGCCGGCGCGCCCGCGTTCAGCCGCGCCAGGCGGTCGGCGCCGATGTCCTTGACGCCTCGACGGGCGGCGCTCATGGCGCATCCTTCGCCAACGCCGCGCGCCCGCTGTCGGTGCCGCGCCATACCTTCGCCAGCAGTTCGCCGAGCTGGCGCCGCTCGGTGGGCGAAAGCGGGTCGAACAACGAGCCGATCCACTGCGTGTGCTCCTTGAACAACCTGGCCGCCGCCGTCCTGCCCTTGGGCGTCAGGACCACCGCGATCCGGCGCCGGTCGTCCTGCCCCGGCTGGCGCGAAACGAAGCCGTCGCGCTCCAGTCCATCGAGCAGGCCGGTGACGGTGGCGCGCGTCACGCCCGCGCGCGTCGCGAGTTCGTGCGGCGACAGGCCGCCCGCCTGACCGTGCAGCAGGAACAGCAGCACGAACTTGCCTTCCGATAACTGCCGCGGCGCCAGGCGCGCGGCGCAATCGCGGTCGATGGCGCCGGCCAGGGCCAGCACCTGCAAACACAACCGCATGCCGTCCTCGGATTGCAGCCCGCGGCGGGCGGCCTCGTCCAGCAGCGCGTGGTGCTTGGGTTCCAGCATGGCGGAAATAAGGGAAATGGCGGGTGGCATGGGGTTTCGGCATTTGATACGGCAGCATATGATAAGGCGACTAATCATATGAGGCAACCCGGCGGGACATGGCGACATCCCGCCGAGCGATCGCCCCGCGCGGCGCCCGACTGGCGAAGTGCTAGCATCCGAAGCATGACTTCGATTCTGCACGCCCACCCCATCGACCCGGCCATCCGCGAGCGCGTCATGGCGACCCTGGAACACATCGAACAGCGTCACGATGTCCGCGTCCTGCTCGCCTGCGAATCCGGCAGCCGGGGCTGGGGCTTCGCCTCGCCAGACAGCGACTATGACGTGCGCTTCCTGTACGTGCACAAACTGGACTGGTACCTGCGCGTGGCGCCCCAGCGCGACGTGATCGAGCTGCCCATCGACGACGAGCTGGACGTGTCCGGCTGGGAACTGCGCAAGGCGCTGCAACTGCTGCGCGGCTCCAACCCCACCCTGTTCGAATGGCTGGATTCGCCCGTGCTGTATCGCCAGGACGACGCCACCAGCGCCTGGCTGCGGCACTTCCGCAGCGAGTATTTCTCGCACATCAAGGGCCGCTGGCATTACGTGGCCATGGCCGGCCGCAACTTCCGCGAATCGCTGCAGGGCGACACGGTGCGGCTCAAGAAATACCTGTACGTGCTGCGTCCGGTGCTGGCCGCGCAATGGATCGACAGCGGCCGCGGCATCCCGCCGATGCGTTTCGCGGACCTGGCCGATGCCATGGTCACCGACCCCGCGCTGCGCGACGAGATCAACGCGCTGCTGGCCATCAAAATGCAGGCCGGCGAGGCCGAGCACGGCCCGCGCTTCCCGCTGATCCACGCCTATCTGGAAACCACGTTGCCGACCCTGGAAAAGGCGCCCTTCTTCGACCGGCCGGACGGCCAGACCGAGCGGTTGGACCGGTTCCTGTACGAAGTCGTGACCGGCGCGCCGCTGACGTATTGAACGCCGCCGCAATGCCGCCCACCCCGACCATCACCCTGCGCCGCCTGCGCACGGACGACGTACCCATGATCCTGGCGCTGGAATCCGACCCCGAGGTCATGCGCCACAGCACCGGCGTCAAACCCGCCACGCAGGCGCGCCGCCAGGAACTGCTGGAATGGTTGCGGACGCCGCCGGATGACATCGGCCATTGGGCCGTG
Organism: Achromobacter sp. HNDS-1; assembly: GCF_040084795.1. Taxonomy (NCBI): domain Bacteria; kingdom Pseudomonadati; phylum Pseudomonadota; class Betaproteobacteria; order Burkholderiales; family Alcaligenaceae; genus Achromobacter; species Achromobacter sp. HNDS-1. The sequence continues at coordinate 291,566 of NZ_CP157584.1, forward strand.
ATCGATCCCCACGATGTCGCGGTGGGCTGGATCAGCCTGACGCGGCTGGAGGACACGGGCGCGTTGCAGCTGGCCTACCGGCTGCAGCGGGCGGCGTGGGGTCGCGGCTATGCCACGCAAGCCGCGCGCCAACTGTGCGATTACGCCTGGCGCGCGCTGGACGCCACGGAACTGGTGGCCGTCACCTGGCCCGACAACCTGGGCTCACAGCGCGTGCTGGACAAGCTGGGCTTCACCTTCCGCGCCATTGAAACGCATTATGGCCGCGACACTCGCGTCTACGTGCTGGCGCGTCCGGGGCACTGATCGCCGACCTGAACGCCGCCGTTCACTCGCTTTGGCATGGCGCCACACGATCGCGGCGGTCCGGTCGCGCGTGCGCGATGCGCCGGCCAGCGCTTTGCGGGTACCCTATCGCCTTTCCATCACCCGCACAGTCCCTCATGTCCGACACCACGCAGCCCTTCGTCGTTTCGAACTACATCGCCCAGAGCCTGGAAGGCATGCGGGCCGCCACCTCGGCGCACTGCGCCACCTGGCACCTGGACGAAGCCGAGCAATGGTCCGTGGACATGGACAGCGGCCTGATCGTGTTCCAGCTGCCCGGCGGCATCACCGCGCAAGCGCCGGTGCAGATCGTCGGCACCTCCAATAGCGAGGACAGCAGCTTCCTGTGGGGCTGGGATCACCCGTCGGTGCCCGCCGAACTGGCCGAACACGCCCAACTGGCGCTGGCCTTCGGCAAGGCCCACGGCCTGGAGGCATACACTCACCGCAAGGTGCCATGCGATGACGCCCTGGCCTGGGAATTCACCGCCGTGGCCATGCGGCTGGGCGAGGCCAGCGGCTCGTACCGCGCGCGGGCCTCGGAGACCGCCCACGTCTGGATGACGTTCGGCCAGGTGACCTTGTCCAAGGCCTGACGCGCCGGCGGCGCGCGCCACCGCGCCGCCGTCAGGCCGCGTCCGGATGAATCCCGGTATAAGCCGCGCGCGGCCGGATCACATCGGGGCTGCCGCGCTGCTCCAGGCCATGCGCCAGCCAGCCGATCGAGCGTCCCAGCGCGAACAGGCCGAAGGCCGCGCCCGGCGGCAGGCCCAGATGGCGCCGCACCGCCACCAGCGAGAAGTCCACCGAGGGCCGCTGCCCCGATAGCTCGAACGCCTGCTCGATCAATGTCTCCCACTCGGGGCGCCGCGGCAGTATCCGCGCCAGCAAGGCGCTGGCGCGCGGATCGCCCGCGGGGTAAAGGTGGTGGCCAAAACCCGGCATGTCTTCGCCCCGCGCCAGCCGCTCGCGCAAGCCCCGCGCCAGCCGCTGGCCGGCGTCCGCGCCGCCGTCGCCACGTTCCAGTTCCTCCCACATCGCCTCGACGCGCGCCGTGGTGGCGCCGTGGCGGCCGCCCGTCAACGCCGCCAGCCCGCCCACAATACCGGCGCGCAGGCTGGCGCCCGTGGACGCGATGCAGCGCGCGGTGAAACTGGAGGCGTTCAGTTCATGGTCGGCGCACAGCACCAGCGTCATGCGGATAAGATCCGCGCCCGCCGCGTCCACGCCCCAGGCGCGGGCGCACTGCGCGTGGATCGGCGCGTCGTCCGGCGCGGTCTGCAGCAGGCAGGCCGCCAGCGTGCGCACCAGCGCGCCGCAGCCCTGCGCCTGGCGCTCGGGCGAGCGCTGCCACAACGCGGTCGCATCGTCATCGCTGGCCGCCGTGAACAGCGGCAACAGCGCGGCCTCGGCGCGCTGGCCGCGATGGCGCGCGAACAGCGCCGCCAGATCCTCGGGCAACCGCGGCGCGGCCGCGCCGAACGCCATCGCCTGGTCGCATTGCCACAGATGCGCGGCCACCGCTTCCACCGAGGACGATTGCGCCAGCGCCACGGCGTTTTCACCGCGATAGAACAACTGGCCATCCTCGATCAGGGTGATGGCCGACTCCAGCACCGGCAGGCCCCAGTTCAGCGTCGCCTTGGCCACCTCTTTCGGCTTGCGGCCACGGGTGCGCTGCGCCGCCAGCCGTTCGACGTCCTCGGCCAGGTAGCGGCTTTCGCGCGGCGTGGCGCCAGCCTCGGCGTGCAGCAATCCCCGGCTGACGTAGGCGTACAGGGTCTGGCGCGACACCCCCAGGCGGGTGGCCGCGGCGGCGGAGGTCAGGTAATTGGGCATGGGTTGCGAGACGAGGAACGAAGGGCAATGGGTTGATTATATTAATCAATATTGACAATTAATGCGGCAAGATGAATCCTGGCGTCATCGCTCAACGACCCGCAAGCAACATGTCCGCCATCCCTCGCCCCTTCCCCCCCTCGCCCGCCACCGCCGACTACCTGCGCCAGTTCTGGCTCGCGGCGGGCGGCGATCCCGCCCTGCTGAGCCAGGTCGCCATCACCGGCCAGGGCGCCTTGCCCTCGGCCTTCGCCGTCACGGAATTCGCCACCGCCGCGATCGGCGCCGCCGGCCTGGCCATGGCGGAGTTCGTTGCGGCCGGCGCAGGCGCGGCCGGTGCGCCCGCCGTGCCGGCGGTCGAGGTCGACCAACGCCTGGCCTCTTTCTGGTTCGGCACCAGCCTGCGCCCCATCGGCTGGAGCATGCCGCCGCTGTGGGACGCCGTCGCCGGCGACTACCGCGCCGCGGACGGCTGGATCCGGCTGCACACCAACGCGCCCCATCATCGCGACGCCGCCCTGGCGGTCCTGGGCGCGGCCGCCGACCGCGACGCCGTCGCCCGCGCCGTGGCGCGCTGGCGCGCCGACGAACTGGAAGCGGCGGTGGTCGAACACAACGGTTGCGCCGCCGCCATGCGCGGCCTGGACGCCTGGCGCCAGCATCCGCAAGGCCAAAGCGTTGCCGCCGAACCCCTGCTGCACCGCGCCGCCAGCGGCGGCGGCGCCCGCCCTGCCTGGCGCATTTCGCGCCAGCGCCCGTTGCAGGGCCTGCGGGTGCTGGACCTGACCCGCATCCTGGCCGGCCCCGTGGCCACGCGCTTCCTTGCCGGCTTTGGCGCGGACGTATTGCGCATCGACCCGCCCGGCTGGGAAGAACCCGGCACGGTGCCCGAGGTCGTGCTGGGCAAGCGTTGCGCGCGCCTGGACCTCAAGTCCGCCGAGGGGCTGGCCACGCTGCAACGCCTGCTGTCCCAGGCCGACGTGCTGATCCACGGCTATCGCGCCGACGCCCTCGCCCGCCTGGGCCTGGACGCCGAGCGCCGCCGCCAGCTCAACCCGACGCTGGTCGACGTATCGCTGGACGCCTATGGCTGGAGCGGTGCGTGGCGGGGCCGCCGCGGCTTCGACAGCCTGGTGCAGATGAGCACCGGCATCGCCGAGGCCGGCATGCGCGCCAAGGGTGGCGACCGCCCGGTGCCGTTGCCGTGCCAGGCGCTGGACCATGGCACCGGCTATCTGATGGCGGCGGCGGCGATCCGGGGCTTGACCGAACGGCTGGCCACCGGCGCGGGCAGCACCACGCGCGCGTCGCTGGCCCGCAGCGCGCAGCTGCTGGTCGCGCATGGCGGCTTGCTGGAAGGCGGGCCGGCATTGGCGCCGGAAAGCGCAGCCGACTGGTCCGAACAAATCGAGGCAACCGCGTGGGGCCCGGTCCGGCGCGTCAAGCCGCCGCTGCGGATCGCGGACACGCCGCAATCGTGGGATTACCCGGCAAGCGCCTTGGGATCCTCCGAGGCAGCCTGGCGCGATGGCTCGCGTTAGCCCTCGGCCGCCTCAAAGCACAAACGCGCGCAAGTTGGCGACCCGTTCGGCCAGGCCGTCCGCGCCCAGGTAATGGCCCAGCTTGCCCGCTCGCACGCGGCGCAGGTCTTCCTCGTAGCGGGCCGCCATCGCGTCGCACGCCTCGGCATACGCCGCCGCGATCCCCTCGCCGGCGGCGGCGGCGATCACGCGCGCGGCCTCGGGCGACCCGCAGGCCACACAGCGCGCCACGCCCAGGCCGTCGGCCCGCGCCCCGCGCGCCAGCAACTGCGCCACCAGGTCGGCGGGCGGCTCGCGATCGAATCGATGGATCGCCTCCGCGCTGACCGGCGTGCCGGCCCGCAACAGCGCCCGCGCCGCCGCATAGGCGTGCTGCGTCAGCGCCACGTCCAGCGCCAGCGCGCTGCCGCGCAACGGCTGGTCAAAGCCCACGCCCTGCGCCGCCAATTGCGCCACCAGCGCGCCGTCGTCATGCGCCAACGCATGCCGCAAGGCCAGCCTGGCCAGCGTGGGCGACTGGCCCAGCGTGCCGGCCGCCAACGGCGCGCGCCAGTCCACCAGCGCGCGCCGATAGAACGCCGCCAGCTTGTCCGCCAGGGCCTGCGGCATGCCGTGATCGGCCACGCGCTCGTCCAGGTATTCCAGCACCCGTATGCCGGTGCTGTCGGGGTCCTCGATATCCTGCTCCAGGTAGAGCGCGGCAAAGGCCGCGCGCAGGTCCGCCGCGACGGTCGCGATGGCGTCCTGCTGCAACGCATGCGTCCAGCCCGGCAGCCCCTGCTTCCAGGCCACGATGCTGCCAGCCCGCGGGCCGGGCTCCACGCACACATAGATGCGGTCGCAGTATTCGAAGCCGCCGATCGGCAGATAGCGCAGCTTGCCGTCCCAGGCCTCGCCGTGTTCCGCGGCGGCCTCTTCGGCGCATTCCTGCTCGTGCTCGATCCAGCCCGCCAGGTCGCGGTAATGGTCACTGCCGTCATAGAACAGCTCGGACCAGCTGAGGGCCTCTTCGTTGCCGTCCATGCGCGCATGCAGGTCGTAGGCCAGTTCGCCGCCAGCGGTCAGGCGCCACAAGTCGCGCAGCGCATCGGGCAAGGGGCCGGCACAGGCCGCTTCGATCTCGTCGATGCGCGCCTCGTCCAGGGGCGGCTGGACCGCCATCAGGACGCGACCGTCGAACAGGGCAATGCCGTGTTGGCGCAGCGACTGGATGTCGTCGGCGGAAAAATGATGCTCGCTCATGTTCAGGTTTCCTGGGAGATGGCGGTTCGGATTCTACCCGTGGGGGATGGGGACGACGCCACGGCAGACGCAGGCGCCTTGCCGCATCGCCGACGAACTCCCCGCGCCCGCGGCGCGGTGGTAGATTGGCGGCATCCACGAATGGACGTGGCAACGGGGAACGGCAGCGATGGCGGGAGCGTCATGGACGGGCTGATCATGGCCGCGGCGCGGGCGCTGGCCAGCGGCGATCCGCTGGGCGCGTTGAGCCGGGTGGCACTGCGCGACGATGCGCCGGCGCTGGCATTGCGCGGCATCGCGCTGGCGCAGCTGGGAGACTTTGAACGCGCCCGCGCCCTGGTGCGGCGCGCCGCCCGCGCGTTCGGCGCCCGGGACCCGGTGGCGCGGGCCCGCTGCGTGGTGGCCGAGGCCGAGATCGCGCTGGCCGCGCGCGACCTGGGCTGGCCACAGACAGCGCTCGATACGGCCCGCGCCACGCTCGAGCAGCATGGCGATCGGCGCAACGCGGCCTATGCCGGGTATCTGGCCGGCCGCCGCCTGATCCTGATGGGACGGCTGGAGCAGGCCGAACAGGTGCTGTCGGAACTGAATCCCGCCCCTTTTCCGCCGGCCTTGCGAGCGGTGCACGAGCTGGCCCTGGCCGGCATTGCGCTGCGGCGCCTGCAGGCCACGGCGGCACGCGCCGCGCTGGACCTGGCCGCGCGCGCCGCGCAAGCGGCCGGCATCCCGGCGCTGCAGGCCGAGGTGCGCCAGGCGTCGCTCGCGCTGGAAGCGCCGGCCGCGCACCTGCTCCGCGCCGGCGACACGCAGGTGCTGCGCCTGGAGCAGGTGCAAGCGCTGCTCGCGTCCGACACGCTGGTGATCGACGCATGCCGTTATGCCGTGCATGGCGCGGGCCGCACCCTGGCCCTGGCCAGCCGGCCCGTGCTCTTCACCCTGGCGCAGGCGCTGGGCCAGGCGTGGCCGGATGACGCGCCGCGCGACGCCTTGATCGCGCAGGCGTTCCGCACCCGCCATCCGGATGACTCGCACCGCGCGCGGCTGCGGGTGGAAATCGGCCGGTTGCGGGCGGCCTTGGCGCCCTGGGCAGAAATCCGGGCAACGCGGCAAGGCTTTGCATTGATGCCGGCCGCGCGCGCCGTTGCCGTGTTGACGCCGCCGGTGCGGGACCGCCACGCCGCCGTGCTGGCGCTGCTGGCCGACGGCCAAGCCTGGTCCAGTTCGGCGCTGGCGCTGGCCACCGGCGCCAGTCAGCGCCAGGTGCAGCGCGCCCTGGAGGCGCTGGCGGCCTCCGGCCAGGCGCATTCGCTCGGCCAGGGCCGGGCGCGGCGCTGGCTCACGCCGCCCCTGCCCGGTTTCGCGACGACATTGTTACTCCCGGTCCCGCTGCCGAATGCCTAGCATGGACGTGTCATCCCCCTAACAAGGACAGCGTCATGAAAACCAAACCCGCGGAAATCCTCCGTGAATACGGCCCCTTCCCCGGCGTCACGGACGTGCACGGCGTTTCGTACGACGGCAGCCGCATCTGGATCGCGGTCGGCGACAAGCTGCACGCGCTGGATCCGGCCAGCGGCGACGTGGTTCGTACCATCGACGTCATCGCCCGCGCCGGCACCGCCTTCGACGGCAAGCACCTCTACCAGTTGGCCGACAGCATCATCCAGAAAATCGACCCGGCATCGGGCCGCGTGCTGGCCACCGTGCCGGCGCCCGAAGGCGGCGGCAATTCCGGCATGACCTGGGCCGAAGGCATGCTCTGGATCGCGCGCTACAAGGACCGCAAGATCCACCAGGTCGATCCCGCCACCGGCGCCGTCCTGCGCACCATCGCGTCCGACCGCTACGTGACCGGCGTCACCTGGGTCGATGGCAACCTGTGGCACGGCACCTGGGAGGACGACGCCAGCGAGCTGCGGCGGGTGGACCCCGCCAACGGCGAGGTGTTGGAACGACTGGCAATGCCGCCCGGCGCGTACGTGTCCGGCCTGGAATCGGACGGCGGCGACGTGCTCTATTGCGGCGGCGCCAGCAGCGGCCGGGTGCGCGCGGTGCGCCGGCCACGCGCGAGCGCCTGATCCGCCCCGATCCGCCCCGCTTCCCCCGACCCGCCCTGATCCTCCCCGATCCGCGCTGCCCCGCCGGCCAGCGCGGCGGGCGTTCCTGTTTGCGGCGCGGGTCGTCCGCCGCCGGAGCCGCGGCGCCCGCGCCGCGAGTTTCCCGCGCCCCCTGCCGCCGCGCCGTCCCGACAAATTGTTGCAGGCATTGGCGCGGCGGCCCTTTTCCGACCCAGCGAGCCCCCGCCAGCGTGTAAACTCCCCCCTTTTTGACTCTGGTGGTATGTTGCAAGCCCCACAGCGCACAGGTTTAAGCGGCCCGACGCTCATTCGCTTGCTGACTCGCCTGACGGAAGTCGACGCGCCGGAATCCCGGCAGCCGTTGTCGGATCATCTGAGCCAGTGGCTCGGCTGGACCGACGCGATTGCCCTGTCCGCCGCCCTGAACAACCGCCCGCCGGCGATCGCGCCGGGCGCGCGCCAGTTCAGCAGCGCCGAGGAGCGCGAGTGCGAGCGCGTCCGCACCACGCTGGCCGATGCCATCGCCAGCGACACCGCGGCCACGGCCGCCAAGCGGCAGATGCCGGGACAGGTGTCCGCCAAGGTGGCGGCGCTGCAGGCCGACGACGCCGATTACTCGAATTTTCGTCAGCGTTATCTGTCGTTGCAGCACACGATGGAAACCAGCATCGGCAACCTGCGCAGCCGCCTGCGCGGCATGCTCGCGGCCAAAACGCCGGAGATGACGCGTCTGGCGGTGGTGGACGCCATCATGGACCGCGCCCTGCTGCCGCGCGAGCGGACGCTGCTGGGCGCGATTCCGAAGTTGCTGCAGGGGCATTTCGACCGGCTGCGGCTGGCCGAACAGGCCGCGCTGGAAGCGGCGGCGCAAGCGCAAGCCGAGACCGGCGTGCCGGCCGGAACCGCGGACGAGCCGGCGGCCGATGCCCAGGCGCCGGCCGCGCCGGGGGGCAGCGCAACGGACGACGCTCCCGCCGCCGCGCCTGCGCAGGCGGCGGCCTGCGCGGCGCCGCAACCCGCTTTATCCGCGCCCACGCCGGGCGCGTGGCTGGAGACGTTCCGCAAGGATATGCGCAGCGTGCTGCTGGCCGAATTGGATGTTCGTTTACAACCGGTGGAAGGGCTGCTTGCCACCCTTCGCGCCAGCTAACCGGGACACTATGTCCAAGTATCTGATCAATATCGTTGTTTTCCTCAGCGGCCTGGCCGTGGCCGGCTGGATCGGCGCGGGCTACGCGGGCACCAATCCCCTGGCGCTGGCCGTCACGCTGCTGATCTGCGCCTGCTACGTGGCGGGCGCGCTTGAATTGCTGCGCTACCAACAGGCCACCGCGTCGCTCAGACGCGCGGTCGGCAACCTGTCGGAAGCGCCCGCCAGCCTGGGCGGTTGGCTCGACCAATTGCCGGCCGGCCTGCGCAACGCCGTGCGGCTGCGCATCGAAGGCGAACGCGTGGGCCTGCCCGGCCCGGCATTGGCGCCCTACCTGGTCGGCCTGCTGGTGCTGCTGGGCATGCTGGGCACCTTCCTGGGCATGGTGGTGACGCTGCGCGGCACCGGCACCGCCCTGGAAAGCGCCACCGACCTGGCCGCCATCCGCGCCTCGCTGGCCGCGCCGGTCAAGGGCCTGGGCTTCGCCTTCGGCACCTCGATCGCGGGCGTGGCCACCTCCGCCATGCTGGGCCTGCTGGCCGCGCTGTGCCGGCGCGACCGCATCCAGGCGGCGCAACTGCTGGACACCAAGGCGGCCACCACGCTGCGCCTGTACAGCCAGGCTCACCAGCGCGAAGAAAGCTTCAAGCTGCTGCAGCGCCAGGCCGAAGTGCTGCAACGGCAGGCCGAGGCCATGCCCGCGCTGGTCGACCGCCTGGACGCCATGATGCGCAACCTGGAGCAGCAGAACCACACGCTGAACGAGCGCCAGCTCGCCAGTCAGGATGCGTTCCAGGGCAAGGCCGAGGCCGCCTACGCGCGTCTGGCCGCCGTGATGGAACAATCGATGAAGGAAAGCGTGGCCGAAAGCGCCCGCTCGGCCGGCGCGGCGCTGCAGCCCGCCGTCGAGGCCACCATGGCCGGCCTGTCGCGCGAGACCGCCTCGCTGCACGAAAGCGTTACCCAGGCGGTGCAGCGGCAGCTGGACGGCATGACCGCCGGCCTGCAGGCCGCCACCAGCAACGTGGCCGGCATCTGGAACCAGGCGCTGGCCGGCCAGCAGCGCGCCAGCGAAGCGTTGGCGCAGGACCTGCGCGATTCGCTGGACCGCTTCGCGCAGACCTTCGAGCAGCGCTCGGCCGCGCTGCTGGACAGCGTGTCCGAACGGCTGGAGGCGTCCTCGGGCAGCATGTCCGAAGCCTGGAACGTGGCGCTGAACCGCCAGGAGCGGGCCAGCGAGAAACTGGCCGGCGACAATCTGCAGGCGCTGACAGCCGCCGCCGCCAGCTTCGAGCAGCACTCGGCGTCGCTGCTGCGCACGCTGAACCAGTCGCACACCGCCCTGCAATCCGAACTGGCCTCGCGCGACCAGCAACGCCTGGCGGCGTGGACCGAAACCCTGGGCGCGCTGTCCGCCACCCTGCGCCAGGAATGGCAGCAGGCCGGCGCCCAGGCCGCCGAGCGCCAGCTCGAAATCAACCAGGCCCTGGCGCGCAGCGCCCAGGAACTGACCGAGCACGCGCAGACCCAGGCCGGCCTGCTGGAGAACGTGTCGGCGCGCCTGGAAAGCGCCGCCGGCAACGTCTCGGCGCAATGGCACGAGGCGCTGGAGCGCCAGTCGCAGGTCAGCGACAAACTGGCGGGCGACAACCGCGAAGCCCTGGCCGCCGCCGCCGCCACCTTCGAACAACACGCCGCGACGCTGCTGCGCACGCTGGACCAGTCGCACGCCGACCTGCAGGCCGCCCTGGCCTCGCGCGACGAGCAGCGCCTGGCCACGTGGGCCGGCACGCTCGGCGCCCTGACCGACAAGCTCGGCCGCGAATGGGAACAGGCCGGCGCGCAAGCCGCCGCCCGCCAGCAGGAAGTCAGCCAGACGCTGGCGCGCACCGCGCAGGACCTGGCCTCCCGCGCCGACGCGCAGGCCGCGCTGCTGGACACCGTGGCCGCCCGCATCGAAACGGCCGCCACCGGCGTGACCCAGGCCTGGACCGAGGCGCAGGTGCGCCAGGAACTGACCAGCGAGAAGCTGGCCGGCGACACGCAGCAGGCCCTGGCCACGGCCGCCGCCGCGTTCGAACAACATTCCGCGTCGCTGCTGCGCACGCTGGACCAGTCGCATGCCGAGCTGCAGGCCGCCCTGGCCTCGCGCGACGAAGCGCGCCTGGCCGCCTGGCACGCCTCGCTCGGCGCCATGGCCGCCGACCTGGGCCGCGAATGGCGCCAGGCCGGCGAGCAGACCGCCGCCCGCCACCAGGCACTGGAACAACTGCTGGCGCGCACCGCGCAGGACCTGACCACCCAGACCCAGGCGCAGGCCGCGCTGCTGGAAAACCTGTCGGCCCGCCTGGAAACGGCGGCCGGCGGCGTGACGCAGGCCTGGACCGAGGCGCAGGTACGCCAGGAGCTGGCCAACGAGAAACTGGCCAGCGACAACCAGCAGGCCCTGACCACGGCGGCGTCCGCCTTCGAACAGCATTCGGCATCGCTGCTGCAGTCCCTGGGCCAATCGCAGGCCGGCCTGCAGGCCGAGCTGGCCGCGCGCGACCAGGAACGCCTGGCCGCCTGGACCGGCGAGCTGGGCCGCATGGCCGAGGCGCTGCGCCACGAATGGGAACAGGCCGGCGCCCGCAGCGCCGCCCTGCAGCAGGAAATCTGCGCCACCCTGGCCCAGACGGCGCAGGACATCGCCACCCAGACCGAGGCCCACGCCAGCGGCACCATCGCCGAGATCGGCCAACTGGTGCAGGCCGCCTCCGAAGCGCCGCGCGCGGCCGCCGAAGTCATCGGCGAATTGCGCCAGAAACTGTCGGACAGCCTGGCCTACGACAACGCCATGCTGGAAGAACGCAACCGCCTGCTGGACACGCTGGCGACGCTGCTGGATGCCGTCAACCACGCCTCCAGCGAACAGCGCAGCGCGGTCGATGCGCTGGTGTCGTCGTCGTCGGACCTGCTGGACCGGGTCGGCGCGCAGTTCACCGAGCAGGTCGAATCCGAAACCGCCCGCCTGGACGACGTGGCGGCGCAGGTGACCAGCGGCGCGGCCGAAGTCGCCAGCCTGGGCGAAGCCTTCGGCGCCGCGGTGCGCCTGTTCGGCGAGTCCAACGACAAGCTGGTGGCGCACCTGGAACGCATCGAGGCGGCGCTGGACAAGTCCATCGCCCGTGGCGACGAACAACTGGCCTACTACGTGGCACAGGCGCGTGAAGTGGTCGACCTGAGCACCATGTCGCAAAAGCAGATCGTCGAGAACCTGCGCGAACTGGCCAGCCAGCGCGCCGCCACGGCCGGAGCGCAGGCGGCATGAGCGCGGGCGAGGACATCGACGGCGGCGTGGAACCCGCGGTGCCGACCTGGGCCGTCTTCGGCGACCTGATGTCGGTGCTGCTGGGCGCCTTCGTGCTGATCCTGGTGAGCGTGGTGGCCGTGCAGCTGGAGCTGTCGACCCAGCTGGAACGCGAAGTCAAGCAGCGCCAGGAAGAGACCCAGCGCCGCCAGACGCTGGAGCAGGCCCTGGCCGCGCCGCTGGCGGCCGGCCGCGTGACGCTGATCAACGGCCGCATCGGCATCAGCGGCAGCGTGCTGTTCGCGCTCAATTCCGACCAGTTGCAGCCGGAGGGCCGCGAGGTGCTGAAAAGCCTGATCGAGCCGCTGTCGGCCTACCTGAAGGCCAATGACGAGATCCTGATGGTCAGCGGCTTCACCGATGACCAGCAGGTGCGCGAGGGCAACCGGCGCTTTGCCGACAACTGGGACCTGTCGGCGCAGCGCGCGCTGACGGTGACCCGCGCCCTGATCGACGAAGGCGTGCCGTCGTCGCTGGTGTTCGCCGCCGCCTTCGGCGCCGAGCAGCCGGTGGCCTCGAACGCCGATGAAGACGGCCGCGCGAAGAACCGCCGGGTCGAGATCACCCCCATTCCCAAGCCGTCCAACAGTGCGGAGCCAGCGCGTGGCCAGTGATGGCGGCCTGGGCCCGGCGCTGACGGCCGGCGCGGATACCGCGCCCGCCGACGCCACGCTCGCCACCTTGCAGACCTGGCGCGAGCGCGGCGACGACCGGCTCGATCCGGTCGCCTTCCATTTCATCGAGGCGCTGGCCCGGCGCGCGGCCGCCCACGCCGGCGCGGCCCGCGCCCGGCTGGACGAGCGGCTGGCGCAGTTGCTGCGGGCGTATGCGGCGCGCGTCGCCGCGGCCCGCGCGGCCAACGCCGCCGAAGCGCTGGACGATGCCGCCACGCCCGATGCCAGCCCCGCGCCGGCCACGGCGGCTCCCAAGCCCGCGCGCGGGCCGCTGGCGGAACTGGCGGCGTATCTCGCTTACCCCGGCGCGCCCGGCGAAGACCCCGACGCCATCGCCGCGCAGGCGCGCCGCGATGCCTACCCGGATCTGCCGGTGCTGGATGGCCTGCGCGAGATCTGGTCCGGCCTGAGCGCCGACCGTCAGGTGCGTCAGTCGCAGGAGCAGGTGCACAAGAACGCCGGCCCGCTCAATTCCAACCAGCTGGTGCACCGCGCCCTGTCGCTGATGCGCGAGCTGTCGCCGGGCTATCTGCAGCAGTTCGTGACCTACACCGAGACGCTGGCCTGGATGGAACAGATCACCGCGGCCGCGGCGCCCCCGTCCAAGGAAGCGCCGCGCGCCGCCGCCAAGAAAAGCGCGCGCGCCAAGAGCCGCTAGGGGACGGCGGCCCGCGCGGCGGGCGGAGCGGCATTGCCCATGCCGCATCCCTACCCTGCCCGCAGGCGGCCATCACCCGTCGCCTGCTGGCGCGTGAGCCGCCCCAACGCCCCGGCTTCACGCCTCCCGCGGCAACCACGCGCCATGAAAACCCGCCGGAATCCTGCGCGGCAGGCGCACCGTGGCCACCGGTCCGGCGCCGATGTCGCGCCCATCCAGCACCACCACGTCGCTGCGGTCGCCCTCCTGCCGGTAGACACACACCAGCACCCAACCGTCATCCTCGTCCCGCGCGCCGGGGCGAGGCACGAACACCGGTTCGCTGTTCTGGTCGCCCGGCGGCACCGAATACCTCTGCCGCGCGCCCGTCTCCAGGTCATAGCGCAGCACCCCGCGCATCTCGCGATTATTGGGCTGATGCACCGCATAGGCGTAGCGGTAGGCGTGGCCGGCGCGGCTTTCGTTGATGCGCGGCAATTCGATGCCGGCGTCATCGAGCGCGCGTTCGCTGACGCGGCCGCCGGCCAGGTCGATCACGTAGCGCCACAGCACGCCCAGCGGGTTTTCCTCGAACGCGGCGCCGTCGCGCGCCAGCCGCAGGTAATGCGGATAGCGCACCACGTCCAGCACCAGCGTGGCGTCATCGGCCTCATGGGCGTTGACCACGTGCTGGATGAAACACGGCGCCACCTCGAACCAGCGCACCGGCCCGCCGTGGCGCGGGATCACGCCCAGGCGCGATTGGCGCTCGTCGTGCCAGCGCAGCGGCATGCGGTGGCCGCGCGACAGCATCGAGAAGTCGTAGGCCACGTTCAGGTCGAGCAGGATGCTGTGGCGGGCGGTGATGGCCATGTCGTGCATCATCGACGGGCCGGGCACCTCGATCAGCTGGTCCAGCAGCGGTTGGCCGTCGGCGCCCGTCACGCCGTAGCGCAGCCAGGGGCGCTCCCAATGGGCGCGAAAGCTCATCAGCTCGCCTGTGGCGGGATCGATCTTGGGATGCGCGGTCATGCCGCCGGCCAGGCCGGGATGGCGACGACTGGCGCCCAGGAAGTCCAGCCCCGCCGTCATCGCCAGCGGCGCGCCGCCTTCGGCCAGCGCCAGGGTCTCGCCGGCATGGCGCAGCACATTGACGTTGGGATTGGTGTCGGGCAGGTCGGCGGCCAGCGCGGGCGCGTATTCGCGCGCCCAGAGGCGGGTGCGGGCCCAGCGGTTGCGGTAGCCGGTGGCGCGGCCGTCGCGGAAAACGATGGCGTGCAGCATCGCCGGTTGCGGCCACCAGGACAGCACGTCGTTGCCCTCGAAGCGGCCGCGCAGGGGGTTGGGGCCGTTGCGCACCAGCGCGCCGTCCAGTTCGGGCGGCAGCGCGCCTTCCACGGGCAGGTCGGTCAGGTCGGTTTCATCGGCAAGCGGCGCGGTGGCGCCGGTGTTCAGGTCGAATAGGGTCATGCCTTGCATCCTTCGGGTGAGAGAAGGATGCAATTTTTACCCGGATCAAATTACGCTGTCAATATTACCCGGATTTAATTAGCGCAAGTCTTCGGGATTCATCGACGCGTCGCGGACATACGGATCGCCCGGTTCGGGCCGCAGCGTCGCCTCGATCTCGGGCGGAAACGCCGGGATGTTGCTGGTGCGCATGACGGCCCAGCGCATGATCGCGTGCAGGTAGTTGAAGGGCGCCAAGATCAGGTAGGCCAGGCCCGGCTGCTGCGCGTCGTTGGCGAAGATGCGCTCCTTGCCGAAGGCAAAGCTCTCGCGCTTGCCGTCGACCGGCATGCAGAACAGCACCGCGTCCAGAACGGCCTGCGGCCCCTCTTCCATGTAGCGCCGCAGGAACTCCCAGTGCGAGTAGGCATTCTCGACGCGGCTGGTGGCGATGCAGAACGCAAAGGTCTCCTTGACCGTGACCCCGTCGCCATCGAGGATCAACCCGCGGATATCCCAGTTGAGCCAGCCGAAGGTGCCCTTGCCTCGTCCCAGGGTGAAATAGATCTTGTCCCACGGCGCGGTCAGCACAGTGCCGTCCAGCCGGAAGACGTGCACCAGGCGGCGCTTGCGATCCAGGGCGATGGGGTAGTAGGTCCAGCGGAACATCTCCTTGCAAGCGACCCAGGCGCCGGCGGCGCCCAGCGCCGCGCACATACCCATGCCGATGAAGATGGCTTCCCACAGGCCGTTCTCGTTGGGCAGTTCGCCCACCACCAGGATCCAGGCCAGCATCAGGATGCCGCCGACGCCGAACGCCACGCCTATCGCCCCCAGCAGCGCCACGAAGCCACGCCAGGCATACCAGCGGTCCACCGACAGCAGGCTGCCGGCATTCATCCTCACCACGCACAGCTGCGCCAGCAGCGGCACATCCAGCCGCTTTTTCTGCAGTAGCCGGTGTTCGCGCTCAAACGCCGTCAGCGGACGGTCATTGGGGAACCTGGGCATCAGCCCGGTGAAATCCATCAAGACCCTCCCAGGGCCACGCGCAGGCTGTTCACTTCCTGTTGCACGCCATAGTAATAATCGGCCCCCGACACCCCCTGCAGCTTGCCCCACAGGCAGCGCTTGAGCCATTCGTCGATCTTGTTGCCCTTGAACTTCTCGATCAGCACCGCCACGATGATCAGGAACACCGCGGCGATCAGGCCCACGACCGTATACGACAGCGCAAACGCGCCGATGACGACCAGGCTGAGAATACCCGAGGCCAGATAAAGACCGCCCATCAGGCCGTTCTTTTCGATCATGAACTGGTCCTTGCTGGACTTGAAGTCGAACACCGCCATGATGATGCCGGTCACCACCCCGATCCGCCCGCCCCAGCGCACCAGCAGCGTGCTGGTGGTTTCAATGCCCAGGCCCATGCCCAGCCGCATGCCGGCGGCCTGACGCCCCTTGAGCGCCGTGCCCAGCACGTCGGCCACCGAACCGCCGGCCGCCGCGATGCCGACCACGAATTTCCAGCTGGCATCGCCTCGCTCGTGCGGCATGGCCGATTCCAGGTCGCTCCAGAGCTTGTACACCGCCACCGTCTGGAACAGGCAGCCGACCACGCCGACCCGCACATCCGTGTTGATCGCCGTGCGCCAGCGCGACAGTTCCTTGGCCTCGTATTCCTCGATCGTCATGGTGGCCTGCGCCAATGCGCGCGCCCGGTCGCCCGCCCGCAGATCGGTCGGCACCCTGCCGGCGGCATCCCTGTCCACCATCATGAACCAGCGCTTCTTGTCGCTTCCTTCCAGTTGCTCGCCGCGCACTTCCAGGCGCCGCAATTCGTCCGCCACCGCGCGCTCCATCTGGCGCATGTCCACCTTGCCGCCATGCTGGCGCAACAGTTCGCGGATCAGCGCCGCGCGGAAGGTCTTCTTGCCGCCTTCGACCTCGACGATCACGACATTCTGCCGCGCCAACAGCCCCAGGTACATGGCCAGCTTGCGCGCAATCGAACTGTCCACGCCCAGCCTGAGCACATGCACCACCGGGCCCATGATCTGCTCGAGCAGGCGCGCGGTCTTGTCCATCTGCCCTTCGCTCAGCACCTTGAGGCCGGTCTTGTAGGCCTCGTGCAGATTGCCCCAGGGAATGGCCTTCCAGTCCAGGGCCGCCTCATGCGCCTCGACCACCTTGCTGACCACGAAATCCTGGTTATGGAACATGGCGCGCAGCAACAGGTTGCGCGTGTCGGTCGGGTCGCCTTGCAGCCAGTCGGCGTACTGCTTGAAGCAGACCCGCTTGTCCTGGGTGCCGTCGATGCACAACGCCAGCACGGTCTGGTAGACCTCGCCGCTGTCGGCGTTCTTTACGTCGTAATTGCACTGGAACGATTCGCCCGTCTTCTCGCAGGTGAGCCAGGCCACGTGCGCCTTGGCCATCGGCACGATGGTGGCCGCGTCGAATTTGGTCAGGCGCTCGTCGAAATCCTTCTGCCACGCCCGGCGCGCGTTTTCATCGTAGTTGTCGAAGTACTTCTTCCAGGCATCCCAGCGCACCGTCTGGCGCTCCTGCTCGGTCGGGTGGCGGTAGTTGTCCGCCTGGGCCATGCGCTCTTTCCGATTGTCCGGGTTGATCCAATCCATCAGCAGCTGGGCCACCGCCAGGCCGCCCGCGCCCGAGCCTCCGGGGCCGGCACCCATGTTCGGGGTGCTCGTGCCATAGACGGCGTGGTTGTTCGCCTCGTCGCCGCGCTGGCGCAGGAAATCGCTCTCGGCCGACTGCATGATGATTTCGCTGAGCGATTCGATCGACTTGGACACGGTCAACGGCCGCACGTCCTGCGGATTCGAGACAAAGTCGTCAAAGCGCATGCGCATCAGCCGCGCGAGGTCCTGCAGGATGCCGGTGCTATCCGGCAGGGCCAGCAACAGGCCCTTGCCGGGCTGGAAAGCCTCCGCCGCGTCCTGGATCATGCCGCCCATCCAGCGGCTCGAGTCGTAGTAGCCGACTGTGCTCCAGCCCAGGAACCTCTTCTTCTCGAACTCTTCGACGCCCGTGCGGCGATACATCACGTAGTCGGCGGCCGTGTCGTTCAGCGTCTTGATGCTCTTGGCGCTGGCGTGCCTGCCACTGTTGAGCCAGGCCTGCACGTCGAACTTGAACATATGCCGCTGGCGCATCTCGGCGCCCTTTCTGCCCTTATGGGCCTTGCAGATGTCCTTGGTCCATTGCACATCCGAGAACGCGAGCCAGACGTACGTCGCTTTCCTCGCATCGGGAATCGTCAACAGCGAGGCTTTGGCCTGGTGGTCCATGGTGCAGGTGAACGTCCGGTCGCAGGCCTCGACCGGTTTGTCCAGGTCGAAGTTGTACAGCGTGCTGTTCTCGTTGACGTAGTAGCCCTTCAACTCGGAGCGCGCTTCGTCATAGACATACAGATAGCCGGGACGCAACAGGCGCACGCCGTAGCGCGCGCCGTCGCCCAGCGGTCGTTCGGCCATTTCGGGCAGGAGCATGTCGCCCGCCAGCGCCGGCGACGTGTCGTCGCTTCTCAGCACCGCATAGCGCAGCGGCATGATGGGCAGGCCGATCCGGTGAAACGGGCAGTCTTCTTCGCAATCGATCGACGAGCGCTTCTTTCCGCAGCTCTTCACATCATCGGCCATCGGGCTCTCCAGTTCGTTCCAAGTCCCTGCGCACGTCGGCCCAATCGTCATCCGTCAGGTCCTGCGTCGCGGCAAGGTAGGGGTAATCATCATCCGGCCGCCTCGCGGCCAGGCAAGCGCGCACCCGTTCGTGGCGATGGAAGGCGGGGTGCACCTCCAGGCCGTGGCGGGCGAACGCCTTGCGTTCCTGCGCCGTCTCCAGGCCCAGGTCGCGGGCCGTGCGGAAATGGTCCATCACGGTCTTGCCGAGCGCGACGCGGCGGCCAGGCGCCAGGCTGTCCAGGCCGGCAAGCACTTCATTCAATGCCTGCAGTTGGGTCAGCGCGAACGATTGCTCGGCCGACAGCCGCGGGCGCGGCGCCGCTGCCACGTCCGGCCGCTCCAGCGCATGCCATTGGCCATCCAGGTGGAACAGCAAGCCCCGCACCGGCCCGCACAACCAGGCCAGTTGGTCGGGATCCAGTATCCACGACAATTGCACCAGCACGCGCGGATCGAAAAAGCGGAAAAAGCACGGTCCCTGCCCTTCGATATCGACGATCATGCGCGAACGGCAATGCGCCGCCACCGCGTCCACGGGCCGGTCCGACCGCAGCAACAGCGCCAGCCACGGGTCCTCGCCGTCCTGCGCCGCCTGGTTCAGGCTGGCCAGCGCCTGTACCCGATCGGCCGCGTCCAGGGCGGACAAGTCCACCAGCCGCGGCATCAGGCCGGGCATTTTCCGCAGCGCGGGCGGCACCAGCGCCTGGGGCTGCGCGAACGCCGGCACGCCGCGCGTGCGCTCGTCCTGCACAAGACCGAATCCGTAGGAACTGAAAGCCTGGTAATCGAGCATGCCAACGTCCATGTCTAGCCCAACGGCACGACCGCGCCGCCGCGTTGGGCCGCGCCGCGCACCCGCGCTTCGCACAAGGGACTGGCTTCATTGAAGGCCAGGTTGGCCTGGGCGGTCTGCGGGCCGACCCAGCTATGCGCACTTGCCTTGAGCTCGACCTTGCCCGGCGCATGCAGCTGGATGCCGCCGCCCTCCAGGCGCAGGTAGGCGCCGCCGGCGGTGGCCAGCACGCGCTGCCTGGCCTGCACCATCACGGCCGCGCTGGCCGAGGCGAAGGTCACCGCCTTCTCTGCCGTCAGGGTCATCTTGGCGGCCTGGCTGTGCAGGCGCAGCTTGCCGCCCGCCGCGTGCAACCGCAGGCCACGGTCCTTCACCGGGCGGCCGCCGCCAGCCTCGTGGCCCGCCGTGAACAGCACCACGCCGGCCGCCACGCCCACCGCCAGGTTGGCGCTGCTGACCCAGTTCACGTCCGGCGCCACCTGTGCCAGCGTGCCGCCAGCCACCAGGAAGGCGTTGCCCGGGGTGTATTGGCCGATGCCGCTGGGCGCGCTGACCTGGATGTGCGGTTCGCTATAGGCCGCGACCTTGGTCCCCTGGGCGCCGGGGTCGTCCTGGGTCGCCTCGACCACGTCCCGCACATGCGCCAGCGCCTCGTGCGCCGGCAGCGCCTGCGGCTCCCCCTCCAGGAAAGCCTTCTGCTTGACCGCGATGTCGCCCAGTTCCCTGGCCGATTCAAGGGCGGCGTCGATCTGCTTGGCCGCCTCGGCACTATCGAGCAATGCGCCCTCGGCGTTCTCGCGCAGGTCGGCGCTGATCAACAGCCCCTGGCCGCCCCGCAGCGCCACGGCCTCCCTGGTCGACAGCTCGGCGCCGTGGCCCAGGTCCTGCAGGCGTTCGTTGTCGCGCTGTTGTTTGACGTGGCCCAGGTTCAGGCGGGAATCGGCCTGCGTGGTGGAGGCGGTCAGGCGCGACTGGCCCGGCGTGTCGTCGTGCACCAGCTGGTTGTAGCCGCCCGTGCCCGCGCCGCTGGTCGCCAGCGCCTGGGTCTTGAAGCCGGACATCACCGCGTTGTGGGCGTGGCCTTCGCTGCCGCCCGCGAACCAGGCCGGCGCATTGCCGGTGGCGTTGGCGCCACCGGCCTGCACCTGGTTGTGCGAGGCATCCTCGGCGCCCTCGCCGTTATACAGGGCGCCCACCACCACCGGACGGTCGATATCGCCGTGCAGGAACTCCACCAGCACTTCCTGCCCGACGCGCGGCACGAAATGGCCGCCCCAGTCGCCGCCCGCAACCGGCTCGGCCACGCGCACCCAGGTGCCCAGCTCGTCCTTGGCGGGCGCGTTCTCGTCGCCCGACGGGTGCGCCAGGCGGCTGCTGGAGGCCTTGCCGCGCTGCCAGTGGAACTGCACCTTGATGCGGTGGTCGCGGTCGGTGTGCACTGGCCCCTCGGCGCCCACCACCAGCGCCGTCTGCGCGCCAAATACCGTGGGACGGGGATGCAGGCGCTCGCCATGGCCGTCCCGGGTCGCGGGACGGAATTCGGTATCGCTGCCGATGCAGGTGAAGGTATTGCGATAGAACTCCGTGTCGTCGCCGTCGCCCCCCTGCGCCTCGCTTACGGCGCGGCCGAGGTCGGCGTCGAAGTTGTTGCGGGCCTGGTGGGTGATGGCGATCACCACGAAGGCAGACGGGCCGCCTTGCTGGTAGTGGCCGGTCAGTTCGAAGCGCTGGCCCGGCGCCAGCGTGCGCACGGTGCCCCCACCCTCGACGCTCTGCTGGCGCACGCGCAGCGCGGCCAGCGCGTTGTGCGCCAGGCGTTCGCCCTGCGCGCTGTCTTCGTAGGCGTACTGGCCGGGGTAGTCGTCGCTGACCAGTTCCAGCGCGTTGGCCAGCTTGCCGGTGTCCGCCTGCGCCGACACCGGCCGCGCCTGGGCGCTGCGGTAGTCCCAGCTGGCCATGCGCACGGCATTGGTCTGCCAGCGGTGGCGCGGGCTCCAGTGCTGGATGCTGTCTTCGGTCTCGGTCACGTCGGCGCGCGCAAAGCGCACGCTGGCCTGCGGGCCAGCCTTGAAGGCGTCGTTGTGGTCGGCAATGACCAGGGTGTGGCCGTCGTCGGCATGCTCGACCCAGTAGAACAGGCCCTCTTCGGCCAGCAGGCGTTCGATGAAGGCGTAGTCGGTTTCGCGGTACTGGATGGTCAGGCTGCGCTTGGCGTAGACGGCGCGGTCCTTGACCTCCCAGCGCCATTGCGGCGCCAGCGTGCCCTGGCCCTTGTAGTCGCCGAAGATGCTGTCGACGATGTCGATCACCGTCTTGTCCTGATAGGCGAAGCTGTCGCGCCGCGCCCGCAGGAACGCCAGCCACGGCTCCACGGTCAGCCCATAGCGCGCCAGCCCGCCGTTGGCGCCCAGGTAACGCACCGCCGTGGCGTGGCCGTGCCACAGGCGCGGCTGCTCGCGGTCCAGCGCGGTCTGCAGGCGCAGGGTGACGGGCTGGCCCATCAGGGCCTTCAACGGGATATGCGCGTCGTCGGACAGCGCGGTGATCTCCAGGCGATAGGCGCCGCCGCTCAATTGTTCGGTGGCCGACAGGGTCTCGGCCACCAGGCGGTTATCGCCCAGCGGCGTGCGCAGGTCCAGCAGGCGGTTGGCCTGCGCGATGCCGGCGGTCGACAGGCGGGACAATCCGGAAGCATCCTGGGGCATGGTCTTGGCTCCGGGCTCAGGTCAGGCGGTAACGGAAGTCGCCGTTCTTGCCGGCCGTGACGCGGATGCGCGCGATCGCTTCGCCCTGCGCCATGCGGCCCAGCACCTGCTCGGCGATCTGCGGCAACAGCGTGCCGTTCAGGATGTGGTCGACGTTGCGCGCGCCGGTGTCCACCTCGGTGCAGCGCGCCAGCACGGCCTCGACCAGCGCGTCGTCCCAATCGAACACGGCGCGGTGGTTGGCCTGCACCCGCTCGGCGATGCGAGCCAGCTTCAGGCCGATGATGCGCGCCAGGGCGTCGTCATCCACCGGGTAGTAGGCGATGGTCTTCATGCGGCCCAGGAAGGCCGGCTTGAAGGCCTTGTACAGCTGCGGCGCCAGCAATTCCTGCAAAGCGTCCGGATCCGGCCGCTCCTCGGCGCTCTTGTTCAGGCAGGCCTGCATGATGGTCGACGAGCCGACGTTGGAGGTCAGGATGATGAGCGTATTGCGGAAGTCGATCTCGCGCCCCTCGGCGTCGTCCATCACGCCCTTGTCGAACACCTGGAAGAACAGCTCCAGCACGTCCGGGTGGGCCTTCTCGATTTCATCGAGCAGCACCACGCTGTAGGGCTGGCGCCGCACGGCTTCGGTCAACACCCCGCCTTCGCCGTAGCCGACGTAGCCGGGCGGCGAGCCCTTCAGGCCCGAGACGCTGTGGGCCTCCTGGTATTCGCTCATGTTGATCGTGACCAGCTTGCGCTCGCCGCCGTACAGGATGTCGGCCACCGCCAGCGCGGTCTCGGTCTTGCCCACGCCCGACGGGCCGACGAACAGGAACACGCCCTTGGGCTTGTTCGGATCTTCCAGGCCGGCGCGCGCGGTGCGCACGCGCTGGGCGATGGCGTGCAGCGCGTGGTCCTGGCCGATCACGCGTTCGGCCAGCAGCGGCTGCAGTTCCAGCACGGTGCGGATCTCGTCATTGACCATGCGGCCCAGCGGGATGCCGGTCCAGGCCGAGACGATCTCGGCGATGACCTGCGCATCCACGTAGGCCGGCACCAGCGGCGCTTCGCCCTGCAGGGCGCGCAGTTGCTGCTGAAGCTCGGCCAGTTGCGCCTGGGCGGGCGTCGGCTCGGCGGCCTTGCCGGCGCGGCGCTTGGCGGTGGTTTCGGGCTCGGGCTCCTGGCCCGCGGCTTCCAGCTCTTCGCGCAGCGCGTGGATCTGCCGCACCAGCTCGCTTTCCTGGGCCAGGCGCGCCTCGGCGTCGGCCAGCTGCTGGCGGGTGGCGGCCATTTCCTCGTCCAGTTCGCGCAGGCGGGCCGACTGCGCGGCGCCGGTGGCGGCCTCGCGGCGCAGCGCCACTCGCTCGGTCTCCTGGCGCGCGAGGCGGTGGCGGGCGTCGTCGATCAGGGCCGGCGTGGCGCTGCGGCCCAATGCCACCCGGGCGCATGCGGTGTCCAGCACACCGACCGCCTTGTCCGGCAACTGGCGGCCGCTGATATAGCGGTGCGACAGGCGGGCGGCGGCCACAATCGCTTCGTCCAGGATGCGCACGCCGAAATGCTGTTCCATCAGCGGCGCCATGCCGCGCAGCATGCTGGCGGCAAGCGTCTCGCTGGGCTCTTCCACCTTGACCACCTGGAAGCGCCGCGCCAGCGCGGCGTCCTTCTCGAAGTACTTCTTGTATTCACTCCAGGTGGTGGCGGCGATGGTGCGCAGTTCGCCGCGCGCCAGCGCCGGCTTGAGCAGGTTGGCCGCATCGTTCTGGCCGGCCTGCCCGCCCGCGCCGATCATGGTGTGGGCCTCGTCGATGAACAGGATGATGGGCGTGGGGCTTTGCTTGACCTCGTCGATCACGCTTTTCAGGCGGTTCTCGAACTCGCCCTTGACGCTGGCGCCGGCCTGCAAGAGGCCCATGTCCAGCGTGCGCAGCGCCACGCCGGCCAGCGCCGGCGGCACGTCGCCGGCCACGATGCGCAGCGCCAGGCCTTCGACCACCGCGGTCTTGCCAACGCCGGCCTCGCCGGTCAGGATGGGATTGTTCTGGCGGCGCCGCGTCAGGATGTCGATCATCTGCCGGATCTCGGCATCGCGGCCGATCACCGGGTCGATCTTGCCTTCGCGGGCGCGCTCGGTCAGGTTGGTGGTGTATTGGTCCAGCGCCGGCGTCTTGGACAGGCCGGCGGCGGGCGTGGCGGCCTCGCCCTGCGCGGCGTCATCGCCCAATGCGACGGACTGGCCGGCCTCTTCCGAGCCGGCCGTCAGGGCCGCGAAATCGTGCTTCAGCTCTTCCAGCCGGAACGACTCGAACAGGCGCGAGCCGCGCCGCGCCAGCGCCGCCAGATCGGGCTCGGTCAGCAGCGCCAGCAACAGGTGGCCAGAACGGATGCGGGTGGTCTGCGTGTCCAGCGAGGCGATCAGCCAGGCATGCTCGAACAGGCGCGGCAGGTGCGGCGAAAACACCGGCGTGCGGGTATTGCCGTTCTTGAAGCCGCGGATCTCGGCGTTCAGGTCGGCCTCCAGCACCGAGGCCTCGATGCCGCTGCGGCGCGCCACGATGCTGAAATCGCTGGCGGGCTTTTCCAGCAGCGCCAGGAACAGGTGTTCCAGGTCCACCTCGTAGTGGCCTTGCGCCATGCACAGGCTGGCGGCGCGCTCGGCGGCCTGGCGGCAGGTCTGGTTCAGTTTCCCGATCAGGGTTTTCAGGGGAGTGGCCATGTTCTGGGTTGTCTTGTTCTTAGTGGATGGTGTGCAGTTCGTAGCTGGCGTCGTCGCGGTCCGACGCCGACGGTTCGGTGCAGAGAAAGGAATTCCAGCCCAGGCGCGCGCCGCCGCCCTCGGCGTCGCCGCCCAGCGCGCTGCCGGCGACGTCCTCCTTGGCCATGACCAGGCGCACCTCGTATTCGAAGCTGAGCCCGCCGAACATCGTCAGCAGCTTTTCCAGCGCCTGGGCGCGGGCGCCGCCGGGCAGGAAGTCGGCGAACGCCGACTTGGACAGCGGGCCGATCCACAGCCGGATGCGCAGGTCGCGCTGCCAGATGCGGTCTCCGGCCATGGCGGACACGCCCAGCACCGCGCCGGGCCGGCCCAGCTGGGTGCGGTTCTCGGGCGGCACGTGGTACCAGCGGCCGACAAACTGTTCGACCCGCAAGGCCACCCGGAAGTAATCAGCCAGCACCCGCTGCAGGTACGCGGCCGACACCGGCCGCTGCCGCGCCGCCGCCGCGTAGTGCGCCAGCGACTCGTCGAACACGCGGCCTTCGCCCGCATGCAGGCGGTCGCGCAGCGCCGGATGGCCGACGCCGCCCAGCGCCAGCAGCAGCGGCAGGTAGTGATGGTCCTGCTCGGTCTCGTGCCGCAGCGGCATGCGGTACTTCTTCCAGGCCGCGTAGAACAGCGCGGCGGCCCGGTTCGAGAAGATGTCGAAGAAGGCGCGCGCGCCGCGGTCGCGCGTGGCGCTTTCGCGGTGGCTCAGGATCTCGGAGTAATGCAGCGGCAAGGCGCCCTGTCCGCCCAGCAGGCCGAAGAAGGCCGGCTCGATCTCCACCCGCCCCAGCGTGCCGGCCGCCAGCGCCGCCAGGCGCGCCTCGGCGTCGTGCAGGGCCTGGCCGTTCTTGTCGAAGGCCGTCAGCCCGGCGATCTCGCTGGCCGGAAAGCCCAGCGACGAGGAGTTGACGAAGCGCAGGTGCGCCGGCACGGCATTCCTGGCGCGCGTGCCTTCCTGGCGCGCGAACCACAGTTCCAGCACCCGCACGGCCTGGAAGAACTTGAAGCGCTGCGGCTCGGCCAGCAGCGATTCGATTACGCTAGGATCGCGTCGCCGTTGCATGGAGCACACCGTAGGATTTCTTCCGCGCCGCGGCGCGACAGCACCACCAACTGCACGAAGCTGTTGGCGTGCACGTAAAGGCCGAAGAAGCGGTTGAGCACCGCCACGAAGGCATGCAGGCTGGTGCCCACGAAGTTGTCTTCATTGATCGTCAGCCGGATCTCGATGCCGCGCACGAAGGTCGCGAACGGCTCGCCCGGCATCCAGTGGGTGGCGGGCTTGTAGTCCAGCCCGACCAGCCCTTCGATCTGGCGCGCCGCCACCGCCGCGTGCGACAGGTCGTACAGGCGCAGCGTTTCCTTCAAGGCCGGCAGGCCGCTGTGCACCAGCGACAGGTGGTTCAGCGCCAGGTGCGAGATCAGGCGCCAGTGCGCCGCGCGGCCCTGCTGGAAGCGGTGCGTGTGGGTCGGGCGGCGCAGCATGCGGATCTCGCGCGCCACCGAACCGCCTTCCAGGAACAGGTCGCCGCCCGGCTGGCCCACCGCCAGGTGCGACGGCAGGTCGCGGTTGGTGCAGGTCAGTTCCAGGCTCAGCGTTTCGGTCTGTGGCAGGGCCGGGTTGAAGTCGATGTCGACGATGGACATCTCCATTTCGTAGCCCGGGCTGCGCTCGGCCACCATCGCGTCGCGCCGCGCGGTCCAGTAATGGCTGGCGCTTTCGGGCGTTTCGCCGTGATGCAGCGAATAGAACGGCCGAAACTCCACCACCGAATCGCCCTGCGCGTTCTGCCGCACCAGCCGCACGCGGTCGATGGAATAGACCTCGTAGCCGTAGGCGCGGCGCGCATCGGCCACCACCGGATACGACGCGGCCGCATGCGTGACGCGGATGGGATCGGCGCGCTGCTCGAACAGGTTGATCACCGGCGTGCAGCCCAGCCGGAAGTTATCCGCCGACGCCGACTCCAGCAGGCGCGCGGTATTCGAATCGGCGCGCAGCCCCTTGACCGGCAGGTGCAGCGTGAACTCGCGCACCGGCCCCACCGCGCGCCGCAGCGCCGCCAGGTCGATGTCGACGAAGTTGAATTTCTCGGAAAAGACGAAGTACTCGGCCAGCAGCCGGTAGGCCGGATGCGAGCTGGCAGGAAAATCGATCAGCGCATCGTCCTCGGCCAGCCCCACCTGCGCCAACGGCACCTCGGGCAGCCGGTTCCAGCGGCCGGGCTGGGTTTCGACATAGGCCGCCGCGGTGCGCAGGAACAGGCAGTCGCGCAGCGCCGCCACGAATGACGGCTCGCCATGCAGATAGACCCGCAGGCGGTCCACCGCCAGCGTGGCGAAGCTTTGCGTTTCGGCCAGGCAGGCCAGCGTCAACGACAGCCGCCCGGTCACGCCGGCAGGCAGCTGCGTGGACGACGGCGCGTTGGCGGTCGACGCGAACACGGCCTGGCGGATGGCCACCGGCGCCAGCGTCACGTCGTAGGCCGTGCGGAAGCGGCAGGCCACCCCGCGCACGGCATGCGATTTCAATTCGGTGCCCCGCGCCACGCGCACGGGCGCGGTCAGTTGCGCCGCCACCCCGCCCATGTCGAACTGCGCGATCGAACACGACGGAAACGGCCGCAGGTAATGCGGGTACATCACTTCAAACAACGCTTCCGTGAATTCCGGATAGTCGTCGTCCAGCTTCTTGTTGATGCGCGCCCCCAGCAGGGCGAACGATTCGATCATCCGCTCGACGTGCGGATCCTCGCAGGTCTCTCCCGACAGCCCCAGGCGCGCGGCGATCTTCGGATAGCGCTGGGCGAAGTCCCGCGACGAGCCGCGCAGGAAGCCCAGTTCGCGTTCGTAGTACGGCAGCAATTCTTCCATCTTTCCCTTCCTCGCCGGCGGCTGGCCGCCGGCGCCCGCGTGCGTTTATGTTGTCAGGCGGCCGCCGCGGCCTTGGCCCAGCCCTTGCTGACCGAATACTGCAGCGTCGACGGCTGCAGGGTCGCGTCGAACGTCACCGGCTCGTGGGCCGGGCCGACGTCCAGCATCGCGGTGATCGCGAAATACAGTACCGACGTGGCGCGGCTGTCGACCTGCAGCACCACCCGCACGTGCGTCAAGCGGGGCTCGTGGCGCGCGATGGCCTGCTCCAGCGACCGGCAGATGAACTCCCGGTCATAGTGGCTGGCCAGGCTGAGCCCGGAAAAATCCGACAGCCCATAGGTCAGGATCGACCGCTGGCAGTTCGGATAGCGCTTGAGCGACGCCTCGGTGAAGACCATGCGGGTATTGAGCAGGGCCTCGATGTCGCGCGCGACGGTTTCCTTGATTTCCTCGACGGACAGCCGGCGCAGCGCGTGCGGCGCCGGGCCTTCCGCCTCGAACAATTTGTCGAACAGGCTGGGTTCGAATCCCTTCATCACGGACCTCTTTCAGAAAACCGCGGCCCGCAGACGGGCCGCGGCCTTCGCCTTGTCGCGCGGTCGGGATCAGACCGAGTAGGTCTTGTCGTTCTTGGTCAGGCTCCAGGCGCCCTGGGAATTGCCGCCCTGGTTGCCGCCGACCTTCTGCTGCGTGTACTTCCACTGCACCGCGGCGTACTTCAGCGAGAACGATTCGTGCGGCAGGCCTTCGCTGACCACTTCCGGCGCCACGCGCGAGATGATCACGTACTTGAGCTTGATTTCCAGGTACTTGACGCGGTTGCCCTCGCCGTCGGCGCGCAGGAAGTCGATGGTCACTTCGTCAAAGGTGGTGCCGCCCGAGGCGTGCTGATACAGCAGCGGGCTGACCACGTCCAGGTCCTTGGTGAAGACCATTTCGCCGTGCTCGGTGCGCTCGGCGGTGTGGCCGCCCGAGGTGGAGGCGGTGGCCGAACGCGGCTGGATGATCTCGTGGCGCCACGAGCCCACTTCGATCCAGTCCGGGTGGTCCTTGTCCTGGGACTCGCCCTTGAGCGCGGGATTGCCGAATTTGACGTAGATGTCCTTCATTAAAGTACTCTCCGGTTAAAAGCTTTGGATCAGACGGTCATCACGATTTCTGGGCCTGGGCGGGCAGTTCCGCAACCAGACGCAGGGAAATCGACAGCTCGTCGAGTTGGAAATGCGGCCGCAGGAACGCCACGGCCCGGAACACGCCAGGACGACCCGGCACTTCGGCTACTTGCACCGATGCTTCCCGCAGGGGGAATTGCGCTTTCTGCTCCTGGTTCGCGTTGTCGTCCAGCAGCACGTACTGCGAGACCCAGCGGTTCAGGAAGCTCTCGACGGATTGCGCGGACGCAAAACTGCCGATCTTGTCGCGCATCATGGCTTTCAGGTAGTGGGCCACGCGCGACACCGAAAAGATGTACTGCAACTGCGCCGACAGCACCGCGTTGGCATTGGCGCTGTCGGTGTTGTACTTCTTGGCCTTCTGCACCGACTGGGCGCCGAAGAACGCGGCGTAGTCGGAGTTCTTGCAGTGCACCAGCGGGATCAGGCCGAGGTCGCTCAGTTCCTTCTCGCGCCGGTCGGTGATGGCGATTTCGGTCGGGCACTTCAGCGCGATCTCGCCGTCGTCGGTCTTGAAGGTGTGGGTCGGCAGGTTTTCGACCAGGCCGCCGCCTTCGACGCCGCGGATCGCCGCGCACCAGCCGAAGTCGGCAAAGGCCGCGGTCAGGCGCGCGCCGAAGGCCCAGGCGGCGTTGCACCACAGGTACTTGGAATGGTCGGTGCCGTCGACGTCCTCGACGAAATTGAAGCCTTCCACCGAGGTGCCCTCTTTCGGGTCGTACGGCAGGCGGCCCAGGAAACGCGGCATGGTCAGGCCGACATAGCGCGAGTCCTCGGAATCGCGGAAGCTGCGCCACTTGGTGTATTCGACGGTGTCGAACACCTTGGCCAGGTCGCGCGGCCGGCCCAGGTCGGCAAAGCTGTCCAGGCCCAGCAGCTCGGGCGAGGCCGAGGCGATGAACGGGGCGTGCGAGGCCGCGGCCACGTGCGACATCTGCTCGATGAAGTACATGTCCTCGGGCTGGCGGGTGATCTCGAAGTTGCCCAGCAGCGCGCCGAAGGGCGAACCGCCGAAGGTGCCGAATTCCTCTTCGTAGACCTTCTTGAACATCAGGCTCTGGTCGAAGTCGATGGCGGTCTGGAAGTCGCGCACCAGGTCGCGCTTGGTGACGTTGAGCACCTTGATCTTGAGCATCGGCCCGGTATTGCTCTCCTGGCACAGGTAATGCAGGCCGCGCCAGGTGCTTTCGAGCTTCTGGAACTCGGCGCCGTGCATGACTTCGCTGAGCTGGGCGGAGATCAGGCGGTCCAGCTCGGCCACGCGGGCGTCGAGCATGGCGGACAGGTTGTCCGACACCACCACGGTGCCCTTCATGACTTCGCGCGCCAGCTCGCCGATCAGGTCCTTGGCGCGATCGTGCTCGGCGGTGGATTTGGCCACCCGGCTCTGCTCGACGATCTGGTCGAGCAGGCCCGAGTCGGCGGCGGCGGCCGGGGCGGCCGCGTTCTGCGCGGCGGCGGAATTACTCATTGCTGCCTCCCTTGCCGTCCTTGCCGGCTTCGCTGGTCAGTTGCTGCAGTTTTTCCGTGCTGCTGAGCACTTCGCCCAGCAGGTCTTCCAGCTTGTCGTTGCCGGCCAGCTTGTTGCGCAGGTCGGCCAGCTTGGTGCGGATCTCCAGCAATTCCTTGAGCGGTTCGATCTGCTGCACCACCGCCTCGGGCCGGAAGTCCTCGATCGAGCGGAACTTCAGGTCGACGCCGAAGGTGCCGCCCTCATCCGTCAGGCGGTTCTTCACGCGATAGGCGGCGCGCGGTTCGAGGCCGCGCATCACGTCGTCGAAGTTGTCGACGTCGATGTTGACGAACTTGCGGTCCTTCAGGCGCGGCAGCTCGGCTTCCGACTGCGCGCTGAAGTCGCCCACCACGCCCACGACAAAGGGCAGTTCCTTTTGCTCGATCGCGTCGCCCTTCTCGACGTCATAGGTCAACTGGACGCGCGGCGGGCGTACTTTCTGGAGTCTTTTCTGAACGCTTTCTTTCTTAGCCATGGGGGCTCCAAGCGGATGCGTATTGACGATGGGAAGCGGACCCGGCCAGCCGGGTCCGGCGGCCGATCAGGGTTTGTTGAGGAGGTTGCCGAACGGATCCGGCGCGCGGCCCGATGCGGGCGGAGGCGTCTGGGTGGACGACGTGGCGCCGCCCGCCTGCGCCGGCTTGGCCGCGGGCGTCGCGGGGGTGTTGGCGGCCGAGGCCGGCGCGCCGCCCGTGGCGGGCGTACCGGCTGCGGGCGTACCGGCTGCGGGCGTGCCAGCGGCGGGCGTGCCCGTGCCGGCGGCGGCGTCGTTGCGCGGCTTGGGCGGACGCGCGCCGCCGCCGCGCGGCGGCTTGCGGCCCTCGGGGAACAACACGTCCTGGCCCAGCGTCTCGCGCATGGCGGCGGCCAGGGCCACCGCGTCGCTGCGGGCATTGCCGGCCAGCAGCGCGTCGGCGCGCAGGTCCGCCAGCGACTGCATCGCGACCCGCAGGCCGCCCACGGCGCGCACCGTCTTGGCGGTGAAATCGTTCGAGTCGCGGTTCAGCGCCTCGTCGGCGGCAACGATGGCTTCCCCGTACTTCTGCTCGTCAAAGCGGATCTTGGCGATATACGACCAGGGCTCGCCGCGCGAGGGGTTGCGTTGCGCGATTTCCTGGAACTGGGCCACGGCCTCGTCGCCGCCCTTGTTGGCCAGCGTCTCGGTGGCCTGGGTGATCGACTGCTTGTATTCAGCGTCCGTCTGGGGCTTGCTGGTGGTGGCGCAACCGGCCATTAACGCCACCATGCCACCTATGAGGAAATACCGGGAAAGTTGCATTTTTTGGGCACGTGTCTGATGTAACCAAGGGCCGCGTATTTCAACAACTTTTTGTTAGTACACCACTACAGGGAATTACGCCATGTAACTTGCCACGAAATGTGGCTCATCGTGCCGTCATCTGTATGTTGCAGCAATGATCCGGTATAAAGAGCCATGTCAAAACATCTCAATTTATCGCGATGCTTGGCGGCCGCGACGCTGATCGCGGCAGTGCCCGTCATTAATGGTTGTGCGGCGGTTTCCGCCCTTGGCGCGGTCGCTGGAATCACCGGCACGGCGCTCGATGCGGCCGGCCTGAAAAAGGACCCGAATGCGCCCACGGACGTGAAATTGGCGATCCACGCCGGAGAAAATTTGAATGCGAGCAGCGGCCAGCCAACCGCCGTCGTTACGAAAGCATACTATTTGAAGAATGCCGAGGCATTTCAGCGCGCACCGCTCACGCAATTGGTTGATACTGCGCAGGAAAAGGCGGCATTGGGCGACAGTCTGATCGCGTCGCGCGAAATCACGCTGACTCCAGGCCAGCGTTTCGAAAACGTCGAGAAGGTGCCGAAAGGCGCCGCGTATATCGCCGTTGCCGCCTTGTTTTACGCGCCCGCGCCGCAGCGCTGGAAATATGTGTTCGAGGTCAAAGAGGTCGAGGACACCGGCATCGTCCTGGGCGCGCATGCCTGCGCCATGACGGTCGCCACCGGCAAGATCGTGGTGCCGCCAGGCATGCCCGCGTTCGATCCGTCCCGGCTCGGTTCGTTGCAATGCCCGAACTGAATCCGGCGCGAGCCGGATGCGTTCACCGAAACGTCCTCTTTATATATAGATAGTCAATAACGAGAGCCCGCCAACGTGAGTTATTCAGCGAAGATTTTGTGGGGAGAGGGGCTGTTCCTGCGGCCCCAGCATTTTCAGCGCCAGGACGCCTACCATGAGGCCCGCCTGGCGGAAATGAGCCGGGCGCTGCACCCCTATTCCTGGGGCCTGCGCGCGGCGCGCTTCGATGCCGCCGCGCTCGCCAACGGCATGCTGCGCGCCACCGAGCTGTCGGCGATCTTTCCCGACGGCGAGATCTACAACGCGCCGCACAACGACGACCTGCCCCCGGCCGTGGCGCTGGACGGGCTGGACGGCGCCAGCGAAGCCGTGTTCTACCTGGCCCTGCATCCGATGAAGGACATCGGCGGCAACTACCGCGACGCGCAGCAATCGCAGGGCTTCGATGCCCGCTACGCGCACCAGGACAGCCCGGCGCCGGACCTCTACACCAACGCCAGCACCGCCGACCTGGCGTTCCTGCGCAAGAACGTGCGGCTGCTGTCCGAGCACGAACCGCGCGACGCGCTGCTGACCCTGCCGGTGGCGCGCGTGCGCCGCACCGCCAGCGCCGGCTACGAACTGGACACCAGCTTCATCGCCCCCAGCCTCACGGTACAGGCCTGCGGCGCGCTGTTCGAGCAGTTGCGCCGCCTGCTGGACGCGCTGCAGGCCAAGGTCAATGCGCTGTACGGCTTTCACCGCGAACCCAACAAGAACATCATCGAGTTCCGCTCGGGCGACGTGGCCTCGTTCTGGCTGCTGCATACCGCCAACGAAGCCTATTCGGCGCTGTCGCACCTGTTCCACAACCCGCAGTTGCATCCGGAACGCCTGTTCCAGGAAATGCTGCGGCTGGCCGGCGCGCTGATGACCTTCTCG
Source organism: Achromobacter sp. HNDS-1 (assembly GCF_040084795.1). Taxonomy (NCBI): domain Bacteria; kingdom Pseudomonadati; phylum Pseudomonadota; class Betaproteobacteria; order Burkholderiales; family Alcaligenaceae; genus Achromobacter; species Achromobacter sp. HNDS-1. The sequence continues at coordinate 324,342 of NZ_CP157584.1, forward strand.
AAGGTGCACACGCTGGCCGACCTGCCGGTGTACCGCCACGAACAGCCCGGCGCGGCCTTCGCGCAGCTCGACACGATCCTGCGCGACCTGCTCGACACCGTCATCTCGACCCGCTACTTCTCGATCGTGCTGGAAGAACTGCGGCCGTCGTTCCACGTCGGCCGGCTCGATTCCGACAAGCTCGACGAAACCACCGCGCTGTACCTGTCGGTGTCGGCCGCGACGCCCGCCAGCGAACTGGCCGAGACCGTGCCGCTGCGCTTCAAGGTCGGCGCGCCCGACGACGTCGAGAAGCTGGTGCTGTCGGCCATGCCGGGCGTGCAGCTGGCCTACACGCCGCAGGTGCCCCCGGCGGTGCCGGTCAAGCCCGGCGCCTGCTATTTCGCCTTGCAGACGCGCGGCTCGCTGTACGACCGCATGCTGCAGGCGCGCAGCATCGCCATCTACGCGCCATCCGGCATACCCGAACTGAAACTGGACCTGATCGCCGTCACCCGCTGACCGGCGCCCATCCGCCCCGACGCCACCCCGACGCTTACTGAAAGAGCCCGCCATGACCGCCGCCGCGCCCTCTCTGATGCCCGGAGCCTCGCTCCCTCCCCGTGCCGCCGATTTCTACGGCTCGCGTCCCGCCAAATCGCTGCTGGACCTGCTGTACGACGGTTTCCTGATGCTGTTCCTGCTCAAGAGCGGGCAGGAGCCGGCCAGCGCCGCGTCGTTCTCGGCCCGGGTGCAGCAGTTCCTGGCGGACTTCGAACGCAGCGCCAAGAAGCTCGACATCCCGGCCGAGGACGTCTACGCCACCAAGTACGCGTTCTGCGCCGCCGTGGACGAGACCGTGCTGAATTCCGGTTTCTCGATCCGCGACGCGTGGATGCTGCAGCCGCTGCAACTGACGCTGTTCGGCGAACAGCTGGCCGGCGAGAACTTCTTCACGCGCCTGGAGGACCTGCGCGCCCAGGGCGCGCCGCGGCTGCAATCGCTGGAAGTGTTCTACATGTGCCTGCTGCTGGGCTTTCAGGGCAAGTACATGATCGAGGGCCAGGAAAAACTCGGCTACCTGACCGCGCGCCTGGGCGACGAGATCGCCCTGCTGCGCGGCAAGCGCGCCGGCTTCGCGCCGCACTGGCCGCTGCCCGACAAGATCGCCCACACGCTCAAGCGCGATGTGCCGCTGTGGAGCATCGGCGCGCTGTTCGCCCTGCTGGGCCTGCTGGCCTACCTGGGCATGGCCCACTTCCTGAACGGCGACATGCAGACCGCCATGGCGCCCTATCACGACATCGTCAAGCTCGGGCCGCGCGCCGCCCACCTGACCATCTCGCTGCCCTGAAGGTTCACGCACACCGCCACGCACCATGATCGATCGCTCCTCCCCGCCCGCGGGCTATAGCAGCCTGAATGTTGCCTCGCTGTCCCAGAACGCCCGCCTGCTGCGCGTCGCCACCCCGCTGGGCGAGGCGCTCGCCGTCGAACGCATGCATCTGCGCGAAGGCGTGTCCGAGCTGTTCGCGCTGACGCTGGACTGCCTGTCCTCGTCCGCCGAACTGGATATCGAATCCCTGCTGGGCAAGGAGATCAGCGTCGGCCTGCTGCTGGCCGATGGCGGACAGCGCCGCTGGCACGCGGTGGTGGAAGGCGTGGACGCGCTGGGCGCCGACGGCGGGCTGGCGCGCTACCGCCTGCACGCCGCGCCCTGGCTGGCCACGCTGCGGCTGCGGCGCGACAGCTTCGTGTTCCAGGACAAGTCGGTCACCGACATCCTGACCGACGTGTTCGCGGACTACCCGCTGGCCGCGTTCGCCTTCGAGATCACCGAACCGCTGGCGCCGCGCCCGGTGCGCACCCAGTACCGGGAGACCGACCTGGACTTCGTGCTGCGGTTGATGGCCGAGGCCGGCCTGAGCTTTCGCTTCGACCACCAGCAGGGCGACGGCCAGGCCGACGGCGGCGGCGCGCGCCACCGCCTGGTGGTGTTCGACGCCCGCGCCGCGCGGCCGGCCAACCCCGCCGCCTCGCTGCGCTTTCATCGCAGCGACGCCACCGAATCCGAAGACAGCGTCACGCGCTTTGGCGCGGCGCGCGCGCTGCGCGCCAACACCGTCACCCGCGTCGCCTGGAACGACCGCGCGTTGCTGGCGCACGGCGCCCATGCCGAATCGGCCCTGGACGCCGGCGCGCTGCCGCCGCTGGAAGACTACGACTACGACGGCCACGGCCGCCATCCCGACGATGCCACGGCCGAGCAGCTGGCCAGCCGCGGCCTGCAGGCGCACGAAGCGCGCGCGCTGCAATTCGAGGGCGGCGGCACGGCCCGCCAGATGCTGCCGGGCCACGTCTTCGCGCTGACCCAGCACGACCGCTACGCGCAGGGCGATGCCGCCCCGGGCGACGAGCTGGGCGGCAACCAATACACCCTGCTGTGGGTGGAACACGAGGCCGCCAACAACCTGGGCAGCCAGGCCGCCCAGGCGCTGGACACGCCCGATCTGGAGCACGGCGCCTATCGCAACAACTTCGGCGCGCAGCCGGCCGCCGCCGCGCTGCTGCCGGCCTGGCGCGCCCGGCCCACGGCCCCCGAGGGCGTGACCGCGCTGGTGGTGACGGCGCAGGACGCCAGCGTGACCACCGGCCGCGACCTGCGCGTCAAGGTGCAATTTCCCTGGCAACGCGGCGAACGGCCGCTGCCGGGCGGGCTGCGCCACCGCAGCCACGGCGACGACGCCGGCAACGCGCCCGGCGACGACCGCTCCGGCACCTGGCTGCGCGTGGCCGGCGCACAAGCGGGCCCGAACTGGGGCGCGCACCACCTGCCGCGCCAGGGCACCGAAGTCGTGGTGGAATTCCTCGACGGCGACATCGACCAGCCCGTGGTGGTGGCGCAGTTGTACAACGACAGCGACCTGCCGCCCTGGAGCGCGGGCGTGGACGCCGATGCCAACCATCCCGGCACGCTCAGCGGCTGGCACAGCCAGGGCCTGGACGGCAGCGGCCACACCCAGTGGCTGTTCGACGACACCGCAGGCCAGGTGCGCACGCGCCTGTCCAGCTCCATCGCCGCCTCGCAATTGGGGCTGGGCTATCTGGTGCAGCAAGGCGCCGACGACGCCTCGCGCGGCCCATGGCGCGGCACGGGCTTCGAACTGCGTTCCGACGCCTGGACCGTGGTGCGTTCGGGCCAGGGCATGCTGCTGTCGGCCAACGCCCGCGAAAGCGCCCGCTCCACCCAGGCCGATGCGCAGGAAGCGCTGCTGTTGCTGCGTGGCGCGCAACATGCCGCGCAGCGTATCGACAACCTGGCCACGCAGAGCCAGGCGCGCGCGCTGGCGGCCAACGAACAATTCAACCCGCTGATCCAGGCGCTGGACCCGAAGGCCGACGGCCGCTATGCCGGCAGCGTCGGCGGCCAGCAGGCGGTGAAGGCCAGCGCCAACGAGCGCAGCGGCACCGACCCGGTCGAACGCATCGATGGCGCCCGCATGCTGGTCGATGCGCCCTCGTCCCTGAACCTGGCGACCCCCGCCAGCGCGATCCTGCATGCCAGCGAAAACCTGCACGCCACGGCCCAGGCCGACGGCCACGTCGCGGCGCGCCAGACCTTCGCCAGCGCCTCGGGCCGTTCCACCAGCCTGTTCGTGCAGGACGGCGGCCTGCGCGCCATCGCCGCCAACGCACCGGTGTCGATCCACGCGCACACCGACATGCTGGAAATGCTGGCGGGCCAGGACATCACCATCACCTCCACCACCGACAGCATCGAGATCCTGGCGAACACACGCATCACCTTGCAGGCCGCGGGCGGCGCCATCGTCATGGACGGCGGCGACATCCTCTTCAAAGGACCGGGCATGTTCTCGGTCAAGGGCGCTTCGCACAACCTGATCGGCCCGGCCAGCGACGCGGCCGCCCTGCCCGCGCTGCCCTCCAGCCAGGTCGGCGACCCGATGCTGGTGACGGCCGAACTGGTGCACCGGCCCGCCGCGCTGCTCCAGGCCCTGAGCGGTTCAGGCAAGGCGCTCAATGCCGCTGGCGCTTCGGACGCCCTAGCCGCCGCGCCGGCCGCCGCCGATGCGACCGCCGCGGGCGGCCCCGGCTCGGCCCTGGCCGGTGGCGCCAGCGCGCTTTCGAGCGGCCTGACGGCCGCTTCCGGCATGCTGGACAAAGCCAAGTCAATGGCCGGCGCCGTGCTCAAGCCGGTGCAGGACCTGGGCGCGATGGCCGGCAAAGCCATGGGCGCCGTCACCGAAGCCGGTTCCGGCCTGGTCTCGGGCGTCGCGGCCAAGGCCGGCGGCATGGCGCAGTCCGCGGTGAGCGCGGTCACGCCGTCGCTGATGAGCGGCGGCACCCCGTCGCTGATGGGGCGCGCCGCTTCGGCCGCCGGCAATGCCACGCAATCGCTGGTAAGTGAAAGCGCCGCGTCCCTGACGCAAGGCGCCGGCGGCGCGCTCGCCAGCGCCGTGCCCATGCCTGCCGGCCTGGCCAACGCCGCCGACGCGGTCTCCCAGGCCGGCGCCATGGCCGGCCAGGCCACGGCGATGGCATCGCAGGCCGCCGCGCTGGGTTCGAAAGCCGGCGGCATGTTGTCCGGCGCCTCGGACGGTGCCGCTGGCGCGGCGGGTGCCTCGGCATCCGCGGGTGGCGCGGCGGGCGCGTCGACATCCGCTGGCGGCGTGGGCGCAGCCATCGGCCCGATGATGACCCAGGCCATGAGCGTCATGGGCGACCGCGGCGCGGCGCTCGGCTCCACCGTGAACACGCTGCTGTCGATGCCGGACGTCACCCAGGGCAACCTGCCCGCCGTGGCCGGCGCCATTCTCAGCACGCCGGGGCTGACCCACTCCGCGGTCCCGGCGGTGGTGGGCGCCATCCTGCAATCGCCCAGCATTTCCAGCGTGACGCTGCCCAAGGTGGCGCAAGCCATCATGAACATCCCCGCGGTGGCCAACTCGCCCTATCCGGGCCTGGCCCGGCGCGTGATGGAAGCGGCCGGCATCAACCTGCCCGGCGCCGCGCGGGTGCCCGGCGGCGCCACCGGCGAACCGGCGGGCGACACGCCAAGGCCAGCCACCACGGTGGCCTCGGCCTACCAGGCGCGTAGCGGCGCCAAGCTGCAATACGTCAACCTGCCGCAGGCCGAGGAACGCTGGAACGACGGCCAGGCGCTCACCAGCCTGGACCGCCAGACCAACAAGCCCAAGATCCGCGTGCGCTTCGACAAGGCCGGCCAACACCGCTTCACGGTCAAGGTCAGCCCGCGGCCGGGCAATGCGGTGTACTCGGCGCGCGAACTGAGCCGTCAGCCGCTCTACCGCGAACCGAACCAGCGCTCCTACAGTTACGTCACCGATCCGGACGGCACCAAGATCGTCGACGATATCGCGCTGCCAGCCGCCGGACTGAACACTTATCTGTTCGAGGTGGTCAACGACAAGAACCAGATCATCTCCACCGAGGTCGTGGAAACGGTCAGGCGCCTGTACATCCAGGAAATCATGCTGCCCGGCCCCGAGCCGATGCAACGCCCCCACGGCTTCCAGCCGACCGCGACCGAGTACGCGCGGCACGGCGTGGACGTGGTGCAGTTGCCGCCGCTGACCACGCGCGGCCAGGCCAATTACGATGTGATCTACGACAACAGCGCTGACGATGCCCGCCTGCGCAGCGCGGCACGGTCGGTCTACGCCCAATCGCAGGGCGCCGAGCGCGAGCCGTACACCATCGTGGCCTGCCACGTGGACCGGCTCGCCACGCCGAAGCCGGTGCAACCCTTTTACATCCGCGCCAACGCGGGCCCGGGCGCCGGCAGCACACAGGTCCAGTTCGCCGACGCCGCCGGCGACGTCAGCTTCCTCTGGTACAACATCGATCCGGCCCAGGACTGGTTCCTGGAATGCCTGTTCGAGTACACCGACCCGGCCGCCGGCGTGCGACGCGCGGAGGTGTCACGCGATCGGGTCACGCCGGTCCCCTACGATCCGGCCCAGCCCAAGGCCTGCCATGCGGTGAACGTACGCCTTGAGGGGCTGCTGCCCGTGCCCACGGCCGGCAAGATCGTGTTGCGCGTGCGACTCATGGAAAGCGCGGCGGCCGGTCTCGCGTTCTACAACACCAACCTGCTGTGCGTGGCCGCGATGTCCCCCTGGGACCCGGTGACGATGAACTACCAGCAGGAGACCTTCGTCCATGAAATCGGCCACCTGATCGGCATGACGCCCAGCGGCCCGGAATGGGTCCAGGCGCATCCGGACGAAGCCGACATGGACTCGTCCAAACTCGACAAGGGGCCGTTTTTCTATTCCAAGTGGGGCAACCACTGCCATCAGGGCCTGCCTGCGAACCGGTTCAGCGATGCCGACACTGGCGCCTGCGTCATGTTCGGCGCCGACTGCATGAGCATCCGCTTCTGCGTCCATTGCGCCAAGGCCGTCCGCAAAGTGGATATGTCCGGTGGCTGGCCCACGTTCTGACGGCTGGCGCCGCGCGGCGCCGGCCCTGGTTTTGCTGCTCGCGGCCGCGCTCTCCGCCCTGCCCGCGTCGGCGCGGACCGTCGGCGGTCCGCGCGCCCCCTCTCAACCCGCTACCCAGACCGCTTCCATGACCACCGACTGGATTGACCCGCCCGCCTTCGCCACCGCCCCCATCGGCACCGTGTTGGACCACGCCTGCATCCCGCCCAACCACGGCAGCGATGACCAACTGAACATCGCCGCGCCCACCCGCGTGCGGCCGCAGGCCACCGGCGCCTTAGTGATCCCGGTATGCGCGCAGGGCATCATCCCCGTCTCGCAAAATCAGAAGTTGCCGCGCTTCGTGGCGGTCAACACCCAGACCGGCAAGACCTACGAAGGCGTGGCCTACGAATACAAGCGCCGTCCGCCCCGCGCCGGCGTCGAGGTCGACGAGATCCCGGGCTCGCGCCCGCCCAAGGGCATCCCGATCAGCCCGGGCATCAGCGTCGGCACGCAGTTCAGCACCGACCTGGCGGCGCAGGTGGGACTGCCCACGGAGCCGGCGAAATACGAGGTGTACATCGAGTCCAACGGCGTGCGGTCCAATACCGTCACGATCGAAGTGCAGGCGGCGCCCTAGCCCTGGCGCGGCGCTGCCCCCGGCTGAGCATGTTCCCGCTCGAAATCCTTCTGCTCATCGGCGGCATAGCGCTGGCCGTCGGCATCGCCGCGCTGGTGGTGGCGATCCAGGTCCTGCGCTTCATCCACTGGGGGTACTGGGCCGACGATGCGACCCACGGCGAGCGGCCCCATTTCACCGGCCCGCTGCTGGCCCTGGTGTTCAGCCTGCTGGCCGCCAGCGAAATCCTGCCGTTTCACCCGATCCTCGACCGGATCCATGAATTGAATCCGGTGCCGCCCTGGGCGACGGATTATTACGTGGTGGCGATGCTGGGGTTGATGGTGCTGTCCTGGGCCTATGGAGGCAGGGTCAAGCACTGGCTGTGGAACGGGTTGCGGCGATGGCTGCGGCGCTCAGGGGCGCAGTCCGAATCGTGAATACGCGGTAGCCCGAGCGTTGCGACCGCGTCGGCGTCAACCATTCTTGTCGCCCGGCGGCGTGCCCTGGGCTTTCAAGCGTGCGATGGTCGCTGCCGGCAATGCGGCGACGGCCTTGGCGAAATCGCCCGGCTGGCGGCCGGGTTGCGACAGCAGCGCGGCGATTTCCGGGTCGGTGTCGAAGTCGGAGGCGACGGTGAAATACAGGCGCATGTATTGGCGCATGTCTTGCTCCTCCACGATGCGATACTTGATCCAGGCCGTCCTGGCGACTTTGCCAAGCACACGCAGGACCTCATCGCCATCCCGATAATCTTCGAATGCGCCTCGGTATTCCCGGTAAAGCCAGTTCGTCGTGTCGACCAACGGGAAGCGTGTCTGGCCGAGCAGTTTGCGGCTCAGGGCCAGCTCCATATGCTCATCGGGGTAGATGTGCAGTTCCAGGTACAACGGCCCATTGCCAGCGGGTATGGGCGTCGGGTCGAGATGGACCTTGGTTTCCTTGCGAAACAGCAAGCTGTCCATCGTACCGTCATAGAGATGCTTGATCGCCTCTTCACCATCCAGACCTGACCATCGAACCGTGAACTCCGTGCCCTTCAAGGTGTAGCAACAGGTCACTGATCCCTCGCCGCCGCCAACACCCATGGCGCCGCTGCTGGCGGTCCGCCCCGCTTTGTCGGAAATGAGGATGGTGTCAATGTCCCACGGCGTGTAGTTGTAGGCGATCAGGTTCAGACCACGATACTCGGGCTCGCCGCCACAAGCGGCCGATGCCGCCAGCAATGCGATTGCGAAAACCCGGCTTGCGTGCCGCCGCTTCATGGCCGGGCCGGCGCCAAACTATCCAGGTTCGCCCGCATCTGGTCCACGCGCGCCGCAGCGGCGGTGTCGCTCTTCATCTTCGCCTCCTCGGCCTTGAAATCGGTCTTGCCGAAAATGTCCTTGTCGCGCGTGCGGAAGTACAGCGTGGTGCTGGCCAGCAGGTGATCCGGCCAACTGCTCAGCATGGCGTCGTGCACCAGGAAGTCGAACAGCGCCATGACCTTGGGCGGCAGCGGATTCTTGCCGGCGCTGGCTTCGCGCCATACGTTCAGCAGGCGCTGTTCGGTGGCCCGCCTTGCCTTCATGTCGGCGAATGGGTCTTTGGGCTGGTCTTCGTCGGTCAACTTGCCGCCATTGCGCACGATGATGTCGTTGCGCATCTTTTGCATATCGCGCGGGCCCTGGTTCACCTGCTCGATGCGGCGCACCAGCTCAGGATTGGTGCGGCGGAGTTCGTCTTTGCGCCGCTCGTTCTCGGCATCCTTACGCTCGGCGTCTTCCAGCGCCTGGTATTCCTCCTCAAGCCGCTGCCACAACGGCTTGAACCGCTTGGGCGGCAACTCGCCACGGCTGGCCGCCGCGCGCTCCCAGCGTTCGTCCTTCAGCGCCTCCAGTTCTTTCAGGCGAGCCGTGTTTTCGGGCTTTGCCCGCTCTTCGCGCGACAGCCCCGACACGCGGCGGAGTTCTTCGTTGTATTCCTGTTCGGGCGTGAAGAAATCGCGATCCTTGATCCACTTTTCCGCGGGATCTGACAGCTCGCTCTTGAAGACGGGGTCCTGGTAGCGGACGGCGAGCCAGCGCAGGAAGACTTCCATGTGGGGCATGAAGTCGATGCCGGGCTCGTATTTCACTACGCTGCGATAGGCATCAACCAACTCGTTGATATGGTATGTTTGGCCGCCATCCTGGATAGACGCAGCCATGCTGAACTTGGCATAAGTCAGCGCCCGCTTGTCGAATAGTTGCTCCATGCTGTAGAAGCCCACGCCGTGGCAGAGGCCAAGATTCAGCATGTCGCGCAACGGCACCCGCGACAGCTCGCCGCGTGATCCAAGCGACCCCTCGGGACTGACACCCGTGACATCCCCGCTCGACCCGGGGTAGAGATACTGCTCACCCCGGGTTTTCTCAAGGCTATCCACACGCTGGTTGGCACGCAGCTCCTGCGCGGCGGCAAAGTGGACGCATTTTTCGACTGCGCCCGGCACCGTCAGCGTACGATCCTTGTGAGTCTGTTTGATCAGATCCGTAAATGGCAGAAAACCCAGGAAGGTATTCTCATCCATGATCGACGAGACGGAATCGAGCAACCCCAGGAAGCGGATGCGGATTTCAGCCTCGCGCGCGCCATTCACGCCCGGAAAGACGAGATCCTTGTCATGGCGACGGCGGTACTTCTTGACCACGTCGTTGATGAACTGGCGTGCCATGACGCCTCCCCGATCGCCGCCAAACACCGAAATCTCGATCCGCCGCACGTTATTCATTTCGGCGCTTACCGCCTCATGGACCGCACGCAACTGGCGCAGCGCCGCATCGACCCGCACGTCAACACCGGTTCCCATCAGGTAGGCCACGGTTTCGTTGTCACGAATGACGGGTACGCCTTCCAGCGCCGTGGTCTTGGCGACTTCCTTGGCCGCGGTCCAACCAACCTTCAAGGGATTTTTCTTGAAGCCTGCCCAGAAGCCACGCACCGTACCTTTGGCTCGATTGACCAGGCGTTCCGGGTCCCAGGCATTCCAGATCCGCACCACCTTGTCGGGAAGCGTCTTGACGTCCTTCACCACATCCTTGTACGCCTTGACCACCGGCTGAAACGAGCCCTCTTTGATCATCTTCTGGGTAGCACTGCGCAAGCGCTTGAGCGCATCCGTCTCCGGAATCTCGTCGGTGCGGGTGATGTTCTTGGCAGCGTTCTTGGCGTTCTTCGCGGCTTCGCTCAGGATTTTTTTTCCGGCGGTGGTCGCTCCGTATATCAAATCGTCATTCTTGGCGTCCGCATTCAACTCCGTGCCCAGTCCTGAATAGTAGAACCGGAACCAATACTGATTCACGGGACGATCTTCGTCGTCATGAGCATAGTGCGCTTCCCAGAGCCGACAGATATTCGAGTAGAACGTGGGATGCTTGTTATCGACATCGCGGCTGCGGCCGAACCCGTCGAAGAAGAACCCGATGCGGATCACGGCGCCACATTCCTGGCAGTCCTGTTTGGGATAGGCAGCCTCGTTCTCGGCCATTTTCTTGAGCACGGTGGCGGGGGTGCGATCCACCGGCGGCAGGCGGTCAGCCATTCTTGTCTCCCGGGGCGGTTCCCGTAGCTTTCAGATGCGCGATCTTGTCCGCAGGCAAGGCCTGCACGGCCTTGGCAAAGTCGCCCGGCTGGCGACCAGATTTGGCCAGCAGCGCCGCGATGTCCGGGTCGGTGTTGAAGTTCGATGCCACGGTGAAATACAGCAGCATGTATTCCTGCAGGTCCTGCTTATCCTCGAGACGGTATTTCGTCCAGGCCGTTTTGGTCACCTTGGCGACAACCCTGCGAACCTCGGCACTACTGCGATAGTCGCCCAGAGCGTCACGATGCTGGGCATAGAGCCAACGCGTAACCTCGACGATCGGAATGCGTACCTGCCCCAGCAACTTGCGGCTCAGTGCCAGCTCCATATGCTCGTCGGGGTAGATGTGCAGCTCCAGATATAGCGGCCCATCACCCGGCGGAATCTCGGCCGCGGGAAAACGGACGGGCGTCTCCTTGTTGAAGATCACCTCCTCCAACTTGCCGTCAAACATGTGTTGGCGGGCCTCCTCCGCGTCCGCCCCCCGCCATTGCACCTTGAAATCGGTGCCCTTGAGGTGATAGCAGCAGGTCACCGAACCTTCCCCGCCACCCGCGATGATGGCACCTGTAGTGGCCGAGTTTCCCTCTTTATCCGTGACCTCGACACGATCCAAATCCCAAGGCGTGTAGTTGTAAGTTACGAACGAGAGTCCCTTGTAGCTAGGCTCGCCATTGCATCCCGCCAGCATCCCCAGCCACATCAACAGAATGACCAAGCCCTTACGCATTCAAAACCCCCTGTTCCCGTTCCTGCTCCGCCCGCAGCAGCCCATCCCACACCGCGTCGGGCACATGTGCCAGCGCCTGCGACAGCCCCTCGCCCTGGAAGGCGCGCAGCGCCGGCGCGATTGCCTCGTGTTCGTCAAAGCGCGGGGAAATCGTGATGCCCCACGCCACGTAGTCCAGCATGTCGCGCTCGCTGGCGATGCCGTATGAGCGCGCCCGCGCCATCTGTTCGGTCACGCGCTCGACCAGTTCATCCTGCCGCAGTTCGCCCAGCACGCCCAGGTAGATGCGGCGGATCTGCACCGCCAGCTTGTCCGGATAGTCCAGCTCCAGCAGCGCCTGGTGCTGCGCCAGCGTGAACGGTTGCTGCCGAGGCGCATCGTCGGCCGGCCGCTGGCCGGGGCCGGTCCACTGCGCCAGGGTGCCGTCGCGGCGCGGGTAGCGCAGCAGATTGAACGGCGCCAGGAAACGCGCGCGCTCGGCCGGCGTCCACACCTGGAAGGCGCGGTCCAGGATGCGGCTGTCGTACAGGTGCAGGTAGTACTCGCGGCCATCGGGCAGGCCGTACTCCCCGTAATAGGCGAAGTGCGCCATCAGTTCGGCCAGCGGCAAGGGCGACACCAGATGGGTCAGCGCATACGCGCCGCTATCGCTTTGGTGCAGCCGCTTCAGCAAGCGCAGCAATTCCGAGGTACGCGGCTCGCCCGGGTCGCGCGACAGTTCGAAACGGGTCAGGTCATCGACCTCGATCAGCAACGGCGCGATGTCTTCGTAGATCGCCAGTTCGGTGCCAACCCAGATCGAGCCATGGCTGAGATCCGCGCTGGCCCGGATCGGCCCGGCCAGTTCGGCGTGGCCGCGAAAATCCACCAGCAGAAAGGTATTCAACGCGGCGCCGACATCGGCGGCCAGCTCAACGGCCTGGGCCAGCGTGTCGCTCAGGCGCGACTCCCAATTCATCATGCCGCCCCTCATGCTTTGTCGGTGATCGACTGCACGCCATCCTGCGCGTCCAGCACGCACTGCTTGCAGACGGTGAACTGGGGGAAGGCATACGGCAGGCGGTCCGGCCCGGCGAACTGCTTGTTGCCGGTCTTGACGTCGATGCGGCCCGGCGCGGTGACGGTGATGTTGCCGCCTTCGAGCACGATGCTGGCGCCGGCCGCCGTGGCGATGCGGATGCGCTTGGGCGCGGCGTATTCCACCGCCGTCTGGGCGCTGCCGATGGTGATGTCCTGCTGCGCCTGCACCCGCAGGATGTCGTGCTGCGCCTGCACGTCGACATTGCCCTTGGCCGAGATCAGATCCAGCCCCGACTGCGCTCCGCCCTGCTGCAGGCCCGCCACGATGCCCAGCCCCTGCCCCGCATGCAGGCGCAGCGCGCCCATCACCGCCAGGTTCTGGTCCTTGCCCGCCGACCAGTGCAGCGCCTCGCCGGCGGTGTACTGCAGGTGCTGGCCGGCCACCTGCGCCAGCCCGGCGCGCGCGGCCATCAGCACCACCGGATCGGTGGCGTGCGGCACCTTGCCTGGCGCCGCGTCGGTATGCTTGGCCGAGGCATCGCCGCGCGCGCCTTCCACGCTGTCGCCGGCCACCGTGCCCGAGACCGCGCGGTGCATGGCCGCCAGCGGCGCCTTCTCGCCATCGAGCACGCTGGACTGCGGGCCCCGGGTGCCCTGCACCGTCGCCAGCCGCAGGCCCTGGTGCGCGCCCGCCACCCCGTCCAGCGAACGCGCCATCTGGTCGGTCTGGCCCGCCAGCGCCTGCACCGCGGCCGCATCGCCGATGGCGCCGGCGTGGGCGCCGGCGGCCGTGTAGGTGCTCAGCAGCACGCCCGCGCCGCCCCGCACCGCGCCATAACCGTCGGTGCGCAGCTCGGCGCCCACGCCGCGCAGGCCGCCCCGGTAGTTGCCCGCCTGGTGGATCAGGTGGCCCAGGTTCAGCTCGCTGGCCTGCGCGCTGCTCTTGATCTGCAGGCGCAACTGGCTGTCGGTGTCGTCGAACACGATCTGGTTGTAGCCCGCGCCGCCAAACTCCTTGCTCTTGAAGCCGCTCAGGGCGGCCGCGTTGCGGTGGTTCTCCTCGCCCGCCGCCGCGCCGTGCCAGGCCGGCGCGTTGCCCGCGGCCAGGTTGGCCTGGGCGCTGGGCGCGTGGTCGCGCGCCGCCGCGTAGACCTGCGTGTCGGCCTTGGCGCCCGCGCGCCCGCCCGGCGTGGCCGGCGTGCCGCCCTCGCCACGGCCGTTGTACAGCGCGCCCACCACGATGGGCTGGTCGATGTCGTCGTCCACAAAGCGCACCAGCACCTCCTGGCCGATGCGCGGCACGAAGCTGATGCCCATGCCCGCGCCCGACTGGCGCTGCGCCACCCGCGCCCAGCGGCTGGCCGCCAGGCCCTCGCCGCCCGCCTGCCAGTGAAACCGGATGCGCACGTCGCCGCGCTTGTTGCGCAGGATCTCGTCCTGCTCCTTGGGCTGGGTGCTGCCCTCGGCGTCGGTCACCACCGCCGTGTGCACGCCGTGCACCGACGGCGCTCCGCTCAGGCGCGCGCCGCGCGCCTCGGGCAAGCGCGGCCGCCAGGGACGGTCGCAGCGCACCGCCTCGAAGCGGTTGGCGTAGCCGACCTCGCGCGCCTTGGCCAGCACGGCGGCGTCGGCGGTCAGGCTGGCCGCCTCGTGCGGCCGGGCCCCCGGCGCGGGCAAGGCATCGATATCCAAGACCAGGTGCGCGTCCAGGCCGCCCAGCCGCTGGGCCAGCGCGGCCCGCGTCTGCGGCGGCAGGTTGTTGATGCCGACGTGTTCGACCCGGTCCAGCGCGAACTCCGGTTCGAAGCCGCTCTCGTCCGCCGGCCCCAGCGGCGACAGGTCCTGCAAGGTGAAGCGCGTGCCCGAGCGGAAGGTGCGCACCACCCCCAGGCCGGCGAAGGTCTCGGCGCGCGCCCGCAGCGCTTCGGTCGCCAGCTCGGCCTGGCGACGCGCCTGGGCCGGGTTGGCAAAGCCGCCATGGCCGGCCACCTCGTACCAGTCCAGCGCCGCCGCTTCGTCCTGGCCGCTGGCCGGGTTCACCAGCGCCTGCGCCGCCACCGCCCGCTTGCCGCTGTCGTGCCAGCCCAGCAGCGTGATGCTGTCGGGCACCCGGCGGCGCTGGCGCGCCAGCCGCTGCACGGTGTCGCGCGATTCGGTGGCCGCGGCGCGCTGGAAGCGGATGCCGCCGCCGGCCGACTCGGCGTCCTCGGCCAGGTTGCGGCTGTCGGCGAACAGCTGCACCACGTGGCGCGCCGGCACGCTGTCGTCTTCCAGCACCGTCCAGCCCAGCCCGGCCTCGGCCAGCAGGCGCGCCACGAAGTCGTAGTCGGTCTCGCGGTACTGGGTCGTGTAGGGGCGCGGCGCCAAACCGGCCAGCGCCGGCTCGACGTCGGCGGCAACGCGGTAGACAAAGCCTTCGTAGCCGTCCAGCACCTGGCGCACGATGTCCAGCACCGGCTTGCCCTCGAACACGCGGCTGGCGCGCCGCTGCGTGGCCAGCCACAGCCACGGCACCACCGTCAGGCGGTAGCGTGCCAGGCCCGCGTCGCCCGACAGCAGCTCGGCCTCGCGGATCACGCCGCTGCGCCCGGCCTGGCTGCCGTCGGCGCGCGTGGTCCACAGCGTCACCGGGCGCGAGATCATGTCCTGCAACGCCAGGCCGGCATCGTCGGACAGCGCCACCACGCGCAACTGGCCCACGCCGGACAGCGCCTCGCGCGCGATCCAGCCTTCCACGTGCAGCGACGCCAATGCGCCCTCGCCTTGCAGCCGGTAGAGCCGGGTGTCGGAATTGAACAGGCCGGCGGAAACGCTCGAATCCATCACTTGAAAACCTTGATCAAACAGGCTCACGGTTCGACGTGAGATTGCGCGTTGGGACATTCGGGCGCGGTGCCCCAGTGGCCGGCGCAGACGCGCAGGCGACATTGTTCGCTTTCCAGGAAGCCGAGCTTGCGGCATTCCGCCAGGCGCGCGGACAGCGGTGAACCGGGCAGTTCGCGCACGAACACGCCGTCGGTCTTGTAGACCTTGGTGCCGGGCGGCGAGGCGGGCGGCAGGCCGTAGGCCATCAGCGTGGCCAGCAGCGCGGCGTCGCTGTCGTTGCGCGGCGGCGTCTTGCCGCGCGCGGGCGCGGACTTGGTCGTGCCCGCCTTGGGCGCGGCGGCCGATGCGACCGCGGCGGGCGCCGTGGCGGCCGTGGCCTCGTGGCCCCGTTCGGCGTTGCGCGGGGCCGGCGCCTTGGCCTGATTGGCGCGCGGCACGGCGGCGGGCGCCGGCGCGGGCGTCGTGACGGCCAGCGCCGCCAGTGGATTGGCCGGCTCGACGTCGGCATCGGGTCGCGTCAATTGCGCCAGCGGATGTTCTTCGATGATGGTGGCGGCGGACGAAGGCGGCGGCTCGCGGTTCTCCGGCGCCGGAGCGGGCGTCTCGGCCTTGGCGACCGGCGCGGCCGCGGGCGGCGCGTTGTTCTCGACGCGCGCCACCACCACCGGCAGTTCGGCGGTGTCATACACCGCCCACAGGCCCGCGCCGACGAAACCCAGGAACAACAGCAGCAACAGCGCCAGCACGGGCGTCCTGCTGCGTTGCTTCGGCGGCAAGTGCTTGGTCTCGGCCTCGGGCACGCGGCCCTCGAGCGAGGCGAGAATGCGCGACGACTGCCGCTCGTCCGACGCGGACGGGCGGCCAGCCAGCAGACTGGGAATGGAGGGAGGTGGTCGCGATCTTTTTTCGTCTTCTGCCATGCGAGGTCCCGTATTGGCAGGGGTATTGCCACCCCCTGATAACCAAGGTGATCGAGAATACCCGATGACATCTTTTAGATCACGGCTTCTTGTTACGATTCCTAAAGCATCGACGCTGTCTGCAACGCCGTTACGCTTGCCTCAATCACGAATAGAACAAAAGATTACGCCTTCGTGATTGAGGGATACCGTTGCTAGTCCTGCTGCCCCTATATTTTCTGCTCGCAATCGGCGTTTCCGCGCTGCTGGTTTTCCCCGCCCTGCGGGCGGGAACCGCGCGGAGCGTACGCGCGTTCGCGCAGGGTTTGCGCCGCCGCGTGGCGCGCGGCGCGGGGCATGCGGGCGGCGTGGTGGGCGGGTCGGCGCAGGTGGTGCGCAGCGGATTCGGCCGGGCCGGCAGCACGTTTTCGCTGTACCGCTGGCAGATCGCGGCGGGGCTGGCGGTGGTGTTGCTTCCGTCCCTTTTCGCTTTCGTCATGCGACACAATCACACATTTATTTACGAGGATCGGATGGCCGGTCCGGACCCTCGTATCCAGGCCTTGTTGACGGGTGAACGGCTGGTGCCGCCACCGCCCCTGCCGCCTGAAGTGTTCACCACGCGCGAAGTGGAATTGGTGCGTCCGAACCTGGGCGGCGCGAGCCGCGACTGGAACCTGCTGGACGCCGATTACCGCCAACGCCTGCTGGCCGCCTATCGCGTCATGCGCGAAGAACATGGCTATGAAATGGTGCTGATCGAAGGCTACCGCAGCCCCGAACGCCAGGAAGAGCTGGCCGCCAAGGGCTCGCACGTGACCAACGCGGGCGCCTACCAGAGCTATCACCAGTACGGCCTGGCCGCCGACAGCGCGTTCCTGCGCGACGGCAAGGTGGTGGTATCGGAAAAGGATCCCTGGGCCATGCGCGGCTATGAATTGTTCGGCGAGACCGCCGAACGGGTCGGCCTGACCTGGGGCGGGCGCTGGAAGCTGATGGACTTCGGCCACACCGAATTGCGGCGCCCCGGCGTCATGCGACGCGACGCGGGGGCCGCGCAATGATCCGATCATCTCGCGCGACTACCCTGCTCCCTTTGCCTGCCCCGACAACCGATTACCGCTACGAATACACATGACCCGCTTTCTCAAAACCGGCCTGCTGCTGGCCCTGGTCTTCGGGGTGGTCTGGCTGGCCGTCATCATCTGGTGGCAGGAATCACGCACGCTGCCCACCGGGCTGGACATCGGCCTGTATCTGTTCGCGCTGCCGCTGGCGCTGATCGCGGCTGGCTGGGCCGGCCTGCGCATCGCGCGCGCCCGCCGCGAAGCCCGCGCCGCGGCCGCGGCGGCGCCCGCCGCCGATACGCAGGCCGCGACGGCCACCCCGGCCCCCGCCCTCACGCGGCTGGTGGCGCTGGCCGCCACCGCGCGCGCCGCGCCCGGCAGCGACCCCGCCGCCATCCACGCCGCGCTGGCCGAACAGAAGCGCCCCGACCTGGACGACACCCTCAAGAACGCGCGCGGCTTTCCCGTGTTCAGCGCCCGCGCCGCGCACCTGGACAGCGATGCGCTGCGCGAGGCCGCCGACGACATGCCCCCGGCGGCGCGGACCGATGACTGCCTGCGCGCCACCGCCCTGCTCTGCGAGGTGATCGAGACCCTGTCGCGCGAAGCCCGCGCCCACGTGCTGGAGCGCGGCACGCCGGAACGCGACGACGACTGGCCCCAGCTGCAGGTGGAACTGCTGCTGCCGGCGCAGTGGCCCGCGGCCGCGCGCGACCATGCGCAGGCGCAGGCCCGCGCCACGGCCGCCTGGCCCGCCGCGCGGCTGGGCCTGCGGCCGCACGAGGCGCGCGACGCCCTGGCCAGCGACGGCCTGCTGCGCCAGCTGGCGCTGGAGCCGGCGGCCAAGGACCGCGCGCCGCTGCGCATCGTGGCCGCGGCCGATTCCTATATCGATGCCAATGTGGTGCAGGATTGGGACGCCGACGGCACCCTGGTCAGCACCGCCACGCCGCAAGGCCGTGTGCCGGGCGAAGCCGCCGCCGGCCTGCTGCTGGATCTCGACCTGGGCGCCGCCGATGCCGCGGATGCCGCCGCGCCGGCCGGCGCCATCGCGCTGGCCCTGTCGCCCATGGCGCACCGCGCCACCGCCGCCGACGCCCGTGGCGCGGCCAGCGAACCGATGCTGGCCGAGCTGACGACACGCTTCCTGGAACAAAACGCCCGCGCCGCGCAGGATATCCGCGCCCTGGTCAGCGATGCCGACCATCGCGGCAGCCGGCCGCTGGAAGCTGCCGGGCTGGCCAGCACGCTGTTCACCACACTCGACCCGAACCAGGATTGCCTGGCGGTCGGCGCCACCTGCGGCTATACCGGCGCCGCCGCGCACCTGCTTACCCTGGCCATCGCCAGCGAAGCCTGCGCCCAGGCCGAGGCGCCGGTGCTTGCCGTCATGACCCAGGATCCCGCTTTGCGTACGCTCGCGCTGCTGTCCCCTTCCCCCTCCGCCTGACCCACAAAAAAAGCCAGAATCATGCGTAGCCCTTCAGGTTTCTTCTCCGGTATTTCCAGCGCCTTGAGCGAAGGCCGACATTGGACATCACGCGCGCTGGGCAACCCGCGCCTGTTCATGGCGATCGGCCTGATCGCCCTGGTCGTGTTCCTGTTCCTGCTCGCCGACACGGTCGAGATCGGCCTGGTCTGGGCCGGCATCGCGCTGGGCATCTTCCTGTTCCTGTGGCTGTGCGCCTACCTGTGGCGCCGGCGCCGCGCGCGGCGCGCCAACAAGAACCTGGGCGACATGCTGGAGCAGCAGGTGCAGACCGGCGCGGCCGCCGCCAATCGGGGGGACGTAGACGCGCTGCGCACCCGGCTGGTGCAGGCGGTGCGCACCATCAAAACCTCCAAGATCGGCCAGGTGTCGGGCAACGAAGCCCTGTACGAACTGCCCTGGTACATCGTGATCGGCAACCCGGCCGCGGGCAAGAGCAGCGCGGTGATCAACTCGGGCCTGCAATTCCCCTTCGCCGACAAGAACGGCGCGGCGGTGCGCGGCGTGGGCGGCACCCGCAACTGCGACTGGTTCTTCACCACCGAGGGCATCCTGCTGGACACGGCCGGCCGCTACTCGGTGCACGAGGAAGACCGCAACGAATGGATGGGCTTTCTCGACCTGCTCAAGCGCCATCGCCCCAAGGCGCCGATCAACGGCATCATCGTGGCCGCGAGCATCGACGAGCTGACCGGCGCCGGCCCCGAGTTCGCCATCAACCTGGCCAAGAACCTGCGCCAGCGCGTGCAGGAACTGACCGACCGGCTCGAAGTGTTCGCGCCGGTCTACATCATCTTCACCAAGGCCGACCTGATCTCGGGCTTTAGCGAATTCTTCTCGGACAGCGACCAGCGCGAGCGCGACCGCGTTTGGGGCGCCACCCTGCCCTACGGCGCCGAAGAGAACCGCGACGTGCTGGCCCTGTTCGACGAACGCTTCGACGAACTGTACGAAGGCCTGAAGGAAATGGGCACGGCGCAGATCTCGCTGCGCAACAACCGCGAGCTGCCGCCCGGGCTGCTGACCTTTCCGCTGGAATTCGCCGGCATCAAGCCGGCGCTGCGCACCTTCCTGTCGACGCTGTTCGAGACCAACCCGTTCCAGTACAAGCCCGTGTTCCGCGGCTTCTACTTCACCAGCGCGCTGCAGGAAGGCGTGTCGCAAAGCACCTCGACCGAACGGCTGGCCGAGCGCTTCGACCTGCGCCCGGCGGCGCGCGGCCAGGCCCGCAATGTGTCCTCGCACAACGGCTTTTTCCTGCGCGACCTGTTCTCCAGCGTGATCTTCGCCGACAAGAAACTGGTGCGCCAGCACGCCAGCCCGGCCAAGACCCGCATGCGCTACCTGACCTTCTTCGGCCTGGTGCTGGCGCTGGGCCTGGTGCTGGGCGGCTGGAGCTGGTCGTACCTGGGCAACCGCCAGCTGGCGCAGAACGTGCAGGCCGACCTGGACAAGGTGGTGCGCCTGCAAAGCGAGCGCACCGACCTGCAGAGCCGCCTGGAGGCCATGGAGATCCTGCAGGACCGCATCGAACAGCTGGACCGCTATTCGTCCAGCCGCCCGTGGTCGCTGGGCCTGGGGCTGTACCAGGGCGACGTGCTCAAGGAACGCCTGCTGGCCGAGTACTACAACGGCGCGCGCCAGTTCATGCTGAGCCCGGTCAAGGCCAGCCTGGAGGACTTCCTGGCCAAAGTCGACATGTCCGGCGCCGCGGCGGCGGCCGGCGGCGCGCAGCAGCCGGCGCCGCAGGCGGTGCGCGCCGCGCACACCCAGGGCGGCGACACGCTGTTCCAGGACGCCTCGCCGACCAATGCCGACGACGCCTACAACGCGCTCAAGACGTACCTGATGATGGCCAATCGCCAGCACGTCGACCCCACCCACCTGTCCGACCAGATCACGCGCTTCTGGCGCGGCTGGCTGGAGACCAATCGCGGCGCCATGCCGCGCGACCAGCTGATCCGCAGCGCCGAGCGCCTGATCTCGTTCTACGTCAGCCGCGCCCCCGACGCCGGCTGGCCGCAGATCGACACCAACCTGGCGCTGGTGGAAAAGACCCGCGCCAGCCTGCGCGCCGTGATGCAGGGCATGCCGGCGCGCGAACGCGCCTACGCCACGCTCAAGGCGCGCGCCGCCACGCGCTTCCAGACCATGACGGTGGCGCGCATCGTCGGCGAAAACGACGCCGGCGTGGTGGCCGGCAGCTACGCCATCCCCGGCACCTTCACCCGCGAGGCCTGGGAGCAGTACATCCAGCCGGCCATCAACGAGGCCGCCAAGAAGGAAGTGCAGACCAGTGACTGGGTGCTGGGCGTGAACGCGCGCGACGACCTGACGCTGGACGGCAGCCCCGAGCAGATCCAGAAGAGCCTGGCGACGATGTACAAGACGGAGTACGCCCAG
Organism: Achromobacter sp. HNDS-1; assembly: GCF_040084795.1. Classification (NCBI taxonomy): domain Bacteria; kingdom Pseudomonadati; phylum Pseudomonadota; class Betaproteobacteria; order Burkholderiales; family Alcaligenaceae; genus Achromobacter; species Achromobacter sp. HNDS-1. Next base: position 345,448 of record NZ_CP157584.1, read on the forward strand.
GAATGGCAGAAGTTCCTGCGCGGCGTGACCATCAAGCCGTTCACCAGCTTCGAGCAGTCGGTGGGCGCGATGAACCGCCTCGGCGATCCGCAGACCTCGCCCATCGCCAAGCTGATCAACACCGCCTATGAGCAGACCTCGTGGGACAACCCGTCGCTGGTCAACGCCGGCCTGCAGCAGGCGCAGAGCGGCGTGGTGGGCTGGTTCAAGCGCGTGATCCTGCGGCAGACGCCGCCGGCGCCCGCCGCCGCCACCGCCGCCAACGGCGAGGCCATCCCGATGGGTCCGGTGGGCCGCGAGTTCTCGGACGTGGCGCGCCTGGTGGTGACGCGCGAGAACCAGTCGCTGCTGGGCAACTACATGGGCGCGCTGTCCAAGATCCGCACGCGCTTCAACCTGCTCAACAACCAGGGCGACCCCGGCCCCGGTTCGCTGGTGCTGCTGCGCCAGACGCTGGAAGGCAAGGATTCGGAGCTGGCCGACGCGCTCAAGCTGGTCGACGAGCAGATGCTGGCCGGCCTGTCGGCGACGCAGCGCGAGACGCTGCGCCCGCTGCTGGTGCGGCCGCTGATCCAGGCCTACGCGGTGGCCATGCAGCCGGCCGAACGCGAGTTGAACAAGGTCTGGAACGCGCAGGTCTATCAGCCGTTCAACCAGACCCTGGCCGAGAAGTATCCGTTCGCCTCGCGCGCCAGCGTCGAAGCCAGCAGCGACGAAATCGGCCAGGTGTTCGGCCCGCAGGGCAGCATCGCCAAGTACGTCAACGACACCCTCGGCCCGCTGACCGTGCGCCGCGGCGACATCCTGACGGCGCGCACCTGGGGCGACATGGGCATCAGCCTGCAGCCGACCTTCACCGCCAACTTCGCGCAGTGGGTGGCGCCGCTGTCCGGCGGCGCGGCCGGCGCCGGCGCGGCCAGCCAGCCGCAGACGCTGTTCCAGATCCAGCCCAAGCCGGCTCCCGGCGTGACCGAGTACACCATTGAGATCGATGGCCAGCAGCTGCGCTACCGCAACACGCCGCCGCAATGGGTCAACTTCGTCTGGCCCAACGCCCAGGGCGCGCCCGGCGCGCGCATCACCGCCACCACCTTCGACGGCAGCGTGGTCGAGATCGTCAACGAACCTGGCCGCTTCGGCCTGGAACGCCTGATCGCGACCGCCCAGCGCACCTCCAACGCCGACGGCAGCTTCAACATGAGCTGGGGCAAGTCGAACGTGACGGTGCCGGTCAAACTGCGCATCATCAGCAACGCCCAGGCGCCCGGCGCCGGCGGCAGCGAGCCCGGCGGCAGCCAGGGCCTGCGCAACCTGCGCCTGCCCTCCTCCGTGGTGGGCGCCACTTCCGAATCCTCCTCCGCCCAGACGCGACCCGGAGCGCCGCAATGAGCAACCTGCAGTCCCCCCTGTTCCGCACGGCCTACTTTGGCAAGATCCCGGCCCGCGGCGACTTCGTCAAGAACACCTCGCATCCGCAGCTGATGAGCACGCTGGACGGCTGGGTCGCCAACACCATGGAGCTGCTGGCCCAGGACCCGCACTGGAAGACGCTGTACGACGAGGCCGAGCCGATGCCGTTCGCCATCCTCGGCTCGCGCGGCAAGCTGGCCATCGCCGGCCACCTGCAGCCCAGCCGCGACCAGTCGGGCCGGCGCTTTCCGTTCCTGTCGGCGACTTCGGTCGAAGTGCAGCGGCCCCTGGCCTTCATCGCCCGCAGCCCGATGGCCTTCAGCCGGCTGTGGAACCGCATGAGCGGCGCCGCCGCGCTGCTGATGACCGACGCCGACCCCGGCCCGGCGCTGCAGAGCCTGAACGAACTCGAAGGCGAGATCCGCACCGAGGCCGACGACGGCTTCGATGCCTTCGTCGACCTGCAGACCGTCGAGCGCCTGCAGGCCATGCTGCGCGGCAACGGCCACGCGGCCAACGTGCACGACATCGTCCTGGCGCTGGGCATCCTGCTCGAACCGGTCATGTCCAGCGGCTCGTCGCAGCTCGACCGCGGGCTGGCGCTGCCGCTGCCGGACGATCCGCTCTACATCAATCTGGTGGCCTCGTACTGGATGACGCTGATCGCGCCGTTCCTGGCGCGCGCGGACTTCGAAATCGCGGTGTTCATCGGCCGCATCGGCGGCAAGCACCGGCTGGTGGCGGGCTTTCGCGGCGCTTCGCCGCAGACGCTGGCCAGCCTGCTGTCCACGCCGCAGGCCTTCGCCGAGCAATACATCGTGCTGGAAGACGCGCCCTGGGTGCGCAACCACGTGTCGGCCAGCCACGGCCTGGCCAAGCTCTCCAGCTACCTGGACCAACCCAGGCTGTCGCTGCGCATGGCGCTCGACACCTATCTTGAAGTCTTCACCGGAGCCTGACCATGCGCGTCTCTCTCCTGATCATGGCGGCGCTGTTCTCGTGCGCCGCGGCGGCGCAGGACGCCGCCACCGTCGTCCCCGCCAACGTCATTCCGCAGCCCGGCCAGGTGGTGGCCAGCGGCGCCGTGCCCGATGAGGCCACCAAGGCCGATGTGCTGGCGCGGCTGCAACAGGTCTACGGGGTGGGCAACGTCATCGACCAGATCGAGGTCGGCGGCGTGGTGGCGCCCCCCAACTGGTCCGAGCACGTGGGCAAGCTGATCGGCCAGCCGCTCAAGCAGATCAACCGCGGCCAGCTGGAAGTGGACGGCACCCAGATCCGCCTGCTCGGCGAAGTGCAGAACGAGGCCTCGCGCCAGCAGATCGCCAGCGCCTTCGCCACCTCGCTCAACCCGACCTACAAGATCGTCAACGGCCTGCGCGTGGCCGCCGGCAAGGACGAACAGGGATTGCTGGACAAGGTGCTGACCAACCGCGTGGTGGAATTCGAGACCGGCAGCGCCACGCTGACGGCGCGCGGGCGCGAACTGCTGGACCAGGTGGCCGACGTGATCCCGAAGCTGCACAGCGACAAGGTGCAGATCATCGGCCATACCGACAGCTCCGGCAGCCGCAGCACCAACCTGGCCTTGAGCCAGGCCCGCGCCGACGCGGTCAGGGCCTATCTGGTGGACAAGGGCCTGCCGCCCGGCCGCTTCGAAACGCTGGGCGCGGGGCCGGACCAGCCGGTGGCCACCAACGCCACCGCCGAGGGCCGCGCCAAGAACCGCCGCATCGAATTCCGCGCCAGCCGCTGAGCGGCGCGCGCGGCCGGCGCCGGCGCGCGTCGCCTGGCAAGCATCCCGCCGCGCGCGGGCACATCGCGGCGCCCTCTTTTTCACGCCGGCGCCGGCCACGCGGCCGGCGCCCCGGGTGGGTTTTCAGCCGTTGTTCTCGGGCGCCTTGGGCACGCCCAGCAACTCTTCCAGGCCCGACAGCGCCTCGCCGTTCTTGACCACGGTGCGCAGCCACAGGTGCAGCGACATCTCGCCCCAGCTGGCCGCCTTGTCGGCCAGATAGGCCACGGGGCTGTGCGGTTCGGTGCGGCGGAAGAATTCGGCCACTTCGCGCAGTTGCGCCAGGGCCTGGTCGCGCGTTTGCAGCGGGCCGCGCGCGGCCACGGACGCCGTGGGCGGAAGGTCGGCAGCAGTCAAGGTGGGCTCCATGCGGGTGGCGGGCGCGCCGGCGGACGGCGCGGCCGGCGTGGCCGGCGGCGCCAGGTCGGCGCGCACCAGCAGGCCGGCCTCGCGGGCAAAGCGATGCACCAGTTCGGTCACGTCCGTCAGGGCGGTGCGCAGCGGCGAGAAGGCCGGCCCGTCATCGCCCAGGCGTTCGGTCAGGGTCAGCTCCAGCACGTCGACCGCGCCGAAGCAGCTCTGCAACTGGCTTTCGAGTTCGGAGTAGAACGCCGGCGGCGTATCGCGGCGCGCGGCATCGAACTGCTCCAGGGTGACCTTGCCGCGCGACATGTCGGCGGCGTTCTGCGGCGCGCGCTTGATGGCGTTGGCCAGTTGCGAGGCGCTGTCCCACAGCACCGCGCCGAAGCGCCCGCCCTCGGATTGCGTCAATGGCAGTTCGCGCACCAGCTGCTGCGAACGCGACAGCAACCACGCCAGGTTGCCCACGCGCTGCTGCACGTCGCCCTCGTCCGGCACCGGATGCAGACCGTCCCAGTAGCGCCGGCACAGGCCATCCACCAGCAGGAAGCCGTCGCGCAGGCCGGCGAAGCCGCGCGTCTTGGCCCAGGCCTCGGCCAGCCAGGCGGCCACGCGCACGTCCTTGCTGCGCTGGGTCAGCACCTCGGTGCAGATGCGGATCACCTGCGGCCAGTCGGCCTCTTTGATATCGATGACCCAGTCGCCCTGGTCCAGGTGCGGGTCATCGTGGCGGCGGGCCTCGCGGATGGCGTCGAATTCGGCCGAAAAGACCATGTCGGCGCCACAAGGCGCCTCGCCCGGAATGGGCTGCAACAGTGCGTCGATATCGCTCATAGTGTCTTGGGTCGTTGCGGAAGGCGGGCCGCGCGCAAGCGGCGCGGGCCCGGCGGCGAAAGCAGCGATGATCCCATATCTGTAACCGCGTTACGTTGGAACATGACACGCCCTATTACAAAACGCATCAGGGACCATCGCTATCATGCAAGCTCTCCAAACAGAGGGAGTCACGATGAACAAATCATTCCACATGATGCCCGACGGCCGCTTCATCAATGGCACGCCGCGGCGCTGCCCGGATGGCACTTACGTCGGCGACGGCGGCCCCATCACCCGCGCGCCGGACGGCACCTACGTGGCCGGCACGCCGCAGCGCGCGCCCAATGGCCGCTACCTCGGCGGCGGCGGCCCGGTGCGCATGGCGCCCGACGGCACCTTCGTCGTGGGCACCCCGCGCATGGCGCCGGACGGCACCTATCTGTAAGCAGACTTAACCAGCATCTGGGAGCAACGGCCGGCCATGGCGCAGCGATCCGTAATACGCAAGGGTGACCGCACGTCGCATGGCGGCGTGGTGGTCACCGGGGATGAATCCGTGCAGATCTTCGGCCAGCCCATGGCGCGCGTCGGCGACCGCGTCACCTGCCCCAAGTGCGCGGGCCAGCACACCATCGTCGAAGGCGTGCAGAGCGTCAGTTCCGACCGCCGCACCGCGCTGGAGGGCATGAAGACGTCCTGCGGCGCCACGCTGATCGCCAGCCAGCAGTTCTACCAGCTCGAACATGGCGGCGGTGATGGCGGCGGCGCGGGCGTGAACGAGGCCCCCCAGGCGCTGCAGGCCGGCGCGCCGGCGGCGCTGGCCGCGATCGAACCCATCGCGGCGCAGGACGCCCCGGTCAAATGCGCCCAGGTGCAGGACACGCTCAAGCTCACCGAAGCCATGTTCGACGCCAAGCGCGCGCCGGTGAAGCTGACCGGCCCGTCGGCCTATCAGCCGCCCGCCAACCTGGCGCGCCAGGGCGACGACAAGCTTGTTATGTACGAAGCCTGGCCGGCCGGCCAGCGCGTGCCGGTGGTGCTGGAGCCGCGCAAGCCCCTCTGGACCGGCGACCTGCTGAAAAGCACGCCGCACGAAATCACCGAGCGCCTGACCGAAGAACCGCAGCCGCAGCCCGAGCAGGTTGCCAAGAGCCTGGGCGTGGCGCCCAAGGCGCTGTTGCAGGGCCGCGACCTGCAGATCACCCTGGCCAAAGGCATGTCGTTGGAAGACAGCGTCAAGCGGCTCGATGCGCAAGTGGTCAAAGGCCCGCCGTGGGCCGATCCGACCCGAGAGGTGCACACCGTGGGCGAAACGATGTTCTCGCGCATCACGCTCTACAGCATGCCGGGCGACCAGGCCGTGATCGACCACGCCGTGCTGCATGAACTGGCGCACAGCTACGCCAACAACGCCCGCGTCGACATGAAGGCCTGGGGCGCCGCCGCCAAATCCGACGGCAATTTCCCGTCGGACTACGCCAAGGCCGGCCCGCCCGAGGATTTCGCCGAGTTCGTGGTGATGGCCGTCGCCACCCAGGGCACGCCGTGCGAGCACTACGCGCGCTCGATCTACCCGGCGCGCTACCGGCAGCTGGACGCCATGAACCTGCTGGACAAAAGTCCGGCCCCCAAATCCGCCTGACCCTGCCGCCCGGCCGGGAACCTGACTCCGCCCCCCGACAGGGAACCTGACCCCGCCCCCGCAAGCGAACCTGACCCCGCCCCCCGCCAGGGAACCGGACCGCGCCGCCATCACGGCGCCGGTCTCGTCCGCGCGCGGGGTGGCGGGTTGCGCCCGGCGCGCCGCCTGCGATAACATACGTTCCATATACAAACCATATATGGAACACCCACTATGGGCATCGTCAAGATTTCCGAGCAGATGCACGAGAACCTGCGCGTGGCCAGCAGCGCGCTGAGCCGTTCGATCAACTCGCAGGCCGAGCACTGGATGCGCATCGGCATGCTGTCCGAGCTCTACCCCGAACTGCGCCACGCCGACATCTGCCAGTTGCTGATCCGCATCGAGCAGGCGGAAGGCTTCAGCATCGCCGCCCTGTCCCACGGACAGGCAACCGCCGGCCAGCAGGAGGCCGCGTAAATGGCGCGCAAGGTTTCCATCAAATCCGCCGCCGACATCGCCATGGCCCGCCAGGCCGGCGCCCTGGCGGCGGAAGTGCTGCACATGATCGCCGAGCACGTGCGCCCCGGCGTCACCACCGACGAACTCGACCGCATCTGCCACGACTACATCGTCAACGTGCAAAAGGCGATCCCGGCCAACGTCGGCTACCACGGCTTTCCCAAGACCATCTGCGCCTCGGCCAACCACGTGATCTGCCACGGCATCCCGTCGGCCAAGGTGCTCAAGAACGGCGACATCCTCAACATCGACGTGGCCGTCATCAAGGACGGCTGGTTTGGCGACACCAGCCGCATGTACTTCGTCGGCCAGCCCAGTCCGCTGGCGCGGCGGCTGGTCAACACCACCTACGAAGCCATGCGCGCGGGCATCATGGCGGTCAGGCCCGGCGCCACGCTGGGCGACATCGGCCACGCCATCCAGACGGTCGCGCACCGCGAGCACTTCAGCATCGTGCGCGAGTACTGTGGCCACGGCATCGGCCAGATCTACCACGACGAACCGCAGGTGCTGCACTATGGCCGCCCCGGCGAAGGCCTGGTGCTGCAGCCGGGCATGATGTTCACGATCGAACCCATGATCAACGCCGGCAAGCCGCAGACCAAGCAGCTGCCCGACGGCTGGACCGTGGTCACCAAGGACCGCTCGCTGTCGGCCCAATGGGAACACATGGTGGTCGTCACCGACACCGGCTACGAGGTCCTGACCCCTTGGCCGGACGGCTTCGGCGACTACCCGCCGATTCCCTGAGGCGGCCGGCCGGCGACGGCAATTAACGGAGTGCAATGCCCGCGGGGCCCGGTCATGATCGGGCCCTCGTCGTTTCCGCGGCCGCGCCGGCCGTTGCCCCCATGACCGCCCTGCCCGCGGCGTTCCGCCGCCTGGCCGCCTCCAATCTGGCCGCCCAATGTTCCGAACAGATCGCCCTGGCGGCGGCGCCGCTGGTGGCGGTGCTGGCGCTGGGCGCCAACGCCGCCCAGACCGGCTATCTGCAGACCGCCCAGACCCTGCCCTTCCTGCTGCTGTCATTGCCCGCCGGGGTGCTGGCCGACCGGATCGCGCGCCGCACCCTGATGACCGCCGCCGAATGCGCGCGCGCCGCCAGCCTGCTGGGCCTGCTGGCGCTGCTGGCGGCGGACGGCCTGAGCCTGGCCGCGCTGGCGGTGCTGGGCTTCCTGGGCGCGGTCGGCACGGTGGCCTACAACGTCGCCGCGCCCGCGCTGGTGCCCACGCTATTGCCGGCAACCCGGCTGGCGCAGGCCAACCGCTGGCTGGAACTGGCGCGCAGCGCGGCGTTCTCGGCCGGGCCGGCGCTGGGCGGCGCGCTGGTCGGCGGCCTGGGCGCCGCCGTCGCCTATGGCCTGGCCACCCTGCTGTCGCTGCTGGCGGCGGGGCTGCTGGCGGGCCTGCCTTCCGAGCCGCCGCGCGCGGCCGTGCGCCGCCACCTGTGGCGCGAACTACGCGAAGGCGCCGCCTTCGTGGCGGCGCATCCCCTGCTGCGGCCGGTGCTGGTCACGGCGGTGTGCTTCAACACCGCCTGGTTCGTGCTGCAGGCCGTCTACGTGGTCTACGCGGTGGAGCGGCTGGGCCTGACCGCCGCCGGCGTGGGCATGACGTTGGGCATCTACGGCGCCGGCATGCTGGCCGGAGCCCTGGCCGCGCCGTGGCTGGCGGCGCGCCTGCCGTTCGGCGCGCTGATCGCGGCCGGCCCCACCTGCGCGCTGGCCGCCAGCCTGATCCTGCTGTCGACGCTGGCATGGCCGGCGGGCCCCTGGGCCGGGGTCGGCCTGTTCCTGTTCGGCGCCGGACCGATCCTGTGGACCATCGCCACCACCACGCTGCGCCAGGCGGTCACGCCCAACGTCCTGCTGGGCCGGGTGTCGGCCGTGATCGTCACGGCGACGTTCGGCGCGCGGCCCGTGGGCGCCTTGATCGGCGCGACCCTGGCGGCGCGGCTGGGCATGGATGCCTGCCTGTGGTTGTCCAGCGTGGGCTTTGCCGCCCAGTTCGTGGTGCTTTTGACCTCGCCCGTGGCGCGGCTGCGCCGCCAGCCGGAAACCGTGGCGGCTTGAACCCCGCCGTGCCGCGCTGGCGGGGGCCGTCTGTTGCGGTCCCGCCGGGCGGGATCTGTATCTGGCGGCGGCCAGCGGCGGCCGCTAGACTGGCCTGCCATCGAGGCCGCCGCACGCGGCGCCTCGGCCGACGCCACCCCTCGCCGCGCCACCAACATGCTGAACATCCTCGGAAAAGCCTCTTCCATCAACGTCCGCAAGGTGCTCTGGGCTTGCGTCGAACTGGGCCTGCCCTTCGAACGGGAGGATTGGGGTTCCGGCTTTCGCCCGACCAACGAGCCCGCGTTCCTGGCGCTCAATCCCAACGCCATGGTGCCGGTGCTGCGCGACGGCGACTTCGTGCTGTGGGAATCGAACAGCATCATCCGCTATCTCGCCAACCAGTACGGCGCCGGCCGCGAACAGCCGCTGTATCCGTCCGAACCCCGGCGCCGCGCCCGCGTCGACCAATGGATGGATTGGCAGGCGACCGACCTGAACCGCTCCTGGAGCTATGCTTTCCTGGCGTTGGCGCGGCAGTCGCCGGCGCACCGCGATGCCGCCGCCATCGAGGCATCGAGCCGCGATTGGGGGCATTTCATGGGAATCCTGGAACGGCGCCTGGGCGAGACGGGCGCCTACGTGGCCGGCGAGGCCTTCACGTTGGCCGACATCGCCATCGGCCTGTCGGTCAACCGCTGGTTCGCCACGCCGCTGGACGACGCCCTGCGGCCCGCGCTGCCGGCGGTGGCGGCCTACTACGACCGGCTGGCCGAGCGGCCGGGCTATCGCGCCCATGGCCGCAACGGCACCGCCTAGCGGACGACCCGGCGCGTTACTTCACGACGCCGCAGATCATGCGGCCGCCGCCACCGCCCAGCGGCTTGGGCGTGTCGCTGTAGTTATCGGCGCCCACGTGGATCATCAACGCGTGCTGCTTCACGTCGGCCAGCTTCAACCGCGGCGCCACCACGGCGGTCTTGGCGCTGCCATCGGCCGCCACCGTGATGAACGGCAGGTCGCCCAGGTGGCCATCCTCGGCCAGCGGCCCCTTGTGCGCCTTGGTGTTGTGCGGATCCAGGTGACCGCCCGCGGCGCCCCCCGGCATCACCTTGCCATCTACCGTGGTGGACTCACATGAACCCTTTTCATGCACATGGAAGCCGTGCTCGCCGGGCGGCAGGCCCGCCAGCTTGGGGGTGAACTTCAGGCCGCCCTTGGTCTGTTCCAGCGTGACGGTGCCCGCGCTCTTGCCCACGGAGCCGTCGTCGTTCAGGAATGACATCGTGACGCTCTCGGCCTGGGCGACAGCCGAGCCGCCGGCCAGCGCCAGCGTTGCAACGAGAATCGAGAATTTCTTCATGGACTTGCCTCCTGGAATGATGCGCGTGATACGGCCGCCCGGTCGAGCGGCGGGCGTCCCGGCGCCCGCGGTCAGGCCCCTGGACTGCCGAAGACAATAGCACTGCGCCGCGCCGCTTCGCCAGCAATCTTCATTCCTGATACATCGGATACGTCCGCAAATCGCCGATGATTGACGCACGCCGCGCTAGCCTGTCGCCAGCAGCACCGCCGCGTGCAACAGCACGCCGATCAGCCCGCCCACCAGCGTGCCATTGAAGCGGATGTATTGCAGGTCGCGCCCCACGCTCAGTTCCAGCTCTTCGACCAGATGGCGTTCGTCCCACAGCTTGACAGTGCGCGAAATATGCTCGGTGACGCCGATGCGCAACCGCCCGGTCAAGCGCCGTGCCGCGCCCAGCACATGGCCGTTGATGGCCTCGCGCAGGTCCGGGTCTTCGCCCAGCTTGCGCGCCAGCGCCAGCAGGGCGTTTTCCAGGTGCGCGGCCAGCGCGGATTGTTCATCGCTCAGGTCGCGCCGCAACGCGGCATGGATGTCGTCCCACAGGCCCTGCACATATTCCTGCACCTTGGGATGATCGATGGCGCGCTGCTTCATGGCCTCGACCTGCGCGGCCAGCGCCGGGTCGGTGCGCAGGCGCGCGATGTAGTCCAGCACCCAGGCCTCGTAGTCGCGCCGCACCGGATGATCCGGTTCGGACAGCACATCGCGCAATTCCTGCACCAGCGCGCGCGCCAGCCTGTCGGCGAGGTTGTCGGCGATGCCCTCGACCGAGGCAATCACGTCCACCGCCTTGATGATGCGCGGCCATTCCTTGCGCGCGAACTTGACCAGCAGCGCCGAAGCGCGCTCCTTGACGTCCTCGTCGCCCAGGTAGCCGCCCAGCCGCTCCATCGCCGCGTCCAGCAGCTCCTGGTGGCGGCCGTCGCGGGTCAGCAGGCCCAGCACCTCGCCGGCGGTGCCGGCCGCGTCCCAGCGCCGCAGGGTCTTCACCACGAATTCCTGGATCACGCCGCGCACCGCGCTATCGTCCAGCAGGTCCAGCGTCTGCAACGCCACCCGTCGCGCGCCGTCGCTGAGCGCATGCGCCTGTTTCGGCCGCGCCAGCCAGCGCGACAGGCGCGCGGCCGGGTCGAAGCCGCGCAGCTTTTCCATCAGCGTGTCCGGGTCGAGGAAGTGGTCGCGCACGAACACCGCCAGGTTGTCGCCGATGCGGTCCTTGTTGCTGGGGATGATGGCGGTGTGCGGAATGGGCAGTCCCATCGGCCGGCGAAACAGCGCCACCACCGCGAACCAGTCGGCCAGCGCGCCCACGGTGGCCGCTTCGCAGAAGGCCCGCACCCAGGCCCAGGCGCCCTTCCCGCCCATGACATGGCTGGTGATGAAGCCGCTGATCATGGCCACCAGCAACGCCAGCGCGGCGATCTTCATGCGCCGCAACTGCGCGCGGCGGGCCTGCGACGCCAACGCCGAGCGCGTGATGAACGCCTTGGTGGACGGGCTGGCGGATTGCGGCGTATCGGTCATGGAGTCTCCGGCGGGAATGCCCGTCCAGCATACCAAGCCCGCCGCGGGACGGGCTCAATCACCGGCGTCGGCCAGCGCGCCGCGCAGCCAGGCGATGAACGCGTCGGCGTGGGCGGTGCGCGCCCGCCCCGCCGCCGGCACCGCGCGCAGGCCGCCCTTGAACGGCACGAAGCCGTACGGCGCCACCAGCAGGCCGTCCTGCAGCTCGCGCGCGATCAACCGCCGCTCGACCAGCGCCACGCCCAGGCCCGACAGGGCCGCCTCGATACACAGGTGGGTGTGCGGAAACGCCAGCGTGTCGCCCCGCGCCGCCGGCTGGCCGGTGATGGCCTCCCATTGGTTCCAGGCGCTGGCGGTGTATTCATGCGCGATGCGGGTGCGCGTGGCCGGCTTCCTGCGCGCATAGGCCGGCGTGCAGACCGCGCCGAAGCGCACCGGCGCCAACGCCAGCGCCCGCGCCCGGTCGGCCTCGGCATAAGCGGACAGGTCCCAGGCCAGGATCAGGTCGGCGCCCTCGTTGCGCATCTCGCGCGCGGAAGTCATCGACAGGCGGATGCGGATCTCGGGATGCTTGCGGTAGAAGACGGCCAGTTGCGGCACCAGCCAACGCATGGCGAAGGTGGCGCTGCAGGCCACATGCAGGCCCGGCGCCTGCGATTCGCGCGCCAGCCGCTCGTAGGCGTGTTCCAGCTGATCGAAGGCGGCGCGCACGGAGGCATAGAAGGCCGTGCCGGCCGGCGTCAGGCGCAGACCGGTGCCGTCCTTTTCGAGCAACGCCGCGCCCGCGTGCTCCTGCAGCAGGCGCAGGTGGCGGCTGACGGCGCCGTGGCTGCGGCACAGCTCCTGGGCGGCGCGCGTGACCGAACCGCTGCGGGCAACGGCCTCGAAGGCGCGGACGGCGGACAAAGGCGGTAATTGGCGCATGAGCTTCATTCGTCAGGAAAACTGACATATCCGCAGAAAAACTGCATTGTCGGACGCTGGCCTTGTTTTTAGCATGGCGGCATTGTCATTGGGCCTGCCGCGCGTGTCTTACCACCGAATCACTGCGTGGATCGGCGCGGCGGGTCGGCCCTCTGGCGCGTCCCTTGCCCTGCCTCATTGTTTGAATTAACTGACGATATTCCCGTCACTGCGGAGCCCTTCATGCACATCACCCATCTTGCCGCCCACGAAGCCCTGGACAGCCGCGGCAATCCCACCGTCGAAGTCGAGGTCCGCCTGGACGACGGCGCCCAGGGCCTGGCCCTGGTGCCGTCGGGCGCCTCGACCGGCAAGCGCGAGGCCCTGGAGCGGCGCGACGGCGACGCCGCCCGCTACCTGGGCAAGGGCGTGCTGGGCGCGGTCGGCGCGGTCAATACCGAGCTGCGCGCCGCCCTGCTGGGCCTGCCGGCCGATCAGCAGGCCCGGATCGACCAGATCATGATCGAACTGGACGGCACGCCCGACAAAAGCCGGCTGGGCGCCAACGCCCTGCTCGGCGTGTCGCTGGCGGTGGCGCACGCGGCCGCCCACAGCCAGCGGCTGCCGCTGTGGCGCCACATCGGCGGCGTGCAGGCGCAGACGCTGCCGGTGCCCATGATCAACATCATCAACGGCGGCGCGCACGCCGACAATCCGCTCGACTTCCAGGAGTTCATGATCCTGCCGGTGGGCGCGGACAGCTTCCGCGAAGCCCTGCGCATGGGCGCGGAGGTGTTCCACACCTTGCGGCTGGCGCTCAAGGCCGCCGGCCACAGCGTCAACGTGGGCGATGAAGGCGGCTTCGCGCCGATGCTGCGCAATGCCCCGCAAGCGCTGGATTTCATCATGGCCGCGATCGAGCGCGCCGGCCTGCGCCCCGGCGCCGACATCGCGCTGGCGCTGGACCCGGCCGCCAGTGAATTCCATGGCCCGGACGGCTACCGCTACCACGGCGAGAACCTGCTGCGCGATGCCGAACAGCAGGTGCGGTACCTGGCCGGGCTGGTGCGCGACTACCCCATCGTCTCGATCGAGGACGGCATGGCCGAGGACGACATCATCGGCTGGAAGACACTGGGCGCGACGCTCGGCGGCGCCTGCCAGTTGGTGGGCGATGATGTGTTCTGCACCAACCCGCGGCTGTTCCAGGCCGGCATCGACCAGGGCATCGGCAACGCCATCCTGGTCAAGATCAACCAGATCGGCACGCTCAGTGAGACCGCCCAGGTGCTGGCGCTGGCGCGCCGCGCCGGCTATGGCGTGGTGATGTCGCACCGCTCCGGCGAAACCGAGGACACCAGCATCGCCGACCTGGCGGTGGCGGCCAACTGCGGCATGATCAAGACCGGCTCGCTGTCGCGCGCCGACCGCACCGCCAAGTACAACCGCCTGCTGCGCATCGAGCGCGAACTGGGCGCGGCCGCCGTCTATGCCGGCGCCGGCGCGCTGGCGCGGCGCGGTTGACGGCCCGCGACGCGTTCACTGGCGTTCAAGACAGGACGGCCGCCAACGCCGACGATGGCGGCTTTTGCCGAGGAACCGCGCATGTCCGTCCCCACCGCCCCTGTCGTCCCGTCCGCGCCCGCCGTGCCGGAGAAAATCGTGATCGTGCTGGCGGCAACGCTCGGCGTGGGCCAGGCCGCCAACGTCTCGGCCTGCCTGGCCGCGGGCCTCGCGGCCGCCCTGCCCGGCTGGGCCGGCGCGCCGCTGCGCGACCCCGATGGCATGGCCTCGTCGGCCATCTCGCACCTGCCCATCATCGTGCTGGCGGCCGATGCGGAGCGGATGGCGCAATTGCGTCAGCGGCTGACGCAGCCGCCGCCCGAGGACGCGCGGCTGGCCGTGTTTCCGGCCTATGCCCGCGAGATCCATGAGGCTGCCCACTATTGGGCGCGGCACCGCGAGACCTCGCACCGCGACCAGCCCCTGCTCGGCGTCGGCCTGGCCGGCGCCAAGCGCTGGATCAACGCGCTGACCGGCAGCCTGCCGATGCTGCGTTGAACGCCCGCGCGCCGGCGCCACCGCTCAGGCGCGCTCGCGGTACGCGGTGGCGCACAGGATCGACAGGAACAGCAGCAGCGCCAGCGTCAGCAACAGGCCGCCCGCCGCCGTGATGATGGCGTCGGCGCGCCACAACACCAGCGTCCGGCGCAACGCGGCGCCGGTCACCTCGGTCAGGCCCGTCAGCAACAGCAGCACGGCGGCGAACGGCCAGACCGCGCCGCGCAGCGCCTGGCGCGACCGCCGCCAGCCATAGCCATCCGTCAGAGCGGCCTGCGGCAGGGCCAGGGACCAGGATCCCAGCAAGTGCGTCATGGGCAGCCACAGGATCATCAGCAACAGCAACGCGATGGCCAGGAACACCGTGCTGGGCGTGTTCGGCATCTGGAAATACAGGGAGAGCGTCAGGCTGCCGCTGATCGACTTCAGCGTGGCGATCGCAACGATCGCCGCGAACACCAGGGCCAGCACCCGGGCCTGGGCGCCATCCAGGCTGGGCGCCTGGCGCGGCACGCCCGCCAGTTGGCGCTGCCACGCCAGCGCCACGCGCGCCAGGGCCAGCAGATTGACCACCGCCGCCAGCAGGAACCAGGCTTCGCGCGGACCGCCCGCCTGGTTCAGCAGCAACGCGCCCGGCAGCGACAGCGCGAACAGCACGCAGGCCCACGGCGCGGCGGCGACCATGGCGGGCACCTGAGCGGTGAACTGGCGGGCCGTCAATGCCAGCAGGCGGCTCGCGGTGGGCGGATGTGTCAAGGGGTACCTCTCTCGGTCAGGTCCGGACCATCGGCCTCGCGGCCGATGGCGACTCCAGGCCTTATACCAGAGACGCGCGCCCGCCGGGCCGCGTTCAATCGGCCAGCAGGCCCGGCGCCAGCGCCGCCAGCGTGGCGATGTGCGCGTCCATTTCCTGCGGGCGCGGATTGTCGATATTGCCCGCGCCCGCGGTGCGTAGCCGCACCGTCAGCAGCCCGCCGCCGTCGGCGCTGAACTGCAGGCCGAACACCCAGTCCACGCCTTGCGCGCGGGCGATCAGCGTCAGCCAGCCGGAGTCCGGCTCGATCAGGGTCCGGGCCCGCAACAGGCCGCGCGCCTCCAGCGCCGACGGCGCGGCGGCGGCGAACCGCTGCATGGCCGCCAGCACGGTCGGGGTCTCGGCGGAGAAAGCGATCTGCACCAGTTGCAGCGGCGGCGCCAGCAGTCGATGCGAGAACAGCCGCGGCATCGGCGTCGCGGCGGGCCCCGCGCCGGCCGTCCACGAAGCCGGCACCGTGACCGGTCCGGGATCCGCGATGCCCGCCGGCGCCGGCGCCGTGAGCCGGGCCTGTCCGGCGGTCGACGCACAGCCGCCGAACAGCACCGCGGCCAGGGCCGGCAACAACAACCGGGGCAGCCAACGCAAGAAGCCGCCGCCCTCGCCGGCGCGCGGCGCTAGGATGTGGTCTTGCATGCCTGGCCCTCTGGCGTGTCGTGATAGGTGCGGAATTCCTCCAGATCCGCCAGCGGCTTTTTCAACCGATAGCAGGCGTTCAGGCCGCGCAGCAGCAGAAAGGCTTCCTCGCTGCCGAGGGACTTGGAGAAATCATCGTCGGCCAGCTTGGTCGAAATCTCGTCCAGCGTCTTCTGGTCGCGATAGCGCGCCAGCCGCTCGCCCAGCGTGTAGGCGGTCAGCGCGGCCTGCAGCCGGCCCTGCGCGTCGCTGACCTGCTCGACCGAGGCGCTGGCGCCGACCTTGCTCAGCAGCGCCGTCAGCGCCACCGACTTTTCCAGCACCGACTTGGGCACGATGCTCTCGAAGGTGCCCACCGACACCAGCGCGGTCGGCACGTTCAGCGGCACGGCGCCGTCCATCACCTGGTTGGTGCGGGTGTTGTAGGTCAGCGCCTTTTCCCAGAACGCGCGCGTGCCGGCCACCGGACGCCCCACCACCACATAGGTGCCCTGCTTGAGCAAGCCGAGGTTGGAGCCGGCCGACTGGCTCACCGCCGACTGCGAATACAGCTGCACGCTGTAGTCCAGCACCATGCGGTTGCGCTGGTTCGCCAGCACCAGCTCGGCGGCGGTGAAGGCCACGCCCACCAGCGGCGAGACCAGCGGATTGTTGGCCAGGCTGGCCGCGCCGTTGGCCACGCCCTGCGCCCGTTGCAGCGCGCGCAGGGTCTCGGCGTTGCGTTCGGTGGTGACGTCCATCACGCGCAGCCGGAACGATGGCGCCACGCGCTCGTCCCAGCGCTGCACGTAATACACCAGCAGATTGGAGAAGTTCAGGGATTGATCGGGCTGCACGCCGCGCTGGTACCAGACCACGATGGACTGGTTGCTGCCGTCCTCCCTGGCGGCGATGTCGAGGATGACCGCGTAGTCCGCCGGGCCGTCGATGCCGGCGGTCTTGACGCCGGCCGCGTCCTTCAGCGCCGGGATCTCGACCGACCGCATCATGATCGAGAGCGGCGCGTTGGCGGGCACCGCCAGCAGCTGTTCCGCGTCGGAAGAGGCCGGCGCGCCGGCCTGCTCCAGCACGCGCGCGCGCTCATCGTCGCCGGGCTTGAGATAGAAAATGCGGTTGTCGGCGTAGATCGGGGTATGCACCGTGTAGGCGTCGCCGATGCGCGGCTCGCTGCCCGCGCACCCCGCCAACATCGCCGCCAGTCCCAACATGCCCCACCGCAACGCGGCGCCGTCCGGACGCCGCAGGCCGGACCATATCCGGCGCATGAACACGAAAGCCATACTTGCTCCGCAAGAAAAGGCGCGCAATGGATCGGAACAACGCCTACGCCAGGCGCGATGGGCAAGAGGCGGTCAAGGCCGCCCTGGCCGCGGCCGGGGACTCCCGGCGCCAGCCGGCGCGGGAATGGTCGGCATTTTTATCATTATGTTTCTTTTTGTCAAACTTCCGGGCGGAGGCCAGGTCCGTGGCGCCGGGTTCGGCTTGCGGCACGCGTCTCGCGCCTGGCGGGCGTCACCGCGGTTCGAAAGCGGCCGGGATCGGCGCGTAGCCCGGGCCGAGCGCGCGCGGGATGGCGTCGGCCCGCATCATGGCCTGGAAAAAGCCCTTCAGGTCGTCCGCGACGCGCGGTATCCGCGCATAGCGCATGCCGATCACAGGGATGGGGAACTCGCCCGACGACAGCGGCCCCGGCGGACGCCGCCGAAAGCCGGTCCTAGGCCGCGCCCAGCAGTCCGGGCCGTCCTTCGTGCGCGGCCTGGGCGCGCTGCTGGATGAACTCGATCATCATCGCGATGGCGCGCGGGTGGTGGCGGTTGGGCATGTACAGCATGTACATCGCGCGGCCGAAGATGCTCAGCCGCCACTGCGCCAAGGCGGCGACCAAATCGCCGCGCGCGATGTCGTCGTGCACCACGTAGTCCGGCACCACGCCGATGCCCAGCCCGGCCAGCATGGCGTCGCGCAGGAAGGCGTAGTTGCGCGAGATGATGGTGGGTTCCAGCACCACGTGCTGGCGCGGCTGGCCGCCGTAATACGCCGACAGCCGCAGCGGCCGGCCGATGACGGCGGCGCTGATGACGGGCAGGCGCGCCAGGTCGGCCGGCTTGTCCGGCAGGCCGCGCTCGCGCACGAAGGCGGGCGAAGCGCAGGCCACGTAGCGCACCTGGCCCAGTTCGCGCGCCACCAGATTGTGCGGCGGTTCGGACATGATGCGCACGGCGATGTCGACCTCGTCGCGCAACAGGTCGTCGACGCTGTTCTCGAACAGCACGTCCAGCACGATGTCGGGGTAGGCGCGCTTGAATTCCAGCAGCCACGGCGTCATCACGAACTGGCCGTAGCCGCTGGGCACGCTCAGCCGCACCTTGCCCTGCGGCGTCTTGCCCAGGGATTCGACCGCTTCGCGCGCGGCCGCCAGTTCGTCCTGGATGCTGCGGCCGTGCTGGTACAGCTTCAGGCCGATCTCGGTGGGCTCGACGTGGCGCGTCGTGCGCCGCAGCAGCTGCATGCCGACGGCGCGTTCCAGCTGGGTCAGGTGGTAGCTGACATTGGCCCGCGTCATCTTCAGGCGGCGCGCCGCCTCGCTCAGGTTGCCCGCGTCCACGATCTCCACCAGCAGGGTCAACGCCTTCGTATCCATGTCGAATCTCCCGAGGGGCCGGCATTCCTTCATTGCAACGCGGCGCCCGCAGCCGATTGTCAATTTTTTTTATCGTCAATGTCAATTATGGATGCCATTGTCAAGACTTCTTTGCTGGGAAAGAATAGACGGATACAAGACGGGCCGTTCCTGGCCCGCCAGGCGCCGCGACTGCGCCGCGTCCGCCCCGGGCGCGCCGGCCTCGCCAGAGCCCCGCTCTGCGATGCCGCCGTGCCGGCCAGGGCCGGCGCGGGCGGCGACCCTACCGGAGACACTGTCCCATGACAGCCAGCGCACCCGCCGGCGCCGTTCATACGCGCCGCGACGGCGACGTTCTCGTCGTCACCATCGATCATCCCCCCGTCAATGCCCTGAGCGCCGAGGTGCGCGCGGGCCTGGCGCGCGCCATCGACCAGGCCGCCAGTGATCCGCTTGTGCGGGCCGTGCTGCTGACCGGCGCCGGCAACAACTTCATCGCCGGCGCCGACATCCGCGAATTCGGCAAGCCGCCGCGTCCGCCCGCCCTGCCCGACGTGTGCAACCAGATCGAGGCCTGCGCCAAGCCGGTGGTGGCCGCGCTGCACGGCGCCGCGCTGGGCGGCGGCCTGGAAGTGGCGCTGGCGGCGCATTACCGCGTGGCCTTGCCGAACGCCAAGCTGGGCCTGCCCGAAGTGACGCTGGGGCTGCTGCCCGGCGCCGGCGGCACGCAGCGCACGCCGCGCCTGATCGGCGCGGCCGCGGCCTTGGACCTGATGCTGTCGGGCAAGCCGATGACGGCGCAGGCCGCCGTCGCGGCCGGGCTGGCCGATGAACTGGCCAGCGGCGCCGACCCGCTGGCCGCCGGCCTGGACTACACCCGGCGCCTGCTGGCGCAGGGCGCCAAGCCGCGCCGCAGCCGCGACGGCCAGGCGCTGGCCGACAAAGCCGCCTCGCTGGCCGCGATCGACGCCGCCGGCCAGCGCATCGCCGCCAGCACACGCGGCCTGTTCTCGCCCGCGAAGATCCTGGACGCCGTGCGCGCCGCCGTCGAACAACCTTTCGACGAGGGCCTGCGCGCCGAGCGCGCGCTGTTCCTGCAATGCCTGGACAGCCCGCAGCGCGCCGGCCTGATCCACGCTTTTTTCGCCGAACGCGAGACCGCCAAGATCCCTGAATTGAAGCAGGCCAAGCCGCGCCGGCTCGACAGCGTCGGCGTGATCGGGGGCGGCACCATGGGCGCGGGCATCGCCGTGGCGGTGCTGGACGCGGGCCTGCCGGTGGTCATGGTGGAACAGGACGAGGCCGCGCTGGCGCGCGGCCGCCAGCGGGTCGAACACGTCTACGACCTGCTGGTCGGCAAGGGCCGCATGAGCGCCGACGAGCGCGCGGCCCGGCTGGCGCGCTTCACCGGCGCCACCGACTATGCCGCGCTGGGCGAAGCCGACCTGATCATCGAGGCCGTGTTCGAGGACATGGATGTCAAGCGGGCCGTGTTCGCGCAGCTTGACCGCGTCGCCAAGCCGGGCGCGGTGCTGGCCACCAATACCTCTTACCTGGACGTGGACCGCATCGCCCAGGCCACGCGCGGCCCCGCCGATGTGCTGGGCCTGCACTTCTTCTCGCCCGCCAACATCATGAAGCTGCTGGAGGTGGTGGTGGGCCGCCAGACCGCCGCCGACACCGTCGCCACCGGCTTCGAGCTGGCGCGCCGCCTGCGCAAGATCCCGGTGCGCGCCGGCGTCTGCGACGGCTTCATCGGCAACCGCATCCTGGCGGTGCATCGCCAGGCGGCCGACATGATGATGGAGGACGGCGCCTCGCCCTACGAGATCGACGCGGCGGTGCGCGACTTTGGCTATCCCATGGGTCCGTACCAGATGGTGGACCTGGCCGGCGGCGACATCGGCTGGGCCACGCGCAAGCGCCGCGCCGCCACCCGCGACCCGGCGCTGCGCTACGTGCAGATCCCCGACCGCCTGTGCGAGCGCGGCTGGTTCGGCCAGAAGACCGGCCGCGGCTTCTACCTGTATCCGGATGGCGCCCGCCAGGGCACGCCCGATCCGGAAGTGCTGGCGATCATCGACGCCGAGCGCCAGCGCGCGGGCGTGACGCCCCGTCCGTTCAGCGCCGAGGACATCCAGCGCCGCTACCTGGCGGCCATGATCAACGAGGCCGCCAACGTGCTGCACCAGGGCATCGCGCTGCGGCCCTCGGACATCGACATGGTGTTCCTGTCGGGCTATGGCTTTCCGCGTTATCGCGGCGGGCCGATGCACTACGCCGACCGCGTCGGGCTGGCCAACGTGCTGGCCGACATCCGCGCCTTTGCCAAGGAAGACCCCGCGTTCTGGAAGCCGTCGCCGCTGCTGGAGGAACTGGCCGAATCCGGCCGCGATTTCGCCAGCCTGAACCAGGCCGCCTGACCCCACTCACCCAACGGAAACCGATATGCGCGAAGCCGTCATCGTCTCCACCGCCCGCACGCCCATCACCAAGGCGCAGCGCGGCGAATTCAACCTGATCGCCGGGCCGACCCTGGCAGCCCACGCGGTGCGCGCCGCGGTCGAACGCAGCGGCATCGACCCCGCCCTGATCGAGGACGCCTTCATCGGCTGCGGCTACCCCGAGGGCGCCACCGGCCGCAACATCGGCCGCCAGGCGGTGATCCGCGCCGGCCTGCCGGTCAGCGTCGGCGGCGCCACCGTCAACCGCTATTGCGCCTCGGGCCTGCAGGCCATCGCCTCGGCCGCGGCGCGCATCGTCATGGACGGCGCGCCCGCCGTCATCGCCGGCGGCGTCGAGCTGGTGTCGCAGATCCGCACCCGCGACGACGGCGTCAGCGGCATGGACCCGTGGATCGTGGCCAACAAGCCCGAGCTGTACCTGCCCATGATCGAGACCGCCGACATCGTCGCCGCGCGCTACGGCATCAGCCGCGAGGCGCAGGACCGCTTCGCCGCGCAGAGCCAGGCGCGCACCGAGGCCGCCCAGGCCGCCGGCCGCTACCGCGAGGAGATCATCCCCGTCACCACCACCATGGCCGTCACCGACCGCGCCACCGGCGCCGTGTCCGAACGCGAGGTCACGGTGGACCACGACACCTGCAACCGCCCGGGCACCACCTACGAGGCGCTGGCCAAGCTGGCGCCGGTGCGCGGCCCGGACCAGTTCGTGACCGCCGGCAACGCCTCGCAGCTGTCGGACGGCGGCGCCGCCTGCGTGCTGATGGAAGCGGCCGAGGCGCAACGCGCCGGCATCCGCCCGCTGGGCGCGTTCCGCGGCCTGGCGATCGCCGGCTGCGAACCCGATGAAATGGGCATCGGCCCGGTCTACGCCGTGCCCAAGCTGCTGGCGCGCCACGGCCTGAAGGTCGACGACATCGATCTGTGGGAACTGAACGAAGCCTTCGCCTCGCAGGCCCTGTACTGCCAGGAACGCCTGGGCATCCCGATGGAGCGGCTGAACGTGAACGGCGGCTCGATCGCGCTGGGCCACCCGTTCGGCGTCACCGGCGCCCGCCTGGCCGGCCACGTGCTGCTGGAAGGCCGCCGCCGCGGCGCGCGCTACGCCGTCGTCACCATGTGCGTGGGCGGCGGCATGGGCGCGGCCGGCCTGTTCGAAATCTACTGAGGAATCGCCCGATGGATCTGGAATTCACCCCCGAAGAAAACGCCTTCCGCGACGAGGTCCGCGCCTTCCTGGCCGCCAACCTGCCGGCGCGGCTGTCGGCCAAGGTCACGCAGGGCAAGCTGCTGGCGCGCGCCGACATGGTCGAATGGCACGCCATCCTCAACCGCCAGGGCTGGCTGGCCAGCCACTGGCCGGTGGAATACGGCGGCACCGGCTGGAGCGCCACGCAGAAGTTCATCTTCGACAACGAGTGCGCGCTGGCCGGCGCGCCGCGCATCGTGCCGTTCGGCCTGAGCATGCTGGGGCCGGTGCTGATCAAGTACGGCAACGAGGCGCAGAAGCGCCACTGGCTGCCGCGCATCCTGGACGGCTCGGACTGGTGGTGCCAGGGCTATTCCGAACCCGGCGCCGGCTCGGACCTGGCCTCGGTCAAGACCACCGCCGTGCGCGACGGCGACCACTACGTCGTCAACGGCCAGAAGACCTGGACCACGCTGGGCCAGTACGCCAACATGATCTTCTGCCTGGTGCGCACCTCGAACGAGGGCCGGCGCCAGGAAGGCATCAGCTTCCTGCTGATCGACATGGCCAGCCCGGGCGTGCAGGTGCGCCCCATCATCACGCTGGACGGCGAGCATGAAGTCAACGAGGTGTTCTTCTCGGACGTGCGGGTGCCGGTCGAGAACCTGGTGGGCGAGGAAAACCGCGGCTGGACCTGCGCCAAGTACCTGCTGACCTATGAGCGCACCAACATCGCCGGCGTCGGCCAGTCGACCGCCGCGCTGGAACGCCTGAAGGCGGTGGCCGCCAGCCAGAAGAAGAACGGCCGCCCGCTGGCCGAGGATCCCGACTTCGCCGCGCGCCTGGCGCGCGTGGAGATCGAACTGGCCAACATGCGCACCACCAACCTGCGCGTGGTGGCGGCGGTGGCCGGCGGCGGCGCGCCCGGCGCCGAAAGCTCGATGCTGAAGATCCGCGGCACCCAGATCCGCCAGGAGATCACCGCGCTGAACCGCCGCGCCATGGGCCCCTACGCCCGCCCGTTCGTGGCCGAGGCCCTGCACGACGGCTACAACGCCGCGCCCATCGGCCCGGAAGGCGCCGACAGCGCCGCGGCGCAGTACTTCAACAACCGCAAGCTGTCGATCTTCGGCGGCTCCAACGAAATCCAGAAGAACATCATCTCCAAGATGATCCTGGGACTATAAAGGCCGGCCATGAACTTTGAACACACCGAAGACCGGCGCATGCTTTCCGACATGCTGCGCCGCTTTGTCGCCGAACAATACGACTTCGCCACGCGCGAACGCCACGCCAAGATGGCGCAGGGCTACAACCCCGAGTTCTGGCGCCGGTATGCCGAACTGGGCGCCATCGGCGCGCTGTTCGCCGAGGAACACGGCGGGCTGGGCGGCGCGGGCTTTGACATCAGCGTGGTGTTCGAGGCACTGGGCCGCGGCCTGGTGCTGGAACCCTTCCTTGACGCGCTGATGGTCGGCAGCGCCATCGCCCGCGCCGGCAGCCCGGCGCAGCGCGAGGCGCTGGACGGCCTGATCGCGGGCGGCATCACCGCCGCGCTGGCCGCGGCCGAGCCCACCTCCGGCTACGCCCTGAACGACGTGCGCACCCGCGCCGAGCGCAGCGGCGACGGCTGGGCGCTGAATGGCGCCAAGGCCGTGGTGACGGGGGGCGAGCATGCCGACCTGTTCCTGGTGTCGGCGCGCACCGGCGGCGCCGAGGACGACGAATCCGGCATCAGCCTGTTCCTGGTCAGCGCCGGCACCCCGGGCGTGACGGCGCGCGGCTACGACCTGATCGACGGCGGCCGCGCCGCGGAACTCACGTTCGAGAACGTGGCGCTGGGCGCCGACAGCCTGCTGGGCGAGGCCGGCGCCGGCCATGCGCTGCTGGAACACGCCACCGGCCGCGGCATCCTGGCGCTGTGCGCCGAGGCCGTGGGCGCGATGGACTGCGCCCGCGACGCGACCCTGGAATACCTGCGCACGCGGCGCCAGTTCGGCGTGCCGATCGGCAGCTTCCAGGCGCTGCAGCACCGCATGGCCGACGTGCTGCTGGAGATCGAGCAGGCGCGCTCGGCGGTCATCAACGCCGCCGCCGCGCTCGACCACCCCGACCGCGCCACGCGCGAACGCGCGCTGTCGGCCGCCAAGTACACCATCGGCCGCATCGGCACGCTGGTGGCCGAGGAAAGCATCCAACTGCACGGCGGCATCGGCATGACCTGGGAGCTGCCGCTGGCGCACTACGCCAAGCGGCTGGTCATGATCGACCACCAGCTGGGCGACGAGGACCACCACCTGCGGCGCTACATCGCGCTGGGGCGGGCGTAAGCGGCGAGGACGGCATCATGACGCAGGCCCCTACAGACCGACCCATCGATTCACCCATCGATGCACCCAACGCCGCGCCCCTGGGCCAGCCCTTCGCCGCGCCGTTCCCGGTACGCACCATCGACGACGTGCGCCGCCTGGCGGCGCGGCCGCTGGCCGAGACGCTGACGGTGCAAAGCACCTACGAGATCTTCCGCAACTCGGCCGCCGCCTTCGGCGACCGCCTGGCCCTGACCTTCCTGCGCAGCGCCGATCCGGACGAGCCGGCCATCAGTTGGCGCTACAACGACCTGCTGGCCGGCATCCACCAGACCGCCAACCTGCTGCACAGCCTGGGGCTGGGCCCGACGGACGCCGTCGGCGTGCTGTTGCCCGGCTGCCTCGAATACCACCTGGCGCTGTGGGGCGGCGAGGCCGCCGGCATCGTGCAACCGCTCAACCCGCTGCTGACCGACGACAAGCTGGCCTCGCTGCTGACCACGGCCGGCGCCAAGGTGCTGATCGCCTACGGCTCGGACACCGAATGCGAGTCCTGGTCCAAGGCCCTGCGCCTGCGCGAGCGGGTGCCGACGCTGCGCACGCTGCTGCGCGTCGCGCCGCACGACGAGCCGCCGTCGCAACGCCCGGCGCTGCCCGACTTCGCGCTCGACTTCAACAGCGCGCGCGCTGACCAGCCGTCGGATCGGCTGGTCAGCGGCCGCGTGATCCGCGCCGACGACGTGGCCGCCTACTTCCACACCGGCGGCACCACGGGCGCGCCCAAGCTGGCCATCCACACCCACGCCAACCAGGTCTTCACGGCCTGGGCGGCGGTGCAGTTGCAGGGCGCGGGACCCGGCGACGTGGTCATCAACGGCTATCCGCTATTCCACGTGGCGGGCGTGCTGCCGGCCTCGCTGGCGGCGCTGTCGGCCGGCGTGCAGACCGTGATCCCGACCACGCTGCTGCTGCGCAACCGCGAGGTGCTGCGCAATTACTGGCGGCTGGTCGAGCGCCACCGCGCCACCTCGCTGCAGGGCGTGCCCACCATCCTGGCGGCGCTGGCCGAGATCCCGCTGGACGGCGCCGACATCTCGTCGCTGCGCTACTGCCGCACCGGCGCCGCGCCGTTGCCGGCGGAGCTGGCGGCGCGCTTCGAGCGCCTGTTCGGCCTGCACGTGAACGAAAGCCTGGGCATGACGGAAATGGCCGGCATCACCTCGATCACGCCGCCCGGATCTCAATTTCCGGTCAACTGCGTGGGCTTTCCGCTGCCCTATGTGCAGGTGCGCGTGGTCGGCCTGGACGCGCCCGCCGGCCAGCCGGCGCGCGACCTGCCGCCCGGGCAGGCCGGCATGCTGCTGTTCAAGTCGCCCAACGTGATCCCCGGCTTTCTCGACCCCGAGGACACGGCGCGCGCCTTCACCGAGGACGGCTGGCTCATCAGCGGGGATGTCGGCTACCTGGACAGCGAGGGCCGCCTGCACCTGCAGGGCCGCGCCAAGGACCTGATCATCCGCGGCGGCCACAACATCGATCCCAAGACCATCGAGGATGCGCTGGCCTCGCACCCGGCGGTGCGTATCTGCGCCGCGGTGGGCGCGCCCGATCCGTACGCGGGCGAACTGCCGATCGCCTTCGTGACCCTGGCCGACGATGCCGAGGTCTCCGAGGCCGAGCTGATCGCCTACGCCGCCGCCCACGTCGACGAGGCGCCGGCGCGGCCCAAGCGCGTGATCGTGCTCGAGCAGATGCCCATGACCAACGTCGGCAAGATCTACAAGCCCGACCTGCGCCGCCTGGCGACGGCGGTCTCGGCGCGCGCCGTGGTCGAGCGCGTCCTCGAACAGGCCGGCCTGCCGCCGGATAGTCCCCTGCTGCGCGTGCTGTCCGACGCGCAGCCCGACGTCGCCGTAGAAGCCGACGCCGCCACCCCCGCGCCGCTGAAGGAGCAGTTGCGCGAGGCGCTGCAACGACTGCCGGTCAAGGTCGCCCTGCGCGGCTGACCGGCGCCTCACAACACAGCCACGACACACAAAACCATAATCACATCGGAGACAAGCCCCATGGCCCACCAACCCCTGCGCCGCGCCTGCCTCGGCGCCCTGCTGCTGGCGCTGGCCGGCGGCGCGCTGGCGCCCGCGGCGTCGGCGCAAAACGCCTTTCCCACCAAGCCCATCACGCTGATCGTGCCGTTCCCGGCCGGCGGCTCCACCGACCGCCACCTGCGCATCGTGGCGCAGGACGCGTCCAAGTACCTGGGCCAGCCCGTCATCGTCGAGAACCGCCCGGGCGCGGGCGGCACGCTGGGCACCGCGACCATGTCGCGCACCGCCAAGCCCGACGGCTACACCGTCGCGCTGTACACGCTAGCCATGCTGCGCATGCCGTACATGCAGAAGACCTCATGGGACCCGATCAACGACTTCACCTTCATCATCGGCCTGTCCGGCTACACCTTCGGCTTCACGGTGCGCGCCGACTCGCCCTACAAGACCTTCAACGAGTACATCGAGGCCGCGCGCCAGCATCCGGGCACCATCGACTACGGCTCGACCGGCGTGGGCTCGTCGCCGCACCTGCTGATCGAGGAAGTGGCCATCAACGCCAAGGTCAAGCTGAACCACGTGCCCTACAAGGGCAACGCCGACATGCAGCAGGCGCTGTTGGGCGGTCACGTGATGGCGCAAAGCGACGCCACCGGCTGGGACCAGTTCGTCGATTCGGGCAAGATGCGGCTGCTGGTGACGTTCGGCGAAAAGCGCACCGCCCGCTGGCCCGACGTGCCGACCGCGCAGGAGCTGGGCTACAAGGTCGTATCGACCTCGCCCTACGGCCTGGCCGGCCCCAAGGGCATGGACCCGGCGGTGGTCAAGACGCTGCATGACGCCTTCAAGAAGGCGCTGTTCGACCCGGCCAGCATCGATGTCATGAAACAGCTGAACCAGGAACCCGCCTACCGCGACAGCGCCGACTACAAGGCCTGGGCCCAGGCGACCTACGTCAAGGAAAAGGGGCTGATCGAGTACCTGGGGCTGATGGCCAAGGACTGACGCCGCCCCCAGGCTCCGTCCTGGACGGGCCGGTCGCCTCGCGGCGGCCGGCCCGTTTTTTCATTGGAACGCGGACTTGTAGGCGTACAGGCCGGGCGCGCCGCCGGTCATCACGAACAGCACGTCGCTGCCCGGCGCGTGGCGGCCGGCGCGCACGTCGGCCAGGAGGCCGGCGAAGGCCTTGCCGGAATACACCGGATCGAGCAGCAGCCCTTCGCTTCGCGCCAGCAGGCCGACCGCCTCCAGCATGGCAGGCGTGGGCACGCCATAGGCCAGGCCGCGCTGGCTGCCATCGACCAGGATGTCGTTGGGCGCCGGCGCCGCAACGTCGTCCGCCTGGCCCTGCGCCAGCAGCGCCAGCGTGGCGGCGGTCAGGTCGACCGTCTTGGCATGCGCGACCTCCGCGTCGGCCAGCGTGGTGAAGGACTGCACGCGGCTGGCGGGCAGGCCCGCCGCGACCACCCCGGCCGCCAGGCCGGCATGGGTGCCGGCGCTGCCGTTGGCGACCACGATGCGAGCGAAGTCCACCCCCAGTTCACGCGACTGCGCCAGGATCTCCAACGCGCAGGCGGCGTAACCGAGCGCGCCGACGGGCGTCGACCCGCCCAGCGGCGCCAGGTAGACGCGGCGCCCGGCCAGCTCCAGCGCGCGCACCCGCTCCAGCGCCGCCGCCATGGCATCGGCGCCCACCGGCAGCGCATGCACCGTCGCCCCGAACAGGCGGTTCAGCAGCATGTTGCCGTTTTCCTCGTAATCGACGTCGTCGCGCGGCACCACCCGGCCCAGCACCAGCTCGCAAGCCATGCCCGCGCGGGCCGCGGCCGCCGCCGTCAGGCGCGCATGGTTCGATTGCAGGCCGCCGACCGTCACCACGGTATCGGCGCCCTGCGCGCGCGCCTCGCCCAGCAGGAACTCCAGCTTGCGCAGCTTGTTGCCGCCGCCGCCCAGCGACATGTGGTCGTCGCGCTTGACGTACAGGCGCACGCCGTTGGCCGCGGCGCCCAGGGCCGCCTCCAGCCCGGCCAGGCGCTGGATCGGGGTGGGGCCGTCGAGCAAGGCATGACGGGGAAAGCGCTGCGACGCGGACGAAAGGCCAGTGGGCATGGGGAATTCCAGATGAACGCGGATGATCGCCGGCCGGCGACCGCATGTGCAGGTACCGACCCTGAATCGGGATGGCAAGCAGGATACGCCAAGATCTTCATGCGATTGATCATGCTTTTCGAGGCGATTATGCGGAATCCGGCACAAATGCCCGTGCAGGCTCAAGGGCCCGCCAACAATTTTCGTATGCAATAAATGTTGCCAGCCCGGGATTTTGATAGACTGGCTGCCCATACAGTCTTTCCGCCCCGCGCTTCATGACCCAGGAAGTTTCCGCCGATCCCAGCGCCGACGATATCGCCAAGGCCATCGCCGCCGCCATCGTGGCGCACCGGTTGCCGCCCGGCACCCGCCTGCGCGAAGAGGCGCTGGCGCGCGTCTACAAGGTCAGCCGCACCAAGATTCGCGCGGCCCTGCTGATGCTGTCCAAGGACAAGCTGATCAACATCGTGCCCGACAAGGGCGCCTTCGTCAGCAAGCCCGACGCCAACGAGGCGCGCGAGGTCTACGCGGTGCGCCGCATCCTCGAGGCCGCGCTGGCGCGCGAGTTCGTCACCCGCGCCACGGCGGCCGACTACCGCCGCATCGACGCCCACCTGGCCCAGGAGCGCGCCGCGGTCGAAAGCGGCGACGTGCAGGCCCGCAACCGCCTGCTGGGCGACTTCCACATCCTGCTGGCCGAGGCCGTCGGCAATTCGGTGCTGACCGGCATGCTGCGCGAGCTGTCGGCGCGCAGCGCCGTGATCACCGTGCTGTACCAGAGCTCGCACGACGCCAGTTGCTCATCGCGCGAGCACCACGCCTTCATCGAAGCGGCCCGCGCCGGCGACGTCGACCGCGCCTGCGCGCTGATGGACGAGCACCTGGAACACGTGCAGACGGCGCTCGATTTCAGCGAAAGCGACCGCGCGGGCGGCGACCTGGTCGCGGCGCTGTTGAGCTGACGCGGGACCGCGCGGGGCGGTTTGACGCTGCGCAAGGTTTGATCCCGCTCAAGTCGCCGCCCTCTCCCGACCGATACAGTGTTACGTAACCGTCGCAAGTCGCGACGGCCGCTGCACAAACACGGGAGACACCATGTACAAGCACATTCTCATTCCCACGGACGGCTCGCAATTGTCCTCGGAAGCGCTGGTCGAAAGCCTTGATCTGGCCAAGTCGCTGGGCGCCAAGGCCACCATCCTCACCGTCGAGGAACCCTTCCACGTCTTCGCCATGGGCGCGGCGCAAGTGGCCCACAGCCTGAGCGACTACCAGGACCAGATCCGCGCCCAGGCCGAACGCCTCTTGAGCGCCGCCGCCACCCAGGCGCGCGAGGCCGGCGTGCCCTGCGAAACGCTGCGCGCCACCCACGAGGATCCCTATCAGGCCATCATCGACACCGCCCGCGAACGCCATTGCGACCTGATCGCCATGGCCTCGCACGGCCGGCGCGGCATGGCCGCCGTGGTGCTGGGCAGCCAGACGCAGAAGGTGCTGGCGCACTCCACCACGCCGGTGCTGGTGTATCGCAAGAAGGCCTGACACGTCCGGTCTCGGGCCGCCGCTGCGGTCGCCTTCCGCAGGCGGCCAGCGCCGGCCGCCCGGCCGCCCCGGCCCGCTCAGGCCGCCGGATGCAGCAGTTGCTCCATGCGATCCTGGATCCAGCGCTCGGTGGCGGTCGGCGTCCGGCCCTGCAGCCAGAGCGTGCGCACCGACAGCGGCGGCAGCGACAGGCCGACGCACGGCACATTGGCCAGGTCCTCGCGGTAGCCCTCGTACTCGGCGATGTTCAGCGGCAGAATGGCCCAGCCCAAGCCATCCACGGCCATGGCGGCGATGCTGTAGAAACTGTCTGAACGCCACGCCGACGGACTCATCACCACATCCTCCACCCCCTCCATCCGCATCACCAGTTGACGATGGCGCGCCAGATCGTTGCGCGTGACTTCGGGCAACGCGGCCAGCGGATGGTCGCGCGCCACGAAGATGCCCTGTCCCACGTCGCCCAGGTAGCGATGGGCGAAGGCCGCGCCCGGATCGCCGCGATCGTAATGGAACGCCACGCTGGCGCGCCCCTGCGAGACATAGTCCGCCACTTCGGTGGCCGTGCCGTTCAGCTGGGTCAGTTCCAGCGCGGGAAAGCGCGCCGAGACCTCCTTCACCAGCGCGCCCAGCACCCGATCGGGCAAGGCCTCGTCCAGCGCCAGGCTGAGGTGCGCGTCCTGCCCGGCCGCAAATGACAGCGCGCGCTGCTCCAGTCCCGCCGCCTGGCGCAACAGCTCGCGCGCCTCCTGCAACAGCACTTCACCGGCCCGGGTCAGCGTGGCATTGCGGCGCGAGCGGTCGAATAATTCCACCCCCAGGTCCGCTTCCAGCAATCCCAGCGAGGTGCTGACGGCCGATTGCGCCCGGCCCACCTGGCGCGCCGCCGCCGAAAACGAGCCGGCGTCCGCCGCCGCCACGAAGTGCCGCAGTTGTTCCAGGGTCCAGTGCATGGTTGTCTCCAGTCGTGGCCAGGCAAGCCTTCAAAACGGTTGTCGGCCGCACGGGGCGACGGAGCCGCCACCGATACATCTATTTTATAGATGGATTCCAACTTCTTATCCATGCTTCATAGATCGAAAATGTCCGGCGTTAGAGGAGTAAATGCATGACGCAGCGCAATCTTTCCCCCGCTGTCGCCGCGCCGGGCCGCTGGCTGGTGCTGGCCATCGTTTCCAGCGCCCTATTGCTGATCGTGGTCGACATGACCGTGCTGTACACCGCCCTGCCTCGGCTCACGCACGAACTGGGCGTGACGGCCTCGTCCAAGCTCTGGATCGTCAACATCTATGCGCTGGTGGTGTCCGGCCTGCTGCTGGGCATGGGCACACTGGGCGACCGGCTGGGCCACAAGCGCCTGTTCATGATGGGCCTGGCCGTGTTCGGCGCGGCCTCGCTGGCGGCGGCCTATTCACCCAACCCGGCGGCGCTGATCGCGGCGCGCGCGCTGCTGGCGGTGGGCGCGGCCATGATGATGCCGGCCACGCTGTCGATCCTGCGCCTGACCTTCGCCGACGAGCGCGAGCGCGCCATCGCCATCGGCGTCTGGGCCTCGGTGGCCTCGGGCGGCGCGGCGCTCGGTCCGGTCATCGGCGGCATCCTGCTGGAACATTTCTGGTGGGGCTCGGTGTTCCTGATCAACCTGCCGATCGTGCTGCTGGCGCTGCCGCTGGCGCGCCGCTACATCCCGGCCGGCCAGCCGGACCGCCAGCGCCCCTGGGACCTGGTCGGCTCGCTGCAGGTGATGGTCGGCCTGATCCTGACCGCCTATGCGCTCAAGGAGCTGGGCCGCGCCCAGCCGTCCTGGCTGGACGCCGCGCTGGCCTGCGCCGGCGGCGCCGCGATGCTGTTCATCTTCGCCCGGCGCCAGCGCGCGCGGCCCCATCCGCTGATCGACTTCGCCATCTTCCGCAACCGCAGTTTCAGTTCGGCGGTGGCCTCGGCGCTGTTCGCGGCGGCGGCGCTGCTCGGCATGGAGCTGGTGTTCAGCCAGCGCCTGCAACTGGTGCTGGGCATGTCGCCGATCCAGGCCGCGCTCTACATCCTGCCGCTGCCGCTGGCCGCGTTCATCGCCGGCCCGCTGGCCGGCTGGCTGCTGCCGAAGGTGGGCAGCGCGCGCCTGCTGTTCGTCTCGCTGCTGGTGTCCGGCCTGGGCATGGGCGGCTACCTGTTCAGCTACGACGGCGCGCTGGCGGCGCAGATCGCCAGCCTGTGCGTGCTGGGCGTGGGCATCGGCGCCACCATGACCGCCGCGTCCAGCACCATCATGCAGAGCGCCACGCCCGAGCGCGCCGGCATGGCCGCGTCGATCGAGGAAGTGTCGTATGAACTGGGCGGCGCGCTGGGCGTGACGCTGATGGGCTCGATCCTGTCGGGCGTCTACGCGCACACGCTCGACGTGCCCGCCGGCCTGCCGGCAGCCGGGGCGGGTGCGGCGCGCGACAGCCTGGACGAAGCGCTGGTGGTGGCCGAGGGCCTGTCCAGCGACACAGGCGCCGCGCTGGCGCGGCTGGCCCGCGACGCGTTCGACGCGGGCTACGCGGCGGTCATCGCCACCGCCACCGTGCTGCTGCTCGCCACCGCGTTGCTGGTGCTGGTGAACCGCTGGCGTGGCGGCGCCCGCGAGGCCGCGGCCCGTTGATCGGGCGACAGCCCCGCGGCGCTGCGAAAAACCCGATCCCTGTCGGCACAAAGGCGGCAAGCCCCGTAAACTTCCGGACATCCCATTGAGATAGATCATCGTACCCAGGGTATGGCTTCGGATAGGCTTATGCGAAATGTGAAAAACAAGTCCGCCCCCGACAAGGACAGCTATTTGTTCTCCGACCAGATTGGGCACCTGCTGCGGCGCGTGTACCAACGGCATACCGCCCTGTTCCAGCAGTACATCCCCGACTCGCAGCTGACCGCGGCGCAGTTCGTCGTGCTGTGCTCGGTGCGCGACAACCAGGGCAGTTCGCTGGCGGATATCGTCAAGGCCACGGTCATCGACCAGGCCACGGTGCGCGGCGTGGTGGACCGGCTCAAGCAGCGCGAGCTGGTGCGGGTCGACCACGACCCGCACGACCGCCGCAAGGTGGTGATCAACCTGACCCCGGTGGGCCAGGAGCTGGTGCGCAAGATGGAACCCTTCGCCCTGCAGATCACCGAAAGCACCTATGGCACGCTCAATCCCGCCGAGCGCGTGGCGCTGGAATTCCTGCTGCGCAAGATGATCGACGGCGACGCCGGCGAATGAGGCCTGCCGGCGGTCGGCGCATGGACGAGGGGCAAGCCGGCTTCCGGCATCCGTGCGGCTGGCATAGAGGCAACCGGTATAGATAGGGACCGCCGGCATAGGGACAGCCGGCATAGGGAAAGCCGGCGTATGGAAAACCGGCATCCGGGCGGCGCGCGTCCGCCCGGATAAGCCTTGCCCTCCCCGGGTGAATCAGTCCAGCGCGCGGTTGCGCGACTCGACATCGACCGCCCGGATCGACAGGGCCGCGGCCAGCAGCATCGCCGCCAGCACCGCCAGCGCCAGCGTGAAGTGGGTGGCCATGATGGGCGCGATGATGGCCGGCGCGAACAGGCCGCCAAAGCGCGCCACCGCGCCCGCCAGGCCCATGCCGCTGGCGCGCAGGTCGGTCGGATAGACCTCGGGCGTGAAGGCGTACAGCGCGCCCCAGGTGCCCAGCAGCGCGAAGCTCATGAGCAGCGTCGAGCCGATCACCAGGAAGCTGGAGGTACCCAGGCTGTACAACATGCAGCCCACCGCGCTCAGGATCAGGAAGCCCACCAGCGTCGGCTTGCGGCCCCAGCGTTCCACCCCATAGGCCGACAGCGCGAAGCCCGGCAACTGCACCAGCGCCAGCAGCACCAGGAATTCCTGGCCGCGCATGAAGGCGAAGCCCTGGCTGCTGAGCTTGATCGGCAGGTAGACGAACACGCCGTAGTAGGCGATGGAAATCAGCGCCCAGGCCAGGCACAGCGCGATGCTGCGGCGGCGCAGCGTGTTCGAGAACAGCGCCGACAGCGGCTTGCGCTCATGCAATTCCGGCTTGAGCTCGGGGATGTCGGTCGGACGTCCGTTGACACGGGCCACGCGCTCGAGCACCTTGCGCGCCTGTCCCGACTTGCCGTTGCGGTTCAGGTACATCGGCGACTCGGGAATGTAGAAGCGCAGCACCACGCCGATCAGCGCCGGCAGGCCGGTGACGAAGAAGATCACGCGCCAGGCATCGTCGCCCCACGACAGCGCGGCCAGGGCCAGCAGCGCCAGGCAGATGGTGCCCAGGGCCCAGAACGACTCCAGCAGCACCAGCCAGCGGCCGCGGCGTTCGCTCGGCAGGAACTCGGCCATCATGGTGTAGTCCACCGGCAGCGTGCCGCCGACACCGATGCCGGTGACGAAGCGCAGCAACAGCAGCCAGGCGAAGTCCGGCGCGAAGGCCGAGGCCACGCCGGCGCAGGCGTCGATGACCACGGCCATCATCAGCACCGGGCGGCGGCCGATGCGGTCGGCCAGTCGGCCGAAGGCGAAGGCGCCGATCAGCATGCCGACGAAGAACGCGGTGCCGGTCTGCAGGGCTTCGGGCACCGGGATGCCGAAGGTGCGGGCGATCGAAGGCGCGCTGAAGCCGATCGACAGCACCTGCATGGCGTCGGCCAGCCAGACCAGGCCGAAGATCATGAACAGCCGGTACTGGAACTTGCCGACACCGGCGGTCTTGATGCCTTGTTCCACCGTGATGAATGAAGCTGACATATGCGTGATTCCCTTTGTGTGTCGCGCGCGGGGTCCGGGCCCGATACGGGCGTCGGCCCCGGTCCGGTACGTGGCCGCCCCCACGGATGGGGGATGCAGCAACGCCCCTCGGCGCCGGGCAGGCGTCGATGGAAAACCGATGCGCGCGATGTTGTGTCGCGAGGCGCGGCCGGATCCGCCATGGATCGCGAACCGCCGCCCCGTCTTCCCCTTACTGCGGCTGCGCGTGCTGGCGCAGCTTGCCTATGGTCGTCGTGTCAACTGGCCAAGCCTCTTCCTCCGGCGCGAACCGCGCGCGCAAATAGTCGATCAAATCGCCGATCTGCCTGTCGTCCAGGCTGTTGCCGAACGCCGGCATGTAGCCCAGGGCATCGTCGGCCGGGGCCTGGATGCCGTGGAGGATCACCTGGATCAGGTTGTCCGGCGATGCGGCGTGCAGATTGGTGTTCTGGCCCAGCAGGGGCTTAACCCCGAACAGGGTCGGCCCGCTGCCGGCTTCATGGCAGACGGCGCAGGCGTTCTGGTAGATGCGTTCGCCGCTGGCGCGGCGCAGCGTGATGGCCTCGCTGACGGCGGCGGGGGCGGGGACCGCGGTGATGGCGGCGGCAGTTGCGGTCGTGGCCGCCGGGGCGGCGACGACGCTGGCCGACGTGGCGGCGCTTGCCTTGGCTGTGGCTGTGGCCGTAACCGTGGTCGTAGCCGTGCCCGTAGCCGTGCCCGTAACCGTGGCAGTAGCCGTGGCCGTCGCGCGCGCCGCCGACGGCGTCCGCCCCGGCACCGCCAGCAGATAGGTGACGATGGCCTTCAGGTCGCTGGCTGGCAGTTCGGCCAGCCCATGGATCACGGGCGCCATGGGGCCCGCGGCCACGCCATGGCGCGGCGAATAGCCGGTGCGCAGGTACTGGAACAGCTCCTCGCCCGACCAGGCCCGCTCGCCCGTGGCGAGCTGGTTCAGCGCCGGCGCGTTCCAGCCCTCGGCCTGGCCGCCGGCCAGGTAGGCCAGTCCCCCCTTCTCCGCGCCCAGCGCGTTGCGCGGCGAATGGCAGGCGGCGCAATGGCCCACGCCTTCCACCAGATAAGCGCCGCGATTCCATTCGGCGTCCTGCGAGGGATCCGGCGTGAATGGCTTGGGATCGTGGAACAGCAGGTTCCAGCCGGCCAGCAGCGGCCGCAGGTTGAACGGAAAGCCCAGCTCGGTGCGCGGCGGCGTCGTGGCCACAGCCGGCTGCGACATCAGGTAGCCGTACAGCGCCTGCAGGTCGGCGTCGCTGAGCTTGGCATAGGCCGTGTAGGGAAACGCCGGATACAGCTGGCGGCCGTCCTGGTGGATGCCCTGGCGCATCGCGCGTTCGAAGGCCGCGTATGACCAGCGGCCGATGCCGGTCTGCGCATCCGGGGTGATATTGGTGGAATAGATGACGCCGAACGGCGTCTCCAGCGCCAGGCCGCCGGCGTTGCGCGCGCCGCCCGGCGCGGTGTGGCAGGCCACGCAGTCGCCGGCCGCCGCCACCAGCCGGCCGCGCTCGATTGCCTGCGCCGAATACAAAGAAGCGTCGGGCCCGGCCGTCAGCGGCAGCGCCGGCTTCAGCGGCCACAACGCGGTGGCCATGGCCGCCAGTCCGGCCGCGCCGGCCGCCAGCCAGCCCCAGCCCCGGCGCAATGCGCCCTTCCCGCCGGCCGCGCGCCGGTCCGCCAGCGCCAGGCGCAACTGGCCGGCGTCGAACGGCGCCTGCCGCAGGCGCACGCCGGTGGCGTCTTGGATGGCGTTGGCGATGGCGGCGGCGGCGGGCAGCGTCAGCACGCCATCCACGTCCAGACGCCCTTCACGCAACGGGCCGGGCACGTCCGGCGCCGCGATGGCGACCGCGTCCGAGCCCGCGGTCAGCGGCATCGGTTCGGCGCCGCGCCAATCGTCGAACGCCGCCGGGCCGGCAATGAGGCGGCGGGCATCGGCCAGCCGCTCGGGTTGCTGGCGCGTGATGGTCAGGCGCGTGGTCGCGCCTTGCGCCGCGCGCAGGTCCTGGCTGTCGTGGCCGGCGACGACGCGCGTCACCTCGATGCGCCCGGTGGCGGGCTGGATCGCCACGTCGGCCACCCAGGCGCTCCAGACCATCTGCGCCGAACCATCCTCGGCCTCGCAGCGGACCTGCGCCGTGGCCAGGCCGGTGCCGCGCAGCAGGCCGTCGGCGGCCGACGTAGCGTCCCGCGCCGTGGCCGCCTGCGCCTGTTCCACTACCTGGCGCGCCAGTTCGCGGCCGCGATCATCGGCCATGTGCCGCAGCCGCCAGTCCACCGGATCCTCGCCCGCCGCCAGCGCCCGCTCGTGCCACAGGCTTTCGCCGGCGAACACCTGGGCCGCGTTCAATTCATCGACACTGGCATGCGGCAGATCCCGCGATGCCGCCGGCGCCAGCACCGGGCTGTCGCCCCGCACCGTGGCCTGGCCGCAGGCCTGGGCGTGACCAGGCCGCGCCAGCAGGCGCGCCAGGCTGGGACGCACGGCCCAGGGGTGGCGCGAACGCAGCGCCGGGCCCGCCGCCAGATCCGCTTCGCGCAACGCCAGGGTGGCCGCGGCCGCTGGCCGGCAGGCCACGCACACGGGCCGCCCCACCGCCTCGGACAGCAGCGCGGCGTCGGCGGCGGCGTCCAGCAGATCGAGCGCGTGCGGCGGCAGGCCGGCTTCGGCCGCGCCCTGCGGCCAGTCGGCCAGCCGCACCGCGTGCCCGGAACAGTCCATCAGCGCCGCCAGCTCGCGCCGCAGCCAGGCCTGCGAGGCGGCCGCCGGCGGCGGCAGCCACAGCGTCAGGCGGCCGTCCAGGCACCACGCCGCGACGCGCGCGCCGGAAGCGGTTTCAGCGGATCGCCATAGATATTCGCGATGGCCGTCCGAATTCTCTTCCAAAGGGGCGGCGGTCTCCTCGCGCGCGGGCGGACCATCGCCGCGCCACACGGGCGCCATGCAGGCCAGCGCCTGCCGCGCATGCGCCGGCGTCACCGCCACCACGCCGACAAAGTGCTCCCGCCGCACCACGGCCACCACGCCCGCCTGGGCTCGCGCTTCCCCCAGGTTCACGCTGTCGAGCGCGCTGCCGCGATAGCGCGCGCCGTCCCAGCGGGCCACGGGCGGGCGCAGGGCCAGTCCATGCAGCAGATCGGACGGCGGCGCGATGGCGCCCGCCGAGGCCTCGGGCAGCAACGCGCTCATGCGCCAGCCCCTTCGGCCCCGCGCGGCGCCGCCTCGGCCCGCAATTGCACCGCGCGCAGCGCCGCCTGCATGATCTCGACATGCGTGCCGCAGCGGCACAGGTTGTGATGCAGCTCGCTGCGCAGCGCCTGCTCGGACGGCGCCGGGTCGCGGCGCAGCAGCGCCTCGACCGTCATGATCATGCCGTTCAGGCAATAGCCGCACTGGGCCGCCTGGCATTCGATAAAGGCGCGCTGCGTCGGCCCGGGCCGCTCGCGCGTGCCCAGCCCTTCGAGCGTGGTGACCTCGCGCCCTTGCGCCGCCTTCACCGGAATCACACAGGAGCGCGCCGCCACGCCGTCGATCAGCACCGTGCAGGCGCCGCACTCGCCCAGGCCGCAGCCGTACTTCGGTCCATTCAGCGCCAGATCGTTGCGCAACACCAGCAGCAGCGAGGTCGTCGGCGGCGCCGCCACGCGCACGACGCTGCCGTTGACCTTCAGGCCGATCGGCTCGGCGGCGGGCGGGGTGTTGGCGGGATGTCCCATGGTGTGCGTGGCGAAGGTCTGGTGTAGGAAGGACAGCGGGTGCGTCAGGCCGCCGCCTTGGCCTTCGGTTCGACCAGCGGCTCGCTGAACACGTCGTAGCCGAAACACCAGCTCGGGTCCTCATTGGTCCGCAGCCAGGTGTTGTCGTGCGAAATGCGCTGCACCTTGCTGGCGCGCTCGGCGCGGTTGGCTTCGTACAGCGCGAAAGCCAGTTCGTGATTATGCGCCCCCACTTCCTTGAAGCAACGCACCAGCATCGCGCCGTCCTCGATGGCCATGGCCGCGCCCTGCGCCATGTGCGGTTTCATGGGGTGGCAGGCGTCGCCCAGCAGCACCAGGCGGCCGCGGCTCCACAGCGGCAGCGGGTCGCGCTCCAGCAGCGACCACTTGGTCACCTCGACGGTGGCGTCGATCAGCGCCTGCACCGTGGGATGCCAGCCCTGGAAGGCCTCGCGCATTTCGTCCTTGCTGCTGGGCAGCCAGCGGTCGTTCAGGTCCCATTGCTCGACCGGCACGCCGGTCACGTAGTAGAGCTCGTCGGCCTTGCTGGTGACGAAGTACGTCATCATGTGGCGGTCATCGGTCCACCACTTCACGCAGGCGTCGAACGGCAGCATCCCGGCCTTGACCTCGGGCGTGGGGAACACCGCGCGATGGGCCAGGTAGCCGGCGTACTTGGGGGGCTCGGGCCCCAGCAGCGCCTCGCGGATGTGGGAATTGACGCCATCGGCGCCGATCACGATGTCGGCGTGCTCGACGCTGCCGTCGGCAAAGCGCATCTCGACGTCGTTGCCGCGGTCGGTGACGCCGACCAGGTGCTTGGAATACGCCATCACGCGTTCGGGCAGCGCCTCGATCAGCAGGGCGTGGAAGTCGCCGCGGTGCACCGTCAGGTACGACGCGCCGTAGGTCTTGACGGCGTAGTCGCCCAGCGGAATCCGCGCCAGCACGTCGCCGGTCAGGCCGTGGCGGCTGTACCAATAGTCGGGGTGCGACCCTTGGGCGTTGAGCGCGTCCTCGATGCCGATGCGGCGCAGGATCTTCATGACGTTGGGACCGACGTGGATACCGGCGCCCAGCCGCGAAAAACTCGGCGCCTGTTCGTACACGCGCACGTCGAAGCCTTCCTGCAGCAGGAGCGAGGCGGTGGCGGCGCCACCGAGGCCGGCGCCGATCACGGCGATGCGGGGGGATTTAGACAAGAGGCTCTCCTACTTTTCTATGCATACACTCTATTTTTTCCAGATGGAAAACCGCACCATCGTGGATCCGAAACTGTTTGCCTGCGTCCAAAACAGTGCATTTTTATGCACATATAGGTAAAAACCACTATGAACATCGGCTTTGCGATTCACCTCGCTGTTTGCAAGAATAGAGCGTCTACACTGTTTTTTTAATTTATCGAAAACCCTAAGATGGATCCGCGCTTCACGTCATCACGCTCGATCCGCGCCCTGCGCGGCGCAAGCGATGACCGCCGGATCCCGTCCTGGCATCGACCCACCCGGAGCACGGCATGAGCCAACCATCCAGCACCTTCCTGTACGGCGCCAACGTCCACGCCAACGGCATCCGCCAGCACTACCTGCGCTACGGCGGCGCGGACGGCGCGCGCGCCGAACGCGACGCGCTCATCCTGATCCCCGGCATCACCAGCCCGGCGGTCACCTGGGGTTTCGTGGCCGAGCGCCTGGGCCAGCGCTACGACACCTATGTGCTGGACGTGCGCGGCCGCGGCCTGTCCAGCGCCGACCCCGGGCTGGACTACGGCCTGGACGCGCAGGCCGCCGACGTGCTGGCGCTGGCGCAGGCGCTGGGCCTGCAGCGCTATGCGCTGATGGGCCATTCCATGGGCGGCCGCATCGCGGTGCGCGCGGCCCGCGGCCAGCCGGCCGGCCTGACGCGGCTGGTCATCGTCGACCCGCCCGTCTCCGGCCCGGGCCGCCGCCCCTACCCCGCCAAGCTGGCCTGGTACGTCGACTCGATCCGCCAGGCCACGCACGGCATGGACGCCGAGGCCATGCGCGCCTTCTGCCCCACCTGGACCGAGGAACAGCGGCGCCTGCGCGCGCAATGGCTGCACACCTGCCACGAGCCCGCCATCGTGCGCAGCTTCGAGGACTTCGGCCGCGACGACATCCATGCCGACCTGCCGCATGTGCGCGTGCCGCAGTTGCTGATGACCGCCGAGAACGGCGGCGTGGTCGGCGACGAGGACGTGGCCGAATGGCAGGGCCTGGCGCCCGACACCCTGCACCGGCGCGTGCCCGCCGCCGGCCACATGATCCCGTGGGACAACGAGGCCGGCTTCCACGAAGCGCTGGGCGACTTCCTCGAACCGCGCGGCTGAATCCCCTTTTCCCCCTTACCGGACAGGAGTCCGCCATGCCCGTCAGCGACATCGACCTGATCCGCGCCTGGAAACAGGTGCTCACGCTTTCCCGTCTCGAAGCCGGCCAGACCGTGACCGTGCTCACCGGCGCCGACACCCATCCGCAGACGCTGCGCTGCGCCATCGCCGCCGCCGGCGACATGGGCGCGCGCGTCAACCGCCTGGATCTGCCGCCGGTCAACGGCGAGAAATCCCTCAGCCGCGACTCGCTGGCCTACCTGGGCACCACGCCGCTGACCGGCAACCCCGCCGCCATCGCCGCGCTCAAGGCCAGCGACCTGGTGCTGGACCTGATGACGCTGCTGTTCTCGCCCGAGCAGCACGAGATCCTGCAGGGCGGCACCAAGATCCTGCTGGCGGTCGAGCCGCCCGAGATCCTGTGCCGCCTGGTGCCGACCGAGGCCGACCGCGCCCGCGTGCGCGCGGCCGCCGCGCGGATCGCCGAGGCGCGCCAGATGCGCATCACCTCGCAGGCAGGCACCGACCTGCAATGCCGGCTGGGCAGCTTTCCGGCAATTTCCGAATACGGCTTCGTCGACGAGCCGGGGCGCTGGGACCACTGGCCCAGCGGCTTCGTGCTGACCTGGCCCGACGAAGGCCACAGCAACGGCCAGGTGGTGCTGGACCGCGGCGACATCCTGCTGCCGATGAAGGACTACGTGACCGACCCGATCACGCTGACCGTCGAGCGCGGCTACGTCACCCGCATCCAGGGCGGCCTGCAGGCCGAGGTGCTGCGCGACTACATGGCCTCGTACGAAGACCCCGAGGCCTACGCCGTCTCGCACATCGGCTGGGGCCTGCAGCCGCGCGCCCACTGGTCGATGCTGGGCCACTACGGCAAGGAAACCCATATCGGCATGGACGCCCGCGCCTTCGAGGGCAACTTCCTCTGGTCCATGGGGCCGAACAACGAGGCCGGCGGCCAACGCACCACCGCCTGCCATATCGACATCCCGATGCGCCATTGCACGGTGATGCTGGATGATCGCGCCGTCGTCATCGACGGCGTGGTGCAGGACGAACCCGGGCTGGCGCGCGCCGCCCGCCGCAAGGAGCTGGCATGACCACCACCGTTCCCGCCGGGGATATCTCGGCCTACGCCCGCCAGGGCTTCGGCACGCCGCTGCCGCTGAAGGCGCCGTTCGGCCTGCTGATCATCGATTTCGTCAACGGCTTCGCCGACCCCGCCGTGTTCGGTGGCGGCAACATCCCACAGGCCATCGAGCGCACCCGCGCCTTGCTGGCGCATGCGCGCGAACAGGGCTGGCCGGTGGCGCACAGCCGCATCGTGTTCTCGGACGACGACGCCGACAGCAACATCTTCTGCCTCAAGGTGCCGGGCATGCTGACCCTGAAGGAAGACAGCCACAACAGCGCCATCGTGCCGCAGCTGGCCCCCGCGCCCGGCGAATACGTAGTGCGCAAGAGCACGCCGTCGGCGTTCTACGGCACCATGCTGGCGCCGTGGCTGGCGCAACGCGGCGTGCAGACGCTGGTGGTGGCCGGCTGCGTCACCAGCGGCTGCGTGCGCGCCAGCGTGGTCGACGCCATGCAGGCCGGCTTCCGGCCGCTGGTGGTGTCCGACTGCTGCGGCGACCGCGCGCTCGGGCCGCACGAGGCCAACCTGTTCGACATGGCGCAGAAGTACGCCGCCGTCATGCCGCTGGAGCAGGCGCTGGCCGACATCGGCGCGCTGCCCGGCGCGGCGCGATAGCGGCATAATCAGCCAATCCGCCCGGATCGCCTTCGCCCATGAACCTGCCCCATCCCCGCGCGCTGCACGACGCGCTGCTGACCCACCCCGGCGCGCTGCTGGTCGTGCGCGCCCCGACCGCGCCGCCCCGTCCGGCGCCCGGGCAGCCGGGTGTCGTTTCGGATTACGTGCAGGACACGCCCGAGGTCTTCGTGGCGGTGCTGGCCGATGAGGCCGCGCCGGGCGGCTGGCGCGCGCTGGCCTTCAACGGTCACGTCGACCTGGGCACCGGCATCCGCACCGCGCTGGCGCAGATCGTGGCCGAGGAACTGCACGTGCCGGTGGCGCGACTGGAAATGGTGCTGGGCCACACCAACGCCACCCCCAACCAGGGGCCCACCATCGCCAGCGCCAGCATCCAGATCTCGGCCGCCCCGTTGCGCCGCGCCGCCGCCCAGGCGCGCGAGCGCCTGCTGGCGCGGGCCGCGCGGCAATGGGGCGTGGCGGCGGACACGCTGCGCCTGCGCGACGGCATCGTGCGTCCCGCCGATGCGGGCGACGCGCGCGCCCTGCACTACGGCCAACTGGTGCAGGGCCGGCACACCCGGCTGGAACTGGCCACCGATGATGCCCAGGTGCGGCTCAAGCCGGCCCGCGACTACACCGTGGTCGGCAGCGCCGTCGCGCGCGTCGACATTCCGGCCAAGGCCACCGGCGAACTGAGCTTCGTGCACGACGTGCGCGTGCCCGGCATGCGCCATGGCCGCGTGGTGCGCCCGCCGCACCCCGGCCGCGACGCCGGCGACTTCATCGGCCGCTGCCTCATCAGCGTCGACAGCGATTCCGTCGCACACCTGCCGGGCCGCGTCCAGGTGGTGGTGCAAGGCGATTTCATCGGTGTGGTGGCCGACCGCGAGGAACAAGCCGAAGCCGCCATGCGCGCGCTCAAGGTGCGCTGGGAACCGGTGCCGCCCGCGCCCGTGCTGGACGACGTGGCCAGCGCCATCCGCGCCAACCCCGCGCGCCGCCGCCTGCTGCTGGAGGAAGGCGACGTCGAGGCCGCCTGTGCCGCCGCCCCCGTGCGCCTGCGCCGCACCTACGTCTGGCCCTACCAGATGCACGCGTCCATCGGGCCGTCCTGCGCGGTGGCCGACCATCGCGACGGCCGCCTCACGGTCTGGGCCGGCACCCAGAATCCGCACATGCTGCGCGCCGACCTGAACCGCCTGCTCAAGCTGGGCGAGGACCGCATCGAGATCATCCGCATGGAGGCCGCCGGCTGCTACGGCCGCAACTGCGCCGACGACGTCTGCGCCGACGCCGCGCTGCTGTCGGCCGCCGTCGGCGCGCCGGTGCGGGTGCAACTGATGCGCGACCAGGAACACCAGTGGGAACCCAAGGGCACGGGCCAGCTGATGGACGTGGCCGCCGCGCTGGACGCCGACGGCCGGCTGCTGGCCTATGACTTCGAGGTGCGCTATCCGTCCAACGACGCGCCGCTGCTGGCGCTGCTGCTGACCGGCGCCGTGCCGGGCGAGCCGCGCGTGCTGGAAATGGGCGACCGCACCGCGGTCCCGCCCTACCGCTATGCCAGCCGGCGCATCGTCTGCCACGACACCGCGCCGCTGGTGCGCGCCTCGTGGCTGCGCGGCGT
Organism: Achromobacter sp. HNDS-1; assembly: GCF_040084795.1. Taxonomy (NCBI): domain Bacteria; kingdom Pseudomonadati; phylum Pseudomonadota; class Betaproteobacteria; order Burkholderiales; family Alcaligenaceae; genus Achromobacter; species Achromobacter sp. HNDS-1. Next base: position 389,809 of record NZ_CP157584.1, read on the forward strand.
CTCGGCGCTGCCCAGCTCGTTCGCGCACGACTGCATGATCGACGAGCTGGCCGAGGCGGCCGGGGCCGACCCGGTCGCGTTCCGGCTCAGCCACCTGGACGATGCGCGCGCCATCGCGCTGCTGGAGGCGACGGCGGCGCGCGCCGGCTGGCGGGCCGGCGTCGCGGGCAGCCGTGGCCGGCCCGGCGCCGACGGCCGCCTGCATGGGCGCGGCGTGGCCTACGCGCGCTACGTGCACAGCAAGTTCCCCGGCTTCGGCGCCGCCTGGGCAGCCTGGGTCATCGACCTGAGCGTGGACCCGGCCAGCGGCCGCATCGCCATCACGCGCGTGGTGGTGGGCCAGGACACCGGCATGATCGTCAACCCCGACGGCGTGCGCCACCAGATCCACGGCAACGTCAACCAGACCCTGAGCCGCTGCCTGCTCGAACGCGTGCAGTTCGACGCGGCCGGCGTCGCCAGCCGCGAATGGGGCGGCTACCCCATCATCGGCTTCAAGGACCTGCCGCCCATCGACGTGCTGCTGATGCCGCGCCAGGACGAAGCGCCCATGGGCGCCGGCGAATCGGCCTCGATCCCCGGCCCCGCGGCCATCGCCAACGCGCTGTTCGACGCCACCGGACAACGCTTCCACCAGGCGCCCTTCACGCCCGAGGCAGTGCGCGCCGCGCTGGCCCGACCCGCCCCCGGCCAAGGCCCGCATGCTTGATATCGACACCCAGGTGCTGCAACAGGCCGCGCAATGGCAGCGCGACGGCATCCCCGCATGGCTGGTCACCGTGGCGCGCACCTGGGGCTCGTCGCCCCGGCCGCCGGGCGCGTTGATGGCCCTGAACGGCCACGGCGAAGTCGCCGGCTCCGTATCGGGCGGTTGCATCGAGGACGACCTGGTCGCGCGCGCGCGGGCCGGCGTTGCCGCGACGGCGCGGCCCGAGGTATTGCGCTACGGCGTGCACGCCGACCAGGCGCGCCAGTTCGGCCTGCCCTGCGGCGGCACCCTGGAACTGGTGATGGAAACCATCGGCCCCGCCAGCCAATTGCCCGCCCTGCTGGAACACTGCCGGCGCCGCGATTGCATCGAGCGCGAGCTGGACCTGGCCAGCGGCGCCGTCAGCCTGCGCCCCGGCCCCGCCGATGGCCTGCCGCGCCTGACGGCCGACACCTTCACCTCGCACTTCGGTCCGTCAGTGCGGCTGATCGTGATCGGCGCGGGCGATATCAGCGGCTACCTATGCCAGATCGCGCTGACGCTGGGCTTCGAGGTCATCGTCTGCGATCCGCGCGACACCCCGTCGCCGGCCTGGACGATGCCGGGCGCGGTGCGCAGCCGCGAAATGCCCGACGACCTGATCCTGCGCCTGCGGCCCGACCGCCGCACCGCCATCATCGCGCTCAGCCACGATCCCAAGCTGGACGACCTGGCGCTGATCGACGCCTTGCCGTCGCAAGCGTTCTACGTGGGCGCGATCGGCTCGCGCCGCAACAGCGAAACGCGCCGGGCGCGGCTGCGCGAGCATTTCGACCTGGCGGATGCCGACCTGCGCCGGCTGCGCGGCCCCGCCGGGGTCTACATCGGCAGCAAGACGCCGGCCGAAATCGCGCTGTCGATCATGGCCGAGATCGTCGCCGCCAAGAACGGGGTGGCGCGGGACGCGCTGGAAACCGTGGCCGCCGGCAAGGCGCGCGACCCAGCCAAAGAAGATCGCGCCAGGGAAGGCCCGGCCGGGCTAGACTCGACCCTCATCGACCCGCCCCATCCGGCCCGCGCCTGCCCCGTCTGAGCCCGCCATGAACGCTCCCATCGCCGCCATCATCCTCGCCGCCGGCCAGGGCGCCCGCCTGGGCGGACGCGCGAAGTCGGCGCTATGCATCGACGGCATCAGCCTGCTGGAGCGATTGACGCAGGCCTTGCGCGACGCCGGCGTCGCGCCGGTGCGCGCCGTCATCGGCCCGTATGCGGACACCCTGGCGCCGCTGGCGCGGCGCGCGGCGATCGATACGCTGCCGCATGCGCGGCCGGACGCCACCCTCGCCGACTCGCAGCGCCTGGCGCTGCGCGAACACGCCCGTGCCCATCCCGGACACGACCTGCTGCTGGTGCTGGCCGACCTGCCCCTGCTCGACAGCGCCGCCATCGCCGCCCTGCTGGCGCAATGGCGCGCCTGCGCGCCGGGCACCGACAGCCTGCGCCCGCGCGTCGACGGCGCGCCGGGTCATCCGCTGCTGCTGTCGGCCGCCGCGGTGCGGTCGGCCAACCTGCTGCCGCCCGGCGCCGGCCTGCGCCAATGGCTGGATCCGGCGCAAGGCCGCCACGCCACCTTCGACAGCGACAACCGCGCCTACGTGACCGACCTGGACACGCCCGATGACCTGCGGGCGCTGCGCCTCGCGCTGGCGCCCGCCGCCATCGACTGGCCGCCCGCAACGGCCTGACGCCGCCCGCCCCCCGCGCCTCAGGCCACGCTGCGCATGGCCTGGTCCATATCGGCGATCAGGTCTTCCTCGTGCTCCAGGCCGATGGAAATGCGGATCAGCCCTTCGGACACGCCGGCCGCGTCCCGCTCGGCCGCCGGCACGCCCGAATGCGTGGTCGAGGCCGGATGGCACACCAGCGATTCGGTGCCGCCCAGGCTCACCGCCGACTTGAACAGCCGCAGCGCATTGATGAAGCGGAACGCCTTGGCGCGGCCGCCGTCCAGCACGAAAGCGAAGGTCGAGCCCGGGCCGCTGCACTGGCGCTGGTAGACCGCCTGGTAGGTCTCGTCGGCGATGGTCTCGGGGTGATAGATGCGCACCTTCTCGTGCGGATTGCCGGCCAGCCACTGCGCCACGCGGGTCGCGCTGCGCGCGGCCTGCTTCATGCGCAGCACCACGGTCTCCATCGAGCGCGTGATCATCCAGCACGAATGCGGATCGAGCTGCGAGCCGAAAGCGCTGCGGATGGCCCGCACCTTCTTGATCAGGTCCTTGGTGCCAGTGACCGCGCCGGCCACCAGATCGCTGTGGCCGCCCACGTACTTGGTCAGCGAATACACGCACAGGTCCACGCCATGCTCGGCCGGCTTCTGGAAGATCGGGCCCAGCAGCGTGTTGTCGCACACCGATATCGGGCGATAACCATGGCGCGCGGCGAACGCGTCCAGCTCGGCCTTCATGGCCTGGAAGTCGATCAGCGCGTTGGTCGGATTGGCCGGCGTTTCCACGTAGAACAGCTTGACCGGCCCCTTGGCCGCGGCCGCTTCCAGCGCCTCGCGCATGCTCTGCGCCGACAGGCCGTCGTGAATTGGGTGCGAGCCGATGCCCCATTCCGGGAAGATCTTCGCGATCAACGTCTCGGTGCCGCCGTACAGCGGCACCGACTGCACCAGCTGGTCGCCCGGGCGCAGGAACGCCAGGAACACCGCGCTGATCGCCGACATGCCGCTGGAAGTCACCGCGGCGTCTTCCGAGCCGTCCAGCAGCGACAGGCGGTCTTCGACGATTTCCAGGTTGGGATGGTTGAAGCGGCTGTACACCAGCCCGGCCGACTCGCCCTGCGGCAGCGGCTTGCGGCCCGACACCAGGTCGAAGAACTCGGCGCCGTCCTCGGCCGAACGGAAGGCGAAGGTCGAGGTGAGGAACACCGGCGGCTTGACCGCGCCTTCGGACAGGAAAGGATCGAAGCCGTACGACATCATCTGCGTTTCGGCGTGCAGCGGACGGCCGGAGATGTCTTTCTTGTGATAGCTGGAATAACTCATGGCGTGCCTCTCAATGGGGAAGTGCGGCCTACCTGACGGCGATATCACGGATTCGGACACGATAGCGCCGCCGGCCAGGGGATGCAGGGAGTATGGGCGCGTCCGGCCACAATATTCTTTCCATTTCTGCTTCAGGAATTGGATAATGGGAAATATCGTTTCCCACAGCCATGAAACCATGAAAGAGACTGCCTTGTTACATCAACTTGACGCGATCGATTGGAAAATCATGAAAATCCTTCAAGAAGATGGCCGGCTCTCCAACGCCGAGCTGGCCGAGCGCGTGTCGCTGTCGGCCTCGCCCTGCTGGAAGCGCCTCAAGCGGCTGGAAAGCTCGGGCGTCATCCGCGGTTACCAGGCCATCCTCGACCGCCGCGCGCTCGGCATGGGCGTGGTGGCGTTCGTCAGCATCTCGCTGGAAAACCACACCGAGAAAACCTGCCACGCATTCGAAGCGGCGGTAGCCGCAATGCCCGAAGTGCTGGCCTGCCACAACACCACTGGCCAGCACGACTACCTGCTGCACATCGTGGCGCGCGACTTCGACGCCTATTCCGAATTCGTGCGCAACCGGCTGCGCACGCTGCCCGGCGTGAAGGAACTGCTGAGCACGCTGTCGATGCACGAAGTGAAGTCGTCGACCAAGCTGCATCTTTGAACGCGCCAGCGCCCGCCGGCGCATCCTCCGTGCCCGGGGCGGCTCCCGTCGCGCGCGGACCGCCCCCCGACGAAACCTCAAGGCGTGTCACGAAGCTGTAGCGACCCGTGCCTAGAGTGTCGATTCCGATTGAATCCCAAAGAGGACTTCCTGTTATGAAATCGACTCTCCGCATCGCGGCGGCTGGCGCCTGCCTGTCCGTCTTCAGCTTCTCCCCCGCCCTCGCGGCGACGGCCGCTTCCAGTTCGGTCCAGCTCTACGGCCTGATCGACACCGGTCTGCAATACCTCAGCAACGGCCCCAGCGGCAACAGCAAGACGGGCATGAGCACGGGCAATCTCAGCGGTTCGCGCTGGGGCCTGCGCGGCACCGAAGACCTGGGCGACGGCCTGTCGACTGTGTTCGTGCTGGAAAACGGCTTCGACTCCGACAACGGCCAGACCATGCAGGGCGGCCGCCTGTTCGGCCGCCAGGCCTATGTCGGCCTGTCGAGCAAGAGCCTGGGCCGCCTGACGCTGGGCCGCCACAACACGCTCATGATCGACTGGATGAGCAAGTACAACCCGTTCGACAACGCCAACTTCTCGATCAAGCGCCCCGACGCGGCCTTCTCCGACCGCACCGACAACGCGGTGATGTACGTCGGCAAGTTCGGCCCCGTGTCCGTCGGCGGCTACTACAGCTTCGGCTGGAACAACGAGCAATCGTTCGACGACAAGACGCTGGGCCGCATGATCGGCGGCGGCGTGCGCTACCAGTCCGGCGGCCTGGACGCCGGCGTGCTGTATCACTCGAAGAACGCCGACAAGCCGGCCAAGGGCGCCAACAGCGACAACCGCGAAGACCGCATCGTCGCGGGGCTGTCGTACGACTTCGAGGGCGTCAAGGTCTATGCCGGCTACCGCTGGCTGGAACAGAAACTGACGCAGCGCAACTACAAGAACAACCTGACCTGGCTGGGCGTGACCTACCTGCCGGTGTCGAACAACCGCCTGTCGTTCGCTGTGTACCACCTGAACGACTCGGTCTGCGACGACATGAACAACGCCGTCTGCCCGGCCGCGCAGGCCGCCGGCACCGGCCAGAAGTCCACCATGTTCGTCCTGGGCAACGAATATGACCTGTCCAAGCGCACCACCGTCTATGCCGTCGCGGCCTACGCGGTGAACGACGACAAGTCGGCGCAGAGCCTGATCGGCGGCAAGTACGGCGCCAACGTCGAACCGGGCAAGAACCAGTTCGGCCTGAACCTCGGCCTGCGGCACCGGTTTTGAACGCGCCTGAACCTTCCGCGGGCGGCACGGCGATCGCCGTGCGCGGCCTGCGCCACGCCTTCAACGGCCACACCGTGCTGGACGGCGTCGACCTGGACGTGCCCGCGGGCACTGTCCTGGCGCTGCTGGGCCCGTCGGGCTGCGGCAAGAGCACCCTGCTCAAGTCGCTCGCCGGACTGCTGCGGCCGCAGGGCGGCAGCATCGCTTTCGGCGATGCCGTCGTCTGCGACGCGCAGCGCCACGAACCGCCCGAACGCCGCGGCCTCGGCATGGTGTTCCAGGACTACGCGCTGTGGCCGCACATGAGCGTGGCCGGCAACGTCGCCTTTCCGCTGGAAATGCGCGGCGTCGCCTGGCGCGAGCGGCCGGCGCGGGTGCGCGAAGCCCTGGCCCTGGTCGGCCTGGGCGAGCACGCCGCGCGCCGGCCCTCGGAACTGTCGGGCGGCCAGCAGCAGCGCGTCGCGCTGGCCCGCGCCATCGTGGCGCGGCCGCGCGTGCTGCTGTTCGACGAACCGCTGTCCAACCTGGACCGGGCCCTGCGCGAATCGCTCTGCGTCGAGATCGGCGCCCTGCTGCGCCGGCTCGGCACCACCGCCGTCTACGTCACCCACGACCACGAGGAAGCCCATGCCCTGGCGCACACGATCGCCCGCATGGAGCACGGCCGGATCGCCGACCTCGTGATGTCCAAACCCCAGGACTCTGCCTAAAATGCCTCACGTACCGCTTTCCAAACTACTTGCCACGTTCTTTATGACGCTTTCGTTCGGATTGGCCTCGGGCCAGGCCAAGGCGCTGACCGTTTACACCGCGGGCCCCGGCGGCCTGATCAAGCAGCTGGCCGCCGGCTTCCAGGAGAAGACCGGCATCAAGGTCGACGTGTTCCAGGCCACCACCGGCAAGGTCATGGCCCGGCTCGAAGCCGAGGCCGCCAACCCGCGCGCCGACGTGCTGATCTCCGCGTCCTGGGACACCGCCCAGGACCTGGACCAGCGCGGCTGGCTGCTGGCCTATGACAGCCCCAACGCGGCCCAGGTGCCGGCCCGCTTCAAGACCCCGACCTACGTGGCGCAGGGCATCTCGGCGCTGGGCATCGTCTGGAATTCGCGCAGCGGCACGCCCGAACCGCGCGACTGGTCCGACCTGACCGGCCCGCAGTTCAAGCAGAAGGTGACCACCCCCGACCCGGCCCTGTCGGGCGCCTCGCTCGACCTGCTGCTGGGCCTGCAAAGCGCCCAGGGCGAATCGGCCTGGAAACTGTTCGAGACGCTGCGCGACAACGGCATGACCATCTCCGGCCCCAACGCCCAGGCGCTGACGCCGGTGCTGCAGGGCGCCAAGGCGGCGGTGTTCGGCGCGGTCGACTACGTGTCGTACGCCAGCGTCGAGAAAGGCGAATCGATCAAGATGATCTTCCCGTCCAGCGGCACCGCCATCGCGCCGCGCCCGATGATGATCCTGAAGACCACCAAGGCGCCCGATCAGGCGCGCCAGTTCATCGACTACGTGCTGTCCGAGGACGGACAGCGCGCCGTCGCCGACGCCTGGCTGATGCCGGCGCGCCAGGACGTGGCCGGCAAGCGGCCGCTGTTCAAGGACCTGGCGCTGCTGCCCGAGACCGCGCCCGGCGCCTCGCGCGCCGAGGTGCTGGCGCGTTTCGCGCGCCTGTTCGGCCAACACTGACAGGCCGGGATGCCGGCGCTTCCGGCATCCCCACCCCGACCATGAAAAGCGTCTTTCTCCTGGCGGCCATCACCGTGGCCGCCCTGGGCGTGCTCGTCGCCCTGCCGATGGCCTTCGTCGCGCTGCAGGCCGTCTTTCCCCATCTGGCCGAAGGCTCGCTGCGCAATCCCTTCGGCGCCTGGGCCGCCACCCTGGCCACGCCGGCGGCGCTGACGCTGGTGGGCGGCACGCTCAAGCTGGGCCTGGGCGTGGCCGCCGTCAGCGCCCTCATCGGCATTCCGCTGGGCGCGCTGCGCGGCCTGTTCCAGGTGCCGCTGGCGCGGCTCTGGGACCTGCTGTTCCTGGTGCCGTTCCTGCTGCCGCCCTACATCGCCGCGCTGTCGTGGACCATGGCGCTGCAACCGCGCGGCTACCTGGAGCAACTGACGGGCTTGCATCTCGGACCGCTGCTGTTCTCGCCCGCCGGCGTGACGCTGGCGATGGGCCTGGCGATCTTTCCGGTGGTGTACTTCGCCGTCTCGCGCAGCATGGCCGCCACCGGCGCGCGGCTGGCCGAGGTGGCGCGGGTGTCTGGCGCCGGCCCGTGGCGCGCGTTCCTGCGCGTGACGCTGCCGCTGGCCTTGCCGGCCATCGGCGCCAGCCTGCTGCTGGCCTTCACCCTGGCGATCGAGGAATACGGCGTGCCGGCCGCGCTGGGCGCGCAGGCCGGCGTCGCCGTCATGACCACCGCCATAGAGCGGCGCCTGGCGGACTGGCCCATCGACCTGCCGGGCGCGGCGCTACTGTCGCTGGTGCTGGTGGCGCTGGCGCTGACGGCCTACGCGGTGCAGCGCGCGCTGGTCGCCGGACGCGGCTTCGAGACCACCACCGGCAAGCCCGCGCCGCTGGCGCGCGGCCGGCTCGGCGCCTGGCGCTGGCCGGTGCTGGGCCTGTTCGCGGCGGTCGCGCTGGTGGCGGTGGCGGCGCCGCTGGCGTCGATGCTGGCCGCGGCCCTGACGCGCCATGTCTCGGCCGGGCTGTCGCTGGACAACCTGACCCTGGCCAATTTCGCGGCCCTGTTCCAGGCCGGCGGCGAGGCCTGGCAGGCGCTCTCGACCAGCCTGCTGCTGGCCACCGGCACGGCGCTGGCGGCGGGCGCCGTGGGCCTGCTGGCGGCCTGGTGCGTGGCTGGCCGGCACGTGCCGGGCGCGGCCGTCATCGACGCGCTGGCGCTGCTGCCCGCGGCGCTGCCCGGCGTGGTGGTGGGAGTCGGCTTGATCCTGGCCTGGAACCAGCCGTTCTGGCCCGCTTCGCCGTACGGCACCTGGGGCATCCTGCTGCTGTCGTACACCTGCCTGCTGCTCCCCTACCCGGTACGCTACGTCAGCGCGGCGCTGGCACAGATCGGCCCCAATCTGGAAGCGGCGGCGCGCGTGCATGGCGCCAGCGCGGCCGCGGCCCTGCGGCGCATCGTGCTGCCGCTGGTGCTGCCGGGCTTGTCCGCCGCGATGCTGATGGTGTTCGCCGTGGCCTCGCGCGAACTGGTGACCTCGCTGCTGCTGGCGCCGGCCGGCGTGCAGACGGTATCGGTTTTTGTGTGGCGCCAGTTCGAGCAAGGATCGGTGGGCGAAGGCATGGCCATGGCGGCGGTGGCGGTCGGCGTCAGCCTGGCGCTGATGCTGGCGGCGACCTCGATCCGGCGCGGCGCGCGCGCCTGATCCATCGCGCGGGGTCCGGCGGCGGAAAGCCGTCGGCCTCGCCTCAGACCGGGTCCGGCGTATCCGCGGCCGACGGCATCGGCCCCTGCACCACGCGGTTGCGGCCCTGGCGCTTGGCCTGGTAAAGGCCCCGGTCCGCGATCTGGATCAGGTCGGTGCACGGCTGGTCCGGGATCGGCACGGCGGTGGCGGTGCCGATGCTGACCGTCAGCCACGGCCCGCCGCCATTGTCCTTCTGCGGGATCTGCATGGCTTCGACCGCGCGCCGCAGTTTCTCGGCGGCCAGCCGCGCGCTGCCCGCCGGCGTGCCCGGCAGCACCAGCGCGAACTCCTCGCCGCCAAACCGCGCGGCCAGGTCGGTGGAGCGGTCGCAACTGGCGAAGATGGTGTTGGCCACGCGCTTGAGCGCCTCGTCGCCGGCGATGTGGCCGTAGGTGTCGTTGTAGGACTTGAAATGGTCCACGTCGATCATCAGCATGCTGATTTCACGGCCATCGCGGCGCGCGCGCAGCCATTCGGCGTTGAGGTATTCGTCGAAGTAACGGCGATTGCCCAAGCCCGTCAGGCCGTCGGAATTGGTCAGGCGGCGCAGCTCCATATTGCTTTCCAGCAACTGCTGCTGGCTCTGGCGCAGCGCCTGGTAGGCCTCGTCGCGCTGCACCAGCGCCAGGTACGAGCGCGAGTGGTAGCGGATGCGCGCGACCAGTTCGATGGAGTCGGGCAGCTTCACCAGGTAGTCGTTGGCGCCGGCGGCGAACGCCGCGCTCTTGATGGCCGGATCTTCCTTGGTCGACAGCACGATGATGGGAATATCGCGCGTGACCGGGTGGTTGCGGTACTCCTGCACCAGGCTCAGGCCGTCCACGCCCGGCAGCACCAGGTCCTGCAGGATCACGGTGGGCCGCGTCTGCACCGCGACGGTCAGCGCCTTGTACGGATCCGAGCAATAGTGGAAGTCGATATTGCCCTCCGTGGCCAGGGCCCGGCGAATGGCCTCGCCGACCATGACCTGATCGTCGACCAGCAGCACCATGGCCGCGTGCGAGTTCAGGTCGGCCGAGGCCGGGCTGTCAATGGGAGGGTGCATAGTGGCTTTCCTTGATTTCTAGCTATGACCGCCGGCTCAGGCGAAGGCCTGCACCAGGCGGGGAGCAATCTGGTCCAACGGTCGGATTTCGACGGCGGCCTGCATCGCAGCGGCCGCCTTGGGCATGCCATAGACCGCGCTGGTGGCCTGGTCCTGGGCAATGGTCAGGCAGCCGCGATCGCGCAGCGCCTTCAGGCCGCGGGCGCCGTCCTGCCCCATGCCGGTCAGCAGCACGCCGACGGCCAGGCCGCGCCAGTGCTGCGCGACGCTATGGAAAAATACATCGATGGAGGGACGGTACAGGCTTTCCTTCGGATTCTCGGTGTAACGCAGCGTACCATCGGCCACCAGGTGCAGATGGTCGTCCGTGCCGGCCAGCAGCACCTGCCCCGGCACGGGCCGCTCGCCCTCGCGCACCAGCCGCACGGGCAATGCCACCTGATCGTTGAGCCAATCGGCCATGCCGGCGGCGAACGAAGCGTCCACATGCTGCACCAGCACAATGCCCGCGGGAAAACTGACCGGAATATCGCGTAACAACTGTGCCAGCGTGGCCGGGCCGCCGGCGGAGGCGCCGATCACCAGCAGGCCTTGCGAGGCCCCCGCCGGGATGACGTCGCGAGCCACCGGCGTGAGGTTGGTGCGGTTGCTGCCGTAGCGGCCGATCAGCCAGCCGATATTGCGGATCTTGCGCAGCAGCGGCGCGGCGGCGCTGCGCAGGTCGGCATTGCCCACCACCGGGGTATCGGCCGCGTCCAGCGCGCCATGGCCCATGGCGTCGAACACGCGCGCGGTATGGCGCGCCACGTCCACCGTGACCACCACGATGGCGCAGGGGCTTTCGGCCATGATGCGGCGGGTGGCCTCGACGCCGTCCATGACGGGCATGATGAGGTCCATCAGCACCACGTCGGGCCGGTCCAGGGCGCATTGCTGGACGGCCTCCAGGCCGTTGGAGGCGACCCAGGCAACCTCCAGCCCGGGTTCCAGCGCGATCACGCGCCGGAGGGTTTCCACCGCCATCTGCAGATCGTTGACGATTCCGATTCTCACGTCCGCGCCTTTCCGATGAGGTCTTCCACGGCGTCCAGCAAGGCATCGTCGTGGAAGCTGCCCTTGGCCAGATAATAGTCGGCGCCGGCATCCAGCCCGCGCCGCCGATCCTCTTCACGGTCCTTGTAGGACACTACCATTACCGGCAGCGTTTGCAACTTGGGATCGGCCTTGATGCGCGACACCAGTTCGATGCCGTCCATGCGCGGCATGTCGACGTCGGTCACCACCAGGTCGAAGGCCTCGTTGCGCAGCATGTTCCAGCCGTCCATCCCGTCCACCGCCACCGCCACATCGAAACCGCGGTTCAGCAGCAGCTTGCGCTCCAGTTCGCGCACCGTCAGCGAATCATCCACCACCAGCACGCGCTTGCTGCGGCGCGCCTGCGCCACCGGACCGCCGCCATCCACCCGCGCCAGGCGGCCGCCCTCGACCAGCTTCTGCACCGACAGCAGCATGTCCTCGACGTCCAGGATCAGCAGCGGCGTGCCATCGTCCATCAGCGAGCCGGCCATCACGTCCTGCACCTTGCCCAGGCGCGGATCCAGCGGCTGCACCACCAGCGTGCGCTCGCCCACGTAGCGGTCCACGGCGATGCCGTAGAGCCGGTCGTGATCGCCGACCACCACCACCGGCAGGGTCTCGGCGGCCGGCGCCGGCTCGCCCGAACGCAGGATCTGGCGCGCCGACACCAGCCCGATCTGGCGATCCATGAAGCGGAAATGCTGATGCCCTTCGAGCTGCTCGATGTCCTGCGCCCGCACCTGCAGCGCGTGGCTGACGTAGGCCAGCGGAAACGCGTAGATCTCGCCCTGCACCTCGACCAGCAGGCTGCGCACCACCGACAGCGACAGCGGCATCTCCAGCACGAAGCGCGTGCCCTGCCCGGTCTGCTGGTGGATCCGCACCGCGCCGCGCAGCTGCCGCACCATGGTCTGCACCACGTCCAGCCCGACCCCGCGGCCGGAGATCTCGGTAACCTCGCCGCGCGTGCTGAAGCCGGACAGGAACAGGAATTCCAGCAGTTCGGCCTCGCTCAGGCGGGCCGCGGTCTCGGCGTTGGTCAGCTTGCGCTGCACCACCTCGACCCGCAGGCGATCGAGCGAAATGCCGGCGCCGTCGTCGCTCAGTTCGATCAGCAGCATGCCGGCCGCGTGGCGGGCCGACAGCCGGATCAGGCCTTCGGCTGGCTTGCCGGCCTGCAGCCGGTCCATCGGCATCTCGATGCCGTGATCGACCGCATTGCGCAGCAGATGCATCAGCGGCGCGTCCAGCTTGTCGAGGATGTCGCGGTCGACCTGGGTGGAATCGCCCTCGATCTCCAGGCGCACCTGCTTGCCGAGCGAACGGCCCAGGTCGCGCACCATGCGCGCCATGCCGCCCAGGCCGTCGCCAAAGGGCCGCATGCGGCAGGCCAGCGCGGTGTCGTACAGGCGCTGCGCCAGGTGGCCCATGCGCCAGCCGAATTCATCGACCTCGCTGGCGCGTTGCGCCAGTTCCTGCTGGCAGGCCTCGACGATGCGCTGGGCGTCGTCCAGCGCCGCCTGGCTGCGGGCATCGATATGCACGCCGGCCAGCGAGGCGCGCAGGCTGTCCAGCGCCTGGCCGGCGCCCGACTGCAGCCGCCGCAGCCGCAGCATGGAGGCGCTGAACGGCGCGATCCAATGCGACTCCACCAGGGTTTCGCTGGACAGGCCAAGCAATTTGTTGAGCGTGTCGGCGGTGACCCGCAGCACCCGTTCGCCCTCGCCCAGCGCCTGGTCGGAGCTGCGGCGCCCGGGCGGCGGCGGCGGCGGTGGATCATCGGGCTGGTGAATGGGCGGCAGGAAATCCGAGGGCTTGGCCGGCCGCTCGACCAGCGGCGCGGCCGGCGGCGCGTTGGGCGCGTTCGACAGCCGCGTCACCAGCGTGTCGATCTCCTCGCCCAGTTCCACGCCGGGCGTGGCCACCCGCTGCAACAGGTCCGCGCCCAGCAGCAACGCGTCGATATCGGCGGCCTGCAGGCGCAACCGCCCTTCCTGCGCCGCCACCAGGCAGTCTTCCATCGCGTGCGCGATGCGCACCGCCGGATGCAGGTCGACGATACGCGCCGCGCCCTTGAGCGAATGCGCCGCGCGCATGCAGGCTTCCAGCTGCGCGGCCGAGGTCGGGTCGTGCTCCAGGGCCAGCAGGCCATTGTTCAGCACCTGCACCTGATTGCGGGTTTCCAGCTGGAACAGTTCCAGCAGCGAGGCGTCGCGCATCTGGTCCGGGTTCACGCCAGGCTCCGTTCCAAGGCTTGCATCAACAGGGTCTCGTCCAGCACGCCGACGCTGCGCTGGCCGCAGCGCGCCACGCCGCGCGAGTACTTCAGGCTGGCGCCCTCGAGCGTGGCCGGCAAGGCTTCCAGCGCCTCCAGGTCAACGCTGTGAATGCCTTCCACCTCGTCCACCGGCAGGACCACCGCGCGCCCCGCCCCACCGAAGATCAGCATGCGGGCCGCGGCCGGCCGTTCGCGGCCCGCGCCGGCCACCGGCGCGTCCAGGCCCAGCAGGCGGCCCAGCGACACGCAGACCGTCAGCGTGCCGCGCACGTTGGTCACGCCCAGCACCGCCGGGTCGCGCCGGTGCGGCAGCGTCAGGATGGCGCGGGTGCCGGCCACCTCGTCCAGCGCCTTGGTCGGCAACCCGAGCCATTCCCCCTGCAGCCGGAACACCAGCAGCGACGACAGCCTGGCCTGCGCGGCCACGGCGCCCTCGGCGGGCTCGGCCCGCGCGTCGGTCTGCGGCGGCAGGCGGTCCAGGATGCGCTTGGCCGCGCCGGCATACACCGGACAATTGCGGCAATGCACGTATTCGGGCAGGCGCGCGCAGGTCTTGTCGCCGCGGCTGCCGATGCGGTTCCAGCAATCGTCCACTTCGGACAGGCGGGCCAGGGCGTCCAGGGCGTCACTCACGGCCGGCCTCCTGACGCGCGGCGCGCGCCTGCAGGCGGCGGGCGCCTTCCTGGTCGCCGTCGGCCGCGATCAGCGCGGCCAGGTGCAGCAGCGCCTCGCGGTGCGACGGATCCAGGTACAAGGCCTTGCGATAGGCGGCCTGGGCCTGGCGCGTATCGCCGTCGGCATCCTGCAGCAGACCCAGCAGGTACAGCGACTCGGCGCTGGCGCCATGCTGGCCGAGGTGGGCGCGGCAGCGCGCCATCGCGTCCCGCACCCGGCCCTGGTCCGCCAGCGCGGCGATCTCGCGCAGTTCTGCCGCGCCCGCGTTGGCGGCCTCGGCCGGCGCCGGCTTGACGGCGGCCGGCCGCGATTCCCAGGCCCGAGGCGCCGCCACGGGCGTTCGCGCCGACGCGCCGTGCGCGGCCGGCATGCGGCCTGGCGGCAGCGTCGGCGACGCGGTCCAGGCCGGCACCGCGACCCGCTCGGCCGATGCCTTCGGTTCCGCCAGGAAGGCGAAGGCGCGCGCCAGCGGCACCGCCGGCAGGCGCCGGCCGGTCATCAGACTGGTTTCGGCCGGCCCCACGAACAACACGCCGTCGCGGCGCGCGAAGCGCCTCAGAATCGCCACCGCGCGTTCCTGCGTGGCCGCGTCGAAATAGATCAGCAGGTTGCGGCAGAACACGAAATCATAGGGCGGGACGTCCGGCAGCAACTGAGCGTCGAACAGGTTGCCGGCCAGGAAACGCACCCGCGCCTTGACCGCGTCCGCCAGTTGGTGACCGTCGGCGGTCTCGGTGAAATGGCGGTCGCGATACGACAGGCTCTCGCCCCGGAACGAATTGCGGCCATAGCACGCGCGCCGCGCGAAATCGACCATGCGTTCACTGATGTCGACCGCGTCGATCTGGAAGCGCGCGGCAGGCACGCCAGCGTCCAGCAAGGCCATGGCGATCGAATACGGCTCCTCGCCGCTCGAACAGGGCACGCTCAGCACGCGCAGCACGCGCGCCTCGGCCCCCGGCGCGAACAGGCGCTCGCGCGCCAGCGCCGCCATCGCGGCCTGCGATTCGGGATAGCGGAAGAACCAGGTCTCCGGCACGATCACCGCTTCGATCAGCTGCTGCATTTCGGTCGGCGAGGTCTGCACCCGCATCAGGTAGTCCTGCTCGTCGTCCGCCCCCACCGCCTGCATGCGGTGGCGTACCGCGCGCTCGACCGCGGCCGCGCCGATGGAACCGCTGTCCAGCCCCATCTTGCGCTTGAGCACCGCGCTGAAGTCCTCGACCAGCATCATGGCCGGACTCCTTCGGCCAGCGCCGGCTCGGAAGGAAACAGCAGCGCGCGCACCGGCTCGGGCAGCAGCTCGGCCACCTTGACCGCCTGCACCATGCCGCCCGCGTCGCTCAGCACCGGCCCCAGATAGCGCGCCCGCGGCGTGTCCAGCCCGACCGGGCGGAACGCCGCCGGGTCATAGTGCACGGTTTCGGTGGCCTGCTCCAGCACCAGTCCCAGCAGGCGCTCCTGACTTGCGCCATCGGGCCGGTAGCGCACCAGCGCCAGCCGCGTGCTGGTCACCCGGGCCGCCGTGCCGACGCCGGCCAGCGCGCTCAGATCGATGGCCGGCACCGCCGCGCCGCGGCAGTCGAACATGCCCATCACCCATGCCGGCGTGCCGGGCACCTGCTTGAACGTGCGCATGCCCAGCACCTCGATCACATCGGCGGCGTCCAGCGCATAGCGGTCCGCGCCGATGCGGAACAGCAGGTACAGCCGGCGCCGGGCGGCGGCGCCGGACGCGGCGGACGGAAGCGGGGCAAGCTCGGCCATGGCGTATCAGACCTTGAAGCGCGACACGCCGTTGCGCAGGTCGTTGGCCACCAGCGTCAATTCCTCGATCGCCAGGCTCGACTGGCGCAGCGATTCGACCGTCTGCTGGGCGGCGTCGCTGAGCTGCTGCAACGCCTGGTTGATCTGCTCGGCGCCGGTGGCCTGCGCCTGCATGCCTTCGTTGACCATCTGCACGCGCGGCGCCAGCGTCTGCACCTGCTGGATGATCTGCGACAGCTGGTCGCCCACCTGCTGCATGTCGGCCATGCCGCGCCGCACCTCTTCCGAGAACTTGTCCATGCCCATCACGCCGGCCGACACCGACGACTGGATCTCGCGCACCATCTGCTCGATGTCGTAGGTGGCGACGGCGGTCTGGTCGGCCAGGCGGCGGATCTCGGTCGCCACCACCACGAAGCCGCGCCCGTACTCGCCGGCCTTCTCGGCCTCGATCGCGGCGTTCAGCGACAGCAGGTTGGTCTGGTCGGCCACCTTGGTGATGGTGGTGACAACCTGCGTGATATTGCCGGCCTTCTCGTTCAGGATGGCCAGCTTGGCATTGACCGAACCAGCCGCGCCGACCACGTTGCGCATGGTGTCCTCCATGCGCGCCAGACCCACCTGGCCGCTGCCCGCCAACGCCGCCGTCTGTTCGGCCGCGCCCGACACTTCCGTCATGGTGCGCACCAGCTCGCGCGACGTGGCCGAAATCTCGCGCGAGGTGGCGCCGATCTCGGTGGTGGTGGCCGCCACTTCCGAAGCGGTGGCCTGCTGTTGCTTGGAGGTGGCCGCGATCTCGGTCACCGAGGTGGCCACCTGGACCGCCGAACGCTGCGTCTTGCCGACCAGGCCGGTCAGCTCGTCGACCATGCCGTTAAAGCCGCTCTCGATGGCGTTGAACTCATCCTTGCGCGCCAGCGTCAGGCGGCGCGTCAGGTCGCCGCTGCCGGTGGCCGCCAGCGTCTTGACGATGCTGTTCATGGGCGTGACGATGGCGCGCATCAGCAGCACGCCACAGATGATCGCGGCGACGATCGCCAGCCCCAGCGACACCAGCATGCCGGCCTCGGCCTTGTCCACCGCCTTCTGGATGCTGACGGCCGATTCGTCGGCCTGTTGCTTGTTGGCCGCGACCATGGTGGCCAGCACGTCGCGGCCCGCGTAAAACGCCGGCCGCAGGTCGGATTTGATCTTGGCTTGCGCGCGCGCCGGATCCGACATCATGGCCGGATCCAGGATTTCCGCGCGGATGCGCATGTAGGCCTGCAACGCCTTTTCGAAGTCGGCGAACATGCGCTGGTCGTCGCCGCGCACCACGGTGCGGCGATACTGCTCGATATCGTCCTGCAGGTGCTGATCGTTCTTGGGCAGTGCGGCCAGGCCGGCCTGGCGCTCCTGCTCGGTATCGCTGTTGAAGGCGTCCTGCACCACCACGAAGCCGGCGAACCACGAGGCCCGGATCGAGGTGCTGTAGTAGATGCCCGGCACCGCATCGGTGTTGATCGACTCGGCCTCGGCCTCGACCTGCAGCAACCGCTGATAGTCGACCACCACCATCAGGGCCATGATGGCCAGGATGACCAGGAAGCTGGCGATGATGCGCTCGCGTAGTGTCAGATTCTTCATACCGGGACCCTTGTGCAATTTCGGCTCGCCAGCACCCACGCCAGCGCCGTCGACGTTTTTCCGGCGGCCGTCTCGACGCGCCTGTCGCCCGCGTTTGACGGGATGTGGGAATAGTCAGCAATTATTGCAAAGGCGCGGCCCGACAGCTACGGAAAAACAAGGGAAACCCCGCATTCCCGGCGGGTTCCGTCGGGAAAAAGCAAAGTCCGCTTACAAGAGGCTTGTCTTTTGCTGTGACAGGGCGTACCGAAGTCCGCAAGCTTGCGGCCATTTTTCCGCCCCGCGGCGGCGCGCAAACGCCCCCCCGCCTAGCGCCACAACCCCTGTGGCGGGCGCGATTCGACCCAATCGTGCACCTGCTCGTGGGCATGCGCCAGCCGCAGCACGGCCAGATCGCCACGCGGCGGGCCGATCAACTGCATGCCCATCGGCAGGCCGGCGTCGCCGAAACCCACCGGCACGCTGATCACCGGGCAGCCGGCCAGGGTCCAGGGCGTGACGACTTCCATCCAGCGGTGGTAGGTGTCCATGCGCCGTCCGGCGATTTCCTTGGGCCAGTCCAGCGTGGCATCGAACGGGAACACCTGCGCCGATGGCACCGCCAGGTAATCGACCTCCTCGAACATCCGCAGCACCGTCTGGTACCAGGCGCTGCGCTCCTCGGTGGCCTGGTAGACCTGGCGCGCGGTCATGCCGTCCAGTCCCTCGACCTCCCAGATCAGCGCCGGCTTGACCAGCTTGCGGGTCTCCGGATCGCGCACCAGGTCATGGTACTGGCCGCCCACCATCAGGTGCCGGTGGGCCAGCCACATGCGCCACAGCCGCTCGCCCGCGAACGGCACGCGGTAATCATCGACCTGGCAACCGGTCGCCTGCAGCCGCGCCAGCGCCTGCGCGCACAGCGCCAGGATGCCCGGCTCCATCGGCAGATAGCCGTCCCAATCGCCCAGCCAGCCGATGCGCTTGCCGCGCAGGTCGGCATCCAGCGCTTGCGCGAACACGGCCGGATCGTCGTCCAGCGACAGCGGCGCGCGCGGATCGTGCCCGGCGATGACCGACAGCATGCGCGCCACGTCGCGCGGCGAGCGGCCCATCGGGCCTTCGTATGACAGTTGCTTGAGGAACACGTCGCTGGACGGCCCGCTGGGCACCCGCCCGGCCGACGGCCGCATGCCGTAGACGTTGCAGAAGCCCGCCGGATTGCGCAGCGATCCGCCGAAGTCGCTGCCATCGGCCACCGGCAGCATGCGCGCCGCCAGCGCCGCCGCCGCGCCGCCACTACTGCCGCCGGCGCTCTTGGAGAGATCGTACGGGTTGACCGTGGTGCCGTAGACCGGGTTATAGGTGTGCGAGCCCAGGCCGAACTCGGGCACGTTGCTGCGGCCGATGAAAATCGCGCCGGACGCCCGCATGCGCTCGACCAGGATCGAATCCTGCTGGCTCACCTGATCCTTGTACACCAGCGAACCCATCGAGGTGACCATGCCGCGCACCGAGGTCAAGTCCTTGGGCGCCTGCGGCATGCCGTGCAGCCAGCCCAGCCATTGCCCGGCCGCCAGCTGCGCGTCGCGCGCATCGGCCTCGCCCAGCAGCTCCGCCCGTTCGCGCCGCGCCACCAGCGCATTGAGCGCCGGATTGACCGCGTCGATGTGGTCCAGGTAGGCCGTCATCACCTCGCGGCAGGACACGCGGCGCTGGCGGATCGCGTCCGACAGCGCATGCGCGGGCATGGCGACGATATCGTTCAGGCGGCCGGCGGCCGCCGGCGTGGCTGCAGTCATGGTGTTGTCTCCGCTTTTTTTCTTGGCAGGCCGACGATACTACGCCAATGCCGCGCGGGCCGCGCGCCGGCGCCGCCCGGCGCGATCCGGGCGGCGCCACCGATCCGCCGGGCCCGCCGCGCCCTGCCCGCCGTCAAGCCGGCGGACGCGCGAACACCAGCAAGGTGGACGTGGCCGAGGCCAGCAGGCGGCCCTGGGCATCGGTCAGCTTGGCTTCGGCGTACGCCACCCGCTGGCCGAACGACAGCACCCGGCCCTCGGCCCGCAACCGGCCGCTGTGGCGCGTGATGGCCTTGTGATAGGCCACCTTCAGTTCCAGGGTGGTGTAGGCCTGCTCGGCCGATAGCCGCGAATGCACCGCGCAACCGCAGGCCGAGTCCAGCAGCGTCGCGGCATAGCCGCCATGGACCGTGCCGATGGGGTTGTAGGCGTGCGGGCCGGGCGTGCCGGCGAACACCGCCAACCCTTCCTCGGCCTCCACGAAATCGAAATCCAGCGACACCAGGATGCCCGGCTTGCGGCCCGAGGCCAGCAGCGCGCGCAATTGCGCCAGGCCATCGAGACCGGCGCCGGTCTGGTCAACCAGGCTGGGTTCGCGTTGCGGGGCGGTGGCGCCACCCGCCAGGGTCGGGTCGGAAGTCATGGGCAAGGCTCCGGCAAAGGGAAAAGGAAGGCAATCTTTTATATGATGTCCATCATATATCAAACCTTTCCCGCTCTGCCCTCGACCCGGGGGCCACCCGTGCCGAACAGGTCGACCAGGTCGGTCAGGTCGGTCAGGTCGACGGACAGCGTGCCGCGCCCGCTCAGGCAATCATCGCCGCCCGCGCCCTCGCGGTGCGTGAGGAGGCCGCGCCTGGCTTGCGGCTCATCGCGCCGATGACGATCGGTCTCGTAGATGCCCGGCTACGCGGTGCGCCCTCTTCAATTGCCCCGCCCCAAGGCGCAAGCGCGTCGGCAGCCTGCAGCACGGCGGCGTACTGGCGCGCCAGCCATCGGCCTTCACCGCCGGGCCGGCCCCGCCCGACCGAGCCCGACTGGCTCGGCACGCTGCCGATCCCCTGCGGATGGCGCAATGCCGCACAGGACCAAGCCAGGCCGCCCGCCGATGACCGGGCGGACGGCCGGCGCGGCAATGCCATGGCGCGCGTCCCGGGCGTCACGCGAACATGTGCCGGGCCAGGTGGTCCACGAACACGCGCAGCTTGGGCGATGGGTGGCGGCTGGCCGGCCACAACGCCCACATGGTGGCGTTGCCGCGCGTGCGTTCGTCCATCACCGTCACCAGCCGGCCCGAGGCCAGTTCTTCCTTGATGGTGAAGTCCGGCAGGCAGACGATGCCCAGCCCGCCCAGCGCCAGGAAGATGCGGGTTTCGACGCTGTTGCAGATCAGCGTCAGCGGCAGTTCGGGCGCGGGCGCGCCGGCCGCCGTCTTCAAAGGCCATTGCTCCAGCTTGCCCGTACTGGGATAGCGGTAATGCAGGCAGCAATGGCGCAACAGGTCGCTGGCGCGGCGCGGCGTGCCATGCCGCGCCAGGTAGTCGGGCGAGGCCGCCAGGATGCGGCGGAACTGCCCCAGGCGGCGGCGTTTCAGGCCGGAATCCTGCATCTCGCCGGAACGCACCACCGCGTCGTATCCCTCGCCGATCACGTCGACCATCCGGTCGGTGAAATCCAGGTCCAGCCGGACTTGCGGATACTGCTTCATGAACGTGGCGATGGCCGGCTCGAACAGACGGCTGTAGCGCGGCAGGCTGACGCGCAGCCGGCCGCTGGGAGTGCCGGCGGCCTCGGACAGTTCCAGTTCGGCCGCTTCCACTTCGCACAGGATGCGCCGGCACCGCTCCAGGAACTTCTCGCCTTCCGGCGTCAAGGTGATGTGGCGCGTGCTGCGGTGGAACAGCCGCACCTTCAGGTGCGTCTCCATCCGCGCCACGCTCTTGCCGACCGCCGACGGCGACACGCCCAGCATGCGCCCCGCTTCCGCGAAGCTGCGGGTGTCCGCCACCAGCACGAAAACACCGATACCGCTGAGGCTGTCCATCACCTGATTCCTTCAATGCGGACTTTCATGTCCGGAATATTCGGAATCCTAGCCTATTTTTCTTTTATCGACGGCTGCCTATCCTGCCGGCATCGCGTTCCCGGACGCCGCGCTCGCCGGGCGTGGCGCCATTCCCTTGTTTTGCTGGCCTTGTTTGCCGGCCTTGTTTTTCAGCTTTGTTTGCTGGCTTGGCTTGCTGGCTTGGCTTGCTGGCTTGGCTTGCTGGCTTGGTTTGCTGGCTTGGTTTGACGGCCTTGTTTGTCAGCCTCGTTGCCGACCCAGTTGGCAGGCCTTGTCCGCCGAACCGGGCCGGCCACCGCCTCGCTTTCCATTATCGACACCGTTATCGACATGACCTCATTGCCTCCTTCCCCCGCCCCCAATCGCTGGCTGCAATTGCTCGCAGCCTGCCTCACCGCCGTGCTCATTCCGCTGTGCTTCACCGGCCCCGCGGTGGTGCTGCCCTCGATCAGCCAGGCGCTCGGCGGCACGCCGGTGCAACTGAACTGGATCCTCAATGGCTACATCCTGGCCTACGGCAGCGTCATCATGGTGTCCGGCAGCCTCACCGACCTGTACGGCCCGCGCCGCGTCTGGCTGGGCGGGCTGGCCTGGTTCTGCGCCTTTACCTTTCCCATCGCCTGGGCGCCGTCCGCCGGGTGGATCGACTTCCTGCGGCTGATGCAGGGCGTGGGCGGCGCGGCGGCCTTTGCCGCGGCCATGTCATCGCTGGCGCCACTGTTCCATGGCGCCGCCCGGGCCCGCGCCTTCAGCCTGCTGGGCACCACCTTCGGCATCGGCCTGTCGTTCGGGCCGCTGGTCTCCGGCTGGCTGGTGCAGACGGCCGGCTGGCGCTGGGTCTTCCACGGCACCGGCCTGGTGGGCCTGCTCGGCCTGGCGCTGGTGGCCGCCAGCGTCCGCGCCACGGCGGGCGCGGCCGGCGGCCGGTTCGACTGGCGCGGCGCGCTCAGCTTCACCGGCGCGCTGGGGCTGTTCACCTACGGCATGCTGCTGGCGCCTGAAAACGGCTGGCGCGACGCCGCCGTGGCCGGCTCGCTGCTGGCCTCGGCGCTGCTGGGCATCGCCTTCATCGTCACGGAGATGCGCGCCTCGCATCCGATGCTGGACCTGTCGCTGTTCCGCAGCGCGCGCTTTGTCGGCGTGCAGGCCCTGGCGGCCTCGCCGGCGTTTCTGTTCATCGCGCTGATCGCCATCCTGCCCGGCCGCTTCATCGGCATCGACGGCCACAGCGCGTTGCGCGCCGGCCAGTTGATGATGGGCCTGGCCACGCCGCTGCTGGTGGTGCCGTTCCTGGCCGCGCTGCTGACGCGCCGCTTCAGTCCCGCCGCCCTGTCCAGCACGGGCCTGGTGCTGGCCGCCGCCGGCCTGGCCTGGCTGGCCCGCGACCTGGGCGGCGACGCCGGCCGCCTGTGGCTGCCCATGAGCCTGATCGGCATCGGCATCGGCCTGCCCTGGGGCCTGATGGACGCGATGGCGGTCAGCGTGGTGCCGCCGGAGCGCGTCGGCATGGCCACCGGCATCTTCAACACGGTGCGCGTGTCGGCGGACGGCGTCGCCATCGCGGTCATCAGCGCCCTGCTGGCCACGCTGATCCACGCCCAGGCCGCCACCGCCCTGGCGGACGCGGGCCCGCAAGCGCTGCTGCAGGCCGCCAATCGGGCGGCCCTGGGCCAGCTGGACGAGGCCGCCAGGCTGCTGCCCGGCGCCGGCGACCTGCTGCACCAGGCCTACGAGATGGCCTTCGGGCAGGTGCTGTATGCCCTGGCGGGATTCGCGCTGGCGCTGGCCGTGCTGGTCTACGCCCTGCTGGCGCGGCCGCAGGCGACGCCCATGGCGCAGGTGCGGCCGCAGGCGCATTGAACCGGGCGGCGCGGCCATTGCCGGCGCGGCCGGCTTGCGCCAGATCAACCCGCCCCCGCCCCGCGCCGCCCTACACTTCGCGCTGACTTCCCGCCGCCTGGAGACCGCCTTGTCCGAACCCGACATCTGCACCGAAGCCGAGATCCGCGACCTGGTGCATACGTTCTATGCCAAGGCGCGCGCCGACGCCGCGCTGGGCCCCGTGTTCGAAGCCCAGGTGCACGACTGGGACGAACACCTGGCGACGCTGTCGGACTTCTGGTCGGCGGTGCTGCTGGGCACCCGGCGCTTCACCGGCATGCCCATGCCCAAGCACGTCGCGATGCCGCACCTGAGCGCCGAACTGTTCGAACGCTGGCTGGCGCTATGGGGCGAGACGCGGGCGGCGCTGCCGAACCGCGCGCTGGCCGAGGCGGCCGGCGAAATGGCCAGCCGCATGGCGCGCAGCCTTTGGTACGGCTACCAGCTCAGCCGCGATCCGGACAAGCCGTTGACCGAGCTGCGCTCGGCCTCGGCCGCCTAGGGCCACTCCCGGGGCGAGTTCGCGCAAAGGCGCCGGGGCGCGGCCCTAGTCCACCCGCCACCAGCTGGGCAACAGGTTGCGCACCTTGGCGCGACGGTAGCGGTCGTCGATCAGATGCACCGTGCCCACGTCCTGTTCGGTGCGGATCACGCGGCCGGCGGCCTGCACCACCTTCTGCATGCCCGGGTAGAGATAGGTGTAGTCGTAGCCCTGCGCCTCGCCGTAGCGCCGCTCCATGGCGCGCTTGATGTTCTCGTTGACGGCGTTGACCTGCGGCAGTCCCAGCGTGGCGATGAAGGCGCCGATCAGGCGCTTGCCCGGCAGGTCCACGCCCTCGGAAAAAGCTCCGCCCAGCACCGCGAAGCCCACCCCCTGCCCGCTTTCGGTGAAGCGCCCCAGGAAGGCCGCCCGGCTGGCCTCATCCATGCCCGGCGTCTGCAGCCAGATCGGCACCTGCGGATGGCGCGATCGCATCAGGTCGGCCACCTGCCGCAGGTAGTCGAAGCTGCTCAGAAAGCCCAGGTAGTTGCCGGGCCGGCGGGCGTACTGCTCGGCGATCAGGTCGGCGATCGGCGCCAGCGAACGCGCCCGGTCGCGATAGCGGGTGGAGACATTGCCCACCACCTTGACCGCCAGTTGTTCGGCCTGGAACGGCGCGGCCACGTCGATCCAGGCCGCGTCCGGCGGCAGGCCCAGCGTGTCGCGGTAGAACTGCTGCGGGCTCAGCGTGCCCGAAAACATCACCGTGGCATGCGCCGCCGCATGCCGCGCCGCCAGATACGGCGCCGGCACCACATTGCGCACGCACAAGGTGGATGGCGCCGTCTTGGCGCCATGCGCGCGGGCATCGGCCCGCGTCACGTCGAACAGCGCGTGCGGGCCGAACTGCTCGGCCAGCCGCATGAAATGCAGCGCCTCGAAATAGAAGGCCAGCACCGGATCGTCCTGCGCCAGCGGCGACTCGCCCAGGTAGTCGGTGATGGCGCCCACCGCCTTCTGCAGCGCCGCCAGCACGCCGGCGGGCGCCTCGTCATAGGCCTGGTACGCCTCGGCCTGTTTCTTGTTGAACGCGGTCCAGGACCGCTGCAGGCCGTCCAGCGGTTTCTTCAGCGCCTTGGGCGCGGCCTGGCGCGCCGCCGCCAGCCCGAGCTGGTTCAGTTCGCCGGTGTACATGCGGCGGGCGCGATCGACCAGGTTGTGGGCCTCGTCCACCAGCACCGCCACCTTCCATTGGTGCGCCTGCGTCAGCGCATGCAACATGGCGGTGGCGTCGTAGTAGTAGTTGTAGTCGCCCACCACCACGTCGCTCCAGCGGATCAGTTCCTGCGACAGGTAGTACGGGCAGACCTGGTGGGCCCGGGCCACGGCGCGCACCGCCGGCGCGTCCAGCCGGCCCTGGACCAGGGCGGCCTCGCGCGCGGCCGGCAGGCGGTCGTAGAAGCCCTGCGCCAAGGGGCAGGAGTCGCCGTGGCAGGCCTTGTCCGGATGCTCGCAGGTCTTGTCGCGCGCCTGCAGGTCCAGCACCCGCAGCGCCGGTTGCGCCGGCTGGGCGTTCAGCGTGTCGAGCGCCGCCAGCGCCAACCCGCGCCCGGAGCCCTTGGCCGCCAGGAAGAAGACCTTGTCCAGCCCGCTGCCCGGCGCGGCCTTGAGCAGCGGAAACAGCGTGCCCAGCGTCTTGCCGATGCCGGTGGGCGCCTGCGCCATCAGGCAGCGGCCATCGCGCGCCGCGCGGTAAACCGACACGGCCAGTTCGCGCTGGCCGCTGCGGAATTCGCCATGCGGAAACGCCAGCTGTTGCAGCGCCGCATCGCGCGCCTGCCGGTGCGCCAGTTCGGTGCGCGACCAGGCCAGGAAGCGATCGCATTGCTCGGCGAAAAACGCCGCCAGCCAGGCCGCGTCGCGGGTCTCGGTCAGCACGGTTTCTTCTTCGGTGGCGACGTTGAAGTACACCAGCGCCACGCGGACCTGCGCCAGCCCGCGCGCCAGGCACAACATGTGCGCATAGACCCGCGCCTGGGCCCAATGCGCGGCGCGGTGGTTGTCGCGCACGCTGTCGAGCCGGCCGCGGTAGGTCTTGATCTCTTCGAGCTGATTGGCCGCCGGGTCGTAGCCGTCGGCGCGGCCGCGCACCAGCAGGTTCTGGTACTGGCCGCTCAGCGCCACCTCGGTTTCGTAGGCGGGCCCGCGCCGGCCCGTGACCGCCGTGTGCCCCGCCATGCCTTCCAGGCCGCTGGGCGCGGGCGTGAAGCGCAGGTCCAGGTCGCCCGCGCGGGCCGTGAATTCGCACAGCGCCCGTACCGCCACCGCGTACGTCATGGCGCGGACTCCCGCCAACTGACATGGCAGACGCGCACCGGCATGCCGTGCTCGGCGCAATACGCCAGCCAGCGGATCTGGTTGTCCTGCAGCTTGTCGCCGGGGCCCTTGATTTCGATCAGCTCGTAGCCGGGCGCCACGGCCTGGAAACGGATCAGGTCGGGCAGGCCGGAGCGGTTGGCCTTGACGTCGCGCAGCAGCCGCGTGAAGAACCGCTTCAGGTGCGCCGGCGGCAGGTGTTCGAGCGCGCGTTCCAGCAAGGATTCGTCAAGCGCCCCCCAGAACACGAAGGGCGACTGCAGCCCCTGCTTGTCGACGTAGCGGCGGCGGATGGTGTCGCGATATTCGCCGGAGTCCAGTTGCGCCAGGCAGGCGGCGAACAGCGCCTCGCGCCGGGCGTGGAAATCCGGCGCGTCGAGGTCGGCCGGACCGCGCTGGAACGGATGGAAGAAGGCCCCCGGCAAGGGCGCGAACACCGCCGGCCAGCACAGCAGGCCGAACAGCGAATTGATCAGGGTGTTCTCGACGTAGTGCACCGGCGCGTCGTCGCGGTGCAGGTGGTCGCGGGCGGCGAATTCCACCGGCGTCGGCGCCGCGGGCCGTTCGAGTTCGAGATCGAAGCGGGCCACCGGTGTCGTGACGCGCCGCGCCGCTGCCTGCCCCAGCTTGCGGCGCAGGCGCGGCAGCATGCGCGCCAGGCGTTGCGTTTCTTCCTCGCTTTCGGGTGCGGCCTGGGCCCGCAGGGCCAGCGCCAGCGCCTCGTCGAAGCGCGCCATGCGCTCGAACACGCGGATGCGGCGATGACGCGCCCCTGGGTAGGCGCACAGGGCGTAGACGCGTTCGGCCGCTTGCCAGTCCTGGGTGCGTTCGCAGGCCTGTCCCAGGCGCAGCAGCACCTTGGCGCGGCGCTTTTCCAGCCAGGGGTTGTCGCTGGCGCAATCGGCCACCGCGCGCAACAGCGCATCGACGTCCAGCGGCTCTTGCAGCGCTTGCCGGCAGGCGTGCAGCATCAGATAGCGGTCGACATCCGCCCGCGCCTGGAAAGCCCGCGACGAGGGATCGAACGGCACCGCCTCGTACTGGAGCACGCCCAGGTCGGCCAGCACGAACTCTGACCAGTCCTGGTGCAAATTGCCGAAGAACATGAGGCGCAGCCGCTCGCACAAGTCCGCGACCGCGACCCGCCAGGCCGGATCGGCGGAGACCGCGGGATCCGCCGTGGCCGACGAACATGGCGCCGCCGGCGGATGGCCGACTGACGCGCGCCCCGGCGTCGCAACACGGACGGCCGGGATGGCGGCGGCGCCCGGCGCCAGCGCCATCCAGGCGGCATGCGGTCGCGCGTCCGGATAGCGCGCGCGCAGCGCGGCCAGCAGGTCCGCCTTACGCGCGGCTGCCTTGGCCGGCATGGGGGCGAACAGGCGGTCCAGCTCGGGGCGCGTATGCAGCGCGAACAGTTCGTCCAGCGTCATGGGCGTGTCGGCATCCAGCCAGCCCAGCGCCAGCAAGGGCGCGGCAGCCTCGGCCGAGTCGGGGATTTCGTCGTACGCCAGGCGGCTGGCGCGGAACCACGGCCCGCGCCGCATCAGCATGCGCACCAGCAGCGCCTGCGAGGCCTGCGGCAAGCCGGCGAAATCCGCCATGAAGCGGCGTTCGCGTTCGTCCAGCAGGTCGGCGTAGCGTTCGCCGACCCACGCCAGGGCGCGCTGGAAGTTATGCAGGTAGTAGTAGCGGTGCGGGGGCAACATCGGCCGGAACGAATAACTGGGTATTTATCCAGTAATCATAGCAGGCCGCCCCGCCCGTGGAAGCCTCGGCTAGTACCTATCCGTGGCGCACGATCTCGAAGCCCTCATCGTCCT
Source organism: Achromobacter sp. HNDS-1 (assembly GCF_040084795.1). NCBI lineage: Bacteria > Pseudomonadati > Pseudomonadota > Betaproteobacteria > Burkholderiales > Alcaligenaceae > Achromobacter > Achromobacter sp. HNDS-1. Next base: position 417,778 of record NZ_CP157584.1, read on the forward strand.
GCGGCGCCACGAAATACGCCGTGATGGCGTCATACTGCGCGTCGCTGGTGGTGAACGGATGGGTGCCGGATTCGTTGCGGGCGCGCAGCCGCGCCTTGCATACCGCGTCGGGCAGGTCCAGGAAATGCAGCTGGTGGCGGCAACCGGCGGCCTCGGCCACCTGGCGCAGCCAGGCGCGGCTGGCGCGGGTGTTGGCCGGAAAGTCCAGCACCACCGACAGCCCCGCCCCGACCAGCGCGGCGACGTGCGCGCCCATGGCATCGCGCAAGCGCCCGGCGCAGCGCGCGTAGTCCGCCACCTCGCGGATCTCGCCCGGATACAGCGCCGCCAGCCAGGCATCCTCGCTGATCAGCAGCGTGCCGGGTTGCGCGGCCAGCCGGGCCGCCAGGGTGGATTTGCCGGCGCCGATCTTGCCGCACAGGAAGTGCAGCAGCGGCGGGGGAAAGTGGGGTGGGTTGGACGGGTGCGATTGCATTGGACTGCCTCGGGAAAGAGCCAGCCGGCGGGCCAACAAAAAACCCGCCGGTGGCGGGTTGATGTCGCGATGATCCGACGCGCGCTAACCCACCGTGGTCCCAACGGGGGTAATAATCAGGGCGAACGAGAGTTGCGGCCGGTTCATGGCACGATGATGCTGGACGGCGCCAAACCTGTCAAACTGCGGCGAACGAATCATCGCGGCGCCGGGCCGCCTCCCACCCTGCCGCGACAAAGGAACCATGTCCCGCCCTCCCGTCACCCTGCGCCAGGCCACCGCCCGCGATGCCGACGCCATCGCCGCCATGCACGCGGCCAGTTGGGCCGTCACCTATCGCGGCCTGCTGCCCGACGGCTTTCTCGACGCCGGCCTGGCCGATGACCGCATGGTCCACTGGCAGGACCGGATGCGCGACGCCGACACCGATGCGCAGGCCGTGTTCATCGCCGAGCAGGATGGCCAGCCGATCGGCTTTGTCTGTGTCAAGCAGGAACGCGACCATCCCGGCGAGGTGCTGCTGGACAACCTGCACGTGCTGCCGCCCTACCAGGGCACCGGCGCCGGCAAGCTCATGGTGGCGCGCGCCGAGGCCTGGGCCCGCGCCCGCGGCGCATCGCGGCTGTATCTGTATGCGCTGGAAGGCAACACCCGCGCCATCGACTTCTACGAGCGGCAAGGCTGGCGCAACACCGGCACCGAAAGCGACCGGATCGGCGGTATCGAGGTGCAGGCGCGCCGCTACGAGCGGCCGATGTAACCACATGCCGCGCGGATTGCGAGTAAGGTATGCCCAAGAGGCCTTCATCGTCCGGCACGCCGGCCCGTGCCACCCGCAGGAACCCCGCATCATGACTACCCTTCGCCTGGCACTGCGCCCGATCCTGGCCGCGATCACGTGCGCGTCGCTCGCCGCCTGCGCCAACCCGCCGGCGCGCGGCACTGACCTGGAATATCGCAGCCGCCCGCCCGCGGCCACGCAGGGCGCGACCAGCGCCCCGGGCCAACGCCTGAACATCCAGACCGGCGAGGGAGAACGCCTGAACCTGCCTTGGTTCATCCAGGACACGCAGAACCTGATCAATCGCCAGTGAGCCTGCGGGGCGCGTCAGCGCGCCGCGAACCAGTCGCCGGCCACGCCGCCATTGCGGCCGCAGAAAGGCGGACCCGAGCCGTCGTCGGGGGAGCCAGCAGGCGCCGTTTGGCGCGCCACCAGCACGGCGCCGCGCCGCGTCAGCGTCACGACCCAGGGCGGACCGTCCTGGTAGGTCACTTTCAGGCTGTCGCCATCGACCACCGCATTGCCGCTCAGGTCGCAGACCCAATTGCCGTAGTAAGGCATCCACGAATTGACCGCCACGGCCAGCTCGCCGTTGGTGCCCTGCGTGATCTCGATCTCGCCCTCGATGTTGCGCCACTTGCCGATGAAGCCGGCGGCCGGATGCGGATTGATGGCCTTCAACAAAGCCAGGCGCGCCCGCATGAAGGCGGCCATTTCCTTGGCGGGCGTGCTGTGCGTGAAAGGCTGCTCATAGACCCTGTCCCGCATGCCCAGGAAATAGCGTTGATCGGCGGTCAGCGACTTGGCCGCTTCGGCATCCAGCTTGTCCCGCACATCCTTGTATTGCCGCGCGATCGCCGCATCCTGGTCCGCCAGCGCCGGGTTGGCGCAAATCGCTTTCTCGACTGGCGTGGCGGCCTTGGCGCAGTTGAAGGAAGGCGCCGCCGTGGCGCTGCCGGCCACGGCCAGCGATGCCGCCAAGAGCAGAGGACGCATCATGGTGGGAAATTCTCCAGGAGGTATAAAGGTTCGCCACACCCGGCGACGTCGGACAAATTCGCGGCGCCGGCATGACCAACGACGCGGCTTGGAGTCTACGCGATAACGCCAGCGCGCGACGCGCGGGGCACGGACCGTCGCGCCCACGCGCCCGCCCTTCCCCAGGCCAAAAAAATCGCCCGCCGAAGCGGGCGAATCCCATCGGGGCGCCGCGGGCCGGCCGGCCCACGGCAGCGCGATTAGCGCGCCGGTGCCTTGGCCGCGCCCACGTCCTTGCGCACCTTGGCCACGTCCGACGCGCTCACCGCCGCGCCCTGGTTGCCCCAGCTTGAACGCACGAAGGTCACCACGTCGGCGACTTCCTTGTCGGTCAGGCGCCAGTCGAAGCCCGGCATCGCATACGCCGTCGGCGCGGCCGAGGTGCCCGGCATCTGCGCGCCCTTGAGCACGATGTGGATCAGCGACGCGGGATCGGCCGAGTTCACCGTCGAGCTCAGCGCCAGCTGCGGGAAGGTTTCCGCGTAGCCCTTGCCGGTGCTGCGGTGGCAGGCCGCGCAGTTGTTCAGGAACGTCATCGCGCCGTCGCTCGTATCCTTGCCGCTGCGCAGGGCCTGCGCCACGGTGTCGTTGTAGGCGAGCGGCTGGGTGGCGTTCTTGTTCACCGGCGGCAGGCTCTTCAGATACACCGCGATGGCGTTGACGTCGGCGTCGGTCAGGTGCTGGGTGCTGTCCTGCACCACCTGCGCCATGCCGCCGAACGCGGCCGAATGGCCGTTGCGACCGGACTTGAGGAAAGCGGCGATGTCTTCCTTGCTCCAGCTGCCCAGGCCGTCGGCCATGTCGCCGCGCAGGTTCTTCGCGAGCCAGCCTTCGACCACGCCGCCGGACAGGAAGGCCGAGCCGTCGGCGTCGGTCAGCGCCTTTTCCTGCAGCGCGAAGCCGCGCGGAGTGTGGCAGGTGCTGCAGTGGCCCAGCCCTTCGACCAGGTATTGGCCGCGCAGCAGCGCCTGCTTGTCCGCGTCGTTGGCGGGGGTGGCGGTGACCGGCGCGGTGGCCACGTCGGGCGCGAACATCCAGCGCCACACGCCCAGCGGCCAGCGCATCGACAGCGGCCAGGTGATGTCGGTGTCCTTGTTGGCCTGCTTGACCGGCTCGACGCCGTGCATGAAGTAGGCGTACAGGGCCTTGACGTCATCCGGCGTGACCTTGGCGTAGGCGGTATACGGCATGGCCGGATACAGCGAATGGCCGTCCTTGGCCACGCCATGGCGCACGGCACGGTCGAAGTCCTCCAACGTATAGTTGCCGATGCCCGTGTCCTTGTCGGGCGTGATGTTGGTGGAATAGATCGTGCCCAGCGGCGACTCGATGCCCAGGCCGCCAGCGAACGGCTTGCCGTCCCTGGCGGTGTGGCAGGCGATACAGTCGCCGGCGCGCGACAGGTATTCGCCCTGCTTGATCAACTGCGCATCCGCGGTGGCGGGCGTGCCCTCGGCGGCCCAGCCGGAGCCGCAAGCCAGGATCGAGAGCGCGGCAACAATGGTTTTCTTCATCATTGTCGGCTCCTTACGCCTGGACCAGCGGGCCGGGGTTCTTCAGGTACTGGTCGCGGATCGCCTGCGCGGCCCAGTACGCCAGCGCGCCCACCAGACCGGTCGGGTTGTAGCCCATGTTCTGCGGGAACACGCAGGCGCCCATCACGAACACGTTGGGCACGTCCCAGCTTTGCAGGTACTTGTTGACCACGCTTTCCTTGGGATTGGCCCCCATGATGGCGCCGCCGGTGTTGTGCGTGCTCTGGTAGACCCGGGTGTCGTAGCGCGCGCCCTTCTTGCGCACGGCGACGAAGTGCTTCTCCGGCTTCATGGCCTTGGCCACTTCCTCCATCTTGTTGCCCATGTGGCCGAGCATGTCGAATTCATTGTCGTGCCAATCGAACGTCATGCGCAGCAGGGGCTGGCCGAAGCTGTCCTTGTAGGTCGGATCCAGCGACAGGTAGGCATCGCGGTACGACATCACCGAGCCGGAGATGCCGATGGTCATGTAGCGCTGGTACGCATCCTGCACGCCGGCCTTCCACGCGGTGCCCCAGGACGGCGTGCCGGGCGTGGTGGGCGTCATCTTGATGGGACGGCCGCCGTAGCGGATGTGACGGATGCTGGCGCCGCCGATGAAGCCAAGCGGGCCGTGGTCGAACTGGTCGCCGTTCAGGTCATCCATGCCGACGCCGCCGGCGCCGGTGCCGACGAACGGATTGAGCTGGGTGCCCTTGGGCAGCAGCACGTTGACCGCGCCGTTCATCTGGTAGGCGTAATTCTTGCCGACCACGCCTTCGTTGGTCTTGGGATCGTAGGGCTTGCCGATGCCCGACAGCAGCAGCAGGCGCACGTTGTGCATCTGGTAGGCCGACAGGATCACCAGGTCGGCGGGCTGCTCGATCTCGCGGCCCTGCGCGTCGATGTAGGTCACGCCGACGGCCTTCTTGCCGGTCGAATCGAGGTTGACCTTGATGACGTGCGAATGGGTGCGCAGTTCGAAGTTGGGCTTTTTCAGCAGCACCGGCAGGATGGTGGTCTGCGGCGAGGCCTTCGAATACATGTAGCAGCCGTAGTTCTCGCAGAAGCCGCAGAAATTACAGGGACCCAGGCGCACGCCGTACGGGTTGGTGTACGGGCCGGAGGCGTTGGCCGCGGGCGCCGGATACGGATGGAAGCCCACTTCGCGCGCGGCCTTGTCGAACAGCTGGGCGCCGTAGGTGGTGGCCAGCGGCGGCAGCGGGAATTCCTTGCTGCGCTTGCCTTCCAGCGGGTTGCCGCCCTCGACGATCTGGCCGTTCAGGTTGCCGGCCTTGCCCGAGGTGCCGCAGACGTACTCGAACTTGGTGAAGTACGGTTCCAGCTCGTCGTAGGTGACGCCGAAGTCCTGGATCGTCATGCCTTCGGGAATGAAGTTCTTGCCGTAGCGCGTTTCGTAGCGGGTGCGCAGTTCCAGTTCCTCGGGCAGCACGCGGTAGTGCATGCCGTTCCAGTGAAAGCCCGCGCCGCCCACGCCCGTGCCCAGCAGGAAGGAGCCATTCTGGCGATACGGCACGGCCACATCGTCCACGCCATGCCGTATCGTCACCGTCTCCTTGGACAGGTCCTGGAACAGCTTGCCGCGCACGGAGTACGCCAGCTCGTCGAGCACCTTGGGATATTCCGCGTCCTTGGGGGTGTCCTGCATGGCGCCGCGTTCCAGCGCCAGCACGTGCAGGCCGGCTTCGGTCAGCTCCTGGCCCAGGATCGCGCCAGTCCAGCCGAAGCCCACCAGCACCGCGTCCACTTTGTCTTTCTTGATCGCCATCGCTTACCCCTTTTCCCCGGAAATCGACACGGGCCCGTAGGGATACTTGACGTTGGGCTGGTCGACCCAGTCCATGTAGTCGCCGCGCGCGCCCGGGAAACCCACCATCTTCCAGCCCACCATGTTCTTGTTGCCGCCGTACATCGGGTCGGCGAAGAAGCCTTCCTTGGTGTTGCCCAGCAGGAAGCTGAAGAAGGTCTTGGCGGGGACGGCGTCGAACTCGATCTTGCCCGCCTGCAGGTCCTTCAGGATCTGTTCCTGCAGGGGCTTATCGAGTTCGGCGAAGACCTTGCCGTGGGTCTTCTTGCACCACGCGTCACAGGCCTCGATGCCGTGGCGGTAGACCTCGCGCGGATTCTGGTTCAACTGGTAGCCGAGTTCCGGCGCCACGTCGGGATGGAACGGCCCCTGCATGTACCAGAGCTTGCCGTGGCCATACGGCGTTTCCATCTGGCGGTCGATGAACTCCGGCACCCCGGCCTCGATGGCGCCGGGGCCGTACTGGTCCGCGGGGATCAGGTGATCGACCGCGGCCACGATGAAGTTCCATTCGGGCTTGGTGAAGTAGGTGGGCTCGTAGGCCTTGGCCGAGCGGGCCGCGCCGCCGTCGGCGGCGTTGGTACAGCCCGTGGCGGCCACCCCCACCGCCAGCGTCGACGCGGGCACGATGGCCAGCGCCTGCAGAAACCGCCTGCGCGGCTTTGCATCTTGTGTCATAGACATCTCCGTGAAAATTCCAAGTCGTCCTGGCGCACAGCCGCACATGCACTCCTGGAAACACGAACTGCCGGGCCGCGCCCTGGTGACAACACGCTCTTCTTCGTTACTGAAAAGCAGACCTATCCTTGAAAAGGGACGCAAGGAAAGGTGGCCCTCATTATGCGCTTTTCAGACCAACTGATCTGCTGTTCCGACCGGATCAGATCGATTTTCTTGACTCGGGATTTACTTTTGCATTAAGGACACTGTCAGACGAATTCAGGACTGCACCACGTCCGTATAGTGCGCAGTCCGCCTGCGGCCGCCACGGAGCCGTGCCCAGCCCGATAACAAACGTTACTCACGGAAACGATTCGATGACGGAAAAAAGCAAAACCTGGCGCAGTTCGACCACCACCCGCAGTTGGTCGATGTCAGGCAACCCGCCGACCGACGCGGGTGATGCCGTGGAGGCAATGCGCCGCGCAGGCGACGGCGCGCGGATGCACGTCAGCGAACAGTGGCGCTACGCAGGCGACGACGCCGACGGCCCCTTCCAGGTCGAGATCAAGGACGGCGTGGTCACGGTGAATGGCCAGCGTTACGACAGCCTGGAGGCGGTGCCACGGGCCGACCGCGAACGCATCGAAGCGGTGCGCCATGGGCTGAACGACAGCGGCCTGTGGGACGCGCTGCGCGATGCCGGCATAGACATCGGTGGCCTGGCGGGACCGGGCGCGCCGCGCACAGCCGGCAAACCGGAATTCATCATGGAAACGGACATCCCTGATGTGCGCAGCGTGACGCCCGCTGCAACACCCGCCCCGCATGCCGAGTCCGCCCCGCGCGTCACGGAAGCGCCCGCGCCCGGCGCGGTGCCGCGCGGCGCCGGCGGTCTGCGCCGCATCGTGTTGATCACCGTGGCGCTGGGACTGGCGTGGTGGATACTGCGCCTGACGGGCGCGGCCTAGCGGGCCGGGCAGATCCGTCAGACGCGCGCTGACGGCCGATGCTCGCTCCCCCGCGCTTCAATCTTCCTGCCCCGCCAGGCGATCAGCCACGCGCCCGCCCCCAGCAGCGCCGCCACGCCGAACGCCACCGCCATGCCCCGCCCCACCGCCGCCGCGGGCGCGGCCGCCAGGTCCGCCGCGCCCGCGCCCAGCGCGAACACCGCTCCCATCACCGAGGCGCCCGTCACCAACCCCAGGTTGCGCGACAGGTTCAGCATGCCCGCCACCAGGCCGCGCTGCTCCGCGCCGATGCTGGCCATGACCGCGGTGTTGTTGGCCGCCTGGAACGAGGCGTAGCCCGCCGTCAGCAGCGCGATCGGCGCGATATAGCCCGCCGCGCCGAACGCGGCGGGCGCGGCCGCCAACAAGGCCGCGCCCACGGCGACGGCCGCCAGCCCGGCACGGCTGACGCGGCCGGCGCCGAGGCGATCCACCAGCCGCCCGGCCGGCACGCCGCACAGCGCGCTGACCACCGGCCCCGCCGACATCACCAGCCCGGCCGCCGCCGCGCCCAGCCCCAGCGCCTGCGTCAGATAGAACGGCCCCACCACCAGCGTCGCCATCATCACCGTCGACACCAGCGCGTTGGCCGCCAGCCCCGCGCGCAGGCCCGGCCGCCGCAACAGCGCCGGACGCAGCAGCGGCGCCGGCGTCCGCGCCTCGACCCACAGGAACAGCCCGCCCCCGGCCAGGGCCCCCAGCAGCAGGGCGGCGTTGAGCACGCCGAACCGGCCGCGCCCCAGCGTCATGGCCAGCGCGTACGCCGCCAGCACCGCCGCCAGCAGCAACGTGCCGCGCAGATCGAAGCGCGTCGGCGGCCCGCCGCGCGGCCGGTCGGCCGGCAGGTGACGGTAGGCCAGCCCCATCGCCGCCAGGCCCAACGGCAGGTTCACCAGGAAAATGGCGCGCCAGCCCGGGCCGGCGATCAGGGCGCCGCCCAGCGTCGGCCCCAGCGCCGTACCCACCGCCGACATGGTGCCCAGCAGCCCCATGGCGCTGCCCGCCCTGTCCTTGGGCAGCAGGTCGCCGACAAACGCCATGGTCAGCGCCATCATCACTGCCGCCCCCATGCCCTGCGCCACGCGCGCCGCCACCAATTGCCCCAGCGTGGCGGCCAGGCCGCAGGCCGCCGACGCCAGCGTGAACACGGCGATGCCGGCCAGCAGCAAGCGCCGTCGCCCCGCCATATCGCCCAGCCGCCCCGCGCCCACCACGCACGAAGTGATCGCCAGCAGGTAGGCCAGCACTACCCATTGCACCTGCGAAAACGGCGCATCCAGCGCCCGCGCCAGCGTCGGCAGGCCGACATTGGCGCTGCTGGTGCCCAGGGAAGACAGCAGCATGGACAGCGCCAGGCCGGCCAGCCCCCAGGCGGCTCTGCGGCCGGCGCCAGCCGCCGGCAGGGATTCGGGTAAAGCGTGAGACATGGGGATCCGTCGTCAAATGCGGTCAGGGGCGGGGCGCTGGCCGAACGGCGCGCGACCCGTTGAAGCCGCCAGCGTAGGCCCGCGCCGCACATAGCGGAAGACGCAGCATTTGCACTTTATTCATGCATCTGACGCCACTCCACGGCAAGGCCGTGATATGGTCGCGCCATGTCCCGCCCCGACCTCAACCTGCTGCTCACGCTGGACGTGCTGCTTACCGAAGGCAACGTCGCCCGCGCCGCGCGCCGGCTGCACCTGAGCCCGTCGGCCATGAGCCGGGCGCTGGCGCGCCTGCGCGAAACCACCGGCGATCCGCTGCTGGTGCGGGCCGGCCGCGGCCTGGTGCCGACGCCCCGGGCGCAGGAACTGCGCGAACAGGTGAATCGGCTGGTGCAAGAGGCGCAGGGCGTGCTGCGTCCGGCCGAATTGCTGGACCTGTCGCGGCTGTCGCGCCATTTCACGCTGCGCACCAGCGATGGCTTCGTGGAGTGCTTCGGGCCGGCGCTGATCGCCCTCACCCGGCGCGAGGCGCCCGGCGTGCGGCTGCGCTTCGTGCAAAAGCCCGACAAGGACAGCGCGGCGCTGCGCGACGGCAGCGTCGACCTGGAGACCGGCGTGATCGGCGCCGCCAGCAGCCCCGAGATCCGCACCCGCGCGCTGTTTCGCGACCGCTTCATCGGCGTGGTGCGCGCGGATCATCCGCTGGCCCGGGGCAAGGTCACGGCGGCGCGCTACGCCGCCGGCCAGCATGTGCTGGTCTCGCGCCGCGGCCTGGACAAAGGCCCGATCGACACGGCGCTGCAGGCGCAGGGCCTGACGCGTGACATCGCCGTCATCGTCGCCGGCTTTGCCGACGCGCTGGCCCTGGCGCGCGGCTCCGACCTGATCGCCAGCGTGCCCGAGCGCCACACCGCCAACCTGCGCGCCGGCATGCACGGCTTCGCGCTGCCCGTCCAGGCGCCGGCCATCACCATCTCGATGCTGTGGCATCCGCGCATGGACGCCGATCCGGCGCATCGCTGGCTGCGCGAGTGCGTGCGCCAGGTGTGCGCGGACTGACGCCGCGCCGCCCTGGCCGCTAGACGCGCAGCGCGGCCCGTTCGGGCCAGCGCCACGACTGCTCGCGGAACGCCTGCGGCGGCATGTCGTAGGCGCGCCGGAACGCCCGCGCGAAATCCGACGCGCTGCCGAATCCCAGGCCATAGGCGATCTCCATCACCGTCAGGTGCGGATAGCGCGCCAGTTCCTCGGCCGCCAGCCGCAGGCGCGACTGGCGGATGTAGGCGCCCAGCCCGCCCTCGTGCTGGAACAGCCGGTACACCGTGGGCCGCGGCAGGCGCAGCGCCTGGATCACGGATTCCGGCGTCAGCCCGGCCTGGTGCAGATTGGCCTGGACGTGGCGCCGCACCTCGGCCACCATTGCCGCCCGCCCTGCCGCGCGGGCATTGCCGGCCAGGCGCGCGTCCTTGCCGAACGCGGCCAGCAGCAACCGTACGCAGGCGGTGATATCGGCCTGCGCCTGGGCCGCGCCCAGCCCGCGTATCGAGCGGCCCAGCGCCGCCGCCTGGCCGACCGCCAGCCGCAACAGCGGCATGCCGTCGTGCAGCGTGCGGCCATGGATCGCCTGCGGATCGGGAAACACCTCCTGCACCAGTTCCGCCGGCACGAAAAAGGTCAGCATGCGACAGGCATGGCGCCACATCCGCACCGGCTGGCCCAGATCCACCGCCAGCACCCGCGCCGCGCCGCGCGCGTCCGGCGGCCGTGGCGCATTGCGCAGCGTCACATCGTCCACCCCGCCCTCCAGGAACACATGCAAGGCGAAGTCGCGGATGTTGTCGCGGGAAATGCGCACCAGCGAACGCTCCAGCCGCAGGGCGTCCGAACGGCAATCGGTGAACATCAGGCGGCCCACGCGGTAGCGGTCGATGGAGGCCTGGAACGGCTCGCGCAGCGCGTCGCGGTCGGGCAGCACGTCGACCACATGCCCGACGTGGTCGCGCCAGGCCAGCAGGCGGCGTTCGGGCGCGTGCGCCGCCACATCGAAATGATGGTGGGCGACGGCGGCTGGCAGGCTCGGCGGTTGGCCGGCGGAATAAGCATTGGGGTTCATGCTTGCGGGTTGCCGCGAGGGTGCGCGGACTTGGACTCGTCAAATATGACTAAAAGTAAATAACGGCCGCCTCGCCAAAAACTGAGACGCGCGGTATAGCCACGAGACTAACAGTATCTAAGCTTGGCGAGAGATTCCGCAAGACGTACGCGGACTCGGGCCGAAGTACCGCCAGCCAGCGGGGCGCCGCGCCGGGAAAACCGGCGCCACGCCGCACAGCATCTGCGCGCATTCCCCTTCCCGGGGAATGCGCTTTTTTTCCGCCTCCGGCCCCGCCCGCATGGCGCGGCGTCCGGGAATACCCGCATGGCGCGCTGGGAACCGCTACCATACGGCTTCGCTGTCATCACCCCGCTGCCGTTTCACCATGTCCGCCTTGAATTTCCGTTCTCCCACCCTCGCCGACACCGACCGCTGCTTCGAGATCGAAACCACCGCCTACGAAGGCGACGAAGCCGCCACCCGCGCCAAGATCGCCACCCGCATCGCCAACTATCCGCAAGGCTTCCTGCTGCTGGAAGAGGACGGCGCCATCGTCGGCTTCATCAACAGCGGCTGCGCCCATGAAGTGGTCATGTCGGACGAGGCCTTCAAGGAACTGGTGGGCCACGACCCGGCCGCGCCCAACGTGGTGATCATGTCGGTGGTGGTCGATCCCGCCCACCAGGGCAAGGGCCATGCGGCGCGCCTGATGCACCGCTTCATCGACGACAGCCGCCGCCAGGGCAAGCGCAGCATTCACCTGATGTGCAAGGACCGCCACGTCGAGCTGTACCGCAAGCTCGGCTACCGCTACGTGCGTCCCTCGGCGTCCGACCACGGCGGCATGGCCTGGCACGAGATGGTGCTGGATCTGTAGGCAGGGACGACGCCGCGCGGCCCATCTCGATCCAGCGGACTCCGCGCGCCGGACTTCGGTCAATGCGCCGCCCCGCGCCGCCCCGGCCTGAAGCCATGGGTCCTGGCGCGCCAGGCCAGGCCCCAGGCCAGCAACAACAACGCCAGGATGGCTTGCGGCAAGGCGCCCGCTCCCGCCGTTTCCAGCAGTACGCCCCCCATCGCGCCTCCGGCCGCGAAGGCCAGGTTGAACACCGTCACCAGCATCGATTGCGCCACCTCGGCCCCATCGCCGGCCGCGTCCGCCAACGCCGTCTGCAGCAGCGTTGGCGCGCCGCCGAAACTCAGGCCCCACAACGCCAGCATCACGTAGACGCCGCCCGCCGGCAGCGCGCCCTGCCCCAAGGCCAGCGCCACCAGCGCGAACGCCGCCAGGCTGCCCAGCACCAGCCGGCGCAGGCCGCGGTCCACCAACGCGCCGGTGAAGCCGATGCCGCACAGCGACGCCACGCCGAACACCAGCAGGGCCGCATCCACCCGTTCGCCCAGTCCGAATGCCGCCAGCAACGGCGCGACGTAGGTGTACAGGGTGTAGTGCGCCAGGATCCAGGCCAGCACCACGCCCAGCACCGGTCGCACGCCAGGGGTCGTCCATACCCGGCGCATCGGCACACGCCGCGCGGCCGTCTGCCCGGGATAGTCGGGCACCGCTCGCACCACCCAAGCCACCAGCGCCAGGCTCATGCCCGCCAGGATGCCAAACACCGTGCGCCAGCCGGCCAGGCCGCCGAGCCAGGCCCCCAGCGGCACGCCCAGCGCCAGGGCCAGCGGAATGCCGACCATTGCCACCGCCATCGCGCGGCCCTGTTGCGACGGCGCCACCATGCGCCGCGCGTAGCCCGCCAACAGGCTCCAGGCCAGGCCGGTGGCGATGCCCGCCATGAAGCGCGCCGCCAACGCCAACGGAAAATGCGACGCCAAGGCGGTGATGGCATTGCAGACAAAAAAGCCCCCCACCGACAGCAACAGCACCCAGCGCCGCCGCCAGCCGCGCAGCGCGACCGTCAGCGGGATCGCCGCCAGCCCCGATCCCAGCGCGCACAACGTCACCAGCTGGCCCGCCCAGCCCTGCGATACGCCGAAGTCGCGCGCCATCCTCGGCAGCAGCCCGGCCGGGACGGCTTCGTTGGCGGTGGCGATAAAGCTGCACATGGTCAACGCCAGCAAGGCCGCCATCGGCATGGGCGTCGTGGCCGGCGCGGGGGCAGGCGTCCCCCTGGCCAGCGAACCCGTGATCTCGTTCATTGTTTGCATTCCTTCATGGGCCAGGCCCGGATTGGAGATGCGACAGTCTGGCGCTGACGATGCCGTTTGATAATTGGCCTAGAATTTGAATTATTTTCAATTTGGATTTGAAATGGCCACCGACCGACTCGGCGACATGCGCCTGTTCGTGGAAACCGCGGCCCTGGGCAGCCTGTCGGCCGCCGGACGCAAGCTCGGCCTGTCGGCCGCCGCCGCCAGCGCGCGCCTCATCAAGCTGGAAACGGCGCTGCGCACCCGGCTGTTCCATCGCAGCACGCGCCAACTGCGCCTGACCGAGGAAGGCCGGCTGTACCTGGCCCATTGCGGCATTGCGCTGCGTGCCATCGACGACGCCGAAGCGGCATTGCAGGCAGGCCAGCACGCCGTGCGCGGCAAGCTGCGGATCTCGGCGTCCGCCGACTTCGGCCGCAATCTGCTGAACCATTGGCTGGAGGAGTTCAGCGCGGCGCATCCCGAACTGAAACTGGCCTTGACGCTGTCAGACTCGCTGTCGAACCTGCAGCAGGATGACGTGGACCTGGCGATCCGCTTTGGCAAGCCGCAGGACGGCACCCTGGTGGCCCGCCATCTCGCCCCCAACTGGCGGGTGCTGTGCGCATCCCCCGATTACATTGCCCGGCACGGCGAACCGCGCCATCCCGAAGACCTGGCACGCCACGACTTCATCGTCCTGGTCACCGCGGCCGGCCCGCTCAATGAATTCCATTTCTCCCGCCACGGCAAGCCCGCCTCGTTCACCGTGCCCCTGGAACGCGCCTGGGAGACGAACGACGGCGCGCTGGCGCGCCAGTGGGCGATTGCCGGCCATGGCATCGCGCGCAAGACGCTCTGGGATGCCGCCGACGACCTGCGCGCCGGCCGCCTGAAAATGCTGCTGCCCGACTACGTCGTCGCCGAAGACGGCGTGCATGCCGTGTTCCATGGCAACCGATACATGGCGCCGCGCGTGCGCCGGTTGCTGGATTTCCTGGTCGAGCGCTTCAGCCACGCCAGCGAGATCCTGCTGCGCGAGGCCGCCGCGCGGCCCGATCCGGCCACGCGCCGCAAGCGGGGCCTCGGCTAGCCCAGCCGGCCCAGCACGCGCGCCAGAACCTGCTCCGCAGCGGCAACGCAATCCAGGTCATCGGGCCGGGCCCGCACGTCCTGCATCAACGCCATCAGCTGCGTCTTGCTGTGGGCCAGACGGGTCTCCAACGCCTCGATCTCGGCCACCTTGCGTCGCAGCGCCTCCAGCAGCGCATCATGGTCCCACCGGTCTGGTCCGGAGGGCAGCAACGACCGGATTTCATCCAGGCTGAAGCCGACCTGTTGCGCCGTCGTGATCAACTCCAGCGCCATCATGGCCTCGGGCGGATAGCGGCGGTAGCCGTTGGGCTGGCGCGCCACCGTCCGCAGCAGCCCGGCGCTCTCGTAGAAGCGGATGCGCGACGCGGTCAATCCGGTGCGCCTGGCCAGTTCGCCGATATTCACATTCTTGTCCTTTCCTGCTCGCCGCCGCCCCCGCCTCCGCGCCCCGCCGGCCTGCGGCGGGGCCTGCCCGGCGCGCCGCCATCCGCCACGCCCGAGACAGACGTGGCCGCCAGGCGAAGCCGGGGCGCGGGATTGCTTGTCGGTTGGCCAGGCTTACTTGGCGGCCGTCGTGCCCTGCGCCGCCGCGGCCACCGGGGCGGCCACGGGCGGCTTGTTGGGCGGCATCACCGGGCCGGCGGGCAGCGGCGCCGCACCGTCGGGCTTGACGAAGGTCAGCGTCGACACATAGCCGATACCGTCGTAATGCTCGGGACCGTTGGCGCCCGCGCGCTCGCCCGGCGTGCGGTCGATGTGCATGGCGCGCAACACGTATTGACCCTTCCAGGGCAGATCGAGATGGGCCTTGCCCTGGGCGTCCGTGTAGGCCACCTTTTCCCAGCCCGACTGCACCATGGCGACAAGCTTGGTCTTGGCCAACGGCTGGCCTTTCAGGACGATTTGAAACTCGCCCGCCTTGCCGGTGGGCACGATGTCCATGGTGAGCGAGGGCTTGGCCGCGACGCTGGCATCGGCCATGTAGCGCGCGCTCATCCAGAACCATGCATCCATGGGCTCGCCCACGCCGCCGTGCTTGAACTTGCGCAGCGGCAGCGCCGGCTCTTCGGCCACCAGGCTTTCATCGCGCACCGCCTTGGCCGACAGCGTGAAACCGTCGGCCACCTTGGCCACGGTCAGGGGCGACTCTCCCTTGGCGGAAATCAGTTTGGCCGACAGCTTGTTGAAGCCGTCGAGATAGCCCGGCGACGCCTCGCGCAGGTTCTCGGCGAACTCGCCGAACCGGATGACGGCGGACTTGCCCGCCGGTTGCTCGATCCAGACCTGGTGGGCTTGCGCGGTCGCGCTCAGGCACAAGGCCGCGATCGCGAGGGATAGGGTCTTCTTCATGGAATGCTCCAGGGATTGGAAGGTCAATGAACAGGCCCCTGCGAGGTCATGTTCCGCCCGCCGCCAGCGGCGCCGGCCGGCGGACGAATCGACGCGGCGCGTCCGGTTGGGCAAAGACGCTTGCGCGTATGCGGCCATGAATCCTGCCATTCGAAGACAACCTGCAAATAACAACGGGAATGGCCCTGGATTATGTGGATCGACCCAGCGATGTCAAGAACACGGGCAGCCGTTCGACGGGCCGCTTCCAGGCCTGCGCGACCCCATGGAATGCGCGCTTTTCACTGTGCCGGCGGCGCCATGGGCAATGCGCCGGACCGGCGCGGCACGGCCGGGAACGCGGATGCAAAATCGGACTGCGCGTCAGTGGTCCACGCCGCCACGCCGTCCGCACTTACCATGCCTGGCGCCCTTTGCGCGACGGGCAGTTGTTCGCCAATCACGAGACGCCGCGACACGCCCAAGGCGCGCGCAGTGAAATCGCCCGCGTCATCGCGCATGGCGGCCGGATCGCGCACTCGCCGCCAGCGCATCGCCGGCGCCGGCATCCGGGCCGGGGCTACAGCGCCAGTTGATCCAGTAGGTCCTTGAAAAGATCCTGGCGCGGCATCTGCTCCAGAGGGATCCCGGCTGCCTCGAACCACGAGGGCTCCGCCTCCGGATGCGGGCCGCTCAGCACCACGATGCCGTCCTCGAACGCGTAACGGGCGGCGGCCAGGTCGCCGTTTTCATAGGCCGCGATGGCGCGAAAGCCCGCCTCGTCGGATTCGGCCCGCAAATACGGACCGTCCTGGTAAAAGACGCGGTCCGCATGGCCCGCCCAGCGAACGGCGACGACAGCATCATCGATCGTCTTGACCGGGAAACCCGGGCGACCCACCTCCGAATCCAGTTCCTGGCCGACCAGCCCGAAGCCCCCGGCATCGGCCAGATACGCGCCCATGCACAGGCCGAGGTAGCGCCCGCCCCGGGCCACGAAACGCCGCACCGCGTCGACCCGCGCGTTGCCCAGGCTGTGGAACGCGGCGGGAATGTCCTGGCCGCCGCCCGGCTGCACATAAAGGTCGTAGCGGGCCAGGCTGGCCTCGGAAATGTCGATGCGCTCGGCGGGGCCGACGTAGTCGACCTGATAACGCGCGCCGGCCTCTTCGATCGCGCGCCGGGCGGCGGCCGAGCAGGCGTCGCAGGCCGCGGGGCCGCGGTAGACGGCGACGCGCACCGGCTTGCCGCCGGTCGCGCCGGCCATCGCGGCGGGCATCGCCCCGACCAGCATCAAGGCCAGCCACAGCATACGAAGAAGCGTCATGGTCGCCTCCGGGAAAACCAAAATTGTAGGCGACCCCGCCCGGCAGCCTTCAATCCCGCCCCGTCTTGCCCGCCGCCCAATAGGCCTTGGCCAGGATGCGCGCGCCCGGCACCCCGCAATCCTTCAGGACGCGCCGCTGGCGCTGGATGGTCGACGCCTTGCCCGTCAGGACGAAGCACGCGTGCTCCCGCGCCAGCGCCGCCCGGCGCCGCATCATCGGATCCAGGTGCGCATCGCCGGCCAGACGCGCGAACAGCTCGGCCTGCGCCACCGAGCCGGGCCAGGACCACGCGGGCATCGGCCACCACGTTGACTTCGAACAGGCAGCGCGCCCTTTTGGCGCCATGCCGACGCCCGCTTGCGCAAGATCGTCACGGCGATCATGGACGACCCGGCCGAACGCGGCACGATGCAGACCTGGGCGCGCCGCGTCGGCATGAGCGAACGCACCCTGGCGCGCCTGCTCACGCAGCAGACCGGCATGAGCTTCGGCCGCTGGCGGCAGCAGCTGCACCTGATGCGGGCGGTGAAATGGCTCGGCACCGGCGCCTCGGTGCAGCAGGTGGCGGACGGGCTCGGCTATGAAAGCGCCGGCGGATTCGTCACGATGTTCCGCAAGGCGCTGGGGACGCCGCCGGGGCGGTACATCGCGGAGCGGCGGACGGCGGGCTGAGCGCGCCTATTCGCTTGCCTATCGCGCGCTGTTGGGTTTCGATACGGCCTTTTGCACTCGCAACCAATGTTCGATGCCGGTATCGTCGATGGGAAAATCACTCGGCGCCAAGCCAATCCTAGCCAGGTCCGCCTGGCGACTTTCGAGCATGCGCGGTGTCGTCAACTCCTCGCAGAATCGGCCCGCCTCCTTGTCCCATTCCCGACGGCGAAAAGCAATGTATTCAGCGCCAGCCCGCCCACTTTCCACAACGTCCGGCAGCATCCTGGCCACGCGCGCACGAAATGCGGCGACACTCTCGTCGTACGCGTTTTGCAGCGCGCTATCCTCCGCCACATGAGCTTTGACCGGATGCCATGCTTCAAGCAACTGCTGAGCAAGAGTCTCCCTGCGTATCATCGGCACGAATCGATAGACCACATTCAGTGTCAACCAAGGCTGCCCGCGTTCGTCGATACTGGCAATCAAGTATTCGCGTTCATGCATGTTGCGCAACTGCGCCCCGGTCAGCCAGAACGTCAGCGGGCGCACCGAAACAGTCCGTTGATCGGGCGGCATGAACAGGACACAAACCAAGAAGGACCGTTCGTCCGCAACCAACAAATCGTACTCGTGCTGTTTCAGGGAGAACTTCATCTCGAGTTCGCGTCGCTCCACCCCCTCCACCAGACGGATGTCCGAGAGTTGGGCGCGCCTCGACTTGACCTGCAGCACATACGGAAAAGGCATGCGGGTGTCACACAGCGGCTCGGCCACCGTGCGGCTTCGAGTCGACCTCCATTGATCGGAGACCAATAAATCGAATCCGTAGTCTCCCGGCAACTTGAACGCTTCCAACCCCGCCCCGAACAATGCGGATGTGACCAGGTATTCCGCTTCGAAGCCTTGATAGAGTCGATCAAAAAACCGGAAATCCTGAGCCATCATGACCACATCTGGTGAAAGGAAACGAGCCGCACGGAAACACAGCCTGACGACTTGTTAACGGCTTGGTCCACCCGCAATATAGATTTCGGACCTCCAAATCCGGCGCCGACAGGCATCACTGCGCGATCTCCGCGCGCAAGAATGCCACGAGAGCGGCGTTCACCGCATCCGGTGCCTCTTGCGGCAACCAATGCCCCGCCCCAGGAACAATCTGAACACCGCGCAGGCCGGGAACCAGCGCGGGCATGGCATCGATAATCTGCCGCATGCCCGGAATGGCCAGGCCGGTATCGTACTCGCCCACCAGGTAGAGCGCCGGCACCTCGACAGGCAGGCCCGCGAACGCGGCTTGGTCCTGCCAGTTCCGATCCAGGTTGCGGTAGTAGTTCAAACCGCCACCGAAGCCCGAGACGCGGTATGCCTGCGCGAACGCATGCAGATCGGCGGGGGCAAGCCATGCCGGCAAGGCGGCCGCCGGATCCGGCAGCGCGTCCAGCAGCCCACCAGCGCGCGGCACCATGCCGAAAGGATTCGGCGTGGCGGCCTCGCGCGGTCCCAGTGCGCCGGAGGCGCAAAAGTAGATCTTGCGCAACGTCGCTTCGACATCCCGCTCGAACTCCGCTTCGGCCAGCCCCGGCGCGGCGAAATAATGCGTGTAGAACCAAGCCTGTTCGTTGCGCGGGAACAATCGGCTGGGCGGTATGGGCGCGCGCCCCATCATCGGCACCCCGAGCGCTGCCACCGCGCGAAAGCGGTCCGGCCGGATCTGCGCCGCCTGCCATGCGATCGACGCGCCCCAGTCATTGCCGACCAGCACCGCCTGCCGTTGCCCGAAAGCGTCGACCAGCCCGACCAGATCGCCGATCACATCCAGCGCCGAGTACTGCCCCACGTCCGTGGGGCAGTCGCTGGCGCCGTAACCGCGCAGATCGGGCGCGACCGCAAGATAACCGGCTTGCGCAAGCGCCCGGAGCTGATGCCGCCACGCATGCGAAGTTTCGGGAAAGCCATGGCAGAGAATGACCAGGGGGCCGGCGCCCTGCGCCACGAGGTTGAGGCGAATGCCATTGGTCTGGACAAAACGCTGGCGGGTTTCAAGCATGCGGGTTCTCGATGACGGGATTACACAATCGCTCGCCAAAAGAGTAACATCAAAAGTTGCGTATTTTCAAACCCAGCCATCCATGCAACGAGACACCCGCCTGGCGCGCCTGCTGCACGTCCTGATTCACATGCATCTGCGGGGCGGCACCACCACGTCACAGACCATCGGCCAGATGTTGCACACCAATCCCGTGTTCGCGCGCCGCACCATGAGTGTGTTGCGGGATGCCGGCTTCGTCACCTCCACCGGCGGGCCGGGCGGCGGCTGGGCGCTGAGCTGCGAACTGGATTGCCTGACCGTCGCGGATGTCTGTGACGCCATCGCGCATACGACGCTTTTCGCGGTGGGTCCGGCGCAGGACAATGCCGCGTGCCCGGTGGAAGCGGCGGTGAATAGACGTTTGCGCGAAGCGTTGAACCGCGCGGAACTGGCCCTGTTGGAAACATTCCGGGAGATGCCGCTGTCGGAGATTGCGAACGAAGCACTGTCGGCGAGCGTGGGCTCAACCTCCAACAAACCATGACACCGCGACACCCACGGGGCCACAAATGGCATGATCGGCGCGCCGACCAATGCAGCGCTGGCCGGGGCCCGCAAAGGGGCCGGCGAGATCCGCGCCCAGAATGAAACAGGCCGCCCGAGGGCGGCCTGTCGAATGGAAGAACCAAGCGGGAGGAAGCAATTGGGAAGAACCAAGCGGATGAATCGTCCAACTTACCGCGACTGCGCAGCACTCCCGACGCGGACCCGCGCATAGGCCATCCTGGCACCACGAGTCCAGCGCAACCGGGCTCATGCGCGCCGGGCCCGCCGATGCGCATGAGCGCCGTTCATCGCTCAAGAATCTCGAAGAAGGACTCGGCATCGCCCGCATCGCCGAGCACCGCCGCCAATTGCGCCAGCGCACGGATGCGGTGTTCGGGCCGAAGAACCCAGTCATCATCGCGCAGGTTCTCACCCGCGGTCTCGAATACGTCGGCCACGGTGCACAGCGCGGCGGTCAGCGTTTCGAGATTGGGCGCGATCTCGACGGGCTTCCAACTTCCCATGCCATGCTCGGCGAACAGGATTTTCCCGGTCTGCATGTCATAGATGAAGGGGTCGGCGGCGCGATCGGCGATCACCAGCCAGCCGGGCTGCCAATCGGGCACCTGTTCGCCCGTGACTCCGTCCCACCGATAGCCGGCCTGCAAATCCCACAACCGGTGCAGAGCGGGGAAGCTGACCTGGGTTTCCGAGAGAGTGATTCCGACCGGGCCCACGTTTTCGTAGTAGGTCTCGCCCCATGGCCCCACTTGCTCGTAGAACGCGGCAAGCGCCTCGGGAAGCGGGATATCGCCCTTCCAGGCGCCAGGCGGCTGCGCGCGCAACGCGCCGAATCGCGCGAACTGCGCGCGGATGGGGGACCAGTCGATCATCATGCGATCCAACGAAAGCCGCGGCATTGCCGCACAAACGGCCGATTGTCGTGCAGACCGCGAGCGCGGGCAAGTACGCGGCGCCCGCCGGATCGGGCAAAATGCGGGCTGTCGGCCCGAACGCGCGGGAGCGCCGGCCTGTCTTTCAAGCATCAGCACGGAGTCCTTCTTGAAACCGATTTTCTACCTGGCCGGCATCGTTCCCGCCGTCATCGCCATCGGCGCCCTGTCAGTGATGAACCCCGACGCGCTGACTCTGCCGATGTATATCGGCATTGGCGTGGGCGCCGGCGCCATAGCCGCCATCACGTCCCAGATCTTCCGCAAGAAGTAGCCAGCGCAGGGCCGGCTCCGGGGCGCGCGTCCCGTCATCGCCCCCCGAGCGCCACGGGATCGGCGCAATCCCCTTGAGGCAGGCGCGGGCCGGCAGCCAGCCCGGCCCGTTGCCCCCCTCGCTCAAGCGAAGTCCGTCGCCTCGCCCGCTTCGCGCCAGGCGTTGAAATCCCGCCGCGCCGCGTCCAGTTTGCGTGCCGCCAGCTCGTTGGCGATCTTGCCCGCGAACAGGTGCAGCGGCGGCTCGGCCAGCGCGGCGACCTGCTGGATCAGCAAGGCCAGCCTCTCGGGGTCCCCGGCCTGCTTGCCGTTCATGCCAACCCGATGCAGGTCCAGCGACACCTGGGCGGCGGTGTAGTCGGCGATGGTGCGCTTGGCGATCACCAGGCTGCTGTCGTTCAGGAAGTCCGTGCGCACCGGCCCCGGATAGACCACCGTGGCCTTGATACCCAGCTCCGCCCCTTCGGCGGCCAGCGTCTCGGTCAGGCCCGCCAGCGCGAACTTGGTGGCCACGTAGCTGCCCCAGCCCGCATAACCGCCGTCGAAACCGGCGATCGACGCGATGTTGAAGACATGGCCGCCGCGCTGCGCGCGCAACTGCGGCAGCGCGTGGCGCAGCACATGCAGCGGCGCGAACACATTGACATCGAAATTGCGCCGCACCTCGCCGTCGTCCAGCGCCTCGAACGTGCCCTGCTGGCCATAGCCGGCATTGTTGACCACATAGTCGATGCGGCCGAACGCCGCGATGGTCTTGCCGATCGCGGCCTGCACGCTGGCTTCGGACACCAGGTCCACTTCCAGCGCCAGCAGGCGCGGATTGTCCTGGCCCAGCGCCTGATGCAGGCTGGCCAGCGTGCGCGAGGTGGCGGCCACGTTGTCGCCGCGCGCCAGCAACTGGCGCGCCAGGGAAAGCCCGATGCCGCGCGCGGCGCCGGTGATGAACCAGGTTTGATGGGTTTGCGTGTCTTGCATTTGCTCTGCTCCAGGTGGGTGGGATGACAGGACAAATGCTAGGCGCGGGCGTCACGGCCGGATAGGCACAGCGCTATTGGATGATTGCCTATTCCTGTTTCGGCGCCACCTTCCCGCGCAGATACAGGGCAAAATGATGCCTAAGCCTATCACCACGACGAGCCCACCCATGACGACGCCGCCCTCTCCCGGCGAACAGATGACCGCCCTGCTCGACCGCCTCGCGCCGCACGAGGGCTACACCCTGTCGCGCCTGGACGGCGTGCGCTTCATGCGCGCCAACCACCCGCTCGGCCGCACGCCGGTGCTGTACGAGCCCAGCATCGTCATCGTCTGCCAGGGCAGCAAGCGCGGCTACCTGGCCGACAAGGTCTACCGCTACGACGCGCAGCACTACCTGGTGCTGTCCGTGCCGCTGCCCTTCTCGACCGAGACCGACGCCACGCCCGAAGAACCGCTGCTGGCGATCCAGCTGCGGCTCGATCCGACCACCCTGGCGGACCTGGTGCTATCGCTCGATGGACACGATGGCGCGGCCGCGCCCGCGCCGACGGGCATCACCTCCACGCCGCTCGATGCCACGCTGGCCGACGTCACCTTGCGGCTGTTGCGGGCGCTGACCACGCCGGTCGAGGCCCGCGTGCTCGGGCCGGGCATCGTGCGGGAATTGTGCTTTCGCGTGCTGGTCGGCGAGCAAGGCGGCGCGATCCGCGCCGCGCTGGCCAGCCAGGGCAACTTCGGACGCATCTCGCGCGTGCTGCGCCGCATCCACGACGACTACGCCCAACCGATGGAAGTGGCCACGCTGGCGCGCGAGGCCGGCCTGAGCGCGCCCGCCTTCCACGCGCACTTCAAGACCATCGCCGGCACCTCGCCCATCCAGTACATCAAGTCCATCCGGCTGCACCAGGCCCGCTTGATGATGATCCGCGACAACCTCACCGCCGCCGCGGCCTCGGCCCGCGTCGGCTACGAAAGCGCGTCGCAGTTCAACCGCGAATTCAAGCGCCTGTTCGGCCGCAGCCCGGGCGAGGAAGCGCGCGAAATGCGGGCGATATTCGCGCTGCTGCCCGCGGCGCAGCTGGAAGGCGTGGCGGCAACGCATTGAGCGCAGCGGACGGGAACGCGGCGATAACGCCTCGGCGGTCCCCGGCGACCACGGCAGGCTGACCGGCGGCGCGCCGCGTCAGTACGCCCGCGCCTCGTCAAACCAGCGCTGGGCTTGCGCCTGCGTCACGCCCAGCGCCGCCACCCGCGCCAGCTGGCTGAATTGCCATACCGCTTCGCCGATGTCCTCGCGCTCGCTGGTCTCGATGCCCTTCATGTCGTTGAAATGACTGGCGAAAGCCTTGATCGCCGCCTGCACCGCGGCGGCATTGGCGGCGCCTTCGAGGGACTGGCGGGCGGTGTCATAGGCGGCATTGGCCGACTTTGCCATGCGGCCGCTCCAACCCGAGAAAGGCCGGCCGTATTCGCTTTGCCACCAGTCCGGCTTGCGCAGCTTGCTAACCGACGAGTAGCCCTCCCATGGCCGCGCCTTCTCGCGCGCCTTCATCTGCGCCTTCAACCGCTTGCCGGCACCGTCGTCCACATTGAAGCCGATGAACCGTTCCAGCAGCGGCCAGGTGTCCAGCGGCGGCAGCCCGTCCAGATCGGGGCTGTAGCGGATCTCCAGGCTTTTCAAGCCGGGCAGCCGGACCAGCGCCTGCCAGTCCGTAAACGCGCCCCAGAGCGAAAGATGCTCCAGCGCCGGAAAGCGCTCGATCCCTTGCAGCGAAATGGCCTGCGCCAACGGCTGGCCGTAAAGCGCCAACGCCGACACGCCCTGCAGCACGCCCAGGTCGGGCAGGACATACGGCGCCTGGCCGGGCCGCCGCCCCAGCGTCGGATGCAGCGACAACAGGCCCGGCAGCGCGCCCGCCACGCCAATCCGCGTCAGATCGCCAGACAGGCCCAGGCGGGTTTCCTCGGGCAAGTTAATCTCCAGGCGCCCCGTCACCGCCTCCAGGCCGATATGCAGCGTCTGGATCTTCGCCATCCGCGCATCCAATCGTCGCGTATCGGCGAACACCGGCGCCCACGTGAACTGTTCGATGGCGCGTTGCGCCGACCAGCCCGCAAAGCCGCTGTCATTGCCGTGGTAGTCGATATGGCGCGGCCACGGCGATCCGGCCGGCGTGGCGAACGGCGCGAACGCCGGCCAATGGATGGCGTCATCGGGCGCCACGTGCAGGTCCGCCTTCCGGCCCATGCCGGCCGGTCCGATGACGAGGTTGCCGCGCCCTGGCTCCGTGACCAACACATGACTGCCCGGTCCCGTCAGGTCCAGCCGGAAACGGCCATCGCCGGTCACCGATCCCGCGGGTTGGCCGGACACATCGATCGGCTCGGACATGCCGCGCTCCTTTTCATGATCAAGATTCATTGCATCGACTGGCAAGACGCGCCGTCACAAAGTCATGGCGGGCTGGTCTTCGATACGGAAGAACAGCCCCCGCTGCCCCAGCGGGCCGGCGTCCACATACTCGAATTCGACGCGCTGCCCCGGCGTCGCGACCGGCCCGAGATGATCGATGCGATACATCACCCCACCCACCCGGTAATTGTGGGCCAGCGACACCGTCGGCGAATTCGGCATATGCAGGCGATACGTCACCACCTCCTCCACCACGCCGCGTTCAATACGTCGCGAAAGGCACTTCCACCGTCAACGCCGCGCCGCCCGCGGCCGGGCGCAGGCTATAGGTGGTCACGCCGCCATCGTCGTCGGCCAGCGAGGCGCTCTCGCGCGCCACGGTGTAGCGCTGGCCGCCGATTTCCAGCGCATCCTTCGCCACCGCGCGGGCATCGCCCGGCACCAGCAAGCCACCCAGCGCGTCCGCCATCTCCGCGAATTCGTAGGCGTCCAGCGCGCCCTCGGCGCGCAGCAACTGCACGCGCGGCCGGTACGGCGCGGCGTCCAGGTTCCAGCCGTTGGTCAGGTCGGTGATCCACGGTCCGGGAATGTCGTAGGTGCCCTCCAGCTCGGCCTCGGTGACTGTTTCTCCCTGCACGACCAGGCAGCAGACCACCTTGCCGGCCTGGGCATCATAGGCAGCCCACTTGCTGGCCACCGGCGCGGCGGCAGGCAGCATGGAGAAACGGAATTGCTTGTCGAGCTGGGTGTCGGAAACCTTGCGCCAGGCGCCGATTTGCGGGGATTGGGCGTGGACGATTGTGGACGCCAGAAGGGTCATGGCGAAAACGCTTGCTCGGAACAATGCAGGTTTCATCTGGCAGGGTATGGAGAGGGGAGCGGGCGCATCGGCCCGCAATGCAAAGTTGCGATAGTCTAAGGCACGCCTGCGCTGGCGGCAGTCTCGTTGCCGCATGGCCTTTACAAATATACTTATATGCCCGTAATATTGCGCCATCATCTGACTCGATCCGACCCATGAGCCAACAAGACCTGCCTCCCGGGGTTTGCAATAGCACCGCCATCCGCAAGGCCGCCCGTCACCTGGGCCGGTTTTACGACCAGTGCCTGGCCCAGGCCGACCTGCGCAACACGCAATACGCGATCCTGAATCTGCTCGCCACGCGGGGGCCACTCACGATCGCCGAATTGGCCGAGCACCTGGTCACCGATCGCGCAACGATGGGACATAACCTGCGCCCTCTCGAGCGCGACGGGCTCATCCGCATATCCATAGGCAGGCAGGACCGACGGGAAAGGGAAATCACCCTGACCGACGCTGGCGTGAAGATGGAAACCGCGGGCAGAAAGGCCTGGCAACGCGCCCAGCAACAGTTCGAAGCCGTATTCGGCAAAGAAGACGCGCTGGCGATGCGGCGCATCATGCACCGCATCACCACCCTGGACCTTTCGGTTCCAAGCTAATCCCCGTCCCGCCCCCCTCAGCCGCATTGCGTGACGCGCCCAGGTCCTGTCAATGCCTCCAAATATGGGCATATAAGGCTAAATCATGTTGAACCCCTCTCTCGCAATGCGCCAGGCCGCCTTGCGGCTGCACAAGATGAAGACGGCATTCACAATGGCGCTGCTCGGCGGCATGGCCAGCGCCATGCCGCTCGCCGCCCACGCCGACGCCGCATTCACGCTCGCCGATCGGCAACAGGTGCAAGCGGTATTTGAACAACAGGCCCGGGCGGCGACAGCCCACGACCTCGACGCCTTCAGCGCTGTTTTCGCCCCGTCCGGCGCCGAGGGCGACCCGGTGACGTTCGTCGCCCGGCCATACCAGTTCTGGGGCAAGGCCGAATTGATCGAACACTTCCGCGAGACGTTCAAGGGCATCTGGAAATTCGAGCCCGACCTGGCAAAGCTGCGCATCGTTCCCTTGACGCCGGATGTTGCCCAGCTCTACGCCCCGACCCGGATCACCTTGGGACGCACCGCCGCCGACGCGCGCACGGCCGCCTACCTGGTCTACGAAGTGGCGGTACGCACACCGGCGGGATGGCGCATCGGCTCGATCGTTCCCATTTCCGCGCAATAGCGATCCAGAAAGGAGATTCACCATGAAAGCAGCGGTCTATTATGAAAACGGCTCGCCTGACGTGTTCCGCTACGAAACAGTCGACGAACCGGTCTGCGGTCCCGATGACGTGCTGATCGGCATCGAGGCGATCTCCGTGGAAGGCGGCGACCTCATCAATCGCGAGATCCGCCCGTTGGCGCGGATTCCCCACATCGTGGGATACCAATGCGCCGGCACCATCCTGGACGTGGGCGCGCAGGTGCGCGACCGAAAACCCGGCGACCGCGTCGTCGCGGTATTGGGCTGGGGATCCCATGCGCAACGCGTCGCCGCGCCGGCCGCGGACACCTGGCTGATCCCCGCGACGCTGGACACGGTAACCGCCGCCGCGGTACCCGTCGCCTGGGGAACCGCGCATGAATGCCTCTTTGCGGCAGGCGGCCTGGTCGCCGGCGAAACCGTATTGATACATGCCGGCGCCGGCGCGCTCGGATTGGCCGCCATTCAACTGGCGCATCGCGCCGGCGCGACGGTGTACGCCACGGCATCGGACGACGCGCGGCTGGCGCGGCTGAGCGCCTATGGCATGACGGCAGGCATCAACTACGCCAGCAGCGACTTTGTGGAGCAGATCTCCCGCCTCACGGCCGGGCGTGGTGTGGATGTCATCGTCGACAGCATCGCGGGCAGCACCCTGGCGCGCGGGGTCCGTGCGTTGGCCTACAAAGGCAGGCTGGTGACAGTGGGCGTGTCCGGGCGCGACCAGGAAAAACTCGATCCGGTAAGCCTCTGGCGCGGCAACCAGAGCCTGCACGGCGTTTTCTTCCCGACGCTCCTGGATCAAGAGCACGCGCGCGTGCACGCCAGCGTCCAGGCACTGCTGCAGCGCGTGGCCGCGGGGGAACTGCGCGTGGCGATCGACAAGACGTTCCCCTTGAGCGATGCCCGCGCGGCGCATCGCCATGTGATGTCCCGGCAGGCCTTCGGCCGGGTCATCATGATCCCCTGACCGGAGCCCTTCCATGTCCAGACTTCTCACCAGCCTCATGCTCGCCGCGACCCTGGCGAGCAGCGCCTGCGCCGAATCCACGGCAATCAATGTCGTCGCCGACGGCCTGGGCTTTCCAGAAGGCACCATTCTCGTGAACCAGACGCTGTATTTCGTGGACTACCAGGCCTCGACGGTAAACAAGCTCGACGCCGCGGGCCACAAGGTGGTTGCCGCCCTGCCCGGCTGCGGCGCCAATGGGCTGGCAGCCGCCAACGGCACGCTGTGGGTGGCCTGCTACGACGGCGGCGTGATCGAGAACATTTCCCTCGATGGCAAGCGACTGGGCACTATCCGCCAGGCGCGATCGGGCGAACGATTCAACCGCCCCAACGACCTGATCCCCAACCGGCGGGGCGACCTCTATTTCACCGCGTCCGGAGAGCGGCCGGGCGAAGGCAAGGTCTTTTTCCTGCCCAAAGTAAGCGACGTCGCCGAGGAAGTGGCCAGCGGCCTCGACAACGCGAACGGCATCGCGCTGGCCCCCGATGACCACACCCTGTACGTCGGCGAGAGCGGCACGGACAGCATCCTGCAATACCAGACGGCCGGCGACGGCACATTGACTCATCCCCGTGTGTTCGCACGGCTCGACGCCCTGGCCCCGCCCTCGTCCAAGGGGCGGCATACGCCGGATGGCGTTCGCATCGGACCGGATGGATTGATGTACGTCGCCCTGTACAACGGCGGCGGCTATTGGGTGCTGGACCGTACAGGAGCGTTGCTGCGGGTGCGGGACATCCCCGGCGAGCACCACTCGAATCTGGCCGTTGCGACGGAACCGCCAGACATCTACGTGACAGCCCTTTCAGGTTCGACCGGCCGCATCTACCGGCTGGCGCGCGATGGCTCGCGATATTGACATATCGCGAAGTTCCGATATCATCGTTCCCATGGACCTGCTCGACGTCTTCAAAGCCCTCTCGAACCGCACGCGCCTGGAAATCCTGAAAGGGTTGAAGGACCCCGCGAACAGCTTCCCGCCGCAGGACGAAGGGGACGTGCATACGGTCGGCGTCTGCGTCAGCAGCATCCAGGAAGGCGTCGGGCTGTCGCAGTCCACGGTGTCCGACTACCTCGCCACGCTGCAGCGCGCCGGCCTGGTCGAAGCCACGCGCATCGGTTCCTGGACGTACTACAAGCGCAACGAAGCCACCATCAGCGCCCTGGCCGAGATCATCGGGAAGGAGCTGTAGGTGTTGTGGCCCAAGGGGCCGGCGTTCCGGCCCCTGCAGGGTTGCGCGAGCGGCCCTGCTGTCCGCTGTGCGCTTGTGCTTGGGCGTCCTTGGCTGCCCGCCTTGCGTCTGCATGCGGCGTCTCTTCACTGCCTTCGCTTTTTCTCGTTGCCTCGTCGTTGATCTTTTTTTGCCCTTTTATATCGGTATTTCCCGATATCCCGTTTTGTCGAAATAAGGAATTCCTCCATGAAAGCCATCGTACTCACCGCCTTCGGCGGCCCAGACTCCTTTGAACTGCGCGACTTTCCCAAGCCCGTGCCTCAAACGGGCCAGGTCCTGGTCCGAGTCCACGCCACCGCCATCAACCCGCTCGACTACCAGGTCCGCCGTGGCGACTACCCCGATCTGGTGCCCCTGCCCGCCATCACCGGCCACGACGTCTCCGGTGTGGTCGAAGCCGTCGGCCCTGGCGTGACCGCCTTCGCCCCGGGCGATGAAGTCTGGTACACGCCGCAGATCTTCGACGGCCCCGGCAGCTACGCCGAATACCACGTGGCCGCCGCGAACATCGTCGGCAGGAAACCCGCCTCGCTGAGTCACCTGGAAGCGGCCAGCCTGACGCTGGTCGGCGGCACCGCCTGGGAAGCCCTGGTGGTGCGCGCCGGGCTGCGCGTCGGCGAAAGCATCCTGATCCACGGCGGCGCCGGCGGCGTCGGCCACGTCGCGATCCAGCTCGCGAAAGCCATCGGCGCCAGGGTCTACACAACCGTGCGCGAAGGCAATGTCGAATTCGTGCGTGGCCTGGGCGCCGACGTCGCCATCGACTACGAGAAGGAAGATTATGTGGACGCGGTCCTGCGCCAGACCGGCGGGCGCGGCGTTGACGTGGTATTCGACACCATCGGCGGCGACACCCTGACGCGCAGCCCGGATGCGCTGGCGCAGTTGGGCCGCGTGGTATCGATTGTCGATATCGCCCAGCCGCATAATCTGATCCAGGCGTGGGGCAAGAATGCCAGTTACCACTTCGTGTTCACGCGCCAGAATCGCGGCAAGCTGGATGAGCTGAGCGCGTTGGTGGAACGCGGGCAACTGCGCCCGCACGTGGGCGCGGTGTATTCGCTTCCCGATATTCCGGCGGCGCATGCGCGGCTGGAGAGCGCCAATAATGGGTTGCGGGGGAAGATTGCGATTGCGGTGGCCGACCAGGCGGCTGCGTAAACCGCACCATCCGGCCCCCGCGGCCGCGCTCAGGGCGCCGTGCCGATCTGCAGCAAAGTGAATTCGCGGCGCATGTAGCGATTCATCATCTCGGCCAGCACCGGATTGCCGGCATCATCCGCCTTCGGCGCGGTCGCCCTCACGACCGCGGCGCACAGCTTGCCGGCCTGCACCGTCGTGCCGGCCACCTTGGCATCCTTGGCGCCAGCCATGCTCTGCTTCCAGGCGGCGCGGATCCCGTCGACGGCCTGCCTGGCCGTGGCGCAATCGGCGTAAGCCAGGGAAATCACGACCGCGGGCAGCTTATTGACCTGGGCATCGGCCAGGATCCCCGAGAAGTACGGCGGAATACCCTGGCGGTTCGCTTCGACGGCGGCCTTGAGATTCTGCTTGGCGATATCCTCATCGACACTCGTCGACAACAGCACCTTCGCGGGATCCACCGCGGCCAGGCCCATGATGGGAGAGATGACCGCGGCCTGCACGATCTGCCCCCGGTCCGCGGGCACGCCTTCCTTCAGACCGGCAAGCGAGGCGGCCACGATTTCGCTATCGGCCACCGACGGCGTGGGTTGGGCCAGTGTCTGCATCCCCTTTGCCGAAGACGCCTGGATCAGCGCCCGGTCCAACGGCAGGACAAAACTCGGCATGCCCATCATGCCGCGCCAGGGATCCTGCTGGTTGGCCTTTTGCAGATTCATCTTGCCTTCGTTGTCATTGGCGATGAGGCCCGGCGCATCGCCCTCCACCGCGGCAAAATCGATGCGCTTGAGGCTGGCGACCAGCTTCCCGACGGCCTCCTTGTTCTTCAAGCCCCAATAGCTGATGTTGGCGGGCGCGCGGCCAAATCCGGCGAAGAAGGCCACCTCATCGAACGGCACCTTCGCGTTCTCTGACCAGGACTGCAAGCCAGACCCGATGGATTCGAGCGGCCGGATCTGTCGCGCAATGCTCAGCCGCCGCATGCCGTCCGCCGAGGGCGCAGCCGGCTCCAGGCCGCGCCAGGCCTGCACATCCAGGAAAACGATCTGCATCGCGTCGGTACTGGACAGCACCACCTGCGGCATCTGCTTCAAGGCCTGCCGCAGTGTCAGGGTGCTGTCCTGGGCCGCGGCCGTGGCGGCGAACCCTGTCATCAAACACAGTGCAAGGGCCTTCATGCGCATTCGGGTTTCTCCGTTTTCTTGATCTGCTGTGGGGACGCTGCGGGAGCGAGGATCGTACCGCAGGGATGGGCCGTTCTTACCCGCGACTCTTGCGATCTGTGCCGAGCCATTAGCCGATGTAAATGCCGCAGCGCATCCCCAATCTTGGAGATGCGCGCGTCGGCGGGTTTCGAATATTGTCCCACCCGTCCACGTTCCCCATCCCGATACCGCAAAACGCGGAGGACCGCCGCCATGAAACTTGCAAGTCGAGTCTTTGCCCTTGTCATCTGCAGCCTGGCATCTCCCTATGCCCTGGCGGCATGTGAAGCTGAACAGACTCAAATGTATGGCCCGGCCAATGCAAATCAGCTCAACGAAGATCTGCAACGGTATCAGCGGAGCTTTCAGGACAGTAAAAGCACTTCTTCGATAGACCGCGATATCGACATTACGAGGGATGAATTGGGTCGGATTCCCCCAGGCATTTATAAAACCTGGCGGACGTGCCAACTCGGCGCCCTGCAGAAAGCCAGGGATGAGATGCTGAAACAGGCGGCCGCCAGTTCGAGTCCGAATGCCAAGAAGACCGCATCGGCCGGCGCCGCCGCCAATGCCTCCGCCAAGCCGAAGCCGGCAAGCCAGACGCTGGTTTACGGCCCCAACCAGAGCGAATGTCTCAAGCAAGGGCGGACGACCGACGGCTATATCACCTACACCAACACCTGCAAGGCATCAGTGGCTGTCGGGTACTGCAACGTATACGCCGCCAAGGGGCAGAAGGACGGCACGGTCTGCGCCTCGCACAACAGCGAGTTCTCCCGCACGAAACGGACCTACGTCACCCAGGACCTGGGGCTCGCGCCCGGCGCCACGCACCGCCTGGCATATCGCTACGACACGCAAGCCACGTTCATCGTCGCCTGCGTCGGCGGACAACCCCTGATCGAGTCGTTCGACACGAATCAGATCAGCGTCGGCAGCAAGGCGCGCACGGCCTGCTGGCGCTTTGCGTCCAGCAAGCCGTAGGCTGCCGCACCGACATCCGTATGTGACGCCGCGCGCCCTGGCGCGGCAAACGCGAGCAATGAAAAAGGCGCCAAGGCGCCTTTTTCAATTACCGTTCGCAAAGCCAAGCCACATCCCCACTTATGACCAACGTCCCTGACATCTCCGCTTCTTATCCGAGCCAATGCGGGGCCAGGGCCTGGGCTGCCGCCGGAGTACAGGGCCACGCGCCAAGTCTCCAGAAACCCGATATCCTGCTGTGTGGCCGCGGGGAAAAAATTCCAGCGCTTTCCCCTACCACGCTACACGGCCAAGAGCTTTAATCGTACCGCGGAGCGAATGAGGAATCGGTTTTTTAAACCGGAAGGCTTGCCTCCCGCGGAGAACAAGTGCAGGAGTTGATGCCGCAATGAAACTTGGCTTGTCTACAGACACAAGCGGCACGACCAGCGTCTACCAAATCGCGAATGAACTTGATTCGATATTTCCCGCCCTGGAGGCACGCTTTCAGTCGGTCAAGATCGAGATGTTCTTTGTGTTTCGCTGCCTTCCCGATGAGATCGGCAGGAAGTCATCGCGGCGTTTTTCGAAGGCTGAGTGCGTTCTCTACCTGGACATGTGCTTTTCAGAGGACCAGCTCAAGGATATGGATGTAGCGCTGCAGAGAGCCATCGTGGCCCGTTATTTTTTCGTCTTCGTTGAAGGGGCCTTGAACAAGCACGAATTCCAGGGCCTTGATGTTTCATCATTCATGGCTGCACTCAAGGGAGAAGCGGCGTCGATAGGTTGGCCGGATTGAACAGCGACATGGCTAAGGCGGTCTGGCGCCCCTCCCCGGCGAATAATACGTTCAACGCATACAGGGGCTGAAGTGATAAAAGTCAATCAAATAAGGTCGCTTGCTCACGCTGAAAAACTTGGGTCGATCGACGTCGCTGGCTTTGTCGTGGCGCGCTCATCCTCCACGAGTGCGCTGGACCTGGATCAGTGCAGGCATCTCGGCAGCGCGCTCGATTGCTCGCATGCCGTCCATCCGGTTGATGGCGTGGGTGACATTGGGTTTTGCAGGGAGATCATTGAAGAATTGAAGCCCCGCTATCTGGAGTTCACGGTTGTGGATCCCGAAAAAACCGAATCGAGCCTGGCGCAGTTGCAGGCCCTGGCGAGATTGAAAGTGGGCAAAATCGCCAACGGACTCTTCTTGCTCAAGGATGATCTTTCGCTGCTGGACAGAGCTTCGCACATGGATGCGCTCGTGCACGCGGGCGTTGAATTATTTCAAATCGAAGTTGAATCGTTGATTGACCCTGAATTCGGGATAGGCCCCAAGGCCCGCGCGCGAATCGGGGAGTTTTTTTCTCGTTACCCCACGATCATCGGCGATTCATTTTCCAAGAGCGTGAAGGTTCCCGACATGCATCAGCGTGGCCATTATTTGAATCTTTCCGTTGATAGCGGTCGTTCGTACGACTTCTCACAACGACACTATGCATTATCGTCGGCACTGAGGATCATCAAAGGCCTGCGGACCGATCCGGCAGAAAACACCTGAAAGGATGGGAACGACGGACCTTCCACGCCTTTCGGAAGGGCTTTATGACGCCCCTCGGGCCGACTCAGGCAGGACAAATCACGACCCCATCCGTGATACAGCCTTGAAGCTGCTCCGGGGCAGCACCGCCCACAAACCTGCTCTTGGCGACTGATCCGGACATGACCTTGACTCCCGTAAAGTCACACCCGTCAAATACACAACTGATGAAATGAATACCTGAGAGGTTTGCCCCCGCAAATTTGCAATTGACAAACCTGCAGTCTGTCGCAAAGGACTTGGACAGATTCGAACGCGAGAAGTCGCAGCCAATGAACTCCCCGCCCAATCGCGCGCCATTGAGCTTCGCACCGACAAAGCTACACGAATCGAATTTCCTTCGCACAAAGACGTTGCGCATATCGATGCGCTCAAACTTGCACCCCTTTGCCTCGGACTCGTTGATGCTGGCCCCGTCCTTGAACAGAGCGTCGGAGAGATCGACCCTTTCGATGCTCAGGTAGCGCACCGCTTCCGCGAGCGTAGTCCCCCGGTAGTCCTCAAAGCCCTCGTCCGTGAGTCCGAACGGCGACTCCGGCATCGCGCCCATCCTCATGGACTTGGCCGCATCGGAAAGGCGCCTTCCGACTGATCGCAAGTGCTCTGCCTGCCACCTGCCGCGCGCATCTTTTGCCTGCATTCCCCCTCCTCGAGCGGCGATCGAATTTTTGCCGCGACCACTATCACTATAGTCGTGGCTGGCGAGTCCCCTGCCCGAGCAACCGACGGCTCCCGCCGCAGCCCGTACTACACGCCGGGCAGCACGGTGAATCGCACCTTGGTTTTGGCGCCACTGGACGCAATTGAGCAAGATGACCATAATATTTTTCATTCAGGCCAAAGCCTCATTTTCCATCCGAGCCGCTACGAGACACCATGTCGCGCGTCGCAATCACCGATCTAACCGTGCCAAGGGATGTCGATAGCGTCTCGCGCCCCGTTGTCGCCTTGAGTGCCACATCGGTGAGAAAGGACTGGGAGAACGCGAGGCACCGGCATCGCAAGGCGCAACTGATCTACTCCGTGCGAGGCATCCTCAACTGCGAAATTGAAGACGGCGTCTGGATCGTGCCGCCACAGTGCGCCATCTGGATACCGGGAGATTTGCCCCACGCGGCGCGCGGGGCCGGTGAAACGGAATGCTATTGCCTGTTTGTCGAGCCGGACGCCACACCGGATCTTCCCAAAGACTGTTACACGATTTCGGTATCGCCACTGCTGCGCGAATTGCTGCTGCGGGCGGCCGGTTTTCCTGAGTTATACCCGCTGGGGGGACGGGAAGACCGGTTGATTGCCGCGTTGCTCGACGAGCTGGTGGAAGCGCCCGTCGAAGACCTGCATCTGCCCATGCCGCGCGACGCGCGCTTGCGCCGCCTGGCGCAAATGATGCTGGCCGATCCCACGGACAAGACCTCGAAAGCCGACTGGGCTATTCGCATCGGCATGAGCGAGCGAAGCATGAGCCGTCTTCTGCTGCACGAAATTGGCATGAGCTTCGGACGCTGGCGTCGGCAACTGCATGTGATCCTTGCCCTGCAACGCCTGACCAAGGGCGAAAGCGTGCAAACGGTGGCCTTGGAGCTCGGGTACGAAAACGCGAGCGGGTTCGTAACGATGTTCCGCAAGGCAATGGGCAAGCCGCCGGCACGATACCTCTCGGATCGCCTGAACGGCGAAGCGTTGGCCGGCGTTCCCGGCATCACGCTTCCCGATTGAATGCGCTGACGGGATCTGGCCTAACTGAATAACAATCTGGCCCAATTTCGCCATGCGGCCGACCCATGCGCAGTGTTTAATTTGGCATCCAAATGCAAATGAGTCTTGTTGATGCCTACCCTCACCCCCGCTGGGAAGCCCCGTTGGCCGATGAATATGCCGAACGAACGCTTCGTCCGTTCTCGTCCGGATGGTCACTCCATGAGGGCTGCGCCCCGTAGCGCGCTCGGCTCGGCCGCCGCGGCCGTTTTTTTCATTAGCGCACAGGGCGTATTTGCCGCGGAACCGGCGCCGACCCAACCCGAGGCGCGGGAAGCATCTCAAGGGGAGATCGCTTTGCCGGCCATAACCGTGACCGGCCGCACGGATACGGCGGCCACCGAAGGTACGGGCTCTTATACGACGGGCGAAACAACGGCCGCCACCCGCCTGCCGCTGTCGCTGCGGGAAACGCCGCAGGCGGTCACGGTGATCACGCGTCAGCGCATGGACGACCAGCAGTTGAATTCGGTGCAGAGCGTGCTGGATAACACCACGGGCATCGCCTCCTACCAGTCCGACAGCGAACGAACGAGTTTCTATTCGCGTGGTTTCCTGATCAACAACGTTCAGTACGACGGCATCCCCACCGTCGTCGGCAACACCGTCAACGGGAGCGGAATCGGTTCCATCGATACCGCGTTCTATGATCGCGTCGAGGTCGTGCGCGGCGGGTCCGGCTTGTTGACCGGCACCGGCAACCCGTCGGCCGCCATCAATCTGGTGCGCAAGCGACCGACCCGTGATTTCTCGGCCGCCGCTTCGCTTGGCGCTGGGAGCTGGGACACCTACCGGGGCATGGGCGACATCTCGACGCCGCTGACCGAGGACGGCCGCATCCGCGCCCGCCTCGTCGGCACTTACCAAGATGGGCACTCGTACCTTGACGGCTACAGACCGGAAAGAAAGTCGTTCTACGGCATCATCGAGGCAGACCTGACCCCGGACACGACAGTGAGCCTGGGCTATGACTATCAGGACA
Source organism: Achromobacter sp. HNDS-1 (assembly GCF_040084795.1). Classification (NCBI taxonomy): domain Bacteria; kingdom Pseudomonadati; phylum Pseudomonadota; class Betaproteobacteria; order Burkholderiales; family Alcaligenaceae; genus Achromobacter; species Achromobacter sp. HNDS-1. The sequence continues at coordinate 454,348 of NZ_CP157584.1, forward strand.
TCACGCCGAAGGGCGCCACCTGGGGTGGATTGCCACTATGGTTCAGCGACGGCACGCAGGCGGAATATTCACGCTCCAGGACTTACGCGCAGGACTGGAGCCATTGGGACAACACCCTCAAGACGGCGTTTGCCGAGGTCGAGCACCGCTTTGACAACGGCTGGAAACTGCGTGCCATCGCCAACCAGTACCGCACCGACTCCGATGCCAAACTGGCCGGCCTGGTCGGCCGCCCCGATCGCGCCACGGGACTGGGCTTCTTTCCCTCCGGGGCCTATCCGGTAGCACTGGCGTCGGAAGCCCGCAGCCGTCAAAACACCTTCGACGTGATGGCGAGCGGCCCCTTCGAACTGCTCGGCCGCCAGCATGACCTGGTGGTCGGGGCGACGAGTTCGCGCCGCACGGCCAGCCAGGAGGACATCGCGCCGTTCTATCCGGGCTTTACGCCGGTCAACATCTATGACTTGACTCCGGCCTTGCCCCGCCCCGCCTTCGAAGCCATGCCCTGGATACCGACCCGCACCCGAATCAAGCAGAGCGGTATCTACAGCGCGGCCCGCTTCTCGCTGGCCGAGCCCCTGAAACTCATTGTGGGTGGCCGCTTCAGCAACTACGAAATCGACGATACCGCCAACGGCAGCTCGCTGCACTACAAGAAGCGCAACGAATTCACGCCGTATGCCGGCCTGATCTACGACATCAACAACACCTATTCGGCCTACGTCAGCTATACGGGCATCTTCAACCCGCAGACCGACTATCGCGACAGCAATGGCAGCGTGCTCACCCCGTCAAAGGGAAAGACCAAGGAAATCGGCCTCAAGGGCGCTTACCTGGACGGGCGCCTGAATGCGTCGGTGGCCTTGTTCGAGACCCGGCTCGACAACGCGGCGCAGATCGTCGCCGGCTCCTATACGCCAGCCGGCGGCCAGGCCTACAAAGGCGCGGACGGGACGAAATCCCGCGGGATCGAACTGGACTTGCAGGGCGAGCTGGCGCGTGGCTGGAACATCTATGCGGGTATCGCTCATTTCACGGCGCAAGACGGCGATGGCGTTCGCTTGAATTCGCAACTGCCGCGCACCACCGCGCAGCTTTTCACCACGTACCAGTTGCCGGGGGATTGGAGCAAGTTGACGCTGGGCGGAGGCATCAAATGGCAAAGCCGCTTCTACCAGGCGCCCAATACCGGCACCAGTTCGCTGGGCGGGGAACAGGGCTCCTATGCGCTGGTATCGCTGATGGGCCGTTACGACGTCACGAAGCAGACCAACGTCACCGTCAACGTCAACAACGTTCTGGACAAGAAATACGCGCTGCAAAAAGGCGATTTCGACACCGTGGGTTATGGCGCGCCACGCAATGTGATGGTCACGCTGAACTATCGGTATTGATTTGAACCCAGGCGAACGCTTCCGCCATCGCAAACCCATCGAGAAAGCCCTTATGCCCCTCAAGCCTCCCCTGCCCCCCGCGCAAACCCTGGCCGTGAACAATCCCGACAAGGTCGCCTTGTTCTGGTTGACGACAGCCGCTGGCGCCGTGCTGTTCGTCACCTTCCAGTTGTTCTTTTACGTCAATGACTTCGTGAGAGCGCAAGGAGCAACACCGGCGATCACGTTTGAGCCCGACGTACTGTGGATGTTTCCCACGTTCTATGGTTGCTGGATCGTCGCGGTGCTCTTCGCGCTGATCGGAACCCGTAAGACCCAGTGGGTTGCGCTGGTCCTGGGCAGCCTGCTTGTCGTTCTGAATACCCTCGGGGGAATCGCCGACGGGTTGCGCGACGGTTGGCACGTGGCCTTTTCGGCTGTGTTCTTCATTACGCTGCCCGGCGTGTTCGCTATCGCGGCCACCTGGCGTCGCATCAAAAACAAGGAAAACGGCCATGCCGATGAATAGCTCTGACTTCCCCTTGGTCTGGATGAATCTTGCGCAGGAACCCGGACACGATCACCAGCAGGACTTCGATGCGTTCGAAGCCAATTTGCGGCGCGACGAGCCCTTCGTCATCTTGAGCGATACCGCGCCGCCCGCGGAGGAACACCAGCACTCGCCGGAAGAGAAGAAACGCCTCGCGCTCTGGATGAAAAAGCACAAAGCCCAATTGCGAAAGCAGGTTCTGGCCATGATTCAGATCGAACCCAACCAGGCCAAACGCCTGGGTTACAAGGCATTCGCCGTCCTTTTCGCCAAGTTCTGGGGCTACCCGCTGCTTCTGGCGGCTTCGCGTGAGGAGGCTGTGGAGATGGCTAGAGCACTGCTCTCGAAGGATGGGAAATCACCCGGTTGATGGCTTATGCAGTGTCCGAGCGCTGATGCAACGGTATCGCGGCGCATTGTCGTGGCGCGATGCGGGCCTGACTTTTTATGGGCTGTGATCAATAAGCCCTTTATCGCCAGAAAGGCGCGCCTTTTGCCGGTGCGAAAGACGGAGAAGCGACGCTTTCGAGCGCATTGCCATCCGGCTCCAATCTCACATTGCCTAGCCAGGAGCCGCCCCCACTACGCCACACCCGCTTCGATCAAGCGCTCGACAGTGACTCCGCCTGCTTCAGCAGCAGTCCCCAACCAATGAAAAAGGCGCCGAAGCGCCTTTTTCATTTACCGTTCGCAAAGCGAAGCGGGATCACTCCCACTCAATCGTCGCAGGCGGCTTGCTCGACACGTCATACACCACCCGGTTAATCCCCCGCACTTCATTAATAATCCGCGAGGAAATCCGAGCCAGCAACGGATGCGGCAACGGCGCCCAATCGGCCGTCATGAAGTCAAACGTCTGCACCGCGCGCAGCGCGACAACGTACTCATACGTCCGCCCATCCCCCATCACCCCCACCGACTTCACCGGCAGGAACACGGCGAACGCCTGCGAGGTCAGCTCGTACCAGGTCAGGCCGCTGGCCTCGTCCTTGGTGTTGCGCAGTTCCTCGATGAAGATCGCATCCGCGCGGCGGAGCAGCTCGGCGTATTCATGCTTGACTTCGCCCAGGATGCGCACGCCCAGGCCCGGGCCTGGGAACGGATGGCGGTAGACCATCTGCGGCGGCAGGCCCAGGGCCACGCCCAGTTCGCGGACTTCGTCCTTGAAGAGTTCGCGCAGGGGTTCCAACAGCTTCAGGTTCAGCGTGTCCGGCAGGCCGCCGACGTTGTGGTGCGACTTGATCGAGGTGGCCTTGCCGGTCTTGGCGCCGGCCGATTCGATGACGTCGGGGTAGATGGTGCCCTGGGCCAGCCACTTGGCGCTTTTCTGCTTGCCGGCTTGCTCCTGGAACACTTCCACGAACTCGCGGCCGATGATCTTGCGCTTGGCTTCGGGGTCGGCCACGCCGGACAGCTTGCCCATGAACTGGGCGGTGGCGTCGACGTGGATGATCTTGACGCCCATGTTCTCGGCGAAGGTCTGCATGACCTGCTTGCCTTCGTCCAGGCGCAACAGGCCGTGATCGACGAACACGCAGGTCAGTTGGTCGCCGATGGCCTTGTGGATCAAGGCCGCGGCCACCGACGAGTCGACGCCGCCGGACAGGCCGAGGATGACTTCGTCTTCGCCAACCTGCTCGCGGATACGGGCGACGGCTTCGGCGACGTAGTCGGGCATGTTCCAGTCGCCCTGGCATTCGCAGATCTCGTTGACGAAGCGGGCCAGCATGGCCTTGCCTTGCACGGTGTGCGTGACTTCGGGGTGGAACTGCACGGCGTAGAAGCGGCGTTCTTCGTCGGCCATGCCGGCGATGGGGCAGGACGGCGTGGAGGCCATCAGCTTGAAGCCCGGCGGCAGCTCGGTGACCTTGTCACCGTGGCTCATCCAGACCTTGAGCATGCCGTGGCCTTCGTCCGTGGTGAAGTCTTCCAGGCCTTCCAGCAGCTTGGTGTGGCCGTGGGCGCGGACTTCGGCGTAGCCGAATTCGCGGTGGTCGGAGAAGCTGACCACGCCGCCCAGTTGTTGCGCCATGGACTGCATGCCATAACAGATGCCCAGCACGGGCACGCCCAGCTCGAACACGGCGTGCGGCACGCGCATGGAGCCTTCTTCGTAGGCCGATGCGTGGCTGCCCGACAGGATGATGCCCTTCAGGCCCTGCGCCATCTGGTCGCGGATGAAAGCATCGTCGACGTCGCCCGGGTGCACTTCGGAGTAGACGCCGGCTTCGCGGACGCGGCGGGCGATCAGTTGGGTGACTTGCGAACCGTAGTCGAGAATGAGGATGCGCTGGTGCATGGAGACTCTACCGGTAAGGAATGAAATCGCTGTAAATAAAACCGCACCGGCAGAACCGCTGACTGATTTTGCGGTTCTGCCGGTGCGTGATGCATGACATTGTAGTTGACTGTACGGGGATCAGTCGGCGCGGTAGTTGGGCGCTTCCTTGGTGATCTGTACGTCGTGCACGTGGGATTCGCGGACACCGGCGGAGGTGATTTCCACGAATTCGGCCTTGGTGCGCATGTCGTCGATGGTGGCGGCGCCGCAGTAGCCCATGGAGGCGCGGATGCCGCCGACCAGTTGGTAGATGATGGCCAGCACGCTGCCCTTGTAGGGGACGCGGCCTTCGATGCCTTCGGGGACCAGCTTGTCGGCGTTGTTGGCCGGGTCCTGGAAATAGCGGTCGGCCGAGCCTTCCGTCATGGCGCCCAGGCTGCCCATGCCGCGGTACGACTTGTACGAACGGCCCTGGAACAGCACCACTTCGCCCGGCGCTTCTTCGGTGCCGGCGAACATGCCGCCCATCATGCAGGAGAACGCGCCGGCGGCCAGGGCCTTGGCGACGTCGCCCGAGTAGCGGATGCCGCCGTCGGCGATCAGCGGCACGCCCGTGCCTTCCAGCGCCTTGGCGACTTCGGAGATCGCGTGGATCTGCGGCACGCCGACGCCGGCGACGATACGGGTGGTGCAGATCGAGCCGGGGCCGATGCCGACCTTGACGCCGTCGGCGCCATATTCCACCAGCGCGCGCGCGGCGGCGGCGGTGGCGATGTTGCCGCCGATGACTTCGACCTTGGGGTAGTTTTGCTTGACCCAGCGCACGCCTTCCAGCACGCCCTTGGAGTGGCCGTGGGCGGTGTCGACGATCAGCACGTCGACGCCGGCAGCGACCAGCTTTTCAACGCGCTCTTCGGTGTTGCCACCAACGCCGACCGCGGCGCCGACGCGCAACTGGCCCTGGGCGTCCTTGCTGGCCAGCGGGTGCTCGGTGTTCTTGACGATGTCCTTGACGGTGGCCAGGCCGCGCAGCTCGAAACCGTCGTTGACGATGAGCACGCGTTCCAGGCGATGCTTGTGCATCAGGGCCTGCGCTTCATCGAGCGTGGCGCCTTCCTTCATGGTGACCAGGCGTTCCTGCGGCGTCATGATGTTGCGCAGGGGCTGGTCCAGGTTCTCTTCGAAGCGCAGGTCGCGGTTGGTGACGATGCCGACCAGCTTGCGCCCTTCCACCACCGGCAGGCCCGAGATGCCATGCTGGCGCTGCAACGCAATGGCGTCGCGCACTTTCATCTGGGGGGTGACGGTGACCGGATCGATCACGATGCCGAATTCGTGGCGCTTGACGCGGGCGACTTCACGGGCCTGGGCGTCGGCGGACAGATTCTTGTGGATGATCCCGATGCCACCTTCCTGGGCCATGGCGATCGCCAAGCGGGATTCGGTGACCGTGTCCATGGCGGCGGACACAAGGGGGATGTTCAGGGAGATGTTGCGGGTGAGGCGCGTGGCCAGGGAGGTGTCGCGCGGCAACACCTCGGAATACGCAGGCACCAACAACACATCGTCGAAGGTGAGCGCTTTTTGAACGAGACGCATGGGTAACTCCGGGCGCAAAGCAAGATTATACGCCGCTGACGTGTTTTGACTAGGTGTTGACCCTAGGTCGGCGCATGATTTTTGCGACTTTTTTCAATAGGCGTTGTGACCTTGCACTATTTTTACCCGGATCATATTGACAAGCGCTTTGGCAAGCCGCACAATGCCAGGCATTAAATTTATCCGGGTAAATAAAACCCCTGTACGCCATGACCCAGCCTCTCCTTCCCCATACCGCTTTCGAAGGCCACCGCCTGCTGGCGCGTGGCGCGCTTGCCGAGGTCGCCCTTGCCGTCAAGCAGGCCCAGGACGGTCACGCCAACCGTCATGGCGACGGCGCGATCCTGGTGTTCGACGACCATACCGGCAAGCAGGTCGACCTGGACCTGCGCGGCGCTGACGCCGACATCCGCGCGCGCTATCAGGCGCCGGCCGATGCCGCCCCCGCGCCCGCCGAGGAAGCGGACGGCGCCGACGCCGCCCCGCGCGGCCGCGGCCGGCCCAAGCTGGGCGTGGTGCCGCGCGAGGTGACGCTGCTGCCGCGCCACTGGGACTGGCTGGCGGCGCAGCCGGGCGGCGCGTCGGTGGCGCTGCGCAAACTGGTGGAACAGGCGCGCCGCGACAACGAGGCGCGCGACCAGCGGCGCCAGCGGCAGGAAGCGGCGTACCACTTCATGTCGAGCATGGGCGGCAACCTGCCGGGCTTCGAGGAGGCCACGCGGGCGCTGTATGCCGATGATCGCGCGGGTTTCACGCGGCAGGTGGCCGCATGGCCGGCGGACGTGCGCGATTACGCCATGGCGCTGGCGTGGGCGGATGAGGAGGCCTGAGCGGCAGGCCGCGAATCGCGGCGCGCGATCCCAGTGGCCTGTTCCTGCGCCCTATCCCTACGCACATACCTGCGCCACACACCTGCGCCCCATACCTCCCCACCGCGACCGCGGGCCGTCGCTGCGCCGCATGGCTGCGCGCGCCGCTGGCGCATGGCGGCGCGCGCGTCATGCGCCGCTTCCAATCGTGCGTCGGCGGCATCCCGGCACGCCAAGCAAGCGACGCCCGCCGCTGGTAAGCTGTACGTCATGGATACGGATACCGCGCCCCGCAACTTCCTGCTGTACGACGGCGACTGCCCGTTCTGCACCAACTACGTGCGGATGGTGCAGTTGCGCAAGGCTGTCGGCCCGGTCGAATTGCTCGACATGCGCCAGCATCCCGAACTGGTGGCGTATTTCCGCGACCGTGGCTATGACCTGAACGACGGCATGCTGCTGCGGCTGGAGGGGCACATCTACTGGGGCGCCGATTGCATCAACCGGCTGGCGCTGCTCAGTTCCGACAGCGACCTGTTCAACCAGATCAATGCGGCCATCTTCCGCCGCCCGTGCCTGTCGGCGGCGCTGTATCCCTTCATGAGCCGTGGCCGCGCGCTGACGCTGGCGCTGCTGGGCAAGAAGAAGATGCCGGCCTGACAGCGGCGGCGCGCGGTTGGTCGCGCGCCTTGCCTCGCGTTGCCTTGCCTTGCGTTGCCTCGCCTCGCGTTGCCTTGCCTCGCGTTGCCTCGCCTCGCGTTGCCTTGCCTCGCGTTGCCTTGCCTCGCGTTGCCTTGCCTCGCGTTGCCTTGCCTCGCGTTGCCTTGCCTCGCGTTGCCTTGCCTCGCCGCGTCCCGCCTCACCGCGTCCCGCCTCATCGCGCCCTGCCTCATCGCGCCCTGCCTCTCCCCGCCGCGCCTCTCCCCGTCCCGCCTAGCCTAGTGCCGTCTCGGCTCGTCCCGCCCCGCCCCGCCCCGCCCCGCCCCGCCCCGCAGCAATGCTAAATTGCGGGTCAACCCCTTACGGAGACCCCATGCCCGAGCCGAGCACCGCTGCCGACGGCACGCTGACGCCGCCCGTTGCGCCCCCGAACGACGCGCCCGGCGCGATGCCGGCCGACGGCTTCTCGCTGACCGCGCCGATCACGCTGCAGGACCGCATCGCGGCCGCGCTGTTCAGCTACGCGGACATGTTCGGGGCCGCCCGGCGGCGCGCGCTGTACCTCCTGGCGTGGGTGGTGCTGGCGCTGTTGGGGATGCTGGGGTTCTCTTCCTGGCGGGATAGCGGCGAGCAGGGCTTCGGCCCGTTCCTCTCGCGCTTCTTTCACGACCTGTTCGGCCTGGACGGCGTGCCCATCCTGGTCGTGGCCATCCCGGTGCTGATCTACTACTTCCGCCATCCGGCGATCGTGCGCGGGCGCCTGGCGCGCTGGTGCCGCGACGAAGGGCTCGACCAGACCATCCACCCGCTCTATTGCTTTCAGCCGGGCGGGCTGACCGTCACCCTGCCGGGACGCGAGACGGCCATGGCGTGCTCGCGCATCCAGGGGCTTGCCGAGGCGCCCGGCCACCTGTTCATCCAGTTGCGCAACATCGAGGACGTGTACGCCCTGCCGCGACAGGCGCTATCCGACGAGCAGGTGGCGCGCATCAAGGCGTGGGCCGCATCCTGCCACGCCGGCGCCCCCGACGCGACGCGGTGCCCGCCGCAAGCGCGGCAGGCGCCCGAGGCCGCGCCGCCGCTGCTGACGACGCGCTTCCTGCTGAACCAGGAAGACCGGGCTACCGCGATTTCGTGGCAGATCGAACGTCCCGGCATGCGGCGGCGCCGCCGGCGCGGTTTCCTGCTGGCCTTCGCGCTGACCGCCCTGCTGGTGCCGCTGATATTCGTGCTGCTGTGGCTGCTGGATCCCGAGCGGGTGCCGCTGCGCTATGCCTGGCCGCTGTTCGGCGAGATGTTCACGGACAGTTTCTGGAAGATCACGCTGGGGTTCTGGACCATCCTGGCCGTCATCATCCTGCTGCATCCCTGGTCCCGGCGCCGCCACGCGTACAAGCTGGCCGGGCAGATGCACCGACGCATGCCGGCCGAGGAACACGAGGCGCGGCTGTATGACGATCGGCTCGAAGTCTGGCAGGACGGTTGGGTCAACAGCTTCGCGACGGCCGGCTTCGACCGGGTCGAGCGGCAAGGCGAACACCTGATCCTGATGCGGCGGGAGGGCGAACCGCTGATCCTGCCCCGACGCGCGCTGGACGCGGAGCAGTTGGCGCTGTTCGAACGCATTCTCACGGGCGGGGCGGGCGGTGACCATCGCCCGCGCGGGGGTACGCCATGAGCGGGCCGGCCTTGATCCGCCTGGCGGCCCTGTGCGCGGCGCTTGGCGCGCTGGCGCCCGCCGCGTCCGCCGGCACCCTCGATCTGCCGCATGGCCTGTCGGTGCAGCTGCCAGAGGGCTGGGTGGTGGACGGCTCGCCACAAGGCGAGGTCTCGCGCAGCGGCATGCGGCGCGTGCAACTGGTATGCGAAAGCGAGGCGTGCGAACAGACGCAGGAAACCTGCACCCTGCTGATGCAAGCCAAGCCGCTCGAAGGCGACGACGATGACGCCCGCTTGCAAGCGCTTTATGCCTCGCCGCTCAAGCGCTATTTCCGGTTGCGCGCGGTGCTGCGCGCGACCAGTCCCGATGCCGATATCCGCCAGCCGCTGGAGCGGGTGCGGATCGGCGATCGGGATTGGTACCGGGTCGAGACCGATGCGCGGCACCAGTACCGGTCGGGCGTGTTCGCCGAGACGGTGGTCGACGGCCTGTACGTCGGCGCGATCTGCAAGTCGTGCGAAACCGGCGAACAGCGCCACCGGGACGGAATGCGGATCATCGAGAGCCTGAAGTCGGATACGAACGGCGCGTCACGTTGAGCAGCGCGAACGCCATGCGAGACCCAGTCCCCCCGCGTTGAACGCCGCGAACGCCATGCAATCCCCTGGCCGGTTGCGTTAAACGCCACGGACGCCTGCGCAATGCCCTGCCCATCGCGTTGAACGGCGACGACACGCCGGGCGCGCCCCCGGCTGTCGCCCCCTTCAGGGCGCGGGGGGCAGCACCTCGGCCACCTGCCGCAGGAAGGCCTCCAGCGCCGGGTTGTCGTGCTGCGCATGCCAGGCCAGGTACATATCGGCATACAGGTCGCGCTGGCCCAGCGACCGGAACTCCACCCCCTCCAGGCGCAGCTCGCGCGCCGAATCGGGCACGATGCCCACGCCCAGTCCGGCCCGCACCAGCGCCAGCAAGGTATGCGTCTGGCTGGCGCGCTGCACGTAGTCGGGCTGCACGTCGGCCAGGCCGAATGCGCCGACGATGCGGTCATAGAAGTATTTGCCTTCGCGCGGCGAATACAGCACGAAGGGCTGGCCCTGCAGCAGCCGCAGCGGCACCACCTCCTGTTCGCACAGCGGTGAATCCGCCGGCAGCGCCAGCACCAGCGGCTCGCGCTCGATCAGGCGGGCCTCGATGCCGGCCTGCTGCGGCACGCTGCGCGCCAGGATCGCGTCCAGTTCCCGCGCCAGCAGCAGGCGCGACAGGTCGGTGCTGACGGTTTCGCGCAACTGGATCTCCACGCCCGGCAGCCGCTTGCGGGCCCGCATGATGAGCGATGGCATCAGGCGGTACGAGGCCACCGCCGTGAAGCCCAGCGTGATGTGGCCGGCGTCGCCGCCGGCGGTGCGGCGGGCGCTGGCGGTGGCGCGGGCCGAATACTCCAGCAGGTGGCGCGCGTCGCGCAGGAAGCGGCGGCCGGCGGCGCTCAGTTCGACCTGACGGCTGCTGCGCTCGAACAGCGTCACGCCCAGGTCCTGCTCCAGCAATTGGATCTGGCGCGACAGCGGCGGCTGCGTCATGCACAGGCGCTGGGCGGCGCGGCCGAAGTGCAGTTCCTCGGCCACGGCGATGAAGCATTCGAGCTGGCGGAATTCCATCGATTCAATCCTTGAATTGATCAATGCTATTTATAGCTCGAATAGTCATCCATCGGCCGGCGTTCCTATACTCGGCCGCAGCACCGGGGCGCGTTTTTCCGCCCCGCGAAAGGAGTGCCATCGCAGCATCGACTTTCCGCGGCCCGCGCCGCTCACTACTACAAAGAGAAGACCATGGAGACACGCAATTCCGCACGCCCGCGCCGCCGCTTCCTTGCCGCGGCCCTGGCCCTGGCCGCCTGTGGCGCCCTGCCCGCCGCGGCGCAGGCCGCGCCGTTCCCGGACCGCCCGATCAACCTGATCGTGCCGTTCTCGCCGGGCGGCGGCACCGACATTTCGGCGCGCCTGCTGGCGGCGGCGCTGGGCGACAAGCTGGCGGCCTCGGTGGTGGTGGACAACCGCCCGGGCGCCGGCGGGCAGATCGCCGCCGATCTGGTGGCGCGCGCCAACCCCGACGGCTACACGCTGCTGTTCGCCAATTCGGGCATGCTGGCGATCAATCCGTGGATCTACAAGCTGCATTCCGATCCGGCCACCGCGTTCGCGCCGGTATCGCTGTTCTCGGACCTGCCGTTCGTGCTGGTGGTGCCCACCACCCTGCCCGCCAAGAACGTGAAGGACCTGGTGACGCTGGCGCGCGCGCAACCCGGCAAGCACACCTTCGCCAGTTCCGGCACCGGCGGCGCGCCGCACCTGTCGGGCGAGATTTTCCAGCAGGCCACCGGCACCGACCTGATGCACGTGCCCTACAAGGGCGGCGGCCCGGCCATGACCGACCTGATGGCGGGCCGCGTCGACATGCTGTTCGCATCGGTGCTGGAGACCATTCCCTACGTCAACTCCGGCAAGCTGCGCGCGCTGGCGGTGACCGGCGCGACGCGTTCGCCCGCGCTGCCCGACGTGCCGACCATCGACGAGGCCGGCGTCAAGAACGCGCAGACCGGCTCATGGACGGCGGTGCTGGCGCCGGCGGGCACGCCGCAGGCGGTGATCGACAAGCTGTCGGCCGCGATCCGCGAAGTGGCCAGCGACCCGACGATGCAGGCCAAGCTCGAATCGCAGGGCGCGCTGGCGCACGGTTCGACGCCGCAGGAACTGCAGGCGCTGGCGGCAAGCGAACGCGCGCGCTACGGGGAGATCATCAAGACACGGCATATCCAGACCCAATGATCGGGCGGGCGAAGCGACCGCCCACGATGCGATGACGCGCCCCGAGGGCGCGGCATTGCGCACCGCCCATTTTTTTGTCCCCAGTCCGTCCCGGCGCAGACGGCTTTCCTCTTCGGTCGTCCCACCGCCCCTTTTCTTGCGAATCCCGCGCCCGCGGGTCGCTGCAACAACCATGACACCCGACATGACCACGACTGCTTCCCAGCCCCTCGCCGACCTGCTGATGGTAGGCCCCTTGCTGCCCGAACTGACCGCCGAACTGGAGTCGCGCTACCGCGTGCACCGCTGGTGGCAAAGCCCCGACCAGGCGGCGCTGCTGCGCGACCACGGCGCGGCGATCCGCGGCATCGCCACCAGCGGCCGCTTCGGCGCATCGCGCGAACTGATCGACGCGCTGCCGGCGCTGGAAGGCGTATTCAGTTTCGGGGTGGGCTACGACACCATCGACCTGGCGGCGGCGCAGGCACGCGACGTGCGGGTCACCAACACGCCGGGCGTGCTCGATGCCTGCGTGGCGGACACCGCGCTGGCATTGATGCTGGCGGCCTCGCGCCGCATCGCCGAGGCTGACCGCTTCGTGCGCGCCGGCCGCTGGCCGCAAGAAGGCTTCGGCCTGGGCACGCGCATGAGCGGCAAGCGCTGCGGCATCGTCGGGCTGGGCAATATCGGCCTGCAGATCGCGCGACGCGCCGAAGCATTTGATATGCCCATCCTGTACACCAACCGCAAGCCGCGCGCGGACGCGCCGGCGCACTACCGTTATTGCCCGGACATCACGACGCTGGCGGCCGAGTGCGATTTCCTGGTGCTGGCAGTGCCGGGCGGCGGCGCCACGCGCCACCTGGTCAATGGCGAGGTGTTGCGGGCGCTGGGCCCGCGCGGCTGGCTGATCAACATCGCGCGCGGCACGGTGGTCGACGAAGCCGCGCTGGTCCAGGCGCTGCAAAGCGGCGTCATCGCCGGCGCGGGCCTGGACGTGTTCGAGCATGAACCGGCCACGCCGGCCGCCTTGAACGCGCTGGACAACGTGGTGATGCTGCCGCACATCGCCAGCGGCACGCATGAGACTCGGCGGGCCATGGCGGACCTGATGCTGGCCAACCTGGATGGCTGGTTCCGCGAAGGCAAGACGGTGACGCGGGTGGTTTGAGACGATGGGCCGCGGCGAGCGAACGAGATAGCGATGCCGCCCGCTCCGCGGGAACGCCCTCGAATGGGGCATTATTTGAGGAAATCGGCCATCAAGCGTCCATCTTATGGACACTACATCTTGTTATTTATCTCATACATGATAAATTTCTCACCGCACTGGCTCGTGCCGGCGAGCTGTTGTGCTTGTTGTTGTAATTTTTTCCGGCCTTCGGGCCGGATTTTTTTTCTCTGCGCGCCTGGCCAACGGGCGGCGCGCCCGCCACGGGCACCCTTGGCGCGACGGCATTTCGCTGCCATTACGGCGCCATCTTCCGCCATCGACCCGCATCCGCCGCGATTGCCCGCGTCACGCATCGATCGTGATGGATAGCCCATCGGCGCGCGCCATGATCGACCGCACCCGGATCGTCCAACCGGCGTTGATGGCCTCTTCCTGATCCTCGAACACGCCGTATTCGGTCACCGCCACCGCGCCATGCAGGATGCGGCCGTCGGGCGCCGGCCCCCGCGCCTCGATGACCGGCACGTAGCCGTCCTGCACCTGCAACGCGCCACGCGTGATCTGAAATCCGTTCAATGTTTCTTCCATGGCCGCTCCTCTTTTTTGGGGCCGGGCCATGGTAGCCTGCCGCCAAACTATCCGGAGACATCATGGTGATCTGCAACAGCATCGAGCCGTCCGCCTGGGCCCAGGCCTTTCCCCTGATCCGCCAATTGCGCACCGCCCTCGATGAAGCCGAATTCCTGCAGCGCGTGCGGCGGCAATCGCATGGCGGCTACGAACTGGTCGGCGCCTACCGCGACGGCAGGCTGATCGGCGTGATGGGCATGCGGCCCGTGCACACGCTGGCGCGCGGTCCGCATCTGCATGTGGACGATCTGGTGGTCGACGAGGCCGTGCGCGGCAGCGGCGCCGGCCGCGCGCTGATGGCCTACGCCGAGGCGGATGCCCGCGCTCGCGGCATGGGGGCGGTGTTCCTGGATGCCCGGCCCGACGCGATTCCATTCTATGAACGCGAGCAATACACGCTGCATGCGGCGCCGTCGATGAGGAAGCTCATCGGCCCGGCGTCTGCCTGAGCGCGGCACAAGCCGGGCCGCCACGCGCGCCACCATCGAGATCCCGCCACGCCGATCATGCGATTCGACATCTACCGCCGCCTGCAACTGGACATCGAGCGCGAAGCTGGCCAATGGGCCGTGTACCAGTCCGTGGCGGGCAAGCGCGTGCGCGCTGGCGAGATCGTCATTCCGGCGGATGTCGCGGAAGACGAATTGGCGACGTACCTGGACGACCTGTATCACGAGATGGCGCGGCCGGGCGACAGCGTGACACGGGTCGCCTGAGCGCGTGGCGCTGGTGGCCGCCAATGGCCGTTGCTAGCCGTGGGCGCGGGATGCGCGCGGGACTGGCCAGGGAACAGGCCTTTTCGGAACTGGTCGCGGCGCTGGCGCGGGAGTATCGTGAAAACCAGCCCTTCGCGCCTGGAGCCCGCCATGTCCGACGCCCCCCCCGCCATCGAGGCCAGCGCCTCGCAATTGGGCAACCTGACGCAGTTCCTGATCTGGGTTGCCGAGCGCCCTCGCACCTATGCCGACATCATGGAGGCGTGGCGCACCTCGTGTCCGCGCCTGTCGGCCTGGGAAGACGCCACCAGCAACGGCCTGGTGGACCTGGCGCGCCGATCTGCCGGCGACGCCGGCGACGCCGGGGCCGCCGTGGCCACGCTGACGCCCAAGGGCCGCGCCTGGCTGGCCGCGCGCCAGGCCGGCATGATCGCGACGCCGCGCCAAGGCGCTGGTGTCGCGCCGCTTTCGCACTAAATGCGCGGGCGTCGCACCGCTCTCCCAATAAAAGCGCGGGCGCCGCGCCCCGCTTCCGCTAAGGCGCGGGCGCCGCGCCGCTCTCCCGCCAACGCGCCAGCGCCGCGCCGCCGTCCGCTTGCAGTTGCGCGCGCAGGCTGGCGATGAAGGCCTTGGCCGCCTCGGGCAGCACGCGTCCGGCCAGCGTCTGCACCTCGAAGTGGCGTTCGTTCATTTCGCGGTCGCGCAGCGGCAGGGCCACCACCTGCCCGGCGCGCAGGCGATAACGGATCGCCAGTTCGCCGCAGAACGCCACGCCGCCGCCCGCCCCCGCGAACGCCACCAGCGCGTCGACGCTGCGGCTGGAGAACATCGGTTCGCATGACAACTGCTGGCGGCTGCAGCTGATGTCGATCAGTTGCCGCAGCGTCGAATCGGCATCGGGCAAGGCCAGCGGATAGGCCATCAACTGGGCCAGCGATACCTCGGACCGGCCCGCCAGCGGATGGTCGGGCGCCACCACCGCGCGCACCGGCGCCGGCATGCGCAGCTCGACCCGTACGTCATGGTGCGAAGTCAGGCTGAGCGTGACGCCGATATCGGCCGTGCCGTCCCGCACCCGGACGGGCACCTCGCGCTGCGAGCACACGTCCAGCGAAAAACGGATGCCGGCGTATTGCCGGCGGAAAACGGCGATGGCGGCCGGCAGGAAGTCATGCGCGAAGCCTTCGGTGCAGACCACCCGCACCAGGCCCTGCCGCAAGCCACGCAGGCCCATGATCTCGCCGGCAACGCGCTCCACGTCCTGGTGCGCGCGCTTGGCGTGGGCGGCCAGCAGTTCGCCGGCGGCGTTGAGCGCCATGCCGCGCGAGCGGCGCTCGAACAGCAGGGTGCCCAATTCGCGTTCGAGCCGGGCGATCTGGCGGCTGACCGCCGACGGCGCCACGTCCAGCCGCTCCGCCGCGACGCTGACGGAGCCGCAGCGCGCCACTTCCAGGAAGTAGCGCACGGCCATTTCCTGCAGGATTTGCGGGTTCATCGGGTTTGCCCTTGGTTTGCGTAAAACGCAATGAATGATTCTAGCAATTCATATTGCCGCAATACGGAGCCCCCGCCTAGGATGTGACCGTTGCATGACGCTCCCTCTATGGAACACGCAGGCATGACCCCGTCCCAGGCTTCCGTTCCCGCTTTTTCATTGCAGGCGTTGCGCGCCGCGCAACCGCTGCTGTGGACCCGCCCCGATGGCGGCGCGGCCGACACCGGCGTCCCCTTCGGCCTGGCCGACGTGCAGGCGGCCCACGACCGCTTCACGCGCTTCGCGCCGTTGCTGGCGCAGTTGTTCCCCGAACTGGAAGCCTCGGCCGGCGTGATCGAGTCGCCGCTGCGCCAGGCCGCCGCCATGCAGCAGGCGCTGGGCCTGGCGCCGGATGGCGGACGCCTGTGGATCAAGGCCGACCACGCGTTGCCGGTGGCCGGTTCGATCAAGGCGCGTGGCGGCATTCATGAGGTGCTGGAATTCGCCGAGAAGCTGGCGTGGGCGCAAGGCCTGGTCGCGCCCGGCGAGGATTACCGCAAGCTCGCCGCGCCCGCGGCCCGCGCCTGTTTCGCGCAATACCAGGTGGCCGTCGGATCGACCGGCAACCTGGGCCTGTCGATCGGCGTGATCGCTTCGGCGCTGGGTTTTCGCGCCGCCGTGCACATGTCGGCCGACGCCAAGGAATGGAAGAAGGCGCGCCTGCGGGCCCGGGGCGTCGAGGTGGTGGAACACCCCGGCGATTACGAAAAGGCCGTGGCCGCCGGCCGCCGCCAGGTCCAGGCCGACCCGCGCGGCTACTTCGTCGACGACGAGCGCTCGGCCTCGCTGTTCCTGGGCTACGCGGCGGCGGCGCTGCGGCTGCGCGACCAGATCGCGCAGGCCGGCATCGTGGTCGATGCCGAGCATCCGCTGTTCGTCTACCTGCCCTGCGGCGTGGGCGGCGCGCCGGGCGGCATCGCCTTCGGCCTGTCGCTGCTGTACGGCGCGCACGCGCACTGCTTCTTCGCCGAACCGGTGCAGTCGCCCTGCTTTCTGCTGCGCATGATGGCCGGCCATGGCCAGTTGCCCGGCGTGCCGGTGCCGCCGTCGGTCTACGACATCGGCCTGACCAACCAGACCGAGGCCGACGGCCTGGCGGTGCCGCGCGCCTCCGACCTGGCGTATGCCGCCGTCGGCCAGTCGCTGGCCGGCGTCTACACCGTGGCCGACGACACCCTGTACGGCGATCTGGCGCGGCTGCACGACAGCGAAGGCCTGCGCATCGAGCCGTCGGCGGCGGCCGGGTTTTCCGGGCCGCGCCACTTGCTGGACAGCCCGGCCGGGCAGCAGTGGCTGCGCCAGCGCGGCCTGCTGCCGCATCTGACGCGCGCCACGCATCTGGCCTGGACCACCGGCGGGCTGTATGTGCCGGCCGAAGAGTACGACCGATTCCTGAGCCGCGGGCAACGACTCGCGGCCGCCCCCCAGGCGCCGACCGACGCGCCGTCCTTCCACCTCTCTCGTCGAGCATGACCATGAAGACTGCCTTGATTGCCCTTGGTGTCACCCTGGCGGGCGCCCTTGCCGCCCCCGCCCCGGCCAGCGCCCAGACCGGCTATCCGACCCGCCCCATCACGCTGGTGGTGCCTTTTCCGCCTGGCGGCGCGACCGACGTGCTCGGCCGCGTCATCGCGCAGAAGCTCGGCCAGGAACTGGGCCAGACAGTGGTGGTGGAGAACCGCGCGGGCGCCGGCACCGCGATCGGCGCCGGCTACGTCGCCAAGGCCGCGCCCGATGGCTACACGCTGCTGGTCAGCTCGGGCACCACGTTCACGGTCAACCCCGCGATCCAGGCCAAGCTGCCGTATGACCCGGTCAAGAGCTTCGAGCCGCTCGGCATCGTGGGCCGCACCGGGCTGGCCCTGCTGGCCAATCCGCAGGTTCCGGTCAAGGACTTGAAGGAACTGGTGGCTTACGCCAAGGCGCGCGAGAAGGAACCGCCCGCCTACGGCTCGTTCGGTGCCGGCACCACCGCGCACTTCGTCGGCGAGGCCTTCCTGGCCGCCGCCGGCATCAAGATGATCCACGTCCCCTACAAGGGCAGCGCGCCGGCCATGACCGACCTGATCGGCGGCCAGATTCCGTTCTCGGTCGACACCGTGGCGGCCGCGCTGCCGCAGAGCAAGCTGGGCAAGGTGCGCGTGCTGGCGGTGTCGGCCCCGACCCGCTCGGCCTTCCTGCCCGACGTGCCGACCTTCGCCGAACAGGGCTACCCGTCGGTGGCCATGGACACCTGGCTGATGTTCACCGCGCCGCGCGGCCTGCCGGCGGACGTCAAGGCCAAACTGGAAACCGCCCTGCGCGCCACGGTCGAATCGCCCGACGTGCGCAAGAGCCTGGAAGCCCAAGGCTTCGAGGCGGCCTTCTCCAGCGCCGCCGAGGGCGAAGCGCTGATCCAGAAGGAACTGCCGCAGATGCGCGACGTCGCGCAGCGCGCCAACATCAAGATCGATTGAAGGAAGCTCTCATGACCCTGGACGATTCGCTCGTCTCGTTATCCGCGGTGGAATTGCGGCGCCTGATCGGCGCGCGCCAGTTGTCGCCGGTGGAACTGCTGGAGGCGTGCATTGCACGCATCGAGGCGGTCAACCCGTACATCAACGCCGTCACCGCCACCGCCTTCGACCGCGCCCGCGTCGAGGCGCGCGCCGCCGAACAGGCGGTGATGGCCGGCGACACGCTGGGCCTGCTGCACGGCCTGCCGCTGGGCGTGAAAGACCTGGAACCCACCGCCGGCCTGCTCACCACCTTCGGTTCGCCCATCTACCGCGACCACGTGCCCGCCGAGGACGTCACGCTGGTGGCGCGCCTGCGCCACGCCGGCGCCATCGTGGCCGCCAAGACCAACGTGCCCGAGATGGGCGCGGGCGCCAATTCGCGCAACACGGTGTGGGGCGCGACCGGCAATCCCTTCAACCCGAACCTGAACGCCGGCGGCTCCTCGGGCGGCTCGGCCGCCGCGCTGGCCAGCGACCTGTTTCCGCTGTGCACCGGGTCGGACACCGGCGGCTCGCTGCGCATCCCCGCCGCCAAGTGCGGCGTGGTCGGCTTCCGGCCGTCGCCGGGCGTGGTGCCGAGCGTGCGCAAGCCGCTGGGCTGGACGCCGATCTCGGTGGTCGGCCCGATGGGCCGCACCGTGGCCGACGCCTGCCTGCAGATGGCCGCCAGCGCCGGCCCGGACGCCGGCGACCCGCTGAGCTATCCGCTCGATCCGCTGCAGTTCCTGGCGCCAGGCAACGCCGACCTGGGCCGCCTGCGCGTGGCCTATACGGAAGACTTCGGGCTGTGCGACGTGGACGACGGCATCCGCGCCACCTTCCGCGCCAAGATCGCCGCCATGCGCCACCTGTTCGCGGCCTGCGATCCCATCGAGATCGACTTCGGCGAGGCCCACCGCTGCTTCGACGTGCTGCGCGCCGAAGCCTTCGTGGCCGGCATGCGCGAGGCCTACGAGAAAGACCCGGCCAGCCTCGGCCCCAACCCCCGCGCCAATTTCGAGATGGGCGCGGCCATGAGCCTGAAGGACTGCGCCTGGGCGCAGGCCGAGCAGACCCGCCTGATCAAGCGCTTCCAGCGCGCCTTCGACGACTACGACCTGATCCTGTCGCCCACCACGCCGGTATCGCCGTTTCCGTGGACACAGCTGTATGCCGAGACCATCAACGGCAAGCGCCAGGAGAACTATTACCGCTGGCTGGCACTGACGTATGTGATCACGCTGACCACGCATCCGGCGCTGACGCTGCCTTGCGGGCGGGATCACAAGGGAATGCCGTTCGGGTTGCAGATCGTGGGACGGTTCCGGGGCGATCGCGAGGTGCTGGCGGCGGCGCAGGGGATGGAGTCCGCGTTCGCGGGCAATGAGGAACTGCGGCGGCCGCGGCCGGACCTGGCGGGGCTGAAGGCGGCGGAGCCGGCATTGACGTCGATCGTGACGGCGCCGCCGGGGGTGGCACGGGGACCGTCGGCGGCCGAAGTTTCGGCGGTATAGGCAAGACCGTACCCCAGCAGACGCGCATGGCACGGCGGCGGACTCGGGCATAATCCCCCCGCCCGCCGGCCTGGCCCGGCTTTGAAAAGACACCGCTCATGCGCGCTCTGCCCCACGCCCTTCTCGCCTGCGCCCTGCTGGGCGCCGCTTTCACCGCCCAGGCCGGTGATGTCGACAAAAGCAGCTGCACCTACAAAGGCATTCCGCTGCGTGGCAAGGTCAAGATCGTCAGCGCGTTTCCCGACATCCGCGTCAAGGTGGTCGACGCCTTCGCCGATATCCGGGTGAAGAAAGTCAGCGCCTTCGCCGACCGCTGCGGCGAATGGAAGATCGTCGATGCCTTCCCGGACTTCAAGATCCAGTTCGTGGACGCGTTCCCCGACGTGACGGTCAAGTGGGTGGATGCGTTTCCGGGCACCGACTGACGCAGGGCCGCCGCGTCAGCGCTGGCCGGCAGCCCGGGGCGGCGCGCAGCAATGGGCGGCGTCGATCACGCGGTCGCGGCAGGCCGCCAGCTTGGGGGGATTCCTGCACAACAGCGCGCCGGCCGGCAACGTGAACTGGAAGCCCCCGTCGAGCATGCACAGCTGCGCGGCGGCGATATCGTTGAGCAGCATGTCGTCGCCCGGCTCGATGACCGAGGCGTAGCCGCACGCCCGCATGGCTTGCTGCACGCGCTGGGCGTCGGCGTCCGGCCGGGTCCATTGTTCATAGGCGGGCGGACGTTGCCGTGACCCCGCCGCCGCGGCGCCGTCGCTTGCCGGACAGGCCGCCAGATGGGGATGGGTGTCGCAGTAGGTGTGGCGCTCCTGGTAGGCGAAGCCTTTGCCGAGCATGCACTGCTCACCCCGTGCATAGTCGTTGTTGGTGATGGTCGTGCCGTCGACATGGCTGGCGCTGGGAAAGCCGCAGTCGAGCAGCGCGTCACGCACGCCTTGCCGGTCGACGCCGGCCTTGGCCCACAGGGCGTACAGCGGCGGCGGGGGCAGCATCGGCCGGCCATTGATGCAAGCGCTCAAGCCCAGGCAGAGCAGCGCCGCCACCGGCCTATAGAGGCGCAGGCGTCCAACCGTGCCGCCTTGCCAGCCCCCGGCCCCAGGCGTGGCGCGCCGCGCGTCCGATACCGGTCGTCCCCTTGCCATGCTTTCCCCATCAAAGTTGCCAGGATTGAACCGCCCGGCGAGGCGTAATGCTATTGCAATTTCCTTTCCCATGAGCAGACGGGCGTTGTGCCGGCAAACAATCCGATAATGTGTTGACTCGACCCTTGGGGCCGCCCCCAAGCTGGCTGCACCTAGTCAACACAAGGACGGTGAACCCATGAGTTCTTCCAATTCGTGGCTGAATGCTTCCGAAGCAGCCAGACGGCTTGGCGTATCGATCAAGGCCTTGCGGCTATACGAGCAGCATGGCTTGATGACCCCCGGGCGTACACCAGCGGGGTATAGAACCTATAGACCTGACGATATCGTCCGCGCGACCGAAATCGTGACGCTGCGCACGCTCGGACTCAGCTTGGCTCAAATCGCGCGCGTACTGGAGGGTGACGTCCAGAGCCTGAGCGCGGCGTTGTCGACACACGAAGCGGTGCTCGACAAAGATATCCAAGCGCTTCTTCACCAATTGGACAAGCTTCGAAGTATCCAGGCAAACCTGGCTCGTGGTCGGATGCCATCGGATGGAGAATTGACCGGCTTGCTCGATCGATCGACCGAAACCCGCGCGGCATTTGCGCTCCCCTGGCCTTGGGGAGGGGAATGGTTCGAAGTTCGGGATGTGCGTCCCCTGAATTACATCATCGGCCCGTTAGGCAGCGGAAAGACCAGGCTGGCCCTTCGTCTCGCGCAGGCCCTGCCAAATGCGGCCTTCGTTGGCCTGGATCGGCTCGACAATGGATGCGCCGCGGCGAAGGCCATGTTGGCAACGGATCCCGCTCTCGGATCGCGCATTGCCAAAGTCGTGGCGTGGCTCGTCGACGAGGGCGCAAGAGAATCCGATGCGCTGACGGCTTTACTCGTTGCATTGGAAACGGAAGGCCCCGCGGTGTTGGTGATCGACATGGTCGAACAGGGCCTGGACCAGCCATCTCAGGAAGCCTTGATGGCGCACCTTCGTCAGCGCGCGAAGGCCGCAGGAAAGCCCCTCTTCCTGATGACGCGCTCGTCGGCGATCCTGGATCTTGCCGCCGTTGGACCCGACGAAGCCATTCTGCTTTGCCCGGCGAATCACAGTCCGCCAAGCCGCGTCGTGCCTTACCCCGGCGCGCCGGGCTACGAGGCCGTCGCGACGTGCCTGGCCTCGCCCGAAGTGCGCGAGCGGATATCGAGGCGCCCCCAACCGGCGTGATCGCGCGTGCGTCTCGTCGTGCTCGAAATCCCCCCAAAGTCCCCCAGCCGGAGACGGGCGGCCCTAGGGTAATCCCGTAAGTCGTTGAAATAACGCGAAGTAATGACAGGGCATAAGGAAATCCCGATTAGGGAATTTGCTTATGCCCTTTAATTATTTGCCGGGCGCATACTCGATACGCAAGAATTCGTCCTTGGCATAAAGCAAGACAGATGGAACTTCGTCAACTCGAGGCCTTCGCGGCCGTCATGTCCACGGGCAGCGTCACCGCTGCCGGGCGTCTGCTTGGCCGCTCGCAACCCGCGATCAGCCGCCTGCTGCAAGAGCTGGAAGCCGAGATCGGCTATGCCCTGTTCGCCCGCAGCGGGCCGCGCGTGACGCCGACCGAGCAGGGCTTCCTGCTCTATGACGACGTGGAACGCGCCCTGTCCAGCCTGCGCCAGATCCGCGACCGGGCCGAGGAAATCGC
Organism: Achromobacter sp. HNDS-1; assembly: GCF_040084795.1. Taxonomy (NCBI): domain Bacteria; kingdom Pseudomonadati; phylum Pseudomonadota; class Betaproteobacteria; order Burkholderiales; family Alcaligenaceae; genus Achromobacter; species Achromobacter sp. HNDS-1. The sequence goes on from NZ_CP157584.1 coordinate 476,944, forward strand.
CCGTGGCCAGGCGCAACCGCTGCTGCTGGCGGCCACTTCGGCGCTGGCCGCCGGGCTGGTGCCGGACGCGCTCAAGCGCATCGAGCCGCACGCCAACCTCGCCCCCCGCATCGAACTGCGCAGCGCCTCGCCCGAGCGCGTGGTGCACGCCGTCCTGAGCGGCGCGGCGCAACTGGGCGCGACCAGCCTGCCGCTGGAGCATCGCGGGTTGACCGTGCACTGGATCGGCCAGGCGCCCTGTGTGGTGGCGCTGCCCGAAAACGATCCGGCCGCGCGCCATGACGTGGTGCCGGTGGCCGAGCTGGCCGGGCGCCGCGTCATCACCATGGCCAATCCCTACCGCCTGCGCCGCCGGCTGGATGCGGCGCTGGGCCATGCCGCCGGCGCCATCGAAACCAATTCGTCCGTCAACGCCCTGGCCGCCGTGCGCGCCGGCCTGGGCGTGTCGGTGCTGGAACCCATTACCGCCTACGGCGCGCCGATGGCGGGCGTGGCGATCCGCCCGATCGACCTGGACATCCCCTTTTTCTTCGGGGTCATCACCTCGCAGTCGCAGCCCCTGACGCCGGCCTGCCAGGCCATGGCCGATGCGCTGGCGCAGGCCGCCGCGCAACTGCTGCCCGGCTTCGTACTGCACGACGCCTGCCAGCACGGCGCGCTGCTGCAGTCGATCTACGGCGATGACACCCCTCTTACGGATACCCCCGCATGAACCAACCCCTCGCTCCCGCCCCGCAAGGCCTGGCCGCGCTGGAAGCGCGCCTGCGCCAGGATCTGTCCTGGCTGGAAATCCCCGCCAAGCCCTGGGTCACGCCGCGCCTGGTCGACGGCCAGCCGGTGCTGGACGTGGCCATCATCGGCGGCGGCATGGCCGGCCTGGCCGCGGCGGCCTCGCTGACGCACCTGGGCATCGTCGCGCCGATCTTCGACCAGTCGCCCGAAGGCTATGAAGGGCCGTGGGCCACCACCGCGCGCATGGAAACGCTGCGCTCGCCCAAGCAGTTGACGGGTCCGGCGCTGGGCCTGCCCGCCCTGACCTTCCGCGCCTGGTTCGAAGCGCAGTTCGGCGCCGAGGCCTGGGAGGCGCTGGACAAGATCCCGCGCCTGCAGTGGATGGACTACCTGCGCTGGTACCGCCGCGTGCTGAACCTGGACGTGCGCAACCAGCACCGCGTGCTGGCCGTGCTGCCGCGCGCCGACCGGCTGGTGCAACTGGACATCGAATCGCCCACTGGCCGCCAGACTGTGCTGGCGCGCCGCGTGGTGCTGGCCACCGGCCGCGACGGCCTGGGCGGCGCCTACGTGCCGGACTTCGCGCGCAAGCTGCCGCGCGACCGCTGGGCGCATTCGTCGGACGTGCTGGACTACGCCACCCTGGCCGGCAAGCGCGTCGGCGTGGTGGGCGCGGGCGCGTCGGCCATGGACAGCGCCGCCACCGCCCTGGAAGCGGGCGCGGCCAGCGTCGACCTGCTGATCCGCCGCGACGACATTCCGCGCATCAACAAGGGCAAGGGCGCCGGCAACCCCGGCCTGACCCACGGCCACCTGAACCTGCCCGATGAGTGGAAGTGGAAGATCCGCCACTACATCAACGCCGCCCAGGTGCCGCCGCCGCGCGGCAGCACGCTGCGCGTGTCGCGCCACCCGAACGCCCGCTTCAACCTGGGCTGCGGCGTGCAGGACCTGGCGCTGGTCAATGACGAAATCCGCGTCACCACGCCCAAGGGCGTCTTCACGCTGGACTTCCTGGTGTTCTCCACGGGTTTCCGCATCGACTGGACCGTGCGGCCGGAATTCGCCGCGCTGGCGCCGCACGTGCGCGCCTGGGGTGACCGCTACACTCCGCCCGCCGGCGAGGAAGACCAGGAGCTGCATGACTCGCCCGACCTGGGCGCGGCCTTCGAATTGCAGGAGAAGACCCCGGGCGCCTGTCCCGGCCTGGACCGGGTGCACTGCTTCTCGTACCCCGCCGCGCTGACGCACGGCACCGTGTCGGGCGACATCCCGGCCATCAGCGAAGGCGCCAAGCGCCTGGCGCAAGGCATCGCGGGCCTCTTCTACCGCGAGGACGTGGCCACGCACTACGCCAACATGGAAGCGTTCGCGGAACCCGAGGTGTTCGGCGACGAATGGACGCCGGCCCCGGCGCCCGGCGCGGCCCGGCAGGCGGAGACCGCGCAATGACCGGCTGGCTGCTCCGCCGCGTGGCGCAAGCCGCGGTGGTCGTGTTCCTGATGACGCTGATCGTCTTCGTCGGGCTGCACGCCATCGGCAACCCCGTCGACATCCTGATCGGCCAGGACGTCGACCAGGTCGACCGCGCCCGCATCATCGCCGAACTGGGGCTGGACAAGCCCCTGTGGCAACAGTACCTGGGCTTTCTGAACGGGGCGCTGCACGGCAACCTGGGCAACAGCTTTGTCTACAACATCCCCGCCGTGGAACTGGTGATCCAGCGCCTGCCGGCGACCCTGGAACTGGCCATCGCCGCGCTGCTGCTGGCGGTGATCATCGGGCTGCCGCTGGGCCTGTTGGCCGGGCTGTATCCCGACAGCCGTTTCTCCAAGCTGGTGATGGCGGGCAGCATCGTCGGCTTTTCGCTGCCGACCTTCTGGGTCGCGCTGATGCTGATCATGACCTTCAGCGTGTCGCTGGGCTGGCTGCCCGCCAGCGGCCGCGGCCAGACGGTGGAATTCCTGGGCTTCCAGTGGTCGTGGCTGACGGCCGACGGCTGGCGCCACCTGATCCTGCCGGCGCTGAACCTGTCGCTGTTCAAGATCTCGCTGGTGATCCGCCTGACCCGCGCCGGCGTGCGCGACGTGATGCCGCTGGACTTCGTCAAGTTCGCCCGCGCCAAGGGCCTGTCGCCGTTCCGGGTGGTCTGTGTGCACGTGCTGCGCAACACCATGATCCCGCTGGTGACGGTGCTGGGCCTGGAGCTGGGCTCGACCATCGCCTTCGCCGTCATCACCGAAAGCATCTTCGCCTGGCCCGGCGCCGGCAAGCTGATCCTGGACAGCCTGAACGCGCTGGACCGCCCGGTGATCGTGGCCTACCTGATCGTGGTGGTGTGCCTGTTCGTGACGCTCAACCTGATCGTCGACATCCTGTACAAAGTGCTGGACCCGCGGGTGCGGCTGGAGGCCTCGGCATGAGCGCTCCGAACACTCCCCAGGCAAATGCCATGCAAACCGCCGCCCCCGCGCTGAAGCGCGAATCGCCCTGGCGCCGCAACTTGCTGGAATTCCTGTCGTCCAAGACGGCGGTGTTCGGGCTGGTGATCGCCACCCTGCTGATCCTGGCCGCCATCCTGGCGCCGTGGATCTCGCCGCAGAACCCCTACGACCTGCTGCAGATCGACGTGCTGGACGCGCGCCTGGCGCCGGGCACGATGAACGGCCTGAACACCTTCCACTATTGGCTCGGCACCGACGGCCAGGGCCGCGACCTGCTGTCGGGCATCCTGTACGGCCTGCGCATCAGCCTGATGGTGGGCGTGGGCTCGGCGCTGATCGCCGGCATCATCGGCACGCTGCTGGGCCTGCTGGCGGCCTACGCCGGCGGCAAGGTCGACGCGCTGATCATGCGGCTGGTCGACCTGATCCTGTCGTTCCCCTCGATCCTGGTGGCCATGATGATCCTGGCCTACCTGGGCAAAGGCGTGGGCAACGTGGTGCTGACGCTGGTGATCCTGGAATGGGCCTACTACGCCCGCACCGCGCGCGGCCAGGCCCTGGTCGAGCGCCGCCGCGAGTACGTCGAGGCGGCGCGCTGCCTGGACATCCCCAACTGGCGGATCATGCTCAAGCACATTCTGCCCAACTGCCTGCCGCCGCTGATCGTCATCGGCACCCTGCAGATCGCGCGCGCCATCACGCTCGAAGCCACCCTGAGCTTCCTGGGCCTGGGCGTGCCCGTGACCGAGCCGTCGCTGGGGCTGCTGATCTCCAACGGCTTCCAATACATGCTGTCCGGCGAATACTGGATCAGCTTCTACCCCGGCATCGCGCTGCTGATCACCATCGTCGCCATCAACCTGGTGGGAGACCGACTGCGCGACGTGCTGAACCCGAGGACCCACAAATGAGCGCCGCCCGTCCCGTCACGGCGCCGGCCGCCGCCAACGTGCCGACCCTGGAAGTGCGCAACCTGCGCACCCACTTCTTCACCCGCGCCGGCACCCTGCCCGCCGTGGACGACGTGTCCTTCACGCTGGAGCGCGGCAAGATCCTGGGCCTGGTCGGCGAGTCCGGCTCGGGCAAATCCGTCACCGGCTTTTCGATCATGGGCCTGGTGGACGCCCCCGGCCGCGTGGTCGGCGGCCAGGTGCTGTTCCAGGGCCGCGACCTGACCCAGCTGGCCCCGCGCGAGCTGCGCAAGCTGCAGGGCAACCGCATCGCCATGATCTTCCAGGATCCGATGATGACGTTGAACCCGGTGCTGCGGGTCGACGTGCAGATGATCGAAACGGTGCGCGCCCACAACAGCATGAGCAAGGCGCAGGCGCGCGAGCTGGCCCGCGACACGCTCGGCATGATGGGCATTCCCAGCCCGGAAGAACGGCTGCTGGCGTATCCGCACCAGTTGTCCGGCGGCATGCGTCAGCGCGTGGCGATCGCCATCGCCATGCTGCACCGGCCCGACCTCATCATCGCCGACGAGCCGACCACGGCGCTGGATGTCACCATCCAGGCGCAGATCCTGTCCGAAGTGCAGAAGCTGGCGCAGCAACACGGCACCAGCCTCATCTGGATCACCCACGACCTGTCGGTGGTGGCGGGCCTGGCCGACGACGTGGCGGTGATGTACGCCGGCCGCATCGTCGAACACGGCAAGGTCGACGACGTGCTCGACCGTCCGCAACATCCCTACACGGTGGGTCTGATCGACAGCCTGCCCAGCAACAACCAGCGCGGCCAACGCCTGCGCCAGATTCCCGGCATGACACCCAACCTGCTCACCCTGCCCGCCGGCTGTGCCTTCGCGGCGCGCTGCGCGCGCGCCACGGCGCAATGCGGCCAGCAGCCCGCCATCACCGACGTGCTGCCCGGCCATCAGGTGCGCTGCTTTCATCCGTCGCGCCAACCGGGCGAGGTGACGGCATGAGCCAGACGACGATTCCGGACACCCGCGACGGCGCCCACGCGGCGCCGCCCTCGGGCATCACAACGGGCGACGGCGCGCACGCCGCTGCCCATCCCACACTCGGCGCCCACGCCGATGACCGCGCCAACGCCACCCCGCTCATCGACCTGCGCCAGGTAAGCAAGCGCTTTGGCGAACGCCCCGTCGGCGCCGCCGGCCGCGCCTTGCAGCGCCTGGGCCTGTCCAAGCCGCCCGCCATCACCCGCGCCGTCGATCATGTGGACCTGCTGGTGCGCCCCGGCGAAGTGGTCGGCCTGGTCGGCGAGTCCGGCTGCGGCAAGTCCACGCTGGGCCGCATCGCGGCCGGCCTGCTGACGCCGTCCGGCGGCGAGGTGCTGATCAACGGCCAGCGCCCCGCCGACATGACGCCGGCCCAGGCCCACGCCGCGCGCCTGAAGGTGCAGATGATCTTCCAGGACCCGTACGCGAGCCTGAACCCGCGCCTGCGCGTGGACGAGATCGTCGGCGAGGCCGCGCGCATCCACGGCCTGGTCGGCAACGGCGACTTCGACGACTACGTCAGCGCGCAACTGCAACGCGCCGGTCTCGACCCGGCCCTGCGCCAGCGCTATCCGCACCAGTTCAGCGGCGGCCAGCGCCAGCGCATCGGCATCGCCCGCGCCCTGGCGGTGCAGCCGTCGATGTTGGTGTGCGACGAGGCCGTGGCCGCGCTGGACGTGTCGATCCAGGCGCAGATCCTGAATCTGTTCATGGACCTGCGCGAACAGCTCAACCTGACGTACCTGTTCATCAGCCATGACCTGGGCGTGGTCGAGCACCTGTCGGACCGCGTGGTCATCATGTACCTGGGCCGCGTGGTCGAGACGGCGCCGGTGGACGAAGTCTTCCGCCGCCCCAACCATCCGTACACCCAGGCGCTGCTGGCCGAGATCCCCAACCTGAAATCGCGCCACAAGACCTTCACCGCCATCAAGGGAGAAATTCCCAGCCCGCTCAATCCGCCCGGCGGCTGCCACTTCCACCCGCGCTGTCCGCATGCGATGGCGCGCTGCAAAACCGAGGTTCCCACCCTGAAGGGAATCGCCATCAACCACCTGAGCGCCTGTCACCTGAACGACATGGCCTGACGCTCGCGGGCCGCGGCGTCCACGCCGCGACCCATGGACCCTTTTACTGCTCGTTCCCCCTCACCAAGGACCCCGAACATGAAACGCCTGATTCTCTCGACCCTGACCGCCGCCATCCTGGGCGCGTCCGCCGCGGCCTCGGCCGACAACCTGTCGATCGGCTTTGCCGATCCGCTGTCCTCGCTCGACCCGCAACTGAACAACCACGCCGGCGACCGCTCGGTGGCCCTGCACTTCTGGGACCTGCTGATCGAGAACAAGTGGAACAAGCTGCAGCCCGGCCTGGCCGTGAGCTGGAAGCCGCTGGACAGCACCACCTGGGAATTCAAGCTGCGCGAAGGCGTCAAGTGGCAGGACGGCACGCCGTTCACCGCCGACGACCTGATCTACTCGTACACCCGCGCCCGCGCCGTGCCCGGCAGCGTGGCCACCTACGCCGGCTACCTGCGCACCATCGACACGATGACCGCCAAGGACCCGCTGACCCTGATCGTCAAGACCAAGGCCCCGAACCCCGACCTGCCGCTGAACCTGGCGTCGGTGCACGTGGTCAGCAAGCACGTCGGCGAGAAGTCCACCACCGAAGACTACAACTCGGGCAAGGCCATGGTCGGCACCGGCCCCTACAAGTTCGTGTCCTACACCCCCGGCGACCGCGTCATCATGGAACGCAACGACGGCTACTGGGGCGAAAAGGCCACCTGGGACAAGGTCAACTACCGCTACATCAACAACGCCGCCGCCCGCACCGCCGCGCTGCTGGCCGGCGACGTCGACGTGATCGACAAGGTGTCGGTGTCCGACCTGGCCAAGCTGCAGAAGGCCGCCAACATCTCGGTCTATCCGTACGACGGCCTGCGCGTCATGATCCTGCAGCCCAGCTTCAACCCCGCACCGAATCAGTACATCACCGACAACAACGGCAAGCCGCTGGACAAGAACCCGCTGCTGGACGTGCGCGTGCGCCAGGCGCTGAACCTGGCGATCAACCGCAAGGCCATCGCCGACCGCATCCTGCAAGGCGCCGCCACCGAAGCCAACCAGTGGATGCCCAAGGGCACCTTCGGCTACAACCCCGACGTCAAGGACATCCCCAACGACGTCGAGAAGGCCAAGAAGCTGCTGGCCGAAGCGGGCTTTCCCGACGGATTCAAGCTGACCATGCACGTGCCCAACGACCGCTACCCGCAAGGCCCGGAAACGGCCCAGGCGGTGGCGCAGTTCTGGACCCGCATCGGCGTCAAGACGCAAGTGGAAGTGGTGCCATGGGCCGTGTACTCGGGCCGCGCCAACAAGAACGAATTCGCGGTCAGCATGCTGGCCTGGGGCAACGGCACGGGCGAAGCCAGCTACGCGCTGGTCAACATCCTGGCCACCGTCGACGCCAAGAAGGGCCTGGGCGCCTCCAACTGGGGCCACTACAGCAACCCCAAGGTCGACGCCGCGCTGGACCAGTCCACCTCGGAATTCGACGTGGCCAAGCGTGAAGCCATCCTGCGCGACTCGGTCAAGCTGGTGTCCGACGACGTCGGCATCATCCCGCTGTACCACTACAAGAACATCTGGGCCGCCAAGAAGGGCCTGAAGGTCACCCCCATGACCAGCGACCGCACCGCCGCCATGATGGTCACCAAGGACTCGGCCAAGTAAGGCGCGCATCATGGTTCCTACCCTGAGCATCCAACCCGCCGACGCGCTCATCGACGTGCCCCGCCAGATCCGGGTGGAGCACGTCGCGCCCGGCCAGACGGTGGAGATCACCGCCCTCACCCGCCGCAACGGCGTGCTGTGGCAAAGCCACGCCGCCTTCGTCGCGGGCGAGGACGGCGTGGTCGACCTGACGCGCGACGCGCCCGTCTCGGGCGACTACAGCGGCCTCTCGCCCATGGGCCTGGTGTGGTCACAGTCGCCCGTGGACTCGCCCAGCCGCGAGCACTTCAACCACCCGGTCAGCGAGCCGCTGGTCACCGAAGTAGTGGCGCGCGTGGCCGGCGCCCAGAGCGTGGCGCGCTTCACCCAGCGCCTGGCGGCCGACGGCGTCACCCGCCAGGACGTGCGCGAGGAAGGACTGGTCGGCACGCTCTACCTGCCGCCCGGCGCCACGCCCGGCTCGCATCCCGCCGTGCTGATCCTGAACGGCTCGGGCGGCGGCATCAACGAACCGCGCGCCGCGCTGTATGCGTCGCGCGGCTACGCCGCCTTCGCCCTGGCCTATTTCAAGGCGCCGGGCCTGTCGGACTACATCTCCAACACGCCGCTGGAGTACTTCCAGACCGGCCTGCGCTGGCTGCGCAAGAAGGTCCAGCCCAGGCACGACTTCGTCGCCATCAGCGGCCAGTCGCGCGGCGGCGAACTGGTGCTGCTGCTGGGCGCCACCTTCCCCACGGAAGTGTCGGCGGTCGTGGCCTACGTGCCCGGCGCCGTGGTCCACAGCGGCCAGAACGCCTGCGACCCCAAGATCGGCCGCGAAGGCCCGACCTGGCTGCTGGGCGGCAAGCCCCTGCCGCACGTCTGGGAAAACAACCGCACCGCCACCTGGGCGCCGTTCGACGAAGGCCCCGCGCCGCATCGCCACGAAAAGGCCATCCTCACCGCGCTGCAGGACCCCGACGCCGTGGCCCGCGCCCGCATCAAGGTCGAGGACATCCAGGGCCCGGTGATGCTGCTGTCGGCCACCGACGACGGCTCGTGGCCGTCCAGCCTGTACTCGAAGATGGTGCGCGACAAGCTGGCCGAGGTGAAGCATCCGTATCCGGTCCAATGGCTGGACTACGAGAACGGCGGCCACTCGATCCTGTTCCCCTACGTGCCCACCACGCAACTGGTCTACGCCCACCCCGTGTCCGGCAAGATCAGCACCAGCGGCGGCAACCCCAAGGACAACGCGCGCGCCGACGAGCAATCGTGGGAAGGCGTGCTGAAGTTCCTGGACGCCGCGGTCAAGGCGCGCGGCCAGGCCGCGCCGTCCGCGAACCGCGCCGAAGCCGGCGCGGCCGCCACGCCCGGCAACGCCGGCTGAACGACATCCAAGGAGACTTTCTCAATGGCACAACCCCCCATCGTCTATGACGCCGCCCGCGACCTGGTGGACCAGCTCGTCGGCCTGAAGGCCGACAGCGCCACCTACGCCGTGCGCCACCAGCGCGACAAGGTCGCCGCCGCCACTCAGGGCAGCTACGACGCCCTGTTCGACCCGGCCTTGCCCGGCCTGACGCTGGCCGAGCGCCTGCTGGTCGCGCTGTACGCCGCGCGCCTGACGCCGTCGCCGGCGCTGGCCGCGCACTACCGCCAGCGCCTGGTGGACGCGGGCGCCAGCGCCGCCGACATCCGGGTGGCCGAGTCCGGCAAGCCGGCGGACGCCGCCGACCCGCGCCTGGCCGCGATCCTGGAGTTCACCCGCAAGCTGATCGAAAAGCCCGTCGAAGGCGACGAAGCCGCGCTCAAGACCCTGCCGGCCGCCGGCGTCTCCACGCCCTCCGTGGTCACGCTGTCGCAACTGGTGGCGTTCCTGTCGTATCAGGTGCGCCTGGTCGCCGGCCTGCAGGCCATGCTGGCGCTGGAAACCAAGCCGATCGCGGCCGGCACCCCGCCCGCGCCCTTCCCGGCCAACACCGCCGCCACCGAACCCGGCGACGTCATCAAGGCCCACGGCTTCACCAACGAAGTGCTGGAGTGGAAGGCGTGGCTGGACGTGGTCCAGGTCGACAGCGCCACGCCCGAGCAGATCGCGGTCCTGGAAGAAAGCCACCCCAAGGCCAAGGTCTCGGATTACTACCTGTTCCTGGTGCACCAGCCCGAGATCCTGCGCCAGCGCTCCACCGCGTTCAACGCCATCATGTACGCGCCCGGCGGCCTGTCGCGCGCCGAGCGGGAACTGGGCGCGACCGTGGTGTCGCGCGTCAACGGCTGCGTCTACTGCGCCTCTGTGCATGCGCAGCGCTTCGAGCAACTGGCCAAGCGCAACGACGTGATCGCGCAGGTGTTCGAAGACCCGGCCACCGCCGGCACCACCGCGCGCGAACTGGCGATCGGCAAGTTCTCGATCCAGATCACCGACGCGCCGGCCTCGGTGGATGCGGCCAGCATCCAGGCGTTGAAGGACGTGGGCCTGAGCGACGGCGAAGTGCTGGACCTGCTGCATTCGGACGCGATCTTCGCGTGGGCCAACCGGTTGATGTTGAACCTGGGCGAGCCGGTGGTCGTGCAGGTCTGACGGCGGCATTTTCGTTAAACTGACGCTTTCCGCCTATTCATGCGCCCCGCCCCAAGCGGGGCGCATTGCCTTACCCCCATGTCCGACAAAACCCACGACATCCGCCCCGGCCAGTCGATTGAACTGCTCAAGGCCCTGCACATCCTGACCCGCGACGGCAAGATGAACCAGGACAGCCGCCGCAAGCTCAAGCAGGTCTACCACCTGTTCCAGTTCATCGAACCGCTGCTCAAGGACGTCCAGCAACAGCGCGGCGCCGTCACCCTGGCCGACCACGGCGCGGGCAAGTCGTACCTGGGCTTCATCCTGTACGACCTGTTCTTCAAGGAACAGCCCGACGCGCTGAAGAACGGCTCGCACATCTACGGCATCGAAACCCGCGAGGAACTGGTCAAGTCATCGGAAGAACTGGCCAAGCGCCTGGGCTTTGGCGGCATGTCGTTCCTGAATTTGTCGGTAGCCGAATCCATCACCTCCGACAAACTGCCCGCGACCATCGACGTGGTCACGGCCCTGCACGCCTGCAACACCGCCACCGACGACGCGATCCATTTCGCGCTGGAGAAAAAGGCCAAGTACATCGTGGTCGTGCCCTGCTGCCAGGCGGAAGTGGCGTCGGTGCTACGCAAGAACAAAGCCAAGGCGCTGGCCGATCCGCTGGCGGAGATCTGGCGGCATCCGCTGCATACGCGGGAGTTCGGCAGCCAGATCACGAACGTGCTGCGGTGCTTGCAGCTGGAAGCGCACGGGTATCAGGTCAGCGTGACGGAGCTGGTGGGGTGGGAGCATTCGATGAAGAATGAGCTGATCATCGCGCAGTACAAGGATCTGCCGCGTCGGAAGCCTGCGGAAAGGTTGACGGAGATGCTGGATCGGATTGGGTTGCAGGAGTTGAAGGATCGGTTTTTCCTGCCGCAAGCGGCTTGAGAATTGAAAAAGGACCTTGCGAGGTCCTTTTCTTTTTGAACGCTCGTCTCGGATAGGGATGAGAATGTCACCCTTGGCATTGCTGCCAATGTGCGTCACGCCCATACTCATCTTGCGATCGCAACAACGATCGTCCGGATTGACAGCCGGAATAGCAAAGGCGGATACCCGCCGCAATAGCGGCGTTTTCATATCCGAAGGCTGACGCACGTCCCTCCATGGGCGAGCCTTGGCTGGGGCACGTTCGCGTGCGCTGGTTGCCTTTGCTACCGGTCTGTCAACCCGGCCTTGCGCTCGCCCGCCCCGACTGACGACGGGGCGCGGGCTTAACGACAGAGGCAGCCGCGATGAACGACCACTCCTACACCCTTGACCGCTGGGCCACGCCGGATGATCCGGAGAGCGTCCCTATTCGATTTGCGGATCTTCGAAAAATAGAACGGGCTTGCCTAGGCATCTGGGCTATCGCCCGGATCGTAGGCAATAGCGCGACGGAACCCGAGAACACCGGCGCGGAGCCGCTGGAACCATGGATCAGCGCCAACTTGCTAGGTGGCATTGAAAGCCTCTGCGATCACATTGCGGATCTTGCAGAGTCGGCTATGGACGGGGCGCGGTTGGACCTTGGGGTGGCGATGACGGAAGGGTCATTGCATTGATTGGCGCGGTTGCGGTGTGCTTGGCGCCATCGGGATGCCAGCACGTCGCCAGAGTGGGCCATCGACAGGATGCCGGGCCACTAGCCACCCCACCGCCTGCGATGAGCTAGCGCTCAATCCCCCGAGCTTCTACGCAACCGATCGGTCGAGGCCTTGTTCAGGCGCTTCGCCTCGGATTCCGCGTAGTCTTCCTCGCCAGGCTCATACTTGCCGTCATACATGCAACTGCTGCGATTCCAGCGGCATTCGTTGGTCAGGGAACAGCCGGAAGTCAGCGCGGCGAGAAACAGAACGACGCCGCAACGGCCTAGGGTTTGAATCGACATGGAGCTCCTTGGTTGTCCGGGTAGTGTACGGGATGGAGGATGAGGGACGAATGAAGGAAGCTAACCCCGAGGAGGCCAACCCAGCTTTCGGATGTGCACTCCCGATGTGCTTAAGGGAAGAGGATAAGAGCTTGCAGCTATTTTTAATTTGAAACCATCTATTATCAGTCGTCACTTACGTTCATCTCACGACCAAATCAACAATCACTACGCGTGACGGAAAACCAGACGCAGGGATTCTGGTTTTCCGTCACGGCACTTTCGACCAACCGACTGCCAACCAAAAAGAAACAAAAGTCTCTCTGTGACGAGGAATTTTTCCCCTAAAATCTCAGAAAAATTGACCCATAAAAAAACATTTTAAATAAAAAATTAAACTCTTCTTTTATTTTTCTTTAAACGAACCGTAACCGATCTGCCATCAATTTTTATCTTATCCAGACGACCAACAACTTCGTCAACCTTAAGGCCAGAAGAAACCGTTATAAAACAATAGCCTTTATTTTTACTACCGAGTTCTCTGGGTTCCGGCATATCGAAAGACTCAATAAATATATCATCCGACCCCACAATACTTACAACCTGTTCCCTACCCGTCTCATAAGAGAGCCCCCCCACGAACAACTCAATATGATTGCTTTCTCCCAACGACGTTTCCTCATCTTTCACCGTGTCTGTTGTAAGTTCATAGCGAGCCCTCAAGTCAGGCGTTATTACCTTCCAGCGCGGCACAGATCGCTTCGGAACGCGATTTTTCTTGGAAAAACTGTAAGCCTGATTATCTGACAGAGTATTCTCTACCAAATGCAACATTCTAAGAGGCGTAATTACCTCGCGCACCTTATCCGTGTCGACCAGCCCGAGTCGCTCGATAATATCTTGAGTTGAAAATTCTTTCCCTTCACAACCCAACGCCAGCACCGCCGTCTGAGCCTCAGTTAATTTGAATTCTTCAAACTGACTCAACCATAACTTCACTTTCGGATCGTACATCGACCGATGAAATAAAGTCACATTAAAATTATTATCATCGGACTGAAACTCAGGTTCAGCCAACGAACTTGACCTCATAACATCAAATATACGCCTAATACCTTCGCCCATTTCACGGACGTAACCAACCTCTCGCAAGACTCGCGCCAAAAGAGGATTGCGCGACTCGTGAACCCCCTTTAGCGACTTAATATCTGCCAAAGACACTGTCGAAAGGAGACACCCCGGACTAATTATTTCCAACCTATCTCGATAAAGGTTAACCTCAATACCACGGCCTTGTATGGCATAGTTTCTATGAACTATCGCATTAATTAGCGCTTCTCTGCATGCAATTTGCGGATAAAGGTAGCTTTGTTGAAATTTAGCATTTTCCGAAAGCGCAGTATGCATAGTTAAGGCATAACTCAACCTATCCCAAGAGTACTCAATTAACTCCAAAACATTACATGCAACTATATCGTCTTTAACCACATTATAAGCCTCACCACTTCGCTTCTCCTGTCCATTTATTGTCATTATTCTTACGGAGCAACCGGGATGATAGTTTCTGACATCCTTAGCGAAAAGCAAAGCAGCCGCTCTTTTTAGCTTGAGTCCAGCAGGTGTAAAGTCAGCCAAACCCAAATGCTGCAGACATTTTTCCGGAGTAACGCCATAAGCTATTTGTGTCGATATTTCTCGGATAAGATCGACATTCAAATCAGCCAAGGTAAGGCCGGGTTCAACCTGACGATCCCAAGTCCGAGATTCAATCTCCAGCCTTTCCGCCTTTATTTTTTCAGAACTAACTGGCACCGACTCAAGATCTATTCTTTTTAAACAACGCCCATCAGAAGTGAGGTAAGCATACTGCTCCCCTTTCACAATATTAAAATAAAGTACTTTATTACCTTTAACTTCTATAATTCCTACCATTGGAGTAGGTAAAGGGGTGTCAGGATGCGCGCCAGTTTTATACGCGTTTTTTAGCACATCAATCTGATCTTCGGTATATGGAAGACCCGTTACCTCTCCGTCGTCCTCAACGCCTATGAGCAACTCACCACCATCTGCATTTGCGAACGCGACTAGAGTTTTTGCAATATTGTCGCGGACATCCTTTAATGGCCTTGCTTTTTTGTTAGATGGAATTCCTTCCAGCGCGCTCTTGAATTCTCTGTAGTGACTTTCACCGATTTGAATGGACAACTGAACTCGCTCGCTGATACCGAGAACTTCCATGCCTCACCTCTTCCTATATTGATAGCTGTATTTGCAATACCTATTCGCTTAAGATCCGGGCACAACCAAAATCCATCAATTTTTAATTTTGTCGACAAAAAACAAAATAACAAAATTCGATAGACAAACATCGCCCTTCTTTCTTATAAGCTAGTTGAATCACTTTCTCGCAACGCTTAAGGAAATATACTTTACAGTAGTTTCATATATTACATAAGAGGTAAATTCTCCATTTTTTGCGATGAGCGCTCCTTGAGACTTTCTCTAGCCACCGCCTTCGTATTCGCTTCCATTAAAATTATTCAACCTTTTGATGACCTCACCACTCCTCTCCACACCGCTGAAACACGGGCTCTCTTTGGTTCAATCCCCCGCGTTTTCTCAAATCGACGCCTACTACAGCGATCTGGAACAGCAGGATTGGGCCGCCACCGACACACAGGACTCGTCCTATTCCGAAGCCGTCTTTTCCGGCACCCTCTTCGACTACAGCACCGTCCCCTACCCGCAGGCCGCTGACTTCCTCCAGGCCTGGATCGCCGCCTGCCCCGACTCCTACCACGCACACCTAGTCCTGGGTAACTTCTGCTTCGGCCGCGCCGCGGATATCCGCGGCTTTGGCTGGGCGGACAGCGTGACGCAGGATCGCTGGATCGGCGCCGCCCTGGCCTGCGAAACCGCCGGCGCCGCGCTGTTGAAAGCCATGACGCTGTCGCCGCGTCCCGTCGCGGCCTGCGTGACCATGATGCAAATGGCGGCGCATTTCAAAGAGCCGTATTGGCTGCGCCAGTTGTTCGAAGGCAATCCTCCGGAAACCATTACCCACGACGATGTCGAGGAACCCGGGCTGATGGACGCCGCGCTGGCGCATCTGGCGGAATACGGCGTGCCGCGCCTGCAACCGGATCAGGCGCCGCAGTCCCTGCCTGCATGGCTCGCGCCGCGCGCCGAGCATGAAATGGAACAGGGCAAGGATTACTGGCTGCTGCGCGCATTGGAATTGCGCCCCGGCCACCTGGAAACGCTGATCGCATATGCGCAGTATCTGCAACCGCGTTGGGGCGGCAGTTACGAGGATATCGACGGCCTGGCCAGCGGCCCGCTGTGCGAGACGCTGACGGAGCCGCAGCGCAACGCGATCCGCTGGATCGGCCTGTGGGACGAGCTGAGCGATTTTCCGGAATCGGAAGAAACGCAGGCGGTGCAAGCCCATCGCCAGGCCTTCGAATCGTTCCTGCAACGCGATCTGCGGCCCCAGGAACGCGGCGAGGCGCTCGGTCGGTTCGCGAATTTCGTCAGTTATTCACTGGGCGACCATGCGCGTGCCCGCGCGCTGCACGCGCAGAGCGTGGCGGCATTCCCGGGGAATATGTATTTTGGCGAAGTGGACGGGCCATTCCGCAGTTTCGCGCACGTGACGCTGATTCACCACATCCCGGACGACGACGGCGCGTTCAAGCGCGTGCTGGAACGCATGAGCGGCTGGGACCAGTTGGCGACGCCGCAGGGGTTGGTGGCGGTGGCGCATCAGTTCGGGCTGTGGGGGTTTGAAAAGGATCCGGCCAAGGCGCAACAACTGCTGGACCGCGCCGCCGAACTCGGCCGCGACCAGACGGACGACAGTTTCAACGTGCTGGCGGCCGCCGCGATGCTGTGGGATGGCGGCGCGCACGAGGAAGGTTATTTCCTGACACGCCAGTTGGCGGATCGGCGTTTTCCCGACGCGGCCAGCAGCATGTACGACATTCACCGCGGCTTCCGCGACAACACGCCCGACCATTATCTGGACGAGGCGGTGCGCGACGAATGGCTGCAACGCGCGGTGGACGATGGTTCGCCGCTGGCCAAGTACAACATGGCGCATCGGCACCTGTTCGACGGCAAGATGGATTTCTCGCGCCGCGAGAATGTCGAGACGGTATTGCGGCTGCTACAGGAGTCGCGCGAGGAACCGCGCGCCGACGGCCTGGCGCGCTTGCGCATCGGGGTGCTGCTGCGCGACCACGGCACCGACGCGGAAAAACAGAGCGGCGTGCGCGAGTATCTGCGGCCGCTGGTGGACGAAGACGACGACTGGCGCGCCGCCCGCGCCAGCGCCGAAATCGGATTGGCCTATGCGCGCGGTCACGGCGCCAAGAAGAACCGCTTTGCCGCCATCGAATGGGTGGGGCACGCCAGCAAGCTGCAACCGGACGACGAGGGTATCGACGAGATCCATGGCGAGGTGATGAACTCGCACAGTCTGGTCAAGACCATCGGCACGGTGTTCGGGGCGTATCTGGGACGGGGCGGCGTGACGGCGGAGGATCTGCCGCCGAAGCCGGCTGAATAAACTGTCTGGCGGCAAAACGGAAGCGCCTTTCACGGCGCCGCCAAAACAGAACGGCAATCCGGCTCGCCCGGCATTGCCGTTCTGCTTTATTGTTCTACCCTCGACCATGCCTGTCCCGCTGTCGCCAGGCTCGCGCTGCCGACAGACGTAATGACTCCGGAGCCCGTATGTCGCCAGTTTCGTTTTCAACGCCCCAACCCGGCCGCGACAAGCGATGGCTGTTGATGCACAGCCGCCAGGCCACGCAGGCGCATGGCTCGGATCAAGTGCTTTTCTACGATGCGCCGCCGGACCCGGCCACGCTGGCGACGATCGAATACGTCCATCTATGGGCGCCACCTTTGGACCCGGTGCTGGAACTGCCGGACTTAATCTCCCGACTACCCGCCCTGACGCATCTGTCCATCGGACCCGGCAATATCCAGGCCTCGGTCGTCAAGAACCTGCGCGCCGAGATGCTGCCGGCCAGCCTGCGGCATCTGTCGATTTTTGATTGCCCGGGGTCATATACCTGGTCGGCCGGGCCGATGCCGCAGTTGGAGTCGCTGGAGGTCAACGTTCCGATGCGGTTCAAGGCGGAGGATTTTCCGGCGCTGAAGTCGCTGTCGATGTTGCCGGACAAACCCGGCAAACTGCTAGATCAGGCCTTGCGGCTGCCGCTGCAGGAATTGAATCTGTTCAATGTCCCGTTCGATGAATCGCTGTTTCACCGCATCGCGGCGTTGCCCCTGTTATCGCTGGGCCTGATGGCGGGGCGCTCCTTGAAAACGCTGGCGGGAATCGAACAGCTTTCCGGACTGCGTTCATTGCGGCTCAAGAATCAAGGCCTGTTGGAAACCATTGGCCCGATTGCCGCCCTGCCGGCGCTGGAGCAACTGAATATCCAGTATTGCAAGCGGATCACCGATATCAATACCCTGGAGGCGTTACCCGCCCTGCAAGACCTGACGCTGGTGGGCTGCGGCAATATCGGCCTGGGTGAATTGGAAGCCAAGCTGCGAGCCAAACTACGGCATTCCAACATCGCGGCAACGACATAGCTGCATGAGCGCACGCCCCCAGCCCTGCGTCATGGCTTCAATAGCCGGGGATGCGGGCTGCCCACCGACGCGCCCGCCCCGCCATCAATCCGCCCGCCTCACCACTGATACCCCACCTTCAAACTGACCACCCTTCCCGCCCCCGCGAAGCAGCCGTTATCCAGGTCATAGCATCCCCCGCTATACCGCTTGTCCGTCAAGTTCGACACACTCAACTGCACCTTCGTCCCTTTCAAGCTGGGCACCTGCCGCCCCAGGTCGTAATGCAGTTGCGCATCCACCAAGGTGTATCCCGGCACGCGGAAATCCTGCAACGTCTGGTACCCGCCCCAGCTTCCCCCGTTATGCCGAACCCCCAGCGCCGCGCCCAGGCCGGAGGGCGCATCCCACGCCAGCCAGACGCCGCCAAAGCGCGTCGGCACGCGCGAGGGCGTCCTGCCCACTTCGTTGGCATTGCCTTTGGTGTATTCGACGTTCTGCCAGGTATACGCCGCGATCACGCTCCACTGCGGCGACAGCCGCGCATGCGCTTCCAGCTCCAGCCCGCGCGAGCGGACCTCGCCCGACTGCACGGATAGGCGCGGGTTGGCGGGGTCGGCGCTCAACACGTTGGTCTGGGTCAGGTGGTAGATCGCCGCGGAGAACAGGGCGTCCCAGTTCTCCGGCTGGTACTTGAGGCCGGTCTCGAACAACTCACCCCGGGTCGGCTTGAACGGCTCGCCGCTGGCGGACAGGCTGTTCACGGGCTCGAAGGACTGCGCGTAGGTGGCGTACGGCGCCAGGCCATTGCCGAAGCGATACAGCGTGCCGACGCGCACGGTGGTGGCCTGGTCCTTCTGGGTGAAGCCTCTGTGCCAGAGCCTGTCAGTGGAATCGATGGTCGACCAGTCCTGGCGCACACCGACGGTGGTGTGCCAGTTGCCCAGCGCAATCTGGTCCTGCACGTAAAGGCCGGTCAGCGTCGAACGCATGCCCTTGTCCATGACCGTGGGCGGGACGGGCTGCGGCGCACCGTAGACGGGGCTGTAGATATCCAGCTTGGTGCCGTTGTAGGTCGTGCGGTAGTCGCCGTCGCCGCGCATCTGCTCCCACACCAGGCCGGACAGCAGTTCGTGGCGCGCGGCGCCAGTGGCGAAGCGGCCTTTCAGCTGGTTGTCCAGGGTGAAGCTGTCGTAGCGCTCGGTGGAACCGAGCACCTGGCGGTCGATGGTGCGCAGGTCCGGTTGCAAGGCGGCCAGGACCACGGCGTCATAGTCGCTGTCGACGCGGGTGTAGCGGCCGTTCAGGCTCATCGACCAGTCGCCCGCCAGCTTCTGGTCGAACTGGTAGCCCACGGCGCGGATGGTGCGCGCGAACGTGTCGTAGCCCGGCTCGCCCACGTTGAAGCGGGGCGGCAGTTGGCCATGGTGGTTGGGCAGTACGCTGCCGATGCCCGGCACCGAGGAGATCATGCCCAGGCCGGGATCGTCCTGGTAGCGCGCGTACAGCGTCAAGCGGGTGGCAGCGCTGGGTTGCCAGGTCAGCGAGGGCGCGACCGCGCGGCGGCGCAGCCAGGTGCCGTCCAGTTGGCCATCGCTGTTCATGGCGGTGCCGACGACCCGAAACAGCAGCGCGCCGCGTTCGTCGGCCTTGCCGCCCAGGTCGAACGAGCCGCGACGGTAGCGGCTGGTGCCGCCCTCAAGCTCAATGAGGCGCACGGCGTCTTCGCGCGGCAGCTTGCTGGTCAGCGCAATGACGCCGCCGGGCGTGGAGGTGCCGTACAGCACCGAGGCGGGGCCGCGCAGCACTTCCATGCGTTCGAGCAGGAAAGGATCGACCTGCTGGCCGCCGAAGACGACGCCGCGGTTCAGGCGCATGCCGTCCAGGAAGGTGTCGACGGGGCCGTTGCCCGTGCTGAAGCCGCGGATGCTCATGTCGTCATAGGCGGTGACGGCGCCCCAGGATTCTGTGGCGACGCCAGGCGCGTAGCGGAAGGCCTCGTTGACCGAGCGCACGTTGCGCGCGTCCATCTGCTCGCGGGTGATCACCGAGAGGGACTGCGGCGTCTCGATCAGGGGCGTGTCGGTGCGCGTGGCGGAACTGGAGCGACGCGGCACCACGCCGTCGTCCTGCGGGATGCCGACGACCTCGACGGACGGCAAGGTGCGCGCGTCCCCCGCCGTGGCCGCTGCGGCCGCCTGCGCCGCGCCGGGCGGGGTCCAGGCCAGCAGCAGCAAATGAAATCCGACGGTAAGAACCCGGGGCGATGCGCATCTGGCGCGGGATTGGAAGATCATGAGCGTGGTCCGTTTGTTTGATGGCATGCATCCCGAGACCCGGCGCGTGTCGCCGGGCGCGATGTATGGGCATTGCTTGGAATGCCGCTCCATTTAATATTGCGTCTCATTCCTTTAACTACCCGGATCGGGTCGTCACCCCCGAAACGGTTCCCCGGCACCGCTTTATGAAGACCCACCCCGACATGCCGCGCCACGCCGCCCCTTCCACCCCGCCCGACTTGCCCACGTCCTCGATGTTCGACACGGACTTCCTGGCGCACTTCCTGCCGGGACAACGGCACCGGTTGGTCTACGTGCAAGTGGCGGAAGGCATCGAGCTATGCCATTGGCAAAGCGCATTCGAGCAGCCCTTCACCGTGCACACGCGTGACGACGGCGACCGCGTATTGCTGTCGTACCAATTGCGCGGCGAGACCGATTGCTGGCTGGAAGGCGGCGTCGCCGGACAGGGCGATGCCATCAGGGAAACGTCGGGCTGCTTGTACTACACGCCGGATCGGCGCGGACGCTTTGCCCAACATGGGGTATGCGAGAGCCTGACCGTTGCGCTGCGGCCGGACGTGCTGCGCACGTGGATCGAGGACGAAGAGGACGCGCCGCTGCGGCGCTCACTGAACTCCGGCAGTTGCTTTCGCGCCGGCTACCGCGGCGAAAAGCTGCATCAAGCCGCGCTCGCCATCAGCCGCGAGTTGAAGCACCTGCGCACGCCCGCCTGCGACACCCCCGGCGCGCGGCTGATCCGCGAAGCGCAGGCCATGATGCTCACCGGCCTGTTTCTAGAAGCCGGCCACGCGGACCTGCGCCGCGCCAATGCCGCCACGCCGCAACGGCAACGCCTGATGGCGGCGCGCGACTATCTGCTGGCGGACCTCGCCCATCCGCCCACGCTGGCGCAGATGGCCGCGGAAACGGGCTTGAGCGCCATGCGCATCAAGCGCGGATTCCGCGAGTTGTTCGGGCACAGCGTCTATGGCTTGTTCCAGCAGGCGCGGATGCGCGAGGCGCAGCAGCGGCTGCGGGCGGGCAAGGTGACGGTGATGGAGGTGGCGTTCGATATGGGGTACTCGAATCCCAGCCACTTCGCGGCGGCGTTCCGGAAGGAGTTTGGCGTGGGGCCGGGGGAATACAAGCGCGGCCTGCCGCTTACGCCCGCTGGCTCAACGCCTTGGCAATCCGATGCCGCCCCACCGTCGTCTTCGGCACCTTGAACGGAAACCAGCTACGCACGTCTTCGTCCAGCCCGATCCCGTGCATGTAGTTGTAGATCGCCTTCTTCAACGCCCGTCCCAGCGCGTCGTGATCCACCCCGGTCGGGTCGTCGAAGCCGATATCGTTCTTGGCGAACGTCACGTCCGGCAGCGGCCGCAGCGTCACGCCGTATTCCTCGGGATTCAACCCCACCGGGGAATGCACCGTACAGGCGAAGCGGTGGAAGAACCCGCTCTGGATACAGCCGTTTTCGAACAGTTGGCGCACATATTCCAGCGCGTCGACCGTGTCCTGCACGGTCTGCGTGGGAAAGCCGTACATCAGATAGGCGTGCACCAGGACGCCGGCGTCGCTGAAGGCGCGCGTGACGCGCGCCACCTGGTCGACCGACACGCCCTTCTTCATCAGGTTCAGCAGGCGGTCCGAGGCGACTTCCAGGCCGCCCGAGACGGCGATGCAGCCGCTGTCGGCCAGCAGTTCGCACAGCTCGGGGGTGAAGGTTTTCTCGAAGCGGATGTTGCCCCACCACGAGATGCCGGCGTTGCGCGCGATCAGCTCGGTGGCCAGGGCCTTGAGGGACTTGGGCGGCGCGGCCTCGTCGACGAAATGGAAACCCGTCTGCCCGGTTTCCTGCACGATGGCCTCGATGCGGTCGGCCAGCACGGTGGCCGAGGCGCCTTCGTAACGGCCGATGTAGTCCAGGCTGACATCACAGAAGCTGCACTTCTTCCAGTAACAGCCGTGGGCCACGGTCAGCTTGTTCCAGCGGCCGTCGCTCCACAGGCGGTGCATGGGGTTGAGCATGTCCAGCAGCGACAGGTAGCGGTCCAGCGGCAGGCCGTCCCAGGTGGGCGTGCCGACTTCGGCGAAGGCGACGTCGGGCTCGACCAGGTTGACGTAGCGCACCGCGCCGCTGTCGGCGTCGCGCAGGAAGGTGCGCACCAGGCGCTGGCGCGAGCGCTTGCCTTCGACGTGCTCCATCAGCGCCAGCAAGGGGCGCTCGCCGGCGTCGAGGCTGACGAAGTCGAAATAGTCGAAAACGCGCGGGTCTTTCAGTTCGCGCAGTTCGGTGTTGACGAAGCCGCCGCCCAGCACGGTGATGATCCTGGGATCTTGCGCCTTGATGGCCTGGGCGATACGGAAGGCGGCGTAGACGGCGCCCGGGAACGGCACCGACAGCAGCACCATGGTGGGCTGGTGGCGCGCCAGGGCTTCCAGGGTCAGGTCGCGCAGGGTGTCGTCGACCAGGTTCAGCGGCGCGGCCAGCGCTTCGGCCAACGGGTCGAAGGTCGGCTGGCTGCCGGCCAGCGATTCGGCATAGCGCACGAATTCAAAACGCGGATCGATGGCGTCGCGCAGC
Source organism: Achromobacter sp. HNDS-1 (assembly GCF_040084795.1). NCBI lineage: Bacteria > Pseudomonadati > Pseudomonadota > Betaproteobacteria > Burkholderiales > Alcaligenaceae > Achromobacter > Achromobacter sp. HNDS-1. The sequence continues at coordinate 499,739 of NZ_CP157584.1, forward strand.
ACGTCGGCCAGGTCGTTCAGGTACAGCGTGGCCAGGTGCTTGGCGCGATCCTGCAGGCCCAGAGCGCCGAAGGCCCAGCCCAGCGGATCGCCGCCCTCGTCGTCGATGTACACGTCCAGCGAGGCAAAGCGCGGGCCCTCGGGCAGGAAGTTACGGCCGACGATGCGGTGCGCCAGTGTCGAGTCGCGGCCCTGCAGAAAGGCGATCACCGGGGCGATGGTGGCCAGGTAGCGCGGCTGCATGGCGACGAAGGCCTGGATCGCGGGGGTGTGCTTGTCCAGCGGCAACGCATCCACCTTGGCCGCCACGGCGCGCAGGCCGTCGGACGACAGCAGGCGCAAGACCAGCGCCAACGCCAGGTCTTCCTGCGTGGCCGTGACGCCGCGGGAGCGCAGGAAGCCGGTCAGGTAGGCGGTGGACGGGTATGGCGTATTGAGCTGCGTCATCGGCGGGATGACGGACAGCACGCGAAGGGGCGTGGCGGACATGAGACACGGCGGGAAATGCCGTCAAAGCGGGGATCGAGGGGGGATTATAGTGAGCGAACGGCGGGCAGGATAATGGCGCGCCGGGGACAGGCGTACCACAAGGATTTATTACGCGGCCTTGACGGCGCCTCGACGTCCCGTACACTCCATCAGCCACCATCGGCCTGTGATTCAGAAGACCCTAAAAATAGTTCAATGCCACACAGAAAGATCGTCTCGGATGCAATCAGAAGCTATCAGGAAACACTGAACCAGGCAATCAACATCGCCCATACCCTGACGCTTGAACCATTTTTTGAGCTGCCTTTCAACACATCGACCATTTCCGCGGCGTGGGTAAAGTCAGCGCTTGCCGATCTACGAACGGGCTACACGCTAGCCGACAAGGGAAAGTGCGTCCTGTACGTATTTAAACTCGACAATAACCAACAAAGCGAGACAGTTCTCCGCGAAATAAAGCGAGCCAAGGGAGAACAAGGAACGAACAAGAAGAAGAAAAACCTCTGCACGCTTAATCGTCAGTTCGAAGGCTCCGAAACACTGTATGTTGGCCGCAGCTTCACTCCCAGATCGAGAATAAGCCAGCACTTGGTCGCTTCGAGCAGCGGCACCTACGCAATGCATTTGGAGGAATGGGCGAAACCGCTGGCATTGAATGTCCGCTTAACGGTTTACGACGTACCTCAATACAACGACCAAGTCGAAGTCGAACGAGCGATGAACGTTCTGGAAACAGGTGTGTGGGATCACCTTAGGCCGCTGCTCGGGCGCAGGGGCGACAGATGATCGCAGCAGATCAACGGCATCGGCATGGCGGGTCAGGATTCCAGCTTGTATTGAGATGGTATTCACCTAACAGTGGACCACGTTGGGGCGTGGTCATATGACCAGAAACCGGGTTCTGCTGTGTCAATACATGCATCCTACAGGCGAGCCGGAGCTTATCGACACCTTCTTTGCCGACACCCACAAGGGCGTAGACAGGGTATCCGCAAACCGTCCTGGACTGCTATAACCTATTTGCCTTTGGCCGGTCGTATAACCATGAGCTGCCTCTGACGGCGGTCCACGTGCTTCGAGCAGCAGGGCCTGCGCATCGAAACCCTGCTCTCGGACAATGGCAGGGAATATTGCGGCAGGCCCGCTCAGCATCCGTTCGAATTGTTCCTGCAATTGGAAGGCATCGAGCATCGCACACCCCGTGTCAGCCGACCGCCAAATAACGGCTTTGTCGAACGGCTGCACCGCACCTTGCTGGACGTGCACTTCCGCATTGCGGGTCGCACGACCCTGAATCGATCAAGCGGAGGCAGAGAGACTTCGATACCTATCTGTACTACTACAACCACGAACGGCCGCATCAAGGCCGGAAGATGGAAGGCAGAACTCCGGCGTAGATGCTCGATGCCGGCAAAACACAGCTGCCCGCCCCACAGGACGTGTTCGCCGAGGCAGCCTGAGAAAACGCCGGCCTGGGCCGGTGTCAGTTCAATACTGTTTCAGTACAACTTGGATAATCCCACCGAGCCCCCCTTCTACATGAGGATCTTTCATTTTTCCAACACTGACACCGATAATAAAAATTTAGGTAGAAATTCTCTATTAAAATTTCCCAAAAAACAAAACCAATCAAAGAAATTCTCAAACCGAAATCTGCGTGAAGTCAGGAATACGGGCGGCCACGTCTTGAATGGGAGCATCGAAAGAAAGAAAAGGGGCTCCGGGCGGTATCGCCACCCGAGATAAGCTTGCGCCTTTATTGCAATTCGCACACCACATCGCCACATACCCTATACGACTTTCCTCATCACCCACATACTGAAAATCCACAGAAGAGGAACCACACTCTGGGCACACTAACGGCCCGACATCACCCGCATTTTCATATATCCTCTTATATAAATCCAACCAATCTTTAAGCATTACCCCCCCTCTCAAACGCCAGTATTTAACGAAATAATCTTTAATCCCAGAAAATCCAGAGGCACCGAGAACAATCCTCCACTTGCGCTTCTAAAATCGACACACTGCACCTACTCCAAAGACGCGTCGTTAAAGTCGCTCACCTATGTCGTTGACATAGTCCCTGAACACTTTTCCTGGGTCCTGCAGCAGCGCCATTAAGACTCGAGATAGCGTGTCAGCAACCGCCGCAGGCGTTACCGGCTCCCTGGCTAGCAAGTAGCCGAGGACCAGAAAGGAATGAAGCCAGCATAGAAACCCAACAGCCGAAAACACCGGCCGGCCATCAACTTGCTTACACCAGCTATGATTTATACCAAGTAGGCACTGGTCAAACTAATCCAATTTTTCCGCACGAGAAAAACAATAGCCCCGGCACCACTCCGTGACCGGGGCTTCCCAATTCCTGTCTAATCAAACGTAGTTTGACACGTTAATTTTGAAATGGAACTTCAACATGTCAATCTTGCGGTTTCCTGCTCGCACTTCAAAAGAGCCTCAAAATCATCAAAGACCCGAACACCCGAAAGCCTTAAGAAGTCCACCACTCGCGCAATAAATACATCATCGTCCTCCATGAGGTTCCAAGATCGACCCGAGGCATCAAAATACTTCACCAGCGCGTCTCCTCCAGGAGCAATGAATAAATAGAAACGGTCCACTGAGGCGTGGCTTTGAAGATATTGCAATATTTCTGCATCGCTCATTTATTTACCTCAGCGGTCAAGACCGGTAGCGCGGAAGATCGTCGTTGGGTTAGGTCCAGTGATAACCTGAGACTTGGTCTTGGAGTCGTCGGATTTGTTGCTCAGAAGTCACTCTACACCACCCCCCAAAAAAGAAACCCGACACCAACATCGGCGCGGGGCTCTTTCCCCGAGGCAAAGAAAATGCAAACTTCCCAAATCATCGATTTAAATGCCAAAACAACCCAAACAAACACACCATAAACCTTGGGAAAATTATATCAGCAACCCTAGCAACCTCTTAAGACTCAACGTTCGCAAATAATTAATCGATCCCAATCGCTTGTTTTCCAAATAAATACTTCCATTTCTCGCACGCAAAACATCAAATCCCAACGAAAGCGACCCCTCAGGCTCAACTTGCTTTACATTACCCACTGCCCTCTTTGGAATTAAAATCTCGCAAAAATTTTCAAAATCCAAAACCTCATATTTTTGCTCATATTTTCGATATCTTGAGACGATATTTCCATCCCGAGCGACAAAAGGGGCATCCGAAGAAACGCGCGCAATCTGTTCAATAATTCCGGCCATTTGAACACCAACATTTCTCACCGCATCTTGGGAAACCAAACACTCCACGTGCAGCACACCCTGGATATCCGCCAAATTGTGGCCAAGGGGTAACGTCGGAAAGAAAAATATGGGTTGGTCTCTTTCAATATTACGGCCACAAAGTCCACAAACAGAGTTTTTGTTTTGCATCTTTACCACCCAGGCAACCAATTAGACAAAACTTCGAATTGAGTGGAATACTATTGACGCCCATCCGCAGCGCTTTTTATGACGGACTTTTCTTGCCGAATGAATCGCCCGGATTTCTTAGACAGTCCCGCTCATGAAAAAGTAGCCTCATTCGAACTCTACCGGAGAAACCTGACTGATATAGCTGTGGCGCCGTCGTGCGTTACAAAAAAAACGATATAGTCAAACACATCGGCAATTCTCCCATTCCTAGCGATTTCCAGAAGTAGGAACGCTACGCGGCCATGGCTAACCGCTGTTCGCTCCAATGGATCATATTTCCCCACTATAACGTCTGAAAAGCGGACCTTCGACCATATCGAACCGCGTCCTACCATGTAGCAAAATCGATGGTTGATATTCTTTATGGACGCGCACAAAGTCCTGCCAGTCACGATCAGGCAGGCTAAATTTTAGAGATGACATCGACTCGATCTCGCGGCAGGGACACTATATCTAACTCCATCGACTGAATCCCCGTACAGTCTTTTTCGCTGACATCAGAGCCTCCTCCCTAGAAGTCGTCATATAGAATTCTCGACCAAAATCACTAGAAGCCCTACCAGCAGAAAGATCTATACCAGTTTCACGAATTAAGACCGCATTTTTTATCCCTGTTCCAGGGTAAAACGTCGTAACTTCCAGCGCCTTATCGGTGACTGTAGCACTCCATGAACTTCGAATCATCGGGCACTAAACTCGGGGAGCTGGTCAATGCGAATCCACGAGATCGCGCGTACGCGCGTTCACTACGGATACCTGCGTGTACACGTGATGCTGCGCCGCGAAGGCTATCGAGACAATCACCACCGGGTCTACTGTTTGTATCGAGAACAAGGCTTGTCGTTGCGGCACAAGCGCCCCAAGCGCAATAAGTCGGCGCAACGTCGCCACCCCGAAGCGGTTGCGCAAGCCATCAATGACCTCTGGAGCATGGACTTCGTCATGGACCAATTGTTCGATGGTCGCCGCCTGCGAGCGTTGACTCTGGTTGACAATTACACCAGAGAGTGTCTGGCCATCAACATTGGGCAAAACCTGCGGGGTGACGATGTGGTGGCGACGCTCGGTCGCGTATGCGCACTGCGCCGCTTGCCGCGCGTCATAAAAACCGATAACGGCAGTAAGTTCACCTCCAAAGCCATGGACAAATGGGCATGCGAAAAGGGGGTGGAAATCGACTTCAGCCGGCCCGGCAAGCCGACGGACAATGGGCAGTGCGAATCCTTCAATGGCTGCTTACGTCAGGAATGCCTGAACAGCCATCGGTTCTTGTCATTTGCCGATGCCAAGGAGAAAATCGACGCCTGGCGGACATACTAGTTCGCCCCCCCCGCGCTGAAGTGGCAGGCACCTGCAGAATACGCGCGCCAGCACTTGGCAAGCGGCCAAAGTACTAAACTCAATGAGCCGGAAATCTCTACTTCTGATCCGGACTAATTCGGAGTTAGGGTCAGCCCAGCAAAATTCCAGCATAAAATTATTTCAACCATACGAACCAAACGGCCCATAAACAACCAAACCGTCCCTCATTGCCTTATCAAAATCAATTTGATCCGGCAGTAACTGCACATAGCTTGGCCATTTTTCCTTGATATACTCACTCCACCCCCCTGAAGCAAGTTCAAAAATAGGTTGCGATATTTCTTCCGGAACCATTCCATCCTGCAGCAATTGCGCCAAGGCCTTTTCTGTGGCCGCGACATAACTTTCACCACTCGTGAAACAACTAACGTAAGCTCCCAAAAAATCCACGGGCATTATTGAATCCGCCCCGCGCCTAACGTGGAACGGTATTATAAAAATTTTCTCCACTTCACTCTCCATCCCACTTCAAATTCGCTGAAAGCCGCTTGGCGGGATCGGATTTTCCCACCACGACAACTTGGCTTACGACGCGGACCAAATATCGGTATCGGACATCGTTTCCAATGGTCCGCTGGCGGCAGTCGGATATCGTGCCCAAAGCGTTCGCATATCCATCGGAACTTGCCGACTTGTTCTTCCGTAAGCGTAGAGAGCAGCATAACCTTGCATTATTAGGAAAGTGAGCAATCTTACACTGCCAACATCTAAGCGCTATGGAATCCCCATTATCAGGCAGACAACGGTATCTGTCCGCCACGCGCGCCTAAAACCTCAATTTCCCCCACCAAACAAATCCGCCCCCCGCACCTCCGCCGGCTCCAACACATACCCGATCTCCCCCGCCACCTCGCGCAGAATCCCCTGCGCCAGATTGAACGCGGTATTGGCCGCCGGCACGCCCGCGTAGATCGCGTTTTGCAGCAGCACTTCCTTCAGTTCATCCGGACTCAGCCGCGACTCGTCCTTCGCCGTCAGCGCGGCGCGCACGTGCAGCTCGAACTCCTCCCAGCGGCCCAGCGACAGCGTCACCGCCAGCACCATCATCCGCCGCGCCTTGTGCGGCAGGCCGGGACGGCTCCAGATGTCGTGCCAGGCGTAGCGGGTGATCAGGTTCTGGTAATCGGCGGTGAAGGTGGTGGCGCGGTCCAGCGAGCGCTGCACCCATTCTTCTCCCAGCACGGCGCGGCGGTTGGCCAGGCCGCGCTCGAAATCGTCTTCCCGGCTCATTGCGGCATCTCCCCTTGGGTGCTTGCGTCGGCGGGGCGGGCAACGGCGCTGCCCGCCCCGGCCGATCAGTTCACGGTGATGTTATTGGTTTTCACGACCTCGGCCCAGCGGACCTGTTCGGCGTCGACGAACTTGGCGAAGTCCGCGGCGCTGCTGCCGACCGGGGTCAGGCCGAGCTTGGCGAGCTTGTCGCGGGTTTCGGGGCGGGCCAGCGCCTTCTGCACCAGGTCCTGCAGCTTGGCGACGACCTGCGGATCGGCGCCGGCCGGCAGGAAGAAGCCGTTCCATTCGACGACGTCGAAGGCCTTGACGCCGCCTTCGCTGACGGTGGGCACGTTGGGCAGGTCGGGCATGCGCGCGGCCGACGACACGGCCAGCGCCTTGAGCTTGCCGGTGCTGACGTAGTTCAGGCTGGACGCGGCGTTGGCGAAGTACACGTCGACCTGCCCGCCCATGACGTCGACGATGGCGGGCGCGCCGCCCTTGTACGGCACGTGCACGACGTCGATCTTGGCATCCTTCTTGAGCAGTTCGGCGGCCATCTGCGCCAGGCTGCCCGGGCCGTACGAGGCGTAGGTGTAGCGGCCGGGGTTGGCGCGCGCGGCCTTGATGAAGTCGGGCAGGCTGTTGAAGGCCGAGCCGGTGGCGGCGACGAGGATGTTGGGCACGCTGACGGCCTGCGAAACGGGAATGAAGTCCTTCTTGGCGTCGTAGGGCAGCTTGCGCAGCACGGGGTTGATGGAGAACGCGGAGGCGTCGTACAGCACGGTGTAGCCGTCCGGTTTGGCGCGGGCCACGTAGGCGGCGCCGATGGAGCCGCTGGCGCCGCCCTTGTTTTCGATGACGACGCTCTGGCCGGCGACTTCACCCATGCCCTGGGCGATGATGCGCGCGGCGTTGTCGGCGCCGCCGCCGGCCGAGTACGGCACCACTACGGTGATGGGCTGGTCGGGGTAACCGGCGGCGTGGGCCGCGCCCAGGGTGCCGGCCAGGGCCAATGCGGCGGCCACGGGGCGCAGTGCGGCCAGGGCCGCGTGACGGGTTTTCTTCATGTGTGCTCCTCACGTCTCCCCTGCGGGGATGTTGAATGGATCAAGGATCGTGGCGCGGTCCGTCCGAGGTCAGACGGTCGCGATGGGGTTGACCGGCGCGCCCACCAGGCCGGGCACGTACATCGGTGCGGCGGTCAGGAAGAAGGCGTGGCGGTCGTGCTGGCGCAACCAGTGCGCCAGCGGGGTCAGGTGCCAGAGTTCGCCCAGCGGCAAACCCAGCTTGAACAGGCATTGTTCGTGCAGCGGCAGGAGCGGCCCGCTGCCGCTCTCCAGATGATGATTGCGCAATTCCACCGCGTGGTTGTCGGCGGCGATGGCGGCGATGCGGCTGTCCTTGATCCAGGCCAGCAATTGCGCGTCGGCGCCGTCCAGCACGCAGCAACTGGTCTTGAGCCGGTCCTGCTCATCGTCGCCCAGGGTGAGCGCGAGGTCGGCCAGGCCGGTATGCAGGCACAGGATGTCGCCGGGGCGCACCTGCACGCCGTCGGCGTGCATCACGTCCATCAGGTCCTGGTACGAGACCTTGCGATGCGCGTCGCCGAAGCGGGCGCGCAGGTCCACCATGACGCCGCGCCCCTGGATGCCGTGCCGCGCCATGGGCGCGATGGACAGGTCCTGGGTGCCGGTGAAGCCGTCGGCGCGCGGTTCGCTGACGGTAAAACCGTTGTAGCCGGTGGGCTGCGGCTGGCCGGTACCGTGGGCGTCATACATCGCGCCGACGTGGCCCAGGGCGTCCCATTGGGTGGAGTACTGCGGCGACAGCGTGACGCGGTCGTCGCTGACGACGTCGGTGGCGCCCGGCACGTCGCGCGCCAGCGGATAGCGGTACACCGGCACGCCGTTCTTTTCGGCGGGCTGGATCACGGGGCCCTTGCGCCGTGGGTTGAGCACGGGCGCGCGCGGCACCGTCAGCGGCAGGCTCAGGGAAAACGACAGGCCTTCGCGGATTTCCGCGACGGCGGCCAGGCGCGCCTGGCGGTCCAGGTGGTTCAGAGTGCCGAGCTGGTCATCAGCGCCGAAGTCGCCCCAGTTGGAGCCGTCGGGACGCTGCTGGTAGCGTGGACGCATTTTCTTGTCTCCTCGTTCTGTCTCGGACGAGTCTTATGATCGTTGTGGCGGCTATTGCACCACCGAGGATTGCCGCAGCAGGTGAATTTCGGACGCGGTGTATCCCAGGGCGGACAGAATTTTTTCGCTGTGTTCGCCCAGACCGGGCGCGCCGCGCCCTGCTCGGGACTCGCCGCGCCCTGCTCGGGACTCGCCGAGCCCTGCCCGGGACTCGTCGCGCGCTGCCTCGGACTCACCGCGCCCTGCTCCAGATTCGCCGCGCCCCTCCCCCGACTCATCGGCAGGCGCTTGCGCGGCGCCGCCGAAGTGGGCCCATTGCGCCAGGCCCAGGTAGTCGCCGGCCTGCGGGTTGTGGTACGGCCGCATGAGCCCCATGGCCTCGACCTGGGGATGATCGAACATGTCCTCGACCGGGCGCACTTCGGCGCAAGGCACGCTCTGGCCAAAGCGCTCGGCCCATTCGCGCGCCGAAGCGCGCGCCAGCGCCTGGCGCACCAGGGGCACCAGCACGGCGGCCTGGGCGGCGCGCTTTTTGACGGAGTCGTAGTCAGGGTGTTCGGCCAGCTCCGGCAGGTCCAGGTGGCCGCACAGCGCGCGCCAGAAGTGCGGCGTGTTGGCCGACAGGTACAGGTAGCCGTCGCGGGTGGGATGGATGCCGGTGATGCCGCCCGAGCGCATGTCGCGCTCGATGTGGCGCGGTTCGCCATCGGCCCAGACCAGGCGGGCCGACTGCATCGCCAGCGCGCTGCCCAGCAGCGAGACCTCGATCGCCTGGCCACGGCCGGTCTTCTCGCGGCGGTAGAGGGCCGCCGCCACGCTGTTGGAAATCAGCGCGGCGCCGTAGTAGTCGACCACCGAGCCGTACAGCACTTCGGGCGGACCGTCGGCCTTGGCCTGGGCGGCGCACATGCCGGTCATCGATTGCAGCACCTGGTCGTAGCCGGCGTGGCGCGCCATCGGGCCGACCGCGCCATAACCGGTCATGGCGCAATAGACCAGGCGCGGGTTGACCGCCGACAGCGTGGCGAAGTCGATACGCAGGCGCTCGGGCACGCCCGGCCGGAAGTTGTGGACCAGCACGTCGGCCTCGCGCACCAGGCGCAGCAGGATCTCGTGGCCGGCGGCTTCCTTCAGGTTCAGGCACAGGCCGCGCTTGTTGCGGTTGATGCCCAGGAAGGCGCGGCTTTCGCTGGCCAGCGTCGACGGGTACTTGCGCAGGTTGTCGCCTTCGGGCGGCTCGACCTTGATGACGTCGGCGCCCATGTCGCCCAAGAGGGCGCAGCCATAGGGGCCGGCGATGTAGGCGCTCAGGTCCAGGACCTTGATGCCGGCCAGCGGCAGGTCGGCGGGGGATGCTTGTTGCATTGCGGATTCACTCAAAATCGGTAGCGCGGCCGCGTCAGGCGGCTCGGCCGGCGGCCAGCAGCACGTCCTGGGCGCGCCGCACGAAGGGGGCGTCGATCATCTTGCCGTCGAGCACGAAGGCGCCGACGCCGTCATGCTCGCGGCTGGCGGACACGATGCGCTCGGCCTGGGCGATCTCGTCCGCGCTGAAGCCGAACACCTCGTTGGCGATGGCGATCTGGCTGGGATGCACGCACGACTTGCCCAGGAACCCGAGCGAGCGCGCCAGTTGCGCCTCGGCCCGAAAGCCCTCGGCATCGCGCACGCGGGCGTAGGCCGCGTCCATGGCGTACTTGCCGGCGCAGCCGGCGGCCAGGCGCAGGGACAGCATCACCGCGCGCAGCGTGTCGGGCTGGTAACGCTCGATGCCGAGCGGCTCGAACAGGTCGGCCAGGCCCAGTTGCAGGCCGGCGACGCGCGGATGGGCCGCCGCCAGTTGCGCGGCGTCGGCCAGAGCGCGCGGGGTTTCGATGGTGACCAGGAATTCACCGGCGAAGCCGGCGTCCATGGCCTCGTCGATCGCGGCGCGCAGCGCGGCGACGCTTTCGACCTTGGGCAGGTTCAGCACGTCGATGGGCAGGCCACGCAGCGCGGCCAGGTCGGCGGCAAAGTCGGGCGTGTCGGCGGCGTTGACGCGGACGATAATTTTCTTGGGATGTTGCTTATGGACGGCGGCGAACGCGGGCGCGGCCAGCCAGGCCGCCAAGGCGGCGCGGGCTTCCTGCTTGCGGCTCGGCGCGACCGCGTCCTCCAGGTCGAAGGACAGCGCGTCGGCCGCGCTGGCCAGGGCCTTGTCGAACAGTTCCGGACGCGAGGCGGGAACGAAAAGCTTGCTTCTCATTGATGTCTCCTGGCCGCATTGTGGCGCTGGAGACGTGCGATCGGGGACAGCCAAATTACGATAAGACGATAGAATATCTATCATCATGAACACCGACTTCCTGCACACGCTGGCCGCCGTGGCGCGCCATGGCTCCATGGCCGAGGCCGCCCGCCGCCTGGGGCTGACCCACGGCGCGGTGGCGCAGCAGATCCGCAAGCTGGAACAGGAGCTGGGCGTGGCGCTGGTGGCGCGCGCCGGCCGCACCGTGCACCTGACCGCCAAGGCCACCGAACTGATCGGGCCGATGCGCGAGGTGCTGGAACGGATCGAGAAGATCCGCTACCTGGCCCGTTCCGACGAAATGATGGGCGAGCTGCGGCTCGGGGCCGGCAATACGGCGCTCAATTCGATGGTGCCGGCCATCCTGGAACACCTGGTGCGGCGCCATCCGCTCATCAACGTCGAGATCCAGCCGGGCCATTCGGCGCGCTTCTACCCCGCCATCGAAAGCGGCGAACTGGACGCCGCCATCGCGCTGCAAGCGCCCTACCCGCTGTCCAAGAGCCTGGGCTGGCAGTTGCTGCGCGAAGAACCCTACGTGCTGGCGGCGGCGCCGCGCCATGCCGGTCGGCACCCGCACAGCCTGCTGACGGCCGAACCCTTCATCCGCTATCAGCGCAGCGACTGGGGCGGCCAGCACATCGACGATTACCTGCGGCGCGTCGGCATCACGCCGCGCGAACGGTTCGAGCTGAACGCCATCGAATCGATCGCGGTGATGGTCAGCCGCGACCTGGGCGTGGCGATCCTGCCGCGTTCCACCAACGGCGCGATCGAACGGCTCGGCCTGCTCGCCCTGCCGCTGCCCGAGCCCTGCGAGCCGCGCCGCTTCGGCCTGATCTGGTCGCGCGGGTCGCCACGGCTGGCGCTGATCCGCGCCTTTCGCGACATTGCCGTTGTAGAGTATGCCAACGCGGGCGCCTGACCCGCGCTCTACAAGGGGAAAGCATGAAGAAGACCATTCTGTCGACGCTCGTCGGCTGCTCGATGTTCGCACTGCCGCTGGCCGCCAGCGCGGCCGGCCAGATCGGCTACCTGGGGCCCGCGGGTTCCTGGACGCACCAGGCCTGCCTGGATCTGTTCGGCCCCGCTGACCTGGTGCCGCTGACGCGCGACGACCTGTTCAAGGGCTACCAGTCCGGCAAGATCGAGCGCGCCTGCGTGCCCGTGACCACGTCGGTGGTGGGCGTGACGCCGTACCTGGATGCCGTGCTGGACCTGCCGGACGTGATGATCGTGGCCGAGTATCCGAAGATGCTCGGCTACAGCCTGCTGGCCAAGCCGGGCACCAAACTGGCGGACGTCACGGAGGTGCTGGCGCACCCGGTGGCGTTCGAGGAGGTCAAGCCGTGGGTCGACCGCGAGATGCCCAAGGTAAAGCGCACCGAGGCCGCCAGCGGCGGCGCCGCCGCCAAGACGGTGGCCGACAGCCCGGGCCATGACAAGGCGTCGTTCGGCCCCAAGGTGGGCGCGTCGGTCTATTCGCTGGTATCGCTGGTGGATGGCATCGAGCAAGGGCCGCACAACGTGACCCGCTGGTGGGTGCTGGGCCGCGCGATGCCGGCGCCGACCGGGCGCGACAAGACCTCGCTGCTGGTCGATGCGTCCGACGACACGCTCAATGGCGCGCTGGCGGCACTGATCACCGCCAAGGTGCCGGTGCTGACGATCTACGAACGGCCCAGCAAGAAGACGCTGGACACGCATCGCTACGTGATCGAGGTGGCCGGCCACGCCCGGCAGGAGCCGCTGGCGTCGGTGCTGGCGGCGCAGCCGGGCATGCGGGTGCTGGGCTCCTACCCGCGCCAAGCCTCGCCGCGATAACAGGCGCGCCCGGCTATGGCCCGGGCCGTGCGCGCTCGCCCGGGCCCGGGTCGTCGCGAAAGGGGCGCACGGCCTCGACCCGCATGTCGGGCGCATCGGCCTCAATACTGATACCGCATCGTCAACGTCGCGCTGCGCCCCGCCGCCCACGCGCCCTGGCTGTAGAAGCCGATCTGCGAGTAGTACTTGCGGTCCATCAGGTTGTTGATATTCAACTGCGCCGACAGGCTCTTATCGAACCGGTAGCGCGCCATCAGGTTGACCAGCGCGTAGCTGCCCTGCCCCACGCGCTCTTCGCCATTGGGGCCGTTGGCGATCGTGTAGACGTGGCTCTGCCAGTTGACGCCGCCGCCCACCGTCAACCGGTTCCAGTCGCCCGGCAATCGGTAGGTGGTGAACAAGCGCACCAGGCTGCGCGGCTGGTCTGTCTGGATGGGGCTGCCGTCGCCGTCGCGCGCGGTCCAGTGCGACCACCCCGCCGCCACGTTCCAGCCGGGCGAGACTTCCCCCGACACTTCCAGGTCGAAGCCCCGGCTGCGCGTGCCATTGGCGGCGCGCGAAGCCTGGTTGAGCGTGCCGGGCACCAGATAGCCGACGTCGTCCTGCGCCAGATTGTCCTGGTTGATCTGGAATACCGCCGCCGAGGCATTCAGGCGGCCTTCCAGGAATTCACCCTTGATGCCGGCCTCGTAGGCCTTGCCCTCCAGCGGATCGAGCCAGTTGCCGTTGCGGTCCTGCTTGTCCTGCGGATTGAAGATGCCGGTATAGCTGACGTACGCCGTGTAGTTCTCGTTGAGGTCGTACAGCAGGCCGGCGTACGGCACGAAGGCGTCCTTGTCGAACGCCTGCCGGCTGCTGCCGCCCCACCCTACCGCATCGGTCTTCCACGTGCTGTAGCGGCCGCCGACGATCAGCTTGAGCGGGTCGGCCAGGCTGAAGCGCAGCGCGCCGTACCAACCGGCCTATGTGTTCGCCGAGGCGACTTGAGAAACACCGGCTTGGGGTCGGTGTCAGGTGAATACCAGCTCAGTACGATTTAGTCTCGTGATACTCCCCCCTCACACACAATCGCAGACGGGTCCCAAAACCGATACCGTAGCAAGTTAAACCATCCACTCTTCAACAGGCAAAAATATGCCTGCCAATTGCCCCCCAGAATAAATCGATATATTAAATAAATTTAATCCATAAAAACGCCAGCTTTTCCATATCATTATGGATCAATGTTCTTGATAAATTCAATATTCATGGACCTTAACCTGGGTTCCAGAGCCCTCAACTCCAACTCACTGAACCGGCCAACCTCGATGGGCTGGCCTAGCCTTATCATTCTAACGATATCGGAAGAGGAACTCTTATTCAATCTCGGAAAGATCGATAAAAAACTCTAAACTTCAGCGCGCCCAGGAGTTGATTTCCAAACAGCGTGTATCAAAAACACTTCTCCTTCTTCGGCAGGAACTTGAGGATTCATCGTTGCCTCATAGACATGGACGTCCGTTTCCCACGCGCAAAACCCACACCTCCAACGCTCCATAGCTCCCTGATGAGCAACAATCACCCATTCGTCTTTACCACATTCCTTGCACTTTGGCATAAAAATAATCCTTATCTTGTCCAATTTGGATCACGCGCAACTCCAAGATAAATCGGATGTTTCTCCAATATATCGTACAGTTTATTATCTCTCAACCCATTCAATCAATGACTTTTATCTACCGCTCCTTGGGCTCGAAATACTTGGCATTCATGGCCGAGATGATAATTTCTAGAGGTCAATCTTTGCACAAAATGAGTAGTCTCATGAGTCGCGAAACCCGCTGATTGAACAGAATTGGAAAGGCATCACGATAAATACTATTTTCTCTCGTACCAAAAAACGTACAGCCCACCCAAACCCCGACCTGACTATTGCGGCAGGCCCGATCAACATCCGTTCGAATTGTTCCTGCAACTGGAAGGCATCGAGCATCGCACGACCCGTGTCAGGCGACCGCAAAGCAATGGCTTCGTCGAACGGCTGCACCGCAACTTGCTGGACGAGCACTTCCGCATTGTGGCTCGAACGATCTCATATGAATCGATTGAGCAGAGGCAGGGAGACTTCGATACCTATCTGCACCACTACAACCATGAGCGGCCGCCAAGGCCGGATGATGGAGGGCAGAACTCCGGTGCAGATGTTCGATGCCGGCAAGACGTAGCAGCCCGAACCGCAGAATGTGTTCGCCGAGGCGACTTGAGAAAACACCGGATTGGGGCCGGTGTCAGGTGAAGACCAGCTCAGTACAGTCCTTTTGCAAAGACAGGTGAAACCCGCTGAACCCACGGGAGGATTGCGATAAATTCGTGGCGAAACCTCAGTGTCAGACTACGTTTAATTAAATACCACCCACCTTTTAAAAAAAGAAAGCCCCGGTAGCAGTCTGCAGCCGGGGCCTCTCCCTTTCTTTCACATTTAAGGTAGTCTGACACGTTAAATCCGCGCAAAAAATATAGTCTCTAAGATTTTTTGGCGCGCGCAGCCATCCGCCTGCGCATTTCTCTCATAGCATTTTCATCTTCGATAACAAGCATATAGTGCTCGAAATTAGCCGGACACTGAAGGCCATGCAAGGGCATCCCTGGTTTCCACTCTTCGGGAACGGTTTTTAAAATATCCCCGCATACAGGACACTGCAATTGCCGCCCCTGCCTTATGACCTGTATCGCTTCATAACCAGACATGTTCTTTGCACTTATGAGATTCATGGTTTACCTACGAATGGATATTTTCCTTGCGGCAAATGTGGATAGAGAGATTGAACGTCATCCCATATCTCCAATCGTTCCGCAAGCGAAGGCCCCATTTTGAAATAACATTTCATTTCCGAAAGCTTGATATTCCGAGAATTGCGTATTCTGTGGCCTACCTTTGTAGAAACCATTCTTATGAGCAGCCTCACGCACGATTGTAGACGCAGCTTCTCTAGCGGAGACATGGCGCCCCATATTTACAGTCACTGAATTTGTATATGCATCAAAATAACCCAGCGCCTCCATAGCAGGATCATTCACAAACCGAATTTCCGTGCCTTACCGCTGAAGTCGCGCGCAAGAAGCAGTCCCTATCGGATTTTCAACAAGCAGCTCAACTTTTTAACCGAAAAAGTTTTATCGGCAACATTTAGCGAAGGATCGAACGACAACTTGAATGCTGCATTAGACCCAATGGTAGCCGGCAATTCTGCCGATGGGTGTCGATTGCCAGCTCCTCGAATTATGCCAACATTGGTGACGGATGGAGTTTCCGCACCAATCCAAAACTTCGAATCACTAGGCAACAAATTCGTTGCCAACCCCTGCCGGCTCAGAGTGCCCTCGACGCGATTCGCCAACGCGTCGCCCGCCCAGCGCCCGCCTCCCCCAATCGCATAACGGAAAAAGGACGCCGGGAAAAGTTGGAACTGGCCACGGCCGCCGCACTTTTTAGTAAAGATATTTCTTTTGAAGAAATCACCAGGATCATGGACATGACGTCGAAGGCCGTTCAGAAAATCCTCAGCAGGGAATAGGCTTCAATAGCAGGGGAAATTTCGCTTCCCGCCATGATACGTTACATCCTCCTGAAATCCTGGCAACCCCTGATTTATGTTCAAATTTTCGCCAAAACTCGTATAGAAACTCAGTATTTCACACATTAATTCACGAAGCCCCGCCCCCCTTGGCGAGCTCCCTCTACTTAACTTGGGGAATCGGAGCACGAGAAAACTCCGCAACACCATGCTGGCTATCAATATCAACCCCGACCCCTGGAATCTCAATGACTTCCAATCTAAGCGGGACAATCAATTTACGCAAATTGGGCAACTCATAAAACATCAAATCCACAAGCAATGAAATATCGCGATCCGGCCTATCCTTCGCGCTGTCGAGAGTGAGATATTCCATTAGGTTTGCGACCTTCCCATCAGAGCTTAGCAACACACCAAAATGCGGGGGAGTGGCTGTTAGTTGACTTACCCCTACCCTTACATAGCCAAGCCTTCGCATCCGATTAATTAAAAAATCCGCTTCAGCACTCGTTGCCTTTCTTGACAAGCCCGCAGATTGATCTTTTCCATTCTCCAGAACATATGAAACATTTGACGTAAGCAGGCCATCTCTAAGAGCCTCCCATAAAGCAGGAGTCTTATTTGGGTCTGATGGGAAATACATGACTAATTACCTCTGAATGGATTCGAATTGTATACGCCACCATATGGACGTTGGTAGTAATTTTCAATAGTACGATTGCGCTCGGAAAGATAGTTTTCAATAAGCGTACGTCGCGCGCCTTGGTCACCGATTCGCCCCGCAAAACCAATTTCGCCCATATATTGGCGACGCTCTGTAGCAACAATTAGCTCAGGGCTCTTAAAATACTCAACATATCTTGGAAAGCCAAGGGCTTGTGGAACGTGGCGGGGCTGCAAGTGCCGCATAAACGGCCTCGGCGCCGCGTGGCAGCTTCTCGCCTGCGACCGCTGACACCCGCGCGAGCCAACCAGGTCTGGTCCTATGATTTTGTCTTTGACGCGTGCGCCAACGGTCAGCAGATCAAATGCCTGACGCTGGTCGATGAGTACACGCGGGAATGCCTGGCTATTGATGTGGCCGGGTCAATCCGCTCACGCAGAGTGATCGAGATATTGACCCGCGTCATCAGTGACCGCGGAGCCCCCCGATATCTGCGTTCGGACAATGGCCCGGAGTTCGTGTCGCGCGCCTTGCTGCAATGGCTTGCGGATTAAGGCATTGAGACGGCGCTGATCGACCCGGGCAAGCCCTGGCAGAACGGCACGACCGAGAGTTTTAACGGTAAGCTGCGCGACGAGTGCTTGAATATGGAATGGTTCCGGAGCCGGACCGAGGCACGCATCGTGATCGAAGACTGGCGCGAGCATTACAACACTGTCAGGCCACATTCCAGTCTGGGCTATTTGACACCGCAGCAGGCCGCCCAGGTCGCTGCATCAGGATTACTAACCGAAGCTAAATTCCAAATCCCGGTGGTGTGAAGAATTCGAGCAGGTCACCAGTGACCGCCAGCGTCGTGCCGTTGCTAATCACGTAACTGGTGACGACCGTATTGAACGCCAGGACCAGATACTAGCGGCGCCACTCACTCCAAAAAACAAAGCCCCAACATCAATAGATGGTCGGGGCTTCCTTATCATATCCACGTTAAACGTAGTCTGACACGTTAATTTCCACCGATTACTTTTTAAAATCTAATCCCGCCAATAGAGCTTCGAGCTTTTCATCCGAAACGCCCTTGCCGTTGCACTCCACATCCCAGTTCCAAACAACCTGGATATGCTCCAACATCACGTTATCACACAAGTCAGGAAGAACCATTCCCAAATCGCTTCTGCCTATCGAGTAGCGTCGAGCAATCTCTCTCAGCACAAGCGCTGTAGACTCACTTCGAAGTCGCCGCTTCCATTCAGAAATATCATTCGTAGGAATACTAAACAATCGAAGTTCCTTCATCTAGATTTACGGAAAGTAGCGTGGACATCACCTTTATCCAGAATACTCTCAACATGAGGAAAACCAGCTTGTTGCACCTGTCTTCCTGTCCAAGTATCCAAGGAAGCTTGTTCTGGAGTCAACCCTCTCGATACGCCTGATCGGTATTGCGAATAATTAACACTATCTACCCCTGGAGCCGAGCCCCTCTTATCCCATAGATATCGACTCCATCCTGACGCAAACGCTTGAGCATACCCACCAACATATCACTACCCGAACCATGTGTAGCCCGCAACTCCGGATTGGCATATACATTGAAACCTAGAACGCCGTCTTTGTTCACAAATCTCACAATACCGTGACTGGGATCTATTACATCCCAATAATCAGTGCTGCCATATTGAATTCTCGTACCCTATCCACTCTTGGAAGTAACAAATTTATCAGGAAGATCAAGGCCTTTCCTAGGCCCTCATGGGTAATCCCCGCCATTTTTAGCGATTGGCAGAAGTAGGAACACTACGCGGCCATGGCTAGCCGCTGTTTTGGGGTAAATTCGCCCAGTGCCATATTTGGGCGTTCGTGATTGTAGGACCACATCCACTGCGTGGCGACGCGCTGTACATGGTCCAGATCGTCCCAGTGATATTGGGACAGCCATTCGTAGCGCACGGTCCTGTTGAACCGTTCGACGTAGGCATTCTGTTGCGGCTTGCCCGGCTGAATATATTCGAGCATTTATGCCCCATGCCTCGGCCCAATCGACAATTGCCGCGCTCAGGTATTCGGGTCCGTTATCGCACCGAATGGCCAAGGGCTTTCCCCGCCAGCCGATGATCTGCTTGAGTGTGCGGCTCACGCGCTCTGACGGCAACGAGAAGTCAGCCTCAATGCCCAGCGCCTCGCGGTTGAAGTCGTCAATCACGTTGAACACGCGGATGCTGCGCCCATGGGCAAGCTGGTCATGCAGGAAGTCCATTGACCATACCTGGTTCACATTGGAGGGCACGGTCAGGGGATCAGGCGTCTGCCGCATCCGCCCTTTGCGCGGCTTGATACGCAGGTTCAGTTCGAGCTCGCGATAGATCCGGTACACGCGCTTATGGTTCCAGCCCCGGCATAGCTCAGGAACGGCAAGACCAGCCTCCACGCGCTTGATGGCTTCAATGATCTGGCTATCCGTAAATCTCGACTCCTTCATGCGGTAGAACTCCTCAACGAGAAAATTCTACTTCTGACCTCATCGCTTTTGCGCGGGATTACCAATCCGGTAACAGGAGCAACCGGCGCACGCGAGCGTGCTCAGCCATGGCCCGCGCATAGTGGAGACGTGCATCGGCATACGGACGTAAAAATGCCGCTATTGCCGCGGCTGTCCGCTCCTGTTAACTCCGGCTGTCAGTCCGGTCGATCGTTGGTGCGATCGAAGGGCAAGTATACGGTGATCAGGCCCCAAAGGGTTGTCCCATGCCGGGAGATTCTTGTCTCACTGCGAATCAGGCTTTGATGCAATTCAAAAGCGCAAGTTCTGCAGTCATAGCCAGGCCTGAGTCAAGCGAGAAAATGGACCCTGGAGACTTATTCGCATCGCCGCCACTGGCCGATGCGAACGCGCGATATTTCCAACGTCTATTGCAAGCGCATAGGCTTCAAACCCAGTGTCTGGCAAGCAAATAGCCCAGGACCAGAAACGAATAAATCTAGCCTAGAAACCAAACAGCCGAAAAGACCGGCCGGTCATCACCTTGCTTACACCGGACTATGATTTATATCAAGCTGACACTGGCCAGCTTAATCCGCCCATTCCCCACAAGAAAAACAAAACCCCGATACCACACTCCGTGGCCGGGCCTCCCAATTTCTATCGAATCAAACGTAGTCTGGCACGTTAAATTCCGCGCGGGAAAACCTCAGAGTCTGACATGTTAAATTCTCGACAGCCGATTTACCAATCACACCTGCAAGCACGCCTCAAATACTGGATATTAAGACTGGGGCACTGTCAAAACAGGCTCTCCGTACAAAGATATGCTTGCACATCTCGCAATAAAACCAGCTCGCATATCATTAATTTCTATACCAACACTGCCATCATCTAGCATAGACAACAATGCATTCAACTCGCTGCCACTCCATTGAATAGGCCCGGCGATGTAGGTGCAGTAGAACAGACTTAATCCGACGGGTTCCATTTCACGGCTCGGAGATTCCAAACGCAAAATCAACCTATCATGGTCGCCATTAAAAGAGTTAAACGATACTCTCCCCCCTTGCCAGAGTTTTAATTGTTTATTCAACAAATCCAGGTCTTTTTGTGTGATCTTCATTTTAGCGCCCCACATTCACCTACCGACCGTTGAGAAAGAATTGCGTCTTATTAAAGAGTTGATCATTACCCATTATCCAATTCAACTCGCATTTCGTATACCCCCCTATTTCCTGACCCCTAAAATTAACACGAGAACCAATCCCCTGCCCCCCCATTCTCGCAACAGCAGGCATTTCCTCAAGTGAATTCACAACACCATTCAAATTAAATAGAAAGCTCCTGAATCCATCCATCAAGAAATCGATATTGGATACCAAAATCCTTTCTCGCAGGCAAAGCGCTATTAAGCATATTTAGACCCCCGCCCACATAAAAACGATAAATTTTCGCATTTTTATCGGCGGCAAATTCTCGCAACGACCATCGCCCATCTGTGCGCGTTAGACCCAAACCTAAATCGCAACCTTCTACAATTGCCCGCCTGCCGCTTTGACTTAACCCCATCGCCTCGCCCAAAAAATACGGATAGCCTCCCATCAGCACCAACTGGCCGCTGCCATCCTTGGGCATGGTCAGGTAATAGACAAACGCCAGATCCGAACCTTCGTGATAATGCGCATGCACTGCATCCTTGGCCTGCCCAGACCGCTGCATCACGAACCACATGGTATGGTCGCGCCGGGCCTGCCGCACCTGGTCGCCGTAGACCTGCGCCGCATAGTCGTCGCATTCCTCCAGAATCAGCTGGCGGATGGCCTTGAGTTGAGGATTGCGCGTGCGCTTGAATATGCCCGTGTCGTAACGGGTATAAAGTGTTTCCAGCGTGGCCGACCGCTTCTCGTCGTTCAATAGACGGCCCTGGTTGCGCTCCGAAAACGCCTGTAGAGCGTCATGCAGCCCAGCATCCACCCGACCGCTTTCGCGCAGGTTGTAATGCATGATCGGAGTGGGCCACAACCATTGGATTTCGCGGGACATGGATAAACCAGGCAAGCACACGCGGCGCGCCTTTCGCGCCGCTACATTCCTAAGTTATCCCCCCGGCCTATAGTCAGTTTAGGGGTGGAAATCAAATATTTCCTTCGACAACGAAAAAAAAGGCGCCACGGTAGCGCCGGCGCTCTCGCCTGACCTGCGAAAACCTACTGATCGACCAACTTCATGCCGCAGTTCGTCTGCCCCACCTTGCAAAGCCCGCCGAACCACTCGCGCCCGCCGCTTGCATGCCCTTGGCGTGTTCGATAATCGTGCAACAGCATCGCAAACGAGCACTACGCGGCACTGGCACCCTTCGGAACAAATAATGCGTGCGCGCCATTGGCCAGGTATGCCCCGTTCACGCCATCGAATCTGCGTGCCGCGTCCGGCCATGCAATGAATTTCCGGTCAACCCTGGTTCCGCGCTGACCGGTGGCCGCGTCGATGGTTACCAACTTCTCCGCGCGCGCCTTTGCCTCGCGCAGCACGATCGCCACGAATGCCTCGGTATCCTCGTCATCCGCCGGAATTGACGCCCGCAGCTCGCCGTTGAGAACGGAATCCGGAAGAAAGTCCGCCGCTCTTGACCTCAAAAGGCTGACCAGCCCTGATCCCACCAGCGCGTAGATCCACCCCTTTCCCGAGGGATGACGTTTCACGTAGCGATTGTGAAAATCCGCTTCGGAAATGATGGAGGAATCCACGATCGTCACGTGAACCCCTTCACACGCATCGATTCGAGTCCTGTATCCCGGCCGCTCGACGTCCGGCTGCTCCTGCATGTTGATGAACCGGATCGAGGGGCGGGCTTTCATGAGCGCGCCGGCGAATTCAGCCTCATCCACTGAAGTCATGAATAAGCACTGTTGAATCATCCTGGAGCCGGCCACGGGTCGCCCTATTCCGGTTCCGTAATGGATGCCCACGCCAGGGTCAGCGGCATGAACCCAGCCCTCACCGATCCACCGACTTCATGTCGCAGGTCGTCTCCTGCACGTCGCACAGTCCCCGGAACCACGCCCGCCCCGCCAGTTGTTCGCCCTTGGCGCGCTCGACGATCTCGTCCTGCGGCGAGCGCTTGCGGTCCACCAGGTAATCCAGCAGTACCCAGTCCTCGTGGCAGGCGCGGATGCCCTGGATCTTGCCCATTTCGGTCAGCCAGTCGCTGCCCAGGTCCACCAGGCGCTGGCTGGCGGCGTCGGGCCAGGCATAGCCGCGCGCGGATTGGATGCCGACCCGGGCATCGTCGGCGCGGATCCAGCCTTCGCCCTTGTAGAGCTTGCGCGGCGCGCGCTCCGGATATTCTTCCTCGTTGTAGGCATCGCTGGCGTTGGCGATCCTGAGCCAGCCGTCCCTGGCTTCCTTCACGTCGAAGGTGACGCTGTACGAATACTCCGGCTCGCCGGCGGCGGGCCTGGCGGGGATCTGGCCCAGGGCCTTGGCGCTGGCGGACGGCGCATCGCGCACGGTGATCGAGGGCTTGTCGTAGTTGGCCCAGGCGCTGAAGGCGCAGGTGGTCGCGCCCGCGGGGGCTTCGGCTTGGGCAGAGGCGGCGATGACCGGCGGCGCGGCCAGCAGCGCCAGCGTCAGCGCGGCGATCGAAGCGGTCAGACGGGGACGAATGTGCATGAAGACTCCAAAGCGTCGACGATCCGGGCCCGGCCGGTCCCCGACATCCCGCAAGCCGGATTGCTATCCAACTGACGAGCGGCGGTCCACCGGCGGGGGGTTTCTGTTTATCGGGCAGTTCCGCGACTGTATCAAACCCGCCGCAGGCGGCCGCTTCAGCGGAACCGCAGGTGCCGGCGCTGCAGCTCCGCCACCGTCCGGCAGCCCATCAGCTTCATCGCGCGCTCGATCTCCACGCGCATCTGTTCCAGCGCCCGCTCCACGCCGGGCCGTCCGGCGGCGGCCAGCGGGAACAGGTAGTAGCGGCCCAGTCCCACCGCCTTGGCGCCCAGCGCCAGCGCCTTGAGCACGTGCGTGCCACGCTGCACGCCGCCGTCCATCATCACGTCAATGCGGTCGCCGACGGCGTCGACGATCTCGGCGAGCTGGTCGAAGGCGCTGCGCGAGCCGTCGAGCTGGCGGCCGCCGTGGTTGGACAGCACGATGCCGGTGCAGCCGATGTCGACGGCGCGTTGGGCGTCCTCGACCGACATGATGCCCTTCAGGCAGAACTGGCCGCCCCACTCGCGCACCATGGCGGCGACATCGTCCCAGGTCATGGCGGGATCGAGCATCTCGGTGAAATAGCGGCTGATGGACATGGCGCCGCCGCCCATGTCGACGTGGCCGTCGAGCTGCGGCAGGCGGAAGCGCTCGTGGGTGGCGTAGTTGATGGCCCAGGCCGGCTTGATGGCGAACTGGGCGATGCCGGCCAGGTTCAGGCGGAACGGGATGGCAAAGCCCGTGCGCTTGTCGCGCTCGCGGTTGCCGCCGGTGATGCTGTCGACCGTCAGCATCATGACCTGCACGCCGGCGGCCTTGGCGCGCGCCATCATGTCACGGTTCAGGCCGCGGTCCTTGTGGAAGTAGAACTGGTAGACCTGCGGGCCGCCGCTGATCTGGCGCGCCTCTTCCAGGCTGACGGTGCCCAGCGACGACACCCCGAACAGGGTGCCGAACTTGCCGGCGGCGGCGGCCACGGCGCGTTCGCCGTCGTGGTGGAACAGGCGCTGCAGCGCGGTGGGCGAGCAATAGACCGGCATGGCCAGCTTCTGGCCCATGACGGTGACGGACATGTCCACATCCGCCACGCCGCGCAGCACGTCGGGCACCAGGTCGCAGGCCTCGAAGGCCTCGGTGTTGCGGCGGTAGGTGGTCTCATCGTCGGCGGCGCCGTCGATGTAGTTGAAGATCGGGCCGGGCAGCCGCTGGCGCGCCATGCGGCGAAAGTCGTGGAAATTCTGGCACTGGTTCAGGCGCATCGGGGGACCTTTGTCTACGCTGCACGGACTACCGGAATGCCCCTTGCGACCCGGGCATGATGGGCCGAATTGTACCGGGGACGGCGTCCCATCACGCATAACAGCTTTGCCATCCGGGTGGAGCCTGCCGCGGCGCGGAAATCCTAGACTGGCCGCACTTCACAGCAGTCAAGGAGAAGGCGTTGCAGCCGCTGTTATCAAACCTGAAAGTGCTCGACCTGAGCCGCGTGCTGGCCGGCCCCTGGGCCAGCCAGATCCTGGCCGACCTGGGCGCCGATGTCATCAAGGTCGAGCGGCCCGGCCAGGGCGACGACACCCGGTCCTGGGGGCCGCCCTTCCTGAAGGACGAGCAGGGCCAGGACACGGCGGACGGCGCCTATTTCGTGGCCACCAACCGGGGCAAGCGCTCGATCACGCTGGACCTGCAGACGGCCGAGGGCCAGGCGCTGGTCAAGCAGCTGTGCCGCGACGCGGACGTGGTGCTGGAGAACTACAAGGTCGGCACGCTGGCGCGGCTGGGGCTGGACTATGCGTCGCTGTCGGCGATCAATCCTCGCCTGGTGTATTGCTCGGTGACGGGGTTCGGCCAGACCGGGCCGCGCGCGGCCGAGCCGGCCTACGACTTCCTGATCCAGGCCATGGGCGGGCTGATGAGCGTGACCGGCGAGCGCGACGACCGGCCGGGCGGCGGGCCGCAGAAGGTGGGCGTGCCGATCGTCGACCTGACCACCGGCGTGTACGCGGCGCTGGGCATCGTGGCCGCCCTGCTGCGGCGCGCGCAGACCGGCCAGGGCGAGTACATCGACGTGGCCATGCTGGACGTGCAGGTGGGCCTCCTGGCCAACCAGGCCATGAACTTCCTGCTGGGCGGGCGGGTGCCGCGCCGCACCGGCACGGCGCACCCGAATATCCAGCCGCAGCGCACCTTTGCCTGCGCCGATGGCGACATCGTCATCGTGGTGGGCAACGACGCGCAGTTCGCCACCCTGTGCGAGGCGCTGGGCCAGCCCGGCCTGGCGCGCGATCCGCGCTATGTCAGCAACAGCCAGCGCGTGAAGAACCTGGACACGCTCGATCCGCTGCTGGACGCCATTTTCATCGGCGAGCCGCGCGCCCACTGGCTGGACCTGCTCAAGCGGGCCGGGGTGCCGGCCGGCTCGATCAACACGGTGCCCGAGGTGTTCGAGGACCCGCAGGTGCTGCACCGCGGCATGCTGCGGCGCCTGCCCCACCCCGCCGCCGGCGAGGTGCCGCAGGTGATGAACCCGCTGCGCTTTGGCCAATCGGCGCTGCGGGTGGACCGCGCGCCGGCGCTGCTGGGCCAGCACACCGACGAGGTGCTGGCCGAACTGGGACTGAGCGCGGCGCAGATCCAGGACTACCGCGACCGCAAGATCATCTGACCGGCCCCACAGACCGGACCACAAGGAGACACACCATGACCATGCCGGAAAACCTGGCCGGGCCCTACACCGCGCTGGACGTGCGCATCGACGCCGGCGTCGCCACCATCCTGCTGGCCAATCCCCCCGTCAACGCGCTCAGCACCGAAATGATGAACGAGCTGTCGTGGGTGCTGGACCGCATTTCCGAGACGCCCGAGGTGCGGGCGGTGGTGCTGTCGGGCCAGGGCAAGACCTTCTGCGCCGGCGCCGACCTGAAGAACCGCGCCGCCACCATCAAGGGGCCGGGCGACCTGCCGCAGCATTCGCGCCGCACGCGCGAGTGCTTTCATGCGATCCGCGAATGCGCCAAGCCGGTGGTGGGCGCCATCAACGGCGCGGCGCTGGGCGCGGGGCTGGCGATCGTGGCCTCGTGCGACATCCTGCTGGCGGCGTCCGACGCGGTGGTGGGCCTGCCGGAGATCAACGTCGGCCTGCTGGGCGGCGGCCGCCATGGCATGCGGCTGTTCGGCCATTCGCGGCTGCGGCGCATGATGCTGACCGGCCTGCGGGTGGACGGCACCGAGCTGTACCGGCTCGGCGTGGTCGAGGAAGCGCTGCCGGCGGACGCGCTGATGCCGCGCGCGCTGGAACTGGCGCGCGAGCTGGCGTCCAAGAGCCCGCTGGCGACGATCCTGGCCAAGCAGACGCTCAACGCCATCGAGGACATGAGCCTGCGCGACGGCTACCGCTACGAGCAGGACATGACGGCCGCCATCGCCAAGACCGAGGACGCCATGGAAGCGCGCCGCGCCTTCCTGGAAAAGCGCGCGCCGGTGTTCCAGGGCCGTTAGCGGCACGGCCCCACGCATAACAGCTATTGCGGCGGCGCCGTAGGTGCAAGGCCCGGCGCTGCCTACACTTCGCAAAAAAAACCAAGGAGACGACATGACGAGCGCGTTGGACGGCGTGAAGGTGCTGGACCTGAGCCGGGTGTTTTCGGGGCCGTGGGCGGCGCAGATGCTGGCCGACTTCGGCGCCGACGTGATCAAGGTCGAGCGCCCCGGGCGCGGCGACGACGTGCGCCACCAGGGCTATCCCCTGCCCGGCCGCGACGGCGCGCCGAGCCCGCAGACCTCGTCGTTCGTGGCCATGAACCGGGGCAAGAAGTCGCTGACCATCGACATCTCCCGGCCCGAGGGCCAGGCGCTGGTGCGGCGGCTGGCGCGGCAGGCCGACATCGTCATCGAGAACTTCAAGGCCGGCGACCTGCGCCGCTACGGGCTGGACTACGCCGCGCTGGCGGCGCTCAATCCGCGCCTGGTGTATTGCTCGATCACCGGCTTCGGCCAGAGCGGGCCCTACAGCCACCTGCCCGGCTATGACCCGATCTTCCAGTCCATGAGCGGACTGATGAGCGTGACCGGCGTGCCCGACGGCGAGCCGGGCGCGGGGCCGGTCAAGGCGGGCTACTCGGTGTCGGACCTGACGGCGGGCTTCTATGCGGTGTGCGCCATCCTGGCGGCGCTGCGGCACCGCGACCAGGTGTCGGGCGCGGGCCAGCACATCGACCTGGCGCTGCTGGACGCGCAGATCGCCGCGCTGTCGCACATCGGCATGAACTATCTGGCCAGCGGCCAGTTGCCGGCGCGCATGGGTTCGGCCTCGCAGATCACCGCGCCGTTCCGCGCCTTCGAATGCCGGGACGGCCACCTGATGGTGGCGGTGGGCAACGACTCGCAGTTCCGCGCCTTCTGCGAGGTGATCGGGCTGCCCGAGCTGGGGCGCGATGCGCGCTTCGATACCAACCCCAAGCGCGCCGCCGCGCAGCCCGAACTGTCGCGGCTGATCGAGCCGGCGCTGCGCGCCCGCGGCGTGCAGGACTGGAACCAGGCGCTGGCGGCGGCCAACGTGCCTTGCGGGCCGATCTACACCATGGACCAGGTGTTCGAGGATCCGCAGGTGCGCCACCGCGGCGTGCTGGGCAGCGTCGAGCATCCTCGATTGGGCGCCGTGCCGGTCATCCGCAACCCGATCCATTTTTCCGGCACGCCGATCACGGGCGGCCTGCCGCCGCCGCTGCTGGGCGAGCACACGGCCGAGATCCTGCGCGCCGAACTGGGGATGTCCGACGACGAGATCGCCCGGCTGCGGGCGGAGGGCATCGTATGAGCGGCGTCGACCATGACCTGATCGAAGAGATCCGCGACAGCGCGCGCGACTTCCTGCAACGGCGCGACCAGCGCCAGCGCAAGCGCGCCGCGGCGCCGCCGGACCGCGACTATTGGCGCGAGATCGCCGAGGTCGGCTGGCTCGGCATGAGCGTGCCCGAGGCGCTGGGCGGCCTGGGCCTGGACTGGCGGGCGATGGCGGCGGTGCTGGAGGAAGCCGGCCGCGCACAGTTGCCCGAGCCGCTGGTCGGCGCCGGCGTGCTGCCGGCGGCGCTGCTGGCGCGGATCGCGCCGGTCGATGCGGCGCGGCGCGACGCGCTGCTGCAGGCCGTGTGCGCGGGCGAAACGCTGCTCGGGCTGGCCTGGCAGGAAACGGAGGGCCAGCTGGAGGCCGGCGAGGCCGCCACGGCCTTCGGCGTCAGCGTGATCGAACGCGAGGGCGCGTACGTGCTCAATGGCGAGAAGCGCCACGTGGTGCCGGGGGCCGGCGTCGATGGCTGGCTGGTCACGGCCGATGGCGAGCGCGGCACCGCCCTCTTCTTCGTCGCGGCCGGCACCCCGGGCGTGACCGCGCAGGTCCACGCGCGCGCCGACGGCGCCGCCGCCTGCCACCTGGCGATCGAGTCGGCCGTGGTGCCGGCGGACGCGCTGCTGGCGCGCGACGGCGTGCTGGACGCGGTCGACGAGGCACTGGACCTGGGCCGCCTGATGCAGTCGGCGGAACTGGTGGGCGTGGCGCGGCAGGTATTGGCCGATTCGGTGGCCTACCTGAACACGCGCCAGCAGTTCGGCCGGCCGCTGGCGTCGTTCCAGGCCTTGCAGCACCGGCTGGTGGACGCCGCCATGCAGGTCGAACTGGCATCCAACAGCCTGCTGGATGCGCTCGACACACTGGCCGCGCAACCGGACGACGCCACCCTGCGCAAGACGCTGGCCAGCCGCGCCAAGGCCCGCGCCGCGCGCGCCGGCCTGGAGGCGGCGCGGCTGGCGATCCAGCTGCACGGCGCCATCGGCTACACCGAGGAATGCGACGTCAGCCTGTATTTCCGCAGCGCGCTGCACCTGGCGGCCTGGTTGGGCAATGCCGCCGCCCATCGCCAGCGCTACGGCGCGCTGGCGGCGCTGCCCGCGCCCGGCGCCGATGACGACGACGCCGCGCCCATCACGGACTTCCCGCGCGAGGCCGACTGGAACGGCATGCCGGAAGCCGACTTCCGCCGGCTGGTGCGCGGCTTCTTCCGCGCCCACTACCCCGAGCACCTGCGCCACGCGCCGTGGCGGCTGCATTGGGACGAAATCAAGGACTGGTATTTCACGCTGTCGCGCCAGGGCTGGATCGCGCCGTCGTGGCCGCGCGAGCACGGCGGCATGGCGCTGTCGCCGGCGCGCCAGATCGCCTTCATCGAGGAAGCCGAACGCCACGGCGTGGCGCGCGCGCCGGACCAGGGGCTGGTGATGCTGGGGCCGATCCTGATCCGCCACGGCACCGAGGAACAGCGCGCGCGCTTCCTGCCGGGCATCCTGTCGGGCGAGGCGGTGTGGGCGCAGGGCTATTCGGAGCCGAACGCCGGCTCGGACCTGGCTTCGCTGCGCTGCGAGGCGCTGGTGGACGGCGACGACCTGATCGTGAGCGGCCAGAAGACCTGGTCGACGCTGGCGCAGGACGCGACCCACATGTTCATGCTGGTGCGCACCGACAAGACGGTCAAGAAGCAGGCCGGCATCAGCTTCCTGCTGGTGGACCTGGCCAGCCCGGGCGTGAGCCGCCGTCCCATCCGCACGCTGTCGGGGCACGAGGAGTTCTGCGAGGTGTTCTTCGACCAGGTGCGCGTGCCGCGCGCCAACGTCGTTGGAGAGCTGAACGCCGGCTGGGGCATCGCCAAGGCGTTGCTGGGCTTCGAGCGCCTGTTCAGCGGCAGCCCCAAGCACGCCAACCATGCCCTGCAGCAGATCTTCAGCATCGCGCGCCAGCGCGGCCTGCTGGCCGACCCGGCGTTCGCCGACCGGCTGGCCGAGCTGCGGCTGGACGCGGCCGACCTGACCGCCATGTACAGCGTCTTCGCGGAACTGGCCAAGGCCGGCCGGCCGTTGCCGCCCGAGCTGTCGCTGCTGAAGGTCTGGGCCACCGAGACGCACGAGCGGCTGGGCGCGCTGCTGATCCAGATCGCCGAGGAATACGGCGGCGCGGCGATGCGGCTGGGCTATGGCAACGGCCAGGTGCACGCGCTGGCGCCGTATGTCAACGCGCTGGCGGCGACCATTTTCAGCGGCACCAACGAGATCCAGCGCAATATCTACGCCAAGCAGTTGGGGCTGGAAGGCGCATGACAACGACGCGCCGGCCACGAGCCGGCGCCACAGGAGAGAGACAGAATGAACAAAGCTACCGCACTGACGGCGGCCGCCCTGCTGCTGGGCGCCGCCTTTGCCGCCCCGGGCCAGGCCGCCGCGCCCTGGCCGAGCCAGCCGATCCGGCTGATCGTGCCCTACCCGCCCGGCGGCTCGGTTGACAACCTGGCGCGGCTGCTGGCGCCGGCGCTGGGCCAGCGGCTGGGCCAGACCATCGTGATCGAGAACAAGGCCGGCGCCAGCGGCACCATCGGCGTGGACGCGACGGTGCGCGCCACGCCCGACGGCAACACCTTCGGCTTCGGCGTGCCGGGCGCCATCACCGGCCTGCCGCACGTCATGAAGGTGCCGTATGACGTGTCCAGGATCCAGTACGTGTCGCTGGTGGCGCGCATCCCGCTGGTCATCGTGGTCAACCCGTCCCTGCCCGACGCCACGCTGGCCGATTTCGTCGCCAGCGCCAAGCGCCAGCCCGGCAAGTACAACTATGGTTCGGCCGGCAATGTCACCACGCCGCACCTGGGCGGCGAGCTGCTCAAGCAGCAGACCGGCATCGACATCATGCACGTGCCGTACAAGGGCGCCTCGCCCGCGGTGACGGCGCTGCTGTCCAACGAGGTGCAGATGTTCCCCGGCGACGCCTCGGCGGTGCTGGGCTTCATCAAGGCCGGCAAGCTGCGCACGCTGGCGGTGGCCAGCCCGACGCGCTTCGAGGGCCTGCCGGACGTGCCGACCACCAGGGAGGCGGGTTTTCCCGGTGTGATCGTGGAATCGAACTACGGCATCATCGCTCCCACCGGCACGCCGCCGGAGATCGTGCAGAAGATGTCGCGGGCCATCGCCGAGACGCTGGCCGAGCCGGCCCTGCGGCAGAAGATGATCGACCAGGGCGCCATACCCACGGCCACCACGCCCGAGGCCTACCAGGCGCTGATGCAGGCCGAGTCGAAGAAATGGGGCGAGGTGATCCGGCGCGGCAAGCTGGGGCTGGAATAGTCCCATGCCGGCCCGCTTTTGCCGTACCCTTATGCCGTCTCTTTCGTTGCCGCCTTATCCATCATGCCGCCTGCCAAAGCCACGGGCCTGAGCCTGGACGTCACCGCCGACCTGCACAAGTGGCGGGCCTTCCTGGCGATCGCGGAACTGGGCAGCATCTCGCGCGCCGCCCTCTATCTGGACCAGGACCAGTCGGTGCTGAGCCGCCGCATCAACGCGCTGGAACGCGAGTGCAACGCGCGGCTGTTCAACCGCACCGGCCGCGGCGTGCACCTGTCGGAAGTGGGCGAACGCCTGTTTCCGCTGGTGCGCACGCTGCTGGGCGATGCCGAGCGGCTGGAACTGGAGCTGAACGGCGAGGCGCGCGAGCCGGCCGGCGAAGTCACGCTGGGGCTGCTGCCGTCCACCGCGCATCCGCTGATCCGGCGGCTGTTCTCGCGGCTGCGCAAGCAGTTTCCCAAGGTGCACCTGAAAATCCTGGAAGGCTCCAGCGGCCAGATCGAGGAATGGCTGACCGACAGCCGCGTCGACATCGCCATCCTGTACCGCTATGGCGACAAATGCCCGCCGGGCGAACAGGCGCTGGCCTCGGTCGATTCGTACCTGGTGGGCGCGGCCGGCGACCCGCTGACGCGCGGCGGCGAGGTCGCCTTTGAGCAGTTGGACGGCCTGCCCTTCATCCTGCCCGGCGCGCCCAACGGCCTGCGCAATGCGCTGGACGGGCTGGCGCGGGCGCGCAAGATCAGCATCGCGCCGCTGATCGAGGCCGATTCGCTGCCGCTGATGAAGTCCATCGTCGAGCACGAACACATGTACACGGTGCTGCCGCTGCATGCGGTCTGGCAGGAAGTGCAGGAAGGCCGCCTGGGCATCGCCGCGCTGCGCGATCCGGCCATGGGACGCATCATCTCGATGGCGTTCGCCCGCGCCAAGGGGCCGGGCCGCACCGTCACCGAAGTGGCCGCGCAGATCCAGAGCCTGGTGCGCGAGATCGGCGGCGAAGGCGTGTGGCACGCCAGCCCCTGACGGGGCCGGCGCTTCAATCGAAGCCGTAGAGCCGCGCGGGATTGTCGACCCAGACCTTGCGGCGCAGGGCGTCATCGCCCAGCCAGCGCTGCGCCACGGCCACCAGGGCGTCGGCGGACGGCGCCGACGCGCCCATGCGCACGAACGGCCAGTCCGAGCCCCACAGCACCTGGTCGGGGTTGGCGGCGACGAAGGCGTCGTGGAGGTAGCGCGCATTCTCGTAGTCCGGCGCGCTGCCGACGCGGCACAGCGTCAGCTTCATCCACAGGCGGCCGTCGGCCAGCAGGCCGCGCAGCAGCTGGAACGCCGGGTCCTGGTCGCCACGCGCCGGGACCAGGCTGCCCAGGTGGTCGATCACCAGCGGCAGGTCCAGCTTCGCCAGCGCCGGCAGGTGGCGCAGATAGGTATCGCAAGGCGCCCACAGCTGCGCGTGCAGGCCGTGGTGTTTCATGCGCGGGGCCAGCGCGGCGACCTGGTCGAACCCCACGCTGCCCGGAAACAGATTGCCGGCGGGATCGCGGGCCTCGACGAAGCGCAGCCCGCGCACGCCGCCGTCATACAGGGCCCGCAGTTGCGCGTCGCTGACCGAGGGGTCGGCCACCGCGATGCCGCGCAGGCGGTCGCCGCCCTGCGTCAGCGCGTCCAGCAAGGCATCGGGATGCGTGCCGTAGGGCGCGGGCTGCACCAGGACGCCGCGCGCGGCGCCCAGGGTGTCCAGCATGCGCAGGTAGCGCTGCGCCGGCGCGTCGGGCGCGGCGTAAGAGGACGGATGCCACAGCGGGAAGCGCTCGTAGGGGCCGAACACGTGGCAGTGCGTGTCGCAGGCAAGAGGCGGCAACGGTTCGGTGGGCGCTTGTGGCATGCGCGGCGTCTCGACGCTGTCGGGCGCGTAGGGTTGCGTGGAGTCGGCGGACGCGGTCATGCCTTGCCCTCCCCGACCAGCGGCGCCAGCCGGCTCAGCGCCGGCCAGCCGTCCTGTTGCGGCAGGTCCAGCGGCGCGGGCGCGTCGTCCGGCATCGGAATCTCGTGCGCGTTCAGCGTCATCGACACCATGGTGTAGTAGCCGATGACGGCGGTCAGCTCGACCACGCCGACGGCGGCCCAGCGCTGCACCGCCTCGGCGTACAGGGCGGGCTCGACCTGGCCGGTCTCCTGCAGTTGGCGGGCGTAGGCGTAGACGATCTCGTCGTCGCGGTTGTCGAATACGGGTTCGCGCCGCGCCTGGATGGCGTCCAGCACCGCATCGGCAATGCCGGCGGCGCGGGCGGCCTGGGCGTGGATGTGCCATTCAATCTGGCTGTTCCAGCGGCGCGCGGTGACCACGATGGCCAGTTCGCTGACGCGCGGCGGCAGGCTGGTGCCAAAGCGCAGCAAGGCGCCCAGCGCCTGCCAGCGCTCGGCCAGTTCGGGGTTGTGCAGCGCGGCGCGCAAGGGGCCGACCAGCCGGCCGCGCGGGCCGGAGACGATGCGTTCGTAGACGCGCCTCTGGTCGTCGCTCATGCTGTCGGGCGTGGGCAGGGGAATGCGGCTCATCATGGTCCTTCGCTCAAGGTGTTTCGTCGGGTTGGCTGCGCGCAACCGAGGGCCGCGCACTGAAGTCCTGGTGCCAGGCGGCCAGCGCCGGATGGCCGTCGCGCCAGGCCAGGTCCGGGAAACGATAGTCCAGATAGGACAGCGCGCAACCGATGGCGATCAGGCCCAGGTCGAAGCGGCTGGCGCGCAGGGCTGGCGCCTCGGCCTCCAGCACGGCCAGCACCGCGCGGGTCTTCAGCGCGAAGGCGTCGAGCCAGGCCTGGGTCTGCTTCCCGGCCGGCTTGTTGCGCTCCTGCCGGTACAACAGCAGCGCGTCCAGGAAACCGTCGCCCAGCGCCTGGCGGCGCTCGGCCAGCAGGCGCGCGGCCGGGTCCGCCGGCAGCAGGCCGGCGCCAGCCAGGCCGTCCAGGTAGGCGCAGATGACGCGCGAGTCGTAGACCGGCGTGCCGTCGTCCAGCACCAGCGTCGGCAGCTTGATCAGCGGGTTGTCGGCCACCAGGTCGAGGTTGGGCTTGTCCATGGCGACCGGCGTGCGCACCAGCGTCACGCGGTCGGCAATGCCGGCTTCGTACAGGACGATCATCACCTTGCGCACGAAGGGCGAGCGCGGCGACCAATGCAGTTTCATCAAGAGGCTCCCAGGAGATTCAATATCGTGATGCGGTTCAATGGCCCTGCGCGGGCCGCACCGCCGGATCGTTGGCGGCGTCCGGCGCGCGCATCTGGAACAGGTCGCTGGTGTGCGCGTACCAGCCGGCGCCGTGCATGCGGCCCAGCAGGCGCAGCGCGGGGGTGTCCACATGGAAGCGCTGCGCGTCCAGCAGCGCGTCGTCGCGCAGGTACAGCGCCACCACCCGCGCCAGCACGATGACGCGTTGCGGCGCGGCGTCCAGCACCTGCCACACGCGGCATTCCAGCGCCGCCGGGCTGAGCGCGATGCGCGGCGGCGCGACCACCCGCGAGGGTTCGGTCGCCAGCCCGGCGCGGGTCAGCTCATCGACGTCGGCCACGTAGTCCAGGCTGGTGTGGTTCATCTGCGCGGCCAGTTCGGCCGACACCAGGTTGATGACGAACTCGCCGGTCTCCAGGATGTTGCGCGAGGTGTCCTTCAACTGCCCGCCGCGCGGACCGATGCCCAGCGCCACGATGGGCGGGTCGCTGCTGACCACGTTGAAGAACGAGAACGGCGCGGCGTTGCGCTGCCCCTGCGCCGACTGGCTCACCACCCAGGCGATGGGACGCGGCACCACCACGCTGGAGAGCAGCTTGAAGGCGTTGGTGGCGCTGAGTTCGCTGAAATCGAAGTTCATGGATGCGTTCCTGGTGACCGGCGCCGCGTCCGCGACTGGCCGGCGGCCGTGGGCACGCGGGGTCGTGTGTCCGGTGACCCTGTGTTCATTTGGCCAGCAAGCCCAGCGAGCCCAGCAGCCGGCGCATGTCGGCCTGGTCCTTGGCGACGTAGGCGTCCGCTTCCCGCGGCGACAGCGCCATCAGCGCTATCGCCTGCTCCTGCATGACGCGGCGGTAGTCGGGATCGTCGTTCACGGCCCGGACGGCGTCGCTCAGGGTGCGCACGATGTCAGCGGGCGTGCCGGCCGGCGCGGCCAGGCTGTACCAGGTGGCCGCGTCCGCGCCCGCCACGCCGGCCTCGGCCAGCGTCGGCACGTCCGGCAGCAAGGGCGAGCGCTTGTCCGACGCATAGGCCAGCGCCAGCAGGCGCCCCTGGCGGATGAACGGCAGGCTGGCCGACAGGTTCAACATGGCCAGGTCGGTCTGCCCGCCGACCACGTCATTGATGGCGGGCGAGGCGCCGGCATAGGGAATGTGGTTCAGTTGCACGCCGGCGACTTGCTGGAACAGTTCGGCGCCCAGGTGCGTGGCGCCCCCCACCCCGGCCGAGCCATAGCTCCACTTGCCGGGTTCGGCCTTGGCGCGGGCGATCAGCTCGGGCACCGAGCGGATGCCGCGCGACGGATTGACCACCAGCATGATGGGCTGCACCGCCACCACCGAGCAGAAGGCGAAGCCCTTGACGCCGTCGTACACGGTCTTTTGCATCAGCGGCGTGACCACGTGGCCGGCCGAGGTGCCCAGCAGCAGCGTGTAGCCGTCCGGCTTGGCGCGCGCCACGAAGCCGGTGCCGATGGAGGCGCCGCCGCCGGGCTTGTTCTCCACCACCACCGGCTGGCCCAGGCGCTTTTCCAGCGCCCGCGCGAGGCTGCGCGCCACCACGTCGGCGGGGCCGCCCGCGGCGTAGGGATTGACCAGAACGACGGGCCGATCGGGATAGGCCGCCGCCGCGGACGCGGCGCCGATGGACAGGGCCACCGCCGCCAGCAGGGATCGAAGCATCAATCGCATGGGATTTCCTTCCAGGGGCCCGGCCGCGGGGCGGGCCGGGAGCCGGGGCCTCAATCGGCGCGCGCGCCGGACTGTTCGATGATGCGCGCCCACTTCGCCGTATCGACGCGGATGCGTTCGGCGAAGGCTTCGGGCGTGCTGTGGGTGGTCTGGATGCCGTAGCCGGCCATGCGCTCGACCATCCGCGGCGACGTCATCACCGCCTTGATGTCGGCGTTCAGGCGGTCGATGACGGGACGCGGCGTGCCCGCCGGCGCCAGCACACCGGACCACAGGCTGACCTCGTAGTCCTCGAACCCCGGCGTCTCCGACATCGACGGCACGTCGGGCAGCGCCGCCAGCCGCTGGCGGCTGGTCACGGCCAGCGCCCGCACCTTGCCCTGCCGGACCTGCTCGATGAAGTTGGACGAGGTGTCGATCATCATCGAGATGCGGCCGGCCAGGAAGTCGTTGATGGCGCCCGAGGTGCCCTTGTAGGGAATGTGGCGGATGTCGGCATGCGCCGCCGTCTTGAACATCTCGCCGGCCAGGTGGCTGGTGGTGCCGTTACCCGAGGAGCTGAAGGTCAGCTCACCCGGCCGCTGCCGCGCCAGTTCGGCCAGTTCGGCGACCGAGCTGACCTTCAGGTCGGGGTTGACCACCAGCAGGTTGGAGGTCAGGTTGGTCATCGACACCGGCGCGAAGCTGCGCTGCGGGTCGTAGCGCAGCTTGGGGTACAGCGACGGGTTGATGGTCAGCACGCCCATGGTGGAGTACAGCAGCGTGTAGCCGTCGGGCGCGGCGCTGGCCACGGCCTCGGCGCCGATGGTGCCCCCCGCCCCGCCGCGATTCTCCACCACCACGGTCTGGCCCAGCTTTTCGCCCAGGCCCTGAGCCAGCGAGCGCGCCATCAGGTCGGTGGCGCCGCCGGCCGGGAACGGCACGATCAATTTGACCGGCCGGTCAGGATAGGCCCCGGCCGCCACGGCCGCCGATATCAGGCCCGCGCCGAGCCACAGGCTGACCGCGGTCAGCGCACTTGCCATTCTCATGCTGTCTCCACCCTGGGGGTTCTTGTGTTTGCAGCATGGTAGGCGCGGGGCGGCCATGGCGCTATGCGCGGGATCGCATATCTGCTTTGTGCGGACACCGCGCGGGCCGGCGCCCGCCGGCGTGGGTAACGGCTACCCCTGAACGGCGTGCGGCCGGGATCGGGTATCGTCTGAACCTGGCCCATCCGCCCGCGCCGTTCGCAATGCCCCAACGCCCCGACCTGTTCTCGCCCCCCTCCCGCCAACGCGCCGCCCGCGCCAATTCACTGCTGTGGATCCTCGACCCGCTCGAGCGTGATCCCGGCTATCTGCGCCGCAAGATGTTCGGCTGCGACGCCGCCTACCTGGACGGCGCGCTGTACCTGGTGGTGGCCGACCGCGACATCCCCTGGAATGGCGTGATGGTGTGCACCTCGCATGACCGCCACGCGGCGCTGCTGGCCGATATGCCCAGCCTGCTGCCGCACCCGGAACTGGGCAAGTGGCTGTACCTGCCGCAGACCGACGAGGCGTTCGAGACGCTGGCGGCCCGGTTGGTGGAACTGGCGTTGGCGCGCGATCCGCGCCTGGGCGTGGCGCCCAAGCCGCGGACGCGGCGGCGCAAGTCCTGGCGGGGCGAGGAATAACGCGGGCCGGCGCGCCCTTGCGCCGCGCGGCATGCCCTGACGGCTGCCATCATGGCGACGGGCGCGAAATCATCCGAACGCTGCGGTGAAACGATAAAGCGGCCGAATTGGCTCACATCGATCCGGCCCGGTCGCCAAACACCTCGCGCCAGGGCCGCGACAGCACCTCGGCGTCCGCCGTCGACAGGTATTGCGGAGCCCCGCGCGCCATGGCGGCGAACAGCAAGGCGTCGCTGGCCCCGTCCCACGGCGCCGCGAGCGACTCGTCGACCTCGCCGTCCTCGTCCACTTCGCGAATGAACGCGGCGTCGCCATCGACGGCCTGGGCGCGTTGCCGCAGCAGGCCATGGATCTGCAGCAAGCCGCCATGTACGGGCGAACGCGCCCCGCCCCGGCGGCGCGCGGCGGCCAGCACGCCATACCATTCCGATTGCGGCGGCGTATCGTCAGGCGTGGAGACGCCCTCTTCGTCTTTCGACCAGCGCTCCCAGGCGCGGCCGTAGCGCTCCCAGCCATCGGCGGGCAGATCGGCGCCCAACGCCCGCGCCTGTTCGCGCGTCAGTTCGGGAATGCGGGCCAGGATGTCGACCACCGCCTCGCCGTGCGGGCCAAACAGCGTGCCCAGCGGCAGCGGTTGCAGCAGTTCGATCGCGGCGGCGCGCCAGTAGCCGGGTTGCGCCACCAGGCCGGACATGTCGCCCAGCTGCGCCACGCGCACGCGCCACAACTGCCCGGGCCAGCGGCGGCCCAGCGTCATGGTGGCAATGGATTGATCGACGACCAGCCAGGGCGGCTCGGCGCGCGCCAGCCGGACGAGGTTGCCGGCACGTTCAAGCGCCATGTCGGGATCGGCGGCGTCGAACCAGAAACCGTCGCGGTCGGAGGAAGCGGAATGGGTGGGAAGCGTCATGGCCGTCATTATCGATGCAAAGCGGCAGGGCAAACCGTCGGCCCGTCCCTGAACGGACCCGGGCATTTCGCCGCGCGGACTGAGGCGCCGGCCGCGACGCCGGCGCCTCAGTCCGCGGCGGCGCGCTCGGGCGCCAGGGCCGCTTCCAGCCGGTTGCCGCCCAGGGACTTGGCGCGATACAGCGCCAGGTCGGCGCGCGCCAGCGCATCGGCCAGTGGCGGCACATCCTCGTCGAAATAGGCCAGGCCGATGCTGACCGTGGCGGCGATGCCCAGGCCGTCGGCCGGGTTGGCGATGGTGGTGGCAAAGCGCCGGGCCGCCGCCGCCCCCAATTGATGAGCGCGGCGCGCGTCATCGCCCGCCAGCAGCGCGGCGAATTCCTCGCCGCCAAGGCGCGCCAGGATGACCTGCGGCCCGAGCGCGTCGCGGGCCACGGTGGCGAACGCCGCCAGCACCAGGTCGCCGGTGTGGTGGCCGTAGCGGTCGTTGATGGCCTTGAACTGGTCCAGGTCGAACGCCAGCACGGCGACAGGCTCGCGCCCCGCGCTGGCCGCGATGAGGCGCGCGCCCTGCTCGAAGAACCAGCGGCGGTTGCCCAGCCGCGTCAGGTAGTCGGTCTGCGACTCGTGCACCAGTTGCACGTGGGTTTCCTCGCGGATCAGCTTGATCAGCGTCATCGGCAGCAGCACCGAATACAGCACCCCTTCGTACATGGTGATGTTGCTGGCCAACAGTTGCACCGAGGGCCCCTCGGCGGCCACCCACCACGGCAGCAGGAAGGCGCGGCCGAAATAGATCAGCGCGTGCACGCCGGCCACCGCCACGGCGAAGTTGCGGGTTTTCGGCATCCCCATGGAATCGCAGCGCAGCAGTTCCCACGCGGTCAGGGCGCTGACGAGGGCGATGGGCAAGGCGCTGACGTATTTCCACACCACGTCCTGCCCCGGCACGCCGGCCGCCAGCCAGATCAGCGCCATGACCGCCAGCAAGCCCATCGAACGCTTGCGGTAATGGCGCCCGCTCAGCGAGGCGACGCTGTCCAGCACCAGCAGGTAACCGCCAAGGATCACCAGGTTGCTCAGCGGCGCGCCGAGCGCGGCCGGCAGGTCGGCGCGGAACAAGGCGCAGATACAGCCCAGCGCCAGCGTGCCGAAACCGGCCGCCAGGATGCCCAGCGAGCGACTGCGGTGGGGGTGGGTTCGATACTCCCAGAACGTCAGGCCGGCACTGGCCAGCAGCGTCCCGATGGTAATGAAGTACAGGGTGAGGAGATCGACGTGCATCTCGGCCGGAAAGAGGTGGCACGCCAGGAGGAAATTGCGGCGGCGTTCGCAATTTTAGGGGGAAATCCGCCGCGGATAGGTGACGGGAAAGCGGTCGCCCGGGGTCATAAGTCCCCAATTTGACCGCGCTCCCGGCGGGACGTCAGAATCGGTAGGTCACGCTCCCGATCACCGTGCGGCGGGTGCCGAAGAAGCAATCGCCGCGGGCGAGGCAGGTTCCCACGTACTGTTTGTCGAACAGGTTGGTGACGTTCAGCGCCAGGCGCATGGGGCCCGCGTCGTAGGCCAGCACCGCGTCGTACAGGGTGACGGCGGGCACGCCGTTCTGGCCGGTGCCGTCATCGCTGCTGCCGTTGTAGCGCACGCCCGCCCCCGCCAGGAAGCCCGGGGTTCCCATCACGCTGAAACGGTAGTTGGCCCAGAACGACGCCATGTGTCGGGGAATGCTGGCCAGTTGACGCCCCTGTTCGGCTGGCGTGCCCTTGGCCACCTTGGCGTCCAGGAAAGTGTAGGTGGCCACCAGATCGACGTTGCCCAGCGACGCCAGCGCTTCCAGTTCGGCGCCCTTGGTGCGGGCCTCGCCCACTTGCACCGTGTCGGCAATGCCGTTGACCACGCCGGCGACCTTGCGGTTTTTCTCGGTCATGTCGAACACGCTGGCGGTGACCGTCAGGTTTTCGCCCGGCGGCTGGTACTTCAGGCCCGCCTCCCATTGCTTGCCGCGCAGCGGCTTGAACGCCTGGTTGGCGCGGTTGAAGCCGGCCAGGCCCTGGAACGATTCCGAGTAGCTCAGATAGGGATTGAGGCCGGCCTCGGAGCGGTACATCAGGCCAAAGCGCTTGCTCATTTCGCTGTCATCGCGCGACCCGGACGGCGTATCGTCCACCGACGCGCGCGAGCGGTCATGGCGCAGCCCCAGCATCAGCAGCCAACGCTCCCATTCGAGCTGGTCCTGCATGTAGAGGCCCAGCTGGTTGCCGCGCGAGGTCGGCGCGCTGACCGTCGAGGTGGGCGGCGTGAAGTTGCCGTACACGGGGTTGTGCACGTCGATGGGCGCGACCGTGCCGCCCACCCCCTGGCGCGCATCCAGCACCGAGCGCTGGTAGTCGATGCCGGTCAGCAGGGTGTGGCGGATCGGGCCGGTCTGGAACTTGAACTGGCCCTGGGTGTCGACCACGAACTGCTTGAGGGTCGGCTGGTTCTGGTAGATCACGCGGCGCAGCAGCGTGTCGCTGCCCGGCACCCAGCCGTGGCCGGCGCCGTTGAAGCCGGCGGTGTAGATGCTGCGATAGTCGACCTCGCTGTGCGTGTAGCGCAGGTTCTGCCGCACCGTGACGTTGTCGTTGAAGGCGTGCTCGAACTGGTAGCCCACCGCGCTCTGCCGGGCGGTGTACTTGTCGAAGTCGGGTTCGCTGACAAAGAAGTCCTGCGGGATGCGGCCGGCCGGCGTGCTGGTGAGCGTGCCGCGCCAGGGGAAGAAGCCGACCATCGATCCGCTATTGTCTTTCTGGAAATTGGCCAGCAGCGTCAACGAGGTGGCGGCGCTGGGCCGCCAGGTCAACGACGGCGCGATGAAATAGCGATCGTCGTCGACGTATTTGACCGAGCTGTCGCTGTCGCGCCCCAGCGCGACCACGCGATACAGCCACTTGCCGTCTTCGTCGATCGGGCCGGTGAGGTCGGCCTGGATCTGCTTGCGGTTGTGGTTGCCGTAGCTGACGCCGATCTCGCGCATCGCCTCGGGCTGCGGCCGTTTGCTGATCTGGTTGACGATGCCGCCGATGGCGCCCTGCCCGTACAGCATGCCCGACGGCCCGCGCAGGATCTCGATGCGCTCCAGCGCGTAGGGATCGGGCCGGGTGTTGTTGTAGGACCCCACGGCGTTGAGCAGGCCGTCGAGGTATTGGGTGGAATCGGTGCCGCGGATCTTGATGGAGTCGCCGCGATTGTCCGGCCCGAACGCGCCGGCCGTAACGCCGGCGGTATAGCCCGCCGCCTGCTGCACCGACTGGGCGCCCTGCAGCGTCATGCGATCCTGGGTGATGACGCTGATCGACTGCGGCGTTTCCATCACCGGCGTGTCGGTCTTGGTGGCGGTGGCGGCGCGCTTGGCGACAAAGCCCTGCACGGGGCCGACCGCGGTCTGTTCGACATCGCTGCCCGTGACGGTGACGGCGGGCAAGTGGACCTCGGCAGGGGCGGACTGCGCCAGGACGGCGCCCGGCAGGCCCAGGCCGAATACGATCAAAGGCAATTGCCGGGCCCGGAAATGCACCGGGCGCCGGCGGGACGAAAGGCGTACAGCCATGGAAACTCCGCTAGCATATGAATGGCAATAAGAACCAGTC
This sequence comes from Achromobacter sp. HNDS-1, assembly GCF_040084795.1. NCBI lineage: Bacteria > Pseudomonadati > Pseudomonadota > Betaproteobacteria > Burkholderiales > Alcaligenaceae > Achromobacter > Achromobacter sp. HNDS-1. The sequence goes on from NZ_CP157584.1 coordinate 542,194, forward strand.
TTATTACATGTTGAGGCGGAATTATAGTCACACTGTTTCAGCTAAATGCCAGGGACGGGCCGCCGCGCCAGAAATACCTGGTGGCAAATCGTGGCAGTCTGCAACCGTGCGCCAAGGCCGCCGCGGTTCAATAGCGCCACGCGGCGGCCTGCGCCGCATCCGTGCCGCGCCCTTCCCTGGGGCCGGCGTCCCGTTTCCCTTCCCACGCGCCGCGCCCCCATGGCCAACCGATCCTATCTCTACAGCCTGAGCAATCGACCCGCCACCTACGCCGACCGGCCCGAGACCATCACCGGGCTGTCCGAATGGCCCTACGCGGTGCCGTTCTCGTACCGCCTGCTGATGTCGGGCGAGCCACAGTTGTGCGCCTCCCTGATCTCCGACGGCCTGGATAACGACGAACCGGAACAGCGCACCCCGCTGCACGCCATCAGCAGCCGCTTCGAGCCGGGGCTGGCGCGGATCAAGCGCTTTGCCGACATCGTGCGGACGACCGTGGCGCCGGACGGCGCATCGGCCCCCGCGCCCGCCGCGCAAGACGTGGCGCAGGACCCGGAGCCGTCACTTCTGGAGGGCCTGAAGCGCTTGTTCGCGCCGGCCCGCGCGAAGACCGAAACGGGCGCGCGGGCGCCGTCCGGACTGCTGGCGGCGCTGGACGAGACCATCGCCTTCCTGGAAGCGCATCGCAACGACTATCTGCTGCTGGAAACGGTCGAACTGGATCTGATGGCGGCGGCGGACAAAGCCGCGCTCAAGACCCAGGTGGAACGGGAGCTGGCGCGTTGCCGGCGCGCGGGCGAAGCGCTCGACGCCTTGCCGGCGGACCCGGCCGAGGCGGGCCGCCAATTGCTGGCGGCCACCCGCGAACGCGGCGCGGCGCCGCTGGATGCCTTCCATGGCCTGCGCCTGGATGACGGCTTCGACGGCGGCGGCAACCAGCGCGTGGATTACATCCTCGGGCTGGAATGGAGCGAGGTGCTGTACTTCGATCTGCACAACCGCGCGGAATTCGAAGCGCAGCGGCGGGAACCCGAAGCAGAGGCCTGATGGTCCGTGGACTGCCCGGCCCCGCCGAGGGGTCCGGGCCGGGTGCGACATCATGTCCCTTCCGGCGCAGGCGCGGCGCGGCGTGACAAATCCGTCACTCATCTACAATCCGGGGTCACCTTGGCCGGCCCGCATGGCGGCCGGTCCGTAGCCCCCAGGTAGCATGACCCGCGCGAAGAAACCCGCTCCCAGAAAGAGAAGCTCCCCCTCCCGATCCCAAAGTCGCGCCGCCGGCCGCGTGCCGCGCTTCCTGCGCGCGCTGATCGTCACCTCGCTCGCCAGTTTCGGCGCCGCCACCTATGTGCTGCATCCGCAATGGAAGATGCCGGCGGCGGTTGGCGACCTGCTGTCGCGCCTGGAATGGCCATCGCTGCAGCGCAGCGCGCCGGTGGCCCTGCCCGCGCCCAACGCGGCGCTGGTGCAGACTGCCTTCAGCGACTGTCCGCAGTTCTTCCCGAATGCCCAGCCGCCCGCGGTGCCCGCCGCGCAACGCTTGCGCGAAGTCTGTTTCTCCTCGTTCGCCATCCTGCACAACGGCTCGACCAAGACGCCGGTGTTCGTGGCCGAGCGGCTGAACCGCGAGAACCTGGCGCAGGCCAAGGGACTGCACCGCACCGACAAGTTCTACGCCGAGGCGCGGGTGCCGCGCGCCGAGCGTTCGGATCTGGATGACTACCGCGGCTCGGGCTACTCGCGCGGCCACATGGCGCCGGCCGGCGACATGGCCACGCCCGAGGCCATGGCGCAGAGTTTTTCGCTGGCCAACATGGTGCCGCAGGACCAGAGCCACAATGCCGGCCCCTGGAGCCGCATCGAGCAGGACACGCGCCAGTATGTGATGCGGGCGGCCGGCGATGTGTATGTCTTCACCGGCCCGGTGTATGGCGACCGTCCCAAGACCATCGGCGCCGGCGTGGCCGTGCCCACGTATCTATACAAGGTCGTGTACGACGCCACCACGCACCGCTCGTGGGTGCATTGGCAGGCCAACAGCGCCGGCACCAAGGCCGGGCCGCCGATCGGCTACGACGAGTTCGTCAAGCGCACCGGGCTGCGGCTGCTGCCGCAGTAAGCGCGGGCGGGCCGGCCGACCGCGTCCGGCGGTTCAGTCCGGCGCCGTGTCGTAGATCACCGGCATGTGCCCGCGCCACCGCTCCCACGCCGCGCCGCCCACGGCCAGTTCGGCCATGAAATGCGCAACGTTGATGCGGCTGACGCGGCCGGCGTCGAAGATGGCGCTGCGGATGGGCGAAGGGTGCGTCTCGTAGGCGCTGACGGCGTCCCGGTCGATCAGGCTGTCGGGACGCACGACGACCCACTGAATCAGGGGATGCGCCTGGCCGATGATGATGCGCAGATAGTCGGAAGCCGCCTCATTGTCCGCGTGCGGCGGCACCAGCGCGCGCACCAGGGCGACCACGCCGCGCTGCGCCAGCGAGACCGGCTCGCGCAGGTCGCGGTTACTGTTGCCGGCGGTATTCATCAGGACGACCCTGACCGGCCGGGCGGGCGCGCTCGCCACGATGGCCCGGCACAGCCGGCGCAGCGCGTCGAGCACCAGCCGCCTGGGCGGGCCATAGATGCCCCGCAGGCTCATGGGATGGCCCAGGCACGAAGCCACCGCCGAGCAACCCGCCACGTGGCGCGCCAACGTGGCCTCGTCCAGATCCAATACGCTGGCCTGGATCAGCGACAGGCGCGAATCTCCCCCTAGCGCGCGCAGCGCGTCCGGAGATCGCAACAGAGCCCTTACCGGCTCGCCCCGCGCCAGCAATTGCCCGACCAACAGCCGCCCGGTCGCCCCGCTGGCGCCAAGCACAAGGGTTGTCATCGCCGATCCTCTTATTATGTGAATGTGCGATTGAGAACGGCGTCATTGTAGTGAAGCGCGGCGCGCGCGGGATACATCGTGACATGCTATTTGCGCCGAGGCGGCGGTATGATGCGCGCCGCATTCATGCACTCAGGGAGAACTATGAAGAACGTCATCCGGATGGGCCACCTCACCGCGGCGTTGCTGCTTGCCTGCCTTGCCGGCGGCGCCACGGCGGCGTCAACGCCTGCCGCGCCCGCGTCGCCCGCCCCCCAGGCCGGACCGGCCCAGCCCGACCTGACGGGCGCCGGCAACCTCGGTCCCATGAAAGAGCCGGAATACATGGCCCGCATGGAAGCCGCATTCAACAAGCAGGACATCAACGCCGACGGCTACCTGACGCGCGGCCCGCTCCTGCAGGAAGCCACGGCCGAGCAGATCACGGCCATGGATACCGATGGCGATGGCCGCATCAGCAAGGCCGAATTCCTCGCCTACGCGCTCAAGAATTTCAATAACCGCCCTAAGTTCGAGCAGAATCACAACCTGAAGCGATGACCGGACGCGCGCCGCGCATTGCCTGTTAATTATTGATACACAAGATGGAATCGGCAATCAAGCGGTCGCGCGTGCGTGCTAAGTTACGTCCCCGTTAGCGGCCGCGCCGCGTGGACCTCCATCCCCGCGCGCTTTCCCTTCCCTTTCACACGACCATCATGCACACGAACCCAGATCGCGCCCCGGCCCCGGCCGGAAAGAAACGGATAGCCGGCCTGCTCGCGGTCGCCCTGGGCCTGGCCCTGGGCGCGACCACCGCCTCTTCGCTGGCGGGCGACCTGCCGCCGCGCGGCGGCGGCGCCCCCCAGGCGCAGACGCAGCAACCCACGCAACAGCAAGCGCAGCCGCAGGACGAAGGCCGCCTGCCGCCGCGCGGCACGCCCGCCCAGCAGGCCCCGGCCCGCACCTCCGCCCCGGCCCCCGCGCAAGCCCAGCCGCAAGTCCAGGCCCCCGCCGGCGCGCAGCAGAAGACCGAGATCAAGAGCCAGGCCGCCTACGAACGCCTGCTGCACAACAGCGGCATCAGCGTGCAATGGCTGTGGACCGACGAGCGCGGCAAGCTGAACGCGGTTGACGACAACGACGTGGTGCGCCTGGAAGGCGGCCACGCCAACGAAAACGGCTCGGTGACGATCAAGGGCCAGGTGCTGTCGATCTCGGCCGACCGCTTCACTTTCCGCGGCACCATCCTGATCGTGGACGCGCCGGACAAGGGCCGCCGCTGCGAACGCACCGGCGACTACGAGTTCCGCGCCACCGGCAAGCGCAAGTACTGGCGCCTGCAGCAGATGGAAGCGTGCGGCGGCCTGACCGACTACGTCGACATCTACTATTGATCGACACGGCGGCCGCGATGCGGCGCACCTCCGGGCGCCACATCGGGCTCAACGTCCACGTTTCACAGATGCCGGTGGCTGCACGCCATCGGCTGGTCGACCATCTGCCCGATCGCCCGCGCCAGCGCCTCGGTGCTGCCTTCTTCGAGGCAGTTGGCGCGGATCATGCGGAACCCCAACGCCAGGCTGTAATGCCAGTCCAGGTCGAACAGATGATATTCGCGCCCGTCCGCCGGGTTGCGCCAACGCACCGCCGGATCCTCGTACGCCACGCCGATGAAATCGACGCGCGAGCCGAACGGCGGCAATGCCTCCAGCGGTTCATCCGAGCCCGGCAGGCTCGGCACTTCCAGGTTCTCGCCCACGCCGACATACGGCTCGGGGCCCTCGTAGGCCAGCATCACCACGCTGAACCCGGCCGGGTCGGCGTCGTAATGCGCGCGCTGCGCGGGGTTGAGCAGCGCGCGGGCCGCCGGCCCCAGGCAGAAGTACGGGCCGCGCCAGCTGCTGCGCTCATCGTCGAACGCGGCATCGGGCGCCACGCCGTGCGCCGCCAGCAATGCCAGCGTTTCTTCCACGGTGTCGCCGTGGCGCACCGGGATGTCGGACGGCAGATGGCCGGCGGACTGGTAGAGCGCGATCACGTCGCCGGGGGTGCGCAGGCCCTCGCGGTACTGGAACGAGCCTTCCTTCAGCCGGGCCAGCCCGTGGCTGAGGGTGTCCAGCGCCTCGCGCGGCACACGGTCGCCGCGCGGCTCCAGCAGATAGCCCTCGGCCAGCAGGCGCGCCTGCAGCGCCGGCCAGTCGGGCGGCGGCAGATGGGGGTAACGGGGAAAGATGAACTGATGATGTTCGGACATCCGGGGCGAACCTCGTAATAGCGTATTCTCTGACGTTCAGGCAACAGCAAGGATATCTGGAATGAACCCGACCGTAATCAAGTGGCTGTCCAGCGTCGGCTTCGGCCTGGTCATCGGCCGCGCCGCCTACGGCGTCATCAACTCACTGCTGCAGATGGCCTTCGGGCTGGACCAGCCCGGCGCGCCGCTCGATCCGGTGGCGCTGGACCGCATGCTGATCACGGCCAGCGTGCTCTGCCTCGTGGTGGCGGTGGTGGCGGCGGCGGCGCTGCTGCGCGTGGCCGACAACCGGCGCCGCATTGCGTGGGGCTGCCTGGTGCTGGGCGTGACGCTGATGCTGACCCTGCTGGCCGCCCTGCCGGGAATGGACCTGGGCGGGCATGCCGCCGGCTCGGCCGAGGCGCGCGACGCCAAGACGGCGCTCTTCTTCTGGTTGTTGATCTTCGGCCTGCCCTATCTGGGCGGCGGCCTGGCGCTGACGATAGGCGGCGCGGTCATGCTGCGCAGGTTCCGCGCCCCGGCGAACCGCGGCCCCTCGGCCTGAAGACGGGAGGCGCCGCTCAGGCCGGCTTGGCGTGTTTGCGGGCGGCGGCGGGCGCCTTGCCGCCCGCGGCATTGAGCGCCGCGGCGGCGCGAATCAACGCCGTCAGCGCCTGCGCGTCGATGACCTCGCCCTCGCGGATGTCGATGGCGCGGCGGGCGTTGCCCTGCAGACTGGCGTTGAACAGGCCGGCGGGGTCGGGCAGCGCCGCGCCCTTGGGAAAAGTCAGCTTGACCGCGCGCTGGTAGGTCTCGCCGGTACACAGGATGCCGCCCAGCGACCACACCGGCACCTGCCACTTACACTCCTCCACCACGCCGGGATCGGCCGCCAGGATCACCTCGCGCACCCGCGCCAGCAACGGGCCGCGCCAGTCGCGCAGCTCGCGGATGCGGGCATCGATCAACCGTGACGGGGCTTGCGCGTTCGTGGCGGACTTGGCGCTGGGCATGGCGATTCCCTGTGGGCGGCGCCGGGCGCGGCGCCTGGCGATCTTTATACCCAAGCCGCTGGCATGCGTCCATGCGGCGGCGCGCCACGCCCTCCCCCCGCGACGTCCGGTCACCGGGTTTGCAGTCTGACACCATTTCCCCTGGGCACGGCCAACGCCCGCCGGGCCATGCCGGTACAATTTCCCCCGCGTTTTCCCCTAGCCGTCCCACCTGTCGTCCAAGCTCCTCGCCCATGTCCAATCTCATCGTCCACGGCGGCACGCCCCTGCGCGGCCGCGTCATCCCGTCGGCCAACAAGAACGCGGTGCTGCCGATCCTGTGCGCCACGCTGCTGACCGACCAGCCGCTGCGGCTGCATGGCGTGCCCGACATCACCGACGTGCGCAAGATCCTCGACATCTTCCGCACCCTGGGCAGCGAGGTGCGGCTGGACGAAGCCACCCGCACGCTGGACCTGCACCACCGCGACACCACCTTCGACGCCGCCCGCCACCGCCTGCCCGAAGAGATGCGTTCGTCCATCATGCTGGTGTCGCCGCTGCTGGCGCGCTTCGGCGTGGCGCGGCTGGAAGACAACGTCAAGGGCTGCACGCTGGGCGTGCGCGAGATCGATCCGCACGTGGACATCTTCCGCTCGTTCGGCGGCGAGGTCGAACGCGCCAGCGGCTCGCTGCTGGTGCGCAGCGCCGGCCCGCTCAAGCCGACCCATCACTGGCTCGACTACGCCTCGGTCACCACCACCGAGAACTTCGTGCTGTGCGCGGCCGCCGCGGCCGGCGAATCGACGCTGACCAATGCCGCGTCGGAGCCGCACGTGCAGGAGTTCTGCCGCTTCATGACGATGATGGGCGCCGACATTGACGGCATCGGCACCTCGCGCCTGACGGTGCGCGGCGGCGCCACCCTGCGCGGCGGCGAGTTCACCTTCGAGGAAGACTTCCACGAGATCACCACCTTCCTGGCGCTGGGCGCGATCACCGGCGGCGACGTGGTGGTGCGCAACAGCACGCCGTCGAACTTCCCGCTGATCGACCGCACCTTCGCCAAGTTCGGCGTGAAGATCGTGCATGAAAACGGCTGGTCGCGCGCGCTGCGCGACGGCCCGCTGAAGGTGCAGACGCCCTTCACCAGCAACGTGCTGACCAAGGTCGAGGCCGCGCCCTGGCCGTATTTCCCGGTGGACCTGCTGCCCATCTTCATCGCGCTGGGCGTATGCGCCGAGGGCAACGCGATGTTCTGGAACAAGGTCTACGACGGCGCGCTGGGCTGGACCGGCGAGCTGTCCAAGTTCGGCGCGCACGTGTTCTCGTCGGACCCGCACCGCGTCATCACCTTCGGCGGCAATCCGCTGACGCCGGCGGTGGTCGAAAGCCCCTACATCATCCGCGTGGCGATCGCGCTGTTCATGATCGCCAGCAGCATCAAGGGGCGCTCCGAGATCCGCAACGCCACCCCGATCCGCCGCGCCCATCCGCGCTTCGTCGAGAACCTGCGCAGCCTGGGCGTGCAGGTCGAATGGGCGGCCGAGGAATAGCGCGGGCGGTTTTCTATAATCCCGCGATTCCTTCAAACGGCGCCACGGCGCCTTTTTGCTTCCCAGGATCCCTCCATGCCGTCGATTGCCAGCCAGGATGTCCATGTGCCCACCCCGCAAGGCCGCCTGTTCGCGCGGCGCTGGGATCCCGCCGGACGGGATGCGGACGCGGCGCCGATCGTGCTGCTGCATGATTCGCTGGGCTGCGTCGAACTGTGGCGCGACTTTCCCGAACGCCTGGCCCTGGCCACCGGCCGCGCCGTCATCGCCTATGACCGGCTGGGCTTCGGCCGCTCCGATCCCAACCCCGCCACGCTGGCCACGGGCTTCGTCGAGGCCGAGGCCGACGGCGGCTTCCAGGACCTGCGGCGGGCGCTCGACATCGGCCCCTTCATCGCCTTCGGCCACAGCGTCGGCGGCGGCATGGGCATCTGCTGCGCGGCGGCCCATCCGGCGGATTGCCGGGCGCTGATCACCGAGTCGGCCCAGACCTTCGCCGAGGACCGCACGCTCGACGGCATCCGCGCGGCGCAACGCAACTTCGCCGAACCGGGCCAGCTGGACCGACTGAAGAAGTATCACGGCGACAAAGCCGCCTGGGTGCTGAGCGCCTGGGTCGACACCTGGCTGTCGCCGGCCTTCGCGCAGTGGAACCTCGATGGCGCGCTGCGCCGGGTGCAATGCCCGGTGCTGGCGCTGCATGGCGAAGAGGACGAGTACGGCTCGACCGCCCATCCCGGCATCATCGCGCGCCTGGCCGGCGGCCGGCAGGCGCTGCTGGAAAACTGCGGCCACGTGCCGCACCGCGAGCAACCGCACATCGTGCTGGACCTGACCAGCCAATGGCTGCGGGGCGCGCTGCCGGGCTGATCCCTGCGGCCCTCGCCGCTCCCGACGCTCCGCCCTGGCGCCGCCCCCGGCCGGCGTCGGCGCCTTTCGCCCGCGTCGCGCGCGCCGCGCCCCTCCGGAAGGGAAAACCCCAGGGGCGATTTGGCGCAAAGGTTGTATACACTCTTTGCACACCATAGTACGCGCCAGGCTCCGTCCAAGTGTTGCTGCTGTATTGGTCGGCCCGGCTTCCTTTACGGCCATGCCCACACGTGGGTCAGGGAGCTCGCCATCGATATCCGAAATCCGTCGCCCGGTCTCTACAACGAGGACCTGGCCCCCACCAAGGAGCGCCGCTGGGGCGCCTTCAGCATCTTCAACGTCTGGACCTCGGACGTGCACAGCCTGTGGGGCTACTACCTGGCCGCCAGCCTGTTCCTGCTGTGCGGCAGCTTCGTCAACTTCCTGATCGCCATCGGCCTGAGCTCGCTGGTGATCTTCTTCCTCATGAACCTGATGGGCTATGCCGGCGAAAAGACCGGCGTGCCTTATCCGGTGCTGGCGCGCGCCTCGTTCGGCATCTGGGGCGCCAACCTGGCGGCGCTGGTGCGCGCGGTGGTGGCCTGTTTCTGGTACGGCGCGCAGACGGCGGCGGCCTCGGGCGCCATCGTGGCGCTGCTGGTGCGCAACGACAGCCTGCTGGCCTTCCACCAGAACACGCAATGGCTGGGGCATTCGGGGCTGGAGCTGATCTGTTATGTCGGCATCTGGGCGCTGCAACTGCTCATCATCCAGAAAGGCATGGAGACCGTGCGCCGCTTCCAGGATTGGGCCGGCCCGGCGGTGTGGATCGCCATGCTGGTGCTGGCCGTGGGGCTGTGCGTGAAGGCCGGCGGCTTCAGCCTGGACCACGGCATCCCGATGGACGTGCTGCTCGACAAGACGCGCGACGCGGGTGTGAACGGCGCGCCGGGCAGCTTCTGGGCGCTGATGGCGGTGGGCGCGACCTGGATCACCTACTTCGCGGCGCTGTACCTGAACTTCTGCGATTTCTCGCGCTATGCCCGCGACAGGCAGGCCGTCAAGCGCGGCAACCTGTGGGGCCTGCCGGTGAACCTGGTGGCGTTCTCGCTGGTGGCGGGCGTCACCACCATCGCCGCCTACAAGGTCTATGGCGAAGTGCTGCTGCACCCCGAGCAGATCTCCACCAAGTTCGACAGCTGGGTGCTGGCGCTGCTGGCCGCGCTGACCTTCGCGGTGGCCACGCTGGGCATCAACGTGGTGGCGAACTTCGTGTCGGCCGCGTTCGATATCTCGAACGTGTTCCCCAAGCGCATCGACTTCAAGCGCGGCGGCTACATCGCGGCGCTGATCGCGCTGGTGCTGTATCCGTTCGCCCCCTGGGAAGGCGGCGCGGCGCACTTCGTCAATGCCATCGGCGCCACCATGGGGCCGCTGCTCGGCATCATCCTGGTGGACTATTACCTGGTGGCCAAGGGCCGCATCAATGTCGCGGCGCTGTATGACGAGCATGGCGAATACCGCTACCAGGGCGGCTGGAACATCAACGCGCTGATCGCCACCGGCATCGGCAGCGTGTTCTCGACCATCCTGCCCAACTTCACCGACCTGCTGCCGGCCTGGTGGGCCACCTACGGCTGGTTCTTCGGCGTGGGAATCGGCGGCGGCGTCTATTGGGTGCTGGCCACGCTGCGCCCGCGCGCGGTCCCGGCCCTGGCCTGACGCGTCCTTGCCCGGGCCGGCCGCCAGGCGCCGGCGCGGGCAGCCGCGACTCGACGTCCGGGGCGCGCTCGCGGTACCCTGCATGCGATATCCGCCCTACGTGGCATCGCACCCTTGCATGGAGACTCCGCCCCCATGAGCCACCTGGTTTTGCTGCTGCTCGGTGTCGACTATCTGCACAAGCGCGCCCGCGCCCTGATGATCGGCGGGTGGCTGATGCTGGGCGCCGGCGCGTTCGTGTTCATCGACGCGCTCGATAACGCGCTCTACTTTCCGCTGAATTTCTTCGCCGCGCTGCTGGTGGTCGAAGGCATCGCCACGCTGGCGATCGCCAAGTCGGGGGTCGGTGGCCAGCGCGTGCTGCGCTACACCAAGGGCGTGTTCGTGCTGGCGGCCGGCACCCTGGTGCTGGCGGGCCAGCACCACGGGCATTTCGTGCTGTCGATGATCTTCGGGCTGCTGTTCCTGGTGGACGGGCTGATCCAGTGCATCGCCGCCTACGTGGTGCGCTACCAGCGCTGGCGCGTGGTGTTCGCCTCGGGCGTGGCCGAAGTGCTGCTGGCGATTTTTTTCTTTCAGCCCTACCCCACCCACTACGTCGGCACGGTGCCGTACTGCATCGGCCTGTTCCTGGCGATCTCGGGCGGCAAGCTGCTGTGGCTGGCGCGCCGCGTGCGCAACCTCGATGCCAACCCGGCGCTGGCCGCCAATCCCGATCCCGCCTTCATGCCGACGCGCGCCGACGGCCCGGCGCAGAAAGTGTTCGATGGCCCGCCCCAGGCCAGCGAGCGCGCCCTGACCGTGCATGTATGGACGCCGTCGGGCTCGGCCAGGACCGCAACCCGCCACTACCCGGTGGTCGACCGCTACATCGCGGCCGTGGACATCAATGGCGTCGTGTCCACCGGCCATGCCGCGCTCGAATCGCCCGAGGGCATCTACATCAGCCTGTACCCGGCGGTGGAAATCGACCACTCGCCCGAACAGTTCGGCACGCTGCTGCGCGCCACCGCCGACAACAACGTGCCCGGCGTGTACCAGCCCGACTACGCCACCGAGTCCCAGGCCTGGTGCCCGTCGACCATGCAGGTGCGCATCCGCAATTACGACGCGGCCAAGCTGGCGGCCTTCTGGGACGAATACCGCAAGACCGAGATCTACAACCTGACCCACCGCAACTGTTCCAGCTCGGTCTCGGCCGCGCTGGAGGCGGCGCTGGATGGCGTGGTCGGCCGCCTGCATGGCCCGGATGCCGGCTGGGGGGTGATGTGGCGCCTGCTCTTCACGCCCGAGCTATGGGTGGCGGCGCAGATCCGCAAGCGCGCCCTGACCATGGCCTGGACCCCGGGCCTGACGCTGGACTATGCGCGCGCGCTCAGCATGCTGGCCGACCCGCGCCCGTTCGGCTGGTGGAAGATGTCGCAGGCGGCGCTGCGCCAGATCGCCGCGCTACGCGCCGGCTGGCGCCGCCAGGATCGCGAGGCCGTCGCCCGCAACGCCCAGACCCAGTCATGACGGGGCTGCTGGCAGCCGTGGTGGTCGCGGGCGCGCTGTGGGGCGCACTGGCGCTGTGGTTCCAGTCGCCCGGCGGGGGCCGCGCGCGCGTGCTGGCGCCGCTGGCCTGGCTGGCACTGGCCGCCGCCGCGCTGGCCGGATTGGCCTGGGGATATCGGTTGCCCGCGGCGGTGTTCGCGGCAATGCTGCTGATTCTGCTGGCCTGGTGGATCTGGGGCATGCGGCCATCCAACGATCGCGATTGGATGCCGGAAGTGGCCCGCACCACCTACGGCGAGGTGGACGGCGACCGCCTGACGCTGCATAACGTGCGCAACTTCGACTGGCGTTCGCGCACCGACTTCGACGCGCGCTGGGAGACCCGCCGCTACGATCTGTCGAAGCTGGCCTCGGTGGACCTGGCGCTGTCGTATTGGGGCCGGCCGGCGATCGCGCATGCGCTGGTGTCGTTCGGGTTCACCGATGGCCAATACGTGGTGTTCTCGGTGGAAATCCGGCGCAAGCGCAATGACACATTCTCGGAGATCGGCGGATTCTTTCGCCAGTACGAATTGTCGGTGCTGGCCTCGGCCGAGGAAGACAGCCTGCGCGTGCGCACCAACGTGCGCGGCGAGGACGGCTACCTTTACCGCGTACACATGCCGGCGGGCGCGCCGCGCAAACTGCTGCTGTCGTACGTGGACACGGCCACGCGCCTGCGGCGCCAGCCGCGCTTCTACAACACGCTGACGGCCAACTGCATCACCATCGTGTACCGGCTGGCCGACAAGATCGTGCCGGGACTGCCGCTGGATTACCGCCTGCTGCTGTCCGGGTATCTGCCGGAATACCTGTACCGGCTCGGCGCCCTGGCGGGCGCGGACAGCTTGCAGGCCTACCGCGACGCCGGCCGCTACACCGAACGGGCCCGCGCCACGCAGGACGCGGCGCGGTATTCGCGCAACATCCGGCGCGGCGTGCCGGGCGTCGCGCAATCGTCGGCGGTGGAACAGTAATGGCGTCCGCCCCCCTGGCAGTTGTACGCAATGGCGCGATAGACAGCCTCCCCCTTGCGGATTATTTGACGGCACGCCGGCGCGGCTGTCGACTGTCTCCTGCCAGGCTGTCGAGATACGCGCACAGCATATCGGCCAACGCATCCGCGTAGGTCTCGATCTCGGCCTCGGTGCGCGGGCTTTCGGAGAACTGCTTGCCGACGGCGCTGAGCGTGTGGGTGATGAGATCGCCGGCCAGCGCGCGGGTGGCGTCGCTGACCTGAGGCAAGGCCTCGCCGAGAAAGGCGAGCACGATGCGGCCGCCCTCTTCCTTGGTGGCGCGCGCCTCGGGCGCGTCGCGGTAGAGCGGCGCGGCGTCGTTCAGGGCCACGCGCATCACGGCTTCTTCGCATTCCGAGCGCACGAAGGCATGCACCAGGTTGCGCAGCCGCCGGGGCGGCGCGTGGCGGGTGTCTTCGAGCAGGCGTCGCAACAGGTCGGAAGTCTGCTGCCATTCCTGCGTCTGCAGCCGGTACAGGATGGCGGCCTTGTTGGGGAAGTATTGATAGAGCGAACCGATGCTGACGCCGGCCTTCTCGGCCACGCGGGCAGTGGTAAAGCGCGTGGCCCCCTCCTTGGCCAAAACCTGAGCCCCCGCCTGCAGGATGGCCGCGACCAGCTCGGCCGAACGGGCCTGCTGCGGCTGTTTTCTCTCGGAAAGCCGGGTGCTGCGGCGTGTGGTCATGGCGGCGCGCGAAATGCGAATAGGGAAATGCGACGAATTCGTCGTATTCTAAACCGGTGCCCTCGCCCCTTCAACGCCGACGCTTTCGCGCCGTTGGACGGCGTTCATCCCACAGGCCGCGGCATCGCCCCGGCCGCCTTGCCCCCCCGACTGGAAACGCATCGCCATGACCAACACCCTGACTTCCGCTCCCCTGGCCCCGCTGCTTGACCGGCTGTTCACGCAGGCCGAGGCCTCCTGGGCCAGTGCCGACCCCGCCCTGGCCAACATGTCCGACGCCGAACAGGCGCGGCTGATGCGCAGCAAGACCGAATACCGCGAGTTCTACGGCCGCATGAAGGACCTGCCGCTGGCCGTATCGCCCGAGACCGGCACGCTGCTTTACATGCTGGCGCGCAGCACGCAGGCGCGGTCCATCATCGAGTTCGGCACCTCGTTCGGCATCTCGACCCTGCACCTGGCGGCGGCGCTGCGCGACAACGGCGGCGGCCGGCTGATCACCACCGAATTCGAGCCTTCCAAGGTCTCGCTGGCCAGCGGCCACCTGGCCGAGGCCAGCCTGGCAGACCTGGTGGAACTGCGCCAGGGCGACGCGCTGCAAACGCTCGCCACCGGGCTGCCCGACCGCATCGACCTGGTCCTGCTCGATGGCGCCAAGGCGCTTTATCCGGACGTCCTGGCCCTGCTGGAAGACCGTCTGCGGCCCGGCGCGCTGATCGTGGCGGACAACGCCGATCATTGCCCGGAATACCTGGCGCGGGTGCGTTCGCCAGCGTCGGGCTACCTGTCGACGCCCTTCGGCGGCGACGTGGAACTGTCGATGCGGCTGGGGTAGGACGCGGCGCCGGCTCACGCCACCGGCATGCGCTCGCACAGTTTGCCGATGGCCGCGAGATCGCCCAGCCGCGCCAGGCGCTGCACCTGCTGGCTGAAATCCGCAAAGGCCGGATCGCGCGCCTGCACGGCGCGGGCCCAATCCATCAGGTCCGAGATGCCGCCGATGTCCAGCAGGCGCTGCACCTGTTCCAGTTCGGCGCGCGACAGGCGCGGCATCGGCGACGGCGCCGGGGCCGGCTCGCCGGCCGTCGAGGGCGTCGGCAGATGCAGCAGGCGGCCCAGCAAGTGGCGCAGCTCAACCAGATTGATGGGCTTGAGCAGACTGGCGTCATAGCCGACGCCGTCCAGGGCCGCGGTCTCTTGCGGCGTGGCCGATACCGCCACCACCGGCAGGTCCGGCCAGCGCGCGCGAGCCGCCCGCAGCACGGCCGAGCCGTCGGCGCCTTCCATGCGGTGATCGGTCAGGATCAGGTCGGGCCGGCGCGCGTCGTCGGCCAGGATGCGCGCCACCATGCCGCGGCCGTTGGCCTCGCTTTCCACCTGGAAGCCCAGGCTGGCCAGTTCCTCGACCAGGAACTCGCGGATTTCCGGCGTGTCCTCGGCCAGCCAGATGCGCCGCCCGGATCCGTCCAGCTGGGGCAGCACATGCGCCGCGGCAGCGATGTAGTGGTGCGAGACGCGCGATTCGTCCACCTGCCTGAGCGGCAGCGACACGCTGATGGTGGTGCCCTGGCCCACTTCGCTGTCGACGTGGATGCGGCCGTTCATGCGCTGCACCCATTGCTGGACGATGGCCAGGCCTAGCCCGACGCCGGGCTGGCTCTCGGCCGCGCCCAGCCGCTGGAACGGCTCGAAGATGTGCTGCCGGTCGGCGGGCGCGATGCCGCACCCCGTATCGCGCACCGACAGCGTCAACCAGCCCGTGGCTTCGCCCGCGCCCGGGGCGGTGTAGTCCGCCGTCAGCGTGAGCACGCCGCCGCGCGTGAACTTGGCCGCGTTGTCGACCAGATTGGACAGCACCTGCCGCACGCGCTTGCCATCCATCTCCAGCACGGCGGGCAGCGTGTCCGACAGCCGCAGGTCGAAGCGGTTGTCCTGCCGCGCCGCGATCGGCGCCGCTTCCTTGGCCACGGCGTCGAGCAGGGCGTGCACATATTCGGGCGCCAGGCGCAGGGCCTGGCCGCCCGCGCCGGCGGCATAGTCGATCAGGTCGTTCACCATGCCCAGCATGTGGTCGGCGCTGCGGCGGATGACGGCGCCGCGCGGCGCGTCGTCGCGGCCGCCGGCCTGGATCAGGTCGGCGAAGCCGATGATCGAGGTCAGCGGCGTGCGCAGGTCGTGGCTGATGCGCGCCAGGAAGTCCTGGCGCACGCGGCCGGCCTCGTCGGCCAGGATCAATGCCGCCTGCAGCGCCTGGGTGCGCTCGGTGACGGCCTGATCCAGCCGCTGGTGTTCGCGTTCGCGCGCCTGCGCCAGTTCGCGCTGGGCCGCCAGCCGTTCCTGGCGATGCTGGCGCGAACGGCCATGCAGCAGCACGGCCAGCATCAGCGACACCGACAGCAGATCCCAGGCGACTTCCGGCCCGCCGATCCAGCGGCCCGGCAGCAGGCCCTGGATATAGGCCACCCGCAGGAACAGGCAGGAACAATAGATCGCAAACGACAGCAGGAAGATGCGCGCATTGGCATGGCCGCGGCGCCAGCCGTCCGCCATGGACACCAGCCATACCAGCGCCCACAGGAAGATCAGCCCGATCAGCGCCTGCGCCGCTTCGCGGTAGTCGCCCAGCGCGGCCCAGACCGCGCCGGCCACGCCCGCGGCGATCAGCGCCAGATAGACCCGGCGCCAGATGCGCACCCGATGCAGGTCGGCGAACAGCATCGCCATCAGCCCGAACAGCGACGCCGCCAACGTCGCCAGGACGCTGGGCGCGCGCAGCACCAGTTCGCCGCCGCCGGTCAATACATACCGATACAGCAGCCCCTGGAACGACAGGCTGTAGAGGATTTCGACGAAGATGGCGCAGGACAGCAGCAGGTAGACCGGATCGCGCTGGGCCGCGCCCAGCACCCCGGCATACAGGCCCACCATCATGAGCGCGCCGATCAGCAGCGCCACCACCATGGTGTTGCGCTGGGTCACGCCGACGAAGGCCGCTGGCGTGCGCAGGGTGGGCTCCATGCTGATGGCCGAACGGCTCTGCACCCGCACCAGCACCGTCATGCGCTGGCCCGGTTCGAGCCGCAGCGGCACCACGGACACCGTGGCCGGCACCTCGCGCCGCGCCAGGGGCTCGCGGTTGCCCGCCAGCAGGATGCCCGACGGCTGCCGCTGCCCCGGCGCGAACAGATAGAAGCGCACGTCCTCCAGCCGGGGCACGCCGAACGAGAGCCAGCGCTCCTGGGCGCGGTCGGAGGTATTGCTGACCTCCAGCCTGAGCCAGAACGCCGAGGCGGAATACCCCCGGTTGAGCCAGCGGGCGGTCACCGGCTGCCAGGCGCCGTCCAGGACCTGGCTGGCTTGCTGGTCGGCGGCCTTGTCCTCGATGCCCCGCAGCTCGCCGACCAGCGGCAGCGTGCCGCCCATCGTGCTCAGGTCGATGACGGGTTGCGCATCCTGCCCGCGCGCGGGCAGGCTCAGGCAGGACAGGGCCAGCCACAGCAACCAGGCCAGCCAGCCCAGGCGACGATCAGGCATGGGGATCCTGCTCCTGGCGCAAGGCGGTGGGCGCCATGCCGAAACGCTCGCGGAAAGCGGTGGAAAAATTGCCGCGGTTGCCATAGCCCACCGCCTGCGAAATGGCCTGGATGTCCAGGCCGGTCTCGCACAGCAGGCGGCGCGCCTCGCGCATGCGCTCTTCGCGCAGGAACTCGAACACGGTGGTGCCGGCGCAGCGGCGGAACGCCTGGTTCAACCGACGGGCGTTGGTGCCCAGCGCCTGGGCCAGGGCCACCAGCTCGGGCGTGTGGTCCAGCCGTTCGCGCAGCAGCTTGCGCGCGGCGCGAAACAGCACGCCGTCGAGCGACGTGCCGGTGGCGGCGGACGACGTCCCTTCCTCGGGCGCCTTGGCGGGTGGCGCCGCGGCTGGCGCGGGCGCCACCCGCAGATGTATCAGCAGGCGCAGGCGCACTTCCTCGAAATCGAACGGCTTGGCGACGTAGTCGACGGCGCCCGCCGACAGGCCCGCCACCCGTTCCATGGGCAGCGACGCGGCGGTCAGGAAGATGACGGGGATGGCGCGCGTGGCCTGGTCGGCCTTCAGCAGCCGACAGGCCGCGAGGCCGTCGCAGCCCGGCATATTCACGTCCATCAGGATGATGTCCGGCTGCACCAGCTGCGCCTTGCGATAGCCGTCGTTGCCGTCCTCGGCCACGTACACCCGGCAGTCCTGGCTGGTCAGGAAATCCACCAGCAGCATGCGGTCCTCGGGGCGATCCTCGACGACCAGCACGCGCAGGCCGGCAAGCTGGCCCGGGATAAGCGGATAGGAGGCGTCATTCATGCCGCGCATTCTTTCATGCCGGCCGGCGGACGCGTTGGTGCCAAGCGACAAAACCATGCCGGTTTTGTGAATATTTTTCCTTGTGGCAAACGTGCCGTGCATTCCGGCAAACCTCGCAGGCGCAATCATTATTCACACATGATAGTGTTTGTTACACGAAGCTACTCGTCCGTAATGGCGATTGCTTTCGTCCCCGGGCCGCTGTAGAGCACCCCTTCTCCGGGGGAAAACCCCAACCGGGCCGGCCGAATGGCGCCGGCAAGAATCCCGCACTGCACCGCACTTGTAAAGAACTTTAGAAAGATTGTTTATAGAAGTCTAAGAAATATATCAAAAAATATCATTTAAATCCGAATGTAACGATTGCTGTCCGAGCACCCATGCGCCGCCTATCCGAACCCCGCCGTCCCGCCGTCCATTGCCAGCCCCCCTCTTCCCTGCGCGCCGGCCTTGCCGCCGTGCTGCTGGCGCTAGCCGCCGGACCGGTGGCCGCGCAGAACGTGCCCATCCAACTGCCCTCGGGCGCCGAGCCGGGCCGCCAGTTGCCCCAGCCGGTGATGCCGGAAAGCACCCCCACCGCGCCGCCGGTGACGGTGCAGCAAGGCGGCGCCACCGAGGCGCCCGCCGGCGCGGACAAGCTGACCTTCACGCTGACCGACATGCGCATCGAAGGCATCACCCGCTACCCCGCCGATACCGTGCGTCCGCTCTACCAGGACCTGATCGGCAAGACCATCACGGTGGCGGACGCGTTCAAGGTCGCCAATGACATCGAGCTGCGCTACCGCAACGACGGCTACGTCACCACGCGCGTGATCGTGCCGGCGCAGACCATCGATGACGGCCATTTCCGCATCGTGGTGGTCGAGGGCTACATCGCCGACGTCAAGTACGACGGCGACATCGGCCCGGCGCAGGCGGCGATCGAAAAGCTGGTGCAGCGCCTGCGCGGCGTGCGTCCGATCAACGTGGCGGAAGTCGAGCGCCAGCTGCTGCTGGCCAACGACCTGAACGGCATGACCGTGCGCGCCTCGCTGGAAGCCTCGCCCAAGGACGTGGGCGGCTCGGTGCTGGTGGTGCACAGCGAACGCAAGGCGGTGGACGCGCGCCTGGGCATCGACAACCGCGCCTCGCCCTACCTGGGCTGGAGCGAAATGACCGGCCAGGTCACGCTGAACTCGTTCGGCGCGCGCGCCGACAGCCTGACCCTGACCGGCCGCGTGGGCTTTCCGGCCTACCGCAGCAAGGCCGTGGGCGCCAACTACGACATGCTGGTCACCGACAGCGGCATGACGCTCGACATCGCCGCCAGCTACGCCAAGAGCGAACCGGGCCGCGACCTGGCGCCGCTGAACGTGGCCAGCGACGTGCAGGCCTATTCGGCCACCGCCACCTATCCGCTGATCCGCTCGCGCCTGCAGAACCTGCGCGCCTTCGGCATGCTGGACGTGCGCAACGTCACCACCGACATCACCGGCATCCCCTTCACGCGCGACCGCCTGCGCGTGCTGCGCGCCGGCCTGAGCTACGACCGCACCGACAGCTGGAACGGCATCACGGCCGTGCGCGGCACCGTGCACCAGGGCCTGGACGCCATGGGCGCCTCCAAGGAAGGCAACGAACTGGCCTCGCGCGCCAAGGGCCGTCCGGATTTCCTGAAGTTCACCGCCGAACTGACCCGCCTGCAGCAGTTGTCCGACCGCTTCAGCCTGGTGGCCACCTTCGCCGGCCAGTACAGCGCCAACCCGTTGCTGGCCAGCGAGGAATTCGCGCTGGGCGGCCCCAACTTCGGCCGCGGCTATGACGACGGCGAAATGTCGGCCGACTCCGGCATGGCGGCCTCGCTGGAACTGCGCTACGCCGTGTCCTCCGACCGCTTCCTGCCCAGCGGCGCGCACGTCTACACGTTCGTGGACGGCGGCCGCATCTGGTCGCGCAGCGAAAGCGCGCCGCTCACGCGCGCCAAGCTGTCCTCGTACGGCGCCGGCATGCGCGCCAACCTGACCAAGAACCTGTACGCCACGATCGAAGTGGCCAAGCCCATGAGCTCCGATGTGCTGACCCAGGGCAACAAAGATCCCCGCGTGTTCTTCAGCCTCTCGGCCCAGTACTAATCCGCGACAGAAAAGCGACCGACCATGACTCGTCAATCCCGCATCCTCGCCCAATCCGCCCGCCGCCAGGCCCTGAAGGCCCCGCCCCTGCCCGCGCTCACCACCCTGGCGATGGTGATCGGCTCGCTGGTCTCCGGCGGCGCCCACGCCAACCCCACCGGCGGCAACGTCGTGGCCGGCGGCGCGACAATCAATGACCGCGGCAACGGCACGCTGGACATCAACCAGTCGACCGGCAAGGCGATCATCAACTGGAAGGGTTTCAGCATCGGCGCCAACGAGACGGTCAATTTCCGTCAGCCGGGCAGCAACAGCGTCACGCTGAACCGGGTGGTCGGCAATGATCCGTCGGCCATCTTCGGCCGCCTCAACGCCAACGGCAACGTGGTCCTGGTCAACCCGAACGGCGTGTTGTTCGGCAAGGGCGCGCGCGTGGACGTGGGCGGGCTGGTCGCCACCACCGCCAACATCAGCGACAAGGACTTCCTGGCGGGCAAGTACAAGTTCGACCAGCCCTCGTCCAAGGCCAATGCCATGATCGTGAACGAAGGCACGATCAGCATCAAGGACAGCGGCCTGGCGGTGCTGGTGGCGCCGGCGGTGCGCAACTCGGGCGTGATCGAGGCCAAGCTGGGCCGCGTGGCCCTGGCCGGCGCCAAGACCGTCACGGTCGACTTCCACGGCGACGGCCTGCTGAGCTTTGACGCCACCTCGGCCGTCAGCGAGCTGCCCAAGGACGCTGACGGCAAGCCGGTCTCGGCGCTGGTCGCCAACAACGGCGTGATCCGCGCCGACGGCGGCACGGTGCTGATGACGGCGCGCGCGGTCAAGGGCGTGATCGACAACGTGGTCAACACCGACGGCATCGTCAGCGCCAAGGCGGTGGGCACGCAGAACGGCAAGATCGTGTTGTCCGGCGGCGACGCCGGCACGGTCAATGTGGCCGGCACGGTCGAGGCCACCGGCGTCAACGCCGGCGAGCGCGGCGGCAAGGTGGTGGTGACCGGCGAGCACGTCAACGTGGCGCGCGGCGCCGCCATCGACGTGTCCGGCGCGGCCGGCGGCGGCGAGATCGCGCTGGGCAGCCTGGGCGTCGCGCCCGACAACGGCTCGGCCGCGTTCAGCGGCAAGTCGTCGACCGTCAAGGTGGCGGCGGGCGCCACCCTCAAGGCCGATGCGCTCATCAATGGCAACGGCGGCAGCGTCACGATGTGGTCCAACGACGCCACCGCGTTCGCCGGCAGCCTGTCGGCGCGCGGCGGCGCCCAGGGCGGCGACGGCGGCTTCGCCGAAGTTTCCAGCAACAAGAACATCGGCCTGACCGGATCGGCCGACCTGCGCGCGCCCAAGGGCAAGACCGGCCTGCTGCTGATCGACCCGACCGACCTGCGCATCGTCGACTCCGCCAGCGGCGGCGGCTCGCAGGACGGCGCGGCCGGCGACGGCACCATCAACGGCGGCGACGCCAACACCGCCAACAACACCGTGTCGCGCGGCCTGCTCGAAAGCCTGGCCGGCACCACCAACATCAAGCTGGAAGCCACCGGCCAGATCACGGTCGCGGACATGGCCGCGATCAACCTGAAAACCACCGCCGGCCACAGCTTCACGATGCGCTCGACGCAGACGGGCGGCATCCGCTTCGAGAATTCGAACACCGAGATCAGCACCCAGGGCGGTTCCATCACGCTGGAAGCGCTGGGCGTGGGCAGCACGCTGGACAACATCGGCAAGCTGACCAGCCGCGGCGGCGCGATCACGCTGAACGCCACCGGCGACATCAACCTGGCCAACGTCATAGACGCCGGCACCGGCGCGGCGCTGGTCCGCACCAGCGCCGGCTCGATCCGCAACACCGGCGGCGCCAACCAGGTGGTGGCCGGCAACAGCGTCAAGCTGGACGCCAGCGGCGGCAGCATCGGCGACCTGGCCGCCCCGGTCAACACCCAGACGGCGCTGCTGTCGCTGGCCACCGGCGGCAACCTGGCGGTGGCCAACCGCCAGACCCTGACCTCGCTCGACATCACCAGCCGTCACGCGCAACCGAACGTCAACAACAGCTTCCTGCTGACCTCGCCGGGCCTGGCCTTCGCCCTGCAGGACAACGGCGGCTACCAGCTGAACACGGTCAACCAGTCGGGCCTGAACTTCTCGTTCGCCGGCGACCGCACCATCACCGTCGGCGATGTGGCGCTGGGCGCCGGCACGCTGGCGCTGACGTCGACGGCCGGCCATATCCTCGGCACCCCGACGGGACAGTTGAGCGCCAGCCAGATCACCCTGAGCGCCGCCGGCAGCGATGGCCGCGCCGGCGCCATCGGTTCGTCGGCGCAGGCGCTGCGCACGCAGACGGCCGCCCTGATCGCGACCAGCGGCAGCGGCGGTGTGTACGTGGAAAACAGCGGCCCGCTGAACCTGAAGGCGATCGACACCACCGGCAACCTGGTCGCGCAGACCAGCGGCCACCTGACCCTGGGCGACATCAAGGCGGGCTCGGCCACGCTGACCTCGTTCCTCGGCAACATCGTCGACGATGGCAACGACGCCACCAGCATCGCCGCCGCGTCGCTGACGCTGTCGGCCGAGCGCGGCATCATCGGCGGCGCCGCGCGCGCGCTCAAGACCAACGCCAGCACCCTGTCCGCCACGGCGGGCGCCGGCGGCGTCTACCTGGACAGCTCCAGCGCCAACCTGAACATCACGCAGGCGCAGGCCGACACGGGTCCGATCGTGATCACCGGCGCGGGCAGCGTCTCGGCCAACAACGTCGGCTCCGGCGGTGGCGCCATCAACCTGACCGGCAACAGCATCGTCGCCGGCCAGATCAACGCGGGCGCCGGCAATGTCACGCTGACCGCGCGCGCCGGCAACATCACCGGCACCTCGGCCTCCCTGATCACCGGCAACGTCGTCACCCTGCTGGCCCCGGCCGCCAACACCAGCTATACCGTCGGCACCGCGGGCACCTACCTGCGCACGGCCGCCGGCGTGCTGAACGCCACCGGCGGCAGCATCTACCTGAACCAGGCCCAGGGCTCGGTGCTGCTGGACGACCTGAAGGCCAATAACGGCATCTTCGTCACCGGCGTGGCGAACCTGAGCGCCAACATGCTGGATGCCGGCACCGGCACGCTCTCGCTCAATGCGCAGGGCGGCAATATCGTGCGCGCCAATGCCAACAGCGCGCTGGCGGGCAACAGCATCGTCCTGCAAGCCCAACAACACATCGGCACGGCCAGCGACCACCTCACGACGGCCACCACCAGCCTGACGCTGGGCAGCGGCGGCGACATCTACGTCGACAATCCCGCCAAGACGCTGAACTACCTGGCCATCACCAATGCGCACGCCGACCCGGCCCGCCGCAACACCATCCAGGTGGCCGCGCCGTTCCTGAATTTCGACGTCAATGACGACCTGGGCAACGCCTACGAGCTGCGCCAGGTCTACAGTTCGCTGCTGAGCCAGTTCTCGTTCACCGGCGACCAGAGCCTGAAGCTGGGCAACCTGCGCGCCGGCAGCAACATCACGCTGGTCTCCAACCAGGGCAGCATCCTGGACGACGGCATCGCCGACACGCGCGTCACCGCCAACAACGTCAGCCTCCGGGCCGCCCAGGATATCGGCACCAGCGCCAATTTCGTCGCCGTCAACGCGCCGGGCCTGACGCTGGACACGCGCGGCAACCTCTACGCCACCGACATCGCCGACCTCACCTCGTTGACGGTGTACGCGCGCCACAAGGACGTGGACGACCGCTACACGCTGGACGTGCGCGCGCCGTCGCTGCTGTTCAACATCACCGACGACGTCGGCGGCCACACGATCCACGAGGTTCGCGACAGCAACTGGGTCAACTTCAGCTTCAACAGCGACCGCGACATCACGGTCGGCAGCATCGACGCCGGCTATAGCGGCAGCATCACGCTGAACGCCGCGGGCGACCTGCGCGACGACGGCAACAAGCAGACCCGCCTGCTGGCCAACTCGGTCAACCTGATCGCCGGCAAGGCGGTCGGCGCGACCGGCACGGGCTATCTGGACGTGCTGACCGGTTACCTGAGCGGCACGGCGAGCAATGGCGGCTTCTATGTCCAGTTGCCCAATCCCACCGGCTACGCCAATTACACCGGCATCGTCACCCTGAACAACATCACCGCCAGCGACGCCGTGCAGATCGACCTGCGCCAGGGCGACGCGCTGCTGTCCGGCACGGTGCGCAGCAACGCCGGCAACGTCACGCTGAACATGGCCAACGGCTCGCTGTACGGCAACGGCGGCGGGGTCTATGCGGGCGCCAACGACATCACGCTGTCGGCCGCCGGCACGATCGGCGGCGTGTACGGCGGCACCCTGCGCTATGTCGGCGTGGGCGCGGCGGGCCAGGCCAACGTGCAGGCCACCGCCGGCACCGACATCTACCTGAACGGCACCACCGGCAACATCAAGCTGACGCGCCTGCAGGCCGGCACCGGCCAGATCGGCTACACCCAGTCCTCCGGCACCACCACCATCGGCAGCCTGAGCGCCGGCGGCGCGGCCACGCTCACCAATTCCGGCGGCTCGCTGCTGGACGACGGCGATGCCGCCACCGTGATCCGCGCCAGCAACATCGCCCTGACGGCGGGCGGCGCGATCGGCGCGGCCGGCGCGGCGCTGACGCTGCAGGCGCCCGACGTCAGCCTGACCAGCGGCGGCAACATCGCCGTGGACAGCCTCACCGGCCTGACGCGATTGAATGTCACGCGCAATGGCACGGCCAATGGCGTGTACGGCATCACCGCGCCCAACCTGACGGCCTTCACGCTCACGGACGACGGCCTCGGCATCCACCTGACGGACATCGCCAGCACAACCAACCTGGACTTCGGCTTCACCGCCAACAACAAGAACCTGCTGGTCGGCAACATCGACGCGGGCGCCAACGGCAAGGTCAGCCTGGCATCGGCCCAGAACATCAGCAACGACAATCCGGCCAGCCCCGGCGTCATCCGCGCCGCGACCGTCGCGCTGACGGCCGGCGCGAACGGCTCCATCGGCTCGTCCATCACGGGCGGCACGCTGGCCCTGAGCGGCACCTCGGCGCTCAGCCTGACCGCCGGCAACAACATGTATGTCGGCAGCGACACCGTGCTGCGCAGCCTGGCCATCAACAGCCTGAAGAACGCCGGCAGCGCCAGCACCTTCGCCATCGGCGGCGGCGCCGGCCAGGTCATCACCCTCAGCGACGACGGCACCACCCAGTACCTGGAGCAGGTCACGGGCGGCCTGACCGACTTCAGCTTCAGCGGCCGCAAGAACATCCAGGTCGGCGCCATCACCGCCACCAATTCCGTCAGCCTGACCACCGCCGGCGGCGGCGTCTATTCCAGCATCACCAGCGATGGCGGCACCGGCCGCATCACGGCCGGCAGCGTCACGCTGTCCGCCACCGGCTCGGACAGCTACACCGCGCGCGACGCCAACACCGGCGCCATCGGCGCCGGCAGCCGCGCGCTGCGCCTGAGCACCAGCAACCTGGCCATCACCAACAACGGCGACATCAACCTGAACAACGGCGGGCTGGCGCTGAACAGCCTGAACCTGTACCTGTCGCGCCGCGACGCCGGCAGCAGCGTCAACTTCGACACCAACAGCTACGCCTTCGGCGGCCTGGGCAGCCAGACGCTGGCCATCTCCGGCGGCACCAACCTGTCGATCGGCGCCAGCATGGCCGGCGCGGCGCTGACCATCAACACCGATACCGCCATCACCGCCAACGCCATCAACACTGGCACCGGCTCGGTGTCGCTGACCTCGCGCTACGCCAACACCGACCTGGCCCCGACCATCGGCGGCTCGGGCCTGATCACCGGTAACAACGTCAGCCTGAGCGCGCTCGGCACCAATGGCAGCGTCTCGGCGCAGACCAGCGCGTCCAACCTGTCGATCGCCTCGGCCGGCAACGTGTCCGTCGCCAACAACAAGGCGCTGACCGCGCTGTCGCTGACGGCCAACCACAACAGCAGCAGCGGTTCGATCAATAACACGTACAACATCAGCGCCAGCGGCATGACGGCGTTCTCGCTGAGCGACTCCACCGGCGTCGCCGGCCTGACGCTCAACAACATCACCAATACCGGCAACCTGGCGCTGTCGATCTCGTCGGACCGCGCGCTGACGGTCAACAACGTCAGCACCGCCGCCGGCGGCTCGGTGACGCTGGCGAGCAACGGCACCATCTATGGCAACAGCTCCAGCGCCAGCTCGCCCAACATCACCACCGGCGCACTGACCCTGAACGCCGGTTCGGTCACGGGCACCTACGCCACCAACCAGCCGCTGTTCGTCAGCGTCGACTCGCTCTCGTCCAACGTCCGCGGCAGCCTGTGGGTGTCGAACAACAAGAACCTGACGCTGCTGGACAACAGCGCCACCAGTTCGGCCCAGGTCAACGTGACCAACGGCTCGATCACGCAGGGCGCCGGCCGCTTCGTCACGCCGGTCCTGACGCTGACCGCCACGCAGTCGATCGGCGCCGCCGGCAACGCGATGCAGACCGACACCCGCCAGCTGACCACGCAGTCGGGCGGCAACCTGTACATAAACAACGCCAGCGACCTGTTCTCGCTGAACATCACCGCCAACCACGCCAACAGCGCCGTGGACAACGTGGTGCAGGTGGCGGCCAAGGGCCTGACGTTCAACGTCACCGACGCCGGCGTCTACACCATGACCGAGGTCAGCGACCTGACCGGCCTGAACTTCTCGTTCAATGGCGACCGCACGCTGTACGTCGGCAACGTCGACGTCGGCCCGGCCAACACCGTGAGCCTGGGCGCCTTTGGCTCGAACACCCACATCCTGAACCTGACGCCGACCTCGCACATCACCGGCGACGTGGTCACGCTGGGCGCCAGCGGCCAGATCGGCGTGGCGTCGGGCGACAACTCGGGCTCGATCCACACCACCACCGGCGAGCTGTACCTGACCGCCGGCAGCCACGTCTACCTGGACAACGACCGCGACCTGGCCAGCCTGTCGCTGTACGCCACCGGCTCGTCGGCGGCCACCTACCAGATCGTGTCGAACGAACTGCTGTTCGACGTGGCCCACAACGGCAGCCGCCTGCAGGTCAACGAAGTGCGCGACAACACCGGGCTGAACCTGATGCTGTCGAGCAACGTTGGCCAGGACATCGGCATCATCGACACCACCGAGAACGGCACGGTGCGCCTGTCGAGCAACAACAGCATCCTGGGCAGCGCCGACGACAACCAGCGCATCACCGCCGCGTCGGTGCAGATCACCACCCAGGGCTCGGGCGCCATCGGCGCCGTGGGCCGCGAGATCAACCTGTCGGCGCCGCTGGTGAACATCCAGAACGCCGGCGATGTGTACATCGACTCCGACCGCCACATCGACGCGCTGACGCTGTATTCCACCGGCAACAGCGCGCGCAGCTACAGCATCAACTCGCCCACGCGCGACGGCGGCAACATCGTGTTCCAGGCAGCGGACGGCGGCAGCGGCAGCAGCGCCGGCCTGGTCCTGACCAAGGTCGAGGACAAGGGCGGCCTGAACCTGAGCGTGACCAGCGACCGCACCATTACGGTCGGCGCGATCAACATCGGCTACGACAGCGTGGTGCTGAACTCGCGCGGCGGCTCGCTGCTGGGCGACGGCGACGCCAACACCAAGATCGACGCGGCCGGCCTGACCCTGACGGCGGCCAACGCCATCGGCGCCGCCGGCGCCGGCAACGCCATCGACACCCGCGTCAGCACGCTGAGCGGCCGCGCCGACAACGGCGGCGCCTTCATCACGGTGGAGGGCAACACCAGCCTGCCGAGCCTGACCTCGACCGGCGCCAGTTCGGTCAGCAACACCGTCGGCGACATCGAGCTGGGCACGGTCAACACCAATGGCAACGCCTTCTCGGTCAACAACACGGGCGGCTCGATCCTGAGCGGCACGATCAACAACGCCACCACCGTCAACCTGACGGCCAACGGCTCGATCGGCAACAAGAGCGCCATCCGCACCAATGCCCTGAACGGCGGCACCACCACGGTCACGCTCAGCGCCACCAAGACCGACCGCGCCGATGGCAGCATCGCGCTGAACGAGACCTATGGCCTGCAGGCAACCTCGGTTACCGCGGCCGGCGACATCACGCTGGCCGCCGACACCGGCAGCAACGGCCGCAACCTGACCGTTGGCACCGTCACGTCCACCGACGGCGCCGTCACCCTGTCGACCGCGCGCGGCAGCATCACCGGCATCAACAACAGCAACCTGGTCACCGGCAAGAGCGTCAACCTGACGGCCAACTACGGCACGGCCGCGACGATCGGCGCGTCCAACTCGGCACGCCTGCACCTGAACACCGGCAAGCTGACGATGGCCACGCCGGGCAGCATCTACGTCGATAACCTGGCCGACCTGTCCGACCTGACCATCATCCGCACCAACGCGCAGGGCTCGAACCTGGGCAGCGCCGGCTTCCTGACCATCGATGCCCAGAACCTGACGTTCAGCGGCGCCGACACCGGCAACGTCACCACCCTGACCACGGTGCGCGACACCACCGGCCTGAACTTCACCTACCAGGCCGTGGGCGCGATCAGGCTGCACGACATCGACGTCACGCAGAACGGCTCGGTGACCCTGTCGACCAATCCGTACTACTACACGGGCGGCTCGATCCAGGGCCTGAACGCCTCCTCGAAGATCGTCGCCGGCGACCTGACGCTGTCCACCGGGTCGGGCGACACGCCCAACACCATCGGCTCGTCCGGCCTGGCGCTGAACACCCAGGTCAAGAACATCGCCGCCACCGCCTCGGGCGGCATCTGGCTCAAGCAGACCGGCTCGATCAACCTGGGCAACCTGCGCGCCGGCGGCGACCTGTCGGTCACCACCACCACGGGCGACATCCTGGTCGGCACGGTCAGCTATGGCACCGGCAACGCCCTGACCCTGAACGCCCAGACCGGCAGCATCCTGTACGGCGGCGGCACGCTCTCGGGCGCGGGCGCCGGCGCCATCACGCTGACGGCGCAGAACGGTATCGGCACGCGCGACGCCGCCATCAAGATCGCCGCGCCCAACAGCCCGGTGTCGGCCACCGTCACCGGCGACGGCTCGCTCTACCTGGAGAGCAGCGGCAACCTGCTGGGCGGCCTGACGACCTCGGTCGCCAATGGCGAAACGCGCATCACCGGCAACGGCAGCCTGGCGCTGACCAGCGTCACCTCGGGCACCGACGCCACCGGCAACGACATCTCGGTCAAGACCACCTCGGGCAACATCACGGTCAAGAACGTGCAGGCCGGCGCCAACCACGGCCAGGTCACGCTCAACGCCGAGAACGGTTCGATCCTGGCCGACGCGGCCGGCGCCACCGTCAAGGCCTACGGCGTGGCGCTGAACGCCGCCAACGCCATCGGCGCCAGCAACGGCCGCATCAACGCGACCGGCCAGCGCGTCGAAGCCACCACCAGCGGCGGCATGTACCTGGCGGCGGACAACAACTCCGTCTACTCCTACCTGTCGGGCAACATCATCGACATCGCCGCCGCCGGCAATCTGCAGATCGCCAACGCGATCTCGTCCAATGGCGCGATCAAGATCACCGGCAACGGCGCCAACAGCCAGCTGGTGGCCGGCAACATCGACGCCGGCGCCGGCAGCGTCAATATCGACTTCAGCAAGGCGGGCAGCACCATCGTCGACGACCGCGAGGAATCCACGCGCATCATCGGCAACAACGTGGTGCTCAAGGCCGGCGCGGGCATCGGCGGCGCCGCCGGCTCGCCCGACAACCTGCAGACGACCGCCGCCAACATCACCGCGGAAGTCACCGGCGCCGGCTCGATCTACCTGAACGACAACCGCGCGGCCGGCACCACGCTGGCATCGGTCATCACCCAGAACGGCGCGATCGGCATCACCACCGCCGGCCCCACCCTGGTCACCAGCGCCATCAGCCGCAACGGCTCGGCCAGCAACAACATCTCGATCGCCACCACCAGCGGCGACCTGTCGGTCAACACGATCGACGCCTCGGCGGGCGGCGACATCAGCCTGAATGCGGCCGGCTCCATCCTGGGCGCGGTGGCCAACAACCTGGTCCTGGGCAACACGCTGACGGCCGTCGCCGGCGGCAGCATCGGCTCGGCCGCCTACCCGGGCAATGGCTCGGGCGGCATCGCGCTGCGCACCAACCTCGGCGCCCTGGGCAACCTGTCGACCGCCGCCGACGGCGCGGTCATCGTGGTCAACAACATCGGCACGCGGGCCCTCAGCGCCAACAGCGGCAACATCCAGCAGAGCGGCGCCAACAGCTCGATCTACCTGACCACGGCCGGCGATCTGGACGCCAGCGGCGGCATGTCGAACACCGCCGCCAACCTGCTGCTGTCCTCGGGCGGCAAGCTGACGCTGGCCAGCGCCGGCGTGCAGGCCAACGGCACCATCACGCTCAAGGGCACGCAGGACGTGGTGGCGGCCGGCGCCACGCCGCGCACGATCAACGTCAAGGGCACCACGCTGAATTTCAGCAGCGGCGCCGCGGGCGGCAACACCACGTTGGTGACCGAAGCCCGCACCATCGGGGCCAGCCTGACCGGCACCAGCACGCCGGCCAACCTGATGCTGACCAACACCGGCGCGCTCGACGCATCGCTGAGCGCCGCCAACGGCGACATCAGCGCCACGGCCACCGGCTCGCTGAACGCCTCGGCCACCGCCGCCGGCAGCAACCGCACCATCGCGCTGACCTCGCAGCACGGCGATGTCGAGATCGGCATCGTCAACGCCGGCGCCGCCAGCGGCACCGTGATCCTGAGCGCCGCCGAGGGCTCGCTGCTGGGACTGGACAACAGCCTCACGGCCAACAGCCTGGACCTGACCAGCAAGACCGGCATCGGCACCCAGGCCGACCACTTCACCACGTCGGCCCGCAACCTCAAGGCCAATGTACTGGGCAGCGGCGACATCTATGTGGACGCCTCCGGTCCGTTGACGCTGGGCCGCGTCGCGACGGCCGACGGCAACATCGGCATCGCCTCCGCCGGCAACCTGGCGAGCACGGTCGGCCTGTCGGCTGGCAACGGCGGCGACGTCGCGCTGGCCTCCAGTGCCGGCAACGTCACTGTCAGCCACGACATCGCCAGCGCCGACGCGCATGACCTGTCCGTGAGCGGCGCGGCCATCGCCATGGCCGCCGCCAACACCAGCGGCAGCCAGACCTACACCGGCAACGTCACCCTCAACGGCGACCTGACCGGCAGCGCCATCGGCATCACCGGCAACGCCACGCTGGCCGGCGGCACGCGCACCCTGACGGCCAACGGCGCCAACGGCGGCGTCGCCCTCTCTGGCACGCTGAACGGCGGCGCGCAGCAGGCGGTGATCGTGGCCGGCGACGGCGACGTCACGCTGGGCGGCAATGCCTCCAACCTGGCCAGCCTGACCATCACCGGCAACAACATCGACCTGCGCCAGGTCGCCACCACCGGCGCCCAGCAGTACAACGGCGCCACCACGCTGCGCGGCGCGTACACCACCGCCAACGGCGCCTTCGGCGTCGACGGCGCCACCACGCTGGCCAGCACCGTGAGCGTGACCACCGGCAGCGGCGCGGTCGCCTTCACGGGCGCCATGTCGGGCGCCAACGCGCTGACCGTCACCAGCAGCGGCACCACCACCTACGGCGGCGCGGTCGACATCGCCTCGCTCAACCAGGCGGGCACCGGCGGCACGGCCATCAACGGCGGCAGCGTCACCACCAGCGGCACGCAGACCTACGTCGGCCACGTGACGCTGGGCGACGATGCGGTGCTGACCGGCGCCACCGTCACCCTGGCCAACGGCGTCGACGGCGCCCATGCGCTGGAAATCGACGGCACGGCCCTGCTGACCGGCGCCATCGGCGCCACCACCAAGCTGGCCAGCCTGACACTGGACGGCGCCGCCACGCTCAACGCGGGCAGCATCGCCACCACCGGCAACCAGCATTACAAGGGCCCCGTCACGCTGGTCCGCGACCACACGCTGAGCGCCACCACCGGCGGCGTGGCCTTCGACGGCGCGCTGGACGGCACGCATGACCTGCACGTCGTGTCCACGGCCGGCGGCGACGTCAGCTTCGACGCGGTCGGCAGCGCCACGCAACGCCTGGGCAGCCTGACGGTCGACACGGCCGGCACGACCGCCTTCAATGGCGCGGTCTACGCGGCATCGGTGCAGACCGATGACCCGGGCGCCGTGACCATCAGCGGCGAGCGCATCGACACCACCGGCGTCATGCGGTTCGGCGAACTGGTCACGCTGGGCGCCAACGTCACGCTCAAGGGCGCCAGCGTCACCCTGGCCGGCGGCGCGAACTCGACCGATGAGCGCCAGGGCCTGACCATCGAAGGCCCGGCCACGATCAACGGCCCGGTGGGCGCCGGCGCCAATGGCCGCCTGGCCTACCTGACCGTCGACGGCGACGCGACGCTCGGCGGCGGCCCGCTCAAGACGGTGGGCGAACAGTCCTACCTGGGCAAGGTCGAACTGTCCGGCAATGCGCAGCTGAGCACCGCCAACGCCAAGGTGACCTTCAACGATACGGTCACCAGCGGCAACGGCAGCGGCCTGACGGTCAGCAGCGGCGCCGGCGCCGTGCGCTTTGCCGAACAGGTCGGCGACGCCACCACGGGCCGCCTGGGCGCGCTGGTCGTCAACAGCGACGGCGCCACCACCTTCGACAAGGCCGTATACGCCGCCTCGGTCGGCACCAGCGCCGGCGGCACCGTGGCGATCAACGGCGGCCTGGTGGACACCACCGGCACGCAATCCTACGGCGAACGCGCGGTGTTCGGCACCGACACCGTGCTCAAGGGCAGCACCGTCAGCCTGCTGGGCGGCGGCGACGGCAAGCACGACCTGACCATCGATGGCAACGCCGTGCTCAAGGGGCCGCTGGGCGCCAACGACCCGCTGGCCAGCCTGACGGTCAAGGGCAACGCCACGCTGGGCGCGGGCAGCATCGTCACCGACGGCGAGCAGTCGTACCAGGGCAACGTGACCGTGGGCGGCGACGTGTCGGTGACCAGCCGCCAGGGCGACATCGGCTTCGACCGCGCGGTCGATGGCGGCCACGGCCTGACGGTCGTGGCCAATCAAGGCGAGGTGACCTTCTCCGGCCCGGTCGGCCAGGGCTCGCGCCTGGGCGACCTGAAGGTCAGCGCCGCGGGCGACATCGTGCTGGACGGCCCGGTGCGCGCCGCCTCGGTGCAGACCGGCGGCAACGGCGACGTGCTGATCAACGGCGCCTCGGTGGACACCACCGGCACGCAGCAATACGGCCAGCACGTCATCCTGAGCGGCGTGGACACCACCCTGAGCGGCACCAACGTGCAGCTCAAGGCCGGCGTCGACGGCACCGAATCGGGCAAGCAAGGGCTGATCATCGCCGGCAATGCCGACATCCAGGGCGACGTCGGCGCCACCACGCCGCTGCGCACCGTGGCCGTCAGCGGCGCCACCACCCTGGGCGGCGGCAAGACGCACACCACGGGCGACCAGGTCTACAACGGCGCCGTGACCCTGAAGGGCGACCGCGATCTGACCAGCGACACCGGCTCGGTGATCCTGGGCAGCAAGCTGGACGGCGGCAACGGCAACAACCTGAACGTCAACGCCGGCAAGAACATCCAGGTCGCGGGCGACGCCACCGGCCTGGGTTCGCTGACCCTGCGCGCCGTCGACACCATCGTGTTCAACGGCGATGTCAGCGCCTATCGCGTGCAGCAGCTGGAAGCCAAGACCGCCAGCTACAACGGCGCGGTGCGCGCCTCCGGCCCGGACGGCATCGACATCTCGGGCGGCACGCTGTCGTTCGGCAAGAACGTCACCGCCGACACGGGTTCGATCCGCATCGCCAACACCAGCCCGACCGGCACCACGTCCTTTGGCGCGGGCAGCACCGTAAAGGCCGCCACCGGCTTCACTCAGACCGGCGGCGCCGGGCTGACGCTGCCGGCGCAATTGCTGGTGACGCAGGGTCCCATCAACCTGGGCGTGCCGGCGAAGCTGCAAGGCGGCAACGCGGTCATCCAGACCAACGGCGACATCACCGCCGTCGGCCTGAGCGGCCCGCAGACCTCGCTGACGCTGGCCTCCGGCGTGGGCGCCCTGCGCATCGGCCTGAACGACGCCGACCCGAGCCACAAGCTGGACGTGGCCAGCCTGACCGTGCCGAACGCCGGCTCGGCCGACATGTGGGGCGCCATCGGCGGCAAGACCGGTTCGATGGCCGCCACCATGGTCCGCAGCTCGCTGGTCGGCGCGCCGTACTATATGAACGGCGCCACCTGGGGTCCGACCGACGTGATCGACCGGCTGGCCGCGGTGACCGCGCCGCGCACGGTGATCCCGACCACCCCCAACGCCAACCCGCTGTTCCAGGGTACCGTCCCTTCCAAGGGCTTTGGCCCCGACGCGCTGGGCGCGTATGCCGATCCGCAGGTGCTGAAGGTGGCTTCGGCCTTTTCCTGGCAGCTGCCTTCCGGCGACAATGCGGTCCTGACCGTGCCGAACGGCAACAACCCGGTGCTGCAAACGACCGGGGGCAATCCGCAGCGCCCGGCCGTCGAGGGCAACCCGTCATCCGACGACGCGCGCCGCGACACCGAGACCCAATCCCAAACTCTCTGACCCGAACACCATGACTACGCAGACCTCGCTTCCCCTGTTCTACGAACAACCCCGTCCGCTCGCCGCCGGCGTGCACGCCAACCTGTCGCTGGCCGGCAATACCGGCTTCGCCTACGCCGCCAAGACCAACGCCGTGCCGCTGGTGGCCACCGAGCTGCCGACCGCGTGCCGCCACTTCCCCATCGTCTTCACCGATGGCGAGCAGCCCACGCCAGTCGCCGTGCTGGGCGTGCGCGGCCAGGAAAACCTGTTCGTCGACGCGCAGGGCCAATGGCGCCCCGGCACCTACATCCCGGCCTACGTGCGCCGCTATCCCTTCATCTTCATGGAGAACGAAGACCGCAGCCAGTACACGCTGTGCGTCGACGAGAAGGCCGCCGCGGTGGTCGAGGGCCGTGACAACCCGTTCTTCGACGAGGCCGGCGAGCCGACCGCGCTGGCCCGCAGCGCCCTGGAATTCTGCCGCGACTACCAGAACCAGCACGCCTACACGCTGGAATTCGCGCGCGCCCTGGCCGACGCCGACCTGCTGATCGAGAACCGCGCCGACATCACCCTGGCCGACGGCCAGCGCCTGGCCATGTCCGGCTTCAAGGTGATCGACGAAGCCAAGTTCAACAAGCTGCCGGAAGCGGAATTCCTGCGCTGGCGCGCCAATGGCTGGCTGCCGCTGGTCTATTGCCACCTGCTGTCGATCAACACCTGGCCCAGCCTGATCGATCAGGTGCAGCCTGTCGCCGCGACCGAGGAAGCCGCCGCCGAGGCGTGATCTTCTGGAACGCTCAAGGGCCGGCGCACGCGCCAGCCCGCGCCCCACGGCCCCGCCGGCCTCGCCGGTCGGGGCCGTGCGCGTTATGACGCTTGCCCGGTCGCGCGCGCCAGGAAGGCCAGCACCGCGCGATAGGACCCCTCATTGCCGGCCGCGTTGGCCGGCGGCGTGCCGCCCGCGTCCAGCAACAGGCCGGACATGGCGTGCGGCTTGCTGATCAGCGTGGCCGGCAGACACGGATAGTGCACATGATGCCCGGCCCCCTTGCAGACGTAATGCGACGTGGGCAGCCCGTGCGCCTCGCGCTGGCGCATGACGATCTCGGAATACGCGGTGCTGGGCCAGAAGCCGTCGTCCGACGCGCTCACCAGCAGCACCGGGCCCGGATAGCGTTCCACCGGGATGCGGGCGCGTTCGAACGCGGCGGCATCGCGGCTGGCGCTCAGGAACGCATGGGTCTGCCGGTACGGCGGATCCGAGGCGTAGGCCGCCTCCCAATCGGCGCTGGGGTTGTCCTGCCACAGGTGCGGCAAGGGCTCGCCGCCCTTGCGCCATACCTGCGCATTGCGTCCCGTGCCGGGCTCGCCCGCGCTGACCACGCCGTGCGTCACCGGCGACGGCACGTAGGCCACCACCGCGCTCACCAGGTCGGGATAGTGCGACGCCACCAGCAAGGAGGTCTCGCCGCCGCGGCTGATGCCGGACAGCGCCACGAAGCCGTCGCGCGGCTTGAGTTCGGCGCGGGCCCAGCGCAGCGCGTGCTCGAAGTACTCCAGCGGCATGTCGTTCAGGTACTTGGGCCGGCCGTCGTAGTTGAAGATGGCCAGCGCCAGGCACTGGTAGCCGCGGGCCGCGAACAGCGCCGCGCGCGGCGCGTTGACGCCGCCGGACGAGCCGTTCATGTAGATCACCAGCGGGTGCGGGCCGGGGCCGGCGGGCGTGTAGAGCTCGCCCGACAGCGTCATGCCGCCGACCTGCTCGCGCACCGCGCGGTGCGTGACGCCTTCGGCCACGAAGGTCTGCACCAGCCGCGCGGTGGCCTCACGCTGGCCGTCGGTGGCGTGCAGGTCGATCACCAGCGGCTCGGTGCGATCGGGCGGGAACACCACCCGGTCCATCTCCTCGCAGGTCATCGACCACACCAGTCCCATGGCGGACGGCTCGGCATAGCTGCCGGACACCGGGCAATCGCGCGCCAGATCCAGGCTGCCGTCGTGGCCGGCCATGAACACCGCCTGCGAACGCCACGGCACGCCGCTCATCGACATGCGGGCCGTGACGGTGACGAAGGCGTAGGCGGGAAAGCCGTCGATGCGGATCTCGCGCGGCACGTCGATCAGCGCGGATTCGGGGCTTACGGTGATGCGGGCTTGTTCGGTCATGGCGCGTCCTCAGCCTTTCAGGTCGGTCTTGGGCACGTTGTTGGCGCGGATCACGCCCGCCCACAGGGCGGACTCTTCGGCAATGACCCGGTCCAGGTCGGCCGACGAGGTGAACTCCACGGTCACCCCCTGCTCGGCGAACTGCTTGACCAGGCTGGGGTCGCGCGTGCCTTCGCGCACCGCGTTCTCCAGCGTCGCGGCGACCGCCGCCGGCATTGCCGCCGGCCCCGAGATCATCATGCGGGTGTAGAGCTCGAAGCCATCGACGCCAGCCTCTTTCATGGTCGGCACGTCGGGCAGGCTCGACAGGCGCTGGTCGGCCGTCACCGCCAGCACCTGCAGCTTGCCGGACTGGATGTTGGGCAGCGCCGAGGTCGGGAAATCGAAGGTGCTCTGCACCGTGCCGGCCATCAGGTCCAGCAGCGCCGGGCCGCTGCCCTTGTAGGGCACGTCCTGGAACTGCGTGCCGGTCTTGGACTGGAAGTGCAGCAGCGCCAGGTGGTTGATGACGCCGCGCCCGGCATGGGCGCAGGTGATGTCGCCCGGCTTCTTCTTGGCCAGCGCGATGAATTCCTGCACGTTCTTGACGCCCAGCGCCGGATGCACGATCAGCAGCATCGGCGACTTGCCCATCGACCCCAGCTGCTTGAAGTCCGACTGCTGGTACGGCAGGTTGTTGTAGAGCAAGGGGTTCAGGATCATGCCGTTGGTGCCGGCAAAGCCCAGCGTGTAGCCGTCCGGCTCGGCCCGCGCCACCGCCACGGTGGCGATGATGGCCTGGCCGCCCGGCCGGTTCTCGACCACCACGCTGCCCTTGAGGATCTTGCCCATGCGCTCGGCCAGCGCGCGGGCGGCGATGTCGGTCAGGCCGCCGGGCGCGAAGCCGACCAGCAGGCGCACGGGGCGGGTGGGGAAATTGGCCTGGGCCTGGGCAAGCGCCAGGCGAGGCAGCAACGGCAGCGCGGCAAGCGCGCCCAGGGCGTGGCGGCGGGTGAACGGCATAAGGCTCTCTCCAGACAGGCGCGCACGACGTCCGCGCGACAGGCGGCCGCGCGAGCCATGCGATGAACAAGGGGGAAGGAAGCACAGGCCGCCCGCCGAACGGCGGGGGGTCTCAATGACGGTATCTTGTATGCAATATGGCGCGGGGGCTATCTAGGGATATCCCGGTGCCGGGTTCGACCCAGCGCCGCGCGCCTGCGCGGCCCCGCGCAGGAGAGGCCCGCCTGGAACGGGAGCAAAGCCCGCCTCAGGGCTTGCTCATCAGCCGCTTCCAGCCTTCCAGCCCCAGCCGCTGCATCGTGTCGATGTTCTTCTCGTAAATCTCGGCGGCGTCGGGGAAGGACTCGACCGCGCGGTCGATGCTGTCTTCACGCAGCAGGTGCAGGATGGGATACGGCGAGCGGTTGGTGTAGTTCTCGATATCGTCCGGCTGGGTGTCGGCGAACTGGAACCCGGGGTGGAACGTGGCCACTTGCAGCTCGCCCACCAGACGCATGCGCTTGAGCAGGCGGTCCGACAGGTCCTCAAAGTCGTTGAACTCCAGGAAATCATCGAGCGCGTCGGGGATGATCAGCAGCGTGGTGTCGATCTTTTCCGGATCGGCCTCGGCCAGCAGCGCCAGCTCGTCCTGCAGGTCGGTCAACACGCCTTCGGCATCGGTCGCATCGCTGACGGCAAAGCGGATCTGGTCCTTGACCTGGACCGCCTTGGCGAACGGACAGAGATTCAGGCCGATCACGGCCTGGGTGAGCCAATGGCGGGTTTCGGCAACCACGTTGGCGTAGGCGTCGGAAGTGGAAATCATGGCGGGTCATCCTGGCAAAACGCGAGTATAGGCGACCCGGTGGAAGGCCCCGCGACCGGGTTCACCCTGGGCCAACGCCCTGCCGCCGCGCCTGGGATACAATCGATCGCAATGGGAATGGAGCTTCCCAAAACCGCCGATCCCTCGGCTGATGGCTCCTGCTGACCGGGCAACATGCCCGCAGCGGGTGCCGTCCGGACAAAACCCGCCGCGGCGGGTTTCTTGTTTTTCGGGCCGCGACCTCGTCGCAGGCCGCCCGCGCCTTCAACCGGCGCGGCCCGTGGACAAGCCCCAGGCTGTTGCTCTCCATCGTTTCACCTGGAGAGAAATCTTGAATCTATTGCTGGTTTTCATCGGTGGCGGCCTCGGCTCGGCCGCCCGCTACGGCATGAGCCTGGCCGCGTTGCGCCTGGGCTGGATCGCCTTCCCCTACGCCACCCTGGCCACCAACGTGATCGGCTGCTTCGTCATGGGGCTGATCACCGAACTGCTGGCGCTGAAGTTCTCGGTGTCGCAGCCGACCCGGCTGTTCCTGACCACCGGCATTGTCGGCGGCTTCACCACCTTTTCGACCTTCGCGCTGGAGACCGCGCTGCATGTGGAACAGGGTCGCATCGGCACCGCGCTGCTGTACGCCGGCCTGTCGCTCGGGATGGGGCTGGCGGCGCTGTTCGCGGCGATGGCGCTGGTGCGGACGCTGTGACGGCGGCGGCCGGGGCGCCCTTGACGGTCGCGCTCACCGTCCACCTTTCGTCCGACATCGCCGGCGCCTGTGGCGCCGCGAGACGGGGCTGTGCTAGCGTGGCGCCACGCCCCCCCACGAGAGAACCGGATGGCCATCGCGCTCACCTATTTCGCCGACCACCTGTCCGACGAAGCGCTGGCGGCGCTGCTACGGCGACGCGAAGACTTCTACATCGAGAACATCGATGCCATGAATAGCCTGACGGCGCGCATGCAGGCGTTGCTGGCCGACGACGGCTTGCACAGCGTCGTGCGGCTCGCCCCCCAAAATGAATCTCCCGGCACGCTGCTCACCCTCGTGTTCGTGGAAGCCGCGTTCGTGCTTGTCTCGCTGCGGCTGTTGCTGCGGCGGCTTGCCCACCGTCTTTCAGGCCGCCCGCGCGCGAACGTGATCCTGCGCGTGACCTCCAACGCTTCGCTCCACGTGGTCTTCCGCCCCTCGGCGCGCGGCGCCGCCGCGACGCCATGAAAAAAGCCCGGCCAGGCCGGGCTTTCTTTCCTGCGCCAACGCCGATCAGGCCGCCGGCATCGCCGCCATGGTCTGCGCGACCGCGGCGGTCAGCTTCTTCCCGTAGGGCACGTGCAGGAATTCATTCGGGCCGTGGGCGTTGGACTTGGGGCCCAGCACGCCGCACACCATGAACTGGGCCTTGGGGAAGCCCTTCTGCAGCATGCTCATCAGCGGAATGGTGCCGCCCTGGCCGATGTAGCCGCAGGGCGCGCCATAGTACTGCTGCGAGGCGGCATCCAGCGCCTGGGTCAGCCACGGCGCCGAGGCCGGCGCGTTCCAGCCGGTGGCGGCGCCTTCGTTGGCCTTGAAGAGGACCTTGGCGTTGTAGGGCGCGTCGGCTTCCAGCAGGGCCTTGATTTCCTCCGAGGCGGCGACGGCGTCGACCAGCGGCGGCAGGCGCAGCGACAGCTTGAAGGCGGTGCGCGGGCGCAGCACGTTGCCGGCGCTGGACAGCGGCGGCAGGCCTTCGGCGCCGGTCACCGACAGTGTCGGGCGCCAGGTGCGGTTCAACAGGGCCTGTTCCGGCTCGGTGGTCATGGGCAGCACGAAGCCGCCGTCGGCGCCGCAGCTCCAGGGGAAGCGGCGCCACACTTCGTCGCCCAGGATGCGGGCGGTGGCGTGCACCTGTTCGATGCGGTCGGCGGGAATTTCGCAGTGCAGGCTCTGCGGCAGCAGGCGGCCGGTGGCGCTGTCTTCCAGGCGGTCCAGCAGGTGGCGCAGGATGCGGAACGACGACGGCACCACGCCGCTGGAGTCGCCCGAGTGCACGCCTTCGTCCAGCACCTGCACTTCCAGCGTGCCTGACACCATGCCGCGCAGCGAGGTGGTCATCCACAGCTGGTCGTAGTTGCCGGCGCCCGAATCCAGGCACACCACCAGGGCCACGTTGCCCAGGCGGTCGCGCAGCGCGTCGACGTATGGCAGCAGGTCGTAGCTGCCGGATTCCTCACAGGTCTCGACGATGCCGACGCAGCGCGGGCGCGGGATGCCCTGCTTGTCCAGCGCCATGATGGCGGTGAGCGAGGCGTAAACCGCGTAGCCATCGTCGGCGCC
Organism: Achromobacter sp. HNDS-1; assembly: GCF_040084795.1. NCBI lineage: Bacteria > Pseudomonadati > Pseudomonadota > Betaproteobacteria > Burkholderiales > Alcaligenaceae > Achromobacter > Achromobacter sp. HNDS-1. The sequence continues at coordinate 583,047 of NZ_CP157584.1, forward strand.
GCCACGGCCGTAGAGCTTGCCGTCTTCGTACTTGGGGGTCCAGGGGCCGAGGCCGGCGCGCCAGCCCGAGAATTCCGGCTGCTTGTCCAGGTGGCCGTACAGCAGCACGGTGTCGCCGTTGTCGCTGCGGGTGGCGGGCGCGTCAAAGAAGATCACCGGCGTGCGGCCGGGCAGGCGCACCACTTCCAGCTTCAGGCCCGAGACCTTCTGGGCTTCGACCCACTGCGCCGCGTCGCGCACCACGCGCTCGATGAACGCGTTCTTTTCCCAGTCGGCGTCGAACGCCGGGCTCTTGGCCGGGATGGCGATGTAGTCGGTCAGCGCGGGGATGATCTCGTTGTCCCACTTGTCGTCCACAAAAGCCTGCAGAGCCTTCGGATCGAGGGTAGGAGGAAGTGCGTCGTCGGGGATGCGTGCGTTCATGGCGCGGGATCCTGTGGTCGGGAAGCGGAATAATCCGCCATTTTATGCCTGCCGGGCGCCGCCGGCATCTTTTGTCCCTGTTTGCCGCGCGGCGCCGGAAAAACAGTGCCGGCTGGCGCCGCCCTTCGCCCCTAGCGCGCCGCGTAGGCCTCGATCCGGCTCCACACCTGGCGCGCCAGCGGCTTGGCGTTATCCACCGACTGGTACAGCCGGATCTCCATGTGGATGTCGTTGCGCGCGCTGTCGGCGCGCACCAGGGCGCCGGCGCGCAGGTCGGATTCGACCAGCGTGTGGGGCAGCCACGCCAGGCCGAAGCCCTGCCGCGCCATGGCATGCAGCGCGTCCGCCAGGTCGGATTCATACATGGCCTGCAACCGCGCCGGCACGCACAGGCCGCGCAGGCGATCGCGCAGGATGCGGCCCAGCGACATGCTGTCGGCGTAGGCCAGGAACGGCACGGCCGGATCCGAGGCCAGCTTGGGCACGGCATGGCGCGGATGGCGGCTGCCCGGCGCCAGCGGCGCGCTGACCGCCACCAGCTTGTCGGCGCCGACCCGGCGAAAGCGGTAGTTGGGGTTGTCGATCTGCGCGTACAGCGGCTCGTGCGCGTGGCACAGCAGGAAATCGACCTCGCCGTCGGCCAGCATGTCGATGCCAAAGTTGAGCGTGGTGGTGACCACCTTCAGCTGGAACGGCTGCATGCCCTGCTGCACCCTGGCCATCAGCCCCGGCAGCACCGAATGCGCCAGCGTCTTGCCGGAGGCGATGGCGATGCGGCGGACACGCTCCTGTTCCGGCTTCTGCAGGCCCTGGCGCGTCTCGCGCAGGATGTCCAGCACGTCGATGGCGGCCGCCAGCATGCTGCGCCCGGCCGCGTTCAGCGCCGACACCTGGTGGCCGCGCTCGACCAGCGGCACGCCGGCCCAGTCCTCCAGCGCCTTGATGCGGCGCCCGAAGGCCGGATGCGTGACATTGCGCGCCTCGGCCGCCTGGAACAGGTTGCGCGCCTTTGACAGCGCCACGAAGTCCTCCAGCCACTTGATATCCATCCGTCTCCCCTCTTTTTGTGTGGCTGTGCCGGATCGGCACAGGCCCTGCGCATTTTGCACAAACCCCGCGCTTGTTACAACTAGTATTACGGCGTCTTCTGGAGATGCCGATGTCCCACGCCCCCGTCCTGCTGAAATCCCTGCGCAGCCACTTCCTGGGCGGCCGCGAGGTCGCGGCCAGCGGACTGCCGGTGCTGCGCAAGCAAGTGGTGGGCAACGGCGCCGCGCGCGCCATCGACATGAACGGCAGCTACTGCGCCGGCCAGTTGTACGTGCAGGAATACCGCCTGGCCGAGCCGCGCCACCCGCATCCGGTGCTGCTGTGGCACGGCGGCGGCATGACCGGCGCGCAATGGGAGAGCACCCCCGACGGCCGCCAGGGCTGGCTCTGGCGGCTGCTGCAATCCGGCTATGACGTGTTCGTGGCCGATGCGCCCGAGCGCGGCCGCGCCTCGTGGGCGATGTACCCGCAGATCTACGACGCGGCGCCCATATTCCGTTCCAAGGAAGAGGCCTGGCACCTGTTCCGCGTCGGCCCGGCCGGCGGCTACGCGCCCGCCGGTCAGCCGCGCCGCGTCCATGCGGCGCAGCAATTCCCCACCGAGGCCTTCGACACCTTCGCCAAGCAGTTCGTGCCGCGCTGGCTGGCGCATGACGCCATGGCGCTGGATGCCTATCGCGAACTGCTGGACCTGGCCGGCCCCTGCATCGTCATCGGCCACAGCCAGGGCGGGGGCTACGCCACGCAACTGGCGCGCGAATGCCCCGGCCCGATCCGCGCGGTGGTGGCGGTGGAACCGACCGGCACGCCCGAACACGTCGACGGCCCCCTGCCCCCGCACCTGCTGGTATGGGGCGACCACTTCGACCCGCACGACACCTGGCAACGCTACCGCGCCCAGACCGACGCCTACTGGGACGCCCTGCGGCGGGCCGGCAGGCGCGCCGACGTGCTGGACCTGCCCGCCGCCGGCATCGGCGGCAATTCCCACTTCTGCATGCTGGACCGCAACAGCGACCGCATCGCCGAACTCATCGTCGACTGGCTCAACGGCCTCGACTAACCTTCGCCTGGAGACACCATGAAACTGACCAAAACCGCAATCGCCGTGGCGTTGCTGAGCGGCGCCTCGCTGATCGCGGGCGCGGCCTCGGCGCAGCAGGCCGACTACCCCAACAAACCCGTGCGCCTGATCGTGCCGTTCGCCCCCGGCGGCACCGCCGACATCATCGGCCGCGTGTTCGCCGCGCAGTTGGGCACCGAACTGGGCGCCACCGTGGTGGTCGAGAACAAGGCCGGCGCGGGCGGCTCGATCGGCACGCGCTTCGTGGCCGATTCGGCGCCGGACGGCTACATCCTGCTGCTGGCCTCGTCCAGCACCCACGGCACCAACCCGGCGGTGTACAAGAACCTGACCTACGACGCGGCGCAGGACTTCACCGCCATCACGCAGCTGGTGACCGTTCCCGGCGTGCTGAGCGTGACCAAGGACTTCCCCGCCGCCGACCTGAACGGCCTGATCGCCGCCGCCAAGGCCAACCCGGACAAGTACACCTACGCCTCGTCGGGCGCCGGCGGCCTGGGCAACCTGGCGATGGAACTGATGAAGTCGATGACGGGCGCCAAGCTCATGCACATCGCCTATCGCGGCGCCGGCCCGGCCTTCACCGACGTCATCAGCGGCCAGGTGTCGATGATCTGGGAGCCGGTGCCTGCCTCGCTGCCGTACATCAAGGGCGGCCAGATCCGCCCCATCGCCATCGCCGCCGACACCCGTTCGCCCGAACTGCCCGACACGCCGACCTTCAAGGAAGCCGGCCTGCCGCGCTACGAGGCCAACGCCTGGAACGGCCTGCTGGCGCCCAAGGGCCTGCCGGCGGACGTGACGCAGAAGCTGCACGACGCCTCGGTCAAGGCGCTCAACAACCCCGAGGTCAAGGCCAAGCTGGCCAGCCTGGGCGGCACGGTAGTGGCCGGCACGTCGGAAGCATTCAAGAACGTGATCGCCAGCGACGTGAAGAAGTGGAAAAACGTGGCGGCCGACGCCAAGATCCAGCTGGATCAGTAAGGCTGTCAGGCCCCAGCGGTCTCGCGCCCGCCCCGCCGCGCTACAGGCGGCCGAGCGGGCGCGGTCCCTGCGCTTACTTGAACCGCGTCAGGTGGATCAGCATCGTCCGATCTGAATTGGCGCGCAGCAAGTCGGTCAGGCCCTGGGCGTAGTCAGGCATGGTCAGGTTGTGGAATGCCGTGCTGCCGCCGCCAACGCGCATTTCGAAATTGGCGGTCGTGTCGCCCACCTGCAGGGTGGGAACGCCTACGTCGCCGCCCGTTCGCCGCGGCACGATCGCGGCAATGATCGCATCCTGGCCGACCCTGGCCACCGAGCATTCCGTACTGACCGTCGGATTGAGCAGCAGGCCGCCCAGGCCCTCCTGATCCTGTTGGTCGAGCTTCTTTGGATCGATGATGAGGATCGCGGTGTTGAACATGCGAGCCGACAATATCTGCTCCGAGGGCGCGGTCAGCTCTCCCTGCCGTTCCGCGGCGACCGCAAAGCAGCCCCGGGCGGGATTGTGGGTGAGTGATTGGACCACCCGCTCGAGGCGAGCGGGATCCTCGAGATCCTGCGCCGAAATACGCACCAGGTTGTTGCAGACCACCTGGCTGCTCGACTCGTCGGCACTGACGATGGCGCGCGAGCCCAACTCGCTGCCAGGCTGCAACCCCTCCTCGATACGACGGCTCACCGCGTAAAAGGTCGGCACGGGGAACGCCGAGGTGGATGGCGCCACCGTGCCGCCCACGGGAATCTGGATATCCCCTTCCGTCCGCATATTGTCCAAGGCCTGCCGGGGATCCCGCACCGGCGGTGGCACATTCGGCGCCTCGGCCTTCAACTGGCCAATCATTTCCATCAACGCGGCATTGGCCTGGAGCGTCATCTGATGACGGTCGGCCATGGCGGAAACGTCGTCGCGCACTTCCTGCAGATGGCTGCGCAGCCGGGTCGCATCCTCGACCGAAGGCGTATGACCATGCCGGACCAGCGCCAAGGCGTCGTGCAGGCGCTCGTTGACGCGATTGAGCTGTTCGCCGTGGACCTGCTCTTCTTCGCTCAACGCTCCCACCAGGGACAGGCACTCGTGGACCAATCGCTGCTGCCGCAGGATTTCGTCGGCGCCCTTGGCGACCGCCTCGCCATTCCTGGCATCGGGCTGGAACGCCGTGGGGTATTGCGCCTCAAGATTGGTCCGGTGTTCCTGCTTCGAAGCGGCGATGCCGTCAAGCAGTTGGGCCAGCCGGGAGTAATTGTTGGCCGTCTTGATATGGTCTTCCTGCAAATCGCTAACTTCATGCTGCAGATAATTCGCGCCTGACCGCAAGGCCGCAATGTCGTTCATGGGACTCCTCCGCGCATCGTTGTCCACGGGCAGGGAGCTGCCCGCATCCCGGTGAGTAACGAAGCAGCCGGCGAGGTTCCCTCGCCCGGTGCATGGCGGCCAAGCGTCAGGCCGGCGCGAAGTTGCCGGGGAACGTGACAGTCAAGCCCACGCCGCGCCCGTTCAGGCCTGGCGCGAACGCCACGACCGCGCCATGGCGCGCGGCGATCTGCGCCACCAGCGACAGCCCGATGCCGCTGCCGCCGCCATTGGCGCCCGGGGCGCGGTAGAAGCGGTCGAACACCCGCGCGCGTTCGGCCGGCGCGATGCCGGGGCCATCGTCGGCCACCCGCAGCCAGGCTCCGCCGCCCTCGCCCGGCCCACACGCCACGGCGATCTGCCCGCCCTCGGGGGTGTAGCGCAGGGCGTTGTCGAGCAGGTTGCGCACCAGCACCCCCAGCGTGTCCATGTCGCCGCGCGCGCCGCAGGCCTGCACGTCCAGCTGGATGCGCTGGCGCTTGCGCGCCGCGGCCGCTTCGCAATCGCGCACCAGCAGCACCACCAGCGTATCCAGCGCCACCGGTCCGAAATCCGCGCCGGATTCGCTGGCCGCGTCCATGCGCGCCTGGTCCAGCAATTGCTCGGCCAGGCGGGCGGTGCGCTGCGCCACCGCGCGCAGTGGCAGGGCGGCGTCGGCGGCCGGCGTGCCGGCGATGCGTTGCAACAGCACTTCGGTCTGGGCGCTGAGCGCCGCCAGCGGCGTGCGCAGTTCGTGCGCGGCGTCGGCCAGGAAGCGGCGCTCGTGGTCCATGGCAGCCTGCAGGCGCAGCAACAGGGCGTTGATGGATTGCACGTAGGGATGCAGTTCTCCCGGCAGGCGGTCCAGCGGCAGGGGCGCCAGATCGAACGGCGCGCGCCGCAGGATCGCCTCGCCGGCCTGGTTGACCGGCCGGAAGGCCTGGCGCACCACGATCCAGGTGGCCGCCGCCAGCAGCAGGAACAAGGCGGTAACGATGACCAGGCCGCGCTTGAACGCGGCCACCGTCTCGGCCCGCAGCACGCTGTCGGCGCGGGCCAGTTGCACCTGCACCTGGCCCGAGGCGTCGCTGAGCGAATACACGCGCCAGCTCTCGCCATGGATCACGCTGTCGCGGAAACCATCGTCGAAATGCGGATTGAGCGGCTGGGCCGGCGATTCCGGCGAGCGCAGCGCCAGGCGCCGGTCCGCCAGCGACCAGATCTGCACCGTGGTCCGCTCGCCACGGAAATGGCTGGACGGCGGCAACTTGAAACGTTCGTCCGGCCGCTCATCGAGCAGGCCGCGCCGCAGCGACAGGATGGTCTGGTTGGCCGAGTCGACCAAGGTCTGGTCGCGGATGCCGGTGCGCGCCTCGTTCATGGCGTACTGCTGGCACAGGAACACCGCGGCCCAGGTCAACAACAAGGTCAGCAGCAGCGTGACGGTCAGGCGCTTGCGCAGCGTCTTCATGGCGCGTCCCCCGCGGCAATGCGATAGCCCAGCCCGTGCACGGTGGCGACCAGGTCCTCGCCGAGCTTGCGCCGCAATTGGTGCACGTAGACCGCCACGGTATTGCTTTCGATGGTGCCGCTGCCGCCGTAGACGGCGGATTCCAGCTGCTCGCGGCTGACGGTCTGGCCGGCGCGCTCCATCAGCGCCAGCAGGGTGCGGTATTCGCTGGCGCTGAGCGTCACCTCGGCGCCCGCGCGGGTCACCACCCGCCGCGCCGGGTCCAGCGACACGTCGCGGCAGCGCAGGACCGAGACCACCGAATTGCTGCTGCGGCGCACGACGGCGCGCAGCCGGGCCAGCAGTTCGTCCAGCTGGAACGGCTTGACGATATAGTCATCGGCGCCCGCATCCAGCCCCTGCACCCGCTCGCTCAGGCGGTCGCGCGCGGTGATGATGAGGACCGGCGTGGCGTCATAGCGTCCACGCAGATGCTTGAGCACGGCCAGGCCGCTGCCGCCAGGCAGCCCCAGGTCGAGCAGCACGGCGCCATAGCCGTGGTCGACCAGCGCCAGCCGGGCCTCGGGCACGTCGCGCACCCAGTCCACGCGCATGCCCGCCTGCGCCATGCTGGCGCGCAAGGCGTCGCCCAGCATCGCATCGTCTTCCACCAGCAGAACTTGCAAGAACGCTCCCTGACTCTCCATGGCGCCGCATTGTGCCGTCCTGGATTTAAAGAATTTTTAAAAGCCGGCTCCGACAATGGCGCCTTGTCGCGCTCCGGCCGCCGCCGGGCGCCTGTCCACGAGAAAGGAAAGTTCCCGCAATGAAGCTGGCTATGTTAGCAACTGGCGCCGCCACGGCCGCCGCCCTGGCCTGTGCCGCCGCCCCGGCCCAGGCCGATCAACCTGGCACCAATTTCATCGGGTTGAGCGTCGGCTATGTGCCGGTCTACGAAGGCTCGCGCGAATACCGCGCCCTGCCGGTGCCGTTGGTCAACTACCACTCGGGCAATTTCTTCATCTCGCCACGCGCCGGCCTGCCTGCGATGGGCCTGCAGACCGCACTGGCGCCCGACTGGAAGGCGGGCGTGTTCGTCGGCATGGGCCTGGGCCGCGATTCCAGCGACGCCGACCGCACCAAGGGCCTGGACGACATCGATTTCCACGGCACCTACGGCGCCTTCGTCGAATGGGCGCCCGGCCCCCTCTCCCTGGGAGCCGCCTACCGCCAGGCCGCGCGCAGCGGCTACGGCGGCACGCTCGAACTGCGCGCCACCTACGCCGCCTGGCAGGAAGGCGCCCATCGCGTCAATATCGGCGCCAGCACGCAGTGGGCCAGCCACGACGCCATGCAGACCTGGTACGGCGTCACCTCCTCGCAGGCCGCCAGCAGCCGCGCCGGGCTGTCGACCTACTCGCCAGGGTCCGGCTTCAAGTCGGCGGCGCTGTTCGCCACCTGGTCGTACCGCATCAACCCCGGCTGGAGCACGATCACCACGCTGGGCGTGAACACGCTGCTGGGCGACGCACGCGACAGCCCGCTGACCGAGCGCCGCACCAATATGTTCGGCAGCGTCGGCGTGGTCTACGCCTTCTGAGCGGCCCCGGCCGCGCCTTCCCAGGAAACCCGCGCCATGAAACCGCTGCCCAGGATGGAAGTGTTCGCCAAGGTCACCAGCGTCGGGGCTTTCGGCCGCGCCGCCGCGGCGCTGGGCATTCCACTGACACCGCTGCCGCGCCAGGTGGCCACGGCGGGCCGCGACGCCGGGCCGCTGCGCGTGGACCTGCCCGACGCCCGCACCCGGCAGGCGCTGGCGCCCCTGCTGGCGGCCTTCGCGGCGTGCCATCCCGGCCTGCGGTTCCAATTGCGCGTGACGCGGGCCGCGCCCGCGGCGCCGGATCGCCCCGATCTGACGATCCGGCTGGAACCGCCCACCGACCCGTCCTGGCTGGCGCATCGCCTGGGCACCCTGCGCGCCGGGCTCTATGCCGCCCCCGACTACCTGGCGCGGCGGCCCGCCCCCGAACACCCGGCGGACCTGGCGGCGCACGACTGCATCGGCGTGCATGCCGACGACCACGGCGCGCCCGCGCGCTGGCAACTGCGGCGCGGCCAGGACCGCGCCATCGTCATGACGCGCGAACGTTATTGCGTGGAGGATCCCGAGATGGCGCGGCAGCTGGCCGCGCGCGGCGCCGGCATCGCGCCGCTGCGCGACGGCGCGCCGGGGCTGGTGGCGGTGCTGCCGGATTGGGAGCTGGAACCGGTGGCGTTGTATGCGTTGACCAGCGCGCCCCGGCTGCCGGCGCGCACCCGCGCCTTGATCGCGCACCTGACGCGGGCGCTGGCGGACTGACCGCAACGGCGGCGCGGCGCCACCTCATCAACAAGGCGCGGCACGCACCGGCGTCCCGCGCCCCGAAGCACGGCGATTCAGGCGGCCATTCAGGCGCCAAGCAGCGCCGGCTCGGCGCCGTGGCCCAGGGCCGGCGCCTCGGCATCGATCACGCGGCCGGTCTGCAGCTTGAACACCGCCACCGCGTCACGCAGGCGTTGCGCCTGGGTTTCCAGCGACGCCGCCGATGCCGCCGCCTGCTCGACCAGCGCGGCGTTCTGCTGCGTCACGCTGTCCATCTGCGACACCGCCTGGTTGACCTGCTGGATGCCCTGCGACTGCTCTTCCGAGGCGCTGGAGATCTCGTTGATGATGTCGGTCACGCGGCGCACCGACGCCACGATCTCCTGCATGGTGGCGCCGGCCGCTTCGACCTGGTCGGAACCGATCGAAACCTTCTGCACCGAATCGTCGATCAGGCCCTTGATCTCCTTGGCGGCCTGGCCGCTGCGCTGCGCCAGCGCGCGCACTTCGCTGGCCACCACCGCGAAACCCTTGCCCTGCTCGCCGGCGCGGGCCGCTTCCACCGCGGCATTGAGCGCCAGGATGTTGGTCTGGAAGGCGATGCCGTCGATCACGCCGACAATGTCGGCGATGCGGTTGGAACTGTCGGCGATGGCGCGCATGGTGCCCACCACATCGCCCACCGCCTGGCCGCCGCGCGTCGCCACGTCGGATGCCGCCGAGGCCAGTTGCGAGGCGCTGCGCGAGCTGTCGGCGTTGTTCTTCACGGTGGAGGACAACTCGTCCATGCTGGCGGCGGTTTCCTCCAGCGAGGCGGCCTGCTGCTCGGTGCGCGAAGACAGGTCAATGTTGCCGGCCGCGATCTCGCGCGAACCGGTGTGGATCTCTTCCACGCCCTGGCGCACGGCGGCCACGGTGCGCGCCAGGCTGTCCTGCATGCGCTTGACGGCTGCGTACAGCACGCCGATTTCGTTGTTGCCGCGCTGCTCGATGCGGTTGGTCAGGTCGCCGCCGGCGATGCGGTCAAACAGGCGGCCGGCCTCGTGCAGCGGCCGGAACACCGAACGCGCGAACACCGCGTACAGGCCCACCACCAGCACCACCACCACCACCAGCAGGCCGATCAGGAAGGCGATGGCGCCGTTGATGCGGGCGTTGGCTTCGCGCGCCACGCGCTTGCCGATTTCGTCGGCAAAGTCCACGTACTTCTGGATTGCCTGGGTGAAGGCGATGCCCAGCGGCGTGACCTTTTCAAGGTTCAGGCGGCTGGCGTCATGCGCCTTGCCGGCGCGGATCGCGGCGATCATCGGCGTGATCGCATCGCGCTGATAGACCTCATAGGCAGCCAGCGCCTCGTCGAACAAGGGCTTGCCGACGGGCGAGGTCTCGGGATTCTGGCGCGCGCTCTGGATCAGGTCGGCGGCCTTCTTGGTGTAGCCGTCCAGGCGCTGCATGCTCGCCAGGCTGTCGATGCTCTTGCCTTCCAGCAAGGTGGTCTGGGCCGCCAGCAACACCAGGCGCGCCCGCAGCAGTTCGGAACCGGCATCGTCCACGGCGTTGGCCCGCACCAGGTTGGTGTCCAGCATCACCTCGATCGAGCTGCGGTTGGAGGTCAGCTGTTGGTAGACGGCGATGCCGGTGACCAGGAAAAGGGCGAAAAAAATACAGAGCGCGGTCGTCAGGACGGCGCGGATACTCAGATTCTTGAACATGGGGAGGGCCACTCGGGGGTTGCGGAGGGCAGCCTTGGGCGGCTGTCGGACTGTTTACGGCTTATTGCAATGAAAAGTTAAATATCTCATTGGGTTACATGGATGGCGCCCCGTAAGCCTGCCAACCGCCCATGAAAAAGCCCCACCGATACCGGTGGGGCTGTTGGCTGCCTCACTGCCTGCAACAGGCCGCCGCGGCGGCCGTCTTGCCTTATTTCAGCCAGGCGCGCGCGTTGCGGAAGATGCGCATCCAGGGACTGAACTGGCCGCCGCTGTCGGCGTTGCCCCACTTCTCGGGCGCCCACGACATCATGACGTTGCGGGTCACGCGTTCCGGGTGCGGCATCATCACGGTGAAGCGGCCGTCGGCGGTGGTGACGGAGGTCAGGCCGCCCGGGCTGCCGTTCGGGTTGAACGGATAGGCCTCGGTGGCATTGCCGCGGTTGTCGATGTAGCGCGCCGCCGCCAGCACACGGCCGGCGTCGCCCTGCTGCGAGAAGTCGGCGTAGCCTTCGCCGTGCGCCACCGCGACCGGGATGCGCGCGCCTTCCATGCCGGCAAAGAAGATCGACGGCGACTTGGCCAGCTCGACCATCGACAGGCGCGCCTCGTACTTCTCGGACAGGTTGCGGGTGAAGCGCGGCCAGTGCTCGGCGCCCGGGATCATCGGCGCCAGCGCGGCCATCATCTGGCAGCCGTTGCACACGCCCAGCGCGAAGGTGTCGGGGCGAGCGAAATACGCCGCGAACTGATCCGACAGCTTGCTGTTGAAGCGGATGGTGCGGGCCCAGCCCTCGCCGGCGCCCAGCACGTCGCCGTAGCTGAAGCCGCCCACGGCCACCAGGCCCTGCACCTGCGCCAGGTCGACACGGCCCGCCAGCAGGTCGGTCATGTGCACGTCGACCGCGTCAAAGCCGGCGGTGTCGAAGGCCCAGCCCATTTCCACCTGGCTGTTGCAGCCCTGCTCGCGCAGGATCGCCACGCGCGGGCGCTTGCCGCTGTTGATGAACGGCGCGGCCACGTCTTCCTGCGGGTCGAAGGCCACGTTCGGGCTCATGCCCGGGTCCTGCGTGTCGTTCCAGACGTCCAGCTCGGCCTGGGCGCAGGCCGGGTTGTCGCGGCGCGCCATGATGCGGTAGGAGACTTCGCTCCAGGCGCGGCCGAGGTCGGCGCGCGGCTGGCCCCAGACCTTCTTGCCGTCGCGGTAGAACTCGACCTCGTCGCCGCCGTTCAGGCCGCCGATGACGTGCGAGTGGGCCGACAGGCCGGCGCCGCGCAGCACCTGCATGACGGCGTCGCGCTGGGCGGCCGGCACCTGGATGACGGCGCCGGCTTCCTCGGCGAACAGCGCCTTGAGCGTCAGTTCGTCGCGCTGCACCGCCACCTGTTCCGGACGGATCTTGTAGTCGCCCCAATCGGCCGATTGCGGGTCGAAGGTCAGCATGTCCAGGTTGACCGAGATGCCGGTGCGGCCGGCGAAGGCCATTTCCACCAGCGTGGCGAACAGGCCGCCGTCGGAGCGGTCGTGGTAGGCCAGGATGGTGCCGGCTTCGGCCAGGGTGCGGATGGTGACGAAGAAGGCGCGCAGGGCTTCCGGCGAATCGATGTCCGGCACGGTTTCGCCGACCTGGTTGTAGGTCTGCGCCAGGATCGAGCCGCCCATGCGGTGCAGGCCGCGGCCCAGGTCGATCAGGATCAGCACGCTGTCGCCGGCGTCGGTGCGCAGTTGCGGCGTGAGGCTGGCGCGCACGTCGCCGACCGGCGCGAAGGCCGTGACGATCAGCGACACCGGCGCCACCACCTGGCGCTGCTCGCCGTCCTGTTCCCAGGAGGTCTTCATGGACAGCGAGTCCTTGCCCACCGGGATCGACAGGCCGGCGGCCTGGCACAGCTCGCTGACGGCCGACACGGTGTCGTACAGCGCGGCGTCCTGGCCGTCGACGCCGCAGGCGGCCATCCAGTTGGCGGACAGCTTGATGTCTTCCAGACGCGCCACGTCGGCGGCGGCCAGGTTGGTCAGGGCCTCGGCCACGGCCATGCGGCCGGAGGCCGGCGCGTTCAGCATGGCGATGGGCGTGCGTTCGCCCATGGCCATGGCTTCGCCGCGGAAGCCCTGGTAGTCAGCCAGGGTGACGGCGCAGTCGGCCACCGGCACCTGCCACGGGCCGACCATCTGGTCGCGGCTGGAGAGGCCGCCGACGGTGCGGTCGCCAATGGTGATGAGGAACGACTTGTTGGCCACCGTGGGGTGGCGCAGCACGCGGTAGGCCGCTTCGGTCAGGTCGATGCCGGCCAGGTCGAGCGGCTCGGACACGCCCGGCAGGCGGCGCACGTCGCGCGTCATGCGCGGCGGCTTGCCCAGGATGACGTCGATCGGCACGTCGACCGGACGCACCTCGGCCTCGCCCTGCGGACGGATGGTGTCCAGGCCGGGCAGGCCCTCGCCGTCGACCACGCGCAGCTGGCGTTCCTCGGTGGCCACGCCGACCACCGCGTAGGGGCAGCGTTCACGGCGCGCGATGGCGTCAAAGCGCTCCAGGTCCTTGGGCAGGATCGACAGGACGTAGCGTTCCTGCGATTCATTGCTCCAGATCTCGGCGGGCGACAGGCCGGATTCTTCCAGCGGCACGCGCTTCAGATCGAAGATGGCGCCGCGGCCGGCGTCGTTGACCAGTTCCGGGAAAGCGTTGGACAGGCCGCCCGCGCCAACGTCATGGATGGCGATGATGGGGTTGTTCTCGGCCTGCTGCCAGCAGCGGTCGATGACCTCCTGGGCGCGGCGTTCCAATTCGGGGTTGCCGCGCTGGACCGAGTCGAAATCCAGCTCGGCCGAGTTGCTGCCCATGCTGATGCTGGAGGCGGCGCCGCCGCCCATGCCGATGCGGAAACCCGGGCCGCCCAGCTGGATCAGCAGCGCGCCGGGGGGAATCACGTCCTTGTGCGTCAGGCCGGCGTCGATGCTGCCCAGGCCGCCCGCGATCATGATGGGCTTGTGGTAGCCCCAGCGGGTGCCGCCGGCGGTCTGCTCGAACGAACGGAAATAGCCCAGCAGGTTGGGACGGCCGAATTCGTTGTTGAAGGCGGCGCCGCCGATGGGGCCGTCGATCATGATGGACAGCGGCGAGGCGATGCGGTCCGGCAGGCCGTGGTGGTCGGCTTCCCAGGGCTGCGTGGCGTCGTCGAAGCGCAGGTGCGAGACGGTGAAACCAGTCAGGCCGGCCTTGGGCTTGGAGCCGCGGCCCGTGGCGCCTTCGTCGCGGATTTCGCCGCCCGCGCCGGTCGAGGCGCCGGGGAACGGCGCGATCGCGGTCGGGTGGTTGTGCGTCTCCACCTTCATCAGGGTGTGCACGGTGGTGTCGCGGCGGATGTACTTGGCGCCATCCACGCCCTCGCCCGTCACCCCGGGCACGCCGGCCTGGAAGCGCTGCGCCGGACCGCCGGCCATGATGGCGGCGTTGTCCGAGTAGGCCACCACGGTGCCTTCCGGCTGGGCCTTGTGGGTGGCGCGGATCATGCCGAACAGCGTGTTGGGCTGCTCCTGGCCGTCGATCACCCACTGGGCGTTGAAGATCTTGTGGCGGCAGTGTTCGCTGTTGGCCTGCGCGAACATCATCAGTTCGACGTCGGTGGGATCGCGGCCCAGGTCGCTGAACGACTTGGCCAGGTATTCGATCTCGTCATCGGACAGGGCCAGGCCCAGGGTGCTGTTGGCCTCGACCAGGGCGGCGGCGCCGCGCGCCTGCACGTCGACCGTGCGCATCGGCTTGCCGGCCAGCGGCTGGAACAGCGCCTGGCCGTCGAAGCTGGCGTCGACCACGGTTTCGGTCATGCGGTCGTGCAGGCAGTCGGCCGCGCGCGCCAGCATGTCGGCGTCGAACGTCTTGCTGCCCAGCAGGCCGCGTTCGGGCGTGATGACGTAGCGCACGCCGCGTTCGATGCGGTGCACGGCCGACAGGCCACAGTTGTGGGCGATGTCGGTAGCCTTGCTGGCCCACGGCGAGATCGTGCCCAGGCGCGGGATCACCAGCAGCGCAAGGCTCTTGGCCGGCGCCTCGCCGGTGGCGGGGGTGCCGTAGTCCAGCAATTGGGCCAGGTGCTGCTGCTGCTCGGCCGTCAGGGCGGCGTCGGTGCTGACGAAGTGCTCGTAGCGGGCGGAAATGTCGGCCACCGGCAGGCCGGCTTCCTTCAGTTGCGCCAGCAGGCGGTCACGACGAAAGGAGGACAGGACGGAGGAACCAGGCAGATGCTGAACAAGGGACACGATGCGGGCGCCGTATATAAGGAGGGAAGCAAAAGCAGGATTTTACCCCGCTTGGCGGGTTTTCCCGGACGGAAGCACGGCCCTGTCCCGATCCGGCCCGAATTCGTCCGGCTTTGGCCATTGTTACAAAAGAATTCCGCGACGTAACGTCCGACCTGCTGCACAGCAATATGACGGGCAAACCCCTGTCGCCATCGCGGGTTATGGCGCATCGCCGCCCTGCCGGCGCGGCCCGCCTATTGCGACGCACCATGTTGCACCCATACCGCAGCGCGGGAAAACACGAACACCCCTGCCCTTGCCCCGACGGTAGGATGCAGCGACCCCATACCAAGAAAGCGCCCCGCCGCGCTGGCCGTCGCCTCACATGTCACGCCCCGAAGCCCCCGCCGAGCCTGTCGAACCGATCATCCCCGCCGAAACAGACCCCGCCGTGAAAGTGCCGCTGGCGATCGAGGACTGGCTGGCCGTGATCCTGCTGGCGGCGCTGGCCCTCATCACCTTCCTGAACGTGCTGGTGCGCTACTTCACCGACCAGTCGTTCGCCTGGACCGAAGAGATCTCGGTGTTCCTGCTGATCGTGCTGACCATGGCCGGCGGCAGCGTGGCCTTCGTGCGCAACCACCACATCCGCATCGAGATCCTGGCCGACAACGGCTCGCCGCGGCGCCAGCGCATCATGGCGCTGATCGCCAACTTCTGCGTGCTGGCGTTCTTCGTGCTGCTGACGGTGCTGTCGGTCAAGCTGGTGTCCGATGAATTCATCTACGAGGAAACCTCGCCCGCCATCGGCGTGCCGACCTGGTGGTATTCGATCTGGCTGCCGGTGATGGCCGCCGCCATCTCGCTGCGCACGCTGGGCACGCTGCGGCGCCTGTGGAAGGCGCCGCTGCCCAAGGCCGACGGAGGCCAGGCATGATCGCCGGCATCCTGTTCGCGGTCTTCATCGCGCTGATGCTGATCGGCGTGCCGGTCGGCGTGGCGCTGGGCATCGGCGGCACCGTGGCCATCGTGCTGTCCAACCTGGACACGCCCTGGTATGGCCTGCTGACCGTGCCGCAGAATTTCTACGCCGGGCTGGCCAAGTACCCGCTGCTGGCGATTCCCATGTTCGTGCTGGTCGGCTCCATCTTCGACCGCTCCGGCGTGGCCAAGCGGCTGGTGGATTTCGCCATCGCCATCGTCGGGCGCGGCCCGGGCATGCTGCCGCTGGTATCGATCGCCGTGGCCATGTTCCTGGGCGGCATCTCCGGCTCCGGCCCGGCCTGCGCCGCCGCGGTGGGCGCGGTGATGATCGCGGCCATGTCGCGCGCCGGCTACCCGGGCTCGTTCTCTGCCTCGGTGGTGGCGGCGGGCGCGGCCACCGACATCCTGATTCCGCCGTCGGTGGCCTTCATCATCTATTCGGTGCTGGTGCCCGAAGCCTCGGTGCCGGCGCTGTTCGCCGCCGGCATGGTGCCGGGCATCCTGGCCGGCCTGGCGCTGATCGTGCCGGCCGTGTGGCTGTCGCGCAAGCACAAGATGGGCATGCTGGAAGCGCACCTGCCGCGTCCGCCGTTCTGGAAGAGCCTGCGCGAGGCCTCATGGGGCCTGGCCGCGCCGGTGCTGATTTTGGGCGGCATGCGCATGGGCTGGTTCACGCCCACCGAGGCGGCCGTGGTGGCGGTGTTCTACGGCCTGTTCGTGGGCATGTGCATCCACCGCACCATCAAGCTGCGCGACCTGTACGTGATCCTGCGCGAGGCCGCCGAGCTGTCGGCCGTGATCATGCTGGTGGTGACGCTGGCCGGCATCTTCGCCTGGGCCCTGTCCACGCTCAGCGTGATCGACCCGATCACCCACGCCATCGTCAATTCCGGGCTGGGCGAATGGGGCGTGCTGGCGCTGCTGATCCTGCTGCTGATGACCGTCGGCATGTTCCTGGACGGCATCTCCATCTTCCTGATCTTCGTGCCGCTCCTGATGCCGATCGCCAAGGCCTACAACTGGGATCCGGTGTGGTTCGGCGTGATCCTGACGCTGAAGGTCGCGCTGGGCCAGTTCACCCCGCCGCTGGCGGTCAACCTGATGGTGTCGTGCCGCATCGCGCGCGTGCCGATGGAATCGACCGTGCGCTGGGTGGTGTGGCTGCTGGGCGCGATGTTCCTGGTGCTGGTGGCGGTGCTGGTGTTCCCGCAGCTGGCGCTGTGGCTGCCGCACAAGCTGGGCTATTGAGGGACCCGGACCGGCTCGTCCGGCATGCATTCATGACAACAACAGACAGACCCGCAAAGAGAGGAGACGCAACATGAATTTCCGCAAGCTGATCGGCGCCACCCTGTGCGCCGCCGCCGTGGTTGGCCTGCCCGCCGCCGCGCAGGCGCAGAACTACAAGCCCGAATACAAGCTCTCCATCGTCGTCGGCACCACTTTCCCGTGGGGCCAGGGCGCCGAGATCTGGTCCAACCTGGTGCGCGAGCGCACGCAGGGCCGCATCAACATCAAGGTCTACCCCGGCACCTCGCTGGTGCAGGGCGACCAGACCCGCGAATTCACCGCCATCCGCCAGGGCGTGATCGACATGGCCGTCGGCTCGACCATCAACTGGTCGCCGCAGATCAAGCAACTGAACCTGTTCTCGCTGCCCTTCCTGATGCCGGACTACGCCGCCATCGACGCGCTGGTGCAGGGCGACGTGGGCAAGGAGATGTTCAAGCTGATCGAGAAGGCCGGCGTGGTGCCGCTGGCCTGGGGCGAGAACGGCTACCGCCAGCTCAGCAACTCCAAGCGCGAGATCAAGCGGCCCGAGGACATGAAGGGCATGAAACTGCGCGTGGTCGGCTCGCCGCTGTACATCGACACGTTCACCGCGCTGGGCGCCAACCCGACCCAGATGAGCTGGGCCGACGCCCAGCCGGCGCTGGCCAGCGGCGCGGTCGACGGCCAGGAGAACCCGCTGTCGATCTACACCGGCTCCAAGCTCTACACCGTCGGCCAGAAGTACCTGACGCTGTGGAACTACGTGGCCGATCCGCTGATCTTCGTGGTCAACCGCGAGGTGTGGAATTCGTGGTCGGAGAAGGACCGCGACATCGTGCGCCAGGCCGCGCTGGACGCCGGCAAGCAACAGATCGTGATCGCGCGCAAGGGCGTCACGCCGGAAGATCCGTCCTTGCTCAAGGAGATCGAGGGCCATGGCGTCACCGTGACCTCGCTCAGCCAGGCCGAGCATGACGCCTTCGCCAAGGTCACCCAGCCCGTCTACGACAAGTGGAAGAAGCAGATCGGCGAGGACCTGGTCAACCTGGCCGAGAAGTCCATCGCGGCGCGCAAGAAGTAATCCGGCCAGGACACGATACCGAACAAGCAGCAAGCCCCAGGGGAACGGCGGCGCAAGCCGCCAACCGAGGCAGGGACGTCAGATCCCGCCCACCAAAGACGGGCGCCGGCCACAAGCCGGCGCCCGTCGCCTTTTGGAGAGTTCGTTCCGGCCCGTGGGATCGCGCTTCGGCGCCTTCCCGCTCATCGCCTGGCGG
Organism: Achromobacter sp. HNDS-1; assembly: GCF_040084795.1. Taxonomy (NCBI): domain Bacteria; kingdom Pseudomonadati; phylum Pseudomonadota; class Betaproteobacteria; order Burkholderiales; family Alcaligenaceae; genus Achromobacter; species Achromobacter sp. HNDS-1. The sequence continues at coordinate 601,218 of NZ_CP157584.1, forward strand.
CGGGCGCCGCAACGCCGCCGCGCGGCATCGCGCTACCCCGGGTAACGCACTTCCAGGATGTCCAGTTCCTCGATCCCGCCCGGCGTGCGCAGCACCACCGTGTCGCCCTCCCGCGCCTTGATCAGCGCCCGCGCCACCGGCGAAATCCAGCTGATCTTGCCGGCCAGCGGCTCGGCCTCGTCCACGCCGACGATGGTGACGGTATGTTCCTCGCCGGCCTTGTCCGAATACAGCACCGTGGCGCCGAAGAAGACCTGGTCGCGGTTCGGCTGGGCGGCCGGGTCGACCACCTCGGCGATGTCCAGGCGCTTGGTCAGGAAGCGCATGCGGCGATCGATTTCGCGCAGGCGCTTCTTGCCGTAGAGATAGTCGCCGTTCTCGGAACGGTCGCCGTTGGATGCGGCCCACGACACCACCTGCACCACCGCCGGCCGCTCCACGTTCATCAGGTGCGTCAGCTCGCCGCGCAGGCGCTCGTAGCCTTCCGGCGTCATGTAGTTCTTGGTGCCGGCCGGCAATGCCTGGGCTTGCGGCAGGTCATCGTCGTCCTCGTTGTCGGATTCTTTGACAAATGCTTTGTTCATGGCGGCGGCGCGGTCGACGCGCGATCAGTCAATTCAAGGGCGGCATGGACACGCCATGCCAGGAGCCGGGCGGCGACGCGCCGCCCGCGCTAGAACCAGTCGTGCCAGACCGGCTTCAGGTCCGGCGGCAGCGGGGGCAGCCGGCCCAGGTCCATGCGGCTTTCCTTGGGGCTGTGGAAGTCCGACCCGCGCGAGGCCAGGAAACCATAGCGGCGCGCCACCTCGGCATACTGGCGCGCCTCTTCAACGGTGTGGCTGCCGGTCGTGACTTCGATGCCCACGCCCCCCAGTTGCAGGAATTCGTCGAACAGCGCGGCGAACTGCAGCGGCGTGTACTTGTAGCGCCCCGGATGCGCGATGACGGCCATGCCGCCGGCGCCGCGGATCCAGCCGACGGCCTCGGCCAGCGTGGCCCATTGCATGGGCACATGGCCGGGACGGTCATCGCCCAGGTGCTTGGTGAAGACGGTCTGCACGTCGGGACAGTAGCCGGCTTCGACCAGATAGCGCGCGAAGTGCGTGCGGCTGATCAGTTCCGGATTGCCGGCGAACGGCAGCGCGCCTTCGTAGGCGCCGGGCATGCCCATGTCGGCCAGGCGCTCGCCGATGCGGCGGGCCCGCTCCGCGCGGCCCGAGCGCGTCTTGCGCAACCCCTCGACCAGCGCCGCGTTGGACGGATCGAAACGCAGGCCGACGATGTGCACCGTCAGGCCGGCCCAGGTCACCGAGATCTCCACGCCGGTGGCAAAGCGCATGCCGAGTTCGCCGGCCATGGCGGCCGCTTCGGCCAGGCCGCCGACTTCATCGTGGTCCGTCAGGGCCCAGACATCGACGCCATTGGCGTGCGCGCGCTGCGCCACGTCGCGCGGCGCCAGGGCGCCATCGGACACGGTGGAATGGCAATGCAAATCGATGTTGAGGACGGGCGTGTTCATGAAGCCTATTGTAGAGAAGCCCCGCCCCCCTGGGTAGCGGCGCCGGCCAGCGGCGTCCCCAATATGATGGCCGCGGCCGTTGCGGAACAACTGAAGCGCCGCGGCGGCCGTCACGCCAACAGGAAATCCGCCACCGCCGTCACCTGGTCGTCGGCCATCAGCGTCGGCGCGTGGCCGACGCCCCGCACCTCGTGGACCTGGGCGCGCGGATTGCGCTGGCGCATTTCCTCGACGGTAGCGCGGGTCAGCAGATCGGAATGCTCGCCGCGCACAATCAGGATCGGGCAGTCGACCGCCTCATACGAGCGCCACAGGATCTGCTCGCCGGCGGCCAGTTCCTCGCCGGTCTGCAGCGCCATCGGCTGCGCCAGCGCCAGGTCGTAGTGCTTGACCCATTGGCCGCCCTGCTCGGGATAGACAAAACGCGCCAGGTGGTCCCACTGCGCGTCCGTGTGCGGGCCGAAGGTCTCGGAATTGGCACGCATGGCCGCCACCGCCTCGGCAAACGAGGCGAAGGCGCCGGGCTCGCCCACGTACTGGCCGATGCGGGCCAGCGCGCCGGTCTCCAGGCGAGGGCCGACGTCGTTGAGCACCAGCTTCGACAGCCGGATGCCCTCCTGCGGCGGCAGCATGCCGGCATGCGGGCGCAGCGGCAGCATCGCCCGCGCGAACGCGGCGGCGCCGGCCAGCCCCAGGCCGATCAGCCCGCCCATGGAGGTGCCGACCCACGCCAGCGTGGCGGGACGCAGCCGGGCCACCAGGGTCGTCATGTCGGACACGTACTGCGGCACGGTGTAGAAGGCCGGATTGACCAGCCAATCGGAACGGCCGCGGCCGACCACGTCCGGGCACACCACCCGGTATCGATCGGCCAGGCGCCGCGCCAGCGTGTCGAAATCGCGGCCGCTGCGCGTCAGGCCGTGGACGCAGACCAGCACCTGGTCATTGGCCGGATCGCCCCACTCCCAATACGCCATGCGGTGCAGGCCCGCCGGGCTGGCACAGGTGACGAATTCCAAACGGGGTTCCAGGCTCGCATCCAGCATCGTTGTGCTCCATCAGACCGGCGCGCCGCCACGGCGGCGCCGCGCATGGTCGGTATCTTATCGGAAGCGCAGCGCGGCCAGCACCTGGTCCGCCAGGTCGTCCACGCTGGCGCGCGTGTCCAGCGTCAGCACCGGGCAATGCAGCTGGCGGATCCATTCCCGGTGCTGCGCCAACGTGCGCGTGCCCTCGGCGCCCGTGTCGTAACCGGCGGCCCACTCCAGGAAAAGGCGGCTCTTCTCACGCACCGCGGGATCGTTTTCCAGCGCCGCGCCGTAGCGTTCAACCTCGCGCCGCCGCAGCCGCGCCATGCGCTCGGCCGCCGGCAGCCGCAGGAACACCACCAGCGTGAACGCGGGAATCAGGCCCTCGCCCCAGTGATACACCGAGCCGCCGCTGAGCACCCAATCGTCGTGCCCTTGCAGCCGTTCGCGGATGCGGCGCCAACGCTCCTCTTTGGGATACTTGTGGGTGAACGGCGGATCGGTCGGCAGCCAGTAGTAGTCATCGGCCTCCAGATGCGGCACGCCGAGGCGTTCGCCCAACGCGGCGCCCAGCGTGGTGGCGCCACAGCCGGACGCGCCGAAAAGATGTATGCGCGCAGCCATGCGACTCCCCTTGAAACGGATGCGACAGGGCGGATCGCGGATCCGCCGGCGGCAGGCACGGGCCTGGCAACCAGTGTAGCGGCGATCGCGTGGCGCCGGCGCGCAGCGACGCATTCGCCATGCGGGCGCGCGGGCCCGCCGCCGCACTAGAATGGCGCCTGGCCTGGCGGCGCATTGCCGCCGCGAGCCAGGCGCCTTTGAATGCCGCGACGTTCCAGGAACTCCAAACATCATGCCCGGTGGCTACATGCTCAACGGCGGCTACGTTGCCGCCGCCCTGCTCTTCATCGCCGCCCTGTTCGGCGTGCTGGTGGTCGGCCTGGTGGCCGGCTGGCGCGCCGGCCGCGGTAGCCGACTGCAACTGGTGCTGGCCTGGCTGCTGGCGCTGGCGCTGCTGCCGCCGTGGCTGCTGGCGCTGGCCGCCGACGGCGACATCTTCGGAGTGGTCCTGATTTCCCGCTACGCGCTGGCCCTGCCGGCGCTCGCCGCGCTATGGTGGCTGCGGCGCAGCATCCGCCTCTTCACCGGCCTGCGGCCCGGGCTGGAACGGCTGCCGCGCACACCCTGGCTGCTACTGCTGGCCGCGGTGCTGCTGTACAGCCTGTTGGGTTATTGGTCAGGTCATCGTTACGATTATTCGTTCGACATCAACGACACCATTGCTTCCATGGTCTTTATCGTCGCCACCGGCCTGTTGGTGGCAGGATGCGCATGGGCCTTGCGCAGCAGCATACGTTGGTTAAGATTGGCGGGTCCCGGTTCAGTGGCCGAGGTAGCCCGGCGCTGACGGCCCGCTGAAATTAGATTGCCTATCGGCCCGATTCAATCATTAAATTGGATTCCACGCGCCGGTCCGGGCGAGAGTTATGCGCTTCGAGCATTGCCAGATCAGTCAGTCCAGAATTGATATGGAGCCACTATGCACCAAAGCAGTCCGACTACTCCGCTAACCCACTCCCGCCCGGAGGCCGCCCCGCCGCCCGAACCGCCCAAGGTCCTGCAGGACGTGCTGGCGCGGGCGGATGTCCGGATCAACGGCTCGCGCCCCTGGGACATCCAGGTCCATGACAAGCACATGTACGAGCGCGTCTTCGCCAGCTGGTCGCTGGGGCTGGGCGAGTCCTACATGGACGGCGAGTGGGACTGCGAGCAGCTCGACGAACTCTTCACCCGCCTGCTGCGCGCCGACATGGGTTCGGCCGCGCTGGGCCTGGCGCGCGTCAAGCTGATCGCCGAACACCTGCGCCACAAGCTGTTCAACCTGCAATCCCGAAGCCGCGCCTTCGAAGTCGGCGAGCAGCACTACGACGCCGGCAACGACGTCTTCGAGGCCATGCTCGACAGCCGCATGATCTATTCCTGCGCCTTCTGGGAACAGGCCGACACGCTGGAAGCCGCGCAGGAAGCCAAGCTCGACATGATCTGCCGCAAGCTGCAGCTCAAGCCCGGCGAGACGCTGCTGGACATTGGCTGCGGCTGGGGCGGGCTGGCCAAGTTCGCGGCCGAACGCTATGGCGTCAAGGTCACCGGCATCACCGTCTCCAAGGAGCAATTGGCGCTGGCCCAGGAGCGCGTGCGCGGCCTGCCGGTGGAACTGCTGCTGCAGGACTACCGCGACCTGCAGGGCAGCTTCGACAAGGTGGTGTCGGTCGGCATGTTCGAGCACGTCGGCCCCAAGAACTACGACACCTACTTCAGCAATGTGCAACGCCTGATGGCGCCCGGCGGCATCTTTTTGCTGCACACCATCGGCATCGCCTCGACCAGCCAGAGCACCGATCCCTGGATCGACCGCTACGTCTTCCCCAACGGCAAGCTGCCCTCGGCGCGCGAGATCAGCACCGCGGTCGAAGGCCGCTTCATCATCGAGGACTGGCACAACTTCGGCGCCGACTACGACCGCACGCTGATGGCCTGGTGGGACAACTTCCAGCGCGCCTGGCCGCGGCTGCAGGAACGCTACGGCACGCGCTTCTACCGCATGTGGCAGTACTACCTGATGTGTTGCGCCGGCTTCTTCCGCTCGCGCGAGGGGCAACTGTGGCAGGTGATCCTGACGCATCCGCAGCGCCAGGAGATGTACCGGTCGCTGCGCTGAGGCGGACTCGGGGAGCGCCTTCCGGGGACCCGCTCCCTCTGGCAGGCGCCGCCCGGGCCCCAGACGGGAAATGTCGGGCCTGGCCGCCCCCCGCCTCCAACACGCCACGCCCGGATCGCCCCGGGCGCGTCCCGCTCCGCGTCACGCCACCAGTTCGGCCGCCCGCGCCTCGGCGCCGACGCGCACCGCGTCCTCCAGAATCATCTGCGCCGCCCGCTCCGCGATCATGATGGTGGGCGAATTGGTGTTGCCCGAGGTGATCGTCGGCATGATCGACGCGTCGGCTACGCGCAAGCCTTGCAGGCCATGCACGCGCAGGCGCGCGTCCACCACCGCGCCGTCGTCGGGGCGGCGGCCCATGGCGCAGGTGCCGACGGGATGGAAGATGGTGGTGCCGATCTTGCCGGCCGCCTCGCGCAGCTCGGCCTCGCTCTGGCAGGCCGGGCCCGGCAGCCATTCCTCCGGCTGGTAGCGCTGCAAGGCCGGCGCCGCGCTGATGCGCCGCACCAGCCGGATGGCGTCGGCCGCCACCTTCAGGTCCTGTTCTTCCTTCAGGTAGTTCGGCGTGATCACCGGCGGCAGCGAACCGTCCGCGCCCTGCGCATGCACGCTGCCGCGCGACACCGGCCGCAGATTGCAGACGCTGGCCGTGAAGGCATCGAAGCCATGCAGCGGCTCGCCAAAGGCGCCCAGCGACAAAGGCTGCACGTGGAATTCCAGGTTGGCGCGCGCCTGGCCCGGGTCCGACTTGGCGAACGCCCCCAACTGCGACGGCGCCATGCTCATCGGCCCGCTGCGGTTCAGCAGGTATTCCAGGCCGATGCCGGCCTTGCCCCACCAGGTCGAGGCGATGCGGTTCAGCGTCTTCACGCCGCGCACCTTCAGGATGACGCGCAGTTGCAGGTGGTCCTGCAGGTTCTCGCCCACGCCGGGCAAGGCGTGATGCAGTGCAATGCCGCTTTCGCGCAGCCGCGCCGGCTCGCCGATTCCCGACAGTTCCAGCAGTTGCGGCGTATTGACGGCGCCCGCCGCCAGCACCACCTCGCGCGCCGCGCGGACGCCGACGGACTGCCCCTCGCGGCGCAACTGCACGCCGACGCAGCGCGTGCCCTCGAACAGCAGCCGTTCGGCGTGCGCGCCCGTCATCACCCGCAGATTGGGCCGCTCGCGCACCGGCCGCAGGAACGCCTTGGCGGTATTCCAGCGCCAGCCGCGGCGCTGGTTCACATCGAAATAGCCGACCCCGAAGTTGTCGCCCCGGTTGAAGTCCGCCACGCGGGGAATGCCCTCCTGCTCCGCCGCGTCGGCGAAGGCGTCGAGGATATCCCAGCGCAGCCGCTGCGCCTCGACCCGCCACTCGCCGCCGACGCCGTGGAATTCGTCGCCGCCACGATAATGGTCTTCGCTGCGCTTGAACACCGGCAGCACCTCGTCCCAGCGCCATGACGGATCGCCGGCGATCTCGGCCCAGTCGTCGTAATCCTGGCGCTGCCCGCGCATGTAGATCATGCCGTTGATCGACGAGCAGCCGCCCAGCACCCGGCCGCGCGGATAGATCAGCGACCGCCCGCCCAGCCCCGGCTCGGCGCCGGTGCGGTACATCCAGTCGGTGCGGGGATTGCCGATGCAATACAGGTAGCCGACCGGGATGTGGATCCAGTGATAGTTGTCGCGTCCGCCCGCCTCCAGCAGCAGCACGCGCGCCGCCGGATCGCGGCTCAGGCGGTTGGCCAGCACGCAGCCGGCCGACCCCGCGCCCACGATGATGTAGTCGTATGTCTCCATTGCGCTTCTTCTTTTGAGTCTCAAGGGCTGTGCCACTGTCGCGCAGCCGGCCGCCCCTGTCCAATGAATTGTTGAAAAGCGCTTTATAAGACTCTTTAATAATGGGTATCGCCCTGACGGGACCGGAGCCATGGACCTCAAGCACATCCGCACCTTCGCCGCCGTGGCGCGCGTCGGCAACCTGACGCGCGCGGCCGAACACCTGCACCTGACGCAGCCCGCGCTCAGCCTGCAGCTCAAGAGCTTCCAGGAGGCCCTGGACCTGCCGCTGTTCACCCGCACCGCCCAGGGCCTGGCGCCCAACGCCGATGGCCGCGCGCTGCTGCCGTCGGCCCAGCGCGTGCTGGACGCGCTGGGGGATTTCGAGCGCGCCATCGGCGCGCTGCGCACCACGGTGCAGGGCGAACTGCGCCTGGGCACCATCCTGGATCCGGAATTCCTGCGGCTGGGGGCCACGCTGCAATACCTGGTGCAGCACTATCCCAAGATCCGTCCCACCCTGCGCCACGGCATGTCCGGCTCGGTCGGCCGCCAGGTGCGCGCGGGCGAACTGGACGTCGGCTTCTTCCTCGGTCCGCGCGATGCCGCCCGTGGCCAGCCGGCGCTGCACGCCCTGCCGCTGGCCGACTTCTCCTACTACGTGGTGGCGCCCAAGGGCTGGGGGCCGCAGCTGGCCGGCCGAGGCTGGCACGACATCGCCGCCCTGCCCTGGATCTGGACGCCGCCCGACTCGGTCCACCACCGCCTGCTCGCCGCGAAATTCGCCGAGCTGGATGTCACGCCCAACACGGTTGCCGAAGTGGACCAGGAAGCCTCGATGCTGGACCTGGTGCGTTCCGGCGTCGGCCTGACCTTGGCCCGCGACTCGATCGCGCTGCGCGAATCGCAGGCCCATGGCCTGGCGCTGGCGCCGGGCCTCGCGATCCAGGCCGAACTGGCCTTCATTACGCTGGCGGCGCGACGCGAGGAACCGCTGGTGATGGCGGCATTCGATGCGGTGCGGGCCGCGTTTGCCTAGGCCGGCCGGATGCGCGCCGGCCTCGTCCGCGCCAGGCGCGCCACTCGGGTATGCTCGCTGTCACATCCTGCCGGCCCCGCCGGCGCCGCCCCTGACCGGAGACCCGCGTATGCGTTGGCGCGTGCTTGCCTGTAGCCTGGCCCTCACCTTGGCGTGCGCCGCGTCGCCCGTGTTCGCGGCCGCGCCCGCCAACCAGGCCGAGTGGAGCCAGGCCGTGCAGCGGCGCATGATCAGCACCTTCATCTTTCCGCCCGAAGCCCGGCGGCTGGATGGCCCGATCAGCTTGTCGCTGAAGATCATCGTGCTGCGCGACGGCAGCATCGCCGATATCCGCGTCGATCGCTCCTCTGGCGACGACGCGGTCGACCTTGCCGCCACCCGGATGGTCAGGCGCGCCGGACCGCTGCCCGCCTTTCCCGCCGACATGACCGGCGAAAAGACCACGCTGAGCCTGCCGCTGCGATTCCAGCAGGAGCAAGACGAACCGGCCGGCGGCCGCAGCGATGACCGGGGCCCGCCCGCCGACATCGTGCCGCGCCGCTACGCCGACGCCGCCACCGGCCTGGCCGTCACCGTGCCGTCGCCCTTGCGTGCCGGCCCCGCGCCGGCACGCGGGCGCTTCGACGCCTTGATCGAAATCGCCGGCCCCGACGGCTTCCCGCCCCGGGCGCAAGACGCCAAATACCTGTGCCGCGTCGGCTTCCTGGCCGCGCCCCCCATGGAACGGGGCGCCAAGGCGCCCGCCGCGCCAACCTGGCAGGCGCAGGTCAAGGCCGCCGAACGCCGGCAACGCCAGCGCCGCGCGAGCATCGAGCTGTACGACCACTACCTGCTGGCCGGCCGCCAGGGCATCGACTACGTGGTCGCGCCCGGCGCCGGCCCCGGCCACGCCGACACGCTGGAGTACTACGCCGAGCTGCCGTTGCCGCAGGGCCGGATCCGCATGGCCTGCGCCACGCAGCGCGACGCCATGCCGGCCGCCCTGACGCTGTTCAGGCAGGTGCGCGACGGCATGGCGCTGGCGCCGCGCTGACACGCCGCCCGTCGGCCGCGCGCATCAACGTGGCGGCACGTTATCGGACGCCAGCCGCTCTGCCATGGTGAACCCATCGATGTAGTCGCGAAAGTGCGTCAGGAAGGCGGTTTCGGCGGGGCTGCGTGGCGCATCGCGATGCCACAGCAGGTGCAGGTCCACCGAGCACACGCCTTCGCCGGGCGGCAGGCGCCACAGCCGGCCCTCGGCCAGATCGCGCCGCACGCTGTGCTCCGGCAGGCAACCGATGCCGAAACCCGCGATGAGCAGGCGCTTGACCTCGTCATGCTGCGTCGACGTTGCCACCACCCGCCCTGAAAAGCCGCGCTGGTCGCGAAAAATCGTCAACGGCGACAGGCTGTCGCCCAGCGCATCGCTGGCGAAGGACACGAAGTTCTCGCCCATCAGATCTTCGATGCGCAGGTCCTGCCGTCCGAACAGCGCATGGTTGCGGCCGCAGAACAGCGCATAGCGCTGCTGCAGGAATACCTTGTTGTCCAGGCGCTTGGGCATCTGCCGGCACAACGCAATGCCCGCCGTGGCCGCCCGCTGCTGCATCAGCGTGACGATCTCGCTGCTGGGCAGCACGTCCATCTGCACCTCGATGCGCGGATAGGCCTGGTGGAACCGCGCCCAGAAGTTGTCATAGACCTGCGAATGAATGCGGCTGGCCACCAGCAAGTGGATACGGCCGGTCGCCTCGACCTCCGTCTGCGACACATCGGTCAGCAACTGCGCCACGTTGCCGTAGATAGCCTCGGCCGCGCGGCACACTTCCTCGCCGGCGTTGGTAACGGTGAAGGCCTGGTTGTGCCGTTCCACCAGGCGCCGGTCCAGTTGTTCCTCCAACCGCTTGAGCGCCTGGCTGACGGCCGACTGCGTCAGGTGCAGCTTGGCGGCCGCGCCGCTGATGCTGCGCTCCCGCACGATCACCAGGAAGGTACGCAACAGATTCCAGTCCAGGCGGTCGCCGCCGCGGAGGTCGGGGTGGGTGTTCTTCATCGGCGCCCTGCGCTGAGATTGCCAGAACATCAATTTTACTTAAGTGAAAAATTAAAAATCATAAATTGACGTTATATCGAGGCGGGAGCGATAAACACGCCTTCGAACAACGACAACACCCAAGAGGAAAACCATGACCGCTTCCGCCCCTTCTTCGGCGGCGCGCCAGCCCGTGCGCGCCGCGACCGCCGCCTTCGTCGGCACCACCATCGAGTGGTATGACTTCTACATCTACGCCACCGCCGCCGCGCTGGTGTTCGGCAAGGTGTTCTTCCCCACCGCCGACCCGTTCGTCAGCACCATGGCGTCTTTCGGCACCTTCGCGGCCGGCTTCCTGGCGCGTCCGCTTGGCGGCGTCGTCTTCGGCCACCTGGGCGACCGGGTCGGCCGCAAGAAGGCGCTGATGGCAACTCTGGTCATCATGGGCCTGGCCACGGTCGGCATCGGCCTGCTGCCCAGCTACGCCAGCGCCGGCTTGTGGGCCCCCGCCCTGTTGCTGTTGCTGCGCCTGGCGCAAGGCCTGGCGGTCGGCGGTGAATGGGGCGGCGCCGTGCTGATGGCGGGTGAACATGCCTCGCAACGGCGCCGCACCTTCGCGGCCTCGTTCGCGCAACTGGGCAGCCCGGCCGGCCTGATCCTGTCGCTACTGGCCTTCCGCCTGCTGACCGCGCTGGACGAGGCCGACTTCGTCAGCTGGGGCTGGCGCGTGCCATTCCTGATCAGCGCGGTATTGCTGCTGGTCGGCTACTTCATCCGCATCGGCGTCAACGAATCGCCTGACTTCGCCCAAGTGCTGGAACGCCAGGAACGCGCCGAGATCCCGGCCAAGGAAGTGCTGCGCACGGCCTGGCGCACCGTGCTGCTGTGCATGGGCGTGTGCACCGTGGCGATCGGCGGCATCTACTTCACCAACACCTTCATGCTGTCGTACACCACCCAGACGATGGGCCTGGACCGCAAGCTGATCCTGGACTGCCTGTTCGTGGTCGCCATCATCCAGTTCTTCGTGCAACCGCTGGCGGCCTGGCTGGCCGACATCCTGGGCCCGACCCGCGTGCTCATCACCGCGGCGGTCTGCTCGGTGCTGGCGCCCTACCCCATGTTCATGCTGGTCACGCAAGGCACGGCCTACAGCATCGTTGCCGGCATCGCCATCGTGCTGGTCTTCATGGCCGCGATCTACTCGGCCATGGCCGGCTACATCAGCGCGGCGTTCCCGGTGCACGTGCGCTATTCCGGCATTTCGCTGTCGTACCAGCTGTGCGGCGCGGTCGCCGGCGGCATGACGCCGCTGATTGGCACTTGGCTCACCTATCACTATCCCGGCCAATGGCTGCCGCTGGCGATCTTCTATTCGACGCTGTCGGCCATCACGCTGGTCTCCATCTGGGCACTGGCGGGGCACAAGCGCCGCCTGGCACTGGACACGCCGCGCGCCGCGCACGCGCCGGCCGCTTGATTCCGCATTCGACCACTCAAGGAAACACGATGACGCAAGACACCTCCACCCCGCCGGCGCTTTCCGAGGAGCAGACCCGCCGCATCCTGCAGGCGGTCGACGCGCAATTCGATGCGCAGCTCGCCTTCACCCAGGAACTGGTGCGGTTTCCCTCGCTGCGCGAACAGGAACACACCGCGCAGGACTTTCTGTTCGAGGCGATGCGCGGGCGCGGCTTTGCCATGGACCGCTGGAAAATCGACGTCCGCGACATCGAATCGCATCCCGGCTTCGGTCCGGTGACCGTGTCGTACGAAAACGCCTTCAACGTCGTAGGCACCTATCGTCCCGAGCGGCAGACAGGTCGTTCGCTCATCCTGAACGGACACATCGACGTGGTGCCGACCGGACCGGTCGGCATGTGGAGCCGCTCGCCCTGGGACCCGGCCATCATCGACGGCTGGATGTACGGCCGCGGCGCGGCCGACATGAAGGCCGGACTGGCCGCCAACCTGTATGCCTACGATGCCGTGCGCGCGGCCGGCTACGCGCCCGGCGCCCCCATTTATTTCCAGTCGGTGGTCGAAGAGGAATGCACCGGCAATGGTGCCCTGGCGGCGCTGCTGCGCGGCTACCGCGCCGATGCCGTGATCATTCCGGAACCCGAGGAGAACATGCTGGTGCGCGCCAATGTGGGCGTGCTGTGGTTCAAGGTCCGCGTACAGGGCCATCCCACCCACACCCGCGAAATGGCCAACGGCTTCAATGCCATCGATGCCGCCTACGCCGCCATCGAAGCGTTGCGCCGCATCGAGGCCAAGTGGAACGCCGAACATCACTGCCACCGCCATTTCGAGCACCTGGATCATCCGATCAACTTCAACATCGGCAAGATCGAAGGCGGCGACTGGCCATCGACGGTGCCGCCCTGGTGCGAGTTCGATGTGCGCGCAGCGATCTATCCCGGCACCACCGCAGACGAGGCCCGCGCCCAGATAGACGCCTGCCTGCGCGACGCGGTCGCGGATCCGCGCCTGGGCGGCACGCCGCCGCAAGTCACCTACACCGGCTTCTACGCCGAAGGCTACGTGCTGGAAGAAGGCAGCGCCGCCGAGAACACCTTGCGCGCCTGCCATCAACAGGCTTTCAGAAGCGACCTGCAGAGCTTCACCACGCCCGGCTACCTGGATGCCCGCGTGTTCGTGATCTACGGCGACATGCCGACGCTGGTGTACGGCCCGAAGTCACTCGATATCCATGGATTCGACGAACGCGTGCACCTGGAGTCGCTGCGCCTGATCACGAAGACCATCGCGCTGTTCATCGCGCAGTGGTGCGGCGTGAACGAAGCGGCTGTCTGAGGCGCTTGCGGAACCCGAGCGACCGGCGCAACCGCGGGGTCGCGTGGCCGGAGGCGCCGGCAGGCCTTGGACGCATCGGGCGCGCGGGACGCCCGACGACGCGCCGCGGCCTGCCTGTCCTAGCGACGGCCTCGCCGGCGCCATTCAGCGGCCGTGCCAATAGCGCTGCTGGCGCTCGCGCTGGGCCCACACCCGCAGCCCGTCCGCGCGCGACTCGGCCAACACCGCGCCGTCGCGATCGCTGCGCCAGAAGCGGGCGCCGGCGCGCAGCCAGCGTCGCTGCACCGCCGGCGCGGGATGGCCGAAGCGGTTCAGGTAGCCGCATTGCGCAATCGCATGGCCTGCCCGCGAGGCCATCACCAGCTCGCGGCCCGAGGACCCGCCCGATCCGTGATGCGGCGCCAGCACGATGTCGGTCGGAGGCAGGCCCAGCGCGGCCAGCTCGCGCTCCTGCGCCACGCCGATGTCGCCGGTCAGCAACAGCGAATGGGCTGCCCCTTCCACCCGCAGCACACAGCTGCTGGCATTGCGGTCGCCGCCCGGATCGGCGGCGCCCGCCGCCGGATGCAGGAACGTGAAGGTGACGCCGTCGATGCGCCAGCCATCGCCGCGTTCGCAACGCAGCATAAGGGCCGGCGGCACATCGCGCACGCCGGCCGGCCACAAGCGGGCGTCGCGTCGCAGCCACGCCGCCAGATCGAACGACGCATAGCTGCGCGCCACCGGCGCCGCCGCCAGCACCGAGCGGGTGCCGCCCACATGATCCAGGTCCGCGTGCGACAGCACCAGCACGTCGAGCCGCCCGATGCCGCGCGCCAGCAACTGCGGCCCGATCACGCGCTCGCCCGCGTCGCCCCCGCCGAAATGACGCGGGCCCGCGTCGAACAACAGCGACTGGCTGGCGGTTTCCACCAGGATCGCGCTGCCCTGGCCGATATCCATCGCGCTCATGCGCCAGTATCCCGGCTCGGGCCGCTCCGGCCGCCAGCACAGCAGTGGCAGCATGCACAGCCACCCCAGCCGGCGCAGCGGCCAACCCGGCGCCTGCAAGGCCCAAGCCATGCCCGCGACCGCCCACGCCAGCCACGGCCACGGCGCCGCCGCCACCGTGAAACTGGCCCAATCGGCGTGGGCCACGCGCGCCACCACCACCATGGCCGCGCCGAACACGCCCGCCCCCGCCTGGCCGGCCAGCGCCGCCACCGCCGCCATGCCCGGCGTCACTGACAACAGCGCGCACAGCAGCGCCAGGGGCGTGACCAGGAAGGTCACCGCGGGAATCGCCACGGCGTTGGCCAATGGCGACCCCAGAGACACCTGGTGCACCAGGAACGCCAGCAGCGGCGTCAGCCCCAGCGTCACGGTCAGTTGCAGGCGCGCGGCCTGCGCCAAGGCCGCGGCCCAGCGCTGGCGCCAGCCGGCCTGCGCGTCGCGCGGCGCCTGCGCCACGCGCAACAGGATCGCCACGGCGCCGAACGACAGCCAGAAACCCGCCGCCAGCGGTGCCCAGGGATCGAGCAGCACCACTGCCGCCGCCGCGAACGCCAGCACCCTTCCCGCCGAGACCCGCAAGCGCGACCCCAGGGCCGCCAGCGCCAGCAGCAACATGAAGAAGGTGCGCCGCGACGGCACGCCCCAACCCGCCAGCAGGCAATACGCCAACCCCGCCACGGCCGCCGCGGCGCCGCCCGCGACGCGGGCCGGCACGAACTCGGCCAGGCCCATGCCGCGCCAGCGGGCGCGCCGCCACCAGGCCGCCAGCAGCCAGGCCGCCAGTCCGGCGATCGAGGTCACGTGCATGCCGCTGATCGACACCAGATGGGTGATGCCGGCGCGATTGAAAACGACCCAGTCTTCGCGCGCCACGCCCGCCTGGTCGCCGATCGCCAGGGCGACCAGCACCGGCGCGTAACGGTGGCCATCCAGCGCGCGCCGCATGCCCTCGCGCACCCGGTGGCGTGCCCGTTCGATGGCAATGCCGGCCGACGCCCATGGCCGGTCGTCCAGCAGACGGGGTTGCCCGCGCACCGTGCCGGTGGCCCGCAGGCCGCGCGCGAACAGGCGCGCCTCGCCATCCGGGGCGTCCGGGTTGAGCGGCGCGTGCGGCCGGCGCAGCACCAGCGCCATGCGCCATATCTGCCCGGGAATCACGCGCGGCGCGCCCGGCGTTCCCCGCGCGGGCAGGCTTTGCGGCCCGCCCGCCGCCGCGCCTTGCGGGGCCAGCCACGAGACCAGAATGCGTCGGGGAATTCCCGGCTGCGCCGGCTCCACCTGCTCGGCGGTGAAGCGCACCCCGCGCGCGTCGTCATCGGGCAGTTCCACGACGCGCAGCGCCAGCCGCGCCACGGCATTCTGGTGCAGGTCGGCCAGCGCGTCATCCAGGCGCCGCTGCGCCTGCCACGCGGCATCGAGCGCGCCGACCAACAGGCCCAGCAGCAAGGGCGCCATCACCCCGGCCAGGCGCCCCGGCCAGCGGCGCGCGGCCAGCGGCACCAGCGCGCAGGCCGCGCCCGCCCCTATGTAGAACCCCACGCCCGGCAAGACCGCCAAGCCCTGCACCGCCCCCGCGCCTGCCACCACGGCCAGGCAGAATATGCGCCCTTTGATGTCCGTCTCCTGCAACACGGACCAGCATAGGGTCGGGCCACGCGCGGCGGATGCGTCAGTGAACGCGCTTGTCCACCTCGGCAAACCGCAAGCGCGAACGGCGCCTCGCCGTCACCCGCGACAGCCGGCGCCCGGATGATTCAACGCGCTTGCCGCGCCGCGCTGGCCAGCAACCGCACTTCCGCCAGCGCCGCGCCGATCCCGCCCGCCGCCAGGGTCTCGACCAGACGCGTGCCCACGGCCACCAGATCCGCATGGCGGCCCACCGCCCGCGCCTGCTCCGCGGTGCGCACGCCGAAACCGGCCGCGATGGGCAATGGCGTGCAGGCCCTGACGCGCGCCAGCGCTTGCGCGATCGCGCCATCGGCGGGCAGCGCGGCGCCCGTCGTCCCCGCCAGCATGACGTGGTACACGAAGCCGCTGGCGCCGGCCAGTACCCGCTCCAGGCGTTCGTCCGGCGTGGTCGGCGCGGTCATCCTGATGATGGCGATGCCGTGGCGCCGCGCCAGCCGTTCGATGCCGGCCGCGTGCTCGGGCGACAGGTCCACCACGATCAGGCCATCGACGCCGGCCCAGGCCGCGTCGGCCATGAAGCTGGCCGCTTCGTAGCGCATCAATGGGTTCAGATAGCCCATCAGCACGACCGGTGTCCGCTCGTCTTCCTCGCGGAAGGCGGCGACCAGCTCGAGCGTGCGCCGCAGCGTCTGCCCCGCCTTCAGCGCGCGCGCGTTGGCCCGTTGCAGCACCGGGCCATCGGCGATCGGATCGCTGAACGGCATGCCCAGTTCGATCACGTCCGCGCCCGCCGCCGGCAAGCCCCGCAGCAGGGCCAGGCAATCGTCGTAGCTGGGATCGCCCGCCGTGAAATAGGCCGCCAGGCCCGCCCTGCCGGCGGCGCGCAGGTCGGCCAGGGTTCGTTCAAGCCGGTTCATCGCGCTTCCCCCGTGAATTGCAGCACCGAATCCATGTCCTTGTCGCCGCGTCCGCTCAGGCACACCACCAGCGCCTGATCGCGCGCCATGCGCGGCGCGAGCTTGCGCGCATAGGCCAGGGCATGCGCGCTTTCCAGCGCGGGAATGATGCCCTGCCGCCGCGTCAGCCAGACGAATGCGTCGACCGCCTCGGCGTCGGTGATCGACTCGTAGACCACGCGCCCGGTATCGTGCAACAGCGCGTGCTCCGGTCCGACGCCCGGGTAGTCCAGGCCCGCCGAGATCGAGTGCGCGTTGCGGATCTGGCCATCCGCATCCTGCAGGAAATAGCTGCGGCAGCCATGCAGGACGCCAGGCGCCCCCTCGCCGATGCTGGCCGCATGCTCGGCGGTACCGGTGCCGCGGCCGCCGGCCTCGACCCCGAACAGCCGCACCCCGGCGTCGTTCAGGAAGGGATGGAAAAAACCGATGGCGTTGGAACCCCCGCCCACGCAGGCCACCATCGCGTCCGGCAACCGCCCCGTTTTCTCGATGATCTGCGCCCGGGTTTCCTCGCCGATCACCTTCTGCAATTCACGCACCAGCCAGGGATAGGGATGCGGACCGGCGCCGGTGCCCAGCAGGTAATAGGTGTCGTCGGGATGCGCGATCCAGTCGCGGATGGCGGCGTTCATCGCGTCCTTCAAGGTGGCGCTGCCGTCGCGCACCGGACGCACCTCGGCGCCCAGCATCTTCATGCGCGCCACGTTGGAGGATTGCCGCGCCACATCGACGGCGCCCATGTAGACCACGCATTCCAGGCCGTACAACGCGCACACCGTGGCCGTGGCCACCCCATGCTGCCCCGCGCCGGTCTCGGCGATGATGCGGCGCCTGCCCATGCGCCGGGCCAGCAGCGCCTGTCCCAGGCAATTGTTGATCTTGTGGGCGCCGGTGTGGTTCAGGTCCTCGCGCTTGAGGAACAGGCGGGCGCCGCCCAGCTCGTCGCTGATCGCCCCCGCGTACAGCAGCGGGCTGGGACGACCCACATAGTCGGCCAGCATGGCGCGGTACTCGGCCCAGAAGCCGGGGTCTTCCCGCGCGGCGCGAAAGGTCTGCTCCAGCGCGTCCAGCGCCGGGGCCAGCGTCTCGGGCATGTAGCGGCCGCCGTAGCCGCCGAACTGGCCCGCCGCGTCGGGAAATTCTGGATGTGAGGTAAAAGACATGGCTTCAGCCCTTGGGAAACATGGGCACCATGGTATCCAGGGAAATTCGCGGAATAAATCATAGATTTCTTGCGCACGGCTATCAGATTTTCTAATATCCATAGCATGCGTAACCTGCCCCCGATGAACTCGCTGCGCTTTTTCGACAGCGCCGCCCGGCACCTGAACCTGTCGCTGGCCGCGCAGGAATTGGGCGTGTCGCATAGCGCGGTCAGCCAGCAGATCCGGCAGCTTGAGACCTGGCTGGGCTGCAAGCTGTTCGAGCGCCATTCGGAAGGCGTGCGCCTCACCGCCGCCGGACAGGATCTGCAACGCGCGTGCCACCCGGCATTCGACATGCTCGAACAGCGGCTGGCCGAACTGCAGGGCCGCGCGGCATCGCCCCATGTGGTGGTGGGCGCGCCCGCCAGCCTGCTGTCGAACTGGATCATCCCCAGGCTGGAACATTTCGAGCGCGATCACCCCGCCATCCAGGTTCGGTTGCAGACTGCCACGGACATTGCCCTGCTGGAGCGGCGCGTCGTCGATGTTCTGATCGTGGCCGACGCGCACCAGTCGCCCACCATTGAGGCGCTGCCACTGTTCCAGGAAGCCATCGGGCCGGTCTGCACGCCCGAACTGGCCCGACGCATCCGCGAACCCGCCGATGTGCTGGGCGCGCCGCTGCTGCACACGGCCTCGCGCCCCGCCGCCTGGGATCACTGGGCGCACGCTTGCGGCGCGATGCTGGACCCGCGGCAAGCCGGGCGGCGGTTCGATCAACTGGGCCACATGCTCGAAGCCGCGGCAGCGGGCCTGGGCATCGGCATTGCGCCGCGAGAACTCGTGCAGGCCGACATCCGCGCGGGCCGGCTGGCCGCGCCGCTCGGCTTCCGGGAAACCGGCGGCCGGTTCAGTCTGTACGCC
This sequence comes from Achromobacter sp. HNDS-1, assembly GCF_040084795.1. NCBI lineage: Bacteria > Pseudomonadati > Pseudomonadota > Betaproteobacteria > Burkholderiales > Alcaligenaceae > Achromobacter > Achromobacter sp. HNDS-1. The sequence continues at coordinate 619,774 of NZ_CP157584.1, forward strand.
CGGACCGATGCCGGACCGATCGTGGACGACCTCAAGCGCTGGCTGGCGGGGGAAGCGCAGTCCGGCGCGTCCTGAGCCGATATCGGATCGATCCTGCATTTGCCTGCGCGGCAAGACGCGGAACGGATCCTCGGCTTAACATTTTTTGAATGATCCATTCCGGATCGGACAGACGAACCCGTGCACGCCCGGCCCGACCCGGGGCATTGCGCAGGGGCTGCTTGCCCGTATCGACCCTACACCGGTCGCCGCATCGAGCCGCCGCGCGCAACGCCGTCCACGGCGGTTCGAATCGACGCCTACCATCCCGTCCGCGGCAAGCAGCACATCAGGCCGATTGCGATCGCGGCAGGGCCCTGCCGCAATATTGCATTGGAGAACAACATGCCCTCGATCAGAAGCCAGTCCCTGTCGCTGCGGGCTCGCACCAACCTGGGCAAATCGGAGGCCGCGCAAGGCGTGGCCATCGAGCGGCTGTCATCCGGCCAGCGCATCAATCACGCGGCGGACGACGCCGCCGGCGAAGCCATCGCAAGCCACTTCACCGCGCAGATCCGCGGCCAGCACCAGGCGGCGCGCAACGCCAACGACGGCATCTCGCTGGCGCAGACCATCGAAGGCGCGCTGGGCGAGATGGGCCACAGCCTGCAACGCATCCGCGAACTCGCCGTGCAGGCGCAGAATTCCACCAACTCGATCGGCGACCTGGAATCCATCCAGGCCGAGATCGACCAGCATCTCGGCGAAATCGAGCGGATTTCGCACCAGACCCGCTTCAACAGCCTCGACGTGCTGGCCCAGGACGCCAATCTGTCCATCCAGATTGGCGCCCACGATGGCGACACACTCACACTCAGCACCCGGCTCGTCAACACGAAAACCCTGAACCTGGATCATATCGACGTGGTGCATGATCCGCGTCTGGGCAGCGCCGTCGACAGGACGGTGATTGACACCCAGTCCAAGCCCGCGCCGATCATCCCGCCACCGGCGGTTGCGCCGCCTCCCCCTGTGGCACCGCCTCCCGCAGTAGCGCCGCCTCCCACCCCCCCTTCCGTCCTGAGCATCAGGAATGGCGCCACCGTCCTCACGATATTCGACGCCTTCCTCTTTAGCTACCCGTTCAACGGCACGACGCAATACGTCATTCAGACTTCATTTACTATTCCCCCCACGGAGTACCGCCTTGCCGCCTTGCCCGCGCCCGCGACGGGCGTCACAGAAATCGACATCGCTGGCCTGCCGCTCCTGGACAGAACAACCCTGAGCGCCGCGGAATCGACGGCGCTAGGCAGCAGCACGATCACGCTAATCGGCGACCCGGTTCCGGTTCCGACCGCTCCGCCGGTCGTGCCGCCCCCCGCGCCCGCACCTGCCCCTGCCCCTGCCCCTGCCCCTGCGCCCGGGCCGACACCCGCGCCCGGCGTCCCCGCGCCCAGCGCCGACGCCGTCAAGAAAGACACGCCCATCCGACTGTTCGATTTTCTCCGGAGCCTCGCGCCGGTGCCCGCCGCCGACGATGGCCGGCCCCTGTTCGACCAGGACAGCAAGGTGCACTACCTGAAGGACGCCACCGGCAACGCCAACGGCGAATACGTCATCAGCGGCAGCGATGGCAATTTCTACGACATCAGCATTTCGTCCACCGGCGAGGTGTCCTTCAAGCCGAAAGACGCGCCGCCGACCGTGAACCTCAAGGTCGTGCCCATGAAGCGGGTGACCCAAGCCCTGGGCCAGGTCGACAGCCTGCGCGGCGAGCTGGGCGCGATGCAGCACCGCCTGGGCTCGGTCATCACCAACCTCAATCACACCGCCGATATCCTCAGCCAGGCCCGCAGCCGCATCGAGGACGCGGACTACGCCGTCGAAACCTCCAACCTGACGCGCCAGCAGATCCTGCAGCAAGCCAGCAAGGTCGCCTTGACGCAGGCCAACCAGTTGGCGCAGAACGTGTTGGCGTTGCTGAAGGAGGATTGAGGCGTCATTGGGGCAGATCCGAGGCTATATTGTGAGCGCCCGTGGATACGTCGATCATATTCTCCATGACCGTGGCCAAAGCTATCTACTTGGTGCCCTGGCCAGTGGCATCGCGCTGCGTCAACAACGTCTCCACCGGCGCGTAGTCCGTTGCCGCACCGGCACATCGGTGCCGCTTTGCAAATAGCTGATGCAGGCAGGGCTGGCCGAGGGCTCCCCTTTCACAGAGTGCAGCTTATAGCCGGGCATGCTCATATCCTGAGGCCTGGCAGCCACATCCAGAACGGCAAGGACTCATCCTGTGCGCCGAACATTAGACCGTCAACAATGACACGCCTTTTATCAGTTTGAGTCCCAGCCCGCGCAAAAAGACAGGCAGGACCATCACCGGACAACACGGCACGGCAGCGAGAAGCAGAATGGCATATGCCTGCAAGCCGCGCCACCGCAGCGGCGCCGCGCCCGCTCAGTCAGTTACCAGATACGCCTGCCCCCCCGGCTTGAGGTAGGGCCGCAGTGCCTTGAACGGCACGCTGCCGTGGGTGCCCAGGCAGGCGCCCGAGGCGTGTCCCACGCCGGACACCGACAGGCTCAATGCCCCCGGCGCGGTGGCGCCCAGGGCCAGGTATTGCGGCCAGAGGTCGGCGCAATCTTCCAGGTTGGGATGCTGCTCGGCGCGGTCCTCGGGCGGGCCGGCCTTGACCACCTGCTCCACCAGCCCCCGCAGCGCGGCGCTGGGCTCGCGGCCGAAACTGCGCTGGCCCGGCGCGTAGGCGTCGAACACGCGGTTCCAATCGAGGTATTCGCCGCGCAGCAAGTCGAAGGTGTATGGCTCGAAATGATTGGCGGGATGTGCCCCGCCGCAATCCAGGCTGCCTGCTTCGGTCACGGTCAGCAGCGCGCGCGACAGCCAGGTGACGTTGATGTTTTCATCATCGAAGCCGCCCAGGGTGCCCGCGCCGGGATTCGTGCTGGTATAGGCGGACGCCATGCATTCCAGCGCGCCCAGGCTCTTGCGCCAGTGGCGCTGCTCCAGCAGGTCATTGACGCGCCGCATGACCTGCGGATCGGGGTGACGGCTGAGCCGTGGAAAGGCGAACCTGGTGCGCGGATCCACCCACATGCGGTAGGCCACCGCGGCCGAGCCGGCTTCCTTGCCCACCGGCTTGGCGTGGCCAGCCAGCTTCAGCGTTTCGTAGGGCGCGCGGGTGGCATCCATGCCCGCCTTGAGGTCGATGTCGCCCAGGTCGACCTGCGTGGCCCGCGCCTTGGCGCGGTCGCGTTCGAGTTGGGCAGTGTCGTAGCCGGCCACCCGCTGCAGGTCGAAGCGGCGTTGCTTGCCGGTGCGCGCGTCGGTCCACTGGCCGCGATAGCCCTTCTCATCGCGCGTGCCTTGCCAGCTGGCGGCGCGATCGGCGGCATCGATCGTGGCCGTGTCCGAGGCGGGCGGCCGTGCCGGATTCGGTTTGGGCTCGTACAGGACTTCGCCCGTGCCGCGCAGGGGAATGTCGACGCCGCTCCTGGGATAGAAATAGCGTCCGCTTACGACCCCGTCGGCGCCAGCCGCGTCATCCAGTTCCAGCACCACCTCGCCGGCGCCTTGCAGCGTGCCCTTGTAGACGGTGCGCTGGGCGGCATCCGCCTGCGCACCCGGCAGCGACAGGAGGGCCATCGCCAGGGCCCCGAGGGAAGGAATATGAGGACGAAAGGTGGACGATGGCATGGAGTGGGCGCAGCCGGAAATTGGGGTAGGCCAAATATACCCGAGCCATCTCTGTGCCTTCCGATTGCGACCGACGGACGCAACACGCGAGCGCGCGCCACCAAGCCGGCGATTGAAGCGCGGCCGCCGGGCCGGCGCTTACGCGCTCTTCAGCGCCGCCAGCACCCCGGCCAGATCCAGCGCGCCGGCGCTGGCGGACCGTTTCATCGATTCCAGCCCGCGGGCCACCCAGCCCGCCACCGCTGCATTCGCGTCCGCCTCGTTCACCGCCATCGCCTCGTGACGCGGAACCTGGATGACAACCGCAAGGGCCGCTTTCTTGCCCGAGTACTTCGCCACGGCGCTGAACCCCGACTCGGCGTAGTCGCTGATGCTGCCTCCCACGAAGAGTTCGATATCCAGCGTGGCGGCGCCCGGCACCACGACCGGCGCCAATGCCGCCTTCAGTCTGGGCCGGTACGCGACGACGGCGGGCAGGAACCGCAGGCCGGCCTCCGGCCCGCCCATTCTTGCGCCGAGTGCGACATCCATGAAAACTCCTTTCCCGGGCAGGCCGGTCGTGTGCGGACGGGGCATCGGCCGGGCACGGTGCGCCGGCCGCGCCGGGCGTCACTTGTTTCGCTTGACCATATCCAGGATGGTCCGGAAGAGTTCGTCGCGCGCCTGCGCCTCGGGGATTTCACCGGCGACGGCCGCATTCGAGAGCGCGTCAGCCGCGCCCAGCATGGCCCACAGGCTGGCCGTGGCGATGCCTTGCGGCCCGGCGAAGGGCGCGAAGAGGCGCCGGCATTTTTCGATGAAGGCATATTGGTACTGCCTTTTCACGGCGGCCAGCTCCGGCGAGCCGTCCAGCGCCGCGAGCACCCCGGCAATCTCGCGCCCTTGCGCCGATACGCACGCGACGTATCTCGCGGCGATGACGCCGGCCTTGTCCTTCAGGGTCGGCTTGCTGGCGGCGATGGCGTCGTCGATGATCGCCGTCTGGCGCGCATCGAAGTCCTGGTACAAGGCGGCCAGCAGGCCATTGCGCGTGCCGAAGTGGTCGTAGACCACCGGCTTGGAAATCCCGGCCTCTTCGGCCAGGCGCCCGAGGGTCAAGGCGTCGGAGCCTTCCTCGCTGACCAGTTTCCAGGAGACTTCCAACAACTGGCGCGAGCGCTCGTCTTTCGACAGGCGGCGGCGTGGCGGCGGGGCGGGAGCGGCGGACATCTGTATTCTCGGGTATCGATCAGGACGGCACGGCAAAGATCCGCTGGCCGATAGCGTGCGCCGCGTCGAGATGGGACGCCGGAGAGCCGGTATCCGAGGGAAGCAGCAATTCCGAGGTCGCGACGCGCGCGCCGCAGTAGCCAAAGATGCCGTGGTCGATCTGCGTTTTCATGGCGCCGAAATAGCCATGCTTGTCGTAGGTTCGCATATCGGCGCCGCCGATGGCAACCAGGTGCACGGGCAGGCGCTGCAATTTCTTGACCAGCTTGCCGTCCGCGCTGGCGTCATAGGCCCAGCCGTTGGTGAACACGCGGTCGATCCAGCCCTTCAACAAGCCGGGAAATGACCACCAGTAAACCGGGTAGACCAGCGCCAACGCATCCGCGCGGTCAAGCCGCGCATGCTCGGCGAGGACGTCCGGCGGCGGCGCCGCCTGCTTCAGGTGCAGGGCCACGTCGGCCTGTGTGAATCTCGGATCGAACCCCTGCGCGGCCAGATCCGCGATCTCGAAAGTGTGTTCCGTACCGGAGGCGGCAATGCCCTGCGCGAGCCGGGCGGCGACGGCGTGGGTCAGGGATGCCGGATCGGGATGTGCGACAACAATAAGGGCGTGCATGCGGGGCATTCCGTATCAGAGTTTCTATATACCAATCGTAGCCTACTTTTAGTAGGTTATGAAAATTTCTTTGGCCGCGGTCGCGATGGCGGTCGCGATGGCGGTCGCGATGGCGGCCGCGGACATGTCCGCCGACCATGCCCGCCGCGATCTTGAGCATGGGCGCCCGAAGCGATAAATTTGCTGCAGCGAAATCGTTACCGCGGCCTGCCCCGCAGGCCCGACGTGGGAGTCACACGCATGGATATCATCGAGACGATCGCTGCGCACACCCGCGCGCTGCAACGCCCGCTGTACGCCGTGACGGCCAGCGCCATCCGCAAAGCCGACACTCCTCTCATCCTCACCCTGCACTGGCACGGCTTTCACCGTGATGGCGAGCCCGGCCGCCGGCTGCGCTCAGTCGCCGGTTCGGCGGTGCAGCTCAACCTGCGCTGGCACGATTTTGCCGTGCTCGACCGCGCGATCATCGACGCCGGATGGGCGCTCGGCGCCTGGGACGTCGAGCGCGTGGCGCGCCCACCCTGGTGGCGCCTGAACGCGCCGGTCGCGGAAGCCGTGGCCGGCCACCGCGCCTTTGCCGATTATTCCGACCTGCCGTCCGCGGACGACCCGGTCGTGGTGGAAGCCCCGGACCAGCGGGACCTGATCGCGCTGGCGGCGCGCAAGGGCTACGTGCGCTGGCTGTTCAGGCCGCGCAAGGGGGGACTGTGGCGCCAGCTGGACGGCGACGACAGCACGCTGGATGCCGATGGCGGACGCCCCCTGCCCTGCCCGGTTCCGCTGCAACCGGACGGCCGCGAACTGCGCCGCAAGGTGCTCTACCGGCTCGGCCAGGGGAATGGATTTTTGATTCTTTAAGTTTCATTTTGATGCATTTTTGACTCTTGAAGCGCCTTTGGCGCGCCCATAGATTTTTTGCGCATCCCGATCGCGGATGCCCGGCGCATGACGGCGCAATGCCGTGACGACGCGCCGACGTTCACTTTTTGATGATCAAGACTTCAGGAGATAGAGTCATGAAGATCCGTCCCCTCTACGACCGGATTGTCGTCAAGCGAATCGAACAACAGCGCCAGACGGCGTCCGGGATCGTCATCCCCGATGCGGCCGCCGAAAAGCCCGAGCAAGGCGAAGTCCTGGCCGTCGGGCAAGGCAAGCGCAACGCCGACGGCTCCCTGCGCGAGCCCGAACTCAAGGTGGGCGACCACGTCCTTTTCGGCAAGTACGCCGGCCAGACCGTGAAGGTCGACGGCGAAGAACTGCTGGTCATGCGCGAGGACGACGTCTTCGCCGTGCTCGCGCCGCGGGACAAGCAACTGAAGAAGGCCGCCTGAGGCCCGGCCATCGCGAACTGAGGAGCAAGACATGAGTGCCAAAGACGTCAAATTCCACGATAACGCCCGCACCCGCGTGGTCAAGGGCGTCAACATCCTGGCCGACGCCGTCAAGGTGACGCTCGGCCCCAAGGGCCGCAACGTGCTGCTCGAACGCAGCTTCGGCGCGCCCGTCATCACCAAGGACGGCGTCTCGGTCGCCAAGGAAATCGAACTGAAGGACAAGTTCGAGAACATGGGCGCGCAGATCGTCAAGCAGGTGGCCTCGAAGACGGCCGACGTGGCCGGCGACGGCACCACCACCGCCACCGTGCTGGCGCAGGCCATCGTGCAGGAAGGCATGAAGTACGTGGCCTCCGGCATGAATCCGATGGACCTGAAGCGCGGCATCGACCAGGCCGTATCGGGCGTGGTCGAGGCGCTGCGCAAGCTGTCCAAGCCGATCTCCACCAGCAAGGAAACGGCGCAGGTGGCGGCGCTGTCGGCCAACGCGGATGAAGCCATCGGCAAGATCATCGCCGACGCGATGGACAAGGTCGGGCGCGAAGGCGTGATCACCGTCGAGGACGGCAAGTCGCTGGACAACGAGCTCGATATCGTCGAGGGCATGCAGTTTGATCGCGGCTACCTGAGCCCCTACTTCATCACCGATCCCGAGAAGCAGGTGGCGCAGCTCGACGACCCGCTGGTGCTGCTGTACGACAAGAAGATCTCCAACGTGCGTGAGCTGCTGCCCGTGCTGGAAAGCGCCGCCAAGGCCGGCAAGCCGCTGCTGATCGTGGCCGAGGATGTCGAAGGCGAGGCGCTTGCCACGCTGGTGGTCAACGCCATGCGCGGCGTGCTCAAGGTCACCGCGGTCAAGGCGCCGGGCTTCGGCGACCGCCGCAAGGCCATGCTGGAGGACATCGCCATCCTCACGGGCGCCACCGTCATCTCCGAAGAGACCGGCAAGCAGCTCGACAAGGCCACGCTGGAAGATCTGGGCAGCGCCAAGCGCATCGAGGTGCGCAAGGAAGACACCATCATCATCGACGGCGCCGGCAAGCAGGAGGCCATCGATGCGCGCGTCAAGACGCTGCGCAAGCAGATCGAGGACGCCACCAGCGACTACGACCGCGAGAAGCTACAGGAACGCGTGGCCAAGCTGGCCGGCGGCGTGGCGGTGATCAAGGTTGGCGCGGCGACCGAAGTCGAGATGAAGGAGAAGAAAGACCGCGTCGACGATGCGCTGCACGCGACCCGCGCCGCGGTCGAGGAAGGCATCGTGCCCGGCGGCGGCGTGGCGCTGCTGCGCGCCCGCGCCTCCATCCAGGATCTGAAGGGCGCCAACGCCGACCAGGACGCCGGCATCCGCATCGTGCGGCGCGCGCTGGAAGCGCCGCTGCGCGCCATCGTGGCCAACGCTGGCGAAGAACCGTCGGTGGTGGTGGCCAAGGTGGCGGACGCCAAGGGCAATTTTGGCTATAACGCGGCCACCGGCGAGTACGGCGATCTGGTGGAGATCGGCGTGGTCGACCCGACCAAGGTCACCCGCACCGCGCTGCAGAACGCGGCGTCGATCGCCGGCCTGATCCTGACGACGGACGCCACCGTCGCGCAGGCCGCCGAAGAGGCCAAGCCGCAGGCGGCGCCGGCCGAAGCCATGGACTTCTGATCCGGCTCGGACCGGGGCAGCGTGAAGGCATCGCGCCACGGGCGCGGTGCCTTTTTTTTGCGTCGCGGCGCGCGACCGGACCACCGCCGCCGCGTCCTCGCGGACCGCTCTTCAATGGCGTCTATGCATTCGCGCCAACCGATTTCACGAATCAAAAACGCGGGATCTTGAATCCGCGCGGACCGCACTTATATCTCTCTTGAAGCGGTCGAGCGGCTGGCGATTGCGACGCATGAAGCGGCCCCGATCCTGTCCAACCATCTTGGGAGGTAATCATGGCGAACTACCCATTCACCGATACCGGTGTCGAATCCTTCTTCGACGCGGTCCAGGAACAGATGGACCGCATCCTGCGCGGCGCGGGCCTGCCCGCCAACTTGCGCGCCCTGCCGCGCGGACATTTTCCGCCGGTCAATATCGGCGTGTCGGATGATGCCGCAGTCGTGGTGGCATTCATTCCCGGCATCGACCCGGACACCCTGAAAGTGTCCATCGAGAAGGGCCTGCTGACGATCAGCGGCACGCGCGAGACGCAGGCGCTGCCCGAGAACGCGCGCTATTACGCGCGTGAACGCGCCGACGGTTCATTCACGCGCGCCATCGAACTGCCGGCCGACGTCGACGCCGACAACGTGCAGGCGCGCTATGTCGATGGCTGCCTGCTGGTCTCCATCAAGAAGAAGGAGTCCTCCAAGCCGCGCCTCATCCCGGTGCAGTAACGCCCGCCCGTCGCATTGTTCAGGAGATACCATCATGAATACGCGTAACGAACTCGTTGTCGAACAAGAAGGCCGCGCCGCGCAGCGGCGTCCCGCCACCCTGCCCGCCGTGGACATTTTCGAGGACACCGCCGGCGTCACGGTGCTGGCCGACCTGCCGGGCGTCACCAAGGAGCGCCTGAACATCAAGGTCGAGGCCGACGTGCTGGTCATCGAAGGCGAAGCCGCCGTGCCGGTGCCGCGGGAACTGCGCCTGATCCACAGCGAACTGCGCGAGCCGCTGTTCCGCCGCTCGTTCCGCCTGGGACCGGAATTCGACAAGGAGGCGATCAGCGCCAACCTCAAGCAAGGGGTCCTGACGCTGCGCGTGCCGCGTGTGCGCGAAGCGCAGCCGCGCCAGATTCCGGTGACGGTGGCGTAAACGATGCGCCGCGCCGCGGGGCCGCCGTGGCACGGCGTCCTGATGCGTTTCCGCGGCCGGCCCCCACCCTGCCGCCGTGGATTCAGAAGCGATATCTCACTTCCAGCGACCCGGTGTTCTGCCGGTTGCCATCGCCGAACTGCCCGCCGTACAGCGCGCTCACCGTGGTGCGCTTGCTGACGTCGATGCCCACGCCAAGCTCGACCACCGCGGCGTCGCGCGCCACAGGGGCGCCCGTCACCGAAAACGCGTCCCCGCCCTGCACGAAGGACATCGTGCTGAGCGGATTGCGGTCGCCGAAGGCGTGGCGCCATCCCAGCGTGCCCCGCACCGCGCCGCGCGCGCCGGCGCTCTCGAAATCGCTGCGCGCGTGCAGGCCCAGCGTGGTGGTCGTGATGCGGCTGCGGCCGCTCTCGCCGCGCAACGCCGCGTCGCCGCCGGATTCGGAAAAGCCGCGCGTGCGCAGGTCGCTGAAGTTGGCGCCGACGAAAGGCTCCAGCGTGATGCGGTCGTTCAGCGGCATGGCATAGCCGAGTTCGCCGAACACCTGGCCGGTGCTGGCGCCGTAGCCGGCCTTGAGCGTCTGATCGAGACCGGCGGCGGCGGTGCTGCGCCGGGTGTCGACGTCGTGCCACGTATAGGCGGCCCCCAGGCTGAGATTGATCCGGCCCGCGCCGGCCTCGAAGGCCCGGCCGCCATACAGCGTGACGCTGTAGCTGTCGACGTCGGCGCTGGAGGCCCGGTCGCTGGTGCGGCTGCGGCTGTTGGTGTAGCCCAGGGCGCCGCCCAGGCGCCATTGCGCGCCGACCGCCACGTCGCCGCCGAGGATCACGCCCGAGTCAGTCTGCGTGGTACGGGCGGCGTTGCCGTCGCCGCCCAGGGTGCTCCAATTGCCGAACACCTGGGTCCAGAGCGGTTGCGCATTCGATTGCGGCAGCGACGCGGCATCGCCCCTGCCCAGCTGCGCCGTCGGCGCGCCCGGCGCCCAGCCCGCGCCCAGGTTGCCGCGCAGCCGCGACAGCGGCATCTGCGCCATGGCGCCGGTGGCGCCCTGCAGGATCGACATTGCGCTCGCATGGGCTTCGCCGGAGAGCGCGTTGAACGCCCGCGCGGGCATGCCATCCGGCAGGTTCAACACGTGCCGGTATAGCGCGCTATCGGGCGCCAGGCTCTGCAGGGCCCGCGCCACCGCGCGCTGGTTAGCGCTGGCCGCGGCATCGACAAACTGGATCGGGCGCGAGCCGCCGCCATCGGACGGAACCTGCTTGAGGCTCACCACCAGATCGACGCGCTGGCTGTCGTAGGCCAGAGAAGGCGTCAGGAACGCCAGGTTGCTCGACACGCTATCGAAACGGCCCTGCACCCCGTTGTCCGCCGTCAGGATGGAATAGACCGTGGCAGGCGCATAGTTGCCGTTCTGGCCGATATGCAGCACGGATCCCGCCAGGTTGGCGCTGCCGGCCACCCGCACGCTGCTGGCCAAGCCATCCGGCGTGGTGGCGACGCGGTAGACGGATCCCGGTTGGAAGGTCAGGTCTCCCTGCACGTTCATGCGGCCCGTGGGAAGGTTGGCGCTGCCCGGGGCCAGGGTGGCGCCGGATGCGATGGTCACCCCGCCCAGCGTTCCGGAGCCGGACAGCGTCGACCCGCTCGCGGCAAGCACCTGGCCGCCGAGCTTGCCGTCCACCTGCAACGTGCCGGCCGCCACCTGTGTCGCGCCCGTGTAGGCGCTGCTGTCGCCGGTCAGCGCCAGCGTCCCGGCGCCCAGCTTCGTCGTTGCGCCCGCGCCGGAAATCGCGCCCGCGTAGACGGCATCGTCGGCGCGATCGAACCGCAGGTTGGCGTTGTTGACGATATTGCCGCTCAACGAGCCGCGATTGCCGCCATCGCCCACTTGCAGCGTGCCCGCGTCGACCACCGTGGTGCCCGCGAAGGCGTTCTCGCCAGCCAGCACCAGGGTGCCGGCGCCGGCCTGGCGCACCTGTCCGGCGCCGCGCAGTATCCCGTCGAAGCGGATCGTGTCGCCGCGATTGAAGACCAGCGCCGCGCCCGCCGCGATGTCCGCATCGCCGGCCAGGCTGCCCGAGTTGGCGCCGTTGCCTATCTGCAGGGTGCCGGCTTGCACGAAAGTGCCGCCGGCATGGTTGCCGGCGCCGGTGAGGATGACCGTGCCGCTGCCGGTCAGGCTCAGCCCCCCCGCGCCGGACAGCGTGCCGGACAGCGTCATGCCGTTGGCGCCTGTTACCGTGAGCCCGCCAGGACCGAGCACGAAGTCGTTGGCCATTCTCAACGTCCCCGGCGCGCCGGCGGCGGCAATCGCGCCCCCATTCGCGTTGATCGGGCCGAGTCCTAGCATGGCGCCGTGCTGCAGCGTCGCCAGGCCGCCGTTGAGCGTCACGCTGCCGCCGGAGACCAGGGGCGAATCCTGCAATATCCAGGAACCGCTGTTGATACGCAGGTTCTGGAAGTTGACGTAGGTCAGCCCGGAGATGGCGGTGACCGCCCCTCCCGTGCCGCTGCCGGTGCCGGCGGATGGCAGCGCGTTCTGCAGCACCAGCGTGTTGCCCCCGCCCACGCCGCCATCGATCGTGCCGGCGGGCGCGAAGGCAAGCCCGGGCTGACCGGCCACAGGCAGGTCGGCTGACGAGGATCCCGAACCGCGAAACACGACGGAACCCGAGACGGCGGTGAAGGTGTTGTTACCGCCCTGGCCCAGCGACACGCCGCCGACGATGGTCCCGGCATTGGTGAAACTGTGCCCCTCGCCGGGAATGCCGGCGGCTTCGAACGCGACGCGGCCGACGATGGTGCCGGTACGGTCGTTGACGAATTCCACCCTCGCGCCGCCGTAAGCGGCAATGACGGCCTTGTCCGCCGCCGCGGTGACGGTGCCGTCCACATCTCTGCTGCTTATCATGCCAGCGTTGGTGAGGTAGCTCGTCCCGCCGCTGCCGTTCTGCACGGCCAGGGCCATGCCCAGGAGCGACGGCAGGCTGGAGCCGCCGCCGACGCCGGGGGTGACGCCGACAATCGTCCCCGTCACCCCATTGGTCACCCGTGTGACGCCGGCCGAACTGTTGCCGACGAACACGCCGGTCGACCCGGCCGAATTCACGCCAAGCGGGTTGGGGTCGATCCTGCCATCGTTCGACACGGTCACGTTGCTGCCGGTCAGGCTGAGCGCAGTGCCGCCGCCGGGCGGTATGACGCCCAACGACCCCGTGCCAGTCACGGTGACCTGCAGGTTATTGGTCGCATCCGCGTAGGACGGCGTGACAGGATTGGCTGGCGAGGCGCATTGGACGAGAAGGCCGGCGCGGATACAGTCCGCCTGGGCCGCCCCGCCGGTCCCGGCCAGTGCCAGCGCCAGCGCGGCGCCGAGCGCATGACGGCGCGGCAGACAAGGCAGGACGGGGCCGGGCGAGATCCCGCCCGCGCGCGCTTGCGATGCCAGTTCCGACGCCGCTTGCCAGACGCGCAGACGGCGGTTCCATACCAGACGGTAGATGTGGTTCAAAGCGGGATCCCTTGTTTTTGCGACGGCCTGCGTCATCCTGGCCCACCGTGAAGTTGGCACGAACGCATGCGATCAGCGCGGCGCACCCACGACAGGACGAGCCGACTTTTTTTGGCCGATGGGCGAAATATTTGCGCACAATATAGCCCGCGCCGGGGCGGCTGAAGCGAAAAGAAAAGGCGCAATCACTGGTCAATTCCTGCCCACCGCGAAGATAATCGCACTTTTGCCGCCAATGCCGATTTACAAGGAGCGACCTTCTTGGGCCCGACCGCCGACCGCGCCGCCCCGCCGTTGACCGTCCGCGAGGCCATCGCCCTGGCCCACACGCACTGGAACGCCGGTCAGGCCGCGCAAGCCGAAGACCTTTGCCTGCGGGTGCTGGACGCGGTGCCGGACCAGCCTGACGCGCGGCATTTGCTCGGCCTGATCGCGCATGCGTACGGCCATCCAGCGCTGGCGCTGGCGCATCTGCGCGCAGCCTGCCAGCCGCCCGCGGCGCCGGCCGTCTATTGCAGCAATCTGGCGGAAGTGTGCCGCCAGCAGGGACGGCTCGACGAAGCCGAGGCGGCCGCCCGGCGCGCGGTGGCCGCCGACCCGGGGCTGGCCGAGGGCTGGAACAACCTGGGCATCATCCTGCAGGAGGCAGGCCAGCTGGCCGCCAGCCTCGATTGCCTGCAGCGCGTGGCCGCGTTGCTGCCCGACAGCCCGCAGGCCCACAACAACCTGGGCAACACCTGCAAGCGCCTGGGCGACAACCCGCAGGCGCTGGCGCATTACCGCCGCGCCCTGGAATTGGACCCGGACTACGCGCAGGCCTTGAGCAACATGGCGGTGGCGTTGGGCGACGAGGGCCGGCACGAGGCCGCCCTGGCCGCCATCCGGCGCGCCATCGAGATTGATCCGCTGCTGCCGCAGGCGCACCTGAATCTGGCCGCGCTGGAGCGCGCGCGGCCACGGCCAGGCCAGGGCCAGGCAATTCCCGGCGGCGCCCCTGCGCCGGCCGCGCCGCCCGATGAACATGCGCTGGGCGAGGCCGAGGCGCTGCTCCGCGAGGGCCGCTACGCCGAAGCCGAAACGTTGCTGCGCGACGCGCTGGCGCAGGCGGGGCGTCATGTCGCGCTATTGCGCCTGCTGGTCCAGGCCCTGCGCCCGCAAGGAAAGCTGCGGGAAGCGCGCGCCGCCCTGGAGCACGTGCTGCGCGCGGAGCCGGGCGACACGGGGTCGCGCTTCGAGCTGGCCGAGGTGCTGCTGACGGAGGGCGATTTCGATGCCGGCTGGCGCGAGTACCGCTACCGCTATCACCTGGCGCACACGGCGGCGCTGGCCCGCCACGTGCAAAAGCCGCGCTGGGATGGCCGGCCCATCCCCGGCCAGACGCTGCTGCTGCATGACGAGCAAGGCTACGGCGATACCTTCCAGTTCCTGCAATTGGTGGCGCTGGCCCGCGCGCGCAGCGGCGCGCGCATCGTCCTGGAGGTCAAGTCGCCATGCCACGCACTGGCGCGGCGCGGCGACGGGATTGATGAAGTCATCGTCGCCGGTTCGCCGCCGCCGCCGTTCGATCTGCACTGCGAGCTGATGAGCCTGCCGCTGGCGCTGGGCCTGCGGCTTGACGACCTGCCCGTGCGCACCGCCTACCTGCGCGCCGACCCGGCCCGCGTGGCCCGCTGGCGCGCGCGGCTGGCGGGCCTGCCGCGCCCCCTGGTCGGGCTGGCCTGGGCGGGCCGGCCGACCCATCCGCGCGACGCGCAGCGTTCCCTGGCGCTGGCCGATCTGGCGCCGCTGGCACAGCCCGGCATCACTTTCATCGGCCTGCAGGTCGGCGAGGCGTCCGCCCAGGCGGCCTCGCCCCCGCCGGGCCTGAACCTGGTGCCGTTGGGCCAGGATATCCAGGACTTTGACGACACCGCGGCCATCCTGACCCTGCTGGATGTGCTGGTGTCGGTGGACTCATCGCCGGTTCATCTGGCGGGCGCGCTGGGCTGCCCGGCCTGGGCGCTATTGCCCTTCGCGTCCGACTGGCGCTGGCTGCGCGAACGCCGCGACAGTCCCTGGTATCCGTCGCTGCGCCTGTTCCGCCAACCGGCCCCGGATGCATGGCGGCCGGTGTTGGAAGAGGTGGCTGTCGCGCTGCGCGCCTTGCAGGCGGCCCGTTCCGCCGACGCATGACGTTCCGCCCCTTCCTCGCGGGCCGCTCCAAAACCTGACGACCCGCTCCACGGCAAAGCCGCGCACTTTGGCGCCGAACGTGGAGCGGCCGGAAATGCCACGCGCGTCGCCCGCGAACCGCGACTGCGTCGGCTCCAGCGCGCGGCGCCGCGGCCGCCGCAATGCCGTCACGCAGGCGCCGGACCGCGTCAGGGCAGCCCGATTCCCGTGGCGCCTTGCAGGGTTTGCAGCAGACGCGCCTGGAAGGCCTCGTCATGCGTGGCCGGATGCGGTTCGCGCCGCGCCTGGTGATGCCAGTAGCCGCCGCTGCGCAGCGCGTCGGCATCATCGGTCGTCGCCAGCCAGGCTTGCGTGACGTGCCCCAGGCTGAGATCGTCCGGCGCGTTGGGCCCGCCCATCTTGGTGGGCACCCAGCCGGGATCGACCGCATGGCTGATCACATCCGGCCAGCGGCGCGCCACGGCCGCCATCAACGCCGTCACGAACAGCTTGCTGTCCGAATACGAGCCGCTTTCGCGGCCGCCATCCCAGGCCATGCCGTCCAGGTCCGGCCTGCCGTCGTAGTGCATTTCGCTGCTCAGGTACACCAGCCGTCGCGGCCGCGCCATCAAGGCGGTCAGCACATACGGCGCGATGACATTGACTGGCAGGATGGCCGGGCCGGTGAAGACGCCGGCATTGTGGATGACCGCGTCCATCCGACCCAGCGCATTGAGCTGGTCCGCCAGCTCCCGCGTCTGCGCCAGGTCGGCCAGGTCGCCCACCACGGCCAGCGCCCCTTGCGACAACAATTCCCGCGCGGCGCCCAGGCGCTCGCGGTTGCGGCCGTGCACGACCACCATGTGGCCGTCCGCCAGCAGCGCGCGCGCGGCAGCCAGCCCCAGGCCATCGACCGAACCGGTGATGAAGATGCGTGCCATGAATCCACTCCTTGAAAACCGGACGCGGGCCGGGCGAACCCTGCGCAGCCGCCATCGACACCGCGCCATGCGCAGGCGACTGCAGTGTATCGGCATCGCGCGCCCGATGACGCCTTGACCCGCCGGCGCATCCGGGAATTCCAGCGCCGGTCGCGTGTGGCAGCCTTGGATGCGCGGATTCGCGCGAAGTATAGTGACCGGCGCGGCGCAGGCGCGCCCGAGGTCCCCCATCCCGAACTTCGCAGCAGGAGCCCCTTTTCATGGCCACCGAATCCCAAGCCCCCGTCATCCTGATCACCGGCGGCAGCCGCGGCGTCGGCGCCGCCACCGCGCGGCTGGCCGCCGCGCAGGGCTACGACGTGGCGATCAGCTATGCCTCGAACGAGGCGGCGGCGCGGGCGGTGGTCGCCGACGTCCAGGCCCTGGGGCGCCGCGCCCTGGCCGTGCGCGCCGACAGCGCGGACCCGCAACAGGTCACCCATCTGTTCGCCGCCATCGACCAGGCATTCGGCCGTCTGGACGTGCTGGTGAACAACGCCGCGATCATCGCGCGGCAATCGCGCGTGGAGGACCTGACGTTCGAACGGATGCAACGGGTCTTCGCCGTCAACGCCATCGGCCCCATGCTGTGCGCGCAGCAGGCGGCCCGGCGCATGTCCCAGCGTCACAACGGCCGGGGCGGCGCCATTATCAACGTGTCATCGGGCGCGGCGCGGCTCGGCAGCCCCAATGAATACGTGGACTACGCCGCCTCGAAGGGCGCGCTGGAGAGTTTCACGATCGGCTTTTCCAAGGAAGTGGCGCGCGAAGGCATCCGCGTGAACTGCGTGCGTCCCGGCCACATCTATACCGAGATGCACGCCAGCGGCGGCGAACCGGGGCGGGTGGACCGCGTCAAGGACACCGTGCCCATGGGCCGCGGCGGCCAGCCCGAAGAAGTGGCGCGCGCCATCCTGTGGCTGGCCGGCGCCGAGGCCTCGTACGTCACCGGGACATTCGTCGACGTCACCGGAGGCAAGTAGCCGGCGGCGCCGCGCTAGCGTAGCGCGGCCACCTCCATGACGGTCGCCCCGCAGGCCTGCACCAGTTCGGGATCGTGGCTGGCGAACAGCACCACGCGGTCCCGGCCCCAGGCCATGAACAGCTCGGCCAGTTCACGCCGCGCCGGCGTATCGAGCCCGTTGCTGGGGCCGTCGGCGATGACCACGGCCGGATCGCCCAGGGCGGCCGCGGTCAGGTAGACCTTGCGGCGAGTGCCCGTGGACATCTGCTCGAAGCGCTTGTCCAGGTGCGGTTCCAGCCCCAGCCGCGCGACCAGGTCGAGCACCGCGTCATCCACCGCCACGCCCTTCTCCGCCGCGACCTGCTGGAGCAAGCCGCGCCCGGTCTGCTGCGGCGACGCCAGGCAGTTGTCGGGCACGTAGGCGAGGCGGGACTTGGCCAGTTGGGGCGACCCGCCCAGCGAATGGCCCTCGACCCAGACCTCGCCGCCATCCGGCGCGATCACGCCCGCGATGATGGCGAGCAGGCTGGATTTACCGGTGCTGTCCTCTTCGCACAGCGCCACGCAGCCGGGGCCGAAGGTGTGCGTCAGCCCCTGGAAGACGAGATGGTCGCCGTAGCGTTTGGTGAGATGGTCAATGCGCAGCATGGCGCCAGTGTACGCAGGAACGTGCCGCCCCGCCAGGACCGCGCGGTGCCTGCCGCCCAAGCCGCCGGGCCGCCCCCGACCACGCGACGACACGCCAGGCCCCGGCCATGCGCGACGGCGCGGCCACCGCTGCCCGCCCCCGCCTGGCCTCGATGGCGAAGGTCTGGAAGCGCCTGAAGCGCGAGGCCGCGTGACGGCAGCGCGTCACTTCCTCAGGTACGACTTTTTCCCGCTGTCCGAATAGCAGAAGGTTCCGCCGCGCGGGCCCGTACAGTATTGGCCGTCGCGGCAGTGGCACGTGCCGCTCGAACCGGCCGCGGGTGGCGGCGACACCAGGGATTGGGCGCCGCCGTCCGGCCCCGTGCAGACACGCTTCGATGCGCTGATCGAACCATCACGGCAAAGAAACTTCTCCCCGGCACAGCGTTCCACGCCGCCCTTCTTGCCGGAACAGGGAGTGTTCGCCGAATGAGCCGTGGTCGCGAACGATACGGCCAGCGCGGCCAGCGCCAGGATCAGCGCGCGCATCGTCAATGCGCCGCCGGTCGATCGCCGACCCAGGCCGAGAAGCGCAGCAGATAGCCATCGGGGTCCTGCACCAGGAACTGGTGCACGCCCACTTCGATCGCATCGCTGCGATACCAACGCGCTTCGGGTTCCCGGTACAACGGCCAGCGGGCGGCCGCCAAGCGCTCCAGCAAGGGCTCGATGGCGGCCACCTTGATCTCGAAATTGACGCCCCGCCCACGCGGCGCCTCCAGCGCGCCCGTGATCCAGTTGTCATCGCCGCGCACCTCCTCCAGCATGAACTGCGCGCCGTCCAGGTCCAGGTATGCAAAGCCCTCCGCCTCGCGTCGGTAGGCAATCTGGAAGCCGCACAGGTCCATCCAGAAAGCCAGGCTGCGCGGCAGGTCGGCCACCAGCAACTCCGGAACCATTCGGGCTCGGCGTAATTCGGTCATGCGTGTCTCCGCTTTTTTTGAGTATTCGACATGATGACAGAACCGATGGCGCCCCGCCTTCGCGGTGAAAGAACAACGGCTCCAGGCCGCCCTTGCCCCGGTCCAGGTACTCGAACGCCACCCGCTCCCCGGGAAGCGCCGGACCGCCGCCATGGCTGAGGTTGTACAGTTCACCGTCCAGCCGATAGACATACAGCGGGGTCCAGGACGTCGACTCCGGCATTAGTACCTTGTAGGTCAGGACCTCGTCCACCCGGCCACGCACGCCGTACTTGACCGTCGCGCGCCGTGGTCGAGGGCCCCCACAGCCAGATCCCGGCGAAGAGAACCGTGATGGCCAGGAACAGCATGAAAAACACCGCCCCCAGGACCGTTTCCGCGCCGTGAAAGTTCGTATGCCGGCGCAACCATGCCAGGTCCTGCTCGGTCAACGCCTCATCGTGGGTCTGCATGCCGCGCGCCTCCTCGTCTCGATCCGATTGCCCGCCATGATGACAGAAGCGCCGGGCTCGCCCGGCTTGACAAGCCCCCCTCCCCCCTCCGAACATAGCCCCATCCACCCGGGGAGCTTCGGCAAGAAGCTGAGATTCCGATGGCGGCCGCGCGCAGCGCGGCACGCGGCGCGCGAGACCCGTTGAACCTGATCCAGACAATCCTGGCGTAGGGAAGGTGCGCATCCCGCCGGCCCGCCATGCCGCGCCACGCCGCCCCGCCCCGCCCGTTGTCCCCTTGCAAGGACCCACCGGCATGGCCTCCCTCACTCCTACCCTGTCCGACCTGGCGCTGGCTTCGCGCGACCTGTATGTGGCCGTGCGCCGCGACGCGCCGCTGGTGCAGTGCCTGACCAACTTCGTGTCGATGAACACCGCGGCCAACACGCTGCTGGCGATCGGCGCCTCGCCTGCGATGGTGCACGCGGTGGAAGAAGCGCCCGAATTCGCCGCCATCAGCGGCGCGGTGGTGATCAATATCGGCACGCTCTCGGCCCCCTGGCTGGACAGCATGCTGCGAACCGCCGCCGCCGCCAACCAGGCGGGCACGCCCTGGGTGCTGGATCCGGTGGCGCACCACGCCACTGCGTTCCGCCGCGACGCGGTGCGGCGCCTGCTGGACCTGCGGCCCGCCGTGATCCGTGGCAACGCGTCGGAGATCATCGCGCTGGGCGGCGGCCAGAGCGCCAGCAAAGGCGTGGATGCCCGCGATCCGGTGCGACAGGCCGAGCAGGCCGCGCGCGAACTGGCGCGGGCCCGCGCCACGGTGGTGGCGGTGACGGGAGAAGTGGATTTCGTGACCGACGGCCAGCGCGAGGTGCGCGTGGCCGGCGGATCGCCGCTGATGCCGCAGGTCACCGCCACCGGCTGCGCGCTGACGGCGGTGGTCGGCGCCTTCGCGGCGGTGGCGCGCGCTGACGCCTACACGGCGGCGGTGGCGGCGCTGTCCTGCTTCGGCATCGCCGGCCGGCGCGCCGGGGCGCTGGCGGAAGGCCCCGGCTCGTTCGCGTGGCGCTTCCTCGACGCGCTGGCGGCGCTGGAGACGGACAGCCTGACGGCCGAATCGCCACTGCGCTGAATCCACATCCGCGCGCCCTGTCGGCGCGCGGATGCCTTTCCTTTTACATGCGGTACTGCAGGCTCAGCATGGCGTTGCGCGGCGCGCCGGGCATGTTCAGGTTGGCGTTGCTACCGTGCGCCGACACGATATACCCGGCATCGAACAGGTTGTAGACGTTCAGCTGTACCGAGTAAGGCCCCTGGCGCCACCAGGCGGCGGCGTCCGCCGTGACGTAGCCGGGCAGCTTGACGGTGTTGCCCGGGTTGGCAAAGCGCGCGCCCACCAGGTTCAAACCGGCGCCAACGCCGAAGCCCTCGCCCAGGTCCTTGGTGATCCAGACGTTGCCGGCATGGCGCGGCGTCAGCGTGGCGCGCTTGCCTTCCACATCCTTGCCCGCGTCGCGCGCCACCGACTGCGTCACGCGCGCGTCCAGGTAGGCATAGCCCAGCATCGCGCGCCAGCCGTTGGACAGGTCGCCCGACAGGGTCCACTCGGCGCCGTCGGTGCGTTGCGTGCCCACCGGCACCAGCGTGTTGGTCACCGGGTTGGTCACCTTGATATCGGTGCGCTCCAGGCGGAACACGGACACCGTGGTCGACAGCTTGCCATCCAGGAAATCGTACTTGGCGCCGACTTCATAGTTGGTGGTTTTCTCAGGCGCGAGGTCGACGTTGTTGGCCGCCAGCGCGAAGGCCTCGCCCGAAGGCTGGTAGGAACGGCTCCACGACACGTAATACGACTGCACGCTGTCCGGCTGGAACACCAGGCCCAGGCGCGGGCTCAGGTTGGAGTCGGTGCGCTGCAGGTTCTGGCCGCTGCGGCGGTCCTCGGTCTTCTGCTCGAAGCGGTCATGGCGCACGCCGCCCAGCACCTTCCAGTGCTCGCCCAGCGACACCATGTCCTGCACATACAGGCCGAGCGTGCTGAAGCGGCCCAGGTTGTCGGAACCCGGCGCGCCCACGGCCTGCCGCCGCAGCGTCGGCAGTTGCGGATCGAACAGGTTGACCACCGCCACGTTGGGATTGGAATAGCTCACCAGGTCCTTGTTCTGCTGGCCCACCTCGACGCCGTAGAGGATGTCGTGGCGCACCGATCCCCACTGCACGCGCTGCATCAGCTCGGTCTGGTTGGTCCAGCCGTGTTCGTCGCGCAGCACGTTGCCGTGGGTCAGTGACACGGTTTGCGCGGCTTCGTTGACCGAACCCGGCAGCGTGTTGTTGCGGTTCAGCGTGTAGTGGTAGTAGCGCGTGGCGTTGCGCAGCGACCAGTTGTCGTTGAAGCGGTGCGTCAGCGTGCCGGCGTACGACTGCACGCGAGTCTGGGTGTAGTCGGTGTCGCGCGCGTTCTCGGCGCCGTAGTAGGTGGACGGGTCCACGTCCACCGGCCGGCCATGGTAGGCCGGGATGCCGAAGTCGGTCAGGCGGCGGTCTTCCAGGAATTCGGTCTGCAGCAGGAAGGTGGTGTTCTCGCCCAGCTTGAACTGGGCCGACGGCGCGATCGCCTTGCGGTCGATGAACTGCTTGTCGCGGTAGCTGTCGCCCTTCTCCACCGCGCCGGTCAGGCGCCAGGCCATGCTGCCGCTCTCGTTGGCGCGTCCCAGGTCCAGGTCGAGCCGACGGTCATTCCACGACCCGTAGCTCAGGCCGACCTGCGAGATGTCCTCGCCGGGCTTCTTGGTGACGCGGTTGATCAGGCCGCCCGACGAGCCGCGGCCGTACAGCACCGCCGCCGGGCCCTTGATGACGTCGATGCGTTCGACGTTGGACAGGTCGCGGAAGTACAGCGCGTCATCGCGGAAGCCGTCGACGAACTGGTCGGCGATGGCGGTGAAGCCGCGTATCGACACCTGGTCGCGCTGGCCGTCGCCGGTCGAGAAGCTGACGCCCGGCACGTTCTTGAGCGCGTCCTGCACCGACATGGCGTGCTGGTCGCGCAGCACCTGCGCGGGCACCACGTTCACCGTCTGGGGAATGTCGCGCAGCGGCGCGTCGATCTTGGTGGCGCTGGTGGACGCGGGCGGGTTGTAGCTTTGCGCGGGGTCATCGGCGCCGACGACGCTGATCGCGGGCAAGGTGGCGGCGGGCGCGGCGGCCTGGGCCTGGACGGCCAAGGGGGCCGCGGCGAACAGGGCGGCGGTGAGGGGGCGGAGGACGTGCATGGCCTGCGGGTCTTTTCGAAGTCGTTTGAAATGGAAGAAACCGCCATTCTCTTGACAACGAGAATCACTCGCAATGCTTTTATCATTACGTTGCCTTGGGGCCACGATAAATGAGACACGCGTCCAATTCAGATGTTATTCAGCATGTGTGTGCAAAGCATGCGCGGCGGGCCGGATGCCCCAGCCCGGTCGCATTCCGTCCCCGGAAATTTTCCGCCGCGCGCCGGCGCTGGCGTCGTCCCGCGAGCCAGCGCGCGCTCCCCGCGACCGTCAGCGGTAATACACGCAGATGCGCTTGCCGCCGATTTCGTGCACGTCGATCGGCAATTCATACAGTTCGCCCAGCACCTCGGGACGGATCAGTTCGGCGGGCGTGCCGCAATGCGCCACCCTGCCCGCCTTCATCGCCACGATGCGGTCGGCATAGCTGGACGCGAAGTTGATGTCGTGCAGCACCAGCACCACGGTCTTGCCCAGTTCGTCGGCGGCGCGCCGCAGCGTGCCCATCATGGCCACGGCGTGCTTCATGTCGAGGCTGTTCAGCGGCTCGTCCAGCAACACATAGCGCGTGTCCTGGCACAGCACCATCGCCACGAACGCGCGCTGGCGCTGGCCGCCGGACATCTCGTCCAGGTAGCGGCCGGCCAGCGGCTCCAGGTCCAGATAGGCGATGGCCCGGTCGATATGGACCTTGTCGTCCAGTGTCAGGCGGCCGCCCGAATGCGGATAGCGCCCGAACGCCACCAGGTCGCGCACCGTCAGGCGCAGCGGCAGGTGGTTGTCCTGCCGCAGGATGGCCAGGCGCCGCGCCAGTTCGCGGCTGTCGCCGCGCGTCACGTCCAGGCCGTCCACCTGGATGCGGCCGGCGGACATCGGCAGCAGGCGGCTGATCATCGACAGCAGCGTCGACTTGCCGGCGCCGTTGGGGCCGATGATGGCGGTCACGCCGCCGGCCGGCAAGGCCAGCGACACCTGGTCCACGACCACGCTGTCGCCGTACTGCTTGCTGACTTGTTGGATATCGATCATTGGCGTCCCCTGCGCAAGATCAGGGCCAGGAACATCACTCCGCCCACGAATTCGATGACCACGCTGACCGTGGTGCTCAATTGCAGCACCCGTTCCAGCAGGGTCTGCCCACCCACCAGGAAAATCACGCTGAGCAGCGCGGCGGCCGGCACGGTATGGCGGTGCCGATCCGACCCCATCGCCTGGTAAGCCAGGTTGCTGACCAGCAGGCCGAAGAAGGTCACCGGTCCCACCAGCGCGGTGGACACCGACACCAGCACGGCGATGGCGGCCAGCGTCAGCAGCAAGGTGCGGCGGTAGTCCACCCCCAGGTTCAGCGCGATCTCGCGGCCCAGCGCCAGTACGTCATAGCGACGCCGCATGCGCCAGACCAGCAGCGTCGCCGCGGCCACCGCCGCCAGCGCGATCGGCAGCAGTTCGGTGCGCACCGAATTGAAGTTGGCGAACATCCGGTCCTGCAGCACCAGAAACTCGTTCGGGTCGATCAGGCGCACCACAAAGCTGGACAGGCTGCGAAACAGCAGCCCGAAGATGATGCCCACCAGCATCATCAAATGCAGGCTGCGCACGGCGTCCGTGAACAGCCAGCGGAACAGCAGGCAGGCGAAGGCCGTCATCGCGCCCACTTCCAGCACGAAGGCCGCCACCGGATGGTTGACCGCGCCGGCCGCCTGACCGAAGCCGAACACCACCAGCGACTGGATCAGCAGGTAGAGCGCGTCAAAGCCCATGATGGCCGGCGTCAGGATGCGGTTGTGCGTCACAGTCTGGAACAGCACCGACGACACCGCCACCGCGTAGGCTACCAGCAGCATCGCCGCCAGCTTGCCGCCCCGGAACGGCAGCACGAAAGCCCATTGGCCATTGGCGCCCAGCGTCATGAAACCGACAACGCACAGCAACGCGGCGGTGGCCAGCAGCGCCAGGCGCCAGGCCTGCGGCGAAGGCAACAGGCGCGACACGGATTCAGCCACGGGGCGCTCCCCGGCTGCGCAGCAGGCACAGGAACAGGACGCTGCCGACCACGCCCACCACCGTGCCCAGGGGCACCTCGTAGGGATGGATCACCAGCCGGCCGATGATGTCACAGGCCAGCACGAACACGCCCCCCAGCATCGCCACCCACGGAATCGCGCGGCGCATGTTGTCGCCCAGCATCAGGCTGACCGCGTTCGGCACGATCAGGCCCAGAAACGGAATGCCGCCGGCCGTGACCACCACCACGGCGGAAATCGCCGACACGATCAGCAGGCCCACCAGCGTCAGGCGCGCGTGGTTCAGGCCAAGATTGGCGGCGAACTCGCGGCCCATGCCGGCCACGGTGTAGCGGTCCGCCGCCAGATAGGCCGCGGCCGCCAGGCCGAAGCCGATCCACAGCAGTTCGTAGCGGCCGCGCAGCACCCCGGAAAAATCGCCGGTGGTCCAGGCGTGCAGTGACTGCAGCAGGTCATAGCGGTAGGCAACGAAGGTGGTGACGGCGTGGATCACGCCGCCCAGGATCAGGCCGATCAGCGGCACGATGAACGGCGTGCGCAGCGGCACGCGCCGCAGCAGCGCCAGGAACAGCAGCGTGCCCGCCAGCGCGAAGCCGGTGGCCGTCAGCATCTTGCCGATCACCGGCGTGTCCGGCGCCAGCAGCGTCACCACCAGGATGCCGAGCGTGGCCGACTCGACGGTCCCGGCCGTGGTCGGTTCGACGTAGCGGTTGCGCACCAGCATCTGCATGATCAGCCCGGCCACCGCCAGCGCCATGCCGGCCAGCAACAGGGCCAGCGTGCGCGGCACGCGGCTGACCAGCAGCAGGCGCCAGGCGCGCTCGGCATCCGGCCCCCCGGCCAGCGCGGCGAACGAAAACGACCCCGCGCCCAGGCTGACGCTGGCCACGCACAACGACAGCAACAGCAGCAACAGGGCCGCCAGCCCGGCCCAGCCGGTCATCATCCCGCCCTGCTTCACCCGGCCGACTCCGACGCCATCCGATGGACCATGCGCTTACTTGGCGTCCGGCTTGGCGCCCGACAGCGCGCGGGCGATATCGTCCACGTTCTGCTGCATGGCGGTCAGGCCGGCACTGCCCAGCAGGTACCAGTTGTAGCCGTTCAGATAGACCACGCGCTGCTGCTTCCAGGCCTTGGTGGGGCGGATCAGGTCGTTGTCCAGCATCCGCTGGGCCGAGGTGCCTTCGCGGCCGATGGCGGCGTCGCGGTCGATCACGAACAGCCAGTCGGGATCGGTCTGGGCAATGAACTCGAACGAAATCGCCTGGCCGTGGTTCGACACGTTCAGGTCCTTGGCGGCGGGCGCGAAGCCGAACGCGTCATGAATGACGCCGAAGCGCGAGCCGGGACCATAGGCGCTCATCTTGCCGCCGGTGGTCAGCACGATCAGCGCGGTGCCCGCCTTGCCCGCCTGGCCATGCAGCGCCGTGATCGAGGCGCGCAGCGCGTCCAGCTTTTCCCTGGCCTGCGTCTGTTTGCCATAGATGGCGGCCAGCGTTTCGGTGTTGCGCGTGACGCTGCCGACCAGGTCCTTGGCGTCAACCGTCAGGTCGACCGTGGGCGCCAGTTTGGCCAATTCGTCGTACTTGGGCGCCGAACGGCCGGCCACGAAGATAACCTGCGGCTGGGCCGCGTGAATCACCTCGTAGTTGGGCTCGAACATGCTGCCGACCTTGAGATAGCGCTTGTCGCCGTACTGGGCGAGCTGCGGCGGCAGCTTGGCGGCGCTGGGCACGCCGGCCACGTCCACGCCCAGCGCGTGCAGGGTGTCGAGCACCGCCAGGTCCAGCACCACGGTCTTGGTCGGGTTGGACGGCACGGCGGTCTCGCCGCGCGCGTGCTTGACCGGCACGCTCCGGGCCGCGTCCTGGGCCAGGCTCGGGGCGCTGGCGGCGCCCAGGGCCACGGCCGTGGTGGCACACGCCAGCCAGCGGCCGGCGCGCCCTGCCAAGGTTTGCTTCATCGTCATGCTTGTCTCTCCAGGTTGCGGGAATGCCGCCAGGCGGCGGCGCGTCCCGGTTGTTGCGCGCGGGCTCAGAACTTCACGCCCACGCCCAGCCAATAACGGCGGCCGTCTTCGACGTAGCCGTAGTCGTCATAGCCGACCTGCTTGTCGAACAGGTTGTAGATGCCGGCGTACACCGACACCTTCTTGTTCACGGCATACGAGCCGCCCAGGTCGACGAAGGTGTACGACGGCGCCACTAGCGAGGTCGAGGACGGGCCGGTGATCGGCTGGCTTTCCTTGCCGCGGTAGTTGACGCGGGCCCACGCTTCCAGCGCGTCGGAGGCCTGCCAGTTGACCGTAGTGGTGAACAGGTGCTTGGGCAGCTGGTTCAGCGGCTGGCCCTGGTACTGGCCAGACTTCTGTTCCGACTTGGTGAAGGTGTAACTGCTGGTCAGCGACCAGTCGCGGCCCAGCGGCAGCTTCAGGTTGGCCTCGACACCGCGCGACACCGCCTTGTCCACGTTCATGTAGGTGGTGGGGTTGGAGCCGAACTGGTTGGGGCCGTCGGTGCATTGCGACAGCGGGCAGGCGACGCGGGTGATCTTGTCCTTGAAGTTGTTGTTGAACAGGGTCAGGCCGGCATTGAAGCCCTCGCCGTCGTCATACAGCAGGCCGAGTTCCTGGGTCACCGACTTCTCGGGCGTCAGGTCGGGGTTGCCGTACATGTTGCCGCCGCGGCTGACCTGCCCCCAGCCGGCCACGGTCTGGCGCAGGTCGGGCGCGCGGAAACCGGTGGACACGCCGCCCTTCAGGGTCCAGCGCTCGGCCATGTGCCACACGCCGTACAGGCGCGGGCTGAAATGGCTGCCGAAGTTCTCATCCTGATCCATGCGCAGGCCGCCGGTCAGCGCGAAGCTTTCGACCAGGCGCCATTCGTCCTCGGCGAACAGCGCCCACTGGTAGCGCTCCACCTTGCTGGGACCGCCGGCGAGCTGGTTGCCGGTCTGGTCGGTCAGGCGCTGCGTCAGGTAGGTGCCGCCCAGGGTCAGCATGTGCGAACCCAGCGGCAGCGTCCAACTGGTCTGCAGGTCCAGGTTCTTGATCTTCATCTGGCGCGAGCGGTTGTCGAACTCTTCCTGCTGCACGTAGCTGTCGGACACGCCCCAGCCCCAGCGGCCGGTGTGCGACAGCGCCCATTTGTTGCTGCGGTAGTCGGTTTCCGACGAGGCCGGGCAACCCGTGCGCGCGCAGGCCACGCCCGGGGCCAGCGGGGCCACGGTCTTGCCCAGGGTGTTCTCGTATTTCTGGCGGCTGGACGTGGCTTCCAGCACGATGTCGTGGTCGCGGTTGGGCGTGAGCGCCAGCTTGGCCGTGATGTTGGTGGCGTTGCGCTTGCGGTAGCCGTCGACGATCCTGTCTTCGTCGCGCTGGGTCGCCTGGCCGTAGATCTGCAGGCCCAGCAGGTCATTCTTGATCGGGCCCGCCAGGTAGAAGTTGCCCTGGTAGATGTCGCCGGACTTGCTGCTTTCCTGGATGGTGGTGTCCATGCGGATTTCGCCGCCCCACTCGTTGGGCACCTTGCGGGTGATGATGTTGATCACCCCGCCCATGGCGTCGGAACCATACAGCGACGACATCGGCCCGCGCACCACCTCGATGCGCTCGATGGCCGAGATCGGCGGCGTCCAGCCGCCTTCGACGCCGCCGGAATCGGAGTTGGTGCGGGTTTCCCGCGAGTTCTGGCGCTTGCCATCGATCAGGATCAGCGTGTACTTGGGGCCCATGCCGCGCAGGCTGATGTCCTGGCGGTCGCCGCCGCCGGTGACCACCACGCCCGGCACTTCGACCAGCGCGTCGGTGACGTCACGGTAGAACTTCTTTTCGAGATCCTGGCGCGTGATCACGCTGATCGAGGCCGGCGCGTCCTGGATCTGCTGCTCGTAGCCGCTGGCCGTCACCACCACGGTATCCAGCGTCCTGGCGTCGGCCGGCGTGGCCGATTGCGCCAAGACCGGATGACCGGCGACAAGGCCGCTGGCGCACAAGGCGACAGCCAGGCCGGTACGCGGGCCGAATGCGCGGCGCGCAGCCAGATCGTTGCAGCTCATGATTTCAGACTCTCCCGTCCCGGAAGGGCCGCGCCCCGCGCGCCGCCCTGTCCGCTTCAATTTTTAATGAAAACTATTCTCATATTAGAATTGAGGCAAACCGTGAGCTGCAACACGCTTTCCGCAACTTTTACTTTCTTCGCACTTCTTGACACTTCTGCCGCCGGCGACCCGCTATGCTGCCGTGGCAACAGCACCCAAGCGCATGCCCATACCTACTCCCATGGCCACGCGCCGCATCCTGTTGATCGACGACGACGTCGACCTGGCATTGATGCTGCGCGAGTACCTAGAGCCCGGCCACATCGAACTGACCCTGGCGCACAACAGCGCCCAAGGTCTGCCACTTGCAATGCAAGATTGCTTCGATCTGGTGCTGCTCGACCTGATGCTGCCGGACGGCAGCGGCCTCGATCTGCTGCGCCATCTGCGCCGCCACTCGCGCCGCCCCGTCATCATGTTCACCGCCCACGGCGGTGAAACCGACAGGGTGCTGGGACTCGAACTGGGCGCGGACGACTACCTGGCCAAGCCCTTCGGTCCGCGCGAACTCAAGGCCCGCATCGGCGCCGTGCTGCGCCGCTTCGAGGAAAAGCCCGCCCCCTCCCCGCCCGAGCTGAACGTCGGCGCGCTATCGCTGGACGCCGCCAGCGGCCGCGCCCGCCTGGGCGAGCAGGAAGTGCTGCTGACCGGCGCCGAACAGCGCATCCTCGAAATCCTGATGCGCGCCCCCGGCCAGGTGGTGCCACGCGAACAGATCAGCCTGTACGCGCTGGGCCGCGCCGCCGAACGCTACGACCGCAGCATCGACACCCACATCAGCAGCCTGCGCAAGAAACTGCAGCTGGACCAGGCCGCCGACGCGCCCGCCATCCGCAACCTGCGCGGACTGGGCTACGTCCTGGCCGGCGCGGCCTGATGCGCTGGCTGCCCGTCCGCTCCCTGTTCTGGCGCGCCTTCCTGACCTTCTGGGGCGCGATGGCCGTCATCACGGTCTGCGGCATGATGCTGACCGCCGCGGTGGCCTGGTACCGCGTCGATTCGCTCGACGGCCTGAACCCCGGCAACCTCACTCGCGACGCGGCCCAGATCGCCCGCGGCGAAGGCGCCGACGGCCTGCGGCGCTGGGTCGAGGCCATGGACGCGCGCTATTCGGCGCTCAAGATTTATATCGTCGACACGCACGACCGCGACATCCTCGGCCGCCGGTTGCCGACCCGCCTGGACGACTGGCTCGCGGCCTTCCGCGCCGCGCCCGATCCGGGCCTGATCGCCGCCTCCATCGACGTCCCCGCCGATCCGGCCGCGGTGCGCGTGTCATGGTGGGATCCGCAATTGCTGACATTGCCGGATAACCGTGAATTGCTGATGCTGTTCCTGCCGTTCGACTCCTCGCACTGGGAAGTGCTGGGACTGACGCCGGTGGCGCTGGGCCTGCTGCTGTTCGCGCTGGCCATCACCGCCCCCTTCTGCTGGGCGCTGACGCGCCACGTGGCCGCGCCGCTGGAGCAAATGCGCGGCGCCGCGCGCGCCCTGGCCGCCGGCCGGCTCGACACCCGCACCCCCGGCGCGCTGTCGCGACGCCAGGACGAACTGGGCCTGCTGGCGCGCGACTTCGACGCCATGGCCGGCCGCCTGCAAGCGCTGGTCGATACGCGCGAGCAACTGCTGCGCAACATCGCCCACGAACTGCGCTCGCCGCTGGCGCGGCTGCGCCTGGGCGTGGAACTGGCGCGCCGCAAGGACGAGCGCCAGGACCTGCAGCTGGACCGCATGGAACGCGAATGCGAGCGCCTGGACACCCTGGTGGGCAGCACCCTGCGGCTGGCGCGCATGGGCGCCCTGCCCCTGCCCACCGAAACGCTGGACCTGGCGGACGTGGTCGACGACGTGGTGCAGGATGCGCGCTTCGAGGCCGGCGAACGCCAGATCGCCATCGGCTGGCACCGTCCGCCGCCGCTGCGCATCGCGGCCGACCGCGACAGCCTGGCCAGCTCCATTGAAAACATCCTGCGCAACGCCCTGCGTTTCGCGCCGGCGGGCGGCGCGATCCAGGTGCGCCTGCTGGCCGACGCCGGCGAAGCCTGCCTGGAAATCGAGGACAACGGGCCCGGCGTGCCGGAAAAGGAACTGGCCTACCTGTTCGAGCCGTTCTACCAGGGCGCCCCGGCCGCCGGCACGCCCCACGGCGGCGCCGGCCTGGGCCTGAGCATCGCGCGGGCCGCCGTGGCCGCCCACAAGGGTCGCATTTCCGCGCGCAACGTCGCGCCGCGCGGGCTGAGCGTGCGCATCGAACTGCCGCGCATGGCCGCCTGACCCGCGCGGCGCTTCGCCAGTCGTCGGGAATCCGTCGTCAGGAATCGGTCCTCGGGGACCAGTCGTCGGTGATCGGTCGTCGGTGATCGGTCGCAGGTGATCTGCCGCCCCGGATCAGACGTCGGCGAGCAGTCGCCGTTGAGCAGTCGCCAGGGATCAGGCGTCGCGGATCAGGCGCCAATGATCAGTGGTCGATGAGCAGTCGCCCGGCATAGGGCGTCGGTGAGCGGTCGCCCGGCATCAGTCGTCGGCCAGGATCGCGGCCGACAGCCGCGGCAACACCCGCAGCGCATTGGCCGTGGTCGCCTGCGCCACCTGCGCCGGCGTGATACCGCGCAGTCCGGCCAGCACCTGGGCGATGCGGGCCAGCTCGCCAGGCCGGTTGCGCCGCTGCGGCGGATGCAGCCAGGCCGGGGGGATATCCGGCGCGTCGGTCTCCAGCACCAGGTGGCGCAGGTCGACGTCGGTGGCGTGGCGGCGGATCTGCAATGCCCGCTCGTAGGTCATGGCCCCGCCCAGCCCCAGCGCGAAGCCTTGTTCGACAAAGGCCTGGGCCTGCTGGGCGCTGCCATTGAAGGCATGCGCGATGCCGCCGATACGCTCGTGGCGCCGCAGGTACTTCAGCAGGATGTCCTGCGACTTGCGCACGTGCAGCAGCACCGGCAGCTTGAATTCCGCCGCCATGGCCAGTTGGGCGGCGTAGAAACGTTCCTGCCGGGCGCGCGGCTCGCCCGAGGCGATTTCCGGCACGAAGAAATCCAGCCCGATCTCGCCGATGGCGACGAAACGGGGATCGCCCAGCGACTGCCGGATGGCGTCGCGCAGGGCGTCCAGATCGGCATCGTCGGCGCGCTGCACATAAAGAGGATGGATGCCCAGCGCGTAGGCGCCGCCGGCCACCTGCCCGGCAAGCTCCCGCACGACGGCAAAATTGGCCCGTTCAACGGCGGGGATGACGATGGCCTGGACGCCGGCTTCAAGCGCGTGTCCAATGACCTCGCTACGATCAGTATCGAACTCGGCGGCGTCCAGGTGGCAATGGGTGTCGATCAGCATGGGCGCGGCCTCCTTGCCCGGGTTTCCTGCACAATCATCGCGCCGCCCGGCCCACGGACCGGCCTCGGGCGTCAGCCCGAGACCAGCCGGCCGTTTTCCATCAGCAGCTGGCGGTCGGCGCGCGCCGCCAGCTCGGGATCGTGGGTCACGATCGCAAATGCCGTGCCCGACTCGCGGTTGACGCGGGTCAACAGTTCGAACATGTTATGCGCGGTGTGGCGGTCCAGGTTGCCGGTGGGTTCGTCGGCCAGCACGCACACCGGCCGCGTCACCAGCGCGCGCGCCAGCGCCACGCGCTGGCGTTCGCCGCCCGACAGCTGGCCCGGATAATGGCCTTCGCGCGCCGCCAGGCCGACCAGGCCCAGCACCTCGCGCGCCGCTTCGCGGGCCTTGTCGCGGTTCTCGCGGCGCACGATCAGCGGCATGGCGACGTTGTCCAGCGCCGAGAATTCCGGCAGCAGGTGGTGAAACTGATAAACGAAGCCCAGGCTGCGATTGCGCACCTGGCTCTTCCTGGCCTCGGACAGCCCCACGGCCAAC
This sequence comes from Achromobacter sp. HNDS-1, assembly GCF_040084795.1. Taxonomy (NCBI): domain Bacteria; kingdom Pseudomonadati; phylum Pseudomonadota; class Betaproteobacteria; order Burkholderiales; family Alcaligenaceae; genus Achromobacter; species Achromobacter sp. HNDS-1. The sequence continues at coordinate 652,356 of NZ_CP157584.1, forward strand.
TGGCCGTCGACCGACACCGAACCGCTGGTGGGCACGTCCAGCAGACCCAGGATGTGCAGCAGCGTGCTCTTGCCGGAACCGGACGCGCCGACGATGGCGACCATCTCGCCGCGCGCCACGCTCAGGCTGACATTGCTCAGCACCTCGATGCGGGCCGGCCCTTCGTCGTAGACCTTGACGAGGTTGTCGGCCTGCAGCGCCGGAGACAGGGAATCAATCATGGCGCAGCACCTGTGCGGGTTGCAGGCGCGAAGCGCGCCAGCTGGGATACAAGGTCGCCAGCAGCGACAGCACCAGGGACGTCACGCCGATGGTCACGATGTCGCCCACCTGCGGGTCGGACGGCAAGGCGCTGATGAAATAGATCTCGCGCGGCAGGAAATGCACGCCCAGCAGGCGTTCGATGAACGGCACGATCACGTCGACGTTGTAGGCGATCAGGATGCCGCCGGCCACGCCCAGCAGGGTGCCGATGACGCCGATCAGCGCGCCCTGCACCAGGAAGATGCGCGCCACTTCGCCCGGCCCCGCGCCCAGCGTGCGCAGGATGGCGATGTCCGATTGCTTGTCCTTGACCGCCATCACCAGCGACGACAGCAGGTTGAACGCGGCCACCGCGACGATCAGCGCCAGGATCAGGAACATCATGCGCTTTTCGGTCTGCACGGCGGCGAACCAGGTGCGGTTGTTGCGCGACCAGTCGCTGGCCATGACATACGGCGGCAGCACGTTGCGCAGCTCGGCCGCCACCTCGGGCGCCTTCTGCATGTCGGCGATGCGCAGGCGCACGCCGGCGGTGCCGCTCTCGCGGAAGACCTTGGCGGCATCGTCATTGTCGACGAAGGCCAGCGAGGAATCGTATTCGTAGTGGCCCGACGAGAACACGCCGACCACGGTGAACTGGCGCATGCGCGGCGCGAAGCCGGCCGGACTGATGGAGCCCTGCGGCGCCAGCATCAGCAAGGTGTCGCCCACCTTCACGCCCATGCCGTCGGCCAGCTCGTTGCCCAGCACCACGCCGAAACCGCCCGGTTTCAGGTCGGTCAGCTTGCCCGCCACCATCTGCCGCGGCAGGTCCGAGACGTTGCCTTCGGTGGCCGGGTCGATGCCCCGCACCTGCACCCCGCGCAGGGCCTGGCCGCGCACCAGCATGCCCTGCGCCGCCACGAACGGCGCGCCGGCCTTGACCTCGGGGTTGCGCTTGGCGGCGTCGGCAAACTGCTGCCACTGCTCCAGCACCCGCTCGGGCGCGGCGCCCGGGATGTAGAGCTCAATGTGCGGCAGCACCGACAGCATGCGGTCACGGACCTCTTTCTGGAAGCCGTTCATGACCGACAGCACCACGATCAGGGCGGCGACGCCCAGCGCGATGCCTGCCATGGAACTGGCGGCGATGAAAGAGATGAAGCGATCGCGGCGGCCGCGTCGCTGGCGGATGCGGGCCAGCCCGGCATAGCGGGCGCCGATCCAGAGTTCGTAGGGTATTTTCAGCACGAGCGCATTATGGCATTAACCGGCCGCAAAACCGTCCCCGGAATGCGGGAATGGAAGACAAGCCGTGACAAGCTATGGCAGCCGGGGCCGGGCTTAGTTCCCGGCCTGCGTCCGAGCCCGGCCAGCGACTACAATCCCGGCCATGCTGATCGTCATCCCGGGCGCCTTGCCCGCCCTTCCCGTCGCCGCAGAACTGGCCAAGCTGCTGCCCGAGCGCGCGCCCACGCTGCACCGCTGGCTGCAGGCCGGCAGCGCCCGGGTCCAGGCCCACGACATCCGTACCCAGGGCTGTACCGCGTTCGAAGCCTGGCAACTGCGCCGGGCCGGCTACGCCACGGAACCCGGCCTGCTGCCGGGCGCCGGACTGGGCCCGCTGCTGGCCGGCGGCCGGGCCGGCGACGGCCCCGTCTGGCTGGCCGAACTGGTCCACCTGGCCCTGGGCACCGACCAGGCCACCCTGCTCGACCCGGCCCAGATGGACCTGCGCGACACCGAGACCGCCGCCCTGCTGGAAACCGCCCGTCCGCTGTTCGAAGACACCGGCTTCGCCGTCGAACCGTTGACGGCCGCCCGCTGGCGCCTGCGCCTGCCGGACGGCCTGCGGCCCCAGACCGCCAGCCCGCTGGCGGTGGCGGGCCAGCGCCTGAACGACTGGTGGCGCCAGGATGCCGAAACGCGGCCCTGGCGTCGGCTGCTCAACGAGATCCAGATGTCCTGGCACGAGCATCCCGCCAACGAATCGCGCGCCGCGCGCGGCCTGCCGCCCGTCAACGCCCTGTGGCTGTATGGCGGCGGCACGCCGTGGGCCCTGCGCCCGGCCGGCCCGGAACAGGTCATGACTGAACTGCATTCCCCGCAACGCGCCGGCGACTGGGCCGCCTGGCTCCACGCCCTGGCCGCGCTAGAGCAGCGCCTGCAAGCGCTGGCCGGCCCCAAGGGCCTGCCGGACCAGCCCGTCGAGCTGCTGCTGCTGGGCGACGATCGCAGCGCCACCCTCACCCTGAAACCGCGCGGGGGCCTGCTCGGCTTGCTGCCCGCGCCCAAGAAAAACTGGAGCGCCTGGTGGTCTCACCCCGCTTAACCGTCCGCCGCGCCGACCTCGCCGCCTGCCACGCCCTGGAAGCCTCGGGCATCCACCCGCTGCTGGCGCGCCTGTGGGCCGCGCGCGGCGTCACCCATCCCGACCAGACCAAGCTGGCCTGGCCCGCCCTGCTGCCGCCGGCCGGCCTGACGCACTCGGCGCACGCCGCCGGCGTGCTGGCCGACGCCATCCAGGCCGGCAAGAAGCTGCTGATCGTGGCCGACTACGATTGCGACGGCGCCACCGCCTGCGCCGTCGGCCTGCGCGCGCTGTCGGCCATGGGCGCCGATGTCGACTTCCTGGTGCCGAACCGCTTCGAGACCGGCTACGGCCTGTCGCCCGCCGTGGTCGAGCTGGCCTGCCGCCATCGCGCCGGCAAGCCCGACATCATCATCACCGTGGACAACGGCATCGCCAGCGTCGACGGCGTGGCCGCGGCCAACGCCGCCGGCATCGGCGTGGTCATCACCGACCACCACCTGCCCGGCGACACGCTGCCGGACGCCCTGGCCATCGTCAACCCGAACCAGCCGGGCTGCGGCTTCCCGTCCAAGAACCTGGCCGGCGTCGGCGTCATCTTCTACATGATGCTGGCGCTGCGCGCCGAGCTGCGCCGCCGCGGCGTCTACGCCCCCGATGGCGGGCCGCGCCTGGACGCGCTGTCCGACCTGGTGGCGCTGGGCACGGTGGCCGACGTGGTCAAGCTCGATGCCAACAACCGCCTGCTGGTGACCCAGGGACTGCAGCGCATGCGCAGCGGCCGCCTGCAGCCCGGCCTGCGCGCCCTGTTCGCCGTGGCCGGGCGCGAGCCGCGCGCCGCCAATGGCTTCGACCTGGGCTTCGCGCTGGGCCCGCGCATCAACGCCGCCGGCCGTCTGGCCGACATGAGCCTGGGCATCGCCTGCCTGACCACCGACGACGAGGCGCAGGCGCTGGAGATGGCGCGCGAGCTGGACAACATCAACCGCGAGCGCCGCACCATCGAGGCCGAGATGCGCGAACAGGCCATGGCGGCCATGGAAGCGCCCGACGCCGCGCCCGGCGCCACGGTCTGCGTGTTCGACCCGGGCTGGCACCAGGGCGTGGTCGGCCTGGTGGCCTCGCGCCTGAAAGAGAAATTCTGGCGCCCCACCCTGGCCTTCGCGCCGGCCGGCGACGACGAGATCCGCGGCTCGGGCCGTTCGATCCCCGACGTGCACCTGCGCGACGTGCTCGACCTGGTGTCCAAGCGCCACCCCAACCTGATCCGCAAGTTCGGCGGCCACGCCATGGCGGCCGGCCTGACGCTGGGCCGCCAGGATTTCCCGGCCTTCGCCCCCGCCTTCGATGCCGCCGTGCGCGAACTGACCGGACGCGACAGCTTCGAGCCGGTCATCGAGACCGACGGTTCGCTCGAATCCGGGTACGCCAACGCCGAAGTCGCCGGCCTGCTGCAGCAGCAGGTCTGGGGCGCGGGTTTTGCCGCGCCTTTGTTCCTGGACGAATTCGTGGTGCGCAACCAGCGACTGGTCGGCGAGAAGCACCTGAAACTGTCGCTCGAACGCGGCCACCAGCGCTTCGATGCCATCTGGTTCGGCCACGACCAGTCCTTGCCCGAGCACATCCAGGCGGCCTACCGGCTGGAGCAGAACGTGTGGAACGGGATGGTGTCGGTGCAGTTGGTGATCGAACACGCCGGGTGAGGTTGCCCCGCCCGGCACCCGCCGCGCGGAATGGCTGTGTCCCCTCGCAGCCATGAGGATGCGCCCAGGCTGGGCGCATCCTTCCCGGCTCAGAACCGGTACTTCAGGCTCAGGCCGCCCTGGGTGTCGCGGTAGCCGTGGTCGCCCTGTTGATGGGTGACGTTGGCTGACAGCGCGAGGTTGTCGCTCAGGTTGCCCGAAACGCCGATCCTGGCTTCGCCGACGTTTTCCGCGCCCACAATCCAGTTGCGATTGGCGCCCATCGCGACCCCATACTTGTTGGTGTTGTGCAACCAGTTCAATTCGAGCGCGGTTTCGACCTGGCCGGCAAGGCTGGCGCCAGCGGCGGCCGATTTGCTGACCATGGCCAGGCGAGCCCCGAGGCGCGTCTGGATGTTGCCATCGCCTTCGCCCTTGACCACGGTCGGGCCCGCGTCCTGCTGCACGAAAGTCCTGGCCTTGACGCCGCCATACATGATCTGCGCCTGGGGCCGCACGCTCAAGCGGTGTTCGCGGTCGCCGCCATTGCCGAACGACGCCATGTCGATGGCATAGCCGGCCTCGATCGAGGCGGTCACACCCTCGGCCTTGTACTTCTCCTTGAGACCGCTGCCTTGAGCGCTGTTGTTGAAGTCGTTGTAAAGCAGCCAACCATCGACGTAGGCGCCGCGATGGCTTTGGCCGTCCTGGTACCAGGTGCCATACACGCCGGCGCTATAGCCGTCCACCTGGCCACGGGCGTTGCCGGTGGCGGCGTTGCGGGTCTTGCTGCGTTGCTGGCCATGGCCCGCCATGATGCCGAAACGCCATGCATCCCGGCCGTTGATACTGCCGGCGATGATCGAGCCACCCAATTGCAGCAGGTTGCGGTCGGCACTGAAGCGGTTTTCACCGTCGAACATCATGCCGTGCGTGGTTCCCCCAGCAACCCGGGCCCACACCCGGCCGCGCGCGCCGGTGACCGGGTCCACGGATTCGCCGCTTTCGCGATCGCTCAAGCTGGTGTTGAACAGCGTGTTCGCCGCCAGCAGGTTGCTGGCATAGGCGCCGAACAAGGGGCTGACGTTGTGATCGCGGATGTCGTCGGAGCCCGGTGACGCTTGCTTGGCGCTGGTCAGATACCAGATGCCGTTGGCTTTATTCTTGCTGTTTTCCTTGCTGTTGAGCGAATAGACATACCCCCCGGCGGTGACGTCGTTGGCAAGCACGAAGGTATCGGTGCCGCTCGCGCCCCCGGCGACGGTGATAAGGGTGATGCCGTCCACGGTTTGACCACCCGCGCCGCCTTCATTTTCGACAGTCACCAGGGTCTTGCCGCTGGCCACGCCTTGAATGATGAGCTGGTCGGCGGGACTGCTGTCGTCGCCCAGCACCGCGCCCAGCGTCACCGCGCTGCCATCCCTGCCTTCCCAATCGCCATCGATGGTAAAGGTCTGGAGGGCGCACGTGTCGCAGTTCTTGAGGTTGAGCGTGCCGCTGTTGAGGAACTTGCCCCGCACGCCGTCGGTGCCGAGTTTGAGGATGACCGGCGTGGATACCGGCGTCCCGTTGGCTTGAACGTCGTTGAATACCAGGGTCCCCTGGTTCTCGATCCCGGCGAAGTTCTGGTTCGTCGCCCCCAGATTGAGCCTAGCGCCCGGCCGGATGGTCACATTGCTGGTCTTGGCAATTGCGTTGGCGACCGCGGTCTTGAGCGTGCCCGCCTCGACGGTGGTGGCGCCGGTGTAGGTGCTGGCGGCCGCCAGCTCCAGCGTGCCCGCGCCCTTCTTGATCAGGGTCTTGCCGTCCCACTTGAAATCGTTGGTGGTCGCGTCAACCCCCGCCACATCGGCCAGCGCCGTCGCCAGTTTGAACTCGCCGTTTTCGGCGATGGTGAAATTGCCGCTCGATTTGTTCTTGTCGTCCTCATTCCAACGGAGCTTGTAGCTGAGTTCCAGCTTCTTGGCGTCGCCCGTCGAGACCTGGAGACGAGGCGTCAGGTAATCGATCTCGGTCGCGCTCGTATCGAAGACAGTGACGCTGGGCGTGCCGTTGAGATAAATGCCGTTGGTGTCGTTGCCGGCCGGCCCCGTGGCTGGCAGGGTCAGGATCACCTGGGGCGTGTCCAGCGCTTCGCTGCTGGCAGGCGGATGGGCGTCGGTCAGCTTGATGGGGTCGCCAGCGGCGATATTCAGGTTTCCATCTTCATTGATGTAGTCCTTCAGGTTGTCGGCGCCAAGCGCCTCCCCTGTCGTGAGGGTGAGCGGCTTTGTTGACGGAATCGTCGAAATGAACGTGTCCGCCAAGCTGCTCAGCACCCAAATGCCCTCGTTGATCTTGCCCGTTGCGTCCTTCCTGCCTTGCCGGAGCTTGTAGACGAAGCCGCCCGCGGTGACCGGGCTGTCCAGCACGAAGGCATTGGCCAGGCTGCTGCCGGTGGTGATGAGGGTGATACCGTCGGTGGTTTCGCCCCCCGCGCCGCCGACATTGCGGACCTTGACTCGGGTGGTGCCGGTGGCCGCGCCAGTGATGTCGACTTTGTCGGTGATGCTGTCGTCGCCGGCCAGCATGGCGGTCAGGGAAATCAAGCTGCCGGCGCCGCCGACCCAATCGCCCTGGACCTGGAAGGTCTTGCCAACGGTGCCGTCGCCGGTGTCGAGTTCGAGCGTGCCTGCATTGCTGACGTTGCCGGTCAGGCTCATCGGGCTGGCGCCCTGCGTGCCCTCGCCCCTGTCGTTGAACGCGATGATGCCGCGATTGGTGATGGCGCCGTGAGTGTTGCCGCCCACGGATTGGGCAAAGCCGCCCATGTTGAGCTTGGCATCCGCGGCAATCGTCAGATTGGCGCTGGTGGCGAAAGCATTTTCGGCTCCCGCTTTGAGTTCGCCCTGGTTGATGATGGTGTCGCCGGTGTAGCGGTTGCTGGCTGCCAGCACCAGCGTGCCCGGGCCGTTCTTGGTCAGCGTCTTGCCGTCCCACGGCGTGGCGCCGTTGGTGTTCGCCCCCGTGTCGGCCAGCGCCGCGCCAAGCTCGAAGCTGCCGCCACCAACAGTGAAGGTGCCGTGCGCCTTATCGGCCGTTTCGTTCCAACTGAGTTTGTAGCCGGCTTGCAGGGTCTTGCCGTCCGGAGATCTGGACACGTTGGCCGTCAAATAATCGGGTTGCGCCGCGCCGTTGAGGATGACGTTGGGCAAATCGCCCTTGATGGCCCCGGTGACGCTTGCGATCCCGACGCCGCTTTTCTCTGCCTCGGTGATGCGGGGCATCGTCATGTCGAGGGTCACGCCCTCGGCGAAGATCATGTCTCCCTCCGCATTGACGGCGTACTTCGCCTTCTCTTCGGCGGTCAGCTCCCTGGAGAAATCGAACGGCAGCGTGGTGCCTGCCGCGATCGTGGGAAGGGTGACATTGTCAATGTCCGGCTGCGGGGCTGCTGGCGGGACTTCCTGCGACCCGGGAACAGGCGGGGCGGCCGGCGGCACATCGCCATCCTCATCCTTGGCGCTGCTCAGGTACCAGACTTTTTGGTTGGCCGAATCGGCCTTGTTCAGGAGCGAATAGACCAGCCCGTTGGCGGTGAGGGTTCCGGTGCTCAAGGTGAAGGCGCCGCTTGCGCTATCTTCGCCGGCGGTGATCAGGGTGATGCCGTTTGTGGTGCCGGTCGTCCCTGCGCCGTTGATATTGCGCACCTGGACTTTGGTGGAGCCGGTGGCGGCGCCCGTGATTTCGACTTTGTCGGTGACACTGGCGTCGCCGTTGCCGAGGGCGGCGGCCAATTTGATCAGGCTGTCGGCACTGCCAGTCCAATTGCCAATGATCCGCAACGTCTTGCCAACGGTATCGTCGCCGTTGTCGAGATCGAGCGTGCCGGCATTGAGCAGGTTACCGGTCAGGCTCGCCGAATTTGTGCCCGCCTTGCCGGCATTCAGGCTGTTGAACAGGATGCTGCCGTTGTTGGTGATGACCCTGTCTTCGCTCCCGGCCTGGGAGAATCCGCCAAGGTCCAACGTGGCACTTGGGCCAATCGTCAGCTCGCTGCTTTTTGCAAACGCGTCCGCGATCCCGGCCTTCAACACGCCCCCGTGGATCGTGGTGGCGCCGGTGTAAAGGTTCGCCGCCGTCAACTGCAACACGCCCGGGCCGGCTTTGGTCAGGCTCTTGCCATCCCATTTGTTGGACGCCGGAAGGTCCTTGATGTCGCTCAGCGCCGCGCCCAGGGTAAAGTCGCCGCCTTCGGCAATCGTGAAGGTACCGTGTGCCTTGGCGGGGTCTTCGAGCCAGCTGAGCTTGTAGGTGGCCTGGTAGCCGATGGGGTGGGCCGGTATCACAGGCAGGAGCGGGAGCATCCCGCCGAATGTATCCTGCTTATCGACCTCCTCTTGGGTCCGCTCCCCGCCCATTGCAATGCCGGATGCGAACGTCAGATAATCGACCGGCGAGGTGTCGGTGACGACAATGCCGCCGACGGCGGTCTTGGCGAAATCGCCCTCGACGAAGACTTCCGATTCGACTTGATTCTGGGTGACAAACAGCAACTGATCGGTCGCGCTGCCATCGGTGATACCGGCCAGGTTGAACGTCGTGCCGGTTCTACTGATGGTGGCCTTGCTGTTATTGAGGATGAGCCGCAAATTTTCCGGATTGCTGGATTTCGTGCCGTCGCCTTTGAGCGTGCTGCGGGCAATGACGGAGAAGGTGCTGCCATCCTTGAAGACCAGGTCGCCGATCCGGGTCAAGCCCTTTCCCGACACCATCAGCGTAGCGCCCTCGCCAATGGCGAGTTGCGGCATGCGCATGCGATTTATCACGGCAGCCGAATCGTCGGCGGGAAACAAGGTGGCCGCCAGCTTACTGCGCTGTGGCCCTTGCTTGATGTCGGCGAAACCTGTTTGGTACGTTCCATTCAAATCAATCCACTCTGCCGCATTGTTCAAGATATGCAGCGAACTGCTGGATGAGCCGACAGGCGCATCCAGCACCACGCTGCCGTTGATGGTGGATCCCCGCTCAAGCGTGAGCAGGTTGTTGCCGCCGGTGAAGTGGAGAGCCTCTCCATAGCGGCCATGGACCCCGCTTTCCTGGGCCTCGCCCCCTGCCGTGCCAATGCCCTGCCGCCCAAAACCGGGCGTTCCAGCGCTGATTGATCCTGCGGGCGTGGCATCGGTAAACACAACGTCCAGGTCGCTGCCCACGATGGCGGCACCGCCATCGCCACCATTGCCACCCTTCACCGGCGGATCTCCGCCTTCGACAGCGCCGCGGCCATTCATGCCATGGGCGCCTGCGCCCCCCTTGACTGAACCACCGCCGATGACAATCCGAAGATTGCTGCCATGAATGGCATCCGCGCCGCGGGCGCCATTTTCGCCAACCTTGACGGCCGCGGTCCCCGCCGCGCCACCGACCAGGGCGCTGTTTACCCGCACCACGTTGTTGTCGCGCAGCGAACCGTCTTGCGTGGTGAATGCATACGCCGTTTCGCCATCGGTCGCGGACGCATAGGGCTGCCCCTTTGCACTGCCGTTGCTGCCATTCAGCCCGGGGGGCTGCGCCGCCAAGAACGGCGTGTTGTGCTTGGTCAGCAGGATGTTCTGCGTGGCGGCAGGGTTCGCGGGCGTTTCCCCTGGCACTTCCGCCGCATGCACGCCCGCCGCCTGTCCCGAGAGCGCCAGCGCGACGTAGAGGGCAGTGGTGGTTTTGCGGGGAATGAAACGCCTGGAGCCGGTGTGACTGCGGGTGGGCCGGGTCGGTGGGCGGAAAGCGGCGCGCGAGGAAGCAAGGGTCATGATCGTTCTGAACTCCGCGGCCGCTGCGGTCAGAATGACCGCGGCCGGGCCGCAAAATTGCCTGAGGAAAATGTGTTAATGAGAATGATTCATTAACGCAATACGCCTCAGCATTTTCGGCACAAAACGGGCGGAAAGTTTCGCTGTCGCCTCGAAGCCAGACCAAATGACGCTCGGCGCCGTAAAAGAAAACGGGCGCATCCTTGCGGATGCGCCCGTTTCGCTCGCGGCCCCATCAAGCGGGGCCCCGCGCGCGGCTACGCTACTTGTTGACCAGCCTGGCCGGCTGCGCCAGCGCCACCAGCGCGCCGACCACCAGGCACGCCGACAGCATGTACAGGCCGGTGTTGGTGGTGCCGGTCATGTCCTTGAGCCAGCCCACCAGGTAGGGACTGACGAAGCCCGCCAGGTTGCCCACCGAGTTGATCAGCGCGATCCCGGCCGCGGCGGCGGTGCCGCCCAGCAGCGCGGTGGGCAGGCTCCAGAACAGCGGCAGCACCGTGCAGATGCCGATGTTGGCCACCGTCAGCGCCAGGATGGCCAGCACCGTGTTGCCGCTCCAGACCGCCGAGAACAGCAGTCCCAGCGCCCCGAACAGCGCCGGGATCGCCACGTGCCAGCGGCGCTCGCGGTTGCGGTCGGAGTTGCGCGCGATCAGGATCATGCCGATCACCGCGAACAGGTTCGGCACGGCCGTCAACAGCCCGATCGCCAGCGGGCTTTGCACGCCGGTGCTCTTGATCAGCGTCGGCATCCAGAACCCCACCCCGTACAGGCCCATCACGAAGGAGAAGTAGATCACCGCCATGGCCCAAACGCGCGGACGCGCCAGCGCGGCGCGGATCGGCGGGTCTTCCTTGTGCTGCTCCTCGGCCGCGATGTTGCGGATCAGCACCGCCTTCTCGCTCGCGGTCAGCCACTTGGCCTTGTTGATGCGGTCATCCAGGTAGATCAGCACCAGCACGCCGATGATCACTGAAGGAATGCCTTCCAGCAGGAACAGCCATTGCCAGCCCGACAGGCCATGGTCGCCGTGGAACGTATTCATGATCCAGCCGGAGATCGGGCCGCCGATCAGCCCGGACATGGGCACCGCGGTCATGAAGAAAGTGGTGATGCGCCCGCGCCGGGCGGCCGGATACCAATAGGTCAGATAGAGGATGATGCCCGGGAAGAAACCCGCCTCGGCCGCGCCCAGCAGGAAGCGCAGGAAATAGAACATGTGCACGCTGGTCACGAACATCATGCAGGCCGAGATGATGCCCCAGGTGATCATGATGCGCGCGATCCACACCCGCGCGCCGACTTTGTGGAGAATGATGTTGCTGGGGATCTCGAACAGGAAATAGCCGATGAAGAATATCCCCGCGCCCAACCCGTACACCGTCTCGCTGAACTGGAGTTCCTGCAGCATCTGCAGCTTGGCGAAGCCCACGTTGACGCGGTCCAGGTAGGCCACGACATAGCAGACGACCAACAGCGGCACCAGCCGCCACCCCACTTTGCGGTAGATCCGGTCCTCCTCAGCCGCCGGGATCGCCGGCGAGACCCCGGGGGCCATAGTGTGTTCCATCAACGTCTCCTCCTCTCACGGGAAAGGCCGGCTGTTTGCCGGCGCCTTGCCGGTCCCGCGTTCCCGCGACGGGGACATATGGGCCGGCAGACCAAGCCTAGAACCCCATAGTTGACAAAAAACTGAACAAATATGCGCTCTGCGCGCAAACCCCTAGAACGAACCGGCGGAATCGGGCGGCCCCTTGCCGGCACGGTTTTTGTCGTCATCCGTCCCCCCGGTGGCCCGGCCGGCCCCACGGGCCGGCGTCTTACACGGTAAAATGCCCGGTTTCGCACAAAAGTCATCAGGAATCATCATGGAAGCCGAACGTCAGAACCAGCTCGCAGCCCGCCTCGCCGACTACGCGGAGCGCGAACAGGCTCTACGGAGGTATCTTTGACTACGATGCCAAAACCGAACGCCTGCAGGTCGTAAACGCCGAGCTCGAAGACCCGGCGGTCTGGAACGACCCCAAGCACGCCCAGGACCTGGGGCGTGAAAAGAAATCCCTCGAGGACGTGGTCGAGACCCTCGCCGCGCTCGGCACGGGCCTGGCCGACGCCAACGAACTGTTCGAACTGGCCGCCGCCGACAACGACGACGCCACCCTCGAATCCATCGAGCAGGACGCCAATGGCTTCCAGGAAAAGCTGGAAAGCCTGGAGTTCCGCCGCATGTTCTCGAACCCGGCCGATCCCCTGAACTGCTTCCTGGACATCCAGGCGGGCGCGGGCGGCACGGAAGCGCAGGACTGGGCCTCGATGCTGCTGCGCCAGTACCTCAAGTATGCCGAGCGCAAGGGCTTCAAGGCCGAAGTGCTGGAAGAATCCGAGGGCGAAGTGGCCGGCATCAAGTCCGCCACCATCAAGCTCGAGGGCGAGTACGCCTTCGGCTACCTGCGCACGGAAACCGGCGTGCACCGCCTGGTGCGCAAGAGCCCCTTCGACTCGTCGGGCGGCCGCCACACCTCGTTCGCCAGCGTGTTCGTCTACCCCGAGGTCGACGATTCCTTCGAAGTCGAAGTGAACCCGGCCGACCTGCGCGTCGACACCTACCGCGCCTCGGGCGCGGGCGGCCAGCACATCAACAAGACCGACTCGGCCGTGCGCCTGACGCACATCCCGACCGGGATCGTGGTGCAGTGCCAGAACGACCGCTCGCAGCACCGCAACCGCGCCGAAGCGATGCAGATGCTCAAGTCCAAGCTGTACGAACTGGAAATGCGCAACCGCATGGCCGAGCAGCAGAAGCTGGAAGACTCCAAGACCGACGTGGGTTGGGGCCACCAGATCCGCTCGTACGTGCTGGACCAGAGCCGCATCAAGGACCTGCGCACCAACGTCGAAATCTCCAACACGCAGAAAGTGCTGGACGGCGACCTGGATCCCTTCATCCAGGCCAGCCTCAAGCAAGGCGTGTAAGTTCCGCGATACTTCCGTCCACCGTCCCCCGAGGGTTCACGCATGTCCGACACCATCGCAATTCTCACCGGCGCCTCGCGCGGCATCGGCGCCGCCATGGCGCGCGGCCTGGCCAAACCGGGCACCCGCCTGATCACCCTGGCGCGCCGCGAAGACCCCGAGCTGGCCGCCTACGCCCGCTCGCAGGACGTGCAGCTGGAGCAGTTGTCCGTGGACCTCTCGGACCTGGCCGCGGCGGAAGCGGCCGCGCGCCGCATCTGCGACACGCTGCCGCGCGACGCCCGCCGTTACCTGCTGATCAACAACGCCGGCACCGTGCACCCCGTGTCCGGCACCGACGCGCTGATCGACGGTCCGGCGATTGCCGCCGCCTTCAACCTGAACGTGACGGCCGTGATGCTGCTGACCGCGCGCTTCCTGGCCGCGGTCGAAGACCTCAAGGCCGACCGCCGCGTGCTCAACATCTCCTCTGGCGCCGGCCGCAACCCCAACGCCGGCTGGGGCGTGTACTGCGCCACCAAGGCCGCGCTCGACATGTACTCGCGCGTGGTCAAGCAGGAACAGGGCGAGAACGGCGCGCGCGTCGTCTCGCTGGCCCCCGGCATCGTCGATACCGACATGCAGGCCGCCATCCGTTCCAGCGATCCCAAGAGCTTCCCGGCGCTGGCCAAGTTCCAGGACTTCCACGCCACCGGCAAGCTGTCCTCGCCCGCCAACGTGGCCTCCCGCATCCTCGCCTACCTGGATCGCGACGATTTCGGCGCCACCGAAATCGACGACATCCGTAATTACGACTGATCCCCCGACCATGACCGACCACACGACCGCTCCGGCAACCGCCCAGGATGAAAACCGCTTGATCGCCGAACGGCGCGCCAAGCTGGCCAAACTGCGCGAAACCGGGGTCGCGTATCCCAACGATTTCGTCCCCGACGCCCGCGCCGCGGCCCTGCACGACAAGTACGACGACCAGACGCAGGAAGCCCTGGCCGCCGCGCCCGTCACCGTCAAGGTCGCCGGCCGCATGATGCTCAAGCGCGTCATGGGCAAGGCCAGCTTCGCCACGCTGCAGGACAGCACCGGCCGCATCCAGATCTACCTGGACCGCGGCACGCTGGGCGAAGACAGCTACGCCGCGTTCAAGCAATGGGACATCGGCGACATCATCGCGGTCGAAGGGTCGGTCTTCAAGACCAACAAGGGCGAACTGTCGGTGCACGCCGCCACGGCGCGCCTGCTGTCCAAGTCGCTGCGCCCGCTGCCGGACAAGTTCCACGGCGTGGCCGACCAGGAGCTGCGCTACCGCCAGCGCTACGTCGACCTCATCATGACCGACGCCACGCGCCGCACCTTCGAGGCGCGCAGCAAGGCCGTGGGCAGCATCCGCCAGTTCATGCTGAACGCCGGCTTCCTCGAAGTCGAAACGCCCATGCTGCACCCGATCCCGGGCGGCGCGGCGGCCAAGCCCTTCGTCACGCACCACAACGCGCTGGACATGGAAATGTTCCTGCGCATCGCGCCGGAGCTCTACCTCAAGCGCCTCATCGTCGGCGGCTTCGAGCGCGTGTTCGAGGTCAACCGCAACTTCCGCAATGAAGGCGTGAGCCCGCGCCACAATCCGGAATTCACGATGATGGAGTTCTACGCGGCCTTCGCGGACTACCGCTGGCTGATGGACTTCACCGAGGAACTGATCCGCCAGGCCGCCATCTCGGCCACCGGCAGCGCCGTGCTGACCTACCAGGAACGCGAGCTGGATCTGTCCAAGCCGTTCGACCGCCTGACCATCTGCGAAGCCATCCTCAAGTACGCCCCGGGCTACACCCAGGCGCAACTGGACGACCCGGCCTTCGTGCGCGCCGAGCTCAAGAAGCTGGGCGCCGACGCCGACGGCCCGGTGCTGGCGCGCGCCGGCCTGGGCGCGCTGCAGCTGGCGCTGTTCGAGGAAACGGCTGAAGCCAAGCTGTGGAACCCCACGTACATCATCGACTACCCGGTTGAAGTGTCGCCGCTGGCGCGCGCCTCCGACACCCGCGAGGGCATCACCGAGCGCTTCGAGCTGTTCATGACCGGCCGCGAGATCGCCAACGGCTTCTCCGAGCTGAACGATCCCGAGGACCAGGCCGAGCGTTTCCGCTCGCAGGTCGAGGCCAAGGACGCCGGCGACGAGGAAGCGATGTACTACGACGCCGACTACATCCGCGCGCTGGAATACGGCATGCCCCCGACGGGCGGCTGCGGCATCGGCATCGACCGCCTGGTCATGCTGCTGACCGACAGCCCCAGCATCCGCGACGTCATCCTCTTCCCGCACCTGCGCCGTGAAGACTAAGACGCGGGCGGCATCATGATCGTCAAGATCCTGATGCTGGCCGCGGTGGTTGCGGCGCTGTTCTTCATGGTGATGCAACCCCGCCGCGGCCGCGGCGGCTACGCCACGGGCCCGGCGCCCGCGCGGCGCACGCCGCTGTTCATCGCGCTGTGCCTGGCCACCGCGCTGGCCCTGACCGGCACGCTGGTCACCGCGGTGATCTGGATGGGCAGCGTTGCCGGCGGCGTGACCGGCGGCGGCTACCATGGCGAAGCCGATTTCCTCCTGACCATCGCCGGCGCCCTGCTGGCGATCGCCGTGGCCTGCGGGGTCGGCGCCTTCCTCAAGCGCAAGGGCTGATTCCGCGCCTCGGGCCGTCCGCGAGCGACCGCCTTCCGCGGCGCCAGGCCCCCTACCCCTTCTTCCTTATCGCGACCGCCAGGCGCCGCATGGCCAGGTCGATCTCGTGCGCGCTGAGCGAGGCATAGCCCAGCAGCCAACCTTGCAGCGCGGGCGTATCCGCATACAACCGCGCCAGACCTGGCAGCACCAGCCCCGCCTGCGCGGCGCGGCGGATGGTGTCGGCCTCGGACCATCCCGGTTCCAGCAGGCACGGCACCTGCAGTCCGCCTTCGGGACGCAGCGCGCGCGCCACGCCCGCCAGGTGTTTGCCGACCGCCTCCAGCATGGCCTCGCGCCGCCCGGCGTACAGCTTGCGCATGGCGCGCACGTGGGCGTTGTAATGGCCATCGGCCATGAAGCGCGCCAGCGTCAGCTGCAGGACCTGCGGCGTATGGCCGTCGACGATGCTGCGCGCGCGGCTGAAGGCGCCGACCAGCTCGTCCGGCAGCGCCATGTAGCCCATCCGCAGCCCAGGATAGAGCGTCTTGCTGAAGGTACCCAGGTAGATCGTGCGGCCGTACCGATCCAGGCCTTGTACGCATGCGGTCGGCAGGCCGTCGTAGTGGAATTCGCTGTCGTAATCGTCCTCGATGATCCACTTGCCGTTTTCGGCGGCCCAGCGGGTCAGGTCGAGTCGCCGCGCCAGCGACAGCGTCGCCCCGGTCGGATACTGGTGCGACGGCGTCACGTAGACGCAACTGGCGCCGCTGCGGTCGGCCCGCAGCAGGTCGGTGCGGATCCCGTGCGCATCGACGTCGATCGGCACCACCCTGGCCTCGGCGAACTCGAACGCCTTGCGGGCGCCGAAGTAGCCCGGGTTCTCCAGCAGGATCGGCTTGCCGGCATCCGCCAGCAACTGCGCGCACAGGAACAGCGCCTGCCGCGTGCTGCTGAGCACCACGATCTGCTCGGCGCGGATCCGGGCGCCGCGCTCCAGATTCAGATAAGTCGCGATCGCGCGGCGCAAGGGCTCGGCGCCCTGGGGATCGCCGTGCAGCAGCACATGGCCGCGATGGTCCTTCATCACCTGCCGCTGCAAGCGCTCCCACACGTCCGTCGGAAAGGTGCGGGTCTCGGGCAGGCCGGTGGCGAACGCCTGGATCGTCTGCTGGTCGGCCACGCCGCCGCTGTCGAAGATCGCGCGCCCGCGCCGGCTCAGGCCCGCCGCGGGCGCGGACGGCTGCGCCGCCGCCCGGCGTTCGCGCTGCGGGGCGCGGCGCCGCGCCGAACCGCGCAGTTCGGCGCCGATGGTCTCGGACACATAGCTGCCCGAGCCCTTGCGCCGCGCGATGAAACCGTCGCGCTGCAACTGCACGTAGGCGTTCTCGACCGTGTCGCGGGCCACCCCCAGCAACTGCGCCAGCGCGCGGCTGGCGGGCAGCTTCACGCCGGGATCCAGGTCGCCGTCCAGCACCAGCGCGCGTAAGGCGCGCTGGATGCGCAAGTGCAGGTCGAGCGGCGCCAGGTCGGCGTCGCCCATACGGATTTTCAGCGTCTCAAGCGCGAAGGTCTTGCTCATGTAGCCTGCCCGCAGGCGGAGAAAGTATCACTGGCAGCCTGCCATGCCAGGCGAGGCAGAAGTCGTCGCAACGAAAAAGTGGTCTGGCACGTATTGCCAAAGTGTACTGCCTTGACAGTCCAATGCCGCGCTACAAAGTGGTCTGCCGTTCAACCTTTCCCGCTTCCCACCGCCCCCATGTCATCGCCTAGCGCCTCTTCCCTGTTCCCGCGCGATCTCGTCCATCCCATCGTCGCCGGCCTGATCTCGGTCATCGTCAACTACGGCGGCACCTTCATCCTGGTGTTCCAGGCCGCCAAGGTCGCCGGCCTCAGTCCGGCGCTGACCGCCTCCTGGGTCTGGTCGGTGTCGATCGGCGTGGGCGTCACCGGCATCGTGCTGAGCTGGCTCAGCCGCGAACCGGTCATCACCGCGTGGTCCACGCCCGCCGCCGCGTTCCTGGTCACGGCCCTGGCGACCACGCCGTATGCCGAGGCCATCGGCGCCTACCTGGTCTCGGCCGCCGCCTTTATCCTGCTCGGGCTGTCCGGCTGTTTCGACAAGGCCATCCGCTTGATTCCTCCGGGCGTCGCCGCGGGCCTGCTGGCGGGCATCCTGCTGCCCTTCGGCATCGGCGCCTTCGGCGGCATGAGCCTGGACCCGCTGCTGGTGGGCTGGCTGATCCTCGCCTACGTCGCGCTCAAGCGCTACACCGCGCGCTACGCCGTGGTCGGTATCCTGGTGTCCGGCCTGGCGCTGCTGCTGGCGCAGGACCGGGTCGACCTGTCGGGGCTGCGGCTGGAGTTCGCCACCCCCGTCTTCACGGCGCCCGAGTTCTCCCTCAACGGCCTGCTGAGCGTGGCCCTGCCGCTGTTCCTCATCACGCTGACCGGCCAATACATGCCCGGCATGCTGGTGCTGCGCAATGACGGATTCAAGACCAGCGCCAACCCCATCGTCACCCTCACCGGACTGGGGTCGCTGCTGATGGCGCCCTTCGGCTCGCATGCCTTCAATCTGGCCGCCATCACCGCCGCGATCTGCACCGGCCGCGAAGCGCATGACGATCCGTCCAGGCGCTGGATCGCTGGCATCGCCGCGGGCGTCTTCTATATCCTGGTCGGCGTGTTCGGCGTGACGCTGGCCGCCGTGTTCATGGCGCTGCCCGCCACGTTCATTACCACGCTGGCGGGCCTGGCCCTGCTGGGCACCATCGGCGGCAGCCTGGCCAGCGCCCTGGCCGACCCCAAGACGCGCGAGGCCTCGCTCATCACTTTCCTGGCGGCCGCCGCCAACATCAAGCTGTTCGGCATCGGCGGCGCCTTCTGGGGCCTGGTGATCGGCTTGCTCGCCCACGCCGCGCTCAATGGCCGCCTGCCGCGGCGCATCCGCCCGCCCCGCCACATTGATCTGCCGCGTCCTGAATCCGCCGGCAAGGACATGGTGAAATGATGACGCTCCCGCCCGATTCCCCCCAGGCCGCGCCCGGCGCCCCCGATACGCAGACCCGTCACGACCAGCACGGCCGCTATCCCCAGGCCCTCAGCGTCGAGGACTTCCGCCGCAACCTGGCCGCGATCCGCGCGCGCATGGACGCCGCCTGCCGGCGCGTCGGCCGCGACCCGGCCAGCGTGCGCCTGTTGCCGGTCAGCAAGACCATGGACGAATCGCGCATCCGGCTGGTCCATGCCGCCGGCTGCCGCCTGCTGGGCGAGAACAAGATCCAGGAAGCCCATCGCAAATGGGAGAACACCACGGACCTGGCCGGCCTGCGCTGGTCGGTCATCGGCCACTTGCAGACCAACAAGGCCAAGCTGATGGCGCAGTTCGCCAGCGAGTTCCAGGCCCTGGACAGCCTGCGCCTGGCCGAAGCGCTGGACCGGCGCCTGCAGGCGGAAGGCCGCGCGCTGGATGTGTATGTGCAGGTCAACACCTCCGGCGAGCCAAGCAAGTATGGCCTGGCGCCCGACGAGGCGGCCGCCTTCCTCCAGGCACTACCCGCGTTTTCTTCCCTGCGGGTACGCGGCTTCATGACGCTGGCGCTGTTCTCCCGCGAGGCCGAGCGCGTGCGCCAGTGCTTCGTGCTGCTGCGCGGCCTGCGCGACCGCCTGCGCCAGCAGGCGCCGGCCGGCATCAGCCTGGACGAACTGTCGATGGGCATGTCCGGCGATTTCGAGATCGCCATCGAGGAAGGCGCCACCGTCGTGCGCGTCGGCCAGGCGATATTCGGCGCGCGCGCGTTGCCGGACAGCCACTACTGGCCCGGCGCGGCCTAGCCTGCGCAGCGGGACGGCGCTAGGCCACCGGCCAGCGCCCCGCGCCCTCCGGCAACGCCGGCAGGCTGGCCCGCAGCATCTCGTCGATGAACGCCGCCGGCCGCAGCCGGCCGTCGGGCTTGTACCACTGCACCGTCAGGTTCATCGCCCCCAGCACACAGCGCTTGATCACGCGCGCATCGCCGCGCAGCACGCCCGCGGCCACCGCCGCCGCCACCGCCTCCTGCCACATGGCTTCGTAGCGGTCGCTCAGCGCCTTGACGCTGGCCTGGCTTGGCGCCGACAGGCTGCGCCATTCATAGACCAGCGCGTTCATCGCATCGCCGCCGGCCCCGTGCAGCATGCTCCACATATGCACCCGGAACAGCGCCGCCAGCCGGTCGGCCGGCGCCTGGTAGCGAGCCAGCGCCCGGCGGCCTTCGTCCAGCACCTCCTGGATGCCGTTGTTCATCACCGCCACCAGGATTTCCTCCTTGCTGCGGAAATGATGGAACAGGCTGCCGGACTGCAGGCCCACGGCGCGCGCCAGTTCGCGCACCGTGGTGCGTTCGTAGCCGTGCTTGCGGAACAGCCGCGCCGCCGTCAGGATCACTTCCGCGCGGCGCAGCGATTCCGCGCCGTCTTCGTGACCGGCGTGTGCCGGCTGCGCCGCAACCTTGCCCGACCGGCTCATAACCGCTCGACGATGGTGGCGGTCGCCATGCCATGCCCGATGCACATGACTTGCAGGCCGAACTGGCCGCCCGTGACGCGCAGCCCGGCCAGCATCTTGGCCATCAACGCCGCGCCCGTGGCGCCCAGCGGATGGCCGTGGGCGATGGCGCCGCCCCACGGGTTGACCTTCGCCGGATCCGCCTCCAGCGTCTTCAACCAGGCCAGCACCACGCTGGCGAAGGCCTCATTGATCTCGATCCAGTCCACGTCTCGCAGCCGCAGGCCGGCCCGCTCCAGGGCGCGCTCGGTCGCGGCGATCACGCCGGTCAGCTGCAACACCGGATCCGAGCCGATCGCCACCCGGGCGCGAAAGCGCGCCTGCGGCCGCAATCCGTCCGCCAACGCAGCCGTCCGATCCGCCAACAGCACCGCCGCCGCGCCATCGGCCAGCTGGCTCGACTGCGCCGCCGTCACGTTGCCCTGTCCCGGCGGCCGCAGGGCCGGCGGCAGCGCCGCCATCTTGGCCGGATCGGCGTGTTCGCGTATGCCCTCGTCGCGCGCCGGCGCGCCCGGCGGACCAGGCAGCAGTTCAGTGTGGCGTCCAGCGCAGGCGGCGGCCCAGGCGCGCGCATGGCTCTGCATCGACCAGGCATCCAGCTCGGC
Organism: Achromobacter sp. HNDS-1; assembly: GCF_040084795.1. Classification (NCBI taxonomy): domain Bacteria; kingdom Pseudomonadati; phylum Pseudomonadota; class Betaproteobacteria; order Burkholderiales; family Alcaligenaceae; genus Achromobacter; species Achromobacter sp. HNDS-1. Next base: position 673,158 of record NZ_CP157584.1, read on the forward strand.
GCGCCCCAGCTGCCACGTCTCGGCGATACGTTCGGCGCTCTCGATCTGGTGGATCAGCGGATAGCGCCGCAACAAGCCGGGATTGAGCGATTCGAAACCGCGGAATTCGCGCTGGCCCAGCGTCACGTCCAGGAACATCGGCACGCGGCTCATGCTCTCGACGCCGCCAGCGACCACATAGCGCATGTCGCCGGCCGCGATTGCCTGCGCCCCGGCATGCACCGCCTGCTGGCTCGATCCGCACATGCGGTTCAGGGCCACGCCCGGCACCGTCTCCGGCAGACCGGCCAGCAGCGCCGCCAGGCGGCCGATGTTGGCGCCCTGCTCGCCCGCCTGGCTGACACAGCCGGCGATCACATCATCGACCTGGCCGCCGGGCAATCCGGCGCGCGCCAGCAATCCCTGTATCACCTCCGCCAGCAAGTCATCAGGCCGGGTATCGGCCCACCAGCCGCCGCGCCGCCCGAACGGCGTGCGCACCGCCTCCACGATCACCGCTTCATTCATGCTGGCGTCTCCTCGGCGTAGAGCCGTTCGATTTCATCCGCATAGGCGCGGTAGATGCTGGCGCGGCGCACCTTCATGGTCGCGGTCACCTCGCCATCGTCGTGGTCCAGTTCCTTGGTCAAGAGATGAAAGCGCTTGATCTGCGCCACCGGCGCCAGCCCCGCGTTGGCGCGCGCCACTTCATCGGCCACCAGGTCGCGCACCTCGGCGCATTCGGCCAGCGAACGGAAATGGGTGAAGGCGATGCGACGCGATTCCGCCCACTTGCCGACCGTCTCGAACTCAAGCTGGATCAGCGCCGCCACGTAGCGCCGGCCGTCCGCGACGATCACGCACTCTTTCACATAGGGGCTGCCCTTGACCGCATTCTCGATCTCGGATGGCGTCAGGTTCTTGCCGCCCGCCGTGATCATGATGTCTTTCAGACGGTCGACGATACGCAACTGGCCGTCGCGCGCCTCGGCCACGTCGCCGGTATGCAGCCAGCCGTCGCGCACCGTCTCGGCGGTCGCGGCATCGTTCTTGTAATAGCCGGCGAACACCATCTCGCCGCGCACCTGCAATTCGCCCTGCTCGCCCAGGCGCCAATCCACGCCCAGGATCGGCTCGCCCACCGTGCCCGCCCGCACGCGGTCCGGATGCTGGCCGAAGATCATGCCGGTCGACTCGGTCAAGCCATACACCTCCACCAGCGGCACGCCGAGATTGCGGAAGTAGCGCACCACCTCGGGCGCGATCGGCGCCGCCCCGGTCATCGCCACCCGTACCCGCCGCAGGCCGATGAAATTCTGCAAGGCGCGCAGCACCAGCCAATACCACAGCGCATAGGTCAGCCGCTCGCCGGGACCGCGCTGGCGCGCCGACTTGTGCGCGAATGGCGCGCAAGCCGCCAGCGCGTGCCGGTACAACCACCGTTGCAATCGGCCCGCTTCCTGCATCTTGATCGAGATCGACGCGTGCAGCTTTTCCCAGATACGCGGCACGCCCAGGAACACGCTTGGCGCCACTTCGCGCAGATCCTCCTGCACGGTGCGGATCGATTCACCGAAATTGACCTGCGCGCCCAGATAGATCGGCACGAAGGTCGACAGCATCTGCTCGGCCACGTGGCACAGCGGCAGGTACGACAGATGCACACTGCGCGCATCCATGCCCAGCCGCTCGGCAATGCCGGGGGCCACGCCGCGCATGTTGCGGTAACTGAGCATCGCGCCCTTGGGCTTGCCAGTCGAACCCGAGGTGTAGATCATCAAGCCCAGATCATCCAGCCTCTGCGTGTCCAGCAACTCATTCAGCGCCGGCAACCCTTCCGCCTCCAGCCGTTGGCCGTCGGCCTCCAGCTCGGCGAAGGCGATGATGCGCGCGCGTTCGACCGGCGCGTAGGAACGCAGCCCCTTGGTCTCCATCACCACGATGCGCCGCAACAGCGGCAGCCGGTGCGCCACCTGCAGCACCTTGTCGGTCTGCTCCTGGTCCTCGCACACCACCAGTTCGACGTCGGCATGCTCCAGCACATAGCCCATTTCCTCGGCTGGGCTCGTGGCATACACCCCCACCGCCACGCCGCCGACCGCGCCCGCGCCCAACTGCGTCAACAGCCACTCCAGTCGATTGTCGGCCACGATCGCGACCCGGCCACCGCGCGACAGGCCGGCGGCCCGCAGCCCCAGCCCCACGCGGCAGGCGCGGCGCCAATACTGCGCCCATGACACCGGTTGCCAGATGCCAAAGTCCTTCTGCCGCACCGCGATGCCGTCGGGCTGGCGCCGCGCCTGTTCGCGCAGCATCTGCGGCAGGGTCAGCGCCGGCCAGGCATCCGGATTCACGCGGGAACCTCCGCCAGGCGCGCTCATGACAGCCAGCGCTTGCGGCGCTTGTAGTGCTTGATGTCGCGAAAGCCGCGCGCCTCGCCCGCGCCGCCCACGCCCAGGTAGAACTCGCGCACGTCGGGGTCAGCCGCGAGCTTCTCGGCCGTGCCGTCGATCACCACCTTGCCCGTCTCCATGATGTAGCCGTAGTGCGCCACCGCCAGCGCCACGGACGCGTTCTGTTCCACCAGCAACATCGACACCCCCTGCTCGCGATTGATGCGGGCGATGATGGAAAAGATGGTTTCCACCAGCATCGGCGACAAGCCCAGCGACGGCTCGTCCAGCAGCATCAGCTTGGGCTGCGCGATCAGCGCCCGCCCGATCGCCAGCATCTGCTGCTCGCCACCCGACAGATAGCCCGCCAGTCCCCGGCGTCGCTCGTACAGGCGCGGGAAATAGCCATACACCAGATCGAAGTCGGCCTTGGCGCCAGGCCTGCCGCTCAGCGCGTAGGTCGCCGCCACCAGGTTTTCCTCGACCGACAGATCCTCGAACACGCGGCGCCCTTCCATCACATGCGCCAGCCCGGCGCGCACCAGGTTCTGCGGCCGCGCGCCAGCGGTATCGCCGCCATCGAACAGGATGCGTCCGCGCGCCAGCTCGCCGTCCTCCAGGTCGAGCAGGCGCGACACCGCCTTCAGCGTGGTCGACTTGCCGGCGCCGTTGCTGCCCAGCAGGGCCACGATGGCGCCGGCCGGCACCGACAGCGACAGGCCGCGCAGCACCTGCACCGCCTTGTTGTAGACCACCTCGATGTTGTTGATGTCCAGCACCGTGGATGGCGACGCAGCGTGTCCGGGATTCACGGGCGCCTCACTGCAGCACGATCCAGTCGGAAGCCGGCACCATCTGCTTCTGCTTGGTATCGGCGCGGTAGATCCGGCCCACCGGAATCGAATTGCCCTTGATGCTGATCGGCACGCCGATCAGTCCGCCGGTGTCGAAGTCCTTGATGCCCTCCAGCGCCGCCTTCATGTTGGCGCTGGTCAGCTCCTTGCCCGCTTCCAGCGTGCGCTTGGCCACCTCGGTGAACAGCATCGCCGCCAGGAAGCCCTGCATGTAGCCGGTGCTCTGGTATTGCGGCCGCAGCTCGCGGATCTTCTTGAGCATCGGCGCGTCGGCCGTCTCGTCGTAGTAATAGCGGTACGGCATCACGCCCATGAAGCCCTCGGCATCCTCGCCCATCTGCATCACGGTGGAGTTATCCATGGTCCAGAACGTGCCCATGTAGCGCGTCTTCAGGCCCATGCGCTTGCCCTGCCCGACGAACTCGGGAATCGGCGCCAGCACGTAGCCGTGGAAAATGGTGAAGTCCGGATCGGCGCGGCGCAGCTTGATGACCTCGGTCGACACGTCGACGCTGCCCGGCGGCGTCATGATCTCGGTGGCCACCGTCAGCCCCAGCTTCTGCGCCACCGCGCGCGAGCTGGCGATCGGGTCGCGCCCGAACTCCGTGTCCGAATACACGAACGCCACCTTGGCGCTCGGCTTCTCCTTGGCGATGTAGCGCAGCAGGATGCCGAACATCTCCGTGTAGTCCGGCCCCAGCATGAACTGCGCCGGATACTTGGCCGGGTCATTCAGCTCGGTCGCGAACGACGCGCCCGTCATCAGGATGTTGCCCGAACGGTTCAGCTCGGCATTGATGGTCTTGGAGAACCCGGTCGAATCGCCATAGTAGAAATTGACCTTGTTCTGGCTGGTGATCTTCTTGAAGGCCGCCACCGAAGCATCCACCTTGTAGGCGGTGTCCTCCGGCACGTAGCGCAGCTTGCGGCCTTTGATGCCGCCCTGGTCGTTGACGATCTTGACGTAGTCGGTAATGCCGGCATGGATGCCCTGCCCGGCGAACGCGAACACCCCGCTCAGCGGGATCGAGCCGCCCAGCACCAGGTCCTCCTCGGCCTGGGCCGCCGGCGCCGCGGCCAGCGCCAATGCCACGCCCAAGGGCGCCAGCAACTTCGATAAACCGCTGCCTATCCGGATGCGCTTCATGGTTTCGTCTCCTGGTTCTCTTGGGAATACGCGGCCGCCGTCTAGGTGCGGAATGGCCACAGATGGAAGTAGCGGCGCACGCGGCGCCAGATTTCCGCGAGCCCGTGCGGCTCGAAGATCAGAAAGCCCACGATCAGCAGGCCGAACACAATGGTGCGCACCGGCGAGATCAGCCGCAGGGCATCGCCCCCAACAGGCAGCCAGCCCACCACCAGCTTGAGCAGTTCGGGCACCATGGTCATGAACACGGCGCCCAGGATCGATCCCAGGATCGACCCCATGCCGCCCACGATGATGGCCGCCAGGAAGAAGATCGACATGATCAGCGGAAAGCTCTCCGGCGTGACCACGCGGAAGAAATACGCCCACAGCCCGCCCGCCACGCCCGCGTAGAACGACGACAGCCCGAACGACAGCAGCTTGTAGCGCAGCAGGTGGATGCCCAGCACCTCGGCGGAAATGTCGCGGTCACGGATCGCGATGAACGCGCGGCCGATGCGGGTACGGAACAGGTTGGCCGCGCCCAGCACCATCAGCGCCGTCAAGGGCACGATCAGCCAATAGATCTTGAACGACGTGTCCAGATCGATCCCCAGCAGCCGCGCCGGCGGCACCTGCAACCCGCCCGTGCCGCCAGTGAAGGCCCAATTCGCGAACACGAAGTGCGCGATGAAAGACGCCGCGATGGTCGAGATCGCCAGGTACAGCCCCTTGACCCGCAGCGACGGAATCCCCACCAGCAGCCCGCCCAGCATCGCCACCACGCCGGCGCCCAGCAGATTCAGCAGCACCGGCGTGCCCAGCCGCAGTTCCATCACCGCCACCGTGTACGCGCCCAGCCCCATGAAGGCGGCCTGCCCCAGGCTCACCAGCCCGGTGTAGCCGGTCAGGATGTTCAACCCCGTGGCGCTGGCCACGTTGATCGCCACCAGGCACGCCAGGTACAGCCAATAGGCGTCGGCCACGAACGGGAACAGCGCCAGCGACGCCGCCAGCAACGCCAGCCACAGCCGCTGGGTGCTGGTGTCGAACAGCGCCTCGTCGGCCCGGTAGGTCTCTTTCGCGGTCGCGATGCGCATGGCTACAGCCTCTCGATTTCGCGCGTGCCGAACAGCCCGTAGGGCCGCATCATCAGCACCGCCACCAGCACCACGAAGGTCGCCAGCAGTTTGTATTCGCCGCCCAGGTAGGCGCCGGCCCAGGCCTCCAGCAGCCCGATGAAAATGCCTCCCACCAACGCCCCCGCCACGCTGTCCAGCCCGCCCACGATCACCACCACCAGCACCGACAGACCGAACACGCCCATCGACGACGAGATGCCGCCGATCGCCCCCACGATCACCCCCGACACCGCCGCGATCGCGCCCGCCGCCGCCCACGACAGCGAAAACACCCGCGGCACGTTGATGCCCATCGCATACGCCGCCCCCTGGTCCGACGCGGTGGCGCGCAAGGCCACCCCGCCGCGCCAGTAGCGGAACACCGCCAGCACCAGCAGCACCAGCGCCAGCGCCACCCAGAAGCCGTAGAACACCTTGGGCGCGACAAACGCCTCGCCCACCATCACCGGCGCGCGCGGCATGAACTCCGGCAGGCGGCGCTGGTCCGCGGTCCAGATCAGTTCCACCACGCCCACCAGGATCGACGCCAGTCCCACGGTGATCATGAACACCGAGATCGGCGACTCGCCCAGCATCGGCCGGATCGTCAAGCGTTCCACCAGCGCGCCCAGCGCGGCCGACAACGCCACCGCCCCGGCGATCGCCGCCCACACCGGCCAGGCCATGCCGGCGGCGAAGGCATAGAACACGTAGGCGCCCATCATCAGGAATTCGCCGATGGCGATGTTCACCACCCGCGTCGCCTTGTAGACGATCACGAACGCCAGCGCCGCCAGCGCGTACAGGCCGCCGCTGCCCAGCCCCGCCAGCGTCACCTCCAGGAAGAACAGGCCGTCCATCAGGCCGCCTCGCGCAGCCGCCGGCGCAGGTCGCCGACGTCGCTCGCGCCCAGATAGGCCTTGATGACCTCGGGATCGGCCTGCACCGCCGCCGGCGTGCCATCGGCGATCACCTGGCCGAAGTTCAGCACCACCACGTGGTCCGACAGGTCCATCACCATGCCCATGTCGTGCTCCACCATCAGCACCGTCACGCCCCACTCGGCGCGCGCATCGAGGATGAAGCGCGCCATGTCGTCGGTCTCCTCGCGGTTCATGCCCGCCACCGGCTCGTCCAGCATCAGCACCTTGGGCTGCATCGCCAGCGCCCGCGCCAGCTCCACCCGCTTGCGCAGCCCGTACGACAGCGCCGCCACCGGCGCATGGCGGATGTGGTCGATCTCCAGGAAGTCGATGATGCGTTCTTCGATATCGGCGCGCAGCGCCATCTCTTCGCGCCGCGCCCGGCCCAGGTACAGCAGCGCATCGAGCACATTGGTGCGCAGGTGGGCGTGGCGCCCCAGCTTGATGTTGTCCAGCACCGTCATGCCGCGGAACAGCGCGATGTTCTGAAAGCTGCGCGCCAGCCCCAGGCGGGCGCGCTCGGGCGCCGCCACGCGCGTGATGTCGCGGCCCAGGAAGCGGATGGTGCCCGCGGCCGGCCGGTAGAAACCCGAGATGGTGTTGAACAGCGAGGTCTTGCCCGCGCCATTGGGGCCGATGACCGTGGTGATGGATCCCGGCGCGACGCGAAAGCCCACGCCGGTGAGCGCCTTGACCCCGCCGAACGCCAACGTGACCCCATCCACCTCCAGCAAGGGAGGGCTATCGGATTGATCCACCTTTGTCTCCTCGCTGTTTATCGCGAAGCTGTTTTTCTATTGGCGGTGAATCAGCGTAGCCCCGAGGCAGGCGATGCGGCGAACCTGTCTTTACCTACGCTGTACAGCGCCGGAAAATCGTTCTATGCGTTACGCTTGCGTGGCGGACGGCAACCGAGCAAGCGCTTGGTTCCGACCATAGCATCGTGGTTTTTGGATCGAAAGTTGGTATTTACCCGATAACGGAGACAAGCCATGAACCCACCCCTGCCCGTCTTTCCCACCCTGCTGCTGGAAGCCGGCGACGGCATCGCCACGCTGACGCTGAACCAGCCCGCCACGCTCAACGCCATCGACGTCGCCATGGCGCTGGATCTGCAACGCGCCGCCCAATGGCTCGAAACGCGCGCCGACATCCGTGTCGTGCTGCTGCGCGGCGCCGGCAAGGCCTTCTGCGCCGGCGGCGATATCACGCTGTTCGAAGGCGACGTCAACGCGGTGCGCGGCAAGCTGCTCGACCTGTTCACGCCCCTCAACGATTTCGTCGCGCACGTCGCGCGCATGGACAAGCTGTGGCTGGCGCAGATACACGGCGTCGCGGCCGGCGCCGGCCTGTCGCTGGTGCTGGCCTGCGACCTGGCCATCGCCGAGGCCGACACGCGCTTCATGACGGCCTACCTGAAGCTCGGCGCCACGCCCGATGCCGGCATGACGCATGGCCTGAATCGCCTGCTCGGCCCGCGCCGCGCGCTCGACCTGCTGCTGCGCCACGACGCCTTCAGCGCCGCCGATGCATTGGGCTGGGGCCTGCTCAACCGCGTCGCCGACGCCGGCCTGCTCGCGCAACAGGCGCAGGCCTATGCCAGTCAGCTCGCCAGCCACGCGCCGCACGGCATCGCCGGCGCCAAACACCTGCTGCGCAACGCCGCGCACGCCCCGCTGGAAACGCAGCTGGCCGAAGAAACCGCCTGCTTCCTGGAAACCGCGCGGCGCGAGGATTTCGCCGAAGGCGTGCGCGCCTTCCGTGAAAAACGCGCGCCGCGCTTCCAGGGCCGCTGACGCCCCGCGTCAGAACTTGTAGGTGACGCTGGCGATCGCGCTGCGGCGCGCGCCGTACCAGCAATCGCCGCGCGACAGGCACGTCGCCAGATAGGTCTTGTCGGTCAGGTTGTTGACGTTCACGGCGTAGCGCCAGTGACTGGTCTCGTACGCCATCATGGCGTCCACCAGCCACACCGGCGCCAGCTTGGGCCCGTCGCCATCGCGGAACGACGCCATCCAGCGCGTGCCCGCGCCCACCGTGAAGCGTCCGTCCAGGTTGTCGAGCGCGAAACGGTAACGCCCCCACGCCGCGGCCTGGTGGCGCGGAATGCCCTCCAGCTTCGGATCCAGGTCGATGTAGTTGTAGTGTGCGATCACGTCGAACGACGACGTCACCTGGCCGCGCCATTCCAGCTCCAGGCCGCGCGTGCGCGTCTTGCCGGTCTGCACGTTGTTCAACGCCGCCGTCGGATCCGGCACCAGGCGGTTTTTCTCGCGCAGGTCGTAAACCGACGCCGTGGCCAGGTGGCCGCCGTCGGCGGACTGGTACTTGACGCCCGCCTCCCACTGCTTGCCGCGCAGCGGCTTGTACAGCTCGGGCACCGCGCCGTCGGGCGTGTTGCGCGTAGTGCCGGCCACCGGCGTGAATGACTCGCTGTAGCTGATGTACGGCGACCAGCCATTGCTGGCGGCGTACATCAGGCCAAAGCGCTTGGTGGTGGCCTGAGCCTTGTCCGCCTCCCCACCCTCAAGCTGGCTGCGCGCGCGGTCATGCCGCAGGCCCGCCGTCACGATCCAGTGCTGACCGATCTTCATCTGGTCCTGCAGGTAGAGGCCCGTCTGACGCTGGTTGAACCTTGGCTCGCCGGTCAGCTCGGGGATATAGCCATTGCCGTACACCGGATCATAGGCATCGATCGTGTCCTTGCCGCTGCCGCTCTCGCGGTCTCGGCGATAGCGCGACCAGTCCAGCCCCAGCAACAGCTTGTGCGTCACCGCGCCGGTGCTCACCTCGCCCGTCAGGTGCTGGTCCAGCGTGTCCATGCGCACCTTGGTGATGGTGTCATCGGCATAGCGGCCGATGATGCGCTGGTTGATCGGATCATCCGCCCAGCCGCCGGGCACCGAGAATGCATCCGCGTAGTGCGTGAAGTACGTCACCTTGTTGTTGGCGTGGCGGAACCCCTGGGTGAACGACCACTTGTCGTTGAACTGGTGCTCGAACAGCCAGCCGAAGCTGCGGCGCTCGGAATCGTAGCGGTCGTGGTCCGGTTCGCCGATGAAGCGATAGGTCGGAATCATGCCGTTCGGATTCGGCGTGCGCATGCCCGACCACGGCATGAACTGCGCGGTCGAACCCGACTTGTCCTTCTGGTACAGCGCCTGCAGCGTCAACGACGTCGCCGCGCTCGGTCGCCAGGTCAGCGACGGCGCCACCAGCGTGCGGTCGTCCGGCACATGGTGCACCTGGGTATCGGCATCGCGCTGCAACGCCACCAGGCGGTACAACCATTGGCCATCCTCGGTGACGGGCCCCGTCAGGTCGATCTGCGCCTGCTTGCGCCCATGGTTGCCCACCTGCACGCCGACCTCGCGCTGCGCCTCGGCCAACGGGCGCTTGCTGACCATGTTGATCAGCCCGCCGGTGCTGCCCTGGCCATACGTCATGGCCGCCGGCCCGCGCAGCACCTCGATGCGTTCCAGCATGTACGGATCGGGGCGGGTCGTGCTGGTGTAATAATCGAACGCCTGGCGCATGCCGTCCAGATAGACGTCGACGTCGGTCCCTCGCACCCGCACGCTGTCACTGCGCGAATCCAGCCCATACGCATCGGAACGTACCCCCGCCGCATAGCCGAGCGCCTCCTGCAGGCTGGTGGCGCCCTGGTCCACGATCTGGTCGCGCGGCACCACGGTGATCGACTGCGCCGTCTCGTTCAGCGGCGTATCCGTCTTGGTGGCCGTGGCCGAACGCGTGGCCGCGTAGCCCAGCACCGGGCTGGTCGCCGTCTCGGCGCTGCCTTCCACCTTGACCGACGGCAACGTGGTCGGTTCGACGGGCGCGGACTGCGCCGCCAGCGCGGCCGGCAGCAGGCTCAACGCCGCCGCCAGGCTGGCGCGGCGGGACATGGCAGGATCAAACATCGACGTGGCTCCCCTTGATGAATTTCGAAGAGCCAGATGTTAATGTTTCTCGTTATTGAAATGGTTCCTTTTCCCTACGAAAAGAAAGACTTCCCCTGTTTACAACAGACCGCCCACGGGCAGCGCCCCCAAGCGCTCCGTCCCATCAGGGAAAACGACAATAAAAAAAGGCGCCCCAAAGGGCGCCCCGACGGCACGCTGGCGGCTCAAGCGTGCCCGGCCCGCAACTCCACCGCCTTGGCCCAGCGCCGCGCCACCGACGGCGAAGTCGCGCACGTGGCCGACTCCGTCACCACGCGCACCGCGCGTTCCAGCAACTGGATGTCCGCCTCGTGCTGGCGCGCCACGTGGGGATCCTCGAAGAAGATGACCCGCTGGCACTGGTGCTCCAGCACCAGTTCGGCGATCTGCGCATCGCCGCCCAGCGGACCGCTCAGGTAGCGGTGCACCCACGGCGTGTCCTTGGGCCAGCCGCGCGACCACGCCAGTTCGTTCAGGCGGCCACCGGTGGTGCCGGTCGCCACGCGCCGCGCAAACTGCGACAGCACGTCGAAGTGCTCGGCCGCGAACGCCACCATCTCGTCCTTGAGCGCATCGTGCGCGATCAGCGCCAGCGTCTGGCCGGTGTAGTTGAACAGCCGCGACGCCGCCATGTCCGGCGCCAGGCCTGCATGCACGCGCTCGACCTCCATCCACTCGATGGCGCCGGCCAGCGTTGAAATGAAGGGACGGCCATGCGTGATGCACTGGCGCTTGAGCGCCAGCGCCTCGGGAAAGATCGACGACGGGTCCACCGGATCGATCAGGTAGATCGCGCCATCGAACGGCTCCTGCCCATCGCGCCCTTCGGTGACGCGCGCCACCAGCTTCATCAACCCGCCTTCGCGGCCATACGGATAGCGGATCAGGCCGGAATAGCCTTGCAGCATGCCCTCGCGCACGATGGCATCGTGGGTGCGGCCCACGGTATGCAACTGCACGCCCAGTTCGCGGATGGTGGACGAACAGGCCCGCAGCCAGGTGAACAAGGCGGCGTCGGGCGATTCATGGTGCAGTCGGTTGGCGGCCAGGCCAAAGCGCAATTGGGCAGCGGGCATCGGTAGACTCGGATGGCAAGGACAACGAAAGAGTCTTGATGATACCCCGCCGCCCGCGCCCCCAATGCAAAAACGCTCCCGAAGGAGCGTTTCGCTGGAGGATCAGTCGGCCTCGTCGATCCAGGCCATCTGGATGGCCTCCAGGATCTTCTCGCCGCTGCGTTCCGGGTCGTCATTGAAACCGGGCAAGGCCAGCACCCATTCGCGCAACTGCGTGAAACGCAGCGTCTTGGGGTCGACGTCCGGATGGGCGTCCGCCAGCGCCTCGGCAATCTGGTAGGTATCGGTCCACTTCATCAATGGCCCTCTTTCGCGTGGTTGATGGTGTACTTGGGAATCTCGATCGTCAGATCGGCATCCTCGACCCGCGCCTGGCACGACAGGCGCGAGGTCGGCGTCAGGCCCCAGGCCTTGTCCAGCAGATCCTCTTCGTCGTCGGTCGCGTCTTCCAGCGACGAATAACCCTGCTTGACCACCACGTGACAGGTCGTACACGCGCACGACAGTTCGCAGGCATGCTCGATGTCGATGTGATTGTCCAGCAGGATGCGGCAGATCGACACGCCCTTGGGCGCGTCCTCGATCACGGCGCCCTCGGGGCAGTAGTCGGGATGAGGCAGTACGGTCAGTTTCGGCATAGCGTCTTATCAGGCGATTTCGTCAAGTTTGCGGCCGGCCAGCGCGGCGCGGATGCTGCGGTCCATGCGACGCGCGGCGAATTCATCGGTCGCGGCCGACAAGGCCTCGACCGTGGCCTTCACCGCGTCCACGTCCTGCGCCTCCTGGGCGCGGGCGGCCGCCTGCAGGCATTCATCGACCCGTTGGCGTTCCTCGGCGTTCAGCAGGTCGCCGTCCACCGCCAGCGCGGCCTGCACCGATTCGACCAGCTGGCGCGCTTCCACCTGCTGCTCGCGCAGCATGCGGGCGCGGGCATCGTTGTCGGCCTGCGCCACGCTATCGGCCAGCATGCGCGCGACTTCGTCGTCGCTCAGGCCGTACGAAGGCTTGACCGACACCGCCGCTTCCACGCCCGTGCTTTGTTCACGCGCGGTCACGCTCAGCAGGCCGTCGGCGTCCACCTGGAACGTCACGCGGATGCGCGCGGCGCCCGCCACCATGGGCGGAATCCCCCGCAGCTCGAAGCGCGCCAGCGAACGGCAATCCGTCACCAGGTCGCGCTCGCCCTGCAGCACGTGGATGCTCATGGCCGTCTGGCCATCCTTGAACGTCGTGAATTCCTGCGCGCGCGCCACCGGAATGGTGCTGTTGCGCGGGATCACGCGCTCAACCAGCCCGCCCATGGTTTCCAGGCCGAGCGACAGCGGCGTCACGTCCAGCAGCAGCCAGTCCTCGCCCGGGGCGCGGTTGCCGGCCAGCAGATTGGCCTGTAGCGCGGCGCCCAGCGCCACCACCTGATCCGGATCCAGATCGGTCAGCGGCTCGGTGCCGAACATCTCGCCCACCGCGGCGCGCACCACCGGCATGCGCGTGGCGCCGCCCACCATCACCACGCCGCGCACGTCGGCGGGTTTCAGCGCGGCGTCGCGCAGCGCCTGGCGCGCGCTATCCAGCGTGCGCTGCACCAGCGGCTGGGCCAGCGCCTCGAACTGCGCGCGGGTCAGCGTGTGATCGATCACCTGGCCATTGGCCAGCGTCAGATTCAGATTGGCTTCCTGCGCGTCCGACAGCGCCTCGCGCGCCGCGCGCGCCGCCATCAGCAGGCCGCGCCGGTCGGAGTGCGTCAGGTCGGTGGCGCCCGCGGCCGCCACCACGTGGTCGACGATGAGCGAATCGAAGTCGTCGCCGCCCAGCGCGGTATCGCCGCCAGTCGAGATCACTTCGAACACGCCCTGCGTCAACCGCAGGATGGAAATATCGAACGTGCCGCCGCCCAGGTCATAAACAGCGTAAACGCCTTCGGCGGCATTATCCAGACCGTAGGCGATCGCCGCGGCGGTCGGCTCGTTCAAGAGACGCAGCACGTTCAGGCCGGCCAGGCGCGCGGCGTCGCGGGTCGCCTGGCGCTGGGCGTCATCGAAATAGGCCGGCACCGTGATGACGGCGCCCACCAGGTCATCGCCCAGCACGTCCTCGGCGCGCTGGCGCAGCACCGCCAGGATCTGCGCCGACACTTCCACCGGGCTCAGGTCGCCCTGCGCGGTGCGGATGCGCACCATGCCGGGCGCGTCCACGAATTCGTACGGCGCGCGCGTGGCGCGCGCCTCTTCCAGCGAACGGCCCATGAAACGCTTGACCGACACCACCGTGTTCAACGGGTCTTCCGCTTGCTGCGCCAGCGGTTCGCGCCCCGTGGTGACCTTGCCGCCGGGGAAATAGCGCACCGCCGACGGCAGCAGCACGTGGCCCTGCGCATCAGGCAGGACCTCGGCGACGCTGCTGCGCACGGCGGCAACCAGGGAATTGGTGGTGCCCAGGTCGATCCCCACCGCCAGCTTGCGCTGGTGCGGCGCGGGCGATTCGCCGGGCTCGGAAATCTGCAATAAGGCCATGATTGTTTTTTCTACTCAGTAGGCGGCGAAGTCCGGGCGCCCCGCGGCCGGGCCATCCTGGGGGACTAGGAATCGGGATGGGCCTGGGCCAGCTCCTGCGCCAGCTTCTCCACGAACATCCATTCCCGCACCTTGAGACCCGCCGCGGCGTAGTCGCGCTGTTCGTCCAGCAGGCGCGTCAACGCGACGCGCATCTGCTGCCGGGCATCCTCCAGCTCGGTCCGCAGCTCGGCCAGCACGCCGGCGTCATTGCGCGCGTCGTCCATCATTTCGCGCCAGGTCATCTGCTGCATCAGGAAAGCCGTGTCCATCGACGTGTTGCTCTCGGTCTGCAGATCCACGCCGGCCTGCTCGCACAGATAGCGCGCCCGCAACAGCGGATCGCGCAACTGGCGGTAGGCCTCATTGGCGCGCGCCGCCCACTGCATGGCCACGCGGCGTTCCGCGGGACTGGCGGTGGCAAAGCGGTCGGGATGCACCTGCGCGGCGACGGTGCGCCACGCCGATTCCAGCGCCTGGGCGTCCAGGTCGAAGCGTGCCGGCAAGCCGAACAGGCTGAAGTGATCGTCTCCAGCCAAGACTTACACCGTGAACGACTCGCCGCAGCCGCAGGTCGCCTTCTCGTTGGGGTTGCGGAACTTGAAACCTTCGTTCAGGCCTTCGCGGGCGTAGTCCAGCTCGGTGCCATCCAGGTAGGCCAGGCTCTTGGGATCGACGAACACCTTCACGCCGAAGCTCTCGAACACCTGGTCTTCGGGCGCCGCGTCGTCCACATACTCCAGCTTGTAGGCCATGCCGGAACAACCCGTCGTCCTAACGCCGAGGCGCAAGCCGATCCCCTTGCCGCGCTTTTGCAAGTAGCGGCCGATGTGGGTGGCAGCCTGTTGGGTCAGGGTAACGGACATGTTCAGCTCGCAACAGCTTCGGCCGGAACCGAATGCTTTTCCTTGTAGTTCTGCACGGCGGCCTTGATCGCGTCTTCGGCCAGGATCGAGCAGTGCACCTTCACGGGCGGCAGGGCCAGTTCTTCGGCGATCTGCGTGTTACGGATGTTCATGGCTTCGTCCAGCGTCTTGCCCTTGACCCACTCGGTCACGAGCGAGCTGGAGGCAATGGCCGAGCCACAGCCGTAGGTCTTGAAGCGCGCGTCCTCGATGACGCCGGCTTCGTTCACCTTGATCTGCAGCTTCATGACGTCGCCACAGGCCGGCGCGCCGACCATGCCGGTGCCCACCGAGTCGTCCGACTTGTCGAACGAGCCGACGTTGCGGGGGTTTTCGTAGTGATCCAGGACTTTGGTGCTGTAAGACATGTTAGTTCTCCACGTATTCTTTGGCGCGGGCGCTTAGTGCGCGGCCCACTGCACGGTATTCAGATCGATGCCTTCCTTGGCCATTTCCCACAGCGGCGACATATCGCGCAGCTTGCCGACACGGCTCTTGAGCAGTTCGATGGTGTAGTCGACTTCCTGCTCGGTGGTGAAGCGGCCCAGCGTGAAGCGGATCGAGCTGTGCGCCAGCTCGTCGTTGCGGCCCAGGGCGCGCAGCACGTAGGAAGGTTCCAGACTGGCCGAGGTGCAGGCCGAACCGCTGGACACGGCCAGTTCCTTGATCGCCATGATCAGGGACTCGCCTTCGACGTAGTTGAAGCTGACGTTCAGGTTGTGCGGCACGCGCTGGTCCATGTCGCCGTTGAGATAGACCTCTTCGATCTGCGACAGGCCGGCCCAGAGGCGATCACGCAGCATGCGGATGCGCTCGTTCTCGGTGCCCATTTCTTCACGGGCCAGGCGGAAGGCTTCGCCCATGCCGACGATCTGGTGCGTGGCCAGGGTGCCCGAGCGGAAACCGCGCTCGTGGCCACCGCCATGCATCTGCGCCTCGATGCGCACACGCGGCTTGCGGCGCACGTACAGCGCGCCGATGCCCTTGGGGCCGTAAGTCTTGTGGGCCGAGAACGACATCAGGTCGACCTTCAGCTTCTGCAGGTCGATCTCGACCTTGCCGGTGGCCTGCGCGGCGTCGACATGGAAGATGATGCCCTTCTCGCGGCAGATCTCGCCCAGGGTTTCGATGTCCTGGATGACGCCGATTTCGTTGTTCACCATCATCACCGATACCAGCACGGTGTCGGGACGCAGCGCCGCCTTGAACACGTCCAGGTCGATCAGGCCGTTATCCTTGACGTCCAGGTAGGTCACCTCGAAGCCCTGGCGCTCCAGTTCACGACAGGTGTCGAGCACGGCCTTGTGTTCGGTCTTGATGGTGATGATGTGCTTGCCACGCTCGGCATAGAAGTTGGCCGCGCCCTTGATCGCCAGGTTGTCCGACTCGGTGGCGCCGGAGGTCCAGACGATTTCACGCGGATCCGCGTTCACCAGCTTGGCGACTTCCTCGCGGGCGCGTTCGACGGCCTCCTCGGCTTCCCAGCCGAACGAGTGACTGCGCGACGCGGGATTGCCGAAGCTCTCGTACAGCCACGGGATCATTTTTTCGACGACGCGCGGGTCGACGGGGGTCGTGGCCGAGTAATCCAGATAGATCGGACGGGTGGTCATTTCTACAACTCCTACTGCTTATACGGTGGCATTGGCCGCGACGGTGGTGGTCGGGGCGTTGGCGGCGGTATTGTTGGCGCCTCCCACCCGGTTCACTCGCACCGCGCAGGCCTGCGCTTGATTGTTGGCTTCCTGCAATTGGCGCACACGCTGCTGATCGACCAGATCCTGCAGCGACACCGAATCCAGGTAATCGACCATCTTGCGATTCAATGTGGCCCAGAGCTCATGCGTCATGCACTTGCCAGGCTTGCCGTCGTTGCCGCTCGTACAGTCCCGCTTGCCGCCGCAGCTGGTGGCATCCAGGGGTTCGTCGACGGCGAAGATGATGTCGGCCACGGTCACGTTTCGCGCCAGACGGGCGAGCGAGTAACCGCCGCCGGGGCCGCGCACGCTGTCCACGAGTTCGTGGCGGCGCAGTTTCCCGAACAGCTGTTCCAGGTAGGAAAGCGAAATATTCTGACGCTGGCTGATGGCCGCAAGAGTGACCGGGCCGCTATGCTGCCGCATAGCCAGATCGATCATGGCAGTCACGGCGAAACGCCCTTTGGTAGTTAGCCGCATGGTGAATTCCCTGTGATTCGGCAATGGCCGTCGGCGAATCCGGCGGTCAATACCCGAGTAATTGGCTCAAGTATAGCAAATTCCCGAGTAATTTGGTATGGCTCCCGGCTAGAAAAAACCGCGCTGTCGCGCGGTTCTTTTCACTGCCAATTCGCCAGGCGTCCCGCAGGACGCCCTGGCACACCGGAGACCTCTCAGGCCGCCTGGTATTGGGTAGCGCGCTTGCGGACCAGCTCGAGCACGCCCTGACAGGCATCTTCGAGATAATCCAGCACCTTGCCGAAGCCATCGGCGCCGCCGTAGTACGGGTCGGGCACGGTGGCCTCCTCGAACTCATTGGCGAAGCGCATCAGCAGCATCAACTTGTGCTGATAGGCCTTGGGGCACTGTTGCTGCATGGCGGACAGGTTGTCCCAGTCCATGGCGAGGATGAGGTCGAAGTCGCGGAAGTCTTCCGCGGTGACCTGACGGGCCTCACAGTGCGTGATCTCGTAGCCGCGCTTGCGCGCTGCGGCCTGCGCCCGGGCATCAGGCGCCTCGCCGATGTGAAACGCGTGCGTGCCCGCGGAGTCGATGCGAACCACATCGCCCAAACCCGCGTCGTTCACCAAATGGCGAAACACGCCCTCTGCGCTCGGCGAGCGACAGATATTGCCCATGCAAACGAAAAGTACCTTGGTCATCATGGGAGTAAGTGTGCGGGAAAACCCGAGATAAGGCAAGCTTTTTTTGCTCCCGGGCACACCGTTTCGCATCAATACGTCCCCTAAAATATTCCCTATAAATCAAATAGTTAAAAGCTATATTTAAGGTGATGCAAGAGACCGCCGACCGAATGCTTGTGCAAATTTCACGCCCACTTCGGCGACACTTCGCGCCAACCAGCAATTCAGCAGCCCGTCAGCGAAAAGATACATTTAGATAAGCATCGACCTTCATACCGCGCCATCCAACAGCACCCGTTGCTTGAGGGCCGTCAAGGCATCGCGGGCGGCCGCGGCCTGTTCGAATTCGAGGTTGCGGGCGTGGTCCATCATCAACTTTTCCAGGCGCTTGATCTCGCGCGCCAGGGCCTTTTCGTCCTTCAGCAATTCGGCCGGCACCGCGGCTTCCAGCGCGTCGTGCTGCACCGGCGCGACGATGCCGTCGATCAGCTCGCGCACCGCCTTCTGCACTCCCCGCGCGGTAATGCCATGGTCGGCATTGAACTGCAGTTGCTTGGCGCGGCGCCGGCTGGTTTCTTCCATGGCGCGCTGCATCGAGTCGGTGATGCGGTCGGCATACAGGATGGCGTGGCCGTTCAGGTTGCGCGCCGCCCGGCCAATGGTCTGGATCAGGCTGCGCTCGGAGCGCAGGAAGCCTTCCTTGTCGGCATCCAGGATGGCCACCAGCGACACTTCCGGGATATCCAGTCCTTCGCGCAGCAGGTTGATGCCCACCAGCACGTCGAACGTACCCAGGCGCAGGTCGCGGATGATTTCCACCCGTTCCACCGTGTCAATGTCCGAGTGCAGGTAGCGCACCCGCACCCCGTGCTCGGTCAGGAAGTCGGTCAGGTCCTCGGCCATGCGCTTGGTCAGCGTGGTGACCAGCACCCGCTCCCCCTGGCTGGTGCGCGCCTTGATCTGCCCCAGCAGGTCATCGACCTGGGTGCGTGCCGGCAGCACCTCCACGATCGGATCGACCAGGCCGGTGGGGCGCACCACCTGCTCGACCACGTTGTCGGCATGCTCCTTTTCGTACGCCGCCGGCGTGGCCGAGACGAACACGCACTGGCGCATGCGGGCCTCGAATTCCTCGAGCTTGAGCGGCCGGTTGTCCAGCGCCGATGGCAGCCGGAAGCCATACTGCACCAGGGTTTCCTTGCGCGAGCGGTCACCCCGGTACATGGCGCTGAGCTGGCCAATGGTGACGTGGCTCTCGTCGATGAACATCAGCGCATCGGCCGGCAGATAGTCGATCAGCGTGGGCGGCGGCTCCCCCGGCGCGGCGCCGGACAGGTGGCGCGAGTAGTTCTCGATGCCCTTGCAGAATCCCAGTTCCTGCAGCATTTCCAGGTCGAAGCGGGTGCGCTGCTCAAGGCGCTGGGCCTCGACCAGGTGGCCGTCGTCGACGAAGCGCTTGGTGCGCTCGCGCAGCTCTTCCTTGATGGTCTCGATGGCGCGCAGCACGGTGTCGCGCGGCGTCACGTAGTGCGAACCGGGGTAAACGGTGAAGCGCGGCAACTTCTGGCGGATGCGGCCGGTCAGCGGATCGAACAGCTCAAGGCTTTCGATTTCGTCATCGAACAGCGTCAGGCGCAGCGCCAGCTCGGCGCTTTCCGCCGGGAAGATGTCGATGGTCTCGCCGCGCACGCGGAACACGCCGCGCGTGAATTCGGCGTCGTTGCGGGTGTACTGCATGGCCACCAGCCGCGCCAGGATCTCGCGCCGCGAAATCTGGTCGCCGGCGCGCAGGATCAGCACCATCGCGTGGTAGTCGCCGGGGTTGCCGATACCGTAGATGCACGACACGGTGCCGACGATGATGGTGTCGCGCCGTTCCAGCAGGCTCTTGGTGGCCGACAGGCGCATCTGCTCGATGTGCTCGTTGATCGACGAGTCCTTTTCAATGAACAGGTCGCGCGTCGGCACGTAGGCTTCGGGCTGGTAGTAGTCGTAGTACGAGACGAAGTACTCCACCGCGTTCTTGGGAAAGAACTCGCGCATTTCCGCGTACAGCTGCGCGGCCAGCGTCTTGTTGGGCGCCAGCACCAGCGCCGGCCGCCCCAGCTGGGCGATGACGTTGGCCATGGTGTAGGTCTTGCCCGAGCCGGTCACGCCCAGCAGCGTCTGGTACATCAGGCCGTCCTGCACGCCCTGGACCAATCCATCAATGGCGCCCGGCTGGTCGCCGGCGGGCGGATAGGGTTGGTACAGGTGGAACGGGCTGCCGGGGTAATCGACGTACCCCGGGCCGGGGGCCGCCGCGGCAGCGCCAGGGGCCGCATCGGCCGCCCCGTCGGTGACGGAGCCAACGGCTGCGGCACCCGCCGCGCTCGGGTCTATTGCGCTCTTAGGCATGCTAGACTGTTCCCAGGGTAAACCCCCCATTATCCACAGCACTTCCGACTGCGTCCACTCACCCTCAGCAGAGTCCCATGAGCACCCTTTTCGATTCCGTCGAACTCGCGCCGCGCGACCCCATTCTTGGTCTGAACGAACAATACAACGCGGACACCCGCCCCGGTAAAGTCAATCTGGGCGTGGGCGTGTACTACGACGACCAGGGTCGCATTCCCCTGCTGGGTGCCGTGCGCAAGGCGGAAATCGCCCGCATCGAGGCCGCCGCCGCTCGCGGCTACCTGCCGATCGAAGGCATCGCCGGCTACAACCAGGGCGCGCAAGCCCTGCTGATCGGCAAGGATTCCCCGCTGGCCGCCGCTGGCCGCGTCCTGACCACC
This sequence comes from Achromobacter sp. HNDS-1, assembly GCF_040084795.1. Lineage (NCBI taxonomy): Bacteria > Pseudomonadati > Pseudomonadota > Betaproteobacteria > Burkholderiales > Alcaligenaceae > Achromobacter > Achromobacter sp. HNDS-1. The sequence goes on from NZ_CP157584.1 coordinate 693,647, forward strand.
CAGGCCCTGGGCGGCACCGGCGCGCTCAAGATCGGCGCCGACTTCCTGCGCCAGCTGCTGCCGACCTCCAAGGTCCTGATCAGCGATCCCAGCTGGGAAAACCACCGCGCGCTGTTCGAACGCGCCGGGTTCGAAGTCGGCACCTACGCCTACTACGATGCCGCCACCCGCGGCCTGAACTTCGACGGCATGCTGGCCGCCCTGAAGGCCGCGCCGGCCAACACCGTGGTCGTGCTGCACGCCTGCTGCCACAACCCCACCGGCGTCGATCCCACCTTCGACCAATGGAAGCAGATCGCCGCGGTCGTCAAGGAAAACAAGCTGGTGCCCTTCCTGGACATCGCCTACCAGGGCTTCGGCGAAGGCCTGCGCGAAGACGCCGCGGTCGTGCGCCTGTTCGCCGACCTCGACCTGACCATGTTCATCAGCTCGTCGTTCTCGAAGTCGTTCTCGCTGTACGGCGAGCGCGTCGGCGCCCTGACGGTCGTGGCTGGCAGCAAAGACGAAGCCACCCGCGTGCTGAGCCAGCTCAAGCGCGTCATCCGCACCAACTACTCCAACCCGCCCACCCACGGCGGCACGATCGTCTCCACGGTGCTGAACTCGCCCGAGCTGTTCGCCATGTGGGAAGAAGAACTCGGCGCCATGCGCGACCGCATCCGCCTGATGCGCAAGCAATTGGTCGAGAAAATCAAGGAACACGGCGGCAAGCAGGACTTCAGCTTCGTGCTGCAGCAGCGCGGCATGTTCTCGTACTCGGGCCTGACCTCGGCCCAGGTCGACCGCCTGCGCGAAGAGCACGGCGTCTACGCCGTCTCCAGCGGCCGCATCTGCGTCGCCGCGCTCAACAGCGGCAACATCGACCAGGTGGCCAAGGGCATCGCCGCGGTGCTGTAAGCCTCCCCCCGGCAACAGCCTCCAACGGGACCTTCGGGTCCCGTTTTCATTGCCTGTCACAAAACCATGTCCGCTCAACGCTTGCATTTTTGCGTTATGTCCCCCAGAATGCCGCTGTATATATGTACAGTCCGATTCCAAACGGATCACCGCCATGGCCAGCAAACTCACTGATCGTCAACAGCAAATCCTGGACCTCATCCGGCAAACCGTCGCGCGCACCGGCTTTCCGCCCACCCGCGCCGAGATCGCCCAGGCATTGGGATTCCGCTCGCCCAACGCGGCTGAAGACCATCTGAAGGCCCTGGCGCGCAAGGGGGCCATCGAGCTCACCGCCGGCGCTTCGCGCGGCATCCGCCTGAAGGATGCCTCGCCCGCGCAGACCCAGGCGCCGCTGCCCCTGCCCGGCCTGGCGCAGTTGCTGCTGCCGCTGGTCGGCCGCGTGGCCGCCGGCAGCCCGATCCTGGCGGCCGAACATGTCGAACGCGAAATCGGTGTCGACCCCGGCCTCTTCGCCCAGGCGCCCGACTACCTGCTCAAGGTGCGCGGCATGAGCATGCGTGACGCCGGCATCCTCGAAGGCGACCTGCTGGCCGTCAAAAAGGCGTCCGAGGCCCGCAACGGCCAGATCGTGGTTGCCCGCCTGGGCGACGACGTCACCGTCAAGCGCCTGCAGCGCCAGAACGGCCGCGTTGAACTGCTGCCCGAGAATCCTGACTTCAACGTCATCGTGGTCGAGGCAGACCAGGAATTCGCGCTGGAAGGCATCGCGGTCGGCCTGATCCGTCCGCACGCGCTGCACTGATCCGCCGCTTCCCTTCAGGCGCGCGCCCCTCGACGGCCGCGCCAAAAAAGAAACCCCGCGCAAGCGGGGTTTCTTTCATTGGGCATCCCTTGCGGGACGCCCCGGGGCCAGACATCAGTGCTTGAGCACGGGATCCGTCGAACCCGGCTCGGCCGGCTTGGCGACCAGCGGCTCCTTGACCGTTTCGTCTTCAGCCAGCGGCTCCGGCAGGCGTTCCAGGGCCAGTTCCAGCACCTTGTCGATCCAGCGGACCGGCACGATCTCGAGATGGTTCTTGACGTTGTCCGGGATCTCCGCCAAATCCTTGACGTTTTCTTCCGGGATCAAGACCGTCTTGATACCACCGCGATGGGCGGCCAGCAGCTTCTCCTTCAGGCCGCCGATCGGCAGGACTTCGCCACGCAGCGTGATCTCGCCGGTCATGGCGACGTCGGCGCGCACCGGGATGCGCGACAGGGCCGACACCATGGCCGTGGTGATCGCGATACCGGCGGACGGACCGTCCTTGGGCGTCGCGCCTTCCGGCACGTGCACGTGCATGTCGTGCTTCTCGAACACGCTGTCGGCAAAGCCCAGGCGACGCGCCCGCGAGCGCACCACCGTGCGGGCCGCCTCGACCGATTCCTTCATCACGTCGCCCAGCGAACCGGTGCGTTGGATCACGCCCTTGCCGGGCATGTCCGCCACTTCGATCGTGAGCAGGTCGCCACCGACTTCCGTCCAGGCCAGGCCGGTCACCTGACCGATCTGGTTTTCCTTTTCGGCCATGCCGAAGGTGTAGCGGCGCACGCCGAGGTAATCGCTGAGGTTGTCGCCCGTGACGTTGACCGGCTTGAGTTCGAAGGTCTTGCCTTCGGCCTTGGCGCGGTCGCTCTGGGTCAGCAGCTGCTTGATCACCTTGCGGCAGATCTTGCCCACTTCGCGTTCGAGCGCACGCACGCCGGCTTCGCGGGTGTAGTAGCGCACGATGTCGCGCAGCGCGCTGTCATCGACGGTCAGCTCGGTATCCTTGACGCCGTTGTTCTTCATCAGCTTGGGCAGCAGATGGTCGCGGGCGATGTGGATCTTTTCTTCCTCGGTGTAGCCCGACAGGCGGATCACTTCCATCCGGTCCAGCAGGGCCGGCGGAATGTTCAGCGTGTTGCTGGTGGCCACGAACATGACGTCCGACAGGTCGAAGTCGACTTCGATGTAGTGGTCCTGGAACGTGTGGTTCTGTTCCGGGTCCAGCACCTCGAGCAGCGCCGACGAGGGATCGCCGCGGAAATCCATGCCCAGCTTGTCGATCTCATCGAGCAGGAACAGGGGATTGCGCACGCCGACCTTCGACATGTTCTGGACGATCTTGCCGGGCATCGAACCGATGTAGGTACGACGGTGGCCGCGGATCTCGGCTTCGTCGCGCACGCCGCCCAGGGCCATGCGCACGAACTTGCGGTTCGTGGCCTTGGCGATGGACTGGCCCAGCGAGGTCTTGCCGACCCCGGGAGGACCGACCAGGCACAGGATCGGCGCCTTGACCTTGTCCACGCGCTGCTGCACCGCGAGATATTCGAGGATGCGCTCCTTCACCTTCTCCAGGCCGTAGTGGTCGTTGTCGAGCACGGTCTCGGCGTTGGCGATGGAGTTGTTGATCTTGCTCTTCTTCCTCCAGGGGAGGTTGATGAGCGTATCGATGTAGTTGCGCACCACGGTGGCTTCGGCCGACATGGGCGACATGAGCTTGAGCTTCTTGAGCTCGGCATCGGCCTTCTTGCGCGCCTCCTTGGGCATGTGCGCGGCGATGATCTTCTTTTCGAGCTCCTCGATGTCGGCGCCCTCTTCGCCTTCGCCCAACTCCTTCTGAATGGCCTTGACCTGCTCATTCAGGTAGTAGTCGCGCTGGCTCTTTTCCATCTGCTTCTTCACGCGGCCGCGGATCCGCTTCTCGACCTGGAGGATGTCGATTTCGGTTTCCAGCTGCGTGAGCAGGCCTTCGAGGCGCTCGGAGGTGCCGACGATCTCGAGCATCTTCTGCTTCTGCTCGAGTTTCAGCGGAAGATGCGCGGCGATCGTGTCGGCCAGGCGGCCGGCGTCATCGATGCCGGCGAGCGAGGTCAGGATCTCCGGGGGGATCTTCTTGTTGAGTTTTACGTATTGCTCGAACTGGGCGACGATCGCGCGGCGCAGGGCCTCGGTCTCGGAGCCCTGGACGGCGTCCGGCTCGATCGGGGTGACCTGGCAGGTGAAGTGCGAATCGGCGTCTTCGATGCTGTTGATGCGGGCGCGCTGGGTACCCTCGACCAGCACCTTGACGGTGCCATCGGGCAGCTTGAGCATCTGCAGGATGCCGGCGACGCAGCCGATCTCGTAGACGTCTTCAGGGGTGGGATCATCCTTGCCGGCGGATTTTTGGGCCACTAGCATGATGCTCTTGCCCGCTTCCATCGCAACCTCGAGCGCGCGGATAGAGCGCGGACGGCCGACGAACAGCGGGATGACCATGTGCGGGAACACCACGACGTCGCGCAGTGGCAGCAGGGGGAGGTCGATCGGGTCGGAAGGCAGGGTCTGGCTGGCAGACATAGGAGGTTCCTCGGTATGACTCGGCGTATCGGGGACAGGATGACCGGGTATACCCGGACAGCCCCGTCAGTTACGTCTGTTATGGGAACAATAGCCGAAAATTCAAGATCCCGGCGGCCGGATAAACAAAACCTTAAAAAAAACGGCGGCCGGCATCCTGTTTCATTGGACACACTGCGGCAGTGTGCGTTCCATCAGGGGGCCGGAGACAAAAAAACCCGTTACGGAAACGGGTTTTCTTGAAATATCCGTCAGGCCGCCGCGTCGCGGACTTCTCCGCGCTCGGGCTTTTCGGCCGCCCCTTCCTCGTCGGCGTAGATCAGCAAGGGCTTGCCCTCGCCTTCGATCGCGCCTTCGTCGAGCACCACGCGCTTGACGTTGCCTTGCGACGGCAGGTCATACATGGTGTCGAGCAGGGCCTGCTCGATGATGGAACGCAGGCCACGCGCGCCGGTCTTGCGCTTGAGCGCCTTGCGGGCGATGGCCTTGAGCGCGGCCGGACGCACGTCCAGTTCGGCGCCTTCCATGGCGAACAGCTTCTGGAATTGCTTGAGCAGGGCGTTCTTGGGCTCGGTGAGGATCTGCACCAGGGCGGCCTCGTCCAGCTCGTCCAGCGTGGCGACCACCGGCAGGCGACCGACCAGTTCGGGGATCAAGCCGAACTTGATCAGGTCTTCGGGTTCGACTTCGGAGAACAGCTCGCCCACGCCGCGCTCGGACTTGGCGCGCACGGAGGCGGAGAAGCCGATGCCGGACTTTTCGGTGCGGTCGCGGATGACCTTTTCCAGCCCGTCGAAGGCGCCGCCGACGATGAACAGGATGTTGGTCGTGTCGACCTGGACGAAGTCCTGGTTGGGGTGCTTGCGCCCGCCCTGCGGCGGCACCGAGGCGACGGTGCCTTCGATCAGCTTGAGCAGGGCCTGCTGCACGCCCTCGCCCGACACGTCGCGGGTGATGGACGGGTTGTCGGACTTGCGGGAAATCTTGTCGATTTCATCGATGTAGATGATGGCGCGCTGCGCCTTCTCGACTTCGTAGTTGCAGTTCTGCAGCAACTTCTGAATGATGTTCTCGACGTCTTCACCGACGTAACCGGCCTCGGTCAGCGTGGTGGCGTCTGCCATGACGAACGGCACGTTCAGCATGCGCGCGAGGGTCTGCGCCAGCAGCGTCTTGCCCGACCCGGTGGGGCCGATCAGCATGATGTTGCTCTTGGACAACTCGACTTCGTCGCCCTTGATCTCGCCGTGGCGGATGCGCTTGTAGTGGTTGTAGACGGCCACCGCCAGCATGCGCTTGGGCGAGGTCTGCCCGATCACGTACTGGTCCAGGAACGTCTTGATTTCAGCCGGAGTGGGCAGTTCGGAACGAATCGCCGCGCGCGCGGTCGCCTGCGCTTCCTCGCGGATGATGTCGTTGCACAAGTCTATGCATTCATCGCAGATGAATACCGACGGACCCGCGATCAGCTTGCGGACTTCGTGCTGGCTTTTATTGCAAAACGAGCAATGCAGCACTTTTGCGTCTGCCGATCCCTTTTTTTCAGGCATATGTATTCGTATCTCAGGTAAAGAAGCGCCGGACCGGGTGAAGGGCCCGGCGCTTACTCAAACATGGCAACAGCGGGTGGGACTCAACCGGGAAGTCAGCCTTCCGAACGGGAGGTCATCACCTTGTCGACCAGTCCATACGATACCGCATCTTCGGCGGACATGAAGTTGTCACGTTCCGTGTCCAGGGCGATGCGCTCGATCGACTGGCCGGTGTTGTCGGCCAGGATGCGATTGAGACGCTCGCGCAGGTCCAGGATCTCGCGAGCCTGGATCTGGATGTCGGAGGCCTGCCCCTGGGCGCCGCCCGAGGGCTGGTGGATCATGATGCGCGAGTTGGGCAAGGAAAAGCGCTTGCCCTTCTTGCCTGCCGCCAGCAGGAAGGCGCCCATGCTGGCCGCCAGGCCGGTGCACAGGGTCGACACGTCCGGCTTGACGAACTGCATGGTGTCGTAGATGGCCATGCCCGCGTACACCGACCCGCCGGGCGAGTTGATGTACAGGGAAATGTCCTTGTCAGGATTCTCCGATTCCAGGAACAGCAACTGCGCCACGACCAGGTTGGCCGTGGCGTCGTTGACCGGGCCCACCAGGAAGATGAGCCGCTCGCGGAGCAGGCGCGAATAGATGTCGTAGGCGCGTTCGCCGCGCCCCGACTGCTCGATCACCATGGGAATGTAGCCCAGGCCGGTGGGGGTCACCGACGACCCGCCATTCATTGCCGCATAGAAATCGGTGAATCTCTGCATAGTGTTACGCCATCCCCATCAACTGATCGAAAGGCACCTTTTCGTCGGTGACCTTGGCCTTTTCCAGAACATGCGCGACGACGTTGTCTTCGAGCACGATAGCCTCGATTTCAGCACGACGCTGGCGGTCGGCCAGGTAATAGCTGACAACCTGGGCGGGTTGTTCGTAGTTTTCCGCGAACTCTTCGATGCGGGCGCGGACCTGTTCCGGCTTGGCCTGCAGCTGGGCTTGCTTGACCAGTTCGGACACCAGCAGGCCCAGGCGCACGCGGCGCTCGGATTCGGTCGAGAAGGCTTCGGCCGGGATCGGCACCGACTCGGCGTTCGGCACGCCACGCTGCTTGAGCTCTTCGCGGGCGGCGGCGATGCGGCTTTGCACGTCGTTGTCGACCAGCGCCTTCGGCACGTCGAACTTGCCGGCTTCCACCAGGGCGTCCATCACGCTGGCCTTGGTGCGGCCTTGCGAGCGCACCTTGACTTCGCGTTCGATGTTGCTGCGGATGTCGGCCTTGAGCTTTTCGACATCGCCTTCGGCCTGGCCGAGCGACTTGGCGAATTCGGCATTCAGTTCGGGCAGCACGCCTTCAGCCACTTCCTTGACGGTGATGGTGAATTCGGCGGTCTTGCCGGCGACTTCCTTGCCTTGGTAGTCATCGGGGAACTTGAGCGGGAAGACCTTGCTTTCGCCAGCCTTCAGGCCGCGGGCGGCTTCTTCGAATTCCGGCAGCATGCGGCCTTGGCCGAGCACGAACGGGAAGTCTTCGGCCTTGCCGCCATCGAACGGCACGCCGTCGATGGTGCCAGCGAAGTCCAGCGTGACGCGGTCGCCGTCTTGCGAGGCGCGGCCTTCGCGGGCTTCGAACGTGGCGCGCTGCTTGCGCAGGACGTCCAGGGTCTGCTGCACTTCGGCGTCGGTGACCGCGGTTTCATAGCGGGTCACGGCCAGGGCCGACAGGTCCGGCACGGCGACTTCGGGGTAGACCTCGAACGTGGCGGTGAAGGCCAGCGTGTCATCGCTGACGCCTTCAGTCTTGGGTTCCAGGTTCGGGGCGCCGGCGACGCGCAGCTTGGCGCCATCGACGGCTTGTTCGAATGCACGGCCGACCTGGCTGTTGATCACGTCGTAGCGGATGCCGGGGCCATGGCTGCGCTCGAGCATGGCGAGCGGCGCCTTGCCGGGACGAAAACCGGGAACCTTGGCGGTGCGGGCCACGCGCTTCAATTGCGCCTGGACTTCCTTTTCGACGTCGGCCACCGAGACGGCCAGATCAACACGGCGCTCGAGGCCGGAGAGGGTTTCAACCACAGGCTGCATTAAAAGACCTATTTTCCGAGAGATATGAGATGACGGGCGGATAAACGCGGCATTTTACCGGAAACTTCCGGACCCCTGACGCAAAGGGGCGCGAGCACCCGGATAAGCCCGGATGCTCGCGCCCCGTTTTCCACCCCGAAAGGGCGGCAAATGCCCGCCAGGGCGCTTTATTTGGCCTTGGCGATGCGATCTTCGATGTGCTGCGCGCGCTTGGCCGAGGACGGGTGCGAGCTCATCATATCGCTCTTGCCGCCGTCCAGTTCGGCCAGCTTCTGGAACGCCGTCACCAGACCGCGGGTGTTCAGCTTCTTGGCCTGCAGCTGGTCGAACGAGTAGTCGTCGGCGGCGCTTTCCTGCGATTGCGAGAACTGCGCGTTGATGAACTTCTCGGTCAGGTCGCCCAACTGCGACGAGTTCAGGGCGGCGACCGTGGCGCCACCGGCGGCGCCGGCGGCGTCGCGCGCGGCCGAAACGGTGTAGGCGGTCTGCATCGCCTTCTTGCTGTGGCCCAGCGCCACGTGGCCGATTTCATGGCCCACGACGCCCAGCACTTCGTCGTCGGTCATCATGTCCATCAGGCCGCTGTAGACGCGGATGCAGCCATTGGCCATGGCCCAGGCATTGACGTCCTTGGTGATGTAGACCTTGTAGTTGGCCTTCTGGCCATTGACCGTGCCGCCCAATTGCTTGGCGATCTTCTGCAGGCGCACGTCGTACTTGCTGCCGGGGGCCGCGATCTTTTCCTGGGAATCGCTCTGCGCGCAAGCCTTGTCCGACAAGGTCTTGATTTCGGCATCGCTCAGCGTGGCGGCCTGCACCACCTTGCTGCCAGCGCCCACCAATCCCCCGATATCGAGGGCATGCGACGCGGAATAAGGGGCGAGTGCGACGGCCAGCGCGGCAACGGTGTAGCGGATCTTCATGGCAAAAACTCCTCTTGACTGACTCTGTGCGAGTGAGGCGGCAATTCTATATACGCCAAAAGCATTCAAACCGTTTCGCCACAGAGTTTCGCAAATGCGAATTTCTCTTACATAAAAGGCATGCGCGGGGCTCCTTACCGTGGTAAGTACCTGCGCCGCGACTCGGCGTTGTCATCAAAAACAGATTTCGGAGCAGTCCGAGATTGATAGAATTGCCGCCGCGGTTTTTCCCGCGCTTCCCATAACGGCTCGCACCCATCATGACCCCCCACACCCCTCCCCGCCTTGGCCTGCTGCCAAGCCTGATTTTCAGTTCGCGCTGGCTGCAACTGCCCCTGTACCTGGGCCTGATCGTCGCCCAGGGCGTCTATGTGATGCTGTTCCTGAAAGAACTTTGGCACCTGCTGACCCATGCCACCAGCTTCGGCGAGATGGAAATCATGCTGTTGGTGCTGGGCCTGATCGACGTGGTCATGATCTCGAACCTGCTGGTGATGGTGATCGTCGGCGGCTACGAGACCTTCGTGTCACGCCTGCGCCTGCAAGGCCACCCGGACCAGCCGGAATGGCTCAGCCACGTCAACGCCAGCGTGCTCAAGGTCAAGCTGGCCATGGCCATCATCGGCATTTCGTCGATTCACCTGCTGCGCACCTTCATCGAGGCGGGTACGCTGGGCACGCCCAACGCGCGCTTCTCCGAGGCCGGCGTGATGTGGCAGACCATCATCCACGCTCTGTTCATCCTGTCGGCGCTGGGCATCGCGCTGGTCGACAAGCTGGCCACGCCTTCGCACGCCAAGCACTGAGCGCCTTGCGCCAAATGAAAAGCCCCGCACAGCCGTGCGGGGCTTTTGTCTTTGTGGCGGGCCGCGCGGCGGCGCGCCACAACCCTGGGATCAGGCCGCTACCTTGATGTTCTTGGCGCTGGGGCCCTTGGGCCCCGTGCCAACCTCGAACGTGACGCGCTGATTCTCCTGCAGCGATTTGTAGCCTTCGCTGCGGATTTCCGAGTAGTGGGCGAACAGATCCTTGCTGCCGTCGTCGGGCATGATGAAACCATACCCTTTTTCGGCGTTGAACCACTTGACGATGCCGGTTGCCATGGAATTTCCTCGAACCTAAAGAAGCGATTGCTCGCGGGGCGCCAGATCATCAAGGATGGGAGAGGAAGCCACTGCAGCACCACTGACCGCGACAAGTTAAACGCAGACCGCGTCGCTTGAGAATCTCGCTGAACCCAGTGTATTGGCGAACCGCGAAAAACGTCAAATATGCGGCCATCGCACAAGCCGCGCCGGGCCTGGCCGCGCGGCTTTTTCAACTGGCCATGCGCCGATACAAGCAGATACGCAGAGGTCCTGGCGCCGTCCGGCACGGGTGTCAGCCGGCGAAGCCGCCCGAGTCGAGGAATTCCTGTTCCGGCTGCGTGGTCTGGCGGCCCAGCGCGGCGTTGCGGTGCGGAAAGCGGCCGAAGCGCTTGATGATGTCGCGGTGCAGGACGGCCCAGCGCACCGCGTCCGCGCCAAGCGGCTCCATCAAGGCCACCGCGCGATTCTGCGCGGCCACGGTCTCGGCATGCTCGAACGGCATGTAGAAGAACTGGCGCAGCGCCGGATCGACCGCCAGGTCGTGGCCGGCGGCGATGGCGCGTTCGGCGAACACCAGCGCCAGCGGATCGGTGGCGAACATGTGGGCGGTGCCGCGAAAAGCGTTGCGCGGATACTGGTCCAGCAGGATCATGAGCGCCAACGCGCCCTCCGGCGCATCAAGCCAGCCATCCAGCTGGCGCGCGGCGGCGGCCATGTGGGCCTGGCCGCAGAATTGGCGGAAACGCTCGTCGAACGCCGCGTCCTTGGTGAACCATTGCCGCGGCCCGGCTTCGCGCCAGAACGCCACGATGTCCTGCGGTTGCAGGGAAACTGGGGCGGATCCGGGGTGGGTCATGGGTATCGTCCTGTGTCGGTTGCGAGCGCCGCGCCGGGCGGACGCGGCGACGGAAAACTGCGGCAAGGATACCGCGAGCCCGCCGCAGGCGACGCGTTGGCCGCGCGCGACACCCGTGCGCCACCCGCCGGGCGGCGGAAACGACAAGGCTCCCCGAGGGGAGCCCAGACGCAAAAAAGCCCCCGAAGGGGCTTTTCCGAAAACGCAGGACCTTACAGGACCTGAATCTTCGTGGCTTGCGGGCCCTTGGGGCCATTGGCCGTCACAAAGCTGACGCGCTGGTTCTCTTCCAGAGACTTGAAGCCCGAGCCCTGAATTTCGGAGAAGTGAGCGAACAGGTCCTTACCACCCGCTTCCGGGGTGATGAAGCCATAGCCTTTTTCCGAATTGAACCACTTAACGACGCCGGTTTCCATACTGTATTTCCTAGAGATAATGGGCAAATGCCCGGAGGTCACGAATCAATCAAGGAGGGGACAGTAGAACAATAACGCTGAGCCGGAAAAGGCACGGCACTGAACGAAAATCGCAACGCTTGTGATCGTGTGCCGACACTATCGTTATGTTCCCCTCACAAGTCAACATAATCCTAAAAAATACGTGCCAATAATGCAACAAAGAGAAACTGCGGACAGAATTTACACGTTTTCATAGGCAAAAAGAACGCCTGCATAGGTGTAAACACCCACGCATCATAAAAAAACAATCAAGGCTTATATATAAATGCCCGGCCCCCAAAACTCGCATGAACTCATACGCCGTTTGGGCGGGCACTTTGGTTTGCCGCCAGGCTTACTCGTCGATAGGTAAACCCAGCAAGTCGAGTGCCGCGCCAAAAGCATCGGGACCCGAGCAAAGGAAAACCGCCACGTCGCCGGGATTGATATTCTCCAGGACCTGGTCGATTTGGTCTTGCGCATTATCAACATTGTCGACACTGGCAGCGTGTATGTCCGCTCCACCTTCGACCTTTTCGGGGGGCACGATATCGGCGATCGCGTTCAGATCAGTCACGCCCGTCACGACATAGGCGCTGATGCTCTCGCCATCCAGCGTTGTGTGCAGCTCAACGCCGCCCGCCACGTCGGCAACATGCCGACTCAGTATTTCCATGATCACTCTTCCTTGACTTGCGGGCCGAGCCCGCCTGGGCGCGCCCGCACGGATGCGCACACGCCCAGGCGCGACTATAACAGCCTTATGCTAAGACTTCCTGACAGCGGGGCCGAGCGACCGGCGCGCCGCGCCGGAGGTGGCCGCGACGCTGCGGGTGCGCACGCCGGCGGCGGTCAGCGCGGCCAGCAGCGGCTTCTGGGCGTCCAGGAACACGGCCTTCTCGTCGTCAGCCAGCTTGCACACGAACATCTGCGCCAGCAGCTGGGTGCGGCGGGCCTTGCGGTTGTCGGCCTCCTGGGCCAGCCAGGCGGCCACCCAGTCGGCGGCGGCCTGCGCGTCGCCCTGCTGCTTGATGTGTCCCAGCAGGTCGAACACGGTGACGCCGGTGATGGCGCCGTCCTCCGCACGGGTCAGGAAAAGCTTGGCGGCCTGGCCGGTATAGCCGGGGACCAGGGCGAGGCAATCGCGCTCGGCGGGTTTCTTCATCGGTACTGCCTGTAACGGTTGTCGGTAATCCCGCACTGTAACCCGGGCCCGCGGGCTGTCGCTTGGCCGCCACCTAACTCTGCTATCGTCGGCCTGTTTCTTCCCAACCTGCAACGGCGGACATCATGCAACGCGATTTCGATCTGGTCGTCACCATCCTGGGAGCCCTGCGCGACGCGCCCGGCCCCAACCTGAGCACCCACGACATCAAGGAAGCGGCCCTGGCCCACGAACAAGGCCTGCAACTGGTCGCGCACCACCTGGACCTGCTGGCGGACGCCGGCCTTGTCAAGCAAGTCAGCGAAACGGCGGCCACCGCCGGCGACACGCGCTGGCGCATCACCTGGAAGGGCTACGACGCCCTGGAACAGGATGAAGAGGACGAGGACGACGAGGATTTCGACGCCGAGGAATGAACCCTCCGATCAGCGCGGGCGGCGCGGGCCGCCGCGCATCGGGACAAGCCCCCCCGGCCGCCCGGCCGGGCGCGCTCAACGGCGCCGCAGGATGCGGCGCGTCAACAACGCCGCCGCCGCGCCGATCACCAGGCTGAACATGAACGCGGCGATCGCCAGCATCGCCGACTGGTCGCCGAAGCCGGCCGACCGCGACAGCACCGCCACCGCGGCGCAGACCGCCGCCGCCAGCGCGGCCACGCCCGCCAGCACCCGGCCGGGTGAACGCAGCCGGCCGCAAAGCGAGCCGCCCACCAGCGCCACCGCCACCATGGCGGCCATGGACCAGAACAGGTATTCGTACTGCATGCGGACGGACTCCCCGGGGGTGTTGAGGCGCTCGCATTATAGGCGGAGGCGCATGCTATCCGTCCCCGAGACCAATCGCCGCGGGAGCCGCCTGGCGCGCCCTGCCCGGCCGCGGGCCTGATCGTCAGGCCTGCGACGCGACGGCGATGGCACTGATCTCCACCAGCGCGCCATAGTGCAGTTCACGCGTCGGCACGATGGCGCGGGCCGGGCGATGATCGCCGAAGCTGCGTTCGTAGACGCTGTTGACCTCGTTCCACAGACCGATGTCAGGGATGTAGACGGTGACGTTGACCACCGATGCCATCGACGCGCCCGCGGCCTGCAGGATGGCCGCCACGCTGCGCAAGGCGGCCTCGGTCTGCGCGGCCGCGCCTTGCGCCAGTTGCGGCCGCTCGCCGGGCTGGGCCGGCGGCAGGAACCCGAGCTGGCCGGAAACAAAGACGAAGCCGTTGGCGCGCACGGCCTGGGAGTAATGGCCGGCGGGCGGCGTGGCGTGGGGGGTGTGTATGGTGTCCATCTTGACTCCTGTCCGGGGCGGCGGGACTACCAGCCGCGAAAGCGTTGCCACTGGGCCACGACGGCGCGGTCGCCGCTGCGCACGACCTGGTAGACGTCGTGTTGGGCGCAGGTGGCGCAGGCATGGTTTGGCACGATCCGCAGTCTGGTGCCCAGCGGGAGATCCGGCAAGGCGGCGGCGCTGCCCGCCCGCAGTTTGATGATGCCCTGCTCCTGGTTGGTTTCGGCCAACAGCAAGTCGGGGTAGACCTTGCCGTCGGCGTCGCATACCAGGCCGTACAACTGGTCCACCGGCTGTTTGGCGGTGCCACGATCGCGCGACATGGCCATCCAGCCCGCGTCCACCAGGATCCAACCCTTGTCGGGCTGGTGGCCGATCACCGTGGTCAGCACGGTGGCGGCGATGTCGTCCACGGCGCATACGCCGAGGCCAGCCATGACCAGGTCGAAGAATACGTAGACGCCGGCGCGCACCTCGGTCACGCCGGCCAGGTTGCGGGCGAAGTGGGCGGTGGGAGTGGAACCGACGCTGACCACCGGGCATGGCAGGCCGGCGGCGCGGATCGCCTCGGCGCAACCGACCGCGGCGGCGCGTTCCTGCTCGGCCATGTCGGCGATGGCCTCGGTGCTGCGGCAGCCGTAGGATTCACCGGCGTGTGTCATCACGCCGCGCAGACAGTGAGCCGCGTGCAAGGTGCCAGCAATCGCCAGCAACTGGTCGGTCTGGCCGGGTTGGACTCCCGCGCGATGGCCATCGCAGTCGATTTCGATCAGGGCGGGAATGGCCGCGCCCTCCTCGCTGGCGCGCGCGGCCACGGCGCGGGCGGCCTCGACACTGTCAACCACCACGGTGAGGTCGATTCCGCGGCGGCGCAGCGCCAGCACGCGATCGAGCTTGGCCGGGGCCACGCCCACCGCGTACAGCAGATCGGTCACGCCGGCGGCGGCGAACTGTTCGGCCTCCTGCAGCGTCGAGACCGCCGCCGGGCCTTGCGGACGGGCCATCAGGCGGCGCGCGACGTCGATCGACTTGGGCGTCTTCAGGTGCGGACGCAGTTGCACGCCGTGGCCAGCCATGAGGCCGTTCAGGCGCTCGATGTTGCGCATCATGCGGGTTTCGTCCAGCAACAGGCAGGGCGTTTCCAGCGTATCCAGGGTGGCGGCGGGAGCAGAGATCATGGCGATATCGACGGGACAGGAACGGGCGGGACGGACGGGAGCGACGCGGACGCCGCCCCGGCGGATCCGCATGCATGGAGTATGGCGCGCGCCGGGCCTTGCGTGTTTAATAAGGACTTAATCAATCATTAAGGCTTTCCTGAATGATCACGACAGACGACCTGCGCTTCTTCCTGAGCCTGGCGGCCACCAGCTCGCTGGCCCAGGCGGCGCGCGCCCTGGACGTGACGCCGCCGGCCGTGACACAGCGGCTGCACGCGCTGGAAAAGCGCCTGGGCGTGCGGCTGGTCAACCGCTCGGGCCGCGGCACCGCGTTGACCGACGAAGGCCGGCTGCTGGCGCTGCGCGCCGGCCAGATCTGTGGCGAACTGAATGAATTGGCCGATGAGCTGGCCGGACGCCGCGGCGTGGTCGCCGGCCATCTGCGCGTGGTGGCGCCGCTGGGATTTGGCCAGCGCTATGTCGCCGGGCTGGTGGCCGGATTCCGCGACGGACAGGCCGACGTGACCGCCAGCCTGACATTGTCGGACGGCCCGCCCCGCCTGGCCAGCGACGACTGGGACGTGATGATCCATATCGGCGAACTGCGCGATTCCACCCTGGTGGCGTATCCGCTGGCGCCGAACCGCCGCATCCTGTGCGCCTCGCCCGCCTACCTGGCGCGCCATGGCGCCCCCGCCAAACCCGAGGACCTGCGCGACCATGACTGCATCGCGCTGCGCGAGAACGAAGAGGACGTCACGTTGTGGCGCTTCAAGCGCGGCCGCGGCCCGGCGGTGGGGGTGCGCATTGCGCCGGTGCTGTCGAGCAACGCGGGCGCGGTGGCGGTGGCCTGGGCGCTGGCCGGCCATGGCATCGTGGCGCGATCGGAATGGGACGTGGCCGAGCATGTGAAAGCGCGCACGCTGGTGCCGCTGCTGGCCGGCTGGAACCTGCCGGAAGCCAATGTGGTGGCGCTGGTGAAATCTCGCCAGGAACTGCCGGCGCGCACGGCGGGATTCCTGGCACATCTGCGCGCGGCCTTCGCCGTCACGCCATGGCGCGACAAGCCCCAGGGATGAGCTCCCCGGGCCGGGGCCGGCAGGTCAGTCCAGCATCGCCTCGGCTTCGATCTCGATCAGCCATTCGGGCAGCGACAGGCCGCTGACGATGATCCATGACGACGGCGGTGGGTCTTTCGGGAACCGATCACGCAGCGCCTGGGCGATCACCTCCTGGTCTTCGCGCGCGGTTTCGCAGATGTAGATACGCAGCATGATGACCTGCGCCAGGGTCGCGCCCGCGGCGGCCAGCACGCGTTCGACGTTGTCCAGCGCGGCCTCGGTCTGTTCCTGCAGGCCGGGCCCGACAGTGCGCTCCTCGGCGTCGACGCCGACCTGGCCGGACAGCAGCATGCGGCGCTGGCCAGTGACGATGACGGCCTGGCTGAAGCCGTATTGCACGCTATTGAAAACCGTATCGGGATTGAGGACGGTCCGGGTCATGTCTGTTCTCCTGGCGGCCGGTGTGTTGAGGAAGTCATTCTAGGCTCAGGCCGTGGCCGGCGCGGGCCGGGCGGCACGGGCCGCGTACAGCGCCACCAGCAGCACCACCGCGCCGGCGCCGACGGCGGTCCAGAAGCCCGCGCCCACGCCGTGGTGGTCGACAATCCAGCCGGCCAACGCCGCCCCCGCCGCCACGCCCGCGCCCAGGCCGGTTACCAGCCAGGTCAGCCCTTCGGTCAGGCGCCGCCCTGGCACGGTGCTTTCCACCAGCGCCATGGCGATGATCATGGTCGGCGCGAACGACAGTCCCGCCAGCAGCACCCCCAGCGACAGGGTCAGCAGGTCGCCAACCAGCAGCAACGGCAAGGTGGTCAAGGCCGTGACACTGGCGGCGATCGCCAGCATGCGCGCCAGCGGCATCTGGAACTTCAGTACGCCGAATGCCAGCCCCGCGACGCAGGAGCCGAACGCGTAGGCCGACAGCACCACGCTGGCGCCCGCCGGCACACCCTGCTGGCGGGCGAAGGCCACGCTCAATACATCGATGGTGCCGACGATGACGCCCATCGCGGCCATCATGGTGGTCAGTTGGCGCATCAGCGGCACTGCCAGCACGGAGGTTTCACGGCCCTCGACGCGCGGCTGCACCGCCGGCGCGGTGGACCGCTGCATGACGAATGCGGTGACCCCCAGGCCCAACAGTAACGCCGCGCCAAGCGGGCCGGCCTCCGGGAACAGGATCACGCACAGGCCCACCGCCAGCGGCGGCCCGATAATGAAGCTCAACTCATCCAACACCGATTCGAGCGCGTAGGCGGTGCGCAGCTGCGGGCGGTCGCGATAGATTTCCGTCCAGCGCGCCCGCGCCATGGCGGGCATGCTTGGCAGGCTGCCGGCCAGCGCCGCGAACACGAACAAGGTCCAGTCGGGCGCCTGCAGGCGCACGCACAGGGCCAGGCCAGCCAGGCCGGCCACGCTGGCGCCGGCAGCCAGCGGCAGAATGCGTCCCTGTCCGTGGCGATCCACCAGCCGCGAAATGCGCGGGGCCAGCAACGCCGTCGCCAGCGCGAACGTGGCCGCCACCGCCCCCGCCAGGGTGTAGGCGCCACGCACCTGGGACAACATGGTGATGATGCCGATGCCGATCATGGGCAGGGCCAGCCGCGCCACAGCGCAGGCGGCAACGAAACCGGCGGCGCCGGGCGCCTGGAACAATTCGCGATAGGGATTCGACACCCGATACCTCTGGGGTTGTTGCAGGCCGGGGGCAACGGCCACCGGACAGATTGACATACGTAACGTATGTGAGATCGTATTCACCTACGGGGCGAATGTCAATTAACATACGCCCCGTAGGTGAATGGAGCCTGACATGTCGCGATCACGCGCCGAGATGATTGAGGAAACCCGCGGAAAACTGCTGGCGACGGCGCGCGCGTCGTTCCGCCGCGCCGGCTACGCGGGCACGTCGATGGATGATCTGACCGCGGCCGCGGGACTGACCCGAGGAGCGTTGTATCACCATTTTGGTGACAAACAGGGTCTTCTGGCCGCGGTCGCCGCGCAGATCGACGGCGAAATGGAGCTGCGGCTGCAGGCCATTTCCCGCGACGCGCCCGACGCCTGGACCGCCCTGCGCGAGCGCTGCCGCGCTTATCTGGCGATGGCGGCCGAACCTGAAATCCGCCGGATCGTGCTGCAGGACGCGCGCGCGATTCTGGGCCAGGCGGCCTCCGTGCAGGAACAATGCACCGCCTCCCTGGCCGACCTGTTGCGGGCGCTGATGGAACAGGGCGTGATCGCGCCGGCCGAGCCGCGCGCGCTGGCCCGCATGCTGCACGGCGGCCTGGCCGAGAGCGCCCTATGGATTGCCGAGGATGAGGGCCAGACACGCCTGGCGCCGGCCCTGCAAGCGCTTGATCTGCTGCTGCAAGGCCTGCGCCAGCCCTGATCCCCGTCCGGGCGCGAGACAGCCCTCGCCGCAAACGCCGCCGTCGCGCATAATGCAGCACAACGCGCCCGGCCCCCGCCTCTGGCGGCCCGCCACGCCCTCTCCCGCAAACTGGATTACTTGCCCCGCAACATGAAGCTCCTGCGCCATTCCCTCCTGGCCGCCCTGCTTGGCTCGGCCGCGCTGTCGGCCGTCGCGTCCGCCCAACCGCCGGCGCCGGAGATCGCGCAGGCCTTGGTGGGCAAGTGGCGGCACCAGACCATGCTGCGCACGGTCGACGGCCAGGCGCTGCCGCCGCAGCCCTCGGGCGGCGCGGGCGTGGCCGAATTCCGCAGCGACGGCACCTGGTCGATGCAAGGGCCGGACGCGGTATCCAGCGGCACCTATCGCTGGCTCGACGCCAAGCGCATCGAACAGACGCTGGAGCAGTCCACCACCCGATACGAGATTGGCGTGGCGTCCATCCGCTACGTGAAGATCCAGGGCGACCACCTGACCCTCACTCGCGTCCAGGATCGCAAGGAAATCGACAAATTGATGCCTTCGCCGGCGCCGGATGCCAGGCGTCCGGACCAACTGATCGTGACCAACATTTTCACCCGGCTCCAGGCGGACTGACCCGCGACCGCGCCCGCCAGGCGCGGCATCCGCCAGACGCGGTATGGAAGATTGCAACCTTCTTTGCTACGCTGGGTCACACCCGTGGAGGCCATACGACCATGAAACCCAAGATCCGCGTGCTCTGCGTGCAGCCCTCGTCGGTATCGGCGCGCTTCGCCTTCCTGGCGATCGCGCTGCGTTGGTCGTTGGGCGCCACCCCCCGGCCGGCGCGGTTGCGGATCGGGCCCCACGACCTGGCTCCGGTGGGCTCCGAGGCCGCTTTCTGGCTGTTCGCCCTGCGCCATGCGCTGTCGTCGCAATCGATGCTGGTCACGCGCGGCGACCACTGGGACGTCGCCGCCTCGGTCGACGGCGACGAAATCCGCGCCTTTGGGCGCAAGTTCGCCCTGCGCCAGTGCCTTTGAGGCGGCCACCGCCTGCGCCTTTTACAGGCGGATGGGCGGCTTGCGGTGATACGCCGCCAATTGCTCGGCGGTCCAGCGTTGCCGCGCTTCTTCCTGGCAACATGTCCTGAATACCTGGGCGCCGATATCCAGGAAGCGCCGCATGTCCTCCTCGGTCAGCTTACCCTGCACCCTCATCAGGCAGTCCGCGTAGGCGGACAGGATGCCATCCCAACCTTCAGGTTTGCCAGGCGCGACGGGTTTACTGATCATGCGGGCCATCATCTCACTATGGTCCATCATGCTGTTTCCCCAGAAGCCTCGCCGCGGCCGCAAGGAACCCGGCGATATCACCCGGCAGGCGGCAGCAAGCGCCATGCCCGGCCGACCGCACCGGGCAGATGACGCCAGCACCGTGGAAAAATTACCAGGGGGGCCGGTCAGAATTCCGGCAGATCGAACACGGTGTGCAGGGTGGAGCTGGGGACCGGCACGGAAGCCAGGTGTTCACGCCCGTCGTCGTCGGTCAGCACGCGCACCGCGCGCGACGCCACCGACACGCCATCCACGCTGATCAGGGTCTCGACATCGGCGCCCGCCCTGATCGCCTCGATCACTTCGGACGCGGCCGCGGTCACGGGCTCGCTGACCCAGCCGGGGACGCCGCGCTCGGCCAGGCCCCACCGCACGTAGGCGATATGGCCGCTGACGGCATCTTTACGAACGGCGACGATCGCGTAAAACGACATCCGGGCTCCCCTCAGACTTGGTGGCCCGGATCGTATAACAACTTCGCGGATCCGCGATGACAGCCGTCAGGGTTCGATATCGATGGGCGCAAAGGATTTCACCAGGTCATCCAGCTGCTTGAGCTGGGTCAGGAAGGGCTCCAGCTTGTCCAGCGGCAAGGCGCTGGGGCCATCGCACTTGGCGTTCCTGGGGTCCGGATGGGCCTCCAGGAACAGGCCGGCCAGCCCCACGCCCATGCCTGCCCGCGCCAGTTCCGCGACCTGCTCGCGGCGTCCGCCGGAGGCCGCGTCCAGCGCCGAGCGCTGTTGCAGGGCATGGGTGACGTCGAAGATGACCGGCCGATTGCCGGTGACTTTCTTCATGACGCCGAAACCCAGCATGTCGACGACCAGGTTGTCGTAGCCAAAACTGGTGCCGCGATCGCACAGGATGATCTGCTGGTTGCCGGCTTCGGTGAATTTCTCGACGATGTTGAGCACCTGGGTGGGACTGAGGAACTGCGGCTTCTTGATGTTGACGACGCGGCCGGTCCTGGCCAGCGCCACCACCAGGTCGGTCTGACGGGCCAGGAAGGCCGGCAGTTGCAGGATATCGGCCACTTCCGCGACAGGCGCGGCCTGCCAGGGTTCGTGCACGTCGGTGATCACCGGCACGCCGAAGTTCTGCTTGACCGCCTCGAAGATCTTCATGCCCTCTTCCAGGCCCGGGCCGCGGTAGGAGTGGATCGACGAGCGGTTGGCCTTGTCGAACGACGCCTTGAACACGTAAGGGATGCCCAACCGGGTGGTCACGCGCTGGTATTCCTCGCAGGCGCGCAACGCCAGGTCCTTGGATTCCAGCACGTTGATTCCGCCGAACAGCACGAAAGGCTGGTCGTTGGCGCAGGTGATCGAGGGCGAAATGACAACTTCCGGGGCGGTCATGATGAGGCGGTCCTGTAAAGATGAAGCAGGTGACAAGTGCGTAATGTACAACCAGCCCGGGCCGGATCCCGTCCGCCCCCGCCTTTTTCGCCATGTTCCAGCCGGCTGGACGTCATGCGCCCCGGGACGCCGCCGCGCAGCCGGCAGGAACGTCGCCGCAAAGGTCACGAGATACACTGGCCCTGGCGCAGACCGCTTCACCAGCGTATTGACAACAGACTTACGATTACCTGATCCATGGACACTGCCACCCTGCAAGGCCGGCTCGAATTCCTGCGGCAAGCCGAAAAGCTCAAGGACGTGCTGCGCAGCGCCCGCAGTTCGGGCGGGCGCCAGGAAAGCACGGCGGAACACACCTGGCGACTGTGCCTCATGGCCATGATGCTGGAAGAAGGCCTGGCGGACCTGGACTTCGCCCGCGTCCTGCGACTGTGCGTGGTCCACGACCTGGGCGAGGCCATCCACGGCGACATCCCTGCCACCCGGCAATCCGCCGCCGGCCCCGGCAAGGGCGTCCAGGAACGGCAGGATCTGCTGCAACTGGCCGGCCCGCTGGACGAGGCGGCGCGCGCCCGGCTGCTGGCGTTGTGGGACGACTACGAAAACGCCGCATCGGCCGAAGCCCGCGCCGTCAAAGCCATGGACAAGCTGGAAACCCTGCTACAACATAACCAGGGCGCCAATGCCCCGGACTTCGACTATGCGTTCAACCTGGACTACGGCCGCAAGCACACCGACGCCCTGCCCCTGTTCCGGGAAATCCGGCGGCTGCTGGACGCCGACACCGAAGCGCATATCCGCCGGCAGGCCGCCGCCCGCGCCGCGCCGTCCAACGCGCCCGCCGACGTGGTCCAGCGGCAGCTGGACGCGTACAACGCCCGCGACATCGACGCCTTCATGGCAGCCTGGGCGGACGACTGCCTGTACTACGCCTTTCCCGACACCCTGCTGGCCAGCGGCAGCGCCCAGATCCGCCAGCGGCATGTGGAACGCTTCCAGGAGCCCGACCTGCACGGCCGCCTGGTCAGCCGCATCGTCAATGGCGACATGGTGGTGGACCAGGAAGTCGTCACCCGCAACTTCGCCGACGGGCCCGGCGAGATCGACGTCGTTGCGATCTACGAAGTGCGCGATGGCAGGATCGCCAAGGCCTGGTTCAAGCTCGGCCAGCCCCGACCGCGCGCCAGGCCGGCGTAGCGACGGCGGGTTGTCCGGCGCCGGCCCCTCCTCGTGAGACAAGCATGGGATTCCTCGACTCGCTGTTCCGGCGCAAGCCCACGCAAGACCAGTTCGCCGCGCTGTTCATCGCCGCCGTGCGGCAACGGGGCTTTACCGGCGACCTGGATTACAAGGCCGATGAGTTCCGCCTGGTGCACGGCGAAGGCTCGTATTTCAATCTGCACAACGCGTACCAAGCCTATTGCGACGCCCCCGGCGGGCAACGCCAGGGCGCCTTGCAGGGCTATGTCTCCACCCTGCTGACCAGCAGCCAGACCCGCCCGGCCTCGCTGGCCGAGGCCCGCCCGTTGCTGCGTCCGGTGATCCGCGGCCGCGCCATCCTCGAAGCGGTGCGCATGCACCACCTGCGCAGCGATGGCAACGACGACGATTTCCACCCGGCGCTGCGCCCCTTCGGCGACGATTGCGTGGTGCTGCTGGCGCTGGATCACCCGGAGTCCATCGCCACGCTCACCAACGGGCCCGATGAGGAATGGGGCGTGTCGTTCGACGAGGCCCTGGCCATCGCCATCGACAATCTGCGCGAGTCGGTCGACCACTTCGTGGAAGTGGCGCCGGGCGTGTATGGCGGTGGGTGGGAAGATGGCTACGACATCAGCCGCGCGCTGCTGCCCGACATGCTGGAGCGCATCCCGGCGCGCGGCCGCCCGATATTCATGATGCCCACCCGCGACTTGCTGCTGGTCAGCGGCGACAGCGACGAGGATGGCTTGCTGAAGATGATGGAACTCTGCCTGCAAGTGGTGGAGCACGGCCGCCCCGTCTCCGCCTGCATGTACCGCTACGGCGAGGCTGGCGTCGAACGCTACCAGCCTCGACGGGAACCCCTCATGCGCCTGCAGGCGCACTTGGCGCGGGTGCTGGCCCAGGGCGATTACGACGCACAGAAAGAGGCCCTGGACCGACTGTACGAAGAGCGGGGCGTCGACGTGTTCGTGGCCACCTACAACCTGTTTACCCAGAACGACGACGTGGCCGCGTCATTCTCGCTGGCCACCTGGACGCGGGGGGTGGACACTTCGCTGCCCAAGGTCGATCGCCTGGCGCTGGTGCGGCCCGAGGCCGCCGATGATCTTGGCGAAGTCCGGGTGGTGAGCTGGGAGCAGGCGGCGGCCGAACTGGCGCCGCTGCTCGAACCCGAAGACCGGTATCCGGTGCGCTACCGCACGCGGGGCTTTCCCGATGATGCGCAGTTGGCGCGGCTGCGCGCCGTGGATTGATCGCGCAGGCCCCGCGAACGCGGCATACCGACCTTATGCCTGCGGGCCTCGCTCGCTCACCAGCCGGTAGGCCAGCGCGCCGATGATCGCGCCCACGATCGGCGCCACCCAGAACAGCCACAGTTGCTCCAGCGCCCAGCCTCCCACGAACAGCGCGGGGCCGGTGGAGCGAGCCGGATTCACCGAGGTATTGGTGACCGGAATGCTGACCAGGTGGATCAGCGTGAGCGCCAGGCCGATCGGGATGGCCGCGAAACCGGCCGGCGCGCGCTTGGAGGTCGCGCCCAGGATCACGAACAGGAAGCCCGCCGTCATCACGACTTCGGTGACCAGGGCGGCCGCCAGCGAATACTTGCCCGGCGAATAGGCATCAAAGCCGTTGGCGGCGAAGCGGCTGGCCTGCAGATCGAATCCCTGCTGGCCATTGGCGATCACCGCCAGCACCCCGGCCGCGGCGATGGCGCCCAGCACCTGCGCCACCACGTAGGGCAGGATTTCGCGGGCCGGGAAGCGGCCGCCGGCCACCAGCCCGACCGTGACCGCGGGATTGAAGTGTCCGCCCGAAATGTGACCGACGGCGAACGCCATGGTCAGCACGGTCAGGCCGAACGCCAGGGCGACACCGGCAAAGCCGATGCCCAGCTGCGGAAATCCCGCCGCCAGCACCGCCGCGCCGCAGCCGCCCAGCACCAGCCAGAAGGTGCCGAAGAATTCCGCGCCGCAGCGCTTGGATAGTGGGTACATGTTTCGCCCTCCGCGATTGAAAACGCGAAGGTAGCGCGGGGCCGGCGTTACGACTTCAAAGCAATGCAAATTCCGCGCGATTCTTGACGTTGCTTAACGATGCCGGCCGGCCAGCGGGCCGCCCGGCATCGCGCAAGCCCGCTCATCGCAGCGTTTTGGCGTCCACGCTCCACAATCCCGCATCGCTGGTCGACACCGCCACCGCGCCGTGGCGCAAGGCAGCCGCCACGTCCGCCTGGTTGCAAACGAAACCGGACGCCACGATCGGCGGCAAGGCCTTCAGGTCCGACGGCGCCATGTGGGCCAGCATCGGCGCCGGCATGATCTGCACCAGGTTGGGATCGCTCTGCTCCAGCGCCTTGACGCTGCGCGGCCAGGTGGAACGGTCGGTCACGAACACCTTCTGCATCGTCACCATGCCGGCGCGATTGGCGCGCTGGATGGTGGCGACGCGGGTCGACACCAGGCTCGCCACGCCGATGTCCGCCAGATATTCGACGCCGCCCTTGTCCTGCGACAGGCCTTCGCAGCTGTCGATATTGACGATGACGTACTTGCCCGCCCGGTTCAGGGCGGCGATCACCGGCGCGAGCCGGCGCAGCTCGACGTTGGCGACAATGCCGATCTCGGCCACGCTGCCAACGAAGGCATTGACCTGCTCCGGCCCGTAGAGCGTGGCAATGACCGGATGCCGCGCCAGGCATGCCCCGAGTGACCTGTCCATGTTATCGCCTGCCTTGATCGTAGAGGCCTTCGTCCGTCAGGCCGAGCTTGCCGGGGTTCAGGAGGTTGCCCGGATCCAGCGCCTGCTTGACGGCGAGCAGCACCGCGAAAGCCGGCCCGAGCGATTCGCGCATGTACGGCGAGCGCAACAGGCCCACGCCATGGTGGTGGCTGAGCGCGGCATTGTATTTGATCAACACCGCGTTGGCCGCATCCCACGCGCGCCGATACCATTGCGCCCGGTCTTCGACCGCGACCTCGCCGCGCAACGAGAAATACAGGCAGGCGCCGTCGACGTAGGCATGCGACTGGTGCGCCGAACCGGCCAGGGTACCGGGCACGGCATTGACGGCGGCCACCACTTCGTCATAGATGGCCGGCAGGTCGCTCCAGCGCCCCGCCATCTCCAGCGTGTCGGCCACGAAGCCTGGACTGCGCTTGAAGCCCTCGGCGCTCTTGCCAGTCAGGTAGCGGGTATCCAGCCAGCGCTCGAACACCGTCTCGCCATCCAGCGCCACGCCCGACTCACGGCAGACCTCGTCGCTGATATCCATGACCGCGTCGACCATCGGCCGCGGGCCTTCATCGGCCACCAGCAGCACGTTCAGGTCGGGCTGGCCGAACTGCACACCGCTTTCGAGCGCGTCGTACAACCGCAACGCGGCGGGATTGGCGCCGCGCTGCATGATCTGGCGGCAGGCCTGCAGGCCGGCGGCGAAGGTCTCGAAGCCGTAGGCGATGGCGCGGCCGTAATCAGGCAGCCGGTGCAGCTTCAGCCGCACCCGCACCACCACGCCCAGCGTGCCCTCGGAGCCGATGAACAATTGCAGCAGATCCGGCCCGACCGCCGCGCGGGAATACCCGCCCACCGTGATCAGGCTGCCGTCGGCCAGCACCACATCCATGCCGAACACCATGTCCTCGATCTTGCCGTAGCGGGTGGACAGTTGCCCCGCGCCCCGGCATGCCACCCATCCGCCGACTGTGCTGATGCCGAAAGAGGACGGCCAGTGCCCCATGGTCAGGCCGTGGTCGCGCTGGAGGATCTGCTCGAACACATCCCCGAACATGCCGGCCTCGACCTCGACGATCTGGCTCTCGCGGTCGAGGCCGACGAACCGGTTCAACTGGCAGACATCCAGCACGATGCCGCCGCGCAGCGGCAGCGCGGCGCCGGTGACGTTGCTGCGGCCGGCCGACACGGTGACGGGAAGCGAGGCCGCATGCGCGATCCGCATCACGGCCTGCACCTGGTCGACCGTCGATACCTTGACGATCACCGCGTGCGGCGTGGCGGGACGGCCGGCGGTCTCGGTCATCATCGACCCTGCCCACCAATCGCGCGTCCAGGCCACGGCGTCGGCGCTGGCGGTCAGGACCTCGTCGGCGGCCGCCCGCAACGCCTCGACCTGCGCGGCCGGCACGGACACCGGGTCGCGCTGCAGGCCCGGCTCGCTGCCCGTGCGCGCCAGCCCGGCCGCATAGGCGGGCGGGGTATGCGCGCCGACCACATAGTTGCCGCGGTTGTAGCCGCGCTTGATGGCTTCTTTACTGATCACGTGTCGTCTCCCATGAGTACGGATTTTTCATGCTCGATGGCGGCGCGGTAGCCTCGCACCTGTTCCGCCACCGCTGCGTCGGACAGGCCGAGTTCGGCCTGCAGGATCTGGCCCACGCGCGCGGCGGCCGCGACCGAGGCGTCGCGCGCCATCAGCCGGGCCCGCATGCGACGCGAGAGCACGTCTTCCACCGTGGCCGCCAGTTCGTGGCGCACGGCATAGAGCGCCTCGGCCTCGGTGTACGGCAACCCCGGCACCAGCGGCGCCGCCAAGGCCGGCGCCTGCTGCATCAGGTCGCTGACGAAGCGCGCCTCGGTGCCATAGCGCTCGCCCAGGTGGGCGGACAGGCCGCCCGAGGCCACGATGGCCTGCGGGTCGTAGCCCGCCGCGCCCAGCAGGAAGGCGCGGGCCGTCACGCAGCGCGCCTTGCGCCCCAGCACTTTCTGGGCGGCGTCGATGGTCTGTTCGGCCATGTGGCGCGAGGTTGTCAGCTTGCCGCCGACGATGGTGACCAGGCCATCCGCGGCGACCCGGATTTCATGGTTGCGCTTGATCTCCAGCGTCTTGCCGCCCGGCGGCCCGACCAGCGGCCGGCAGCCCGCGATGCTGCCCACCACGTCCGCGGCGCAAAGGTCGGTCTTGAGCGCCGAACGCGCCCCTTCCAGCAGGAAATCGAGCTCGCGGCGGGTGCAATGGACATCGTCCAGGTCCCCCTCGTAGTCCTCGTCGGTGGTGCCCAGGTAGGACACGTTGCCCCAGCGGGTGATGGTGGCGCGGCGGCTGCGTCCCGGCACCGGGATGGTCACCGTGCAGTCGTTGCGCACCTTCAGCCACGGCACGGCCACGTGCACGCCCTTGGCCGGGCGGATGTGCAAGGCCTGCGGATCGCCCTTGCGGCTGCCGTTCCAGTCGCGCAGCCACACGCCAGTGGCCATGATCACCACGCTGGCGCGCACCCGGATCTCGTCCTGCCCGGCCTGCACGATGGCGCCGTCGATCCTGCCATGGGTGTCGCGCGTGACCTCGATGGCCCTGGTATGGTTCAGCACCGCCGCGCCGTGGAACGCGGCGGTGCGCGCCACCGCCAGCGTCAGGCGCGCATCGTCGACCCGCGCGTCGAAATACAGGAAACCACCCAGCAGGCCATCCTGCTTGAAGGTGGGGCAATGCGACAGCACTTCCTCCGGGGTCAGCTTCTGGTGCAGGATGCCTTCGCGCCAGCCGCCGGCAACGTCGTAGGTCCAGAGCAGGCTCTCGAACGCCTTGGCCAGCCGCTTGTCGAAGACCCCGTCGCGCTCCAGCAGCGGGAACAGGAACGGCAGGCGCTGCACCAGGTGGCGGGCGTTGCGCCGCAGCCGCTGGCGTTCGTGCAGCGAATGGCGCACCAGCCCCAGGTTGCCCTGTTCGATGTAACGCAAGCCGCCATGCACCATCTTGGATGACTTGGACGACGTGCCCGACGCGAAGTCATCCTTTTCGACCAGCGCCACGCGGTAGCCGCGCAGGCTGGCGTCCAGCGCGGCATAAGCGCCCGTGATGCCGCCGCCGACGATGAGCATGTCGAAATGCTCGTCGCCAAGCCGGTCCGCCTGCTCCTGCCGAGCCAGCCGCAACGGTTCGCCGCGGGTCATGCCGGCCCTCTCCTTCCTGGGCTTTCTCGATGGCCAGCCGATCATGTCCGCAATGCCTCCTGCTTGTCCTGGGAATACAGGCCCGCGTGGGCCAGTTCGGATTCGACGCGCGAATGCCACAATGCGCGGCGGCGGGCGCGGGCCTCGGCCGCCAGGGTGGGTTGGAATACCGCATCGGTGGCGGCGGTCTGGCGCGCGGCCTGCAGCGATGGCCACAACAGGCCCGACGCCCCCGCCAGGAAAGCGGCGCCGCGCAGGCTGGCGCGATCGGCCTCCCGCATGCGGCGGATCGGAATGCCGAGCAGGTCGGCCTGGATGCGCAGCAACGGATCGCTGCTGGACAGCCCGCCGCCCACCACCAGTTCCGACACCCGCACGCCCGAAACCTCCTCGTCCGCCTCGATGCAGCTGGCGACCGAATGGGCGATGCCTTCAAGGATCGCGTAGGCCACCTCGGCCTGTGTGGTGGCCATGGAAATGCCGGTCAGCGAAGCGCGCGCGCCGGCCGCCATGCGCGGCACGCGCAACCCGGTCAAGGCGGGGATGAACGTCACGCCGCCCGCCGATTGCGCGGTGGCCGCCAGTTCGCTGATCTCCTGCGCGTTCCTGAACCACTTCAGCTTGTCGCAGACCCAGTTCAGGGCCGAGCCCGTGGTGGCGACGAAGGTCTCGACCGCGAAGTGCGACACCTGGTCCTGACGCCGCGCCGTCATCGTCAGCGAGCCTTCGAAGCGGCCGCTGTTGACGGGCGTTTCGGGGCCGATGATCAGGTCGACGAAACTGCCCGTGCCATGCACGCACATCGCCTGCCCGCGATCCAGGCAGCCCAACCCCACCGCGCCCGCATGCTGATCGCCGGCCGACGCCCGGATGGGCACGGCCAGGCCCAGGAGGTCCGCGCGGGTCTGGCCGAAGTCGTCGGATTCCTGGCGCAAGGCCGGCAGCAACTCGCGCGGAAATTCCAGCGCGTCGATCCAGTCCAGGTAATAGCGGTGCCCGGACAGCACATAGGCGCCGGCCGAGGTCGCGTTAGTGGGCGTCGTCACGCACTCGCGGCGGTCCGACAGATGCCACAGCAGCCAGGTGTCGACGGTGCCGAACGCCAGCCGGCGCTCGCGCCAGGCCTGCCCCACCGCGGGCGAATCGCGCAGGTGGCGCGCCGCCCAGAGATAGGGCGAACGCACCCCGGCCGGGCGGCCCACCTGCTCCAGCAAACGCGGGTTCCAGGCCGGCGCCAGGCGATCGAGTTCGTCGACGTAGCGCGTGTCCTGCCACACCATGGCCGGCACCAGCGCGCGACCCGTGGCGGTGTCCCACAGCACGGCGGTGGCGCGCTGCGTGGCCAACGCCAGCGCCACGATGGCCTGGCCATCCCGGCGCGCCTGCGCGATCACCTTGCGGCACACCTGCAGGGTTCTTTCGAAAATCGCGTCGGCATCCTGTTCGACCACGCCAGGCCGCGGCGTATCGACCCGCAGGGCCAGGTATTCCTGGCCCGACACGTGGCCGTCGCCCGACACCAGGGCCGCGCGCGTCCCCGAGGTGCCGGCGTCGATGGCCAGGATCACGTTATTCGGCATATTGTCTGCGTCCCTCATCGTGCGGTTTTCCCCAGCGCCGGATCGAGCGCGGGCAGGTTCTCGTCACCCTTGAACTGCGGCGCGCCGACTTCGTTGTCCGGATTGATGCCGCTGCGGGTGGGATCCCATTTGATGGCAAAGCAGATGATGCTGGCGGCCAGCGGCACGACCGACAGGATCAGGAAGGTCTTCTCCAGGCCATAGCTCTCGCGGAACAGCGGAAACACCAGCAGGCCGACCGCCGCCCCGATCGAGCCGAGCGCGCCGATGACCCCGTTGGCGCCGGCCCGCAGTTCGCCCCGGAACGACAGCGACGACAGGCTCTTGCCGTTGGCGCCCGGACCGCCGGAATGGAACAGGATGAACAGCGATGGCACCGCCACCGCCAGCCACAGCGGCATCCTGCCGTGGAAGGTGCCCAGGATCAGCAGCATCATGAAGACCGCCGCGAATCCGAACGCCGAGGCGCGCCGCAGGCCAAGCTTGCGGCCGACGTAGGGCGACATGAAGCCGCCGAAGATGCCGAAGATGTTGAACACCAGCGCACCCACCGTGGCATAGACGAAGTCCTTGCCGAACAGTGCCGCGCTGATCAGCGGCAGATACCACCCCACCGCGAAGTACTGGATCGACTGGCCGATCTGCACGGTGGCGGCCAGGATCGTGCGCGGCAGGTACACGCCGCGGAAGATCAGCAGCACGTTGGCCAGCCCGCGCCGCGCCTGGTTGGCCACCGGTACGCATTCGCGCGGCGGCGCGGCCGTGAAGGACTGGCCGTAGATGCGGGTCATGGCCGCGGCCGCCTCGTCGACGCGCTCCTTGCGCGCCAGCCAGATCGGGCTCTCGACCATGTAGCGCAGCTGCAGCGCCAGAATGGTCAGCGCGAACACCGCCGTGGCCGCGACCGAATAGCGCCAGATCGCGTCGCCCACCTCCCAGGAGTGGAACAGCAGCGCCAGCAGCAGATTGGAGCAGACCGCCGTGTACCACATGCCCTGCCAAGTGTTCAGGCGGCTCTTGAGCCTGACGGGCGTGAATTCCGCCAGCACCGCCATCGCGATGGCGAAGTCGATGCCATAGGCCGCGCCAACGAAAAAACGGCCGGCCAGGATGACGTCGAACGACGGCGCGAACACCACCAGCAGCGCGCCGATCAGCGCCAGCAGCTTGGCGACGATCAGCGGTCGCATGCGCCCCCAGCGATCGGCCATCCAGCCACCGATGGGATTGAAGGCGATGGCCACCCAGGACGCGAAGGACGTCATCAGCGCCACCTGGGCCGCGCTCAGGCTCAGGTCGCGCGTCATGGGCCCCAGGCCCGCGCTGAGCGCGGAATTGGCGAATGCGTCCAGGAACAATCCGCCCAGGGCCAGCCACCAGATCAGCCCAGCCCGGCCGACGATGCCCGGGCGTGAATCGATATACGCGATGACATCATCGATGCCACGCAGCTTGACGGGTATTGATTGATGCACGGCAGTCTCCTCTTGGAATTATTTCTGTAAGAGGTCGACGCAGCGTGCGCGCGATAAAAGACCATCTTACAGATGGTCTTTTATCTAGATCTGTGCGAGTGACTTTATGGACTATCCAGGACAGTGTCAACCGGGAAAACACCAAGCCGCGACAGGCGGTATGCTTGCGCTGCGCGCCGCTTCCGGCGCGTCCGATCCTTCCACTTTTCGCCTTCGCGCCACCATGATCCGACATGCCCTCGCGCTCTCCTTGATGCTGTCTCCCGCCCTGGTCCTGGGCGCCTCCACGCCGGACTACATGGGCCAGTACGACCGCTGCCTGCGCGACGCGGGTGTCACCAACAATGGCACCGTCGGGGCCTGCGCGGAAGGCGTCTCGGCGGCCGCCAAGCGTGAAATCAACACGCTCTACGCCAGGATCCAGGCGCGCCTGGCCAACGAATACCCGGACGACGCCGTCAAGCTGGAACAGACCCAGAAGGCCTGGCTGGCCTACCGCAACGGCCATTGCGCGCTGGCCGGGTCGCACGTCGGTTCGCCCATGTACGAGTACTGCCCGATGCTGCTCAACATCAACCGCGCCGATGAACTGCGGGAACTGGCAGGCGACTGATTCTGGCGCGCTGGCGCTTGCCGTGTCTCGGAGACGTTGGTAACTTTGCCGTGCCCGGCCTCGCGTTCCTCGTTTTTCGCATAGGACAGCGCCATCATGACCATCGTCGTATACGCCGCCAACGCCCGCAGCCTTTGGGAAACCATCCAGGCTGACATCGTCCCCATCGGCGCCCGCGCCACGACCAGCGGCAACAGCTGGCGCAAGGACGACAGCGGCCGCGCCACCAAGATCTATCGCGCCGCGCCCACCGGCCAGCATGACGAACGCGCCTACTTCGTCGGCACCGTGCGCACCGGCCAACTGATGCTGCTGGACCTGTTGCCCGGCAGCGAGGCGCTGACCTGGCCGCTGTTCGGCGCCTTGCACGGCCACCTGTCGGGGATGCTGCTGGCGACCTATCCCGACGCGATCCTGTCGCTGAACCTGTTTCCCAACAAGCCCACCGACGCATAAGAAAGAACCACGCTGTGCTGCTGTTATCCGTATATGTGCTGGCCGCCGTGTCGCTGGGCGTGCTGAGTTGGCGTATGTCGCGCCGACCCGACGGCAAGACGCACGGCGACATTGCCCGCTCGGCCGCCGCCGGGGCCGCCCTGTTCGCCGCGCTGGGCCCCCCGGTGGGCACCCTGATCTTCGCGCTGTTCCTGGCCATCGCCGCGAAGAGCCTGGAAACGCTGTTTACGTCCATGTTCCTGGTGATCTGGTCATACCTGTACGGCGGCGTGCCTGCGTTGCTGTGCGGCCTGGTGGCGGGCGCCTGCCGGCCCGCCGTCGTGACATGGCGCTCGTACTGCTGGCCGGGGCTGCTGGGCGGCCTCTATGCTTTCGTGTTCCTGGCGGGCTTCGCGGTGCGCGACAGCTCGCTCATCGAACTGGGCTTCCCGCTGTTCCTGGGTGGCTTGCCCGGACTGGTCAGCGGCGCGGTCTGCGCCCGGGTGTTCTACGGCAGACCGCAAGCCACGGCTGCCGCCCTCGCCTGATCAACGCCTGCTATTGCCCGTCCAGATCTCGCGCTGTACCGCCCCTATTTTTGTGCTACAAAACGAAACCAATAATAGGGAGAGGTACATGCTAAAGCTGTCTGCCGTTGTCGTCCTTGCACTGACGATCTCGGGTTGTTCGACGTTCGCCGTGCCCCGGTATTCGGCCGATGCCGAAACCGTATCGGCATTGCGTTCGATGGGCGAAGTCAAGGTGAATGTCGGCCCCTTCAACAATGGCCCCGGCGATCAGAGCAAGTCTGGCGTGCTGACCTGCCGCGCTTTCGGTCCCGTCAAGACGCCGAATGCCGAGGCGTATTCGGAATACGTCCGCAAAGCGCTCGTCAGTGAGCTTGTGATGGCAAATCTCTATGCCGAAAAAGCGCCAGTGGAACTCACCGGCACGCTCGACAAGCTCAACTTCAGTTCAAACAGCGGCAAATGGGTCAGCGCCCTGACATTGAGATCCAGCAACGGCAATTCGCTGTCGGTGGAAGACACCTACAAGTTCACCACCAGTTTCGTCGGCGAAACGGCCTGCACCCAGACGGCACTGGCGGGGCTCGGCGCGGTTCAGGAACTGATCAAGAAGGCGGTGCGCGACCCGGCGTTCCCCAAGCTCTTGAAGTAAGCGCGAACAAAGCGGTGCACGCCCATCAAGCGCGCACCGCATGTGAAAAGCCCGTCATCTGACGGGCTTTTTCATATCCTGGCTCAACCGCCGAAAGCGCGACGCAACCGTTCCATCTCGGCCCGGTTCAGGCGCTTGGCCTCTTCTTCCGCGTAATCCCGCTCGCCCACCTCGTACTTACCGTTGTAGAGGCAACTGTTGCGGCTTACCCGGCATTCAAGGCTGACACGCGACGAATCGGGACCGGAGCCCGGTGCCGCGGGCGAAGACCAGGGGTTGACGGGCGAGGAGGAGGAACAGCCAGACATGAGCGCGGCGAGCAACAACAGCGGGCCGCCGCGGCTAAGCAGTTGAATCGGAGACATTTACCCTCGCTCGACAAGAAAAGCTTCAGGCGTCTTTATAACAAGCATGGGAAATGCGGTACAGGCGCGAAAATACGGGGCCGGGCTCGGAGCCGACATCCCGCCGACATCCCTATCAACCCTCTGATTCATAAGGAAATCACCAAGATCCGCCATATGAAAAGACTCCCAAAATGAAAAGACCCCGAGACACACGGATGTCTCGGGGTCTTGGGATACTGCCGGCATGGCGCCGATTCAGTACCCGAATAGGGTTGGTGCGAAGGAGGGGACTCGAACCCCTACACCTGTTACGGCGTCAGGACCTAAACCTGGTGCGTCTACCAATTTCGCCACCTTCGCAATAGGCCAAGCCCGCTATTGTAGCTTGCTTGTTAAAATCTTGCGTCATGAATCCGCGCCTCGATGCCCTGCACCCCTACCCGTTCGAAAAACTGCGCGCCCTGCTGGCCTCGGCCACTGCGCAGCCGGACGGCCTGACGCCCATCAACCTGTCGATCGGCGAGCCCAAACACGCCGCGCCGGAACGCGTCGCGCAGGCCATCCGCGACAACCTTGGCGGACTGTCGGTGTACCCGTCGACCAAGGGCGATCCCGCGCTGCGCCAGGCCATCGCCAACTGGCTGGCGCGGCGCTACAGCATCCCCGCGCCCGATGCCGAGACCCAGGTGCTGCCGGCGCTGGGCTCGCGCGAAGCGCTGTTCGCTTTCACCCAGACCGTGATCGATCCGTCGGCGGGATCGGTGGTGATCTGCCCCAACCCGTTCTACCAGATCTACGAGGGCGCCACGCTGCTGGCCGGCGCCACGCCCAATTACGTCAACGCCGATGCGCTGCGCAATTTCGCCTGCGACTGGAACCAGGTGCCGGACGAGGTCTGGAAAAAGACCCGCATGGTATTCGTCTGCTCGCCCGGCAACCCGGCCGGCAACGTCATGACGCTGGACGAATGGGAAGACCTGTTCGCCCTGTCCGACCGCCACGGCTTCGTGATCGCGTCCGACGAGTGCTACTCCGAGATCTACCTGGACGAAGGCAATCCGCCGCTGGGCGGCCTGCAGGCGGCGCGCCGGCTGGGCCGCAACGACTACCGCAACCTGGTGGCGTTCTCCAGCCTGTCCAAGCGCTCCAACGTGCCGGGCCTGCGTTCGGGTTTCGTGGCGGGCGACGCCGCGCTGATCGGCCGCTTCCTGCGCTACCGCACGTATCATGGCAGCGCCATGAGCCCGCTGGTGTCGGCGGCCAGCATCGCCGCCTGGACCGACGAGGCCCACGTCAAGGACAACCGCCGCCTGTACCGCGAGAAATTCGAGGCCGTGCTGCCGATCCTGCGGAACGTGCTGGACGTGCAGCGTCCGCAGGCCTCGTTCTACCTGTGGGCAGCCACCCCGGGTTCGGATACCGCGTTCGCGCGCGACCTTTATGGCCGTACCGGTGTTACCGTGCTGCCGGGCAGTTTCCTGGCGCGCGAAGCGCACGGCGTGAATCCCGGCCAGGGGCGCATCCGCCTGGCCCTGGTGGCGCCGTTGGCCGATTGCGTGCAGGCGGCCGAACGCATCGCCCATTTCGTACATACTTCCGTTTGATCAACCTTTTTTGAAAAGCTGAGCCGCTATGACTCTCGACCTCCAGACCACCATCGAAAAAGCCTGGGACGACCGGGCCAACCTGTCGCCTGTCGACGCCAGCGCCGAAGTGCGCGAAGCCGTCGAACACACGATCGACGGGCTGGACCTGGGCCGCCTGCGCGTGGCCGAGAAAATCAACGACGACTGGGTCGTGCACCAGTGGATCAAAAAGGCCGTGCTGCTGTCGTTCCGCCTTTACGACAACGCCATCATGGGCCAGGCCCCGCTGCAGTTCTACGACAAGGTGCCGCTCAAGTTCTCGGAATACGGCGACAACGCCTTCAAGCAAGGCGGCTACCGCGTGGTGCCGCCCGCCGTCGCCCGCCGTGGCGCCTTCATCGGCCGCAACGTGGTGCTGATGCCCTCGTACGTCAACATCGGCGCCTACGTCGATGAAGGCACCATGGTCGACACCTGGGCCACCGTCGGCTCGTGCGCCCAGATCGGCAAGAACGTCCACCTGTCCGGCGGCGTCGGCATCGGCGGCGTGCTCGAGCCGCTGCAGGCCAACCCCACCATCATCGAAGACAACTGCTTCATCGGCGCCCGCTCGGAAGTCGTGGAAGGCGTGATCGTCGAAGAGAACTCGGTGCTGGCCATGGGCGTGTACCTGTCGCAAAGCACCAAGATCTATGACCGCGCCACGGGCAAGGTCACCTACGGCCGCGTGCCGTCGGGTTCGGTGGTGGTGCCGGGTTCGCTGCCCTCGGCCGACGGCTCGCACAGCCTGGCCTGCGCCGTCATCGTCAAGCGTGTCGACGCGCAGACCCGCGCCAAGACCAGCATCAACGATCTGCTGAGGGCGTAAATGCGCACGACCGCACGGCCGCCCGAAGGGCGTGCACCCTCCCTTGGGGAGGCAGCCGCGCAGCGGCAGGAGGGCCAACCTCCCTCTGTGGTTCTGGATCTGGTCAAGGACCTGATCGCCCGTCCGTCGGTCACCCCGGCGGACGCCGATTGCCAGGCGACGCTGGCCGCGCGCCTGGCGCCGCTCGGCTTCACCTGCGAAACCATCGCCCAGGGCGGCGTCACCAACCTGTGGGCGCGCCGTGGCAACAGCGCGCCGCTGGTGGTCTTCGCCGGCCACACCGACGTGGTGCCCCCGGGCCCGCGCGAGAAGTGGGAAAGCGATCCGTTCGTGCCCACCGAGCGCGACGGCTACCTGTACGGCCGCGGCGCCGCCGACATGAAAAGCTCGATCGCGGCCTTCGTGGTGGCGGCCGAGGAATTCGTGGCCGCCAACCCGCGGCACGGCGGCTCGATCGCCCTGTTGATCACGTCGGACGAGGAAGGCCCGTCGATCGACGGCACCGCCATCGTCTGTGACGCGCTCAAGGCGCGCGGCGAGCAGATGGACTACTGCATCGTCGGCGAACCCACCTCGGGCGACGTGCTCGGCGACACCTGCAAGAACGGCCGCCGCGGCTCGCTGTCGGGCACGTTGACGGTCAAGGGCATCCAGGGCCACGTGGCCTATCCGCACCTGGCGCGCAATCCGGTGCACCAGCTGGCGCCGGCGCTGGCCGAGATCGTCGCGATCGAATGGGACCAGGGCAACGAGTACTTCCCGCCGACCACGTTCCAGGTCTCGAACCTGAACTCGGGCACGGGCGCCACCAACGTGGTGCCGGGCGAGGCGGTGGCGCTGTTCAACTTCCGCTTCTCCACCGCCAGCACGCCGGAAGGCCTGAAGGCGCGGGTGCACGAAGTGCTGGACCGCCATGGCCTGGAATACACGCTGGACTGGGAACTGGGCGGCGAGCCCTTCCTGACCCCGCGCGGTTCGCTGACCGATGCGCTGGTGCAGGCCATCCAGGCCGAGACCGGCGTGACGGCCGAGCTGTCGACCACCGGCGGCACGTCCGATGGCCGCTTCATCGCCAAGATCTGCCCCCAAGTCATCGAGTTCGGTCCCTGCAACGCCACGATCCACAAGGTCAACGAGCGTATCGAGCTGGCCTCGCTGGATCCGCTGAAAAACATCTATCGGCGCACGCTGGAAAACCTCCTGCCCGCCGAATAAAAAGCCTCTCATGTATCAATCCGCCCGCCAAGAACTGCTGACCCTGCGCGACCTGATCCGCTACGGCGTATCGCGCCTGAACGCCGCCCAGGTGGCGCTGGGGCACGGCAGCGACAACGCCTGGGACGAGACGGTCTATCTGGTCCTGCACGCGCTGCACCTGCCGCTGGACACGCTGGAGCCCTTTCTGGACGCCCGCGTGCTCACCGAGGAACGCAACCGCGTGCTGGAGCTGATCGACCGCCGCGTCACCGAGCGCGTGCCGGCCGCGTATCTCACCAACGAGGCCTGGCTGCGCGGGCATCGCTTCTACGTGGACGCGCGCGTCATCGTGCCGCGCTCGCCCATCGCGGAGCTGCTGGACGAAGGCCTGTCGCCCTGGGTGCAGGACGCGCAGGCCGTCGACAGCGTGCTGGACATGTGCACGGGGTCGGGCTGCCTGGCGATCCTGTCGGCGCTGGCCTTCCCTTATGCCAAGGTGGACGCCGTCGACGTGTCGCCCGACGCGCTGGAAGTCGCCCGCCGCAACGTCAACGACTACGGCCTGGGTGATCGCCTCGCGCTGCACCAGAGCGATCTGTTCGACAGCCTGCCAGAACGCCAGTACGACGTCATCGTCTGCAACCCGCCCTACGTCAACAGCGGCTCGATGGACGTGCTGCCGCAGGAATACCGCCACGAGCCGCACCTGGCCCTGGCCGGCGGCGCCGACGGCATGGATCTGGTGCGCCGCATCCTGCAGGCGGCGCCGCGCTACCTGTCGGAAAACGGCGTGCTGGTGCTGGAGATCGGCCACGAGCGCGATTTCTTCGAAGCCGCCTTCCCTGAGCTGTCGCCGGTGTGGCTGGATACGGAAGCAGCGTCCGACCAGTTGCTGCTGCTGACCCGCGAGCAGTTGACGACGTGATCCGCGCCTCTGGATTGACCCTGCGTCGCGGCACCAAGGTGCTGCTGGACGACGCCGAATTCGTGGTGCACCCGGGCGAACGCGTCGGCATCGTCGGCAAGAACGGCGCCGGCAAGTCGTCGCTGTTCGCGCTGCTGACCGGCGCGCTGGACCTGGACGCCGGCAACCTGGCGCTGCCGGCCGGCTGGCGCATCGCCAGCGTCGAACAGGAACTGCATGCCGACGACCGCCCCGCGCGCGAATTCGTCATCGACGGCGACACGCCGCTGCGCGCGCTGCAGGCACGCCGCGCCGAGCTGACCGACGACCAGGGCACGCAGATCGCCGAGGTCGAAGCGGCGCTGGTGGAGGCCGGCGCCTGGAGCGCGGCCTCGCGCGCCGAACAGCTGCTGGCCGGCCTGGGCTTCAAGCCGGCCGAATGGAGCCAGCCGGTGGCGAGCTTCTCCGGCGGCTGGCGCATGCGCCTGGCGCTGGCGCGAGCGCTGATGGCGCCGTCCGAACTGCTGCTGCTGGACGAGCCCACCAACCACCTGGACCTGGACGCCATGCTGTGGCTGGAGAAATGGCTGGCCGCCTATCCCGGCACCGTCATGCTGATCTCCCACGACACCGAGTTCCTGGACGCGGTGGCCAAGTCCATCCTGCATTTCGATCACGCCAAGCTGGTGCGCTACCGCGGCGGCTACGGCGACTTCCTGACGCAGCGCGCCGAGCGCCTGCGCCAGACCAACATCGCCTACGAACGCCAGACGCGCGAAGCCGCGCGCCTGCAGGGCTTCATCGACCGCTTCAAGGCCAAGGCCTCCAAGGCCAAGCAGGCCCAGAGCCGGGTCAAGGCGCTGGCCCGCATGCAGGTGTTGGCGCCGCTGCACGCCGAGGCCGGCATCGACATCCGCATTCCCTCGCCCGAGCAGGTGCCCGATCCGCTGCTGACGCTGGAACACCTGTCGGCCGGCTACACGGACGCGGCCGGCAATGAGGTGCCGATCCTGCGCGACGTGACGCTGATGGTGCGCGCCGGCAGCCGCGTCGGCGTGCTGGGCGCCAACGGCGCCGGCAAGAGCACGCTGATCAAGACCCTGGCCGAGGAACTGCCGGTGCAGGCCGGCGAACGCCGCGCCTCGCGCGGGCTGGCGATCGGCTACTTCCACCAGCACCAGCTCGACATGCTGGACGTGGACAGCACGCCGCTGGCCCACCTGGCGCGGTTGTCGCCGGAAACGCGCGAGCAGGAGCTGCGCAACTATCTGGGCGGCTTCGGCTTCTCGGGCGACACGGTCAACAGCAAGGTCGGGCCAATGTCGGGCGGCGAAAAGGCTCGCCTGGCGCTGTCGCTGATTGTCTGGCAGAAGCCCAACCTGCTGCTGCTGGACGAGCCCAGCAACCACCTGGACGTCGAGACGCGCGAGGCCCTGGCCGCCGCGCTGGCCGAGTTTGGCGGCAGCATGCTGCTGGTCTCGCACGATCGCCATCTGCTGCGCACCACCGTGGACAGCTTCTGGATCGTGGCCGACGGCGCCGTGCGCGAATTCGATGGCGACCTGGAGGACTATCGAGATTGGCTGGCGGCCCGTAATGCCGGCGAACGCGCCGAGGCCGCCCGCGAAAACGCCGAGAACGGCGAGGCCGTGGTCGACCGCAAGGCGCAACGCCGGGCCGAGGCCGAGCAGCGTCAGCGCCTGTCGGCGCTGCGCAAGCCGCTGGAAGCCAAGCTCGCCAAGGTCGAGACCGAGATGGAGAAACTACGCGTCAAGCTGCAGGCGCTGGACGGCGTCATCGCCGACCCGGACCTGTATTCCGACGCGCGCCGCGCCGAACGCCAGAAGGTCATGGCCGAGCACGGCGAACATGGCAAGCGCCTGGAAACGCTGGAAGAACAGTGGCTCGAACTGCAGGGCTCGCTGGAAGAAATCGAGCAGGGCGAAGCCTGAGCCGCGGGCGGACGGCTGGCGCCGTCCGCCTTTTCCCTTGGGTCGCAACACTCAATAACAATAATAATTATCATTTATAATTTGTCGCGAATCTGACTCTATCTGGCGCGAGGCGTCAGCGACATGTCTTCGCTTACCGACGTATTTCTCCGGCACTATCGCGAAGTGCTGGGCTTTCTGGCCATGCGCACCGGCTCGCGCGACGTGGCCCAGGACTGCGCCCAGGACACCTGGATCAAGCTGGCCGAGTTCCAGGACAAGACCCTGCCGGACAACCACCGGGCCTATGTCTTCCGCGTGGCGGCCAACATCGCCACCGACTGGCACCGCCGCCGGGGACGCGAACTGACCCTGGCCGCCGACTATGCCGCCACGCAGCCGCCCGCCTTCGAGGCCGACACGCTGGAAGTGGCTTCGGCCAACCAACTGCTGCGGCGGCTCGAAACCGCCCTGCTGCGCCAGCCGCGCCGCAGCCTCGACGTCTTTGTCCTGCATCGCCACGAAGGACTGACCTACCGCGCCATCGCCGAGCGCTTCGCCATCTCGGTCAGCGCGGTCGAAAAGCACATGATGCGTATCCTGCTGGCCTGCGACCAGGCGCTGTCGGCGTGAGCAAGACCGCCGCCCGCGGCAATGCCACGTCCGCCGACGAGCAGGCCTCGCGCTGGGTCATCCGGCACAGCGGCCAGCCCCTGGACGCGCAGGCGCAGGCGGAATTCGACGCCTGGTACCAGGCCGACCCCCGCCATGCGGCCGCCTTTGACCGCCTGGCGCGCGTGTGGCGCCGCATGGGCGAGATCGACCGTGGCAAGCTGGCGGCACGCCCGCCTCGCAAGCGCCGCACCCTGCTGACACTGGCCGTCGTCACCGCCACTGGCATGGCCCTCTATTCCCTGCGCGACTTCCAGCCCGGCGCCGACTACGCCAGCGGCACGCAACCGCTGCGCGTCGCCCTGCCCGACGGCTCCCGCGCGATCCTTGACGCGCATTCGGCCATCGCCGTGGACTTCGGGCCGGGCAAGCGCGAGGTGCGCCTGCTGTCTGGCCAGGCCCTGTTCGAAGCCTCGCCACGCGGCGCCGATGGCCCCGCCTTCACGGTCGTCACGGCCAACGCCAGCGCCACGGCCCTGGGCACGCGCTACACGGTCGCACGCGACGACGACGCGACCCGCATCACCGTCTACACGCACCAGGTGGCGGTGCAATGCCTGGCCTGCGCCGACGCGCAAGCGCGGATCCTGGAACCCGGCCAACGCATCGCCGTCACCCCCGCCGGCATGGTCCTCGCGCCGGCGCCGCGCGAATCCGCGCCCGCCTGGAGCGAAGGGCTGCTGGCCTTCAACGACACCGCGCTGCCCGAGGCGGCCGCGCAGCTGGCGCGCTACACCGGCAAGCGCATCGTGGTGATGGGCGAGCTGGCGCGCGGCACCCGCGTCTCCGGCACGGCCGGCATCGCCGATCCCAAGCGCGCGCTCGATCTGCTGCTGGCACAGACCAAGGTCCGCATCACCGACCTGCCCGGCCTGCTGATCCTGCGCTGAGGGCTTGCCCTCGCAGGCCTGGCGAGACCGGCGCAGTCTCCATCGCAGACATCGCCAGTTCGGCAAGATCCTCTTTTCCAGCTTGTCCCGCGCTCGGTGCCGCTGCCTTCACGCGTCTTCAATCGTCGGTATTTTCAATTGGTAAATAAGAATCAATATAAATTATTCATCTATTTTGCAATGAGGAGTTGCGTCCTACGCGGCGTCCTACGGCTGACATCAACACAGCGTAGGACGTTTTCATGCCTTTCCCTCTTGACCGCAAACGCCGGCCCAGTGCCTCGGCCGTTCTTCTTTGCGTCATGCTGGTCGTTACCGCCCCCGTCGCCGCCCAGCCGCCCGCGCGCGCCATCGCGTATGACATTCCGTCCCAGGCGCTGGGCGACGCCCTGCTCGCGCTCGGCCGCCAATCGGGCCTGGAGATCTCGTTCCCGCCGGCCGCCGTGGCGGGCAAGATGTCGCCCGCGCTGCGGGGCGAATATTCCGCCCTGCTGGCGCTGGACCGCCTGCTGGCCGGTTCCGGCCTGGCGCTGCGCGCCGACGGCCCGGGCCGCTACATCGTCTTCATCGACAAGACCCATCCCTTCTCCACCTCGCGGCTGGAGCCGGTGCGGGTCTACGGCGAGCAGGCCGGCGAACGCATCTACAGCCAGGAAGAGATCGCAGAAACGCCGTCGTCCAACCGCGACCTGAGCACGCTGGTCGCCAGCCACCCCGCGGTGCGCACCAATCCGGGCGCCGCCGGCTCGCAGAACCGCGGCTCGCTCAACGTCGAGGACATCTCCTTCCACGGTTCCAGCCCCTACCAGAACCTGTTCCAGATCGATGGCATTGACGCCACCAACCGCGTCGACCCGGCCAGCAAGAACCTGAACCTGCAGGTCGGCAACGTGCCCAGCAATCCGCAGTCGTACTTCATCGACACCAGCCTGCTGGAAGCCGTGCGCGTGTACGACAGCTTCGTGCCGGTCGAATATGGCCGCTTCACCGGCGGCGTGGTGGATGCGCGGCTGCGCCGCTTTTCCGGCGAGAACCACTTTACGTTCGACTACCGCTGGAACACCTCGAAGATGACGCGGCAGCAGGTGTCCGAGGGCGAGGAGAACAGCTGGGCGCGGGGCCAGCCGGGCTATTCCCCCGAATGGAAGAAGCGTTTCTACTCGGCCGTGGGCGATTTCGCCTTCAACGACAAAGCCGGCGTGGTGCTGGCCATGTCGCGCCGCGAATCCGACATCACGCGCTGGAACATGGGCGTGGACGACAAAGGCCAGCCGCAGCAAGGCCAGGACACCTACCGCGACCGCGTCGACAACTTCCTGGGCAAGTTCAGCGTGCGCGCCAGCGCCGACACCACCGCCGACCTGACGCTCAAGTACAGCGACCGCAGTGAAACCCTGTCCAGCTACCTGTTCCGCGACACGCACTGGGACAACAACCACGGCGC
Organism: Achromobacter sp. HNDS-1; assembly: GCF_040084795.1. Classification (NCBI taxonomy): domain Bacteria; kingdom Pseudomonadati; phylum Pseudomonadota; class Betaproteobacteria; order Burkholderiales; family Alcaligenaceae; genus Achromobacter; species Achromobacter sp. HNDS-1. The sequence continues at coordinate 736,808 of NZ_CP157584.1, forward strand.
CTACGGCCTGAGCGGCAACCTGGACCACCTGTTCCAGGGCGGCCGCGTCTCGCTGCAGGCCGGCTGGGACCACGCCACCAGCGATCGCCAGTCGGTCGGCGATGAACTGGTGACCTATCAACCCTACAGGCTGCCGCAATACACCGCGGGCGGCTTCGGCAAGGAGCAGACGCGGCAGGACACCTGGACCCTCAAGGGCCGCGTCGACCTCGATCCGGTGCGCACCGGCATCTTCACCCACAGCGTGTACGCGGGCGCCGACCTGCAGCAGATCGACGCCGGCTTCAAGCGCTTCCAGGATTCGTATTCGTTCCGCCGCGCCTACAACAACAAGGGCACCTACCAGGACTTCAGCAAGGTCCACTACCTGCCCGGCACGGTCAACGTGAAATACAACATGGCCAGCGTGTACCTGTCCGACCGCATCGAGTGGCAACGGCTGGCGCTGGATGCGGGCGTGCGCTACGACCGCGAGACCTTCCTGGGCAACACCAATCTGTCGCCGCGCACCCGACTGGAATGGGATGTGCTGGGCTCGGGCGACACGCTGCTGAGCGCGGGCTGGTCGCGCTACTACGGCAGCGAGGTGCTGGAAACCGCGCTGGAAGCCGAGCGCAGCCGGCTGCGCCGGCAGGTGCTCGACAGCAAGGGCAAGCCCGTGGCCGACGGCGGCAAGGAATACTTCGTGGACTACCGCGGCCTGCGCATGCCCTACGACGACGAATGGGCGGTGTCGCTGCGCCAGCGCATGGCGGGCATCGAGGGCCTGCTCAGCTACGTGCACCGCAATGGCCGCGACCAATGGACCAAGAGCGGCACGCAGGCCACGGGCTACACGTACAACAACGACGGCTTTTCCACCACCGACGGCGTCAGCCTGACGCTGCGCACGCTGGAGCCCTGGCGCCTGGGTCCGACGCGCTGGAACATGCAGGCATCGTGGAGCTGGCAGAAGCGCAAGACCAACGGCGACCTGGTCACGGGCTATACCGCCGAGGCGCGCGACCCTGACGACCGCGTGATCTACAACGGCTCGGAGATCCGCGCCATCGACCTGCCGCCCAGCACCTTCTACCAGCCCCAGGTCGCTACGCTCACGCTGATCGGCGCCTACCCGCGCGCCGGCCTGACCTGGAGCAACAAACTGAACTGGCGCAGCAAGCGCGACGCCACCATCTACGTCGGTGTCGGTCCGCGGCCGGAATACCTGGACCGTTACGAGTCCGGCGAACTGCCGTCGTACTGGACCTGGGACACCAAGCTGGCATGGCAGCCGACCTTCGCGCGCAACCTGGAATTCACGGTGGAGGTGCTGAACCTGCTGAACCGCATGCCGGCGGTCACGGCCAGCAATCCCAACCTGAAGGCCAATCGCAGCACGTTCCAGTCGGGACGCGAGCTGTGGTTGCAGGTGGGGTATCGGTTCTGAAGCGGGCCTGACATGGGGCGCAGGCGTTCATCCGGTCTGACTTCGACGCGTCGCATGGCTTACCGGCCGGTTTGACGCTGAGGTTCCCCGTCGATCGCCGCGTCCTATGGCTGGTTTCCAATCAGCCATAGGACGCTCGCATGCCTCTCTCATTCAACGGCCGTTTCCGCGCCAACGCGTCGGCCGCGATCTTCTGCGCCACGCTGGCCATGGCCGCCCCCGCTCTGGCCCAGTCGCCCGACCGCACCTTCGCCTACGACATTCCAGCGCAACCGCTGGGCAACGCCTTGCTGGAACTGGGTCGCCTGTCTGGCCTGCAGATCTCGTTTCCGCCGGCCGCCGTGGCCAATAAGCTCTCGTCCGCCCTGCGGGGCGAAACCTCGGCGCTGGCGGCGCTGAACCAGTTGCTGGCCGGCTCCGGTCTGGCGCTGCGCGCCGACGGGCCGGGACGCTACATCGTCTTCGAGGACAAGGCCAATCCGTTCTCGGCATCGCGGCTTGAGCCGGTACGCGTCTACGGCGAGCAGATTGGCGGGCGCCTCTATAGCCGCGAGGAGATCGCGGAAACGCCGTCGTCCAACCGGGACCTGAGCACGTTGGTGGCGACGCATCCGGCGGTCCGCACCGACCCCGGCGCGGCGGGTTCGAAGAATCGGGGATCGCTGGACGTCGAGGAAATTTCATTCCATGGCGCCAGCCCCTACCAGAATCTGTTCCAGATCGATGGCATGGACGCCACCAACCGCGTAGACCCGGCTAGCAAGAATCCGAACCTGGTCGTCAACAACGTGCCCAGCAATTCGCAGTCCTACTTCGTCGACACCAGTCTGCTGGAATCGGTGCAAGTGCATGACAGCTTCGTGCCTGTGGAATACGGTCACTTCACTGGCGGCGTGGTGGATGCAAAATTGCGCCGATTCTCCGGGCAGAACCATATGAAGCTGGACTACCGTTGGAACAGCTCCAACATGACCCAACAGCGCACGGCGCATGGCGATGAACAAAAGTGGTCACAGGGCCACTTCGACTATTCACCCAAGTGGAAGAAGAACTTCTATTCGGCGATGGGCGATGTCGCATTCAGCGAAAAGGCCGGCATGGTATTGGCATTGTCTCGTCGCCAATCCGACATCACGCGGGCAGCCATGGGCGTTGACGACAAGGGTCAACCGGAGTTGCGCGAGGGAACCTACCGTAGCCAGATCGATAACCTTCTGGGCAAATTCAGTGTGCGTCCCGCCCCGGACACCGTCGCCGACCTGACGCTGAAATACAGCGAGTATCGCCAGGCCCTGGCCGATGCCTATTTCCGCGACACCACCTGGGACAATTATCACAGTGGACGGGGCGTCGACGGCAAACTGGAACATCGATTCCAGGGCGGGCGCTTTTCTCTGCAAGCGGGATGGGATCGCGCCACCAGCCACCGGCAGTCGGTTCGTGAAGAGTTTGTTTCCTATTTCACTCCGCCGATCAAAAAGGTCCAGTACGCGGTGGTGGGCTTTGGCAAGGAGCAGACGCTGCAGGACACCGGCGTTCTCAAGGGCCGCATTGACCTGGATCCGCTACGCACTGGCATGTTTGCCCACACCGTCTACGCGGGTTCAGAGCTGCGGCAGACCCACGCTCGATTCAAGCGATTTCAGGATGCCTATGCGTACCGCCGCAGCCAGTTCGCCGATGGCACTGTCCAAGACAGCAATAGAACCCACTACCTGCCCGGGACGGCCGAGGTAAAGCATCACACTGCCAGCCTGTATCTGTCGGACCGCATCGAATGGCAACGACTGGCCCTGGATGCCGGGCTGCGCTACGACCGCGACAGCTTTCTTGGCAACGACAATCTGGCGCCCCGCACGCGCCTGGATTGGGACATGTTAGGAACGGACGACACCGTGCTGAGCATGGGATGGTCGCGCTACTACGGCGCACAGATACTGGGCATCGCCATGGAGGCGGAGCGCGCGCGCCTGAAACTACACGAGACGGACAAGAATGGAAACCCGATCGCGGATGGCCGCAAGCCGTATACGGTGGAATACAAGGGGCTACGCACGCCGTATGACGACGAATGGGCGATATCGCTGCGCCAACGAGTAGCCGGTCTGGAGGGCGCGCTGAACTATGTGCATCGCAACGGGCGGGACCAGTGGACAAACGTCAACGTCAACGCCAACACCTCCCGATACAACAGTGATGGTCATTCCACGACCGACGGCATCAACATGACCGTGCGTACGCTTCATCCGATTGCCCTGGGAAGGACCCGCTGGACCATGCGCGCCACCTGGGGCTGGCAGCGGCGCCGCGCCAACACCGAGTTGGCCAAGGGCTATAACGACCACGCGGGGGATCCTGATGAACAGGTGCTCTATAACAACGCACAGATTCGCGCCTTCGACCTGCCAACCAATTCGTTCTTCCAACCGCAAGTCGCCACCTTGACCCTGACCGGAGCCTACCCGGGCGCGGGCCTCACGTGGAGCAATCAATTCAACTGGCGCAGTGCGCGCGACGCGATTTTCTATACAGGCAAAGGTCCGGCTCCGGAATTTCTCAACAGCTACACATCGGAGAAGTTGCCATCCTACTGGACCTGGGACACCAGGTTGAAATGGCAGCCCACGTTCGCACGCAACCTGGAACTGACGATCGAAGTTCTGAACCTGCTCAATCGCATGCCTGCGGTCACGGGCAACAGACCCAAACTCACGGCGGACCACCGTATCTATCAATCCGGACGCGAGCTCTGGTTGCAGGTCGGCTATCGCTTTTGACGAAATCGGACAATATGACCGACCGATCGTTGCTTCGCCGCTGAGGTCCTGGCAGGCTTGCGGCGTCCCACTGCCGACATCCACGGAACCCGGGACGCCTCATGCCACGCCATTTGCCCCCCACACGCACATCCGCGCTTCTTTTCTGCGCCTTGCTGGCCCTCGCCGCTCCCGTGACGGCCCAACCGCTTACCGACACCATCCGCCTCTGCATCCCCTCCCTGCCGCTGGGTGACGCGCTGGTCGAACTGGGACGCCAATCCGGGCTGGAAATCTCGTTCCCGCCCAAAGCGGTGGCGAACAAGACGTCGCCGGTCGTGCGGGGCCGGTTTCCAGCCCGGCTGGCGCTCGACCAGATGCTGGAAGGCTCGGGCCTGGCGCTGCGCGCGGACGGCGAAAACCGCTACATCATCTACGTCGACAAGCCGGACCCGGCCAGCACCTCGCGGCTGGAACCCGTGCGCGTCTATGGCGATCAGGTCGGCGAGCGCCTCTACGACCAGGAAGAGATCGCCGCCACGCCATCGTCCAACCGCGACCTGAGCACGCTGGTGGCCAACGACCCGGCGGTGCGCACCAACCCGGGCGCGGCCGGCTCGCGGAATCGCGGCTCGCTTGATGTCGAGGACATTTCGTTCTACGGCGCCAGCCCCTACCAGAACCTGTTCCAGATCGATGGCATCGACGCCACCAATCGCGTCGACCCGGCCAACAAGCGGCTGGCCCAGGCGGGGGGCAACGTGCCCAGCAATCCGCAGTCGTACTTCATCGACACCAGTCTGCTGCAAGCCGTGCAAGTGCGCGACAGTTTCATCCCGGTCGAGTACGGGCGTTTCAACGGCGGCGTCGTCGATGCGCGGCTGCGACGCTTTTCCGGCGAGAGCCACCTGAAGTTCGATTACCGCTGGAATACGTCGAACATGACCCAACAGCGCGTCTCGCCCGGCCAGGAGAACAAATGGACCCAAGGAGAACCCGGCTTCACGCCGCGATGGAAAAAACGCTTCTATTCGGCCGTGGCCGACATCGCCGTCAACGACAAGGCCGGCCTGGTGTTGGCCATGTCGCACCGGCAGTCCAGGATCGAACGCTGGATCATGAGCGTGGACGACAAGGGCAAGCCCCTGCGCACGCCCAACATCTATAGCGATCGCATCGACAATTTCCTGGGAAAATTCAGCGTGCATGCCAGCGCCGACACGGTGGCCGACATGACGCTCAAATACAGTGACCGCAGAGAAACGCTGGCCAGCAACCTGTTCCGCGACACGCACTGGGACAACAACCATGGCGCCTATGGCGTCAGCGGCAACCTGGAACACCGCCTCGGCGCGGGGCGCCTGACGCTGCAAGCCGGCTGGGACCACGCCATGAGCAACCGCCGCTCGATGAGCCGCGAATGGGTTACGACGCGCCCCTACGGGTTGCCGTCGTATTTCAAGGGCGGCTTCGGCCGCGAGCAGAAGCAGCAGGACACCGTGGCGCTCAAGAGCCGTATCGATCTCGATCCGCTGCACACCGAAGCATTCACGCACAACCTGTACGCGGGGATCGACGTGCAACAGATCGACGCGGCCTTCAAGCGCCCGCAACTATCCACGGCCTACACGCGCACTTACCGCAGCGCGGACACCTATGTCGATACCAATTTGTCGCTGTGGCGGCCGGGGAATGTGCGCGCACGTTCGCGCACAGCCGCCCTGTACCTTTCCGACCGCATCGAATGGCGGCGCCTTGCGCTGGATGCCGGGCTGCGTTATGACCGCGAGAGCCTGTTCCGCAGCAACAACGTGGCGCCGCGCACGCGCCTGGATTGGGACTTGTTCGGTTCGGGCGACACCTTGCTGAGCGGCGGCTGGTCGCGCTACTACGGCGGTCCGGTCCTGGAAACCGCGCTCGAGGCCAGGCGCCTGAGGTTGTTGAAACGCGTAACGAACTTCGAGGGCAAGCCGGTACCCGCGGACGAGCAGGATTTCTCGGTCGACTACAGCGGCCTGCGCATGCCGTATGACGACGAATGGGCGCTGGCGCTGCGACAGCGCGTGGCGGGATTGGAGGGCTCGCTGAGCTATGTGCGCCGCAACGGCCGGCAGCAGTGGATCAAGACCGGCAAGATCAATACGGGCTTCAAGTACCGCAACGGCGGCGGCTCCACCACCGACGCCGTCAGCCTGACATTGCACACGCTGGAACCCTGGCATGCCGGCCCCACCCGCTGGACCATGCAAGCTTCGTGGAGCTGGCAGAAGCGCAAGACCAACACCGATCTGGTCACGGGCTATGGCGGCGACGCCCGCGCCCCCGACGAACGGGTGATCTACAACGGCTCGGAGATCCGTGTCATCGACCTGCCGCCCAGGAGTTTCTGCCAGCCCCAGGTGGCCACCCTCGCGCTCACCGGCACCTACCCCAAGGCCGGGCTGGCCTGGAGCAACATGCTGAACTGGCGCGGCAAGCGCGACGGCGTCATGTATGTCGGCAAAGGTCCCGCGCCGTACCTGCTGGACAGCTACAAGTCGGGCGGCCTGCCGTCCTATTGGACCTGGGACACGCAGCTCACCTGGCAGCCGACCTTCCTGCCGCACCTGGAACTGACGGTGGAAATCCTGAACCTGCTCAACCGCATGCCCGCGATTGTCGCAAGCAATCCCAACCTGGCGGCCGACAACAGCACCTATCAGTCGGGGCGCGAACTCTGGATGCAGGTCGGCTACCGCTTCTGACGACAAATCAGACCATGCGCCATGGAGCGCCGCGGCCTTCGTCCCTAACATGCGCCGTGGCCATCACGACCACGGCGCGGGTTCTCCATCGGGACGCCAGTCGCGCCGTCACGCAGGAGCATTTGCATGGCATTGAGCCGATCCCAGACCGAAATCAAAGCCGCCATCGCGGACCACGGCCGGCAGCGCGGCTTCAGCCCCCCGACCATCCAGATCGCGGCGGACATTGCCTACATCGAATCGGCGTTCGGCGCCTCGCCGCGGTGCGCCGACGCCAGCTCAAGCGCATCGGGCCTGTTCCAGTACACGGACGAGGCCTGGTACGCGCATCATCAAGCCGTGGGCGAAAAGGACGCCCCGGGCAGCCAGATCGCCGCCTTCTACACCGACCTGGCGACCTACGCGGCCTGGTACCACAGTCCCGCCTCCAATCGCCATATCCCCGACGACATGCCGCTGGGGGAATTCGTCTTCGTCATGCACCACGGCGGGCGGGGCGGACCGGTCTTGTTCAAGGACACCGCGCGCGATCTCTATCGCAAGCATGTCACCGACGATACCCGGTTGCTGACCGCCACCCATCCCACCCCCCGCCCCGGCGCGCTCGTGCTCGACGCCGAGGCTTACACCGGCTATCCGGTGGCGGGTGACAGCGCGGGATGCATCAAGATCGGCCCGAACGGCGTGGCGTATATCGACTACATCCTGGAACCCCTGCTGTCGCGAGCGGAACGGCGCGGCATCGTCGAGCGGGATCCCGCCGGGGCATTCCGCCTTCTTGGCGAATGAGGGACCGGCAAGGCAAAGCCAGCCACGACGCGGCACCAATCAAAAGGCGCCTGGCACGGGTCATCGGCCCTCATGCGCCAATCAAAAAATCGATATCCATATAAATTATTCATCGATTGCGTGCTGAGGTATTGCAATCGTCGCAGCGTCCTACGCCTGACACCAACGCGACACGGAACGTATCGATGCCCCTGCGTGGCAAATCCCGGCTCCGGCAGAACGCCCTGGCCGCCTTCCTGCATGCCATTCCGCTGGCCCTCGTGCTCGCCACCCCGTCCACCACTTCTGGCCAGCAACGCGCCGCCACGCCATCGGGCATCGCGCCCAGCGCCGCCGCTTGCCGCGACCCGGCGGGCTGGAACATCGCCTGCCTGCGCGCGCGCTATTCCGGACCCGCGGCCGGTTGGCCCGCGCCCACCATCGACGCCGGCGTGCAGTGGCATGAATGGGCGCCGGTCCCGCCCGCCGCCGACCCGCCGATGCAATGGACCGCCGCCAACCCCGGCCAGGCCGAACTGGCCGCCGACGTGGCGCGGCCGCCAGTCGTGGCGCTGGGTCAGATGCTGTTCTTCGATACCCGCCTGTCACGCAAGGGCCAAGTCTCCTGTGCCTCCTGCCACCAACCGCAGCGCGCCTTCACGGACGGCCTGCCGCTCGCGGTGGGCGAGGACAAGCTGATGGGCCGGCGCCGCTCCACGCCGCTGTATGCCGCGCCGTTCGCGCCACGGCTGTTCTGGGATGGCCGCGCGGCCAGCCTGAAGGAGCAGGTGATGGGACCGCTACATGACCCACGGGAAATGAACCACGACGCCGCCGGAGCGGTGGCGCGGCTGCGGGAGACCGACATGTATCCCGCGCGCTTCCTGGACGCGTTCGGCGGCACGACGGCGGCGTCTTCTCCAGCGACTGGATCGGCTTCATCAACAGTTGCGCCGGCTTCATCAGCGGCAGGCTCAACGGCATCGGCATCGACATCGGCATCGACATCGGCATCGGCATCGGCATCGGCATCGGCATCGGCATCGGCGGCAATGATACCGACAGCTCAAGCGCCTGCGGCATCGACCACGGCATCCGCCATCGACGCCGACCGCCTGGCGCGCGCACTGGCCGCCTACGTGGCGTCGCTGCGCCCCGAGAAGACGCGCTTCGATGAATTCCTGGCTGGCCGCGCCGATGCGCTGGACGATAACGAACTACTGGGCCTGCACCTGTTCCGCACGCAGGCGCGCTGCATGAACTGCCACAACGGCCCGTTGCTCACCGACCACCAGTTCCACAACATCGGCCTGTCGTTCTACGGCCGCCGCAACCAGGACCTGGGACGCTACGAGGCCACCCGCGATCCCGCCGACCTGGGCAGGTTCCGCACGCCGAGCCTGCGCAACGTGGCGCAGGCCGGCCCGTGGATGCACAACGGCCTGTTTCCGGACCTGCGGGGGCTGCTGCGGATGTACAACGCCGGCATGGGCCGCGAAGCGCCGCCGGCCGATCCCCCGGACCCGTATGCGCCACGCAAGTCGGAGCACATCAAGCCGCTCGACCTGAGCCCGGCCGAGATCGACGCGCTGTTGGCGTTCCTGAAAACCCTATAGCGGACGCCACCCGCTCCGCGTCGCAGGAATCACTTTCTGCCCGACAACTGAATCAGATTGGGCGCAGGGCGCTTTTTCGTCGAGGCGCGGCGCGGCCTCCCACGCCGCGGAAAAAAGAATGGCCGCGGCTGGAGCCGCGGCCATGGGACTGCCGTTGCGCATGGCGACGGCGGCCAGGCAGGCCACCGGCCACCCCCACGCATCACGAGTAGGGACGCTCGCGCAACCGGGTGTGGTGATCGACCACCGTGTCGATCACTTCGCGCAGGATGGTTTCGGCCAGGGCCGGCGGCACGCCGGCCTCTTCGGCCAGGCGCCGGATGCGCTGGACCTGCTGGTCTTCGCGCACCGGGTCCACCAGGTCCATGTCGTTGGCTTGCTTGAGCTCGCCGATCATGTCCGTGCAGCGAAAACGCACGCCCAGCAGCAGGATGATCTGCTGGTCGATCTCGTCGACTTCGGCGCGCAGCGCTGCCAGTTCGGCTTTCGGGGAGTCTTGATTGGCCATGTCTATCAACCTTGAACGATATCCAGCTTGGCGATGCCGAGAGCCAGCGTCTTGGAACCGACATCGCGGAAATGGATTTCCGCCTGCGCGTCCTGCCCCGCGCCGCTCAGGCTGACGATGGTGCCGTCGCCGAAGCGCGCGTGGTGCACGCCCTGTCCCACACGATACTGCTTGTCGCCCACCGTGACGCCGGAGGCCGTGCCGCGCGGTTGACGCGGCGCAATGGTGTTGGTGGGCTTGCGGCCGAAGGCGTCGCCGCGATTGCCGTTCCAGCCGCCGCCGGCGCTCAGCGACGGCGTCAGGCCGGCCTTGGGCGACAGCCACTTGAGGTGCTGCTCGGGAATTTCGTCGAGAAAGCGCGAACGCATGGCGTAGCGCGTCTGGCCATGCAGCATGCGGCTTTGCGCCAGGCTGATGTACAGGCGCTGGCGCGCGCGGGTGATCGCCACGTACATGAGGCGGCGCTCTTCTTCCAGGCCGGATTGCTCCAGGATGCTGTTCTCGTGCGGGAACAGGCCTTCCTCCAGGCCGGTGATGAAGACGGCGTCGAACTCCAGGCCCTTGGCCGCGTGCACGGTCATGAGCTGCACGGCGTCCTGGCCCTGCTGCGCCTGGTTGTCGCCGGCTTCGAGCGCGGCATGCGACAGGAAGGCCGCCAGCGGCGTCAGGCCGTCGGACACCACTGGCGCGGCGTCGACCACGCCAGGCATCAAGGTGCTGGAGGTGTCCTGGTCGGGCACCACGCCAGCGGGCATGCCGTCGTAGTTTTCCTCGGACGCGAACACCGCCGCGGCGGTGATCAGTTCGTTCAGGTTTTCGAGGCGCTCGGCGCCTTCGCGCTCGGCCTTGTAGTGCGCGTTCAGGCCGCTGGCCTCGAGCATGTGCTCGACCATTTCGGGCAGCGGCAGATCGCGCGTCTCCTCGATCAGGCGATGGATCAACTGCGCGAACTGGGCCAGGTTGGAGCCGCCCTTGCCCGCCACCAGCGCCACCGCCGCGTACAGGCTGGAATCATGCGCGCGGGCCGCGTCGGCCAGTTGTTCCAGCGTGCGCGCGCCGATTCCGCGCGTGGGGAAATTCACCACCCGCATCCACGATGTGTCGTCGTGCGGGTTGGCCATCAGGCGCAGGTAGGCGAGCGCGTGCTTGATTTCCTGGCGCTCGAAGAAGCGCAGGCCGCCGTAGACCTTGTAGGGAATGCCGGCCGAGAAGATGGCGTGTTCGATCACGCGCGACTGCGCGTTGCTGCGATAGAGCACGGCGATCTCGCGGCGCAGGCTGCCTTCGTGGATCAGCGAACGGATCTCGTCGACGATCCATTGCGCTTCCATGCCGTCCGAGGGCTGTTCGATGACGCGCACCGGTTCGCCTTCGCCCTGGTCGGTCCAGAGGTTCTTGCCCAGGCGGCCGCTGTTGTGTCCGATGAGCGCGTTGGCCGAATCCAGGATGTGGCCGTACGAACGGTAGTTCTGCTCCAGGCGGATGACGGTGCCGTGCGCGTAGTCGCGCTCGAAGTCGGACATGTTGCCGACGTTGGCGCCGCGGAACGCGTAGATCGACTGGTCGTCGTCGCCCACGGCGAAGATCGCCGCGCCGCCGCCAGCCAGCAGCCGCAGCCACTTGTACTGCAGCGTGTTGGTGTCCTGGAACTCGTCGACCAGGATGTGGCGGAAACGGCGCTGGTAGTGCTCGCGCACCGGCGCGTTGCGCGACAGCAGTTCGTAGGCGCGCAGCAGCAGCTCGGCGAAGTCGACCACGCCTTCGCGCTGGCACTGGGCTTCGTAGAGCTGGTAGATCTCGATCAGGCGGCGGCGGTGCGCGTCATAGGCTTCGACGTCGGCGGGGCGCAGGCCCTCTTCCTTGGCGCCGTTGATGAAGCGCTGCACGTCGCGCGGCGGGTATTTTTCGTCGTCGACGCCGTTGGCCTTCATCAGCCGCTTGATGGCGGCGAGCTGGTCGGTGACGTCGAGGATCTGGAAGGTCTGCGGCAGGCCGGCGTCGCGATGATGCGCGCGCAGCATGCGGTTGCACAGGCCGTGGAAGGTGCCGATCCAGAGGCCGCGCGTATCGATCGGCAGGATGGCCGACATACGCGCCAGCATCTCGCGGGCGGCCTTGTTGGTGAACGTGACGGCCAGCAGCCCAAAAGGCGAGGCCTGGCCGGTTTGAATCAGCCAGGCCATGCGGGTGGTGAGCACCCGGGTCTTGCCGCTGCCCGCCCCGGCCAGGACCAGGGCGTGCTGCGGTTCTAACGTTACTGCGGCGCGTTGTTCAGGATTGAGCTTCTCTAGCATCATGCCGCGTAGCGGCGCAGACGTTGAGCGAATTGCTCGAGCCCGGCGATGCCGCTTTGCTGGGCGCGCTGGCACCAGGCCTGCAGGTCATGGAGGAGCTGTTCGCTGCTGGCGCTGGAGCTCTCCCAGATGCGGCCGAGTTCGCGGCGCATCTGCACCAGCGTCGACAGCGACTTGTTCTGGGCAATGGCCTTGTCCACGGCTTCGAGCTGTTCCGGCTGGAGGATGTCCTCGTTGCGGTGGATGGCGCGGCGCACCTTGTGCAGCTTGGTCCAGCCGCAATCGGCGTTGCCGTCCTGGCGCGAGGCCTTCAGCTTGGCGAGTTCCTCGCGGGCGGCGCTCTTGATCACGTCCGCGTAGCGGGCCATGACTTCGTAGCGGTGCGTGATCACGCCCTGCAGCGTGCGCAGGTCGATGCCGGTCTTGGAATCATCCAGCTTGAGCTTGGGCGCGACCTTCTTGATCTTGGCCAGGCCCAGGAACTTCAGGATGTTGATGTAGCACCAGCCGATGTCGAACTCGTACCACTTGGCCGAGAACTTGGCCGACGTGCCGTGGGCGTGGTGGTTGTTGTGCAGCTCTTCGCCGCCGATCACGATGCCCCACGGGAACACGTTGGTGCTGGTGTCCGGGCTGTTGTAGTTGCGGTAGCCCCAGTAGTGGCCGATGCCGTTGACGACGCCGGCCGCCCAGAAGGGGATCCAGGCCATCTGCACCGCCCAGACCGTGACGCCGATCGCGCCGAACAGGGCGATGTCGATGGCGAGCATGGTCAGCACGCCCCACAGGCTGTGCTTGCTGTAGACGTTGCGTTCGAGCCAGTCGTCAGGCGTGCCGTGGCCGAACTTGGCCATGGTTTCCTTGTTGTTGGATTCTTCGCGGTAGAGCTCGGCGCCGCGGAACAGCACCTTCCAGATGCCGAACAGGATGGGCGAATGGGGATCGCCTTCCTTTTCGCACTTGGCGTGGTGCTTGCGGTGGATGGCAACCCATTCCTTGGTGACCATGCCGGTCGTCATCCAGAGCCAGAAGCGGAAGAAGTGCATGACGGCCGGATGCAGATCCAGGCCCCGGTGCGCCTGGCTGCGGTGCAGGAAGACGGTGACGGACACAATGGTGATGTGCGTCATGACCAGGGTGAAAACGACGATCTGCCACCAAGTGGCTTGGGTCAGACCGCCGGCAATGAAGGAGAGGATGTAATCCATAAAGCTGTAATGAGCCTCGCTTGAAGAGTGCCTAAAGTTTAGCTTACCTTTGCCGCGTTATGACAACGGAGTTTCAAAATAGTTTTTGAGGGAAATCAAGGACTAAGCCCTGCTTTTGACCTGTTTTTGACCTTTTGACGGCAAGCTCGCGGCCGGTGCGGCGGCCCGCCGGCAACGCCACTGGCGTCATCCTGGCGGGGAATCGTCGGCACATGGCCACTGGGTTTTGGCCGCCCGTCGCCGTTAAAGTTCCTGTCAGGCTGAGCCGCTGTCTTGCGGCCGCCACGCGCCTGGCGCACACTTCGGTCCGCCATCACCGCTCCCACCGCTACACGATGTTCGTCGAAAATATCCGTCCCTATTTTGTTTCCACCCTGGCTGCCGCGATGGTTGCCCTGGCCATGCCCGCTAGCGCCCAGTCCCTGAAAACCGGGGACATAGCCGTGCTGGCGTCTTATTACGAGATCCGCGGATCGGATTGCCTGGCCCTGCGCGCGCCCCGCGTCACCATTACCCTGCAGCCGCGCCTGGGCGTCGCCAGCATCGTGCAGACGCGCGGCCAGTCCGGCGATTCCGGACGTTGCGCGTATAAGACAGTGCCGATCGCGCAATTGGTCTATCAAGCCAACCAGCCCGGGTCCGATTCCCTGGCCTGGGAAGTGAAGTACCAGAACAAGACCATCGGAATCCGCCGCTATAGCGCCACGCTCGGCATCGCCCCGGCCCCTTGAGCGAGCCGGCGGCCTTCGCCCCGCAGGCCGGGCGTCGGAACAGGTCCGTGGACAGCCGGTCGGATCGGTCCATCGACTGACCCGCCCTCAGCGCAATCGGCGCCAAGACGGCCGGCTCGGGGTTCGGCCTCATGAACGGGCCTCATGAACCGGCTTCACGGACCGCCCTCACACACCGCCTTCACACACCGCCTTCACACACCGCCTTCACGGACTGGCCACGTGGACCGGCCCCACGGGCCGGTCTCACACTCAGGCCGCGGGCTTGTCGTCGGAGGCGGCCGTGATCGGCGCCGCCTCGTCGTCTTCCACGCCTTCGACGGCCAGCGCGCCCTCTTCCAGCGGCGCCTCGGCGCCGAGGTCGGCCCCGGCATCGGCTTCGGCAGCCGCAACCGTTTTCTTGCGGCGCTCGAACACGGCGGCAAAGAAGCCGTCGGTGCCGTGGACATCCGGTCGCAGCTGGACGTAGGGCCCCTCCAGCTTCAGGTTCTCGCAGCGGGCCGCCAGGATCTCGGCCGCGTCGATGCGCTCGAAGTCGGGGTGACTGGCCAGGAAGCGTTCGGCCTGCACCTCGTTTTCCTCGGCCAGCAGGCTGCAGGTGGCGTACACCAGCCGGCCGCCGGGCGCGACACAACGCGCGGCGCTGTTGAGGATGCGTTCCTGCAATTGGCCCAGTTCAGCCAGCGCCTCGGGATGCTGACGCCATTTCAGGTCGGGATTGCGGCGCAACGTGCCGATGCCGCTGCACGGGGCGTCGACCAGCACGCGCTGGGCCTTGCCGGCCAGCCGCTTGACGCGGGCGTCGTTCTCGCTTTCGATCGCCACCGGCACCACGTTCGACAGGCCGCTGCGGGCAAAGCGCGGCTTGGCGCGCGCCAGGCGGGCCGCCGAGACGTCGAAGGCATAGAGGCGGCCGGTCGAGCGCATCAGCGCCCCCAGCAGCAGGGTCTTGCCGCCAGCGCCGGCGCAGAAGTCGATGACCATTTCGCCGCGGCGCGGCGCCACCAGCAAGGCCAGCAACTGGCTGCCTTCGTCCTGCACCTCGATGCTGCCATTCTCGAACTGCGGCCAGCGGTTAATGGCCGGACGGCCTTCCATGCGGATGCCCCAGGGCGAATACGGCATGGCAACGGGTTCGTAGCGGCCGGCGCTTTGTTGCAGTTCGGCCAGCATGGCGTCGCGTTCGACCTTGAGCGGATTGACGCGCAGGTCCAGGCTGGCCTGGCGGTTGAGCGCTTCGATCAAGGTTTCGGGGCTTTCCATGGCGCCCAGGCGCTCGTCAAGCCAATCGGGGATGCTGCCGCGCACGGCGCGCGGCAGCGTCGCCAGGTCGATCTGCAGGACGCGCTGGAGCCATTCGGCTTCGGCCGGGTCCAGGCCCTCCTGCAGCGTTTCCCTGCCCAGCGTGGCGGCCAGGCCCAGGATGGCCAGGCGGCGCGAAGCCGGCCCCACGCCGCTTTCGCCGAACTGGCGGTAGCGGCGCAGGTGGCGCAGCACGTCGTAGACGGCTTCGGCCACTTCCGAGCGGTCGCGCGCGCCCAGGCCGGGATGGCCACGCAGCCAGTGCGACAGGGCCGCATCGGCCGGGTAGGTCCATTGCAGGATCTCGCCCAGCACACGCTGCACCTGGTCGATGCGGCTGGCGGCATACGACAGGCGCGGCCGGTTGAATTGCGGTTTCTGCGGGGCCGCATCACGCTGGCCCTGGCCTTCGCGACGGTCGGAACCTTGGAAGCCACGCTCGCCATCGCGGCCTTCGCCGCGCGGGGCGCCGTAGGACGGGCGCGAATCCGGACGGCCAAAGCCTTCGCGGCGGTCCGAACCGAAGGAACCGCGCTCGCCGCCACGGCCTTCGCCACGCGGGGCGCCGTAGGACGGGCGCGAATCCGGACGGCCAAAGCCCTCGCGGCGGTCTGAACCGAAGGAACCGCGCTCGCCGCCCCGGCCTTCGCCGCGCGGGGTGCCGTAGGACGGACGCGAATCCGGACGGCCGTAGCCTTCGCGGCGGTCCGAACCGTGGGAACCGCGCTCACCGCCCCGGCCTTCGCCGCGCTGAGAGTCATAAGCGGGGCGTGAATCCGGACGGCCCTGGCCTTCGCGGCGGTCCGAACCGAAGGAACCGCGCTCGCCGCCACGGCCTTCGCCGCGCGAAGCGCCGTAGGACGGGCGCGAATCCGGGCGGCCATAGCCTTCACGGCGGTCCGAACCGAAGGAACCCCGCTCACCGCCACGGCCTTGGCCCTGGCCTTCACGACGGTCCGACCCGTAAGCGCCACGCTCGCCACGGCCTTCACCACGGCCGCCTTCGTAGGAAGGGCGCGGCGTCGGGCGGCCCGAGCCTTCGCGACGATCGCCGCCGAAGGAACCGCGTTCGCCACGGCCTTCGCCGCGCGGCGCCTCATAGGAGGGGCGCGGAGCCGGACGGCTGTCGCGGCGCTCGTCGGGACGGCCTTCGCGGCCGCTGGCGGCGCGCTCGGGGCGTGGCGCGCGCTCCTGGGCGGCGCGGGCCTCGCCCTTGGGACGCGAGAAGAAGGAGCGGCCGTCGCGCCCTTCGGCGGAGCGTCCGCCGGCGGCTGCCGGGCGGGAACGCGGGGATTGGGGTTTGCTCATGGTGTATTCCAGTGGGGCGGACACATGCCGCCCGATAAATGCGATTCAGGGCCATCGGCGGCCCGGCTGCGCGGCTGGCGTCGGCTCAGGCCGCCGCGGACCAGGTGAACAGGCGATCAGGATCGCCCTGCACGTCCACCCGGTGGTCATTCGTCAGGGTAACCCGGCCCTCGGCCAGCCAGCGCACGGCGGTTGGAAAAGCCTGGTGTTCGACTTCCAGCACACGTTCGGCCAGCCTTTCCGGCGTATCGCCGGCCAGGACCGGTACGCAGCCCTGGGCAATGATGGGGCCATGGTCCAGCACCGGCGTCACGAAATGCACGGTGCAGCCATGCACCCGCACCCCGGTGGCCAGCGCCTGGGCGTGCGTGTGCAGCCCCGGGAACGCCGGCAGCAGCGACGGATGGATGTTGACCAGGCGGCCGCTGTAGCGATTGACGAAGCCGGGGGTCAGCACCCGCATGAAGCCGGCCAGGATGACGTAGTCCGGCGCGTGCAGGTCGATTTCCGTGGCCAGCGCGGCGTCGAACGCTTCGCGGCTGGCATAGTCCTTGTGGTACAGCGCCGCCGTGGCGATGCCCTGGGCCGCGGCCCATTCCAGGCCGGCGGCGTCCGGCCGGCTGGCGATCACGGCGGCAATCGTGGCGGGCCAGCCCTGTTGGCGACAGGCCTGGACCAACGCCTGCATGTTGCTGCCTCGTCCCGAGATCAGGATGACGATGCGGCGCGGTGGTGTAGAAGTTTCCGGCAAGATGAGCGATCCAAATTGGGGATGACGAACAATCCCGTAACCCAAAATTGTAAACTCTCGCTCGTGAAACCACCGCTGCGCATCCACCGATCCCTTCCGCCGCCCGCCCAGCGCGCTCCCAGCGCGCTGACCATCGGCAATTTCGACGGCGTCCACCGAGGACACCAGGCCATGCTGGCGCGCGTCTGCCAGGTCGCGCGCGACCGCGGCCTGACGCCCGCCGTGATGACCTTCGAGCCGCACCCGCGCGAGTACTTCGCCACGCTGAACCAGCGTCCCGAGCTGGCGCCCACCCGCATTTCCGGGCTGCGCGACAAGCTGGCGGCGCTGGCCCGCTATGGCGTTTCCCAGGTCGTGGTCGAGCGCTTCAACGCCCGCCTGGCCGAAATGTCGGCCAACGCCTTCATCGAGAACCTGCTGGTGCGGGGGATGGATACCAAGTGGCTGCTGGTGGGCGAGGACTTCCGCTTCGGCCACAAGCGCAGCGGCGACATCGACCTGCTGCGCGAAGCCGGCCTGCGCCATGGCTTCGAGGTGCAGACCCTGGCCGACGTCACCGACCGCCACGGCCACCGCATTTCCAGCTCGGAAGTGCGCACCGCCCTGGCGGTGGGCGACCTGGACCGGGCCCGCCACCTGCTGGGCCACCCCTTCCATATCAGCGGTCACGTGATCCACGGCCAGAAGCTGGGCCGCACCCTGGGCTATCCGACCATGAACCTGCGGGTGGCCGAGCGCTGCGCGGCCCGCTCCGGCATCTATGTGGTGCAGGTCTATGGCCTGGCCGAGCGCGCCCTGCCGGCGGTGGCCAGCCTGGGCGTGCGCCCGACCGTCGAGGACCGCGGACGCGTGCTGTTGGAAGCGCACCTGCTCGACGAGACCATCAACGCATACGGTAAACTCGTGCGTGTCGAATTCCTGCAAAAGCTGCGGGACGAAGAAAAATTTCCTGATCTCCCTTCCCTGACTGCCGCCATCGCCGAAGACGCGCGAAACGCGCGCGCCTATTTTGCCGTTCATGGACTATAAAAAGACCCTCAACCTGCCCGATACCCCCTTCCCCATGCGGGGCGACCTCGCCAAGCGCGAGCCCGCCTGGATTGCGCAGTGGGAGGAAAACCACGTCTACCAGGCGATCCGCGCCGCCAGCCGCGGCCGTCCGCGCTTCGTGCTGCACGACGGTCCGCCCTACGCCAACGGCGACATCCACATCGGCCACGCGGTCAACAAGATCCTGAAGGACATCATCGTCAAAAGCCGCAACATGGCCGGCTACGACGCGCACTACGTGCCGGGCTGGGATTGCCACGGCATGCCGATCGAGATCCAGATCGAGAAGAAGTACGGCAAGCACCTGCCGGTGGCCGAGGTGCAGTCCAAGGCCCGCGCTTACGCGCTCGAGCAGATCGACCGCCAGCGCAAGGACTTCAAGCGCCTGGGCGTGCTGGGCGAGTGGGATCGTCCCTACATGACGATGAACTTCAGCAATGAAGCCGACGAGATCCGCGCCCTGGGCCGCATCCTGGACAAGGGCTACGTGTTCCGCGGCCTCAAGCCCGTGAACTGGTGTTTCGACTGTGGCTCGGCGCTGGCCGAGGCCGAGGTCGAATACGCCGACCGCGTCGACCCGGCGGTGGACGTGGCCTTCCCGTTCGCCGAGCACGACAAGCTGGCCAAGGCCTTCGGCCTGGACAAGGTCGACGACGGCGCCATCGTCATCTGGACCACCACGCCCTGGACCATCCCGTCCAACCAGGCGCTGAACCTGCACCCCGAAATCGAATACGCGCTGGTGCGCGTGTCGCCCGCCCCCAAGTTCGGCCCGCTGCTGCTGATCGCGCGCGACCGAGTCGAGGCCTGCCTGAAGGGTTGGAACCTGGAAGGCGAAGTCATCGCCACGGCCCCGGGCGCGGCGCTGTCGGGCATCGAGTTCCGCCATCCGCTGGCGCAGTTCGAAGCCGCCTACGACCGCAAGGCCCCGGTCTACCTGGGCGAGTACGTCACGGCTGACTCGGGCACTGGCGTGGTGCACTCGGCCCCCGCCTACGGTATCGAGGACTTCATCTCGTGCAAGGAGCACGGCATGAAGGACACCGACTTCATCAGCCCGGTCATGGGCGACGGCAAGTACGTCGACAGCCTGGCGCTGTTCGGCGGCCTGTCGATCTGGGACGCCAACCCCAAGATCGTCGAGGCCCTGAAGGAAGCCGGCGCGCTGATGCACGTCGAAAAGCACAAGCACAGCTACATGCACTGCTGGCGCCACAAGACGCCCATCATCTACCGCGCCACCAGCCAGTGGTTCGCCGGCATGGACGTGCAGCCCAAGGACGGCGGCCCGACCCTGCGCGAATCGGCGCTGGCCGGCATCGACGCCACGGCCTTCTACCCGGCCTGGGGCCGCGCCCGCCTGCACGCCATGATCGCCAACCGTCCGGACTGGACCCTGTCGCGCCAGCGCCAGTGGGGCACGCCGATGGCCTTCTTCGTGCACAAGGAAACCGGCGCGCTGCATCCGCGCACCTCCGAATTGCTGGAACAGGTCGCGCAACGCGTCGAGCAAGGCGGCATCGAGGCCTGGCAGACGCTGGACCCGCGCGAGCTGCTGGGCGACGAAGCCGATCAATACGAAAAGAACCGCGACACGCTGGACGTGTGGTTCGACTCGGGCAGCACCCACGCCACCGTGCTGGGCGGCAAGGACGGCGATTTCGCCGGCTCGCACGGCGCCGAACTGGGCTGGCCCGCCGATCTCTACCTGGAAGGCTCCGACCAGCACCGCGGCTGGTTCCATTCCTCGCTGCTGACCGGCTGCATGCTGTATGGCCAGCCGCCCTACAAGGCCCTGCTGACGCACGGCTTCGTGGTGGACGGCCAGGGCCGCAAGATGAGCAAGTCGGTCGGCAACGTGATCGCGCCGCAAAAGGTGTCCGATTCGCTGGGCGCCGAAATCCTGCGCCTGTGGGTCGCCTCCACCGACTACTCGGGCGAGCTGTCGATCTCCGACGAAATCCTCAAGCGCGTGGTCGAAGGCTACCGCCGTATCCGCAACACGCTGCGCTTCCTGCTGGCCAACCTGGCCGACTTCGACGCCGTGTCGCAATCCGTGCCCTACGGCGAGCTGTTCGAGATCGACCGCTATGCGCTGGCCATGACGGCGCAGATGCAGGCCGAGGTGCAGGGCCACTACGAACGCTACGACTTCCACCCGGCGGTTTCGCGCCTGCAGACGTTCTGCTCGGAAGACCTGGGCGCGTTCTACCTGGATATCCTGAAAGACCGCCTGTACACCTCGAAGGTGGACAGCGTGGCCCGCCGCTCGGCCCAGACCGCGCTGCTGGACATCACCCAGACGCTGCTCAAGCTGATGGCGCCGATCCTGTCGTTCACGGCCGAAGAGGCCTGGAAGGAACTGGTCGGCTCGGCCCTGAAGCACCAGGCCGACGCCGCCCGCGTCACCATCTTCACCGAGGTCTACCACGCGCTGCCGCCGTTCGCCGACGCCGAGGCCCTGTCGGCCAAGTGGACGCGCCTGCGCGCCATCCGCGCCGAAGTCCAGCGCAAACTGGAAGAAGTGCGCACGGCCGGCGACATCGGTTCGTCGCTGCAGGCCGAGGTCGACCTGTACGCCAGCGGCGAAGACCAGCAATTGCTGGCCAGCCTGGGCGACGACCTGCGCTTCGTGCTGATCGTCTCGCGCGCCACCGTGCACGCCGGCGAAGGCGAGACCCGCATCGAGGTCACGCCGTCCAGGCACAAGAAGTGCGAGCGCTGCTGGCACTGGCGCCTGGACGTGGGCCAGGATCCGGATCACCCCGAGATCTGCGGCCGCTGCGTGTCCAACCTGTTCGGCTCGGGCGAAGCCCGCGACAAGGCCTGAGCATGGCCGGCCCCCAAGGCACCGCCAGCGCGGCGTCCGCCAGCGCGCCCCCCGCAAGGGTGGGCCGCTGGCTGGCCATCGCGCTGGCCATCATCGTCCTGGACCAGCTGACCAAGGTGTACTTCAACACCTCGTACCAGTACGGCGAGCGGCTGAACCTGCTGCCGTTCTTCGACTTCACGCTGCTGTATAACCGCGGCGCGGCGTTCAGCTTCCTGGCATCCGAGGAAGGCTGGCAACGCTGGCTGTTCACCGGCCTGGGCATCGTCGCCGCGGTGGTCATCACCGTCATCCTGCGCCGCACCCGTGGCCAGCCGCGCTTCTGCCTGGCGCTGACCCTGATCCTGGGCGGCGCCATCGGCAACGTGATCGACCGGGTGGTGTATGGCCACGTGGTGGACTTCCTGCTGTTCTACTGGCGCGACTGGTATTTCCCGGCCTTCAATCTGGCGGACGTGGGCATCAGCTGCGGCGCCGTGCTGCTGGTGCTGGACGAGCTGCTGCGGGCGCGCAAGCCGCGCGCCTGACGCCCTCCCCGCCCCCTTCGAAACCCGGCCCTCGGCCGGGTTTTTGTCCATTTGAGCCCCCCTGCACGCATGGCGAACGGCGCGATGTGGCAATGCGGAATAAAATCACTGTCCGTTCCCTGATTCGACGGCATCCAAACGCCGTCCGACGCCCATGCTCGACCTCGCCCGCAAACGCATCGTCCTCGGCCTGACCGGTGGCATCGCCTGCTACAAAATCGCCGAGCTGGTGCGGCGCATGACCGAACAAGGCGCCGTCGTCGATGTGGTGATGACCGAGGCGGCCACGCACTTCATCACGCCGGTGACCATGCAGGCCCTGTCCGGCCGTCCGGTGTTCGTCGATGCCTGGGACCCGCGGGTGCCCAACAACATGGCGCACATCGACCTGACGCGCGGCGCCGACGCCGTGCTGATCGCGCCGGCCAGCACCGACTTCATGGCCAAGCTGGCGCACGGCATGGCCGACGACCTGCTGTCGACGCTGTGCGTGGCGCGCGCCTGCCCGCTGCTTGTCGCGCCCGCCATGAACCGCGAAATGTGGGCCAACCCGGCGACCCAGCGCAACGTGGCGCAACTGCGCGCCGACGGCATCAGCATCCTGGGCCCGTCGGCCGGCGAACAGGCCTGTGGCGAGACCGGCGACGGGCGCATGCTTGAAGCCCATGAAATCCTCGCGGACCTGATCGCCTTCTTCCAGCCCAAGCTGCTGGCCGGCCGCCACGTGCTGCTGACCGCCGGCCCCACCTCCGAGCCGGTCGATCCGGTGCGCGTGCTGAGCAACCGCTCGTCGGGCAAGACCGGCTACGCCCTGGCCCGCGCCGCGCGCGAAGCCGGCGCCCGCGTCACGCTGATCACCGGCGCCACCGCCCTGCCCGTGCCGCGCGGCGTCACCGCCCTGTCGGTGATGACGGCGCGGCAGATGCACGACGCGGTGATGGCCAGCGCCGCCGACGCCGACATCTTCATCGCCGTGGCGGCCGTGGCCGACTGGCGCGTCAAGAACGTCAGCAACCAGAAGCTGAAGAAGACCAGCGAAGGCGGCGGCGCGCCGCAGATGGAATTCGAGCCCAATCCCGACATCCTGGCCGAAGTGGCCAAACTGAAGGACGGGCCGTGGTGCGTGGGTTTTGCGGCAGAGACCGAAAAGCTGGCCGAGCACGCCGAGGCCAAGCGCCAGCGCAAGGGCATTCCGCTGCTGGTGGGCAACCTGGCGCACAAGGTGATGGACGCCGACACCACCGAACTGGTGCTGTTCGACGCGCAGGGCGCGCACCCGCTGCCGGCCGCCGACAAGCTGGACGCCGCGCGCCGCCTGATCGCCGAGATCGCGGCCCGGCTGCCGGCCTGACACGCCCGCGTTCGTCCGGGCCAAAAAAAACGCCAGACGCGAGTCTGGCGTTTTTGTTTGCGGCGCCCGCCGAGGCCGGCGCGCGGCGGCCTTATTGTTCCAGGCTGATGTTGGCGGCGCGCACGATATCGGCCCACTGCTTGCGGTCGTTCTCCAGGAACTGGCCGAACTGCTCGGGCGTCATGCCGGTGACCGGCTCCGAACCCAGGCCGGCCATCTTCTCCTTCACGCCGGGCTGCTTGAGCACGTCCTGCAGCGCCGCGTAGTAGGCGGCCAGCACGTCGGCCGGCAGGCCGGCCGGCGCGAACACGCCCTGCCAGGTCGGCATGTCGAAGCCCTTCAGGCCCTGCTCGTCCAGCGTGGGCACGTCGGGCAATTGCGGCGAACGCTTGAGCGAGGCCACGCCGATGGCCTTGACCTTGCCCTGCAGCGCCAGCGGCGCGGCGGTGGAGATGTTGTCCATCGTCATCGCGATATGGCCGCCCAGCAGGTCGGTGATGACGGGCGCCGCGCCACGGTAGGCCGCGTGCGGCACCTTCACGCCCAGCTTGTACAGCATGGTCTCGGCGATCAGGTGGTTGGAGATGCCCACGCCGGCGGTGCCGTAGGTGGCGGTCGGCGTCTTCTGGAAGTAGTCCTTCAGTTCGGCCAGGTTGTTGGCCGGCACGTCCTTGTTGACGATGACCACGTTGGGCTGCACCGCCGCCAGCGTGATGGGCGTGAAGTCGGTCGGCTTGTAGCTGGTGCCCTTGGCGTTGAGCACATGGGTGATGGCCATGGAGCCGGCCGCGGCGATACCGATGGTGTAGCCATCGGGCTGCGATTGCGACAGGCGGAAAGCCATGATGTTGCCGCCGGCGCCGGCCAGGTTTTCCACCACCACGGTCTGGCCCAGGCGCTGCGACAGCGGCTCGGCCAGCAGGCGCGCCAGCGTGTCGGCGGAGCCGCCGGGCGCGAAGCCCACCAGCAGGCGCACCGGCTTGGTCGGTTTCCAGGCGTCGGCGGCCAGGGCCGGCGCGGCCGCCAGGGCGCTGGCGGCGAACAGTGCGCCCACGGCGCGTTGCAAAGTACGGCTGAACATGAAGTCGATTCCCTTATTCCAATATTTGCGCGAGCGCCTGCGCGACCAGGCGGTTGGACAGCAGGACCGGGCGACCCGATGCCTGTGCCACCGCCTGCCGCATGCGTTCGGCGTAACCCATGCAGTGCATGACGACGAAATCACAGTCGGCCAGATCCTGGCCGGCCTGCGTGAAACGTTCGGCCGCGCGCCCGGCGTCGGCCTCGTAGGGGGAGGCGTGCACCACCGAGGTCGCGCATTCCAGCGGCACGGCCATGTGGAAGGCGTCGACCTGGGCTTCCAGCGGCACCACCAGGCCGACCTTGCGGCAGTGCTGCGCCAGGCCCGCGACCAGGTGGTCGACGACCTGCTGCGGCTCGACCACCAGCGTGCGCATCGGCGCGATCGCGGTGCCCGTGCACAGCGGCACCAGCACGTCGTAGCCGGCCGCATCGGCCTCGCGCATCACCTGCGCCAGCCGGGCCTCGACGGCAGCGGCGTCCAGTTCGATCTGGCTGCCGTCGCGCATGCGCGTGGCGAAGCGATATTCGCCCGGGCGCGGCGCCAGCGCGGCCAGCCCGGCGGCATCCAGGCCGTCGAGCGCGCCGAACTCGTCGATGCGCACGTGTTCACCCAGCAGCGGCGCCATTTCCGGCACCACATCGCTGCGCGGCGACTGGCCGATAGTGAAGAACGCCACGCGGCGCGCGCGAAGCGCGCTCATTGCGCCGCCCCCGGCTCGCGGCCGGTGGTCTGCAGGTGCGCCATGGAGCCATAGCGGCCTTGCAGCGCCGCCCATTCGGCGGCGTCGAAGAATGTCATGGCGCCCTGCCCGAAGAGCTTGGCGATCTCGATGCAGAAACGCATCGCCACGTCGGCGTCGACGGCATTGGTCACGCCCGTGGCGCAACCGGGCACGGTGGTCTGCGCGGTCAGCGCCACGCCCACCACCGGCGCATCGGTGACGATGGCCGGCTGCATCAGCGAATTGACGTGCCACAAGCCATTTTCATAGGGCGTGATGTCCTGCGTGGTCAGCGGCAGCGTCGATGGCAGCTCGCCGCTGACCCAGCCCATCACGTCCAGCATGGTCTCGGGAATGCGCAACAGATAACCCTGTTTGGCAACGGGCGTCAGCGCCACGCCGCGCCGGTTCACCAGTCGGTTGCCCCGGGTCGTATCCACCGACAGGATCGCATCCATGCGCGGGTCGACTTCGTGCGACATCATTTCGCGCATCGGGAACGGCGACCGCATCATCGGCACCGGATGGTGCGGACGGGTGCCGGCGCGCGGGCAGATGTGGGTGCGGATGCGCACGGTGCCGGGCAGCACATCGCCCTGGCGCGCCATGGCCATGATCTTGAGCGCCGAGGCGATGGCGACCACTGCGCCATCGCTGTCGGACACCAGGCCAGTGACGGCCGGGCGCGCGCCGATGCCACCCAGGCGGCCGACGATGCCCAGTTGGGGCGCGGCCGGATCGGCGCCGGGAATGACGATGGACAGGAACTCCGTCGCCGCGCCGTCTCGCGCCAGCGGCGTGACTTCGACCTCGCAATCGCCGGCCGCGCGCAGTACCTGCGCCACCGCTTCGCCCGTGATATGCGCGGAGGACAGCAGTTCGATGGTGTCGATGACCTGCTTCATGCCGGGATCTCCAGCGGGCCGGGCGCGAACACGCGCGGCTCGGCGCTGCCGACGAACAGCGGCGCATCATGCGGGCCGACCAGCGTGATGGCGGCATCGCGCACGCGCAGCGCGCTGCCTTCGGGCAGGCCGAGCACCGGGATGGTCGGATTCAACGTGCAGAACTCGGCCAGGCGTTGTGCGCGGGTTTCGCCGCGATGGCCGGGCGGGTGGGCATTGGTGTAGTGCGGATTGATCTGGAAGGACAGCAGGCCGAGCGCGTCGAAGCCGCCGGGATCGGTGATCGGCATGTCGTTGGTGGTGCAGATGCTGGGACACGCCAGGTTCGAGCCCGCGCTCCAGCCCAGGTAGGCCGCGCCCTCGCGCACGCGGCGCGCCACCACGCTCAGCAGCCCCTGACGGCGCAGTTGACCGAGCAGGTTGAAGGTATTGCCGCCGCCGACAATGATGACGGCGGCCTTCTCCAGCGCGGCCGCCGGGTCGGCAGCGCGGTGCAGCGGCTGGATGTCCAGGCCGGTGTCGGCCAGCGCCGTGGTGACCAGCGTGGTGTAGTCATCCCAGTTGCGGGTGACACCCGCGTACGGCACGAACACCGCCGGCGCGCCGGCGGGCAGCGCGGCGATCAGTTCGCGGATATCGGGCAGGGCATGGACCAGGTAGCCGGCGTCGCTGCTGGAATTGCTGAGAAGCAGGAGATTCATGAGTGGGGTTCCGTGGAATCGGGAAAGTCGGAGCGCCGCGCGCAGGCGGCCGGATGGGGCAATAGGGTCAATCGGTGGGAAGCCGGGCCATCAGGCCAGCCAATAGGGATCGTTCAATTCGCGCCCCAGCGCCGCGACCTGTCGCATGAGCGAATCACGCAGCGCGGCCACACGGGCGGCGTCGACCTGGAAGGAAACGAAAGACAGGCACAGGCCGCGCAATTCGCCGCTGTCCGGATCGCGCACCGCCGCCGCCACGGCGCCGATGCCGGGCATGGCCTGGTCGATGGCGACGCCGTAGTGGTCGGCGCGGGTCTGGGCCACGCGCTGCGCCAGTTCGCCCACGGTGGCCGGGCAGTCCTTGCCCTCCACCGGCAGCGGCTGGGCCGGATCGGCACCGTACAGCGCGTCGAACTCATCCTGGGTCAGGCGCGACAGCAGGGCGCGGCCCATTGCCGTGCCCGAGGCGGCACGGCGCGAACCCGGCGGCGACAGCACCTGCACCGGATGCGAACCGTTCAAGCGCTGCAGCACCACCGTTTCACGCTGATTCAGGGTGGACAGGTACGCAGTCAGCCCGCTGTCGTCGGACAGGCGCGCAAGCACCTTGCGGCAGGCTTCGTCCAGCGGCGTGGCGGCCTGGCTCGCGCGCACCGCTTGTGACAGCAAGGCGCCGGCGCGATAGCGGCGCGTGGCCGCGTCCTGGTCAAGCAGTCCGTAATGCTGCATCTGGTTCAGCAGGCGCGACGCGGTGCTCTTGGGCATCGCCAGGCGCTGCGCCACGTCGGTGAAGCTCAGTTCCACGGCGCCTTCCGCGTAAAGCGCCAGCACGCGCTGCACGCCATCGAGAATACTCATCTTGTTCCAATAAACGGAACTACTGTTCCTTAATATCGAACAAGAATAATGCAACGGCGGATTTATGGTCAATACGGGACGGCCCCAGGTCACGCCCCCCCGGCGACGACCGCGCCGCCCCTCGCCCACCTGGCTGGACGAAAAAAAAGCCCGCCGAAGCGGGCGGGCCTGCCAGACAGCGCCACGCGCCGCGGTCAGCGCGTCGCGGTCTGCGCCCATTGCGCCAGCGGCAGCGGCGGTTGCGCATGCAGGATGCGCGCCAGCACCAGCTTGAATTCGGCCCAGCCGCCCCGGGCGCCCGGCCAGCCCGACGGGGTCACGGGCCGCCAGCCGCCGTCGGCGTCGCGCTCGGCCATCTTGAAGCGAAAGTTGTAATGTCCCGCCACGCCCATTCGCAGGTCGGTCACCACCAGCGCGTCGCCCACGGCGTCATAGCGCAGCCAATCATCGGTGAACCAGCGCAGGCGCTGCAGCAGCGGCATGTCCGCCAACGCATGGCCCAGTTGCGGATTGAGCGGCAGGCGCAGCCATTCCGGCGGTTCACGGTCGAACCAGCTGCTGACGGCCTCGTAGTAATGGCCATCGGGCGTCTTGGCGATGACACGCCACAACAGCGTGTTCAGCGGCATGGGCACGGCGCGCAATTCGGTAACGGCGATGCCCTGCGCCTGCATGGCCTCGCGCACCCGATCTTCCGCGGCGATGCGGCCGGCCAGTCCGAAGCCAAGGTAGGTCGTGCTGAAGACCAGCGCGGCGGCCAGCAGGCGGCGAGCGCCCGGCGTCAAACCCGCGATCAGCGCGTAGACCGCCGCCAGCAGCAGCGGCACGGTATACACGGGATCGATGATGAAGATCGCCGACCAGCTTTCCGGAATCGACGGCAATGGCCAGAACAACTGCGTCCCGTAGACCGTGAACGCGTCCAGCACGGGATGCGTCACCAGTACGAGCCACAACGTCAGGAAGAGGCGTCCCGCGCTGTACTGCGCCTGCGGCCAGTACTTGCGGATCAGCCAGGTCAGCAGCGCCGCCAGACCGGTCAGCACGAAGATCGAATGCGAGAAACCGCGATGGTACGTCATCAGTGAGACGGGGTCGGGGTAGCGCATCAACACATCCAGGTCCGGCACCGTCGCCAGCGCCGCGCCGTAGATCAGCGCACGCCGGCCCTGCACGCGCCCCAGCAGCGCCCCCTGTATGCCCGCGCCCAGCACGGCTTGTGTAACCGAATCCATAGAACTCCGACGATAGCCTTCGATAGAGCGCATGTTTCACGCGGCTCCACCATGCAGGCGTTAAGATACCCGATTACGTTCAGCTAATTTTCAACTTCCGCCTCATGGACCAATACATCGACAAGATCGGCGTGCTGATCGAAACCAACCAGGCGTGGGCCGGCCCCATCACTTTCCTGCTCACCCTGGGGGAATCGATGGTGTTGCTGGGCCTGTTCATCCCCGCGACCGCGCTGATGCTGCTGACTGGCGGCCTGATCGGCGCGGGCACGCTCGATCCGTGGAGCATCCTGGCCTGGGGCATCGCCGGCGCCATCGTCGGTGACGCCCTGTCGTACGCGCTGGGCCGCTGGGCCGGCCCCAGCGTGCTGCGCCGCTGGCCGCTCAAGCAGCAGCGCACCGCCGTCGCCCGCGCCCGGCTGTTCTTCTACCGCTATGGCTTCGCCTCGGTGCTGATCGGCCGCTTCCTGGGCCCGATCCGCTCGACCATTCCGACCGTGGCGGGCGTCATGGGCATGGCCCATGGCCGCTTCCAGATGGCCAACGTGCTGTCGGCCGTGTTGTGGATGCCACTGATGCTGGCGCCGGGCTACATCACCGCGCGCAGCCTGGGCGCCGCCGAGAACGCGCAGCAGATCGCCATGATGATCGGCGCGGGCTTCTCAGTGCTGCTAGGATGCGGACTTCTGGTCGCGATGATGCGCAAGCGCCGGCAGCCGGCGCGCATCCGTCGCGGCAACTAGCGGAGAACGGCATGGCCATCGACCTGGAGCCCAAAGACGGCGACTTCGCGCGCTACATCGAGAATCTGTCACGCGCGGGCGGGGCCACGCCCGGCCGGGTGCCGGGCAAGGCCGAGGCCAAGCGCCAGGGCGCCGCGCCGGCCGCCACGCCCGCGTCGACGCCCGCGCCCGTGCCGAGCCAGGGCTCCCTGAACGACCTGACCTGGGGCAAGACGGCCCCGCCGCCGCTGCAATCGCGCCGCGCCGATAGCGTGCCGCCCACCGTCGCCCCCGGCCAGACCGACGCCGAGGCGGTCTCGCTGGCCAAGCGCGCGCGCCAGCGCAAGCAAGGCATCTTCCTGACCATCGCCGGCGCGGTAGCCGGCTGGGCCGCGGTCAACATCGCTTTCAAGGCGCTGCACGCGCCGCGCTTCGACCTGGACGACTTCATGCCGGCGGTATTCCTGGGCTTCTTCGCGCTGATGCTGTTCAAGGCGGCCAGCGGCGCCCGCGACCCGCGCAAGCGGCCGCTGGAAAAGCTGCCGCCGCTCAAGACCTCGTCGTACCGCAAGGATGCGTGAGCGGACGCGGCAGCGGCGGCAATGGTGCTAACATTTCCGCCGCTGTCGAACAGACCCCACGAATACCGGAGTGAAAGTGAATAACGTTGTCGGATTGAACCAGGCCCAGGCGGCCACGATGCTGAAGCTGCAAGGCGACCTGAACAGCATGATCAATCCGGACTGGATCAACGGCGGCGCCCGCTTCCTGCGCGCCGCCTTCGTCGAATCGGCCGAGGCCCTGGAGCACTACGGCTGGAAGTGGTGGAAGAAGCAGACCATCGACCTGCCGCAGGTGCAGATGGAACTGGTCGACATCCTGCATTTCTACCTGTCGCACACCATCGTGCAGGCCAAGGGCGACGTCAACGCCGCCGCCGCCGCGCTGGTGGCCGACCTGGCCGGCCCCGCCTCGATCACGCTGGACGGCAAGAGCTACGCGCTGGCCAGCCTGAACGTGCCCGAACTGCTGGAACTGATCGGCGGCCTGGCGGTGTGTGGCCGCGCCAGCTTCAAGCTGCTCGAGCAGAGCATGACCGCCTGCGAGATGAGCTGGAACGATGCCTACACCCAGTACGTTTCCAAGAACGTGCTGAACATCTTCCGCCAGCAACATGGCTACAAGGAAGGCACCTACATCAAGATCTGGAACGGCGAAGAGGACAACGTGGTGCTGGCGCGCCTGCTGTCGCAGCACGACGCCGCCCGCGCCGACTTCGCGGAGATCCTGCATCGCGAACTGGAAGCGGCGTATTCGCGCCTGTAAGCGCGCACCGTCCGCCCATGAAAAACGCCGCGTCACGCGGCGTTTTTCTTTGGACGACGGTCGCGCGCTAGCGCTGGCCGAAGCGCGTCTCGCCGAACAGTTCCTTCAGCTCGCGCGGCTGCGACCGCCAGTACTGGCGCGGCGCGGCGACCTGCCCGCCCAGTTGCGCGGCGGCATGCCAGGGCCAGCGCGGGTCGTACAGCATGCCACGCGCCAGCGCCACCATGTCGGCCTGGCCTTGCGCCAGGATGTCCTCGGCCTGTTGCGCCTCGGTGATCAGGCCCACCGTGATGGTGGGCAGGCCGACCGCGCGCTTGAGGGCGTCGGCGAACGGCACCTGGTAGTTCGGCCCCACCGGGATCTTCTGCAGCGGCGACACGCCGCCGCTGGAGACGTCGATGAACTCACAGCCCAATTCCTTGAGCCGCAGCGCGAACGCCTCCGTCTGCGCCGGGTCCCAGCCGCCCTCGACCCAGTCGGTGGCCGACACCCGCACGCCCAGCGCCACCGACGACGGCGTCACTTCGCGCACCGCGCGGAACACTTCCAGCGGAAAGCGCATGCGGTTCTCCAGCGAACCGCCGTATTCGTCGTCGCGCTGGTTGGCCAGCGGCGACAGGAACTGATGCAGCAGATAGCCGTGGGCCGCGTGCAGTTCGATGGCATCGAAGCCCAGGCGGATGGCGCGGCGGGCGCTGTCGACGAAGGCGTCGCGCACCCGCGCCAGGCCAGCGGCGTCAAGCGCGCGTGGCGCCGGCTCGGAGGCATTGTGCGGCAGCGCCGAAGGCGCCCAGCCCTGCCAGCCGCCCTGCTCCGGCGGCACCAGTTGGCCGCCCTCCCAGGGCGCATGGCTGGACGCCTTGCGGCCGGCGTGGCCCAGCTGGATGCCGAGCTTGATGGGCGAATAACGGCGCACCGCCTGCACCACGCGGCCCAGCGCGGCCTCGGTCTCGTCGGACCAGAGGCCCAGGTCACCCGGGGAGATGCGGCCGTCGGCCTCGACCGCGGTGGCTTCGGTAAACAGCAGCGCCGCGCCCGACAGCGCAAGGTGGCCCAGGTGGATCATGTGCCAGTCGGTGGCGCGGCCCTCGTCGGCCGAGTACTCGCACATGGGCGCGATGACGATGCGGTTGGCCAGTTCGACATTGCCGACTGACGTGGGACTGAAAAGATGACTCATGCGTAAGGCTCCGGGCGATGGACGCGGATGCACAGCATAGCGCCGGCATCCGCCCGCGCGGCCAATCCCGACGCCCGCGTGGGGATTTAGGGCGGGACGAGGCCCGCCCTTTAGGCCCGTCCTTTAGGCCCGCCCCTTATTACCGCGGCTTATTGCCCCTCGATCACGCTGTCCAGGAATTGCCGGGTGCGCGCCTCCTTCGGATCGCTGAACAGCGTCTGCGATTCGGCGTCCTCGACGATGTTGCCCTGGTCGAAGAACAGCGTGCGGTCCGAGCTGCGCTCGGCGAACTTCATCTGGTGGGTGACGATGATCATGGTCATGCTCTTGCGCGCCGACAGGTCGCGCAGGATCTGCAGGATGCCGCCCACCAGTTCCGGGTCGAGCGCCGAGGTGACCTCGTCGAACAGCATGATCTCCGGGCACATCGCCAGCGCGCGGGCGATGCCGACGCGCTGCTTCTGGCCGCCCGACAGCTGCGCCGGATAGACGTCGAGCTTGTCGCCCAGGCCGACCATTTCCAGATATTCCACCGCGCGCTCGCGGGCCTGGTCGCGCGACAGCCCCAGCACGTGCACCGGCGCCTCCATGGCGTTGCCCAGCGCGGTCATGTGCGGGAACAGGTTGAAGTGCTGGAACACCATGCCGATCTTGCCGCGCACCTTGCGCAGGTGCTCGGAATTGGGGCCGGCCGGGCGGCCCTGGGCGTCGGTCCACATCGGCTCGCCGTCGATCTCGATCTCGCCGCTGCTGGGCTGGTCCAGCGTCATCAGTACGCGCAGCAGGGTCGATTTGCCGGAGCCGGACGGCCCGATCACGGCCACCGTCTGGCCCGCCGGGATCTCCAGGTTGATGCCTTTGAGCACCTCCAGCTCGCCATAGCGCTTGTGCAGGTTCTTGATGGTGATGCTGGAACTCATCGCTTTCCTCCATATCGTTGCAGGCGGGCCTCCAGGCCGCGCACGCCCCAGGCCGCGATCAGGCTCAACGCCAGGAACAGCACGCCGACCAGCGTCAGGGGCTCGGTGTAGCGGAAGGTGGTGGAGCCGATCATCTTGCTCTGCTGCAGCAACTCGACCACCGTGATCGCCGACAGCAGCGGCGTGTCCTTGAACATGGCCACCAGGTAGTTGCCCAGCGCCGGCACCACCGGCGGGATCGCCTGCGGCAGCACCACGCCCACGGCCGTGCGCCACGGCGACATGTTCAGCGCCCGCGCCGCTTCCAGTTGGCCGCGCGGCACCGCCTCGATGCCGGCGCGGTAGACCTCGGCGCAATAGGTGGCGTAGTGCAGCCCGAGCGCCACGATGCCGGTCGCCAGGGGCGACATCTGCACCCCGGTCAGGGGCAGCACGTAGAACAGGAAATACATCTGCACCAGCAGCGGCGTGCTGCGCACGAACTCGATCACGAAGGCCGTGGGCAAGGACAGCAGCGCCAGGCGCGAGCGCCGCAGCAGCGCCAGCGCCAGGCCAAGCGTCACGGCCACCAGCATGCCCAGCACCGTGGCCTGGATGGTGATGACCAGCGCCGAGCCCAGCGTGGGCAGGATATCCAGCGCGAAGGACCAGTCGAATATCGGTTTCATCGGACGCGGACCCTCCGTTCAAGCAGGCGCACGCCGGCGGTGATGAGCAGCGCCACCGCGAAGTAGAGCAGCAGCATGAGCGTGAAGATCTCGGTGGTGCGCAGGGTTTCGCTGCGCAGCAGCTGGCCGCGGAAGGTCAGGTCGGTGATGGTGATGAGCGACACCAGCGCGGTGTTCTTGAGCAGTTCGATCAGCAGGTTGCCGGCCGGCGGCAGCATGGCAGGAATGGCCTGCGGCACCACGATGCGGCGCATGATCTGGCCGCGCGTCAGGTTCAGGGCCACGCCAGCCTCGCGCTGGCCCGGCGGCACCGCGCGGATCGCGCCGCGCACCACCTCGGCGCCATAGGCGCCGGCATTGAGCGCCAGCACCACGATGCCCACCAGCATGGCCGGCAGCTGCACGCCGAACAGCGGCAGCACGAAATAGAACCAGAACAATTGCACCAGCGCCGACGTGCCGCGGAACACCTCGACATAGATCGACGCCAGCCAGCGCACCGGCCGCAGCGTCGACAGGCGCCCCACCCCTGCCGCCAGCGCCAGCGGCACCGCCAGCACCACGGCGCCCGCCATGATTTCCAGCGTCACCGCCAGGCCTTCCAGCAGCGGCGGCACCAGCTCGGCGATATGTTCGGATATGAGCTGCATCGGCGCCCCCTATTGCCCGGCGCAGAGCTTGGCGGCCGTGACGTCCTTGGGCAGTTCCTCGGGCGTGAAGCCGAACGGCGCCACCAGTTTCTTGTGCTCGTCAGTGCCAATGAACTTGGCCAGTTCGGCATTGAAGGCGTCGGCAAAGGCCTTGTCGTCCGTGCGGAAGGCATAGGCGCCGTAGCCGCGCACGCCCTTGCCGTCGATCACCGGATCGGTGAACGGTTCGGCCTTCTCCAGTCCGCTGCCGTCGTTGGTCTTGCCCATCAGGTCGTTGACCGTCAACGCGGTGGCCGCGTAGGCGTCGGCGCGGCCGGCCTGCACGCCGGACAGCGCGCTCACGGCATCCGGGAACACCACGATCTGGCCGGCCGGCACTTTCACCTTGGACGCGTATTCGGCTTCGATGGCGCCCACCACCACGCCCAGCCTGGCGTCCGGGTTCTTGACCACGTCCTCGTAGCTGTGCAGGTTCTTCGGGTTGCCCTGCTTGACCAGGAACGCCTGGCCCACGCCATAGGTCGGGTTCGAGAACGCCACCTGGCCGCAGCGCTCGGGCGTCACGTACATGCCCGCCGCGATGATGTCGAATCGCTTGGCCTGCAAACCCGGGATCAGCGAGCCGAACTCGGTCAGCACGCCTTCGACCTCGTTGATGCCCATGCGCTTGAGCACCACCCGCGCGATTTCGACCGATTCACCGGTGACCTTGGCTTCCTTGCTGTCCATGAAGGCGAACGGCGCCTCGTTGGCGTAGCCGATGCGGATCTTGCCGGCGGCCTTGGCGGCGGCCAGCGTGTCGCCGCCAGCGGCGGGCGCGCTGGCCCCCTGTGCGGGCTTGTCCGAGCCGGAGTCGGAGCAGGCGGCCAGCAGGCCCAGGCTCAGGGCCAGCAGGACGCGGCGGGTGCGTTGGACGATCATGGTCTTATTTCTCCCGGATTTATTTCTAGGTACATGGCTTCGCTAAAAATGATACGACATTAAATCATTTCACCTCTAATGATATGGACGAAAAAAAGCAGGCCGAAGCCTGCTTTTCCCCGTCCCGCCCTATGGCGGGTGAGCACTCGTTACGAACCGTACGGGACTATGTCGTCCCTATTTTTTCTCCGCCGCGTCCGC
The DNA here is from genome assembly GCF_040084795.1 of Achromobacter sp. HNDS-1. Lineage (NCBI taxonomy): Bacteria > Pseudomonadati > Pseudomonadota > Betaproteobacteria > Burkholderiales > Alcaligenaceae > Achromobacter > Achromobacter sp. HNDS-1. Next base: position 772,073 of record NZ_CP157584.1, read on the forward strand.
GTAGGAGAACTTGCCATTGCGCACCACGCCCATCACGCGGGCGCGCTCGTCGAAGCCCTGGTGGTTGTCCTTGGAGATGTTGAGCACACCGTTGGGCACGATCAGGTCGCGGGTGTTCTCCAGCGCGTCGCGCAGGGCGATGCGGAATTCGGGGGTGCCTGGCTTGGCGCCGGTCTTGAGGGCGCGCGCCACCGCCGAATCCAGCAGCATCCAGGCGCCATAGGCGTCGCCGGCGAACTGCGTCAGGGTGTTGGCGCCATACTGGCGCTCGTACTTGTCGGCGAATTCCACCGCGACCTTCTTGACCGGATTCGAATCCGGCAGTTCGCGCGCCACCACGCCGGGGCCGGTGGGGAACAACGTGCCTTCGACGTCGCGCCCGCCGACCTGCAGGAATTCCAGCGTGCCGATGCCGTGGGTCTGGTAGATGGCGCCGGTGTAGCCGCGCTCGAGCAGTGTCTTCTGGGGCAGCGCCGACGGCGTGCCGGCGCCGGCCACCAGCACCGCGTCCGGCTTGGCGGCGATCACCTTGAGCACCTGGCCCACCACCGACGCGTCGGTGCGCTGGAAGCGTTCCTGCGCCACGATCTTGATGTCATTGCCGGCGGCCGCGGAGAACTCCTTCCACCAGCTGTCGCCGTAGGAATCGGCGAAACCGATGAAGGCGACATTCTTGAAGCCCTTCTTCTTCATGTCCTCGACCAGCACGGTCGCCATCAGCGAATCGTTCTGGGGCATCTTGAAGGCCCAGGCGCGCTTGGGATCGGACAGCGGTTCGACGATCACGCTGGAAGCCGCCAGCGCGATCATCGGCGTGCCGGTCTCGGCCAGCACATCCAACCCGGCCAGGGCGGCGGCGGTGGTGTTGGGGCCGACGATGGCGTCGACCTTGTCTTCCGAGGTCAGCTTGCGCAGGTTCTTGACCGCGCGGCTGACGTCCGTGCCGTCGTCCAGCACCACGTAGCGCGCCGGCTCGCCGCCCAGCGTATTGGGCCACAGGCGAATGGCGTTGTTGGTCTGGATGCCGATCGCCGCGGCCGGGCCGGTGGTGGAGACATCCACCCCGATCACGATCTCGGCATGGACGGACAGCGCGGGAACGGCCAGCGCGAGCGCGCAGGCGTAGCGGACGAAGAAGCGGGACATGACGACAGCTCGCAAGAAAGAAAAACGGCGGATGGCGTTATTTTGCCTGACCGCCGCAGGCCTCGTAGACCAGCGCGGCCAGCGTCAGGTCCTCCAGCGCGCTGCCGACCGCCTTGAACACGGTCACTTCATCCGCCCGGGTGCGGCCCGGCGCCTGGCCGCGCACCAGGTCGGTGAGGTTGCCGCGGATGTCCTCGCGCGCCAGCACGCCGGCCTCGAACGCGGCCAGCAGGTCGCCGGCCTTGGTCGGCGCCTCGTCGGTATCCACGTAGACCGTGGTGCCGTCGAAGCACGCCGTGTCGGTCTCGATCATGTCGGGCTTGAAGCTGCCGATCAGGTCCAGGTGGGCGCCCGGGCGCAGCCAGTCGCCCCGCACCAGCGGCACGGTCGACAGCGTCGCGCAACTGACGATGTCGGCCTGGCGCACGGCCCGCTCCAGATCGAGGGTGCTGCTGGCGTCCAAGCCCTGCTCGCGCAGCGCCGTCGCCAGCGCCTCGGCGCCGGCCGGCCGCACGTTCCAGACCCATACCTTGTCGATCGGCCGCACCGTGCGCATGGCCTGCGCCACCAGCCCGGCGATGCGCCCCGAGCCGACGATGGTCAGCACCCGCGCATCCTCGCGCGCCAGGTAGGACGCGCCCAGCGCCGCCGCGCCGGCGGTGCGGAACACCGTCACCAGGTCGCCGTCCACCTGCGCCAGCGGCACGCCGGTGCGGGCGCTGTACAGGTTGTAGGTGGCGTGCAGGCCCGGCAGCGACTGGCGCGTGTTCTCGGGAAAGATATTGATGACCTTGACGCCGAAGTAACCCTGCTCGTTCCAGGCCGGCATGATCAGCGTGGTCCCGTGCGCGCCGCCCGATTCGATCGCGTGGACATGGCGCGCGGGCACCTGGGCGCCCTGGCGGAACGCCTCGCGCAAGGCCGGGATCGCCGCGTCGAACGACAATGCGCGGCGGGTTTGTTCGGTGTCGATCACTACCATCTGTATCCAATGCCTGTTCGGATTGAGCCAGGGGCGAAGTGTGACGGCGCCGCGCGGCGCTGGCAAGGCGCCGCAAGCGGCGGTTACATCGGCTTGCCGGATGCAGACGGCCGACAGGCGACGCCCCGCCGCGCCCGCCGTATCATGGTCCATGCCCCTTCCGGCAACGCGCGCCGCCATCGGGCCGGCCGCGCGCTCCCCCAACCGGACGCGTCCGTTTCGGGCGCGTTCCCTCAACAGGAGTCACGCATGAAGAAAACCGCAACCGCCGCCTGGTCGGGCGATCTGAAGACGGGCAAGGGTACGATTTCCACGCAGAGCGGCGCCCTCAAGAACCAGCCCTACGGCTTCAACACGCGCTTCGGCGACACCCCCGGCACCAATCCCGAGGAGCTGCTCGGCGCCGCGCATGCCGGCTGCTTCACCATGGCGCTGTCCAACATCCTGGGCGAAGCCGGACTGACGGCGCAGAGCCTGGACACCAAGGCCGAGGTCACGCTCGACAAGGTCGAGGGCGGCTTTGCCATCACCGCCGTCCACCTGACCGTGGAAGCGGTGATTCCCGGCGCCAGCGCCCAGGCCTTCGAAGACGCCGCGCGCAAGGCCGAAAAGGGCTGCCCGGTCTCCAAGGTGCTGAACGCCAAGATCACCATGGACGCCAAGCTCAAGTCCTGATCCGGCGCGGCAAGCCCGGGCGAGATGGGGCGGCGCCATTGGCCCGCCCTATCCGGGCCTTGCCGAAAATCAATTTGACGGTCGCGCCGGAGCCATGGAAAATGAGAACCATTCTCATGGAGTTGACATGACCCGGTTCATCTACGCGATTTCAGGCGGCAAGGCGGCGTACCCTCAGGACGCCCAGGTCTCGGCCAACCTGCGCCGGGTGGTCGGCTCCGGCATCCTGGTGGCGGTGGGCTATATCGACCCGGGCAACTGGGCCACGGACATCGCCGGGGGCAGCGGCTTCGGCTACGGCCTGTTGCTGGTGGTGATCGCCTCGGCCATCCTGGCGCTGGGCTTCCAGGTGCTGGTGTCGCGCCTGGCACTGGCCACCGGCGAAGACCTGGCCACCCTCACCGCCCGTCACCTGTCGCCGCGCACCGCCAAGGCCGCCTGGCTCGCCGGCGAGGCCGCCATCCTGGCCACCGCGCTGGCCGAACTCATCGGCGGCGCCATCGCGCTGCGCCTGCTGTTCAACCTGCCGCTGCTGGGCGGCGTGGCCGTCACCGGCGTCGGCACCTTCGCCGTGCTGGCCCTGACGCGCGGCAACGCCGACCGCCACGAGCGCGTCATCGCCGTGCTGCTGTCGATCGTGGCAGCCTCGTTCGTGTTCCTGCTGTTCAAGGCCAACCCGGCCTGGACCGACGTGGCCCATGGCATGACGCAGACCGGCCACGCGCTGCGCGACCCGCAAGGCTTCCTGATCGCGCTGGGCATCCTGGGCGCGACGTTGATGCCGCACAACCTCTACCTGCATTCCGGCTCGCTGGCGCAGCGCGCCCGCGTGCTGCCGGCCGACGCCCGCGACCTGGCCATGCGCGTGGCGCGCAACGACACCGTGGTGTCGCTGGGCGTGGCCATGTTGATCAATTCGGCCATCATGATCGTCGCCGCGGCCTCGTTGTCCGGCTCCGGCATCATCGTCTCCAGTCTGGACGACGCCCATGCCGTGATCGGCCAGACCTTCGGCATCGGCGCGGCCATCGTGTTCGCGATCGCGCTGTACGCGGCGGGCCAAAGCTCCACCATCACCGGCGTGCTGGCCGGCCGCATGCTGTCGCAAGGCTTCCAGATCAACAGCGGCTGGTCCGATCGCCGCCGCGCGCTGGCCACGCGGCTGATCGCCGGCACCGTGGCCGCCGCGCTGCTGGCCTTCACCGGCGGCCAGGACCCCGACCAGCTGCTGGTGCTGAGCCAGGTCATCCTGAGCCTGGCCCTGCCGTTCGCGCTGGGGCCGCTGGTGGTGCTGGCCTGCCGCAAACCCCTGATGGGCCCCCATGCGCTGCGCGGCGCCTGGGCCTGGGCCGCGGTCATCGCCACCGTCGGCATCATCCTGCTGGACGGCTATCTGCTGGTCGACATGGTGGTGTGATCCGCGGCTTGCGCGGATGGCTCGTCCGGCCAGCCCGCGCCCAGGGACTTGTAGAGCGCGATCACCCCGCGCATTTCCTCCCATTGGCTCAGGGCCAGCGCGTCTCGCGCCTGGTTGACCGTGCGTTGCGCCACGAGGACCGGCAGATAGGCGCTCAGCCCGCGCGCATAGAGCCGGGTCGACTGGTCCAGCGCCTCGCCGCTGTCGGCAACGGCCTCCCGCAGCGAGGCCTGCCGCTGGCGCTCGCTGGTCAACGCCGTCAGGGCGTCTTCCACCTCGCGCAGCGCCACCCGCACGTCGCGCTCATAGACCAGACGCGCCGCGTCGGCATTCGCCTGCGCCGCCGTCACGCCGGCGCGGGCCCGGCCGCCATCGTACAGGCGCTGGCTGGCCTGCGCCCCCACCGCCCAGGCCAGGCTGGCGCTCGAGAACAGGCTGTGAATGAGGCTGGCCGTGGTGTCGATGCCCAAGGGGATGCGGAACGTGGGCAGGCGTTCGGCCTCTGCCACGCCGATGCGCGCAGTCGCGGCCGCCAAGCGCCGTTCGTCCGCCCGCAGATCGGGCCGCTGGCGCAGCACCTCGGATGGCAGTGACAACGGCAGGCGGACCGGTTCGGGCAGGACGGCCGCGGACTCTGCCAGGGCGGCATGCCAATCGCCGGGAAAGCCCCCCGCCAGGACGCCGATGGCGTGGCTGAATCGGGCAATGTCGGCCTCCAGCAAGGGCGGCTGCGCCTCGGCTGTCTCGCGTTCGGCGCGCGCCTGCATCACCTCCGCCTGGCTGCCCAGGCCCCTGCGCCAAGACTGCTCCGCCAGTCGTTCCGCCTCGCGCAAGGTGCGCAGGTTGTCATGGGCGATGGCCAGGCGCATCTGCGTGGCGCGCAACCCCGCGTAGCGGGACACCAACTCGGCGACCAGGCTCACCCGCAACGCCCGATGGTCATCGGCCAGCGCCTGGATATCCGCATCGGCCGCTTCGACCGCCCTGCGCGTGCCGCCAAACAGATCCAGCTCCCAGCTCGCATCGAAGCCGACCTGCCACGTGCGCGACTCACCGCCGGGCAGCGGACCGAGCGCCTTGCTGCCGCGCCGGGCCTCGCCCGCCGCGCCCACCCCGAGCGCCGGCAAGGACGCGGAGGCGATCTGGATGCGTTCGGCGCGCGCCTGCCGCAGGCGCGCCAGCGCGATATCGAGATCCTGGTTCCGTTCCAGCGCCTGATCGACCAGGCGGTCGAGCATCGGATCGTCGAACGCACGCCACCAGGCGCGCAGCCCCTCCGGGTCGCGCGGGCTCAGGGCGTTACCGGCCTCGACCCACTTGGCAGGCACCTCGACGGCGGGCGGGTGATAGTCGGGACCCACGGTCGTGCAGCCGGACGCCGCCATCACCAGCGAGGCCATCAGGGCCGCGCGGCGCATGCCGGATCGCGGACGATTCGATTCTTGCTGCATCGTCGCCCCTCACATCCAGTGGTATAGCAGCGACAGGAGGCGGCCCTGGGCAGGCGCGTCGCCTCCCGCCGTCGCCACCTCGACACTGGCTGTCATGCCGGCGGCCAGCACCAGGTCCGGCGGCAGCTGCTCGAACGCGACGCGCACCGGAATGCGTTGCGCCAGGCGGACCCAGCTGAAGGTCGGGGCCACGCTGGGCAGGCCCTGGGCATCGGCCTGCTGGTTGGCATCGGCGATGCCGCGCCCGATGCTCACCACCCGGCCGGCAATGATGTCATCGGACCCCATCAGGCGGATGCGCGCCGCCGCGCCGGGCCGGATGCCACGCAGCTTGGTCTCCTCGAAATAGCCGATGATCCAGAAGCTGTGGGCGTCCACCAGCGCGATATTGGGCTGGCCCGCCACCGCGTAGTCGCCCTGGTTCAGCTTCAGCCGTGTCACATAGCCGTCCACCGGGGCGCGCAGGACGGTGCGCGCCACATCCAGTCTTGCCATGTCCACGGCGACCCGCGCGCCGCGCTGCTCGGCCTCGGCGATGGCCACCGCCTGGATCGCACGTTGGATTTCTTCGGCGGGCACCAGGTTCTCCATGCCCCGCCGGCGTCGCGCGTCCTCGGTTTTCTGCCGCAACGACGCATCAGCCGCCGCCAGCCGCGCCTCGGCCTGCGCCAGCGCCAGCTCGAAGCGGGCCGGATCGATGCGATAGAGCACCTCGCCCCGCTTCACGTACTGGTCATCCGTCACCGGCACCTCCAGGACCGTGCCGGAGACCTCCGGGGCGATGCGGACGCTCTGCGCGCTGACGCGGCCATCGCGCGTCCAGGGCGCCACGACGTAGGCGCGCCAAAGCGCGCCGACCAGCATGACGGCGGCGGCCACGGCGCACAGCGTAAGGCCGACGCGCGCCAGCAGCCTCAAGGGCCATAAACGATCGGGCAAGGAACGATCAGACATAGAGAATCAACACCGAAACGAGGCAAAGGGAAATGGCGAACTCGAACAGGCCGGGGTGCCAGACCCGGCGCAGCACGCCGCTGCGCGCGAGCGCCAGGCGAACGCCGAGATAGAGCGGCAGCGCCGCGCACGCGTAGACGAAAAATGGCGGCAGGTAGATGCCTGCCACCGCGAACTCACTGAGCATGAAAGGGCCTCCCGGGGCGTCGAGAAAAATAATCCGCGTGCGCTTCGAGCAGCGCCGCGATATCGAGCAGCATGGCCCGCGATCGCCCGATGTCGGCGGACGGGAGGCAATCCGCCATCGGCAAGCGCGACAGGGACTGCGCCGCCCGGCGGGCATGCCTGGCGGCCAACCGGGGATCGCCGGCCCGTCGCCGCATGTGGCGCAACGCCACCGCGAGCAGGCGGCGCGGCCTGGCGTCCGCGGGCATCCGCCGCCACCCCTCGCGCAGGCGCAGCAGCTCCCGGCCGAGATGGATACTGGCCAGGGCATCGGCGATGGCCCGGTCCATCGCGTCGGGCCGCGTCCTGAGCAGCGCGCCGAGTTGCGCGGTGCGATGCTGCTGCCGCCATTGCCACGCACGCGCGTCGGCGCGGCCGCCCTGCAAGAGGGCCAGCGCGTCGTCGCGAATGGCCAGGCGCAGGCGCGCCATGTCGCGTGACGGATTGCGCGGCAGCACGATCCGGAACCCGAGCAGCGTGAAAAAGGCCACCAGTATCCAGGCCACCGCGCCATTCAGGAACGAGACGACGTCATAGCGCATGGGGTTGTCCGTCGCCACCAGCGTCGTGAAGGCGACGAGATAGGCGACGCCGGCCAATCCGTAGCGGGGCATGGCGCTGGCATAGACCCCGGGCAACCAGAACAGCGCCAGGACCGCCAGCAGCAGCGGCAGCCCCGAGACCTCGGGCAAGACCAGAAAGGCGCACAGGAACGCCATCACCACGGCGGCGACGGTGCCCTGGATCAAGGCCACGGCGCCGAGCGCCGGATTCGGCGCGGTGGACAGCAGCCCGCAGGCCGCCGCCAGTCCCGCCAGCATCAGGTTGCCCTGCGACCAGCCGGTCGCGATCCAGAAGGCGCCGCCCAGCGTCACGGTCAACAAGGCGCGCAGGCCGTTCTGCAACGCGGCCCCCGTGTCGCGGTGGAACGGCACCGGGACCGGCGCCGCCGCCGGCAGCCCAGGCTGATGCAGAATCGCGATGCCATCGAGGACCTCGAGGTAATCGTCGAGCTGCTCGATCAGCCGGTCGCCCGCGATCATCAGGATGGCATGCGCCCGGGGATCGCCGGGCGTTGTCGCCGACAGGGTTTGCGCCAGTTGCGCACGCATCGCGGACAAGGACCGCGCCGCCAGCATCAATCCGCCGGGCCCCGGATCCCGCGCCAGCGCCTGGCTGGCTTGCCGCCACGCCTGCTCCCAGGCCGGCTGCAATGCCGACAGGGCCTGCAGGCTGGCATCGCCCAGCCGCATCGACGCCACGCCGCCGACCAGCGCGGAAAACAAGGACACCATGGCGCGCCGCACCGCGGCGGCGCGTCGCGCCAGGTCGGCGGACTCGGCCTTGCCCAGCGCCAGCAGGTCATCCACGGCGTAGATGTCGACGATGAGGCCGCGCCTGTCCGCATCCAGCGCCTTGCCGCCCTGCCGGCCCGCGCCTTGATGCGCCTGGATATCCTGCGCCAGGACACTGGCGGCGGACGCCGCCAACCGGTGCAATTGGGCCGTCAGGCGGCCGCGTGCGCCGCGGCGGCTGAACAGCGCCGACACCACGCCCAGGCTCGCCACACCGATCAACACGGACGCGCCCCGCCCCATCACCTGATCGAAGGTCAGCTGCGGATTCTGCATGGCGCCATAGGCCGCCAGCCCCACGGTGTATCCCGCCAGCGTCGCGCCATAGGCCCGGAAATGGCGCAGTAACGTCATGGCGGCCACGCAGGCCCCAAGCCACAGGCCGAACCCCAGCAGGAACAACCAGGGCATCTGGCCAAAGGCGCTCATCAGGACGAAGGCGGCCAGCATGCCGACCAGCGTGCCGATCACCCGCCATATGCCTTTGCCGATCACCGCCCCCTGCACCGGATTGATGACGAGAAGCACGCTGGAGGCCGCCGCGTAGGGCGCGTGCAGATCCAGCAGAAAGGCCAGGACGAGCGCCAGCCAGGCCGCCAGGATCGAGCGCATTACGTAGGTGGCGCGGGGCGTCGTCAGGTCGAGGTATCGCAGCCCGCGCACCGCCCCTGCCCGGAGCGACAGGAGGCTGGGGTACGGCCGGGCTGACGCCGCGGCGGATACGTTCGCTGAACGCACGATGACACTCTTCAATGGTGATTCGGACGCACCACTTTAGAGACCGCCATGCATGCGGAAAAGTGAATTTATCGCACGGCCACGATTGCGTTCGGCACACTTATCGACGCGCGCCGCCCGCCCCCGCAGTGAGAGGTCAGCGCCCCTGCCGCGCCTCGCCGCGGCACAGGGCGTGGATCGTCTGCCGCAACCACTGATGCGCGGGGTCGCCTTCCTGGCGCGGGTGCCAGGCCTGCGTCAACAGCGCGGTTTCCAAGGGCATCGGCAGGTCGAACAGGCGGATGCGCAGGCCCGCGGCAAGCGCGCCGCTGGCAAGGTGGCGGGGCAAGGGCAGCAGCAGATCCGAATCCTGCAGCGCGAACAGCGCCGTGTAGGGGCTCGACACGACCAGGGCCACATGACGGCGCAGGCCGTTCGCCTCCAGGGCGGTGTCGATCGGCGCCGCGGACTTGCCGCGCCGCGACACGTTGATGTGCTCCCAACGGGTCAGGCGCTCGGGCGTGATCTCATCGTCGAAAATCGGGTGATGCTCGCGGGCGACGCCAACAAAAGTGGTGGTGAACAGCGCCTGCACGCGGATCTCCGGGCCAAGCTTGCGCGACCCGCTGATGAACAGATCGATGCGGCCGCTGCGCAGCGCTTCGTCATCGACGTCGTCCTCTTCCGGCGAAAAGCGCAACGTGGCGCGCGGCATCTCGGTCGCCATGGCGTCCAGCAGCTGCCCCAGATGAACGCTGACGAACTCGTCGGTGGCGCGGACGTTGAAACGCCGGTCGAGGGATTTGAGGTCGATCGCGGCGCCGGCCGCGAACACCTGGGTGGCCTGATCGAGCGCCGCGCGCACCTGCTCGCGCAGCGCGAGCGCCTTGGGCGTTGGCATGAGCTTTCGGCCCACCTGCACGAACACCGGATCGCCCAGGGCTTCGCGGATGCGGCCCAGCGTGCGGCTCATGGCCGGCGGGCTCAGGTTCATGCGGCGCGCCGCGCCAATGACACTGCCCTCATCCAGCAACGCATCCAACGCCAACAGCAGGTTGAGATCCGGACGCGCCATGACGGCTCCCGATGAATGATCAAGACGCAATCATAGGGCAGGATCCCATGATGCCCGCATCAATGAAAAACGCCAGCAATCGCTGGCGTTTTTTTCTGGCGCATGGCCCGGGTTCAGCGGTGGGCGGAAATCACAGGATGCTGGCGGCGGCCGGCGTCCATGTCGTGCAGCACCTCGCCAACAGCGCCGCCGAACCGGCGCAGGCGCAGCTTCAGCCGACGCCAGCCCATGCGCGAGAACGGGCCGGACAGGGTTTCCGCCTTGATGGCCTCGCGGATCAGGGACCGCTCCAGCGCATCCGACATGCGGGCATTTTTCAACGCGGTATCGCTCATGATTCTCTCCTTGAGAAAGCGCGATGGGGGAACAGCACGAGTCCATCTTAGATCCGCGCATGCTGCGTTGCAATAAAAACGCCTAGCATTATTTTTGCCGTTGCGGAATGGGTACAAACACCACCACAACGGTGCATCCGGCACCACATCAGGCACCAGTATTGTGCAGTGCAAAAACCTATCGCCGCCCCAGATGTGCGTCAATCAGCAGGTCGGCCATGTCGGCCACCCGGGCGGCCGGACCGCCCTCGCCGAACAACTGGCTGGAGACGAAGGCGCCCTCGATCAGCAGCAACAACCCATCCCCCAGCTTGGCGGGATCGGGCGCGCCCATCTCGGCGGCCATGGCGGCCAGGCGCCGGCGCAGCTCCACCTTGTGCTCGACCGCGACCACGCGGGCCGGATGGCCGGCCTCGGGATATTCCACCGCGGCATTGGTCAAGCCGCAGCCGCGATAGCCGTTCTGCACCGCCCGCACGCTCAGGCCCGACAGATAGGCCCGCAACCCCGCCTGGGGATCGCCCGGATGCGCGTCGCAGGCGGCGTTGAAGCGCCCCCAGAACTCGGCGTCGTAGTCGCGCAGGTAGACCGCGGCCAGTTCGTCCTTGGACGAAAAGCTGCGGTACAGGCTGGGCTTGGTGACCCCGGCCTGGTTGACGATGGCGTCCACGCCCACCGCCCGGATGCCGTCGCGGTAGAACATCTCGCGCGCCGTCTTGCGGATGCGATCGGCCGCCAGGAGCGGCTTCGCGGGCGTATCGGCGGCGGCGGTCTTGCCACCCTCCGGGGATTTGCTGGCCATGACTGGAACTCCTCACTGAGACCGGCCGGCAAGGCCGGCCGCCCTGAAAACAGGGACGTCAAAAATACCTCTTGACGATGTTACTAACCGGTACGTACTATTCGCAAACCAAATTACGTACCGGTCAGTAACATGAGTATAGCCCAACCCCCCATCCCTTTCCGCCGCGCCGGCCAGAAGTACGCATTCGTCGTGGTCGCGGTCGTGTTCCTGGCCCTGCTGGTATCGGCCGGCCTGCGCTCCTCGCCCAGCGTGCTGCTGGTGCCGCTGGAGGAAAGCTTCGGCTGGAACCGCGGCACCACCTCGTTCGCCGCCGCCGTCGGCATCTTCCTATATGGCCTGGTGGGGCCGTTCGCCGCGGCCGCCATGGAACGCTTCGGCCTGCGCCGCGTGCTGATCGCCGCCCTGTCGTTGATGGCCGCCTCCAGCGCCATCAGCGCCTATATGACCCAGCCGTGGCACCTGCTGATGACGTGGGGCGTGTTCTCGGGCATCGGCTCGGGCGCGGTCGCCGTGGTCATGGGCGCGACCGTGGTCAACCGCTGGTTCAGCAAGCATCGCGGCCTGATGATGGGCCTGCTGACGGCCAGCACCGCCACCGGCACGCTGATCTTCCTGCCGCTGCTGGCGGCGCTGGCGTCGTCGGGCGACTGGACCCGGGTGGTGTGGACCGTGGCCGGCGCCGCCGCCGCGCTGGTGCCGCTGGCCTGGTGGCTGGTGCCCGACCGCCCCGCCAGCGTCGGCCTGGTGCCGTTCGGCAGCGATCCGCATGCGCCGCCCGCGCCCGTCGCGCCGCGCACCGGCATGATCGCCGCCACCTTCGGCGCCCTGGGCCGCGCCGCCAAGACCCGCACCTTCTGGTTCCTGTTCGCCACCTTCTTCATCTGCGGTTTCACCACCAACGGCCTGGTCGGCACGCACCTGATCGCGCTCTGCGGCGACCATGGCATGCCCGAAGTGCAGGCGGCCGGCCTGCTGGCGATCATGGGCATCTTCGACCTGTTCGGCACCACCGCCTCCGGCTGGCTGACCGACCGCTACGATCCGCGCAAGCTGCTGTTCGTCTATTACGGACTGCGCGGCTTGGCGCTGATCTACCTGCCCTATTCCGACTTCTCGTTCTACAGCCTGGCGATCTTCGCGGTGTTCTTCGGCCTGGACTGGATCGCCACCGTGCCGCCCACGCTGCGCCTGGCCACCGAAGCCTTCGGCGACCGCGAGGCGCCCATCGTGTTCGGCTGGATCGTCGCCGGCCACCAGCTGGGCGCGGCCAGCGCGGCCTGGATGGCGGGCGTGGTGCGCCAGTCGCAAGGCAGCTACCTGATGGCCTTCGTCGCGGCCGGCGCCACCGGCCTGATCGCCGCCATCATCGCGCTGCTGATCGGCCGCGAGCGGGCCGTGCCGCTGCCGGCCTGAGCCGGCCTTCCCGCCAGCGCGCCGGCGGCGACGCCGCCCCGTTGACGCCCGCGCCGCCGATTTGATAGGATGGCGGCGCTTTGAAAACGCCCTCCCGGTCCGCCGGGAGGGCGTTTCGTTTTCGTTCCCCTCACACAAGGAAACCTGGAATGAAGACGTCCCTTGAAATCCATCCCGGCTCGCCGGCCGGTCTCGGCTATGCGCGCCTGGGCCACGGCCCGATCCCCGTGCTGGTCCTGCACGACTGGCTCGGCGACCACGGCAGCTACGATGCCGTCATGCCCTGGCTCGACGGCCAGGCCTTCACCTACGTGTTCGCCGACCTGCGCGGCTACGGCCAATCCATCGCGCTGACCGGCGCCTGCACGGTCGAGGAAATCGCCGCTGACTGCCTCGCGCTCGCCGACCGGCTCGGCTGGCGGCGGTTCCACATCGTCGGCCATTCGATGACCGGCATGATCACGCAACGCCTGGCGGCGGACGCGCCGTCACGCATCGCCAGCGCCATCGCGGTGTGCCCCGTCTCCGCCGCCGGCAACCGCCTGGGGCCGGAGGCCCTGGCGTTCTTCGCCAGCACGACCGAGGACGACGAGGCCTTGCGGCGGCTGTTCCGGCATGTCTCCAGCGGCCTGTCCGACGGCTGGGCCGACGCCAAGGTCCGCCACAACCGCGCGACCGTGGCGCCCGCCTGCCGGCGCAAGTACCTCGACATGCTGGTGACGGCGGACTTCGTCGACGCCGTGCGTGGAATCGAGACACCGTTCCTGGTCGTAGTCGGCGATCGAGACCCGGGAATCGACGCGCAAGCGATGCAAGGCAGCTTCCTGGCCTGGCATCCCAACGCGACGCTGCACGTCATTGCGCATTGCGGCCATTACCCGATGCAGGAGCGCCCGCCCGCCTTCGCCGCCCTGATCGAGGGCTTCCTCAAGCGCCAGACCGGCTGAGCCCGACGCGCATGAAAAAAGCCCGGCATGGCCGGGCTTTTTTCATTGCGGCAAATGGACGGGCCTACGCCTCTTCCACTTCCCCCAGGTACGCGGCGCGCACCTTGGGGTCGTGCAGCATGTCGCGCGCCGGCCCCGACAGGGTGATCTCGCCGGACTCCATCACGTAGCCGCGATGGCTGTTCTCCAGCGCCAGGCGGGCGTTCTGCTCGATCAAGAGGATCGTCACGCCTTCGCTGGCGATGGTGCGCACCACTTCAAAGACCTTCTCGACCATCAGCGGCGCCAGTCCCATCGAGGGTTCGTCCAGCAACAGCAGCTTCGGACGCGCGATCATCGCGCGGCCCATGGCCACCATCTGCTGCTCGCCGCCCGACAGCGTGCCGGCCGCCTGCTTGCGGCGCTCGGCCAGGCGCGGGAACAGCGTGAACACGCGGTCGGTGTCCTGCCGCACCTGCGCGGCGTCGCGCCGGATGTAGGCGCCCATCGCCAGGTTTTCCTCGATGGTGAGCTGGCCGAAGATGCCACGGCCCTCGGGCACCATCACCAGGCCCTGGCGCACCAGCTCGTGCGACTTCTGGCCGCCGATGGACTGGCCGCCGTAGACCACTTCGCCGCCGGCCAGCGGCACCAGGCCGCAGATGGCGCGCAGGGTCGTGCTCTTGCCGGCGCCGTTGGCGCCGATCAGGCACACCAGTTCGCCTTCGTCCACGCGCAGGTCGATGCCGCGCACCGCGCGAATGCCGCCGTAGGCGACCTGCAGGCCGCGCAGTTCCAGTAGGGGTTTGCTTGCCGTCGTCATGCCGGGCGCTCCTGATGAATCAGCGGATCCTGGGCGGCGCCCGCGCCCAGATACGCCTCAATGACCTTGGGGTCGCGCTGCACCTGGGCGGGTTTGCCCATGGCCAGCACCTTGCCGTATTCCAGCACCAGCACGCGATCGCACAGGCCCATGACCAGCTTCATGTCGTGCTCGATCAGCAGCACCGTGACGCCGTCGTCGCGGATCTTCTCGATCAGCTTGCGCAGCACCACGGTTTCCGAGGCGTTCATGCCGGCGGCCGGCTCGTCCAGCGCCAGCAGCTTGGGATCGGTGGCCAAGGCGCGCGCGATTTCCAGGCGGCGCTGGTCGCCGTAGGGCAGCGAACGCGCCACGTCGTTGGCGCGGTGGCCGATGCCGACGTAGTCCAGCAGCTCCTGGGCGCGGGCCTCGATGGCGGCCTCCTCGGCGCGGGTGCCGCGGGTGCGGAACACCGCGCCCAGCACGCCGGCGCGGGTGCGCATGTGGCGGCCGATCATGACGTTCTCGATCGCGCTCAGGTTGGCGAACAGGCGGATGTTCTGGAAAGTGCGCGCCAGGCCCGCGTGCGCCACCTCGTGCGGCTTCTTGCCCGACATCGAGGCGCCGTTGAAGGTGCAGCTGCCGTCTTCCGGGATGTAGAGGCCCGTGAGCACGTTGAACAGCGTGGTCTTGCCGGCGCCGTTGGGGCCGATCAGGCCGTAGATCTCGCCCTGCTCGATGTCGAAACTGACGTCCGACAAGGCCTGCAGGCCGCCGAAGCGTTTGCCCAGTCCCTGGGCTTGCAGCAGTTTGCTCATGCCGCGCCTCCCTGGGTCTTGGTGGCCAGTTCGCGCTTGCGCACGGCCGACGGCCACAGGCCGGCGGGACGGAACAGCATCACGCACACCATCGCCAGGCCGAACAACAGCATGCGGATGCCCTCGGGATCCAGCACCACCGCGCCGAACACCATCTGCTGCACCGGCTCGACCACCGCGCGCAGGAATTCCGGCAGCGCGGCCAGGATCAGCGCGCCCAGGATCACGCCCGGGATGTGGCCCATGCCGCCCAGCACCACCATGCACAGGATCGAGATCGATTCCATCAGCGAGAAGCTCTCGGGGCTGACGAAGCCCTGCATCGACGCGAACAGCGCGCCCGCCACGCCGCCGAACGAGGCGCCCATGGCGAAGGCCAGCAGCTTGATGTTGCGGGTGTTGATGCCCATGGCCTTGGCGGCGATCTCGTCTTCGCGGATGGCTTCCCAGGCGCGGCCGATGCGCGAGTTCTGCAGCCGCACGCACACCAGGATGATGATCAGCGTCAGCGCCAGCAGCAGGTAGTAGTACTTCTCCGGCCCGGTCACGCGAAGGCCCAGCAGGCTCTCGGTGCGGCCAAAGGCGAACTCGCCCACCTTGAAGGTATCGATGCGGTTGATGCCCTGCGGGCCGTTGGTGATGTTGACCGGCGCGTTCAGGTTGTTCAGGAAGATGCGGATGATCTCGCCGAAGCCCAGCGTCACGATGGCCAGGTAGTCGCCGCGCAACTTGAGCGTCGGCGCCCCCAGCAGCACGCCGAACAGGCACGCCACCGCCAGCGCGATCGGCAGGATCGCCCAGAACGGCAGATGCAGCCCGAAGTGTGGCGAGGCCAGCAGCGCCCAGGTGTAGGCGCCCACCGCGTAGAACGCGATGTAGCCCAGGTCCAGCAGGCCAGCGAAGCCCACCACGATGTTCAGGCCCAGCGACAGCATCACGTACAGCAGCGCGAAGTTCAGGATGCGGACCCAGCTCTGGCCGGCCATGCCGATCACGAACGGCAGCACCGCCAGCACGATGCCGATCAGCGCGATGCCGATCAGGTTGCGGGTCGACAGCCCGCTGTGTTTCAGGGTGGTGCTCATGCGCGGTCCCCCACACGCTCGCCCAGCAGGCCGGACGGACGGAAAATCAGCACCAGCACCAGCACGAAGAACGCGAACACGTCCTGGTAGTGGCTGCCCAGGAAGCCGCCGGTCAGGTCGCCGATGTAGCCGGCGCCCAGCGATTCGATGATACCCAGCAGCAGGCCGCCCGCCATGGCGCCGACCAGGTTGCCGATACCACCCAGCACCGCGGCCGTGAAGGCCTTCAGGCCCAGCATGAAGCCCATGGTGTATTGCGACACGCCGTAGTAGGTGGCAACCATCATGCCGGCCACGGCGGCCAGCGCCGAGCCGATCAGGAACGCCGCCGAGATCACGGTGTTGATGTTCACGCCCATCAGGCCGGCCACCTCGCGGTTCTGCGCGGTGGCGCGCATGGCGGTGCCCAGGCGCGTCTTGTGCACCACGGCCAGCAGCCCGCCCATGATGAGCGCGGCGATCGCGACGATGGCAATCTGCAGCGTGCTCATGCGCGCGCCGAAGATCTCGAACACCCGCGGCGACAGCACCTGCGGGAAGTTCAGGTAGTTGCGGCCCCAGCCCATCATCGCCACGTTCTGCAGGATGATCGACACGCCGATGGCGGTGATCAGGGCGGCCAGGCGCGGCGCGCGGCGCAGCGGCCGGTAGGCCACGCGCTCGGCGGTCCAGCCCACGGCCATGCACAGCGGCACGGACACCAGCAGGCCCAGGCCCAGCACCATGAAGGCGGACGCGGACGGGTCGCCGCCGACCAGCGAGATGGCGATCGTGGTGGCCGCCATCGCGCCGATCATGACGACGTCGCCATGCGCGAAGTTGATCAGCCCGATGATGCCGTACACCATGGTGTAGCCAAGGGCGACCAGGGCGTACACGCTGCCTAGCGTGACGCCGTTAATCAGTTGTTGAATGAAGATATCCATAGGGGCCGTGGAAATAAGCCTGGAAAAATCGCGCGAGGATCGGATGCGGCGCGGCCCGGGGGCCGCCTTCGCGCAAATCGCCGCCGCGCCGGGCGGCGCGCGCGGGGTCAATCAAGTTGGCCAGGCGCGGCGGCGCCGCGTCCTGGCCGGGTCAGGCGGCCTTAGTTGGCCTGGCTGACCATCGTTTCAACCATCTCCCACTTGCCATTCTTGACTTCGTAGATGGTGACGGAGATTTCCTTCAGGTCGCCGTTCTTGTCGTAGGCGATGTGCTCGCTGGTCGCGCCCTTGCGGTTCAGCTTGGCCAGTTCCGGCAGGTACTTCTCGGGCTTGGCCGAGCCGGCCGCTTCGATCGCCGCGATCATGTTCCAGGCGCCATCATAGGCGTAGGGCGCGTAGACGCCGGGGGCCTTCTTGAAGCGCTCTTGGTAGCGCTTTTCGAAGTCCTTGCCCGCGGCCATCTTGTCCAGCGGCACACCGGCCAGCGAGGCAAAGGTGCCGTCGGCGGCGTCGCCGGCCAGCTTGATGAAGGTGTCGCTGCGGGTCATTTCGCCCGAAACCAGCGGCGACTTCAGGCCCAACGTGGCCAACTGGCGCTTCATCGGGCCGGACTGCGCGTCCAGGCCGCCGTAGAAGATGGCGTCGGGCGCCGAGCCCTTGATGTTGGTCAGGATGGCCGTGAAGTCGTTGGCCTTGTCGGTCGTGTACTCGCGGCGCACCACCTGGCCGCCAGCGGCCTTGACGGCCTTCTCGACCTCGTCGGCCAGGCCCTGGCCGTAGGCGGTGCGGTCATCGATGATGGCGACCTTCTTGGCCTTCAGGCTCTGCACCATGAACTTGCCGACCGCGGCGCCCTGCTGGGTGTCGCTGGTCATCATGCGGAAGGTGGTTTCGTAGCCCTGCTTGGTGTACTCGGGCGACGTGGCCATGGCGATCTGCGGCAGGCCGGCTTCGTGGTAGACGCGCGAGGCGGGGATCGTGGTGCCGGAGTTGAAGTGGCCCAGGATGCCGACGACGTTCTCGTCGACCAGTTGCTGCGCCACCTGCACGCCGACGCGCGGATCGGCCTGGTCATCGCGCGACACCAGCACGAACTTGGCGGGCTGGCCGTCGACCTTGATGCCCTTCTTGTTGGCTTCTTCCAGGGCCAGGTTCAGGCCGTTCTGCATGTCCTCGCCGTAGTGCGACTGGGGACCGGTCAGGGGCGCGGCAAAGCCGAACTTGACGTCGGCGGCCTGCGCGGCGGCGGCCATGCCGACGGCGGCGATGCTGGCGGCGACAAGCTTCAAAGTGGTGCGAAACTTCATGGGAATCCTCCGGTATGTCGGATGTGGCTTTGTTATACCTGGGCTTTTGGGCCAGGTGATCTATTTGAGTGCGATTGCCGGGTTGCCACAATCGAACTTCAGGTGCGACCGGATTTTGCTTCCAGTGCAACCTCGCGAGATATTGGAGATAACCCTTGGTTTCCCAAGGGTTACCCCTCGGTCACGTTCAACCGATGGTCATGAGGCTGGCATTGCCGCCGGCCGCGGCCGTATTGACGCTGATGGAACGTTCGGTGAGCAGGCGTTCCGGCACATACGCGGCGCCGGCCGCCAAGGCGTCGGACGTCAATCCATGCACCGCCAGGATCGCGCCAGGACGCTGCGCGATGCGTTGGTTCAGGGCGCGCAACGCGTCGCCGTCGCCCTCGAACAGCACCGCATGATAGTCGGCCTGGTCGACCTCGGCATCCGCCAGGATGCCCGCCTGGCCCTGCTGCTCGGCATCCAGCGTGGCCAGCAGCGCATGCGCCGCCGGCGTGTCCGCGAACCAGGCGTGGTTGCCGGTCAGCCGCGCCGCCGACCACTGCGCGCGCGCGCCGGCCTCGGTGGCGGCCACGCAGTAGACCGCGCCGCGCGGCTCGACCATATAAGTGTTGGTCTCGCCCGTGGGGCCCGGCAATGCAATGCGCTGCGGCAACGGCGCGGCCGCGTCCAGCGCCGGCGGCAACCCCTCCGGGCGCGTGCCCAGCAGGCGGTACATATATAGCGGGCCGCCAGCCTTGGGACCGGTGCCCGACAGGCACTCGCCGCCGAACGGCTGCACGCCGACCACCGCGCCGACGATGTTGCGGTTGACGTAGACATTGCCGGCATGGACCTGTCCCGTCACGTGGGCGATGGTCTCGTCGATGCGGGTATGCACGCCGAAGGTCAGGCCATAGCCGGTGCCGTTGATGGCGTCCAGCAGCCCGTCCAGTTCGTCGCGGGCGTAGCGCACCACGTGCAGCACCGGACCGAACACCTCGCGGGTCAGTTCGCTGATGTGGTCGATCTCGATGATGGTGGGCGCCACGAACGTGCCGTGGCGGCATTCGCCATTCAGTTCCACCTGGTCCACGCGGTGGCCCGCCGTGCGCATCGCATCGATGTGGCGCTGGATATTGTTGCGCGCCTCCGTATCGATGACCGGGCCGACGTCGACCGACAGGCGGTCGGGATTGCCCACGCTGAGCTCGCGCATGGCGCCGCGCAGCATGGTCAGGACGTGATCGGCATTGTCTTCCTGCACGCACAGCACGCGCAGCGCGGAACAGCGCTGGCCGGCCGAATCGAAGGCCGAGCTGAGGACGTCGAACACCACTTGCTCGGCCAACGCGGACGAGTCGACCACCATGGCGTTCTGGCCGCCGGTCTCGGCGATCAGCGGAATGGTGTGGCCGTCGTCGTCCAGGCGGTCGGCCAGCGTGCGCGCGATGATGCGCGCCACGTCGGTCGAGCCAGTGAACATCACGCCGCGCACGCCAGGGCTGGCCACCAGTTGCGCGCCCACGGTTTCGCCGCGGCCGGGCAGCAGTTGGACGGCGCCAGCCGGCACGCCGGCGGCGCGCAGGATCGCCACCGCCTGCGCCGCGATCAGCGGCGTCTGCTCGGCGGGCTTGGCCAGCACGGTATTGCCGGCCGCCAGCGCGGCCGCGACCTGGCCGGTGAAAATGGCCAGCGGGAAATTCCAGGGGCTGATGCACAGCACCGTCCCGAGCGGACGATGGGTGTCGTTGCTGAATTCGCGGTCGGCCTGGTCGGCGTAGTAACGCAGGAAGTCCACCGCCTCGCGCACTTCGGCGATGGCGTTGGGCAGCGACTTGCCGGCCTCGCGCACGATCAGGCCCAGCAGGGTCTGCATCTGCTCCTCCAGCAATTGCGCGGCGCGGCGCAGGCATTGCGCGCGCTCGGCCACCGGGGTCGATTGCCAGATGGGCGCGGCATTGGCGGCGGCGCGCAGGGCGGCCTCGGCTTCCTCGCCATTGGCTTCGATGACATGGCCGACCACGTCGCGCAGGTTGGCGGGATTGCGCACCTCGATGGCGCGCGCCGCGTCCCAGGCGCCGTCGCCTTCGCCCAGCATCGGACCGGCGCGCCAGGGCGTGGCGGCACTGGTCAGCAGCGCGGCCGACAACGAGCCCAGGCGATGTTCGTTGCTCAGGTCCAGGCCGGCGGAGTTGGCGCGCGCGCCCTGCTGCGCGCTGCCGTACAACTCGCGCGGCAGCGGGATCTTCTCGTGCGGCGCGCCCAGCGGCACGATGCGCGAGGCGGCCTCGACCGGATCGGCCACCAGCGTCTCGACCGGGATGCTCTCGTCGCCGATCAGGTTGACGAACGAGGTGTTGGCGCCGTTTTCCAGCAGGCGGCGCACCAGGTAGGCCAGCAGCGTTTCGTGCGTGCCGACCGGCGCGTAGATGCGGCAGGGGCGGTTCAGCTTGCCCTGCGCCAGCGGTCCGACCACTTCGTCGTACAGCGGCTCGCCCATGCCATGCAGGCACTGGAATTCATACTGGCCCGGGTAGTAGTTCTGGCCGGCCAGTTGGTAGATCGCCGACAGCGTGTAGGCGTTGTGGGTGGCGAACTGCGGGTACACGGCTTCCGGCGCGCCCAGCAGCTTGCGGGCGCAGGCCAGGTAGGCCACGTCGGTGTAGACCTTGCGGGTGTAGACCGGATAGCCCTCCAGGCCGTCGACCTGGGCGCGCTTGATCTCGCTGTCCCAGTAGGCGCCCTTGACCAGGCGCACCATCACACGGTGGCGGCTGCGGCGGGCCAGGTCGATCACGTAGTCGATCACGAACGGCGCGCGCTTCTGGTAGGCCTGGATGACGAAGCCGATGCCGTTCCAGCCCTCCAGCTCGGGCGTGAAGCACAGCGCCTCCAGCAGATCCAGCGAAATCTCCAGGCGGTCGGCTTCCTCGGCATCGATGTTCAGGCCGATGTCGTAGCTGCGCGCCAGGATGGTCAGCGCCTTCACGCGCGGCAGCAGCTCGGCCATGACGCGTTCGCGCTGGGCGCGCGAATAGCGCGGATGCAGCGCCGACAGCTTGATGGAGATGCCGGGGCCTTCATAGATGCCGCGGCCGGCGGCGGCCTTGCCAATGGCGTGGATGGCCTGTTCGTACGAGGCGTAATAGCGGTCGGCGTCCTCGGCCGTGGTAGCCGCTTCGCCCAGCATGTCGTACGAATAGCGGAAGCCGCGGCTTTCCATCTTGCGGTTGTTGGCCAGCGCCTCGGAAATGGTCTGGCCCGACACGAACTGCTCGCCCATCATGCGCATGGCGATGTTCACGCCCTTGCGCACCAGCGGTTCGCCGCCCTTGCCAATCAGGCGCGTCAGCGCCTTGGACAGCGACTGCTCGCTGCTCACGGCCACCAGCTTGCCGGTGATCATCAGGCCCCAGGTGGCGGCGTTGACGAACAACGATTGCGAGCCGCCCATGTGCGACTTCCAGTCGCCGCGCGCGACCTTGTCGCGGATCAGCGCGTCGCGCGTGGCGCGGTCGGGAATGCGCAGCAGCGCCTCGGCCAGGCACATCAGCGCCACGCCTTCCTGGCTCGACAGCGAGAATTCCTGGATCAGCCCTTCCACCCCGCCGCCGGTGCGCTTGCCGCGCAGCTTCTTGACCAGGTCAGTGGCCATCGCATGCACTTTTTCCAGGTTGGGCATGCGCGCCTGGCCCAGCAGCAGCGGCACGCATTCCGGCTCGGGGCGGCGGTAGGCGGCGGTAATGGCGGCGCGCAGCACCGATTGCGGTTGCACGTCCTGGCCGAATTCGTAGAACGGCGGCGTGGCGGCGGCTTGCTGCTCGCCGCTCTCTTCGTCTCCCCCCTCTTCCCCGCCCAGGTGGGACATTTCGGCGGGCAGGTGGCCGCGCTCGATCTTGTCCAGGTAGGCAAGGATCGCCTGCTTGTGCAGCCAGTGCGGCGTGCAATTGAGTTTTTGCGCGGCGGCCTTCAGGCGGTCGCGTAGCGCGTCATCGACCTTGACGCCGAGGGTGGTGCTGGCCATAAGAGATTGCTTCCTGTCGCATGGCAAAGGTCACACCGGGCCCGCAGGGGGGCCCGGCATCGGTAGGACCGTATGCTAGTCAGGTTGCAACCGGGTTTGTATTAAGGTTAACCCTAGAGTTAACCGATTGAGATCGCGGCAGGTTTTGGCGCCCTGCCCGTCCCTTTTTATGACTTGTCGGCGTCGGGCAGCGGCGAGCAGCCCAGCATCCGCACCGCGCCGCTGCTATCGGGCGTCTGCCCGCGGATGGCGGACGCCATGGCGCCCGCCAGCGCCGCCACCGCGCGCTGCTGCGCGGCGACCAGCGCGGGGATGCCGGCCCCGGACACGGTTTCGGTGACGACGCTGCGGCACAGCAGGCCGTTGCCCTTGAGATTGACCGGCCGCACCCGCCAGGTGGCGTCCAGTTGCGCCATGCTGCCGGACACCAGGTCAAACCGCTGCACGTCGGTCTGCACCCGCCAGACCGGCGCGGTGGGCGCGGGCTTGACCACCTGCACGTCCAGCGCGCCCAGGTCGTGCTTGAGCGCGTCGGACAGCGCACCGCGGATCTCGTCCCCCAAGGGCGAACTCCAGCGCTCGGAATACATCGCCGCCACGCTGCCGTCGCCGGTGCGGACCATCAATTGCGGCTGGTCGGCCTGGGCCGCCACATTGACGCCCTGCACTTCCAGCAGGAACGGCGCGGCGGCGCGCGGCACGGCCGGGGGCTGGGGCGCCGGCCCTTGCAGCGTGTAGTAATGCACGGGCGGCGACGAGGCGCAGGCGGCCAGCAGCAGCGGCAGCGCCAACAGCGCCAGGCCGCGCCCGAACGGGCCGGGTCGGGAGATCGGGAAGGGGCGGAAACGGAGTCGGGTCATGGGTTCAGTTCCTGACGGGGCCGGCGCCCGGAATCGGGTCCTGGCCGCGGCCGCGCAACAGCGCTTCGGGGTTGGACTGCAGGAAATCCGCCAACGCGCGCAGCGAGCGGGCAGCGCGGCTCAGTTCCTGCATGGCCTTCTCGGCATTGACCGGCAACGACGCATCCGACGCCACCAGGGCGTTGAGGCTGGCCATGGACTCGCGCGCCTGCTTGAGCACGCCTTGCGCCTCGGGCGCCACCTGCTTGTCCAGGCGGTTCATCAGCTTGGACGTGCTGGCCAGCGTGGTGCGCAGGTCCTCGCCGATCTTGTCGAACGGAATCTTGTCGATCTTGGCGACGATATTGCTGACCTGCTGCTGCAGCTGATCGAGCTGGCCCGGCACGGTCGGGATCATCGCCGGCGTGGTCATCTTGAATTCCACCGGCTTGACGTTGGGGAACTCGTCCAGCACCACGTACAACTGGCCGGTCAACAGGTTGGCGGTGCGCAACTGGGCGCGCAGGCCATGCTTGATCATGATGCCCAGCAGGCGCCCGCCGGCCTCGTCGCCGTCCTTGATGGCGTGTTCGCGCACTTCGTCGTAGACACGGCCCAGGCGTTCCGGATACAGCGTCGCGTCCACCAGCGCGAAGAAGCGCTTGCTGACGGGATCGAAGTCCATGTTGATCTGCGTGACGTTGCCCAGCGTGATGCCCGAGAAATCGATCGCCGCGCCCACCGCCAAGCCGCGGATCGACTGGTCGAAGCGCATGCGGATCGGGAAGGCTTCGCCGTCGGGGTTGGCCTTGGCGGCCGCTTCGGTGGCATACAGCTCGAAATGCGTGTCGGCCGCCGCCGGGGTGTTGGCGTCACGCGCGCTGTAGACCGGCTCGAACGCCACGCCGCCCACGGCCATCGACACCAGCGATTGGGTCCGCACCTTCAGGCCCTCGGCGTTGACGCTGAAATCGACGCCGCTGGCATTCCAGAAACGGGTGCCGTTGGTCACGAACTTGTCGTTGGGCGCGTCGACGAATACCTCGACGTTGACGGCATTGCCGGTCTTGTCCAGTGCGTAACCGATCACGCGGCCGACGTTGATGCGGCGGAAATACACCGGCGACCCGATATCCAGCGACCCCAGGTCCGTGGCCCTCAGCTTGAAGCGTTTTCCGGCGCGGTCGTGCGTCACGGCGGGCGGGGTTTCCAGGCCGACGAAGTGCAGCTTGGTCGCCTTCTTGGACGAGTCCTTGCCCTCGACCGCGTCCACGCCGATGTAGGCGCCGGACAACAGGGTGCCCAGGCCGGACACGCCGCTGACGTCCAGGCGCGGGCGCACCACCCAGAAATTGGTGCCCTCGCGCGCCAGGTCCGCCACGTCCTTGGACAGCTCGGCCTGCACCACCACCTTGCTGCGGTCGGCGTTGAAGCCGATCGACCTGACCGTGCCGACATTCACGTCCTTGTAGCGCAGCTGGGTCTTGCCGACCTCCAGCCCCTCGGCCGTGTTGAACTCGATCGACAAGTCAGGGCCGGCCTGCATCCAGGTGCGCACCACCAGCGACAGGCCCATCAGCGCCGCGACGACGGGCACCAGCCAGATCCATGAAATCCGGCTCTTGCGCTTGCGCGAGATCGTCGGTGACGCGTACTTCTCTTCACCAGATCCAGGTGCTTGGTCGGACATCGATTTTTCCTTTTCTTCTTGAACAACGCCTGGCGGCTGCCGCAGCGGCGCCGGGCTCAGCCCGCTTCCACGCCGGCGGACGCCGGGCGCCGGCGCCGCGGCGGTTCCGGTTCGTCCAATTCACTTTCCGTTTCCAGGTCCCAGCTGCGACGCAGGTCGAAGCTCATGGCCGACAGCATGGTCAGGATGACGACCACGCCGAACGCCGCCGCGCCCGCGCCGGCGCTGATTTCCATCAGGCCCTTGAAATCGGCCAGGGCGGCCAGCAGGATCACCACGAACACATCCAGCATCGACCACTGGCCGATGAACTCGACCATCTGGTACAGCCGGGTACGCGGGCGCAGGTTGGTGGTGCTGCGCCACTGTTCGGTCAACAATAACAGGATCAGCGCCAGCAATTTGGTCAGCGGCACCGCCACGCTGGCAATGAAGACGATCAGCGCGATGTCCCAGGACCCCATGTCCCACAGCTCCACCACGCCGCCCAGGATGGTGTGGGCGCTGTCGCCCAGCACCGAATTGACTTTCATCACCGGCAGCACGTTGGCGGGAATATAGAACACCACGGCGGCCAGCAACAGCGCCCAGGTGCGGTTCAGGTGATCGGGCTTGCGGTAATGGACCACCGCGTGGCAGCGCACGCAATGGTGATCTTCCTCGGGATCGGCGGCGCGCGACACCGCCTGCACCTGGCCGCAGACATGGCAGCCCGTCAACACCTCGTCGGGACCGGCCTCGGGCACGTGCACCGGCACCACGCCGTCGCTTTCGGCATAGCGCCACAGCACGTGCGGCGTCAGGCGGCCGAGCATGGTCAGGAAAATCGTAAGGACGCCAAAGGCGAACAGGCCGATGCCGGGCGATACCGCCGCCATGCCGGCCAGCTTGACCACCGCCACCAGCACGCCCAGCAGGAACACCGGCACCATGCACCACGGGCGCAACAGGCCCAGCAGTCGCATCGCGCCGCGAAAGCCCGCGGGCTCGGCGCCGCGCGACAGGGGCCCCAGCACCCACAACAGCACCGCCAGCTGGAACAGCGGCAGCACGAAACCCGCCAGCCCGGTCATGACGGCGACGGTGTAATGCCCCTGGCGCCAGGTGATGCCGATGGCATCCAGCAGCGAAGCCTGCTGCACCATGCCCTGCACCGACATCGAGGCGACCGGGTAGGCGTTGGCCACGCCGAAGATGATCAGGGCGGAAATGGCGAGCGCCAGCCAATTGGACAAAGTAAGCCCGCTGTAGCGCCAGAGTATGGTGCCGCAGCGGGCGCAATTGGCGGTCTCGCCAGGTTCGAGCGGATGTCGGCGATAGATGCTTGCGCAGTGTTCGCACTCGATCAGCGGCTGGCTCTCCGCGCTACTCATGGGCCTATTCGACGAGCTCGACTTCCTGCTTGTCGGGCGCGGCCGACGGCGGCTTGCCGTGGTCGTCGAAGTCCAGCGTGACCTTGCCGGCCTCGTCCAGGTCCACCGTGACGGTGCCGCCATCGACCAGCTTGCCGAACAGCAGCTCGTCGGCCAGCGCGCGCCGGATGGTGTCCTGGATCAGGCGCTGCATCGGCCGCGCGCCCATCAGCGGATCGAAGCCTTCCTTGGCCAGGTGCTCGCGCAGGGCCGTGGTGAACACGGCTTCGACGCGGCGCTCGTGCAACTGGTCTTCGAGCTGCATCAGGAACTTGTCGACCACGCGCAGGATGATCTCGCGGTCCAGCGGCGCGAACGGGATGATCGCGTCCAGCCGGTTGCGGAACTCGGGCGTGAACATGCGGCGGATTTCCGCCATTTCGTCGCCCACCACGCGCGAATTGGCAAAACCGATGGACGGACGGTTCAAGGTTTCGGCGCCCGCGTTGGTCGTCATGATGAGGATGACGTTGCGGAAGTCCGCCTTGCGGCCGTTGTTGTCCGTCAGCGTGCCGTGGTCCATGACCTGCAGCAGGATGTTGAAGACGTCCGGGTGGGCCTTTTCGATTTCATCGAGCAGCAGCACGCAGTGCGGCTGCTTGGTGATGGCCTCGGTCAGCAGGCCGCCCTGGTCGAAGCCGACGTATCCCGGCGGCGCGCCGATCAGGCGCGAAACGGCGTGGCGTTCCATGTATTCGGACATGTCGAAGCGCAGCAGCTCCACGCCCAGCGTGAAGGCCAGCTGGCGCGCGACTTCGGTCTTGCCGACGCCGGTGGGGCCGGAGAACAGGAAGGCGCCGATCGGCTTTTCCGGCTTGCCCAGGCCCGAGCGCGCCATCTTGATGGCGGCGGACAAGGCCTCGATGGCGTTGTCCTGGCCGAACACCACGGTCTTGAGGTCGCGGTCCAGCGTGGCGAGCTTGCTGCGGTCGTCATTGGAGACGGACTGCGGCGGAATGCGCGCGATCTTGGAAACGATGTTCTCGATGTCGACCTTGCCGATCACCTTCTTCTGGCGCGAACGCGGCAGCAGACGCTGCGCGGCGCCGGCCTCGTCGATCACGTCGATGGCCTTGTCCGGCAGGTGGCGGTCGTTGATGAAGCGCGCCGACAGTTCCGCGGCGGCCGACAGCGCGGCGGCGGAGTAACGGACGTTGTGGTGTTCCTCGAAGCGGCTCTTCAGGCCGCGCAGGATCTGCACGGTCTGCTCGACGCTGGGTTCGGGCACGTCGATCTTCTGGAAGCGGCGCGACAGCGCGTGGTCTTTCTCGAAGACGCCACGGTATTCCGTATACGTGGTCGCGCCGATGCACTTGAGCTGGCCCGAGGACAGGGCCGGCTTGAGCAGGTTGGACGCGTCCAGCGTGCCGCCCGAAGCCGAACCGGCGCCGATCAGCGTATGGATTTCGTCGATGAACAGGATCGCGTCGGGATTGCCGCGGATCTGCTTGAGCACGCCCTTCAGGCGCTGCTCGAAATCGCCACGGTACTTGGTGCCCGCCAGCAGCGCGCCCATGTCCAGCGCGAACACTTGCGCGGCCTGCAGGATCTCGGGCACTTCGCCGCGCGTGATGCGCCAGGCCAGGCCCTCGGCGATGGCGGTCTTGCCCACGCCGGCCTCGCCGACCAGCAGCGGGTTGTTCTTGCGGCGGCGGCACAACACCTGGATCACGCGTTCGACTTCGTGCTCGCGACCGATCAGCGGATCGATGCGGCCGGCCAACGCCGCGGCGTTCAGGTCGGTCGCATACTGGTCCAGCGGCGACTGGCGCGATTCGCCCTGTTCTTCACCATTGGTTTGCTGCTCTTTCTGCACGGCGGCGGACTCCACCTGTGGCTGTTTGGTAATGCCATGCGACAGGAAATTCACCACGTCCAGCCGCGTCACGCCCTGCTGTTGCAGGTAGTACACGGCGTGCGAATCCTTTTCGCCGAAAATGGCCACGAGCACGTTCGCGCCGGTGACCGGCTTCTTGCCGGTGCCGCCCGCGGACACGTGCATGATCGCGCGCTGGATGACGCGCTGGAAACCCAGCGTGGGCTGGGTGTCCACTTCCGCGCCGCTGGGGATCACCGGCGTGTTTTCCGAAACGAACTGACGCAGGTTGCGGCGCAGGTCATCCAGATTGGCGGCGCAGGCGCGCAACACTTCAACCGCGGAAGCGTTATCGAGCAGCGCGAGCAGCAGGTGCTCGACGGTAATAAATTCGTGCCGGGCCGAACGGGCCTCGACAAAAGCCATATGCAGGCTGACTTCAAGCTCTTGGGAAATCACGCTTCCTCCGTAACGCATCGAAGCGGGCAAATACACGATTCATATTCTATGCCGATCAGGGCGTAACGCCAGCGATTTCAAAAACCACGCTGTCGTGACGGCCTTGCGCGTCCATGACGGTAAGCGTATACCGTCCGTCCCGCGTCAGCACCAGATTAAACGGACGACCCGACGCGGCATGACCCACCACGCGACCATCGAGCATCCACCAAACTTCGCCTTCGGCGCCCTGCACATCCACATCCACCGCCACCTGCGCACTGCCAGGCACGGGCCGCAATACCGATCCGGTGGCCACGCCCCCCAGGCGCAACGGCCCCTGTCTGGCATCGGCATAACCGGCAAACGACGGCGGCACCGTGTCATTCAGGGCCCAGGCCGCGCGCTGCTCGGGACACTCTCCCGACGGCACGCTGCCCAGGCGGTAGCCCAGCGGCCAGCAGGTCACGACCGGCTGCACCGTGGCGGGCCGCACGCGCACGTGCTGGGCGCCTTCCGGCAGGGCCGCGACGATATCCTGCAGTAGCGGCGCCGCCACATTCGCCCCGAAAAACCCGGGGTTGGGCGTGCCGTCCGGCCGGCCCACCCACACGCCGATCGTCCAGCTGTCGGTCACCCCCACCGCCCAGGCGTCCCGGAACCCGAAACTCGTCCCGGTTTTCCAGGCCAGTTGCCTGGCCGGGCTGCCCGACTGGTAAAAGGGCCGATCCGGGTGGCCGCCGCCCTCCAGGATGTCGCGGACAATCCAGGCCGCGCCAGCACTCATCATACGGGACTCGACCCGGGGCTGCTCCGGCCGCAGGCGCGGACGCCCGGAAATCCCCCCACGGGCCAGGGCTCGATATGCCCCCACCAGTTCTTCCAATGTGGTGCCGCCCCCGCCCAAAATCAAGCTCAGATTCGGCTCGGCGCCGGCGGGCATGCGCAACCAGACCCCGCCCGTCAGCATAACCGAGGCGAAACGGCTGGGTCCGACCCGGTCCAGCAGGTCCACCGCCGGCACATTGAGCGAGCGCTGCAGCGCCTGCGCCACACTGACCGGCCCCGAGAACGACGCCTGGAAATTGCCCGGGGCGTAGCCGCCGAACGACAGCGGCGCGTCGATCAGCAGGCTTTCCGAGTGGATCAGGCCATCGTCCAGCGCCTGGGCGTACAGGAACGGCTTCAGCGTCGAGCCGGGCGAACGCACGCCCCGCACCATATCCACGTGGGCGTAGCGGGAATCATCGGAGAAATCGGCGGAACCGGCGTAGGCCTTGACCTCCAGCGTATCGTTGTCCATCACCAGCACCGCCATCGAGACCTTGGGCGGCAGGTTGTCGACCCGGTCCAGCAGCATGCGCTCGACCGCTGCCTGCATGTCGGCGTCCAGGGTCGAGGTCAACAGGGGGGGACGGCTGCCGGGGCGGCGCGTCCCCGCCTGCGGCCGGCCCGCCTCCTGCAGCAGCCGCTGCGCGGCCAGCGGCGCCAGCCAGCGGGCTCGCAACGGCGGCGCCACCACCTGCTCGATCTTGGCGTCGGCCACCTCGGCGGGGGTCCAGCGGCCCAGTTCCACCATGCGGTCCAGCACCTTGTCGCGCGCGGCCTGCGCGGCCTCGGGATGGCGGTCCGGCCGCAGGCGCGACGGGGCCTGCGGCAAGGCGGTCAGCATGGCGGACTCGGCCGGACTGAGATCGCGCGCCGGCTTGCCCAGCCACAGGCGCGAGCCCATTTCAACACCTTCGACGATGCCGCCCATCGGCGCGTGGGTCAGGTACAGCGACAGGATCTCGTCCTTGCTGTAATGCATTTCCAGCTGCACCGCGCGCCAGGCCTGGCGCAGCTTGGCGCTCATCGAGCGCGACGGCTTGCCGGCCAGCTGCGGGTCGATCAGGCGGGCCACCTGCATCGTCAGGGTCGAACCGCCCGAGACGATGCGGCGGTTGGTGGCCCATTGCCAGCCGGCGCGCGCCAGCGACACCGGATTGACGCCAGGGTGCCAGTAGAACCAGCGGTCCTCGTAGGTCAGCAGCGTATCGAGATAGTGCGGCGACACCTGGTCGGGCTTGACCGGGTAGCGCCAGATGCCGTCGCGGCTGGGATAGTTACGCAGCGGCGTGCCGTCGGCGGCGACCACCACGGCCGCGCCGCCGGAATCGATGGGAGGCAGGGGATAGAGGCGGTCGAACACGAATAACAACGCGGCCAGCGCGAGAAGCACGCTGGCCGCGAAGAGTCCGCGCCGCCGCCAGCGGCGGGCGCGCGAGGCGCCCGCCGGCGGGGTGGCGGCGGTGTTCAAGGACGCTGCTTGGCGCTGCGATCGCGGATTTCGACCGTGCTCCATTGCTCGCCTACGCCACGGATCTCGGGCCGGTACATGTCTTCGGCCACCGTCGACGGCACCGAATAACGGCCCGGCGTCACGACCCGCACCAGGTAGAACACGTCCACCTTGCCGCGGCCCAGCGAAACCGCCGCAACATAGCGGTCATCGCGGAATTCGCGGTGCTTGATGTTGGGGTCGGCCATCGCGTCGGCCACGCGGCGCCCGCCAATGCTCCATTCCTGCATTTCGGGGCTCTGCGACAGGTTCAGGTTCTCCACCTCGAAACCAGCCGGGACACGGTCCACCAGCAGGCCATCCGGAATGTTCTGGTTGGCGCTGGCCTGGACCCACACCACCAGCATGTCGCCGGTCTGCAACGAACCGCCGTCCCAGGGCCGGCCGTCCGGACGGTACCAGCCGCGCTTGAGCTGGATCACGTCGTTGCGCGGCGCGGGCACCGTGGTCGGGCTGCCCTGGATGTCGTACTCGAGGAACAGCGACTGGCTGCCGGTGTTGGTCAGCTGGGTGCCGGCCAGTTCGGCCGCGGTCAGCGACACGGTACGGTCGGACCTGCCGCCTTCCAGCTCCTTGCGCACGCCATTGACGGTCAGCGCGGCCTGCCACGGGGTCGACTTGTCGCCGCCGGCGGCGCGCGCGGCCATCAGCAGGGCCATCTGTTCCTGGGTCGACAGGTACGAACGGTTGCCCATGCGCGCGGCCAGCTGCGTCATCAGATTCTCGACGCGGTCGTGGCGCAGCTCGTACTGGTTGGCCAGCGCATAGGACAGCGCATAGTCGCGCACCGCGCTGCCGTAGTCGCCGAGCCAGTCGTCGTAGTAGCTGTTGGCGCGGCGGGTGATGCCGTATTCGCGCGTCATGGCCAGGTCGAGCGCGCTCTTCATGCGCCCTTCATCGCCCATCAGCTTGAACGCGGCGGCCAGCTGGATCAGGGGCAGCGGCGAACGCGCGCGGTCCTGATAGTTGTCGAACAGCTGGCGCACCGTGGACAGCGGCGCCTTCTTGTCGCGCGCCAGCGCCAGGGCGGCCGTGGCCAGGCCGGCAAAGCGGCGGTGGTCCTCGCGCAGCACGTTCAGCCCGCTGCTGTCCAGGCGGCCCGACTCGAAGTCGCGCTTCAGGTTGGCCGACCACGTGCCGAACGAGCCGCTGCTCTGCTGCACCTGCTCCAGCAGCCACTGGCGCGAACGGTCCAGCGAGGCCTCGGGGATCGTGAAGCCCTTGTCGCGCGCATCCTGCAGGAAGCCCACGGCATAGGCCGTCAGCCACACGTCGCGCGCCGACGAGCTGCTCCACAGGTTGTAGGAGCCGACCGCGTTGCGCATGCCCGACAGGCGGCCGATGGCGCCCGCGACCTTGGCTTCACGCTCGGCCTGGGTGCGCGGCTTGAGGCCGAACTGCTTGGCCGCTTCTTCGTCGATCAGCACCCACGGCAGGGTCGCGCTGATGGTCTGCTCGGTGCAACCATAGGGGTAGTTGAGCAGGCCTTCGACCACGCGGTTGACGTTGATCGGCGGACGGTTCGAGATCGTCATGCTGACCGTGGTCGAATCCGGGTAATACGAGGCCACCCACGATGCCTGCGGCGTGTTGGACTCGCCCGGATTCAGGCGCAGGCGGCGCACCTGGCGCTCGGCCGCATAGGCGGGCTGCACCTGCAGCACCGATTCGCGCACGATATGGATCGGCTTGGGACCGCCCTGCCCGTCCACGGTCAGGCGCATCAGGCCCAGGCCATACGAACCGGTGGTGCCGGCGGTGAAGCGCAGCGTGGTGCGTTGCTTGTCCTTGAGCGTCACCGTGCGGGTGCCGTCGACGATGCCGACCGGATCCAGCGCTTCCAGCTTGACCGTCACCTTCTGGTCGGAACCGCTCAGGTTGGTCACGTCCAGCGCGATGGCGGCCTGGTCGCCCGGGGTGATGAAGCGCGGCGTGTTCAGCTCGGCCACGATCGGCGCCGCCACCACCATTTCGGCGTCGGTGCTGCCGAAGTTGTCGGCGGTGAACGCGACGGCCATCAGGCGCAGCGTGCCATTGAAGTCGGGCAGGTCCAGGGAAATGTCGGCCTCGCCCTTGTCGTTGAGCTTGACCGGACCCGAAAACAGGTCGACCAGCTTGACCTTCTTGGGCAGGCTCTTGCTGTCGCCGCGCATGGCGGCATCGCCGCCCCACTTCAGCTTGCCCTTGGTGCCGTCCATCTTCTCGATCAGCTTGCCGTACATGTCCAGCAGTTCGGGCGCGTAGCGGTGCTTGCCGAAGAAGAAGTCGAGCGGATCGGGCGTGCGGTACTGGTTGATGTTGAGGATGCCGACGTCGACCGCCGACAGCGTCACCATGGCCTGCTTGCCCTGGGCGCCGTCGACCTTGACGCGGACCGTGGTCTTGGTCTCGGGTTCGGTCTTGGCGGCGGCCGTCAGCTTGACGTCGAGCTTGCGGTCGGCGCTGGCGATTGGCAGGAACGTCAGGCCCAGCGCGCGCGCCGGCGTCACGCGGTCGCCTTCGCTGCCGGGGCGGAACACCGCCGCGGCCACGTACAGGTCATGGCGCTTCCAGCTCTTGTCGATCGGGATTTCCACCTGCGTGCCGGTCGCCTTCACGGCCACCCAGGTCGACCACAGCATGCGGTCGCCTTCGACGGTGATCAGCGCCTGGCCGTCGTGCGGCGGCGTCAGGGTCAGCTTGACGCTGTCGCCCGGCTTGGCCGGCACGCCTTCCAGCTTCATCTGCACGCGGTCGGGGCGGTTGCCCATGGCGTCGGCGTCCTGCGCGTCCCAGCCCGCATAGAAGCGGTAGCGCAGGGTTTCGCCGGTCTCCGGATCGGCGATTTCCAGGCGGTAGCGGCCCCACTTGACCGGCACCGTGAACTGGCTGCGGTCCGTCAGCGCGATCGCGCGCGAGTCGAGCAGTTCCTCGGTTTCGGTGTAGCCACTGTTCCAGCCGCGCTGGTCGTCAAAGCGCCAGTAGTACTGGCGTTCCTCGCGGTACAGGCGCATCTGCGCCTGCGCCAGCGGCGCGATCTTGCCCTGCGCGTCCACGCGCAGCACTTCGAACGAGGCCGGCGCGCCTTCGCGGGCGACATCATTGTCGAACTGCGGACGCACGGCGATCAGCTTGTCGGCGGGCCAGACACTGCGCTCGATCGAGCGCACCACCGGGCGGCCGCCCGATTCCAGCAGGCTGGCCGAGACCCGCACCTTCATCGGCGAATGGGTGCCTTCGGTGCGCGGTTCGACTTCCAGTTGCGCGGCGCCGGTCGAATCCAGCGCGGCCTCCGGCAATTCCTCGAAATGGCGGCGCGAATCGTCGTCCACGTCGCCGAAGATGAAGCCGGGCCATTGCTGCGGCAGCGCATAGCGGTCGCGCTTGACCTGGAAGCTGGACAGCAGGCGGTTGCCGGCGGCGGGCGCGCCATACAGATAGTCGCCCTGCACGTCCACGGTCAGGGTGTCGTCCGGCGACAACACATCCTGGTCGGAGGTCAGCGCCATCTTCATGCGTTCGGGCAGGAATTCCTCGACCTGGAACTTCCAGGATGCGTCCGGCGCGCGCGAAGCGGGATCGACGCGCAGCTCCAGCATCCAGGCGCCGGTCTGGGCATCGGGCGGCAGATCGATGGCGCGCTCGACGTAGCCCTGCAGGTCCTTGGCGGGCTGCCACAGGTTGGTCGAGACCACGCGGCCGTCGGGGCGCTTGAGCGTGGCGGTCAGCGGCGCGGGCGGCATGACACGGCCGTCGAGGTCGCGCGGCAGCACCGACACGTGGAAGGTTTCGCCGGGGCGGTAGAGGTTGCGGCCGGCGTACACGAACAGGTTGTTGGGGCGGGAGATATGGCCGCCGGTATCGAATTCGGACAGGTCCAGCGCCGGCTCGGCCAGCGCCAGCACGGTCATTTCCTTGTCGCGCGAGGCCCGGATCACGCGGGCGTTGGTGAAGCTGCCATCAAAACGCACGTGGCCCTGGCCGTCGGCCTGGGCCTTGGCCAGCACCTTGCCGGCGCCGTCCACCAGTTCGAACAGCGCGCCGGAGATCGCCTGGCCGCTCTTGAGCGACACCGAATAGGCCTCGATGCGGTCGCTGTAGCGGCGCGCATGCAGGCCGATGTCGCTGACGTAGAAATAGGTGACCTGGTATTCATAGCGGAAACGGCCGGGCTGGCTCATCACCGCGACATAGATGCCGGGCTCCTGCAGTTCCTTGATGCCTTCGACCGGCAGGAAGGTGACGTGGCGACGATTCGGCTTGTCATCCGTCAGGAAACGGCCCTGGTAGACGCTGGTGGTCAGCGTGTTCAGGCGGTCCAGGTCCCAGTTGCTGACCGAACCCTTCAGGCTGCGGTTGCCCGAGTAGCGCCAGCCGTCTTCGTCGTCGTAGCCGCCGGATTCGTCATCGTCCGACGCGGTGGTGTTGCGGCCGATGCCCAGCACCGATTCGAACAGTTCCGGCACGCGCTCGGGCGCGACGCGCAGGAATTGCACGTCGACCTCGGGCATGTTGACGGTCGCCACCGGCAGGCCGCCATTCTGGCCGGCGGGCAGCACCACGCCGCGGCTGGCGAAATAGAACGAAGGCGGCATGGCGTCGGTCACCACGTCGCAGTGCGAGGCGCTGGCCAGGGCGACCTTGTCGCCCGCGCCCGGCAAGCCCGCGCGCACGCTCACGGAATACGAGCGTTGCGGCTGCACGTAGGGGAAATACACCATGCGCGGATTGGAGCCGACCACCCAGTTGCCCTGGACGATCTTGCCCTTGGGCGCGGCGTCGCCCGGCTGGACCGAAGCCGGCTGCTGGCCATTGGCGCTGCGCTCGGTGTCCTGGTCGGCCTTGCCCGAAGCGGCGCCGGTGTCGGTGACCTGCAGGAATTTGGTCAGGTCGGCCTTGGCTTCGACCGGCTGCGTGAAGGTGACCGCCAGCGCCAGCGTATCGTTGTACTGGCGCGGCTGGCAATTGAGGACCGCGAACGGATCGGCGGTACCGATGGTGGCCGCGGCTGGCAAGGCCTCTGGCTTGGCGCCGCCGCCCGCCGCAACGGGCGGCGGCGAGGACGTCGCCGGCGTGGCCGTCTGCGGCGTCGCGGGCGCTGACGGTTGTCCGCCCTTGCCCATCCACCAGCCCACGCCGATGGCGCCGGCCACCACGATCGCTCCGGCTACCGCCAGCCAGGTCTTGCTATTCTTTCCACTCACGGCAAACCTCCCCGCCTACTCGAATGCGATGCTCCTTTGCGGCGGAGCTACCGACCTGATAGTGCCGCGCGCTTCTCGGTGCGCGGTTCCTGCTTTGCAACGCTGACAGTAGAACGCCGCCTGTCGCGGCGGCGCTTTTTCTTATGAGTTCAAACCGGTTCCATCACGCACTGCAACGGATGTTGTCGCGCCCGCGCGTACTGCGCCACCTGGGCAATCCGGGTGGCGGCGAGATCGCGCGGATAGACGCCGCAGACCCCGCGGCCCTCGTGATGCACCTGCAACATGATGCGCGTGGCCTCTTCGTGGTTCTTGTTGAAGAACTTCTGCAGCACCTTCACGACGAACTCCATCGGGGTGTAGTCGTCATTGAGCAACAGGACCTGGTACATCGGCGGCGGCGCAACGCGGGCCGGCGCCTTTTCGACGACCAAATCATGCTGGGTATCCAAGGTAGAACTCATAGGGCGGCTATTCTATTTAATCAGGGGACGGCTTGCATGTAACTTACGCAAAATTACACGTAGAAATGCGTAGTTTCCATACTTGACTCCGCAAAGAAAAGCGGCGCATTATCCACGCATTCTGGGGTTTTCAACTCATCGAAAACCTGCCAGGAGGCCGGAGGGGGGACAGGGGTCTAGGCCGCGATGCCCTTCTGTCAACATACGATTCAATGAGGCAGTCCGCATGTCTGATACGACCGCAACCGCCGTCCAAGGGGACAATCCCAAATCGACGGGTACCGTCAAATGGTTCAACGATGCAAAGGGTTTCGGCTTCATTACGCCCGATGACGGCGGTGAAGATCTGTTCGCCCACTTCTCGTCCATCCAGATGAATGGTTTTAAAACCCTGAAGGAAGGCCAGAAAGTGGCTTTCGAGATTATCCAGGGGCCCAAAGGCAAACAGGCGCTCAATATCACGGCTGCCTGAGTTACCCTTTACAGCGCAACGGTAAGGTTGCGCCATTATCAGGCGGGGCTTTCGGGCCCCGCCTTGTTATTTTCTTATTACTGCGATTATTGCGTCTGGTTATGCTGAAGAATGCTGCGTTGTTTCAGGTAGGTCGTACGTTGTTCAAGACAGCGTTCATTCAGGCGACAGCGCGCGCAACGGCAACCGCGCTGCTGGGCGCCGCCGCGCTGGCCCTGCCGCTGGCGGCCGGCGCGCAAAGCGGCCCGCAGGCGCCCCTGCCCACCACGCAACTGGCGGCCGGTATCCATATTATCCGCGCAGAAGTCGCCAATACGGAAGCCACCCGCCGCGACGGGCTCATGTTCCGCAAGGAACTGGCCGGCAACGACGGCATGCTGTTCGTCTTCGAACAACCCGACGTGCAGTGTTTCTGGATGCGCAATACGCTGCTGCCGCTGTCGATCGCCTTTATCGCCGACGACGGCACGATCGTCAACATCGAGGACATGGCGCCGCAGACCGACGACGCGCACTGCTCCAAGAAGCCCGTGCGCTACGCGCTGGAAATGGCGCAGGGGTGGTACGAAAGCCACGGCATGAAGGCCGGCCGCAAGATCGACGGCCTGCCCTGAACCGACACCCGCCTGGCCGTGACGGCATGAGAAAGGGAGCCCACGGGCTCCCTTTTGCGTGGCCGTCCGGCCTGGCGATGCGCGGCCCGGGCCGCGCATGAGATCAGACGCGCTCGATGATCAGGGCGATGCCCTGGCCCACGCCGATGCACATGGTGCACAGCGCGTAGCGGCCGCCGGTGCGGTGCAACTGGTTGATCGCGGTGGTGGCCAGGCGGGCGCCGCTGGCGCCCAGCGGGTGGCCCAGGGCGATGGCGCCGCCGTTGGGATTGACGCGCGGATCGTTGTCGGCGATGCCCAACTGGCGCAGCACGGCCAGGCCCTGGGCGGCGAACGCCTCGTTCAGTTCGATCACGTCCA
This sequence comes from Achromobacter sp. HNDS-1, assembly GCF_040084795.1. Lineage (NCBI taxonomy): Bacteria > Pseudomonadati > Pseudomonadota > Betaproteobacteria > Burkholderiales > Alcaligenaceae > Achromobacter > Achromobacter sp. HNDS-1. The sequence goes on from NZ_CP157584.1 coordinate 810,125, forward strand.
TCTGGTCCAGCGTCAGGCCGGTCTGGGCCAGCACCTTGCGGGTGGCCGGCGCCGGGCCGATACCCATGATGCGCGGCGCGACACCGGCGGTGGCCATGCCGACCACGCGGGCGCGCGGGGTCAGGCCGTGGCGGGCGGCGCCCTTTTCGTCAGCCAGCAACAGCGCGGCGGCGCCGTCGTTCACGCCCGATGCGTTGCCGGCCGTGACCGTGCCGCCTTCGCGCACCACGCCCTTGAGCTTGGCCAGGGCCTCGATGCTGGTTTCACGCGGATGCTCGTCCTTGGCCACGATGATCGGGTCGCCCTTCTTCTGCGCGATCGAGACCGGCACGATCTCGGCGTCGAAGAAGCCTTCCTGTTGGGCGCGGGCCGTCTTCTGCTGGCTCGCCAGCGCGAACAGGTCCTGGTCTTCGCGGTTGATCTTGAAGTCGTCGGCGACGTTCTCGGCGGTTTCGGGCATCGAGTCGACGCCGTACTGGGCCTTCATCAGCTTGTTAATGAAGCGCCAGCCGATGGTGGTGTCGTAGATGGCGGCGCTGCGCGAGAAGGCGCTGTCGGCCTTGCCCATGACGAACGGCGCGCGGCTCATGCTTTCGACGCCGCCAGCCAGCATCAGGCCGGCTTCGCCGGCGCGGATGGCGCGCGCGGCGCTGCCGATGGCGTCCAGGCCCGAGCCGCACAGGCGGTTGACGGTGGCGCCGGGCACTTCGACCGGCAGGCCCGCCAGCAGCGTGGCCATGCGCGCGACGTTGCGGTTGTCTTCGCCGGCCTGGTTGGCGCAACCCATGATGGCGTCGTCCAGTTCCTCCCAGCGCACGCCGGGGTTGCGCGCCACCAGCGCCTTGATGGCGACGGCCGCGAGGTCGTCGGGGCGCACGGAAGCCAGCGCGCCGCCATAGCGGCCGAAGGGGGTGCGGATCGCGTCACAGATAAAGGCATGCACGGTCATGGGATGCTCGGATTGAAGTGGTGAAATGGAATGCGGTCGATCTTAACGCAGCGGTTTTCGCGCCAAGTTGGTGCATTCCCGGGATGTCCGCTGCACGGACGGTGTCCAACAGCTGTTCACTCACCGTACGGCGGACGCGCCCGTCGGCGCCCCGGACCGTGCCGCGCGCCCGGCCTCGACAATGGCCTGGCGCCGGAAGCGGCCGGCGGCCAGATGGTAGAACGGCTGCGGGCAGAACTGGCGCGACACACCCGAAGCCAGCAGCGATCCGACCAGCAACCAGAACAGCATGGGCTGGCTGCCGGTCATTTCCATCACCACCACGCTGGCCGTGAGCGGCGCCTGGGTGGCCGCCGCCAGGAACGCGGCCATCGACACCAGCACCAGCACCCGCTGATCCACGCCCTCGCCCGCCAATGCCCAGATGTGATGGCCGATGCCGGCGCCGGTGGTGAGCGCGGGCGTGAAGATGCCGCCGGGGATGCCGGCCCAGTACGAGGCCACGGTGGCGGCCAGCTTGGCCAGGCCGAAGCCGGCCGGCAGCGCATGCTGGGTTTCGCCCGACAGCAGGTCGGCCGCCGCGCCGTAGCCGGTGCCGTAGACGCTGCCGGCGGTGGCCAGGCCGATCAGCGCCAGCGCCACGCCCATGGCGAAGGCGGTCCAGATGGGATGCGCCCGGATCCAGGCGCGCCACGAGGCCGGCGCCATCGCCGCCGGCCCCTTGCCCAGCAGGCGCGCGAAGATGCCGCCCAGCGCGCCGTTGAGCGCCGCGCAGATCAGCACCCACCACAACATGCCGTGGGCCAGCGGCGCGCCGGCGAAGGTGCCGAAGTATGGGTTGTTGCCCTGCACCGCGACCACCAGGAAGCCCGCCGCCAGCACGCCGATCAGCACCAGCCGCTGCCAGCGCAGCACGGTGCCGCGGCCGAGTTCCTCGATGGCAAAGATGACGCCGGCCAGCGGCGCGTTGAAGGCCGCGGCCAGGCCGCCCGCCGCGCCCGCGGCAAGCAGCTCGTTGGCATGGAAGCCGCGCAGTTGGAGGCCGCGGCGCTTCCAGAAATCGCCCCATGCCAGCATGACGGCGGCGCCGACCTGCACCGACGGCCCTTCGCGTCCGATCGAGGCGCCGGCCAGCATGCCGAAGAAGGCCAGCGGGATCTTCCACAGCACTTGCGCCAGCGACACCAGGCTGCGCTGGCTGGGGCCCGGCGGCAGCGACAGGGCGCCGATGACCTGTGGAATGCCGCTACCCGCGGCGTTGGGCGCGAACCGCAGGGTGGCCCAGCGCAAGGCGGCCAGCGCGCAGGGCAGCACCAGCAGCGCCAGCCAGCCGGCGCGGCCGACCCATTCGCGGTTCCATTCCAGCGCCAGGTCCGCCAGATAGGCGAATCCCAGCGACACCAATGCCACCAGCGCCGCGCCGCCCAGCAGCAAGGCCATCGGCAGGCTCTTGCGCGACAGGCGATTGGTTTGGCGCAGCTTGCGGCGCAGCAGGTGGCGCGAGCGGGTGGCGACACCGCGCAATGGAGTAAGCAAGGGCATGAGCGAGGCCGCGCGACGAGGCGCGGGGGGAACCAGACGTGGCTACACCTTACCATCGCCGCCTGACGGCCAGCCCACAACGGGCCGCTTGCTTCAGAATGACGACCAGTCGTCCTCGTCGGCCGCGTGATTGAGAACCGGGCGGGCCACGGCGGGTTCCTGGCGCGGCGCCGCGATCGGCGGATGCGGCGTGGCGCGTCCGGCCTGGATCAGGCGCGCCTGCGGCCCGGCGCCCAGCGACACCGCGCCGGCATCGAGCTTGAAGCGGCGCACCTGCTGCGACAGGCGGCTGGCCTGGTCCTGCATGCTGCCCGCCGCGGCGGCGGCCTGTTCCACCAGCGCGGCGTTCTGCTGGGTCACCGTGTCCATCTGCGCCACGGCCTGGTTGACCTGGCCGATGCCGGTGGACTGCTCAGCCGAGGCGCTGGCGATTTCATGCACCAGGACCGCGGCCTGGCGCACGCTGTCGACCACCTCGCGCATGGTGCTGCCGGCGTCGTCCGCCTGGCGCGTGCCGCCTTCGACGCGATGGACGGATTCGTCGATCAGCGCCTTGATTTCCTTGGCCGCGACCGCCGAGCGTTGCGCCAGGGTGCGGACCTCGCCCGCCACCACGGCGAAGCCACGGCCCTGTTCGCCGGCGCGCGCGGCCTCGACCGCCGCGTTCAGCGCCAGGATGTTGGTCTGGAACGCGATGCCGTCGATCACGCTGGTGATATCGGCGATGCGACGCGAGCTTTCGGAGATCGCGCTCATGGTCTGCACCACGACATTGACGACCTCGCCGCCGCGGGCCGCCACGGCCGAGGCCTGGGTGACGAGCTTTTCGGCTTCGCCGGCATTGCTGGCGTTCTGCTGCACCGTGCTGGTGAGCTGCTCCATCGACGCCGCGGTCTGCTCCAGCGACGCGGCCTGCTCTTCGGTGCGCTGCGACAGGTCTGCGTTGCCCTGCGCGATCTGCGACGAGGCCGAGGCGATGCTTTCGCAGCCATCGCGCACGTCGCGCACGATGCGCGACAGGTTCTCGTTCATGGCCTTGAGCGCGGCCATCAGGTCGCCGGTTTCGTCGCGCGAGGTGACCTGGATGTTGCCGCTGAGGTCGCCGTTGGCGACGCGGCGCGCGGCCTCCACCGCTTGCCCGAGGGGCCGCACGATGCCGCGCGTCACCCACCAGCCCAGCAGCAGGCCGATGGCCACGCCGGCCACCGACAGCAGGATCACCAGCAGGCGAGTGCTGCGGTAAAGCTCGGTGACTTCCCGCACCGCCTCGTCGGCGGCCTGCTCCTTGACCTGCGCCAGTTCGGACATCAGGTGCTCGGCCTTGTCCGAGGTATCGGCGGCGCGCTTGTTGATGCCGGCGATGGCGGGATCGAGCTGCGCCAGCGGCTGGCGCGCCGCTTCGTCGAAGAAGGCGGCGGCTTCCCGTTTCCAGGCCGTTTCGGCCTCGCCGAAGGCCGCCAGCAGGCGCTGGCCATTTTCACGCGTGAAGTTCTGCGCGGCCTGGGCCCGCAGGCGTTCGAGGTTCTGGACATCCCGGTCGAATTCGCGCCGCAGCGCCGCGCGCTCTTCGTCGGTGGCGGCCAGCAGGAAGCTCTTGCGCGCCCTGCCCGCGGCGATCAGGCTGATGTTGGCTTCCTTGATGTCGGACAGCCCGCGAAACTCGATCTGGGCGATCTGGTCGTTCATGTCGTTGATGCGGGCCAGTCCCCACACCCCGAACGCGCCGATGGTGCCACCCAGCAGCGCCACCAACAGGAACGCGCCCGACAGGCGCACGCCAATGCGCGCACCGATATGCAACCTCGAAAAAAACCGCAACATGCTTCCCTTCCCGTCAGACACCACGGTACCGGGCGGCCATGCCGCGGTCGTTGGCCCCGTGGCTCAGCCGCAGACTGCGTCAACAATAGCGGCAGCCCTGCCCCGGGTTAGCCCGGAGGAAGGGGAGATTCATTCTCATTTTCAACAAAATGGATTCGACAATATACAAAATTTGACCATGTAATACAGCATTGCATGACGCTCGACCGCACCGCGCAAAACAAAAGGCCCCTCGCGACGCGAGGGGCCTCTGGCTTGCGTTGCGCGCCGGGCGCGCCGCGGAATCAGGCGAAATTCTTGGCCGCGAAGTCCCAGTTCACCAGGGCCCAGAAGTTTTCCAGGTACTTGGGACGGGCATTGCGGTAGTCGATGTAGTACGCGTGTTCCCAGACATCACAGGTCAGCAGCGGCTTGTCGGCCGTGGTCAGCGGGGTCGCGGCGTTGCTCGTGTTGACGATGTCGACGGAACCGTCGGCCTTCTTGACCAGCCAGGTCCAGCCCGAACCGAAGTTGCCGGCGGCCGACTTGTTGAAGGCTTCCTTGAAGGCGTCGAAGCTGCCCCACTTGGCGTTGATGGCGTCGGCCAGCTTGCCGCTCGGCGCGCCGCCAGCCTTGGGAGCCAGGCTGTTCCAGTAGAAGGTGTGGTTCCAGATCTGCGCGGCGTTGTTGAAGATGCCACCCGAGGACTTCTTGACGATGTCTTCCAGCGACAGGTTCTCGAACTCGGTGCCCGGGATCAGGTTGTTCAGGTTCGTGACGTAGGTCTGGTGGTGCTTGCCGTAGTGGTACTCCAGCGTCTCTTTCGAGATGTGCGGAGCCAGCGCGTCCAGTTCGTAAGGCAGGGGGGGAAGAGTATGTGCCATGTGTCGGTTCCTTCTGTTGAGTGCACGATCAAGCCGTTCAATTGTATCGGCAACTCTGCGAGGATACCGCGTTAACCCCGCGGCGGCGCGGGGTTAACGGTCATGTGTTTATGCCCTGCGCGCGTAAACGCTACTCTTTCTCATAGCGCAGCTCGCGCCTGCCCTGCGTGGCCACCAGCGCGCCGTCCGCTTGCAATGCCAATGTCATATGCAACGGTGTGCGACCGGCGGATTCCGGCAGCTCCAGATCAATGCGCAGGGCGCGCGCCGTAATATCGGACTTGCTCACATCCACGCTGTGCCAGCGCGCGCCGGAAGGCAGCGGCACGAACACGGCCAGCGCCTTGAGCTCACCCGGCGCGATCGGCGCGCTGACGCCGTCCGCCCCTTCCGATTGCTTCGGCGTGCCGGCGTAATCGGCGCTGGCCGACGACATGGCCACGTCGACCTTCACCGGCCGGCCCTGGTAATACACACGCACCGTCAGCAGGTCGCCCTCGGCCGCGCGCGTATCCGCGCCGACCTTGCCGATGGCCGAGAACGGCTGGATCGGCGGCGTGTCCAGGATCACCTGCTTGCCATCGCTGCGCCATGCGCCGCTGGCCTGAATGTCCGTGGCGCCGTAGCTCATCAGATAATCGAAGCGGCCATCGGCCGACAGCAGCAGCTCGCTGCCCACTTCGCGCACGCCGCGCAGGTAGTAATGGCCGGCGAGGCGCGTGGCCGCCTTGGCCGCCGTCTTGCCGGCGGCCGGCGCGCGCGGGCAGGCCTGCTTGAGCGTGACACCGGCCGCCTGCAATGCGGCCGCGAAATCCGGCGACGCCTGGCAGGCCAGCGTCTGGCCGAAGGACTGGCCCGACGGCGCGGCCGCGCCGTCAAAGCGCGCCTGGTGCCGCGCCAGCAGCGCCAGCATGTCGGGCTGGCCGCTGGCCAGCGCCACCCAGGCGGGGCTGCGGCCCTGGGCATCGGCCGCGTCCGGCTTGGCGCCGGCGGCCAGCATGGCATCGGCCAGGTCGGCGCGGCCAAGCTCGATGGCCGTGCCCAGCGGCGTGGCGCCGCTTTCGCCCTGCGGCGCGTCCAGGTCGGCGCCCATTTCCTTCACGCGCCGCAGCACGTCGACCACGGTGTCGCGACGCGCGACCGCCAGTTGCCGGTCGCGCAGCAATGCCGACAGCAGGCGCTGCGGCAAGGCCTCTTCCTGGCGCGCGCAATCGGCGTGCGCGCCGCGATAGCCGGCCGCCTGCAATTGCGCGAAATAACCCGGCTTGTCGAGCAGGACGTACTCGCCGCCCGGCGGCAGGCAGGCGGCCTCGGGCGTTTGCCCGCTGCCCTGCGCCACGCGGGCGACCCGCGCCATGTCGCCCGAGGCCAGCGCCGCGTTCAACAATGCATAGGGGGCCGGCGCGCGCGGCAGGCGCGGGTCGTCCAGCCTGGCGCCGGCGCGCAACAGGCGCTCCAGCATGGCATCATCGCCGGCGCCGATGGCCCAATACAAGGTACTGCGGCCGTCCGGCGCCAGGCCGAGCGGGTCGGCGCCCCTGGCCAGCAAAGCGTCGACCATCGCGGCCTGCTCCGAGGTCACCGCCACCAGCAGCGGCGGCACGCCCTTGCGGTCGAACGCGTCGTCCGACGCGGCGGCGGGCGCCGGATTGACCGGCACGCCCGCGTCGATCAGATACGTGGCCATCGCCGTGTCGCGGTTGTCCAGCGCCTGGCGGATGGCATCGGCATCGAGGGTCTTCAAGTCCAGGCCGGCATCGGCCAATTGCCGCAGCATGGCCGCGCCCTGCTTGCCGGGCTGGCGCAGGGCCAGCGCCAGCGGCGAATGCGCGGGATCGGCCAGCAGCGCCTGCAGGGCCGGGGGCGCAGTGGCGGCGAGCAACTCGCGCAGCAGCGCCGCGTCATCCGCCTCCACCGCGCGCTCGATCGCCGACTTGCGGTCGTACCCCTGGCGCACCGCGGCCGGGTTGGCGCCCCCGGCGATCAACGCGCGCGCGGCGTCGGCCTGGCGCGCCCGTATCGCGTCCGCCAGCGGCGTGTCGCCATATTGGTCGTTGGCATCGCCGTCCACGGGCGCGCCCAACGCCAGCAGGCGCCGCAGCGTTGCCGTGTCGCCCTTGGCGGCGGCCAGGTTCAGGATGGGCCGTTCCTCGGCCTCCATCCGGACGAACACCGCGGGATCGGTGCCGGTGCGCGGGCCGCGCTGGTTGAACGGCATGCCGGCCCGCAGCAGCGGCGCGGCGATGTCACCGTGTCCGGCCACCACCGCGGCCTGGGCCGCGTCCAGCCACAGGTCGAGGTCGTCGGCGGCGCCGTAGGCCTTGTCCGGCGTGGTGCGCGGTCCCAGTTCGGCCAGCGCCGACGCCGCGCCGGCGTTGCCGGTGTAGGCGGCCAGCGCCAGCGGACTGGCGCCGTCGTCGTAGGCGGGCCGGGTGCCGGTGGCGGCCAGGGCGCGCACGACCTCGGCGCCTTCGGTCAGCTCGACCAGCGGCCCCCAGGCAAGATAGTCCGCGGCCTTGCGCGGCTGGCCCTGGGCGTCCTTGAAGGCCTGGCGCGTGGCATCGTCGGCATGCTCGTCGATATAGGCGAAGGGCCGCGCGGCGCCGGCCTTGAGCAGCGCCAGCACCATGCGGGTGGTTTCCTGGCGGTCGGGCAGCCGGGGCAGATAGGTCATGCGCACCGCGAATTCGAAATCGCGGTTGAGCAGGAATTCCAACGGGGTCTTGTTCTCGTCGCCGCGCTGGTCGGGCCGTGCGCCCGCGGCCAGCAGCATGTCCATCATCTCGGGCGAGCCATACAGCAGCGCCAGCTGCAATGAGGGGCGGCGCGACTCGTAGGTGATGTCATCGAGCGCCGGCTTGGTGGCCAGCAGGGACGCCAGCATGCGGGTGCGCGCCGGCAACGCGGCGCGATACGCCTGGCGCAGGCGCGCGGCCTCGTCCGCCGGCATGTCCCAATACACGTGCTTGCCGCGTTGCCCGGCCGGCATCAGCAGCGCATGCAGCAGCGGCACGCCTTCAAGCGCGTAGTCACCCGGCCGCGACACTTTTGCCAAGGCCGCGCTGAACGCGGCTTCGTCGCCGGCCTCCACCGCGCTGAACAGCGCGCGGGTGTCGGGCGTGTCGGCCGCCAGGTAATCGCGATAGGGCGAGGCGCAATCGCAATCGGCATTGGCGCCGGGCTTGGCGGCGGGCGGCGCCGGCGGCTCGACCGGCGTATCGGCCGGCGCCGCCTGCGCGGCGGCGGGCGCCTCGGCCCGGCTCTTGCTTTGCGCCTTGGTCGGAACCAGAGGTCCGGCGTGCGCCGAGGGCGCGGCCAGGACCGAAGCGGCCGCCAGCAGCGCCGCCCCCACGGCGGCCCGCCCGGCCGTGGGGCGCGCCGCGCGCGCATGCTTGCGTGTGTTCAACCGCATCCTTGCACCCTTGCCGGCCGGCATCCGCACGGCCCGTGTTGACCTTCCACCGACCTGCCCGCGCGTGTCAGAGATCGCGCGTCTCGCGCACTTGCCTGACTTCGACGCGGGCGCCGCCCTGCGCGAAGCTCAGGTCCAGGCCCTGCCCCGCCGCCAGGCTGGCGGCATCGCGCACGATGCGGCCGTCGGCGTCCCGGGCGATAGCATAGCCGCGCGCCAGCGTGTTGCCTGGATCGAGCGCGCGCAGTTGCGCCCCGGCCGCGGCCAGTTGGTCGCGGCGCCGCGCCAGCAGGCGCGCATGCGCCTGGCCCAGTTGACGCGTCACGGCGGCCAGGCGTTCAGCGCCGCGGCGGGTATCGGGCACGCGATGCGCCAGGCGCTGCGCCAGCAAGTTGACGCGGGCGCCGCGGCGCGCCTGCGGACCGGCCCAGGCCGAGGCCAGGCGGTAACTCAGGCCGTTCAGGCGTTCCCGCTGGTGTTCCAGGCGCTGGGCCGGCGAGACCAGTTGCGCGGTGGCGCGGTCCAGCCGCTGCGCCGCGCGTTCCAGGCGGCGCTGCTGCCCGCGCACCAGCGTCTCGGCCGCGTACATGACGCGGCCCAGCAGTTCCGAACGCGGCACGCAGGCCAGTTCGGCCGCCGCGGTCGGCGTGGGCGCGCGCACGTCGGCAACGAAATCGGCGATGGTGAAATCGGTCTCGTGACCGACGCCGCTGATGGTGGTGATGGCGCTGGCATCGATCGCGCGCGCCAGGGCCTCGTCGTTGAAGCTCCAGAGGTCCTCGATACTGCCGCCGCCGCGCACCAGCAGCAGCGTATCGACTTCGCCGCGGGCGTTCGCCAGGCGGATCTGCGCGGCCAGCCGGCCGGCCGCGTCGGCGCCCTGCACCGGCGCCGGGTAGATGATGACAGGCACCTGGGGGGCGCGCCGGGCCAGCGCCGACAGGACGTCGCGCAATGCGGCGGCGTGCAGCGAGGTGATCACGCCGATGGCGCGCGGCAGCGGCGCCGGCTCGCGCTTGCGCGCCGGGTCGAACAGGCCCTCGGCGTCGAGCTGTTCCTTCAGGCGCAGAAAGGCCTCGTACAGATTGCCCAGGCCGGCGCGGCGCATGGCATCGACCTGCAACTGGTAGTCGCCGCGCGGCTCGTACAGCGACACCCTGGCCCTGATTTCGACCTGGTCGCCAGCGCGCGGCACGAAACCCACCGCGCTGGCGCGGCCTCGGAACATGACGGCGCGCACCGCGGCGCGGCTGTCCTTGAGCGTGAAGTACCAATGCCCGGAAGCCGCCTGTGTGAAGTTGGAAATCTCGCCGCGCACCCACAGCGCCGGGATGCTGCGCTCCAACAACTGCCCCACTGCTTGGTTCAGTTGGGCAACCGTCAGGATATCCCGCGCAAATACGTTGTTTGTGACCGCAAGTTCAATTGTCATAAGGCTTTCCGATGCGTACCTGTCCACAGGGCATACGTAGCGGGCCGCAATGATACCGCGTCCGGGCATTTTTGCCGCGACTGGCCCGAAAGCCAGCAAATTCGACCTAAAGATATGATTTTTATGGAAATTCCAGCCACGCAGCGCTGCTCGAAATGGGAGCAAACAAGCGCAAGCCCTGTGCCGACAAGCGTTCCGGGGAAGTTTTGCACAGAATTATCCACAAATTCTGTGGATAGTTTCGGCGGTCGGCCGCCCTTGCCACTTCCCCGCCGCACCGTTACAGTTCCGGCTTGATCAGATGCCGGCGCGTGGCCCCGACCGCCCCCGGCCCTCTCCCCTGGAGTCGACCGTTTTGCTTTCCATCTTGCGCGAGGCCGGCTGGCCCATCTGGCCCCTGCTGGCGACTTCCGTGCTGGGCCTGGCGCTGATCTTCGAGCGCTTCCTGTCGCTGCGCCGCAGCCAGGTCATGCCGCGCGGCCTGAACGAGCAGGTCGCCGAGATGCTGCGCAACCGCCAGGACAGCCCCGAGGCCCTGAACCGCCTGGAACGCAATTCCCCGCTGGGCCGGGTGCTGGCCGAGGTCATGCGCCATCGTCACCTGCCGCGCGAGGAACTGCGCAACGTGGTCGAGGACACCGGCCGCGCCGTGGCCCATGACCTCAGCCGCTATATTCCGGCCATCGGCACCATTGCCGTGGTGGCGCCGCTGATGGGCCTGTTCGGCACGGTCGTCGGCATGATCGAAATCTTCGGCTCATATACGCCGGGCGGCGGCGATCCGGCCCAGCTGGCGCGCGGCATTTCCATCGCGCTGTACAACACCGGCTTCGGCATCCTCATCGCCATTCCCGCCATGATCGCCCACCGCTACCTGCGCGGTCGGGTCGACGGCTACCTGAACGCCATGGAAATCTCGGCCGCGCGCCTGGCGCGCGCCGTCTCGCCCGCGCCGCGCGAGGATCGCCCATGAATTTCCGGGGCTCCCGGGGCGACCGCGACGAGCTGGACATCAACCTGATCCCGCTCATCGACGTCCTGCTGGTCATCCTCATCTTCCTGGCCGCCACCACGTCCTTTGCCCGCTTCACGCAACTGAAGGTCACGCTGCCGCAGGCCTCGTCCGAGCAGGAAACCCCGCCGGCGCTGGAAGTGGCCATCAGCCAGGACGGGCGCTACGCGCTCAACGGCACCCTCATCGACGTGTCCACGCCGCCCGAGATCGCCGAGGTGCTGCGCCAGGCGGCGGCCGGCAAGACGGAACCGCTGGTGGTCATCAACGCCGACGCCCAGGCCACCCACCAGTCCGTGATCAACGTGATGGAGGCGGCCCGTCTGGCGGGCATCGGCCGCGTCAACTTCGCCGCCCAGACCGCCCGGTGAGCGCGCCGTCCTCCAAGGCCTCGCTGCTTGCGCGCCAATGGCAGCACGGCGGCTGGCTTTCCACCCTGCTGCGGCCGCTGGCCGCCCTCACCGCCCGCGTGGTGGCGCGCAAGCGCGCCGATTACCGCGACGGCCGCAAGACGGCCTATCGGGCGCCTGTGCCCGTGGTGGTGATCGGCAACATCTACGTGGGCGGCACCGGCAAGACGCCCATGGTCATTGCCACCGTCGACGCGCTGCGCGCCCGCGGCTATACGCCCGGCGTGGTCAGCCGCGGCTACGGCGTGAAACTCGGACCGCAGGCACGCGTCGGCCAGGGCGAACTGGCCGCGGCGCAATTCGGCGACGAGCCGGCTCTGATCGCGCGCGCCACCGGCGCGCCCGTGGCGGTGCATCCGCGCCGCGCGCTGGCGGCCCAGGCGCTGCTGCGCGCCCATCCCCAGGTGGACGTGATCGTTTCCGACGACGGCCTGCAACACCTGGCACTGGCCCGGGACGTGGAAATCGTGGTGCAGGACCAGCGCGGCGTCGGCAATGGCCGCCTGCTGCCCGCGGGCCCCTTGCGCGAACCCGCCAGCCGGCTGCGCGAGGTGGATGCGGTGATCACCAATATCGGCGTGCCCGACGGCCACGCAACGGCGCCCTCCGGCCCGGGGCCGCGCCAGGTCTCCATGTGGCTGGACCCCGATGACGCCCGCCAGATCGAGGGCGGCACGCGCCGCCCGCTGGCCGCCTTCGCCGGCCAGCCGGACGTGGCCGCGGCCGCCGGCATCGGCAACCCGGAACGTTTCTTCACCACGCTGCGGACCCAGGGCATCACGCTGGCGGCCACGCTGCCCCTGCCTGACCACCACGACTACGCCACTTCGCCCTTCCAGGCGCTGGCCGCGCGGACCATCCTGGTCACGTCCAAGGACGCCATCAAGTGCGCCGCGTTGCATGACGCGCGCCTGTGGGAAGTGCCGGTGCGGGCCGGCTTTTCCGACCCGCGATTGTTCGACTGGCTGGCGCAGGCGCTGCGCCAGCGCGCCCCGCGACAGCCTTCCTAGAAGAAGGCCGAACGCGCCGCGGCCGGACGCCGCGCGTACTCCGCCAGACCGCGCTTGCGGGCAGCCGCCGCGCGCAGCCGCAGCACCGCCAGGGGCGCATGCACCGCCAACAGCAGCAACGCCAGCGCCAGCCAGATGACGCGCGCCAGCGATGGCCACGGATCGTCCAGCGAACGGCGCGCATCGACGTCGACGACCGTCGCGCCGGACGCCTCGCGCCCGACCGCGGTGACCACGCCGCCGGCCTGGAACGGCCGGGCCCCATCGGCCGCCAGCATCGCGGTCTGGTGGCCCCACGACTGCAGCAGATCAGGCATGTTGTCGCGCGGCGGCAGTTGGGGCAGATCGGCGTAGCGGCCCGGCCACACCTGCAGGACCACGCCGCCGCGCTGGCGCGCCATCAGATCATTGCCCGCGCGCGCCAAGGCCTCGCGCACCTGGGGCTCCATGCTGCTCCTGGCCAGGCCGCGCAGCAGATCGGCGGCGCGCGTGATGATGACGCCATCATCGGCATTGCGCTGCTGCTTCAAGGCCCCGCCCTGTGCCAGCCGCAACAGTGCCAGCCAACTGTCCGGCTCGTCGCGCGCCAGCATCAGGCTGTCGACTGTCTCGGCCTTGAGGCGGTCGCACTCGGCGATGGCCTGGCCGGTGGCGGCCTCGCAGGCCAGCTCGATCGTCAGCACCAGATCGGTCACGCGGTTCACGGTCACCGCCGACACATTGCGGGCGTTGTAGGCGGCCAGCGGATTGCCGGCCATGCTGCCGTAGATCTGGTTGCGGACCAGCATGTCCATCATCGGATTGGGCCGGGTCTTCAGGAAAGCGCCCGAATACAACGCCAGCGCGGCCGGCGCCAGCCGCAGCTCGTCGGCCTGGATCGCATCGCCCTGCCAACGGATCCGCTCGCAGTCGAAGCGCACCTCGTCCTGACGATACGCATCGGGCTGGAACTGGCAGCGGCCCATCCCCTTCAAGGCCACCACGTCGCCAGGCGCGGGCGGGTCCTGCGCCAACGCCGTGGCCGAGTCGTAGACGCGCGGCTGGAAGCCGCGCGCCCAGGCCGACGTCAGCGCGACATCGCCGCGCAGATCGTCGCCGCCGACCAGGCCGAACGCCGCGCCGGCGATCAGCCCCGCGAGCGCCAGTGTCACATGGCGGCCCCAGGCCACCGGCGGGAACAGGCGCTGCTCCTCATCCACGGAAAAGCGATTGCCCAGGCGCAACACGGCATAGTCCTCCACCCGCAGGTCCACGTCGACGCGACCATCGTCCGGCAGTTCCAGGTTGGCGCGCCAATGATCGGGCAGCGTCACCGGCAGCTTGTCGCCCAGGAACAACTGGGTCGACACGGCCTGCGCATTGGCCGGGTTGGTCAGCACGATTGCGTTCAGTTCGCCACGCACCCGGTTTACTTTCTGCGCCGCGCCCAAGGGCCGGCGGCGCCAGGTCAGCCAGACGGCCAGCAGCGCGGGCGCGGCGGCCGATACAAGCCACGCCAGGCCGCCGCCCGCCGCGGCCACGCCCAGGCAGACAAACGCCGCCAGCCACAGCATGGCGGGCCAGAAGGCGATGCCGGCCGGACGGCGCCAGGCGATCTCGGCGGGCGTTTCCTCGCGCTGGCTGAGGATCTCGACCCGCATGGCCGCGGCGAACTCGTGCTCGGCCTGGACGTCCGGCGTCTGGCCCGCGCCATCCGCGGTGACCGCGTCGGCATCGACCACGTTCTGCATCTCGCCCAGCTTGCCGCTGGACCATTGCTGGTTCTGCTTCTGCCGGCGCGCCTCGCGCTCGCGGCCGCCGACCAGGTCGAATTCGCCGTTCAGCGCCACCACGATGGCGAATTTCTCCGTCAGCACCACTTCGGCCTGATTGTCCTCGCGCAGATAATCGCGCGCGTCGTAAGGCAGCACCACGTCGACGCCGCCCAGCGTGTCGTGCAGCGTGGCGGCGCCGTGGCTCGATTCCAGCCCGTGACGCACGAAGGCGCCGCGCAACGGGAACACGCCGTCATTGAGCAGCGCGACGCTTTGCGTGGGCTTGGCGGGCCGCACCAGGAATGGCTGCACCAGCGCCTGCTCCTCGGCGCCAAGGCGGCGCAACGGCTGGCCTTCCCGCTTGAGCTGGCGCAGTGCGTCCTTGTTGCCGCTGCGGCGCGCCATGTAGGTGATGGCGCTGATGACCGTCCAGGCCAGGATGATGAGCATCAGCCCGATGCGGATGGTGTTGGAATCCATTGTCGTGTTTCCTCTTTCCTCACGTCGCGGCGGATCATAGCCATCATCCGTCCCGAAATTTCGGGCACGGGGCATCAAAACATGACAACAATTAACAAAACACGTAATTCGATCCTCCCGCAGCCGTCATTTCCGACGCACCAGGCGGCCCGGCGCGGGCTGCGCCCGCCCAAACTGTTTTAGAATCCCGGTCATGGAATCCCGCCTTCTCGACATCCTCGTCTGCCCCCTGTGCAAGGGCCGCCTCGAACACGACCGGACCCGGGCCGAACTGGTCTGCCGCGCCGACCGCCTGGCGTTCCCGTTGCGCGACGGCATTCCCGTCATGCTTGAATCCGAGGCGCGTTCGCTGGACGACGCCGCCGCCGCGTCCTCCTGACCCGCCCCGCCGTGAGCTTCATCGCCCTGATCCCGGCGCGCACCGCCTCGACCCGCCTGCCCGACAAACCGCTTGCCGACATCGCCGGCAAGCCGATGGTGGTGCGCACGGCCGAGCGCGCGGCGCAATCCGGCGCCTCGCAGGTCTACATCGCCACGGATGACGCGCGCGTCCAGCATGCCGCCCAGGCCCACGGCCTGCGCGCCCTGATGACGCGCGGCGACCATCCCACCGGCACCGATCGCCTGGCCGAGGCCGTGGAACAGCTGGGCCTGCCGGACGACGCGATCGTCGTCAACGTGCAGGGCGACGAGCCGCTGATCGAACCCGAACTCATCGACGCCGTGGCCGCCCGCCTGGCCGACAGCCCGGAGGCGGACATCGCCACCTGCGCCTGTCCGCTGGCCGACGCCCAGGCGCTGTTCAACCCCAATGTGGTCAAGCTGGTCTGCGCCGTCGACGGCCGCGCGCTGTATTTCTCGCGCGCGCCGATCCCGTGGGCGCGCGACGCGCTGGCCGGCGGCGAACGCGTGCTGGCCGAGGGCCTGCCCGCCTGGCACCACATCGGCCTGTACGCCTACCGCGTGTCGTTCCTGCGCCGCTACCCGACCCTGCCGCAAGGCGCGCTGGAACGGTTCGAGTCGCTGGAGCAGCTGCGCGCGATGGAGCACGGCCACGTCATCGTCGTCCATCGGGCGTCGCATCCTCCGGCCGCCGGCGTAGACACCCCGGCCGACCTGGAACGCGTTCGCTTGATCTACAGCAATCGTCTATAAGGGTTATTTCGCATGGCGCGGCCCCGCAGAGGCTGTTGCGTTGCGGCATAATCGCTCGGATCACAAAAATTAAACCCCATTCAGGAGCACTCATGCGTCTCATCTTGCTCGGACCTCCCGGCGCCGGCAAAGGCACTCAGGCCGCGTTTCTCACCCAGCATTTCGGCATTCCCCAGATCTCCACCGGCGACATGCTGCGCGCGGCGGTCAAGGCCGGCACGCCCCTGGGCATCGAAGCCAAGAAGGTCATGGATGCCGGCGGCCTGGTCTCGGATGAGATCATCATCGGCCTGGTCCAGGATCGCCTGAAGCAGCCCGACTGCGCCAACGGCTACCTGTTCGACGGGTTCCCGCGCACCATTCCGCAAGCCGATGCGCTCAAGAGCGCCGGCGTCAAGCTGGACTACGTGGTCGAGATCGAAGTCCCCGAAGAAGACATCATCGAACGCATGAGCGGACGCCGCGTGCACCAGCCCAGCGGCCGCAGCTACCACGTGCGCTTCAACCCGCCCAAGGTCGAAGGCAAGGACGACGTCACCGGCGAAGACCTGATCCAGCGCGACGACGATCGCGAGGAAACGGTGCGCAACCGCCTGAACGTGTACCGCCAGCAGACCCGTCCGCTGGTCGACTACTACTCGTCCTGGGCCCAGCAGAACCCGGCCGACGCGCCGAAGTACCGCAAGATCTCCGGCGTCGGCGCGGTCGAGGAAATCAAGTCGCGCCTGTTCGACGCCGTCAAGAGCTGATCGGCGCTTCGCAGGCCCAGGCCTTCGGCGCCGGCCGGACGCGACGCGTTCCGCCCCCGGCCCGAAGGCCTTTTCGCATCCGGCGCCCGGCGCGCCGCTTTCATCCCTTGAATTGATCTGGTGGTAGAAACATGGAAATCGCGAACAAGGTATTCATCGTGACCGGCGGCGCATCCGGCCTGGGCGCCGGCACCGTGCGCATGCTGGTGGCCAACGGCGCCAAGGTCGTCATCGCCGACCTGCAGGACGGCCCTGGCGAGGAACTGGCCAAGGAACTGGGCCAGCGCTACGTCCACTGCGACGTGACGCAAGAGGCCGACGGCCAGCGCGCCGTTGCCGCCGCCAAGGAACTCGGCGCCCTGTTCGGCCTGGTCAACTGCGCCGGCGTGGCGCCGGCCGCCAAGATCGTCGGCAAGAACGGCGCGCATCCGCTGGACCTGTTCCAGAAGGTCGTGTCGATCAACCTGATCGGCAGCTTCAACATGATGCGACTGGCCGCCGAGGCCATGAGCGGCAACACGCCCGAGCCCACCGGCGAGCGCGGCGTGATGATCAACACGGCCTCGGTCGCCGCGTTCGACGGCCAGATCGGCCAGGCGGCCTACGCCGCCTCCAAGGCCGGCGTGGCCGGCATGACCCTGCCGATCGCCCGCGACCTGGCCAAGACCGGCATCCGCTGCATGACGATCGCTCCCGGCATCTTCGGCACGCCGATGATCTTCGGCATGCCGCAGGAAGTGCAGGACTCGCTGGCCGCCAGCATCCCCTTCCCCGCCCGCCTGGGCCGTCCGGAGGACTACGCCAAGCTGGTGCACGCCATCATCACCAACGACATGCTGAACGGCGAGACGATCCGCCTGGATGGCGCCATCCGGATGCCGCCGAAGTAAAAATGCCCCCACGCTTCGCCCCCTGCGGGGGCTCTCTGCCCCCCGAGGGGGCTTTTTCCCCTTGGGGCGGCCCGGCGGGGAATATGCCCCCACGCTTCGCCCCCTGCGGGGGCTCTCTGCCCCCCGAGGGGGCTTTTTCCCCTTGGGGCGGCCCGGCGGGGAATATGCCCCCACGCTTCGCCCCCTGCGGGGGCTCTCTGCCCCCCGAGGGGGCTTTTTCCCCTTGGGGCGGCCCGGCGGGGAAAAGCCATCCTTTGAAGCGCCCGGGCATGCAGCGGTCCTTCCCTTCGAGGAAGGCTATTTTCCATTGACGGCCGTCCGCCTCCATCCAGTCACCCCCATGAGCCTGTTCCGTTCCGCGGCCACCGTCAGCAGCTTCACCCTGCTGTCCCGTATTTCCGGGCTGGTGCGCGACATCCTGGTGGCGCGCGCCTTCGGCGCCGGCCCCATCACCGACGCCTTCTGGGTCGCCTTCCGCATTCCCAACCTGTTACGCAGGCTGTTCGCCGAGGGCGCCTTCGCCCAGGCCTTCGTGCCGATCCTGGGCCATGCCCGCAACAACCGCTCCGAAGCCGAGGTCCGCACCCTGCTGGACCGGGTGGCGCTGCTGCTCACCGCAGCCCTGATGGCGATCACGCTGATCGGCATCATCGCCGCGCCCTGGGTGGTGTCGGCCATGGCCAGCGGCCTGCGCGGCGCCGCGCGCGACACCGAATTTGGCGCCGCGGTGTGGATGACGCGGGTGATGTTTCCCTACATCTTCTGCATGTCGCTGATTGCGTTCGCCTCCGGCGTGCTCAACACCTGGCGGCGCTTTGCCGTGCCGGCCTTCACGCCAGTGCTGCTGAACCTGTCCATGATCGCCGCCTGCCTCTGGCTGGCCCCGCGCATGGACGTGCCGGTCTATGCCCTGGCCATCGGCGTGATGATCGGCGGCGTGGCGCAACTGGCCGTGCAATGGGTGGCGCTGGCGCGGCTGGGCCTGACGCCGCGCTTCTCGCTGCGCTTTCGCGAAGCCTGGGCCGACCCGACGGTGCAGCGCATCCTCAAGCAGATGGCGCCCGCCACGCTGGGCGTGTCGGTGGCGCAGATTTCGCTGCTGATCAACACCAACATCGCCACCTGGCTCACGCCCGGCAGCGTTACCTGGCTGTCGTTCGCCGACCGCCTGATGGAATTCCCGACCGCCCTGCTGGGGGTGGCGCTGGGCACGGTGCTGCTGCCGAGCCTGTCGGCCGCCCACGCCCGCGACGACCATGGCGGCTACAGCGCGCTGCTCGACTGGGGCCTGCGGCTGGTGCTGCTGCTGGGACTGCCAGCGGCGGTGGGCATGGCGCTGCTGTCGGACGGCCTGGTGGCAACGCTCTTCCACTATGGCGCGTTTTCGGCGCAGGATGTGCTGCAGACCCGGCTGGCCGTGATTTCCTATTCGGCCGGCCTGATCGGCCTGCTGGCGGTGAAGATCCTGGCGCCCGGCTTCTATGCCAAGCAGGACATCCGCACGCCGGTGAAGATCGCCATCGGCGTACTGATCCTGACCCAGCTGATGAACCTGGCGCTGGTGCCGCTGCTGGCCCACGCCGGCCTGGCGCTCGCCATCGGTCTGGGCGCCTGCCTGAACGCGCTGGCGCTGCTGATCGGCCTGCGCCGCCGGGGCGTCTACCAACCCGGCAGCGGCTGGGGCCGCTTCACGCTGCGGCTGATCCCGGCGCTGGCGGCGCTGGCCGCCCTGCTCGTCTACGCTGATGGCCGTATTGACTGGATCGGCCTGCAGACCCATTCCGGCCACCGCGCGCTGTGGCTGGGCGGCGTGCTGGCGGCGAGCGGGGCGGTCTACTTCGGCATGTTGTTACTGTTTGGGTTCCGTCCCCGGGACTTCGGACGCCGGGCCGCTCGATGATTTTCGGCGTTTTCCCCGCCATCTCCGCAAAAAGCCGGCCAGCCGCCGGCTTTTTTTGCATTTGATTCGTCAAGAATTGACAAGCACCCGGTAATCTTTGGTAAAAAACCTTTATTATTTACAAATTGCCATCGAAAGGATTCCCGTCCGGCCTCCGCCGGGCGGCGTGATGAAGTGAAGTACGCCCAAGGACACCCCATGGCGGACCAAGTAATCAATTGGTTGCTGCTGCTGCGCTCCGGTAAAGCGACGGCGCAGGACTACAACGATTTCCTGGCGTGGCGCGCAGCAGATCCTCTCCATGAGAATGCCTGGCAACAATTGACGGGCACATTGACAGGATCGAACTTCGGCCGGTTGGGCGACGCCTACCCGGCCGGCTATGCCACGGCAGCCCCGCCACCGCTGATTTCCGCTCCGCCGGCCCCCACGGCCGTCGGCGTGCCGCCGCGTCGCCGCTTCCTGGCCGGCTCGCTCGCGCTCGCCAGCGCCGGGGCCTGCGCCGCCTACGTGGGCAATGCCTTCTATCCGCTGAGCAATGTCGCGGCCGATGCCGCCACGGCCACCGGCGAGCGCCGCCGCTACATCCTGTCCGACGGCAGTCAGCTGCTGCTGGACGCCCGCAGCCGCGTCAACCTGGATTTCTCCCCCGCCTACCGCCAGGTGCGCCTGCTGGACGGCGCCGTCACGGTCTCGGTGGCGCCCGACGCCCGCCGGCCGTTCCTGGTCCAGACCGCCGAGGGCACCGTGCGCGCGCTGGGCACCCGCTACATGGTGCGCCAGCAGGCCCAGCGCACCGTGGTGGTGGTGCATGAACACGAAGTCGTGGTGGAAACCATGGCCGGCGCCCACGGCATCGTCCGCGCCGGCACCGGCGCCCGTTTCGACGCCTCGCGCATCGACACCCCGCGCGCCGAACTGATGGCCGAGGCCGCCTGGGAAGCCGGCTGGGTCGATGCCCGTGGCCGCCCCCTGGCCGAAGTCATCGCCGCCCTGCGCCCCTACCGCAGCGGCACCCTGCGGGTCTCCATGGCCGCCGGCGGCCTGCCGGTGTCCGGACATTTCCCGCTGGACGATACCGACGCCGCGCTCGATGCGCTGCAGGACCAGATGCCGATCCAAGTGCGGCGCTATACCCCCTGGTTCGTGTCGATCAACGTCGCGACCTGACCACGGTCGCCGACGCGCGGCTGTAACGAAAAGCCGCTTCGTTGTATACTCGGTACCGTATTTTTATCCAGTAGGCGCGGCAGGGCCACCATCAGGCGTTGATCACGGGTCGATCCCACGGCTCCCATCGATGCCCATCAGGTCTCCAGCCCGGGTGCCCAACCCGGGACCTGCGGCCCGAGGGGTTTTCCTCGCAGCGCCCCCCGCCCGGTTGACGGGCGCCTCATCGGCAGACACGGCATTTAAAGCTTGCAATCCCCCGGGGACTTGCTAAAATGTTCGACTTTGCCGAATTCAACTTACATAGCAACATGGCCAATACCGCCCAAGCCCGCAAGCGCGCTCGCCAATCCGTTGAGCGCAACAAGCACAATTCCAGCCTGCGCTCGATGCTGCGCACCGCCATCAAGCGCGTTCGCCAATCCATCGCCGCCGGCGACAAGGCTGCGGCTGGCGAAGTGTTCCAAAAGGCCTCCAGCGTGATCGATCGCGTGGCCGACAAGAACATCATCCACAAGAACAAGGCCGCTCGCCACAAGAGCCGCCTGGCTGCCGCCATCAAGGCGCTGGCCTAAGCCATTCTGCCGCTCCGCCAAGCGGAGCGTCATGAATACGGCAAATGAAGAAGGATGCCCACGGGCATCCTTTTTTGTTGCCCGCTTTTGTTGCCCGCTTTTGTTGCCCGCTTTTGTTGCCCGCTTTTGTTGCCCGTTTTTTTTGCCGGGCGCTTTTGCGTGGTACGTTAGTCCGCGCTTTTGCCTGATACCTTAGCCCGGCGCTTTTGCCTGTCGTTGTTGCCCACCCGTATTTTTTGAGCGGCCCGTCACTGCGGCCGAGCCGCCAGCCGGGCGCGCATCTGCGCGGCTTCGTCCCGCAGCATGGCGGTGAAGGGATCAACCAGCGGATTCTTGGGACGATGCTCCGGAAACACCAGGTTGACCCGGAACGGAAACGACCGCCGCAGCGGCCGCAGGTGCAGGCCACGGCCGGCGAAATCGAGCGCGGTCAGCGGATTGACGATGGCCAGGCCCAGCCCCTGGCGCACGAACGCGCACACCGACACCGCCGTCGGCGTCTCGATGATGGCGCGCCGCAGGACGCCCTGGGCCGCGAAGGCCTCGTCGATCTGGATGCGATAGGGATCGCTGGGCGACAGGCTGACGAACGGTTCGCCGGCGAAATCGGCCAGGTCCAGCGCGGCCCGCGCCAATAGCGGATGGCCATCGGGCAACACCGCGACCTCATCGACCTCCACCAGCAGCTCCAGGCGCGTGCCGGCCGGCTCCAGCTCATGTTCGGTCAAGCCCAGGTCGTAACGCTGGGCCGTGAGCCATTCTTCCAGGAACGGCGACTCCTGCGCCTCCAGCGCCAGGCTGACGCCCGGATGGGCCTGGCTGAAGCGGCGGAACGCCCCGGGCAGCAGCGAATGCGAAAACGCCGGCAGCGCGATCACGGCCAACTGCCCATCCTGGAACGCGCGCAGGCGCGCGGCGGTCGAGGCGACACGCTCCAGCCCCGCATACGACTGCCGCACCTCGTCATACAGCGCCAGCGCCGGCATGGTGGGCCGCAAGCGGCCACGCACACGCTCGAACAGCGCGAAGCCGATGGCCTGTTCCATGCGTGCCAGCTCGCGGCTCACGGTGGGTTGCGACGTGAACAACAGGTCGGCGGCCTTGGTGACACTGCCGGCGATCATCAGGGCGCGGAACACTTCGACGTGGCGATGGGTCAGCATGCTGAGTCCATATCAAGAATGAATCGATGTGGAAAATATAAGCATTTTACTGGATGACCCACGTCGGGCATCATGCCGGCCTCCCCCTTCTTTCCCGCTACAAGGTTCATCCGCGATGGCTTTCGATCCGCGCCAGCTCACCCAACTCGCCGCCGAGCACGGCACCCCGCTGTGGGTCTACGATGCCGCCGTCATCCGCGAGCGCATCGCCCAGCTGCGCCGCTTCGACGTCATCCGCTACGCGCAGAAGGCCTGCTCCAACCTGCACATCCTGCGCCTGATGCGCGCCGAGGGCGTGATGGTGGACGCGGTGTCGCTGGGCGAGATCGAACGCAGCCTGGCCGCCGGCTTCGAGCCCGCGGGCGAGCCGGCCGGCGTGGTGTTCACGGCCGACCTGATCGACCACGCCACCCTGGCCACCGTCATCAAGCACGGCATCACCGTGAACGCCGGCTCGCTCGACATGCTCGAACGCGTCGGCCAGCACGCGCCGGGCCACCGCGTGTGGCTGCGCATCAACCCCGGCTTCGGCCACGGCCACAGCAACAAGACCAACACCGGCGGCCCGCAAAGCAAGCACGGCATCTGGATCGACGACGTCGCGGCCGCCATCGGCATCGTGCGCCGCTACGGCCTGAAGCTGGTCGGCATCCACATGCACATCGGCTCGGGCGTGGACTATGGCCACCTGTCCAGCGTGTGCGACGCGATGGTCGACGTGGTCGCATCGATGGACCACGACATCGAGGCCATCTCGGCCGGCGGCGGTCTGTCGATTCCGTATCGCGAGGGCGAGCCGCGCATCGACTGCGACCACTACTTCGCGCAATGGGACGCGGCCCGCAAGCGCATCGAACAGCGCCTGGGCCACCAGGTGCGCCTGGAGATCGAACCGGGCCGCTTCCTGGTGGCCGAGGCCGGCGCGCTGGTGGCCGAAGTGCACGCGATCAACCGCCGCCCCGAGCGCGATTTCGCGCTGGTGGACGCGGGCTTCAACGACCTGATGCGCCCGGCCATGTACGGCAGCTACCACCGCATCTCGGTGCACGCGCCGGACGGCGCCACGCCGCCGACGGCCGAGACCCGCGTCGCCGTGGCCGGTCCGCTGTGCGAATCGGGCGACGTGTTCACGCAGGACGCCGGCGGTGTGGTCTCGGATCAGTCGCTGCCGCGGCCGCGCATCGGCGACTTCCTGGTGTTCCACAATGCCGGCGCCTATGGCGCGTCGATGTCCTCGAACTACAACACCCGGCCGCTGGCGGCCGAAGTGCTGCTGGACCGCAATGAGGCGCGCCTGATCCGCCGCCGCCAGACGGTCGCCGACCTGCTGGCGCTGGAGCAGTAAGGCAAGGCGCGGCCGTGGCGAACGCGACGGCCGCGCGATCAGGCAGGATCAGGTGGGAAAGGCTTCGCGCAAGGCGAAGGTGGCTTGCTTGAACACGCCCAGGTCGGTGCCGACCGCGACGAAGTGCATGCCCATGTCCAGGTAGCGGCGCGCATCGGCCTGCACCGGCGCCAGGATGCCCACCGCCTTGCCCTGCGCGGTGACGCGCTGGTACAGGTGGCGAATCGCTTCCTGCACTTCCGGGTGGCCCGGGTTGCCCAGATGGCCCAGGGCCGCGGCCAGGTCCGACGGGCCGATGAAGACGCCATCCACGCCCTCGACCGCGGCGATCGCGTCGACCGCCTCGATGCCCGGCCGGCTCTCGATCTGCAGCAGCACGCAGATGTTGTCGTTGATGGTCTTCAAGTAATCCGGCACGGTGCCGTAGCGGTTGCTGCGTTGCATGCCGGCCACGCCGCGGATGCCCTGCGGCGGATAGCGCGTGGCGGCCACGGCGCGGCGCGCGTCGTCCTCGGATTCGATGAAGGGGATCAGCAGGTTGTAGAAGCCGATGTCGAGCAGGCGCTTGATCTCGACCGGATCATTCCAGGTCGGCCGGCCGATGGCGGCGCTGGCGCTGCCCTGCAGGGCCTGCAGCTGCTGCAGGAACATCGGCACGGTGTTGGGCGAATGCTCGCCGTCCAGCAGCAGCCAGTCGAAGTCGGCCAGGCCCGCGACTTCCGCGGTGATGTGGCTGGACATGCACATCCAGAAGCCGATCAGGCGCTCGCGCGCCAGGATGCGTTGGCGAAAGCGGTTGGGCAAGGGTGAAGTCATCGCTGCGTGTTTCCCATCGTATTGAACCCCCGGCGCCACCCGGCGCGCGGGGGGAGTTGATACAGAACGCTAGTCCATGCGGGCGCCGGAGGCCTTGGCCGCCGCGCCCCATTTGGTGATTTCGGATTGGACGAAGGCCGAGAACGCCTTGGGGTCGTCACCCACCACCACGAAGCCTACGCTTTCCAGCTTCTGCCGGATATCCGGTGAAGCCAGGGCTTTGACGGTCGCCTGGTTCAGCCGCTGAATGACGGCCGGCGGCGTCTTGGCCGGCGCCGACAGGCCGAACCATGATTCGGCGGCGAAGCCCGGATAGCCGGACTCCGCGACCGTGGGCGTATCCGGATAGGCGGGATTGCGCTTGGCGCTGGCCACCGCCAGCGCGCGCAGCTTGCCGGACTTGACCTGCGGCAGCAGCGTGTCCTGGTTCAGGAACATCACCGAGACACGGCCGCCGATCATGTCGGTGATGGCGGCGGCGCCGCCCTTGTAGGGCACGTGCACCAGGTCGATCTTGGCGGCCTGTTTGAGCATCTCCATGGCCAGGTGGCCCGACGACCCATTGCCCGAGCTGGCGTGGGTGTACTTGCCCGGATTGGCGCGCACCAGCTTGATGAAGTCGGCGAAGTTGGTGGCCGGGAAATCCATGTTGGCCACCAGCACGTTGGGCCCGGTGGCCAGCAGCGAGATATGGGCGAAGTCGCTGTCGCGGTACGGCATGCTCTGGTAGAGCGAATAGCTGATGGCGTTCGAGCCCACGCCCGACAGCAGCAGCGTGTAGCCGTCGGGCTCGGCCTTGGCGACCACATCGGAACCGATGTTGCCGTTGGCGCCGCCCTTGTTCTCGACCACCACGCTCTGTCCCAGTTCCTTGGACAGCTCGGCGGCCAGCAGGCGTCCGACCGCGTCGGTGCTGCCGCCCGCGGGGAACGGCACGATCAGCTTGACCGGCCGTGTCGGCCAGTCCTGCGCCAGCAGCAGCCCCGGCGCGATCGCCGCGGCCGCGCCCAATGCCAGCGCGGCCAGTCCCAGCCGGCGGCGCGCCGGCGATGTCTTGTGTTGCATGGTTGTCTCCTTGTCGTGTTTTTCTAATGCTTGCCGCCCGGTGGCCGGGTCGGTGAATCAACGCGCGGGCAGGCCCGCGCGGCGGGGAAAACGTCATGCGACCGGGCGGAGGGCTCAGTCCAGCAGATACGGCACCGCGGCCCGCTGGCAGATCTCGCGCAGGCGCGTGGCGAGGGCGGGCGGGATCGGGATGCCCTGCTCGCGGCGGCGCGCGCGCTCGGCGGCCTCGGGTTCGCCGGCCACCAGCACCGGTTCGTCGGGCCGCGCCGGCGGGGTGTCGTGCAGCGTGTCGATCAGGTCGTCCATGTCCGACTCGAACGAGCCGCTGGCGCGGAAGGCGTCGGGATTGAGCGCCAGGAAGAAGTGGCCGACGTCGTCGGGTTCGCCGGGACGGCGCGTGACGTTGCGGCGCGCCGCCAGCGCGCTGCCGCTGAGCGTGCCGCCCAGGATCTGCGCCATCATCGCCAGGCCATAGCCCTTGTGGCTGCTCATGGCCGGCGTGCCGCCCAGCGGCGTCAGCCCGCCCTCGGGATGCTTGAAGATGAACTGCATGGCGGTGTCGGCGGCGGTGACGGGCTCGCCCCGCCCGTCCACCGCCCAGCCCGGCGGCAGCGGCTTGCCGAGGAAGTCGTAGACCTTGACCTTGTTGGCCGCCACGGTGGTGGTGGCCATGTCGAGCACGAACGGCTCGTTGTGCGCGGCCGGCGCGCCGAAGGCGATGGGGTTGGTGCCCAGCATCGGCATGGCGCCGCGCGTGGGCACCATGATGACGCCATTGGCGCTGCTGGTGACCAGCCCGACCACGCCGCGCTCGACCGCGATGCGCGCATAGACGCCAGCCGCGCCGAAGTGATGCGAATTGCACACTGACACCGCGCCCACGCCATGCTCCAGCGCCTTGTCGACGGCCAGGTTCATGGCCTGCGCCGATACCGGATAGCCCAGCCCGCCCATGCCGTCGAGCAGCGCGCTGGCGCCGCCGTCGCGCAGCACGCGCGGGCGCGCGTCGAGCTTGAGCGTGCCGGCGCGCAGCTTTTCCTCGTATGACGGCAGCATCGAGATGCCGTGCGAATCGATGCCCAGCAGATCCGTCTCGGCCATCAGGCCGGCGGTGATGGCGGCCAGGTCGGGCGCCATGCCCCAGGCCTGCAACACGATCAGAATCTGTTCACGCACCTGCCCCGCCGATGCCGCTGTTCCTGCCGAACCATTGCCTTGCACGCGATGTCTCCTGCTGTTGTCAGTGTGAAGCTCCCGGACGGCGCGAGCGGCCGGTCAATCGCGTTCGCGGTCGACCAGCCGGTGGCGGGCCTGGCCCAGGTGGAATTGCATGGCGACCCGGGCGCGCTCGCCGTCCTGGGCGCGGATCGCGTCGAGGATGGTGGCGTGCTCGTCGAGGACGCGCTGGGCGCGCTGGCGCGACCCGGTGCGGGTCAGGTTGAGCGTCAGGCGCATGAAGCCGTTGATGGACTCGTGGATGCTTTCCAGCACCCCGAGATAGAAGTCGTTGCCGGTGGCCTCGGTGATGCTGGCGTGGAACGCCAGGTCGGCCTCGGCCGACATCTGGCCGCGCGCCAGGCTGTCGGCGAAGGCGGCGTGCGCGGCCTCGATCTTGTGCAGTTGCTCGTCGGTGCGGCGCAGCGCCGCCAGCCGCGCGGCGTCGCCCTCGAGCGCCACGCGCAATTCCTGCGCGCGCAGGTAGGCGCCGACATTGCCGACATCGCTGAAGGCCGTCAGGCGCGGCGCCGGCTGGTGGCTGACGAAGGTGCCCAGGCCCTGGTGCGCGGTGATGAGGCCGTCGGCGCGCAGGCGCAGCAGCGCTTCGCGCACCACCGGCCGCGACACGCCGAAGCGCTCGGAAATCTCGTTCTCGGAAGGCAGCTTGTCGCCGACGTTGAGATTGCCGGCGACGATCTGCTCGAAGATCTGGCCGTACAGTTGGTCGGCCAGCCGCACGCGATGGCCGCGTTCCAGCACCAGCGCGCCCATGGCGTCCGGCTCGGCGGACGCGGACGGCGCGGAGGGAGGCGATGCTTTGGGTCGGGCCACGAAATCTCCTGGGGCGTATCGACAGCGCTCATCGTACCGCCGATGCGGCGGGCGCGGTCGTCAGGCCGCGACGGCTTCGCGGTCCCACTCGGCCAGCGCGCGCGCCACCGGCGCGACCCGCTCGCGCTCGGCGCTGGAAATACCGGTCAGCAGCGGCAGCATCGGACCCATGTCGGCCACGCCCGACAGGGTCACGGCGTCATGCAGCACACGGATCGGGCTGATCGCGTCGCGGCAGTCCTCCAGGCCCAGGTAGTGGGCGCGCACCGACTCGGCCTCGTCGTGGCGGCCTTCCTTGAGCAGGCGCAGCAGGCGCATCGAGCCGCGCGGCGCCACGCAAACCGAGCCGGAGGTGAAGCTCTTCAGGCCGAAGTCGCGGTAGTGGACGATGGCCGGGCGCTCGCCGATGCCGCTGACCACGCGATTGGCGTCCACGCTTTGCAGCAGCGCCGACAGGTAGGCGTCGCGCGCCGGGTCCTCGCGCACCACGGCGTACTTGAACGCGACGATGCGGTCTTCCTCGACCAGGCGCGCCGCCGTGGCCGGCGCCAGGTAATCGGCGGACTTGATGTAGACCACCGCAGGCTTGCCCAGCGCGTCGGTGAAGCGGCGCACGCCGTCGGCCAGGCCGGCGTCGGTGTAGGGAAACGACATCGGCAGCAGCATGGCCGTGGGAAACGCGCGGCCGCGCAGGATCGCCGCCTGGTCCATCATCTTGCCGAAATCGGGGCCGACCGACGGCAGGATCCAGGTGTCCGGCCCGGCCAGCGCGGCCAGCATATCGACGATGCGCGCGTATTCGCCCACGCCGACGTTGTAGAAATTGGCATTGCCGCCGTACATCACGTTGCGCACCCCGCCCGCCTCCAGGTGCCGCAGCAGGGCCTGGTTGGCGGCTTCGTTCAGCGACAGGTCGGCATGGCGCGCCAGCGGCGGGACCGCGATGACGGAACGCTGCAGGTCCTGCACGGTGACCGGGGAGGTTTTCATGGCGGGTCTCCTGGCGGATTCCGAGGGGGAATCCAGTTGTTAGATGAGTGGCTTGGAAAAAGTATACTTGGTTGACAAGTAGACCCTCAATACCTATATTCGTTTTACAAGTCATCGGTATTCACGACGGCAAGGCGCGACAGACGCCGGCAGCATTCAGACCCGGGCCCCGGCCTGGCAGGAACACCCCACAAACGATGCGCGGCCACGCGCACACGAGGAGACGACTTCCATGCTTGCAGCCCCCTTGCGCGGCCGCCTGGCCCTTGCCGCCTGTCTGGCGGCGGCAGCCCTGTTGCCCGCCGCCGCGCGCGCCGCCGACTATCCGGCGCGCGACGTCAGGATCATCGTGCCCTTCCCCGCCGGCGGCACCGCCGACATCGCCGCGCGCGTGGTCGCGGCCGAACTGGGCAAGGCCTGGGGCAAGGCGGTGGTGGTGGACAACAAGGCGGGCGCGGGCGGCAACGTCGGCACCGCCGAAGCCGCCCGCGCCACGCCCGATGGCTACACGCTGCTGATGGGCACCGTCAGCACCCATGCCATCAACCAGTCCGTTTACGCCAAGCTGCCCTACGACCCGGTCAAGGACTTCACGCCGGTCACGCTGGTGATCCCGGTGCCCAACGTGCTGGAACTGAATCCGGCTTTTGCCGACAAGCACGGCATCCGCAGCGTGGCGGACCTGATCAAATACCTGAAGGCCAATCCCGGCAGCGTCAACATGGCCTCGACCGGCAACGGCACCTCGACCCACCTGTCGGGGGAACTATTCCAGACCATGACAGGCACCCGCATGACGCACGTGCCCTACAAAGGCAGCAGTCCGGCCCTGACGGATGTGATGGCGGGGTCGGCCGACCTGATCTTCGACAACCTGCCGTCGTCGATGGGCTTCATCAAGGGCGGCAAGCTGCGGCCGCTGGCGGTCACCACCGCCACGCGCTCGCCGGCGCTGCCGGACGTGCCGACGCTGGCCGAGGCCGGCGTGCAAGGCTACGAGGCGTCCAGCTGGTTCGGCCTGCTGGCCCCGGCGGGCACGCCACAACAGATCGTCGACAAGGTCCAGCGCGATGTCGCCGCGGCGCTGCAGCAGGCGCCGGTGCGCGAACAATTGCAGGCCCAGGGCGCGACGCCGTCGGGCAACACGCCGGCGCAGTTCACCCAGTTCATGGCGCGGGAAACCGTCAAATGGGCCGCGGTCGTGAAGCAATCGGGCGCCAAGGTCGACTGACCCGCGCCGATCCGGGTCCGGCCGCCACGCGTGGGCGCCGGGTTCTTCATCATCACGCGAACCAGGAGACACCATGAACAGATCGATCAGCGCGGTCGCGCTGTCCGCCGCCCTGCTTGCCGGGCCGGCGGTCCACGCCGCCGGCTATCCCACCAAGCCCGTCACGATGATCGTGCCGTTCGTGCCGGGCGGCTCGTCCGACATTACGGCGCGCAGCGTCACGCCGGGGCTGACGAAAGCGTTGGGCCAGACCTTCGTGGTCGAGAACAAGCCGGGCGCCAACAGCGCCATCGGCGCGCAGGCGCTGGCCCGCGCCACGCCCGACGGCTACACCATGATGGTCGGCTCCATCGGCACCTTCGCCATCAACGAGGCGCTGTACAAGAACCTCTCGTACAACCCGAGCAAGGACTTCGAGTACCTCACGCAAGCGGTGCGCAATCCCAACGTGCTGGTGGCCTCGCCGTCGTTCCCGGCCAGCACGGTGGCCGAACTGGTCGACTACGCCAACAAGAATCCGGGCAAGGTGTCGTACGCCTCGTCCGGCACGGGCTCGTCCGACCACCTGTCGGCGGTGATGTTCCGCCAGCGCACCCAGACCTCGGGCGTGGACGTCCCGTACCGTGGCGGCGGCGCCGCCATCGCCGACCTGATCGGCGGCCAGGTCAACGTGTCGTTCCAGAACCTGGGCGCGGTACAGACGCATATCAAGGCCGGCAAGCTCAAGGCGCTGGCCATCACCGGCGACGCGCGCGCGGCGGACCTGCCGGACGTGCCGACGCTGGCCGAGGCCGGCATCAAGGACATGGTGGTGTATTCGTGGCAGGGCTTCGCGGTGCCCAAGGGCACGCCGCCGGCCGTGGTGCAGCAGCTGACCAAGGCCCTGCAGACCGCCCTGCGCGATCCGCAGACCGAGAAGACGCTGCAGGGCCTGGGCTTCGAGGTCGTGGCGAACACGCCGCAGCAGTTCAGCGCGTTCCAGCAGGCCGAGGTCAAGCGCTGGAAGGACGTGATCCAGAAGGCCAATATCCAGCTGGAGTAAGGCTGCTTGAAACGGGCTGCTTGGGGCAGGCTGCCTTGGGCAGCCCGATTCGTGCCCGCCGCTCAAGGGCGCGGCCCGGGAGGGTTCCCGCGGCCCGCGCCCTCTCAGCCGGATTCAAGGCCGGATCAAGTAGCATGAAGGTTTCGCCACCCACCTGTACGACAACATGACCACCAAGCATCGCATCATCCAGGTCGGCTCGCTGGCCGGCTCGCCCTCCGCCAACCAGCGCCTCGCCGAGCGCTACGACGTCATCGAGCTCTGGAAGCAGCCGGATCGCAAGACGGCCCTGGCCGAACTCGGCAAGGGCGTCACCGCCGTCGTCACCTCGGCCAACTTCGGCGCCAACGCCGAACTCATCAACGCCCTGCCCGACCTGAAGGCCATCTGCAGCTGGGGCGTGGGCTACGAGACCATCGACGTGCAGGCGGCGCATGCGCGCGGCGTGCAGGTCAGCAACACGCCCGACGTGCTGACCGACTGCGTGGCGGACCTGGCCTGGGGCCTGATGATCGCAGGCGCCCGCCGCATGGGCCAGGGCGAACGCTTCGTGCGCGCCGGCCAGTGGGGCCAGGTGCACGGCAGCATTCCGCTGGGCCAGCGCGTCAGCGGCAAGAAGCTCGGCATCGTGGGCCTGGGCCGCATCGGCGAGGCTATCGCCCGCCGCGGCATCGGCTTCGATATGCAGGTGCGTTATCACAACCGCAGGAAGCGCGACGACGTCGACTACGGCTACGAGGCCTCGCTGACCGACCTGGCGGCCTGGGCCGACTTCCTGGTCGTGGCCACCGTGGGCGGCCCGGCCACGCGCCACCTGGTCAATCGCGAGGTGCTTGAAGCGCTCGGCCCGCGCGGCATCATCGTCAACATCGCGCGCGGCCCGGTCATCGACGAGGCCGCGCTGGTGGCCGCGCTGGAGGCCGGCAAGCTCGGCTGCGCCGCGCTCGACGTGTTCGAGCACGAGCCCAAGGTGCCCGAGGCCCTGATCAAGAGCGACCAGGCGGTGCTGCTGCCGCACATCGGCAGCGCCACGCTGGAAACGCGCCAGGCCATGGAAGATCTGATGCTGGAGAACCTGGCGGCGTATTTCGATACCGGCCGCGTGATCACGCCGGTGGATTGACGCGGGCGGGAACGGCGGCGCGCTCAGCGCCGTCGGCATTCACGCAAGTGGCACCAATACGGGCAACACGACAGGTCCGCCACACAAACGAAAAAGCCTCTCGGCGCCCATACCGAGAGGCTTTCGACTTCCAGGCCCGAAGACCCGTCCGTCGTGCAAAGGAACTGCCGGACCTCGCGATCCGATGCTGCGTGACTGCCTTACTTCGCGGGCGCCGTGGCGGTGCCCGATTTGTCCATCTTGGCGGCGCCCGATTTCTCGGTGCCCTGCTTGGCGGACGTTTTGTCGGTCTTGTGATGCTTGTGCTGCGCCTGGGTCTTGGTTTCGCCCGACTTGGTCGTGGCATCGGCGCCCGCCGCGAACGCCGAAGGCGCGGCGGCAAGACCGAGGCACAAGGCCGAAGTGGACAGGAACGCAGCGATACGGGAGTGAGTCGTCATTACATGTACTCCTAATGGTGAAGACCCGAGGGCTGCCCCTCCGGCCTTTCCGACACGGGGCGGCAACATCGCCGCATGACCCGTACTCCGTTGGAACCCGCGCCCCGCCGAAGGTTCAGCCGCGGGCCGGAAATTTTCGCGCCCTTTCCGACGTTAACGCTTCGTCATGGGATCGTGACAATCGACCTTCAGCCGGCCGCGTTCAGCTTTCAAACACCAGCAGCGCCACGGTGGCGAACAGCATCGCCGCGAAGCAGGCTCTCAGCTTGCGTTCAGGCAGGCGATAGGCCAGCCGCACGCCCACCGGCACGAACAGCAGGCTGCCCGCGGCCAGCGGCAGGCCCACCAGCCAGTCGGCCCTGCCGGCCCATGAGTACGTCACAAGCGCCACCGCCGAACCGGGAATCACCATGCACAGCGCCAGCGCCTGCGCGGTGGTCTGCGACAGCCGGAACACCGTGGTGATGATGGGCACCGCCAGCACCGCGCCGCCCACGCCGAAGAAGCCGCCCAGCGTGCCGCACAGCACGCCCAGCAAGGTGGCGCGTCGCGGCGTGAAGACCGGAGCGTGGCCGCTGCCCTTGGGCGCGCCCCGGGCCGCGCCGGCGCGCCAGGTCTGCCATGCGTAGAACAGCGCGATGAAGAACAGGAACACGGCGAAGCTCAGCCGCAGCACGCCCGACTCGATGCCCAGCGCCAGCCGCGCGCCGACCCAGGTGAACACCACCGCGCCGCCCGCGCCCGCCAGCGCCACGCGGCGGTCGATGCGGGTCTGCTGGTTGTACTTGCGCACCGCCATCATGATGGTCGGCAGCACCATGATCAGCGCGGTACCCTGCGCCAGCTGCTGGGACATGCCCATCAGCAGCACCAGCGCCGGAATCGCGATCAGGCCGCCGCCGATGCCCAGCACGCCGCCCATGAAGCCAATAAGGCCTCCCGCGCCCAGGCACAGGGCGATCAGCAAAAGACTCACTTGGGGCTCCCGTCAGCGCAGCTTGTCGAGCGCGGCGTCGAGCCGGTCCACCGCCCAGATCTCCAGCCCCTCGATGGGCTGGCGCGGCGCGTTGGCCTTGGGAATCAACGCGATCGAGAAGCCCAGCTTGGCGGCTTCGCGCAGGCGCTCCTGGCCGCGCGGCGCGGGCCGGATCTCGCCCGCCAGCCCGACTTCGCCGAAGGCGATCAGGCCGCGCGGCAGGGGCCGGTCGCGCAGCGACGACATGATGGCCAGCAACACTGGCAGGTCGGCCGCCGGTTCAGTGATGCGCACCCCGCCCACGGCGTTGACGAACACGTCCTGGTCGAAGGTCGACACGCCGGCGTGGCGATGCAGCACGGCCAGCAGCATCGCCAGGCGGTTGCCCTCCAGGCCGACCGTCAGGCGGCGCGGATTGGGCGCGTGGGAGCTGTCCACCAGCGCCTGGATCTCGACCAGCAGAGGGCGCGTGCCTTCCTGCGTGGCCATCACGCAGGAACCGGCCACCTGCTGCTCGTGCTGCGACAGGAACAGCGCCGACGGGTTGGCCACGCCGCGCAGGCCGCGGTCGGTCATGGCGAACACGCCGAGTTCGTTGACCGCGCCGAAGCGGTTCTTGAAGGCACGCACCAGGCGGAACGACGAATGCGTGTCGCCCTCGAAGTACAGCACCGTGTCGACGATGTGCTCGAGCACGCGCGGTCCGGCCAGCGCGCCGTCCTTGGTAACGTGGCCGATCATGACGATGGCGATGCCGGTCTGCTTGGCCAGGCGCGTCAGCTGGGCGGCGCATTCGCGCACCTGCGACACCGAGCCGGGCGCCGCGGTCAGCTCGCCGCTGTAGAGCGTCTGGATGGAGTCGATCACGGCGACGCTGGGCTTCTGCTCGGACACGGCGGCCTGGATTGCCTCCAGGCGGATTTCCGCCAGCAGGTTGACGTTGCCGGTCTGCAGTCCCAGCCGGCGCGCGCGCAGCGCCACCTGCTCGGCCGATTCCTCGCCGGTGACGTACAGGACGTTGGTGCTTTCGGACAGCGAGGCCAGCGCCTGCAGCAGCAGGGTCGACTTGCCGATGCCGGGGTCGCCGCCGATCAGCACCACGGCGCCGGCCACCAGGCCGCCGCCCAGCACGCGGTCGAATTCCTCCAGCCCGGTGGGGGTGCGCGGGGTTTCGCGGGCCTCGATCTCGGACAGGCTGCGCACCGGGCTGCTGGAGGCCAGCGGCGCGTAGCGGTGCGCGGCCGCGGCGGCCGGCGTGGCCGATTCGACGGTTTCTTCGAGGGTGTTCCAGGCATTGCAGTGCGGACACTTGCCTTGCCACTTCGGGGTGGTGCCGCCGCACTCGGCGCACACGTATACGGTTCGGGTCTTGGCCATGGGCGCAAGTTTACCGGCACAGGCCGGGGCGCGGGGTCGTCGGCGGGCAGTCGCAATGCGCCTTTTCCCGCGCGTTTGGCGCCGTCTTGGTGCAGCACCCTTTCAATCTGCTTGCATAAACAGGGACGGTCTACAGTTACACCATGCAAACACAAGAAATTCGCTGGCAGATTTCTGCAAATCGCGCATAATCATCGGGTGATGCGCAATGTTGAACCGTCGGTTATGTGGCGGCATACCCGGCGCCGCCGCCCACCAGGGCGGCACGACGGGAATCGCGGCGCATCGCGAGACGCTTGGGCCGCGCACGCGGTCACCTAAACCGGAACAAGACCCGATCCTGCACGAGACCGCCGGACCACCGGCGCGGCACAGGCCCAGGTCAAACGCGGATGCGCCCTGCCACCAGGCGCATGCGCGAGGAGTACGCGCATGAGCATTGCCTATCGCCCCCCCTTCGACGAAGACGACGAACTGGATTTGCGCGCCCTGTATCGCAAGCCCAGGGCCGGCGGCAGCCCCGAACTGGAAGCGGCCGTGCGTCGCACCTGGCACCCCGGCCGCGGTTGGCATCCGGGCTGGGCCGCCGCCGCCTGCGCGGCGCTGGTGGCCGGCCTGTTCGCCTGGACCGACATGCGCGAAAACGCCGAGATGGCCGACCAGGCGCCGCAATTGGCGGTGTCACAGGAAGCGCCCATCAACATCGAGCGTGGCCCGGCGCCGCGTCCGATCCTGACCGAAGCGCCCGCGCCGCAGGCGGCCCCCGCCCCGGCGCAACGGACCGCATCGGCGCCGGCCGAGGCGCCCAGCGCCATCCCGGCCGCGCTTCCCGCCCAGCAGGCGGCCAGCGACGCCGCGCCGCAAGCCGCCAGCGCCGAGGCGCCCGCCGAGCAAGCCAGCGCGGAACCCGTCGCCTTCAGCGAGCAGGACATCGAGGCCCGCATCGCGCACATCCGCGCCCTGGTGCAGGACGATCAGCAAGAGGACGCCGTTGCCGCGCTGCGCGAGTTGCAGCAGGGCGCGCCCGACCTGACGCTGCCCGACGACCTGCAGGAACTGGCGCAGCAGAATCCCGCTTCCTGACCCCCTTTTTCCGTTCCGTTCCCGCCCAGGCCCGCGTTCGTCGCGGGCCTGGGCGTTCACAGGCCTGAACATTCAACGGAAATAGAACGGCTTCTTGCTAACATAGCCGCCATGAGTCCGAGCTTCCACCACCGCAATCTTCCCCATCTGCTGCTTTACGCGCGCGAAACCCTGATGGCGCACTTCCGGCCGCTCCTGCACGCCGCCGGCGTCACCGAACAGCAATGGCGGGTGCTGCGCACCTTGAGCGAGGTGGGCGCGATGGAACCCAACCAGATCGCCCGCAGCTGCCAGATCCTCAGTCCCAGCCTGACGCGCATGCTGGCCGGCATGGAAGAACAGGGCCTGATCAAGCGGGTGCGGTCGAACGCCGACCAGCGGCGCCAGGAAATCTCCCTGACGCCCAAGAGCAACAAGCTGATCGACCGCATGCGGCCGCAGGTCGACGCCAAGTACCAGGAAATCGAAGCGCGCATCGGCAAGGAACTGCTCGACCGTCTGTACACCGACGTCGACACCATGGTCGAACTGATCAAGCGCGAACCCGCGACGCAATGAGTCAACCGGGCACGGGCAGGATCGCGTTGATCTGCCCCGTGCCGGAACTGGTGAAGTAGTCCGTCACCACCTCGGCCGGCCGGTCGTAGGCATCCCAGCCCAGCAGCCCCAGCAGCATGGCGGTATCGTGCATGCCGCCCTCGCCCACGCACAGCTCGGCGTATTCCGGCAGCATGGCGCAGAACGTCTTCCAGTCGCCCTGGCGCCACAGGTCCACCACCCGCAGGTCGACCTGGCGGTAAAACTCGCGGCTGATCTGGTGCATGGCGGCCTCTGGGCTGCCGTTGTCGTTGAAGCGGTGCGACAGCGAGCCGCTGGCCAGCACCGCGACGCGGCTGTCGCTCTGCTCGATGGCCTGGCGCAAGGCCGCGCCGAAACGGCGACTGTCGTCCAGCGAATGCCAGGCGCACCAGGCCGCCACCGACACCACCTTGAAGCGGTCATCGCCATTCATGTAGCGCATCGGCACCAGCGTGCCATACTCCAGTTCGAGGCTGGCGATTTCGTGCGCGCGGGTGGGGACCCCAGCTGCGCCGGCGCATTCGGCGATGCGTCGGCCGAGCGCCGGGTCGCCGCGGTAGGCGTAGTCCATGTCCTTGATGAAATGCGGCAGCTCATTGCTGGTGTAGCGGCCGGCGAAGCGTTCGTTGCAATTGATGTGGTAGCCGGCGTTCACCAGCCAGTGCACGTCCAGCACCACCAGCGTATCCACGTCCAGGTCGCGGCAGCGCTGGCCGATGATCCGATGGCCCTGGATCGCGGCTTCGCGGCAGCCATGATGGCGGCCGGGCATTTCAGATAGGTACATCGACGGCACGTGCGTTACCTTGGCCGCCAGCGCGAGCTTGCCCATGATGCGTGTCTCCTGTTGTTTTCGGTATCCGGGCGCCGGTCAGACGCCCCACTTCGGAATGGGGTGGCTGCCCATCGAGACGCAGACGTTCTTGATCTCGGCGAACACTTCGTAGCTGTATTCCCCGCCCTCGCGGCCGGTGCCGGATTCCTTGGTGCCGCCGAACGGCTGGCGCAGGTCGCGCACGTTCTGGCTGTTGATGAACACCATGCCGGCCTCGATGCCGCGCGCCAGCCGGTGGGCCCGGCCGATATCGCGGGTCCAGATGTAGGAGGCCAGACCGTACTTGACGTCGTTGGCCAGCGCCAGGCCGTGGGCCTCGTCCTTGAACGGAATCAGGCAGGCGACGGGCCCGAAGATCTCTTCCTGGGCGCAGCGCATGCGGTTGTCGACGCCGGCCAGCACCGTGGGCCGCACGAAATTGCCGCCGGCCAGGTGCGCCGGCAGGCCTCGCGGCGCGTCGGCGCCGCCAGCCAGGATGCGCGCGCCCTCTTCCTTGGCCAGGCGGATGTAGCCCGTGACCTTTTCCCAGTGCTGGCGGGTGATCATCGCGCCCACATTGGTCTTGTCATCCGTCGGGTCGCCCACCACCAGGCGATTGGCGCGCTCGGCGAAGCGGCGCACGAAGTCATCGTAAATCGATTCCTGCACAAAGATGCGCGAGCCCGCGGTGCAGCGCTCGCCATTGAGCGAGAAGATGGTGAACAACGCCGCGTCCAGCGCCCGCTCGACGTCGGCGTCGTCGAACACCAGCACTGGCGACTTGCCGCCCAGCTCCATCGAGAACTTCTTGATGCCGCCCGCGTTCGCCATGATCTTCTTGCCGGTGACGGTGCCGCCGGTGAACGAGATCGCGCGCACCCCGGGATGGCGCACCAGCGCGTCGCCGGCACTGGCGCCATACCCCTGCACCACGTTGAGCACGCCGGGCGGGATGCCGGCTTCCAGCGCCAGCAGGCCGAGCTGATCGGCGGTCAGCGGCGACAGCTCCGACATCTTCAGCACGGCGGTATTGCCCAGCGCCAGGCAGGGCGCGGTCTTCCAGGTCGCGGTCATGAAGGGCACGTTCCACGGCGACACCAGCGCGCACACGCCGACCGGCTGGTACAGCGTGTAGTTCAGCATCTGGTCGTCCACCGGATAGGTGTGGCCGTTCATGCGGGTGCAGACTTCGGCGAAGAAGGTGAAGTTCTCGGAGGCGCGCGGGATCAGCTGCTTGCGCGTCTGCGAGATGGGCAGGCCGGTGTCGCGGGTTTCCAGCTCGGCCAGCTGCGGCACGTTGCGGTCGATCAGTTCGCCCAGGCGGCGCATCAGCCGGGCCCGTTCCTTGGCGGGCATGCCGGCCCATTTGGGAAAGGCCTCGGCCGCGGCGGCCACGGCGGCGTCGATCTCGGCCTGGCCGCCGGCGGCCACTTCGTCGATGGCCTCGCCCGTGGCCGGGTTGAAGGTAGTGAAGCGGTCGGCGCTGTCGACCTGCCTGCCGTTGATCCAGTGCTTGATGCTCACGTGCGTCTCCTCGCCTGTCGCGGACGGCCGGCCGCCAGAATGGCAGCGGGCCGGAATTTAATTAACAAGTTAACTTTATGCGCGGCGGGTGGTGCTGTCAACGGCGGAAAACCCCTGTCTCGCGGCCGCGCCGGCGATTGCCGCCGCCCGGCCTTTTTCGCTATTATGATTAACATGCTAACAATATGCCGGAGGGGGCTGGTCCCGCGCCTGTCATGCCACATATCTGGATTGAGTACTCCGCCAACCTGGACCTGGACACCCGCGCCCTGATGCGCGCGGTGCAGGGCGCCGCCGTCGGCGACGGCAGCCTGTACCCGCTGGCCGGCGCGCGCACCCGCGCCGTGCGGATCGATGACTACCTGATCGCCGACGGCCATCCCGACAACGCTTTCGTGCACGTGCTGCTGCGCATCGGCCACGGCCGCGGCGCCGCGCAGCAGGCGGCATTGGGCGAACGCACGTTCCAGGCCCTGCGCGACGCGCTGGCGCCGGAAATGGCGCGCCGGCCGCTGGGCCTGTCGCTGCAGGTGGAAGAAGCCGACGCGGTGCTCAACTACAAGCACAGCAACTATCGCGAATACCTGGCGGCCCGCGCCGCCGCGCTGCCGCGCACGGTGGCGGGCGCCGCGCTCAATACGCGCCAGGCGCTGGCCGCGCTGGGCGAGGCGGTGAACGCGCCGCCCTACCAGGCCGCGCCGCGCGCGCCGGTGCTGTATATCAAGCCGGCCAATACCTATGCCGCCGACGGCGACGCGATCACGCTGCCCGCCGACGTGCCCCAGGTGCGCATCGGCGCCACCCTGGGCATCGTGTTCGGCCGGCGCGCCAGCCGCGTCAGCGAAGCCGAGGCGCTCGCCCACGTGGCCGGCTATCGCGTGGTGGCCGATCTGTCGGCGCCGCACGACAGCTATTTCCGTCCAGCGCTCAAGCAGCAATGCCGCGACGGCTTCTGCCCGATCGGCCGCGCGCTGGCGCCGGTGTCGTCCGTGGCGGACCCGGACGCGCTCGCCATCGAGGTCTGGGTCGACGGCGAACTGGCGCAGCGCGCCAGCACCGCCGACCTGGTGCGACCGGTGGCCCGCCTGATCGCCGACGTCACCGCGTTCATGAGCT
Source organism: Achromobacter sp. HNDS-1 (assembly GCF_040084795.1). Lineage (NCBI taxonomy): Bacteria > Pseudomonadati > Pseudomonadota > Betaproteobacteria > Burkholderiales > Alcaligenaceae > Achromobacter > Achromobacter sp. HNDS-1. Next base: position 849,982 of record NZ_CP157584.1, read on the forward strand.
TCGAGCCGGGCGACATCCTGCTGGCGGGGGCCCGCGCCGACGCGCCGCTGGCGCATGCGGGCCAACGCTACGAGATCCGCATCGACCAGGTCGGCACGCTCGGCAACACGCTCATCGCCGGCGCCTGAGGCGCCCCCAACGGAACCCGCCATGAAACACGCACGCATCGCCCATGAAGGCGCCATCCACGCCGCCACCGACGCCGGCCACGGCCAGATCCGCCTGGCCGACGGCCGCCTGCTGGCCGAGGATGCGGTGACCTGGCTGCCGCCGATCGAACCGCGCACCACTTTCACGCTGGCTATCAACTATGCCGACCATGCCAAGGAACTGGCGTTCAAGGCGCCGCCCGAACCGCTCGGCTTCCTGAAGGCAGCCAACACCTTTGTCGGCCATCGCGCGCAGACGTTGCGGCCGGCGGACGTGGGCTTCATGCACTACGAATGCGAGCTGGCCGTGGTGATCGGCAAGACCGCGCGCAACGTCACGCGCGAGCAGGCCTATGACTACGTGGCCGGCTACACCGTGGCCAACGACTACGCGCTGCGCGACTACCTGGAGAACTGGTATCGCCCCAACCTGCGCGTCAAGAGCCGCGACACCTGCACGCCGCTGGGGCCATGGCTGGTGGACCGCGACGACGTGGCCGACCCGATGAACCTGGACCTGCGCACCACCGTCAACGGCGTCGAGACCCAGCGCGGCAACACCCGCGACATGGTGTTCGACATCCCCGCCCTGATCGCGTACTTCAGCGGCTTCATGACGCTGTCGCCCGGCGACCTGATCCTGACCGGCACCCCGGACGGCATCGTCAACGTGCAGCCGGGCGACGAGGTCGTGACCGAGATCGACGGCATCGGCCGTCTGGTCAATACGCTGGTGCCCTGCCCCGCCTGATCCCCCCTACCTGGATACCCCGCATGCTCGATTCCACCACCGTGCGCGCGCTGGCCGCGCGCCTGCACGACGCCGAACGCACCCGCCAGCAGATCCGCCAGATCTCGCTGGAACACCCCGACATCACCATCGCCGACGCCTACGCCATCCAGCGCGCCTGGATGGACATCAAGCTGGCCGAGGGCCGCGTCAAGCGCGGCCACAAGATCGGCCTGACCTCGCGCGCCATGCAGTTGTCGTCGCAGATCGACGAACCCGATTTCGGCATGTTGCTCGATGACATGTTCTTCGAGGATGGCGGCGACATTCCCGCCGGCCGCTTTATCCTGCCCCGTCTGGAAGTGGAGCTGGCCTTCGTGCTGGGCAAGCGCCTGCAAGGTCCGAACGTGACCCTGTTCCAGGTATACGACGCGGTCGACTACGTGATCCCGGCGCTGGAGATCATCGATGCTCGCTCGCACGGCATCGACCCCGACAGCAAGCGCCCGCGCAAGGTGTTCGACACCATCGCCGACAACGCGGCCAACGCCGGCGTGGTGATGGGCGGGCGGCCGGTGAAGATCGGCGAGCTGGACCTGCGCTGGATCGGCGCGATCCTGTCGCGCAACGCGGTGATCGAGGAAACCGGCGTGGCCGCCGGCGTCTTGAACCATCCGGCCAATGGCGTAGTATGGCTGGCGAACAAGCTGGCCGCGCACGAGGTGGCGCTGGAAGCGGGCGAGATCATCCTGTCGGGTTCCTTCACCCGGCCGGTGGCCGCGCGCCCCGGCGACACCTTCAACGTCGACTACGGCGTGCTCGGCTCCGTCAACTGCCACTTCATCTGACCTCAACGCGGCCCATGGATATCCTGACCAATCAGTTCAAACGCGCGCTGCGCGCCGGCACGCCCCAGATCGGCCTGTGGGCCGGGCTGGCCAGCGCCTACACCTCCGAGATCATCGCCGGCGCCGGCTTCGACTGGCTGCTGATCGACGGCGAGCACGCCCCCAACACGCTGCAGACCACGCTGGCGCAACTGCAATCGGTGGCCGCCTATCCGGTGGCGCCGGTGGTGCGGCCGGCCTGGAACGACCCGGTGCAGATCAAGCAGATCCTCGACACCGGCGCGCAGACGCTGCTGGTGCCGATGGTGCAGTCGGCCGAAGAGGCCGCGGCGGCGGTGGCCGCGGTGCGCTATCCGCCCGCCGGCATCCGTGGCGTGGGCAGCGCGCTGGCGCGCTCGTCGCGCTGGAACCGCATCCCCAACTACCTGGAGCGCGCCAACGACGAGATGTGCGTGCTGGTGCAGATCGAGACGCCGCGCGGCGTCGATGCGCTGGAGGACATCCTGGCGGTGGACGGCGTGGACGGCGCCTTCATCGGGCCGGCCGACCTGTCGGCCAGCATGGGCTACCTGGGCCAGCCCGAGCATCCCGAGGTCGCCCGCACCATCGACGCGGCCATCGGCCGCATCGTCAAGTCGGGCAAGGCGGCCGGCATCCTGCACAGCGGCGTGGCGCAGGCCAGGCACTATCTGTCGCTGGGCGCGACCTTCGTGGCGGTGGGCGTGGACGCGGTGCTGCTGGCGCGCGCGGCCGAAAAGCTCGCGGGCGAATTCAAGGATCTCAAGCCGGTCGGCAAGGCCGGCGGGCCGTACTGAGTGCCCCGGGGAAGCCGCGGCAAGAAAAACGGCGCCCCGCTGAACTGCCCCCCGGGAAGTTGGAAGGTCAGCGCCCCCCCGAAGGTTGGATTGCGTCCAGCTTTCGGGGGTCAGTTCACGCGGGCGCCATCTTTTTATCGGAGGCCAGGCGCGGCGTAGCCACGCCGGGCCCCGCCGCCTGGCCCGAAGCGGGCGATCAGGAACGACCGCCCAGGCTGCCGCCGCCGTCCACGCCCAGCACCTGGCCGGTGATGAAGCCGGCGTCGTCCGACAGCAGGAAGGCGATGGCGGCGGCCACTTCGGCCGGCGTGCCCAGGCGCTTCATCGGCACCGAGGCCAGCGCGCGCTTTTCGCCTTCGCTGCCCGCCGGGCGGGTGGCGCGGAACATTTCGGTTTCGATGGGGCCCGGCGCCACCGCATTGGCGGTCACGCCGTATTCGGCCAGTTCCAGCGCCCAGGTGCGGGTGCAGCCCACCAGCGCGCTCTTGGCGGCCGAATAGGCGGTGCGTTCCAGGCCGCCGTGGATGGCGCGGCTGCAGACGTTGACGATGCGGCCGGCGCGGCGCGCCTTCATGGATTCGATGAAGGCTTGCGTCACCTGCACGGCGACGCGCACGTTCAGGTCCAGCACGTTGTACAGGGTGGCCAGGTCGATCTCGCCCAGCGGTTGCGGCGAGGCGATACCGACGTTGTTGACCACGGCGTCGACCGGGAATTTCTCGCGGATCTCGCGCAGCACTTCCTCGGTGCGGCCGGCGTCGGCCAGGTCACAGGCGTACAGGTAGCCCGGAAAATCGACGTCGCCGGTGTTGCGGGCGATACCGACCACATGACAACCCATGTCGGACAGCCGCTGAGTAAGCGCCCAGCCGATGCCTTTGGTGGCGCCCGTAATGAGCACGCATTTGTCCTTCATGGATCGAAACCTCGTTGTTCGTTACTGGGTCGAAAACGGGCGCTTGGGCGCCCGGTTTTTCAAGTAGACACCATCCGGCGTTACCTGTCTTGTAAATTGCGTAGCAATTCTTGCATGCTGGACACCCGGCGTCCGGGCGGGGAACAATCCGGACGGAAAATCGGACGCCGACCGGCATCCGGCAAGCCGGGACCGGAACGCCGCCCGGGGAATGTTCAAGAAATGATCACGTATCGCGGGTAACCGGCACGCGCGGCGCCAGGGCGCAGAGCAGCTCGTAGCCGATGGTGCCGGCCGCCAGGGCGACCTCGTCCACCGAGGGGCCCTCTTCGCCCCACAGCGAGACCGGCGCGCCGACGCCCGCCGCGGGAACCGGGTCCAGATCGACGATCAGCATGTCCATGGAAACCCGTCCCACCAGGCGGGTACGGATGCCGGCCACCACCACCGGGGTGCCAGTGGCGGCATGGCGCGGATAGCCGTCGGCATAGCCGCAGGCCACGATGCCGACGCGCATCGGGCGGTCGGCGCGGAACAGCGCGCCGTAGCCAACCGAATCGCCAGCCTTCAATTCCTGCACCGCGATGATCTCGGAGCGCAGCGACATGGCCGGCTTGAGCCCGAACGCGCTGGCGTCGGCGTCGGCGAACGGCGAGGCGCCGTACAGGCAGATGCCGGGGCGGACCCAGTGCGCCTGGGCCTCGGAACCGACGGCGACCTCGGCAAAGCGCAGCGTGGCCGCCGAGTTGCAGACGCTGATGGGACCGGCCGCCATCTTATGCGTCACCGAATTGAACACGGCCAGTTGCTCGGTGATGCCCTGGGGGCCGTCGGCGCAGGCGAAATGGGTCATCTTGCCGATCGAGCCGAGCACGCCCTGCTGTTGCAGCAGCAGCGCGCGCTCGTGGGCGGCCGGATAGGCGGCGGGTGAAAAACCCAGGCGGTTCATGCCGCTGTTGAGCTTGAGCATGATGTCGACCCGCCGCGACAGGCGAGCCCGCGCCAGCATGTCGAGCTGTTCACGCTGGTGCACCGTGGTGCTCAGGTGATAGCGGTCGACGATTTCCAGGTCGGACGGGTTGAAGAAGCCTTCAAGCAGCAGGATCGGCCCGCCCCAGCCGGCCTCGCGGCAGCGCACCGCTTCGTCCAGGTCGAGCATGGCCAGGCCTTGCGCCTTGGAGAAGCCGGCGACGGCCTGCTCGATGCCGTGGCCATAGGCGTTGGCCTTGATCACCGCCCAGATCGAGGGCGCCAGGCCGGACGCGGCGGCGGCGGTCTGGTCGAGGTGACGCCGCACGGCGGCCAGGTTGTGGGCCAGGGCGGAAACGGAAACGGTGGCGGAAATTGGGCGGGGCATGGTATGAGGTCCTGTGGCGCTTAAGTCTAACTGATCGGCGTGCCGGCGGCGCGGGGCCGCGGCTTCGCGCGTACTCTAAAATGACCGTGATCCGGCCCGCGCGGCCGGACCGCAGTCAGAACGAATGCAGGACCCGACCATGCCCATCGATCACTACGAGAATTTTCCCGTCGCCTCGCTGCTGTTGCCGCGCCGGCTGCGTGGCGCCGTGACCGATCTATACCGGTTCGCCCGTGCCGCCGACGACATCGCCGATGAAGGCGCCGCCAGCGATGACGAGCGGCTGGCGCAGCTGGCGGCGTTCCGCGCCGAACTGCACCGCATCGGCGCCGAACCGGGCGCCGTGCCCACCCCCGGCGCGCCCGCGCTGGCCGGCATTTTCGTGCCGCTGGCGGCCACCATCGCCCGCCACCAGTTGCCCATCACGCCGTTCTACGACCTGCTGTCGGCCTTCGAGCAGGACATCGCCGTCAAGCGCTACGAAGACTACGCCACGCTGGCCGATTACTGCACCCGCTCGGCCAATCCGGTCGGGCGGCTGATGCTGTGCCTGTTCGAGGCCGCCGATCCGCGCAACATGGAACAGTCGGACGCCATCTGCACCGGGCTGCAACTGGTGAACTTCTGGCAGGATGTGCGGGTCGACTGGCATAAGCACCGCGTCTACCTGCCGCAGGAAGACCTGCGCCGCTTCGGCGTCTCGGAAGAAGACCTGGCCGCCGCGCGGCTGACCCCGGGATGGCGCGCGCTGATGGCGTTCCAGGTGGAACGCACCCGCGCGCTGCTACACTTCGGCGCTCCGCTGGCGCGCCGCCTGCCGGGCCGCATCGGCCTGGAACTGCGCCTGGTGGTGCAAGGCGGGCTGCGCGTGCTGGAGCGGATCGAGGCGAGCGGCTACGATGTATTCATGAACCGACCCGAATTGGGCGCCAAGGACTGGGCCATCATGCTCTGGCGCTCCATCAAGTAAGCAAACGGCCCTGCCAACTATGACCCCTGACGAGTACTGCCAGGAGAAAGCCGCCAAAAGCGGTTCCAGCTTCTACTATTCCTTCCTGTTCCTGCCGCCCGAGCGGCGGCGCGCCATCACGGCGCTGTACGCCTATTGCCGCGAAGTCGACGACGTGGTGGACGAATGCACCGACCCGTCGCTGGCGCGCATCAAGCTGGCCTGGTGGCGCACGCAGGTCGACCAGATGTTCGACGGCAAGCCCGACCATCCCGTGACCCGCGCGCTGCAGCCGCACCTGCAGAGCTGTTCGATCACCCGCGAGCGCCTGCTGGCCGTGGTCGACGGCATGGAAATGGACCTGGACCAGACCCGCTACCTGGACTGGCCCGGCCTGCGCAAGTATTGCTGGCACGCCGCCGGCGTGGTCGGCGAACTGTCGGCCGGCGTCTTCGGCTACTCCGATCCGGCCACGCTGGTGTACGCCGAGAAGCTCGGCCTGGCGTTCCAGATGACCAACATCATCCGCGACGTCGGCGACGATGCCCGCCGCGGCCGCATCTACATCCCGGTCAACGACATGCAGCAGTTCGAGGTCAAGGCCTCGGACATCCTGAATGGCGAGTATTCCGAGCGCTTCTCGGCCCTGATGAAGTTCCAGGCCGAGCGCGCGCGCGAGTTGTACCGCGAGGCGATGCGCAGCCTGCCCGAAGCCGACCGGCGCGCGCAGCGTCCCGGCCTGATGATGGCGGCGATCTATCACGCGCTGCTCGACGAGATCGAGCGCGACAACTGGCAGGTGCTGCATCAGCGCATCTCGCTGACGCCGCTGCGCAAGCTGTGGCTGGCGTGGAAGACCTGGGTAGGCGGCGGGCGCGGACTGGTCCGCCGGTTGGCACGGTGAAGGCGGCGGTCATCGGCGCCGGCTGGGCGGGCCTGGCGGCCAGCGTCGCCCTGCGCGAAGCCGGCGCCAAGGTCACCGTGTTCGAAGCCGGCCACACGCCCGGCGGCCGCGCCCGGCGCGTGTTCCACGATGGCTTCGAATCGCCGCTGGACAACGGCCAGCACCTGCTGTCGGGCGCCTACACGCACACGCTGGCGCTGATGCGCCGGGTGGGCCGAAACCCCGATGCCCTGCTGATGCGCCGGTCGCTGCGGCTGGCCAGCCTGGACGGCCGTTTCCGGCTGTCGGCGCCGCGCCTGCCCGCGCCGCTGCACATGGCGGTGGCGATCCTGGGCGCGCGCGGCCTGTCGTGGGCCGACCGCCTTGCCACGCTGCGCCTGATGCGCGGCCTGCGCGCCATGTCCTGGACGCCGCCGCGCGACTGGACCGTGCAACAGCTGCTGCATTATCACGCGCAGTCCGACGCCCTGATCCGCCAGGTCTGGGAGCCGCTGTGCCTGGCCGCGCTGAACACCCCGGTGGCCAGCGCCAGCGCCGGGCTGTTCGCCCGCGTGCTGCGCGACAGCCTGGCCGGCCGCCGCGAAGACAGCGACCTGCTGCTGCCCTGCACCGACCTGTCGGCGCTGTGGCCGGACGCCGCCGCGCGCCAGGTCACCATGCGCTACGGCAGCACGGTGCGTCAGTTGCGGCCGGCGGAGGATGGCATCGACATCAACCAGGAACGCTTCGACGCCGCCGTGCTGGCGGTGCCGCCGGCGTTCGCCGCGCGCCTGCTGGACGCGCCGCTGCGGGCGGCCGGCGCCACCGGGCTGCTGGACGCGCTGCGCGCCTTCGACTATCTGCCGATCGCCACGCTCAACCTGCGGCTGGCCGGCCCCTGGCGCCTGCCCGAGCCCATGATGATGCTGCGCGAAGAGCCGGCCCGTGGCCACGTCGGCCAATGGCTGTTCGACCGCGCGCAACTGGCCGGCGATGCCCTGGCCGGCGAACTGGCGGTGGTGGCGAGCGCCGCCACCAGCCTGGCCGACCGCAACCGCCAGCAGGCCATCGAGGCCCTGATCGACCAGGTGGCCGAACAGGCAGCCGCCCATCCGCAGCGGCTGCCGCCGATGCCGGAAGTCGCGGCGGCGGAATTGTTCATCGAAAAGCGCGCCACCTTCGCGGCGGTGCCGGGCCTGACCCGCCCCTTGAACAGCACGCCGTGGCCGACGCTGGCGCTGGCCGGCGACTGGACCGATACCGGCTATCCCGGCGTGCTGGAAGGCGCGGTGCGCAGCGGCCTGGAAGCGGCGCGGGTGCTGAATCCGCGGGCCGGCGACTGAAGCGTCGCCAAGGCGCCACGCAACCGCATGGCGACCCCGCGCCGCCACAACGCGGGCGCTTCAGCGCAACAGGCTGGCCGTTGCCAGGCCCAACCCCGTCAGCAACAGGGATCCGAGCAAACTGAAGCCGGCGTAGCCGAGCGCGCCGCCGTACGCGCCGCGCTCGAGCATCGCCACGGTTTCGGCCGAGAAAGTCGAGAAGGTGGTCAGACCGCCCATGAAGCCGGTGATGGCCCCCAGCCGCACCCAGGCCGGCCATTCGGGATGGCCCGCCACCAGCGCCAGCACCAGTCCCACCAGGTAGCCCCCGGCCAGGTTGACCGCCAGCGTGCCCCAGGGCCACGACTCGGTGTTGAGCCACAGGCTGACGAGCCAGCGGGCCCAGGCGCCGAACATGGCGCCCAGGCCCACGGCCAGGAAGTTCAGGGGAATCAGGGTCTGGTAAGCGGTCATGGACTCAGGGCGCGCGGTGCTGCTTGAGGCGCAAGGAAAAGACCAGCAGCAGTATGCCAAAGAACACGGCATAGATACCGATGACCCACACCAGCGCCAGCGCGCCGGCCCCCGGCTGCATCACCAGCATCGCGCCGAACAGGACCGACACCAATCCGGACAGCCCCAGGAACCATTCGTTGCGGATTTCCTTGCGGAAACGGATCGCGGCAATGATCTGGAACACGCCGGCCACCAGCGCCCAGATGGCGATGATGTAGAGCAGGATCAGCGCCGTCAGCCCCGGCCACAGGAAAGTGACGATGCCGGCCGCCACGCCCAGCAGGCCGACGATGATCAACGCCCACAGCGGCTTGCCGTGGTCGCGGATGCGGATGCCGGCGATCAGCGCCAGCACGCCATCGGCCAGCGCGAACGCGCCCCACACCAGCACCAGCGCCGACAAGGTGATCGCCGGCATGAACACGGCCATCAGGCCGAACAGGATGGCGACGACGCCGCGCAACGCCACCCAACCCCAATGACGACCGATCTGATCCACGACTTGCGATTCAAGCATGACGACCTCCGGTAACACGTAACGGGTAACTTATCTTATTTGAATTTCCCCGCCCGTGGACCGCCTGGGCGCCGTGACCCGGTTGGCCGGAAAGGCCGTACTCCCCGGAGACGGCCGGCTCCCCGCCTTACTGCAGCTTGATCTGCGCGCGCTCGATCACCGATTTCCAACGGTCGCGCTCGGCGCGGATCTGTTCCCCGAACTCGGCCGGCGTGTTGCCCAGCGGGAAAGCGCCCGTCTCTTCCATCTTGGCGGCGGTGGCGGGGTCGCGCACCGCCTTGGCGAAGGCCTGCGCCAGCTTGTCGCGCACGTCGGCCGGCATGCCGGCCGGTCCCACCACGCCGTACCAGGCCGTCACGTCGTAGTCCTTGTAGCCCTGCTCCGCGAAGGTCGGCACGTCCGGCAGGCGCGGATTGCGCGCGGTCCCGGTGATGGCCAGCGCGCGCAGGTGGTTGCTCTTGATGTACGGCAGCGACGACGGGAAGTTGTCGAAGATCACCGGCACCACGCCGCCCACCGTGTCGGTCAGGGCCGGCGCCGAACCGCGGTACGAGATGCTGTTCATCTTGCCGCCGGTGATCTGCAGGAACCAGATCATGCCCAGGTCGTTGACCCCGCCGGCGCCGGCGTTGGCGTAGCCGTCCTTGCCGGGATTGGCGCGCACGTGCGACACGAACTCGGCCAGCGTCTTCGCCGGATATTGCGGGTTGACGCTGAGGATGTTGGGGCTGGTCACCAGGTTGCTGATGGGCGTGAAGTCCTGGACCGGGTCATAGGCCAGCTTGGGGAACAGGTGCGGGGCGGTGCCGTGAGTGCTGACGGTCGCCAGCCCCACGGTGTAGCCATCGGGCTTGGCGCGCGCGGTGGCGGCCATGCCGATGGTGCCGGAGGCGCCGGTGCGGTTCTCCACCACGACCTGCTGCCCCAGGATCTCGCCCGCCTTGGCCGCGGCCAGCCGGCCGACGATGTCGGTGGGGCCGCCGGCCGGGAACGGCACGATCAGGGTGATGGGGCGATCGGGGAATTCGGCGTGGGCGGCCGGCAACACGGCGGCCAGCGCCAGGGCGATGCAAGTCTTGCGGATCATCGGGATTGTCTCCTGTGGGGATCGGTTCTGCTTGTTATCGGGAAAGAACGGGCGCGGCGGCGATGCTGGCGTCGCGGCGCAATATCCTGCCGGGACGATGCGTGCCGGGCGCCGCCGGGAACACCGGGCAGCCGTTGACCAGCACGTGCTCGATGCCGGCCGAGGCCAGCGTCGGCGCGTCCCAGGTAGCGCGGTCGCACACCGTGTCGGCGTCGAACACCACCACGTCGGCCCAGGCGCCCACGGCCAGCCGGCCGCGGTCGGCCAGGCCGAAGACGCGCGCCGGCAACGAGGTCATCTTGGCCACCGCGGCCTCCAGCGTCAGCAGCTCGGCCTCGCGCACGTAGCGTCCCAGCACGCGCGTGAAACTGCCCCACAGGCGCGGGTGCGGATGGGCGTCGTTGGGCAGGCCGTCGGAGCCCACCATGCAGCATTCGTGCTGGAAGATGCGGCGCACTTCGTTTTCGTCCATGGCGAAGTAGATCGCGCCCGCCGGGCACAGGCGGCGCGCCGCCGTGACCGGATCGCAGCCCCAGCGCGCGGCGATCTCGGCCAGCGACTGGCCGCCGCATTCGGGATGCGGCGTCGACCAGGTGATGCGGATGTCGTCGATCTGGTCGGCGCGCTCGGGAATCAGGATGGTGGAGCTGCCGGGGTACGGGTAGATGTCCAGCGCCACGTCGACGCCGGCGGCGCGGGCGCGGTCGATGTTGGCCAGCGTGGCGGCGCTCTTGCCCCAGTTGGCCGGCATCATGCATTTGTGGTGCGACAGCACGGTGGCGCAGCCGGTGCGGCGGCCGATGCCCAGCACCTCGTCGACGGCGGCCTCGACCGCGTCGCCCTCGTTGCGGATGTGGCTGGTGTGCAGCGCGCCGTGCGCGGCCGCCACCCGCGCCAGGCCGTCCAGTTCGGCCTCGCCGGCGACGCCGCCGGGCTGATAGGCCAGGCCCGTGCTGAACCCCACCGCGCCAGCCTCCAACGCCTCGGCCAGCATGCGCTCCATGGCCTGCTGTTGATCAACGCTGGGCTGCGCCGCCGGATCGGGCATCGCGGCCAGGCGCAGGTTGGCGTGGCCCACCAGGGCGGCCACGTTGATCATCGGCCGCTGCGCCTGCAGCGCGCCGAAATACGCGGCCATGTCCGCGAACAGCGGCGAATCGCCCAGCAGCGCCAGCGCCGCGGCGGTGTTGCCCGGCAGTGGCGCGGGGGCGCCGCTGATGCCACAGTTGCCGACCACCACCGAGGTGATGCCCTGGCTGGTCTTCCATTCCAGGCCCGGCTTTTCCACGAACATCAGGTCGTCGTGACCGTGGGTGTCGATGAATCCGGGCGCGACGATCCTGCCGCCGACATCGAGGCGCCGCGCGGCCGGAGCGGCCGACAGATCGCCAATGGCGGCGATGCGCTCGCCGCGGATGCCGACGTCGGCGCGGCGGCGCGCGGCGCCCGTCCCGTCGATCACCCAGCCGCCTTCGATAACCAGATCCAGTTCTTCCTGCATGCCACTTCCGTCTCGATAGGGCCGGCATCGAGGCCGGCCGCTTGCGGGCCGTCCACCGACGGCTCCGATGCTTGATGAAGCCCCTAGTATCGTCGGCCCGATCAATCTGGAAAAATTGTTTTTATTGATCCATCCATCGTGATTTGAAATGAATCGTCTGCCCAAGCACGTCACCCTCAAGCATCTGACCGCGTTCGTCGCGGTGGCCCAGGAATCCAGCTTCACGCATGCGGGCAAGCGACTGTTCCAGACCCAGTCGTCGGTGACCAGCCTGGTGCGCCAGTTGGAAGAGGCGCTGGCCACGCGCCTGTTCGCGCGCACCAGCCGGCGCGTGCTGCTGACGGCGGCGGGCGAGGAGTTCCTGCCGCGCGTGATGCGCCTGCTGGCCGATTTCGATGGCGCGATCGAGGACGTGGTGCGCTTTGGCGCGCTGGAACGCGGCCGGGTCGGCGTGGCGGCCGCGCCCTCGGCCATCACCGAGCTGATCGCGCCGGCGGCGGCGCGGTTCGCGGCGCAGTATCCCGCCATCCGCCTCTACCTGAGCGACGACAACTCCGGCCGCATCCAGCGCAAGGTGGCCGCGCGCGAAGTCGATTTCGGCCTGACCAGCCGCTGGGCCGATGCGCCCGGCCTGCAATTCGACGCGCTATTGGAAGACCGCTTCGGCGTGCTGTACCGGCGCGACGACGCCAGCCTGCGCCCGGGCCGCGACGGCGCCATGCGCTGGTCCGACCTGGCGGGCCGCAAGCTGGTGGGGGTGGTGGACGAGACCGGCATCATGGCGCTGCTGCGGGCCCGCGCGGACCTGCCGATCGAAGCCGCCGCGCCCTTCTACGAAGCCTCCAGCACCACTTCCCAGGCGGCGTTGGTGAAGGCCGGCATGGGCGTGGCGCTGCTGCCCGCGCTGGCGGCGCAGCGGGTGCTGGAACCGGGGTTGGCATACGCGCTGCTGGCGCGGCCGACGGTGGTGCGCACGCTGTGCATCATCCGCCACAAGGAACATGCGCTGAGCCCGGCGGCCGAAGCGCTGATCCGCGCCATCCGCGACTACCTGCGCGGCGCGGCGCTGCCGGCCGGCTGCAAGCTGTCGGCGGGCGCGACGCGCCGGCGCGCCTGACGCGGATCGCGTCGCCACGGCAACGCCAGCGGGGCATGCGCCCGCCCCGCCGCGACGCTACGCGCCGCTCAGGCCCGCAGTTTCTCGTCCAGGGCCGCCAGGCCGGCGGCGAACACGCCCTGTCCCACGGCGGTCGCCACCGCCTGCAGGTCGGCATCCGCCTCGACGCGGAAATCGGCCCACCATTCCACCAGCGTCGTGCCGCTCTCGGTGATGGCGCGCAGGTTGATGCCCGCGACGTAGTCACGCATCGGCAGATCGGTCTCGATGATGGAATAGCGCAGCGCGGTGCCCGGGTCGTCCAGCATCAGCAACTGCTCGCGCACGAAGCCCGAGGGCTTGAGCGACAGGTAGCGCACCGAGCCGATGGCGTCGTGGCGGCCGCCGTCTTCCAGGCGGCTGTGCGCAATGCCGGGGTGCCACCCCGCCAGGCCGTTGAAATCACGAAACAGCGGCCAGACCTTGGCCAGCGGCGCCTGGACGATGGCGCTGGTGTAGACGGTATGCGGCATGCGGACTCCTGACGGGCGCGCGGCGCCCCGGCGGAAACGAAGGAAGGGGAAATTTCAGAACGTCAGTTGCTTGAACTCGCGGGTGGCGGCGGTCAGCGCCTGCTCGGTGGGCAGGCGCTCCATCGAGCTGGCGCCGTAGAAACCGTGGCAATGCTGGCAATGGCGCAGGATGTGGGCGGCGTCCTCGGGCGTGGCGATGGGGCCGCCGTGGCACAGCACGATCACGTCGGGGCGCACGGCCAGGGCGGCCGCCGCGATGCGGTCGATGGCGGCGACGCAGTCATCCAGCGTCAGCGCGGTCTCGGCGCCGATCGAACCGCCGGTGGTCAGGCCCATGTGCGCCACGATGATATCGGCGCCGGCCCGCGTCATGGCCACGGCGTCGTCCTCGTTGAAAACGTAGGGCGTGGTCAGCATGCCCTTTTCGTGCGCCAGGCGGATCATGTCCACTTCCAGCGCGTAGCCCATGCCGGTCTCTTCCAGGTTGGCGCGGAAGGTGCCGTCGATCAGGCCCACGGTGGGGAAATTCTGCACGCCGGCAAAACCCTGGCGCTTGAGATCGTCCAGGAACACGTCGAAGTCGCAGAACGGATCGGTGCCGTTGACGCCGGCCAGCACCGGCGTGCGCTTGACCACCGGCAGCACTTCGCGGCCCATGTCGACCACGATCTCGTTGGCGTTGCCGTAGGCCAGCAGGCCGGCCAGCGAGCCCCGCCCGGCCATGCGATAGCGGCCCGAGTTGTAGATCACGATCAGGTCGATGCCGCCCGCTTCCTCGCACTTGGCGGACAGTCCGGTACCCGCGCCGCCGCCCACGATGGGGGTGCGGTCGCGCACCATGGCGCGGAACTTGTCCAGCAGTTGGTTACGGTCAAAGCGCGGCATGGCGAAAATCCTCAATGTTTGGCGATGGCTAGGAACTGCTCGACCGCCGTGCGGGCGAACAGCGGATCGTTGATGTGGCACGGCACGCGCACCAGGCGCCGGTCGGCGGTCTGCACCAGGCGCGACTCCAGCGCCTCGAACAGCGCGGCGTCGGCCTGCGGATCCCAGAACGCCTGGCCTGGCGCGTCCAGCGCCGAGACGCCGCCTTCCGGGATCAGGAAGCGCACGGGGCCGTCGCAGCGGTTCAGCCGGTCGGCGATCCATTCGCCCTGGCGGCGGTTCTCTTCCGCCGTGGTGCGCATCAGCGTTACCTGCGGGTTGTGGGGGTAGAAGGTGCGGCCCTGGTAGCGCTCGGGCACCGAATCCATGGCGCCGAAATTCACCATGTCGAGCGCGCCGCAGGAGCCCACGTAGGGCGCGCGCGTGCGGGCCACGGCGCCAAAGCGGTCTTCGGTGCAGGCCAGCACGCCGCCGAACAGGAAGTCGCAGACCTCGGTGGTGGTCAGGTCCAGCACGCCGGACAGCAGATGGCTGTCGAGCAGCTTTTCCATCGACTGGCCGCCGGTGCCGGTCGCGTGAAATACCAGGCAGTCATAGCGCGATTCGAGCAGCGGCGTGACCTGCTGCACGCAGGCGGTGGTGACACCGAACATGGTGATGCCGACGGCGGGCCGGCTGTCATCGCCCGCGGCGCTGGCGGCCTGGCGGAAGGCGCCGCCGATGGCGCCGGCGGCATTGGCCAGCACCCGGCGCGAGATGCGGTTCAGGCCGGCCACGTCGGTCACCGAGTACATCATCGCGATGTCCGACGGCCCGACGTAGGGCGCGACGTTGCCCGACGCCATGGTCGAGACCATCAGCTTGGGCACGCCGATGGGCAGCGCGCGCATCGCCGGGGTGATCAATGCGGTGCCGCCGGAGCCGCCCAGGCCCAGCAAGGCGCCGATGTCGGGGTTGGCGGCGGCATAGTGTTCGAATGCCAGCGCCATGGCAGCGATGGCGCTGCCCCGGTCGCCCGTGAACACGGCCTGCTCGCCCTGCGGGTGGCTGCGCGCCACTTCCCGTGCCTGCACTTGCGCCGCGCTGGCCGCGCCGGTGGTGGACACGTCCACCGAAACCACGTCCAGGCCTTCGCGCCTGAGCAGCTCGACCACGTACTCGGCCTCGTGGCCCTTGGTGTCGTAGGTGGCGGCCACGAAAACCCGCCGATTCGAATGCGTCATGACTCCTCCGCGGGCGGCTACACTCGGTGCGCGCCTCGATATATGTGCCGGGCGCGAGCCCTGTAGAATCAAGAAATGAGACGAAAGAATCATACTGAGACGCCTGTCTCACGTCAAACCACGAACGCCGCGCGCAAGGCGGCCGCCGCCCCGGCGCGCCTGATCGCGCCCGCCAGCCGCCAGGCCGCCGCCAGCGGCGAACCGCCGCACGGGCCGCGCGCGCGCATGCGCAAGATCCTGCTGGACGCCGCGCAGCGCCTGATGGCGCAAGGCATCACGCCGTCGGTGGCCGAGCTGGCCGAGCATGCCCAGGTGTCGCGCGCCACCGCCTACCGCTACTTTCCCAGCCAGAGCGCGTTGATCGCGGCCGTGGTCGACGAGAGCCTGGGGCCGATCCTGGCCTGGGACTCGACCGCGCCGGACGCCGCCACCCGCGTCGACGAACTGCTGCGCTTCGCCTACCCGCGCCTGCAGGCGCACGAAGCGTCGCTACGCGCCGCCATCCAGGTCTCGCTGCAGCAGCACGCCGAAGCCAGCGCCGGCCGCGCCGGCAACCAGCCGCGGCTGGTGCGCGGCCACCGCATCGACATCCTCAAGCGCGCCATCGCGCCGCTGGCCGGCACGCTCACGCCGGCGCAGCAGGATCGCGTGGCGCAGGCGCTGTCGCTGGTCTATGGCACCGAAGTGTTCCTGGTGCTCAAGGACATCTGGGGCCTGGACCAGACAGCGGTCACCGAGATCGCGCGCTGGACCGCCAGCGCCATCATCCGGCAGGCGCTGGCCGAGGCGGCCGCCACGCCGGCGGCCGATCCGCGCAAGCGCTGACCGCCGCCGCGCCGTCGGGGCGCATCCGCCCCGTCTCTCTGTCATTCCCACGTCACCCGCGCGCTTCATAGTGCGGGCCTTCGCGGCGCCGCCTCCTCGCAGCCCGCATGACGCTGGAGCATTGAATGCAGTTCGAAGTAACCCGCCTGCGGCGGGCCCTGATGCCGTTGTCGCTGGCTTGCGTAACCCTGCTGAGCGCCTGCGGCGGCAGCGATGATGACGAAGACACGCCCGCCGTCACGCCACCGCCTCCGGTCGTGACCGACCCCGCGCCGCCGGCACGCACGGGGGCCTGGAGCGCCGGCGACCTGCATGTGCACACGATCCAGTCCGACGACGCCCAGACCACGCTGGAAAGCGTGCTGGACCAGGCCTTCGACCGCTACCAGCTGGACTGGGCCGCGCTTTCGAACCACCTGCGCATGTCCGCGCGCGACAACACCGGCGCCAACATTCCCGGCGGCTCGATCCCGTTCTCGGCCGGCATGGCGCGCTATGAAGTGCCGTTCATCAAGCAGGCGCAGGCGGCGGGCCGCTACGCCGGCAAGATCATCTTCTCGTCGTTCGAGTGGGACATGCCCACGCACGACCACGTCAACATCGGCATCGGCACCAACGACCCGCTATCCGACAAGTCGCTGCGCGCCGTAGCCGAATTCGAATACCTGTACACCAACAAGGCCGCCAACCTGTTCGATCCGCAGTTGGTATCGGACCTGGCCGGCCAGACGCGCGCCTACACCACGCACGCCGACTCGCTGACGGCCCTGAAGTGGCTGCGCGACAAGCACCCCGACAGCTACATGCTGCTGAACCACCCGTCGCGCTACGCCGGCAAGTACACCATCGGCCAGTTGCGCGAGATGCACGACCTGGCGCCGTCGATCTTCTTCGCCATCGAGGGCATGGTCGGCAACCAGATGGAACCCGACCGCGGCGGCTATGCCGAGGCCTACACGGCCGACAAGCTGCCCAACCGCACCTACGGCGGCGTCGACTACCTGGTGGCCAAGCTGGGCGGCACCTGGGACGCGCTGCTGGGCGAAGGCCGCCACATCTGGACCGTGGCCGATTCGGACTTCCATTTCCGCGTCAACGCCACCGGCCAGTACAGCAGCGGCTACGCGCCGGGCGAGTACGCCAAGACCTACGTCTGGAAGGATGGCAAGGACATGGCGGCGGTGGTCGCGGGCCTGAAGAGCGGCCGCATGTTCGGCGTCTTCGGCGACCTGATCGACGCGCTCGAATTCCAGGCGCAGGGCGCCTCGGGCACGGCCCGGATGGGCGGCGAACTGACGGCGGCCAAGGGCGAGCAGGTGGAGGTCACCATCCGCTTTCGCAGCCCCGCCAGCAACCACTACGAGTATCCGATCGAAAGCGGCAACCCCACCTACGTCAAGCCGACCGTGCACCATGTCGACCTGATCGTGGGCGATGTCGGCGCCCGCGCCGCCGCCGGCACGCCGGCATACGACAACGCCACCAATCCGAGCACCCGCGTGCTGGGCCGCTACACCAGCAAGGACTGGACCGTGGACAAGGACGGCTACAACGTCATCAAGGTCAAGCTGACCGCCGACAAGAGCCAGTATCTGCGCCTGCGCGGCACCAACCTGGCGCCGGACGTGGCGGGCGAGACCGCCAACGGCGAACCGTTGCCGGA
Source organism: Achromobacter sp. HNDS-1 (assembly GCF_040084795.1). NCBI lineage: Bacteria > Pseudomonadati > Pseudomonadota > Betaproteobacteria > Burkholderiales > Alcaligenaceae > Achromobacter > Achromobacter sp. HNDS-1. The sequence goes on from NZ_CP157584.1 coordinate 867,797, forward strand.
CGCCAAGGTCGATCTGGCCGATAACGCGGCCCGCTTCAACGCCATCAACGCGCGCAATTACAACGACCTGTGGTTCTATTCGAACCCGGTGTTCGTCACCGTCAAACAGTAAGACGGCCTGCGCCGGCGCGGCATTTCGAGCCGCGCCGGCCCGATCCGAGACGCGACCGGCATGGATGCTCTTTTATAAGTCACAGTTATTTTGTTGACCGGCCACCCCTCAATTGCTACATATGAGGACGCAACTGCACTTGGTTCCTGATTATTCTCATCGGAGGATTTTTATGAGCAAGCGAATTGTTGTCGTGGGGGGCGGGGTCGGCGGCACCATGCTGGCCAACCAACTGGTCCACAAGCTGTACCCCGAAGTGTCGGCAGGCAAGGTCAGCATCATGTTGCTGTCCGATTCGCCGGATCATTACTACAAGCCGGCCTTCATGTATGTGGCGTTCAACCTGTTTTTCCAGGAAGAACTCAAGCGTCCCGAACGGTCCCTGCTGCGGCCCGAGATCGATTTCCGCGTCGACAAGGTGACGCGCTTCGATTTCGATGCCCAGCAACTGCACACCCGCGGCGGCAAGCGCCACGGCTACGACTATCTCGTGATCGCGACCGGCTGCGTGCCCGCGCCGGAGCGCATCGAAGGGCTGCGGGAAGCGGGCGACCATTTCTACCAGTACGAGCCGGCGCGGCAGCTCGCCAGCCGCCTGTCCACCATCGAACGCGGCCGCGTGTTCGTCAGCGTCACCTTCCCCAAGACACCGAACGTGCCGCACCAGTGCGGCATCGCGCCGATCGAGACCACGCTGATGCTGGACGACTACCTGCGCCGACGCGGCGTGCGCGACCGGGTGGAGATCGTCTACACCTACCCCACCACCTCGCAACTGCTGCGCAACTGCCTGTTCCTGCAAAAGCCCACCTGCGAGGTGCTGCCGGCCATCTTCGAGCAACGCGGCATCCGGTTCCAGCGCGGTTTCACGCTGGCGAAGGTGGACCCCGATCGCCGCATTGCCTACTCGGAGGAAGGCGTCGAGCAGCCGTTCGACATCCTCATGGCCACGCCGCCGATACGCGCGGTCGACGCGGTGCTGGAATCGGGCGCTTCGCAGGCGCCCGACAACGAGGGCTGGCTGCCCACCGATCACGAAACCATGCAGGTGTACGGCCTGCGCAATGTGTACGTGATCGGCGACACCGTGGACCTGCCGGTGAGCAAGGCCGGCGGCTCGTGCCACAACCAGGCGCCCGTCATCGCCAACAACATCGCCGGCGAGATCCGGCTGGGCCATCCCTGCAGCGCCTACGACGGCCGCGTCCAGGCCGTGGCGCAGATGGGCCTGAACGCGGGCATGCCGCTCTGGTATGACTACACCCACGACGTGCGGCCGACGCCGCCGACCAAGCTGGGCGGACTGCTGCGGCATGGGTTCAACCGGGGCCTGTACTGGTCCGTCGCCAGGGGAATGCTATGAACGCACCGCACGACAACAGCCTGTCCAACGCCGGCCAATGCGACGCCCTGCTCGATGCGCCACCCGCGGCGGCTGGCAACGATGCGCTGGCGCAGCTCGCCGGCAAGCTGCAACCGCTGGCCGACAGCGGCCGGCTGGACAATCTGGTCGACCTGCTGGCGCTGGCGTCCGACCTGGTCGACCTGCTCGATGCCCCCATGGTGGAAAAGCTGGGCGCGCTGTCGGAGCAGGCCACGGGCGCGGCCTGGACCCTGTCCAACGCCTGGCGCGCGGCCCACGCGCAAGGGTTGCAAGAGGCGCGCCCGCCGGGCCTGGGCGGACTGTTCCAGCTCTCGCGCGACGAGGACACGCGGCGCGGGCTGGCGCTGGTGCTGCGGACGCTGCAAGGCCTGGGCCGTCAGGTGGGCGATCAACGGCGGGACTACGCCCCTTCCTGATGCCGTTGGCGGGGCCGCCCGCGCGGCCCCCGCTGTCCAAAACAAAGCCCCGCAAGCGCTTGCCTGCGGGGCTTTTGGGGTGCGCGCCCGGGATGGACGACGCGACCGGGTTTACTGCAACGTGCGCGTGAACACGAACTTGCCATCGCGCCAATCCACCGGCACCACGTCGCGCGGACCGAACTGGCCTTCCAGGATCAGCCGGGCGACCGGGTTCTCGATCTGCTGCTGGATGGTGCGCTTGAGCGGACGCGCCCCGAACACCGGATCGAAACCGTCGCGGGCCAGTTCGGCCAGCGCGGGCTCGGTCACTTCCAGCCGCATCTCCTGCTTTTCCAGGCGCTCGGCCAGGCGGCGCAGCTGGATGCGGGCGATGGACTCGATGTGCTGCGCTTCCAGTGCGTGGAACACCACCACTTCGTCGATGCGGTTCAGGAACTCGGGCCGCAGCGTCTGCTTGAGTTCGCCCCAGACCACTTCCTTGACCACGTCGTACGGCTGGCCGGCCAGCGTCTGGATGTGCTGCGAACCCAGGTTCGACGTCATCACGATGACGGTGTTGCGGAAGTCCACCGTGCGGCCCTGGCCGTCGGTCAGGCGGCCGTCGTCCAGCACCTGCAGCAGCACGTTGAAGACGTCCGGGTGCGCCTTCTCGACTTCATCGAGCAGCACCACGCTGTACGGCTTGCGGCGCACGGCCTCGGTCAGGTAGCCGCCCTCTTCGTAGCCCACGTATCCGGGCGGCGCGCCGATCAGCCGCGCCACCGAATGCTTCTCCATGAATTCGCTCATGTCGATGCGGATCATGTGCTCTTCGGAGTCGAACAGGAACTCGGCCAGCGCGCGCGTCAGCTCTGTCTTGCCCACGCCGGTGGGGCCCAGGAACAGGAACGAACCGTACGGGCGCGAGGGATCCGCCAGGCCCGCGCGCGAACGGCGGATGGCATCGGACACCAGGCGCACGGCCTCGTCCTGCCCAACCACGCGCTTGTGCAGGTATTCCTCCATGTGCAGCAGCTTCTCGCGTTCGCCCTGCATCATCTTGGACACCGGGATGCCGGTGGCGCGCGACACGACCTCGGCGATTTCCTCGGCGCCGACACGGGTGCGCAAGAGGCGCGGACGGCCTTCGCCGCCTTCGGCCTCCTCGGCCGCCTCGGCGGCGCCCACCTCGGCGGCCTTCAGGCGCGCTTCCAGGTCCGGCAGCTTGCCGTACTGCAGCTCGGCCAGCTTGTCGAACTGGCCCTTGCGTTGCAGCTCCGCCATTTCGGCGCGCACGCTGTCGATCTCTTCCTTGATGGCCTGGGTGCCCTGCACCGCGGCCTTCTCGGCCTTCCAGATTTCCTCGAAGTCGTTGTATTCGCGTTGCAGTTTCTCGAGCTCGTCCTCGATCACGCCCAGGCGGCGCTTGGAGGCGTCGTCGGTTTCCTTCTTGACGGCCTCGCGCTCGATCTTGAGCTGGATGATGCGGCGGTCGAGCTTGTCCATCACTTCCGGCTTGGAATCGATTTCCATGCGGATGCGGGCGCCGGCCTCGTCGATCAGGTCGATCGCCTTGTCGGGCAGGAAGCGGTCGGTGATGTAGCGGTGCGAGAGCTCGGCCGCGGCCACGATGGCCGGGTCGGTGATCTCGACGCCGTGGTGGATCTCATAGCGCTCCTGCAACCCGCGCAGGATGGCGATGGTGGACTCGACATCGGGTTCGTCGACCAGCACCTTCTGGAAGCGGCGTTCGAGCGCGGCGTCCTTTTCAATGTACTTGCGGTATTCGTCCAGCGTGGTGGCGCCGATGCAGTGCAGCTCGCCGCGCGCCAGCGCCGGCTTGAGCATGTTGCCGGCGTCCATCGCGCCCTCGGCCTTGCCGGCGCCGACCATGGTGTGCAGCTCGTCGATGAAGACGATGTTGCTGCCGTCGTCCTGCGACAGTTCCTTGAGCACGGCCTTCAGGCGCTCTTCGAATTCGCCGCGGAACTTGGCGCCGGCCAGCAGCGCGGCCAGGTCGAGCGACAGCACGCGCTTGCCGCGCAGGGTCTCGGGCACTTCGTCGTTGACGATGCGCTGCGCCAGGCCTTCGACGATGGCGGTCTTGCCCACGCCGGGTTCGCCGATCAGGACGGGGTTGTTCTTGGTGCGGCGCTGCAGAATCTGGATGGTGCGGCGGATTTCGTCGTCGCGGCCGATGACCGGGTCGAGCTTGCCCTGGCGGGCGCGTTCGGTCAGGTCGAGGGTGTACTTGGACAGCGCCTCGCGGTTGGATTCGCCTTCGGCGCCGGAGACGTTCTCGCCGCCGCGCACGGCGTCGATGGCGGCCTCCAGGGCCTTTTTCTGCAGGCCCGCGTCGCGCAGGATGCGGCCGGCCTCGCCCTTGTCGTCGGCCAGGGCCAGCAGGAACAGTTCGCTGGCGATGTAGGTGTCGCCGCGGCGCGCGGCTTCCTTGTCGGTGCGGGTCAGCACGCCCTGCAGGTCGCGGCCGACCTGGACGTTGTCATCGCCCTGCACCTGGGGCAGCGCCTTGAGCGCGGCGTCCAGGGCCGGCTGCAGCCGGTTGACGGCCACGCCGGCGCGCGCCAGCAGGCTGCCGGCGCCGCTGTCCGGGTCGGACAGCAGCGCCGCCAGCACGTGGACGGGCTCGATGTAGGGATGATCGTTGCGGGCGGCCAGACTCTGAGCGTCGGCCAGGGCTTGCTGGAACTTGGTGGTCAGTTTGTCGAATCGCATAATGGTCGTTGGTGGCTTGTTGGTGAGCCTGACCGATACGCGCCGGCGGGCTCGATGACCTGAATATGCGGCCGGATGCGAGAATTTCAATACCTCGTCGGCCGCATGGATTTGGGTCGGTTAACGCATCCGCGTACAGCAACAATCTGTCCCATGAGCATATACGTTTTTGTCTACGGCACGCTACGCGCGGGCGAAATCAATGACCTGGCGCAAGCCGCCGCGCGCCGCGGCCTGCCGCCGGCGCGCCACGTCGGCCCGGCCACGGTGCCCGGCATGCTGGTGGATTTCGGCGACTGGCCCGGATTGCTCCCGGTGACCGATGGCCGGCGGGTGCTGGGCGATATCTACGAGGTCGACCCGGCCCTGGTCGCCCTGATGGATGAGATCGAGGAATACGTCCCCGGCCGCCCCGGCTGCTTCGTGCGCCGGCCGGTGCTGGCCCGGCCGCTGGCGCCTGGCGCCGCCCCGGTGGCCTGCGACTACTACCCCATCGACCCGGCCTGGCGGGGGGCGGCGGCGGACATCGACGGGGACGACTGGATCGCCTATCGGCGCGCCCGCCCGGCCCGATCGCAACCGTAGGAATGCGCTACAAAATGCCGCGTAAGACACCCGTAGTAACAACGGACTACAATGGGTACCTGTCTTCACGCTTTAAGCCCGTCCAGGCTACCCGCCAGGTCTAGGCACTATAAAGGTCATCGTATGCAAAAACGGGTTCCCGTTGCCCCTGATGCCGCCCACTGTTCCACGTGTATGCTGGGCCACGTGTGTGTCCCGGTCGGGATGGCAGCCGCCGAAGTGGAAAAGCTGGACGAACTGGTGAAAGAACGCGTGCGCCTCGAAAAGGGCAAGACGCTGTATTCGCTGGATCATCCCCTGGACGCCGTCTACGGCGTGCGCTTCGGCAGCCTGAAAACGCAGCTCGAAGACGCCACCGGCCAGATTCAGATCACCGGTTTCCACCTGCCCGGCGAGATCGTCGGCATGGACGGCATGCTCGATGGCAAGCACGTCTCGGCCGCCGTGGCCCTGGAAGACTCCGAAGTCTGCGTGATCCGCCTGAACGAAGTCGACCGCGTGGCCACCCACCTGCCCTCGCTGCAGCAGCAGTTCCGCCGCCTGATGAGCCGCGAAATCACGCGCTCGCACCAGATGCTGGCGTCGCTAGGGTCGATGCGTTCCGAACAGCGCCTGGCCGCGTTCCTGCTGAACCTGTCGCAGCGCTATGCGTCGCTGGGCTACTCGTCGACCGAGTTCGTGCTGCGCATGAGCCGCGAGGAAATCGGCAACTTCCTGGGCCTGACCCTGGAGACGGTCAGCCGGCTGTTCTCGCGCTTCGCGCGCGACGGCCTGATCCGCATCAACCAGCGCGAAGTCCGCATCCTGGACCAACCCGCGCTCAAGCAACTGCTGGGCCACGAGGGCTGCTGACGCCCGCCCGCGCCATGCGCCGCACAGCCGCACCCGGCGCCGCGCAGCCCCATCCGGCTCCGCGCGTGCCGCGCTCGCGCCGAGCCTGGGGCGTGGCGGCGCTGACCCTGGCGGCCCTGCTGCCCCTGGCGGCGCGCGCGCAGACGCCGCTGCCCGACCCCTACGATTACGACGAACCCGCGCCCGCCCCCAAGCGGGTGGTGGTGCCGCGCTGGCAGACGCTGGAACTGGGCAAGCCCGGCCATCGCTACAAGGTGCCGGTCTATGCTAACCGGAACCTGGCGCGCGGCGACCTGCGCGATATCAAGCAGATCGTGATCGTGTTCCATGGGCTCAAGCGCAATGCCGACGCCTATTACGAAACCGTTGCCACGCTGCTGGCGACCAACCCCGCCCGCGCCAACGACACGCTGATCCTGGCGCCGCGCTTTGTCGGTTCGATCGACTCGGGCTTCGCCGGCATGGCCGCGTGGCGCAAGGCCAGTTGGGAAGACGGCGAGGACAGCGTGCAGGCCAACGGCCGGCCCGCGCCGGTCAGCTCGTTCCAGGTGATTGACGACCTGCTGCGCAGCCTGGACGATCGCAAGCGCCTGCCGATCCTGGCCGGCATCGTGCTGGCCGGGCATTCCGGCGGCGGCCAGCTGGTGCAGCGCTACGCCGTGCTGAACCAGATCGACGGCCCGTTGCGCCGCGACGGCATCGCGGTGCGCTACGTGATCGCCAACCCCTCGTCATACCTGTATCTGACCCGCGAACGCCCGCGCCCCGACGGCAAGGGCTACGCGCCCTACGAGCGCGGCATCTGCCCGACCTACAACCAGTACAAGTACGGCACCGACAAGCTGCCCGCGTACGCGCAGGAAACCGATGACACGCGCCTGTTCATCCGCTACGCGGCGCGCGACGTGACCTACCTGCTGGGCGGCGCCGACAACAACCCCGAGCACCGCCTGCTGGACAAGACCTGCGGCGCCGAGGCCCAGGGGGCGACGCGGCTGGCGCGCGGCACCGCCTACCTGCAGTACGAGCGCATCGTCGCCGCGCGCGGCAGCCGGCCGGTGACCCTGCATCGCGCCGGCTTCGAAGTGACGGGCATCGGCCACGACAACAAAGGCATGTTCCAATCGGTCTGCGGCGCGCGCGCCTTGTTTGGCGACGACGCCCAGGCGCCCGCCGGCGCGGCGGCCTGCACGGTGATCGAACCGCCGCGCAAGTAAGCGGCGATCCCCGCCGGCGGCGCGGCCGCCGACCCAGCCACGGCACCCGCGCGGCATTGCGCGGACAGTCCGCGGGCAAGGCGCCGCGGGCAATACGCACGGCGAGCCGAACGCAGGCACGGGGCCGCAAGCCGCGTGCCTGCCGCCACGGCAATTCTTGACACCAAGCTGAACAAACATCCCGGACAAATGCAGGGGTGCATTTTTGTGCCGGCAGGCGCAAGATAGGCGGGTACCGTCTCCGTGGAAGACAGATATGAGCCAAGCGTATCTCGACATGCCCGACGCCAAACGCCGCATCAAGGCGATCTTCGTCGGCTCCATGGGCAACCTGGTCGAATGGTATGACTTCTACGCCTATACCGCCTTCGCCCTGTACTTCGCCCCCGCCTTCTTCCCCTCGCACGATCCCGTCGTGCAGCAGCTGAACGCCGCCACGCTGTTCGCCGCCGGCTTCATCGTGCGGCCGCTGGGGGGCTGGCTGTTCGGCCACCTGGCCGACCGGCACGGGCGCCGATTGTCGCTGATGGTTTCGGTGGGCATGATGTGCGTGGGGTCGCTGATCATCGCGGTCACGCCCACCTATGCCTCCATCGGCCTGGCGGCGCCGGCGCTGCTGGCGCTGGCGCGGGTCATCGAAGGCCTGAGCCTGGGCGGCGAATACGGCGCCAGCGCCACCTACCTCACCGAGATCGCCGATCCCGATCATCGCGGCTTCTATTCCAGCTTCCAGTACGTCACGCTGATCGGCGGCCAGCTCTGCGCGATCCTGGTGCTGCTGTTGCTGCAGAACGTATTCCTGACGCACGAGCAACTGGTGGAATGGGGCTGGCGCATTCCCTTCGTGATCGGCGCCATGCTGGCCATCATCACCGCCGTCATGCGGCGCGACATGCCGGAAACCGACTCCTACCGGCAGGCCAGCCAGACCAAGCCCAAGACCAGTTCCCTGCGCGGCCTGCTGCGCTATCCGCGCGAGGTCGCCATCGTGGTGGGCCTGACGGCCGGCGGTACGGCGGCGTTCTACACCTTCACCACCTACATGCAGACCTTCGTGCGGCAGACCGCCGGGTTCTCCGACATCGTCACCACCTACGTGATCGCGGCGTCGCTGATCTTCGCGCTGATCCTGCAGCCGCTGTATGGCGCGCTGTCCGACAGGATCGGGCGCAAGCCGCTGCTGGTGTTCTTCGGCATCGCCGGCGCGCTGCTTACCGTGCCGCTGCTGATGACGCTGTCGCAGACCCGCTCGCCGTTCATCGCCTTCCTGCTGATCTGCGCGGCCTGGATCTTCACGGCCGGCTACACCTCGATCAACGCCGTGGTGAAGGCCGAGCTGTTCCCCACCAATATCCGCGCCACCGGCGTGGCGGTGCCCTACGCCATCACCGTGTCGATCTTCGGCGGCACGGCGCCCGCCATCGCGCTCTGGTTCAAGCAGCAGGGTCACGAGCAGTGGTTCTACTACTACCTGGCGGGCGTGATCTTCATCTCGCTGCTGGTCTACGCGACCATGCGCGACACCAAGCATCAGTCGGCCATGCACCGGCACGACTGACGCCGCGCGCGGGGAACGGCCCGCGTGCCCGGCCGCCAGTCCAAAGACGGGCCACCGGCGCGCGCCGGCGGCGTGCGACCGGGCGATGCTGCGCGGGCCGTCAGCCCGGCCGGTGCGCGCTGACGGCGTCCAGCACGCGGGCCGAATACACCATCGCGGCGCCGGCGTTCAAAGCCACCGCCACGCCCAGCGCCTCGCCGATTTCCTCGCGGGTGGCGCCGTGCTTGAGCGCCTGCGCCGAATGCACCGTGATGCAGCCGTCGCAGCGGGTCGTGACCGCCACCGCCAGCGCGATCAATTCGCGCGTCTTGGCATCCAGGTGCGCGGTCCTGGCGCCGGCGGCCGACAGCGCCTGGTAGCCCTTGAGCGTGTCGGGCGTCAGCGCGCCCAGTTCACCGATGCGGCCCATCAGTTCCTTTTGGTAATTCACCCAATCCAGCATGTCCTGCTCCTTGAAAAAAGCGGCGTGGCTGAATGCCTGACGCCATGGAGGCAGTATGCGCGGCCGGGCAGCGATGATTTAGCCGAAAAATCGCGCTTATATGCTGATTCGTATCAACCGCGACTCCGACGGTTGCCGTGCTGTGCCGGGCGGCTGGCGGCTGGCGGCTGGCGGCGGGCGGCGGGCGGCGGGCGGCGGGAAGCGGGAAGCGGGAATCGGGAAGCGGAAAGCGGAAAGCGGAAAGCGGAAAGCGGGAAACGGGAAGCGGGAAGCGGGAAGCGGAAAGCGGGCAGCGAGCGGAGGACGGACCACGGCCTAGCGCCGCGCGCCCGTCAGCGGCCGCGGTGGCGCCGGCGGCGCCGGTTCTAGCGGCGCGGCTTGCAACGACTGGATTTCCAGCGGTGAGCGGGCCTGGGCCACGCAGGGCAGAATCCAGCCTTCTTCCTTCTCGTCGCGCGACAGGCCCGGCCATTCGATGCGGTAGGCGATCTCGCCTTCCAGCATCAGGCACATGCAGGCGCGACAGGTGCCGTTGCGGCAGGAACTGGGCAGCTTGATGCCGGCGGCCTGCGCGGCCGCCAGCAGGGTCGAATCGGCGTCGGCCTCGAAACGCAGTCCGGACGGTTGCACCAGGACAGGAAAGACGGGCATGGTCGGCGGGATCGTTCGTCTAGTGAGGGCGCCGGCGCGGGCCGGCCTTCAGGGCGGGCCCGGGAAGGCCGCTGTCCGCTCAGGCGGGCTGGTCCTGCCAGTCCAGCTGCCAGGCGCCGGACAGCACGTTCTGCAGCCACAGCGTGCAGGTCAGGGTCTTGGCGTCGGTGACTTCGCCCTGGGCGCAGGCCGCGTACAGGTCTTCGGGCCGGGCGCTGAAGACGTCGAGGAATTCGTCCTGGTCCAGCTGCCGGGGGCCGGCGCGCAGGCCGCGCGCAAAGTAGATGTGGATGATCTCGGTGGAATAGGCGATGGCCAGGTGCAGCGCGCCGGCGCGGGCCCACTGGCTGGCGGTGTAGCCGGTTTCTTCGAGCAGTTCTCGCTTGCCGCAGGCCAGCGGGTCTTCACCCGGATCGAGCTTGCCGGCGGGGAATTCGGTCATGACGCGGCCGATCGGATAGCGGAACTGGCGCTCGAGCAGCACGCGGCCGTCGTCGAGCAACGGGATCACCACCACCGCGCCCGGGTGCACGACGTACTCGCGCGTGGAGGTGTTGCCGTTGGGCAGCCGCACGGTGTCGTTGCGGATCTTGAGGAAGCGGCCATCGTAGGCGGCCTCGGTGGAGACGCGTTCTTCGAACAGATGGGAATCGGACTTGTCGGTCATGGCGCGGCGTGGGAAGGTGCGAGCGCCGGCACGCAAGGCGGCCGGCGCGAAGAGCTTGCAGCTTACCACCGCGCCCGTCATGGCCGCGTCATGGACCTGATGGGCGTGATGGGAATGACGGGCATCATGCCCCCCCCGCGCCTGCGCATCGACGACCTGCGGGCCATCGCCGATGCGGCCATCGCGGGCGCGCGACCAGCCTTCAAAGACGCGCATCGCGATCGACGCGCTGGCCGAGGGGGCCGGCGATGCCGGCAATATGACAGGGCGCGGCGCGCAGGCCCAAGCGCCGAGGACCTCGGGGCGGCAGGCTCGCCGCCCCGTGTATCAATCGAACTTGCGACGGGCGTCCAGCGCCAGGCCGGCGCCGATGCTGCCGAACAGGTCGCCTTCGACGCTGCGCGCCTGCGGCACCAGCGCCGAGACGCAATCGCGCAGGCGCGGCACGCGGCTGGAACCGCCGGTGAAGAACACCGTGTCCACGTCGGCGGGGGCGACGCCCGCGTCGCGCAGCAGGACGCCGACGGTCTGCTCGATCTTCTCAATCAGCCGCGCCACGCTAACGTCGAACGACGGCCGCGTCACGTCCACGCCCAGCTCGGGCGCGATGCGCGACAGGTCGATGCGCGCGGCCGGGCCTTCCGACAGCGCGATCTTGGCCTCTTCCACCTGCACCGCCACCCAGTGGCCGGCGCGCTGCTTGACCAGGTTCAGCAACAGGTCGATCTTGTCGCGGTCGCCGGCTTCGGCGCGGATGTAGGCGAAGTGTTCGGCCGCCTTGCGGGTGTAGGCCTGGTTGATGGTGTGCCAGCAGGCCAGGTTGCCGTATTGCGTGGACGGCACGTCCTTGCCGCTGCGCAACTGGCTGCCCAGCCCCAGCAGCGGCATGACGTGCGCCAGGCTGAGCTGCTTGTCGAAGTCCACCCCGCCAATGTGCACGCCGCCGTAGGCCAGGATGTCGTCGCGGCGATCCAGCTTGGCGGCGCGGCCCGGGCCCAGGCGGATCAGCGAGAAGTCGGAGGTGCCGCCGCCGATGTCGATGACCAGCACCAGTTCCTCGCGGTCGATCTGCGACTCGTAGTCGAAGGCCGCCGCCAGCGGCTCGAACTGGAATTCGATGTCGGTGAAGCCGACGCTGCGCGCGATCTCGCCCAGCGTGTCCTGGGCGGTCTGGTCGGCGGCGGGGTTGTCGTCGACGAAGAACACCGGCCGGCCCAGCACGGCGCGGGTGAAGTCGCGGCCGGCGGCGGTCTCGGCGCGGCGCTTGAGTTCGGCGATGAAGCGCGTCAGCAGCACGCGGAACGGGATCGAGCGGCCCTGCACCTCGGTGGAGCCGTCGATCAGCGAGCTGCCCAGCAGGCTTTTCATCGAGCGCATCAGGCGCCCGTCGTAGCCCGCCAGGTAGTCGGAGATGGCCGCGCGGCCGTAACTGACCTCGGCGTCTTCATCGTGGAAGAAGATGGCCGAGGGCAAGGTGGTCTTGCCGTCTTCGAGGGCCAGGAGCGCGCGCTGGTCGGGGCGGCTCCAGCCGACGGTGGAGTTGGAGGTGCCGAAGTCGACGCCGCATGCGGTGGAAATCATGGAAATTCGGGGGCTTGAAAGCAAAACGGCGCACAAGTGTAGCCGCAACCGCCCGAAACGCCATGTCACCCTCGGCGGCGCAGCGCCAACGCCACGAATGCCAGGGTGGCAACGACCGCCAGCAGCCCGCCGCCGAAACCGGCGGCATAGCCCGCCCGGGCGGCCACCCCGGTGAGGAGAGTGACGGAGCCAGGATCCCGAGCCCCGGGCCGGCTCCAGACTGGCCGAGGGCACGGCTCGCCCCTGCCAACCGCCGAGGTCTCGATGGCGATCGCGGGAGTTTTTGCTGGCTGGACGGCCGGGGATCGCTCAAGCCCCGCGTGACGGGCCTCGCCCTGGCCGCCTCATCCGATGACGACGGTCAATACTCGGCACGCACCGTCAGCATGAAATTGCGCGGCTCGCCGTAGTAGTTGGTCCAGCTGGCATCGTTCAGGCGCTGGTAGTAGACGCGGTCGAACAGGTTGTTGGCGTTGAGCGCCACCGTGACGTGCTTGTCGACGCGGTAGGCCACGCGCATGTCGGCCAGCGCGTAGCCGCCCTGGCGCAGCGTGATGGTCTTGGCCACGTTGTAGAAGCCCGATTGCACCTGCACGCCCCCGCCCACGCTCAGGCGCCGCTCCAGCGCCGGCAGGGCGTACTCGGTCCACAGGCGGAAGAGGTGCCTGGGCGTGAAGCTGGCATAGGGTTGGCCGCTGGCGCGCGTGTCCACCAGGTACTTGGTGGTGTTGAAGGTGTAGCCCGCCGCCACCGTCCAGTAGGGCGTGATGGCGCCGGCGGCCTCGGCCTCGAAGCCGCGGCTGCGGACCTCGCCCCCGGCGACCGAGGGGCAGCGTCGGCCCGCGCACACCACCGACGGGTCGGCCTGGGCGCGGTTCTTTTGCTGGATCTGGAACAGCGCCAGGGACACGTTGAGCGCGCCGTCCATCAGTTCGCCCTTGACGCCGGCCTCGGTGTTGGTGCCCGTGACCGGATCGAGCGGCTGGCCGTCGCGATCGAGCTGGTCGATTTGCGGCATGAATACCTGCGCGTAACTGCCATACAGCGACCACTGCCGGTCCAGGTCGACGATCAGGCCGCCATAGGGCGTGAATCTGGCGTTGGTGCGCTGGCTCGCTTTGGGCGCTTGCAGCCGGCTCCAGTCCATGCGCGCGCCCAGCACCAGCGTCAGCGGATCGGCCAGCGAGAAGCGGCCCATGCCGTACACGCCCTGCTCCCGGTCGCGATTGATGCTCGCGAACTTGTAGGGGCCGATGTCGTAGTCGGGCACATCGCGCGGATGCCAGTGGAACACGTCCATCGGCATGTTCAACTGAGGGCTGGTGACATCGGCATTCAGGTTCTCGTACGAAGTCCGCAGTGAATTGGCGCCGAACAGCAGCTCGTGGCGCCGCCCGAACAGTTCGACCGGACCGCTGACGTAGGCGTCGACGCTGGTCTGGCTGTTGTCGTACTTGATGCCTCCTCCCGACAGCTTGGCGCCCAGGCCCGTCGCGCGGTCGATCCCGCCGTTGACGGTGAGGTACTTCATCTCGGAATTGGAGCGGAGATGGTCGACACTGAGCCGCGCGCGCCAGCCCTGGCCGAAGCGGTGGTCCAGGTCCGCGAACACGCGCGTCGTGTTCCAGTCGGAACGGCTGCCGGCGGACTCCAGGTTGACCGAGCGCCGCAGCCCGATCGGCGCGCCGTCCTTGTAGCGCGGCAGTCCGCCCATGCTGGGCGGCGGATGCGAGCGCACGCGGCTGTGCAGCAGGCCCGCCGACAGCACGGTGTCCGGGCCCAGATCGACCTCGGCAGTGCCGTAGAACAGGCCGGTCTTCTCGTTCGCGCTTTCATAGAAGAAGCCGCGGTCGGCCATGACCCCGACGACGCGGCCGCGCACGCGGCCGCTGTCGTTCAGCGGCCCGCCCAGGTCGACTTCGGCGCGATAGTTGTCCCAACTGCCGGCGCTGAGTTCTCCGCCGAAGGCGAATTGCCGCTGCCCGCGCTTGCGCACCAGGTTGACGGTGGCCGAGGGATTGCCGGCGCCGTGCAACAGGCCGTTGGCGCCGCGCAGGATTTCGACGCGCTCGTAGATGGCCATGTCTTCCGGCGCGGCGGCGCGGTTGCCCATCATGGCCGGCACGCCGTCCTGCTCGAAGGATTCGATCTGGAAGCCGCGCGCGAAGTAGGCCGTGGTGAGGTGATGGTGCGGCTGCACCGTGATGCCGGTGGCGTGCCGCATGACGTCGTCCAGGGTGTGCAGGTTCTGCTGGCGGATCTGTTCCTGGCCGATCACGGAGATCGATTGGGGCGTCTCGCGCACGCTCAAGGGCAGCTTGCCCAGCGTGGGCTGTTGCGTGGCGCCGGCTTCGCGCTCGCCGCTGACGGTGACCGCGGGCAAGGTGGCGGCGCCCTTGGCCTCCTGGGTGCCTTCGGCCAGCGCCGGCCCCGTCGCCACCGCCAGCCAGAGCGGCCATTGACGCGCCAACCGCGCGCGCCGCGCCTTGTTCCCGAACCTAGAACGCATGGGTACTTCTCCTTCGTTAATACTGAGAATTATTCTCATACAATTTCGAGGAGAAACCGCAACGCGCAGGCGTTTGTAAGACTCTTGCCATGGAAAACACAGAAGCGCGGCCGGCGCGCCATAGCGCGGCTCGCCTTCAAGCGCCCGCCCCCGCTTCAGCCCGGGGGCACGGTCCGACGCTTTTTACTGAGCGGGGGCGGCGGTTATTACCGTTTTCGCCCCGCTCATGCCAACGCGGCGCGGCGCGCGGCGCGGCGCAGCGCCTGGGGCGGCTGGCCGTAGACCCGCAGGAAGGCGCGCCGCATCCGTTCGCTGTCCATAAAACCGACGCGCCGCGCCACGCTGTCGATGCTGTCGTCGCCGGCCTCGATGCAGGCCCGCGCCGCCTCGGCGCGGATGCGCTCGACCGCCTTGGCGGGGGTTTCGCCGGTATCGGCCTTGAAGCTGCGCAGGAACTGGCGCGGACTGACGCAGGCCACCTCGGCCAGATGCTCCACCGTCAGGGCCGCGCCCAGATTGGCGCGGATATGTTCGAGCACCGCGCGCATGCGCTCGCTGTCGGGCGCCAGGTCCTGCAAGGCCGAGAACTGCGACTGGCCGCCCGAGCGGCGGTGATACACCACCATTTCGCGCGCGGTGGCGGCCGCCAGTTCGGCGCCCAGGTCGGCCTCCACCATCGCCAGCGCCAGGTCGATGCCGGCGGTGATGCCGGCCGAGGTCCAGGTATCGCCATCGCGGACATGGATGCGGTCAGGCTCGACCCGCACGCCCGGATGCTCGCGCGCCAGCATTGCGGCATGGCGCCAATGGGTGGTGGCGCGGCGGCCGTCGAGCAGGCCCGCGCCCGCCAGCACCAGGGCGCCGGTGCAGACACTGGCCAGGCGCCGGCCCGCCTGGCGCTGCGCCAGCAGGCGGGCGCGCAGGGCGGGCGTGACGGCGGCGGCGCGCGCGCCCTCCCCGCCAGGCACCACCAGGGTATCGGCGGGCGTGCCGTGCCAGGACATCGTCTGTACGCCGATGCCACAGGAGCTGCGCACCTGGCCGCCGTGTTCGGAGACGACGTGCACCGCATACGCGGGGCCGGCGGCGGTCTGCGCGAAACGGCCGGCGGTCTGGAACACCGCGGCCGGGCCGGACATGTCCAGCAACTGAAAATCGGGCACCAGCAGGAAGGCGACGTGGTGGGTCATGGCGGATGGGAGTTCAGGGTTGGGGCTGGGGTGGGGTTGGGCTGGGCTGGGGTGGGGTGGGGCCGGCGTTGGGGCCGGCGTTGGGGCTAGCGTTCGGGGCTAGCGTTCGGGGTTGGCGTTCGAGATTGGCGTTCGGGGCTGGCGTTCAGGATTGGCGTTCGGGATTGGCGTTCGGGATTGGCGTTCGGGATTGGCGTTCGGGATTGGCGTTTTTTGAGGGAATTATGTCATTCACGCCAAAGTCTGCGTCGATACAGTGGGGTCTGTCAAACCCCGCTCTCTTTTTCTTCCCATGCCCTCCTCGCCCTCGCCCGCCACGGGCCGCCGCAACGCCCGCATCCTGGCCGTGTGCCAGGGCCTGTTCATCGCGGCCATCTCCATCGACCTGACCCTGACCGCGCTGACCGGCCACATGCTGGCGCCGGACAAGGCGCTGTCCACGCTGCCGTTCGCGCTGATCACCGTCGCCGGCGCCGTGGTCACCTGGTTCGCTTCGCTGCTGATGCAGCGCATCGGCCGCCGCAACGGTTTCGCGCTGGGCGCCCTGGCTGGCGCGGCGGGCGGCGGCATCTCGGTGTGGGCGGTGTTCCATGCCGATTTCTGGGCGTTCTGCGCGGGCACCGCGCTGGTCGGCGTGTTCCAGGCGTTCGCGCAGTACTACCGGCTGGCGGCGGCGGACGCGGTGGAGCCGGCCGCCAAGAGCCGCGCGATCTCGGTGGTGATGACCGGCGGCGTCATCGCCGCGATCGCCGGACCGGCGCTGGCGGCCTGGAGCCGCGACCTGTTCGCGCCGGTGACGTTTGCCGGCGCCTACCTGATGGTGGCGCTGCTGGCGCTGTTGTCCGCCGCCCTGTTGTTCGGCTTCTACCGGGATACCGAGGCGCCCGTGGCCGCGGGCGAAGTCCAGGGCGGACTGCCGGCGCGCCCGCTGCGCGCGGTGGCGCGCCAGCCGGTGTTCATCGCCGCGCTGGCCAACAACGTGGTGGGATCGGTGTCGATGATGTTCATCATGACGGCCGCGCCGCTGGCGGCGGTGGCGTGCAGCCACAGCATCGGCGACGGTGCCAACATCATGCAGTGGCATCTGGTCGGCATGTATGCGCCCGCCTTCTTCGCCGGCGCGCTGATCCAGCGCTTCGGCCTGCCCAGGGTGCTGGGCGCGGGCATGCTGCTGAACGTGGCCTGCGCGCTGATCGCGATGGCCTCGCCATCGCTGCCGGCGTTCTACGCGGCGCTGTTCTGCCTGGGCGTGGGATGGAATTTCATGTTCGTCGGCGGCACCACGCTGCTGGCGCAGTCGTACCGTCCCTCCGAGCGGGCCCGCGCCCAGGGCGCGGCCGAAATGCTGCGCTACGCGGCCACCGCGGTGGCGACGCTGGCGGCCGGTCCGGCGCTGGACGCGTTTGGCTGGGAGGCGCTGAATGCCGCCATGCTGCCGGTGGTGCTGGCCGCCGGCCTGATGACCTGGCACTGGGCGCGCGGATCGGCCAGGGCCGCCACGGCAGCCGGCCCGGCCTGACCAGGCCCTGCCTGCAGCGGGTTGGCCTGACCGAACCCGGCCTGACGCAGCCCTGCCGGGTCAAGCCCGGCGGGCGCGGCGCCTACTGCTGCTGCTGGCGACGCTGTTCCAGTTCACGCAGGCACTGGGCGACGCCGGCCTGCATCTGGGCGTTGGAGACGGCGGCGCGGTCCGAGACCTCGCGGCAGCGCACGTATTGCGCCTGGCTCTCGGGCGTGTCGCGGATCACGGCCGGCGCCGAGTTCGGGTCGGGCGTGACGGTCATGCGCAAGGTGGACGGCGGCGACAGGCTGCCGTCCTTGGAGCGCTGGCTGGGGTATTGGTATTCCTGCGTGACCGGCGCCGCGTTCTGCGCCTGGGCCGCGCCGCCCAGGCAGGCCAGGGCCAGCAGGACGGCGGTGAACGGGAGTTTCTTCATGACGACCTCTCTTTGTTGAACGCGCCCGGGCCAGGTGCTCCGCCCGGTAACGCGCCGGTCTATCGTAGCCCCGCGCACGGCCGCGGGGCGTGCCAAGACGCTACGCCGCCGGCAAGATTTGTTTCTTGCGGTTTCCCCGCGCGGCTCAACGCGCCGCCGGCGGCTGGCGCAAGGGCGCCAGCAGGGACGACAGGCCGTTGTGGTCGAGTTCGTGCATCAGCGCCAGCAGGCGCCCCAGTTCGCCCGGCGGAAAGCCCTTGCGCGCGAACCAGGCCAGGTATGGGCCGGGCAGGTCGGCGATCAGGCGCCCCTGGTACTTGCCGAAAGGCATGGTGCGCGTCACCAGCAACTGCAGCAGTTCCGGATCCATCGGCCGCTACCTCGCTTCGCCAAAGCCAATGTCGGCCGCCGGCACGGCGGCGATCTTCACGCCGAAGCTGGAGATCGACGACAGCGTGGCGTTGTGGTGCGCGCGGATCCGCGCGCCCGCCGCGTGCGGCTTGTCGTGGGTGGTGTGGGCGTCGGCCGCCAGCGTCACCGGATAGCCCAGCGCCGCGGCGCGGCGCACGGTGGTATCGACGCAGAACTCGCTGGCATAGCCGCACACCACCAGATGCGTGGCGCCCGCCCGCGACAAGGCATCGTCCAGGCCGGTGCGCAGGAAGGAATCGGGCGTGGTCTTGCGCACCCGCACATCGCCATCGGCGGGACGCAAACGCGTGTCGAGCTGCCAGCCGGGCTCGCCATGCGCCAGCTTGCCGCCGGGTGCTTCATGCTGCACGTAGATCACCGGCGCGCCGGCGGCGCGGGCGCGCCCGGCCAGGTCATTGATGCGCGCCAGCACGGCGCCGGCATCGGCCGGCTCGGGCGCGGTTTCGAACAGCGCGCGTTGCACATCGATCACAATCAAAGCGGAAGTCATGGTTCTCGCGAAAGGAAATGGCGGCCCGGCCCCACCGGGCGCGCGGCGTGGGAAAGCAAGCCTAGCCGCATTCGGCGCCTACCAGCGGAGGCGGCCAGATGCGCGCGTACATCCAGAAATGGCGCGGCTCGCCGCGCACCTGCCGGTAATGATGCAGCAGCCCTTCGCGGTGGAAGCGACAACGCTCCAGCACGCCGGCCGACGCCGTATTGGTATCCAGCACGGTGGCCTGCACCCGCGCCAGGCCCAGCGTCTGCAAGGCCCACGTGGACACGGCTTCGCAGGCCTGCGTGGCGATGCCGCGGCGCCAGTGCGAAGGCGCCAGGTCATAGGCGATTTCGGCGCGGCGCGCGCCCGGCGCGATCTCGTTCAAACCGATGGTGCCGATCAGGCGGTCGTCGGTCTCGACGATGGCCAGGCGCAGGCAATGGCTGGCGGCGGGGTCGGCATAGCCCTGGATCAGCGCCGCCAGCGCGTCCGGGCCGTCCAGTTGCCAGCTGGTGTGGCGGGTTACGTTGTCGTCGCGCAGGTAGGCATGCCAATCGGCCGCGTCGGTGTCGCGCAGCGGGCGCAGGCGCAGACCGGCGATACCCAGTTCGGGCGCGCGCCGCGGCCAGTCGGAAAGAGGCAGGAACATGAAGAGGGCTACGTGGCAAAGGATGGGCCGGTGCGCTCGCGCCGGCCAGGAACAGCTTAACAGGCCCGCGCCTGTCAGAAATCCAGCCGCCCCTTCAATTCGCTGAACGGCACCATGATGTGCTCGCGGTAGGCGGGACGCTCGCGCAGGCGGTCGTACCAGGCCCGCACGTGCGCCAGGGGCTCGCGGGCGATGTCCAGCTCGTAGTAGCGGTAGAGCGCGGTGGCGGCGGGGATGTCGGCCAGCGTCAGGGCCTGCCCGCCCAGATAGGGTTGCGTGGCCAGCACCACGTCGAGCTGGCGCAGGCAGGCATGAGTGGCGGCCAGGCTGCGCGCGATGGCGGGCAGGTCGCGCTGCGCCTCGGGGGTGCGGTAGTAGCCCCAGAACACGCCCGACAGGAAGGCGGGCTGCAACGCCGTCTGCGCCCAGTCCATCCAGCCGTCGGCGCGCGCGCGGCGCGCCGGATCGGCCGGCCAGAAGGCCTCGGCGCCATGGCGCGCGGCCAGGTAACGCAGGATCGCGTGCGACTCCCACACCACCGTGTCGCCCTCGCGCAGCAGCGGCACCCGGCCATGCGGGTTCATGCGCAGGAATTCCGGCGTATCGAGCAGGCCGAATTGGCCGCCGGCCGGAATGTGTTCGTAGGCCAGGCCCAGTTCGCCGGCCAGCCAAAGCACTTTCTGCACGTTGAACGAACTGCGCCGGCCCCAGATCGTCGGCTTGGTCATGGCCAGCCCTCCCGTCTCAGCCGGCCACGACGATGCGCGGCTCGCACAGCACCGGGAAGTTCACCGAATTGGCGATGTAGCAGAAATGGTGGGCGCGGGCGTGCAGCGCTTCGGCCAATCCGGCATCGCCGCCCGCGGCGAGGGTGACCTCGGGCCGCAGCGTGACCGAGGCGAAAGCGCCGCCGCGCTCGGGGTCTTCGCGCATGACGCCGTGGGCGTCGTCGCGGTAGGCCGTGACGATGATGTTCTCGACGGCGCACAGGTGCAGGTACCAGAGCTTGTGGCAGGCCGATAGCGAGGCCACCAGCAGGTCCTCGGGATTCCAGCGCGCCGGGTCGCCGCGGAACGCGGGGTCGGCCGAGCCGGTGATATCGGGCTTGCCCGGCGACTGGATCACGTGGTCGCGGGCATATGCGGTGTAGCTGGCGGTGCCCTTGCCGGTATTGCCGGTCCAGGTCACGCCGACGTCGTAATGGTGTTCGCCTTTCATTGCGGCTTCCTCGCGGCGCGCCACGCCGGCGCGCAAAGATCGCTAGCGTAGCGCATGCGCCACGCGCCGGAAACGGGACGGCGGCGCGCGCTATCCCGGAATGGTGTCCGGATACGCTGGAACGCCCGGCCCATGATCGAGCCACGGCACGTCGTGCGCGGTGTGGATGTGCGCGAGCGGCCGCGCGCCGGGATCCTCATCCAGCGTCGCCACGCGCAGGATGACCTGCGGTTGCGCCACCCAGTGCGCCATCAGGTGCGCGCCGCAGCGGGTGCAGAAGTGGCGGATCTTGCCGGGCGACGATTCGTAGGCGCCCAGCGCGTCCACGCCACGGGTCCAGCGGAAATCCGCGCGCGCCACCCGGGCGGTCGAGGCGAACGCGGCCGCGTGCGCCTTGCGGCAGGTGGCGCAGTGGCAATGGACGATGGGCCCGGCCAGGCGGTCCGCCTGGTAGGCCACGGCGCCGCACAGGCAGCTTCCTTGCATGATGAGGCTCCTTCGCGCCCGCGGCACGATGCCGCGGGCCTGGCCGATGAGCGTAGCGCGGGCCTGATTGGCGCGCCGCGCCGATACGGCCAGGATGGCGGGCGGCGGCGGACATGCGCGGCCACGGCGCAAGGCCTGGCCGATCGCCGCAGCCGCGTCAGGCGCCCTGCCCTTGCCGCGCGCCCATCAGCGAGCGCGACAGGCGGCTGGCCGCGGCGAGGATCGGCTCCTTCAACTCATGCAGCACGCTTTCGCCCAGGCGCGAAATCGGCCCCGAGATGCACACCGCCCCCTGCAGCGTCCAATTGATGCCATAGACCGGCGCGGAGATGCTGGAGACCTCGGGATCGCGTTCCCCCAGCGACACCATGTAACCGGCGCGGCGCACCGACTCATAGGGTTCGCCCGGCTCGCCGGAAAAGGCGAGCAGCACGCGGCCGGGGCTGCCCAGCTCCAGCGGCAGGGCCGCGCCCACGCGCACGTGGTGCCGGATCGACCTGGGGCCTTCGACGCGCGCCATGCAGATGCGCTGCTTGCCTTCGCGCACGTAGAACGTCGCGCTTTCGCCGGTCGCCGCCGACAACTCGCGCAGGATCGGCTGGACCACCTCGACGATGTTGAAGGTGGCCTGGTAACACGCGCCCAGCCAGCCGGCGGCGCGTGCCAGGCGCCAGGTGCCGTCGGGCCGCTGCGCCAGGTAGTCGTCCATGGCCAGGGTGCGCGCCAGCCGCAGCACGGTGGAGCGATGGCAGCCGGTGCGCCGGCTCAATTCCGCCAGCGACAGATGCGGATCCTCCACGCCAAAGGCTTCGAGGATGCGCATCGCGCGGCGCACGGCCACCACGCCCTCTTCGCCCGGCGTGTCGGGGGATTCCGGGGTCAGGTCATCGTTCGTCATATGAAACATGTTCCGCTGTATGAACTTGTATT
The DNA here is from genome assembly GCF_040084795.1 of Achromobacter sp. HNDS-1. NCBI lineage: Bacteria > Pseudomonadati > Pseudomonadota > Betaproteobacteria > Burkholderiales > Alcaligenaceae > Achromobacter > Achromobacter sp. HNDS-1. The sequence goes on from NZ_CP157584.1 coordinate 889,809, forward strand.
GTATTAGGCGGAACATCCTCCGACAATTCCTTCCATCAAAAACAAACATCGGAGACAAAACATGAAGCCGTTCGCACGCTTGCTGTCGGGCCTGGCCCTGATGTGCATGACCAGCCTGGGCGCCGCCCAGGGCTACCCCGACAAACCCATCCGGCTGATCGTGCCATTCCCGCCCGGGGGCGGCACCGACGTGCTGGCCCGCGAAGCGGCGATCAAGGTGGCCGGCAACACTGGCTGGAACATCGTCACGGAAAACCGCCCCGGCTCGGGCGGCAACATCGGCGTGGACGCCGTCGCCAAGTCGGCGCCGGACGGGTATTCCCTGGTGCTGGGCCAGACCAGCAACCTGGCGATCAACCCGACGCTGTACGCCAAGCTGCCCTACGACCCCGAGAAGGACCTCACCGCCATCGGCCTGGTGGCCGACGCGCCGCTGGTGATCGTGGTGCCGGCCAACTCGCCGCTCAAGACCTTCGAGGACATGATCGCGGCGGCCAAGGCCAAGCCGGGGGCCTTGAACTTCGCCAGTTCCGGCAACGGCACGGTGGCCCACCTGGCGGCGGTGCAGCTGCAGAACGCGGCGGGCATCCAGCTCACGCACATCCCCTACAAGGGCGCGGCGCAGGCGTCCAACGACCTGATCGGCGGACAGATCGACATGTACCTGTCTTCCGTGCCGACGCTCATCGGCCACGTGCGCAACGGCAAGATGCGCGCGCTGGCCGTGACCTCGGCGCAGCGCGTGCCCGACATGCCCGACGTGCCCACCATCGCCGAGCGCGGTTTCCCCGGCTTCGAGGCCGTGACCTGGTTCGGCCTGGCCGCGCCGGCCGGCACGCCCAAGGACATCGTGCAGCGCCTGAATGCCGAGTTCAACAAGGCGCTCCAGACGCCGGAGCTGCGCGTCAAGTACCAGGAACAGGGCGCGCGCGTGCTTACCGACACCCCGGAAGCGTTCGCCAAGCTGATCCACGACGACCGCATCCGCTGGGGCAAGATCGTCAAGGACTCGGGCGCGAAGGTGGAGTGATCCGGCCGTGGCTGCCCTTTACGCCTACTCCAGCGGCGACGCCAGGCCGGCCACCGCCGCCCCGCCCGGGGCGTGCGACTGCCACATCCACGCGTATGACGCCCGCTACCCGGCGGTGAAGGGCGCAAGGCTGCTGCCGCCGGACGCGTCCATGGCGCAGTACCGCGCGATCCAGGCCCGTCTTGGCACCCAGCGCGCGGTGCTGGTCACGCCATCGACCTATGGCGCCGACAACCGCGCCATGCTCGATGCGTTGGCCCAACTGGGCGGGCAGGCGCGCGGCGTGGCCGTGATCGACGGCAGCGAAAGCGATGCGCAACTGCAAGCCTTGCACGACGCCGGCGTGCGCGGCATCCGGCTCAATCTCTCGCTGGGGGTGACGAGCCGTGCCGACCAGATCCTGCCGCTGGCGGCGCGGGTCGCCCCGCTGGGCTGGCATGTGCAGTTGCTGATGCCGCCCGAGCGGCTGGCGCAACTGGACAGCCTGCTGTCGGCCCTGCCGGCGCCGATCGTGTTCGATCACATGGCCCGCATCAGCCCGGCGCAGGCCGGCGCGCATCCGGCCCATGCCCTGGTGCTGCGCCTGCTCGGCCAGGGCCGCGCCTGGCTCAAGCTGTCGGGCGGCTACCTCGTCAGCCCGCGCCACAGCGTCGAGGATCCCGCGCTGGACGCGCTGGCCCGCGGCTATCTCGACGCCAATCCCGAACGCATCGTCTGGGGCAGCGACTGGCCCCACGCCTCGGCGTCGGCTGGCATGCAGCCCATGCCCGACGACGCGCGCCAGCTCGACCGGCTGGCCGACTGGGCCGGCAGCGCCCGGCTGCGCCAGGTCCTGGTGCACAACCCGGCGGCCCTGTACGGCTTTGCGGCATGAATACCAGAACAACACGGAGACAACCCATGCAGACCTCTTATTCGCTCTCGCGCCGGCGCTTCCTCGCGCTTGGCGCGGCCGTGGCGGCGGGCGCGGCCTTCAGCGCGCGCGCCGCGCAGGATTGGCCCGCCGGCAAGACCATCACCTGGGTGGTGCCCTATCCGGCCGGCGGCAGCACCGACGTGCTGGGCCGCGCCATCGCGCAGCAACTGGATGCGCTGCTGGCCGCGCACGTGATCGTCGACAACCGTCCCGGCGCCACCGGCACCATTGGCGCGGCCCGCGTGGCCCGCGCCGAGCCGGACGGCCTGACATTGCTGGGCACCTCGATCGGGCCCCAGGCGATCGCGCCGCACGTCCTCGGCAAGCTGACCTATGACCCGGTGGAGGACTTCGCCCCCGTCATCATGATCGGCACCATTCCCCATCTCCTGGTGGTGGGCAAGGACCAGCCCTTCCACACGGTCGCCGACCTGATCACGGCCGCGAAAAAGGCGCCGCAAAGCCTGGCGTATGCCTCGGGCGGCACGGGCACGATCCTGCACATGCAGGGCGAACTGCTGCAGCAAAAGAGCGGCGCGCGGTTCCTGCATGTGCCCTACAAGGGCGACACGCCCGCGCTGCAGGACACGCTGGCCGGGCAAGTGCAATTCGCCTTCATTCCCGCCGCCGCCGCGCTGCCGCATGTGCGGACGGGCGCGCTGCGCGCGCTCGCCGCTACGTCGGCGCAGCGCCTGCCGGCCTTGCCGCAGGTGCCAACCATGGCCGAGGCCGGCTTCAGCGATTTCGTGGTGGAGCAATGGCAGGCCGTGTTCGCCCCCGCCGCCACGCCCGCGCCCCTCATCGCCCGGCTCAACGCCGGGATCGGACGCGCCTTGCAGAGCCCGGCGCTGACGGCGCTGGCCGAGCAGCTCGGCATCACGCTGGCCGGCGGCACGCCGCAGGCCCTGGACACCACCCGCAGGGCGGACTTCGACAAATGGGGCAAGGTCATCCGCGATGCCGGCATCAAGCCGGCCTGACCCGCCCTCCCGACTTTCTCTTTCTTCACAGGAACACTCATGGCAAACCAGGACATCATCAAGGACTTCCCGCGCGTCGGCGCCGACATCGTGCGCCGCGCGGCGGCACTGCAACCGGCCATCCTGGCCGACGTGGCCGGCCGCCGCGGCGCGCTCAGCGGCCGCATCCGCCCGCTGCACCCCGGCATGAAGCTGGCCGGCACGGCGCTGACGGTGGAAGTGCGCCCCGGTGACAACCTCATGATCCATGCCGCGATTTCGCTGGCCAAGCCGGGCGACGTGCTGGTGATCGACGGCAAGGGCGACCTCAGCTCGGCGCTGATGGGCACCATCATGATGCACGCCTGCCGCAAGCTGGGCATCGCCGGCGTGGTGATGGATGGCGCGGCGCGCGACAGCGTCGAGATCATCGAAATGGACTATCCGGTGTTCGCCGCCGGCACCAACCCGAACGGCCCCACCAAGAACGTGCCCGGCCGCATCGGCCATCCCGTGTCGGTCGGCGGCGTGACCGTGTACCCCGGCGACTTCGTCATCGGCGACGCCGACGGCGTGGTGGTGGTCGAACGCGAGAAAATCGAAGGCCTGCTGCCGGCTGCCGAAAAGAAGGTGCGCGACGAGGCCGCGCGCATCGCCGCGATCCAGGCCGGCGACACCGAGGCCAAGTGGCTGGCGGCCGCGCTACGCGCCGCCGGCGTGCTCAAGGAAGGGGAATCGCTGTGAACAAGACCGCCACAGGCAAGGCCGCCATCGTCGTGACCGCGGCCGACCTGGCCCCGGAAGCTATCGCGCTGCTGCAGGATTTCAATCTGGTGTTTGCCGGCAAGACGCCCGCCGAAGAGGAAATCGTGTCCTTGTGCCGCGAGCACAACCCGGTCGCCATCATCGTGCGCTACAGCAAGGTGGGCGCCGCCGCCATGGACGCCGCGCCCGCGTTGCGCGTGATTTCCAAGCACGGCAGCGGCACCGACACCATCGACAAGGCCGCCGCCGCCCAGCGCGGCATCCAGGTCGTGGCCGCCGTGGGCGTGAACGCCGCCGCCGTGGCGGAACATGCCCTGGCGCTGCTGCTGGCCTGCGCCAAATCGGTCGTGGGCCTGGATGCGCGCATGCGCGCCGGACACTGGGACAAGTCGACGCACAAGAGCCTGGAACTGGACGGCAAGACCATCGGCCTGGTGGGCCTGGGCGCCATCGGCCGGCGCATGGCCGCCATGGCGCACGGCATGAACATGCGCGTGATCGGCTTCGATCCCTACGCGCGCGATCTGCCCGAGTACATCGCCAGCGTGCCGCTGGACGCGATCTGGCGCGAGGCCGACGTGGTGTCGCTGCATTGCCCCCTGACCGACGAGAACCGCGGCATGGTCAACGCGGCGACGCTGGCGCAATGCAAGCCCGGCGTGGTCCTGGTCAACACCGCGCGCGGCGGCCTGGTCGATGAAGACGCGTTGCTGCAGGCGGTGCGCTCGGGCCAGGTGCGCGCCGCCGGCCTGGACAGCTTCGCCGTCGAGCCCATGACGGCCGGCCACCCCTTCCAGCAGGAGCCGCGCATTCTCCTCAGCCCGCACGTCGGCGGGGTGACCAGCGCCGCCTACGTCAACATGGGCGTGGCCGCCGCGCGCAATGCCCTGGACGTGCTGGCCCGCGCGGCCGCGCCCGCCTGAGGAGCCGCGCCATGCCGCAACGATGGAAGCACGCGCCGCCGGACAGCAACTGGGGCGAATTCGGCCCCGACGACCAGCGCGGCCGCATGAACCTGGTGGACCGCGCCAAGGTGCTGCAGGGCATCGCGGAAGTCCGCGAGGGCCTGACGTTCTGCCTGTCGCTGCCGCTGGACGTGCCGGGCGGCATGGCGCTGAACCCGCGGCGCCTGCCGCCGCAACGCTACGCCACGCTGCGCGATGGCAAGAGCGCGGGCGCCCAGGGCTTTTGCTGGTCCTATGCGTCGGAAGATCCGCTGCTCACCGATGTGGTGTGCGACGACGTGCTGCTGATGAATACGCAGTATTCCACGCAGTGGGACAGCCTGGCGCACATGGGCAGCCGGTTCGATGCCGATGGCGACGGGCAGGCCGAGGCGGTGTTCTACAACGGCTTTCGGGCCGGCGCCGAAATCCTGGCGGCCGCGGAGGATCCGCAGGCCGTGGCCGACTGGGCCCGCTTTCCCGGCCCCCGCGCCGGGGCGCTCGGCATCGAGCAACTGGCCGAACATGGGGTGCAGGGCCGCGCCGTGCTGATCGACCTGGAGGCCCATGTCGGCCGCACGCGCACCGCCGTGGGCTACGACGCGCTGATGCGCATCCTGGAGGCCGACGGCGTGGCCATCGAGCCGGGCGACATGGTGTGCCTGCACACCGGCTTCGGCGACACGCTGATGTCGATGAACCGCCAGCCCGATGTCGCGCACCTGCACGCCACCGGCAGCGGCCTGGACGGCGACGATGCGCGCCTGCTGCGCTGGATCGTCGACGCGCGCCTGGCCTGCCTGATCGCCGACAACCCCGCCGTCGAGCTGGTGCGGCCGGTGGCCCTGGGGGGCGCGGCCACGCCGCTGCGCCGCCCGCGCCTGCCGCTGCATGAGCACTGCCTGTTCAAGAACGGCATCCACCTGGGTGAACTGTGGTGGCTGACGCCGCTGGCGCGCTGGCTGCGCGCCAACGGACGCCACCGCTTCCTGCTGACCGCGCCCCCGCTGCGCCTGCCGGGCGCGGCCGGCTCACCGGCCACGCCCATCGCCACGGTCTGAAACGCTGAAAAAAACCAACCAGGCGCAGCCGCCGGCACAGGCGGCGCGCCTTCCTCAAGGAGACAATCTCGTGAAACTGTTCCGCCTTTTGCCCCTGGCGCTTGCGTTCTGCGCCAGCGTGGCCGCCGCCGACTACCCCGACCGCGCGCTCAAGCTGGTGGTGCCCTATTCCGCCGGCGGCGCCGCCGATGCCCAGGCCCGCCTGGTGGCCCAGAAGCTGGGCGCGCGCCTGGGCCAGACCGTGGTGGTCGAGAACAAGCCCGGCGCCAGCGGCACCATCGGCGCGGCCAGCGTGGCGCACGCCGCCGCCGACGGCTACACGCTGCTCTACGACGCCACGGCGTTCGCCATCAATCCTTCGCTCTACAAGAAACTCAGCTACGACAGCCGGCGGGATTTCCTGCCGATCTCGCTGATCAGCCTGACGCCCAACCTCCTGGTGGTGCCGGCGCAGTCGCCCTACCAGCGCATCGAGGACCTCACGGCCGCCGCGCGCAAGGGCCACCTGACGTTCGGCACGCCCGGCCAGGGCACGGCGCAACACATCGCCGCCGCCTGGTACGCGCAGGGCAACAAGCTGGAACTCACCCACGTCCCCTACAAGGGCGGCGCGCCGGCGCTGACCGACCTGATGGGCGGCCAGATCGATATGATGTTCAGCAACATGGCGGCGTCCTACCCGCTGGTCAAGAGCGGCAAGCTGCGCGCGCTGGCGGTCACATCGCCCGAGCGCATCGCGGCGCTGCCCGACCTGCCCACCGTCGCGGAGAGCGGCGTGCCGCAGTATTCGGTGTACGAGTGGAACGGCGTGCTGGCGCCGGCCGGCGTGCCGCCCGAGGTGGCCGCGCGCATCGAGCAGGCGCTGCGCGCCACGCTGCAGGACCCGGCGCTGCGCCACAGCCTGCAGGAACTCGGCGCGCAGCCGGTGGGCTCGACCGCCACCGAATTCCGCGCCTTCATCGACGACCAGATGGAACGTTCGGCCCGCATCCTGGCCGATGCCGGCATCCACAAGGAGTGACGCGGCCTGCGAGGACTCAAGGCCGAATGACATTCCCGCATAAAAACAGAGGACGACAAATGAATCACCGTAATCGCACCCGCTACTCCCCCCGGCGCACCGCGCTGCTCGTCGCGGCCGCCGCGACACTCCTGGCGGGCGGCGTTGCCCATGCCGCCGACGCCTGGCCCAGCCGCCCCGTGCGGATCGTGGTGCCCTACGGCCCGGGCGGCGCGGTCGACGTGGCCACGCGCAAGGTCGCGCAGATGCTGTCGACGCAGACCGGCCAGAGTTTCGTGGTGGAGAACAAGCCCGGCGCGACCGGCACCATCGGCGTCAGCCAGGTGGCCCGCGCGCCGGCCGATGGCTACACGCTGGTGGCCAACGACACCACCTATTCGCTGCTACCGCACATCTTCAAGCAACTGCCCTTCGATCCGGCGGCGGACCTGCAGCCGGTCACGGCCTTCATCTTCGCGCCCATGGCGCTGGCGGTGGCGGCCGACAGCCCGTATCGCACGCTCGACGACCTGCTGGCGCGGGCGCGCGCCAAGCCCGACTCGGTGACGTACGGCTCGGGCGGCGCCGGCACCACGCCGCACTTTGCCGCCGAAGGGCTGGCGCGGGCGACGGGCGTGAAATTCATGCACGTGCCGTTCAAGGGCGCCGCCGAAGCCACGCAGGCGGTGCTGGGCAAGGTGATCGACTTCCAGTTCGCCTCGACCACCGGCCTGATGGGGCCGGCGCAGGGCGGACAGTTGCGCCTGCTGGCCGTGAGCGGCGCCAAGCGGCTGGCGGTGCTTCCCGACGTGCCGACATTCGCGCAGGCTGGCGTGAAGGATTTCGGCGTGGTCAACTGGACCGGCCTGTGGGCGCCCAAGGGCACGCCGCCGGAAGTCACCGAGCGCCTGCAACGCGAGGTCGCCAAGGCCATGGCGTCGGATGAGATGCAGACCTTCGCCACCAAGATGGGCGCCGAGCCGCGCGCCGCCGACGCGGCGGAGTTCGGCCGGATCCTGGCCGACAGCAACGTGATGTGGGGCAACGTGGCCCGCAGCATCGGCTACGACGCCAAATAGACACCGAGGAGACGCCATGTTTTTCCTGCAACCGCCCGAGGTGGCGCCCTTCGAAGCATGGAGCGCCATGCCCGACCCTTTCCGCCGCCTCCAGCGCAGCGACTGGGCCGACGCCAACCGCGCCGGGGCGCCGGTCGATTCGTTCCTGGAAGGCCCGGTGTTCGACCGACACGGCAATCTGTACGTCACCGACATCCCCTGGGGCCGGGTGTTCCGCATCGGGCCCGACCGTCAGTGGACCCTGGTGACCGAATACGACGGCGAACCGAACGGCATGAAGTTCCTGGACGACGACCGACTGCTGATCACGGACTACAAGAATGGCCTGATGGTCCTGGACGTGGGCAGCGGCCAGGTCACGCCCTACCTGGCCCGGCGCAACAGCGAACGCTTCAAGGGCGTGAACGACCTGACCTTCGATGCGCAGGGCAATATCTACTTCACCGACCAGGGCCAGAGCGGCCTGCACGATCCCAGCGGCCGACTGTACCGCTTGCGTCCCGGCGGCCAGCTCGACTGCCTGCTCGACAACATCCCCAGCCCCAATGGCGTGGCGCTGTCGCCGGACGGCAAGGTGCTGTACCTGGCGGTGACGCGCGGCAACTGCGTCTGGCGCGTGCCGCTGATGGCGGACGGCAGCGTCAGCAAGGTGAGCCAGTTCTTCACCTCGTACGGCCCCAGCGGCCCGGACGGCCTGGCGGTGGATCGCGAAGGCAACCTGCTGGTCTGCAATCCGGGGCTGGGCTACGTGTGGCTGCTCAACCCTCGCGCCGAACCGCTGATCGTCTGGCGCAGCCCCAAGGGCATGTCGACCACCAACCTGGCCTTTGGCGGCGAGGATGGCCGCACGCTGTTCTGCACCGAGTCGGTGACGGGCACCATCCTGACCGCGCGCGCGCCCCATCCGGGCCTGCTGGCCGTGGCCCCGCGCTGACGCGCTCCGGGTCCCGGGCCCGGCGGGATTGCGCGCCTGCGCGGCGGGCCCGCCGCGCTTGCCTTTACATCCCGTTTCAGCAAGGATGGGCGTGCGTCCGTATCGTGGGCGCACCGCAACACAGGAGCTCGCCATGATGAAAACCACCTTGACCTGCACCCTGACAGTCGCCCTGCTTGCCGGCTGCGCCCCTTCCCGACACACGGCCGCCGTGCCCGTGGACAACCACACGGCGCGCGACTCGCTGGACTGGCCCGGCAGCTACGAGGGCACCCTGCCCTGCGCCGACTGCCCCGGCATCCGCACCCGCCTGACGCTGATGAAGGACGGCCGCTACGAGCGCACCACGCAATACCTGGATCGCCAGCCGCAGCCTGAAGCGGTGGCCGGCACCTTCAGTTGGGAATCCGACGGCAGCACCATCCGGCTGGACGCCTCCGGCGACAGCCAGCGCTACTTCGTCGCCGAGAACCAGGTGATCATGCTGTACCGCGACGGCACCCGCCCCACCGGTCCGCTGGCGCCGCACTACGTGCTGCGCCGCGCGCAATAGCGCGGCGTCATCGGCCGCGCGCCGGCGGCGGGCCCCGCGCCCTGCCGTCGGCGCCGCCAGCGGCACGCAAGCGCCCCGCTTGCGGCTATTCTTTGGGCTGCACATGCCGCGCCGCCGCGACACCGGCGGCGTCCCCCCGAGGAAGGAAGATCCATGAAGACCGATCACGAACTGCTCGACGCGTTTGCCCCGACGGGCACGCTGCGCGCCTCCATCAACCTGGGCAACCCGATCCTGGCCAACAGCCATCCCGACACCGGCGCGCCCGGCGGCGTGTCGGTCGACCTGGCCACGGAACTGGCACGCCGGCTCGACGTGAAGCTGGAACTGGTGGTGTTCAAGTCCGCCGGCGAATCGGTCAACGCGGTCGCCGCCGAGCAGGCCGACGTGGGCTTTTTCGCCATCGACCCGCTGCGCGGCGAGCAGATCGCCTTCACCGCGCCCTATGTGGTGATCGAGGGCGCTTACCTGGTGCGCGACGATTCGCCCATCACCCGCATGGAAGAGGTGGACCGCGCCGGCCAGCGCGTGGTGGTCGGCAAGGGCAGCGCCTATGACCTGTACCTGACGCGCGAAATCAAGCACGCCGAGCTGTTCCGCGCGCCCACCTCGCCCGCGGTGGTGGACACCTTCGTGCGTGAAAACATGGAAGTGGCCGCCGGCGTCAAACAGCAGTTGCAGGCCGACGCCCAGCGCCTGGGCGGCCTGCGCCTGCTGGACGGCCACTTCATGCTGATCCGCCAGGCCATGGGCGTGCCCAAGCGCCGTGGCGCCAAGGCCAGCGCCTACCTGGCCGCCTTCGTCGAAGCCATGAAGAAAAGCGGTTTCGTGGCCGAGGCGCTGGCGCGCCACAAGATCCAGGGCGCCGCCGTGGCGCCGCTGGAAGCCGCCCCGCGGTAAGAAAAAGCGAGGCGGCAGCCTCGCTTGATTGCACGCCGCGCGCGCCTTGCACGCGGCGGGATCACGCGCCACGCCACCGCTTGGCAAGCCGTCGATGACACCCCGGCATGCGGGCCGTCATCGACGGGAATCGCCACCGGCGTCAGTGGCTGATCATCCAGGGCCGCGCACCGGCGAAGGACTTGGCGCCATCGGCCGTGGCGCGGGTCCTGCCGGACTTGCGTCCGCCCGCGCAGCAACCGCAATTCATGCCGTGTCCGGCACGCGAGCTGCGCGGCTCGTTGGCGCTGCGCTCGTTGGCGGCATGGGCACGGTTGACGGCCGACGACAGCGCCGAGATCGCGGGCGCGCCGCCAACGATGCGGTTCGACGCCGCGCCGCAGCGCGGACAGTCGGCTGGATCGCGCCATTGCGCCAGCGGCCGCAGCGCCGCGAACTCGCCGCAGTCGGCACAAGCGTAGTCATACATGGGCATGTCGGTCTCCTTGGCGCGGGCGCCTCAGCGGTCGCGCGACAAGGGCATGTCGACGCCGCCCTTGATGTGCTTGACCGGCCCCGATGCCGAGGGCTGGATGTCGAAATCGAAGATCTCGGTCGGCAGCCACAGCGTGGCGCAGGAGTTGGGAATGTCCACCACCCCGCTGATGTGCCCCTGCACCGGCGCCGTGCCCAGAATCGAGTACGCCTGCGCGCCCGAATAGCCGAACTTCTTCAGGTATTCGATGGCGTTCAGGCAGGCCTGGCGGTAGGCCACGTTCACGTCCAGGTAGTGCTGCTTGCCGCCCTCGTCCACCGAGATGCCCTCGAAGATCAGGAAGTCCTTGTAGGCCGGCGTGATCGGGCTGGGCTTGAAGATCGGGTTGCGGATGGCGTACTTATCCATGCCGCCCTTGATCAACGTGACGCGCATGTGCACCCAGCCGGCCATCTCGATGGCGCCGCAGAAGGTGATCTCGCCGTCGCCCTGCGAGAAATGCAGATCGCCCACCGACAGGCCGCCGCCCTTGACGTAGACCGGGAAGAACACCCGCGCCCCGCGCGACAGGTCCTTGATGTCGCAGTTGCCGCCATGCTCGCGCGGCGGCACGGTGCGCGCGCCCTCGGCCGCCGCGCGCTCGCGCTCGGCCCCTTGCAGCGCGCCCATGTGCGCCGTCTTGGGCGCGGGCGGATTGGCCAGCGGCGGCACGCGGTTCGGGTTGGTGTCGATCAGCGCCTGCTCGCGTTGGTTCCAGGTGTCCAGCAGCTTCTTGTCGGGCAGGCAGCCGATCAGGCCGGGATGGATCAGGCCGGCGAAGCTGACGCCCGGGATGTGGCGCGACGAGGTGAACATGCCGTGGAAATCCCAGATGGATTTCTGCGCATGGGGGAAATGGTCGGTGAGAAAACCGCCGCCGTTGTTCTTGCTGAAAAAGCCATTGAAGCCCCACAGGCTATCGGGCTTGGCGCCGATGTCCAGCAGGTCCACCACCAGCAGGTCGCCGGGCTCGGCGCCTTCGACGCCGACGGGGCCGGACAGGAAGTGCACGGTGGACAGGTCGACGTCGCGCACGTCGTCGGCGCTGTCGTCGTTCTTGATGGCGCCGCCGGTCCAGTCGTAGGTTTCCAGGATGAAATCATCGCCGGGCTTGACCCAGACGGCCATCGGGATATCCGGATGCCAGCGGTTGTGGATCTGCTTGTTCTCGTACGGGGACTGGGTCAGGTCGACCTGGATGAGGGTGTTCGTCATTCTCTTTCATCTCCAACGCAACGTGTTGATAAAACAGAACTTCAGCCGTGACCTGTACCGCTCAGGGTGGAAACCGGCGGTGCAGGCCATCAAGCTGTCTTGCACGGTAGGCCAGTTTCGGCCGGCCGTAAAGACAACGCTCAAGAAAATGGAACTCCCGCGGGAATCGTGGTTACTCAGATGGATTCAACCCAAGGAGCGAGACATGACGCAAACGAGAATGGACCTTCATCGTTGGCTGGAGGAAATTGGAGGGGAGTTCGGCTGGTCGCCGGTGCTGACGGAAGCAGGTGACTGCGCGTTTCAGGTCGACGAAGGCGTCGACCTCCTGGTGGAATCCCACCCCTTGATAGACAAACACCTGGCCCTGACCGCCACGCTGGGCGCCGCCGACCAGGACATGCCCAGCCGGATGCTGCTCGCCTGCCTGGGGTTGAACGCCACCTTCCAGGTGGATGGCAAGTTCTCCATCGGGTACCGGCCCACCGCCAAGTGCCTGACGCTGCACTCCCGGTTCGCGCCCGAAGCCGCCGACTGGAATGCCGAAGCCTTCGTGCTCGCCTTGACGCACTTCAGCCTGGTTGCAGCGCAAATCGCCCACGGCCTGAAAACCGGAGAGATGTACGCCTTCGGCGGCGCCGCATCCGACGCGCAAGTCGACGCGCCGGTAGCGTCCGCTGCCCCTAATTACGCCTGAAATTCAGTCCCATACAGTCGAAGGAGGTTTCCATGACCATTACCCCGGCGATGAACCTGGTCAAAGACGTGGCCAGCACGACAGTCGGTACCGCAAAGACGGCATCGGCCCCCGAAGGCAGCCTGCAGAAGTATTCCGGTGCGATTTCGACGCTTCTGGCTGGTGTCGGCTCGCTGCTGAACGGCCTGGAGGTCCATCAACAAAAGGTGGGCCCCTTCAAACCCGTCATTCGCGACAGCCTGGCGGGCGTTTCGAGCTTGAAGAATACCCTCGGCGCATTTCCGGCCATCGCCACGATCTTCATCGGCGCCAAGAAGGACGACAAACCCATGGTGACGTTGGGTGCGCTCAATCTCATCTGCGCGAGTGGCTTCTACAATGTGGCGGCGAACTTCGCGACGGACTACTCCAAGGGAATGCTCAACAAGAACATGGCCCATATGGTCAAGAATCTGCCTCCGGTCATGAAGTTCGGGGTGGGCCTGGTCTCGCTGGCCTATTCCACCTACGCGATGATCCCGAACATGCAGCCTCTGACGGCGAAGGCAACAGACAAGTCGAGCAATCACGTGTAACGCACAACGCAATCGCGCATCGGGCGGCGCCAAAGGATCGCCGCCCCCTATCCACCACTCTTGAGGTTGCGCGCAACCTCCGCTTACATTTTGTCCAACCAGAGGACCATCTGGCGCCAATGCGGCTCAATGCGGCGTCTAGACTACCGCGCAGGTGTGGGTCGAAATCGTGTAGACGGCGGCGCGGCATGCGCTCTGGCGACCTTATGCGCGCTGCTGTTCCTGGCGATGACGCTGTGGCTGCTGCACGGCTCGCGCGCCTTCGCCCGCGACCTGCGCTCGGAGATGATCGTGTTCTCCTTCCTGGTGGGCGGCATCTGCACGCTCAACGCGGCGAAGTTCGCGCTGATCCTGGATGGCAGCATGCCGGCCTAGGACATACAGAGCCAATTCCAGACGGAGTTCCACATCTGAGTGTCATTCCTGGGCACGGCGCTGCCGCCGACCTTGGTCTGCCTGATCCTGCGCCGCCTCACGGATGAACTGCGCACGATGGCCACGCGCGATCCGCTCACCAGCCTGATGAACCGACGCAGCCTGATGGACGATCTGGAGGCGCACTTCCGCCAGCGCGACATCGGCTATCCGCATCTACGATCGTGGACATCGATCGCTTCAAGCAGATCAACGATACCTAGGGCCACCAGACCGGCTACCTGATCCTCAGTCTGGTGGCGCGGGTGCTGCAGGACACGGTGCGCCAGGGGTGATCTGGTGTGCCGTCTTGGCGGGGAAGAGTTCGTGGTTGTGGCGCTAGACAGCGATCGCAAGGGCACCATGCAATTGGCGCAACGGCTGCGCGAGGCGATCACCCATGCCGGTGCCCGGCGACCGCGCGCGGGGGCCGATCCGCTGCACCGCGACCATCGGGGTGTCGCACGGCTTTGCCGGAACGTAGGCGCTGAACGACATCATGCAGCAGGCGGATGCCGCGCTGTATCGCGGCAAGATGTCCGGACGCAATGGCGTGGAATGAGCGGATGAGGCGGCCATGCCGGTCGCGCAAGCACAACCAGCCTGAGGCACCGCCCGCCCGGCCCGCCCGGGGCGGCGACGGCGCGCGCTCCTTTCATGGAGTACCGACCTTTCGGAAGAAGCAATAGACGTGCCGGTACGCATCATCGACCAGATGGCGCGCGCTTGCCACGCCTTCGATACCGGGAACGAACTCCCGAAACCCGCCCTGCACCTCCACCGGGAAGGGGGTGCGCTCGGGCAGATCGTTGTAACCCAGCACCAGCAGGCCCTCGGCCTTGAGCACGGCGTGGCACTGCGTCAACAGGCGACGGAGGTCCGACGGCGTGTCGATACCGAAGCCGAGCAACCCATTTGCAATCACCACGTCGAAGCAGTTCGCGCCATAGTGCGCGGCCATCTCGAGCGCGTCGCCTCGCCAATGCCGCCCCGACCGGCCATAAACCTCGCTGCGTGGCGAGATATCCAACGAATGGAAGTTGGCGCGCAGCAGCCTGGGGTAGTGCCAATTATGCTTGTCCAGGCCGATGAACAGCAGCTCCGATGCCTTGGATTGCACCGCCGCCTGGTGATTCAGGTAGCCAAACACCTGTTTTTCGAGAAAGGCCCGGCTTGGGATGTCAATCCTGAAATCGATCCCGCAGCGCTCGGCCAAGGACGGCGACAGCCTGAAAAGCATCCGTTTGCCAACGTATTTCAACTTGCGCATGACTTTCCCTTTGGTTCGAGGGAAAGCAATATGCTGCGTAGACACGCGCTTGCCTATTGGACCAGTCTGATATGTTGCGCATCGGATTCCGTCGGATGCGGCAGTTATGATGCGCCATTGCATTTCGCGGCCACGCCGCGCCGGAAAACCGTTGCCCATGTTCCTGCCCCGCCCCCTGTCCGCCCTGCTCCTGCTTGCCTGTGCCCTGCCGCTGGGCGCCGCCCACGCGGCCAAGGAATGCGTGGCGCGGTTCGACGCCAGCGCCGCCCGCTACCAGGAGGCGGTGAACGTGCAAAAGGGGCGCGAGACCGCCAACTGGCAGGAGCTGAACGCGCCGCTGTGCCAGGGTCGGCTGGACCTGCTGGACATGGAGTTCGAGCTGGTCGATGACTATGAGCAATGCGTGCGCGACGGCGGGGAATTTCCCGAGAAGACCGTGCGCGCGATGAAGGACCGGCCCGACAACCTGGCCGCGCTCAAGACCGCCTGGATCAATACCTGCGGCCCCTACATGAAGGAATGAAGGGACGGTCTCGCAGCGGGGGCCTGGCCCCCGCGATGCGCGGCCGCCGACCGCCTCAGGCCACCGCCGAGGCGGGCCGCGGGAAGAAGATGGCCCGCGCGGGGTCGAAGTCGTAGCGGTCTTCGAACTCGGTCGCATCGGCGGCCAATGCCAGCACCGAATCCAGGATGAAGTCGGCCTTGGCCTCGGACAGCAGCACGCTGAAATTCAGGCGGACAAAGCCCGGCTTTTCGATTTCGCGGCCATCGAGGATGGCCTGGCGCATGCGCGCCGATTCGGCCTCGTCGATCTCCAGCAGGTTGTGCACGTACGGGCCGGCGCAGGCGCAGCCGCCGCGGGCCTGGATGCCGAAGCGATCGCTCAGCATGCGCGTGACCAGTTGCTGGTGCACGTAGCCGCCCTGGCCGTCGCGCACGCGGAAGGAGAAGATCGGCAGACGCGGGGCGGTCAACGAGCCCAGCAGTTCCAGGCGGGGATCGCCCTGCCAGCGGGCCAGCGCGCGCCGCACGAAGGCGGCGTTGCGCCGCGCCATCAGGTCGGCGCCCAGCGCTTCCTTGACCAGCAGCACCAGCGCGGCGCGGATGTCGCCGACCACGTTGGGCGTGCCCGCCTCTTCGCGCGCTTCCAGGCTGGCGCTGTAGTCGTGGTGGCTGGGCGAGACGAACTTGACGGTGCCCCCGCCCGGGAAGGTGGGCGTGGTCGGCACGACCGCGTCGCGACGCACGATCAGGATGCCGGACGCGCCGGGCCCGCCGATGAACTTGTGCGGCGAGAACACGATGGCGTCGATCGGCGCATCGGCCGCGGGCGTCATGCGGATGTCCAGGTACGGCGCGCCGCCGGCGTAGTCCCAGATCATCCGGGCGCCGGCGCGCTTCACGCGGCGGGTGATGGCCTCGACGTCGGCGACGATGCCGGTGACGTTGGAGGCGGCCGACAGCGCGCAGATGACCAGCGTGCCGTCCGGCGCCCGCAGCGCGGCGTCGAGTTCGCCCAGGTCCGGGCCGCCCTGCGGGCTTTCCGCCAGCACGACGATGTCGGCGCCGCATTCGCGCCACGGCAGGATGTTGGAATGATGCTCGTAGGGGCCGATGACGACCCGCACCTTGCGCCCCGCCGCCAGGGCGGCCGGCACGCCGAACAGGTGCACCAGGCGGTTGATGCCCAGGGTGGCGCCCGAGCCGGAGAAGATCACGGCGTGCTCGTCGCCCGCGCCGCAACAGCGGCCGACCACGGCGCGCGCCTCGCGCCGCAGGCGCGTGATGAAGCCGCCGCAGAAGGAGGCCTCGGTATGCGAGTTGGCGTAGTACGGCAGCACGTGTTCCAGGACGAAGCGCTCGACCTGCATGAGCGCGCGGCCCGAGGCGACGTAGTCGGCGTAGACCAGCGGCTTGAGGCCAAAGGGGCCTTCGATGACGGCGTCCTTGCCGATCAGGCCGTCGGCCAGGCTGGCGATGATGTCGGGGGATTGCAGGGATTGCTGGAACTGGCGCAACGGCCCTGTGGCGGCCGGGGTCGCTTGGGTAGACATGGTGCGGATTCGATGAAACGGCTGGCAGGAGAATTATCGGAATATCATACGATGGAAGGAATTTTGAAACCTCACCTAAATTTTCCTTAAAATCGCTGAAAACAGATCATTTGATCGAATTCATGGAAAAAATTGACAAGTTTGATCTGAATATTATTTCCTGCCTGCAACGCGAGGGCTCGCTGTCGCAGCGCGAGCTGGCCGACCGGGTCGGCCTCTCGCAGAACGCCTGCTGGCGCCGACTGCAGCGGCTGAACGCCTGCGGCATCATCCGCGGCACCCGCGCCGAGGTGAACCTGGCCGAACTCGGGCTGGACCTGACGGTGTTCGTCATGATCCGCACCAGCCATCACGCCAAGGAATGGGCCGACGGCTTTCGCAAGCACGTGGAACGCCTGCCCGAAGTGACCGGTTTCTACCGCATCGGCGGCGACTGGGACTACCTGATCCAGGTGGTCTGCCGCGGCATCGCCGGGTACGACCGCTTCTACCAAAAGCTCATCACCGACTTCGAACTGTCCACCGTGACGGGCTTTTTCAGCATGGAAGCCATCATCGAGAACCGCCCGCCCGACCTGGGGCTGTTGCAGGAACCGGCGGGCACGGCATAGCGAGGGTCCGCGCGCCATCGCACGGCGGCGCGCATCCGCTCGCGCTGGGCAACCCGCACGGCGCGTGACGCGGCATGGCGCGCGAGGGGGAAGCCGGATTGCACGGCGGCCTCGGCGTCCCGACGATCCCGGCGCGACGCCGGCGCGGGAATAACTTGCGGTCATGAACCCCGGGGGCGACTTATATCCACGGGTTATCCCGGATGCCTGCATATCCACAAATCGTCAATAATTCGCCAACGTTTTATTGTCGATCCGTCCCCATCTGCCTCCCATGCCTGTTTCCGTCCGGGACGCCATTGTTTCCTCCTCCCATCTCGCCTCGTCCGCCCCGGAGCTGTCCGAGGTGGAGTTCGGCCTGATCATCGCCTCGCACGCCTTCAATCGCTGGATGGTCCGCTGCATGGCCTGTGCCGGGCTGCCCGAGCTGACCTCGCTGGACATCCTGGTGCTGAACCACGTGTTCCATCGCGGCCGTGGCAAGAAACTGGCGGACATCTGCTTCACGCTCAATGTCGAAGACACCCACCTGGTGAACTATTCGCTCAAGAAGCTGGAGCGGCTGGGCGTGGTGCAAAGCGCCAAGACCGGCAAGGAAGTGATCTACACCACCACCGATGCCGGCGCCGCCGCGATCCAGCGCTACGCCGAAGTGCGCGAGCAATGCCTGGTGAAACCCTTCATCGACTCCCCCGCCGCGGACGATGCCAGCCACCAGCTGGCCAACACCCTGCGCGCCCTGTCGGGCCTGTACGACCAGGCCGCCCGCGCCGCCACCTCGCTGTGAGAATCCACGTTGTCTAGCCTTCCCGCCTCCTCCGCCCAGCCGCTGCTCTCCGTGCGCGGCGTCTCGGTGGACTTCAATACCGAAAACGGCGTGTTCCGCGCCGTCGAGAACCTGGACTTCGACGTGCGGCCGGGCAAGACGCTGGCCATCGTCGGCGAGTCCGGCTCGGGCAAGTCGGTGACGTCCATGGCCATCATGCGGCTGACGGACTACAACAACGGCCGCATCGCCACGGGCGAGATCCTGTTCCGCGACAGCGACGACCGCGAGGTCGACCTGACCGCCGCGTCCGACGAACAGATGCGCGCGATCCGCGGCAACGACATCGCCATGATCTTCCAGGAGCCGATGACCTCGCTGAACCCGGTGTTCACCATCGGCGACCAGATCATCGAGGCCATCATGCTGCACCAGCAGTTGTCGCGCTCGGCCGCCCGCAAGGCGGCGCGCGCGCTGCTGGAGAAGGTGCGCCTGCCGGACGCCGAACAGCTGCTGGACCGCTACCCGCACCAGTTGTCGGGCGGCATGCGCCAGCGCGTGATGATCGCGATGGCGCTGTCGTGCCAGCCCCGCCTGCTGATCGCCGACGAACCGACCACCGCGCTGGACGTGACCATCCAGGCGCAGATCCTGAACACCATCCGCGAACTGCAGCGCGACCTGGGCACGGCCGTGATCTTCATCACCCACGACATGGGCGTGGTGGCCGAGATGGCCGATGACGTGGTGGTGATGCTGCGCGGCAGGAAGGTCGAGCAGGGCCCGGTGGAAGAGATCTTCCGCGCGCCCAGGCATCCCTATACCCGCGCCCTGCTGGCCGCCGTGCCGCGCCTGGGCAGCCTGACCGGCCGCGACCTGCCGCTGCGCACGCCGCAGACGGTGCTGGAAGGCGACACGCTGCGCGAAGTCGGCGAGACCCGCGAGCAGGACACGGCGCGCTACGACGAGCCGGTGCTGCGCGTCGAGAAGCTGACCACGCGCTTTGACGTCGGCCACAATCTGTTCGGCCGCGTCACCCACCGCGTGCACGCTGTCGAGGAAGTGAGCTTCGACGTCTACCCCGGCGAGACGCTGGCGCTGGTGGGCGAATCGGGCAGCGGCAAGTCGACCATCGGCAAGACCCTGCAGCAGCTGGTGGCGCCGACCTCGGGCGCGGTGCGCTACAACGGCCAGGACATCTTCTCGATGGACGCCGCCGGCCGCCAGCGCCTGCGCCAGGAAATCCAGTACATCTTCCAGGATCCGTATGCCTCGCTGGACCCGCGCAAGACCGTGGCCTTCAGCATCGCCGAGCCGATCCGCACCCACCGCCTGCTGACCGACGAGGCCGCCATCGCGCGCCGCGTCGGCGAGCTGCTGGAACAGGTGGGCCTGAAACCCGAGCACGCGCGCCGCTATCCGCACGAGTTCTCGGGCGGCCAGCGCCAGCGCGTCTGCATCGCGCGCGCCCTGGCCAGCGACCCCAAGCTGATCATCGCCGACGAATCGGTGTCGGCGCTGGACGTGTCGATCCAGGCGCAGATCCTGAACCTGCTGATGGATCTGCAGAAAGACCGCGGCCTGTCGTACCTGTTCATCACCCACGACATGGCGGTGGTGGAGAAGGTCAGCCACCGCGTGGCGGTGCTGTACCTCGGCCAGATCGTCGAGCTGGGCACGCGCCGCCAGATCTTCGAATCGCCGCAACACGCCTACACCCGCAAGCTGCTGGCCGCCGTGCCGGTGGCCGAGCCCGGCCGCCACATCGACACCTCGCTGATCGAGGGCGAAATTCCCAGCCCGGTGCGGCGCGTGGGCGACGAGCCGGCGATCATTCCCCTGGTTGAATTCGCGCCCGGCCACCGCGTGGCCCGCGCCGCCTGAACCTTTCGTTTTCTACACGTCGGCCCGGCCGATTTCCCGTCCCTGGAGTTGAACATGCTCTCCCTACGCAAAACCTTCACCGCCACCGCCCTGGCCCTGGCGCTGGGCGGCGCGCTGCCCGCGGTCCTGTCGACCGCGCACGCGGCCGGCACGCTCAACGTCGCCATCAACCAGGATCCGGGCAGCTGGGATCCGATCGACACCTTCGTGACCTTCTGGGGTTCGGTCGGCAGCAACCTGTACGACGGGCTGACCATGCGCGGCGCCGACCTGAAGCTGCAAGCGGGCCTGGCCACCAAGTGGGAATACCTGGACGACAACAAGCGCCTGCGCTTCACGCTGCGCCAGGGCGTCAAGTTCCACAACGGCGAGCCGTTCAACGCCGAGGCCGTCAAGTTCACGTTCGAGCGCCTGCTGGGCGCGGAAGGCGCCAAGGGCCCGCAGAAGTCGAACTACGACTCGATCGGCGAGGTCAAGGTGGTGGACGAGTACACCGTCGACTTCATCCTCAAGCAACCCGATCCGGTGCTGCTGACCAAGCTGGCCGGCTACGGCGCCATGATCGTGCCGCCCAAGTACATCCAGGAAAAGGGCGAGGAGAACTTCAACACCCACCCGGTCGGCACCGGTCCGTTCAAGTTCGAGAGCTACCAGCCCAAGGTCAACGTGACCCTGGCGCGCAATGACGACTACTGGGGCGGCAAGCCCAAGCTGGACAAGGTGGTGTACCGCTTCATCAGCGAGCCCGGCACCCAGGTCGCCGAACTGCAGGCCGGGCGCGTGGACATCGCCACGCTGATCCCGCTGGGCCTGATCGAGACGGTCAAGAAGTCCGGCAACGCCGACGTCATCTCGACCGGCGGCCCGGTCGCCTTCGCGCTGCGCTACAACACCAAGAACGGCATCACCCAGAACCGCGACGTGCGCCGCGCGCTGATCATGGCGGTGGACCGCGACACCATCGTCAAGCAGTTGCTGCTGGGCCAGGCCAAGACCATCGCCAGCTTCCAGGGTCCGCAGTCGTTCGGCTACAACCCCGAGCAAAAGCCGCTGCCCTTCAACCCCGCCGAAGCCAAGAAGCTGCTGGCCGGCGCCGGCATCAAGCCGGGCGCGACGGTGCAGATCGACGTGCGCGGCAGCGATTCGAACTTCCGCGAAGTGGCCCAGGCGGTGTCGGGCTATCTGCAGGCGGTGGGCGTGCGCGCCACCATCAAGCCGTATGAGACCGGCGTGCTGCTCAACGACATCATCCCCGGCGGCAAGACCGGCGAGATGTGGCAGAACCAGTGGGGCGGCTGGACCTACGACTACGACAACACGGCCTACCTGATGTACCACTCGGGCCAGAAGTGGAATCCGTACGACAACGATCCCAAGCTGAACGCCATGCTGGAAGCGCAGCGCACCGTCTATGACGTGAAGAAGCGCGAAGCCATGCTGCAGGAGATCGCCGGCTACGTGGCCGACCAGGCGCTGGAACTGCCGCTGTACAGCCTGAACACCATCGTCGGCGTGAACAAGCGCGTGAAGAACCTGGAAGTGCCGGGCGACATCCGCTTCCGGTTCGTCGATACGACCGTCGAATAGAGCCCACCCCCGAAGCGCTGCGCGCTTCCCCCTCGAGGGGGCATGCCAGGGGACCGGCAAAGCCGGCTCCCCGGCATCCCGCCAGGGGGCGGTGCTCGATTGGGCATCGTGATGTCTGTGTGGCACTTGAAGTATTTGACGCATTAACCCTACTGATTCGCCGGGGCGAAAGCCCTGGCGGAGCCTCATGACCGGATTTCTGATTAAACGCGTGTTGCAGGCGGTCTTCGTGATCGTGGCCGTGACGCTGCTCGTCTCCTACGCCGTGCGCCTGACCGGCGACCCCGCGCTGATGCTCAGCCAGGGCTCGGGCAGCGTCACCGAGCAGGACCTGGCCAACATCCGCCAGGCGCTGGGCCTGAACCGGCCGTTCCACGAGCAATACCTGAGCTACATGCAGGGCCTGCTGCACGGCGACTTCGGCCGCAGCTTCATGGGCGGCACCTCGGTCGCCAAGCTGGTCGGCGACGCGCTGCCGGCCACGCTGATGCTGGCGTTCACCTCGCTGATCGCCTCGATCCTGATTTCGCTGCCGCTGGGCATCCAGGCCGCCATCAAGCGCGGCAAGCCCACCGACCAGGCGATCCGCATCCTGTCGCTGGTGGGGCTGTCGTTCCCCAACTTCTGGCTGGCGCTGATGCTGGTGCTGCTGCTGTCGATCACCTTCCCGCTGCTGCCGCCGTCGGGCTGGAGCGGTCCGGCCAGCCTGGTGCTGCCGTCGCTGACCATGGCCATCATCCTGTCGGCCACCAACATCCGCCTGGTGCGCACCACCATGCTGGAGACGCTGTCGGCCCAGTACATCATGGTGGCGCGCAGCAAGGGCCTGAAGGAGCGCATCGTGCTGTACAAGCACGCGCTGCGCAATTGCGCCATTCCCCTCATCACCTACCTGGGCCTGCAGTTCGGCGGCCTGATCGGCGGCATCGTCGTCATCGAGATGGTGTTCAACTGGCCCGGGCTGGGCACGCTGGCGTTCGACGCCATCTCCGGCCGCGACTACCCGGTGCTGCAAGGCACGGTCACCGTGCTGGCCGCCGTCATCGTCCTGGTCAACCTGATCGTCGACATCGCCTACGGCATCGTCGATCCCCGTATCCGCACGCGGTGAGCCCCATGCAGACCACTACTTCCCCCGCCGCCCCCAAGGCAATCAAGCCGCGCAGCCGCTACCGCTCGCTGGAATTCGTGCTGGGCGCCGCGCTGACCGGCGTCATGATCGTGCTGGTGCTGGCCTCGGGCTGGCTGTTTCCCGATGGCGGCGAGTCCATGGACCTGACCGCCCGCCTGATGGCGCCCTTCAACAGCGCGGCCCACCTGTTCGGCACCGACCCGCTGGGCCGCGACGTGCTGGCGCGCGTCATCGTCGGCGGCAAGATCTCGCTGCTGGTGGGCTTCGCGTCCGTGCTGGGCGGCGCCCTGCTCGGCATCATCATGGGCCTGATCGCCGGCTACTACCGCGGCTTCTGGGACATGATCGTGATGCGCTTCGCCGACGTGCAGCTGGCGCTGCCGTTCATCCTGGTGGCCATCACCTTCATCGCCATCCTCGGCGGCGGCCTGTTCAACGTGATCTTCTTCATGATCATCTCGCAGTGGGTGCAGTACGCGCGCCTGGTGCGGGCCCAGGTGCTGGCGCTGCGCGAACGCGAGTTCGTGCTGGCGGCGCGCGCCTTCGGCGTGCGCGACCTGGCCATGATCCGCCATCACATCGTGCCCAACCTGCTGGGCCCGCTGGTGATCCTGATGACGCTGAACGTCGCCAACAACATCCTGCTGGAAAGCAGCCTGACCTTCCTGGGCCTGGGCGTGGATCCCATGATCCCGAGCTGGGGCGGTATGCTGGCCGATGGCCGCACCTACATGCAGACGGCGTGGTGGGTGAGCGTGTTCCCCGGCCTGGCGATCATGCTGACCGTGCTGGGCCTGAACCTGCTGGGCGACTGGCTGCGCGATCGCCTGGACCCCACCGGCAAGGTGTAAATGTATGCCCCCGCCCTGGGGCGGCCTGCTCCGGCAGGCAATTGAGGACTACTGACGATGGCATTGCTGGAAAAGACATTCGACCGCACGCTGGACGCCTGGATCCATGCCTACAAGGCCCCGGCGTGGCGTGGCGCGGCGGTGGAAGGCTGGCTGTTCGAAGGCGTCGACGCGCGCCGCGAGGCCGAGGCGCGGCTGGCGCAGGCCGGCGTGACGGCGCGCTTTCGCAGCGCCTACAAGCCGCTGCTGCACTACTTCCTGGAAGAAGTCGAACGCGACGGCCTGGTGGCGGTCGACCTGCGCTACCCGCGGCATGAGCATGCGCTGCCCAAGCGCTTCACGCTCGAAGCCTATCCGCTGGTGGCGCTGCTGCAAGGCGTGCGCGTGACGATGAAGCCCGGCGCGTCCGACCTGCACTACGACGTCACCCTCGTCTATGCCGACGGCCGACGCCGTGAAGATCGCGTGTTCGCGCCCAACCAGCTTGGCCAGGCGCAGGACGGCACGCCCGAACTGTCGCCCACCGGCT
The DNA here is from genome assembly GCF_040084795.1 of Achromobacter sp. HNDS-1. NCBI lineage: Bacteria > Pseudomonadati > Pseudomonadota > Betaproteobacteria > Burkholderiales > Alcaligenaceae > Achromobacter > Achromobacter sp. HNDS-1. Next base: position 914,049 of record NZ_CP157584.1, read on the forward strand.
GGCTGCGCGTGCGCGACGCCGAGGGCGCCGTGCAGACCGACGCGGCCCAGGCCACCGAATACCAGCAGGCCTTCCGCAGCATCGTCGACACGGTGCGCAACCATCCCTGGGGCGCGCACGAGCCGTACTTCGACCGGCTGGAGATCCGCGTCGACCTGCCCGGCATGGACTTCGCGCTGCCGGTCGACGAGGAAATCGTCAGCACCTTCGAGGCGCTGCACGAAGACCTGTACTTCACGCTGCTGGAACACTTCCAGCACCACTCCGGCCGTCCCTCCGGCGACCGCGGCCTGCAGCCCGGCCAGATCATTCCCGACATCCGCCGCCACGACGGCGCGGCGCGCGTGCTGGTGACGCTGGAACCCTTCGCGCCGCCGGCGCCGGTGGCGCCCGTGGCGCTGGACGCGCCGCTGGCCGAGCTGCGCCAGCCGCTGGCGGCCGGGCAGATCGCCAGCTGCATGGCCGCGCTCGGCGGCGACAGCTTCCAGGCGATATCGCGCCAGGGCCGCCCGGTGCTGGGCACCTATCTGCGCGGCCCCGGCCCGGCGGTCTTCATTTCGGGCGCGCAGCATGCCAACGAGACCTCCGGCGTGGTCGGCGCGCTGCGCGCCGCGCAGGCGCTCAAGGCGCGCGGCGACGCCCACTTCGCGCTGATCGCCGCCGAAAATCCGGACGGCTACGCGCTCTTTAACCGCCTGCGCGAACAGCATCCGCGCCACATGCTGCACGCCTCGCGCTACAGCGCGCTGGGCGACGACATCGCCTACCGCGAACACGCGCCGTTCTTCGAACGCGAGGGCCGCCACCAGGCGCACGCCATCAGCGGCGCGCAACTGCACATCAACCTGCACGGCTACCCGGCCCACGAGTGGACCCGTCCCCTGTCGGGCTACCTGCCGCGCAATTTCGAGCTGTGGACCATCCCCAAGGGCTTCTTCCTGGTGCTGCGCCACCACCCCGGCTGGCGCGAGCGCGCCCGCCGCCTGATCGAGGGCGTGACGGCGCGGCTGGCCCGCAACGTGCCCGGCCTGGTCGAATTCAATGCGCGCCAGCTTGAACTATTCCACGCGCACGCGCTCGAAACCGGATTCGATGTGCTGAACGGCATCCCCGTGCAGGTCACGGAGACCGACCGGGAAGCGCTGCCGATGGCGCTGATCTCCGAGTTTCCGGATGAAACCGTGTACGGGGACCGCTTCGTTTTCGCGCATACTGTGCAAATGGAAACCGTCCTGGCGGCGACCGACATCCACCGCTCCGGACATTAGCAAGCGCCCGACATGAACATCCGAGAACGCAACCACGGCGACGACCTCGCCCTGGTGGACATCTGGCTCCGTTCGGTGCGCGCCACCCATACGTTCCTGTCCGAAAAGGAAATCCAGGCCATGTACCCGCAGGTGCTCAACACCTACCTGCCGTCGGTGCGGGTCTGGGTCTGCGAGGACGATGCCGGCGAGGTCGCCGGCTTCATGGGCCTGAACGGCAACAAGGTCGAAATGCTGTTCGTCGACGCCAACAAGCGCGGCAAGGGCGCCGGGCGGCGCCTGCTGAATTTCGCGCTGTCGCTGCACGGCAGCCTGCGGGTCGACGTCAACGAACAGAATCCGCAGGCGCATGGGTTCTACAAGCACTATGGCTTTGAAGACGTGGGCCGTTCGGAAACCGATGCCGCGGGGCGGCCGCGGCCGATCATTCATATGAAGCTGGCGGGCTGAGGCGGACGTCAGGGTCAACGCCCCTGGGGCGGCACCAGGAACGTCCTGCGCCGGCCCTGGGCCACGACCATCCTTACCAGCCGGCGAGAGGGCTCCGACGCGGGTAAGGCCGCACGGACACCGGTCCGATGAGCGTGCTGGATATATCACTCGACTGACGGCTTACCTGATTGCCTTTCCCGCAGGAGTGGAGAATGCTCTACACATGCGCCATGGGTGCGGTGTGCTACGCTGCACTTATCGTGTAACACATGAGAACCGCACCATGAGCGACGCTACCTTTACCTTTCGAGTGGATGAGGCCTTGAAAAACGAGTTCGCCATGGCCGCCAAGGCCCGAGACCGCACCGGCGCGCAGCTTCTGCGTGACTTCATGCGGGAGTACGTGCAGCAACAACAGGAAGCGGCCCAGCATGACGCCTGGTTCCGCCGCGAGGTGCAAGCGGGCCTGGATTCCGCCAACGCCGGCCGCCTGGCGCCGGCCGCCGAGGTCGAAACCAAATTCGCGGCCCGTCGCGCCGCGACCCGTCGCCGGCTTGAAACATCCAAGTGAGGGCATTGCGCTGGACGCCCGAAGCGATCCGGGACCGGGAAGCGATTTACGATTTCATCGAGGCCGATAACCCCGTTGCGGCGCTGATGCTTGATGAGCTGCTTGAACAGCAGGCGGGACGCCTGATCGATCATCCCGGCCTGGGTCGTCCGGGCCGTGTCGCTGGCACCCGGGAGCTGGTGGCGCACCCGAACTATCTATTGATCTACGACGTGAAGAACGATCTGGTGCGCATGCTGCGCGTGCTGCATGCGGCCCGGCAGTGGCCAACGCCGGATCCATCGCCGGGCAACCGTTGAATCCCGCGGTACGGCAAGGCCGGACCAACTGGCGGTTCCGCGCCCCCTACCCCGCCTCGCCATGCCGAGCCCGCCACGCCTTGAGCGCGGCGCGGTATTCGTCCATGGCTTCGTTGTAGGTGTCGTAGACGCAGGGGATACAGCCGCTGTTGCAGCATTCCTCGGGCGCGGGGGCCTCGGGCGGCACGGGCGGCGGATCGTCGTCGGCGGGCGGAGTGGTGTTCGGGGTATCGGGGGTATTCGCGGGACTCATGACCGCATGTTAGCGCCGATCGGCGCCGCTTCGTCCGCCAGGGCCCGCCATTGCTGGCGTCGGATCTCGTAGCGCAGCTTGCGCGCCTCGCCTTCGCCGGTGGTCTCGATCCAGCGCATCCCGCATTTCTCCATGACGCGCAGCGACGCGGCGTTGGCCTGTATCGCCACGGCGCTCAGCGCGTCCACCGGCAGGCGTTCGAATCCCAGCGCCAGCAAGGCGCGGGTGATTTCCGAGGCGTGGCCCCGGCCCCAACAGGTGGGCATGAACGCATAGGCGATCTCGACCCGCTCGATCTTGCCCGACAGCGCCAGCTTGAGGCCGGCTCGGCCGGCCAGCGCGCCGCTGTCGCGCTCGCTCAGCACGTACATGCCGTAGCCATGTTCGGCCCAATGCAGCATGTTGTGCTCGACGTAGCGCCGGCTGGCCGTGGCGTCGCGGGTGCCGCCCATGGTTGCCATCAGGGCGGCGTCGGCGTGCATCGCGGTGATGAAGGGCAGATGGGTCGACGACATGCGCTCGGCGCGCAGGCGCCGGGTGACGAAGGATTCGGGCAGCAAGGCGGACGGCATGATCTCGAAGCATGGACACACACGGTGCCTTGCATCATATCCATGCCCGTCCCTGCATGCCATCGCACTTTCGCTCCGTGGACACACCGCTGGCGTCGCGGTACGCGGCGCAAAGCGCGGCAATCGCGGCGGGTGCCGGTCGCGTCGGCGCGGCGGCCTGGGCAGGCCTTTCCCGCTAACCGCGCTTCAGGCCCAGGAAGCTCCAGTGCACGTCGGCGCGGTCCAGCATGTCTTCGCGCCTGACGAGGTGATGCGCCGACAGGCCATGCCCGGCCGCCAGCGCGATGGTCTCCTCGGCCGACACGTCGAACATGCGGCGGCCGGGCGGCACCGGACCGTGGCGCAGCGACATCAGGATCTGGCCGCCGGGCGCCAGCAAGGCCGCCAGCGCCGCCATGCCACGGGCACGCTCGTCCGCGTCCAGGTGCATCCAGACGGCGGTCAGCATGATCACGTCGAACTCGCGCCCTTGCAGGCCTGCAAGTTCGGGCAAGGCGTCATCGACCCATTCCAGGTTGGGCAGCGCGTGGCGCCGCTGGCCCTCGCGCCGCAGCTCGGGCGTGGGCTCGGCCGCCACCACCTGGTGGCCCATGCGGGCCAGCGCGGCGGCGTCGCGGCCCGAACCGGCGCCGATGTCGGCGATGCGCGACGGCGTCGCCGGGATCAGGTGCGCCACGTCGCGATGCACATCCGCGAAAGCGATGCTCTCGTACTGCTCGGCCAGGGCCGCGGCGTTTTCGCCGTAGCCCTGGGTGCCCGAGACCACGGCCCCGCTGCCGTCGACGGTTTGCGCGGAATCGGCGGCGCTCATTTGGCCTTGAGCGCGTCGTAGATGCGCTTGCCGACGCGGCCATCCTGCGGCAGGTTGCGCTTTTCCTGTTCGGCGCGCACCGCGTCGCGGGTCTTGGCGCCGGGAATGCCATCGGCGGTGCCGACGTCATAGCCGCGGGCGTTGAGCATCTCCTGCACTTCCTTGATCTGCGCGCGCGACAGGCCGGGGTCATCCGTCGGCCAGGCCGTGGCCAGCGCCGGGCCGCCCTGCAGGCGGTTCAGCAGCAACGCCACCGCCAGCCCGTAGCGGCGCGACTGGTTGTAGTGCAGGATCGCATCGAAATTGACGGTGGCCAGGAACACCGGTCCCTTGGCGCCAGTGGGCGCGAACAGGTAGGCCTGCTGGTCGTTGCCGCCGGCCAGCTTGAGCGCGGAGCCGTCGCCCTGCTTGAGGCCCGCCTGGGCCCACTGCGCGATGCTGCGGCGGTCCTGCGAGCCGACGTATTCGGCGTCGGGCGCGGGCGGAATGGCGGCGGCCACGTCGGCCGGCACGCGCACCTCCACCACCGCCGGCAGGCCGTGGGTCCACTTGGCGCGGCGCTTGCGCAGGTGATTGGCGGTCGAGGCCAGGGCGTCGGGCAGCGAGTTGTACAGATCGATCTTGCCATCGCCATCGCCGTCGGCCGCCAGCTCGTAGAACGAGGTGGGAATGAACTGCGTCATGCCGAAGGCGCCGCTCCAGGAGCCGACAAAGTTGTCGGCCGGCACCACGCCGTCGCGCAGCAGGCGCACGGAGGCGTAGGCGTTCTTTTCCCAGAGCGTCTTGTTCTCGGTGCAGGCGCGCGTCAGCCAGGCATTGAGCACGTCGGTCTTGCCGACCTGGCGGCCGTAGTTGGTCTCGATGCCGAAGATGGCGACCAGCGTGGCGGGGTCCACCTGGTACTGCTGGCTGATGTCGCCCAGCTGCTTGCCGTACTTGGCGAGCACCGCGCGGCCATCGGCCACGCGCTCGTCGTCAACCGTCTTGGCGATGTAGTCCCACCAGGTTTCGCGGCCCTCGGGCTGGCCCTGGGCGGACGCCACGGTGGTGGGCAGCAGCTTGGCCTTGGCGGTGTACTTGTCCCAGTCGGCCAGGGTCAGGCCGTTGGCGGTGGCGCCCTTGCGCAGCTTGGCGATACACGCCTTGGTGTCGAGTTCGGTCGGGATGATGACCGTGGGCGCGGCGGGGGTGGCGGTGGCGGCCGGTGCGGCGGTTGCGGCGGGCGCGGGGGTCGCGGCCGGCGAGGCAGGCGCATGGGCCGGCGCCGCCGCGGGCGTGGCGGCCGGGGCGGGGGCAGGCGCCGCGGTGGCGGGCGCGGCGTCGGGCACGCGCACGTTCGTCGGCGGGGCGGCCGCCGAATCGTCCGGCGCCGCCGCGGGCGCGGCGGCAGGGGCCGCGGCCGGCGTGGCCGGATCGTCGAAGCTGCGCTTGGGCGTCAGCACCGGTCCGGACGGGGAAGGCTGGGCCCCCGGACTGCGCGTACCGGTGGCCGAAGAAGGCGACTGGGCCTGGGCGGCGCCCAAGGCGGCGACGCTCAGCGTGGCGGCCAGGACGGCGCGCGCCAGGGGATCGATTCGGGTGCGAAGCGCATTCTGTCGCATGGTAATCCTGAAAAATCGAAGTCAGCCCGGATCGTACCGCGAGCGGGCGCCGAAATCGAACCGGAAAGCACGCGTGGATACGGGCGGTTACCCGACGGCTACCGGCCCGTGGCCGACGGCCCGAACCAATACTGCGAGCGCACCTCATCCGACGAATACCACGGCAGCAGGCCGATGCTGTGCGACTCGCGCTGCACGCTCACCAGCAATCCGCCCGCCTGTGGCCGCAGCAGCGCCACGGTGCGGAACACGCCCATGGATTCATACTGGCGCCAGTCGCGCCGGGCGCTGATCCAGTAGCGGCCCTGGGTGCAGCCGCCGAAGTGCTGGATGTCGGTCCGGGCCAGCGGCGGGCCATCCGCCGGACCGGGGGAGCCCGCCGTGCCGTCGCGCAACGGCAGCAGGCCGGTGAAGCGGCCGCCCTGGCCGTCATCGGCCAGGATCCGCCAGCCTTCCGGCGCCGCCGCGAAGGTGACGCTGGCGGCCGCCGTGGGGCGCCAGGCATGTTCCGAGGTATCCGGCAGGCCCGCCAGATCCAGGGTGTAGGCCAGGAATTGGCGCAGGTCGGCCATGCCGGCGGCGCCCTCGCCCGCAGGCGGCTCACCCCGCGGTTCACCCGCCACCCGGTAGGTGCCGGACAGGTCGGGGCACTGCGCCGGATCGGACGGCAGCGTCAGCGCGGTGCCTTCCTTGAACGGCGGCCAGGTCACGCGCACGGTGTCCACGGTCGACACGCCGCAGCCGGCCAGCGCCGCCAGCGCCAGCCCCGTCATCAGCCATCGTCGCGCGGCCCCGGGCCGCCCGGATTCCCGTCTTGTCGTCATACGCATCGCACCTGCGCCTCCCTGGCGACGAACTATACCGAAACGCCAGGGCCGCGTTGCCAAGGGCCCGGCGCGGGTCAATAATCGGCGCATCGCCACTGCCCTGCCCGCCATGACGCCCTTCAAAGGAAAACTCCGCACCCGGCACCTGGAAATCGTGCTGACGGTGGCCGAGCTGGGCAATCTGTCCAAGGCGGCGGCGCAGCTGCACAGCACGCAGTCCGGCCTGTCGCGCGCCATTGCCGAGATCGAGGAACTGGTGGGCGCGCGGCTGTTCGAGCGCACCGCCCGCGGCACCAGCTGTACGCCGCTGGGCGAGGCCATGTGCCGCCACGCGCGCCAGCTGCTGACGGGATTCCGCAAGGCCGAGATCGACCTGGCGGCGCTGTCGCGCGGCGACGAGGGCAGCCTGACGGTGGGCTGCTTTTCGATGTTTGCCGGCTGGCCGGTGGCGCAGGCGGCGACGCGCTTTCGCGAGACCTATCCGCGCATCACCCTGACGCTGGAGATCGGCACCCATGAACGCCTGATCGAAGACCTGGACGCGGGCGCGCTGGATGTGCTGATCAGCCGCTTCTCGTCCACGGTGGACCCGCGCATCTACCGCTCGGCCAACCTGCTGGACGATCCGGTGGTGCTGGTGTGCGCCCCCGGCCATCCGCTGGCGGAGCGCGCCGATGCCACGCTGGCCGAGTGCGTGGCCTATCCCTGGATCACCGCCCTGCCCGGCAGCCGTATCCGCGGTGAACTGGAAATGGTGCTGCATCGCGAGGGGCTGCCGATTCCGGATATGATCGGCGCCCTGTCGCTGGAATTCGGCCGCGAGATGCTGACGGTCGGTCCCTACCTGTGGATGCTGCCGGGCAGCGTCGCGGCGGTGCGCGCGGCACGCGGCGAAGTGGTGGTGCTGGCGGCCCGGCCGGCGCTGCGCAAATCGCCGCTGGCCGCCATCTGGCGCCGCGACCGCCCCAGCACGCGCCAGGCGCGCGCATTCGCCGACACCGTGGCGCAGGCCATCAATACCTCGACTTAGGAGCACCCATGTACGACTGGCTCAACTCTCTGCCCAAGGCGGAACTGCACCTGCACCTGGAAGGCACGCTCGAACCCGAGCTGCTGTTCCGGCTGGCCCGCCGCAACGGCGTGGCGCTGCCGTGGCCCGATATGGATGCCCTGCGCGCGGCCTACAACTACGGCAACCTGCAGGAATTCCTCGACCTGTATTACCGCGGCGCCGACGTGCTGCGCACCGAGCAGGATTTCTACGACCTGACCTGGGACTACCTGGTCAAGTGCCACGAGCAGAACGTGGTGCACACCGAGCCCTTTTTCGATCCGCAGACCCACACCGACCGCGGCGTGCCGTTCAAGGTGGTGCTGGACGGCATCAGCCAGGCGCTGGAAGACGGCCGCAGGAAGCTCGGCATCAGCAGCGGCCTGATCTTGAGCTTCCTGCGCCACCTGCCCGAGGAAGCGGCCATGCGCACGCTGGAAGAAGCGCTGCCCTATCGCGACGCGTTCATCGCCGTCGGCCTGGACAGCAGCGAAAAAGGCTTTCCGCCGCGCCTGTTCCAGCGCGTCTTCGACCGCGCCCGCGCCGAAGGCCTGCCGGCCGTGGCGCACGCCGGCGAGGAAGGCCCGCCCGAATACATCTGGGAGGCGCTGGACCTGCTGAAAGTGCTGCGCATCGACCACGGCGTGCGCGCCGCCGAGGACCCGCGCCTGATGGCGCGCCTGATCGACGAGCAGATCCCGCTGACCGTGTGCCCGCTGTCGAACACCCGCCTGCGCGTGTTCGACCACATGTCTGAGCACAACATCCTGTCGCTGCTGGACGCCGGCGTGAAGGTGACGGTCAACTCCGACGACCCGGCCTATTTCGGCGGCTACGTCACCGAGAACTTCCACGCGCTGTACGAACACCTGGGCATGAGCCAGGCGCAGGCCCAGGCGCTGGCCGACAACAGCATGGATGCGCGCATCCTGAAGTAAGCCCGTCCCGCACGGCCGCCGCCCGCCGGCGCGGCCATGCGGGTTGCGCATGGCCTGGTTCGAAACCGGCATGCCCGCACGGCCCCGTTCGTCCCTACCATAGTCCCGAGTGGACGACGTCCTGCACGCCGTCCGCCGCAGACCATGACGACAAGGGGCAAGACCACATGACAGACACCGTCCAGGCCAGGCTGCGCGCCGGCATGCTGACCGGTTCGCGCGATGGCGGCGTGTGCCGCTTCAGCGCCATTCCCTACGCCGCGCCGCCGGTGGGCCCATTGCGCTTCGCGCCGCCCGAGCCGGCGCGCTGGAGCGGCCCGCGCGATGCCACCCGTCCCGGCTGCGTGGCGCCGCAGTTGCCGTCGCGCCTGCGCGGCGCCATGGGCGACTTCCAGGCGCCGCAGGACGAAGACTGCCTGCACCTGACGGTGTGGACGCCCGCCGCGGACGCACGCCGCCGGCCGGTGGTGGTGTGGCTGCACGGCGGCGCCTGGCAAAGCGGCGGCGGCGCGCTGGACTGGTATGACGGCGCGCGCCTGGCGGCGCGCGGCGACCTGGTGGTGGTGGCGGTGAACTACCGGCTGGCCGCGCTGGGCTGGCTGCATGTGCCTGGCCAGACCGCCAACGTCGGCCTGCTGGACCAGGAATGCGCCATCGACTGGGTGCTCGACAACATCCAGGACCTGGGCGGCGACCCCGCGCGCGTCACGCTGATGGGCCAGTCGGCCGGCGCCTCGTCGATCTGCGCCATGCTGGCGCGGCGGCCGCGCTTTGGGCGCGCCATCCTGCAAAGCGCGGCGCTCGGCCGCGGCTTTCGCGACAGCGCGCAGGCCGCGGCCTTGGGGCAGGTGTTGCTGGATGCCGCCGGCGCCAACGATCTTGAGCAGGCCCGCGCCCTGCCGGTCGAGCGCCTGTTGGCCGCGCAGCAGGCGCCACAGGTCGTGGCCGCCCTGCAATCGGAAGGCAGCCGCCGCAGCCTGTTTGGCCCGGTGCTCGACGGCCAGGTGCTGCCCGTCGACATCGTCCCGGCCTTGACCGCGGCGGCCGGCCGCGCCGACGTGCTGGTCAGCTATACCCGCGACGAAATGGCGGCTTTTCCCGACGGCGACGGCCCCGACTGCGCGCTGGCCAGCGAGGCCGTGTTCGGCGCGCCGTCGCGGCAATGGGCCGTGGATGCCGCCGCGCAGGGCCGCCAGGCCTGGCTGGCGCGCTTCGACGTGGCGCCCACGGCGCGCTTCCAGGCCTGCCATTGCATCGAACTGCCGTTCGTCTTCGACACGCTCGACGCCTTTGCCGCCGCGCCCATGCTGCGGGGCCTGCCGCCCACGCAGGCCGCCGCCCTGGCCCGCGCGACACAACATGCCTGGATCGCCTTCATCCGCGGCGAGGCGCCCGCCTGGCCTCCCGCGCCGCACCTGCAAGTCCTGGCATGAAGCCGAACGCCGGGCGCAAGACCCGGCGCATCCAACACCGACAAGGGGAATACCAATGTTCAAACGACTCGCCTTCGCGCTTGCCCTGCTGCTGCCCGCCGCCGCCGGCGCGGCCTTTCCGGACAAGCCGGTCAAGATCATCGTCTCCAACCCGCCGGGCGGCCCGGTCGACGTGATGCTGCGCGTGCTCGCCAGCAAGCTGTCCGCGGCCTGGGGGCAGCCGGTGGTGGTGGAAAACAAGCCGGGCGCGTCCGGCATCATCAGCACCGGCGCGCTGGTGAAATCGGCGCCCGACGGCTACACGCTGGGCATGGTGGTGGCGTCTTCCGTGACCATCGTGCCGTTCGCGGTCGACAGCCTGCCGTTCGATCCGCAGAAGGACCTGCAGCCGGTGGCGCTGGTGGCGCGCACGCCGTTCATCTTCATCGTACCCAGCGACAGCCCGATCAAGACCTGGCAGGATTTCGTGCGCGAGAGCAAGACACGCAGCCTGGCGGTGGGTTCGTTCTCCATCGGCACCGCCTTCCACCTGGTGTGGGAACAGACCGCGCGGCGCGCCGGCATCAAGGCGCTGTACATTCCGTCGTCCTCGTCCGGCAAGACGCAGAACGACCTGATCGGCGGCCAGCTCGACGTGGGGTTGGACGCGCCCTCCAGTTCCAAGGGCCTGATCGACAGCGGCCGGCTGCGCGCGCTGGCCATCACCAGTCCGACCCGCTTCGCCGGCCTGCCCGACACGCCGACCCTGCGCGAATCGGGCATGGGCGACTACGCGCCGCAACCCTGGATCGGCCTGATGGCGCCGGCCGGCGTGCCGGCCGAGCGCGTGGCCCGGATCCAGCAATCGGTGGCGGACATCCTCAAGCAACCGGCAATGAAGGCGCAGATGGAAACGCTGGGCATGATTCCGATCGGCGGCAGCGCGCAGGAACTGGCCGACACCATCGCCGCCGACCGCGCCGAGATGGGCCCGCTGATCAAGGAACTGGGAATCAAGCTGCAGTAGGCGCGCCCACCAGCCGCAGGAACGGCGGGATCAGGCTGGCGGCGAGCGCGTCGGCGTCGGTCGCGCCACGCGCGATGGCGTCATCGACCGCGCCATGCATGCCGTGGTACAGCAGGATCGCGGTCAATGCCGGCTGCGCCAGCCGCCAGCAGCCGGCCTGCTGGCCGGCGCGCAGCATGGCCTCGGCCTGCGCCAGCACCGCCGCGCGTTCGGCGGCGCCGCGATGCGGATGGTTGACGTCATGGAACACGACATCGTGCAGCGCGTAGCCGTCGAAATAGGCCTGCACGCCGGCGCGCGTCCAGGCCTGCAGGCGCGCCACGCCATCGTCCGGCGCGCAGGCCGCCATGGCCGCGTCGATGCGGTCCAGGAAGCCTTGCGAGAACTTCACGCGCAGCGCCGCCAGCACGTCCGCCTTGGACGAAAAGTAGTGATAGAAGGTGCCCTTGGCCACGCCAGCCTGCGCCACGATCTGGTCGATGGTGGTGGCCTCGACGCCCTGGCGCACGAACAGATCTTCGGCGGCCGCCATCAGTTCGTCCAGGCGCACCGGCGCGGGCTTGGTGCGCGGCGTGGCGGCGCGGGCATGGGCGCCGCGCCGGGTGTCCGGCTTGCCGGCGGGGCGGGTGTCCGGCCTGGCGCCGGGCTCGGCGCCGGGCTTGGCATCGGGCCGGCCGGGGGACTTGGCGGAACGGGCCATCGCGAGCGGGAATCCTTTCATTTTCAACGATCCGCAGTGTAGAGGACGCGTCCCGCTTGCCGCCCGGAAAACATCCGGGAATGCGTCTTTTTATTTATTGACCGACGGTCAGTCGATTACTAGAATACCGCTTTCCCTCCCCTTCACGGCCCTTCCGCATGCTTGCCTCCCGCCGCCGCGCCCTGGTGTTTGCCGTCAACCTGGGCAGTTTCATCACCATCCTGGACATCAGCATCGTCAATGTCGCCCTGCCCACCATGCAGGCGGCGCTGCGCATCGACATGGCCGGCCTGCAATGGGTGGTGGACGCCTACGCGCTGTTCCTGTCGGCCTTCATGCTGTCGGCCGGGCCGCTGGGCGACCGCTACGGCCGCAAGCGCTCGTGGCTGGCGGGCGTGGCGCTGTTCACGCTGGGTTCGGCCTTGTGCGGGCTGGCCGACAACCTGCCGCTGCTGCTGGCGGGCCGCGCGGTGCAAGGCGTGGCGGGCGCGCTGCTGATCCCGGGCGCGATGTCGCTACTGACCCAGGCCTTTCCCGACCCCGCCGAGCGCGCCCGCGCCATCGGCCTGTGGGCCTCGTGCAATGCCATCTCGCTGATCGTCGGCCCGATGCTGGGCGGCCTGCTGGTGGCGCACTTCAGCTGGCAGAGCATCTTCCTGATCAACCTGCCGGTGGGCGCGCTGGCGATCGCGCTGGGCGCCTGGGGCATCCAGGAAAGCGCGCATCCCGAGCATGCCGCCTTCGACCCGGTCGGGCAGGCCCTGAGCGTGGTCTGGCTGGGCGCGCTGACCTATGGCCTGATCACCGCCGGCGAACACGGCTGGCAGGCGCCGGCCACCCTCGCCGCGCTGGCCGTGGCCGCGCTCGGGCTGGTCGCCTTCCTGTGGGTCGAGCACACCGTGGCGCGTCCCATTCTGCCGCTGGGCCTGTTCCGCGACGCGGGCTTCGCCAGCACCAACTTCGCCTCGTTCGTGATGGGATTCGGCGCCTACAGCAGCCTGTTCTTCTTCTCGCTCTATCTGCAGCACGTGCGCGGCCTGACGCCGCTGGAGACGGGCTGGCAGCTGGCGCCGCAGTTCGTGGCCACCGGCATCGTGTCGACGGTGTTCGGCCGGTTGAACCAGCGCTTCGGCCTGCCGCGGCTGATGATCGCGGGCTATGCCATGGTCGGCGCGGCCATGCTGGGCATGATGCGCTTCGACGCCCACACGCCTTATGCGCTGTCGGGTTCGCTGATGGTGCTGCTGGGCCTGGGCATGGGATTGTCGGTGCCGGCCACCAGCATGGCGGTGATGGCGACCGTGCCGCGCGAGCGCTCGGGCATGGCCTCGGCCACCATGAATGCGCTGCGCCAGACCGGCATGACCATCGGCATCGCGCTGCTCGGCGCGCTGATGAGCAGCCGCGCGGTCGAGCACCTGGCCGCGGCGCTGGCGCGGCTGGGCCAGCCGGATGCGCAGGCGGTGGCGCGCGTGGCGGTCACCCGGCACGCGCTGCCGGCGCAACCCGATGGCGTGGCGGCGTTGTTCGCCGACGCATTGGCCAGCGGTTTCCATGCCGCCATGGCTGGCGCCGGCGTGGCCTCGCTGCTGGCGGCGCTGGTGCTGCTGTGGGTCACGCGCGGCGCGCGGCCGGTGCTGCGGGCCGCGTAAGCGACAGGCGCGGGCCTTGTCGCGGTAACGCTGGACGCCGCGCCGCGCGACCCGTTGCCGCGCGACTCCGACGAAACCGCGCGGGGCGCGCGGCGAGTCGTCCAAACCCAGGCGGGGCGCGCAATTCCAAGGCGCGGAATTCCAGCGCCCGGAATCAAACAGCGGCGTTTTTAAGCAGGCGTAACAAGCGCGCCGCCGCGCATGCGCTCCGGTAATATCTCCGCCCAATAACAGGTTAACAACCAAGAGGAGACATGCCATGCAACACCGCAAGATCCTGTTCCGCCTGGCCCCGCTGGCGCTGGCCGCGCACCTGGCGTTGAGCGGCGCCGCCGCCGCGCAAAGCGCGCCCGGCACGCAAGGGCCGCTGGCGCCGGCGCCCATGCCGGAACTGGCCGCGCAGATCGACCAGCGCGCCAAGGCCATCGAAGACAAGCTCATCGCCTGGCGCCGCGACATCCACCAGCATCCCGAACTGGGCAACCAGGAAACGCGCACGTCCAAGCTGGTGGCCGACCATCTGCGCGCGCTCGGCATGGAAGTGAAGACCGGCGTGGCCGGGACCGGCGTGGTGGCGCTGCTAAAGGGTGGCAAGCCCGGCCCGGTGGTGGCGCTGCGCGCCGACATGGACGCGCTGCCGGTCAAGGAGCAGGTGGACGTGCCGTTCGCCTCGCAGGCCAAGGGCACCTACCTGGGCAAGGAAGTGGACGTGATGCACGCCTGCGGCCACGATGCCCACACCGCCATCCTGATGGCCACCGCCGAAGTGCTGGCCGGCATGAAGGACCAGTTGCCCGGCAGCGTCAAGTTCATCTTCCAGCCGGCCGAGGAGAGTCCCGCCGACTTCGAGCCGGACGGCAAGAAGATCTGGGGCGCCAAGATGATGGTGCAGGAAGGCGTGCTGGACAATCCCAAGGTCGACGCGATCTTCGGCCTGCATGTCTCCAGCAGCTATCCGGTGGGCAAGCTGTCGTGGCGCAGCGGCCCGGCGATGGCCGCGGCCGACCAGTTCTGGATTGATGTCACCGGCAAGCAGACGCACGGCGCGCGGCCGTGGTCGGGCATCGACCCGATCGTGGTCAGCTCGCAGATCATCCTGGGCCTGCAGACCATTCCCAGCCGCCAGATCAACAGCATGCTGGAGCCGGCCGTCATCACCGTGGGCGCGATCCACGGCGGCAACCGCATGAACATCGTGCCGGACAGCGTCGCCATGACGGGCACCATCCGCACGTATGACGAGGGCATGAAGAAGGACATCCACCAGCGCATCGAGCGCACGGCCACGCAGATCGCGCAAAGCGCCGGCGCCAAGGCCGACGTGCGGGTGGTGGAGCTGTACAACGCCACCGTCAACAATCCCGGCCTGACCGAGGAGATGGGCGGCACGCTGCGGCGCGTGGCGGGCGAAGGCAACTACGGCCTGCAGCCCAAGTCGACGGCGTCCGAGGACTTCTCGTTCTACCAGGAGAAGGTGCCGGGCATGTTCTTCTACCTTGGCGTCACGCCCAAGGACGTCAATCCCGACACCGCCGCGCCCAACCATTCGCCGCGCTTCTATGTGGACGAGTCGGGCCTGGTCAACGGCGTGCGCGCATTGTCCAACCTGACGGTCGACTACATGGCCAAGGCCAGGCAAGGCGGCTGACCACGGGCCCCCGCCGCCCGCGCTCTGCCGGCGGCGCGACGGGCGGCGCAAGCGCAAGACGCGCGCCCCGTCCGCCGCGATACGCGTCGGGCATAAGCAAACCGCCATAAAGTCTTTGTGGCGGACGGCATGGTTTCCTACAGTACGGCCCTTTGCCGCCAAAGCGCCGACCCGCCATGCCGATCTCCCGCCGCCGATTCCTGCTCGCCAGCACGCTGGCCCTGCCGCTTGCGCGTCCGCGCCGGGCGCGCGCCGCCGCCTGGCCCGAGCGGCCCATCCGCCTGGTGGTGACGTTTCCGCCGGGCGGCGCCAGCGACATCGCCGCGCGCGTCATCGCGCCGGCGCTGGGCGACCTGCTGGGGCAATCGATCGTCATCGACAACCGCCCCGGCGCCGGTTCCACCATCGGCGCGACACAGGTGGCGCAGGCGCCGGCCGACGGCTACACCCTGCTGATGTCGAACTCGGCGCCGCTGTCGATCTCGCCCGCGCTGATGCCGCAGCACCACTACGATCCGCTGGCCAGCTTCCGCCACGTGGCCTACCTGGGCGCGGTGCCGACCGCGTTCGTGGTGCATCCGTCGGTGCCGGTCGAGACCTTCGCGCAACTGACCGAGTGGATCAAGGCGCAGCCGGCGCCGGTGCAGTACGGCAGCGGCGGCCTGGCGTCGGTCGGCCAGATCGTCGGCGAACTGTACGCGCGCCAGACCGGCGCGCGGCTCGAACACATTCCGTACAAGGGTTCGGGCGCGATGCGCAACGACCTGCTGGGCGGACAGATCCGCTTCGCGGTCGACGCGCTGCCGCAGAACCTGCCGTTCCTGCGCACCGGCCAATTGCGCCTGCTGGCCGTGACCACCGCGCAGCGCGTGCCGCAGGCGCCGGAGATTCCGGCGGTGGGCGAACTGGGCTATCCCGGCCTGGTGGCCGAGAATTTCGTCGGCCTGTCTGGCCCGGCGGGCCTGCCCGACGCCGTCAGCGAACGCCTGTACGACGCCTTGACGCAGGTGCTGCGCACCCCCGATATCCGCACCAAGCTGGAAGGCCAGGGCTTCGTGCTGGCGCAGAAGTCGCCCGCCGAATTCGCCGAATTCGTGCGCCGCCAGGCCGATACCTGGGGCCCGGTGGTGCGGGCGACCGGAGCCAGCCTGTGAGCGTGCGCCGGTTGCTGGTGCTGTTCGGCCAGGCCGGCCGGGGCGGGTTCAACGAAGCCGCCGTGCAGGGTGCGGCGCGCGCCGCGCGCGCGGGCCACGCCCTGCAGGTGGAATGGATCGCGGACAACGACCCCGATGCGCGCGCCAAGCGCCTGGCGGCGCTGTGCGCGGACGCCCCCGACCTCGTCATCGTGCATGGCGGCCAGGGCGATGTGCCGGTGGCGCGGGTGGCGCCGCGCTTTCCGGACACGCAGTTCGCCATCACCCAGGGCAGCCACCATGCGGCCAATGTCGCGTCCTATGAAATCCTGCAGGAGCACACGGCCTTCCTGGCCGGCGTGCTGGCGGGCCTGCGCGGCGGCGCCGCGCATCTGTCGGGAGAACGCGTGCGGCCCGGGCTGAAGGGCCGCGCCGCCTATGCCGACGGCGTGCGCCGTGTGCGCGGGCAGGATCCGCTGACCGGCTTCTGCGGCAACCAGCACGACCCGGCACTGGCCGAGGCCTGGACCGACGCGCTGGCGGCCAACGGCGCCCGCGTGGTGTTCGCAATGATGGATGGCGGCCGCGACGGCATCACCCGCGCCTGCCGCCGCCGCGGTCTGTGGCAGATCGGCAATGTGCTGGACTGGGTGGCGCGCGACCCGGCCGTGTACCTGGCGTCGGCGCTGGCCGACTCGGGGCTGTGCGTCGAACGGGCCGCGGCCGATCATGCCGCCGGCGCGCTGCGGGTCGGCGCGGTCACGCATTTCGGCCTGGAAGCGGACGCATCGCTGCGGCTGCGGCTGGGCGCGGACGTCTCGGCCGAAGAGCGCCGCGCGCTCGACGACTGGTCGGCGCGCCTGGCGCGCGGCGAGATCACGGTCGCACCCGACTACACGGGGCGGGAATTCACGCCACCGGCCCGGTAGCCGCGAAGCCCGCGTGGTACGTCACCTCGCCCCGCGCCGGCTGGGTAAACGCCTGCGCCATGAAGTACGCCGGCGGCACGCCGGGGTAGGTCAGCGCCGGCGTCGCCGTGAAGCCGAAGCGCGTGTAGTACGCCGGATCGCCCATCACCACGCAGCCGGCCGCGCCGCGCGCCTTGAGCGCGGCCAGGCCAGCCTCGATCAAGGCCGCGCCGATGCCGCGCCCCTGCATCGCGGGCAGCACCGCCAGCGGCCCGAGCCCATGCCAATCCGCCGCGCCGTCGCTGATCGCGACAGGCGAAAAGGCGATGTGGCCCACGGCCCTGCCGTCCTCGCGCGCCACCAGGGACAGCGTCAGCGCGCCGGCCGCGCGCAGCGCGTCGATGATGTAACCCTCGGTCTGCTGACTGTGCGGATGATCCGCGAACGCCTGCTGCGTCAGCGTGAAAATGGCGTCGATGTCGTCGGGGGTTTCGGCGGAAATCCGCATGGCCCTTCTCCTTGGCGATGAATGCATGGCACAGACCGCGAGTGTAAGCCCGGCGATGATTGACGCCCGCCCGGCCCCTCGCTACAGTGACCGCCGACCCTGGCCGGCCACGCTGACGCCGGCCGGCCCGCGAACCTGATGGCGCCTTCGCGCCCCTTCCTCCGGAATCTTCCATGAACAGCTACCGCGTCGGCATCGCCGGCTTCGGCGCCATCGGCCAGGCCGTGGCGCAATCCCTGGACGCCGGGCTGCCCGGCCTGACGCTGGCCGCCGTGGCCGTGCGCGATCCCCAGGCCGCGCCCGCGGTGGCCTGGCGCAACGCCAAGCCGGTATTCACCACCATCGGCGCGCTGGCCGACCATTGCGACGTGGTGGTCGAATGCGCCCCCGCCGCCGTGTTCCGCGAACTGGCCGAGCCGGTGCTGACGGCCGGCAAGAAGCTGGTGGTGCTGAGTTCCGGCGCGCTGCTGCGCCACGACGACCTGATCGAGGTCGCGCGCCGCCACCACGGCCAGATCCTGGTGCCGTCCGGCGCCATCCTGGGCCTGGACGCGATCACCGCCGCCGCCGAGGGCGAGATCCACTCGGTCACGATGATCACGCGCAAGCCGGTGCGAGGCCTGCTGGGCGCGCCCTACCTGACCGAGAACAATATCGACATCGACGGCATCACCGAACCGCGCCTGATCTTCCGCGGCTCGCCGCGCGAGGCGGCGGTGGGCTTCCCGGCCAACCTGAACGTGGCCGTGAGCGTGTCGCTGGCCGGCATCGGCCCGGACCGCACCACGCTGGAAATCTGGGCCGATCCGTCACTGGAGCGCAACGTGCACCGCGTCGAAGTGGTGTCCGACGCCGCCTCGTTCTCGATGGAGATCCAGAACATCCCGTCGGCCAACCCCAAGACCGGCCGCATCACCGCGCAAAGCGTGATCGCGGCGCTGCGCAAGCTGACCGGGCCGCTGCGGGTCGGGACCTAGCGTCAATGCGCCAGGGAACGCCCCCGCGCCACTGCCGGCATCCCGTCCTGCCGCGCCATGCGCAGCCGTACGAACCGGGGATATTGCAGGACGCGCCAGGTCTCCTCGACGGTCTGGCCTTCCCAGGCTTCTCCCCGCCAGGCATCGGCATCGAAATCGCCGAGATAGCATAGGCCCTCGCCCCGGTCGAACCAGACGGGTTGGCCACCCACCAGCGCCGCCACCAGGTTGGCGCCAAAGGCCAACCCGACGCCGGGCTCGGCGTCCAGAAGATGGCGAAGCTGCGCCACATAATTGTCGTAAGTCTTTTCCATGCGGGGTTCCCATGCGATTCAGGCGTATCGACCTTCGCGTCACCGCGATAGTCCGTGCATGAGCCAGATTGCAGCATGATGGCCGGCCCGCGGAACATGCTTTCCTAACTTCTTAACAGTTCGGCGCCGGCCCGGCCGCATCCGCACCAAGACGGTGCGCCCAGGCTATCGGACTGTCCGGATCAGCGGGAACCGGCAACGCAGGCGCCCGCGCTCACGGCGTCCTGCGCCCCTTCACGGCACGGACAGGAAACGCTTGCCCTCGCCCGCACCGGCGCCATGGCCCAACCGCCCGCTCCATCCAGGCTCAGCCTATGGGTATGGAACGCGTCCAGCGTGCCGCGATGGCCGACGCTGACCAGCATGGCGAGCGGCAGCTGCTCGCGCAGCAAACCGTACAGCATGTGTTCCAATCCTTCGTCGGTGGCCGAGGTGGCCTCGTCCAGGAACACGATGGCCGGCCGGTTGAACAGCACCCGCGCGAACGCCACGCGCTGCTGTTCGCCGATCGACAGGATGCGCGACCAGTCGGCCTCGTGATCCAGCCGGTCGACCAGGTGCCCCAGGTTCACCGAGCGCAAAGCCGATGCCAGGCGCGCATCGTCGCCAGCCCGCGCCTGCCCGGGATAGGCCACGGCATCGCGCAGGCTGCCCAGCGGCAGATAGGGCCGTTGCGACAGGAACAGCGCCGCCGCTCCCCGCGGCCGCCGCACGATTCCGCGCGCATAGGGCCACAGGCCCGCCACCGCGCGCAGCAAGGTGGTCTTGCCGCTCCCGGACGGCCCCTTGATCAACAGCGCCTGCCCCGGACGCAGCGATAGATCGAGGTTCCGCAACAACACCCGGCCATCGGGATGCGACACCTCAAGCCCGGAGATCTCCAGCGCGTCGGGCAAGGGCTGCGCCTCGATGACGGGCAGCGCGCGCGCGGCCGCGTTGGCGTCCAGAAAGCCGGCCAGGCGGTTGAGCGTGGCGCGATACTGCGCGAAGGCATCGTACGAGGTGCGAAAGAACGACAGCGAATCCTGCACCTGGCCGAACGCCTGCGAGGTCTGCATCACGTCGCCCAGCTTGATCGCGCCGCTGAAGAAGCGCTGCGCCTGCAGCAGAAACGGAAACACTACCGCCACCTGGCTCACCACCAGGTTGAAGCCATCGAATTTCAGGCCCCGGTACACGCGCGCCCACAGGTTGGCGATGTAGGCCGAGAAGCGCGTCCACAGCGTGGCGCGCTCGACCGCCTCGCCCTGGTAGAAGGCCACGTTCTCGGCGTTCTCGCGCAAGCGCAGCAACGCGTAGCGGAAATTGGCGGTCAGCCGTTCGGACAGGAAATTCAACAGGATCAGCGGCCGGCCGATGCGGAACGCGAACAGCGTGGCCACGATGACGTACAGGTACACCATGAACACCATGGCGCGCGGGATCTCCACCCCCGCCACGTCCAGCGCGCCGGACAGGTTCCACAGGATCGCGGTGAACGCCACCAGCGAGACCACGGCGCTGAGCGCGCCGATCGCCAGCGTGCGCGAGCCGGTCACGAACGCGGCGATGTCCTGCTCGATGCGCTGGTCGGGGTTGTCCACCGGTTCGGCCACGAAATGGCCGCGGTAGTAGGCGCGCGCGGCCAGCCAGTCGCCGGTCAGCCGGTCGTTGAGCCAGACGCGCCAGTGGATGTCGAACGCCTGGCCGGCGTAGCTGTCGATCAGGGTGCGCACCACGTGCACCGTGGCCAGCACCGCGAAGATGCCCAGGAAGCGCCAGAACGCGTGCGCGTCGAGCGCCTGCAGAGCGCTGTAGAAACCGTTGTACCAGAAGGAAAACAGCACCGTCATGCGAACCGAGAACATGGCCAGGAACAGCAGCGCGGCCAGCGTCAGCAGCGGGCGCCAGCTGCGTCGCGGCGTCAGGTAGGGCCAGGCCAGGCGCCAGAACTTGCGCCCCCAATCGGTCCAGCGCGACAGCGCGAACGCCACCAGCGCCAGCGCGATGGCGCTGATGCC
Organism: Achromobacter sp. HNDS-1; assembly: GCF_040084795.1. Taxonomy (NCBI): domain Bacteria; kingdom Pseudomonadati; phylum Pseudomonadota; class Betaproteobacteria; order Burkholderiales; family Alcaligenaceae; genus Achromobacter; species Achromobacter sp. HNDS-1. The sequence continues at coordinate 934,951 of NZ_CP157584.1, forward strand.
GAAGGCGCGCGCCATCCACAGCGCGCTTTCCCACAACTGTTGCTGCCAATCCAGGTCCATGCATCCACCCGTCGATGTCGTTTCTGTTTAGAACGACACGGGCGGCGCGGTTCCGGCGCAAGCGCCGTCTTAAGCGTGGCTTAAGTCTTCGCCGTCGGCGGGGACGGCTCAGTGGCCGCCCAGGTCCAGATTGGCGAACAGGTCCGCCAGGGTCGGCACCGAGCGGGCGGGCCAGATGGCGCTGAGGTCGAAGCTGGGCAGGCGATCGCCGTCGCGCACCTCGCAGAAGCGCACGCCGCTGAAATCCATTGACCGGATCCAGCTGGGCAGCAGCGCCACGCCGCAGCCGCCGGCCACGCAGGCCAGCACGGTCAGCGTGCGGTTGGCCTCCTGCGCCACGTGGGCGTCGTGGCCGCCCTTGCGCATGGCATCGAGGATGTCGGCGTAGAACGCCGGCAACTGCGATTGCGGGTACATCACCAGGCCCGCCCGCGCGATCTGCGCCATCGAGACCTGGCCGTCGGCGGCCACGTCGAACTCGTCCGGGACCGCCGCCACCAGCCGCTCGCGCAACAATTGGCGCTCGCGCATGCGGCCGCCCACCGCCACCGGCGTATGCATCAGGCCGATGTCGATCTCGCCGGTCTGCAGGGCCTCGGCCTGCTCGGCGTTGCTCATCTCGCGCAGGATCACGCGCACGCCGGGCGCCTGGCGCCGCAGTTCGCGCAGCGCCCGCGGCAGGGTGTTGAACAGCGCCGACGACACCAATCCCACCGTCAGCTGGCCGGCGCTGCCACGGCCGATCTCCTGGGCGCGGCGCGCGGCGGCATCGATGCGGGCGATGCTGGCGCGCACATCTTCCAGGATGGCCAGGGCCGCCGGCGTTGGCGTGGACCCCTGGCGCGAACGCTCGAACAGGCGCACGCCCAGATCCTTCTCCATGCGTCCCAAGGCCTGGCTCAAGGCCGGCTGCGCGATGCCCAGCCATTCCGACGCGCGGCTGACGCTGCCGTGGTCGACCACCGCCAGGAAATACCGCAGATGCCGGGTTTCCATATCAATCCAATATAAATAAAGCGGTTTTACAGAATAGAAAACTATACCTTGTCTGCCTAGAATCCGGCTTACAGAACCTTACAGATGCGCACCTTCTTGGTGCCCATACAGAACATCGCAGGAGACAGCCTTGCCCCCACCGGTCACCGGCGCCGCCGTCGACACCCACGCCCACGTCTTTCACCAGGGCCTGGCGCTGGCGGACACTCGCCGCCACACGCCCGACTACGACGCCACCCTGGCCCAGTACCTGGGCCTGCTGGACGCGCACGGGCTGTCGCACGGCGTACTGGTGCAGCCCAGCTTCCTGGGCACCGACAACAGCCATCTGCTCGAGGCGCTGCGCGCCGCGCCGGCGCGGTTGCGCGGCGTGGCGGTGGTGGATCCCTCCATCGACGACGCCGGGCTGCGCGCCCTGGCCGAGGCCGGCGTGGTCGGCATCCGCCTGAACCTGATCGGGCTGGACCTGCCCGACCTGGCGGCGCGCGCCTGGCGCCACCTGCTCGACCGCGTCAACGCGCTCGGCTGGCATGTCGAGGTCCATGTGCAGGCGGCGCGCCTGGCCGATATCATGCCGGCCTTGCTGCAAGCCGGCTGCCGCGTGGTGGTCGACCACTTCGGCCGTCCCGAGCCGGCACTTGGCATCGCCGACCCCGGTTTCCAGTATCTGCTGCGGCAAGCTGGCAGCGGCCGCGTCTGGGTCAAGCTGTCGGCCCCCTACCGCAACTGGACCGGCGCCGCCTGTGCCACGTCGGGCCGCGAGGCCGCGCGGCAATTGCTGGACGCCTACACGCCCGCCCACCTGATGTGGGGCAGCGACTGGCCCCACACCGAGCATCGCCACCTGGCGTCCTATCCCGCTGCCACGCAGTGGCTGGACGACTGGATCGATGACCCCGCGCAGCGGCGCGTCGTACTCGCCGACACGCCGCTGCGGCTGTTCCAATTCCAAGGAGAATTCCAATGACCCCTCTGTTCAAACGCCTCGCGCGCCGCGCCAGCCTGCTGGCCGCCGCCGGTGTGCTGGCCGGCGCCGCCGGCACGGCATCCGCCGCCTATCCCGAGCGCGCCGTCACCCTGGTCGTGACCTACCCGCCCGGCGGCACGGTCGACGTGGTGGCCCGCCTGATCGGCCCCAAGCTGGCGGCCGAACTGGGCCAGCCGGTGGTCATTGAAAACCGCGGCGGCGCCGGCGGCATGATCGGCGGCGCGGTGGTCGCCAAGGCCCAGCCCGATGGCTACACGCTGATGCTGGACGCCTCCAACCACGCGCAGAATCCGGCACTGCACCCCAAGATGCAGTTCGACACCCTGACCGCGTTCGCGCCGGTGTCGCTGCTGCTGCGCGTGCCCAACGTGCTGGTGGTGACGCCGTCGTACGAAGTGAAGACCGTGGCCGACCTGATCCGACTGGGCCAGCCCGACGCCAAGGACCATGTCTACTTTGCCTCGGCCGGCCCCGGCTCGGCCCAGCACCTGGCCGGCGAACTGTTCAACCTGCTGGCCAAGACCCAGCTGCAGCACGTCGCTTACAAGGGCGGCGGCCCGGCCATGATCGACGTGATGTCGGGCCAGGTGCCGGTGATGTTCGCCAGCATGGGCTCGGCCTGGCAGCACGTGAAGAACGGCAAGCTGCGCGCGGTGGCCGTTGGCGGCGCGCAACGTTCCAAGGCCGCGCCGGACCTGCCCACCATCGCCGAATCCGGCGTGCCCGGCTATGAAACCTACGAATGGAACGCGGTGTTCGCGCCCGCCGGCACGCCGCCGGAAATCGTCAACCAGGTGTCGCAGGCCCTGGCCAAAGTGCTGAAGGATCCGCAGATCGCGGAACAGCTCGAAGGCATCGGCGCCGAGCCGATCGGCTCGACGCCGGCCGAGCTGGACACCTTCCGCCGCGCCGAGATCGAGAAGTGGCAGCGCGTGGTCAAGGAAGCCGGCCTGAAACTGGATTGAGTCCTGGCGGGCGCCATGCGCCCGCATACCGGTTTGCCGGTCTTGGGCGCCCTTCGGGGCGCCTTTTTTTGGTTTTACGGCGGCCTGCCGATGCGATAAAACAGCACATCGCGATCGTGCTCAGGGATATCCGCAACGAGATGAACCAAGCCAGCAACGACTCCTCCCCCGCCGCCAACACGGTCGCCGGCGCCGACGGCGCCACGCTCGACGCCCTGACGGATGGCTTTCTGTCCCTGGATCGCGATTGGCGCGTCCGCTACCTCAACCCGAGCGCCGAACGGCTGCTGCGTCGCGGCAGGCAGGACCTGATCGGGCAAGGCCTGTGGGACAGTTGCCCGGACCTGGTCGGCACCGGCTATTACGATGCCTGCCGCGGCGCCATGCAGACCGGCCACCCCGCCAGCCACACCGGCTACTACGCGCCCCTGGCCACCTGGTTCGAGGCGCGCGCCTTCGCCCACGATGGCGGCCTGGCCGTGCTGTTCCGCGATGTCTCGCGCGAGCGCGAGGAAACCGCGCAGCTCAAGTACCAGGCCACCCACGATTACCTCACCGGCTTGCCCAACCGGCGCCAATGCATGGACACGCTGTCCGCCGCCATCGCCGAGGCCGAGCCCGCGCTGGCCGCGCAGGGCGCCACGCTGGCGGTGCTGTTCCTGGACCTGGACCGCTTCAAGGAAGTCAACGACGCCTTCGGCCACGCCGAGGGCGACCTGTTGCTGTGCGACGTGGCCGAACGCCTGCGCAAGTTCCTGACGCCTTCCATCTTCTGCGCGCGCGTCGGCGGCGACGAATTCCTGCTGGTGCTGCGCGGCACCAACGAACGCGCGGCCGAGGCCCTGGCCAATTCAATCCTGAATTCCCTGTCGCGCCCCAGCGACGTGCACGGCCGCTCGGTGTCGCTGGGCGCCAGCATCGGCATCGCGCTGATGAACTCGCCTGGCGAATCGGCCGAAATGCTGCTGAACTACGCCGACGCGGCGATGTACGCGGCCAAGTCGGCCGGCCGTTTCCAGGTGCGGGTCTATCACCGCGAACTGATGCAGGGCCTGGGCGCGCGCCTGTCGCTGCGCGGCGACATCCAGGGCGCGCTGACCCTCAACCAGTTCGAACTGCACTTCCAGCCGCAGGTCAGCATGCACGACGGCTCGCTGTGCGGCGCCGAGGCGCTGTTGCGCTGGCGCCATCCGACCCGCGGCCTGCTGGGGCCGGCCGCCTTCCTGGACGTGATCCTGGATTCGCCGCTGGAATCGGCGCTGACCGAATGGGTGGCCAACGCCACCTGCCTGCACATCAGCGAATGGCTGGCCGAGGGCCTGCCGGTGCCGCGCATCTCATTCAACCTGTCGGCGCGGCAACTGGTCGCGCCCGACCTGGCCAACACCATCGTGCACCTGGCCAAGGCGCATGGCGTGCCGCCGACGCTGCTGGACGTGGAGGTCACCGAGAACTCGCTGATGAGCGATGTCGAGAAAGCCTCGGGCATTCTGTCCGCCTTGCGCGAGGCCGGCATCTCGGCATCGCTGGATGATTTCGGTTCGGGCTATTCGAGCCTGGCCTACCTGGTGCGGCTGCCGATCGACACGCTCAAGATCGACCAGTCGTTCGTCTGGGCCTTGGGCAAGGTGCCCACCGCCACCGCCGTGATCCGCGGCGTGGTGCGGCTGGCGCACTCGCTGGGCATGCGCACGCTGGCCGAAGGGGTGGAGACGGAGGCGCAGCGCCAGATGCTGATCGAGGAAGGCTGCGACGCCATGCAGGGGTTCCTGTTCAGCCGCGCCCTGCCCGCCAGCAGCTTCGCCGCGCTGCTGCGCGAGGCGTCGTGACGCCAGCCGCTATCATGTGCGATTGAGAGCAAGACTTCGCGATGACGACGATGGAAAAGATCCGGATCGACAAATGGCTGTGGGCGGCGCGCTTCTACAAGACGCGCAGCCTGGCGGTGGACGAAATCGGCAAGGGCCGCGTGCAGGTCAATGGCCAGCCGGCCAAGCCGGCGCGCGAGGTCGGCGCGGGCGATGTGGTCAGCATCCGCAAGGAAGACCCGGCGGTGCACGTGCGCGTGGTGGCCGTCAGCGGCGCGCGCGGTCCGGCGCCGGTGGCGCGCCAGCTGTACGAGGAAACTCCGGAAAGCGTGGCCGCGCGCGAACGCGCGGCCGAGATGCGGCGCCTGGCGCCCGAGCCCGCGCTGGACATCGCGGCGGGCCGGCCGACCAAGCGCGACCGGCGGCTCATCGACCAGATGCGCGGCAAGTAGGCCGCGCCCGCGCGCAGCGCGCCTACAGCGCCCGCCCCACGATCAAGGGATCCAGCGCCAGTTCCGGCGCGCCGCTCTTGCCTTCGTACGGCAAGCGGCTGAGCACGTAGCGCATGGCGTTCAGGCGCGCGCGCTTCTTGCAGTCGGACTTGACCACGATCCACGGCGCGTCGGCCGTGTCGGTGTGCGCGAACATCGCCTCCTTGGCGCGGGTGTAGTCGTCCCACTTGTCCAGCGAGGCCAGGTCCACGGGGCTCAGTTTCCATTGCTTGAGCGGATGCACCTTGCGCTGCATGAAGCGGCGGCGTTGCTCCTCCTGGCTGACCGAGAACCAGAACTTGACCAGGTGGATGCCGCTGGTGACCAGATGGCGTTCGAAGTCGGGCACCTGGCGCAGGAACTGCAGGTATTCGTCCTGCGAGCAGAATCCCATCACGCGCTCGACGCCGGCGCGGTTGTACCAGGAGCGGTCGAACATCACGATCTCGCCGGCGGTCGGCAGGTGCTGCACGTAGCGCTGGAAGTACCACTGGCCGCGTTCGGTGTCCGACGGTTTTTCCAATGCCACCACGCGCGCGCCGCGCGGGTTCAGGTGTTCCATCATGCGCTTGATGGTGCCGCCCTTGCCGGCCGCGTCGCGGCCTTCGAACAGGATCACCACGCGCTGCCCGGTGGCCTTGACCCAGGCCTGCAGCTTCAGCAGCTCGACCTGCAGCGCGTATTTCTGCTTTTCATAATTGCGCCGCAGCATGCGACGGCGGTAGGGATAGATGCCTTCGCGCCAATCGGTCGCCAGCTCCTCGTCGGGATTGCGGCGCGCGCCGGCGGCCTGCGCGTTGGCTTCGAGCAGCGCGCGATGCACGGCCAGCGCATCGTCGGGCGACAGTTCCTCGATCACCGAACGCAGCGCCTCGTGGGCTTCGCCGGCTTCGCCCACCTGATAGCGGCGGGCGATGTCGGCCAGCACCGCGGTGGTTTCCTGGCGCGCGGCGACCTCGCGCGCATTGACGCGCTTGTGGGCCTGGATCGCGGGCTCGATGGCGGGCAGGCCGGCGGGCGTGGTGACGCCGGAGACGGCCTGGCGCGACGCGGTGCGCCTGGCGGCGCCCGCCCTGGCGGTGTCCTGGCCGCGATTGGCGGCGGCCGCCGCCGTGGGTTTGCCCGCGGCGCGCGTCGCGGACGGGCCGCGTTTGCCGGCGGGCGCGCGCGCGCCGGCGGTGCGCTTGGCGGCGCGCCGCGGCCGCGCCTCGGCCTTGCCGTCGGCCGCGGCCAGGTTCTGCTCGGAAGCTTGCGGGGTCTTGTCTGTCATCAGTACTGTCCTTGCTGCGCGTGAGGTCCGATTCCGGTTGGCCGGGCAGTCGCCGGCGACCCGTCAGGAAAAACTTCAACCCTAACGCGCGCTACGGCGCATGGGATTGACGTGCATCAATGCTTGTAACATTCTTGCAGCAATATCAGGCCCGGGCCGCGCCCCGTGGCGGCATGGCCGCCGCTACACTGCAGCCTTCCCCCCGCTCCTTTCCCTTGCATGTGGTCCCTGCTCAGACGCCTGCTCGACGGCCCGCCCGCCCCGCCCGATCCGTACGCCGAAACCATCCAGTTCGACGACGCCGGCTTCACTCGCGCCCTTGGCCCCGCCGACGGCCCGGGCCGCCGCCAGTTCTGGCCATGGGACGATGTCTGCGAATTCGGTTTCCGCTTCACCCCGGCGCTGTTTCCGGACCCGTGGATCGGTGATTGCATGGAAGGACTCTGGTATCTCCGGGTACGCGACGAAGGCGCATTGATGGCGGTGGAATTCGGCCAGGAACATCTCGATCCCGACGCCCTGCCGGCCGCCCTGCTGCGGCACATGCCAGGCCTGGACCGGCGCGCGCTGCGCGATGGCCTGGCGGTCGCGGCGCGGGGACCTCGCCACTTCGCCGGCGAGGGCGAATGGGTGGGCTGGCGGCGCGATCCGCATTGCGCCTGAAAAGGTCGCACGGTAACATCTGATGCTAAATATTTCGTGATCGCCGCTTCCGTGGACACGCGTACAGAACCCACCTTGAGTCCGGAAGGCGCCGACACGCCGCCATCGCCCGCGCTGGCCACCGCCCCCGCGCGACCGCGGCCGAGCCGCGCGCTGCGCGCCTGGACCTGGATCCTGTACCTCGGCTTGTGGCTGGCCGTGCTTGCGTTCAAGCGCGATAGCGCGCCCGTCGGGGCTGACGCCGCCGAAGCGCTGGGCTATCGGGTCGGCAGCGCGTTCGGCAGCGCCCTCGCGCTGCTGCTGCCCGCCGCCATCGCCATCGCGGCGCTGTCGCTGTTCAAGCGCTTCCGCACCCCGCTGCACCGCATGCGCATCGCCTTCGCCACGGGCCTGGTACTGGCGGCGGTCGCCGCCACCCTGGCCGGCCTCTCGGCCTACCGCGAAGCGCAGAAGGCCACCGCGCTGGCCGAGATCCGCCGCACCGGCGAATGGATGCGCGCCGCGCTCAACGCCCCCGACCACCCGCCCGGCGACGTGCCCGACATCGACACCACGCCCAAGGCGCGCGGCGTGTATGGCGAGATCGAACGCGGCGTCAAGATCCTTCTGGCGCAGCGCGTGGCGCAGTACCGCGCCTACATGCGCGAACTGGACGAGGTGCGCTTGTCCGAACTGTTCATCCCCAACCGGCTGGCGCGCGATCGCGGCATGGTGGAAAGCCGGCTGATCCTGGAGCAATCGCAGCGCGTGGTGCGGAAATACAGCCAGCAGAACCAGCGGCTGCTGGCGGACGTGCCTGTCACCATCCGCACGCTCGACCTGAGCGAGGAGCAGAAGAACCGCATGGTCGAGGGCGCGATCAAGGCGCGCCCGCAGCAGAAGGCGACGCTGGCGCGCAACTGGGACCTGGAGCGCCAGACGCTGGACGAATTCGAAAAGATGATCAACCTGCTCGACGACAACCGCCGCGCGTGGCGCGTGGAGCACAACGAGATCGTGTTCGACCGCGACAGCCTGTTGAACCGGTTCCGCGCGCATCAACTGGCGGTGCGCCAGTTGACGGAGGAACGGGCGCGGCTGGAATCGCAGCAATTCGACAGCCTGACCTCGGTGCTGCGTTGACGCCCCCGATGGCGTCCCGGGTGAACCGCGGCCCGACCGCCCTGGCCCATGAACGTCCGGCCCATGGCGGGCACGGCGCTCCCGAGGCCAGCGCGCCCGGGCGCGAAGGCGGGCCGGACGCGATCACGCGTCAGCTTGCCGCCTGATCCAGCCCCTGCTTGAGATCGGCCAGAATGTCGGCGGCGGTTTCCAGCCCGACCGACAAGCGCAGCAGGCCTTCCGACAGACCATACTTTTCACGATCCTCGGCCGTGTAGCTGGCGTGCGTCATGGTGGCCGGATGCTGGATCAGCGTTTCCGGATCGCCCAGGCTGACGGCGATGCGCGCCAGCTTCAGGCTGTTCAGCAGGCGCCGGCCCGCGGCCAGCCCGCCCTTCAACTCGAACGCCACCAGCCCGCCGCCGGCCGCCTGCTGGCGCTGCGCGATCTCGGCGCCGGCCGTGCCCGCGAGGCCCGGATAGAACACGTCGGCCACCGCCGCGTGTTCGCGCAGGAACTTCGCCACCTTCAATGCCGATTCGCTGTGACGCTCGACCCGCAATTCCAGCGTCTTCAGGCCGCGCAGCACCAGGAAGGCGGTGAACGGCGACAGCGTCGCGCCGGTGAAATAGCGCAGCCCCTGCAGGCGGATCGCGTCGATGTGCTGCTTGCGGCCGACCACCGCCCCGGCCAGCAGGTCGCCGTGGCCGCCCAGGTACTTGGTGGCCGAATGCAGCACGATGTCGGCGCCGTGTTGCAGCGGCCGTTGCAGCACCGGCGTGGCGAAGGTGTTGTCGACGATGGTCAGCAGCCCCTTACCGCGCGCGATGGCCGAGATGGCGGCGATGTCGACCAGCCGCAGGTTGGGGTTGGCCGGCGTCTCGAAATAGACCGCGCGGGTCTTGGGGCCGATGGCGGCGGCCACGGTTTCCGGGCGCGTGAAGTCGGCGAACACGGCGTTGATGCCCAGCCGCGGCAGCCCCTGCGCGAACAGCGTGAAGGCGGTGCCGTAGACGATCTGGTCGACCACGATCTCGTCGCCGCTTTGCAGCAGCGACAGCAGCGTGGCCGAGATCGCCGCCATGCCCGACGCGGTGACCACGCCGGCCTCGGCCCCTTCGAGCGAGGCTAGCCGCTCTTCCAGCAGGGCCTGGGTCGGGTTGCGGGTGCGGCCGTAGACGTAGCCCGATTGTTCGCCCAGGCGGATGCGGTCGAAGGCCTCGATGCTGTCCTGGGTGTAGGTGGAGGTCAGGTAGAGCGGCGGCGACAGCGCGCCCTGCTCGTCCAGCGGGTCGTAGCCCAGGTGGATGGCGCGGGTGGCGAAGCCGTGGTGTTGCGAGTCGGACATGGATACCTCCGGGAATCAGCTCGGGGATGCGGACGGCGCGGCGCCGTCAGCGCTTGTGGTCGGCGCGGCGCGACAGCCATTCGCCGGTGAATTGCACGATCGAGACCAGCGCGATCAGGATCACGATCACTTCGAACATCACGCGGGTCTCGTAGCGCTCGTAGCCATAGCGGATGGCCAGGTCGCCCAGGCCGCCGGCGCCCACCGCGCCAGCCATGGCCGAGGCGTTGATCATGGCGATGACGCTGACGGTCATGCCGCCGATGATGCCGGGCAGCGCCTCGGGCAGCAGCACATGGCGCACGATGTGCCAGCGGCGGCAGCCCATGGCGCGCGCGGCCTCCACCAGGCCGTGGTCGACATCGTTCAGGCTGACCTGGGCGATGCGCGCGAAGAACGGCACCAGATTGGCCGACAGCGGCACGATCGCGGCCCAGGTGCCGAGCGTGGTGCCGACCAGCATGCGCGTGAACGGCAGCATCGCCACCAGCAGGATGATGAAGGGGATGGCGCGGAACGTGTTCACGGTGATCGACAGCGCTTTGTTCAGGCGCGGCCTCGGATACAGGTTGCCCGGCGCGGTGACGGTCAGCACCACCGCCAGCGTCAGGCCGGCGGCGATCGCGATGAGCGCGGACACGCCCACCATGGTCAGCGTCTGCAGGAAGGCCTGCAGGTATTTATCCAGCATCGGCAGCGACATAGCCCAGTACCTCGATCTGATCGGCCACCAGCGCGGCGCGCGCGGCCTCTTCCTGTAAAACGGCGGCCGGCACCGACACCAGCAGGCTGCCCTGGGCGTGGCCGCGCAGGCGGTCCAGCCCGCCGTGCAGCAGCGTCGCGCCCGGCCCCAGCGCCGCCAGCGCCTGCAGCGACACGCCCTCGGGGCGGCCCTGGCCGGTGAAGCGCAGGCGCAGCACCGCCAGGCCGGCCCTGCCCGCCAGGCCCGCCAGGTCCGGCACCAGCCGCGCGGCCAGGTCGGCCGGCAGGTCATGCTGCAAGGGCCGCAACAGCGCGCGGGTGGCGTCGGCCTGCGGATTGCCGAACACGCGCCAGACTTCGCCGTGCTCGACCTTGCGGCCGCCATCCAGCACCAGCACCTTGTGGCAGACCTCGCGGATCACCGCCATGTCGTGCGTGATCAGCACCACCGTCAGGCCCAGCTTGCGGTTGATGTCGCGCAGCAGCGCCAGGATCGACTGCGTGGTTTCGGGGTCGAGCGCCGAGGTGGCCTCGTCGCACAGCAGGATCTCCGGGTCATGCACCAGGGCGCGGGCGATGCCCACGCGCTGCTTCTGCCCGCCGGACAGCTTGGACGGATAGGTGTCCGCCTTGTCGCGCAGCCCCACCAGGTCCAGCAGCGCGTCGACCTTGGCGCGCGCCTCGGCCGGCTTGACGCCCGCCACGCGCAAGGGCAGCGCCACGTTCTGCGCCACCGTCTTGGCCGACAGCAGGTTGAAGTGCTGGAAGATCATGCCGATGCGGCGCCGCAGGCCGACCAGCGCGTCCTCGTCCAGGCCGCCGACGTCCACGCCGTCGACCCGCACCTGGCCGGCGCTGGGGCGTTCCAGCATGTTGATGGAGCGCAGCAGCGTCGACTTGCCGGCGCCGCTGCGGCCGATGATGCCGAACACCTCGCCGCGCCCGATGGAAAAGGAGATATCGGCCAGCGCCGTTACCGTGCCCCGCGGGCCCTGGTAGCGCTTCTGCAGTCCGTCGAAAACGATGTGGGCGTCTTGCGCCGCGTCGGCGGCGGGCCGCAGGGCCGGATCCGCCAGGGGGATGTCGTGTTGCATCATGCTGTGTTCCCGAGCCGCCCGCGCGGCGGCGCGTGCCGCTCCGCGAGCGAGGATGGCGGCGGCGCCGGCTGGCGCCGCCGCGCCTTCCGGCTCAGAAGACCGGAATCACCGAGCCTTCGTACTTGCTCAGGATGAACTGGCGCACTTCCTCGGAGTGATAGGCCTTGACCAGCTCGGGCACCCAGGGCGCGTTCCTGTCTTTCTCGCGCACGGCGATGATGTTGACGTAGGGGTTGTTCTCTTTCTTCTCGACCGCGATGCCGTCGCGGGTGGCGATCAGCCCGGCCTGGTAGGCGAAGCTGTTGACGATGGCGGCGGTGTCGACGTCGGGCAGCGAACGCGCCAGGACCACCGAGGCGCTTTCGACGAAGTCGAGCTTGCGCGGGTTGGAGGTCACGTCGGCCAGCGTGGCGGTGCCCGTGGCCGGATCGAAGCCGTCCTTGAGCGTGATCAGGCCCTGGTCGCGCAGGATCACCAGCGCGCGGGTCTGGTTGCTGGGGTCGTTGGGGATGCCGACCTTGGCGCCCTCGGGCAAGGCCTGCAGCGACTTGTACTTCTTCGAATAGAAGGCGATGGGCGAGATCAGCGTATTGGCCACCGACACCAGCTTGTACCCGCGCTGCTTGATCTGATCGTTCAGGAACGGGATGTGCTGGAACGCGTTGGCGTCCAGGTCGCCGTTGTTGAGCGCCTCGTTGGGGCTGGCGGTGCCGGTGATGACCACCGGTTCGACGGCCAGGCCGTTCTTCTTGGCGACCTGCGCCACCACTTCCCAGATCTGTTCGTCGACGCCGCCGCGCACCCCGACCTTGAGCGGCTTGGGATCGGCCGAGAAAGCCGGCCCGTGGAACATGGCGGCCGCGGCCAGCACGGCGCCCAGCAGGGCCTTGGCCAGCGTGCCCGCGCGGGCGGTGTAAGTGCGGGGAGTCATATGGAAATCGCCTCTCAGTCGATACGGTTATGAGCAGACGATTCTAGGGATGGCCCCTGCGCGCGCGAACGAATAGTTGGTTGAGTCGTTATTACAGGGGCGTTTGGATATGGCGCCGGCGCATAAGTGGCGCCCTGCCGCGACCATGACGCGCGCGGGCAAGGCTTGGCCGCGGGACGCGGCCAGGCGCCACGCCCCGCCTCAGAACGGCTTGACCACCACCAGCGTCACGATGACCGCCGCGGCGACCACCGTGAGCGGCGCGTACAGGTCGACCAGCGGCGCGCGCTTGGCGCTGCCCCGCGACTGGCGGCGCAAGGCGGCGCTCTGCACGCCCAGCAGGCCCGACAGGACCAGCGCCAGCGCGATCTTGATCCAGATCCAGGTCATCGCGAACCAGCCGAAGGTCACGGCCAGGTGCAGGCCGACCAGCCAGGCCAGCACCATCGCCGGCGTGGTCACGAACAGCGTCCAGCGGCGCAGCGCGCCCAGCATCCTGCGTTCCTTGGGCGCCTCGTCGCTGTCGGGCGGCTGCGACGACAGCAGGAACAGCGACACGAACAGGGAGCCGCCCAGCCATGCGACCACGGCGGCGACATGCAGCATTTTGAGTAATTGGTAGGTCATGCGCGCGATTATCGCCGCAGCGGCGCGCGCCGGGGTGGAATCGGGTCCGACGGGTTTGCGCTACGGCAAAGACCGACGCCGGCGTTCACGGCGCCAGCGCCTTGAGCACCCGCAACGCCAGCCGCACCCGCGCCTCATTCGGATAGTTGCGGTTGGCCAGGATCACGATGCCGAGCTTGCGCGACGGCACGAACGCCACGTAGGCGCCGAAGCCATTGGTGGCGCCGGTCTTGTTGATCCACACTGCCTGCTGCGGCGCCAGCGGCGGTTGCAGGGCCTTGACCGGCAGGGTCTCGAACGCGACCTGGGCGGAATTGCCGTGCACCACATCGTCCACCGACACCGGGTAAGAGTACTGCTCCCAGATCAGGTCCTGCGTCATCGCGCCCAGCTGGTAATAGCCGGTGTGGGTCTCGGCGATGGCGCGCTGCAGCGTGGCATCGACCGGCGCGGTGCCCAGGTTGATCTCGACGAAGCGCAGCATGTCGCGGGCGCTGGACTTCACGCCATAGGCCTCGTCGGCCAGCACGCCCGGGTTCACGCGCACCGGAGCGTCCTGCTTGTCGTAGCCCTGGGCATAGTCGGGCATCTTGCGCGGCGGCACTTCCAGGTAGGTGTCGCGCAGGCCCAGCATGGGAAACAGCTGCTGCTCCATCGCCGCCACGTAGGGCTGCCCCAGGGCGCGGGCCGCCACCACGCCCAGCATGCCGATGCTGGGGTTGGCGTAGGTGCGGCGCGTGCCGGGCGCGTACCGCGGGGTCCAGGCCTTCAGGTAGTCCATCAGTTGCGCCATGCTCTGCACCGCGTCCGGCACCTGCAAGGGGAAGCCGCCGGCGGTGTGCGTGGCCAGGTTAACCAGCGTCAGCCTGGCGAATTCGCTGCCTTGCAGCTCGGGCACCCACTTGGCCGGGCTGTCGGTGAGCGACAGGCGGCCCGTGGCCTGGGCGTAGGCGGCCAGCGTGACGGTGAAGGTCTTGCTGATCGACCCCAGTTCGAACAGGGTGTCGCTGGAGACCGCGCGGCGCGGCGCGCGCGAGGCGTCGCCGTAGTTGAAGAAGCGCTGCTCGCCGTCGCGGCTGACGCCGATGGCCATGCCGGCGATGCCGTATTCGCGCATGACCTCGGCCACGGCGGCGTCGACGGCGGCGGTGGCGCGATCGGCCTTGGCGGACGCGGATGGCTTGGCGGTGGATGCCGGCGTGGATGCCGGCGTGGATGCGGGCGTGGATGCGGGCGTGGATGCGGAGGTCGATGCCGTGGAGGCCTTGCCGGCGGGCGCTTGCGCAACGGCCGGGCTGGCCGAGGCGGCGCCGGCCAGGGCCAGCGTCAACGTCATGGACAGCAGGGAAATACGGAACATTGCCGGAACGCGCATGCGGAGTCGTCCTTTCGTTTTCCGGCCGGCGCGTGCCGGCGGTTCGGCGCCCAGTGTAGAGCCAATCCGGCGCCTCCCCTGGTATTAACCCTGAGTCCCGCGCGCGACGAATTTTGGCTATTCTCGGTGCGTCGATTCAAAACCCCGCAGAAGAGTCCCGCCCCCCGTGGCGGGCGCCGACGGAGCAACCGCCCCGGAAACTCTCAGGCAACAGGACTGCGCGGTCTAGACAATCTGGAGAGAGGCGCCTGGCGCCCACCGAAGGGGAACCCGCGCCGCCGCGCCCGGGTGAAGCTCTCAGGTACAGAGACAGATGGGGTGCCACGATCATTGGGTCGTGGCCACGCCATCTGGAGCCATCATGCCCCGCATCGCCATCATCGGCGCCGGTATCACCGGCGTCACGTCCGCCTACGCCTTGAGCAAACTGGGCTACGACGTCACCGTCTACGACCGCCAGCGCTATCCCGCCATGGAGACGTCCTTTGCCAACGGCGGCCAGCTGTCCGCCAGCAATGCCGAAGTGTGGAACAGCGCCGCCACCATCATGAAGGGCCTGCGCTGGCTGGGCCGCCACGACGCGCCGCTGCTGCTCAATCCGCGCCCGAGCTGGCACAAGTATTCGTGGCTGGCCCAGTTCATGGGGCAGATCCGCAACTACCGCCAGAACACCATCGCCACCACCCGCATGGCAATCGAAGCGCGCCAGCACCTGTACGCCATGGCCGAGGAGGAAGGCATCGACTTCGACCTGGAGCGCCGCGGCATCCTGCACATCTACCACGACGCCGCCAGCTTCGAGACCGCGCGCCGCGCCAATGCGCTGCTGCGCGAAGGCGGACTGGAGCGGCACGCCGTCACGCCGGAGGAAATCCGCGGCATCGAGCCGACGCTGCAGACGCCCTGCCACGGCGGCTTCTACACGCCGTCCGACGCCACCGGCGACATCCACAAGTTCACCAGCGGCCTGGCGCAGGCCTGCGCGCGGCGCGGCGTGCGTTTCGAACAGGACGCGGACATCCGCGCCATCAGCCGCGACGGCCTGCCCTACGTGCTGGATATCGCGCGTGAAGAAGGCGCGCGGCGCGAACAGCACGAAGCCGACGCCATCGTGGTCTGCGCCGGCGCCGCCAGCCGCCAGTTCGCGCGGCAACTGGGCGACCGTCTGAACATCTATCCGGTCAAGGGCTATTCGATCAGCGTGCACCTGGACGACGCCGCGAGCCAGGCCGCCGCGCCCACCGTGAGCCTGCTGGACGAGGCCGCCAAGATCGTCACCAGCCGCCTGGGCGACCGCTTCCGCGTGGCCGGCACCGCCGAGTTCAACGGCTTCAACCTGGACATCCGCGCCGAACGCATCCAGCCGCTGGTGGACTGGACCCGCCGCCATTTCCCCGGCGTGCGCACCGCGCGCGTGGTGCCATGGTGCGGCCTGCGGCCGATGATGCCCGACATGATGCCGCGCGTCGGCCCCGGCAAGCGGCCGGGCGTGTTCTACAACACCGGGCATGGGCATCTGGGATGGACGCTGTCGGCGGCGACGGCGCAAATGCTGGCGGCGAGCGTGCGGGAGGGGGTGGGACTGTCGTAAAGCCGTTGCGGCAGACCACAGGCCGGGACCGGGCGGGACGCGGACCGGTCCTCAATACCCCAGCAGCCGCGGCAGCGACGAGGCCAGCAGCGTCAGCCCCGAGCAGGTCAGCAGCCCCAGCACCACGCGCCGGAACGTGACTTCCGAGATGCCGATGTACAGGCGCGTGCCCAGCAGCGTGGGAATCAGCATGGCCGGCGCCACCACCGCGAACATGGGCGCCATATCGCGCGTGACGATGCCGGTGGCCAGATAGATGGCCATGGTCACGGCCAGCATCGACAGGTTGAAGTTCTGGATCACGGCGCGCTGCGTGTCCTTGTTGAAGCCGCGCAGGGTGCACCACAGCGTCGGCACGCTGCCGGCAAAGCCGCCGATGCCGCCCAGCACGCCGCCCGCCAGCCCCACCGCGCCATCGCCCCAGCGGTTGCCGCCGATGCGCGGCAGCCGCTGCGCCATCAGCATCACCGGGCACCACAGCGCCAGCAGCGCGCCCAACACCGCCTTGAACCAGTCCATGTCCAGGTGCGGCAGGACCAGGACGCCCAGCGGAATGCCGGCCAGGCCGCCCAGCAGGAAAGGCCACAGCAGCGCCCAGTTGAAGCCGCGCCGCACCGAGAACACCGCCAGCAATTGCCCGGTGAGCGCGCCGAACACTGCCAGCGCCGCCGCCAGCCGGGGGTCCAGCACCCAGGCCCAGAACGACATGGCCACCATGCCGAAGGCAAAGCCCGACAGGCCCTGCACGAACCCCGCCACGGCCGCGCCGATGGCGACTATCCATACCGCATCCATTGCCCTGCGTCTCCTTGTCGTCGCGTCCGCTGGCAGGCCGTTCGGCTCGCCCGGATCTCGTGACGGCAGATTCTAGGCGCGCATCGCGGCGCCCCTATTTGAAGTGCTGATGACGCGATAGGTTTTCGGTGATGGCGGCCGCGATCACAGGAAGATCGTGCCGCGCAGGTACAGCGCGGCCTGGCCGCTGATGATGACGCGGCCGTTGTCGCGCAGTTCGCAGCGCAGTTGGCCCTTGCGCGCCCCGCCCTGCTCGGCAGTCAGTTCTGTCTTGCCCAGCCGCTCGCCCCAGTACGGCGCCAGCGAGGTATGCGCCGACCCCGTCACTGGGTCTTCGTTGACGCCGACGCGCGGGCCGAACCAGCGCGACACGAAGTCGTAGCGCGCGGATGGCGCCGTCACCGCCACGCCGCGCACGTCGAACGCCGCCAGCGCGGCGAAGTCGGGCGCGAGGCCGTCGATCAGGCTTTCGTCGTCGATCACCACCAGGTAATCGTCGGCGCGGTACAGCGCGCGCGCCGCCGGCAGGCCGAGCGCGCGCAGAAGGCCCTCTGGGATGGCTTCGGCCACGGGCTGCCTGGCGGGGAAGTCCATCGCCAGCGCGTCGCCGGCGCGCCGTACCCGCAGCTCGCCGCTGCGGGTGGCAAAGCGCAGCACGTCTTCGCTGGCGCCCAATTGCTCGAACAGCACCCAGGCGGTCGCCAGGGTCGCGTGACCGCACAGGTCGACCTCGACCTTCGGCGTGAACCAGCGCAGCTCGTGGACGTCGCCGCGGCGCACGACGTAGGCGGTCTCGGACAGGTTGTTCTCTTCGGCGATGCGTTGCAGCGTGGCGTCCGGCAGCCACGCCTGCAGCGGCACCACGGCGGCGGGGTTGCCGCCGAAGGGCACGGCGGAAAAGGCGTCTACCTGGTAGAGATCGAGTTGCGGCATGAGAAATCCTGGAAAAACGGTGAAGGCGGGACACGTCGCCGCCATGCCGCATTTTGCTACGAAACGCCCGCGACTTCCCGCAGCAGCGCCTCCAGGCCGTCCAGGTCCGCTTCCTGGCGCGCGCTGTAGCCGATCACCACGCCCGCCGGCCAGGACACGCGCCGGCAGAATTGCGCGACCGGCTGCAGACCCAGGCCCCGCGTGCGCGCCCTTGCCAGCAGCGCCGCCACGTCGAAGCCGGGCGGCGGCCACCACACCAGGTGAAAGCCCGCATGCTCGCCGCTGACGCGCAGCGGCGCCGCGCCCGCCGCCTGGCGCAGCATGCGCAGCACCCGGTCGCGCCGCTGCGCGTAGATCGCCCGCGCCCGCCGCACATGGCGCGCGAAGCCGCCGCTTTCCAGGAACGCCGCCAGCGTCATCTGTTCGACGATGCTGCTGGAGCGTCCCGTCAGGTAGCGGGCGCGGGCAAAGTCCGCCACCAGCGGCCGCGGCAGCACCGCATAGCCGATGCGCAGGGCGTTGAACAGGGTCTTGTTGAAACTGCCGCAGTGGATCACGCGGTCGGCGCGGTCCAGGCTTTTCAGGGCGGCCAGCGGCGCGCCGTCGTAGTTGAATTCGCTGTCGTAGTCGTCGTCCAGGATCCAGCAGCCGGCCTGTGCCGCCCAGTCCAGCAGCTCCAGGCGGCGCGACACCGGCATGGTGACGCCGGTGGGCGACTGGTGCGCCGGCGTCACGTGCACCAGCCTGACGCCGCGATGGCGGCGGGCGCGCGCCACCGAAAAGCCGTGCTGGTCGATGGCCACCGGCGCCACGCGCCGCGTGTACTGACTGAACAGCGGCAGGGCGTTGAGGTAGCCGGGGTCCTCGACCAGCACCTTGTCGCGCGGCGTGAGCAAGAGGCGCGCGCTGAGGTCGAGGCCGTCGCGGATGCCGGTCAGCACCACCACCTGGTCGGCGTCGCAGGCAATGCCGCGCGCCGCGCCGAGGTAACGCGCGATCTGTTCGCGCAAGGGCTGCCAGCCCTGGGGATCCTCGCGTGCCAATTGCGCCGCCGTGACGCGCCGGGCGCTGGCCAGCAGGCCCTGGCGCCAGGCCGCCATGGGAAACAGCGAGGCGTCGGCGCCGCGCGCGGTGAAGGGGGGCTCGTGCCGCAAGGGGGGAACCGAATGGTCGGCATCCCGGTCCGGGGGTGGCGCGCGGCCCGCCGCGGGCGGCGCGTCGGACGTGGCGGCGGCGGGCGCCGTGGCCGCGTCGCCCGGCAGTCCGTGGCGAAAGAAATTATCCGGGATGACCGCCGCCACATAGGTGCCGGACCCGACCGCGCCGGCGGTATAGCCTTCGCCGCGCAACTGGTCGTAGGCGGCCTCGACGGTGGAACGGGCGACGTGCCAGCGCGCCGCCAGGCTGCGGGTGGATGGCAGCCGCCCGCCCGAGGGCAGGACGCCGCGCAGGATGCGTTCGCGGATCTGCCGGTACACCCAGGACTGCTTGGATTCGTCCGGGCGCGGCGGATCGACCGGCAGGTCCAGGCTGGCCTCCTGGCGGGTGTCGCGCGAAAGTGGCTTGGTCTGGTTCATGAAAATGGCCCTATTTCATCGGGCCATTCTATCGCTACATTGCCCCCATCGCCCCCCTGGGGCATGCCACCGGAATCGCGCCATGTCCACGCCCGCCCACACCATCACCCTCGCGCACGGCTGCTTCACCAGCGATGGCAGCACCTCGATCCTGGAGGCCGCGCTGGCCCAGGCCGTGGCCGTGCCGTTTTCCTGCCAGCGCGGCGAGTGCGGGTCGTGCCGGGCCCAGGCAGCCGGCGGCGCCTACGCCCGCATCGCGCCGCCCACCGAGCGCACCTATGTCACCGCCGCCGACGAATTGCTGATGTGCCAGTGCCGGGCGACCGGTGACCTGGCGCTGCGCTTTGCGCACTGGCAGGCGCCGGCGCAGCCCGCGCGCCACTACCCGGTGACGGTGCTGTCGCGGGTGCCGCTGACCGCCGATGTGACCCAGCTGATCGTGGCGCCGCGCGATGCCGCCGGGGCCTTCGCCTGGCAGGCCGGGCAGCATGCGCGCTTGCTGATGGACGATGGCGGCGAGCGCCCGTTCTCCATCGCCAGCGTGCCGGTCGCGACCGGCCCCGCCCGGCTCGAATTCCATATCCGGCGCGTGCCCGGCGGCGGTTTCACCGAACGGGTGCTGCCACGCCTGATGCCCGGCGACACGCTGCCCCTGACGGGTCCGCATGGCGCCTGTGTCTGGCCGGCGCGGGGCTGGCCCGAGGCGGTCGAACACCTGGTGCTGCTGGCCACGGGCACCGGCTATGCCGGCGTCCACGCGATCATGATGACGGCATTGCAGGACCCGCGCATCAAGCGCGTCACGCTCTACTGGGGCGGCCGCGACGAAGACGACTGCTACGCGGCGCCGCGGCTCAACGCGCTGCAGGGCAAGCACAGCGGGTTCCAATGGCAGGCGGTGCTGTCGCGAACGTCCGCCGGGCCCGCCTGGCACGTGCAGGACGCCGCCCTGGCGGCGAACCACGACTGGCCGCGCACGGTCGCCTACGCCTGCGGCAACCCGGCCATGGTGCGCGCGGCGCGCGAACGCCTGTGCGCGGCCGGCCTGCCGCCGGACCGCTTCGTGTCCGAGGCTTTCCTGCCGGCGCGGGACCGGCCCGCCACGCACGTCGCGCCGGCCCCCGCCCACCCGTGGGAGCAGGTGGGCCAGCGCTTCAGCCTGGACGGTATCCTCGACGCCCGCCGCCGCTCGCGCGAAGCGGTGCGCGAGATTGCCGCGCTGCTGCGGCCCGGCATGACCACGCGCGAGGCGGTCACGGCGGCCGATGCCCACCTGCGCCGCATGGGCGCCTCGCACAACTGGCACCCGACCTACGTGCGCTTCGGCCCCGACTCGCAGTCGCCGGCGGTGCAGCCCACCGATTTCCAGCGCCGGCTGCGCGACGATGACGTGTTCGTGGTGGACATCGGCCCGGTCTGGGACGGTTACGAGGGCGACTATGGCGATACCTTCGTGCTGGGCGCGGATGCCGACCGCCGGCGCTGCGCCGAAGCCGCGCGCCAGGTGTTCCGGCGCACCCGCGAGGACTGGCTGCGGGGGCTGACCGGCGCGGCCCTGTACGACCGCGCCGAGGCCCACGCGCGCGACTATGGTTGCGAACTGGTGCGCGAGGTGCCGGGCCACCGGGTGGCGGATTTTCCGCACGCGCTGTACGGCAGGCATCAGCTGGCGCAGGCCGGGTTCGTGCCGGCCGACGGCATCTGGGTGCTGGAGATCCAGGTGCGCGACCGAACGCTGCCGATCGGGGCGTTCCATGAGGACGTGCTGTTGCGGGAGATGGCCTGACTCGCGGCGGGCGAACACCCTAGGGTTTGTCCCAATGCCCCCCATGTCGATCCGGGGGAAGCTCGAACGTCGTCCCGGTACGCCCACCACTTCCCATCAAAGGGGGATTCATCATGACGACTGGCACCGTAACCCTGCACCGCGTCCTGCGCGCCGCGCCCGCGACCGTGTATCGCGCCTTCCTCGAACCCGACGCCGTGGTGAGGTGGTTGCCGCCCTATGGCTTTACCTGTGAAGTCTTCGAACTGGACGCCAAGGTCGGGGGCCGGCACCGCATGGCGTTCCGCAATTTCGGCAGCGGTCACGCCCACGGCTTCGGCGGCGAATACCTGGAACTGGTGCCGGGCGAGAAGATCCGCTACACCGACGAATTCGACGACCCCAACCTGCCTGGCAGGATGCAGACCACGATCACGCTGCGCGCGGTGTCCTGCGGCACGGAAATGACGGTGGTGCAGGAGCACATCCCGGCGGTGATCCCGCCGGAGATGTGCTACCTGGGCTGGCAGGAATCGCTGGCCCAGCTGATGCGGCTGGTCGAGCCGCAGATTCCCGAGTGAAGCGGCCGCGCGAGGGTCAGCCCGCGCGCTCGGCCAGCGCTTCCAGCAGTTCGGCCGACGGCACGAAGAACAGGCTGCCGGTGACCGCGCGGCTGTAGTCGAGCAGGCGGTCGTAGTTGCCGGCGGGACGGCCGACGAACATGTTCTCCAGCATCTGCTCGATCGGCGCGGGCGAACGCGCGTAGCCGATGAAATAGGTGCCGAACTCGCCCGCGCCGGCGCGCCCGAACGGCATGTTGTCGCGCAGGATCTTGACCTCCTGGCCGCCTTCGTCCAGGGTGGTCAGGGCGCTGTGCGAATTGCTCGGCTTGACGCCGTCGGGCAGCTCGACGTTGCTGAGCTTGCGGCGGCCGATGATGCGTTCCTGCTCCTCGGTGGGCAGCGCTTCCCAGCCGGTCATGTCGTGCAGGTACTTCTGCACCAGCACATAGCTGCCGCCGGCGAACGCCGCGTCTTCGTCGCCGATCAGGGTGAAGCCGGGCAGCTCGAAGGCTTGCGGGTTCTCGGTGCCGTCGACGAAACCGATGATGGCGCGGCGGTCGAAGTAGCGGAAACCATGCACCTCGTCGACCACCGTGGCGGCCGGGCCCAGCCCCGCCACCAGCAGCGTGGCCAGCTCGAAGCAGGCGTCCATGGCTTCGGCGCGGATGTGCAGCAGGATATCGCCGGGCGTGGACACCGCGACGCGTTCACCGCTGCCGATTTCGCGGAACGGGTGCAGCGAGGCCGGCCGCGGCGCGCCGAACAGCGTGTCCCAGGCGGCCGAGCCGAAGCCACAGACACAGGACAGATCGGCGGCCACGGCGCGCGTGCCGACGGTGCGCACCAGCGTGGCCACGTCTTCGCACCAGGCGCGCACGGCGGCGGCGTTGTCGGCGCCGGGGTTCAGCGTGGCGACGATGAAGATCGCATAGCGGGCGTTGGGGCGGAGGACGGCCTGCGGTTCTACGGGTTTTTCGGACATGGGATCGGGCTGCGGCCCGCGAGGGCCGGAAGGATGAATGAGGCGCCTGCAATATAGCCGACTCGCCCGTCTCACAGCTGATCGTGGCCGAGGCATTGCCGCAGCGCCGCGGCGAACGCCGTGGGCCGCTCCAGCATCATCAGGTGGCCGCAGTCGTCGAGCACCTGATGGCCGGCGCAGGCGCGCCAGGCCCACTCGGGCACGTCCCAGCCATCGTGCGAACGCCGGCCCGACAGCAAGTACACGGGGTGGCGGGCGAACACCTGCCGCAATGCCGGCAGATAATCCGGCGCGCCCGTGACCGCGATCACCGAGGCCGCCATGGCGCGCAGCGTGGCCGCCGGCTGTAGAGCGAGCCAGCGGCTGGCCACCGCCCGCCAATGCGGAGCCGGCGCATCGACCGCGCGCGCCAGCCAGGCCAGCGGGTCGGCGCGGAATCCCTCCAGCATGGCCTCGGCCGCGGCGGCGTCCATGCGGGCGACCGAGGCCGACCAGAAAGCGTCGGCCAGGGTGAAATTGCCTTCGACGTTGACGATGCGGCGCACGTGTCGCGGATAGGCGTGGGCCAGCAGCATGGCGACCGCGCCGCCCACTGAATGTCCCACCAGATCCACGGCCTCGCCGGGAAAGTGCCGGTCGAGGTAAGCGCGCAAGTGCTCGACCTGGGCCGGCAGCGAAATGCCGGCGGCGGGCACGGACTGATGCGGCCCGTAGCCCAGCAACGGCGGGGCCACGTGGCCAGCCAGCCCCCCGGGCGAGTCGAACGCGCCGATCAGGCCATGAATGCGGACGACGGGCGGCGGCGTCATGCGACGCGGCTCCCGGCGGCGCCGTCCTGCGCCAGCTCGGCGGCCAGTTCCTCCAGCTCCAGGCAGTGGGTGCGGTCGTGGTCCAGCAGTTCGCGCACGATCTGCTCCAGCGTCATGCGGTGCAGGCCGTCGCGCAGGCCGCAACGCGCCAGCGTGGCGGCATCCAGCGGACGCAGCGCGGCACACAAGTGTTCGCGGCCGCGGCGGAAGGCGGCCAGGGCAAGCTCCGGGTCCTGGTCCTGATAGGCGCGCTCGGCCGCCAGGGCGGTGCCGTCGACGCAAGCGATGACGGGCAGCGGCATCGTGCGGATGGCTTCGATGCGCTGCGCGAACACACTGTCCAGGTCGCGCAGGTGACAGACGTGCTCGGTCATCGAAAAGCCGGTGCCGGCGGGCCGCCGACGGCGCCAGGCCGGGGCGATGGCCGCCATCCGTGCGGCCAGCGCCTCGGGCATGCGGGCCAGGCCGGCGACGACCTCGGCGAACGGCAGCACCACGGGCCGCGGGCTGAACACCGCGCCATAGCTGAAGACCGCGCCGCCGATGCGGCCGCGCGCCTGCACCACCTCGTGGCCCTGGCGCCGCATGCGGTCGGCCACCAGCGCGCCGCAGAACTGGCGGGCGGTGGTGTCCTGCGCCACTTCGGGGAATCTTTCCTGGATGTCGTCGGCAATGGCGGCGACGGCGGCCACGCCGACCCGCGACAGGGCCGCGTATTCCGCGTAGCGCGCGGGGTCGTCGATAAGCGCCTCCAGCTGCTGGCCCAGGGGGGTGGCGCGGAACCGGTCGAAACGGGAATGCATGAAGGGGGGCGGTCTTTATAATAGCTCAAAACGATACGTTACCTTGCACCCGCGCGTCAAGGCCCGGCCGCTGTCGCCGAACGGTCACATTGCCGCGTCACCATCGCGCATCATGACGACCCCAGCGGCAGCGGCCGACTACCAATCCGACATCTCCGGCCTGATCTGCGCGTTCCGGTTCGCCGGCGGCGGCCCTGCCGCCGAGATCGCCTCGCCCGCGGTCGCCGACCTGCTGGCGCGCGCCGCCGAGGCCGGCGCCGGTGATGGCGGCGCCGGTGATGGCGGCGACGATGGCGCCTTCCTGTGGCTGCACCTGAACCTGTCGCAGGCAGGCTGCGTGCGCTGGCTGCAAGCGCACCTGAACCTGCCCGAGACCTTCATCGGCATGCTGGGCGCGGACGCCCATTCGACCCGCATCGAACAGCACGAAGGCACGCTGGTGGCGGTGTTCAACGATGTGATTTTCGATTTCGACCGCACGCCGGCGCAGGTCTCGACGCTGTGGGCCTGCGCCCATCGCAAGCTGCTGGTCACGTTGCGGCGCAAGCCGTTGCGGTCGCTGGACCGCCTGCGCGAACATGTGCGGCGGGGGGAGCCGTTCGGGTCGCCCGCCGAGCTGCTGACCCACCTGATGCGCGACCAGGCCGACCTGATGATCGAGATCGTGCGCAAGGCCAGTGTCGACGTCGACGCCATCGAGGACCATTTCCTGGCCGCGCGCGGCGGCCCGGGACGGCTCGACCTGGCGGCCACCCGCCGGGTGCTGGTGCGGCTGCAGCGCACGCTGGCGCCCGAGCCCGGTTCGGTATTCCGCCTGCTGGCGCGTCCGCCGGCCTGGCTGCGCCCGCGCGACGTGCAGGAACTGCGCGAGTCGACCGAGGAATTCTCGGTGGTGCTGGGCGACATGGCCGGACTGGTCGAACGCATCAAGCTGCTGCAGGAGGAAATGACGGCGCGGCTGGACGAACAGAACAACCGCACGCTCTTCACCCTGACGCTGGTGACGGTGCTGGCGCTGCCCATCAACATCATGGCCGGCCTGTTCGGCATGAATGTGGGCGGCATTCCGCTATCGGACGACCACCATGGCTTCTGGATCATCTGCCTGCTGGTGGCGGCCTTCACGGGCTTCGTGGCCTGGCTGGCGTTCCGCCGGCGCCGCATGGGCTAAAGTTCGCCGCCGCCGGGCGTCGCGGCGACAATGCGCGCGCTGCTTCCCCAGGGCGCTACTGGTAGCGTTCGCGATAGCCCACCGGCGACATGCCACAATACTTGTTGAAGATGTCGCGGAAGGCCTTGGTGTCGTTGTAGCCGACCTCGTACATCACTTCGGCCACGCTCTTGCGCGAGCTTTCGAGGCGCTTCTTGGCGGCCTCGACGCGCACCCGCTGCAGGTATTCGACAATGCTGTTGCCGGTGGCCTGGCGAAAGCGCCGTTCCAGCGTGCGGCGGCCCATGGCGTGGCGGTCGGCCAGGTCCTCGACGGTGATCTTCTCGGTGTAGCGGCTTTCGATGTAGTCCTGCACCGCGCGCACCACCTGGTCGGCGTGCGACTTGTGGCCCATGAACACCGAGAACGGCAGTTGGCTCTGGCGGCTCCAGTCCAGCTGGAAATACTTGGCGCACCAGATGGCGGTGTCGCGGTCGGTGTATTTCTCGATCAGGTGCAGCACCAGGTGCGCGGCCGAAAAGGCGCCGCCGCTGGTGTAGATGCCGTTGCCGGACTGGACCACGCGGTCGCAGCTCCAGTCCACCGCCGGGAACAGGCTGGCGTACAGGTTGCGCGCCGCCCAGTGCACCACCGCCTGTTGGCCATCCAGCAATCCCCCGGCGGCCAGCAGCGCCGCGCCCAGGCACAGGCTGGCCACTTCGCCGCCGCCGCGGTAGTGGCGGGCCAGCCATTCGATCAGTTCGCGGTTGGACAGCACCGCGTCGGACACCGCGCCCAGCAACGGCGGCGCGATGCAGATGTCGATATCGCGGGCCTCGTCCAGCACCAGGTCGGCCTGCACCGTGATGCGGCCGTCGTCCAGGCTGACCTGGCGCGTGGCGGCCAGCGTGCGCACCGTGAAGCGCGGCGGCCGGCCCTGCGCGGCCAGGTATTCGTTGGCCACCAGGAAGCCGTGCCGGGCGGTTTCCAGCGAGGCGATATTGGCGCCGCCGGGCAGCAGGAAAGCGATGTTTTTCATGCCGCCAAGCATACGCCTGCGGCCTGTCGCAATCCACCCTCAAGAATGTCGCAAACGCCTATCTGAAAGCGCCGCCGATCCCGATACAGTGACATCTGCCGGCACCGCTGCCGACACGACCGGCGCGCAAATGCGGGTTGCGCGCCAGTCCCACACAACAACACGGAGTCAAGGAGCATCAGATGGAACAGTACATAGACGGTTACCTGTTGAGCGTGCCCAAGGCCAACATCGAGACCTATCGCAAGATGGCAGAGCTGGCCGGCTCGATCTGGCTGGAGAACGGCGCGCTGGAATTCCGCGAATGCGTCGCGGACGATATCGACGGCGAGGGTTTCGGCTCGTTCAGCGCGGCGGCCAGCGCGCGCGAAGGCGAGACGGTGGTGTTCTCGTGGATCGCGTTCGCCAGCAAGGCCGACCGCGACCGCATCAACGCCAAGGTCATGGCCGACCCGCGTCTGACCGGCATGTCGTGCGAGGGCGTGTTCGACTTCAAGCGCATGTGCTGGGGCGGCTTCACCACGCTGGTCGGCAAAACGGCGCGCGCCCAATAAAAAAAACGGCGGTCCTGTCGATCCCGGCGGCCGCCATTCGTCGTGGGACAAGGACGGGCGCAGGCGCGCCGGCGCCCCGCCCTGCCCGCAGGCATTCACCTTCAACCAGGAATTTCGGAGACACATCATGGCGACCCCCGCAAAGCAGGCCATTCCCGACGGCATGCACACCCTGACCCCGCACATCGTGTGCGAAGGGGCCTCGGATGCCCTCGCGTTCTATCGCAAGGCGTTCGACGCCCAGGAACTGGCGCGCCTGCCCCGCCCCGACGGCAAGATCATGCACGCGGCCATCCGCATCGGCGATTCGGTGATGATGCTGATGGACGACTTTCCCGAATGGGGCAGCCTCGGGCCCAAGGCGCTCAAGGGCACGCCGGTGACGCTGCACCTGTACGTCAAGGACGTTGATGCGGCCATGAAGCAGGCGGTGGCGGCCGGCGCCCAGGTCACCATGCCGCCGGCCGACATGTTCTGGGGCGACCGCTATGGGCAGGTGGTGGATCCGTTCGGCCATCGCTGGTCCATCGCCACCCACAAGGAAGACCTGACGCCCGAGGAAGTCCAGGCGAATCTGGCCAAGCTGGGCCCGATGGAAGGCTGCGGCGATCCCGCCCACAAGCCCGGCTGACGGCGCGTCGCCGGGCGATGCCCGGCGCCCGCCCGCCGCGCGCCGGATGGGGCAGCGCCCCCCGCCGCTCGCGCTCAGGCCGGATACGGCCCGAGGAAGTCCAGCTTGCCGATCGCCACGCCGGCGTGGCGCAGGATGTCGTAGGCGGTGGTGACATGGAAGTAGAAGTTCGGCAGCGCGAACGTCAGCAGATAGGCATCGCCCTGGAACTCCGGCTTGAACTCGCCGAAGCTGAGCGTGACCTTGCGGCTTTCGGCGCCGTCGAGCTTGTCGGCCGGCACCGAGCGCAGGTAGGCAATGGTGTCGGCGACGCGCTGTTGCAGCTGTTCGAACGTGGCTTCCTCGTCGGGAAAGCGCGGCGACTCGACCTGCGACAGGCGCTGCACGGCGAACTTGGAGGCGTCGCTGGCGCGCTGCACCTGGCCCGACAGCGGGTACATGTCGGG
Source organism: Achromobacter sp. HNDS-1 (assembly GCF_040084795.1). Classification (NCBI taxonomy): domain Bacteria; kingdom Pseudomonadati; phylum Pseudomonadota; class Betaproteobacteria; order Burkholderiales; family Alcaligenaceae; genus Achromobacter; species Achromobacter sp. HNDS-1. The sequence goes on from NZ_CP157584.1 coordinate 963,011, forward strand.
CGCCAGCCGGGCGTTGACCAGCTCGGCGGGGTCGATGCCGTTGGCGGCCGCGTGGGCCGCGCCTTTTTCCAGCAGCGCGGCCAGCACGGTCAGGCCGCGGATGAAGACAGGCACCGAGGCCTGGTACATGGTCAGGGACATGATGAGGTTCCGAAAAAAAGCGTTGCCGGCCGGCGCGCGACAGGGCGCCGGGTCGCCGGACGTGCCGCGATATTAGCGCCGACCTGGCGTGCGCGGCGGGCGCCGGCGGCGACATATGCATATGCGTTTTTCGAACAATAGCGCGGTTGCCGGCCTGGCGCGAGCCCGACCGGCGATCCGCTCGCCCGTCCTATGCGGCCACGCGCCGCTGCCCCTGGAAGAAGCGCCAGATCAGCGCCGAGGCGTCCGGCCCGCTGCGCGCGTGATAGCGCACCGAAGCGTCGCCGCCGCTCCAGCCGTGCTCGACGCGGGTGATCTCGCACAGGCGCAGCACCGTCTTGCGGTTGCGCAGCAGGTCGACGCGGCGGTAGGCCTTCTCGGTGCCCAGGCCCAGCACCCGCTCGACCGTGGGCACCTCGGCGCCCAGGCCATTGACCGCGCGGAACTGTTCGAACAATTGCCGGGCGTTGCGCGGCGCGACCGCCGGGTCCATCTGCCCATGCAGGATCATGGCCGGCATGCCCAGGTGGAACACCGCCGGGTCGGCCACCTCCTGCAGCAGCTGCGGCAGCGCCTTGATCGAGCCGCGGCGCATGGTGTGCAGGCCGGCCGCGGCGTTGTTCGCGTCGCCCACCACCGGCCCCGAATGCATGGCCAGCGCCGCGATCAGGGCGGGATGGCGCAACGCCACCAGGGCCGCCATGCCGGCGCCGGCCGACAGGCCGGCGATGTAGACCCGCTCCGGATCCAGCCCATGGCGCGCCACTTCGGCCCGGATCAGCGCGGCGATCAGGTCGGCCTCGGCGCCGCCGTGCAGCGCGTCGGGCTGGAACCAGCGCCAGCAGCGCTGCACTTGGCGCGTCATGGACTGCTGCGGATAGAGCACCATGAACCCGCCGGCGTCGGCCCACTGGTTCATGCGCGAGCCGCGCGCGAAGGCCAGCGCGGTCTGGCGGCAGCCGTGCAGCATCACCACCACCGGCATGCCCTGGCGCGCCGCCGTCGGCGGGGTATAGCGGGCGAAGGTCAGGCGCCGGCCGTGGGCGTCGGAGAACTGCCGCGCGGCCTCCCAGCGGCCGCCGCCCAGGCCGGACGCGGCGGCGCCACTCGGGACGGCGCCGCCGCGAGCGGCGGCCTGGCGCGCCGGCGCGGCGCGCTGGCGGACGCGCTTGGGCGCGGCCATGCGCAAGGCCGCGCGCTGGAGCTTGCCCAGTTTTTTCGCGGCGTTGAAAAACAGACGGGTGAAACTGCGCGCCATGGGTCGGGCCTGTGAACGCTCCGCGCCCGGATACCGGGCGCGCTCCGGATCAGAACCGGCCGGTGGGAATCGCGGCGCTGCTGGTCAGCAAGTCCAGGCAGGATACCAGGGCGATCGCGATCGTGATGATGGAAAGCACTTTGACAACCTTGCTGGTCCCTGGCCGCGTCAGTGTCGCCGTCATGCGCGTGACGATGTATGCCCCAACCATCAGGCCGATTGCCGGAATCATAGAAGCGCTCCCCTTGAGAGTCTGTGCGGGCCCGCCGGATGCGTTGCCCTTCGATAACGCGTCGCGCCGCCTCTGCGGGCAGCTGATTGAGCGAGTGAAATGTATCACACAGTAACTTATCGCCCCCGCTTTTCGGGCCCTCACACGGCCCTCCGGTTTGCCCCAGATCAAGCGGCCCCGCCCCGCGCCCCCTCCCGGCTTGAGGCGGTGGCGCAAAACCCTTATGGTAGGAAACCTTGATTTCAATTTCCCTTCCGCAGCAATCCATGTTCCCCAACGACCGCCGCCAGACCCTGGGCGAGGAAATCGCCAACACCATCAGCCACGGTCTCGGCGCCGCCGGCGCGCTGGCCGCCGCCCCCATCCTGATCGTCGCCGCCGCGCGCCAGGGCGACGCCGCCTTCATTGCCGGCGCGGCGGTGTTCGCGGCCAGCATGTGCCTGTTGTATCTGGCCTCGACCATCTACCACGCGCTGCCCGAGAACCGCGCCAAGCGCCTGTTCAACGTGCTCGACCATTCGGCCATCTACCTGCTGATCGCCGGCACCTATACGCCGTTCGCGCTGGGCGCGCTGCGCGGCCCCTGGGGCTGGACGCTGTTCGGGCTGGTGTGGGGGCTGGCGTTGCTGGGCGTGGGGCTGAAGGCCAGCAAGCGGCTGAACCGGCCGGCGATCTCCACCGGGCTGTACCTGGCGATGGGCTGGCTGGTCATCATCGCCGTCAAGCCCCTGCTGGAGCGGGTGCCCGAGGGCGGGTTGTGGTGGCTGGTGGCGGGCGGACTCGCCTACACCGGCGGCGTGGTGTTCTTCGTGTTCGACAACCGCTGGCGCTATAGCCATTTCATCTGGCATTTGTTCGTGCTCGGCGGCACCGTCTGCCATTTCTTTGCCGTGCTGTGGTACGGCGCGGGCCCCGCCTGACCTGCGCTCACGCCGCATTCGCCGCGCCACGGGCGCGCCGCCGCGCGCCCGCCTTCACGCCGACGGTTGCAGATAGCCCGTGGGCGGACGGCCCAGCACGCGCCTGAACATGGTCGAGAATGCCGCCGGGCTCTGGTAGCCGAAGTCCAGCGCGATGGCCGTCACTGGCGCGCCGGCCGCCAGCCGCGCCAGCGCCAGCACCACGCAGGCGCGCTGGCGCCAGGCGGAGAACGCCATGCCGGTCTGCTGGCGGAAGTAGCGGCTGAAGGTGCGCGGGCTCATGTGCAGGCGCGCGGCCCAGGCCTCGGGCGACTGGCGCGCGTCGGGCGCGGCGATGAAGGCGCGGCATAGCGGCGCCAGGCGCTTGTCGCGCGGCAGCGGTATGTGCAGCGGCAGCACCGGCGCGCGCGTCACCTCGTGCAGCAACAGGGCCGCCAGGGCGCCATCGCGGCCAGCGCGGTCGTAGCGCGCCGGCATGTCGACCGCGGCCAGCAGCAGCTGGCGCAGCAACGGCGAGACCTCGACCACTTCGCAGGCAATGCTGGCGGGGCGCGCGGCGCCCGGCTCGATGTAGGCGCTGCGCGTGCTGACGTCCTGCATCCGCACCTGGTGCGACAGACCCGCTGGAATCCAGACAGCGCGTTGCGGCGGCACCACCCAGTTGCCGTCGCGCGTGGCCACGTGCATGACGCCGGTGGCGCCGTACAGCAGCTGGGCGCGGCGGTGCGTGTGCGCGGGCAGCAGGTGGCCGGGCGGATAGTCGTTGCCGATGGCGACCACCGCGCGGTCCAGGCGGTCGTGCAGGTCGATGTGGGTGTTGCGCATGGCGGGATTTTGGCCGGAACGCGAACATTATTGACCAATCCTCGAAAGCAAGCCACCGCCGGCCGCCCTATCGTGGCGTTTTGCCTCGATAGGATGGTTTCAAGATGCTGTATGTGACCCTGGCGCTGTTTGGCGCCCTGAGCGGCGTGACCACGGTGCTGTTCGGCTTTGGCGGCGGCTTCGTGGTGGTGCCGGTGCTGTATGGCGTGTTGACCGCCACCCACGGCGGGCAGGACGCCATCGGCCAGGCGGCGATGCACATCGCGGTGGCGACCTCGACCTGCGTGATGATCGTCAATTCGTTGGCCGCGACCCGCCGGCATCAGCGCGCCGGCAACATCGTGCGGGCCTATGTGTGGCCGCTGGCCGCCTTCATCGGCGCGGGCGCCCTGCTGGGCGCCTGGGCCGCCACCCGCGCCAGCGGCGGCCTGGTGCGCTATGCCTTCATCGCCTACCTGGCCGTGACCATCGTCGATTGCCTGCTGCGACAGGGCTTCCTGGCGCGCCACGAGGCGCAGGCGGCGCGGCCGCTGGGCCAGGGCGTGACGGTCGGCGGCGGCGTGGTGATCGGCGTGATCGCCACTTTCCTGGGCGTGGGCGGCAGCGTGATGACGGTGCCGCTGCTGCGCCGCCGCGGCCTGCCCATGGCCAAGGCCGCGGCCATGGCCAATCCGCTGACGCTGCCGGTGGCCATCGTCGGCACGCTGGCCTACATGGCGGCGGCGCGCGCGTTGCCGGCGCCGCTGGCGCCGTGGATCATCGGTTATGTCGACCTGCTGGCGTTCGCGGCGCTGGCGCTGGGTTCGCTGGCGGGGATCCGCCTGGCGGCGCCGCTGATCCCGCGCATCCCCGACCGGCTGCACGCGCGCGTCTATGTCGCGCTGCTGGCGCTGGTGCTGTTGAGCATGGTGCTGGCCTGACGGGCGCCGACATCCCGCGCCCGCCCCGCTCTGCCGGGCGGACGGCGGCCGCAAGACCGCGCTATGGCGCGACGAACGCCGTCACCTGCGCCACCAGGGCCGGGTCGCGCAGCGCGCGGGTGTGCCCCATTTTCTCGGTGGCCACCAATTCGGCGCCCGGCCAGGCCTGCGCCAGCACCGCCGCGTCCTCGAAGGGGCTTTCGCGGTCGCCGCGATCGTGGATGATCAGCAGCGGCGTCGTCATGGCCGGCGCCAGCCGCGCCGGCTCCATCTCGGGAAAGGTGATGCCGAGCCAGTCCTGGGCGCGCTTGAGCACCAGCGGCATGACCTTGGGCGGCAGGTTCATCATGCGCCGCGAATATTCCCAGACGCTGTCGTAGCGGCTGACCGGCCCCAGGAACACCGCGCGCTCGACCGGGAAGCCGCGCGACAGGGCGAAGGTGACGGCGGCCGCGCCCAGCGAATGCGCGATCACGCCGTGGAACGGCCCGTAAACTTGCGCGGCGTGGGCCACGCAGGGCTCGAAATGGCGCACCGACGCCTGCTTGCCGGTGGAACGGCCGTGGGCCGGCATGTCGATGGCGACGACCTGATAGCCGCGCTGGCGCAGCGGTTCGACATAGGCCGTCATCTGCGCGGCGTCGCCGCCCCAGCCATGCACCAGCAGCACGCGCGGACCGCTGTCGCCCCAGACGTAGTAGTAGACCGTCTGGCCGTCGATCTCGTGCGGCTCGGCGCGCGCCCGGGCCAGCACGCTGCGCCCGGGTTCCGAGGGCTTGAGGCGCGTCGGCGTGAACAGCAGCTTCCGCACCACCTTGGCGGTGACGCCCGGCGCCACGGTGCCGGCAAAGCCGAACACGGCGCCGATGGCGCTGGCGAGGAAGGGTTTCTTGCGAGGCTTGCGCGCGGCGCCCGTATCGGCGGCGGCAACGGCGGAGAGCTTGTTTTCAGTCGTCATACGTCGTTTTATCCTGGTAGCAGAGACAAGCGAACGGCGGACCCAACAATCGATACAGAGAATACCCCGATTACCAGCGCGGCGGTGCGCTGCAATCTTTCGGGATTGATGAAGCCGATGCGCTGCCCGGCGAGCACGGCGCCGAACTTGATCCAGACGAACGCGATCGGCACCAGCAGGCCGATGAACTGCGCCATCGCCGCCAGATAGCCCGGCAGATGCTCGAACGCGTGCGCCGGGAACAGCGTCGAGGCGAACACCAGCCCTTTGGGGTTGAGCAGGGTCGCGACGAACAGCGCGTAGGGACCGATCGGCTCCTTGCGATTGGCCACGTCCTCGCCCGCCGCGCACCAGATCCTGACCGCGACATAGGCCAGGTAGACACTGCTGGCGATCCTCACCACGATGCCGATCCAGGGGTAGACGGCCTGGGCCGACACCAGGAACAGTCCCCACGCCGTGATGCCGGTCAGATAGCCCGCCAGTTCGAAGCCCACCAGGGGCGCGGCCCGCCGGAAGCCGCGCGCCAGCCCCGCCGCGGCCAGCAAGGTGTTGGTGGGGCCCGGTGTCAGCAGGATGGCGGCGGTGCCGAGGAGGAAGACCCAATCGATGCCGGTCATATCGGGTTCCCCTTCAGGCGGTCACGCGATCGATGTTGTGCTGGAACATGCCCAGCAGCCCCTCTTCGAGCCCCAGCGTGTGCTGCGGGTTGGCGCCACAGCGCAGGCCGGCCTGCACGCCTTCGACGATGCCGAAGTCCTCGCGATGGAACACCGCGTCGATGTTGCCGAAACGCTGGGCCAGCGTCGCCTGCCCTTCCTCGCCCGCATAATCGGCCTCGCGGTACAGCATGTCGTGGGTCCAGATGGTCTTGTCGGGCGCGATCGGATAGAAGGAATTGAGCGACACGATGTTGGCGTGGTTGATCAGGAACGTATTGGGGAAGAGAGTGTAGAACACCGATGCGTAGTCCAGGATGCGCCAGGATTGCGGATCGGCGGCGGCCGCGTCCATCAGATTGGTCTTGGCCGCGGCGATGCGAATGTGCAGACCATGTTCGAAGTGCGCGATCACCCCTTTCTCGAACACCGGGCCGATGGTGTGCTTGTGCAGGATGGGCACGTGGTAGCGCTCCAGGTAGGTCTTGAGCAGCAGCTTCCAGTTGGCGTTCAGGGTGCTGACCTTGCGGCTGTGCAGGGAGAGATCGTCGAGCTTGAAGCCGGCGATCTCGTCGCTCATGTCGGCGCCCAGGCTGGCGTCCAGGTCGATGCTGGCGCCCGGCACGGGATGCAGCCAGACCAGCCCCGAGCGCTCGGTCACCGTCAGTTCCACCAGCTTGTGCTTGGCGCAATCCAGGTCGGGGAAGTTATGGGGCTTGGTCACGCCCTTCAATTCGCCGTCCAGGCCGTAGACCCAGCCATGGAAGGGACAGGTGAAGAACTTCAGTTCCTGTTCGTTGCCCGACACCAGGCGCGCCCCGCGATGGCGGCACACGTTCAGGAAGGCGCGCAGTTCGCCGCCCTTGTCGCGCACCACCACGAACGGCAGCCGGTCCCACGGGCTGAGCAGGTACGAGCCCGGCGCGCGCACCTGGGTCGAGGCGCCCACCACCAAGGGATAGTCCCGAAAAGCCGTGTCCAGTTCGCGCTCCAGCACGGCGTTGTCCATATAGACGCTGGCCGGCACTTGCACCACCCGGCCCAGCATGTCCTCGTCGCGGTCCACTTCGCGCAGCTTGAACATTTTCCGCAGGGTTTCTACTTGCGTCGCGTGTTTCATCTGAGATCCCGAGTCCTGTCTAAAGCGTGTTATGGAAAAAAGCGCCCCGGCCCCGCCGGCGCCGGGGCGGACCGGTCATGCCGCGGCGGCCACCGGCGCCTCCCGCAGATAGGCGCCGACCCGCTTGCCCACGCCGGCCAGGCCCAGGATCTCGAAGTGGCCCGCGCCATCGACGATCTCCAGCGTGGCGCCGGGCCAAGCGTCATACAGTTCCTGCGCATGCGCCGGCGGCACGAAGTCGTCGTTGGCGCCGTGGATCACCAGTCCCGGCACATCCAGCGCGCCGACGATGTGACGGGGCGCGTAGTCGGTCCACAGCGTGGCGCCGTAACGGCGCTCCAGCTCGGCGCAGAGCCGGGTCTCGACCTCGCCGTCCAGCTGGTTGAGCTGGACGAACTTCTCCACCAGAAAGCGCGTGGTGGACGGCGTCGAGATCGAGACGAAGGCATCGGCGCGAAACCCCTGGTGCATGGCCGACAGCGCCCACAGCCCGCCCAGCGAATGGCTCACCACCGCGTGGACCTCGCCCAGCCGGGCGCAGACCTTGCGGATGAAGTCGCGCACCTGCACCGGGTCGGTGCCGCTGCCGGCCGCCTCGCCATGCGCCGGCATGTCGAACAGCACCACCTCGTAACCCAGCTCCAGCAACTGCTCGGCAATCGGCACCATGCTGCCCAGGTGGCTGTGGATACCGTGCGCCAGCACCACGGTGGGGCCGGCGCCGCGCCGGTAGTACTTGTAGACGGCGCCGTTGGCCTTCACCGAGAACGACTGGCAGCGACCCAGGAACGCGCGGGTGAAGGCGTCATACGGCACCCGCGTGATGGCGAAGTACTTGTCGAGGATGGCGGCGAAGGCCGGATCTTGCGCGGTGTCCGCCATCATCAACCCCCCGCCATCGCCGCCAGGCATTGGCGCGCGCGCTCCGGCAGCACGTATTCGCCATCGCGCTCGATCCGCTCGTACAGGCGTTCGACCCGCTCGTAGTGCGCGTCCAGGTTCTGGTCGAGCAGATGATGGCGGGTCTTGTTGTAGACGCCGAACTGCAGGTCGGTCAGCAGCTCGAACGGGTTGATGTGGCCATAGGGCGTGCCGAAGATCATCTTCAGGAATTCGTCGATGTCGTGATAGCCCAGGGCGGTCAGCAGGAATTCGATGCCGGCGCGCTTGCGCTTGGTCTGGTAGGCGCGCTCCTTGGGGTCGACGATGAAGTCCAGGCCGCTGGTCATGCCGGCCGGATACTCCACCTTCGAGAAGCAGCGGAAATCGATGGTGACGCGGTCCTCGGTGGCCTGCGGCAAGGTGCTGTCGGCGTGGGCGCGGTAGTTGTCGAAGAACAGCGCCTGGCCCACCTTGGAATCGCAGAACCAGCCGGACGAGGGCTTGTCGGCGTATTTCTTTTCCCAGTACTTGGCCATCAGGAAGTCGCGCACCGTGGGCAGGTCGATCTCGGACAGCAGCCCTTCGGTGTACAGGTACAGGGCCTTGTCGATGGCGGCCCTTTCCTCGGGCTCCAGGTCCATGTCCAGCATCTTCATGTAGACGAAGTTCAGATTGGGCGCCTCGACCTCGGCGTCCTCGAAGATGACGAACGGCTGGCGCGTGATCGGGGTGGGCGTCAGGGCGGTGTGGAAGCTCTTGTAGTGCTTGGGAAAGCCCAGCCCCTTCTTGACCAGCGACGGGATCTGCAGGGCGATGCCGCTGGCCGAGTGCGTGCCATAGGGCTTCTTGCCCGCCGGCACCACGAAGGCGTTGACCACGGTGGTGGCGGCCTGCGGGAAGTGCTCCATGACCTTGTCCTGGTTGTCGTCATAGAAGCGCTTGGCCGAGGGGATGAACAGGGCGCTGTTCTCGAACATGGTGGACAGCGGGAAATAGGTGCCCACCGAGGTGTCCGAGAACGTGCCCGCCACCTTGGCCTGCAGGCGCAGCTCGCGCCGCAGCTTGCCGGCCAGGTCGGCGTCCACGTTCATCTGGATGACCTGTGTGGGCTGGTGCTCGGGATAGAAGCAGCAGGTGTTGAGCGCGCGGTTCGGCGGCAGGCGCGAGGCCACGGCGGCCGGGTCGACGGTGTAGCGGTCCAGCACGCGCACAAGGTGGCGGGCATGCACGCCGGCCGCTTCGTTCAGGAACGTGCCGGTCTTCTGCCAGATGCCGGTGCCCTGCGACTCGGCAGCGGCGGCCTGCGGCTTTTCTTGCAATTCGAGGGTAGTCATTCACATCCTCCACGGGTCGTGGGAATCGGTCTGAGGACGTCGCCCGGCGGGCGGCGCCTGAATGGCGCCGCCCCGACGACGGGTCGAACTTGCTCAAGCCGGCTGCGATACCGGCGACAACTCCTGCGCTTGCCTGGCCGCGGGCATGGCGGCCACGATCCGCGCCACGTAGGGCTGGACATGCCTGGCGTCGACCGGCGGGCAGGGATAGACCTCGCCGCCGAACACCTGCCGGCCCACCGGGAAGCAGTCGAACATCTGCTCCAGGTCGCTCTGCACCGCCAGGCCGTCCAGCACCGCCGCGATGCGGGCGATGGCGCTCTTGGGGTTGGCCTGCGCATACGCCAGGGCGTCTTCCCGCCACTGCTCGAACGGCACGCTGCCGACCTGCGCGCCCGCGCCGCGGATGTGCTGCACCAGGCTGTTGAAGCCGGGCGCCTGCGGGTTGGCGAAGTCGTAGTCCTGGCCGATGCGGTCCTGGTCGCGGATCATGACCTGAGCGATGACCCCCGCCAGGTAGTCCACCGGCAGCACGCCGCCGATATCCGAGCCCAGCAGCGGGAAACTGCCCATGGCGATGCAGCCCGAGATCAGGTTGTGCAGGAAGTCGCCGCGATCCAGCCGGAAATGGCCGCTGGTGGAACTGGCGCCGACGAATGGCAGGCGGTAGATCGAGGCCTTGGCCCCGCGCCAGCGCGCCGCCGCCACCATCTGCTCGGCCATGTACTTGGAGCTGAGGTAGCCGTACTCGCGTTCGTCCTTGGACACCTCGTAGCCCAGGTAGCGCGGCAGCGTGGCGGCGGTCGAGACGAAGTGCACCGCCTTGCCGCGGCCGCGCGAGGCCAGCCGCAGCACCTCGTGCGTGCCGACCACGTTGGGCGCCAGGTAGTTGTCCAGCGGCAGCATCCAGTCGACCAGCGCGCCCGAATGGCAGATGGCATCCACCTGGTCCGCCAACTGGTCGAACTCGTGCTCGGACAGGCCGAACAGCGGCTGGGTCAGGTCGCCCACCACCGGGTTCAACAGGGCCGCGTACTCCGGCTTCCAGAGGTCGTATTTGCGCAGGATCTCCACCTGCCGCGCCATGGCCTTCTCGGCGTCGTCGGCGCGCACCAGGCAGTAGGCGATGAGGTTGGCGCGCAGCGCCTCGTGCAGCAGGAAGGCGCCGACAAAGCCGGTGGAGCCGGTGATGAACACCGCTTCGGGCTCCGCCTCCATCGTCAGCACGTTGTCGAACTGCAGTTCCGGCTCCAGGTAGCCGCGACGCGCCACGCGGTCGTCCAGGCGGCGGCCGCCGGCCGCCTCCTTCGCCGCCGCGCCGGCCTCGGCCGGGGCTTCCTGGCTGTCCAGCCCCGCCTCGGTCAGCTTCTCCAGCAGGAACTGGCTCAGCGCCCGCAGGTTGGGATGATCGAAGGCGATCTTGGCGGGCAGCGCCAGGCCGGTCATGTCCGAAAGCTGGTTGCGCAGCAGCACGGCGGTGAGCGAGTCGATGCCGATGTCCTGCAGCGGCAGGCTGACGTCCACGTCCTCGGGCGAGGCGAACTCCAGCGCCTTGGCCACCTCGGCGCGCACCGCGTCCAGCACCGCGGCCTCGCGCTGCTCGACCGCGGTTTCCACCAGCAGCTTGCGCAGGCCGGCGCCGCCGCCCGCGCCACCGCCCGCGCCGCGCGCGCCCGCCGCCCGGCTGAACAGCTCACGGTACAGCGCCGGGGCGCTGCCGCCGTTGTTGTCCTCCAGCGTGCGCTGCAGGCGGCCGAGGTCGAGCGCGGCGGCCACGGCCATCGGCGCGTCGCTCATCACGGCGGCCTCGAACAGGTCCAGCGCCTCGGTCGGGCCCAGCGCTTCCATGCCCTGGCGGCTGAAGCGCGTCTTGTCGGCATCGCTCAGGCGCGCGGCCATGCCCTGCCCGTCCCACGCGCCCCAGGCCACCGAGGTCGCCGCCAGGCCCTTGGCGCGGCGGTGGTGCGCCAGCGCGTCCAGGAAAGTGTTGGCGGCGGCGTAGTTGCCCTGGCCCGGCGCGCCGGTCACGCCGGAGATCGACGAGAACAGCACGAAGAAGTCCAGCGGCAGGTCCTGCGTCAGGCGATGCAGGTGCCAGGCGCCGTCGACCTTGGGCGCGAACACGTTGTCGAAGCGTTCCGGCGTCTGGCCGGCCAGCATGCCGTCATCCAGCACCCCGGCCGCGTGCACCACGCCACGCAGCGGCCGGCCTTCGCCGAATTCGCCCATGACCCGTTGCAGGCCATCGGCGTCGGCCGCGTCGCACGCCACCACGGTGGCGCGGGCGCCCAGTTCGGCCAGTTCGGCGACAAAGGCCTCGGCGTCCGGCGAACGCATGCCGCTGCGCGAGGTCAGCACCAGATCACGCACCTGGTGGTTCTGCACCAGCCACTTCGACACATAGCGGCCCAGCCCGCCCAGGCCGCCGGTGACCAGCACCGCGCCGTCCGGATCGACCATGCCGCGGCGCTGCGTCGGCACCAGCACCACCTTGCCCACGTGGCGGGCCTGCGCGATGAAGCGCAGCGCGTCGGAGGCGCTGTCCAGCGGGAAGGTGCGCAGCGGCAGCGGCTTGAGCTTGCCCTCGGCGAACAGCGCGGCGATGGCAGTCAGCATCTCCTGGATGCGCTCGACGCCGGCCTCGGGCAGGTTGTAGACGCGGTAGGTCACGCCCGGATGGTTGGCCTCGACCCAGGCCTGGTCGCGCAGGTCGATCTTGCCCATCTCCAGGAAGCGTCCGCCCGGCTTGAGCATGGCGAAGCTGGCGTCGATGAACTCGCGCGCCAGCGAGTTGAGCACGATGTCAAAGCTGCGGCCCGGCGCCGTTTCGGCGAAGGTCTGCGCGAAGTCCAGGCTGCGCGAGGTGCCGATGTGGTCATCGGCCAGCCCCAGCTTGCGCAGCGCCGGCCACTTCGGTTCGCTGGCGGTGCCGTAGACCTCGGCGCCATGCAGCAGCGCCAGTTGCACCGCCGCCATGCCGACGCCGCCGGCCGCGGCGTGCACCAGCACGCGCTCGCCGGGCTGCATGTTGCCCAGCACGTGCAGGCCGTACCACGCCGTCAGGAAGGTCATGGGGATGGTGGCGGCCTCTTCGAAGCTGAGGTTGTCCGGCTTGGCCACGACCTGGCGCGCGTCCACCACGATGGAGGAACCGAAGGCGCCGCGCGCCAGCCCCAGCACCGGGTCGCCCGGCTTGAGGTGCTTGACGGCGCTGCCGACCTCGGTCACCACGCCGGCGAACTCCAGGCCGAGGGCCGGGATTTCGACCATCCCCAGCGCATTCAGCACGTCCAGGAAGTTCACGCCGGTGGCCTTGACCGCGGCGCGGATCTCGCCCGCCGCCAGCGGCTCATCCACCAGCGTCTTGACCGACAGCGGCTGGTCCAGGCGGCCCTTGGTGGCGATCTCCAGGCGCCAGTTGCCCTCGGCCGGCAACACCAGGCCGGCGTTGGCGGGCGCCTTCTTCAGGCGCGGCGCCAGCAGCTTGCCGCCGCGCAGCGCGCACTCGGGCTCGTCGGCCAATGCCAGCGCGGACGCCAGCGTGTCCAGGTCGGCCGCGGTCTCGCCCAGGTCGACGATGCGCAGGGCCAGTTCGGGATGCTCGTTGCGCGCGGTGCGCAGCAGGCCCCACAAGGGGCTGGCGCCCAGGTCGGACACGGGATCGTCACTGCTGGTGCCGACAGCGCCGCGCGTCACCCAGATGACGGGCTTGGTAAAGCCGGCCAGCGCCAGTTCCTGCACCTGCACCAGCGCGCTGGCGGCCTGGCGGTGCGACGCCTTCTCGACCGCGCCGTCGCCGGCCCACAGCTGGATCACGCCATCGCAGGCCTCGGCCTCGTTCAACTGGGCGATGTCGACCACCTGCGCGCCAGCCTCTGTGAGGCGCGACCGCAGCGCGTCGGCCCACGGCGTGCCGCTGCCTCCCATCAGGCCCCAGGTGCCGCCGAACACGGCTTCGGGCGCCTCGACCGGCTGCCATTCCGTGCGGAACAGGAAGCGGTCGACCCCGGCCGCCGCCAGCCGCCGCAGCGCCGCGCGGTCGATGCGGCGCGCATGCAGGCGCTGCAGCCGGCCCACGTGTTCGCCATTGGTGTCGTACAGGTCCAGCGAGGCCCAGAACTCGCCCTCGCCCAGTTCGAAGTCCGCCACCTTGACCCAGACCTCGGCCAGTCCGTCCTTCCAGACCGACAGGCGTTCGGCCTCGAACGGCACGAACACGTCGTCGCCCACCTGCGCCTTCAGGCGCTGGGTCAGCAGCAGCGAGTGCATCGAGGCGTCCAGCAGCGCGGGATGCAGGCCGTAGCGGATCGCCGACGACGCGGCCGCTTCCGGCAAGGCCACGCGCGCCCAGACGTCGCCGTCCACGTGCCAGGCGGCATTGATGCCCTGGAACGTCGGGCCGTAGCCATAGCCCAGCTCATGCAGGTCCTGGTAGAGCGCGGTCACGTCGATCGGATCGCCGTCCGGCGGCGGCAGCTCGACCGACTCCTGGCGCGCGGCCTGGGCCGGCGCCAGCTTGCCTTCGGCGTGCAGCTGCCATTCGCCGTCCTCGTCCGATTCCGGCGCGCTGTAGACGTGCACCGTGCGGGCGCCGCCCGATTCCGCGCCCACGGTGATCTGCATGCGCAGCGACACCCCGGGCGCCAGCACCATCGGCGCCAGGATGATCACGTCGGCCAGATCCCACTGGCCCTTGACCTGCCGCCCCGCCGCGCGCATGGCCTCGAAGAACGCCGTGCCCGGCATCAGCACCGCGTCCATCACCTGGTGCTCCCGCACCCAGGCCGGCTCGTCGGCCGCCACCACGGTCGTGAACATCGTCATGTCGGTGCCGGCGATCTGCACGCCGCCGCCCAGCAACTGGTGGTTGGCGTCGTTCAGGCCGGCGCCGACCGTGCGCGTGGGCATGGGTTCGAGCCAGTAGCGCTCGCGCTGGAAGGCGTAGGTGGGCAGCTTGACCCGCTCGCCGCCATACGGGGCGAAGAAGCCGCGCCAGTTCACCGCCGCGCCCAGCACGTGCAGCTCGGCCAGGCCCTTCTGCAAGGTCTGGGTCTCGTCCTTGGCCGGATTGAGCGAGGCCACCCAGGTCACCGGGCCGTCATCGGCCAGGCAGGCCGCGCCCATGCCGGACAGCACCGGCTGCGGTCCCAGTTCCAGGAAGGTATTGATGCCCTGCTGGTAGAGCGTGCGCATGCCGGCGTTGAAGCGCACCGCCTGGCGCGCCTGCTGCACCCAGTATTCCGGCTGGGTCATCTCGCCGCGCTTGGCCAGCTCGCCGGTCAGGCTGCTGACCAGGGCCAGCTTCGGCGCGGCGTAGTCGAGCGACTGCGCCACCTGGCGGAAGGCGCCCAGCATCGGCTCCAGCAGATGCGAGTGGAACGCGTGCGAGACCTCCAGCCGCTTGGCCTTGCGCTGTTGCTGCTTGAAATGCGCCACCACCTGCTCGATGCTGGCCAGGTCGCCGGACACCACCGTCTGCTGCGGCGCGTTCAGGCCCGCCAGCGACACCTGCGCGGCCAGGCCGAGCGCGGCCAGGGCGGCCTCGACCTCGGCCGCGCTGGCTTCCAGCGAGGCCATGCCGCCACCGGCCGGCAAGGCCTGCATCAGGCGGCCGCGCGCGGCCACCAGGCGGCAGGCGTCGTCCAGGTCGAACACGCCGGCGGCATGGGCCGCGGCGATCTCGCCGATGCTGTGGCCCAGCAGCAGCTCGGGCTGCACGCCCCAGCTTTCCCACACCCGCCACAACGCCACTTCCAGCGCGAACAGGGCCGGCTGGGTGAAATCGGTGCGGTTGAGCAACGCGGCCTCGGCGCTGCCGGCCTCGGCGAACATCACCTCCAGCAGCGGTTTTTCCAGCGTGGTGAAGCGCTGCGCGATGTCGTCCAGCGCCTGGCGGAACACCGGATTGGACTGGTACAGGCCGTGGCCCATGCGCGGCAGCTGGCTGCCCTGGCCGGTGAACAGCAGGGCCAGGCGGCATTCGCGGTCGCGGTCATCGACCATGCTGACCGCGCCCGCCGGCACCTCGCCGGTGCGGGCGTACGAGGCCAGCGCGTCGAGCAGGTCGGACTTGCCCTTGGCGAACACCACCAGGCGCTTGCGGAAGTGGGTCCGGGTGGTGGCCAGCGAATAGGCCACGTCCAGGAAGCGGTCCTGGATGTTCATGCCCATGTGCAGGTGCAGCTTGCCGGCCTGCGCCCGCAACGCCGGCACGGTGAAGGCAGACAGCACGAACGGCAACGACTCGGGCGCGGCCGCCGGCTTGGCGGCGCGGGCCGGCGCGGCCGGCTTGGGCGGTTCCTCCACGATGACATGGGCATTGGTGCCGCCGATGCCGAATGAGCTGACGCCGGCGCGGCGCGGGCGCTCGCCCGCCGGCCACGGCTGCTCCTGCTGCACCAGCGCCATCTGCGCCGCGGCCCAGTCCACCGCCGGGGTCGGCTCGACCACGTGCAGCGTGATGGGCAGCTTGTCGTGGTGCATGGCCAGCACCGTCTTCATGACGCCCGCCAGGCCGGCCGCGGCCTGCGTGTGGCCCAGGTTGGACTTGACCGAGCCGACCCACAACGGCCGCTCGGGCGTATGGCTGCCGCCGAACACCGCGGCCAGGCCGTTGCCCTCGATCGGGTCGCCCAGCTTGGTGCCGGTGCCATGGGCCTCCAGGTAATCGATGTCGGAAGGCTGCAATCCCGACATGGCCAGCGCCTGGCGGATCACGCGCTGCTGCGCCGGGCCGCTGGGCGTGGTCAGGCTGGCGCTGTGGCCGGCGTGGTTGACCGCGGTGCCGCGCAGGACGGCCAGAATCGGATCGCCGTCCCGCTGCGCGTCCGACAGGCGCTTGAGCACCACCACGGCGGCGCCTTCGCTCCAGCCGGTGCCGTCGGTGCTGGACGAGAACGACTTGCAGCGGCCGTCCGGCGACATGCCGCGCAGGCGGCTGAATTCCACATGCAGGTCGGGCGACAGCATCAGCGTCACGCCAGCCGCCACCGCCAGGTCGCATTCGCCCTGGCGCAAGGCATTGCAGGCCAGGTGCGTGGTCACCAGCGACGACGAGCAGGCGGTGTCCACCGTCATGCTCGGTCCCTCCAGGCCCAGCACGTACGAGACCCGGCCGGACATGGTGCTGCCGGCCGAACCGGTGCCAACGTAGCCGTCCAGGTCGGCCAGGCCGCCGGCCAGCGCCAGGCCGTACTCGTGGTAGCCCTTGCCGATGCCGACGAACACGCCGGTCTGGCTGCCGCGCAGCTGGTCCATCGAATAGCCGGCCTGCTCGATCGCCTCGGAGGTGACTTCCAGCATCATGCGCTGCGCCGGATCGAGCGCGCGCGCCTCGCGCGGCGAAATGCCGAAGAATGGCGCGTCGAACAGGTCGATCGGCGTCACGAAGCCGCCGCGCATGCAGTACGACTTGCCGCGCGCGTCCGGGTCGGCGTCATAGATGGCCGCCGCGTCCCAACGTTCCCTGGGCACTTCGACGATGCCGTCGCCGCCGCGCTCCAGCAGGTTCCACAGGTCTTCGGGGCTGTTGACGTTGCCCGGCAGGCGGCAGGCCATCGAAACGATGGCGATGGGCTCGTCGGCCAGCGCATTGCGGCGCTTGGGCGTGTTCAGCACCGCCTTCTTGTTGCCGGCCAGGTGGGCGGCCAGGTCCTTGATGGTGAAGTGCTCGTACAGCGTGGAAGTGGACACGTTGCGGCCCAGCAGCTTCTGCAGCTCGGCCTGCACCCGCACCACCCGCAGCGAGTTGCCGCCGATCTTGAAGAAGCTGTCGTGAATGCCGATGCGGTCGTGGCCCAGCACCTCGGCCCACACCGCCTGCAATTGCTGTTCCAGCTCGTTGGTGGGCTGCACCGCCGGCTCCAGCATCACCTCGGTGGGTTCGGGCAGCGCCTTGCGGTCGATCTTGCCGTTCGGCGTCAACGGGAATTCATCCAGTTCGACGAAGAAGTCCGGAATCATGTAGCCCGGCAGGCGCGCCTCCAGCCAGGGCCGCAGCACGCGTTGCAGCGCGGGACGCGGCGGCGCGCCGGCGGCGGGCTGGTTGGCCAAGCGCGACAGCGCCGCGCGATCGACGGCCTGCGGCGCCTGCCAGGTCAGGTCGGGCTGCTCGCCGGCCGGCCAGAACACCGCGTCGAAGGCCCAGATGTCGCGCGAGCGGCTCGGCAGCATGGCCATGCGGTAGCCCGCCGCCTCGGCGGCCTGCGCCAGGTCGCGCGGATCGACCCACTGGCCCGGCTCGGCCGTGGCCTTGGCCTCCAGCACGTGGCCGACGCGCTGGTGCACGTCGGCCAGCCGGCCATTGGGAATATTGGCGATGGCCAGCGGCTTGCCGCCCGCCTTCAGGCTGCTGGCCAGCGCCGCCAGGTCGAGCCCGTCGCCGCGCCAGTCGAGCGCGGCCAGGCGTTGCGGCCTGGCGCGGCCGGCGGCCGGCGCCCCGACATGCAGGATGACGTCGAAGCGAAAGCGCGACATCTCGTTGACGTAGGCCCCGTCGCGCAGCAGGATCTCGACGCGCGAGATCCGCGGATACAGCGCCGGCAGGTTGGCGAAGAATTCAGGCGCCAGCACCAGCTCGCGTTCCGCGCGCAGGCCGCGTTGCGTGCGCCGGCGCAGTTCGTCGGCCGATAGGCTGCACAGGCCCTGGAAGTTCGCCACGTCGGCGTGGAACGCCTCCAGCAGCGCCAGGTCGCGCACGTCGCCCACAAAGATGCGGCCTTCGGTCACGGCCTCGGTGGCCCAATCCAGCACCGACAGCAGATAGCCGGCGCTGGGGAAGTACTGCGCCACCGAGTTGATGACCACGGTGTCGAAGCTGCCCGGTTCCACCTCCGGCAGATCGTTGGCCAGGCGGTGTTCGCACGAGGCCTGCGGCAGGCCGCCCAGGTGCCGGTTGATCTGTTCGACCGCCTGGCTGGAGGCGTCGATGGCGCGGTACTGCGCGACCTTGGGCGCGACGCCGAACAGCACCAGGCCGGTGCCCGAGCCGATTTCGAAGACGCGCTCGGGGCCGGTGGCCAGGATGCGGTCGACGGTGCGTTGCTGCCAGTCGCGCATTTCGTCGGCGGCGAACGGCAGGCCGTCGTAGCTGTTGTGCCAGCCGGCGGTGTTGAAGGTGGGATCGGCCGCGCCGGGCTCGTAGGCCCGGTCCCAGACGTCGCGCCATTCGGTCACGGCGGTGGTCTCGGCGCGGCGGTCCTGCGCGGCGCTGGCCGGCGCGCTGTTGCGCAGGCAGTAGGCGACCAATTGGTCGTTGCGGCCCACCACCACGGCGCGGCCGATGTCTTCGTGGCTGGCCACGGCGGCCTCGACTTCGCCCAGTTCGATGCGGAAGCCGCGCAGCTTGATCTGGCCGTCGTTGCGGCCCAGCACCACCAGCTTGCCCGGCTCCTTGAAGCAGGCCAAGTCGCCGGTGCGGTACAGGGCGCCGGGCGCGAACGGATTGGCGCCGAACTGCGCCGCCGTCTGCGCCGGATCCTTGTGGTAGCCGCGCGCCACGCCGGCGCCGCCGATGCACAGCTCGCCGGCAAAGCCGGCCGGCACCGGCGCCAGGTTGGCGTCCAGCACGTATAGCTGGGTGTTGGCGATGGGCTGGCCGATGACGATATCCTCGCCCGGCCGCACCTGCCAGACGCTGGACCAGACGGTGGTCTCGGTCGGGCCATACATGTTCCACACCGACTCGGCGCGCGCCAGCAGCTCATCGGCCAACGCGCGCGGCAGCGCTTCGCCGCCGCACAGCAGGCGCTTGAGCGACACGGCGCGCGGCCAGCCCGATTGCAGCAACAGCTGCCAGGTGGTGGGCGTGGCCTGCATCATGGTGACAGCATGGCGGCGCATCAGATCCAGCAGCGTCTGGCCATCCAGGCTTTCCTGCTGGCGCGCGATCACCACGCTGGCGCCGCTGATCAGCGGCAGGAACAGTTCCAGCGCCGCGATGTCGAAGGAGATCGTGGTGACGGCCAGCAGGCTGTCGCCGGCCTCGCAGCCCGGCGTGGCGCGCATCGACAGCAGGAAGTTGCCGAGCGCGCCATGGGTCACTTCGACGCCCTTTGGCTTGCCGGTGGAACCAGACGTGAAGATGACGTAGGCCAGGTCGTCGGCCTGCGCCGCGCCCGGCACGTTGTCGCCGTCGTCGCCGGCCTGGGCCAGCGCCGCGCCCAGGTCCAGGCAGCGTTCGGCCCAGGCGCTCAGGCTGCCGTCGCGCGCCGCCGGCGGCGCGATCAGCAGCGCCGGCTGGGCGGCTTCCAGCATCTGGCGGATGCGTTCGGCCGGGAACGCCATGTCGACCGGCACATAGGCGGCGCCCGTCTTCAGCACGGCCAGCAGCGCCACCACCATGTCGATGGAGCGGTCCAGGCATACGCCCACCCGTTGGCCCCGGCCGATGCCCTTGCCGCGCAGCACGCCGGCCACGCGATTGGCGGCGGCGTTCAGTTCGCCGTACGACATGGCCTGGTCGGCGCAGCGCAGCGCCACCCTGCCCGCGTGCTGGGCGGCGGCATGCTCGAACAGTTCATGCACCACGGCGCCCAGCGTGGCGGCGTCGCCGGTGGCGTTGAACTGCTCCACCAGCGATTGCCGTTCGCCCGCCGACAGCGCCTCGACCTCGCCCAGCTTGCGGTCGGCCGACGCCGGCAGGCGGCGGCACCAGTCCGCCACCTGCGCGGCCAGCTGGGCCGCGGCGCGGCGCGTGATCTTGCGCGGGTTGAAGTGCAGTTCGAAGGCTTCACTGCCAGCCAGCAGCACGAATTCCAGCGCCGGACGATCCTCGTCCACCGCATGGGCGGCCGGCACCTGGCTGGACACCAGCACGTCCGGCGTCAATTCGCCGCGCGCATGGCGCGCGGCAAGCGTGGCGTCGCGGCCGATCAGGTCGCGCCGGATCAGGCCATGCTCGCGCGCCCGGCCCAGGGCCTCGGCCACGGCCTCCAGATTGCGCGACAGCGGCGCCGCCGCGTCCAGCCGCGCCAGCACCGGCGCCCAGGCGCAGAACACATCGCGGCACTCCGGCTCCACCTCGGCGCGCGGCAACGCCACCGCCAGGTGGACCTCGGCCACGCCCGACGCGCGCGCCAGGAAGGTGCACAGGCCGCCCACGGCCTGCTCCACGTATGCCTGCTCGCGCCCGGCGCCCCGCGGCGCGGCGGGCAGCTTGCCCACGATCGGCGCCGTGTTGGCGTCGGCGGTCGCCGGCCGCGCGTAGGGCAGGCGATACGGCTGCCAGGCGGCCCATTGGCCGCGCCAGTAGGCGGTCGACGCGGACGCGGCGGTGCCGGCGGCGGTGACCTGGGCGCGGGCCTGCTCGCCCACCGAGGCCAGGCGCGCGCCGGCCTGCAGACTGCCGCCGCTGACCAGATCGGCAATCGCGACGTCCTCGCCTTCCAGGGTGCACAGCGCCTCCAGGCGCAGCGCGCGGTTACCCGTGGCGATGCTGGCGCCGAACGCGTCGGCCGCCACCACGTCGCCCGGCGCCGCGCCCGCGGCGCGCGCCTCGATGCTGACCTTGCGCACGGCCAGCACGCGGCCGTCGATCAGCGCCTTGGGCCACACCAGCGGGCTGCTGAAGGGTCCGTGGTCGGTGGCGCGCACCATGGCGGCGATCTGCTCGGCGTCCTGGTTCCAGTCGATCAGGCCTTCGGCCGAGAACTGCGAATGGCGCGAAAAATAGCGGCGCCGGGACAGGTCCTGCGGCGTCTCGCTTTCACGGCCGGCGGCCAGCTCGTCGACCAGCGCGCCGAAGCTCTGGATGGCGGTCTCATCGCACTTCAGGCCCAGCGACAGGGCCGTGTCGGTCGACTCGATCGGCACGGCGACGCGCTTGAGGATGCCGCCGCCGTCGATGATCTCGCCGATGCGATGCCAGGTGATGGCGTAATCGGTGGCGCGGTCGTATACCGCCCAGGCCGGCACGTGCAGGCCCGAGTATTCCGGCAGCGGGCCATAGTGGTAGTTGATGCTCATGCGCCGCACGCGCTCGAGCAGCGCGTCCGGGATCACCGAGTAATTGCCGATACTGAAGAGAATGTCGGCCGACAACCGGGATTCCGGCTTGACCGCATCGTCCAGGGCGTACTGCGGGATGCCGGCCTTGGCGGCCCACGCGCGCACGGTCAAATCCGTGGAAATCACTGCCTGTATGCGGTGTCCCTTTGCCATCAGCAGTTCGCCGCAACGAACCAGGACACTGCCGTCTCCAACCAAAAGCGATACGAAACCCGTCATGATCTGTTCTTCCTATGAAAGACATTCTGACCCTGGCGGCAGCACGTTTTTTTCTAATGCGTTGCCTGCCGCCCGCATGCTCGCGTCGACGAATTCTTATACAGATGATTTGAAAATTCCAGACGCGTCACTGCCGCCGAACACGTACGTACACCCCCATTTTTTCGAGCAAAAGCGCGCATCTCGGCGCCTTGCGGCTGCCCGCGTCAAACGCCGTATCGAACACAGGTGAACATGTCCGCAAGCGCCTGAATACGGGCGTCTTCGTCGTATTTCGCGCGTCATGCGGCGGCCTCGGCGCGGCGCGTTCGCGGCGCGCCGGGCGCCGCGAACGCGGTACGTACGGGTCCCCGCGAGCCACGCCGCACTACGTATTCGCGTACGTGGATGCACGTATAGAGATACGTATTGGGGCAGTCCTACACTTGATTCGCACAAGCACACCACCGCCGCACATCACCGTGCATGGGGAGAGGGACATGTTCGATCATTCGGGCGTTTCGATCGTGGGCAGCGGCCATACGCCGTTCGGCAAGTTGGACGCTCTGAATCTTGAGCAACTCATCGTGATGGCGGCCAACGAGGCGATCGAAGACGCCGGCGTGGATCCGGCCGAGATCGACGCGATCTTCCTGGGGCATTTCAACGCGGGGCTGGTGCCCGATGCCTTTCCCGCCTCGCTGGTGCACCAGGCGCACCCGGCGCTGCGCTTCAAGCCCGCGACCCGTTGCGAGAACGCCTGCGCCTCGGGCTCGGCCGCGATCCATGCCGGCCTGCGCGCCATCCAGTCGGGCGCGGCCGGCACCGTGCTGGTGATCGGCGTCGAGAAGATGACCTCGCGCACCACGCCGGAAGTGACCGAGGCGCTGGCCTGCGCCGGCTACAAGAACGATCCGCGCGAAAGCGCCATGAGCTTTCCGCAGCAGTTCGCGCGCCTGGCCGAGCAATACGCCGACCGCTACGACGACCCGCTGCCGGTCATGGCCGCCATTGCCGCCAAGAACCACGCCAACGCCCTGCGCAATCCGCTGGCGCAGCTGCGGCGCGAACTGGACGCCGACTTCTGCAACACCATCTCGGAACGCAATCCGATGATCGCGTCGCCGCTGCGCATGACCGACTGCTCGCCCATCAGCGACGGCGCCGCCGCCGTCATCCTGACCTGCGAGCGGCGCGCGCCGCGCTATGCGCGCCAGGTGCGCTTTCGCGCCGCCACCCAGGTCAATGACATGCTGCCGCTGGAGGGCCGCGACCTGCTGGCGTTCGAGGGTCCCCACCGCGCCATGCAACGCGCCTATTCGGATGCCGGCGTGCAGTTGCAGGACCTGGATTTCGCCGAGGTGCACGATTGCTTCACCATCGCCGAACTGCTGATCTACGAGGCCATGGGCCTGGCCGCGCCGGGCGAAGGCCATCGCGTGCTGGCCGAGGGCACGGTGCGGCGCGACGGCGACCTGCCCGTCAACCTGTCCGGCGGGCTCAAGGCCAAGGGCCATCCGGTGGGCGCCACCGGCGTCTCGATGCACGCGTTGGCCTATCGCCAGCTGACCGGGCGCGCCGGCCAGATGCAACGGCCCGGCGCCGAACTCGGGCTGGTGTTCAACATGGGTGGCATGGCCGTCGCGAACTACGCGTCGGTGCTCGAAGCCGTGCGGGCCTGACGGCATGAATATCGCCAACTGGTTGCAGGCGGCCGCGCTGGAGCACGGCGCGCGGCCGGCCCTGTTCAACGGCTTGCGGCTGCACGCCACCTATCACGACTTCGCCCGCCGCGCGGCCGCCCTGGCCGCCTGGCTGCGACAGGAACACGGCCTGGCCCCGGGCGACCGCGTGGCGCTGTTCGCGCGCAACCGCGTCGAGTACCTGGAACTGCTGTACGCAGCCTGGTGGCTGGGCGCGGTGGCCGTCCCCATCAACCCCAAGCTGCATCACAAGGAAGTCGGCTGGATCGCCGCCAACGCCGACGCCAGCGTGATCTTCACCGACCGGCGCGACGACCTGCCGGCCGACTGCCTGCCGGCGGCCTGCCGCCACCTGGAGATCGATGGCGCCGACTACGCCAGGGTCTGCGAGGCGCCCGGCCCCTGGGCCCCGCCCGCGGCGCTGGCCGCCGACGCGCTGGCCTGGCTGTTCTATACCTCCGGCACCACCGGCCGGCCCAAGGGCGTGATGCTGAGCCATCGCAACCTGGTGGCCATGGGCCTGTGCTACGCGGTGGACGTGGAAACCGTGGAGCCCGGCGACGGCATGCTGTACGCCGCGCCCATGTCGCACGGCGCCGGGCTGTACCACGTGCTGTACGTGCGCAAGGCGGCGCGCCACATCGTGCCCGAGTCGCGCGGCTTCGAGCCGGCCGAGATCCTGGCGCTGGCCGAACAGACCGGCCCGCTGTCGTTCTTCGCGGCGCCCACCATGATCAAGCGCCTGGTCGAACAGGCGCGCGCCGGCGGCCGCGACGGCCGCGGCATCAAGACCATCATCTACGGCGGCGCGCCGATGTATCTGGCGGACCTGGAGGAAGCCCTGGCGGTGCTGGGCCAGCGCTTCGTGCAGATCTATGGCCAGGGCGAAAGCCCCATGACCATCACCGCCCTGTCGCGCGACGTCATCGCCGACGCCGCCCATCCCGAACGCGCGGCGCGGCTGGCCTCGGTCGGCACCGCGCAAAGCTGCATGGAACTGCGCGTGGTCGACGCCGCGCTGCGCGCGGTGCCCCACTGTACCGAGGGCGAAGTGCTGGTGCGCGGCAACGCCGTGATGCAGGGCTACTGGCGCAACGATCCCGCCACCGCCGAAACGCTGGTGGATGGCTGGCTGCGCACCGGCGACATCGGCCGGCTGGACCCTTGCGGCTTCCTGACGCTGACCGACCGCAGCAAGGACGTGATCATCTCGGGCGGCTCCAACATCTACCCGCGCGAGGTCGAGGAAGCGCTGGCGCGCCACCCCGGCGTGCGCGAGGTGGCGGTGGTCGGCGCCCCCAGCGCGCAATGGGGCGAGGAAGTGGTGGCGTTCGTGGTGAAGCGCCCGGGCGCCACCCTGATTCCCGAGGAACTGGACGCCTGGTGCCGCGGCGAGATCGCCTCGTTCAAGAAGCCCAAGCGCTATGTGTTCCATGAAGAGTTGCCCAAGAACAGCTACGGCAAGATTCTCAAGACCGCATTGCGCGAAGCACTGCGCGGTGCCGAATCCACCGGCTAGGGTTGTTGCCAGGCCGTGCCAATGAACCGGCGCATCAGAAGCCGGAATCCCCCAAGGAGGAGAGCATGAGAAGACGCGATTTCATCAAGGCCGCCAGCCTGCTGGCCGGCGCCTCGACCCCGGCCATCTGGACCGGCCGCGCGGCCGCCGCGGCCAGGCCGGTCACCCTGAAGTTCGACAGCTACATCAGCGAAACCTCGGGCCCGTCGCGGCTGGACGAGTGGTACCTGAAGCAGCTCGAAACCCGCACCAACGGCGCGGTCAAGGTGCGGCGCTACTGGGCCCAATCCCTGAACAAGGTCGGCGAGCACCTGTCCGCCGTGCGCGACGGCACCTCGGAAATGTCGTTGATCTCGCCGGGCTACTACCAGTCGCAATTGCCCGTGACACGCGGGCTGGACTGGTACTACCGCATGCACCGCTCGGACGCGCTGCAATGGCTGTGCCGGGATGTCTACGCCGAATACCAGCCGCTGCGCGACGAATGGGAACGCCGCTACAACAGCAAGGTGCTGTACTGGACCAACTGGTACTACGCGCCGCTGGTGACGCGCCAGCCGATCAATTCGATCGCGGACATCCGCGGCAAGCGCATCCGCGGCTACGGCGCCGCCAACGAGGTCATCGAGCGGCTGGGCGGCACCGCCGTGCCGATGGCCGCGCCCGAGGTCTACACCGCGCTGGAACGCGGCGTGCTGGACGGCGTCTACGGTTTCGACTTCATTACCGCCGTGGCCTACAAGCTGCACGAGATCGCGCCGTACTTCACCGATATCGGCGACGGCCCGCACGGCCCGGCCGCGACCATTATCAACGCCCGCGTGTGGAACAACTTCCCCGATCCGGTCAAGCAGGTCAGCGACCAGATCGTCAGCGAAATCTACGGCGGCGAATACGCCCGCATCTACGAGGCGGCCGCGCGCCAGTACGTCAAGACCGCCAAGGCCGAGGGCACGAAGTTCTCGTCGCTGCCGCAGGCCGAGAAGGACCAGGCGCGCGGCCTGGTGCAGCCGGCCCAGACCGACGGCTGGGTGGATCGGGTGGCCAGGCCCGCCGGGCTGGACGGACTGGCGATGCAGACGCTGGTGAACAACGCCATCGCCAAGTACGACAAGCAGGGCAGCTTGAAACGCTTCGACGAACTGGCCGCCGAGGCCTGAGGGCGGTTTCCTTCCCCCGCGGCCCGGCCAGCGCGCCGGGCCGCCCACCGGCAGAACATCCATGGACTACTCCTCCCGCCTGGGCGCGGCGTTGCGCGCCCTCTCCAACCTGTTCGGCGCCATCGCCACGCTGTTCCTGCTGTTCCTGATGTTCGGCATCACGCTCGATGCCATCGTGCGGGCCCTCTACGGCCATTCCATCCCCGGACTGTTCGAGATGTCCGAACTGAGCCTGGTGGTGATCGTGTTCTTCGGCCTGGGCTGGACGCAGATGGACGATGCCCACATCCGCGTCACGCTGCTGCACAAGAAGGTGCCGCCGCGCGTGGCGCAGTGGATGGACGCGCTGGCCTGGCTGGCCGCCGCCGCGGTACTGGCCATGCTGGCCTACCCCGCCAGCGGCGAGGCGCTGGAATCGATCGAGATCCGCGAGTTCCGCTGGGGCTATGTCGAAGTGCCGGTCTGGTGGACCAAGGCCATCGTCGCCATCGGCCTGTGGTTCGGCGCGCTGCAGATGCTGGCGCAGGCCGGCTGCAGCCTGTGCCGCGCCGAACCCGCCGCCCGCGCCACGCCGGCGCTGGCCTCGCACTGACCCTTTCCGGGATCCCCTCCATGGACGACGTCACCATAACGCTGATCGCCACCGGCCTGATCTTCGTGTTCCTGCTGCTGGGCGCGCCGGTGTTCGCCGCGCTGGCGCTGGCGGGCATCACGGGCCTGATCCTGGTCGAAGACAGCGCCTTCGTGCTGAACCGGCTCAAATCCTATTCCTACGCGCAGTCGGCCTCGTACCTGCTGACCGTCATTCCGCTGTTCATCCTGATGGGCGCCTTCGCCCATCACGCGGGGGTGGGACGCAAGCTGTTCGACGTGGCGCGCAAATGGGTCGGCCACATGCCGGGCGGGCTGGCCATCGCCAGCGTGCTGACCTGCGCCGGCTTCGCCGCCACCTCGGGCTCCAGCGTGGCCACCGCCGCGACCGTGGGCGCCGTCGCCATTCCCGAGATGAAGCGGGCCGGCTACGACCCGCGCCTGTCGGCCGGCGCGGTGGCGGCCGGCGGCGTGCTGGGGGTGCTGATCCCGCCCAGCGTGCTGCTGATCTTCTACGCGGCGTTGACCGAGGTCTCGGCCGGCAAGATGCTGGTGGCCGGCGTGCTGCCGGGCCTGCTGTCGACGCTGGTGTTCATCCTGGGCATCCGCGTCATCAGCGCCTCGCCGCAGATGGCGGCCACGGTGCTGCCCAAGAGTCCCTGGCGCGAGCGCGTGGCCTCGGTCCGCAACGGCTGGCAGGTGCTGGTGCTGTTCGTGATCGTGCTGGGCGGCATCTACCTGGGTTTCGTCACGGCGACCGAGGCCGCCGCGGTCGGCGCATGCGCCGCGTTCATTATGCTGCTGTGCGCGCGGCAGGCGCGCGGCGAGCTGGGCGCCAAGCTGGTCGAGAGCCTGCGCAACGCCGTCACCACCACCGTGATGATCCTGTTCACCATGCTGGGCGCGGGCATCTTCAGCCTGTTCCTGAGCCTGGTGCAGATCCCGCAGCAGATCGCCGAGGTGATCGTCTCCTCGGACATCCCGCCGCTGCTGGTGGTGGGGCTGATGCTGCTGGCCTACTTCCCGCTCGGCATGTTCCTGGATGCCTTCTCGATGCTGGTGATCACGCTGCCGATCATGTTCCCCACGGTGGTGTCGCTCGGCTTCGACCCGATCTGGTTCGGCATCCTGGCCGTGAAGATGTGCGAAATCGGCCTGATCACGCCGCCGGTCGGGCTGAATGTGTTCGTCATCGCGGGCATCGACCGCCAGACGCCGTTGACGCGCATCTTCCACGGCGCCTGGTGGTTCGTCATCATGGAGGTGGTCACCACGCTGATCCTGTTCTTCTTCCCGGTCATCGTCACGATCCTGCCTGAGATGATGCTCGGAAAATGAAGCGGGACGCGCGGCGCCGGTCAGGCCATGTTGTCGACCAGGATGATCTTGGATACCAGCTCGGCGGTGTTCTTGGCGTCCAGCTTGCGCATGATGCGGGCGCGATGCACCTCTACCGTGCGGTAGGAGATGTCCAGCCGCATGGCGATCTCCTTACAGCTCAGGCCGTTGGCCACGTACGCGGAGATTTCGCGCTCGCGTCGCGTCAGGTTCGCTGTGCGCAGGCAGTTTTCGGCGATGCGCTCGAAGCTCCAGATCATCAGGTCGAAAGGGTCCTCCGGGGTCAGGGTGATGCCGCGCGCGCGCGCCCAGAACACCTCGCGGCTGCGATGCTGCATGAAGCGCTCGTCTTCGTAGTAGCAATTGCTTTCCAGGTGCTTGAGGCAGCGTTGGCCGATCTGGTGAAAATCGGACAGCGAGGGATAAAGCTGCAGAATCGATTTGCCCACCAGTTCCCTGCGCGTATAGCCGAACAGATTCGCGAAGGAGTGATTGCATTCCGAGATCTTGCGCGCGCTGCAGATGACTTGCGGCGCGGGAGATTCCTTGAAGGCGAGCAATGTCAGGTGAAAGTCACTCATATTGTCTCCCCGGATAGCGTGCCGGTTTTGCCGTTGCGCGGCGGAATCCGCCGCGCTTTTATGGCGGCCCGCATCTTGTGCGTGCGGGCTTCGAGGCGCCAGTGTATAAGAAGCATTCGGCACCTGGAATGGGCTTTTTCCTGCGGTTTCAGACGGGTTTTCCCGGCAGTCCGGCCGCCCGGAAAGCCCCGTTCCCACGCGCGTTCTTCCGGTGTTTCCGGGCCGGATTTGCCTCGGCGCTCCAACGACGTTTCAATCCTTGCATGCAACCCTTCGCGACTTCCGTTTTCACGCCCCGCGCGCCTGGCGGGCCGCCATGACCCGGGACGGCATCGACGCGCTGCCGGCGCTGCCGCTGACGCCACGGCTGGCGCAGCGGCTGGCATGGATCACGCCGGACGGCCTGCCGCCGGGACAACGCCGGCAGGCGGAGTTCCAGGCGGGCCGCCAACTGGCGGCGCAATTGCTGGCCGCGCTGGGCGCGCCCGCCACGCAGGTCGGCGTGGCCGCGGACCGCTCGCCTCTCTGGCCCGACGGCTACGTCGGTTCGATCAGCCACAGCCGGCGCCTGGTGGGCGTGGCAGTGGCGCGGCGGCGCGACGTGCGCGCGGTCGGGATCGATATCGAGGCGATCGCCGAGGAACCCGCGGTCGAGGCCATCGAATCGGTCTGCATGCGGCCGGAGGAACGCGAGTTCGACGCCGGCGCGCTGACGCGCGCCGAGTTCGCCACGCTGCTGTTCTCGGCCAAGGAAGCGTTCTACAAATGCATGCAGCCGCTCACCCGCGTGGCGTTCGATTTTCCCGACGTCACCCTGACCCGTATCGACCCGGCCGCGCAGCGCCTGGAACTGCGCCTGCTGCGCGCGGCCACGGCGGAATTCGGGCCGGGTCACCTGTTCCAATGCGGCTATCGCAGCGCACAAGGCCACGTCTATACTGCCTTGGAAATTGGTCATTGAAGCCTCTCCCCCTTACGTTGTCCCCCATCGACAAGGAGCGTTCACATGTCTGATCCCATCGTTATCGTGAGTGCCGTGCGCACCCCGCTGGCCGCCTTCCAGGGCGAATTTTCCACACTGTCCGCCAATGAACTGGGCGCCGTCGCCATCGGCGCCGCGCTCGAGCGCGCCGGGCTCAAGCCCGATCAGGTCGACGCGGTGCTGATGGGCAACGTGTTGCAGGCCGGCCAGGGCCAGGCGCCGGCGCGGCAGGCCTCGATCAAGGCGGGCATCCCGTCGTCGGTGGGCGCCATCACGGTGTCCAAGGTATGCGGTTCGGGCATGCAGGCCGCGATGCTGGCGCACGACGGCATCGTCGCCGACACCTACGGCGTGGTGGTGGCCGGCGGCATGGAATCCATGACCAACGCGCCCTACCTGCTGACCAAGGCGCGCGGCGGCTATCGCGCCGGCCACGCCACCATGTACGACCACATGATGCTCGACGGCCTGGAGGACGCCTACCAGGTGGGCCGCGCCATGGGCACGTTCGGCGAGGACTGCGCCGCCAAGTACGGCTTCACCCGCGAGGAGCAGGACACCTTCGCGGTGGAATCGGTGTCGCGCGCGCAGCAGGCCGCGCGTGACGGCGTGCTGAAATGGGAGACCGTGCCAGTCACCATCAAGTCCAAGAAGGGCGACACGGTGATCGAGCTGGACGAACGCCCGCAAAAGCTCAACGTCGAGAAGATCCCGACCCTCAAGCCCGCCTTCGCCGCCAACGGCACCATCACCGCCGCGTCCTCGTCCGGTAACGCCGACGGCGCCGCCGCGCTGGTGCTGATGCGCGAATCCACCGCCAGGAAGCTCGGCTGCAAGCCGATCGCCCGTATCGTCGGCCACGCCAGCTTCGCGCAGGAACCCGAGTGGTTCACCACCGCGCCCGTGGGCGCGATCAGGAAGCTCTATGACAAGACCGGCTGGAAGACCGCCGACGTCGACCTGTTCGAGATCAACGAGGCCTTCGCCGCGGTCACCATGGCGGCCATGAAGGAACACGACATCCCGCGCGACAAGGTCAACATCCACGGCGGCGCCTGCGCGGTCGGCCACCCCATCGGCGCCTCGGGCGCGCGCATCATGGTGTCGCTGCTGGGGGCCCTGAAGGCCACCCAGGGCAAGCGCGGCGTGGCCACGCTGTGCATCGGCGGCGGCGAAGCCACGGCGATCGCGCTGGAAATGGTCTAAAAAAGGGTCACGCCCCCGTTTTAAGACGTCACTGAATTGCGCGTAAACGTTTCCGCGGCGCCTCCGGGCGCCGCGCTGCTGTGCGCGGCCCGCCCCGTCGTGGCCTGCCGACACAGGAAAACACATTGCGAAACTTGAAGCCTCCCCGGGTGCATTGCCATCATGGTCGGACATTCATCCGGAACAAGGAGGTTTCATGCCGCATTCCAAAACCGCAATCCTGTCGGCCATCATGTTGACGGCCGCGCTGTCCGGTGCCCCCGTCCTGGCGCAGAACGCCCCGCCCGCCAGCCAGACGCCCATGGCGCCGGCGGCGGTGCAGCCCACCGACCAGCAACTGCAGCGCTTCGCGTCCGCGTCGCAGAAGGTGTCGGGCGTGGTGGACGAATACCGTCCCAAGGTCGATGCCGCCAAGACCGACGCGGAAAAGCAGAAAGTGATCCAGGAAGCCGATGCCAAGATGGTCAAGCTGGTGCAGGCCGACGGCCTGTCCGTGCAGGAGTTCAACGGCATTGGCCAGGCCGTGCAGCAGAACCCGCAGCTCAAGGAACGGCTGATGAAGATGGGCAAGGCCGGCGCGACGGTACAGTAGGCCCCGCGCGCGGCGGCCCGCCCGGCCGGGAGGTCGCCGCGCCAGCCGCGCCGCCGTTGGAGGTATCCTAGGCACCTGTCCACAGGCCCAGGGCCTACCCCTCCAAAGGAGCGCGGCATCTTGACCCCCGATCTCACCCTGTACGACCTGGCCGGCTCCGATCCGACGCTGCGCTTCAGCCCGCATTGCTGGAAAACGCACATGGCGCTGGCCCACAAGGGCCTGGCCGCCCGCACCGTGCCGTGGCGCTTCACCGACAAGGAAGCGATCGAATTCTCGGGCCAGAAGCTGGTGCCGGTGCTGGTGCACGGCGACCACGTGATCAGCGATTCGTGGCAGATCGCCTGCTACCTGGAAGACACGTTCCCCGAACGCCCCTCGCTGTTCGGCGGCGACACCGGCCGGGCGCTCAGCCTGTTCGCCAACAGCTGGGCCGACACCACCCTGGTGCCGACGCTGGCGCGGTTGCTGCTGCCGGAGATCCACGCCCTGATCGACGCCAAGGACAAGGACTACTTCCGCCACACCCGGGAAAAACGCTTCGGCCCGCTCGAAGACCTGCCCGCGCTGCGGGAGGAACAACTGGCGGCCCTGCGCGCCTCCCTGCTGCCATTGCGCCAGATGCTCGCACGGCAGCCGTACCTGGCCGGCCAGCAGCCGGCCTATGCGGATTACGCGGTGTTCGGATTCTTCATGTGGGCGCGCTGCACCAGCGCGCTGGAACTGCTGGCGGCCGACGATCCGGTGGCCGCGTGGCGCGAGCGGCTGCTCGATGCCCATGGCGGGCTGGCGCGCCAGGCGCCCGTGGCGGCGGCGTAGCCGGGGCGGCGCTGGCGCCCGGCGCACACGCGGGCGTCACGCGCGGGCCGCCTCCCTGCTCCGGCGGGCGGCCGACGGACAGGCTCAGGTCTTCAGGCGATAGCCGGTCTTGAAGATCCAGCGCACCACCACCAGGCAGACGGCCAGGAACACCAGCGTCATGGCGACGCTGACCGTGACGTTGACGTCCGCCACGCCATAGAACGCCCAGCGAAAGCCGCTGACCAGGTACACCACCGGGTTGAACAGCGTCACGCCCTGCCAGAACGGCGGCAGCATCTTGATGGAATAGAAGGTGCCGCCCAGGAAGGTCAGCGGCGTGATGATCATCAGCGGGATGATCTGCAGCTTCTCGAAGCCGTCGGCCCACACGCCGATGATGAAGCCGAACAGGCTGAAGGTGACGGCGGTGAGCAGCAGGAACCCCAGCATCCAGAACGGATGCGCGATCTCGAACGGCACGAACAGGCGCGCCGTGGCCAGCATGATCAGCCCCAGGATGATGGACTTGCTGGCCGCCGCCCCGACGTAGCCGGCGACGATCTCCAGGTACGAGATGGGCGCCGAATGGATCTCGTAGATGGTGCCCGAGAAGCGCGGCATGTAGATGCCGAACGAAGCATTGGCCACGCTCTGGGTCAAGAGCGACAGCATGATCAGGCCCGGCACGATGAAGGCGCCGTAGCTGACGCCGTCGATCTGCACCATGTGCGAACCAATGGCCGAGCCGAACACCACGAAGTACAGCGAGGTGGAGATGACCGGCGACAGCACGCTCTGCATCAGCGTGCGCCAGGCGCGGGCCATTTCGAAGCGATAGATGGCGCGGATTGCGTAGAAATTCATGATTGTCCGTGCACCAGGCTGACGAAAATCTCTTCGAGCGAGCTTTCCGAGGAGTTGAGGTCGGTGAATTCGATGTCCAGTTCGGTCAGGCGCCGCAGCAGGCCGGAGATCTGGCCGCCGCCCTGGTTGTCGTAGGTGTAGACCAGTTGGCGGCCATCGGCCGACAGTTCCAGGTGGAATGGTTCGAGCGCGGTCGGGATGCCCGGCAGCGGCGCCTTCAGCGTCAGCGTCAGGCGCCGCTTGCCCAGCTTGGTCATGAGCGCGTTCTTTTCCTCGACCAGGATGATCTCGCCCTTGCGGATCACGCCGACGCGGTCGGCCATTTCCTGGGCTTCCTCGATGTAGTGGGTGGTCAGGATGATGGTGACGCCGTTCTCGCGCAGGCGCCGCACCATGTCCCACATGCCGCGCCGCAGCTCGACGTCGACGCCGGCGGTGGGTTCGTCCAGGAACAGGATCTTGGGTTCGTGCGACAGCGCCTTGGCGATCATCACGCGCCGCTTCATGCCGCCGGACAGGGCCATGATGCGGCTGTCCTTCTTGTCCCACAGCGACAGATCGCGCAGCACCTTCTCGATGTATTCCGGGTTGGCCGGCTTGCCGAACAGGCCGCGGCTGAAGGTGACGGTGTTCCAGACGCTTTCGAAGGCGTCGGTGGAGATTTCCTGCGGCACCAGGCCGATGGCGCTGCGGGCGGCGCGGTAGTCCGTCAAAATATCGTGGCCGTCGGCCAGCACCCGGCCCTCGGTCGGGTTGACGATGCCGCAGATGATGCTGATGAGCGTGGTCTTGCCGGCGCCGTTGGGGCCGAGCAAGGCGAAGATCTCGCCGCGTTGGATTTCCAGGTCGACGCTTTTGAGCGCCTGGAATCCGGAGGCGTATCGCTTGGATAGGCCCTGAACTGAAATGACCGGCTGCACGCTTGCTCCCAGCTTGGTGTGGACAACCGGCAATTTTACCCTCCGCGCGCAGGCCGCTTGTTCGGGCAGGTGGAACGCTGTGTTTGGAAAACGCAATAAATGTTCCGGGCTGCCGTACACTGCCCGGGCAGGCAAAAAACAGGGCGGCGCACGCCCAACACAGGGGGACCGGCCGTCCAGGCCGGTCAATGGCATGTTCGCGGATCTGAAACACCTGTCACACCACGCGGCCTGGCGCCGCCAGCTGGAAATGCTGCTGGAATCGGCTGGCGAGGGCATCTACGGCATCGACCTGCGCGGCCGCTGCATCTTCATCAACGGCGCCGGCGCGGCCATGCTGGGCTACACCCCCGACGAGGTGGTGGGCCGCAACATGCATTATCTGATCCACCACTCGCACGCCGACCGCAGCCTGATGCCGGTGCACGATTGCCGCATCTTCAAGGCCTTTCGCGACGGCCGCGGCGAACGGGTTGACGACGAGGTGCTGTGGCGCCGCGACGGCTCCTGCTTCGACGCGCAGTATGCCTCGTACCCGATCCGCAACGACCAGGAGGTGGTGGGCGCGGTGGTGACGTTTTCGGACATCAGCGCGCGCAAGCGCATCGAGCGCGAGCTGCAAGGCACCCGGGCGCAGCTGGAAGCGCGGGTGCAGGTGCGCACCGCCGAACTCAGCGCCGTCCATGAATCGCTGCGGCGGCTGGCCTCGCACCTGAGCACGCTGCGCGAGCAGGAACGCGCCCACATCGCCCGCAATATCCACGACGACCTGGGCGCCTCGTTCACCGCGCTGCAACTGGACCTGAACTGGCTGCGCCGGCAACTGGCGGGCGAGCCGCCCCTGCAGGCCCACCTGGACCGCATGCTGGAGGTGACGCAGACGGCCATGGACGCCACCCGCCGCATCCTCAACGACCTGCGGCCGGTGGTGCTGGACCACCTGGGCCTGTGGGCGGCGCTGGAAACGCTGCTGCAGGACCTGCAGGCGCGCAGCGGGCTGCGCTGCCGCTACCTGTGCCCGCCCGACACCGAAAGCCGCCGCCTGGAGCCCGAGGCGGAAATCGCCGTCTACCGCATCGTGCAGGAACTGTTGACCAACGTGCAGCGCCACGCGCGGGCCCGCAGCGTCAGCGTCAGCGCGGTCTGGGGCGAGGATGGCCTGCTGCTGGAAGTGGAAGACGACGGCGTGGGCATGCGGCTGCCCGAGACGCACCAGACCTTCGGCATCCTGGGCATGCGCGAACGGGCCCGCGCCATCGGCGGCGACCTGGAGCTGGACAGCGCGCCCGGCGCCGGCCTGTGCGCCCGCCTGCGCCTGAACCCGCAAGCGGCCTGAGGAGACGACGCCATGCCCCTGAACCTGCTGATCGTCGACGACCACCTCATCATCCGCCGCGGCCTGGCCCGCATCCTGCAGGAAGACCCGCGCGTGGGCCTGGTGCGGGAGGCCGCCGACGCCCCCGCCGCCCTGCGCGCGCTGCGCCAGGAGCCCTTCGACGCGATGGTGCTGGACGTGGCGCTGGGCGAGCGCGACGGCCTGGACGTGCTCAAGACCGTGCGCGCCGACCATCCGGCGCTGGGCGTGGTGATGCTGTCGGTCTATCCGGAATCGC
The DNA here is from genome assembly GCF_040084795.1 of Achromobacter sp. HNDS-1. Taxonomy (NCBI): domain Bacteria; kingdom Pseudomonadati; phylum Pseudomonadota; class Betaproteobacteria; order Burkholderiales; family Alcaligenaceae; genus Achromobacter; species Achromobacter sp. HNDS-1. The sequence goes on from NZ_CP157584.1 coordinate 998,334, forward strand.
AGTTCGCGGTGCGGGCCCTGCGCGCCGGCGCCCATGCCTACCTGAACAAGGGCTGCGATCCGGACGAGCTGCTGGCGGCGCTGGTCAACGCCGCCGCCGGCCGGATGTACGTCACCCCGACCGTTGCCGAACTGCTGGCGCACACCGTGCGCCAGGACAGCACCCGGCCGCCGCACGAGCTGCTGTCCAACCGCGAATTCCAGGTGCTGCAGTTGCTGGCGGCCGGCAAATCGGTGTCGGCCATCGGCGAGCAACTGGCGCTGTCGGTGAACACCATTTCCACCTACCGCGCCCGCATCTTCGAGAAGCTGGGCGTGCGCACGCTGGTCGAGCTGGTGGACTATGCCCGCGCGCACCACCTGGGTGCGCGCTGAGCGCGGCGCGCACCGGCCCGGCGCGGCCGCGCACCGTGTAGTGCGCCCCCTACATGGATATCGTCGAACCGGCGATACCGGGCGCCGGCGGCGCGCCCCAAGATGGAGGCATTCCGAACCCTGGAGACCTCCATGTCCCTGTTCAGCAATCCGTTCGATCCCGCCAGCCGCCTGGCCTGCGCCTGCGGCCGCCATGCCTCCCAGGCCGAGCACGCGCGCGCGGCGGCGGACGGCCAGGACGCCCGCGCTGGCGCGGCGTCCGGCGACGCCGCCTTTGACCGCGCGGTGGAAGGCGCCGTCATGCGCGCCCTGTTCCCGCAGGACGCCCTGCGCCGCCGCTTCCTGCGCGCGGTCGGCGGCGGCACGGCCATGGCCGCCGTCGCCGCGCTGTTCCCGCTGGCGGCCGCCAAGGAGGCCTTTGCCCAATCCGCCGGCCCGCTGGAGAAGCAGAAGCTGAAGGTCGGCTTCATTCCCATCACCTGCGCCACGCCCATCATCATGGCGCACCCGATGGGGTTCTATGGCAAGCAGGGACTGGACGTGGAAGTGGTCAAGACCGCCGGCTGGGCGCTGATCCGCGACAAGGCCATGTCCGGCGAGTACGACGCCGCCCACATGCTGTCGCCCATGCCGCTGGCCATCTCGCTGGGCGTGGGCGCCAGCCGAGCGGTGCCGTGGACCATGCCCGCCGTGGAGAACATCAACGGCCAGGCCATCACCCTGTCGATGAAGCACAAGGACCGGCGCGATCCGAAGGACTGGAAGGGCTTCAAGTTCGCGGTGCCGTTCGACTATTCCATGCACAACTACCTGTTGCGCTACTACCTGGCCGAACATGGCCTGGATCCGGATACCGACGTGCAGATCCGTTCGGTGCCGCCGCCCGAAATGGTGGCCAACCTGCGCGCCGACAACATCGACGGCTTCCTGGCGCCGGACCCGGTCAACCAGCGCGCGGTCTATGACGGCGTGGGCTTCATCCACACCTTGTCCAAGGCCATCTGGGACGGCCATCCGTGCTGCGCGTTCTCGGCCAGCCGCGAATTCGTCACCTCCCAGCCCAATACCTACCAGGCCCTGCTCAAGGCCATCATCGAGGCCACCGCCTACGCCCGCGATCCGGCCCACCGCAAGGAGATCGCCACCGCCATCGCCACACCCAACTACCTGAACCAGCCGGTCACGGTGGTGGAACAGGTGCTGACCGGCACCTACGCCGACGGCCTGGGCAACGTCCTGAAAGATCCGAACCGCATCGACTTCGACCCGATGCCGTGGGGCTCGTTCGCGGTGTGGATCCTGACGCAGATGAAGCGCTGGGGCCAGGTCAAGGGCGATGTGGACTACCAGAAGATCGCCAACGAGGTGTTCCTGGCGACCGACGCGGTGCGCCTGATGCGCGAGGCCGGCCTGCCCCCGCCCGCCGACACCGCCAAGACCTTCAGCGTGATGGGCAAACCCTTCGACCCCGCCCAGCCCGAGGCCTACCTGGCCAGCTTCAAGATCCGGAGGAGCTGATGCGGGCCGTGCAACCCTGGCGGGCGACCTTCCTGTCCGTCATCCTGCTTCTGCTGTTCCTGCTGCTGTGGCACGTCGCCACCCGCCCCGCCGCCAGCGCGGCGACGGTCGATCCGGCCTATGCGGCGCTGGTCGGCAACGCGGCGGCCGGCGGCTCGCAGACGCCCTTTCCCGGCCCGGCCGAGGTCGGCGCCCGGCTGTGGCAGCACCTGCGCGATCCGTTCTATGACCGCGGCCCGAACGACAAGGGCATCGGCGTGCAGCTGGCGTATTCGGTGGCGCGGGTGCTGACCGGCTTCCTGCTGGCGGCGCTGGTGGCGATCCCGCTGGGCTTCCTGATCGGCATGTCCAGGACCGTCTACCGCGCCTTCGACCCGTTCATCCAGGTGCTCAAGCCGATCTCGCCGCTGGCCTGGATGCCGCTGGCGCTCTACACCATCAAGGACGCCGACACCTCCGCCATCTTCGTGATCTTCATCTGCTCGCTCTGGCCGATGCTGGTGAACACGGCGTTCGGCGTGGGCGCCGTGCGGCAGGACTGGCTGAACGTGGCGCGCACGCTGGAAGTGTCGCGGCTGCGCACCGCCCTGCTGGTGATCCTGCCGGCGGCCGCGCCCACCATCATGACCGGCATGCGCATCTCGGTCGGCATCGCCTGGCTGGTGATCGTGGCGGCCGAGATGCTGATCGGCGGCACCGGCATCGGCTACTTCGTGTGGAACGAGTGGAACAACCTGTCCATCGCCAACATCATCTGCGCCATCCTCTTCATCGGGTTGGTCGGCATGCTGCTGGACACCGTGCTGGCGCGCGCCGCGCAGCTGGTCAGCTACCGGGAGTGAACGCCATGAGCCAACCCTTTCTGCAAGTGCAGGCGCTGGCCAAGCGCTATCCGGGGCGCAACGGCCAGCCAGCGGCCCCGGTGTTCGAGAACATCGACTTCGGCATCGAACAAGGCCAGTTCGTCTGCGTGATCGGCCATTCGGGCTGCGGCAAGACCACCATCCTGAACATCCTGGCCGGCATCGACGAAGCCAGCGAAGGCGTCGTCATCATGGACGGCCGCGAGATCGCCGGCCCGTCGCTGGCGCGCGGCGTGGTGTTCCAGGCGCACGCCCTGCTGCCCTGGCTGAGCGCGCTGCAGAACGTCGAATTCGGCGTGCGCTCGCGCTGGCCGGCCTATTCCCGCGCCCAGGTGCGCGAGCACAGCCTGCGCTACCTGGACATGGTCGGCCTGGCCCGCGCCGCCGACAAGAAGCCGTGCGAGCTGTCGGGCGGCATGAAGCAGCGCGTGGGCATCGCCCGCGCCTTCGCCATCCAGCCGCGCATGCTGCTGCTGGACGAGCCCTTCGGCGCGCTCGACGCGCTGACGCGCGGCACGATCCAGGACGAACTGCGCGCCATCGTGCAGGAAACCCGCCAGACCGTCTTCATGATCACGCACGACGTGGACGAGGCCATCCTGCTGTCGGACCGCATCCTGCTGATGAGCGCGGGCCCCCATGCCCGCATCGCCGAGTCGGTCGAGGTGGATCTGCCGCGCGGCCGCACCCGCGCCAGCCTGCACCACGAGCCGCGCTACTACGAAATCCGCAACCATCTCGTCGACTTCCTGGTCGACAAGGCTTCCCACAAGGAGTGAACCCCCATGATGTCCCGCGCCGAAGTCACCGAACTGATCGTCACCCGCCGCCTGGAAAAGAAGCTGTCCTGGGCCGCCATCGCCGAGGCCGTCGGCCAGAGCAAGGAATGGACCACCGCGGCGCTGCTGGGCCAGATGACCCTGACCGAGCAACAGGCCCAGGCCGCCGCCCGCCTGCTGGACCTGCCCGCCGACGCGGTGGTGCAGCTGCAGGTGGTGCCCTACAAGGGCTCGCTGCCCACCACGGTGCCCACCGACCCGCTGATCTACCGCTTCTATGAACTGATCAACGTCTACGGCACCACCTTCAAGGCGCTCATCAACGAAGAGTTCGGCGACGGCATCATGAGCGCCATCGACTTCAAGATGGACCTGACGCGCGAGGCCGATCCCAAGGGCGATCGCGTGCAGATCGTGATGAGCGGCAAGTTCCTGCCCTACAAGACGTATTGAGCAGGACACGGCGGGCGCGGCCGCCCGCCCGCGTCAGCCTTCCACCGCCAGTTCTTCCCAGCCGAGATCGCGGGTGCGCGCCAGCGCTCCGGTCACGGCGGCGGCCGCGTCGCGCGCCGCGTTTTCCAGGGAATCACCGGCCAGCAGCCGCGCGGTGATGGCCGCCATGAACACGTCGCCGGTGCCATGCACCGAGGGCGGGATGGCGATCTCGGGGTGGCCCAGCACCACGCAGTCGGCGGCCGTCACCACCGCCAGCCGCAGGGTGCCGGGCGCCGCGGTCTGCGGCGCGGCGCTGGTGACCACGATCCATTCCGGCCCCTCGGCGATCAGTTCGCGCGCGGCCGCCGCCACTTCGTCGATCGAGGCCAGCGGCCGGCCCACCATCTGCTCCAGCTCGAAATGGTTGGGCGTCATGCCGTGGGCATGCGGCACCAGCCTGCGGCGGTATTGCGCCACCAGCCCGGCATCCACGTACAGGCCGTCGTTGCGGTCGCCCATGACCGGGTCGATATGCACCCGCACCTCGGGCCGCGCCGCCCGCAGCCCGCGCAGCCAGTCCGCCAGCAGGTCGGCCTGCCCGGGCTGACCCAGGTAGCCGCAGACCACGGCGCGCGCCACCGCGGTCACGCCGCGCTCGTCCAACCCGCGCAGCAGGCCCTCGAACCAGTCCAGCGGCACCGCGCCGCCGTGCAGCGTCGGATAGTGCGGGGTATTGCTCAGGATGACGGTGGGCAGCGCGATGGCGCGCAGCCCGGCCTGGCGGAACACCGGCATGGCGGCATTGTTGCCGACGCAGCCATAGACGACCTGCGATTGGATGGAAACGACGTCGACCCGCGCGGTCACGGCGGGCAGCGCTGCGCCGGGCGTCGGGGCAGCGGAAATGGCGGTCATACGGAGGGCTCCTGCGGACAGAGACGAAATCCGCCTTATTCTATGCCCACCCGGCGGCCCCCCGTTCGCCGCCCCCGCCGGCGGCGTGGCCAACACGGCCCTCAGTCGCGCGCGGCGGCCAGCCAGCCGGCCCCGTCCAGCACCGCGTCGTCGATCCCCGCCAGGTGCGGCGCGAACGGATAGGCCAGCGACGACACGATCTGGCACTGCGCCAATTGGGGGTGATCGGCGTTCAGCAGATACTGGCAGCCGCCGGCGGCCGAGGGCACCCGCAACAGCAGGCTATCGCCGCGCGCCAGCCAGGCGTTGCCGAAGGCGCGCGAGGCCTGCAGGTCGCTCTGCCAGCCGGCCGGCGGGCGCGGATCGGCCACCGCCGCGAGCGGCACCACCACTTCCAGCAGGAAGTAATTGCGCGGCAAGGCGCGCGGGTGCGCCACCTCGGCCTGCGCCAAGCGCGCGAACACCGCGGCGGCGGGGGTCGCGTCCAGCACCACCACCGACGCGCCCGCGGCATGCCAGCGGCCGGCCGGGCGGGCGCGCGGCATCAGGTCCTGGCTGTTGCTCAAGCGCCAGAGCGTGGTCATGGGCCGTTTCCTTCGTCGATGTTGATCAGCCACTGCTCGATCAGCGCGGCGTAGCGTCCGTGCTGGCACAACAGCAAGGGCACCCGGCCGTGCAGGCGGCGCTTGGGGCTACAGAGCCAGCGCCGCGCGCCCTCGGCGCCACCGAACACCAGCTCGGCCAGCCACGCCACCCGCAGCGCCCGGTACAGCACCCGCAGGTCGGCCAGGTCGAGGCTGTGCTCACGCAACGAATCGCGCGGGCGGCCGGGTTCCAGTTGCGGCACCAGCGCCAGCCACTGCGACAGATCGCCGGCGAAGGTGCCGCGCAGCGACTGCAACAGGGCCGCCGCGCACTGCAGGCTGACGGGCGGTCCGGCCTGGCCCAGCGCCAGGTCCAGCCGCGCCTGCAGCGCCGCGGCAATACCGCCGCCCTCAGGGCGCGCGGGCGGCGACGGCGGGCTGGGCCGCCGCGGCGGCCGCGCTCTGGTCGAAAGCGGCATTGAGGGCCGCGCCATCGATGCTGACGGTTCCTGCATTCAGCAACCCCTCCAGGTAAGCCCTCGCCGCCAGTTCCTGGCGTTGGGTCCGCAACGCGGCACGCAACTCATCCTTGACCTGCTCGTAGGGCGCCACGCTGGCCGCGCGCAGGTCCACCAGCTTGAGGATGTGGAAACCGGCGGCCGACTGCACCGGCGCCGACACCTCGCCCGCCTTGAGCTGTTCGATGGCCGGGCGCATCTCCGGCGTCAGCTGCGCCAGCGGCACGTAGCCGATGTCGCCGCCCTGGGCGCGGGTGGTGGCGTCCTGCGAATAGCTCTTGGCCAGCGCCGCGAAATCCGCCTTGGGCGCCTGGGCGCGCTTGGCCAGGTCCTGCGCCTGCTTGCGCGCGGCGGCCACGGCCTCGCCGTCGCCCAGCGCCGCCGGCAGGAAGATCTGGCTGACGCGGTACAGCGCCGGCTGCGCCAGTTGCGGCCTGGCGCGTTCGTAGGCGGCGCGCAGGTCGGCCTCGGCCGGATAGTCGTCAGGCGCGCGGCTGACCGAATCCAGGTAGGTCTGCAGCACGATGCGCTCCTGCGCCGCCTGGAAGGCGCGCTTGAGCTCGGGTCGCTCCTGCCAGCCCTGGGCGCGGGCCTGCTCGACCAGCGCCTTTTCGGCCAGGCGCGCGCGCAGCCACTGGTCCAGTCCGGCGCGATTGCCCTTGAGCTGGGCCCGGGCCTCGGGCGGCAGCGATTCGAGCTGGCGCGCCAGTTCGTCGCGGTCCACCTGCACCGCGCCCAGGGTGGCCACGGCTGGCGCCTTTGCCGGGGCCGGCTGGGCGGCGGCGGCAGCGGCCGGCGCCGCGCCCTTTTCCGGCGCGGCCGCCGCCTTGGCGGGCACGGGACTGGATTCGCTGCTCTGCGCCGGGCTGCCGCGCATCAGCGCCACCGCGCCGGCCAGCACCGCGATCAGCAGCACCGCGGCGGTCACGCGCAGCCGCGCGGGCTGATTGGAAAACATGTTCATGGTCGGAACCTCGCTTGCTTGGATGCGCCATTCGCCGCCACGGCGGCCTGGGGGGTTGGGGACGTTGCCGTCCCGAACGCCAGGCGCCGGGCCTGGCGGATGGATCAGTTCAGCGCCTCGGTGGCGGCGTCCTGCCGCGGTTCAACGGCGTCGGTATCGGCGCCAGCTTCGGCGGAGGCGTTGGCGCGCAGGAACAGCAGGAACTCCTGCAACAGACGGTCCCACAGCTCGACGGTGGCGCGCAGGTAGTTCTCGGACACGCCGCCGGCCAGGATCACGTCCAGTTCCAGCACCAGGAACACCCCCTGCAGCGTCAGGCGGGCGAAGCGTTTTTCAACGTTCCAGCGCTCGGCCAGTCCGGGCGGCAGTTCGCCCTGCACGCGCAGCGCGCAGCTCAGCGTGTAGTCCAGGTAGCTGCCGGGTTCAACGGCGGGGTTGCCCATGCGCGCGGCGAAGCCCACGCCCTGGCTGGCGCTCAACAATTGCACCATGCCGTTCTGCTCGGACACGGTGACGCGATAGCCGGCGGATTGCAGCAGTTCCTGCAGGCGTTCGACATTCACGTCGAGAATCAGGCTGGAGTCGGTCATTGCAGTCATTCCTAGGTAAAAGAGATCAATTCAGAGAGATCGGTCCGCAGGCAAAGCCGTTCATTACAGTCTCCCTGCATGAAAGAGATAAGACAGCGCCCTGGCGCTCAGGGTTGGGCCGCCGGCGCCGCCGGCGCGGCGGCGCCGACCTGCGCGTCGTACAGCCTGTCGCCATATGCCTGCGCCTGCTCCTCGAACTTGACGCGCGCGCTGCCGGCGAAGGGCTGCTTCATGGCCAGGATGCCGCCGGCGCCGATGCGCTCGTAGGCATTGAGGATCTCCTTGCCCGCTTCGTACATCTCGCGGTTCTTGGCGATGCAGGCCTTGGCCTCGGTGTCGCGCTGCGCCAGGGTGCGCGCCAGGGTCTGGCGTTCGGCCTCCTTGGCGCGCGACAGCGTCAGCAATTCGTCATAGGCGCCCTTGAACTTGCCCAGCTGGGCGTGGCTGGCGGCCACCTGCGCCTGGGCGCTTTCCATGACCGCGCCCTGCTGCTCGGCCAGCTTCTCGGCCTGGCCCTTGGCCTTGGCCAATTGGCCGCGCAGCGCCTCCAGCTCTTTCTGGGCGGCGTCGCGCTGGGCCTCGGCGGCGGCCTTGGCCGCGTTGACCTGGGCCTGCTCGCTCTGCAGTTGCTGCAGTTGCTGGGTGGTGCTGCGCAATTGGGCGCGCAGGCGCTCTTCCATGGTTTCGGCATGCGCCGGCAGCGCCACGCTCAGGCCGGCGGCGCACAGGGCCGCGGCGGCAGCCAGCCGCCGGCCGCGTCCCAATGCCCGGGGCGGGCTCGATTCATCCCATAAGCTATGCATGTCCATGGCCTCAGAACCTGGCGTTGATCTCGAACTGCATGGTGTCGATGGACAGCGGCGCGCCGTAGATCTCGCGCGTGCTCATCCAGCGCAGGACGCCGTACACGTTCTTGTCGAAGGCATAGCCGCCGCCGATGTAGTAGCCGCGCGCGTTGGTGCCGCCCTGGTGGAACGACGAATCGTTGAAGGCATCGGGCAGCGCGTCCGGCTGGATGTACTTGTAGCCGACGAAGGCCAGCCAGTCGCCCTTCTCCTTCAGGTCGTACGAACGGCCCAGCGTGGCCTGCAGCATCCAGGCGTTGGGGCCGCTTTCGATGTCGCCGTTCTCGCCGACGTTGTTGACGAGCTGGCCTTGCGAACGGCTCGCCATCTTGCTCTTGCTGTAGGCCAGGTTGCGCAGATAGTTGGCGTTCAGGCGCAGGCCCAGGCCGTCGAACACGCGCGTATCCCAGCGCAGGTTCAGGTCCAGCAGGTCGAACTTGGACGCCAGGCCGACGTATTGCGGCTGCGGCGTGTTGGCCGGGTCGAGCGGGTTGGACGTGATGTTGCGCAGCAGGAACAGGGTGTTGCCCTTCTGCATGAAGGCCGGACGCGACCAGTCGGTGTCGCAGTTCTCCTGGCCGGCCCAGGGCGAGCAGGCGCTGGAGCGCTTGCCGGCGATGTTGTCGAAATGGTAGTAGGCCAGCGCGCCGCGCAGGCTGTTGCGGTTGTCGATCTTCCAATCGGCGCCGGCCTGGGCGGCCAGCAGCCACTTGTCCTCGCTCTTGCCCTCGGAGAACGACGAGGAGTTCCAGCCGTTCGAGCCGTACTCGGTCGAGAAGGCGCCCAGGGTGCCGAACAGCGTCACGTCGCGGCCTTCCAGCGGCTGCTTGAAGATCGCGGCAATGCCGTCGAAGTTCAGGTCGTTCGAGAACAGCATGTCGGTCGACTCGAACGGGTTGGCGATGCGGCCGCCGGTGACCGTGGCCCACTTGGCGGGGCGATAGGTCAGGTAGGCCTGGTCCAGCCAGATATCCTTCTTGCCCATGCCGCCGCCCAACGTCTGCGAGGTCGACACCGGGCTGTCGTCGCTGCCGGTGGCCAGGCGGATGCCCGCGGTCCACGATTCCGAGATGTCGGCGCGCACGCCCAGGCGGGCGCGGATGCGCAGCTGGTTGCGGCGGTCCTCGCGCGTGTTCAGCATCGGCGGGTAGTTGCCGTTGGTGTTGCGGTTCAGGTCGTACGGCCCCTTGGCATTGAGCTTGGCGAAGTCGACGATTTCGTTGCTGTTGCTGCCCGAGTACAGGCGCGACTCGTCGCGCACGCGCACGTCGCCGTCGATGGTGATGCGCGACACCCAGTCGGGGAAGGTGTTCGGCTGGGCCCAGTTTTCCGCCTTGGCCTGCCCCATCACTTCCGCCTTGACCTCGTCGCGGATCTGGTCGCGCACGGTCTGCGGGATATAGGGCACGCGCACGTCACCCGCCTGGGCCACGGCGGCGCCGCGGTCCTGCGGCGCGGCGCGGGCGGCCTTGGCCTCGGCTTCGGCCTGGGCCACCAGGGCCTCGGCCTGCTCCGGCTTGAGCACGCCCTGCTGCACCAGCAGGCGGATCAGGTTGATGGTGGCGTTCTCGGACGGGGCGGGCGCGGCGTTGCCCGTGGCCGGCAACGCTACGGCGGCGCCCGCCGCGGCCAGGGCCAGCGATGCCGCCAACCGGTTCAATTGGAACTTCATTCTCTTGGCACTCCAGGATCGGTTCAATTCAGCACTTCAGGAGGGGCGGCGGCCGGTCAGCGATGCCCGGATCGGCATGCTGGCCGAGGCCGGCGGACGTTCATCCAGGCCCGGCACCGCGCGCAGCGCCGCCACCACGCGGGCGTCGACGTCGGCATCGCCGCTGGAACGGGTCAGTTCGACACGCGTGATCTGGCCGCTGGCCGTGAGCCAGATGTTGGCTTGCAGGCGGAAGGTCAGATTGCGCGTGCGCTCGTCTTCGCGCAGGATCTTCTGCAGCGCGTAGGCGAGGTACTGGCTGTAGGTGGCGTTGCCGGCGCGGCCGCCGCCGCCGCCGGCCATGCCCTTGCCCTGGCCGGCGCCGATGTTGAAGGCGTCGCTGCCCGCCTGGGCATCGCCGTCGATCTGCATCGGATTGGCCAGGTCGTCGGCCGGACGCGGTGGCGCCTCGTCCTGCGGCTTGGGCGGTTCGGGCGTGGGCTGCGGCTCGGGTTCGGGCGTGGCCACCGGCTCTTCCTTGGGCGGCTCGGGCTCCGGCGGCTTTTCCGGCTCGGGCGGCGGCGGCGGAGGCGGCGGCAGCGGGATGATCGCGGTGACCTTGGGCGCGTCGCGGCGCACCCCGGCCATGTCGTTGGCCCAGCGCCAGAGCGCGTAGGCGGCCGCGATCAACGCCACCGCCACCGCCGCCAGCTTGAGCCAGCGGCGCGCGGGATGGGGGGTGCGCGGGGAATCGGATGCGTGGTGCGGCATGACGGTTGCCTCGGCCCCTTATTTCGGCTTGCCGGTGACCAGCCCGACCTGGGCCAGTTCCAGCCGGCGCAGCAGGTCCAGCACTTCCACCACCTTCTGGTACTGCACGGCGGCGTCGCCGCGCACGATCACCGGAAAGTCGGGATTCAGCGCCTTTTCCGTGCGCAGCCGGTCTTCCAGCTCGGGCAGGGTCACCGGGTAGGCGTCCAGAAACACCTGGCCCGCGTCGTTGACGGAAATCGCCTTCGTCTTGGGCTGCGACAGGGCGATGGACGAGCTGGCCTTGGGCAGGTTGACCTTGATGCCGGCGATCTGCGCCGTGGCGGTCAGGATGAACATGACCAGCACGACCATCAGCACGTCGACCAGCGGCGTGATGTTGATACCGTCCACGGGCGCGTCGTCGTCATCGTCCTGGGAAGCGGATACGGAAGCCATGGGGTCGTCTCCTTATGCTTCGGCGGCGGCCGGCTGCGCATCGCGCACGGCCGGACGGCTGGCGACGGGCGCGCGCGCGCCGCCGTGGTGGGCGGCTTCCTGGGCCTGGCTTTCGCCATGCACTTCGGCCAGGCGCGTCACGAACTCGTCGACGAACACGCGCATGTCGGCGCCGACTTCCTTGTTGCGCGAGACCAGGCGGTTGTAGCCAAACAGCGCCGGGATGGCGACGAACAGGCCCATGGCGGTGGCCAGCAGCGCGGCGGCCATGCCCGGGGCGATGGCGTTGATGTTCACGTCGCCGGCCATGGCGGTGCCCAGGAACACCACCATGATCCCCAGCACCGTGCCCAGCAGGCCGATGTACGGGCCGCCGGCAATGGCGTTCGAGAGCGAGCCGAGCCTGGCGCCCAGCAGCTGGTTTTCCTTGGTGCGGACGGCGTCCATCGAGGCGCGGATGGCCTCGATGGTGGCGGCCGAGATCGAGCTGGTGTCGGCGCCCTGCTCGCGGCGGGTGCGGATTTCATTGACCGCCACGCGATACAGGCGCCACAGCGAGGCGTGCTCCAGGCGCTGGGCCAGGGCCTTGTCGTCGGCCAGCAGTTCCAGGCGCTGGCCGACCTTGGCGAAGGACTCGCGGAAGACCTCGTTGGCGCGCGCCACGCGGGCCACGTTGCGGCTCTTCTTGATCATGATGATCCACGACTGCACCATCATCAGCACCAGGATGGCGATGATGACCCAGGCGTCGATCGGCACCGCCTTGAGCAAAAAGCCCAGGCCGCCGAAGCCGAAGCCCGACTGTTCCTCGTCGTTGCCGTAGGCCACCAGGCGCGATTCGGCGCCCTGCGAGATCGCGTCGGCCAGGATCAGCGCGGCGGGACGGGCAACGCGCGACAGGCGCACTTCGTCGATGGCGCCGACGAACGGCGCGTACACATGCGGCGCCGGCGCGGCGGCGGCCTCGGCCGGCGCGGCGTCGCCATTGGCGGGCGCGGTGGCCGCCGCCGGCGCGGGCACGTCACCGCCCAGGGCGGCGGGCGTGTTCAGCGGCGGCAGGCTGACGGCCAGCGAGGACGTGGCGCGACCGTTCACATACAGCGTGACCTGGCTGCCATCGGCGGTCACCGCCAGGTGCTGCCAGGCCGCGGGCGTGAGCGACTGGCCGGGCTGGCTGCGCTGGCCGTTCACTTCGACGAAGGGCACGCCCTGGTTGATGCCGATCAGCAGCGCATTGCCGCCGTCGCGGCGCGCGTACACCAGTTGCTCGCCGGCCGGCTGGTCGGCGCGCACCCAGGCGCTGAAGGTGAAGGCGCCCGCGGCGGGCACGGCCAGCGAGGGACTGGCGGGCAGCATCAGCGGCGCGCCGCCAGCGAATTGGGCGGCGCGGCCGATCACGCCGTCGACCGCGGCGGCCATGGGCGTCTGGGCGTTGTTGCTGTTGCCGGTGGTGTCGCGCGGCGGCGCGCCGGCCGCGCCGTCGAAGTGGTAGACCAGCGTGTAGTTCGGGTCGAAGGTCAACTGGCCGTTGGCCGAAGCCGGCGCCTTCTGGTTGCCGTAATACATCCAGATGTCCTGGCGCTGGCCGTCGGCCAGCGCCGGCAGGTCGACCCAGATCAGCGCCATGCCCAGCAGCGGATCGAACGCTTCCAGCTGGTGGTTCAGCACGGTCTGGTCATCGCCGGCCACGAAGCGGATGTCCGCGCCCTTCTCGTTGATGCCGTCGAAGGTGAAGTTGCCGGTGTGCAGGCGCACCAGCAGCGGCGCGCGGCCGGCGGCGGCGCCCAGCGGCGCGCCCTGCGGCGTGCTGTCGACGGTGATCTGCTTGCGGTACTGCCAGTCGGGTTGCCACCAGGCGTTGGCGGCGGACGGCAGCACGCCGGCCAGCACGGTCAGTAGGAGCATCAATAAGCGTTGCATGGTCAGGACTCCGGGATAAATACGGTTTCGCGCGCGCTCAGAAACTGGCGCGGACGCTGAAGTTCAGTCGGGGATCGTGTTTCTTGGTGTTGGGGCCGTCCTTGAGCGGATAGCCCCAGTCCAGCGAGCCGGACAGCCAGTCCAGCACCTGCAGGCGCGTGCCCAGGCCGACGCTGGCCAGCGAGTAGCTGGCATCCTGTTCGGGCAGCGGATCGCGCAGGCGCAGCGTGGCCGCATCGGCGAAGGCATAGAAGCGCCACTCGTTGACGTTGCTGCCGAGCCAGCGCGCCAGCGACGGCGTGCGCCACTCGACCGACCCCAGGAAGCCATCGTCGCCAGTGCGCTCGGCGGCCAGGTAGCCGCGCACGCTGGTGCTGCCGCCGGCGGAGAATTGCTCGTTCGAGACCAGCGCGCCCGAGGCCAGCTGGAAGCCGGCGCGCAGGCCCAGTTGCCAGTCGCCGAACAGGTTCTGCGTATGGGTGCCGTCGCCGCGCAGCAGCGCGAAGCTGGGGCTGGCGCGATAGCGCTTGTCGTCGAATTCCTTCCAGTCGCTGCCCAGGCCGAAGAACGAACGGCTGGCGCCGACGATCGACAGGCCGACGCTGCTCTGCGACGACTCGGAATAGCGGTAGCCGTTGTACGAGAAGGTGAACGGCACGTACTTGAGCGGGATCAGGTCTTCATTGCCGCCAAAGCGCGTGGTCTCGTCGAACTTCTTGTAGTCCAGGCCGACCGACAGCGAGTTGTACCAATCGCCCTGCGGCGCCAGGGTGTAGATGGCGCTCATGCCGAATGAATAGCCCTTGCCCAGCACATTGGTGCCGCCGATGGTGGCCACGTTGCTGTCGCTCTTGTAGCCGGTGAACTGCAGGCTCCATTGCTTGTCCAGCGGCATCGAGTAGGAGCCGGACCAGACCTTGGCGTTGTCGGTTTCCTGCGGCGCGGTGAAGAACGTCAGGCTGACCGAATGGCCCAGCTGCCACAGGTTGTCGTAGCCCAGCGACGCCGTGCTGCGCAGGCGCGTGGTGTCGGCGCTGTAGTCGTTGTTCAGGCCCAGGCTGGCGTGCCACGGGTTCTTGTCCTCGACCTTGAGGTCGACGTCCATGGTGCCGGGGATGCGGCCTTCCTTGACCAGCGGCACCACCTGGCGGCTGGCGCCCTTGTTCAGGCCGGTCAGCTCGGCCTGCGCCTGGTTGAAGTTGGGCACCTCGCCCTCCTTCAGCGCCGGCACCTCGTCGCGGATGGCCAGCGGCGAATAGTGTTTCGCGCCCACCACGCGCACGCGGCCGACCTTGGTCTCGGCGACCTGCAGGAACACGATACCGTCGGCCACCTGCTGCTCGGGCAGGTCGACGTACACGGACTGGTAGCCGCGTTCCTGGTAGACGGCCTGCAAGGCTTCGCGCGCGGCCTCGATGTCGGCCAGCGTGCGGTCCGGCCCCAGGTAGGGATAGACGGCCTTCTCGATGTCGCGCGCCTCCAGCACGGTGTTGCCGCGCACGATGTATTCGTTGATGTTGACGCGGCGCGCCTCCTGCGCGGCCGGCGCCGGCTGCGCCCCGGCCACGCTCGCGGCCAGCGCCAGCGCCGCCGCCACCGGCGCGCCGCGCATCATGGCGCGCAGCGCGCCGCCCCTGCTCTCGAAATCATGCATAGCGATGCACTCAGTTCCTTGTGTGATAGCCGGTCTGGCACCGGCCGCTACCGTGCAGCGCGCTTGCGACAATCCCGTTACGGTTTTCTGCCCGCATACCCGCGTCTACAGCTTCTGCTTGTTACTAGACGTTCCCGGACGGCGCGGACTGCGCGTTGTAAGAAAAATTTCATGAAACAGCGCGGGCCCGGGGAGAAGCCGCGCGGAAAAGCATCAGGGCCCGGTTTTCGCCGGGCCCTGAGCCGCTTTTCACGCGCCATGTTCATGACGATGGCATGACAGGCGACCGGCTTTTTGCCGACCGCCTGCAACTCCGGCGTCAACCGCCGCTATCCACGCCCTGCACCTGCACCACGCCGTCGGGACGGTAGGACGGCGTGGCCGCGCGCGGTTGCGGCGCGGCGCCGGCGCCGGCCAGCGGTTCCTCGCCATAGCCCAGGATCTGCACGCTGATGACGGACGGCTGGTTCTGCCGCGCCTGCTGGCGCGCGCGCTGCGCCGAATCCTCGGCCGCGCCGGACGCGGCCGAGGACGCCGCGCTGGCGGAGGCCAGCGCGCCGGTGTTGACCACCGCCGTCACCGGGATGCCCTTGCTGTCGCCCTGCACCTGGATGTTGGCCGCGTTGACCACATGCAGCGCCGCGACGTTGACGTTGCCCGACACCCGGATGCCGGCCTCGCCCGCGTCGATGGTGCCCAGCGGCGCGATCAGGTCGACGTCGCCCGCCGGCACTTCGGCGATCGGCGCCAGCGTGGCGATGCCGGCGCCGGTGGACGGCGCCGTCGGCGCCAGCGTGACGTTGCCCAGGGCATCGTAGACGCGCTTGGGCGCCGTGTAGACCACCGTGGTCTTGGCGCCGCGGCCGGCGTTGATGTCGCCCTCGGCCGACCAGGCCTGGATGTGGCCGCCGAAGGTGGTCATGATGCGGCTCTGGCCCAGCAGCACGCTGCCCAGCGCGTACAGCTGGATGTCGCCCTGGCCCTGCGTCACCACGCCCGCCGTCGCCGGCGGCGCCGCGCCTTCGATGCCCAGCACCTGCTGGCCGCCCGGCGTCAGCACCTGGATGTTGCCGCCGAACTGCGTGCGCAGGCCGGCGCCGCCATACATGGTGAAGTCGCCCTGGTACAGGCGCTGCGCGCCTTCGGCGTCGGTCTGCGGGAACAGCGCCGCGATGGCGCGGCGGCCGCGCAGATAGCTGCCGGTGCGCGGGCCGCCCTGCTCGTTGTACTCGCGGCCGCCCTTGCGCAATTCGGCGAAGTACAGCTGGCGCGCGTAGAGGCCCTGCTGCGCGGGCGCCAGCGCGTCCAGCGCGGCGCGCGCGCCGTCCTCGCCGCCGTCGTAGCCATGATGCAGGCGCAGCCAGTTGACCAGGTGCAGCTCGCTTTCCTGGCGATAGTCCTGCATCAGGTCGCGGCGCTTGCGCGCCGGATCGGCCGCCGCCTCGGCATCCAGCATGCCCTGGCGGCGCGCCAGTTCGGCCGCCGCGCCCGACTCGTCGCCCTGGTAGCCGTACGCCTGACGCAGCCAGCCGGCCAGCGACAGCTCGCCGGCATAGGACTGCGCCACGCGATCGGGATTGGCGCCCAGGGTCTGGCCCGCGGCCAGCGCGCGCGCCGGGTCCAGGTAGCGCGCCAGCAGGCCGGCGTAGTCCGGGCCCTGCGGCCCGACGCCCGCCAGCACCGCGATGCTGGCGCCGGGGCGCGCGTCGCCGCGCACGATGGCGCCCAGGCTGACCACGCTGGCCACATCGTCCTGGCGGATGTTGCGGCCGGCCTGCACCAACAGCGTGCCGGGGCCGGCCACCTTCAGGTCGGCCTGCACGATGTCGCGCCCGGCGATCACCTGCGACAGGTCGTTGGCATTGCTGTGCAGGCCCAGCGCGCTCATCCCGAGGATGTCGCGCCCCGCCCGCACCGAGACCGGCAGCGCGGCCTCGTACCAGGTCAGCACGGTACGCGGCCGCCCCTGCAAGGTATCCGTCATGATGCGCGTCTCGGCGCCGGCGCGCAGGCCGACGATATCGCCATTCACGGCATGGAAACGCGCCACTCCCGTTCCGCCTTCGCGCGGCGACGCATCCAATGGCGTATTGGGACCGAACGTGAAAAGCGGCTTGGGCGAGTTCGGCCAGACCTTGTTGCCCTCGACCGAGACATTGAAGATGGTCTGGTCGTTGTTCTCGCCCGCATTGCTGGCCATGAAGCCGGGACGCCACGGCGTCGGCAGCGGCGTGTCCGCCCCCGACATCGACACCGCATGCGCGCCCGCGGCGAAGATCGAGCCGCCGGCCAGCATCGACAAGGCACCGCTGGACGACGGCGCCAGCAACAGCACGTGATTGACGTTTTCCGCCTCGCGCGTGGTGGCGGCCAGGATGATATTGCCACCGGCCGCCGTCACGCCAAGCTTGGACGGGTAGAGGTAGCTCATCTGCCGCTGCGCGCCGGCCCGGGTCGTGTCATCGGTCTGCAGGTCCGTGCCCGGCTTGAAGGTATTGTTGGTGGTCAGCGGCGTCAGGTTGCCGCCCGCCGAGAACAGGTCGATGGCCGTGGCCGGCGTCCACAACGTGAACCAGCTTTCGGCGCCGCCGCCCTTGGACAGGCTGCCCTGGGTGTAAGGGCTGGTATTGATCTGGCGCACGCGGCCGGGATCCGGCGCGTCGGCCAGCACCAGGTCGCCGCGCGTATCCAGCGAGGCCACCGCATCGCCCAGCAGCAGGCGCGGCCCGCCCATGGGCTTGCCGCCGCCCACCGCGGACATATCGGGCGCGCGTAGCTGAGCGCCGTCGCCATAGAACAGCGAGATGCCGCCGACGCGGCCCGCCGTCAGGGTCAGTTGCCCGCGCAGATTGACCAGCAGCCCGTTCAGATCGACATCCTCGAAGTTGCCGGCATAGCCAGTGCCCGTGCCAGCGCTGCCGTCGGTCTGCTGCATCGCGCGCAGATTGGGGTTGTAGGCGCCGCCGATGCGCAGATCCATGTCGCCGCCGCCCGTCAACACCAGGTCGCCATCGACTACCCGGCCGGTGCCGGCCACCACCGCCACCAGGGCCTGCGAACGGCCGGATGCCAGATTGTTGTTGAGCAGCGCGTCGCCGCGCGCATCGCGCACGCCCGCATCGCGTCCGGCGCTGATGCTGAGATTGCCGCCGCCCAGGGTGCCGAAGCCGGTGAAACCCACGACCCGCGGCTGCTGGCTGTTGGTCGAGGCATTGGCCGCGTAAGTGCCGAAATTGATCCACCAGCTCGACTCGATGTCGTTCACGCCCGGCATGCCCACGCTGCCCTGGCGCCACAGCCAGTTGCTGAGCGCGGCGCTGGGGTATTTGGTGTATTCGACATCCTGAGTGCCATAGCGCTGGGCGTTCATGGAATTCGCGCTCCATGCATCGCCGTAGATGTCACGCCCCGCCGCCACGGTCAGGTTGCCGCCCTGGTCCGGGTACCAGGCGCGATAGGCGGCCAGCGCCGCGTCGTACTTGCCGTCGTGCTGGATGGTGCCCAGCACGGCGTCATCGTCGGTCGTGCCGCGCGGCAGGTTGAAGCGGCCGTCCACCGGCGCCCCCAGCGACGAGGGCGCGCCGGCCGTGTACACGCCGTACACCGACGCCATGCCGACGTCGCGCCCGGCCAGCAGCGACAGGTCGCCGGTGCCGGTGCGCAGCACGCTGAACAGCGGCGCGCGGTCGCCGTAGCGGTAATCGCGCTTCACGGTGGTCTCGGTGTGGCCGCCGCCCGCGCAATAGCTGACGTCGAAGCACACCTCGTTCTCATCCATGAACCATTCCTGCGCCAGCTTCCTGACCGAATAGCCGACGTAGGCCGGGTCGCCGAAGTACAGCAGCGCCCCCTCCAGCGTCAGCGTGCGCGAAGCCGCCTCGCAGTATCCCGTGCCGTTGCAGAAGTCGTCCTCGCTCATGTAGAAGCTTTCGGCAATGGGCTTGGGCGAGGTTCCCAGCAGGGACTGGTCCAGTCCCAACTCGTCGATGGCGGTCTGCGTCAGCCCGCGGTCGCCGATGAATACGCTGGTGATGGTCTTGGTGCCAAAGGCCAGCCGGCCGTAATGCGTGTCGGCCAGGATGATGTCGCCCTGCCCGTCCGGCCGGCGCGCCGCCATGTCGGCCGCCGTCAGGTCCGCGCCCGCCACCGCCATCAGGCTCCAGGCGCTGGCGCCTTCGCCCAGCATCGGCGCCAGCGCCCAGTTGCGGCCCTGCCGGCCATCCGGCCCGACCGGCCGCAGGTTGATGGGTTGATGGCCCGGCAGTTCGATGAAAGTCTGCGACGGGATCAAAGAACCGCGCGCCAGGTCCAGGCGCGCGCTGGCCTTGAGCGCCGCCGGCAGCGGCACGCCCTTGGGCCAGGTGAAGGCCTGCAGCGCCGCCTCGTTGCGCAGCGTGAAGCCCACGCCCAGGCGGGCGCCCGCGCCCAGCGCCAGCGCCTCCTGCAGCACCGTGCCGGCGCGCAGCACGCGGCCGTCGGCCAGCGTCAGGTCGCCGGTCAGCACCAGGCCGGCGGGCAGCGCCAGCGGGCCGTTCAGCGTCGCCGCCATCGGCAGCACGGTGCCGGCCGGCAGCGTGGCGGCCTGCGCCGGCAGATCGTAATTGAGCGCCCGGCCGGCCGGGAAGATGGTGCCCGTTTCCAGTTGGACGCCATCGATGGGCACCACCAGGTCTTCGCCGAACGGCGTCTGGCCATTGTCCAGGAAACGCCCTTCGACCAGCTTCCAGCCGCTGTCGTCGATGGTCTCGGGCGGCGGCGCGAAACCGTCGTTGATGCTGCCGTGAATGGCCAGGTCGCCGCCGGCGCGCAGCACCAGCTTGCCGGGCTCGCCGTAGCCGCGCAGCGCGGCCACCGCGCGGTTGGCGTTGGGGCCGTAGCGGTAATTCGACAGGTCGATGTCGCCCGATACCGTCAGATTGCCATCGGGCGTGGCGCTGACGATCTCGACGCCGGGCCGCAGGTGGTACGGGCCCAGCGCCGCCAGCCGGGCGGTCAGCGCGCCATTGCCGAGCGCGGCGTTCATGAAGGCCACGCTCTCGCCGTCGATGCCGTCCAGGTAGGCCTGCGTGATCAGCTGCGGCGTCTTGCCGCTGACGTCGGGTTTGGGCGCCAGCGGCGCGTCATCGTAGCGGCGGAAGGCGTTCACGGCGATCGTCTTGGCGCCCAGGATCTGCGGCGTGCCCGCGATGCGGATGGCCACGTCGTTGGCGCCGTCGCCGGAGCCGGCAATGGCGCCGCGCTCGCCGCCGCCGCCCAGGCGGCGGGCATTCAGGTCGAGCGTGCCGAGCTGGCGGCCGGCCAGGCGGCTCGGGTCGTCGGTGCCGGCGCGCAGGTCGAAGCGCGCGCCGGCGTCCAGCGCCAGCGTGCCGTCGCGCGAGGTCAGTTCGATGATGGCGCGGTTGGCGGCGTCGATCACCTTGCCATAGCTGTCCAGGCGCAGGCGCGCGCCATGCGTGTCCAGCAGGCCGTTGATGCGCAGGTCGTCGCGCGCCGCCAGACGGATCGCGCCCACTTGCCGGCCGCTGGCGTCGATACGGCCATTGACCGTCAGGCTGCCGCCATCGACGCTGATCTCGACCACGCGCGCGCGCACCTCGTCGCCCACCACCAGGTCGCCCTGCTTGAGCTGGAAGCGGCGGGCGCCGGTGACGCCGCCCTGATTCAGCCGTTGATTCAGGCCCGCGAAATCCGCCAGCGTCTGCGCGCGCAGCGTGATCTCGGCGCCGTCATAGGGCACGCGTGTGCCGCCGGCATCGTGCTCGCCGCTGGCCCCGCCCAGGATGACGCCGTCCAGCGCCACGCGCCCGCCGGCCGCGCCCAGCGCCACGGCCTGCATGCGGCCGCCGCGCTGGTTGCGCGCCGACAGGTCGATGACCGACCCGGCGGCCTGGACGATGTTGCCGGCCACGCTGCTCAGTTCGAGATCCCCGCCCCAGCTGTAGCGGACCGCGTCGTAAGCCGTGAAGGCGCGGCCCGACAGGTCGATGCGCGCGCCGCCCGCCAGGGTGATGTCCTCGTCGGCCTTGACGCTCAGCTTGCCCGACGGCAGCGCCACCGTCGAATCCAGCGTGACGCGCCGCGCCTTCAGATCGAGCGTGGCGCCCAGCGCGTCACGCGCCGGCGCCGCGGCGCCGGTGCCCGCCAGCGCCAGCGCGCCGCCGGCCCGCAGCGCCAGCGTCGCGCCCGCCTCGCCGGTCAGCAGCGGCGTGCGCAGCGTCAGATCGCCGCCCTGGTAGCGCCAGCCTTCGCCCGCCACGTAGCCGTTCTGCTTGTGATAGACCTGCAGGTTGCCCGTCGACGCGCCCGTGATCATCTGGGCGGCTTCCAGGTTGACCGTGGCGAAGCCCAGCGCCAGCCGGTTGGCCGGCACCAGCGTGGCCGGCACCGTATAGGGCGCATGTTCGAAGCGGATGACATCGGCCGCGATGGTCAGGCTGCCGTCGCCCAGGCGGTCCAGCACCGCGCCGCCCGGCGCGGCGGGGGTGTCGTAGCCCAGCGGCACATTGCCGCTCGGATTGGCCATGACGGCGCCCGCCCAGACGACTTCCGACGCGCTGATGCGCGCCGTGTCGCCGGCCGCGCCGTAGCCATACACGGCCGGCGCGCCCAGCACCAGCCGTCGCAAGGCCGAGGGACCGGCCGCGGCGCGGGTGTCCAGCGTCACCGCGCCATAGACGTTGATGGACTCTCCCGCATTGAGAATCAGGCTCTCCAGCGCGGGCGCGCCCAGCGCCGTATTGCCGCGCAGCAGCCGCGCCAGGGCATCCTGGTCCAGCGCCAGGCCGGGCGGCAGTTGTCCTTCTGCTGCGGCCTGGGCCAGCGCCTGCGGCGCGCCCAGGTTCAGGCCGGACACGCTCAGCATCAGATTGCGCGTGCCGTACTCGACGTTGTCGCGCAAGGTAAAGGCGCCGTTGGTGGCCGCGCCAATCGTGCCTTCCGACACCAGCCGCGTGGTTCCCGTGCAAACGCCCGCGCAGGCGCCAATGTCGATGGCCACGCGGCCATCCTGCGCCGGCGGCCGCAGGTTGACCAGCCCGTTGGACAGGACCAGCGCGCCATTGGACTGGAGCGAGTAGTAATAGCCGCCACGCGCGTCCTGCGGCGCCGCCCCCATTCCGACGGTGGACAGAACGGCCCCCTGCTCAACGGTGATATTGCCGTTGGTGGGCGCCAGCAGCACGAACTCCGGCGCGTACAGGCTGGCGCCGCCGCGCACCAGCACGCGCTGGGAGTCGCCGCCCAGGCTGATCGCGCCGAGCGCATCGGCTTGGGTGGAGGCGCCTATCACGCCGCCCAGCACCATGCGGGCCGGACGCAAGGCATTGAGCGCGTCCGCCGAGACCGCCACGCCAGGACCGGCCAGGGCCGGCGCCTGCCCCGGACCCAGGATTTCCAGGCCGCCGCCCCGCACGTCCACGGCCAGCGTGCCGCCCGCGCCGCTGCTGCCCGGCGCCGCGGCGAAGCGCGCCTCGCCGCCGAACGCCAGGGCCGGCGTGCCCTCGCGGCCCGCCCCCGGCGTCAGCTTCAGGCGCAGCATGCCCGCGTCGGCCGGCAGCATCGGCAACGGCGTGCCGGTGCGCGCCGCGTTCGCCGCCAGGAAGGCGCTGTACGAGGTTTCGTTGTATTGCGCGTGGCGGCGCACCACGGCGCCCGGCGTCACCAGCAGTTGGCTGGCGGGCACCGCGCC
The DNA here is from genome assembly GCF_040084795.1 of Achromobacter sp. HNDS-1. Taxonomy (NCBI): domain Bacteria; kingdom Pseudomonadati; phylum Pseudomonadota; class Betaproteobacteria; order Burkholderiales; family Alcaligenaceae; genus Achromobacter; species Achromobacter sp. HNDS-1. The sequence continues at coordinate 1,020,840 of NZ_CP157584.1, forward strand.
CGGATTGACGCCCGGCGCCGTCATGCGGCCCGTGGTCACCCAGGAACCGCCACGGGTCGGCGCGGCCTGCGCGGCGTCGAATGCGCCCGGCGCACCGGCCTCGACGCGGAACGCGCCCGGCAGCAGGGCGAAATTGGCGGGCAACAGCGTGTAGGTGCCGGGCGGCAACCCCGGCACGCCGGCGCCGATGGTGACGCGCTGGCCGTATGCAGGCATGGCGGCATCTTTCGTGGCCGGCGCATAGTCGCCGCCGAAGCCCGGCACGATGGCATAGACGGCGCTGCCGGACTTGCTGAAACCGAAGCCGGGGTTGGCGTCGGCCATGGCGTACTTGAGCACGTCCACCGAACCGCCGCGTCCGCGCACGAACGCGGCGCCGGTCAGTTCGCCGCCGCCGGACAGGTCCAGCAGCGAGCCGGCGTCGGCCGCGATGGACTTCATGTTGATCTGGATCATGCGGGACGGCGCGCCGTTCAGGTCATTGCCGCCCACGCCCGCGACCCGGATCTCCTGTCCGCCGTACAGGTACTTGATGCCGTCGGTGGTGCCGCCATAGGGCATGACCAGCCCCTGGCCGCTGATCGACGTTACGCTGCCGGCCAGGAAACGCACGCTGGACGGCGCGCCCTCGGGCCCCATGAAGACAATCGAGCCGAGCGGCGCGCGCACCACGCCGCCCTGGACGATATTGGGCCCCGACAACGTCACCGCGCCGAAGGCGGAATACGGCATGTCGGGCATGCCCTCCGTGGCGCGCCGGATCGTCAGCACCGCATCCGGATTCTTCAGCGCATTGCCGCCCCCTTGCCCGTAGTATTCGCCCGCCGCAATCCCGCCGCCGCTGCCGGTGGCGGGATAGATCTGGGCCGCGGTGATGGTCAGGCGGTTGGGCGCGGCCAGCAGCGTGTTGCCATTGAAGTCCTGGCCCACGGACACGCCCGTCAGGCGCAGGTCGCCGGCCAGGTTGACCTGGACGTCATCGAAGCTGCGCAAGTCGCGCATGCCGCGCAGATCCATCATGCCGGCGTCCAGCACCAGGCGATGCCCGCGCTTGAGCCAGTCCGGCGCCACCATGCCGACCTGCACCACGCTGTCGGATCCCAGCGGCGGCGCATAGGCCGCGTGATTCAGGAACAGGTACGGGGCCGACAGGGCCACCACGCTGCCCTCGGGCGCGCTCTGGCTCAACATCAGCGGACCCGACAGGCGCAGGCTCTGGGGCATGGCCAGCGTCAGGCCGCTGTCGGCCCTTACCGACGCGAACAACGCCAGGTTGCCGAAGCCGCCGGCCTGGACCTGGTCCACGCCCAGGCCGCCAGCGCCATAGCGCAGGTCGGCGCCAGACTCGCCCGGACGCAGGCCGGCGGGCAGCAGCGAGGCCCCCTTCTGCCGCGACAGCGTCAGGACGCGCGGGGTCAACACCGCGGCCTCGGCCAGGTTCCTCTGGTAGAAAGCCGGCGCCAGCGCCACGCCCAGCGTTCCGCCCACCGCGCCGGGCCCGCCCGCCATGGCGCGCAGGTCGCCGTCCAGGTACAGGCTGTTGGCCGACGCCAGCACGATGTTGCCGCCGTTGTAGGCCAGCAGCGTGGCGCCGCGCCCGGGCAGGTCCACCAGCGCCTGCGCGCCCGACGCGTCCAGCAGCGAGCCGGGGCGCAGGATCAGGTGCCGGTCCATCGGCCGGCGCGGGGCGTAGGCATCGGCCTCCCAGTCCAGCATGCCGCCGATCTCGATGCTGCCGCCCGCGCGCGCCACGCCATAGCGGCGGCCGTCGGTGGCCAGCGCGACATGGCTGTCGCCGGCCACGTCCAGCACCGCGCGCTCGCCAATCCACACCGAGCGGCCGTTGGCCTGGGGCGTGTAGTTCTGCTGCGAGTCCACCCGAGTGTCCAGGATAGAGATCAGGCCGCCGGGCGCCACCAGGCGGCCCAGCACCGTGATCTGGTCGCCGCCGGCAAGGCGGATCGACTGGCCTGGATCCACCGCCACCCGCGCGCCCGCGCCGATCTCCAGCACGCCGCCAAGGGTGTCGCGGTCCGAGCGCAGCGCCAGGCTGGCGCCGCCACGCTGGGTCAGCCTGCCGCGCTTGGGATCTTCCGTGTACAGCGGCGGGGTCCACAGCAACAGGGCCTCGGCCGGATCGGTGCCCGTGAGCGGCAGCGCGCCGCCTTCCCGGCGCATGCGCCATACCGGCATGGCGACGGCGATATCCGCGCCATCGGCGACCCGCAGGCCGCCATGGCCGTTGAGGTCATAGCTGGCAAAGCCGGCCTGGAACAAGGACGGATCCAGCCGCACCGCATCGGCCGCCAGGCCATCGGCGGGGCCGCCCAGCACGAGGGCGCCGCCGCTGGCCAGGCTGAACGCGCCGCCGCCGCTCACGCCGTAACCGCGCACCGCGCCGGCCAGCGCCACCTTGCCGCCGGAGGCCGGCTGCGTGCTGACGGCGTTGGCTTCCAGCGTCACGCTGCCGCCGCGCCCGCCTTGCAACGCGCCGCTGGTCAGCAACGCCGCGCCCGACGACACATCGATCAGGCTGCCCGCCGCCAGCGCCACGTCGCCCGTGCCGCGCAGCGACACGCGGCCGCCGTCGATGAGGGCCAGGCCGCGCTGCGCGGAAGGATCTTCCTTCAGGTTGCTCCACACGCCGCGCGCATCCAGCACGACGTCGCCCGCCACGCGCAGCGCGGCCTTGGCATTATTGGTCGGCAGCAGCGAAACATCTTCGAGCCGGCCGGCCGTGCCCGGCTGGCGCAGCGTGTTGCCCGCCTGGATCAGGCCGCCGCGGCTGACCAGATCCGCATTGATGTCGACAGTGGGCGCGTAGAGCGTGATCTCGCCGCCGTCGGCGCTGCGCAAGCCGGCATCCACGCGGATGGCCCGTGTGGCGGCCAGGCGGATGGCGCCCAGGCTGAAGCCGTTCAGGCGATCGGCATCCAGGAACACCTTGCCCTTCAGGTCGGCGGGCAGCGCATCGCCCAGGTCCAGGCCGGCGGAGCGGCCCGCCAGATCCCGGCCCACCACCACTTCGGCGGCCGCGCCGCCGGCGCCCAGTTGATAGCGCAGGAAGTTGCCGGCGGTGTCGTAGAACGGCTTGTAGGTGCCCACCACGAACTGCGCCGCGCGCGCCGCGTTGCGGTGCGACTGGCTGTAGCCGTCCTGGCCGGTCACCGGCGCGCGCGTCTGGCGGTCGCCCTGATAGGTGTCGCTGATGACGTCGCCGTCGAGCACCGCGTTGCGGGTCGAGACCACCAGCGCGCCGGCGTCGCGGCCCACGGTGTAGCCCGATTCGTAGCGCGTCGGCGGCGCGATCAGCGGGTTGTAGAAGCGCCGCGTGGCGTTCTCGCCCCAGCGCCGCGACACCGCCTCGTAGCCCCGGTACAGGCCGGTGTACAGCAGGTCGCCCGGCGCGCGGTCGGCCAGGTACAGGCGGCCGTCCTCGCCGCGCAGCCAGCTCTGGCGGATCTCGCCGCTCTGCACGTCGAGCGTGCCGCCCGACAGGTTGATGGCCGAGCCGGCCTGCGTCACCACCTCGGCGCCATCGAAGCGCACCACGCCGCCCTGCGCCAGCCAGTGGCTCACCGGCACGCCGAGCGTGCCCAGGTAACCGCCCACTTCCAGCAGCCCGCCGGCCGTGTACCAGCGGTCGGCATCGTTGCCGCCGCTGCCCGCCGCCAGGCGCACCAGGTCGCGGCGATCGAGCCACACCTCGCTGTTGTTCAGCAGCTTGCTGTCGCGGTTGATCGGGGCGTCGCGCTGTTCGTTGCCCTGTAGGTTGATCTTGAGGTTGTTGGACTCCATCGACACGATCACGCCGACCGCGCCGCCCACGTCGATGCGCGCGCCGTCGCGCACCAGCGCGCGGCCATCGGCCTTGACCGCCACCTGCCCGCCCGTGGCCAGCGACAGCGAACCGCCCTGGAAGTCCACCGTGCCCTGGCTGCTGATGCGCAGCAGCGACAGGTCGCGGCGGAATTCGTCGCCGGGGATCAGCGCGGTGTTGCCGCCCACGGCCGGCTGCAGCAGGCTGGCGCGCTGGCCGTCCAGCGCGGTCGTCAGGCTGGCGTCCACCAGGATGGCGCTGACCGCGCCCTCGGCCAGCGTCACCGCCGCGCCGTTGCCGCGCGCGTCCAGATGAATGGTGCCGCGCGCATCCACCGAGGTGGTCGACACCAGCACGCCGGCCTGCTCCACGCGCTGCGCGGTCAGGGTCACATCGCCCTGCGGCGCCTGGATCAGCCCCGTGTTGCGCACCAGGCCGGCGCCGGCCGCCTGCGCCTCGTTGCCGCGCGTGGTGGAGGCGATGTTGCTGTCCGAGCCCTGGCCGCGGCGGATGATGAAGCTGTCGCCCGCCGCCAACAGCGCCTGGCCCTGCGGCGTGCTGATCTCGCCGGCGTTGCGGACTTCCTTGCCGGCCAGCAGCACGTAGCCGCCGCCGCGCGTGGCGCTGCCGGGCGTGGCCGTGGTCAGACGCGCGCCGGCCTGCACCTCGATCTTGCCGAGCGCGTCCTTGAAAGTGGGAATGGTGCCGTCGGCGTCGGCGTAGATGCCGCGTTCGCGGAACTGCGCGTCGCTCATGGTGGCGGCGGCCACCACCAGGTTGCGCGCGTTGACCTGGCTGGTGCCGCTGAAGATCACGCCGTTCTGGTTGACCACCATCACCGTGCCGTCGGCCTGGATCGCGCCCTGGATCTGGCTGGGCCGGGCCACCGCGCCCACCACCCGGTTCAGCACCGCGTCATCGGCGCCCTGCTTGAACCGCAGCGTGGTGTTGCGGCCGACGTTGAACGTGTCCCAGTTCAGGATGGCGCGCGATTGGGTCTGCTCGATCGTCACCAGCTGTCGGCCGCCGTCGGTGCCTGTGGTCGGCTTGTTGGCGCCTTCCCACTTGGCCTGCGCGCCCTCCGCGATCCACAGGCCGCCGCGCGCCAGTCCATCCGGCACGTCCGTGCCGTTGGCGGCCGCCGCCGCGCGCGCCGCCGCCTGCGCCGCCTGCTGCGCGGCCACCGCCGCCGCGGTGCGGTTCAGGTTGTCCAGCGAGCGCTGCAGCTGCTGGCGCGATTGCGCCTGCTGGCGGGCGCTGTTGCCAATGCCGGCCAGGCTGCCGTCGGGCATGCGGCCGGTGCGCTGCGCGGTCGATTGCACCGCGCCCTTGTCGGCGAACCAGCCGGGACTGAAGGCGCGCGGCTGGGCCTGCGCCGCGCCGCTCCAGCCGCCCGCCACCAGCAGCACCGCCAACGCCTGCGTCACCGGCGTCAGGCGCCAGGCGGGACGGCGCGAACGCCGCGGGGAACTGCGGGGGGCTAGGGCGTGACTACGGCTGGGCATGACGGCTTTTCCTTCCTGGAATCGGATCTGGCATCTGCAGCGCCAGGACCGGTTCGCCGGGAAAAACGGCGACGCGGACCGGGCGATTCTGCGCATGGGTGCCTAGACCGCTTCAAGCGTCATCGACTGCGCCTTTTCACAAAAAATTCATATTTCAAGTTTGGGACAACGCGCGCGACGGCGTTCAGCTCAGCAGCACAATGCCACCCGGCAGCGACGTGACCTGGGCGCCATAGGCATCGCGGATCAACAGCGCCGCGTCGGCCAGCTGATCCAGCGAAAAGCGCGCCTGCACCAGGCTGCCCGCCAGCCGGTCGCTCACCAGCACGATGCGGCCGGGGCGGTAGCGGTTGATCTCGTCGACCACCTGCGCCAGCGGCACGTTGTTGAATTGCAGCACGCCGCGGCGCCAGGCCGTGACCTGCTCGGGGTCGACCCGGCGCGGCCCGCTGGCGCCGCCCGCGCCCAGCACCACCTGCTGCGCGGCGGTCAATTCCATGGCGTCCTGGCGCAGACTGACGCGGGCGCTGCCCTCCAGGCAGGTCACCCGCACCTGCCCGTCGGTGTAACGCACGTTGACGCAGCCCGAAGCGGTGCTGACGCGGCCGGCCCCCGCCGTCAGGCTGACCGGCTGGCCGGAAGTCAGCAGCTCGACTTCGCCGGCCAGCAGATCGATCTGCTGCGCCGACCCGCTGCGCGACAGGTTGATGCGGGTCTGGGTATTCAGCTGCACGCTGGCGTCGCCCGCCAGCGCCACGCGGCGCTGCTCGCCGGTGCCGCTGCGCACATCCGCGGTCAATTCATCCACCGCCGGCCACAGGCCCAGCGGCGGCTTGAACGCCAGCCACGCGCCGCAGGCCGCCACCGCGCCGCCCAGGAAGGCGCGCCGCGCCGGCCGCGCGACGCGGGCGCGGCGCGCCTGCGCGGCCTGCAACTGGCGCGCCGCTGGCGCCAGCTGCTGCCAGGCGCCGCGGGTTTCCTGGAAGATGCGCGCGTGCTCGGCGCTCTGCGCGCACCAGCGGCGGAAGGCCTCGCCATCGGCCACGCTGGCCTGGCCCGAGGCCAGGCGCACGACCCATGCCTGGGCCTCGCGCTTGAGCGCGGCCGCGGGGTCGCCGCCGGGGCGGGAGCGTCTGAAAAGGGTCGTCATGGAACTAAGACGTTTCCCGGGCCTGGGGACCGTAGCGCTGGACATACTTTTTTTCCAATTTCCCGCAACAGTGCTCCAGCCCCGCGCGCAGTTCCTTTTCCACGGTCCGCACCGAAATGCCGAAACGCTCGGCGATCTCGCGGTGCGGCACCTCGTCGACCCGCGCCGCGATCACGATCGCCTGGCGCCGGCGCGGCAGCTCGGCCAGCGCCGCCTCCAGCGCCGCCAGCTGCTCGCGGCCCTCGGCCACCTGGGCCGGGCCGGCGGCCTCGTCGGCCATGTCGTACAGCTCCTCGATCTCGGCCATCGACAGGATGCGGGCATTGGCGCGGCGCTGGTCCTCGGCAACGTTCGCGGCGATCTTGAACAGATAGGCGGCCGGATACTCGACCGGTGCGCTCTCGGCCAGGCTGTCGACCCGCAGCCAGGCTTCCTGCATGGCGTCGTTGGCCAGGTCTTCCGACCCCAGCCGGATGCGCAGGCGCTTGCGGAATTCCTGGTACTTGGACAGGAACAGGTTGCGCAGGGCGTCGCCGGTCATGGACATGCGCGTCAGCCCGCGGCGCCGGCCAGCCGGCAATCGGTGCGCGGGTCCGGGCGCGGCGCCAGCACGATGGTCACCGGCTGCGGCAGGTCGGCCGGCGGTGGCGCGTCCATGATGAGTCCGGACAGCACCCCGGCCAGCGCCTCGTCGCGGCGCGCGTCGCCGGTGCCCGACAGCACCCGCGCCTGGCGCACCACGCCGTTGCGGCCGATCCACAGCTGCAGCGAGGCGCGGTAGCGGCCGAACTGCGCGCCGGTCCATTGGCACAGCGCCCGCGTCACGGTGTTCTGCAATACGCCGGCATAGCGCGTCACCGCGGCGGGCGACGGCGCGGCGCCCGCCGCGCGCGGCGCGGGCGCGCTCGCGGCCGACTCCACCAGCGTGAAGGCCGACGCGCTGGCATAGCGCGCCTGCAGCCCGGTGCCCGCCAGCAACTGGCGCAAGGCCTCGCGCGGCGCCAGCCGGCCGCGCACCGCGCTGCCCTGGCGGCCGGCCGTCAGGCGGCTGGTCACCAGCACCGCCATGCCGGTCGCCTGGGTGTACGCGGCCAGGGCCGCGTCCAGCGGCTGCGCGGCGATGTCGAACGCGATCGAAGCGCCGTCCGCGGCGCGCTGCTGCGCCAGCGCCGCCGGCGGCAGCACCGCCAGTCCAAGCGCGAACCAGCAGGCGAACGCCCAAGCGGCCCCAGGCGCCTGCGTGACTGTCATAACACCCCGATGTCTCTAAGATGGCGTGGCGACTGCGCCCCGGTGGTGGCCGGAGGCAGGGCGGAAGCGGCATGGTAGCGAGCGGATATGACGGTCGGGTGACGCGCTCGTGACAGTTGCCGGCCATCGGGCAGGCAACCGTCACGCACGCGTCACGCCCCCCCGGCGCGGCTCACATCGCCAGCTTGCCCCGCTCCTGCGCGCTCAGTTGCCGCATCTCGCTGTCGTCCAGCGCGCCGGCGCCCAGCACCTGCACGGCGCTGGCCGCGTCATAGCGGTTCGCGGCCGCGGTCGGCCCCGGCGGCGGCGCCATGCTGGCGCCGGCCACCGGCTCCTCGCCATACCCCAGGATCTGCACGCTGATCACCGACGGCTGGTTCTGCCGCGCCTGGCTCTGGGCGCGCTGCGCCGACTCCTGCGCCGCCCCCACCGCCGAGGCCGCCGCGGCGCTGGCCGAGGACATCGCGCCGGTATTGACCGACGCCGTCACCGGCACCCCCTTGCTCTCGCCCTGGGCCTGGATGTTGGCGGCGTTCACCACCTGCAAGGCCGCGATGTTGACGTTGCCCGACACCCGGATGCCGGCTTCGCCCGCGTCGATGGTGCCCAACGGCGCATACAGATCGACGTCGCCGGCCGGCACCTCCGGCAGCGGCGCCAGCGTCGCGATGCCCGCGCCGGTGCCGGGCGCATTGGGCGACAGCGTCACATTGCCGACCGTGTCGTAGACGCGCTTGGGCGGGGCGTACAGCACGGTCGTCTTGGCGCCACGGCCGGCGTTGATGTCGCCTTGCGCCGACCAGGCGGTGATGCCGCCGCCGAAAGTGGTCATGACCCGGCTCTGCCCCAGCAGGATGCTGCCCAGCGCGTAGAGCTGGATGCTGCCCTCGCCCTGGGTGATGATGCCGGCGCTGGCCGGCGGCGCGGCCCCTTCCAGGCCGAACACCTGCTGCCCGCCCGGCGTCAGCAACTGGATGTCGCCGCCGAAAGTGCTGCGGATGCCGGCGCCGCCATACAGCGTGATATCGCCCTGGTAGGCCCCGGGCGCGGTGTCCGGGAACAGCGCGGCAATGGCCTGGCGGCCGCGCAGGTAGCTGCCGTAGCGGGCGCTGGACTTGTCGTTGTATTCGCGGCCGCCGGCGCGCAGCTCGGCAAAGTACACCTGGCGCGCGAAGAGGTTGCGCTGCTCGGCGGGCAGCGCGTTGAAATAGGCGCGCGCGTCGTCCACGCTGCCGGCGAAATCATGGTGCTGCGTCAACCACAGCAACAGTTCCGCCTGATAGGTCTTGAACGCCACGCCCTGGTCCGTCAGCGGCCGGCCCGGATCCGCGGCCCGCGTATCCAGGTAACGCGCCAGGAATCCCGCATAGTCCGGCCCGGCCGCGCCGACGCCCGCCAGCACGGCGATCGATGCGCCGGGACGGCGGTCGCCGGGCATCACCGCGCCCAGGCTGGTGATCGAGGCCTGGTCGGCCATGAGCACCTGCCGGCCCGCAGACACTTCCAGCGCGCCGGGGCCGGCCACCTGGAACGAGCTGTAGAGAATGTCGCGGCCGGCGGACACCCGGGAAACCTCGCGCGCATCGCGGTGCAGGAACAGGTTGCCGCTCGATCCCACCCACGCGCCCCCGCCGCTGCCCAGGTTGTAGCCGTTGCTCGACGGCACGTCGAGCTGCACGCCCGGCCCGGTGCCCGACGCGACGATATCGCGCCCGGCCATCATCCAGACCGGCCCCGCCGCCTCAAACCAGGTCTGGCCCTGGCTGTCGCCCTTGAGCACGGTCAGCGTTTCACCGCTGCGCAACCCGACGATGTCGCCATCGCGGGCATACAGCCGGGTCACCGCGCCCGAGCCTGCTGCGCTTGCGGTCGGCGTGCCGAAATAGAACAGCGGGAAATGCAGATCGCGCTCCAGGAGGCCGCCGATCGAGCCCCGGTTGCTCAGGACAGGCGCCTGGCTGGCCTGCGAGGCATAGCCGGCAAAGGCGGGCGTGCGAACACTGGCCACGCTGGCGGGATCGGCGCCCGAGCGATTGATGGCGTAACCGCCCGCGTAGATCGAGTCGCCCGCCAGCAATTCCAGCAGCCCGCGCGCGCCCGGCGCCAACGTCAACGAATACGGCAGGCTGGTGTCTTCCGTGTTCAGATAGCCCGCCGACACCCCCGCATAGATACTGCCATCGTAGGCCGTCGCGCGCAGGATCGACGGATAGAGATAGCGCGCGTCCGACGCCGAGGTATTTAGCCCGGTCTGCAACGCCATGCCCTTGGCGCTGTGCGACGTCTGCCGGCTGGGCGTCAGGTTGCCGCCCGCGCTCGACAGGGTGATCGCGGTGTTGTCGGTCCAGAGCGAGAACCAGGTAGTGCCGCCTCCCGTCACCTGCGTGCCGTCGCGCAGCCGGAACGGCGTGCTGTTCGGCACGGCCACGCGGCCCGGATCGCTGGCCCCGCCAACCACCAGATCGCCGCGTGTATCCAGGCGGATCACCGCGTCGCCAGGGATCAGCGCCAGGCCGCCCGTAGCGCTGGCCAGGGTGGCGGTGTAGGGATCGTAGCCGCGGCTGTCCTTGGCGTCCTGCAGCGATGCATTATTGCCGTATTGCAGATCCAGGCCGCCGACCGCGCCGCCCGTCAGCCTGACGTTGCCGCGCAGGTTGATCAGGGCGCCCTGCAGGTCGATCGCGGGATCGCCGTAGTACGGCGTCGCCCCCCCGGTGGACGACACCCGTCCGCGCGCGCTCTGCGTCGGATTGAGGGCGCCGCCGATGCGCATGTCGATATCGCCGCCGCCCGTCAGCACCACGCTGCCATCGGCCGCGACGCGGCCGGTGCCGCCCACGGCGACGACCAGCCCCTGGCCGCGCGGATAGGCGATCGATCCGCGCGACTCGATGTTGCCAGCATCGCCGTCCGTGCGCACGCTGACGTTGCCGCCGCCCAGCGCGCCGAAGCCGGTGAAGCCCACCAGCACGGGCGTCGAATCCTTGAACTCGGGCCGCGCCGGCGCATAGCTGCCGAAGTTGATCCACCATGCCGTGGGCGTGTCGCCGCCATTGGCGCTGCCGCTGCCCTGGCGCCAGAGCCAGTTGCCGATGCCGACACTGGGGTCGATCACGCGCCCGTCGTAGTTGCCGGCCACGGTCTTGCCCCAGACGTCCCCGCGCAGCGCGCCGCCAGCGTACAGGCTGAAGTTGCCGCCCGCTTCGGGATACCAGGCCTGATAGCCGGCGCCAGCGGCGACAAAGGGTTCGTAGTTGCTGGCGTAGGCGTCACCCAGCACTGTGCTGCCGTAGCGGCCGCGCGGCAGCTGGTAGGCCGGCGCCACGTTGGCCGATTGCGTGCCGGCCGTGTAGACGCCATAGGCCGACATCAGGTTGATGTCGCCGCCGGCAGCCAGGTCCAGGTCGCCGGTGCCGGTGCGCAGCACGCTGAAGTTCTGCGTGTGCGTGGCGACGGTGGTGGTCTGCTTGTTCTCGACGCACTGGTCCGGGAATGCCTCGCAGGTCGCCAGGTCCGCGTCGGCCACCGGCGAACCTTCGGGCTGGCCCCACCAGTTGTCCTTGGCCCAGACCCAGCGCGGCGGCGGCAGGCACAGGCCCTCCACCACGTCGCACAGCCACAGCATGTCGTCCGGCACCGGCTTGCCGGGCTCGAAGCCCGACGATGCCCCGTCCGGCCCCCACACCAGGCCGGCCCCCTTCACCAGGGTGGCGTTGTAATGCGTGTCGGCCAGCGTCAGCTTGCCCGCGCCCGGCCCGGGCAGCACCTGGCGCCGGTCGGCCGCGTCCAGGTCCGCGCCCGCCGTCAGCTGCACGGACCACGACTGGCTGCCGGCGGGCAGCATCCTGGCCAGCGCCCAGTTGCGCCGCTGGTCCGCCGCGGTGCCCGGCCGCAGCTCCACGTAATCCGTGCCCTCCGGGAACACCAGCTTGGTCTGCGAGGGAATCAACGCCCCCTGCTGCAGCGTGATGGTGCCCGCCATCAGCAACACGTTGGCCTCGTAGGCCTGGGTGGTGTACCGATTCGGCAGGGCCACGTTGGCCGGCCAGGTGAATGCTTTCAGGGCCGTGCCACGGGTCAGCAAGGTGCCGGGGCCCAGGCGGGTCTGCGCCGGCAGGTCGAGCGCGTGCTCCAGGACCGTGCCCGCGGCGTACAGCAGTTGCCCGCCGGCGTCGCGCACGTCGCCCGACAGCACCGTACCGGCGGCCAGCGACAGCGGCTGGTCCAGCACCGCTTCCACGGGCAGCCGGGTGCCGGCCGCCAGCGTGGTGGCCTGCAGCGGCAAAGGGTAGTTCAGGGTCTTGCCGCCCGGGAACTCCGTGCCGTCGGCCAGTTGCACCCCGCCGCGCGGCAGCACCACGTCGCCGCCGAAGGGCTGCGCGCCGGGGGTCAGGACCCAGCCGCTCTCATCGTCCGGCGATGCCGGCGGCGGCGCGAAGCCGTCGTTGATGCTGCCGTAGACGTCCAGGTTGCCCTTGGCCCGCAGGATCAGCGCGCCCGCCTCGCCCGAGCCGTAGGCCGAGGTCATCTGCGATCGCGGATTCAGGCTGGCGTAGCGATAGCGCGACAGGTCCAGGTCGCCCTGCACCACCAGGTCGCCGTCGGCGGTGCGGCTGACGATTTCCACGCCGGGACGCAGATGGAACACGTCGCGGTAGGTCGCGTTGTTCAGGCCCGCCAGCTTGCCGTTCAGCAGATTGCCGTTGAGCAGGGCAAGGCGGATGAATTCCCGGCTGTCCGCGTGCTTGGCCTCCAGGTAGGCCTGGTCGATGATCTGGTATTCACGGCCGCCGGCGCGATCGGCCGGATCGCCCGGGCGGGCGTCGTCATAGCGCTGCATGGCGGTCAGGTTGATGGCCTTGGCGCCGTCGATCGTGAGCGGGCCGCGCGCGTCGATGGCGATGTCGCCGTAGGTCGCGGCCGACCCCGGCGCCCCGTCGCCGTTGAGCCCGGCATTGCCGGCGGCGTCGATGCGCGGCGCCATGAGATCCAGCGTGCCGCGCGCCGCGCCATCGTGCTGTCCGGCGGCGGCGCCCTGCGTGGCCCCGGTGCCATGGCGCAGGTCGATGCGGGCGCCGCCCGCCAGCGTCAGCACGCCCTGGCCCGAGCTCAACTCGACCACCGCGCGGTTGGGCGCGTCAATGATCCTGCCGTAGCTGTCCACCCGCAATACCGTGCCGTGCGCGTCCAGCACCGCGCTGGATGCCAGCGTCAGGCCATCGCGCGCCGCCAGCCGGATGCGGCCGACCCGTTCGCCGCTGGCATCGACCCGGCCGACCACGGTCAGGCTGCCGCCGTCGATCGACAGGTTGATATCGTTGGCCCGCAGCGCGTCGCCCAGCGTCAGGCTGCCCTGCTTGACCTGGAAGCTGCGCGCCCCCGTCACGCCGCCCTCGTTCAGGCGGTGGTTCAGGGCCTCGAAGTCGGCGTTCAGATTGCCGGGCGCGCCGAGGCGCTGCGCGCGGACCTCGACACTGCCCGCCCGATACGGCACCTCGGTGCCGCCCGCGTCGTAACGACCCGAGCTGCTGCCCAGGATGCGGCCCAGCAAGGCCACCTGGCCATCGGCGGCCGCCAGCGCCACCGCGCGCAGGTTGCCCGCGTCGTTGTCGCGCGCCGACAGGTCGATCAGCGACCCGTTCTCCTGGCGGATGCCGCCCTGGCTGCTTTCCAGCACCAGGTCGCCACCCCAGCTGTAGCGCAGCACGTCATTGAACGCGATGGCGCGACCGGCCAGGTCGAGCTTCGATCCGTCCGCCAGCAGCACGCTGTCGCGGCCCTGCAGCGTCAGCTTGCCGCTGGGCAGCGCGATCACGCCGTCGACCCGGACATTGGCGCCGGCCAGGCTCAGCTCCGCGCCCAGCGCCTGCACCGTGTCCTGCGCCGCGGGCGCCCCCACGGCGGCCAGCACACGCACGTCGCCGCCCGCCGTGATGCGGTTGACCGAGCCCGCCGCGCCGGTCAGCAAGGCGGTGTTGAGCGTGAGATTGCCGCCGCTGTAGGCATAGCCGCTGCCGCTGGTATAGGCGCCTTGCGATTGGTACACCGCCAGACTGCCGCGATGGTTCGCGGTGATGCGGTCGCTGGCGTTCAGCGTGACGCCGGCAAAGCCCAGCGCCAAGCGGGCGTTGTCATCCAGGCCATTCGGTTGCGCGCCCTGGCCGTAGCCGAACTCGATGCGCTCGGCCTCGATCCGCAGCGCCCCCCGGCCGGTGCCGGCCCCGCCCGCCGCGACCGCGCCGGGTGCCTGCACCGCGCCGTTCCAGACCAGATTGCGGGCGTAGATCGACGCCACGTCGCCGGCCTCGCCATAGCCATAGAGGGCCGGCGTGCCCAGCGCCAGCGTCGCCATGCGGTAGTCGCCGGTGACCGGGTCGCGCGTGTCCAGCGCCACGGTGCCGTAGAAATTCACGGCTTCGCGCGCCGTCAGCGTCAGCATCTCGAGCGCCGGGGCCCCGGCGCTGGCATCGCCGCGCAACAGGCGCGCCAGGATGGCCTGGTTCAGCGTCAGGCCGCTGGGCAGCACGCCGCGCGCGGCGGCCTGCCGCAGCGCTTCGGTAGTGCCGACATTGACGGTGCCGACGGCCAGCGCCAGGTTACGGGTGCCGTAGCGCGCCTGTTCGCCCAGATCGAACACGCCATTGGTGGCGACGGCGATGGTGCCCTCGGAATACAGCCGCGTCACCGCCTCGCAGGCGCCGGTCGCGCAGGTGCCGATGCGGATCGCGCCCGTGACCGTGCTGTCGGGGGCCAGCACATCCAGGCGGCCATTGGATAGCGCCAGCAGGCCGGCGCTGCCGGGCTGGAAGGCAAAGCCGCCGGTCGAGTCCACCGACGGCGCGCCGCGTCCGAGCGTGGAAATGCCCGCGCCCGCCTCGATCTCGATCACCCGTGACGAGATCAGCACCTCCGGCGCCGCCAACTGGGCGCCGGACCGCATCACCACCTCGTTGGCGCCGCCCTGGAAGGTATAGAAGCGCCCGCCCTGCCCGTACAGCACCACCGGCAGCGCGCCGATCACCAGGCGGCTGGCGCCCAGCGCGGCCAAGGCGTCGGCATGCACCGACGCGCCGCCAAAGCCGGCGGTCGGCGCCTGGCCCGCCGCCAGGATTTCGATACTTGAACTGCCGCCATTGAGCGCCGCGGTGCCGCCGAAACCGCCCGGCGCCCCATTGAAATTGGCCAGCCCCTCGAAGCGCAACGCCTGCCCGTCCTGCGAACCGGCATGGATCGCCAGGCGCAGGGTGCGCGCATCGGCCGGCAGCATGGCGCGCGGCACGCCGCGCGTCGTCGCGTCGGCCCGCACGAAACTGGCATAGCTCATTTCGTTGTACTGCGAATAGGTGCGCAGCACGTTCGCGGGCGTCAGGATCACCTGGCTCGCCAGGCGGTCCGCCGCGCCGGCCCCGGCGGTGGACAGTACGCCGCTGGCGGCCCACGACAGGTTGCGCATCCGCAGCGGCGCGATGGCCGCGCCGGCCGCCGCCTGGCCGTTGATCTCGACCCGAAAAGCGCCGGGCAGCAAGGCGTAGGTGGAAGGCATCAAGGTATAGGTGCCGGCCGGCAGGCCGGGAACGCCGTCGCCCAGCGTGATCTGCCGCCCCACGCCCGGCGTCGACGCGCCGGCCTCGCCGCCCGCCGGCGCATAGCCCGGCTGCGCGCCGGGCACGATGGCGTACACCGGATTGGTGGCCAGCCCCGGCAGCGTGAAGCCGCCCTTGGGATCGTTGCGCACCAGCGGAAAGTAGCGCGCGTCGGTCGAACCGCCACGGCCGGACACGAACCCCGCGCCGGTCAGTTCGCCGCCGCCCGACAGGTCCAGCAAGGACCCCGGCAGCGCGTCCACGTCGCGGAACCCCAGCGTGATGCCGGTGCGCAGCGACGCGCCCTGGCCCTGGCCGACCGCGCCGCCGGCGCCCGGCAAGGCCACCTCGGCGCCCTGGAATTTGTACGACACGCCATCGGTGGTGCCGCCATACGGCATCCACAGGCCGGCGCCGCTGACGGACGTGACGCTGCCGGGCAGCAAGGTCAGGCGCTGCGCGCCGACCGCTGAACTCAGGTCGCCCAGCACGATCGTGCCCAGCGGCGCGCGCAGCACGCCGCCCTGCTCCACGCTGGCCGCGGCCAGGCGCAAGGTGCCGAAGGCCGAATACGGCACGGCCGGCAGCGCGGCGCCCGCGTCGCCCGCGCGGCCCACCCGCAGCGTGCGGGTCGGATCGAAAACGTTGACGCCGGACTGCGGATTGCGGGTATAGCCGGCCAGCAGTTCGGCCTCGGCCCCCGTGACCGGATACAGCTGCGCGGCGGTCAGGTCGAGGTCGCCCCGGGTCCACAGGCGCGTGCGCGGCTGGTCGTCGTTGTGCCGCAGGAAGCGCAGGTCGCCGCCGCTGTTCAGCGCCACCCGGTCAAAGCCGCTGCGCGCCACGGTCAACAGGCCGCCCACGCTGCGGTTGATGCTGCCCTGGGTGCCGAACGACAGGCTGTTGCCCACCTCCAGCAGACTGCCGGCGCGCACCGTGAACACCCCCGCCCCCACATCGGGCGCATCGCCGAACAGCACCCGCGGCCGCAGCATGCCATTGGTGGCGAAGTACGTGCCCGGGCCGGACAGCCGCACATAGGGCGCCGCCAGGTTGACCCGGGTCCGCGCGGCGGCGTCCGGCGCCAGCGAATAGGCGCTGGCGTACAGCCGCATGCTGCCCGCCACCGCCACATCGACCGCGCCGTCGAACGACATCAGGCCGTTGGCCAACAGCCCCAGGTGATCGAAGCCGCCCGCGGCCGTCAGGCGCGCGGCGTCCAGCCTTGTCTGCCCGTAGCGCAGGCCGTCGGCCGCCGCGCCCGGCGTCAGGGCCGTATCCAGCAGGCCGCCCGCGCCCGGCGCCAGCACCAGCTCGCGCGGCACCTGCACCGGCATGCCGGCGACGCCATCGCCCCAGATGCGGTAGAGCGGCGTCTCCAGCGCGACATCGAGCGTGCCGCCCATGGCGCTGGCGCCGCCGGCGCGCGCGATGAAGGCGCCGTCCAGGTGCAGGCCGTTATACGAGCTGAGCGAAATGCGGCCGCCGTCACGCGCCAGCCGCAGCGGGCCGACCCCGTTGATGTCCACGTCCACGCCGGCGCCCGAGGCATCCAGCACCGCGCCCGGCCGCACGATCACGTAGGCGTCCGACGAGGTCGCGGTGGCGCGCGCATGGTCGATTTCGCCGCCGATCACGATCACGCCGCCCGCATCCGCCACGCCGTAGCGGCGGCCCTGCTCATCGATGCCGGACTGCGCCCGGCCGGCCACGTCCAGCACCGCCCGCTCGCCGATCCAGATCGAACGGTTGTGCAGCTGGCCATCCGCGGTCTCGACCGAGTCGGCGACATCGATGTCGCCCAGGCGCAATTGCCGGATGTCGATCTTGCCGCCCGCGGCCGTCAGCCCGCCCAGCACCGTGATCTGGCCGGCGCCGCGCAACGTGATGGCCTGGCCCGGGTCCACCGCCACCTGGGCCCCCTGGCCGATCAGCAGCGTCGTATCGCTGTCCGTGCCGACCGGGCCGAGCGTGCGCCCGCTCTGCAGCGACAGACTGGCGCCGCGCCGCCGCGTCGCCGTCCCCGCCACCGCGTCATGCAGATAGACGGGCGGCAGCCAGGCTTGCAGCGCCGTGGCGGCCTCGGCGCCGGTGGGCATGCCGCCCGCCTGCGCGACCGGCCGGTATACCGGCATCGACACCTCGATGCGGGCGCCGTCGGCCACGGTCACGCCACGGCTGCCGATGATCTCGTAGCGCGCAAAGCCGCGCTGGAAGAACGGCGCTGTCAACGCCAGCACGTCGGCGCCGGCCTGCGCCGGCGTCGCGCCCAGCGCCACCTTGCCCGCCGTCACCGCCAGGGTGCCGCCGCCGTCCACGCCGTAGCCGCGCAGTTCGGCGCCCAGGTCCAGGCGTCCCATGGCGGCGCCGCTCATCACCGTTTCGATCGTGACGTTGCCGCCCTTACCGCCGGTCAGCTTGCCCTTGGCGCGCAACGCCGCGCCCGAGCCGACGTCGATCACGCTGCCGCTCTCCAGCAGGATGTCGCCGCTGCCGCGCAGCGACACGCTGCCGCCATTCAGGTAGGGCATGGCGCCGGTCAGACCCGGCGCCAGCGCCAGGTTGGTCCACAGGCCCGACGTATCCAGCCGCCCGCCCGCGCCCAGCGTCAGGCGGTCGGACGCCGTGGCGCCGATGGAGGTATCGAGCATGCCCGACGAGGTCACCTGATTGAGCACATTGCCCAGGCGGATACTGCCGCCGCGCGCGCTCAGCGCGCCGTCCACCGTCACGCGGTTCGCGTACAGCGTGATCTCGCCGCCCGGCGCCACCGCCAGATCGGACTGCGCGGCGATGTCCTGGGCGGCGATGCGAACGGCGCCCAACCCGAAGCCGTTCAAGCGGGCGGTATCCAGCAACAGCGCGCCGCCTCGATCGGCGGGCAGCGCGTCGCCCAGCTCCAGGCCGGCGGCAATGGCCGCCACGCGCTCCGACAACACCACCTGCCGCACCGTGTCCTCGCTGCGGCCCAGCGCGTACTGCACCGCGCCGGTCGTCTTGTTGTAGTACGGCGTATAAGTGCCGACCACCAGTTGCGCGCCACGCGCCGCGGCCCGCTGCGATTGCTGGTAGCCGTCCAGGCCGGACTGCGGGGCGGCATTCTGGCGATCCCCCTGGAAGGTCGTGCCGATCAACTCCCCTTCCAGCACCGCGGCGCGGGTGCCGATCAGCAGTCGGCCCGCATCACGGCCCACGGTATAGCCGGTCTCGAAGCGTTCGAGCGGCGCAATCAGCGGGTTGTAGAAACGGCGCGTCTGGCCCCAACGCTCGCTGCGCGCCTCGTAGCCCTGGTACAGCCCGGTGTAGGCCAGGTCGCCCGGCGCGCGCGAGGCCTCGTACAGCTTGCCGTCCACGCCGCGCAGCCAGCTCTGGCGGATCATGCCGTCCTGCACGTCGAGCGTGCCGCCGGACAGGTTGATCTGCGAGCCGGCGCGCGTCACCACGTCGCCGCCGGTGAATTCGACATTGCCGCCCTGCGCCATCCATTCGTTGACCGCATGCCCCTGCGTGCCCAGATAGCCGCTGACCTCCAGCAGCCCGCCAGCCGTGTACCAGCGGTCGGTGGCGTAGCCATTGGTGCCGGCCGGCACCAGCACCAGGTCGCGGATATCCACCCACAGGTCATTGCTGTTGAGCTTGCCGCTTTCACGGTTGACCGGCGCGTCGCGCTGCTCGTTGCCCTGTACGTTGATCTTGAGGTTGTTGTTTTCCATGGCGACCGGCACGCCCACCGCGCCCGCCACGTCCAGGATGGCGCCGTCGCGCAGCAGGCTGCGCCGCGCCGCCTGCACGGCGATCTGGCCGCCGGTGGCCAGCGTGATGGAACCCGACGCGAAATCCACCGTGCCGCTGCTGCTGACCTCCACCCGCGACAGCTCGCGCCGGTCGGCGCCGGCCGACAGCCACGGCGAAGACGTCGTCGCCGCCGGCGGCGCGCGCAGGCCGTCGCGCTGGCTGTCCAGCGCCAGGGCGCCGCTGTGGTCCAGCAGGATCGCGGCGACGCTGCCTTCGGCCAGGGTGATCCTGCCGTCCGCGCCGGCGGCGGTCAGGTGCAGGGTGCCGCGCGTATCCACCGACGTGCTCGACAGCAGCACCCCGCGCTGCGTCACGTCGCCGCCGGTCAAGGTCACGTCGCCCATGGCGGCCTGGATCAGGCCGCTGTTCTCGACCCGCCCGGGCACGCCCGCCGGCGTGACCTCGTTGCCCTTGGTGGTCGACAGCAGGTTGCCCGCCGTGCCCTGGCCGCGCTTGATGACGAAACTGTCGCCAGCCGCCAGCAACGCCTGTCCGCCCGGCGTGTCGATCGTGCCGGCATTGGCCGCTTCCTTGCCCAGCAGCAGCACGTAGCCGCCGCCCGAGGTCGAGGTGGTGGACGCGGCGGTCGCGATGCGCGCGCCGGCCTGCACCTCGACGCGGCCCAGGGCGCCCAGGAACGTCGGCTGGGCGCCATTGTCGGCATACAGGCCCTTGTCGCGGAACTGCGCATCCGTGATGGTGGCGGCCGCGACCACCAGGTTGCGGGCGTTGACCTGGCTGGTGCCGCTGAAGATCACCCCGTTCTGGTTGACCACCATCACCGTGCCGTCGGCCTGGATCGCGCCCTGGATCTGGCTGGGCCGGGCCGCCGCGCCCACCACCCGGTTCAGCACCGCGTCGGCGGCGCCCTGCTTGAACCGCAGCGTGGTGTTGCGGCCAACGTTGAAGGTGTCCCAGTTCAGGATGGCGCGCGATTGGGTCTGCTCGATCGTCACCAGCTGTCGGCCGCCGTCAGTGCCTGTGGTCGGCTTGTTGGCGCCTTCCCACTTGGCCTGCGCGCCCTCCGCGATCCACAGGCCGCCGCGCGCCAGTCCATCCGGCACGTCCGTGCCGTTGGCGGCCGCGGCCGCGCGCGCCGCCGCCTGCGCCGCCTGCTGCGCGGCCACCGCCGCGGCGGTGCGGTTCAGGTTGTCCAGCGAGCGCTGCAGCTGCTGGCGCGATTGCGCCTGCTGGCGGGCGCTGTTGCCAATGCCGGCCAGGCTGCCGTCGGGCATGCGGCCGGTGCGCTGCGCGGTGGACTGCACCGCGTTCTTGTCGGCGAACCAGCCGGGGCTGAAGGCCCGCGCCTGGGCCTGCGCCGTGCCGCTCCAGCCGCCGGCGATCAGCAGCACCGCCAGCGCCTGGCGCAGCGGCGTCGGGCGCCAGTCCGGACGGCGGCGCCCCGTCTTGCGCGCCATGAATGCCTTACCGCCGCGTTGCGCCAACCGTGCCTGCATGATCGTCTTTCCTTATTCCAATCGCGGTGTTCGCCACCTAGAACAAGACAGACGGATGGAAAAATGCCGACCAGAACCCTGTCATAAATAATTCACGAACCCCGCCGGGCCGCGGCGCCAGCCGGCTCAGGACAGCAGCACCACGCCGCCCGGCAGCCGGGTCACCTCGGCCCCATAGGCGTCGCGGATCAGCTGCTCGGCGTCCGCCACCTGCGCCAGCGCGAAGCGCGCCTGCACCCGGCGTTGGCCAAGCTGCCTGTTGAGCAACACCAGCCGGCCGCGCCGATAGCGGTTCAACTCGTCCACGACGTCCGCCAGCGGCACCCGGTCGAACACCAGCCAGCCGCGCCGCCAGGCGGTCACGGCTTCGGTATTCACCTTCGCCGGCGGCATCACCCGGCGGTCGTCGTAGCGCAGCTCCTGGCCGGCGCCGACCTCGTAGGTGCCCTGCGCGTGCGCCAGTTGCACGCTGCCGGCCAGGCAACACAGGCTGGCCTCGCCGCCCAGATAGCGCAGGTTGAACAGCGCCTCGCGCGCCGAGACCCGTCCCGCCCCCGCCACCACCTGCGCCACCGGCGCCGGCAGCGCGGGATTCGCATCGGCCTGCCGGCCGACGCGGACCTCGGCCTCGCCCGCGGCCAGCTCGATCACCGCGCCCGCCGAAGCCGCCGCCGACCGCACATTGATGCGCGTCTGCGTGTTCAGTTCCAGTTCCAGCGCATCCCCCAGCGCCACCCGGCGCTGCTCGCCGGTCGCCGTGCGGTAATCGGCGCCCAGCTCGTCCAGCCCGGGCCACAGCCCCAACGGCGGCCGCCACGCCAGATAGGCGGCCGATGCCGCCACCGCGCCGCCCAGGAACGCGCGCCGGCCCGACCGCGACGGACGCCGCGTCGTGGCCCTCGCCGCCGCTTCTTCGCGCACCGCCGGCCCCAGCGCCTGCCACAGCTGCTTCTGTTCGGCGAAGGCGGCCTCGTGCCCCGGGTCCGCTCGCAGCCAGGCGCGGAACGCCTCCGCATCCGCTTCGGTGGCGTCGCCCGAGGTCAGCGTCAGCAACCAATGGCGCGCATCGTGGTCGTGCGACGCCCGTCCGCGCCCGCGCCTTCCCGGCAGCATCATCAGCGCCATGATTCGTCTTCCTCGCCCGCGCCCCGCGCGGGTCCTTCCTGCGCTTGCAGCGCCTTGCCGCAATGGGCCAAGGCGCGCTTGAGCTCCTTGGATACGATGCGCTCGGACACGCCGTAGCGCCGGGCGATCTCGGCATGCGGCACATCGTGCACCCGGGCGGCCAGCAGCATCTGCTGGGTCCGCTCCGGCAGCTGCCGCAGGGCGCGGCGAAACGCATCGATCTGGCTGCGGCCCTGCGCGATGCGCGCGGGGTCCTCCGTCTCGTCCGTCGCGCCGACCAGCTCGATGATCTCCACCCCCGTCAACAGGCGCGAATCGCGGCGGCGCTGATCCTCGGCGATGTTCACCGCCACGCGGAACAGATAGGCCGCCGGCTGCTGGATCGACGAGCTCGATGGCATGTCGTTCACTTTCAGGAAGGCTTCCTGCATGGCGTCGTGCGCCAGGTCGTCCGACCCCAGGCGGCGCTTGAGCTGGCTGCGAAAATCGTTGTAGCGCTCCAGGAACAAGGCGCGCAGGGAACCCGCCGGCTTGTCATCCCGCATGGCTTGCCCCTCGCAGCGCGGCGCAATCATCCGCATCGCTCGCCTGCAGCAGGATCGTCACCGGCTGCGCCATGCCGCCCGGCAGCGGTCCGGCCGTCACGCCGCGCAACGCGACCTCCAGCCGCCGATTCAGCGGCGCCGATCCGGTATCCGATACCCAATCCACGCGGTCGACGCGCCAGGCCTTGTCGAACCACAGCTTGACCAGGGCGCGATAGCGGCCCGGCTCGGCGCCCTGCCCTTTGCACAGCGCCCGCTTGAGCGCGCCTTGCAGCGCGGCCGCGTACGGCGTGTCGCGCAGCCGCGCCGCGGCAGCCGACCGCGCGGCCGCCGGCTCGCGCGGCGCCGCCACCAGCGTGAACGAATCCGCGCTGGCGTAGCGGATCGCCAATGGCGATCCCGCCAGCAGCTTGCGCAAGGCGTCCCCGGGGGTATAGGTGCCGACCACCGCGGGCGCATGGCGGCCGGCGGTCAGGGCGCTGTCGACCAGCACCGTCAGGCCGCTGTCCAGGCTGTATTGCGCCAACGCCTGGTCCAGCGGCTGCGCGGCAATCGCGAACGCCATCTCGCGCGGCGGCGCCTCGGCGCGGCTCGCGCCGGCCAACGCCCACACCCCCAACGCCAGGCAGGCGTGCCGCATCCAGCCCCTGCCCGGCGGACAGGCGAAGGTCATCGACGCCAACATGGAGGAAAAATGCCAGGCATGGCCATTGTCGCGGGCGCCCGCGCACCCGTCTCGTAGGAAAGGCGCCATGCTAGGACGCGCGAATGACGCAATCGTGACACGCCACATCCGCGTCACGGCAGGCCGCCACGCAATCGTCACCTGCGCGGCGTCATCCGTCCCTATACTGACGGCATGGCGGCCCCAGGCCGCCGGGCCTTTTCAAAGGAGCCCGCATGCGCACACATCGCCCCTCTTCGCGCCACGCCAGCCTGCTGTTGCTGGCGGCGCTGGCGGCAACGCCCCTGCTGGCGGGCGCCCAGGCGACGCCCACGCCGGCGCCCCCGGCCGCCCAGCCGGCAGCCAAGCCCGCCGCCCGGGCCTGCATCGACACCGAGGTCAACGGCTACCATGCCCTGTCGTATGACTGCCTGAACCAGAAAATGGCGCCCGACGCCGCGCCCAAGCCGCCGCCCACGCTCGGCTCGGAAGCGATCACGCAGCGGCCGCCCAACCAGATGGGCCTGCCCACGCCCGCCACCATCGGCAACCGCATGGGCAACACCTTCGGCACCTCGGCCTACCCGCAGCGACCCGCGCCGTAACGGGCGCGCGCCGTCACGCGTGCATGCCACGGCGCTGTTCGAGCCGTGGCGGCGATTGTCCAGCGGGCTTCAGGCGGTGCGGCTGATGAAATAGATCTTCTTGACGAACTGGTCCACTTCCCAGCGGCCGGTATAGCCCTCCGGCATCACGAAGGCCTCGCCCACGGTCAGTTCATGCACGGTGCCGTCCGGATCGACCAGGCGCGCCGCGCCTTCGACGATGTAGCCGAACTCGATGTAGCCGGTGGTGTTGGACTGGAAACTGCCGGCGGTGCTTTCCCACACGCCGGCCTCGGCGCGGCCGCCATTGCCTTCGAAGGCGGTCACGGTGCGGAACGCCGCGTCGCCCGAAATGGGACGCTTGGGCTTGCCCGGCACCGGATTCTTCATGGGGCCGGCATCGATGCGGACCAGCCGCGATTGATCATGCTTCACTGCATTTTCCTTGGAATCAATGCGCCGCCACCACCAGCACCTCGGCCGCGCCGCGGCTGACCGTGCGCATGCGATGCGGCAGTTCGGAATCGAAATAGAGGGAATCGCCGGCGTCCAGGCGGAACGCGCGTTCGCCCACCTGGACCTCGATGGCGCCTTTGAGCACCAGCAGGAATTCCTCGCCGGGATGCGGAAAGACCGCGGCGGCGTCGGGAAATTCACGCGGCGGGTGCACGATGAAGGGTTCCATGGCCTTGACCTTGCGGCGCCCGGCCAGCGACTCGTAGTGGTATTCGTTGCCCAGGTCGCGCCGTTGCAGCGCCTCGCGATCGGCCACACGCACCAGGCTGACGACCTCGTCCTGCGCCGCGCCGTCGCCGCCCACCAGTTGCGACACGCCCACGCCATAGGCCTCGGCCAGCCGCAGCACGGTCGAGATCGAAGGCTCGCTCAGGCCCCGCTCCAGTTTGGAGAGGTAGCTTTTGGTCAGGCCCGTGCGCTCGCCCAGCTGTTCCAGGGACAGGGATTGCTGGCGGCGCAGCGCGCGCAGGCGGTGAGGCAGGTCGATCATGGGCGGAAAAGGTCGCGATAACGACCGATAAGCATGCCCGAAAGCCGCCCCCGCGTCGAGCCGGCCCGCCCGCCATGCCCTTGGCCCCGTCCATTCGGCGGGCCCTCGCCGCAAGCCCCGCCGCCTTCGGCGGCCGCGGCAGTCGCTAACCCAGCACGTCCGGATGCTGGCGCAGCGCGCGCCGCGCGTAATACGAAAAGCCCACCTGCGAGCGCTTGGGCGTCAGGATCCAGTCGTGCGCCTCATGCCCCAGCGCCGGCGGAATCGGCTGGATCTTGCCGGCCGCCATCGCCAGCAGCTGCATGCGGGCGGCGCGCTCGAACTGCAGCGCCAGCACGCAGGCCTCTTCCACCGTGCCCGCGGCCACCAGCATGCCGTGGTGCGACAGCAGGATGGCGCGCTTGTCGCCCAGCGCCGCCGAGATGATCTCGCCTTCCTCGTTGCCCACCGGCACGCCCGGCCAGTCCTTCAGGAACGCCACGTCGCCGTACAGCGGGCAGTTGTCCATGTGCGAGACCTCCAGCGGCACCTCCAGCATCGACAGCGAAGCCGCGTGCAGCGGGTGCGTATGGATGATGCAGTTGACGTCCGGCCGCGCCCGGTAGATCCAGGAATGGAAGCGGTTGGCCGGATTGGGCATGCCGCCGCCTTCCTGCACCCGCAGGTCTTCGTCCACCAGCAGCAGATTGCCGGCCGTGATCTCGTCGAACCCCAGCCCCAACCGCTGCGTGTAGTAGCGGTTGGGTTCCGGCGCCCGCGCCGTGATCTGGCCCGCCAGGCCCGAATCGTGCCCGCCGTCGAACAGGATGCGGCAGGTCAGCGCCAGGCGCTCGCGCAGCGTCCAGTCGGGCGTGTCGAACTGGCGCTGCATCTCGGCCTTGGCGCGCGCGATCAGTTCATCCTTGCCCAAGTGCATCGTATCGGCCATCTTTGACTCCTCGCTATGCCGTTTCCAACAACGGCGTAAAGCCCGGCAGGGCGCGCATGCGCGCCAGCCAGGCGTGGATGTGGGTAAAGGCGGACAGGTCGTAGCCGCCCTGCTCCGCCATGCTGGTGTAGGGATAGAGCGCGATGTCGGCGATGGTCGGCGCCTCGCCCACCAGGAAGGCGCGGCCCGCCAGATGCGCCTCCATCCAGGCCGCCGCGCGCATGCCGATGCGGCGCCACTCCACCATCGCCGGGTCATCCACCCGCGCCGTGCCGCGCAGGTGGATCAGCAGCCGCGGCTGCGCGAAGGCGTGCATGTGCTGGGTCTGCTCGAAACTCAGCCAGCTGGCCACCTGCGCCTGCGCCAGCCGCCCCTCGGGCAGCCACGGCGTGCCCCGGCCCAGATACCACAGGATCGCCTGCGACTCCGCCAGCCACACGCCTTCGGGCGTGCGCAGCGCGGGCACCTGGCGCCACGGATTGATGCGGCCGAAGGCCTCGGTCTCCAGGTCGCCCTGCACGATGTCGAAGGTGCGGCGCGTCAGCGCCAGCCCCATGTAGCCGCAGGCCAGCCGGATCTTCCAGGCATTGCCCGAACGCAGCGTGTCGGCCAGTTCCAGCGGCTGTCCCGCCAGGGGATGCGTCGTCATGCTCAATCCATCCTGATATCGGCGCGCTTGACGATCTCGGCCCACTTCTTCTTTTCGGCCGCGATGAAGCGCTGGTACTCGTCCGGCGCGCCGGTATGGAGCTGCGTGCCCTGCGCCGCCAGCCGCGTCTTCAGTTCGGGCGAGGCCAGCGTCTGGCGCAGCGCCGCGTTGAGTTTTTCCAACACTGCCGGCGGCGTGCCGGCCGGCGCGAAGAACGCATTCCAGGAACTGATCTGCAGCCCGGCGTCGCCGGCCTCCCCCGCGGCCGGCACCTGCGGCGCCGACGGCAGGCGCTGGTCCGCCGCCACCGCCAGCGCGCGCAGCTTGCCCGAAGCCACGTGCGGCATGATCACCGGACTGGCGTCCATCACCACGTCCACCTGGCCGCCGATGGCCGCGTTGACCGCCTCGCTGCCGCTCTTGAACGGCACGTGCACGATGTCCACGCCCGCCGTCAGTTTCAACAGCTCCAGCCCCAGGTGCGGCGAACTGGCCGTGCCCGCCGAACCGAAATTCAGCTTGGCCGGATGCGCCTTGGCGTACGCCACGAAGTCCGCGAAATTCGCCGCCGGCAGATCGCCGCGCACCGCCAGCAGATAGGGCGAGCCGGACACCAGCCCGACCGGCGCGAACTTGTCGGGGTCATAGCTGAGCTTGGCGTAGATCAGCGGGTTCACCACCTGCGTGCCCACCGTGCCCATGAAAATCGTATACCCGTCGGCCGGCGCCGTCGCCGCCACCTGCGCCGCGATCACGCCACCGGCGCCGGGCCGGTTTTCCACCACGACGCTCTGGCCGAGCGCGTCGCCCATGCCCTTGCCCACCTGGCGCGCCACGATGTCGGTGATGCCGCCGGCGCCGAACGGCACCACCAGCCGGATCGGATGATCCGGAAACGCGGCCTGCGCGCCGCTGCTTGCGGCCAGCGCCAGGGCGGCGGCCATGATGATGCGCTTCATAGGATTCCCCTTGTGTCCGCCGCTGGATCGCGGCTATGACACAAAGTGTCCTATAGAGGATTGATTTTCCGCAAGAGGAATATGACTGGGGGAATCCCTGAGGGGCGGGAATAACGTTCGCTTATTTTGAAGTTCGCCTCATGGCTCTGGCCGGCCATGCCGGCCATTGCGCGAACCGTTCGGGAGACACCTGATGCCGAATTGGCGCGATGCGCCCAAGCCAGAACAACCGCGGTGTCGAACCTCAACCCGCTTGCACGTTGGCGGAACTACCGGTTATGGCACCTTGCTTGAGCCGTCCTGGCACGGACTGGAA
The DNA here is from genome assembly GCF_040084795.1 of Achromobacter sp. HNDS-1. Lineage (NCBI taxonomy): Bacteria > Pseudomonadati > Pseudomonadota > Betaproteobacteria > Burkholderiales > Alcaligenaceae > Achromobacter > Achromobacter sp. HNDS-1. Next base: position 1,048,198 of record NZ_CP157584.1, read on the forward strand.
TAAGCGCATCGATCCCCTTGCCGCCTGCCGACGCTGGAGAGGTTTTTGCGCGACGCGCGCGTAGAGACGCAATGGTGTCGTCTTGCGTGGCGAACAATCGCCGTCAGGCATGCCTGCGGACTTGGCTGCGGACTTGGCGCGGCCAGGGCCGCTAAGCGGCCCGCAGCGCGGCGGCCTCGGCGGGATTCCAGCGCCGGCCCGGCACCGCCGCCAGCAGCGCCCGGGTGTAGGCGTGCGCGGGCTGGCCGAACACCTCGGCGCACGGGCCCTCCTCCACCACCTTGCCGTCCTTCATGACGGCCACGTGGTCGCACACCTGCGCCGCGACGCGCAGATCGTGGGTAATGAACAGGATCGACAGCCCCAATTGCGCGCGCAGGCGGCCCAGCAGGGCCAGCACCTGGGCCTGCACCGACACGTCCAACGCCGACACCGGCTCGTCGGCGACCAGCACCCGCGGCCGCATTGCCAGCGCCCTTGCCAGTCCCACCCGCTGGCGCTGGCCGCCCGAGAACTCGTGGGGATAGCGGTTCACCGCATCCGGCGACAGACCCACCAGTTCGAAAAGCTCGCGCGCCTGTGCCCACGCCTCGCGCCGCGGCATGCCATGCACGATAGGCCCGCGCGCGACGATCTCGCCCACGCGCTGGCGCGGGTTGAGCGAACCGTAAGGATCCTGGAACACCATCTGCACCCGCCGCGCGTGGGCGCGCCGCGCGCCGGCGCCCTTGAACACCAGCGGCTCGCCGCCCAGCGCAATGGCGCCCGAATCCGGCGGCAACAATCCCAGCAAGGTGCGCGCCAGCGTGGATTTGCCGGAGCCGCTTTCGCCGACGATGCCGAGCGTGTCACCTTCGCGCAGGGTCAGCGAGACACCGTCCAAGGCATGCGTGACGCGCCCCGGCCGGCCAAACCAGCCGCGCTTGCGATAGACCTTCGATAGCGCCGAGGTGGTGAGGATGGCCGGCGCCTTCGCCTCGGCTTGCGGCCGCGCGGGCGCTGGCGTCAGGGGCGGCACCGCCGCGATCAATGCCCGCGTGTAGGGATGGCGAGGATGCCGAAGCACCTCGTCGGCCAGTCCGCTTTCGACCAGTTCGCCGCGCTGCATGACAGCGACGCGGTCGGCGATCTCGGCCACCACGCCGAAGTCATGCGTGATGAAAAGCACCGCGGTGCCCTTGCGCCGCTGCAGGTCGTGTATAAGGCGCAGGATCTGCGCCTGCGTGGTGACATCGAGCGCGGTGGTCGGCTCATCGGCAATCAGCAGCGCCGGCTCCAGCGCGAGCGCCATGGCGATCATGGCGCGCTGGCGCTGGCCCCCGGACAATTCATGCGGATAGGCGCTCAGGGCCCGCGCCGGATCGGGCAGGCGCACCGAGTCCAGCAACGCCAGCGTGCGCTGGCGGATCTCGCCGCCAGCCAGGCGCGTATGGGTGCGGAACACCTCGCCGATCTGATCGCCGATGGTGCGCAGCGGATTGAGCGCGGTCATCGGCTCCTGGAAAATCATGCCGATACGCTGGCCGCGCAACCCGCGCATCGCCGCGGGCGACAGCCGCAGCAGATCCTCGCCCTCCCAAAGCACCTGCCCGCTGCTGGCGCGCACGCCCTGCGGCAGCAGGCCCAGGATGGCGCCCGCGGTCAGCGACTTGCCCGAACCGCTCTCACCCACGACGCAGACGATCTCGCCCGGTTTGATGGACAGCGACAGATCATGGATGGCGTGGCGCCGGTCGGCGCCCGCCGGCAGATCGACAGTAAGGTTCTGGATGCGCAATAGTTCGGTCATGGGGCCGATGCTAAGCCCGCGCGGCGTCCCGGGTAACGACAGATCGGCGATTAGCAAATCACCGATTGCCGGGTTGCCGGCCATTTCGCCGGCTGGCGCGGAATCCGCATATCGACATGCGAAAAACGTCCTTCTGGCCACCGCCCGGACTGCTTAGGATCGACGTTTTGCAAAGCGCGCCCAGCGGCGCCCCGCGTGACCTCCCCGCTTTCTTCTCTCCAGTCCACATGTCCCTCTCCCCCCCTGAGTCCGCCTCGACGGCGCCGGTGCGCGTTGCCGTCGACGTAGGCGGCACCTTTACCGATATCGTCCTCGAACAAGAACCGCGGCGCTGGTCCGCCAAGCTGCTGACCACGCCCGACGCGCCCGAGACGGCCGTGCTGCAAGGCATCGAAGAACTGCTGGGCGAGGCGGGCCTGGCGTGGCCCCAGGTGGATCTGTTGATCCTGGGCACCACGCTGGCCACCAACGCGTTGATCGAGCGCAAGGGCGCCCGCACCGCGCTGCTGACAACGGCGGGCTTTCGCGACCTGGTCGAGATCGGCCTGGAAGACCGCTTTGCCCAGTACGATATTTTCCTGGACAAGCCGGAACCCCTGGTGCCGCGCCCCTGGCGCTACGGCGTCACCGAACGCGTCGACGCCCACGGCCAGGTGCTGACGCCGCTGGACGAGGCGCAGGTGGTATCCCTGGCCGGCGAGCTGGTCCGCGCCGGCATCGAAAGCGTGGCGGTGTGCCTGCTGCACAGCTACGCCCACCCGGGCCACGAGCGCCGCATCCGCGAACTGCTGAAGCAACACGCGCCACGGCTGTGGGTGTCGCTGTCCTCGGACGTCTGCGCCGAGATCCGCGAGTACCCGCGCCTGTCCACCGTCAGCGCCAATGCCTACGTGCAGCCGCAGGTGTCGGGCTATCTGCGCCGCCTCGACCAGGCCGCGCGCCAGCGCGGTCTGCGCGACGAACCGTTCCTGATGACCTCGGGCGGCGCCATCGCCACGCTGCAGACCGGCATCGATGAACCCGTGCGGCTGGTCGAATCGGGTCCGGCGGGCGGCGCGATCCTGGCCCAGCACATCGCCGAACAGACGGGCGCGGCGCGCGCGCTGTCGTTCGACATGGGCGGCACCACCGCCAAGATCTGCTACATCGACGACTTCGAGCCACAGGTCAGCCGCAGCTTCGAATTCGGCCGCGTGCACCGCCACTTGAAAGGCTCGGGCCTGCCGATCCGCATCCCGGTGATCGAGATGGTGGAGATCGGCGCCGGCGGCGGCTCGATCGCGCGCGTCAACCACCTGGGCGTGGTGCAGGTCGGCCCGGACAGCGCCGGCTCGTCGCCCGGACCCGCCGCCTATGGCAACGGCGGCGAGCTGCCGACCGTCACCGACGCCCATGCCCTGATCGGCACCGTCACGCCGGAACGCTTTGCCGTCGGCAAGGTCAGCCTGCAACCCGAACGCGCGCGCCATGCCATCGAGACCCATCTGGCGCGCCCTGCCGGGCTGGAAGCGCCGCAGGCCGCCCAGGCCATCATCGAGGTGGTCAGCGAGAACATGGCCAACGCCGCGCGCGTGCATGCCTCCGAGTTGGGCAAGGCGGCCGAGGAACACACCCTGATCGCCTTCGGCGGCGCCGCGCCGCTGCATGCCGCCGGCCTGGCGCGCAAGCTCGGCATCGGCCGCGTCATCATCCCGGAATCGGCCGGCGTGGGATCGGCCGTGGGTTTCCTGTGGGCGCCGATCGCCTACCAGGCGGTACGCAGCTTCCACCAACGGCTGGCGGACGTCGACCACGCGGCGGTACAGCGCCTGCTGGACGAACTGACGGCCAGCGTGGACACCGTGGTGCGGCGCGCCGCGCCCGCCGCGCCGCTGCATCACAAGCGCGTGGTGTTCATGCGCTACAGCGGCCAGGGTCACGAGATTGCCGTGGACCTGCCGGACGGCCCCTTCGACGCCGCCGCCAGCGCCCGACTGGGCGCGGCCTTCGCCGAGCGCTACGCCCAGCTATACGGCCGCAGTCTGCCGCACGTGGCGCCCGAAACCGTCAGCTGGTCGGTGGCGGCGCAGGCCGGCGAGCGCCGCGCGCGGCCGCGCGACCACATCGCCAGCGGACCGGCCACGGCGGCGCGCCAGGCGGGCACGCGCAAGCTGTACGACTTCGACCGCAATGACTGGATCGAGGTGCCGACCTACGAGCGCCAGGCGCTCGACGCCGAGCAGAAGCTGACCGGCCCCGCCCTCGTCGTGGAAGACGAGACCACCACTTTCGTGCCCGCGGGCTTCGAGGCGCGGCGCAGCCGCCTGGGTTCGCTGGTGCTGGACGACATCAAGGCGGCCGCCGCGCGCGCCGCAAAGGACCCCGCATGAGCACCGCGCAACACACGCCCCAGCAACGCATCCGCTTTCAACTGGCCTGGAACCGGCTGCTGTCGGTGGTGGAGGAACAGGCCCAGGTGCTGATCCGCTCGGCCTTCGGCACCGCCACGCGCGAAGCCGGCGACCTGTCGGCGGGCGTGTTCCTGCCCGACGGCCGCATGATCGCGCAGGCCGTCACCGGCACGCCCGGCCACGTCAACGCCATGGCCGAATCGGTCAAGCACTTTCTCAAGGTGTTCCCGGCGGAAACGCTGAAAGACGGCGACGTGCTGCTGACCAACGACCCGTGGAAAGGCACCGGCCACCTGTTCGACATGACCATGGTGTCGCCGGTGTTCCATGACGGCGCCCTGGTGGCGCTGTTCGCCTCGACCCTGCACGTGATCGACATCGGCGGCATCGGCAGCAGCGCCGACGGCCTGGAGGTCTATCACGAAGGCCTGTTCCTGCCGATCCTGCGCTTCTTCCACCAGCACCAGGTGGACCCGGGCGTGCTGGCCATCATCCGCGCCAACGTGCGCGAGCCGGAACAGGTCGAAGGCGACCTGTACGCGCTGGTGGCCTGCAACGACATCGGCGGGCGCCGCCTGAAGTCGTTGCTGGCCGAGTTCCAGCTGGCGGACCTGGAATCGCTCGGCGGCTACATCATCGAACAATCGGCGCAGGCCATGCGGCAGGCCATCGCCGAATGGCCGCAAGGCACCTGGCACAACACCCTGGTGATCGACGGCTATGACGCGCCCATCACGCTGCAGACCAGTGTGACCGTGGCGGCGGGAAAGATCCTGGTGGATTTCACCGGCAGCTCGCCCAGCGTGGCGCGCGGCATCAACGTGGTCAAGGCGTACACCGATGCCTATACCTCGTTCGGCATCCGCTGCCTGATCGGCGCGGACGTGCCCAACAACGCCGGCTCGCTGTCGCTGGTGGAGGTGGCGGCGCCGGAAGGCTCGATCCTCAACGCCCGCTTTCCGGCCGCGGTAACGGCGCGCCACATCATCGGCCAGCTGCTGCCCGACGCCGTGTTCGGCGCGCTGCGCCAGGCGCGGCCCGACCAGGTGCCGGCCGAGGGCGCCTCGTCGCTGTGGAACCTGCATCTGGTCGGCGGCGAACCGCTGGCCGGCGCCACGCAGGAGGAACAGCAGGCGCTGCTGGCCGGACCGCGCTTTAACGCGGTCAGCTTTTCCACCGGCGGCACCGGCGCGCGCCCCGGCAAGGACGGCTTGTCCGTCACCTCGTACCCCAGCGGCGTGCGCAACGTCTCGCTGGAAATCCTGGAAAGCGCCAATCCGCTGGTGTTCGAACAGAAGGAATACCGCGCCGATTCCGGCGGTCCGGGCACGGTGCGCGGCGGCCTGGGCCAGACCATCGTGGTGCGCCACGCCGATCCACACGCGGCCATGATCATCGCCGCCGCCTTCGACCGCGTGGTGCATCCGGCCCGCGGCGCGCTGGGCGGGCAGGCCGGCGCCGGCGGCGCGCTGGGGCTGGCCAGCGGCCCGAGCCTGCGCGCCAAGGGCCGCCAGCTGGTGCCGGCCGGCGAACGCCTGGTGGTGCACACCCCGGGCGGCGGCGGACTGGGCGACCCGGCCCGCCGCGACGCCGCGCGCGTCGAGCGCGACGTGCGCTACGGCCTGGTCAGCGCGGAGCAGGCCGGCAGCGCCTACCGGCACGACGGCGCGCCCGCCTGACCGCTCTATTTTCCTGGATCGCCCCGGGCGCGGCCCGGGGCTCATCTCATCCCCTGTTTTCGCGACGATTATGAAGCCAACCCGCCGTTCCTTTCTCAGCCTGACCCTTGCCGGCCTGCTGCTGGCCGCCAGTCCGTATACCCACGCGGAACCCACCCGTGGCGGCACGCTGACGCTGCTGCTGCCGTCCGAGCCCACCGCGCTGGTCACCGTGGGCAACGTCGCCACGCCGATCCTGAGCGTCAGTGCCAAGGTCACCGAAGGCCTGCTCAAGTACGACTACGACCTGACCCCCGAACCGCAGCTGGCCACCGCCTGGACTGTCAGCCCCGATGGCACCGTGTACACCTTCACGCTGCGCCAGGGCGTCAAATGGCATGACGGCAAGCCGTTCACGTCCGCCGATGTCGCCTTTTCGATCGACCTGCTCAAGAAGATCCACCCGCGCGGCCGCAACACCTTCGCCAACGTCACCGCCATCGAAACGCCGGACGACCACACCGTAGTGCTGCGCCTGTCCAAACCGGCGCCCTACCTGATCCGCGCCTTCGTCGCGACCGAAACGCCGATCATCCCCAAGCACATCTACGAAGGCACCGATCCGCTGACCAACCCGGCCACCTCGGCGCCGATCGGCACCGGCCCGTACAAGTTCAAGGAATGGGTGCGCGGCAGTCACATCGTCTACGAGCGCAACCCGGATTACTGGGACAAGCCCAAGCCCTACATCGATCGCCTGATCGTGCGCATCGTGGCCGACCCGGCCGCGGCCGCCATCGCCTTCGAGACCGGCACAGCCGACCTGGGCTACCGCACGCCCGTGCCGCTGGCCGACCTGGCGCGCCTGAAGGCCGTGCCGTCGCTGCGCTTCGAGACCAAGGGCAACAGCTACTCGTACAACGTCACGCGCCTGGAATTCAACCTGGACGATCCGCATTTCAAGAATGAGAAGGTGCGCCAGGCGGTGGCCCACGCCATCGACCGCAACGTCATCCTGAAGGTGGTGAACTACGGCGTCGGCCAGGTGGCGTATTCGCCCATCGCGCCGGGCCTGAAGACCTACAACGACCCGACGCCCACGCCCTACCCCTTCGACCTGAAGCGCGCCAACGCGCTGCTGGACGAGGCCGGCTATCCCAAGGGCGCCGATGGCGTGCGCTTTCGCGTGCCGCTGGACTACAACCCGATCGGCGCCGATGGCCCGCGCCTGGCCGATTACCTGCGCACCACCCTGGCGCGCGTCGGCATCGCGGTGACCGTGCGGGCCCAGGACGCCTCGGCCTTCATCAAGCGCGTCTACACCGACCGCGACTTCGCCTTCACCACCAATGGCGCCAGCAACCTGTTCGACCCCACGGTCGGCGTGCAGCGGCTGTACTGGTCGAAGAACTTCATCAAGGGCGTGCCGTTCTCCAACGGCACGCACTACCAGAATCCGCGGGTCGACCAATTGTTGGAAGACGCGGCGGTCGAGAACGACCCGGCCCGCCGCGTGCAGCTGTTCAAGGAGTTCCAGCAGATCGTGGCGCGCGAGGTGCCCGACCTGAACCTGTACCAGCCGGAGTTCATCACCATCGCCAACCAGCGCGTGCACGATCACTCGCTGACCGCCGACGGCGTCGAGTCCAACCTGGCCGACGTCTATCTGCAACCATGACGGCGCATCGTTCGCTGAGCGTGGTGGGACGCTCGCTGCTGCAGGCGGTGCCGACCGTCATCGGCGTGGTGCTGCTGAGCTTCTTCCTGCTGAAGGCGGTGCCGGGCGACGCGGCCGACGTCATCGCGGCCGAGTCCGGCTCGGCCACCGAGGCCAGCATGGCCGCGTTGCGCAGCCACTTCGGACTGGACCAGCCGGTGCTACGGCAATTGGGCACCTACCTGCGCGACCTGGCCACGCTCAACCTGGGCGTGTCGCCGCGCTACAACCTGCCGGTGTCCGAGCTGATCTTCAGCCGCCTGGGCAACACCGTGCTGCTGATGGGCAGCGCGCTGGCCTGCGCGCTGGCGGCCGGCATCGCGCTGGGCGCGGTCATGGCCAGCTTCGCTGGCCGCTGGCTCGACCGCGTCCTGTCGCTGGCGGCGCTGCTGCTGTATTCCACGCCCGGCTTCTGGCTTGGGCTGATGGCCATCATCCTGCTGTCCGTCAAGCTGGGCTGGCTACCACCCGGCGGCGTGTCCACCATCGGCTCCGCCGCCACCGGCTGGGCGCATGTGCTGGACGTGGCGCGCCACCTGGTGCTGCCGACATTGGCGCTGACCGGTTTTTACGTGGCCATCTTCGCCCGCCTGACGCGCGCCTCCATGCTGGAAGTGAACCGCCAGGATTTCGTGCGCACCGCCCACGCCAAGGGCCTGACGCCGCGCGCGGTGGCGCTGCGCCACGTGTTGCGCAACGCGCTCATCCCCGTCACCACCGTGGCGGGCCTGAATGTCGGCACCCTGCTGGGCGGCGCCGTGGTGGTGGAAACGGTATTCAGCTGGCCAGGCCTGGGCCGCCTTGCCTATGAATCCGTGATGGCGCGCGATTACGTGGTGCTGCTGGGCATCCTGGTGCTGTCCTCGCTGCTGGTGATCCTGGCCAATATCGTGGTCGACCTGCTGCAAAGCGTGCTCGACCCGCGCATCCGCGCGCACTGAAAACCCTTTACCCGAACCCCATGACCGCTCACTCCGCTTCCGCGCCCGCGCCGGCCGCGGCGCCGTCACCGACGCGCCGCGGCGCGCTGGGCCAATTGCTGGGCAACCCAGCCGCCGTGGCCGGCGCGTTGCTGCTGCTCTTCATCCTGCTGGCCGCGCTGGCCGCGCCGTGGCTGTTCCCGCACGACCCGCTCGACATGGTGGGGCCGCCCATCCTGTGGCCAGGGCAGGATCCCGGCTTCTGGCTGGGCACCGACACCATGGGCCGCGACGTGGCCGCCGGGCTGGCGCACGGCGCGCGGGTGTCGTTGACCGTGGGCGTGACCGCCGCATTGCTCAGCCTCCTGATCGGCATCGCGGTCGGCGCGGCGGCCGGCTACTTCGGCGGATGGGTCGACGTGGCCCTGATGCGCGTGACCGAACTGCTGCAGACCATCCCCGCCTTCCTGTTGGTGGTGGTCATCGTGGCGATCGCCCGGCCTTCAGTGACGGTGATCGCCCTGTCCATCGGCGTCGCGTCCTGGCCCGTGGTGGCGCGACTGGTCCGCGCCGAATTCCGCACCCTGCGCGAGTCGGAGTTCGTGCAGGCCGCCCGCACCCTGGGCTATGGCCACGCCCGTATCGCGCTGCTGGAGATCCTGCCCAACGCCTTGCCGCCGGTCATCGTCACCACCTCGGTCCTGGTGGCCAACGCCATCCTGATGGAATCGGCGCTGTCCTTCATGAACATGGGCGATCCCAATGCCGTCTCCTGGGGCAGCATGATCGGCGATGCGCGCGAAATGCTGCGCACCGCATGGTATCTGGCGGCCCTGCCCGGGGTGTCGATCATCTTGACGGTTCTATCGCTGAACCTGCTCGGCGATGCGCTGAACGACGCATTCAACCCCAGGCTGTCGCGCTGAGCCGGCGCCAGGTCGGCGCGCCGTTGTCAGGCACGGGCGAAGGCGATGAGCCCCTGGCATGGCTTTGCACGCTCGCGCCTGCGCGTCGACGACGCCCGGGCGCGGCTTCGCCGCTCCCGTGTATACCCGCCTTTGCGCAAGCGACGCCGATCACCCCCAACTGATCGCGATGATTCCGACCAACACCACCAGCGCGCCCGCGATACGGCGGGCAAGATGGTTTTCGCGGAAAAGCCAGTACGCGAGCAACGCGCCGACAATGATCGATGACTCGCGCAAGGGCGCGACAAGCGCCACCGGCGCGCGCTGCATGGCGGTGAGAACAAGCAGGTAGGCCAGCGGGGAAAACACGGCCACGATGAGGATCGGCACGCGATCGACGCGCAGGGCGGCGGCAATCCGATGGCGGCGGCGCAGCGCAAGCGGGGTCAGCGCCAGGCCCTGCAGCAACAGCGTGCCGGCGTAGTAGCTCACGGGCGCCAAGTGCCACGAGGTCATCGAATAGCTGTCCCACAGCGTGTAGCTGGCGATGGCGGCGCCGGTCGCGGTGCCCCACAGCAAGCCCGGCAAGGGGCGCTGGCGCTGGCCGCTGAACGGATTGCCGGTGACGACGAGGATGCCCGCGACGATGAGAAGCGCGCCCAGCACGGCAACCGTATCGATCCGCTCCCCCAGCAGGAACACGGCGAACAACATCGTGAGCATCGGCCCCGTGCCGCGGGCGACCGGATAGACGACGCCCAGCTCGGCGCGGTCGTATCCGGCCTGCAGGGTCAGGGAGTAGGCGATGTGCAACGCCGCCGAGACGGCCGCGCCCGCCGCGAGCCGCCCATCGAAGGCCTGCTGGCCCGACGCCATGAGGACGAGCGCGATCGGAAGGCACCACAGCGCCGACACGCAGGTATAGGCCCAGACGAACAGCAAGGTGTCCCCCCGCTTGTACTTCGAGGCCAGGTTCCAGGCCGCGTGGGCCATTGCCGCGACAAGAACCATTGCGACAACGGCGGGCGGCATCAGGAGAGATCGGGCAGGTCGATGCCCGCGCGCTCTGCCTTGCGGCTGCGCTGCGGGTCGCGCAGGGCCAGGGCGGCCACCAGCGCGTCGATGACGACCAGCTGAGCCAACCGGCTGCCCGCCGCGGCCATCTGCGCCGGCAGGGGCGCGCCGCCGACGACCAGCGCAATATCGGCCAGGTTCGCCAACGGCGTGCCGTACTGGTTGGTGATGGCGATGAGCGCGGCCCCGGCGGAGGTCGCCGCATCGGCGATGGCAAGCGTGGTCTCGGTGCGCCCGGTCGAGCTGACCGCGATCACCGCATCGCCCGGGCCGAGCAGACGCGTCGCGATCATGGCCGACAGGTGGTCCTGGATACCGAGGGTCATCACGCCAACCGCGCGCAGCCGGAACACGGCATCGGCGGCGACCGTCGCGGACGGGCCTGCCCCGAATGCGAGCACCTGCCGCGCGGACAGGATCTTGCCGACCGCCGTGTCGAATGCGGCGAGGTCAAGGGCGCCGCCCAGCGCCGTCAGGGCGTCGGCGCCCGCGCGGATGGAAGTCTGCAGCACGGCGGCCGACGGCGCGTCCGCGGCCAGCGCTTCAGGCGGCGCGAAGAACCGGGTCGTGCCGCGCGCGCGAGCGATCTCCAGCTTGAGCTCAGTGAACCCGCCGAAACCAATGGCGCGCGCGGCGCGGACCACGCTCGGCGGCGACACGCCGGCACGGGCGGCCACCTGCGCCGCCGTGCTGGCGCCGACGAACAAGGGATCGGCAAGCAGAAGCGCGACCACCTTCGCCTCGCTGGCGGCAAGATCGCCACTGCGGGCCTGAATCGCGCCGATCCATTGCCCGAGCCGCCCCTCGCTTTCTGAAATTTCATTACCGTTAATTGATTTCATGTGTAATATATTACGTAACCACCCCCGAACACGCAAGCCCGCGCGCGCAGCCGCTCCGCCACGCCGCCATTGAAGGCCCCTCCATGGATACAGAAAACCTTGCGTCCGTTGCTGTTGTCGGCCCGGGCGCCATCGGCACCACGATCGCCGCGGCGCTGCATGAAGCCGGCCGCGCGCCGCTGCTGTGCGGCCGCACGCCGCGCGATCATCTGGCGTTGCAGGCCGGCGACCGCCGCATCACCGTTCCCGGTCCCGTACTGGCGGATCCCGCGCGGCTTGAACGCACGGTCGATCTCGTGTTTCTCGCGGTCAAGGCAACGCAGACCGAGGCCGCCGCGCCCTGGCTCGCCGCGCTGTCCGGGCCACGCACCATCGTGTGCGCGCTGCAGAATGGCGTCGAGCAGGTGGAACGGGTGAGCCCGCATTGCCCCGGCGGGCGGGTCGTGCCCGCCATCGTCTGGTTTCCCGCGCAAGCGCAACCCGACGGGTCGGTGCGACTGCGCGGCGAGGCGCGCCTGAGCGTGCCGGACCTCCCCGAGTCCCGGGTGATCGTCGAGGCGCTGCACGGCACCCGCTGTCTGGTCGAGCGGGCCGCGGATTTCAGATCCCTGGCGTGGCGCAAGCTGCTGCAGAACGCGGCGGCGGGGCTGATGGCGCTTACCCAGCGCCGCTCGGGCATGTACGCCCGGGCCGACATCGCGGCGCTCACCCTGCGCTATCTGCGGGAGTGCCTGAGCGTGGCGCGCGCCGAGGGCGCCGCGCTGGGCGACGAGGTGCCGCGGGCGATCCTCGACAAATTCCTGGCGTCGCCCGCCGACATGGGCACCTCGATCCTGGCGGATCGCGAAGCCGGCCGGCCGCTCGAATGGGACATCCGCAATGGCGTGGTGGCCCGTCGCGGCCGGGCCCACGGCATTCCCACCCCCATCAGCGACGTCGTCGTGGCGCTCCTGGCGGCGGCCAGCGACGGCCCGGGCTGACCCTCCCGCCACGCGCCCATGGCCGACGCGCCGCATGAGCGCCACCGGCCGCCGCGCCGAATCAGCGCGCCTGGACCTGGGCGCCGCCCTTCGGCTCTCGCGCGCCATGGCCGAACTTGTCGCGGTAGGCGGCGGGACTGGTCAGCACGATGCGCCGGAAATGCCTGCGCATCGACTCCTCGGATCCGAAGCCGGCCAACTCGGCGATGCGGCCGATCGGCAGGGGCGTCTGCGCTTCAAGCATCTCGCGCGCCGCGGCCACGCGTTCGCGCACCAGCCATTCATACGGCGCCATGCCGGTGGCCTCGTGAAATTGCCGTTGCAGCGTGCGCGGACTCATCGCCGCCCGCTCCGCCAGCGCGTGCAACGTGTGCGGCAGCGCGGCATGCTGGCGCATCCAGTCCATCAGCCTGGCCAGGCGCCCGCTGTCGTCCGGCGGCATGGGACGCGGCACGAACTGCGCCTGGCCGCCCTCGCGGTGCGGCGCCACGACGAGCCTTTGCGCGACCCGGTTGGCCACGGCGCCGCCGTAGTCGCGCCGCACCAGGTGCAACAACATGTCCAGCCCCGCGGCGGAACCCGCCGAAGTGATGATCTGCCCTTCGTCGACATAGAGCGCGTCCGGCTCGACACGCACGCGCGGATAGCGCTGTTGCAGCTTTTCGGCGTAGCGCCAATGCGTGGTCACCGTCTTGCCGTCCAGCACGCCGGCCGCCGCCAGCACGAATACGCCGGAGCAGATGGAGCAAAGCCGGGCCCCGCGCCGGTAGGCCTGGCGGATCTTCTTGAGCAATGCCTCGGGCGGCGCTTCGTCCGGGTCGCGCCAACCCGGCACCACGATCGTATCCGCGCGATCGAGCCGCCTGAGCGCGTAGGGCGCAACCACCGTGATGCCGCCCGCGGCGCGCAACGGGCCGGGCTCGCTCGCGCAGACCGCGAAACGATACCAATCCACGCCCAGCTCCGGACGTTCGAGCGCGAAGAGTTCGGTCACGCAGCCGAATTCGAAGGTGCAGAGCCGGTCGTAGGCCAGTGCGACCACGAGATGGTTTTCCATGGCGTAATGTTACCGGTATTTGTCGATTACGCCACTTACCGGCATCGCCGCCCGAGGCCAGAATGACATGCCTGGATCTGCTCCAGACACTTACTTCACCGCACGAACCGCTCAGGGTTGAAACATGCCGACCACCAATGCCGTTAACACCATCCCCGCCGCCGACGCCGCGACCGCGCTCGGCCATTTCCACGCCGCGCTGCAATTCGAAACCGACTGTTCCGATGTGGCCAGCGCGCTCGCGACAGGCACGCCCGGTTTTGTCCTGCTGGATGTGCGCAGCCCCGCGCTGTACGCGCAGGGCCACGTGCCGGGCGCGCGCAACCTGCCCCACGGCAAGATCGTCGAGTCGAAACTGGCGGACTATCCCGCCGATACGCTGTTCGTCACGTACTGCGCGGGCCCGCACTGCAATGGGGCGACGCGCGGCGCGTTGCGCCTGGCGCAACTGGGGCGGCCGGTGAAGGTCATGATCGGCGGGGTGACCGGATGGCGGGATGAAGGCTTCAGTCTCGCCACCTCCGCCGCCTGACACACAGCGGCTGGCGAGGTCACAGTTCGTTCAAGGACTTGGCGCGCAAATGCTGCGCCAGGAAATCCAGCAGCGACCGCACCTTGCCGGCCATGAGCCGCTGGTGGGTCATCAACGCGAACACCGGCCGTGGCGGGGTTTCCGATTCCGGCAACAGCACTAGCAGGCGGCCGGCCGCGACGTGATCGGCGATGGCCCAGGCGGGCGCATGGACGATGCCGGCGCCGGCCGCGGCGGCCGTGACCACGCCGTCAACGGTATTCGAGCGCATGCGAGTGGGCACCCGCACGACGGTGGGCCTGCCCTCGTGCATCAGGGTCCAGGCGTCGTCGGTCGCCAGATGGCTGTACACCAGGCCGTCATGCTGCGCGAGATCGCGCAGGCCGCGAGGCGTGCCACGCCGCGCCAGGTAGTCGGGCGCGGCGCTCAATACCCAGCGGATGGATCCCAGACGCCGGGCGACGAGGCTGGAGCTGGGTTGCTCGCCCACCAGCACCGCGAGATCGATGCCTTCCTCCAGCAGGTTGACGGGCCGGTCCAGCAAGTGCAGGTCGAGCGTGACCTTGGGATGCAGCACCAGGAACTTCGCCAGCAACGGCTGCAGGTGCACGCGCCCATACAGCGTCGGCGCCGTGACGCGCAGCCGCCCCGAGGGCTCGGCGGCATCGACCCGCATGCTGCTTTCCAGTTCGTCCATCTCGGCCAGCAGGCGCTTGGCCTCGGCGTAATAACGCTGGCCGGCCTCGGTGAGCCGCAGGACCCGGGTCGAGCGCACCAGCAGCCGGGTGCCGAGGCGTTCCTCCAGCGCGCTGATGTGGCGGCTGACCGAGGCCAGGGAGACCCCGCTGACGCGCGACGCGCCACTGAGACTGCCCTGGTCCACCGCCGCCACCAGCAGCGCCATGCCTTCCGATCGGTTCACCCTGCCCTCGCTTTGCGGCCCTTTCCGCCGCGAATCCTAGCGGCTCCAGTATTTCATATCTGCAAGGCTGCTTTACGGATTTTGCTATTCACCGCAAGAATCGCCGCTTCCATACTGGGGGCCGTTTTTTCAACCGCATGCCGCGATGTCCCTGCCTGCCACGCCCCCCTCCTCTACCCTGTCCCCTGCCGCGCGCCGCTACGCGATGCTGGCCGTGTCGCTATCGATCTCCATGGCGACGCTCGATACCTCGATGACGAATACGGCGCTGCCATCGATGGCGTCGCAGCTCGGCGTGAGCGCGTCCGATGTGATCGGGGTGGTCACCATCTATCAACTGGTCATGGTGGCGACGATGCTGCCGCTGGCCGCGCTGGCGGGAAAGATCGGGCACCGCCGGGTGTTCCTGCCGGCGCTGTGGCTGTTCCTGGCCGCCTCGGTCTGGTGCGGCGCGGCGCAATCGCTGTGGTCGCTGGAGGCGGCGCGCGCGGCGCAGGGCCTGGCCGCCGCGGCGCTGATGGGCTGCAACATGGCGCTAGTGAGCGCAATCTACCGCAAGGAGGAGCTGGGCCGCGGCATGGGCCTGAACGCCATGATCGCGGCGGCGTCGCTGGCCGGCGGACCGGTGCTGGCGTCGGCGATGCTGACCGTGCTTAGCTGGCACTGGCTGTTCTACGTGAATGTGCCCTTCTGCCTGGTGGCGCTGGCGCTGGCCGGCAGGCATCTGCCGCGCGCGCCGGGCGATGGCAAAGCGCTGGATGCCGGCGCGGCGCTGTTATGCGCGCTGGCGTTCGGGCTGGCCGTGCTGGGCCTGGAACGCGCGGCCCAGCCGGATTGGGGCACGGCCCTGGTCTGGGCGTTCGGCGCGCTGAGCTGGGCGCTGCTGCTGCGCCGCGAACGCCTGAGCCCGCACGCCATCGTGCCGCTGGACCTGCTGCGCCTGCCGCCGTTCTCGCTGGCCGTGCTGGTCTGCGTGCTGGCCTTCGCGGCACAGGGCGCGGCCATGGTGGCGCTGCCCTTCCTGCTGAACCTGACGCTGGGGCGCGACATCGCCGACGTGGGCATGCTGATCGCGCCCTGGCCGGTGATGGGCGCCTGCCTGGCGCCGTTCTCGGGCAAATGGTCGGACCGCATGTCCGCCAGCCTGCTCGGCGCGATCGGGCTGGCGCTGCTGGCGGCGGGCCTGCTGGCCGTAAGCCGACTGCCGGCCGGGGCGCCGATGTGGGCGGTGATGCTGCCCATGGCGCTCTGCGGCACGGGCTTCGGGCTGTTCCTGTCGCCCAACCAGCGCTTCATCATGTTCAGCGTGCCGGCCCACCGCGCCAGCGTGGCCAGCGGCCTGTCGGGCTTGGCGCGGCTGCTGGGCCAGACGATGGGCGCGGCCTTCGTGGCGGCATGCTTTGTCTTCAGCCCCCGCGGCGGCGCCACCTGGGCCTTGTGGGTGGCGGTGGCGTTCGCGTTGCTGGGGTGCGTGGCGAGCGCCGCGCTGGAGCATCTGGCGCGACGGGGCCGGCAGGCCTTGGCGAGAGTGTCGGGCGGCGACGCGCGGGCGCAATAGAATCGCTCGCACGGCGGCGGCCGGCGCTTGACAATCCTTGACGGTTCCGCGCTGGCGACACATTGCGACACACTGTAATCTTTTTCGACACAGATTGTGTCAGTCAGGCATGGGCCGGACTGCATGGGTTCAACGTCTCCGCCTGTCTATGCCCGTCACCCTGCTTGAATGGTCCGTGCCCGCCGCGATCCTGATGTGCGCCGCGGGTCTTTGCGCCGCGCGTTTCGCCGGCTTCGACACGCTCCCGTGGGGCGGCGCCCTGGCCTGCCTGGGCGCGGGCTACGCCATCATGCTGGTGCAGGCCAGCGCGCTTTCCCCATACAAGCAGGTCGTCGAAGACGCCTTCATCCTGGGCGGCGTCATCCTTGCCTGTCGCGCGCTGCAAGGCCGCCACCGCAGCCGGATTCCGCCCTATTTCGATATTGCGGTGCTGCTTGCCTCGACGGCAATGGTAGTGGTTTCGGTCGTGCTGTTCGCCAGCGCGAGGCTGGAGTCATTCTTCGTGCAGGCCTGTTGCGCGCTCGTGAGCTGGCGGACCATGCTGTCGTTCGCCAGGCAGGCCGTGAGCAAGTCGGACAGGCTGCTCGCCGCCGCCTTCCTCTTCATCGCGCTGGTGTTGACGGGCCAGTGCCTCCTGTACATCGCCGCCCCCACGCCCGCGCTCGCGGCGGGTGAATGGAGAACGTCCGTCTGGGGCATCCTGATCCAGTACACCGGATTGCTCGGCAGCATCGTGCTGACCTTCGCGGTCTTCATCACGACGAGCTACGACGCCATAGAGAAATACCGTCGCCATGCCCATACCGACGCCTTGACGGGCCTGCTGAACCGGCAGGGACTCGACAGTCTGCTGGCTGGCGCATCCGGGCGCCACCCGCATGCAGCGATGCCGACCGCGCTGATCATGGCGGACATCGACAACTTCAAGCGCATCAACGATGCGTTTGGCCACCCGTTTGGCGACAGGGTGCTGGCGCGATTCGGCGCCCTGCTCCGGGCGCGGGCGCCCGCCCCCGTTCACGCCGCCCGATTGGGAGGAGAGGAGTTCCTGTTGCTGCTGCCCGGCGCGGATCTGGAACGCGCCACCGCGATCGCCGAGCAAATTCGCGCGGACTTCGCCGCGCAGCGCTGGGCGCCGCACGCGCCCGACGCGTGTTTCACGGCGAGCATGGGGGTGACGCTGATACAGGCGAGCGAGTCGTTCACGAGCGCGCTCGAGCGCGCGGACCACCTGCTCTACACGGCCAAGCGCCGAGGCCGCAATGGCACGGTCGCGGGTCACGCGCCAGCCGGCGACGCGCACGGCCTGGCCGCCTTTGGCGGCGCGCGGGCCGGCGACGATTACTGTGCACACGCATGAAATCCCCGCCATTGTCCAGGGCAGGGAAATACCTATTAAAAAAGCGCTGCCGCGTGTCGTATCGCTCGCGTGCGGCTCGCATCTACCTCAGGAGGGGCATCGTGGTCGAAGAACATCGCCATCGCTCGGGATGGCCGAAATGGATAATCCTGGCCGCATCCGCGGCCAGCTTCGCGCCGCTCGCCGGCGCGCAAACGGTCTCCGGTACTGGCGACGTGCAGCCAGGGCCAGTGGCATCACCGGACTGGGTCGTGGGCGGAGACCTCATCGTCGGAGACGCCGCCGCCGGCACGCTGACCATCAGCAATGGCGGGTCGGTGCGGAACGATTGGGCCTTCATCGGCAACCTCAACGGCGGCGTGGGCACCCTGACCGTGACGGGCGTCGACGGCAGCGGAAATGCGTCCCGCTGGACCAGCCTCGGCCCCGTCTATATCGGGGCCGATCCGGGCAGCGACGGCACCCTGCGCATCCTGAACGGCGGCGTGGCGCAAAGCGAATCGGGCACTCTTGGCGCAAGTGCCGGCAGCGTCGGCACCGTTGTCGTATCCGGGCCGGGGGCGAACTGGAATCTCAATACGGTCAATGCCTTCCTGATCGGCTCGGACGGCAAGGGCACGCTGCAGATCGACAATGGCGGCGCCGTGCGCAGCGGCCAGGGGGTCATCGGCTGGAACGCCGGCAGCGAAGGACACGTTACGGTATCGGGCAGCGCGTCAGCCTGGAACCCGTTCAACAATATCTACGTGGGCTTCAACGGTACCGGCGAACTGCTTGTCCAGGATGGCGCCACCGTGCACACCGAGGCGACGACCGCGCCCGGCGCCCCGGCATCGATCTACATCGGCCAGAACGCGGGCGGCGCCGGCACGGTCACCGTATCGAGCACGACAGGCGCCATCTCGACCCTCTCGGCCTCCGACCGCATCAATGTCGGCTGGGCGGGCACGGGAGCGCTCACCGTGGCAAAAGGCGGCCTGGCCATCGCGGCCACCGATACGTGGGTGGCGATTGACGGCACATCCACCGGCACGCTGAACCTGAACGGCGATGCCAGCGGCCGTGGCGTGCTGGAGACCGGCTCGGTCATCAAGGGCGCGGGCAACGTCAACGTCAATCTGGACGGCGGCATCCTGCGCGCCAACCGGGACGAGGCCAATTTTCTGAACGGGTTTGCCACGCAGGCGGTGGCTGCCGGGGGCGCCTGGTTCGATACGAATGGCCGCGAGGTCGGCGTGAGCACGGCGTTCTCGGGCACGTCCGTCTTCAACAAGCTGGGGGCCGGCAGGCTGACGTTGTCGGGCAACAGCGCCGCCTTCACTGGCAACACCGAAGTGCAGGCCGGCACCCTGCAGGTCGATGGCGTCCTGGGCGGGCCGGTGGCGGTGCTGGCCGGCGCGCGGCTGACCGGGACAGGACGCGTCGGCGCGACGACCAACAAGGGCACCATCGCACCGGGCCCGCGCAGCGGTTTCGGCGCCCTGACGATTGCCGGCGACTACGCCGCGCAGGGCGGCAACCTGGAAATCCGCACCCGGCTGGGCGGCGATGACTCGCCGACCGACAAGCTGGTGATCACCGGCGCCACCACGGGCAGCACGCCCGTCACGGTGACGAACATCGGCGGCGCCGGCGCGCAGACCCAGCGTGGCATCCAGGTCGTGCAGGTCAACGGCCTTTCCTCGGGCCAATTCAATCTTGCCAACGGCGACTACGTGATCGGCGGCCGCCCGGCGCTGGTGGCCGGCGCCTACGGCTATGTGCTGCAGCAGGACTCGGGCGACGGCAGCTGGTATCTGCGGTCGGCCCTGACTGACCCGGGATCGCCGCAAACCGGCGGCGGCTCGCCGCCCGCCACGCCGGGCCCGCTGTACCAGCCCGGCGTGCCGGTGTATGAAGCCTACGCCAACACGCTGATGCAACTGAGCAAGCTGCCCACGCTGCGCCAGCGGGTCGGCGATCGTCGCTACGATCCGCAGGGCGCCGGGCGCAACGGCGCGTGGGCCCGCATGGAAGGCTCGACGAGCCGGCTCGATCCCGCCGTGTCCACCACCGGCCAGCGCCAGGACATCGACGACTGGAAGATGCAGATCGGCGTTGACCGCATCCTGGCCGGCCAACAGGACGGTTCGCGCCTGGTGGGCGGGCTGGCCCTGCACTATGGCGCCTCCGATACCCGTGTGTCGTCGGTGTACGGCAACGGCTCCATCGACACCACCCGCTACGGCCTGACGCCCACGCTCACCTGGTATGGCAGCGACGGCGTCTATGTTGACGCCCAGGCGCAGGCGACCTGGTTCGACAGCGACCTGAAATCCCGCCTCGCGGGCAAACTCAAGGATGGCGGCAAGGCCAGCAGCTATGGGTTCGGCATCGAAGCGGGCAAGGCGTACGGGCTGCGCGAAGGGCTGGCCCTGGTCCCGCAGGCCCAGGTGACGTACGTCTCGACACGCTTCGACCGCTTCAATGACAGATTCGGCGCGCGCGTCGAAAGCGACAAGGGCGACAGCCTGCAAGGCCGTTTCGGCGTCGCGCTGGACTACCGGAGCAATGGCCAAGGGGCGGGCGTCGACCGCCAGTCGAACGTCTATGGCGTGCTCAACCTCAAGCACGAGTTCCTGGACGGCTCGCGCATACAGGTCGCGGATGTGCCGATCGTCAGCCGCATGTCGCGCACCTGGGGCAATCTCGGCGTAGGCGCCGATTACGCTTGGGCCAAGCGGTACGCCGTTTATGGCCAGGTCGACGCGGACGCGGACTTCTCGGGCAGCTACGTCGTCACAGGCACGGTGGGTTTCAGAATGACGTTCTAGGTGTCTCAATGGAGCAGCGCGGCGGCGCTCACCATGGGCAGCGATACCGCCGGGCACGCCAATTGCTGGTTGCGGCATCCGTTCATGCCGCCTGCCACCCATGCCCGACATCGCGTCCTCCCCCCTGCCGACGTTCTCTCTCGACCGCCTGCGAGCCCTCCTGGTCGACATCGGACCAGACGTTGAACCGGCGGGCGTGCTGTGCGCCCTGGTGCGCGCCGGTTGCGACCGCCTGCCCCTGCCCGGCCATGGCGAGACCCTGACGCGATGGCGCGCGCTCGCCGCGGTGGCGGCCGTCGACCTGTCGCTGGCCAAGTGCTTCGAAGGCCACACCGATGCCCTGGCGATTCTGGCGGAACTGCACGGGCCGGCCGCGCCGGCGGGCAGCATCTGGGGCGTCTGGTGCGCGGAGCCGCCACGCCAGCGTCTGACCCTGACGCCCACGGCCGATGGCGGTGTGACGCTGCAAGGCACCAAGGCATGGTGTTCGGGCGCCAACGGCGCCAGCCATGCCATCGTCAGCGGCTGGACGCCGGCCGGCGCGCCGTGGCTGGCCGCGGTGGCGCTGGCGCAACCGGGCGTGGCGATCCGGCCCGGCGGCTGGGCCGCCCCCGCCATGCGCGGCAGCGGCACGGCCAGCGTCGCGTTCGACCAGGTCGGGGCGCTGCCGGTAGGGGCGCCCGGCGCCTACGTGGACCGGCCCGGTTTCCTGCACGGGGGCGCTGGCGTCGCCGCCTGCTGGTACGGCGGCCTGGCGCGCATCTTCCAGCGCCTGCAGGCCGGTGCCGGCGACACGCCCGGCAATCCCTTTCGCCTCGCGCATCTGGGCGCGGCCGATGTGGCGCTCGGCCAGGCCCGCTGGGCCTTGCACGCGGCGGCCGCGGCCATCGATGCCGACCCGAGCCATGACTGCAGGCTGGAAACCGCCCGCGCCCGGCTGGCGGTCGAGGCCGCGGCCGAAGACATCCTGGGGCGCGCGGCGCGCGCGCTCGGCGCCGGCCCGCTGTGCCAGGACCGGGCCTTCGCCCAGGCCATGGCCGACCTGCCGCTCTACATCCGCCAGAGCCACGCCGAACGCGACCAGGCCGCCCACGGCGCGGTGGTGGCCGGCGCGGGGGAATCGGCATGGACGCTCTAGCCCGCCATTTCGACGCCCTGTACCGTGCCAGCGACGACCCCTGGCACGTGCGCGATGCGTGGTACGAATGCCGCAAGCGCGCGCTGCTGCTGGCAAGCCTGCGGCTGGCCCGCTACGACCACGCGCTGGAGACGGGCTGCGGCAACGGCGGCATGACGGGCGCGCTGGCGGCGCGCTGCCGGCGCGTGACCGCGGTCGACCTTTCCCCGGCCGCCATCCGCCGCTGCCGCGCCCACCTGGCAAGCCAACGGGCGAGCGGCGTGCAAGCGCTGGCGTTGCGGCTGCCGGACGCCTGGCCCGCCGTTCCGCCCGGCGGCTTTGACCTGGTGGTGGTGTCGGAAATGGCCTATTACCTGGACGACGACGCGCTGGCGCGCTTCCTGGCCCGCGTCCGCGCCAGCCTGCGGCGCGGCGGCGAACTGGTGGCCTGCCACTGGCGCGGCGCCTTCAACGACCGCCGGCAGGACACCGAGGCGCTGCACGCCGCGCTGGGCGCCTTGCCCGGCCTGGCGCCGCTCCTGACACATCAGGAACCCGAGTTCCGGCTCGATGCCTGGGCCCTGGCCCCCGACACGGAAAACACCGCCCCATGATCGGCATCTGCATCCCCGCCCACAATGAAGAACGCCACATCGCCGCCTGCCTGCGCGCGGTCACCCTGGCCGCGCGCCATCCCTTGCTGGGGGACGAGCCGGTGCGCATCGTCGTGGTGCTGGACCATTGCCGCGACGCCACCGCCCGGCTGGCGGCCGCCTGGCCGGTGCAGCGCCTGGCCATCCGCGCGCGCAACGTCGGCATCGCCCGCGCCACGGGATCGCAGTTCCTGCTGGATGCCGGGGCGCGCTGGCTGTCGTACACCGACGCCGACACCATTGTTTCGCCGCGCTGGCTGGTGGACCAGCTGTCGCTGAACGCGGAAGTGGTGTGCGGCACGGTCGGCGTCGCCGGCTGGGCCGCGCACGGCCGCAATGCCGGCGCGGCGCACAGCCACTTCGTCTCCCGCTACCAGGACCGGGACGGTCACCGCCATGTCCATGGCGCCAACCTGGGCATCGCCGCCCACGCCTACCGCCGCAGCGGCGGCTTCGCGCCCCTGCCTTGCAGCGAGGACCAGGCCCTGGTCGACCGGATGGCGCAGGCGGGGTTCACGATCGCCTGGACCGCCCGGCCGCGCGTCATCACCAGCGCCCGGCCCTATTCCCGGGTGGAAGGCGGCTTCGCCACGGCGCTGCGCGCGGCGGCGGCGGGCGTGCCTGACTGCCCTGTCCCGCCCCCGGCGCCGCCAGGCTGAAATCAACCGCGCGGCGTGTTGCGCCCAGGCCGTTGCCGGTCCTCAATCGGCAGCGGGCAACCCGTACCTGGCCCGCGCTTCACGCTGGTACTTTTCGCGGATCGCGGCCAGGCGCTCCAGTTCGGCGGGATCATTGACCGTGGCCATCATCCGCACCCACTTGCCGCTCTCCTGCGAGTACTGGTAGGTGTTCAAGCCGTATTCCTTCAGAATGGCCTGCGGGTCCTTGCCCGCCCGCACGCCCGCGCTCATGTCCGCCTGCAGGCGCGCATAGTCGTCATAGGTAGCCAGCTTGCCCTCCACCTTGGGTTGTTCGGCGGCGTTGGCGAACCGTCCCACGGCCGGTTTGGCGAAGACTTCGCCGTAACGCATGAACGTGGGCGAACCGGGATCGCGCCGCTTCAGTTCCTCGACGAAGGCGGCATCGGCCTGCTTCCACTGGCCTTCGTCCACCTTCAGTATCTTAAGCACGCCGTCCAGGGGCTGATTGTTGGCCAGGCGGGCATTGCCCGCGGCCCACTCTTCGAAGGTGATGCCGTTGACCGGCGCGGGCAGTCCCTCCTGGGCCTGCGCGTGCATGGCCAGCAAGAGCAAGGCCGCGGCGACGGCTTGGCGGAACGGGTGTGCGTGCATGGCGGGTGAACCTCATGGGGAAGTGGGCGAACGGGTCTCCAGCGCGCCGGGACCCGCCCGCCGCGCGGCCAAGGCAGTGTCGACCAATCGCCGAAAAGCCGTCAACCAGATGCGCCATGACCAAGCGCAACAGATCTCTCAAGACGCAACCGGCAGCGCATCGCGCGCGCCTGCCTTACGGCAGGTTCTCGCGCAGGATCACCTGGCTGCGGTTCATCTCCACCCCGCTCATGGGGCTGCGCTTGTCGCGCACGTTGCAGAAGATGCGCACGCAGCTCATCAGCGCCTCGACCGGGCTCTGCGTGATGACGGCGTCCATGGTGCCGTCGATCAGCAGCGCCCGCGTGTCGGGCGTCAGGCCGTGGCCGATGAACACCACCCGGTGCTGCAGGCCGGCCTCTTTCAGCGCCCGCGCCACGCCGTCGGAGGCGCCGCCGATGTTGTAGATGCCGGCCAGTTGCGGGTATTGCTCCAGCAGCTGGCGCGTCTGCTCGTAATTGCGCTGCGCGTCGTCGTAGCCTTCGCGCAGGTCCACCACCTGCATGGCCTGGAACTGCTCGGCGTACAGCTGCAGGAAGCCGCCCTCGCGCTCCTCGTGGGCGCGGTAGTGGCGCGAACCGGCGATCAGCGCCACGTGCGCGGCGCGCGGGCCGATGAAGCGCGCGAGCAGGTAGCCGGCGGTGCGGCCGGCGGCGCGGTTGTCCAGGCCCACGTAGGCCACGCGGGCGCTGTTGGCCAGGTCGGAGATCAGCGTCACGGTCGGCACGCCCTGCTGCGCCAGCGCGTTGACGGCCTCGCGCACCACCGGATGCTCCAGCGCCATGAAGGCGATGCCGTCGGCGCGCTTGCCGTGATGCAGCAGCGCCTGCGCCAGGGCCTCGGGGTTGAAGCTCTCGACGTAATCCACCTGGCAGCGCGCGTTGAGCGGCGCGAAGTGCTCGTGCGCGTAGCTCACACTGTCGCCCAGCATGCGCAGGAAGCGATTGCTGCCGCGCGGCAGCAGGATCACCAGCCGCATAGGCTCGGGCGCCATCGCGGCGAACAGATCCGCCTCGGGCAGGTAGTCGAGCTCGGCGGCGGCCTTGAGCACGCGCTGCGCGGTGCTGCCACGCACGCCGGGGCGCCGGTTCAGCACGCGGTCGGCCGTGGCGGTGGATACGCCGGCCAGCGCCGCGACCTCGGCCAGGGTTGCCAGCTTGCGTTCGCGAGTGGGCTTGTTCACATCAAAAACCATCATTGTTGGGGTTTGACGATGCGGGCGCCGGTTCACTATTGTCCTTCATGCCTCAGCGCGATGGACTTCTGCGGCACCTCAAAAAACATCATAACCAAGATTCTGGAGACAACCATGAAGCTGCTCACCCGCCGCAGTGCCTTGCGCCGCCTGTGCGCCCTTCCCGCCGCGGCCGCCCTGGGCGGCGGGTTCCCGTTGATCGCCCGCGCCGCGGACTATTCCCTCAAGTACGGCAACAACCTGCCCGTCTCGCACCCGCTGAACATCCGCGCCCAGGAAGCCGCCGACCGCATCCTCAAGGAAAGCAACGGCCGCGTCGACATCAAGATCTTCCCCAACAACCAGCTGGGCGGCGACACCGACATGCTGGCCCAGGTGCGGTCGGGCGGCATCGACTTCTTCACGCCATCGGCGCTGGTGATCGCCACGCTGGTGCCGGTGGCCGCCATCAACGCCGTCGGCTTCGCCTTCAAGGACTATGGCCAGGTCTGGGGCGCCATGGACGGCGCGCTCGGCGCCCACGTGCGCGCCGCCATCGCGCAGCGCCGCCTGTATGCCTTCGAGAAGATGTGGGACAACGGCTTTCGCCAGACCACCAGCAGCAAGGCGCCGGTGACCCGCGCCGCCGACATGGACGGCCTGAAGATCCGCGTGCCGGTCAGCCCGCTGCCCATCTCGATGTTCAAGGGCCTGGGCGCGGCGCCGGCCAGCCTGCAGTTCAGCGAGGTCTATTCCTCGCTGCAGACCAAGGTGGTGGACGCGCAGGAAAACCCGCTGCCCATCATCCAGGTGGCCAAGCTGTACGAGGTGCAGAAGTACTGCTCGCTGACCAACCACATCTGGGACGGCTACTGGTTCATCGCCAACGGCCGCATGTGGGAAGGCCTGCCGCAGGACCTGAAAACGGTGGTGGCGCGCGGCATCAACGAGGCCGGCCTGGCGCAGCGCGAGGACATCAAGAAGCTCAATGCGTCGGTGCAGGCCGACCTGGAAGCCAAGGGCCTGACGTTCAACCAGCCCGGCGCCGACAGCTTCCGCGACCAGCTGCGCAAGGCCGGTTTCTACAGCGAATGGCGGCAGCGTTTCGGCCAGGAGGCCTGGGGCCTGCTGGAGCAGGCCGTCGGCAAGCTCGCCTGAGGCCGCGCCCATGTCCTCGCTCTCTTCTTCCCACGCCGCCGCGCCCGCGCTGCCGGCCCATCCGCTGCGACGCGCCGGCGATGCGCTGGACGCGGCGCTGGGCGGCCTGGTCGAGCTGGCGGCCGCCGCCATCGTGCTGATCGAGATCCTGGTGCTGTTCGCCGGCGTGGTGGCGCGCTACGTGTTCCACAGCCCGCTGGTGTGGTCCGATGAGCTGGCGTCCATCCTGTTCCTGTGGCTGTCGATGCTGGGCGCCGTGGTGGCGCTGCGCCGCGGCGAGCACATGCGCATGACGGCGCTGGTCAACCACATCGGCCCGGCGCGGCGCGCGCAGCTGGAGGCCGGCGCGCTGGCCGCCTCGCTCGCCTTCCTGTTCCTGATCCTGGCGCCGGCCATCGAATACGCGCACGAAGAACACTTCATCATCACGCCCGCGCTGGAGCTGAGCAACGCCTGGCGCGCCGCCGCCATTCCGGTCGGCATGGGCCTGATGGCGGTGGTGGCGCTGCTGCGGCTGCTGCGCACCCAGACCGTGCCGCACCTGCTGCTGGCGCTGGCCGGCGCGGCGGCGATGGTCGCGGCGTTCTGGCTGGCGCAGCCGCTGTTCACGGGACTGGGCAAGCTCAACCTGGTGATCTTCTTCGTCGGCATCGTCGCGGCCACCGTGTTCGCGGGCGTGCCGATCGCGTTCTCGTTCGCGCTGGCGACGTTCTCCTACCTGGCGCTGACCACCAACACGCCGATGCTGGTGATGGTGGGCCGCCTGGACGAAGGCATGTCGCACCTGATGCTGCTGGCGGTGCCGCTGTTCATCTTCCTGGGTTCGCTGATCGAGATGACCGGCATGGCGCGCGCCATGATCCAGTTCCTGGCCAGCCTGCTGGGCCACGTGCGCGGCGGCCTGTCGTACGTGCTGATCGGGGCGATGTACCTGGTGTCGGGCATCTCCGGCTCGAAGATCGCCGACATGGCGGCGATCGCGCCGGTGCTGTTTCCCGAGATGCGCAAGCGCGGCGCCAAGCCGGGCGAC
Organism: Achromobacter sp. HNDS-1; assembly: GCF_040084795.1. Lineage (NCBI taxonomy): Bacteria > Pseudomonadati > Pseudomonadota > Betaproteobacteria > Burkholderiales > Alcaligenaceae > Achromobacter > Achromobacter sp. HNDS-1. The sequence goes on from NZ_CP157584.1 coordinate 1,075,181, forward strand.
CTGGTGGCGCTGCTGTCGGCCACCGGCGCGCAGACCGAGACCATTCCGCCGTCGATCGTGCTGATCACCATCGGCTCGGTCACCGGCGTGTCCATCGCCGCCCTCTTCACCGGCGGCCTGCTGCCGGCCGTGGTGCTGGGGCTGGCGCTGTGCTCGGTGGTGTGGTGGCGCTACCGCAAGGAAGACCTGAGCCTGGCGCAGCGCTTCGCGCCGCGCGAGATCGGCCGCTTCTTCGTCATCGCCCTGCCGGCCGTGGCGCTGCCCTTCGTGATCCGCGCCGCGGTGGTCGAGGGCGTGGCCACCGCCACCGAGGTCTCCACCATCGGCATTGTCTATTCGGCGGTGGTGGGCGCGCTGATCTACCGGCGCTTCGACCTGGCGCGGCTCAAGCCCATGCTGATCGAGACCGCCTCGCTGTCCGGCGCCATCATGCTGATCGTCGGCTGCGCCACCGCCATGGCCTGGGCCCTGACGCAATCGGGCTTCTCCGGCGACCTGGCGCGGCTGATGGCCGGCATGCCTGGCGGCAGCTACGGTTTCCTGGCCGTGTCGATCGTGGCCTTCATCATCCTGGGCAGCGTGCTGGAGGGGATTCCCGCCATCGTGCTGTTCGGGCCGCTGCTGTTTCCGGTGGCGGCGCAGGCCGGCGTGCACGAGGTGCATTACGCCATGGTGGTCATCTTCGCCATGGGCATCGGCCTGTTCGCGCCGCCCTTCGGCGTCGGCTACTACGGCGCCTGCGCCATCAGCCGGGTCGATCCCGACGAGGGCATCCGTCCGATCTGGGGCTATATCGCCGCGCTGCTGGTCGGGCTGGTCATCGTTGCCGCCTTCCCCTGGATTTCCATCGGTTTTCTCAAATCCGCGTCCTGAACGCCGCGCGGCCCATCGCGGGCCGCGCCCCCGTCACTTCCTACACAAGAATCCATCATGAGTCGTTTCCTGGGCGAGATCCGCCAACTCGGTTATGTGGTGCCCGACATCGAGGCCGCCATGGACTACTGGAGCCGCACGCTGGGCGTGGGCCCCTGGTTCTACAACCCCAAGGTGCCCATCGTGAACTACCGCTATGACGGCGCGCCCTACGAGCCGCACAACTCGGTGGCGCTGGCCAATTCGGGCTTCGTGCAGGTCGAACTGATCCAGACCCGCAACGACGTGCCGTCGATGTACCGCGACTTCCTGCGGGCCGGCCGCACCGGACTGCAGCACGTGGCCTACTGGACCCAGGACTACGACGCCGACCTGGCGCGCCTGCTGGCGCAAGGCTTCGTGCCGAAGATGCAGGGCGAGGTCGGCGAGAACGGCCGCTTCATCTACTTCGACACCGAATACCACCCCGGCACCGTCATCGAGCTGTCCGAGGTGGCCGGCCCCAAGGGCCGCCTGTTCGACCTGATCCGCGACAGCGCGCGCGACTGGGACGGCCGCGATCCGGTGCGCCCCTTTCCCGATCTGGCACGGCTTTGAAACCGGGCCCCGGAACCCATCCATGAACACCCAAGTCATCCGCGCCACCTACCTGATCGAAACCCCGCTGGACCCGGCGCGCGTCGCCGAGGTGATGGCGGGCGAGCAGTCCTGCGGCACCTTCACCCGCGTCGAGGGCGAGACCGACGAACTGCGGGCGCGCGCCCGCGCCCAGGTCGAATCGGTGCAGGAACTCGAATCCACCGGCAACGCCAGCCTGCCCAATGCCTGGCTGGCGCGCCAGCCGGGCGGCCTGCCGGCCACGCTGCGCCGCGCCCGCGTGCGCATCGCCTTTCCGGTCGCCAACATCGGCCCCAACCTGCCGACCCTGGCCGCCACGGTCGGCGGCAACCTGTACGACCTGGGCGAAGTGACCGGCCTGCGGCTGGAACGGCTGGAACTGCCCGCCGACTACCGCGCCCAGTTCGACATGCCCCACGTCGGCGTCGCCGGCACCCGCCAGCTGACCGGCGTGGACCGCGGCGCGCTGGTGGGCACCATCATCAAGCCCAACGTCGGGCTCTCGCCCGAGCAGACCGCGCACCTGGTGGCGCGGCTGTGCGCGGCGGGCGTGGACTTCATCAAGGACGACGAAGTCTGCGCCAACCCCGCCCATGCGCCGCTGGCGCAGCGCGTGGCCGCCGTCATGGCGGTGGTGCGGGCGCACCGCGAACGCACGGGGCGCCAGGTCATGGTGGCCTTCAACATCACCGACGAAACCGACGCCATGCGGCGCCACGCCGACCTGATCGAGCGCGAGCAAGGCAGCTGCGTGATGGCCAGCCTGAACTGGTGCGGGTATTCCGCCATCCAGACCCTGCGCCGCCACACGCCGCTGGCGCTGCACGGCCATCGCAACGGCTACGGCGCGCTGTCGCGCCACCCCTTGCTCGGCATCGGCTTCCAGGCCTACCAGACGCTGTGGCGGCTGGCCGGCGTCGACCACATGCACGTGCACGGCCTGCAAGGCAAGTTCTCGCAGCCCGACGCCGAGGTAGTGGAGAGCGCCCGCGACTGCCTGGCGCCGCTCACCCCCGGCATCGACGACGCGGTGATGCCGGCGTTCTCGTCCGGCCAGTGGGCCGGCACGGTGCCCGCCACCTGGGCCGCGGTGCGCACCGACGACCTGCTGTTCATGTCCGGCGGCGGCATCCTGGCGCATCCGGACGGCCCGGCGGCTGGCGTGCGGAGCATCCGCCAGGCGTGGCAGGCGGCGCGCGCCGGCCAGGACCTGGCCGCCTTTGCCGCCGAGGCCCCCGAGCTGCGGCGCGCGCTGGAACACTTCGGATCGCGCGCATGACGGAGGGCCCCGCCCGCGCGCCGCGCGTCGCCTGGTATGGCGACGACTTCACCGGCGCCACCGATACCCTGGCGCACGTGGCGCTGGCCGGCTGGCGCAGCCTGCTGTTCCTGGGCGTGCCGACACCGCGGCAGCTGGAGCGCGCCGGCCCGCTGGACGCCATCGGCATCGCCGGCGCGGTTCGCGGCATGGCGCCCGACGCGATGACGGCGGAGCTGCGCATGGCTGGCCGCTTCCTGGCCGCCACCGGCGCCCGCATCCTGCACTACAAGTGCTGCTCCACCTTCGACAGCGCGCCACACGTAGGCAGTATCGGCGCGGCCGTGACCGAGCTGCGACGCCACGTGCTCAACCCGCTCGTCCCCATCATCGGCGGCCAGCCCGGCATCGGACGCTATTGCAGCTTCGGCAACCTGTTCGCGCGCGCCGGCGCCGCGCCCGAGATCCACCGCATCGACCGGCACCCGGTGATGCGCGCGCACCCGGTCACCCCCATGGCCGAGGCCGACCTGCGGCGCCACCTGGCTTCGCAAGGGCTGGCCAACATTGCCTCGCTGCCGCACACCGGCTATCCGCCGCTGCGCGCGGCCGACGAATGGATCGACGCGATTCTCGACACGGCCGACGGCCCCTTGCTGCTGGACCTGGTCGACGATGAGCAACTGCCGCTGATCGGCCGGCTGCTGTGGCGCGCCGCGTCGGTGCTGCCGCTGCTGGCGGTCGGCCCCAGCAGCGTGCAGCAGGCGCTGACGCGCGCCGCCGGACTCGGCCCGGCGCAGTCCCCGCCCGCGCTGGCGCCCGCCGAGGGCCCGGTGCTGGTGGTGGCCGGCAGCCTGTCGCCGGTCACGGCCCGCCAGATCGCCGCCTGCCAGCGCTATGCGCGGCAGCCCTTGAACGTGGCCCGCCTGCTGGGCGACGCCGCCTATGTCCACGCCTGCATCCAGGACGCGGCCGCGGCGCTGGCCCAGGGGCGCAATGTGCTGATGCACACCGATGCCCCGGACCAGGCCCCGTCGTCGGACCGGACCGCCGCCACCGCCCGCGCCACCGGACAACTGGTGGCCGGCATCGTCCATGCGAGCGCGGCCCTCGGCCGCAAGCTCTCGCGCCTGGGGATCGCCGGCGGCGACACTTCCAGCCAGGCTGCCCTGGCGCTGGGATTGTGGGGCCTGGGCTTTCACGGCACGCTGGCGCCCGGCGTCACCGTCAGCGTGGCGCGCGGCGACGATCCGCTCACCGATGGCCTGCAGCTGATGCTCAAGGGCGGGCAGATGGGCGGCGACGCGCTGTTCGACGATCTGGTGCGTGGCGTCTGAAGCGGGCTGACGGCGTCAGTACGGCGCATCGATGGCGCGCGTGACGCGGCATGGCCCCGCGTGTGGCGACTACGCCGCGCTGGGCTCGCGCGTCTTGGCGACCGCGACCGACAGCGTGGCCGGCAGCGCCACGCCGTTCTTGACGGCCAGGATCTCGGCCATGATGCTGACGGCGATCTCGGCCGGCGTGCGGCTGCCGATGAAAAGGCCGACCGGCGCCCGCAGGCGCCGCAGCGATTCCTCGGTTTCGTCGAAGTGCTCGATCAGCCGCTGGCGGCGCAGGTCGGTATTGCGCCGCGAACCGATCGCGCCGACATAGAACGCCGGGCTGTGCAGCGCTTCCAGCAGGGCCAGGTCGTCCAGCTTGGGATCGTGGCTCAGCGCCACGATGCAGGTGCGCGTGTCCGGCCGCAAGGCGCGCACGGCATCGTCGGGCATCTCGGTGGTCAGGTGCGCGCCGGGCACCGACCAGGCGCCCAGGTGCTCCACGCGCGGATCGCACAGCGTGACCGCGAAATCGTTGAACAGCGCCATGGTCGCCACATACTCGGCCAGCGCGCCGGCGCCGATGAGCAGCATGCGGTACTGCGGCCCCAGCGTGCTGGACAGCGTGGCGCCGTCGAAACGCAGGGCTTGCGGGGCGTCGGCCGGCGCCTGCCGCACCGCGCCCGTCGCACAGTCGACCGTGCGCTGCATCAACTGCCCCGCTTCCAGCTGCCGCACCAGGGCGTCCAGCGCGGCCAGGTCGGGATCGAACTCCAGCAGCAGTTCCAGGGTGCCGCCGCACGGCAGGCCGAAGCGGTGCGCATCGTCGGCATGGACGCCGTAGCGCACCAGCTCGGGCGCCGAACGCGGCATGCCGGCGCCGCCATGGGCGCGGGTATAGCGCAGCACCAGGTCGTCCTCGATACAGCCGCCCGAGACCGAGCCGACGCAGCGGCCGTCCTCGCGCAAGGCCATCATCGAGCCTGCCGGCCGCGGCGACGAACCCCAGGTGCGCGCCACGGTGGCCAGCAGCACCCGCTCCCCCGCCGCCGCCCAATCGCGCGCGGCGCGCAGTACGCGTACGTCCACACTTTCCATTCACCCCCCTCCCGGCGACCGCATCATGCCCATCCCGCGGGCTTCAGGCAACGCTGCGCACCGGCAGGCTGCGCACCCGCTTGCCGGTGGCGGCGAAAATGGCGTTGCACAGCGCCGGCGCCACCGGCGGCACCGGCGGCTCGCCCACGCCTCCCGGCGGCAGGGCGTGGTCGTCATTGACCAGGTGCGTGCGGATCACGCGCGGCGAGGCGTTGTGGCGCAGCACTTCGTAGTCATAGAAATTGTTCTGCCTGACGCGCCCCTTCTCGAAGGTGATCTCGCCCAGCAGCGCCAGGCTCAGGCCCATGATGGCGCCGCCTTCCATCTGCGCGCGGATGCGCTCGGGGTTGATCTGCGGGCCGCAGTCCATGGCCATGTCCACGGCCAGCACCCGCACCTCGCCCTTCTCGTCCACCGCCACCTCGACCACGGTGGCCGTGTAGCTCATGAAGCTGTAGCAGAACGCCAGGCCCAGCCCGTGGCCCTTGGGCATTTCGCGGCCCCACCTGGCGCCACTGGCGGCCGCCTCGATCACGCCGCGCAGGCGGCCGGTGTCGTAGGGATAGCGCTCGGGCGATTCGCTGTAGTTCCAGGTGTCCGCCAGCGTGCCCGGATCGATGCGGCGGGCCGGGCCGATCAGGTCCAGCGCATATTGCTTGTGGTCCTGGCCGGCGCGATGCGCCAGCTCGGCGATGAAGCACTGCGCCGCGAAGGCATGCGGAATGTTGGCCACCGAACGGAACCAGCCGATGCGGGCGTGGGCGGCGACCTCGGCCGTTTCGACCCGCACGTTCGGGATCACGTAGGGCATGTTGATGGCGGACATGGCCGATTCGAACAACTGCTCGCCCTTGGCGCCCTCGGTGAACAGCGAGGCGATGGTCGGCGCGGCGCTGCGGTGCAGCCACGACTGCACCTTGCCGTCCTGGCCCACCACGGCCTCCAGGTGTTCGGCCGACACGGTATGCAGATAGTCGTGGTGGATGTCGTCCTCGCGCGTCCACACCAGCTTGACCGGCGTGCCGGCGGGCATGGCCTGGGCCACGATGGCGGCCTCGTCGACATAGTCCGGCTTGGACTTGCGGCCGAAGCCGCCGCCCAGCAACAACACGTGGACCTTGACGTTTTCGGGTTTCAGCTTGAGGCGGTTGGCCACCGCCTCCTGCGCCGCGGCGGGATTCTGCACCGAGGTCCAGACCTCGGCCCCGCCGTCCTGGATGCGGACCGTCGCCACCGGCGTCTCCATCGACGCGTGGGCCAGGTGCGGGACGTGGTATTCGGCCGAGAAACGTCCGGCCTCGCCGGCCTTGGCCCAGGCCTGCGGCGTATCGCCCTGGTCGCGCACCACCTTGCCCGGCTTGCGGCTGGCCGCCGTCAGCGTCTCGCGGTAGGCGGCGGAGTCATAGTCCGCGTTCGGGCCGTCGTCCCACTCGATCTGCAGGGCGGCGCGGCCCTGCATCGCGGCCCAGGTATTGCTGGCCACCACCGCCACGCCCCCCAGCGGCTGAAACGCGGGCGCGCCGGCCATGGCGGGAATGTCCACCACCTTCAGCACGCCCGGCACGGCCAGCGCCTTGGCGCTGTCCACCCGGCGCGGCTTGCCGCCCACCACCGGCGGACGCGCCACCACGGCATAGACCATGCCCGGCAGCCGCATGTCCATGCCGTAGATGGCCTGGCCCTTGCCGATGGCCTCCAGGTCGACCAGGCGCACCTGCTCCTTGCCGATGTAGCGGAACTCGGCGCGCGTCTTGAGCTTGAGCGCGTCGCCCTTGGGCACCGGCAGCTTGGCGGCGTCGGCCGCCAGCTCGCCGTAGCCCAGCTTGCGGTCGGTGGGCACGTGGACCACCTGGTGCTGCGTGGCGCGCACCTCCGCCACGGGCACCGCCCAGCGCGCGGCCGCCGCCGCTTCCAGCATCTGGCGGGCCGCGGCGCCCACGCGCCGCATCGGCATCAGGAAGTGGCGCATGCTGCGCGAGCCGTCCACGTTCTGGTTGCCATAGCGCGCCTCGTCGGCATCGGCCTGCACCACCCGCACCCGGTCCCAGGCGGCCTCCATCTCGTCGGCCACCACCATCGGCAGGCTGGTGCGCACCCCGGTGCCCATCTCGGCGCGGTGCGCGATGATGGTCACCGCGCCGTCCGCCGCGATCGAGACAAACGCCAGCGGATCGTCCACCGTGCCGCCCGGCATGGAATCGGCGCCATACTTCCTGGGCGCGTCGGCCGCCCACACCGCGCTGACCAGGCCATTGCCCGTCACCGCCAGCGTCAGCGCGCCCAGGCCGCCCTTGAGGAACCCGCGCCGCGAGGCCTGCATCGTGGTCGTCATCATTTGCCTCCCTGGGCCAGCTGGGCCGCCGCCTGCTTGATGGCGGCGCGGATTCGGGGATAGGTGCCGCAGCGGCAGATGTTGCCGCTCATGGCTTCGTCGATCTGCTGTTCGGTGGGCGCTGGCGTGGTCTTGAGCAAGCCCACCGCCGTCATGATCTGGCCGGCCTGGCAATAGCCGCACTGCGCCACGTTGTTTTCCACCCAGGCGCGCTGCACGCTGCGGCCGACCGGGTCGGCCTCCATGCCCTCGATGGTGCCGATCGCCCGGCCCGCCGCGGCGGACACGGGCGTCACACAGGCGCGCGTCGGCTGCCCGTCCAGGTGGGTGGTACAGGCGCCGCACAGCGCCATGCCGCAGCCGAACTTGGTGCCGGTCATGCCGAGCTCATCGCGCAGCACCCACAGCAAGGGCATGTCGTCGGGAACGGAGACTTCCTTGGTCTGGCCGTTGACTTGCAATCGTGTCATGGCGAACTCCTCGTGGGTGGGGCGCGGGGCGGGGGGACGGCGGTCAGCCGTTCAAGGTGGCGTTGTCGATGACGAAACGGTACTTGACGTCGCCCTTGAGCATGCGCTCGTAGGCGGCGTTGATCTCGTCGGCGCGGACCATCTCGATGTCGGCGACGATGCCGTGTTCCGCGCAGAAGTCGAGCATTTCCTGGGTCTCCGGAATGCCGCCGATCATGGAACCGGCGAGCGAGCGGCGCTTCATGATGAAGTTGAAGACGTTGGGCGACGAATGCGGCGTGGCCGGCGCGCCCACCAGCGTCATGGTGCCGTCGCGCTTGAGCAGCGCCAGGAAGGCATCCAGGTCGTGCGGCGCGGCCACGGTGTTCAGAATGAAGTCGAAACTTTGCAGGTGCGCCGCCATGTCGTCAGCGTTGCGCGACACCACCACCTCGTCGGCGCCCAGCTCGCGGGCGGCCGCGCGCTTGCCATCGGAAGTCGTGAACGCCACCACGTGAGCGCCCATGGCATGGGCCAGCTTGATGCCCATGTGTCCCAGCCCGCCCACGCCGACCACGCCCACCTTCTTGCCCGGCCCCGCGTTCCAGTGGCGCAGCGGCGAATAGGTGGTGATGCCGGCGCACAGCAGCGGCGCCACGGCGGCCAGTTGCTCGGCGGGGTGGCGGATGCGCAGCACATAGCGCTCGTGCACGACGATCTTCTGCGAATAGCCGCCCAGGGTCCAGCCCGGCTCGTCGGCCGTGGGGCCGTTGTAGGTGCCGACCATGGCGTCGCAGTAATTCTCCAGGCCGTCGGCGCATTCAGCGCAATGCCCGCAGCTGTCGACGATGCAGCCCACGCCCACCAGGTCGCCCGGCTTGAAGCCCTGCACGTGCGCGCCAACGGCGGCGACCCGCCCGACGATCTCGTGGCCGGGGACACAGGGGTATTGGGTGCCTTCCCATTCCGAACGCACCTGGTGCAGGTCGGAATGGCAGATGCCGCAGAAAGCGATGTCGATCTGGACATCGTGCGCGCCCGTGGCGCGGCGGGTGATTTGCAGCGATTCGAGGGGCTGATCGCTGGCATGGGCGCCGTAGGCTTTAACAAGCATTGCAGACTCCGTGTGCTTGGCCAAAAAAGGCATTTTCCGCAATCGCGGCATGACTCCGGTAGCGCATTTCGCTGGATTTCTTGCCTGATCCTCTGGAACAACAACCGCTCTGGTATGCAAGGCCGCGGCCTGCGGGTACAGTGCCCCCGGAGGCTACCGATCCATGACACGCAACCCCGATGCGGCGGCGCACCACGCCCTTTCGTACCAGGCCCTGGCACGCGCCATCGACGCCCGCACCCATGGCACGGGCGACTTCGACACCGCCATTCCCGGCCTGGGCTTCTTCCGGCGCGAGGCCGTCTCGCGCGCCTGCAGCTGCCTGGTCGAACCCAGCCTGGTGCTGGTGGTGCAAGGCGCCAAGCAGATGTGGGTGGGCGGCGAGGCGTTTGCTTACGATACCTCACGCTTCCTCATTACGTCACTGGATTTGCCGGCCGACTCGGAAGTCACGCTGGCCAGCCCGGAACAGCCCTGCCTGGGCCTGGCCCTGAAGCTGGACCTGCGCGTGCTGGCCGAACTGATCGCGCAGGGCGGCATGCTGGCTCCGCGCGAGCGGGCGCTGGGCGTCGGCGCGGGCATCGGCACGGTCACCCCCGCCCTGCTGGCGCCGTTCGAGCGCCTGCTGGCCCTGCTGGACGAACCCGACGCGATCGAGGTGCTGGCGCCGCTGGTGCTGCGCGAACTGCATTTCCGACTGCTGCAAAGCGACCAGGCGGCCAAGCTGCGCCAGATCACCGCCGTCGACGGCCAGGGCCAGCGCATCGCGCGGGCCATCGAATGGCTCAAGCAGCACTACGCCCGGCCCTTGCGGGTGGAAGAACTGGCCGCGCGCGTGCAGATGAGTCCGCCGACGTTCCACCATCATTTCCGCCAGCTCACCGCCATGAGCCCCTTGCAGTACCAGAAATGGCTGCGGCTGAACGAGGCGCGGCGGCTGATGCTGAGCGACTACCTGGACGTGGCCAGCGCCGCGTTCAAGGTGGGCTATGAAAGCCCGTCGCAATTCAGCCGCGAATACAGCCGCCTGTACGGCGCGCCGCCCAAGCGCGACATCGCGGCATTGCGCGGGCAGGCCGATCTGGCGCGACAGGAATGAGCGTTCGAGGACCGATCGCGCTAGCATGAAGGTTCCGCAAGCCTTGCACTGACCGGAGCCATCATGGAAAAAGCCAAATGGGATTTCCAGATCGAACGCCCCTGGGAAGACCACGGCGTCTGGCGCATCGCGTACCTGCTCATCTCGCCTGTCGCCGGCACGCCGGACGAACGCATCACGCTCGACGAGCACTTCGCTTCCGCCCAGGTCGCCATCGACGAAGCCACGCGGCTGGCGCAGATCCACGCCGCCGACCTGAGCGGCGGCACCGCCACCTTCGAAGCGCCGACCGACGCCGAGGTGCCGTTCGGCAAGCACCCGCGCTTCTAGCGCCGCCGGCCGGGAGCGGCGCTTGCTGGTGACGGGTCCTGGCCAATCGCGGCCCCCGCCACCAGGAGCCATCATGTCCCCCTCGCGCATTCCCGACCCCGTCTCTTCGCCGCCCGCCGGTCCCAGCGACTCCTCGGACTCCCCCAGCGACCTGCCCGCGTCCGCGCCATCGACCGACAGCGACGCGCAAGGCACCGGCGCGCGGCCCGCGGCCGATCCCCTGGCCTCCGAGGACACCGGCCGCGACATCGCCCCCGACGAGGTCGTGGACGAGAGCGAAGCCGGCCTGGCGCATACGCGGCCCGATGCCGTCCGCAACGGCGGCCGGCCCGACGCGACGCCCGCCTCCCAGACTCCATCGGACGACGCATAAGCGGCCCCTGCGGAGGCGGCGCGCCGCCTCCACACGTCCGATTTCTCCGCCGACGGGCCGCGCGGCAGGCAACAAAACCTGGCACTTGCAACAGAGCGTGGCGCCGGCGCCAACGCTCGCCCCGTCGCGCGTATGCTCATGGCGGCACCACCAAAAAGCGATAAACCGGCAGGGGACATGCCTCTTTTCCATTCCGATGGCGGACATGCCATGGCCCTTGCGCATCCGGAGAGGAGAAGACAGTTGGCAAACACCCCCAATACCGAACTGAAGGGCGGGCTCAAGTCCCGCCATCTCACGATGATGTCCATCGCCGGCGTGATCGGCGCGGCGCTGTTCGTGGGGTCCGGCAAGCAGATCGCCCTGGCCGGCCCCGCCGTCATCCTGGCCTACATCGGCGGCGGCATCCTGGTCATCCTGGCCATGCGCATGCTGGGCGAGATGGCCGTGGCGCAGCCGGACACCGGCTCGTTCTCGACCTACGCCGACCGCGCCATCGGGCGCTGGGCGGGCTTTACCATCGGCTGGCTCTACTGGTACTTCTGGGCCCTGCTGATGGGCTGGGAAGCCTACGTCGCCGGGCAGATTCTGCACGGCTGGTTCCCGATGGTGCCGGCCTGGGGCTATGCGCTGCTGGTGACGGTGTCGCTGCTGATCGTCAACTTCCTGAACGTGCGCAACTACGGCGAATTCGAATTCTGGTTCGCGCTCATCAAGGTGGTGGCCATCGTGCTGTTCCTGGTGATGGGCAGCCTGGCGCTGGCGCACCTGTGGCCGTGGGGCGCCGCCAACGGCTGGGATCACCTGACCAGCCAGGGCTTCATGCCCAACGGCCCGAAGGCCGTGGTGGTGGCGCTGCTGGGCGTGATGTTCGCCTTCATCGGCGCCGAGATCGTCACCGTGGCCGCCGCCGAATCGGCCGACCCGGGCCGCGAAATCATCAAGACCACGCGCTCGGTGGTGTGGCGCATCTGCCTGTTCTACGTGGGCTCGATCTTCATCGTGGTCTGCCTGGTGCCGTACAACGCGCCCGGGCTGACACAGCCGACCCAGGGCACCTACAACGTCGCGCTCGACGCGCTCGGCATTCCGCATGCGCAGCTGATCGTCAACTTCATCGTGCTCACTTCGGTGTGCAGCTGCTTCAATTCGGCGCTGTACACCGCCTCGCGCATGCTCTATTCGCTGGCCAGGCGCGGCGACGCCCACCGCGTCATGCAGATCACCGGGCGCAAGACCGGCACGCCCTATGTCGGCGTCATCATCTCCAGCCTGTTCGCCTTCGCCGCCGTCTGGATGATGGCGACCTCGAAAATGGACGTCTATGACGTACTGATGCAGGCCACCGGCACCATCGCGCTGTTCGTCTACCTGGCGATCGCCTTCTCGCAACTGCGCATGCGGCAGCGCCTGCAGGCGCGCGGGGTGCGGCTGGAATTCAGGATGTGGCTGTTCCCGTGGCTGACGTATGCGGTGATCGTCTGCATCATCGCCGCCCTGGTCACCATGGTGATCGAAGGCACCTATCGCAACGAGGTGGTCTACACCTCGATCCTGGCCGGCGTCATCGTCGCCATGGGCATCGTGGCGCAGGTGTTCGGCATCGGCACGCGCGCCCGGGGCGAGGCGGAACTGGCGCCGGCGGGAGCCGAGTAAGCGGCAAGTCCGTACCCGAGGCCCGGCCCCGGTCAACGCGACCGGGCGCCGAGGCCGCCTACCCGCCCGAAGCCGGCTTGAAATCCAACGCCTTCATGGCCGCGCCAAGCGCCTGCGGGGCGTAGTCGTCCCACGGCGAGTCGCCGACAGCCAAGCGCTCATGGATGTTGGCGATGGTCCACTGGTCGCTGGCCCGGACCTCGTCCAGTTCCTCCCACGCCAGCGGCACCGACACCCCCATCCCCGGCCGCGCGCGCGCCGACCAGGCCGCCACCGTGGTAGCGCCGAAGCCATTGCGCAGGTAATCGGCGAAGATCCGGCCAACCCGGTTCTTCGGACCGCTCTTGGCCACGAACACCTGCGGCAGCGTGCGCGCCAGATGCTGGACGATAGCCTGCGAGAACGCCTTGACCGTGTCCCAGTCGTATTGCCGGCGCAGCGGCACCACCACGTGCAGGCCCTTGCCGCCGCTGGTCTTGAGCCAGGCCCGCAGGCCGATCTCGGTCAGCAGCACGCGCAGCAATTGCGCGCCCCGCCGCACCGCGTCCCAGGTAACGCCCTCGCCCGGGTCCAGGTCGAACACCATGCGGTCGGGCTTGCCGATGGCGCGCTTGACCGCATTCCAGGTATGGAACTCCACCACGTTCATCTGCGCGGCCGACATGATCGCCTGTGGCGTCGGCAGTTCCATCAAGGGCGGGTGGTCCGGATCCAGGGCCTGCGGCAATGCCTTCACGCCCGGCATCGGCGCCTCCAGGTGCTTCTGGAAGAAGAACTCGCCCTTGATGCCCGCCGGCGCGCGCAGGAACGATACCGGGCGGTCCTTCAGGTGGCGCAGCAGCAGCGGCGCCACCAGGCCGTAGTAGCGGGCCAGGTCCAGCTTGGTCAGGCCGGTGGACGGGTCGATGACGCGTTCGGGATGGGTCAGCTTGCCGGCGGCGGTGGCCGTCCTTGCGCGCTGGGCCGATGTGGCGGCCATGGTCTTGCGGGCCGTCTTGCCAGCCGCCGTTCCGGTCCCTTTGCCGGCCGCCGCGCCTGTCGCATTCTTCGCGGCTGTCGCGCTGCGCTTGCGGGCCGCCTTGCCCGCGGTGTTGCCGCGGCCATGCCGCGCCCCGGCGTCCCGCGTCGTCTCCGCGTCCATCGCCACCTCCCTGGTAATCGCCCGCGCCGGCTTGTCGGTGCGCAGCCCACGGAACACGGGATGGCGCACGTGGCCCGATTCCGTCCATTCCCCGAACGACACTTCCGCCACCAGCTCGGGCCGCACCCAGTGCGTGCCGCGACCGATGCCACGGGCGTCGACACTGGCCCGGCGTGTTTCCAGCGCCGCCAACCGGTCCCGCAGCGCGGCCAGTCCGGCGTCGTCGAAGCCGGTGCCCACCTTGCCGGCGTACACCAGCTCGCCGGCCTCGTCGTGATAGGCCAGCAGCAGCGCGCCCAGCCCCACCCGCGCCCCCTTGGGATCGGTGTAGCCGACCACGACAAACTCCTGCCGCCGCGCGCACTTGAGCTTGATCCAGCTGTCGCTGCGCCGCGATACGTACGGCGACGACAGGCGCTTGGCGATGATGCCTTCCAGCCCCATCTTGCAGGCCGATGCCACCAGGTCGGCCGGGGCCGCGTCGAACGCGTCGCTGAAACGCAGCGGGTCGCCCCCCGCGGCTTCCATCACCCGCGCCAGCACCGCGCGGCGCACCCGCAGCGGTTCGCCGCGCAGGTCGCGGCCGGTCACGTAAGGCAGGTCGAACACATAGAACAGGATGCCGCTGGTGCGCTCGCCGTCGAAGGCGTTCTGCAAGGCCTGGAAGCTGGGCGCGCCGTTGTCGGCCAGCATCACGATCTCGCCGTCGAGCCATGCGGTTTCCAACGGCATGCGCCGCAGCGCCGCCGCCAGGTGCGGCAGCTTCGGCGCCCAGTCGTGGCCGTTGCGCGTGTACAGGCGCACCTCGCCGTGGTCCAGCCGCGCCAGCAACCGGTAGCCGTCGAACTTCATCTCGTACAGCCAGTCATCCCGCGCCTGGGACGGCACGCCTTCCACCAGCGTGGCCAGCTGTGGCTTGAGTTGCCGCGGCAGGTCGGCCGGCTCGCCCGGCAGCTGGCCGGATGGCGGCGGATCGTCGGGCGGCGCCATCGCGGATGGGGCGGCGGCGGGCACGGGGCGCCCGCCAGCGGGTGGCGACGCCACGCTGTCGGGCTGCTCGTCCACCACGCTGAACTCGCTTTCGGCGCGGGCGTAGTCGTCGCGGTCCTTCACCAGCAGCCAGGGCGGCTGCTTCTCGGATCCCCGCCCCTTCATGCGGATCAGCGCCCAGCGCCCGCGCAGCTTGACGCCATGCAGGTCGAACTTGAGGTGGCCGCGCTCGTAGCCCTCGGCCGGATCGCCCACCGGCGACCAGGTGCCGCGATCCCAGATGATGACCTTGCCGGCGCCGTACTGGCCCTTCGGAATCTCGCCCTCGAAGCGGTTGTAGGCGATGGGATGGTCCTCCACCTGCACCGCCATGCGCTTGACCGACGGGTCGTAGCTGGGTCCCTTGGGCACGGCCCAGCTCTTCATGGCCCCGTCCAGTTCCAGCCGGAAGTCGTAGTGCAGGTGGCTGGCCCAGTGCTTCTGGATCACGAAGGCGCGCGCGGCCTCGTTGGCCTCGCCGCCGCCCGCCGGCTCCGAGGTCACCTTGAAGTCGCGCTTGGCGCGGTACTTCGCCAGGGTATCGGCCATGGTCACGCCGCCTTGCGGGTCTTGGCCGGGGCGCCAGCCTTGCCTGCCGCTTTGCCGGCCGCCTTGCCGCTGGCCGCCTTCGTGGTTGTCTTCGGGGTCGACTTGGAAGTCGCCTTGTTGGCGGATTTGGTGGCGGATTTGGTGGCGGACTTGGTGGCGGACTTGGCGGCCCCCTTCCTGGCAGTCTTCTTCGCCGCCGTCCGCGCCCCCGCCCCGTCCGACGCCTTGCCCGACGCGCGCCCCTTCAGGCTGCGCTGCAGCAATTCGGTCAGGTCGATGACGTTATCGGCATAGGCCGGCGACTCCTCTCGCGGCTCGATCACCGTCTCGGTCTTGCCCGCCTTGACCTTGCGCGCCACCAGGTCCATGACGGCGGCCTTGAACTCATCCTTGTACTGCTCCGGATCCCAATGGCCGGACATGTCGTCGACCAGCATCCGCGCCATCTTCAGTTCGCTGGCGCTGGGCGCCGTGGCCTTGGCGCCGGACTTGGGCAGGTCCAGGTCATCGGCGGCCTTGACCTCGTCGCCCCAGCGCATCAGGTTGAGCACCAGCGCATCGCCCGCCGGGATCAGCGCCGCCAGGTGCTGTTTGGTCTGGATCACCACCCGGGCAATGCCGATCTTGCCGGTCTTGGCCAGCGTATCGCGCAGCAAGGCGTAGACCTTCTGGCCCTTGTCGATCGGCGCCAGGTAGTAGGGCCGCTCCAGATAGACGAACGGCACCTCGCCGGCCTCGACGAACTGCTGGATCTCGATGGTCTGGGTGGTGCGCGGGTAGGCGTCGGCGATCTCTTCGGGCGAGATGATGACGTACTGGCCGTCCTCGTATTCCACGCCCTTGACGATGTTGTCCTTGTCGATCTCCTTGCCGGTGCGCTTGTTGATGCGCTTGTAGCCGACCGGGTCCATCGAGCGCTTGTCGAGCCAGTCGAAATCCACGCCGGATTCGGTGGTGGCCGTGTGCAGGCCCACGGGAATATGCACCAGCCCGAACGAGATCGCGCCTTTCCAGATGGTTCGCGTCGCCATGATGCCGCTCTCCTTCGGGGCGCCGCCGCCGCCCCGTCCAGTGGTTGGATTGACCGCCTGGCGCTATTGTCGCAGCGCTTGGCGCGCGCGCCAACGCCGGCATGATCCGGCCCGCCAGCAATTGCCATGCCTGGCGTCACGGTGGTCGAGCGGCGGCCTGGCACGGCGATTGCTGCCAGCCCCGCTACTGCCCGGCGGAGTCGCAGGATGAACAGCATCGAACGCGTGGCCCGATTCATGCAGGAACATCAATTGACCCTTGTGACGGCCGAGTCCTGCACCGCCGGCCTCGTCGCCGCCACCCTGGCCGACGTTCCTGGCGCCGGCGAGTTGCTCGACTGCGCCTTCGTGGTGTATTCAGTGGCGGCCAAGCGGCGCTGCCTGGGCGTGCCGCAATCGATCCTGGCGCGCCACAATCTCACCAGCGAGGCCGTGGCGCGCGCCATGGCGCTGGGGGCTGCCGCCAAAAGTCCGGCCAACGTCGCCGTCGCCAACACGGGCGTCACCGATGCCACCGACGATCGCATCGCGCCCGGCACCCAATGCTACGCCTGGGTCTTCAAGCAAGGCGGCGCCGATGCCCATCCTGTCATCTACACCGCCACGCGGCAATTCAGCGGCAGCCGCAATCGCATCCGCCAGGCCAGCGCCGAATTCGCCCTGCAAGGCATCGTCGATTGCTTCCTGCGCCACCGGCCAGCCGCCGCCGGCTGACCCGCGCCCCGCTCGACCCCGCATCGCGCGCGGGCCGCGCGGACACGGCCGCCTAGGAAGGCGAGCGATCGTCGTCGCGGGTCGCGCGCAGCTTCTTCCACAAGGTGGTGCGCGAAATGCCAAGCCGTTTGGCGGCGCTGCCCAGGTGACCGCCGGATTCGGCGATGGCCTGCTGGATCGCGCGCTGTTCGGCATGGGTGCGCCGGGTCGCCAGGTCCGGCGCGCCGCCGAGCTTGCGCTCGGGGAACAGATCGCCGGCGGACAACTCGGGGCCGTCGGCCAGCACCACCGCCCGCGCGATGCGGTTGCGCATCTCGCGGATATTGCCAGGCCAATCATGCTCGTCCAACGCCCGCAGCGCGTCGGCCGCCAGCCGCGCCCCGTTCGGAGGGGCCAGCTCGGCGAGCAGGCGGACGGCCAGCGCGGCAATGGCTGTTGGCCGCTCGCGCAGCGGCGGCAGCGCCAGACGGGCCACCGCCAGCCGGTAGTACAGATCCGGCCGCAAACGGCCCTCGGCGACCTCGGTGTCCAACGTACTGCAGGTGCTGGCCATGACGCGGCAACGGGTCCGCAGGCTGTCGGTCTGGCCCAACGGCCGGTATTCGCCGTTCTCCAGCACCCGCAGCAGCGCGGACTGCGTCTTGGGCGCCAGCTCGGCCACCTCGTCCAGATACAAGGTGCCCGCCTGCGCCTGCGAAAACAGCCCCTCGCGCGCCGTGTTGGCGCCGCTGAACGCGCCCTTGGCATGGCCGAACAGCAGACTCTCGGCAAGATCGGGCGGCAGCGACGCGCAATTGACAGCCACGAACGGCCCCGCCGCGAACGGCGAGCGCGCGTGCGCATAGCGCGCGGCCCGGTCCTTGCCGGTGCCGGTCTCGCCTTCCAGCAGCAGCGGCAAATCGCTCGCGGCCAGCCGTTCCAGATCGTGCGCCAACGGGCTGGCCGGTTCGTCCAGCGCGAACGGGTTTTCATGAACCTCGCGCGCCGCGCCCGCCGGTTGCGCGGCGATCACCGCGCGCATCCGCGCCACCAGCGCATCGGTATCGTAGGGCTTGGTCAGATAGTCATTGGCGCCCGCCGCCACCAGCCGCACCGCCTGGGCGATCTCGCCATAGGCGGTGGCGAACACCACGGTCGCCTGCGCCAGATAGGGAATCAGCCGGCGGTAGAGATCCTCGCCCGAGCCGTCGGGCAAGCGGATATCGGCCAGCACGAAGGCAGGCCGCTGGCGCGAGCGGCGAAACCATTCCACCGCCTGCGCGCAGCTCTGCACCCATTGCGCCGACAGCCCTTCCAGCCGCAAACGCTGCAACAGCGCGCCGCCCAGCACCGGATCGTCCTCGATCAACAATACCTGTGTCTCGTTCACTACGGTTTCCCCTCGGGCGGCAAGGGAATGCGGACGGATATCCGCGTTCCCGGGTCCAGGCCGCGGACGCGCAAGCGACCGTGCAAGGCCCCCACCAATTCGGCGACGATGCCCAGCCCCATGCCGTCGCCGCCGCGCGGACCGCCGGCCAGGGCCGCGCGCGCATCCGGCGGCAACCCGGCGCCGTCGTCCATCACATGCAGCGCCAGCGCGCGCCGGCGCACACGGGCCGCGATGCGCACATGCCCGCCGGGCGGCGACGCCTGCACCGCGTTCAGCACCAGGTTCAGCAGCACCTGGCGCACCGGCCCGGCCGGCCAAGGCAGCGCATCGTCATGCATCCCGGCGCACGTTAAAGACACCCGAACGCCGCCCTTGGCCGCCTGCGACCGGACCATCAGGCGGATGTCCTCGATGTCCTCGCGGCGCAGCCGGGCCGTGCCCGGCCGGAAGGTGCGCAGGCTGGCATCGACCACCGCCTGCAGTGCCTCGACGCCACGGTCGATGAAGCCGAGCGATTCCTGCCGCACCTCGGCGCGGTCGCCGAACTGCCGCAGGGTCTGCACCGCGGTGCGCAGGCCGCCCAGCGGATTGCGCACCTCGTGCGCCAGCGCCGCCGACATACGGCCCAGCATGGCCTCGCGTTCGATGTGCGCATGGCGTTGCTCGAAGGCCTCGCGTTCACGCACGCTGGCCACCATCCAATTGTAGGCCGCAAGCAGTTCCTGCAATTCCGGGTCGCCGGTGCGCACCGTCATCTCTCGCGGCCGGTCTTCGCGCCCGGCGCGCAGCGCTTCGGTCAGCGAGATGATGGGACGCTGCAGGCGGCGCGCCATGCCGTAGCACAGCATGGCCCCCAGCAGGCTGATGGCCAGCCCCACCAACCCCAGCTCGAGCGCCAGTTCGCGCCGCTGCAGCAGGAACTCGCTGACGTCCAGGTTGGCGATCAGGGTACCCAGTTGTGGCTGTTCGCTGTCGAGCAGCCGCCAGGTCCAGACGCCCTCGGAGCGCAGGCTGACCAGGCTGCCGGAGGGCTCGCGCAGGATCGCCAGCGGCACCGGCTCGACCTCGGGATAGCGCGCCACATGCGCCAGCAGTCGATGGTCGGCGGTGACCACCGCCAGCGTGCGGTCAACCACCCCCAGGTGCGTGTCGAGCGCGCGATTGAGCACCTCGGTCATCTGCGCGCCGTCGTTCGCGCGCACCGCGGGCAGGATGGCGGCCGACAGTCCGTCCAGGTAGACCTGGCCGAGATTGGAAACCTGGCTGTCGAACTGGCGCGACAGGCCGTGCAGCGCCAGCGAGATCAGCGCGGCCGAGATGACCAGGAACAACAGGGAGACCGCGAGCGGGATCCGCGCGGTGAGCGGCAAGCGAAGCATGATCGACGGCGCAGACAGCAAAACGTGATTATGCCGTGGTCAGTCGGGCCCACCAATTTGCAAGATTTCGAAAGCGCCGCGAGCGCGGGCAAGAATCATGCCGGGCGGTGATCCAGGCCATTTTTCGACGCGGATTGTTCACTTTCGTGAACATGAAGAATGAACGTTGTTAAGCCTTGCTTACGCCCCATGGCGGCGCGGCGGCCGGCCTTCTGGTTATCCCGTAATCCGGGCGCCGCCGCGCGAAAGCAAAATGCAAGGCGCCGTTCTTAAAGTCCCCGCTCCCCGGGTCATGCGCACGCACGGCCCGCGGTCTTGTCATCAACAAAAAACGGGGAGCACGCCATGGGCAGCACCATATTCTCTAGAAAGCGCGATCTGTGGGGAGGCGCGTTCATCGCCCTCTGCGGCGCGCTGACCCTCTTCGAGGCCACCACCTACAACATTGGCGAACTGGCGCGCATGGGGCCGGGCTATTTTCCGATGCTGGTGGGCTGCTTCCTGGTTGCCCTGGGCATCCTGATCCCGCTCAGTCCCGACCCCGACGAAATCCAGGAAGAACAGCTTGAAGAGCTATTGCCGCAACCCACGCGGCGCGAGCGCCTGCGCGGCATGGCCTGCATCGCCGCCGGGATCGCGCTGTTCATCGTGATCGGCCAGTATCTGGGCTTCCTGCCGGCCACCTTCGCGCTGGTGTTTGTGTCGGCGCTGGGCGACACCTCGAACACATACAAATCCGCCGCGATTCTCGCCGCCGCGATGACGCTGTTCGGCGCGGTCGTTTTCTCGTGGGCGCTGCAGCTGCAGTTCCCGATGCTGCGCTGGGGGTGATCCATGGAACTCTTCGATAACGTTTTGCACGGGTTCTCCGTCGCCTTCCAGTGGGACAACCTGCTCTGGTCGATCTTCGGCGTCTTCATGGGCAACATGATCGGCGTGCTGCCCGGCATGGGCGTGCTGGCCGCGATCTCCATCCTGCTGCCGCTCACCTACGCCATGACGCCGGTCGCCGCCCTGATGATGCTGGCCGGCATCTACTACGGCGCCCAATACGGCGGCGGCATCACCTGCATCCTGCTCAACCTGCCGGGCACGCCGTCCCATGCCGTCACCTGCCTGGACGGCAATCCCCTGGCGCGGCGCGGCAAGTCCGGCTCGGCGCTGTTCATGCTGGTGCTGGCCTCGTTCATCGGCGCGAGCGTCGGCATCATCATCATGATCCTGTTCTCGCCGGTGCTGGTGGAGGTGGCCTTCCAGTTCGGCCCGGCCGAGTATTTCTCGATGATGATGCTGGGGCTGTTCGCCGGCGCCACCCTGGCCAAGGGCTCGGCCATCAAGGGCGTGGCCATGGTGTTCCTGGGGCTGCTGATCGGCGTGGTCGGCACCGACGTCAACACCGGCACCATCCGCTACGCCTTCGGCGTGATCGAACTGAGCGACGGCGTGCAACTGGTGGCGCTGGCGATGGGCCTGTTCGGCCTGGCGGACTTCTTCGCCAACGTCAACCGCATCGGCAAGGCGACCACCGTAGGCAGCGCCACCAAGATGTCCGTGCGGCCCGAGCCGGGCGACATCAAGCAGTCGGCGATGCCGATCGCGCGGGGCAGCGCCATCGGCGCGATCCTGGGCATCCTGCCGGGCACCGGCGCGACCATCGCGTCGTTCATGTCGTATGCCGTCGAAAAGCGCGTGTCCAAGACGCCCAACCGCTTCGGCCATGGCGCCATCGAAGGCATCGCCGGCCCCGAAGCGGCCAATAACTCGGCGGCGCAGACCAGCTTCATCCCGACCATGAGCCTGGGCATTCCCGGCGACTCGGTCATGGCGCTGATGCTGGGCGCGCTGATCATCCATGGCATCCAGCCCGGCCCGCAGATGGTGACCGAGCATGCCGACCTGTTCTGGGGCCTGATCGCCAGCTTCTGGATCGGCAACGTCATGCTGGTCATCATGAACCTGCCCCTGATCGGGATGTGGGCCAAGCTGCTCAAGGTGCCCTACAAGTATCTCTTCCCGTCGGCGCTGTTCTTCGTCTGCGTGGGGGTGTACAGCACCAACAACAGCCTGTTCGACGTCGGCATGGTGCTGGTGCTGGGCATGGTCGGCTATCTGTTCCTGAAGCTGCATTTCTCGCCCGCGCCGCTGCTGCTCGGCTTCGTGCTGGGGCCGATGGTCGAAGAGAACTTCCGCCGCGCCCTGCTGCTGTCGCGCGGCCAGATGAGCATCTTCATCGACCGCCCGATCAGCGCCGCCTTCGTCTACGCGATCCTGGCGCTGGCCTTGTGGCTGGTCTACTCGACCGTGCGCAACCGCTACAAGGTCCGTGAGATGGAACAGGCCCGAACCTGACAAACCGCATGACATGGGGCCGCCATCCGGCGGCCCCGACGCATCACCAGGAGTACGCCATGAGACTGCACGACGGTCCCCAAGGCGCCGCGCCCACGTCGCCGATTGCGCGCGGCCTGTCTTTCGTGGAATTGATGGAATTGCTCGAGTTCAGCCGGCTGCGCTTCGAGGCGCCCGCGGCGGGCGCCAGCGCCACCCTCATCGGCACGCAGGAGTGGCACCTCGGCATCGACGCCGACGGCCTCCCCCCCTCCGACATCTATATCTGCTCGACGCTGGAAGCCTTGCGCGATGCCGTGTTGCCGCCGGCGGACGCGGAGCTGCGGATCGACACGCCGTCGCTCGACTTCATCCGCCTCATGGCCACGGCGCGCGCGCGGGCAACCCCGCTGCCCCAGCCGTGCCTGCGCGTGGACTTGCAGGCGTTGATCCGCCGGGTGCTGGTCGCCGCCGAAGCGCCGGCCCATTTGTACGACCTGGTCCGCCAGGTCGTCATGGCGCGCCTGTGGATCGACGTCGCGCGGGTATGAACCCTCTTTCAAGGAATCCCGGGCGTGACAGACAACCCGATTGAGATCATTGCCGCGATCGTATTCGCGATCGCCCTGCTGCATACCTTCTCCGCGCCGCTGTTCCTGCGACTGGCGCACCGCAGCAAGCGCCATCATGGCTTGCTGCACCTGCTCGGCGAGGTCGAAGTGGTGTTCGGCTTCTGGGCCGCCGTCCTGCTGGTCCTGATGGCCC
This sequence comes from Achromobacter sp. HNDS-1, assembly GCF_040084795.1. NCBI lineage: Bacteria > Pseudomonadati > Pseudomonadota > Betaproteobacteria > Burkholderiales > Alcaligenaceae > Achromobacter > Achromobacter sp. HNDS-1. The sequence goes on from NZ_CP157584.1 coordinate 1,098,011, forward strand.
TGGGCGCCTCCGGCGCCAGCGCCCTCGAATACGCCGAATCGCGCAACTACACCGAACCGGCCTTCGTCTTCGTGGTCATGGTCATCGCCGCCTCGCTGCCCGTCCTCACGGCGGTCATGCGGCTGGTGGACCGCCTCGCCAGGTGGATGCCGATCGCCGACCGGACCGCCAAGGCATGGCTGTGCCTGGCCCTGGTGCCGCTGGCTGGCTCGCTGATCACGGAACCGGCCGCCATGACCATCGCGGCGATGATGCTGGCGCCGCAGGTCTTTCACCGCGCCATGCCGGAGCGGCTGAAATATCTGGCGCTGGGCGTGCTCTTCGTGAATATCTCGATCGGCGGCACCCTGACCTCGTACGCGGCGCCGCCCGTGCTGATGGTCGCCGCGACCTGGGGCTGGGACAGCGCCTTCATGCTCAAGATGTTCGGCTGGAAGGCCGCGCTGGCGGTGCTGATCAATGCCACCGCGGTCACCTGGCTGCTGCGGCCGCACCTGCGCTCCGGCGATGTCATGGCCGTCGGCAACAGCGCCACGCCGATGTCGTCCACCGTCATCGCGGCGCACCTGCTGTTCCTGGCGTCGGTCGTCCTGTTCGCCCACCATCCGATCATCTTCCTCGGGCTGTTCCTGTTCTTCCTGGGTTATACCCAGGCCTACCCCGCGCACCAGAGCCGGCTGATCATCAAGGAAGCCTTGCTGGTCGGCTTCTTCCTGGCCGGGCTGGTGGTGCTGGGCGGCATGCAGCAATGGTGGCTGCAACCCATCGTCAGCGGACTTGAACCGCGCGTGCTGTTCTTCGGCGCCCTGGCCCTGACCGCCGTCACCGACAATGCCGCCCTGACCTACCTGGGGTCGTTGATCGACGGCATTCCGGCGCAGGCGCAGTACATGCTGGTGGCGGGCGCGGTCGCCGGCGGCGGCCTGACGGTGATCGCCAACGCGCCCAACCCCGCCGGGGTCGCCCTGCTGCGCGGCGGGTTCGACAACGGCGCGGTCAGCATGCCCGGGCTGCTGGCCGGCGCACTGGCGCCGACCCTGGTGGCCGCGTCGCTCTTGTTCCTGCTATGACCCGCCCCCTGGCGGACTGACCGGCGCCAGGGCATCAAGAGGCCGCAGCCGCAAAGTGGCTATATCAAATAACCCGGATTGGCTATTTTTCACCAATCCAATTTTCCCTAGCATGGCCGGGTTCCCTGTCAACCTCGAGCACATCCATGCCAGAACTGACCCCGGCGCTGCGCCAGCGCATCCTCCAAGCCGTGGACGCGGGCTTCGCGGCCCAGACCGAACTGACCGCGCAACTGGTGCGCCTGCCGTCGCAGCGCGGCGAAGAAACCACCGCGCAGGATTTCATGGCGGCGCGCTACGCCGAACGCGGCTACGCCGTGGACCGCTGGCGCATCGACGTCGAGGCCATCCGCCACCTGCCCGGCTTTTCGCCGGTGGCGGTGTCCTATGACAACGCCTACAACGTGGTCGGCGCGCACCGCGCCCGCAGCCTGAAAGGCCGCTCGCTGATCCTGAACGGTCACATCGACGTGGTGCCGGTCGGCCCGCTGGCGCAATGGAGCCGCGACCCGTACGACCCCGCCATCGTCGACGGCTGGATGCACGGCCGCGGCGCGGGCGATATGAAATCCGGCCTGGTCGCCTGCCTGTCGGCCATGGACGCGCTCGCCGCGATCGGCCTGGCGCCGGCCGGCGACGTGTTCCTGCAGTCGGTGGTGGAAGAGGAATGCACCGGCAACGGCGCCCTGGCCTGCCTGGCGCGCGGCTATCGCGCCGACGCCGCCTTCATCCCGGAACCGCTGCTGCCCATGCTGATGCGCGCCCAGGTCGGGCCGATGTGGTTCCAGGTGCAGGTCGAAGGCGACCCCCAGCACGCCTCGGCCGCTTTCACCGGCGCGGGCGCCAACGCCATCCAGAAGGCGATCTTCCTGATCCAGGCGCTGGACGAGCTGGAAACGCGCTGGAACGCCAACAAGTGCGACCACCGCCACTTCTGCGACCACCCTCACCCCATCCGCTTCAACCTCGGCAAGATCGCTGGCGGCGACTGGCCGTCCAGCGTGCCGGCCTGGTGCACCTTCGACATGCGCGTGGCGGTCTATCCGGGCCAGAGCCTGGAAGCCGCGCGCGCCGAGATCGAGGCCTTCGTGGCCCAGGCCGCGGCGCGCGATCCGTTCCTGGCCAAGCATCCGCCCAAGGTGGTCTACCACGGCTTCATGGCCGAGGGCTACGAACTGCGGAACGCCGACGAGGCCGAGGCCGCGCTGCGCGCCGCGCACGAGCAGGTGTTCGGCGAACCGCTGCGCGAATACGCCACGTCGGCCGCCACCGACGCCCGCTTCTACGGCCTGTACGCCGACACCCCGGCCATCGTCTACGGCCCGGAATGCCGCATGCCGCACGGTTACGACGAAGCGGTCAACCTGGAATCGGTGCGCAAGGTCACCCAGACCATCGCCCTGTTCATCGCCGAGTGGTGCGGCCTGGAAGAGCGTCAGGCATGAGCGGCGGCAACCTTCCCAGCGCCGGCCAGGCGCTGTTCGCGGCCGAGCCGCCCAAGCTGTCCCTGTCACAGGCCGAGGCCCTGGCGCAACACCACTACGGCTTGCTGGCCCAGGCCACGCTGCTGTCGAGCGAGCGCGACCAGAACTTCCTGCTGCGCGACGCCGCCGGCGGCGCCTACGTGCTCAAGGCCACCCACCCGGCCGAGGACCCGGCGGTCACCGACTTCCACACCCAGGCGCAACTGCGCCTCATGCGGGCCGGCGGCGAGCCGCCGGTGCCGCGCCTGGTCCCGGGCCTGCAAGGCGACTACGTGCACTGGCACGACGCCGGCGACGGCGCGCGCCGGGCATTGCGGCTGATGACCTTCGTGCAGGGCGTGCCGCTGCACCAGGTGGCGCGCAGTCCGGCGCAGTACCGCGCGCTGGGCCGGGCCCTGGCGCAGTTCGACCTGGCCCTGGCCGGCTTCGACCACGCCATGGCCGACCACGAACTGCTGTGGGACCTGCAGCACGCCGACCGCATCGCCGACCTGCTGCCGAAGATTCCCGAGGCGGACCGCCGCCGGCTGGCCGAGCGCCAGCTCGAACGCTTCGCCAATGACCTGCGGCCGCGCCTGGGCGGGCTGCGGCGCCAGGTCATCCACAACGATCTCAACCCCTACAACGTGATGGTGGCGCGCGACGATCCCGAACAGATCGCGGCGCTGCTCGACTTCGGCGACATGGTGCGCGCGCCGCTGGCGCAGGACCTGGCCGTGGCCGCCGCCTATCTGCTCGACGACGCGCCCGACCCGCTGTCGGCGGGCCTGCGCCAGTGCCTGGCCAGCTACCACCAGACGCTGCCGCTGACCGACACCGAAATCGCGCTGCTGCCCGACCTGATCGCCACGCGCCTGTTGATCACGGTGGCCATCACCGGCTGGCGCGCGCAGCAGCACCCCGAAAACCGCCAGTACATCCTGCGCAACAACGGCCTGGCCTGGACCGGCCTGGCGCGCCTGGACGCCCTGCCCCGACAGCAGGCCAGCGACATCCTGCTGGCCGCCAGCCAGACCCCGATGGAGACTCTTGTATGAGCCGAGACCAAGCCATGCTCAACGCCTTCGACCCCGCCGCGGCCGACGCGCTGCCGCCGGCCGAACGCGAGCTGATCGCCCGCCGCCAGCGCGTACTGGGGCCGGCCTACCGCCTGTTCTACGACCAGCCGCTGCACATCGTGCGCGGCGAAGGCGTGTGGCTCTACGGCGCCGACGGCGAGCGCTACCTGGACGCCTACAACAACGTGGCCTCGGTGGGCCACAGCCATCCGCGCGTGGTGCGCGCCATCGCCGAGCAGGCGGCGGTGCTGAACACCCACACCCGCTACCTGCACGACGGCGTGCTGGACTACGCCGAGCGCCTGCTGGCGACGTTCCCGCAACCGCTGTCGCAGGTCATCTTCACCTGCACCGGCAGCGAGGCCAACGACCTGGCGCTGCGCGTGGCGCGCAGCCACACCGGCGGCACCGGCGTCATCGTCACGCAGCTGGCGTACCACGGCGTCACCGCCGCGGTGGCCGCCGTGTCGCCGTCTCTCGGCCAGGCCGTGCCGCTGGGCGTGGACACCCGCGCCGTGGCCGCGCCCGACAGCTACCGCCACGACCCGGCCACCCTCGGACAATGGTTCGGCCAGCAGGTGCAGGCCGCCATCGACGACCTGCGGCGCCACGGCATCAAGCCGGCCGCGCTGCTGGTGGACACGATCCTGTCCAGCGACGGCGTCTACAGCGACCCGGCCGGCTTCCTGGCGCCGGCGGCGCAGGCCATCCGCGACGCCGGCGGCCTGTTCATCGCCGATGAAGTGCAGGCCGGCTTCGCCCGCACCGGCTCGTGCATGTGGGGCTTCCAGCGCCACGATCTCGTGCCGGACATCGTCACCATGGGCAAGCCGATGGGCAACGGCCACCCCATCGCCGCCATGGTCTCGCGCCCCGACATCCTGGAACGCTTTGGCCGCGAGGCGCGCTACTTCAATACCTTCGGCGGCAATCCGGTGGCCTGCGCCGCGGCCCAGGCCACGCTCTCGGTGATCGAGGACGAAGGCCTGCAGGCCAACGCCGCCCGCACCGGCCAGTACCTGCGCGACGGTTTCCGCGCGCTGGCCGAGCGCCACGCGCTCATCGGCGACGTGCGCGGCGATGGCCTCTTCATCGGCGTCGAACTGGTGCGGGACCGCGCCGCGAAGACGCCCGCCAGGGAAGAGACGCACCGCTTCGTCAACCTGATGCGCCAGCGCCGCGTGCTGCTCAGCGCCACCGGCCTGCACGGCAACGTGCTCAAGCTGCGGCCGCAGCTGCCGTTCGCGCGGGAACACGCCGACCTGCTGCTGGCGGCGGCGGATGAGACCCTGGCGCAACTGTAGGCGGCAGAACGGCGCGGCGCGCGTCCTCTACGCTGGCTCCAGTCACCACAACGGGGGCCGCGGGAGGCGGCGGGCCACCCCGTGATTCGCTGCCGAGTTGCATCATCGGGCGTCACCGCGGCGACCGGCCGCCTGGACGCAACGACAAGGCTCAACGACGCGCCCGGCGCGCGGGCCGGTTCTCCCCGGCCCGCCCCAGCGCCCGCGCAAAGCGCGCCACCCCGTCGTCGATGCGCTCGCATGGCACGCCGCCATATCCCAGCACCACCGCGGGCGACGCCACGCTGGCGGCATCCGGCAGGTAATGCGGCTGCCCCAGCACGATGCCCTCGTCGCGGGCGGCCTCGGCCAGGCGCGGCACCGACACCTTGCGATCGAGCCGCGCATACACATGCAGGCCGGCCCGCGCCTGCGACAACCGCACCTGATCGCCGACGCGCGCCGCCAGCGCGTCGCGCAGCACGATCTGGCGCTGCGCGTACTCGGTGCGCATGCGCTTGATGTTGTGCGAGAAATGGCCGTCCGCCATGAAATCCGCCAGCGCCGCCTGCAGATGCAACTGCCCCGGCCGATAGATGCTGGCGCAGGCCCGCGAGAACGACTCGGCCACCTGCGGCGGCACCACCATGTAGCTCATGCGCAGGCCGGCGAACATGGTCTTGCTGAAGGTGCCCAGGTAGATCACGCGGCCGTCGGCGTCCAGGCCCTGCAGCGACGGGATCGGCGCGCCGTCGTAGCGGAACTCGCTGTCGTAGTCGTCCTCCAGCACCCACAGGCCGCGCGCCCGCGCCGCCTGCAGCAGCTCCAGGCGCCGCGCCAGCGGCATCACCACGCCGGTCGGGTACTGATGCGACGGACTCGTGATCAACAGCCGCGCCCGGCGCGGCAGCTTGCTGGCCGCCAGGTCCAGGCCCTGGTCATCGAGCACGGCGGCATGCGCGCGCACGCCGGCCGCCGCCAGCACCGGCGGAAAGGCCCAGTGGCAGGGACTTTCCACCAGCGCGGCGTCGCCCCACTCTGTCAGCATACGGGCGCACAGATCAATCGACTGGTGCGTGCCCGCCGTGACGATGACCTGCTCCGGCTCGCACACCACCGCGCGCGCCAACCGCAGGTAGCTGGCGATGGCCTCGCGCAGCGGCAGGAAACCCGCGCCGTCCTTGGCGTAGCCCGACAGCGCCAGGTTCGACTTGCCCAGGTGGCGCGACACCAGCCGGCGCCACAGGTGGAACGGAAACAGGCTGGCGTCGGCCACGCCCGGCACGAACGCGCCGGTGTGCTGGCCCAGCCCCGCCGCGCCGCCGGCGATGCCTTCGCCGCGCGTGGACAGGCCCGGCACGTGGCGCTGCACGTGTTCGGGCGAGGCCGGCGGCAGCAGCGGCCGGTCCACGGTCTTCTCGACGAAGGTGCCGCTGCCGCCGCGCGCGCTCAGGTAGTTCTCGGCGATCAGCCGCTCGTAGGCCAGCGTCACCGTGATGCGTGAAATGCCCAGCTCCTGCGCCAGCACGCGCGACGACGGCAGGCGCTGCCCCGCCACCAGCGTGTGGTCCAGCACCCCGCGCCGCACGATGTCGTAGATCTGCTTTTGCAGCGGGTCGGCCGACTCGCGCGAGAGCGCGCCGGAAAGCAGGTCGGCGAGCAGGACTTCCTTCATGAAGTGGACCTATCTCTGATTGGATTGTGGCTATACAAGATATAGCCAGTAGTTGCTATCGTCAACGCCGTATCCAATGCGGCGCCACCGTGGAAAGCCGCGACAAACAAGGGGAATTCCATGCAAGACCAGAATGGCCGCAGACAGCCGGTCAGGGCGGCGGCCGCCGCATTCTTCGGCACCATGATCGAGTGGTACGACTTCTACTGTTATGCCACGGCGGCCGCCCTGGTGTTCGGCGACGTGTTCTTCGCCACCAACGATCCCTTCATGGGCACGCTGGCCTCGCTCGGCACCTTCGCCATCGGCTTTTTCGCGCGGCCGGTGGGCGCGGTGCTGTTCGGCCATCTCGGCGACCGCGTCGGCCGCAAGCAGAGCCTGGTCATCACGCTGCTGCTGATGGGCGTGGCCACCACGCTGATCGGCCTGCTGCCGTCATACCATTCGATCGGCCTGGCCGCCGTGGTGCTGCTGGTCGCGCTGCGGCTGGTGCAGGGCATCGCGGTGGGCGGCGAATGGGGCGGCGCGGTGCTGATCGCGGCCGAACACGCGCCGCCCAAGTGGCGCACCTTCCTGGCCTCGGCGCCGCAGTACGGCAGCCCCATCGGCCTGATCCTGGCCACCGGCGTGTTCCGCCTGGTGTCGGACCTGCCCAAAGAGGACTTCCTGTCGTGGGGCTGGCGCCTGCCCTTCATCATCAGCGGCGTGCTGGTGCTGGTGGCCTTCGTCATCCGCCGCGGCGTCAACGAAAGTCCCGAACTGGAAGCGCGCCTGAAGGAAAAGAAAAAGGAAAGCACCGCTCCCATCAGCATGGTGCTGCGCGAACGCAAGCGCGCGCTGCTGCTGGGCATCGGCCTGTGCCTGCTGGGCATCTCGGGGTTCTACTTCGTCACCACCCTGATGATCACCTACACCACCACCTACCTGAAGATCACGCGCAGCCAGATCCTGGACGTGGTGACCTGGGCCGGCGTGGTCGAGCTGATCAGCTTCCCGATCGCCTCGTACATCGCCACCCGCGTCGGCGAGCGCCGCTTCCTGATCTGGGTCACCGCGCTGTCGACGCTGTGGGCCGTGCCGATGATGATGCTGATCCTGACCGGCGACATCCAGAACATCGCCATCGGCATCCTCACCGCCATCTTCCTGATCGGCGCCTACTACGCGGTGCTGGCGCCCTACCTGCCGCTGGCCTTCCCGGTGGAGATGCGCTACACCGGCATCTCGCTCAGCTTCCAGCTGTGCGGCGCGATCTTCGGCGGCACCACGCCGCTGGTGGGCCTGTGGGTGGCGCATACCTTCGGCCTGACCTGGCAGCCGATGGCGCTGATGTTCGCCATCATTGCCGGCGCCAACCTGCTGTGCGCGATCTACCTGCCCACGCCGGAGCGCGAGGCCGCCCGCCAGCGCGGCGGCGCGCTGGGCGCCGGTCAGCATAGCCGCGCGCTGTAGCGGCGGCGCCGGCCGGGGCGGCAGCCCGCGCGCCCCGGCCGGCTTTACAAGAATTATTCTTATTTGCAATAATCGGCGGCTTCGTCCCTTCCACGTTGCCCCCGCATGCGCCGGACCCGCCCCGCCGAACATGGTTGGCTCGCCTACTATCGCGAGCTGCTGGGCACATGGAAGCGCAAGGGCCACGCCAGCGGCGACGTCGAGGACACCGCCCACGACGCCATCGCCAACATGCTGGAAGGCGACGTCTCGGCCATCCGCAATCCGCGCGCCTACCTGCACCGCAGCATCTACCACGGCCTGGCCAACCAGTATCACCAGCAGGTGCGCAGCGCCGCCGTGCCGCTGCACGACCTGGACGAAGACGAACACCCCGCGCAGGACAGCCCCGAGGCCGGCGCGCGCACCGCGCAACTGTCGCGCGCGCTGCGGCAGGCGCTGGACGAACTGCCCGAGCCCTGCGCCGCGGTCTTCGCCTGGCACCGCCTGGAAGGCTGGACCGTGCCGGAAATCGCCAGCCACATGGGCCTGTCGGTCAGCAGCGTGGAAAAATACCTGACCCGTACCATGCGCCACCTGCACACCCGGCTGCACGCTTATTCGCCATGACATCCGTTCCCAACCTGCCGAGCGATCCCCTGGACGCCGCCGCGTACTGGTTCGCGCGCGACCGCGGCGGCCTGATGACGGCCGGCGAACGGCGCCAGTTCGAGGCCTGGCGCCAGGCCGACGCCGCGCACGAACGCGCCTACCAGGAGATGCTGCAGGTGTGGGGCTTGACCCAGGCCGTGCCCGACCGCGACCTGCGCGCCCTGCTCTCGCGCCGGCCGGCGCCGCCCCCGCCATCGCCGCAACGCCGCCGGCTGACGTGGGGCCTGGCCGCCACCGCCTGCGCCGCCGCCGGCGCCGGTCTGGCCTGGCCGCTCTGGGGGCCGGCGCCGACGCTGTTCGAACAGGCCTACGCCACCGCCCGCGGCGAGCGCCGCCGGGTGGCCTTGCAGGACGACTCGGTCCTGACGCTGAACACCGCCACCCAGGCCGACGTGCGCTACACCCGCGACGAACGGCACGTGGCGCTGCACGCCGGCGAGATCCTGTTCGAGGTGTCGCCGGACAAGGCGCGGCCCTTCGTCGTCGACACCGACCTGGGCCGCGTGCGCGTCACCGGCACCCGCTTCAACGTGCGCTATGACCGCCAGCGGCTGGCGGTGGCGGTCGAATCCGGCTCGGTCGAGGTTGCCACCGGCGCCTGGTGGCGGCGCGAACGGGTGCTGCTGGCCGCCGGCCAGGGCGTCAGCCTGACCCACGCGGGCGACGCCTTGCGGGCCGAAGCCGTGGACGTGGCCACGCTCACCGCCTGGCGGCAGGGCAAGGCGGTCTTCGACAACGTGCCGTTGGCGCAGGTGGTGGACGAGATCAACCGCTACCGCGAACAGCCCATCCGGGTCGCCGCCGCGCTGCGCGGCATCCGCATCGCCGGCGTGTTCGACGTCGACGACACCCGCGGGTTCCTGGCCGCCCTGCCCGCCCTGATCCCCGTGCGCGTGACGCCGCGCGCCGACGGCGGCAGCGACATCATCGCCCGCTGACCCGGCGCCGCGTCTTCCGTCCAGGCCGCCCTCCGCGCCCCGCCCCCGCATTTCCGCTTTCCGCCCTCGCCAGCGCCGCGCGGCGACCGCCACCGCGCCGCTTGCAACGCCGCCCCCTCGCGCCGCCCGGCCGGCCCGGCCGGAGATACATCTTGTTTCCATTTTGGGTTGAGAATCATTACGGGGTTCGGCGTCCGATCCGCTCTTAGCAGGTAAGCGGAGGCTGTCGCCCCGCATGAACCCGCCGGCCGGTTTCCTAGCGGAAACCGCCGCCCCGATCGAGCGCCATCGTGACCCAGATTTCCGCCAGGCCCACCCGCCTCCCGCGCCCCCGCGCCACGCCGCTGCATGCCGCCCTCGGCACCCTGACCCTTGCCCTCGCCGTCGCCCTGGGCGCCGCGCCGTCCGCCGCCCACGCGCAAGCCGCCGCCGTCAAGATCAACCTGCCCGCCCAGTCGCTGGCGCAGGCGCTGCTGCAACTGGGCCGCCAGACCAATCTGCAGGTCTACTACCTGCCCGAAGCGGTGCAGGACCGGCGCGCGCCCGCCATCAGTGGCACCCTGACACCGCAACAGGCGCTGGACCGCCTGCTGGCCGGCACGGGCCTGGTCGCGCGCATCACCGGCAACACCGCGGTGGTGCAGCCGCCCGCCGCCGACACCGCCACGCTGCCCACCGTCTCGGTCTATGGCGACACCCGGGGCGACGCGATCGAAGGCCTGGTGGCGCGCCGCAGCCGCACCGGCACCAAGACCGACACCGCGCTCAACGAGATCCCGCAGACCATCAACGTGGTCACCGCGCAGCAGCTGGAGATGACCGGCGCCACCGACATCAACCAGGCGCTGCACTACGTGCCCGGCTTCTCCAGCTATGGCTCGGACAACCGTTCCGACTGGTATTCGGCCCTGCGCGGCTTCACCCCCACCGCCTACGTCGACGGCCTGCAGGTGCCCAACACGCTCAACCTGGCCAGCTGGCGCGTCGATCCCTACCTGATCGACAGCATCACCGTGCTGCGCGGCCCGACCTCGGTGCTGTACGGCCAGGGCGACCCCGGCGCCATCGTCGACGTGCAGAGCAAGCTGGCCAACGGCGAGCGCATCCGCGAAATCGAGACCCAGGTCGGCAACTACGCCCGCAAGCAGCTCAGTTTCGACCTCGGCGACAGCCTCAACGAGGACGGCACGCTGTCGTACCGCATCCTGGGCGTGGGCCGCGACGGCAACGCCCAGACCGGCCCCAACAAGGACCAGCGCGTGGTGTTCGCGCCGTCGCTGCGCTGGCAGCCCAGCGCAGCCACCAGCCTGACGCTGTCGGCCACCTACCTGGAAGACTGGGGCGACATCAACACCAATTTCCTGCCCGCCCAGGGCACGGTGCTGTCCAATCCCAATGGCCGCATTTCGCGCGACGTCTATACCGGCGAACCGGACTTCAACGACTATCACAAGAAGCAATGGTCGGTCGGCTACGCGCTGGAACACAAACTGGATTCGGTCTGGACCCTGCGCCAGAACACGCGCCTGATGCACCTGCAGCTGAATAACCGTTCGGTCTGGGGCGGCGGCCTGGATGACAGCGACCCGACCCAGGCCACGATCACGCGCTATGCCGGCCGCTTCCAATTCAACTACAGCCGTTTCGACATCGACAACCAGGCCGAGGCCAGATTCCGCACCGGCGCGCTCGAACACACGCTGCTGACCGGCCTGGAATACAGCCGCCAGTCCACCATCGACAGCGAATGGATGGCGCTGGCGCCGTCGCTCAACGTCTACCACCCGGTCTACACGCCGATCAACCGCTCGATCTTCTACGGCCCCAACGCCTTCCCGCGCACCGACACCTATACCGTCATGAACACGGTGGGCCTGTACGCGCAGGACCAGATCAAGTGGGACCGCTGGGTGCTGACGCTGGGCGGCCGCAAGGACTGGGCCCGCACCCGCCAGAACGACCGCGAGGCCGACACCCGCGCCGCGCAGCTGGACCAGGCCGTCACCGGCCGCGTCGGCCTGACCTATCTTGGCGATTACGGCCTGTCGCCCTACGTCAGCTATTCGACCTCGTTCAACCCGGTCTCCAACACCCGCCTGGCCGACGGCAACTGGGCCAAGCCGACCCAGGGCAAACAGATCGAGGCCGGCCTGCGCTGGCAACCCGACGGCAAGAACCTGACGCTGAACGCCGCCATTTACCAGATCAAGCAGACCGACGTCGTCACCAACAACCCGAACGACCCGACCAACAGCAGCTACGTGCAGACCGGCGCGGTGCGCTCGCAGGGCGTCGAGCTGAGCGCCGTGGGCAAGATCACGCCCGAACTGTCCATCGTCGGCGCCTACGTGTTCCAGAACGTCAAGATCACCAAGGCCAACGACGAGACCCAGGGCAAGTGGCCGGTGGACATCCCGCGTCCGCGCCAGATGGCCTCGCTGTGGGCCGACTGGACCTGGCGCACCGGGCCGCTGGAAGGCTTCGGCGCCGGCGCGGGCGTGCGCTACCAGAGCTCGGCCGCGGGCGCGGCCGACAACTCGCTGAAGATCCCCAGCTACACCGTCTACGACGCCGGCCTGCACTACGAAATGCCGAACTGGCGTTTCGCCCTGAACGCCGCCAACCTGTTCGACAAGCGTTATGTCAGCGGCTGCCAGTCGTACGGCGTGTGCATGTACGGCAACGGCCGCACGGTAGTGGCGTCGGTGAAGTACTACTGGTAAAAAACGGGCGTCCCGAGGCCGGGACGCCCGCCTGCCTGCGAGCGCGGCGCCTAGACCAGCAACAACGCGCCGCCGCTTCCCGCGACGATGCCCAGCCCCGCCAGGGCATAACTGTCGCGGCGCTCACACCCGGCGCGATGCGTGCCGATCGCCGCGTGCAGGCACACGGCGCCAAGAATGGCCAGGGCGATTCCAATTCCGAACATGAGGTCTTCCTTGATATATCAAGCGGAATGGCCGGCGGCCGATCCGTTGGCGATGGACCGGCGCGGCGGGGTTCGGTTCCCGCGACCGAAAAACGTCAAAACCGCGTCCGCAGCGTCAGGTTGAAACTGCGTCCCGGCTGCAGCAATGGATTCTGGTCCGTCATGGCGTAATTCACGTTCGAGGCCGTGGCCGCGCTACGGTAGGCGCGGTTGAACAGATTGCTGACGCCCAGCACGGCCTGGGTATTGCCGGCCCGCGGCAATCCGAGCTTATCCAGCTGGAGTTGCGCGTACAGGTTGACCACGCCGAAGCCGGCGGCCGGATATTCCTTGCGCTCGTCGTAGCGGCTCTGCCCCTTGGCCCACTGCAATTCCCCGCTCAGGGCGTAGGCCTCGTTCGGCCCCACATACTGCACCCCCATCAAGCCGCTGAGCGCAGCGATGGACGGCAACGGCCGGTTCGTCACCCGGTTGGTGGCGTGCAGATAGCTGGCGCTGCCATACAGGTTGAGCGCGCGGGTCACTTGCCAGCGCCAGTCGCTTTCGAATCCCTGCACGCGCGCCTTGCCCACGTTCGCGCGCTGCGTCGCCGGCAGCCCCAGATACATCGTGTCGACGCTTTCGATGAAATCGCGAAAGTCGCTGCGGAATGCCGTCAGGCCAACCGTGGCATCGTCGAAATGCAGGCGCGTCCCGGCATCCACGTTAACGCCGCGCTCAGGCTTGAGCTGGGGATTGGGAAAGGTGTAGCTGGTGCCCGTGAAGCCGGCATCGAACATGTCGAAAATCCATGGCATGCGGAATGAATTGCCAACGGTGCCGAGCAATTCGATCACCTCCGTGGCCCGGTATGACAGGCCCAGGCTACCGGTAGTCGCCGTTTGCTGATTGTTCTGCGCGGCCCGGAAGGCCGGCAGCAGATCGGGCGATGGCAACGGGCTCAGGCCGACGTCGGAACGGTACCAGTCGAAGCGGCCGCCAGCGCTCACCGTCCATTTTGGCGCGGGATTCCATTCGTTGCTCAGGAACAGGCCAATGTTGGTCTGGTAACGGGTCGGTCCGCTGCGGATCCAGTCGCCACGGTTGGTGGTGGTGCCGCCGTCGGGCTGGCGCACCGTCGTCCAGGTGCGCAGCTTCTGGCCCGGCCAGGTTTCATGCATGAAGTCCATGCCAAGCGTGGTGGCGACCTTGGCCCACGGGATGGTCGCCGCGAAATTGCCGCCGTAGACCAGCGGTCCGATGACATGACGGCGCACATCGACCACGCGCGCCGCATTGACCTCGTTGTGGGCCGCCAGGGTGGTGTCGAATTCGTTGACGTAAAGACTGGCCCGCAACTCGCTGATCAGGCCATCGAACTCGCCGCGATAGCCCAGCTTGCCCTGCTTGACGGCCAGCGGATCGCGGTGGCTGCTGGCCAGCGGATACGGCGGCACCGCGCCGGCGGCATCGTCGTTCACGTGCGCCATGCGGCCACTGATCTCGATGCGCTGGCGCGCGTCGGGCATGTAGCCCAGCACGATGCCGCCGCCCGCGCCGCGAAAGCCGCTGTTGGGCACTTCTTCGGCGGCGCTGCGGAAATTGCTGGCGCGCCGGCCGGTGGCATACACGCGCAGGTCGAAGCCGTCGCCGGCGGCTTCGAGCGCGGCGTTGGCCTGCAGCGCGTTGGCGTTGCTGCGCCACGAGGCCGACACCTCGCCGCCATTGAGCTGGAATGCATGATCCAGATTGCCGTGGGCGCGCCGGGTGACGAAGTTGATCAGGCCGCCCAGCCCATCGCTGCCGAAGCGCGCCGAATCCGGCCCCCGCACCACCTCGACCTGCTCCAGCTCGGTCGGGCTGATCAGCATGAATTGCAGGGTATTGCGGCCACGGAAGCGATTACCGTCGATGAAGACAGGCACCCGCATGTCATTGGTATTCATGCCGCGCAGGAATACCGTGCCGGCAATGCCGCCCGTGTGGTTGATGGTGGCGTTGGGAATCCGGCTCAATAGCTCCAGGGTGCTGATGGGGCTGAGCCGGTCGATGTCCTGGCGGTCGACCACCGACACCGATTGCGTCACCGCATGGTCCAGCGTCGCCGGCGGCGGCGTGGCGCCGATGGCGTGCAGGCGGCCGTCGTCCGCGCCGTCGCCGGCCGTGACGCGGATGGCCGGCAACTGCGCGGGTTCGGCGGCCACGGCGGGCGCGCCAAGGGTGGTGGCCGCGAGCAGGAAAGCGCGGACGAAGGGCGAAGGCGGAAAGGGATGAGTCATACAGGAAGGCAAAGGCAAAGCCCGAAGGCCGGAGAAACACCGCCGTGCGCGGCGGCGATGAAAGCCGGCGCGCGGGGCAACAGGGCCCCGCGCGCCAGGCTCAGAACCGCGTCCGCAACGTCACATTGACGCTGCGCCCCGGCTGCAGCAACGGATTCAGGCCCGTCATGGGGTAATTGACATTCGACGCCGTGGCGGCGGTGCGATACGCGCGGTCGAACAGGTTGTTGATGCTGAACACCGCCTGGGTATTGCCCACCTTCGGCAAGCCCAGCCGGTCCAGCTGCAATTGCGCGGACAGGTTGACCACGCCAAAGCCGGCCGCCGGGTATTCCTTGCGGTCGTCATAACGGCCCTGCCCCTTGGCCCACTGCAATTCGGCACCGAAGGCATAGGCGTCATTCGGGCCGACATACTGCACCCCCATCAGGCCGCTGAGCGTGGCGATGGAGGGCAACGGCCGGTGGGTGATGCGGTTGGTGGCATGCAGGTAGCCCGCGCTGCCATACAGGTTGAGCGCGCGCGTCACCTGCCAGCGCCAGTCGCTTTCCAGGCCCTGCACCCGGACCTTGCCCACATTCGCCTTTTGCGTGGCGGGCAGGCCGTTGTACTGGGTGTTGACGTTCTCGATGAAGTCACGGAAATCGCTGCGGAACGCGGTCAGGCCAACGCTGGCATCCTCGAAATGCAGGCGGGTCCCCACATCGACGTTGATGCCGCGCTCGGGTTTGAGCTGGGGGTTGGGGAAGGAATAGCTGGCGCCCGTGAAGCCGGCGTCGAACATGTCGAAGATCCACGGCATGCGGAACGAATTGCCGACGCTGCCCAGCAGTTCGATCACCTGGGTGGCGCGGTACGACAGTCCCAGACTGCCCGTGGTGGCGGTCTGCTGGTTGTTCCGCGCCGCGCGGAAAGCCGGCAGCAGATCGGGCGACGGCAAGGGGTCAAGGTCGACATCGGAACGGTACCAATCCAGGCGACCGCCGGCGGTCAACGTCCATTTCGGCGAAATGGTCCACTCATTGCTGAGGAATGCGCCGATATTGGTCTGGTAGCGGGCCGGTCCGCTGGGAACCCAAGCACCGCGATTGACGATCGTGCCGCCGTCGGGCTGACGCGCTGTTACCTGCGTTCGCCGCCCCTGGCCGGGCCAGTTTTCATGCATGAAATCCATGCCGACCGTGGTGGCGACAGTGGCCCACGGAAGCGTTGCCGCGAGACTTCCCCCGTAGGCCAGTGGCCCTGGCACGTGGCGCTGCACATCCAGCACGCGATTTGGATTGGCCTGGTTGTGCACCACCAGCGTGGTGTCGAATTCGTTGACGTAGACGCTGGCGCGCAATTCGCTGATCGCGCCGTCGAACTCGCCCCGATAGGCCAGCCTTCCCTGCTTGACGTTCAGGGGATTGCTGCGGGTGGTGGCCAGCGGATAGGGCGGCACCGTGCCGGCCCAGCCTTCGTTGACGTGCGCCATGCGGCCGCTGATCTCGACGCGCTGGCGCGCATCGGGCATGTAGCCCAGCACGATGCCGCCGCCCGCGCTGCGGAAATCACTGTTCGGCACTGCGCCCTCGGCGCTGTGGAAGTTGCCGGCGCGCCGCCCGGTGGCATAGACGCGCAGGTCGAAGCCATCGCCGGCCGCCTCCAGCGCCGCGTTGGCCTGCCTGCCGTTGCCATTGCTCTGCCAGGTGGTCGACACCTCGCCGCCATCCACGGTGAACCCGTGCTCCAGGTTGCCATGGGCGCGCTTGGTGACGAAGTTGATCAAGCCCCCCAGCCCATCGCTGCCAAAGCGCGCCGAATCAGGCCCCCGCACCACCTCGACCGCTTCCAGCTCGGTGGGGCTGATGAGCATGAACTGCAATTTGTTGCGGCCGCGAAAGCGATCGCCGTCGATGAACACAGGCACCCGCATATCGAGCGTGTCCATGCCGCGCAGGAACAGGGTGCCGCCAATGCCGCCGCCCAGATTGATGGTGGCGTTCGGAATCCTGCCCAGCAGCTCCAGCGTGCTGATGGCGCTGAGCCGGTCGAGGTCCTGGCGATCCACCACCGACACCGATTGCGTGACTGTATGGTCGAGCGTCGCCGGCGGCGGCGTGGCGCCAATGGCATGCAGGCGGCCGTCGTCGACGGCGGCGTCTTCGGCCGTGACGCGAATGGCGGGAAGCTGCGCGGCGGTCTCGGCGGCCATGGCGGGCGCGCCGAGGCTGGCGGCGGCCAGCAGGATGGCGCGGACGAAGGGCGAGGACGGGAAGGAATGAGTCATACGAAAAAAACGCAATAGCCCGGAGGCGGGAAGGAAGCCGCCTCAGGCGGCGGGCGTGGAGTCTTTCAGCCACGGCAGGAAGCCGCGCAGGAAGCGGCTGGTGGCCGGCATGAAATAGCTGCCGTGGTGGTACATCGGATCGAGCGAGGTGACGATCAGCCGGCCCGCGGTGCTGCACCGGTCCTCGTACAGCACCGATCCGGCGCCGACCTTGTCGACCAGCGAGACCGCGCCGGGCGGCGGCGCATAGGTGCCATGCTGGTGCCAGGTGACGTCGGCCAGCGTCAGGTAGCGAAACAGCGAATGGTCGGGCGCCGCCAGCCGCAGGCCGGGATCGGCCCCCGGCGTCTTCCACCACCAGAAATTCACTTCGCAATCGGTCCAGCGCACGCCATCCAGCCAGCGGTGCGAGCCGGTCTCGCCCATCGCCACCAGCGTCTTGCCCGCGGCCAGGAAGCGGGCCAGGCGCGCCCGCTGCGCCACCAGCAGCTCGGGGTTGATGCGGCACGACACGATCAAGGCGTCGCAGCCCTCCAGGGCGGCGTCATCCAGTTCCGGCAGGTAGATCACCCGGTCGATGTACGCCGCCAGTTCCGGCGTGCGGAAGGTGCGATGGTGGTAGTAGGTGCCGGCGTCCAGCGCGGCGATCACCGGCGCGCGCCGGTTCGAAACGGAATGGGCGTCGTGGATCATGCCGCCTCCCCGCGCAGCCAGTCGACCAGTTGCGGCACGATGCGGCGGGTGCTGTCCTCGCTGCCCGCATACATCCACATGTCGTTGCCGGAATGCGTGAACAGGCGGCCGCCGCCGGGCAAGGACAGCACCCAGTCCACCGGCACCGCGTCCGGCCCCAGCGTATGCAGCACGCTGGCGCCGGCCGGCGGCGGATTGCCGCCGCGCGCGTAGAAGCCGGCCACGCCGCGGCGGAAGGTCAGGTGTTCGGGATCGACGCCATCGAAAACGGGATGCGCCTGGGCGCGGTGCAGCCGCAGTCCCTCGATGCCGCGCGCCGGGCCCGGCACGAACGGCGCCAGCCAGCGCAGGAAGGGATAGGCCACGTGGCCGTTGAACACCATCGTGCCACCGGCCAGCAGCCACGCCTCCAGCCGCGCCTGCTGCGACAGCAGATAGCGCTGGTCGGTATTGGCCGGCACCAGCAGGGCCCGTACCGCCGCCAGTTCCAGACGATGCAGGGCGTACAGGGGTTCGGCGACGGCCGGCGGCGCATCGCCGCCGGTCAACGCGGCGGGACCGTCGCCGGTCCAGTGATTCAAATAGACGATGGTGTTCATCGGATTCAATGGAAAAGAGGAATCACGCCCGGCACCTCGCGGCGGTCGGCGGTGATGGTGGTTACCCGCACCGGCAATCCATACAGCCGGCTCAGGCGTTCGTCGGTGCACATCTGCCCGGTGGGCCCGGC
This sequence comes from Achromobacter sp. HNDS-1, assembly GCF_040084795.1. Taxonomy (NCBI): domain Bacteria; kingdom Pseudomonadati; phylum Pseudomonadota; class Betaproteobacteria; order Burkholderiales; family Alcaligenaceae; genus Achromobacter; species Achromobacter sp. HNDS-1. The sequence continues at coordinate 1,116,501 of NZ_CP157584.1, forward strand.
CTCGCAGGCGTCGGGATGCATCAACAGGGTCTGGTCGGCGATGTGCTGCGCGTGCTGCGGCTGGTGGGTCGAGAACACCACCGTCATGCCCTCGCCCGCCAGCCGCCGCAGCAGCGTCAGGATCACGTCCTGGTTGCGCAGGTCGAGCGCCGCGCTGGGCTCGTCCAGCACGATGATGGGGCTGGCGCTGGCCATGGCCCGCGCGATGCAGGCCAACTGCTGTTCGCCGCCGCTGAGCGCGTGGAACGGCCGCGCCGCCAGATGCTCCAGCCGCACGGCGCGCAGGCACTCGCGGGCGATGTCGCGGTCGCCCGGGCCGGGCGAGGCCCACCAGCGCAGGTGCCGCACGCGGCCCATGGTCACCATGGCCAGCACGTCGTAGGCGAACAGCGAATCGGTGCGCTGCGGCACATAGGCGGCGTGGCCGCGCAGGCGCACCGCGCCAGCGGCCGGCGGCTGCACCCCCAGCAACGTCTTGAGCAAAGTGGTCTTGCCCCGGCCGTTCGGCCCCAGCACGGCCAGCACGCTGCCGGCCGGCACGCGCAGCGACAGGTCGGACAGCAGCAGGCGGCCGCCGGCCTGCACGGCAAGGCGATCCAGTTCAAGCATGGCCCGCCTCCCGGCCCTGCGTGCGGCGCAACAGCCACGCGAACAGGGGCGCGCCGACCAGCGCGGTGATCACGCCCAGCGGAATCTCGGCGCTGGTGGCGCTGCGGGCCACGGTATCGACCCACACCATGTAGGTGCCGCCAAGCAAGGCGCTGGCGGGCAGCAGCACGCGGTGATCGGGGCCGACCAGCATGCGCGCAATGTGCGGCACCACCAGCCCGACCCAGCCCACCGTGCCCGACACCGCCACGCTGGCCGACACCACCAGCGTGGCGCAGCCCAGCAGCATCCAGCGCAGCGGCTCGACCGCCAGCCCCATGGCGCTGGCCTGCTCGTCCCCCAGCGACAGCACGTTGATGCGGAACCGCAGCGCGAACAACAGCCCCATGCCCGCCGCGATGGGCGCCACCGCCGCCCCCAGCTTGACGTAGGACGCCGTGGCGAAGCTGCCCATCAGCCAGAACACGATCGCCGGCAGGCTGTCGTAGGGATCGGCGAAATAGGTGGCCAGCGAGATCAGCGCGGAAAAGAACGCACTGGTGACCACGCCCGCCAGCACCAGCATCAGAATGGTGGTGCGCCCCCGCGAACGGCCCAGCAGGTAGACGATGGCCACCGCCAGCAGGCCGCCCGCGAAAGCGAATCCCAACGTCGCCCACAGCGACGAGAACAGCAGGATCGCCGCGCACCCGCCAAACGCGGCGCCGGACGAAATGCCGAGGATCTGCGGCCCGACCAGGGGGTTGCGGAAGGCGCCCTGCAAGGCCGCGCCGCACAGCGCCAGGCTGGAGCCGGCCAGCAGCGCCAGCAGCACCCGCGGCAGGCGCACCAGCAATACCACCCGGCGCTCGGCGTCGGCGACGGCCGGCAGCCAGGATGCCAGGCCGTCGGGCAGCGCCCATCCGGCCAGCGCGGCGCCCACGTGAGAGGCCGGCAAGGCATAACGCCCCACGCACAACGCGGCCAGGGCCGACAGCGGCGCCGCGGCGATCATCAGCCACCAGGGCCAGGCGCGCCGCCGATCGTCGCCCCGCGCGGGATTCCGTTCAGCGCAGGCGGTCATAGCCGGCGGCTCCCTGGTTCAAGCGCATGCGCAGCACCTTGTCGATATCGGCCGCGTCGATGTCATAGCCGTACAGCCAGGCGTAGGCCTGCGCGATGCGCTCGCGCAGCGGCCAGTCGAATCGCTTCGGATGCAACAACTGGCTCAGCCACTGCCAGTACAACGGCGATTCCTGGCTGGGGGGATCCCAGATATAGCCGCCGGCCGGAATCATGTAGACGCGATGGCTGCGCACGGCCGGAATATCCGCGAACAGCGGATCGGCATAGATCATGGCGGGCGTCAGGCCCGACTCGAAGTTGTTCAGCAGGATCACATCGGGCGCCCAGGCCATGATCTGCTCGATGCCGACCGATTGGCCGGTGCCGACCACCGCCGCGGCCACGTTGCGCCCGCCAGTCAGCTGGATGTCGTCATCGAAACTGCTGCCCGCGCCCGACGTGCGCAATTGCGGCCGGTAGCGCGACAGGTACAGCACGCCCGGCCGCTCGTCGGCGCGCAGGCCGCCGGTGACGCGAAGGATCTGCGCGCGCACCTCGTCGCGCCACGCCAGCAGCCGGGCGGCTTGCGCATCCCGCCCGAGCGAATGCCCCATCAGCCGGATCCATTCGCGGGTGCGCACGTCGGTGCCGTACAGCAGCGCCGCCACCGGCAGGCCGGCGTTGCGCAGCGGCGCGATCAGGTCGTCGCCCATGTGACCCCACTGCCACACCATGTCGGGACGGATCTGCAGCAGGGTTTCCACGTTCGGCACGAAGCCCGACCGGGTAATGTCCGAGCGCACGCTTTCCATGTGCGGGAACAGGCGCGACGGCACCGGGTCCGCCATGCGCGCAAAGGAGTCGGGATGCATGCCCGCCAGGTGGCGCGACGAACCGCCGTCCAATGACATCAACAGCGTGCCGCCCGGCATCGGCAGCGAGACCGCGCGCGTCGAAGGCGCGGCCTGCGTGACCGGGTTGCCGAGCATGTCGGTAAAGCGCACGGGACCCTGCGCCGCCGCGCCAGACGACCATGACAACGCCGCCGACAAGGCGCTCAAGGCAATGGGAGAATTTATAAGACGGCGCGGTTGCGGCGCGGTCCAGGCCTTGTATTTTTTCACGGGGAGGGCATCTTGAACAGGAATCATTTTCGATTCGAATTCTAGGTATCCACCTCCGCCGATCAAATGACTATTGTCAATTCGTCTCAGTCGCTTCTGCTCGCCGCGTTGCGGCGCCATCCCTGGTTCGAGGGCATCGCCGACGCCGCGCTCGGCGCGCTGGCGGCGCGCGCCCATTGGCTGCGCTTCGAGGCGGGTGATACGCTGTTTTCCGAAGGCCAGCCGGCAACCGCGTGCCTGCTGGTGTGCGAGGGGCTGGTCCAGGGCCTGCGCTACACCGCCGATGGCGATGACAAGGTATTTGGCGAAGTCGGCCCGGGCGGCTGGCTGTCGGTGCTGGCCATGTTCGAGCCGACGCCGCGCCACCTGCATCATGTCCGCGCCCGCCGCGACGGCAATGGTTGCCTGCTGCATCAAGGCGCCTTCCTGCAGCTGTGTCGCGACGACGGCCGCTTCGCCTGCCGCGTCGCCGCCCACGGCGCCGCGCTGGTGCGGCATCACACCGACCGGATCGACTGGCTCACCTCCAGTTCGGCGCAGGAACGCCTGGCCGAATACGTGCTGCGCGCCGGCAAGCCTCAGGCCGGCCAGCCGCTGACCCTGCCGCTCAGCCACTCGCAGATCGCCGTCAAGCTCGGCATGCGGGCCGAGACCCTCAGCCGCATCTTCTCCAAGTGGCGCCGCGAAGGCATCATCGCCAGCCGCGCCGGCACGCTCTACGTGCTGCGGCTCGCGCCGCTCGAACAACTGGCGTCCGGATGCTGAAACGCCGCGTGTCCCGACGGACGCGCGGCGTTCATGCATGACCGCCCGATGTCACGTCCCCGGGCGGTCACAGCCCTCATTTCACGCTCGCCACCGCGTCCAGGATCACCCGCGCCACGGCGTCCGGCTGCGATTGCTGCGGCACGTGGCTGGTCTGCAGGTCGGTGACCTTGGCGCCGATGCGCTTGGCCATCTGGTGTTGCAGCGCCGGCAGGATCATGCGGTCGTGGTTGCTGACGACGAACCACGACGGCTTGGTCTTCCACGCGGCGGTCGACACCGCTTCGCCAAAGGCGCTGGCCTTGATCGGGCCCTGCGTGGCCGCCATCACCCGGGCCTGCGCGGCCGGCACATCCTGCGCGAAATCGCGCGCCAGGCCGGCGGGCGACAGGCTCAGCCAGCCGTGGCTGTCGGCGCCGATGCTGTCCGAACCCGGCGCCTTGGGCGTGCCCTCGGTCAGCGTCGCCACCGACTGGCCGGCATCGGGCGCGAAGGCGGCCACGTAGACCAGGCTGGCGACCTTGGGGTGGTTGCCGGCCTCGGTGATCACCGTGCCGCCCCACGAATGGCCGACCAGCACCACCTTGCCGGGCTGGTTGTCGATGGCGCGGTTGGCCGCGGCCACGTCGCCGGCCAGCGATTCCAGCGGGTTCTGCACCGCCTGCACCTGCACGCCCTTGGCCTGCAACAGGGCGACCACCTTGGCCCAGTCCGAGCCGTCGGCGAAGGCGCCATGCACGATGACGACGGACGGCCGCGCGGCGGCCGGTTCGGCGGCGAACGACTGCGAAACGGGCGCGGCGAACAGGCCGGCGACCAGGAGGGAGGCTGCGATAATATGGCGCTTCATGACGATTCCTTTTTCGGGGTCCAGCGCCGACGTGGCGCTTGGTTGACGCCAGTGTCGTTTTCCCGCCCGTCGCGCGGTATCGGATGATTGACCGATGCGCCGGTTCTCGCCTTCCCGCCCTCTCCTGCCGCCCCCATTCATCGCCCCGCCTGCCCCCATGATCGCCGATAGCGCCATAGAACTGACCGACGCCGTGCTGGCCATGGCCTTCATCGGCGACCTCAGCATGGGCCGCGCCACCGACCATTCGCGCCGCACCGCCTGCCTGGCGGGCCTGCTGGCCGCCGCGCACGGCCTGGATGCGGCCGGCCAGGACCACGCCCGCGCGGTGGCGCTGCTGCGCTGGTCCGGCTGCACCGCCAACGCCGGCGGCTTCGCCGAACTGCTGGGCGACGACATCGCCTCGCGCGAGGCCATGATGGCGCAGACCCTGCCGCCGCTGGACGCGCGCACGCAGTCGCTGATCGTGCCGCTGGCGCTGATCCATTGCGAGATCTCCGGCGACGTTGCCGTCAGCCTGGGCATGCCCGACGCGGTCGTGACCGGTCTGCGCCACGCCTTCGAGCGCCACGATGGCAAGGGCATGCCGCAGGCGCTGGACGGCGGCGCCGTCTCGCCGCTGGCGTTCATCGTCAACGCCGCCAGCGACCTGGAGATCCTCAGCCGCGCCCATGGCCGCGACAGCGCGCTGGACTTCCTGCGCCAGCAGGCCGGCGCCAAGTATCCCGCCGACATCGCCGCGCTGGCCGCGCGCCACGGCCCGGCCTGGCTCGACCGGATCGACGCCGATCCGCCCGACGGCGCCGACTGGAACCTGGCCGGCGGCCGCCCCGGCGCGCCCGCCGCGCTGACGCTGCTGGCCGACGTGGCCGAACTCAAGCTGCCCTGGCTGGCCGGCTATTCGCGCCGGGTGGCGGCGCTGGCGGTGGCCACCGCCGCGCGGCTCGACCTGGACGCGGCGACGCAGGCGCAATTGCAGGCCGCCGCGCTGGTCCACGGCATCGGCCGCGCCGCGCTGCCGAACCGCCTGTGGAACACCGCCGGCAAGCTGTCGCCGGACCAGTGGGAGCAGGTGCGCCTGATGCCCTACTGGACCGCGCGCGCGGCGCGCCAGATCAAGGGCCTGAGCGAGGCCGCCGAACTGGCCTCGTATGCCTACGAACGGCTGGATGGCAGCGGCTATTTCCGCGGCGCGGCGGGCGCGGCATTGGCCCTGCCGCAACGCGTGCTGGCCGCCTGTGTAACCTTGCAGGCGCTGCGCGAGGACCGTCCCTGGCGTCCCGCGCTTGCGCTGACGGACGCGGCGCGGCAACTGCGCCAGGAGGCCGCCGCCGGCCGCTACGATGCCGACGTGGCCGAGGCCGCCATCGCCGCGGCGGGCGGCGAAACCGCCGCCCCGCGCCGCGCCGTCTCGGCGCTGTCGCAGCGCGAACTGGAAGTGCTGCGGCAGATCAGCCTGGGGGCCAGCAACAAGGAAGCGGCGCGCGCGCTGAACATCAGCCCCAGCACGGTGCGCACCCACGTCGAAAGCGTGTTCCGCAAGCTGGAATGCTCGACCCGCGCGGCCGCTACACTCAAGGCGCTGACCTCGGGCCTGCTGTAGCGGGCGCCGCGCGACAGGCGCCGCCGCCCGACACGCCCGGGCGCGGATTCGCCCGACAGGGGCCGTGATCCGGCCAAACCCCTGCGCCCCACGCCACCGCCTCAACGATCGGCGATCGCCCGCAGCGCCCGATAGGTCTCGCGCTCGTCCTGGTTCTCGCCGTAGTCGCTGAGCTTGACGATCACCACGCGCCGGCCGGGATGCACGTACAGGTACTGGCCATGGATGCCGACGGCCGCGAAGTCCGGCCCGCCCGTGGGCTCAAGTTGCCACCATTGCGCGGCGTAGCCCCAGCCGTCGACCGGATGCGGGGCGGGACGCGCGATGCGCGCCACCCAGGCGGCCGGGAGCAGGCCTGCGCCCTGCCCGGACTCAAGCACGCGCTGCCCGACCCGCGCGAAGTCGCGCGCCGTGGCGTTCAGGCAGCAGAACGCCTTCTCGATGCCGCCGGGCCGGTCCAGGTTCCAGGTGGCGGCGGACTCCGCGCCCATCGGCCCCCACAGCCGCTCGGCGAGCAGGTCGGCCAGGGGCTTGCCGGTCACGCGCGTCAGCGCCATGCCCAGCAGCTGGGTGTCGACGCTGCGGTAGTCGCCCGCGCTGCCCGGCGTGAAATGCATGCGCCGGTGGTCGTGCACAAACCCGGCCAGATCGCGCGTCAGATACATGCGCGCGGTGCCGGTGAAAGGCCAGTAGGCCCGGTAATTCTCCGACACGTCGATGCCCGAGGCCATGTCCAGCAGATGCCCGAGCGTGACGCGGTCGTAATCGCCCGCGCCCGCCAGCTCGGGCAGCAGCGCGGCCAGGCGGTCGTCCTCGCGCAGCTCGCCGCGCGCGATCGCCTGGCCCACCAGCAGCGACACCACCGACTTGGCCATCGACCACGACGACTGCGGGTCGCTGGCGCGCACGCCCGGCCGGTACCACTCGTACTCCAGCCTGCCGTCGCGCAGCACCACCAGCGCATTGGTGGCGGTGCTTTGCAGGAACCGCTCGAACGGAATTTCGGCGCCTTTCCACGGCACCGTGGCGGGCGGTGGCCAGGCGCTGGCCGCCAGCACGGATGGCGTGGCCGCGGCCGGCACGACCCGCGCCGGCAACAGGTCGCCGCGGCGCGACGGCGCCGACGCCTCCAGCCGCCACAGCGTGTGCGGCGGCGGGATCTCCATCACGGCCGTGGCCGCATAGGCGGCGGCCGTCAGCGCGGCCAGCCCCAGGGCCAGCCGCACGGCGGCGCGGCCCGCGCGGCGGGCGCGCGGGCACGTGGTGCGGGAGGTCGGGTCCATTGCCATGGCGCGGATCATGCCAAGTCCGCGCCGAATGCACAACCCGCATCGCGCGCTCGTCATCCGCGCGCGACGCCGGCGGCGCGGACAAGGAGATTCAAGTCGCAATGTATCCGCCCGCCCGCGCCGTACATTGCGACACCCCCCACCCCGCCGGGCTGGCTACAACGGCGCCACACCCCGTCACTTCCCTTTCCCGGAGACCCGCCATGCCCGACCCCATCGACACCCGCCGCCGCCGCCTGCTCGGCACCACCTCGGCCCTGGCCGGCGCCAGCCTTCTGAACCTGGGCCTGGGCGCCAGCGCGCGCGCCCAGGGCGCCGCGCCAATCGCCCCCCGCGCCACCGGCACGGCCAGCTTCAGCGCCATCCGCCAGATCCGCGCCGGCGATTTGGACATCGGCTACGTCGACGCCGGCCCGGCCAACGGCCCGGTCGCCATCCTGCTGCACGGCTGGCCCTACGACATCCACAGCTTCATCGACGTGGCGCCGCGCCTGACCGCCGCCGGCTACCGCGTCATCGTGCCGTATCTGCGCGGCTACGGCTCGACCCGCTTCCTGTCGGCCGATACCGCGCGCAACGGCGAACAGGCGGTGGTGGCGGTCGACATCATCGCCCTGATGGACGCCCTGAAGATCGGCAAGGCCGTCATCGCCGGCTTCGACTGGGGCGCGCGCACCGCCAACATCATGGCCGCGCTCTGGCCCGAACGCTGCCAGGCGCTGGTGTCGGTCAGCGGCTACCTGATCGGCAGCCAGGAAGGCAACCGCAAGCCGCTGCCGCCGCAGGCCGAGTTCCAGTGGTGGTACCAGTTCTACTTCGCCACCGAACGCGGCGCGGCCGGCTACGCCGCCAACGTCGACGCCTTCAACAAACTGATCTGGCAACTGGCCTCGCCGCAATGGCGCTTCGACGACGCCACCTACGCGCGCAGCGCCCGCGCCTTCGCCAACCCCGACCACGTCGCCATCGTCATCCACAACTACCGCTGGCGCCTCGGGCTGGCCCAGGGCGAGGCGCGCTACGACGACCTGGAGCGGCGCCTGGCCGTGGCGCCGAAGATCGCAGTGCCCACCATCACGCTGGAAAGCGACGCCAACGGCGCGCCGCACCCCGCGCCCGCCGCCTATGCCGGCCAGTTCAGCGGCAAGTACCGTCACGTCGACGTGACCGGCGGCATCGGCCACAACCTGCCGCAGGAAGCGCCCGAGGCCTTCGCCGACGCGGTGCTGCAGGTGACGCGGCTGTGAATTTCAAAATCACTATCGTGATTCGAATGTGATAGCGCCGTGATACCGCGATACCGCCCGGCGCGTCCCTGCGCCGGGCGCAACGCCGCGTGTCCGCCGGACAACAACCGGCGGACGCGGCGTTGACAGCCTCATCATCGTTGCCTTAGGATGCGCCCTTGCTTTTCAACAACCCCTTTTCTTCCGGGTGCCAACGTGTCTGCCATTCGTCAATTCGCCTAAACGCCGACGACTACCTCCCGGTAATCGCGGTCAGCCTGCCCATTCACGCGGCTCGACCTTCCCGGTCTTGAGCACGACCCGCGGCAGGCGCGGTTCCGGAACGCGCAACACATCCCCCCTCGCTTCCCTGCCCCGCAAGACCGCGTCGTCGGCTTCCCCACTTTTCCTGGAGAAGACCCATGACGCCGGATTTCCGCGCCTGCGCGCAATCCCTTGAACTGTTCCGCTATCCCCGCACCCCGCACCTGGAAGGCTCGCGGCTGCAGGAGGGCGACCACGGCCACGACCACGTGCCTTACCGCGACCTGCGCGGCCTGCGCCTGGTGGTGGAAGAGAAACTCGATGGCGCCAACACCGGCATCAGTTTCAGCCCCGCGGGCGACCTGCTGCTGCAATCGCGCGGCCACTACCTGGTGGGCGGCGGACGCGAACGCCAATTCAACTTCATCAAGGCCTGGGCCCAGGCCCACGCCGGCTGGCTGCTGCAACGGCTGGAAGACCGCTACGTGATGTACGGCGAAACGCTATCGAAAAAGCACTCGGTGTTCTACGACGCGCTGCCGCACCACTTCTTCGAGTTCGACGTGCTCGACCGCCGCACCGGCGCCTTCCTGTCCACCGAGGCGCGGCGCGAACTGCTGGCCGGCGGCCCGGTGCTGTCGGTGCCAGTGCTGTACGACGGCCTGGCGCCCGCGCGCCTGGCCGACCTGAAGGCCCTGCTGCGGCCCTCGCTGGCCAAGACGGCGCGGTGGCGCGATGCGTTCGAGGCCACCGTGCGGCGCGAGGGCCTGGACCTGGCGCTGGCCTGGCGGCAATGCGACAAGTCGGACCTGTCGGAAGGCCTGTACATCAAGGTGGAGGCCGACGGCAGGACGCTGGGCCGATACAAATGGGTGCGCGCCGACTTCGTCCAGGCCATCCTGGCCGCCGACAAGCACCATTCCGAGCAGCCCTACGTCCCCAACCAGCTCGCGCCCGGCGTCGACCTGTACGCCCCGCGTCCGCGGGTCGATTGGGACACGCTGCGCGGCGACAAGGAGGCATCATGAACTTCGAACAATTGCGGGCCCTGGCGCCCGCCGCCGGCCAGGCGCCGGACTTCGCCGCCTGTCTGGCGGCCTTTCCGGCGCTGGAGCTGGCCAAGACCACGCCGCAGGACCCGCGCTACCACGGCGAGGGCGACGTCTGGACCCACACCCGCATGGTGGTCGAGGCCCTGCTGGCGCTGCCCGATTACCAGGCCGCCAGCCGCGCCGACCAGGAAATCGTGTTCCTGGCGGCGCTGCTGCACGACATCGCCAAGCACGCCACCACGGTGATCGACCCGGCCAGCGGCGCGATTTCTCAACCCGGCCATTCCGCCCGGGGCGCGATCGACGCGCGCATCGCGCTGTGGGACGCCGGCGTGCCCTTCGCCGTGCGCGAGGCCATCTGCCGCCTGATCGCCGTGCACCAGGTGCCGTTCTTCGCGCTGTCCGGTTCCCGTCGCGGCAAATCGGTGGAATTCATCGTGCGCGAGCTGTCGTGGCAACTGAGCATTCCGCTGCTGGCGATGCTGGCCGAGGCCGACATGCGCGGCCGCATCTGCCGCGACCAGCAGCAGGTGCTGGACAACATCGCGCTGTTCCGCGAGGCCGCGCGCGAGGAGGACTGCTATGGCCAGCCGCGGCGCTTCGCCGACGCGCACACCGCCGTCAGCTACTTTCGCGGCGCCGACGTGCATCCGGACTACGCCCTGTTCCAGGAGCCCGGCTCGCGCGTCATCGTCATGTCGGGCCTGCCGGCCAGCGGCAAGAACAGCTGGGTGGCGACGCATCACCCCGACCTGCCGGTCGTGTCGTTCGACGACGCGCGCGAGGCGCTCGGCCTGGCGCATGGCAAGAACGAAGGCAAGGTGGCGCACCTGGCGATCGACCGCGCCAAGGCCTTGCTGCGCGCGCGCCGGCCTTTCGTCTGGAACGCCACCAACCTCAGCCAGTTGATGCGCAAGAAAACGCTGGACCTGCTGTACGCCTACCACGCCGAGGTCGAGCTGGTGTACCTGGAGCAGCCGCGCGCCGAACTGCTCCGGCGCAACGCCCGGCGCGACACGTCGCTGCCAAACAAGACCCTGCTGGGCATGCTGCACCGTTGGGACCTGCCGCTGCCGACGGAAGCGCATCGGGTGGTGTACGCGGTGTAGGCGCGGCCCGGCATCCGCGGCGTTCCACGCAGGGGGGGGGGGGGGGGGGGGGGGGGGGGGCCAAGCGCGACCGGCAAGTCCCCTACGCCTGCTCCGGCAGATAACCGCTATACCCCATCAGCGTCGACAGCCGCTGGGCGACGTTGGCGACGATCTCCTGCACCTGGGCGATGCTGGGCGATTCCTTGCGGTCGATGCGCTCGATGTGGGGCACGTTGATGGCGGCGATGACCTGGTTGCCCACACCCATCACCGGATAGGCGACGTTGGTGATGCCGCGGATCTGGCGGCTGGCCATGCAGGCGCAGCCGTTCTTGCGCACCTCCGCCAGGATCGGGAACAGTTCGCCCGGGTCGGACTCCAGCTCGCCTTCCACCTTGATGTGGGCGGCCAGCATGCGGGTGCGCTCGACCTCGTCGCGGAATGCCAGCAACACGTGGCCCGAGGACGTGTCGGTCAGGCCCATCATCACGCCCACCTTCAGGCCGAACGACCAGCGCTCGGGGCTGTCGACCTGCGCGATCACCACCACCCGGCCGGCCTGGTAGACCGCCAGGTGGCACGACTGGCGCGCGCGGTTGGCCAGTTCGCGCAGCAGCGGCAGCGCCACGCTCACCAGCGATTTCAGCGGCTGCTGGCGGTGCGCCAGCTCGAACATCTTCAGCGTCAGCGTGTAGCGGTCGTTGTCGTCGACCTGCACGAAGCCGCGCCGCTGCAGCGTCACCGCCATGCGGAAGATCTCGCTGACGCTGCGGCCAATCTTCTGCGCCAGCTCGGCCAGCGTGTAGCCGGCCGGGCTGGCGGCCAGCGCCTCCAGGATGTCCAGCCCCTTTTCCAGGGCGGGCGCGGCGTAGCGTTGCGCGCCCGGCGCGTCGGCGGCGTCGGCCTCGGTCGGCGTGGAATCGGCGGGGGAAATCTTGGAAGCGGTCATGGCGTCGGCGTTGGAGTGAAACCCGATTTTATTCGGCCCGGCTCCAGGCCCGCAGGGCCTGCCGCTGTTCGCCCAGGCCGGCGATGCCCAGGCGCATCTCGTCGCCCGCCTTCAGGTAGACCGGCGGCTTCTGGCCCAGGCCCACGCCCGGCGGCGTGCCGGTGCTGATGATATCGCCCGGCATCAGCGACATGAAGCGGCTGATGTAGCTGACCAGCGTCTTCACGCCGAACACCATGGTGCGGGTGCTGCCGTTCTGGAAGCGATGGCCGTTCACTTCCAGCCACATGTCCAGGTTCTGCGGATCGGCGACCTCGTCGCGCGTCACCAGCCACGGGCCGACCGGCGCGAAGGTGTCGCAGCCCTTGCCCTTGTCCCACTGGCCGCCGCGCTCGATCTGGTATTCGCGCTCGGACACGTCGTTGACCACGGTGTAGCCGGCCACGTACTCCATGGCCTCGCTTTCTTCCACGTACGAGGCCTTCTTGCCGATGACCACGCCCAGCTCCACTTCCCAGTCGGTCTTGACCGAGCCGCGCGGGATGATCACCGGGTCGTTCGGGCCGCTCAGCGACGAGCTGGGCTTGAGGAACAGGACCGGTTCGGCCGGCACCGGCAGGCCGGACTCGGCGGCGTGGTCGGCGTAGTTCAGGCCGACGCAGACGATCTTGCCAACGCCGTTGACCGGGCAGCCGTAGCGCACCGCGCCGTCCACGCGCGGCAGGCTGGCGGGGTCGAGCTTGGCCAATCTGGCCAGCATCGCCGGGGCGATGGCGGCGGTGTCGATGTCGGCCACCACGCCCGACAGGTCGCGCAGCGCGCCCTGGGCATCGATCAGGCCGGGTTTTTCCTGGCCGGGCTGGCCGTAGCGTACGAGTTTCATGCGGAATCCTTGAAAGGGAACAAAGCGGAGCGGCGGCTCAGTTGGACCAGCCGCCGTCGATAACCTGGATGGTACCGGTAGTGAAAGCCGATTCGTCGCTGGCCAGGTAGACCGCCAGCGCGGCCACCTCCTCCACCCGGCCGACGCGGCCGATGGGCTGGCGCGCCACGAAGGCGGCGCGCACCGCGGCTTCGTCGCTGCCCTGCTGGCGCGCCTGCGCGGCGATGCGCTCGCGCAGCGAGGGCGACTCGACCGTGCCGGGGCAGATCGCGTTGCAGCGGATGCCGCGCGCCACGAAGTCCGCCGCCACCGCCTTGCTCAGCCCGATCACGGCGGCCTTGGAGGCGCCATAGACGAAGCGGCTGGGCACGCCCTTCACGCTGGAGGCGGCCGAGGCCATGTTGATGATCGAGCCGCCGCGTTCCAGCATCAGCGGCAGATAGGCGCGGATGGTGCGGTACATGGCCTTGACGTTCAGGTCCATGCTGAAGTCCCAGTCGGCCTCGTCGCAGTCCAGCACGGTGCCGGCGTGGACGAAGCCGGCGCAATTGAACAGCACGTCGACCGCGCCGGTCTCGCGCGCGCAGTCGGCCACGGCGGCGCCGTCGCGCACGTTCAGCACGCGGGTGCGCAATCCGTCCAGGCCGGCCTCGCGCGCCTCCTTCGCCAGGTCGGCCAGCGCCGCCTCGTTGATATCGGTGGCCCAGACCTGGGCGCCCTCGCGCGCCATGGCCAGGGCGCTGGCGCGGCCGATGCCGTTGCCGGCCGCCGTGACCAGCGCCCGCTTGTCCTGCAAACGTAGGGTCATGTCTCTTCCCGTGGGTGGATAGGCCTGGAGTGCCGGCCGGATGGCCGCCTTCATTTGCCTTATGAAAATCAAATTTCATTCATAAAAACAAATATACGGGATTTATGGCGCACCGCAAGCCAGCGGCATGCCGAACAACTCAGTAATTACCCGAATTTGAACCCTTTTTCCCTCACCCAAGGGCAAACGCGTGTTGACCACGAATATGAAACTTGCTTTTATATGCGAAACATCAACACATAAAAATCATGACGAGACAAGCCACCCTGGACCCTCAGCTCCTGCTGATCTCCCCCGAAGACAACTGCCTGATCGTGCGTCGCGCCCTGCCCGCCGGGACCCGCGTGCAGCTCGAAGACGGCAGCGCCGTCATCGCCGCGCCGCTGGGCCTGGGCCACAAGCTGGCGCGCCACGCCATGCCGGCCGGCGAAAAGATCCTGAAGTACGGCGCCATCATCGGCAGCCTGACCACCGCCGTCGCGGCCGGGGACCACATCCACACCCACAACCTCGACAGCGACTACACCCCCACCTACACGTTGGAAGAAGGCCGCGCCTTCACCGACCGGCACTGAGGTTTCCGCCATGACCGATCTGTCCCAGCCCTTGCAGGGCTATCCGCGCGCCGACGGCCGCAAAGGCATCCGCAACGTGGTCGTCGTCGCCTACCTGGTCGAATGCGCCCATCACGTGGCACGCGAGATCGCGCTGGATTTCCGCGACCTGGCCGGCGACGTGCAGGTACACCTGGTGGGTTTTCCCGGCTGCTACCCCAACGCCTATGCCGAACGCATGATGACGGCCATCGCCACCCACCCCAACGTCGGCGCCGCGCTGCTGGTGTCGCTGGGCTGTGAAAGCATGAACAAGCGCAAGCTGGAAGCGGCCATCGCCGACTCCGGCCGTCCGGTGCAGACGCTGACCATCCAGCAGCGCGGCGGCACCCGCAGCACCGTGGCGGAAGGCCGCGCCTGGGTGCGCGGCGCTGTCGCGCAACTGGCGCAACAGGCGCGCGTGCCCATGGGCATCGACGAACTGGTGATCGGCACCATCTGCGGCGGCTCGGACGGCACCAGCGGCATCACCGCCAACCCGGCGGTGGGCCGCGCCTTCGACATGCTGATCGCGCAGGACGCCACCTGTATCTTCGAGGAGACGGGCGAACTGGTCGGCTGCGAATTCCACATGCGGCGCCGCGCCGCCACGCCCGAGCTGGGCGAGGAGATCGTGGCCTGCGTCAACAAGGCGGCGCGCTACTACAGCATCATGGGCCACGGCAGCTTCGCGCCCGGCAACGCCGACGGCGGCCTCTCGACCATCGAGGAAAAATCGCTCGGCGCCTACGCCAAGAGCGGCGCCTCGCCCATCGACGGCATCATCAAGCCGGGCGATGTGCCGCCCTTCGGCGGCCTGTACTTGCTGGACGTGGTGCCCGACGGCGAGCCGCGCTTCGGCTTTCCCAACATCAGCGACAACGCCGAGATCGTCGAACTGATCGCCTGCGGCTCGCACGTGATCCTGTTCACCACCGGACGCGGCTCGGTGGTGGGCTCGGCCGTCTCCCCGGTCATCAAGGTCTGCGCCAACCCCGACACCTATCGCGCCCTGGGCGAAGACATGGACGTGGACGCCGGCCGCATCCTGGAGGGCCGCGGCTCGCTGCAGGAGGTGGCCGAGGAGATCCACGCCCAGGTCCGCGCGGTCGCCAACGGCGCGCCCAGCAAGTCCGAGGACCTGGGCCACCGCGAATTCATCCTCACCTACAAGGCATTCGAGCCGATCGGCCCGTCCTGCCTGCCCTTGAGCCGCGCGGCCTGAACCGGCCCCAGGGAGCGAGACGGTGAACTACACGTTTGATTTCGCCTCGGTGCTTGAACAGTGGCCCCTGCTTGCGCAGGGCGCGTGGGTCACGGTCAAGCTGTCGTTCTGCGCCACCGTGCTGGGCTTCATCCTCGGCACGCTGTGCGCGCTGGCGCGCAACAGCCGCATGGGCTGGCTGCGCGCCGTCGCCGGCGGCTATGTGGAACTGATCCGCAACACGCCGCTGCTGATCCAGGCCTATTTCCTCATCTTCGGCCTGTCCAGCGCCGGCCTCACCATGCCGATCATGGCGGGCGCGGTGCTGGCGCTGGTGATCAACATCGGCGCCTACACCTGCGAGATCGTGCGCGCCGGCATCGAATCAATCCCCAAGGACCAGCTCGAGGCCGGCGAGTGCCTGGCGCTGTCGCGGCTGCAGGTGTTCTGGCACGTGGTGCTGCGTCCCGCGGTCGAGCGCGTCTATCCGTCGCTGACCAGCCAGTTCGTGCTGCTGATGCTGGCCTCCAGCATCATGTCGGCGGTGGGTGCCGAGGAACTGCTGGGCGTGGCCAACCGCATCCAGTCGGACACCTACCGCAACTTCGAGGTCTTCATCTTGCTGTGGGGCGTGTACCTGGCGCTGTCGTGGCTGATGCGGCTGGGGTTCTGGCTGCTGGCCCAGATCGTGTTCCCGCGCCGGCGCAAGCTCGGCACGCCGCTGTAGGGGACGCGCCATGGCTTTCTTCATTCCCGAACAACACGCCTGGTATCTGGTGGAAGGCGCCTGGGGCACCGTCAAGCTGTCGGCCTGGACCTTCGCCGGTGGCGGCCTGGCCGGCCTGCTGCTGGCGCTGGCCCGCGTCTCGCCGCGCCGCGCCCTGCGCGCGGCCGCCGCCGGCTACATCCAGGTGATCCAGGGCACGCCGCTGCTGGTGCTGATGGGCCTGTGCTTCTTCGGCCCCAGCCTGTTCGGCCTGGGCGAGCTGTCGGCGCTGGCGGCGGCCGGCCTGGCCATGACGATCTACTCCAGCGCCTTCCTGGGCGAGATCTGGCGCGGCTGCATCCAGGCGGTGCCGAAGAACCAGTGGGAAGCGGCCGAATGCCTGGGCCTGTCGCGGCTGCAGCGCATGGCCAAGGTGGTGCTGCCGCAGGCGCTGCGCATCGCCACCCCGCCCACGGTCGGCTTCCTGGTGCAGATCATCAAGAACACCTCGATCGCCTCGCTGGTGATCGGCTATCCGGAGCTGGCCTACAACGCCAAGATCCTCAACAACTCGACCTTCCAGCCCTTCGTCTATTTCGGCTGCGCCGCCGTCCTGTACTTCCTCATGTGCTACCCGCTGTCGCGCTGGAGCCGTTCCTTGGAAAGGAGACTCAATGCATCCCGTCGTTGAACTGGACCAGGTCCACAAGCGCTTCGGCGGCACCCACGTGCTGCGCGGCGTGTCGTTTTCCGTCAACCGCGGCGAGGTCGCGGCCATCATCGGCAAGAGCGGCTCGGGCAAGAGCACCGCGCTGCGCTGCATGGACCGGCTCGAGACCACCGACGCCGGCACCATCCGCGTCTGCGGCCACGCGCTGCACGACAGCGACGGGCTGGACCTGCGCGCGCTGCGCAAGGACGTCGGCATCGTGTTCCAGAGCTACAACCTGTTCCCGCACATGACGGCGCTGCAGAACATCACGCTGGCGCCGCGCTCGGTCAAGGGCGTCAAGCCGGCCCAGGCGCGCGAACAGGCGATGCAGGCGCTGGCGCACGTCGGCCTGGCCGACAAGGCCGACGCCTATCCCGAGCAACTGTCGGGGGGCCAGCAGCAGCGCGTGGCCATCGCCCGCTCGCTGGCGATGCAGCCCAAGGTGATGCTGTTCGACGAAGTGACCTCGGCGCTCGACCCGGAACTGACCGGCGAAGTGCTCAAGGTGATGGAAAGCCTCGCCGCCGACGGCATGACCATGATCCTGGTCACGCACGAGATGGCGTTCGCGCGCGAAGTGGCCGACAAGGTCATCTTCATGCACCAGGGACAGGTCTGGGAGCAGGGGCCGGCCAGCATGCTGTCGGCCCCCGCCACGCCGGAACTGCGGCAGTTCCTGGGCAGCGGACTGTAGGGCCGCCGGCCCCGCCCCCTGCCCCGATGACAACGACAATGGAGACAACCCGCATGAACAAGTCCGTATTCCCGCCGCGGCTGCGCGCCGCTTTCGCCGGCCTGGCCCTGATCGGCGGCCTGGCCCTGTCCGGCGCCGCCCACGCCGACCAGCTCGACGACATCATGAAGGCCGGCAAGCTGCGCGTGGCCATCGACCTGGGCGTGCCGCCCTACGGCATGAAGGACGCCGCGCTCAACCCCACCGGCTCCGACGTCGAGACCGCGCGCCTGCTGGCCAAAAGCCTGGGCGTGACGCTGGAGATCGTGCCCACCACCGGCGCCAACCGCGTGCCGTTCCTGCAGACCGGCAAGGCCGACATCGTCATCTCCAGCATGTCGGTCACGCCCGAGCGCCAGAAGGTCATCGACTTCTCCACGCCCTACGCCGCCATCCTGGCGGTGGTCGGCGCGCCCAGGGACATGAAGCTGACCAGCGCGGCCGACCTGTCCAACAAGAAGGTCATCGCCACCCGCGGCACCACCAACGACACCGAGCTGACCCGGATCGCCCCCAAGGACGCGCAGATCATCCGCTTCGACGACGACGCCACCTCGATCACCGCGGTGGTCAGCGGCCAGGCCGACATCTTCGCCACCGCGCCGGCCCTGCTGCGCACCATCAACGAAAAAGCGCCGGCCAAGCAGATGGAATCGAAGTTCGTGATGCGCCTGAACATGCTGGCCATCGGCCTGCGCAAGAACGAGCCGGCACTCAAGGACAAGCTGGACGGCTGGGTGCGCGCCAATCTCAAGAGCGGCGAGCTCAACACCATCTACAAGCAGTTCCACGGCGTCGACCTGCCGCAGGAAGTCGGCAAGGCCGGCGGCTGATCCAGGAGACCCCATGGCCCGCATCGCTTCCGTCGAGATCCTGCAGGTCGACCTGCAGCCCAAGGTCCGGCGCACCGACGCCGTGCAGAGCTTCGAGCGCCAGGAAACGCCGATCGTGCGCATCACCGACACCGATGGCGTCACCGGCACCGGCTACAGCTACACCATCGGCACCGGCGGTTCGTCCGTGATCCGGCTGCTGGACGACCACCTGGCGCCGCTGCTGCTGGGGCGCGAGGCTGACGACATCGAACAGCTCTGGCGCGACCTGATGTACCGCGTGCACGCCACCACCGTGGGAGCGCTCACCTCGATCGCGCTGGCCGCCATCGACACCGCGCTTTGGGACCTGCGCGCGCGCCGCGCCGGGCTGCCACTGCACCGGCTGGCGGGCGGCGCCAAGTCGGACATCCCGCTCTACACCACCGAGGGCGGCTGGCTGCACCTGCCTCCCTCGCAACTGGTGGAAGAGGCGCTCAAGGCGCGCGAGGCTGGCTTCGGCGGCGCGAAGATCAAGGTCGGCCGGCCGCACGTGGCCGAGGACGTGGCGCGGCTGTCCGCGGTGCGCGCCGCCGTCGGCGCGGACTGGGACATCATGACCGACGCCAACCAGGGTTTCTCGCTACCCGAAGCGATCCGCCGCGCGCGCTGCTTCGAGCCGCTGGACCTGGCCTGGTTCGAGGAGCCCATCCACGCCGACGACGTGCAGGCCCATCGCCGCCTGAGCCAGTCCACCACCCTGCCCGTCGCCGTGGGCGAATCGCTCTACAGCCTGTCGCAATTCAAGGACTACCTTCAGGGCGAGGCCTGCTCCATCGTGCAGGTGGACGTGGGCCGCATCGGCGGCATCACGCCGTGGCTCAAGGTGGCGCACATGGCCGAAGCCTACAACGTGCCGGTGTGCCCGCACTTCCTGATGGAGATCCACGTGGCGCTGTGCTGCGCGGTGCCCAACAGCCGCTGGCTGGAATACATCCCGCAACTGGACATGGTGACCGAGCACGGCATGCGCATCGAGAACGGCCGCGCCATTGCGTCCGAAGATCCGGGCCTGGGCATCGCCTGGGACTGGGACCGCCTCGGCAAGCTGACGCTGCACCGCAGCCGCCACGGCTGAGGGCGCGCGGCGGACGGCGGCCGCCCCGCAAACCGCGCCGGCCCGCGAACCCGGCGCGGGCTTCTCCTTCGAGGTCGCCCTCCATCACGCCGCCGCAACATCCTCCAGGATCATCTCGGCGCCGCGCTCGGCCACCATCATCACCGCCGCCTGGGTGTTGCCCGACACCATCTTCGGCATCACCGAGGCATCCACCACCCGCAGGCCGTCAATGCCGTTGACCCGCAAGCGCGGATCGGTGACCGCGCCGCCATCCGAGCCCATGCGGCAGGTGCCGATCGGGTGATAGATGGTCTGGCCGTTGCGGCGCGCGAAATCCAGCCACTGCGCGTCGCTGTCCACGTCTGGCCCCGGACTCATCTCGCGCTCGATATAGCGCTGCAGAGCCGGCTGCTGCACGATGCGCCGCGCCACCCGCATGCCGCCCACCAGGCTGTCGCGATCGATCTGCGCGGACAGGAAGTTGGGACGGATCGACGGCGCGGCGAAGGGATCGGGCGACTTGATATGAATGGAACCCGTCGACTCCGGCCGCAGTTGCGCCACGCCGATGGTCATGCCCGGCTCGCGGTCGAGGATGCGCTCGGCCGCGTTGGCGTAGCTGGCATGCACGAAGAAATACTGCACATCGGCCGCCGGCAGGTCCGGCGCGCTCTTGACGAAGCCGTGCACCAGCCCCGTGCCCAGCGTCAGGATGCCCTTGCGGCGGGTGTAGTAGCGCGCCACCTGCCGCGCCAGGCGCCAGCCGCGCGACATCTCGTTGAGCGTCACGGTGTTCCGGACCCGCCAGTTCATGCGCGTGGCGAAGTGGTCGATGTAGTTCTCGCCCACCCGCGGCTGCGCGTGCACCAGCGGGATGCCGAAGGACTGCAGCAGCGCGGGATTGCCCACGCCCGACAGCTCCAGCAGTTGCGGCGACTGCACCGCGCCCAGGCACAGCAGCGTCTCACGCCGCGCGCGCACGGTGAACTCCTGGCCGTTCTTGCGATAGGCCACGCCGACACAACGCTTGCCCTCGAACAGCAGCCGCGTCACGTGCGCGCCGCACTCCACCGTCAGGTTCTTGCGGCCGGCGGCCGGTTTCAGATAGCCGTCAACCACGCTCCAGCGGCGCCCGTGGTGTTGTACCACCTGGTAGTAGCCGACCCCGTCCTGGCTGCCGGCGTTGTAGTCGGGGTTGAGCGGCAGCCCGTCTTCCTGCGCCGCGCGCAGGAAGGCGTCGGACAGCGGAAAGCGCTCGGCCACTTCCTCCACGTGCATCGGGCCGTCCTTGCCGCGGGTCTCGCCGCCGGGCGGATAGCACTCGATCTTGCGGAACACGCGTTGCGCCGTGACCGCGCCCCAGCCGCTGGCGCCGGCCGCCTCCCAGCCGTCGTAGTCCTGCGGCCGGCCGCGCACGTAGATCATCCCGTTGATCAGCGTCGAACCGCCCAGGCCCTTGCCGCGCGGCACGGCGATGGTGCGGCCATGGACGTTGTCCTCCGGCTCGGTGGCGAAGCGCCAGTTGTAGTCCGGGTTCACCAGCAGCTTGGAAAAGCCCGCCGGGATCGAGATCCACATGCTGCGCGCCTCGTGCCCGGCTTCCAGCATCAGCACCCGGTGGCGGCCGTCGGCCGTCAGGCGGTTGGCCAGGATGCAGCCGGCGGTGCCGCCGCCCGCGATAATGAAGTCGTAGTCGCCCATCGTCTCGTCCGTCGCGCCTCAGCGTTGCGCGGCCGGCGCCACGCCCATCATTTCCGCCATCAGCTCGATCTGCCCGGCCAGCATCGGCGCGCCGTAATGCACCTTGCAGCCGCGCGCCCGCGCCGCCACCAGCAGCGGCGTGTCGGCCGGCTGCATGATGACCTCGCACACCAGCTGGTCCGGCGTCAGCCGCGCCGCGTCCAGCGGCAGCGCGTCGTCCGGCTTCATGCCGAGCGAGGTGCCGTTGACCACCAGGTCATGGCCGGACGGATCGGCCGTGCCGACCGTGATGTCGGCCCCGGGATGCAGCGACAGGATGCGCGCCTTCAGGTCCTCGGCCTTGGCCGGCGTGCGGTTGGCAATCGTCAGCCGCGACACGCCCGCCTGCACCAGCGCGAAGCCGATGGCGTTGGCCGCGCCGCCAGCGCCGGCCAGATAGGCGCGCTTGCCCTCGGGCGCCACGCCGTGCGTGCGCAGGCCGCGCACGAAGCCCTCGCCGTCCAGCATGTGCGCCACCAGGCGGCCGTCGGCCTCGCGCCGCACCACGTTGGCCGCGCCGATCTTGCGCGCCACCGGCGTGGCCTCGTCGGCCAGGGCCAGGATCGCCGCCTTGTGCGGCATGGTGACGATCAGCCCGCCCAGGTTCTCCAGCCGGCGCAGTCCGGCCACCACCTCGGCCAGGTTGTCGGGCCGCGCATGGAACGGCACGCAGACGCCGTCAAAGCCGATGCGGGCGAAATGCTCGTTCAGGCGCTGCGGGGTTTTGACGTGGTAGATCGGGTCGGCCAGGATGCCGAACAGGCGGGTGTTGCCGCTGATTTCCTTCATTGCTCTGTCTCCTTGTCGGGGCGCCGGTGGCCGGCGCCCGTGAATGCTGGCACGCCCTATCGCGCGATGAGTTCGCGCGCCACCGCCTCGATGCCGGCGCCGTCGAGCTGGTAGTGCGCGTACAGCGTGGTGGGCGGCGCGATCAGGCTGTACTCGTCGTAGATGCCATGGCGCCGCAGCCGCGTGCCGCTGCCGGCATCGGCCAGCACCTCGGCCACCGCCGAGCCCAGGCCGCCCATCACATTGTGTTCCTCCACCGTCAGCAGCGCGCGCGCCTGGCCGGCCGCCGCCAGCACCGCCTCGCGGTCCAGCGGCTTGATGGTGGGCATGTCGATCACCCCCACCGACAGGCCGTCCTCGCGCATGCGGGCGGCCGCTTCCAGCGCCGCGTGCAGCGTGATGCCGCAGGCGATGATGTTCAGGTCGCTGCCGGCCGAATGGACGATGGCGCGGCCGAACGCGAACGGCGCGCCGTCCTCGTACACCTGCGGGTCGCGGCCACGGCCGATGCGGAAGTAGATTGGCTCGGGCCAGTCCACCGAGGCCTTGATGGCGGCGGCCAGCTGCGGCCCGTCGGCCGGCGACACCACGGTCAGGCCGGCGATGGCGCGCATGGTGGAAATGTCCTCGGTGGCGTGGTGCGAGGTGCCATAGAAACCCAGGCTGATGCCGGTGTGATGGCCGATCAGCCGCACCGGCAATTTGGTGTAGGCCACGTCCATGCGGATCTGTTCGCAACACAGCAGGCCCAGGAACGAGGCAAAGGTCGCCACGAACGGCATCGCGCCGGTGGTGGCCAACCCGGCCGCCGCCGACACCATGTTCTGCTCGGAAATGCCGAACTGCACGTAGCGCTCGGGATAGGCCGAGGCGAAGCGGTTCAGGCCGTTGGAATACTGCAGGTCGGCCGAGCCGGCCACCACCGGATGCCCGGCCCGCGCCAGGTCGATCAGCGCGTCGGAAAGATACGACAGCCCGGGGTTCACCGCGTTCAGCGCGCGGTACTGCCAGGAATCGGGGGAAAGCGTCTGTGCCTGTGCCATTCAGATCTCGCGGGTCATGATTTCGTCGATGGCGGCCTGCGCGTCCTGCGGCGCCAGGTAGCCCAGATGCCAGCCGGGTTCGGTTTCCATATAGGAAACGCCCTTGCCCTTGATGGTTTTGGCGATGACGCAGGCCGGCCGCGCGCGCGCCTCGTCCGCGCGCAACCGCCGCAGCAGCGCGGTCAGCGCCACCAGGTCATGGCCGTCGACCTCGTGCACCTCCCAGCCAAAGGCCTGCCACTTGTCGCGCAGCGATTCCACGCCGATCACGTCGTCGACCTTGCCGTCGAGCTGGTAGCCATTGCGGTCGATGATGGCCACCAGGCGCGACAGCTTATGGTGCGCGGCGAACAACGCGGCCTCCCACACCTGCCCTTCCTGCATCTCGCCATCGCCCAGCATCACGAACACGTTGAAATCGCGCTGGCTCATGCGGCCGCCCAGCGCCATGCCGGCGCCGTTCGAGAGCGCATGGCCGATGGAGCCGGAACTGAAATCGACGCCCGGCACCTTGGTCATGTCGGGGTGGTCGCCCAGCGGGCTGCCCAGGCGGGTGTAGCCGTCCAGCAGTTCATGCGGAATGAAGCCGTGGTCGGCCAGCACCGGGAACAGGCCCACGGCCGCATGGCCCTTGCCCATCAGGAAGCGGTCGCGATCGGGCCAGGCCGGCTCGCCCGGCCGCAGCCGCATCACGTCGTAATACAGGGCGGCAAAGATCTCGGCGCACGAAAAGACCGAGCTGTAGTGCCCGACCTTGGCGATCTCGATCAGCCGGATGGTCTCCAACCGGATGTGGCGGGCCTTTTCCCGCAGCATCCGGACCTCGTCTTCGCTTGGGTCTCCCCGGTCCTGGCGCATGGCGTCTCCTTCGCTTATCAGAATATATGATATATAATATACCCATCGCGCTTGAATTGGCCAGGGCGGGATAGAATTCAGCCGGGCGCCGTTTCACGGCCTCCGCCATTCCATCGAACCCAAGCCTCGACCGTCATGCCCAGCCTTAAACCGGTAAAAAAAGAGAACCTCTCCGTCAAGGTCTACAACGAGATCCGTAACGCCCTGATCAACGGGCAGTACGAACCCGGAGAGCGCCTCATCATTGGCGAGCTGGCCCAGGAAATGGGCGTCTCGATCACGCCCGTGCGCGAGGCCATCTTCCGCCTCATCAGCGAGCAGGGCCTGGAAATGCAGGCCGCCACCGCGGTCTACGTGCCCTATGTCAACTCGGAAAAGCTGCGCGAGATCCAACAGATCCGCTTCCACCTGGAAGGCATGGGCGCGGCCGAGGCCGCCAGGAACATCACGCGCAAGCAGTTGGACAACCTGATCGCGCTGCAGAAGGACTTCATCTCCTGCACCTCGACCGACCCCAAGCGCGCCAGCTACCTGAACCGCAAGTTCCACTTCGGCATCCTGGAAGCCAGTAACAAGCCCATCCTGCGCAACACCGTGGAATCGTTCTGGGTCATCACCGGCCCGATCCTCAAGGTGTTCCACATCAAGACGGCGGGGCTGGACTACTCCCAGGATGAACACCGCCACGAGGCCGTGCTGGCCGCGCTGGAGGCGCGCGACCCCGAAGCCGCCACCAAGGCGATCCAGGCCGACCTGGTGTGGGGCGGCAAGATCATGATCGACTGGCTGGTCGAACGCGAAAAAGAACTCGACTACCGCCCGCCCGGGCCTCGCAAATAGGAAGACTCGATGCTGAAGATTTTCGGCGCTCCCGGCCGCTACATCCAGGGAGCCGGCGCGCTCGACGCGCTGGGCGGATACGCCGCCCTGTTCGGCCGCCGCGCCGCCCTGGTCATCGACCGCTACGTGCAGGGCGTGCTGGGCCCGAGAATCGAGGCATTGTGCGGCGCCCACGGCGTGGCGCTGACGGCCCTGCCGGTCGAGGGCGACATCACGCCCGAATCGATCGCGGCGCTGCGCGCGCAGGCCGCGGCCGCCGGCGTCGACATGGTGATCGCGGTGGGCGGCGGCAAGGCGCTGGACGCCGGCAAGGCGGTGGCCAAGGCCGAGCACTGCCACCTGGTCACGGTGCCGACGGTGGCCTCCAACGACGCCCCCACCAGCAAGAACTACGTGCTGTACGACGCCCATCACAACCTCCTGGCGGTCGAGCACATGCTGTTCAACCCCACCATCGTGCTGGTCGACACCGCCGTCATCGCCACCGCGCCCGCGGCGTTCTTCCGCGCCGGCCTGGGTGACGCCATCTCCAAGAAATTCGAAGCCGAACAATGCGCCCGCAACGGCGGACGCAACATGTACGACGGCGTCCCGCCGCTGACCGCCCAGCTGATCGCCGACGGTTGCCTGCGCACGCTGCTGGCCGACGGCGCCGACGCGCTGGCCGTGGCCGGCAGCGGCCAGCCCACGCCCGCCTTCGAGCGGGTGGTGGAAGCGATGATCCTGATGAGCGGCCTGGGCTTCGAGAGCGGCGGCCTGTCGATCGCCCACGCCCTGACGCGCGGCCTGCCGAAGATCGCCGGCCTGGCCAGCGCGCCGCACGGCCTGCAGGTGGCCGTCGGCCTGCTGGTGCAGCTCGACCTGGAGGCGCGCCAGGACGGCATGCTGGCCACGCTGACACAGTGGTACGAACAGGTGGGACTGCCCACCACGCTGGCGGCGCTGGGCGCGGCCGCGCCGTCCGACGCCGAACTGGCGCGCGCGGCCGAGCTGACGCTGGCCGCGCGCCATGCCGCCAATTTCGATCGTCCGCTGGACATCAAGACCCTCGTCGCCGCCTTGCGCCGCCACGCCTGATGCCCCGCCGCTCGCGCTGGCGGCGTCCCGCGGGCGGCGCCCGCGAGCGCCGCGACCCGCATCCGGCGGGCCGCGCGCCGCCCCATCGGCGGGGGCATCAATCCGGCGGCGGCGCGCACGCCCTTGCCCGGCCTGGCGTCAGAACGCCACGTTGTCGCCGCCCTTCAGGCCCAGCTTGGCGCGCGTATCGGCGGGCGTGGCCACTTCCAGGTTGAGCGCCTCCAGGATGGTGCGGATGCGCTCGACCTGCGACCGGTTCGACTCGGCCAGTTGGCCCGGCCCGATCCACAGCGAATCCTCCAGTCCCACCCGCACGTTCGAGCCCATGGCCGCGCCGATGGTGGCCAGCGGCATCTGGTTGCGGCCGGCGCCCAGGATCGACCATTCGTATTCGTTGCCGAACAGGCGGTCGGCGGTGCGCTTCATGTGCATCAGGTCTTCGGGGTGCGGGCCGATGCCGCCCAGGATGCCGAACACCGACTGGATGAACGGCGGCGACTTCACCAGGCCGCGGTCGACGAAATGCGCCAGGTTGTACAGGTGGCTGATGTCGTAGCACTCGAACTCGAAGCGGGTGCCGTTGGCGTTGCCCAGCTCCAGGATCGACTCGATGTCCTGGTAGGTGTTGCGGAAGATCAGCGAACGGCTGTTCTCCAGGTGCTCGCGCTCCCACTCATGCTTGAAGTCCTGGAAGCGGCCCAGCATCGGGAACAGGCCGAAGTTCATCGAGCCCATGTTCAGCGACGCCAGCTCCGGCTTGAAGGTGGTGGCCGGCCGCATGCGTTCCTGCACCGTCATGTGCGGACTGCCGCCGGTGGTGATGTTGATGATGGCGTCGGTCTCGGCCTTGATGCGCTTGAGGAACGGCTCGAACAGCGCCGGGTCCTGCGACGGCTTGCCGGTTTCCGGGTCGCGCGCGTGCAGGTGCAGCACGGCGGCGCCGGCGCGGGCCGCGCCGATGGCGGCCTCGGCGATCTCGTCGGCCGTCACCGGCAGGTGCGGCGACATGCTGGGGGTATGGATGGCGCCCGTCACGGCGCAGGTGATCACGACCTTCTGTTTCGGCTTAGCCATTTTCGTCTCCGTTGTCTTGCTGTTGCTTGTGGCGCATCAGGCGCATCAGTTGTTCGTCGCGCCAGTAGCGGCGCGTCGTCAGGTCTTCGGCGGGCAGCAGGCCGCGCCGCTCGGCCGCCAGGGCCTCGACCAGCGCGCCGTCCCAGGGCACGGGTTCGCGCTGGCTGGCGCCGATGGATTGGTACAGCCCGCCGTAGCGCGCGCAGTAGTCGGCAAGGCCGCCGGGCGCGTTCAGGTCGATGGTCTCGAACGGCCCCATGAACGACCAGCGCAGGCCCAGGCCGTCCTTGACCGTGGTGTCGATGTCCTCGGCGCTGGCGATGCCGGCGGCGGCCAGGCGGAAGGCCTCGTGCAGCAGCGCGCCCTGCAGGCGGTTGAGGATGAAGCCCTCGATCTCGCGCCGCATCGTCACCGGCTTCTGGCCGATATCCAGCATGATGTCGCGCGCCGCCTGCATGGCGGCCTCGCTGGTCCAGGGCGCCGGGCACAGCTCCACCACCGGGATCAGGTACGGCGGATTGACCGGATGCGCCACCAGGCAGCGCGCCCGGCCGGGCAGGTCTTCGGTGAATTCGCTGGCGGGAATGCTGGACGTGGAACTGCCGATGATGGCGTCGGGATCGGCCGCCGCGTCCAGTCGCGCGAACAGCTCGCGCTTCAGATCCCGCCGCTCGGGCGAGTTCTCCTGGATGTAGCGGGCGCCGGCCAGCGCCTCGGGCAGGCTGGCGGCCACTTCGATGCGGGCGGCGGCCGCCGCCGCGTCGCGCAGCAGGCCGTGCGCCTGCAATGCATCGAGCTGGCGCCGGATCAGCGCGCCGGCCTCGGCCAGCATGGCGGCGTCGACGTCGTACAGCCGCACCTGCCAGCCCTGGCGCGCGAACACGATGGCCCAGGCCTGGCCGATCAGGCCGGTGCCGATGATGGCGGCATGGCGCCGCCGCGGATCGGCCGCCATCAGTAGAGCTTCTGCGTGAAGCCGTCCACCACGATGGCCTGCCCCGTGACGCTGCGGGCGGCCTCGCTGGCGTTGAACAGCACCATGTTGGCGATGTCGCGCGCGGTGACCATGCGGCCCAGCGCCGCCTGGTTCTCGTAGAGCGCGGCGATTTCCTCGACCGGCTTGTCCAGGGTCCTGGCCTTGGCCTCGATCACGGCGCGGATGCGCGGCCCTTCGACCGCGCCCGGAAGGATGGCGTTGACGCGGATGCCGTGGCCGCCCAGCTCGATCGCCAGCGACTTGGTGAAGCCGATCACCGCCCACTTGGACGCGGAATAGACCGAGCGCCCGGCAAAGCCCAGGTGGCCCGCGGCCGAAGACAGGTTGATCATGACGCCGGCGCGCGACTGCTTGAGCAGCGGGATGGCCTGGCGCGCGCACAGGAACTGGCCGGTGATGTTGACCGCCAGGGTGCGGTCCCAGTCGGCCTTGGACAAGGTCTCGACGAAACCGGTGGGGCCGGCCACGCCGGCGTTGTTGACCAGGATGTCCAGGCCGCCCAACTGCTGGCGCACGGCGTCGAACAGGGCGGCCACGCTGTCTTCATCCGACACGTCGGCATGCACCGCGCGCACGCCGGGCAATTCGGCCGGCAGCGCGGCCAGCCGCTCGCGGTTGACATCGCACACCAGCACCGACGCCCCGGCCCGGTGGAACACCTGGGCCATTTCCAGACCCAGCCCATCGGCGCCGGCGGTGATGAGTACTTTTTTTCCGGCGAAATCCACTTCCTCGAACATGCTCTTTGTCTCCTGGATTCTTATGCTCGAACGCCTTTTGATCATATAGGATATATGATTTAAAGGGGAATTTTCTTGCCATCAGAGCAGCCATGAAAAGGTCCGAGAAACAGCGCCCGGACAGCGGAATTTGACCTGCCACGCAGGCGAAAACCGCCCGCAAACGCTTTATTCATGCGGCTTGAGGGAAATCCCCGATTCAGCCGGCCAAGTCCGGCACTAGAATCCAGGACGAGGTTCTCACACCCCGCCGGCGCATATATCATATATTCAAAAACAGACGGACGACTCAGACAACAGTCCGCATCCAAACCCACAAAGGAGCGTAGACAGTGTTCAAGATCAAACAATTCGCCATCGCGCTGGGCCTGTGCGGCGTCATGGCCAGCGGCACCGCGGCGGCCGACATCAAGGTGGGCGCCCTCTTCCCGTTCAGCGGCGCGCTGGCGTTGCTGGGGCAGGAGAGCTATCGCGGCCTGGAACTGGCCGTCAACGAAATCAATGCCGCCGGCGGGATCAACGGCGAGAAGATCCAGATCATCAAGGCCGACGCGGTCGATCCGACCCAGGCGGTGTCCGAGACCAAGCGATTGATCTCATCGAACGTGGTCGGCGTGTTCGGCAGCTACGCCTCGGGCATCTCGTACGCGGCCTCGCCCGTGACCGAGCTGGCCGGCGTGCCCTACTTCGAGCTGGGCGCCACCGCCCACAAGATCACCACGCGCGGCTACAAGTACCTGTTCCGCAGCAACCCCAACACCGCGCTGTACGGCGTGTCGGTGGTCAACGCGCTGCACGACATCATCGGGCCGGGCATGGGCCTGAACCCGAAGGAAGTGCGCATCGGCATCATCCACGAGGACGGCCCCTACGGCACCGACGTGGCCGCCACCGAGAAAAAGCGCGCCCAGGAACTGGGCTACACCGTGGCCGAGGTGCTGCCGTACTCGGCCAAGACGGTCGACCTGTCCTCGCTGATCCTGCGCCTGAAGGGCGCCAAGGTCGACGTGGTGCTGCAGACCGCCTACCAGAACGACGCCATCCTGTACTTCAGCCAGGCGCGCGCCGCCGGCTTCAAGCCCAAGGTGGTGATCGGCGCCGGTGGCGGCTATTCGCTGGCCGACACCGCCAAGGCCGTGGGCGCCGACATGAACGGCGTGTTCGACCTGGACTTCCCGCAGGCGTCCATCAATCCGGCCGGCGCGCCCGGCCTGGACAAGTTCCTGGAAGCCTACAAGACCACCTACAAGAGCGACCCGCAGTCCGGCCACAGCCTGACCAACTATGTCGGCGCCAAGGCCTTCTTCGAAGCCATCGCCAACGCCAAGTCGACCGACAAGGACAAGATTCGCGCGGCCGTGCTGGCGTACAAGAAGCCGGCCGGCCAGACCGCCAACGGCTGGGCCTTCGACTTCGGCGAGGACGGCCAGAACAACGCCTCGACCTTCTACGTGATGCAGTGGCAGGATGGCAAGCTGGTCACCATCGCGCCTGACAACCTCGCGCTGGGCAAGCCCGTCTTCAAGAAATAGAACGCCGGGGCCGCCATCGGGCAGGCCCGGCACGGCAAGCCAGCAAACCGGACGCTCGGGGGCGTCCGGCGTTTCACTGGGGCCCGCGGCCCCGGCCCCGCCGGCGACGGCGCGCGGCCGGGACGCGCCCCGTTCCAAGAGGTTGCACCATGGATATCTTCATTCAACTGGTCATCAACGGCCTGTTGCTGGGCGGCGCCTATACCATCATCAGCCTGGGGCTGACGCTGATCTTCGGCGTGGTCCGCGTCGTCAACTTCGCGCATGGCGAATTCCTGATGATCGGCATGTACGCGGTCTACCTGATCGCGGCGCAGTTCGGCGTGCACCCGTACATCGGCCTGGTGCCGGTGGCGGTCATCCTGTTCGCGCTGGGCGCGCTGACGCAGAAGGGCATCATCCAGCCGCTGCTCAACGCCGACCAGCACATCCAGATCTTCGCCACGGTGGGCGTGTCCACCATCCTGCTGAACCTGGCGCTGGTGATCTTCGGCGCCAACGTGTTCCGCGCCCCGGTGCAGCTGGGCACCAGCACCCTGGACGTCGGCAACTACTCCATGGTCACCGGCCAGCTGGTGACCTTCGTGGTCGGCCTGAGCCTGGCCGTGCTGTTGCACCTGTTCATGCACCGCACCTACCTGGGCCGCGCGCTGCGGGCGGTGGCGCAGCACCGCTACGCCGCCACGCTGATGGGGGTGAACGTCAACAACGTCTACGCCATCGCCTTCGGCCTGGGCACCGCCTTCGTCGGCATCGCCGCGGGCCTCCTGGCGCCGCAGTATCCGGTGTTCCCGACGGTGGGCACGTACTTCGTGCTGACCGCCTTCGTGATCGTGGTGCTGGGCGGCCTGGGCAGCCTGTACGGCGCGGTGGCCGGGTCCATGATCATCGGCATCGTCGATACGCTGGCCGGCTATTACATCGCCCCCGACCTCAAAGAGGTCGTCTATTTCGGGATCTTCCTCTTGATCCTTGTCCTGCGTCCGACCGGCCTGTTCGGCGTCGGCACAGAGTGATCAGAGCCACAAGGAGCGAGACGTGTTTCCCGACTTTCGAAGCCCCAAAGCCTACGTCAGCCTGATTCTGCTGATCGTCATGTTCATCGTGCCCGTCGTCACGGGCACGCCGTTCTGGACCAACCTGTTCGTCCTGCTGTTCGTCTTTTCCGCGCTGTCGGTGGCCTGGAACATCGTCGGCGGCTACGCCGGCCAGTTGTCGCTGGGCCACGCGGTGTTCTACGGCATCGGCGGCTACACCGCCACCCTGCTGACGCAGAACTTCGGCATCTCGCCGTGGTTCGGCATGCTGGCGGGCGCGGCCATCTCGGCGGCCGTGGCCATCATCATCAGCTATCCCACGCTGCGGCTGCGCGGGCCGTTCTTCGCGCTGGCCACCATCGCCATCCTGGAAGTGGTGCGGCTGCTGGTGATCCACGAGGAAAGCTGGACCGGCGGCTCCAGCGGCATCAGCCTGCCGCTGAACATCGGCTGGGCCTGGATCGTGTTCCGCGAGAAGATCAACTACGTGATCATCGCCTTCGGCCTGTTCCTGCTGGTGACCTGGGTGTCCTGGTACATCCGCAAGTCGCGCATCGGCCATTACCTGATCGCCATCCGCGAGCGCGAGGACGCGGCGCTGGCGGTGGGCATCCACACGGTGCGCGTCAAGATCATCGCCGCGGTGGTGTCGGCCATGCTGACCAGCGTGATCGGCACCTTCCACATCACCTACCTGACCTTCGTCGATCCCAGTTCGGCATTCTCGCTGGAACTGTCGATCCAGGTGGCGATGTTCGCGCTGATCGGCGGCCTGGGCACGGTGGCCGGCCCCATCGCCGGCACTTTCCTGGTGCTGCCGATCGCCGAGCTGGCGCGCGGCTGGCTGTCCAGCGTGGGCAACGGCATGCACGGGCTGATCTACGGCCTGATCCTGGTGGCGGTGGTGCTGACCATCCCGCGCGGCCTGGCCGGCGCTTTCGGTCCGGCCATCGAGCGCGCCCTGGCGCGGCTGCCCTACCTGGGCACGCCGCGCGCCCGGCGCCAACTGGTCGAACCGGCCCGTCCGACCGACGCGGCGCGGCGCGAGCAGCCGGTGCTCAAGGCCGAGAACCTGTTCAAGAGCTTCGGCGGCCTGCGCGCCACCAACGACGTGTCGCTGACGCTGAACCAGTACGAGATCCTGGGCATGATCGGCCCCAACGGTGCCGGCAAGACCACGGTGTTCAACCTGCTGTCCGGCTTCCTGTCGCCCGACAAGGGCGCGGTGTCGATGATCGACGCCAAGGGCAACTGGGTCTCGTGCAGCACGCCGGACGAGTTCGCGCACCAGGGCCTGGGCCGCACCTTCCAGATCGCCAAGCCGTTCACCGGCCTGACGGTATTGGAGAACATCATGCTGGGCGCCTTCATCCGCACCGCCGACCGCGAGGAGGCCGAGCAGATCGCGCTCAAGGTGGCCGAGGAAACCGACCTGCTCAAGTACCTGAACACCGAGGCCCGCAGCCTGACGGTGGGCGGCATGAAGCGGCTGGAGATCGCCCGCGCGCTGGCGATCCGGCCGCGCATCCTGCTGCTGGACGAGGTGATGGCGGGGCTGAACCCCACCGACATCGAGAAGTCGATCAAGATGATCCGCCGCATCCGCGATTCGGGCGTGTCGGTGCTGCTGATCGAGCACATGATGCAGGCCACCATGGCACTGTCTGACCGCATCATCGTGCTGAACGAAGGCGCGGTGCTGGTGAGCGGCGCCCCCAAGGACGTGGTCGAGAACCCCGCCGTCATCGAGGCCTATTTGGGCAAGGAGTACCAGGATGCTTAAGGTTTCGGATCTGTCGTCGGGCTACGGCAAGAGCCAGGTGCTCAACGGCCTGAACTTCGAGGTCAATGCCGGCGAGATCGTGACGCTGATCGGCGCCAACGGCGCCGGCAAGACCACCACCCTGAAGACGCTGTGCGGCGTGGTTCCCGCCACCGCCGGCCGGGTCGAGTTCGAGGGCCGCGACCTGACCAACCGCACGCCCTACGACATCGTCGACGCCGGGATCACCATGATTCCCGAAGGCCGCCAGCTGTTCCCGCACTTCACGGTGCGCGACAACCTGCTGATGGGCTCGTACAAGCGCGCCGCCCGCCCCATCGTGCAGCGCAAGCTGGAGGAAGTGCTGCGGATCTTCCCGCGGGTGCGCGAGCGCCTGGGGCAGTATGCCGGCTCGCTGTCCGGCGGCGAGCAGCAGATGGTGGCGATCGCGCGCGGCATGATGGCCGACCCCAAGCTGCTGGTGTTCGACGAGCCCTCGCTGGGCCTGTCGCCGCTGCTGGTGCAGCAGATGTTCGACATCATCCGCGACGTCACGTCCCACGGCGTCACGGTGCTGCTGGTGGAGCAGAACGTGTTCCGCACCCTGCGCCTGGCCGACCGCGGCTACGTGCTGGAGAACGGCGCCATCGTGCGCACCGGCACCGGCGCCGAGCTGCTGGCCGATCCCCATGTCAAGAAGGCCTATCTGGGCCACTGAAATCCGAAGGACCGCATTCATGTCTCTACGCTGCACATTCATCGACCACGGCACCGGCGGCGCGCCCGATTGCCTGCGCCTGGCCGAACGCGAGATGGCCGCGCCCGCCGGCCGCCAGGTGCTGATCGAGGTGGCCTACGCCGGCGTCAACCGCCCCGACGTGCTGCAACGCTCGGGCTCGTATCCGCCGCCGCCCGGCGCCTCGCCCTACCTGGGACTGGAGGTCGCCGGCACCATCGTCGCCGTCGGTCCCGACGCCACGCGCTGGCAGGTCGGCGACCAGGTCTGCGCGCTGACGCCCGGCGGCGGCTACGCGCAGTACTGCCTGGCCGACGAGCGTCACTGCCTGCCGGTGCCGCGCGGCCTGGACCTGCTGTCCGCCGCCGCCATCCCGGAGAACTACTTCACCGTCTGGACCAACGTGTTCGAACGCGCCCGCCTCGCGGCCGGCGAGAAGTTCCTGGTGCACGGCGGCTCCAGCGGCATCGGCCTGACCGCGATCCAGCTGGCGCGCGCCTTCGGCGCCGAGGTCTGGACCACGGTGGGCAACCAGGAAAAGGCCGAGGCCTGCCTGAAGGCCGGCGCGCAGCACGCGCTGATCTACCGCGACACCGACTTCGAGGCCGACATCCGCGAGGCCACCGGCGGCCAGGGCGTGGACGTGATCCTGGACATGGTCGGCGGCGCCTATATCAACAAGAACCTCCGCCTGCTGGCGGTGAATGGCCGGCTGGTGCAGATCGCCTTCCTGGAAGGCAGCAAGGCCGAAATCGACGCCCTGCCCATCATGACCAAGCGACTGTCGTTCACCGGCTCCACCCTGCGTCCGCGTTCCGACGAAGACAAAGGCGCCATCGCCCAGGCGTTGGCCGACAAGGTGCTGCCGCTGATGGAACAGGGGCGCTGCCTGCCGCTGATCCACCAGGTGTTCCCGCTGGAAGAAGCGGCCCAGGCCCACGCGCTGATGGAAAGCAGCCGGCACATCGGCAAGATCATGTTGAAGGTGCGGGCATGAGCGCGCGCTTCCAGGATCAGGTCATCATCGTCACCGGCGCGGTCGGCGGCATCGGTTCGGCCATCGTCGAGGGCTTCCTGGCCGAAGGCGGCAAGGTCGGGCTGATCGACTTCAATTCGCAGGGCGGCCAGGCCTACGAGAAGGAACTGAAAAAGCGCGGCCATGCCGTGACCTTCGTGCACGCCGACGTCTCGCACTTCGACCAGTGCCAGGCTGCGTATGACCGCATCACCCGCGACCTCGGCCCGGCCACCATCCTGGTCAACAACGTCGGCATCTCGCCCAAGACCGACGGCCGCGCGCTGAAGGTGTGGGAAATGACGCCGGGTGAATGGGACAAGGTGGTGGCGGTCAACCTGAACAGCGTGTTCTACATGACCCACCTGGCCACGCCGCACATGGTGCGCCAGCGCCAGGGGCGCGTGATCAACATGTCGTCGGTGGCGGGCAAGGCTTATTGCGACATCGTCGCCGCGCACTACGCCGCCACCAAGGCGGCGCTGCTGGGGCTGACGCGCCACTGGGCCGCGGAACTGGGCGAGCACGACGTCACCGTCAACGGCCTGGCGCCGGGGCGCATCAGCACGCCGTTGTTGAAGAGCGTGCCCAAGGAGATCAACGACGCCGTGGCCGAGGTTACCGCGCTGCGCCGGCTCGGCACGCCCGAGGAAGTGGCCGACGCCTGCCTGTTCTTCGCCTCGGACCAGGCGCGGTTCGTGACCGGGCAGGTGCTGGACGTGGCGGGCGGCTGGTTGATGACCTGACCGCGGCACGGCCAGCCCGCGTCCTGGCGGGCGAGCCGCGGCGCGGCGGACTTCGTGCGAACCCGCGCGAACGCCGTGCGGGTAGGCGGACAGGCGCGCATCACATACCCGATCACGATGCCCGCCCGGCAGCGGGCGGGATGGCGATCAGAAGTCCATGCTGGCGCTCAGCGAGAAGGTGCGCGGGCCGCCCAGCACCAGGTAACCGTTGCCCGGGTAGCCGCCCACCGAGGCCCAGTAGTTGCGGTTGGCGATGTTCTCGACGCGGGCGCGCAGCGTCACCACGTGGCCGTCCACGTCCATCATGTAGCGCAGGCCGGCATCGAAGCGGGTCCAGCCGGGCACCTTGAGGGTGTTGGCGTCATCCGCGTAGGAGGCGCCGGTGTAGACCACGCGGCCGTCCACGGCCAGGCCCTGCACGCCGGGGATGTCCCATTCCGCGCCCAGGTTGGCCTGGAAGCGCGGCACGCCGATGACGCGGTTGCCGTCGATGGCGCTATTGCCGGTGGAACGCTGCTTGGCGTCCAGGAAGGTCAGGCCGCCCAGCACGCGCACGCGGTCGATCGGCTCGCCGAACACGGTCAGCTCGATGCCCTGGTGGCGGTCCTTGCCGGAGGCGGTGAACCGATTGGACGCGTCGTAGGCCGCGCGCGGCTTGTCGGTGGAGAACAGCGCCAGGCCCGCGCCCAGGCCGCCGCCGTCGTACTTGACGCCGATTTCCTTTTGCTTGGAAACGTAAGGCTGCAGGCTCTCGCCGCCGTTGGGCACGGGCTTGCCGTTGGCCGTCTGCGGCGCCGTATCGCCAGCCACCAGGGCTTCGATGTAGTTGGCGTACAGCGACACGCTCGGCGTCACCTTGAAGACGATGCCGGCGGCGGGCGAATTGCGGCTGGCGTCATAGGCGCCGTTTTCCGTGCCGGTGTTGTAGGCGTAGCTGCGCGAGGACAGGCGCTGGTGGCGGATGCCCAGCGTCAGCAGCACCTTGTCGTCCAGGAACGACATCGTGTCGCCCAGCGCATAGCTGCTCATGCGGGTGCGCCCCTGCAACGCCGGATCGTCCAGGTCGTTGCCGAACAGCGCCTTGGAACTGTAGGCCGGGCGGTCGTAGCTGACCGGATCGTAGATATTCGTGGAGAACGTGTTCAGGTAGTCCATGACATACGCGTTCTTCTTCTTGAGATCGAAGAAGGACGCGGACGCGACGAACTCGTGGCCGACCGGACCGGTGCGCACCTTGGCGCGCAGGCCCAGTTCGCCGGTGTTGACACTGTCCTTGCGGGTATTGTCGAAGCGGTAGAAGTTGCCATCGCCGGTGCTGCCGTTGGTGACGGTG
The DNA here is from genome assembly GCF_040084795.1 of Achromobacter sp. HNDS-1. NCBI lineage: Bacteria > Pseudomonadati > Pseudomonadota > Betaproteobacteria > Burkholderiales > Alcaligenaceae > Achromobacter > Achromobacter sp. HNDS-1. Next base: position 1,153,257 of record NZ_CP157584.1, read on the forward strand.
ACGTTGGCGAGCGAGTTGGCTTCGTCGCTGCGGCGCATGCCGAAGGCGGCCCAGCCGGTCAGCTTGTCGCTGAAGTCATGCTCGGCGCGCACGGTGCCGAACACGTCGCGCTCGTTCGAGTATGACCAGGGCTGGGCATAGTTGGAGCTGGCGTCCGGCGCGTCCGGCACGCTGGTCACGCCGCGCAGCGTCACGTTCGGACGCGCGCGCTTGAGCTTGTTCTCCTGCCAGCCGATATCCGCCGACAACCGCGTGTCGGCCGAACGCCAGTCCAGGCCCAGCGACACCAGGCTGGTGCGCGAGTGCTCGTCGTCGATGGCGGTGTCGCCGCTGCGGTTGGCCACGTTCAGGCGGATGCCGGTGCTGTCGCCAGGGCCGAAGCGGCGCGCGATGTCGGTGGAGACCGAGAACTGGCCGCCGCTGGAGATGCCGGTGGTGAAACGCGTGAGCGGATCGTTCGGGGCGCGCTTGGGCACCAGGTTGACCGTGCCGCCAATGCCGTCGCCGCCGGGCGAGGCGCCCGTCAGGAAGGTCGACGCGCCGCGCAGCACTTCGACGCGCTCGAACAGTTCCGTGGCGATGTACTGGCGCGGCAGCAGGCTGTACAGGCCGTTGTAGGCCACATCATCCGAACTGAGGATGAAGCCGCGGATGAAGTACGACTCCTGGAAATTGCCGAAGCCGCGCGCCACGCGCACGCCCGGATCGTTCTGCAGCACGTCGCCGACGCTGCGCGCCTGCTTGTCCTGGATCAGCTCGTTGGTATAGCTGGTGATGCTGAACGGCGTGCTCATGATGTCCTGCGTGCCCAGCACGCCGACGCGGCCGCCGCGGGCCACCTGGCCGCCCGCGTAGGGCTGGGCCAGGCCGCCGGCCGACGCGTCGGCGCTGGCCTCGACCTTGATCGCTTCCATCGAAACGACGGAGCCGTCGGCGGCGGGCGCGGCGGATTGGGCGTGGACCAGCGCGGTGTACGGCAGGGCCGCAACCACGCATGCAAGAGTTCGTATTTTCATATCGGGAATCGGTAGGCGGGCGCTTCGCGGGAAGCGGGGATCGCAACAATCCCGATGGGGGTCACGCGGGATAACGGCTTGCCACTCGAACGGCCGCAGCGCCAGCCATGCCGGTCTTGTGGAGTCCGTTCACAAAGGGAGATTGAGATCGTGCGGGGTTGATTCTATATAAAACGAAATCATTCTCATTGCGTCCCTTAATATAGATGACAGCTTTGTTGCCCGTTTACAACGATTGGTTTCCGATAACCGTCCGCGACGCCCGCTTGCGCCCGGCCCGCGGGGTCTCGTCAACCCGGCAGGTCCGCCGCGTCGCGCAGTCGGCCGAATTCCCCGGCTTCGTAGGCCGCCATGGTCTGTCCGAGGGCCCGCGCGTCCGCCATGACCAACGGCCCGCGCTGGATCACGGGCTCGTCGATGGCCCGCCCCGCCACCAGCAGGAAGTGGCCCGGCGCTCCGGCGGCCAGCAATTGCAGCAGCCCATCGCGATCCGCCGTGGCCGTCAGCGCCGCCCCCGGCGGCAGGATGGCAAAGTCGGGATCGGCGGGGCGCCTGTCCGCCACCGCCCCCCGGCCGCGCGGCCGGAACGGCGCCATCGGGCGCGTCCCGAGATCCGCCGGCGGGCGCGCCGGCGCCGTGATCTGGTGGCGGGCCCGCACCCCCAGTTCGCCGTGGACCGCGTATAGCCAGGCGTTCCAGCCGGCCGGCAGCATCACCAGCCGCGACGCCCCCGGGCGCAGCCAGCCATCCAGGATCAACAACGGCTCGGGGGTGGCCAGCGGCGCCTCCCAGCCATCGTAGCGGCCCGACACCACCCGCACGCGGCCGGCGTCACCCTGCAGGACCGGCATCTCCCAGGCGCGCAGCAGCGAGGCCTCGGGCGGCAGCGACTTGAGCCGCTGCGGCAGGTTGACGTACAACCGCACCCCGTTCAGGCGCGACTCTCCCACGGGCTGCTGGTCGTGAATCACGCCGTGTCCGGCCACGGTCCAATGCAGGTCGCCGGCCCGGATCTCATGGTCGTTGTCCAGGCTGTCGCGGCTGCGCAGGGCGCCGTGGCTGTCTTCCAGCAATAGCGTCACGGCCGACATGCCGGCGTGAGGGTGCGGCGCGAAGCTAGGGCCGGTCATAACGAAATGCTCCGCCAGCACCAGCGGCGACATGCCGCGCGGAAAATCGGGTTGGCGGAATTGCCGGAACGAACAGGCGTCGCCCGCGGGCTCGAACGGTTTGGCCACGGGCGGACTGAGGCGGATGGTCAAGGAGCTGCTGCCTGGATTTTTGGGTGGCGCAGAGCTTATGGGTTCCGCGTCCGACACAGTAGATGCCAATTTCAGGAATAATTGTCCTGCCGCACAGGACAATTCCCCAACCTGGCCCATGCACTCCTATATCCATCATCTCGACGACCTGCTGCTTTTCACCGAAGTGGTGGAAAAAGGTGGTTTCTCCGCCGCCGCCCGCGTGCTCAATATGCAACGCTCCAAACTCAGCCGGCGCGTGGCCGAACTGGAGACGCGGCTGGGCCTGCGGTTGCTGCAACGCAACACCCGCCGCGTCTCGCTCACGCCCATGGGCGAGCAGATCTACGTGCATGCGCTGGCGATGGCGCGCGAGGCCCGCAGCGCTTTCGACCTGGCGGCGGCGATGGGCGACACGCCCAGCGGCCTGCTGCGCATGACGGCGCCCTCCGCCCTGGCCGTGACCCTGCTTGGCGAATTGGTGTCGCGCTTCTGCCTGAAGCACCCGGGCGTGCGGGTATTGCTGGACACCCGCGACCAGATCATCGACCTGGTGGGCGAAGGCTACGACCTGGCCTTCCGCGCCCAGGGCGCCTCGCTCACCGATTCGAGGCTGGTGGCGCGCGAGCTCGCGCCGGTGCCGCTGATCCTGGTGGCGGCCCCGGAGATGGCCCGCGCCGCGCCGCGCCATCCGCGCGAACTGAGCGCGCTGCCGCTGCTGGCCCATGCCACCCAGGACAGCCCGCAAAGCTGGCATTTCACCGGCCCCGCGGGTGAAGCCGAGTCGATCGAATTCCGCCCCCGCTGCCTCAGCACCAACCTGGCGGCGCTGCGCGAGATGGCGCGCGCCGGCCTGGGCGTGGCGCTGCTGCCCCACTATCTGTGCGCCGGTTCCCTGGCCAGGGGCCACCTGGCGCAGCTGCTGCCCGCCTGGCGCGCCGCCCCGGCGCGCATCTACGCGGTCATGCCCGCCCGGCGCGGCGCGCCGCTGGCCCTGCGCCGTTTCCTGGATTTCGCGGCGGCGGAAATGCCGGCCTTGCTGGCCTGACGCGTGGCGCCTGGGTCACCAGGCCCTGCGCCTGGAAGCGGTCGCGGAAATCCGCCTGGCGCATCACCGCGGCCACGGCCTCGCGCAGCCTGTCCGCCTCGGCCCCGGGCGTGTCGCGCGGCACGGCCCAGCCTCCCGCCGCCATGCGCTTGTAGGACTTCTTTGTTAAAAAACGGGGGACTTGCAGGGACGACGCGGCTGCCGCACAGTAGGGGTTTGCGCGACCGGCGCGCAACCCGCAGGCCGGCGCGGGCGGGAACTTTGACGCGCCCCTCAAGTCTTATATAAGATACAAGACACAGACCGAACCCGCGCCGCTGTCGCCCGGAATGACAAACGCGCCGAAACGCCTGAAAATGCCGGCTTTACGCGGGCAAAACCACGGAGTCCATCATGCCGCACAACACCCTCGACACACTCAAGAATTTCAAGATCGGCAACAAGTCCTGTCAGTACTATTCGCTGCCGGCGCTGGGCAAGGCGCTGGGCGTGGATGTGCAGCGGCTGCCGGTCTCCATCCGCATCGTGCTGGAATCCGTGCTGCGCAATTGCGATGGCAAGAAGGTGACCGAGGAACACGTGCGCCAGCTCGCCAACTGGCAGGCCAACGCCAAGCGCGAGGATGAAATCCCGTTCGTGGTGGCGCGCGTGGTGCTGCAGGACTTCACCGGCGTGCCGTTGCTGGCGGACATCGCCGCCATGCGCTCGGTGGCCGACAAGATGGGCAAGAGCCCCAAGAGCATCGAGCCGCTGGTGCCGGTGGACCTGGTGGTGGACCACTCGGTCATGATCGACTACTTCGGCACCAAGAATGCGCTGGACCTGAACATGAAGCTGGAATTCAAGCGCAACCAGGAGCGCTACCAGTTCATGAAGTGGGGCATGCAGGCCTTTGACACCTTCGGCGTGGTGCCCCCGGGCTTCGGCATCGTCCACCAGGTGAACCTGGAATACCTGGCGCGCGGCGTGCACCAGGACAAGAAGAACAATATCTACTACCCCGATTCGCTGGTGGGCACCGACAGCCACACCACCATGATCAACGGCATCGGCGTGGTCGGCTGGGGCGTGGGCGGCATCGAGGCCGAGGCCGGCATGCTGGGCCAGCCGGTGTACTTCCTGACCCCCGACGTGGTGGGCGTGGAACTCAAGGGCAAGCTGCGCGGCGGCGTCACCGCCACCGACCTGGTGCTGACCATCACCGAAATGCTGCGCCGTGAAAAAGTGGTCGGCAAGTTCGTCGAGTTCTGTGGCGAGGGCACGGCCAGCCTGTCCGTGGCCGAACGCGCCACCATCGGCAACATGGCGCCCGAGTATGGCGCCACCATGGGCTTCTTCCCGGTCGACGGCCGCACCATCGACTACTTCCGCGGCACCGGCCGCACCGAAGACGAAATCGCCGCGTTCGAGGCCTACTTCAAGGCCCAGGACATGTTCGGCGTGCCCGCCGCCCAGGACATCAACTACACCAAGCTGCTGACGCTGGACCTGTCCACCGTCGCGCCGTCGCTGGCCGGCCCCAAGCGCCCCCAGGACCGCATCGAGATCGGCAACGTCAAGAGCACCTTCATCGACCTGTTCTCCAAGCCGGTCGCCGAGAACGGCTTCAACCAGCCGGCCGAAAAGCTGCAGCAGACCTTCACCACCAGCACCGGCACCAAGGTCAAGAACGGCGACATCCTGATCGCCGCCATCACCTCCTGCACCAACACCTCCAACCCCAGCGTGCTGCTGGCGGCGGGCCTGCTGGCCAAGAAGGCCGTGGAAGCCGGCCTGAAGGTGCCCAAGCACATCAAGACCTCGCTGGCCCCTGGATCGCGCGTGGTCACCGAATACCTGACCAAGACTGGCCTGCTGCCCTATCTGGAGAAGCTGGGCTTCGACGTGGCCGCCTACGGCTGCACCACCTGCATCGGCAACGCCGGCGACCTGACGCCCGACCTGAACGAGGTCATCACCAGCAATGACCTGGTGTGCTCGGCGGTGCTGTCCGGCAACCGCAACTTCGAGGCGCGCATCCACCCGAACATCAAGGCCAACTTCCTGGCCTCGCCGCCGCTGGTGGTGGCCTACGCGCTGGCCGGCACCGTGACGCGCGACCTGATGACCGAACCGGTCGGCCGCGGCAAGAACGGCGACATCTGGCTGGGCGACATCTGGCCGACCACCGAGGAAGTCGAGGCGCTGCTCAAGTACGCGCTGGACCCGAAGGCCTTCGAGGCCAACTATGGCCAGGTCAAGAGCAACCCCGGCAAGCTGTGGGAGAACATCAAGGGCGTCACGGGCGAGACCTACAACTGGCCCGATTCCACCTACATCGCCGAGCCGCCGTTCTTCGAAGGCTTCGGCATGACGCCGGGCGCGATGCCGACCGTCAAGAACGCCCGCGCGCTGGGCGTGTTCGGCGACTCGGTCACCACCGACCACATCTCGCCGGCCGGCTCCATCAAAGAAACCTCGCCCGCGGGCAAGTGGCTCAAGGAACACGGCGTGATGAAGGCCGATTTCAACAGCTACGGCTCGCGCCGCGGCAACCATGAAATCATGATGCGCGGCACCTTCGCCAACGTGCGCATCAAGAACCTGATGATCCCGGCGCGCCCGGACGGCAGCCGCTTCGAAGGCGGCGAAACCCTGTTCCAGCCCACCGGCGAACAGATGTCGATCTACGACGCGGCCATGAAGTACGTGGCGGCCGGCACGCCCACCGTGGTGTTCGGCGGCGAAGAGTACGGCACCGGCTCGTCGCGCGACTGGGCCGCCAAGGGCACCCAGCTGCTGGGCGTCAAGGCCGTCATCACGCGCAGCTTCGAGCGCATCCACCGCAGCAACCTGGTGGGCATGGGCGTGCTGCCGCTGCAGTTCAAGGGCAACGACAGCGTGCAGTCGCTGGGCATCACCGGCGAGGAAACCTACGACATCTCGGGCCTGGAAAACGGCATCAAGCCGATGCAGGACGTGACGCTGACGATCACCCGCAAGGATGGTTCGAAGCAGGACGTGACGCTGCTGCTGCGCATCGACACCCCGATCGAGGTCGACTACTACCAGCACGGCGGCATCCTGCCCTTCGTGCTGCGCCAGCTGCTGGCCGCGTAACGCGCGGGCCGCAAAGGCAAAGCCCCTGGAACCGCGAGGTTCCAGGGGCTTTTTTTCAGGGCCGCGCGCCGCCTGCCATCGCGGCGCGTGGCAGGCTCACCGCATCATTGCGCGACCAGTTCGACCCGGCGGTTCTTGGCGCGGCCGGCCTCGGCGTCGTTGGCGGCCACCGGCGCCAGCGACGCCACGCCCCGCGCCGACAGGCGCGCGGCCGGAATCTTGTAGCCCGACTCCAGCGCCTTGACCACGGCGTCGGCGCGCTTTTGCGACAGGTCCAGGTTGCCGGCCAGCGTGCCCTGGTTGTCGGTGTGGCCGACCACGTAGACCTTCAGCTTCGGGTTGGCGTTGAGCAGCTTGCCCATCTCGTCGAGCGCGGCCTTGGACTCGGGCTTGACCTCGGCCTTGTCGGTATCGAAGTAGACGCCGTAGACCGCGACCCGACCGGATTCGGCCAGCGATTTCTGCATGGCGGCCATGTCCAGCACCTTGACCTGCCCGGTCTGCATGGGCTTGGTCTCGATCACCTGCTGGAACACCGGCGTGATGTTGTTGGAGGTGTCGTCCATCACGTCCAGGAACACGTAGATGTCGCCGGTGGGCGCCTCTTTCTTGGCCAGCACCGCGTAGTACTTGCCGCCGAACGCCGCGTCGCCCTGCCCCGGCTGGCTGACCTTGCCGCTGTTCAGGACGAACGACTGGAAGTCGCCGCCGCACTGCTCGTCGCCCTTGCATTCGAACAGGGTCTTGAAGCCGCCGGCCTGCAGCGCGCCCTGGTAGTTGCGATAGACCTCCAGCGCCGACTTCTTGCCATCGATGCGATAGGCGATGCGCGTCAGCTTGCCTTCCAGCGTCATGCCCTTGGCCTCGCTTTCGCGGGTGATGGGCTGGTTGGGCATCACGGCTTCGTCGTAGTCCTTGAATTCGTAGGCACGGATCTCGGCGCCCTCGAAACGCGTCAGGGCGGGATGGTCGCGGGAACCCTTGACGTCTTCGGCCCAGGCGGACGAAGCCGCCGCCAGCGTGGCGGCGACGATGGCCAGACTCGCGGATTTCACGATATGCGCATTCACGATCTCTACACTCCCGACCGGCGGCGCCGGCATGCGTCCAGAACAAGGAAACGCCCGCGATGCGGGCGGCAGCCATTATGCATAGACGCAGCGGTGGTTGGAACCGCATGGGGTAACCAAACGTTGACGGCGGTAAGCGGCGTCAACAGGCCTCAGTTGAACGCATAGGCGTCCATCGCCAGCGCGCCGTACGAGATCTCGTCCGTCAGGCGGGTGGCCTGGCCGCCGCCCGCGCCCAGCGCCACGTAGAGCGGCATCAGGTGGTCGTCGTGCGGATGGGCCTGCGCCGCGCCCGGCGCGCGCGCCTGCCAATCGAGCAGCGCCGGCACGTCGTTGGCGGCCAGGTGTTCGGCATACCACGCCTGGAACGCCGGCACGTAAGGCGCCGGCGGCGCGTCCTGCGGCATGCGCACGTCGCGCAGGTTGTGCGTCAGCGACCCCGAGCCGATGATCAGCACGTCCTCGTCGCGCAGCGGCGCCAGGGCGCGGCCTAGTTCCAGCTGGCCGGCGGCGTCGCGGCCCATGTCCAGCGACAGTTGCACCACCGGCACGTCGACCTCGGGATAGAGGTAGCGCAGCGGCACCCAGGCGCCGTGGTCCAGCGGGCGGCGCGGATCGCGGTCGGCGGCAATGCCGGCCTCGGCCAGCAGGGCCTGCGTGCGCGCGGCCAGCTCGGGCGAGCCGGGCGCGGCGTATTGCAGCGTGTAGAGCTCGGGCGGGAAGCCGCCGAAGTCGTGCCAGGCCACCTGCTGGTCGCGGGTGGACAGGGCCAGGCCGTGGCCCATCCAGTGCGGCGACACCACCAAAATGGCGCGCGGTTTGCGGCCCAGGGACTGGCTCCAGGCGGCCAGCGCGGGGCCGGTGGAACCGGGTTCGACGGCCAGCATGGGGGAACCGTGGGAAACGAAAAGCGTAGGCCAGCGCATGGCGATGACTCCAGGAAAGCTTGATGATGGGTCCATTGTCGGTCGAATCCAATCAGCAATAAATCCCCTAAACAGGCACGATCTGTTGCCAGAACGGCACCAATCCCCGGCCAAGGCGGGGGCTCCGCCTGGCCGCCCTGCACGCCCTTGTCCCGCTCGATTCGCGGGCGCCAGAGCGCCACGGCGACCAGCGCCGTGGCGGGCGTTAAACTACGTCGTTACACACTTACTGGACGCCCTCCGAAGTCATGGCCCGAACCCGCAGCCAATCCGCTCCCCGCTTGACCCGCGACGCCACCCGCCTCATCACGCTTGCCCAATCGCTCAACCGCTCGGGCAGCCGCGTCGAAGACGTGTACTGGGAGAATCAGCTTGGCGAAGCGATTCCGAAACTGCTCAAGGCAGGCCAGGATGCCCCGCTGGAAGCCGCGCTGGACCATCTCGCCCAGGGCGACGTGGGCGCCTACGAAATCCTGATCGAACAGGCCGAGACGCTGTCCGAGTCGATGAAGATCGACAAGAACGGCGTGCGCCACGACGTCCTGCTGATCGTCGCGCCCGTGGTCGCCTGGACCCGCTACGCGATTCCCACCGGCCCGGTCCCGGCCGCCGCCCAGCAGGCGCTGCTGGCGCAGCTGCATGGCCATGTGCTGTCGAGCCAGGCCCGCAGCGCGCTGATGCCCTACCTGGTCAGCGTCGACCAGATGCCGCGCACGTTCTCGGAAACCTGGCAATGGCTGCAACGGCTGGGCACGCAGGCGCTGGGCGCCGAGACCACCAAGCCGGCGCTGAACACCGAGGCCGAAACCGCCAACATGCTGGCCGACACGCGCTATATCGTGGCGGCCGTGGCGGTGCCCGAGTTCGCGCCCGTGTTCCGCTGGCAGGAGCAGATCGGCGAAGCCGAGGCCAGCCGCGACGCCTGCCTGGCGCAATGGGCCGCGCAGGCCCAGCCGACGCTGGCCGGCCTGCTGCCGGGCTGCGGCTTCGAAGCCCTGCTGCCCGACGCCTACTACGTCAGCAACCGCGAGGCCGACCGCCGCGTGCGGCCGCTGTCGCTGCGCGCCGCCATCAGCTGGCTCGAAGGCGCGGTCAGCCTGGAAGCCTCGCAACTGCGCGCCGTGGTGGCCGGCTGCGGCGAAAGCCGCGTCGACGAATACCGCGTCAGCTTCACCGCGCGCAACAGCAACGACGTCTACTACGGCTGCGTCTGGCCGCTGTACGGCCGTGAAGAAGACCTGCCGGCCGACGAGGGCCAGCCCGACGTGGTCGACGAGATCGCGGCGCTGCTCAAGGAATACGGCGTGAGCGACGTGCGCCGCATTCCCGGCGTGCTGCCCCCGGAATACTGCGAGGATTGCGGCGCGCCCTACTTCCCCAACCCGCTGGGCGAACTGGTGCACGCCGAACTGCCCGAGGACGCCGAGGCCGCGCCCGCCAAGTTCCACTGAGCCGCGTCGATGCAAGCGGACCTCTTCTGCCGCGTGGTCGACAACTACGGCGACATCGGCGTCTGCTGGCGCCTGGCGCGGCGGCTGGCGCACGGCCATGGCTGGGACGTGCGCCTGTGGGTCGACGACCTTTCCAGCTTCGCGCGCATCCAGCCCGGCATCGACGCCGGCGCCGCGCGCCAGGTCTGCCAGGAAGTGGATATCGTGCACTGGTCGGCCGCGCCCGATCCGGCGCTGGCCGCGCGCGACGTGGTGATCGAGGCCTTCGCCTGCGATCCGCCCGAGGCCTTCCTGGCCAGCATGCGCCAGCGCCACCCGGTCTGGATCAACCTGGAATACCTGAGCGCCGAGGCCTGGGTGGAAAGCTGCCACGGCCTGCCGTCGCAGCGGCCCGACGGGCTGGTCAAACATTTCTTTTTCCCCGGCTTCACGTCGGCCACCGGCGGCCTGCTGCGCGAAACCGGCCTGTCGGCCGAACGCGACGCCTTCCAGGCGGATCGCGACGCGCAGGAGGCATTCCTGCGCGGCCTGGGCGTGGCGGACAGCCTGCTGTCGCTTCGCCGCAACGGCGCCCGCACGGTGTCCCTGTTTTGCTACCCGAGCGCCCCAGTCGACGCACTGGCCCGCGCGCTGGCGGCGACCCCTGGCGCCACCCTGCTGCTGGTGCCGGAAGGCGTCGCCCCCCGGCTGGAAGCGGCCTGCGCCGTGCCCGGCGGCCCGGCCGTGGCGCGCCTGCCGTTCGTGGCCCAGCCTGACTTCGACCGCATCCTGTGGTGCGCCGACCTGAACTTCGTGCGCGGCGAGGACTCGTTCGTGCGCGCGGCATGGGCGGCGCGGCCGCTGGCCTGGCAGATCTACCCGCAGGACGAGAATATCCACCTGGAAAAACTCGACGCCTGGCTGGCGCGCTATCCGGCCCCGGAACCGGCCGCGGATCTCATCCGCGCCTGGAATCAGGAGGATGCGGGCGCCGCCGCCGAGGCCGCGCTGGCGGCGGCCCTGCGACCCGGCCCCTGGCAGGCCTGGAACCAGGCGGCCCGCGACTGGGACGCGGCGCAGGCCGCCCGGCCCGACCTGGCGGAGAATCTGGCTGGTTTTTGCGCAGAGTTGGCCAAGAAACGCTAGAATAGAGAGTTTTCTGAGTCGCCCTGGATTGTCGGCGCCTCAACTATGACGCCTCCCGGGGTGTGCATGAAGCCAGATGCGCGGGCTCGTTCTGACGGGTTCCGCGCGAATCTCCAGGCTGATGTCGATGGGCCTCGCGGCCCGTCGCCAGGCGCCTTCGGCGGCTTTCTGCAAGCACGGCGAGTGCACCCTTTCCCCCCGGAGTTTTATCGATGAAAACCGCTCAGGAATTGCGAGTCGGCAACGTGGTCATGGTCGGCAAGGATCCCCTCGTGGTCCAGAAGGCCGAATACAACAAGTCCGGCCGTAACGCCGCCGTCGTCAAGCTGAAGTTCAAGAACCTCTTGACCGCCTCGGCCAGCGAATCGGTCTACAAGGCCGACGAAAAGTTCGAAGTCGTGCAACTGGATCGCAAGGAGTGCACGTACTCCTACTTCGGCGACCCGATGTACGTCTTCATGGACGAAGAGTACAACCAGTACGAAATCGAAGCCGAAAGCATGGGCGACGCGCTGAACTACCTGGAAGAAGCGATGCCCGTGGAAGTGGTCTTCTACGACGGCCGCGCCATCTCGGTGGAACTGCCCACGACCATCGTGCGCGAAATCACCTACACCGAACCGGCCGTCCGCGGCGACACGTCGGGCAAGGTGACCAAGCCCGCCAAGATCAACACCGGCTACGAACTGAACGTGCCGCTGTTCTGCGCCATCGGCGACAAGATCGAAATCGACACGCGCACCAACGAATACCGCAGCCGCGTCAACAACTGATCCGGCGGCAGGTACGAAAAAGCGCCAGCCCTTCGGGGTCTGGCGCTTTTTTTTGCCTGGCGCGGCGGACAAGGCCGGCCGCGGCTATTGCAGGCGCTCGTCGTCCAGGAAGTCGGGCACGGCCATGACGTCGATGCCATCCTCGGCCAGGGCCTCGCGCTCTTCGCGCGTGGCGGTGCCGCGGATGGGGCGGTCGTCGGCGTCGCCCTCGTGGATGCGGCGCGCTTCCTCGGCGAAGCGCGCGCCGACGTTTTCGGTATTGCGCAGCAGCGCGCGCACCTGGCGCATCACCACCGCCTGCAGCGCCGACATCTTCTCGGCGTCGGTGGCGCCGGCCGGCGCCGCCGACGGCACCGCGGGCGCGTGCAGGTGCGCCACGTTCAGGCGCGGCGCCGACAGGCGCTTGGTGATGCTGGCCGAGCCGCAGACCGGGCACGACACCAGTCCACGCGCCTGTTGCGCGTCATAGTCTTCGTGCGAGCCGAACCAGCCTTCGAAGATGTGGCCGTGCTCGCACTGGAGGTCGAAAACTTTGAGAGCCATGATGGGAATATGGGGGCTGGCATCCAGAATACAAGAAAGCGCGCACGCGCCGCCGGATACCGGGCCGCGAACGGGGTTTTCGGCCGATTCCGGGCGGTTTGGCGGCATTCGCGCCACACACCGGCGGCGGCTTCCGCCCCGCGCCCAACGAAAAGCGGGCCCGGGGGCCCGCTAGCTGGCGTGCGAGGCGCTTACTTGCCGCGCCTGGGCGTGGCCGGCGCCTGGCCGATCTGCGCCTGCTGCGCCTGCAAGGCGTCGATCTGGCGTTGCAGGTCGCGCAGTTGCTGGCGCACGTCCTTCTGCTGGTCGGCCAGCGCGGTGGCTTCCTGGCGCGACTGCTCCTGGCGCGCGGCGACCTGCTCTTCCTGCTGCATGCGCAGGGTGCGGTCGGCCTGCAGCGTGCTCAGTTCAGCGCTGCGGCTGGCCAGCAGCTTCTCGGCGTGGGTGTATTCGGCCTGCAGCTTGATGCGCTTGATGTCCACTTCGGCCAGGTCGGCCGACTGGGCCGCAAAGGCGCGGTAGGTGGCCTCGGCCTGCTTGTCCGACTTGGTCTTGAGCACCCGCCAGAAATCCTTCTGCTGGAACAGGGCCACGTAGTAGGTCAGATCGTCCGGCTTGAACAGCAGGCTGGCGCCGTACGTGCCGTTGTAGCTCGTACGCAGCTCGGAAACCTGGCGGTTCTGGATCAATCCCTGCAGCTCGGCCACCGTCGACGACGGGCGCGCGGCGGGCGCCGGCGCGGGCGGAGTCACCGGCGTGGAGGCAGCCTGCTTGTCCTCGACCTGCTGCACCGTGGGGCGCGGGGGCTCGGATTGCGCGCTGGCGCAGGCCGCCAGGCCGGACAGGGCCGTACCCAACAGCGCCATGCGCGCGGCGGCACGGATAAAGTGGACGTTCATGCCTTCCCCAAAAAAATCGTTGCGGAACTATAGCAATTTATTTCGCTCGCGGCTGACGCGCTTACATAGCACAGCGCGATACTGTCGCGCGCTAAGGGCCATTCCCTATTGCGCCACGCCGGGCCCACGGCAGAAGGCCTCATGAGGCCTCCACGATGCCATCGGCGGTTTCGCCCTGGCCGCCGCCCAGGTGCAGCTTGCGCATCTTTTCCCACAGCACCTTGCGGCTGATGCCCAGGGTGTTGGCGGTGTCCTGGCGGCGCCAGCCATTGACGTCCAGCGCCGCCAGGATACGGGCCCGTTCGGCGCGCTCGGCGTCGGTGAAGACTGGCGGTTCACACTGGCTGCTGGCGCCGGCCGCGGCCAGCGCGCCTGGCGCCCGCAGCGGCTCGGCCAACTGGTCGAAAATGCGCTCGATGCGCGGCTGGTCCCAGGCCTGGAACTGGCGACGCACGATGGCCACGCGTTCGGCCACGTTGGACAATTCGCGCACGTTGCCGGCATAGCGGGTGCGCGCCACCCGCTCGACCAGCCAGCCCGGCGGCTCGCCCTCGGCGCCCAGCCGTTCGAGCAGCGCGCGGAAGATCGCCGCCTTCTCCTCGGGGCCGCGCTGCTCCAGGTTGGGAATGCGCAGCTCGATCACCGCCAGCCGGTAGTACAGGTCGGCACGGAACTCGTCCTGGCCCACCAGCACCCGCAGATCCTTGTTGGTGGCCGCGACCAGGCGGAAATCGACCGGCACCTCGACGGTCGAGCCCAACCGCGTGACCGCGCTCTGCTCCAGCACCCGCAGCAGCTTGACCTGCTGGTAGAGCGGCAGGTCGCCGATTTCATCCAGGAACAACGTGCCGCCGCTGGCCTGCTCGAAGTAGCCCTTGTGCGCCCCCACCGCTCCTGTGAAGGCGCCCTTGGCATGGCCGAAGAAGTGCGCTTCGAACAGGCCCTCGGGGATGGCGCCGCAATTGACCGCCACGAACGGCCCGTCCGACCAGGCGGCGCGGTCGTGCAGCAGGCGCGCGATGCGTTCCTTGCCCACGCCGGTCTCGCCGTGGATCAGCACGTTGCTGCGGCAGTCGGCGAACATCTCGGCCTCGGCCAGCAGCGCCCGCATCGGTTCGGACACCGCGATCAGCGGCTGTTCGCGGCGCGGCGCGCCGCGGCTGAACTGGTCCAGCGTGCCGAGCAATTCGAACAACAGCTTGCGCAGGTCCGACGTGGTGAAGGCCAGCGGCAGTGTGTAGGAGTATTCGGGCGGGTAATAGCGCGGATCGCGGCCGCGCGCCTCGGCCGCCACCCAGATCACCGGCATGGCCTGCCCCGACAGCCAGTCGTAGCCGCTGAAACGGTTGTCGCCCATGACCGAGACCGAAACCAGCGCCACGGCCGGGCGCGACGGATCGCGCGGCGGGGGAAACGCGGTGCCGGCATCGGCCCGCACCAGCGAGACGTCCATGCCGGCCAGGCAGCGCTCGGCGCGGCTGGCGATGTCGGAGGTGCCCTCCCAGACATAGACGTCGAATTCTTCGCGCGAGAATTTCTGGGTCATGGCGACCACCGCGCCGGCCAGGGTTGGGCAGGAATCAAGGGCTTCATCATCAATACACCAGACGGGGCTTGCCGCAGTCCACCGACAGCAGCGATACATCGGTTTGGCCGACGCTCAGGCCAAGCAGGTCCAGCAACTGCTGCAGCAGGGTCGATAGCATGCCCAGCAGCGGCTGCAGCAGCGTCACCACGATCGACAGCACGCCGCCCACCTGGTTGCCGCCGCTCAGCGCCAGCGTGGACACCGCGTTGACGCGGCATTGGCGGATGGCGTCCGGCGTAATCGCCAGCAGACAGGTCACGTCGCTCAGCGGCGCCAGCAACAGCGAATTGAGGAGGTTGCCGACCAGCTGCAGCGTGCCGCCCAGCACCCCGGTCAGGCCGCCGGTGGACATGCGCTGGCCCAGCTGGTTGAGCGCGGTCGAGGACCACTGCATGTCGTTGACCACCTGCGAAATGGACTTGCCGGGATTGCTGCCCCCGCCGCCGACCAGGGTGGTGGCCAGCGAGGCGCGCTGTTCCGGCGTCAGCGGCGTGCCGGTGCCGATCAGGTCGCCCAGGATGCCGCCGACCACGGCGTCGGCCAGGTTCGAGGCCAGCGCGCCCAGGTTGATCGAGGTGGCGTTGACGGTGGCGGTGGAATTGGGCGACGGCGGTTCGGTCAGCGTGACCGACACGGGCGCGGTCGAATTGAAAATCGGCAGCGTGACCTTGCTGGTGAGCGGCAGGATGCCGAGCACGTTCAGCACCTGGTAGCGCTGGATCGCCGCGAACGAACTCGGCTGGCAACTGTTGGTGATGGACAGGAAATTGGCCTGCACGTTGTCGACGGCCGACGACATGCCGGGAAAGCGTCCCAGGCAGATGTTGGCGACGGACGAAGTCACGTCGATGGTGGCCTGCGACTCGGTCAGCGGCGCCTGGCACAGCTTGGAAACGGTGCCGGTCGATTGCGCCACGTCGATGATGATGGGCAGGTCGATCTTGGTGCCCAGCGTGTTGGCCAGCAGCGGCCCGACCAGCGGGATGTTGCTGGTGTTGGCCCGCAGATAGACGCGGATGCCGGCGCTGGTGGCCTGCGTGCCGACGCCGCCCACGCCGATGGAGGGCGGCTCGACGATGCGCACCTGCGACTGCACGCCCAGCAGCGGCACGTTCAGGCCCAGGTTCACCAGGTTCTGGCCGTTGGCGATGACCAGCGCGGTTTCCAGCACATTGAGCGCGTTGATGTTGGCCTGCAGCGCCGAATTGATGTCGCCGCTGATCACGTTCAGGTCGAGCACGCCGCCGTCGCCGAACAGCTTGACCGGCAGGTTCACCGGCATCACGTTCAACACCACGTTGATGGCGTTGGTCAGCAGCCCGAGGCTGGCGCCGGCGGTGTCGCCGGCCTTGTTCATGACCGTCAGGGTGGCCTGCAGCAGCTGGCCCAGCGTCAGGTTGTTGAGCGCGGCCAGCTGCGCCGGCGTGCCCACGCCGGTGGCCACCGACACCGGCAGGCCCAACGCTTCCAGCAGGCCGGACGGCGTGATGTTGACGCTCGCCAGGCCGGCGGCGTCGAGAATGTCCAGCTGCGCCGGCGTGGCGCCGACGGTGGCCAGCAATTGCGACAGCAGGCCGCCCTTCTGCAAACGCAGCAGGCGCGAGCCGACCGTGAACACGGCCACCGGCTGGGTGTTGGCCGCCACGGAGATGGTCTGCACCGGCGTGCCGCCCACGATGAACGCCGGCAGCAGGCTGCTCAGGGTCTTGTTGAGCGTGATGCGCAGCGCGTTCGGCACCTGCCCGCTGCTCGGATCGAACAGGTACATGCCGCTGGCGTCGGGGCGCGAGGTGTCCCAGAGCTTGCACTCGACCGTCACGTCGCCGGCGGCGAAGGTGTCCA
Organism: Achromobacter sp. HNDS-1; assembly: GCF_040084795.1. Taxonomy (NCBI): domain Bacteria; kingdom Pseudomonadati; phylum Pseudomonadota; class Betaproteobacteria; order Burkholderiales; family Alcaligenaceae; genus Achromobacter; species Achromobacter sp. HNDS-1. The sequence goes on from NZ_CP157584.1 coordinate 1,169,878, forward strand.
GGATGTTGGGCACGTTGGCCAGCACCGCGGCCTGTCCGGCGGCCTGGGCCCGGGCGCAATCGGCGGGCGCGCCCATCCCCAGCACCTGCACCGCCGACAGCGCGGCCAGGTCCGTGGCCTTCTGCATCTCGCGCTTCATATAGTAGGCATAGCCCAGCTGGGCCACGCCCAGCAGCACCAGGCCGACGATGACCGCGAAAACGATGGCCACCGTCATGCTGCCTCGCTGCCGCGGGCAGATTGCAGAACGGGAATGCGTGGCTGGCATGATCGCGGCTCCGTGACTCGATGAGACAGGTCCTGCCCAATCAATTCGTGTTGTTGGTCTGCACCCGCTTGTCGAACCATTCGGGGATCGGCCGGGTGAAGCTGTCGATGTAGCGGTTCCAGGCGGCGGTGGATGCCGCGCCCAGCACCGGCAGCGCCGCGCCCGCGCGGCGGCCGTCGGCCTGGGCGGCCAGCAGGCCGCGCGTGATGTCGCCGAATTCCTCCCGGGCCTGCTCGGGCTGCGCGGCCGCCTGGGGCGCCGGCTGCGGCATGGGCGTCTGTACCTGCTGAACCACTGGCCGCGCCGGCATCTGCGCGGCCGGCGCGGCCGCTGGCGCGGTGGCGGGCACCGGCGCGGCCTGGGCCACGCCGCCCCCGCTCATGGCGCCGGTCAGGGGCGTATTCGATTGCGCCTGGCTGGCCCAGGGCGCGGCCCCGGCCAGGATCAGCAGCAGGGAAAGCGAAGCGTAGGAAGCGGTTCGAGACATGGTCGGGGTTCCTGGTTAGCGCACGATCGGGCCGTTGCCCAGTCTGTCCATCAAGGGGCTCATGACCGGCATCACGATGCCCTCGCCCCGCGACACGCGGGTGCTCGACGCGTCGGCCGCGGTGGCCCCGGCGCTCGCCGAGGTGACCGCCGGGGCGGAGGCCTGGCTGCGGATCTCGGTGGCCAGGCGCAGCACCTGGCCGCGCGCCTCGTCGCCGAGCTTGGCGCGGTCCATCACGTTCTGGGCCCGCACCGGTTCGCCTTCGACCAGCAGCAGCAGGGCCAGGTTGGCCAGCACCTTGGCGCTTTCCGGCGCCAGCTCGGCGGCCTGGCCCAGCGGCACGCGCGCGCCGGCCGGATCGCCGGCGCGCAGGCGCGCATAGCCCAGGTCGCCCAGGATGCGCGGGTCCATCGGCGACAGCTTGGCGGCGCGCGCGAAGTAGTCGGCGGCCTGGTCGAACTGGCCGCGCGAGCCGGCGATCAATCCCAGCCCGTGCCAGCCATCGGCCGCTTGCGCGGTGCCGATCAGGGCGCGGTAGGCCTGCTCGCTGGAGGCGGTCTGGCCCGTCTGGCGCAGCGCCTCGGCGCGCAGTACCGCGATACGCGGATCGTTGCCGAACTTCTGCTGGAATGCCTCGATATAGGCCAGCGAGGCGAAGTAGCGCTCCTGCCGCTGCGACTCGGCAATCATCGACAGCATCATGTCCGGCTCGGTCGGCTTGCGCCGGTTCTCGGCTTCGTCCTCGCGCTGGCGCATCAACGCCTGCTCCTGCTGCTGTTGCTGGATCAGCTGCCAGGCGGTCTCGGCGTTGTTGGTCTGGCACCCGGCCAACGTCCCGGCGCCCGCGGCCACCGCCGCCACCAGGGTCCAACGCCACGCGCACCGCGCATTTCCCATACCGCCCGCCATCACATGCCCCCCATGCGCGACAAACCGCGCAATACCGCCACGAAGCCCGCGCCGCCTGTCACGATCAACAGCGCCGGCAAAAGGGTCACGATCATGACCGCCGTCATCTTGACGGTGGTCTTGCCCACTTTTTCCTTCAGCTCCAGGCGGCGCTTCTCGCGCAGGCGTTCGCCAAAGCGGTTCAGCGGCTCCTGCACCGCGCCGCCGTGCTGGTCGACCTGCGCGATCAGCCGGCAGATGGCCGACAGGTCGTCGTTGTCGAAGCCGGCCGCCAGCCGCGCCAGCGATTGCTCGCGGGTGCGGCCGCGCACATAGAGTTCGGACGCCAGCCGCAGCTCGTACGCCAGCACCGGCAGCACCTGGTCGAATTCCTTGGTCAGCACCTGCAGGCTCTGGTCGATCGACAGGCCGACCCCTTGCAGCAGGCGCAGCAGGTCGATCAGCAGCGGCAGTTCGTTGGCGGCCTGCTTGCGGCGCCGCGACAGGCGCCGGCGCACGAACCACTTGGGCAGCATGTAGCCGATGGCGAAACCGAAAAACGCCGCCACGAACAGGCCCAGCGACGAACCGCCGACCTTGCGTCCCAGGTCCAGCGCCACCGCCGCCGCCGGCAGCAGCAGCGCCAGGGTGAAGCGCGCCACGATGAAGCGCAGCCGCGCCGTGGCCGGATTCTGGTAGCCCGCCATGTCGACCAGCTTGCGGTCCTCGCCCGCCAGCAGGGCCTCGGCGAAACGGCCTTCGCTCAGGCGCTTGCCGAACGAATCGGCGGCGCGCGTGGCCGCGGCCAGGCGCCCCTGCATGCCCTCGGCCGGCGGCGCGGCCGCGGCCTGCGCCTTGGCGCGCCCCTCGCGCGTGGCCAGGGCCTGGTCCACCACCTGGCGGCTGCGGTCCTGCCCGCGCAGGCGCCGGGTCATGCTCAGGCCCACCACCAGCATGGCGGCGGCGACCAGCATCAGCGCCACCGCCAGCACCGTCGAGACATTCCAGGATTCGATCGCTTGCATGCGCGGCGCCCTTAAATGGCCTTGGCCATGCGGTACAGGATGTACGAGCCGCCCAGCTGCAGGCAGACCGCCGTCATCAGCATCTTGAAGCCCAGCGGATCGACCCACAGTCCCATGAACAGGTCATTGTTGGCCACCATGATGAAGCCGGCGATGCCCAGCGGCAACAGCGCCAGGATCCAGGCCGACAGCCGGATCTCGGCCGAACTGGCCGATAGCTCGGCGCGCGCCTGGCCGATGTCGCGCATGAATGCGGCCATGCGCTCGAGCACCTGGTCGCTGCGGCCGCCAAAGCGCAGCGCCACGGAAACCACCGCCGCCACCATATAAAGCTCTTTCATGTCGTACTGGCGCGAAACCTGCACCAGCGCCGCGTCCAGTTCCTTGGCCGAACGGCTCAGCGCGGCCGCGGTCTCGACCACTTCGCGCAGCGGCTCGTCGGTGGCGGCGGCCGCGGTCTGGAAGGCGGAAGCCATGCTGTTGCCGATGGTGACCAGGCGCACGATGTTGTCCAGGAACGCCGGCAGTTGCGACACGCGCCGCCGCTGGCGCCGGTCGGCCCGCAGCCACAGCAGGAAATAAGCGAACACGGACAGCAGCACCAGCGCCACCAGGGCCGACAGCCAGCCCAGAAAGGCCCAGGCCAGCAGCGCGCCCGCCACGATGGGCAGGATCAGCCGGGCGTAGAAACCGGGACTCTGGCGCACGCCGCCCTGCAACAGCAGCATGTCCCAGCGCGAAAAGCCGCTGCGCAAGGCGCGCGCGCCCTGCGCGAACGGCAGCTTGCCGCTGACCGGCGCGCCGCGGCTGCGGCGCAACTGGTCTTCGAGGAAAGCGGAACTGGCGGCCCGCCGCTGGCCGCTATTGGCGTGCCGCCACAGCAGCACCGCCGCCAAGGCCAGCACCAGCGCCAGGCCACCGATCACCCCGGCTTGCAGCATCAGCGCCTCCTGCTCCAGAAGCCGCCGCCCTCCGACTCGGGCGGCGTGTTGTCGGCGGGACGTTGTTCGTTGCGCATCTTGGCCAGCTTGGGCGTGTGCGGATGGATGCCGAGCCAGTTCCAGCGGTCCTTTTCCTCGCCCTCGGGGGTGGCGAAGGTCTCATGGCGGTACAGTTCCTGGGTCGAGATCACGCTGTCGCCCATGCCGGTGACCTCGGTCACCGACAGCACCCGGCGCTTGCCGTTGGACAGGCGGCCGATCTGCACGATGAAGTCGAGCGCGCTGGCGATCTGGCGCCGCAGGCTGTCCTCGCTGCCCTGGAAGCCGGCAAACCCCGCCAGCATCTCGATCCGGTACAGGCATTCGCGCGGCGAGTTGGCGTGGATCGTGGCCATGGAGCCTTCGTGGCCGGTGTTCATGGCCTGCAGCATGTCCATCACCTCGGCGCCGCGCACTTCGCCCACCACCACGCGGTCCGGGCGCATCCGCAGGCTGTTGCGGATCAGTTCGCGGATGCTGACCGCGCCGCTGCCGTCAAAGCCGCCCTGGCGCGATTCCAGCCGCACCACGTGCGGATGGTTCAGCGACAACTCGGCCGTGTCCTCCACCGTCACCACGCGCTCGGTCTCCGGAATGAAGAAGGCCAGCGCGTTCAACAGCGAGGTCTTGCCGGAACTGGTGCCGCCGGACACCAGGATGTTGCAGCGGTTCTTCACCGCTTCGTGCAGCAGGCGGTAAATCTCCTCGTCGAAGGTGCCCAGCGTCAGCAGGTCGGCCGGCTTGAGCGGATCCTGGCGGAACTTGCGGATCGACACCATCGGGCCGTCGACCGCCAGCGGCTCGATCACCACGTTCAGGCGGCCGCCATCGGGCAGGCGCGCGTCGACCATGGGGCTGGACTCGTCCAGCCGGCGGCCGATCGGCGCCAGGATGCGGCGCACGATGCGCAGCACGTGCTGGTTGTCGGTGAAGCGCAGCGTCTCGCGCGCCAGCACGCCGCGGCGCGACACGAACACGTTGTCGTAGCCGTTGATCAGGATGTCCTCGACCGCGGGGTCGGCCAGCAGGTCCTCCAGCGGCCCCAGGCCGGCCAGTTCCTTGGTCAGCGCCTCGGCGATCTGGCGCATCTCGCCTTCGTTGATCGGCACGCGCCGCAGGCGCACGAAGCTGGCCACCTCGATGTCGACGAATTCCTGGATCGCCGAGCGCGCCCAGCGGCCGAATTCCGCCCCCAGCTCCTCGATGCGCGAGAGCAGGTGCTCGTAGGCCGCCGTCTTCACTTCCTGGAAGCGGTTGGACGACGCGAAACCCTTGTCGCCATCGCCGCCGAATTCTATGGTCGCTGTCATGATCATGTGGGATCCCGCCGCCTTGCGTTACTCGACCACCATGCGGCGGTGCACGCCGGGCAGCCAGGTGGCCAGCCAGCTTGCCCGCCCGCCGGGCGTGTTTTCTTCCGCGCTCAATTTCTCGGCCAGCGCCTGTACCGCGCGCACATAGACGTCGCGCTCGGCCTCCTCGTGCAGCAGGTGGCCCTGGTTGGTGCAGACCATCAGCGCCAGCGTGCGGTCCGGCAGCGTGCCCACCAGGTCGAGCTGGAAGCGCTCGGCGATCTGCTGGGCCGTCATGCCGTAGCGTTCGTCGTAGCGGTTAACGATCAGGCCCAGACTGCGGCGGTCCACATGCAACTGCTCCAGTTCCTGCAACAGCCCGGCCAGCGACACCAGCGCGCCCACGCTCTGGTCGGTGACGATCCAGTTCTGCTGCGAGGCGCGCGCCAGGCCGGCCACGAATTCGGGATTGGTGAACCCGCCCGAGTCGGCCACCACCACGCCGAAGTGCTGGCGCATGCGTTCGAACACCAGCAGCGAATCGGATTGCGACACGTCGCGCATCTGGCCCAGGTCGCGCGGCAGCGCCAGTACGCTCAGGCCATTCGCGGTATGCGACATGGCCGAACTCAACAAGGTCGAATCGAGACGGCGCAGATTGCGCGCGGCCTCGGCGAAATCGAAATCGCCGCCGATGTTCAGGTACAACTGGCAATCGCCCACCGGCCAGCCCAGATCCATCAGCGCCACCCGGCTGCCCAGGGGCAGGTGGCTGCCGCTGTCCGCGGCCGGCTTGGCGCTCTTGGCGCCCGAGGCCGCGGCGCGCGCGCCATGCTGCTGCTTCAACCGATCCTGCACCATGCCGGCCAGGTGCACCGCCAGCGTGCTGGTGCCCACGCCCGGCCGCGCGCCCAGCAGCAGCACGCTGCGGCGCGAGCCGTCCATGCGGCCGCCGCCGGCCGGCACGTCCAGCAGGCGCTGCACCACGTCCTTGACTTCCTGCGGCGCCACGGTCGGATCGACGAAGTCGCTGACCCCCGCGCGCAGCGCGGCGATGGCGCCTTCCGGCTGGCTCAGCAGGCCCACCGCGACGCGCGGGATCGTCGGCGCGATGCGCGCCAGCAGACGCGCCAGTTCGGCCGACTTGAACAGCTTGCCAGGTTCGTCCTCGCTCAAGGTGAAGTCCAGGAACACCACCTGCGGCTCGATTTCGGACAGGCGCCTGCCCAGTTCCTCGACGCCCGGGACTTCCTGGGTCAACAAGCCCATGTCGCCCAGCGCCTGCCCGAGCTGCGCGGCGACGCCGTCGCCCTTGGAACAAAACAGAAACCGATTGCCGTTCTGCAAGCCAACCCACTCCCTGGCATGTGTCTTCATATCGCTCACCGTGAGAAACCCGGCATTTGCTGCCCGCCTACTGGGCCCATCAGGTAATAACCCCAAGCATTGAACGCGGTGTCGGTCGCTTCCTGTTTGGCCCCCGGCAGCGGCAGGGTCACGCCGCGCGCAATGGGCCGCACCAGGCGCGGCGTCACCACGATCACCAACTCGGTGTCCTCCTGGGTGTAATCGACACTACGGAAAAACGAACCGATGATGGGCAGGTCGCCCAGCATGGGTACCTTGTTGACCAGCGCCTTGGTCTGGCGCGACACCAGGCCGCTGACGACGAAGCTCTCGCCGTCGCCCAGTTCCACCGTGGTGTCGGCGCGGCGCGTGCGCAGCGCCGGGATCAGCGTGGTCGAATTGGTGCCATTCGAGATCGCGATGGCGTTGCTGTAGTCGAGCTCGCTGGCCTCCGGCGCCACCTTCAACGCGATGCGCTCGCGCGACAGCACCGTGGGGGTGACCGTCAGGCCGATGCCGAACGGCTTGAACGTCACCGTGGTCGTGCCCAGGCCGCCGGCCTCGGGAATCGGCAGTTCGCCGCCGGCCAGGAAACTGGCGCTCTGTCCGGTCAGGGCCACCAGCGTGGGCTCGGCCAGCACGCGCGCCATGCCATTGTTCTGCAGCAGCCGCAGGCGCGCGCTGAAGTCATTGGAGTCGTAGAACAGCGAGAAGCCCGAGGCCAGGGCCGCGGTCTTGCTGAACCCCAGCGGCGCCGGGAAGCCGTCGGGCGTGATGGAGTTGGTGCCGCCCCACGGCCCGCTGCGGCCGGCGAAGCTGATGCCGGCCTGCTTCATGACCGAGCGCGACACCTCGACCACCTTGACCTCGACCTGCACCACGCCGCCGGTGCCGGCGGTCGACACGTCGACCACGTTCTTGTCGCCCACCACCGCGCCGGCCGCGGCCACCGAGGCCTGGTGCGACAACGGTGAATCGGCCTGGCCCGAGACCACCGCGCGGTCGCCCGCCACGTCGACGTTGGCGCCGCCGCTCATGCCGCGCCCGGCCATCACCTGCTGGACGTTGCCCGCCACCCGCACGTTCCACAGCTGCGGCGCGGCATTGGCGCCGGTCCAGACCTGCAATTGCGTGGTGCCGGGCTTCTTGCCGTACAGCAGCAGCGAGGCCTGCCGCTTGCCGGAAGCCGGCAGCACCTTGACGTCGGCCACGTCCGGATCGCCAATGGCGATGCGCGCCGGCGCGCCATCCAGCATGAGCGTCTGCTGGCCTTTGACCGCCACGGCGATGTCGCGGGCGGGCGCGGGCGCGCCCGGCGCGGTCTGCAAGGCGGTCTGCGCCAGGCCGGCCGCGCCGTGGGTCATTGCCGCTGCGGCCGACAGGACGCAGATCAGGGTGGTGCGCTGAAATCTCTTCATTTGCTGGATCTGGTTGACAGGTAAGGTCCAGCCGCGGGCGGCACCAGGCCACGCGCAGCCACGTTTCAATAGCGCACGCGCTCGGATTTGTCTCCTCGCAGTATTTCCACCGTGCGGCCGCCCGCGCCGCCGGCGGCGCGGGCCGGCGCGGGCCTGGCCGCGGGTGTCGGGGCATCCAGCTGCGCCAGGCTGTCGCCGGCGTAGGCGCGGTTCGGGCCGCTTTGCAGTTGTTCGCGCTGTTCCGGCGTCAGGTCGGCGCGCGCCGGCAGCACGGCGCTGCGCTGCGCGAACAGCTGGGTATCCGGCTTGCCCTCGTCGCCCACCGGCCGCAGCGCCAGTTGCAGGCGCCCAGAACGGCTGGCCAGCACCAGTTCATTGACCTGCTCGACCGGCACCGCCAGCACCGCGGTGCGGGCCGGCTGCCCGGGCGGGCCGGGCAGCGTGGACTTTTCCTCGGGACCGTCGACCGAGGCCGCGCCATACGCCAGCACGCGCACCTGCGATTGCAGCAGCCGGGCCTGTCCGCCCTGGATCTCGACGCCCTTCTCCAGCAGGAAGAACACATCCACCAGGTCTCCCGGCGCGATGCGGTTGCCGCCGCCCACCACCTCGTCAACGGCGATCGCCAGCGCGCGCTCGCCCGGCTTGAGCTGGCGCGCCAGGCCCTGCGCCAGCATGCTGGGCAGCAGCGGGTCGCCCGCGGCCACGTCGACCCGCGTGTAGGCGCCCTGCAGCGGCGTGGTCGCGCTGTAGCTGCCCGACAGCGCCACCTGCCACTGATCCACCCTGAGCATCTTGTCGCTGTCGATGCGCGTGCCGGCAGGGATCGCCGCGGCCGCCACCACCACCGGATAGCGCTTGACCGGCGTCTCGGCCGGCGGGGTCGCCGTGGCCGCCACCGGACCGGCCGGCGCCGCCGGCGGCGCCGACGGTTCCGACGCCAGGCGCCAGGCCACGAACGCCAGCACAATGCCCGCCGCCAACAACACGCCCGCGATGATCTTGCTCAGACTGCTCATGGTGTCCCTTGGGAGATTTGCACGATGGCTTTGGACGACAGCCGGGTCGGAATCCAGTTCTTGTCGGTCCCCGGCAACATGGCGATGAACGCCTGGAAGGTCGAGAGCACCGGCCAGGCCTGCACGTTGAAAGTCATGGCGACCGTGCTGCACTGAGCCGTCTGTCCGCCCGAGCCGCTCCACGCGCACGGCGCGCTGGTGGCGGCGCAGGCCACCGCCGAGCCGCTGCCGAACACGCTCATGGCCGCCGAGCAGGCCGCGCCGGGCACATCCGCCTTGCCGGAAAAGCGCGCGTAGACCGCGGCCCGCGCCCCTTCCGAGGCGGCCGAGGCCAGTTGCTGCTGCATCCAGAACAGCACGCCGTAGCCCACCACCGCGCAGACGAACATCAGCAGCATCGTCACCATCAACGAGAACTCGAGCGTGGCGATGCCGCGCTGGCCGTCTGCGCGGCGGCGGCCGGTGGCGGCATCGAAGGCGGCGCGCTCGTTCATGTCAGGGGCTCCCGTCCAGCGCGTTGCCCAGATGGACCGTGGCGCGCGCGCTCAACACGCTGGTGGGCGGCATCAGCGCCTGCGCCAGGAACGGAAAATTCGGGATCAGCGGGTTGGCGCCGTAGGGATAGCTGACCGTCACCTCGATCTGGTCGGCGCTCAGCGGCAAGCCGCTGCAGGCCCCGCCCGCGGTGCTGCTGAGCGTGCCGCTGGCGCCGCACACCGCCACCGCCACGGCGGCCGATGACATGGTGGTGATCCAGCCGGAGCGGTCCAGCGCGATATCACGGCCGGCATTGGCGCGCACGGTCAGCGAGGCGGCGCCCGGCTGCCATTGCAGGACCTTGCGGGCGCCGTCCTGCGCGGCCAGCGTGACGGAGTGCTGCGCGGTGAACACCAGGGCATACGTCAGGATCGCGTAGAACACCAGGAAAAACACCACGAATACCAGTCCGAATTCAAGGGAATAAACACCACGCTGAGCGCGGCCGCGCCCAGGTAGGCGCCGTAGGGGATCTGGCGAGCCCGAAGCGGCAGCGCCCGGCTTCGGGAAATGAACAGGTAGAGCAGCGCGTGCAGGCCGGCCAGCAGGCTGGCGGCCACCAGCGTCATGACCAGGGGCGCAAAACCCAACAGCAGCCCGAGGATGGCGATCGCCTTGACGTCGCCCGCGCCCATCAGACGCCGCGTCCAGAGGGGAAAGAATGGCAATGCCAGCGCGAAGCCGGCCAGGGCCATGGACCAACCGGCCCAACGCGGCGGGTAGCCCCATGCGGGCGCCAGCCAGGCCGCCAGCAGCCACAGCGCCTGTCCCGCGAATCCCGCGACGATGAGCGTGTTGGGTACGCGGCGATAGCGCAGATCGGTGTATATCAACACCAGATTCCAGCATGCGAACAACAGCCACCACAGCGCTTCCCCTGGATACAAGGCAGGACCTTCTGACGGTTTCGGATTCAACCTGGCAAGACATCCCCGCGCGCGATCCGGCGCGCCACGCCGTCAATCCGCAACCGCCCGAAGTCGCTGCGCGGGAAATGTGGTCAATAAGGGCTCCGCGCCCGGCGGAGCGGCAGGCCCGACCGTTCGACCCGCCCTGGCCGAAGCCAGGCGCGCCGAAGCGGCCGGGGCCTTCGGCTTCACTTGGACGCGTTGGCGAGCTTGGCCTGTAGCGACGTGAACAGGCCGCTGAGCGCGCCCGTGAATGTCGCCAACGCCGCTACCAGCGCCACCGCAATGGTGCCCGCGATCAGCCCGTATTCCAGGGCGGTGATACCTTCTTCTTCGTTCCAGAACTGCGCAAGTTTCGCTTTCATATCGAGCTCCTGAGGTCTCGCTTGATAATCGAGCCATGCCATCGAGATGGCGCTGGCCCCCTAAGCCCGGTGCTGCCGGCGCGTTGGCGTGTTCCACACCCCGCGCCCTCCGGGTACCGCAACAGACGCTAACTCGGCCCCAGGGTGGATCCGGGCGCCCTGCCCGGCTCCACCATGGGAGCCGATTCAATGATCGAGTCGATGCGCTGCGCCAGGCGCGCGCGGAACCGGCGCGACGCGCGCTGCAAATGCCAGCGCATCACCAGCAGCATGACGGCCGACAGCGCGAACGCGATGTACGGCAGCATCACCCCGCCGATCTGCATGCTGGAAAAATCCCTCGGCGTGGTGCAGACCACCGTTCCGGCCGCCGCGCCCGTGTAATGCATGCCGCACACGGCGATCGCCATCAAAATGGCCGCCGCGACGCGCTGTAGCTCATTGCGCGTATTGAAAGCGAGCCACAATGCGGCTGACGCGGCAATTACCGCTATCAATACCGATAAAACAACCATCGGCAGATTCCAGATAAATACGGCCGGCATGCGCATGGCGCTGATGCCGACATAATGCATCGCCGCTACGCCCAGACCCGCGGCCAGGCCACCCACCAGGCAGCGCATAAATGTGAAGCGCTCGCGGCCCACATACCAGAAGGCCCACCCGGAAAAACCCGCCGCCACCAGGAAGCTGATCGCCGTCAATCCAATCTGGTAACCCACGCTGAACGGCAATTCCTGTGCCTGCATGCCGATGAAATGCATGCTCCAGATCCCGACGCCGCCCATCGCCAGGGCGCCGATAAGGATGTAACCGATGCGGATCTCGCCGTCCTGCATTTCGGTACGGATGCCGACCGCCGCCAGCAGCGCGACATAGGAGCCCAAGGCCGCCATCAGGAACGACAGCGCGACCAGGCCGCCATGGAACGAGAGCGGGACGATATCGCCGGGGTTCATTCGCGGCCCCTGTGGGTGGGCCGCCGGCGAGCTGGCGCGGCCGGCGTGCGGGCAACGATTCCGTTGCGGTCATCCTGGTCCATCTGCGGACTCCCGAGAGCCTGTAAACCCGATGTGTTTTGAAACGTTTATATAGTCTTATCTATTAACAATTAATACACATCAGGGTTTATACCAGTATTCGCAACACTGCGACAGCTTACTTGTAACGAATACCCGGAAATTCGCCACCTTCATTTTCCGGAATACCGGTAAACCCTGTACCGCGCATTGCCAGGATTGCGTTTCATTGCCGTCTGTTGTTATATCCACGTTTCCAGGCAGTCACATGAAATAATTTGTCATTACCCAGATGCGCTGGCAACATACCGCCTGAGCGGCGCGCGACCCGTTTTATCCATATAGCGACCCCGTATATTTAAAGCCTTTATTCAGGCCATTTACCGGACACCTGTTTAAAACGGCCTTGGCGGCAAACGAGAGACAACACGGCATGAGACGTACGCTTCCTGCAAGTCCGCTTTCCCTCGCCCTGATCTGCACGCTGGCCGCCCTGGGCACTGCCCATGCCGATGGCCCGTTGCGTGGCAATCCCGTCGACGCCATGCCCCAGATAGAACGGCCGCCCACCGCCACCCAGCCGCCCCCGGTGGTCCAGGCGCAGACCCCGGAACAACTGGCCCTGCAGGCGCGCCTGGCGCAGCGCATCGTGCCGCGCAACTTCGACGTCACTGGCGTGCACGAAATGCCGTTCGAGGAGGTGGCCAACCTGCTCTCGCCGCTGTCCGGCAAGGAGATCAGCCTGGGCGAACTGGTGCAGCAGGTCGACAAGATCACGCAGCTGTACCGCGACCGCGGCTACCCGCTGTCGTTCGCGCTGGTGCAGAACCAGAGCTTCGCCAACGGCCTGGTGGTGGTCACCGTGGTGGAAGGCTATATCGGCACGGTGCGCATCGAAGGCGACATTGGCAACGCCCAGGACAGGCTGGAATCGCTGGCCGAGCCGCTCAAAGAAGAAAAGCCGCTCAAGCAGGCCACGCTGGAACGCGTGCTGAACCTGATGCGCACGGTGCCCGGGGTGAAATTCACGCCGTCGCTGGACCTGCCGCGGCGCGCCGACGGCGCCACCGAACTGGTGCTGGCGGCGTCGCGCCAGCCGGTCAGCCTGACCGGCGGCGTGGCGGACCTGGGCACCGGCATGCAGCCGCTGGTGAACCTGGCCACCAACAGCCTCACGCCGCTGGGAGAACAGGTCAAGCTGACGGCCTCGGTGCCGTTCAACACCGACGACGTCAAATACGTATCGGGCGAAATCCGCGTACCGCTGGGCAACGACGGCCTGGCCGTCAAGATCGACGGCTACCACTACGACGCGCGGCCCAAGGACGACGCCATCGACTACCTGGGCTTCAACCGCCGGGTCAAGAACGACCGCATCGGCATCGGTGTCAGCTATCCGTTCCTGCTCAACAACACCCGCTCGCTGACCGGCACGCTGGGCGTGTACGCCGCCAATTCCAAGGACCGCTACGAGGCCAAGGAATCCGACCGCTGGCTGCAGCAGGACGCGCAGGTACGCGCCGCCAATCTCGAAATGCGCTACATCCAGGTGTCGGAATCGGCGACCTCGGACGTGACGCTGGCGGTCGCCAAGGGCTTCAACACCGCTGGCGCCAAGAAGGAGATCAACACCAACTATGGCTACTCGGCGGTGCCGATCCTGGACCTGGACTTCACCCGCTACAACCTGAATGCCAAGCAGACCTTCGCCCTGCCGGCGCAGTTCGGCCTGACCCTGTCCGGCGCCGCGCAGTATTCAAGCAATATCCTGCCGTCCTCGGAACAGGTGTCGTATGGCAGCTGGCGGTATGCGATGGGTTATCCGCAAGGCGAGCAGAGCGGCGACAAGGGCGTCGGGGTTTCCGCTGAGGTCAATCGCCGTTTCGGCATCGGCTGGCAGTATCTGACCAACGTGCAGCCGTATGCGCTGATCGACTATGCCCGCACCTGGTACAACAATTCCGGCCTGCAGCAATTGAATCAGCGCCACCTGTCATCGGTGGCGCTGGGACTGCGATTTACCGACGACAAGTACTACCTGTTTGATTTCAACGTGGCCAAGCCGATTGGTTCGGCCACCGTCAACGACAACCGCAACGTGCGCTTCAACGCCAATTACTCGTTGTATTACGACGCGTTCTGATCCGCGGCGATATCCCGCGCCATGCCCTCGCGCCTGTTTCGACAGGCGCTTTTTCTTGCCCGTTCCATACACCGCGTTACGTAACGCGGCCCGTAACGTAACGGCTGATACGGGCTCGAACGTAACATTCGCAGGCGGCGCGTCATCGTAAAAATGGGGGATTCCCAATATTGGTACAAACCCTCTGTTTTTCTTTCAAGTCATTGATTTACATGAACTTTATTTTATTAGAAGAGAGACCAAACAGGGCCTGACATCGCGTTCGAAAAATATTGGCACGGTTTATGCATGTAGGGATGTATCGGGCAGTTTCCACGCCTGACACTTCCCCCCACAGGAGCTCGCCATGAATGCCAAGATTGAAACGCAGCGCGTACAACGTATTCTGACCTCCACCGTCATGGCGGCCGCGCTGATGAGCGCGCTGGCCGCATGCGGCGGGGGTGGCGGCGGCCACAAGAGTTCGGCCGCCCTGCCCGGCACGGATATTCCGACCAACCCCGGCGGTCCGAACAATCCCGGTAATCCCAATAATCCGAACAACCCCAACAATCCGAACAATCCGGTCACGACGGGCTTGCTGCAAACCACGTTGGGTAATACCGGCAACGCCGTCGACAACACGCTGCCCCTGAACCTGGGCACCACGCTGGGCGGCGTCGGCAAGGCGCTGGATCCCACCGTCAAGCCGGTGGTCGATACGGTGGTCGGCCTGACCCAGCAAGTGGGCGCCACCACCGGCCTGGGCCAACCCGTGGACGGCACGGTCAAGCAAGTGGGCGGCCTGGTCGAAGGCCTGGGCACCACGGTCAAGGGCACCGGCCTGCCCGGCGGCCTGAGCAGCGGCGTCGGCGGCCTGGTGGAAGGCCTGGGCAAGACGGTGGCCAGCACCGGCGGCCTGTTGAACGCCGATCCCAAGAACCCGCAGCCGCTGACCACGATCCTGGGCAACGCCACCAACGCGGTGGGCGCCTTGACCGGCGGCCTGTCCGGCCAGGGCGGCCTGCTGAACCCCGTCACCCAGCTGGTCGGCGGCGTGACTGGCGGCGTGCTGGGCGGACCGTCCAAGCCTTTGCTCGAACCGGCCCTGGGCAACGTCGGCAAGACCGTCGACAACGTATTGCCGCTGGGCCTGCAGCCGACCCTCGGCGGCATCGGCGCGGCGCTCGATCCGACGGCCAGCCCGCTGGCCGGCACGGTGGTCGGCCTGACGCAGCAGGTGGGCGCCACCACCAAGCTGGGCGCGCCGGTCGCCGGCCTGCTCAACACGCTGGGCGGCACCGTCAGCAACCTGGGCGGCCAACTGCCTGGCGGCAACGTGGCCGGCCTGAACGGCGTGCTGCAGGGCCTGGGCGGCGCGGTCAGCAGCGCTGGCGGCCTGTTGAATGCCACGCCGGGCAACACCAACCCGCTCGGCAACACCCTGGCCAATGCCACCGGCGCGGTGGCGTCCCTGACCAGCGGCCTGGGCCTGGGCGGCGCGGTGGGCGGCAACAACGGCGGCCTGCTCAGCCCCATCACCGGCATCCTGGGCGGCGTGACCGGCGGCGCCACGGGCGGCAACGGCGGCCTGCTGGCCCCGGTGACCGGCCTGCTTGGCGGCGTGACCGGTAACCTCGGCGGCGCCACGGGCGGCGCGGCCAACGGCGGTCTGCTGGGTGGCCTGCTCGGCGGCGTGACCGGCGCCACCGGTGGCGGCACGGCCGGCGGCACCACGGGTAACAACGGGGGGCTGCTGGGCGGCCTGCTCGGCGGCCTGACGGGCGGCGTCACGGCCAGCGCCGGTGCCAGCACCGGAGCGGGCGCGGGAGCCAGCGCGGGCGCCGGCGCCGGCACGTCGGGCACGGCCAGCAACGGCGGCCTGCTCGGTGGCCTGCTGGGCGGCGTGACGGCCGGCGTCAGCGGCGGCACCAGCGCCAACGGCTCGACCAACGGCGGCCTGCTCGGCGGCCTGCTGGGCGGCCTGTCGGCCAAGAAGTAATCAACCGGATCCGTGAGGGAGCGACGCCATGCTGCAACAAGAAACCATCGTCCACCACGAGCATGTGACCGTGATGCCTGAATCTCGCAATAATGATCTGCGGCCCGGAATGCTTGACGACATCGCCCTGATGCTGGGCCGGCAGTTCGCCGTGTACAACGCGGCGTGCCAGTCGGCCCTGGCGGAGAAACTGGGTATCCCCCTGGCGGATCTGAAAGCGCTGGAACTGGTGATGGAGTTCGATGCCCTCCCCACCGGCCAGCTGGCCCAGCTGATGGGCATCAGCTCCGGCGGCGCCACCGCCCTGATCAACCGGCTGGAAGCGGCCGGATATGTGCAACGGGGCCGCCACCCGCTGGACCGCCGCATGATCGTGATCCGGCCGGTCGAGGAGCAATGCCAGCAACTGGCCCAGGAACGCCAGTGGGTGGCCGAGGCGGTGGTGTTGATGGCCCGGCGCTACGACGCTGGCGAGCTGGAGGTGGTGCATGCCTTCCTGGCGCAATGCGTGCGCGCCCTGAGGCACGACACGCTGGTCTGGCTGGAAACCCGCAACGCCCACGACTGAGCGCCCGCGCGACAGGCACGCCGCGCCCCGATCCGCGAGGATCCGGGCGCGGTTTTCATTGGGGCGCGCCGAATTGCAGCCGCGGCACCGCGTCGAGCAGCCGGCGCGTCATGTCCTGGCGCGGCGCGTGCAACACCGCATCGGCCTCGCCCAACTCGACGATGCGGCCGCCGTCCATCACCGCGATGCGGTCGGCCAGGTACTCGACCACGCCGAAGTTGTGCGTGATGAACAGGTAGGCGATGCCGAGCTCGTCCTGCAGCTCGCGCAGCAGATCCAGGATCTGCGCCTGCACCGATACGTCCAGCGCCGAGGTCGGCTCGTCGCAGATCAGCACCTTGGGCTCGACCGCCAACGCGCGCGCAATGGCGATGCGCTGGCGCTGGCCGCCCGAAAACTCGTGCGGATAGCGCGCCAGCGTGTTGGCCGGCAGGCCGACGCGCTCGACCAGCCGCGCGGCGCGGTCGCGGCGCTCCTGCGCGCCCATGCCGCGGCGCAGCGATTCCAGGCCCTCGTCGAGAATGTCGCCGACCCGCATGCGCGGATCGAGCGAGGCGTAGGGATCCTGGAACACGATCTGGATGTCCTGGCGCAAGCGCTGCAGCCGGGCCCGATCGGCGGTCAGCAGATCCTGCCCCTGCAGCATCGCGCGCCCCGAAATGCGGGCGCCGTCGATCAGGCGTAGCAGCGCCTTGCCGGTGGTGGTCTTGCCGCAACCGGACTCGCCCAACAGCGCCAGGGTTTCGCCGGCGCGCAGGCTGAAGGTCACGCCGTCGACGGCCTTGACCCACGAGGCCACCCGCCGCAGGGGGCCCTTGCGCACGGGGTAGTGCACCTTCAGGTCCTGCACGTCCAGCACCACGCCGGGCTCGCGCGGCCGGCGCCTGGCGCCTTCCGCTCCCTGGGCGGCGCGGCCGCCCTCGCTGAGCGGCGCGCCGCGCTTCTCGAAGGTGGGAATGGCGTCGAACAACTGGCGCGCGTAAGGGTGCTTGGGCGCGCGGAAGAATTCCTCGGCGCTGGCGCTTTCGACGATCTCGCCGCCGCGCATCAGGGCCACGTGGTGGGCGACGTTGCGCACCACCGCCAGGTCATGGGTGATGAGCAGCACCGCCATGCCGATCTCGCGCTGGATGTCGGCCAGCAGGTCCAGCACCTGTGCCTGCACGGTGACGTCGAGCGCGGTGGTGGGCTCGTCGGCGATCAGCAGCAAGGGCTCCGCCGCCAGCGCAATGGCGATCATGACGCGCTGCTTCTGCCCGCCGGAGAACTGGAATGGGTAATCGTCCACGCGCCGCTCGGGCTCGGGGATGCCGACCCGCCGCAGCCAGTCGATGGCGCGCGCCCGCGCCGCGGCGCCGCGCAGCGGCGTGTGCGCCACCAGCGTCTCGATGATCTGGTCGCCGACCCGCATGACCGGGTTCAGGCTGGTGGACGGTTCCTGGAAGATGATGCCGATGCGGCCGCCGCGCACGCCGCGCATGGCGCTCTCGGGCAGGCGGTTGAGGTCTTCGCCATCCAGGTCGATCTGGCCGCCGACGATGCGCCCGGCATCCGGCAGCAGGCGCAGCAGCGCCAGCGCGGTCATGCTCTTGCCGCAGCCGGACTCGCCCACCAGGGCGAAGGTCTCGCGCTGCGAAATCGCCAGTTGCAGGCGCTTGACCGCGTGCGTGATGCCGCTGTCGCCGGCAATGTCCACGTCCAGGCCCTGCACGGCCAGCAAGGGCGAGTCCTGGCGGAGGTCCTGGCTCATGGCGTGTCTCCCGGCTTGGCCGCGCGGGCATCGGCCGCCAGCGCGGCGCCCGGACGGCGGCCGAACCAGCCCGTGCCGGGCACGCGGCCCGGCTTGTAGCGGCGGGTGCGCGGGTCGAAGGCGTCGCGCACCGCATCGGCGAACAGGTTGGCGGCCAGCACCAGCGCCAGCATGAAGAGAAACGCGGTCATCAGGTTCCACCAGATCATGGGGTCGCGCGACATTTCGAGGCGGGCGCCATCGATCATCGAGCCGAACGAATTCATGCTGGGATCGACGCCGATGCCCAGGTACGACAGCACCGCCTCGTACAGCACCAGCCCGGAGAATTCCAGCACCACGGTGATCAGCACCAGGTGGGCGACGTTGGGCAGCAGGTGGCGCGTCATGATGCGCCAGTGCGATACGCCGAAGGCGCGCGCGGCCTGCACGTATTCCAGCTCGCGCAGCTTGAGGGTCTCGGCGCGCAGCAGGCGGCACAGGCCGGCCCAGCCGGTGAAGCCGAGGATCATGCACAACAGGAACAGGCGCAGGTCGGCGCGCGCCGCCGAGGTGTCGAACAGGTCGGCGTGGTTGTCGATATAGACCTGCATCATCAGGGCGCAGGCGGCCACCAGCAGCACGCCCGGGATCGAGGTGATGGTGGTGTAGAGATACTGGATGGCGTCGTCCACCCTGCCCTTGAAATAGCCGGCCGCGATGCCGAAGATGATGGCCGGCGGCAGCATGGCGAGCGTGGTCAGGCTGCCGATGACGAGCGCGGTGCGGATGCTCTTGAGCGCCTGCCACAGCACGTCGTTGCCGATGCGGTCGGTGCCCAGGGCGTGGTAGCCGCTGGACAGCCCGGCCAGCGCCCCCGCCACCAGGCACAGCAGGGTGAAGGTGATGGCCATGGCGCGCCACGGCACCTCGGCGCGCCCGCCCAGAAGAGCCTCTACCGCGGCCGATGCGCCGCCGCGCCGCGCCAGGCAGGCGAACAGCAGGCCGGCGCCGACCAACGACACGGCCAGCCCCGCCGCGAGCCCCAGGCCGAGGCGGTAAGAGACGTCGCCCAGGTGGTCACGATCAGGATCGGCCAGGTGCGTGCCAGCCGCCCGCAGCCGCGGGAAGTCGCGCACCGGCTTGTCGTCGACCAGCAGGGTCTCCTTGGTGAACTGGCGCACCGCCAGCGGGCTGGAATAGGTCTTCTCGGGCTGGGTCAGCACGCTGCCGCCCAGCAGGCCGTCCAGCGCCGACTTGACCGCCGGCGCGTAGACCGGGGCGGCGTCGGCCGCCGCGCCCGGCGCGGGCGGCAACTGCGGCCGGTAGTGGACGGAATCGAGCAGGCCGACCAGCGCGAACGCCGCCAGCACCACGGCCGAGCACATCGCCGGCGTGTCGCGCGCCACCCGCGCCCAGGTCGCGCGCAGGTTCGGGCTGCGCCGCACGTGCCAGGCATAGGCCAGCGCGCCCAGCACCATGAGCCACAGCGCGATGTCGGTCCAGAGGAATACGAACTTGGGCATGGCGGCTACTCGAAACGGACGCGGGGGTCAGCCAGCGTGTAGGAAATGTCGGCCAGGATCAGCCCCACGATGTACAGCGACGCGCCCAGGAACACCATGGCGCGCACGATGGAGAAATCCTGCGCGTTGATGGCGTCGATGGTGTAGCTGCCCAGGCCCGGGATGCCGAAGAACGACTCGGCGATCAGGCTGCCCATGAACAGCAGCGGCAAGGCCGCGACGGTGCTGGTCAGGATCGGCAGCATGGCATTGCGCAGCACGTGGCGCAGCAGCACCACGCGCTCGGCCAGCCCCTTGGCGCGGGCGGTGCGCACGTAGTCCTTGCCGATTTCCTCCAGGAACAGGGTGCGGTAGAAGCGCGCCTCGGGGCCCAGCCGCGAGACGATCGCCACCAGCACCGGCAGGGCCAGGAACTTGACCATGTCCAGCCCGCCCTCGAAGCCGGAGAACGGCACCAGCCGCAGCAGCTTGGCGAACATCCACTGGCCGGCGATGATGTAGAACAGGCTGGAGATCGACAGCAATATCACGCACAGCACCACGCCCCAGAAATCCAGCCGGGTGGCGCGGAAATACACCAGCGTCAATGAAAACACGATGCTGGCGAACAACCCCAGGAAGAAGGTCGGCACCGCCAGCGCCAGGCTCGGGCCCATGCGGGTCTGGATCTCGCGGCCGATGTCGCGGCCGCCGTCGGACGCGCCGAAGTCCATCGCCAGGAGCGGCACCGAGCGCTGGTAGAACACGGTGTCGGTCAGTTGCGCCGTGCCCTTGGCCTGGCCGTTGTAGAACAGCGGTTTGTCGTAGCCGTGCTCGACCTTCCATTTCTCGACCGCGTCCTGGCTGATGCGCTGCCCGCCGATGGCCAGGCGCGCCATGTCGTCGGGCGTGTTGACGGCGAAAAACAGGATGAAGGTGAAGAGGTTCACGCCGATCAGAATCAGCACGCCGTACAGCAGCCGGCGGATGACGTAGCCGATCATGATTGATGCTCCTTGCGGGAAGCCTGGGCGAAGGCGGTCTGCCGCTCGCGCCGCTTGAGCGCCACGTACGACGGCCAGATCGCCAGCGCGATCAGCAGCGCGAACAGGCCCACCGGCCACCAGATGGGGGAATTCCACTCGTCGATCTTGCGTTCGCGCAGGACCGGGTCGATCTTCATGTACTGCAGCGTGTTGCGCACCATCTGGGTCGGCTTGGCGTTGCCGACCCACTGCTGATAGGCGCCGCCGGACATCGGGAAGTAGCCGAACATCCACGGCGCGTCGCGCTGCACGATGGCGACCATGCGCTGGATCAGGGCTTCCTTTTCGGGGCCGTCGTCCAGGAATTTCATCTGCTCGAACAGCTTGTCGTATTCGGGGCTGTCGTAGTTGGCGGCGTTCTCGCCGCCGCCCTTGGCCTTGGCGTTGGGGCCGTACAGCAGGAACAGGAAGTTCTCGGCGTCGGGGTAGTCGGCGTTCCAGCCCCACAGGAAGATCTGCGCCGACCCGCGCCGCATCTTGTCCTGGAAGCGGTTGTAGTCGGTCGAGCGCACGTCCATCTGCACGCCGAGCTTGGCCATCTGCCGCCGCATCCAGTCGAACTGCGGGTTGGAACCGCCGCCCGTCATGGAGTCGTAGTACAGCACCAGCGGCGCGCCGGTCACGGCGTTGCGGCCGTCGGGGTAGCCGGCCTCGGCCAGCAGCTTGCGCGCCACCTCGATCGGCTTGCGCACCGGCTTGCCATCGACCAGGTCGTAGACCACCGGGTTCACGCCCTCGGGCGGTTCGCGGTAGCCCAGCACGCCGGGCGGCACCGGGCCGTAGGCCACCGAGGCCTGGCTGTTCTCGAACACCGCCACGTATTCTTCCCAGTCGAAGGCGATGCTGATGGCCTGGCGCAGCTTGCGGTTCTTCTCGGCCTGCTCGGGCGTGTCGCCCTTGCCCACCACCGGATCGAGCCAGTTGAAGCCCATGTACCAGTTGGCGGTCTCGACCGTGGTGGGCAGGCGGATGCCGTGCTCGGCGTACTTGCGCGCCTTGTCCTGGCTGTCGCCGGCGGCCACCAGCATGGCCACGCCGTACTCGCCGCGCTCGATCTGCGGCACGTCGTAATAGCCCTGCATGAACTTGCCGGTCAGCGGAATGGCTTCCTTCTCGACGCTGAAGACGGCGCGGTCGATGAAGGGTGTGGGCTTGCCGCAATCGTCCAGCAGGCCGGCCGCGCGGTCGCCCGGCTCGCCTTCGCAGGGATAGGGCTCGCCGTGGAAGTTGGGATTGCGCGCCAGCACGTGGCGGCGGTTCTGCAGCGACTCGGCCAGCATGTAGGGGCCGGTGCCGACCGGCCAGGTGTTGAGCGACAGGTCGTGCTCGGCCATGCCGGGCTGGTTGTAGAAGCGGTCGGCCTCCCAGGGCACGGGCGCGGTGAAGGTCATGGCCAGCCAGTACTTGAACTGCGGGTACTTGCCGTTGACGCGGATGCGCAGCGTGTGCGGGTCGAGCGCCTGCACGCCGGTGAAGCCGTCGGCCTCGCGCAGGTCCAGCCACGAGGCGCCCGCCCCGCCCGGCAGATCGCGGCGCAGCGCCTTGTCGCGCTCGCGCAGGCGGTCGCCATATTCCTTGAGGCCGCTGACGTATTCGGCCATCAGCGAATAGATGGGCGACACCACGCGCGGGCTGGCCAGGCGGCGGAAGGCGTAGACGTAATCGTCGGCGGTGAGTTCGCGGGTGCCGGTGCGCGGGAAATCGGAGATGGCGTACTTGTCGGCCAGGTCCTCCGGCGCGATCGGGAAGTAGTCGTAGCTGCCATCGGTCTTGCGGGCGAAGGCCGGGTGCGGCGCGAAACGCATGCCGGGCTTGATCTTGATGTCGTAGACGCTTTCGGCGATCTGCTCGCCCGGCGCGTCGGCCGGCAGCACCTTGCCCTGCGCATCCAGGTAGACCGGCGGGTCGATCGAGGCCGCGGCGCGCGGGATCAGTTCGTAGGGCCGCTTGAGGTAGTGGTAGCCATACAGCGTCTCATAGATGTTGTAGGTATAAGGCGTTTCATCGCCGGAATAAGAACTGGCCGGATCCAGGTACTTGGGGGAGCGCTTGACGAAGGCGGAATAAAGCGTGTTCTGGCTTTCGGCGCCCGCCGGATAGGGGCTGTTGATGGGACTGCCCTCCCGGGAGCAGCCCGCCAACGCCAGCAACAGCATCATGGCCGCCGCCCAGAGCCGCATCAAAGCACGCATGGAAACCTTTCCTTCTATTCAGTGCGACAGAGAATAGCAAAGGTGCATCCGCCCCAGTACCCTGGCATCCCCCTAGGGAACTTGCCGGGGCGGATCCCCGCGCACAGCAGGACGGATTACCCTCGCCGGCCCGCGGCGATCAGCCGCACTGGCGCTGGCGCCAGCAGTCGTAGCGCCACTTCCAGGGCTGCATCGGGTCCTTGCCGGCCCACAGGCCGCGGCCGGCGGCCTTGGCCTGGCGCTGCAGGTCGGGCATGGCCTTGTCGTGCAGGTAATCGCCCTGGCGCGCGGTGTAGGCCCAGGCGTAGCCAGCCTCGACCTGCAGCCGGTTGGCCGAGCGGCCGTCTTCCAGGATCAGCGCGCAGACGTCGCGGCCATACTGGTCCTTTTCGTAGCACTGGGCGGTCAGGGTCTTGCCGGCCACCAGGCTGGCCAGGTGCTGGCGCGCGGCCTCGGCGTAGGGCTGCCCGGGCTGGTCGGCGCCATGGCCTTCTTCGGGCGCGTCGATGCTGTCCATGCGGATGCGGCGCTGGCCGTCGGGCGCGCGCAGCGTCACGGTGTCGCCGTCCGCCACGTTGACGATCATGCCGGTCAGGGTATAGCTGCCGGCGGGGACGCCGCCGGCCAGGGCCGCGCCGGCCTTGCCGGGCGACGCCGGCGCGCCCGCACCGGGACGTTCGGCGGGGCGTTCGCCCCCCTGCCGGGAAGGCTGCAGCCAGTTGACGATGGCGCCCGCCGCCGCCAGGATCAGGGCGACGATGAGGGCGGTCAGCTTGCTGCCGCCGCGAAAGGGGGAATTGCCGCGCACGGGCCGGGCTCCTGAGGGGAAAACGCAGGCAGTTTGCCACAGCCGCGCCGGCGCCGCGCGGCAAAGTGCGTCGCCGTCGTCACACTGCCGGCGGGCGTTGCGCTACAGCCAGCCCGACTTGCGGAAACGCCAGTACAGGAACGAACAGACCGACGCGATCACGCCCAGCGTGACCGGATAGCCGAACGGCGATTCCAGCTCGGGCATGAACTTGAAGTTCATGCCATAGATGCCGGCAATGGCCGTGGGCACCGCCAGGATGGCGGCCCAGGAGGCCAGCTTGCGGGTGGTGTCGTTCTGCGCCGCCTGGCCGATCATCAGGCTGGCTTCGAACGCGAAGGCCAGCGACTCGCGCAGCGCATTGAACAGTTCGTCGACCCGCAGCACGCGGTCGGCCACCTCGCCGAAATACGGCCGGGCGTGCTCATCGACCGCCGACATCTCGACCCGCGCCAGGCGGCGGCAGATCTCGGCCAGCGGCGACACCACGGTGTGGATGCGCAGGAGGTCGCGGCGCTGGCGGTACAGCCTGCGGATGTCGGCGTCCTTGGCGCCGCGGATCAGCAGCTTCTGCTCGGCGCCCTCGACCACCGATTCGATCTTGCCGGCCGCCACCACGTAGCGGTCCACCAGCCAGTCCAGCAGTTCGGAGGCGACGTAGTCGCTGCCGCGCTTGAGCAGGTCGGGCGAGGACTCCAGCCGTTCGCGCAAGGGGCTGTGGCCGGCGGTGGCGCCGCGCCGCACCGTGACCAGAAAGCCCTCGCCGATCAGGAACTGGGTCTCGCCGAAGATGGGCCGCTCGGCCTCGACCTCGACGGTGATGACGACGATCAGCACCATGTTGCCGTAGTCGATGATCTTGGGCCGGCGGTGCGACTCCAGCATCTCTTCCTGG
Organism: Achromobacter sp. HNDS-1; assembly: GCF_040084795.1. Lineage (NCBI taxonomy): Bacteria > Pseudomonadati > Pseudomonadota > Betaproteobacteria > Burkholderiales > Alcaligenaceae > Achromobacter > Achromobacter sp. HNDS-1. Next base: position 1,194,298 of record NZ_CP157584.1, read on the forward strand.
TTCTTGTCGCAGGCGCCCAGCTGGTTGACGACGTCGGCCAGCCGTTCGGGGCTGGGATTGCGCAGGCCGATCCACACCATGCCGTGCTTGGGATCGACGTGCTTGCCCACCTCCTCGATGGGCACCTCGTGGTCGCGCCGGCCGTTCACATAGGCGATGGAGGCCACGACTTCGCCCTGGGGCGGCGCGGCGACGGCGGCGGTTGCTTCGGTAGACATAGACATCCTTTGGCGATGCGAGCCCTGCGGGTGCAGCGTATATCCAGCGTATCGGCCGATGATAGCCCACCGGCGCCGCCGCGCGGCGGCGTGCGCGCGGGGTCCGAGCCCCGGCGAACGCGCCCTACGCGAACAGGTTGCGCACGCGCTTGGCCACGTCCACGCTCGGCGCCTGCGGCGCCTTGGCCTCGCGCGCCGGCAGGTCCGGCAGCTTGGGCAGGTGGTCGAACAGCGGCAGCATGGCGTTGGTGATGTAGCGGGTGCGCGAGCCGTAGACGTGGCGGTCGCCCATGCCGGTCTGCTGGTGCACGTAGAAGCGCTGCGGCACGATCAGTTGCAGGCGTTCCTTGGCGCGCGTCATGGCCACGTACAGCAGACGCCTTTCTTCCTCGATCTCTTCGGCGGTGCCGGTGCTCATGTCGGACGGGATACAGCCGTCGACCACGTTCAGCACATAGACCGCCTTCCATTCCTGGCCCTTGGCCGAGTGGATGGTGGACAGGATCATGTAGTCCTCGTCGCGCGAGGGCGCGCCGGATTCGTCGCTGGTGGCGTCGGGCGGGTCCAGCGTCAGTTCGGTCAGGAAGCGCTCGCGCGACGGGTAGCCGGCGGCAATGCGCACCAGTTGGTCCAGGTCGGTCTTGCGCACGCGCGCATCGTCGTACAGCCGTTCGAGCTGGCCGGCGTACCAGCGCAGCGCCAGGTCGACGTCGGCCGGCCAGCGCAGCTTGGGGTCGGCCAGGGCCGCGTAGGTGTCGGCGAACGCGCCCCACTCCGCCTGCGCCGCCGCGCCCGGCTTGAACTCGCGCAGCGCGCGCAGCGGCTCGGCCGATTGCGCCATGGCGTCCATCAGCTTGCCGGCGGTGGCCGGGCCGATGCCGGGCAGCAGTTGCGCCACGCGGAACCCCGCCATGCGCCCGCGCGGGTTCTCGGCCCAGCGCAGCAGCGACAGCAGGTCCTTGACGTGCGCCGCCTCCAGAAAGCGCAGGCCGCCGAACTTGACGAAAGGAATGTTGCGCCGGGTCAGTTCCAGTTCCAGCGCGGCGCTGTGGCTGGAGGTGCGGAACAGCGCCGCCTGCGACTTGAGCGTGGCGCCGCCCTCGCGCTGCGCCAGCACCTGGTCGGCCACCCAGCGGGCCTGGCCGGCCTCGTCGCTGACGGTGACCAGCTCGGGCAGCTGCGACGATGGCCGGTCGCTCCAGAGATCCTTGGCATAGCGCTCGGCCGCCAGGCCGATGACGGCGTTGGAGGCGTTCAGGATGGGCTGGGTCGAGCGGTAGTTGCGGTCCAGCGTGATGACCCGCGCCGGCCGCGGGAACTGCGCCGGAAAGTCGAGGATGTTGCGCACCGTGGCGGCGCGGAACGAATAGATCGACTGGGCGTCGTCGCCCACCACGGTCAGGCCGCGGCCGTCGGGCTTCATGGCCAGCAGGATGGCGGCCTGCAGCCGGTTGGTGTCCTGGTATTCGTCCACCAGCACATGGTCGAAGCGCGCGCCGACGTCGGCGGCGATGGCCGCGTCGCCCATCATCTCGGCCCAGTACAGCAGCAGGTCGTCGTAGTCGAGCACCTGCTGGTCCTGCTTGGCGGCGACGTAGGCGCGGAACAGGTTCTTGAGTTCGTCCTCCCATTGCGCGCACCACGGGAAGGTGGCGTGCAGCACGTCGGCCACCGGCGTCTGGCTGTTGACCACGCGCGAGTAGATCGCCAGGCAGGTGCCCTTGAGCGGAAAGCGCGACTTGGTGGACGACAGGCCCAGTTCGTGCCGCACCATGCCCATCAGGTCCTCGGCGTCGCCGCGGTCGTGAATGGTGAAGGCTTCGGACAGGCCGATGCGCTGGGCGCAGTCGCGCAGCAGGCGCGCGCCGATGGCGTGGAAGGTGCCGGCCCACGGCAGCGACGGCGCCTGCTGGGTGCCGCGCAGGTTCATGACCCGCTGCAGCACGCTGCCGACGCGGCGCTCCATTTCCTGGGCGGCGCGGCGCGAGAAGGTCAGCAGCAGCATGCGCTGCGGATCGGCGCCGTTCAGGATCAGGTGGGCAACGCGGTGCGCCAGGGTGTTGGTCTTGCCCGAGCCGGCGCCGGCGATCACCAGCAGCGGGCCCTCGTCGCCCGCGCCGCCGACGCCGAATTCGGCGGCCTCGCGCTGGGCGGGGTTGAGGTCGGCCAGGGGATCGGGACGGCTGGACGGGTGGGCGGAATTCTGGTCGGACATGGGGCGTGGAATGGTCGGCGGCGGGCGCGGTCGGCGCGGCCCGATACCTGGGGATATATCCAGGTATCATAACCGCATCGCCCCCCGCTCCCGATACGCCTGTTTTCGCCATGCGCCTGCTTGCCGGCACCGCTTCCTGGACCGATCCCACGCTGCTGGCGTGCGGCCGCTTCTACCCGCGCGAGGCGCACGACGCCCAATCCCGGCTGCGCTTCTACGCCACCCGCTTCGGGCTGGCCGAGGTCGATTCCAGCTACTACGCCCTGCCCAGCGCCGACAACGCCTACCTGTGGGCGCAGCGCACGCCCGACGATTTCGTCTTCAATATCAAGGCCTACCGCCTCTTCACCGGCCACCAGACGCCGCTGGCCTCGCTGCCCGCCGACATCCGCCGCGAGCTGGCCGACTGGCCCGAACCCGTCATCTACCACCACGCCATGCCCGACGACCTGCGCGACGAGCTCTGGCGCCGCTACACGCTGGCGCTGGAACCCCTGCGCATGGCCGGCAAGCTGGGCGCGGTGCACTTCCAGTTCCCGCCCTGGATACGGCGCGACGCGCGCGGCCACGCCCTGGTGGCCGAATGCGCGCGGCGCCTGCCGGAACACCTGCTGTCGGTCGAGTTCCGCCATCGCGGCTGGTTCGAATCAGCCGCCGCCACGGACGCCACGCTGGCGTTCGAACGGGAACTGGGCGTGGTCCACACGGTGGTGGACGCGCCTCAGGGCTTCGACAACAGCGTGCCGCCGGTGTGGGCCTGCACCCACCCCGACCTGACGCTGCTGCGCCTGCACGGGCGCAACGCGGCCACCTGGAACGCCAACGGCGCCGCCTCGTCCGGGCGTTTCCAGTATGAATACTCCGAGGCCGAGCTGGCCGAACTGGCGCGCCGCTTCCAGGAGCTGGCCCGCCAGAGCGGGCAGGCGCACGCGGTGTTCAACACCAACTTCGAGGACCAGGGCATGCGCAACGCCGCGGCCTTCGCGGCGGCGCTGGGCGGTGGACAGGACCGCCCGGGTTGAGGCGTTCGGGCCGGGGGATCGCGGCGCTCGGACCGGGGGATCGCGGCGCTCGGGCCGGGGGATCGCGGCGCTCAGGCGGCAGGCGCCGGCATCCCGCCAGCGGCCGTCAAGGCCCGTGCCGCGCGGCCAGCCTTGACCGCCCGCGTCAGGCCGGCTGCGCGGCGACCGCCGGCGCGGCCGGCGTCGTGCGCGCCACCTCGGCCAGGCTTTCCAGCAGCACCTCGAACTTGCGCGCGATGTCGTGCTCAGGCACACAGGCATAACCCAGCAGCAGGCCGGGCCGGCGGCCTTCGGCGCCGACGTAGTAGCGCGACAGCGGGCGCGTCAGTACGCCCTTGCGGCGGGCCACTTCGACCACCCGCAGGTCGTCCATATGCGGCGGCAAAGTCAGCACCAGGTGCAGGCCGGCCAGGCTGGCGTCGCGATGCAGCCACTCGGGCCCCAGGCGCCGTTCGATCAGGTTGACCAGCATGGCGCGGCGCCGGCCATACAGCATGCGCATGCGGCGGATGTGGGCGGCGTAGTGGCCCTCGGCGATAAAGGTGGCCAGCGCCGCGTGCGTCATCAGGTGGCCTTCGCGGTAGAGCTCGGCGTGGGCCGCCTGGAACGCCGCGGTCAGCGGCTTGGGCAGCACCAGGTAGCCGACCCGCAGGCCCGGATACAGCGTCTTGCTGAAGGTGCCCATGTAGATCACGGGCGCGTCCGGCTCCAGGCCCAGCAGCGAGGCAATGGGCCGGCCCGAGAAACGGAATTCGCTGTCGTAGTCGTCCTCGATGATCCAGCTGCCATGCTGGCGCGCCACCGCCAGCAGCTGGCGGCGCCGCGCCAGCGACATCACCGGCCCCAGCGGATACTGGTGCGACGGCGTCACGAAGATGAAGCGCGGCGGCGCCACGGCGGGCGCGGCATCCGGATCCGGCAGCCGCATGCCTTCCTCGTCGACCGGCAGGTGCACCGTGCGCAATCCATTGGCCTGCAGCACCGTGCGCGCCCCCCAGTAGCCCGGGTCCTCGACCCAGGCGGTCTCGCCCGCTTCGCCCAGGATGCGGGTGGCCAGGTCAATGGCCTGGTGCGAGCCTTCGGTGATGAGGATCTGGTCGGGGTCGCAGTCGATCGAGCGCGTCAGCGCCAGGTGCTGGGCCAGCGCCTCGCGCAGCGCCGGCAGGCCGCCGCCATAGGCATAGGTCAGCAGATCGGGGGTGGGGTTGCGCCAGAGCGCGGAAAAGATGCGGCCGAACTTCTTGTGCGGGAATTCGGTCAGGTCGGGCACCCCCGGCATGAAGGCGCCCCATTGGTAGGGCGAGGCCGACACGCCGTCGACAATGGCCGCGCCCCGGGCCGACAGCGCCGGACGCTGCTGCGGCGGCGGCGCGCGGCGCGACTGGCGCCCGCTGGCCAGGTAGGAGTCGGGCTGCGAGGCATTGACGAAGGTGCCATTGCCCTGCAGGCTGCGGGTATAGCCTTCGGCCAGCAACTGGCCGTAGACGTGCACCACGGTGTTGCGCGCGATGCCGAGTTCGGCCGCCAGGTCGCGCGAGGCCGGCAGGCGCGAGTCGGCGGCAATCGAACCATCCAGGATGGCCTCGCGGATACCATGGTACAGCCGCTTGTTCATCGGCCCGCCCGCGGCATCGGCCAGGCGCAGCTGCAGCAAGTCTCCAACGATGGACCGCAATTGGTTCTACCTGATTTATAAAAGTGGTTCCCACCAATGGGGCCATAGTAGCATTAAAGTAAGGGTTTACCGCCCACTTGCCATCCGAGGCTGAGATGAAGAATCAGGATTTGAATACCCGCCGTTCCCTGGCCACGCCGCGCGGCGTCGGCGTCATGTGCGACTTCTATGCCGTGCGCGCCGAGAACGCCACGCTGTGGGACGCCAACGGCAAGGAATACATCGACTTCGCGGGCGGCATCGCGGTGCTGAACACCGGCCACCTGCACCCCAAGATCAAGGCCGCCGTCAGCGCCCAGCTCGACAACTTCACCCACACGGCCTACCAGATCGTGCCGTACGAAGGCTACGTCTCGCTGGCCGAGCGCATCAACCGCCTGGCCCCGATCGACGGACTGAAGAAGTCCGCCTTCTTCACCACCGGCGTCGAAGCCGTTGAAAACGCCATCAAGATCGCACGCTCGGCCACCGGCCGTTCGGGCGTCATCGCCTTCTCGGGCTCGTTCCACGGCCGCACCATGCTGGGCATGGCGCTGACCGGCAAGGTCGCCCCCTACAAGCTGTCGTTCGGCCCGATGCCGGGCGACATCTACCACGTGCCGTTCCCCAACGGCACGCAGTCCATCACCGTGGCCGACTCGCTCAAGGCGCTGGACCTGCTGTTCAAGGTCGACATCGATCCCAAGCGCGTCGCCGCGATCATCATCGAACCGGTGCAGGGCGAAGGCGGCTTCAACATCACCCCGCCCGAACTGATGGTGGCCCTGCGCAAGCTCTGCGACGAACACGGCATCCTGCTGATCGCCGACGAAGTGCAGACCGGCTTCGGCCGCACCGGCAAGCTGTTCGCCATGGAGCACCACTCGGTGCAGGCCGACCTGATCACCATGGCCAAGAGCCTGGGCGGCGGCTTCCCGATCTCGGGCGTGGTCGGCCGCGCCGACGTCATGGACGGCCCGGCCGCGGGCGGCCTGGGCGGCACTTATGCCGGCAACCCGCTGGCGGTGGCCGCGGCCCACGCCGTGCTGGACGTGATCGCCGAGGAAAAGCTGTGCGAACGCGCGGTGCAACTGGGCGACAAGCTGCGCGCCCACCTCGAGGGCCTGCGCGCCAAGGTGCCGGGCATCGCCGACGTGCGCGGCCTGGGTTCGATGGTGGCGCTGGAACTGAACGACGCCAACGGCAAGCCCGACGCCGAGGCGGTCAAGAAGGTGCAGGCCCGCGCCATCGAGCAAGGCCTGATCTTGCTAAGCTGCGGTGTGTACGGCAACGTCCTGCGCTTCCTGTACCCCTTGACCATCCCCGACGCCCAGTTCGATCGCGCGCTGGCCATCCTGTCCGAGGCCCTGGCCGCCTGAGGCCGCGAAACCCGATCATCCGGTTTTTCGGCTGGCAGGCATGACGATTGCGGGCGTGGCGAGCATTCCCGGCGGATTCCGCCCGGGGATGCGCGCCGCGCCCGCGTCCGCTTTGCCGGCCGTGTTCCCTTTGAGGAGACTATTGCAATGACTTCTTTGACCCATCCCCTGTCGCGCCCCGAACTGCTGCGCGACGCCTGCTACATCGACGGCAAGTGGGTATCCGCTGGCAACGGCCCGTCGATCCCCGTGGACAACCCCTCCACCGGCAAGACCATCGTGTCGGTGCCCAAGCTGGGCCGCAAGGAGACCGAGCAGGCCATCGCCAGCGCCCAGGCCGCCCTGCCCGCCTGGAGCGCCAAGACCGGCAAGGAACGCGCCGCGATCCTGCTGAAATGGGCCCAGCTGATGATGCAGAACCAGCAGGACCTGGCCGCCATCATGACCTCGGAACAGGGCAAGCCCGTGACCGAGGCCGCCGGTGAAATCGCCTACGCCGCCTCGTTCCTGGAGTGGTTCGCCGAGGAAGCCAAGCGCATCGACGGCGACGTGCTGCAAAGCCCCAAGGCCGGCCAGCGCCTGCTGGCGCTCAAGCAGCCGATCGGCGTCACCGCCGCCATCACGCCGTGGAACTTCCCCGCCGCCATGATCACCCGCAAGGTCGGCCCGGCCCTGGCCGCCGGCTGCACCATGGTGGTCAAGCCGGCCCAGCAGACGCCGCTGACCGCGCTGGCGCTGGCGGTGCTGGCCGAGGAAGCCGGCGTGCCGGCCGGTGTGTTCCACGTCATCACCGGCAGCTCGCGCGACATCGGCGCGGCGCTGTGCGAAAGCGAGGTGGTGCGCAAGCTGAGCTTCACCGGCTCGACCGAAGTCGGCCGCACGCTGATGGAGCAATGCGCCCCCACCATCAAGAAGCTGTCGCTGGAACTGGGCGGCAACGCGCCCTTCATCGTGTTCGACGACGCCGACCTGGACCGCGCGGTCGACGGCATCCTGGCCTCGAAGTACCGCAACGCCGGCCAGACCTGCGTCTGCGCCAACCGCATCTACGTGCAGGCCGGCGTGTACGAGGAAGTCGCCAAGCGCCTGGTGGCCAAGGTCAACGCCATGAAGGTCGGCGACGGCTTCGAGGACGGCGTGACGCAAGGCCCGCTGATCGACGCCAACGCCATCGAGAAGGTGCAGGAGCACATTGCCGACGCCACCGCGCACGGCGCCAAGGTCATCGCCGGCGGCAAGCCGCACGCGCTCGGCGGCACGTTCTTCGAGCCGACCGTGGTGCGCGACGTGACCCAGTCGATGCGCTTCGCGACCGAGGAAACCTTCGGCCCGGTGGCGCCGCTGTTCCGCTTCGAGTCCGAGGAAGAAGTCATCGGCATGGCCAACGACACCATCTTCGGCCTGGCCGCCTACTTCTTCACCCGCGACTACGCCCGCATCTGGCGCGTGTCGGAGGCGCTGGAATACGGCATCGTCGGCATCAACACCGGCCTGATCTCCAACGAAGTCGGCCCCTTCGGCGGCGTCAAGCAGTCCGGCCTGGGCCGCGAAGGCTCGAAGTACGGCATCGAGGAATACCTCGAGATCAAGTACCTCTGCGTCGACCTGGGCGCCTGAGCGCGTCCCGCCTCCCCCGGGCGCCCGCCCGGGGGAAGATAAACGGGGCTCCGGTCCCGTTTATCCCCAGGAATTGTGGACAACCTGGCAGATAACTCCTGCACAGGTGCAAAATCCCCTTTAAGTTCATGCGGTTATAAATCGCGATCAAATGCCGCCCAGGCGTGATAGATTTGCGCGTTCCCTGGACGAGCGACCATGAGCAGAACCTTTACCCGTGACGACACCCGCAAGCTGGCCGGCATCCTGGCCGAAGCCGCGCAGGCGGAGGTCATGCCGCGCTTTCGCAACCTGCCCGAAGGCAGCGTGCGCGACAAGAGCTCGCCGCGTGACCTGGTGACCGACGCCGACGAGGCCGCCGAGCGCCTGATCGCCGCGCGCCTGGCCAAGCTGCATCCGGGCGCGGTGCTGATCGGCGAGGAAGCCTCGACCCGCAACCCCGCCCTGCTGAACATGCTGGTGGACGCCGAGCTGGCGTTCCTGATCGACCCGATCGACGGCACCCGCAACTACGTCGCCGGCCTGCCGCTGTTCGGCATGATGATCGCGGCCTGCCATCGCGGCGACGTGATCGCTGGCGTGATCTACGACCCGGTCAACCGCGACAGCGCGCTGGCGGTGCGTGGCGAAGGCGCCTGGATGGAGTACGAGAACGGCAAGCAGGCGCCGCTGGCCGTGGCCTCCCCCGCGCCGCCCGAGGACATGGACGGCCTGATTTCCACCGGCGCCCTGCCCGAGCCGCTGCGCACCACGGTCAACGGCAACCTGTCGCGCCTGGGCAGCACCGCCAGCCTGCGCTGCGCCGCCCACGAATACCGCATGCTGGCGGCCGGCCACAGCCACGTCGCGCTGTACAACCAGTTGACCGCCTGGGACCACGCGGCCGGCTGGCTGCTGCACCGCGAAGCCGGCGGCTACGCGGCGCGCTTCGATGGCTCGCCCTACAAGCCCACCCACCGCAGCGGCGGCCTGCTGTACGCCCCCGATGCCGGCAGCTGGCACGCGGCGCGCAAGGCCCTGCTGGGCGACGCCATTGCCGACGCCGAAGGTTGAAATACCGGGACCAGATGACCACACAGGGGTCGAAAATAGCCCCAACTTGCTCGCAAAATCGGGGTAATCCCTAGGAATTATCCACAGTATCTGTGGACAACCCTTTGGAAAGGTCTGTAACGGCGCAAAAAAATCCTTACAGGGCGGGCACTTGGTTAAACCGGTCAAAAACCGGCCGCTGTCCGTCCCGCTTTTACGCCGCCGTCAGCGCTTCCAGCGCCACCGCGCTGGGCAGCTCGATCTTGAGTGTCAACAGGTTGTCGGCCCGGGTGCGGCCCAGGTTGATGGCCGCTATCGGCATGCCGTTGCGGGAGGCCGCCGTGACAAAGCGGTAGCCCGAATAGACCATCAGCGACGAGCCCACCACCAGCACCGCGTCGGCCGCCATCAGGCCGGCATTGGCGCGGTCGACCCGCTCGCGCGGCACGGTCTCGCCGAAGAACACCACATCAGGCTTGACGATGCCGCCGCAGACCGGACAGGGCGGCACCTGGAACGACGCGAAGTCCACGCCCTCCAGGTCGGCGTCGCCGTCGGGCGCGTCATCGGCCTCGAAGGCGATCCAGCCGGGGTTGTATTGGTGCAGCGTGTCCTGCCAGGCATCGCGGCGGCCGCGCCAGTCGCAGTTCATGCAGCGCACCTGGTCGAGCCGGCCATGCAGGTCGACCACGTCGCGGCTACCGGCGGCTTCGTGCAGGCCGTCGACGTTCTGCGTCACCAGGACCGACACCCGGCCGCGCTGCTGCAATTGCGCCAGCGCGCGGTGCGAGGCGTTGGGTTGCACCTGGCCGAAACGGCGCCAGCCCACCATGCTGCGGGCCCAGTAGCGGGCGCGCGCGTATTCGCCGCCCATGAAAGTCTGCAGCGTCATCGGCGGCGAGCGTTTCCATTCGCCGTCGGTGTCGCGGTAGTCGGGGATGCCGGAATCGGTGCTGACGCCCGCCCCGGTCAGCACGAACAGCCGCGGGTGGCGGTCGACGAAGCCGCGCAGCGCGGCCAGATCCGAAACACGTGTGTCCATCCAGGCTCCCGTATCGAGGCGCGGGCGAGCAGGCCGCCCGGGCCGGACGCGGGCGGCATCGAAGCCGCCCACCGCACCGCGGACCTCAGCCGCCCAGGCCGCAATCCGGCGTGTCGCTGACCAGGCTGGCCTGGGTCACGTTGCTGCCCGGCGGCACGCTGCGCGTGAGCCAGACGTTGCCGCCGATGGTCGAGCCCTTGCCGATGGTGACGCGACCCAGGATGGTGGCGCCCGCGTAGATGACCACATCATCTTCGATCAGCGGATGGCGCGCCAGGCCTTTCTTGAGTTCGCCGTTCTCGCCCGGCGGGAAGCGCTTGGCGCCCAGCGTGACCATCTGGTAGAGCCGCACGCGGTCGCCGATGATGGCGGTTTCGCCGATCACCACGCCGGTGCCGTGGTCGATGAAGAAGCTGCGGCCGATGGTGGCGCCGGGATGGATGTCGATGCCGGTGTCGGCGTGGGCGATCTCGGCCACGATGCGCGCCAGCATCGGCACGCCCAGGCGGTACAGCACGTTGGCCAGGCGATGGTGGATCATGGCGGCCACGCCGGGATAGCACAGCAGCACTTCGTCGACGCTGTGCGCGGCCGGGTCGCCCTGGTAGGCGGCGGTCACGTCCAGGTCGAGCGCGGCGCGCACGCGCGGCAGCTCGGCGCCGAACTGGCGCACGATCTCGATGGCGCGCGGCTGCGAATCGGCCAGCAGCGCCGGATCGTCGCGGCTGACGTATTGCAGCTCCAGGTTGACCTGGTGCAGCAGCGCGTCCAGCGCCGCGCCGATGGTGTGGCCGACGTAGAAGTCCTCGACCTCTTCGCGCAGGTCGATGGGGCCCAGCCGCATCGGGAACAAGGCGCCACAGAGGTCCTTGATGATCTGGCGCAGCGCCTCCTGCGACGGGAACTCGCGCAGGCCGGCGTCTTCGCGCAGGCGGCCGCGCGGGCCGCGCCAGGCCACGCGCGCCTGGCGCAGGCCCGAGACGATGCTGTCCAGGTTCCAGTGGGCGGTGGGAAGGTAGGCCGGGCCGCTCATCGGGACAGCCCCTGCGGGATGCCGGCCGGGCCGGCGAACGGATGAGAATCGAGCATGACAGTGCCTCGGTGACGGTGCATCGCGCGTGACGGCGGGGCCGCACGGCGATGCTGCTTCGCAATATTTCCGTCAACTGTAACCGCTCGGCCCGCTTCGCGGAACCCATCCGACACGCCGTTGGGGTTATGGCGCCGCGGACTCCGGGTCATAGCCATGCGGATTGCCCTGTTGCCAGCGCCAGCCATCGGCGCACATGGCATCCACGCCACGCGTGCTGCGCCAGCCCAACAGCGAGGCGGCCAGGGCCGGATCGGCCCACATCCGCTCGATATCGCCGGGACGCCGCGGCCGGGTGCGCAGCGGGATGCGGCACTGGTTGACCCGCTCGAAGGCGCGCACCAGCTCCAGCACGCTGGTGCCCTGCCCGGTGCCCAGGTTGACCGCCACGAAGCCCGGGTGGCCGGCCGCATAGGCCAGGGCCTGCACATGGCCCTGCGCCAGGTCCATGACGTGCAGATAATCGCGCACGCCGGTGCCGTCCGCGGTGGCGTAGTCATCGCCGAACACGTTCAGGAACGGCTGCCGCCCCACCGCCACCTGCGTGATATAGGGAAACAGGTTGTTGGGCACGTCGCGGGGGCTTTCGCCGATCTGGCCGCTGGGATGCGCCCCGATCGGATTGAAGTAGCGCAGCGTCACCGCGCCGAACGCCGGCTCGGCCGCGCACAGGTCGCGCAGCATCTGCTCGACCATCAGCTTGCTGCGGCCGTACGGGTTGGCCGGCGCCAGCGGATGCGCCTCGGTGAACGGCAGCGAGCGCGGCTCGCCATAGACGGTGGCCGACGAGCTGAACACCAGCCGCGTCACGCCCTCGTCGCGCATGGCGCGCAGCAACGCCACCGATCCGGCCACATTGTTGTCGTAGTACTTGAGCGGATCGGCCACCGATTCGCCGACCGCCTTGCAGCCGGCCAGGTGCAGCACCGCCTGCACCGGGTCGCCGCGCCGCGCCTCGCGCGCCAGCAGCGCCTGCACCAGCCCGGTCTGGCGGATGTCGCCCTCGACCAGCGGGATCGGCGCGCCGCACAGGCGCTCGACCCGCCGCACCGCCTCGGCGCTGCCGTTGCTGAAGTTGTCCAGCACCAGCGGCCGCTGGCCCGCCGCCAGCATCGCCACCAGAGTGTGGGCGCCAATGTAGCCGGCGCCCCCGGTGACCAGCACCCGCATGTCCGTCATGCCCGCTCTCCGTCAAAGGTGCGCCGCCACGCCCGGCACCCAGGCATGGCGCGGCCGCGGCGCCTGGGCATGGCCGCGATAGCGGTCGATCCAGTACGAGGTGGAAGCGTCGTGGCCCCAATCGACCACGCCGGCCGACACCGGCACCGCCAGCTCGCGCTCGATGCCGCTCGCCAGCCGCTTGCCCAGTTCCACGCCCCATTGGTCGAAGGGATTGACGCCCCACACCACGCTCTGCACGAACACCTTGTGCTCGTACAGCGCCAGCAGCGCGCCGAGGGCGCGCGGATCGAGCTGGCGCAGCACGATCAGCGTGGACGGCCGGCCGCCGGGATGCACCATGTGGTGCGCCAGGCTCAGCGCCTTGTCGGGATCGTCGATGTGGGCCACGTCCAGCAGCGCCTGCTCCAGGCTCTTGCCGCGCATCAGCGCCTGGCGCTGCGCCAGGCAGTTGGCCAGCAGCATGCGGTGGGCGTCGGGACTGTCGGGGTGGCCCTGCAGGCTGGCGATGAAATCGACGGGCGCGCCCTGGGCGCTCTGGTGCAGCCACTGGAAGAAAGTGTGCTGGCCGTCCGTGCCCGGCATGCCCCAGATGATCGGCGCGGTGGGCACGTCGACCTCGGCGCCATCGCCGCCGACGCGCTTGCCCAGAGATTCCATCTCCAGCTGCTGCAGATAGGTCACCAGGTGCAGCAGCCGCGCGCTGTAGGCCGCGATGTTGAGCGAACCGTGGCCAAGCACGCTGCAATTGACCAGCCCGGCCAGCGCCAGCTGCACCGGCGCATTGGCCGCCAGCGGCGCCTGCTGGAAGTGCTGGTCCATGGCCTCGGCGCCGGCGCGCATGCCGATCAGCACGTCGGCGCCGACGGTCAGCGCGATAGACAGCCCGGCCACCGACCAGACCGAATAGCGCCCGCCGACCCAGTCGCACATGCGGAACACCTGGCTCGACGGCACGCCCAGCGCGCGCGCCGCCGGCACGTTGGCGGTGACCGCCGCCAGGTGTTCGGACGGATCGGCCACGCCGCCCTGCTTGAGCCAGGCGATGGCGGCGCGGGCGTTGTGCAGGGTCTCGGCGGTGGTGAAGGATTTGGACGACACCACCACCAGGCAGCGGCGCGGGTCCAGCCCGGCCACCGCATCATGGAAGGCGTGGCCGTCGATGTTGGAGACAAAGCGGATCTGGCGGCGCTGCCCGGCGCCGCCGAAGGCCTGGATCGCCAGGCGCGGCCCCCAGTCGCTGCCGCCGATGCCGATGTGCAGCACCGCGGAAAAATCGGCGCTCTGATCGATGCGCCGCACGAAGTCGGTCATGCGCGCGTACTCGCAGACCGAGTCCTCGTCCTGCCCGTCCGGCTGTTCGCGGGTGCGGCCGGCGCGCAGCGCCGTGTGCCAGGCGGGCTTGCCTTCGGTCCAGTTGACCGGTCCGCCGCCGAACAGCGCCTGGCGCGCGGCATCCAGCCCGCGCGCGCGCAGCAAGGCCTGCGCCGCGGCGTCCAGCGCGCCGGACTGCCGCTGCATCGTCAGGTCCACGCACAAGCCGGCCGCCTCGATCACCTTCAGCGTGCTCCCGTCCAGCGCGGCGCCGCGCGCCGCCTGCGCGAATGCCTGCCATTCGGCGCTGGCGGCCAGGCTGTCCGCTTCTGCCCCGGCCCGGGCCTCTCTCGCAAAATTCGCCTTTCCCATCGCGTGATGCTCCTTAGAACGGTAAACGGATATGAGGGGCAACGCGCCGGAACGCATTGCGGAAGTCCTCCTCGATGCGGGCCAATGCGGCCACGGTGTCTCCTTCGAAACGCAGCACCACCGTCGGCGTGGTGTTGGACGGCCGCGCCAGGCCGAAGCCATCGGCGTAGTCGACCCGCACCCCGTCCAGGTCGTTGATGGACAGGGCGCCGGGGAACTGCCCGTGCTCGCGCAGCGCCGCGACCAACGCGAACTGTTCGCCCTCGGTGGTTTCCAGCTTGATTTCGGGGGTGGCGCAGGACTGCGGCAGGCTTTCCAGCAGCGCCGACGGATCGGGCGCCGCCGACAGGATCTCCAGCAGCCGCGCGGCCGCGTAGATGCCGTCGTCAAAGCCATACCAGCGCTCCTTGAAGAACACATGGCCGCTCATCTCGCCGGCCAGCAGCGCGCCGGTCTCGCGCATCTTGGCCTTGATCAGCGAGTGTCCCGTCTTCCACATGGTCGGCTTGCCGCCGGCCTCGGCGATGGCGCGCGCCACGTGGCGGCTGCACTTGACGTCGTAAAGGACCTCGGCGCCAGGGTTGCGCGCCAGCACGTCGCGCGCGAACAGGATCAATTGGCGGTCGGGCCAGATGATCTGGCCGGACTTGGTGACCACGCCCAGCCGGTCGCCGTCGCCGTCGAACGCCAGCCCCACCTCGCAATCGGAATAGCGCAGGCAATAGATCAGGTCCTGCAGGTTCTGCGGATCGGCGGGGTCGGGATGATGGCCCGGGAACGAGCCGTCCACCTCGCAGAACAGTTCCGTGACCTCGCAGCCGAGCGCCCGGAACAACGCCGGCGCCACCGCGCCGGCCACGCCGCTGCCGCAGTCGATGGCGATCTTCATCGGCCGCGCCATGCGGATGTCGCCCACCAGCCGCGCGGCGTAGCAGGGCTGGATCTGCATCTGGGTACGGCCGCCGGCCACGCTGGCCGACTCGATCGGCAGGCGCATCGCGTCGCGCAGCGCGGTGATGCCTTCGCCGTACAGCGAGGCGCCGTCCATCACGATCTTGAAGCCGTTGTGGGTCGGCGGGTTGTGGCTGCCGGTCACGGCGATGCCGGCGCCGGTGTCCATCAGCCAGGTGGCGAAGTACACCATCGGCGTGGTGGCCATGCCGATGTCGATGACGTGCAACCCGGCCGAGCGCAGGCCGGCCTGCAGCGCCGCCGCCAGCTCCACGCTGCTCAGGCGCCCGTCGCGCCCCACCACCATGGCGCGCGCGCCCAGTTCCAGCGCCCGCGCGCCCGCCGCCATGCCCAGGCTGTGGGCGAAGCGCGCGTCGATTTCCTCGGGCACCGTGCCGCGTATGTCGTACGCCTTGAAGACCGCATCCAGGATCTGCGGGGGTTCCCAGCCAAACGTTCCATGCATGCCAGTTCTCCGCGGGGTTTACTTGGGGCCGTTCTGCTTGAAGTCACCGTAATAGGCCGCCCGCGAATAGCGGTATCCGCCATATTTGGAACGGAACCCGAAGCGCTCGGGCATCAGCTTGAGACCGTTGAACAGCACCCCATCCACCGGCGCGCCCGCCTGGATCAGGCGCTTGGCGGTCTCGCGGATCTCGCCCACCGTGTTCATGCCCGACCGCACCACCACCATCACCGCCGCGGCATGCGTGCCGACCACCGCCGCGTCGGGCGAGGACAGCACCGGCGCCGTATCCAGGATGACCATGTCGTACTGGCTGGCCAGCTCGCGCAGGGTCTGGCCGAAGATCGGCGAGGCCAGCAGCTCCGATGGATCGAAGCTCACCGCGCCGGTGGCGATGAAGTCCACGCCCTCGGAGACGCTGTGCTTGCGCACCCGCTCCAGCGGCAGCGTGCCCGACAGCACCTCGAACAGGCCGTCTTCCTTGGGCACGCCGAAATAGCGATTGAGCTGGCCCTTGCGGAAATCGGCGTCGATCAGCAGCACGCGCTTGCCGACCCCGCCCTGGATGAAGGCGAAGTTGGCCGACAGGAACGACTTGCCGACGCCGGCCACCGGCCCGGTGAACATGACCATGTTGTTGGCCGACTGGCGCAGCGAGGCCTGCAACACGTTGCGGAACGACCGCAGGCTTTCGATCGGTGGCGCGTTGCTCTGGCTCTGCGCCAGCAATGCCGGCACGGTGGCGTTCTTGCGCCGGCTGCGGCGCCACAGCTTGTCCTGCAGATCGCTGTGGGGAATCGCGGCCAGCACCGGCAGGCCGGTGTAGCGCTCGACATCGTCCGGCTCGGACAGGCCGCCGAACAGCGCGTTGCGCACGAAGGCGCACAGCACGCCGATGATCAGGCCGATGGCCGTGACCACGGCGATGATGATGGCGGCCTTGGGACGCACCGGCTTGTCCGGCTGCACCGCGGCGTCCAGGATGCGCACGTTGCCGACCTTGCCGGCACGGATCAGGCGCAGTTGCTGGGCGTTGTTCAACAGGCCCGTGTAAAGCTCGGTGTTGACGCGCACGTCGCGCACCAGCCGCACCACGTCCTGTTCCAGGTCGGGCAGCTGCTTGATGTTGTTGCCGATGCGGTTGACATCGCCGGTCAGCGAGGCGATCTGGCGGTCGATGGCGACAATGCTCGGATGGGTCGGCGCGAACCGGGTGATCAGTTCCTGGCGCTTGGCGCGCAGCTCCATCACCTTGGTCTGGGCGTCCACCGACTGCGCCAGGATCAGCTTGGCTTCCTCGCTCAGATCGATGGTGCCGCGCTTGTTGCGCAGCGAGTTGTACTTGGTCTCGGCCGCGTCCAGTTCGCGCTTGAGTTGCGGCAGCTGCTCGTCCAGGAACGCCAGCGATTTCTCCGCCTGGGCCGACTTGCGATTGACGTTCTGCTGCACGTATTCCTGGCCGATCTGGTTCAGCACCGCGGTGGTCAGCGCCGGATCATTGCCCTCCAGCGTCACGCCGATCACGCCCGAAGTGCGCCCGCGTTCGAAGATCCCCAGGCGCGATTGCACGTCCTCGATCGCCGCCAGGCGCGAGGTGCGCGACACCGTGAATTCGGTGCCGGGCCGGCCGCTGAGCGCGTCGATGTGCACGTCCAGCGCGCCGCCGCCCGGCAGCACGAAATGCTCGGGCTTGCCGACCGTGCCCTTGAACGTGGCGCCGGTGATCTTATCGTTCAGGGTGTAGGCGCCTTCGCCCAGGGTGGTGATGCGAAAGGGCTTGCCCAGCCATTCATTGGGCACGTCCAGCTGCGAGATCGAGATCGACTCGCCGCCCCAGGCGTAACCGCCGCGCGGCAGCCCGGACGGGTACGGCAGGCTTTCGTAGTGCCGCGCCAGCCATTCGCCGACCACCGGGAAATAGCGCGGCTTGGCATGGATGTACAGCATGAACTTGTCGACGGCCGGTCCCACCACCATGCGCGAGCGCAGCACTTCCATCTCGCCGGAGGTCTCGGCCTTGGTGTCGAAGATGGCCGAGACGTCGCCCAGCAGGCTGCGGCTCTGGCCCTGCGGCAGTTCCTCCTCCACCTGGACGATGATGTCGGCCGAATAGACCGAAGGGGTGACCATGACATAGACCACCGCGCCCAACAGCGCGATCAGCGTGATGGCGATGATCAGCCAACGGTTGGAGAAAATGGCGTCCACGTGCGAGGACAGCGGGGTTTCCTGCTGGCGAGCCGGGACGGAGGGCTCGAACGATTCGATGGGCAACGACATGCAGCTCTCCAAGATTAGGCGCCGCCGCGGTCGCGGCGCCCCCAAAGGCGTGGGCCGGATCCCGGCCCCGCGCCCAGCGGCGCGGGGCGGGCCCCGAGGGTCGATTACTTGATTGAATGCACGGTCTGTACCGTTTGCGCGCTCGGGAACAGGTTGCTGATGAAGCGGTTCCACCGCACCAGCGCCGCCGTATCCACGAAGACGACGTCCTTGGGTTGCAACTCGAACTTCTCCGCCACCGCATAAGCCTGCGGCGAAGCGGCATTCAGATGGAACACCAGCGGCGTCGCCTGCTCGGTACTGCGCACCACAAACACCTGCGACGAGTCCGCGGTCAGCTGGTTGGGGCCTCCCGCCACGCCCAGCGCTTCGTTCAACGTCAACCTGCCGTCCCGCATCACGATCGAGGCCGGCGTGGTCACCTCCCCGGTCACGAACACCTTGCTTTCGTCGCGCGGCGTCACCCTGACGATGTCGCCCGACTTCAGCATCACCTGGTTCAGATCCTGGCCGCGGTCGATCAGCGCGGGCAGATTCACGCGCGTCTTCCTGCCTTCGCGGATGACATAGACGCTGCTGCGGTCACCGGTGGGCAGCACCCCGCCCGCGCGGTTGATCGCTTCCAGCAGCGTCATGGGAATGTCGTTGATCGCGACGGTACCCGGCGTCTTCACCTCGCCTTCGACGTAGACCCGCTTGCTGCGGTAGCCCAGCACGCGCACCGTGATCTGCGGATCCTGGATGTATTTACCCGAACTGTTGACTATGAGATTGCGCGCCTGAAGTTCCGTCAACCCCGCCACTTTCAGCAGTCCCGTATAGGGAAATTGGATATATCCGGAGGATGAGACCGTATACCCCGGAATGCCCGAGGCGGTATCCCCGAAGGCTAGTTCGGTCACCCCCGTGCCGATGGCGTAGGTTTGCGTCGGAAGCACGAGCTCGGGGTGGTCCCAGACCACGATAGAAAGAATGTCCCCGGGACCGATGCGATACGGCTCGGCCTTGTCGACCAGGCGCGATACCCCGTCGTTGTCCAGCAGCGCCTGGCGCGCGCGGTTGTCCTCCAGCACCAGGCTGGGCGTGATTTCCTTGATCTGCGCCACCGAATTCGGATCGAGCGGATCGACCAGGTGCTTGGCATCAAAGGTCATGCCGGGAGAAAGGGCGCAAGCGCCCAGCGAGGACACGAGCGCGATGGCAGCGATGGCTCGGCTCAACGTTCCGAAAAATGTCGTCATGGCAAATCCACTGTGAATGACTTCGTTGCTTGGAAAGGAGCCCGATGCGTAACGGGTTGCGACATTCCACTCCCTTTTCAAGCCCCCGCACATTCGACGGATGCCTTAAGCCTTCTCCTACATCGTTTGGAGGTTTCGGGTGCGCCGGGCACTCAATAAGATTTGGACGGTAGCCACATGCCTTGCGGCGGTGCAGCGTTTTTTTTCGCGGCCCCCAGGGCGCCTCCCCGAAGAACGAAGGAGTGCGCGATGGACCCGTCCCTCACGGACACGTCAAGCAGGTCGAACCGATCCAGCTATCTGTACCGGCTGCTGGACGCGGCGATCGTCGTTATCTGCGGCCTGGCCGTCACCGAGCTGAAGTTCGCGGATGAGGCGATGGCCGATCCGCCGCAGATCCATCTGTTCCTGATCTATCTGTGCGGCCTGGGCGTCATCGCGCTGTTTCCGGCGTTCAGCCTGTATGTGTCATGGCGCGGCCGCCGGCTGGCGGACCTGATCGTGCGCAGCCTGGCGGCATGGTCGCTGGTCTTCGCGCTGGGGATCCTGGTCAGCTTTCTCATGCACCAGAGCGCGTCGGTATCGCGCCTGTGGGCGGCGACCTGGTATGGCTGCGCGGCCCTGGCGCTGGCCGGCGTCAGGCTGGCCGTGTACGCGGTGCTGGGCGCGGCGCGGGATCGCGGCCTGAACCGCAAGCGCGTGCTGCTGGTCGGCTTCGGCGCGCTCGGCCATGACCTGTGGCGGCGCGTCGAACGCTACCGCGAAGCGGGTTATGAGGTCGCCGGCATCTACGCCGAGCCGCACGAGAACCTGCCGCCGCAAGTGCGGCGCCTGCACGACCTGGACAAGCTGCACGCCTTTGTGCGCGAGCACACCGTGCGCGAAGTCTGGATCGTGTTGCCGATGGAGGCCGGCCAGGAATTGCGCGAGGTCCTCTACCACCTGCGCAACGACCTGGTGGACATCCGCTGGATTCCCGACGTGATGTCGATCCAGCTGCTGGGCCACCGCATCGGCGAATTCCTCGGACTGCCCGCGATCCAGCTGAACAGCCTGCCCGCGGCGGGCGTGCGCGGCTGGGCCAAGGAAGCCTTCGACCGCAGCTTCGCGCTGTGCGCCCTCATCGGCCTGTCGCCGCTGATGTTGACCGTGGCCTGCCTGGTCAAGCTGACCTCGCGCGGGCCGGTGCTGTTCACCCAGCCGCGCCTGGGCGTGGACGGCAAGGTGTTCCACGTCTACAAGTTCCGCACCATGACCGTGCACCAGGAGCACGGCGTGGTCACGCAGGCCACCCGCAACGATGCGCGCGTCACCCGCATCGGCGGCTTCCTGCGCCGCACCAGCCTGGACGAGCTGCCGCAATTCCTGAACGTCCTGCGCGGCGACATGTCGGTGGTCGGCCCGCGCCCGCATGCGCTGGAGCACAACGAACTGTACAAGGACCTGGTGCAGCGCTACATGATGCGGCACCGCGTCAAGCCGGGCATCACCGGCTGGGCCCAGGTCAACGGCTTGCGCGGCCAGACCGACACGCTGCGCAAGATGAGCGACCGCGTCGAGCATGACATCTACTACATCCAGCACTGGACGTTCCGGATGGACCTGATGATCATCGCCCGCACGGCGATCTCCGGATGGACGGGGCGAAATGTCTATTGAACCGCTGGGCTGGCCCCTGATCGTCCCGTCGCGCGCGCGCCCGGCGCCCGCCCCCGCCGCGCCGCCGCCCGGCCTGCTGGCCGAGGATGACTTCCGCCGAGCGGTGGAGATGCTGCCGCTGGTGTCCATCGACCTGCTGTTGCGCGATGCCGACGGCCGCTACCTGACCGGCCTGCGCAGCAACCCGCCGGCCCAGGGCAGCTGGTTCGTGCCGGGCGGCCGCATCCGCAAGAACGAGCCCCTGTCGCGCGCGCTGCAGCGCATCGCCCGCGAGGAACTGGGCCTGACGCTGCCGCCACAGGCCTGGCGCCCGCGCGGCGTGTACGAACACTTCTACGGCACCAATTTCGCCGGCGAGACCGGCCGCTCGACCCATTACATCGTCCTCGCCTACGAGGCCGAGTTCACGCTGGACACCGCCAGCCTGCCGCTGGGCCAGCACCGCCGCTACCGCTGGCAGCCCGCGGCGGCCATCGCCGCCGACCCCGGCGCCCATCCGTACACCCAGGCCTACTTCAAGGAGTCAGCGCCATGACCAACCCCCATCCTCCGTACCGGGCCGTGATCCTTTGCGGCGGCTCCGGCTCGCGCCTGTGGCCGCTGTCGCGCGAGCTGCTGCCCAAGCAGTTCATCCGTTTGACCGATGACCGCAGCCTGCTGCAGAACACCCTGCTGCGGCTGGACTCGGCCGGCGCCCAGGCCCGCCCCATGCTGGTGTGCAACGACGCGCACCGCTACATCGCCGCCGAACAGGCGCAGGAGCTGGGCATCCAGGACGCCGAGATCGTGCTGGAACCGTTCGCCCGCAACACCGCCCCGGCCATCGCCGCCGCCACGCTGCGCGCCATGCGCGACGGCGAGGACCCGGTGATGCTGATCATGCCGTCCGACCACGTGCTGGAAGACGGCCCGGTGCTGGCCGCCGCGTTCGCCCAGGCCTACCAAGCCGCGCGCCAGGGCGCCCTGGTGACCTTCGGCATCACCCCCACGGCGCCGCTCAGCGGCTACGGCTACATCCAGGCGGCCGAACCCGGCGCCATGGCGCCCGCCCGCAAGGTGCGGCGTTTCGTCGAAAAGCCCTCGCCCGAAGTGGCGCAGCGCTTCATCGAGGACGGCAGCTACTACTGGAACAGCGGCATGTTCGCCTTCCAGGCCTCGGTCTTCCTGGCGGAACTGGAACGGCTGGCGCCACGCATCCTGGAACAGGTGCGCGCGGCGGTGGCCGCCGGCCATGGCGAGCCGGCGCTGTTCCAGCTGGACGGCCCGGCCTTCGAGGCCTGCCCCAGCGACTCGATGGACTACGCCATCATGGAGCGCACCGACAGCGCCGTGGTGATCCCCCTGGCCGCGCCGTGGAGCGACGTCGGCGCGTGGGACGCGGTCTGGGGCATCGCCCGCAAATCGGCCGAAGGCAACTCCACCAGCGGCGACGTAATGGTCGAGGACTCGCGCAACTGCCTGATCCATTCGACCAGCCGGCTGGTGGCCTCGGTCGGGCTGGACGACATCGTGGTGATCGAGACCGCCGACGCCGTGCTGGTAGCGCACAAGACCCGCTCGCAGGACGTCAAGCGGCTGGTGGAGGCGTTCAAGGTGCAGCATCGCAGCGAACTGAATCACCACCGCGAGGTGCAGCGTCCCTGGGGCTCGTACGACTCGGTTGGCCAGGGCCCGCGCTACCAGGTCAAGCGCATCACCGTGAAGCCGGGCGCGCGCCTGTCGTCGCAGATGCACCACCACCGGGCCGAGCACTGGGTGGTGGTATCGGGCACGGCGCGCATCTACAACGGCGACAAGCAATACCTGCTGACCGAGAACCAATCGACCTACATCCCCCTGGGGGAAGTCCACAGCCTGGAGAACCCCGGCAAGATCCCGCTGGAAATCATCGAGGTGCAGTCCGGCGCCTATCTGGGCGAGGATGACATCGTCCGCTTCCAGGACATGTACGGCCGTGTCTGACCCCCGGCGCGCGGCCTCATCCTTTTGGCGGCCGGGCCTGGCCCGGATATGCCTGCCGCTGGCGGCGCTGTTCTTCGTCACCCTGGTGACGGTGGGCAACCTGCCGGGGCTGGCCGCCGAGATGTCCGACGCGTTCGGCGACAAGCGCCTGCACCTGGCGGCCTACGCCTTCCTGACCGTGCTGGTCTACCTCTCGGTGCAGCGGCGGCCAGGGTTGACGGCGCTGCTGGCCGTCTCCGCCCTGGGTGCGCTGGACGAAGGCATCCAGTCCTTTTTTGCCTATCGACAGGCCGAACTCTTAGACCTTTTGGCCGATATCTCCGCGGCGGGTGCGACAGTAATCTCGTTGAACATCGGTTCCGCAGCCTTCGGCTCTTTTCGTGCAGTGACTAAGTCTTAAGGATAAAACCATGCCAAAACGGGCACTGATTACCGGCGTCACCGGCCAGGACGGCGCATACCTGGCCGAATTCCTGCTGGCCAAGGGCTATGAAGTCCATGGCATCAAGCGGCGCGCGTCGCTCTTCAATACCGCGCGCATCGACCACCTGTACCAGGATCCGCATGACCAGCCGCGCAACTTCGTGCTGCACCACGGCGACATGACCGACTCCTGCAGCCTGATCCGCATCGTGCAATCGGTGCAGCCCGACGAGATCTACAACCTGGCGGCGCAAAGCCACGTCGGGGTGTCGTTCGAGGAGCCGGAATACACCGCCAACGCCGACGGCCTGGGCACCCTGCGCCTGCTGGAAGCCATCCGCATCCTCAAGCTGGAGGACAAGGCCCGCTTCTACCAGGCCTCGACCTCGGAGCTGTACGGTCTGGTGCAGGAGACCCCACAGAAGGAAACCACGCCGTTCTATCCGCGCAGCCCCTACGCCGCGGCCAAGCTGTACGCCTACTGGATCAGCGTGAACTACCGCGAGGCCTACGGCATGTACGCCTGCAACGGCATCCTGTTCAACCACGAATCGCCCAAGCGCGGCGAGACCTTCGTGACGCGCAAGATCACCCGCGGCCTGGCGCGCATCGTGCTGGGACTGCAGGAATGCCTGTATCTGGGCAACCTGTCGGCGCTGCGCGACTGGGGCCACGCGCGCGACTATGTCGAAATGCAGTGGCTCATGCTGCAGCAGGACACGCCGGAGGACTACGTCATCGCCACCGGCATGCAATACAGCGTGCGCGAGTTCATCAATACCGCCGCGCGCGAGCTGGGCATCCTGCTTGCCTGGGAGGGCGAAGGTCTGGAAGAGACCGCCACCGTGCTGTTCAGCCCGGTGCACGACATCAAGCCCGGCCAGGTCATCGTGCGGGTCGACCCGCGCTACTTCCGCCCCACCGAGGTCGAAACCCTGCTGGGCGACCCGACCAAGGCGCGCGAAAAACTCGGCTGGTCGCCGCGCACCAGCTTCGCCCAGCTGGTCAAGGAAATGGTGGAGAGCGACCTGAAGGACGCCCGGCGCGATGCGCTGGTGGAACAGAACGGCTACGAAATCTACGCCTACAAGGAGTAGTCCGCCATGAGCAATCCGGACCAACGCGTGTTCGTGGCGGGCCATCGCGGCATGGTGGGCGCCGCGCTGGTGCGCGAGCTGCAGGAGCGCGGCTACCGCGACATCATCACGCGCAGCCATAGCGAACTGGACCTGGAAAACCAGAACCAGGTGCACCGCTTCTTCTCGACCACGCCGGTCGACGTGGTGTACCTGGCCGCCGCCAAGGTCGGCGGCATCCTGGCCAACCAGAACCATCCGGTGGACTTCCTCTACCGCAACCTGATGATCCAGTGCAACGTGATCCGCGCCGCCTACGCGGCCGGCGTGCGCAAGCTGCTGTTCCTGGGGTCGTCCTGCATCTATCCGCGCGAGGCGCCGCAGCCGATCCGCGAGGACGCGCTGCTGACCGGGCCGCTGGAGGCCACCAACGAACCTTACGCCATCGCCAAGATCGCCGGTCTGAAGCTGTGCGAGGCCTACCAGCGGCAATATGGCGCGCGCTTCATCTGCGCCATGCCGACCAACCTGTACGGTCCGCACGACAACTACGACCTGCACAGCAGCCACGTGCTGCCGGCGCTGATCCGCAAGTTCCACGAGGGCCGCGAGGCGGGCCAGGACAGCGTCACGCTGTGGGGCACCGGCAAGCCGCTGCGCGAGTTCCTGTACGTGGACGACCTGGCGCGGGCCTGCGTAATGCTGATGGAGACGCCGGCGGCCGACGGCATCTACAACATCGGCGCCGGCGAGGACCTGTCGATCGCCGAGCTGGCGCGGGTGGTGGCGCAGGTGGTGGGCTACCAGGGCAACATCGTCTACGACGCCAGCAAGCCCGACGGCACGCCGCGCAAGCTGATGGATTCGGCGCGGGTGCGCGCGCTGGGCTGGAAGCCGGAGATTTCCCTGACTCATGGCGTGACGCTGGCCTATAGCCATTTCCTGCGCGAGCAGGCGCGCCAACCGCTGCCCGTGGCCTGAGGCTCCTTTCAGTGTGAACAGGCCCTAACCACGCCTATCGAAAACAGGCATTCCGATGTACCGACTCATCAGAAAGCACGTCGCCGGCAATGCCTCGTTCTGGGGGCTGGTGGAATATGGCATCGGTCCCGTCGCGGCGCTGGTGGCGCTGCCCATCCTGTTCCGCCAGCTGGGCACGGTGGGCTTCGGCCAGTACTCGATGATCATCGCGCTGGCCGGCTTCGGCAACGCCGCCAACCTGGGGGCCGCCGTCACCGCCACCAAGCTGGTGTCCGAGCGCATGCACGAGCCCGGCGACGCCTATCGCGCGGCCGGCGTGGCCATGTCGCTGATCGGCTGCGCGCTGGGCGTGGTGACGCTGGTGGCGGCGCTGCTGTGGCTGGGCGTGTGGTGGGGCTGGCCCGCCGCCACCTTCGGCGGCGTGGCCGTCACCCTGCTGGCCATGCCGGCGCTGGCCGTCTACCTGACTCAGCAATACGACCAATTGATGTCCGGCTGCCTCAAGGGCCGCGAGGATTTCCGCGCCACCGCGCTGTGCGAACTGGTCAGCCGGAGCGGCACCATGGCCCTGGCCTGCGCCACCGCCTGGCTGACGGCCTCGCCCACCTGGACCGGCCTGGCCCAGGCGCTCGGCCTGCTGCTGGCCGGCTCGGTCAAGATGCGCGTATTTGCGCGCCGCTACGGCCACGTGCTGGTGCGCCCGGTGCGCGACCGCGGCGCCATGCTGGACGCGTTCCGGTTCTCGCGCTGGTCCTGGCTCAACAGCCTGAGCGCGCTGGCGTTCGGCTCGGTCGACCGGGTGCTGGTGGGCAGCCTGATGGGGCCGGCGGCGCTGGCCATCTATACCGTCGGCGTGCAGGTGGGCCAGATGATCCACACCGCCTCGGTGGCGATCTTCCAGAAGGCCATGCCGCGCGTCAGCCGGCTGAGCGCCGCGCCGCCGCATCCGGGCGCGGCCGAGGAAGAGATCCGCCGCCTGATGCTGTGGAACCTGCTGCTGTCGGCGGGCGCCACGCTGGCGGTGCTGGCGGTCAGCCAGCCGCTGCTGGACCTGCTGCTGGGGCATGCCGTGGCCGAGGGCCACCTGGGCACCTTCCGCCTGCTGATCATTGCCTCCGGCCTGCTGTCCTTGAACGCGGCCGCGCATTTCTCGCTGCTCGGACTGGGCAATTCCCGGGCGGTGGCGATCCTGAACGGCCTGGGCGGCCTGGCCATGCTGTGCGTCATGGCCGCCCTGGTGCACGCGGCGGGCGAACACGCCGCGGCCTGGGGCCGCATGGCCTACGCGGCGATCACGCTGGCCGGCGTGGCGCTCGCCATCCGTCAATCCCGGCCCGACTACCCGGGCGCCCTGCCTGCGGCCACCCGGTAGCCATCATGCTGAGGTCCTATATGCGCAAGCGCCACAATGAGTACTCGCGTCAGCTCATCGATTTCGTCAGCGAGCTGCGTCCCCCCGCGCCCATCGCCGGCGGCCTGCTGCCCAAGCTGACCATCGTGACGCCCTCGTACAACCAGGCGCGGTTCCTGGAGCGCACCATTGTGTCGGTGCTGAACCAGGGCTACCCGCGGCTCGAGTACATCATCATCGACGGCGGCTCGACCGACGGCAGCGTCGATATCATCCGCAAGTACGAACGCTACCTGACCTACTGGGAAAGCGCGCCGGACCGCGGCCAGTCGCACGCCATCAACAAAGGCTTCGAGCGCGCCACCGGCGACTACGTCGGCTGGCAGAATTCCGACGACCTGTACTACCCGGGCGCCCTGCGCAAGCTGGGCGCGGCCGCGGCCCGGGGCCGGGCGCCCATCGTCAGCGGCAACCTGTTCGTGGCCGACGCCGACAACCACATCTTCCGCAAGATCCACTACACCCCGGTCAACCGCGGCACGCTCACGGTGGTCAAGGCCTCGATCCCGAACCAGTCTGCCATCTTCCGCCGCGACCTGCTGCGCAAACACGGACTGCTGCAGGAAAGCATGCGCTACTGCATGGACCTGGAACTGTGGAGCCGGCTGCTGCGCGAGGGCAGGAACCTGATCGTGCCGGACGCCATGGGCGTGTACACCGCCCATGACGAAACCAAGACCGCCCTGATGCAGGACGTGCTGCTGGAGGAACGCGAACAGATCGTCGACCGCATCCGCCGCACCGAACCCGGCATGGGCAAACTGTTCGGCCTGTCGTGCCGGGCCTCGCAGGTGGCCGCGCATGCGCGCCAGGGCGACCTGTCGTATCTGGTCGAAAAGCTCGCCATCAAGCTGTTCGGGCGCGACGACTGGGCCGCGCACTGACCCCCCAATCCCCAGCCATGGAGCCGCCATGCATCCGCACCGCCGCCTTTCCACGCTGCACCTGCTGGGGCTGTTCGCGTTCACCGCGCTGGCCCTGAACGACGACCGTTTCATCCTGGGGGTCGGCAGCTTCAAGCTGTCGCCCTTCGATGTGCTGTTCGTGGCCATCCTGGTGGTCAAGGCGCTGCGGCTGGCCGATCCGGCCGCGTACGCGCTGCCGCGCGGCGCGCTCGGCATGCTGCTGGGCCTGCAGGTGCTGTCGGTGATCTATCTGCTGCTGGTGTCGCTGCATCATCCCGGCATCGAAACCGGCGACGTGGCGCGCGACCTGCGCATCGTCTTCTACTTCCTGAGCGTGCCGTTCCTTTGCTACAAGGACATCGACAGTCCGGCCGCCTACGCGGTGCTGCAGAAGTACATCGTGGCGGCCTGCCTGGCCGTGGCCACGCTGATGCTGCTGGAGCAACTGCAGGGCTTCAGCATTTCCAATCCGCTGCGCAATGTGCGCCTCGGGGTGTGGGCGATTCCGTTCGGCGTGGTGTCGCTGCTGTACTTCCGCAGGACGCTCAACGTGTCCGGGCCCAAGGCCTACGCGCTGACGGTCTACATGCTGCTGGCGCTGGTGTTCTCGCTGAACCGCAGCCAGTACCTGCAGTTGATGGTGGCGGTGCTGCTGGCGATGATGCTGGGCGCGGGTCCCGACATCCGCCGCCGGGTGGTGCTGATCTTCGCGCCCGCGGCCGTGGCCGGGGTGCTGGTGTTCGCCAGCATCGGCTACCTGGACGTGCTGACCAACCGCATTTTCAGCGTCGAGCGGCTCGACGAGGACTCCAGCTACGGCGCCCGCATCCAGGAGATGCAGGGGCAGATGGACTCGTTCGCCGAGAGCCCGGTCTTCGGCAAGGGCGCGGGCTTTCGCAGCTGGGTGATGGGCGAGAACGGCTTCGAGCTGAGCACCTTCGCGCACAACTCCTGGGCCTTCTACCTGATGAAGTTCGGCATCGTCGGCACCGTCATGATCATGTTGCCGCCGCTGCTGATCCTGCTGCTGTCGCTGGGCCGACGCTACGCCCATCCCGGGCTGGAACTGCACCGGCGCTACCTGATCGCCACCGCGCCGATCTACATCTTCGTCGACTCGCTTTCGGGCGGCCTGGCCTACGCGCCCAAGACCGCCTTCACCGGATTTCTGCTGTGCTATTGCCTGTCGCTGCTCCGCAATGCCCGGGCCATGCCCGCGCCTCAGCCCGCGCCCGCGGCTCCCAGCTCCCGTCCGGACGCCATGCGCCGGACGCCACCGCGAGTACTGCCCCATGCCTGATGTCCTGTTCGTCGCCCCCGACCTGCATGGCGGCGTCGGAAGATGTGTCGCCTTCATCGCCGACGCCCTGCCCCGGCGGGGCGTGGACGCCGGGCTGTTCCTGCTGCGTTCACGCAACCGCGAATACCCGATCGCCAACCCGCGCGTGACGCGGGCGCTGCCGGTGTTGGAATCGCCGGCGGCGCTGCGCCTGATGCTGCCGCTGGCGTTCGCGCGCCTGGTGGCGCAGATCCGCCGCGACCGCCCGGCCATCGTCTGCTCGCACGGGCTGTTGTGCAACATGCTGGTGGTGCTGGCCAAGAAGGCGCTGCGCGGCGACTTCGCCATTGTGGCGTTCGAGCACAGCAGCCCCGCCATCCACTACGGCGCCTCGCGCATGCGCGGCCTGAAATGCTGGCTGGTGAGCCAGACCTACCGCCGCCACGACGCCGTCGTCGGCGTCTCGCGCGGCGTCAAGGAGGACCTGGTCAGCATGTTCCCGCCGCTGCGCGGCAAGGTGCGCACCATCTACAACGGCGTGCCGCTGGACGACGTGCGCGAGCAGAGCGCCGCGGCTTCGCGGCCCGCGCCGGCCGACGCCGGCGCGCCCTATCACGTGGTCGCGGTGGGCCGCCTGGAGGCCGTCAAGGACTACGCCACGCTGATCGACGCCGCCGCGCTGCTGGACGATCCGGGCATCCACTTCACCATCCTGGGCGAAGGTTCGGAGCACGGCGCGCTGCAAAGGCGCATCGACGCGCGGCCCTCGCGCAGCCCGGTCACCCTGGCCGGCCACATCGACAACCCGTTTCCGGTGATCGCCAGCGCCGGCGCCTTCGCCCTGACTTCGGTGCGCGAGAGCTTCGGCAACGTGCTGGTCGAGGCCCTGTGCCTGGGGGTGCCGGTCATTTCCACCGATTGTCCGCACGGCCCGGCCGAAATCCTCGACGCGGGCCGCTACGGACTGCTGGTGCCGGTGGGCGATGCGGCGGCGCTGGCCGCCGCGGTGCGCCGGCTGGCCTACGACGGCGACATGCGCGAACGGCTCGCGGCCGACGGCCCCGGGCGCGCCGACGCCTTTTCACTGGAGCGGCACTGCCGCGACGTCATCGATTTGTTCCAGCCGCTGATGCGGCGCGGCGCATCCTGAACAGGAAAGCATCATGTCCAAGATACCGGTATCCGTCGTCGTCATGACGAAGAACGAGGAACGCAATATCGCCAAATGCCTGAAGGCGCTGGCCGAGTTCGACGAGGTCTTCGTGGTCGACTCCAACAGCACCGACGCCACTTGCGCCATGGCCGCGGCGCTCGGCGCCAAGGTCAGCAATTTCAACTGGAACGGCAAATATCCAAAGAAAAAGCAGTGGTGCCTGGAACAGTTGCCGTTCACGCATCCGGTGGTGCTGTATGTCGACGCCGACGAGGAAATGACGCCGGAACTGGCCGCCGAGATCCGCGCGGCGCTGCCGCGCTTTGCCGCCGGCGCCGGCGGCGCCTTCGTGCCGTTCGACTATGTGTTCTGCGGCCGCAAGCTGCGCCACGGCCACCGCGTCTACAAGCTGGCGCTGCTGGCGCGCGATCAGTCGCGCTTCCTGGACTACGACGATCTGGACGTGGCCCACATGTGGGAGGTCGAGGGCCACTACCAGCCGCAGGTCAAAGGCGAAACCTTCGCGCTGCGGGCGCGCATGGTGCACAACGACCACGATTCGCTCTACCACTACTTCGACAAGCACAACCGCTATTCCGACTGGGAAGCCAACCTGCGCATCAAGGGCCTGATGAACGATCCGCGCGAGGCCAACGTCGGCGCGCGCGCGCTGCTCAAGCGGCTGTTCCAGGCGCTGCCGTTCAAGGCGCCGATCTCGTTCCTGCATTCCTATCTGCTGCGCCTGGGCTTTCTCGATGGCCGCGCCGGCTTCGATTACGCGGTGGCCCGCGCCATGTACTACTGGCAGATCCGCATCAAGACCGAGGAAATCCGCCAGGCCCGCCTGGCCGTCGATCCGGCGCAAGGCGATGCGCTCAGCGGAGCCGCCAAATGAGCGCGCTGCAGCGGTTGGACCAGTTCACCCTGGCGCCGGGCCAGCGCGGCCGTTCGGCGCTGACGGTGCAGTTGTGGTGGCTGGTGCAGGGCTCGCTGTTCCGCTGGTCGCCGCAAGTGGCCTACGGCCTGCGGCGCTGGCTGCTGCGCTGCTTCGGCGCGCAGGTCGGACGCAAGGTGCTGATACGCCCCAGCGCCACCATCACCTATCCCTGGAAGGTGACGATCGGCGACTACGCCTGGATCGGCGACGACGCCGTGGTCTACAGCCTGGGGCCCATCCATATCGGCGCGCATGCCGTGGTGTCGCAGCGCAGCTACCTGTGCGCGGCCGACCATGACGCCGCGCAGCCGGACTTCCCGCTGCGCGAGCGCGCCGTGCGCATCGAGGACGGCGCCTGGGTCGCCACCGATGTCTTCATCGGCCCCGGCGTCACCGTCGGCCGCGAGGCCGTGGTCGGCGCGCGCAGCTCCGTGTTCCGCAGCCTGCCGCCCGCCATGGTGTGCCACGGCAATCCCTGCCGCCCCATCCGCCCGCGCGTGGCGCCGCCGGCATGAAGATCCTCCTGTACGGCATCAACTACGCGCCGGAGCTGACCGGCATCGGCAAATACAGCGCGGAACTGGCCGAATGGCTGGCCGCGCGCGGCCACCAGGTCAGCGTCGTCACCGCGCCGCCCTATTATCCGCAATGGCGCGTGCACGATGGCTATCGCGCCGGCCGCTACCAGCGCGAAACGCGCGCCGGTGTCGACGTGCGGCGCGCCCCGCTGTGGGTGCCGGCCCGGCCCGGCGGCGCCAAGCGCCTGCTGCACCTGGCCAGCTTCGCGCTTTCCAGCCTGCCGTCGCTGCTGCGCGCGGCGGCCGGCCGGCCCGACGTGATCGTGGTGGTCGAGCCCGCCCTGTTCTGCGCGCCGGCCGCCTGGCTGGCCGCGCGGCTGTGCGGCGCGCGCGCCTGGCTGCACATCCAGGACTACGAAGTGGATGCGGCGTTCGACCTGGGCCTGCTCAAGGGCGCCTGGCTGCGCGCGGCCGTGCGGCGCGCCGAGCGCTGGCTGATGCGGCGTTTCGACCGCGTCTCGACGATCTCCGGCCGCATGCTGGACCTGGCCTTGTACAAGGGCGTGGATCCGGCGCGCGCGGTGCTGCTGCCCAACTGGATCGATGTCGAGGCCATCGCGCCCGGCCGCGACGGCGACCTGCGCGCCGAACTCGGCATTCCCGCCGGCGCGGTGGTGGCGCTGTATTCGGGCAACATGGGCGGCAAGCAGGGCCTGCAGACGCTGGCCGAGGTGGCCCGCCTGCTGGAACAGGAGGAATCGCTGTGGTTCGTGTTCTGCGGCCAGGGCCCCGAACGCGCGCCGCTGCAGGCGCAGTGCCAGGGGTTGGCGCGGGTGCGCTTTCTGGACCTGCAGCCCGCCGCGCGGCTGGGCGCGCTGTTGAACACCGCCGACATCCACCTGCTGCCGCAGCGCGCCGGCGCCGCCGACCTGGTCATGCCGTCCAAGCTGACCGGCATGCTGGCCAGCGGCCGCCCGGTGGTGTGCGGCGCCGCGCGCGGCACCGAACTGGCCGGCGTGGTGGCGCGCTGCGGCCTGGTGACGCCGCCCGAGGACGCCGCCGCCATGGCCGAGGCGGTGCGCAAGCTGGCCCACCATGGCGAGATCCGGGAAACATTGGGCGCCGCGGCGCGTCGCCATGCGCTCGACCACCTGCACGTGGACGCGGTGCTGGCCGCCGCCGAGCGCGAATTCGCCGCCGTCGCGGGCGCGCCCGCGCCGCGCGCAACGCGGACCACCGAAGCCGCCAGCCGCGACGCCGGCCATTAGGCTCGATCGCCCGGATTCTGCCCCGGCGCCCTCGGCGCCACGCGCTGGCCACGGGGCGGCGGGTCGCGCCCGCTACACGCTGTCGTCGCCCTTGCCTGCGGCGGCGGCCGGCGTGGCGCCGCGCACCAGCCCCATCTGCACCGCGATATAGGCCGCCTCGGCCTGATTGCGCGCGTTCAGCTTCCAATACAGGGTGCGCGCGTGGCTCTTCACCGTGGCCACCGATATCCCCACCTGCTGGCCGATCTCGCGCATGGTCTTGCCCTGCACCAGCAACTGCAGGATCTCCTCCTGCCGCTGCGTCAGCTCGCGCAGCTCCGGCAACGACGCCTGTGACGTCGACAGGGGCCTGGGCTGCGGTTGCGGATAGCACTCACCGCCCGCCAGCACCAGGCTGACGGCGGCGGCCAGGGCGTCCGGGCTGGATGCCTTGGGCAGGTAGCCGGCCACGCCGGCGCGCGCGCAGGCCGCCATCACGTTCTGGTCCAGCACCGAGTACAGCGCCAGCACCAGGCGCGGCATGAACAGCGCCATCGCCTGCGACAGCAGGCCGATGTCGGCCTCGGCGGCGCCGCTGCACCCCACCACCAGCAACTCAACGGGGCGATTGAGGGAACCCGGCATGTTCACGAGATGTGCGGGCGAGATCGCCAGAATGTCCTCTGCGTTCCGTACCCGCTCCAGCACATGCTGGATGGCGACACGAAGCAGGGCGTAGTCTTCGATTAGAACGGTTGTCATCCCGGAGGGAACCTTGTGACGCAGGGTCCAGACACGGTTCCCATGGCACGGCTGCGCACGGCGGCAATGGCGGTTCCAGCGCCTCGCCAGGCTCACGGGAATCTCGTCCACTACGTGGCATCGCTCTGGCGCGCTTGGTGATTCGCCATCTCAACCCATGCTTGTGGACACGACCCATGCTATCAGCGGCTACCTTCGCTGAATCTCGTTCAGGAGGATGATTGGAGGAGGAATGCTGCGGCACGGCGACCGTCGATGCTGCAGTGTGTATGACCTAGGAGGGATGGCGGGGTGCGCCAGCCCCGCCCTTAACCCAGCTTGCGGCCGTACAGTTGTCCGGCGTCGGCGTCGCGGCCGTTCGGCTCGTGCCATTCCAGCGTGGCGCCCCGTTGCAGCGCCGCGTAAACGGCCTCGCCCTTGTTCTTGACGTGCAGGCGCTGGTAGAGCGTGCAGGCATGCGTCTTGGCCGTTGCGACCGAGATGTTCAGCATCCGGCTGACCGTCTTGATGGGATAGCCGCGCGCCAGCAGCACCAGCACTTCGTATTGCCGCGGTGTGATCTGCAGCAACTGGGCGCCGGCGCTGACCGGCATGGCGCCCTTGCCCGCGCCATCGTCCAGGTCGCGCACCGGCAAGGCGCAGCTTGCCTGCGCCGGCGCCTGCAAGGCCTGTTCGCTGGGAAAGCACTGCCCGCCCGCCATGACCAGGCGGATCGCCGCTTCCAGGATTTCGACCGACGCCGTCTTCATCAGGCAGCCGTAGACGCTGGCGCCGGGCAGGCCCTGCACCGGCATGGGCAACGGCATGACATCCGTCAGCAGCAGGATGCGCTTCGGACTCAGCTCGCGCTGGATCTCGTGCAACGTGCTCCAGGCTTCCTCGCTATCCACGGGCAAGCCGTAGATGAGCAGATCGGCGCCCGCATGCCCGCCACTGGCCTTGGAGACATCGGCCAGCCCCATCCCCTCGATTTCCCACACATCGTCCAACTTGCTCAGAATCTGCCACAACCCCAGCCGCAGGAGCGGATGGGCTTCAATCAGGACCATCTTGGCCATGGTGTCCTCCCGGTTTTTCAACAGGCCTAGAAGGGATCTTCGCTGTGCTGAAGACTATTTTTTTCCAGCCCTCGCGGGGGTGGTCCGCAATATCCCGGAATATCTAATGACGCTGCACCGGGCCATTTGGGCTGGGAGACTTTCGTAGCCAACATAACGGATGGCATGAACCCATCTTATGGTTCGGAATTGGCAAAATCAAGACGTTGCGTGGCGATATAATCCGACAAAAACAGAAATCATTCGTTAGCCTTAATCACCATCGTAAATCCGGATGAGAGCGGGCCATCATCCATTCATCCGCTAGGGTTTTTACCAGGATCTCCCCGCTCCGATCGTACCCCCACCGCACGGCGCAAGAGCGTGGCACCGGCCGCAAGGGCCGTGTTCAGACTGCTGAAAGGTTAGGTCGCGCCTGGCCGCGGGGGCTGTCACGGATCGCACGGATAGGCCGGATTGGCGCAAAGGCTTGTCTATATGTTTCCATCGACACATTAAGCCCGGGCCGGGAAATCGCAATCGAAATATAGGTAACATTTTTATTTTCAATCACTGCGGCGTCATTTACTCCATATAGGCGAAGTCGAATACCGTATGCCCACCCTGGTGATGCCAATGGTGCATTGAAGCATGACGTTTTCTCAGGAAACTGGCGTAGTGGATTTCGCCATCCGTCTCCACATAGGTGGAGGGCGACAATTCCTCGATGCGGTTGAGCGAGACGCCCTTGCCGTAGTGGCAGAAGCCTTGGTACTGCGCGCAGCGGATCACCTCTCCCGCAGGCGAGACAACGATTCCGGCGTTGCGGGCCCGCATCGGATTGCGCACGATGGGGTTGCAGGCATGTGGCGTCCATTGGGTCGAGCGCGGCGAATCGGCGAAAAAGGCAAACAATTCATCGCAATGATTCTGGCCATCCGTTCGGTCGATATTGGTTAATAGCCACCAATATTCTCCACGCTTGAATATAATGGTATCGACCGCGGAAACATCGGTCATCAGGGTCATGTCCAATTCCCATTTCAACGGAAATTCGGTGCATTTCCATAATTCTATGCTGCGATTTCCGCAGGTTTCCGGGACCATGTAGGTCACGCCCTCGTATTCAAAGATATACGGAAACGATAAATGATAGGGCAGGTTCAAGGCCGTCCCCAACAGGCGGAAAGCCCCGTCCTTGTAGGTTGCGACCGAGATCGTGCCCTTGCGCGAATTAAAATCGTAGTCTTCGAAAAATATATATGGATTTTTGTCTCGCGTATATACAAAGGGGTCGGCGAAGAATCGCCCCTTGGGTGGCTGCAATACCATCGCTTCCGATACCACCGCCTGCTGCCGGACCGACGGAAACATACCGATCCGCCATCGCACATTGCGTCCCATGACGCGCCGCACAATCAAATCCGTCATTAACCACGCCTGGCGCGCAATATAGGCGGCGCTGTCCCATTCGACCGGATCATCGCGGCGCTGGCCGCTCAGGATCTGCATGCCGGGCGGCGCCACGCCCGGCCGCGCGCGCGCCAGCGCCAGCAGCGCGTCGTAGACCATGAAATTGCCCAGGCTGAACGCCCGCGTCTGGTTCTTCAGCCAGAACACCTCGGTGTTGAAACTGCGCTGGTCCAGCAGCGTATCCTCATCTTCGCCCGCGCCCAGCCGCCACAGCTTGACGGTGGTGTGGTCCTCGCGCTGGTAGACCTCCCAGAATCCAGCGTAGCGGCTGGTGGCGACGGCGATGTCGGAGTACCCCACGTGCCAAACCCCCAGCCTCGCCCAATCCGCCATGCGCGCACGCAACGGCGGTAGTGGCGGCAGCGCGCCCAGCACGAGCACCAGGTCCAGGCCGAGCGCCGCCACGCCGTCGTCGCGGCCGGCGTCGCGCGGATCGTCCGGCAACGTCAGGACTGGCGTCGAAGGCGGCAGACCGTCGCGCATGTCGCGGCAAGCCAGCATCTGCCGCTGGCGCGCCGGCAGCAGGCGCGACTCCAGCCGCGACAGCGTGCCGAACAGTGCTTTCGTGCCCAGGCGGGGCTCGGGAACGGTTTTTTCCATCACCAGCAACGCCGCCAGGTCGTAGTCCTGGCTGCGCGCGAGCCACTCGGCCATGTCGTGGATCCACCCCGGCTGGTCGGTGCCATCCAGCAACAGCCCCACTCTGTAGGTCTTCATATCTCCTGCTCCTGTGTCTGGGCGAATTGGCCGCGGCACCGGAACGGCGATCGGGCTCGCCAGGCGCATCCACGGTGCCACGCTTTCAAGTCCTCGCGCTGATACTGCGGCGTTTTGGCTTGGTCTTCCAGACGGCTTTCAACCTAGGGCGCTCGTCCGAGGACAAACGGCGCAGCGCCGTTTGGGCGAGACCCACGCTTCTTCCTCGGCCAACCGCACGGGCCCTCGTGCAAAGGAACGAGGCGGTCATCCGGACCGTCTCGGGATTCATGCGTACCAGCTAGGGATAACCACTATCGCATCCTGGCACCGGCTCACGCATACTGTTTTCAAACGAACGTTTGAATTCAACCTAATGCAAGAACTCAGATCCTCCAGCACCCGCGAATCGATCCTGGACACCGCCGAAGCCCTGTTTGCGCAACAGGGCCACGACGGCACGTCCATGCGCCAGATCACGGGCGCGGCGGGCGTCAATCTGGCGTCGGTCAACTATCACTTCGGCTCCAAGGAATCGCTGGTCCAGGCCGTGCTCAAGCGGCGCCTGGAAGTCCTGAATCGCGAACGACTGCGCCTGCTCGACGAGCTCGAGGCCCAGGCCCAAGGCAAGCCGCTCAAGCCGTCGCAGATCGTCGACGCCTTCTTCGGCACGCTATTGCGGCTGGCGGCCGATCCGGAGCAGGCGGGAAGCACCTTCCTGCCGCTGCTCGAACGCACCATGACCGACCCGGCCGGCTTCATCCGCGCCCTGTTCGCCGAGGAATACGCCGACGTGCTCGAGCGCTATCGCAATGCCTTGTTCGCCGCCCTGCCCGACGTGCCGCGCGCCGAAATCGTGTGGCGTTTCCAGTTCATGCTCGGCGCCACCTCCTACGCCATCATCGGCACCGACCTGTTGCGCTCGGTGACCGGCTGGACGCTGGACGAGTCCGAGCAACCCGACAACCCCGAGCTGCTGCTGCCCCGCCTGATGAGCTTCCTGCTCGGCGGCCTGCGCGCTCCCCTACCGCAGCACCCCGTCACCTAGGGCCCCAGGGTCGGCGCGGCGCGGCGGTTCCAGAGAATTCAAAAAAGGAGACTAGGAAATGAACGCAGTCATCGTCGCGCTGATCGTCATCGCGCTGCTGGCCGCCGTCCTGCTGGGCGTGCGCCCGCTCAGGCGGGCCTTGCTGTCGGCGCCGATCTTCAATCTCTACCGCAAGGTGCTGCCGCAGATGTCGGACACCGAGCGCGACGCCCTGGAGGCCGGCACGGTCTGGTGGGAAGGCGAGCTGTTCCGCGGCCGGCCCGACTGGAAGCGCATGCTGGCCTACCCGCGCCCTCGCCTGACCGACGAGGAACAGCACTTCCTGGACCACCAGGCCGAAGAGGCCTGCCGCATGGTCAACGACTGGAACATCACGCAGGAACGCTTCGACCTGCCCGCCGAGGTCTGGGACTATCTCAAGCGCAGCGGCTTCCTGGGCATGATCATCCCCAAGGAATACGGCGGCCTGGCCTTCTCGGCCTACGCCCACTCCGAGATCGTGACCAAGCTGTCGACGCGCTCGTCGGCGCTGGCGGTGTCGGTGATGGTGCCCAACTCGCTCGGCCCGGCCGAGCTGCTGCTGCACTACGGCACCGATGAACAGAAGAACCACTACCTGCCGCGCCTGGCGCGCGGCGAGGAAGTGCCGGCCTTCGCGCTGACCAGCCCGTGGGCCGGTTCCGACGCCGCCGCCATCCCCGACAGCGGCATCGTCTGCAAGGGCGAATGGCAGGGCCGCGAAGTGATCGGCATGCGCGTCAGCTGGGACAAGCGCTACATCACGCTGGCGCCGGTCTGCACGCTGCTGGGCCTGGCCTTCCGCCTGTACGACCCGGACGGCCTGCTGGGCGGCAAGAAAGACCTGGGCATCACCTGCGCGCTGGTGCCGCACGACCATCCCGGCGTGGACACCGGCCGCCGCCACTTCCCGCTGAATGCGATGTTCATGAACGGCCCGACCCGCGGCCACGACGTCTTCATGCCGCTGGACTTCATCATCGGCGGCCCGGCCATGGCCGGCCAGGGCTGGCGCATGCTGATGGAATGCCTGGCGGCCGGCCGCTCGATCTCGCTGCCATCGTCCAACACCGGCATGTCCAAGCTGACCGCGCGCGCCGTCGGCGGCTACGCCCGCGTGCGCAGCCAGTTCCGCACCCCGGTCGGCAAGTTCGAAGGAGTCGAGGAGGCGCTGGCCCGCATCGGCGGCCACACCTACATGATGGACGCCGCGCGCAGCATGACCGCCGGCGCCGTCGACCTGGGAGAAAAGCCCTCGGTGGTATCGGCCATCGTCAAGTACCACGTCACCGAGCGCGCGCGCCAGGTCGTCAACGACGGCATGGACGTGATCGGCGGCAAGGGCATCTGCCTGGGACCGTCCAACTTCCTGGGCCGCGCCTACCAGCAGATTCCCATCGGCATCACCGTGGAAGGCGCCAACATCCTGACCCGCAGCCTGATCATCTTCGGCCAGGGCGCGATCCGCTGCCATCCCTACGTGCTGGCCGAGATGCGCGCGGCGCAGTCGTCCGACCGCAGGCAGGGCCTGATCGATTTCGACCAGGCCTTCTGGGGCCACGTCGGCTTTGTCGCGCGCAACAAGCTGCGCGCGCTGGGCACCGCCCTGACCGGCGGACGCTTCATCGGCATCGACGCCGACGTCGCGCCCGAAATGAAGCGCTACTACCAGTTGCTGAGCCGCTATTCGGCCGCTTTCGCGCTGCTGGCCGACACCTCGATGCTGGTGCTGGGCGGCAGCCTCAAGCGCCGCGAACGCCTGTCGGCGCGCCTGGGCGACATCCTGTCGCAGATGTACCTGGCCAGCGCCGCGCTCAAGCGCTTCGAGGACGAGGGCCGCCAGGGCGCCGACGCGCCGCTGGTGCACTGGTCGGTGCAGGACGCGCTGTTCCGCCTGCAGGACGCCATCGACGGCGTGCTGGAAAACTATCCCAACCGCGTGGTGGCGTGGAGCCTGCGCCGCATCGTCTTCCCTTGGGGCCGGCCGCAGTCGCTGCCGTCCGACCAACTGGGCCAGGACGTGGCGCGGCTGCTGATCAACCCGGGCGCGACCCGCGACCGCCTGACCGCCGGCTGCCACCTGCCCGCCACCGCCGACGAACCGGTCGGCGCGATCGAGCTGGCGCTGGCCGCCACGCTGGAGGCCGAGCCGATCGAATCGAAGATCCGCGAGTTCGAGAAGCGCGGCACACTCGAAGGCAATCCGCAGGCCAACGTGCGCGACCTGGCCGACGCCGTCTTTGCCGCCGGCGGCATCACCGCCGAAGAATATGCGGTGGTCAAGCGCCGCAATACCTTGCGCGATACCGTGGTGAAAGTGGATGATTTCCCCTTTGACCTCGGCGCCACCGGCGCGGTCAAGCCGGTCAGCGAACGCAAGGCAGCCTGAGGCCCGTCCACACACCAAGGAGATCGGATGGCATTCAAACCGGTATACGTGGTCGACGGTGCCCGCACGCCCTTCCTGAAGGCGCGTTCGGGCCCCGGCCCGTTCGCGGCCGGCGACCTGGCCGTGCAGGCCGGGCGCGGCCTGTTGCTGCGCCAACCCTACGCCCCCACCGACCTGGACGAAGTCATCGTCGGCTGCGCCGCGCCGTCGGCCGACGAGGTCAACATCGGCCGCGTGATCGCGCTGCGCCTGGGGTGCGGCAACAAGGTGCCCGGCTGGACGGTGATGCGCAACTGCGCCTCGGGCATGCAGGCGCTGGATTCCGCCATCGCCAACATCCAGACCGGCCGCTCGCAGCTGGTGCTGGCCGGCGGCACGGACGCCCTGTCGCGCGCGCCGGTGCTGTTCTCGGACGACATGGTGCGCTGGCTGGCCAACTGGTACGCGGCCCGCGGCGTCGGCGCCAAGCTCGCCACGCTCGGCCGCCTGCGCCTGCGCCACCTGGCGCCGGTCATCGGCCTGCTCAAGGGCCTGACCGACCCGGTGGTGGGCCTGTCGATGGGCCAGACCGCCGAGAACGTCGCCACCCGCTTCGGCATCAGCCGCCAGGCCATGGACGCCTATTCGGCGCAGAGCCACGCGCGCGCGCTGGCCGGGCGCGCCAACGGCGCCTTCACCGAGATCACGCCGCTGATCGACACGCAGGGCAAGCTGTACCCGGACGACGACGGCGTGCGCGAGGACTCCACGCCTGAAAAGCTGGCCAAGCTCAAGCCGGTGTTCGACAAGCCCTGGGGCAACATCACCGCCGGCAACAGCTCGCAGGTCACCGACGGCGCGGCGATGCTGGTGATGGCCTCCGAGGAAGCGGTGCGGCGCTGGAACCTGCGGCCGCTGGGCCGCATCATCGACAGCCAGTGGGCCGGCCTCGATCCGGCCATGATGGGCCTGGGGCCGGTGCATGCCGCCACCCCGATCCTGCAACGCCACGGACTCGGCCTCAATGACCTGGACTTGTGGGAGATCAACGAAGCCTTCGCCGCCCAGGTGCTGGGCTGCCTGGCGGCCTGGCGGGACGAGG
Source organism: Achromobacter sp. HNDS-1 (assembly GCF_040084795.1). Lineage (NCBI taxonomy): Bacteria > Pseudomonadati > Pseudomonadota > Betaproteobacteria > Burkholderiales > Alcaligenaceae > Achromobacter > Achromobacter sp. HNDS-1. The sequence continues at coordinate 1,235,425 of NZ_CP157584.1, forward strand.
CCTATTGCCAGGAACACTTCGGCACGCCCGCATGGGGCGAGCTCGATCCGGCGCGCCTGAACGTGGACGGCGGCGCCATCGCCATCGGCCATCCGGTGGGCGCATCGGGCGCCCGCATCGTGCTGCACCTGCTGGAGGCGCTCAAGCGTCGCGGCGCGCGCCGCGGCATGGCCGCCATCTGCATCGGCGGCGGCCTGGGTGGCGCCATGCTGGTCGAAACCCTGGAGGACCGCCCATGAACACGCTGGAGACGCTCTCGCACTGGCGCCTGGAGCGCGACGCCGACGGCCTGGCGTGGCTGACGTTCGACCGCGCCGCCAGCGCCGTCAACGCGCTGTCCGCCGACACCATGGCGGAACTGGCGACGGTGCTGGACGCGCTCGACGCGCAGCCGCCCAAGGGCCTGGTGATCCGCTCGGGCAAGCCGACCGGCTTCATCGTCGGCGCCGACGTCAACGAATTCGCCGAACTGAACACGCCGGAACAGGGCCGCGCCCTGGTGGCGCGCGGCTGGAACCTGTTCAACCGCCTGGCGGCGGTGCGCTATCCGACGCTGGCGCTGATCCAGGGCCACTGCCTGGGCGGCGGCCTGGAACTGGCGCTGGCCTGCCGCTACCGGCTGGTGGAGGACGCGCCCGGCGCCTCGCTGGCGCTGCCGGAAGTGATGCTGGGCATCTTTCCCGGCTGGGGCGGCATGCTGCGCCTGCCCGCCGTCATCGGCGCGCCGGCCGCGCTCGACATGATGCTGACCGGCCGCGGCGCCGACGCGCGCCGCGCGGCCGCGCTGGGCCTGGTGGACGCGCGCGTGCCAACCCGCCTGCTGCAGGCGGCGGCGCGCGGCATGGTGCTGTCGGGCAAGCCGCCGCGCCGCGCGCGCGGCCTGGGCGCATGGCTGAACCGCTGGCCGCTCAAGGCGGTGGCCGCCAAGCGCGCCCGCAAGCAGGTCGCCGCCAAGGATCCGCTGGGCCACTACCCGGCCGCGCCCGCCATCATCGAACTCTGGGAAAGGCACGGCGGCAACGCCTTGCAGGCGCCGGCGCTGATCGATGCCATCATCGCCTCGGACACCGCCCGCAACCTGCTGCGCGTGTTCCGGCTGCAGGAGCGACTGAAGGCCAACGGCCGCCAGCCCGGCATCGCGCCGGTGCGCCACGTGCACGTGGTCGGCGCGGGTGTGATGGGCGGCGACATCGCCGCCTGGTGCGCGCTCAAGGGCCTGACCGTGACGCTGCAGGACCAGGACATGGCCCGCATCGCGCCCGCCATCAAGCGCGCCGCGACGCTGTTCTCGCGCCGCCTGAAGGATCGCCGCGCGGCGCGGGCCGCCTTCGACCGGCTGATGCCCGACCCCGCCGGCGGCGGCGTGCCGCTGGCCGACGTGGTGATCGAGGCCATCAGCGAGAACCCGGAGGCCAAGCGCGGGCTGTACCAATCGCTGGAGCCGCGCATGAAGGCCGACGCGCTGCTGGCCACCAACACCTCCAGCCTGTCGCTGGAAACGCTGAGCGCCGGGCTGGCCCGCCCCGAACGGCTGATCGGCATCCACTTCTTCAACCCCGTGGCCAAGATGCCGCTGGTGGAAGTCGTGCATGCGGACGGCACTGCCGCGCAAACGCTGGCGCGCGCCAACGCCTTTGTAGGACAGATTGGAAAATTGGCCTTGCCCGTGCGTAGCGCCCCCGGTTTTCTGGTCAATGCGGTGCTGGCACCGTATATGCTTCAGGCCATGCGAAATATCGACGACGGTCTATCGCCCGCCGCCGTGGACGCGGCCATGGTGGCATTCGGCATGCCGATGGGCCCGCTCGAGCTGGCCGACACCGTCGGCCTGGACATCGCCCGCGCGGCGGGGCAGGAACTGGCTGGCGGCGCCGAGCCGCCGCGCTGCCTGGCCGAGAAGCTGGCGCGCGGCGACCTGGGCAAGAAGAGCGGCCGCGGCTTCTACACCTGGCGCGACGGCAAACCGGTCAAGGACGGCCAGGGCGGCGCGCAGGCGCCGGCCGGCCTGGCCGAGCGCCTGATCCAGCCTTTGGTCGATGCCACCCGCGAGCGGGTCGAGGCCGGCGTGGTGGCCGACGCCGACCTGGCCGACGCCGGCGTGATTTTCGGAACCGGGTTCGCGCCGTTCACGGGCGGACCCCTGCATTACCAGAGCAGTCGCAGTGCCTAGCGCAGTAACGCGTCAACAAACCAAACCGGCCTGGACCCCCTTGAGCCGGATAGACCGGGACGACGAGACCGGCAGTGCCATAGAGACATACCTATCCAACATGAGGAGGCAGTACCATGAGCAGACGTTCATTGTCCCTGAGCACCCTGTCCGCCATTGTGGTCGGCCTGGGCGCCACCAGCGCCGCCCACGGCGCCGGCTTTCAGCTCCTTGAGCAGAATGCCAGCGGCCTGGGCAACGCCTACGCGGGCTCGGCGGCAAATCCGGAAAACGCCAGCATCATCTACTACAACCCGGCGGGCATGACCTACCTGCCGGGCATCAATGTCTCGGGTGGCGTCAATCTGATCAAGCCCTCGTTCAAGTTCTCGGACAACGGCAACAGCCGCAATCCGACGGCGCTGGGCGGCACCCGCCCCACCGGCGGCGACGGCGGCGATGCCGGCAACCTGGGCGTCGTGCCCAACCTGTACGGCTCGTGGCAACTGAGCGACCAGTGGTTCATCGGCCTGGGCATCGGCGCGCCGTTCGGCCTGATGACCGAATACGACAAGGGCTGGGAAGGCCAATACCACTCGAACAAGTTCGAGATCAAGACCATCAACATCAACCCGTCGATCGCCTACAAGGTCAACGACAAGTTCTCGATGGGCTTCGGCGTCAACTGGCAGCACATCGACGCCACCTACAAGAAGAAGACCGTGGTGCCCGTGGCCCTGCCCGGCGGCCGCACCGTCTTCACCAACGGCGACGCCGACCTCAACCTGAAGGGCGACGCCTGGGGCTGGAACGTGGGCTTCATGCTGCAACCCACCGAAGACACCCGCATCGGCCTGTCGTACCGCTCCAAGATCAAGCACACCGCCAAGGGCGACACCGATATCGACAACATCGGCCCAACCCGCCAGTCGGTCTCGTTCGACGCCAAGGCCTCGGTCGACCTGCCCGACACCCTGATCCTGAGCGCCACCCACCAGCTCAACGAGAAGTGGGAACTGCTGGGCGACATCTCCTGGACCGGCTGGAGCAGCATCCCCGACCTGAAGATCCGCAACTCCGGCACCGGCGCGCGCGATGACGACCTGCCGCTGAACTTCCGCGACACGTGGCGCATCGCCGTGGGCACGTCCTACAAGTTCGCGCCCGACTGGAAGTGGAAGTTCGGCCTGGCCTACGACCAGTCGCCGGTCCACAAGGCCGAGGACCGTCCGACCTCGCTGCCCGACAACGACCGCTACTGGTTCTCGACGGGCGTGCAATGGCAGGCCACCAAGAGCACCACGCTCGATCTGGGCTATACCTATCTCTACCTGCGCAAGACGGACATCGACACCACGTCCGGCAACCAGCTGACCAAGGGCCGCGTCGCGGGCACCTATGACAGCAGCGGCCACATCTTCGGCCTGCAACTGTCGTCCCGCTTCTAGCCCTGCCGGGGCGGATGACGGGCCGGCCCCGTCTTCCGCCCGCATTTTCAGGAGACTTCCTTGAGCAAGTTCGTCGTCAAACACGTCGCCGTGCTGGGTGCCGGCGTCATGGGCGCGCAGATCGCCGCCCACCTGGCCAACGCCGGCGTGCCCGTCACGCTGTTCGACCTTGCCGCGCCCGAAGGCGACCGCAACGGCATCGTCAAGAAAGCCCTGGCCGGCCTGAAGAAGCTGGAGCCCGCGCCGCTGGCCAGCCCCGCCCGCCTGGCCCTGATCACCCCGGCCAACTACGACGACCATATCGAACAGCTGCGCGGCTGCGACCTGATCATCGAAGCCATCGCCGAGCGCATGGACTGGAAGACCGCGCTGTACGAGCGCATCGCGCCGCACGTCGCGCCCGGCGCCATCATCGCCTCCAATACCTCCGGCCTGTCGATCGACGCGCTGGCCAACGCCCTGCCGGCCGCGCTGCGCGACCGCTTCTGCGGCATCCATTTCTTCAATCCGCCGCGCTACATGCGCCTGGTGGAAATCATCGCCACCGCGCACACCCAGGCGCCGGTGCTGGACCAGCTCGAAACCTGGCTGACCTCCACGCTGGGCAAGGGCGTGATCCGCGCGCTCGACACGCCCAACTTCGTGGCCAACCGCATCGGCGTGTTCTCGATCCTGGCCGCCATGCACCACACTCAGCGCCTGGGCCTGGGCTTCGACGAGGTCGACGCCCTCACCGGCCCCAAGATCGGCCGTCCCAAGAGCGCCACCTACCGCACCGCCGACGTGGTCGGCCTGGACACGCTGGCCCACGTGGTCGGCACCATGGACAAGAACCTGCCGGACGATCCCTGGCACCGCTATTTCACGCTGCCCGCCTGGCTGTCGGCCCTGATCGCCAAGGGCGCGCTGGGCCAGAAAAGCGGCGCCGGCGTCTACCGCAAGGCGGGCCGCGAAATCCAGGTGCTGGACCTGCAGGCCCAGGACTACCGCCCCAGCGCCGGCAAGCTCGCCGACGAGGTCGCCGCGCTCCTGAAAGAACGCGATCCGGCCAAGCGCTTCGCCGCGCTGCGCGCCAGCGACCATCCGCAGGCCCAGTTCCTGTGGAGCCTGTTCCGCGACATCTTCCACTACAGCGCGGTGCAGCTCGGCCAGGTGGCCGACAACGCCCGCGACCTGGACCTGGCCATGCGCTGGGGCTTCGGCTGGGCCCAGGGCCCGTTCGAGACCTGGCAGGCCGCCGGCTGGCAGGCCATCGCCCGCGCCGTGGCCGAGGACATCGCCGCCGGCCGCGCCATGAGCGACGCGCCGCTGCCCGCCTGGGCCCTGGAGCCCGAGCGCCAGGGGGTACACACGCCCGCGGGCTCGTATTCCGCGCGCAGCGGCAAGCTGCATCCACGTTCGGCGCTGCCGGTCTACCAGCGCCAGCTGTTCCCCGAGCGCGTGTTCGGCGAAGGCCCCGACGACCGCGGCACCACGGTCTGGGAAAACGAAGGCGTGCGCCTGTGGAACCTGCCCGAGGTCGACGCCGGCATCGCCATCCTGTCGGTCACGTCCAAGAACCACACGCTGGGCGCCGAGGTGCTCGAAGGCATCCTGCAGGCCGTGGCCCGCGCCGAGCGGGACTTCGACGGGCTGGTGATCTGGCATGACGCGCCGTTCGCCGTGGGCGCCAACCTGCAACAGGTGTCGGAAGCCTGCGCCGCCGGCCAGTGGGACATGCTGGAAGCCACCGTCGAAAAATTCCAGCGCACCTCGCAGTCCTTCAAGTACGCGCAGATCCCCACCGTGGCGGCCGTGCAGGGCATGGCGCTGGGCGGCGGCTGCGAATTCCTGATGCACGCCTCGCACCGCGTGCTGGCGCTGGAAAGCTACATCGGCCTGGTCGAGGCCGGCGTCGGCCTGATCCCGGCCGGCGGCGGCAGCAAGGAATTCGCCGGCCGCGCCGCGGCGCTGGCGGCAAAGACCGCCACGCCCGGCGAGGTGTTCCCCTTCCTGCAGCCGGTGTTCCAGACCATCGCCATGGCGCGGGTCGCCAAGAGCGCCATCGAGGCTGTCGACCTGGGCTTCGCGCGCGAACAGGACATCGTGCTGTTCCATCCTGGCGAGCTGCTGTTCGTGGCCATCGGCCAGGCGCGCGCCGCCGCCACCGCCGGCTACGTGCCGCCGCCGCGCCTGCAGGGCGTGCCGGTGGCCGGCCGCAACGGCATCGCCAACTTCGAGATGGTGCTGGTCAACATGCGCGAGGGCGGCACGATCAGCGCCCACGACTACCGCGTGGCCCGCAGCGCCGCGGTGGCGCTGTGCGGCGGCGAGGTCGAGACGGGCGCCAAGGTCGACGAGGAATGGCTCCTGGCGGTCGAGCGCAAGGAGTTCGTGGCGCTGCTGCGCACGCCCGAGACCCAGGCGCGCATCCGCCACACCCTGGACACGGGCAAGCCACTGCGGAACTGATAGTCCCCCCCCCGAAGCGCCTGCGGCGCTTCCCCCCCAGGGGGACGCCGGTGGCGGACCGGCGAAGCCGGATCCGCGCGGCCCCGCTTGTGGGGGACCGTGGTGTGCATAGAGGGTGATCGTTATGGATACGAGGAAATGATATGAGCAAGCAGATTCAAGAGGCTTACATCGTTGCGGCGACGCGGCTGCCGGTGGGCAAGCGCAATGGGGTGTATGCCACCACCCGGCCCGACGACATGCTGGCGGCGGCGCTGCAGGGCGTGTTGAAGCAGACGCCGTGGCTCGATCCGGCGCGCATCGACGATGTCATCACCGGCTGCGCCATGCCGGAAGCCGAACAGGGCATGAACGTGGCGCGCATCGGCCTGCTGCTGGCCGGCCTGCCGCAGAGCGTGGCCGGCGTCACCGTCAACCGCTTCTGCGCCTCCGGGCTGCAGGCGGTGGCCGACGCCGCCGCGCGCATCCGCAGCGGCGAGGTCGACATCATGATCGGCTCGGGCACCGAGTCCATGAGCGCCATGCCGCAGATCATGGGCAACAAGGTGTCGCTCAACCCGGCCATCTTCTCGCACCCCGAGAACGTCGGCATGGCCTTCGGCATGGGCCTGACCGGCGAGAAAGTGGCCGAGCAATGGAAAGTATCGCGCGAAGACCAGGACGCCTTCGCGCTGGCCTCGCAGCAGAAGGCCAACGCCGCCATCGCCGCCGGCCACTTCCGCGCCGAGACCACGCCGTTCGAGGTGGTGACGCGACTGCCTGGCGGATCCAAGGGCGAGGTGCGCGAGACCCGGCGCCTGGTCGAAGTCGATGAAGGCCCGCGCCCCGACAGCAGCGCCGAGGGACTGGCGCGGCTCAAGCCCGTATTCGCCGCGCGCGGCAGCGTCACCGCCGGCAACAGCTCGCAGATGTCCGACGGCGCCGCCGCGGTGGTGCTGGTGTCCGAGCGGGTGCTGCGCGAATTCAACCTCAGCCCGCTCGCGCGCTTCGTCAGCTACTCGGTGGCCGGCGTGCCGCCGGAAGTCATGGGCATCGGCCCCATGGCCGCCATTCCCAAGGTGCTGGCGCGCGCCGGCATCGCCCAGGACGACCTGGACTGGATCGAACTGAATGAGGCCTTCGCCGCGCAATCGCTGGCGGTGATCCGCGAACTCAAGCTCGATCCGTCCAAGATCAACCCGCTGGGCGGCGCCATCGCGCTGGGCCATCCGCTGGGCGCGACCGGCGCGATCCGCACCGCCACGCTGATGCACGGCTTGCGCCGCACCGGCGGCAAGTACGGCATGGTGACGATGTGCATCGGCACCGGCATGGGCGCGGCCGGCCTGTTCGAAGCCATGTAACCGAGGCTATGTAAAGCGGTGAAGCCCTATTGGTTCAAACGCCTGTCGCCGGCCTGGCGCGCGCGCCTGATGCGGGTGGGATTCAACCTGCACCCGGCGTTCCGCGCCACCGGCGGCCGGGTGTTGCACGTGTCGCACGATTTCCAGCACATCCGCATCAAGCTGCCCTTGCTGCGGCGCACGCGCAACATCGTGGGCTCGATGTACGGCGGCTCGCTGTTCGCGGTGACCGACGGCGCCCATCCCACCATGCTGATGGCGGCGCTGGGCGCGGACCACATCGTGTGGGACAAGGCGGCATCCATCCGCTACCGCAAGCCCGCCTATACCACGCTGTATGTGGACTTCCGGCTGCCGCCGGGAGAAATCGCGGACATACGCAGGATTCTTGCGCGTGACCACGAGACCACCCGGACCTACACCGTGGAATTGAAGGACAAGGACGGCGTCGTCTATGCCGTCGTGGAACGCACGATCTACATCGCCGACAAGAAGTACTACAAGCAGAAAACGACTGGAGGAGACCCATGCGTGACATCATCCCCGGAGGGCGCGCCGCCGCCCTGAGCCTGGTCCTGGCCGCCTGCCTGACGGCCGCCCCCGCGCTGGCCGCCGACATGGACGTGGCCGGCGTGCGCCTCCCCGCGCAGTTGTCCGAAGGCGGCCACGCGCTGGTGCTGAACGGCGCCGGCCTGCGCACCAAGTTCGTGGTCAAGGTGTATGTGGCGGCGCTGTATGCCAGCGCCAGGAGCCAGGACGCCGCGACCCTGATCAACAGCAACGACCCGCGCCGCATGCGGCTGCAACTCTTGCGGGATGTCGATAGCAAGAGCCTGGACGCGGCGCTGCAGGAAGGATTGCGCGACAATACGCCCAAACAGGAACTCGCCGCGCTGCAACCGTCCGCCGCGCGCCTGTCGGCGCTGATGGCCGAGATCGGCTCGGCCCGCGAAGGCGACGTGATCGACCTGGACTTCGACGCCCGCGGCGTGACCATCACCGATAACGGCAAGCAGCGCGGCCGCATCGACGACCCGGCCTTCGGCCGCGCGCTGCTGCGGGTCTGGCTGGGCAACGATCCGGCCCAGTCCTCCCTGAAAAAAGCCCTGTTGGGAGCCCCTTGAAGATGGAACGAATCTGGCAGAAAAGCTACCCTCCGGGCATCCCCAAGGACATCGAACTGGACAGCGCCACCACGCTGGTCTCGATCGCGCGGGACAGTTGCCGGCGTTTCGCCGACAAGCCGGCGTACCTGAGCATGGGCAAGACCATGACCTACGCCGAACTCGACCGCCTGACGCGCGACTTCGCCGCGTGGCTCCACGCCAACGGCCTGCGCAAGGGCGATCGGGTGGCGCTGATGATGCCAAACCTGCTGCAGTACCCGGTGTGCCTGTTCGGCACCCTGCGCGCCGGCTGCACCGTGGTCAACTGCAATCCGCTCTACACCGCGCACGAACTGGCGCACCAGCTGGCCGACGCCGGCGCGCGCGCCATCGTGGTGGCCGACAACTTCGCCGCCACGCTGCAAAAGGCGCTGCCCGACACCCCGGTCGAGAAAGTGCTGGTGACCTCGATCGGTGAACTGCTCAGCCCGCTCAAGGGCCGCCTGGTCGACTTCGTGGTGCGGCGGGTCAAGCGCATGGTGCCGGCCTGGTCGATCCCCACCGCCATCCGCCTGGGCGCGGCGTTGCGGGAAGGGCGCGACCTGCCGTTCGAGGAGGTCGCCCTGACCCAGGACGACCTGGCCTGCCTGCAATACACCGGCGGCACCACCGGCGTGGCCAAGGCCGCCATGCTGACCCACGGCAACCTGGCCGCCAACGTGACCCAGGCCCACGCCTGGATCAAGCCGCTGGTCAAGGAAGGCGAGGAGTGCATCGTCACGGCGCTGCCGCTCTACCATATCTTCGCGCTCACGGCGAACTGCCTGGCCTTCATGAAGATCGGCGCCAGCAGCCTGCTGATCATCAACCCGCGCGACATTGGCGGGCTGATCAAGGAAATGGCCAAGGTGCCCTTCAGCGCCTTCACCGGCGTCAACACCTTGTTCAACGCCCTGCTCAACCACCCGGACTTCGCCAAACTGGATTTCTCGCGCCTGCGGCTGACCATGGGCGGCGGCATGGCGGTGCAGCGCGCCGTGGCCGAACGCTGGCTGGCCGTCACCGGCCGCTCGCTGGCGCAGGCCTATGGCCTGACCGAGACCTCGCCGGCGGTGACCATCAATCCGCTCGACGTGCAGGTCTTCACCGGCTCGATCGGCCTGCCGGTGCCGTCGACCGACCTGTCTATCCGCGACGACGACGGGCGCGAGCTGGGCGTGGGCGAACGCGGCGAGATCTGCGTGCGCGGCCCGCAGGTGACGCAGGGCTACTGGAACCGGCCCGACGAGACCGCGCTGGTGATGACGCCCGACGGCTACCTGCGCACCGGCGACATCGGTTATGTCGACGAGGCCGGCTACGTCTTCCTGGTCGACCGCAAGAAGGACATGATCCTGGTGTCCGGCTTCAACGTCTATCCCAACGAGGTCGAGGACGCGGCGGCGCTGCATCCAGGCGTGCGCGAGGTGGCCGCCATCGGCGTGCCCGATGAACGCTCGGGCGAAGCGGTCAAGCTGTATGTGATCCGCAAGGATCCCAACCTGGACGCCGAAACGCTGATCGCGCATTGCCGCACCCAGCTCACCGGCTACAAGGTGCCGCGCTACGTCGAGTTCCGCGACGATCTGCCGCGCACCAACGTCGGCAAGATCCTGCGGCGCGAACTCAAGCCGGCCGCCGCGGCGCCGCAGAAGGACACCGCGGGCGCCTGATGCCGACACGGGCGCGGCGACGGGCGATCCGCCCGCGCCGCCGCCCAGGGTCTTTCACCACTGCCCGAAGAACACCCCGGCGCGCTTGTGCGCGTTGGTGCCCTGCTCCACCGCCGCGTCGCTCAGGGTGGTGCGGCGCTTGCCACGCAGCATCCAATCCAGCAGGCGCTCGCGCAGTTGCGACCGCACCGCCGCATGCGCGGCGCTGGCGCCCAGGTCCTGGAACTCGTCGGGATCGGCCTGCAGGTCGTACAGCTGCTCGGGTTCGTCCAGCCAGTACACGTAGCGCCAGCGGTCGGTGCGCACCGACCAGGCGCGCGCATTCTGCGGCGTCTTGCCGCGCAGGATGCGCGCCTGGCGGAAGCTGTAGTCCAGCTCCGAAAACACGCAGTCACGCCAGGGATCCTCGGCGCCACGGCCGTGCAGCACGGTCTGCAATTCGCGCCCTTCGAGCCGGTGCCACGGGCGCGGCGCCTGCAGCGCGCGCAGCACCGTCGGCACCAGATCCACGCTTTCCACCATGTCCGCCAGCGCCTGGCCGCGCGTCGCATCGGCCTCGGCCGACGGGTCCATCACGATGAACGGCACGCGCTGCACGGTGTCGTAGAACAGTTCCTTCTCGCCCAGCCAGTGGTCGCCCAGGAAGTCGCCGTGATCCGCCGTGAACACGATCAGCGTGTTGCGCATCAGGCCCGCGCCTTCCATGTAGTCGAACAGCCGCCCCAGGTGGTCGTCGAGCTGGCGGATCAGGCCCTGGTAGGCCGGACGCACCACGCGCACGCATTCATCGGTCGAGAAGCTGACGCTTTCCTCGTGCTGGCGGTAGGCCGCCACCACCGGATGCGCGCCGGCCAGTTCCTCGCGGTTGCGCCGCACCGGCAGGCACTGGTCGGCCGTGTAGCGCTGATGGTAGGGCGCCGGCGCCATGTAGGGCCAGTGCGGCTTGACGTAGCTCAGGTGCAGCACCCAGGGCTGGCCGCCGCGCTGCTGCATGAAGCGCAGCGCCTGGTCGGTCATGTAGGCGGTTTCGGAATGCGGCTCGGCCACCCGCGACGGCAGGTGCACGTTGCGCATGTTCCAGCCGCTGACCACCTGGCCGTGCGCATCGACGCCGGCGATGACGTAGTCGGTCCAGGGGTCGGCGCTGTCGTAGCCCTGGCTGCGCAGGAACGCGGGGTAGCCGCTTTCCTTGCCCGGTTCGTGGTGGCCGTCGTAGCGATCGACCTCGATGAAGCCACCGCGCGACAGCAGCGCGCCCAGCTCGGAGCCGCCGTCGATCGACAGGCGCTCCATGCCGGCGCGGTCGGGAATGACGTGGGTCTTGCCCGCCAGCGCCAGGTCGCGCCCCTGTCCCGCCAGGTACTCGCCCAGCGTGATCTCGTTGACCGACAGCGGCACCCGGTTCCAGGTGGCGCCGTGGCGCGACGGATAGCGCCCCGTGTAATAGCTCATGCGCGACGGGCCGCACACGCCGGAATTGACGAAGGCGCGGTCGAAGCGCGCGCCGCGCGCGGCCAGCGCGTCCAGGCTGGGCGTCTGCAAATAGGGATGGCCATAGCAGCTCAGGTGATCCGCCCGCAGCTGGTCGGCCATGATGAACAACACATTCTGCACCGTGCTCATCGTCGCCCGCCTATTGCGTGGCCGTGAAGCCGGACGCCTTCACCGCCGGCTCCCATTGGGCCCGGTAGGCGTCCAGCTCGCGCCCGGTGGCGGCGGCATCCGCCGTCACCGGCTCCAGATACGACTCGCGCACCGCCTGCTGCATGGCCGGCTCGCGCATCACCGCGGCGATGTCCTCGCCCAGCCGGGCGGCCTTGGCCGGCGCCATCGCCGACGAGGCGAAGAACGCGTTCCAGCCGTCGGCCGCCAGGTCCACGCCGGCCTCGCGGAAGGTCGGCACCTCCGCCAGCAGCGGATCGCGCGCCTCGCCCGAGGTCGCCAGGATGCGGATCTTGCCGGCGCGGTGCTGCGGCAGCAGCGTGTCCAGCGTGTCGACCGCCTGCGGCAGCACGCCGCCGATCAGTTCGGAGATCAGCGGCGCCGAGCCGCGATACCCCACCACCTCGGGCTCCTGGCCGATCTGGCGGCCCAGCATCAGCGCGAAGAAGTGCGGCAGGCTGCCGGTGGCCGGCACGCCCACCGAGAACTGGCGCGGGTTATCGCGCAGCCATTGGCGCAGCCCCGCCACGTCGCGGATGGGCGAATTGGCCGCCACCGCCAATGCGAACTTGTAGCGGCTGACCAGCGACACCGGCTGGAAATCGCGGCGGGCGTCGTAGCCGGGTTCGGCGTAGACCAGCGGCGCCACCACCATCACCGCCGGATTGGCCAGCATCAGCACGTTCTGCCGCGTCGCCAGCGCATGCAGGCCCTGGGCCGCGATGCGGCCGCCGGCCCCGGTCTTGTTTTCGACCACCACGGTCACGCCCAGCCGGTCCTTCAGGCGGTCGGCCACCAGCCGCGCGATGCGGTCGGAACTGCCGCCCGGCGGATAGCCCACCACGATGGTCAGGGCGCCGTCCAGCGGCGCCTGCTGGGCACAGGCAGGCGCGGCCGAAGCCGCCGCGAGCGCCGCGAACGCGGCGCAGGATATCCAATTACGCACGGTAGTCTCCCTGGTGACAACGGCCCGCTGTCGGTTATGTTTGCGCATGCCGGGCCTGGGCCTGGATAGGCGAGACGACTGTAGCGCCGTGAAGATTGCTTGATCTAATCCAGTACTTGCCATAACGATATGAACTGCCAATACTCGCCATAACGATATGCGCCACGCCATGGACGCGGCGCGCCGTTGGCAGGAGACGACCATGCCCCCGCAAGATCCCGTCGAACACCCCCTGGCCGGAATGCTGATGTACCAGCTGTACCAGGCCTGGGCGCAGTCCAACCCCGTCTTCGTGCGGCTGTGCGAAGGCCGCTTCGGCATCACCCGGCGCGAATGGCGCCTGCTGGCCTGCGCGGTCGAGGGCGGCATCATGACCTCGGCCGAACTGGCCGCGGCCGCCAGGCTCGACCTGGCGCGCACCTCGCGCACCCTTGGGTCCCTGTGCGAGAAAGGCTGGCTGCGGCGCCTGCCCGACAGCGCCGACCGGCGCGTGGTGCGCATCGAGGCCACCGACGAGGGCCTGGACCGCTACCACGCCCTGCTGCCGGAGGTCATGCGCCTGAACGACCTGCTGGTGCAGGACCTGGATGCCGCCGAGGTCGCCCTGCTGCGCGACCTGCTGACCCGCATCGCCGGGCGCGGCCAGCGCATGGCGCGGGACAACCTCATCACCGACAAGGCCAGCCGGCGCGAGGGCGGAACGCGGCGCGCGCAATACGGATGACGGCGCGCAGCCCCTTTATTTTTAAGGGGTTACCCTGATACGCTTGGGCGGCCTCCTTCTACGGACCTGCCATGCCCGGCGCAAAATCGAATCCCGTCTTCCGCTACTTCGAAAACCTGATCGACCCGTTCCGCGACGCCCCCGACATCACCCCGCCGGGTCGCGTGCTGCGCTTCTACGCCTACTACCTGTGGCAGGTCTGGCCGATCTTCGCCATCCTGCTGCTGGTCGGCCTGGGCGGCGCGTTGGTGGAGGTGGCGCTGTTCAGTTTCCTGGCCGACCTGGTCGACATGGCGCAGCACACCCCGCCGGCGGACTTCTTCCGCGAGCACGCCTACACGCTGGTGTGGATGGCGTTCGTGGTGATGGTGCTGCGGCCGCTGTCGATCGCGCTGCACGACCTGCTGTCGCACCAGACCATTTCGCCCAGCCTGACCACGCTGGTGCGCTGGCAGAACCACCGCTACGTGCTGAACCAGGGGCTGGCGTTCTTCCACAACGACTTCGCCGGCCGCGTCGCCAACCGCGTGCTGCAGACCGGCAATTCGCTGCGCGATTCGGCGGTGCAGTCGGTGGATGCGCTGTGGCACGTCATCCTGTACGCGGCCAGCGCGCTGTACCTGTTCGCCGAGGCCGACTGGCGCCTGGTGATTCCCCTGGTGCTGTGGATCGCCATCTATTGCGGCATGCTGGCGTACTTCGTGCCGCGCATGCAATCGCGCGCCGTCATCGCCTCGGAGGCGCGCTCCCGGCTGATGGGCCGCATCGTCGACGGCTACACCAACATCTCCACGCTCAAGCTGTTCGCCCACGCCCGCCGCGAGGAAGACTACGCGCGCCAGGCCATGACCGAACAGACCGAAAAGCAGCGCCTGTCGACCCGCGTCATCACCGCCATGGACGTGTCCATCAACACCCTCAACGGCATCCTGATCGCCAGCACCGCCGGGCTGGCGCTGTGGCTGTGGAGCATCGGCAGCATCAGCCTGGGCGCGATCACGCTGGCGCTGGGCCTGGTGATCCGCATCAACAACATGTCCGCCTGGATCATGTGGGAAGTGAACGGCATCTCGGAGAACGTCGGCATCGTGCAGGACGGCCTGGCCACGATCTCGCAGCCGCGCCAGGTCGTGGACCGCCCCGACGCGGTGCCCTTGCGCATCACGCGCGGCGAGGTGCGCTTCGAGGACATGTCGTTCCATTACGGCAGCGGCCGCCAGATCATCCCGCACCTGGACCTGACCGTGCATGCGGGCGAAAAGATCGGCCTGATCGGCCCGTCGGGCGCCGGCAAGTCGACCCTGGTCAACGTGCTGCTGCGGCTGTATGACGTGGAAGGCGGCCGCATCCTGATCGACGGCCAGGACATCGCCGGCGTCACCCAGGAAAGCCTGCGCTCGCAGATCGGCGTGGTCACCCAGGACACCTCGCTGCTGCACCGCTCGATCCGCGACAACCTGCTGTACGGCCGGCCCGACGCCACCGAGGCGCAACTGCGCGACGCCATCGACCGCGCCCGCGCCGCCGAATTCATCGACGCCCTGGTCGACGGCGACGGCCGCCGCGGCCTGGACGCCCACGTCGGCGAGCGCGGCGTCAAGCTGTCGGGCGGCCAGCGCCAGCGCATCGCCATCGCCCGCGTGCTGCTCAAGGACGCGCCCATCCTGATCCTGGACGAAGCCACCTCGGCGCTCGATTCCGAAGTCGAGGCCGCGATCCAGGAAAGCCTGGAGGCGCTGATGCGGGGCAAGACCGTCATCGCCATCGCGCACCGCCTGTCCACCATTGCCCGCATGGACCGGCTGGTGGTGCTGGACGGCGGCCGCATCGTCGAATCCGGCACCCACGCCAGCCTGATCGCCCAGGGCGGGCTGTACGCGCGGCTGTGGAGCCACCAGACCGGCGGTTTCGTCGGACTGGACTAAGGCGGCGGGCGGGCGTCGCGCCGCCGCCACACGGGAAGATCCTGTACGTACATGCTGTACGTACAGGTGTACACTGGCGGCTTTCAACCCCCTGACAGACGCACGCATGAACGTCTGCGCCGCGAGAAAATCCCCCTGGAGACTCCGATTGTGACGACCGCAACCCCCCGTTCGCCCTTCTTTGGCACGATGCAGAAAATCCCCGGCGGCCTGATGCTGGTACCGCTGATCCTGGGTTCGCTGCTCGGCACCTTCGCGCCCGACGCGCTGGCCATCGGCGGCTTCACCACCGCCCTGTTCAAGAACAGCGCCCTGCCGCTGATCGCGCTGCTGATCTTCGCCACCGGCACCCACGTCAATGCGCGCACCGGCGGCCCGATCCTGGCCACCGCCGGCACCATCCTGCTGATGAAAACGCTGGTTCCGGCCACCCTCATCATCATCCTGGGCAGCTACGTCGGCCTGGACGGCGTGCTGGGCGTGTCGATCCTGGCCATGCTGGCCGCCTTCGACAACAGCAACGGCGGCCTGTGGCTGGCCTACACCGGCCAGTACGGCGACGCCCGCGACCGCGGCGCCTACGTTGCCAGCGCGGTCAACGACGGCCCCTTCTTCAGCCTGCTGTTCCTGGGCGCCTCGGGTCTGGCCGACATCCCCATGATCGCCCTGGTGGCGGCGCTGGTGCCGTTCCTGCTGGGCGTGGTGGTCGGCAACCTCGATCCCAAGTGGCGCGACGTGCTCAAGCCCGTGCCCAACATCGTCATCCCCTTCTTCGCCTTCGCGCTGGGCACCGGCATCAACCTGGGCGCGGTCGTCAATGGCGGCATCACCGGCCTGATCCTGGGCCTGATCATCAGCCCGATCACCGGCGGCCTGGTCTACCTGGGCTATCGCCTGATCCTGCGCCGCGGCGGCAAGAGCGGCCTGGGCTTCGCGGCCGGCACCACCGCCGGCAACGCCATCGCCACGCCCGCCGTGGTCGCGGCCGCCGATCCCAACTTCCAGCAGTACGTCTCGACCGCCACCGCGCAGGTCGCCGCGTGTGTGCTGATCAGTTCGATCCTGGCCCCGGTGCTGGCTTCGTACTTCCTCAAGCGCGCCGGTGAACTCAAGTCCGAGGACGCCGCCGACGACGCGGCGGCGGGCGGCTACCGCGAGGCGCGCGGGGAGGCCCTTTGAATCCCGCCATCGCCATCGTCGCCGACGACCTGACCGGCTCCGGCGACACCGCCGTGCAGTTCGTGCGGGCCGGCTGGACCACCCGCCTGTCGATCGACGGCGCGCACGAGGCGCTGGCCGCGCCGGCCGCCGACGACGTCGACGTGCTGGCGGTCACCACCCACAGCCGCGCCCTGCCCGCCGCGCAGGCGTACGCGGTGATCCGGCGCAACGTCGAGCGGCTGCGCGCCGCCGGCGTCGCCCGCCTGTACAAGAAAGTGGACTCGACGCTGCGCGGCGCCTTCAAGGCCGAGATCGACGCGGCGCGCGCGGCCTGGGGCGATGACGCCATCGCGGTGGTATGTCCGGCCTTCCCGGCCACCGGCCGCACCGTGGAAGACGGCGTGCTCATGGTGAACGGCCAGCCCGTCACCGCCACCTCGGCCGCCACCGATCCGGTCACGCCCGTGACCGAAAGCCATATCCCGACCCTGCTGGGCTGCGCCCACGTCGCGGCCAAGGCGGGTGAATCGCCCGAATCGCTGGCCGCGCGCATCGCGCAGGCCGGCGCCACCGTGGTGGTGGATGCACGCGACGACGCCGACCTGGAACGGCTGGCGCGCGCCATCGGCATCCTCGGGCCGCGCGCCCTGCCGGTGGGCGCGGGCGGCCTGGCCGTGCCGCTGGCCCGTGTCTGGGCCGGCGCCGACCAGACCGCCCCGGTGGTCGTGGTGGTGACCTCGCAACACAGCGCCGCCCGCGCGCAGGCCACCGCGCTGCAAGCCGCCGGCGCGCGCACCTGGGCGCCTTCGCTGGCGGACCTGGCCGATGACGCGGCCTGGCGCAACTGGTGCGAGCCGCTGCTGCGCGCCCACGCGCAGGCCGGCGCCGATGCCGCCGGCACCCTGCTGTTGCTGGCCCCGGCCGGCCAGCGCGAAGGACTGGATTCCGACACCGTGGCGCAGCGCCTGGGCGCGCTGGCGGCGCAGGCCATCGGCGCCTCGCGCGCCGCCGGCGTGGTCGCCACTGGCGGCGACGGCGCGCGCCAGGTGCTGCTGGCGCTGGGCGCCGGCGGCATCGCCCTGGTGGATGAAGTGATCGGCGGCGTGCCCCTGGGCACGCTGACCGGCGGCACGGCCGACGGCCTGCCCGTGGTGACCAAGGCCGGCGGCTTTGGCGCCGAAGACGTACTGGTTCGCGCCGTGCGCGCGATCCGCGACAGGAGATTCAAGCGATGACACAAACCCCCGCTCCCAAGCTGCCGCTCTTGGCCGTCACCCTCGGCGACGTGGCCGGCATCGGGCCGGAAATCACGGCCAAGATGCTGATGGGCCATGACGAACTGCGCCAGAAGGCGCGCCTGGTCGTGGTCGGCGACGTCGACGTGATGGTCAACGCCGTGCGCGGCCTGGGCGGCGATCCCGCCATCGTGCGCCGCGTCGAGCGTCCGGCCGACGCCACCAACGCCCCCGGCATCATCGAAGTGTTGCAGGCCGGCCCCTCGCTGGGCCACGTCAAGCTGGGCGAGATCAGCGCCGACGCCGGCGACGGCTCGGTGCGCTTCGTCACCACCGCCTGCGCCCTGGCGCGCGCCGGCGAGGTCGACGGCATCGTCACCGCGCCGCTGAACAAGGCCGCCATGCACGCCGCCGGCCACAAGTGGCCCGGCCACACCGAACTGCTGGCGCACGAATTCGGCGTCAAGACCTTCTCGCTGGTGCTGTCCGCCGGCGATCTCTACATCTTCCACGCCACCACCCACGTGTCGCTGCGCCAGGCCATCGAAGACCTGACGCCGGCGCGCATGCGCGCGGTGCTGCGCCTGGCCGGCTCGTTCGCCAAGGCCCTGGGCCGCGGCGACCGTCCGGTGGCGGTGTCGGGCCTGAACCCGCACGCCGGCGAGAACGGCATCTTCGGCACCGAAGACGCCGACATCCTGGCGCCCGCCGTGGCCGAGGCCAACGCCGCCGGCATCCTGGCGGCCGGCCCGATCCCGGCCGACGCGCTGTTCCCGCAAGCCGTGCGCGGCAAGTGGCAGTTCGTGATCGCCTGTTATCACGACCAGGGCCACGCCCCCTTCAAGGCCGTCTATGGCGATGACGGCGTTAACATCACCGTCGGCCTGCCGGTGGTGCGCGTGTCGGTCGATCACGGCACCGCGTTCGACATCGCGGGCCAGGGCATCGCCCGCGAAGACAGTCTGATCCTGGCCGCCGAGCGCGCCGCGCATCTGGCCCCGGGCTGGACGCATGTATGGGAAACTGCGCGGGCTCAAACAGGAGGTTGATTCCATGGCGCCCGCCAACGCTGAAGACTTGCCCGCGCTGGACCGTTCCGGCGACGTGCCGCTGCACGCCCAGGTGGCGGCATTGCTACGCGGCTACATCCGCACCCGCAAGCTCGGCGCCGGCGCCCTGCTGCCCAGCGAGGCGGCGCTGTGCGAGCACTTCGGCGTGGCCCGCAGCGTGGTGCGGCAGGCCCTCTCGGCCCTGGCCGCCGAAGGCCTGATCCAGCGCGAGGCCGGACGCCCGGCGGTGGTGGCCGCGCCGCGCGAACACCGCCGCCTGGTGCAACGCTCCACCGGCCTGTACGAACAGTTCGCGCAATCGGGCGTGACGCTCAAGACCCGCGTGCTCGATCTCGCGCCCAGCGAGCCGCCCAAGGCCGTGGCCGAGTTCTTCGGCACCCAGGACCTGCTGTTGCTGGAGCGGCTGCGCCACGTCGCCGACGCGCCGCTGGCCTACGTGCGCACCTGGCTGCCCGCCGCCGCCGTGCCCGGGCTGCGCGCCGAGGAACTCACCGACGCTTCGCTGCACGGCGTGCTGACGCGGCGCTTCGGCCTGCATCCCGGCGCGGGACGCAACCAGATCCGCGCGGTGGCGGCGGATGCCGCCCTGGCCGGCCTGCTGCAAGTGCCGGCGGGCACGCCGCTGCTGATGCTGGAAGGCCAGGGCATGGACCAGCACGGCCGCCCGCTGGAGTGGTTCAGCACCTGGCATCGCGCCGAACAACTGGTGTTCGACGTCGACGTCAGCGTCGGCCACGAAAGCGTGCAGCCGCGCCTGCGCGGCACGTCGGGCACCGCCGCGGCCGCCGTCGAACCGGCTGTCGCCGGCCACGATCCTTTGGCGCGCGCCCAGGCGCTGGTGGCAGAGCTTTCCGCCGAACTGGCGCGCCTGCGCGCCGGCAACCACGACTGAGCCCACGCGGCGCGCATCCGGCCGGCGCCGGGCCTGAACGCCCTTTCCAACGGGCGGGAGCCGCACGCGCCCTAGCGCAGCGTCACCGCCGCGTCACGCTCGAACTCCCCATCGGGATCCAGCTCGCGCAAGGCGCGCCGCTCGGCCTCGGTCGGCGGCGGCGTCGGCCCGGCGCCCTCGGCATCGAAATCGAAACCGGTGCGCTCGCGCACTTCCGCCAGGCTGGACTCGGGATGCCAGGATTGCAGCGCCAGCCGGCCGTCGCGCTTGACGAACACCGCGATCGGCGTCGCCACGCCGGCAAAGCCGCCGCCCGCGGTCACGAAATCCAGCTCCCGCACGAACACCCGGCGCGAATGCTCGGTGCGCCAGGTGCAGGTGCGCCGCGCCGTGGGCATCATCACCGCCCCGCCGCCGCCGCCCGGCAGGCGCACCTTGGGCGCATGCCAGTCACCGATGCAGGAGTTGTTGGCGCGGCCGGCGCCGTCGATCTGCGCCGCGCCCAGGAACGCCAGGTCCATGCGGCCGCGCGTGCACAGGTCGTAGAAGTCCTCGTTGGCGAAGATCGAGGCGCTGTGCTCGGCCAGCACCGGATCGGAGCTGGACAGCGGGATGTGCGATGGACGCGGGTCGACCCCGCCCGCCACGTTGATATAGACGTAGTCCCAGTCGTAGGCGCGCTTGGCCAGCAGGCAGGCCAGCATGGGCGGGGTCGAATTGACGCCGCTGAAGGTGATCTCGTCGGGCCGGATGAAGCGCGCCAGATTGGTGACGATGTACGAGAACCCCGACCATTGCTCAGCCATTCGCCGCTCCCGCTTCCGGCGCGGCGGCCAGGTGGGCCGCCAGGTCGCCGTTCTTGTCCATATAGGCCTCGACCGCCGGATAGTCGATGGCATAGTCCGGCCAGCACGAACCCGGCCAGGCCGAGCGCGGCAGCACCGTATAGGCCTGCACCATGAAATACGGCACCAGCGTGGCCTCGGGCTGCGCCTCGAACACGGCGCTGTCCACCCGTTTCTCGGCCACCACCAGCACGCTGCCGGCGGCGCGCGACATGATGCGGTCCCAGTGCGCCGTGCCATGCACCCGCACATTGCCGCGCGCGTCCACTTCCGAGGCCTGGATCACCGCGAAGTCCGGCCGCACCGCCGGGATCACCCAGGTGCGCTCGCCGCTGCCGTAGGGATCCTCCAGGCACTTCCAGCCGTTCAGGGTCGGCAGGGCGCTGCCGTGCAGGCCGCCGCAGGGCTGGAACGGCACGCCGTAGGCGGCGGCCCGCAGGCCCGCCGTCAGGCTGTTGCAGGCATGTTCCTCCAGCTCGACCTCGCCGCGCTCGATGGCCTTGCGATACCACGGCGCCAGGCCGAAATTGCCTTCCATCGCCACGATGCCGGCGCGCACGCGCCGCAGCGCGCCCGCGCGGCACAGAATGTCCACGTCGTAGCCCGGCGACTGCTTGACCAGCTCCAGGTCGCGCCGCCCCTGGCGGATCAGTTCGCGCACGAAGGCGAACGGCCCCCGGTGCAGGAAGCTGCCTCCCAGCGCGATCGACGCGCCGTCCGGCACCAGCGCCGCCAGCTCGGCCAGCGAACACTGCTTGTGCGTTTGATTGAATCCCGAACCCATGCTGCCTCCTCGATTTCCGTCTCGTCGTGCCGGCCGGGCGGGCGGCGTCAGCGCGCCTGCAGGTAGGCCGCCACCCGCGCCTTCAGGCCGGGCTCGGCGGCCGATCGCACCAGCCGCGCCAGGTCGATGTCGGGCTGTTCCGCCGACAGGGCCGCGTACAGCTGCGCGCGGGCGGCGCCGGTCAGGGCGCCGGCGGCCTGGGCGGCCTGGCGCTCGAGGTCGGGCCAGCTGTCCGGCGCCGCCAGGTGGCTGACGAAGCCGTCGCGATGGGCCTGGCCCGCGTCGAATACGCTGGCCTGTTCCAGAATGGCGCGGGCGCGCTCGGCGCCCACCAGCGCGGCGAAGCGGCGCGTGCCCAGCACCAGTCCGAATTTCAGGCCGGGCATGCGGAAGGCCGCGTCGGGCGCGGCCACGCGCCATTTGCAGGCGCCGAACAGATCGACGCCGGCGCCGAAGTTGCGGCCGTGCGCCAACCCCACCGTCAGGCAGGGCGAGGCCGCCACCCGTTGCAGCAGCGTCTCGATGCGCACGAAGCGCAGCAGCAGGTCGCCCTCGCTCTGCGCCTCCCAATCGCCGAAATCGAAACCCGCGCTGAAGTTGCGGCCCTCGCCGCGCAACACGATGACCTCGGCGCCCTGCGCCGGGGCCGCGTCGACCGCCGCGATCAGCGCCTCGACCAGCTCGGCCGACAATGCATTCATCTTCTCCGGACGCGTCAGCGTCAGGACCTGCGCCGGACCGCGCCGCTCGACCCGCAACGCCGCGCTCATGCGCCTTTCCCCTTGCTGCGCAGCGGCCCCAGCACGGCCTCGTTGTGCTCGCCCAGCGCGGGCGGCGGGCGGCGCAGCGCGGTGGTCTGGCCGTCGAAACGCACCGGCAGCCCGAAGGTGCGCGTCCGCACGCCATTGGGCAATTCGAGCGGCTGCACCCAGCCCATGTGCTCGACCTGCGGATCCGCCAACACCTCGGAATAGGTATTGATGGGCGCGCACGGCACGCCGGCCGCGCGAAAGCGCGCCAGCCACGTGAGGGCATCGTCGGCGGCGAAGATCGCTTCCAGGATCTCGCGCAGCGCATCCTGGTTGCGGGCGCGCGCGCTGGTGTCGGTAAAACGGGGATCCGCCAGCAGGTCCTCGCGGCCCACTGTCACGCACACGCCCTTCCACAAGGCGTTGTTGCCCGCAGCCATGCCGAAATAGCCATCCTTGCACCGGAACGCCTGGTAAGGCGCGTTGCGCGGGTGGGCCGAACCGAGCTTGACCGGGTCGCGCCCGCTGCCGAAGAACTCCGAGGTCTGCAACGCCGCGATGCCGAGGGTGGCGCCCAGCATCGGCACGTCGATGTGGGTGCCCTGGCCGCTGGCCTGCGCGGCGCGCAGGGCCGAGGCGATGGCGAAGGCGCCATACAGGCCGGCCGAGAAATCGGCCACCGGCACGCCGCACTTGACCGGTTCGCCGCCAGCCTCGCCGGTCACGCTCATCAGCCCGCTCATGGCCTGGATGGTCAGGTCGAAGCCGCCCTCCTGCGCGCGCGGCCCGGACTGGCCATAGGCCGAGATGGAGCAATACACCAGGCGCGGATTGGCCTCGCGCAATGCCGCATAGCCCAACCCCAGGCGATCCATCACGCCAGGCCGATTGTTCTCGATCAGCACGTCGACGCCGGCGGCCAGCTCGCGCGCCAGCGCCAGGTCGGCCGGATCCTTCAGGTTCAGCGTGACCGAGCGCTTGTTGCGGTTGAGCGAAGCGAAGTTCTCGCTATAGCCCTGGCTCAAGGGCGGCCAGCTGCGCAGCGTGTCGCCCCCTTCCGGGTTTTCCAGCTTGATCACGTCGGCGCCCATGTCCGCCAGCAGCATGCCGCAGAACGGCCCCGCCGCGACGTTGCAGATCTCGAGCACGGTGATGCCGGCCAATGCCGAGCCAGGAGTCATGTCGACCTCTCGTTATACGGAATCAATATATGGGACAAGAAAAAGAATCCAAGCGTGCCGCCTGGGCCGTGTCATCCTGGGGGATGCAGCGGGCCGTCATGCGCCTTGCTTGGCTCTGTTGGCGAACCCCGCTGGCAGGGTGCGATCGCCGCCCAGCATAGCATCGGGCGGAATCCTCGGTAAATCATTAATTGAAATTTGAATCCCAATATTCAGGATTCAGGAACATCCCGTGGCGGACACCGCAGCGCTCATTCGCCCAGGAAGCCGCGCCGGTAGCCCATGCCCCGCGAAATGGCCTGGGCACAGGCGGCCACGTCCGGCGCCAGTTGCTTCATGCGGGCCGCCCCCAGGCGGTCCAGCGGTCCGGAAATGCCAACCGCCGCCACCGGTTGGTCCAGGCTGTTGAACAAGGCCACCGCCAGTCCGCCCACGCCCTCGCGCCACTCGCCGCGATTGATCGCGTAGCCGGCGCGCGCCACCTTGCGCAGTTCATCCTTGAGCAGGGCCATCGACACCAGCGTCGCCGGCGTGTGCCGCGCCAGCTTGTCCGCATAACGCTCGACATAGCCGTCGGCCTGGTACGCCAGCAGCGCCTTGCCGGTGGCCACGGCATAGGCCGGCGCGCGCCCGCCCACCATGGAATAGGCGCGGATCGGCTGCGGACTGTCGATCTTGTCGACGTAGACCACGTCGAAACCATCCAGCACCGACAAGTGCACCGTTTCGCCGGTCTGGTCGGCCAGCGTGCGCATGAACGGCGCGGCCAGCTTGCGCAGGTCCAGCTGGCCGAGCTGGCGCGCCGCCAGCTCGAACAGTCGCACCGCGCCGCGATAGCCGCCGCCATCCTCGTCGCGGATGACATAGCCGGCATGGATCAGGGTTTGCAGCGTGCGATGGGTATTGCTGCGCGTCAGCCCGACCCGGGCCGCCAGCGCATCGATGGTGCGCGGCGGATTATCGACGTCGGTGACCGCCTCCAGCACCATCAGCCCCTTGAGCAGTGTCTTGTCCATTATTCTGGATTTTCCCAATATTTAGGACGCGAACATAGCACGCCGCAAGCGCGGCGAACAGGCTTGGCCGCGCCAGGCTGGCCGCGTAAAGCCGGCCCGCGCCACACGGCGACCGGGCGCGGCCGCGCCTCAGGCGGCCGGGGCCGGCAGCGCCGCGCGCACGGCGGCCGAACGGTCCCACAGGTTCGGCACGCTGGCCGCCGAATAGCCCGACACGAACGGCTTGGCCTGCCCCGTGGCGGGGTCGTAGACATGGCGCGACACGGCGCCGATATTGCCGCCATACATGTGCACGCTGATCGACACCTTGTCTTCGAACGCGTTGGACACGCGATGGATGTCGCCCTCTTGCGGCGACAGGCGCTCGACGTCGCCGGGGCGCAGAGTCTCGGGCGCGCCGCGCGCCACCAGCCGGCCGTCGGCCTCGCGCGCATAGCGCTGGTTCACTTCCGCGCCGCGCAGCATCCCGACGTATCCCCAAACCTCGTGGTCATGCACGGGCGTCAGTTGTCCCGGCCCCCAGACAAAACTGACGATCGAAAAACGCTCCAGCGGATCGCAATGCAACAGGTATTGCTGGTAATACTGCGGATGCGGCACGGTACAGGCCTCGGGCAGCCAATCGTCATGGGCGATCAATGCGGCGAACGCGGCCTGCAGCTCGGGCGACTGCGCCAGCCCGGCGGGCGTGGCCAGGCGGGTCGCGGTGGCGATGAAATGGCGCAGACGGTCCAGGCCGGCGGGGGCTTCGGGCATTGCATGTCTCCGGATCGGGCACGGTCCGGAACGGGCCATGCCAGTGAATATCCCAATTGGGCTTTCCAGTATCCACGATTCGGGACGCTTGCCGCAACGGCCGCCGGCGCGCGCCGCGCTTGACAGCCCCGGGGCCGCGCGTGCAGCGTATCGGACTTGCTCATTACCGGCCTTACGGCATGGATACCCTGACTCCTT
This sequence comes from Achromobacter sp. HNDS-1, assembly GCF_040084795.1. Taxonomy (NCBI): domain Bacteria; kingdom Pseudomonadati; phylum Pseudomonadota; class Betaproteobacteria; order Burkholderiales; family Alcaligenaceae; genus Achromobacter; species Achromobacter sp. HNDS-1. The sequence goes on from NZ_CP157584.1 coordinate 1,260,778, forward strand.
CCATCCCGCCCGCGCTGCCCGACGCCCTGGCGCGGGCGCGGCGCGTGGTCGTCTTCACCGGCGCCGGCGTATCCGCCGAAAGCGGCATCAGCACTTTCCGCGATCCGCTGACCGGCCTGTGGTCGCGCTTCGATGCGCGAGCCCTGGCCACGCCGGAGGCCTTCGCGGCGCAGCCAGACCTGGTATGGGGCTGGTACGAATGGCGCCGCGCCCACGTCGCGCGCGCCGAACCCAATGCGGCCCACCGCGCCATCGCCGCCCTGGCGCGGCGCGTTCCCGGCCTGGCGCTGATCACGCAAAACGTCGACAACCTGCACGAGCGCGCCGGCAGCGACAACGTGATCCATCTGCACGGCAGCCTGCACGCGCCGCGCTGCAGCGCCTGCGGCCAGGCCGCGGCGTTCGCCTCCCCGCCGCAGGCCGAACCCGCCGAAGGCCGCGCCATCGCGCCACCGGCCTGCGTCCATTGCGGCGCGCCGATACGCCCCGGCGTCGTCTGGTTCGGCGAAAGCCTGCCGGCCAGCGCCTGGCAACAGGCACTCGACGCCGCCGGCGACTGCGACCTGTTCCTGAGCATCGGCACCTCGGCGCTGGTCTATCCCGCGGCCGAATTGCCGTTGCGCGCCTTGCGCGCCGGCGCCACCGTGGCGCAGGTCAACCCCGCCGCCACGCCGCTCGATGCGCACGCCCACTTCAACCTGCGCGGCGCGGCCGCCGAGGTCATGCCTCGCCTGCTGGCGGCGGCCGGCTTCTGACGCAAGCGCCGTCCGCGCCGACGGCGCCCGCGCGGCCAGCCCGCCCTGTTGCGCCCCCGCTCACCATTTGCAGCCATCCCCGCGCAACGCGTCGGCCAGCAACAGCGGCGCCGCCAGCAATCCCATGTGCGCATGCGCCTCCCGGCAAGGCGGCCGCGCGCTTTGCGCGATGCCCCTGGCCAACGCCGACGGTTCCGCCGCCGCCTTGGGCGCGAGGTTCACGCGAGGCTCGCCGCGCGCATGCGGCGCGCCCTGCGCCGCGGCATCCTCGGCGCGCCAGCGGAAATCTCGCGCGGGCGCGACGGACGGCGCGGACGGCAATGTGGCGGACGATCCCGGCGATATTGCCGGCATGGCGGTGGTTGGCCGCGGCGGCGGCGCCGGCGTCGACGTGGCGCCAGGCCTTGCCCGCGGCCCGGCCGATCGCGCCGCGCCGGACGACGGCACGACGGGCGCGGCGGCAGGCGGCGCCGACATGGACGATGCCGGCGATGCTCGCGCCGCTGGCGGCGCGGACAATCCGGGCCCGGCCGACGACGCCGGCGCGGACGAACGCGCCGGCGCACTGGCCAACGACGGTGACAGCAGGTCCACGAAAAGCGCGTCCCGACGCGCGAGCGGCGGCGGCCCCTGCGGCGCGGGCGCGCGCCAGGCCAACCAGGCCAGCGCCACGTGCAGGGCGCAAGACAGCCCCGCCGCCCACCACGCGATGGCGCGGCGTCGCCCCACGGTCGGCGGCATCCGCGCGGCGCCCGCCCCGAAAGAAAGCATCACGACGATTCCAGCATCGAATGCGCCATTCTGCGGTTTCGCGCGGTGCCAAAGCCGGTGCTGGCGTGAAGATTTGTGAAGATGTTCGGGGGCGAACAGGACTACCATCAACGTATGTCCGCGATGCAGGGGAAACCCCAAATCTCATCGCGCACGCAGAGGGATACAGTGGTAGCAAGCCATTGCAGGCATGGAGATCATCATTCCGTTTTCCTGGAGACTTCCCGACGTGTTCGTGCGTTCGCCCGACGGTGTGCTGCATCGGGTGGTGCGCCACGCCACGACCACGGAAACCATCGCCAAACTTGAGAGCATTCCCAGCAATACCCACCTGGATTGCGAATGCATGCTCGACAACGGCGAAGCGCTGTCCTGGGTCGGCGGAAACCTGTACCGCCAGGTCAACGGAGGAACGATCTTCACCGCCGAACCCGGCTCCGCGCCCCCCGTGGCGGATGCCCGCAAGAACGCCAAGGCCCGCAACACCCTGCGTGACGCCTACCGCCCCCAGCCCGCGCGCCATCCGCCCGCGGTTTCGAAAAACGTCGTACCATCAGCTGTAGCAAGTCTAAAAACCGGCAACGATTGGAGCCTGATACGCGCCTGGCGCGAGCACCTGAACATCAGCACCGCTGACATGGCTGCCCGCCTGGGAGTGGATCACTCCATCTACATCGAATTGGAACGGCCTCGCCCGCGGCCCCGCCAGATCATCCTGGACCGCATTTCGGAAGCCCTGGGAGTCTCGCCCGACCAGCTCGATGATGCATCGTTAGGAGGACACTTTCATTGACGCCGGGCCCTCGCGGCCCGACCCGGTGGACGTGTTCGAACAACTTTGGCGCCGCGCTGAGAACGGCCCGCGCATGAGAGGTATCCAAAATGCTCGGTACCGCAAGACGATTGACCGATGTCCTGGCCACGGCCCCCGACGGCACGCTGTATCGTATCGAACGATTCGTGTCGGACCCTGACGCCTATTCCGCGCTGGGCACATCCCGCTTCGATCCCCGGACGCACTGCGTCTGCCGCACCAGTTCCGGCGAGAAGGTCGCCTGGCTGGGCGGCCAGGCCTACCAACTGCTCAAGAACGGCCTGAACCTGACGGCGGTGGACCGACGACGTGGCTGACGCCCCTCACCCCCGCCCCGCCTTCCCCGCGAACCGCGCCACGACGAAGTCCACGAACGTCGTGAGCTTGGGCAACGCCTGCCTGTCTTTCGGATACAGCAGCGTGACCGGCCGCGCCGCCGGCCAGTAGGGCCGCAGGATCGGCGCCAGCCGGCCGGCGCGCACGTCTTCGGCCAGCAACAACTCGGGCTGCAGCACGATGCCGAAGCCGGCCAGTGCCGCCTGCCTGAGCGCCTGGCCATTGTTGGCGATAAAACGGCTGGCCGGCGGATAGTCGGCCTGCGCGCCCTCGCCGTCGCCATCGCCTTCGCCCAGGCGCCAGCCGGTGCGGCGGCTCCAATGCGAGAAATCCAGGCACTGGTGGCGGGCCAGGTCGGCCGGCGTCTCGGGCGTGCCATGGCGCGCGAGATAGGTCGGCGCCGCGCAGATGATCATCTGATAGCTGCCGATGCGGCGCGCGACCAGGCTGGAGTCGCGCGGCTCGCCGATGCGCACCGCCAGGTCGTAACGCGAGGCCACCAGGTCTTCGACCACGTCGCTCAGCGCCAGCTCCACGCTCACGTCCGGATAGCGGTCGAGGTAGTCGGCAATTGCCGGCGCCAGCGCGAACGAGCCGAATGAGACCGTCGACGTGATGCGCAGGGTGCCGCGCGGCGCCACCCGCAGCGCCTCGGCGCCCTGTTCGGCTTCGCGGATGTCCGCCAGGATCGTCTTGCAGCGCGTGTAGTAGGCCTGGCCCGCCTCGGTCAGGCTCTGGCGCCGCGTGGTGCGGTTCATCAACCGCAGCCCCAGCCGCGCCTCCAGGCCCTTGATGTGCTTGGCCGCCATGGCCGCCGACATCTCGTGGCGCGCGGCCGCCGCCGTCAAGCTTCCCAGCTCGACCACCGCCACAAAGATCTCCATGCTGAGCAGACGATCCATGAATTACGCACCCTGGGTATGAAGTGTTCCAACCATTCCTGGATTTTTCCACAGGAATGGAAACCGCAGAATGCTTTCATGCGCGGGCGCCCCGTCCGCGCCCCAAAATGAACAGCGGAACTCCCCATGAAGATCCTTCTTATCGGCGCCAGCGGCACCATCGGCCGCGCCGTGGCCCACGAACTCGGCCAGCGCCACGACATCATCGCCGTCGGCAAGACCCAGGGCCAGCACCAGGTCGATATCACCCGCAGTGACAGCATCCGCGCCCTGTTCGAGCGCGTCGGCAAGGTCGACGCCATCGTCTCCACCGCAGGCGCCCTGCATTTCGGTCCGCTGGCGCAGATGACCGCCGAGCAATTCAGGATCGGCCTGCACGACAAGCTGCTGGGCCAGGTCGACCTGGCGCTCATCGGCCAGCATTATCTCAACCAGGGCGGCTCGATCACCCTGACCAGCGGCATCGTCAGCGACGAACCGATACCCTTCGGCGCCAACGCCTCCGCCGTCAACTCGGCCATCGACGGCTTCGTGCGCGGCGCCGCCGTGGAACTGCGGGACGCGCGCATCAATTCGGTCAGCCCGACCGTGCTGCGCGAATCCTGGGACAGCTACGGCCCCTACTTCCCGGGTTTTGAAGCCGCCCCCGCGGCGCGCGTGGCGCTGGCCTACAGCCGCAGCGTGGAGGGCGCGCAGACCGGCCGCGTGTACCGCGTCTGGTGACTCCCGCCTCGCTCGCCCCTCACCCGGCCAGGTCGCGGTTATAGGTCAGGAATACCCGGTCCCGTTCCCATCCCAGCGATTCGTACAGCGCCTGGGCCGGCAGATTGGTGCGGGCGGTGGTCAGGTCCATGCGCGCAGCGCCGGCCGCGCGCGCATGCGCCTCGGCCCGTTGCAACAGGGCGCGCCCGACGCCGCGCGTGCGCGCCGCCGGCGTCACGAACAGGTCGTACAGCACGAGGATCGGCGCGGCCAGCACCGAGCAGAACGAGGGGTAGAGCTGGCAGAAGCCCAGCACCGCGCCATCCTCGGCGTCCGTGGCCAGCAGGATCACCGATTCGGCCCGCTCCAGGCGCGCCCGCACAAACGCCAGCGCGGCCCCGGGATCAGCCGGCTGCGCGTAGAACTGGCGGTAGGCGTCGAACAGCGGTGCGACGCGGGGCGCATCGGCCATGTCGGCGAGTCGGATATCGATGGCATTCATGATCGCGGCGCAAAGGGCCGACTGTACACTCGACCCGATTCCGGGAGAACCCCTCATGCGCCGTCTCGTCATCCTCGCCAGCCTGGCCGCCGCCGTCTCGGCCAGCGCCTGTTCATCGCAACGCGCCTACGACGCCGGACAGGCCTGGCAACGCAATGAATGCGGCAAGATCCCCGACATGCAGGAACGCCAGCGCTGCATGAACGCGGCCTCGACCTCCTACGACGACTATCGGCGCCAGCGCCAGGACATCCAGAAGTAAGCGGCGTTCCGACCCGGCCGTCAACATCGCCATTCCGGTTCGCGTGCGCTGCCGACCGTGCGCACCGGCCGCGCAAACGAAAACGGCCTGGCGAAAATCGCCAGGCCGTTGCCAGAATGCTTGATGCGCTGCCGCCAGCCGCCGCGGCCAACCCGATGTCAGCCGCCCTTGTTGCCGCCCTTAATGGCCGCCCTTATTGCCGCTTTTCTTGCCAGCGTTGTCTTGCGGACCGTGCGTGCCAGCGTTGCCTGGTCGATGTCGTCTTGCCGGCGTTGTATTGCCGACATTATTGTCGCCAAGCGGCGCCGACGGATCGGCGCACTTCGAATGAGGTGGCGCGCCCGGCAGGATTCGAACCTACGACCCCCTGGTTCGTAGCCAGGTACTCTATCCAGCTGAGCTACGGGCGCGCTAAAGAGGCGTGTTTATAGCATGAAGCCGGGCGGGTCCGCAAATCGAAGCGCCGCCATGCCCGCACGCCCTTGCGCCGGATCAAATCCCGCGCCCGCATCGCGCGCTACGCTGAATGCGATACAGCCGGCGCAGTGACAGCGGTACGCCGCCACGCGGCGCGCGGCATACCCTGAAACGGCGCCCGCGCAGTCCCATGACGCACCTTCCAAGATGCTCGCGCGCGCCCTGGAGGCAACGGCATGGCCAAGAAGTTTCCCCTGCATCCGAAGCACCCCGAACGCATCTGCTGGGGCTGCGACCGCTACTGTCCCACCGACGCGCTGGCCTGTGGCAACGGCTCGGATCGCACCATGCACCCGGCGGAATTGTTGGGCGACGATTGGCATACCGTGGGCAACTGGGGCCTGGATGACGACGAAGACAAAGGGGCCGGCGCCGGAACCGGCGCGGCGGCAACGCATGGAGCCACGATGCGCTGAGGTGTCGGATCCGGGCGCCGTGCGCGAAGGCGGCGGCCAAAGCATGCCCCCGATCGGCGGGCAACGCATCCCCTCGGCATTCCGGATTCAGCATTCCGGATTCAGCATTCCGGATTCGGCATTCCGGGTCTGACATTCCGGGTCCGACATTCCGGGCCTGACATTCAGGGGCCAACATTTGGCCATGCCTCGGCGCCGCGGCGCGGATGGCGAAAGCCTGCGCCCCGCGCACCCGGTAAACACCTCAAGAATCCGCAAAACGGATCCGCACACCGCTTCCGCAAGCCGCGGTGCAACGAGCGGGTGCAACGAGCGGATGCAACGAGCGGATGCAACGAGCGGATGCAACGAGCGGGTGCAATGAGCGGATGCGACGAGCGGGTGCAATGAATGGGTGCAACAAATCTGGCGCAACATCCGAACCGACCAAACAAAAAGGCCTTCGATCCGAGATCAAAGGCCTTTCCATTTGTACTGCTTGCAACGATGCCGCGCATCGTTTTTTACCAAGCCAATCACCTGATCATCATCAAGCAAATTGGCGCGCCCGGCAGGATTCGAACCTACGACCCCCTGGTTCGTAGCCAGGTACTCTATCCAGCTGAGCTACGGGCGCTCCGGTAAAGAGGCAAGATTATATCAGAATAATTTTGCCGCGGCACTGCACTTGCCTTCTCTTTTTTCCCGTTATCGATTCTTTTCGTACTGATCACCGACCAGCCGCGAGCAAAACCACAAGGAAAATCATTGGCGCGCCCGGCAGGATTCGAACCTACGACCCCCTGGTTCGTAGCCAGGTACTCTATCCAGCTGAGCTACGGGCGCGCGAAAAAGCAAGCCTTGAATCATAGCGTTGTTTCGCAAACCGCGCAAGTCGGCTGCCCCCCCATTCAGTCAGCTCGGCCCCCTGTCAATGGCATTGCCAACGCCTCTCATTATCATCGCCCTCACGGCGCACAAAGACTGCCGCGGTCACGGGGAATCGACGGCCGCTAGACCGCGACGCCCAGCATGCGCAGATAGGCGTCGGCGACGCCGCGCGCGAACGCCGTGGAGTCCGAAAGTTTCGACAGGATCGCGTCGTCGGTCGCGCAGTGCACGCCGGCGTAGATCAGCAACGCCATCATGCGCGGATTGTCGACCCGCCAGGCGCCGGCCGCGGCGCCGGCCCGCAGGATGCCCTGCAATTGCCGGATCACCTCGTTCTCGGTATGGCCCTCGCGCGCATGATGATGTGGATGGGTGAAAACGATGTCGTGCACGCGGTAGGTCCGCAGGTACGTCGCCACATTGGCCTGGACCCAGGCGCGCAGGCGTCCCACCCAATCGTCCTTGGGACACGCATCAACCGCGCGTTCCAGTTGTTCGACGAACTCACGCACGTAGCGCTCGCCCAGCGCCGCCAGCATTTCCTGCTTGGACGGAAAGTACACGTAGAACGTGCCCTTGGCCACGCCAGCCGCTTCCGTGATGTCGCTGATGGTCGTGGCGTCGACGCCTTTCTCCAGGAACAGCGCCTGCGCGGCGCCCATCAACTCGTCCAGGCGCACCTCGGGCGGCTTGGTGCGGGACGTGGCCGCCTTGCGCGCGGATTCGGTTGCGGGGTTGTCGGTCATTGCTTTCACTCGGATTTCACCCAGGGCACCAGTCTAAGGGAATTTTGCGCGGGCCCGCCCGGCGTACAGCTTTCTGACAGCGGATGGTCACACCGATAGCACGTTGCCTCTCTAGCCTGACGCGTCGTGAATGCCGGCTGTCATCCGGCGACTCCGCGGCGCAATGACAGGGCGCCGCCCCTTTCGCAAGGTCTCTCACCATGTCTGAAAAAGAAAAAGGCGCGATCGCGCAGGAAGCCGCGACGCCCGCGACCACCGAACCCAGGAATACCGATGCGCCCGTGCGCGCCACCCGCCGCGGCTTCCTGACGGGCATCGCCGCGCTGGGAGCCAGTGCGGCCGCCCTGGGCGCGCTGGCCGGCTGTTCCAGCGACGACGGCGACGATGACACGCCGCCCGCCACGCCGCCCACGCAACCCCCGGCGCCGGATCTCACCACGCAGCTGCGCAACCACGTCAAGACCGTGGTGGTGATCTTCGCCGAGAACCGCAGTTTCAATAATCTGTTCGCCAACTTTCCCGGCGTGGAAAAGCCGCTGTCGGCCCTCACCGCCGCCGACTACACGCAGAAGGATCGCGACGGCACTACCTTGTCGGTACTGCCGCCGGTGTGGGGCGGCATGGTGCCCACCTCGCAACAGGCCAACCACGTCACTTATCAGGTGGCCGAGAACGCGCCCTACATGAACAACCTGCCCAACGCGCCGTTCGACCTGCGCGGACCGCAGGGCGAGCCGTTGCCGCAAGGGGTGGTCACGCGCGACCTGTGGCACGTGTTCTATCAGAACCAGATGCAGATCAACGGCGGCAAGAACGACCGCTTCGTCGCCTGGGCCGACTCCGGCGCGCTGGTGATGGGCCGCTACAGCGACTCCGCCTACAACCTGCGCCTGTGGAAGCTGGCCGAGGAATTCGTGCTGTGCGACAACTTCTTCCAGGGCGCGTTCGGGGGCTCGTTCCTGAACCACCAATACCTGGTCGCGGCCAGGCCGCCTTTTTACCCGGACCTGGCCAACGCGTCGATCAACGTCCGCGGACAGATCGCACAATTGCAAAGCGCCGACCCGGCCGACCCCAACCTGCAACCCAAGGCCACCTCGCCGGCCAGCGCCCTGACCGGCGCGCCGCAGTTCGGCGCCAGCGCGCTGACGCCGGACGGCTTTGGCGTGAACACCATGGGCCCGCCGTACTGGCCCGCATTCTCGCGCGATGCCGCCAACCCCACCCAGGCCGACCCGGCCTCGGTCTTCATGGTGCCGCAGACCCACGCCAACATCGGCGACCTCATGAGCGCCAAGGGCCTGGACTGGGCCTGGTACGCGGGCGGCTGGCAGGCCGCGGTGGATTCGACGGCCAACAGCGGCTTTCCGTCGTCGCCCAATTTCCAGGCGCACCACCAGCCCTTCAACTATTTCCAGAGCACCGGCCCCGGCACCGCCGCGCGCGCCGCGCACCTGCGCGACGGCGGCCTGGGCGACCTGTCGTCGACCAATACGTTCCTGGCCGACGCCGAAGCCGGCAAGCTGCCGCCGCTGACGTTCTACAAGCCACAGGGCAACCTCAACATGCACGCGGGCTACGCCGACGTGGATTCGGGCGACCGTCACATCGCCCACATCGTCGACAGCCTGCGCAAGAGCGCGCAGTGGCAGAACATGGTGGTGGTGATCACCGTGGATGAAAACGGCGGCTGGTGGGACCACGTGGCGCCGCCCAAGGGCGACCGCTGGGGCCCTGGCACGCGCATCCCCACGCTGGTGGTGTCGCCCTTCGCCAAAAAAGGCACCGTCGACCACACCGTCTACGATACCGGTTCGATCCTGCGCCTCATCACGCGCGTGTTCGACCTGCCGACCCTGGACGGCCTGAAGACCCGCGACGACGCGATGAAGGCGCGCGGCCAGCAGCCCATGGGCGACCTGACCAACGCGCTGTCCTTCCCCGCCTGAGTCCACGCGCGGCCCACGTCGGCGCGGGCCGCGCCCTTTCCCCGGTATCGCGCAGCCGTTTGCCGCCAAGGCGGCGACGGCGGATCGGCCCTTGTCGCGCGCCGCCCCGGCATGGGGCCGCATGCCGGGATTCCTCCCAAGGCGTCCGGACCGGGCGCGAACCGCCGCGACATGCGAGAATCCCCCATTGCTCCCCGGGGATGGCTCCGCCTTGAAACACCTGCTGGTCGGCCTGGACAGGCTGGACGATTTCGACGACATCATCGACGTGCGCTCGCCGCTCGAATATGCCGACGACCATATTCCCGGCGCCCTGAACGCGCCGGTGTTCAGCAACGAAGAACGCGCCCTGGTCGGCACGCGCTATCGAGAGGCGCCGTTCGAGGCCACCCGCCTGGGCGCCGCCATCGCCGCCCGCAATATCGCCCGCCACCTGGACACCACCTTCGCCGCGCGCCCGCAGGGCTGGCGCCCGTTGATCTATTGCTGGCGCGGCGGCAAGCGCTCCGGGTCCATGACGGTGATGTTCAACATGATCGGCTGGCGCGCGCGCCAGCTCGACGGCGGCTACAAGACCTATCGGCGCGCCACGCTCGATATCCTGGACACGCTGCCGACGGCGCTGCGCTTCGTGGTGCTGACCGGCCCCACCGGCAGCGGCAAGACGCGGCTGCTCAACGCCCTGGCGCAAGCCGGCGCGCAAACGCTCGACCTGGAAGCGCTGGCCGCGCATCGCGGCTCGCTGCTGGGCGCGTGGCCGGGCCAGGCGCAACCGACGCAGAAGCGCTTCGATACGCTGCTGGCGGCGCGGCTGCGCGAGCTCGACGCCGCCCGGCCGGTCTTCGTCGAGGCCGAGAGCCGCAAGATCGGCGCGGTGGCCCTGCCCGCCACGCTGCTGGAGGCGGTGCATCGGGGCGCCTGCGTCGCGGTGACAGCCAGCCGGGAAGACCGCGCCGTCTTTCTGCGGCAGGACTATGCACAGCTGTTCGACGATCCCGCGGGCTTGAAATCCCAACTGCTGCGGCTGGTCGGCCTGCACAGCCGCGACACGGTGGCTGGCTGGCTACGCATGATCGACGAGGGTCGCCGCGACGACCTGGCGCGCGCCTTGATCGACCAGCATTACGACCCCGCCTATACGCGCAGCAGCCAGGCGCACTTCACGCGGTTGCCGCAGGCGCTGCCGGTGGTGTTCCGGCCCAATGACGCCGACGTGGTGGCCCAGGCGCGGGCCTTGCTGGCCGCGCTGGCCTAGTTTTCCCGTGTGGGGGCTGCCCGCACGCGCCCCCATCCTGACGCCACGGCGTCGTTGCAAGCGCTCGCGCAAGGCGCGGCGGTCGCCACGGCTTGCACGCGGCCTTGAACTCGCCGAACGAATCCCGCCAGACGCCTGCATCCCCGGGATAGCAAGCCAGGCGCGGACAAGGTCGGGCCTCGCCCGCCGTGGCGGATCGGCGGCAGCGGCCAGCCGGCCCGGACAACGCTCAGTGCCAAGCACAGAATCCGCTCGCTCGTAGCAGGAATTTTCTGAAAATCCCTCGATAAAACCCGCCAATCCGGTGCGGCCCGCCCGCCGCCAGGGTCTTGTTACGTTTCCTTCGAATCAATACGGCGCATCTAAGAATCGTCTTATTTTTTCGCTCCCCCCGCGAACGCACCATGAAAGCTACTGCCACGTAATCGCCTTTGTCCGATACGCACCAGTACGCTTCAGCGGCTCCTGCTTTTTTTCGGTCTGGTTCTGTTCGATGTGTCTGGGTATGCCAAGGCCAAGGGCCAAGGAGCCACCCATGCACTGTTCCCTCAACCCGATCATGCTCGGGCTGCTGGCCATCACCCTGCCGGCCTTCGCCAACCCCGCGCAGGCCGCCGAGCTCGGCCAGGTCATCATCAACGATCCGTCGGGCAGCATTGCCCGCGCACTCGACAACGGCGACACCCTGACCTACGCCGGCAGCGGCGCCGCCCTCGATGTCTCAGTCGCCGGCAACAGCGTGCGCGGCGACCGCGTAACGATCACCGCGGGCTCGGCCACCACCGCCAACACCCTTGGCGTGCGCGCCAGCGCCGGCGGCAGCGTGACGTTGACCGACAGCGTCATCAAGACCGTCGGCGCCGGCCAGAATGCCCACGCGCTGACGGCCACCGGCGCCGGCAGCCTGATCACCGTCGGCGGTAGCGATATTGCCACCCTGGGCACGTACTCGCACGGCGCGTATGCGCAGTCCGGCGGCCGCATCGACCTCAATGGCGGCAGCATCACCACCGCCAACGGCGGCAGCCGCGGCCTGACCGCGACGGGCGCCGGCTCGACCATCGTCGCCCGCGACGTGACCATCGGCACCAACGCCTACAACGCCACCGGCGCCGCCGCCGAAACCGGCGCCAGCGTCACCGTGCAGGACGGCAGGATCACCACCACCGGAAACTACAGCGATGGCGTCAGCGTCAGCGGCGCCAACGCCGTGGTGACGCTGTACAACACCGAGGTCAACGCCGCCAGCGGCGTGGGCGCGCGCGTCGAGGGCGGCCGCTTCGAGATGGACGGCGGCAGCCTGACCACGGGCGGCTCCGCGGTCATGCTCAGCTCCGGCAGCGGTGCGCCCTCTGCGGCCAGGATCCGCAACGCCAGCCTGACCGCCACCGGCGACCACAGCTATGGCATCAACATCAACGCCAAGGACACTTCCGCCGAGATCGAAAACGTCTCGATCTCGGCGCTGGGCGTCTACGGCACCGGCGTCTGGCTGCCGTCCACCGGCACGCGCTTCTCGGCCACCGGCTTCGACATCGCCTCGGCCCACGTGGGCGTGGACAACCGCGCCGGCCAGGTCACGCTGGTCGACGGCCGCATCAAGACCCGCGACGCCAATGCCCACGGCCTGTACCTGTCGCGTGAATACGGCAGCTCGGCCACCATCAAGGCCACGCGGGTCTCCATCGACACCGCCGGCAATGGCGCCGTGGGCGCGCTGGCGCGGCTGGGCGGCGCCGCCATCGAGCTGGACGGCGTCACGATCAACACGCTTGGCGCCACCGCCTATGGCCTGTTCGCCAGCGGTTCGGGCGCCAGCCTGTCGGCGCGCAACTCCCAGGTCAACACCAGCGGCGCGGGCGCCAGCGGCCTGTCCGTCAGCAACCGCGCGGCCGTCACGCTGGACAGCACCGGCCTGGCCATGACCGGCGCCGGCGCCAATGGCATCTGGAGCTACCTCACCGGCGCCGGCCTGAGCAATACCGTCACCTTCCGCAATGGCAGCCGCATCGACACCCAGGACGGCGTCGGCCTGCTCGCCTCGGGCGGCGGCCACACCTTCCTGGTCTCGGACTCGGACATCACCGCGCGCGCTGGCGGCGACATCGACAGCGGCGTGCTGCTGCATTCCCGCGCCGTCACGGTCACCAGCGGCGGCGTGTCCACCGTCATCGAGAGCGAGCAGGTCACGCTGGACGCAAGCAACGCCCGGCTCACCGGCGACGTGCTGGCCGACAGCGGCAGCGTCGATGTCTCGCTCAAGAACGGCTCGGTGCTCACCGGCGCCGTCATACAGCGCGGCACGGGCCTCGCCAATGGCCTGACCGTGGACAACACCAGCGCCTGGAACGTGCGCGGCGATTCCAGCCTGGGCACGCTGACCAACGCCGGCACGGTGGCCTTCACGTCGCCGGCCGGCGCCAGCGGTTTCAAGACCCTGACCGTCAACAACTACATCGGCGGCGGCACGCTGGTGCTCAACACCCGCCTGGGCGACGACGCCTCGCCCACCGACAAGCTGGTCATCGATGGCGGCACCACCTCGGGCAATACCGCGCTGCGCGTCGTCAATGCCGGCGGCAGCGGCGGCCAGACCACCTACGGCATCCGCGTGGTCGAAACCATCAACGGCGGCACCACCACGGCCGACGCGTTCCACCTGGACAGCGGCTCCACCGGCTACCGCGCCAGCGCCAACACCGTCTCGCTCAATGGCTACGACTACAGCCTGGTGCGTGGCGGCAACGGCGGCGTGGCGCCCGATTGGTACCTGACCTCGGACTACACGCCGCCCGTTAACCCGCCCGACCCGGGGGATCCGGCCAAACCGACCGATCCCGGCGATCCGGCGTGGCCCGTGGCCCCGCCCGATCCCGTGCTGCCAGGCGGCGGCTTCAAGAACGTATCGCCCGAAAGCGGCGCCTACGCCGGCAACCGCCTGGCCGCCATGCGTCTGTTCACCCACAGCCTGCACGACCGCGTGCCGGCCTATGCCGACGACGACGCCGACGCGCGCCGCGGCCGCGGTCTGTGGGCCCGCGCGCAGGGCCGCCACGACAGCGGCCTGCGCATGTCCGAGGGCCGTGTCGATGTCGACACCGACAGCGCGATGCTGCAGTTGGGCGGCGACCTGCTCAAGGCCCCGCTTGGCCGCGAGGGCGCGGTGTATACCGGCCTGATGGGCGGTTATGGCGACGCGCGCAGCCGCTCGGTATCCACCCTGATCCAGCCCGGCAGCGGCCAGCGTACCCATGCCCGCGCCCGCGGCAAGGTCTCGGGCTATTCCGCCGGCATCTATGGCACGTTCTACCAGAACGACGCCACCCGCCTGGGCGCGTATGCGGACACCTGGGTGCAGTACGGCCGCTACACCAACCAGATCAGCAGCGAACTGGGCTCGGTGCGCTATCGCGCCAACGTCTGGAGCGCTTCGCTCGAAGCCGGCTATGCCCTCAAGCCGTTCGCCGCCGGCTCGGCCCTGGAAACCCTGGTGGTGGAACCGAACGCCCAACTGGTCTACAGCCGCTACGACGCGCGCGACGCCACGCTGCAAGGCACCCGCATGCGCAGCGGCAACGACGGCGCCTGGCAGTCGCGCGTCGGCGTGCGGCTCTATCCGCAGGCCGCCCCCGCGGCGGCCGGCAAGCCCGCGGTGCGCCCCTTCCTGGAAACCAACTGGCTGCACGACAACGCCAACCCGGCGGTGCGCATGGGCAGCACCACGCTGCAGGCAAAACCGGCGCGCAACGCCTTCGAACTGAAGCTGGGCGCGGAAGGCCGCGTGGGCAAGGCGACGCAGGTGTCGGGCCATGTCTTCGGCGTGGCCGGCAGCGGCAGCCAGCATGGCTACGGCGGCATGATCAACGTCAGCTACCGCTGGTAAGGCAAGGCGCCGCGCCCGATGCCAGCCCAGGCCATCCCGCCCGGCCCCGCGCCGGCGCGGCCCGCCTCAGATCTCGGCCAACGTCCTGCGCAACTCGGCCTGCAAGGCCGTGAGCAGGGTCCTGGCCGTGTCGCTCAGGCCATCGGCGGCCAGCCGTTCCTCGGCCTGCTCGGCCTGCTGGTACAGGTCCATCGCCTGCACCGCGGCGAAGCCGCCGCGCATGCGGTGCAGCACCGAGCGCAGGTCGCGCAGGTCGCCACCGGCGTGGGCCTGCTCCAGCCGCGCCAGGTCCTGGGTCATGGTCTGCAGGAAGACGTCGCGATACTTGCCGACGATCGGCGGCGCGCCCCGCGCCGGCGCGGCATTGACAGGCACGGCGGGCGCGGCGGGCCCTTCGCCCGCTGCCACCGTCGCCGCGCGGCCGGTGCGATGCGCGCGCAGCTGGTTCCACAGCAGGCTGAGCTTGATCGGCTTGACCAGCCAGCTGCTCATGCCGGCCGCCTTGCAGCGCGCCTCCTCGTCCTTGAGCGCATTGGCCGTGACGCCGATGATGGGCACCGTCACGCCCTGCGCCCGCAATGCGCCGGCCAGTTCGTAGCCGTTCATGCGCGGCATGTTGACGTCCGTCAGCACCACGTCGAACGGACCGATGTTCCATTGCGCCAGGGCCTCGGCGCCATCGGGCGCCAGCGTCACCTGGCAGCCCAGCTGTTCCAGCTGGTCGCACATCGTGACCTGGTTGATCGGGTTGTCCTCGGCCACCAGGATGCGCAGGTTGAGCGGCGCGTAATGCGGCGCCACGGTTTCCTTGGCGGTGTCGACATCGCCGCTGGCCCAGCGCTCGAGCGCGAAGCCGATGCTGGTGAGATAGTGGCGGTCGGCGCGGTACAGCGCGGCGCCGCGCACGTCGCGCCCGCCCGCCGACACCACCGGCCCCTGCCATTCGGTCGGCGCCGCCGCGTCGCCGGCGATATGCACGTCGACCAGCACGCCGTCGCCCGCCTCTTCCGGCGTCAGGGTCGCCGGCGCGATGCTGGCCTGGGCGCCCCAATAGATCAGCCACTGGCAGATGTTGTCGCTCAGTTCCTTGCGCGCGCTGCGCACGTAGACGCGCAGCCCCTCCAGCCGCGGCGACGGCCCGGGCGGCGGCTCGGCCGTGTCCAGGTCGATGGCGATCGAGAAACTGCTGCCCAGGCCCAATTCACTGGTCACTTGGATGGTACTCCCCATCAATTCCGCAAGACGGGCGCAGATCGACAGGCCGATGCCTGCCCCCCGCACCAGATGCGATCGGCTATCGATCTGATAGAACGGTTCGAACAGGCTCGCCTGGTTCTCGGCGCTGATGCCGACGCCGCTGTCGACCACCTGGAAATGCAGGCGGGTGCGCGCATCCGGCAGGGCCTCGGCCCGCAGGCGCGCCACCACGTGGCCGGAATCGGTGAACTTGATGGCGTTGTTGACCAGGTTGTTCAGGACCTGCCGGATGCGCCCGCCGTCGCCCACCACCCAGGCGGGCGTCGAGGTGTCGACGCAGCTGTAGATGACGAGCCCCTTCTGCTCGGCCATGCCGGCGTACGAGGCAATGCAGTTCTCGACCAGCTCGCGCGGATCGAAGCCGTCCATTTCGAGGGCCAGCTGGCCGGACTCGATCTTGGTGATGTCGAGGATGTCGCTGATCAACTGCTGCAGGATCACCGAGGAATCCTGGATGCGGTCGACATGGCGGCGCTGTTCGTCGTCCAGGTGGGTCAGGGACAGCACCTCGAGCGTGCCGAGCACGCCATACAGCGGGGTGCGGATCTCGTGGCTCATGGTGGCCAGGAAGGTGGACTTGGCCTCGTTGGCGCGGTCGGCCTGCTGCTTGGCCTGCGCCAGCGTGCGTTCCATCTCGGCGCGCGCGCTGATGTCGGCGAAGGCGCACAGCACCACGTCCTGCTTCTTGTAGCGGGTCGGCGCGAAGGCGACGAACAGCGGCCGGCCCTCGTGGGTGCGGAAGGTCTCGATGGTGCCGGGCCGGGTCGCGCCCAGCACCTGGCGCAACAGCTTGTTGGCCTCGGGCGAGTCGTGCGGTTGTTCGCCCACGCCGATGCCGAGCCATTGGCTCGCCAGCGCGTTGCTGAACACCACGCGCCCCTCCAGCCGCGACAGCACGCACAGCGCGACCGGCGCCGTGTCGAGCACGGTGCGGTTGAATTCCTCGCTTTCGACCATGTCCAGGTGGGCGACCTCGGCGGGATGGATCACGCGCCGGTTGTACCAGAGCAGGTAGCCGGCGCCGGCCGCCAGGCCCAGCGCGAGCATCAGCAGCACCGTCAGCGGCAGCCACATGTTGGCGCGAAAGAAGCTGCCGTAGTTGAGCTTGTAGTAGCCCGTCCAGGTGCCGCTTTTGTCGGCGATGCGCAGCACCAGGCCGTCGCCGCCGAAATGAAAGCCCGCCTGCGCGACCTGCGGCGGCGCGCCTTCGCCGAACAGGATGGCCTTGCCCTGGTGCTGCAGCCAGAACTGGTCGTACAGGGGCATGTTCAGGACCCGCTCGGAGATGCTGACGCGGCCGCGGTTCAAGAGCGACACGGCGTAGACGTTGCGGCGCGTGGCGATGGTGCCATCGCGCGCGTTCAGCGGCAGCATCACCGGCAGCATGCCGATGATGTCGTCGGGCAGGTCGGCGTCGCGTAGCCACGTCACGCGCGGGCCCTCGCTGCCGGAACGGTCCTCGGGATCGGTGCCGCCGGCGGCCTGCTGCACCGCCTGGACCACCGCCAGGAAGGTGTGGCGGGTCAGCGGCTCGTAGCCGGACACCGTGGAAATCGCCGGCACGCTCAGGCTGATCTGCTGGCTCGGGGAAATGATGAAAAGCGGCGCCGCCGGATACACCGAGGCCGCCCAGCGCGTGGAATAGAAGTCCGACAGGTAGCCGCCGATGCCGGTGAATACGCCGTTGCTCACCGGGCAGGCGTCGGGGCTCTGGCACAGCAGCGAGAACGGCATGGCGGCGATCGCGTGCTGGCCATCGAAGAAAGCCCAGGAAGCGCGGTCGAAACCGCTGGTCTCGCGGACCGGCGTGGGCGCCACCAGCCGCAGGCCGTCGGGATTCAGGCCCTGCGCGTACAGCCCCTGCAGCACGGTCTCGTGGGCATGGATGTAGCCGACCAGCACGGTAAAATCGACGCGCAGCTTCTCCTCTTCCTGCTGCAGGATGCGCTGACCGCCCCAATAGAGCACGCCGCCCAGCGCCAGCAGCAATGGCAGGGCGCCGAACAGCGCGATGTTCAAACGACGGGACGCTCGGATGACCTTGATGAGCGGCGTATCCAGTTTCATAGGTGCTTCAGTGCCCATGGGCGCCATGTCGCCGGCGTGCCGCCGGTCTTTCCGCGGGGGTGGCGCGCGGTTCGCCCTGGCTCGGTTCGTTGGCCAGCAATTCGTTGAACGCCGCCAGGTCCACGGCCGCCGAGATCAGGAAGCCTTGCACGCAGTCACAGCCGATGCGGCGCAGGAACTGCAGGTCTTCCATGGTTTCGACGCCTTCGGCCGTGACCTGCAGCCCCAGCTGCCGCCCCAACTGCACCGACGACACCAGCGCGGCCGCGCGGACCTCGTCCTTGGTGACGCCGTGCACGAAGGCGCGGTCGATCTTCAATTCCGTGAACGGCGTGGAGATGAGGCTGTACATCGAACTATAGCCCTTGCCAAAATCGTCCTGCGACAGACCGAACCCCTTCAGCCGCAGCCGGCTGGCGCCCATGTAGTAATTGCCAGGCACCACCGTCACGTCGTCTTCCAGGAGTTCGAATGTTACGTCCTCGGCGGGAATGCCGCTATTGGTGACCAGGTGATGCAGTTCGTCCGGCAGCTGCGGGCGGTCCAGCAGGCTGACGGGCAGGTTGATGGAGACCGGCACGCGAAAGCCGCGCTGGCGCCAGGCACGGTAGGCGGCCAGGCTGTCCTCCAGCATGCGCGTCAGCAGCTCGTAGTCCAGGCCGTACTCGCGCAACGTGCGCAGGAACGAGCCCGGCATCATCAGGCCCAGCCCCCGGTGCTTCCAGCGCACCAGCGCCTCGGCGCCCACGATGGCGCCCGAGGCCAGCGACTTCTTGGGCTGGAACCAGGCCTGGATGCTGCCGTCGCGCAGGGCGCATTCGACGCTGGCGCGATCCAGCAGGTCGCCGGTGTCGCCAGGGCTGGCCAGCGCCCCCGGCGCCTCGGCCGGCGGGCGGCGCTGCAGGCGCTCGGCCAGGCCCGCGATCTGCTCGCCGGTGATGGGCTTGACGAAGGTGCCGAGCATCGAGAAGCCGTTCTCCTTGGCCATCAGGCCGACGCTGTTGGCCATGCGGCGCGAACACGCGGTGACCACGGCCAATATCGGCCGCAGGTTCAGGCGGGCGAGTTCGTGGATGAACTGGACGCCGTCCATGCCCGGCATGCGGATGTCCATGAGCACCAGGTGGTAGCCCTCGGCGCGGATGCGGTCGAGCGCCTCGTCGGCGCTTTCCACCGTATCCACGTGACCGAAGCCGGCCTGCCGCAGCAGGTCCCGCAGGTGCAGGCATTGCAAGGCGTGGTCGTCCAGGACCAGCACTTTGTAGTCTGAAAGCTGTTTCACGTCATATCCTTTGCGACGCCGTGCAGGGTCTGGGCCAGGACCATGAACGGCAAGGGCTTGCACAGCACCTGGTTCATGCCCGCGGCCACCCCGCGCTGCGCGATCTCGGCGGCCGAACTGGAGGTCAGGCCGATGATGGGGCCGGCGTGGCCGCCGTCCCGCAGGGCCCGCGTCAGCTCATAGCCATTGACGACAGGCATGTTCAGGTCGGTCAGGACCAGGTCGAACGGCTGGCCGCGCCACAGCCGCAGCGCCTCGTCGCCGTTGCTGGCCAGGGTCGCGACGCAGCCCAGGTGTTCCAGCTGCTCGCGCAGGATCAGCTGGTTGATGACGTTGTCCTCGACCACCAGCACCCGCAGGCCCAGCGACCGTTGCGCGCCGCCGTCGGCGCCCAGCGCGCCGCGCTCGACCCCATCCTGCGCCATCTGCACCGCGCGGCAGATGCTGACGGGATTGAAGGCGCTGGCCACGCCGCCAACGGCGTTGGTCATGAAGGCGCCCTGGTGGGCGCCGGGCGCCAGCACCCGCACGCGCCGATGCGGCCAGCGCGGCTCCGGCGTCGACGGCGGCCAGGTCTGCACCAGCACCGCGCCGGCCGGCTCGGCGTCATCGGCGGGCTTGCGGTACGGTAATGCGATCGCGCCGCAGGCATTCAGCCAGCCGCGCACGTTGTCGATCACCTCGGGCACCGCGCCATCCACGTACACCGGCCGCGGCTGCAGCGTCACTGGCGCGGCGCCGTCCGCGTCGTCGGCCGCCAGCGAGAGGCAGAACGAGATGCTGGTGCCCAGCCCTTCCTCGCTGACCACCGCCAGCGTGCCGCCCATCAGGTCGGACAGGCGCCGGCAGATCGTCAGCCCCAGGCCCGTGCCCGCGACGTCGTTGTCCTGGCCCGCCGGCGCGCGGAAGTAAGGCTCGAACAGGCGCGCGCGATGGCTTTCGCGGATCCCCGGGCCGGTATCGGCCACCTGGAAACGCAGGCGCACCCGCCCCGGGCCGTCGTCCGTGGCGCTGGCGCGCAGCACGACCCGGCCGGCCTCGGTGAACTTGACGGCGTTGCTGACCAGGTTGTTGAGGATCTGCAGGATGCGGATGGCGTCGCCCTGCACCGCCATCGGCATGCCGACCTCGGTGACCGCGTAGACGTCCAGCCCCTTGGCGCGGGCCCGCGCCGCGTAGTTCGCCACCACCTGTTCGACCAGGTCGGCCGGCGAGAAAGCGCCGATGTCGAGCTCCTCGCGGCCGGCCTCGATGCGCGACAGGTCGAGCGTGCCGTTGATGGTGCGCAGCAGGGTCGAGGACGATTGCTGGATGGTGCCGAGGTATTGCTCCTGCTGGCCGGTCAGGCCGGTCAGCGCCAGCAGTTCCAGCGTGCCGAGGATGCCGTACAGCGGCGTGCGGATCTCGTGGCTGATGGTGGCGAAGAACATGGCCTTGGACTCGCTGGCGCGGTCGGTGGCCTGCTTGGCCTGGCGCAGCGCGCGTTCGACGTTCTTCTGGGCGGTGATGTCGCTGATGCCGCACAGCACCACGTCCTCGGACTGGTAGGTGGTGGCGGCGCAGGCCACGTAGGCGCTGCGGCCATCGGCCAGCGTGTATTCCTGCCCGCCGGTCTCCGCGCCCGCGCGCAGCAGGGCTTCACGCCAGTGGTCCTGCTCGCCCAGCCACTGGCGCGCGGCCGCGTTGGACAGCAGCACGGCGCCGTCGGTGCGCCGCAGCAGGCACAGCCCGACCGGGGCCACTTCGACGATCTTGCGGTTCAGCGCCACGCTGTCGACCAGGGCTTCGTACTGCCGCAGCGCCGGCCGCACCAGCCGGTTGCGGATGTGGCGCACCGCCAGCAGCACGACCAGGATCAGCGCGACCGCCACCGCGCCGGCGGCCCAGAACGACGCGGCGCCGTCTTCGAGCAGATCGCCGATGGGCACGTAGTAGGCCAGCCGCCAGCCGGCCTCGCCGACCGACTTGACCAGCACCAGCGTCTGCGGCCACCAGCTGTCGCCGCGCAGATGAAAGGAATCGCGCGACAGGTAGGCAGGGGTTTCGTCGACCCGCGACGGCAGCCTGCCGCCGTGCAGCGCCATGGCGCCCGAGCCGTCGTACAGCGCATAGCCGGCGCCATCGCTGGCGCATTCGGCTTCGACCATGCTGGCCAGGCCGCCCACCTCGAGGCCGACCCAGGTGCGTTCCTCGCCCGCCACGTCGGCCGGGGCGTAGAGGAACAGCCGGTTGGCCTCGTCCATCGGCGGACGCAGCCAGACGATCGGCGTGCGGCCATCGGGGCCAGGCCGCGCGCTGTGCAGGCGCAGGGTTTGCGCCAGCCAGCGCGCGGTTTCCGTGGACATGGGCTCGGCGCCGCCATCGGATCGGACAGGCAGGCGCGTGACGGCGTCGCCGCCGGGCGCGGCGTAGACGATGTGGGCGCGCAGCTGCGCCACGTTGGCGCGGTCGCGCGGTGTGAGGATCAGCGCCCATTCATAGGCGCCGGCGGCATCGACCAGCGGCGTGACGCTGATCTGGCCGGTGGCGCCGAAGGTCTTGGGGGTGCGGGCGACCGGCATGTGATCGGTGTTGCGCACCGCCGAGGCCGCCACCGACCGCAGCAGCGCTTCGCGCTGGTCGAAATACAGCTGGGCGTTGTAGGCGCCGGCGTTCATGCGGCGGCGGTATTTCGAGACCTCGCCGGTGAACGACCAATAGGCGTAGAGCGCCGTTCCCACCAGGATGCATGCCGCGAGCGCCACGGCAAACATATGCAGCAGAAGCATAGGCAGCCCGGGGGCCGCCGCCGTCAATGCTTCCCGGGAACGGGGATTTACGATCATGCGGCTATCGTAGATTTCCGCCCTCGCGGCCAAACCAAGAATATTCTCAAAGCGCGGGGGAGACGAGCTGCGGGCGCGGGCGTCGCGCCGAGTTGGCCGCGCGCGAAGTCACGCTCGAGGGCGCGTGGCGCCGCCCCGCCCCTGCGCCGCGACGCCGGACTCCTCGTCGCGCCGGCGCCACACGGCGGCGGCACGCCATATGTAACCAAATCAAATAATTCAATTCGGAGCGGCGTCAGCCTTGCCCGAGCCGCGCAAACGCCGCCGCCCGCCATGGCCCGCCATCGCCCTATGACGGGGCCGCGTTTTTCCCGAACCCTGCCCCATGGGAACCCCGGAAAAACCGTTTCAGCGCGTCCACATGGGCGTCCCCAGGGTGTGGAATGCACGCCACACCCCCTCTCGCCATCTCCCCGGGGCGCTGGCATGATGCGGCGCGTAGGGCACCTGTCAAGCATCTGAATAAGGAAAACAAACGTGCGATTCAGTTTTTTCAAGGCCCTGCTGGCCTGCCTGTGCGGCGCCGTGTTGAGCGCCTGCACCACCTGGGACGTGGCGATGATGCGCCACAAGGGCAAGCCCGTGAATGACATCGTGGTCGACTGGGGCGTGCCCGACCGCGTCTATGCCAGCGAAGACCTGCCGATCGGACAACTGGTCTACATGTGGCAGACCTCGGGCGAAGTCTCCTGGGATGAGGCCGTCGGCTCCTTCTACGTGCCTCCGCCCGGCGGCGTCAGCTATGGCTTCGGCTCCAACACCGGCACCATCTACCAGCGACGCACGGGCGTCGCCAGCTGCTACACCATGCTTCACGTCGACGAAAAGGGCATCGTCGTCGGCGGCGAACTGGTCAACAACGGCACGACCTGCAAGATGTGGTGATGGCCGCGCGCCCGGCATCGCGCATGCGCGCCGCCAGCCAGCCTCCCATCGGACAACCCGCAAGAGAATTCCTGATGATGAACATGAAAGCCACTTTCGCCTCCCTGCTCGCGCTGGCCTTGCTGTCCGGCCAGGCCTTCGGCGCCGAGAAGAAGCCCACCGCCGGCGACATCTCCCGCGCCATCGCCTACGCCGACGTCATGCGCGCGTTCGCCTACGCCAAGCAGGCCAATCAATTCAAGGAACGCTACGACAAGATCGGCCCCGGCCAGGATGGCCTGGAAGCCATGACCCACGCGGCCAATCTCATGACCCTGGCCAACCAGGCGATGCGCGCGGCCTGCGCGCGCGAGCCGCACTACGTGGAAAAGGGTATCGAGGCCTTCCGCTGCAGCAAGATCAAGTAGACGGCCCGACCCGGCAGGGTCGAGGCCGCGCACCAGGCCCCGAACCAGGGCTGCCGCGGATCAAGGCAAGCAAGCGAGGCCGACGACCGGCAGGCTCGCCATAGAACCCCGCAGAACTCACGTTCCGCGGGTTTTTTTGCGCCTGGACAGGACGGACGGCATCGTCGCGATGCGACGGGTGCGTGCGCGAACGCGATCTTTGTGTCCTACCTTTCATGCATAGCGGTTCTATGTCGTCGTCTTTGGAAATATAGTCGAGCCAAAATCTTCGGCAGCGTTCCTCCTCATGTCCTCCCGCCTTCTGCCCGGCGCCCGATGGGCGAGCGTGGCGATCTTCTTCGCCAGTGTGTTTTCCGTAGTGCCCGGCACGGTTCATGGCGCGCCTGACGCACTGCTCATCAGCACCCAGGGCGCCAACGGCGCGCCCGCCTGTATGCTCTGCCACGGCGCCCACGGAGAAGGCAATCCGGTCTCCGGCTTTCCGCGATTGGCAGGCGCTGGCGCGGCCTATCTGCAGGAACAGCTTGAGGCCATCGCCAACGGCTCGCGCGTCAGTCCCGTCATGACAGCCATCGCCAAGACACTGGAACCGGCGCAACGCGAGGCCATGGCGCAGTTCTACGCCGCGCTGCCCTCCCCCCTGGACACCGACCGCCTGGCCGCCACGGCGCTGCAGTCTCCCAAGCCCGCCGACGTGGGCGCCTGGCTCGCCATTCGTGGCGCCTGGGACAGGAACATACCCGCCTGCAACCAGTGCCACGGCCCCGGCGGCATCGGGGTGGGCGATCATTTCCCAAGCCTGGCGGGCCAGCCCGCCACCTACCTCGCCGAACAGTTGCGCCTCTGGCGTGAAAACCAACGTCCGCCCGGCCCGCTGGGCTTGATGGCGGCGGTCGCCACGCGCCTGACAGACGCCGAGATCACCGCGGTGTCCGCCTACTACGCCGGCCTGCCCAGGACCGCCGACCCGCTCGCCACGCAAGCCGGCACCGCCGCGAAGGCCAAGCCATGATCCCGCCCTCCGCCCGTCTGCGCCCGCTGCAGGTTGCCGTCCTTGCGCTGCTGGTCATCAGCGCGATCGTCCTGGCCACCGCGATTCGCAACGGGCGCCCGACGTTTCCCACGACGGCCCCTCCTCGCCCGCCAGCCGATGCGCCCGCCGATCGGACGTCAATCCTTGGTCCTGCGGCCGCCGCGCCGCGGCCCGATACCCGCCCCGCTTTCACGCCGCCATCGGCCGCCTCACTGCCGGACACGGCATTCGGCAAGACCGTGCGCCAAGGCGAGCAGATCTTCCTACATACGCCGCAGAACGCTCCCCAGTTCGCGGGCAACAACCTGAATTGCTCCAGCTGCCACCTGGACGCCGGCCGCCGCCCCGACGCCGCGCCCATGTGGGCAGCCTACGTGATGTATCCGGCCTATCGCGCCAAGAACGGCCACGTCAATACGCTCGCCGAACGATTGCAGGGTTGTTTCCGTTTCAGCATGAACGGCAAGCCACCCGCGGCCGACGATCCGGTCCTGGTCGCCCTGCAGACCTACATGTTCTGGCTCGCCGACAAGGCACCCACCGGCGTGCCGCTCAAGGGCCACGGCTATCCGAAGCTGGCGGCGCCGCCGCAGAAGGCCGACTACCTGCGGGGCAGCCAGGTCTACGCCCGGAACTGCGCCGTCTGCCATGGCGACGAAGGCCAGGGTCAGAAGAATGGCGAACACTGGGTCTTCCCGGCCTTGTGGGGGACCGATTCCTTCAACTGGGGCGCCGGCATGCATCAGATCAAGAACGCCGCCGGCTTCATCAAGGCCAACATGCCATTGGGCCGCGGCGGCCTGCTGAGCGACCAGGAAGCCTGGGACGTGGCCTACTTCATGAACGCGCATGAACGTCCGCAAGATCCGCGCTACACCGAATCCGTGGCCAAGACCCGCGCCAAATACCACGATTCCGAGGATTCGCTGTACGGCCTCGAAATCAATGGCCACCTGCTTGGCAGCGAGGCGCCGCAGTCCGGAGGCAGGCTGGCGCAGGGCGCCGGGCGCTGAGGCCGGATTTCATCGGCCCATGACGACGGCTTGCGAACCAAACCGTCACGCCATGCGGCACCGATCGATTTTCGCGCAGCCCCCGAGCCTGTCCGACGCCGATCGGCAGCTGCGCCGGCACGCGTTGCTGCGTCTGTCGCTGGCGTGGCTGGCGATGATGCAGGTGATGATGTTCGCCTGGCCGGGCTACCTGCGCCATGACGGCATCCCCAGGGACGCCCTGGAAACGCTGGACTGGGCCATCGTGCTGATGAACTGGGCCAGCCTGGCCCTGACCGTGCCGGTGGTGCTGTATTCGGCCTGGCCGATCTGGCGCCACGCCGGCGCCAACCTGCGTTACGGCCGCGCCGGCATGGACGTGCCGGTGGCGCTGGGCATCGTGGCCGCCTTCATTCCCAGCGTGCATGCCACCTGCACCGGCCACGGCGAGGTGTATTTCGATTCGGTCACCATGTTCGTCGCCTTCCTGCTGACGGCGCGCTACCTGGAACTGTGCGCCCGGCAGTCGTTCGGCGGCTCGACGGGCGGCCAACGGCATGCCCGGGTCGAGGCGCAACGCCTGCTGCTGGGCGCCGGCGCCGACCGGCTGGCTTCGCGCTTCGTCATGGCGCAGGTGGCGTTGGCGCTGGCCGCGGCGGCCGCCTGGGCCTATATCGATCCGACCCGCAGCCTTCCCGTCATGGTGGCGCTGCTGGTGATGAGTTGTCCCTGCGCCATGTCGATGGCGGTGCCCACCGCCATGGCGTCGGCCCATTCGGCGCTGGCGGCCCATCCGTCGATGTCCGACGCGGCGCTGGACACGCTGCTGGCCCAGGCGCAGCGCAAGGCGCGCCAGAGCCTGCATGGCTCGCTGGCCTGGCATCTGTTGATGACGCCGCTGGCGCTGGTCGGCTGGGTCACGCCCTGGCTGGCGGCGATCGCCATGCTGGTGTCGTCGTTGGCGGTGGCATGCAACGCGTGGCGGTGGGCCCGCCGCGATTGGTCCGCTGATCTGGCATGCGCCGAAGCGCCGGGGTCCGCCCCATGATCATTCTCTACCTGCTGCTGCCGCTGTCCCTGCTGTTCGTGCTGGTCATCGGCGTGTCATTGTGGTGGGCCGTTTTCAATGGCCAATATGACGATACCGACAACGCCGGCGCCGCCATCCTGCGCGACGACGACAGCGGACCGACGGTTCGCGGATGATTCGGATCGAATCCCATATTCATATCGACCCTCATCATTGAAACTGGAGGCTGTTGTTTTGAAAAAGGGGCGGTAATGGACCATTACACCGCCATCGCGAGCAAGTCCGACACCTTCAACTACCGTATCGTCCGGCAGTTCGCATTGGTCACCGTGTTCTGGGGCATCGTCGGCATGACCGTGGGCGTTTTTCTCGCCGCGCAGCTGATCTGGCCTCAGTTGAATTTCGACACCGCCTGGCTCAGCTACGGCCGCCTGCGTCCGCTGCACACCAACGCCGTGATCTTCGCCTTCGGCGGCAGCGCGCTGTTCGCGACCTCGTACTACGTGGTCCAGCGCACCTGTCAGGCCCGCCTTTTCTGTGACTGGCTGGCCGCCTTCACGTTCTGGGGCTGGCAGGTCGTCATCGTCGGCGCTGTCATCACCTTGCCGCTGGGCTACACCAGCAGCAAGGAATACGCCGAACTCGAATGGCCCATCGACATCCTGATCACGCTGGTCTGGGTGGCCTATGCCATCGTGTTCTTCGGCACCATCATCAAGCGCCGCGCCAAGCACATCTACGTGGCCAACTGGTTCTTCGGCTCGTACATCCTCACCATCGCCATCCTGCACATCTTCAACAACATCGAGATGCCGGTGACGCTGTGGAAGTCCTACTCGGCCTACGCCGGCGTGCAGGACGCCATGGTGCAGTGGTGGTACGGCCACAACGCGGTCGGCTTCTTCCTGACCACCAGCTTCCTGGGCATGATGTATTACTTCGTGCCCAAGCAGGCCGGCCGTCCGATCTATTCGTACCGCCTGTCCATCGTCCACTTCTGGGCGCTGGCCTTCACCTACATGTGGGCCGGTCCGCACCACCTGCTGTACACCTCGCTGCCCGACTGGACCCAGTCGCTGGGCATGACGTTCTCGCTGATCCTGCTGGCGCCGTCGTGGGGCGGCATGATCAACGGCATCATGACGCTGCAGGGCGCCTGGTACAAGCTGCGCACCGATCCGATCCTGAAGTTCATGGTGACCGCGCTGTCGTTCTACGGCATGGCCACGTTCGAAGGCTCGATGATGGCGATCCGCACCGTGAACGCGCTGTCGCACTACACCGACTGGACCATCGGCCACGTGCACTCGGGCGCGCTGGGCTGGGTCGCGATGATCTCGTTCGGCTCGCTCTACTACCTGATCCCGCGCCTGTATGGCCGCGAAAAGATGTACAGCGTCAAGGCTATCGAACTGCACTTCTGGATCGCCACCATCGGCGTGGTGCTGTACATCGCCGCGATGTGGATCGCCGGGGTGCAGCAGGGCCTGATGTGGCGCGACACGGCGGCCGACGGCACGCTGGTGTACAGCTTCGTCGAAGAGCTCAAGACCCGGGTGCCGTATTACCTGATCCGGCTGCTGGGCGGCACGCTCTACTTGTCGGGTATCTGGATCATGGCCTGGAACGTATGGAAGACGGTGAGCGGCGCGAAGGCGGTCAACCCCGCCATTCCGCCGGACACCGCCCACGCCGTCGGCGCACCGGCCACCGCTTGACGAGGACATCATGGCCGACAAGCAACAAGGATTTTTCTCCCACCAGACGCTCGAAAAGAACATCGGCTGGATGATCATCGCCAGCATCCTGGTGGTGTCCTTCGCCGGGCTGGTGCAGATCGTGCCGCTGTTTTTCCAACACAGCACCACGCAGCCGGTGGCAGGGGTCGAACCCTACAGCCCGCTGCGCCTGATGGGGCGCGACGTCTACATCCGCGAAGGCTGTGTGGGCTGCCACTCGCAGCAGATTCGTGTATTGGCGGCCGAAGTGCAACGTTACGGCCCCTACTCGCTGGCCGCGGAGTCCATGTACGACCATCCCTTCCTGTGGGGTTCCAAGCGCACCGGCCCGGATCTGGCGCGCGTGGGCGAACGCTACTCCGACGAGTGGCATCGCATCCACCTTCGCAACCCGCGCCTGGTGGTGCCCGAGTCCAACATGCCGGCCTATCCATGGCTGGAAAAGACGGTGATCACCGGCCAGAACGTCGAGCAGCGCATGCGCGCGCTGCGGGCCCTGGGCGTACCGTATACCGACGAAGAGATCGCCGCCGCGCCCAAGGCCATCGAAGGCAAGACCGAAGAGGACGCGCTGGTAGCCTACCTGCAAGGGCTAGGCGTAGGCGTGCGCAAGGCGCAGCAGGCCAGGAAGGCGGAAGATGCCAGGAAGGCCGAGGAATCCAGGAAGGCGGAAGAGGCCAAGAAGGCCGAAGAAGCCAGGCAGGCGGCGCAGCCCGCCGCCTCGGGAGGTTGATCATGGCCTACGTAAGCGCAATCGTCACCGCGATCTCGATGGCAACCTTCCTCGGCATCGTCTGGTGGGCCTGCTCGCGCGGCCGCCAGGGCGCCAACAACGAATCGGCGATGCTGCCGTTCGCGCTGCCCGATGAATTCGGGCCGGCACAACAAGACGGAGCGGATCGGCCATGAGCGATTTCGTCAGCGGCTTCTGGGGCTACTTCATCTCCATCGTCGCGGTCGGCGGCGTGGTGTTCTGCGTGACGCTGCTGTACTCGCAACGCCGCTGGCTCGGCGCCAAGCCGGCCGGCGGCCAGGCGGACGACACCGGCCATGTCTGGGATGGCGACCTGACCGAACTGAACAACCCGGTGCCGGGCTGGTGGACCTGGATGTTCTTGTTGGCGTGCGCGGTCGCGCTGGGCTACCTGTTCTTGATGCCGGGCCTGGGAACATACCAAGGCCTGCTGGGCTACAGCAGCGCCGACGAAGTGGCGCGGCAGCAGGCCAGGATGGCCGAGGCCGTGCGCCCGATCTACGCGCGCTTCGAGACCATGACCGTGCCGCAGATCGCCGCGGACCCGGGCGCCCGGGAGATCGGCCAGCGCCTGTTCCTGAACACCTGCGCGCAATGCCACGGTTCCGACGCCAAGGGCGGGCCCAGCTTTCCCAACCTGGCCGACAAGGACTGGCTGTATGGCGGCTCGCCCGACACCATCATGCAGACCATCACTTATGGCCGCGTCGGCGTGATGCCGGCCTGGAAAGCCGCCATCGCCCCCAAGGCTGCCGGCGACATCGCGCAATACGTGCGGTCGCTGTCGGGGCTGGACGCGGATCCGGAGCGGGTATTGCGTGGCCAGCGCGGCTATCAGACCTACTGCATTGCCTGTCACGGTGTCGATGGCAAGGGCAACCAGGTCCTGGGCGCGCCGAATCTGACCGACGAAGTCTGGCTTTACGGCAGTTCGGAAGCGTCCATCGTCAAGACCATCCTGGATGGGCGCGAAAATCACATGCCGGCGCACGGCGACATCCTGACGCCGGTGCAGATCAAGCTCCTGACGGCCTGGGTCTGGGGCCTGTCGAACAAGCCCGACGCGCAGGCGCGGCCGGCCCCGCCGGCCGGCCCGGCCGACTAGGCCTCGCCCCATGGATGATGGGTCAACCTCAAGCGTCAGCAGTCCGCCTGGCGGCGACCCGCCACCCTGGCGGCCGCACGTGCGGCCGCCGCGTCCGGGCCAGGAAACGCTGGAGCAGACCCTGGCCGGCGTGCGCGGCAAGATCTACCCGCGCTCGGTCAGCGGCATCTTCGCGCGCTGGCGCATCGCCTTCGTCTTCCTCACCCAACTGATCTTCTACGGCCTGCCGTGGCTGCAATGGAACGGCCGCCAGGCGGTGCTGTTCGACCTGGGCGCGCGCAAGTTCTACCTGTTCGGCCTGGTGCTGTGGCCGCAGGACGTGGTCTACCTGGCGGTGCTGCTGGTGATCTCGGCGCTGGCGCTGTTCCTGTTCACCGCGGTGGCCGGGCGGCTGTTCTGCGGCTACGCCTGTCCGCAGACGGTCTACACCGAGATCTTCATGTGGATCGAGCGCAAGGTCGAAGGCGACCGCGTCGCCCGCATCCGCCTGGATGAATCGCCCTGGACCTGGCGCAAGGCGCGCCTGAAGGTCACCAAGCACTTCCTGTGGATCGCGCTGGCCTGGTGGACCGGCTCGACCTTCATCGGCTACTTCGCGCCGATCCGCGAGCTGGGCCACGAGCTGTTCACGCTGCAGCTGGGCCCGGGGCAATGGTTCTGGATGGTGCTCTACGGGTTCGCCACCTGGGGCAACGCCGGCTTCATGCGCGAGTCGGTCTGCAAGTACATGTGCCCGTACGCGCGCTTCCAGAGCGTGATGGTCGATCCCGATACCTTCGTCGTGACCTATGACAAACGTCGCGGCGATCCGCGCGGCGGCCGTTCGCGCAAGGTCGATCACAAGGCCGCGGGGTTGGGCGACTGCGTCGATTGCAGCCTGTGCGTGCAGGTCTGTCCGACCGGCATCGACATCCGCGAGGGCCTGCAATACATGTGCATTGGCTGCGGCGCCTGTATCGATGCCTGCGAGCAGGTGATGGACAAGATGCAGTATCCGTCCGGGCTGATCCGCTACACGTCCGAGCGCGCCATGCTGGACGGGCTGTCGACACAAAGCGCGCGTTCGCACCTGCTGCGCCCGCGCGTGCTGATCTACGGCACGCTGATCCTGGGGCTGGCGGTGGCGTTCGTGACCTCGCTGGCGATGCGCAACCCGCTGCGGGTGGACGTGATCCGCGATCGCGGCGCGCTGGGTCGAGAGGTGGCCGGCGGCATGATCGAGAACGTGTATCGGCTGCAGATCATCAACACCTCGGACTCGCCGCTGCGCTTGCGGCTGTCGGCCGAGGGGCTGCCCGGCCTGGCGGTGCGCGCCGGGCAGGGCGAGTCGGACGTGGTGCAGGTCGAGGCGGCGGCCAACAAGCTGGTGCCGATGGTGATCCGCGCGCCGGCCGGGGCCGAGCCGGGCGCGCACCCGATCACGCTGCGGGCCCGTGCCCGCGATCAGGAAAACCGGTCGATCGAGACCGATGAACCCGCAAGTTTCTACGTGCCCGAGTGAATCTGGAAAAGGATACCGACGATGAATACCGCCCCTGTTGCCGCGCCACCGATGGTCAAGCCCTGGTACCGCGAACCCTGGCCGTGGTTCCTGATGGCCGGGCCGTTCCTGGCGGTGATCGGTTGCGCCATCACGATCTACCTTGCCTTTACGTACTTCGGCAACCAGCCGATCCAGGAAGGCGTGGTCACGCGCGGGTTGGTGATCGAGCAGGTCGATGCGGTATCCTCGCCGCCGGCGTCGGACAGTCTGTAGATCTTCGGGCCGGGCCGAACGCGCGCCGCCGTATGTACCCGCAGAGGTATCCGCGAAGATGCCCAAGAACAGGAATGCCCAAGAAAAAACCCGCAGAACTTGCGTTCTGCGGGTTTTTTACCTGCCTGGCATGCCAGGCAGGGAATCTGGCGGAGATGGTGGGATTCGAACCCACGATGCAGTTTTTAGCCACATACTCCCTTAGCAGGGGAGCCCCTTCAGCCTCTCGGGCACATCTCCGAAGAGAACGAGATTCTAGCACGACTTTTTACACTATTGCCCGCAACCAAGGCGCGGCAGGGAAAAAATCGTGCTGTGTCCGTTCGCTCAGACCTTGGTGGCGGGCGCCTGGTCCAGGCCGAAGGCCTTGTGCAGCGCGCGCACGCCCAGTTCCATGTACTTGTCGTCGATGATCACCGAGGTCTTGATTTCGCTGGTGCTGATCATCTGGATGTTGATGCCCTCTTGCGACAGCGTCTGGAACATCAGGCTGGCCACGCCAACGTGCGAGCGCATGCCGATGCCGACGATGGAAACCTTGGCGACCTTCTCGTCGGTCGAGAGCTCGCGCGCGCCCACGGCGGGGATCACTTCGCGCTTGAGCAGGTCGACGGCGCGGGCGAACTCGTTGCGGTTCACGGTGAACGAGAAATCGGTCGTGCCGGCCACGGACTGGTTCTGCACGATCATGTCGACGTCGATGTTGGCGGCGGCGACCGGGCCCAGGATCGAGAAGGCGATGCCGGGTTTGTCGGGAACACCCAGCAGGGTGATTTTGGCTTCGTCGCGGCTGAAGGCGATGCCGGAGACAACGGCGGCTTCCATTTTTTCGTCTTCCTCAAAAGTAATCAGCGTGCCCGAACACATTTCTTCGTCGAGCGGGATGAGCGGGTCGGTCAGCGAGGACAGCACCCGCGTCGGCACACGGTATTTGCCGGCGAATTCGACCGAGCGGATCTGCAGGACCTTGGAGCCCAGCGAGGCCATTTCCAGCATTTCCTCGAAGGAAACGACGGCCATGCGGCGCGCTTCGGGCACCACCCGCGGATCGGTCGTGTAGACGCCATCCACATCGGTGTAGATCAGGCATTCATCGGCCTTGAGCGCCGCCGCCACGGCCACGGCCGAGGTGTCGGAGCCGCCGCGGCCCAGGGTGGTGATGTGGCCGTCAGGGTCCACGCCCTGGAAGCCGGTGACGATGACCACGCGGCCGGCGTCCAGGTCGGCGCGGATGCGGGCGTCGTCGATCGACGTGATGCGGGCCTTGGTGAACGACGAATCGGTGCGCACCGGCACCTGCCAGCCCGCGTAGCTGCGGGCGGCGACGCCTTCGGCTTGCAGCGCGATGGCCAACAGGCCGCTGCTGGCCTGCTCGCCGGTGGCGGCGATCATGTCGAGCTCGCGCGCGTCGGGTTGGGGCGTAATCTCGCGCGCCAGGCCCAGCAGGCGATTGGTTTCGCCTGCCATGGCCGACGGCACCACGACAACCTGGTGGCCGGCAGCGTGCCACTTCGCGACGCGTCGCGCCACGTTCCTGATGCGCTCGACCGAGCCCATCGAAGTACCGCCATATTTATGAACGATCAGGGACATCTCGTACTCTGGCTGGGGACCCGCCGCAAGAGTGTTGACGGGCAAAACCTCATATTCTATCCCGACGGTAAAAATTTGCGCAGGCCATGGAATTTTCTTTCCAGGGAACGGTCGTTTTTTCCGGAAAAATGTCGTTCTGGCCAGAATTCGACGGCGTCAGCCGCGGATTTCACTGCGCGCGGCGCCTGCCGGCACCGGGCGCCCCCACCTTTGCGCTAACGTGACGCCGGCGGTTGCGGATCCGGCCGCGGCTCGATCCAGACCCGCCCGCGATGGCAGCGCACCACGTGGCCGGCCTGTTCGACCCGCAACTGGCGGTCGTGCCCCAGGCTGTGCAGGCCGCGCAGCTGGCGCAACAGGTCGTTCAGGCGCGCCTCGGTCGGCATGCGGGCGCCCTGTTGCGCCATCCAGTGGCGCAGCACGTGCGCCTGGCGCGCCGGCGACAGTCGCCGCCAGGCCGCCAGCGAGAAGCTGGCGCCGTCCGCGCTCGGCTCCAGCGCGGCGAAATCCTCGCGCGCCACCTCGTCCAGGATCTCGTTGGCTTCGGCCATGTGCCGGGCGTGACGCGCGACGATGGCGCGCCAGCCGGGCCAGCGCGCATCCAGCACCGGCGCCAGCAATTCGCGCAGCGCGGCGCGGGTGTAGCGCGGATCGGCGTTGGTCGGGTCCTGCACCGCGTGCCAGCCGGTGGCGTCGGCAAACTGCCGCGCGGCCTGCAGGATCGTCGCCCGGTCCTGCTCCAGCCACGGTCGCAGATAGGTCAGGCCGTCACGCGATGTGAGCGGCGCCATGGCCGCCATGCCGGCCAGCCCGGTGCCGCGCAGCAGGCGCAGCAGCACGGTCTCGGCCTGGTCATTGCGATGGTGCGCCAGCAGGACCACGCCAATGCCCTCCTCGGCCGCCAGCCGCGCCAGCGCGGCATAGCGGGCGTCGCGCGCGGCGGCCTCGATGCCCTTGCCGCCGGCCGCGTCGACCTCGACGCGGGCCTGCCGCAGCGGCAATTCCAGCAGCCCGGCCAGCGCCTCGACCTGATCGCGCCAGCCATCGGCGGCGGCTTGCAGGCCGTGATGCACGTGCAGCAGCGCCACGCCGGCGCCCCGTTCCCGCGCCACGGCGGCGGCATGGACCGCCAGCATGGCCGAGTCGGCGCCGCCGCTGACAGCCACGGCGAAACGCCCTGGCGGCCGCGGCAGGGCTTGCAGGGCGCGGCGCAGGGCCGCGATCAGGTCGGGCGAGACGGGATGGGGGGAAGGCGTCCCCGCGGCAGTCGAGTCGGACGCGGGGCGGGAAGTCATGGCGGCGGGCGCGGGCCGGAAGCGGCCGCGGCGCCGGCCAAGGCCGGCGCGCGCGCTTCGCTCAGGCGCGCACTTCCTGGAAGGCGCCGTAGGACAGCAGGCGTTGCACCCGCTGTTCCACCAGTTGCTCGGGTGTCATGCCCTGCAGCTGGCGCAGGGCATCGCCCAGCGCGCGGCGCAGCAGGCGCGCCATGACGCGCGGGTCGCGGTGCGCGCCGCCCACGGGTTCATTGATGACGCGGTCGACCAGGCCCAGGTCCTTCAGGCGCGGGGCGATGATGGCCAGCGCCTCGGCGGCCTCGGGCGCCTTGTCGGCGCTGCGCCACAGGATCGAGGCGCAGCCCTCGGGCGAAATCACCGCGTAGGTGGCGTACTGCAGCATCAGCACGGTGTTGCCCACGGCGATCGCCAGCGCGCCGCCCGAGCCGCCTTCGCCGATGATGGTGACGATCACAGGCACCTTCAGTTCGGCCATGGCGTACAGGTTGTGGCCGATGGCCTCGGACTGGCCGCGTTCCTCGGCGCCGATGCCGGGATAGGCGCCCGGGGTGTCGACGAAGGTGAACACGGGAATGCCGAACTTTTCGGCCAGGCGCATCAGGCGCAGGGCCTTGCGGTAGCCTTCCGGACGCGGCATGCCGAAGTTGCGCGCCGCGCGTTCCTTGGTGTCGCGGCCCTTCTGGTGGCCGATCACCATGCAGGGCGTGCCATTGAAGCGCGCCAGGCCGCCCACGATGGACTGGTCATCGGCGTACATGCGGTCGCCGTGCAGCTCGTGGAAGTCGGTGAAGATCTCGCGCACGTAGTCCAGCGTGTAGGGGCGCTGGGGGTGGCGCGCGACCAGCGCCGTCTGCCAAGGCGTGAGCTTGGCGTAGATTTCCTTGGCCAGCGACTGGCTCTTCTGCTGCAGACGTCCGATCTCGTCGGAGATGTCCACCGCCGAATCGGCCTGCACATAGCGCAGCTGCTCGATCTTGTTCTCAAGCTCGGCGAGCGGCTGTTCAAATTCCAGAAATGTATTGCGCATGTAGTGTGGTTCCGTAGATGGGCGACCTGGATTGCGTCAGTATTGGACCGGCGTCGGTTCCAGACTGCGCCACAGATACCAGGTTGCCACGGTACGCCAGGGTTGCCACGCCAACGAGACTTCGCGAGCCTCGAAGCGCGAGACAGGCTCGCCGCTGAAATAGTGTAGCGAGATTGCCTTGAGCAACCCAGGATCATCCAGCGGCAGAACATCGGGCCGCTGCAGATTGAAAATCAAAAACATCTCCGCCGTCCAGCGTCCGATGCCGCGGATGGCGGTCAATTCCGAAATGACGGCCTCGTCGTCCATGGCCGCCCATTTTTCGGGGTGCACCCGGCGTTCGCCGAAATGCACCGCCAGATCCAGCACGTATTCGGCCTTGCGCTGCGACAGGCCGGCCGCGCGCAGGCCTTCCAGGCCGACGCGCAGCACCGCCACCGGCGTGGGACGCTTGCCGGCGGCTTCCAGGAACTTGTCCCAGACGGCGTCGGCCGCCTTGGCCGAGACCTGCTGGCCGATGATGGCGCGGGCCAGCGTCACGAACGGCGTACCGCGCGACGTCAGCCAGACCTCGGGGTGCTGGGGAATGATCTTTTTCAGAATGCGGTCGCGCCGCATCAGGTGGGCGACGGCGGCTTCCCAATAATCCGGCTTGGGAATCTCGGTATCTACGGGGGACATGGCGGGCGTATCCAGGGGGTTCACGCCCGACGCCACTGCGTCAGGCCGCCCGGCTTGTCATCGAGCTCGATACCGGCTTCGCGCAGCTCGGCGCGGATGCGATCGGCCTGGGCGAAGTCGCGCGCGGCCTTGGCGGCGGCGCGGGCGTCGATCCGGGCCTGGATCGCGGCGGCGTCCAGTTCGGGGCGCGCGCCCTGCCCCATGCCGGCAGCCGAATAACGCGTGGCCGACTGGAAGTAGGTCGCCGGATCCTGCTGGAGCAGGCCCAGCAGGCCGCCCAGGGCCTTGAGCTGGCCGGCGCTGCGGGCGCTCTTGCCGCGATTGGCCTCGGAGGCCAGTTCGAACAGGGCCGCCACGGCGCCCGAGCTGTTGAAATCGTCGTCCATGGCGGCCTTGAAGGCCTGCGCCTGCGGCTCGTTCCAGTCGATGCCCTGGTCGTCGGCCGGCACGTTCTGCAGCGCCTGGTACAGGCGGTCGAGCGCGTTCTGGGCGTCGACCAGGTTGTCGGGCGTGTAGTTCTGCGGGCTGCGGTAGTGGTTGCGCACGATGAAGAAGCGCACCATCTCCGCCTCGCGCACGTTGACGCGGTAATGGGCCGCGTCGGCGGCCGGTTCGCCCTGGGCGATGGTCTGGCGGATGGTGCGGAAGTTGCCGAGCGACTTGGACATCTTGTCCGAATCGACCATCAGCGGGCCGCAATGCATCCAGATGTTGGCCAGCACGCCGCCGAAGGCGCCCTCGGTCTGGGCGATCTCGTTCTCGTGGTGCGGGAATTTCAGGTCGGGGCCGCCGCCATGGATGTCCAGCGGCAGGCCGAGCAGCGACTTGCTCATGGCCGAGCACTCGATGTGCCAGCCCGGACGGCCCAGCCCATAGGGCGATTCCCACTTGGTGTCGGCCGGTTCTTCTTCCTTGGCCGACTTCCACAGCACGAAGTCGAGCGGGTCGCGCTTGGCCGAGCCCACCGCCACGCGCTCGCCAGCGCGCAGGTCGTCCAGGGTCTTGCCGGACAGCTTGCCGTAGCCTTCGAAACCGCGCACGGCGTAGTTCACGTCGCCGTCGTCGGCCTGGTAGGCCAGGCCCTTCTGCTCGAGCTTGCCGATGATGTCCAGCATCTCGCCCACGTACTCGGTGGCGCGCGGCTCGCGGTCGGGCGTTTCGACGCCCAGCGCGCGTTCGTCGGCGTGCATGGCGTCGATGTAGAACTCGGTGACTTCGCCGATGCGGCGGCCGGTCTCGACCGCGCGGCGGATGATCTTGTCGTCGATGTCGGTGATATTGCGCACGTAGTCGACCGCCAGGCCGCTGGCGCGCAGCCAGCGCTGCACCACGTCGAAGGACACCAGCATGCGGGCGTGTCCCAGGTGGCAGAAGTCGTACACGGTCATGCCACACACGTACATGCGCACCTGGCCGGCCTGGGCCGGTTTGAACGGTTCTTTGGTACGCGATAACGTGTTGTAGATTTGCAGCATGGCGCTTGTGATGGTCCTGTTCTTTCCGTGGCGGCCGCGGAAACGTTGCGCCCGAAGGACGATACCTTCGAGGCTTGCCGTCCGACCGGGTGGTTCGGGCTATGCCCGGGTTCGCGTCATCCAGTTTGCGTGGATCCAGGAACCCCTCCCCGGCGTCCAAATTTCACCAGCAGGCTAGCCCTCGGGGCTTCCAACATGGGCTTCCCTGAGGCTTCCCTCAGGCGGCCCAAATGGACTGCCCAAATGGGCGTCCCAAATGGGCTTCCCAAATGGGCTTCCCAAACGGGCTTCCCAAACAGGCCTCCCCCACGGGCACCCGATGGTTTTACCCACTGGCTTCACCTATTGTCGAGCCAAAAACTCAACCAAGGCTAAAATGGCGGTCGTCAAGTATAGCAAGCGGCCCGGCCGCGCGCGTCAGCGCCGGCCGGCCACGACTTTTAACGGATGCCCACGTGACTATCAAGCCGCGTTTTTGCGTCACCCTGCTCGCCCTGGCACTGGCCGGTTCGCCGCTGGCCGGCGCCCATGCCCAGTCCATGGCCGGCGGTTCGGGCGAGAACCCGAATGCCAATCGCACCACCCTGGACCCGATTCCGCCCGAGGGCGGCTGGGACGGCCTGTCCAACGTGCTCAAGTCGATGCAGCCCAGCGTGGACACCCGCCTGCAACCGTCCGCCTCGCAGATCACCACGCACATCGAACGCCTGCTGAACCGCGGCGAGAACGCCGAAGCCCTGGCGATGATCGAAAAGCGCGAGGCCGAGATCAAGGACCAGCGCGGCACCGACGTGCAGCTGATGTTCCAGCATGCGCGCGCCCTGGCCCAGCTCGACCGCAAGGCCGAGGCCATCGACATCTACACCGAGATGACGACCCGCTTCCCCGAGCTGCCGGAACCTTGGAACAACCTGGCGGCTCTATATGCCAGCCGGGGCGAACTTGAAAAAGCGCAGGACGCCCTGCAAATGGCCCTGCGCGCGGACCCGGGCTACGCCGCCGCGCGCGCCAACCTGGGCGACCTGCAACTGCTGCAGGCCCTGCGCACCTACAAGCAGGCCGCCAAGGAAGGCGTGCCCGGCATGCAGGACAAGGCCCGCGAAGTCGAAACCATGCTGAAGGATAAGCAACGCAAATGATGTCCCGCTACTCCCCTCTTCACCTGCTGCGCCTGACGGCGTGCTCGTTCGCGCTGGCGTTTGCCCCGGCGCTCGTCAGCGCCGCGCCCGCGGCCGCCCCCTCCAACTCCACCTCTGAAGGCACAAAAGCCATGAGCACCAATCCCCGCGTCAAGCTTCACACCAACCAAGGCGACATGGTCATCACCCTGGACGCCGCCAAGGCGCCCAAGACCGTCGAGAACTTCCTGACCTACGTCAAGGAAGGCTTCTACAACGGCACGGTGTTTCATCGCGTGATCGACGGCTTCATGATCCAGGGCGGCGGTTTCGAGCCCGGCATGAAGCAGAAGCAGACCCATGCCCCGATCGAGAACGAGGCCAACAACGGCCTGAAGAACGACAAGTACACCCTGGCCATGGCCCGCACCAGCGACCCGCACTCGGCCACCGCCCAGTTCTTCATCAACGTCGCCAACAACGACTTCCTGAACTTCACCGCGCCCACGCCGAACGGCTGGGGCTACGCCGTGTTCGGCAGCGTCACCGAAGGCACCGACGTGGTCGACAAGATCAAGGGCGTGAAGACCGGCAACAAGGGCTTCCACCAGAACGTGCCGAACGAAGACGTGATCATCGAGAAGGCCGAAGTTCTTGAATAAGATCGCCCTGTCCGGCCCGATCTGGCTGGCCTCCGACCTGCACCTGGGACCGGCCACGCCGGCCACGGCGGAGGCCTTCCTGGCCTTCCTGCAGGCGGCCGAGGAAGAAGCCGCCGCCCTGCTGCTGCCGGGCGACATCTTCGACGCCTGGATCGGCGACGACGTGATCCGCGCCGCGCCGCCGTGGCTCGCCACGGCGCTGACCGCGCTGCGGACCACCGCCAGCCGCATTCCGCTGTGGCTGGGCCGCGGCAACCGCGACTTTCTCATCGGCGAGGAACTGGCCGGCGCCGTCGGCGCCCGGCTGCTGCCCGAGCCGGCGCTGTTGCAGACCGACCATGGCGATGTGCTGCTGACCCACGGCGACGAGTTCTGTACCGACGACGCGGCCTACCAGCAGTTCCGCCAGATGGTGCGCAACCCGCAATGGCAGGCCGCGTTCCTGGCCAAGACCATCCCCGAGCGGCTGGCGATGGCGCAGCAGGCGCGTGGCGAAAGCCAGATGGCCAACCAGAGCAAGTCCATGGAGATCATGGATGTCAATGCCGGCGCCGTCGAGCAGGCCTTCCGCGACAGCGGCGTGGCCCTGATGGTGCACGGCCACACGCACCGCCCCGCCCGCCACGTGCTGGAGGTCGACGGCGTGAAGCGCGAGCGCTGGGTACTGCCCGACTGGGACTGTGACCACGCCTCGCCGCCGCGCGGCGGCTGGCTGGTCATCGACCGTGACGGGCTGCAGTTCTACGACCTGGAAACCGCCGCCTAGGCGATACGCCCATCCTGTCCGAGCAAAGCAAAGGGCCGCGTCACCTACGCGGCCCTTTCTGTTTGCCCCCCGGCTTGCGGGGCGCGGGCGTCAGCGCGTGAAGATCCAGGCCGCCACGATCGCGCCGAACACGATCCGGTACCAGGCGAACACGCGATAGGTGTGGTTGGCCACGAAGCGCAACACCGCGCGCACCACCACCATGGCGCTGAGGAATGCCGCGATGAAGCCCACGGCGATACCGGACAGGTCGTGCTGGGTCAGCAGGTCCATGTTCTTGTACATGTCGTACACGGCCGCGCCCAGCATGGTCGGCATGGCCAGGAAGAACGAGAACTCGGTGGCCGTCTTGCGCTGGATGCCAGCGATCATGCCGCCGATGATGGTGGCGCCGGAGCGCGAGGTGCCGGGGATCATGGCCAGGCATTGCGCCACGCCCACACCCAGCGCCTGCTTCCAGGTGATCTGTTCCAGGGTGCGGGCGGTGGCGCGCTCGTCCGAGGCGGTGTCGTCGGCCGCGCCCGGCACATCGCCGGGGGTATGGCGGGTGCGGCGTTCCACGTACAGCATGATCAGGCCGCCCAGCACCAGCGTCACCACCACCACGCTGGGGTGGTAGAACACCTGCTTGATGGACTTGATGAAGATGGCGCCGATGACCGCCGCCGGCAGGAAGGCGATCAGCAGGTTGCGGGTGAAGGCCACTTCGCTCGGCACGCCGGTGAGGGTGCCGCGGATCAGCTGCAGCAGCCGCGCGCGGAAAATCCACATCACCGCCAGGATCGAGCCCAGCTGGATCACCACCTCGAACACCTTGCCCTGACTGGATTCGAAGTTGAGCCAGTCGCCGATCAGGATCAGGTGGCCGGTGCTGGACACCGGGATGAACTCGGTCAGCCCCTCGACGATGCCGAGGATGAAGGCCTTGATGAGATAGAGCGTGGTATCAGTCACGATGGCAAGGGTTCCTTGAAGGCATCTAGTCGTTGGTCAGCGTGGCGTCTTCGTCCAGCGGCTCGGGCACGCGCTTCTCGACGCGCACCAGGGCAATGCGGCGGCCGTCCATTTCCAGCACCTCGAAGCGGAAATGGTCGTGGTGGAATTCGTATTCGCAGACGTCGCCCGGCTTGGGCAGGTGGCCGAAGCGCGACAGCAGGTAGCCGGCCAGGGTGGAGAAGTCCTGCGCGTCGTCGACCAGGCCTTCGGTTTCCAGCACCTGCTCGACGTGGTGCAGGTCGGCCGCGCCGTCGATCTTCCAGGTGTTGGGACCGTCGGCGACGATGTCGGGCAGTTCGTCCTCGTCCGGGAATTCGCCGGCGATGGCCTCGAACACGTCGATCGGCGTCACCAGGCCCTCGATGGCGCCGAACTCGTCCGCCACCAGCACCAGCTGGCCGCGCGAGCGCTTGAGGGTGTCCATCAGGCGCAGGATGCCGATGGACTCGTGCACGATGATCGGGTCGCGCAGGCGGTTGCGGCGCACCCGGCCCTCGGTGATCAGGTCGGCCACCAGGTCCTTGGCGCGGGCGATGCCCAGCACCTCGTCGAGCGAGCCGCGGCAGACCGGGAAGAAGCTGTGCGGCGCCTCGGTGATCTGGCGCCGGATGGTCTCGGGATCGTCGTCGATGTTGATCCACGACACGTCGGTGCGCGGCGTCATGATCGAGCGGATCGAGCGTTCGGCCAGCGTCAGCACGCCGCTGACCATGTTGCGCTCCTCGACGCCGAAGGCCGGGATGGCAGGGCCGTCGGCGCTGGGCAGGTCGGGCTCGTCGGCCGGCGGGCGCTTGCCCAGCATGCGCAGCACCGCCGAGGCGGTGCGTTCGCGCATGGGCCGGCGCGCGTCCAGCTTGAGCAGGTTGCG
The DNA here is from genome assembly GCF_040084795.1 of Achromobacter sp. HNDS-1. Taxonomy (NCBI): domain Bacteria; kingdom Pseudomonadati; phylum Pseudomonadota; class Betaproteobacteria; order Burkholderiales; family Alcaligenaceae; genus Achromobacter; species Achromobacter sp. HNDS-1. The sequence goes on from NZ_CP157584.1 coordinate 1,303,031, forward strand.
GCGCGCCACCTGGTTCAGGGCCTCGATCGCCACCGAGAAGCCGATGGCGGCGTACAGGTAGCCCTTGGGCACCTTGAAGCCGAAGGCCTCGGCCAGCAGCGAGAAGCCGATCATGAGCAGGAAGCCCAGGCACAGCACCACCACCGTCGGATGGGCGTTGACAAAGCGCGTCAGCGGCTTGGAGGCCAGCAGCATGATGCCGATGGCGATGACCACGGCGATCATCATGATGGCCAGGTGGTCCACCATGCCGACCGCGGTGATGACCGAGTCCAGCGAGAACACCGCGTCCAGCACCACGATCTGCGTCACGATGACCCAGAAGCTGGCGTACACGCGCGGCCCCGAGGAGCCGCCATGCTGCCCCCCCTCGAGCCGCTCGTGCAACTCCATGGTGCCCTTGAACAGCAGGAAGAAACCGCCAGCCATCAGGATCAGGTCGCGCCCCGAGGGCGACAGCGGTCCGATCGAAAACAGGGGGGTGGTCAGGGTGACCAGCCACGACATGACCGACAGCAGGCCAAGCCGCATGACAAGCGCCAGGCTCAGGCCAAGGATGCGCGCGCGGTCGCGTTGCGACGGCGGCAGCTTGTCCGCCAGAATGGCGATGAAAATCAGGTTATCGATTCCCAGGACGATCTCAAGGACGACCAGGGTAAGCAAGCCGACCCACGCAGCGGGGTCCAGCAGCCACTCCATCAGGAGCTCCAGAAGTTACACGACCGGTAATCGTACCCGGAAAACGCGTGACACGCCGGTGACACGGGTCGTGCGGATGGCTTACGGAACTGTCCGGAGGCTTGCCGCGCGCGGGTCCGCGCAAGTGACACGCGCAAAAAAAGCCGGCCACGGGGGCCGGCTTCGGGAGCGCGTCGGGATCGCGCCAGGGCGTCAGGCCGCCGGCGTCGGGTTCAGCGCCGACAGCATCTGCGTGAAGATCTTCGGGCTGGCGGCCAGCACGTTGCCGGAGTCCATCCAGCCTTGCTCGCCGTCGAAGTCGGCGACCAGGCCGCCGGCTTCCAGCACCATCAGGCTGCCGGCCGCCAGGTCCCAGGGCTTCAGCCCCACGCCGCAGAAGCCGTCCAGGCGACCGCAGGCGACATAGGCCAGGTCCAGCACGGTGGCGCCCAGGCGGCGCACGCCGGTGCTGCCTTCGGCCATGGCGCGGAAACGCTGCGAGCCTTGTTCAAGGTCGCCCGAGTTGGGCCAGTGCGCGCCCAGCAGGGCCTCGTGGTAGCGGGTGCGGCCCGAGACGCGCACGCGGCGGTCGTTCAGGAAGGTGCCGCTGCCACGGCTGGCGGTGAACAGTTCGTTGCGCGAGGGATCATAGATGACCGCCTGCGTGACCTGGCCGCGCTGGGTCAGCGCGATCGACACGGCGTAGTTGGGCAGGCCGTGGATGAAGTTGGTGGTGCCGTCCAGCGGATCGATGATCCACTGGAATTCGGCCTGGTCGGGGCCCTGCAAGCCGAATTCCTCGCCCAGGACGGCATGGTCCGGATAGGCGGCGCGCAGCGTCTCGACGATGGACTCCTCGGCGGCGCGATCGACTTCCGTGACATAATCGCGCGGCCCCTTGCGAGCCACGCTGAGTCGTTCCAAATCCATGCTGGCACGGTTGATGATGGTGCCGGCACGCCGGGCCGCCTTGATGGCGATGTTGAGCATCGGGTGCATAAAATTCCGTACGTATGCGGTGGGTAGGCCGCTAGCCACCCCCCCGGATCCGCCGCCCCCGACAGGGGGAAACCGGCTCAAAAAACCAGGAAGGCACTAAGCCAAACGTGCCATTTTAAATGACTCAAGCATTTTCACGCGTTCGCTTCATCATGGTGAACCCCAGCCACCCCGGAAACGTCGGTTCGGCGGCCCGCGCGATCAAGACCATGGGCTTCTCCGAACTGGTGCTGGTGGGCCCCAAATTCGCCGATGTCACCAGCCAGCCGGAGGCCGTGGCCCTGGCCAGCGGCGCCCTGGACGTGCTGGAAAACGCGCGCATCTACGATACCCTGGAAGAGGCGCTGGCGCCCGTGACCCTGGCGTTCGCCCTGACCGCGCGGGTGCGCGACCTCGGCCCCCCGCCCTGCGACATCCGCCAGGCCGCCGACCTGGCCTGCGCCCATCTGGCCGAAACCGCCGAGGGCTGCACCGCCATCGTGCTGGGCACCGAGCGCGCCGGTCTCACCAATGACCAGATCGGACTGTGCCACCGCATCTGCCACATTCCGGCCAACCCCGAGTACAGCTCGCTGAACGTCGCCCAGGCGCTGCAACTGGCGGCCTGGGAGCTGCGCTACGCGCTGCTGGTGGACCAGGGCGCCCCGTTGCTGCCGGCCTCGACCGCGCAGGCGCCCTCGCGCGGCGCCGAGCCGGCCTCGGGCGAGGCGGTGCAGGCCTTCCTGGCGCACTGGGAAGAAGCGCTGGTGGGCGTGCGGTTCCTGGACCCGGCCCATCCCAAGAAGCTGCTGCCGCGCATGCGGCACCTGTTTTCCAGGGTCGCCCTGACCCGCGACGAGGTCGACATGATGCGCGGGGTCTGCACCGCCATGCTGGCCACGGCCCGCCGCGACGGCGACGCAAAAAAATAGGGACGGGCATCGGCCCGTCCCCTGTCATCGGCCGCCGGCGGTTGGCCCGCCGGGGCACGAAGCGCGCGATCAGTCGACCTTGGCGCCCGACGCCTTCACCACCGGCGCCCAGCCTTCCACTTCCGACTTGATGAACTGGCCGAACTCGGCCGGCGTGGTCTTGACGCCCACGGCGCCCAGCTTTTCGAAGCTGGTCTGCACTTCGGGCTTGTCCAGCGCCTTGACCATGGCGGCGTTGAGCTTGTTGACCACCTCGGGCGGCGTGCCGGCCGGGGCGATCAGGCCGAACCACGACGACACGTCGAAGTTGGCGAAGCCCGCTTCCTTCATGGTGGGCAGGTCCGGCGCGCTCTTGGAGCGCTCGGCCGTGGTCACCGCCAGCGCGCGCAGCTTGCCCGACTGGGCGTGCGGCCAGGCCGACGGCATGTTGTCGAACATGAACTGCACCTGGCCGCCGATCAGGTCGGTGATGGCCGGGGCGCTGCCCTTGTAGGGCACGTGCAGCACGTCGATGCCGGCCTGCATCTTGAACAGCTCGCCGGCCATGTGGATCGAGGTGCCGCTGCCGGACGAGGCAAACGCCAGCTTGCCCGGGTTTTTCTTGGCGTAGTCGACCAGTTCCTGCACCGTCTTGACCGGCACCTGCGGGTTGACCACCAGGATGTTCGGCACCTTGGCGCCCAGCGCCACGGGAGTGAAGTCCTTCGTCAGGTCGAACGTGACATTCTTGTACAGCGTCTGGTTGATGGCGCTGGTGACCGCCACGAACAGCAGCGTGTAGCCGTCCGGCGCGGCGCGCTGCACCTGGTCGGTGGCGATGTTGCTGCCGGCGCCCGGCTTGTTCTCGACCACGAACGACTGGCCCAGGGCCTCGGTCAGCTCCTTGGCCATGATGCGGGCGATCACATCGGTGGTGCCGCCGGCGGAAAAGCCGACCACGATGCGGACAGGTTTATCGGGATAGGCGGCCTGGGCGGAACCCATGGCGAAAGCGCTTGCGGCGGTAGCCAGTAGCGTGGCGGCAAGACGCCGCAGTCCAGGCTTTTGACCGGTCATCATATAGTCTCCGTGCTGATACTGTCCATTACATGGACGATTTGAATTATTGGATGCTGCATTCTGAGCTATACACGAGCGGAGCATCAAGGTAGAGTCCACGCTACGGACTATGGTTTTCCCTTGACCATTCCGCAATAACCCCCAAGATTTCAGAGAGTTGCATGCAAGACAGCGATGCCGCGGCCGCAGGCCCCCGCACATTGCGGCGCGGATTGGCCGTTCTGGCCGCCCTGCGAGACCAGGGGCCCGACGGGCTCAGCGTGACCGATATCGCCCGCCTGACGGGCATCCAGCGTCCCACCATCTATCGCCTGCTGGCGGCCCTGCTCGACGCGGGCCTGGTGCTGCCGGTGACGGGCACCAAGAAATACCGCGCCCAGCTGGCGGTGGACCCCGACACCCGCTCGCGCGATCCGCGCGTGCGCCAGCTGCTGCCGGTGCTGCGGCGCCTGGCCGACCGCACCGGCGACGCCGTGTTCCTGGTGGTGCGCGACGAGGACGATTCCATCAGCCTGCATCGCGAGATCGGCAGCTACCCGGTGCAGATCCTGGCCACCTACGCCGGCAAGCGCCAGCCGCTGGGCGTGGGTTCGGGCGGCATGGCATTGCTGGCGGCGCTGCCCGACGACGTGGCGCGCGGCATCGTCGAACGCAACTCCAGCCGGCTCGACGAATACGGCGGCATGACGCCGCAGGAAATGTTCCGCCTGATCGAGAACACCCGCGCGCGCGGCTATTCGGTGGTGGGCAACCACGCCGTGCGCGGCGCGCTGGGCGTGGGCTGCGCCCTGCTCGACAACCATGGCGCGCCGCTGCTCGCGGTCAGCGTGACGGCCATCATCGACCGCATGCCCGCCCAGCGCCAGCGCGAGATCGCCGGCTGGATCAAGGCCGAACTGGCGCGGCTCGCGGTGCAGGCCTGAGCCCGCCACGCGGCCCTCGCCGCGCCATGCGAAAAGGGCGTCCCGCCATTGGCCGGGACGCCCTTTTTTATTGCCGGCCGTACCCTCAGGCCGCGGCGCCAGCCTTGGGCTCGCTGGCCTTGGGATTCTGGATCTCGCGCAGCGGGATCGGCGCCTGGAAGCCCGCGGCCTCCAGCGACAGGCGGATGTCCTGGTACAGGCCCCAGCGCAGGTCCCAGTACTTGGCCGCCTCGGCCCATACGCGCACGTTCACGACCACGCCGCTTTCCTTGTAGTCGACCACCTTCACCAGCGGCTGCGGCTCCTTCAGCGCGTTGGGATTGGCCGCGACGATGTCCTGCAGCTTGGCCAGCACCGCGTTCAGGTCGTCGCCATAGCGCACCGGCACGGGAATATCCAGGCGGCGCGTCTTGTTGCGGCTGTAGTTGGTGATGGTGGCGTTCCAGACCGTGCTGTTGGGCAGCGTCAGGTGGATGCCGTCGACCTGGACCAGCCGCGTCAGGAACAGGCCGACCTCTTCGACCGTGCCTTCCGCGCCCGTGCTCAGGCCGACGTATTCGCCGGCGCGTACCGGACGCAGGATCAGCAGCATGATGCCGGCCGCGATGTTCTGCAGCGTGCCCTGCAGCGCCAGGCCGACGGCCAGGCCGGCGGCGCCGAGCACGGCGATCAGGCTGGCGGTCTGCACCCCGAAGCGTGCCAGCACCGCGATCAGCGTGAAGATGCGCACCGTCCAGACCACGGTGCTGTAGAACATCGGCACGATGGTCGGATCGATCTTGCTGGAACGGGTGGCGATGCGCCGCACCCAGCGGCCCAGCAAGGCCGAGACCCACCAGCCGATGACCAGGATCAGCAAGGCCACGAGCAGATTGATGCCCAGGTCCACCAGCCTGGGGGCCCAGGCATTGAATTCCTTCAACGCGTCTTCCATCGTTGTCGCTCCCTCATGCAAAAAAGACAGCCGAAAACTTTATCAGATGCGCCTTGCGGAAAGGGCCGTCGCGCCCTGCCGGTGTGTCAAGCTTTGTAAGGCGCCAGGCTCGCCGCGGCTGGCCATCGCATGCGGCGCCTCGCCCGGGCGGGCGCGGCGGTGGCCGCCTCAAGCGGCCGCGACCTTGCGGAAATGGTTGTCCCAGGAACGCTCGCGCGACGGCGCCAGCACCGGCCGCTCGCCGCCCGCCGCATCGGTGCGCACCATGGCGCCCAGGCCGCTGCTGACCAGAAAGCCCGCGTTCGCTGCCGGCGCCACGCCGCAGCCATCGGCCAGGCGGGTCTCGCCCAGGCAGCGGCCGCTGGTGGCATCCCAGTACAACACCCGCCCGCCCACCGGGCTGGACGTGGCGATCACGGCGCCAGCCGCGTCCGCCGCCACCGAGCCGATGTAGTTGCGCATCGCGCGCAACGTGTCCGCCGGCCCGCTGAACAGCACCGGCTGCGCGCCGCGCCGGTGGCGCCCCACCAGCGCCGGACGGTCGCCGGCCGGTCCCATGTATTGGCAGCCGAACCAAACGCTGCCATCGCCCGCCAGCGCGAGATGGCGGATCGACAGGCGATGCAGCTCGGGCGCCAGTTCGACCCGCTCCAGCAGCGCGCCGCTGGCGGCGTCCAGGTACGCCAGCGACGGCCGCATGGTGTCCAGGTTCAGTTCGAGCTTGCCGTAGTCCGGATGGGTCAGAATGCCGCCGTTGGCCACGCACAGCGTCTTGCCGTCGGGCATCAACAGCACTTCGTGCGGCCCGATGCCGCCGCTGTCGTACTCGCCGATGCGGCGGTAGCCGCCGCCCGGCGTGGCATCGTAGATGCCGAGCACGCCACGGCCGCCGTCGAAATCGTTCTCGGTCGCGGCCAACAGCCGGCCGCCGTCGAAATAGGCGCCGTGGCCGAAGAAATGGCGGTCTTCCGGCAAGGGCAGTTCGAGCGGCGGGCGGGCGCCGCGCAGGTCGAACGCCAGCGCGAAGAAGCCCGGCTGGCGGCCGAACACCACGGCGCGTTCGGCGGGCGCGTCGATCGCGAAACTGTGGCCGCGCGCGGGCATCGGCACCACGTGCCGGTCCTGCCCGGCGCCATCGAGCACCACCGTCTCGTCGCGGCCGCCGCGCTGCCGCGCCGCCAGATAGCGCGCCTGCGCATCGTCGCCGGGAGCGGCCAGCGCTGGCCGCGGCCAACCGAGAGCCGCGCCCAGCGCGCCGCCCGCGCCCCAGGCCAGGAAATCGCGCCGCGCGGGGCGCGCCGGCCCATTGCCGGCCGGCGCATCGCCCGCAATGCCGGTCAGCATGCGGTCGCGCTCAGTCGCCATCGAGCGCATTGAAGCCGATGGTCACGCCCAGCGCCGGCGCCAGGTCCTGGTCAACGATGGCCTTGGCGTTCTTCAGTGTCAACGCCGCCAGGCCCAGCAGGCGGCGCCCTTCGGCATCGCCCAGCGCCCGCTCCAGCGGCGCCGGCGCCTCGCGCAGCGCGCGCGCCGCGTTGCCCACTTCGGCCAGCACCGCGCCCGCCATCCAGTCCTCGCCCTTGGGCAAGGCATAGCCGCCCGCCTGATAGAACGCCGCCAGGCCCTCCAGGCCGGCGGCCAGCGTGCGCGTCGACAGCCCGCTGCGCCAGAACGCGGCGCGCCGGGGCCGGGCGCCGTCGGCCGAATCGCCCAGCACCGGCAGCAGCTTCACGTCGCGCGCGAACTGCAGCCCGGTGGACAGCGCCTTCATGGCTTCGGCCGCCACCTCCTGCGGATCGCGGTACAGATCATTGCCCGCCCGCGGCTGCGCGAACTGGCGGCCAAAGTCGGCCTTGGCATCCCAGGCCTGCGCCACGTCGCGCGAGATCGCGGCGACGTTGCCCGACACGGCCCGGGCGTAGCCGCAAGCGTAGGCAAAGGTGGGCGTGCCTTGCTGCGCCAGCAACGCCGGCTCTCCATACAGCACGAATTCCAATGCCGGCAGCCCCTGCACCGCGACGCTGCGGCCGGCCAGCGCGCCCGGCTTGAGCAGGTCGGCATCCTGCGCCGCGATCACGGCCTGCACCTGGCGCGGCATCACGCCGCGCGTGTCGGGCCAGAACGCCAGGCGCTCGTAGCGGTTGGCCTGAACCAACGGCCCGAAGCGCAGCGGTTCGAGCCGCGCCCACGCCAGCGCCAGGTCGGCAAATGCCGCTTGCACCCGCTTGGCGCCAGCCGCATCCGGCTTGCCGCACCACTGGCCGAGCGCGTCGTCCAGATCGGTCGCGGCGGCGACCATGCCGGCGGCGGCCGGCCGCGCGTAGCCGTGCGCCAGGCGCTCGCCCAGGTCGGCGGGCAATTCGGCGCCGGCGGCCAGCGGCCAGGCCAGCGCCAGCGCGGCGGCCAGGGCCGGCGCGCGCCAGCGTGCAACGAGGATAGCCATCACAGCGACTCCAGGAAACGGATCAGGTCGGCGCGTTCTTCGGGCGTCATCGCCACCACGCGGTCGCGCGCCGGCTGGCCCGCGCCGCCATGCCACAGCACCGCCTCCAGCAGCGTGCGGGCGCGGCCGTCGTGCAGCCAGGTGGCGGTGGGATTGACGGTCCTGGTCAGGCCGATGCCCCACAGCGGCGGGGTGCGCCATTCGCGGCCGTTGGCGGAACCATCGGACACGCCGTCGGCCAGGTCATCGCCCATGTCGTGCACCAGCATGTCGGTGTACGGCCAGATCAGCTGGAAGCGATGCTCGGCCTGCTTCGCGTTGCGGCTGGTGACGTACTTGGGCACGTGGCAGGCCACGCAGTTGGCCTCGTAGAACAGTTTCTTGCCGGCCAGCACGCGGGCGTCGTCGGCATCGCGCCGCTGCGGCACCGCCAGGTTGGTCGAGTAGGTGGTGACGAAGTCCATCAGCTTGGCTGGCACTTCCTCCGGCCCGAAGCGCGGCTGCGCGCCGTGCGGCATCTGCAGGCACTGGGGCTGCGCCGGCGTACAGTCGCCGTAGTGGTTGGGGAACAGCGGCGTCGACAGCCCCATGTCGTTGGAGAACGCGGCGGCGCTCTGTTGCTCCACGGTGGGCTGGCCGGCCTTCAGGTTGAAGCGGCCCAGCGCGCGCTGGCCGGTGCGCGCGTCGGTGACCCAGTTGGCCTTGCCGACGATGCCATCGCGCTTGTCGGCGCCGATGTTGGCGAGGATGTCGGCCTCGTGGATCGATTCCAGCAGGCCCAGGCCGATCATCGGCGGCGCCAGCCGCGGCGAGATCTGCGTGTCCTTGCGCATCGGGCCGTAGCCCAGGTTGTCGATGCGGTAGGCCGGCTTCATCAGCGTGGCGGTCTCGCCGCCATTGAGCTTGATGGTGACCGGGGTGTATTCGATTTCCATGCGGCCTTCGGCCGGCAGGCCGGCCACCGCGAAGTTCTGCAACTGCACGCCATAGACGGGCTCGGGCAGCAGCGCGATCTCGCCCGGCGCCAGGCGCGGATGGCCGCGGTCCGGGCCTTCGGGCACCGCCAGGCGCAGCAGCAATGCCACGGCGTCGGGACGCTCCAGCGGATCGAAGCCCGGCACCGAGCCGCGCCCGTCCTTGGTATGACAGGCCTGGCAGGACCGCGCGTTGAACAGCGGACCGAGGCCGTCGGAGGCCTGCGTGGAGGCCGGCGCGGAGACCCAGTCCTTGCGGAACAGGCCGTTCCCGACCTGGAATTCCTGGCGCCGCTCGAAGCTCATGTTGGCCGACGGCTGCGAAAAAATGTCGGCGTTAATGAGCTTGTTGGTGGTGGTGGCGCCCGCCTGCATGGTCTCGAAGGTTTCGGCCTTGGAGAAATCACGGGTCGGCGCGGTGATGGCGAGCACCCGCTTGAGGTCCTCGGCGCTCAGGTCGTCGCGCCCGGCGGGCGCGGTGGGAGCAGTGGGCGCGGTGGGAGCAGTGGGCGCGGTGGGAGCGGCGGCGACGCCGGCATGGGCCGACGCCGCCAGTACGGCGGCGAATACGAGCTTCACTTGAATACGGCGTCGGGTTTGTCCAGGCTGTCGGAACCTTCGATGGCGACCTTGCCCAGGTCCAGCAGCGCGATCACGCGCTCCAGGCTGCGGGTCTGGTCGACCAGGCGGTCGATGGCGGCCTGCACCACCGCGTTGCCTTCCTTGTTGCCGTCCGCGATCATCTGGTCGTAGGTCTCGACCGTCTCGGCGCGGGTCTTCATGGCCTGCATCGCGGCCACGGTGGCGTCCAGCTTGGCGCGCACTTCGGCGTCCAGCTTGGGATCGCGCGCCTTGACCAGTTCCGACAGGCTGGCGCCCGCCACCTGCTTGCCGTCGACGCGGGTGTACGTGCCCAGGTAGACGTTGCGGATGCCGATCTGGTTGTAGAAGTGCGAGTTGTGGGTGTTGTCCGAGAAGCAGTCATGCTCTTCCTCGGGATCGTGCAGCATCAGGCCGAGCTTCATGCGCTCGCCGGCCAGTTCGCCGTACGACAGGCTGCCCACGCCGGTCAGCATCGCCACCAGGCCGGCCTTGGGATCTTCTTCCACGGCCTTGCGCGCGGCGCCGTCCTTCTTCCAGTTGCCGACCATCTCTTCCAGGTCGGTCACCAGCAGGTCGGTCACGGCCTTCAGGTAGGCGATGCGGCGTTCGCAGTTGCCGCCGGTGCACTGCTTGACGTCGTAGTCGGTGTGCGGACGGTTGCCCGCGTGGCGTTCCTGCGGCGTGCCCTTGCGGTCGGCCGGCGCCGGGCCGGTGCCGTTCAGGTCCTGGCCCCACAGCAGGAATTCGATGGCGTGGTAGCCGGTGGCCACGTTGGCCTCGTTGCCATCGGCCTCGTGCAGCACCTCGGACAGCAGCTTGGGCGTGATCTCGCTGACATCGACGGTCTTGCCGCCCACCGAGATCCTGGAATTGGCGATGACGTTGACCGCGTAGTAGGCGTTCTCGTCGTTCTCGGTGCCATAGGAGGCGTCGACGTAGTCGATCAGGCCTTCATCCAGCGGCCAGGCATTCACGCGCCCTTCCCAGTCATCGACGATCGGGTTGCCGAAGCGGAACGCCTCGGTCTGCTGGTACGGCACGCGCGCGTCCAGCCAGGCCTGGCGGGCGGCCTTGAGCGTGTCCGCGCTGGGCCTGGCGACCAGGGCGTTGATGGCTTCGCGCAGCGTCTTGGCGGAGGTCAGCGCGTCTTCATAGCCGGCCAGCGCCAGGTCCGAATAATTCGTCACCACGGCCTTGGGCTGCGTGGCGGCGTGAACCGCCCCCCCGAATGCCGCGACGGCCAGCGCCGCCCCCAACAACAACTTGCGCATCACTTTCTCCCGTAACTTGGACGAAATCCGCCCCGCGGCGGCTCCGTCCACACTTGAATTTTGTGGATGCGAGTGTAAACAATTTTCGTTTGTTATTCAGAATAAAGTCAGCTACCTGACGTTTTTCCGAATAAAAAGGCATGAAAACGCGCCCCGCCCCGCCGCTTCCCGGCCTCGCGGCCGCAGCGGCCATCAGACAGCCGCGCGCGGAACGGACGCAAAAAAGCCCGGGCAAGCCCGGGCGCAGGCGGGGGAAGCCGGCCTGGCCGGCCCCGCGTTCAGCGTTGCAGCGGCGCCTTGGCGGTCTCCCTGGCGGCCAGCACCGAGATGGCGGTCACGACCAGCGCGGCGGCCACGTACAGCGACACCGCCACGGTCGAACTCCACGACTTGAACAGGCTGGCGATGATCAGCGGCGCGAAGCCCCCGCCGACGATGCCGGCCAGCGTGTAGGCCAGCGACGACCCGGCGTAGCGCACCCGCCCCGGGAACTGCTCGGTGATGAAGGCGGCCTGCGGGCCGTACATCATCGCGTGGATCAGCAGGCCCACCACCACGGCGGCGCAGATCGCGATGGGATGCGCGGTGTCCATCAGCGTGAAGAACACGAAGGCCCAGATCATGCCCAGCAGCGCGCCGGCCACGTACACCGGACGGCGCCCGATCTTGTCCGACAGATGACCGCACAGCGGCACGGCGATGGCGTTGAGCGCCGCGCCCAGCATGGTCGCGCCCAGCGCCAGCGGCCGCGACAGGTGCAGCACGGTGGTCACGTAGGTCAGCGTGAACACCACCACCAGCGCGTACAGCACGTCCGAACCGATGCGCGAGCCGCCGGCCACCAGCAGCTGGCGCCAGTGCTGCACCAGCACTTCCTTGATCGGGGTGCTGGCGGTTTCGCGCTTCTGTTCCATTTCCAGGAACACCGGCGTTTCCTCGACGCCGCGGCGCAGCCACAGGCCGAACAGCACCAGCGCCACGCTCGACATGAACGGCACGCGCCAGCCCCAGGCCTGGAATTCCTCGGGCGTGAGCCACAGCGAGATCAGCGCGATGAAGCCGGTGCCGATCAGCGTGCCGCACGACGGCCCGACCTGCGTGAAGGACGCATTGCGGCCGCGCTGGTCGGGCTTGCCGTGTTCCATCGACAGCAGCACCGCGCCGGCCCATTCGCCGCCCAGCGCCACGCCCTGGATGAAGCGCAGCGCCACCAATGCCACCGGCGCCCACACGCCCCAGCTGGCATAGGTGGGCAGCATGCCCATCAGGCCGGTCGACACGCCCATGATCACCAGCGTGGCAACCAGCACGAACTTGCGCCCCAGGCGGTCGCCCAGGTGGCCGAAGACGAAGCCGCCCAGCGGCCGCGAGACGTAGCCCACGGCATAGGTCGAGAACGCCAGGATGGTGCCCGTCAGCGGGTCGAACGACGGGAAGAAGATGGCGTTGAACACCAGCGCCGCCATCAGGTTGTAGATCGTGAAGTCGTACCACTCCAGCGTGGTGCCGACGGAGCTGGCCATGGCCAGCTTCTTCATCTTGTCCGGCGACGCGCCGCCGTGGGCGGCCGCCGGCGCGCGCAAGGTGTTTTCAGCCATTGTGATTCCCCATGTTCGTGATGTGTGTGGACGGCGCCGCCGCGTCAACGCAGGTCGGCGGCCGCCAGCTTCCAGCCCAGTTCGAGTTGCCAGGCATCGCTGGCGCGGATGCCGAAGGCGCCGGCGGCCTGTTCGGCCAGGGCCTGCGCGGCGCCGGCCGAGCTGGCCTCGATCACGAACAGCGGATCCAGGCGGCGGTTCTCGCTGGATTCTCGCGGCAAGGGGCCGCTCAAGGCCGCGTCCGGCGCCAACAAATAGGACTGAACGAAACCATCGACCTGCGCCAGCGCCGCGCCGGTGTCAGCGGCCCGCGCCGCCAGCGCCCCGGCATCGCCGCCGAACACCAGCGGCAGCACGGCAATGTGGCTGCCGCTGCCGAAGCCGGTCACGGCCTGCACCGCGCAGACGCGCCGCATCGGGTCGCGCATGCGGTCCAGGTTGGCCACCGACCACGGCGTCTGGCGCTCGAAGGCGGCGCGGTAATCGGCGGTGGTGAACGCGCCCAGCGATTCCGTGCGGTACAGCCCCAGGTACTTGCGGCCGCCGGACCGCGAGAAATAGCGCGCGCCCGACAGGAAGCCGGGGATGCGCACCCGCTCTTCGACGTGCTCGCGGTCGTACCAGCGGTTGAAGTCGGTTTCGAAGGCGGGATCGACGTCGCAGGCGACGAACAGCATGCCGTGGGGCGCGGACGGAGTGGAGGCTTGGCTCATGAAAGAAAAAATCCCTTCGATAACGGAAGGGACTCATCTTCGGCCGGCGGGGCCAACTCCGACAAACGAGTAATTTTTCGCGCCGGCAACAGAATTACTGAAAGCCGACCTAGGGATAACGCTATTGCGCGGATGCGAATTTGGGCGGCGCGACCGATGCGGTGTACTGATCCGAGGCGCGGCAGGCCAGCTCGGCCACCAGCCGGATCGCATCCGAACCGGCGCCCTCCAGGTAGCTCACCACCAGCAACTGCGGCGGCACCGGCACGTCGCAGCGGATCATCTGCACCTCGCCGCGCGCCACGTATTCGTAGATCGGCGGCAGCGGCACCAGGGCGCGGCCAAAGCCGCTGCGCACCAGCCGCGCCAGCGCCGAGATCGAGCTGACGCAATGCACCTTGCCCAAGGGCAGGCCGGCTTCGCGGAACAGCCCTTTCAGGGCCTCATGCGGCTGCGAGCCGGGGCTCATGGTCAGCACCGGCTCGCTCAGCAATTGCTGCACCGTCAGCGTCTCTTCGTCGCCGGCCGGCCCGACCCAACCCATCTCCATCGGCAGGCAAGGCGTGCTGATGACGCCGGTATCGGTCAGCAGGTCGGTCTGGAAGGCAATGTCCAGCGTGCCTTCGCGCAGGCCGCGGTGCAGCGCGCGGGTGGTCTCCGAGGTCAGCTGCACCTCGATGCCCGGATAGGTGGAACGCAGGTTGGTCAAAAAGCCGATCAGCCAGGTGTGCACCACCGTCTCGATGGCGCCGATGCGCACCAGGCCGAACACCTCGTCGCCGGTGCGGCCCAGCGACAGGATCTGCTGGCGCAGTTGCATCAGCCGCTCGCCATAGTCCAGCAGGCGCGTGCCCACCGCCGTCAGCCGCAGCTCCTTGGCGTCGCGCTCGAACAGGCGCGCGCCGATGTCCTCCTCGAGCGAGGCGATGCGGTTGGCCACCGCGGCCTGCGTGATGTGCAGGCGGTCGCTGGCCGCGCGAAAACTGCCCAGCCGGGCGGACCACAGGAAAGCTTCGACAAAACGGGTATTCATATCCACGCCACGGCGCGCCCGATGACGCGCCCTTCCGATAACGGCGGGGCGGCAGCCCCGGCCTGTGCACATCCTAACGCCTGGCGACCCGGCCGCGCCACGACGCAACGCACGCTCCCTGGCGGTGCCGCATGCACCAGCTTGGTTCACGCGAGGCGCCAGGATCGCCCCATCATGGCGAAAAACCGGGTCCGCGAAGGTTGGCACGGGTCTTGCTTGAAGGACTGGTATGCAAGCTTGTCTACAAGCGCCCATTCTTTTCCCGACCAGGAGTCCCGCATGACCGACCGCCCCGCGCCCTTCGCTTTCAACGCCACCCGCCGCCGGCTGATGCAGGGCGCCGCGCTGGGCGCCGCCGCGCTGGCCGCGCCCGCCCTGGTGCGCGCGCAATCGGGCCCGGTCATCCGCATCGGCTACTGGCCGGTCGCGGCCGGCCTGCCGTTCTATGCCGCCATCGAAAAGGGCTACTTCAAGGAAGCCGGCCTGAACGTCGAGGCGCTCAAGTTCGCCGGCGCGCAGCAGGTCATGGAAGCCATGCTGGCGGGCCGCGCCGACGGCAGCGCCAACGGCACCGGCTCGGCCAACCTGGCCATCGGCGAGATCGCCTCGCCCGGCCTGTTCAAGATATTCGCCTCCAATCCCAGCAACGCCAAGAACGTGCTGGACGAGTTCATCGTCGCGAAAGACAGTCCCATCCAATCCATCGCAGACCTCAAGGGGAAAAAGGTCGGTTCTGGACCCGGCATCCAGAATGCCACGCTGGCCAAAGCAGTGCTGGAGCGCGCCGGCGCAACCGGGGCGACCGTGGTCGAGCTGGCGATCAGCCAGCACGTCGCCGCGGTCGCCGCCGGCCAGTTGGACGCGTGCTACACGCTTGAGCCCACCGGCACGGTCGGGCGCCTGAACGGCACCACCCGCGTGCTCGAGGCGGGCGTGATCGCCAAATACGTGCTGGGCGATCCGATGGCGCCGTGGTTCGGCGGCTCGGCCTCGCTGACCACCGCGTTCCTGAAGAAGCATCCCGAGGAGAGCAAGAAATTCATCGCCGCCTACGCCCGCGGCATCGAGCTGATCCGCACCAAGCCCGACGAGGCGCGCCCCTTCATGAAGGGCTACACCGCCATCGAAGGCCCCATGACCGAAGCCGTGCCGCTGGCCGCGTACACGCTCTACAACGAGTTCACCCCCAGCGACATTCAGTACTTCCAGAAATTCTTCGACCTGTTCGCCGACAAGGGCATCTTCGCGCAGAAGGTGGACGTGGCCTCGATGCTGTACAAGGGCTGAGCCATGGACGCGATCAACGCCAACCGCGCCAGCGCGGCCCCGGCCGGCAGCGCCAGCCACGCGGCCGTCGCGTCGGCGGCCGCCCTGCCTGCCGCCGGGTCGCCGGGCAAAACCGCCCCCGCCTCGCGCCCGCCGCGCACCTGGACCGCCGCGCGCCTGCTGCCGCTGATCGGCCCGCTGGCGCTGTACGTGGTGTGGGACCTGGTGGTGCGCCTGCAGCTGGTCAGCCCGGTGCTGCTGCCCACGCCCGGCGCCACGCTGGTGGCCCTGGCCAAGGGCATGGCCGGCGGCCCGCTGCTGGGCGACTTCCTGGCCTCGGTCAGCCGCACGCTGCAGGCCTTCGTCATCGCCGGCGTGATCGGCGTGCCGCTGGGCGTGCTGCTGGGCAGCAATGAAAAAGCCTACCGCAGCGTCGAATTCCTGGTGGACTTCTTCCGCTCGACGCCGTCGTCGGCGCTGATCCCGCTGTTCCTGATGATCTTCGGCGTGACCGACATGAACAAGATCGCCATCGCCGCCTTCGCCGCGGTGCTGGTGATCCTGTTCAACAGCGCCTACGGCGTCATCAATGCGCGCAAGCAGCGCGTGATGGCGGCGCGGGTGATGGGCGCCTCGCGCTGGCAGATCTTCAAGGACGTGCTGATCTGGGAAAGCCTGCAGCCCACCTTCGTCGGCCTGCGCAGCGGCGTGTCGATGGCGCTGGTCATCGTGATCGTGGCCGAGATGTTCATCGGCTCGGACAGCGGACTCGGCAACCGCATCATCAACGCCCAGCAGGTGCTGAACGTGCGCGACATGTACGCCTCGATCCTGGCCGCCGGCGCGCTCGGCTACGTCCTCAACATCCTCTTCCTGGTGCTGGAAAAGCGCGTGGTCCACTGGAGTGGCCGATAATCATGTCCACCGTCATCAACCCCGTCATCGCCCCCTCCCCCACGCCCGCGCCGTTCCGGCCGGGTCCGGCCGGCACCCACATCACCATCCGCGGCCTGACCAAGTATTTCGCCGGCTGGCCGCTGTACGAGGACTTCAACCTCGACATCCCCAAGGGCAAGATCGTCTCGGTGTTCGGCCCCAACGGCTGCGGCAAATCGACCTTGATCAACATGATCGCGGGCCTGATCCCCATCGATGCCGGCGAGATCCTGTTCGACGGCAAGTCGCTGGCCCAGACCAAGATCGGCTACGTCTTCCAGAACTACCGCGAGGCCATGTTCCCGTGGCTGCGCACCATCGACAACATCGCCTACCCGCTGCGCCTTGAAGGCCGCGGCAAAGCCGAGGTGGACGCGCGCGTGGAAGAGCTGGTGGCCTCGTTCGACGTCAAGTTCGACCTCAAGCGCTATCCCTACGAGCTGTCGGGCGGCCAGCAGCAGACGGCCTCCATCATGCGCGCGCTGGCCCCCGGACCGGAAGTGCTGTTCCTGGACGAGCCGTTCTCGGCGCTGGATTTCGAGATGACGCTGTTCATCCGCGAAAAGCTGCAGGAGGTCTTCATGCAGACCGGCACCACCATGCTGCTGGTGTCGCACGACCTGGAGGAAGCCGTGTACCTGGCCGACCAGGTGCTGCTGCTGACCAAGCGCCCCACCCGCGTGGCCGAGATCCTGGACTACGGCGACGCCCGGCCGCGCACGGTCGAGACGCTGTCCGAGCCCAGCTTCATCGGCATGAAGAAACTGAGCCTGGAGATCTTCCAGCGCGAAGTCCGCAAATAGCCCGTCTTTTCCTTCCGATCCACCGGAGTCCGCCATGACCCAGGAAACCATCGACCAATACGTACGCAGCGCGCTGGCGCTGGCCGGCTATGCCCTGCGCGAACCGGCCGCGGCCGAAGTGGCGCGGCAGTTCACGCGCATCCACGACATCGCTTCGAGCTTCATCGACGAGGCCCTGCCGGTGGAGCTGGAATCGGCCTCGGTGTTCCGCCCGTGAACGGCGCCGTCCTCGATCTGGCTCGGCAGATCCGCACTGGCGAGCGCAGCGCCGGCGCGGTGCTGGAAGCCACGCTGGCGCGCATCCGCGCCGCCGATGCGCGCTACAACTGCTTCACCGCCATCACCGAAACCCGCGCGCGCCAGGAAGCCGCCGCCATCGACGCGCGGCGGGCCCGCGGCGAATCCCTGCCGCCGCTGGCCGGCGTGCCGTACGCGGTCAAGAACCTGTTCGACACCGCCG
Source organism: Achromobacter sp. HNDS-1 (assembly GCF_040084795.1). Lineage (NCBI taxonomy): Bacteria > Pseudomonadati > Pseudomonadota > Betaproteobacteria > Burkholderiales > Alcaligenaceae > Achromobacter > Achromobacter sp. HNDS-1. The sequence continues at coordinate 1,320,635 of NZ_CP157584.1, forward strand.
AAGAGGTGACGCTGGCCGGCGGCCGCGTCAACGCCGCCAATCCGCCCGCGCCGCGCGACGCTACCCTGGTGGCGCGGCTGCGCGATGCCGGCGCCGTGCTGGTGGGCGCGCTCAACATGGACGAACACGCCTACGGCTTCACCACCGAGAACTCGCACTACGGCGCCAGCCGCAACCCGCACGATCCCGCCCGCATCGCCGGCGGTTCCTCGGGCGGCAGCGCGGCGGCGGTGGCCGGCGGCCTGGTGCCGCTGACGCTGGGCTCGGACACCAACGGCTCGATCCGCGTGCCGGCCTCGCTGTGCGGCGTGTTCGGCCTGAAGCCGACCTTCGGCCGCCTGCCGCGCACCGGCTCGTTCCCGTTCGTCGGCAGCCTCGACCACCTGGGCCCGTTCGCGGCCGATACGGCCAGCCTGGCCGCGGTCTACGATGCGCTGCAAGGCGCTGACGATGAAGATGCCGCCTGCGCCCAACGGCCCGTCGAACCCGCGCTGGCGGATCTGGGCTCGGACCGGCCGTTGCGCGTGGCCGTGCTGGGCGGCTACTTCGCGCACTGGGCCGGCGCCGAGGCGCGCCAGGCCGTGCAACTGGCCGCGCACGCGCTGGCGGCCACGCAGGTCGTCGAACTGGCCAGCGCCGAACAGGCGCGCGCCGCCGCGTTCGTCATCACCGCGGCCGAGGGCGGCGCCCTGCATCGCCGCCGCCTGGTCACGCACTATGACTACTACGAGCCGCATTCGCGTGATCGCCTGGTCGCCGGCAGCCTGGTGCCCGCCGCCTGGGTGCAGCAGGCCCAGCGGGTGCGCCACCGCGTCTACCGCGAGGCCATGGCGCTGTTCGCGCGCTACGACGTGCTGATCGCCCCGGCCACGCCGGTACCCGCCACCGCCATCGGCACCGAGACCCTGGCCCTGGCCGGCCAGTCACTGCCCGCCCGCGCCAGCATGGGCCTGCTGACACAGCCGATCTCCTGCCTTGGCCTGCCGGTGTGCGCCGCGCCCACCTGGCCGGGCATCGGCGCCGACGCGCACCTGCCATTGGGCGTCCAATTGATCGCCGCGCCGTGGCGCGAGGCCGATTGCCTGCTGGCCGCGCGGCGGCTGGAACAGGCGGGCGTTGCCACCGTTCGTCCCCTCTCCTGACCCGCCAACCGAGGCCGTCCATGGATTCCGCATTCGCCGTCATCGACACGCCCCGCAGCCTGGCCGATTCCGCCTACGGCACGCTCAAGCGCGACATCCTGGATTTCCGCCTGGCGCCGGGCGACCGCTTCACCGAGACCGAAATCGCCGACCGCCTGCGGGTCAGCCGCACGCCGGTGCGCGAAGCCCTGTTCCGCCTGGAACGCGAGGGCTACCTGGAGGTGCGCCAGCGCAATGGCTGGCTGGTCAAGCCGCTGGACTTCGACACGCTCGATCACTTCTATGAACTGCGCAGCGTGCTGGAGATCGCGGCGGTGCGCGCGCTGTGCGCGCCGGGCCAGGTGCCCGATCCGCTGCGCGCGCTGCAGCCGCTGGCGGATACGTGGCTGGTGGACAGCGCCCATTATTCCGGCGATGGCGAGTGGCTGGCGGACCTGGACGAGCGCTTCCATGCGGACCTGGTGGCCGCCGCCGGCAATCCTGAAATCGCGCGCGTGCACCGCGCCGCCACCGAGCGCATCCGCATCGTGCGGCGGCTGGACTTCACCCAGCCCGACCGCATCGCCCATACCTACGCCGAACATGGCGCCATCCTCGACGCCATCCTGGCCCGCGACGCCGAACGCGCGACGGCTTTGCTTGCGGCGCATATCGGCGACAGCCAGGCCGCCGTGCGCAAGATCACGCTACACCGGCTGTATGCCACGCGCCGCGCGCAGGCGGCGTGATGGCGCAGGCGCGATACGCGGCCGCGTCAGTGCGGCCGCAGCCAGCGCTCCAGCCGGCGCGTGACGAACGGAATGCAGACAAACACCATCACCGGCGTCATCGTCACGCTGGTGATCAGCGCGCGCCAGAACACCGGCAGCGCGCTCAGGTGTTCGCTCACCAGCAAGGTGAACGCCAGCAGCACCGGGAAGTACGCCAGCCAGATGCTCACGGCCTGCTTCCAGCGCGGCGGCGCGCCGGCGTTGCCCTGCGGACCGAACCAGCTGTCCATGCCGCTGACGCGGCGCGCATGGCTGGCCCGCACCAGCGCGGCGCCGCGTTCGAGCCACATCCGGCGCGGCAGCGATTGCTCCCAGCGATTGAGGCTGGCCTCGTCGTTGAAGCGCAGCACGATCTGATACTGATCGCCGCCCTCGGGCGGCTGCAGCACGCCCGAGCCGAGAAAACCGGGAAAGCCGGCGGCGAGGATCTCGCCCTGGCGCATCCAGGACAGGAAATCGCTATAGCGTTCGGGCGTGATGTGCCGAGTGACCAGCATGGTGACCGGGGCGGGAACGGCGGAACGGGACATGGTGAAACTCCTGGAGCGGCGTGCAGCGCGTTATGTGGTGTAAACCCTAGCAAGCGGCGTGCCAGCCTTGCACCGCAGCATCCCCCCGCGCACAGGGCGATCCGCCTATGCCACGGCGGAATTTGCGCACCGCAACACACCCCATATTGGTGATTACCCTGAATCAAGCACCATGGTGGTGCAATCAACACGGAGCACATCCTCACATGGACATCAACCTGCCCGCCGTCGTCGCCGAGGTCACCGTGGCCTTCGCGCGCTATGAAGCCGCCCTGGTCAACAACCAGGTCGACGTGCTCGACGAGCTGTTCTGGGACAGCCCCCATACGCTGCGCTATGGCGCCGGCGAGAACCTCTACGGCTATGACGCCATCCGCGCCTTCCGCGCCGGTCGTTCGCCGCAAGGCCTGGCGCGCCGCGTGCTGCGCACCGCCATCACCACCTATGGCCACGACTTCGCCACCACCAACATCGAATTCCAGCGCGACGGCAGCGACCGTATTGGTCGCCAGAGCCAGACCTGGATGCGCACGCCGCAAGGCTGGCGCGTGGTGTCGGCGCACGTCAGCCTGATGAGCGCGTAACGCGTCCGCGCCGCCCGCGGGACCGGGCCGGGCCGCCGCGTCCTGACACAAGTCAACACCGTCCATAACCTTATGGGTTCGCCGCCATTGAGCCGTCATGAGGACAGGTCTACACTGGGCTTTCCCCCGACCCAGGAGCCCCGCCTCATGAGCACCTACAAGATCGCCGTCTTCGTCGGCAGCCTGCGCGCCGCATCGATCAACCTGCGCCTGGCGCGCGCACTGGAAAAACTGGTTCCCGCGGACTTCAAGTTCGACTACGTCAGCCTGGGCGACGTGCCGCTGTACAACCAGGACAACGAGAACAACCTGCCCGCGCCCGCGGCCAAGCTCAAGCAGCAGATCCTCGATGCCCAGGGCATCCTGTTCGTCTCGCCCGAGCACAACCGCTCGGTGCCCGCCGCCATCAAGAACGCGATCGACTGGGGCACCCGTCCGTGGGGCCAGAATTCATGGGCCGGCAAGGCCGTGGGTATCCTGGGCACCTCGCCCAGCGCCGCCGGCACCGCCCTCATGCAGCAGCACCTGCGCAACATCCTGGCCGCCGAAGGCGCCAACGCCCTGACCACGCCGGAAGTCTTCCTGCAGTACACCGATGGCCTGGTCGACGACCAGTACAACATCACCAACGAAGGCACGCGCAAGTTCCTGCAAGGCTGGATCGACCGCTACGTCGACTGGGTCAAGAAGTTCAACGCCTGATTGCCGCCGCTGCCGGGCCAAGGGCGCCTGCCCGCCCCGGCAACCGATCGCCCGTCTACCTCCGGGCGATCACGCCCCCCGCCAAGCCGGGGGGCTTTTTTTGTGGATAAAGCGCCCCCGCTCCCAAATACTTCCCTTCGCCTCGCCTCGGCAGGCAACAAGCCCGCCTCGCGCGGGCCCCCCTGCCCACCACAACACCGCCCCAAAAAAATAGCCACCCGGCCGTCCGCAGGCCAGGCAGCCCCCTCGGGGGGCAGCAAGCGCACGCCGTGCGCGCCGTGCGGGGGCCAACAATATCCCCGCCAACTGTGGAGAAGCTTGAGGACAGCTGTGGGGCAGGTGCGAAAAAGCCTGTCATGCCAGGCACTTGCAAGTGTCGATCAAAAAATGCGCAATCGACCGTTTGGCCGATCTCCGGAGCACTTATCCACCGCCTGAAGGACGAATCCCGCGCCTGGCGCCAGCACACGCGCCAACACGGGCATTTGTCCCAGCATTCTGTGGACAAGCATGAGGACAGAATGAGGGCAGCTCGGCTTTTCCCTTGCACATCAAGCACCTGCGAGGGGTGATCAAGAAAGGCCCAGCGCGGCCCGAAAAGGTGCCGGGTTGTCCCCGGGAAATGTGGATAAGGCTGAGGACAGCCTGCGGGCAGCCACGAAAATCCCTTTGCCGCCAAGGCCTTGCTGCGAGCGGGCAATAAACGCCCAGGGCCGCTCCCGCCGTACGACCGCGACCGCCGCCGCGCGATGGATGCGGCGCGCGGCCGGATTTGTCCCCACGGAATGTGGACAAACCTCTGAACAGTCTCATGACAAGCTGAAAAAAAGCTTATCCGGCAAGCACTTGCAGTCAGCGCTCAAAAAAGGAGCAGCCGCGCGGACGCGCCCGCGACCTGCACGCCCCCCTGTGCGGCGGGGACCGCGCCCCGGCGACGCGCTAGACGTCGCCATCCTCCAGCCGCATGCCGATCTTCAGGCCGACCTGCCAGTGCGCCACCTTGCCGTCCTTGATGTGGCCGCGCACCTCGGTGACCTCGAACCAATCCAGGTGGCGTAGCGTTTCGGACGCGCGTTCGATGGCCTTGCTGATCGCATCGTCGGTGGACTTGGTGGACGAGCCCACCAGTTCGATCTGCTTGTAGACATGATTCGACATGGCTTGTCTCCTTTGAGGGGGAAGCGTTGCGAATCGTCGGCCGCGCGCGGGGTTCCGGCGCTTACGACCGGCAATCCATTCGAACACACAGGATACCGCGTGGGGCATAGAGTGGTGTTACGAGTTCCGTCGGCGCGGCCTCGCCCACGTCGCGGTCTCGCTTCTGAAACGCAAGCCAGGAGGTTGTCATGCCTGAACGGAAAACGCTGCAACGCGCCGCGCGCGACAAGAAGCAAGGCAAGTCCCCATCCACCCAAGCGGGCGAATTCGTGCGCGAGGAAATCGACCACGTGCGCGAAGGCAAGCACGGCGTGCGCTCGACCAAGCAGGCCATCGCCATCGGCCTGTCGAAGGCGCGCCGCGCCGGCGTCGACCTGCCCTCGCCCAAGAAGGCCGGCGCGGCCACCCGCCGCAAGGCCAAGCAGGACAGCGAGGCGGCGCACGACGGCCACGCGAAATCCGCCACGCGCGCCCGCGCCACCACCCGCGCCCTCAAGCGTGAAAGCGCCAAGCCGGCGTCCAAGTCCGCCCTGGCGCGCCATGCGTCCAAGACGGCCAGCCGGCGCACGGCGGCGGATCGTTCGGCCGCCGCGAAAAAGGCCGCCGCCACCAAGGGCGCGGCGGGACGCTCGGCCGCCGCCAAGAAAGCCGCGCGCACCCGCGCCGCCAACCGCGCCGCCGCCCATCACTGAGCGGCGCGGCGGTCACGGCGTGGCGCCGGCCTCGAACTCCCGCAGGCGCGCCTGCAGGAATTCACGCAGGCGCTTGACCGCGGGCGACAGCAGCATGCGGTGCACGCACAGCAGGTACAGCGGCGACGGTTCGCCGATGTAGTCGGGCAAGGCCTGCACCAGCCGCCCGGCGCGCAGATCGGCCAGCACGTCGTAGCGCGACTTGTAGGCCACGCCGTGGCCGGCCAGCGCCCAGCGCCGCACCAGGTCGCCGTCGTCGCCAACGCGGTCGCCCTTGACCGGCACGGTCACCGTGTCGCCCTCGTGCTCGAAGGCCCAGCGGTCGTGCAGGGACTCGCCCAGCACGAAGCACAGGCAGTTATGGCGGCGCAGGTCGGCGGGGGTGCGCGGCATGCCGTGGCGCGCGAAATAGGCCGGCGCGGCGCACACGACGCGGCGGTTGTGCTCGCCCAGCGGCAGCGCCACCAGGCCCGAATCGCCGGGCGTGCCGTAGCGCAGCGCGATATCGACCGGCTGCCGGTACAGGTCGGCCAGACGGTCGCTGATGCGCACCTGGAAGTTCACGCGCGGATGGCGCTGCTGGAATTCGTCCAGCCAGGGCAGCAGCACATGGCGGCCCAGGTCCGACGGAATCGACACCGACAGCGTGCCGGAGATCGCCGTCTTGTCGCGCGCCAGCGCGCTCTGGCCGGCCTGCAGGCTCGACAGCGCGGCGCGCGCGTATTCCAGGTAGCGCTCGCCGTCGCCGGTCAGCCGCAGGCTGCGCGTCGATCGCACGAACAGGCGGGTTTCGAGCGACAGTTCGAGCCGCTTGAGCGCGGCGCTGGCCACCGCCGGTGTCAGGTCCAGCTCGCGCGCGGCAGCCGAAAAACTGCCGTGATCCGCCGCCGCCACAAAGATGCGCAGGTCTTCAAACCGAACCATGAAGGGCTCATTTTCAAAAAATTATTGAAACTGAGTCCGATGCTAGCCGGTTTTTCCGCATTCGCCACTGGGTAATGATGGCGTCACCCCCACGCTTTTGGAGTCCCCCATGAAAATCGAACTCGACGGCAAGAAGGCCCTGGTCACCGGCTCGTCCGGCGGCATCGGACTGGCCATCGCCCAAGGCCTGGCCGAGGCCGGCGCCCAGGTCGTGCTGCACGGCCGCAACACCGACAAGCTCAAGCAGGCCGCCGACGCCGTCGCGCGCCAGCATCCGGGCGCCCAGGTCCACACCGTGCAGGCCGACCTGTCCACCGCCGACGGCGCCGCCTCGATCTGCGCCGCCCATCCCGACGTCGACATCCTGGTCAACAACGCCGGCTACTTCGCGCCCAAGTCCTTCACCGAGATCACCGACGACGACTGGCGCTACATGCTCGACACCAACGTCATGAGCGGCGTGCGCCTGTCGCGCTATTACCTGCCGCGCATGCTGGCCGCCGACTGGGGCCGCATCGTCTTCATCTCCAGCGAATCGGCGCTGCACATTCCCGCCGAGATGATCCACTACGGCGTCAGCAAGACCGCGATGCTGGGCGTCTCGCGCGGCCTGGCCGAGCTGACCGCAGGCAGCGGCGTGACCGTCAACGCCGTGCTGCCCGGCCCGACGCGCTCCGAAGGCGTGGTCGACTTCTTCGCCGAAATGGCCAGGGAACAAGGCCTGCCGCAAGAACAGATGGAACGCGACTTCATCGCCCAGCATCGTCCCAGCTCGCTGCTGCGCCGGCTGGCGACGGTGGAGGAAGTGGCCAACATGGTCGTCTACACCTGCTCGCGCCAGTCCTCGGCCACCAACGGCGCCGCCCTGCGCGTCGACGGCGGCGTGGTCCGCACCATCGCCTGATCCCTTTTTCCCGTCCAGAGATCCCCCATGAAAGCCATCGCCTACTTCCAGAACCTGCCCGCCACCGATCCGCAATCGCTGCAGGACATCACCGCGCCCGAGCCCGTGCCCGGCGACCACGACCTGCTGGTCGAAGTCAAAGCCATTTCCGTCAACCCGGTGGACGTGAAGATCCGCGCCAACCGCAAGCCGAAGGACGGCCAGCCCGAGATCATCGGCTGGGACGCCGCCGGCATCGTGCGCGCCGTGGGCGCCAAGACCAGCCTGTTCTCGCCCGGCGACCGCGTCTGGTACGCCGGCGCCCTGACCCGCCCCGGCGCCAACAGCGAACTGCACGTGGTCGACGAGCGCATCGTCGGCCGCATGCCGCAGAGCCTGGATTTCGCCCAGGCCGCCGCGCTGCCGCTGACCACCATCACCGCGTGGGAACTGCTGTTCGACCGCCTGCGCGTGCTGGACAACGCCGCGCCCAGCCAGGGCTCCCTGTTGGTGGTCGGCGCGGCCGGCGGCGTCGGTTCGATCCTGGTGCAGCTGGCGCGCCAGTTGACCGGCCTGACCATCATCGGCACCGCCTCGCGGCCCGAGACCCAGGCCTGGGTCACCGAGCTGGGCGCCCATCACGTCATCGACCACACCCGCCCGCTGGCCGAGGAACTCAAGCGCATCGGCCATCCGCAGGTCAGCTTCATCGCCGGCCTGACCCAGACCGACCAGCATTTCCCGCAGCTGGCCGAAGCCATCGCGCCGCAGGGCAGGATCGCGCTGATCGACGACCCGTCGGCCATCGACGTGCGCCTGCTCAAGGGCAAGTCGGCCTCGCTGCACTGGGAATTCATGTTCGCCCGGCCGCTGCACAACACGCCCGACCTGATCGCCCAGCACGAGCTGTTGAACCAGGCCGCGCGGCTGATCGACAACGGCACCCTGCGCACCACGCTGGGCGAGCACTACGGTCGCATCAACGCCGAAAACCTGCGCCGCGCCCACGCCTTCATCGAGAGCGGCAAGGCGCGCGGCAAGGTGGTGCTGGAAGGCTTCTGATCCGCCCGGCCCGTCCCGACGAAAAAAATGGGACGGGCGTCTCGCATTCGCCCGGAGAAAGAGGTAAAACCTCGACTGCGCGCCGCGGGCCTGCCGCCCGCCGCCGCGCCTTCGGGAGTTGGCTCTGATTTCTCACCTGTTCGACCAAGCGCGGGAACCCATGCTCTGGGGCATGGTGGCGGTCGCCCTGCTGATGCTGCGGCTGGTGCCGCTGCAGGGCTGGAAAGCCGTCATCGTGGCGGGCATCACCGCCGGGCTGGTGTTCGACACCATCCAGTTCCGGGTCGGCCCGCCGCGTCTGTGGGACGCCCTGGTAATGGGTTCGATCCTGGCCGCCCTGCTGGTGGCCACGGCGCAGGAACTGCTGGTGCTGGTGCTGCGGCGCCTGCGCGCGGCGCGTTCGCGGGCGCGCGCCTGACCCCGCCCCGAGCCGCCGACACATCCTGTCGGCGCCGCCGCGCGTTTCTTCACACAGCCCGATCAAATAGCGCGAAACCTGGCGCGCCGTCGGCTCAGGCGGCGGGCAGCCCGGGCAACACCAGGTCATCGACCTGGTAGGTGTGGAATTCGCTGGTCGATACCGCGTCGAGCTTGCGGAATTTCTCCACGAACACCGGATCGGAAAAGAATTCGTCGACCTTTCCCGCCCCCGAGATCGCCTCGATGTTCACCACCGTCTTGCCGTCCGTGCTTTTGGCCAGGTTGCTCCACAGGAACCCCGGCTTGGTGCGCGCGACATAATGCACCACTTCCTGGATCGCCTGGAAGGCGTCCTCCTGCCGGCCCGGATGGGCATGAATCACGTTGACGATGAATACCGTGCCATCCGGCGCGGGCTTGAAGGTGGCTGAAACGGGAAAGGCCATGTCGGCTCCTGTGGTGAAAGACAGGCAACACTATGGCCCGGCGCGACGCCGCGAAAAAGAGGCCGGCGGGCGCGAGACTACGGACATTGCCGTCCGCAATCGCGCGCCCTCCCGGCCCGGACCCGGATCAGGCCTGCCCGTCGCGCCGGGCGCGGGCGTGCGGATCGCGGATCTCGTCTTCCAGTTGCGCGATCAGCCAGTCGAACCAGCCGTTTTCGGTGCGCGCATAGACCGCCGCGGCCGGAATCTTGCCTTCGCGCCAGCCCGGCTGGTGCGTGTCCATCCAGGCCGACAGGCTTTTGTGCGGGGCCAGCAGGCCCGACAGCCACGACCAGACATAGTCGGGCACGTTGCGCCGGAATCCCTTGGCGCAAGCGTAGATCGTCGGCTCCAGCGGCAGGTTGCCCGAACGGGCCAGCCTGGCCTGCACCCGGCGCAGCGTTTCGGCGGCCGCCTGCAATTGTTCGGTGCTGAGCTTTTTCACGTAACGACTCCTGGATTGGGTTTTTGCCGGATTATCGCCGGAGCGTCCGGTCGTTGCCAGCGGCATCGCCGCGCGCCATCAACGCACGCCACGCGGCGCTTGCAGCGCCAGCAGCATCGACGCGCTGAAACGCTCGCCCGGCGCCAGCACACGCAGGCCGGTGCGCGTCTCGCCCGCCGCCGCCAGGTTGAAGGCGTCGGCCACATTGGTGACCGGCTCCACGCACAGGAAATCCGCTCCCGGCGCGGTGTAGACCACCAGGTGCGCGAAAGCCGGATCAGCGTGCAGCGCCAGTTCATGGCCATCCGGCCAGTGCAGCGTGGCGCGGCCGCCCCATTGCGACAGATAGGTATCGCAGCCCTCGGCCGACTGGCCCATCTCGCGCACGTGGGCGGTCTGGCTGGCGCCGGGCAGGCCATCGGCATCGGTCGGCCAGATGCGTCGCGCATGCAAGGCAACGCGCGTCGCGGTGAAATACGGGTGAATGCCGCAGCCGAATGGCATCGCAGCGTCGCTGTGGTTGATCATCACGAGCGTGAGCGACAGGCCGCGCGAATCCAGCCGGTAGCGCTGCACGCATTCATACGGCCACGGCCAGCCCAGCACGCCGGCAGGCTGCCGCAGCACCAGATCCACGGCATCGTCGGCCAGGTGCCGCACCTCCCAGGGTTGGTACAGGCCGCCGCCGTGGATCGCCTGCGGCCGTCCCGGCAAGGATTGCAGCGCATGCCGCGCGCCGCCGAAAGTGAACACCCCGCCGCGCACCCGGTTCGAGTACGGCGCCAGCGGATAGGAACCGGCGCGCGGCCATTGCGCCAGCGGCCAATCCGTCTCGGCCAGCGGCACGATCCAGTCGTGCGCATCGGTCGACAGGCGCGTCAGGCGCCCGCCGCCGCCGGGCGCGAACTCGGCGCGGTGCGGGCCGTGGGCGATGGTTACGCGTTCGCTGGCATCCAGCGTTGCGGGAAAGGGCAAATCAGGCATCGGGCGCTCCCGCGGCGCTGCGAACGGCCGCGTGGCGCCATTGTGCATGGCGCGGTCCGGCGCCAGCAAGCCGGACGCGCCGCCTCCCCCTTCAGGCCACGGCCGCCGGCAACGCGGCCGGCAGGCAATTGAGCCCGCGCAGCGTCGCCGCGACCGCCTCGTCCAGCGGCGTATGCGGTTCGGCGCCCAGCACGCCGACCAGGTGCGCGTTGTCCATGCGCAGCGGCTGACGCCACAGGTAACGCATCTCCAGCAGCTCGCGCACGGTCTCCGAAAAAGGCGCCGCCAGCCGCAGTAATCCCCATGGAAACGCGGCCACGCGCGGTTCGAGGCCGTGACGGCGCGCCACCCGCGCGATCGCCGCCGTCATCCCTGTGCCGTCTGGATCCCAATGCCCCGCCATATGCAGGGCGGTGAACGGCGCCAGCGCCTCGCGCCGCGCCAGCAGCTCGACCAGCGCCCGGCCCACGTCCGGCAGATAGCTCCACTGATGCCCCACGCCCGGCTCCCCCGGGTTGCTGATGCGCCGCAACGGCCGCCCCGGCTTGACCAGTCCTTGCGAGAACCAGTTGTTGCCGGCGCGCGGGCCGAAGAAATCACCCGCGCGCAGCACCAGCGCGCGCGCGCCGCGTTCGCTGGCCGCCCGCAGGCGGCGTTCGAGCTCCACCCGGATCGCGCCCTTGCGCGTCAGCGGATGCTGCGGCGAACTCTCGCGCAGCACCGTAAACGCATCGGGCCCGTAGTTGTAGATCGTGCCCGGCAGCACGATCGTCGCGCCCTGGGCGGTCGCCACCGCAATGGTGTTGTCGATCATCGGCAACACCAGTTCGCCCCAGCGGCGATAGCCCGGCGGATTGACGGCATGCACGATCACCTCGCACCCCAGCGCCGCCCGCGCCACGTCCTGGCGATTCATGGCATCGCCGCGCAGCCACGTCATGCCGTCGCGCCGCGCCGTTTCCGTCGCCAACCCGCGCGCCAACGCGCGCACGCCCCAACCGGCGTCGCGCAGCTGACGCGCCGCCTCGCCGCCAACGCCGCCCGTGGCGCCCAGCACCAGCGCGGCGCCCGGCCGGCTCGATTCGATCATCGTCATGGTCATCTCCCGTGAATCCATGGCGACCATTCTGGCGCGGCGGCCATACGAAATAAATTGCCGAACTTCGCCCTGCCGCTATACATTTCTGCATGACCAAACCGATCGGCTGGGAACTCTATCGCAGCTTTCTCGCCGTGCTCGCCGAGGGCTCCCTGTCCGGCGCGGCACGGGCGCTGGGCATCACCCAGCCCACCGTGGGCCGTCACATCGCGGCGCTCGAACGGGCCCTGGGCCAAGTCCTGTTCACCCGCTCGCCGACCGGCCTGCTGGCCACCGACGCCGCCTTGGCGCTGCGCGGCTACGCCGAAGCCATGCACAGCCACGCCGCGGCCCTGGAACGCGCGGCCGCCGCGCAGGGCCCGGGTGTCTCCGGCACCGTGCGGATCTCGGCCAGCGAGGTCATCGGCATCGAGGTGCTGCCCCCGGTGCTGGCGCGCCTGCGCCGCGACCACCCGCGCCTGACCCTCGAACTGGCCCCCACCAACCGCGTGCAGAACCTGCTGCTGCGCGAAGCCGACATCGCCGTGCGCATGGCGCCGCCGAAGCAGGAACAACTGATCGCGCGCCCGGTCGGCCATGTGGACATCGGCCTGTACGCGCGCAAGGACTACCTGCGCCACCGCGGCACGCCCGCCACGCTGGCCGACCTGGCCGGCCACACGCTCATCGGCTATGACACCGAAACCCCCTTCCTGCGCGGCGCCGGCAAACGCCTGGCGGTCCCCTGGAGCCGCGACAGCTTCGCCCTGCGGGCCGACAGCGACCTGGCGCAACTGGCCCTGATCCGCGCCGGCGCGGGCATCGGCTTCTGCCAGGTGGCGCTGGCCCGCCGCGACCGGCGACTGGCGCCGGTGCTGCCCGACCATGTGTCATTCCAGCTCGAAACCTGGATCACCATGCACGAAGACCTGCGCGCCAGCCCGCGTTGCAAAGCGGTGTTCGACGCGCTGGTGCAATGCCTGCTGGCCCATACGGGGGCAACGCGCTAGCGCCGGCGGCCCGGCTCCCGGCGGTGCGACATGCGGTCGGGATTCGGTCCGATGTTCGGATATACTGTTTATCCATACAGCAATCCGACCGCAAGGGCGCCCCACCCCATGACCAGTCTGATCAATTCCCCACCCAGCCGCAGCATCTGGCTCAGCGCCTTCCCGCGCCTGGCCGGCGTCAAGAATGGCGACTACCTGCCCTTGCGGCGGCTGCAGGAAGCCACCGGCCTGGACGGCGGCCAGAAACTGCGCGACGTGCTGGCCGCCGCCGAGCGCGAAGGGCTGCTGCTGATCGATCGCGGCGCCACGCCCGCCAGTTACCGCGCCACGTACGCACTCGAACGCCAGGTCACGCTGTTCGCGGCCGACTGACGAGCCGTCCGCGGCGATAGAGTGCTAACGATCCCTTGCAATGCTGTTACATCTCGGGAAATAGAATTTCCCGGAATGCACCCTACGGAGAAAAACATGCAAGAAGACACCGCCAAGCCCGAACCCACCCGCCGCCGCTGGCCCTTCGGCTACGGCCAGGAAGGCTGAACCGCTTTTCTCTTTCCCGGGGCATGCAAGCGCAGCCCATCCGCTCGGGCGCCGTCCCGATACACCGACCATGCCCCTGCTCAATCTGGTTGACGCAGCCAGCCGCCTGCCCGACGCCTGGAAATCCGAGGTGCTCGCCCGAACGGGCGGCAGCAACATCAAAGTCCTGCGGATGGATGGCCAGCCCTCCCCCGCCGAAACCCACGACTACGACGAGGCCCTGATCGTCATCAGCGGCGCCCTGCGCCTGTCGGTGCGGGACGAAGTGATCGAGGTCGCGGCCGGCGGCATGTACCTGGCGCCGGCCGGCGTGCCGCACGCCGTCGTCGCGGGCAGCCATGGCGTGCTGATGATCGTCGATCCGGTCGGCAGCTGAGGCCGCGACGGATATGACGCTCGCTGACTGCGAGCGGGAAAGCGGCGGCGCCTGTGAGGTATTCTTCTCCGTTTGCAGCATGCCGGCACGGGTCCAATCGCCCGCCGCCGCCCCCTTTCCCCGAGCCTTCGCCATGCCTCTGGACACCGCCCATCTCGTTACCGACGCCGCCGCCCTGCAAGCCCTGTATGGCGAACCGGGCGAAGCTTCGCTGAAAAAAGAAGTGGGCCACGTCCATCCGCACTACCGCGCCTTCATCGAGGCCGCCCCGTTCGCGGCGCTGGCCACCTCCGGCCCGGACGGCCTGGATGTGTCGCCGCGCGGCGACCCCGCCGGCTTCGTCGTGGTCGAGGATGAAAAGACCCTGCTGCTGCCGGACCGGCGCGGCAACAACCGCATCGACAGCCTGCGCAACATCCTGGCCGAGCCGCGCGTGGCGCTGCTGTTCCTGATTCCCGGCGTCAACGAAACGCTGCGCGTGAACGGCACCGCGCGCATCAGCGTCGACCCGGCGCTGCTGCAACGGTTCGAGATGGACGGCAAGCAGCCGCGCTCGGTCCTGATCGTCGACGTACAGAAAGTGTTCTTCCAATGCTCGCGCGCCCTGTTGCGCTCGCGGCTGTGGGATCCCGCCACCCAGATCCCGCGCACGGCGCTGCCCAGCGTCGGCCGCATGCTGTCCGACCTGACCGCTGGCACCTTCGATGGCGTGGCTTACGACCGGGACCTGCCGGCGCGCGTGGCCAGCACGTTGTACTGAGCGCCAGGCCCCCATGAGCCTCTTCGGGGTCTTCGTCCTGCTCCATGGGATCGTCCTGCTGCCCTTTCTGCCCTGACGATTCCTCGCCAGTCGAAGCGTCCGCCTCAGAGTCGCCCTATTGAGAGCGCAGCCCTGTCACAGTGTCTGGGCGGGAATCGCTTCGATCCGGTCCATGGCGCCCTGGACGCCGGCGGCGCAGGCCTCGGGACCAAATGCAAGGCCTTCAGCGATGACCAGCTCAAGGTCGTTGATGCCCATGAGAGCAAAGATGTCGCGCAGATAGGTCTCGGCATGTTCCCGCCCGGCAAACGGCGTGCCGTCGGCATAGAGCCCCCCCCCGAGCGATGGCGACGACCACGCGCTTTCCGCCCGCGTATCCGATCGGACCCGTCGCGCCGTAGTTGAAGGTCTTGCCGGCCACGACCACGCGGTCAATCCATGCCTTGAGCGAGCTGGGAATCGAGTAGTTATAGAACGCCACGCCAATGACGACGATGTCTGCCGCCAGAAACTCCGCGAGCGCTTCGGCGCTCGCAGCCGCATCGGCCTGCTGAGCAGCCGTGAGGGTCGAGACGTCGGCCGACTGGAACGATGCGAACACCGGCTCGGTCAGGTGCGGCAAGGGATGGGCGGCCAGATCACGATAAGTGACGTCAAGGCCGCTGTCGCTGTCCTTGAAACGGGCAACGATGGCAGCGGACAGACGCCGGCTCACCGAGTTCAGGGTCTGGATGCTGGTGTCGATGTGAAGCAGTCGGGACATGAGGTTCTTTCTCAGGGTAAAGGCACAGGCCGGGCACGATTGACCTAGCGCTGATGCGGTATGAGCAGCCAGATATAAGCCATGAATTTGTAATGTTATATCATTTATATATGGCAGATGAATGTCCGTCCGACGAGTCGCCCCGTCCCTACCGTATCCAGCCCGCCAAAGCGCGGTCCACGGTCAACATGGGGAGGCGTAGACGGCCAAGACAAGCAACGGTCACGCCGGATGGAATGCCGGCACCCCGAGTCCGCTGAAAAGCGGGTTTCGGCCAGCGCTGCGGGTCAGCGCTTACCGAAGCCATCCAACGCTCGGGATGCCCTCATGGATCGCGAGGCGCAACGGGGATATGCGATGTGCGCGAGCAGCCAGTAGTATCCTTTGGGCCAGAAGTCACAGAAATTCAAAGTGGCGCGTTTCCAGCACTCTAAAGGAAGAGGACATAGTGACCGAACCGCAAATTTTGTGGGAACCCGAGAATGCCGCACCATTAAATGAAATTCGTATATGCCTAGAGCCTTTTGTACGAAATCGAGGGGGTGTGACAATCATGGAAAACGGGACCCTCTTGTTCCTAAAAAAAGCGGATGACGATGTGGAAAACGCCCGTTTAGCTTTGGAGGAGGCTCGGTTTCTGGTTGACTTCCGTGTCAAACGCTTACCTGATGGCAACCACCTTGTGGCACTTCATGGTGCGGTGGCGGTTTTTGTTGGTGGTGGGGAGTTTCAAGCTCGCCAAGAAGAAATCTCGTCGAGGATCGAAGAACTGAAGTTCCCCAGTGAAGAGCTCTTTGTGCCTGAAGGATGGAGCGAAGACGACTTTTTGATTGGCCTTTACGGCCGAGCCAAGCTTCACCGCGACATCAGGAATAGAAAGTTCTACGCGCGGCTCGATTGAGTGCGGCTGGCCGTCTAACCGGTCACAGTCTTTTTATCCTGCCTTTGACACTGGATGCGGAGCCATTCATGACTGACCGACCGTCACGCCCCCCCCCGATGTAAAGCCATCTGCAACGTGTTGCATGTTGTCGGCAGGCTCCCATCGTCGATTAAGCGAGTTTCGGCCAGCGCTGCGGGTCAGCGCTTACCGAAACCGTGCTGCGAGCCGGATTTACACCGCCAGAAGACACAACAGGAATCGGCGCCGAATCGCGACCGTCCGGTGGACGCTAGGGTGCCGCGCCGATCTTTTCCCGCTCGAAGCCAGTCAGCGCAGCACAATGTTCAGGTAACCCAAACCGCCAGACACGTTGAACAACCGGCAAACTTTTTTCGCCATCATCGAATAGTCCGACGTAGCATTGCATCCCGTCGACACTTTGCGTTGCCACTACTGTCTGGTGCCTTGCATTTGGAACCATGGAGATCGTGATACGACATTGCTCGACCTTTGGGCCTTGCTTTCGACCGACGAGCAAATCCAGCGTGAATAGCTTCCCGCGTTGAACCGAAAAGCTCACCTTCCCTCGGGGTTCCAAAGCTATCTTGGGCTCGGCTTCAGAGGTAGCAAAATGCTTCCCCGAACAATCGTTGTTATCTGCAAATGCGATTGCCCCCAAGTAGTCGGAAGCTTCATTGCGCACCTCGACGACTGAGGTCTGGTCTATTGGTCCGACGTACTGTGGCCAGGGACTATATTGAACGTTCGAACAAGCCGCCAACAAAAAAACCGCAGGCACCACAGCAATCCGACAGAGCATCCTCAAGGCAGCCTCCTAAATCCTAAACCCATTTTTTTCGGGTGCGATTCTAGCTTGCCAGGGATGCCGCGCACATCCGGCGGCTCACATCCGCATCAAAGTCACAGTCATCTTCTCAAGCCCCGGCTCATGCCCCGCGTGCAAGGTCTCTCGTACAGGGAAGACAGGCTAAAACGCCTATCTAAATTCCCACGTAGGGGCATCGTCCCTGCCGTGAGACCGCCCCTGCACGCCACCGGGCGACAACAGGAACGAAAGATGCCCGACCTGCGCATTATCGCCATCGCAGCCTTGATGCTGTTCTTGCTCAAGAACTGCTCTTAATGTCTGCCGTCCGCCCTGGCGACGTAAAAGGCCAGGTCCCACCCGTCGCCTCACTTCACGGAATCACCATGCTCAAGTTCATCGAAGCCCTGCTCGACATCCTCGCGCCCATTCTCAGCGTGCTGGACCGCAACGGAAAGCTGTAATTCCCTCGATATTGGAAGAACACAACCATGGAAGAAGTGACCATTCACGAAGCCGGCGCCCTGCTCGCCGCTACCGGCCGCATCATGATGCGCCAGGGCGTGCATTTCGACGTTCTGGTCGGTGACTGCCGCGATGATTGCAGCGATGCCGACTTACTGGAAATCATGGGTAATGCCGGCGTGCCGGAAGAGCGGGCGCGCCAACTGCTCCGCATGGACCTCAGCGACGTGATCGCTGATCTGCACTTCGGCACCTGACAGCCCCGGCTCATGCCCAGCGCGCAGCGCAGACCATCAGCGTTACGAGACCGACGCCAGGCATTGCTTGCCAAGCTCTTCCATCCGCTTGGCGACGGCCTGGAGCGATTGCCATTCGATAGGAAGCTCGCAGAACCAGCGAAAGCTGACAACGTTGAAACCGCTAGCGAATTCCAGAGAATAGGTCTCGCCGTCGACGCCCGCGACGACAGGCGACACTACTTGCACGGATGCCTTCGCCAATAGTTCGTATAGCTCAAGCCCGGAAGCAACCTCAAGGTCGATAGTTGGGAAGGCCTTTCCCGGCGTGCCCCATGGATCGGGCTGCATCCAATCACCGATTAGAAGTTGCGCTGAAACCCGGCAAACGGATGGATGTGTGACACATGGTCCCATGAGCTGGGCAGCGACTCCTTCGCCCATCGCACGATTCACGGAGAAATTAAGCCACCAGTTTTCAGGATGTGCCATTTGAGAGCGCTATCGATATCAGTTGCGCTCGATGATACCCCCCAATCACTACCAAGGAACGCCCTAATGATCAAGTTCATCGAAGCCCTGCTCGACATCCTCGCGCCCATTCTCAGCGTCCTGTGACCTGCCCCCAGACTTAGTACGGCACCGACATAGAGTTCAGGGTTAAAAACCGTTGTTGCCGATGCGCCTGAGCAAACTGCTCCGGCGTTAAGTATCCCAGCGCGCTATGCGGGCGTTCGGTGTTGTACTCGACGCGCCAGGCTTCGATCAAGGATTTGGCTTGGCGCAGCGACAAAAACCAATGCTCATTCAGGCATTCATCGCGGAATTTTCCGTTGAAGCTCTCGATGTATGCATTCTCCACGGGCTTGCCTGGTCTGATGAACGACAGTTTCACGCCGACCTGATAGGCCCAAGCCTCCAAGGCCCTGCCGGCAAACTCCGGGCCGTTGTCCACGGTGATGGATTTGGGCAGCCCACGCAGTTCCGCAAGCCGTTGCAGCACCTGTGCCACCCGCAATCCCGGCAGTGATGTATCGACCTCGATGGCAAGACACTCGCGCGTGTAGTCATCGACGATATTCAAGCACCGGAACCTGCGGCCATAGGCCAGACCGTCGGACACGAAGTCCATCGACCAGCTCTGATTCGGCGCCGTCGCAACGGGATGAACTACCCGTTCTGCGGGAGCGGTGCGCTTGCGGCGACGCTTTCGAACGCTCAAGCCGGCTTGGCTGTAAAGCCGCCAGACCCGCTTGTGATTCGTCTGCCAGCCTTCACGGCGCAGCAGAATATGGATGCGCCGATAGCCGTAGCGTCGTTTGAGCGCTGCCATCTCCTTCATGCGCTCGGTCAGTGCCACATCGCCCGTACGCTTACTTTCATAAGCGAATAGCGACCGGGAAATGCCTACCAGCCCGCAGGCCCCGGGTGATACCCATGCCGCGCTCGGTCATCAACGTTCTGACCGCTTCGCGTTTGGCCTGCGGGCTTGCTACTTTCGGCTCAAAAGGTCCTGAAGCGCAGCCTTGTCCAGCATCGATTCAGCCAACAGCTTCTTGAGCTTGTTGTTCTCTTGCTCCAGCTCCTTCAGTCGCTGGGCGTCCGAGACGCTCATACCGCCGAACTTCGCCTTCCAGTTGTAGTAGGTGGCCTCCGAGATCCCGTGCTTGCGGCACAGCTCGGCTACCTTGGCGCCTGCCTCGGCCTCCTTCAGCACTCCGATGATCTGTTCTTCCGTAAATCGCTTCTTCATTGCCGTTCCTTTGTGAACGGACTCTACATCGATTTCGTACTAACCACGGGGAGCAGGTCAATGGGATCGCACACCGCCTCTTCCCGGATTCGGTCGACTCACCCCGAAGTCATATTGCGACGCCAAAAAGTTGGTTTCGGCCTAAGTGTAACCAACCGCTGCAAGTAGGTTTCGGCGAGCGCTGCGAGTCAGCACTCGCCGAAAACCAGACCGTGCACAGGAGCGCCATCAAAGGGGGCAGGAGCGCAAAGGTAGATGCCGGTGATCCGCCGTCGGCTAAAAACCGCCGCTGACTCGTATCAAAAAGTCCCGTTATCAGGTTTGACGTGCAGTCAAAAACCCACCACAAATGAAGGAGGAGAAAACGGGGGGTAGCCCCGCATGGTGCAGAGCAAAAGTAACGCCCAGACAAAAGAGAGCGCGATAGCGACATAGATAGGAACTCTACTGACCGAATATCGTTTCATGACTAGAAATCCAGTAAGACAGAATCCCCTTCTGCTGAGTCGATCTTTCACCATCTTTCCATAGATATGATCGTCATCATGAAATAGATGGAAGAGCTTGCCCGTACGAGCCTCAGGAATTGAAAGGTGCTTATTCAACTCCTTGTCAATATCCTGAAGTACCGCCTCCCAGTACTCTTGCCAGAACTTTGCTCCTGCCGCCATTCTTACTTGGTAAAAGGACACTGCAAAGCCCGCTAAGCAGACGAGAAAGCTAACCACCGGCTTAGTATGACTCGATTGAATCATGCCAGCCAATAGAACACCTTGAAAGATCATGAAGAAGTTGTTCCGTTGAACAAGCTGAGAAATCTCAAAGTTACGCGTCTCAAGTGCAACCGTAAAAAGGCCCTTCAATGCAGCGCCATCCACCTTTCCCGATACATCACGTTCTTCATCAGCCATTCTCATTCCTCTTTATTTTCGTTTTCTGACGTAATAAGTACCGCAAGGCTTGCAATTAGACGACAGAATGGACGGGGCGAAAAATTTTTTGCTCCTGCATAGTTTTATCGGGATCCCTTAGTGTCTAAGGGGCCGCGCGCCCCTTAGGCTCGTAACCGGCACTGGGGTTGTGCAGGAGCGCCGGGCGAGCCGCATTTCGAAACCATGCTCCATGTCTTAAAGCCCCGGCTCATGCCCCGCGTGTGGGGTATAGCCAGTCTCACCCGGTGACGAGAGTGCTAGACCGAGCCCGGGGGAGTGCCATTGGCATACCCGCAAATGTCCTTAGCGATCAAGGTCGATTGCCAATTACCCCGTTGATCGACCTCGCCGTATTGCCGAGCATCAAGGTCAAAGGCAAAAAGATAGCCCGCTAGGTCATCGCCTAGCAGGACAACTCCGGGAAGGTGATGTTCGTCACCGAAGATTTCTTCCGGGCCGACAGGCCCGCTATACAACATCCGGCCGCTTGGCGTCGTGCCCCACCCCTGGAGCGTCAGATAGTCCAAGTAGTCCTGTGGCAATGCCGGAAAGTCTCGTTGAAGTGCCGCCAGTTCGACGGCGCTAAGTTTTACCTGTGCTTCGCTCATAAGGATACGTCACCTAGTGGACCGATTCGTGGGCATGTTACTCCGCGACCAAGATCCAAAGAAACGCCTTTAGATCCTCCCATCAACTCCCCAGCCATTGGAGTCATTCATGCTTGCTGCACTCATACGCTTCATCGAAGAACTGATCGACGTTGCCAACTTCGGCCGCGACGTAAGCAAGTAGTTATAAGGCCGAGTAAACACGTCGAAATAGCCTCTTGGAGTGCGCCTCCCGAGCGTCCTCATCGCTTCACTTTCGCCCAATTGCAGGGTGCAAGGCACGAGCCAGCGACCTCCGAATACGCCACCCCTTGTACGTAGGCGCCCAGTTAACCGCAGCGATCCGAAGCAGATGAAGTTCGCCTTCTATCGCCTTGATGGCCTGATGAAGATGCACTTGGTCATTCGCTTCATGCTTCGCGACGATTGTCGCAGCCAAGCTCCGACGCTGAAGGATTCGACTCAATTGGTCGGCGATCGAAATTGCGTGTGCCAGAGTTTTCCCATTAGGAAAGGCATAGAACGGGGCTTCCTGCAGCTGGGCTAAAAGGAAGTGAGGCTGATCGTGAACGTCATTGGCGTACGCATCCGTCCGTCCTTCCTTGATGTATGCGACCAAGCGATCAGCAATCAATGCGAAGCTCGCAACGGTCCGATACAACCCATCGTCAACCTCTTCTTCCCTCGACGCAACTTGCCCCTGAACTTGAAGCCACAACAAGATCGTTGTGATTCCAAATGTACCCACCGCGATCAATCCCTGCATCCAACTTGCAAGCTGATTTTCCTTAGAACGCATTGAGTCCGCGGCAAGCTGAAGGATCAGGGTTCCATACGCGGCCACGCATGCTAGTACTGACACAACGACTAAGCAAAGCACTCCCCGCTGAATCCATTGCCTGACGCGCCGAGGTTGGCGAACAAAAACCTCATCGCCAGTTGGGCAACGATCAAAATCTTCGGCATTACGTTTCACGGCAGGTTCTCCCCATTGACTTGGCGAGATGATATTGAATAAGCCCGCACGCCGCAGCTAATTCGACATTTAGCTGGCCTTCACGGCGCCTATCGCGCAAATCCACATGACCTATATCGAAAGCCTCGCCTGGAGCCTGGGCCTGTTCGCGTTCGCGCGGCTGGTGCTGGCCCCTCTCGGCGACTACTTTTCACGCCGCTACGTCGCGGCCGATCCCTGGAGCGCCACCCAATGAACACAATCAGCGCAAGCGCGCCCCCGGCACGCATCCGCCCCCTGCGCATCGCCGCCAAGGCAGCCCGAAAACTTGGCGACCTGATTGCACCGCGGGACCATGCCGGCAAAGGCAACTGGAGCAATGACGCGGATATCCCGCCCCTGGTGGCTTGGTTCGCAGGGATTGGGTTTGTGGCGTTCTTCCTCTTTGCGCCCAAGGTGCTGGGCTGGCTGCTGCGCACCATTGTGTGAACGGAAACTAGCCCTTCGGCCGAATGATTCGAATTTGCCCGTGTTCGGCGTACACGGATTGCGCTTCAACAATTAGGCCGTGCGCCCAGCTGAGTTGATTTTTCCAGTAGTCGATCAGCACATTGCTTTCGGGGCACCCTTCCAAGACAGTTTCTAACCGCCTCTTAAGGCCTCCCTGGACCGAACGAATAAGCGCCATCGCGACATACGTCTTTTCAGCAGCATTGTCAGGCAATGGACTCAACACACTGGTCTCATTCGCGGAAAAAAAGTCGGTATTGAGGCTGTGTACGTTGCCTGCGACCACCCCCAGGAATTGCTTAAGGTCGGTCTCATTTCCCCTACGTTGCGCCTCAGATATAGACGCAAGTGCCGTATTCAATTCAAGCCGCAGTTCCTCGAGGTACACGGCGATTCCCGAGGCTCGGACTCTCGCAGCAAGTAGCCGCTCCGCATCTCTCTGACGCCGATCCGAAAGCGCCAGCCACAACGCTGTCGCTGTCGCTCCCGCGGTGGCAATTGCAGACGCCCAAGCCGCTCCCACCGTTTGTAAATCGACCCACACGCTCATTTCGCTCCCCCTGTCGCGCTAATCGCATTTTTCAAGCGCGAATCGTATCCCACCCCCTTCGGAGTGTCAGCCATGACCGAATCCACGGCCCCTGTGTCGTTCCGCCAAAAGATCCTGTCCAAGGAAATCAAGCGCGCCCATGCTATGCAGGTGCGCTATGAAGATATCTACGTCGAACCCGACTTCAACCTGCGCACCCCGCTGGAACTGCTGGAAGGTGAAGAACTCGACAACGCGCTGGCCGACGACCAGGCGCTGTTTGAACACATCATGGCCGGCGGCAAACTCCCACCGCTTGAAGTTCGACCGCGCGCTGAGGCCGGCGTCTGGCTTGTTGACGGCCACCGCCGGCACGAACAAATCGGGCGCGCCATCTCCGCCGGGGCGCCGCTCCAGGATGAGGATGGAATCGTCTGGGTCGATGTGGTCGCCTTCGTGGGCAACGATGCCGACCGAACCGCCCGCATCATTAGCAGCGCCAAGGGCCGGCACCTTCGCCCCCTGGAAGTCGCTTTCGGCTACGCCAAGCTGGAGAGCTTCAAGTGGGACAACGACCGCATCGCCCGCCTCGACAACGTGTCGCCGCAGTGGGTCGCCAAGATGCTCTCTCTGGCCCATGCCAACAGCGACGTACACGCCCTGGTTCGTTCTGGTGCGGTCAAGGCATCCACGGCAATCGACGCAATCACAAAGCACGGCGAAAACGCTGGCCCCTTCCTGCTGGGCCAGTTGGACAAAGCCAGGGCAGCCGGCAAGTCCAAGGTGACGCCCAGCACCATCCACGGCCGCGCCCTGCCCCGCAAAGTCGTCTCCCCGCTCATCAGTGGCGTGGACTCCTTCATCAAGGGTCTGGATGTCAACCAGCGCGCAATCCTTATCGACATACAGGAAGGGCGCGTAGCCACAGAAACCATCACCATACCGGCCGCCGCGTTGCTCGATCTGTTCCAGGCCCACAGCGCCGTTGAAACGGTCCGCGCCAAGCACGCTGAAAAGCAGCGCCAGCAAGCCGTAACGGTCGCCGGTCAATTCGAAACGCCGCCGTCCACGAAGTTCAAATAATGGCCGAGACGCTTTCATTGCAGTCCGTTCGCAATCCTCAGATCAAGGTCTTTTCGCCATTCAGTGGTTTGATCTAACGAGTCTTTCAGCATGACGGACACGCGATCAATACCAGGCATTAAATCCCCTGGGCCGTAATGATGATGGCGTGATGATGCCCGGTTCAAGAGGGAATTGACCCATCCCAAAGCATCATCAATCGCCAAATAAAAGCGGTGGCCTAGGCGGGACGTAAGCCTGGATCGTCCATCCTTAATCTTGTCGCGTACTGACGAGAGTTCGCCCTTCCAGACCGCGAGATCGGCATCTGACATTTGCCCGCCAGACTTGAAGACCATCGAGTAGTAGTCAATCAAATGCAGCAGCTCTCGCAGCCACATTTGCACCAGCTCGGCTTCCATGTGCTCAGCTAGCAAGGCCTGGGTCCTCAGTTGGCGCTGCGCTTTCGCTGTCTGCACCACTTGGTATCCAAGGGTTCCGACCGTACCGATCGCGGCAATCACTGTCCCTATCGCCGTGACTGCGTCCGACCACTTCACCGGGTCATAAGTCGCTGCGAAGCCTAGACCGCCCATCAAACCCACAAAGACCGCCCCAGCGATCCATAGCGTGTGCAACACGGATTTCTCCTCTAATTGATTTTGGGGACGGATGTTAATCGCTACTACGCCGAGCGCAAAATGATTACTACATTTCCCTCCCCCGAAGATCTTGGCCTCTCACCACTGCACGTTGTATCCGTATCGGGAGGAAAAGACAGCACCGCCACCCTACTGCTGGCCTTGGAACTGCACGGGCAGGAGAATGTCCGCGCTGTGTTTGCCGATAATGGCAACGAGCATGAACTGACCTATGACTACGTCCGGTATCTGGAAGCGGCTGTAGATATTCCGATCAAGTGGGTTCGGCGAGACTTCACCGAGCTGTGGTGGCCGCGCCGGGACTACGTGCGCGATGTGTGGCCCACCAAGGGGGTCGCGCAGGAGGTCGTAGATCGCGCCCTACGAGTGTTCGAGCGTGGCCCTACAGGAATCCCTTTCCTCGACCTCTGCATCATCAAGGCCCGCTTTCCGAGCCGCATGGCGCAGTTCTGCACCCACGAACTGAAGATCGTCCCAATCACCGAATATCTGGTGGATCTGCACGACTCCACCGGGCGCCAAGTCTGGTCCTGGCAAGGAGTCCGGATCGAGGAAAGCGCGGCCCGTCGCAACAAGCTGCAGGGGACGGGTGCATGCGTGCTCAGCTATAGCGAGATGGGCGGAGGCATCCACCACTATCGACCGATCCTCCGCTGGCCCTGGCAGGCCGTATTCGAAGCTCACGATGCCAAGGGCGTCCAACCGAACCCGCTGTATCGACAGGGGCGGCAGCGTGTCGGCTGCCTCTGTGTCAACTCGGGAAAGGACGAAATCCTGGCCTGGTCTCGCCGGGACATTACCCACATCGAGCGAATCGACGAATGGGAGGACATTGTTTCCGAGGTCAGCAAGCGCTCGAACGCCACCTTCTTCCCTGCCCCTGGCGACAACGACACCGCCCGAGAACGGGGCGGGATCTGGCAGAAGGTCGAGTGGGCGCGGACCAGTCGCGGCGGCCGGCAATTCTCCCTTCTTACTGATCTGGCCGAGCCGACAGCCTGCTCGTCGGAATACGGACTTTGCGAATAGGAATCCCATGACCAACCATAACAACGCCGCCCAGGCGGCCAACGAAAACCCGCTCAGCGATGAGTATGTCAATGAGATCATCCAGCGACACGGCTACGACAGCCCCGAGGCTGTCATGGCCCGCTTGGCGCAGTGGATTGGCCTTCACGGCGGCGAGAACGGCGTCACGCTGCTCATGTACGAAGCGCACAAGGCGCTGTCCAAGCTGCGCGGACCCGTAGGCCGGGAGGCGCAGCCGGCGGCCTACTTGACCTTGGACGAGGAAGGCTCGCCCACCATGCTGTTCTTCGATGTGGTCGAGGCGCGCAGCTACTGCGCACTCGGCGAAGAGCCGGAGCCGCTATACCGGTGCCCCGCTCCCGCTGCTGGCGATGCGCTAACCGCTGCCGCGCGCGATGTGCTGGCTGAGCGCCAGCGCCAGATCAGCGCCGAAGGCTGGACGCCGGAACAGGATGACCGATATACCCACGGCGACATGGCGAGCGCAGCAGCCTGCTACGCCAACCAGGGCCGCTACCACTTCCCCGAGCCGGGCAAGCCTGGACCGAACTGGCCCTGGGCCGCCGAATGGTGGAAGCCCTCGACGTATCGCCGCAATCTGGAGAAGGCCGGCGCACTGATCCTGGCCGAGATTGAACGCCTGGACCGCGCCGCCGCTATCACCGCACACAAAAGGGATGAGTAATGCGACGATTCCTTGTCAGCTGCTAGGTGCTGCCCCTGGCGACCCTTGTCTAAGCTGCCTTCAGCATCACCGCCTCGATCCAGCAGGCGCCGATCAAAGCTGGCCTCGGCCTGGCGCCCTGATATGTGCCTGCCGCCTTACCTGGCACACCTAGTGCAAGAGCTGTATTCTCACCTGCCCAGTGGAAGGACACCGGTCGGAGGTAAATGATGCAAAAGACAGTTAATGCTGGTTCCCTTGTGGGAGCCGAACCGCTTCGGATGTATGAGGCAGGCCTGCGCGTGGTGTGCCCCGTGTGCTCTGCAACGCTTCAGTCTATCCCCGCGGGAGTGACGCCAGGGCACGCCATATCCGGCCTCGTGTGTCCGACAGACCAACAGCACTATTTGCTGTATGGGGAAAGCGAGTCCGCCATGAAGAACATGCGCGCATTTCTGAAGGACCTTGCAGCAAAGGGTAAGTGATTCCGTTTTTCCATAATTGTGAACTCCATAGGCGCAACGGCCCATCTCCGCCTCAATCTGATCGGAACGCACTCGACAAGGCTGAATCCGGCCTTCCGGCCGCGATACGGCCGCTTCGGAGGCTTCGCAGCACCGTGGCCTGCCGGGTTTAGTCGTCCCGCCCGGCTGTGGCTTCGACGTGTTCCGGCAGATGCGCAGTTCGCCGAACGGTAAATACCGTTCTCACGCCCCCAATGCCCGCCCCACGCAGGCCACCGACAAGGATCAAACATGAGCGCCCTTTACCTACTCGCCCTGCCCGCGGCCATCGCTGTCGGCGCCGTCGCCGGCCTGGTGCTGTCTCCGCACCACACAAGGCGGCCCAGGGGCTGCCGCTGAGGGCAGCCGCCCCACCTTCACGAACACCCGCAAAGCCCGCACCTCGCGGGCTTTGCTTTGGAGGCGATATGCTGACACTTACCGAAAAGGAAATCGGCGAGATCACGGCTCGCCAGCGACGCCCGGCCCAGATGAAAGTCCTTAAGGCCCTAGGAATCCGCTACCAGGTCCGCCCAGATGGCTCCCTTCTCGTCTACCGCCGATATGTGGACAAGGGTCAGACCGATACAATCCCACCTCGGGAACCGCAAATGAGGCTGAGAAATGGGCCGACCCCGCAAATCTGACAAGCACTTGCCGCCGTGTGTCTACGAGAAGCACGGCGCGTACTACTACGTCAAGGCAGGGAAGTGGACGCGCCTGGCAGCCGATCTACCAACGGCTTTGGCGGAGTACGCCCGACGCTTCGACAATCCGCGTGGGGGCATGCCTGAGCTTGTAGAGAAGGTGCTAACCCACGTCTCGCCCAAGCTGTCTAAGAACACGATCCATCAGTACAAAATCGCGGCAGCGAGAATCAAGGATGCGTTTGCCGAGTTTGCCCCGGACCAAATACGCCCAAAGCATGTGGCCGCCCTGAAAATGGACATGGCCGACACCCCCAACATGGCAAACCGTGTGCTGTCATTCCTGAAAACGGTATTTGCGCACGCGGTTGAGTGGCAATTGGTCGATAGCAACCCATGTGTCGGTATTAGACGCCATGCCGAAGGCAAACGGCAGCGCTACATTACAGACGACGAGTACGCCGCCATTTACGCGAAGGCAAATCCCAGAATGCAGGTCATCATGGATTTGCTGTACCTTACAGGCCAACGCGTGGGGGACGTATTGGCGATCAAGCGCTCTGACATGAACGACGACGGTATCGCCTTTGATCAAGAGAAGACCGGAGCCAAGCTTCTAGTCCGCTGGACTCCCGAGCTACGAGATGCAATCGCGCGCGCCAATGCCCTAAATGGTAACGTTCTGGGCCAAACCCTGTTTCGCACCAGATCGCATGGCAAAAGTGCGCCTTCGTATGGCACCACCCGAGATAGGTGGCGTGAAGCTGTTGAAGCAGCTGGCGTCGAAGATGCCAACATCCACGACCTGCGGGCAAAGTCTTTGACTGATGCGAAGCGCCAAGGGAAGGACGCTCAGATGCTGGCTGGCCATACATCTCCGGCGATGACCGACCGATACATCCGGCTGCGTGAAATGCCTATTGTTGAAGGCCCAACGTTCAGCCGCCAAGCAAAGAAATCCGCCTGAGTTTTAGACTGTCTAATATAAGCATGTCGCAAGTCATTGATTCACAACATACTCCAATGATGCATAGGTACTCTTCATAGGGAATTTCCGGAGGTTTAAGGTGAACCTACGCCAAAATCTACGCTCACAAGCGGAATGGGGGTGACATACAGTAAAGTCTCGATATATTAGGAGACTTCGAATATGTCGCTTGCGGATCAGGCTGATCTTATAAAGTATCTCAACGCAACCCGAGCCAGGCAAAATTCGTTTTCGTTTGGCACGGTACGCGCAATCTTGAATGAAAAGTTCGGTGTCCCTACCGCTCAAGGTTGGGATCTTCTAATTCAGCGCTACCAAGCAATATCTCCGACCCACAAAGATCTTCAACCAGCTTTGGCCGGCGCCAAGGAAGCGCACAAAGCATCGATTCTTTATGGAAATCGAGCGTTGACTATCTTTGAGGTGCCTCACTCCGTCGCTGGTGTGATGCTTCGCACGTGCCAGAAGCTGGTCAACACTCAAAGCGTATTTGCAGCTTCCTATCCGTTCCCGGTTGACCGATCTACGCTTGAGCGGAGTAGTTGGAACGCTGAATTCGTCAAATTCGTGCGAAACACCGAAGACAATAGCGTTCGCCTCATAGCGTGTTCCAAGCGGGCGTATCGAGAACGAAAGACCATCGATGTAGGGTCGCTAACAGCCGCCGCATCGCAAGCCCTCGGATCATATGACGAGGTGATCGGAGTTACGTCTGGCTACGTGCAGGCCTATGACTCGGTTGTGATTCGACCCAGCGGTCGGATCGAGATCCATATCGACATGTGTTGCCCGATGCCACTCGCCGAAAGCGACATTATTCAATTCATGAAGTACTACATTGATGTATTGAACACGGCATTCCCCCCGCCTCCCAACCAACAAAAGCATCTATACCGTCCTCTGAATCTGTTCGGACTAGTACAGGCTTTCTACGATGACAATGACGGGAAGGTACGAAACCTGGGACACGCGACTGGAACCAACTCTGTAAAGCAAGAACGGATGCGAAACCGAAAGGATGATCTGCGACTAGAGCCGTTCCATCGAAAGGGCCTAGCGGCTATCGAGTCGACAGACCTATACTCCATTGAAAAAACATGGGGCGGGGAGCTAAGCTCAGTGTTCCCCTCCGTCACCCTTCCGGGCAAGTTCTCAATGGCAGGCGACATAGACGCGCGGATCGACTATGCCATTGTTGGAAACTGCTCGGGAAAAATCGACTTCGACCAAACAGTCGCGCGATTGCGCGAAACGTAATGAACCCTGCCGATGCCGAGGCCAGAATACGAGAGGATCTCGACTCGAATGTCGAGATCCTCTCCGCTTGCCTGTCCATCTTGAGTAGCATCACCCACGCTCAAGCGTGCGACCTGCGCAGGATCAGCTTCGCGGCTATCGGCAGGATGGCGGGACTTCAAAGCACCGAGGATAGTCTGCCGGTCATCACATACCTTACCGGCGATAGGCTTCCGATTCTTGAAGCTCAATTCTCATACATTGCCGACGACGAGGAAGAAATTATCCCCAATGAGGTAGTTCGCAACGTGATGGCAGGGGCGGACTTCTATTCACCTTGGACAGGTGAAGTAGTGCCGAATGCTCTCGATCATATTTACACCCACTTTGTTATCTCCGACAAAGCCAAGCAACTCATCGGTGCGGCGCGATGAGCATGGAGAATCTTCCTCTATCGAGTTTGAGGCTCCTGCCTGGAGGCAACAGACTGCTGGTACGTCTAACTGCTGATACCTACGATAGCTTTGTCAACGTGCTCCACGAAGATCTAGATGCTTGTTTCGAGCACTTGGAAGCGAACCGTGAGCTTCGGCAATCTGATAGCGAAGACCGCCTCACCGTAGAGATAGTGGGACAGCTGAAACAGCTGTTGGCTTACACCGTCACTCACGAATCGAAGGTCGGCGGCCACGTCGACATTCTCGTTTCTCGTCTGGGCTTTAGCTGGTTTGGTGAAGCGAAGATTCATTCTTCGTACAAGGTTCTGTACAAGGGATTCCAACAGTTGTGCACGCGATATGTGCCAGGGACTGCTAACGCCAATCGAGGCGGTGTCATCGTATATGTCAAGAAGGGAAATTGCGCTCGCGTAATGGCCAATTGGAGAGAGCGATTACAGGCACGACGCCCCGCGCTCGTCACTTCCCCCTGCGCGTCGCCGCGAGCCGACCACGCCTTTCACTCGCAACACAATCATGAAGGTTCGGGATCAGTCGTCTACGTTCGGCACATGGGAGTGGCTTTACATTTCTCGCCTCAAGACCGGGATATAGACTCCGAGTGACGGACTGCCCCCCGTTCCCCTGGTTAGGAGCGCACCATGTGCGGTCGCATCGTCCAGAAGTCCGGGCCGCTCGATTACGTCGAGCGCATCTTTCCCAACCCCCGCCGCGTCTTCGATGACCCGGCCGGCCCCCGCTACAACATCCCACCAGGCACGCGCCCCATAGCAATGCACAGGCTCGCGGGCGACTTCGAACTGGAGCGGCTGCCCTGGGGCTGGCGCCCCCACAATTCCAAGTACCTCATGTCAAATGCGAGGCTCGACAAGATCCTCGCCAACGCTTGGCCGTGGAAGCTGCTGACGGCCCGTGGCCGTATCCTGGTGCCGGCGGATGGCTGGTATGAATGGAAGCCCCTCGCCGATGGACCGAAGCCGCCCAAGCAGCCGTACTACATCCACGCCACCGACGATGCGCCCCTGTTCTTCGCCGGCCTGAGCAACTGGCGGCCGGAAGCGGAAAAGGACGAGGCCCACGGTTTCGCCATCGTCACCAACGACGCCGCTGGCGGCATGATCGACGTTCACGACCGCCGGCCAGTCGCGCTGCCCGCCGACCTGGCCATCCACTGGATGGACCCGGAATTTCCCACCACGCAGGCGGTTCAGCTGCTGGAGCATGGTCTCCCGGAAACAGCCTTTACCTGGCACCCCGTGCGGCAAGAGGTCGGGAACTCAAAATACCAACTGCCCGACGCCATTGAGCCTGTGCCGCCTATGCCGCAGGCTTGACCTTGTCGTACAGAGTGATCGCAGCAGCCAGGGACGGCTCCATGCCGTGGCGCGTGCCGTTCACCGCCCAGACCTCGTACTGCCAGCGGTTCTGCGCGAACACCTTGCAGATCGTCCAGCCTCCTGGCCCCGCCCAGTAGTACTCATCCCTCTGCTGCCAGTCCGTCACATCCGCCATGTTCCGTCCCCTAAAGGGCAAAATCGGGGCCTAATTGCACCGCTTTGAGGGCGAATTATACTGGATATATGTACAGTATTTTCGAGCAGATCGTGCAATTTCAGTGCAGCGTCCTACGCACACACCACCTCGGCGAACGCCGCCGCGACAACGATCCAGGCCAGCCCGTCGTGGGCACGGTCCGGATGTACTCCATGCTTCACAAAGGCCTGAATCGGCATGTCCCGCGCATGACTATGGATGCGCTAGCGAAGTTCGGCGCCACGGTACCTAGCGCCATCCCCGATCTACTGGAACCCCAACTCCTAACCTTCGCGTCAGACCGCGGCATGATGGTGGTCGGCTTTGAGGAAATCGCCGGCGTGCGCTACTACCAGGGCTGGTGGATGCAATGGGTCAACGAGTAGAACCTCGACGACCCTTGCAGAGTTTCGCCCAGGTCGCATTGCGATCCAGGATCTGGCGCGTGATCGGCCGCGGCGTCTGATCAACCTGCGCGGCCGAATCGAAGTAGATCGGCCGCGCGTGATCGCAATATTCAATCCCCACCCTGGCCGGAACGGCGCACCCAGTCAGACTTGAGCCGATCAGAAACGGCGTCATCGTCCATACGGGCCACTTCATCCTCCACATTGCGCACCTCCTGGCGGGCTTTCGCCGCCTGTTCGTTGATTCGGTCGTTACGCTCCTGGCGCTCATCCGCCCGGCCTGCGCTGCGCCCGCGCAGGTAGACCAACACGACCGCGACAACCGCCGCCGCCGCGGCGACGAAGTAGCCCCATATCCGTTGAATGAATGCGGGCATGGTCAGACCTCCACGACGGTCATGGCCTGGGCATACAGCGCCGGCCAGGATTTCGGATGCGGCTTTCCGGGCCGCCAGGTGCGCAGATACAGCGACCATCCCGCGTCAGCGTCGCCAATAGCCGGCAGCGCCTTGGGATCGGTCCACAGCAGCAGCCGCGCCACTCCGGCCGCCAGCACGTCGTCATACTCCAGCGCCGAGTAGATCGCGTCCGGGTCACAAGCCACACTGCGGGCCTTGCACAAGGCCGCCAAGTGGCCCTTGCTCGCCGCGTGCAGGAACACGCCCCACACGCCGCCACGGCTCGCG
The DNA here is from genome assembly GCF_040084795.1 of Achromobacter sp. HNDS-1. NCBI lineage: Bacteria > Pseudomonadati > Pseudomonadota > Betaproteobacteria > Burkholderiales > Alcaligenaceae > Achromobacter > Achromobacter sp. HNDS-1. Next base: position 1,353,515 of record NZ_CP157584.1, read on the forward strand.
CGGGTGCCCTTCTCGAACTGCCAGAACCCCCGCGCCGGCCCGCCGATCTGCTGGCGGTGCGTGAATCGACTTTCCTGCAGGCCAATCGCCAGCAGCATGACGCGCGCCGCCGGCGTGTCCATGCGCGTCGGCAGCAGCGCGAGCGCAGGGCTGACGGCGGTATCGATGATCTTCTTCAGATCCATGGCTCAGCCCTCCCCGCCCGACCGCAGGCCCAGGAGCTTGGCCCGTACCTCGGCGAGCCACTGCAAAAGCCCCTTTTGCCGCATGCTCGCCATCCAGCGCATGTAGGCGCCCAACACCCACCAGGCCGGCAAGCCGGCCAGCAACATGCTCGGCCCCAGCACATAGAACTTGGCCAGCAGCGCGTCGTCGCTGCCGGCGCCGTGCTGCGCCAGCCACGTCATGGCCTCCATCAACCCGGGCTTCCAGGCGATGACCGCCCCGGCCAGCGCAGGGCCGAACATGAACGAACATGCGACCGTGCAGATGGTGCGTACCGTGAACTCGCGGCCGGTACGCGGGGGCATGATGAGTAGCCCCAGAATCGCTGCGATTGCCGCCGGCACACCGTAGGCCATGGCGACCTTCACCGCCGCCAGCCCTCCCAGACCTTCCAGGCCCTTCAGGGCCGCCAAGCCACCCAATCCCGTGGAACTCGGTTCCATAATTTCCCTGCTCCTGTTGACGGTGTGCATGATTGCCTCTCCCGTATGGACGAAAAAAAGCCCGCCGAAGCGGGCACACAACCTTTAGGGGATTGCCTGACGTTATGCCTTCAAGGCGGCCGCCAAGCGAAAAAGATCATCCAGCTTGGCCTGAGAAAGCCCCAGCACGTCCGCCGAGGCGTTGAGCATGGCACTAGACCGCTCGAAGACCTGCAACTGTTCCCAGGCGCGACGGTAGTACGCCGGGGTGGTCGACTCATTCAACAATTCTTCGAACGCATCCAACAACGTCCATCCGGGGCTTCCTTCCCTGGCAAAGCGGGTCATGAGCATTGCTTCCCGCCCCTGGTAACGCGAAACTGATGCGGGCACTTCGGGAAGAACTTCCACCCATTCCCCGCCTTCCGCGGCAATGAACCCGTCTCCCGGCCGTTCACCTTTCATCTCGATCCAACCGCTGGGGCATTCGCCCCCAACCTGTTGTAGACCGTCACCAACCATCGCATAAATGTGCATGTGGATTACCCCTTGCATTTCCAGACCAGAACACGACTCTGCACCGGACTCAACAACGTGCCGGCGGTGGCTTGTCCAGCCCCGTCGGGGCTTGCCGTAATTCCACGCACCCCGGTCCGCACAATGATGTTCCCGCGGTCCAATTGGCTGGCGCGCGTTCCGTAGGACTCGGACGGCTGGGTAAACCAGCCAGTACTACTCCACCCATCAGAGAACTTCAGCTGGGCTTCGCAAATAACAAAGGAGCCGGGAAACGGATTCGCCAGCACGTACCTGGTGTTGACCGCAACCGACGCCGGCGCAGCTTCGGTTCCGCCATTGGGATAAATGATCGTGAATGCGAGCTGCGTTTGAAGCGCGGCATTGAGCGCAGCATAGTCGGTTGCCAACTGAGCCGCGTCCGCAGCACCGGGATTGGTGACGGTGCCGAACGCCTGGATGGTCCAGACGCCAGAGACGCTTAGTGGGCGCGTCTCGCCTGCGGTACGGGCGACCCGGGATGCATCAAAGCTGAAGCTATACGATGAGCCGGACGCGCCAGACCCATACACCCCAACCCCACCATGAGATATTTGCAGTGCCCCCTCTCCGGCAGCCATCGCCCCGGGCATGACCGAATACAGCACCCGGCCGGTGATATTCTGCAACGCATCGCGCTGGAGAAGCCCGTTGACCCCGCTCGACAATGCCCCATCACCGCGCTGGAACACGGCCCCGATGGCGCCTGAGGATTGCCCATTGAAATCCGGTAGGCGGATGGTGCTGGAACCGTCGCCGACTGTGTAGCTGCCGCGCTTGAGCGGGTCTGCTAGCCAGTCCGCCTCGGTCACTACCGGCACCTTGCCAGTCGTCACCATGGCCGCCAAGTCGGGAAAGGTGGCCCGGCTGACGGTCTGACCGTCCGCAGGGATCTGGCCGGCCGGGATGGACGAGCGCAGCGGCCACCAAGCCACCGCCCCCACCGGGACATCGGAGTGAACACGATAACGCCCCGTCGCCCCGTCCCACTCAGCATTACCCTGGCCGACGATGTAGATGGGGCCCACGTTCTGCGGTGGCACGTTGGCAGGCATGTAGACGGGGAGACCTGCCCCAATAGCGGCCAGTTGGGCATAGTGCTTCGCCGAGAAGCCGTCTCCCTCCACTGGCGCGCCCATCTTCGTAGCCCACTGCTGCGCCAGCTGCGCGCTTGCGCCGGCCTCGCCTGCCTTCTGGGCTGCCGCCTGCCGCGAGAGATCCGCATTCACGGCGGATTGGTTCGCTTGGCCCTTGCTCTCGGCAGCCGCATCCCGGCTCAGTGCCGCTGCGGCAGCATCCTGATCAACAGTCGCCGCCGCCTCGTTCACGTGCTCCTGCAAAGCGTTGGCCTCGATGGCGAATCGCGGCAACGCAGCCATAAAGGCGTCCGCCCGCTCCGGAAAATTCTCCGGATCGCTTCGACTGGGCGGGGTAGGCAAGCTCGTAATTGCCATATCAAGTAAGTCCTTCAATTTCGAGGTTGCAGAACTTCACCATCGGATATGCGATATCGATGGAAAAGTCCCGATAAAAGCCGTAGACCGTCAAGGGGCCATAGCCCTCGGCGTCCGTGCCGATCCAAACGCAGGGAGTGGCGCGCAGGCCGGACAGCAGTCGATAGACCGCCGCAAAGCGCGCTCCCTCAAGCCATAGACGCTGCGACATGCGGCGCGAGAATCGGCGCTTGCGAAACGTAGTCACGCCGGTCTCCGACGTTTCTTTGCGGCTGTAGTCGACAATGCCCGCGCTGCCGCCGTATTCCGCCTCGCCGATGAAATAGGCGGTCCCGCACACCATGGCCCCGCACGCGGCCTGCGCCTGCGGAGCGAAGATGGAAACGTCCAGGTGCAGGCTGCCATAGGCCGGCAAGTCGGTAAGGACAAGCTCCGTCAGAGGCGAGAACGGCTCGAAGAAGTACTCGTACCAGTTGGTCACTATCGACCCTTCCAGCACGCGTTCGGTGTCGTAGAGAACCGGCCCATCCAAACCGTCGCGCCCGATGACACGAACCCTCGTTCCGATGAGTTCCAACAGTGCCAGGCTATTGACCAGGCCAGGCCGCACCACCACACGCAGCGGGCTGTCGCCAATCGTCTGCGTGCTGACCTCGCTATCGAACATCGCCCATCGGTTGGTAGGCCCGGCCAGCGCCCAGTACAGCGGCGCCGCCCCCGGCGTGTTGCCTTTGTTCGGCGTCTGGACGCACTCGTACACCTTGGACTCGTACACCACCCGCTGCCCCATCGTGTAATCGGTCGTGGGGCTGTAGGCGGGGTACTCTTCTTCGGAGACGCTGGACGAAACCAACTGATCGCGGCCTATGGAAACAGGCTTGATTACTTTCATCCGTTCGTGACCTCCACACGTAGAGCCTCAACACCATCCGGCCGGACAACCAGCCCATCGGCCTCGATGCGGTCCAACTGCCGCGCCGTTTTGCCAGTATTGCTGGCCGTCGCCCGCGCTTCGATGCGCAAGTTCTCGACCTCTTCCCGCAGGCGCTGTTGCTCTTGCAGGAGAGCCCGCAGCAGCACCAGCACCTGGCTGTCGTCGCCGCCCGCCAGGATGGCGCGCGTCTGATCGGCGTTGAAGATCCGAGACGGCCCGGTAACCTCCAACTCCGGCCCGTTCTCGCCAACCAACCGCAGGCCGCCAGTGTGGAAACCACCTTTGGCAAATGCGGCAACAGCCCGGCCGGTCAAGGCATTTACCACTTGCCGCAATCCGTTCACCGTCGCATCGCGTGCGGCGTTGATCGCGTTGGTCAACACCTGATCACCCGACAGCGCGGACTTCTCCAGTTCCAGCAGCTTGGCGTCGATCTCGGCCAGCAAGTCCAGGCTTTGCTTCTGGTAGTCCTTCGGCGCCACAGCATCCATGCGCCCTGCCACCGCCTCGGCGCGAGCCAAGGCTGTGGCGATGAACGCCTGATACTGCTCATCCGAAGAAAACGCCCCCTTCGCTGCCTCCAGCATGGGCAGCATCAGGTTGTTCAACTCGTCGGCATAGCCGGCAAGTTCCTCCCCATCCGCACCCATGGCCTTGGCATACGCCTTGGCATAGTCCGCTTGCAAGTTGGCGAACTGATCTTCCGGCGACAACTGGCTGACGCGGTAGTCCTTCACCGTCTTGCGCAGGCCCTTGGCTCCCTCCGCGAGCAAGTTCGCCAGCGCCTTCTGGGCTTCGTAATACCGCAGCGTCTCCGCGCGAAGCTCGCCCAGCTTGCCCACCGACTTGCTGGCATCCAGGGCGAACTTCTGCAAGGCATCCGCGTAGGCCGTCTGCTCCGTGCGCGCCTTGTTCGCGGCTTCGGTCGCCACGGCTTGAGCGCTGGCGGCCTCGGTCACGGCCGAGGCATAGGCGGCCTGTAGCCGGCTTACCTCTGCGGCACTGGGCGCCGCAGCTGCGGCAGCCTGGGCGGCCGCCAGCGCGGCCTGGGCCTGCGCAAGCGCCTGCTGGGCGGCCGGAAGCTGCGCCTGGGCCACCGAACGCGCCGCGTCCAGTTCCTTCCAGTTCTTTTTCTTGTACGGAACCGTCTTGGGCGCGTAGATATCCCAGTTCAGCTTGTCCAGCCACGCCTGGGCGTCACTGGCCCGCTGCTGGGCCGCGTCAAGATTGCCGGTCGCGGTATCGTGAGATGCCTTGACCGAGTTGTAAGACTGCTCCGCAGCATTTCGCGCGCTCAGCTTCTGGGCCAGAACCGAATCGGCGTAGTTCAATTGCGCGCCGGCCGCCACCAGCCCAGCGTTGCTGAGCAAGGCGGTAGCGATTTCCTGTATTCCCTTTCGGATCGCCTCGGGCGACATGGCCCCGGGGTCCAGCACCTGCTGTGCAGCCTGACGAACCGCGATTCGCTCATTGGCGATGCTGTCCAGCAGCGACCGCATGCGGGTGGCCAACTGCTCAAAGGCGGCGGTCAGGGTAGCCACGAATACGTCGGTATCTACCTTTTCCAGCGCCCCGGCCAGCCCCTCAAAGTCGATGACCGTTCCGCCGATGGTGCTCCGCAATACCTCCATCTGGTCCACCAGCGACAAACTGGCTTCCTGCGCCCCCGAAAGAGAGCCGTCCAAACGAGTGTTGGATACACTGAAATCGAGCAAGCCCGAGTCCAGATCCAGGAAGAGGCGCGATATCTGCCCCGTCGACGTGCCGACCTGGGTCAGCGAGTCGGCGAGCAACATCGCCTTCAGCGCCGCCCCGTCCAAGGCGCCAGCGAGCGCACCACGGCCCGTGAACGCCTCCAGCAGCTTGCCGGAGGCCTCCTGGCCCCGGCGCGTGGTGGCCTCCATGACCGCGGCGAACTCCGGCGCGATAGCCAGGAGCGCCACGTAGGCTTTGCGGCCGGCATCGGTCGTCAGATCGAGCGCCGACACCATCCCGCGCAGTTCCTCCATGGTATTGGGCAGGGCCATGTTGACGCCCTTCAGTGAATCGGCCATATCGGCCAGGCTCAACTTCGCCCGCTCAGCCTCCGAGTAGTACAGCTGGTAATACTGGGCGGTCGCCTGGCTCATCGCGTCGATACTGCCGAAGGCATCCACCAACTTGGAAGCGGTGGCCGCGCCAGAAACCGACACGTCGTAGAGCTTCAAGTCCAGCAATTTGAGCGCACGATTCGCCGCCCCCAGGTTTGCCCCCAGGCGCTGCAACGTGGCCGAGGCGGTCTCGTTCTCCTTGGAAAAGTCGGCGATGTTCGGCACCAGCGAGCGGACCATGTTCTCGCCGATGTTCGCCAGCGCCTCATCCAGAAGCTTCTGGTTTTCCTCCTGGTCCTTGGTCAGTTTGATCCGGAACTGATCGCTGTAGGTGGCAAGCGACGATGCCGACACCCCGACCGCTTCCGCAAGCCCGGCCGCGTTCGTCTTCATCTGCTCGAACGCGGCGCCAACGTCGCTGAGAAAGTCGTTGTCCAGCGCGCCAATCTGCGTCCCGGTGCGGTTGCTGCGGAACCATCCTCCCTTTTGCTTCCAGGGCGTGCTGGTATACCCGTTGAAGCCGAGCGAGTTGAAATCGCCCACCATGGTGGTATCGCCATACTGCTTGGGGCCTCGGCCAAAGGCGCGCGCGATGATCGCCGAGCCGGAGAGCATGGAAGCCCACTCCCCGCTCACCCCTACAGCGCGCAACGCCTTATCCGTCCACAGCGACGGGCCGGTAATGGGGTTGTACTTGGCAATCGGCGCCATGGTGCCGTTGCCAGGATCCCAACCCGCTCGGAACAGCGAGCGATTGACCATCATCCCCGCGGCGATCCAGCCTGCTACTGGGATCGCGCTCGCCATCATGGACCCTGCAGCAGCAGCCGAACTACCGGCGGTCGTGGGGCCGGCAAGGCCGGCCGCCAAGCTCGCCCCCTGGCCTGTCATCCCCAGGGCGAAGTGCTGCGCCGCCGAGGATCCAATTGCGCTGCCGATTGACGAAATGCCCGAGGCCAGCGTGGCAGTGAAGCCCCCCGTCAGAGCGCTATAGGCGGTGCGGGCCACACTCAAGGCGTTCATCAAGCTCAGGCCACCGCCGACCGCGCCTTGAGCGCCCGCCGCACCGCCCAAGACTCCACCGCCCGCATTGCCGCCCATGACGCCGGCCAGGTTGCCGACGATGGTCGCCACGAACGGCTGCGCGAACATCCGATAGATCTGGTCGGCAACTGTGGTCTTGAACGTCGTGACAAGCGACTTCGTGAACGACTTCCAACCGTCCTTGCCATTGTTCATCATGTCGGCAAAGCCCTGGCGGAACACGTCGCCGTACTTGTCCACGGTGCGCTCCCAGTCGCGCGCCATTTCGTCCGTGGCCTTCTTCTGGGCGTCCTTGATATCCTTCTGCCGGATCGCCGCGCCCAGGCGCTTGCGCGCATCGATTTCCTTCTCGATGAGTTCGACTTCCCGCTCGGAGCCGTCAAACCCTTGGAGCGCGGCCTTACGTTCCTCCAGGCGCGCGATCGTCAGCTGCTCCAGCGCGGCTTTGCTCAGGCCATAGGTGGCGACCTGGTCTTCAACGCTTTGCGCTTCTTGGGCAATCTTGGCTACGCCGTCCTCCAGGCTGGCGAAGTACTTCTCGCGGGATTCCTGAAAAGCCTTCGTCTCCGCGTTGGCACGCATCAACGCCCCCGCCTCGGTCGCCAGCGCCTTGGTACGCTCCAGGCTGGCCCGTACGTGGGACTTGAGGGTGCCCTTGAGCAGTTCGCCGATTTCCGCCGAACGCCGCTCGTACTCGTTCAGCTTGCTCGTGTGCAAGCCGCGCTGGTCCAGTTCGACCGCCAGCGCCTTCTCTTCCGCGATCCGGGCGCGCAGCCGGGCAATTTCCGACTCGGCGCCGGACGGCCCCTTGCCTGCATCCTTATCCTCAAACTGCTTGTCGATATCGGCCAGCTTGATCTTGTGGGCGGCGTAGACCTTGCGATACTCGTCCGTTCCTTCCTTCAGGCCCTCCACCGCCTTGCGGAATGCCGCCGCCTCCTTCTCGATGGCGCGCTGGCGCTGTTGCGGCTTCGTATTGCGGCTGTCGTCGTCCAGATAGTCGGCGCGAAACTGCGTCTGGTCCAGCGCCTTGCGGCGGTCCCGCTCGGCTTGCGCCTTGCCCTGGGCCTCGAAATACTCGCGCTCCAGCCGTTCCTGTTCGGTCGCGGCCGCCTTGATAAGTTCGGCCATGTTGCCGGTGGCGCCACCGCGCGCCAGCCGGGCCTGGAGCTTGCTTTCCAGCGCCTGGACGGTAGCCGCCTGCTTGGTGATGCGCTCTTCGAGCGTGCCGGCGCGGCCGATATCGAGCATCGCGTCCCAGGCGCCTCGCGCGGTGTCGCTCACCCCTTTCCAGGCGCGCTCCAGCACCCCGAGATTCTGGGACAACTTCGGTGCGCGGTCGTTGAGCGCATCGGCATAGGCACGCTGGGCCACGCTCGCCGCCTCGGCGGTCTTGCCCTGCCGCTCCAGCGCGCGGATCTGCTCATACGTCGTCGCGGTCAGAAAGTTCATACCCTCATTGAGCTTGAGGGCCGCTTCCAGCGGCGATTTCCCAAGCTCGACGAAGTTCTGCACCGTATCCGCCACGGCGGCGCCCGTAACCTTCTCCCAGCGCACCGCAGCCGCGGTGAATTGCTCCATGTTCTCGGCGCCGACCTTTGCCGAACTGGCAAAGAGGTTGAGCGCATCGGCCGCCTTGCCCTGCGTGCCCACCACATCGCCCACTCGGCGGGCCATGTCCTGCAGCTGGCCGGCCGTCACGCCCGCCACCCCGCCCGTTTGAATGACGGTCCGGTTAAATGCCTGGGATTCGTCTACCCCTTTCAGGTAGGCCGCCCCCAGGAAGGCCACCGCACCGGCGGCCAGCGTGAACGGATTGACCAAGCCGGCGATGTAGCTGCCCATCGCTCGCGCTGCGGGGCCAAGGCCACCAAACATGTCCTTCAGCTGGCCGCCCTGCTGCATCAGCACCGTCATGGGACGCTGGCCGCCCTGCAACGACACGATAATGTCGGTGAACTGGGCAGGCAGCCCGCGCATTGCCGCAGCGGTGGCCTTGGCCGACATTCCCATTTGCTCGACTGCCGGCGCGGTGCCCTGGATCGCGGCCTTGGCCTCGGCCTGCTTGCGCGTCACAGCCTCCAGCTGGTCCAGATAGGGCTTCAGCTGATTGGCGTCGATGCCGCGCTGCTTCGCCAGTTCCACATAATAGGAGGCTGTCCCGCGCGCACCCGCGCCGGTCACGGCGATCTGGCGCTCAATCTGGTTCACCAGACTTTGCGTGGCGCGTTCCAGCTTGCGGCCTGCCTGCGTGCCCTCTTCGGCCGCCTTGGTCATCCCTTGCGACGCATCACGCCCCAACGCCGCGAGGGACTTCTTGGCTTTGCCGGTTTCTTGCGTCACCTCGGCCATGGCCGCAGTCAGTCCGGACGCGTCACCATCAACCCGGATAACACTTCTGGTCAACTCATCAGTCATGACACGTTCCAAAAAGGAAGCCGCCCATGGGCGGCTACTTGCGGTTTATTTCCTGCATAGCCGCGTCCTCAAGGACGCGGATCTGGTCTTCCAGCTCGTCGCATCGCTCGGCAGACAAGCCAAGCCGGTCAAGCCTGCGATAAAGGACGCCATAGTCCAGGCCGGTCACGCCGGCAAAGCTGACGCGCCACTGGGTACGCAGCGAGGCGAATATCTCGAACGCCTGCTGGTTCTCGGGCCATATTTCGACTGGCGGCGCCTCTACGTCTTCGGCCGTGAGCCCGAACGCCTCCAGTTCCTTCGCATTTGGCGTCCGGCGGTAGAGCGCCGCCCCCAGCGCGATCAGTTTCCCAGGCGCGCCTTGACGATTTCATCCATGTACGCGGTGAAGATGGCGCGGGCCGCACCGACGTAGTTCTCGACCAGCTGGCCCACGTTGTCCTTGTCGAACGGTTCTTCCAGTTCCCAGCCGCTGGCGATAGCAAGCACCAGGTCGGTGTCATCCATGTCCTTGGCGCGTTCCAGGAACTCGGTGAATTCCTCCTTGCCGCGGTGCTTGAAGGTGAATTCCACATCCGCGAACGCGCCGCCCGGAATGGGCATCGGCACCTTGTGCTTAAAGGTCGGGTTGGGAACGAGGGTGAACTTGATCTTTGCCATGAGAGATTCCGAGAAATGGAGAATTGGGAGAAAAGGGCCGCCCGTCAAAGGGCGGCCCGTTGGCTGCCGCTTGGCCAGCCGTGGAAATTACGCGGCGTAGCGAACAGGCCGCGACAGCAGCGAGAACGTGGCCTGCACGCCCATCACTTCGCCCTTGTTCATGGTCGGCGTCTCGTTGAACGACACATAGCCGTTGTAGAGCAGCACCGAACCGTTGGGGAATGCGACGCGCAGCGCGCGCACTTCGCGCAGTTCGGCGGCGGCCTGGAGCGCCTTGTAGCCGGGCAGCGTCGGATCATCGGCGATGGTGATCGCCAGCGACTGCGCGCTCGCCTGCGTCGGGATCTGGGACTCGAAGTCGTTTTCCATGAAACTGAAAGTGGCGAACTGCATTTCCCCGCCCGACGTGGTCGTTTCCAGGACCTGCGTGATCTGGGTAAACGCGGTGATCTCGCGGATGGAACCGCCGCCGGTGCCGGCCGGGAACTGGATCGGCGAGAGGGTGTTCATCCCCTCCAGAGCGAACGTGCCGGCGGCGGCGTCTGCGACGCGCACGATGCGCTCGTTCAGCCTTTGCCAGCCGGACTTCAGTTCGACCAAGGCGCCGTTGGCCAGGCCATGGGCCGCGCTGGAGGCGACGGCGGGATTGGCGTTGGTAATCGCCGTGATGGTTTTCGAATTGGCGTACCCCGTCGCAAGCGACAGGATGACACCGTTCGGCAGAGAAACGGCCATGTCTAGGCTCCTTGCAATGAACGAAAAAATGCCCGCATTTGCGGGCTGTAGGTTTTGCCCAAAGAGGGCGGACGACGAAAATGGATAAGACGGCCTGCTATGGCTCGACGATCTGGCTTTCCAGTTCAAGGGCGACCGTCACGCCAGCTAGGTCGGTGGCGCTGCCAACCGAGAGGGAACGGCTTGAGGCACGGGCAACGAAGAAATGCGCGCCCACTCGCGGCAGCGTGATGCGGTAGCTGTAGGGTCTATCCAGACCCGCAGCCTGCCGCAGCATGGCTTGTCCTGGGTCGACCAGGCGCAGAAGCTCCAATTGCAGCGTCTGGGGCGCCCGCGCCACCCGGCGCTGGAACGGGGCGGCGCTTCCCAGGGCATGGAAGGCGGCAGTCTGGTACTGAAGCACAAGCGAGCCAGCGACCCGGACGCCGCGAATGGGTGTGAACGCCAGCGAATCAAACGCGCCTGGCCCCACGACTCGCGGAACATCGGCACATAGCGCAACGCTCGCGCCGGCGATAACAATGGGAGTGGTCATGGTGAGTACCAGATGCTGAAGTCCTGCATGGCGCCCTTGAAGCCGGTTTCCTGGTCCCGCAGAGATACTGGCGCCCCTTGAGGCAATCCGAAGTACGGCGAGCCGCACAACGCGGTCTGCACCTCGGCGATAAGCTCCGACGCCTGCGCCCTACCCTTCGCCCATACGGTGATCTGCATGCGGGCGTTCTGCTTGTCCGGCAGCGCGCCATCCATGAACACCGTGGATGCGCCCCCGACCTGCTGGAACGTGGCAAAAGGCATCGGCGTATCGCCTGAGGCCGTGTCGGGATATACCCGTCCTTCGAAGATCGGCACCAACGCCTGGAGCATCAACGATTCAACCATTCTGAATCTCCCGTACCTTCTCGGCCAGCCGCCGACGGCCGGCCTGCGCGGCAGCCTTGAGCTTCGCATCTACGGAAGACCGCAGGTAAGACTGGGCGGGGACGAACACAGGCACCTTGAGCGGCTTGTTCTTCAGCGTGATCCATCCACCATCGTCCAACTGAACCACGGCATGGCGTCGCCAGTGCCCATATTCGACCAGCCACCAATGAGGCGCCTTCGTGACGTTGACGCCCACCAGGTAGGTTTTCCGATCCGGCGTCGACCGCTTGTCGTCGAACCAGCGATAAATGGCGGACTGGAGTTTGCCGAGACGATGCGGCACGCGCAGCCGGATTTCGTCATATAGGACGAGGGCCATTGCATGCGCGGCTGGGCGCAATGCCTCTTCCTTGATTCGGTCAAAGAAGGCGCCCACCTGGGCCTCTATGTCTCCCTCCATGGTGAAAGAAACCGAGTTTGCGCGAAAGAGCTTGGCTTTCCTCATGGCATCACCTCGCGTCCGGTCAGCTTTCGACACACCAGATCCGTGTGCTCGCGCCGCTCTTCGTCCGGCAACACAGCATCAACTTCGTACACGTCATCCCCGTGGCGGACTCGCATTCCTGCCACTACCGAACGACGATACGGGATGCGGATACTTGCCTTAGTAATCTCCTGCTCCGCTCCTGCCTTGATCGCGGTAATTCCTGACACGTACTTGATCGAGGCCCACGCCTTGCCAGCCTCCCGCCAAGTATCCGCAAGGTCATTGGCGGCGTCCCTATCGCCCGTGCGCTCCAGAATTTCGACGCGCCGATTGCGCTTTCCTGCCTTGAACATAGCCAACTCCTTAGTCGGGCCACCAGCGATACGGATCCGCAAGCTCGTCAAAGCCCTGCGGAATGTTCGCCAGAGACAGATCGGACGTGGCCTCTCGGTTGGGGTTCCAGTGCCCAATCAACAGCAGCAAGGCCAGCTCGATATCGGCATCTAGCAAAACTGCATTTGACGGGGCCGGATCCGGTAGATCCTCCGCCTTCCGGAAAAGCTTGCGTCCCGTCTTGTGTTCGAAGCGACGAACCGCCGCCCCCAGGAAACGCAGCAGCACCGAATCGTCCGCGTCCTCCGGGTCGATGTTTAGGTGGCTGCGGATATCGGACAATTCCAGCATTTGGCTACGCGGGCCGGTTACCCGGCCCGCCCCTCGATTAGCCGCCCGAGCCCGGCTTGCCTTGCAGCGCCTTGATCGCCGCGGTGTCTTGCAGCACGCACCCGAAGCGATGGAAGGCCAGGAAGCCGGTCTGGTCGTACTCGGCGTAACGCTCCACCAGGCGCTTGAGGACCATGTAGCGCACACGGCGCAAGATGAACTGATCGAAGTCGCCAGCGAACATGAACTTCGCGCCCGCCGCAACCGCCGGGATGGCCTGGTCGATGACGTATTGGTACTTCAGCAGCCGCGCCGGGGCGCCGGCGTCCAGTCCCGGGATCCACAGCGGGCGGCCGTTGCCGTCTTCCATTTCTTCCAGGATTTGCAGCGTGGCGTCGTTGAAGGCCAGGCGGAACTTCGGCGCGTTGCGATAGGCGGGATCGATGGAGTGGATGAGACCGTTCACTTCCTTCCAGGTGAAGGTGCTGGCCGAGGCGGTCTGCTTGCCCACGGCTGCGGATGCGGCCAGGCCCTTGGGTTGCGCGGGCGAGCCGGTGCCCGTACCCATTACGATCAGACGGGACTCGGCGCGACCGATACGCGAACCGACACGCCCGGCCAGGAAGTTCTCCATGTCGATGCCGGTGTCGGCCAGCAGCTCGTTGGAGATGCGAATGACCTTGGAGGTCAGCTTGTGCGCGCCCAGGGCGTCCATGCCGAATTCCACGTCCTTTTCGCCCGCATCGGTGTTCTCGCCGATCAGTTCCCCTTCGTCCTCGGTGCCATTGCTGGTGGGCCACTCGATGGGGCCACCGCCGTCCGTGGTCAGGATCTGCGCGACGCTGGCGATGCCGCCGTACTGCTTCATCGACTCGACCACCTTCGCCCAGAAGGTCGTCGGCACGGTATAGCCGCCCTTTTCAGCCGGGGACACGCCTTGCGCTCGGACTTCCGCGAGCAGCTTGCGTTCTTCGGGTGTCAGGTCGCCGGCGCCGTGACGCAGGAACTTCACGAACGCCTGGGAACGCTGTTCCTCGGGGCTCTTCTTGTCGGCAGCAGTGGCGGCAGCGGCGGCCAGCGCGGTCGCGTTGTCGTCAACGAAGCGCTGCTCGTCGGCGCGCAGTTCTTCTTCGCGCCCGATCTGCTCGTCCAGCTTCTTGAGGTCGGCCTTCATGGCGTCCCACTTCGTGCGCTGCTCGTCGCCCCAGGTGTTCTCGCCCTGGGCATCGTGGTAGGTGCGCATTTCGCTGGCGACTTGCGCACGCTTTTTCTTCAGTTCAGCAAGGGTCATCGTTGACTCCGTTCAGATTGACATAAGTTCAAGGAAGCGTTCGCGTGCGCGACGCTCATTAACAGCCTTGGCCGCCAGTTCCTGGATGCCTTCGGCTTTCTTCTTCCAGCTGTCCAGCGAGCGCTGGGCAGCATGGCTATCGCCATAAGCCGGATACGTCACCGGCGAGACGTCGCGCAGTTCGGCCAGCTTGTGGATGGTTCGCACCACGAATTCGCCCTCGCGGCGCCATTCGTCACCGTCCGCCGCGACGCGGAACCCGAAACTCGATCCAGTCACGTCGCCACGCTTGAGCGGGGTCAGCACCAGATCGCGGACCATCTGCGTATCGGGCGGGTCGATCGTGTAGGCCAAGCCGCGCGAGTCGATTTCAAGGCGCAGCGTGTTGCTGCGGGTTCGCCCGAGGACAAAATTGGGATCGTGGTTAAACAGTGCCCGCACGTCGTCACCCAGCACGTCGTCGAACGCGCCCGGCGCGATTTCCTCAACGAAGGAACCGAACAGCAACGCGCTGCGAGTGTTGAATACCGCCGCGTAGCCCGTGATCTGCGGGCGTTCCGCCTCGCCTTCGACGGACATGCGCAGCTCGCACGGCTGGTTGCCCAGCGTGCGCATTTCAAGGTCTTTCATGGCTTTTCCCTATTGGCTATTGGCCGGCGCCTTGCCTACTTCGGCCGCCGGCTTTGCGTTGACGCTGACCAGCATTTCAGACAACCCGTCACGCGGGCTGAAGTCTTCCAAGGTGCGCACTTCGTTGCGGTCCATCCAGCCATCGGTGATGGCGTAGTGATAGAACTCGGCCCGTTCCTTGGGGGTGCCGCGCAGCAGGCCCGCCAAGTTGAGCTTCACGTAGTAGCCGGCGCGCCGCTCTGCCGCGGTGAACAGCTTGCAGTTAAGTTCCTGCTCCCAGTTCACTGCCCAGGGCATCATCGAGTACCGCACAAAGCGGATGCTCTGCTCGGTAATGTTCGAATTGGTGGCGCGCTCCAGGTCGTTAATCATGTCCGCGGGGACGTTGTAGATGGCCGCAATTTCCGTGCGGTTCATCTTGCGCGTCTCCAGGAACTGGGCCGCCTCGGGGGGGATGGTCAGCGCGCGGTAGTCCAGATCCGCAGGCAGCAGGAGTGTTTTGTTCTCGGACTGGATGAGGCGCGCAACCGCCTTGTTCCAGAAGTCCCGCAGCCGGTTCCAGGAATCGGTTTTCAGGTCTCCCTTGACCGTCAAAATGCCAGTTGGGCGGCCGCCTCCCTCGAAAAACTCCCGGCCGTAGCGCTGTGCGGCCAGACCAAGGCCCAGCATCTCCGCGTGCTGCTGGATAATTCCCTTACCCAGCCGCCCGGTCGAGCCCAAGGCGCGGACATGCACCATATCGTCCGGATGCACGGCCAGGGGCGTGCCGTCTTCGTCCTGCGTGCTGTAGATCCAGCGGCCGGCCGGCTTGATCAGTGTTGTGGTCCATGGCGTACAAAACTCCAGGCTGCGCAATTCCCCCGATCGACTACGAACGATGCGGGTGTAGCCGTTGCCCCAGCCCAGCACATGGTGCTGCTTGGTCTCGCGCCACTTGTAGCTGGTCTGAAAGTCGTTGGGTTTGGCGTGGATGAGGTCGAATGCGGGATGGTCCGTGGCCAGACTGATGTTTTCACCCTGCTTGCGCAGCACAGCCGCCGGCAACTGCGCCACATTGCTCGATAGCACATAGTGACAGGCGTACACCGCCGACAGGCTCAAAGCGGCCTCGGGCGTCACCGAGATACGCTTACCCTCGCCGTGCAGGTACTCTTGCAGGTTCTGGCCCGTCAAGGGTACAGAAGGGCTCTCGATGCTGCGGCCTTCAAATAGGGACGAGAGGATCATCCGCGCCTCCCAGCCGCTGCCCGCAAGGCAAATGCCAGCAGTAACGCGCCGCCCACGATCAGCGACGGCCCGGTGCCATATTGGACGTACACCCCGGCCGCCAAACAGCCCAGCCCAGCAACGCCGGCTGCGTCAATCAGCAGATTTTTCATTTCACATCACCAGAATGTCGTCGTCGGTCAAGTGGTCCAGTACGGACCCGTTACGCTCAGCGAGCATTGCCCGACCGATTGCCATGATCAGCGCCACAGCGCCGTCGATCTTGTTGTCGTTGCCCTGTTTGATGGGTCGGACCACGTCGTCATTGCCCGGCAGGTGCTTGCCGATGACGTTGCTGATACACCAGGTCATGATCGGATTGCCGTCGTGATGGAATCGGCCCGACTGAATCGCGGCCTCTAGTTCCTTCATCGGATCACTCATGTTGGTGTAGTTCTGCACCACCGTAATGGGCGTTAAGCCCTCGTCATCCAAGTGGTGCGACAGATTCGTCGCCCCACTCGGGTCGATGGGAGATTCCAAAACTGGGTTTAGGCGGTTTGCGTCCTCGGCCTCGGCAAGAATCTCCCGATAGTCAATTTCTGCCCCTTCGGATGTGTGAAGATGCCCCGTATTCACCCACTTCTGGAAGCGCTCCGCCATGCGCTTGTTATCGGTGTCGTTCACCGTGTCCTCTGGCACCCAGAACCGTGGCGCGACACAGTAGTAATGGCGCCTTCCATCAACATCGCGGTAGAAAACGCGCGCCATGCTGTTCATATCCAGCTTTCGGGCCAGATCGAACGCCAGAATGCAGCTTTGCCCCTCAAATTGCTCCAGCGTGAGGGTTTCGTCCTTGCATGCTTCCCACTGCTGGAGGTTGAAATAGCCCGCCTTGGCGGTCACCCAGAGGTTGAGGTGCTTTGTTTTGAAGGTGTTGGTAAAGCGCGCCTGCTTGATCGCGCGTTGCTGCTGGCTGATAAGGTAATCAGCGTAGACCGACACCCCCATATTGGGGTTCGCCTTCGCCAAGACCTTGGGGTCCGTCCAGTCGTCCCCCTCGTCCAGCGTCCAGATCCACCCGAAAAGCTCATCGTTGGGCACCAGGCCCTCAAGCATCTCGATCACTTCGCGGCGCTTGTCGTAGCATGGGCCCTCGATGTTCGCACCGGCCGTGGTGATGATGAACATCAGCGGGTGGCGGCGGGCGCCCATGCCGGTAAGCATGGTTTCATACAGGGCGGCGCTATCGTGTTCGTGGTACTCGTCGACGATTGAGCAGGAAGGCGACGCGCCGTCGCCCGGATTGCCGATGATCGGCTCAAATCGGCTGCCGTCTTCCGGCCTGGCGAGCGCCTGGGCGTTTACTTCAATGCCCATATGCTCGACGAGCATAGGCGAGCGCTGCACCATCAAGCGCGCGGGCCGGAACACCTCCCACGCCTGCTTTTCGGTGGTCGCGCCCGAGTACACCTCGGCGCCGAACTCGTCATCGGCCACGAACATCGAGATTCCGACACCCGCGGCGATTACGCTTTTACCGTTCTTGCGCGGCACCTCCCAGTACGACTCGCGAAAGCGGCGCAAACCTCCTTTTTTCTTCACCCACCCGAACGTCACGCCCAGGCCGAACTTCTGCCACGGCTCCAGCGTCACAAGCTGACGCTTGAACGCCCATTCCCCCTTGGTATGGGGCATTAGTTCGATGAGATTTAGCTTTTTTTCGGCCTCTGCGGCATTGAATCGGTACGGATACTTGGCCGACTTACTCGCGGCCAGGTCATCAAGGTGACGTTGGCAGGCCAGGACAACGTAGCGGCAGGCCGGAACCTTGCCTTTCACTACGTCCTTTGCGAACTTCAGCGCCTGCGCCACCCGTGGGTACTGGGGCGCGGCCATCTATCAGCCTCCGCCCAGCAGCGCGGCGAAGGGATTCCCCTTGCCGGCCTTCTTCGGCCCTTGCAAACGCTGCCGGCTGGACGGGTCGAGCCCGAGAAATGCGCCATAGGTCGCCATCTGCTTCAACGCTTCATTGGCAACAGTTGCCGCGGGGTTCTTCAGCGGTCCTCCCTGCGAGCCGGCCACCACGATTCCATTCTTCTGGATGTCCTCTTCAGCCCGGCGGAACCGCCCATAGGCTGCGCAATAGGCTTCCAGGTTTTGGATATCGGTGGCCTGCAGGATTTTCTCCCGGCACAACAGCGGCGCCAGGTGTTCCCACAGATCTCGCCCGTGTCCCTGCAACCATTCAGGCGCGAAGATGTTTGTTATCTCGCCATATGACGGCGCGTCATTATTTATCGCACGCTTTCCCGGATTGCCCGCCGCCAGCTTCTTTGCCGCCGGCTTCGGCTTGCGCCCGGAGCGCCCAGCAACTCCTGGCATGGCCTACTCCATTGATCAAAAAGTGCGCAAATTGCGCTATTCGCTAAATTTCATTTTTCGCGGGCGTAAAAAAAAGACGGAACGGGCGGTACTGGCGGCCTTCGGCCCAGAGATCGACCCTCCCCCCCTCCCATTAAGCCTCGACCAGCACCGCAGACCGCCGCAGCAGCCCGCCAGCCGACGATCCGGAACGCCCTAGAGTCACGACCACCGCTTCGCCCTTGCGCGCGCCCTGCCGCTTTCCTTGGCTGTCTTGCGCTTGTGACACTCCACGTTGATCGCACACAGGTTGTGTGGCTCGTCGGTGCCGCCCTCGGCCTTCGGTATTCGGTGATCCACTTCGGTGGCCGGCAACACGCGGCCGGTACGCCGGCATTCCTCGCATTGGCACAAGTAACGGTCACGCTTGAGGATCAGCACTCGAAGCCTGTCCCAGTCGGAGCCGTAGCCGCGCTGGTGCCTGTTGCCACGTTCGCGGTCAGGCCGCCACCCAATGGCCTCGCTCGCATGCTTGTCGCAGAAACCCGGATTGCGCACCAAGGCTGCGCACCCTCTGTGACGGCATGGGAAGGATGATCGGCGGGTCAATTTCTTAGGTGTCCAGTGGGGTATGTCCGCAGTCCAGCCGCAGGGCAGTCCCGGTAAAATGTCGTCAATCCCTGGCGTCCGCCGGGGTTAACCGCACTGGAGGTGAATCATGGCCAAGATCTTGGCCGCGATATTGGCCCCCGGTTTCAATCCCTTGAGAAAGCGCTAAGGGAGCCCACCATTGAACCAGCGGTCCTCTATGACGAAAGAGGCAAAAAATGGAAGCATGGGCCATCCGTGGGCATTTGATGCTCGCTCAGTCGCCATACAGGTCGTAAGACGCTGATCGGTGCCGCCGGCAGAGGGCGTATTGCTTCGTCGTTAGACGCCCAAAGCCACTGAAGCCCTGTGCATTGGCACAGGGCTTCTTTCGTCCAGAGAACCAAACAAAAAACCCGCCGGCTTTCGCTTGGCGGGTTTTGTGGGCGCACTTACTCAAATTGAGTAATTAGGGCGAAATTTAGCAGACAAAATTTAATCGCGCAAGAACTTCAGTCGCAAAGACCTTTCGCAATCAGGAGGTCCGCAGCGAATTCCGTTGCTATCGCCTCTACTCCCTTCTTGCCCTGGCCGCGCTCCCCGTCTTTCTGCTTGGTGGTGCGCGTGCCATACAGCCAGAGTTTGATCTTGCCGTTGTGGTTGGTGGCAGTGGCAGCACTCACGCCCGCACGGTCCGCTGCGTCCGACAGCTTCACGTCCTTGCCAAAGTACCGGGCCACGATGGCGTCGCGCAGGACACGGGGCGTAGGATGCGCCGACAACGCATCACAAGCAGCCGCGTCCGATATCTGGCGGATCGCGGCCAACCAATCGTGACGGTCCACGGTTCCCTGGCAGCACTTGCATCTATCCGTGCGAGGCGCAAAGCGCGCGACCAGAATCGCACGGTACAAGGCTGGCATCGGTTCCAGCGTCCGGAACACAAAGGCGGCCTGGCCTGCGCCATCGGTCCCGCCAAGGCCCTTGCCACCATCTGTCGGAGCCTGTGCCATACGGGCCATCATGGGCTTGTCATAGACCTGATCCGAATGGTTGAAGGCAAAGGTCAAAGCGGCGTGCGCGGTTGCGAACAGCCGGCTGGGCTTGACCTCGACCACCGGAGTGGAGGGCAAGCGAGAGAGGGTCAGGGCAGTCATCAGTAAATCTCCGGGGAATAAGGTACTTTCGGATTGAGGTAGCTCAGCAACACGTCGCGCGCTTCATCAAAGCTGCGGCAAACCTCGACGCGGTAGCCAGCGCGGCGAAGAAACGCAATCCAGTCCTTCTGGAGTGGGCTTACGCGGCCATTCTGAGTTTTCATTTCGATCCACAGTCCATGGCAGCCAAAGCGCGGCACCGGCAGGCACAGGTCCGGCACGCCGGGCTTAACGCCCTGCCCCTGCAATTTCGCGGCAACCGCCGCATGACGCTGGCCGCCATTGGGAACGTGGAATAGGCGGGCCAACTCCGGGTGCACCTTGACCTGGCGCTTGGCCCACGTAATCAACTGGGCCTGGATAACGTCTTCACTGATTGCGGGTTTGACTTTGACGCCGGTCTTGGTGGCGGCCAGTTGGTAGCGCGGCCAGCGGCTCATACTTGTGCCCCCTGGCCCTTCAATGCCAGTTCCATGTCATTCCCCTACAGGTTCACGCCGAAGTCAGCACGCAACCGCGCCCTCTGCTCTTCGGTCAGGTTGACGTGCTGCAACACGCGCAGCTTGAAATCGGGTGCCAACTCGCCGGGCTGCTGAGACAACCCAAGCGCATTGCCCTTCGACAAGATTCCGGACCACGAACGCAACCAGTCCAGCGAATCGACCGCTGACGCGCCCCCGGCCGCGTTTGCCTCGGCCTTAGCCTTGTCCATCCACGACGCCCGGAATCCAGCCCAGGAGTTCTCGGCTGAGATGCGAACGGCCTCGGCCACCGGCAGGCCCGCCTTCTCCGCCTCCAGAACAACCAGGTCCCAGGCGGTGCGCGTCAGCGGCTGCTTTTTGTCCTTGCGGACTTTCAGCCAGTCTTGGGCATGCTGACGTTCAACGCCTTCGGCAACCAGGTCCTTCACCCCCAGGGTGTCGCCCGACTTCAAGCCGCCCTCACTTTTGGTCGTGGACTTCTTCCCCAGGGTTTCCGACACATCGGGCGCACTCGCGCCCCCCTGACGGTTCCTTGATGGTTCTTCTTTGGGTTCTATGACGGTTCTGGGTGCGGCATTTGCGGGGGTGGGGTGCGGCTGCTGCGGGGGTGGGGGTGCAGCTGCTGCGGGGGTGGGGTGCGAATCCTGCGGGGGTGCGGAATCTGCGGGGGTGCGAATGCTGCGGGGGTGCATATCCTGCGGGGGTGCGAATTTCGCGGGGGTCACGGTATAGACCGTGGACCGCCCCGTCCGGCCCGAGGCTGTGATGGCGCCATGCTTGATCAGCCACTTAATGGCGTCCTGCACGGTGCGCTCGCCAGCGCAGGTTCGCATCACGATGTACGCAATCCACGGCCAGCACACGCCCTCGTCGTTCGCGTTGTCCGCCATGCTCATCAGCACAGCCTTCTGCACCGCAGTCTTGGTCTGGATCGGCCAGCAGGCCGACATAACGATGGTGCTCATAGGGTCGCTGCCCCTCCATACAAATGCTGATATCCAATCTCGGCCTCGATGGGCCACAGGCCAAGCACGATCAGCGACAGGCGCGTCCGCTCGAAACCTGCTTCCCACAACGCGACCTTCTCGTCGTAGGTCGCACCCGTGGTGTTCTGGTCGATATAGGCGTGGCATGCGACGCAGCCCCAGGCGGCGGCCCAGTCGTGCGCCTTCAGCCACCCGGCCTTGCCGTGCCGCGCCTGGTTGGAATGGCAAGCTACAGTCGTCTCCGTGCCCCCGATGCAAACGTCCGGGATCTGGAGCAGGCAGGGTTTGCCGCGGGCCAGATCCAGCAAGGCCCGGTTGCGGTACATGGTCTTGGTGGTCCGCGGCATGCTGCGGCGGACCGGCATGCGCTTGCCGCTGGACTTCAGGGCGGCGCCTTGGCGCATGGGCTTGCCACGCCTCATGGGCGTCTTCTGGCGCAGTGGAGTCTTGCGGCTCAACGACATTCCGCCGCCTCCGGCTGCCTCACGCGCCACCAGTGCGGAAACGTCCAGGCGTTCGAATGGCGTTTCACCAGGCCGGCGCGCACAGCGTCAAACAGGAACGATTCCACCGCGGCCACAGCCGCCTCTTCACGCGAGACGCGCAGCCACGGGCTTACCGCCACCAGTGCCGGCACCACCATGGCACGCAACGCGACCACGTCGACCTGGCGCCGCGTGTCGATGATGGCCTGCCGCACCGCCTGCACCGTCTCAAGCGGGACGCGGTAGCCCTTGAACATGTGAAGGCAGTTACGCATCGAGACCGCTCCAACGACGGAACGGCTTGCGAATGACAGCGTGGAACATGTCGGCGGCCAGGGCGTGGTGGTCCAGCTGGGAGCGGCTGGTGACGCCGCACATGTCGCGCACGTATTGCGCAGCGTGCTGCTCACGGCTCACGCCCAGAGGGGCGGCGCCGATGCGAGTTTCCACCCAGTCCTGGAATGGATCGCTCTGGCACCACATGGCTGCCAGCCGAGACAGCGCCGCCCCCTTGCCAGCCGCAGGCGCGCGCACTGCGCGCACCGGGCGCCCCGAATCTCCACGCGTCAGCATCCCGCCCTCGCCTTGTCGTCTGCCGCTCGCTGGACGTTGCGCATCAGGCGCTGGGCTTTCTCCACGATCTTGCGGCATTCGGTCACGATGGCCGAGGCGTCAGCGGCGCAGATGGCGCCATCGGCCAACGCCTCGATGGCCACAGCCGACAACTCGCCGTTGAGGTGCGACATTTCCATGACCTTCTGGCGGGCGGCATCCACCTCGTTCGCGTGCTGCGGCGCCGGCGGCAAGATGTTGGCGGCCACGCCGTGGCGCAGCGCCAGGGCCAGAAGCCAATCCCGGGCGTAGTCCGCCCCACCCTGCTTCTCCAGCATCCACTCGGTGGCGAGTTCGAACAGGTCCAGGGACATGGATTGGCCCTTCACCTTGCGCAGCTTCTGGCGCAGGGTTTCTGCGTGCATCGACACGCCGCGGCGGTTCGTCATGAACGCGGCGAGTTCTTCCACGCCCCCGGGCGTCTTCTGAACGCTGATGTACAGCGCGTCATGCGGGTCAATCTGGGTATAACGATGGGTCATCAGGTCTTACCTTGAAATCCGGGTGCGATCAGGGTTTCGGGGTAATGCCCCCTACCCTACGATGTGCGACATGAAGAACAAACTTCAAACGTCCAGCGGCCCAATCTGGACCTTGTCGCTTTGCTTGGCCGGCAACACCGGCTGCGGTGCCGGCTGGGCCGGCGTCGCCGCGCTATTCATGCGCTCCCTCCTGAATATGGGCGGTCGGCCCCTTAGAATGGCTGCTCTCACACAAGACATTCGCCCCAAGGCGGAGGGGGCCGACCATGAAAAGAGATATGGACTTGATTCGTCGAATCGCTTTGGAAACAGCGGATCTGCCGTATGGCCATTCGCTCCACGCCCTCGACGGAGTCAGCAAAGAGGCTTTTGGCCAGCATGTCGTTTGGATGCAAGAAGCCGGGCTCGTCAAAGCTGCGGTGCAGGAGTACATGAGCAACGATCCGCCAACAGCCCGAGTGTTGAGACTCACCTGGGATGGGTGCGAATTCGCAGACGCCGTGCGCAGCGACACGCTGTGGAAGAAGGCCAAAGACACCGTCATAAAGCCGGCCTCATCCTTTACCTTCGGCGTGATACGAGACTTCCTTCGCCAGGAGATCCTCCAAGGCTTGCCTACCCTGCGGGGACTGAGCTAGCAGGTCATGAAGATCGCACCCGGCGGCCAATAACGCCCTTTGCTCAGCGGTGCGCATCGCAAAGCGACCAGACTCTTTGGGGAGTGCATCGGTCATCGCGGCAAGACTGCGACCGAAACGCGGCATGCCGCCCTGCTCCATCCAGTGAGCCGCCAAACACAGGAGCGCTGTCATCAGCGCCCCCTGATCCCCTAACGCGATCTTGCTCGCTGTGTCAGGCCCCATCCCTACCAGGCCGAAGTGGGAGCTATGCATGAGTTCCCTCAACTCGATCAGCTTCATCATCAGAGTCATTGGCCAACTCGAAGTCTGATGCCACTCGGGGATCAGCTCTCCCATAGATCTCTTCGTAACTCACTGCTTGCCCCAAAGACGCAGCAAATCGAATAAGGCGGACAGCCACCGCCGGCGAAACCGTTTGCCCCTTCTCATAGTGAGAGATGTTTCCCTGGGTCACGTCGATAGCCCGAGCCAACGCGGTTTGCGTCAGCCCTAAGTTCCGTCGAATTCTGAGAAATCTGTTCATCCCAGGAATATTAGTCGGACTGCTTATATTTTTCAACAGTCCGACTAATTGCTGATAATTAGTAGTCCTAATATCGTTAGCCGATGCCCGCCCTTCCCCTCACCCCCGCACAACGTCAAGACGCTCAACGGCTCAAGGCGCGATACGACCTTTGGAAGACTGCCCGCAAAACCGAGGGGGAGATGGCATCCCAAGAAGTGCTGGCCGGCATGTTGGGCTTCAGCAGCCAAAGCTCCGTTAGTCAATACTTGAACGGCAAGATCCCGCTCAATGTGCACGCGTTGGTCAAATTTGCGGATCTATTCGGTTGTGACGTCAGCGACATCAGCCCAGACTTGGCGCGTGATCTGAGGAAGTTAACAGCGCCTGCCCAGTCCGACTCGCCCCCATTAGTGGACAGTGAACTGGCGACGCGCCTCGTTGCGATCCGCCGTGTGATCTTCAAAGTTTCGGCGGGCCTGGCTGGCTTCTCTGTGGAATTTCCGGACAATGGAGATGGGCTACCCCTATACCTACAGCGCGCATGGCTTGAGAAGAAGCATATAGATCCTTCCTCCCTCTATGCATGCCGGGTTTCTGGCGCAAGCATGCAACCACGCATTGACGACGGGGATGTGATCCTCATCAACGCGGGCAACGTTCGGCGCCAAGAAGGCGCGGTGTATGCCGTGAATCATCACGGCGAATTCTCTGTCAAGCGGCTTCACCAAGACCGGAAACAGTGGTGGCTTGTGTCGGACAATCCGGACCAAGTAGCTTATCCGCCCGAGCAATGCGATGACGGCACCTACTTGCTCGGCCGCGTCGTCTATCGATTTAGCGATCAGATCTGAAGGATGGTGTGAAACAGGATCGGCGCGGCCTGCACGTAACTCAATATGTACGCGACTTCAAATTGTATCGAGACTCATAAGGGGCGATATGGCGAAGAACGAATCCGAAGTGCACGGCGCGACTCTCGCGCACATCTATGGGGTGACGAGCATCCTCTGCGGAGTGATCGGGCTTTTACTCTCGCTGAGAGACTGGAGCAGCGTGCATCAGTGGCTGCTAGTAGCGAGCGGCTGGCTAGTCGCCTCATTTTTGGCCTGGTTTCTCGTTCGCAGCTCGGACAAGCTCACAAACATCATTGAGAAGCACGACACGCGTACTTCGGAAGCAGCGCTCCAAATCGGCCAACTGGAAGAGCGCGTAACGGATCTCCAAAAGGAGATCGATCGTCGTCACGCCACGTTGGACTACCTGAGTTCGCTGTTAATAACCGGCACAGCGATTCCAAGACGCTCCCGCAACCAAGAAGACTCCCACACGGAGGATGCATGATGTCAGTCAACTTCGAGGATTACCTCTATTACCCGGCGCTGCGCACGAGAGGCGCCGAGCTGCGAGGCTTGGCGATGCTCGATGAGGCCCGCAAGGCGCAGATCATTCCGCTTATCACCCTTGGAAAGTGGCCTAAGAGCGACGATTTCGCGCGATCCTTAGAGAAGGCCCAAGAGGCCATGAGCAACAACGCGTTTTTCCTCGACTTGCCCGACGATCCCCGCCACCACAGCGCAACCAGCCTTTCCCTTGCCGACCCCAGCAGCAATTTTGCAGCTTGGCGAGAGTTCACCGCACCGCACGAGAACATCATCCCGGTGGTACAGACCTCCCAAGGGAATAGGCGTCAGATCGTCCAACAGGCAATGGCGCTTGAACAAGCACATGGAAGCCTCGGGTTTCGAATTCGCGACTTCCAAAGGGACACCCCGTTGGTGATAGCGGCACTCAGCGCGTTAGACAATGTCCACAACGCGCTCGTTTTCGTCGACGCACAGTACATCCGTTCGGCAGTCCCCGCATACATCGCTGCGGTGACTGCTGCGATAAATGCAGTACGCACGGAGGTTCCCGAAACCCTCATTTCCGTACTTTCTACGAGCTTTCCGTCAGCGCGGACTCAGTTCTTCGACCCCTCCCGAGAACGTGGCACCATCCCGATCTTAGACCGCGAATTACACGAAAGTGTCGGCGGCAACAATGTTGCGATCTACGGCGACTACGGCTCGATTCACGCTGTTATTTACGACGACCAGCCGATCATGAAATGGTCTCCAACCATCGACTATGCGTTGGAATATGATTGGGTCTTTGAGCGACGCCCCGGGGTTCAGAACAATAGCTTGGGCTACCAGCATGCAGCGCAGGCGCTATTGAATCGCTTCCCTCATATCGAAAACTCCGAGGTCTGGGGAGACGAAAAGATCCGCGAAGCCGCGCAGGGAAATCCTCACGGCAGCGCTCCTCAGAGCTGGATATCAGTCCGGGTCAATCTTCATCTGGCGAAGCAGATCGACTTCTCCTATCAGTCGGCTGAAGAAGAAGACGACTTCGATCTGTAGCGACTACCGAGTGGTTTTCAGGCGGGGGATAGCCGTCATCGCCCCCCCCGCCGCCGCAGCGAGCCGTAGATACTCCTGCACGCGTAATCGATGCAATTCCACCGGGTCTGCTGCGACCCGACGCGCTGCTTTTGCCTGTCGAATCCGCGATGCTCTTTGCGGGGACTTCAAGTATCTGAGCGCGGCATTTCGAACCTCTGCTATGGGCAAAGCCACCGCAGCATCCAGCAAATGTTCCCGCCGTCGGCCGCTTGGTTTCACACCGAACTTCGTAAGCAGTTCAGTTAGGACCTTCACGGGCAGATAGCTCAGCCAAGCCTCTAGGCTTAATGGAGCGCAGGGCGCGGCTTCACGCAATGTCTCAAACCCCGTCTCTCTCGCTTCCCAGACCCCGACCGACTCGGCTGCGATCTTCAACACAGCCGCAGTATGCCGGGCCGCGCAAACAACCGTCACTCGTTCAAAGTGCTGCAAGTAGGTTGCGATCTGCCCGGGAAGACGGTCCAGTTTATCCCGCTCTCCCTTAATCTCAAAGGCCGAGAGATGACCGTTCACCAACACCACATCAGCCCGACGCGCGAATTGAGCCACACAAAGTTCACTTAACAAGCGGGCACGCGTCCCCTCCTCGGCAGCGCGGAGGTGCTGAGTGAGGAGACGTTTGATTTGCTTTTCTCCTAGGGCAGCTACCATGATCAGTCGTGCAAACGCATAGAGGGCGGCTGCAATTGTAGCCAATGCAGAGGGCCGGGCGGTGGGCCCGTAACAACTTGTCTATGACAACCGAAAAATCAGTCCGACTATTGACCAATAATAGCAGTCCGACTAATATTTAAAGACGGCCGGTTCTCCGGCTGGCTCTTTAACAACCGAGGCCGCCCGCCCCCGAGAGGGAGGATGGGCGAAACGGGATCACCCAGGCTTACAGCCTGGCTCCTGTGTGCTTGGCGTGAAGTCCAGCCAGGCAACGCCCAGCCGGGCGTGGCGACGATAACCCCGGCAATCGCTCAATCTTCACGCGCTTGGATTTGGCCAACACACCCATTGCAGGCGCGGGTTCACCATGCGTTGGCGCCTTTTAGATCCTTCTCGCAGACTTCCGTCACCTCCCAAGCTATGGCCTGAAACCGCACCGTTCCTGCATCCGTTTGATTTGGATGGAGACCATAGCTCTTAGCCACAAAGCTAGCTGGGATATTGCTTACTTCGCGCCAATCTCGTATCGCCTCTGAGAATGCTGCCATGTGAGTTGGACGTTCGCGGTCAAAGGTAATGCGCGTCTCAGTGAGATTAGCTCTCAAGCCAATGTTCTTTTTTGAAGACTTTGTGAAGGGCGGCAAATCAAGCACTGAGGTGAGCTTGGTCGCGCTTCCTGCGAGCAAGAAGATGCAGCGGGCGGCCGGATTCTGTCGTTTAACCAGCACCAGTCTGATCAAGTCTTGCGAAATGCTCTCTGATTTGCAGTGTGCCGAATCAGCCCACTTCGACTCGACCGCGACCTGAACTGTGTTCACGACTTCATTTTCTTTGCGTAAGCAGAGGGCATAGTCCAACCGGCGCAAATTCCCTAGAGCCGTGTGTCGCACCTCCGCGTGTGCCCTAGCCCCTTCGACCTCGATGGGAAACGAACTTAGAACGTTCCCAACCGCAGCTTTAAGCGTCGATTCGGAAAACAAGCCTCCTCGATAGCAAGCGAACTCGAAGTGGAGCCAACTTCCCACTGCCTCGGATATGCGTCGAGCATCAGTAATCGCCACTTCTATCACCCAACGGGAAAAGCACTGAGTATAGGTCCGGAAGCCCTGAGGCGCGCCCTGTGCACGAAACGCACCCGCTGCCCGCAAGCCCCGACTCAACCACTACGGAGCAATGCCATGCTCGATTTCCTCATCCGATTCATCGAAGAACTGATCGACGTTGCCAACTTCGGCCGCGACGTAAGCAAGTAGCACCGCAAGCCATGCCCAGCACGTCGGGGCGGCGCCGGGAAGCCGGCCAGCGTGGATTTCGGCCAGCGCTGCGGGTCAGCACTTACCGAAGCCGGCCAATGCTCAGGGACGGCCCATTGCCCCTACGGAGACGGGGACTCATCCGTCGACAATTGCCATATTGAGCTACGGGCTCGGCGAAGCTCGACGGAATATTTCTCGCACAACGAACGGACAGAAGCCTCGTCAAGCTCCTGATCTGTAGAGGAAATCGAACCGCCGCAGGTCAGGAACAGGTACAGCGCAACCAGCTCTTCCAACCTCGATGACTCGGACTGCACGGTGAATATTGCGCCATCTGCCTGGCTACCCTGTATCTCCACGCAGGGATCCTCGCTCTCACGATCTTTCACGTAGAGGTAGGTCCACGAGCGGCTGCTCACGGGGAACGAATCACCGTCGGTATCAACATCCCGCCCAGGGCCGTAAAGCAAGTCCAGAAAACACCTGAAGTCGGGTCGATCCCTGACAACGGTCACTGTGTACATGCGTTCCTCACGATCTAGCTTGTTTGCCCGCTTAGTGTGGAAAGTGGGCAGTCATCATCGCCAGCGAATGTCATCGCCAATTGAGTAACAGCGCTCTACGGTGCCCCGACCTCCACTCATAGCTGTGCCAGTGCGCCATTCTTTCATTCTCAACAGCCCGGCTCATGCCCCGGGTGCGGGGTATCGGCAGCCCCTCATACGGAGACTAGGCCTCACGCCGAGGCGGCTTTGGCATGTTCTTAAGGCGATGAACAATTCGGCCAATGAAGGCACGCTGACCTTCGTATGAAATCACAGATTTATACGTGCAAAGGCCATAAAAGAACACGCCCGCGCAAACCCAGAGAAGGTAGGTTAGTGGTATTGCCACTCGTCCCACCCCGCCGGCGCCATATGTGGCTATACCGCACCAAATCGACTGGTCCTCTTTCCAAGCAGAGCAACTCGCCAGCGTGAACTCGGCCCAAGAAATCGGATAGTCAAACATCCAATCAGCAGTCACACACAAACCGATGGCGAGCAAAATCGCAACGCCCATCACGAAAAAGCCAAGTTTTTGGCCTGCATTCATTTTCGTCACGCCCATGGATCTAGACGCATTATGTTACATCAACCGCCCGACGGGTTTCGTCGATCCTCGGCAAGAACATAGGACTTCATATGCTCGCTGCTCTCATCCGCTTTCTGGAAGAACTGATTGATATCGCCAACTTCGGAAATCACGTAACTAAGGGACGTTGATAGCGCTGCGCTAGAGCATCGGACAGAGGCTGACCATCCTTACGAACGATGATAGAGGATGTTCGCCAACACGCCGGCTAGGATCACTTGGTGTGTAGGCTCCATATCGTCGTAGTGGAGTTGCTTATGCTGAATCGCAGCCCTTATCCGACCAGCTGCGGCCGTGACTAAATCGGCCTCGCGATCAAACTTGAACCCACCGCGTTCGAGCAAGGACAGATAGCTATTTTTGCTTAGCTGCGCGCCATCTTTATCAACCCAGACCCTATCCATTTTCCGCACCTTCCACGCAGTATGGTCCCGAACGTATTCAGCCAATCGATCCTCCGAATCGTGATATCGCTTAGGCGGCTCTATGGTCGCAAGTTCGTCTACTAGATCATTGAAAAGGGCTACACAGCTACCTTCCTCCGCCACATACCGTCCGGTACTCCGATCTATGAATGGATCCCAATTCGGCCAAACGTGAGACAAAGGACGAAACACGTCATGCTCCAAAAGATCGCTAGGCTCAAGAAACACAAGGACTGGGTTCATAGAAGTAGCTCTACGTGAAGAAAATCGGCGTTAAGTCTAGGAAGATTAACCGAATGAGCCCCCCTTTCTTTTGGGCTTCTTAGGCTGCGCCCTCCGAAGCCAGCCCACCACTGCCCACACCGCGCAAATCCCCATGCCCTCAACTATCCCCGCCATCTGGCGGGGCCTGGCCCTGCTCGCCCTGGTGGCGGTGGCCCTGGTCCCCATCGGCAACTACTTCATCCGCCGCTATGTCGCGGCCGCCCCCTGGAGCGCCACCCAATGAACACCATCAGCGCAAGCGCGCCCCCGGCCTGCATCCGCCCCTTGACACTCATCAGCAGGGCAGTTCGCAAGCTGGCCGATTTCATCGCCCCCAGCGACCACGTAGGAAGAGGATACTGGGACAACAACAGCCGCATCCCAATCCTCGCGTGGTTCGGCGCCGTAGCGTTCGCCTTCATCTTCCTCGTCGTGCTGCCCTGGCTGGGGCGTGGCGCAGGGTTCTGACCATGAACGGCATCGACTTCATAGTGCGTGACCATGCCCCCTCCCCCGCTACTTTTAGAGCTTGTCGAAGTTGACGCGCCGCAAAGACGTCCGTGTCCACTTGGCCAGTTCGACGCGTGCAGAGGAAACCACCGCTAAAGCAACTTTAATGTGGCTGGCCCATCTTTTAACAAGACGCATTCGGTCTGCTGGCGAGGTAAAGCGGTTATGCATCGCATCGCGCCACAGCACAACGCTTGCCCTCGTATGGCTCAACCGCGCCAACCCTGCGGCAATGTCGTCGGCACATTTATCGGGTAGAGCTTCGATCAATAGCAATTGCTCCAGCGCAACGCCGAGGTCAATGCTCCGAAGCTGATTAGTCAACTCGTGGAACGTTTCCGGCTCGATGTCGATTGAGGCATAAGTCTGCAGGCCTGAAAGCACAAATTCGATCTCGTCCTCAATCATTCGAAGGCGAGGTTCCAACGCAGCCGCGGCCAACGCCGCCAAACGATGGTTGCGATCTTGCTGATCGCGTTGCACTCGCTCTTGCTTCTCTTTTTCCCGATTCGCTGAATGGCGAGCCTGCCAGAGCGCTACGCCAACCGCGGCAATAGTCGCACCAACAGTTCCAATAGCCGTCATCACATCCAGGATTCTGACGTTCGCCAGAGCTTCAGGTCGATCGCGCCAAATCCATCCAAGCGCAAACCCGGCTATGAGCATCGCTATTGCGACGGATAGCCAGAAAGCCGTTTGACGCCAGTCTTCAGAGAAAACTTCCCTCACCCCGAATTTCCGCATAGATACCTCGCATCAGCCGCAATTTGGCGAGGCGATCGTACCTCACCCCCAACGGAGTGTCAGCATGACCAATCCCCCCGCATCGTTCAAATCCATGATCAACGCCGGCACGCTCAAACGCGCCGATGCGATGAAAGCCCGCTACAGGGATATCCATGTAAAACCCGATTTCAACCTGCGGGATCGGGACAGCTTCTACGAGACGGCTGTCGAAGAACTCACCGGCTACATCATGAGCGGCGGCCAGCTTCCCGCGCTGGAGGTGGCCCCGCTCCCCGATGGGTCCGGCGTCGAACTGATCGACGGCCACCGCCGGCACGACGGATACGGCCGAGCCATCGCGCGCGGCTTCCCTATTGAATGGGTTCCCATCGTCGCGTTCCAAGGGAACGAAATCGACCGGCAGGCGCGGATCTTCACCAGCAACAAGAATGCCCCGCTGCGCCCTCTGGAGGCCGCTCGCGGCTTCAAGCGCTTCCGCGGCGCCGGCCTGGACAGCGCCGAAATCGCCGCCATCGTCCATTGCAGCCGCACCCATGTCGAAAACTACCTTGTCCTGGCTGATGCCGAACGGGATGTGCAAGAGCTTGTCCGCTCCAGCCAAGTGGCCGCAGACGTGGCAATCGAAGCGGTGCGAAAGCTGGGTGCCAAGGCTGGCGAGTACCTGGCCGGCAAGGTCGACCAGGCGAAGGCCGCCGGCAAGGCCAAGGTGACTGCAAGCACCATCCACGGCCGCGCCCTACCCCGCAAGGTCGTCTCCCCGCTCATCAGCGGCGTGGACGCCTTCATCCAACGCCTGGACGCCAACCAGCGCGCAACCCTCCTGGATATCAAGGAAGGCCGCGTTGCAGACGAAACCATCACCATCCCCGCCGCCGCCCTGGTCGATCTATTCCAGGCACACAGCGCCGTCGAAGCCATCCGAGCCAAGCAAGCCGAAAAACAACGCCGCGCCGCCGACTCCGCTGCCCCCCCGTCGCAGATCTTCATACCTGAAGATCAGCCGCGCGAATAGTCAAACAAGCCCGCTCCGAAAACGCTACCGCAGGCTAGATGCGCACCCAGTCGGCCAGGTCATAGGGGATATCCAAATCCCCCGTGTCTGTTCCGTCGGGCAACGACGGAACATGCCCCCCGGATAAGTCGTCCGCGGCGGCTTCCGCCGAATGGTAACTCCCATACGACTCACCGTCGTGCCATATAACCCACCGGCTTCCGTCGGTCAAAAGATGAAAGACTCCTTTCTCTGTCTCGTATGCATATCCCCGCATAACCACCTCCCAATTTTTCTGCGCAATTCGCGCTAGCCAGCGCGGAAGTTGATTGATGGAAAACACAACATCACATAGGGCTATTGGCACCGATCAGTTTATGGGAAGCAAATCGCCATATCCCCATAACACTGATCCAACGACTGTCAACAAGATTGACAGGCGGTTCAACCACCTGAAATCGCCTGCGAAAGCATGATAGATCGCAACTAGTTCCTGGTTACCAAACACTCCTCCCGAGGGCAACAAGTGGTCGGCGGCTTTGTTGGCTAGAACCTGGGCAAGCAGCGCAAGCGATACCGTTACCGCCGCACTCCTCTGCAGCCAAGCAGCTACCGGGATGCCATCCGGCTTCCAAAGCCATCCGAGTGCAGAAAACACCGGGGCGGCAATCGCTATGAGTAACAACAGCCAACTGCCACGCAAGTACCGCCTCACCCGTTCCCGCGACCAGTTCGATGACATATGCCTCTCCCATGACGGCGAAATGTTATCGCACCGCCTCCACGTCCATCATGAAAGAGAATCGACGAATCGCCACCCTGACAGCTCCGCTGGATCGGCATGCCACGCCCCAGGCCAGAGCCGCGCCGGCGCGCATCAGTTTTCCCTCACACCTGCGCCTGATGTGGCGTGGCGGTGAGGTACGGGCCTGGCTGAATCGGCACCAGGGCATCACGCCCCCGCAAACGACCGCCAACGACAGCTTGGAACGCTACCAGCAGAGGAAGGCTGAGCAAGCCCTGGCCTGCGCGCCCTGCACCTGCCCCAGCGGTGACGGCTCCCTGCGCCATCCGTGCCCGGCACATCCTCAGACCAACGAGGGACGAGCGTGAGTGCCATTTACCTACTCGCCCTGCCGGCGGCCATCGCTGTCGGCGCCGTCGCCGGCCTGGTGCTGTCTCCGCATCGCACCAAGCGCCCAGGCGGCTATCGCTAAACGCTCACCCCAATCTACTGACCACATGAACGGCGTCCACTGAAAAGCGGCCGCCGTTCTCTGTTGGAGAAACGAAACATGGAGCTTCGAATTGAGCCTGTGTACGTCGACCTGCCCACGGCGGCGTCTATCACCACCCTCGCGGAATCGACCATTCAAAGCATGGTCACCAAGGGAGAATTCCCCGCCCCCCGCGAGTTGTCCGGCCGGCGTGTCGGCTACCTCTACTCGGAAATCATGGACTGGGCGCTCAGCCGCCCCCGATCCGAACTGCTACCCCCGAAGAATACCGGGGCCCGCAAGAGTAAGATCGCCGAAGCCAGTTAGGCACGACCAGCGGCCAAGTCTTCCAGATACGTCGACAGGCGGCCGAGCCAATCGCGCCTTTCCTTGTCGTATGCGTGCCGGTTGTATACCCCCTCCACGCCAGGCAGCATATGCCCCAATATCACCTCGCCCACCTCACGCGGGCACCCCAGCGAGGCCAGAAACGTGCGCGACGTGCGCCGCAAGTCGTGAGGCGACCAGTGGGTTACGGTCAAGCGGACGCGCTTCCTGTGCGGCGCCGTTTCGCTATAGGGCTGGTGGTAGTAAACCCGCGTCTGCACTGACTTTTGCTCCCAGTGGCCGGATTTTCCGTAGGACGGGAACAAGTAGCCGTTCCCGTAAGCGGCTTTCCGACGCCTGACCACCTGCTCGGCGCGGCCAACCAGCGGGACGCGGAAATCCGTCGCCTCTGCCCGCTTCGCATTCTTCGTTTTTTCTTTTGACACGGTCCACCACAGACCGTCCGCCTCTTCCGAGACTTCCTCGGCCTCCATCGCACCGATTTCGGCCCCTCTGGCGCAAGTCCAGAGATATAGCGTCAAGAAATCCTCCACGTCGCGCGAAAAGTTGGGCAACCAAGGGATCAATTCCCCCGCCTCTGCCGGCGACAGCACGCGCTTCTTGACGCCACTCTTCTTGCCGTTAATCGCCTTCCCTTTCGATTTCAGCTTTCCCCGCAAAATCGCCCTCCACCAGTTCGGCACAGTTTCGGGCAGCTTGCCTGCGTCGTGGCAATAGTCCCAGGCCGCCCCCAGTTCGCGCCGCAGTATCTGGGCCTGCACTGGGATGTGGGCGAATGATTCGATCAGAGCGAAAGCGTCTGCCCGCGTGACGGACTCGGCGGGCATGTTGGCAAGCGGGCCCAACATCGTTCGGAAAGTTCGCGCGATCTCAACCTGCCCCTTCAGGCTCCGATGCTGCTTGATATGCCCGGCGTGGTACAGGTCGCAGGCGCCTTTCACCGTCAACGCCCCCCTTGCCTTCTCCTGGGCCGCCACTGCTGCCGCCTTGGCGGCCTGGCGCTGCTGCTTGGCTTCGACCACCACGTCGACGCCAGCCTCGCGCTGCTGGCGTAACTTTTCCCACTCAACAACAGCCGCAGCAATTGACATGGCCGGCCAGCGCCCCAGTTTCTTCTGGCGCATCTTGTCGTTCACCGGACTCTTGTATCTGTAGACCCAGGTTCTCGTGGTCGCGGTGGCCTCCAGGCGGAGCCCGGGGTAGCCATCAATGGTAAGGTGTCGGCCTGGTTCAAGCAGCTTGGCGGCGCGGGCGTCGAATTGCATAGGGCTGTGGGTTCTCTGGCGTAACTTTTGCGAGGATCCTATCCCAAGCGGCGTAACTTCTCAATTCGACCCCTTCAAAACCTACGCCAAACCGGCAAGTGTTGGCGGGTTTTGATGGGCGTTGCTGGGCCATATAGGCAACACGACTCACCCAACTTTCCCCGTGTAAATGCAAGTAGCACAAGGCAAAATGCCCAAATCGCAGGCTGAAATGGACGATCAGCTTTCCGGCCACACCCCCATGATGCAGCAATACCTCCGCCTGAAGGCGGAGGCCGGCCCCCTGCTGCTGTTCTACCGCATGGGCGACTTCTATGAAATGTTCTATGAAGACGCGGAACGCGGGGCGCGCCTGCTCAACCTGACGCTGACCAAGCGCGGCTCCTCCAACGGCACGCCGATCCCCATGGCCGGGCTGCCGGTGCACGCGATGGAGCAGTACCTGGCGCGGCTGGTGGCGATGGGCGAATCCGTCGCCATCTGCGAACAGATCGGCGATCCCGCGGCCTCCAAGGGCCCGGTCGAGCGCCGCATCGTGCGCATCGTCACCCCCGGCACGCTGACCGACGACGCGCTGCTGCCGGCCAAGGCCGACCGCGCGCTGGCCGCGGTGTTCGTCACCGGCAACGCGCGCGCGCCGCGCGCCGGGCTGGCCTGGCTGAATCTGGCCAGCGGCGACTTCCGCGTCACCGAATGCGCGCCGGCGCAGCTCGAATCCGAGCTGCACCGCATCGCGCCGGCCGAGATCGTCTGCGCCGACAGCGCCGAATTCGACTTCCCGTTCGAAGGCGCCCGTTCGCGCGTGCCCGACTGGCACTTCGAAAGCGACGGCGCCCGCGCGCACCTGCTGGCGCATTTCAAGACCGACACGCTGGCCGGCTTCGACATCGAAGACATGCCGGCCGGCATCTGCGCCGCCGGCGCGCTGCTGCGCTATGCCGCCCGCACCCAGTCGCAGGCGCTGGCGCACGTGCAGAGCCTGTCGGCCGAGCGCCCCGGCCAGTTCGTGCTGCTCGACCCGGTCACGCGCCGCAACCTTGAACTGACGCAGACGCTGTCGGGCGAGGATTCGCCCACGCTGTTCTCGCTGCTGGACGGCTGCCGCACGCCGATGGGCAGCCGCCTGCTGCGCCGCTGGCTGCACCATCCGCTGCGCGAGAACGAACAGGCCCACGCCCGCCAGCATGCCATCTCGACGCTGCTGGCCGGGCGCATGGACGTCGAACAGACCTTCGGCTCGGCGGGCCTGCTGGAGACGCTGCGCGGCGCGCTCAACGCCTTCCCCGACATCGAACGCATCGCCGCGCGGCTGGCGCTGCGCTCGGTGCGCCCGCGCGAACTGGCCAGCCTGCGCGACGCGCTGCAAGCCCTGCCGGCGCTGCGCGACCTGGTCGCGCCGATGGCCGCCTCGCCGCGCCTGAACGACCTGGTCTCGCATCTGTCGGTGGACCCGGCGCTGGCCGCCCTGCTGATGCGCGCCATCGCCCCCGAACCGGCCGTGGCGATCCGCGACGGCGGCGTGCTGGCCGCCGGCTTTGACGCCGAACTCGACGAACTGCGCGCCCTGGCCGCCGACGGCGGCGACTTCCTGGTGCAGCTGGAAGCGCGCGAACGCGAGCGCACCGGCATCAGCAACCTGCGCGTCGAATTCAACCGCGTGCACGGCTTCTACATCGAAGTCACCAAGGGCCAGACCGCCAAGGTGCCCGAAGACTACCGCCGCCGCCAGACGCTCAAGAACGCCGAACGCTACATCACCCCGGAACTCAAGACCTGGGAAGACAAGGTGCTGTCGGCGCAGGACCGCTCGCTGGCGCGCGAGAAGTGGCTGTTCGAGCAACTGCTGGACGTGCTGGCCGAACACGTGCGCCCGCTGTCCGACTGCGCCGGCGCGCTGGCCGAACTCGACACGCTGGCGGCATTGGCCGACCACGCGCGGCGCCACGACTGGATCGCCCCCGAACTGTCCGAGCAGGCCGACATCGACATCGACGCCGGCCGCCATCCGGTGGTCGAACAGGCCATCGAACGCTTCACGCCCAACGGCTGCCGCCTCGATCCCGCGCGCCGCATGCTGCTCATCACCGGCCCCAACATGGGCGGTAAATCGACCTACATGCGGCAGGTGGCATTGATCGTGCTGCTGGCGCGCATCGGCAGCTTCGTGCCGGCGGCGCGCGCCCGCATCGGCCGCATCGACCGCATCTTCACCCGCATCGGCGCCGCCGACGACCTGGCCGGCGGACGCTCGACCTTCATGATGGAGATGACCGAGGCCGCCGCCATTCTCGCGGCCAGCACGCCCAACAGCCTGGTGCTGATGGACGAGATCGGCCGCGGCACCTCCACCTACGACGGCCTGGCGCTGGCCTGGGCCATCGCCTGCCGCCTGCTGGCGCACAACCGCGCCCTGACGCTGTTCGCCACCCACTACTTCGAACTGACGCGCCTGCCGGCCGAACAACCCGCTTCGGCCAACGTGCACCTGGCCGCGGCCGAGTCGGCCGGCGGCATCGTGTTCCTGCACGAAGTGCGCGAAGGCCCGGCCAGCCGCAGCTACGGGATCCAGGTGGCGCAACGCGCCGGCGTGCCCGCCGCCGTGATCCGCCAGGCCACGCGCGAACTCGAACGGCTCGAAGCGCAAGGCGCGCCCACGCCGCAGCTCGGCCTGTTCTCGGCCGCGGCCGAGGCCGACGCGCAGGCCTACGCCGAGGCCGACCGCGCCGACGCCATCGAGGCGCTGGACACGCTGCGCGAGGAACTCGCCGGCATCGACCCCGACAGCCTGACCCCGCGCGAAGCGCTGGACGCCCTCTACCGCCTGAAGAAGCACCTGCAATGAACCTCGACCATCCCCTGCCGCTGTTGGGCAACCAGAGCCCCAACGACTTCATGCGCCGCTACTGGCAGAAGAAGCCGTTGCTGATCCGCCAGGCCATCCCCGACTTCAAGCCGCCGGTGACCATCGCCGCGATCAAGAAGCTGGCGCGCCGCGACGACGTCGAATCGCGCCTGATCTGGCGCGAGAATGGCGAATGGCAGATGGAGAACGGCCCCTTCGCCCGCCTGCCCAAGGACAACGAAGGCGACTGGACCCTGCTGGTGCAAAGCGTCGACCTGCACAGCGACGCCGCGGCCGAACTGATGCAGCAGTTCCGCTTCATCCCCGACGCGCGGCTCGATGACGTGATGATCAGCATCGCCAGCCACGGCGGCGGCGTCGGCCCGCACTTCGACAGCTACGACGTGTTCCTGCTGCAGGCGGCCGGCGAGCGCGAATGGCGCTACGGCCGCCAGAAAGACCTGTCGCTCGAACCCGGCCTGCCGCTCAAGATCCTCAGCCATTTCCAGCCCGAGGAACAGGCCGTGCTGGCGCCGGGCGACATGCTCTACCTGCCGCCGCAGGCCGCGCACGACGGCATCGCCGCCGGCGACGGCTGCATGACCATCTCCATCGGTTTCCGCGCCCCCACGCAGGCCACGCTGGCGCGCGGCCTGCTCGAGGCCGCCGCCGACCAGGTGATGGCGCGCGTCGGCCTGCTGGGCGGTCCCTACGGCGAGCCGGCGCTGCCCGGCCCCAAGCTGTCGGCTGTCTACCGTGATCCGGCCCAGGCCGCCGTGACCACGCCGGCGCAGGTGCCGGATGCGCTGGTGCAGGCCACGCTCGACACCGTCAGCAAGCTGCGTTTCGACGACGCGCTGGCCTCGCGCTTCCTGGGCTGCTGGCTGACCGAGCCCAGCAATCTCAGCGTGTTCGACGGCCCCGAAGGCCTGGACGTGGACCTGGAAGAAGACTGGCCCGCCAGCGGCAGGCTGGTGCTGGACCGCCGCAGCCGCATGCTCTATCGCGGCAAGCAGCTTTTCATCAACGGCGAAACCGCCATGACGCCGGCCGCGCCCGCGCTCTGCAAGCTGGCCGACGCGCGCAGCCTGGACTGCGCCGATCCGTCCTGCGCCCGCCTGTCCGACGAAGCCCGCTCATGCCTGGCGGACTGGCTGGATTCCGGCTGGATCCATTACGTCGCCTCGTAGTATCCGGAAACCTGCGCGTATCCGTCTTGCACAGAACGCAATGAGGTCTATGCGCAGGGTCACATAAAGCAAGACATCACACCGCGCGGAAAGGTTTGTTGCCGTTGGGATGCGACCTTTTTAACTTTCACACTCGCATCGCTTACGGCTTCCTGTAGCCTGGATTCTGGTTTCCCCTGACGGGGTTTCAAGAGTCGTCATCTACAGGAGTCTAAAAATGATGAGCAAAACCTTGATTATTGCCTCGGTGCTGGCGGTCTCGCTCAGCGCGTGCAACAAGAAGGAAGATGCCCCGGCGCCCGCGAACAACCCCACGCCGGGCGCCACCGCCCCGGCGCCCTCGAGCACGCCGCCGGCCACCTCGCCGGCCCCGGCCCCGACGCCTGGCACCACGCCTGGCGGCGGTTCGAACACCCCGGGCGGCTCGACCACCCCCGCGTCCTGATCAGCGAACACCCCCCGCGCTGATCACGGCAAGCAGAAACCCCGGCCCCGCGCCGGGGTTTTTGTTTGCGCGCCGCCGGGCGCCGTTCCCGCGCGTGCCGCCGCCGCGACATACCCGAACCCCCGCGCGCAAAGAAAAAGGCCCGCGAAGGGCCTTTTCCGGAGCCGTGCGGGCGCCGTGGCGCCCGCCGGGATACGCAGCAATTACATCTTGTCCTTCAGCACGCTCAGCAGGCGCTGGGCGGTGGCGCTGTTGTCGCGTTCGCCCTTGGCGTCCAGCACCGTCACGTTGGTCTGGTCGCCGCTGGCGCTCAGGTGGATGCGGTACTGCGGCGCCTCGGCCTTCTTGTCGCCCGAGAACATGCGGCTGAAGAAGCCCGGCTGGTCGATCTTCTCGCCAGTGTCGGTGTCGAAGTAGCGCACGTAGTAGTCGCCGGCGGAACGGTCGCGGTCCTCGACCGAGAAGCCGCCGCCGTCCAGCGCCACGCCGACACGGCGCCAGGCGCGGTCGAACGATTCGCTGACGATCAGCTGCGCGCCCTGGGTTCGGACATCCTGCTGCACCGCCGGCTTCTGCGGCGCGGCCTCGGCCTGCTGCACCAGCTTGCGGGCGTTGTCGACGTCGGTGCCCAGGTAGACCATCATGCGCGCCAGCATGGCGGCGTTCAGGCCCGGATCTTCCTTGCCGTTCTGCCACTGCACTTGCGAGCCGTCGCCGCCGACGCGCTTTTCGAGCATCTGGCGGTGGCTGACGTAGATCTCGGTGTGGCCGTTGACGCGTTCAACGCGGGTGCGGAATTTCTCGCGCTCGCCGCTGTCCCAGGCCGACTCCAGCACCGCGCCCAGGGCCTGGCGCAGCCAGCTTTCCGGGATCTTGGCGCGGTTTTCCGCCCAGTCGGTCTCGATCAGGCCGGCGGCCGGATTGTTGCTGGCGACGGTGAAGCCGTTTTCGGTCCAGAAGTCGACCAGGCGCGGGAACACGTCCTCGGGCGCGCGGTCGACCACCAGCCAGCGCAGGTCGCCATCGCGTTCGACGCGCATGTCCTGGCGGTTGGGCAGCACGTTGCTGGCCTTGGGCGCGGAGGCCTGGGCCTGGCCCTGCTGCTGGAACTGCGAATAGGTGGTCGAGCCCGACGTCGGCGCGCGATAGCGCGGATCGCTGGCGGCCTGGGTCAGGTCGGGCGGGATGCTGAGCGGTTCGCCACGTTGCGTGACGGCGCTCTTGTAATTGACGGACTCTTCATTGCCCAGGAATTGGTTGACCTCGCTGCAGCCGGCCAACAACACCAGAGACATCAATGCCGACAGACCGGCATGACGCTTGTTCATACGTATCCTCACGATATTTAGAGCAGGCCCGTTTCCTGGAGCGCGCGACGCACCGTTTCGTGGTGCGATGCGCCCAGTTCCACCAGCGGCAAGCGGTAGCCCAGCGCGGTGCGGCCCATTTCGGCCAACGCCCACTTGACGGGAATAGGATTGGCTTCAACGAACAAAGCCTTGTTCAGACGGGCCAGGTGCGCATTAAGTTCACGCACCTTCGGCACATTGCCCGCCAGGGCGGCGGCGCACAAGTCACGCATGAGCTTGGGCGCGACGTTGGCGGTCACGGAAATATTGCCGCGCGCGCCCAGCAGGATCAGGGCGGCGGCGGTGGGGTCATCGCCGCTGAACACCTGGAAGCTGGCCGGCGCCTCGCGCAACAGCAGGCCGCCGCGGGCGATGTCGCCGGTGGCGTCCTTGATGCCGATGATGCCCGGCACCTGGGCCAGGCGCAGCACCGTGTCGTTGCTCATGTCGGCAACGGTGCGGCCCGGCACGTTGTACAGGATGGTCGGCAGATCGACGGCTTCCGCGATGGCGCGGAAGTGACGGTACAGGCCTTCCTGCGACGGCTTGTTGTAGTACGGCACCACCGACAGGCCGGCCTGCGCGCCCACCGCCTTGGCGTGGCGCGTGAGGTGGATGGCTTCGTCGGTGGAGTTGGCGCCCACCCCGGCGATGACCGGGATGCGGCCCGCGGCATGCTCGACCGCGACGCGGATCAGTTCCGCGTGTTCTTCCATGGAGACCGTCGGCGATTCCCCGGTGGTGCCCACCACCACCAGTGCATCGGTTCCTTCCTGGATGTGCCAGTCGATCAGCGACCGATAGGCCGCGTAGTCCAGGCTGCCGTCGGGCTGCATCGGGGTGACGAGGGCCACCATGCTGCCCTGGAAATTAACGCCTGCGGCGGTTGCAGGGGATGCCATAAATGAGGGGCTCCAAAGCCCCACGGCGGGATGCCCCAGGGCCAGAATCAATGAAACCGCTGAGTTTAACGGATATTGGCCAAAATCCTAGAGGAACCACTGAACGATCGTCGTTCCCAAAGCCAATACCGGACGCATCAATATCCACAGCACGTCGGTCACCAGCAGCACCACCACGATCACCAGCCCATACGGCTCGATTTTCGAGTATTGCCAGGCCAGGCGGTTGGGCAGCAGGCTGAAAAGGATGCGTCCCCCATCCAGCGGCGGAATCGGCAGCAGGTTCAGCGCCATCAGCACCAGGTTGACCTGCACGCCGGCCATCGCCATTTCGAACCAGAAGCTCTCCTGCATGCCGGTTTCCAGGAACAGGCGCAGCGAAAACACCCACAGGATGGCCATCAGCAGGTTGGCGGCGGGCCCGGCCAGCGCCACCCACAGCATGTCCTTCTTGGGACGGCGCAGGCGGCCGAAATCCACCGGCACCGGCTTGGCCCAGCCGAACAGCATGCCCGGGCTGCCCAGCAGCTTGGAGGTCAGCAGGATCACCACCGGCACCAGCAGCGTGCCGATCGGGTCGATGTGGCGCGCCGGGTTCAGGCTGATGCGGCCCGCCTGGTAGGCCGTCGGATCGCCGAACATGCGCGCGACGTAGCCGTGCGCGGCCTCGTGCAGGGTGATGGCGAAGATTACCGGTATCGCGTAGACCGCGATCGTCTGGATGATGTCATTCATGGCGAAGCGGATTGTAGAGGAGCCGCGTGACGAACAGTGCGGCCAGATGCAAAGCGGCGCCATGCCTGCCGCGCGGCGGCGGCGGCCGGCATGGCGCCGCCGCATGAACGCGCGATCGGCCGTTTCAGGCCGCCAGGCCCAGCGTGGCCGGATCGCCGCGCCCCACCCGCACCACCACCGGCTCGGCGCTGGTCAGGTCGATCACGGTGGTCGGCGAATGCGGGCAGGCGCCGGCGTCGATGATGGCGGCCAGGTCGTGGTCGTAGCGCTCGCGGATGTCCTCGGCGTCGTTCAGGGCGTCGTCCTCCCCCTTCGGGATGAGGGTGGTGGACAGCAGCGGCGCGCCCATCTGTTCCAGCAGGCCCAGCATGACGGCGTGATCCGGCACGCGGATGCCGATGGTCTTGCGCGATGGATGCGAAACGCGTCGCGGCACTTCCTTGGTGGCTTCCAGGATGAAGGTCCACGGCCCCGGCGTGGCGGCCTTGAGCAGGCGGTACTGGCGGTTGTCGACGCGGGCGAAGTGGCCGATCTCGGCCAGGTCGCGGCACAGCAGCGTGAGGTGATGGCGTTCGTCCAGGCCGCGCAGGCGGCGCAGGCCGTCGGCCGCGTTCTTGTCGTCCAGGCGCGCGACCACCGCGTAGCTGGAGTCGGTGGGCACCGCCACCAGGCCCCCGTCGTTCAGCCATTGGGCGGCCTGCTTGAGCAGGCGCGGTTGGGGATTCGCGGGGTGGATATCTAAATGGAGAGCCATGGGTTTATCCTAACACTCTTGAAGGCCGCTTCACCATTGGCGGCCCTGGCAACACATGGCGGCCTTGCCGGCCCGCCCGGAGACACAGTATGCGCCTGGACGATTCCCGCGAAAGCGACAACGTGGAAGACCGCCGCGCCAGCGGGCCGCGCATCGGCGGCCGTGGCACCATCGGCATCGGCACCATCGTGCTGGCCCTGGTGGCCATGTATTTCGGCGTCGACCCCAGCGTGGTGCTGCAGATGGCCGAGGGCCCGCCCGCCCAGCAGCAACAGGGCCCGGCCGCGCGGCCGCCCGCCAACGACCCGCAGGCGCGCTTCGTCTCCAAGGTGCTGGGCGAAACCGAGGACACCTGGAGCGCCATCTTCCAGAAAGACCTGAACCGCCAGTACGTGCCGCCCAAGCTGGTGCTGTTCCGCGGCGCCACGCCCACGGCCTGTGGCACCGGCCAGGCGGCCATGGGTCCGTTCTACTGCCCGGGCGACAGCAAGGTCTACATCGACCTGGCCTTCTTCGACGAGCTGCAGAACCGCTTCAAGGCGCCCGGCGATTTCGCCCAGGCCTACGTCATCGCGCACGAGGTCGGCCACCACGTGCAGCACCTGCTGGGCATCTCCGACCAGGTCGACAACCTGCGCCGGCGCAACCCGTCGCAGGCCAACGCGCTGTCGGTACGCATGGAACTGCAGGCCGACTGCTTCGCCGGCCTGTGGGCGCAGCGCGCCAACGCCGCCCGCAACATCCTCGAAAGCGGCGACGTCGAGGAAGCGCTGGCCGCCGCCACCGCCATCGGCGACGACCGGCTGCAGAAGCAGAGCCAGGGCTACGTGGTGCCGGACGCCTTCACCCACGGCTCGTCGGCGCAGCGCGTGCGCTGGTTCAAGCGCGGCCTGGACAGCGGCGACCTCAAGCAATGCGATACTTTCGCCGCCAGCTCGCTGTAGGCCGGCATGCCGGCCGCCGCGCCGCCAAGCCTGTATATTCATACAGCCTCGGACCCGACGCCGTCTTCATCTTGTAAGATTACGCCCCCGCGCCCATCAGGCGGCGCGGGCCAGAGCCCCCGCGAGGGGGCTTTTCCGCTGGGCGGCCCGGCGGTGCATTCCCAGACTCTAGATCCGTTCCATGGCCAACAAGTTCGAACCGTTAATCACCCCTGACGAGGTGCAAGAGATCCTTGCGGAGCCCAAGGAAACCGTCAAGCCGGTCGCCTGGATCCCCAAGCCGGCCGCGATCACCCCGCTGTGGATGGAATTCGCCAGCCCGTGCCGCGTCAAGGGTGAAGTGCGCGACGACGTGATTTTCCGCGCCACCTACCGCGGCGCCCGCACCGACGTGCACGGCCAGGCCACCATCTTCCTGGCCGAGGCGTTCTGTGCCAGCCTGTTCG
Organism: Achromobacter sp. HNDS-1; assembly: GCF_040084795.1. Classification (NCBI taxonomy): domain Bacteria; kingdom Pseudomonadati; phylum Pseudomonadota; class Betaproteobacteria; order Burkholderiales; family Alcaligenaceae; genus Achromobacter; species Achromobacter sp. HNDS-1. The sequence goes on from NZ_CP157584.1 coordinate 1,398,357, forward strand.
TCGGCCCGCACCGCGTCTTCGGCGTCGACACCGACGACTCCTTCCACACCAGCCTGGTGGGCGAAGGCCGCCCGCAATATCGCAAGCCGCTGGCGGACCGCAGCCACGAACACCTCTGGGTGGACGAAGGCGAAGGCTACGCCGAACCCGTCGTGCCCGCCCTGCACACCATCGCCGAGCTGATGCAGTATTTCCTGCCGAGGGCCAACCTGACCCTGACCGGCGGTTTCGCGCATCCCCTCAAGGGCCGACAAATCGAACTGATCCTATGAGCAATTTCCTGGAAGCCTCCGGCTGGACCGTCCTGCCGGCGGGCGAACACGCCATCCGCGCGATCTCGCCGATGACGCTGGGCCTGGACGGCCAGCACGCGGCATTTTTCATCGCCCATCCGGACGACGCCACGTTCTACCTCACCGACGCCTGTGAAACGGCGATGCACGCCTCCAGCTACGGCATCGAGCTGGCGGCCAAGCGCATCGACATCCTCAACGAAACGCCGGGCGTGAGCCTGGCGCACTTCGACAAGTCGGGCGCCATCGTCGCCTCCGGCCCCAACGAACAGCTGCAGGAAGCGCTGTGGGATGCGGTCAAGCTGGCCATGGCGCTGTCGTTCCAGTGCGCCAAGTGGATGCCGCGCTTCAGCCAGCTGCGCTTTCGCGCCCAGGTCGGCCGCGCGCTGGCGGCCGGCGTCGGCCCCAACCGCATGGTCAAGGGCGCGCGCGCCAAGGGCAGCAGCGGCCATACCGCCGACTTCGCGTTCGCCGTGCGCGCCGCCGGCAGCACCGCGCTGACCTACATCGAACCGATCGCCCTGAAGGCCGGCAAGAAAATGGACTGGACGCAGGTCTACCAGACCCACGGCAAGATGTCGGACGTGAAAATGGCCGATGCGCGCAACTCGCGCATGGTGATCCTGGAAGACGGCGCCTCGGCCGAGGAACTGAAGAAGGCCGTGGCCATCCTCGAACAGTCGGCCAGCGTGCTGACGCTGGCCAAGACGCGCGACTGGAAGGCGGTATTCGCCGCCGAATAGGGTAGGGTCAGGACGCCATGTGGGTCAGGCCGTCGACGATCTCGCGGCCATGCAGGATGGCCGCATGCACCGCTTCGCGCGGACTGTAGACGAAGCCGCCCTCGGCAAAGCGTGGCACGGGGTATTCGTCGCCGCCTTCCTGCACGGCGCCCGCCTGGACCACCATGATCGATGCGATGAAAACGGGGCCGCTGGGCAGCGCCTGGACTTCAGCGCCGTCGCCCCGGGACACCTTGGCGGTAAGCCGGTATCCCTTGTAGATCAAGTTGTTCTGATGCACTTCGGATGCCCTCTTTCTGCGACCCAGCATACCGCGCCTGTTCATGACAGTTCGGATATGTTTTGTAACGCCGGCTGCCGATAGAAACATTGTTGCGACGCGGAAATTGCGTCCCCGTTTCCGTGGCGGGTCCGGCCAAGGCATCCACAGGCAGGCACGGCGCGGCTTGCGGCCGCATGACAGGGTCCTGCGCTGCGCGCCGCGCTGATCCGTCCCGGGGATTTCCCCTAGGGCTGTTGCGAAAGCGCACTTTCGGCCACTTGCATGGCCGTGACGCGCAGATAGTCCGGCAGCGTCCAGCCGCGGCCCAGCAGGAACATGCGGGTATGCAGGTCGTCCAGCACCGCCGCCGTCACGGCCGGGCCGAGATAGGTCAGCCGCTTGCGCCGCAGGTCGACATAGCCCAGCGTGTAGTCACGCGCCAGGCCCAGCCACAGGCGATGGGCGCCGACCGACTGGCGCGCCCCGCTCATGATGCACAGGCCCGCCTCCAGCCCCCAGCGATACACCGCCGTGGCCAGCCCCATGCGCTGGTAGGGCGCGGCGTACTTCGAATGCGGCGCGCGCACATAGGGATCGGCGCGCCGGCCCACTTCGATCAGGCGGTTGAACACCGTATAGCCCGCCAGCCGGCCGCGCCGCACATCCACCACATACACGTAATACTCGCCATCGGCTTCGCGGTAGCGAAGCACCAGGCCAGGGATCTCGGTTTGAACCTCCGGCAAGCCATGCAGGCGATCCAAGGGTCGATTCATGCGGTCGTGGATGGCATCGAGTTCGGCTTCCACTTCGCGCGGGCCGTGGTTGACATCGATGCGCAGCTCCGTCACGCCAGGCAAGGCGCGACGGAAAACGTGCAGGGCCAGCGTAGGCAAGGCCACCTCCTGTACAGGGCAAATGCCCGATGAAAAAAAATGTGCGCGCTCGCGCGGCCTGCCGGCCCGCGCGAGCGCGAAAGCGAATTCGAGGGGATGCGCATGAAGCCGGGGAACCCCGGCCGAAAAACGCTAGGCGGCGTGGCCGCCCTTCAGGTTCCAGTCCACCGCGTCGGCGGCCGCCTCCCCGGGCATGCCGAAAAATGCGGGGAACTGCCGCGCGCCCTTGCGGGTGATGGACAGCGCGCGCGAATCCAGGTCCTTGTCGACCCAGCCGCGTTGCAATAGCGCCTCCAGCAAGGCGGCGCCCAGCGCGCCGCCCAGGTGCGAGCGGCGCTCGCTCCAGTCCAGGCACGGGCAGGCGAAACGGCGGCGGCGCTGGCGCGCCTGCGTCACGTCCACCCCCACCTGCGCCAGCGAGGCTTCGCCCAGGGGCGTCAACACGTAATCGCGGCCATCGGCCGCCAGCCACTGGCGCGCCAGCATCGCGTCGTGGACGCGCACCGCCAGCGTGCCGGCCATGTGGTCGTAGCAGGTACGCGCTTCGCGCAGGGCCGACGGCGTGTTGGGCTTGAACGGCGCGCGTTCGGCGCCCGCCACCACCAGCAGCGCCTCCAGCGCCCGCGCCACTTCGGCATTGGCCAGCCGGTAATAGCGATGCTTGCCCTGCGCCGCCTGCTCCACCAGGCCCTGCTCGCGCAACCGCTGGAAATGGCTGCTGGCCGTGGATGCGCCGATGTCGGCGGCCGCCGCCAGCTCGGTGGCGGTGCGGGCACGGCCATCGAGCAGCAGGCACAGCATGCGGGCCCGCGCCGGATCGGCGATGGCGCCGGCGACGGCCGAGAGGTTGATGTCGGCGAACTCGGATTCCATGATTCGGCCCAGGCCAAAGTGTTGGATACGGGCTCAAGCATACTGCGACTCATCGCAACAGGACAGCCCGTTTCCATCATGCCCAACCCTTCGCGTTTCTTCGGCTGGAAGGTCCTCCACGCCACCTTCGTGCTGGCCATCTTCGGCTGGGGCGTGGGTTTCTACGGACCGCCCGTATTCCTGCACGCGGTGGTGCAGCGCACGGGCTGGAGCGTGACGCTGGTGTCGGCGGCCGTCACGCTGCACTTCCTGTGCGGCACGCTGATCGTGGCCAACCTGCCGCGCCTGTACCGGCGCTGGGGCGTGCCGGGCGTGACGCTGGCCGGCGCAGTGGCGCTGGCGCTGGGCGTCTGCGGCTGGGCGCGCGCGGCCGAACCGTGGCAGCTGTATGCGGCCGCGCTGTTATCCGGCATGGGCTGGGTGACGCTGGGCGCGGCGGCGGTCAATGCCTTGATCTCGCCCTGGTTCGTCAGGCGCCGGCCAGCCGCGCTGGGCATGGCCTACAACGGCGCCAGCGTCGGCGGCATCCTGTTCTCCCCGCTCTGGGTGTTCCTGATTGCCAGCTACGGCTTCGCGCGGGCGGCCGCATGGGTCGGCCTGGCAATGGTGATCGTGATCGCGCTGCTGGCGCGCCAGGTGTTCGCCGTCACGCCGCGGCAGCTGGGCCAGCATCCCGACGGCATGCCGCCGGGCGCGCCGGCGCAGGCGGACGCCGCGACCTGGCCGCGCGTCTCGCGGCTGTGGCGCGACCGCGCTTTCCTGTCGCTGGGCGCGGGCATGGCGCTGGGGCTGTTCGCGCAGATCGGCCTGATCGCGCACTTGCTGTCGCTGCTGGCGCCGCTGCTGGGCGCGCAGACCGCCGGCATCGCCATGGGGCTGGCCACCGCCAGCGCCATCGCCGGCCGCAGCCTGGTGGGCTGGCTGATGCCGCCCGCGGCCGACCGCCGCCTGGTGGCCTGCCTGTCGTATGGCGCGCAGATCGCAGGCTCGCTGGTGCTGATGCTGGCGGCGGGCCACGCCTGGGCCGTATGGCTGGGGGTGCTGCTGTTCGGCGCCGGCATCGGCAACGCCACCTCGCTGCCGCCGCTGATCGCGCAGGCCGAATTCGCGCGCGAGGACGCGGCGCGGGTGGTGCCGTTGATCGTGGCCCTGTCGCAAGGCGCCTATGCCTTCGCGCCCGCCGTATTCGGCGTGCTGCGCACGTTCTCCGGCCAGGGGCCGCATCCGCTGTTCTGGTTCCTGGCGGCGGCGGCCGGGCTGCAGGCAGCGGCCATCGCCTGCCTGGCATGGGGCCGCGGCGCCGCGCACCGGCGGCGCCTGCAGGTGGCCGGCGCGGCCTGATCGGCCGCGCCATCCGGATCGCTCAAACCCTGTCGCTCAAGCCGTATCGCTCAAGCCGTATCGCTCAAGCCACGTCGCTCAAGCCACGCCGCTCAACCGACGTGACGCGGCCGACGTGCCGGGACGGGCCCGGCTCAATCCAGCCCGCCGCGGCGCGCCACCAGGCCGGCCATCACGACATCGCCCTGTTCGCCGGCCAGGCCGGCCGCCACGCCCTGGCGGTCGGCCGCGTTGCGGTTCTGGCTGACCTTCCACTTGCCTTCGATGCGCGTGATGGCGATTTCCACGCCGACAATGGCGCGCATCTGCGCCGCAATGAAATCCTCGGGCGCGTCCTCGACCCGCCAGGGCTGCGCGCGCGCCTTCTCCTGCGCATCGGTCAGCGCGCCGATCTGCGCCCGCACCCAGGCCGGGTCGTCATGCACCGTGGGCGTGCCCCAGACGTGGACGGCCACGAAGTTCCAGGTCGGCACCACCTTGTGGGTCTCGGCCTTGGTGGCGTACCAGGAGGGCGTGATGTAGGCCTGCGCGCCATGGAACACCAGCAGGCATTCGGCGCCGGCGGCCAGCTCCTTCCATTGCGGGTTGGCGCGCGCCATGTGCAGCCGCAGCACGCCTCGCGGCCCCTCCGGATAGAGCAGACAGGGAATGTGGTTGGCCATCAGTCCGCCCTCCCCGCCGGTCATGAGCACCCCGAGGGGATGCGCGCGGATGAAATCGTGCTGGACCTCCAGCGAGTCTTCACGGAAAGCGGACGGCAGGTACATGGCGAATGGCGTGGATGACGGGAAAAGCACACCATAGCGCCGCCCTGGCCCCATTGCCAGAGCCAGATGACCATCGAATCATGGGGCCACGGGAGCGCCCCCCGGAACCGGCCGGACGGCCGCCCTTGCGCGCGCGGCCGGCGTTCAGGCCAGCGGCTTGACCAACAGCACCGTGGTGAAGCCGCTATCCCATTCCTCGTCGGGATAGGTGTCGACCTCGGCATAGCCGTGCTTGCCGTAGAACGCGCGGCTCTGCGTATTGAAGGTATCGGTCTCCAGCCGCGCCTCGGCATGCCCGTCGGCGCGCATGCCGGCTTCGGCCACGGCCAGCAGCGCCGCGCCCACGCCGCGGCGCTGCAGATCCGGATGCACGTGCAGCGCCCAGATGAAGTTCTGCTCCCAGTCGACCATGCCGGCCACGCGGCCTTCGACCTCGCACACGTGAAAGCGCGCGCCGCGCTCGGCGACATAGCGGGGGATCTTGCCGCTGTCCAGGAAGTACCGGTATTTTTCCGGCGTCATCTGGGGCTGCCAGGTGCCTTCGTAGGTGCGCGTCAGCACGTCTTCAAGCGCCGCCGCGTCATCGGGGCGCGCCGTCCGGATCATCAGGGGGTTCGTGGATTGCTTCATGCGCGGCAGTGTAGCAACCGCGCCGCGGCCCTATCGTCGGACGCGCTCGTAGGCCAGCTTCATGCGCTCGCGCGCCGCGGTTTCATGCGCATAGGCGCGGTCATAAGTGGCCAGGCAATCCGGCGTGGGATCGGGCCACTTGATCGCGGCGATGGCGCTGGTCAGTTCATCGCGCGCGCGCTGCCATTCCTTGACGGCGGCATACCATTCCTTGGTCGTGTCCATAGCTTCCTCCCTATGTGCACGAGTCCCATCGTAGTCCCGCCATCGCCGCTTGCAATAGAGACTTTCGCCGATGCAAACGGATGAGCCCGGATGCCATCCGGATGAGGCCCGCGGGCGGAGGCGCGGCGCGGGCGCGGTAGAATTCCGCTATCCGCGCTCGGCACAGGCACCGCCACGCGGGTAGCGGCAGGCGTCGCGGCATGCGCGGCGCGCCAACCGGGTATATTGCGCCTCCGCGCCAGCCCGTGCGCCCGGCCCGCGATCCGCATCGCGGTCCCCTCGACAACCCCTCACGAAATCCGCTCCCATCAATCAGTGAACGCGCCGCCGTCGCGGCGGTCGTATAGCAGCCGGCCGATGCCGCGCTTGCCGATTTACCTCATCACGATGCGATGAATATTGACGTCAACCCTCACTTACTCACGGCCACAGCAAATGCTACTGTTCCGCCTGTGCAAGGAGTACAAGCAATGGATCAGAAAACGAAGCCCTGGGCCTTTCCCAAACCCCATCCGGAAAACACCCCGCGGGGCGAACGAAACAAACAGGAGTTCGACACGCCGCCGGTGAGCGAAACGCCCGCGGCCAAGCCGCGCGGCAAGAAAAGCGCCACCACGGCCGCCGCCGCCAAATCATGACGCGTCATTGACGGCCCTGCGCCCATGCGCCCGCCCGCCGCCGCGCCGCTTCCCGCCGCCTTCGCGCGGCCGGTCCGTGGCCCGCGAGTCCTGAATCCGCCGCGCGCCCAGGGGCGCCGGCCGCATCAATCATGAACGCGTTCATGAATCCGGCGCTGCAGGGCGCCGGCCGCATCACCGGCGTGTTCTTCCATCCGGCCGGCGACCTCGTCGCCGTGGCCTCGGCCTTTCCCCTGCTCATCAACCCGCCCGCGCGCGCCGCCCATGGCGGCGCCGCGCTGCGCTATCGCGTCGGCTTGTACCGCCGCGGCGAACCCGCGCCGTTCGCGGCCTGCGACGCGCCGCGCCTGCCCATCAACGACGTCGCCTTCCATCCGGACCAGCCCGTCATCGCCATCGGCGCGGGCAGCTATGACGGCGGCTATATGTTCGAAGGCGAGCTGATCGCCTGGAACTGGGACAGCGGCGCCTGCCATCGCCCCTTCCTCAACGTGCCCGAAGTGGTGCGGTGCCGCTACCTGCAAGACGGCCGCATCGAGGCCTGGGTCCGCCCCTGGGACGAATCGTGGGACGAACAGGACGACGATGTGCCCGCCGCGTCCGAAACACTGCTGCGCGTCGAGACCGCCGCCGGCGTGGCCACGCCGGAACTGGACCCCGCCACCGCCACCCTCGACCACGCCACGCCGCCCGATGTCGGCGACGCCGCCAAGCGCCTGGCCGACTGGCTGGGCCTGCCCGACCTGGGGCTGCGCGGCGCCATCTGGGACCTGGCGTGGCTCGACGCCGACACGCTCGCCGCGGTCCACGACGCCTGCCTGCTCGACCGCTACCGCGCCGACGGCGCGTTGCTCGCGCGTCACGACGGCGGCGGCCGCGGCGCCGAGATCCTGCGCGCCACGCCGCTCGTCGTGCACGCCATCGCCCCGCCCGATCCCGCCGACCGCTTCCGCCGCGACTCGCGCCTGTACGCGCTGCGCGACGGCGCGCTGACGGCGCTGCGCGACGAGGATGGCCAATACACCTTCTGCGCCAGCGCCGACGGTCGCCTGCTGGGCCGCCGCGACCGCATCGATGCGCGCCGCCGCACGGCCGGCGACGTGCTGCTGGACCCCACCCTGACCGGAGAACGACGCCTCGATCTCGGCCACTACGACTGCTTCAACCACTACATCGGCATCAACGGCGCGCCCGATCTTTTCTCGCTGCAAGGCACGCCGCCCGGCTCGCACGAAGGCAAGCACCTGTGCCGGGTCCACGCCGATGGTCGCCTCGAACGCCTGTGGCCATTGCTCAAGCCGGACGGCACGCCCGCCAGCCACGCCATGGAATGCCGTGGCGCCTACGTCGATGACGCCCTCGGCGCCAGCGTGGTGATCGCCGGCAAGCACTACTCGCCCACGGTCGGCAACGCCTATCGCGGCTTCATCTACCGCAAGTCGCTGGCGCGCGGCCAGGAACGCTGGCGTCATGCCACCCCGGCCTCGGCCAGCGCCATCATCGTGGCCGACGGCCTGGTGCTGGCGGCTTTCCTCGACGGCACCCTGATGCTGATCGACGCCGCCAGCGGCGACCTGCTGCTGGCGTCCCGGGTCCGCATCGGCGGCGTCGCCACCGTGCTCTACGCGCTCGCCGCGCGCGGCGGCAGACTGGCCGTCGGCGCCATCGACGGCCGCATCGCGCTGGTCGATCTGGCCGCGCTGGCGGGCATGCGCCCGACCCGTGGCGGCATCGATCTGGCATGATGGGGCCATCGCGGGCATCGTCGCCCGCTCCCCTTGAACCGATCGCCCACGCCCATGCACTACACCCAGGACCCCGCCACTCCGCCCGCCCCCACCGTCGGCTTCGACGACTTCATGAAGGTCGACATCCGCGTCGGCACCATCATTGCCGCCGACCCGTTCCCCGAGGCGCGCAAGCCCGCCTACAAGCTGACCATCGATTTCGGCGCCGGCGTCGGCGTCAAGAAAAGCTCGGCGCAGATCACCGGCCGCTACACGCTTGAGGAACTGCCGGGCAAGCGCATCCTGGGCATCGTCAATTTCCCGCCGCGCCAGGTCGGCCCGGTGCGCTCCGAAGTGCTGGTGCTGGGGCTGGCCGACGCCAACGACCACACCATCCTGGTGACGCCCGAGCACGACGTCCCCAACGGCGCCCGGCTGACCTGAACCCGCCGTGTCACACCGGCGCCATGCGCCGTTTGGTACACTGCAAGCCTCCTTGGGGAGTAGCCTCTTCCGGCCCCGTCCGGAAGCGCCCGCGTCAACACTCTTGGCCCACCTGGCCATGGCGCGCGCGACCGACACGGTCAGGCGAGACCACGGACTGATCCATAGCTCACGACCGGGCGATATGGACGGTCTGTGTGTTTCGCCCGGTCGGAGCCTCTCCCGCATGAACGCCCTCTCCACACTCGTCCTGGCTTTCGCCATGTCCACCGACGCCTTCGCCGCCGCGGTCGGCAAGGGCGCCGCCCTGCACAAGCCCCGCCTCTCCGAAGCCCTGCGCACCGGCGTGATATTCGGCGTGATCGAAGCCATCACGCCCGTGATCGGCTGGGCGCTCGGGTCCGTGGCCGCCCGCTACGTGCAGGAGTGGGATCACTGGATCGCCTTCGTCATGCTCTGTATCCTGGGCGGCATGATGATCCGCAACGGCTGGCGCGCGGACCATGACGAAGCCGCGCCGCCGGTCGCCCGCCATTCCTTCTGGCTGCTGGCCGTCACCGGTTTCGCCACCAGCATCGACGCCATGGCGGTCGGCGTCAGCCTGGCCTTCATCGACAACAACATCGCCGTCACCGCGCTGGCCATCGGCCTGGCCACCATGCTGATGGTGACCCTGGGCGTGATGGTGGGCCGCCTGATCGGCAACGTCGCCGGCAAGCGCGCCGAAGTGCTGGGGGGCCTGGCGCTGATCGGCATCGGCGCCACCATCCTGTACGAGCACCTGAAGGCGGCGTGACCGCGCGCGCCGGCTCGCGCATCGCGCGGCCCGGCGCAGTTCGTGAATCTCCGTCAATGTCGGACGCATTGACCGCTTTGACGCCTCGCGTTCGGGCTATCCTCACAGGCCTGTCGCGGCGGATACGCATAAATTTTCCCTGGCCGGCAGATACACGGCGCCGCGGCTCCGCCCGCGCGGCGCATCCGGAACGCCGCGCGCATGGAGGGAAAAAAATGGCGGTCAAGCATTACCGCGACTGCAACGTCCTCGACGCCGCCCGTGATCGCATCCGCCTGGTGTTCCAGCACTTCGAACGCGTCTGCGTGGCGTTCTCCGGCGGCAAGGACAGCTCCGTCACCCTGCACCTGGCGCTGGAGGTCGCGCGCGAAATGGGACGCGGCCCGGTCCACGCGGTATTCATCGACCTCGAAGGCCAGTACCAGGCCACCATCGCCCACGTCACCGAGATGTTCAACCGGCCCGACGTGCGGCCCTGGTGGATCTGCCTGCCCATCAACCTGCGCAATGCCTCCAGCCTGCGCGAACCCTACTGGTGCGCCTGGGAACCGGGCCGCGAGGCCGACTGGATCCGCCCGCTGCCACGGCATCCCGCCGTGATCAGCGATCCCGGCTATTTCCCGTTCTACCGCCATCGCATGGAATTCGAGGAGTTCGTGCCCGAATTCAACCAATGGCTGTCGCGCGACGCGTCCACCGCGTTCCTGGTGGGCATCCGCTCCGACGAATCGCTCAACCGTTACCTGGCGGTCAAGCGCCGCAGCAAGAAATGCGCCTGGACCCCGCCCGGCGCGCACAAGGCCCTGGCCTGGAGCACCCGCGACAAGCAGAGCGACAGGGCCGTCACATTCTTTCCGATCTACGACTGGAAGTTCGAAGACCTCTGGCGCTACACAGGCGAGCACCGCCATCCTTACAACCGGCTCTACGACCAGATGCTGCGCGCTGGCGTGGCGTACTCGCAGATGCGCATCTGCCAACCCTATGGCGATGACCAGCGCAAGGGGCTGGACCTGTTCCACAAGCTCGAGCCGGCCACCTGGTTCCGCGCCGTCAAGCGCGTCGAAGGCGCCAACTATGCCGCACGCTACTGCCGCCAGCGCTTTCTCGGCTATCGCGGCGGCCTCGGCCTGCCGCCCACCTTCAGTTCCTGGCGCCAGTACAGCCAGTTTCTGCTCGACAGCATGCCCGACACGCTGCGCCAGGTATACGCGCGCCGCATCGACGTCTTCATCGCCTGGTGGGAACAACACGGCCAACCGCTGGCCCAGTGGCCCGATGCCGGCATTCCCGATCTCGAAAACCGCAAGGCGCAGCCATCCTGGCGGCGCATCGGCCTGTCGCTGCTCAAGCAGGACATGGCCCGTTCACTGTCGTTCGGGCCCGCGCGGCGCGACATCGACATCGTGCTTGCCCCGGCCCAGCGGACATCCCCATGACCGCCCTGAACCAATACGACTTCCTGCGTCTGAACTCCTACGACGACGAGGCCGCATTCTTTGCCCAGATGGGGCGCTTTTTCGCCAGCGCCACGGTGCGCCGCGACTGCGGCGGCTACCCCTTGAACGACAGCGCGCGCCACCGCTGGTTCGTGGTGCGCCGGCGCGGCCAGCAGCGCCTGCTCGGCTTCGTCGGTATCGAATTGCAGACCGGCGCGGTCCGCATCCGCGACGGCTACATCCGCCCCGAAGCGCGCCAGCACGGCCTGTTCCGAGAGTTGCGGCGCCAGGTGCTCGAATTCATCGACGAACGCAACCAGCCCTGCACATTGCGCGTGCCGCACAACTGCGCGGCGCTGCTGCTGCCGTACGGCTTCCAGATCCAAACCACCCGGGGCAACTGGGTCACCATGAAAAGGAACACGCATGCCACACGTAGCGGATCTGGAGAACCGGGCCAAGGCCTTGTTCGAGGAACTGCGCACCCTGCCTCTGGCTTCGCGCATCGACGCCATCAACCGGATCCGGCGATGCCTGCATGAGCACAGCCCGTTCGCGGCCGAGCCAGTAGATTGCGTACAGTGGATTCCCGGCTACCAGGTCGAGGCCAACGACTACAACCCCAACAGCGTCGCGCCGCCCGAAATGCGGCTGCTGGAACTGTCGATCCTGGCCGACGGCTATACCCAGCCCATCGTCGCCCACCGTGCGGCGGCGGATCGCTACGTGGTGGTCGACGGCTTTCACCGCCAGCGCGTCGGCAAGAAGAAAGGCCCGATCCAGGCGCGCGTGCACGGCTACCTGCCGCTGGTGACGATCCGGCCCGGCCGCGACGCGGCCGCCGACCGCATCGCCGCCACCATCCGCCACAACCGCGCCCGCGGCGTGCACGGCGTGATGCCCATGACCGAGATCGTGGTGCGCCTGCTGCGAGCCGGCTGGAGCGACGCCGACGTGGCCCGCCAACTCGGCATGGACGAGGACGAAGTGCTGCGCTTCAAACAGGTGTCGGGCCTGCCCGAGCTGTTCCAGGACCATGGGTACTCGCGCTCCTGGGAATAGCGGCGGCCAGCGGCAGGCTCAGGCGCGCGCACAATCCGCCGCCCGATGCTGGCGCCAGCACCAGCAGGCCGCCATGGCGCGCCGCGATGGTGCCCACGATCGACAAGCCCAGGCCAGCGCCCTCGACCTGGCGCTGGCCGCGCCAGAACGGCTCGGCCGCCTGCGCGCATTGCGCCGGCGTCAGCCCGGGACCATGGTCGCGCACCGCCACCACCAGCTGGTCGGTGACGATCGCCACGTCCACCTCGACCGGCATCTCCTGTGGCGAATACTTCAGCGCATTGTCCACCAGGTTGCGCACCGCGCAATCCAGCAGGGTGTCCGGCAGGGCCGCCAGCGGCCCCGCATCGGGCAAACGCCAGCGCACCCGCGCGGGTTTGCGGCCGGCCACCCGCTCCAGCACCGCCACCGCGTCGCAGGCGCACAATTGGCCAGCGTCATCGCCATCGGCGCGGGCCAGCATCAGCAATTGTTCGATCAGCCGCTCCAGGCGCTCGGTGCCCGCCAATGCATACGTGATCGCCTGACGGCTGGCGCCGTCCTGCGCCGCCGGCAGGCGCTGCAACACCTGCAGATGGGTTTTGATCGCGGTGACTGGCGACCGCATCTCGTGCGCCGCGTGATCCGAGAAATGCCGTTCGCGCCGCAGCATCTCCTGCATGTGCCGCGACAGGTGCGCCAAGGTGCGCGCGCCACCGAACCAGGGCAGCATGCGGCCGGCCAGCAGCCCGGCCGCAACGCCCGCCACCCAGACCACGGCCAGCAGCGCCAGGCGCCCGTGCACGCTCATGGCCGCGGCATTCCGAGCCGGTAACCCCAGCCGCGCACGGTTTCGATGAGATCGGCGCCGAGCTTGCGGCGCAGCTTGTGAATGTGCACGTTGACGGCGTTGCTCTCGACCCGGTCGTCGAAGCCGTACAGGCTGTCGCGCAACTGATCCATGGTGAGAATCTGCCCGGGATGCTGCAACAGCGTCGTGAGCAAGGCCAGTTCGCGCCGCTGCAATGTGACGCGGGCGCCGTCCAGCAGCACTTCGCCACGGGACGGGAACAGCGTCAGGCGCCCGTGGTCGATGCGGTCGGCGCTGTACCCGGCGGCGCGCCGTATCACCGCCTGCAGGCGCGCGCCCAGCTCGTCCAGGTCAAATGGCTTGGGCAGGTAGTCGTCGGCGCCGGCGCGCAACGCGTCGACGCGGTGGAACACCCCCGACCGTGCGCTCAGCACCAGAACCGGCAGGCTCTGGCGCCGCGCGCGCCACTTCGCCAGCAACGTCATGCCGTCGCCGTCGGGCAGGCACAGATCCAGCACACAGGCGCTGACATGGGACGTCCGCACCGCCAGGTCGGCCTGGCGCAGGGTGCCGACCGCGTCGACCACGAACCCCTGCAGCCCCAGACCGGCCTGGATCGCCAAGGCAATCGAGGCATCATCCTCGACCAACAAAATGCGCATCGCAGACTCCCTGTTCCCGCACGTTATACTTATTCGAAGTAATAAGTTAATTTCTAAAAGTAATTAACAAAGATGACCGCAACCCTGCTCGGACTGTGCATTGGCGTCTCCTTGGGCCTGACAGGCGCGGGAGGCGGCATCCTGGCCGTGCCCGCGCTGATGTTCGGGCTGGGCCTGACGCTGCCCCAGGCGGCGCCGGTAGCGCTGATCGCCGTGGGTATCGCCTCGGCGGTCGGCGCTGTGCAGGGCTTGCTGCGCGGTCTGGTTCGCTACAAGGCCGCCATGCTGATGGCGGCGATGGGCGCACTGACCGCCCCTCTGGGATTGTCGCTGGCGCGCCACCTGCCGGCGCACAGGCTTAGTCTGATTTTTGCCGGCGTCATGCTGCTGGTGGCGGTACGCATGGCGCAGCAGTCGCGCCGCCGCGCGCCGATCGCTGGAGCGCCCGACGCCCCGCCAAAGGCCTGCCGCCTGTCGCCCGAGACCGGCCGCTTCGTCTGGACCCGCCTCACCGCCGCCACACTGGGCGGCATCGGCGCCGTCTCCGGCATCTGCACCGGCATGCTGGGCGTGGGCGGCGGCTTCATCATCGTGCCGGCGCTGACGCACTTCAGCGATGCACGCATGATCAGCATCGTCTCGACGTCGCTCATGGTCATCGCGCTGGTTTCCGCCGCCACGGTCGGTTCGGCGCTGCTGCATGGCCTGACGCTGACGGCGGCGCAATGGGTCTTCGTGGCCGCAGCGGTCGCCGGCATGGCGATCGGCCGCGCGCTGGCGCCGCGCCTGCCGCAGGCGGTGTTGCAACGGACGTTCGCGGCCGTGTGCGTGGCGGTGGCCGCCGTGCTTGCCTGGCGCGCGTGAACCGCCCCGGGTTCAGGGCGCCAGCCGTCGAGGCGGTGCGCGCCCTTCGCATCTGATTCGCGTTAACGAACAGATAATCGCCGTCATGCAGGATGCCTGGCATGACGAAAAACTCCCATATCTATCCGCATGCCCGGCGGGTTCTGATTGACCTGCCTCCGCCCGCGCCAGCGGGCGTGGTTGCATCGCCGGCGCAGATGCCGGCCTTTTCGCCAACATCCGGCTCCCTGGCTTTCGTTACGCCGCGCGCCCCTGTCAGGTTCGCGGGTCGCGCGGCGGCCACGCCCGTTTCCCATTGCTGACGCCCATGCCTCGCAGTGCCCCGCGACCGCCCTAGATCGCGCGATGGCTGCGTGCCCGCAGCGGCGACCGGCCCCGGATTTCTCCGCCCGGCTCCTTCGATTTCTTCAACCGCACGACCAGTGCAGACCATCCCCAACGGGTATCACATAAGGACGATCCATGTTTAAGAAGACACTCCTCGCCACCGCGACCAGCGCCGCCCTGCTCGGCCCGCTGGCGGCATTCGCCGCCGGTGACACGGGCCAAGGTTCCATCACCTTCACCGGTTCGGTTCTCGAAGCGCCTTGCTCCATCGCGGCCACCGACGCCAACATGGCCGTCGAGCTGGGGCAAGTCTCCAATAAGGTTCTGAGCGGCACGGGCAAGCACGGCACCTCGGTGCCGATCGAGATCCACTTGATCGGTTGCAACTTCGGCACGCCGACAGCGGGCGCGACCAATCCCGCCGGCTCGAAGATCGAAATCGTTTTCCCCGGGCAGACAGGGACCACCGGCATGATCCCCAATACCATGGGTAGCGCCCAGAACGTCGCCATCCAACTGTTGGCGGCCAACGGCACCTCGCCCGTCAACTTCGATGTGGCTGGCGCCGGCACGCAAATGTCCAAAGGCGACAATCTGCTGAGCTTCTTCGCCCGCATCGCCAACGACGGCGCCGCGCAAGCCGTGGCGGGCACGGTCAAGTCCAAGGTGACCTACATGCTGGACTACAAGTGAACGGTTGATCTCCACCGTTCCGCGCGCCCGCCCCCCGCCGCCGTCCTGGCGGCGGGAGGGGGGCGGGCGCGCGAGCAATACCCCACCGAGGCGGCCGCTCAGCGCCGCCGCATTGACGCCGAGGCAGTCCGGCACCCCTTCTGGCCGGCGACTCGGCAATAGATATCATGACCCTGGCCCGTTTGGCATCCCTCGTGGCGATCAGTACCTTTGCATGCGCGGCACAAGCGACGGAATTCAGCACCGGCTTTGTCAATACCAAAGACAAGAACAACATCGATCTTTCGATCTTCAGCCGCGATGGCTACATCGCGCCCGGCACCTACCTGCTCGACATCTACCAGGATCAGCGGCTGGTCCAGGGCCAGACCCTGGTCAGGTCGGTGCCCGTGATCGGCGATGGCACCGTCTTCTGTGTCACCCCCGAAATGGTCGACATGCTCAACCTGAAGGACGACATCCGCGCGCGCCTGGCCCATGTCGACGCGGCCGAGGGCGGCCCCTGCGTCGACCTGAACACCCCCGACAGCCGGGTCGTCTACAACGCCGAACGCCAGAGTCTGACCTTGACGGTGCCGCAGGCTTGGCTGCAATACCAGGACCCGGACTGGGTGCCGCCCGCGCGCTGGAGCAATGGCGTGAACGGCGTGATCCTGGACTACAACCTGCTGGCCAATCGCTACATGCCTCAGCAGGGTGCGCGCACGACGAGCTACACCCTGTATGGCACCGCTGGCCTGAATCTGGGCGCGTGGCGGCTGCGCAGCGACTACCAATACAACCGTTACGACGGCGCCGGCCAGTCGCAGGCGCGCTTCAGCCTGCCGCAAACCTACCTGTTTCGCGCCTTACCGCAGTGGCGTTCGAAACTGACGCTGGGCCAGACTTACCTGTCGTCCGCCATTTTCGACCCTTTCCGCTTCGCGGGCGTGACGCTGGCCAGCGATGAACGCATGCTGCCCCCATCGCTGCAGGGATACGCGCCGCAGATCGCCGGCATCGCCAACAGCAACGCCCAGGTGACGGTCAGCCAGAACGGCCGCCTGCTCTACCAGACCCGGGTGTCACCCGGCCCCTTCGTGCTGGAGGCGCTGAGCCAGAACATCAGCGGCAGCCTGGACGTGACAGTGCAGGAAAGCGACGGCAGCAAGCGTAGCTGGCAGGTCAACACCGCCAGCGTGCCGTTCATGACGCGCAAGGACAACCTGCGTTACCAACTGTCTTGGGGGCGCCCGCTGTTCGGCGGCGACAGCGGCAACCACCTGGCCAAGCCCCAATTCGTGATGGGCGAAGCCGCCTGGGGCGCGTTCAACAACACCTCGCTGTATGGCGGACTGATCATCACCAATGACAACTACCGGGCGCTGGCGCTGGGCGCCGGGCAGAACCTGGGCAGATGGGGCGCGCTGTCGGCCGACGTCACGCGCTCGGATGCGCGCCTGCCGTATTCCTCGGCGCCGCGGCGCACGGGCTACAGCTACAGGGTCAACTACGCCAAGAACTTCGACGAACTGGGCAGCACGCTGGCCTTCATGGGCTACCGCTTCTCGGGGCGGCACTTCCTGCCCATGCGCGAATTCATCGTTCGCTCGGCGTTGCACGGCGGCGATTTCCGCGATGAAAAGCAAAGCTATACGGTTTCCTACAGCCAGTACATCCAGCCGCTGCAGCTGAGCGTTTCCGTGTCGCTGAGCCGGCTCAATTACTGGAACGACACCAAGGCCAACAACCACTACATGCTGTCGTTCAACAAGAATGCGAGTTTCGGGCCGCTGCGCAACGTCGGCCTGTCGCTATCGCTGGCGCGCACCCAGAGCTTCTACGGCCCGGCCCAGAACCAGATCTTCGCCAGCCTCAGCATCCCGCTGGGCGACACGCGTCAACTGAGCTATGGCTACCAGAATAGCGGCGGTGGCAGCATGCAACAGAACGTCGGCTACACCGACTTCAGCACCCCAGGCACCACCTGGAACCTGAGCGCCAGCGACGACCACGGCAACGACACGCGCCGCCAGAGCATGAGCGGCAACATCCAGAGCCGCACGGCCTACGGCCGCGCCGCGGGCGATTTCACCTGGCAGCCGGGCCAGTACCGCAGCGTGGGCCTGAACTGGTACGGCTCGCTGACGTCGACCCCCGAGGGTGCGGCCTTCGGCCCCCCCGCGGCCGGCAACGAGCCGCGCATGATGATCGACACCGACGGCATCGCCGGCGTGCAGATCGAGAACGGCGATGCCATCACCAACCGCTTCGGCATCGCCGTCGTCAATGGTGTGTCGAGCTACCGGGAGAGCTATCTGGCGGTGGACGTCAACGCGCTGCCCGAGGGGGTCGACGTGGCCGACGCGATGATCAACCAGGTGCTGACCGAAGGCGCCATAGGCTACACCCGCGTCAGCGCCATTCATGGCGAGCAGATGCTGGGGCGCGTCGAGCTGCCCGGCGGCAGCCATCCGCCCCTGGGGGCGCTCGTGCTGTCCACCCGCACCGGCAAGACCGCCGGGATGGTGGCCGACGGCGGACTGGTGTACCTCAACGTGGCCCCCGACGACCGCCAGGCGCTGACCGTCACATGGGGCGGCACCACCGAATGCCACCTGACGCTGCCGACCGCGGCGGCGCTCGACCAGGGGCCGCAACCCCTGCCCTGCCAATGAGACGCCCCTCGGGGCGCCCGACTTTTTGAGAAGAGCACACGTGAAACGCAAACATCTTATGAGCCTGCTACTGGGCGCCGCCCTGGCCTGGGGGCCGAGCGCCCAGGCCGCCATCAACGTGGACCGTACCCGCATCATCATGGGTGGCAACCAGAAGTCGGTATCGGTCATCCTGAGCAACGAGAGCCATGACACGCCCTATCTGGCGCAGGCCTGGGTCGAGGACGCCGACGGCAACACGATCAGCGACCTGGTGGCGCTGCCGCCCTTGCAGCGCATCGACGGCGGCAAGAAGGCCCAGGTGCGCATCGCGCGCGCCAACGACGGCCTGGCCGCGAGTCTGCCGCAAGACCGCGAGACCCTGTTCTATTTCAACGTGCGCGAGATTCCGCCGGAGCCGCCCAAGACCGACGCCAACATCCTGCAGCTGACCATGCAAAGCCGGCTGAAGCTCTTCCTGCGCCCGGCCAAGCTGGTCGAGCGGGGCGAGGCGGAGCCGGAAAAGAGCCTGCAGATACAAGCCGGCGGCCAGCAGCTGACACTGAAGAATCCCTCCCCCTACTACACCACGGTGATCTGGATAGGCCAGGACCGCAAGCAGCCCCTGCCCGGCTTTGGAACGCCCATCATGCTAGCGCCATTCGCCGAGCAGACGCTGAAGTTGCAACTGCCCGCGGACGCCAGCCAGATGATGCTGGGCAATGTGGATGACTATGGCGGCCTGCGCATGAGCCGATATCGCTGCGCGGCGGGCAAATGCGTGTTCGAGGAGCGGGTGAATGAATAAGCCATGCGGCGGACCCGCGCCACCGTTATCGCCGGTTCGCGCGAAAGCGGACCATCAAAAACCTTCCGAAGCAGGATTTCGCCATGGAATCGGGCAAAGCATGCGCGCCGTCCCCCCCTGAGACAAGGCTTCCCTTTTGTTCACGGCTCCTCGCCTTTTTACAGAGGCCAGCTTTCCACCCACGTACGGGAACAAGAGCCGGCCGCCGTCATGGCGGCCAGCAGCGCGAGGAAAACATCGCGCCAGTGGCGACGCGCTCGGGATGACAGGTGGGCCAGGCCAGGACCTAATCGACGCATGGATTTCCTCGCGCGAGCCACGGTATGCGCGTCAGGCCAACCCGCCCCCCATCATCCGTCCGCCCTGTTGGCCGCGATGGCCAAGCGTTGCTCCATCCTTGCCAGCGCCGACAGCGCCGCCACGATTTCGCGGGGCAGCGCCGAACCGGGCAGGCACATGTCGGCGTCCGCCAACAACAATTTGCTGCGCTCGGCCGAACCGGGCCGGTCGGTCACGATGGCAATGACGCCCGACAATTGCGGACAATGCGGTACCGCGAAAAACCGCTGCAGCCACAACGAACGCCCCTCCACCAGCAAATAGTGCCGGCCCGGCGCGCCGCTGCGCGCATACAGGCTGGCCTGGGTATCGGCATACAGGCTGAGGGAGGCGATCGACTCGCGCAGGTTGTCCGCGAGCCGCGCCGCGCGATCGATGTATTGCGCATGTATGTGCAGATGATGCAGAAAGGCGAAATGGGGCACGGCACGGAATGGATGAACAGGGCGTTGCATTCTAGAAAGCGCCGGCAGGCCAATGAATCAGACAGTTCCTAAAAACGGGCAAGCACCCGAACGCCGCACGTGCCGATCGAGATTCGGAAACGTCTGATACCCAACCCACGGCTGGACTTCTCTAATGGCGGATTGCCTGCCGCCGACGCCGGCCGCCCCGGCGCCGCGCCCGGCCGCGCGCGTGGCGGAAAACCGCGAGCCTTGGAGAATCAACCATGCTGTCCTATCGCGTCTTGATCGTCGATGACCAGCTATTGCAGCGCGAGTACCTGAGAAGCCTGTTTCTCCAGGCCGGCGTCGCGCACGTCGAAACCGCCGAGAACGGCTGTCATGCCCTGCGCCTGCTGGAACAGCAGCGCTACGATCTGGTGCTGAGCGATCTGCTCATGCCCGAGCTGGATGGCGTGCAACTGATCCAGCGCCTGTCCGCCTACGAGGCGCCCCCCCTGCTGGCGGTGATCAGTTCGTCCCCCAAGCGCCTGATCGCGGGCGCCAGCCTGGTGGCCAAGACGCTGGGCATGCGCGTTATCGACCAACTGTCCAAGCCGGCGCAGCCGCAGGCCATCATCGCGCTGGTCGCCAAACTGAAGGCCGCGTCGCGCCTGAAGGCCGAATCGTTGGTATCGGGGCAATCGTTCGACCGTGCCGCGCTGCAACATGCGTTGCGCTCCGGCGAGGTCCGGGCCTGGTTCCAGCCCAAGATGCGCATCGCCGACGGTTCGGTCACCGCCGCCGAGGCGCTGGTGCGATGGGTCCGGCCCGATGGCAGTGTGTTGCTGCCAGGCCAATTCCTGCCCGCGCTGATACTGGACGAGCTGGAAGACGACCTGCTATTGTCGATGCTCGCGCAGACTATCGCGGCGCAGCACGCCTGGCAGCAGCACGACTTCCGGGTGGAGGTGTCCGTGAACCTGCCTACGCACCTGCTGCAGGACGCGGCCCTGCCGGATCGCCTCTACGACCACGTCATGCGCCTGGGCGGCAACCCGCAGGACATCTGCTTTGAACTGACCGAGGGTACGACCACGGATGCGATAAGCGATTATTATGCCGGCGCGTGCCGCCTGCGCATGAAGGGGTTCGGCCTGGCCCAGGACGATTCGGGCCAGGGCTACAGCTCGGTGTTCAACCTGGTGTCCACCCCCTTCACCGAACTAAAGATCGACCGCTCGTTGATCAGCCGCTGCGTGGCCGACGATGGCGCGCAGGCCGCGGTCGAGAGCATCGTGTCGCTGGGGCGGCGGCTCTCGCTCAATGTGGTGGCCGAAGGCGTCGAGACCTGGGAACAACTCGCGCTGCTCAAGAAAATGCAATGCGATACCGCGCAGGGATTCCTGATCTCGCGCGCTTTGACGCCGGAATTGCTGCTGGCGTTCCTGAAGCGGAATCCGGCGCTTGCGCCGTGACACGCAAGATGCCCCGACACAGCCGCATTGCCTCCATCGGCGACCTGGCCCGCGTATCGCTGCGAGTGCAGGCGCTGTTCATCGTGACGCTGAGCCTGGCCATCGTCATGGTGATTCTGTGCTACTGGGTAGTAACCAGCCTGGTCAGCCTGGCCAGCAATGACGCTCGAGCCCATTTCCGCCAGTTGGCGCTGAACCTGCATGGCCAGGAATCGTTCCTGGCGCGCGCCACGCACAACGAGGCCACGCGGCTCGGCCTGGCGGTGCCCTCCGGCAGCCCGGCTTCGTTCGAACTGATCGACAGCGACGACATCACCAATACCTACGAAGGCCAGCGCGAGAGCCTGGCGATGCCGTACATCATCAAGGTCGGCCGCGCCCAGACGCCGGCGGGCGGCGACCACAGTCGCCGACTGCAGACCGCCGCCGCCGCGCTCTCGTCGCTGTTCGGCACCTATCGCAACGCCTGGCAGCAGCCTGGCATGCAAGCGTTCCTGCTGGACCTGAACAGCGTGACCAGCATTTCAGTGCCCTGCTCCGAAGATTCCATGACCGACGACGTGCACCGCTGGTGGCGCTGTCCGCTGTCGGCGAACCGCATCCGTGAACTGCTCTACACGCAGACGCCGCGCCCCAGCCCGGACGGCGCGCAATGGCTGGAGGTGAATCTGCCGGGCGCCGGCGAGGGCCGTATCGGCTATGTCGTCTATGCGCCGATCGAACTGCCGGACGCTCTGTGGATACCGGAAACGCCAAAGCGCCAACTGGTGCTCGCGACATTCACCGAAATGCGCGATGTGCTGGCCCAGGACTCCGACTACGGCCGGGTCTACTTTCAGCATCTCGCCATCGCGCCGGGCTTGACTCCCCCGCACGCGCCGTCCCAGGAGCATGGCGCCCTGGAGACCGTCCAGAGCGACGTGCGTTTCGCCCTGGATGGCGTCTACATCCAGACCTGGTGCGAGGACGGCTGGCACGGCACCTACCTGGTGCCCTACCAGCAGTTTTTCCAGGCAGCCGGATGGCAATTGACCTCTTTCGGCCTGTTGATCCTGCTGTGCGTGGGCGGCAGCCCGGCGCTGTACCGGCGCCATCGCAACCTGATCGTGCGGCCGGCCCAGGCCAGCCACCAGCGGGTCGTGGAAAGCGAATCCTTCAACCGCGCGGTGATCGACGCCGCGCGCGTGGCGGTGTGCGCCCTGCGCTTGTCCGATCACCAGATCGTCGCCAAGAATCAGCTGGCCGACGCCTGGCTGGGCGACGCCGACACCATCCGGCGGCTGACGCTGGCCGCCCACGACGCGGCCGGCGCGGGCAACGCCGAGGACGTCCAGATCAATGGCCGCCATCTCAGCGTCAGCGCGTCGCGGGTGACGTATCAGGGCGACGAGGTGATCCTGGCCACCTTCAGCGACATCAGCGACCACAAGCGGGTTCAGGAAGCGCTGGCACAGGCCAAGCGCGCCGCCGATGACGCCAACGCCGGCAAGACCGTATTCCTGGCCACCATGAGTCATGAGATCCGCACGCCGCTGTATGGCACGCTGGGCACGGTCGAGCTGCTGGGCCTGACACAGCTGACCAATCTGCAGCGCGCCTACCTGCGCACCATCCAGAGTTCATCGGCCGGCCTGCTCAATGTGATCAACGACATTCTGGACGTGTCCAAGATCGAGTCGCGCCAGATGACGCTCAAAGACAATCGGCTGGATCCGGCGGCGCTGACCGAAGAGACCCTGCAGGCCTACGCCGCCACCGCGGATGCCAAGGGCCTGCAGTTCTTCGCGACCATCGCCACCAACGTGCCGGTATCGGCCCATGGCGATGCCCTGCGCATCCGCCAGGTGCTGAACAATCTCATCAGCAACGCCATCAAGTTCACCGAAGCCGGCTGGGTCCGCGTCGACCTGACGGTGGCGGACCAGGGCGAAGGCCAGGCCATGATGGAATGGCGCATCGCCGATACGGGGCTGGGCATTGCGGCGGACCAGCAGCCCATGCTGTTCCAACCCTTCTACCAGGCCTACGGCACGGGGCACGCCGCGCCCGGCACCGGATTGGGGCTGTATATCTGCCACAGCCTGTGCGAACTGATGCAAGGCAGCATCACACTGGACAGCAGCCCGGGGCGCGGCAGCACCTTCATCTTCCGCCTGCCCTTGCGCATCGACGCTGATGCGACGCGCCTGGCCGGCGTCGAGATAGCCCCCGCCCCGCCCGTGTGGGTGCGCGCGCCAATGGCCGACCTGGCGCAGGACACCTGCGCCTGGCTGGCCCTGGCCGGCGCCAGCGCCCGGGCCATCCAGGGCGGCGCCCTGCCCGCCAAGCGCGATGGCATCCTGGTGGAACTGCTGCCGGAGCGGCTGCCGCCGATCGAATGGAATGGCGCGCGCGTGTCCTGCATCCCGGACGGTCCGGACAAGCCGCAATGGAGTCTGTCGGAAATCCACGTAACCAGCCATATGCGCCACAGCATCGTCGAAGCGGTCGCCATGGCGCAACACGGCCGGTCGCTTGCTTCCGACGACGCCGATGCCGATGCCGACGACGCCGACGGCACTGACACCCGGGCCGCGGCGGAATACCGGCCTGACGCCGGCCTGCGCCGCCTTGGCCTGCGGGTGCTGGTGGCCGAGGACAACCCCGTCAACCGTACCCTGCTGGTGCGGCAGCTGGAGGAATTGGGCTGCGAAGTCACGCTGTGCGTTGACGGCGTCGAAACCCTGGCGCGCTGGAACGCCGACGAATTCGATGTGCTGATCACGGACATGAACATGCCGCTGATGAACGGTTACGAGCTGGTGCGCGCCCTGCGCGCGCGCAGCACCAATGCGCCGATCATCGGCCTGACCGCCAATGCGCTGCAGGCGCAGCGGGAGGCGGGCCTGGCGGCCGGCCTGAATGCCTGGATCGTCAAGCCGGTGGACCTGCGCACATTGCACGATGCGCTCAGCACCGCCTGCGCGCGCATCATCAGCGCCAAGTTCACCGTGCCCCCCCAGGCCAGCCTGGAACGCGAAAAGTCCAAGGAGTTCTACGAAACGCAGTTGCGGGCGGCCTTCAATACCACCATGCGCGAGGACATGGCGTCGATGCGGGAGGCGCTGGCCGCCCGCGACCCGGCCGCCGCCGTATCCACGCTGCACCGCATGCGCGGCTCGCTGGTGGTGGTCAATGCGGACGAGACGGCGCGCTTCTGTGGCGTGCTGGAACAGAAGATCGCCGCGGAAGGCCTGACGCCAGTACTGGAAAACGCCGTCCGGAGCACACTGGCGCAGCTGACCGAAAAGTTCAAGGAGCTATGATCCTCCCGAGCCGGACCAGACCGGCGGCCAGATGGCCGCGCGCCTCACACAAGGAGCGATAAACAATGACACGAATCCTGCTGGCCGATGATCACCAGGTGGTGATCCTGGGCGTGCGCAATGTCCTGGAACGCGCGCCCCATTATCAGATCGTGGGCGAAGCGACCAACGCCGCCGAGCTGATCCGCAAGACCCGCGAGCTTGCGCCGGACGTCATCGTGACGGACTACAACATGCCTTCCGACGACGGCTATGGCGACGGCCTGGCGTTGGTGCAGTACCTGCGCCGCAACTTTCCGGCGGTGCGCATCCTGATTCATACGATGATCACCTCGCCAGTGATCGTCGCCAGCCTGTACGAAGAAGGCGTCAGCGGCGTGGTGTTCAAAAGCCGGGACCTGACGGAGATTCTTACCGCGCTGGGCGCGCTGGAGCGCCACCAGGTGTACCGCAGCGGGCCGCAACCCGTGTCCGGCAATGGGCTGCGCGGCGAGGCCCAGGACGCGGCGGCGCGCATTGCGCGCCTGTCGCCCAAGGAGCTGGAGGTGCTGCGGCATTTCCTGGCAGGCACATCGGTGGGCGAGATCGCGCGCATCATGAATCGCAGCGTCAAGACGACCAGCACGCACAAGATCGCGGCCATGCGCAAACTTGAAGTGGAGACCGACCACGAACTGGTCATGTTCGGCGTCAATCACGACCTCTTCAAATGACGCGGTGGTGCTGTCGTCGGGCGCTGACGGTCATTCGCACCGGATGCGCCCGCATCATCACGATGGAGCTTTAGTATGTCTTGTGATTTGCCCCGCCGCGCGTTCCTCGGCCTTGCCCTGGCGGCAACGGCCGCCTCCCTGCCGCTGGCCACGGCCCGCGCCAGCACGCCAGTCCGGCTGACCGTCATGGCCTACGGCGTGGACGCGTTCGACGATAAGTACCAGCGGACCGTCATTCGCCCGTTCCAAGCGCAATATCCCAACATCCAGGTGAGCTACTACGCGGTGCGCGATTCGCGCAACGCCCTGTCGGTTCTGCGGTCGCAGCGCCTTTCGCCGCAGATCGACGTGGTGATCCTGGACCCGCCGAACGCGCGCCTGGCGCAGCGCGAGAAGTTGATCGAACCGATGGATCCAAAGCTGGTGCCCAATGCCGCCGACCTCGGCGCGTTGGGCCGGGAGCTGGGCTTCTGGGCGCTGCCTGCCATGTACGACTCGATGACGCTGGTGTATGCCAAGTCGGCCTTTACCCAACCGCCCAAGAGCTGGCGGGAACTGTGGGATCCGAAGTATGCCGGCAAGGTCGCCATCGCCACCAGCCCGGCCGTCAACGGCAGCATGATCGCCATGACGATGCTGGCCAACCGCCTGGCTGGCGCGCCAGATGGCGGCGGCAACTTCGATGCCGGCTTCGCCTATCTCGAAAAACTCCGCCCCAACGTGGGGACGTGGAACCCCCGGCCCAACCAGTACTGGCTGGTGGGGCAGAACCAGATGCTGCTGGCCGTTGGGTGGAACTCGCGCAGCCAGAGCCAGCTGGATTCACAGCCGGGCTATGCATCCACCGTGCCCGCGGAAGGCACGATCGCGGTGCCGATCCTGATCGCGCGTGTCGCCGACCGCCCCAATGCCCAGGCCGCCCAGGCCTTCATCAATTATTCGCTGGGGCCACAGGCGCAACAGGCTTTCTCGGAAGCGATGTATTACGCGCCGTCTAACCGCAAGGCCAGGATCGGCGAGGCGGCCCGCGCGCGCATTCCTCTGTTGTCCACGGGCACGGCGGCCAAGCTGATTCCGGTGGACTGGGCCGGATTCACGCCGCAGCATTTTGCCGCGATGCGCGAGGCGTGGCTGACGCGCATCATGCAGGCGCCGCGCCCGGGAAATTAGCCCCTCGCGACGCGGTTTCAAGGGATTACCAGAACTGTCTGATAGTGCACTGCGGTATCGGGTTGCTACCTTAGATTCCGTGACGAACGCGCCTGGATATCACGGCCAGCGCAGGCGGACACGACCTT
This sequence comes from Achromobacter sp. HNDS-1, assembly GCF_040084795.1. Taxonomy (NCBI): domain Bacteria; kingdom Pseudomonadati; phylum Pseudomonadota; class Betaproteobacteria; order Burkholderiales; family Alcaligenaceae; genus Achromobacter; species Achromobacter sp. HNDS-1. The sequence continues at coordinate 1,424,789 of NZ_CP157584.1, forward strand.
CGACCCGTACCCCATTTTGGCTTTCAGACAGATATGAAACACCACACCAGCAAGCTTTTCGCCGCCCTCGTGGCCTGCGCCGCCAGCACCGGCGCCCTGGCCCAGACCGCGCCCGCCGCCGCGCCCAGCTTCAAGATCAGCGTCACCGGCACGATTGCCCCGGGCAGTTGCACGCCGAGTTCCGGCGACCTGACCTTCGACATGAAAAGCATCAACCCGAAGTCGTTGAACAACGACAAGGTCTCGATGCTCAGCGGCATCACCAACAAGGTCAAGATCACCTGCACCGCCGACACCGCGATCGCGCTGAACGTGACCGGCTACACCAAGGCCTCCAAGGCATACGGCGCCAACATGGAGAACCACCCGGCCGGCACGTCGACCTACGAAGACTCGCTGTATGACCTGGTCAACCCGGCCGACGGCAACAGCCGCGTCGGTGTCTACGCCATGCAGTTCCGCAACTTCGTGTACACCGGCGGCGGCACCGGCGCCGTCGCCAGCAAGGCCGAAATCATCAAGAGCGACGACAAGAACTCGTGGAGCAACAACACTTCCAATCTGAACGGCTGGAACACGGCGCAGCTCAAGAAAGACGGCAGCAATTACGTGTCCTTCGCCGACCCCAAGGCCAATACCACGCCGGTGCTGGCCAGCACCTTCGAAGGCGAGCTGATGCTGGCCCCGCTCATCCTGGCCAAGAAGGACCTGAAGCTGACCGGCGACCTCAAGTTCGAAGGCGGCGCGACCATCACGCTGAACTACCTCTGATCCACGCGTCAGGCGTGACGCACGCTTCGATATACCGAGAGCCACAATGAAACACTCCCACACCCGCAAGATCCTGTTCGCGGTGCTGGCTTGCGCCGGCGGCGCGGCGGCATCGGCGCAGAACGCCCCGACCGCGGCCTCCGCGCCGTCGACACTGAACGTCGCCGTCGGCGGCGTCATCTCTCCGGGAAGCTGCACCCCGACGTCCGGCGCGATCGCCTTCGATATGAAGAAGATCAATCCGGCTTCGCTGAAGGACAAGGCGGAGACGCCGTTGGCGCCTATCGTCCAACCGTTGTCGATCAAGTGCGATGGCGGCGACGCCGCGGTCGCCTTGTCCGTCGCCGGCACGGTCAAAGCGCCCACGCCGTCCGACGCCGCCCTCGAGCACAAGGCCACCGGCATCCAGGCGGAAGCCAAGAAGGGCTACATCTATGACCTGGTCGATGCGGCCACCTCGACCACCCGCATCGGCCGTTACGTGTTCCAGTTCCGCAACTTCCAATACACCACCGCGGCGGCTAATGGGAAGCAAGCCAAGGCGCTGGTGGTGACCAGCAGCGACCGGGCCGCATGGGCCAATGCCGCGGACACCGCCGCCAACGCCGCGCAACTGAAGTCGGATGGCACGACGTACGTGACATTCGCGGACCCCGCCACGCCCACCGTTCCGGTTTCGGCTTCGCTGTTCAACGGCGACATCGTGATCGGCGCCGTCATCCAGCCGAAGTCCGAACTGACGATCAACACCGATCTGACGTTCCGCGGCGAGACCACCATCACGCTCAGCTACCTGTGATCCACGCGCCTGCCGGTACGCTCGCCGCCCCGGCAGGCTGATGGCCAAAACACGATGAAACTCCGATATCTCCTGGCCTGCGCCGCCGCGGCCACGCCCCTGGTCGCCCTGGCGCAGAGCACTGCGCTGAACGTTGCCGTGCAGGGTTCGATCAAGCCCAGCGCGTGTACCTTCCAGATTGCCGAGCAAGGCACCTTCAACTATGGCAAGGTGAAGCTCAAGGACCTGAACAAGGACACCTACACGCAATTGCCGATCATCGACCGGGAGCTGCGCATCTCGTGCGAATCGCAGACCAAGGTCGCGCTGACCATCAGCGACAGCAATCCCGGCCTGGTGGCGTTCAAGGAGGACATGGTGTTCTTCGGCGGGCGGGGCAAGAGCTGGTCGCCCAGCCGCCAGTACGGGCTGCGCAATGACTCGGGGCGCAGCATCGGCTCCTGGGCGCTGCAACTGGTGCCCGGCTTCAAGGTGGACCAGCAGGACACGCAGTCGATCTACAGCGGCGACGGCGGCAAGTCCTGGGACCCCTCCGTCGGCAATTTCTTCCACGACGACGGCAGCCTTGAAACCTGGAGCATGCCCGGTCCGCGCGAGCCGGCCTTCGGCCGCGAATTCGTGGGCACCGTGCGCATCCAGGTGGCCCTGGATCGTAGCGCCCAGCTGGGCGCGGCGACCGAGGTGCCCTTCACTGGCGGCGCGGTCATAACGCTCGTCTATCTCTAGCGGCCGCGGCCGCCTCGCGCCGGGAGTTCCGGCTGATCATGAAGCCTTACCTGCATTCCCTTAGCGCCCTGCTGGGCGCCCTGCTCAGCGCGGCGAGCCTTGCCGCGCCACCCGCGCCGCAGGCCAATAGCTGCCGCATCCAATTGGGCGGCGGGGCAACGGTGGACTATGGCAAGATCAAGCGCAGCCTGTTGCGCGCCGCCGAAGCCGCGCCATTGCCCGCGCAGCAACGTAGCGTCACGGTGAGCTGCGAGCAGCCGGCGGCACTCGCGCTGCGTCAATCCGCTGTCGACGGCTCGGTCAGCAGCGCGGCGGGCGGCAGGCTCGGCCTGGCGGGCGAGACCGGCCACGGCATCGGCCTGGCATCCGGCAAGCCCCTGGGCGCGTTCGCGCTGCGCTGGCGGCGCGACGCCGCCACCATCGACGGCGCGCCGGCGCGCCTGATCGTCTCGTCCGATGGCGGCGCGACGTGGCGCGAGCTGGAGTCCGACACGGTCATCAGCGCCGCCGACCTGATCGCCTGGGCGAGCGGCGCGCAACGCCGCCCGGCCAGCGGCCGCACCCTGACGGCAGGCGTGCGGATCGAAACGGCCATCGCGCCGACATCCACGTTGTACCTGGGCCGCGAGGTCCAGCTCGACGGCTCGATAAGCCTGTCGGCCGTTTTCCCGTAGGCCCTCTTCCGATGGCCCTTTCCCGCAGGCCGCGACCGGCCGGCGTCAACACGTCTTTTGATTGCTGATATGAAATCCTTCCTGACTTGCGTTCCCCTGGCCTGCGCCCTGCTGGCCAGCCCCGCCGGCGCCGCCGGCGTCGTGCCGGAAAGCTCGGTGCTCATCGTCGATGAAGCCACCGGCGAGGGCACCATGACCGTGCAGAACACCGACGCCGCGCCGGTATTGCTTTACACCACCATCGAGAATACCGCCGAGGATACCGAGGAATTGGTGGTGGCCACCCCGCCCATGGCGCGACTGGAAGCGGGCCAATCGCAACTGGTGCGCTTCATGCTGACCAAGAAGGGCCCGCTGGCCACGCAACGCCTCAAGCGCGTGGCGTTCGAAGGCATCCCGTTCGCGCGGGGCGCCGACAACCAGGTGCAGACCACCTTTCGCCAGAATATCCCGATGATCATCCAGCCGCGCGCGCTGGAAAAACTGAAGGACCCGTGGACGCGCCTGACCAGCAGCGTGGATGGCGACAAGTTGCGCCTGTGCAATGACAGCGGCTATGTGGTACGGCTGGCGCAGCAGGCGCGGCTGGAAAGCGCCAACGTCAACCTGCCTCTGCCCAAGACCTACCTGCTGCCTGGAGAGCGCTTCGAGCTGCCGCTGGCCGGCAAGCACGCGGCCGCCAGCGGCACCGTGACGATCTGGCCCGCCACGGTCTACGGCTATGCCGCGGGCAGCTATGGCATCCCGTTGTCGAACGCCTGCAAATCGACACCTTCAAGATGAATCGGCTCAAGAACGCGGCGGCGGGCCTGGCCGCCTGTATCTGCATGGCGCTCCCGGCCGCCGCGTTCGCGCAGCAATTCGATCCCCAGACCCTGCAACGCTTGGGCATTTCCCCCGAAGCGGCCGCCTACTTCAGCAAAACGGCGCGTTTCCTGCCTGGCACCAGCCGCGTGCGCCTGAGAGTCAACGGCATCGATCAGGGCACGATGGACGTGCGCTTCAATGAAGAAGGCACACTGTGCTTCACGCCCGAGCTGCTGCGACGCGTCGGCCTGAAGGTGCCGGACGGCACGTCCGAGGAAAGCTGCCAGGATTATCGCAAGGCCTATCCCGAAACCGACATCACCCAGTTGCCGAACCAGTCGCAGGTCGACATCGTCACGCCGCTGTCGGCCCGCGCCCCCGCCGAAGAGGCAGTCCAGGGCCAGTATGTCTCAGGCGGCACCGCCGCGTTGATCAATTACAACCTGAGCGGCTCGCGCAGCGGCGGCGGCGATTCCGGTTACCAGTACCTGCGCGCCTATAGCGAAACGGGCCTGAACGTCGCCGACTGGATCCTGCGCAGCCGACAGGACTATTACTCGCAGGGCGGCCGCGCCACGTTCACCCAGGGCGACACGTATGCGCAGCACGCCGTGCCGAGCCTGCGCGCCACCTTCCAGGCTGGCCAGATCTCGCCCGCCGGCTCGCTGTTCGCGGTCGGCACGCTGCGCGGCGCGCAGCTGTTTCCCGAATATGCGTTGCGACAGACGCAGGCGTCGGGCGTCGGCTTCAACGGCATCGCCAGCGGCCCGAGCCGGATCGAAGTGCGGCAGATGGGCACACTGATCCTGATGACGCAGGTGCCGGCCGGCGCCTACACCATCAGCGACGTGCCCATCATCAGTGGCAATTCCGATCTGGACGTGCAGGTGATTTCCACCAGCGGCGAGCGACAGCAATTCATCGTGCCGGCGGCATCGTTCGGCGCGGTGCGCAACGCCACGGCACAGGGGCTTTCGGTCGCCATTGGCCGCTACCAGGCCTACCGCAACAGCGATAGCGAAACGCCCCTGGTCGCCACCGCCAGCAACGGCTGGACGCTCGGGCGCCGCGCCAGCCTGAATGCCGGCGCATTGGTGTCCCCCTCCTACCGCGCCCTGGCCGCCACCCTCACCGCTTCGCCCAGTGAAGCCATCAATGGCTCGATCGGCATCCGCGCCTCCAGCGCGACGGCGACCGGACAAAAGCTCCAGGGCCAGCAGATCACATCGACCCTGTCGGTGTCCCCCCTGGATAGACTGTCCACCAATTTCTCGGCGACCTGGCAGACCGAGGGGTACCGAGACCTGGCGCAAGTGCTGCAACGCGTGGAGGACCCGCGCGCCGGGGCCCGCGCGAGCCAGACCTACACCGCTGGCGTCTCCTGGTTCCAGCCCACGCTGGGCGCGCTGTCCGCCACCTATGCCGCGAGCCGGCTGAGCGGGCTGGATGCCACCCGCCAACGCGCCACGTTGTCATGGAACCGCAGCTTCGGGCGCACATCGGTGACGCTGTCGGCGGCGAAGGACCTCAGCGCCGACACCCGGGCGCGCTCGGACAACCAGTACTTTCTGACGCTCAGTTTTCCGCTGGGCAGCGCCAGCGCCGGCGTCTATGTCAGCAAGGCGGGCGATAGCAGCGCGGTCGGCGCCAGCTATTCGGAAACCGTCAATCCGCAGCTCAGCTACAACCTGAGTTCGAGCATGGCCAATCCGGGCCGCGCCGTGAACTCGTCCATCGCCATCGACGCGCTGCCGCGCTATGCCCGCGTCAACCTGTCGGCCAACCGGGATGCACAGGGCAGTCTGTCGACGAACTGGGGCGTCCAGGGGTCAGTGGTGGCGGGCGGCGGCGCGGTCGCGTTCTCGCCATACGAAGTCGGCGACACGTTCGGCATCGCCAAGGTCGGCGATCTGGCTGGGGTGCAGATCCAGACCCCAGCGGGTCCGGCGTGGACCGATGCATGGGGCCACGCCGTGATCCCGGGGCTGCCGGCCTATAGCGAAAGTTCGGTCGAGATCAACACCGCCAGCCTCCCGCGCAACGCCAACCTGCCCAACGGCGTCCAGTCGGTGAAGCCGGCGCGCGGCGCGGTTCAGGTGGTGGACTTCAACCTGCGGCAGGTGCAGCGTTATCTGTTGTCGGCGGTATCGGAGGCCGACCGGCAGCCTCTGGCCGAACGCCTGGCGGTGATGGACGGTCGCGGCAACCTGGTCACGCTGGTCGGCCGGCACGGCCAGATCTTCCTGGACGACGCCTATGCGGCGCCGCTGCAGGTTGCGTTGAAGGACGGCGGCAAGTGTTTCCTGGATTTCCAGCCTAGCGACAAGCCGGATCCGGATCGGCCTTATGAGGATGCGCAGGCAGTGTGCCGCGCGGCGCCGCCTGCGGCATCATAGGCGAGCCCGCCAGCGTCAGGCACGCAGCCACCGGCTCCAGCACCGCCTGCGTGCCGAGCTTGAAGCGCCGCACCTGCTGGGCCAGCCGGCCGGCCTGCTCGCGCATGGTGCGGCCGGCCGAGTCGGCCTGGCGCGAGCCGTCCTCGACGCGGCTGACGGATTCGTTGATCAGCGCGTTGATCTCCTTGGCCGCGACCGCGGAACGTTGCGCCAACGTACGCACCTCGCCGGCCACCACGGCGAAACCGCGCCCTTGCTCGCCGGCGCGCGCCGCCTCGACGGCGGCATTCAGCGCCAGGATGTTGGTCTGGAAAGCGATGCTGTCTATGACATTGGTGATGTCGGCGATGCGGCGCGAACTGTCAGCGATGGCGTCCATGGTCCGCACTCCCCCATCGACTTCTTCGCCGCCGCGCGTGGCCACGCTGGAGGCGCGGGTGACCAGCAGTTCCGCCTCGCGGGCGTGGTTGGCGTTTTGCTGCACCGTGCTGGTGAGCTGCTCCATGGAGGCCGCGGTCTGCTCCAGCGAGGCGGCCTGCGCCTCGGTGCGTTGCGACAGGTCGGCGTTGCCCTGCGCGATTTCGGAAGACGCCGCGGCGATGCCTTCGCAGCCATCACGCACATCGCGCACGATACGCGCCAGGCCGTCGTTCATGCCCTTGAGGGCGCCCATCAGGTCGCCGGTCTCGTCGCGGGTCGTGATGCGAATGTCGTTCGTGAGATCACCGGCGGCTACCTGGCGCGCGGCGCGCACCGCCTGGCCCAGCGGGCCGACGATGCCACGCGTCATCAACCAACCCAACAGCACGCCAAGCGCCACGCCCGCGATCGACAGCGCGACCATGATGCCGCGGATGCGCGCATACAGTTCCGTGCCTTCCCGCACCGATTGCGCCGTGGCGGTCTCCTTATTGCGGGCCAGCTTGGCCATGAGCTCATCGAGGAGTTCGGAGGACGCGATCACGTTCTTCTCGATCTCGACGGCGCGGGGATCCTTCCGCATCAGGGGCAACGCACGGGCGGCGGCGAGGAAGGCCTCGGCGTCGCGCTGGATATCCATGGCCCGCACCGCCGCGTCGAACTGCTGGCGGATGGCTTCGCGCTCGCGCTCGGTGGACGCCGCCAGATAGCTGTTGCGGGCGCGGCCGGCGTACACCAGTTGCAGGTTGGCGTCCTTCATTTCAGACAACCCGCGCAACTCGACCTCACATGGTAGGACCGCACGAAAACTAGGGATAACCCTAGGAACGAACGATTTTTCCGACTGTTCCCCCTGCTGGTTCAAGCAACGGCTGAAACCCCTCATAAATTTCAGTAATCAGCCATCTGCCCGTCACGGTTGGCGCTCGGCTGTCCGGCGGTCCGACAACATGCCCGCACGCCGCCCGCCAGGCATCCGCTAATGCCCGGTTAATGCACGACACCCAACATTCGGCATCGATCAAACCGGGCATGGCCGCCCCTCATCTCGCGCCGGCGCGCTGTCCTCGGGGCCGGAAGCCCCCACCAATATGGAGATTGCCTCGTGCGCCAACGCCGATCCGTGCCGATCGCTTTCGGACGCGCCCTGCCGATCCTGACGCTGGCCATCCTGGCCGCGTGCGCCGGAGGAAGCGGCGGCGGCGGCAATGCAGGGGCAGTCCTGCCGGCCCTGGGGAACAGCGGTGGGGCCGGCGGCAAGGACGACCGGGGCGGCATGGCGCTTCCCGATGCCGGGGCTGGCCTGGGGGGCAGCGGACCAGCCGTGGTTCCGGTCGAGCCTGCGGACCCTGTTGTGCCGGCCGATTCCACTGCGCCTGCCGATAGTGCGCGGCCTGGGTATCCCGCGCCGCCTTCCGATACTGCGCGGCCAGCCGATCCAGAGCCGCCTGCCGATCTTGTGCTGCCCGCCGAGCCCTCGCAGCCGGCCGATCCTCCGCAGCCGGCCGATCCTCCGCAGCCGGCCGATCCTCCGCAGCCGGCCGATTCCACGCAACCTGCCGATCCCGCGCCGCCCGCCGATTCCGCGCCGCCTGCCGATTCCGCGCCGCCTGCCGATCCCGCGCCGCCCGCCGATTCCGCGTCGCCTGCCGATCCCGCGCCACCCGCCGATCCCGCACCGCCCGCCGATCCCGCGCCGCCCGCCGATCCCGCACCGCCCGCCGATCCCGCGCCACCCGCCGATCCCGCGCCGCCCGCCGATCCCTCGCCGCCCGCCGATCCCTCGCCACCCGCCGATCCCGCGCCGCCCGCCGATCCCTCGCCGCCCGCCGATCCCGCGCCGCCCGCCGATCCCGGCGCCGCCATCGAGCCCGTCGGCGACACGGGCGTTCCCGGCTGGCGACCGACCTCGCCCGCGCCGACCCCGCCCGTCGCGGCGGCCTTCGATGGCGCCGGCGTGAACATCGGAGTGATCGACAATGGCTTCGAAGCCGATCCGACCACGGACCACCACAAGCTGGCGATCCGGGACGTGCTGCGCGAGGTGATCGCCCCCGAAGACGCCGAAGCCACCAACGAGGACGGCGATATCGCCACCCATGGCGCCATCGTCAGCCGCATCATCGGCGGCCGGATCGTGGCCGACGACCCCTTTGCCAAGGGCGCGGCCACGGGCATCAACCTGTATCAGGCAAACCAGGCCACCGAATTCTCGAACCAGACCCTGCGCAAGCTGCTGTCGGCCTTGGACGCGCGGGGGGTCAAGATCGTCAACAATTCCTGGTCCTTCGCCCCTGGCCCCGATTACGCCTTGCCCGACGGCGATGAAACCCAGCCCGATTCCTCGACCGTCCAGGGCTTCTTCCCGCTCCTGCGCGAAGCGGTGAACGACAACGGCCAACTGCTGATCTGGGCCAACGGCAACGAAGCCAGGTCCGATCCCTATCTACTCGCCGGCGCCCCCTCACTGGAGCCCGCGCTGGAACGTGGCTGGCTGACCGTGACCCAACTACTGGCCAACGGCGATCTCGCTCGCTGGTCCAACGCTTGCGGCATCGCCGCGAACTGGTGCCTCAGCGCGCGATCGCCGGACGATGACACGCTTAGGGGGACATCGTTCACCGCTCCCGTGGTGACCGCCGCGGCGGCATTGGTATCACAGGCCTATCCCTGGATGGACAACAGCGCCCTGCGCCAGACCCTGCTGTCGACGGCTGACGACATGGGCGACCGGAGCCGATTCGGCTGGGGCCGCTTGAACAGGGATCGCGCGGTGCGCGGCCCCGCCCTGTTCGACACGCGCCTGACGCTGGGCGGGGATTTCGTGGCGGACTTCGATGGGATGCGCTCGGCGTTCTTCAACGACATCGGTGGCGATGCCGGCCTCGACAAGCGGGGCACCGGGGCGCTGGTGCTATGGGGCAGGAACGACTATGCCGGCGCCACGACAATCACCAGCGGCACGGTGGAGCTGTACGGCAGCGTGGCAAGCGACATCGCGATCCATGCCGATGGCGCGCTGATCGCCGACGGCGGCGTGGCGGGGCGTTCCGTGGCCAACAGCGGCACACTGCTGGCCAACGGCAACGGCCTGCACATCGGCGGCGACTACACGGCCACGCGGCCCGAGGCCCGCATGATGGCGCAGCTCGGCACGGCCGTGACCGTCGACGGCACCGCCGCGCTGGGCGATTCCACGCTGGTGGTCACCAAGCCCGACGATGCCTACGTGGTGATGTCGCGCGAACCCGTGCTCAAGGCCGGCCAGGTGGTCGGCCGCTTCGGCACGGTCGAGACGGACGCGGGCCTGCTGTACACGGTCAGCCCCGACTACTCGGCGACCCGGGTCGACCTGAACGTCACGCGCGGCAACGTGGCGGCCGTGGCGCGCGGCCTGTACGCCGGCCAGACCGCCCGGCTGGACGCCGCGCGGGCGGTCGAGACCGCCTTCCAGGCCGCCGACGCGAAAGTGCTCGGCGCCGGCGCCAATGTCAGCGACGCGTTCGTCGCGGGCGCGGCCAGGCTGCAAGCCGTCGGCAGCGCGCCGGCGCTGGCCGCCGCGCTCGACAGCGTCAGCGGGCAGATCCACGCCTCGTCGCAGGCGCTGGCATTCCAGCAATCCGAGACCGTCAATCGCGCCCTGTCCGACCGCATCGACGGCTTGTCGCCGGCGGGCACGCCAAGCGGCGGCTGGGTCCACATGACCGGCGGCACCGGCCGGTTGCGCCAGTCCGGCTATGCCAGCGCCGACACACGCCAGTACGGCGGTCAGGCCGGCTTCGACCACGCCGTCGCGGACAACGCGATACTGGGGGTGGCGCTGGCGTGGTCCGACGCCAAGGCCGCCTTCGACAGCCATGGCGGCCGCGCCAGGAGCCAGAGCACGGGGCTGTCGCTGTACGGACGCATCGGCGCCGCCGACGGGCCCTATCTGGCGGCGCGCGCTGGTCATGAATGGATCCACGCCGACATCAGGCGCGAGGTCCTGGTCGGCAACGCCGATCATCTGGAAAGTGGCCGCGGCGATGGCCTGACCTCGCTGTACGCCGAAGCCGGCCATGTGTTCGCCAAAGACGGCGGCCGCATCGCGCCGTTCGCGGGCCTGTCACATGACCGTCTGCGGCGCGGCCCGATCGACGAAGGCGAACAGCCCTTCGCTCTCCGGGCCAGCAGGCGTTCCTATCACCAGACAGCCGCCCTGCTCGGCCTGCGCTTGCATGCCGCGCCCCTGGCCTGGGCCGGCGGACTCACCACCTTCAGCGCCTACGGGGCCTATCGCTACGGCAACCCGACACGGCTGGACTTCACGGCGGCCTTCGCTGGCGCCCCCGATGCCAGCTTCAGGGTCGAAGGCATCGGGCTACCCCGCCATGCGGGTTGGGTCGGCTTGGGCGCCGGCACACACGTGGGCGACGCAATGTCGTGGTTCGTCAACGGCAATGTGCGATTCGGCCATGGCGGCGTGGCCAGCAATGGAGTGTCGGCAGGCTTGCGTTATCGGTTCCCATGATTCCAGGACGGTGTATCGACGCGCCGGCGTCCATGAAGGCCGCCGCGCCTATCAATCTTTGCGCATCACTCATGCGCCATCGTTATGGCCTGCAACCCGCATGGCTGCCTCATGGGAAAAAATCTCCATTCAAAACAGACTCTTAGGGAAACAATGTAGATCCGGCGCAGGCGCCACCACAGGCATCGTCCCTGGGTTCCCCTATCGCCCGCCAGCGGGCAATCTAGGCGGTTTGATTCCAAGAGGCCCGCACGCGAGGCCTCGATCCCCCTACGAGGAGCTTTCCTGTGAGCAAAACTTCCACCCGCCGCAAGCTTGGCCTGGCGGTCGCGCAGATGGGCCCGGTGCACCTGGCCGACGACCGGGCCGCCGTGGTCAAGCGGCTGGTCGCCATGATGCGCGAGGCGGCCTCGCGCGGCAGCGAATTCGTGGTCTTTCCCGAACTGGCGCTGACCACGTTCTTCCCGCGCTACTGGATGAGCGAAGCCGAGGCGGTCGAGCGCTTCTTCGAGCGCAGCATGCCCAACGCCGACGTCCAGCCGCTGTACGACACCGCGCGCGACCTTGGCATCGGCTTCTATCTGGGTTATGCCGAGATCACGCCGGACGGCCGCCGCTTCAATACGGCCGTGCTGGTCGACCGGACCGCGCGCGTCATCGGCAAGTACCGCAAGATCCACCTGCCCGGCCACGACGACCACAAGGTCGACGCGCCCTTCCAGCACCTGGAGAAAAAATTCTTCGAAGTGGGCGACCTGGGTTTTGGCGTGTGGGACATGGAAGGCACCCACGTCGGCATGTGCCTGTGCAACGATCGTCGCTGGCCGGAGACCTATCGCGTGATGTCGCTGCAGAGCGCCGAACTGATCGTGCTGGGCTACAACACGCCCTCGCTCAACATCCACTGGAACGAGCCGGCGCACTGGCGCACCAGCACGCACGAGATCGTGCTGCAGGCCAGCGCCTACCAGAACGCCGTCTGGATCGGCGCGGCCGGCAAATGCGGCTCGGAAGACGGACACCACATGATCGGCAGCTCGATGATCGTGGCACCTTCCGGCGAGATCGTGGCGCGTTCGACCTACGAGGAAGACGAGGTCATCACGGCCCATATCGACCTGGCCATGGGCCAGACCTTCCGCGAGCACGTGTTCAATTTCGCCAAGCACCGCAGCCCGCACCACTACCGGCTGATCGTGGAGCGCACCGGCGCCGGCGAGCCGCTGCCGACGCGGCAGCCTGACGCGGATTAGCGACTACTGCCCGCCGGGGCGCGTACACTGGTCCATTACAGACCGGACGCGCCCCGAGCCGTCGCGAGACACGGGCCGGCTCGCACACGGGAACCCGCCATGACGACGAACTACACGCAGACGTTCATCACCGCCTCGCCCGACAGCACGGCCACGGCGGGAACCGTGCCGCCCAAGGCTGGCTCCATCGCGCAACTGCAGCACGCGCTGCTGACGCAACGGCCCTACCACTACACCAGCGACGATCTGCTGTTCGAGGTCCACGCCCTGCGGCACGGCATCGCGCCGCGCGACCGGGCGCAGGCTCGCGAAGCGTTCTTCGCCCGCCCGCAGGCCTGCCTGCGCGCCTCGCCGCTGGTCAAGCAATTCGGCTGGGGCATCCATCATGACGCCGATGCCCGCATCGCCGCCTACGGCGTGGAAACGCCGGCCTACCGGAAACTGAGCGCCGCCGCCGGCGTGAAGGTGGTGGCGGGCATGCGCAGCCGCAGGGCATGAGTTCCCGCAGTGCGGCCGACGCTGTCGAGGGCCCGGCGCACGGATCGCGCCAATATCAGACCAACACCAATACTTCAGGCGCGCATCGCGCCAGCGGCCGCCCCTAGAATCTCGGAGGTCTGGATTTCGAAGGGGATTGCTGGACGAACCGGGTCGCGGCCCCTTGGCGGGACGCGACCGGCAACGCCAGGCATGGGTATGCGCATCCTAGTCGTTGAAGATCCGCCCGATTGGGCGGACACGGTATCGCGGCACATCGCCGAACTCGGTCACGCGGTGCGGACATGCGCGGGCCAACGCGAAGCGCTCGACCACATCCGGCGCAGTCCGCCGGAGATCCTGGTCACCGGCGCTTCGCTGCCCGATGGCGACATGCTCGGGCACATCGCCGCGCTGCGCCGCGCCCTGCCCGCCATGGGCATCATCGTCCTGACCGGCAGCGTGCGCATGCACGCGCAGCTGCAGGGCATGAGCGATGGCGCCGACCACTACCTGATCAAGCCGGTGCAGTTGCCCGTGCTGGCCGTCACGCTGACCGCGCTGGAACGCCGCCTGCTCACCGGCGCGCAGGCGCAGGCCGACAAGCCGCGCTGGACGCTGGACGTGGCTTCGCGCGAGCTGCGTTCCACCGAGGGCGACCAGGTCGCGCTGACGGCCAAGGAGTCCATCGTGCTGGCCTCGCTGATCCAAAGCCCGAAATTCCCGGTCAGCCACAAGCGCATGTCGCAGTTGCTGGGCTATCCCGAAGTCATCTACGACCAGCATCGGGTCAATGCCCTGCTCTACCGCGTGCGCAAGAAACTGTCCGCCATCCGCGGCACCCCGATGCTGATCCGCAACATCTATTCCGAAGGCTCCCTGCTGGTCCTGCGCGACGTCACGGTCGGCATCGCCATGCCGGGCTGAAACGCCGGCGATGCGCGCCGGGCATGCGCGCCGGGCATGCGCGTCGGGCATGCGCGCCGGGCATGCGCGCCGGGCATGCGCGCCGGATATGCGTTGCTGGATATGCGTTGCTGGATATGCGTGTTGGATATGCGTGTTGGATATGCGTGCCGGATACGCGCGCCGGATATGCGTGCCGGATATGCACGCCGCGCAGAGGCGCGACCGCGTGTTTCCATGCGGACCGGTCACCCCGCGACACGCGCGATCATTTGTGATTTTTCGACCTGGCAGACTCGCCTACACTGAACAGGTCTTTCAACTTTCCCCAAGAGAGAAAAGACAAGAAAGCCCCGCCAGTTACAAGCCGGCGGGGCTTTCTCTTTGCGCGCGAAAACTACACCATGTTTCATTAATTGCGAATAAAAACTCACAAAAAATCATAAACCCCGGAATTGGGTGCTCTCCAACTAAATATCGTTTCTCCTGCTGTCGTAGTCCTGGCAACGGACGAGCCCGCATCCCGCGTTGCCGGTTCGTCACGTGCATCCCGGGCGGCGTAGCCGCCCTGTTTGATCAAGCCACTCTTTCCAGGAGCAAACACATGGCTGCAGTCATCAATACCAATTACTTGTCGCTGGTTGCGCAGAACAACCTGAACAAGTCCCAGTCCGCCCTGGGCACCGCCATCGAGCGCCTGTCGTCGGGCGTGCGCATCAACAGCGCCAAGGACGACGCCGCCGGCATGGCCATCGCCAACCGCTTCACCGCCAACGTCCGGGGCCTGACCCAGGCCTCGCGCAATGCCAACGACGGTATCTCGCTGGCGCAGACCACCGAAGGCGCGTCCGCCGAGATCACCACTCACCTGCAGCGCGTGCGCGAACTGACGGTGCAAGCCGCCAACGGCAGCTATTCGCCGGAACAGCTCGACTCCATCCAGGACGAAATCAACCAGCGCCTGTCGGACATCGACCGTATTTCGCAACAGACCGACTTCAACGGCGTGAAGGTACTGTCGGCCAGCGCCAAGCCCCTGACGCTGCAGGTCGGCGCCAATGACGGCGAGACCATCACCCTGAACCTGTCGGAAATCAGCGCCAAGACGCTGGGCCTGAACGGCTTCAACGTCAATGGCAAGGGCATCATCGATAACGACAAGGCCACGGTAACCAACCTGCTGGCCGCGGGCGCCCCCGCGCCCGCCGCCGCCACGCCGAACGATTACGTCGTGACCACCACGTTCGCCAAGGTCAGCGCCGAACAGGCTTTCGCCAAGCTGCAAAACGGCAACACTGTTACGGTGGCGGCGGCTGCGGGTAACACCACCTACACGTACGATGCCGCCAACGACAACTTCACGTTCGACAACAAGACCGCCACCGCCACGTTTGCCACGCTGGTTACAGCGCTGACCCCTGCCACCGGCAGTGTCACCGCCACCTACACGAACAAGGGCAACGCGAGCACGACCTTCGAGGTCGACTCTGCTGGCAACGTCACCATTGGCGGCAAGGCAGCCTTCCTTACCACCACCAACGAACTCACTACCAACAATCCCACCGGCGCTGTACCCGCTGCCACGCTCAACGGCATTCTGACCGCAACCGCCAAGGCGGCTGTCAACGACGCTTCCGTATCCATCGGCGGCAAGATCTACAACAGCAGCGGCACCGCGGGCGAAGTTCGATACGTCGACACCAAGAGCAAGGATGAGGTCCTGGCGGCTTTGAAGGCGGGCCCCGCCAATAGCAACGTCGTCCTGGGAGACGGCTTCGCCACCGCCACGCTGGCGTTCACCAACGGTCAATCGACCGACACGTACGTCGATGACGCAGGCGACTTCACCACGATCGCCGGCGGTACGTACACGACGACCTACACCGTCGACCCCAATAACGGCACCATCACGGTCAAAGACGGCACCGGTACGGGCGCGTATGCACCCAGGAAAGGCGCCACCGTCTACGTGAGCGCCGCGGGCAAGCTGACCACGGAAACAACTAGCCAGGGTGACAGGACCACGGATCCGCTCAAGACCTTGGACGCGGCCTTCAATGTGCTGAACAAGCTGACCGGCGAAATGGGCGCCGTGCAGAACCGCCTGGAATCGACCATCAACAATCTGGACAACGTGGTCAACAACCTGTCCAACGCGCGCTCGCGCATCCAGGACGCCGACTACGCCACGGAAGTGTCGAACATGTCGCGCGCCCAGATCCTGCAACAGGCCGGCACGTCGGTCCTGGCCCAGGCCAACCAGGTGCCGCAGACGGTGCTGTCGCTGCTGCGTTGATCGTTTCGTAGCTTGACGGCCTCGGCCCCCGGACCTCGCGCAAGCGGGATCCGGGGGCCGATTCGCATGACGGCGGTCCGTTGCACGGCCGTGCGGCCATGGCGTGCGCTCAGGCGCCGGCCAGGGCCAGCGCGGCGGGCGCGTGACGCTGTGGCACCGCGACCGTCCCGGGCGCGGGCGCGGCCTGCAACCGGAACAGCTCCACCGCCCGCAGCAATTGCGCCGCCTGTGCTTGCTGCGAGGTCGAAGCGCTGGCCGCCTGGGCCACCTCGGACGCGGTTTGCCGGACGAGTTCGTCCATATTGGCCACCGCCAGGTTCACCGCATCGATGTCGGCGCTCTGGGTCTGGCCGGCCTCGCCGATCTCTCCCACTACCCGCGCGGCCTGATCGATGCTGGACACCACTTCGCGGATCACGCCGGCCGCGTGATCGGCCTGGCGAAAGCCATCGCTGGTTTTTTGCAGGGAATCGGCAATCAGCGCGCGGATATCGCGCGCCGCGCTGGCGCTGCGTTGCGCCAGCGCGCGGACCTCGGTGGCGACCACGGCGAAGCCACGGCCGCTTTCGCCGGCGCGCGCCGCTTCCACGGCCGCGTTCAGGGCCAGGATGTTGGTCTGGAAGGCAATGCTGTCGATCAGCCCGATGATCTCCGCGATCTTGCGCGCCTGTTGCTGGATCTCGCCCATGACCGTCGCCACGCCGGCCACGGCCGCGCTGCCGGTATCGACCGTCTGGCGCGCCTGCTCGGTCAGTTGCCGCGCCTGCAGCGCGCGCGCCGCGTTGTCGTGGACGTTGGCCGCCAGGTCGCGCATCGACGCGGCGGTCTGCGCCAGCGACTCGGCCTGGGTGCGGGCATGCCCGTCGAGCTGCTGATTGCCTTGCGCCATCTCGCGCGCGGCCGCCGACAATGCCGTCGCCGTGGCGCGCACTTCACTCATGGTCCGATGCACGGCGTCCATGGTGCGCTGGAAACTCTGGCCCAGCACGCTATCCATGTGCATGCCGCCGAAGCGCAGGTCGAACACGCCGCTCTCGCGCCCGATGTGGGCGCTCAGGCGCGCCAGTTCCTCGGCGGCGATGGCGGCGCGCTCCATCTTCCACGCGAGCCAGCCCAACGCCGCGGCCTGCACCACCACATAGGCAGCGTGCAGCAGCACCATGCCCAGGCCGGGTTCGGTGAAACAGATGGCGCCATAGCCCCACTGTTGCAGGTAATTGAAGGACAGGTGGTGCAGCGCAATGACCACGGCGGCGCACAGAATGACGCGCCAGTCCCGGTAGGCCAGCAACAGCGAGAGCAGCACGAAGATGCCGAAGTGGATCTCGGCCTGCCCGGACAGCAAGTGGATATGGAGCGCGGCCAGCACCATCAGCGCACAGGCCACCGCCAGCCGCGTGACCACGCGCCCGGGCCGCCACAGGATCAACAGCGACGGGATACCCGCCGCCAGCAGTCCCACGACGATGGCGGCGTACCAGCGGCCGTACTGCGGCGCCATGCCCAGGCCAACCAGAAACAACAGCCACAGCAGCGGCAACATCGCACGATCGGTACGTCGATACGAATCCAGCAACAAGCCGCGCGCGGTGGGCATGATCGGGTCCTTGAAATGGAAGATGCGCCATGACCGGCGCAGGTCCTATTCTGCGGGGACAATATCAATTTGTGAATATTTATTTCATATCGTTTTCCCTTCTTGGGCGCAAGCCGGTGCGGACTCGCGCGACTCGCGAAACTCGCGCGGTTCACACGATTCGCACCGTTCGCACGATTCACACGGTTCGCACGATTCACATTCGCACCGACTCGCCTGATTCGCCTGATTCGCCTGATTCGCCTGATTCGCCTGATTCGCCTGATTCGCCTGATTCGCCTGACTCGCCTGAATCGCCGGACTCGCCTGAATCGCCGGACTCGCCCGACTCACCGGACTCGCCTGATTCGCCTGATTCGCCTGACTCGCCCGACTCGCGCCGCCGCCCCCGCCCCACGTGAAAACCCTGCCCTCGCCAAGGCGTCGAAGCGCTTTTCGCAATTTAGTTAACATGTTAAAAAACACTCGCTGTCCGGTATCACCTCGCCATACGTAGCGTTCTTCCACGTTCGACAAGCACAGAGAGACAACGAGGTTTCCCATGCATATTCTTGCGAAGCGCCTGCTGGCGCTGGCGGCCCTGTCGCTGGCCGCCGCGGCCCAGGCCCAATCCTGGCCAACCCAACCCATCCGCTGGATCGTGCCCTATCCGGCCGGCGGCGGCACCGACGTGCTGGCCCGCACGGTCGTCAGCGGGCTCGAAAAGCCGCTGGGGCAGACCCTGGTGGTCGAGAACCGCCCCGGCGCGGCCACCATCGTGGGCGCCACCGCGGTGGCCGAATCGGCGCCGTCCGGCTATGTGGTCGGCTCGGTCGACATCGCCACCCTGGCCTTCAACCCGGCCCTGTACGCCAGCCTGAGCTACGACCCCGCGAAGTTCACCTACATCGGCGGCCTGGCCAGGTTTCCGATGATGCTGGCGGTCAGCGCGAATTCGCCCTACAAGACGCTGGACGAGGTATTGCAGGCGGCCAGGAAGCAGCCCGGCAAGCTCACCGCCTCGTCGGCCGGCAGCGGCACGCCGCACCACCTGGCGCTGGAACTGTTCAAGCAACGCACCGGCGCCGACATCCTGCACGTGCCCTACAAGGGCGCGGCGCCGGCCATCCAGGACCTGCTGGGCAATCAGGTGGACCTGATGTTCGTCGACCTCACCAGCGCGCTGCCGAACATCAAGGCGGGCAAGCTGCGCATCCTGGCGACGGCCACGCCGCAGCGGCTCAAGGAACTGCCGGACGTGCCGACCATGGCCGAACAGGGCGTGAACGACTACACCGTCTATTCCTGGCAGGGCGTGGTCGGCCCGCGCGGCCTGCCCGAAGCCGTCACCAAAAAACTGTCCGCCGAACTGCTGGCCGCGATCCGCACGCCCGCCATGTCGCAGAAGATGGCCGATATCGGCGTGCAGCCCATGCCGATGTCCGCGGAGGAATTCAGGGCCTATGCCGAGCAGGAGCGGCGGGACTGGGCCGAAGTGATCCGCAAGGCCGGCATCAAGCGGGAGTAAAGCGCGGGGCGGACCGGCCGCCGCGCGCTTGCCGCCCCATGCGCGGCAACCGCGCGCCCGGCTCGGGCGCATGGAACGATCCCGCCGGCGCCAGCGGCTCTACAATGCCGCTACCTTTTCGGGAGTCTTTCCATGCTCGGTGTCACCGACTATGGCGCCTTCGTGCTCGCCTTCATCATGCTGTTGATCATCCCGGGGCCGGGCAATTTCGCCCTGCTCACCGCCACCGGCAAGGGCGGCATCAAGGCGGGCCTGGCCGCGACCTGCGGGGTGATCCTGGGCGACCAGGTATTGATGTGGCTGGCAGTGGCCGGCGTGTCGGCCCTGCTGGCGGCCTACCCCACCGCGTTCCATATCGTGCAGTGGGCGGGCGCCGCGTACCTGGCGTGGCTGGGGCTGCAGATGATGCGCAGCAAGCCTGGCGCCGCGCCGCGCCCGAGCCGCATGGACAACGGCCATTACCTGCGCCAGACCGCGATGATCACGCTGCTGAACCCCAAGGCGATCATGTTCTACATGGCGTTCTTTCCGCTGTTCATCGATCCGGTCAGGCACCAGGGGCTGGTGACCTTCGCCTTCATGGCCGTCACCGTGGCGGCGCTGACGTTTCTCTATGGCCTGGCGGCGGTGCTGCTGACGCATCAGCTGGCCGAGCGCATGCGCGCCAACCCGCGCGTGGCCAATCTGCTGGAGCGATTGGCCGGCGTGTTTTTGCTGGGATTCGCGGTGAAGCTGGCGGCGATACGGTAGGTTGTCACTTTTTTCGGCCGATTCATCAGCCAGCTACGCCGCCTTGCGCCTGTCCTGGGTGAGATGCATATCGATGTGAATATCGGCGAAAGGGCATATGAGCCCCCCCCCCTCGTCTTGTTCCAGGAGCCCAAGGGCAACGAGGGCATGGGCATCCTGGTGAACGCGCTTTACATCGCGGCCCAGGCGGCGAGCTAGTTCTCGCACGCCAACCCGACCCGCGCCCAGCATTTCCCGCACCATGTTCCAACGCAGTTCCGTCAGCTGACCAAAGAAAGCAGCGGCGGACTCAAAGTTAAGCCGCTCCCCCTGATACTCGCCTGACCGCGCCCCGGCAACGGCGCGCTTGCCAACGCCTGCCAGAAAGGCGCGCCAATCTTGAATGATAGTGACAGTCAAGGTTCGCTTCATATGCTGCCTCTCCATTTCGTGACCTCCACAACGAAGTCCTCCAGCAACTGCGCTATGCCCCGGAACTCATAAGGAAGCTCTCGTTCTTCCTGGTGCATGTGATCACCCTTGCCACGTTCGTTATCGAAACCTACGATCCGCTTGCCATCACGGGCATACACCAACCGATACTTGAAACCATGGGTGGTCGGAGGAACTGGCCGCGGCACCTTCCAGATAACGATTTGCAGAATGCCGCCTTCGGCATCGACGCTCTTTTCGCTGATGATCAGGGTAGCGCGCATGTTGTCAATTGTGCCAACGAAAATTGGTGTTGTCAAAATTGACAACACCATGAAAATCAGGCCGGGAATCGCCAATCCCGCGCAGGTTGGCGGGTGGCGGCAGGCATTGTGGTCTTACTTCCGGGTCTGCCCGGAGGCCGAAGGGCGCACTGGCGCTGCGCTAGAGATAAGGCGTCGCCAGCCAGATCACCTTGTTGCGCAGCCGCTTGGCGAACGGCGCCTGCTGCAATTCGTCGAGCGTCTGCCGGCGGGCATTGGCCACCAGCGCATCGATGCGGGCGCCGATCCAACATGCCACCTGCGGGTCGTAGATTTCGGTATCCAGCTCGAAGTTCAGCCGCAGGCTGCGAGGGTCCAGGTTGGACGAACCGACATAAGCCCAGCCGTCATCCACCGTCATCAGCTTGGAATGGTCGAACGCCCCGCGAGAGCGCCAGACGCGGCAGCCGGTGCGCACCACCTGGTCCAGTTGCGCCGTCATGGCGTAGTCGACCAGCCGCAGGTTGTTCTTGCCCGGGATAACGATGTCGACGATCACGCCACGCCGCGCCGCCGTCGCCAGCGCGCCGATAAGCGGCTGGTCCGGCAGGAAATAGGGAGACTGGATGCGCACGTGGCGCTGCGCCACCGCCAGCGCGCCCAGGATGATGCTGTGCGCGCTGCCCATGGCCCGGTCCGGCCCCGACGGCACGCAGCGCATGGGCACCACGCCATGCGGCGGCTGCGCCTGCGGATCGAACCACGGCTGCGCCGGCAGCGACTCGTGGGTGGTGAAGTTCCAATCGTGCGCGAACACCGACATCAGCTGCGTCACGATGGGGCCTTCCACCCGGAAATGCGTATCGACGTTGGTCGCCGCGCCCGACAGCGCCGTCACGAAGGCCGCCCGCACGTTCATGCCGCCGGTGAAACCGATGCGCCCGTCCACCACCAGCACTTTGCGGTGGCTGCGCAGATTGGCATAGGGCATGCGCAGCACGCCCAGCGGATTGGTCATGAAGCGCGCCACCGGCACGCCGCCGCGCGCCAGCATGCGCACGATCGGCGGCCGCGAATACTTGGCGCCGATCGCATCGATCAGCACCCGCACCTGCACGCCGCGCCCGTGCGCCTCGATCAGCGCCTGCGCCATCTCGCGGCCGATTGCGTCGTTGTCGAAGATGTAGCTCTGCATCGCCACCGCGTGACGCGCCTCGCGGATCGCCTGCAGCATCGCCGGATAGGCTTCGTCGCCGCCAGCCAGCGGCCGCACCGCGTTGCCGCCCAGCAGCCGGAAGCGGCTGACCTGGTCGCCCAGCACCTTCAGCGACGCGAACTGCGGCCCCGAGATCGGCGCCACGTCCACGCTGGGCGTTTCCACCAGCGCCGCGTCCACCAGCATCGCCTCGTCGCGCTGCTGCGACAGCCGCGTCTTGCGGATCCGGTTGATTCCGGCCACGAAATAGGCCGCGGCCCCGAACAACGGCGAGAACAGCGTCAGGCCGACCCAGCCGATGGCCGAGCGTACGTCCTGCTTGGTCATGGCCGCGTGCACCGCCGCCCCGGCGCCCGCCACCACGCTGACGCCGAACACCATGTGCGGCCAATAAGCGATCAGTAATTCGTGTATGCGATCCATGGCAACGGCGCGACGCGGGCCTCCAGAGCGTGATTCGAGCGCCAAGGATAGCAAGGCCGGCGGGCCTGGCAAGAGGACGGAAATGTCCTGGGTGACCCGGCCATGTCCGCGGTTTTACACGGCCCGAAAAAACATGCTAGAATTCGGCCTCTTTGCAGTTGAGCACGAAATGTTGTGTGCCATTTAACAGCAAGGAAACCAGTGGTGGCTGTAGCTCAGTTGGTAGAGTCCCGGATTGTGATTCCGGTTGTCGTGGGTTCGAGTCCCATCAGCCACCCCACCGAATTTTCCAGAAAACAGCCGCTCCTTGAGCGGCTGTTTTTTTTCGCCTGCTTTTTCGGCTGCGTTTTTTAGCGAACTCGGGTTGGCGAACTTGGCCCTTCGCTACTTCACATTGCCATCCAGAAACGCACGGATCACCCCGCCGATCTCCACCCCATGCGTTTCCAGCGCCAGGTGCCCGGTGTCGTAGAACCGCACCTGCGCGCCAGGGATATCCCGCTTCCAGGCCTGGGCGCCGGCGGGCAGGAAGAACGGATCGTTCTTGCCCCACACGGCCAGCAGCGGCGGCCGATGCTCGCGGAAGTAGGCCTGGAACCGCGGATACCGCGCCACGTTGGAGGCGTAGTCCAGCAGCAGGTCGAGCTGGACCTCGGCGTTGCCGGGCCGGGACACCAGCTGGCTTTCCAGCGCGATCGCATCGGGCGCGACCAGGGTCTTGTCCGGCACGCCTTCAAGGTATTGCCAGGCGATGGAAGCCGGCGTGGCGAATTCGCGCAGCGCGTCGCGATTGGCCTGTGACGGCTCGTTCCAATAGCGCTGGATCGGCGCCCACCCCTGTCCCAACCCCTCTTCGTACGCATTGCCGTTCTGCGAAATGATGGCGGTGATGCGGGACGGCTGCGTCGCCGCGATACGCCAGCCCACCGGCGCGCCGTAGTCGAACACCTGCATGGCGAAGCGTTCCAGCTTCAGTTGGCGGGTGAACTGGTCGATGGTCCTGGCGAGCTGGTCGAACGTGTACGCATACTGGCCGCGGGCGGGCGCCTCGGTGAAGCCGAAGCCGGGCAGGTCCGGGGCGATGACGTGATACTTGTCCGCGAGCATCGGGATGAGATTGCGATACATGAACGACGAGGCCGCATAGCCGTGCAGCAGCAGCACCGCCGGCGCGCCGCGTTGGCCCGCCTCGCGGTAGAACACGTTCACGTCGCCCACCTGTTCGAAACGGTGCCGGACCTGCAGGCCCGCCGCCTGTCCGTCGCCCGTCTGCTCCGCTGCGCCCGACCCGCCCGCGCCCGCCACGTTTTCCGAAGCCATGATGACACTCCTTAGTAACCGTTAAATTGAATTTAAAAGGTTACTTTGGTGCAAAGTAACTGGTCAACGAATTTTTTATAGGTTACATTGGTCGCATGCCGGAAACTCCAAAATCCCCCAAGGCTCCGCTGTTCGTCGGCGATGACCTCGCGCTCGACTTCATCAATAGTGCGTATGGCGTCGGCGCGGCGCGCCACGACTGCTTTACCGACGATGACGCCGTGTTGGCATGGCTGCAGTTGGCCGGCGCGCAGCCCGCCGACGCCGGCGCGGCGCCTGCCGGCCTGAAGGCATTGGCCGTGAAGTTGCGCGACAACGCGCGATCACTGTTGGATGCGGCGCGCCAGCAAGGCAGCGCGGATGCCTCGGTCGTCAATCATGTGCTGCAGGCCGGCCGCGCCTCGGAGGCGTTGCAGTGGGATGAGGCCACCCAGGCGTTCAAGGTGGTCAGGGTGCGCCGCCGCGACGATGCCGCGAGTTTTCTGGAACCCATCGCGCAAGCGGTGGCCAGGCTGCTGACCGACACGCCGTTGGCGCTTGTCCGGCAATGCGAGGCCCACGACTGCACACTGATGTTCCACGACAAGACGAAGTCTCATCGGCGCCGCTGGTGCAGCATGGCGCTGTGCGGCAATCGGATGAAGGTGGCGGCCTTCCGCTCGCGGCAGAAGGCGGAGTGAATGAGGGGCGGCGCGCCCAGGCGATAGGGCCGCCCCCGCCCGCTCAACCGTCCGAAGTCGGCACCGCGGCCTGGCGCACGGCGAAGACGGCGCTGGCCTTGAGCACCAGGCGCTGGTCTACCTTGAGGTGGCAAGTGGCGTAGATCAGGCGCTTGCCGCGCTTGTCGATGGTGACGTGGGCTTCGAGCCAATCGCCGGGCATGACGGCGTTGAGGTATTCGACCGACATCTGCGCGGTGACGACCGACGCCTGGCACTGGTGGGCAATGACGTAGCCGAGGGCGCTGTCGGCCAGCGTCGCGAGCAGGCCGCCATGGGCCATGCCGTGCATGTTGCCGTGGGCCGCGCCGACGCGCATGGCCAGCACGTCGTCGGCCTCGCGCCGGTAAAAACCGCCCAGGTCCGCCAGGTGACGCATGAACTGGCTGCTGGGGTGCCAGGGCGCGAAGCCGGCGGGAATGGTGTCTGTCATGAGGATGAGGTATGTCTGCTGCGCAATGTCCCACGGTAGCGCAAAGCGGGCGGCGCCCGCCAGCGCGGGGCGGCGGCGACCGGTGAGCGGACAATTTCAGCGGCGACTGGCGCCACCGTCGCGCCGGCGCTACATTCTGCCCATGCAATCGTCCGTTTCACCGCCCCGCGCATGAACCGCATCAAGACCTACGGCATGGCCGAGCGCGCGGATTATTTCGACTTCGATATCCGTGCGCAGCAGGTGCGCGAGCCGCTGGAGCAGCCGCACCGGCACGAGTATTTCCAGATCCAGGTGAACCTGGAGGGCGATACGCGCCAGACCATCAGCGGCACCACGCGGCCGTTCCCGCGCGGCGGGCTGAGTTTCGTGCTGCCGTACCGCGTGCACCTGGTGCCGCATCCGCCGGGCGCGCGCTACGTCATCATCAATTTCGCCCAGCGGTTCCTGTGGCCGGAGCTGGCGGTGGATGCGCTGGACCTGGAGGATGTGCCGGTGTCGCAGGCGCCGGCGCTGGCGCCGTTCCTGTTCCAGGAATACCTGGATTTCGAGCTGGACGCGCAGGGACTGGCCGAGGCCGAGGGGTTGATCGCGCGCCTGATGGAACAGAACCGGCGGCGCGGCTTCGGTTCGTCCACGGCGATCCGCGGGCTGCTGCTGCAATTGATCGGGCTGGTGTGCGGCCGCTACGAGGCCGACCTGCTGCACCTGGCGCGGCATCACGCCGGCAGCAGCCGGCGCGAAAGCGTGCGGCGGGTGCTGGCGCACATCGGCGCGCACCTGGCCGAGAACCTGACGCTGAACGATGCGGCGGCGGCGGCGTTCCTGTCGCCCAATTACCTGGCGCACCTGCTCAAGAAAGAGACCGGCAAGACCTTCACCGAGCTGGTGGCCGAGCGCCGCATGGCGCTGGCGCGCGACCTGCTGGCGCACACGGCGTGCAGCGTGGCGCAGGTGGCGCATGCGGCGGGGTTCGCGGACGAGGCGTATTTCTCGCGCCGCTTCCGCCAGCTGGAAGGCGTCAGCCCGACCGGCTACCGCGAGCGCCTGCGCGGCGGCGAGGCGCAGGCGCGGTGAGGCGGAGGCGCGGGTGGGCCGATGCACTGTGAAGCCGAGGCACGGTGAGGCCTAGCCAATGTGAGGCCGATGCACAGTGAGGCCGAGGTACTGTGAGGCCGAGGTACTGTGAAGCCGATGCACGGTGAAGCCTGGGCACGGTGAGGCCGCCGGCGGTAAGGTCGACCCGCTCTGAAGCCCCCACCCTGGCGACAGCCCGCCACAAGGCGCGGAGAAGGACACGACAAGACGCGCGGCCAAATGCGCGGAATCGTCCACGGATTGCGTAATCGTCTCCAGGCCGAGCGGGCGAGGCGGACCTAAGCTGGCGGCAACCCTCGCAACCTTCAGGAGACCCGCGATGACCCAGGCCGTCCAAACCCCGTTTGCCGTGGCGCAGACCACCGTGCCGATCGCCGGCAGCGCGCTGCGCTTTCCGGTGCGCCGCATCTATTGCATCGGACGCAACTACGCGGCCCACGCCATCGAGATGGGGTCGGACCCGAGCCGCGAACCGCCGTTCTTCTTCCAGAAGCCGACGGACGCGATCCAGGTGGTGCCGCCGGACACGGTGACCGACCATCCCTACCCGCCGCTGACGCAGAATTACCACTACGAGGTGGAGCTGGTGGCGGCGCTGTCCCAGGGCGGCCGCGACATTCCTCTGGACAAGGCGCTGGACTGCGTCTACGGCTACGCGCCGGGACTGGACATGACGCGGCGCGACCTGCAACGCGGCATGGGCGACCAGAAGAAGCCGTGGGAGATCGGCAAGAGCTTCGACCACGCGGCGCCGATCGGCCCGATCCATCCGGTAGCCCAGACCGGTCACTACAAGGAAGGCGACATCTGGCTGGCGGTCAACGGCGAGCGCAAGCAGCAGGCCACGCTGTCGCACATGATCTGGTCGGTGGCCGAGCAGATCTCGCGGCTGTCGCAGGCGTTCGAACTGTTTCCCGGCGACCTGATCTATTCGGGCACGCCGGAGAACGTCGGCCCGGTAGTGCGCGGCGATGTGATCGTGGCGCACGTGGACGGCCTGCCGGAACTGAGCATCCGCATCGTGTGATGCGCGGCGCAGGCTGGCCCTGCCGCCCTCCCCGACGCCAGCCTGGTCTTGGCGCCTCGCCGCCCGGCATGCGGCGGGGCGCCGTAAGGCCATCCGGCAAGGGATCGCGGCGCCGCGCCCCACGGCGGTGCGGCGTCCGGGTCCTCGCGGATCTGAGAGTAAGATTTATGCCATAACAAACAGCCCGTGTGGCAGGAGCAGTGGAAGATGGCAAAAATCGGTATGGTGGGCATCGGCCTGATGGGCCATGGCATCGCAAGCAATCTGGTCAAGCATGGTCACGCGCTGACGGTGCTGGAACATCCGGGCAACCAGCCGCTGGACGCGCTGAAGGCGGCGGGCGCCACCAGTTGCGCCGACGGCGCGACGCTGGCGGCGCAGTCCGACGTGATCATCCTGTGCGTCACGGGCAGTCCGCAGGTCGAGGCGGTGCTGCTGTCGCCCGGCGGCGTGCTGGAAGGCCTGCGGCCCGGCACGGTGATCATCGATTGCTCGACGGCGATCCCCTCCTCCACCGTCAAGGTGGCCGAGGCCGTCACCGAGAAGGGCGGCCGTTTCCTCGACGCCCCCATGACGCGCACGCCGAAGGAAGCCGCCGAAGGCCGCCTGAACCTGCTGGTGGGCGGCGACAAGTCCCTGTTCGATGAATGCAAACCGATCCTGGCGTGCTTTGCCGAGAATATCGCGCACGCCGGTCCGGTGGGCGCGGGCCACCGCATGAAGCTGCTGCACAACTACGTGTCGCTGGGCGCGATCGCGCTGCTGTCGGAAGCGGCCGCCTGCGCGCTGCGCGCCGACATCGACCCGGCGGTGTTCGCCGAGGTGCTGACCAAGGGCGGCGGCGGCGGCGTGGCGCTGGAGCGCCTCAAGCCGTATCTGCTGGAACAGGACCCATCGTCGCTGCGCTTTTTCATGTCGAATGCGCAGAAGGATCTTTCCTACTACAACACCATGGCGGCCGAGACTGGCGCGGTGCGCGAGATCGGCGCGGCCGTGCTGCACACCTATGACCAGGCGGTCAGCCAGGGCGGCGGCGAGCGCTACGTGCCCGAGCTGGTGTCGCTGCTGAAGGACCGCTGAGCCG
The DNA here is from genome assembly GCF_040084795.1 of Achromobacter sp. HNDS-1. Taxonomy (NCBI): domain Bacteria; kingdom Pseudomonadati; phylum Pseudomonadota; class Betaproteobacteria; order Burkholderiales; family Alcaligenaceae; genus Achromobacter; species Achromobacter sp. HNDS-1. The sequence goes on from NZ_CP157584.1 coordinate 1,452,672, forward strand.
GATGGCGCGGCGCGGGCTCAGCGCCCGCCCGCCGCCATCGCCGGCACGGCGCGCAAGGCGCCGCGCCGCGGCAGTTGCAGGGAAATGGCCGCGGCCAGCAGCAGCAAGGCGCCGGCCGCGCCGAACGCCACCCAATGGGTATGGAAGGTCTCGAAGGCCCAGCCGCCCAACCATGAACTGATCATGCCGCCGACCTGGTGGCCCAGGTAGGTCAGCCCGTACAGCACGCCCACCAGGCGCACGCCGTAGACGTCGGCCAGGATGGCCGACGACAGCGCGATGCTGCCGGCCCAGACCACGCCGCCGATGGTGGCGGCGGCATACAGTTCCCAATGCGCGCCGACCATCACCAGCGCGAAGAATCCCAGCCCGCGCACCAGATAGATGACGGCCAGGATGTTGCGCCGCTCGACCTGATCCGACATGCGGCCCAGCACCAGCGTGCTGAAGATCGCCACCAGGCCGATCAGGCCGATGCCCAGCGAACTGGTGGTGGCGTCAAAGCCATGGTCCATCAGCATCGGCATGCCGTGGGTGCCCAGCAGGTTCATGCTGAAGCCACAGGCGAACAGGCCCAGCGCCACCTGCCAGAATGGCAGCGTGCGCACGGCGTCCTTGACGCGCGGCTCGGGGCCCTTGGCGGCGGGCCTGGCGCCGGATTTCTTTTCCACGATCTGGTGCGGCAACAGGTCGGTGTGCTCGGGCGCCTGGTCGCGCATCACGAACAGCGCCATCGGCACGGTCAGCAGCGCGAACAGCACGGCGAATGCCAGCAGGGTTTCTTGCCAGCCGACAGCGCCGATGGCGAAAGTGAGCGTGGGCGTCATCAGGGCGATGCCCGCCATGGACCCGGTGGACAGGAAGAACAGCGCCATGCCGCGCTGGCGCGTGAACCAGCGGCTGATGACGGGAGTGAGCGCCACCGGGCTGGTGAAGGCCAGGCCGATCGACAGGGCCACGCCGAAGGCCAGCAGGAATTCGATGGGGCCGCGCGCGAATACGGTCCAGATCGACGAGGCCACCACGATGGCGGTGCCGGTGAGCAGCACGAAGCGGGTGCCGCGGGTGCTGACCAGGTAGCCGGCCAGCGGCATGCCCAGACCGTAGCAAAGCATGCCGACCGCCACGATGCCCGACAGCAGGCTGCGCGAGAAACCCAGGCCGTCGGCCATGGGCAGGAAAAACGGGCCAATGCCCATGCGCAGGCCCACCGTGAGCAGCGTCAGCACGGTGGCCGCCCCGACAATGTTCCAGCCGAAATACCAGCCGCCCGATGCTTGCTTCTCCACTTGCCTGTCTCCTTGTGTGTTCTTGTCGCGCCGGGGCGCTTCGGTACACGGGCATCGGGGATGCGAGGAGACGGAAGCCGGCCGCCGGACGCGCCATATTACTCCCGGCTATATGCGGGCGGCGCGGCGGCGGTGGGCGAATGCGGCCCGCGCAACCTCGGCGCCAGCCTGGTGGTGGATCCGCTGGGCGTGGCGATCGCGCAGGCGGGCGAACAGGAGGCGCTGGTGTTCGCCGACCTGGATCCGGCGCGCATCGCGCATGCGCGCGACGTGCTGCCGGTGCTGAAGAACCGCCGCTTCGCGCGGCCCGAACTGGCCTGAGCCGCCAGTTGGCGTGCCACCGTCCGGCGGCGGGCTATCTCAACACGTTGCGCACGAAGCGCAGCGGCGTGTCGGCGTCGTTGCGATAGGAATACGGCTGGGCGCTGCTGTAGATAGCGAAGTCGTTGGCCCGCACCTGCTGCACGGCGCCCGAAAGCTCCAGCAGCAGCGTGCCCTCGATGACGTAGATCATTTCGTGCCAGCCTTGCGGGTCGGGCTCGGCCACGTAGGTCTCGCCCGGTCCCAGCGACCAGATCCACAGCTGCGCCTCGCAACTGGCGGGCGCCGCGCCCAGCAGCACGGCCTGGCTGCCGGGGCGCTTGCCGCGCCAGGCGCGGGCCTCGATGCGGCGCCGTTCGCGCGCCGGATCGCTGACCAGGTCGACAAACCCCACATCCAGCGCCTGCGCCAGCTTGTCCAGGCTGGACAGGCTGATGTTGGCGTTGCCCGCTTCCAGGCCGGCGATCATGCGGCGGCTGATGCCGGACGCATCGGCCAGCGCCGACTGGCTCAGGCCGGCCAGCTTGCGCAGGCGTTTCAGATTGGCCCCCACGTGCGTGAGGACATCACTGTCGGAATTGGTAATGTGCAGTATATTGCTCAAATTAGTGACACCTGAAGTCCGCCGTGAAATCCGAATCGATGTTTGCCCTGTCGCGCCAGGAAATCGCCCTGGTGCTGGTCACCATGCTGTGGGGAAGCACTTTCCTCATTATCCATATCGCCATGCAGCATAGCGGACCGCTGTTCTTCGTGGGCGTGCGGTTCACCCTGGCGGGGGTGGGGTCGATGCTGCTGTTCCGCCGGCACATGGCGGGGCTGACGCGGCGCGAGACCGGGGCGGGGGTGGCGATCGGCTGCGCCCTGTTCCTGGGGTATTACCTGCAGACCTACGGCCTGCGCACCATCACCAGCAGCCAGTCGGCCTTCATCACCGCGCTGTACGTGCCGATCGTGCCGTTGCTGCAATGGGCGGTGCTCAAGCGCCCGCCGGGCCTGATGAGCTGGGTCGGCGTGGCGCTGGCGTTCACCGGGCTGGTGCTGCTGGCGGGGCCCGAGGCGGGCGCGCTGCATTTCAGTCCGGGCGAGGTCGCGACGCTGGCGGGCGCGGCGGCGATTGCCGCCGAGATCATCCTGATCGGCCATTTCGCAAGCTCGGTGGACAGCCGCCGTGTCACGGCGGTGCAGTTGCTGACGGCGGGGCTGGTGTCGTTCGCGCTGATGCCGCTGCTGGGCGAGCCCGTGCCGGCGTTCTCGTGGCGATGGGCCGGCGGGGCGATCGGGCTGGGCCTGGCCAGCGCGGTGATCCAGTTGACCATGAACTGGGCGCAGAAGTCGGTGTCGCCGACCCGCGCCACGGTGATCTATGCCGGCGAGCCGGTGTGGGGCGGCATCGTCGGCCGGCTGGCCGGGGAACGCCTGCCGGGCGTGGCGCTGGTGGGCGCGGCGCTGATCGTGGCCGGGGTCCTGGCCAGCGAGATCAAGTTCAAGCGCAAACCGAAGCCGCTGCCGCGCGAGGCCTGACCGCCGGACCTCAGTTTGCCCGTTCGAGGAAGGCCTGCAACGCCGGCACTGTGTTCAGCACGTGCTGGCGCATCGCCGCCTCGCAGCGGTCGGCGTCGCCGGTGAGCAGCGCGTCGATCAGTTCCTGGTGCGATTCGCGCACCCGCAGCACGCGTCCCGGCTGGGCGGCCCACAGGCGCATGTAGGGCTCGACCACCGAGTGCAGTTCGGAGATCTGCCGCAACAGGCGCGGCTGCTGGCAGAAACTGCAAAGGTATTCGTGGAAGTCGCGATGGGCGCTGGTCCAGTCCAGGTAATCGCCGGAGCCCTGTTCGAGCTGGTCCAGCATGTTGGCCAGGCGGCGGATATGTTCGGCGCTCATGTGACGCACGGCGTTGCGCACGGCCAGCCCTTCGAGCACCGAGCGCATTTCGAAGACTTCGCGCATTTCCTGCTGGTTCAGGCCGCGCACCACGGCGCCGCGATTGGCGCGGATCTCGACCAGGCCCTCGGAGGCGAGCCGGCGCAGCGCGCCGCGCACCGGCATGCGGCTGGTGCCGATTTCGCTGGCGATGACCTCGGGCACCAGGCGGTGGCCGGGCGGGTAGTTGCCCAGCCGGATTTCGCGCTGCAGGTGCTGGTAGGCCTCTTCTTCGGCGCTGACGGCTGTCTTCTGAAACTGCAGCATTCTCGTCCCCGGGGTTTTCAAAGCCGCCATGATAGATAAACGCAAAAATAACACAAATTGGATCCAGTGATCCATGGATGCAAATACCTATATTCGGATCGCCGGCGCTCGCGTCAAATCCGTGACTGGCGCGCCGACCTTGCGCGTCCGCCGGGACCGCAACGGGCGACAGACCCGCCTGGCGCTCCATCGATACAACGCATTCAAGGGGAATCCATGCCTTTCCGTCTCATCCGCGCCCTGGCGGGCGCCGCCGCCGTGGCCTTCGCCGCGCAAGCCGGCGCCCAGGCCACCGATTGGCCGCAGCATCCGGTGCGCATCGTGGTGCCGTTCCAGGCCGGTTCGGCCACCGACCTGATTTCGCGCCAGCTGGGCGCGGCGCTGTCGACCGAACTGGGCCAGCCCTTCGTGGTGGAGGCCCGCCCGGGCGCGGCCGCCGCGATCGGCAGCGCCTCGGTGGCGCGCTCGGCGCCCGATGGCTACACACTGCTGATGGGCGGCCCGGCCGCCGTCGTCACCAACCGCTTCCTGCAAAAGCGCCTGGCCTACGATCCGGACAAGTTCGAGCTGGTGTCGATGGTGGCGTATACGCCCAACATCCTGCTGGCCAACCCGCAGCAGCCGTTCAAGACCCTGCCCGAGATGATCGCGTACGCCCGCGCCAACCCCGGCAAGCTGACCTACGCCTCGTTCGGCACCGGCACCACCTCGCACATGGCGGGCGAAATGCTCAAGTCGGTGGCCGGCATCGACATCCTGCACGTGCCCTACAAGGGCGCCGGCGAAGCCATTCCGGCGCTGCTGAGCGGCCAGGTGACGATGTACTTCGACACCATCATGACCGGTCTGCCGCAGGTCAAGAGCGGCGCGCTGCTGGCGCTGGGCATGTCCAATTCGCAGCGCTCGTCGCTGGCGCCGGACATCCCCACCATCGCCGAACAGGGCTATGCCGGCTACGACATCGCCCCCTGGTACGGGCTGGTGGCGCCGGAAGGCACGCCCGCGCCGATCCTGGACAAGCTGAACCGCGCCGTCAACAAGGTGCTGGCCGATCCCGCCTTGCGCGGTAAGCTGGCCGAAGCCGGCGCCGAGCCGCGCGGCGGCAGCCGCGAGGAATTCGCCGCCTTCATCAAGGCCGAGATTCCGCGCACCAAGCAGCTGATCGACCAGGCCGGCATCACCCCGCAGTAATTTTCCACAGAGTCTCCACGCCACCATGTCTTCTTCCTTCGATTGGTCTTTTCCGTACGCTTCCCGAAAAATGCCGGTGCTGGCCGCCAACGCGGTCGCGACCAGCCAGCCGCTGGCGGCGCAGGCCGGGCTGCGCATGCTGCTGGCCGGCGGCAACGCCGTGGACAGCGCCATCGCCACCGCCATCGCGCTGACCGTGGTCGAGCCCGTGATGAACGGCATCGGCGGCGACATGTTCGCGCTGGTGTGGCACGAAGGAAGACTGCATGGCCTGAACTCCAGCGGCTGCTCGCCGGCGGCGTGGACGCCGGCGTACTTCGCCGGCCGCGAGACGATGCCGGGCACCGGCTGGGGCACGGTCACCGTGCCCGGCCAGGTGGCGGGCTGGAAGGCGCTGTCGGACCGCTTCGGCAAGCTGCCGTTCGCGCAGTTGTTCGAGCCCGCCATCGCCTACGCCGAGAACGGCTTCGCGGTCAGCCCGACGATCGCGCGCCAATGGGCCAACCAGGCGTCCAAGCTGGCGCAGGAGCCGGGCTTCGCGCAGGCCTTCCTGCCGCAAGGCCGCGCGCCGCAGGCGGGTGAATGGTGGCGTTTTCCGGACCAGGCGCGCACCCTGCGCGAGATCGCCGAGAGCGGCGGCGACAGCTTCTACCGCGGCGCGCTGGCCAACAGGATCGCCGATTTCGCCGCCCGCACCGGCGGCGCGCTGAGCGCGGCCGACCTGGACCAGCATCGCCCCGAGTGGGTCGAGCCGATCTCGCAATCGTTCCGCGGCTACCAACTGCATGAAATCCCGCCCAGCGGCCAGGGCATCTCGGCGCTGATGGCGCTGGGCATGCTGGAACAGTTCGACCTGGAATCGATGGGCCGCGACAGCGCCGATTACTACCACGTCAGCATCGAGGCCATGAAGCTGGCCTTCGCCGACCTGCATCACCACGTGGCCGACCCGCGCCACATGCGCACCGACGCCCGCGCCCTGCTCGACCCGGCCTACCTGGCCGAGCGCGCGCGGCTGATCTCGATGGATCGCGCCGCCGTGCCGGTGGCCGGCACGCCCGCCACCGGCGGCACGGTCTACCTGACCGCCGCCGACGCGGCCGGCACCATGGTGTCGTTCATCCAGTCCAACTACCACGGCTTCGGTTCGGGCGTGGTGGTGCCGGGCACCGGCATCAGCCTGCACAACCGCGGCCTGAACTTCGTGCTGACGCCCGGCCACGTCAATCAGGTGGCGCCGCGCAAGAAGCCGATGCACACCATCATCCCGGCCTTCGTCACCCGCGGCGGCGAGCCGGTGATGTCGTTCGGCGTGATGGGCGGCTCGATGCAGGCGCAGGGTCACCTGCAGATGATGACGCGGCTGGCGGCCTTCGGCCAGAATCCCCAGGCCATGAGCGACGCGCCGCGCTTCCGCGTGGAAAAGGGTCCGGTGGTGAACGTCGAATCGCACCTGCCCGCCGACGTGGTCGACGCGCTGCGCCAGCGCGGCCACAACGTGGCGGTGGCGCCGGTCGACAGCCTGGAGTTCGGTTCGGCGCAACTGATCCGCCGGCTGCCGCAGGGCGGATATGTGGCGGCGTCCGATTCTCGCCGCGACGGTCAGGCGGTCGGTTTTTAGGCGCGCCGGGCGCGGCGGCGGAACACGCCGCCGGAAAGGGGCTTGATCGGTCATATGGGCGACGCCGGGCGCGGCGATACTGCCGTGCAGACTCAGCAAGGCCCCCCATGAACCGAATCCTGTCCGCCGCGGCCCTGGCCGCCTCCCTGGCGATCCCGTCCGCCCTGCCCTGCCGCGCGCTGGCCGCGCTGCCGATGGCCGTGGACGGCCAGCCGTTGCCCTCGCTGGCGCCGATGCTCGAACGCGTGACGCCGGCGGTGGTCAACATTTCCGCCCAGGGCGACGGCGGGCAGACGCCCGCCTTCGGCCCGGCCCGCGCCGGCGGACGCCAGAGCATCGGCTCGGGCGTGATCGTCGACGCGGCCCAGGGCAACATCCTGACCAATCACCATGTGGTGCGCGGCGCCACCTCCATCCGCGTGTCGCTGCAGGACGGCCGCAGCTTCACCGCGACGGTGGTCGGCAGCGATCCGGACACCGACCTGGCGGTGCTGCGCATTCCGCCCGACAGGCTGCAGGCCCTGACCCTGTCCGATTCCAGCGACCTGCGGGTGGGCGATTTCGTGGTCGCCATCGGCGATCCCTACGGCCTGGGGCAATCGGCCTCGTCGGGCATTGTGTCAGCGCTGGAGCGCTCAAGCCTGCGCGCGGCCGGCTACCAGAACTTCATCCAGACCGACGCTTCCATCAATCCGGGCAACTCGGGCGGCGCGCTGGTCAACCTGAATGGCGAGCTGGTCGGCATCAACACCATGATCTACACGCCCTCGGGCGGCAACGTCGGCATCGGTTTCGCGATTCCGTCGAACCTGGCGGGCGAGGTCATGCGCCAACTGCTGCAGCACGGCCAGGTGCAGCGCGGCGGCCTGGGGCTGGACACCATCGACGTCACGCCGCGCAACGCGCGCCAGCTGGGCATGGCGCCCAACGCCACGGGGGTGGTGGTGGCGCGCGTGGCGGACGGCTCGCCGGCGCAACAGGCGGGGGTGCAGGCGCGCGACCTGATCGTGGCGCTGGATGGCAAGCCGATCGGCAGCAGCGCCCAACTGCGCAACGCCGAGGGACTGCTGCCGGTGGGTAAACAGGTGCGGCTGACGCTGTCGCGCGGCGGCCAGCGCTCGGAGGTGACGCTGCGCATCGAACCCGAGAAGAACGAGCGGCTGCACGGCGGTTCGCTGGACGCGCGCCTGAACGGCGTGGAATTCGCCGAGATCGGCCGCGAACAGCGCCTGAAGGGCAACGATGGCGTGGCGGTCAGCGCCACCTATCCCGAGCGCGGCGCGGTGGCGGCGCGGATGCAGCGCGGCGACGTCATCATCGGCGTCAACCAGCGCCCGGTCAGCCGGCTGGCCGACCTGCGCAGCCTGCTGGCCGGCGCCGCGCCGGGGCAGCCGCTGCTGCTGACGCTGGTGCGCGGCCGGGCGATGTATACCTTGCAGATCCAGTAGGCGCGTCGAACCGGTCGTCTGGAAGGCGGCGGCGCGGGCGCCTGACGGCTCGCCCCGCCGGGCCCGCGGCGCGCCGAACCGGCGATAATGCTTCCCGCCCTGGATTCTCGCCGTCGCCGCCCATGTCCTTTCCCGCTCCCTCCCTCGCCCTCTGGGGCATTTCCGCCCTGGCGATCGTCGGCATCCTGCTGCGCCCCTGGAAGCTGCCCGAATACGTCTGGGCCGGCGGCGCCGCGCTGCTGCTGACGGCGACCGGGCTGATCCCGTGGCAGGCGGCGCTGGGCGCGGTCGGCAAGGGGCTGGACGTGTACCTGTTCCTGATCGGCATGATGGTGCTGGCCGAGCTGGCGCGCCAGCAGGGGCTGTTCGACTGGCTGGCGATGGTGGCGGCGCGCCATGCGCGCGGGTCGGCGCGGCGGCTGTTCGACCTGGTGTTCCTGGTGGGTATCCTGGTCACCGTCTTCCTGTCGAACGACGCCACCGCCGTGGTGCTGACACCGGCGGTGTACGCCGCGGCGCGGGCCGCCGGCGCGCGGCCGCTGCCCTACCTGTTCATCTGCGCATTCATCGCCAACGCCGCCAGCTTCGTGCTGCCGATCTCCAACCCCGCCAACCTGGTGGTGTACGGCAGCCAGATGCCGCCGCTGCTGGACTGGCTGCAACGCTTCACCCTGCCGTCGCTGGCGGCCATCGGCCTGACCTATCTGGCCCTGCGCTTCAGCCAGCGCGAGGCGCTGCGCCAGCCGTTGCGCACCGACATCGTGCCGCAACCGCTGGCCACGGGCGCGCGCCTGACCGGCATCGGCATCCTGCTGACGGCGGCGGTGCTGATGCTGGCCTCGGCGCTGCACGCCGACCTGGGCCTGCCGACCTTCATCGCCGGGCTGGCCACCGCCGGCCTGATCCACCTGAAGCAGCGGCTCAGTCCGCTGCCGGTGCTGCGCCACGTGGCCTGGGGCGTGCTGCCGATGGTGGCCGGCCTGTTCGTGCTGGTCGAGGGCCTGGCGCTCAGCGGCGCCATCGACGCGCTGGCGCGGGCATTGCTGCGGCTGGCAGGCGACTCGGCCGGCGGCGCGCTGTGGGGCGCGGGCATCGTGGCGGCATTGGCCAGCAATGTCATCAACAACCTGCCGGCCGGCCTGATCGCCGGCTCGGTCGGCCAGATCGCCGACCTGCCGGCGCAGACCGCCGGCGCGCTGCTGATCGGCGTGGACCTGGGCCCCAACCTGTCGATCACCGGTTCGCTGGCGACGCTGCTGTGGCTGATCGCCGTGCGGCGCGAGGGCCAGCACGTCGGCGCGCTGCGCTTTCTCAAGCTGGGCGCGTGGGTGATGCCGCCGGCGCTGTTGGGCGCGCTGCTGATGCTGGCGCTGGCCGGCGGCTGACAGCGCGCGGCGGCGCCGCGCGCCGCTCCCGCGTGCCCTCGCCCGCCCTCTGGCGTACCCAGCGGCGCTCCGTCGCGACGGCGGCGCCGCGCGCAGGGGTCAAGACTGGGGCTGGGCCAGCAGCCGCTGGATCTCGGCCTCGGTCTCGGCATAGCGCCCCTCGCCGAAGTGGCGGTAGACGATGTTGCCGCCCTTGTCGATCAGGTAGAACGCGGGCCAGTACTGGTTGCGGTAGGCGTCCCAGGTCTTGTACTGGTTGTCCTGCGCCACCGGATATTCGATGCCGAAACGCTTGATGGCGTCCGCCACGTTCCGGGTGGTGCGCTCGAACGGGAATTCCGGCGTGTGCACGCCGACCACGACCAGGCCCTGGTCCTTGTACTTCTGGTTCCATTGCTTCACGTACGGCAGGGTATTGATGCAATTGATGCAGGTGTAGGTCCAGAAATCGACCAGCACGACCTTGCCGCGCAGGCCGGCCAAGGTAAGCGGCTCGCTGTTGAGCCAGGTCTGGATGCCGGTGAATTCCGGCGCGGGAGCCGGCGCGGGCGCGGCGGCGTGCGCGGCGGCGCCGACCAGCAGGCCGGCCAGGACCAGTTTGGCGGAGATGAGGGCCCGGCGGGCCGGCAGACGGATGGATGACATGGTGCGCTCCTTCAGGTTGCGTGTAAGCGGGTCACGGAAAGCGGTTACGGAAAGCGGTTACGGAAAAGCGAGTCAGGCAAGGCAGGTCAGGCAAGCCCGGGTGGGAACGACGGCTCAGGAAAACAGGCGGCTGATCCAGGCATAGGCCAGCACGTCGTACTGGAAATGGATGGCGACGGCCGAAGCCACCAGCAGCACGCCAAAGGCGCGCTGCAGGCACACGGCGTGGCGGGCGATGGCGCCGACCCGGCGCGCGGCGAAGCCGCCGCCGTAGGCGATGGCCAGCATCGGGATGCCCGCGCCCAGCCCGTAGACGAGCAGCAGCAGGCTGGAATGGGCCAGGTTGTCGGCGCGCGCGGCCAGGATCAGGATCGAGGCCAGCACCGGGCCGGCGCAGGGAGTCCAGACGGCCCCCAGCGACATGCCCAGCAGGAAGCCGCCGGCATTGCCCGAACCGCCTTTGTCGCCCAGGCCGATCACCCCTTGCAGCGGACCGCTCAAGCGCGCCGCGAGCCAGTCGTAGGGCCGCGGCCAGATGCGCGCCAGGCCGAACAGCGCCAGCGCCGCCACCGACACCGAACGCACCGCCTCGTGGGCCGACTCGACCGCGCCCGACAACAGGCTGAGCGCGATGCCCAGCCCGGAAAACGCCGCCACGAAGCCCAGCACAATGAACAGGGGACGCAGCCGGCCGCCGCGCTCGACCGCGCTGCCCAGCAGGATGGGCAGCAGCGGCAGCACGCAGGGCGAGGCCACCGTCAGCATGCCGGCGGCCAGGGCAAGGGGGGTGTCGATGAAGGTGGTCATGGCGCGGCGGTCCGTTTGTGTCTCGATGACCGCATTGGACGCGCGCCGGGTATCCGTCCTGTGCCCGGAAAGCGGGTTTTTACCCGGCTTTTGTATCGTGTCCGGCCCCGCATACACTACGACACACTTGGCGGCGCGAGCGGCGCTATAACCTGCCGGACACCCGTTGCCGGAGCCCGCGCATGAACACCATTCCCCTTCCCCGCCCCCGCCTTTCCTGGCGGCGCCTGCTGGCCGTGCTGGCGCTGCTGGCCGGGGGCCTGGGCGCCGAGGCCGTCCAGCCCGGCCCCTGCCAGCTGATCGTCAACAGCCAGGCGCGCCGCCGCGCGCAGCCCGCTGAGTAGAATGCGCCATGGACAATCCAGACCACATCCTGATCGTCGACGACGACCGCGAAATCCGCGAACTGGCCGGCAACTTCCTCAAGAAGAACGGCCTGAACGTCACCCTGGCCGCCGACGGCCGGCAGATGCGCACGCTGCTCGAAACGCTGACCGTCGACCTGATCGTGCTGGACATCATGATGCCCGGCGACGACGGCCTGGTGCTGTGCCGCGAACTGCGCGCCGGCAAGCACCGGCGCACCCCGATCCTGCTGCTGACCGCGCGCGACGAAGACATGGACCGCGTGCTGGGACTGGAGATGGGCGCCGACGACTACCTGGTCAAGCCGTTCGTGGCGCGCGAGCTGCTGGCGCGGATCAAGGCGATCCTGCGCCGCACCCGCATGCTGCCGCCCAACTTCCAGGTCACCGAGCCGGGCCGCGCCGTGCGTTTCGGCGACTGGACGCTGGACACCACCGCGCGCCACCTGGTCGACGCCGAAGGCACCATCGTGTCGCTCAGCGGCGCCGAGTACCGGCTGCTGCGCGTGTTCCTGGACCACCCGCAGCGGGTGCTGAACCGCGACCAGCTGCTGAACCTGACGCAGGGCCGCGACGCCGATTTCTTCGGCCGCTCGATCGACCTGCTGGTCAGCCGACTGCGCCAGCGGCTGCGCGAGGACGCGCGCGAGCCGATGTACATCAAGACCGTGCGCAGCGAAGGCTATGTGTTCGCCGCGCAGGTCGACGTGTCCGAGGCAACGTAGATGGCCACGCTGGTTCCGGCGCTGCGCCGCTGGCCGCGCACCCTGGCGAGCCGGCTGTTCCTGATCTTCCTGGTGGGCCTGGTGCTGGCGCACGGGCTGTCGTTCGGGCTGCAGTTCTACGAACGCTATCAATCGGCCAAGAGCGTCATGCTCGACAACCTGGAGCGCGACGTGGTGGTGGCGCTGGCGATCCTGAACCGCCTGCCGGCCGACGAACGCGCGGCCTGGCTGCCGCGCCTGAGCGGCAACAACCGTCAATACCTGCTCGGCCCCGGTGACATCGACCGCCCGCTGCAAACGCCCGCCGCCGAGGCGGTGCGCGACTCGATCCAGGCGGCGCTGGGCAACGCCTACCCGCTGGCGTTCGGCACCGTCGGCGACGATCCCAAGCACATCCAGGCGCGCGCCACGCTGGCCGATGGCCAGGCGGTCACGCTCGACATCCACATGACCGTGATGCCGCTGGCGATGTGGCTGCCGGTGGTGCTGCTGGCGCAACTGGCGCTGCTGATCCTGTGCGCCTGGCTGGCGGTGCGGCTGGCGATCCGCCCGCTGACGCGGCTGGCCGGCGCGGCCGACGCGATGAGCCCCGACCGCCGCAGCACGCGCCTGGCCGAGGACGGGCCGGCCGAAGTGGCGCAGGCCTCGGCCGCCTTCAACGCCATGCAGGACCGCATCGCCGCGCACCTGGCCGAGCGCATGCAGATCCTGGGCGCGATTTCGCACGACCTGCAGACGCCGATCACGCGCATGAAGCTGCGCTCGGAATTCATGGACGATTCGGCCGACCGCGACAAGCTGGCGCATGACCTGCAAGAAGTCGAACAATTGGTGCGCGACGGCCTGGCCTACGCGCGCAGCGCCGGCGCGGCCACCGAGCCGCCGGCGCGCATCGACCTGGACGCGTTCCTGGACAGCCTGGTGTGCGACTACACCGACATCGGCAAGCCGGTGACGCTGCAAGGACACTGCCCCGGTCCCTGGCAGACACGCCCGCGCGCGCTGCGGCGCATCCTCGGCAACCTGATCGACAACGCGCTGAAATTCGGCGGCGCCGCCGAGGTCGAGGTCGGCGCGGCCGAAGATGGCCGCGGCGTGTCGATCCGCGTGCTGGACCGCGGCCCCGGCATTCCCGAGCAGGAATTGCAGGCGGTGCTGCAGCCGTTCTACCGGCTGGAAGGCTCGCGCAACCGCGACAGCGGCGGCACCGGCCTGGGCCTGGCCATCGCGCGGCAACTGGCCGATGTGATCGACGGCGAACTGCGGCTGCGCAACCGCGAGGGCGGCGGGCTGGAGGCGCAAGTGCTGTTGCGGCCCGGCGCCTGAGCCCGGGCGCCGGACGGCGCATCGACGCGCCCTGCGCCCGCCCGCCCCAATTCCCGGCTGCACGAAAAACGCCCCGCGATGTGTCATCGCGGGGCGTTGCGCTTGGCGTTGGGGGATTCAGACGATCGCCAGTTCCACATCGATGTTGCCCCGGATCGCCCCCGAGTAGGGGCAGGTCTGGTGCGCGGTGTCGACCAGTTGGCGCCGCTGTTCGTCCGACAGTCCCGGCAGCGAAATGTTCAGCCTGACCGCCAGCGCGTAGCGCGCGCCGCCGTCGGTCTTGCCCAGCGAGACCTCGGCATCGACCGCCACGTCGCGCGGCACGGCGATGCCGAGCTTGGCGCCGGCCAGTTGCATGGCGCCGATGAAGCAGGCGGAATAGCCGATGCCGAACAGTTGCTCGGGGTTGGTGCCGGGCCGCCCCGAGCCCGGCGGGCTGAGCGGCAGCAACAGCGCGCCGTCGTCGCTGCGGCCGGCGCCGTCGCGGCCCCCGGTGGTGTGGGTGTGGGCGGTGTACAGCACGGTTTCCAGCGCTTGGGACATGATGGCTCCTGGTATCGGAATTGAGGAACCCGCATTGCACCAAGGCGCTGTATCCCGCCTGTGTCGCAAGACCGCCGCTTTTGCGTCGTACTGTATCCCGCGTCCGTGCCGGCGGCGGCGCGCGCCTCAGGCCGGCGCGGCAGGCGCGGCGGCGTCGTCCGGCGCCAGCAGCGTGAAGGCGTCCGGTCCCGCCCGCCGCGCCATCGCGTCGAGGATGCGCTGGACCAGTTCGGGCACCAGCGGGTGCGGCGGCTGGCCGGCCAGCGTGGCCATGCCCACGCAGTAGTCGATGCGCGGCCGGAACGGCCGGCAGGCGATGCCCATGTCCAGGCACAGGCGCGCGAACAGGCCGTTGACGATCGACACGCCGATGCCCTGCGCGGCCAGGCGGCAGGCCATTTCCACCGAATGCACCTCGGCCTTGATCTGCGGCATCATGCGGCCCTGGCGGAACGCCTGGTCGATCTGCAGGCGCAGCGATCGCTGCCGGCCCAGCAGCACCAGGTCGACGCCGATCAGGTCGGCCGGGCCGATCTCGTCCAGCGCCTCCAACGGATGGCCGGGCGGCATGATGCAGACCGCCTCGGTCGCCAGCCGCCGCATCATGGACAGGCCCGAATTCATGGGCGGCGAACGCACCAGCGCCAGATCGGCCTCGCGCCCCAGCACCGCCACTTCGCTGGTTTCGTAGGTGCCCACCAGCACTTCCAGCGCGACGTCGGGATGGTCGGCCAGGAACGACTCGACCACGGCGGGCATGACCGACTGCGCCACCGTGCTGGGCAACTGCACGCGGATCAGCGTGCGACGCTGTCCGCCCAGCCGCAACTGATTGACGTGGCGCTGTAGCGACTCGGCGTCCGAGATCATGTTCTGCACGTCGGGCAGCAGCGATTCGGCCTCGGCGGTGGGATGCAGGCGGCCCTTGCGGCGCACGAACAGCGGCACGCCCAGGTCGGTCTCGAACTGGCTCAGCAGGCGGCTGACGGCCGGCTGCGACGAGCCCAGCCGCTGTGCGGCCTCGATGGTCGAGCCGGTGGTCATGAAGGCGAGAAACGCCTCTAGCTGCTTGAAGTTCATCCTGTCCCGCAAGGTCCGAAATGCCGGCCCCGCGCGGCGAATCGACGCGCGGGGCCTAGGGTTAACACCAAATTTCTCGTCATTCACATAGCCATATGCCGCCTTCGCATACGGTTGCCAGCCGGGCGCGATGGATCGAACATTCCGCCCATCCGGATTCTCGCCATTCACGAATCCGCAATCAATACGCGATATCGCCGATATTGTCCGGCAAGGAGCCCCATCGATGCGCGCCGTTCCGTTCCCCGCTTCCTGTCGCCGCGAGGCGCCATGACCGCGTTCATTATCCGCCGGCTGTGCCAGAGCCTGGTGATCCTGGCGCTGACCTCGCTGATCGTGTTCGCCGGCGTCTACGCCATCGGCGACCCGATCGAGATCCTGGTGCCGGCCGACGCCACGCAGTCCGAGATCGCGCAGGCGGTGCGGTCGCTGGGCCTGGACCTGCCGCTGTACCAGCAGTACCTGAAGTTCGTCGGCAACGCGCTGCACGGCGACCTGGGCAACTCGTTCGTCTTCAACCAGCCCGCCATCCAGTTGATCCTGCAACGCCTGCCGGCCACGCTGGAGCTGGCCTGCGTGGCGCTGCTGCTGGCCCTGGCCATCGGCCTGCCGCTGGGCCTGGTGGCCGGCCTGAAGCCGGATTCGGCGCTGGATCGCGGCATCATGACCGGCTCGATCCTGGGGTTCAGCCTGCCCAACTTCTGGCAGGGCATCATGCTAGTGCTGATCTTCTCGGTGACGCTGGGCTGGCTGCCGTCCACCGGCCGCGGCCCCACCGGCGAGATCCTCGGCATCTCCACCAGCCTGGCGTCGTGGGACGGCATCCGCCACCTGATCCTGCCGGCGCTGAACCTGGCGCTGTTCAAGATCGCGCTGATCGTGCGCCTGACCCGCAGCGGTGTGCGCGAGACGATGCCGCTGGACTACGTGAAATTCGCCCGCGCCAAGGGCCTGCGCGAATCGCGCGTGATCTATATGCACGTGCTCAAGAACATCCTGATCCCGATCGTCACGGTGGTCGGCATGGAGTTCGGCTCGCTGATCGCCTTCGCCACCGTCACCGAGACCATCTTCGCCTGGCCCGGCGTGGGCAAGCTCATCATCGACAGCATCATGAAGCTGGACCGCCCGGTGGTGGTTGCCTACCTGCTGATCGTGGTCACCATGTTCATCGTGCTCAACCTGCTGGTGGACATCATCTATTCCGTGCTGGATCCCCGTGTCCGCGTGGGAGCCTCCGAATGACATTGCTTGCGAAAAAATGGCTGCCCGGCCGCGACACCACTTTCGGCCAGGCGCTGCACGGCGTGCTGGACAGCCGCCCCGCGACGCTGGCCGCGATCATCTTCCTGCTGCTGGTGCTGGCCGCGCTGCTGGCGCCGTGGATCGCGCCGCAGAACCCGTATGACCTGGCCGCCATCACCATCCTGGACGGCCGCATGCCGCCGGGCAGCCAGGGCATCTATGGCGACATCTACTGGGCCGGCACCGACGCCCAGGGCCGCGACATGCTATCGGCCATGATGTATGGCCTGCGCACCAGCCTTTCCGTGGGCGTGCTGAGCGGCCTGTTCGCCATGGCCGTGGGCACGGTGCTGGGCCTGACGGCGGCGTACTTCGGCGGCCGCATCGACGCGCTGATCATGCGCCTGGTGGACCTGATGCTGGGCTTTCCCACCATCCTGGTGGCGCTGATGATGCTGGCCATCCTGGGCCAGGGCGTGGACAAGGTGATCCTGGCGCTGGTGGTGGTGCAGTGGGCTTACTTCGCCCGCGCGGTGCGCGCCACCGCGGTGGTCGAGCGCCGCAAGGAATACATGGAGGCGGCGCTGTGCCTGGGGCTGAGCCACCGGCGCGCGCTGTTCAGCCAGCTGCTGCCGAACTGCATCCCGCCGGTCATCGTCATCGCCATGATCCAGACCGCCAACGCCATCGCCGCCGAAGCCACGCTCAGCTTCCTGGGCATCGGCCTGCCGGTCACCGAGCCGTCGCTGGGCCTCTTGATCGCCAACGGCTACCAGCAGATGCTGGCCGGCCTGTACTGGATCAGCGTATTCCCCGGCGTGCTGCTGCTGACCGTGGTTTTCACCATGAACATCGTCGGCGACCGCGTCCGCGAGGCGCTCAATCCGCGCCTGCAGAAATAGGAAGCGCCATGCAATCGGCAACCCCCACCCTTTCCGTGCGCAACCTGCGCACCTGGTTCCACACCCGCGCCGGCCTGGTGCGGGCGGTGGACGACGTCAGCTTCGATGTCCATCCCGGCGAGATCCTCGGCCTGGTCGGCGAGTCCGGCTCGGGCAAGTCCATCACCGGCTTTTCCATCCTGGGCCTGATCGACCCGCCCGGGCGCATCGACGGCGGCCAGATCCTGTTCAAGGGCACCGACCTGGCGACGCTGTCGCGCGAGGAACTGCGCCAGCTGCGCGGCAACCGCATCGCCATGGTGTTCCAGGACCCGATGATGACGCTGAACCCGGTGTTCCGCATCGAGACCCAGATGGTCGAGACGGTGCTGAGCCACGAGCGCTGCAGCCGCAAGGCGGCCTGGGACCGGGCCCGCGACACGCTGGCCGCGGTCGGCATTCCGTCGCCGGCCGAACGCCTGAAGGCCTACCCGCACCAACTGTCGGGCGGCATGCGTCAGCGTGTGGCGATCGCCATCGCCATGCTGCACAAGCCCGATCTGATCATCGCCGACGAACCGACCACCGCGCTGGACGTCACCATCCAGGCGCAGATCCTGGCCGAAATGCAGAAGCTGTGCGCCGAGACCGGCACCGCCATGGTGTGGGTCAGCCACGACCTGGCGGTGGTGGCGGGCCTGGCCGACCGCGTCTGTGTGATGTACGCCGGCCGCGTGGTCGAGTCCGGCAGCACCGACGACATCCTCGACCGTCCGCGCCACCCGTACACCATCGGCCTGATCGGCTCGGTGCCCAGCAACGAGCACACCGGCGACCGCCTGTACCAGATCCCCGGCATGGCGCCGTCGCCGCTGGCGCTGCCGGCCGGCTGCGCCTTCAACCCGCGCTGCGGCCACGCCACCGAGCGCTGCCGCGCCGAGCAGCCGCCGCTGGAGACCACGGGCGTCCGTGGCCTGCGCTGCTTCCATCCTCAGACTGGAGTGCTTTCGTGAGCCCGACGATCCTGATGCAGGCCAACCAGGTGTCACGCCTGTTCGTGAAGCGGCCCGACTACGCCGAACGCCTGGCCGGCCTGCTGGGCGCCAAGGTGGCCTCGCACACCGTGCACGCGGTCGACCGCGTCGACCTGACCATCCACCAGGGCGAAGTGGTCGGCCTGGTGGGCGAATCCGGCTGCGGCAAGTCGACGCTGGGCCGGGTGCTGGCGGGCATCCTGCCGGCCACCTCGGGCAGCATCCAGACGCCCGCCGGCGAGCTGTCCACCCTGACCGGCCGCGCCGCGCACGCGCAGCGCATGGCCACGCAGATGATCTTCCAGGACCCGATGTCCTCGCTCAATCCGCGCAAGCGGGTGCGCGACATCATCGGCGAGGCGCCGCTGGCCAACGGCATCATCGCGCGCCGCGACTACGACGACTACGTGGTGCAGGTGATGCGGCGCGTGGGGCTGGACCCCGACTACCGCAACCGCTTTCCGCACCAGTTCTCGGGCGGGCAGCGCCAGCGCGTGGGCATCGGCCGGGCGCTGGCGGTCAAGCCGGGCTTCCTGATCTGCGACGAGTCGATCGCGGCGCTGGACGTGTCGATCCAGGCGCAGATCCTGAACCTCTTCATGGACCTGCGGCAAGACCTGGGCCTGACCTATCTCTTCATCAGCCACGACCTGGGCGTGGTGCGGCGCATCAGCGACCGCACCGTCATCATGTACCTGGGCCGCGTGGTCGAATCGGGCCCCACCGCCGAGGTGTTCGCCGCGCCGCGCCATCCCTACACCCAGGCCCTGCTGCAGGAAGTGCCGCGGCTGTCGAACCGCAAGCGGCGCTTCAACGCCATCCAGGGCGAGATCCCGTCGCCGCTGAACCCGCCGGCCGGCTGCCATTTCCATCCGCGCTGCCCGCAGGCCATGGCGCGCTGCAAGACCGAGCAGCCCTTGCTGCGCGTCACGGCCGACGGCCATCAGGCGGCCTGTCACCTGCTCGATGGCGCCGCGCCCCTCCAAGGAACTCCCGCCGCATGAACCGCTTTTCCACTCCGATCCGCCGCGGCGTCGCCGCGCTGGCCCTGCTGACGCTGCTGGCCGGCGCCGCGCCCGCCCTGGCGCGGCCGCTGTTGACTATCGGCCATTCCAGCGAGCCATCGTCGATGGACCCGCTGTTCTCGCGCACCGGCAACAACCAGGCCGCCGCCGAGAACATCTTCGAGCGGCTGGTGTCGACCGACGAGAACATGCAGATGCGGCCGGGCCTGGCGCTGTCGTGGCGAGTAGTTACGCCCGATACCTGGGAGATCAAGCTGCGACCCGGCGTGCGCTTCCATGACGGCACGCCGTTCAGCGCCGACGACGTGGTCTTTTCATTGGCGCGCGCGCCCAAGGTGCCGAACAGCCCGGCGCCCTTCAGCGGCGCGGTGCGCTCGATCGCCGCGGTCGAGGTGGTCGATGCGCTGACGCTGCGCATCCGCACCAAGGAACCCACGCCCGACTTCATGGAGCAGATCGGGCTGGTGTACATCCTGTCGCGCCACGCGGCGCAGGACAAGCGCTCGGAAGACTTCAACAGCGGCGTGGCGGCCATCGGCACCGGCCCCTACAAGTTCGTGCGCTGGCAGCCGGGCGACAGCCTGGAGCTGGCGCGCAACGACGACTACTGGGGCGCGCGGCCGGACTTCGAGCGCGTGGTGATCCGCTACATCGCCAACGACGCGGCGCGCATCTCGGCGCTGCTGTCGGGCACGGTCGACCTGATCGACAGCGTGCCGCCGACCGACGCCAAGACGCTCACGGGCAAGGCCGGCTACACGCTTTATCGCTCGCCGTCGGCGCGCCTGATCTACCTGGCGCTGGACTCGGCGCGCGATGTCAGCCCGTTCGTCACCGACGCGCAGGGCAAGCCGATGACGGTGAACCCGCTCAAGGACGTGCGGGTGCGCCAGGCGATCTCCAAGATGTTCATGCGCGGCCCGATCACCGAGCGGCTGCTCAGCGGCGCCGGCGTGCCGGCCGGACAGATGGTCCCGGAGGGCCTGGGCGGCTACAGCCCCAACCTGCCGGCGCCCGCCTACGACCTGGCGGGCGCGCGCGCCCTGTTGGCCGAGGCTGGCTATCCGCACGGCTTCGGCCTGACCCTGCATTCATCGAACGACCGCTTCGCCGGCGACAGCGACCTGGCCCAGGCGCTGGCGCAGATGATGGCGCGCGCCGGCCTGCGCATCAACGGCGTGGTGACCCAGCCCTACAACGTCTACGCCGGCGCCAGCGGCAAGCAGCAGTACAGCGCCTTCATCTTCTCGTACGGCAACAGCACCGGCGATTCGTCCAATGGCCTGACCAACGTGCTGGCCACCTACGACAAGGCCGCCGGCACCGGCGCCTTCAACCGCGCGCGCTATTCCAACCCGGCCGTGGACCGCCTGCTGGCGCGGGCCGCGGTGGAGTTCGACCCGGCGCAGCGCGACGCCCTGCTGCGCCAGGCGGCGGAAACCGCCTTCAACGACGTCGGCATCGTGCCGCTGTATTTCCCGGTGGCCTTCTGGGCCGCGCGCGACGGCACCGTGATGCGCGCCAACAAGCTCGAACGCACCTCAATGCTGTACATACAGGAAGCAAAATGACCGCCCCCGAAGTTTCTCCCGCCGTGCTGCTGGCGGACCAGATGGTGCGCATGCGCGATGGTGTGCGCCTGGCCACCGACGTGCACCTGCCGCCCGGCTATCGCCCCGGCCAGGACGCGCCGCTGCCCGTGATCCTGGAGCGCACGCCCTACGGCAAGGCCGAGGTGTCGCGCTCGGAACAGATCGACGGCCGGCTCGGCGTGCCGCGACCCGAGGTGGCGCGCTATTTCACCGCGCGCGGCTTTGCCGTGGTGTTCCAGGACTGCCGCGGCCGCTACGGCTCGGAAGGCCACTTCACCAAGTACCTTTCGGAAGGCCCGGACGGCTTCGACACGCTGGCCTGGATCCTGCAGCAGCCGTGGAGCAACGGCCGCATCGGCACCATGGGCCTGTCGTATGCCGCGCACACGCAGATGGCGCTGGCCTGCCTGAACCCGCCGGGCCTGGCCTGCATGGTGCTGGACTCGGGCGGCTTTTCCAACGGCTACCAGTGCGGCATCCGCCAGTCGGGCGCGTTCGAGCTGAAGCAGGCCACCTGGGCCTACAAGCAGGCCAAGCTGAGCCCGGCCGCGCGGCAGGACCCGCTGGTGCTGGCCGCGCTTGAAGCCGAGGACATCCGCCAGTGGTTCACGCGCATGCCGTGGCGTCCCGGCCATTCGCCGCTGGCCAGCGTGCCCGAGTACGAGGACTACCTGTTCGAGCAATGGCGCGCCGACACCTTCGACGAATCCTGGCGCCAGCTGGGCATCTACGCCCAGGGCTACTACGACGCGATTCCCGACATCCCAGTGGCGCTGATGTCCAGCTGGTACGACGCCTACGTGCGCACCACCCTGGAGAACTACGCCGGCCTGACCCAGGGCCGGCGGTCGCCGGTGCGGCTCATCATGGGCCCCTGGCTGCATGGCGACCGCAACACCACCCACAGCGGCGACGCCGAATTCGGTCCGCGCGCGGCCTTCGACGGCAACCTCGCGCGGCACTGGCTGGACTTCCGGCTGGCGTGGTTCCAGCGCTGGCTGCAGGACGCGCCGGCGGGCGCCGCGCCGGACCCGGTCGCGCGCCTGTTCCTGATGGGCGGCGGCAGCGGCGCGCGCGACGCGCAGGGCCGCTTCGACCACGGCGGCGCGTGGATCCAGGCCGACGCCTGGCCGGTGCCGCAGGCCCGCGCCACCGCCTTCTACCTGCACGCCGACGGCCGCCTGGACCAACGCGCGCCGACGGGCGAGGCGGACCGGCTGCGCTACCAGTACGACCCGCGCAATCCCGTGCCGACGATCGGCGGCGCGCTGACCTCGGGCCAGCCGGTGTTCGAGGGCGGCGGCTTCGACCAGCGCGAGGACGCGCGCTTCTTCGGCGTGCGCCAGCCCGGCCTGCCGCTGGCCGCGCGCGACGACGTGCTGGTGTTCCAGACCGAGCCGCTGCCAGAGGATCTGGCGGTGGCCGGGCCGGTGACGGTCCGGCTGCACATTTCGTCGGACTGCCCCGACACCGACTTCACCGCCAAGCTGATCGACGTCTACCCGCCCAGCGCCGACTACCCGCAGGGCTATGCGCTGAACCTGACCGACGGCATCTTCCGCTGCCGCTTCCACGAGACCTGGGACGAGGCGCGGCCGCTGGCGCCGGGCAAGGTCTACGAGATCACCATCGAGCCGTTCGCCACCTGCAACCTGTTCCAGCGCGGGCACCGCATCCGCCTGGACATCTCCAGCAGCAACTTCCCGAAGTACGACGTCAACCCGAACAGCGGCGAAACCGCCGCCGACGCGCGCGAGAAGCGCATTGCGCTGAACACAGTGCATCTGTCGGCCGCCCATCCGTCCAGCGTCACGCTGTGCATGGCCGCGCCACGGGACCTGACGCCGCTGCCCGCGCACGGGGCCGTGACATGACCCGCTAGCGCCCGCGCCGACACCTCCGCTTGCTTCATCCTTTGCCGCCGGCGAGCCGGCGGCAGGGGCTTCTTTTGTCCAACGCCATACCAATCGAGGGGATCACACCATGAAAAGAATCATCCGCCACCGCAGCACCCTGGGCGCCGCCCTGGCCCTGAGCTGCCTGAATCCGGCGCAGGCGGCCGAGACCAGCAGCGTGACGCTGTACGGGATCGTCGACCTGGGCACCACCTATGAACGCAAGGACGGCCAGTCCAGCCTGCGGCAAAAGAGCGGCAACCAGTCGGGCTCGCGCTGGGGCCTGCGTGGCTCGGAGGACCTGGGCAACGGCTACAACGCCGTGTTCCGCCTGGAAAGCGGCTTCAACGCCAACAACGGCACCCAGGCGCAGGGCCGCCTGTTCGGCCGCTGGGCCTATGTGGGTCTGGCCGGCGGCTTCGGCGAAGTGCGGCTGGGACGCCAGTGGGTCTATGGCTTCGAGTGGGCCGGCGTCGGCTCGCCGTTCGGCACCGGCTGGGGCCAGTCGTCCAACAACGCCAGCCTGGGCTACAACGACGGCGACTTCGGCGCCGGCGGCCGCGTCAACAACGCCGTGTTCTACGCCACGCCGCGCCTGGGCGGCTGGCAGGCGGGCCTGGGCTACAGCTTCGAGGCGCACGACGGCGAGGCCTTCGCCACCAACGCCCATGACCGCGTGCTGACCGCCGGCCTGCGCTACAACGGCGGTCCGGTGGCGGCGGCGCTGACCTACGAACGGCTCAACCCGAATTCGCAACTGCCGAACAAGAAGACCGCGGGCAACCTGCAGTTGGCGGGCTCGTACGATTTCGAGTGGATCAAGCTGCACGGCACCTACGGCAACCTGCGCAACGCCAACACCGGCCCGTCCGCGGGCTACGACCGCGTCAATTCGTACATCGCCGGCGTCAGCGTGCCGACCGGCAAGGTGGGCACGCTGATGGCGTCGTACCAGCGCGCCACGGGGTCCGACATCACCGGCTGGGCCCTGGGCTACCAGTATGACCTGTCCCGGCGCACCAACCTGTACGCCTACGTCAACCGCCTGGATATCCGCGAATCGCACACGCTGCAGACGTCGGTCGGCATCCGTCACATGTTCTGACGCGGCGGCGCGGCCCCCCCCGCGCTTGGCCGCCGGGCGCGCGCCCTCGGGGCTCACAGGAAAGCGCGCGTGCCCCACCAGCCGGGCAACAGCAGCGCAGCCGCCCACAGGAAGGCCGAGGCCCAATTGGCGATCTGGAATGCGGCGGGGCGCATGCCGCAGATGCCGGCGATCATCGGCACGGTGGCGCGCAGCGGACCGAAGAAGCGGCACAGCACGATGCTGAGCACGCCCCACTTCTGGATGAACAGGGTGCTGCGATGCAGGAGCGCGGGGCGTTTGCGCAGGGGCCTGGACCGCATCAGGCCGGGTCCGAACCACACGCCGCACGCGTACTGCACCCAGTCGCCGAGCGCGGCGCCCACCGCGATCGCCAGCCAGACCGGCACGAAAGCGCTGTCGCCCAGCCCCAGGATCGCGCCGATCGACAGCAGCAGCGCCGTGCCGGGAATCACCAGCGCCACCAGCGGCAGCGACTTCAGGAACGCGAACGCGAAGCCCAGCGGCGCCAGCCAATCGGCGTGGGTCCGGGCGAAATCGACCAGGGTTTCCTGCAGCGAGTGGAAAGTCTCGAACAACATGCGGCGTCAGCACCAGGCAGGCATCAGGGCCATATTACGGCCTGGGGCTCAGACGATCACATCGCGCAGGCCGCGCGGGCGCCGGCGCACCAGGCCAGCCAGCCGCTCCAGCGCCTGCGCCAGGGCGGCGCGCTCGGGAATGCTGCCCAGCGAGATGCGGATGGCGTTGGGCGCTCCCATGCCCAGGTGGAAGGCTTCCGAGGAAGTCACGCTCAGGCCTTCGTCGCGCGCGACCCGCTCCAGGTCGACGGCGGTCCAGCGGTCGGGCAGGGGCTGCCACAGATGGATGCCCGCCTCCGCTTCGGGAAACGGCCCCGGCAGCAACCGGCGCGCCAGTTGCTGGCGCGCCTGGGCCTCGGCGCGTACGCCGTCCAGGATCTGCCGCGCCGTGCCGCTGGCGATCCATTGCGTGGTCAGCACCCCCATCAGCGGCGCGGCCATCACGGCGAACGAACGCATCGCCGCCAGCACGTTGCGGCGGCTGTCCTGGTCGGGACTCAGCACGAACGCGGTGCGCAGCCCCGGCGTCAGCGTCTTGGCCAGCGTGGCGATGTAGAACACCGAGGCCGGCGCCAGGCTGGCCAGCGCCGGCGGCGCGCCGTCCAGGAACAGCGAATAGGGATCATCCTCGATGATGCGGGCGCCACAGGCCACGGCCGCGCGCACCAGGTCGCGGCGGCGCGCCGCGCTCATGGTGTGGGCGGTGGGGTTCTGCAACGTGGGATTCAGGTAGACCAGCCGGCCGCCCTCGCGGCAGGCGCGCTCCAGGCCGGCGGGGGTCATGCCGTCGGCATCGGTCTCGGCCACCAGCACGCGGCGGCCCAGTTGCCGCGCGGCGGTCAGGAGACCCGGGTACACCAGCGGCTCGGCGACGATGCCGTCGCCCGGCTGGCTGTAGGCCAGCATCACCGCGGCCAGCGCGGCCTGCGCGCCGGGACACACCAGCACGCGGTCCGGATCGACCCGCTCGACCGACTGCGACAGCCATTGCGCCCCGGCCTCGCGCTCGGCGGGACCGCCGCCGGCCTGGTGGTAGGTCATCATCACGCCGACGTCATGACGCTCCATGGCCTTGGCCAAACCGCGCCGCAGCAGGTCCTGCAGATCGCAGCCCAGCGGCAGCGGCGGCATGTTCATGCCCAGGTCCAGCATCTGTTGCAGCGGCTGTTCCGCCGGCCGCGCGATGAAGGTGCCCAGCGGCCCGCGCGCCTCGATCAGGCCGCGTTCGCCGGCCTCGGCGTAGGCGCGCGTCACCGTGGTCAGGTCCACGCCCAGGTGCTGGGCCAGCCGCCGCTGCGGCGGCAGGCGATCGCCCGGCTGCATGCGGTTGGCGGCCACGGCGCCTTCGATGAAATCGGCGATCTGGCGATAGCGCGGGCCACCGCCACGCACGAAGCGCAAGGGCCAGGACGCAGACATGTCGTCGTGATGCATGGAGTTTATGGCGGCAACATGCCGCAATGCATGGGTCGGGTGAATCGAGCAGTATGGCAACAAACTCGATTTCAGTCCATACATCGAGGATCTTGTACGGGCTTTCGCGGGCCCTCCCGCTCGTCACGACGCCGTCGGCGAACTGGCGCCACCCATCCCTGCCGCGGGCGGAGATTGCGGCAAGGCCTGCGCCGGCCACACGCCAGCCCTGCGCCGGCCGCACGCCCGGCGCGGGTGGCCGGCCGGCTTGCGCGGCATAATCGGGCTGAACAAGATCATGCGCCCGCTCTTCTCCATCCCATGCGACCCGACCTGAACCTGCTGTACGCGCTGCAAGCCCTGCTGGAGGAAGGCAGCGTGGTCGGCGCCGCGCGCCGCATGAACCTGAGCGCGCCAGCCATGAGCCGCACCCTGGCCCGCATCCGCGAAACCACCGGCGACCCGATCTTCGTGCAGTCCGGCCGCACGCTGGTGCCGACGCCGCGCGCCATGCAATTGCGCGACCAGATCCGCGACGCGATCGAGCAGGCCTGCGGCGCGCTCGCGCCCGGCGAGCAGGTCGATCTGAAGCGTCTGGACACGCGCTTCAATGTGCGCGCCAACGACATCTTCATCGGCATCTACGCGGGCCGCCTGCTGGATGCGCTGCAGAACGACATGCCGCGCGCCACGCTGCGCTTCATGCCCGAGGAAGACGATATCGACGACGAGTCGCTGCGCGCCGGCCGCGTCGACCTGTTCATCAGCGCCGCGCGTCCGCTGGGCCACGAGATCCGCGTGCAGCCGCTGTTCACGACCCGCATGGTCGGCGTGGCCTGTGAAGACCATCCCTTGTTCAAGGACGAGATCAGCGCGCGGCGCGTGGCGCGCTGGGGCCACATCAGCGTCTCGCGCCGCGGCAAGACGCAAGGCCCGATCGACGACGCGCTGGCGCAACAGGGCCTGGACCGGCAGGTCACCCTGACCGTGCCCACGCCCAGCGCGGCGCTGCTGGCCCTGCACGGCTCCGACCTGATCCTGCCGCTGCCCGAACAACTGGCACGCGCCGCCGCCCGCATGGGCATGCGGATCCGCCTGTTCGATCTGCCGCTGGCGCTGGAACCGGTGCTCATCACGCAGGCCTGGCACCCGCGCTACCAGCACGCTCCCGCGCACCAGTGGCTGCGCCGCACCATCCGCGCCCTGACCGAGGACGCGCGCGACGCCGACGAATTGCCGCGCTGACCGCGCCGCGCGCCGACCGTGCGCGCCACGCACGCCTGACGTGCGAACTCTCGACTTCTCCGCGCCCGGAGCCGCTCCTAGACTGGCTTATCGCAAGCATTCCGGAGCGCACCGTCCATGTCCCAAGCCCCGTCCGCCGTCGCGGACGCCCCGTCCTCCCGGCACGGTCGCGCGCTGGCCCTGCTGGCGCGGCTGGACCTGATCACTCCCCGCGGCGCCTACATCGCCCGCTCGACCGCCGCCGCCCTGCTGGCGCTGGGCGTGGCCTACCTGCTGGAACTGGAGATGCCGTTCTCGGCCGCCTCCACCGTGCTGCTGGTGATCAATCCGGTGCAGGGCGCCGTCATCGGCAAGGGCGCCTGGCGCATCATCGGCACACTGGTCGGCATGCTGGCGGCCGTGGCATTGATGGCCGTGGCCGGCCAGATGCCGCTGCTGTTCATCCTGGGCTTCGGCGCCTGGCTCGGGCTGTGCGTCGGCGCCATGACGCTGCTGCGCCATTTCCGCGCGTCGGGCGCGGTGGTGGCCGGCTACACCATCGGCCTGGCCACCTACGGCGCCATGGGCCACCCCGAGCACACCTTCGAGCACGTCATGGGACGCGGCGCCACCGTGATGGTCGGCGCCGTCTGCCTGGGCCTGGTCAGCAGCCTGTTCAGCGCCCGCACCCTGCGCGCCCGGCTGCATGCGCAATACCAGCGGCTGGCCGCCGGCGTGGCCGGCGCGATCGCGCGCCAGCAGCACGCCGCGCCCGTCGAGGCGCAATCCGCACGGCAGGACGTGATCGCCGAGGTATACGGCGTGGACGACGTGCTGGCCGCCGGCAAGGCCGAGTCCGAAGACCTGGCGCAACGCGCCGCCGCCATCCGCAACGGCATGGCGGCGCTGTTCGGGGCTTTGGTGGGCGGCGCCGCGCCGACCGGCGACCACGCGCGCTGCCCGGCCCTGGCGGCGTTGCGGACGCCGTTGCAACAGGCCTGGGACGGGGTGGCCCAGGCGTTGCGGCAGGGCGACGCGGCGCGCGCGGCGGGCCTGCTGCGCCAGGCCCGCCGGCAATTGGCGGAACCGCTGCCCATCCCCGATCGCGCGGACGCGCGACACGAGGCCGCGCTGCTGATCGCCGCCGACCGGCTGCGCGAACAAGTGGACGCCTACCTGGTGGCGCTGGACGGCCTGGCGGCCCTGTCGACGCCGCGGGCGCCGGCGGCGGGCGCGCCCGTACGCTTCCATCGTGACTATGCCGGCGCGCTGCGCAACGGCCTGCGCTCGATGAGCGCCATCGTGCTTGCCGGCCTGTTCTGGCTGTACACCGGCTGGCCGCAAGGCGACATGATGCTGCTGGTGCTGGGGCCCTACTGCGCGCTGCTGGCCACCGCCGGCGACCCGCCGGCCGGCGCCCGCGCCTTTCTCCGCGGCACACTGTACGCGGTGCCGGCCGCCTGGCTCTGCGCCTTCGGCGTGCTGCCGCGCCTGGACGGCTTCCCGCTGCTGGCGCTGACGCTGGCGCTGTTCTGGCTGCCGGGCATCTATGCCACCAGCGCCCCCGCGACGGCGTTGACGGGGCTGGCCTACCTGGTGGCCTTCAACACGCTGGCCGCGGCCGACAACCCCATGCACTACGCGCTGCAAGACTTCGCCAATTACGCCGTGGCGTGGGTGCTGGCGACCGCCTTCGCGTTGCTGTGCTTCCGCCTGATCCTGCCGCGCGATGCCCATCGCGACGCGCTGCGCCTGCGCCACGCCATCCGCGACGACGCGCTGGCGCTGCTGCGCGGCAAACGGCCCGGCCAGCGCGGCTGGCAGCAACGCCAGCAACATCGCCTGGCGCAGTTGGGCGCCATGCTCAAGGGCCGGCCCGAGACCCTGACCGTCGCCCTGGCGCAAAGCCTGGCGGCGATCCATCTCGGCCGAGAAGTGCTGCGCGTCCAGCGGCTGCTGGCGAGCCGCGCGCTGCCCGCCGACGGCGCCCGCCTGGCGCAGCGGGCGCTGGAGCGCCTGGCCCAAGGCGACGCGCCGGCCACGCGGCGGGCCTTGCATGCGCGCCGCGCCGCCCGCCAGTTGGCCCGGCTGCTGGCGCGCCAGCCGGCGACGCCGCCCGCGCAACGCCAGGCCGCGCAGAAGGCCATGGCCGCCTTCGCCGACATCCACTGGCTGATCCAGGACCATGCCGGCTATTTCAATGCCCAACCGTTCCCGGAGCTATCCCGTGCTGAGTGAATTCGCCATTGCCGGCATCTATGTGCCGCCATTCTTCCTCTATGCCTGCGCCACCGTGCCGCTGTACTGGCTGCTGCGCGTCGTGATGGCGCGCAGCGGACTGCTGCGGCGGGTCTGGCACCCCGCCCTGTTCGAGTTCGCCGTGTCGCTGGCGCTGGTGTCCCTGCTGATCCTGACCCTTTGATTGCCGTATGCCCATGTCTCCGATATTGAAGAAAACCACGCGCGTGGCCCTGACGCTGGCCACGCTGACCGCCGCCGGCCTGCTGGCGGCCGCCCTCTGGAATGCCTATGTGCTGGCGCCCTGGACCCGCGACGGACGCGTCAGCGCCCACGTGGTGCGCGTCGCGCCCGAAGTCTCAGGCACGGTGTCCGAGGTGGCCGTCGACGACAACCAGCCAGTCAAGCGCGGCGACGTGCTCTACCGCATCGACCCCAGCCGCTTCGAACTGGCGCTGGAACAGGCCCGCGCGCAAGCGGCCGCCGCCGACGAGACCCTGCGCCAACGCCAGGACGAAGCGCGACGCCGCAGCGGCCTGGACGACCTGGTGTCGCGCGAGGACATCCAGCGCGCCGGCCGCGCCGTCGCCATCGCCCAGGCCGAGGCACGCCGCGCGCGGGCCGCGCTGGAGGTGGCCGAGCTGGACCTGGCGCGCAGCGTGCTGCGCTCGCCGGTGGACGGCTTCGTCACCCGGCTGCGTCTGCGCGCCGGCGACTACGCGCTGGCGGGCCAGCCCGGCATCGCCGTGCTGGACGCCCACAGCTTCTGGGTCACCGGCTACTTCGAGGAGACCAAGCTGCGCAGGATCCGCCCCGGCGCCCCCGCGCGCATCAAGCTGATGGGCTTCGAGCCGCTGCTCGATGGCCGCGTCGCCTCCATCGGGCACGGCATCGCCGACGACAACGACGGCCAGGACGAGCACGGGCTGCCGGCGGTCAAGGCGAGCTTCAGTTGGGTACGCCTGGCGCAGCGCATCCCGGTGCGCATCGAGATCGACGCGCTGCCCGACGGCGTGCGGCTGGCGGCTGGCATGACGTGCAGCGTCGACATCGGCCAGCCCGGCGAGACACACGTGGCGCGCGGCCGCCTGGCCGGCTGGCTGCGCGACCTGATGTAGGAGGCCAGCCATGCGGATCCCCCACTCGCCCCCGGCGGCGGCGCCCGTCGCCCCCCGCCGCCGCGCGCCGCGCGGCCCCCTCCTGGCCCTGGCCACGGCCCTCGCGCTCGCCGGCTGCGCCGCCGTCGGCCCCGACTATCGACCGGAGACCCCGTCCCATCCCCAGGACTGGTCGGAAGCCCTGCCGGACGCCGCGGCCACCGACCCTGCCACGCTGACGCAATGGTGGCAGGCCTTCAACGACCCGTTGCTGGACCTGCTGCAAGAGCAGGCCCTGGCACGCAACCAGGACCTGGCCATCGCCCGCCTGCGACTGGCGCAGGCGCGCGCCGAACGCGACCAGGTCGCCAGCCGCCTGGGGCCCTCGGTCGGCGCGCAGGCCAATGCCACCGCCTCGCGCTCGCCGCGGGCGCTGGACTACCCGCCCGGCATCGGCGAATCGCGCGCCTACACCCTTGGCCTGGATGCCAGTTGGGAAATGGACGTCTTCGGCGGCCGCCACCGCGCGCTCGAACGCGCCGACGCCGAGGTGCAGGCCATCGCCCAGGACGGCCACGCGGTACGCGTCAGTCTGCTGGCCGAACTGGCCGCCGACTATGCCGCGCTGCGCGCCACGCAGGCGCGTGGCGCGATCGCCCGCGACAACATCGCCACGCTGGTGGCGGCCGAGCGGCTGGCGCAACGCGCCGCGCGCCACGGGCTCGGCACCCCCGCCGAAGTGGCCCAGGCGCGCGCCGAACGCGAGGCGGCCGAGGCCCGCGTACCCGAGCTGGAGGGGGACGCCGCCCGCCTGGCACATGCCATCGGGGTGCTGGCGGGCGGCTTTCCCGCCGAGCTGAAGCAACGTTTGATGGCCGCCGGCCAGCCGCTGCTGGTGCCGCCGGCCCTGCCGGCCGCCCTGCCGTCCGAGGTGATCCGCAACCGGCCCGACATCCGCGCCGCCGAACGCCGGCTGGCGGCCGCCACGGCCGGGGTCGGCGTGGCCACGGCCGACCGTTTTCCGACCTTCGTCATTCCGCTCGGCCTGGGCAGCGCCGCCAGCCTGCTGCACAACCTGTTCAGCGATGCCAGCGTGCTGTGGTCGCTTGGCGTCGGCGCCAGCCAGTCGGTCTATGACGGCGGCCAGGCGGCGGCCGGCGTGCGCGCCGCCGAGGCCCGGGCGCAGGCGAGCCGGCTGGCCTACGCGCGCAGCCTGCAGCGCGCCTTCCAGGACGTCGAGGACGCGCTGGCCGGCCTGAACGCCGAACAGGCGCGCCAGCGGGCGCTGGCCGCGGCCGTGCATGACAGCCAGGATGCGCTCGACCGCGCGACGCGGCTGTACCGCAACGGCCTGAGCGGCTATCTGAACGTGCTGACCGCGCAACGCACCACCTACCAGGCGCGCGACGCCCTGGCGCTGAGCCAGTTGGCGCGCGTGCGCCACGCCATCGGCCTGTACAAGGCGCTTGGCGCCGGCCTGCCGCCCGCGACACCGGACTCTTCCCCCTCGCCCCCCACCAGGAGCCCCTCATGAGCCTGCTTTCGGTCCCCTTCCGCATCCACGACGTCCGGCGCTTTCCGCTCTGTCTGTTCGACCCGACCCATGCCCAGCCCGGCTACGCCGCGCAATGGCAGACGGAAATGGAGGCGCTGCTGGCCGCCGGCCAGCCATTCACCATTGCCTACATCGAACTGGACCCGGCCGAAACGCACGAAGACCGCAAGCAGCGCGGCCTCTGGCTCAAACACAACAAGGCGCGGCTGGGCCTGTTGTGCCGGGCCCAGATCAGCGTCGAGCCGGACGCCGCCCGGCGCGCCGAGGCCAGCCGCCAAGGCGCGCTCGCCGCCAAGGCCTTTGGCATTCCGCACGAAGCCGTGGCCACGCTGGAAGAGGCGGTGGCGCTGACGCGCCGCCTGACCCGGCCCCTGCCGCCGCATCCGCGGGACGGCATGCGCGGCTGGGAGAACATCAGTTGAACGCGGCGCGCGGGCCATGCGGCCGGGGCGCCCGTCTCCGCCGCACGGCCATCCCCTCTCCCGGCGCCGCAGATATGTATTTCTATTAAGCCGCGCCGACCCAATCTTCACATTCTTTAAATCTATCGAAGAAAATTTCGCCGCCTCCTCCTTTAGATTTCGTAGCCAATACATAGGCTACCCCGGAGAGGTCGCGTGTCGGACATTGTTGTCTACGTCAGAAGCCAGCCCCAGTTGGGCGACCAGATCGTCGCCTTCGCCACGCTGTACCAACTCAAGGCATGGTGGCCCGACAAGCGGGTCAAGGTGGTGGCGCGCGACGATGTCGGCCACATCTATCGCGGCCTGCCCTGGGTCGACGAATTCCTGCGCGCGCGCACCCTGCGCGATTACCTCGGCAGCCTGTCACGCCACACCCGGGTTTCGGTCAGCCTGCACCACAGCAGCGAGCGCTTCGGCCTGATCAATCTGCTGCGGCTGCCGGCCATCCGCCTGGGCTTTCGCAATGCCCGCTTCAGCGACCTGGTGTGGACCCATTGCCATCGCAAGGACGAGGCCGAATACATCGGCCTGGCCAACCTGCGCCTGCTGGCTGCATACCGCCCGCTGAACGCCGAGGAAACGGCGCGCCGCTGCTTCACCGAACTGGCCCGGACGCACCGCCACACCACGCTCGGCGCCGACGTGGTGTTTGTTCCCGGTGGCGGCTCGGGCCCGTTCAAGCGCTGGAGCCTGGCGCATTACCTGCGGCTGGCCGACCGGCTCAAGCCGCTGCTGGGCGCCGACACCCGCTACACCTTCGTGCTGGGGCGGCAGGAAGCGCGCGAACGCGCCGAGCTGGACGCCTTGCGCCGCGCCGATGTCGAGGTGGCCTATTGCCGCCCGCTATCCGAGCTGAGCGCGATCATGCTGCGCGCGCGGCTGGTGGTCGCCAACGACTGCGGCCCGTCGCATGTGGCGCAGGCCGCCGGCGTGCCGTACGTCGGCGTCTTCAACCAGCCCAACCCCGAGTGGTTCTGGCGCCGACGCGGCGCCGCCGACGTGGTGCCCCGGCATCCGCCCGACGGCATCAATTCGATCACCCCGGACCAGGTCCTGCACGCCTGCGAGCAGGTTCTGGCGCACGCGCCCCTGGCGCGCGCCTGACGCAATCGGGCCGATCCCTTCCTTTATTCAGGCCATGCGAATCCTGCACACTCTCGGCGAAAAAAGCCTGGGCGGACTCGAATTCCGCACACTCGACCAGGCCGGCTGGCTGGCGCGCCACGGCCATGACGCGGCCATCGCCGCGCCCGCGCGCAGCGCCATCAACCTGGCGGCGCGCCAGCGCGGCATCGCCACCATCGACATCGACTTCGACGCCCCCTACTCGCCGCTCACCGTACTGCGGCTGCGCCGCGCGGTGCGGCGGCTGCACATCGATGTCATCGACAGCCACAGCCGCGCCGACGGCAAGACCGCCGCGCTATGCCGCGACCTGTGCGCCGTGGTGCGCACACGCCACTTCGCCAAGCCCATGCCCACCAGCGCGCGCCGCCGCCTGGAATGGAAGCTGGGTTGCGATCAGGTCATCGCCACCAGCGCGGCCGGCCGCGACGCGCTGGTCGATGCCGGGCTCGCGCCCGCCGACCGCATCAGTGTGGTGGGGGAATGGGCCGGCGAGGATTTCTTCCGCGCCGCCGACAAATCCAGCGTGCGCCGCCTGGTGCGGCGCGAACTGACGCTGGCCCCGGACGCCTGCGTGATCTCGACCATCGGCATGCTGCGCCCCGAAAAGCGCCAGGCCGACCTGTTGCGCGTGGTGCAGCGGCTGCGCCGCCAGGGGGTGCCGGCCGCCGCCCTGGTGGTGGGCATGGCCACCGCCACCACCCAGTCCTATGCGGACGCGCTACGCAATCTGGCGCTGCAGCTGGGCATCGCCGGGCATGTGGTGTTCACCGGTCACCGCGGCGATGTGGCCGACATGATGCACGCTTCCGACGTGGTGCTGGTGCCTTCCGCCACCGAAGCGTGGTCGCGCGTGGTGCCGGAGTCGTTCGCGGTGCGTTGCCCGGTGGTGGCCAGCAATGTCGGCGGGCTGCCCGAGCTCGTCCGGCCCGGCGCCACCGGCTGGCTGGCCGAACCCGGCGACATCGACGGCTTCGCCGACCGCATCACGCGGATCCGCAACGACCCCGCCGCCACCGCCGCCGCCGTGGCCCACGCGCGCGACTATGCCGAATCGCACTTGCGCCTGGCGGGCCAGATGCACCGCACCCTGGAGGTCTACGCCCGCGCCATGGCGAGGAGCACGGGCGGCGTCCGATAAGGCGGCCAGCATTGGCCGAAAAGACTGCCACCCCATCGCGTTCAGCGCGCGGTTTGCGCCGGCCGTTCGTCTTCCATGACCAAGCGCGCCATATCGACCAGATCGTCGGCAGCTGAGTCGCCCCGCTGCCGAACACCTCATCCCCTCATGCGTTCACAGGCCTGTGCACACGCGCGGCAAGTGTCCGCGCATGCACGCATCCCCTCGATGGCGTCACAACTGGCCGCGCAGGCCCGGCATGCGGAGGCGCAGACATTACATACCTGCGCATGGTTTTCGGCGCCCAACAGCATCATGTGCGCCGATGTCCGACACATTTCCGCGCAAGCCATCATGCGGCGGAAATGGCCCGGCTCGACGTGTTGTCCTCCCGCCGCCGCAATCGGCCCATCCCGCCCTGTACAGCATCGCCGCGCCGTCGTCACCCCCTGAGCATGGGCGCTGATCGCAGGCGCTAGATGAAACCGGCCGCCCGGAACATGCGGTGGCGGATGTTCTCGGGACAGTCCGGCCCGAACACATGCAGGTTGACCCGGGGCGCGGCCCGTTGCAGGCAGCGGTGCTGATGCCACGAAGGCTCGCGGATCACCAGCACGTAGCCGATGGCCTCCAGCGCCGGCACATAGGCGGGCTCGTCGGCCGGATCGGCCAGCGCCACATCGATGTCCACCACCGGCTTGGCCGGCAGGCCCGGCACCGCCGTCGAGCCGACATGGTCGATGCGCAGCAGCGCCGCGCCGAGCGCGGCGCCGATATCCGCGGCCAGCCGCGCGTAAAGGGCCGGCCACTCGGGGTCGTACGGCGCGACCCGCACGGGCTCCGGCGCCGGCCTGCCGCGCACCCACGGATCCTCGTCCGGATCCGAGTCGTAGTGCCGCATGATGTCCTGGGGAGTGGGCATGGTCTGTCCTGATGAAGCCAGCCCGTATTGTAGAAAAGGCGCTCAGGGCGCGGGCGGCGGCAGCGCCCCGATCCACGCCGCCATGTCCGCCGCCACCTCGCCCATGCGCGGCGTGCCGTCGGGCTCGCGCAGGCCATGATCCAATCCGGGATAGGCGCGATACTCGATATTGCCGCGGCCGGCGCGCCGCAGCGCATCGACCATCCGCGCCACCGAGTCCGGCGACACCGACGTGTCCGCGCCTGCCTGGATCACCAGCAACGGCGTGCGCACCTGCTCCAGCAGCGCCCGCTGATCCAGCGCCAGCGCCTGGCGCCACCATTCGTGGCCATGATTGCTCGCGACCAGGTCGGACGACGGCGTCTCGCTCACGTAGCGGGCGAAGCCACGCAATCCCTCGATGGATTGCGCCTTCTCGGACGCTGGCGCATCGCCCGTCGCAATGCCGTGCAGCACGTCCTCCAGGAACCAGCGCCCGCCGCCATTGAAGGCGATGCTGGCATCCACCAGGCCGCCCCGGGCGGCCAGCAGGTTCGCCACCACCGCGCCTTCGCTGCCGCCCACGGCCACTACCCGGCGATACCCCTCCTGCCGGCGCAACAGGCCGATGACGGCCGCGTAATCGCGCACGCGCTGATCAAAGTTGTCGTGCCGCAGATATGCGGGCGGGCAGTCGGCCCTTTCGCTGCCGTCGTCGTCCCGGTACGGCAGGGAGACCTCGATGCCGTACTTGTCGACCGTGAGCAGGTCCGCGCCTGGCAGGGCATGCCGCAGGTACCGGTGGATGGCGCGATTGTGCGCCACGCTGTTGCAGTCGGAGCCCTGCGCCACCACCAGCAGGCTGTCGGCGGCCCGCGCCGGGTCGTGCCGCTGCAGGTAGTAGACGATGGCCGAACCATCCGGCCGCGGCAGGAGATACTGCCAGGTCGGTTGGGCCTGCGCGGGCAACCAGGCGAGCAGCGCGCAGAGGCTCGGCAACAGGGAGCGAAACATGGAATGCAGGGGAATGATTATCTCAGGCGGTCCAGGTGCCCGTCCGCCGTCCATCCGTTGCCGGTGACGCTGACCCGGAAATCATAAGTACGGCCGGCCACCACATCCAGGTCGAGATACTGGATCGGCTCGCCCACGTTCATCATCTGCAGGCCGACCCGGTGCGCTCCCGCGGGAACCTGCAATTCCAGCACGCGGTTGGAATCGAGACTGGCGATATAGCGGCCGTCCACATAGATGACCGCGTTGAGGGCGGAACCGGCAATGCCGCCGTCGCGCACGATACGCACCACGCCCTTGTCGGCGCCCGCCACCAGATAAGCGGGTTCCATCACCGTCGACGCCTTGGCGCGCGGCGCGGTTTCGATATCCACCGGTATCGAACCGCAACCAGCCAGCGCGACCACGATCATTCCCATCAACACCTTGCGCATCTTCCCTCCTGGTCCGTTTGCGCGCCGACTATACCGTAGTCAGGCGTGCAGACATTCACCAGGGCGCCCGCGCGGAGCCGGGTACGCCGGCCCGGCCCCCCTCCTGTTCAGACGGGATCGGCCACGAAGGCAGCGGCATGCGCCGCTAGCGGCCGGCGGCGATACCGATAATGGGAGCAACAGCGTTGCGGTGCTTGGTAAAGCACGCGGAGCGCGGACGGGAGCGGCGCGCCGGTGGCCACGAGGATGCGGCTTACGGCGCCCGTCATCGTCTAGGCTGACCGGCGGCGGACGCGGGGACTGGCGATGCCATGCCGCGCCAGCATTGCGCCAGCGGTCAGCAATTGCCCTTCTTGGCCTGGCCTGGCGGGCAGAATCCGCCGCCGCCACCCCGGTGCGGATCCACCACCACGGCGCCGTCTGGCGTGTACACCGCACAGCCGGCCAGCAAAGACGCCAGCACCGCCAAGGCACAGATGATTTTCATGGCAACCACTCAGGAATGAAGATGCGCGCAGTGTATGGCCCTTCCCTGAAACAAGGCCGTAGCGGTGGTTACGGGCTGTACACCGCGCGCAGCCATGGGCCGCCGCGCCGCGCATGCGAGGCGCGCCCGGCCGCCAACGAGGACGGGCCGCTGGGGCCGCCAGGGTCAGCGTCGACAGACCAACATCGCGAGGCCGACCATGCCTGCGAATGTGCCGCCAATGAAAAAAGCGGCACGTTCGGTGCGCGCCGAATCCAGTAAATACAAAATACACAGGAACGCGAGCAAGAATACGGCCGACACGCCCAATAGAAAGGGGCGCCAGTTTTTTCTTGCCGCGCTGATCATCTTGCTCAGGGCAAATCTATGTCTGCTCATGGGCGTCCGCGAGGAATAAAGGCCGGGCTTTTATTCTGCCAAATATTCCATCAACGGAAAAGACCATTCCACAGGCTCAACTAATAGATATTCTCATCATTGCGAGCGAACACTTGGAACGAGTCTCAAATCAAGACAATCCAGCCCAATCAAAGGGAATGCGTGAGCCGAACCGCACGGTCAGCGCGTGCGGCACATGGATTGATCAGCGCCCTTCGACCAGCCGCCGCACCTCGCCAAACACTTCTTCCGCGAGCCTCGCCGGCACCCCCCAGTAGTCGAATATGCCGCCATCCGAATGATTTTGCCCGCACGTGACAAATACGCCTGTGCCAAACCGATTCTTTAAATGCGTCGCCAGCCACCCCACGAAGCCGCTGTTGTCCGCGCCCGGCGGAAAATGGAATCGAAAGAGCCCGAATGGTTCTTCATGCGTCCCATCGCTGGGAATAAGCTGGCTCCACACATTGTCGTCCCGCACCAGCGCAAGCGCATCTTCGCGGACAGCCCCGGGAAAATCATCCAGAGGAAATTCAGTGAACGCATAGGTGCCCGGATATATGCGCAATCGCGCCTCGGTGATGACGCGTCGGAGGCGTTGCTCGGTCTGCTCGGAAGTTTCGCGGGAGATATTGACCATGGCTGTTCAAGACGTTGGATGGGTAATGGGCTAAAGCCCGGGTTTACCATGCACACCACTGCGTGCCATGGAAATCCCCCACGAGCCGTAAGTGAACCGGAATTAACCAGGCCCGTGCCAATCCTCCTTGCCAGATCTGGATATCGCCGCCCACACCCCACTCAAGAAAGCGACCGAATTCGACGCCCCCCCCGCCACGTCGCGGCCGAATGAAGATTCCAAGACGTTCAAACCCGCGCAGGACACGCCTCAGTAATGCCTGATCGCCGCGGACCGAAAAGCCACGGGTAGCGCATGGACGTCCACGCCGACCCGGAGTCACCCTGACGGCGCACCGGGCGACTTGCGCGTGCCGCTCGCGCTGGCCGGCCTCTTCCATGCCCGCCAGCGTGTTCTTGCGGCGGCAGGGCCCTGGAGGCGCTATCGAGCCCGGGCCCACGCGTCCCACCGAGGACGCGCCAACGCGGTCTGCAGTCATTCACATCTGGCCGACCTGGCACGGCATGCGCGGGGTGCGGGTCGATCGCCCCAATAGGACGGCCGCTCCCCAGGCGGCCGCCAAAGTTGAGATATTCAACGCGATTTTTCGAGCGGCGCATTGCTGTCCGGCTCAGGGGGCAGTCCAGCCTGTCGACGTTGCAGCGGCCCGCGACCGTACGCATCCTTGCCTTGCTCGCGTCTATGACCGCCGGCTGGGTAACCCGACCCCGTATCCGGGTCGGGATTGGCTGAATCCCGTCCGGGACGATCGACCTGCGGCTGACCGTTATGCCGTTCGCTCGTCGACTCTGCATGAAAGGGTGATTTGGACATGAGGCCTCCTCTTAATATTGATCGCGATCCGTCAGCATGCTGCCGTCGCCCAGCTCCGTGCCTGTCACCGGGTCGACGGCGGGATCCGATGCCGTACGGGCGACCATGGCTTGCAGCGCCTTCGTTTCATCCTCGGCAAGACCTACCGACGCCAGCCCGTCTCCATCAATGGCGCATTGCTCGTCGCGGTCGGAAACATAGTTGAAATGCTCATCGCTATTCCACGACCCGCGCGTATCGCCCTCTCCCTGCGACATGTTGAAGTAGACGTTGGCAAAGCGCGGATCGCCTGGCAGCTTTCCGGGCGGGAAGTTCGGCTCCATTGAATACAGCGCCTTCTCGAACGAGCGCTGATGCGACACTTCACGCGTCATCAGAAAGCCCAGCGCCTCCTTGACGCCGGGATCGTCAGTGGCATTGATCAGTCGCTCGTAGATGATCTTGGCCCGCGCCTCGGCGGCGATGTTCGAACGCAGATCCGCGGAGGGGTCTCCGATGGTATCGATATACCCGGCGTTCCAAAGCTGACCGCCGGAATTGACCAGCGCGGGCCCGCCACCGAAGAGCACTTGCGTCACATGTGAGTCATTGCCCGGCCCGTTCAAGCGCCGGTAGATATCGGCCTCCGATTCCGTGGCTTCTGCAAGCACGCCCTTGGCTCCCTTGTTAAGCATGGCCACCAACGTACCTATCACTTCGAGGTGACTCAGCTCCTCGGTGGCGATATCCAGCAGCATGTCCTTTCGCCCCGGATCGTCCTCCGCTAGCGCCTGAGTGAAATACCTACACGCCGCCGCCAGCTCTCCCTGGGGGCCGCCGAACTGCTCCAACAACAGGTTGGCCAGCCCGGGATTGGTCTGCGCGACGCGCACGGTGTACTGCAAGCGTTTGTTGTGAGCAAACATGGTCATCTCCCGTTTCGCCGGCCGTCATTGGCCGGTGGGATCCGCAAGCAATTGCCATGCCGAAGCGCGCAGGGATCCCCGCACCCGTTGCGGTACCCTACGGCTTGTCAATCGCCGTCCGAAGGGAACCTTGATGCGCTTTCGTCCTGCAAGTCTTTCAGACATCCCCCGCCTGGGGCAGCTCGCGCTCGCGTCGAAGGGGCATTGGGGTTACTCAGCGCGGCAACTGGAACAGTGGCGCGAAGATCTGACCCCGCGTGAATCCTGGCTTGACACGGGTCCCTTCGTCGTGGCCGAGAACGACGCCGGTGTGATCGGCTTTTACACGCTGGCGGCTGCCGGCAACGGCGCGTGGGCGCTGGAAAATCTGTGGCTCGACCCGAAATGGATTGGCCAGGGGTTTGGCCGCGCCTTGTTCGCCCATGCAGTGGAAACCGCTGGGCAACGCGGTGCGACGGTCTTGACGATCGACGCGGAACCTCATGCGGAAGCTTTCTACCTCGCACAGGGAGCGAGGCGGACAAAGATCATTCCCGCGCCAATAGACGGGGATCCTCACCGCATGAGGCCGCAACTGGAATTAGCGATGGGCCAGACGCCTGCCAATGCGGGAAACTCCCGCCGCTCCATGCTTAGCTAGTCCGCTCCAAGCCTCGCTGGCCCATGGCGCACCTTTGGCGCAGCGTTCCCTGTCCCAGATCCCGTGGCGCAAGTCTTCCCCCCAGCCTTGGCCGCTTGACGCTCAGCGGAGATTGGTGATCACGCTACTTGCGGTATCAAAGAGTTTTGCCTGGACCGCGTTAACGGCTTCCATTGCCTCTGCCAATTTGGCAGACATTTCCCGCAGACGCACACTCTCTTTTGTCTGCAGCGCAACCAACCTGTTGATTTCATCGTCAAGCTCCAACAACCGGCCTTGAGATGCCTGCGACAGTGAGACGTCGCCAACCAACGAGGCCTTTTCCTGCCCCAACAGGCGAAGCTGGTCGTTCAGCCCCTGGACGATGCCAGCTTGTTGCCGGACCTTATCCTGGAGCATCAGATATCGCTCCAGCCGCACCGCTGCTTCGAGATCGCGGGTCTGAACCTGGGTTGATGAAGCGCTCACGGCGAGAGCGGCAGGGCGCGCTTCTAGAGAGGGAGACATTGACATTAGGGGCATCCTTACGCGTCACGTCTCTGTGGGTGACGACCGCAAGCAAAAAGTTCCAGGCTTCAAGGACGAGCCGCACAGTGGTGTCCCAGGGTGGCCCTGTTCACGGCAGAGACTGGAGGCCCGCCGCCCCCCCAACCCGTCACCCGCAAGCGCAGGGGCGAAGGCCGCGGGAGCGAGGGCGCCGATGACCGCTGCGTCATGAGCAGAGCCTAGGGCGATGGAGTGGACCACGGGAAGCCGAACCCGCGCAGGCGGATGGGAAGGTCGCGGCCCTACCGCTCGGGCCAGGCAGCGGAAA
Organism: Achromobacter sp. HNDS-1; assembly: GCF_040084795.1. NCBI lineage: Bacteria > Pseudomonadati > Pseudomonadota > Betaproteobacteria > Burkholderiales > Alcaligenaceae > Achromobacter > Achromobacter sp. HNDS-1. The sequence goes on from NZ_CP157584.1 coordinate 1,494,229, forward strand.
TGTAAAAACCCGCCAATGCACGTTTGGCGGGTTTTCCGGGAGATGCGGCCGACTAGAGGGTTGGCTTGGGTATCGGCGTGTCACCGGGAATCAGCTTGGCCCCCTTGGGCCTTTTCGGGCAGCCACCCGAGGAAAACCAGCGGGTGATGATGTGATCTTCCACGAGAAACCGCTGATCGCATCTGGAATACTCGGGAACGTAATTCCAAGTCGTGGAGTCGCTGGTATTCGTGACCCATGCATAGCCGTAGGAAACGATCTTGGCCCGGCCGTTAGACAGGACCTGGCTGGACTGCGGAGGTCCCCAGGACATGTATAGATCATCCTCCGACGCCCCAACCCACGAAGCCGTCACGTCGCTGGTCGTCTGATAGCGCTGGTTCATGACCAGGTTCGACAAGGGCGATCCGGCGCAACCTTGAAGCAATACCGCCGACAAAATCAGAGCTGCGTACTTCATTCGTCTCATCTCAATTCGTTCACCGCCAGGAGTCCCCGGATGTCGGCCGCGGCAAGGGCAAGGGTGCGGTCGCTTCAACCGGCTCCAGAACGAAGGCGACAAAGTGCTGCGGCCGGGAAGCCGGAATATAGCCGAAGGTCAAACCAGCTGCACAGCGTGATCTTGCCGCTGTTAACGTTCCGACGCCGGCCAGATTATTCTAATAATTGCCATGCCGGCGCCAACCAAACACGCGTAAATCATTGATTCCACGAAAATTCCTGGCGCGGCAGGAGGGGCTCGAACCCCCGACCCCGGGCTTAGAAGGCCCGTAAAGAAAGGAGATATCCACCTGATTTAATTGGTTTTTTTACGTGCTGCGTTAGAACCAACCTAGAGAACAGACTACGTGTTTATGCGGGTCTCCGGGCATCGGTTCTAACGCGAACTACCATGCGTGCAGCGGCACCAGCAACAGCCTGCGTGCAGTCCTACATGTCAATCCAGAGGTGCCGAAAGCGCCATGAGCGGCATAGACTGACCGCTATGGAAGCTTGGCCCTTCGACACCATCACCCCTCAGGACTGGGAAGCCCTGACGCCCGAAGAAAAAGCCATGTTGGAGGCACTGACCGCCGCCTATCTGGCCGAAATTGAGCGCAGGCGACACCTACCGGCCGCCCAACCTGATCCCGGCCGCTGATCCTATACTGACCCTTCCCCCCTGGTCAGGAGTGCGTCATGTGCGGTCGCATCGTCCAGAAGTCCGGGCCGCTCGATTACGTCGAGCGCATCTTTCCCAACCCTCGCCGGGTCTTCGATGACCCGGCCGGCCCCCGCTACAACATCCCGCCAGGGACGCGGCCCATGGCAATGCATCGGCTCGCGGGCGACTTCGAACTGGAGCGGCTGCCCTGGGGCTGGCGCCCCCACAATTCCAAGTACCTCATGTCAAACGCGAGACTGGACAAGATCCTCGCCAACGCTTGGCCGTGGAAGCTGCTGACGGCCCATGGACGTATCCTGGTGCCGGCGGATGGCTGGTACGAATGGAAGGCCCTCGGCGATGGAGCGAAGGTGCCCAAGCAGCCGTACTACATACACGCCGCCGACGGTGGCCCCCTGTTCTTTGCCGGCCTGAGCAACTGGCGGCCGGGCGCCGAGAAGGACGAGACCCACGGCTTCGCCATCGTGACCAATGACGCCGCGGGCGGCATGGTCGACGTACACGACCGCCGGCCGGTGGCGCTGCCTCCTGATCTGGCGCTGCAATGGATCGACCCCGACCTAACCGCCATGCAGGTGGTTCCACTGCTCTCTCAAGGACTGCCCGAAGCCGCCTTTACTTGGAATCCTGTGCGCCAGGAGGTGGGGAACTCTAAGTACCAACTACCCGACGCTATCGAACCTGTGCCACCTATGGCGTCGGCTTGACCTTGTCGTAGAGCGTGATCGCGGCAGCGAGGGATGGCTCCATACCGTGGCGTGTACCGTTCGCCGCCCAGACCTCGTACTGCCACCGGTTCTGCGCGAACACCCGGCAGATAGTCCAGCCACCAAGCCCCGCCCAGTAGTTCTCGTCCCTCTGCTGCCAGTCCGTCACGTCCGCCATGCTCCATCCCCTAACGGCCGAAATCGGGGCCTAATTGCACCAATCTCAGACCAAATTATACTGTACAAACATACAGTATTTTTGAGCAAGATCGTGCAATTCCAGTGCTGCGTCCTACGCACCCACCACCTCGGCGAACGCCGCCGCGACAACGATCCAGGCCAGCCCGTCGTGGGCACGGTCCGGATGTACTCCATGCTTCACAAAGGCCTGAATCGGCATGTTCCGCGCATGACTATGGACGCGCTGGCGAAGTTCGGCGCCACTGTGCCTAGCGCCATCCCCGATCTACTTGAACCTCAACTCCTGACCTTCGCGTCAGACCGCGGCATGATGGTCGTCGGCTTCGAAGAAATAGCAGGCGTGCGCTACTACCAAGGCTGGTGGATGCAATGGACCATTGAGCGAGCTTGACGCCACCACGAAGCCAATGGCCGTGATAGATTTATTACGCTCGCAACGCCCATGCCGGCCGCCGCAGCGCATTCGCCCCAGGCCCCTCACGGGTTGGGGCGTTTTCGTCTAAGCTGGCGCCAGGCTGCGGGATGATAAGGTGGGGCAGTGGGTGCGGTCGTAGAGCCGCTTCCAGGCCCCGCATAGACCTGTGACGCCGAACTTCGTGCAAGCACAGTATCCCGCTGTAACCAAACACGAAAATTGCATCTTTATGACTTGATACGGTAGCAGGCCACCTATGCTGCCGGCGATGATCGGAGAAGAGACTTAGCGATGATTCCAAGCTTCAACATTTCCGGTGTGCTCCCTCCCTTTACGGGTGACGTTCCGGGCAACCGCGCGCAGATGTCTCCCTATAAAAGCTCCGTTCTCGACTTGGCAGTTCATTTAGGTACGTCCCTAGAAAGAGTCGAGCTATTGCTGGGCCTCTTAGACTATCGAACAGCTTTAAAAAGGGCCGGGGTGTCATCCGGATTCCAATGGATCGACGGGAGTTTTGTCGAGAACGTTGAGGTCACGCGCGGCCGCGCACCCGCAGACGTCGACGTCGTGACGTTTGGCAGGTTGCCTGGAACTGCGCAAGATTTTTTGGGGAGCTATTCCCACTTGCTGGATCCGCGGCAAACTAAGCAGACGTTCAAATGCGACGCGTATTTCGTGGACTTGAGCAAGGATTCGACTAAACTTGTGGATGACACTCGGTATTGGTTCGGCTTGTTCTCGCATCAGAGGGAGACGAGCCTTTGGAAAGGAATGCTCCAGATCGGGCTGGACGAAGATGACCTCGACGCCACCCTACACCTCGAAGCGCAACGTGACGCGCTGCGTGCGGAAGCCTAGGAGACCTCGATGCTAAAGAATCTGGAAATTTCATCATTGAAAGCGGATCTGGCAAACGTGGAATCCTTGCTTGCTACTCGGCAGCAAGACGACGATCCCATTGGCTGGTACCAATTCTCCCAGCGAAAAAGCCAGCTGCAAGAAGCTATTCAGGCTCTAGCAGCGCAGGACTGCAATCACGCCGCGATCGCTCTCTATTTTGGGGGCAAGCCAGTTGTTGGTTCTCGCGGAATTGATGCCACCTTCGCTGGGCGTGCGATCGACACGTTTCAAGCTATCGTCGCCAAGCGCTACGCGACTGCTGCCGAAGGAAAGGTGCTAAAGGACCGCGGCCGGGTACCAAAGAAACCTGATGCGTCATTGCTTGTCACGGAGGTTGCTCGCGGTTCATTCGGTTTCGTCCTCGAAGAAGCCGCAAAAATTGAACAGGAGCAGCTTCTAGACACTCCTTTGAAGCGCTCAGTAGAAGAGGTCACCACCCTGATTCGTGACCTCGTGAAGAACGACATTGAGGACGCTGCTGAGTTTTTGGATGAGCGGATTCTCATCTCGCTTCGTGAGTTCTTTGCGTTGTTGGATGAATCCGGCGCTACGATGCGTATCGTTGAAGGAGACACGGACTTTCAACTTGATCGCGAAGACATCAGCATCGCCCGGGAAAAGACTGACACGCTGGCCCTGGAAGAGTCTCAGCGCTGGGAATACGGTGTTTTGTACATCACTCCTGATAGTCAACGATTCGAATTGGAGGTCGCCCCCCCGGGTCAAGTTGTAAAGGGCCGGGTAGATCGCGACCTGCTCGCTCGCCTGAGACTGAACCAAGACCAAGAGCTACGGAAATTTCTCGGCGCGAAAGTTCGAGCAAATTTGGCGGTCAAGGACGTGAGATCCGTAGGAAGACAGGTTCGCTCAACGTTCACCTTAATGGATATTCAGGCCACCTAGCAGGGCAATGCCACCTCCGGGTGGCTTTTTCATCTCGGCCACGCCTCAATCGTAGCCCGATGACGCGCCGCACACTGCCCATACTGCACCGCCAGCGCCATGTAGCTGCGCGCGAAGTCGTCCCAGCTATCGCTGGTCACCTCGGGCACCGACGGGCACGGCTGGGCCAGGTTGGCCGGCAGTATTGGCCAGGCGGCCGGCTTCGTTGATGTGCTGCAGCCGGCCAGCGTCAATACGACAGCCAGCAGGCAAAGGGCTTTGGACTTCAACACGGGTGTACCTCTCGATGACCTTGGGCTCAGCGGCGCGCAGCTCGGCTACGCTCGCCTCGAAGGTGGTGGCGATGCCGGCCAGCCGGCCGGTCTGGGCCTTGAATTCGTTCAGCTCGGCCATGGTGTGGTCCGCGTTGGCCTCGGCGATGCCGTCGTGGTAGCGGCTGGATCCGTACAGCGCCACGCCCGCGCCCAGCACCATCACCACCGCCGCGCCGCCGATCCAGGGCACCGCCATGCGCAGGAAAGGGTTCATGGCCGCACCTGCGCGACGGCCTGGCGGTAGAGATCCGGCCAACTATCCGGCTTGGGCTTGCCCGGCCGCCAGGTGCGCAGGTACAGCGACCACGCCGCGTCCGAGTCGCCAACGGCCGGCAGCGCATTCGGATCGGTCCAGAGCAGCAGGCGCGCCACGCCGGCCGCCAGCACGTCGTTGTACTCCAACGCCGCATAGATCGAGTCCGGGTCGCAAGCCACGCTGCGCGCCTTGCACAGCGCAGTCAGATGCCCCTTACTGGCGGCGTGCAGGAACACACCCCACACTCCACCGCGGCTCACGCGCGTCCCCTTTTCAAACTGCCAGAAGCCCCGCGCAGGGCCGCCGATTTGCTGGCGGTGCGTGAATCGACTTTCCTGCAGGCCGATTGCCAGCAGCATTGCACGCGCCGCCTGCGTATCCATGGCGGCCGGCAGCAGCGTCAGCGCAGGCGTGATCGCGCTTTCGCTGATCGTCTTGAGGTCCATGGTCATTCCTCCCCACCCCGACGGCACCAAGGAAGGCGCGCCATCAATTCATCAATCCAAGCCATCAGCCCAATCTCCTTAATGCGTGCCATCCAGCGCATGTACCCGCCTAGCACCCACCAAGCCGGCAGGCCAGCCAGCAACGAACAAGGCCCGAGCACGTACATCTTTGCGAGAAATTCGTCATCGCCGCCTATGTTGTGCGCCAGCCAGGCCAGCGACTCGGTAAGCGCTGGGAACCACGCCAGCACTGCCGCCGCCACGGCAGGGCCGAACGCAAATGAGCAAATCACCGTCGATACAGTGCGCACCACGAATTCCCGCCGCGTCCTGGGCGGCAGGATCAGCAGCCCCAGCAAGGCGGCTAGCGCCGCAAATGCACCGTGCGCCGCCGCAACTTTCAGCGCAGCAGCGGCGGCCGCGGCTCCAGCTCCCGCCCCCGCCGCTACCCCCGAACTTGGTTCCATGTCACTACTCCTTTGATGGGTTCGCATTGCTGCTCCCGTTGTATGTGCGAAAAAAAGCCCGCCGAGGCGGGCTGTGTACTGGAATGTGACGCTCTCAAGCGAAGGCGTCGGTAACATCAAAAATCAAGGGGTCGACCGAAGGCCCAATCCACTCTCCGTTGTGGGTTCCGACATACGGCGTGTAGTTGAATGCGAGGCCGGCAGTATTTCCCCAGGGGTACTCACCACTCTGTCCGCCTCTTGGCGCTCGTGTAACTAGTGTGGTGCCGTTCATTGACGCCGCCGAACACCCCGTCCACATTGGCGAGATTGATCCAACACCATAGACAGTGATGTTCAATCGGCTGTTGACGGGAATCGCCGCGTACGACCGCCCAGCTACGACCGCCCCTGGGCGTACCAGCTTGGCCGCGGGCTGCGCGCTGGAGAACGCCAGCTCGCCGCTCGGCGTGTACATGACCAAACCCGCGCCGCCAGCGACCATTACGCTTGGAGGGCCCAGATCAAAATACGAAACACTTATCTGTTTTTGCGTTGGGTCATTGCTGCAACCGCGGATGTACGCGTTGCCATTCACATCCTGAACACCTACGGCCGGGTACGGCCCCTGAAAGGCACGCAGTACGGCGCCAGGTGTCAACGGAACAACTCCGCTCGTCCAGTAAAGTGGATTTCGATACCTGTTCATAGCAACGATGCCAAGCGTGGCGGAACCGCTACCCAACACCACCAGTTGCCGGTATGCGCTGTCAAACGTCAGCACACCGGCCTCGTTGTACGTAACAAGCCTGGCCATCATGTCCTCGTATACACAATGATGCGGCTGGGGATGTACCAAGGGTTTCCCTTACCGAACCAATCGGGCCAACTCCACGAAACCGAGTTAGCGCCTGTAGTGGCATAGGCCACGAAAGGTATTCCAGTGATACCCCCATTAAAAGTTGGCCACAACGGCAACACGGCAGCCTGCAAAATGGCCCCTGAGATGTCGTAAGACTTCGTTCCGGGAACGCCATCTTTAGCGAGAAACGTATCTAGCAGAAGCCCGTGATAGCCGTTGGAATCGAACTGCAAACGCCCGCTGGGCGTCCATGATCTAAGACCGGCGGCCATCAGACATTGATCCCCATCGCGATTGCCAACTGGCCGTTCGGGTAGTAGATCTTCGTATCACCCGGCGTTTCCACACGCCTTCCTCCCGCCCCGGTGCCGTTGTTCTCCATGGTTCCATCCTTGCTCCATCTCCAGCCAGACACGCCCGGGACATAGTTGTTAGACTGGATGTACTCGCCGATCTTGGCGCTGGTGATGGTGCCGTCTTGGATGAACGCCGATCGGATAAACGTCTGTCCGTTCTGGATGACGAACGGCGCGGAGATCGCGCCATTTTCCAGATTGATGAGCGCCAGCCGATCCGCGAGAAACAGCACTTCGGTCTGCATGCCGTCCGGCGTTTTTTCCACCCCAACACCCATGCCAGCGCCGTAATACTTGCCGTCCTTCGTGACGCCGGCCTTAATGCCAATCATCGCGTCAAGATCGTTCTTGATTTCGAAGATCTCGGTAGCAGCACCGCCCCCTGATTCAATTTCCTTCACCAGCTCCGGGGCGAGCATGCCTTTCCCGATCTGGCCGCCTATCTGCCCCAGGATCGGATCAGCGTCCGAACTGGCTTGCCCCCGGACGCCTGCACCTGTCGGAAACCAATCTCCTGCCACGCCGTTCCTGTCGATAAGACGCGCCCAGAACCACAGCTCATTGCCTGCACTCAGCCCCATCAAGGTATGCGTGTTTTGCGGATAGGCGAACACGCCGAGGGGAATCGCGGCCTCAAAGCTGGAAGTCTGCGAGTAGTACAGCTCCGTCCGCTCGATGATCGAAGGCCCATGCGGCAATCCCCAGTTCAACTGGATACCAAACAGCAGACCGCGCGCCACCAGGCTAGTTACCACCGGCGGCGGCGCGATGATGCCGTCAAGCTGAACCAGCGAAGAAGTGGCCCAGATAGAGGCAACCTCTATCGCATTCAGCGCTCGCACGCGGAACGTGAATGCGCCGGCATAGATGTTCGGCACCTCCACCCGCGTATATCCGGTACGCGGCAAACTGATCCAATCGGAATTGTCACGGCGCCACTGCACTTCATAGGACACGGCACCGTCAGCAGCCTCCCATTCAAAGACTGCCGTGTGATTGGCGATACCTTGACTAAGGATGTAGTACGAATCGACTTTCAAGCCCACAGGCGGCACTTGCACGCCAGGCGGCGTTACCGAGATCGGCAGCCGGTCCAACCTGGTTCCGTGGTCAACGCTACTGAACTTACCGGCCTCATGCTGAACCGCCGAAACTTCAGCCTCCAATCCGCCTTTGCGCTCAATGCGCAGAACCCGGAACGTCTGCGCGGACAGCGCTTCAGATTCCAAGGTCCAAATGCATTCGGCTTCCGGCACCTCCGAAAATGGCGGCTGCACAACGATGTGCATAGCCGTGCCCGGCACACTCGCCATATCGGCGGTTAACCTGGTCGAATCAAAACTGCATTTCCCGCTGTCCAGCGTCAACGGCTCGCCCAGCGCCGACGAAACCAAACGGGTTTCGGATCGACCGCTGGGCAGGTTCACGGTTACACGGTCGCCGGCCCTAACGCCCAGCTCGGCATCGACTACGATCCACCGCGCGGTAGCCTCGCGGATGCGCCCACCGATCCGCCGGCCGGCCAGGTGCGGGTCAGCAATGCGAATGATGCTGCCGGGTTGAATATGGCAATGATCCAGGCCAATAGTGAACGTGACACCGCGCGTCTCAATCTGGGACGTAAGCAGCAACCATTTGCCGACGCGGTTGGCCTGTCCCCGCGACGTACAACCAAATGCCGTTACCTCAAGTTGGCTAATGCCATACCGGGCTATTCCCTCGCTGCTCTCGACGTACTCGACTTTCTGGCGCCCCATGTCCGACAGGTCGCACCACGAAACCAAGGCGCTTGTGTATCGGGTGTTGAGGGCAGACCCGGTATAGCTGAAATTTCCACCTATGACGTTGGCGGCAGTAAACGTATACACCGGGTCGCCCGGCATGTCCGCCACAGCAAACACCGTCGAATTCGCCCAATAAGCCATGCCGCGGAAGATCGATGCGAAGTCCTGCACCACCCGGTAGGCGTCGGCCGCTTGCTGAAGATAGGCATTGCACGCGAAACGCGGCTCTTTACCACCGAACCCATCATCCACCAGCTCGTCGCAATAACGACCAATCTCATACAGCCCCCACTTATCCAGCCAGCCCGCCGGGATGCGTTCGCCCAAGCCGTAGCGGTCATTGCTCACCAGGTCGAAGAACACCCAGGCGGGGTTGTTCGTCCATGTCAGCTTGAACGTGCCATCCCAGACGCCGGTATAGCTGCGGGTGTCCGGGTCGTAGTTCACGGGCACACGGATAATTCTCCCCTTCAAGTCATAGGCCCGCGTGGGGACGCTCTGAAACTGCGAAGCGTCCACTTTGAGCCCGACCACCGCCGACATGGGATAACGCAATTTAGCGTCGATGATTTCGGTTACTGCGTCCACCATCGTCCGGTCGGCAATCGTGCTGCTGGACGCATTGACGGTAAGCCGCCGAACGCGAATGCTCCAGCCTTGGCGCGCCCCCTGGGGCAGCTCGATACGATGCGATCGCGCATAGCGCTGCGTCGTCTTGCCATCGAATGCGCTGGCTATCACTTCTCGGTAGGCCGCGCCGTCGCGGCTTACATCAATCGCGTATTCGACGCGGTAGCCGCTGATATCTCCTGTCGATGTGTCGGCCTTACTCAGCCCCTCCACAGCCAGCGTCACCCGCACCGCCGACAACTGGCGATTGGTGAACAGATGCACCCAAGGCTGCGATGCCTTCAATTCTGTATTGATGCCGATGGTATTCTCAGAAGCCGGGAAGCCTGGCAACGGGTCTTGCCATTGCGTCCCAGGGCGAAAGTCCACTGACACGCCAGAAAAATTCAGCGTGCCGTCTTCATTGGCTACAGGGGTGCCGTTCAAGTACACGTCCCGCAACTCGCCACCCGGACCATGCGCGGGGCCGAAGATTTCGCCCTCGCTCACCAAATCAATGACACGCGCATAGGCGATGCTGTGAAGGCTGTCCAGCGACTCAGTGGGGGTATGGCCGCCGCCGCCGCCCTTTCCGCCCCCATGGCCGATAATTGGCGCAGCTCGACCCGCCCAGCGGCGGCCATAAAAAAAAGCACCCGAAGGTGCCTGCTGCTTTCTGCGATGCCGTTGCTTCATACCTGATCTTCCGAAAAAATCCCCGCCGAGATAACTGCGCTCCCGACGATCATCCGCCCATACAGAAGCGGGACCGGGTGGCCCTGCGCCGAGGTATTGACAGGCCCGTTAAAGTTGTACGAAGCGCCGTTTTCCGGCCTGTCCCTGACGCTCAACTGGCGTTGCTGGGGCGAAAGCATCTGGACCACACCGCCGAACGCCAGGGATGCGCCCATCGTGGCGGCATAGCCCGCCCACCCATTGGCAGCAAAGGCCGCCGAAAAACCGCCAGTTGCATACGCGGCAACAGCTATCAGCGCTACACCTAGCACTGTCTGAAAAAGCCCCGCCCGCTTGGCGCCCGTTGCCACAGGGGCAATGCGGATATCGTCATCCCCCGCAGGGTGCGAAAGCTCATCCTCTGGGATGTTCCTACGGCCGACGAAGCAGGCATAGGAGACGCCTTTACTAGCGCTGCATGCCATGGCAACTTGAAAGCCCGGAATCAGCACACAAAGCGCGCGGACGGCTTCCGCAGTGCTGCTAACTGCCAGCCGATGCATCCGGCCGAACTCCGCCCCCAGTCGACCATATAGCCGGATTGTTCGTAGTGTCTCGCTCATCTCTTACCCCTGATAGCGCAGCAGTAGGCGCGTGGCCTCGCGCCAGTAGCCGCCGTACACCACCCGCTCAGATAGTCGTCCGTATAAGTGGTGCAGCATCGCGTCAGGAACCGGCAACAGGCCAGGCGCTTCCTTGAGGCCTTCGGCACCCAGAAATACCCCTGCGTGGTTGGCGCGGTCCGAGCGAACCTGCATCAGAATCACGTCACCGGCCGTCATGTCCTCGCCGACCTGCAACGGGCGAAAGCCCGCCTCGGCGTAGTGGTCCATATACAAATCGCCCTGCCGTCCCGGCTCCCACCAGCCCTCTAACCGGGCAAAGTCGGGCAGCTCGATATTGCGCTCGCGCTTGTACCAATCGCGCACCAGGGAATAGCAGTCCAGCACGCCATGAGCAAACTGCCGCCCCACCAGCGGCGCCACGAAGCCGACCGGCGTAAAGCCCCGCACCTCGCCCGCGACTACTGCCCCCGCGTCGTCCTTGGACACCGCGACGATGTACCACGGGAGGCCCGTCGCCTCGCAGGCAACCCGGTCCGCCTCGCTCGGTGCCGGCGTCTCGTCCGGATGCGAATGCACAACCGCCACAACCCGGCCGGCGTCCTCGGCCGCCGCATAGTCGTCAGGCGCCAGTACGAAATGATCGGCGCTCGCCGCTGCATTACGGCACGGCATATAAACCTCGCGCCGCCCCACCATAACCACCAGGCCGCAGCACTCGCGCGGGTACTCGGCTACAGCATGGTCACGGATGGCCTGCATCGTTCGCTTGAGCATGTCTATCCCCTAACCAAATCGGCGGCCGGAAAGCCGCCGAACGAAATGGGTTCGTACTCGCCGAATCGCTTCTTGCAATCCGACAGCAAACCCGAGCACCTGTCTCGCGCTGGATCGGTCACAGGGTTGCCTTCAAGGTCGAACATCAGATTGCCCGTGTAGCCGCAGTACGGGCCGCGATAACCGCCTTTTCGCAGCCAACCGCACACGCCCGCGATGATCGGTCGGCCTGGCAGCTTCTGACCGTCAACATCCAACGCGCTCGATAGGGCGAACTCCACAACCTCGGCTGTCTCGGCCGTCTTCTGCTGCACAATCCAAACCTCTGGCCGCAGTTCCTCCGCCGGGTTGGCGTTCTCGTTGCCATCCACGAAATTGCGAGCATCCAGATAACGTCCAAGCGTGCGCCGTACACGTACCCATGCGCCCACAAAGTCGTCCAGCTCAATGCATAGTGCTGAAATCACGCCGACTATCGGCTCGCCGTCCACGCCGGCGCCGATGTTGCCTACCGTCAGAGTCGGGGTGGGCTGCTGGCCTTCGCCCACCTGTTCAAACCCTGCGGCGGCAATTGCCCAAGGCTCGTATCGGTTTCCCTGCCACCAAATGGGGCCAACCTGCGTATAGCCATGGAAACGCTGTAGCGTCCCACCGATTGGCGTTGCGTCCAACTCGAAAAGCTCCACTAACTCGCCGACTTCCAGTTTCTGCACATCGGCATATATCCGCATGCCCATCTCCTAGGCTCTCAATACTGCAGCCAGCTCAAACAGGTCTAGGCGCTGGTCCTGGGTCATGCCCAATGCGTCCGCAGCGGCACGGATCGTGGCGCTCTCCACCTCGAATTCCACCAACTCATCCCATGCGCGTCGGTAATACTCTGGCGTGGTTGGTCTTTTCAACAGTTCGTCGAATGCATCGAACAGCGTCCACGCCGGAGCGCCATCCCTGGCCCATGGGGTTAGACGCATCGCCTCGCGTAGCTGGTAGCGGGTGACTGGGGGGGGCTGGCTTCGGGAAAGATTCGGAGCGGGCATATCTGCAATGTCCGCCGGCACCAGAGACTCTGGTAGCGCAAGGCGCTCGCCGCCGGCCGTGTAGAAGGCGTAAGCGCCCGACGTGTCATCGACAATCACATCGTCATCCACTTGCCAGTACTGCCCGGTTTCGGTGTCTTTGAAGGTCTGCATTAGCGGTACTCTTTCCATAAGTCGAAGGTCAAACCAGTACCGAACGCATAACCCATATATTGCACGCCCGGCGGGATGATTGCCGAGACTGTGAGATAGTTGGCCACTCCCGCCCCCAGAGGGACGTGGCATATGTCAGTAGCTTTGAAGGGGTTGCCCAATTGCAGAGACAGGTGTCCCGTGGAACCGGTAGATTGAGTAACGCACCGCACATACGCCACGATGGGCCGTCCTGTACTGTTAACGTAACTAACGTTGATGGCGCGGGAACCCGTGACATCAACAAGCGCCTGATCCGGACCCATCGTCCTAGCAGCTTCGGCAACTTGCTGCCATTGCCCCCAAGTGGTAAGAGTTAACTTGCTACGCCACCACCGAGCCGGCTTAGCGTCAAGAAGGAAAAATTCCTGGAACAGTTGGCCATCAAAGAGTTCGCGCACCCGTAATAGTCCCTCACCCCGTAGCGCAGGCGGGCTGTTTGGTACGGGCAACGAGACGTAGTAATCATCGGTCCAAATGAGGTCATTAAAATCGGTTTCGAGATACGCTCGCGTCGCGGGATAGCTGCTATAGCCCTCCGGAATTCGACCATCTGAATCCAGCGGCGCAACGCCACCTATCTCCCCTTTCTGCGATAGCGGCACGTAGCCACCTTCCAGCGCCGGCAGATGGGCGGCAGGCACCTTGCCCTGGTCATCCAGCGGCGCCACGCCGCCGGCCATGCCCTTCTCAGCCGCTGGAATATCGCCATCGGCCTTCGCCTTGGCCTCTGCGGCCACCTCAGCAGCACTCGCCGCGGTCGATTCAACGGCATCCACGCCTTGCTTCACCTTGGTGAAGTTGTCGTTTACCTTGCCCATGCCATCGCGCAGCGCGTCCCCGGTGCCGTCGTCGGCATGCTGCCCAATACGGATTTGCTCAAGTTCCTGCATACCCTCTATGCCCCAAAAAACTGCTGGAAAGTCACCGATAGCGAGAACATCTCGCCCCCCAGTGCCACGGCGTCGTACTCGGACGCCCGATATCTGCCCTCGTTGCCCAGCGGCGGCGTCCACAGGAAACTGCGGTAGCCCGCATGCCGGTCCAGAAACGCGATGATTTCGCCTATCAGGGCCTCTGTGCCCACGAACTCCAGCGGCCAGGATTGAACCTTGTTGTTGATGCCGTCTGCGGCGGCCTGCGTGTACCCGTCGCCGAACTTCGCTTCCAGCGTCCGAAGCTTGACTTGCCCGCGCGGGTTCACCCGAGGCGACCATTCGAAAGTGTCTTTTTCCATATCTCCCCCTACGGATTACGGCCGTTCTTGGCGTTCCAAAGCGCACCCGCGCTACGGAATGACTTATTGATTTCGGCCGGAACGAACCTCCGCACGTAGGCCTGCACCACAGACGCCAAGCCCTGTTCCAGACCCTCAGCACCTTCGGATGAGCTGCTGCTGGTGTCGCCGCGCCGGTCAACGTTGATGGTTATCTGCGTGGCCCCGCCGAGTGCGCCGGCCCCGGACACGCTAGGGAACTCGGCACGGACGCCCAGCGAGCCGTCAGGGCCGCGATGAAGCGGCATGATGGCCTCTGGGCCAGCCTCCCCCATTACCCCCGCCGGGAAGGCGATAGGACTGTCTACGACGCCGTTTGTGAACGCTCCGCCCTTTGCATACTTGGGCATTGCCCAGCTCGCTGTAGCCGGCAAGCTGCTGGCGCCCTCGCCTGCCATAGCGCCCATGGCGCCGCCAATCATGCCGACCAGGCCGCCAATCTGGTTTGTTTGGCCGAAGTTCCCGAACAGCGCTTCGCCCAGTTTGGCCGCGGCGGCCTGGGTAGTCATGCGGGCCAGCATGTCGAAGAAGGCATTGGCGATGCCTTCGAATTTCCCTGTCACCGCCTGATATAGACCGTCGCCCAGATAGCTTTGGATATTCCGCGCGCCTTGTAGCGCAAACTGGGTAAGGTCGTTCAGCCCTTCGCCCGTCAACTTACCCAACGCCCGGTTGTACTGATCTGCGCTGATTTCGTTCTTGTCGAAGGCGTCAGCCAGCAGGCCCAATTTCTCCAGCGTCTCGTCGGCCTCGGTACGCCCGGTAACCTGCCCTATGTAGGCCTTCCGCGCAGCGGCATTGCGGGTAAGGTCAAGCTCCTTGGCGCGGCCTACCAAGGCCTTCTTGATGTTCTCATCAAGCGCCGCATAAGCGCCGTTCTGGGTTTCCCAGAGAACGCGCTCGGCCTCGGTCTTGGCGTCGATCAGGGCAATCTCTTTGCCCATTTCGGCGATTTGCTTGGACGCATCAGCATTGCGGCGCGCTACAGCCTCGGCATTCAACAGCTCGACAATCTCGGCCCGGTGCTTGCCGTTCTGCCGGATTACTTCGTCCTCGATGCGCTTGGCTTGGGTCGCCTGCTCAACAGCAGCCCCGCCCTTGAGGTAGGCTGCAGCCAATTCGTTCTGCGCAGCCGCCTCGGCCTGGCGTTCCTTTACCCACCGCTTCCAAGAGTCGCCAGAGGACCGCGCCGACTTGCTCGGCAAGGCGTTCTTGCCGATGGCGGAAATCTGGTCTTCTGTGCGCTGTATGCCAGCGGTCAACGCAGTCTGACGCGCGGCAGCTCCGGCCGCAGCAACCATCCGGTTTAACTCTTCCGGGGACAAGGCAAGCTTGCCTCGGGCAATCTCCGATTGAAGCCGCGCCGCCTCCTGCGCCGACGCGATGATTGCCCGCTGCTGGGCCTCCACCTTTACCAGCTCCAGAAGGGTCGCTTTAGCGCCCGCAATTGCCTTACCGTCCTTGTCCTCGGTGGCCTTTTGCAGCTTCTGCGCGGCCTCGGCCTGGCCGGCGACAGCGCCGGCAAGTACAGCCTGCGCCTGGCTCGCCCCGTCGGCCTTGGCCTTGTACTCGCCTGCCTGTTGCGCAGTCAGCCCGATAAGGTCGCGCGCGGTGGTCAGATTCTTGAGGTACTTATCCCACTCTGCGCCCGCCATGCCGCCGACAGCCGAAGTGATCGCTGCGCCCATCGCCCGGGCACCGCTAGCCACCTTGGCCTGTTCTTCATTGAATCTGCCCAGCTTGGCGGACGCCTCGTCAACTTGCTTGCGCGCCTGCAAGACACTATCGACAACTTCCATCATAGAGGCGCGCATGTGGGAGGAGGGGCCGACCACAGCCCCCAACCCATTCACCAAGCCTACAAGTTTGGATTGAAGTTCATCGAATGGCAGATTCGAATCAGCCAGCGCTGACAATTCTTCCCTGAAGCTTTCGAAGGCTGGGCCTGCCCCCGCCATCTGAGACACCCTACCCAGTTCATGGAAGCCCTTGGCAATTCTCTTGCGGGCCGCTTCAAGCTCCTTCTCCTGCTTCTTTATGGCGCTTTCCCGCTGCACCGCGTTCAATTCCTTGAACTTGGCGATAACATCGTCCATCGGCCCTTTCATGGCTACCAATTCGGCTGCGGCCGATTTGGTGTTGTCACGAAACAGAAGCCAACCGGCAGCGGCGCTGGCCGCCAGGCCAATCAACCCGGCCGGGCCGCCCAGCAAGCTCAACAGGCCGGACCCTGCAATCCGCGCCACGCTGGTAACCGCCGCGTAGTTCCTTTGCGCCGCGGCGGCCGCATTGGTTGTCGCTGTTACCGCCATGTTGGCCTCAGCGACTTGAATTTTCGCCTTCGTCTCAAGCGCTGTTCCGCGCGCGACGTCCAGTGCCTCCACGGCATACGCTGCGGATGCCTTGGCCCTCATCAGCTCCGCTTGCGTAACCTGCACCTGTGCCCGCGCGTGGGCGATAAGCTCCTTTCGATTGGCAATAACAGCGGCAGTGGCCTTGCCCGCCTCGATGCCCATAGCGCCGAGAGTCTTTGCGAAGTAGCCTACGCCAGCCACGGCCCCGGCCTTCATCACAAGCCCGATGTTGTCCGAAAGCACATTCATGCCATCGGTCAAATACGCGGTAACGCCCCGCGCCTGGTTCACTTCCCCGACATAGCGCCGAATCTCGTTCGTAAGGCGCGTAAAGGCGTCCGCCACCGTTACCGGCATGGCGTCAGCCTCTTGCCCCATCTTCTTGATCTGGCTCGACACCTTTATCAGCTCGGCCGTGGTCAGCTTGCCATCTGCGACCATCTGCCGAAGTTGAGCATTCGTCACGCCCAAGGACTCGGCCAAGGCCTGTTGCAGCCGTGGCGCCGCGGTTATCAGGCTGTCGAACTGCTCCATCGACATCTTGCCGGTCTGGATTGCCTTTGATAGCGCGTTTACTGCCGTTGCAGCCTTCTCCGACGACGCCGAACTGACCGTTAGGCCATACGAAAAGGCTTCCACCAGGTCTAGCGTCTGTTCGGACGTGTAGCCCAACTGCGCCAACGACTCGTTGGAGCGGATGAACAGCTCGGCGGTCTGGCCGTACTCCTTGTACACCCGACCGCTGATCGTCATAAGGCGATCTTGGGCGCTGTTGAATGCATCCTGATCGCTGGTAGCGATCTTCAGCCGCGAACTGATCTGCCCCCACTCGTCGGCGTACTGAAGCAGCTTTACGCCGGCGAATGCGCTCGCCGCTGCGCGGGCGTACTCTTGGATAGCCGATGTGGCCCCCGCAAGCTCGGTAATCTGCATGCGGATGGCGGCGGCATTGCGTTGATAGGCCGCGTCGGCGCGGCGGGCGCCATTCTCTACCGTCTTGAAATACTCGCCGCCCATGCGCGATGCGCGATTCATTTCGCGCTGATAGGCGCCAGTATCCGCCGTCACTGCGACAACGATTTCGCGTAACTTCTTCGCCATGGGATACCCACAAAGAAAAGGCCCGCGCTTGGCGGGCCTGGAATGCTAAGAAACGGCCTCTTTGGCCTTGGAAAGTAGAAACGCCTTTAACGCGCTTTCACCGGCATCTGTCGCTGGTTCCCGCGTACCACCGCCACCCCAACGGATCAGCATGTCCAAGGGTTGCACCTTGGCGCCTGCGGTTTGTGCCACTGTCGCCGCCAGGGCGGCATGCAGTAGGTCTACCCGCTCATCGCCAAGCGGCGATAGGCGGTCAAACTCTCGCCACAGTGAAAGCTCGTAGGTATCTATGCCGTCCAGCACTTCGCCCAGGGTGCGCCCCAGGCGAAGCGCCAGCGACATCAAGAAACGTAGGTCTGGCGCTTCCTCGAAGGCTTTTTTGCACGGTCCTGCGCCCCCTCGCCAATGTTGCCCAGCTCGATGGCCTTGGCGACCAGACGGCCATGGACAGGGCCGAAGGCGGCCACGACGATGCCCACGTCTTCGTCGCCAAACACACGCATCGTCCCCTCGTCGGTTTGCTCAAATAGAGTGCGCACCAGCAGGCTGGCCGAGGCGCGTGTGTAGTCCACGCCTGGCGCATCAAGCTTGGCGCGGATAGCGTCCTGATCCTCACCAGGATTAACGCCGGCAGCCTCCCAGATGGCGCGGATGTGAAAGAGATGATCGCCAGGGCTGGGCGCTCGCACAATGACCTTAGCGCCCTCCCATTCCGGCACCGTAACTACTTCGTGCTGAAAGCCGGCCAGCGGGTCTGAAGCCCGGCCGCGCAACGTCCGTGCGAGATTCTTCAAAAATCCGGTCATGGCTTACTTACTCCCACCGGTCGGCGGTTGGGTCGGCGCTTCGGTCATCTTCACGGCTCCGGTTACCCGGACGTTGAACGTAGCCGAAATGATGTTGTCCAGTTGGCCTTGCCATTGGTACTGCGTCACCAGGCCCAGGAACTCGAACTTGGATCCGTCCGCGAAGGTCACCCGGAAGGCGCGGGTTTTCTTGTCGCTCCGGGCACTCACCAGCGCGGCTTGGGCAGGATCGCCGGACTTCCAGTTACCCGACATGCTGAAGGTGCCGTTGTCGTCCAGGCCCAAGGCGTATTCCTTGGCGGTGGACTTTAGTACCGTCACGTCGATTTCGGTCGTTTGGCCGCCCTGAAAATTTGGGTCTTTGATCGTCACGGCCAGGTCAGCATAGGTCGTGCCGGCGGCGCTCAGGTCCTCCGTTGCCGTGGTGGACACCTCCAACTGCGTGCCCTGGGTACGGGTGTATTGGGATACGTTGCTCGATGCCATTGATGGCTCCATAAAAAAAGCCCGCCGAAGCGGGCCGATCTACTGCCGCGGCTGCGGTCAGCGGATGAAAAAGAACTCCATGGCGGCGCCATGTAGCCTGGTCGTGGTTTCGTCGTCCTCGGCGGGTACGTCGTCGGCGCCTGTGCATGCGAAGTCTTGGCCGGCAGGAGACAGCAGTGCAAAAGCCGTTTCCATGATTTCGGCGGCCTCTTTTGGCGTGCCGGCCCAGGCGTTCACCTGAACCGCGGCCGTAAGGGCTCCGCTCGGCCCGGCCATGGTCCAGTCGCGCGCACCGCTGAACCGCCTATAGGTAACGTAGGGGGGACTTGTCCCCGAAGGGGCAACACCGGGGAAAACACGCCCACCGGCCAATCCCTTGATGCGTGCTAATACCAGCGGTTCGATCATCGCGCCCCCGTTAGCACCCGGTCGATGCCCGCCGCGATTTCCGCCTCGGTTGCAGTGACGATTTCACCCTCGGCAGCGTCGAACGCCGGCCGAAAGAATGGCTCTGCCGCCATGTTCCTCGTGCCGAGTTCGACCATGCGTCCCACCATGGCGGCATTCTTCTTTTGCCCCTCATAGATATAGGTACGCTTGCTAAGGGTCACGGTCACAGTAGCCTGCCGGGAAGCTGCCGGCGAACGCTCGGCAACCAACACAATGCCGCGCGCCATCTTGCCCAAACGCTTCGGCGCCCGTGCCTTGATAGCGCGTTGTGCCACCTTTGCCCCTGCCCGTGCGCCCTTGCGCAACGCCGGCCCCCGTTCTGCGCGTTCCAACGCTTGAAAGTCGCCGGCCAGAAGATCGGCCCCACGCACCACAACTTTAGGCATCGACGCCCCCAATAGCGCAAACTAGATCAACGTGCCGGCGTCGTGTCTCGTCCGGCAGGACAGCTTTAATTGCGAACACCTCATCGCCGTGACGTACCCGCATCGCGGCAGTGATTCCCCTTCGGTATCCGATTCGGATGCTCACAGCCGATTCGGACACCTCCTTTCCTGCGGCAACAAACGACTTTCCGTTGAGGTATCTGATGTTCGCCCAGATGCCTGAGACATGCGGAATCCAAGTTTGCGATTCATGCCCCCAATCGTCCCGACCTGGCTCGCGCATCTCGATCTCGATGCGGCTAAGCCGCTTGCCAGCATTCATTCGCTCCACCATCTATAGGGATTCGCAAGCTCGTAAAAGCCCTGCGGTGTGATTGCCAGCTTCAGGTCCGTAGATGCTTCACGGTTGACGTTCCAGTGGCCGATCAGAAGCAGCAGCGCCAGGGCGATATCATCGTCCAGGAACACCGCGTTCTCCGGCGTTGGATTCGGTGCGCTTTCAGCGTCTTTAAACAGCCGCCGCCCTGTCCTGGCTTCAAAGCGTCGTACTGCCGCGCCTAGATATCGCGTCAACAGTGCATCGCTCGTCTCGGCCTCATCAATGCGCAACTGCTCCCGGATCTCTTTCAGTTCCAGCATTGCCCAATACGGGCCGGTTTCCCGGCCCGCCTCCCTTTCGATTAGCCCCCGGCGGCCGGCTTGCCTTGCAGCGCTTTGATAGCGGCTGTGTCCTGCAGAACGCAGCCGAAACGGGCGAACACCAGGAAGCCGGTTTGATCGAACTCGGCGTAGCGCTCGACCAGACGCTTGAGGGTCATATAGCGCACGTCGCGCACAATGAATTCGTTGAAATCGCCGGCGTACATGAACTTCTTGCCAGCGCCCATATCCGAAATCGCCTGATCCACCACGTACTGGTACTTCAAGATGCGAGCCGGGGCGGCGGCATCGATGCCGGGAATCCAAAGGGGACGCCCCTGCCCGTCTTCCATTTCCTCGATGACCTGAAGCGTGGAATCATTGAACGCCAAGCGGAACTTGGGCGCATTGCGATAGGCCGGGTCGATGGAGTGAATCAGGCCATTGATTTCCTTCCAATTCAGCTTGGCAGCGTCGGCGGTCGTCTTGCCTACGGCTGCCGAAGCCTCAAGGCCCTTGGGCTGCGCTGGCGAGCCCCCTTTCGCGGCTGCACCGGTCCCCTGCACAATCAAACGGGCACGGGCGCGACCGATGCGACTACCCGCGCGACCCGCCACATAGGCCTCCATGTCGATACCGCTGTCGGCCAAAAGTTCGTTGGAGACACGGATTACTTTGGAGGTCAGTTTGTGGGCGCCCATGGAGTCCATACCGAACTCCACATCCTTCTCGCCGGCATCGGTGTTTTCGCCGATCAATTCGCCCTCATCCTCTGCCCCGTTGCTGGTCGGCCATTCAATGACGTTACCGCCAGCGGTTACCAGCGACTGCGCCACCGATGCGATGCCGCCGAAGGCCTTCAACGACTCCTGCACGCGAGCGATAAAGGTGGTTGGGACGGTATATCCGCCCTTCACCTTATCGCCCACAGCCTGGGCACGCATTTCCGCAAGGATGCTCCGTTCTTCCGGCGTCAATTCGCTGGCGCCGTGGCGCAAGAACTTGTCGAAGGCAGCGCTCCGCCTCTCGTCCGGGGAGGCATCGCCCGCAGCCGCGGCCGCCTTCGCGGCGAGATCGCCGCCGTTGTTTTCGACGTAGCGCTGCTCGGCGTCGCGCAAGTCTTCTTCTCGCGCGATCTTTTCGTCCAGGCCTTGAAGGTCGGCTTTCATCGCGTCCCAGCGGGTACGCTGCTCGTCGCCCCATGCGGCCTCGCCCTGGGCATCATGGTATGCGCGCATTTCGGTAGCGACTTGCGCACGCTTTTTCTTCAGTTCTGCAAGGGTCATTGTGGACTCCGTTTAGATAATTGACATCAATTCAAGAAAGCGTTCGCGTGCGCGACGCTCGTTTACAGCCTTGGCCGCCAGTTCCTGGATGCCCTCGGCTTTCTTCTTCCAGCTACCCAGCGAGCGCTGGGCGGCGTGGCTATCTCCATAGGCCGGATATGTCACTGGCGACACGTCTCGCAGCCCGGCCAGCCTATGGATCGTTCGCACAACAATTTCTCCCTCGCGTCGCCATTCGTCGCCATCGGCTGCAACGCGAAAACCAAAGCTCGACCCGGTTACATCGCCACGCTTCAATGGCGTCAACACCAGGTCGCGCACCGTCTGCGTGTCCGGCGGGTCGATCATGTAGGCCAGGCCACGAGAATCGATTTCAAGGCGCAGCGTGTTGCTACGGGTGCGACCTAGAACGAAATTCGGGTCGTGGTTGAACAACGCCCGCACGTCATCGCCCAGCACATCGTCAAAGGCTCCCGGCGCGATTTCCTCGACGAAGGAACCAAAAAGCAAGGCGCTTCGGGTGTTGAAAACCGACGCATAGCCGATGATCTGCGGGTGCTGTACTTCGCCATCGACGGACATGCGTAGCTCGCACGGCTGGTTTTCCAGCGTGCGCAATTCGAATTCATTCATGGGGCTTTTCCTATTGGCTATCTGCCGGCGACTCTGCTGGCGGCCCAGTCAGCGACTGGCCGACTTCTTCAGCCGGCTTTGCGTTGACGCTGACCAGCATCTTGGACAGGCCATCGCGCGGGCTAATGTCTTCGAGTACGCGCACCTCGTTGCGGTCCATCCACCCGTCTGTAATGGCGTAGTGATAGAACTCCGCCCGCTCTTTCGGGGTGCCGCGCAGCAGGCCTGCGAGATTCAACTTCACGTAGTACCCGGCTCGCCGCTCGGAGGCGGTGAACAGCTTGCAGTTAAGTTCCTGCTCCCAGTTCACCGCCCACGGCATCATCGAGTACCGCACGAAGCGGATGCTCTGCTCGGTGATGTTCGAATTTGTGGCGCGCTCAAGGTCGTTGATCATGTCCGCCGGGACGTTGTAGATGGCCGCAATTTCTGTGCGGTTCATCTTGCGCGTTTCGAGAAACTGCGCCGCCTCTGGCGGAATCGTCAACGCGCGATAGTCCAGGTCAGCCGGCAATAGAAGCGTCTTGTTCTCGGACTGAATAAGGCGCGATACCGCCCGTGTCCAGAAATCTCGCAGACGGTTCCAAGACGTATCTTTGAGGTCGCCCTTGACGGTCAAGATGCCAGTTGGACGCCCCCCGCCTTCGAAAAAATCTCGCCCGTAGCGTTGGGCAGCCAAACCGAGGCCCAGCATCTCCGCATGCTGCTGGATGATGCTTGTACCCATGCGCCCTCTAGAACCCAGGGCACGCACATGCACCATATCGTCGGGGTGTACGGCCAGAGGCTGACCGTCCTCATCCTGCGTGCTGTATATCCATCGGCCCGCCGGCTTGACCAACGTAGTGGTCCACGGCGTGCAAAATTCCAGGCTACGCAACTCGCCCGACCGGCTCCGCATGATCCGGGTGTAGCCGTTGCCCCATCCCAGGACATGATGCTGCTTGGTCTCGCGCCATTTGTAGCTGGTCTGAAAGTCGTTCGGCTTGGAGTGGACCAGGTCAAAGGCGGGATGATCCGTTGCCGGCGTGATCTTCTCGCCCTGCTTGCGCAGCACCACTGCCGGCAGTTGGGCCACGTTGCTCGACAGCACGTAGTGGCACGCATACACAGCAGACAGACTCAACGCACCTTCGGGCGTAACGGAGATGCGCGAGCCTTCTCCGTGTAGATACTCCTGAAGATTCTGGCCCGTCAGAGGAATCGAAGGGCTTTCAATGCTGCGCGCTTCGAACAAGGACGATAGGATCATTTTCGCCCCCTCGCCGCAGCGCGCAACGCGAACGCCAATAGCAAAGCGCCCGACACAATCAACGACGGACCCGTACCGAATTGCACGTACACTCCGGCCGCCAAGCAGCCCAGCCCAGCGAGGCCAGCCGCATCAATCAGCAAATTTTTCATCTCACATAACCAGAATGTCGTCGTCGGTCAGACGGTCCAGAACGGACCCGCTCCGCTCGGCAAGCATTGCCCGCCCGATCCCCATAATCAGCGCCACAGCGCCGTCGATTTTGTTGTCGTTGCCCTGTTTGATGGGGCGCACGATGTCGTCATTACCCGGCAGGTTCTTGCCAATGACGTTGCTGATACACCAGGTCATGATCGGATTGCCGTCGTGATGGAATCGGCCCGACTGAATCGCGGCCTCCAATTCCTTCATGGGATCGCTCATGTTTGAGTAGTTCTGCACTACCGTGATGGGCGTTAGCCCTTCATCGTCCAGGTGATGCGATAGGTTAGTGGCGCCACTTGGGTCGATCGGAGATTCCAAAACGGGGTTTAGCCGGTTGGCTTCCTCCGCCTCAGCAAGAATTTCCCGATAGTCAATCTCGGCGCCTTCAGACGTGTGCAAGTGACCCGTGTTTACCCACTTCTGGAAGCGCTCGGCCATGCGCCGGTTGTCGGTGTCGGCAACCGTGTCTTCCGGCACCCAGAAACGGGGCGCAACGCTGTAGTAGTGGCGCTTTCCGTCGATATCTCGGTAGAAGACACGCGCCATGCTGTTCATGTCCAGCTTGCGCGCCAGGTCGAACGCCAGAATGCAGCTTTGCCCCTCGAATTGCTCCAGCGTTAGGGTTTCGTCCTTGCACGCTTCCCACTGCTGGATGTTGAAATAGCCCGCCTTGGCAGTCACCCACAGGTTTAGGTGCTTCGTTTTGAAGGTGTTGGTAAACCTCGCCTGCTTGATGGCGCGTTGCTGCTGGCTGGCCAGGTAATCGGCGTAGACCGAGACACCCATATTGGGGTTGGCCTTCGCCAACACTTTCGGGTCCGTCCAGTCGTCCCCCTCATCCAGCGTCCAAATCCAACCGAAAAGCTCATCGTCGGGCACTAGGCCCTCAAGCATCTCGATCACTTCGCGGCGCTTGTCGTAGCAGGGCCCTTCGATATTGGAGCCGGCCGTGGTGATGATGAACATCAAGGGATGGCGTCGCGCTCCCATGCCGGTGAGCATGGTTTCGTATAAGGCGGCGCTGTCGTGTTCGTGGTATTCATCCACAATCGAACACGACGGCGACGCGCCGTCGCCAGGGTTGCCGATAACCGGTTCGAACCGGCTCCCATCCTCCGGCATGGCGAGTGCCTGGGCGTTCACCTCGATTCCCATATGCTCAACGAGCATTGGCGAGCGCTGGACCATGAGCCGAGCCGGCCGGAAGACTTCCCACGCTTGCTTTTCGGTGGTCGCCCCCGAGTAGACCTCGGCGCCGAACTCGTCATCGGCCACGAACATCGAAATGCCAACGCCCGCGGCGATCACGCTTTTGCCGTTCTTGCGCGGCACCTCCCAATACGACTCACGAAAGCGGCGCAAACCGCCTTTTTTCCGGACCCATCCGAAAGTCACGGCAAGACCGAACTTTTGCCAGGGCTCAAGCGTTACCAACTGCCGTTTGAATGCCCATTCCCCCTTGGTATGGGGCAGCAGTTCAATAAGGTTTAGCTTCTTCTCCGCCTCGGCGGCGTTGAAGCGGTAGGGATACTTTGCCGACTTGCTGGTCGCCAGGTCGTCAAGGTGTCGCTGACACGCCAGTACGACATACCGGCATGCCGGAATCTTGCCCTTGACTACATCCTTTGCGAACTTCAGCGCCTGCGCGACCCGGGGATACTGGGGCGCGGCCATGCATCAGCCTCCACCCAGGAGCTTGGCGAAAGGGTTCCCCGCGCCAGGCTTCTTTGGCCCCTGCATACGTTGGCGGCTGGACGGGTCCAGGCCCAGGAATGACCCGTATGTGGCCATCTGCTTCAACGCTTCATTGGCGACGGTCGCTGCAGGATTTTTCAGCGGCCCGCCTTGCGAGCCGGCGACTACGATCCCATTGGCCTGAATATCCTCTTCTGCCTTGCGGAAACGCCCATAGGCGGCGCAGTAGGCTTCCAGGTTCTGGATATCGGTCGCCTGCAGGATCTTTTCTCGGCACAGCAGCGGCGCCAGATGTTCCCACAAGTCGCGCCCGTGCCCCTGCAACCATTCCGGCGCAAAGACGTTCGTGATTTCCCCGTATGACGGGGTGTCTTTATTGATTGCGCGTTTTCCGGGGTTGCCCGCGGCCAGCTTCTTTTCCGCTGGTTTCGGCTTGCGCCCGGAGCGTCCCGCTACTCCTGCCATAGCCTGCTCCATTGGTGAAAAAGTGCGCACATGGCGCAGCACCGCTGAATTTGATATTTCGCGGGCGTAAAAAAACGATGAGGGGTGCGGTACTGGCGACGACCGGCGCATAGATTTGCCCTCCCCCTCCTATCGAGTGCGGCCCTACACCTCAGACCGCCGCAGCAGGCCGCCGGCCGACGATCCGGGACGCCCTAGGGTCAGTTCTACCGCTTCGCTCTAGCGCGCGCCCTGCCGCTTTCCTTGGCTGTCTTGCGCTTGTGACATTCCACGTTGACCGCACACAGGTTGTGCGGCTCGTCGGCGCCGCCCTCTGCCTTCGGTTTTCGGTGGTCGACCTCCGTGGCAGGCACTACACGGCCGATGCGCTTGCATTCCTCGCACCGGCATAGGTAGCGGTCTCGCTTCAGGATTAGTAATCGAAGCCTGCTCCAGTCGGAGCCGTAGCCGCGCTGATGCCGGTTGCCTCGCTCGCGGTCAGGCTTCCAGCCGACCGCATCGCCTGCATGTTTCTCGCAGTAGCCTGGCGTGCGCACCAAGGCCGCACAGCCCCGATGGCGGCACGGCAGCATCGTTCGTCGCGCCATCCACATCCCCAATGATCTTGCCGGGTCCCACCAGCTACACACCGCCCGGCGCGATGATCCCTACCCTACGCGATATTCCCCGCGCGCGGCGCTCGCTGGTAGGGGAAAAAGCAAAAGCCCCGCCGGGATCCCGGTCGGGGCTTAGATCAAAGTGGGAGGCAAACCCACGCAGCCTTAGACGAATAGTGTGACCGAATTCAGCGCAGTCTGGTTGCTATTGGCCGACTATAGGTGAAGGCAAGAAGTGTTCCCGGTCGTCCACAAGAAATACGAAGCTATCCAACTTAACTCTCGGAGCAGTGGGATATCGTCCTGGATCAAGCAGCCTAGATGCCAACCTCTTAGCAGATTTGGCAAATCGCTTTTCCGCAATAATCACTAAAAGCCCTGTGACCACCTTGGAGTTATCTGCTGCCAAACTCTCCGCGGCCTTGATTAGGTCCGCCACGTCTTGGTTGATCTTAGCGTGGCTGACTGCGGGAGAATACTGCATGGCCTCAAGAACCACAGGCCTTTCGTTCAAGCCGGCCAAGCCATCGACGATCATTCCTTTGACGGCCATGTCACGCCGAATTGGACCGTAGAGCGTCTCCAAATGAGCGAATGCGGCCTCCCGATCACGGTGACGCAATAGCATCACATTAGTGATCGCAAACGTCTTAGCCGGATCCTCCATTAGAGCGTCTTTCGCTGCTGTGCTGAACCAGTCTTGCCAAATGTGTGTGTGATCGACCTTAGCATTAGCCGTGCCCGGTGGGTCAGATGGCTGATCACCACTTCCAGGCTGCACATGCGATATGTCGGAGGTTATCTCCTCTGGTGAACGCTCTAACTGCGCCCCCTCCAGTTCAGTCGCTGCAGCCTCTTCAATGTCCTGCATGGACTTGTAAGCCACCTCGGCCCTGCTCGCAGGCCGAATCAAGTCCATAAAGTTCTTTTCGTCGTTGTAATCTCCCGGACCATACAGCGCATCTCGCTTAGTGTGCAGCGTATAAAAGAACAAGGCGACCAAGCCAGTGGGAAAGAACATCAAGAACCACACATAGGTGCCCTGTACTGCTGGCTCCAACATCGGGAGAACTACCGTGCCACTCACCTCCGCTATCACTGCAAACATCGCAATGATGGTCAATGGGTTTCGGATATGGGCAATTTTGGCGACGGCTGACATGTTTTCCCCTAAAGCTAAGCGAGATAATAGTCAGTATCAAGACAAAAAGTAACTCCCATCTCAAGCCACCTGCTGAATGTAAAAAACCCGCCTAGAATGCTCCGGGCGGGTTTATCGCGCTGCAGGCGGTTTCTGCCCACGACACACGAACTATAAAGCGACGCGACCAATACCGCAAGACCTTGGTGCGACACTTGACGCGCATCGAATCAGGCCGCGACGGCGGAAGACTGACATAAGTTCGGCCTTAGCTTCTTGATATGCTGCGTGCTGCTGCTCGGGCGTCAGACGTGGGTTGCTAAATACGCAGGCGCCGGCGGCCTTATTTCCTGCATGTATGCCAATAGCGGCGCGCAGTTGCCACCCTAGCGAATCTATGCAGACATCAACTTGCTCGGCTTGCGCGGTGGCCAGCCTCTTGTCAATTTCGTCCGCGTCGCTGTAAGCGATTTCCGACACGCCTCGGGCGTAAACCGACACGCGGCCCGCCCCCAGGTTCGGCCGATACGCCCTCGCCCACCTGTACCACACCATCACCAGCGCCTCAATTTGTTCCGATTCTTCGCGCGTCATAACCTGCTCCTTGCCAAACCACACCGCCCCGAACGGGTCGTTTCGAATTTCTTTCCAGTTCACCCAGGCCCAGCGCCTGATCTGCTGATCCTGCTTTCGCTCCAGCACCAGGGCCGGGTCATCGCGCTCCCACCGTCGAAGCCACCCCATCAGATGATTCCCGGTGAGCAAGTGATTTTCGGATCGAGATAGCCCACAAGTACTTCCCGCGCTTCATCAAAGCTGCGGCAAACCTCAACGCGGTAGCCTGCGCAGCGAAGAAACGCAATCCAGTCCTTCTGGTGCGGGCTTACGCGGCCTGCCTGAGTTTTCATCTCGATCCACAGTCCATGGCAGCCGAAGCGCGGCACCGGTAGGCACAAGTCCGGCACCCCGGGTTTGACGCCCTGCCCTTGCAACTTCGCGGCAACCGCCGCATGACGCTGGCCGCCGTTGGGAACGTGGAATAGGCGAGTCAACTCCGGGTACACCTTGACCTGGCGTTTCGCCCATGAGATCACCTGGGCCTGGATAACGTCCTCACTGATTGCGGGCTTGACTTTGACGCCGTTCTTGGTGGCGGTCATTTGATAGCGCGGCCAGCGGCTCATGCCTGCGCCCCCAAGTCAGTACCCAGCCGCAGCGCGTTGTGCGCCATCGCCACGACGCCCGGGGAGTAGCGCCGGCCCTTCGGGTTCTGCGTCTCGGCGATGATGCGCTTCCATCCGCGCAATGGGTCCCGCCCGGATTGGTCCATGATTCCCGTCGCGCCGATCTTGCGCATCTGCTCTTGTGCCTGGGCGCGGCTTGCGGCCGTCAAGGGCGGGGCGGGCAAAGCCCTGACGATGGCTGGGACCGGCTTCCACTCCCCACGGGCCAGCACCTCATTCAACGTCCGATCCCACCGCGCCTTCATCGTGGCGTATGAGCAATGCTGCATGTCGTGCGCCCCCACTTCCACCGCCGCCCAGAAAATCGCCGGGTGCGGCCAATGGCCCTGTTCGCCGTTGTGACGTGCGACCATCCCCGCTGCCGCCTTGTGGAAAGCCACCTCGGGCTCCAGATCCGGCCGGCAGGCCCGGATGAACTCCCCGACGCTGGGCGGCCATTCAGGCGACATGCGCCGGCAGGCCCGCAGCCCTTCGGCAACATCCTGAGGCGTCAACCGCTCTTCATCGAACGCTTCCGCCCACGCCTCTTTCCAGTTCTCGATGCTCTGCATGTCCGGGAAGTCCTTCAGCCAGCGCCCGCCATAAGTCCCGGAGAGCCGGTTCCACAGGTGGTCGATCAGCGAAATACCTTCCAGCTTCGCCATCGGCACCGCCCACATGGACCGATTAGCCGTCGATTGTGAAACCGTCGTCATAGGCCTTCGCTCCGGAGGTTCGATTGCGGTTTACGTGTGCTGTGGGGTTGAACTTGCCCGGCCGGGGCGAAGCGCCGACCACTGCGCCATTCGGCGCGAACATCCCTTGCCAGCTTTTTCCGATGGCGTGGGCAATGACCGTCTCCGGCGTGTGCCCCTGCTGGCGAAAGCCCGCCAGGTCGATGACTTGCTGCTTGGCCGCCTCTTCGGTCAGCGGCTTGCGGATCTGCACGCGGTGGCGCACCCAGCGCCCCCACAGTTCCGGATCGAGCCAGTCCGGCAACTCCAGGCTCATCGGATCAAACCCCGGCGGGCGCTTGCGCGCGCCTTTGACGGTTCTTGATGGTTCTGACGGTTCTATGACGGTTATATGCGGGTGCAACCCGTTGCACCCTTTCATGTCGTGGTTTGCACCCTTTAGGTCGTCAGTTGCACCCTTTATGTCGTGGTTTGCACCCTTTAGGTCGTCAGGAAAGGGTGCAGATTTTTCGTTTGGCCCCTTCTCCTGGGCGTCGGGAAAGGGTGCAAATTTTTCGTTTGCCTCTTTTTCACTCTCTTGAGCAGGCGGAATGGGTTCCCGACCGGCCAGCCATTCCGGCGATATCCGATACTCGGATGCCCGATTGCGGCCACCGTTACCCGAGTTCACCGGGATGAGCCAGCCCGCCTTGCGCATGTTCTTCAGTTGATACTGCACGGCGCGCACCGACTGGCGAGTCTTCTCGGCCAGCGTTTCCACATAGGGAAAGATGTGCGTGCCATCGTCGTGGGCATGGTCCGCCAAGGCAAGGGCAAGCAGCAACTCGCCCCCACCGTTGCGGTAGCGCTCAAATACAGCGCCAAACACCTTTGCGCTCATTGCGCACCTCCGTACAAAAGTTGATATCCGCGCTCGGCCTCTTCAGGCCATTTGCCCATGGCGATGATCCGCAGCCGAGTCAGACGCAGGGCGGGCACGAAATAGGACAGCTTCAATTCGTATGAAGCCTTGGATTGATCCAGGAAGTAGTGGCAGCCACCGCAGGCGTGCGCAGTGGCCCAGTCATGCGCCTTGATCCCCTTCCCCTTCCCGTCGCGGATCTGGTTGGAATGGGCAGCAACCGTGCTTTCAGTGCCGCCCCAGCAGTACCCGGGCACCCACACAAGGCACTCTTGGCCCTCGGCGAGCGCCAGCAGCGCCGGATTGCGGTAAACGGTCTTGGGCGGCTTCTTGCCCCTCTTGCGAGCCTTCATCGCAGCTCGGGGCGGCGGCATCGGCCTGGCGCGCATCATCGGCACTGTGCTGCGTTTCAGCGGCGTCTTCCGCCGCAATCGCGTCTTGCGTATCAACGGCATGCCGCCCCCTGCCGCTTCCGGACACGCGCCCAGTGCACGAACTTCCAGCCGTTCATGTGGCGCTTGACCAGGCCGGCTTTCGCAGCATCAAACAGAAAGGAATCAACGGCAGCCGCCGCAGCATGCTCCCGCGTGCCGCTGGCCCACGGGTTGACTGCGATGAGGTCTGCCAGCACCAGCGCGCGCAAGGCGGTCACATCAACCCTGCGCCGCGTGTCGATGATGGCCTGGCGCACTACCTCGACCGTCTCCGGCGGCACCCGGTAGCCCTTGAACATGTGCAAGCAGCTACGC
This sequence comes from Achromobacter sp. HNDS-1, assembly GCF_040084795.1. Classification (NCBI taxonomy): domain Bacteria; kingdom Pseudomonadati; phylum Pseudomonadota; class Betaproteobacteria; order Burkholderiales; family Alcaligenaceae; genus Achromobacter; species Achromobacter sp. HNDS-1. The sequence continues at coordinate 1,525,235 of NZ_CP157584.1, forward strand.
ATAGAGGCCACTCCACTTCAGGAACGGCTTGCGCACCTTCTCATGGAACAGGGTCGCGGCTGTTGCGTTGTGGTCCAACTGGGCGCGGCTGTCGATCCCGCAGGCGTTGCGCACGAAATGCGCCGCGTGCTGGTTGGGACTCACGCCCGGCGGGGCGGCGCCGATACGGGATTCAACCCACTTCTGAAACTTCGCGTTGCCGCACATCATGGCCGCTACGCGAGACAGCGCCGCCCCCTTGCCTGCCGCTGGCGCGCGTACTGCGCGCGCCGGGCGCCCTGAATCGCTGCGCGTCAGCGTCCTACTTTTTGCCGTTGTCGCGCTATGCATGCGCTCATTCCTCAAGAGGCTGCTTCAAGAGCAAATACAGTCGGCACTTGCGGTTTTGAAAACCGATGCGTCGGCAATGCCTCCAGGTCTCGCGCATTGACCTGAAACACGTTGCTTATTTCTTTCTTAGAGAATGGAAGCGGCGACGGCGACCGGGCCGAAGACGAGAACGCGACGCCCAATCCGGATTGCCGAACACCCGGACGCACAAGGACGAACTCCATCAAACCTCCAGGCATGGTGCGTAGAGGTACGGCGATAAGTTCGCCCTCGGCCAGAAATCGCCCCCCCTCTTCCAGCACGATTGGGGGTTGGGGTTTGAATTCATGCATGTGGGTGCCCTCCTCCCAGGTGCTGTGCCGCGCCGGGCACTTGCTTACCCAGGCGAAGAGCAGCGCCTCGGACCCGGTCAATCCGCGCTTGGTCCAACTCCGTAGGCCACAGCGAAACCGCACCCCGTGTTATGCCCAGCGCGCGGGCCAAGGCCGCGCCGCTCCCAAACGCCTTGATGGCATCTTGCTTAGTCATGCCTCAAGCACTCCGCTTCAGGTTAGTCAACTAAGCAAATAATATGACAAGTTACCTAAACGCTCAAGCGGTTAATCTGCTAAACATGAACACACTGCAAGATCGAATCCGGGAAGCGGCTGCCGAGGCCCGCATATCGCAATCAGAATTGGCCCGCCGCCTTGGCCTTACACGCGGGGCGGTGTCCTTCTGGTTCACTGGAACGACCAAGGAACTGGCCGGCGACAACCTGGTGGCCGCAGCCCAGGTGCTGGGAGTCAACCCGACCTGGCTGGGCACCGGCAGGGGGCCGAAGTCCCCGGATTCGGTCCCACTTTCTCCCGCTTTCGATAGCAACGTGGCGCCGTCGTCCGTAGGCTCTCGGCGCGTGCCGCTCATCAATTACGTCCAGGCGGGCGAATTGACCGAGATCGGCGCCGCTTTCTCGGGAGAAGCCTTGGAGTACCTACTTACGGACATGCACCTGTCGAATCACGCCTTTGCGCTTGAGATCGCAGGGCTGTCCATGTCCCCGGAGTTCAAGCCCGGGGACCGCATCATTGTGGATCAGGAGGTCTGCCCCCAACCCGGCGACTTCGTGGTGGCGCGCAATGGCGGCTTCGAGGCCACATTCAAGAAGTACCGCCCACGCGGCATAGATGAACAGGGCAACGAGGTTTTCGAGCTGGTGCCACTCAACGATGACTTCCCCACTCTCTACAGCGCACGCGAGCCGCTCATCATCATTGGCACCATGATGGAACACCGCCGCTACTACCGCCGTGGCTAGCCCCCCCTCCCGCCCCACCCAAGCCGCCTCTAGGCGGTTTTTTCGTCCGACTAACCTGCTAAACATAAGACGAATAGTAGACTTGACTACAAAGGCGAGCGATATGTATAGTTCATTCAACATCGCGACACCGCTCTTTAACAACCGAGGCCGCCCGCCCCCGAGAGGGAGGACGGGCGAAACAGGATCACCCAGGCATACAGCCTGGCCCCTGTGTGCTTGGCGCGAAGTACAGCCAAGCAACGCCCAGCCGGGCGTGGCGACGATAACCCCGGCCGCTTTCGCCAAACCCAGGTAGCAGCGTTTTGACGACCGCGCTGTCCGCGTGCAGGAAGCGCTTCGGCCACCGACGAAGCCATAGTGATTACGCCTAACCCTCGCCGATGCAACCGGCTATCATGCAGCTTTGTCAGAATCCTACTGTTGCCCCTTCAGAGAGCGCTTAAGTGACTGCGGAAATACATGACTACGTTTCAGTTTCTGAAAAATTGCAGAATTTCGGCCTTTCGGCGCCGACGGGCCTAGCCATTCTCCCGGAAAACCTAGCCACGGCAACGTTGGTTGGCGAATTGCGCCAGCAGGTTGAATCCGACACGGTTCGAACTCTATGGAAGGAACATGGGATTCCCCACGTCGAACTATTCCACCAGGACAATCAGCCTCCCTATCTTCAACAGTACAGCTTTGAGTGGTTCGGCCCGACGCTATTCATATCCGCGGGCCTGCTATCGCAGAATCCCAACGTATTGTCCGTAACGTTGGGGATCATCACCAACTACCTCTACGACTTTTTCAAAGGGGCTAAAGATAGCCAAGCTTCGCTCAACATAATCTATGAGAACGCAGATGGATCGTGTAAAAAAATTCGCTATAGGGGCCCCCCTGCTGGCCTAAACGCCGTCGCCGAGATTGTCAGCAAGCTAGGGAAGAGCGATGAAGAATGAGCTTGAGACGAAGCCGCTGAAGATGAGCCTCGAGCAAGTGCTAAAGGCATTCAACGCCGCGATTGAAGAAGCAGAGATTTTCCTTTCCCCCGCGCGGTCAAGCAGATTGCAATTCGAACATTGCTTGAGCCTGGACTCGCTGTTACACCAAGCGACTCACCTTAAGCACCAGGCAATCGATCGCTGTAACGACCACGATGCCAACGCTTTTCTAGGGCTCGAATGCGCAATAGGTGCTGTACGGGCAGAGCTGATTATGTGGATTCTGCTAAAGCGGGACATGCCGAACGAGGCTTGGAATCGACTGATCGCGGCTCAAATGGCGTGTCTAGACGCAAGCCGCGCTCATGTCATCTTCGGCCACTGCATCCAAGGTTTTGAGCGATTAGTGGAGCTCGAAAGGAGCTTATTTCCACCTCAGGTTTTCGTAAGCGCCGGCTTCATATCAGACAAGCTCGATTGCTCCATCTGTGGAGCACGCTATTCAACCTGCAAACATTTGCGCGGGAAACCTTACATGGGGCAATTCTGTGAAGTGGTCCACAGTGATATCAGAGCCGACCATGTCGCCGTGGTCAAAACTCCCGCTGACAAACGCTGCCGCGTTGTCTCATTCAAAGTTAAAGAAGGTCACCGAGACAGGCTTTCATGGGAGATTTCACCGTACAAGAACGGTGAGGTGTTCAAAGATGATGATGCGCTGCAAGCGCAATCGATATTGCTATCAACCGACCGCTATCCATACCTGGCTTCGACATCAGAAGTCCTTAGCCCGACGTGACGGCAAACCCGAATCAGCCCCCATAAGTGTCTTCCTCAATCTTCTCCCTCAGCGATTCAGCGTAGGTGAAGGCCCGCCAACTACCATCTCCTCGCTCAAGCACGACGAACCCTAGGGTGTCTCGATACATCGTCCCAGACCGAGACGTGTAATCAATCAACAATGAGTGTTCTCCAGCCACCCTAGGCGAAATAACGTCGTCAGTGATTTCCACTGAGCCACTCGCCGGAATCATCTCCAGATAGTGATCGAAATCCAGCTCGTCCGAGACCAACCGGACGACAACGTTTTGCGCAATGTCGCCGTGATTGCAAATCGCCAATCCATAGACGAATTGGGTACCTTGATCGATTGGTAATGGCTCCACAATAAGATTGGGCCGGAACCTATTTTCGGTCGCTGCTTGCTGAAGCTCATACATCCTCATATGCGCGGCGACCTGCGCTTGTGTCGCTGCGACCAGACGACTCTGCTCCTCCGCTGATCGGTGCAGTTCTTTGGCCTGATTTCTGAGAGCCTCTGAACTCATCCTCAACTCTTGACCCTGTTGAAAGTAGCCCAATATCAACCACCACAGGGCTAAGGGCCCCGCGACTCCAGCGAGGAAATCACCTACTTCGTTGAGCCCCATACCAATGAGGCTGTCCCACTTTGTCCTCCCCAGCAGGAATACAGCAACCAAGTACAGCGCTGTAATTGACACCCCGATCCACGTCAGCCTCTTATTCATTGCCTTCTCCCCAATTGCGGGAAATTCTAGTGAGAGCCAATTGACAGCGCAATTCTTCGCAGCATTTTCCTATGTCTTCCTCGCGAGGCATAGGCACGCGCTCTTGCCTGGTGCCTCCTGAAGATTTCCCCATGCTCGCTGCCCTTATACGGTTCCTGCAAGAACCTGATAGAGATTGCCAACTTCGGCCGCGACGTTAGCACTTAGCACCGCAAACCATGCCCCGCGCACCGGGGCGGCTTCGGAGAGCGGGCAGGTGTCAGAACGACACCGCCCCATCGCCGGCTCTAGATCGCCTGTCACGCATTACCAGCGACCCTCCGAAATTTGTCTCAACCGCTGTTCCTCGAAGTTGCCAACGAAGCCGTCCGGCAAGTGCTTCGAAAGGGTACTTAAGCTCTTACATACCTGACGTAACTCTTCAATAGCGCATTTGAGATCCTCCTCAATAAAGACAAACCCTGTACCGTCGGCATGATTTGCGGAGGTCGCCGCATTGAGTCCATCAGCAATTCTCAACACACGCCCAAAGATGTCGGCCAAGGCGTAGCTCTCAGTCGCCGGAAGACGATAGAAGCGACCTTCTAGTCGTGAACACACAGGAAGCTGGGCCAGGACTATCCAGTGCCCAAATTGAGCTTTCTCCCTTGGCGTCAAGCAATCACGACCGTGGGCTCTGCGGAGAAAATTCTTAAGGACAAAGTAAACGTTGGCTGTTTCCTTTGAAAACAGACGCAACTCGGGAGTAATTTGCGCGCGAAGGACTACCGCCTCGGCTTGGTCTAGAAGATGTTGGCGCGACCGATCCTTCACAGCAAAAAACAGTGCGGTTATCACTGCGCCTACAGTCCCTATGGCCGTTGCGACGTCCCACCAGTTCTTCGCATTGGTAGCGACTACCCAGCCGCCTATGGTCGCAAATATCCACCCAGCTACGGCGCCGCATATCAATCCGGCACCAACGCCACATTGCCATTCTTTTCCGTACTTCATTTGCCACCCTTTTCTAAAGTCGCCGCGACATCCTATCGCACGCCCGCAAGCTCCTCAGTACGCGCACAACCATCCCCGCCCTCCGGACGGGCCTGGCGCTGCTCGCCCTAGTGGCGCTGGCGCTGGCGCTGGCGCTGGTCCCATCGGAAACTACTTTATCCGCCCCTATGTCGCGGCCGCCCCCGGAGCGCCACCCAATGAACACCATCAGCGCAAGCGCGCGCCCAGCGCGCATCCGCCCCCTGCGCATCATCGCCCAGGCCGCCCGCAAGCCGGGCGACTAGATCTCGCCCCGTGACCACGCCGGCAAAGGCAATTGGAGCCAAGACGCTGATATCCCCTGGTGGGCTTGGCCCGTCGGTGCGGCATTTACATCATTCTTTCTAATTGGACCGTTGGCGATTGGGCGCCTATTGCGCTTAGTGCTCTGACTGCCCAGCTCCAGAACCGGCTAACGCCAGTGTTCCGCCTGCCCGCATATTGCCCGAACCGCCACAAAATCCTTGGCGACGGTCTCTAGCAATCGCAATGTTGAGGGGAATTTCTCCGGCGTAACTTGGAATGCGAGTGTTTCGACCAAGAGTTCCAGCGATGCCAAGCCGCGAGTTAGGAGTTCTGCGCAGCGGCCTGGAGCCACAACCAACGCCAGAACCTCCTCTCTCGCAACACTATTTACGACAGCACGAAATTGTTCTCTACATTTCGAGCGGTAGTCATCAATGCCCAAAGCGGAGCACTCGCTCTCAGCCCATATATTGCGGTGGCTCTCCACGAAAGCACGCCCTGACGATAACTTGGCAAACATCGAAACCGCAGCAAGCTTCGCCCTGTTGACGGCTTCCCTTCGTTGCCTAGCTTCGATCCGAAGCGAAGACCAGACTGCCCATACCACCGTTCCGACGGTGCCGAACGCCGTCATCAAATCCCACCATTTTGCCTCTGCGGAAACGTCCGTCTTAGAAGCGAAGACAAACCCCACAATGACGCCCAACAGCCCCAGTCCCGCACCAATCAGCATTCCTCTCATGCCCGCTCCTCTGGATTTTTCGGGGCATCGTATCCCAACCCTCCCAAGGTGTCAGCCGCCCCGCCGGCCTGCTCGCCCCCTTTTGTCCACTCACTTCAATCGGAATAGACCATGGCAAAAAAATCGAAAGACGTTTATGGCGCTGAAGGCCAAAGCAACCTGCTCAACTTCGACCCAGCCAAGCTGACCCTCGTGACCGACGAAAACAGCCCGCTCTACGACGCGCGTGTCCATCTGCCGGTGGACGAAGCGCTCGCCCGCAATATCGACTACCAGGGCGTGCTGGAACCCATAGCAGTCTCCAAAAACCCCGAGACCGGCGAAACAGAGGTGGTATTCGGGCGCCAGCGCGTCAAGGCGGCCCGACTCGCCAACGAATGGCGGCGCCACCGCGGCGAGCCCGAACGACAAATTCCGGCAGTCGTGTACGCCGGGAAGCGGCAATCGGCTCTGGACGCCATCGCCAGCGAGAACGAGGCCCGCACGGCCGACAGTCCGCTCGGCCGCGCCGAGAAAATGCGCCGGCACCTGGCACTGGGCAAAGGTGAAGACCAGATTGCCGTCATCTACAACTGCAGCGTCGCCACGGTACGCGACACGCTGGCCCTCCTGGATAGCCCCAAGGTCGTGCAGGATGCCATCGAGGCCGGACAAATCACCCTTACCCATGCCAAAGCCCTGGCGAAACTCAAGCCCGAAGAGCAACGGGCGAAGGTGGCCGACCTGGTAGCCGCTGGCAAGAACGCCAAACCCCACCAGCGTAGCCGCCAGCAAGCCGCCGTCATGGGCGAGCGCCCCCGGGTGAAGTCCCGCAAACAGATCCTGGCCGCGTTGGAACAGGCGCAGGGAGAGTACGCCACGGCCCTGCGTTGGGTAATCGGGGAGGAAGGCGGCCCCATCGGAAACAACGATCGCAACAAAGGCAGTGACGACTAAAAAGGCAGGAAGCCTTCTAGATAGCGCCGGACGTCTGACGCCTGCTTGGAATATCGGATAGCTTGATTAGGTGTGAGTTCCACATTATCGGTATGAGCCACAATATTTCTCATTCGATACAGTTCAAGCAGCATCTCCGAGATCTGCAAAGAAAACTCCCCCGAGTTCTTCAATGCGCTGAGAATGTCCGAGACTGCGACGCGGCGCTTATATTTATCGCGGGGAAATTTCCTGACATAAAGAGCTCGCAATAGAACCTCGATAGTTCGCCACTCTTCCATTACGGTGCCGACTGGATTAGCCCGCACGACAATGCTCTCCAGGATATCCGGAGGACCGGCGGGAACGGGCGCATCCTTCGGCCCGGCCTGAGACTCATGCTTTTGCGCTGAGCTCTCAGACTACCCTGAACTCTCCGAAACAGATTGCGCAGCCTGCGTTCTTTCCGCCTCTAGCCTCTCAAGCTTATCTTCAAATTGCGCAGCTATTCCCGCCCCGGAAAATGACTTCAACCGCCCGAGAAGACTCTTTGCTTCCGAGCGAAACATAACAGCTACAGCAACCAACGCCGCAGGCCAAGCGATCGCGCCTAGTAGACCTGCCGTCGTTTTCCAATTTTCCGCTAGAAACTCAGGAAAGTTCATCTTCGCCTCGTTTTTTTTGGTACGGAATCGTAGCGCACAGTGCTATCCCGATCCAACTTAATTAGCGCTGCTAAGCCACCCGCAATAGCTTCGCCCCCCTATTCCAATATCGATAAAAACCCAAATGCGCTTCCTATCCGTTTGCTCCGGCATTGAGGCGGCAAGCGTGGCATGGAGCCCGCTCGGCTGGAAAGCCGTCGCCTTCAGCGAAATTGAGCCGTTCCCCTGCGCTGTCCTCGCCCACCACTACCCCGATACGCCCAACTGGGGCGATATGACCAAATACAAGGAATGGCCTGATGCCTCTATTGACCTTCTTTGCGGCGGAACCCCATGCCAATCTTTCAGCGTCGCAGGACTCCGAAAAGGACTGGATGACCCGCGTGGCGACCTCATGCTTACCTTTGGTGCCATTGCTGCAAAGTACCGCCCCAAGTGGTTGGTATGGGAGAACGTCCCCGGTGTCTTGTCGAGCAACGAAGGCAGGGACTTTGGAACCTTCCTCGGGATGCTGGGCCAACTCGGGTATGGGTACGCCTACCGAGTTCTTGACGCTCAATACTTTGGAGTACCCCAGCGGCGCCGTCGTGTCTTCGTTGTCGGATATCTTGGAGACTGGCGAAGTGCCGCAGCGGTTCTATTTGAGCGCTACAGCTTGTCGGGGAATCCTGCGCCGAGCCGCGAGGCGGGGAAAGTCCCTTCCCCGACCCTTAGCGCACGCGCTCAAGGCGGTGGCGGACTCGGGACCGACTTCGACTGCGACGGCGGCCTCGTCGCCTGCACCCTGCAAGGCAACGCCCGAGCCGCAGGAAGCGCCACGCAGCAGGATGCGCACGCTGGCTTGCTCGTGGCGAAGTGCCTCACCACGGGCTCGTATGGCACTTCCCGGTTCGACCCATCATCGGAAACCTTGATCGCGCACAGCCTGCGTGGCGAAGGTTTCGACGCGAGCGAGGACGGCACCGGCCGGGGTACGCCTCTCGTCGCCCTCCCCTTCGACACCACGCAAATCACCAGCGCCCAAAACGGCAGCAACCAGAAGCCGGGAGATCCTTGCCACCCTCTGGCCGCCGGGGCGCACGCACCCGCCATCGCACAAGCCGTTACCACTCTGGCCATACGCGGCCGTGGCGACTCCCACCAGCTCGAAACCAGGTCCGACGGCACTGCAAATGCTCTCCTGACCCCGAACGGCGGCCGCGCCGGCATAGGCGTCGGAGCCATCCACTACGGCATGCAAGTCCGCCGCCTCACTCCAGAGGAATGCGAAGCTCTCCAAGCCTTCCCGCGGGGCTACACGCGCATACCAGGCTGGGGCGGTTGGAGGAACATGGACGCCAACGAGACGCCTGAACAGTGCATGGCGGAAGGCCTGCTAGTACGGCGTGCAAAAAGCAGCGGAAAATGGCGCGTGCGGGATTCTGATGGGCCTCGCTACAAGGCACTGGGCAATAGCTGGTGCGTTACCAACGTCCGTTGGTTAGGCGAACGTATTGACCTGGTCAATGCGCTGTTGGAGGTGGCCCGGTTATCCAGGCCATAAGCAGCGCAATGTGCCATTTCCATAAGCCACCCGTCCTAGCATTTTGAGCGGCTGATATGCAAGATTACACCCGAATCAATCGGACGCTTTGACCTTCGCGTCCGCCTGCCACGGGTTTACCGTCTGCTCATCGCTGCAATAGCAGAGATATCGGGATTGGCGTCCCGGACAGAACAGGCGGATGAACCGCCACAGAAGTTTTGTGGCGTCTTTTTTTGTCCGCAGCATGGCAAGTCCTCTTTGGGCGGGCCGTGTGGGGAGCCGCAAGGCTCACCGGTCCTGTTCCCGGCACGCCAACCTGCACGGTTCCGCCCGCCCGATTGGCGTCGGGTAGGCGGTTTTCCACCGCTTGAACAGAAAGGGTGCTCACCAATGGCCCAATCTCAAGGCGCGCTTGCGCTCAGCCAGTCCCCTTACACCTTCGAAGGTCACCCCGTGCGCATCTTCGTGCGCGACGGCGAGCCGTGGTTCGCCGCTGCCGACGTTTGCAGGGTACTGAAACTCACGAACTCCCGAATGGCTCTCAAGGCGTTGGATGACGATGAAAAGGGTGTAAGTTCAACTGACACCCTTGGCGGCCCCCAAACCGTCGCCATCATTTCCAGGCCCGGTCTAGACACTCTGGTTCTGCGTTGCCGGGATGCGATCAAGCCAGGAACACTGCCGCACCGTTTCCGCCGCTGGGTCACGCACGAAGTGCTGCCCAGCATCCGCAGGACGGGCATGTACGCCGCCCCCGCCCGCGTCACCCTGGCCCAGACCATGGCCGCCGAGGTGGCCGCTATCGCCTACCGCACCGTGCTTCAAGCCGTGCTGGCCGGCGCCGAGGATATCGAAGGTAGCCGCTGGACGTTCGGCCTGCGTCAAGCGCCATCGGGGCGCGGGGAACAAGGCTACGAGCCTTGGGCCTCTGCCCTGCCACGGGGCGCCATCATCGGCACCCTGGACCGCCTGGCAGAAATGATCGCGACGCCCAACGGCTTGACGCCCACTGACGCCGACCTGGTGAAGCTCGGCCGCGCTTGCCTCGATCGGCTGAACCAGCACATTTCACACCGCGCCCAGCGGTAAACCCCACACCACCCTATGCCCTACCCGCCCAAATGGCGCGGGCGGGGCTTCTATTGCCCAATGCGAGGGAAACATGTCCATGCCGAACAGCGCCGCCCAGGCGCCTCCTCCAATGATGACCGTGCGCCCCAGTCATCACCGCCACCCCGAAAGCCCGCCCCATGCGGGCTTTGCTTTGGAGACCTGAATGGAAGAGTACCTATCAGCGTCTGAACTCGCTGCGCTTGTTGAATGCAAGCCGAATCAGAAAAAGATGATGGAGCGTTGGCTCACGCGAAACGGCTGGCCCTTCGTCATTGGCAATACCGGTATCCCGCGAGTCATGCGGGCGTACCGAGACCGGAAATTAGGAATATCCGATGGCAACCAGAAAGCCCGCCTCTCGCAAGGGCCGAACCGCGACGCCTTTGCCCACCTGGGAGAAAACACGCATTCAAAGACTGTACAAGCGCGTCGGCGCGCAGCGTATTAGCTGGATCTACAAACATGTTGACGGGAGGTCGCAAACCCTCGCTTCCAGCGAAATCGGAGACCGCGAAGGCAGGTTCGACGCCGAGCGCAAGGCGATGCGCGAGGCCATAGAAATCCAGCAGGGAGTTGTGGTTGCCAACTCGGTAGGCGAAATGATTGAGCGCTTTGAACTGCTGGTGGACCCGGTCTACTACGCGGACCAATCGAAGGACGGCAGGAAAATCCGAAAGGCGATGTACTCCAACCTCACCAGCTTTTTCGGGCGAATGGACCCTTCCCAGCTTACAACGCAACATGGCTATCAGTACCTGGAAGACCGCGCCAGCAGCGGCGCCCCCATCAAGGCAAACAAGGAAATCAGCCAGTTTTCTGTCATCTGCCACTATGGTGTCCGCTGGGGCCTGCTCGCGGCTAACCCCTTCATCAACATGATGAAGAACCGCAGCAACACGGAATCGAAGGCTGTACCGCGCCGGTTGATCCTGCGCTTCTACCTGTGGAGCTTGAAGCAGAGGCAGAACTACCGCACGATGGGTTGCGCTGCGATGTTCACCTATCTCACCGGATTTCGCTCATCAGAAACCCGCCCCTTCCTGAAATCGGGTTTGCACAAGGATGCGGTGCGCGTCGTGGCAACGAAGCGGCGAAAGGGTGAAGTGGTAACCGAGAAAGAGCGCCTTTGGTCCAAGCGGCTCCACTGCGTAGTCCGCCGAGCCCTGGAACGCGAGGACGCGGGCAGCAGCCCGTACCTGTTCGCGCCCACACGCCGGGCCAAGAGCTACACGCGCTGGGGTTGGGCTTCCAGTTGGAAGGACGCCATGCTGGCCTGGATCAGCACCTATGACGACAAGGTGGAAGAATCGACGCTGACCAGCCACCCCATGTACTTCAACCTACAGGATATCCGGCCGGCGGCAATCACTGCGAAGCTTCAAAATCGAGACGCCGACGCATACGACTTTGCAGCCCACGCGAACCCCGCGACGACCCATCGACACTACGACCGCCGACGCATAAAAACGGCTTCGGCAACCGAGTGAAATTCTAACGCGGGCTTTTTTGTTCTAACGCTTAACATCGCAGCGTTTTTGAAGAGGCCCTAAGCTATTGTAATTATTAGGCTTTCTGGCGCGGCAGGAGGGGCTCGAACCCCCGACCCCGGGCTTAGAAGGCCCGTGCTCTATCCAGCTGAGCTACTGCCGCGCGGCGTGTGGCTGCCCGGAAGATGTCCGGGCGGCGCATTTTACCCTGTTGCGGACGGGACGTGGCGGCGCCCTCCCGCGCGCCCAGGCTTATCAGCGGGAAGAACCGCTCATTCCTCGCCCAGGTCGGCGTGGGTGGACACCCACAGCACCAGCGCGTCCTGTTTGCTCAGGCTGATCACCCGGTGGCCCATGCGGCTGTCGATGTAGAAGCTCTCGCCCGCCTTCAGCCGCGCCGGCTCGTAGAACTCGGTATACAGCTCGACCTCGCCTTCCAGCACGTAGACGAATTCCTCCCCGCCGTGGCGGCTCCAGTCCTGGAATTCGTCGAACGAGCGCGCCTTGACGCGGGTGTGGAACGGCATCATGCGCTTGTGCGACAGCGCGGTGCATAGCAGGCGGTGGTCGTAATACGGGGTTTCGTACTGGCGGCCCTCGCCCTGGCGGCTGAGGCTGCGGCGGCCGGTGCCCATGTGCGCGTCGGACGCGGTGAACAGTTCGGCCACGTCCAGTTCCAGGCCGGCGGCGATCTTGATCAGGTTGTCATAGGTGGGCGACAGCAAGCCGTTCTCGATTTTCGAGAGCGTGGAGGTGGACACGCCGGTGGCCTGCGCCGCCTGCTTGAGCGTCCAATCGCGCGCCTGGCGCAGGGCTCGCAGCCGTTGTGCCAACACGCTCTGTTTGTTGCCTTGCATCTGTACACCCTGTCATGCCCGCGACTGCCGCTCCCGCCACCAATCGCGCGCCTGGTAAGACCAATATGTGAGTTGAACCGCCGCCGTGCCCAGCGCCCCGCCGTTCCACGCCAGTCCGAAGGGCTCGAACAGCCGGTAACGCTGGCTGTCGCCGGAGATCCCTTCGGCCACGACACGGCCGCCGATGGCGGTGGTGTTCATGCCGTGCCCGCCAAAGGCCGTGCAATACCAGACGTCGGGCGCCAGCCTGCCGATCTGCGGCATCAGGTGCCGCGCGTAGGCCATGCGCCCGGACCACGCGGTCTCGACGCGCAGCCCCTGCAACTGGGGATAGACGCTGAGCAATTCGCGGCGCAGGGACTCGGCCAGGTCGGGCGGATCGTCGCCACGGGTGGTGATTCTACTGCCCCAGCCGATGCGTCCGCCCTCCAGCACCCGGTAGTAGTTGCCGGCGCGGCGGTCGTCGCCGATGGCGGCCTGGGTGCGGATGGCCTCGCGCACCCGTTCGCCCAGCGGTTCGGTCAGCATGATGTAGGTGGCGATCGGCAGCATGGCCCGCCGCAACGCCGGCACCACCCCATCGGTATAGCCGCCGGTGGCCAGCACCACGGTGCGCGCGTCGACCTGCCCGGCGGCGGTCCGCAATTGCTTGGCGGCCCCTTCCAGGCGAGCCTGGGTGACCGCGGAATCCTCGTGGATGCGCACCCCCAGCCGCGCGCACTCGCGCGCCAGGGCGCGGGCGTAGTTCAGCGGATGGAAGTGGAACGAGGACAGATCCTCGATGCCCTGGAAGTAGACGTCGGATACCAGCCGCTCGCGCACCTCGGCGCGGTTCAATAGCCGCACGTCGCGGCCGAAGTCGCGCCACTGGTCCTCGCAATAACGCCGCAGCGCGTCGCTGGCCTCGTAGCGCACTACCCGCAGGCGGCCGTCGACCTTGTGGGCGTCATCGATGCGCAGGTCGCGGATGTTGTCGCGGATGATCTCCACGCCCTCCATCGACAGCCGGTACAGTTGGCGGTAGTGATCCTCGTCGACGTGCTTGCGGATGGCGTCGGCGCCCGCCGAGAACGCCGGCGACACCGAGCCGCCATTGCGGCCCGAGGCGCCCCAGGCGACGCGGCGCCCCTCCAGCAGCGTCACGGCGCGGCCGCGGCGGGCCAGTTCCAGCGCGGTGGTCAGGCCGGCCAGCCCGCCGCCGACGACGCAGACGTCGGTCTCGGCCGCGCCCGCCAGCGGCGGGTAGCAGGTCTGCGCATCGCCCAGCGTGCGCTTGTAGTAGGTGTCGATGTACTCGGTAGCCATGGTCGTGGGTCAGGGCCCGTGCGGGACTCTCGTCGATGTGGGCGGGCCTAGTTCAGCCCGGCGCCCTGCAGCCCGCCGGTCAGGCGCTTCTCCAGCCAGGTGGCCAGGCGCAGCAGCGGGTAGCAGTACAGGAAATAGATGGCGGCGATCATGCCGTAGATGAACAGCGATTTCGCCGGGAAGGTGATGATGAAGACCTCGCCCTGCCGCGTCAGCTCGGTGATGCCGACCACCGACAGGATGGCGGTGCTCTTGATCAGCATGACGTAGACGCCGCTCATGGGCTGCACGATCAGGCGCATGGCCTGCGGCAGGATCACCAGCCGCAGGATCTGCAGCGGCCGCAGGCCCAGCGTCATGGCGCCCTCGGTCTGGCCGCGCGGCACGGCGCGGATGGCGCCGGTGACGATCTCTGCCACGTAGCACGAGGTGTAGACCGACAGCGACACGAACGCTGCCGTGCCCGAGTCCCAGTGCAGCAGCTCGATGCCGGTGCTGGGCAGCACGAAATAGAAGATATAGAGCTGCACCAGGAACGGCGTGCCGCGCAGCACGTGGATGTACAGCCCCAGCAGTTGATGCAGGCCACGGATGCGGTAGCTGCGGATCACGCCGATCACGAAGCCCAGCAGCGAGCCGGCAATGATCGCCAGGAACGAGATCTTGAGCGTCTCCCAGAAGCCCTTGAGCAGGAACGGCAGCACGACGCCGGCGGTGGACAGGTAGGAATCCAGCATGCTTACCTCGCGTTCCAGGCCGGACCGGCCAGCCACAGGCTCACGCCGCGTGACAGCATCAGCATCACCGCGTAGATCAGCAGGTAGCCGGCGGCAATGGTCAGGAAGCTCTCGGTGGGCACGATGCGGTCGCTGTTCATCTGCACGCCCGCGGCCACCAGTTCGAACACCGTGATCAGCGACAGCAGCGAGGTGTCCTTGATCAACACCGCGGTCTGCCCCAGCAGCGGCGGCAGCGTGTTGGCGAAGGCCTGCGGCAGCACCACGTAGCGCAGGCGCTGGTGGTAGTTCATGCCGCAGGCCTTGGCGCCTTCGATCTGGCCGCGCGGCACCGACTCGATGCCGACGCGGATGATCTCGCTCATGTAGGCGGCGTGGTGCAGCGTCATCGCCAGGATGCCCAGCAGCATCTCGCTCCAGCCCTTGGCGCCGGGGACCAGCATCGGCACCGCGTAATACACCAGGTAGATCTGCACCAGCAGCGGGGTCGAGCGGATGAACTGCACGTAGCCCGCCACCGGCCGCCAGACCGCGGCGCGCGGCGACATGCGCGCCAGCGCCAGCGGAATGCCGGCCAGCACCGACAGCACCAGGCTGGCGCCGGCCGCGATCAGGGTGTTGGCCAGCCCGGTGGCGAACTGGCCCGTGTACTGGCTGACGATGCGCCAGTTGTAGTAGTCGATCAGCCAGTCCATGCGGATCCTGTCGGTCAGTGGTGGGAAGCGCGCGCGATCAGTGGTCTTTCTTCCAGTCGGTCGAATACCAGTACTTGACCTGTTCCGGCAATGTGTTGTCGGCGGTCTTGAGCGTCTGCCAGTTGTCGAGCCAGAACTTCAGGCGGAAGGCATTGGGGCCGACGGCGAAGGCCAGCGGTTCGCGCACCATGATGCCGTCCAGCACCCGCAGGTTGCCGAAGTCGACCAGGAACTGGTTGGCGGTGGACAGGGACATGATGCCGGCGTCCAGGCGGCCGGTGGACAGCGCCTGGCCGACCGGCGCGCTGCCGCCGGAGAATTCCTTGAGGGTGGCCTTGGGCAGCATCTTCTTGCCAACCTCGGCATAGGTGCTGGCGCCCAGCGCGCCGACGGTCACGCCGTCCTTGTCCAGTTCCGCGTACGACTTGTAGGGCGAATCCTTGGGCACCACGGCCACGGTGTCGGCGTAGAACATGGGCGCCGAGAACAGCACCTGGGCGGCGCGCTGCGGCGTCGGCGTCATGTCGGCCGCCACCATGTCGGCCTTGCCGGACAGCAGCGCCGGGATCAGGCCCTTCCACTCGTAGTCCTGCAGCACCAGCTTGACGCCCAGGTCGTCGGCCATGCGCTTGGCCACTTCGACCGCCAGGCCGGTGCGCTTGCCGCTCTTGTCCATGAAGCTCATCAGCGGGCCGGAGGTCTGCACCGCCACCCGCAGTTCACCGCGCTTGATGATGTCCGACAGTTCGTCGGCGCGGGCGGGCTGCGCCATCGCGGTAACGGCCAGCGCGACGCCGGCGGCGCCCAGCCATTGTTTGATTTTCAGCATTTGCTTCCCCTTCAAGATGGATGACATGTGTCGTTCCGGGCGTACACCTGGTGCCGGCGGCGCCCGGTCAGGCCGGGCCGGCCCTGCTTGCTGCTTGTTGCTTGCTGCGGTTGCTGCCTGATGCGGATGCGGTGTGCTGCGTGAAGCTCGTTGCGTGATGCTCGTTGCGTGGCGCTCGTTGCGTGATGCGAAGACTGCGTGATGCGAAGACTGCGTGTGGCGGAGACTGCGTGTGGCGGAGACTACTTAATGCGGAAACTGCGCGATGCAAAAATGCGTGCGGCAATGGCGCCGGGGCCGGACGGCCCGCTACAGGATCTTTTCCAGGAAAGCCCGGGTACGCGCCTCTTTCGGCTGCCCGAAGACTTCAGCCGGCGTGCCGGACTCGACCACGCGGCCGGCGTCCATGAACAGGGCGCGGTCGCCCACGTCGCGGGCAAAGCCCATCTCGTGCGTCACCACCGCCATGGTCATGCCGTCGCGCGCCAGCGCGCGCATCAATTCCAGGATGCCGCCAACGGTTTCCGGGTCGAGCGCCGAGGTGGCTTCGTCGAACAGCATCAGTTTCGGGTCCATCGCCAGGGCGCGGGCGATCGCCACGCGCTGCTGCTGGCCGCCGGACAACTGGCTGGGATAGCGCGGGCCAAAGTCGGCCATGCCGACCCGGTCCAGCAGTTCCAGCGCGTAGCGCTCGGCCTGGGCGCGGTCGCGGCCGCGCACCACGCGTTGCGGCAGGGCCACGTTGTCGAGCGCGGTGCGATGCTGGAACAGGTTGAAGTGCTGGAACACCATGCCGACCTCGGTGCGCCAGCGGTTGACGTCGGTGGCCGGGTCGGTCAGCGAGACGCCATCGACGCGGATGGTGCCGCTGTCGATGCGCTCCAGCCCGTTGAGGGTGCGCAGGAAGGTGCTCTTGCCCGAGCCCGACGGCCCCACCACCACCAGCACCTCGCCACGCTCCAGGCGGCAGTCGATGCCCGCCAGCGCCAGATGGTCGGGCTGGCCTTCGCGCTGGTAGGTCTTGGTGACCGACTCGACTAGCAGCAGGGGTTCTGACACGCGCATCGCCTTCAAAAAAGGTTTCGCATTTCGCGCTGGAGTTTCGTATAGTAAATTTATTTCCAGAATCGCCACTTAGGCATAACCCTTAAGCGAAGGCTCGCCCCTTCGCCGGCATCTCCAAGGAACCGGTATGGACACGCCCCAAGACATCCTGCGCGCACTCGGCCTCAACCCCGCGACCCTGACCGGCGGCACGCTCGTCGCCCGCAGCCCGATCGACGGCGCCGAGCTGGCCCAGGTCCACGAGCACACGGTGGCGCAGGCCCACGCGGCCATCACCCGCGCCCGCCAGGCCAGCCTGGCCTGGCGCGACGTGCCGGCGCCGCGCCGCGGCGAGCTGCTGCGCCTGTTCGGCGAAGTGCTGCGCCAGCACAAGCGCGAACTGGGCCGCCTGGTCAGCCTGGAAGCCGGCAAGATCCTGGCCGAGGGCGAAGGCGAGGTCCAGGAAATGATCGACATCTGCGACTTCGCCGTGGGCCTGTCGCGCCAGTTGTACGGCCTGACCATCGCCTCCGAGCGCCCCGGCCACCGCATGATGGAAACCTGGCATCCGCTGGGCGTGGTGGGCGTCATCAGCGCCTTCAACTTCCCGGTGGCGGTGTGGTCGTGGAACGCCGCGCTGGCGCTGGTGTGCGGCAACGCGGTGGTCTGGAAGCCGTCGGAAAAGACGCCGTTGACGGCCCTGGCCTGCCAGGCGCTGTTCGCGCAGGCGCTGCAGCGCTTCGGCGACGCGCCGGCCGGCCTGTCGGAAGTGCTGATCGGCGGCCGCGACATCGGCGAGGCGCTGGTGGATTCGCACACCGTGGCGCTGGTGTCGGCCACCGGCTCGACCCGCATGGGCCGCCAGGTGGGTCCGCGCGTGGCGCAGCGCTTCGGCCGCGTGCTGCTGGAACTGGGCGGCAACAACGCCATCATCGTCGGCCCCACCGCCGACCTGGACATGGCCGCGCGCGGCATCGTCTTCGGCGCCATCGGCACCGCCGGCCAGCGCTGCACCACCACGCGCCGCCTGATCGTGCACGAAAGCGTGGCCGACGATCTGCTGCAGCGCCTGCACAAGGCCTATGCCAGCGCGCCCATCGGCAACCCGCTGGACGGCAAGAACCTGGTCGGCCCGCTGATCGACCGCGCCTCGTTCGACGCCATGCAGGCCGCGCTCAAGGCCGCCGGCGAACAGGGCGGCAAGGTCACGGGCGGCGAACGCGTGCTGGCCGACCAGTACCCGGACGCCTGGTACGTGCGCCCCGCCATCGCCGAGATGCCCGGCCAGACCGACGTGGTCTGCCACGAGACCTTCGCGCCGATCCTGTACGTGATGCGCTACAGCGACTTCAACCAGGCGCTGGCGCTACAGAACGGCGTGCCGCAGGGCCTGTCGTCGGCCATCTTCACCAACGACCTGCGCGAAGCCGAGACCTTCCTGTCGGCCGCGGGTTCCGACTGCGGCATCGCCAACGTCAACATCGGCACCTCGGGCGCCGAAATCGGCGGCGCCTTCGGCGGGGAAAAGGAAACCGGCGGCGGCCGCGAGTCGGGCTCGGACGCCTGGCGCAATTACATGCGCCGCGCCACCAACACCATCAACTACTCGCGCAACCTGCCGCTGGCGCAGGGCATCAAGTTCGGCGAATAAACCGCACGCCATGGGACAAGAGGCCCCGCGCATCGTCGCTGATGCGCGGGGCCGCTTGCCTTGCGGGGCGCCGCGATCGGCCAGTCGCGGGCGCCGGCGTGCGCGCCAGCCCCGCCGGATGCACACCGCGGCGCGTCCACGCTGCCGCGACCCTGTTGCAAGTCCTACATCCGATAAGCCCGACTTACAAAATGTAGGCCCGGCCGATGCTACATTGCAGCGTCACAGATACCACCCGCCTCCCATGACTCCGTCCCGACGCATCGCCCTTCCCCTGCGCACCCTGACCGCCGCCCTGGCGCTGGGCCTGGCCGGCACCGCCGCCGCCGGCGTGTCCTACCGGCTTGACCGTCCTTCGGCCGCGCCCGGCGACACCGTGACCATCGAAGCGGTGTATTTCAATGAAGGCAATGCCCGCGCCACCTGGGAGGCCCCGCCAGAGCTGGTGCTGCAATGGCGCGGCCAGGACGGCCAGATCGTGCGCAGCCTGGCCAAGCTCCAGGGCGACAAGGCCAATTACAGCGTGCCGGTCAACAATTTCGCGCGGATGGCGTGGACGGCCGTCGTGCCCGCCACGGCGCGCGGCTTGCAGGCGATCGCCATCGAAGGCCAGCCGGCGATGATGGCGCTGGACGCCACCGGCCGCGACAGCGGCACGCTGGCCAGCACGCCCGCGCAAGGCCCCGTGGTCGATCCGCGCACCGGCCAGCCCGTGCCGCCGGCAGTGGTCACCGCGGCCGGCGCGTCGCCCGAGGGCGGACCGGCGCCGGACACCGTGGCCGTCTCGTCCTACCAGCAGTCAGCCTTCGATCATTTCCGCAGCGCGATCTCGGAATACAAGCCGGTGTACTTCGACATCGGCACCCGCGGCCAGACCACCGCGCGCTTCCAGATCAGCGCCAAGTACCGCCTGTTCAGCCCGTCCGGCAACCGCCCGGCGACCTGGGGCGAGAATTTCTACCTGGGCTACACCCAGACCTCGCTGTGGGACCTGCAGGGCGATTCCATGCCCTTCATCGACACCACCTTCAACCCCAGCCTGTTCTGGCTGTCGGACAACATGTGGCAGTCGGCCAACCAGAGCTGGCGACTGGGCATGAACACCGGCGTCGAACACAACTCCAACGGCAAGGCCGGCGACGACTCGCGCTCGGTCAACGACGCCTACATCCAGCCGCAGTTCAACTACCGCTTCGACGGCGGCAGCACGCTGACCTTCGCGCCCAAGGTCAAGGCCTATTTCGGCGTGGCCAGCGAGAACTCTGACTACGCCGACTACGCCGGCCGCGTCGACTGGAACCTGCGCTGGGCGCAGGACAACGGCGCGGTGGTCTCGGCCATGTACCGCCAGGGCGACCAGCGCCGCCGCACCACCCAGCTCGACTTCGCCTGGCCGCTGCAGCGCACCTGGCTCAACATGAACGGCTACCTGCACCTGCAGTACTTCAACGGCTACGGCGAAACGCTGCTGGGCTACAACCAGCGCAACGAATCGCAGTTCCGCATCGGCCTGTCGCTGGTGCCTTGACGCCCGCGCCCGTCCCCGGCCGGGCGCCTTAGCGCGCCCAGCGCAGCACCAGCGGATCCAGCCGCCGCGCCACGTCCAGCAGGCCCTGCCGCACTTCCGGCCGCATGGCAGGGAACGGATGGCGCGGCGCGTCGCAGGCGATCACGCCGCCGGCCTTCATCAGCGCCTTGGCGGTCAGGATGCCGCCCTGGCGGTTCTCGTAGTTGATGAGCGGCAGCCAGCGCTCATACAGGCGGTAGGCGTCGTCGGCGCGGCCTGCGCGATGCGCCTCGATGATCGGCCGGATGCCATCGGCGAAGCCGCCGCCCGTCATGGAGCCGGTGGCGCCGGCGTCCAGGTCCGGCAGCAGCGTGATGGCCTCTTCGCCATCCCACGGCCCTTCCACCGCCGCGCCGCCCAGCGCGATCAGGTCGCGCAGCTTGCTGGCCGCGCCGGCGGTCTCGATCTTGAAGTACGACACCTGCGCGATCTCGCGCGCCATGCGCGCCAGCAGCGCGGCGGGCAGCGGCGTGCCAGCGACGGGCGCGTCCTGGATCATGATGGGGATGTCGATGGCGTCCGACACCTGCTGGAAGAACCCGACCACCTGCTCCTCGGCAACGCGGATGGTGGCCCCGTGGTACGGCGGCATGATCATCACCATGGCCGCGCCCTGCGCCTGCACCCGGCGGCTGCGCGCCGCGCACACCTGGGTGCCGTAGTGCGTGGTGGTGACGATCACCGGCACCCGGCCGGCCACGTGCTCCAGCAACGTGCGCGTCAGCACCTCGCGCTCGTCGTCCGACAGCGAGAACTGCTCGGAGAAGTTGGCCAGGATGCACAGGCCGTCCACGCCGCTGTCGATCATGAAATCGACGGCGCGCTTCTGGCCCGCCAGGTCCAGCTCGCCCGCTTCGGTGAAGATGGTGGGCACCACCGGAAAGATGCCGCGATAGCGCGGCGCCGGCACAGTCGTCGTGGTCATGGCGCTCACTCGATGATGTTGAAGTCTTTCAGGTATTCGGTCTTCAGGCTCAGGCCCAGGCCCGGCTGGTTGTCGTCCAGGTCGATGAAGCCTTCCCTGGCCACCGGCTCGCCGTCGAAGATGTAGTAGAAGAGTTCGTTGCCCACTTCCACGTCGAACATCGGAAAATACTCGCTCATGGGCGAGGCCAGCGTGCTCATGGTCAGGTGGTAGTTGTGCATCTGGCCGGCGTGCGGGATGACCGGGACGCTGTAGGCCTCGCACAAGGCATTGATCTTGTGCGCGGCGGTGATGCCGCCGACGCGGTTGGTGTCGTACTGCACCACCGACACCGCCTTGCGGTCCAGCAGCTGCTTGAAACCGTACAGCGAGAACTCGTGCTCGCCGCCCGAGATGGGGATGGACGTCAGCTGATTCAGCTCCGCATAGCCGTCGATGTCGTCGGCGATGACCGGTTCCTCCAGCCAGCGCGGCTCGAACTTCTCCAGCTTGGGCAGCATGCGCTTGGCGTATTCCAGGTTCCAGCCCATGTAGCATTCGAGCATCAGGTCGGTGTCGTAGCCGATCACCTCGCGCACCGCCTCGACCGATTTCAGGTTCTCCGACACGCCGCGCTGCAGGTGCGCCGGGCCGTAGCCGAAGCGCATCTTGAACGCCGTGAAGCCCTGGTCCAGATAGGTCTGGGCCTCTTCCTGCATGGCCTTGAGATCAGTGCGGTAGAGCTTGGAGTAGTAGACCGGAATCTTCTCCTTGGTGCGCCCGCCCAGCAGCTTGAAGACCGGCTTGCCGACCGACTTGCCCAGGATGTCCCAGATCGCCAGGTCCACGCCCGAGATCGCCGCCATCGTCACGCCCTTGCGGCCCCAGGCATGGGTGGCGCGGTACATGCGCTGCCACAGGTATTCGTAGTCCCACGGGTCCTGGCCGATCACCAGCGGCGCCAGGTACTGGTCGATGATGGCCTTGGCCACCCGCGGCGCCAGCGCCACGTTGCCCAGCCCGACGATGCCGTCGTCGGTCTCGACCTCGACCACGGTCCAGCCATGGAAGCGGAAGGTGCTCATGGTTTCCTGCGGCGAATACAGCGGGTCCATGGCGTTGGAGCAGAAGTTGCCTTGCGGCGGCACGGTCTTGCCGGTCCATTCAAAGACGCGCGCGCGGACGGATTTGATCTTCATGGGGATTCCTGCAAAAAAGGATCGAACGATGCGATGAATCGGAAAGCACGGCCGCCTCAGGCCGCCGCGCACGCGGCGCGGTGCGACAGGCCCATGCGGCAGGCGATGCGGAAGGCCTGCCAGGTGGCGTCGACGCTGGCGCGCCCCTGGCCGGCGATGTCGTAGGCGGTGCCGTGGGCCGGCGTGGTGATCGGGATCGGCAGGCCGCCCTGTACCGTCACGCCGCGCGAGAAGCCCAGCAGCTTGATCGCGATCTGGCCCTGGTCGTGGTACATGGTGACGATGGCCTGGAACTCGCCCGCCTGCGCCTTCAGGAAGATGGTGTCGGCCGGGAACGGGCCCTGCACCGGCAGCCCTTCCTGGTTCAGCTGGCGCACGGCCGGGGCGATGATGTCGACCTCTTCGCGCCCGCAGGTGCCGCCATCGCCGCCATGCGGATTGAACGCCGCCACCGCCACCCGCGGCGCGGCCACGCCGTTGGCCTGCAGCGACTGGTAGATCAGCCGCGTGGCGGCCTTGATACCGTCGATGCTGAGCGCGGCAGCAGCGTCCTTGAGCGGAATGTGCGAGGACACGCGCGAGGTCCACAGCTCGCCCAGCGTGTTGAACTCGCAGAAGTAGCCCGTCACGCCCAGGTACTGCGCGAAGTGGTGCAGCTCGTCGTCGTGGCGCAGCCCGCCCTGCTTCATCGCGTGCTTGTTCAGCGGCGCGAAGCAGATGGCGTCGATGTGGCCGGCCAGCGCCGCGTCCATGCAGGCGTCCAGCACCCGCAGCACCGAGGCGCCGCCGGGGGCCTGCGCCTGGCCCGGCTTGACGTCCTCGCGCCGCACGGTGTCCATCGCCAGCCACGCCGGCACGCCGGTGTCCGGCCGCGTCCGCACGGCGTCGAAGCCGGCCACGGCCTGCGTGGCCACCTGCACCCCGGCCACCCGCTGGCCTTCGCGCCACAACCATTCATCACCCACCAGCACGATGTTGGCCAGTTGCGCCGCCTCGGGCCGCGCCAGCAGGCGCGCGATCAGTTCGGGGCCGATGCCGGCAGGATCGCCCAGCGTCAGGGCGATGACGGGTTTGGCGGCGTTGCGGTCGTTGCTCATGCTGTGCTTCATTCCACGGAGATATGGTTCTTCTTGATGATGCCGGCGTAGCGCTGGTTCTCGGCCTGGTGGAACTGCGCGAATTGCGCCTGGCTCATCGGATTGATGTCGGCGCCGATCGCCTGCAGGCGCGTCTGGGTCTCGGGCATGGCCAATACCGCATTGACCGAGTCATGCACGCGCTGCTGCACCGCCGCCGGCGTGCCGCTGGGCATGTAGATGCCGTACCAGGCGCTCATCTCGACGCCGCTGACGCCGGCCTCGGCCATGGTCGGCACATCGGGCAGCTGCGGGTTGCGCCTGGCGCTCAGCACCGCCAGCGCGCGCACCTTGCCGCTCTTGATGTGCGGGATGACGGAGGACGCGGTCTCGAAGGCGATCTGCACCTGGCCGCCCATCAGGTCGACCATGGCCGGGCCGCTGCCGCGATAGGGAATGTGCGTCATCTGCACGCCAGTGACGTCCTTGAACAGTTCGGCGGCGATGTGCTGGGTGCTGCCCGAGCCGCTGCTGGCGAAGTTGTATTCGCCCGGCTTGCGCTTGAGCAGTGCGATCAGCTCCTGCACCGATTGCGCCGGCAACTGGTTGTTGACCACCAGGATGTTCGGCACCGCGCCCACGAACACCACCGGCGTCAGGTCGCGGTCGTTGTCGTAGCCCAGCTTGAGCAGGTGCGGCGCGATCGCATGCGCGGTGGACACGCCCATCACCATGGTGTGGCCGTCGCCCGACTTGGCCGCCAGGTCCGCCGCCAGCGTGTTGGACGCGCCCGGCTTGTTCTCCACCACCACGGTCTGCTTGAGCATCGGCCCAAGCTTGTCGGCCACGGCGCGCGCCATGGCGTCGGTGCCGCCGCCGGGGGCCGACCCCACCAGCAGGCGCAGCGGCCGGGTCGGCCAGTCGGCGCTCTGCGCCGGGGCGGATGCGGCGGCGGACAGGCACAGCACGCCCGCCGCCAATGCGGCATAAAGCCGAGTCTTCATGGTTGTCTCCTTGGGGGCTTATGGCCCGTAGCGGGCTTTGTTATGCCTGCATCTTAGAAACAACCGCTGTTTCCGTAAAATGAAACTTTTGCACCAACCGTTCACTACAGGCGATCAATCATGGAACGCGTCCCGAACGTCCCCGCGCTGCTGTCGCGCCTGCGCATGCGGCAGATCGTGCTGCTGCTGGCCATCGAGGAACGCGGCACCCTGCGCGCCGCCGCCGCCCAGCTCAACATGACCCAGTCCGCCGCCAGCAAGATGCTGCACGAACTGGAACTGGCCATCGGCCAGCCGCTGTTCGAACGGGTCGGCCGCGGCCTGGCGCTGACCGCCGCCGGGGAATGCGTGATGGGGTATTTCCGCGGCATGCGCGGCACGGTCTCGTCGCTGGCGCGCGAGCTGGAGGAATTGCGCCTGGGCAGCGCCGGCAAACTCTTCATCGGCAGCATCATGGCCGCCTCGCCGGGCCACCTGACCGACGCCCTGCTGCGCCTGAAACAGACCTATCCGCTACTGGCCGTGGAGATCTCCACCGGCACCAGCGACCTGCTGATCGAACGGCTGAACGAAGGCAAGCTCGACGTCGTCATCGGCCGCATGCTGACCCTGTCCGAGCGCCATTACGTTTTCCGCCCCATCGGCGACGAGGCCTTGTCCGTCATCGCCGCCATCGACCATCCCCTGACGCGCCGCAAGCGCATCAGCTTCGACGCGCTGCAGGCCTACCCCTGGATCCTGCAGCCCCACGGCAGCCCCATGCGCGACGTCCTGGAACAGGAATTCCGCGCCCACGACACCGCCCTGCCCAAGGGCCTGATCGAGTCCGCCTCGATCCTCACCACCACCAACCTGGCCATGAAGTCCGACATGCTCGGCGTCATCCCCGACTCCGTCGCCAGCCGCTACGCCCGCCACGGCCTGCTCGCCATCATCCCCTACCAACTCCAGCACACCCTGACCGCTTTCGGCAGCATCATCCCCAAGGACCGCCCGCTAAGCGCGCCGGCCCGACACTTCGTGGACCTGCTGCACGACACGGAATAAACGCACAAGGCACCCAGGGCAAATACCACCAGCCCCGGCGCAGGGCGCGCGCGCCGCCCACGCCCCAACACCGCCCCGACGCAAGACCCCGCGTAAGCCCCAAAAGGCCGCCCGCGCGGCCGACCTGGGGCGGGCCTCGCAACCCTCTCCATGCCCCCACCGTTCTGACAACGCGACGCTCCAAGACGCTCGCAGCCCCTCGCGGCGGGCGAGTCGGTGGCGGGCAACCTCGATGCGCCCGAGGGAATCCGTAGGAGTCGCCGAAGGCGAGGACGAGGATGACAACGGGGCAGTCCGGAGCGAACGCTCCGGACCGCAATCGTGGGCGCCCGCCACCGACTCGCCCGCCGCGAGGGGCGACCTACGAAGCGAATCCCCAACAACGCCCCCACGAAGCACCCAAAAAGACCCGCCTAAAGATCCGGATCTTCCTCCACCTTAGGCATCAAATAAGCCGTCAACGCACTCGACGCCCCCGCCATCCCCCAAAGCAAAAAGAACGACACCGTATAAAACCCCACCCGCCCCGTCGGCACATACCCGAACACCGCCACGTCCAACGGATCGATCAGCGCAAAGACAATCGCGCTGCCCACGGCCGCCGCCAGGAACGACGGCCACAGTATCCACATCAGCGATCTCAACCCCATGGCGCGCCTCCGGGAATCATCAACGGACGCCGATCGCGGGCGGCGGCGTCGGCACCGTGTCCGCCGGCTCGATCACCAGGCCGCGCTTGACCACGCCTTCCTGGATCGGCTGATTGGCGAACTGCGTATAGGCCAGGTAGATCGTGATGGCGCAACCGACCACCGCCAGGAACGGCCCCGCCATCAGGAACCAGGGCCAGAATTCGCGGTACCAGGGTTTCACCGGCATCGGCGCGGCTACATGGGCAGTATTCATCGTCGGCATCCTTTATTCGGAATCACTCGGGGACATAAAAACTCGCGGCTTCATCGGTCTCGATCGGCCGGTTTTCCTGATCGTGGGCGCGGGCCCGCAACGTGATCGGATGGGCGCCCGGCTCGGCGCCGGCCGGGGCGCGGATCACCATCGGCACCAGCTTGTTGGCCGCCGGCTCCACGTCCACCACGTCCGACTCGCTTTGCCCGGCGCGCACCGCCAACCCAGGCATGCCGTCGGCCGACAGCCGCAGCCGCAGCGGCGAATCCGAGGTGTTGATGATCTGCAGCCGGTACACGTTCTCGATCATGCCGCCCGCCACCTCTCGACCCAGCGCGCCGCGATCGCGGATCACGTCCACCCGCAGCGGGTTGCGCATCGCCAGCGAGGTCACGAACGCCACCGCCAGCACCAGGATCAGCGAGCCATAGATCAGCACCCGCGGCCGCAACAGGTGCGAGCGCGCGCTTTGTGTCGACAGCCCGTCCAGCATGGCGCGCTCGGACGTGTAGCGGATCAGCCCGGACGGATACTGCATCTTGTCCATCACCTGCTCGCAGGCATCGATACAGGCGCCGCAGCCAATGCACATGTATTGCAGGCCCTCGCGGATGTCGATTCCGGTCGGACAGACCTGCACGCACAGGCTGCAATCGACACAGTCGCCCAGCCCCGCGGCCTTGTGGTCGACCTTGCGCGAACGGCCGCCGCGCGGATCGCCGCGACGTTTGTCATAGGTCACGACGAAGGTATCGGGATCGACCATCACGCTCTGGAAGCGCGCGTACGGGCACATGTACTTGCAGACCGACTCGCGCATGAAACCGGCGTTGCCCCAGGTGGCGAAGCCGTAGAACACCATCCAGAACCACTGCCACGGCCCCAGTTGCAGCGTGAACAGCTCGTGGCCCAGCTCGCGGATCGGCGCGAAGTAGCCGATGAAGGTGGAGCCCGTCCACCAGGCCAGCGCGATCCACAGGAAGTGCTTGGTGACCTTCAGGCGCGCCTTGCGCCAGGTCCAGGGCGATTCATCCAGGCGGATGCGGGCGACGCGGTCGCCTTCGACCTTGCGCTCGATCCACATGAAGATCTCGGTGTAGACCGTCTGCGGACAGGCGTAGCCGCAGAACAGCCGCCCGGCCACCGCGGTGAACAGGAACAGCGCCAGCGCCGAGATCACCAGCAGCACCGCCAGGTAGACCACGTCCTGCGGCCACAGCACCAGGCCGAACAGGTAGAACTTGCGCGCGCCCAGGTCGAACAGCACCGCCTGGCGGCCGTTCCATTGCAGCCACGGCAGGCCGTAGAAGATCAGTTGGGTGAGGAAGACGAAGGCGATGCGCCAGCGCGCGAAGATGCCGCTGACCGAGCGCGGATAGATCTTGCTGCGCACGCCGGCCAGGGTCTGCTCCAGCGTTTCCTGGCCCGGACGCGGCGGCCGCACGTGCGGCCGCCAGGGTGGCGGGTCGCCGCCAGGCGGACTGCTGACGCTTGCGGTTGACCCATCATCCATGTGCTGCTCCGTGCGGTAAGTCCATGCGATATGGGGGCTGCCGTCGCGGCGTGCCCCCACCTATGTGGCGACGCCTAGTTGGCCGAGGCGGCGGCCGAGGCTGGTTGCGGTTGCGCGTCCGGCTTGTTCGACAGGCCCCAGACCCATGCCGTCAGGATCTTGATCTGTTCCGGGGTCAGAATGTCGCCGTGCGCCGGCATGCGGTTCTCGCGCCCATCCAGGATGGTCTTGACGATGGTGGCTTCCGAACTGCCATAGAGCCAGACGTCATCGGTCAGGTTGGGCGCGCCCAGCGCCTGGTTGCCCTTGCCGTCGACACCATGACAGGCCACGCAGAAATTGGCGAACTCGCGCTTGCCGCGGAACACCCGGACCGGGTCGGCCGTCAGGCCCGACAGCGAACGCACGTACTGCGCGATGTCGCCGGCGGTCTTGGGGTCGATGGCCGACTTCCAGGGCGGCATCACGCCGATGCGGCCATTGGTGATGGTCTGCATGATGGCCTCGGGCGAGCCGCCGTGCAGCCAGTCGCTGTCGGTCAGGTTGGGGAAGCTGGGGCCGCCTTTGGCGTCCGAACCATGGCACTGCGAGCAGGTGTTCAGGAACAGGCGCTGGCCGATTTCACGGGCGCCCGGATCCGCGGCGATCTGCGGCACCGTCATGGTCTCGAAACGCGCATAGATCGGGCGCACGGCCTCGGCCATTTTGGCCTGTTGCTGCGCCACCTCGTTGGCACTGCTGTAGCCCAATTGGCCCTTGTACGACCCCAGGCCCGGCATGAAGAACAGGTAGCCCAGCGCGAAGGCGCAGGCCAGCAGGTACATCCAGGTCCACCAGCCGGGCACCGGGTTGTTCAGTTCGGTGAGGTCGCCGTCCCAGACGTGGCCCGTGTCCTCGACCTGGCCGTTGGCCGGCTTGGTACTGAGCCAGCGGCGCTGCGTGTACAGCAGCCACACACACCACACCACGCCGCCGACGGCGACGATCGAGATGAAATACCCCCAGAAGCCATTGACGAAATCGCTCATGACCGATCCGCTCCATCTTGTTGTGCCGGCCCGAACTCATCGGGCAGCGCGAACGGCAGCATGGCCGATTCGCTGTTGGCATGCTGGCGGCCGCGCGAGCAGGCCCACCAGACGATGCCGAAAAAGGTTGCCATCGAAATGGCGGTGACGATTGCGCTCAGCAAAGCCATGATCAACCTCCCGACGCCGCGGGTTGCGTAGCGGCGGCCGCCGGCTGCGCGGCCTTGCGGGCTTCCTCGGCCTTCTTGGCCTCTTCCGCCTTTTTGGCCTGCTGCGCCTTGCGCACGCCCACGCCCAGCCCCTGCAGGTAAGCCACCAGCGCGTCCTCTTCGGTCTTGCCCTCGATGGCCTTGGGCGCCGCGGCGATCTCTTCGTCGGTGTACGGCACGCCCAGGGCCCGCAGCGCGCGCATGCGCTGGTCGACGTTCTGGCCGGTGATCACGGTCTTCTCCAGCCACGGATAGGCCGGCATGTTGGACTCGGGCACCACCTGGCGCGGGTTGCGCAGGTGGATGCGGTGCCAGTCGTCGGAATAGCGCTCGCCCACGCGCGCCAGGTCCGGACCGGTGCGCTTGGAGCCCCACAGGAAGGGATGGTCGAACACCGACTCCGAGGCCAGCGAGTACGAGCCGTAGCGCTGCACTTCGGCGGCCAGCAGGCGCACCTGCTGCGAGTGGCAGCCGACACAGCCTTCGCGGATGTAGACGTCGCGCCCCATCAGGCGCAGCGGGCTGTAGGGTTCGACCCCCGCCACCGGCTGCGTGGTGCTGTGCTGGAAGAACAGCGGCACGATCTGCACCAGCCCGGCGAAGGACACCACCAGGATGCTGGCGATGATCATCCAGCCGATGTTCTTCTCGAGCGTCTGGTGAGAGAAAAAGCCTTGTTGCTTGTTGGCCATGATGTCCTCGTCAAACGGTGGCCGGCGCGGGCGCGGCGACAGCCGGCGCGCGGGTGGTGTGGGGATCGTCCTGCGGGATGGCGGGGTTGACCGCCTGCGCGCCGCGCACCGTCTTCCACACGTTCCAGGCCATGACCAGCACGCCCGACAGGAACAGCGCCCCGCCCAGCAGACGGATCAGGTAGTACGGCACCCGCGTCTTGAGCTCTTCGACGAAGCTGTAGACCAGCGTGCCGTCGGCGGCGGTGTCGCGCCACATCAGGCCCTGCTGCACCCCGGCGATCCACATCGCGGCGATGTACAGCACCACGCCGATGGTGGCGATCCAGAAGTGCAGCTCGATGGCCTTGACGCTGTACATCTTCTCGCGGCCATACAGGCGCGGGATCAGGTAGTAGAGCGAGCCGAACGAGATCATCGCGACCCAGCCCAGGGCGCCGGAGTGCACGTGGCCGATGGTCCAGTCGGTGTAGTGCGACAGGGCGTTCACGGTGCGGATCGACATCATCGAGCCTTCGAACGTGGCCATGCCGTAGAACGACAGCGCGGTCACCATGAACTTCAGGATCGGATCGGTGCGCAGCTTGTACCAGGCGCCCTGCAGCGTCATGATGCCGTTGATCATGCCGCCCCACGACGGCGCCAGCAGGATCAGCGAGAACGTCATGCCCAGCGACTGGGTCCAGTCGGGCAGCGAGGTGTACAGCAGGTGGTGCGGACCGGCCCACATGTAGGTGAAGGCCAGCGCCCAGAAGTGGACGATGGACAGGCGGTACGAATAGATCGGACGGCCGGCCTGCTTGGGCACGAAGTAATACATCATGCCCAGGAAGCTGGTGGTCAGGAAGAAGCCCACCGCGTTGTGGCCGTACCACCACTGCACCATGGCGTCCTGCACACCGGCGTAGGCCGAGTAGGACTTCCACAGCGTCACCGGCATCTCGATGTTGTTGAAGATGTGCAGGATGGCGATGGTGAGGATGTACGAGCCGAAGAACCAGTTGGCCACGTAGATGTGCTTGGAGCGGCGCTTGATGATGGTGCCGAAGAACACGATGGCATAGGCCACCCAGACCAGCGTGATCAGGATGTCGATGGGCCATTCGAGTTCGGCGTATTCCTTGCTGCTGGTGTAGCCCAGCGGCAGGGTGATGGCGGCGGCCACGATGACCGCCTGCCAGCCCCAGAACGTGAACGCGGCCAGCTTGTCACAGAAAATGCGGGTCTGACAGGTGCGCTGGACCACGTAGTACGAGGTTGCGAACAGCGCGCTGCCGCCGAAGGCGAAGATCACGGCGTTGGTGTGCAGCGGACGCAGGCGGCCGTAGCTGAGCCAGGCGGTGTCGAAATTCAACTGAGGCCAAATCAGCTGCGCGGCGAGAAAAACGCCCACAGCCATGCCGACAATGCCCCAGACCACGGTCATGAGCGCGAACTGCCTCACGATCCTGTAGTTGAAGGTGTCGGCCTTGCTTGCGATTGCGGCGCAATCGTTCATCACCCTTCCCCCAAACAAAAAGAAACAAGTAGCTCCAGGTTTCAATGATGGGGGGTCGCGGGTAAAGCGGGGTTGATGTGCGTCAAACCCCATTGCTCGCGCAGGGGAACCCGCGGCGCGGCGGCAACGTCGATGGCGCGGACGGCGGCCAAGGCCAGGCGGGCGGCCAGCGAACGGCCGCCGCGAGACGCCTGGAGGGATCGCGCGATCCTAGCCGCGCGAAGCCGGCCCGCTATCGTCGTCGCGCAGGATGGCGGTGCCAGCGTTGTCGGTGTCGTCGTATTGGCCGTTGAACACGGCCCACCACAGCGACACGCCGATCGCCAGCACGAACAGCAGCGACAGGGGCAGCAACAGGTAGAGGATGGTCATGGCGCGGCTTCCAGCGCGCCCTCGGGCGCCGGGCTGCCGGACCAATCGCGGCGCGACAGCCGCCACGAGTTGTAGGCCACCGCCAGCGACGACAGCAGCATGGTGATGGCCGCCAGCCAGGGCGTGACCCAGCCGACCAGCGCCAGCGGCGTCATCAGCAGGTGCCAGGCCAGCGAACCATGCAGGTTCTGGCGCGCCTTGCGTTGCGCCTCGGCCAGCAGCGCGTCCAGCGCCGCGTCGGGCATGGACGGATGCGCCGCCAGCGCCGCATGGGCCGACGCCATGGCGGTGGGCACCGCCATCGACATGGCACAGGGACAGCTCATCACCAGCAGCGCCACCATCACCGGGATGCTGTGGGCCGGGTCGATCCAGGCCCAGACCGCCGCCGCGCCCAGCGCCAGCGCCACCTGCGCCATGACGAAGCGCGAAGCCAGGCGGTCGGCGCCGGCGCCCAGCAGTTGGCGTTGCGCCTCGACCTGGGCGTGGCGCTGGCCGCCGGCGCTGCCGCCGAACGACTGCCGGGCGCACAGTTCCAGGTAGCGCGCCGTCAGCAGGAAGGCCACGAACATGGTGACCGAATCGAAATAGACCTCGCCGTGGCCGGTGTAGGTGGCATGCACGCTGGGAATGAAGGCGGCCACGATGCCCAGCGCCACCGGCACGTCCATGCCGGCGCGGCCGTGGCGCAGGTTGGCGCCGGCGTGGCGCCAGATCGGCCAGGCCGAATACAGCACCACCGGCACCGTCAGGGCCAGGCTGGCCCAGTTCATCAGCACGATGGCCCAGTCGAGCGTATCAAGGGCGTCCTTGGGGATGCCCTCGTGGCGCAGATAGCCCGGCCAGGCGAACATCATCACCTGCATCATCGCCAGCCACGCCAGCGACAGGCGCACCAGCGCATGCCGGCGCTGCTGGCGCTCGGCGTCGGACAGGGATGGCGGGACGGCGAAGATGGATTTTGCTCGCATGCGCCGATGCTACCCAGCGCCGCCGGCGCTCGCCTTGACCTGGATCAAGGCACGCCGGGCGATTTGCCCGGGCACGGCGCGCGGCGGCCTTGCAGAATTGCCGTCCCACAAGCACGGGCGCGGCATTGCCAGAGGATCCGCGAAAGCTCCTCTGGCCCGCGGGGCCGCCCGCTGGCGCCGGCGTTCAGGGCCGTTGGGCGCGCAGCACGGCGATCACCGCCCGCATCAGCGTGTCCAGCTCGTCCGGGGCGATGGTCAGCGCCGGCGTCAAATACACCACATTGCCGAACGGCCGCACCCAGACGCCGGCCTCGACCAGGCGGCGCTTCAGGGCCTCGCGGTCGTCGATGCGGTCCAGCTCGACCACGCCGATCGCGCCCAGCACCCGCACGTCGCGCACCCAGGCCACCTCGCGGCACGGCGCCAGCCCCGCCGCCAGGGCGGTCGACAGCGCCCGCGCCTGCGCCAGGCGCGGCTCGCTCTCGAACAGGTCGAGCGACGCATTGGCGGCGGCGCAGGCCAGGGCGTTGCCCATGAAGGTCGGGCCGTGCATCAGGGCGTGCGAGGGATCGTCCGACCAGAAGGCGTCGAACACCCGGCTGCTGGCCACCGTGGCGGCCAGCGGCAGCGTGCCGCCGGTCAGCGCCTTGGACAGCGTGATGATGTCGGGGCGGATGCCGGCCTGCTCGAACGCGAACAGGGTGCCGGTGCGGCCGAAGCCGGTGAAGATCTCGTCGAAGATCAGCAGCAGGCCATGGCGGTCGGCCAGCCGGCGCAGCCGCCGCAGCACCTCGGGGTCGTGCAGCAGCATGCCGCCGGCGCCCTGCACCAGCGGTTCGACCAGGATGCCGGCCAGTTGCGGGCCGCGCGTCTCCAGGAAGGCGTCGAGCCGGGCCATGGCGGCGTCGTCGCGCGGCAGGTCGACAATGTCGTGCTCGGCCAGCATGCCGCGGAACAGGCTGTGCATGCCCTCGTCGGGGTCGCACACCGCCATGGTGCCGAAGGTGTCGCCGTGGTAGCCGCCGCGAAAGGCCAGGAAGCGGCTGCGGCCGCGCTCGCCCTGGTTGAGCCAGAACTGCACCGCCATCTTCATGGCGACTTCCACCGCCACCGAGCCGGAGTCCGTATAGAACACGCGGTCCAGCCCCGGCCCCAGCAGGGCCGCCAGGCGCCGCGCCAGGGTCAGCGCGGGTTCATGGGTCAGGCCGCCGAACATGACGTGCGGCATGGCGTCCAGCTGCGCCCGCACCGCCTGGGCGATATGCGGGTGGTTGTAGCCGTGGCAGGCGGTCCACCAGGACGCCACGCCGTCGATCAATTGGCGGCCGTCGGCCAGCTCCAGGCGGCTGCCGTGGCTGCGCACCACCGGCAACGGCGGCGTCGCGGTCTTCATCTGGGCGTAGGGCTGCCAGATATGCGGCTGGCCCCGGGCCACCCAGTCAGGCGTCTGCATGTTTCACCTCCACTACAATGGCTCGCATTCTACGGCCGGGGGCCTGACGGCGCTGTTAACGGCCGCGGCCCGACCGCGGGACGCCCCCGCCGCCGGCCGCCGCAGGAAATCGTGATGTCCAAGCTGGATCCCCTCTTTTCTTCCGAACTGGCGCAAGCCGAATCGCGCCGCGTGCGCCGCCGGCTGCGCACCGCCGCCGCCGCGCCCGCCGGCCGCATCGCGCTGGACGGCGTCCCGGCGCTGAACTTCTCCAGCAACGACTACCTGGGCCTGTCCAAGCACCCGCTGCTGATCGACCGGGCGCGCGAATGGGCCGCCCGCCACGGCGCCGGCGCGCAGGCCTCGCGGCTGGTGTGCGGCAATCTCGACCTGCACGAGCAGGTCGAGGCCAAGCTGGCCCGCCTGAAGGGCACCGAGGCCGCGCTGCTGCTGGCCTCCGGCTGGCAGGCCAACGCCGCCGTGCTGCCGGCGCTGCTGCGCGCGGCCGCCGGCCAGGGCGAGGTGCAGGTCTACGCCGACAAGCTCAACCACGCCAGCCTGCACCACGGCTGCCAGGCGGCGGGCGTGCGGCAGATCCGCTTCCGCCACAATGACCTGGACCACCTGGAAGCCTTGCTGGCGGCGCGCGCCGACCCGTCAGCGCCGCCCGCCGCGCGCTTCATCATCACCGAAAGCGTCTTCAGCATGGACGGCGACCGCACCGACGTGGCGCGGCTGGCGGCGCTGGCCGAGCGCTACCAGGCCTTCGTCTACCTGGACGAAGCCCACGCCACCGGCGTGCTGGGACCGGGCGGCATGGGGCTGGCGGGGCTGGCGCCGGGCGGCATCGACCTGGCCATGGGCACCTTCAGCAAGGCGCTGGGCGGCTTCGGCGCCTACGTGGCCGGCTCGCGCGCGCTCTGCGACTACCTGGTCAACGCCTGTTCGGGTTTCATCTACACCACCGCCCTGCCGCCTGCCGTGCTGGGCGCGATGGACGCCGCGCTCGACCTGGTGCCGACGCTGGACGCCGAACGCGCCCGACTGGCCGCCTCGGGCGAACGCCTGCGCGCCGCGCTCCGCGGCCTGGGCGTGGACAGCGGCGACTCGTCCACCCAGATCGTGCCCGCCATCGTCGGCGACGAGGCCCGCGCCCTGGCGCTGGCGGCGGCGCTGGAACAACGCGGTCTGCTGGCCGTGGCGATCCGCCCGCCCACCGTGCCGGCCGGCACCAGCCGCCTGCGCATCGCCCTGAGCGCGGCGCACCGCGACGCCGATGTCGACCAACTGATCGACGGCCTGACGGCCGCGCTCGCCTGATGCCGGCCGCCGCTCCTGTCCGCCCCACCCTGCTGTTCGTGCATGGCTGGACCTTCGACGCCGCATTCTGGGGGCCGCTGGCCGCCGCGCTGGCCGACTGGCCGCAGGCCATGGCCGACGCCGGCTATTTCGGTCCGGCCCATACGCCCGCGCCCGCCGGCCCGGTGCTGGCCATCGGCCACTCGCTGGGCGCGCTGCGGCTGCTGGGCGAACCGCCGCCCGGCTGCCTGGGCCTGGTGGCGATCAACGGCTTTGCCCGCTTCGGCGCGGCCGCCGACTTCCCCGAAGGCGTGCCGGCGCGCATGCTGGACCGCATGTTGAACCGCCTGGCGGCGCAGCCCGAAACCGTGCTGCGCGATTTCCGCCAGCGCTGCGGCGACACCAGCGCCATCGGCGTCCCCCAGGTCGAACCGCTGGCGCGCGACCTGCGGTTCCTGCGCGACGCCGATCAGCGCGCCGCGCTGGCGGCGCTGCCGGTGCCGCTGCTGGCGCTGGCGGGCGCGGCCGACCCGATCGCCACCGCGCCGCTGACGACGGCGGGCTTCGGCGCCGCCATCGAGATCCACTGGCGCGAGCACGGCGGCCACCTGCTGCCGCTGACCGACACCGACTGGTGCGCGCGGCGCATCCGCGCCTTCCTGGCCCGCGTGGCGCCCGCCGCATGAGCGCCCACCTGCGCAATGCCCGGGTCGGCGCGCGCTTCGGCGCCGCCGCCGCGCACTACGACGACCATGCCCCCGCCCAGCGCATCACCGCCGGACGGCTGGCCGACGCGATCGGCCGGCTGCCGCTGCCGCCGCATCCGCGCATCCTGGAGATCGGCTGCGGCACCGGCCTGCTGACGCGGGCGCTGGCCGCCCGGCTGGGGCCGGCGGACTGGACCGTGACCGACATCTCGCCCGCCATGCTGGCGCGGGCGCGACAAGGTCCGGCGCTACCCGGCACCGCCCGCTACCAGGTGCTGGACGGCGAGCACCCCCGGGACCTGCCGGGCGGGTATGACCTGATCTGCTCCAGCCTGGCGGTGCAGTGGTTCGCCGACCTGAACGGCGGCCTGGGCCGCCTGGCCGGCCTGCTCGCGCCCGGCGGTCACCTGGCGGTGGCGACGCTGGCCGAAGGCACGTTCGAGGAATGGCGCGCCGCCCATGACGCCGTCGGCCTGGTCGCCGCCACGCCACGCTATCCGCCGAGCGGCGCCATCCGTCCGGCCATGGCCGATCTGGCCGGTGGCGTGCACAGTGAACGGCTGATACAAGATCATCCTGACGGCCTGCATTTCCTGAAGGCGCTCAAGGGCATCGGCGCCACCACGCCCGCGCCCGGCACGGCGCCGCTGGGCCCGGCCGCATTGCGGCGGGTGCTGGCGCAGTTCGACCAACAAGGCGCCACGGTGACCTATCACCTGGCCTATGGAATCTGGAAGAAACATGACTGACTCCCGCGCCCACGGCGTATTCGTCACCGGCACCGACACCGGCATCGGCAAGACCCTGGTCTCGGCCATCCTGGCGCGCGCCTGGCAGGCCGACTACTGGAAGCCGGTGCAGACCGGCGTGGCCGAGGAACCGGGTGACACCGAGACTGTCGCGCGCCTGGCGCAGTTGCCGCCCGAGCGCCTGCACCTGCCGGCCTACGTGCTGCAGGCGCCGCTGTCGCCGTGGGCCGCCGCGCCGCTGGAAGACGCGGTGATCGACGCCACCGCCATCGTGCCGCCCGCCACGACCGCGCCCCTGATCGTCGAAGGGGCCGGCGGCCTGTACGTGCCGATCGACGACAGCCACATGATGATCGACCTGATCGCGCGCCTGGGCATGCCGGTGGTGCTGGCCGCGCGCAGCGGCCTGGGCACCATCAACCACACGCTGCTCAGCCTGGAGGCGCTGCGCCGCCGCGCCATCCCGGTGCTGGGCGTGATCATGAGCGGCCCGCTGTCGGCCGGCAACCGCGAGGCGATCGAACGCTTCGGCAATGTGCGCGTGCTGGCCGAGATCCCCCCGCAGGACCGCGTCGACGCGGCCGCCGTCGAGGCGCTGGCGCGCGCCGTGCCGCCGCTGGCGGAATGCCTGGCGGCGATGCGCGCCGCCGGTTGACGGCAACGGACTGACCGCAGCGCCGCGCTCAGTCCCCGGCGGCGGTCCGCAGGAAGCGCTCAATGGCCGCCGCCAGCGCCAGCGGCGTTTCATTCATCGGATAGTGCCCGGCATTGGCCAGCACCTCGATCGTCGTGCGCGGATAGCGCCGCGCATAGGTCGCGGCCATCAGCGTCGGCGTGAACACGGGATCGTGCTCGCCCACCAGGGCCAGCACCGGATGGCGGCCATCGATGCGGTCGCTGAAATCGGTGCCGACCCACGCGGACAGGTACGCGGCGAACGCGGCCGCCGACGAATGCGCGGCGGAATAGTCGGCCTTCCACGCCACCCATGCCGACGGCAGGCGCCCGCCGGTGCTGCGGTCGATGATGGCGCGGCGCGCGGCCAGGTCCGCGGCCGCGCCGTCGAACAGCGCGCGCGTGGCCGGCGCCATGGTCACGCCACCGCACGGCACCGGGGCCACCGCCACCAGCGCGCGCACCCGCTCGGGCGCCAGCGCCGCGACCCGCTCGATCGCCATGCCGCCCATCGAATGGCCCACCAGGCTGAAGCGCTCGAACCCCAACGCGTCGGCCAGCGCCAGCGCGTCGGCGGCAATCTCGTCGATCGAATGTTCGCCCGCCGCCTCGCGCATGCCGCCGTAGCCGCGGTAGTCCATGAAGACGTAGCTGAAGTCCGCGCCCGACAGCCAGGGTTCGATCGGTTCGAAGGCGCGCGCGTCGCCGAACCAGCCGTGCAGCACGATGACAGGATGCGGGCCGTGGCCCACGCGATGGAAAGTGTTGGCCATGTCGGCTCCTGGGATCTGGCGATGCGCCGCCGGGGCGGCGGACGCGATTGGCAATGCCGACATCCTAGGCCCGGCAAAGCCGGCCCGCCTTCGATATCGGGTCATCCGCTGTAGAATCCAGGCCATGCGCAATACCCTGGTCGACCCCTACGAGGACATTCCGCGCGATGTGGTGGTGACGGCCTGCGACTACCCGGCCGGCCTGACCTTCCCGCTGCACGCCCACCGCCGCGGCCAGTTCGCCTACGCCGTGCGCGGCGCCATCAGCGTGGCCACGCCGACGGGCCGCTGGCTGGTGCCGCCGCAACGCGCCTGCTGGGTGCCGGCGGGCATGGATCACCAAATGACCATGAGCGGCGCGGTGACCATGCTTAACACCTTTCTCACCGCGCGCGTCGCGCAGGCCCTGGGCCTGCCCGCCGAATGCCGGGTCCACGCCGTCTCGCCGCTGCTGCGCCACCTGCTCGATGAAGCCATCGACCTGCCCGCGCTCTACGACCTGGACGGCCGCGCCGGCAAGCTGATGGCGCTGCTGGCGGCCGAAATCGCCGCCATGCCAGCGCTGTCGCTGCACGCGCCGCTGCCCGCCGACCCGCGCCTGGCGCGCGCCTGCCGCGCGCTATGGGCGGCGCCGTCGATCACGACGGACCTTGACACGATGGCGGCCGCGGCCGGCATGAGCCGGCGCACCTTCACCCGCCAGTTCCGCGCCGAAACCGGCATCAGCTTCGGCGCCTGGCGCCAGCAGGCCTGTCTGCTGGCCGCCATCGAGCGCCTGAGCCAGGGCCAGCCCGTCACCCGCGTCGCGCTGGACCTGGGCTACGCCAGCGCGAGCGCCTTCACCAGCGCGTTCCGGCGCGCGCTGGGCCAGGCGCCCAGTGCCTACCTGGCCTCGAACGGCCGCGCCGCCTGAAACAACCGGGGCCGTCCCACTCAGGTCTCGTAGGCGATGCGGTAGCCGTCACCCTGGCGCGCGATACGGGCAAAGCCGGGTTCGCCAAGATGCATGCCGGCGATCAGGAGCCCGTCCGCGCTGACGATGTCCAGCAGCGCCGAGCGCGTGTCGGCGGCCAGGGTCGGATCCTGGTCGAAGGCGATCGACACATCGGGGCGCGCGATCTGGATCTGCGGAAAATGCACGATGTCCCCCCAGACCAGCACACTCCGTCCGTCGGACTCGATACGGAAGCCGGAATGCCCGGCGGTATGCCCTGGCAGGGGCACCGCGTCGATGCCGGGCAGGACCTCGCGGCCCGTGAACGTGCGCATCCTGGCTCGATACGCGCCGAACACCTTGCGGGCGAACTGGAAGTTGCCGCGTGCGCGCTCGCTGGCCCGCGCGAGATTGCCATCGTCTTGCCAGAACGCCACCTCCCGCGCATGCACAACCAGCTCGGCCCGCGCAAAGACTTCCCGCCCCGCGGCATCCAGCAATCCGCCAATGTGATCGGGATGCGCGTGGGTCAGCAGCACCGTATCGACGTCGCCGGGTTGCACGCCGGCCAGTGCCAGGTTGGCCAGGAGCTTGCCGCCCCATTGCTTGAATCCGCCCGCGCCCGCATCGATCAGCAGCGTGCGGCCCCTGCCCCGGACCAGATAGCCATTGATATGGATGGCGCCGGGGTCGGAGACGCCCGCGTCGCGCTGCAGCCTGGCGGCATCCTCCGGGTCGATGTTGGAGAGCGATTCAAGGGCGGCGGACAGGTATCCGTCACTGATGGCGGTGATCGAAAACTCACCGATCCGCAGGCTTGGCAAGGTCATGGGTTGCATGGCGATCCTCCAGAATGCTCAATGGCGCGCATGGATGGCTCCTGCCGCATGGCCGAAGCAGCGGATGCGCGCGGTCAGCCCCGTGATGCGCAGGATGGTCTCATCCAACCCCGCCATGAAGGCCTCCATCACGGCGGGCGGGCGGAACGGTTCGAGCCGGAATTGGACTTCCGCGAACGCCGGAAGTCCGCGCCCGGGGTGCACCGCCAGGTTGATGATGTGCACGTTCTCCAGCGCCGCGCCGAGCACGTCAACGCACAGCGCTGTGCATGCCTCGGCCAACTCCGCCAGATCGCGGTCGGCCGGCATGCATGGCGCCGCGAAGAAAAATGTCACGTTGGGCATCGCGGCGCTACTTCGACGCATCGCGGCCGGTCCCGCGCGCATTCGTCAGCTGTGCCGTCATCGGCGCATAGCGATGCACGCCGGACGGCAATGCGGGGGCTTCGATATTCGCGCCACGCGGGCACTTCGCCAGCCACCGGTGGCCGGGCGATTTGTCCAGCGCCACGGCGCGCATGGCGGCGGGCGTCAGGCCCAGCGCGACCAGCGGCTCGGCGCCGACGTCACTCACCAGCAGGGTTTCGTCCGCGGCAATGGCGGGGGCTTGCGCCAGGCCGGCATAGAGATTGCGGTGCCAGTCCGTGATGTGCGGCTGCCAGCGGGCGAAGTTGCCGCCGCCCTTCTGCCGATACTCCTCGCCGAGCAACACCTCGAGCCCGGCGATCGAATGGACGGCGAGGTAGGTCGGGCAACCCGGGCTCAGCGCCTGAAAGCGCTGCGAGGTCTGGAAACCGCTCACGGAAATGAGCGCGGGCAGCTTTTTCAGGCTGTAGAAATCATTCCAGGCCCCTTCGCTGGCGGGGTCCGAGAAACTGCATTCGACGGTGTAGATCATGGGTTCGGTCGCGGCCGGCCATGTTTCGTGGCCGGCGCCTTGATTGAGGTTTCATCATGGTAGGGCCGGAAAAAGACGCCATAAAACGATTTTTCGGTATGCTTCAGTGAGCAAACATCAAGGCAAACCGGAACTCGCCCCATGCGCCGCAGGATTCCCAGCAATACTTCCTTAATGGCCTTCGAGGCGGCCGCCCGCCATGGCAGCTTCGCCCGCGCGGCCGACGAACTGGCCGTCACCGAGGGCGCCATCAGCCGCCAGATCGGCCGACTGGAAGCCTTTCTCGGCGTTCCATTGTTCGAGCGGATCGGTAACCGCGTCCGGCTGCTGCCCAACGGCGCGCGCTACGCCGACCAGGTGCGCGAACTGCTCAACCGGCTGGATCGGGACAGCCAGTACCTGATCGGGCAACGGCAGGACAGCGCCAACCTTGACATCGCCACGGTGCCCACCTTCGCCATGCGTTGGTTGATTCCCCGCCTGCCGCGATTCCAGCGGCGGCACCCGAACATCGCCGTGCATCTGGCCGAGCGCCTGGAGCCGTTTGCCCTGGCCGGCAGCGGGTTCGACGCCGCCATCCATTTCGCGCATCCGGCCTGGACTGGAATGCATACGCAGCATTTGCTCGACGAAGTGCTGATCCCCGTGTGCCATCCCGCGCTGGTGGAAGGCGACGCCGGTCCGATGGCCCTGGACGCCCTGCCGCGACTGCACCGGCGGCAGAATCCGGACGCCTGGCAGCGGTATGCGCGGGAAACCGGCATCCCCCTGGCCAACGCGGCGCTGGGCGTGCGCTATGACCTGCATGCCATGCTGATCGAAGCGGCATTGGCCGGCCTGGGCGTGGCGCTGGTGCCGCGCCTCTACGTGGAAACCGAAATCGCCATGGGCCGGCTGGTAGCGCCATGGCCCCAGGCAAAAACCGTCTCCAAGGCCTTCTGTCTGGTGCTCCCCGAACCGTTCACCCTGAGCCCGCCCCCTATCCAGGCGTTCACCGAATGGCTAAAGGAAGAAGCGGGTAACGCGGCGGCAGCCGGGCCGTAGGACGCCACTCCCATCGCGCGACGGCGCCCGCCCAAAAAAAAGAGGGTGCCCGAAGGCACCCTGAATCCACCCTACAACAGCACTACAACTGCAACTGCATAATCAATCCCGTCCGGCTCAGGCGGCCTTCTGCTCCTTGCCGTGCTCGAACTGCGCCTCTTCGGTCGAACCGGTCAGCGCGGTGGTCGAGGACTGGCCGCCCTCGATGGTCTGGGTCACGGCGTCGAAATAGCCGGTGCCCACTTCGCGCTGATGCTTGACCGCGGTGAAGCCCAGGTCGGCGGCGGCGAATTCCTTCTGCTGCAATTCGACGAAGGCGCTCATCTGGCGGCGGGCGTAGCCGTGGGCCAATTCGAACATGCCGTAGTTCAGCGCGTGGAAGCCGGCCAGCGTGATGAACTGGAACTTGTAGCCCATGGCGCCCAGCTCGCGCTGGAACTTGGCGATGGTGGCGTCGTCCAGGTTCTTCTTCCAGTTGAACGACGGCGAGCAGTTGTACGCCAGCAGCTTGCCGGGGAACTGGCGATGGATCGCGTCGGCGAACTTGCGGGCGTATTCCAGATTGGGCGTGGACGTTTCGCACCAGATCAGGTCGGCGTACGGCGCGTAGGCCAGGCCGCGCGAGATCGCCTGGTCAATGCCGGCGCGGGTGCGGAAAAAGCCTTCCACCGTGCGCTCGCCAGTGATGAAAGGACGGTCGTTCTCGTCCACGTCGCTGGTCACCAGGTCGGCGGCATCGGCGTCGGTGCGGGCCAGCAGCACGGTGGGCGTGCCCATCACGTCGGCCGCCAGGCGCGCCGAGACCAGCTTGGCCACGGCTTCGCGGGTCGGCACCAGCACCTTGCCGCCCATGTGGCCGCACTTCTTCACGGACGCCAGCTGGTCCTCGAAGTGCACGCCCGAGGCGCCGGCCTCGATCATGGCCTTCATCAGCTCGAAGGCGTTCAGCACGCCGCCGAAACCGGCCTCGGCATCGGCCACGATGGGCGCGAAGAAATCGATGTAGCCCTCGTCGCCCGGGTTCTTGCCTTCCATCCACTGAATCTGGTCGCAGCGGGTCAGCGAGTTATTGATGCGGCGCACGACCTGCGGCACCGAGTTGGCGGGGTACAGCGACTGGTCGGGGTACATCTCGCCGGCCAGGTTGGCGTCGCCGGCCACCTGCCAGCCCGACAGGTAGATGGCCTTGAGGCCGGCCTTGACCTGCTGCATGGCCTGGTTGCCGGTCAGGGCGCCCAGCGAATTGACGAAAGGCTCGCTGTGCAGTTGCTCCCACAGGCGGGTCGCGCCGCGGCGGGCCAGGGTGTGCTCGACGGCGATCGAGCCGCGCAGGCGGATGACATCCTCGGCGCTGTAGTCGCGCTTGATGCCCTGCCAGCGGCTGTTCTCGGCCCAGTCTTTCTGCAGATTGCGGATTTCGGTTTCGCGGTGGCTCATGGTCATGCTCCTTGGTCTATGGCTGAAAAGGCAAGAAAACTTCGGGGTTGCATTGCGTGAATCGTTGGAGAAAGTCTATGCCTGTGCTGCGGAGCAATGTGGCCGCGCCTCTTATATAAGAGGAAAAATATTATTTATATAAATCAATGAGTTATTTCATTCATTCCGCATTACGGAACGCAATTGTCATCCGTGAAATGGCCTCGCGCGGCGGCGCAGCACGGACTTTCACATGCCGGGAGCAGCGTTTCATGATGCGAAAAATGAAGCGTTCGCAACCGCCTACAATGCGGTCATCTCCACGTTTTCCGACGACCTTTCCATGACGCTGTCTCACGGCCCGCTGGGCCAGAGCGTGACCTACGTCTCGCAATACGACCCCTCGCTGCTGTTCCCCATCGCCCGCGCCCACAACCGCGAGGCGCTCAACCTGGCGAGCGGCCCGCTGCCGTTCACCGGCGTCGACCTGTGGAACGCCTACGAGCTGTCCTGGCTCGACGCCAAGGGCAAGCCGCGGGTGGCGATGGCCACGTTCTCGGTGCCGGCCGACAGTCCCAACATCATCGAGTCCAAGTCGTTCAAGCTGTACCTGAATTCGTTCAACCAGACCCGGCTGGTCAACTCGGCCGCCCTGCGCGGCCGCCTGGAGCGCGACCTGAGCGCCGCCGCCGGCGCCCCCGTGGGGCTGGACTTCATCCTGCCGCAGCGCTTTGGCGAACTGCGCATGGGCGAATTGGACGGTATCTATATAGACAAGCTCGACATCGAGATCGACACCTACGAGCCGGCGCC
This sequence comes from Achromobacter sp. HNDS-1, assembly GCF_040084795.1. Classification (NCBI taxonomy): domain Bacteria; kingdom Pseudomonadati; phylum Pseudomonadota; class Betaproteobacteria; order Burkholderiales; family Alcaligenaceae; genus Achromobacter; species Achromobacter sp. HNDS-1. Next base: position 1,569,725 of record NZ_CP157584.1, read on the forward strand.
CGAGCTGCTGCGCACGCGCGCCGGCGAGGTGGTCGAGGAAACCCTGTGCTCGCGCCTGCTCAAATCCAACTGCCCGGTGACCGGCCAGCCCGACTGGGCCAGCGTGCAGGTCCGCTACCGCGGCAAGCCGATAGACCGCGAGTCGCTGCTGCGCTACGTGATCTCGTTCCGTCAGCACGCCGAGTTCCACGAGCACTGCGTGGAACGCATCTTCACCGACATCATGCAGGCCTGCGCGCCGGAGCAGCTGACGGTCTATGCGCGCTACACGCGGCGCGGCGGGCTGGACATCAACCCGTGGCGCAGCAACGTCGAGACGGCGCCGCCGGCCGACGTGCGCACGGTGCGCCAGTAAAAACGGTCGTCGTCCGCCCCGACGCGAACGACGCCCTTCACAGGCGGCGCCCCCGACGGCGCCGCCCCCCTCCCTACTTCACGAACGGCGCCGGCCGCGGCGTGTCGTCCGCCGACGGCGGCAGCAGCGGGTACTGGATCGCCGGCTGGTCGCCCGTCAGCGTCTTCAGGAACGCCACGATCTGCGCGTTCTCGTCCGGCGTGAAGGTGCGGCCCAATTGCAGGCGGCCCATCACGTCCACCGCCTGCGTCAAGGTGGCGGCCTCGCCGTCATGGAAGTACGGATAGGTCAGCGCCACGTTGCGCAGCGTCGGCACCTTGAAGTTGAAGCGATCGGCGTCCTTGCCCGTGACGGCGGCGCGGCCCTCGGCCTTGTTGTCGGTCTGGTACGGCGCCACCAGCCCCATCTTCTGGAACGAGTTGCCGCCCACCGCCACGCCGTTGTGGCACGCCACGCAGCCGCTGTTCTTGAACAACGTGTAGCCGGCCAGTTCCTGGACGGTCAGCGCCTTGTCGTCGCCCTTGAGCCACTGGTCGAAGCGCGAGTTCGGCGTCACCAGCGTTTCCTCGAAGGCGGCCAGCGCGCCCGTCACCTCGTCAATGGTGATGCCGTCCTTGCCGAACACCTGCTTGAACTCGGCGCGGTAGCCCGGAATGGAATTGAGCACCTGCACCGCCAGTTCATGGGTGGAGGCCATTTCCATCGGATTGGCGATCGGGCCGCCGGCCTGCTCGCGCAGGTCCTTGGCGCGGCCGTCCCAGAACTGGGCGATGTTCAGGCTGGAATTGAGCACCGTGGGCGAGTTGATCGAACCCTGCTGCCACTTGTGGCCGATCGACGCCTTCAGGTTGTCCGAGCCGCCCATGCCCAGGTTGTGGCAGGAATTACAGGAGATCGCGCCCGAGCGCGACAGGCGCGGGTCGAAGAACAGCTTCTTGCCCAGTTCCACTTTGGCCGGGACCTTGACCACCGCCGCCTCGATCGGCTGGATCGGTTCCTGGCGAGGCGCACCCGACGCCTGGCCCGCCCATAGCGCAATGACGACACCCGCCGCGAGCATCGCGTGCTTCTTTCTCATGGCTTTCTCCTGTTGAAATAACCTTATCGTTCGCAAGGTCATTACAGCGGAGCGGGCCGGCGGGCGGCTTGCGATGCGTCAAGGGCGCCAGCGCGCCGTCTCGCCCCGCCAAGGCCGCTTGACCTGACGCAATCCGAACACGCCGACCTGTCGCCGCCCCATGCCCCGCCGCGGACGCGTGCATCGAGCGCGGACATCGAGCGCGGACATCGATTCGCGGCCTCGATTAGCGGCCTCGATTAGCGGCCTCGATTAGCGGCCTAGATTGGCGGCCTAGAGGCCGCCTCGATAGGCGGCCCCGATTGGCTGCCTCGATCCGCCTGGCCAGCGCGCCGCGCGGGCCGATCGCGTCAGTCGTTCGCGTCAAGCTGGCGCAGATGCGCCTCCAGGAAATCCACGCACACGCGCACCTTGGCCGAAGCGTTCAGCCGCGCCGGATACACGGCCCAGATATTGGCCTCCTGGCGGTATTGCGGCAGCACCGGCACCAGCTTGCCGGCGGCGATCAGCGGCCCCACATCCCAGGCCGAGCGCAGAATGATGCCGCGGCCGTCCACCGCCCACTGCACCACCATCTCGCCATTGTTGGCCGACAGCGGTCCGCGCACCTTGACGGTGTGCTCGCGCTCGCCGCGCCGCATGCGCCAGACGCCGAAGGGATGGTCGCGCTCCTTGATCACCAGGCAATCGTGCGCCGCCAGGTCGTCCAGCTTGCGCGGCACGCCGCGTTCGGCCAGGTAAGACGGCGCGGCGCACAGCAGCCGGTGGTTGGCGGCAAGCTTGCGCGCGATCACGTGCGGCGCGATATCGTCGCCGACCCGCACGTCCAGGTCGTAGCCCTCGGCGGCCACGTCGACCAGCCGGTCGAACACCTCGAAGCGCACCTGCACCTGGGGATGGCGCGACACAAACGCCGACAGCGCCGGCGCCACCACTCGCCGCCCAAAGCCAAAACTGCTGCAGATGCGCAGCAGCCCGCGCGGTTCGCGGCGCGTGACGCCGACCTCTTCGACCAGGTGCTCGACGTCGTCCAGAATGCGCTGGGCCCAGTGGTAGACACGCTCGCCCGCTTCGCTGACGACCACGCGCCGCGTGGTGCGATGGAACAGCGGCGTGCCCAGGCTGGCTTCGAGCAGCCGGATGCGCTTGGTGACGTAGGCCGCCGACATGCCCAGGTCTTCAGCAGCCCGGGAAAAGCTGGAGGCGCGCACCACCGCGTTGAACACGCGCAGGTCGGCGGGCAGCAGGTCATTATTCATGATTCGTGCATATTCATTTCACGCGATGGATCATTGTAGATGGACTGTAGGCGCGCCTACCATGGCTGCCATTGCCTGCAACGCGCCCGATGGCGCGGCGCGGTGCGTTCTTTCCTATTCCCTTTTCAGGTCGCTCTCCATGTCCCACGTTCACAAAATCGCAGCCATCGCCGGCGACGGCATCGGCAATGAAGTCCTGCCCGAAGGCCTGCGCGCCGTCGAGGCCGCCGCCCGCCGCTTCGGCCTGACGCTGCAGATCGACACCTTCCCCTGGGCCAACTGCGAGTACTACGCGCAGCACGGCGAGATGATGCCGCCCGACTGGAAGGAACAATTGCAGGGCTACGACGCCATCTACTTCGGCGCGGTCGGCTGGCCCGCCACGGTGCCGGACCACGTGTCGCTGTGGGGCTCGCTGTTGAAATTCCGCCGCGAGTTCGACCAGTACATCAACCTGCGGCCGGTCCGCCTGTTCGAGGGCGTGCCCTGCCCGCTGGCCGGCCAGCGCCCGGGCGACATCGATTTCTTCATCGTGCGCGAGAACACCGAGGGCGAGTACACCAACCTGGGCGGGCGCCTGTTCTCCGGCACCGAGCGCGAGATCGTGATCCAGGAATCGGTCTTCACCCGCCACGGCACCGACCGCGTCATGCGCTACGCCTTCGAGCTGGCCAACCGCCGCCAGCGCAAGCAGCTCACCATCGCCACCAAGAGCAACGGCATCGCCATCAGCATGCCGTGGTGGGACGAGCGCGCCGACGCCGTCGGCCAGCAGTATCCGGACGTCAAGACCGACAAGCAGCACATCGACATCCTGGCCGCGCGCTTCGTGCTGCAGCCGCAGCGCTTCGACGTGGTGGTGGCCTCCAATCTGTTCGGCGACATCCTGTCGGACCTGGGCCCGGCCTGCACCGGCACCATCGGCATCGCGCCCTCGGCCAATCTGAATCCGGAGCGCGCCTTCCCCTCGCTGTTCGAGCCGGTGCACGGCTCGGCGCCGGACATCTACGGCAAGGGCATCGCCAACCCGATCGCCATGATCTGGTCGGGCGCGCTGATGCTGCAGTTCCTGGGCAGCCAGGACGCGCACGACGCCATCCTGGCGGCCATCGAGCACTGCCTGAAGGACGGCCCGCGCACGCCCGACCTGGGCGGCAAGGCCCGCACCGAAGACATCGGCCGCGCCATCGCCGCCCATATCGAGGCACAAGGCTGATCCCGGGCGCGACAAACGCCCTCTCCCCCCGGGAGCGACGGCGAATCCGCCGTCCCCCAAAGCAGAACGCCGCCCGAGGGCGGCGTTCTGCTTGCGGCCATGGCGCGCGGCGGGCGTGTCAGGAACGCGCCGGCACCGCGGCGGCGGGATCCGCCCGGCGCGCCTGCACCGCGATCCACTGCGCCAGCAGCGCGGCGGCGGTGAATGCCACGCCCGCGCCGATCCACGGCCCCTGGCGCAACCCCGCGTCCAACAGCAGGCCGAAGGCCAGCGGCCCCAGCGCCGAGCCGACGTCCATGCCGGAATACACCAGGCCATAGACCGAGCCGGTCGAGCCCTTGGGCGTCACCCGCCGGATCAGCATGTCGCGCGACGGCGCGGCCACGCCCGAGCAGAAACCGGCCAGCGCCACCACCGGCGCGGCGAACAGCGCCGGCACCAGGCCCAGGGCCAGCACCACCAGCGTCAGGCCGGCCAGGATCAGCGCCACCATCACCGTGCGTTCGGTGCGCGGGTTGGCCGACACCAGGAAGCCGCCGGCCGCCATGCCCGCCGCCGACGCCACCATGTAGCCGGACAGCGCCGAGCTGGCCGCCACCTTGGACAGGTCGTACAGCTGGCCCAGCAGCGGAATGGTGTAGTTCTGCACCGACGACAGCGCGATCGAGGTGCAGGCGAAGAACAGGAACGCGCCCCACAGCGCCGGCTTGGACAGCAGCGTGGCCAGGGTCGTCAACACGCTTTCCTGCGGCTTGGGCGCGGCGCGCGCGCCGGCCTTGGCGTCGTCCGCCTGGGCCGGTTCCGCGCCGCCCAGCAGGTTGCGGCCGAGCACGGTCAGCAGCAGCACGAAGGCCACCAGCGCGGCCGCGCTGTAGGCCGCCACGCGCCAGTTCGCCAGCAGCGTGATCGAGGTCATGAACACGGGCGTGAGCGCCCAGCCCAGGTTGCCGGTCAGGCCATGGGCCGAAAAGGCGTGGCCCAGGCGCGGCGCCGTGACGCGGTGGTTGATGATGGAATAGTCGGCCGGGTGGAACACCGAATTGCCGATGCCGCCGACCACGGCCGCCGCCATCAGCATGGGGTAGCCGGTGGCCGAGCCGATCAGCAGCCCCGACAGCACGAAACAGGCCAGGCCGAACCACAGCACCGGCCGCGCGCCGATGCGGTCCACCACGAAGCCGGACGAGGCCTGGCCAATGCCCGAGACCACGTAGAAGGTCGACACCAGAAGGCCAAGGCGGGCGAAGTCCAGCCCGAACTCGTTGCCAAGCGACACGTACAGCGACGGCAGGACCAGTTGGAAGAAATGCGACGAGGCGTGGGCCACGCCGATCAGGAGGATGATCTGCCAGTCGCGCCGGCGGACGGCGGCGTCCGAGGCCAGGGGGGATGCAGCGGTAGTCATTGCGCAAGGCCGCGGGCAGCGGCGAAAGGCGACCGCCTGGGGCGGCGCGCGGGTTGTCTCCAGCAACGTCCGGCCGGGCCGGCGTTGTCCCTGTGGCGAATGCGGCGCGCGGCCGGGCCGGTCGCGGTCCACGCCCCGCCGGCTTCGCTCTTGGTCTGTCCTGGCGGCCCCGCACGCAAGCCGGGCCGCCGTGATGGTTACTGCGCTTTCTCGCGGATCGCGGGCCAGGCGCGCTGCAGGTAATACAGCATCGACCAGACCGTCAGCACCGCGGCAACGATGATCAGCACGTCGCCCAGCAGCTTGCTGGACACGCCGTAGATCGGCTGGTTGTACAGCAGGCACGGAATCGCCACCATCTGCGCGGCGGTCTTGAACTTGCCCAGCCGGTGCACCGCCACGCTGGCGCTGGCGCCGATCTTGGCCATCCATTCACGCAGCGCCGAAATGGTGATTTCGCGGCCGATGATGATGAGCGAAATGAAGGCATCGACGCGGCTCAGGTCCAGCAGCACGATCAGCGCGGCGCAGACCATCAGCTTGTCGGCCACCGGATCCAGGAACGCCCCGAACGCCGAGGTCTGGTTCCAGCGGCGCGCCAGCCAGCCATCGAACCAGTCGGTCAGGGCGGCGATGATGAAGGCCCAGGCGGCGAACGTGTCGCGCACCGGCACGGACAACCAGCTTTCAGGCAGGTAGAACAGCCCGACTACCAGCGGGATCATGGCGATACGCAGCCACGTCAGGATGATGGGTACGTTAATTGGCATAGTGTCCGTATGCTACATCAGCCGGGTTGCACTGGCTGTCTCGGGGCCGCCGGGCGGCCACGAACCGGCCATCCGGGCCCTATCCGCGCAGCGCCTCATAGATCCGTTCGGCCAATTCCTCGGAAATGCCGTCCACCGACGCCAAGTCCTCGATGCTGGCCGAGGCCACCCCCGAAAATCCGCCAAAGCGGGCCAGCAGACGCTGCCGCCGGCGTGCCCCGACCCCTTCGATCTCCTCCAGCCGCGACACGTTGCGGGTCTTGGCGCGGCGCGCGCGCATGCCGGTGATGGCGAAACGGTGGGCCTCGTCGCGCACCTGGGCGATCAGCATCAGGGCGGCCGATTCGCCGCCCAGCGCCACCGGCGGGCGGCCATCGGCAAATACCAGGGTTTCCAGGCCGACCTTGCGCCCTTCCCCCTTGGCCACGCCCACCAGCGCCTGGATGTCCAGGCCCAGCTCGGCGAACACCTGGCGCGCCACCTCGACCTGGCCCTTGCCGCCGTCGATCAGCACCAGCCCGGGCATCTGCGCCTCGCCGTCGGCCACCTTGGCGAAGCGCCGCGTCAGCACCTGGCGCATGGCGGCGTAGTCGTCGCCCGGGGTAATGCCGGCGATGTTGTAACGGCGGTATAGCGAGGGCTGCATGTCGTGGTGCTCGAACACCACGCAGGAGGCCTGGGTGGCCTCGCCGGCGGTATGGCTGATGTCGAAGCACTCGATGCGCAGCGCGTCCAGCGCCGCCTCGTCGGTATCCAGGTCCAGCGCCTCGGCCAGCGCCAGGGTGCGGGCGGCGCGGGCGCCGGATTCGGTCAGGGCGCGGGCCAATGCCATCTCGGCGTTCTTGAGCGCCTGCTCCAGCCAGGCGCGGCGCGCGCCCTGCGGCCGGGTCAGCACGCGCGACGGGCGGCCCCCGGCCTGCTCCACCAGCAGGTCGATCAGGCCGGCGTCGGGCAGCGCGTGCGAACAGACCAGCACCGGCGGCAGCGCGTTGTCGGTGTAGTGCTGCGCCACGAAGGCTTCCAGCACCTGCGGCGCGGCCTCGCCTTCGGCGTGGGTCGGGAAGAACGGCTTGTCGCCCAGGTGGCGCCCGCCCCGCACCATGGCCAGGTTGACGCAGACCTTGCCGCCGGCAATGGCGACCGCGACGATGTCGGTGTCCTCGCCGCTGACGTTCTCCATGGTCTGCTGGTGCAGCACCCGCGCCAGCGAGCCCATCTGGTCGCGCAGCGCGGCGGCCTCCTCGAAGCGCAGCGCCTCGGCGGCCTCCAGCATGCGGGCCTCGATCTCGCCCATCACGTCCTTGGCCTCGCCGTTCAAGAAGCGCACCGCGCGCTGCACGTCCGAAGCGTAGTCCTGCGCCTGGATGGCGCCGACACAGGGCGCCGAACAGCGCCCGATCTGATGCAGCAGACAGGGCCGCGAACGGTTGGCGAAGACGGTGTCCTCACAGGTGCGCAGGCGGAACACCTTCTGCAGGATCTGGATGGTCTCGCGCACCGCCCAGGCGTTGGGGAACGGGCCGAAGTATTGGCCGCGCTTGTTGGTGGCGCCGCGGTAATAGGCGATGCGCGGCCAGTCGTGGCCGGTGATCAGCAGGTACGGGTAGGACTTGTCGTCGCGGAACAGGATGTTGTAGCGCGGCTTCAGGCTCTTGATGAGGTTGTTTTCCAGGATCAGCGCTTCGGCCTCGGAGCGCGTGACGGTGACCTCCAGCCGCGCCACCTTCGCCACCATCTGGGCGATGCGCGGGCTGGACAGGTTCTTCTGGAAATACGACGAGACGCGCTTTTTCAGGTCGCGCGCCTTGCCGACATACATGACCTCGCCGGCCGCATCCAGGTGCCGGTAGACACCCGGCAGATGCGGCAGGTCAGCCAGGAACGATTTGAGATTGAAGTCGTCGGGCATTCTGGTAACGGCTTTCGGCCTGCAGGGAATCCCAGTCGAGCGCGTCGAAACGCGGCATCAACCGGCGGATGCGGGCCACGGACTCGGGCGCGTGGTCGAATTCGAGCCGCGCCAGCAGCTCGTCGGCCAGGTCGGGCCGGTTGCACACCAGCACCATGTCGCAGCCGGCGCCGAGCGCGGCCTGGGCGCGCGCCAGGATATCGCCGGCGACGGACGCGCCTTCCATGGTCAGGTCATCCGAGAACACCACGCCATCGTAGCCCAGGCGGGTGCGCAGGATGTCCTGCACCCAGCGCCTGGAGAAGCCGGCCGGATGTTTGTCGACCTTGGGGTAGATCACGTGCGCCGGCATCACCGACGGCAGCACCGCGTCGCCCAGCCAGGCGTAGGGCGCGGCGTCGTCCTTGAGGATGCGTTCGAGCGGACGCGGATCGACCGGGATCTCGTGGTGCGAATCCGCGCCGACGAAGCCGTGTCCCGGGAAATGCTTGCCGCAGGCCGACATGCCGGCCAGCGCCAGGCCCTGGATCAACGCGCGCGACAGCATCGTCACCACCCGCGCGTCATGATGGAAAGCGCGGTTGCCGATCACCTTGCTGACGCCGTAGTCCAGGTCCAGCACCGGCGTGAAGCTCATGTCCACGCCGCAGGCGCGCAGCTCGGCGGCCAGCACGTAGCCGGCCTCGGTCGCCAGGCGCATGGCGGTCAGCGGATCGCGGTCCCACAGCGCGCCCAGGTCGCGCATCGCCGGCAGCGGCGTGAAGCCGTCCTCGCGGAAGCGCTGCACCCGGCCACCCTCGTGGTCGACCAGGATCAGCAGGCGCTCCTTGCGCGCCTTGTGGATCTGGCGGGTCAGCTCGGTCAGCTGGCGGCGGTTCTCGAAATTGCGCGCGAACAGGATGACGCCGCCCACCAGCGGGTGGCGCAGGCGTTTCTTTTCTTCCTTGGTCAGCACGGTGCCAGCCACATCGACCATCACGGGACCGGGCGGCAGCGCCCGGGATTTCTTCTTGGCCATCGGCGTGTCCTTCTGTGTTGCAAGCCGGCCCGCGGGCGTCAGGGCTTGCGTTCGACCACCACGTAGGCGGCGGCCATGTCGGATTCATCGGTAATGGAAACGTGCGCGGCGCCAAAGCGCTGCACGTACCATTCCAGCAGTTCAGGGGCGATCACCAGCACCGGCCGGCCGCCGGGCGCGTTCAGCGTCTGCACCCGGCGCCAGGTCATGGGCATGCGCATGCCCAGCCCGACCGCCTTGGAAAACGCTTCCTTGGCGGCAAAGCGCGTCGCCAGGAAACGCACGCCGCGCACCGGGTCGCGGGCGCGGCGGGCATGGAACTTGGCCAGTTCCTCGGGCCCCAGGATCTTCTCGGCGAAACGGTCGCCGTGGCGCGCCAGCGCGCGCTCGATGCGATCGATGCGCAGCAGGTCCATGCCGATGCCGCCGATGGCGGCCGGCGCGGGGACGGCGAGAGGGGCTTCGGGCTGGGACATCGCTGCGGCGCCGTTCAAGGGGATCGGGCCCGGGCTCAACGGCCGCGCAGCGCTTCCAGGCGGGCCTGCACCATCAGCGCCTTCATGTCGCGCACGGCCTTTTCCCAGCCGTCGAACACCGCCTGCGCCACGATGGCATGGCCGATGTTCAGTTCGGAAATGCCGTCCAGCGCCGCCACCGGCTTGACGTTGCCATAGTGCAGTCCATGGCCGGCGTTGACGCGCAGGCCATGGCGCAGCCCTTCGGCCACCGCCGCGCGGATGCGCTCCAGCTCGGCCAGGGCGGCGTCGCCCTCGGCTTCGGCATAGGCGCCGGTGTGCAGTTCGATGACCGGCGCGCCCGCGCGGGCGGCGGCGGCGATCTGCGCCGGATCGGGATCGATGAACAGCGACACGCGGATGCCGGTCTCGGTCAGCAGGCCGACCGCGTCCGTCACCGCCGACAGCGCGCCGGCCACTTCCAGCCCGCCTTCGGTGGTCAGTTCGGTGCGTTTTTCCGGCACCAGGCAGACGTCATTGGGCTTGACCGCGCAGGCGATCTCCAGCATCTCGGGCGTAACCGCGCATTCCAGGTTCATGCGCGTGCGCAATTGCGGCCGGATCGCGTAGACGTCGGCGTCCTGGATGTGGCGGCGGTCTTCGCGCAAATGCAGCGTGATCAGGTCGGCGCCGGCGTCCTCGGCGCGCAGCGCCGCGGCCACCGGGTCCGGATAGGTCGTGTGACGCTGTTGCCGCAGGGTCGCGACGTGATCGATGTTTACACCAAGTTCTATCATTGCACTTTCGTTGTTTCTTCCCAGCCGCCGCCCAACGCCTTGTAGAGTTCCACACGGTTGATCAGCGCGGCCAGGCCGGTCTGCACCAGCGCCAGCTGGGCATTGAAAAAGTCCACTTGCGCGGTCTGCACCTGCAGGTAGCTGTCGATGCCATTGGTATAACGCAGGTTCGACAGCTCCAGGGTGCGCGCCGACGAATCCTGCAACGCGCGCTGGGCGTCCAGCTGCGCGCCATAGGTAGCCTCGCCCGCCAGCGCGTCCGAGACCTCGCGGAACGCCTGCTGGATGGTCTGCTCGTACTGCGCCACGGCGATATTGTCGCGCGCCTTGGCCAGGTTCAAGCCTTCGCGGATGCTGCCGCCGGCGAACAGCGGCGTGGTGATCGACGGCGAGAAGCTCCAGTAGCCCTGGCCGCCCTTGAACAGGGTATCCAGCGACGGGCTGGCCACGCCGAACAGGCCGGTCAGCGAGATGGTCGGGAAGAACGCCGCGCGCGCCGCGCCAATGTTGGCGTTGGCCGACTTCAGGTTGTTCTCGGCGGCCAGGATGTCCGGACGACGCTCCAGCAGGTCGGACGGCAATCCGGCCGGCACCGTGGCCAGCAACTGGTCGCGGCCGAACGTGGCCGGCGGCGGCAGGTCCTCGGGCAGCGGCGTGCCCAGCAGCAGCACCAGCGCATTGACGGCCTGGGCCTGGGCCCGGGCCAGTTGCGCCAGGTCGGCCGATGCCGTGTCCAGCAGCGACTTGGACTGGTTCAGGTCCAGTTCGGACGCCACGCCGCCGTCGAAGCGGCGCTTGACCAGGTTGTACGACTCCTGGCGCGAGGCCAGCGTGCGCTGGGTCAGTTCCAGCTGCACCTGGGCGGCGCGCAGGTTGAAGTACGACTGCGCCACCGCGCCGATCAGCGTGATGTGGGTGCTCTTTTGCGCCTGCTCGGTCGACAGGTACTGCTGGTACGCCGCTTCCGACAGGCTGCGCAGGCGGCCGAACAGGTCGATCTCGAACGTGGTCAGGCCGATGCCGGCCTGGTACGAACTGCTGATCGAACCGGCGCCCGGCTGGCGCATGTTCTCGGGCAAGCGCTGGCGCTGGCCCTGGATGCCGGCGCCGATGCTGGGCCATTGCGCGCCGCGCTGCACGCCGTACTGGGCGCGCGCCTCTTCGACGCGCTGCACCGCCACGCGCAGGTCGCGGTTGTTGACCAGCGCCAGTTCGATCAGGCGCTGCAGGCGCGGATCGCGGAAGAAATCGCGCCAGCCCAGGTCGGCTGCCGGCGTGCCGGCCTGCGGCGCCACCGCCGCCGCGGGCTGCGTGCCCAGCGACATGGGCGTGGCGTACGCGCCGTACTGCACCTTGGGCTGATCCGGCCAGTTGCCGGAAACCGGCGCGTCGGGACGCTTATAGTCGGGCGCCAGCGAGCAGCCGGCCAACGCCACCGCCACGAAGGCGGACAAGGCGGTCTGTTTGAACATCAGGGCGCTCATTCCTTGCCCTCCTGGCCACCGTTGGGTTGTGCGGGAGCGTCCGGCGGGGTCTGCCCCGCGGCCGCCTTCTTGGCCGCCTGCTCTTCCTCGAAGGCGCGCAGCTCGGCGCCCAGCAGGCGCGGCTTGGTCTTGAACAGGCCCAGCACCACCACGAAGAAGGTCGGCACGAAAATCACCGCGAACGGCGTGGCGGCCAGCATGCCACCCAGCACGCCCAGGCCCACCGCGCGCTGGCTGGCGGCGCCGGCACCGGTGGCCATGGCCAGCGGCACCACGCCCAGGATGAAGGCCAGCGAGGTCATCAGGATCGGCCGGAACCGCAGGCGCGCGGCTTCCACCGCCGCTTCATATAGCCCCATGCCGCGCGCGTACTGGTCCTTGGCGAATTCCACGATCAGGATGGCGTTCTTGGCCGCCAGCCCGATCACGGTCACCATGCCCACCTGGAAGTACACGTCGTTGGACATGCCCAGCGCGCTGACCAGCGCCACCGCGCCCAGCATGCCCAGCGGCACCACCAGCATCACGGAGATCGGAATGGCCCAGCTTTCGTACAGCGCGGCCAGCACCAGGAACACCACCAGCAGCGACAGGCCCATCAGGATCGGGGCCTGGTTGCCGGCCTGGCGTTCCTGGTAGGACAGCCCGGTCCATTCGTAGCCGAAGCCCTGCGGCAACTGGCCCACCAGCTTCTGCATTTCCTCCATGGCCTGGCCGGTGGTGTAACCGGCCGCGGCGCTGCCGCCGATCCGCATCGATTCGTAGCTGTTGTAGCGCACCACCTGCACCGGGCCTTGCGACCACTTGGCGGTGACGAACGACGACAGCGGCACCATGCCACCCTGGGTGTTGCGGGCGTTCAGCTTGAGCACGTCGGACAGCTGCATGCGGTACGGCGCATCCGCCTGCACCCAGATGTTCTGCATCCGGCCCAGGTTGGGGAACTTGCTCAGGTAGGCTGAACCGACGGCGGTGGAGATCAGCGAGGCGGCCTCGTCGAAATTCACCCCCAGCGCGGCGGCCTTGTCGCGGTCGATGTCCAGCGTCAGTTGCGTGCCGGCCGACAGGCCGGTGATGCGCACCTGCGACAGCACCGGGCTCTTCATGGCCATGCCCATCAGTTGCCCGGTGGCCGCGGCCAGCGCCTCGGTGCCGGCCGCGCCGCGGTCCTGCAGGCGCAGGTCGAAACCGGTGGCGTTGCCCAGCGACGAGATGGCTGGCGGCACGAGCGTGAACACCTGGGCGTCGTGGATGCCCATGAGCTGCTTCTGGAATGCATTGAACGCAATCGCGCCGGCCGAATCGCCCTTGCCCTTGCGGTCCTTGAAGTCCTTGAGCGTGGTGAAAGCGATGGCCGCGTTCAGGCCGTTACCGTTGAAGCTGAAGCCCTGCACGGTAATGATGTTCTCGACCGCGGGGATCTGGCGGAAATAGGCCTCGACCTCCTCGATCACCTCCACCGTGCGGTTGGCGCTGGCGCCCGTGGGCAGCTCGATGTTGCTGATGACGTAGCCCTGGTCTTCTTCCGGCAGGAACGAAGACGGCAGGCGCAGGTACAGCCAGCCCAGCAGGATCACCAGCACCAGGAACGCCAGCATCATGCGGCCGCCCTTGTGCAGGATGCGCGAGACCCAGTTCTGGTAGCCATGCGTGGTGGCGTCGAACTTGCGGTTGAACCAGCCGAAGAAGCCCTTTTTGTCGTTGTGGTGTCCCTTGGGCACCGGCTTGAGGATGGTCGCGCACAGCGCCGGCGTGAAGGTCAGCGCCAGCAGCGCCGAGAAGAAGATCGACACGGCCATGGCCACCGAGAACTGGCGGTAGATCACGCCCACCGACCCGCTCATGAAGGCCAGCGGCAGGAACACCGTCACCAGCACCAGCGTGATGCCGATGATGGCGCCGCTGATCTGCGGCATGGCCTTCTTGGTGGCTTCCTTGGGCGGCAGGCCTTCGGTCGCCATGATCCGCTCGACGTTCTCGACCACCACGATGGCGTCGTCCACCAGAATACCGATGGCCAGCACCATGGCGAACATGGTCAGCACGTTGATCGAGAAGCCCAGCCCCAGCATGACCGCGAACGACCCCAGCATGGCCACCGGCACCACCAGCGCCGGGATCAGGGTATATCGCACGTTCTGCAGGAACAGGTACATCACCAGGAACACCAGCACCATGGCTTCGGCCAGGGTGTGCAGCACCTGCTCGATCGAGACCTTGACGTACGGCGCGGTGTCGTAGGGGATGGCGTAGGTGATGTTGCCGGGGAAGTACTTGGACAGCTGATCCATCTGCTGACGCACGCCCTGGGCGGTGGCCAGCGCGTTGGCGTCAGGCGACAGCACGATGGCGAAGGCCGCCGTCGGCTTGCCGTTCAGGCGCGCGCCGAACTGGTAGTTGTCGGCGCCGACCTCGATGCGGGCGACGTCGCGCAGCAGCACCTTGGAGCCGTCGGTGTTGGCGCGCAGCACGATCTTGCCGAAACCTTCCACCGTGCTGAGCTGGCCGTTGGCCACCACCGTGGCGGTGATGCGCTGCGATTCGGGGTTGGGCGGCGCGCCGATGCTGCCGCCGGACACCAGCACGTTCTGCGACGAGATGGCCTGGTTGACCTCGGCCATGCTCAGGCTGAAGCCCACCAGCTTGGCCGGATCGACCCAGATGCGCATGGCGCGCGGCGCCGCGAACAGCTGGAACTGGCCCACGCCCGACACCCGCGACACCGGGTTCTGGACGTTGCGGGTGATGTAGTCGGCCAGCGCCGTCTGGTCGAGCGAGCCGTCGGTGGACGACAGCGTCACGATCATCAGGAAGCCGGTGCTGGTCTGCTCGTACTTCAGGCCCTGCTGCTGCACGGCGGCGGGCAACTGGGCGATCACGTTGGACACGCGGTTCTGCACGTCCACCTGCGCCAGGTCGGGATCGCGCCCGGGCGCGAAGGTGGCGGTGATGGTCGAGGTGCCGTAGGAATCGCTGACCGACTCGTAGTAGATCAGGCCCTTGGCGCCGTTGAGCTTGTCCTCGATGATACTGGTGACCGATTCGGCCACTTCCTTGGCCGACGCGCCCGGATAGGTCGCGGTGATGGTGATGGCCGGCGGCGCCACGTCGGGGTACTGCGACACCGGCATGTTCGGGATGGCCAGTATCCCCGCCAACAGGATGAACAGGGCGACTACCCAGGCGAAGATTGGTCGATCAATGAAAAATTGCGGCATGTGGGCTGACTCTGAAAGCGATGCTCACCAAAGAGGAACGCAGCGCGTTGCGCTGCGAGCCGCTTACGATTTCTGCGGGGCCTGTTGCGCCGGCTGGGCCGGCTTGGCGCCCGGATCCGCGGGCTTGGCGCCGGGCTGCGCCGGCTGCCCGCCCGCGGCGGGCGCGCCGCCCGCCTTGTTCCAGGGGCTGGCCTGCACCGGCGCGCCGGGTCGGATCTTCTGGAAGCCTTCGACCACGACCACGTCGCCAGCCTTCAGGCCGCTGGTGATGATCCAGTCGTTCTTGATGGCCCCGCCGGTGGTGACGGGCAACTGTTCGATCTTGTTGTCCTTGACCAGCATCAGGCTCTGCGAACCGTCGGCCGTGCGCTGCAGCGCCTGCTGCGGCACCAGCAGGGCCTGGTCGTCCACGCCCTGCTCCAGGCGCACGCGCACGTACATGCCGGGCAGCAGGATGCCGTCGGGGTTCGGCACCTCGGCGCGCAGGTTGACCTGACCGGTGCTGGGATCGACGGTGATGCCGGTGAACAGCAGCTTGCCGGGGCGGTCGTACTCGGTGCCGTCCTCGAGCACCACGGTGGCGCGCGCGGCGTCCTTGCCCACCTGCTGCAGCTTGCCGCTGGCGAAGGCGCGGCGCAATGCGGCGAGGTCGGAGGTGGACTGGGTGAAGTCGACGTAGATCGGGTCGAGCTGCTGCACGGTGGCCATCTGCGTGGCCGAGGTGGCCTCGACCAGCGCGCCTTCGGTCACCAGCGGCTTGCCGATGCGGCCCGTGATGGGCGAAACGACGTCGGTGTAGCCGAGGTTGATCGAGGCGTTGTCCTGCGTCGCCTTGGCGGCGGCCACGGTGGCCTCGGCCTGGCGGTACGCCGCCACGGCGTTGTCGTATTCCTGCTTGCTGACGGCGTTGGCCTTGACCAGCGGCGCGTAGCGATCGGCCAGCAGCTTGGCGCTGAACAGATTGGCCTGCGCCTGCTTGAGCTGCGCGGTGGCCTGGTCGTAGGCGGCCTTGTAGGGCGCCGGATCGATCTTGAACAGCAGCTGGTTTTCCTTGACGTCACCCCCTTGCTCGAAGGTGATCTTCTGCACGATGCCGGTGACCCGCGAGCGGATCTGGGCGTCGCGCACCGCGTCGACGCGGCCGGGCAGTTCGGAAACGATGGGGGTGCGCTGCGGCTGCACCGTGATGACGCTGACCTGGGGCATGCCAGGGTTCATTTGCGGTTTTTCACCGCAGCCCGCCAACAACAGCGCGAGGACACCACCGGAAAGAGCCAGACCTGAGACACGTTTAGGCGAAAACCGCATTGAAACCCCCGCGAAGTTAACCGCGTCAAGCGACCGCAACAATGTAACGGCGTCTGCCGACTGCCGAGTCCGGTTGCCGAAGGGCGGTCGCGGGCTTGCGCGGCCGTGTCCGACCGCCGTATTTGACCGCAATAAACGTTTGCGATCAAAGCAACACCCTGCGCCCCGCCAATGACACGTGAATAGCCCGTTAATGTAACTCAGTTATTGGGGAAATCACGGATTTTCACGGGCTCGCGCGGCGTTGCGGAGGGGAAGAAAACAACGCCGATCAGACGTCGGCCACTTCTTGCAGGTTGCCCAGGAACACATAGCCCACGCCGTGCACGGTATGCAGCGGCAGGCGCCCGCCCGCCTGGCGCACCTTGCGCCGCAGGCGGCAGATCGCCACGTTCAGCGCACGCAGATTGGTGCTCTGGCGCGGCAGCATCAGTTCCTCGCGCAGCAGCGCCAGCTCTTCGCGCAGCAGTTCCTTGCGGGGGTTGCGCAGCAGGCACTGGAAGCAGGCGCGCTCGACTTCGGTCAGGTCCAGCCGGGTGCCCTGTGGCGTCAGCAGGGTCCAGCCATGGTAGAGCAGGCTCCACCAGCCATCCAGGCGCACCGGGAAGGGTCCGCCGGCCCGCTCGGCGGTTGCGGCCACCTGGGGATCGCCCGGCGGCATCGTCGCGGCGGCGGGTCCGGACGGCGTGGATTGCGGGGCGTACGGGGCGGAATACGGGGCGGGCTGGCTCATGCGGTGTCTCCATCGGGCCGGGCCACCGGAATGACGGTGGCCCGGCGCCGAAACAAGGTTTCAAGTCTTGCCGAAAGACTACCGTTCTTGACGCCGTTATGCGGCGCCCCGCCCCGGGAATCAGACACGTCCTAGTCAATCCGTGCCTGGATCAAGACGTATGCGTGCCGTTGCGATGGATGTCGTGCGTGACAAAACAACTGTCCTGGGTGGGACGCGCCAGGATGCCGGGCTTGGCCAGCGTCTGGCGGATATCGGCCAGGCCCGATTCCCAGTGCTCGCGCATGGCCTCGGTGCCGAATTCATAGTCCTTGGAGAAACGCTCGCGATGCTTGGACTCGTAGATCAGGTTGATGATGTTGGTGGCCGGCGTCTTGGCCAGACGACGGATCTCGGCCAGCTCGGGCGCGCCGCGTTCCTTTTCGGGCAGGCGCTCGAGCAGTTGCTGCAAGCCATGGCGCAGCTTCAGCACCCGCCGCAGCTGGTCCGTGACCATGCGGGTCCGGCTGGAATACTGGATGTCCTTCTGGCGCTCGGCCACCTCTTCGAGCGTGGTCGGCAGGCCGCCCCGGGCGGGCCACAGGTCCACCTGGAACGCCAGCGTGTCGCGCATGGTGTCGCTGGTCAGCACCTGGGCCAGCGGCGTGTTGGAAACAACGCCGCCATCCCAGTAATGCTCGCCGTCGATCTCGACCGACGGGAAACCGGGCGGCAAGGCGCCCGAGGCCATGATGTGCTCGGGGCCGAGTGTATGCGTCCGGCTGTCGAAATAGGCGAAGTTGCCGCTGCGCACGTTGACCACGCCGAAGCTGGCGCGCACCGCGCCCGAATTGAGCAGGTCGAAATCGATGTACTGGCGCAGCGTCGCGGCCAGCGGCGTGGTGTCGTAGAAACTGGTGGAAGCCGCGCCCTTGCCATGCATCCAGTACGGCGGCGGAAAGCGCGGCTTGAAGAAACCCGGCTGGCCCGAGAACAGCGCCTGGAAGGCCGACAGCTGGCCATTCATGGCCGGCGAGCCGAAACCGAATGGAATCCCCTCGAACATGCCGGCCAGGGTGTCGCCCCAGGGCACCGAGGCGAACCCCGCCGGCCGGCAGATGCTTTCCCAGAACCCGCGCAACCGCTCGACCCGCTCGTCCTCGGGCGAGCCGGCGATGATGGCCGCGTTGATCGATCCGATGGAGATGCCGGAAATCCAGTTGGGTCGGATCCCCGCCTCGTGCAGCCCCTGGTACACCCCGGCCTGGTAGGATCCCAGGGCGCCCCCGCCCTGCAGCACCAGGGCCACGGTTTCATAGGACGGCGTCGCGCCGGTGTCGGGGGATGCGGCCTTGCGGCGAGTACTCATGCGGCGGTTCCTTGGGATACTAGGGCTTGGTCTTGTCCGGCCCCTGCGGCGCGGCCACGCCGGCGCGGAACGGATACTTGGCGAAGATGTCGGCCACGGCCTTGTCGATGCTCTGCGGCGAGGTCGCCATTTCGGGGTTCCGTACCTCGCCGACGGCCACGCCTTCCCACACCATCTGCTTGCGGCGCGCGTCCACCAAATCGATGTTGAGGGTGCCTTCGGTGTACTGGTAGACGGTGTCGCCCCAGCCGTAGCCGGGCCAGCCGCCGTAGAAGCCGGCGCGGTAGCCGTAGTACGGCCCCATGGCCGGCGGCGCCTCGGTCACCTGGGTCTTTTGCTGCAGCTTGCCATTGAAATTGACCAGCAGGTCGGGATTGGCGGCGTCGTAGACATAGCCGCGCATTTCCATCTGGCCACGGGTGGCGTCCTTGAGCCGCTCGGTCAGCAGGGTGCTGTAGCCCGCCTTGTCGGTGCCCAACGGCGACATGTAGCCAAAGGTGCGGTACCGCGAGAAGTCGGCCTGGCGATCGTAGTCGCCCTTGACGGTGGGTCCGGAGGCGCAGGCCGCCAACAGTGTCGCCATGGAACCCGATGCCAGCATTTTCAGCGCTTTCATGTCGATCTCCAAGAAGGCGGGGCCGCGAGCCGGCCCCCGATGTCAACATCCATCAACACACCCTGAGCGCGTTCATAGTGCCGCGAAGCGGATAAAGTTTCAACAGCATCTCATTCTCATCGGATATATCTCAAAGGACGGCGGACCTGGCTCCATTACACTCGGGGTTGCTTCCAGACCCTGACCACACCTGATACCGATGTTGGAACTCGACGGCTCGATTTGGTTTCGTTCCGGCGCCCAGAACTGGGGCGGCAGGAACCGCATAGACCTGCTGGCGCAGATCGACGCCACCGGCTCGATCACGGCCGCCGCGCGCGCGGTTGGCATGAGCTACAAGGGCGCCTGGGATGCCATCGACGCCATGAACAACCTGGCCGGCGAACCGCTGGTGCTGCGGGCGGCCGGCGGCAAGGGCGGCGGCGGCACGCGCCTGACCGACCGCGCCCGCGGCCTGATCGCGACCTTCCGGGCGCTGGAAGCCGAGCACCGCAGATTCATGGAAAACCTGGCGCGCGCCGGCCTGGATGCCAGCGGCGACATTGACCTGATGAGGCGATTCATGCTGAAAACCAGCGCGCGCAACAAGCTCATGGGCACCGTGATGGAAGTCCGTCCCGGGGCCGTCAACGACGAAATCCGGCTGCGCATCGCTGGCGGCCAGGTCATCACCGCCACCATCACGCGCGAAAGCACGCAGGAACTGGAGCTGGCTCCCGGCAAGGAAGCGCTGGCGCTGGTCAAGGCCTCGTCGGTCATCGTCGGCGCGCCAGGCGCCGGCCTGCGCCTGTCGGCCCGCAATCAGCTGGCGGGCACCATCACGGCGGTGCGCACCGGCGCGGTCAACAGCGAGATCCTGATCGGGCTGGAAGGCGGCGCCACGCTGGCCGCCATCGTCACCAACGATAGCGCGCAGGACCTGGGGTTGGGCGAAGGCGCGCCCGCAGTCGCCATTTTCAAGGCGTCAAGCGTGATCCTGGGCGTGCTGGACTGACCGCGCGCCCGCCGGGCGGACACCCGCCCCCGAGCGGCCGCCCTGGCGGGGCGGCTATGACATCCACGCGCGGCACGCCGCCCCTGTCCGTCAGAGCCCGACATCCTCATCGCGGCGGCGCACCTTGCCGTCGCGCAGCTCGAACACTTCATCGGCCAGCGCCTCGACGTCGGCCGGGTCGTGCGTGATCAGCAGCATCGGCACGTCCAGCTGGCGCTGCAACGTATCCAGTTCCTGGCGCATCTTGCCGCGCAGTTGCGAGTCGAGCGCCGAAAATGGTTCGTCCAGCAGCAGAATCTCCGGCTTGAGCATCAGCGCGCGCGCCAGGGCCACGCGCTGCTTCTGGCCGCCCGAGATCTCGTGCGGATAGCTGCCCAGGATCGCGCCCAGCTCGAAGGCGTCGACCCAGCGCCGCGCCTCGGCCGACACGGCCCGCCGCGGCGGATTGAGCCAGCCGCGGCGCGAGCCGAAGGCGATGTTCTGCGCCACCGTCAGATGCGGGAACAATGCGTAGTCCTGGAACAGGTAGGCCACGCGGCGGGCCTGCGGCGCGACGCTCAGGCGCGCGTCGGAATCGAACAGCACCCGGCCGTTGATCTCGATGCGGCCGGCGTCCGGCCGCAGCAGGCCGGCCACCGCCCGCAACGTCAGGCTCTTGCCGGCGCCCGACGGGCCGAACAGCGCGATGCGCTTGGACTTGGACGAGAACGCCACGTCCAGGGAAAAGTGACGCTCACCCGACACCATGTTCTTGCGTATGCGCAGATCCACGCTCATCGCCCGCCTCCGCGCCGGCTGGAACGGATCGGCACCAGCCTGCCCGCCGCCAGCAGCACCACGATGCAGGTGATGGACGTGACCAGCACCAGGAAATTTGCGGTGGCGTCGTCGCCCGCCTGCACCGCCTCGTAGATGGCGACCGACAGCGTCTGGGTGCGGCCCGGCAGGTTGCCGGCGATCATCAGGGTGGCGCCGAACTCGCCCAGCGCGCGGGCGAAGGCCAGCAGCACGCCGGCCACGATGCCGCGCGCCGCCAGCGGCAAGGTCACGCGAAAGAACACGCCGACCTCGCGCACGCCCAGCACGCGGGCCGCGCTTTCCAATTGGGGATCGACGTTTTCGAAGGCGGCGCGGGCCGACTTGAACACCAGCGGAAAGGCCACCACCGAAGCGGCGATGACCGCGCCCTGCCAGGTGAACACCAGTTCAATGCCCAGCGCCGCCAGCTTCTCGCCCAGCACGCCGCGCCGTCCCAGCAGCACCAGCAGGTAATAACCCAGCACCGTGGGCGGCAGCACCAGCGGCAGGGTCAGGACGGCATCCAGCAGGTCGCGGCCCGGCCAGCGCCAGCGCGACAGGCCATAGGCGGCCGCGGTGCCGGCCACGGCGGCCAGCAGCGTTGCCCAGCCCGCCACTTTCAGGGTAAGCAGCAGGGGCACCCATACCGGATCACTCATCACAGACCGCGTGGGCTACCCGCCCGCGTCCTCAAGGCTTCTGGAAGCCGTAGCGTGACAGGATTTCCTGTCCGGCGGGCGACATCACGTAGGCCACGAAGCGCTTGGCTTCCTGGGCGGCGGCATCGCGCGCCGTCACGGCGATGGGATAGGTGACCGGTGTCTGCGACGGCACGCGCACCGCCACCTTGACCTTGTCCGGCATGATTGCCGCGTCGGTGGCGAACACGAAGCCCGCGTCCACTTCGCCGCGCGACACGTAGTCCAGGCTCTGGCGCACGTTCTGCGCCAGCACGCTCTTGGCCTGCACCGCGTCCCACAGGCCGGCGGCCTGCAGCGCGCCCTGCGTGTAGCGGCCCACCGGCACCGAGGCCGGGTTGCCGTAGGCGATGCGCTTGATGTCGTCGCGCGTCAGGTCCTTGAGCGCGGTGATGTTGGCCTTGCTGTCGGCCGGCACGATCAGCACGACCTGGTTGGCGGCGAAATCCACCCGCGATTCGGGCTTGACGGCCTTTTCCTCGACGGCCTTGTCCATCGCCTTCTGGTCGGCGGACGCGAACACGTCGGCGGGCGCGCCCTTGACGATCTGCTGCAGCAGCACGTCGGAAGCGCCGAAGTTCAGGATGACCTTGGTGCCGGCATGCTCCTTCTCGTACGCCTGGGCCACGTCCTTGAACGCGTTGGTCAGGCTGGCGGCGGCGGACACGACCAGGTCGCCGGCGTGAGCGCTGGGGGCCCAGGCGGCGGCGAGGGCCAGCGACAGCGCCAGGACCGGGTGTTTGCGGAACATGTATCTCTCCTCGGACAAGATCAATCTCGGTGACGAAATATATATAGGTATATAACGCTCGTCAATTTGTGCCCGGGGCCGACTTGCGCCCGATCAACGAAAGGAGGAAATCGACCCGGAACCCGCTCAGCCGCGGTCGACCGTGGTGACTCGCACCGTGTCGGGGGCCAGCGCGGCCCGCAGCCGCTCGAGCGCCAGTTCGGGCCGGGCGGCCCCGCACATGAAGATGTCCAGCGCCGCGAACCGGTGCTCCGGCCAGGAATGCACGCTGATGTGCGATTCGCTCAGCATGACCACGCCCGTCACGCCCGCGCCTTCGCCGAAATGATGGAAATGCGCGCCAAGCACGCGCGCGCCGGCGGCCTCGGCGGCTCGCAGCAGCTCGCGCTCGAGCGCCTGGGCGTCGGCCAGCAGGCCGGCGTCCACGCCACGGAAGTCGGCCAGGATGTGGCGGCCGGGCGTCGCGTGCGGCGTCACTTGTGCGATCCGCCCGACGACCAGCCCGAGCTGCCCGACGATCCGCCGCCCCAACTGCTGCTGCTGCCGCCGCTGCCACCGCTGGTGAAGCGGGCGCCGGGCGAGCTGGCGCCGGTGGCTGCGATGACCACGATCAGGGCGTAGATGGCGTAGAAGAACTTGCCCATGCCTCAGTCGTCCTTTGCCGACATCTTGTCCGCGAGGCTGGCCGGCAGCCACAGGAAGGCCAGGCCGATCAGGATCGGCAGGATGCGGCCGCTGAAGATGTTGCCCAAGTTGAGGAATCCCATGGCGATGGTGGCGAACCAGGCCCATTTGCGATAACCGCCCAGCGAGGCCGAGCGCGGCATCGCCTTCTGCCTGGCCAGTTCGGGATTGTCGAACCACTGGGCCAGTTGCGCCGGCGCCACCGGCGCGACGGCCGACCAGCCCACCTCGGCCGGCCCCTGTTCGCGGGTGAGCTTGAGGTTGCCGGCCTTGTAGTCGGTGATCCTGGTGCTGTCGCCGACCCTGACGCGCCAGTTGAAGGCGCCCAGCGCCAGGTCGACGCGCGAGGTGTAGTCGTACAGCTTCTGGTACAGCTTGGAGCGCCAGCGCACGCTGGTGGCGTTGTTGTAGCTGGGCCAGGTATCGCAGACCTGCACGCGCTCCCAGCCCTCGTCCGTCTCCACCAGCCAGATGAAGCCCTTGGCGGGGTTGAACAACAGGTATTCGATCCAGTCCGAGGGCTCTTCGGGGTCCGGATCGGCGCATTTCATCAGGCCGATCAGGGTGTAGGCGGCGCCATCGATCTTGGCGGTGGCGCCCAGCGCCAGCGTGGTCTTGATGGCGTTGATCTTGCGCGCCTTGCCGATGACTTCGGCGGTCTCGCCGGCGCAGTCGACCGTGGCCGCGCACGACGGGCACACCACCTGCGTCGCCATGGCGGCGACGAAGCTGATCGGCGCGCCGCAGCTGGGGCAGTCCAGCGCCTTGATCTGGCCGCGGAAGCGCCCGGCGGTTTCCTCGACCTGTTCGTTCGAACGCAGCGTCGCCGCCTGCATGCCCGCCAGGTCGAAGGCCTTGCCGATGTAGAGCTCGGGTTCGGGGCCATCGGAGAAGTCCAGCGTCAGGAACGCGTCCAGGCTGCGGAAATCGGCCACCTTGGCTTCCCAGCCATCGCCCGGCACGAACGGCAGCTCCCCCTGCGCGCCGCCAGCGCGGCAGCGCCGCACGTCGGAAGCCGTGAAGCGCTGGCCATCCAGCTTCATGTCGTCGCCGGGCGAGATGTCGGCGAAGGCCGGCAGGCCCTGCACCGTCTTGACCTTGCGGCGGCGGGTAATGGCGTATTGGCCGGAGGCGTCCGACAGCCAGCCGTCCGAGCCGTCATCGAACCACAGGTACCACTCGTTCCAGAAGCCGTCCTCGTAGCGCAGCTGGATGCGGCCGATCAGGTCGAAGCGCTTGCCCTCGAACTGGCCGGCGGCGCCCAGGCACAGCGGCGAATAGTCTTCCAGGACATCGGCGGTCTCGCCGATGCGCTTGACCGATTCGGCGTCCTTGAGCAGCGTGCTGCGGCAGGCGCCGCAGACCGCCATGACCGATGCCGTGGAAGTGAACTTGACGGGTGCTCCGCACTGCGGACACAGGACCTGCTGCATGGGCGGGCGGCGTTCAGCTGGTGAGTTTCTTCAGGACTTCGGCCTTGGCCGCGTCGTAGTCGGCCGGCGTGATCAGGCCCTTGTCGAGCAGGTCCTTGAGCTGCTGCAGGCGCTGCACCGGGTCGGCGCCCGAAGCGGCCGCCGCGCCCGCCGCCGTGCCAGCCGCCGCCTGGGCGCCGGCCGCCGGTTGCCCCGCGGCCACGCCCAGTCCGGCCGCCATGGTCTGGCCCAGCGCCGCGCCGGCCGCCAAGCCCGCGCCGATGCCGGCGATGCCGCCTTCGTTCTGCGCCGCCAGCGGGATCGAGGTGGCGGTCTGGTACTGGGTGAACTTGCCCAGGTCGCCCGCCATGCCCATCGAGATCCGCGTGTCCAGCGCCTTCTGCAGTTCTTCCGGCAGCGACACGTTCTCGACCGTGAAGTTGTCGAGCTTGACGCCATAGCGCTCGAACACCGGGCCGAGCTGTTCGCCGATGCTCTGCGACATCAGGCCCTGGTTGCCGGCGATGTCCAGGAACGGCACCTTGGAGCCGCCCAGCGCGGTGGTCATGGCCGCGACCACCATGTTGCGCAACTGCGCTTCCAGGTCATCGACGGTGTAGACGTCGCGCGTGCCGCTGATCTCGCGGTAGAACTTGGCCGGATCGGTGATCTGGTACGAATACACGCCGAAGGCGCGCAGCCGCACCATGCCGAATTCGCTGTCGCGCAGCGTCACCGGCTGCGCCGTGCCCCAGCGCCGGCCCAGTTGCAGGCGGGTGCTGAAGAAGATCACGTCCGACTTGAAGGGCGACTCGAACAGCTTGTCCCAGTTCTTCAGGTACGTCAGCACCGGCAGCGTCTGGGTGGTCAGCTTGTACATGCCGGGGCCGAACACGTCGGCCACCTTGCCTTCGTTGACGAACACCGCCATCTGCGACTCGCGCACGGTCAGGCTGGCGCCGTACTGGATTTCGAAATCCTGCATCGGGTGGCGCCAGGCCAGCACGCCGTCGCCGTCCTCGTTCCATTGCAGGATGTCGATGAACTGTTTGCGGATAAATGAACCGAGACTCATGGCTAGTTCTCCTGTGTCAGAGATGGGTCGACGCGCGGGCCGCTCAGGTCAGGCAGGCGGCGTTGACCACGCCGGCGGCCAGCGAGATCGAACCGATCAGGCCGCCCATGGCGATGTTGTTTTCCTCGATGGCCTCGTGCAGGCCCTGGATGGCGCGCGACACGACGGCATAGACGACCAGTTGCACCACCATGGCGGCCACGCCCCAGACCAGGAACATGACGAAGCTCGCATGGATGGCGATGCTGGAGCAGAGCGTGAACGAAAAACCGACCAGCGCGCCGCTGTATGAGAGCACCGCGGCAATGTTGCCCTGGCGGATCAGTTCGAATTCCTTGTAGCGCGTCACCGTGGTGTAGACGGCGGTGAAAATGCCCAGCATGACCAGCGCCGAAACAATGTAGATCAGATAGGTCACCGCCGGATGCATCGCTTCTCCCATAATCGCCCCTCCAGGCCCTGATTGCGCGCAGTATATACGCCGCCTTCGATATACTGCGAACGCATTTTTCGAGTCGGAACCCTCATGCGCGACCGCGTCCTCATTCTGTCGGTATTGATCGTCGCTTCCTGCGGCCTGGGCTACGAGCTCATCAGCAGCGCGCTGGCCAGCTATCTGCTGGGCGATTCCATCCTCCAGTTCTCGTCCGTCATCGGCTGCTATCTGTTCGCGATGGGCATCGGATCGTGGTTGTCAAAATATGTAAGAGACGACGACGTTTTGAATCGATTCATCGACGTCGAACTGGCCGTCGCCTTGTTGGGCGGGGTTTCCGCCGCGGTCCTGTTCCTGGTGTTCGCCTGGCTGTCGGCGCCGTTTCGCGCGGCGCTGTACGCGGGCGTCTTCATCATCGGACTGATGGTCGGCATGGAGATCCCGCTGGTGATGCGCGTCTTCAACCAGCGCAAGGCCGAGTTCCGCGAGATCGTCAGCCGCGTGCTGACTTTCGATTATCTCG
Source organism: Achromobacter sp. HNDS-1 (assembly GCF_040084795.1). Classification (NCBI taxonomy): domain Bacteria; kingdom Pseudomonadati; phylum Pseudomonadota; class Betaproteobacteria; order Burkholderiales; family Alcaligenaceae; genus Achromobacter; species Achromobacter sp. HNDS-1. The sequence continues at coordinate 1,596,065 of NZ_CP157584.1, forward strand.
GCGCGCTGGCCGTGTCGCTGATCTTTCCGCTGCTGCTGGCGCCCAAGCTGGGCCTGCTGCGCACCAGTTTCCTGTTCGGCATGCTCAACGCCGGCGTGGCGCTGTGGACCACCTGGCTGTTCCGCGGCGAGATCCGGCGCCCTGCCGAACGTGCCATACGCGGCGGCGTGGTGCTGGGGCTGCTGGCGCTGGGCTTCCTGTTTTCCGGCCAGATGACGGCCTGGGCCGAGAAGGGCCTGTACGGCGACGACGTGGTGCACGCCGAGACCACGCCCTACCAGCGCCTGATCGTGACGCGCTGGCACGACGACCTGCGGCTGTACATCAACGGCAACCTGCAATTCTCGTCACGCGACGAACACCGCTACCACGAGTCGTTGGTGATCCCGGGCCTGCAGGCCCTGCCCTGGGCCCGCAACGTGCTGGTGCTGGGCGGCGGCGACGGCCTGGCGGTGCGCGAGATCCTCAAATTCAAGCACGTTGAGCACGTCACGCTGGTGGACCTGGACCCGGCCATGACCGGCCTGTTCTCGCGCTCCGAACCGCTGACGAAACTGAACCAGGGCTCGCTGACCGATCCGCGCGTCACCGTCATCAACGACGACGCCGGCCGCTGGCTCGAAAGCCACGCCGAGGTCTACGACTTCATCGTGGTGGACTTTCCGGATCCGTCCAACTTCGGCCTGGGCCGGCTGTACTCGGTGCCGGTCTACCACCTGATGGCGCGGCACCTGGCCGAGAACGGCTACATGGTGATCCAGTCGACCTCGCCCTACTTCGCGCCGCGCTCGTTCTGGAGCGTGGATGCCACGCTCAAGGAAGCCGGCCTGAACACCTGGCCGTACCACGCCTACGTGCCGTCGTTCGGCGACTGGGGCTTCATCCTGGCCGGCAAGCGCCGCGACTACACGCCGCCGGACGCCGTCACCGTGCCGACCCGCTACCTCGATCCGGCCACGCTGCGCGAGCTGTTCCACTTTCCCGCCGACATGCCGGCGCTGGCCATGCCGCCGAACCGCCTGAACGAACAATCGCTCGTGCGTTACTTCGACGAGGACTGGCGCAAGGTCATCCGCTGATGCGGCGCCGCACCTTCCTGCTGGGCGTCGCCACCGCCGCCGCCGCCGGCACGGCGGGCTACTACCGCTCGCGCGTGGTCGAGACCACGCCCGAGGTGCGCTACCCGGGCATGCAGGCCGGCCATGCGCTGCGCGATGGCGCGGCGCTGCCGCCAGCGTCCGGCGCCCGGCGCTGCCAGGTGGCGATCCTGGGGTCCGGCGTGGCCGGCCTGTCGTGCGCCTGGAAACTAGCGCGCGAAGGCTTCACCGATTTCGTCGTGGTCCAAGGCCCCGAGTACGGCGGCAACGCCGCCGCCGGCGCCCGCGACGGGCTCGACTACCCGCTCGGCGCGCACTACCTGCCGCTGCCGTCGATGCAGTCCACCCACGTGCGCGAGATGCTGGCCGATTTCGGCATCGCCGAGCGCGACGCCTTCGGCGAGCGGCCCTATTACGACGAGGCCATCCTGGCGCACTCGCCGCAGGAACGGCTGCTGCGCGACGGCCGCTGGGAAGACGGTCTCTTGCCGATGCACGGGCTGCCCGAGGCCGATCTCGAACAGCACCGCAAGTTCCTGGCGCTGGTGGACCGGCTGCACGGCGCGATCGGCAACGACGGCCGCAAGGTCTTCTGCATCCCGATCGTGCTGTCCTCGCGCGACCCTGTCTGGCGCGCGCTGGACGCGCTCACATTCAAGCAGTGGCTGGACCGCGAAGGCTACACCTCCCCCGCCCTGCACTGGTACCTGAACTACTGCTGCCGCGACGACTACGGCGCGCCCTACGACCGGGTCTCGGCCTGGGCCGGGCTGCACTACTTCGCCAGCCGCGACGGCCATGCCGCCAACGCCGCCGAGGGCGCGGTGCTGACCTGGCCCGGCGGCCTGGCGCCGCTGGTGCAACGGCTGCGCAACGCCATCAGCGCCCGTCTCGGCCATGAGGGCTGGCTGCTGCCCGGGACCGCCGCGCGGTTGCAGGAAAGCGCGGCCGGCCCGCGCATCGATTGCCTGGCGCCGGGGCCCGCCGCCCGCGTCTTTACGCTGCAAGCGCAACGCGCGGTCTGCGCCATGCCGCTGTTCGTGGCCCAGCGCCTGCTGCCCGACATCCGCGCCTACGGTTACGATCCGGCCGCGCACGCGTCGCCGCACGCGCCCTGGCTGGTGTCGAACTTCGTCATGGACGGCTATCCGCGCGAAGCGCCGGGCGAACCGCTATCGTGGGACAACGTGGTCTACCAGGGCCAGGCCCTGGGCTACGTGGTCTCGACCCACCAATTGCTGCGCGTGGCGCGTTCGCCGCGCACGGTGTTCACCGCCTACCATGCCCTCAGCAACCAGACGCCACAGGCCGCGCGGCAATGGCTCGCCGAGGCCCGCCCCGAGGCGCTGCGCGACGAGGCCGCCGCCGACCTGGTCGCCGCCTATGGCGACGAGTTCTGGCGTCGCGCCCGGCAGTTGGAGATCACGGTGCGCGGCCATGCCATGGCCTCGCCCTATTGCGGCTATCTATCGAACGCCGGCCTGGCGGCGTTGCGCGAGGTGGACGGCCCGGTGCTGTTCGCCCATGCCGACCTGTCCGGCTACTCGGTGTTCGAAGAAGCCGCGTGGTGGGGCGTGGCGGCGGCCGGCCGCATCCTGGGGCAGCGGCCGCCCGCCTGACCGGCGCCGGCACACCCGCCTGGCGGCCGCCCGGCGCGGCGTCGCAATCATGGATTGCCCGCTCTCGCTGGCGCCTGCCCGCTACCCTACAATCGTCCGCTCACCTCCCTTGGTTCCATACCGACTCAAGCAGCGACAGCGACGATGGGAAAGCAAGTCATAGTGCTCGGCGCCGGCATCGTCGGCGTCTGCTGCGCGCTGGAACTGCAGCGGCGCGGCATGCAGGTCACCCTGGTCGACCGCCAGGATCCCGGCCGGGAGACCTCATCCGGCAACGCCGGCGTCCTGGCCCGCAGCTCCCTCATGCCCTTCAACCATCCCGGCCTGTGGCGCCAGTTGCCCCGGCTGCTGCGCAACGACACCGTCCAATTCCGCTACCGCGCCGCGTACCTGGCCCGCAACCTGGGCTGGGCGGCGGGCTTCCTGGCGCGCGCCCGGCCGTCGGTGTTCGGCGAAACAACGGCGGCGCTCGACGGCCTGATCCGGCGCTCCGCCGTCGAACACCTGCGCCTGCTCGAGGCGGCCGGCGCGCGCCACCGCCTGCGCGACAGCGGCTGGATCTTCCTGTTCCGCAGCGAACAGGCGTGGCAGGGCGGCGCCCTGGCGCGCGAGGCCTACGCCCGCCACCAGGTGCCGACCCAGGCGCTGGCCCCCGCCGAACTGGCGCAACTGGAGCCGGCCCTGGCGCCGATCTTCCCGCGCGCGCTGTGGATCCAGGGCTCCTATTCGGTGGACGATCCCGGCGCCGTGACCACGGCCTACGCCGACCTGTTCCAGCGCTCGGGCGGCGTCTTCCGCACACTGCGGGCCGCCGCCATCCGCCGCGATGGCGGACGTGGCTGGATCGTGCAAGGCGACGCCGGCACGGAAACGCTGACGGCGCCCGACCTGGTGGTGGCGCTGGGCCCGTGGTCCAAGGCCCTGCTCAAGACCACCGGCATCGACCTGCCGCTGGCGTTCGAGCGCGGCTATCACATGCATTACGGCGCCGCCGGCGGCCCGGCGCTGGGCCGCCCCATCTACGACACCGGCGGCGGCTACGTGCTGTCGCCGATGGCGCGCGGCCTGCGGCTGACCACCGGCGTCGAGCTGGACGACTGCGACGCGCCTGCCCGTCCCATCCAGTTGGACCTGGCGGAAACCCGGGCGCGCGAGGCCATCGACCTGGGCGAGCGGCTGGACCCGCGGGCCTGGCTCGGCCGCCGTCCGACGCTGCCGGACAGCCGCCCGATGATCGGCCAGGCGCCGCGCCATCCCGGCCTGTGGCTGGCGCTGGGCCACCAGCACATCGGTTTCAGCACGGCGCCCGGCACCGCGCAGATACTAGGGGAATTGATGACCGACGGCGACGCCACCGGCCGCCACGACGCCTTCCGTCCGGGACGATTCCTCTAGGGCGTATCGACATTCACGGGAGCCCCGCGTGGCCACGAACGATGCAACCCTCCCGGCCGCGCCCGCGGCCCCAGGCGCCTTTCTCGGCCTGCTGATGCTGGACACGCGCTTTCCGCGCCCGCCCGGCGACGTCGGCAACCCCGAGACCTACGCCCGCGCCGGCATCCCGGCGCGCTTCGTCACGGTGCCGGGCGCCTCGCCGCGCAAGATCGTGCAGGAAGCCGACCCGGCCTTCCTGCGGCCGTTCATCGATGCCGCCGTGGGTCTGGCGCGCGACGGCGCGGCGCTGATCTCCACCAGTTGCGGTTTCCTGGCGCGCTACCAGGACGCCTTGCAGGCCGCCGTGCCGGTGCCAGTCGTGTCGTCCAGCCTGCTGCAATGCCATGGCCTGGCGCGGGTGGGCATCGTCACCTTCGATGCGGCCTCGCTCGATCGCGCCTTGCTGGATGCGGCCGGCGTGCCCGCCAACGCCGTGGTCGAAGGCCTGGCGCCCGGCTGCGAGATGCAGGCGCGCATCCTGGAAAACGCGCCGGACATGGATCTGGCGCGGGTCGAACACGACGTGGTCGAGGCGGCCGAACGGCTGGCGCGGCGCGCCCCGGACCTGACCGACATCGTGCTCGAATGCACCAACATGCCGCCCTACCGCGAGGCCGTGGCGCGCGCCACCGGCCTGCCAGTGCACGACATCGAGACGCTGCTGCTGCGCAGCTGGCGCGCGCTGGCGGCCTGACCGCCAATCCGCGCGAGCGCCGCGCGCCGGCATGAAAAAACCCGGCGTGATCCCGAGGGATCCGCGCCGGGTCTTGCGCCTGTCGGCGCCCGGAGCGTCCGTTCAGCCCAGCAGCAAGGCGTCGTCCGACAGCTTCTCGCCGCGCACGCGCTCGAACATGGCCAGCAGGTCGGGCACGTCCATGCCGCGGCGTTCATCGCCGGACACGTCCAGCACCACCTGGCCCTGGTGCAGCATGACGGTGCGGTCGCCCACGTCCAGCGCCTGGCGCATGCTGTGCGTGACCATCATGGTGGTCAGCTTGCTTTCGGCCACGATGCGCGCCGTCAGTTGCAGCACGAAGTCGGCGGTGCGCGGGTCGAGCGCGGCGGTGTGTTCGTCCAGCAGCAGGATGCGCGACGGCTGCAGCGCCGCCATCAGCAGGCTCACGGCCTGGCGCTGGCCGCCCGAGAGCAGGCCGATGCGGTCGGTCAGGCGGTTTTCCAGGCCCAGGCCGAGCGTGGCCAGGCGTTCGCGGAAACCTTCCTTCATCGAGGCCTTGACCGCGCGGCCATAGCCGCGGCGCGCGCCGCGCAACTGCGCCAGCGCCATGTTCTCTTCGATGGTCAGGTCTTCGCAGGTGCCGGCCATCGGATCCTGGAACACGCGCGCCACGCGCGAGGCGCGGGCCCAGACCGGCTGGCGCGTGACGTCGGCGCCGTCGATCTCGATGCGGCCGGAATCGACCGGCAGGTCGCCCGACACGGCATTCAGGAAGGTCGACTTGCCGGCGCCGTTGGAACCGATGACGGTGACGAACTGGCCCGACGGGATGTCCAGCGACAGCCCGCGCAGCGCCCGCGTCTCGATCGGCGTGCCGGCGTTGAAAGTGATCTTGAGGTCTTTTGCGGACAACATATCAGCGCCCCTTCTTGCCGACCAGCCGGCGCTTGAGCATGGGAATGACCAGGGCGATCGTGACCAGCACCGCGGTGACGAGGTTCAGGTCCTGCGCCTTCAGGCCGATGAAATCGCTGTTCAGCGCCAGCGCGATGAAGAAGCGGTAGACGATGGCGCCGATGATGACGGCCAGCGTGGCCAGCACCAGCTTGCGCGACGGCAGGATGCTTTCGCCGACGATCACCGCGGCCAGGCCGATGACGATGGTGCCGATGCCCATGGAGATGTCGGAACCGCCCTGGGTCTGCGCGAACAGCGCGCCCGCCATGGCGACCAGCGCGTTCGACAGCGCCATGCCGCCCAGGATCATGCGGCCGGTGTTCACGCCCTGCGCGCGGGCCATGCGGCCGTTCGAGCCGGTGGCGCGCACCGCCAGGCCGGTCTGGGTGGCGAAGAACCAGTCCAGCGCCAGCTTGGCCAGGATCACGATGACCACCAGGATCAGCGGCCGCGCCACGTAGTCCGACAGCCAGCCCGGCTGCAGGATGGTGAAGACGGTGGGTTCGGTGATGAGCGGCACGTTGGGCTTGCCCATGATGCGCAGGTTCACGGAATACAGCGCGATCATCATCAGGATGCTGGCCAGCAGATCCATGATCTTGAGCTTGACGTTGAGCCAGCCGGTGACCAGCCCGGCGGCGGCGCCGGCGAAGGTGGCGGCGATGGTGGCCACGAACGGGTCGGTGCCCGAGGCGATCAGCGTGGCACAGACGGCGCCGCCCAGCGGGAAACTGCCATCAACGGTCAGGTCCGGAAAGCGCAGCAGGCGAAAGGAGATAAATACGCCCAAGGCCACCAGGCTGAAGATCAGGCCGATCTCCAGTGCGCCTAACAACGAGAACAATGACATGGGTCAAATCCAATCAGGTAGGGAACGAGCATATTAGAGATTAGGAACGTCCAACTTCTTGCGTTTCGGGATCAGTTTTACCCGAGCTTTCGCAATAAACGTTTCCTGCCGTGCGATTTTCTCTCGATTCCTGCCAAGGCGTTGCCGGGCTTGGCGGCCAGGGCCGCAAGCGGGCTGCTTGAGGGACGCTCCGGGGAGCAAAACGCGGCATGTGGTCCGTGACCAACCTGCCGTTCAAGGCCAACGCCATCGCGCCGGGCCGCGCGCACCTTGTGGATGCTGCCGCCCTGTGGACCCCGCTTACCGGCGCGGGGCAAACACAAGAAAACAAGATAAAACAAAACCCCGCTCATGCCGGGTAGGCACGGGCGGGGCCGAACGACTTGCGCTTTACTTTACCACCACCGCGGCCGACTTAATGATCGCGTCGGACAGCGTCACGCCTTGCTTGGCGGCGGCGCCCGGGTTCACGTAGAGCTCCAGCTTGGAGATGGTTTCGGACGGAATCGCGCCGGGCTTCTCGCCCTTGAGGATGCGCACCACGACCTTGCCGGTCTGCACGCCCAGGTCACGGTAATTGATGCCCAGGGCGGCGATGCCGCCGCGCTTGACGCTGTCGGTGTCCGAGGCGATCAGCGGGATCTTGGCGTCGTTGCCGACCTTCACCAGCGACTCGTAGGCCGAGACCACGTTGTTGTCGGTGTTGGTGTAGATGACGTCGACCTTGCCGATCAGGCTGCGCGCGGCGGACGCCACGTCGACCGAACGCGGGGCGGCGGCTTCGACCAGGCTCATGCCCGACTTGGGCAGGATTTCCTGCAGTTTCTTGACCACCACGACCGAGTTGGCCTCGCCCGGGTTGTAGACCATGCCAACGCGCTTGGCGTTGGGCACGATCTTCTTGATCAGCTCGACCTGCTTGTCCAGCGCCAGCAGGTCCGACACGCCGGTGACGTTGGTGCCCGAGGCGTCCATGCTGGCGACCAGTTGGGCGGCGACCGGGTCGGTCACGGCGGAATACACCACCGGCACGTCCTTGGTGGCGGCCACGACGGCCTGGGCCGACGGGGTGGCGATGGCGACGATGGCGTCGGGCTTGTCGCCGACGAACTTGCGCGCGATCTGGGCGGCGGTGCCGGTGTTGCCCTGGGCGCTCTGGTACTGCCACTTCAGGTTCTTGCCCGGCTCGTAGCCGGCTTGCTTGAGGGCGTCCTGCACCCCGTCACGCACGGCGTCCAGCGCCGGGTGCTCGACGATGGCGGTGACCGCCACCGACTTCTGCTGCGCCGCCACCGGCGCGGCGATCGCCATCGCCAGCGCCATTGCGCCAACCGTCAGAAAATGTTTTTTTCCGATCAGCATAGGTAAGCTCCTTGAACCCTTGGTGTTTGTTCATTATTACGGCTGTTCCGCGGGCTTCCCCACGGTCCGGACAGCCGTAAAGCCGTATAGTCTAACGTGTCGCAACACAAATTCACTTGGGGGGAATCCCTGAAATGGTGCATGCGTGGCGCGGCTGCCCCATGCCGGGGCGGGCGGCGCCAATATACTAAAAGCGCCGCGCCCGCGCGACACGACATCCGCGACATCCAAAGGGCCACATCATGATCAAACGCGCATTGGGCCGCTCCGGCCTGCAGATCCCCCCCCTCACCTTCGGCGGCAACGTCTTCGGCTGGACCGTCGACGAGGCCGGCACGTTCTCGCTGCTGGACGCGCTGGTTGACGCCGGCCTGAATTTCATCGACACCGCCGACGTCTATTCGCGCTGGGTGCCGGGCAACCAGGGCGGTGAATCCGAAACCCTGATCGGCAAGTGGCTCAAGCGCTCGGGCAAGCGCGACCGCGTGCTGATCGCCACCAAGGTCGGCATGGAGATGGGCCCGGACGCCAAGGGCCTGGCGCCGGCCTACATCCGGCGCGCGCTGGACGCGTCGCTGGCGCGGCTGCAGACCGACCACGTCGACCTGTACCAGTCACACAAGGACGACCCCGACACGCCGCTGACCGACACGCTGGGCGAATACGCCAAGCTGATCGAGGCCGGCAAGGTGCGCGCCATCGGCGCCTCCAACTACACCGCGGTGCGGCTGTCCGAAGCGCTGATCGCCAGCGAACGCCACAACCTGCCGCGCTATGAGAGCATCCAGCCGGAATACAACCTGTACAGCCGCGAACCGTTCGAGGGGCACCTGCAGGCGCTGGTCAAGGCGCAGGACCTGGGCACCATCAACTATTACGCGCTGGCCAGCGGCTTTCTCAGCGGCAAGTACCGCGGCCCGGCCGACGTCGGCAAGAGCGCGCGCGGCAAGAAGATCGTCGACACTTACCTGAACGACCGCGGCTACCGCATCCTCAAGGCGCTGGATGAAGTCGCCGAGGACGCCAACTGTACGCCCGCCCAGGCCGCGCTGGCCTGGCAGATCGCGCAGCCCGGCATCACCTCGCCGATCGTCAGCGCCACGTCGCTGGCGCAGCTGGACGAACTGGTCAAGGCCGCCAGCCTGACGCTGACGCGCGACCAGCTGGCCAGGCTCAGCCTGGCCAGCGACTGGCGCTGACGCGCGCCCGCGCCCACGCCCACGCCCACGCCGCGGGCGTCAATCCAGCTTGACGCCCGAGTCCGACACCACCTTGGCCCAGCGCGACACCTCGCTGTCGACGAACTTGCCGAAGGCCGGCCCGGTCAGGGTCGGAATGGCGGTGCCGTTGCTCTCCCAGGTCTCCTTGATCTTCGGCGTGTTCAGGGCCTTGGTGATTTCCGCCGTCATGCGGTCCACCGCCTCCTGCGGCGTGCCCGCGGGCGCCCAGATCGCGTACCAGGTCGACACCACGTAGTTCGGCACCCCGGCCTCGGCCGCGGTCGGCACGTCCGGCAGCGACGGCGAGCGCTTGTCGGCGGCCACCGCCAGCGGCTTGATCGCGCCCGAGCGGATATGGCCCGATGACGAACCCAGGCCGTCGAACGCCAGGTCCACCTGTCCGCCGATCAACGCGGTCAGCATCGGCCCGGCGCCCTGGTACGGCACGTCGACCAGCTTGATGCCGGTCTGCATGGCGAACAGTTCGCCGGCCAGGTGGTGGGTGCTGCCCTTGCCGGCCGTGCCGAAGTTGATGTCGCCGGGATGCTGCTTGGCGTAGGCGATGAATTCCTGCAGCGTCTTGACGGGCAGCTTGGTGGCATTGATGACCACCACCTGCGGCGGCTGCGCCACCAGCGCCACCGGCACGAAGTCCTTCTGGATGTTGTAGTTCAGGCTCTTGTACAGCGACGGCGCCAGCGCATGGTGCGCGCCGCCCATGAAGAAGGTGTAGCCGTCCGGCCGCGCCTTGGCGGCCACGCCCGCGCCGACGGTGCCGCCGGCGCCGCCCTTGTTGTCGATCACCACCGACTGGCCCAGTTGCATCGTCAACTGCTGGGCCAGGGGCCGGGCGAAGGTATCGGTGCCGCCCCCGGCGGGAAAGGGCACGATGAGCGTGATGGGCCGTTCCGGCCAGGACGCGGCGCTGGCGGTGCCGGCGAAACCGGCGGCCAGCGTGGCCAGCAGGGTCGCGGCGAACATGCGGTATTTCATATTGTCTCCTCTTGCTGCAGCGTGGGGACGGCGCGTTTCCCGCGTCTCGTCTCTTGTGTTCTTGGGTTGGGATGCTGCCTGGTTCGGGAATCGTTCTGGAAAGGGGTCGGGCTCCTTGGAAAAAAATGGCCGGTCTGCGTGGACCGGCCTGGCATGACGACGCTACAGTGCCTGATAGGTTTCGCGCAGCACGTTCTTCTGCACCTTGCCCATGGTGTTGCGCGGCAGCTGGTCAACGATGTGCACGCGCTTGGGCACCTTGAAGTTGGCGATGCGCGCCTTCAGCTCGGCCTGCATCGCGGCGGCGTCCAGCGTGGCGCCGTCCTTGGGCACCACCACCGCCACCACCGCTTCGCCGAAATCGGCATGCGGCACGCCGATGACGGCCGATTCGGCCACGCCCGGCATGTCGTCGATCAGCGTCTCGATCTCTTTCGGATAGACGTTGAAGCCGCCGGAGATGATCAGGTCCTTGCTGCGGCCGACGATCGACAGATAGTCGGCAGGCACGTCGCGGCCAGCGGATTCGCCGCCCCAGCGGCCCACGTCGCCGGTCTTGAACCAGCCATCCTGGGTGAATTCCTCGCGCGTCTTTTCCGGCATGCGCCAGTAGCCCGAGAACACGTTGGGTCCGCGCACCTGCACGTTGCCGATCTCGCCCGGCGCCAGCGCGATGCCGGCATCGTCCACCACCCGCACCTGCACGCCCGGCAACGCCCGGCCCACCGTGCCGGCCAGGCGTTCGCCATCGGCCGCGTCATACGGATTGGAGGTCAGCATGACGGTCTCGCTCATGCCGTAGCGTTCCAGGATGGCGTGGCCGCTGCGCTCGCGGAAATCGTTGAAGGTCTCGGACAGCAGCGGCGCCGAGCCCGAGATGAACAGGCGCATGTTGGCGCACACGTCGCGATTGAAGCGCTTGTCGGCCAGCAGCCGCACGTAGTAGGTCGGCACGCCCATCATTACCGTGCTCTGCGGCAGGTAGCGCAGCGCCTGGTCGGCGTCCAGCTTGGGCAGCCAGATCATCTTCGCACCCGCCAGCAGCGCGCCGTGCGAGGCCACGAACAGGCCGTGCACATGGAAGATCGGCAGCATGTGCAGCAGCACGTCGTCCGAGCGCCAGCCCCAGTACTTGTGCAGCACTTGCGCGTTGGACGCCAGGTTGCCATGCGACAGCATCGCCCCCTTGCTGCGGCCGGTGGTGCCGGACGTGTAGAGGATGGCGGCCAGGTCGTCCGGCTTGCGCTTGACGGTCCTGAAGGTCTGCGACAGGCCGCCGGCGGCTTCCAGCAGCGTGCCGGTGCGGTCTTCGTCGAGCGTGTACACATGCGCGCAGCCGGCCTTGTCGGCGGCGCGCTGGACCCAGTCGCGGTTCTTGCTGGCGCAGACCACCACGGCCGGCTCGGCGTTGCCCAGGAAATACTCGATTTCAGCTTCGCGATAGGCGGTATTCAGCGGCAGGTACACCAGGCCGGCGCGCAGCGTGGCCAGGTACAGCAACAGGGCTTCGGGCGATTTCTCGACCTGCACCGCGACCCGCGCGCCCTCGGGCAGCTTGAGCGAGGCCAGCAGGTTGGCCAGGCAGGCCGTGGCGCGGTCGATGTCGTCCCAGGTGTAGGCCAGCTCGGGGGTTTCGAGCGCGACCTGTTTGCGATCGGCGGGGAATCCGCCCTCCAGCACAGCGTATAGATTGGCGTTGCTCACCGTTTTCAGTCTCCGGAGAAGTGGGGGTCTACGCCGGCCAGGAAAGCGCGCACGCCCTCCTTGTGGTCCCGGCTCTCGGCGTAGGAGAAATAATCCTGGTATTCGGCTTCGGTCAAGGCGCCGCCCTGCGCCAGGCGCGCCGACAGGCGCTTGTTGATGCGGGCGGCCAGCGGCGCGCCCTGGCAGATGCGTTCGGCGCTGCGCCGGGCCTGCGCGGCCACCTCGGCATCGGCCACGATGCGCGTCAGCAATCCCAGGTCGCGCGCCTCGGCGGCGCCGAACACGCGGCCTTCGAGCAGGATGGCCAGCGTCGCGGCGCGGCCGGCCAATGCCAGCAGGCCGCGCATCTCGTCGGGCGCCATGGGAAAGCCCAGCCGGTTGATCGGCACGCCAAAGCGCGCCGATTCGCCGGCGATGCGCAGGTCGCACTGGCAGGCGATCTCCAGCCCGCCGCCGACGCACACGCCTTCGATCTGCGCCACCACCGGCTGCGGGCATTGCGCCACGGCCATCAATGCGGGCGCCAGTATCTCGCGGTGATAGCGCTGCACGCCCGCGGCATCGGCGCGCTCGGCCGGAAACTCGCGGATGTCCGCGCCCGCGGCGAAATTGCCGCCCTCGCCGCGCACGATCACGCAGCGCAGCGCGTCGTCGGCGGCGATGCGCGTGAAGACATCGCGCAGTTCGCGCCACATGCCCACGGTGATGGCGTTCAGACGCCCCGGGTGCGACAGCGTCACCCAGGCCAGTTGCCCGTCGCGTTGCAGCAGCACACGGCCTGCCGTGTTGTCCGTCATGTCCCCTCGCTGGTTATCGTTTTTTTTTTGTGTGACGACGCGCCGCCGCTCAGGCCGCGCGTCCCACGCCGCGGCTCACTTGCGGCTTGCCTTCATGCAGGCGCGCCAGGTTGCCGTCCAGTTCATCCAGGTCGTACAGGTAATTGACCATCAGGCCGCAGGACTGCTTGAGTCCCTTGGCCGACGTGTCCGCCGCCCAGTTCAGGCGCTCGATGCGCGCGCCGTTGCCCAGGTGGAAGCGAGCCACCGCGTCCAGCGGCAAGCCGTTCTTCATCGCCTGCAGGTAGTGCGCGGCCAGGCGGAACGCGGCGCGCTTGACCACGTCGGACGTCTTCCTGCCCTGTGCCGCGCGCGTCAGCCGCGCCACCCAGCGCCGGCCGTCGGGCACGCCGGCGCGCTGGCGCGCCTGGGCGCGCGACTTGTCCTCGCGCAGGACCGCCTCGACCGCGTCGGCGTCGAGCTTGCCGAGCCAGTCGGCGAAGCCGGGAATCGGCGACAGGGTGGCGAACGACTTGAGCTTGGGCAGTTCCTCCAGCAATTGCTCGACCACGCGCTTGAGCAGGAAATTGCCGAAACTGATGCCCTTCAGGCCCGGCTGGGTGTTGGATATGGAATAGAAAATCGCCCAGCGCGCCTTGTCCAGGTCCTGCCGTGGCGCGGCGCTGTCCAGCAGCGCCTGCACGTTGTCGGCCATGCTGCCGGCAAAGGCCACCTCGACGAAGATCAGCGGCACGTCGGGCAACTGCGGATGGAAATAGGCGTAGCAGCGGCGATCCGGCGCCACGCGGTGGCGCAGGTCGTCCCACGACTGGATCTCGTGCACGGCCTCGTAGATGATCAGTTTTTCCAGCAGCGAGGCGGGCGAGTCCCAGGTCAGCGGCCGCAGTTCCAGCAGGCCGACGTCGAACCAGGCCGACAGCAGGCCTTCGAGATCCTTGTCCAGCGCCTGGATGCCGGCGACCTGCTTGCGCCAGCGCAGCATGTCGGCGCGCAGCTCGACCAGGAAGCGCAGGCCCATCGGTTGCGCGTTGAAGCGCTTGAACAGGCGTGCGCCCTCGGCGGCATCGCCCGCGAAGGTGCCGCGCACCTGCGCCAGGGCGGCCAGCATCAGGCGCCGGTCCTTGCCGTCGGCGGCGCTATAGCGCTCGCACCAGCGCCGCGCCAGCTTGTTGGCGGCCACGTCGGTCAGGCGCGCCTCGAACAGCCGCCGCACTTCGGATTCACTGGGCAGGCGGCCACGTTCCCACAACCGGCCCAGGCGGGTGATCAGGCTTTCGCCGGCCTCGGCGGCGTCCGTGTCGACCGGTTCGGCGTCAGGCGTGCGTGCGCCGCGCGCGGGCGCGAGATTGGCGGGTGCGTTCATGGGCGGTTTCCTCGGCTGCGGGAAGATCGGAAAGCGGTGGCGCGTCGTCGGCGGCGGCCAATGCGCGCAGCACCTCGAGCTGGCGCATCAGGTGATGACGCGCCAGCGCCTCGGCGCGTTCGGGCTCGCGGGCCCGGAGGGCCTCGAAGATGGCCAGGTGCTCGGCACAGGACTCCTGGATGCGGCCGGGCCAGGCCAGGCTGCGGTGGCGCGACAGGCTCAGCACCTTGCGCAGATTGCCCACCATGTCGACCAGCCACTGGTTGCCGGCCAGCGCCTGCACCGCCTCGTGGATCAGGTAATTGGTCTGGTAATAGGCGTCGATGCGGCCGGCGGCGGCATGGCCGGCCAGCGCCTCGTGCAACGGCGCCAGCGCCGCCAACTGCGCGTCCGACGCCTTGCACGCGGCTTCATGGGCGCAGCGGCCTTCCAGCATGGCCATCAACGGAAAGATGTCTTCCAGGTCCTGCGCCGACAATTCATTGACGAAGCAGCCGCGGCGCGGCTCCAGCCGCACCAGGCCCTCGGTGGCCAGCACCTTCAACGCCTCGCGCAGCGGCGTGCGCGAGATGCCCAGTTCGCCCGCCAGGCGCAGTTCGTCGATCCACTCGCCGTTGCGCAGCGCGCGCGCGTGGATCATGCCGCGCAGGCGATCCGCGACTTCCAGGTACAGGGCTTGCCGGACGATGGGTGAGGTCATGGGCAGACGGCCTGACGGCGCCGTAATTCATAATTATGAATAAGGCCATCATATCTCCGGTCTGTGGAAGCGGACCAGTCCGATGTTGTAAGGACTTGCCCTAACCCGTACCTAAAAATGCAGAACGCCGTCAACCGCGTGACGGGTCAGCGCACGCGCCCAGCGGCGCGCCGGCAGGCCATACTGGGATTCGACCACCTCGGCCCGCGCCAGCAGCTCGGCCGGCGTGACCGCCAGGCGCGGACCGGAAAACGCCAGCACGATCTGGTTGCCGGCATCGATCTCGGGCAGCAGCACGATGCGATCGTCGAAGGCCTTGGCCAGATTGTCGATGTTCTTGCCGAAACTTTCGTGACGGCCGAACAGGTTCACCGCCACCACCCCGACCTCTCCCAGCACGCGGCGGCAATCACGGTAGAACTTGACGCTGTCGCGCACCGGCCCCTGCGCCGAGGCGTCATACAGGTCGACCATCAGCACGGGACAGCGGCCGGCGTTGAGCGGATCCGCGGCCCATTCGGCGGCGTCGGCGTGCTCGACCCGCAGGCGGTTCTCGCCCGGCAGGCGGAAGAACATGTGGCAGGCGGCGGTGACGCGCGGATTCCATTCCACCGCCAGCAGCGGCGCGCGCGTCTGCCTGGCGCAGAAGCGCGCCAGCGAGCCAGCGCCCAGGCCGAACATGCCGATGGCCTCGTCCTTGGGCGGTTCCAGGAACAGCAGCCAGGCCATCATCTGGCTGGTGTATTCCAGCACCAGCTCCGCCGGGTTCTTGATGCGCATGGCGCCCTGGACCCATTCGGTGTTGAAGTGCAGATAACGCACGCCGTCCAATTCCGACAGGGTCGGCTGGTCGAGTTCGGAGGGGAATTTGGATTTGTACATGGGCGCGATTGTAGGCCCGGCGCGCACAGCCGTCGGCGCCACGCCGCCATGCGACCGGAATGCGGGCCGGCGCGGGCGGACCGTCGCGGCCCGCCCCGGGATACCGATGCGCGGTCAACGCCGCACCGGCGAAGCGTCGCTCAGATGCGCTCGAAGATCGCCGCGATGCCCTGGCCGCCGCCGATGCACATGGTCACCAGCGCGTAGCGGCCTTGCACGCGCTGCAATTCGTGCAGCGCCTTGACCGTGATGATGGCGCCGGTGGCGCCAATCGGGTGGCCCAGGCCGATGCCGCTGCCGTTGGGGTTGACCTTGGCCGGGTCCAGCTTCAGTTCGCGGGTCACGGCGCACGCCTGCGCGGCGAAGGCCTCGTTGGCCTCGATCACGTCCAGCTGGTCCACGGTCAGGCCGGCGCGCTTGAGCGCGGCCTGCGTGGCCGGCACCGGGCCGATGCCCATGATGGTCGGGTCGACGCCGGCGTGCGCGTAGGCCACCAGGCGCGCCAGCGGCTTGACGCCGCGCTTGGCCGCCACCGAGGCGTTCATCAGCACCAGCGCGCCGGCGCCGTCGTTCAGCCCCGAGGCATTGCCGGCGGTGACGGTGCCGTTTTCCTTCTGGAACACCGGCTTGAGCGCGGCCAGGCTGTCGGCCGTGACGTCGCGACGCACGTGCTCGTCGGTGTCGAACACCACTTCGCCCTTGCGCGTCTTCTGCACGATCGGCACGATCTGGTCGCGGAAGTAGCCGGCCTCGATGGCGTTGGCGGCGCGACGATGCGATTCGGCGGCCAGCGCGTCCTGGTCCTGACGGCTGATGCCGAACTGGGCGGCGACGTTCTCGGCGGTCACGCCCATGTGCATGCGGCCGAACGGATCGGACAGCGCGCCGGTCATCATGTCCTGCATGATGCTGTCGCCCATGCGCGCGCCCCAGCGCTGCGCCGGCGCGATGTAGGGCGCGCGGCTCATGCTCTCGGCGCCCGCGCCGATGGCGATGTCGGCATCGCCCAGCAGGATGGTCTGCGCCGCCGACACGATGGCCTGCAGGCCCGAACCGCACAGGCGGTTGACGTTGAAGGCGGGGGTTTCCTTGGCGATGCCCGCGTTCATGGCGGCCACGCGCGACAGGTACATGTCGCGCGGTTCGGTGTTGATGACGTGGCCGACGGCGACATGGCCCACTTCGTCGCCCTTGACGGCGGCGCGTTCCAGCGCGGCCTTGATGACGGCGGCGCCCAGATCGCAGGGCGGCACGTCCTTCAGCGCGCCGCCGAAATCGCCGATGGCGGTGCGGACGGCGGATGCGACGATGACTTCGTTCATGATGTGTTTCCTCCTGGTGATCCTTTCATCATACTCGCGCCGCCGCGCGCTCCCGGTCCGATATCGGATCCTTATCGGCAGGCAAGAATTTACTATTGGACAGCCCGCGCGCGGCTCGCGGATAGTGGCCAGCGGCGCGCCGCCCCGGCGCCCGCCAGACCGGACCCGCCATGATCGAAACGCTGGAACTGACCGCCATCCCCCCGCAGGACGAGGCGCTGCGCGCCGACGTACGCGCCTTCCTGGCCGACGCGCTGGACGGGCTGGAACCCGATGAACGCGCCCGCTCCTGGATGGGTTACGACGCCGGTTTCAGCCGCCAGCTGGCCGAACGCGGCTGGCTCGGCCTGACGCTGCCGCGCGAATACGGCGGCGCCGGGCGCGGCCATTTCGCGCGCTTCGTGCTGTCCGAGGAATTGCTGGGTGCGGGCGCACCGGTGTCGGCGCACTGGATCGCCGACCGCCAGAGCGCGCCGCTGATCCTCAAGCTCGGCACGCCGGCGCAGAAGGCCTTCTACCTGCCGCGCATCTGCCGCGCCGAGGCCTTCTTCTGCATCGGCATGAGCGAGCCCGGCTCGGGCTCCGACCTGGCCAGCATCCGCACCCGCGCCGAGCCCGTGGCGGGTGGCTGGCGCCTGAACGGCAGCAAGGTCTGGACCACCAATGCGCACCGCTCGCACTACATGCTCGCGCTGGCCCGCACCTCCGGCACGCCGGAGGACCGTCACCAGGGCCTGTCGCAGCTCATCGTCGACCTGTCGCTGCCGGGCGTGTCCATCCGGCCGATCAAGGATCTGGCCGGCGACGCGCATTTCTCCGAAGTGTTCTTCGACAACGTCGAGCTGGCGCCGGACGCGCTCATCGGTCAGGAGGGCGCGGGCTGGGCCCAGGTCAACGCCGAACTGGCGTTCGAGCGCAGCGGGCCGGAACGCCTGTATTCCTCCATCTCGCTGTTGCAGTGCTGGCTGGCGCACGGCCGCGCCGGCGACGGGCTGGACGCCGCCGACCAGGCCCTGCTGGGCGCCCTCCTGGCGCAGATGGCGGTGCTGCGCGCCCTGTCGCTGGCGGTCGCCGGCAAGCTGGCGGCGGGCCAGAGTCCGGCCATCGAGGCGGCCCTGGTGAAGGACCTGGGCACGGAACTGGAGCAGGACATCCCGCGACTGATCGCCGACGCGCTGGGCCGCCGGCCCGAGCGCCCGCCCCCCTTGCCGCTGCTGCGCACCCTGGCCTACCTGGAACAGGTGGCCCCGACTTTCTCGCTGCGCGGTGGCACCCGCGAAATCCTGCGCGGCATCATCGCGCGCGGCCTCGGCCTTCGATAGGAACCCATCATGGAATCGATGCTTGGCGATGCCGCCAACCGCCTGTTCGCGCAGACCTGCACGCCCGACGTGATCCGCCAGGCCGAACAGGGCCAGCCGCCGGCGCAAGCCTGGCAGGCCTGCGAAGACGCCGGATTCGCCGACGCGCTGGTGCCGGAATCCCGAGGCGGCGCCGGGCTGGCGCTGGCCGACGCGCTGCCGCTGGCCACCGCCGCCGGCCGCCACCTGTGCCCCTACCCCATCGTCGATACGCTGCTGGCGCGCGCCTGGCTGGCACACGCCGGTCATGCGCCCGCCCCCGGCGCGATCGCGCTGGCGCCGCATGGCTGGCAAGCATCCGGGCGCCAGGCAGCGGGCGCCAACGTGCCCTGGATCCGCGGCGCCGACGCGGTGCTGGCGCGCATCGGCGAACAGACCTGGCTGCTGCCGGTCCGCGCCGCAACCATTGAATCCAGCGGCGTGCACGGCAGCCTGGACGCGCCGGCGCGCTGGTCGCTGGAGGACGGCGAGCGCATCGACGCCGGCGCCGGCCTGCCGGCCCTGGACGAACTGGCGGCCACCGCCTGCGCCGGCCTGATCGCCGGCGCCATGGACCGGGTGCTGGCCATGACACTGGACCATGCCAACCAGCGCCAGCAATTCGGCAAGCCGATTGGCCGTTTCCAGGCCGTGCAGCAACAGATCAGCGTCATGGCCGAACAGGTCTGGGCCGCGCGCATGGCGGCGCAACTGGCCTTCCAGGGCCGCGACGGCCTGCCACGGCCCTTGCTCGCCGCGCTCGGCAAGGCCCGCGCCAGCCTGGCGGTGGCGCGCGTGGCCGACATCGCCCATGCGGTGCACGGCGCCATCGGCATCACCGAGGAATACGACCTGCAGCTGTACACGCGCCGGCTGCGCGAATGGCGGCTGGCGGCCGGCTCGGAATCGCACTGGCACGCGCGCATCGGCGCGCATGCGCTGGCCGACGGCGGCGACGCGGTGTCCTACCTGCGCACCGCGCTGTTCGATCGCGAGACCGCCTGAGGCGGCGCCGCTCAGTCCATTTGCGCCAGCATGCTGTCGCGCAGGCGCAGCACCGAGGCACAGGACGTATCGCGGTGCGTCACCAGCGACAGCGACAACGCGGCGCGCGCCTCGGCATCGGCCAGCGGCACGAATGCCACCAGCGGCGTGCTGTAGGCGCGCGTCACGCCCGGCACCAGCGCCAGCCCCATGCCGCTGGCCACCAGGCTGACCAGCGTCTGCACCTGGATCGCTTCCTGGCTGATGCGCGGCGAAAAGCCGGCCTTGCGGCACAGCGCCTGCGCCACGCCGTGCAGGCCCGGCACCTTGGCCGGCGAATACATCACGAAACGCTCGCCGCGGGCGCGGGACAGTTCGACCGGCGCGGCGCCGGCCAGCGGATGCCCCGCGGGCACCGCCAGGATCAGGTCGTCGTGCTCGACCACCCAGGAATCCAGCGCCGGATCCTCCGCCAGCGGACCGCGCACCAGGCCGGCATCGATATCGTTGGCGCGCAGCATCGCCGCCAGGCCCACGGTGCTGTCCTCGCGCAGCTCCAATTGCACGTCCGGATACTGCGCGCGGAAGGCCGGCAGGCAGCGCGGCAGCAGCGTGTAGGTGGCCGAGCCGACGAAACCCAGCCGCAGCGTGCCCCACTCGCCCAGCGCCACGCGGCGCGCGGCCTGGCGCGCCTGCTCGGTATGGAACAGCGCGCGGCGGGCGTCGGCCATCAGCGCCTCGCCGGCCGGCGTCAGCGTCACGCCCTTGGCGCCGCGCGCCAGCAGCGGCACGCCGACCGCGTGCTCCAGTTTCTGGATCGACACCGACAGCGCGGGCTGCGCGATATGCAGCGCGTCGGCGGCGCGGCGATAGCTGCCCAGTTCGGCGATGGTGACGAACTGGCGCAGTTGCCGTAGATCGATAGCCATAACGGATTCCATATCAAGCAATACCGAAGCCATATTAGACGGGTATCAACCGCGCCGATAGGATTCCCGCCATGAGCTCCGCTACCCTCCCCCAAGCCGCCGCCCTGGGCGGCCTGCGCGTGCTGGACCTGACGTCCGTGGTGTTCGGTCCCTACGCCTCGCAGATCCTGGCCGACTACGGCGCCGACGTCGTCAAGATCGAGGCGCCCGCCGGCGACTCCACCCGCAACACCGGCCCGGCCCAGGAACCCGGCCTGGCCGCCATCTTCCTGGGCCTGAACCGCAACAAGCGCAGCGTGGTGCTGGACCTGAAACAGGCCGCCGCGCGCCAGGCGCTGCTGACGCTGGTGGACGGCGCCGACGTACTGATGCACAGCATGCGGCCGGCCAAGATGGCCGCGCTGGGCCTGGATCCCGCAACGCTCTGCACCCGTAACCCGCGCCTGGTGTATGCCGGCCTGTATGGCTTCGGCGCCGGCGGCGCCTACGACGGCAGGCCGGCCTACGACGACATCATCCAGGGCCTGTCGGGCTTTGCCGACCTGGCCGACCGCCAGACCGGGACGCCGCGCTACCTGCCAACGGTCGCGGCCGACAAGACCTGCGGACTGATCGCCGCGCACGCCATCCTGGCCGCGCTGTTCCAGCGCGAACGCACCGGCCAGGGCCAGCAACTCGAAGTGCCGATGTTCGAAAGCATGGCCTCGTACGTGCTGGTCGAGCACTACTACGGCCGGCACCTGGCGGACACGCCCGGCGAGGCCGGCTACCCCCGGGTGCTGACGCCGTGGCGGCGGCCCTGCCGCACCGCCGACGGCCACGTCTGCCTGATGCCATACACCGATGCCCATTGGCGCAGCTTTTTCCAGGCCGCCGGCCGCCCCGACCTGGCCGCGGACCCGCGCTTTGCCGACATCGCCGCGCGCACCCGCCACATCGAAACGCTCTACGAGCTGCAGGCCGGCATCGTCGCGGCGCATGACACCGCCTACTGGCTGGCGCTGTGCGAAAGGCTGGAGATCCCGGCAGCCCGCGTCAACCGCCTGCAGGACCTGGAGACCGATCCGCACCTGCGCAGCGTGGACTTCTTCCAGCCCCTGCAAAGCGCCGCCGGCAGCCGGTATCGCTTCCCGCGCAACCCCGTGCGGCTGCAGCGTTCGCAGGTGCCGCCCGCGATGCCGCCGCGCCTGGGGGAACACACCCGCGAGGTGCTGGCGCAAGCCGGCCTGGCTGGCGCCGCCATCGACGCGTTGCTGCAAACCGGCGCCGCCCGGCAAGCCGACGCCCCTCCCGCTTCCACCAAGGACTCCGCATGACCCAAGACCGCTCCGCCCCCACCCCGCTCGGCCAGGGCTATTACTGGCAGGACCTCGCCGTCGGCCAGCGCTTTCGCACCTTCCGCCGCACGGTCACCGAAACCGACATCGTCAACTTCATCAGCGCCACCGGCATGCTGGAGACGATCTTCATCGATGCCACCTATGCGCATGGCGCGATCCAGGGCCGTCCCGCGCCGGGCGCGCTAACGTACGGCCTGATCGAGGGCCTGATCATGCAGGGCATGGTGCAGGGCACCGGCCTGGCGCTGCTGGAAGTGCACAAGAAAATGCTGGCGCCGGTGGTGGCCGGCGACACCATCTGGGCCGACATCGAAGTCACCGGCGTGCGCCCGACCTCGGCGCACAACCGCGCCGTGGTCACCTCCGCCATCGAGGTTTTCAACCAGCACGGCAAACCCGTAATGGCCTACACCGCGACGCGCATGCTGGCCGGCCGGCCGGACTGACGCGGCGCGCGGCGGACAAGCGTCCCATCCAGAGGACGCTGCCGCCACGGGGCTTCGGTCCCGCCCACCAAAGCAAGGAGACAAACCATGAAACGCGCATTGCTCGCGGCCGGCCTGGCCGCGCTGACATTCATCGGCGCCCCCACCGCCCGGGCCGCCTGGCCCGAACGCCCCATCACGATGGTGGTGCCCTTCCCGCCGGGCGGCCCCACCGACCTGGTGGCGCGGGTGCTGGCCAAGCAACTGACCGACCAGTTGGGCCAGACCGTGGTGGTGGAAAACAAGGGCGGCGCCAATGGCAACATCGGCATGCAGTATGCGGCCGCCGCCAAGCCCGATGGCTACACCGTGCTCTACAACACCTCGTCGATCGCGCTCAGCCCTAACCTGTACCGCGCGCTGGCGTTCGACCCGGTCAGGGACTTCGCGCCAGTGTCGTCCACGGCGGTGATCCCGCTGGTGCTGCTGGTGCATCCCTCGGTGCCGGCGCGGGACGCGCGCGGCTTCGTCGACTACGCGCGCCAGCATCCGGGCAAGCTGTCGTACGGTTCGGCCGGCGCCGGCAATGTCACGCACCTGGGCGCGCTGTTGCTGTTGCGTTCGTTGGACATCGACGCGGTGCACGTGCCCTATCGCGGCAGCGCGCCGGCCATGACCGATCTGGTCGGCGGCCAGGTGCAGCTCATGACCAACACGCTGAACGACTCGCTGGGTTTCATCCGCGAGGGCAAGCTGCGCGCCCTGGCAGTCACCAGCCGCGAACGCAGCGCGCAATTGCCCGAGGTGCCCACGGTGGCGGAGACCGTGGCGCCGGGCTTCGAAATGGGCGCCTGGCAAGGCGTGGTGGTCCCCGCCGGCACGCCGCAACCGGTGATTCAGAAGCTCAATGCCGAGATCCGCCGCGCCCTGCAATCGGACGAGATGCAAAAACAGCTCAAGGCGCAGGGCGCCCAGGCCCTGGGCTCGACCCCGCAGGCGTACGGCGCCTACATCCAGAGCGAGATCCAGCGCTGGGGCGCGGTGATCAAGGAAGCGGGCGTCAAGCTCGACTAGGCGCGGGCGCGCAAGCCGCGCCGCCGCGCGCCACCGCCCGCTTTTCCCCAGCCGCCACCCTGGCGCGGCGGTCCGGCATCGACCTCTCCTGACGGCAAAAACGCGCTTGCAAAAATGGGATTGCCCCCGGGCAATCCCTAGTCCCAGTCATAATTGACAGCGCTGTCATTTTTGCAGACACTAGCTTCGCCGGTACCCGCCGGCCCACAAAAAGCAAGCCGCAACGGCCTCAGGCACGGGCGGCGTCAGGAGACAAAGACATGGCAACACCTCCCTGCTTCACGGCAGCGGCAGGCACCGGCGTGCACCTCCGGCCTCCGCGCTTCCCATTTCACTCGTCGCGGCCATCGCGCCTGCTGTCCTGCCTGCTGGGGGCCAGCCTGCTGTCGGTCGCGGCCTCGGCCCAGGCCTACGACCTGCAGACCAGCCCCTACCTCTTCGGCGACTGGGGCGGCCTGCGCACCCGCCTGGCCGAACGTGGCGTCACCCTGAACCTGGGCTACACCGGCGAAGCCGCGCACAATTTCAGCGGCGGCCAGGACAAGCTGACCCGCTACACCGACCAATGGGTGTTCGGCGCCACCGTGGACCTGGACAAGCTGCTCGGCTGGCACGGCGGCACCTTCCAGATGACCATCACCGACCGCAACGGCCGCAACCTGGGCGCCGACGCCGGCATCGGCAACAACATGCTGATCCAGGAGGTCTACGGCCGCGGCCAGACCTGGCACATGACGCAGTTCTGGCTCAATCAATCGTTCCTGGACGACCGGGTGCAATGGAAGATCGGCCGGCTCACCGTCGGCGAGGATTTCGCCAGCTTCTCGTGCGACTTCCAGAACCTGACCTTCTGCGGCGCGCAGCCCGGCAACCTGGTCGGCAGCTACTGGGTCAACTGGCCCACCAGCCAATGGGCCACCCGCCTGAAGGTCAGCACGTCCGAGCGGACCTACGTGCAGGCCGGCGTCTACCAGGTCAACCCCAACTACGTCGACGACGGCTACGCGCGCCGCCACGGCCTGTCGCTGGACAATCCCAACGGCACCACCGGCGCCCTGATCCCGGTCGAAGTCGGCTGGCTGCCGGCCTGGAACGGCCTGCCCGGTTCGTACAAGTTCGGCGCCTGGTACAACACCTCGAACGGCAAGGACCTGTACCAGGACGTCAACCACGCCCCGCGCGGCGAAACCGGCCTGGCGCCGCGCGAGCGCAACGGCCAGTACGGGATCTACATCAACTTCGAGCAACAGGTCAGCGGCACCGCCGGCGGCCGCGGCGCTTCGGTGTTCCTGAACGTCTCGCAGGCCGATCGCGACACGGCGGCGCAGGACCACCAGATCGCGCTCGGGCTGCAATACAAGGGGCCGTTCGCCCAGGCCCGCGACGTCATCGGCGTGGCCGTCGGCGCAACCCACAACAATGGCCGCTACGCCGACTACGTGCGCCAGCAGGACCAGCGCCTGGGCACCAGCACCAAGGTTGGAGACGGCTACGAATACGTGGCCGAGGCGTATTACAGCTGGTCACCGATCCCCTCCATTTACCTGCGCCCCAATCTGCAGTACATCAGGCATCCTGGGGGCACCAGCGCCAACCACGACGCCTTCATCGTAGGCCTGAAGACCGGCATCACATTCTGAGCGCATCGCGCCACAAGGAGACTGACATGACCCCAATCCTGCGCCGCCTGCTGGCCTGCGCGCTGGCGTTGCCCGCCGCGCTGTTCGCCGCCCACGCCGCCCATGCCAGCAAGGAGGCTCCGGTGATCGGCTTTTCCATCGACGACCTGCGGGTCGAGCGCTGGACCCGCGATCGCAATTATTTCGTCGAGGCCGCCACCGCGCTGGGCGCCAAGGTCAACGTGCAATCGGCCAACGCCAGCGAATCGCGCCAGATCGCCCAGGTCGAAAACCTGATCGCCGAGGGCGTGGACGCGCTGGTGATCGTGCCGTTCAATTCCAAGGTGCTGGGCAGCGCCATCGCCAAGGCCCAACGCAACGGCATCAAGGTCATCGCCTACGACCGCCTCATCCTGGGCGCGCCGCTGGATGGCTACGTGTCGTTCGACAACGTCAAGGTCGGCGAAATGCAGGCCCAGGGCATGGTCGATGCCGTGCCCAAGGGCCGCTACTACCTGCTGGGCGGCGCCGCCACCGACAACAACTCGCGCATGTTCCGCGAAGGCCAGATGAACGTGCTCAAGCCGCTGGTCGCCAAGGGCGATATCACCATCGTGGGCGAGCAGTGGACGCCCGAATGGGACCCGTCCAAGGCGCAGAGCATCATCGAGAACGCGCTGAACGCGAACAACAACGACATCCAGGCCATCGTCGCCTCCAACGACGGCACCGCCGGCGGCGCCATCCAGGCCCTGGCCAGCCAGAAGCTGGCGGGCAAGGTGGCGGTATCGGGCCAGGACGCCGACCTGGCGGGTGTGCGCCGCGTCGCCGCCGGCACGCAGACCATGACGGTGTACAAGCCGATCAAGGCCATCGCCGAAGCGGCCGCGCACATGGCGGTCGACCTGGTGCAAGGCAAGACGCCCGCCTTCAACGCCAAGCTCGACAACGGCAAGGGCGAGGTCAATTCCCTGCTGATCAAGCCCACGCTGGTGACGCGCGACAATCTGGACATCCTGGTCAAGGACGGGTTCTATACGGCTGACCAGATCGCGGGCAAATAGCCGGGAGACGCGTCATGGACCAGCGACAGCCGCTGTTTGAAATGCGTGACATCGTCAAGGAATTCTCGGGCGTGCGCGCGCTCTCGGGCATCAGCCTGGGCGTGCGGCCCGGCGAATGCCTGGGTCTGTGCGGCGAGAACGGCGCCGGCAAATCGACCCTGATGAAGGTGTTGTCCGGCGTCTATCCCCATGGCAGCTACGGCGGCCGGATACTTTGGGAGGGCCGCGAACTGCGCGCCCGCTCGACCCGCGACAGCGAACGCGCCGGCATCGTCATCCTGCACCAGGAACTGATGCTGGTGCAGCAACTCAGCGTCACCGAGAACATCTTCCTGGGCAACGAACTGCGGCTGCCGGGCGGCCGCATGGACTACCCCGCCATGCACCGGCGCGCCGCCGAGCTGCTGGCGCGCCTGAAGCTCACCGACGTCAACGTCGCCGCGCCCGTCATGAACTACGGCAACGGCCACCAGCAACTGTTCGAGATCGCCAAGGCGCTCGCCAAAGAGGCCCGGCTGCTGATTTTCGACGAGCCGACCTCCTCGCTCAGCGCCAAGGAGATCGACGTGCTGCTGTCCATCATCGACGACCTCAAGCGCGCCGGCGTCGCCTGCATCTACATCTCGCACAAGCTCGACGAGGTCAAGCGCGTCTGCGACACCATCACGGTGATCCGCGACGGCCAGCACATCGCCACCCGCGCGGCGGACACGCTGGACGAAGACGGCATCATCGGCCTGATGGTCGGCCGCGCGCTCGAATCGCGCTTTCCGCGCACCGAACGCCAACCCGGCGCGGTCATGCTGGAAGCGCGCGGCGTGACCTGCTGGGACGTGACCAACCCGCGGCGCAAGCGCGTCGACGACGCCTCCCTGCAGGTGCGCGCCGGCGAGATCCTCGGCATCGCCGGACTGGTGGGCGCGGGCCGCACCGAATTCGTGTCGGCGATCTACGGCGCCTACGCCGGCCGCAGCGCCGCCCAGGTGTGGGTGGCGGGCCAGCCGGCGCGCATCGCGTCCCCCGCCGACGCCATCGCGCTCGGCCTGTGCCTGGTGCCCGAGGATCGCAAGCGCCACGGCATCGTGCCGCTGATGAGCGTGGCTGAGAACATCACGCTGGCCAGCCTGGCCGACCACGCTCGCGCCGCGCGGGTGGACGGCGATTCCGAGCTGGCGACCGTCGAACGCGAGATCGCCCGCCTGCGCATCAAGACCGCCAGCCCGGGCCTGCCGGTGGCCAGCCTGTCCGGCGGCAACCAGCAGAAAGTCGTGCTGGCCAAGATGGCGCTGAAGCACCCCAAGGTGCTGATCCTGGACGAACCGACGCGCGGCGTGGACATCGGCGCCAAGTACGACATCTACAAGATGATCTTCGATCTGGCCGATCGCGGCGTGGCCATCATCATGGTGTCGTCGGAACTGCCCGAGATCCTCGGCATGAGCGATCGCGTGCTGGTCATGAACGCCGGCCGCATCACGGGCGACTTCCCGATCCAGGGCCTGACGCAGGAACGCGTGCTGGCCGCCGCCCTCCAATCCGAACCGTCGCGGCACGCCGCCTGAACGCCATGACCCAGATGCTCGCTTCCTCATCCTCCGAACCCCGGCCGCGCGGCGGCCATCCGCCGCTGCGGCAACTGTTCGCGCGCCACAAGCTGCTGGCCATGCTGCTTGCGCTCGGCCTGATCTGGCTGTTCTTCTGGCACCAGACCCACGGCAGCTTCCTGCGTCCCAACAGCATTTCCAACCTGC
Source organism: Achromobacter sp. HNDS-1 (assembly GCF_040084795.1). Taxonomy (NCBI): domain Bacteria; kingdom Pseudomonadati; phylum Pseudomonadota; class Betaproteobacteria; order Burkholderiales; family Alcaligenaceae; genus Achromobacter; species Achromobacter sp. HNDS-1. Next base: position 1,623,567 of record NZ_CP157584.1, read on the forward strand.
TGCTGCAGATGTCGGTCACCGGCATGCTGGCCTGCGGCATGGTGCTGGTCATCATCGCCGGCGAGATCGACCTCTCGGTGGGCTCGCTGCTCGGCCTGCTGGGCGGCCTGGTCGCCATCCTGACCGTCAACCTCGGCTGGAACACCTGGCTGTCGGTGGCCGTGGTGCTGGCGGCCGGCGCGGGGCTCGGGCTGGTCAACGGCTGCCTGACCACGCGGCTGCGGGTGCCGTCCTTCATCGTCGGCCTGGGCGGCATGCTGGCCTATCGCGGCCTGCTGCAATTGAGCACCGACAGCGTCACCATCGCCCCCGTGCCCGACGATCTGGGCGCCATCGCCCAGGCCTTCGTGCCGCCCGCGTTGTCGTGGGCCATCGCCGCCTTGATCATCGCGCTGGCCTGCGGCCTGACGCTGGCGCGGCGCCGCCGCCATCGCCGGCTGGGGCTGGAGGTGACGCCGCGCTGGATCGACGGCCTGAAGATCGGCGCCATCGCCGCCGCGGCCGCCGGCTTCGTGCTGGTGCTGAACCAGGCCCACGGCGTGCCGCTGCCGGTGCTGATCCTGCTGGCGCTGCTGGGCGTGTTCTCGTGGATCACCACCCAGACCGTGTTCGGCCGTCACGTCTACGCGGTCGGCGGCAACGTCGAGGCCAGCCGCCTGTCCGGCGTCAACGTCAAGCGCGTCAAGCTGATGGTGTTCATGCTGATGGGGCTGATGTGCGCCTTCGCCGGCATCGTCACCACGGCGCGCTCGGCGGCCGGTTCGCCGTCGGCCGGCGTGGGCGGCGAACTCGACGCCATCGCCGCCTGCTTCATCGGCGGCACCTCCATGCGCGGCGGCTCCGGCACCGTCTACGGCGCGCTGATCGGCGCATTGGTCATGGCCAGCCTGGACAACGGCATGCAGCAGATGAATGTCGACACCTCCTGGCAGATGATCGTCAAGGGCGCCGTGCTGGTGCTGGCAGTGTGGATCGACGTGGCGACGAGGTCCGAACGTGCATAGCCCGCCCCTATTCGACGCGCCCGGCAGCTGCGTGCTGGCCGTCGGCACCTATACCGAGATCCTGCCTCACGTGCAGGGACGCGGCCGCGGCATCCACCTGCTGGCGTTCGACGGCGCGACCGCCTCGTTCCACGAACGGCAGGTGCTGGCCGGCCCGGTCAACCCCTCATACCTGTGCGCGGCCGCGGGGCGGCTCTACAGCGTCAGCGAGCGGGAACAGGACGCGGTCCTGGAAATCTTCGCCATCGAGGACGGCGCCGCCGCGCTGCGCGCCGTCGGCCGCGTCGCGGTGCCCGGCGCCGCGCCCTGCCACGTCAGCGTCAACCTGCCCGCGCGGCAGCTATACGTGTCGAACTACGGCTCGGGCGAGCTGCTGTGCTTCGCGCTGGACGCCGACGGCCTGCCGCTGGGCGCGCCGCAGGTGATCGCGCGCCGCGGCGCCGGCCCGCGCGCGGACCGCCAGGAAGGGCCGCACGTGCACTATGCCGCCGCCACCGGCGACGGCGCCTGGGTCTACCTGTGCGACCTGGGCACGGACACCATCGCCCGCCACCAGGTACGGCCCGATGGCCTGGCCCCCGCGCCGGCGCGGGAACTGCGCGCGCGGCCCGGCGCCGGGCCGCGCCACCTGGTCCTCACGGCCGATGGCACGCTGGCGGCGGTGGCCGAGGAACTCTCGAATACCGTGGCCGTGTATGCGCTTGACGAGCCGGCGGGAGAACGCGCCCGCGCCAGCACCCTGCCGCGCGACTGGCGCGGCGCCAACACCGCCTCCGCCATCCGCCTGCATCCCAATGGCGAACTGCTCTATGCCGCCAACCGTGGCCACGACAGCATCGCGGTCTACCGCCTGCGCCACGCCGCTCCCTGGCTCGATCCCGTCGGTTTCATCGAGGTCGGCGGCCGCGCCCCGCGCGACATCGCGCTCACTCCCGACGGCGCGTTCCTGCTGGCCGCGTCCCAGGACGACCACTTCATCCGCGCGTGGCGCATCGACCCGGCCACGGGCCTGGCGCACGCGCAGGGCGAGCCCTATCCCCTGGCCTCGCCCGCCTGCCTTTGCCCCTTGCCTTGAACCGGAAGCTTTCACCGTGACCTCTCCCCTGCCCCCCGCCCGCATTGTCGTCACCGGCGCCACCGGCCAGCTCGGCCGCAAGGCGCTCGCCATCCTGGCGCGCCAGCCCTGGTGCGAGCACCTGATCGGCATCGACCTGCAGGCGGACGACACCGTCTTCAGTCCGGAAGTGCGCGAACGCCTGACGCTGGTCGCCGCCGACCTGGAGCGCCCCGCCCCCGCCTGGACCCGCCATTTCGAGGGCGTCGATGCCGTGCTGCACCTGGCGGCCCGGCACTCCACCCCCGACGCCAGCTGGGAAGAAGCGCTGGGTTCGTACAACATGACACTCAACGTCCTGACCACGGCCGCCACGCATGGCGCGCGACGATTGGTGTTCGCGTCCTCCAACCACGCCATGGGCGGCTACAAGGACCCGCCACTGGCCGCCGCCATGGGCCCGGGCAAGCTGACCGCCAGCACCGAACCGGCCCCCGGCACGCGCTGGTTCGATGGCGAGCGCGAGGTGCATTCGCTGGCCTACGGCACCTCGAAGGTCATGGGAGAACGCCTGTGCCGCGCCTATGCCGCCGTCACACAAGGCCGGCTGTCCACCGTGATCGCGCGCATCGGCTGGATCCTGCCGGACGACAACGACCCGCGCGACATGACTTACTCCGGCGTGGCCCACCGGCGGGCGCCCGAACCGGATGCGCACGACGAACCGGCGCGCCGCGCGCTGGCGTGGTTCCACGACATGTGGTTATCAAACGGGGATCTCGAACGCCTGCTGGTCGCCTCGCTGACGGCGGACGCGGCCGACTGGCCCGGCGCCAGCGTCACGGTCAACGGGGTGTCCGCCAACCGGGGCAGCGCCTGGGACGTGACGGAGGGGCGCGCCAGTCTCGGCTACGACCCGCGCGACGACGTGCGCCGCCATCTGGGATAGCGGCCGGGGAGGTTCAGGCCGGCGCGCGGGTCGAATCGCGCAGCACGATCTCGTACCCCAGGGTCCGGACCCTCGCCTGCGGCTCGCGCGAAGCCAGCTGCTCGACCGCCGCGTAGGCCATGTCGCGGATCGGCTGGCGCAGGGTGGTCAGCTTGGGCCAGGTCTGGCGCGACAGCGGCGTGTCGTCGTAGCCCGCCACCGACAGCTCCTGCGGCACCTTGATGCCGCGCGCGTGCGCCGCGTACAGCACGCCGGCCGCCATGTCGTCGTTGGCCGCGAAGATCGCGCTGGGGCGGTCGGCGCGATCGAGCAACCGTTCGCCGCAACGCACGCCGGAATCGAAGGAGTGCAGTCCCTGCTCCACCAGGTCCGCGTCATACGCCAGGTTGCGCTCGGCCAGCGCGTCGCGATAGCCCTGCAAGCGGCCGCCGACGGCGCCATGGTCGGGATGCCCGGCCACGAAGCCGATGCGGCGGTGGCCCAGGTCCAGCAGGTAGCGCGTCATGTCGCGCGCCGCCGAGCGGTCATCGGTGCTGACCTCCAGCCCCCTGGCGCTGGGCGAACTGGGCGCCAGCCGCACGAACGGCACGTCGCTCCGGTCGAGCGCGTCGATCAGGGCGCGCACGTCCGACAACGGCGGCGTCAGCACCAGGCCGGCACAGGCGTGCTGGCGCGCCGACTGTTCGATCTGCGCGGCCAGGTCGGGCGCGCGGTAGTCGCAGGGGTGCAGCAGCAGGCTGTAGAAATAGCGCTTGCAGGCGTCGAGCGCGCCTTGCTGGATGTTGATCAGGTAGTTGTCGCTGGGATTGTCGTAGACCAGCATGATCAGGTCCGAGCGCTTGCTGGCCAGGCGGCGGGCGGAAGGGTTGGGCTGGTATTTCAGCAGCGCGATCGCCGCCATCACTTTGGCGCGGGTCTTCTCGCTGGTGTTGGGCTCGTTGTTCAACACGCGCGAAACGGTCTTGATGGACACGCCCGCCTCGGCCGCCACGTCGTCGACGGTGACGGAACCCTTTTCCTTGCCGGTCGCCATGCTCCGGTCTCAGCGGCCGGCGGCCTTGGCGCTCAGGCCGTTGGCCACGCCCATGTCGGTCTTGGGCACGTCGCGGATCAACACCCGGACGTCTTCACCCGAAATGCCGATGCTGGCGCACACGGCCTGGTTCAGCGCCGCGATCAGCGCCGATTTCTTGGCCTCGTCACGCCCCTCGATCAGGGCCGCGTCGACGCGCGCCATGGGCTTGCCGATCTGGCCGGCCACGATCACGTGTTCGGCGGGGATTTCCTGCAACACGATGCGCACGCTGGACAGCGGCGCGGCGATGCTCTCGACCACCGCCTGCGATGCCGCCTTCAGCAGCGCGGTCTTCTGGGCGGCCGAATGGCCCTGCATGATCTGGACATTCAAGATGGGCATGACGGGTTCCGATATTCCGAATAGTGGCGAACCGGCGATCATTGCCGGCCAGCCATCATATCCGGACTGGCCCCGGGCGCAAGCCTGCCGCCCGGGAACCGGGCCGCGGCGACGGGTCGCCCCGCCGCCGCGCGGCTTGCGCCGTCAGGCCGCCTCGCCCCGTTGCGCGGGCTGCGGCTGGCCTTGCTGTTCGGCCTCGGCCGGGTCGGCGCCATCGGCGGCCGGCGCGGAGTCGGAAGCCTCCGTTGCGGGCGCGGTCTCGGCCAGCACCGGCGTCACCAGCTCGACCACCTTCTTGCGCGACAGCATGCCGATGAACTCATCGTTCTCGCCCGTCACCGCCACCGGCTGGTCGCTATGCACCAGCTGCGCCAGCACCTCGCCCAGGCCGGCCGTGGCCGGCACCGAGGCCAGGTCCTCGACGAAGCGCGACACGTCGCGTCCGCCCTCGCGAACCGCCTGCTCGGCCGCTTCCAGCGTCAGCACGCCGGCCAGCCGCTTGCCGTCCAGCACCGGCGCGTACTCGTAGTTCAACGCGCGCATGCGATCCACCGCGTGGGCCGGACGCGACCGCATGGTCAGCGTCAGGCGCGCCGGGTTCACGGCATGGGTCGCGTTCAGCACCTTGGTGCGGTTCACGTCCTGCAGGAACGACTGCACGTAATCGTTGGCCGGGTTCAACAGGATGTCTTCCGGCGTGCCTTCCTGCACCAGTTCGCCGTCCTTCAGGATGGCGATGCGGTTGCCCAGGCGCAGCGCCTCGTCCAGGTCATGGGTGATGAAGACGATGGTCTTGTTGAGCTTGGATTGCAGCTGCAGCAGCTGGTCCTGCATCTCGCGGCGGATCAGCGGATCGAGCGCCGAGAAGGCCTCGTCCATCAGCAGAATCTCGGCGTCGGTCGCCAGCGCGCGCGCCAGGCCGACGCGCTGCTGCATGCCGCCCGACAACTGGTGCGGATACTGCTGCTCGAACCCCGACAGGCCGACCTGCTCCAGCCATTCGCGGGCGCGCTGCTCGCGCTCGGCGCGGCCCACGCCCTGCACGGCCAGGCCGTAGGCGGCGTTGTCCAGCACGGTGCGGTGCGGGAACAGGCCGAAGCGCTGGAACACCATGCTCATCTTCTTCTGGCGGAAGGTTTCCAGGTCGCGCTTGTTCAGGCTGACCACGTCGACGCCGTCGACCAGGATGTGGCCGGCGCTGGGCTCGATCAGGCGATTGAAGTGGCGGATCAGCGTCGACTTGCCGGACCCCGACAGGCCCATGATGACGTAGATGCTGCCCTCTTCGATCGACAGGCTGATGTCGCGCAGGCCCAGCGTGTGGCCGCTTTCGGCCAGCAGCGCTTCCTTGCTCATGCCACCCTGCGCGGCTTCCAGCCACTTCTTCGGATGCGGCCCGAAAATCTTGTAGATGTTCTTGACTTCGATCTTGCTCATCGCTGGCCTCCCATGCGCATGCGCTGTCCATACGATTGCGTGATCCGGTCGAACAGCACGGCCAGCACCACGATGCCCAGGCCCGCCAGCAGGCCGCGGCCCACTTCCAGGCGGTTGATGCCGAGCAGCACTTCATACCCCAGGCCGCGCGCGCCGATCATGGAGGCGATCACCACCATCGACAGCGCCATCATGGTGGTCTGGTTGATGCCGGCCATGATGTTGGGCAGCGCCAGCGGCAGCTGTACGCCGAACAGCTGCTGGCGCGGATTGGCGCCGAACGCGCGCGACGCTTCCAGCACCTCGCGGTCGACCAGGCGGATGCCCAGGTCGGTCAGGCGGATCAGCGGCGGCACGGCGTAGATCACGGTGGCGATGATGGCCGGGATCTTGCCCAGGCCGAACAGCATCACCACCGGAATCAGGTACACGAAGCTGGGCATGGTCTGCATCACGTCCAGCACCGGCAGCATGATCGAACGCAGCCAGTTGACGCGCGCCATCAGCACGCCCAGCGGAATACCAATAATCACCGACAGCCCGGCCGCCATGATCATCAGCGCCAGCGTCTGCATGCCGGCGTCCCACAGGCCGAGCACGCCGATCACGCACAGCAGCGCGCCCATGGCCAGGCTCAGGCCGATGCGGCGGCTGACCAGCCAGGCGATGACGATGGTCACGCCGACCACGGCCCACCAGGGCGAGCTGCGCAGCACCTGCTCCAGCCACACCAGGGCGTGCAGCACGGGCTGGGACAGCGTCTCCAGGGTGTCGGCGTAATTGGTGACCAGATGATCGACGAACCCGTCGATGGCCCCGCGCACCTGACGCGCGGGAATGATTTCAGGAAACATGTTTTTGACTCCATTTCAGCGCGTTCGCCACGCGCCGCGCCGTGCGCCAGCACGGCATCCGGCACGCTGGCCGGGGCGGCGCCCCTTGCGGGGAACCGTCATCGGCGAGGGCGAAACACGCTTACAGTCCGGCGCGGGAGCAACACCTCCCGCGCATGCCCGCCTGGCGGGCAGTCCGCCTGCCGGAGGGCTTTTTCCCCTTGGGGTCATCCCAAGGGGGAAAAGTCCAAGCCGGCGGGTCGTCCCGGCAGGCCGGAACGGCCCGCCGCCGGAAAGGCGGCGCGGGTTACAGCGCGCTTTGCACGCGCCCGGCGACGTCGGCGGGGACCCACTTGGTCCAGACGTCGGGCTTGTTCTTCAGGAACCACTTGGCCACGGCGCCGGACTCGTCGCCGGTTTCCTCCATATGGGCCAGGGTCTCGTTCATCACGGGCAGCGGCACCGAGACCTTCGACAGGAACTCGGTCAGCACCGGCGCTTCCTGCGAGAACTTGGTGTTCACCGCGGTGAAGACGGGATTGTCGGGATAGGCGCTGGCCTCGGGCTTGGCGCACTTGGGCGACGTCAGGCACTTGTGCTTGTCGGCGTCGTAGGGCGGCATTTCCAGCTTGACCAGGTCCATGGCGCCGACCAGCGGCGTGGGCGACCAGTAGTAGAAGACCACGTTCTGCTTGCGCTTGTAGGCCGACATCAGGGCCGCCTTCTGCGCCGCGCCGGTGCCCGGCGAGTACAGCGTGTAGGTGTCGTCCAGCTTGAGGGCGTGGAACAGGTTGGTGCTGGTGACTTCGCAACCCCAGCCGGCCGGGCAGCCGTAGAAACGGCCCTTGCCGGGTTCCTCGGGGTCCTTGAACTTGTCCTTGAACTTCGGCAGGTCGGCCGCGGACTTCAGCTCGGGCAGGCGCTCGGCGGTGTAGCGCGGGATGTACCAGGCCTCGCCGCCCATGTAGAGATCGCCGATCCGCTTGACGCGGCCGGTCTTTTCGGCGCGTTCCCAGGGGTCGGCGACGCTGTTCAGCCAGATCTCGGTGTTGATGTCCAGGTCACCGCGCTCGAGCGCGGCCAGGGCGGGCAGGGTCTCGGTGGGCAGGGTTTCGGTCTTGCAACCGTAGCCCTTTTCCATGATGAAACGCTCGACATCGACCAGGACCAAATTGGATTCCCAGTTCATGGCGCCGAAGTTGATCGGACGCTTGAGTTCGCATTGCGGCGCATCGGCGGCTTGGGCCGAACCGGCGAAGGCGAACAAGACGGCCGCGGCGGCCAGGGTCTTGACGGGGGTGAAACGCATTGGCTTTTGCCTCCATAGGTTCAGGGACACGACGGCGCTGGTCCGGCCGTGCCATGGAGCTAAGGGGGTTGTGCGGAAGACGGGCAGAACCGCCAATACAAACCGACACTAGCAACAAGAAAATCCGCGGGGTGCGGGGTCTTGCAAGACAGGAGCCTCAAAAACGGAGTTTTCGAGAACCCACAGATAGTGAACAAACTGAAAGAAGAAGGCAGCATCTTAACCGAAATTGATGCATGACCCAAGCCCTGGCCTGAACAAAACAGATACATTCAGACAGTAAAACGTCCGGACAAACCCTGATTCCCAGGAGACGATTTCCCGTTTTTCCCAGGGGAATCCCCCCTCGAAAACACAGATACATTTAGTTAATATTTTGTTCGTATAAATACAACTGCCGCCCCAAAATCGCCGCTTTAGCGGGCTTCGCCCGCGTCGTCGCGGTACATGTAATCGCGTCGCCAGGGGTAGGCCAGGTCCGGGGGGTTGTCCAGTTCGTCTGCCCGCCCGGTGGCCGGATGCTGGCCCAGCACCTGGTGCAAGGCAATCCAGCCATGCTCGAACCCCATGGCGCAGCCGGCCAGGTACAGCCGATAGGCGCGCAGCGACCGCGCGCCCTGTTCGCCGCCGAGTATCTGCGCGGCCTCCGGCAGGCGCGCCTCGAGCGCATCGCTCCAGGCCCACAGCGTGCGCGCGTAGTGCGGCCGCAGATTCTCGACGTCGACTTCCTCCAGGCCGCCGTTGGTCATGGCCTCCATGACCACGCTGATGTGGGTCAGTTCGCCGCCGGGGAAGATGTATTTCTCGATGAATTCGCCCATGCCGCTGCCCAGTTCGGCGTTGTAAACGCCGGCCGCGGTGATGCCATGGTTCATGATCAGGCCGCCGGGTTTGAGCAGCCGCCGCAGCTTGGCGAAATAGCCCTCCAGCTGGGCCCGGCCGACGTGCTCGAACATGCCGACCGAGGCAATCTTGTCGAACGGCGTGGCCTCGTCGAGCTTGCGGTAATCCAGCAGCTCCATGCGCACGCGGCCACCCAGCCCCTTTTCCTGGATCAGCTTGGTGACATGCGCGTGCTGGTTGCGCGACAGCGTGATGCCGGTGGCATCGACGCCGTAGTGCTCGGCCGCCCACAGCAGCAGGCCGCCCCAGCCCGCGCCCACGTCGAGAAAGCGTTCGCCAGGCCGCAGCCGCAGCTTGCGGCATATATGGTCGAGCTTGGCCTCCTGCGCCTGCGCCAGGGTCATGCCGGGTTCACGGTAATAGGCGCAGGAATAGACCCGGCGCGGATCCAGCCACAACGCGTAGAAGTCGTCGGACAGGTCGTAATGGAATTCGATCTGGCGGGCATCGCGCTCCACCGAGTGGCGCCACACGGACATCACTTTGCGCACCAGCTCGGTCAGCCAGCCGCCGCGCGCCGCGTCCACCGGCGAACCCGGCAGCAGCGCCGAGGCCGCCGCCATCACGTCCCGCATCGAGCCTTCGATGTCGATGCGGCCCTCGACGTAATCCTGGCCCAGTACGCCGACCGCGCCTTCGGCCAGGTGGGCCAGGGCGGTCTTGTCATGCGTCACGAAGCGCACCTTGGGATCCGGCGGCCCCATCACGGTGCCGTCAGGCAACACCAGCTGGACGGTCACGGGCAAAGCCTGGAGCTTGCGTTCCACCACAGACAACAAAGGATTCACGACCTCTCCTCTGAAATACGTACGGACACGACAGACTGTATCGGAAATCGGTTGAAATTTGCGTGTAAGGTGCTCCGTGATACAGTCATCGGCTTGGTGCAAAACACGCAATAAAGCGCGTCGCACCCTGTCCCTCGCGCGAGCCTTCTCGCGATCCACATGCCCCCTACCCTTTCCTCACGCGGCGCCCTGCCGGGCTGGCTCATTCTCATGGGCGCCCTGACGGCGATCGGCCCCTTTGCCATCGACATGTACCTGCCGGCGTTCCCGACGATCGCCGCCAACCTCGGCGTGCCGCGCGGCGACGTCGAACGCACCCTGGCCGCCTATCTGATCGGCCTGGCCCTGGCGCAGGTGTTCTACGGCCCGATGGCCGACCGCTACGGCCGCAAGCCGCCGCTGATGGTCGGCCTGGCGCTCTTCATGGTGGCATCGCTGGGATGCGCGCTGGCCGGCTCGGTCGAGGCGCTGACCGGCTGGCGCGTGGTGCAGGCCATGGGCGGCGCGGCCGGCATCGTGATTCCGCGCGCCGTCATCCGCGACCACTACGAGACCCACGAAGCGGCGCGCGCCATGTCGCTGCTGATGCTGATCATGGGGCTGGCTCCCATCCTCGCGCCGCTGGCGGGCGGGCAGCTGCTGGGCTTCGCCAGCTGGCGCAGCCTGTTCTGGGTGATGCTGGCCGGCGGCGCCATGCTGATGACGGCGGTCATCCTGATCATGAAGGAATCGCTGGCGCCCGAACGCGTCGTGCCGCTGCGCCTGCGCACCATCGTGCAGAACTACCGCGCCCTGTTCGCGCATCGCGGGTTCATGGCGCACAGCCTGGCCGGCGGTTTCGGCCAGGCCGGCATGTTCGCCTACATCATCGGTTCGCCCCGGGTGTTCATCGAGCTGTACGGGGTCGACCCCAAGTACTACGGCCTGCTGTTCGGCACCAACGCGCTGTCGCTCATCATCTGCTCGCAGATCAGTGCCCGCCTGCTGCGCAGTCACACGCCGCGCCAATTGCAGCGCCGCGCCCTGACCTCGCTGGCCTGCGCCAGCCTGGCGGCGGTGGCATTGACGCTGGCAGGCTGGATGACGCTGCCGCTGCTGATGGCTTGCCTGATCTGCTACATGGGCAGCCAGGGATTCGTGAATCCCAACTCGGCGGCGCTGGCGCTGTCCGACCAGGGCAAGCGGCTGGGCGCGGCCTCGGCCCTGTTGGGGACGCTTCAGTTGTCCTGCGGCGCGCTGGCCGGCTTCGCCGTCAGCGCCTGGCAGACCGACAGCGCCCTGCCCCTGACGACCACGCTGGCGACCTGCGCCTGCCTGTCGTGGCTGTCGGGCCGCGTGGCGCAATCGCACCCGGCCTGAAGCCGGGGACGCAAGGCGCCGGGCGAGGCGGCAGCCTCGCACCGGACGTCAGCCGGCCAAGCCAGCCCGCCGGCGCGCGCCGTCCGGACGCGCCCATCGCGGCAGGAACGCCACGCTTTTCCACGCGCCGCGCCCTGGTACTTGATTTATCTCGATTTTTCGTATTAGAATCTACGTCTTCACATGAAGTTTCCCGTGCTGGACTACTATGCTTTGTAGTTCAACACTCTGACCCCCAAGCGCATTTTTGCGGATGGCAGGCAGCGGGTATAAGCACTGGGCGGGATCCCAGGGGTTGAAATCGGTAGTCTTGATGACGCGGCATTTCAACACGCAGGTTCCCCCCTCATCCACTAAGACTGGGTGGCCGGCAAGATGGCAAGAACCTCGGGCAAGTCCCGGCGGCAAGCCTCTCACAGCCCGGCGGCTGAAACCCTGTCTACCCCCCCGGTGATGCGCAAGAATAAATGAGGTGCATCCATGGCACGCGTATGCCAAGTGACCGGCAAAGGCCCGATGGTGGGCAACAACGTTTCGCACGCGAACAACAAGACCAAGCGTCGCTTCCTGCCCAACCTGCAATCGCGCCGGTTCTGGGTTGAAAGCGAAAACCGCTGGGTGCGCCTGCGCGTCTCGGCCAAAGCCATCCGCACGATCGACAAGAACGGCATCGACGCCGTGCTGGCCGAAATGCGTGCCCGCGGCGAACTGGCCTAATCGGCCCCCCGCCAATCTGACATACTAGGAGCACGACATGGCCAAAGGTATCCGCGAAAAGATCAAGCTCGAGTCGACTGCCGGCACGGGTCATTTCTACACGACCACCAAGAACAAGCGCAACATGCCCGAGAAGATGCTGATCAAGAAGTTTGATCCGGTCGCTCGCAAGCACGTTGACTACAAGGAAACCAAGCTGAAGTAATTCAGCCGGTATCCGGAAAGCCGAAAAAGGCCCTGCATCGCAGGGCCTTTTTCTTTGGCCGAGCGCAACGGGGGAATCAGGTCGCCACGCCGTTTTCCCTGGCGCGAGGGCGCCGCGCATGCTTCAATTGGGCCGAAACTGCAATCGTGCCCTACATGAGCCCGGCTTCGATCGGGCTCTCTTGCCAGCGATACCCGCCATGCTCCGTCCTTGCCTGACCCTGCTGCGCCGCGCGCTCGCGCCCGCGCTCCTGGCCCTGGCGCTGACCCCGGTCGCGTCCGCCAAAGACACCAAAGAGCCGATCCGCATCGGCGAAATCAACAGCTACAAGGCGATTCCGGCCTTCCTGGGCCCGTACAAGAAAGGTTGGCAACTGGCGCTGGAGGAGGTCAACGCCTCGGGCGGGGTGCTGGGACGCAAGCTCGAAGTATTTTCGCGCGACGACAACGGCAATCCCGGCGACTCCGTGCGCGCCGCGCAGGAACTGCTGGCGCGCGAAAAAGTGGATCTGCTGTTCGGCGGTTTCCTCTCCAACACCGGCCTGGCGCTGACCGATTTCGCCAAGCAGCAGCAGGTGTTCTTCCTGGCCGCCGAACCACTGACCGACAAGATCACCTGGCAGGAAGGCAACCGCTACACGTACCGCCTGCGGCCGTCCACCTGGATGCACGTGGCCGCGCTGGCGCCCAAGGCGCTGGCGCTGCGCAAGAAGCGCTGGGCCATCGTCTACCCCAACTACGAGTACGGGCAGTCCGCCGTGGCCACCTTCAAGGCCATGATGAAGTCGTTCCAGTCGGACGTGGAATTCGTCGCCGAGCAGGCCGTGCCGCTGGGCAAGGTCGATGCCGGCGCGGTGGTGCAGGCCCTGGCGGACGCCAAGCCCGACGCCATCTTCAACGTGCTGTTCGCCGCCGACCTGACCCGCTTCGTGCGCGAAGGCAACACCCGCGGCCTGTTCGAAAACCGCGCCGTGGTCTCGGTGCTATCCGGGGAACCGGAATACCTGGAGCCGCTGGGCGCCGACACGCCTTCGGGCTGGATCGTCACCGGCTACCCCTGGTATGCCATCGACACGCCGGCCAACAAGACCTTCGTCGAGGCCTATCGCAAGCGCTACAACGAGACGCCCAAGGTCGGCTCGGTGGTGGGCTACGCCTCGCTGATGTCGATCGCACAGGGCCTGAAGGCCGCCGGCGAGGTCGACACCGAGAAACTGGTCGACGCCTTCGCCGGGCTGAAGGTGGACACGCCCTACGGCCCGATCCAGTACCGCAAGATCGACCATCAATCCACCATGGGCGTGTACATCGGCGTCACCGCGGTCGAGGACGGCAAGGGCATCATGAAGGACTTCGCCTACATCGACGGCGCCCGCCTGCAGCCGCCCGACGAGCAGGTTCGCAAGATGCGACCGCGCTGATGAGCCTGTCCGGGCTGCTGTCGCAGCTGCTCAATGGCCTGGCCGACGCCAGCGCGCTATTCCTGGTGGCGGCCGGCCTGTCGCTGATCTTCGGCGTCACGCGGGTGGTGAACTTCGCCCACGGCTCCTTCTACATGCTGGGCATCTACCTGGCCTGGACCTTCACCCGCCACTTCGACAATGGCGCCGGCTACTGGGCCGGCCTGCTGCTGGCCGCGCTGGTCACCGGGCTGATCGGCGCCGCCGCCGAGCTGCTGGTGCTCAAGCGCCTGTATCGCGCGCCTGAACTATTCCAGTTGCTGGCGACCTTCGCGCTGGTGCTGATCATCGGCGACGCCGCGCTGGCCATCTGGGGCGCGGAAGACCTGTTCGCGCCCCGCGTGCCCGGCCTGGCCGGCGCGGTCGAGATCCTGGGGCGGCGCTTTCCGCAATACGACCTGCTGCTGATCGGCGCCGGCCCCGTGGTGCTGGGTTTGCTGTGGCTGCTGCTCAAGCGCACGCGCTGGGGCCGCCTGCTGCGCGCCGCCGCCGAAAACCGCGACATGCTGGCCGCGCTTGGCGTCAACCAGGCCTGGCTGTTCACCTCGGCCTTCACGCTGGGCGCCTTCCTGGCCGGACTGGGCGGCGCGCTGGCCGCGCCGCGCGTGCCCGCCACCCTCGGGCTGGACCTGGAGATCATCGCCAGCGCCTTCGTGGTGGTGGTGGTCGGCGGCCTGGGCTCGATCCCCGGCGCCTTCCTGGCGGCGCTGCTGATCTGCTCCGTCAAGGCGCTGTTCGTGTTCATCGGCCAGGCGCATATCGGCCCCTGGACCTTCAACCTGTCGAAACTCACCCTGATGGCCGAATTCGCCGTCATGGCGGTGGTGCTGGTGGCGCGCCCCTGGGGCCTGCTGGGACAACCGCCGGCGCCGTCCTCGCAGACACCCGCCGCCGAGCCGTCCATCGCCCCGGCGGGCCCGCGCCTGCGGCGGGCTTACGGTGTGCTGCTGGCCCTGCTGGCGCTGGCTCCCCTGGCAACCGCGCACGCGCCTTACCTGGGCATCCTGCTGACCGAGATCCTGATCGCCGCCCTGTTCGCCGCCAGCCTGCACTTCCTGACCGGCCTGGCGGGCATGACCACCTTCGGCCATGCGGCCTGGTTCGGCCTGGGCGCCTATGGCGCCGCGTTGCTGCTGAAGCTGGCGGCGCTGCCGATGGAGGCGGCGCTGCTGCTGGGGCCATTCGCGGCGGCGCTCGGCGCGCTGGTGTTCGGCTGGTTCTGCGTGCGCCTGTCCGGCGTCTACCTGGCGATGCTGACGCTGGCGGTGGCGCAGATCCTCTGGGCGCTGGCCTATCAGTGGGACGACGTGACCGGCGGCAGCAATGGCCTGATCGGGCTGTGGCCATCGAGCTGGCTGGCGCGCGGCCCCTGGTTCTACTACCTGACGCTGGCGCTGTGCGCGCTCGGCATCGCCTGGCTGCGGCGCCTGGCTTTCTCGCCGCTGGGCTACGCGCTGCGCGGCGCGCGCGATTCCGTCCTGCGGGCCGAGGCGCTGGGCATGGACACGCGCCGCATCCAGTGGGCCGGTTTCGTGGCGGCATCGCTGGCGGCCGGCCTGGCCGGATCGCTGTACGCGTTTTCGAAGGGCAGCATCGCGCCCGACGTGCTCGCCGTCAGCCGCTCGGTCGACGGCCTGGTGATGGTGCTGCTTGGCGGCCTGCAGACGCTGGCCGGCCCCCTGGTCGGCGCGGCGGCCTACACCTGGCTGCAGGACGCGGCGGCACGCAGCACCGAATACTGGCACGCCGTGCTGGGCCTGGCCATCCTGGCGCTGGTCATGTTGTTTCCCGCCGGCCTGGCGGGCGCGGCGGCCCGCCTGCAACGGAGGCGATCATGACGGCCGCCCTGCCCTTGCTGCGGGTCGATGGACTACGCAAATCCTTCGGCGGCATCGACGCCCTGGCGGACGTCTCGTTCCAGCTGGAAGCGGGCCGCATGCTGGCGCTGATCGGCCCGAACGGCGCCGGCAAATCCACCTGCTTCAACGTGCTTGGCGGGCAGTTGCGGCCGGACGCCGGCTCGGTGCGGCTGGACGGCCGCGAACTCGTCGGCCTGTCGGCCGGCAGGATCTGCCGCCTGGGCGTGGGACGCACCTTCCAGACCGCCGCCACCTTCCGCTCGATGACGGCGCTTGAAAATGTGCAGACCGCCCTGCTGTCGCGCGACCGCCTGCTGTTCCGCCCCTGGCGCCGCGCCGAGTCGCACCGCGTCAACGAGGCGCTGGCGCTGCTGGAGCAGGTGCAGATGGCCGGCCAGGCCCGCGCCCATTGCGGCGCCCTGGCCTATGGCGAGGTCAAGCGGGTGGAACTGGCGATGGCGCTGGCGCACCGTCCGCGGCTGCTGCTGATGGACGAACCCACCGCCGGCATGGCCACCAACGAACGCCATGCCCTCATGCGCCTGACACGCGAACTGGCCGATACACAGCGCATGGCCGTGCTGTTCACCGAGCACAGCCTGGACGTCGTTTTCAAGCATGCCGACCATATCGCCGTGCTGGTGCGCGGCAGCCTGCTGGCCGAAGGCCCGCCCGACCGCATCGCGGCCGACTCGCGCGTCCAGGCCGCCTACCTGGGCGCCGACGCGCCCCTGGCCTGAACGGCGCTCAAGCGTCTGCCTGCGGGCTTTCCGGCTGGCATTCCCAGAACACCTTGGCGCGGCAACTGGCGCAGATGCCGCGATCCAGGCGGGCGTAGATGGCATGCAACGCCGTGGCCTTGTCGGGAAACACGTGATCCTCGCCCAGCCGCTCCAGGAAGCCCGTGCGGCGCCACATCGCCAGCACTTCCGGCCGCGGCCGGTGGAAATACAGATCCCCGCCCATCGCGCGGCGCGCGGCCAGCTCGTCTTCCCAGACCTGGGCGCCGGCCAGGTCGATGAAATTCATGCTCTTGGCCATCACCAGCAGATGGCGCGGCGCATCGGGCCCGGCGCGCAGTTCCTGCAAGCGCTGCGCCACGTGCGCGGCGGCGCCGAAGTAGACCGACCCCTCCATGCGCAGCAGCTTGAGCTGGGGGCACTCCGGCAGCGCCTCGGGCTGCCTCTCCAGCACCACGAAGCGGCGCTCCAGCCCGCGCGAATCGAAGCCCATGGTGCGCATCGCCGGCCGCGAGGTGCGGTGCAGGTACACCATCAGCGACAGCACGGTGCCCAGCAGGATCGCGACTTCCATGCGGAGGGTCACGGTGGCCGCCAGCGTGGCGGCGGCGATGGCGCTTTCGCCACGCTGGGTACGCATCAATTGCCGCCAGCGCGGCGCGTCCAGCAGCGTCCAGGCCACCAGCAACAACAGCCCGGCAATGGCCGCGTGCGGGATCCGCGCCAGCAACGGTCCGCTCAGCGCCACCAGCGCCATCAGCAACAAGGCCGAGAACACCGCCGCCAGCGGCGTCTTCGCGCCCGCCTCGTAATTGGGAATGGAACGGTTGAGCGAACCGCAGGACAGATAACAGGAAAAGAAGCCGCCGACCACGTTCGACAGCCCCTGTCCGACAAATTCACGATTGGCGTCGATGCGCTGGCCCGAGCGCGAGGCCACCGCCTTGGCAATCGAAATGGACTGCGCCAGCGCCACGATGGTCAGCGCGAACGCGAGGCTGAGCAGATCGGGCAAGACGCGCCAGTCCACGCTTGGAATATGGAACGGCGGCCACGGCTGCGCCAGATCGCCCAACAGCGGCACGGCGGCCGCGCCCCAGCCCGGCGCCAGGGCATTGAACCCGGCCGCGGCCAACGCCCCCGCCGCCAGCCCCGCCAGCATGTACGGCTTGCGCTTGTCGAACCGCTTGAGCAACAGCGCCACCGCGATCGTCACCGCCGTAACCAGCAACGCGCCCGATTGCACCCGATCCAGGCCGGCGGCCAGGCCGAGCAGCAAGGCGCCCGCGCCGTGCGCCCCCGGCGCCGGCAAGCCGAGCGCATCCTTCAAGGCATGGATCGCGATCAGCAGGGCCGCGCCGCTGGTGAAGCCGAACAGCGCCGACGGCGAGATGAAATGCGCCAGCGACCCCAGGCGCAGGGCACCGACCAGCCACTGCATGAGGCCGACCAGCACCGTCACCGCCAGGGCCAGCTCGATGTAGCCGGGGCTGCCCGCCGCCGCCAGCGGCGTCAGCACCGCGAACAGCGCCAGCGAATTGGCGTTGGTGGGACCGGACATGACATGCCGGCTGGAGCCGAACAGCGCCGCCACGATACAGGGCACGATGGCCGAATACAGGCCATACTGCGCCGGCAGGCCGGCCAGCGTGGCGAACGCCACGCCCTGTGGCAGCACCAGCAAGGCCCCGAGCAATCCCGCCGCCAGGTCGGCGCGCAGCGTCGCGGGGCCAACTTCCGGCACCCAATCGCCAAACACCCGCGCCAGCCACGCCTTGCTTCCCGCCGCCATCATTCCCCGTCCTTGTATTCTTTTCGATGCCGGGCGCGTTCAGCGCAGGAACCTGCGCTCCAGTTCGCGCATCCCCTTGTCGCCCTGCAAGTCGATGATATCGCGCACCGTGGGCAGGCCGGCATCCACGCCATGGATGCCGCCCTCGGCGCGGATGCGGGCGAAGACCTCGCGCATCGCGCCCACGGCGGCGCGGATCGCGTGATTGCCGTAGATCACCAGCCCCACCTTGCCCAGCGCCTGGATGTCGGCCTCGCGCAACTGCGGATAGGCGGTTGGCACCAGCACCAGCGGCACGCGGCCGGACCAGGCCGCGATGAAGGCCAACACCTCATCCGGCGTGGTCTGCTTGGAATGGATCAGGATGGCATCGGCGCCGGCAGCCTCGTAGGCGGCCGCGCGCGCCAGCGCCTCGGCCTGGCCGAGCCCCGCGATCAGCGCCTCGGTGCGGGCAATGACGCAGAAATCCGGATCACGGCGCGCGGCGCAGGCGGCCTCGATCTTGCCCTGGAACTCGGCGACACGCACCAGTTCCTGGCGGCCGTCGGCGCGCAGGCTGGTGTCCTTGGGAAAGGTCTTGTCCTCCATCACCACGGCCGACACGCCGGCCGCCTCGTACTGGGGCACGGTGTAAGCGACATTGATGGCATTGCCGAAACCCGTATCGATATCGGCGATGACCGGCACGTCAACGGTGGCAGCGATGGCCCGCATCATCTCCAGGTGCTGGCCGGCCGACAGGATGTTGGCATCCGGTAGCGCGTAACTGGCCGACAGTTCGAACCCGCTGCCCCAGATCGCATCGAAGCCCGCCTCGGCCGCCAGCCGGGCCGACAGCGGATTGTGCGCCGACATGGCGTGCATCAGGGAGGGGGCCTGCAATTTCTGGCGAAAGCGCGCGTGACGGTGCATGGCATGAAGGTCTGGTGACCCGGCGCGAAGGGCTCCGGCTGGGGTCATTTAACACTAAAAGCGGGCCCTGCCCACGCCGGGATCTCAACCCGACTCAAGCGGTCCCGCCACCGCGCCGCGCCTTCATCGCCCTGCTGATCGCGGCCAGCGCGTCATCGGCCACCAGGCGCGCGGCCAGCGGCAGCAGTTCATCTTCTTCGCGCCGGATATGCTCGGCATAGGCCTTCGCGAACGCCTCCACCCGCACCGCCGGCAGTTCGGCGGGACGGCCCGCGGCAACCGCTTCCAGGATCTGCCGCAGCGGCGTCCACAGCGCCGCTAGCCGCGCATGATCGGCCACCAGCCCATCCACCAGCGCATGCAGGCAAACGGCATCCGAACCGGCCATGGATTCGATCAGGGCCGGGAACAGGTCCTCCTCCTCGTCCTCATGGTGGTGCCGCGCGGCGGTCTCGAAATAGCGCACGACGGCCGCGGCGGCGACCTGGGCCGCGGCGTCGCTGCCGTGCGCGGGCAAGTGCGCGGCCAGCCGCCGCAGGGTGTCGCACTGGCGCGCAATGCGGCCGTGGCAGGCCGACAACAGGCCCAACGGATCATCAGGGGTCGGCGCCGCCGCCGGCCCGCCGGGAAAACTCACGGCCATGCACACCTCCCTCAGCCCGAATGCCCGCGCCACCACAGGCGAATCGAATCCCAGGCACGTCCGGCCAGGCCGGCCTCATCCACCGGCTCGAGCGCCACCACCGGAAACTGCATGGCGGGCTTGCCGTCGACCATCACGCGCAGCGAACCGACCGTGGCCTGGGCCGCAATCGGCGCCACCAGCGGGTCCTGCGGCGTCCATATCGGCTCGACCTTGGCGCCCGCCGGCACGGTGACGTAGGCGTCCCGCGCAAAACCGGCCTTGAGCGTGTCGGCCTGGCCTTTCCAGACCTCGGGCGTGGCCACCGCCTGGCCCTTTGCGTAGAGCTTGATGGTATTGAACCCCTGGAAGCCCCATTCCAGCAATTCGCGGCTCTCCTGTGTGCGCAGCTTGTCCGACGCGGTGCCCACCACCACCGTGATCAGGCGTCGCTGCTCCTTGCCGTTGGGCCGGTGCGCGGTGGCCACGATGCAGTATCCGGCCGCGTCGGTATGGCCGGTCTTCAGGCCGTCGACGCTCGGATCGAGCCACAGCAACCGGTTGCGGTTGGGTTGCGTGATGTTGTTATAGGTGAAGGTCTTGGCCGAATCGTAGGTCTTGTACAGCTCGGGGTAATCGCGGATGAAGCGCGTGGCCAGGATCGACAGGTCGCTGACCGTGGAATACGTGCCCGGATCCGGCAGCCCGTGGGGACTGGCGAAGTGCGTGCCATGCAGGCCGAGTTGCACGGCGGTGTCATTCATGCGGGCCACGAACGCCTCGACGCTGCCCGACACCGCCTCGGCGAGCGCGATCGCCGCGTCATTGCCGGACTGGATCATCAGGCCGCGCAGCAGCTGGTCCACCGACACCTTGGAGCCCGGCTCCAGGAACATCTTGGAGCTGCCGGGCGGCACTTTCCAGGCGCGCGTCGAGATGGTGACCTTCTGGTCCGGCGACAGCTCCTTGTTGTGGATGGCGCCGAACACCACGTACGCCGTCATGATCTTGGTCAGGGAGGCCGGCTCGATCCGGACGGTGGCCGCGTGCGACGCGATCACCTGGCCGCTGGTCTCATCCAGCAGCAGCCAGGCCTTGGCCGACAGGTCGGGCTGAGGCATCGTTTGCGCCAGGGCGCCTGACATACACGCGGTCGCAACGAGCAGGCTCGCCGCCAACTTCTTCATCAACATAAGGGACTTCACTTCCATGCGGGGTAAGGATGGCACGCGGGCCAGCGCATGCAGGCAGCCCGCGGCCGCCTGCATGCGCTGGCCGACGCGCGGCGCGAAGCATTGGAACACGCCGGCCCGGGATGGTTCAAAAGCCCCTTGCAAAAGCACTTTCGCGCAACGCGCGACGTCGCTGCGCACGGCATTCGCGGCACTGAAAAAATCGCAGCGATTGTCACTGCATTTTGCAGAACCCCTTGCAGAAGGGGTTTTTCTGCCTGGAAAACAACAAAGAATGCGCAAAAGGCCTTGCGAAAGCGGCTACAACCGCCACTCTTCCGCTATCATCGGGCGCGTAGCGTTAAACGCCGATACCCGGCGCGCGCTGCCCCAATGTCCTCAACATACGGATTTTGACCATGGCCACGAAAGCTAAAGCTCCTGCCAAGAAAGTCACCAAGCCCGCCGCCAAGGCGCCCGCAAAGAAGGCTACCGCCGCCAAACCCGCTGTGAAGCCGGCAGCCAAGAAGGTCGTCGCCGCCAAGAAGGTCGCTGCCGCCCCCAAGGCTATCAAGGCTGCTCTGAACAAGACCCAGCTGATCGCCTACATCGTCGAGCAGTCCGGCGTTGAAGCCAAGGCGGTCAAGGCCGTCCTGGCCAGCCTGGAAACCTCGGTGCTGAGCTCCGTGGACAAGAAGGGCGCCGGCGAATTCACGCTGCCGGGCCTGTTCAAGGTTGCCGTGCAGAAGGTTCCCGCCAAGGCCAAGCGCTTCGGCAAGGATCCTTTCACCGGTGAAGAGCGCTGGTTCCCCGCCAAGCCGGCTTCGGTCAAGGTGAAGGTTCGCCCGCTCAAGAAGCTGAAGGACGCCGCGCAGTAATTCCGCACGGTTATCCGGTCAAGCCGGAAAGGGCCTGCCCCGCATGGGGCGGGCCCTTTCTTTTTTCGCGCCCATGTTTTCTCCCGCGGTCCGCCCCATCCCATCGCGCGCGCCTTGCGGGATTTCAGGCCGGCCTGCTAGAATTTATCTTTACGTAAAGATACTTCATATAAAAACATCATGAACGATCTGGTCGACCTGGTGCTGTCGCAGTGGGAGCGGGAATGCCCCAACCTGGACATCTCGCCGATGAGCGTCCTCAGCCGCGTGTTCCGCTTCCACGCCTTCGCCGCGCGCGACGTCGGCCAGGCATTCAAGCGCCACCACCTGCACCAGGGCGAATTCGACGTGCTCGCCACCCTGTACCGCAGCGGCGCGCCGCACGCCATGAATCCGCAGAAGCTGGTCGCCGCGCTGCTGTTGACCTCCGGCGCCATGACCAACCGGCTGGACCGCCTGGAACAGGCCGGCCTGCTGGCACGCACGCCCAACCCCGAGGACCGCCGCGGCGTCATCGTGGCGCTGACCGCCGAGGGCCTGCGCGTCATCAAGCAGGTGCTCAAGGACTACCTGCGCGAACTCGAAGCGCTGCTCGCCCCCCTCAACGCCGCCGAGCGCCGCCAGATGGCCGGCCTGCTGAAGAAACTGCTGATCCCGCACGACCAGGAAACGCCCGGCGGCATCGCCGCCTGAGCCTTCCCCCCGCCACTCCCGACTCCCGCCCCACATGAACGCCGCTCCCGCCCAACCCGCCCCGCTCACCGCGCCCGTCATCCTGCTGATGTCCGTGGCCACCGGCCTGGCGGTCGCCAGCAACTATTACGCGCAGCCGCTGCTGCACACCATCAGCCAGCAGTTCTCGCTGTCCAACGCCACCGCCGGCAGCATCGTCATGATCGCGCAACTGAGCTACGCGCTTGGCCTGATCCTGCTGGTGCCGCTGGGGGATCTGTTCGAACGCCGCGGCCTGATCGTGCTGATGACCCTGCTGTCGTCCGGCGGCCTGCTGCTGTCGGCCTTCGCCCGCAACATCCAGATGCTGATGCTGGGCACCGCGGTGACCGGCATGCTGTCGGTGGTGGCGCAGGTGCTGGTGCCGTTCGCGGCCACCCTGGCGGCGCCGCACGAGCGCGGCAAGGCGGTCGGCACGGTCATGAGCGGCCTGCTGCTGGGCATCCTGCTGGCCCGCACCGCGGCCGGCGTACTGGCCGACCTGGGCAGCTGGCGCACGGTCTACTGGGTCGCCGCGATCCTGATGCTGGGCATGTCCGCCGCGCTCTGGAAGGTGCTGCCGCGCCACAAGAGCCAGGCCGCGATGAGCTATCCGCGCCTGCTCGGCTCGATCTTCCGCCTGTTCGCCGAGGAGCCCCTGCTGCGCGGCCGCTCGCTGCTCGGCGGCCTGCTGTTCGCGGCCTTCAGCATGCTGTGGACGCCGCTGACCTTCCTGCTGTCGGGCCCGGACTACGGCTTCAACAACACCACCATCGGCCTGTTCGGGCTGGCCGGCGCGGCCGGCGCCTATGCCGCCAACCGCTTCGGCAGACTGGCCGACCGCGGCCTGGGCAACCAGGCCACCCGCATCGGCCTGCTGCTGCTGCTGGCGTCGTGGGGCCTGATGGCCTTCGGCCAGGCCTCGGTCATCGCGCTGCTGGCCGGCATCCTGATCCAGGACCTGGCGATCCAGGGCGTCCACGTCACCAATACCAGTTCGCTGTACCGTAGCCGGCCCGAGGCCCGCAGCCGCCTGACGGCCGGTTACATGACCAGCTATTTCATCGGCGGGGCCACCGGATCGCTGGTATCGTCCTGGCTGTACTCCCATTACGGCTGGCCCGGCGTGGTCACCGCGGGCGCGGTTCTGGCGGCCATAACCCTGGCCTACGGCATGCTGGGGGCCAGCGCCCGCATCCCGGAAACCGCCCCGCCCCCTATCCGCGCCTAGCACCTCCTATAATCAGGGGTTTTGGCCGCCCCCGCGCCTGGCGCGCGGGGGCGGTTCACCCATTTTTCGCCATCGCGCACGAGCCCATGCAGGAACGTTACCTCCCCACTACCGTCGAAGCGGCCGCCCACCAAGACTGGCAGGCCCGCGACGCCTATCTGGTCCATGAACACGCGAAGAACCCGGACGGCTCCGAGAAGCCGAAGTTCTACGCCTGCTCGATGCTGCCCTATCCCAGCGGCAAGCTGCACATGGGCCACGTGCGCAACTACACCATCAACGACATGATGGCGCGCCAGCTGCGCATGCGGGGCTACAACGTGCTGATGCCGATGGGCTGGGACGCCTTTGGCATGCCGGCCGAGAACGCCGCCATCAAGTCCAAGGTGCCGCCGGCCAAATGGACCTACGACAACATCGCCTACATGAAGAAGCAGATGAAGGCGATGGGCCTGGCGATCGACTGGTCGCGCGAGATGTGCGCCTGCGATCCCGAGTACTACAAGTGGAACCAGTGGCTGTTCCTGAAGATGCTCGAAAAGGGCGTCGCCTACCGCAAGACCCAGGTCGTGAACTGGGATCCGGTCGACCAGACCGTGCTGGCCAACGAACAGGTCATCGACGGCCGCGGCTGGCGCTCGGGCGCCCCGGTCGAAAAGCGCGAGATCCCGGGTTACTACCTGCGCATCACCGATTACGCCGACGAACTGCTGGGCGCGGTGCAGAACGATCTGCCCGGCTGGCCCGAGCGCGTGCGCCTGATGCAGGAAAACTGGATCGGCAAGTCCGAGGGCCTGCGCTTCGCCTTCCCGCACCAGATCGCCGGCCAGGACGGCCAGTTGATCCAGGACGGCAAGCTGTACGTCTTCACCACCCGCGCCGACACCATCATGGGCGTGACCTTCTGCGCCGTGGCGCCGGAACATCCCCTGGCCACCCACGCCGCGCAGTCGAACCCGGCCCTGGCCGCCTTCATCGAACAGTGCAAGCTGGGCGGCACCACCGAGGCCGAACTGGCCACGCGTGAAAAGGAAGGCCTGCCCACCGGCCTGTTCGTGACCCACCCGATCACCGGCGACCAGGTCGAAGTCTGGGTCGGCAACTACGTGCTCATGACCTACGGCGACGGCGCCGTGATGGGCGTGCCCGCCCACGACGAACGCGACTTCGCCTTCGCCAAGAAGTATGACCTGCCGATCCGCCAGGTCGTGGACGTGGCCGGCAAGGCCTACTCCACCGACGCCTGGCAGGAATGGTACGGCGACAAGCAGAGCGGCCGCACCATCAACTCGGGCAAGTACGACGGCCTGTCGCACAAGGAAGCCGTGGACGCCATCGCCGCCGACCTCGGGGCACGAGGCCTGGGCGAAAAGCAGACCACCTGGCGCCTGCGCGACTGGGGCATCTCGCGCCAGCGCTACTGGGGCACCCCGATCCCCATCATCCACTGCGCGGATTGCGGCCCGGTGCCGGTCCCCGAGAAGGACCTGCCGGTGGTGCTGCCGGACGACCTGATCCCGGACGGCAGCGGCAACCCGCTGGCCAAGAACGAAGCCTTCCTGTCGTGCGCCTGCCCCAGCTGCGGCAAGCCGGCGCGCCGCGAGACGGACACGATGGACACCTTCGTGGATTCGTCCTGGTACTTCATGCGCTACACCTCGCCGGGCAACAACACTGCCATGGTCGACGCGCGCAATGACTACTGGATGCCGATGGACCAGTACATCGGCGGCATCGAGCACGCGGTCCTGCACCTGCTGTACGCGCGCTTCTGGACCAAGGTCATGCGCGACATGGGCCTGCTCAACTTCGACGAGCCCTTCACCAAGCTGCTGTGCCAGGGCATGGTGCTGAACCACATCTACTCGCGCAAGAACGCCCAGGGCGGCATCGAGTATTTCTGGCCCGAGGAAGTCGAGAACGTCTACGACGCGCGCGGCGCCATCGTCGGCGCCAAGCTCAAGTCCGACGGTTCGGACGTGACCTACGGCGGCGTGGGCACGATGTCCAAGTCCAAGAACAACGGCGTCGATCCGCAATCGCTGATCGACACGCTGGGCGCAGACACCGCGCGCCTGTTCGTCATGTTCGCCAGCCCGCCCGAGCAGACGCTCGAATGGTCCGATTCCGGCGTCGAAGGCTCGAACCGCTTCCTGCGCCGCCTGTGGTCGATCAGCTACGCGCAGCGCGACACCGTCGCCCGCGGCCTGGCCGCCGGCGCCGACTGGACCGATGCGCCCGCCGCCGTCAAGGATCTGCGCCGCGAGGTCTACAACCTGCTCAAGCAGGCCGACTACGACTACCAGCGCATCCAGTACAACACCGTCGTGTCGGCGTGCATGAAGATGCTCAACGCCATCGATGACGCCAAGCTGCCGGAAGGCAAGCACGCCGACGCCGCCTACGCCGAAACGCTGGGCGTGCTGCTGCGCGTGCTGTATCCGGTGGTGCCGCACATCACCTGGCACCTGTGGCGCGACCTCGGCTACGCGCACGAGCTGGGCGACCTGCTCGACGCGCCGTGGCCGCACGTCGACGAGGCCGCGCTGGTGGCGGACGAAATCGAACTGATGCTGCAGGTCAACGGCAAGCTGCGCGGCTCGATCCGCGTCGCCGCCAAGGCCGCCAAGGAAGACATCGAAAAACTCGCCGCCGCCCAGGATGAAGTCGCCCGCTACCTGGAAGGCCGCCCGCCCAAGCGGGTCATCGTGGTTCCGGGCAAACTGGTCAACGTCGTAGGCTGATGAGGTCAAGCATGTACTTCGCCGGGCAACACACGCAATCCCCCCGCCAATCCTGGCTGCTGCGCGGCGCCTGCCTGGCGCTGTTCATGCTGATTTCGGCTTGCGGCTTCACGCTGCGCGGCGTTACGCCGCTGCCGTTCGAAACGCTGTATGTCGGCATTGCCGACAACACCCAGTTCGGCGCCGACGTGCGGCGCGCGCTGCGCGCGGCCTCGCCCGACACCAAGCTGGTTGCCTCGCCCAAGGATGCGCAGGCGATCCTGCAGGAAGTCTCCAACACGCGCGCCCTGCGCGAGGTGTCGCTGAACGCCCAGGGCCGTGTCGAGGAATACGAACTCGGCATCAATTACACCTTCCGCCTGATCGATGCGAAGGGCCGCGCCCTGATCCCGGACACGACCCTGTCGATCTACCGCGAAATGCCCTACGACGACCAGATCGTCCAGGCCAAGCAAGGACAGATCGAAACGCTTTACATCGCCATGCAGCGTGATCTGGTTTCGCGCTTGCTCCGCCGCATGACGGCCCCGGAAGTGCGCAAGGCCTTCGAAAACCGCGAACAGCGGGCGGAAGACGGCGAGACGCCGCTATACGATCCCACCGCTCCGCAGCCTCGCCGCACGCCGACGCCGTGGCAGACGCCGTCCACCACCGACCCGGCCTACACGCGCTGACCGATGGCACAAGTCCTGGACGCGGATCGCCTGGCCGATCACCTGCAGCGGGCCGGCAACCGCCTGGCCCCGCTGTATACGGTGTCCGGTGACGAGCCCCTCCTGGTCACCGAGGCCGTGGATGCGCTGCGCGCCGCCGGGCGCGGCGCCGGTTATACCGAACGCCTGTCGATGGTGATGGACGCGCGCAGCGACTGGAGCGCGGTCATCGCCGCAACCCAGAGCGTGTCGCTGTTCGGCGATCGCCGCATCCTCGAACTCAAGATTCCGACCGGCAAGCCCGGCAAGTCCGGCGCCGATACCTTGGCGCGCCTGGCCGAGCAGGCCGAAAAGCAGGCGGACAACCCGGATACCCTGATCCTGGTGGCGCTGCCGCGCCTGGACAAGGCCACCCGCGAAAGCCGCTGGATGCAGGCCCTGGGCCGTGCCGGCACGATGGTCGACATCCCCAGCATCGAACGCGGCCGCCTGCCCGCCTGGGTCGGCCAGCGCCTGGCGCGCCAGAACCAGCGCACCGACAACGCCACCCTGCAATGGATGGCCGACAAGGTCGAAGGCAACCTGCTGGCCGCCCACCAGGAAATCCAGAAACTGGGGCTGCTTTATCCCGAAGGCCAGTTGGCGCCGGAAGACGTCGAGCGCGCCGTGCTCAACGTGGCCCGCTACGATGTATTCGGCCTGCGCGATGCCATGCTGGCCGGCGATATCGCCCGCACCATCCGCATGATCGACGGCCTGCGCGCCGAAGGCGAGGCCCTGCCGCTGGTGCTGTGGGCGGTGGGCGAGGAAATCCGTCTGCTGGCGCGCGTGGCCGAGGCCCGCAGCCTGGGACAGGACGCCAACGGCCTGATGCGCAGGCTGCGCATTTTCGGGGCGCACGAACGCCTGGCGCTACAGGCGCTCGGCCGGGTCCGCCCCGACGTCTGGCCTGCCGCGGTGCAACACGCCCACGAGGTCGACCGTCTCATCAAGGGCCTGTCGGTGCCGGGGCGGCTATCCGACCCCTGGGAAGAAATGACCCGCCTGGCCTTGCGCGTGGCCGCCGCCGGCAACCGACCGTGAAGGCGGCCCCGGCCGCCACCCCTTCGTCTCCCCCGGCCCCCTGGCCGGATAAACTATCCCTATCCGCAAGCGGCGCCCTGGCCGCCCTCTTTACTATGAACGACGCCGTCATGTCCTCGTCCTCTATCGAACAAGCCATGCTGACCCTGGGCGAGAATGCGCGCCGGGCCTCGCGCGCCATGATGCGCGCCAACAGCGCCGCCAAGAACCAGGCCCTGCTGGCCATGGCCGAAGCGCTGGCCGCCAACCAGGCCGAATTGCTGGCCGCCAACGCCAAGGACGTGGCCGCCGCGCGCGCCAATGGCCTGGAACCGGCCCTGCTCGACCGCCTGACCCTGTCGGAGAAGACGCTGGCGCACATGGCCGAGGGCCTGCGCCAGATCGCCGCCCTGCCCGACCCGATCGGCAGTGTCACCGCCACTACAGTGCGTCCCAATGGCATGCGCGTGGCGCAGATGCGCGTGCCGCTGGGCGTGATCGGCATCATTTATGAATCCCGCCCCAACGTCACCATCGACGCGGCGGCGCTGTGCCTGAAATCGGGCAACGCCGCCATCCTGCGCGGCGGCAGCGAGGCCTTGCACTCCAACGTGGCGCTGGGCCGCATTGTCCAGCTCGGCCTGGCCGCCGCCGGCCTGCCGCAGGACGCGGTCCAGGTGGTCGCCACGGCCGACCGCGCCGCGGTCGGCAAGCTCATCACCATGACCGAGCACATCGACGTCATCGTGCCGCGCGGCGGCAAGGGCCTGATCGCCCGACTGTCGCAGGAAGCGCGCGTGCCGCTGATCAAGCACCTGGACGGCAACTGCCACATCTACATCGATGCGGCGGCCGACCCGGACAAGGCCCACGCCATCGCCTTCAACGCCAAGACCTACCGCTACGGCATCTGCGGCGCCATGGAAACCCTGCTGGTGGACGCGGTGGCCGCCGTCTCGATCCTGCCGAGCCTGGCCGCGGCGCTGACCGAACACGGCGTCGAACTGCGCGGCTGCCCGCGCACCCTGGCGCTGCTGCCGCACGCCAAGCCGGCCACTGATGAAGACTGGGCCACCGAATACCTGGGCCCGATCCTGGCGATCCGCATCGTCGACTCGCTCGACGACGCCATCGAGCACATTGCGCGCTGGGGCTCCGGCCACACCGACGCGATCGTCACCGAAGACCTGTCGGCGGCGCAACGCTTCCAGCGCGAGGTTGACTCCAGCTCGGTCTATGTCAACCTGCCCACCTGCTTCGCGGACGGCTTCGAATACGGCCTGGGCGCCGAGATCGGCATCTCCACCAATCGCCTGCACGCCCGTGGCCCCGTCGGCCTGGAAGGCCTGACCACCCTCAAATGGGTCCTGACCGGCGAAGGCCAGACCCGCGGCTGAACGCCTCTCCTTACCACCCTTAGTTCGCGGCGCTGCCGCGCGTTACCGGAATTTTCATGCACTCACCCGCCATGGCCATGGCCTTCAGCCTTTTCGTGCTGTGCTTCATCACCTGCTCGCTGAGCGGCCTGGTGCTGTTCTTCTTCAAGAGCAAGCAGATCAACGCCGCGCTCAAGCATCCCTATCTTCAGCACCGTCCCTTCGAACAATATCCGCTGGCGATCAAGGCTGCCATCATGCTGGATTATTTCTTCCGCCTGATGTTCCCCGGCACCCGTTTCTGGCTGATCGGCAACGCCAACGACCTGCTGGGCCATGTCGATCCCAAGAAGACGCCGCTGGCCCTGAAATGGCCGATCGTCGGCTTCTGGGGCTCGTGCTGGCTGGGCCTGATCGCCATGATCGTCCTGTGGACCCTGCTGTTCATGGGAATGTGACGCGCATGCGGCTCCAGATCGAAGACTATCCCGGCTGCACCGAAGCGGCCCGCATCCTGATCGCCGCGCGCGAAGCCGGCATCGCCGGTCCGCGCCTGCCGGCAGACTGTCGCCCGCAGACCCAGGGCCAGGCCCTGGCGGTACAGCAGCGCACCGCGCGGTTGCTGCGCGAGACGCGCCAGGACGCCATCGCGGCCTGGAAAAGCGCCTTGCCGTCGCCTGAAAAAACCGTGGTGGCGCCGATCTATGCCTCGTCCGTGGCGCATGGCGATGTCGTCCCCGCCCGCGCGCCGGTGGTACGCATCGAACCTGAAATCGCGTTCGAACTGGCATGCGACCTGCCCACGCGGGACGAACCCTATACCCCTGCCGAGATCGACGCCGCCATCGGCTCGGCCCGCCTGGCCTTGGAGATCCTGGGCTGCCGCTACGCCGCGCCGGAACACGCCAGCCTGCCGGAACTGCTGGCCGACCACATGTTCAACGCCGGCCTGGTGCTGGGACCGCGCATCGCCTCACCCGACGCCGCCCCCGCCAGCATGACCCTTACCCTGTCGGTCGACGGCGCCGAAGTCGAGCAGCACGCCGGCATCCATCCGAACAATCATGCAAAGGCCGGCCTGTACTGGCTCGCCAATTTCCTGCGCGAACAGGGCCTGGGCCTGAGCGCCGGCCAGCACGTCATCACCGGCTCCTACGCCGGTTTCCTGGATGTGCCCGCCAACCGCGACATCGCACTCGCCTACGGCGACCTCGGCGTCTTGAAACTGCGTTTCACTGCCGGGTAAGCTGGTAGCCGCTACCCACCACGGCTTCAACCATGCTGACCCTGCGCCCCTTCTCGACCACGGACTACGCCCAGCTCGCCAGCTGGTTCAAGAGCCTCGCCGAGGTCGTGCAATGGGGCGGATCGCACGTGGCCTATCCGCTCGAAACGGCCGACATGGACGCGATGCTGCGCGAAGGCCAGGCGCAGCCGCCGACACGCCGTTGCTGGATGGCCTGTCGCGACGGCCAGTCAATCGGCCACGCGCAACTGGCGTACGACTGGCGCGATGGCAACGCCCGCCTGGGCCGTGTCGCCATTGCCCCCGAGGCGCGCGGCCAGGGCCTGGCCCGGCCAATGGTGGCCCTGATGATCCGCGAAGCCTTCGGCACGCCAGGCATTGAACGGCTGGAGTTGAACGTGTACATGTTCAATACCCCCGCCATTCGTACCTACCAAGCCCTGGGTTTCACCCTGGAAGGGGTACGACGCTCGTCCACCCGCGCCGGCAATGACCGCTGGGACACCGGCATGATGGGCTTGCTGCGATCCGAATGGCAGGCGGCGCCACGTTGAGCCGCCGTGCCGACCGGCGCTCCCGGCGGCGGGAAGCGGCGGCGCCACCGGCCAGGGTCAACGCGCCGCCGGCTCCGCCAGCGTGACCATCGGCCCGGCCGCCTCGATGGCCTCCCCGGCGGCCAGGCACAGGTCTTCGCGATAGCGTCCCGCCACCACCTGCACTCCCACCGGCCGGTCACCGGCGCTGCCCATGGCCACCGACAACCCCGGCAGGCCCATGAAGGGCAGCCCGATCTGCGTCATCTGCGCGCGCCAGACCCGTTCATAGGCGGCATCGCCCCGCAGATCGAGATTGTCGGTGAAAGGCAGCTCGGCCGACACCGGCAGCAACAGCACCGGATATTGCGCCAGGAACAACTCCCACAGGCGCGTCAGCGTCGCGCGTCGCGTCAGCACCGCCGAGAACTTCGCCATGTCCATGTCCGCCACGCGCGCGCGCTGGCCTTCGAGCGCCGTCAACGCGCCACGGTCGCCTTCCTTGCGTGCCGCCTCGACCATGCCCTCGTAGCCATCGGCCATCCACATGCGGATCTGCAGGTCCGCGGCTTCGCGCAACGGCGGCACCTGGTCGACCGTGTCCACCGCCCAGCCGGCTTCGCTCAGGCGCCGGGCGGCGTCCTGCAATGCCTTGACCACCGCGGGTTCGGTATCCATGCCATCCGGGCTCAGGCACAGCGCCGCCCGGCGCGGCGCCGCGGGTCCGGTCAGCGGCGCGGGGACCCACCATGGATCGCGCGGATCGGGCGCCGCCATCGCGGCCAGCCCCAATCGCAGATCGGCGATGCTGCGGGCCAAGGGTCCGGAAACCGCCGTGATCTGCCCCCCGATGGTGCGCTCGGGCAAGGCCGCGTTGAAGGCGGCCACCCGGCCCAGCGACGGCCGCAGGCCATGCACGCCGCAGGCATAGGCGGGATAGCGGATGGAGCCGGCGATGTCGGTGCCGTGGGCCAGGTGTCCGATGCCTGCCGCCACCGCAGACGCCGCGCCACCGGACGAGCCCCCCGGGGTCAGGGAGGGATTCCGAGGATTGAGGGTGTCGCCGTGCAGCCGGTTGCCGGTGAACCAGCGCAACGAAAACGCCGGCGTATTGGTACGTCCGATAATCACCGCGCCGGCGCGGCGCAGATTGTCGACCACCGGATTGTTGACGCTGGCGACCACGTCCTTCTGCAGCGTCACGCCGTTGGTGGTGGCGTAGCCCGCCTGGTCGACGTTGACCTTGACGGTCACCGGCACGCCAGCCAACGCCCCCGGATCTTCTCCCCGGGCCAGGGCGCGGTCGACCTCGGCGGCCTGGGCCAGCGCGTCGTCGGGACGGTGATCGACCACGGCGTTGATCAGCGGATTCACGGCCTGCAGGCGCGCCAGCGCGCTTTGCGTGGCCTCGACTGCGGAAACATCACGCCGGCGGATGCGGGCGGCAAGCTCTACTGCGGACAAACGCCAAAGTTCGGACAAACGACACTCCTGTTTCGACGACATGGAAGGCGGGCGGCGCAATGCCGCCGGACCGTCAAACCTTAGCGCCCCTCGCCCCTGCCCACAAGCCACGGTTTACCGCAGGTCAGCCGGCTTCGAACACGGCAATGATGGCGTCCGCCACCGCGCGCACCCGCGCCGTACGGTTCAGGTCGCCGTGCATCACCAGCCACAGGTCATAAGGTTCGCTGCGGTTCGGCCAGATCCGCACCAGGTCCGGATACTGCGGCGCCATATGGATCGGCAATTCACCAATGCCCAGGCCCGCGGCCACCGCTTCGATAATCAGCATTCCCGAATTCAGCTCCACCGCGATGCGGCCATTACCCGTCGGCTCGCCACAAAAGGTATCGGACCAGCCCGGCAGCACCGCTTGCTGATATGTCACCAGCGTATGGCCGGCGAACGCGGTGCCGGGACGCGGCTCGCCATGCGCCGCAATGTAGGACTTCGACGCATAGAGTCCGACCTCGCGCCGCGCCAGGTGGCGGTGAATCAGGTCGGGACTGTCCGGCTTGACATTGCGGATGGCCAGATCGGCCTCGCGCCGTGTCAGGTTGCTCAATTGGATCGACGTCGACAGCGCCACCCGGATATCGGGATGCTGGGCATGCAGGCGACGAATGGCCTCCATGATGAAATAGCTGGCGACCGTTTCGGAGGTCGCCAGCCGCACCACGCCCGAGAGCCGGTGATCCAGCCCCTGCATCTGCCGCTGCAACTGGTCGGCCGCCTGTTCCATGCGCTCGGCGGCGGCAAAGGCCTGTTCGCCCGCCGCAGTCGGCACATACCCCGACGGCGTCCGCAGGAACAGGCGCGCATCCAGCGACGTTTCCAACGCCGCCAGGCGGCGCCCGGCGGTGGCCTGGTCGATCTGCAACAGCGCGGCCGCGCCGCGCAGGGTGCCATTGCGATAGATCGCCAGGAAGATCCGTGCATTGTCCCAATCCATGACCCCAGCCTGCTCCCGTCGAGAATATCCACATGATGCGATTTTGCATCACAAGGAAGCGATTATTCCCCTTTTTTGCATCAGGGAAAGCGCCTAATCTGTGCGCCTCGGAAAGCCCCGGAAGTCCCCGCCATGCGCACCGCCTGCTCTGCCCCCTCCGTTCTGCCCCTGCCCGCCAACGCCTCCCCCCGGCCCGCGGCCACTGGATTGCTCCCCCTGGTCACGCTGGCGATCGGTTTCGTCATGGCGATGCTGGACGTCACCGTGGTCAATGTCGCCCTGCCCAGCATTGCGCAGCAATTCACCGTGCCGCTCACCGATCTCGTCTGGATCGTCGATGGCTACACCCTGACCTTCGCCGCGCTGCTGCTAGTGGCAGGCGCCCTGGCCGATCGCTACGGCGCCAAGACCATCTACCTGTGCGGCCTCGGCGTCTTCACACTGGCGTCGCTGCTGTGCGGCATCGCGCCGAATGGCGACCTCCTCATCGCCGCCCGCATGCTGCAGGGGCTGGGCGCCGCGCTCTTCATGCCCAGTTCGCTCAGCCTGCTGACCCATGCCTACGAGGACGAGCAGGTGCGCAACCGGATGCTGGCCGCATGGTCGGCCATCGTGGCGGTGGCCGGCGCCGCGGGCCCGCTGCTGGGCGGCGTACTGATCCATCAGTTCGGCTGGCGCGGCATATTTCTCATCAACCTGCCGCTGGGCCTGGCCGGCCTCTGGCTGGCACGGCAACGCATCCAGGCCGCGCCGAAACGCCCGCGCGCCCTGAACCCGATCAGCCACCTGCTCGGGGTCATCGCGCTGGCATCACTGTGCTTCATCCTGATCCAGGGCAACACCTACGGCTGGTCGTCTGCGCCCATTCTGGCGGCGGTGGCCTTGTGCGTCCTGGCCACCGTGGCGCTGGTGCGCCGTGAACGGCGACACGCCGAGCCGATCCTGCCGCGCGCACTGTTCCAGACCACCCAGTTCGCGGCGGCCAACGGCGTGGGGTTCCTGATCAACCTCGCCGCCTATGGACAGCTGTTCCTGCTCAGCCTGTTCCTGCAGCAGGCGCGCGGCGCCGACGCCCTGGAGACCGGCATCCAGCTGGTGCCCATGCTGGCGGTTTTTTCCATCGGCAACCTGCTATCCAGCCGCGTATCGGCGCGCTGGAACGTTTCGACCGCGTTGCTGGGCGGCATCTCGCTGGCGGCCGCGATGAGCGCGGTCGGCCTCTTCACGTTCGCTCCCGACATGCCCTACTGGCCCTTCGCCATGGTCGTGGCGCTCGCAAATCTGGGCGTGGGCGTCGCCGTGCCCGCCATGACGAGCGTCGTCATGCAGGTGTCGGGCAGGCACCATGCCAACAGCGCCGCGGCCGCGCTGAACGCCAACCGCCAATCGGGGGCCCTGGTGGGCGTGGCACTGATGGGCACCATCCTGCACCTGTTGCCGGACTGGCATGCAAGCCTGCCCGCCGCCTACGCCATCATCGCCGGCGGCTACCTGGGCGCCGGGTTGCTGGTGTGGCGTCATCTACGGGGCACGCGCAACGCGTAGCGCGCGCCTCGCTCAGGCCGGGCCCAGGATCGCCACGCCGCGCCCGGCGAAGAACCGGTCAAAGTCGGCGAGCGACACGCTGGCATCGGCCTGCGCGCCGGACTCCCCGGACGGATTGTGAAAAACCACGTGTTGCGGCGTGGCCCGGGTCACCAGCACCAGGTGGCCGCCCTTGGCGGGCGGCTCGCGGTCCGGCCAGCGGATCCACGGATGCACGGACGCCATGAAGTACTTTGCCTGCGTCATCAAGTCCGGCAGCGCTTCGGCGCGCAGGCCGACCCGCACTTCGGCACGCATGTCGAACTCCTGCGCGACGAAGCGCACGAACGGGGCGTAGATCAGCCCCTTGATGACGCCATCCTCGGCCAGCGTGTAGGCGCCATACGGCAGACTCCGGCGCATCAGGGCCAAGGTCGGATGGACCTCGCCGGACTCCGCCGCCAGCACCATCTTCAGGCAAGCCATGCCACAGACATGACTGGCCCAGCGCGCGTATTCGTCGACATCCCGCGCCCCGGATGCGCGCCACGCCGGATCGTCCTCCAGGCGCAACTCCTTGCGGATGATCGCGCCCGCCAGATCGGCTGATTCCCATTGGCAGAAATACGGTACCGCGGCGCGAGAGCCGGAGCGGGAGGCATTCATGTTGCGCGTCATGTGAAGAAGGAAGTACGGCGGGTGCCGGCATGGAGCGCATCTTGCCGCTCAACGGCGCGCGTGGCAACCCGATCGTCTTTGCTTCACAATGGACCTTCCCTTCGACCCATCCGGAGCGCCGCATGACCGACACGTCCCCCTTCCCCGCCATCCGCCGCGTCGCCATCGTCGGCGCCGGCACCATCGGTGCCAGCTGGGCCGCACTGTTCCTGGCGCACGGACTCGACGTCGTGGTCTGCGATCCCGCGGACGATGCCGAGCCGTTGACGCGCGCGCGCGTTGCCGCGGCCTGGCCAGTGCTGGCGGAACTGGGACGCGTCGCCGCGGGGGCCTCACCCGACGGGCTGCGCTTCGAATCCGACCTGGCCATTGCGTTGCGCGACGTGGACTTCGTCCAGGAGAATGCGCCCGAGCGCGAAGATTTCAAGACCGACCTGTTCGTGCGCATGGACGCATTGCTGCCGCCCCACGCCATCGTCGCCTCCAGCTCATCCGGACTCATCATGAGCCGCCTGCAAGCGCGGTGCGAACATGCCTCGCGCTTCGTCATCGGCCACCCGTTCAACCCGCCGCACCTGATCCCGCTGGTGGAAGTGGTGGGCGGCAGGCAGACCTCCGCCGCCACCATCGACCGCTGCATCGACTTCTATCGCCAGTTGGGCAAGTACCCGATCCGCGTCAACAAGGAAGTCCCCGGCCACATTGCCAACCGCCTGCAGGCCGCGCTGTGGCGCGAGGCTATCCATCTGGCCGCCGAGAACGTCGCCAGCGTGGCCGACATCGACGCCGCCGTATCGCAAGGGCCCGGCCTGCGCTGGGCTTTGTTCGGCCCGCACATGACGTTCAACCTGGGCGGCGGCGCCGGCGGCATGGCGCATTTCATGAAACACCTGCTGGGACCGGTGCAGACCTGGTGGGATGACCTGGGCACCCCCGAGGTCACGCCTGAACTGCAGCGCCGGCTGATCGAGGGCGTCAACGCCGAGGCCGGCACGCGCAGCATCGCCGACCTGGTCGAAACACGCGATGCGCAACTGACCGCGCTGCTGAAAGCGCTGCAGCGCTGACCTTCCCGGAATGCAATCCTCGGGCCTCGCTCCAGCGGGTTCACTCGACCCTCGCCGAAGCACCGTCGCGGCGCCGACGGCCGCGGGTCGCGCCACTGGTATCCTATGAAGGATGCCCGTCCCCCTGGGGCGCCCAATTTCACGCAGGAATTCCCATGGTCTCCGTCATCCACGACACCCAGCACTCCCGCTTCACAACCACGGTCGATGGCGTTCTGTGCGTGCTGGACTACCATCTGCGCGACGGCGTAATGACCATCACCCACACCGGCGTTCCAGGCCAGGTGGGCGGTCGCGGCATCGCCGCCGAACTCACCCGTGTCGCACTGGATTCCGCGCGCGCCCAGGGATGGAAGGTGCGGCCACAGTGCTCCTACGCCGACGTCTACATGCGCCGCCATCCTGAATACAGCGACCTGCTCGCCTGAAGCCCGCCGTGACCACGCCCGACCCGATCGCCTGTCCCTGTGGCTCGGCCAAGTCGTACACCGCCTGCTGCGGCCGCTGGCACGCCGGCCCCTTGGCGCTGCAGGCCCCCACCGCGCAAGACCTGATGCGCTCGCGCTACAGCGCTTTCGTGCTGGACAGGCTCGCCTACCTGCTCGACACCTGGCATCCCAGCACTCGCCCCGCGTCGCTTGAACCCAACCCGCCAGGCCTCAAATGGCTGGGCCTGACCGTCAAGCAGGCTCGCGATCAGGACGCCGACCACGCCACGGTCGAATTCGTCGCGCGCAGCCGCCTCGCCGGACGCGCCAGCAGAATGCATGAAGTCAGCCGCTTCGTGCGTGAAGCCGGTCGCTGGTATTACGTGGATGGCGATCTAAGCTGATGGCGCCAGGCCGGGCGAGGCATTGTCGTCCTGGCCCACTGCCCGCTTCAATACCGCCACCAGGTTAGCCACCGCATCGCCGGCGGCGAGGCGCGCTTCGCCCACGATCGCCAGTTCGGTATTCGGCGCTGGCGCCAACCCCTGCGCGACGCCGAGTATTCCGTGCTCCGGCAGCCGCGCGAACGCCGGCAGCAGTGAAATACCCAGCCCCGCGCTGACCGCCGCCTGCACGCCCGCCAGGCTCTGGCTGTGATACGCGGCGCGCCACGGCCGTCCGGCGCTCTCCAGCGCATAGATCATGCGCTTGCGGTAAATGCATCCGTGCGGGAACAGCACCAGCGGCACCGGCCCCGCCTGCTGCAACAGACGCTTGTCGCCCGCCCAGACGAGGCGTTCAGGCCACGCCGCCAGGCACGGCCCCTCGCCGGGCTCGCGCTTGATCAGCGCCAAGTCCAATTCCCCCGCCGCCAATCGGGCCTTCAGATCCGTGCTCATCCCGCTGCCGGTTTCCAGGCGGATATCCGGATGGCTGGCAGCGAACCCCGCCAGCAATGCCGCGAGGCGCGACACGTCGAAGTCCTCGGGAATTCCCAAGCGGATCGCCTGCACGCGGCGCGGCGCGGACAACACCAGCTCCGCCTCGTCCGCCATCGCCAGCAACTTGCGCGCGTATGCCAGCATCAGCTCGCCATCCGCCGTGGCCGCCACCTGATTGCCCGCGCGGTCGCGCAGCAGCAGTGTCTTGCCGACCGCCTGTTCCAGCTTGCGCACCTGCTGGCTCACGGTGGACTGCGTGCGATGCACGCGGCCGGCGGCTCGCGTGAAGCTGCCTTCGTCCGCGACGCACACAAGGGTCTTGAGCAATTCCAGGTCGAGCATGGGCTATCCGATGGGCGAGAGAGGGCTGAAGGATTCACGCCATGGGATATTCGTGATTCCACTGACCTGAGTACTTTTATTAATTTTACAACTCATGGGGCCCCACCTAAGCTGACCTTTCCCGACCGGCTTTTCAAAAGGAGAATCCCATGCCCCTGGACCACCTGCCCCGCCCACGATGGCTGACCTTCGATTGCTACGGCACCCTCATTCAGTGGGACGAAGGACTACAGGCCGCGGTAGCGCGTATCCTCGCCGCCAACCCCCAACGCCATGCGCCGACACCCGCGCACTTCCTGCACGTCTATGACGAGCACGAACATCGCCTGGAACGCACGCCGCCCCACATGTCCTTCGCCGACATCTCCCGGGAATCCCTGCGCCTGACCATGCGCGACCTCGACCTGGCGTACCGGCCCGATGACGCCGCATTGCTCACGGACAGCATTTCCGCCATGCCACCGTTTCCCGAAGTGGTCGATACACTGGCCGCGCTCAAGCGCGCCGGATTCCGCCTGTGCATCATCTCCAACACCGATGACGGCATCATCGCCGGCAACGTGGCGCAATTGGGTGGCCATATCGACCGCGTCATCACCGCCGAGCAAGCTGGCGCCTACAAGCCGTCGCGGCGGATCTTCGCGCATGCCCACGACAGCCTTGGCGTCACGCCCGATGAAGTGGTGCACATCTGCGCCAGTCCTCACCTGGACCATGCGGCCGCGCGCGATATCGGCTTTCGCTGCGTCTGGATCGATCGTGGCACCGGCCGCCAACCCTTGCCAGACTATCGCCCCGACGCTACTGTATCGACTCTGGATAAAGTCCCCGGCCTGTTCCAACAGGCCGGCTGGATGTAAGGCCGCATGGCCGGCGACACATTCCATCGCCGTCCGGAGCACGCACAAAGCGGCGATCATCCGCGCGCCTTTACGGCGAGCCACTCAACGCACCACTTCCCTGTCGACCAACATTTCGGGCTGCCCATGAACAAAGATCCTCACTTCGCCGATGCGCTGTTCCATGCCGAACGCGTTGCTGGTCTGCGCGCCGACCTGGCACTGGCCCTGCGCGCCGCCGCGGCCCACGGACTGGGCGAAGGGGTATGCAACCACTTCAGCGTGGCGCTACCGGGGGACACT
The DNA here is from genome assembly GCF_040084795.1 of Achromobacter sp. HNDS-1. Lineage (NCBI taxonomy): Bacteria > Pseudomonadati > Pseudomonadota > Betaproteobacteria > Burkholderiales > Alcaligenaceae > Achromobacter > Achromobacter sp. HNDS-1. Next base: position 1,663,109 of record NZ_CP157584.1, read on the forward strand.
GATCACTTCCTGCTGAATCCCCGCGGGCTGATGTGGCACGAAGTGCAGGCGGAAGATATCGTGCTGGTCGACGCGCAAGGCCGCAAACTGGCCGGCCGTCACGAGGTCGAGCCCACTGCAATGTTCATCCATGCCGCGATCCACCGCATCGCCGGCAAGGCCTGTGTGCTGCACACGCATATGCCTTACGCCACGGCCCTGACGCTCACGGCAGATCGCACGCTGGACACCACGTTGTCGCAGAACGCCATGCGCTTTCATGGCCGGATCGCCGTGGATGGCGAATACAACGGCCTCGCCCTGGACGCCAGCGAAGGCGAACGCATCGCCCGCGCCATGCAGGGCGCCGATATCGCCTTCCTGGGCAATCATGGCGTGGTGGTATGTGGCGAGCGTCTCGACTACGCCTACGACGACCTGTTCTTTCTCGAGCGCGCCTGTACCGCGCAGGTACTGGCGCAGTCCACGGGACGGCCGCTGGTGCCTGTCGCTCCCGGACTCGCCGCCAAGGTCGCCGCCCAGATCCAGAGCGAACGCCTGCAATCGGAGCTGTTCTTCGCCGCTCTCAGGCGTCAACTGCCGGAGACGGCACGACACCAGCCAGGCTGAAGCGGGCGGACCACGGGCGGGGTCACGCGCTTCCAATGCAAGGCCGCCCTGCCATGGGTCTATTCAAGGCCATAAAGAAAAACCCCGCAGGCGTCAGCCTGCGGGGTTTTCTTTTTGAATAACTGCCTGATACTGACCTACTTTCACAGACGTCCGTCCACTATCATCGGCGCGAAGGCGTTTCACTGTCCTGTTCGGGATGGGAAGGAGTGGTACCACCTTGCTATGGGTATCAGGCTTGACCTGCCGAGCATTCCGCCCCAAGGGCGAACGCTCCAATCCTGGGTACTGCATGGCCAGCTTCATGCGCGATGATCAGAGCTTGGCTCAATGATCATGCCGCACGCATAAACGGGCTTTTCACAAAGACAAAACCCCACAGGCGCGAGCCTATGGGGTTTTGAGCAATAAAAGCCTGACGATGACCTACTTTCACAGACGTCCGTCCACTATCATCGGCGCAAAGGCGTTTCACTGTCCTGTTCGGGATGGGAAGGAGTGGTACCACCTTGCTATGGTCGTCAGGCGTAACTGGTTGAGAGATTGTCTTTGAGGGACAACCGCTCCAATCTTGGAAGAAGCGCAACGTGTGGGGGATCAGAGACTGGCTCGATGATCCCGCACAGTGGGTGTAATTGGTGTTGGCTGGCTGCTGACGGGGCAGCCAGATTTTGTATTGAACGACACTTGGAACGCTATATCACCAGGTCATAACCATCAGTGTTATAGGATCAAGCCTCACGAGCAATTAGTATCGGTTAGCTTAACGCATTACTGCGCTTCCACACCCGACCTATCAACGTCCTGGTCTCGAACGACTCTTTAGGGGGATCAAGTCCCCGGGATACCTAATCTTCAGACGAGTTTCCCGCTTAGATGCCTTCAGCGGTTATCTCTTCCGTACTTAGCTACCCGGCAATGCCATTGGCATGACAACCGGTACACCAGAGGTACGTCCACTCCGGTCCTCTCGTACTAGGAGCAGGCTCCGTCAAGTATCCAACGCCCACGGCAGATAGGGACCAAACTGTCTCACGACGTTTTAAACCCAGCTCACGTACCTCTTTAAATGGCGAACAGCCATACCCTTGGGACCGGCTACAGCCCCAGGATGAGATGAGCCGACATCGAGGTGCCAAACACCGCCGTCGATATGAACTCTTGGGCGGTATCAGCCTGTTATCCCCAGAGTACCTTTTATCCGTTGAGCGATGGCCCTTCCATTCAGAACCACCGGATCACTATGTCCTGCTTTCGCACCTGTTCGACTTGTCAGTCTCACAGTCAAGCACGCTTATGCCATTGCACTATCAGCACGATTTCCGACCGTACCTAGCGTACCTTCGAACTCCTCCGTTACACTTTGGGAGGAGACCGCCCCAGTCAAACTGCCCACCATGCACTGTCCCCGATCCGGATAACGGACCAAGGTTAGAACCGCAAACAAACCAGGGTGGTATTTCAAGGATGGCTCCACGTGATCTAGCGACCACGCTTCAAAGCCTCCCACCTATCCTACACAGGCCGGTTCACAGTCCAATGCAAAGCTACAGTAAAGGTTCATGGGGTCTTTCCGTCTAGCCGCGGGTAGATTGCATCATCACAAACACTTCAACTTCGCTGAGTCTCAGGAGGAGACAGTGTGGCCATCGTTACGCCATTCGTGCAGGTCGGAACTTACCCGACAAGGAATTTCGCTACCTTAGGACCGTTATAGTTACGGCCGCCGTTTACCGGGGCTTCGATCAAGAGCTTGCACCCCATCACTTAACCTTCCGGCACCGGGCAGGCGTCACACCCTATACGTCGACTTTCGTCTTTGCAGAGTGCTGTGTTTTTAATAAACAGTCGCAGCCACCGATTCTCTGCGACCCCATCATGCTAAGCGCGCAGGCGCTTCACACTACCGGGGTATACCTTCTCCCGAAGTTACGGTATCAATTTGCCGAGTTCCTTCTCCTGAGTTCTCTCAAGCGCCTTGGAATATTCATCCCGTCCACCTGTGTCGGTTTGCGGTACGGTCTCGTACAGCTGAAGCTTAGAGGCTTTTCTTGGAACCACTTCCAATCACTTCGCAAGCAATGCTCGCTCGTGCCGTACCCTTGATTTACGCGCCCGGATTTGCCTAAGCGCCATCTTCGATACGTCAACAGGGACATCCAACACCCTGATGATCTTCCGCGATCCGTCCCCCCATCGCACTGTACGACGGTGCTGGAATATTAACCAGCTTCCCATCAGCTACGCATCTCTGCCTCGCCTTAGGGGCCGACTCACCCTGCGCCGATGAACGTTGCGCAGGAAACCTTGGACTTACGGCGAGGGGGCTTTTCACCCCCTTTATCGCTACTCATGTCAGCATTCGCACTTCTGATACCTCCAGCAGCCTTTACAAGCCACCTTCGCAGGCTTACAGAACGCTCTCCTACCGCGTGCACAAAGTGCACACCCGCAGCTTCGGTTTATCGCTTAGCCCCGTTACATCTTCCGCGCAGGACGACTCGATCAGTGAGCTATTACGCTTTCTTTAAAGGATGGCTGCTTCTAAGCCAACCTCCTGACTGTCTATGCCTTCCCACTTCGTTTCCCACTTAGCGATAATTTGGGACCTTAGCTGGCGGTCTGGGTTGTTTCCCTCTTGAGTCCGGACGTTAGCACCCGGTGCTCTGTCTCCCAAGCTGTACTTGCGGGTATTCGGAGTTTGCCATAGTTTGGTAAGTCGCCATGACCCCCTAGCTATAACAGTGCTCTACCCCCCGCAGTAATACTTGAGGCACTACCTAAATAGTTTTCGGAGAGAACCAGCTATTTCCAGATTTGTTTAGCCTTTCACCCCTATCCACAGCTCATCCCCTAATTTTTCAACATTAGTGGGTTCGGTCCTCCAGCACGTGTTACCGTGCCTTCAACCTGGCCATGGATAGATCATCTGGTTTCGGGTCTACACCCAGCGACTGAATCGCCCTATTCGGACTCGCTTTCGCTACGGCTTCCCTATTCGGTTAACCTTGCCACTGAATGTAAGTCGCTGACCCATTATACAAAAGGTACGCAGTCACCCCACAAGGAGGCTCCTACTGTTTGTATGCATACGGTTTCAGGATCTATTTCACTCCCCTTCCGGGGTTCTTTTCGCCTTTCCCTCACGGTACTGGTTCACTATCGGTCGATCACGAGTATTTAGCCTTGGAGGATGGTCCCCCCATCTTCAAACAGGATTTCACGTGTCCCGCCCTACTTTTCTCACGCTTAGTTCCACACACAAAATTTCGTCTACAGGGCTATCACCTGCTACGGCCGGACTTTCCATTCCGTTCGACTATCTTGCATGCTAAAACGTGAAGGCTCTTCCGATTTCGCTCGCCACTACTTTCGGAATCTCGGTTGATTTCTTTTCCTCGAGCTACTGAGATGTTTCAGTTCACCCGGTTCGCTTCCACTGACCTATGTATTCAGTCAGGGATACTCCTTACGGAGTGGGTTTCCCCATTCGGACATCTGCGGATCAAAGCTTGTTTGCCAGCTCCCCGCAGCTTTTCGCAGGCTACTACGTCCTTCATCGCCTGTGATCGCCAAGGCATCCACCATATGCACTTAGTCGCTTGATCCTATAACGCTGTAGGCTATAGGACCTGAGTATTAGCGTTTGTGCCGTTCATAAGTTTCAAAGCAGTCTGAGGTTATTCACCCCAGTCTTGAGAACTTGGAACAAAATTAATGCAATCACAACCCGTACCCATCTTCATCAGCAAGCTGATTACTCGATGAGCACATTTCGTTGTGCTTCTTCCAGATTGTTAAAGAACGAATATAGCTGTCAGGTAAAACCTAACTCATAAGACCGGGCAGACATTATCCGCACGACGCTATGAGTTAGCCTCTACATCCCACCAGGCACAGGTCTTGGTGGAGGTGAACGGGATCGAACCGATGACATCCTGCTTGCAAAGCAGGCGCTCTCCCAGCTGAGCTACACCCCCATATCCACAGCATCTCTACCTGCGAATACTTGGTGGGTCTGGTTGGATTCGAACCAACGACCCCCGCCTTATCAAGACGGTGCTCTAACCGACTGAGCTACAGACCCAAAACCTTCTCGGATCAGTAGTCAGAAGTCATGGACACAGGGAGGAGTCCCTCTACCCAAGCCCACAACCGATCCCAGCTATATCAAACAACCGATAAGAGTGGACGCTTAACACGAGCACTAAGCTCTGAAAGGAGGTGATCCAGCCGCACCTTCCGATACGGCTACCTTGTTACGACTTCACCCCAGTCATGAATCCTACCGTGGTAATCGCCCCCCTTGCGGTTAGGCTAACTACTTCTGGTAAAACCCACTCCCATGGTGTGACGGGCGGTGTGTACAAGACCCGGGAACGTATTCACCGCGACATGCTGATCCGCGATTACTAGCGATTCCGACTTCACGCAGTCGAGTTGCAGACTGCGATCCGGACTACGATCGGGTTTCTGGGATTGGCTCCCCCTCGCGGGTTGGCGACCCTCTGTCCCGACCATTGTATGACGTGTGAAGCCCTACCCATAAGGGCCATGAGGACTTGACGTCATCCCCACCTTCCTCCGGTTTGTCACCGGCAGTCTCATTAGAGTGCCCTTTCGTAGCAACTAATGACAAGGGTTGCGCTCGTTGCGGGACTTAACCCAACATCTCACGACACGAGCTGACGACAGCCATGCAGCACCTGTGTTCCGGTTCTCTTGCGAGCACTGCCAAATCTCTTCGGCATTCCAGACATGTCAAGGGTAGGTAAGGTTTTTCGCGTTGCATCGAATTAATCCACATCATCCACCGCTTGTGCGGGTCCCCGTCAATTCCTTTGAGTTTTAATCTTGCGACCGTACTCCCCAGGCGGTCAACTTCACGCGTTAGCTGCGCTACCAAGGCCCGAAGGCCCCAACAGCTAGTTGACATCGTTTAGGGCGTGGACTACCAGGGTATCTAATCCTGTTTGCTCCCCACGCTTTCGTGCATGAGCGTCAGTGTTATCCCAGGAGGCTGCCTTCGCCATCGGTGTTCCTCCGCATATCTACGCATTTCACTGCTACACGCGGAATTCCACCTCCCTCTGACACACTCTAGCCCGGTAGTTAAAAATGCAGTTCCAAAGTTAAGCTCTGGGATTTCACATCTTTCTTTCCGAACCGCCTGCGCACGCTTTACGCCCAGTAATTCCGATTAACGCTTGCACCCTACGTATTACCGCGGCTGCTGGCACGTAGTTAGCCGGTGCTTATTCTGCAGGTACCGTCAGTTTCGCGGGGTATTAACCCACGACGTTTCTTTCCTGCCAAAAGTGCTTTACAACCCGAAGGCCTTCATCGCACACGCGGGATGGCTGGATCAGGGTTTCCCCCATTGTCCAAAATTCCCCACTGCTGCCTCCCGTAGGAGTCTGGGCCGTGTCTCAGTCCCAGTGTGGCTGGTCGTCCTCTCAAACCAGCTACGGATCGTCGCCTTGGTGAGCCGTTACCCCACCAACTAGCTAATCCGATATCGGCCGCTCCAATAGTGCAAGGTCTTGCGATCCCCTGCTTTCCCCCGTAGGGCGTATGCGGTATTAGCTACGCTTTCGCGTAGTTATCCCCCGCTACTGGGCACGTTCCGATACATTACTCACCCGTTCGCCACTCGCCACCAGACCGAAGTCCGTGCTGCCGTTCGACTTGCATGTGTAAGGCATCCCGCTAGCGTTCAATCTGAGCCAGGATCAAACTCTTCAGTTTAATCTCTGTATTTGTTTCGTATTTCTTAGTTCCGAAGAACCGAGTCATACGTCGCTACTCAAAGGAAGTGAGGTATGTGCTTAGACTTGACATCTAAGGTACTTCACTTCTAGTGAGCACTTGATTTCATTGTGCTTGTGACAGGTTTTAAAAACCAGTCACTGTGCACTCGCATCAAGCGCCCACACTTATCGGTTGTTTAATTGTTAAAGAGCGGTACTGCTAAATTCTGTACTACCAAACTACTTACTACATCTTCTGCTTTTTTCGGCGATTTCGCTTTCGCGTCGATCGCTGTGTCAGCAGCAGAGAAACGAGATTATGAAGAAGTTTTTATCGTTTGTCAAGTCAGCGTTGCTTGCTTCACTTCGCTGCCTTGCCTACGACCTCTTCAGGCCTCACCAGGCTCGCGCCCGGCTTTCTCTTTAGCAGCTATCGAAATAGCAGGGTTAACCCTAAGTTTTCGGTAACTGCCAAGCCTGAAACTATAACACAACTTTTGCAGATTATGCAACCGGCTTTTGCCTAATTTGCATCCTATCTTGCAACCCCGCCGCTTCGTGAATCGCTTCACTTCGCAGCAGCCCCAGATCGCTCCAGAGGTTGGTTACCGCCCAGTCGGCTTGCAACGCCATTCAGACCACCCTATCGGGTAAACCCTGATTCGCCGTCACCAGCCAAGCCCAAGACTATAGCACAATTTTTGCAGATCGTGCAACTGGCTTCTGCCTGATTTGCACCGACTTACGCAAAATTCGCTGACCGCCGGTTCGAGAGAATCATCACTGACTCACCGCCTTGCTGCCTTGCGGCAGATTCGTCGCCGTAGCGCCAAATCCGTTGCACTTGCCTGGCTTCGCGGCTCACAAAACTGCGTGAACTGCGAAGGAGCGAGACTATAGCACAGATTTTTGGCTTGTCACGCCGGGATGACAGCCATTTTGCAGAAAGATGATGTTTGCCCCCACGGCGCAGCAAGGGTCGCCACGGCAAGGTCCCCGTGCCAAGTCAGGTTCGTTGCGGGACCGACTGAACGAGGGGCGACGGACTATAGGGGACGGGAGCCATGGATGGGCAGGGAGATCCGGAAGCCAGGAAGCCATGAAGGTGCCTCACCATGCGGGCCCGGCAATCCCCGCCATCCGAACGCCGCGCCTCTCTATATATACGGAGGCAGCACAAAGTCCGCGCCTCTTCTACCTCAGGGAGGCTGACCCCTTCGCTCCGCCAGCCCTATGCGCAAGAGTGAAAGCGCTTGCACCGGGTAGTCATGCTTTCGAGTCAGCTGCGTCGTACAGCCGCGAAGAATTGGAGAGTGATTCCGTTCTTTCAACGAAGTCGCCCCCCGGCAGCGTCCATCTCTATATCTATAGGAAGTCGATCCCCGGCAGCGCCCCTCTCTATCTCTATATATAGGCACAGCATAAGCGGCCAGGCCTGTCATCGCGGAGAGCACTTCTTGCCCTGCCCTCACCAGCGCAGGGTGTCGATACGGGTGATGCGCCTGAGCGACTGCTCGAGGGTGGCCCGACTCACTACCCATTCCGGCGCGCCCACGTCCTTGAGCATATGGGCGTCCATCTCGTCCGCCAGGTTACGCAGGATTCTGTCGGCGCGCCAAGTGCGATAGGCGCGCCACAGACGGCCGATGAAACCGCCCGAGGGCCGGGTCGGACGATCGGCGGTGACGGACAACTGGGGAGCCACCCCCATAGGCGCGGCCGCGCGGATTGCCGGGAAAACCGGCTGCGAAACGTCGAGCCCATGGGCCCGCGTCGGGGCCGGGCTGGCGCTACCGCACGGGGGGGCTGTCTGGATACGGGTTTGGGCGGACATGGATGGACTCCTGGATTTGCTCCGTTTTGGTAAGCGTAGTCGCCCAAATAACCGCTGAAAATCGAATTGTTTTACCCATCATGGTCAGTTAATCTAACCAAATAAGCTAATCGTCCCGGCAGCCATATCGTCGGCGATACCGCGACGAATCGCGCTCTTACAGCCCTTGCCTTTCACCGACCCATGCGCCTGCCCCTGAACACCCTGCCCGCCTTCCGCGCCGTCGCCGAATTGCAGAACCTGCGCGCGGCGGCCGACCGCCTGCACTTGACTCATAGCGCGGTCAGCCAGCAGATCAAGGGATTGGAAGAACAGTTGGGTTTCCCGCTGTTCGAACGCAGCGGGCGCGGCATCGTGCTCAACCCGGCCGGGGCGGCGCTGTTATGCAGCGTACAGAGCGCCATGGCGCTGCTGGACGAGGGCCTCATGGCAGCCTCGGCCGCCGCCCGCGGCAGCGCGCAGCGGCTGCGCGTGTCGGTGCTGCCATCGTTCGCACAGCGCTGGCTGCTGCCACGCATGGCCCGCTGGCACAAACGCCACCCAGAACTCTCACTGGAAATCGAGACCTCGCAACAAGTGGTGGACTTGCTGCGGGACGGCTTTCATGCGGCCTTGCGGTTTGGCCGTGGCCCCTGGCCCGGCGTGGAGTCGGAACCGCTGTTCGATATGCCCTTGCCGCTGATCGCGCTGGCCTCGCCGGAAACCGCCGCGGCGCTGCCCGACCACACCCCCGAGACGCTGGCGCGGCAGCCGCTGCTGGGCGAACGCGACATGTGGCAGCATTGGTTCAATGCCGCGGGCCTGAGCGTGCCGATCACCCCGGTGGCGACGTTCAATGATGCCGGCATGATGCTGCAGGCGGCGGAACAGGGATTGGGAATCACGCTGGGGCGGGAACTGCTGGCGGCGGACGCGATCCGCGCGGGCCGGCTGGTGCAGGTTTCGCCCGTGACCGTGCACTATGAGCAGGCCCAGACCTATCACCTGGTCTATCGGCCCAGCTTGCGCGAGTGGGCGCCGCTGGTCGCCCTGAAGCAGTGGTTGCGCGACGAACTGGAACGATCGAGCAAGGGACTGGTGACCGCCGAGCACCACGCCCATGTCCGCCCTACACCCGAAGCGAACGCTTGACGGGGCGGCGCCGGCCCCGCGAGGCCGGCATGGGCACTATCGTCAGGCGACCTTGCGAGCGACGGGCGAGGCCGCTCGCATGCTGTCGGTCTCGTTGAAGCGCTGGTGCCAGGAGAAGGCTTCTTCCAAGAGGTGCGGGGTCTGGCCGCCCCGCTCGCAGGCGCGGTCAAAGTAATCCTGCAGCGCGTCGCGGTACGACGGATGCACGCAATGCCGGATGATGGCGCGGGCGCGCTCGCGCGGCGCCAAGCCACGCAGGTCGGCCAGGCCGCATTCGGTGACCAGCACGTCGACATCGTGCTCGGTATGGTCGACATGCGAGACCATCGGGACGACGCTGGAGATATCGCCATTCTTGGCCATGGACTTGGACACGAAGATCGCCAGATGGGCATTGCGGGCGAAGTCGCCGGAACCGCCAATGCCGTTCATCATGTGGGTGCCGCCGACATGGGTCGAGTTGACGTTGCCGTAGATGTCGAACTCCAGCGCGGTATTGATGGCGATGATGCCCAGGCGGCGCACGATTTCGGGCGCGTTGCTGATCTCTTGCGGACGCAGCACGATGCGTTCGCGATAGTGCTCGATGTTGGCCAGGATCTTTTCATACACGGGCTTGGAAACCGTGATGGATGAGGCCGAGGCAAAGGCCAGCTTGCCCTGGTCGAGCAGTTCGATCGCGCTGTCCTGCAGTACCTCCGAGTACATGGTCAAGGCGTCGAAATCCGAGGCCTCGAAGCCGTGCAGCACGGCGTTGGCAATGGTGCCGATGCCGGCCTGCAGCGGCAGCAGCGAGTTGGTCAGGCGGCCGGCGTCGACCTCCGCGCGCAGGAAGTTATTGATGTGCGCCGCGATGGCGTTGGTCTCGGCATCCGGCGGCAGCGCATTGGACGGGCTGTCCGGCTCCTGCGTAATGACGATGGCGGCGATCCTGTCCGGGTCGACCTGGATGAACGGCTGGCCGATGCGCTGGTCGGCCGACATCAGCGCCATGGGCTGGCGCCGCGGGCGGTCGGTGGGCACGTAGATGTCGTGCAGCCCTTCGATGGCGGCAGGCACGCTCAGATTCAGTTCGATGATGACGCGTTGCGCCTGCTGCGCGAACGAGGCGGAATTGCCCACCGACATGGTGGGCACGATCGCGCCGCTCTCGGTGATGGCGGCGGCTTCGATGATGGCCACGTCGACCGGGCCGATGTGGCCGGCGCGCAGTTGCTCGGCGGTTTCCGACAGATGCTGGTCAATGAAGGCGATCTCGCCCTGATTGATCTTGCGGCGCAGGGTGGTATCGACCTGGAATGGCAGGCGGCGCGCCAGGACGTTGGCCTGCGCCAGCATCTTGTCGGTGTCGTGCCCGAGCGAGGCGCCGGTGATCAATGTGATGGACAACGGTTCGCGCTCGGCGCGCGCGGCCAGCGCGGCGGGCACCGATTTGCAGTCGCCGGCGCGGGTGAAGCCGCTCATGCCGACGGTCATGCCGTCCCGCACCAGCAAGGCCGCCTGATCGGCGGTCGTGATCTTGGCGCGCAGCCCGGGATGGCGGATACGGTCGGTGTGCATGGTGTCTCCAGATTCTAAAAAGCCGACGGCTCGCGGCCGGATGCGACGACCAGTCCGTTCGCATCCAGGCACCGTCTAGCGCGGCGTTTCCTGACGCCCGAAGCCCCCGACGGGTCGGCTTTCGGACGAATTTTCCGCAGTATAGGAAGCGGCAGCCAAATCTCGTAATGACTTAAAATCATCCAATCCAGTCGTTTTTTTCATTGATTGGAGGTTCCGCGCTTTGCGCAGGAGATGAGTCGTGGATGTGCGCGCCTTGCGGTATTTCGTCGAAACAGTCCGGCATGCCAGCTTCACGCAGGCGGCCAAGGCTTTGTTCGTGACCCAGTCCACGGTCAGCAAGATGATCCGCCAGCTGGAAGAGGAGGCGGGCACGCCGCTGCTGGTGCGCGACGGCCATACGGCGCGGCCCACCGACACCGGCCGCGTGATGTACCAGCGTGGCCTGCAGGTATTGGAGACCATGCGCCAGCTGAGCGAGGAACTGCGCCAGACCGCCGAGTTGCAGCGCGGCTCGCTGGAAGTCGGCATTCCGCCCATGATCAACCTGCTGTTTACGCCTGTGGTCAAGCGCTTTCGAGAACAGCATCCGGGCATCCACCTGACGTTGCGCGAAGGCACCGGCCGCACGGTGGAGGACCTGGTCGCCGGCGGCGAACTGGAGGTGGGCGCCACTATCCTGCCGCTCGCCGCCGACAGCGGCCTGGCTGCGCAGGCGTTTGGCAGCTATCCGATCTGGGTGATCGGGCCGCCGGACGCGGCCTGGGCCGGCAAGACCTCGCTGCCGCTGAGCGCGCTGCGCGATACCCGCCTGCTGATCCCCACGGACGATTTCGCCATGACGCGGCGGCTACGCCAGGCCTTTGCCGACGCCGGCCTGCAGCCCGGCATCGCAGCCCAGAGCGCGCACTGGGATTTCCTGGTGGCGATGGCATCGGCAGGCCTGGGCGCGGCGTTGCTGCCCGAACCGCTGATGCGGCGCATGAAGACCCGCGGCCTGAGCACCGCGAAACTGGCCAAGTCCGGCCTGCAATGGGAAGTCGGGCACATCTGGCAGCAATCGGGTTACTTGTCGTACGCCGCCCGCGCCTGGCTCGAGGTGTGCGATGAGGTATTGGGAGGCCCACGATCGGCCGCCGCCCGCAAGCGCGCCGGACGCCCTTGAAACACCCGTCCGCCCGGCCTCCAGGCGCGCCGCCGGACGGAGAAAGACCGGCACGAATCCGGCCCCGTTTTCCTGGAAACCAACGGCCGTCGGATCGATCGCCTGCCGCCTCGCTTCTAAGGGGGACGCAGCGGAGTTTTTGTTGCAACGGACCCGTCAACGGCTTGTTATGCTGCCGCCTCGATGCGAGTCTGTCGCCCCCAAGAAACATGATCCCGAATCCGCAACACCCGCTTTTGCGCGCCCTGCCGCGCACCCGCTCTTTGGCGACGCTGATCGCCGCCCTGCTGCTGGCGCTGTGCCTGGCGCCGGCGTTCGCCGCCGCCCCCACCTCGCCCGCCGAGATCGACACCATGCTGGCCGGCGCGCGCAAGCAGCTCGACGACATCCGCAAGCGCGTGCCGGACGAAACCGACGACGCCGACCTGCTCAAGCAACGCGGCGACGTGCTCGATATCCAGTCCAAGGCGGATGCCACCGCCGACGCGCTCGCGCCGCAACTGGCCAGCGTCACGGCGCGCCTGAGCGAGCTGGGCACGCCGCCGGAAGGCGTCAAGGAAGCCGCCGACGTGGCCGCGCAACGCATGCAGCTGGAAAAGAGCAGCCGCGCGCTGGACGCCCAGATCAAGCTGGCGCGGCTGCTGTCGGTCGACGCCGGCCAGACGGCTGAGCAGATTTCCGGCCTGCGCCGCACGCAATTCCAGGCCCGGCTGGGCGAGCGGCGCGACTCTTTCCTGTCGAGCCAGTTCTGGGCCGAATTCCGCGAGGAGTTTCCTGGCGATCTCGAACGGCTGGTAGCGTTGCGCGACGACTTGGCCACCGCAGTCGGACAGACGCCCAAATGGGGCTGGCTGCTGCTGGCCGCGGCGGCGGCGCTGGCGATCGCCCTGCGCGTCTGGATCGGCCGGATGCTGCTACGGCTGACGGCCACGCGCGTGCCGCCGGGACGCCTGCGCCGCTCGTTCCTGGCGGTGGCGTTCCTGACCCTGGCCGTCGCCACGCCGGGAATCATTGCGCTGCTGATCCACGTCGGCCTGGACTGGAACTCACAGCTATCGGAAAGCACCAGCGCGCTGCTGGCCAATCTGGTCGCGACGGTCTGTTTTGGCGGCTATGTGTCGGGCCTGGGATACGCGCTGCTGTCGGCCAAGCGGCCGTCTTGGCGCCTGCCCCCGATCTCCGACAAGGTCGCGTATCGCCTGCGCTGGCTGCCCGGCGTCCTGGGCGTGATCGTCGTGCTGATCTGGCTGGCCGAGCGACTGCCCGTGCTGCTGAACGCCAGCCTGACCACCACCATCACGCTGACCGGCATCGTGGCGGTGTTCGTGATGGTGACGATGGCGGTGGCGCTGTCGATCGGCCGCCGGCTGCGGCGCAAGGCGCTGCGGGAAGATGGCCCGCCCCCACCCTTCTGGACATCGCTGCTGCTGACCGCGACCGGCACGGTGCTGGTGATCAGTCTGGCCAGCCTGCTGGCGGGGTACGTGGCGTTCGGCAGTTTCCTGACCAAGCAGGTGCTGTGGGTCGTGATCATCCTGGCGTCGGCCTACCTGCTATCCGTGCTGATCGAAGACGGCTTCAGCACCCTGCTGGGCACCTCGCACCGGGAAGACAGCGACGGCCCCAGCCTGCGCGACCAGGCCGCCGTGCTGCTGTCCGGCGTGGGCCGCGTGGCGGTGGGCCTGCTGGCCCTGATCCTGCTGCTGGCGCCCTTCGGCGAAGGGCCGATGGATCTGTTGCAGCGCTTCGACCAACTGCGCAAGGGCTTGGCCATCGGCGAGGCCCAGATCCGGCCGGGCGCCGTGCTGCAGGCGCTGCTGGTGCTGGGACTGTCGCTGCTGGGCGTGAAGATGCTCAAGCGCTGGCTGTCGAACCGTTACCTGCCCACCACCGAACTGGATCCGGGCATGCAGCTGTCGGCGGCGACGCTGTTCGGCTACGCCGGCTTCGTGTTGGCGGTGGCGCTGTCGCTGTCGGCCGCGGGCATCGGCCTGGAACGGGTCGCGTGGATCGCCAGCGCGCTGTCCGTGGGTATCGGTTTCGGCCTGCAGGCGGTGGTGCAGAACTTCGTGTCGGGCCTGATCCTGCTGGCCGAGCGTCCGGTCAAGGTGGGCGACTGGGTATCGCTGGGAGGCGTCGAAGGCGACATCCTGCGCATCAACGTGCGGGCCACGGAGATCCAGATGGGAGACCGCTCGACGGTGATCGTGCCGAACTCGGAATTCGTGACCAAGACGGTACGCAACGTCACGCGCTCGAATCCGCTGGGGCTGGTGCAGATCAAACTGCCGTTGCCGCTGTCAACCGATGCGCAGCGGGTGCGCGAACTGATCCTGCAGGCCTTCACCGATCATGAAGACGTGCTGGACACGCCGGCGCCCAACGTGTTTTTGGATGGCATCGAAGGCGGCAACCTGATGTTCAACGCCAAAGGCTATGTTTCGTCCCCGCGCGCGGCCTATGGCGTGCGCAGCGCGCTGCTGTTCACGTTGCTGCAGCGGTTGCACGAGGCCGGTCTGGAAGTCTCGTCGCCGCCCACGATGCTGCTGGCATCGGCTCCGCAGACCGCCCCCCTGCCGCGTCCCGATGCCACCGAGGAGCCGGGCGCCGCGGCCCGGCCCGCCGCCACGCCCTGACTGCCGGAAACCGCGATCGTCGCGCACGATCGTCAGCCCGGAGAATAGAAGTCCACCAACCCCTGCCGGTCCATGCGCGGATTGCGCAACGGCGGGGAGTTCGCCATGGTGTTCTGCACCGACATGACCGGATAGGTCTGCGCGACGGGGCCGGGGCCCGCGGACGGCGCCGGCGCGTACAGCGCCTGGGTCGGCGCGGGCGCGGGCGCGGCCTGGGCGACGTTGGGCGTGGGATTCTCGAAGCGGTGGTCCGCCGTCGTCAGCGAGGGATTGGTGCAAAGGCCCTGGGCGGTCAACGCGGCCTTGGTGCGGTCATCGGTCTGGCACAGGATATCGACCGCCGCCGTCTCCAGCCGACGCGAGCGATCCGGGTCCTTGGTGGAGGCCGCCGCCTGCATGGTGCGCTCGAAGTTGCGGCGCAGGCTGCACTTCTGATCCTCGACCGGGAAAGCCACGTTCATGCCGAACCCGACCACCGATCCCCCGCCGCCGGCCGACACCATGCAGCTGTCGGAGGAGAACGAACCATAGAAGCTCTGCGCGCCGATCGGCGGCGCGGTGCGCAGGGTGCTCGAACCGCTGTTGTTGGAATTGAACGTGACGCCCTGGTTGTTGCCGGCGTTGGTCGAGCCCGATGACGCCGAGGTGGTCGAGGAAGAAGTGCTGGTCTGGGCCCCGGCGGAAAAGGCCACCAGCGACAGGGATAAGGCAAGCGCAAGGGTTTTCATGATGTCCTCTCGACCGGACGGCCGAAGCCGTCCGGATTGCGTGCTGCTCAGTGACCAAAACCACCCACCGGACCGACGCCGTGGATCGATGCGGTCGCCCCGATCGCGCCGGCATTGAACGTCCCCGTCGCCGTCGCGTTGGTGGTAGTGCTGCCGAACGTGGCGCCACCGTTGGCAATGCTGTCGCCGACCATGATCGGGGCATTACCTTGGATGTGGCCGTAGGTCTCGCTGGTGGCGTACTGCCGCGTGCTGGTGACCGCGGTGGTTCCATCCGGGCTGAAGGATCCGCCGGCGGTGGCAACGCCTCCGGTTTCACCGAACGACGTCTGGCTCGACGAGCCATAGCCGTTGATCTGGGTCGAGACCACGGAAGTGCCCGTGGAGACCGACGACACCGTGCCCGTGATGGTGCCGACATGGCCAGACGCGGAAATGCTGGGCTGGCCCGGTCCGCTCGCATAAGCGGCCGAAACCGCGACGAGGGACAACGTTGCGACTGCTGCGAGCTTTTTCATTTGAGCTCCTCCTGATCCGCCCCAGGCGGATGGACAGGTGCCGGTGGCCGACCGGCGCGGACCTTTACCCCCCGGGCGCAGTACGCCTATATGGCAACGCCGCGCTTGGGACTTTTGTATTGGTACGGAATGATTGCGCCGTCCTAAGGACGTCGGTATCGGTTAAACGGGCGACCGGTCCCATGAGACTGAGGAAGAAGACGTAAAAGATGGCGTGGAATCTGCGAACACCGCCGCGCGGGCCATGCATATGGCGGATACGTGGCGCCCCGGCGGCCTGGATGCTGCGGCGCATCTCAGCTCATTGGATGGGAAGTCGCGGGACGTACTCGCACGATTTCCCTAGCGCGCACGGCGACGGTCGCGACGAGAATATTCTTTAGGCTTACTGTCAGGATGAGCGCGAGACCGCCGCGCTCAACGTGGACGACGGGCCGCCAGGTGGTCGAACAGGCGGGCGGATTCGCGTCGCGCCAGCGCCAGGTCCACCGCGATGAGCAGCAGCAGCACGCCACCTTCGGCCAGTTCGAGCCACGCGGAAAGATGGTAGCCGGCCAGTAGCGCGATGCCCGCTACCGCGGCCAGCCAGCAAGGCCAGGCCGGCGCCAGCGCCGCCGGCGGCTCGGCCGGCGCCCGGCGCAGGACCAGCCACGCCATGAGCGGCAGGGCCAGCATGGACACCGGAATGTAGATCGCAATGGCCGACAGCACCGCCGCCACGCTGAACAGGGTTTGCGACGCCAGGGCCATGGCGGCCAGCGTCGCGACGCCCGCGTACCAGAGCAGGCGGGCGGCGATAAAGCGCGGCAGGGTGAGGACGGATCGGTTCATGGGCGCGGGATTTTGCGCCATACTACTTCGCCCGGCCGGCTCCTGCCCGGCCCTTTTATCCGGAGACACCATCATGATCCAGGAGATTGCCAGCATCCACGTGCGCGAAGGACAGGAGGCCCTGTTCGAAGCCGGCGTGGCCCAGGCCAGGCCGCTGTTCCTGCGCGCCCGCGGCTGCCACGGCATGGAGCTGTATCGCAGCATCGAACAGCCGCAACGCTACACGCTGGTGGTGGACTGGGAAACCGTCGAAAACCATATGGTGGATTTCCGGGAATCTGCCGATTTTCAGGAGTGGCGCAAACTGGTGGCGGGATTCTTCGTCGAACCGCCCCAGGTGCATCACGAACAAAAGGTGATCTGAGGCTCAGGCCTCGTCCGGCGGATCGTCGTATTTGCGCGCGCTGCCGCGAAAACGGTCCGCGGGATACTTCAACGCGTTCCTGGCCATCTTGGCCTGGACCGCGGCGGCAATGTCCACGCCTAGCTGGTCCGCCAGCGCCACCAGGTACATCTGCACGTCCGCGATCTCGTCGGCCACGTGCGCCCGCAATGTGGCCGGCGGCTGGCGCGATTCCTCTTCGGTCAGCCACTGGAACAGCGCCAGCAGCTCGCCCGCTTCGCCCGACAGCGCCATCGCCAGGTTCTTGGGTGAATGAAACCGTTGCCAATCGCGCTCGGCGGTGAATTCCCGCAGCGCCAGCCGGATCTGTTCCAGGTCGGACATGATTGCTCCGTTGCGTGCCGGCGCGGCCTCAGGCGGGCGCCAGCCTTGAACCCGCCGCCAGCGCCACGGCGACCGTGGTGCGCACGTCGGCAAGGGCCCGGTGAGTGGGTTCCGACGCGCCAACATGCCGCGCCAGCACGTCCAGCTTGTGCGACGGCAGTTCCGGCCAGGCCCGCCGCGCCAGCGCCAGCGTGCAGTGCGTGGCGTTGGCAAAGGGCATGCCGGTCTCGAGCGCGGCGGCGCCGAGGAAACGGCGGTCGAACGAAGCGTTGTGGAAGAACACCGGCAGGTCTTCGACGAAATCCAGGAAAGCCGCGAACGCCTGCGCCACGGGCACGCCCCGGCGATCGACCTCGGCCTGGGTGATGCCGGTCAGGCGGGTGATGAAGGGCGGCACCACGGCGCGCGTGCGCACCACCTGGGTGTACTCGCGCCGCGCCGCGTCGCCCGGCTCGACCCGCACCGCCGCGAATTCCAGGATTTCGCAGGAGGCGGTGGACAACCCGGTGGTTTCCAGGTCGGCCACGACGAACGGGCCGCGCAAGGCGTCCAGGGCCGCCGACAGCGCCGCGGATGGTTTGGCCGCGCCGCCCGCGCCCGCGCCGGCACCGGCCGGACGGGTCCTGCGGTAATAAAAGGCCATGGACTACACCGTCGGCCGGAGCGGCGCGAAGCGCGGCGAACCGTCGGCCAATTGGCCAAAGAAGAGATCGGCGGGACGTACCCACAAACCGCGCGTGTGCGGCCACAGGTGCTCGTACACCACCATGGATTCCTCGGTCTCGGAATGGCGGGCCGTATCGATATAGCGATACAGGCCGCCCTTGTAATGACGGTGGGTGGCAAGCGCCAGGGCTTCGGATTCGGTCATGAGGAAGTACCGCGGAAAAACACGGCCCGGGTGGGAAAGCTCCCGCCCGGGCCGACGGGTTCGGACAAGACCGTATTTATAGCGCACCCGGGCCGCAGCCGCCCGGCCCTTCAATAGCGCACGTACTCCAGCACCGGCTTGGGCGGCATCGGCGTATTGGCCGCCGGGCGCGCGCGCACCGACGGGGTCACCGGCTTGACCGCTGGCCGCAGCACCGCCCCGCCATGCAACTCATGGGCGGACTGCAACGCGGCAGCGGCTTCGGCCGTCATCTGGGTGATGTCTTCGGTGACCTCGGCCAGTTTGGCGGATTGCGCCAGTGACACCTGCACCACTTCGCCCATGATCTCGGTGACCCGGCGCGAAGAAGCCACGATGTCCTCCATCGTGGCGCCGGCGGACTGAACCTGGCCCGCGCCGCTCTCGATCTGCTCGACCGAGGTGGTGATCAGGCCTTTGATTTCCTTGGCCGCGGCCGCGCTGTTCTGCGCCAGGCTGCGCACTTCCGCCGCCACCACCGCGAACCCCTTGCCATGCGCCCCGGCGCGCGCGGCCTCGACCGCGGCATTCAAGGCCAGGATATTGGTCTGGAACGCGATGCCGTCCATCACGCCGATGATTTCGGAAATACGCTTGGAGCTGTCGGTAATCGCGCCCATGGTCCGCACCACCCCGGCCACGGTCTTGCCGCCCTGCTCGGCGACGCGGCAGGCATCCAGCGCCAGGGTATTGGCCTGACCGGCGCGCTCCGCGTTTTCGGTCAATCCCTGCACCGCCACCCGCAGCGTCTGCGCGGCGGTAAAACGCTTGGTGATGTCAGTGGCGAATTTCACCACTTTGAATGGCCTGCCCTCAGCATCGAAAATCGGGTTGTAGCTGGCCTCAATCCACACATGGCGGCCATTCTTGCCGATCCGCAGGTATTGACCGGTATCGTGCCGGCCACTGCGCAGTTTGCGCCAGAATTCCGCATAGGCCGCGCTGCGCGCCTCTTCTGGCAGCACGAACATGCTGTGGTGGCGGCCGAGGATTTCCTCCGCGCGATATCCGACCGCGTTCAGAAAGAGATCGTTGGCGCGGATGATGGTGCCGTCCAACTCGAATTCGATAATCGCCTGAACTTTGGAAATAGCTTCGAGCTGGCCCTCGGTATCCGCCTGGCGCTGCTGCTGCTCTGTAATATCGGTGGCGTACTTGACCACTTTGAAAGGGCGGCCGTGCTTGTCGAAAATCGGGTTATAGCTGGCCTGCAGCCAGACATCGCCGCCGTCTCTGCGGATGCGGCGATAACGCCCGGTGTCGTGCGCGCCCTGGCCCAGCCTGTCCCAGAAAGCCAGGTACTCGGCGGATTCCCGTTCGTCGGGCACCACGAACATACGGTGATGCTGCCCCAGGACTTCGTCCAGCTCATAGCCCATGGTGTCGAGAAAATTCTGGTTGGCCATCAGCACGTGGCCTTCGAGATCGAATTCGATCACCGCCTGTGCCTTGTGAATGGCCGCTATCTGCCCGTATAGATCCGCTTTCCGCATGCCGCGCTCGGCACGCAGCAGCCGTTTGAGGGTAAGCCATTGCATGTTGACGTCTCCCGCAGGAAATGGGACGAGTTTGCTGAAAACCGATGAAGGAACCAGTTGGCTTATCTGAAGCAGACTGCTGGCGCGTCCCGGGAATCAGGCCGTGCACGCCGCGCCGCGTGCACGCGCTTGCCTGCGAGTCCGTCGCCAACGTGGCGACGGCAGGTCGGTGATTACAAAAAAAGGAAGAATGTATCCAGTCGAAAATATTTAATCCTAAAAATGAGGCGTTCTCAATATATTCATCAGCGACTTGTCAAAAAAAAACCGACGGCCGCCATCTCACTGGGTTTCACGATTAACCCGGGCCGCCATCGCGGTATTAATCAGGGTTAATACGAATCCGCCCCCGTATTTTCAGATGGATTTCAGAATCGGTACCCGCCAATAATGGGGCCAACCTTGACGACGACCCATCCAAGCCAGACCAAAGCTGGCGCACACGCAGGCTCCGCGGATTCGATGGAGAATCGGAATCGTCAGTTATTCCGCGTCCAGCTCTCGATAATGGCGGAATATGCCTTCGCCGAACGGCAGGCGCCGGCCACTGCTGAAATACGCCTGCAGGGCCGGCAGTTCGGCGACGCGCCGATGCAAGGCCATGACCTTGGGGAATCTGGCCGCCTGCGTTCCCATGCGGCGCGGGAAGGCATAAAGCAGGCCGTCGACCAGATGGAACAGCGACAGGTCGGCATAACTCCAGCGCTTGCCACCGGCGAGCCAGGCGTCCTGCCCGGCCAGCACCCGCTCGAAGTAGCCCAGGAACTTCGGAATGCGTGCTTCGCGAAAATCGCGGGCGCGCCGCGCCGCCTCTTCTTTCTGGTCTTCGTAATAGTCACTCGACGAGATCGGATGATGGGTATCGTGCGCCTCGGCCACCATATCGGCGATGGTCAGCTGCAATTGATTCACCCACAGGCGTCCTTCGACACTGGCCGGCGCCAGGCCGTGCTTTTCACCGAGATACAGCAGGATATTGGCGGTTTGCGCCAGGGTCATTTTCCCGGCCACCAGATAAGGCGGCGCAAACGGCGGATGCTTGCGGTCGGACAGCATGTCCTTGACCAGCGCGTCTTCGTCCATGCCCGGCTCGCGCGCGCGTTCGCGATAGGGAATCCCCCCGGCCTCCAGCGCCAGGCGCACGAATTCCCCGCGTCCGGGTATGCCGTCCCAATACCAAAGGTCGTATGTCATGCCGCTCTCCTTGCGGGCGCAAGGCTACGCGGGAAAGACGCTGATCTCGCCTTCGTGCCGCGCGGCCTGCCGCCCGTGGCTTTGTTGAAACTGGCGTGGGGATTGCCCGAAATGCGCGCGGAAGTCGCGTGAAAAATGCGCGCCGTCGGCAAATCCGCAATCCAGCGCGATTTGCGTGATGCTGCAGGCATTATTAAGCAACAACCAACTGCCATATTCCAGTCGCAGTTGCCGCTGGAATGCCATTGGCGACATCCCGGTGGCCTGGCGGAAGGCCCGTTCCAATTGGCGCCGGCCCACGCCGACATACCGCGCAATGGCGTCCAGCGGCGGCGGATTGTCGATGCGCTGCTCGATGAAATGCGCCGCCTGGCGCACCCGCAGATCCTGGATGCCGGACAGGTCGGTGCGGAAATGCGCCTGCGGCACGCGGCCCGGCCGCGCGCCCTGCAGCATCATGTGACGCATGGCCTGCTGGGCCTTGTCGCGGCCGCAGTGGCGCGCCACCAGATACAGGCCCAGGTCGATGGCGGCGGTGGAGCCGGCGCAGGAAATCAGGTCGCCTTCATCGACGAACAGGCGGTCGACCACCGCGCGGGTCGCGGGAAAGCGCTCGCGGAAGGTTTCCAGCACATTCCAGTGCACGCACACCGTGCGCGGCCCGATCACGTCGGCCTGCGCCAGCGCGAAGGTGCCGGTGCAGATGCCCAGCAGCCGCACCCGCAGCGCCGCCGCCCGCCGCAACCAATCGCGCAGCGGTCCGGGCATGCGCCCGCTGGAATAGTCGTTGCCGCCGCAGATGGCGATGTAGTCGAACTGCGCCGGGTCGTCGGGCAGGCCGGCCTCCACCTCGATAGTCAGGCCGGCGCTGGAGCAGCGCGGCTTGCCGTCCCAGCTCATCACCCGCCACGCGGTGTGGATCTGGCGGCTGCGGCCGCCATGGTCGCCGGCCAGCCGCAACACGTCGACGAAACCGGCGAACGCCGCCAGCGTGAACTGGTCCAGCAGCACGATGCCGATGGTCAGGGCGGGTTTTCCCTGAGGCAGGTGTGCTTCGCCGTCTTCATAGGAGAGCGGCAAGGACGGGGGTGGCGCGGCGACGGACATGACGCAATTATTCAAATTTATGTCCCGCGCCTTCAAGCTCGTTTTCCCGAGCATCGCCCAAGATGCGCCTGTGGTACTTGAGTCAATGAATCGCGGATCGACAAATCTACAAGGGGAATCCGACATGGCAACAAACACCCGCAGCGCGCTGGGCGCGGCGGCGCTCGGCGCGGGGCTGCTCATGGCTTCGCACGCGGCGCTGGCGCAGCAGCAGAAAATCACCGTCGCCTGGTACGGCGGCAACTGGGGCGAGGCGTTCCGCGCCTGCGTGGCCGAGCCCTTCACCAAAGCCACCGGCGTCACCGTGGTGCCGGAAGTCGGCACCTCCACCACCACGCTGGCCAAGCTGCAGCAGCAGAAGGGCGCGCCGACCATCGACGTGGCCTGGATGGACGGCGGCATCAGCGAGCTGGCGCAGCAGGCCGGCGTGCTGGACGCGCTGGACGCCAGCGCCATTCCCAACCTGAAGAACGTCATCGAGCAGGGCGTGTACCGCGACGGCAATGCCGCCTTCGCGGTCAGCACCGGCTATTACTCGCTCGGCATCACCTACAGCACCAAGGAAGTGACACAGCCGCCGACCAGCTGGAAGGACCTGTGGAAGCCCGAGTATGCCGGCGCGGTGGCGGTGCCCTCGCCCGCCAACTCGTCAGGCGTGCCGTTCATCTTCTTCCTGGCGCGGGTGTGGGCGATCGACCCGTCGAACCTGGCGCCGCTCTATGCCAAGCTGGCCTCGCTGGACACCGCGCTGTTCTTCGACAGCTCGGGCGCGGCCACCAACGCCTTCCAGAGCGGCGAAGCGGTGATCGGCGCGCATTTCAACGTCGGCGCCTGGGACCTGATCGACAAGGGCCTGCCCATCGGCTTCACCGTGCCCAAGGAAGGCGTTTGGGCCACCGACGCCCGCCTGCATCTGGTCAAGGGCGCGCCCAACAAGGCCGCGGCACAGAAGTTCATCGACACCGCATTGACGCCGGACGCGGCCGCCTGCCTGGCGACCAGGCTGTACCTGGGCCCGGCGGTCAAGGACGTGCAGGTCTCCAAGGACGTGGCCCGCAAGCTGCCCTGGGGCGCGGAGGGTTCGGTCAAGAACCTGAGCCTGTTCGACTGGAACATCATCAACGCCCGCCGCGCCGAGGTCACCGACGCGTGGAACCGGCAGGTCGCCCGCAAGCGCTGAGCAAGGTTCGCTTCCCATGTCTGCTTTGCTCACCATCGAAGGCGTGTCGATGCGCTTCGGCGCCTACCAGGCGCTGGATCGCATCGACCTGGCGATCCAGCAGGGAGAGTTCGTGGCGCTGCTGGGCCCCAGCGGCTGCGGCAAGACCACGCTGCTCAAGTCGATCGCCGGTTTCCTGCAGCCGGAATCGGGCCGCATCCTGATCGACGGCCAGGACGTCAGCCGCCTGCCGGCGCATCGCCGCCCGCTCAATACCGTGTTCCAGAACTATGCGCTGTTCCCGCACATGACGGTGCTGGAGAACGTCGCCTATGGTCCGCGGCGCCAGGGAGCCTCGAAGGCGCAGGCGGCGGAACGCGCCCGGGATGCGCTGGACATGGTCGGCCTGGCCGACTTCGGCCCGCGCTATCCCCGCGAAATGTCGGGCGGCCAGCAGCAGCGCGTGGCGCTGGCGCGCGCCATCGTCAACCAGCCCAAGCTGCTGTTGCTGGACGAGCCGCTGTCCGCGCTGGACCTGAAGCTGCGCAAGCGCATGCAGCTCGAACTCAAGCATCTGCAGGCCCGCCTGGGCATCGCCTTCATCTTCGTGACGCATGACCAGGAAGAAGCGATGACCATGGCGGACCGCGTCGTGGTCATGCACGCCGGCCGCATCGAACAGGTCGGCGCCGGCACCGACATCTACCGCCAGCCGGCCACGCGCTTCGTCGCCGAGTTCATCGGCGATGCCAACTTCATCGCCTATACGGTGGCCGATGACGGCGCCTTGATGCTGGATGCCCAGCGCCTGCGCGTACCGCTCGCCCAACGTCCGGCGACGGCGCGCGGCCTGGCCGTGCTGCGGCCCGAGGACCTGAAGCTGTGCGAGCGCGCCGACGCCATGCTGACCGGCACCGTGAGCGACGTGATCAATGTGGGCAGCCACAGCATGATCCACGTCGACATCGGCGGCCAGACCCTGGTGGCGCGCCACGGCGGTCTCGCGCCCGGCGGCCTGCATGCCGGCGGCGAGGTGACGCTGGCGTTCGCGCCCGTACACCTGCACCTGATCGGCGGCCAGCCATGACGCGGCGCGCCTGGCTCTCCCCCGGCCTGCTGCTGGCGGCCCCGGTGCTGTTCTTCGCGGCCTTCTTCCTGGCGCCGCTGGCGGTGGTGGCGCTGGCCAGCGCTACGGGCGGGCCGGACGGCCTGACGCCGACGCTCGCGCAGTACACGAAGGTGCTGGCCGACCAGTACCACTGGGACGTGATCCTGGTGACATTCCGCCTGGCCCTGTTCACCACCGTCGCCTGCCTGGTGCTGGGCTATCCGCTGGCCTGGTACCTGGTGCGCGTGGTGCGCTGGCAGGCCTGGCGCCGCGCCTGTGTGATCCTGCTGGTGGTGCCGCTGTTCACCAGCAACATCGTGCGCGCCTTCGGCTGGATGGTGCTGCTGGGACGCAACGGCCTGGTCAACCAGGGCCTGATGGCGACCGGCGCGGTGGACCGGCCGATGCGCTTCATCGGCACCGAGCTGGGCATTCTGATCGGCATGGTCTACGTGCTGCTGCCGTTCGTGGTGCTGGCGGTCGGCAATGCGCTGGCGCGGGTCGATCCGGCCTGCGAGCAGGCCTCGGCCGACCTGGGCGCGAGCCCGGCCTCGACCTTCCTGCACGTGACCTGGCCGCTGACGCTGCCCGGCGTGGTGTCGGGCGCCATCATCGTCTTCACGCTGGCGGTCAGCGCCTACGTGACGCCGGCGCTGCTGTCGGGCGGCCGCGTCACGGTGCTGTCGATGCTGATCTTCCAGCAATACAGCACGGTGTTCGATTTCCATTACGGCGGCGCGCTGAGCATGGTGCTGCTGGTCTTCACCCTGATCCTGGTGGCGCTGGCCAATCGCGCCGCCACCTTGCCGGGAGCCGCGCGATGATCGCCCGCCACCTGATCCGCCTGACCGCGCTGGCCGTGCTGGCCTACCTGGCGCTGCCGCTCGTGGTGATCCTGGGCGCGTCGTTCACCGCCACGCCGTACCTGGCGTTCCCGCCGCAAGGCTGGACGCTGGAGTGGTACCGCACCTTGCTGGTCGAGGCCGGCTATGTGGCCGCGTTCACCACCAGCACGGTGCTGGCGCTGGCCGCCACGGTGGCGGCGGTGCTGCTGACGGTGCCGGCGGCGCTGGCGCTGGCGCGCTACGCGTTTCCGGGCAAGGCCGCGCTGACCTCGGTGCTGATGTCGCCGCTGGTGCTGCCGCACATCGTGCTGGGCGCCGCGCTGCTGCAGTTCGGCGCGTACTTCGGCCTGACCCGCAGCTTCCTGTTGCTCCTGATCGGCCACGTTGTGATCATCGCGCCGTTCGTGCTGCGCTCCACCCTGACGCTGTTGACGCCGGAACAGCGCGCGCTGGAGGAAGCCTCGGCCGACCTGGGCGCCAACCCCTGGACCACATTCTTCCTGGTGGTGCTGCCGCAGATCCGTCCGGGCATCGTGACCGGTTCGATCTTCGCCTTCATCTCGTCATGGATCAATGTGGAGCTGTCGATTTTCAACACCACGGCGGACCTGAACACCATCCCCGTGAAGCTTTTCAACTACGTGCAATACACGATTGATCCGACCATCGCAGCCGTATCGGGCGCCACGATCGTGGCTGCGGTCATCGCCATCGTGATCCTGGATTTGACCGTCGGGCTGGACATGCTGTCCGAACGCGGCAAATAACTTTCCTCTTCCCCCTATCTACCGCCTGGAGTCACTGTCATGCGCAAGCAAGACGCGTTCGATGTCATCTATACCCATACGGAAGGCGAGCCCCTGTGTATCGTCCACAGCGGCATTCCGTACCCCGCCGGTTCCACCATCCTGGAAAAGCGCGCGTTCCTGGAGCAGCACTACGACTGGCTGCGCAAGGCGCTGATGCGCGAGCCGCGCGGCCACAAGGACATGTTCGGCGTGTTCCTCACGCCGCCGTCCAGCCCCGAGTACGACGCCGGCCTGATCTACATCGACGGCACCGAGTATTCGCACATGTGCGGCCACGGCACCATCGCGGTCAGCATGGCCATGGTGGCCAACGGCCTGGTGCCGCGCGGCAAGGACGGCATCACCCGCATCCGCTTCGAGACCACCGCCGGCCTGGTGGTGTCGGAAGTGGCCTCGGAAGGCGACAACGTGCTGTGGACGCGCTTCGAGAACGTGCCGGCCTACGTCGCCGCGCAGGACATTCCGGTGGAACTGCCGGGCTACGGCAAGCTGTCGGCCGACATCGTCTGGGGCGGCAACTACTTCGGCATCGTCGACCTGTCGAACTGCGACCTGCGCATCTCGCCGGACAACGGCACCGAGCTGTCTCGCATGGGCCTGATCGTGCGCGACCAGCTCAATGCCCGCCAGCGCATCCAGCATCCGACCGAAGCGCACATCAACAACCTGAACTTCATTACGTTCTGGCACCAGCCCACGATCGAGGGCGCGTTCTACAAGAACGTGCACGTGTTCAGCGCCGGCCAGCTCGACCGCTCGCCCGGCGGCACCGGCACCAGCGCGATGATGGCCATGTTCGAAGCGCGCGGCAAGATGGGCCTGAACCAGCCGATCAAGTCCGAAGGCCTGCTGGGCAGCGGCACCTTCGAGGGCTGCCTGCTGGGCGAGGTCGACCTGAACGGCACCCGCGCGGTGCGGCCGACGGTGAAGGGCACGGCCAGCATCCTGGGCACGGCGCGCTGGGTCATCGACAAGAACGATCCGGTGGGCGCCGGGTTCCTGATCCGCTGAGGATACGGGGCGGCCGGCGCGGGCCGGCCGCTCACCGCACGGTCGTTGAAAGATAGGACCAGAGGAGTGGCTCAAAGGCCTTGTGGTATCAGGCCTTCAGCGCGGCGCCCGCCGGCACCACGGACAGCCGCATGCCCACGGCATGCAGCACGGCCAGCAATGTCTTGAGCGTTGGATTTCCCTGAGGCGAAAGCGCGCGGTACAGGGCCTCCCGCGAGATGCCCGCCGCCGCCGCGACGGCGGCGACGCCGCCATAGGCTTCCGCCACGTCGCGCAACGCCAGCAAGCCGGCGGCGCGATGATCCGGATGGTCCAGTTCTTCCAGCGCCGCCTTCAGGTATTCGACCGCGAAATCGTGGTCCGCTCGCAATTCAGCGATGGTCTCCGCGGCATGGGAAACCGATGCGATGTCAGTGTGGCGATTGTTCATGCCTGCCTCTGCTTCCAGTCCGCCCAATAACGCCAGGCCAGTTCGATGTCGTGCCGCTGCGTGGCTTTCGCTCCCCCAGCCAGCAACACGATCAAATGAGCGCCATGCCTGCCGGCATAGACGCGATAACCCGGACCGATATCCAGACGAAACTCGATAACCCCCTGGCCGACGGCCCGCCAATCGCCCAGAAGCCCGGCGCCGATCCGCTTCAGGCGCACTTCGATCCACGCCCGCAACTTGGCGTCACCGAGTTCGCGCAACCACACGCCGAATGGCGATATGCCTTGCACAGTCACGTAGCGCCGCAACTCAATTGTCGCAACGGCCATGATGTAGCTTATAAATTACAGAAAAATTCCCAGGCAGGCAATCGGCTTTGACCATGAACGGAAAATATCGGAATCAAATGACATGGCGCGATGATCCCGCCCTCGGCCCCGTCCACGCTATTGTGGCTGACCGCAACGGTGAGGCACGCGAACTTGCGGCAATCCCGTCGCCGGGCTTAGGATGGAGCTACGGCCAGACCGTGCGCCGGCGCAAGGCATCCGGCGCGGGCTCGGGCCAGCGCTTGAACCTTGCCAGCGATTCGGGAGCACATCGTGAAGAAAGTTGCTGAGATTCTGAGGGAAAAGGCCAACCCGCCCGTCGTGACCGTCTCGCCGGACTCGTCCGTGTATGACGCCATCAAGACCATGGCCGAACGCAGCATCGGCGCCGTGGTGGTGGCGGACGGCGACGAGGTGCTGGGCATGCTCACCGAGCGCGACTACGCCCGTAAGATCGTGCTGCAGGATCGCTCGTCGCGCACCACCAAGGTTCGCGAGATCATGACCGATTCGGTCTTCTACGTGCGCCCGGAAGACACACGTGAACACTGCATGGCCCTGATGACCGAGCGCCACTTCCGCCACCTTCCCGTCATCCAGGACAAGAAACTGGTGGGTCTGGTGTCCATCGGCGACCTGGTCAAGGACGTCATGAGCGAACAGAAGTTCATCATCACCGAACTCGAGCGCTACATCTCGGGCGAACACGGCTGAGCGCCCGCGGCAGCGGCGGAGGATCCCTCGCGGCTAACCCGCCGCGAGGAGCCGCGACGCCGGCACCACCAGGCCCAGCCCGGCCGCCAGCAGCAGCACGAACACCATCCGCTTGACAGTCTTCATCGACCCGGCGGTGGCATAGCGGCGCGCCACCCACGTCACCCCGATCACCACGGGCAGCGCCTGCAGGCTCAGCCAGAACGAGCTCGCCATGAAGGCGCCCTGGCCCGTCACGAGCGCCAGGCGCACCACGGCATTCAGCGAAAACAGCACCAACAGGCTGTTGCGGATGGAAGCCAGCGGCAGCGGCTGACGGTACAGGTGATAGACCATGGGGGGACCGGCGCTCGAAAACAAGCCGCCCAGCACGCCCGAAACCCCGCCGAAGAACAGGAACGACGCGCGCGACGACAGGCGCGCCAGGGGCTGGGTACGCGCCACCAGCAACACGGCGCAGGCCATGATGGTGACGCCCAGCAGCAATTGCAGCAACACCGCCATGGCGCCGCTGATCCAGGCGAGTGCGGTCACGCCGACGGCCACGCCGGCAAGGCTGCTGACCAGCGCCGGCGCCATCAACGGCCAGTTGACCTGCGGCTTGGCGCGGGCCAGCGTCACGGCGGCGTTCACCAGCGACAGGACGCTGACCACATTGGCCACCTCCGGCACGGACGCCAGTTGGAACACGCCCGACAGGCCCAGCAGCACCAGTCCGAAGGCGAAGCCGGTCATGGTCTGGGCGTAGGTTGCCAGCGCCACGCAGGCGAGAAACAACAGGTGTTGGAGAATGCTCATGCTGGGGGAGAGCCTGACCTGCCTCGGCTCGGCCCCGCCGCGAAAGATCGCGGCCTGAAGCGGAACGACTGGGGAACGGCGTATTCAAGAGGGGCATTCGACGCCGGCGATGATAGCACCGGGCCAGGGGCCGTCCGGGCATTTCGCCTACATTTTGTAATAATCAGATGCGCTCATGCACCCCGCCGCCCGCGCCCGGCCGCTATCCTTGCGGCCCAGTAAGCCCGCCGCGCCCGGCTCGGCCGCGCCATCCCGGCGCCGCCCCGGACGCGGTCCGCCTGTCTCCACGCATGACGCCCAAACAGACCACGATCAACACGGTGACGCTGACCTGCTCGACTTGCGGCAGCGCCCAGTTCACCAAGCTCGACACCAACGAGTACCAGTGCAGCCATTGCCACGCGGTCACCCTGGTCGAAGACAACGTCGCCCAGCGCCTGGAGAAGATCCTGCGCGGAATGCAGCAACCGGCGCCCGCCGCCAGGCTGCAACCGGCCGCGGTGGCCGCGATCGTGCTGGCGGTGCTCGCCGCGATCCTGGTGCCGCTCGCGGCTTCCTTGTTCAACACTGGCTCCTCGACCCGCTCGCCTTCGCGCGCGGCGCCCCCGCCCATCGATGCCGCGCTGGTCAAGCTGACGGATGTGCAGGAAGTTCGCGCACGCGGCCGCAACCAGCTGGTGATGCTGATGCGCAACGAGACCGGCAAGAAGATCGACGCGCCGCGCGTCACCGCCACGTTCTACCAGGGCGAGCTGACCCTGTCCTCTTCCTCGGGTTCGCCGATGGCGCGCACCCTGCTGCCTGGTGAATACACGCCGGTGACGATTTCCCTGCCCGATACCGCCTACAGCCGCTACACCCTGAAGCCGGCCACGCCGTCGCTGGCGCACAGCAGCGCCCGCGAGGTCGCCGCCGACAAGTTGCAGTTGGTACGCAACGACGGCGCCTACCGCCTGGTGGGCCTGCTGCGCAACAAGGGCAGTGTCGCCGCCAGCAGCACCCAGGTGACGGTGATGCTGTACGACGAGGACGGCAAGCTGATCGGCACCGGCAATGGCTACGGTTCGGCCAGTCCGCTCGCCCCCGGCGCGCTGACCTCGTTCGATGTGCGCTGCGACATGCTGGCCGAAGGCAAGGTCGGATCCTACGATTACATGGTGCAAAGTGAAGGCTGACCGTTCCCCCGCGCGGCCCCTGTCGCGGCCTGCCCGGGCCGGGCTGGTGCTGATTATCGTCGCCGCTGGCGGCTACGCCCTGGCCAAGTACAACGGCCTGCTGCCCTGGGACGCGCCCAAGACCGTCCAGGCCGCGCCGGCGCCCGCCGCCTCGGCGCCGGTTTCCCCAGACCCCGCCAGCCGCATCGTGCGTGTCAGCCCCGCCAATCCCCGCATCATCGACGACGTGCGATTGACCACGGCCGAACTGCTCGATCCGGACTTCGCCCTCTTCGATCCGGCGGCGCTGACCTTATCCCCGCCGCGCCGCCTGCTGGACGAGATCGAGCGCCCGCTGCTGCTGGCCGAGGTGGTCAACCGCAGCGACAAATATGTGGCGCTGTCGCCCGGCATGGAAATCTCCGTGTTCGACGGCTCGCGCCCCCTGCGGCTACGTCAGGAATGGTCGCTGCCGGCCATGCTGTACCCTGGCGAGCGCATTCCGGTGCTGCTGAACGGCGAGAACTTCGAACGCTATTCCGAAGTCAAGACCAGCTGGAAGCCCGCCAAGCGCGCGGCCCTGCCCGGCACCCGGCCGGCGCTGGACATCAGCGTCGAAAATACCGAGGCCGGCATCGGCACCGGCACGCTGAATTTCACCTACCGCTACCGCTACAAGTACGTTACGGTGCATGGCCGGGTACGCAACAACGACAGCGCCGAAATCGACAACGTGAAGGTCTGGGTCAGCCTCTACGACGCCCAGGACAAGCTGACCGGCGCGCGCTACTCGGAGCTGCGCCTGCCCAAGCTCAAGCCGGGTGAAAGCGCCCCGTTCCAGCTGGACGTCAAGCAGTACGGCGCCAACTTCGCCCGCGTGGGCGTGGTGTACGACGCCAAGGCCAACTGATCCCGCGCCCGGCGGTCCGCCCGACCGCCCGCCAGAGCCTTCTCATTTATCAGCACGGGCTTGCGCCACCCGAGCGCAAGCGCAAGCACAGACTTGGGGCTGGCAGCCGCGCTCGCGGCTGCCGCCGCCGCAGTCTCGCTTCGGCGTGCCCATCCCTGAATCGCCCCCGTTTTCTGCCCTGATGGGCCGCCCCGCGCCACGCCGCCCACGCCCGGCGTGGCCCGCAGGCAACGGCTATCGACTCAAGTCTTATATAAGATATAAGACATTTGCTTGCGCCCCCCTCTTCCCTCTACAATTCCGGCGACAACCCTTCTTCCAACCCGACTTTGAGCAGGCCTCACATGCTGGATACTTACCGCCAACACGTTGCCGAACGCGCGGCCCTGGGGATCCCCCCGCTGCCCCTGACGGCAAAACAAACCGCTGAACTGATCGAACTGCTGAAGAACCCGCCCGCGGGCGAAGAGCAGAACCTGGTCGATCTGCTGACCCACCGTGTTCCGGCCGGCGTGGACGATGCCGCCAAGGTCAAGGCCTCGTACCTGGCCGCCGTGGCCCTGGGCACCGAAGCTTGTGCCCTGATCAGCCGCGCCAAGGCGACCGAACTGCTCGGCACCATGCTGGGCGGCTACAACATTGGCCCGCTGGTCCAACTGCTCGACGACAAGGAAATCGGCACCATCGCCGCCGACGCCCTGAAAAAGACCCTGCTGATGTTCGACGCCTTCCATGACGTGAAGGAAAAGGCCGACAAGGGCAACGCCAACGCCAAGTCCGTGCTGCAGAGCTGGGCCGACGCCGAATGGTTCACCAGCCGTCCGGAACTGCCCGAAAGCCTGACCATCACGGTCTTCAAGGTGCCCGGCGAAACCAACACCGACGACCTGTCGCCGGCCCCGGACGCCACCACCCGCCCCGACATCCCGATGCACGCCCTGGCGATGCTCAAGAACAAGCGCGACGGCGCCGCGTTCGAACCGGAAGAAGACGGCAAGCGCGGTCCCGTGAAGTTCATCGAGTCGCTCAAGGACAAGGGTCACCTGGTCGCCTACGTCGGCGACGTGGTCGGCACCGGCTCCTCGCGCAAGTCGGCCACCAACTCGGTGCTGTGGTTCACCGGCGAAGACATCCCCTTCGTGCCGAACAAGCGTTTCGGCGGCGTGTGCCTGGGCAACAAGATCGCCCCGATCTTCTACAACACCATGGAAGACGCCGGCGCCCTGCCGATCGAACTCGACGTTTCCAAGATGGAAATGGGCGACGTGGTCGAGCTGCGCCCCTATGAAGGCAAGGCGATCAAGAATGGCGAAGTCATCGCCGAATTCGAAGTCAAATCCGACGTGCTGTTCGACGAAGTGCGCGCCGGCGGCCGCATTCCGCTGATCATCGGCCGCGGCCTGACCGCCAAGGCGCGCGAAGCGCTGGGCCTGCCGCCGTCGACGCTGTTCCGCCTGCCCAAGGACCCGGCCGACACCGGCAAGGGCTTCTCGCTGGCCCAAAAGATGGTCGGTCGCGCCTGCGGCCTGCCGGAAGGCCGCGGCATCCGCCCGGGCACCTACTGCGAACCGAAGATGACCTCGGTCGGCAGCCAGGACACCACCGGCCCCATGACCCGCGACGAACTCAAGGACCTGGCCTGCCTGGGCTTCTCGGCCGACCTGGTGATGCAGTCGTTCTGCCACACCGCCGCCTACCCCAAGCCCGTGGACGTCAAGACGCACCACACGCTGCCCGAGTTCATCAGCACCCGCGGCGGCGTCTCGCTGCGTCCGGGCGACGGCGTGATCCACTCGTGGCTGAACCGCATGCTGTTGCCCGACACCGTCGGCACCGGCGGCGACTCGCACACCCGCTTCCCGATCGGCATTTCGTTCCCGGCCGGCTCGGGCCTGGTCGCCTTCGCCGCCGCCACCGGCGTGATGCCGCTGGACATGCCGGAATCGGTGCTGGTCCGCTTCAAGGGCAAGCTGCAGCCCGGCGTCACCCTGCGTGACCTGGTCAACGCCATTCCGCTGTACGCCATCAAGCAGGGCCTGCTGACGGTCGCCAAGCAAGGCAAGAAGAACATCTTCTCCGGCCGCATCCTGGAAATCGAAGGCCTGCCCGACCTGAAGGTCGAGCAAGCCTTCGAACTGTCGGACGCCTCGGCCGAGCGTTCGGCCGCCGGCTGCTCGGTGCGCCTGAACAAGGAACCGATCATCGAGTACATCAACAGCAACATCGTGATGCTCAAGTGGATGATCGCCAACGGCTACGAAGACGAGCGCACGCTGGGTCGCCGCATCAAGGCGATGGAAGCGTGGCTGGCCAATCCCCAGTTGCTGGAACCGGACGCCGACGCCGAGTACGCCGCCGTCATTGAAATCGACCTGGCCGACGTGCACGAGCCCATCGTGGCCTGCCCGAACGACCCGGACGACGTCAAGACGCTGTCGGAAGTCGCCGGCGCCAAGATCGACGAAGTGTTCATCGGCAGCTGCATGACCAACATCGGCCACTTCCGCGCGGCGTCCAAGCTGCTCGAAGGCAAGCGCGACATCCCGGTCAAGCTGTGGGTGGCCCCGCCCACCAAGATGGATGCCACGCAACTGACCGAGGAAGGCCACTACGGCGTGTTCGGCACGGCCGGCGCCCGTACCGAAATGCCGGGCTGCTCGCTGTGCATGGGTAACCAGGCGCAGGTCCGCGAAGGCGCGACGGTGATGTCCACCAGCACCCGCAACTTCCCGAACCGCCTGGGCAAGAACACCAACGTGTACCTGGGTTCGGCCGAACTGGCCGCGATCTGCTCGAAGCTGGGCCGCATCCCGACCAAGGACGAGTACATGGCCGACATGGGCGTCATCAACAAGAGCGGCGACCAGATCTACCAGTACCTGAACTTCGACAAGATCGCCGACTACAAGGACGTGGCGGACGTGATCGAGGTGTAACCTCGCCACGCAGGCACCCCTGTGACACGGCCCCGGAGCGATCCGGGGCCGTTTTCATTTGGGGCGCCAAAGTGGCAAACCGCCCGAGAGATCTCCGGCCTGAGCGGCGCGATGCGAATAAAAAAATCGGGGGCGGAACTTTCCCATCGATACGTTTTCATACAATCACTGCGAATCGTGACACGCAAAACGTAACCGCCGCCCGCCGGCGCCTGGAGAAGACCACCAATGACACGGCTCTTGATGCCGCTGCCGCTGCTGGCCGCGCTTGCCGGCTGCGCCACCGCCCCGCCGTCGAATCCGGAGAACATCTGCGCCATCTTCCGCGAGAAGCCGGACTGGCACGACGCCGCGCTCAAGGTGCAGAAGAAATGGGGCGCGCCGGTGCCGGTGCCGATGGCGATGATGTACCAGGAGTCCAGCTTCAAGCAGGACGCGGTGCCGCCGCGCTACTACTTCCTGGGCATCATCCCGTGGGGCCGCGTCAGTTCCGCCTATGGCTACGCCCAGGCCAAGGACGAGACCTGGGACGACTACAAGAAGGATGCCGGCGGCTGGGGCTCCAGCCGTGACAATTTCGCTGACGCACTGGATTTCATGGGCTGGTACATGAACAAGACCCAGCGCCTGAACGGCATCTCCAAGTCCGACGCCTATGGCCAGTACCTGAACTACCACGAAGGCTGGACCGGATACCGCAATCGGAGCTACGACCGCAAGGCATGGCTGAAGACGGTGTCAAGGAAAGTGCAGGCGCGCGCCGACAAATTCGCCAGCCAGTACAAGAGCTGCGAGAAGGACCTGACGCGAGGCGGCTGGTTCTTCTGAACCGCCGGGCCGGGCGCGAGGCAAGGCGGCGAGCCGCCCTGCCCCAGCGGCCGGCGCCGCCGGGCCGCGCCTCAGGCCTGCACGCCCAGCCGATAGACGACCGTATCCAGCCGGCGCACGCCGCGTTCGGCGAACTTGGGTTCCTTGGCCAGGATGTCGCGGCGATCGATGATCACCGCGGGCGCGACGCCGCTGAACAGCGTCCGCATCTCACTGTCCAATACCGCGAAGGGCGGCCCGTCCATCTCTTCCTGCGGATAATCGAGGGTGATCAGCAGGCCGCGATAACCGGGGGCAAGTTGCCCGTAGACGTGGCGTACGTACTCGCCCCGCATCTCCCTGGGCAGCGCGACCAGCGCCGCGCGGTCGTAGGCGCCGACGCAATGCGACAGCAGCGGCGCATCGAGCTTGAAGATGTCGCCGCGGATGATTTCGATATTGCCCGCCACATAGTGGCTGCCGTAGGCACTTTCGTGAATCAAGGGCTTGAGTTCGTTCTCGACGAAGAACTGCTCGACCGCCAGTTGCGACAGTTCCACGCCCAGCACCTGGAAGCCTTGCGCCGCCAGCCAGACCATGTCCAGCGACTTGCCGCACAAGGGCACAAGCACCTTGCCGCCCGCGGGCACCGAGAGTGTCGGCCAGTATTTCTGCAGCAGCGGCGTCACTCGTGTTTGATGAAAATGCGTGCGCCCGTCGCGCCAGCGTTCCAACCAGAATTCCGCGTCCATGTTTGTTCTTATCCTCCGGAAAATAGCGAATCGCGTGATTCGCGGCAGCGCCGCGCGCCGGTGCGCGGCCTGGCAATCACCTCTTTGATGCTACCTGTCCGCGACCGGAACCACCCTGCGAACAAGCGCCAGAAAGGCGTGCTTACCGCTGCCCGGCGGCGGCAGCGCCCCGGTCGGGCGCCGGTTTTCTCATTGTAGTGATCCTGGCAATTTCGGCAGCGGGCCCGCGCCTGCCAGCGCCGGGCGATCGCGCCTACCTAGGGTTTGCTCCAGGTCGCCGAGCGCATCCAGCCAGAGGGCTGTCCCGTATGTGCAGGCGACGGCCAACCAAAAAGGAGATCGTCATGAAATTGCTAGCTTCGATTGCCATCGCCAGCTCCGCCTTGACCCTGGCACCCACCTATGCGGCCGACGTGATGGTCGGGGGCCAACCGATGATGCCCGCCAAGACCATCGTCGCAAACGCGGTCAACTCCGCCGACCACACCACCCTGGTGGCCGCCGTCAAGGCCGCCGGCCTGGTGGACACGCTGCAGGGCAAGGGTCCGTTCACGGTGTTCGCCCCCACCAACGCCGCCTTCGCCAAGCTGCCGGCCGGCACGGTCGACACCCTGGTCAAGCCCGAGAACAAGGCCACCCTGACCAAGATCCTGACCTACCACGTCGTGCCGGGCAAGCTGGACTTCGACGCGCTGGCCGCCAAGGCCAGAAAGGGCGGCGTCACCGAGCTGACCACCGCCAGCGGCGGCAAGCTTTGGGTGATGATGAACGGCAAGCACAACCTCATCG
Source organism: Achromobacter sp. HNDS-1 (assembly GCF_040084795.1). Lineage (NCBI taxonomy): Bacteria > Pseudomonadati > Pseudomonadota > Betaproteobacteria > Burkholderiales > Alcaligenaceae > Achromobacter > Achromobacter sp. HNDS-1. The sequence continues at coordinate 1,699,901 of NZ_CP157584.1, forward strand.
TCAAGGACGAGAAAGGCGGCGTCGCCAACATCAGCACCTACGACGTCTACCAGTCCAACGGCGTGATCCACGTGATCGACAACGTGCTCATGCCCAAATGAGCCTATCTCCCCCTCCGCTGCCGCGAGGTGCGGCCAGGAAGGGAGCCACGGGACGGCCCGGCCTCATCGCCGGGCCGTCCGGTCGTGGCGAACGCCGGCGCGATTTCGGGATATCGTAAGGGGCCCAGGCCCCATTTTCCCGTCCCTCATGATCGCAACGCCGCATCGTCCTTTTCGATTGTCGCCAGGAAGGCGGCACGCCGCGGCATGGCGGGTGGCCGGGCGCCCCGGCAGGTATTTACACGCCCTGATCGGCTGCCTGCTGGCCGCCCTGCTGCTGGCGGGCCACGCCGCCGCCCGCGCGCAAGCGCAGCCGCCGCTGGAATTCGACAACGCCTACCAGGCCGAATTGGCCGCCGAGAGCGCCGCCTTGCGCGCCCGCATCCAGCAATGGCCCGCGCCGCTGCGGGAAATGAACCAGCAGATCTCCGCCGCGCTGCGCGGCAACGACCCGGCGCAGGCGCAGCGCATCGCCGAAGCCCTGTCGCAACGCGATCCCGGCAATGCCGACGTCAGGAACTTCCTGGGCAAGCTGCAAACGGTCAACGGCCAACCCGCCGCGGCGCTGGAACGGTTCGACGAAGCGATCAGGCTGGACCCGGACAACCGCTGGTTCTACGTGAACAAGGCCGGCGTCCAGGCCGAGCTGCGGGACCTGCCCAGCGCGCTGGCCACGGCGCGGAGCCTGACGCAGCGCTATCCGCAATGGAGCATCGGCCTGAACCTGGAAGCCGCCTTGCTGGACGGCCTGGGCCGCACGGCCGACGCCCTCAAGACATACGAGCGGGCCGTGGCGGCGGCGCCGCCCAGCGCCCAGATACTGACCAACCAGGGCATGCTGCAACGGCGGCTGGGCCGCCAGGCGGACGCGCGCGCCAGCTACGAGGCGGCGCTGCGGCTGCAACCCGGCTATTCCCGCGCGGCCGCCGAGCTGGCATCGCTGCCGCGCTAGCGCCGCTTCTTTCGACGTTTCTCGCTCCGCCTTGCCGTGACGCGCAAGCCATCCGCCGCCAAAGGAGTCCCCCCATGTCTCGCACACCGCCCGCCCTGCCGCGCTCCGCGCAGCCTGTTCTCGTCTCCCCGCCCCGGCGCGCGCTGACGCTGGCAATGGCGGCCTTGGCCTGCGCGCCGCTGCGCATCGCGTCAGCGGCGGGCCCTGCCGCGCCGAATGAGCGCGATGCCATCATCCGCCAGGTCTTCCGGGCGGATCCGGCGAGCCTTCGCTACGGCGCGGACCACGCCAGGCTGATGCGCGGACTGGGCGTGATCTGGATTCCCGTGGAGTCCGGCGCGCCCGGCATCGAGTTCGAACGGCCGTTGAGCGACAAGGACACGATCGCCGCGGCGATGGCATTGCTGGGCACGTCCGATCGAAGCCTGGCGACGCGCCGCCTGGCGCAAGTGTGCCGGCTGGTGCCGGCCTATGTGCGCGACATCAGCCGCCTGCCCCCCGGCCGCTATACGCTGCCGCCGCAACGGCGCGAAGCCTTCGACTTCCCCGACAGTGGCGTCGATGCGCAGGGCCGCTTCGAACTGCGGCGCGAGCACCTGACGCTGCTGCGCGCGGCGAACTGGCGCGAGGCCGGTCCGGGCGAGCTGGACGCGGTGCTGCGCGAGGGCGACGCCTTCTGGCCGATGCCCTTCATCGACGGCAAGCGCCCGTATGGGGACAGCAGCCACTACCAAATCGACATGGCCCGGCTGCTTGGCGCCCCCTATCCGAAGGGCGCCGATGGCCGTGCCATCACCGATCCCGCCAAGGATGCGCGCCTGGAAAAGCTACATTGGCAGACGGCGGCGGCGCTGCAGGTCTTGCTGGCCAACGCCAAGACCTGAGCCGCGCGCGGTCGCCGGCGTGCGCTAGGGACGCGCGAAGAAATGGCGGATGTCGTCGGCCACCGGCACCGCCGCCAGCACCATCAGGAACAACGCCAGCGGCACGGTCGAACCGAAGCCGTAGTGGAAGAAGGAATAGGCGCCCGTCACGCCGCCAGCGAAAAACAGCGTGACCATCGTGCTCAGCACGATCAGCTTGCCGCGGTCGGCCCGCACCGGGGCCGCGCCGGCCTTGTCCTCGTGCGCCAGGTTCCAGTAGAACAGCTTGCCCAGTTCAATGCCGATGTCGGTGACCATGCCGGTCACGTGGGTCGTGCGGATCTCGGACTTGGACACCTTGGTGATCATCGCGTTCTGCAGGCCCATGATGTAGCACAGCAGCATCACGGTGCCGGGCACGTAGAACCAGCGCAGGTTCTCGAGGTTCGCCCCCAGCAGGCCGAAGGCCAGCAGCAGCACCGCCTCGAGCATCAGCGGCAGGGCGAACTCGCTGGCCAGGTGCGTGCGCCGGCCGAAATTGATCAGCGAGGCCGAGGTGGCCGCCCCCGCCACGAACGACAGCAGCGCGGCCATTCCTTGCACCACCACGGCCAGGCCGCCCAGCACCATGTGATCGGCGATCATCGACACGATGCCCGACATGTGCGAGGTGTACTGCTGCACGGCCAGGAAGCCGCCCGCGTTGACGGCGCCGGCGATGAAGGTCAGGAAATACGCCAGCCGCCGGTTGGCCTGGGGCGTACGGCTGACCGCCGTGAGTTGGCGCAGGAAGGGGATGGCCACGGCGACGCGTCAATGCACGCGGAAAGGGGCGTCGTCCATGGAACCACTCCCTTTCTCGACGCCGCGCCTGGCGCCGCCACCATCGAACGACGGCGTGGCCGCCGCCGTGGCCGTGTCGGCCAACGCGACCCTCATAATCACCGCCCGGCCGGCGGCGCGCGCGTGGCGCTTCATAACGGGGACTCCCGGGAAAAGAGCGGCGCGGCCGGCGAACGGGCCGCGCCCGGTTCCTGGATTCTACTCGCCCCGCCGGCGGAACATGGCGCTGCCGCCCTTTCCCGGTCCAACTCCGCTCACGCGGCGTTCGACTCCCGCAACTGCTGCCGGCGGAACTCGCCCTGGCGCGTGAACATCCATCCCGGATACTCGGGCGGCAAGGCGCTCACCTGATCCAACGCCGCCAGCTCTTGCGCCGTCAGTCGGATATCCGTGGCCGCCAGATTGTCATCGAGCTGCTCGACCCGCGTGGCGCCGATGATGACGCTGGTGACCGCCCGCTGGTGCAGCAGCCATGCCAGCGCCACTTGCGCCACCGATACGCCGCGCGCCTCGGCCACCTGGCGCAAGACGTCGATGCTGTCGAAGGCACGCTCGCGGTCGACGGGCGGAAAGTCAAACTGCGCGCGGCGGTCGCCGGCGGCCGCCTGGCCATCGCGGCTGTACTTGCCACTGAGCAGGCCGCCCGCCAACGGGCTCCACACCATCAGGCCGACTCCCTCGCTTTGCAGCATGGGCACGATCTCGCGCTCCAGGTCGCGGCCGGCGACGGTGTAGTAGGCCTGCAGGGATTCGAAGCGGGCCAGGCCCAGGCGCTCGGCAATGCCGAGCGCCTTCATGATCTGCCAGGCCGCCCAGTTGGACACGCCGACGTAGCGCACGTGGCCATGCTGCACCAGGTTGTCGAGCGCCCGTACGGTCTCCTCGATGGGCGTGGCCGGATCGAAACCGTGAATCTGGTAGAGGTCGATATGGTCCAGTTGCAGGCGGGCCAGGCTTTTCTTGACGCTCTCCATGATATGGAAACGCGAATTGCCGCGTGCGTTCACGCCCGGGCCGGTCTGGCCGAACACCTTGGTGGCGATGACCACGTCGTCGCGCGCGACCTTCAGGTCGCGCAACGCCTGCCCCGTGATGATCTCGGAACGACCTTCTGAATACACGTCGGCCGTGTCGATGAAGTTGACGCCGGCCTCCAGCGCGCGGCCCACCAGCCGGTTGGCGTCCTCCTGCTGCAGGGCGCCGATCTTGCTCCACAGCTCGCCTTCGCCGCCGAAGGTCATCGTGCCCAGGCACAGTTCTGAAACGAACAGGCCGGTGTTGCCGAATTTCTTGTACCGCATGATTGCACTCCTTCCAGGGCACGGCGCGCCGCCGGCCCGGGATGGGACGGCACCGGCGCACGTCCGGGGTGGAAACAGTATGCGGTGCCGGGGCGGCCGCGGGCGATGCTCGATCCTGCCCTTTTTTTGCCTGATTCTCCGGGCCGCCCGCGCCCGGCGGGACATGCGCCCGATCCTCCATATTTTTTGCCCATTTCTCCGCGCCCGGCTTCGAGACCGAACGCATGCCACTAGTTGGGTCTACACTCGACATCGCCTGATCCTCCGGCGTCCCGCCCGCCCCGCGCGTGCGCAGGCGCCTTGCCCGGAGCCCCGCACATGCCTTCCGCCCCCACCCATATCTCCGCCCCGTCAACGGCCGCATTCGAGCCCGCCCGGCACGAATTGCTGTGCCTGCTCGAACGCATGACTGGCTCGCTCGAGGGTTCACTCGACACCCCCATCGAGGGCCTGTACCTGCACCGCATCTCCCAGCCGACCGGCCCCAAGCCGGCCCTGCAGAAGGCGGCGCTGGCGGTCATCGCGCAAGGATCCAAGCGCGTGCTGATCGGCGACGAAGCCTATGAGTACGATCCGTTCCACTACCTGATCTCGTCCGTCGATCTGCCGGTGGTGGCCAAGGTCTCGGTCGCCAGCCCCTCCCTGCCTTACCTGGGCTTGCGGCTGGATCTGAACCCGGAGGAAATCACCGCGCTCATCAGCGATGAAAACCTGCCGCCGCTGCTGCCGGCCGAAGCCTCGCGCGCCATGTGCGTCAATCCACTCGGCGGCACGCTGCTGGACGTGATGCTGCGCCTGCTGCGGCTGCTCGAGACGCCGCGTGACATCCCCATCCTGGCGCCCATGGTCAAGCGCGAGCTGCTGTATCGCCTGCTGATGAACGGCCAGGGCATGGTGCTGCGCCAGACCGTGCTGCAGGACAGCCAGCTAAACCGCGTGGCCAAGGCGATCCGCATCCTGCGCGACAACTACGCGCTGCCGCTGCGGGTCGAGGAGATCGCCCGCGACGTGCACATGAGCGTGTCGTCGCTGCATCATCATTTCAAGCAGGCTACCGCCATGAGCCCGCTGCAGTACCAGAAGCACCTGCGGCTGCAGGAAGCGCGCCGCCTGATGCTGACCGATGACGCGGGCGTGGCGCTGGCCGCGCACGCGGTGGGCTATGAAAGCTCGTCGCAATTCAGCCGCGAGTACAGCCGCCTGTTCGGCTTCCCGCCCCTGCGCGACAAACAGCGCTGGAAGGACGAAGCGCTGGCCGCCACCTGATTCTTCGGCGGGGCCGCCGCCATCGCATGGCGACGACCGGGCGGGCCGCCATCGGCGATAAATTGGAGCCCCCTCCGCAAAGGCCGCCGCGTCACGCCGTCCGCGATGCGAACATCAGCACAGCACAGATGGCAGCCCCTCAAAAAAAATCCGACCGGCCTGCATCCGAATCGGTCTCTCGCGTGTAGTACCTGCAACGGCGCGCATTCCGCGTGTCGTTGCAGACAGATCCCCTCTACCCGCAGGAGACCGCTCATGAATACTCGCCTCCCCCTCCGCCGTCCTGGCGCCGGCCTGTTCGCCACCGCCATCCTGGCCGCGTGCGGCACGCTTGGCGCCTTCCAGGCCATGGCGTACTCGCAGGACGCGCTGCCCGCCGAAGTCCGTGTACCCAATGGCCACAAAGTAGCCTGGGAAACCGTGGGCAAGGGTGAAATCACCTACGAATGCCGCGCCAAGGCCGACGCGAAAGACCAGGCTGAATGGGTCTTCGCCGGTCCCAAGGCCGTCCTGAACGACCGCCAGGGCAAGCAGGTCGGCACGTACTACGGCCCTCCCGCCACGTGGGAAGCGGCGGACGGCTCCAAGCTGACCGGCACCCAGGTCGCCGTGGCGCCCGCCGGCGCGGGCAACTTGCCCTATCAATTGGTCAAGGCCAATCCCGCCATGGGCGCGGGCGCCTTGACGGGCGTGGCCTATATCCAGCGCACGGCACTCAAGGGCGGCGTGGCGCCGCAGACGCCGTGCACGACCGCGACCCTGGGCCAGCGCAGCCAGGTCGCCTACCAGGCCGACTACATTTTCTGGAAGGCGGACTGACACGGCGGGGCTTGGCGGGCGGGCAGACTCCGGTAATATGCTGTCACCCGCCCGGGCCAAGCCCGGGTCCGTACCCACCGTCGCCAGGCCCGCGCACATGCCGCAACGCCCCGCCCCGGATTTCGATTACGAAGCGGCTCTCAAGGAGTGCGCCGCGGGCCGCCGCGCGGCGCTCGAGGCCCTGTATCGGCAAGAAGGGCCGCGCCTGCTGGGCGTGGCCCAGCGCATCCTGCGCGACCGCGCCCGCGCCGAAGACATCGTGCACGACGCCTTCGTCAATATCTGGAAGCAGGCCGCTGGCTTCGATGCCACGCGGGGCTCGGCGCGCGGCTGGCTCTACCGCATCGCCCGCAACCTCGCCCTGAACGCCGTGCGTGACAGCCGCCACGAAACCGGCATGGACGACGACACCGCGGCGGCCCTGGATATCCGTGACTCGATGCAGGCGTGGCATGACACCCACGACGCCTTCGAATGGCGTGACAGCGCCGGCCGCATCGGCCCCTGCCTCGAACAATTGGAGCCGGTGCGTCGCAACTGCCTGCTGCACGCCTACGTCGAGGGCCTGTCGCAAAGCGAGATCGCGCAACGTATCGGCGCCCCCCTGGGCACCGTCAAAGCCTGGATCAAGCGCAGCCTCAAAGCGCTGAAGGAATGTCTGGCATGAGCGCCCTGCCCACGACACCCGAAGGCCTGGACGAACTGGCGGGGGAATACGTGCTGGGCACCTTGCCCGGCGCCCGCCGGCGCGAAGTCGAGGCCCGCCTGGAGCACGACGCCGCGCTGCGCGCCGCGGTCGACCGCTGGGAAGCGCGGCTGCTGCCGCTGGCCGACCTGGCCACGCCGATCGACCCCTCGCCCGGTCTCTGGCCGCGCATCGCGGCCACGCTGGACGCGGGCCAGGCCGTGCCCGCTCGCGAGCCCCGGCGAAAGCGCGCCGCGCTCTGGGATAGCCTGCCGTTCTGGCGCGGCGCGGCCGTCTGCGGCCTGGCCGCGGCGCTGACCCTGGCGGTTGCCCTGTCGCTGCGCCCGGTGTCGACGCCCGCGGCCACGCAATACATGGTGGTGCTGGTGGCGCCGCAGTCGCAGGCGCCGGGTTGGGTGATACAGGCCCAGGCCGGCAGGCACGACGTGCAGCTCGTCCCGATTGCCGCGGTACAGGTGCCGCCGGACCGCGCCCTGGAATTCTGGACCAAGGCGGACGGTTGGTCCGCGCCCGTGTCCCTGGGCCTGGTCAAGCCCGGCGAACCGGTGCGAATCCCGCTGGATGCCTTGCCGCCGCTGGAGCCCAATCAGCTGTTCGAACTGACGCTGGAGCCTGCCACCGGGTCTCCCATCGGCAGGCCCACCGGACCGATCCAGTTCATCGGCCGCGCGGTCAAGATGATGTAGCGCCGGACGGCCTACTTCTTGCGGAAGGGGTAGGCCTGCTGCGCCAGGAACGTGCCGGGCATGTCGTTATCGAGAATGCCGTAGTTCTCCGGCAGGCGCTTGCCCGTGCCGCGCACCGCCGTGCCGAACAGGTAGTCGATGAACGACAGGTGCGCCGCATAGTTCTTGTCGATCGCCTCGGTGTCGGACGAGTGATGCCAGTGGTGGAAGTCCGGCGTCACGATGATGTAGCGCAGCCAGCCCCACGGCAGCTTGACGTTGGAATGGATCAGCACCGCCTGGAAACCGACGATGATGATGTAGGCATCCAGCACCGGCTTGGAAAAGCCCAGCGCGAACAGCACGCCCAGCACCGCCACCCGCGTGATCAGCAGTTCGACGATGTGCAGGCGCGAACCGGCCAGCCAGTCGAGCGTGCGGGTGCTGTGGTGCACCGCGTGGATGCGCCACAGGAACGGCACCTCGTGATACGCCCGATGCGCGGCGTACTGCACCAGGTCCGCCACCAGCACCGCCACGAACAACTCCACCAGGTAAGGCAGCGACTGGATCGCCTGCTGCAGCGGTTCGTACGCGGCCCACGAGAACAAGCGGTGCACGAAGAAGTTGATGCACAGCAGCACCGCGCCCACCGACAGGTGGTTGAACAGGAAGTGCTTCATGTCCACCTGCCATTCGCCGCGGAACACCGGCTGGCCCGGATACAGCGGAAACAGCTTTTCGAAGATGATGAACACGGTGCTGGAGGCCAGCAGGTCGAGGATGAACCAGTCCAGCCCCAGGTAGGGATGATGGCCGGTGTTGGAAGTGGTCACCACCACCTGGCTGCCGCCGGCGGCGACCGCGCCGCACACCAGCACGAACGCGGCGATGTTGAGCCAGCGCTGGCGGCCGAACACGATGTTGGTCAGGGCAATGGTGCCGGACGCCAGCAAGGCGGCGAACAGCAACGTGCGCATCGCGTCGACGGTGTAGAAGGTGCGCAATTCGGGCGTCGTCAGATACGCCGGAAAGTGAAACGCCAGCACGCCCAGCACCGACAGGATGGCGAGGAATAGCGCAATCACGCCGGTGATCATCCCGGTGCCCGGGTGGATCCGGCCGTCCTGCTGGAACAACGCCAGGACTCGGCGATAAATGGGCGCGCGCTGATTCATGTCACTTTTATGGCAGACCACGGGGAAGCGAGTGTATCCCCGGCCCCAAACGGCCCATGTAAATAAACGTGAAAAGATAAGACCAAGCAACTCCCCCCATGGCGCCCCTCTTGCCACGCCTTTGCGTGGCATCAAATCGGCCCCGCGGCGCGCTGCCCGGCGGGTTGACTTTGGCGGGCCATTGGGCTGTCATGGAACCGACAGCTCATTAACGGGCCGGTTCGCCGGCCCCGCGCAGCCCCCCCTTCAACCGGATCACGCAAGAGGCCGTCATGTTTCCTGAGTACCGCCAACTGATTACCCGCCTGAAAGCCGAGAATGGTCATTTCTCGGCACTGTTCCAGCGTCACAACGACCTGGACCAGGAGATCAAGAACATGGAGGCGGGCATCGTGCCGGCCTCTGACACCAGCGTCGAAGTCCTTAAAAAGGAAAAGCTCCTGCTCAAGGACAAGCTGTACAGCCTGCTGCGGGCGGCGGACCAGAACGCCGGCTAGCCTGGCTTCACGGACCTCCCTGGCATAAGGCGCCCCTCTCCGGGCGCTTTTTTGTTGTTCGTGCCTTCGCGCCCTCGGGACTGCGAACACGCCACTCTTTCATTCAGAAAATGGTAAGCTACTCGCCGCTCAGGCCGGCCTTGCCCATGCCGCTGGGCGCTGATGTTCAGCAGTAAGACAAACAAGTGGACGCGTTGTATGCCGAAATGAGCAGATTGGGGCGAGTTTGCTAAAATGCGACAACAATTTTCAATTGAAACATTATTATGCCGCATTTTCAGGGCGTACGGCTGCCCGCGCTATTCCGGTATTCTTTCGATCCTGGCAATGGCAAAGCTTCTCGACTTGTAGACGTGGGGCTGGCCAGTGCGATTCCATCTCACATGTTCGAAGCTGTTGGACCCTATGAGCTGGCCATACTTAAACCCTCTGACATCATGAACCGGTTGGGGGCTGCCGGCTGGCGCCTATGCTTGGACCTGTCCGGCAACATCCAGGCGCACCAGCACGACAAGCGCCTGGACATCAAGCTGGGGGCAACCACTCCCTATGGCGTGATCTCGGACGAGGATTTCCTCTACGCCGAGACCATAGTGCTGTTATCCCAAAGCGAGACATCCTGATGTGTGCTAGCGGCCAGGGGCGGTTGCGCATCATGCATTCCGAGGCGGCGACAACCTTCGGCGGCCAGGAAAACCGTATTTTCCAGGAAATGATGGCATTGCGCGAACGCGGCCATACGCTCGAAGCGATCTGCCAACCCGGAAGCAAGCTGTCGGCGAGCCTGCAGGCTGAGGGGTTTCGCGTGCATGAATTCCTGATGGACGGTGTATCGAACTACACCCGAGCGGTGTACGGCATCCGCAGCATCCTGGCGCGCGGCAAATTCGACGTCCTCAATACCCATAGCCGGCGCGACACCGTGATCGCGGCGATGGCCGGCCGACTTGCAGGTACGCCGCTGATCGTACGCACCCGTCACCTGGCCAAACGGCCCGGATCGCTATGGAGCTACACTCGACTTCCGCACCGGGTGGTGGCGGTCAGCGACTATGTCGCGAGCCAGATGCTCGAGCGCGGCGTGCCGCAAAGCCATGTCATGACGGTGTCCGATGCGATTCCCATCGCGCCGAACGACGGGCGCTCCAGCCTGCGCGAAGAGCTAGGGATTTCCCGTGACGCCATCGTCATCGTCTGCGTCGCGCACCTGCGGCCGCAGAAAGGTCAGGGCCTGCTGCTGTCCGCGGCGGCACCGCTTATAAACGGCCCGGCGGATATCCATTTGGTTTTTGCGGGCGAAGGATCGCAGCTCAATGCCCTCAAAGATACGGCTCGCCGACTCGCTTGCGAAACGCGCATTCACTTTCTCGGCCGACGCACCGATATCGGCAATGTGCTGGCCGCCAGCGACATCTTCGCGCTGGCCACCCAGTTTGAGGCCTTGGGCACTTCATTCATCGAAGCGGCTGCCTGCGGATTGCCCATCGTCGGCACGCACGTTGGGGGTGTCCCCGAAGTCGTGAAGCACGGCGAGACCGGCCTGCTTGTGCCCTATGGCGATGCCGGCGCCTTGCGTGCTTCCCTGGAAACCCTGGCCGCCGACGCGTCCTTGCGACAGCGCATGGGCGCAGCCGGTGCAGCCTATGTGCGCGGCGAGAAAAAATTCTCGCTCGCTGGCATGGCGGAAGGCATGGAGCATGCCTACCTGACGTGGTTGAAAAGATAGGCCTCCAAAACGCATTTCGACAGCGCGGCGCCAGCCGACCTGGCGAAATCCGCCCAATCAGATTGCTGCGACCTTCCGCAATACTCTGACCGTCGTCCGCAGTCCCGCAAGGTCGCTAGGCCTGGCTCACCTGGAGCGTCCAGGCGCGAGGTGTGAAAGCGACCCTGGGTGCTCACCTGCTGGCTGGAGGCCAAGTCCACAGGGCTACCCCGATGGACAAGCAGATTGAGCCAAGTGTGGAAGGGGCTTGCTGACATTAACCTGAATAAATAAAATTCCGGTATACCGCCCTGGCGGCCGCGTGAACAGGATACAAAGGTGTTGGACAGAAATTTCAAACCCGGCGAGGCCGTATCGCCGGTGACCGGCTGGGCCATGATGCCCCTGGTGGAACACGATTCCCTGCTGCTGCGGCTGGATTTCCTGACCGATCCGTCGCCCGCCGCGGCCGCGCGCAACGGGCGCGGCCGCGTCTATGCCGTTACCTCGGAACAGCTGCAACAATTGTTGAATTCGCTGCAGGCCCAGCTCGACAAGCTGCAACCGGTAGCCGCCGGACCGCGCCATTGATCGAGGCGGCGTGCCGCGATCACGCCCAAAAATTCAGAAACTCTAAAGATAGATTAGTATCTTTAGATTCTCTAATTATCCCGTAGCCGCTAGTCTGTCGCCCTTGATTCAAGGCACGACATGAGCAGCGCATACTTCCCCGGATTTTTACTCGGCCTCAGCCTGATCCTCGCGATCGGCGCGCAAAACGCCTTTGTCCTGCGCCAGGGCTTGCGCCAGGAGCACGTCTTCGCGGTGTGCCTGGTGTGCGCGCTGTCGGACGCGCTGCTGATCTCCGCCGGCGTGGCCGGCTTCGGCCTGGCCTCCGATGCCATGCCCTGGCTGGAACCGGTGCTGCGCTATGGCGGCGCGCTGTTCCTGCTGGCCTATGCGGCGCGCAGCCTGCGCTCCGCGCTGCGCAACCACGGCAGCCTGACGCCGTCGTCACGCCAGGCCACCGGACTGGGCGCCACCCTGCTCACCTGCCTGGCTTTCACCTGGCTCAACCCGCACGTCTATCTGGACACGGTCGTGTTGCTGGGATCGATCTCCAGTCAATACGAAGGCCGCAAGCTCGCCTTCGCCTTGGGCGCCATGACCGCCTCGTTCGCGTTCTTCTTCACCCTGGGATTCGGTGCCCGCCTGCTGCGCCCGGTCTTCGCCAGCCAGACCGCCTGGCGGGTGCTGGACGTCCTGGTCGGCCTGGCCATGCTGGCGATCGCGCTCAAGCTGCTGTGGCCTTGACCCTGATCGCGGCCCGTCCGCCTATCCGCCCTGCCCGGCCTTTTTGACGGCGGCCGGGATATTGCGGAACGTGACGCCCAAGCGATTGAAGGCATTCATCAGCCCGATCGCATAGGTCAGGTCCGCCAGCTCCTTGTCATTAAATTCGGCCGCCGCGGCCTGGTAGTCCGCGTCCGGCACGCCGGTGTCGGCGACCCGCGTCACGCATTCGGCCCAGGCCAGCGCGGCCTGCTCGCGGCCGCTGAACAAGGGGCCGGCCTCGCGCCACACCGGCACCAGAACCAGTTTGTCCACCGCCACGCCCTGCCTGAGCAGGTCGCGGCTGTGCATGTCGATACAATAGGCGCAGCCGTTGATCTGCGAGACCCGCAGGTACACCAGGTTGACCAGCGCTTCGGGCAGGCCGCATTGGCGCAGATAGGCATATACGGTGCCAAAGGCCTTATAGCCCTCGGGGGCGGCTTGGGCGTAGTCGAGACGATGGCTCATGATGGATCCTGATTGCTGTCTGTCGAAGGCCTCATGCTGCGCCCTCGCGGCGCTTTCCGGTAGATCCAAGAATCAGGTTCCGGCTTGGGCCATGTCAGTCGATGTCCGGATGCCGGTCCGCCAACCGCTGTCGCTTCTGCTTCAGCGTCTCCAGCTTCTCTTCCAGTTCCGCGATCTCGGCGTCCACGTCCTGCACGCTTTGCTCGATCTGATCATAGGCCTGCTGCAACAGCGCTTTCACCTCGCCCTTGTTCGCGGCGTTCGGGGTATCGCCGCGCAGCGGCCGGTTGGCCGTCTCGGGCATGAATACGGCCGTGATCAGGCCCACGACGGCGGCGGCCATCAGGTAGTACGCCGGCATCATCAGGTTGCCGGACTCCTCGACGATCCAGGCGGCAACGGTCGGCGTCAGGCCGGCAATGATGATGGCCACGTTGAAGGACGCCGCCAGGGCGCTGTAGCGGATACGCGTGGGAAACAGGGCCGGCAGGGTCGCCGCCATCACGCCGATCATGCAGTTCAGCACGATCGCGATCAGCAGCAGGCCCAGGAAGATGAGTCCGATGTTGTCGCTGCCCAGCAGCAGGAAGGACGGAATGGCCACCACCATCAACCCCAGGCAGCCGCTGATGAAGAATGGCTTGCGGCCGATCTTGTCGCTGACGAACCCCACCCCGGGCTGCACGAACAGCATGCCCACCATCACCACCACCACGATCAGCACGCCGTGCTGTTCCGGGTAGTGCAGGCTGCCCGACAGATAGGTCGGCATGTAGGTCAGCAACATGTAATAGGTGATGTTGGTCGTCAGCACCATGCCGATGCAGACCAGGAGTGCCTTGCGGTATTTGGCGAAGATCTCGCGCACCGAGACCTTCGGCCGTTCCTGCACCGCATCACGGTCGTCCTGCTCCATCTTCTCGAGCTGTTGCGTGAAGGCCGGCGTTTCTTCCGCGGCGTGGCGCAGGTAAAGGCCCAGCAAGCCCAGCGGACCGGCAATGAAGAAGGGCGCGCGCCAGCCCCAATCCAGGAAGGCCGCTTCCGACATCGCCGCCTGCAGCATCAGCACCATGCCCGCGCCCAGCACGAAGCCCGCGATCGACCCGAAGTCGAGCCAGCTGCCGAGGAAACCCCGTTGACGATCGGGGGCATACTCGGCGACGAAAATCGCGGCGCCGGTGTATTCGCCGCCCACCGAAAAGCCCTGTGCCAGCTTGCAGAGCAACAGCAACAGCGGGGCCCACAGGCCGATGGACTCGTAGGACGGAATCAGCCCGATGCAGAACGTGCTGATGGCCATGATGATGATGGTCAGCGACAGCACCTTCTGCCGGCCGAACTTGTCGCCCATCACGCCGAAGAACACGCCGCCCAGCGGCCGCACCAGGAACGGCACGGAAAACGTGCCCAGCGCCGCGATCGTCTGCACGGCCGGCGACGCATCCGGGAAGAACACCTTGCCCAGCGCGAAGGCAACGAAACCGTAGACGCCGAAATCGAACCACTCCATCGCATTGCCCAGCGCGGCGGCCGTCACCGCCTTCTTGAGCTTGGTGTTGTCGATGACGGTGACATCGCCGCTGCGCCAGGGGCGCACGGTTTCCTGCGTGGAAGCGTTCGAAGATTCAGCCATGGCAGCACCGCGGATTCAATGTGACCCCGAAATTCTACCGACGCCCGACCGCTATCCACCCATCAAAATGTGACTTATGCATCCAGGTTTGAGGATGGCCGCGCGCATCATGCTGATACGGCCACTCACCGCGCGGCGCCACGATACCGCGCCGGATCCGATATGAAATGGCAAAAAAAAACCCTCCCACGCGGCGCGTGAGAGGGTTTTTTTACCGTGAATCCTCCACAGGCCCGCCCATTGCGGGTGGGAATGCGGAGACCGCAGGCTTCACTTGAATATGGTCGGGGCGGCGGGATTCGAACTCGCGACCCTCTGCTCCCAAATTAGAAACGCACGAACGCCAGCGAACGCCAGCGAACGAATAACCAACTGATTCATAAGGCTTTATCAAAATTTCCTTGTTCGTCGACGTTCGCTAATGTACGCTGACAGCCGCAAAAATGTTGTCCCATATGTTGTCCCATATGGCGCTTGAGACAGAAGAACGGAGAGATTCGAGGAAATATGACGAGATACCCAAAACGCGGAAAAGGTGCGCGGTGGACCGTCAAAGAACTGGAAGCGGTGCCGGCGGAATGGGCCGGTGATCACCTGGCCGATGGAGACGGCCTGACTGGGGAGATCCGCATTCAGCGCGGCACGATGGCCGTGGTGTGGCGATACGCCTATCGCATGGGCGACAAGGTAAAGAGATTCTACTGCGGCTCATGGCCGGAACGCACTCTCGACGAGATCCGCTCCGCCAGGAACAAAGCGCGGGCGGACATTAAGGCCGGCCGCAATCCGTCGGCCGTCCGCGACTTGGAGAAAGCCCAGGTGCGGGAAGCTATGGCAGCGGAATCTGCCGCGGTATCCGCCGCTGAAGAAGAGGCCACAACCGATGCCCTTTCGTTCCAAGAGATGTATAAAAGCTGGCTGGAATCGGGAGTGAAGCGAGCAGATGGCAACACCGAAGTGAAGCGCATCGTTGAGAAAGACGTGCTTCCCTTGATCGGCGATACTCCCGTGCGATCAATTCGCGAGAAGGATATTGAGCGAGTGATCCGCTCGATTGTCGGCCGCGGCTGCAATCGGCTTGCCGAAGTGACCTACCAAATACTGGGTCAGATGTTCCATTGGGCAGAAAAGCGCCAACCATGGCGAAAGCTGCTTTCGGAAGGAAATCCGGTTGAGCTGGTTGAACTTGGGGTGCTCCTGGCGGACGATTACGACCCGGATAACGCGCGCGAACGGGTTCTACCTCCCATTGAGATTGTCGAACTCCAAACTCGATACCGCGAGTTGGAGGAGCAGTATCTCGCTTCGGATGACAAGCGAAAGAGGAAGCCTCCATCCAAGGCGTTGCAGGCAGTTTCCTGGATCTGTTTGAGCACGCTATGCCGGATTGGGGAATTGCACCTAACTGAAATTACGCATCTCGATCTCCGAGAAGGTACGTGGTTCATTCCCAAGGCGAACGTCAAGGGTAGAAAATCACAGAAGCGCGACCACCTGGTCTTTCTGTCACCCTTCGCAGTCAAGCATTTCGAGACCCTTGTCAGCCTGGCAGGATCGTCCCGCTGGCTGCTACCTTCGCGCGACAACGATGACGCGGGGGTAGACCAACCGATGTACAAGCAGGCCTTTACTAAGCAAATCAAGGATCGGCAAGCCATGTTCAACGGAAAGCCCAAAGCGCGTCGCGCTTCGGACAATTCCCTGGTACTCGGCAAAGGCCAAAACGGCAATTGGACGCCTCATGATTTACGGCGAACGGGGTCGACCATCATGGAGTCACTGGGAATCGATCCAAACATCATCGACCGCTGCCAAAATCACGTCATTCACACGGGCAAAAACCGTGTCAGACGGCACTACCAACTCTACGACTACGCCGACGAGAAGCAAGCAGCATGGGCGAAGCTCGGCGAATATTTGGAAAGACTGCTGTCGGGAGCCCTGGCGCCGGCCGAGCTTCAAAAGCGGCTAACCGCCAAGCAGCTACTCGCAGCGTAAAAAAAAACCGAAGACCGTTCGGTCTTCGGTTGTTGGACGCATGCGCGCAAGTCTAGATCCAGCCCATCTTCGCCATAGAGTGGCCGCTACCCGCCGCCACGATCACGTGGTCGACCAGTGAGACATTCACCAGAGCAACGGCTTCCTTCAAGCGCCGCGTAACCTCAACGTCCGCCTTGCTTGGCTGCGACGAGCCCGAAGGATGGTTGTGGGCAATCAAGATGGAGTGCGCGTTGTGCCGAATTGCCGCCTTGACGACCTCACGTGGATACACGCTGGTCTCCGACAGCGTGCCTCTAAACATTTCCTCGAAGGCGATCATTCTCAATTGCGCATCGAGGAACATTACGCCGAACACCTCGACGTCCGACAGCGCCAGCCGCGTCACGATATAGTCGATGGCGGCGGATGGCTTGGCCACTGGCAAGCGGCTACCCAGCGCCCCCTCCAATTGCTGCGCGGCCGCACGTAACAGCTCTTCCGGGCTTGCGACTCGATAAAGGCCGCCCGCCTCGCGTACCACTGGTGCGTCTTGGACATCTTCCTGCACCCGCCTTTCTCCTGCCCACGCACTACTGAAACTTAGTTGCATTGCTCTCTCCAAAAGCGAGGGTCGCCAACCAACCCATTGGCGATCGGTCGTCAACAAAGGAAGGTGTCGAATCTGGCGTCACCATGCGCTGTTGGCTGTGGTCAATGGTCAGTGGTCAATGGTCATTATCTGGAGCCCACAAGAAGCCAGTGTCCATGCCGGACTGACCTCACGCATGCGCATCCCACTGCTTGACGATGAGAAAAGCCTCGCCAACTTCGCGCTAGTCCGGGAATGTCGGCTGCTTCTCGACCATCTCACCTTCCATCGGTCCGACTGGGGACCCGCGCAAAAGTGCCTACCGTTGCCCCCCTTTGCGCCACGAGCGTGCCCGTGCGCGCGCCGGACCGAAAAGGCCCGTCATCAACGGCTGCCCGCGCCCAAGAAGCAGAAAATCACTTGTATCGCGCCAATGTCTAGTGAAGCGCGAAAGCGGTCGTCTGCATTTTTTCGCAGAGACAGTTGATACCAAGAATGCTCACTGAGTTGAGTACTGCTAAGCTATGTTCTTAGCATTTTGTTGCAATTAAGAAATGCGCGCGATTGTGAACCGGTGACGGTATCCGAAGCCCGCGTTCCTGAATGACGTAAGAGAACGGGTTTCTGGGTATGCCCCTATTCCATGCAATTGAGGATGACATGGCCCAAACAGCACGAATTCATAGAATAACTATTCAACGCTTCAGGGGCATCCACTCCCTAACATGGCTGCCTGCGAAAGGAATGAACGTCATCCTGGGTGGGGGTGACGTCGGAAAAACGACCATCCTCGAAGCGATTGCGTTGCTGCTTTCGCCATCGAACACAGCGGTCATCTCTGAGGCCGATTATTGGGCGCGCGACAGCGCGCAGGAATTCGTCATCGAAGCCGTCATGACCCTACCCGATACGACCGGCATCGGCTCGCAGAGTACTTTTGCGTGGCCGTGGGCGTGGAACGGGCAGGATGCGATACCTCCATCAGCCGACGAAGAAGGCCCTGCCGCCCCGATCGAGCCGGTATATCGCGTGCGGGTACGGGGTACCGCGGAATTGGAACTCGCATGGGAGGTCATGCAACCCGACGACGAATCGGCCCATTTTTCGTCAGCCGTTCGCCGGCGTATCGGCATGGTTCGAATGAGCGCGGATGAGCGCAATGATCGCGATCTGCGCCTTGTCTATGGCTCGGCGCTGGATCGGTTGTTGGCCGATAGCGCATTGCGGGCACGTATCGGCAAGGAGGTCGCAGGGCTCAATTTGCACGATTCGCTCAATGACAAGGGCAAGGAGGCGATTGAATCGCTGGATGCGCGCATGGCAGGTGCCGCGCTTCCCAGCAATTTGAAACTCGGTCTTACGACCAGCCAGGGCTTGTCCATCGGCGCGCTCATCGGGCTAGTGGCGACCGAGAATGGGGTGGCGTTGCCCCTGAACAGTTGGGGTGCTGGCACCAGACGTATGGCTGCACTCGAAATCGCA
This sequence comes from Achromobacter sp. HNDS-1, assembly GCF_040084795.1. Lineage (NCBI taxonomy): Bacteria > Pseudomonadati > Pseudomonadota > Betaproteobacteria > Burkholderiales > Alcaligenaceae > Achromobacter > Achromobacter sp. HNDS-1. Next base: position 1,718,284 of record NZ_CP157584.1, read on the forward strand.
TCGTCAACGGACAAGGAAGCAAGCGTTACCCTGATCGATGAGATTGAGCGCGGGCTGGAGCCATACCGTCTGCGCAAGCTCATCAATATCCTGGCCAACCAACACGGACAGATTTTCCTCACGACGCATAGCCCTATCGCCATTTCGTGTGCCGAGCACGCGGACCTCTGGTATTTGGACAGCGCGGGCGCCATCGGGGCGCTGCCTCGGGACAAGATCGGGCCACAGCAAAAACGCGATCCTGAAACATTTCTGGCGCGTGTGGCCGTCATTGCAGAAGGGCCCACTGAAGTCGGCTTTTTACAGTACCTATTAGAGAGGGCCTTTAAGGGCAACCCGCTCGATCACGGGGTGCGAGTCTGCGATGGTCAGGGAAACAATGCGACCTTGGATCTGTTGGAGACGCTCGCGTCTTCCGGTTTGCTATTTGCCGGCCTGGCTGACGACGAAGGTACGGCTCCTGAGCGGTGGAAGAAGCTGAAGGACAAGCTCAAAGAACGATTGCATCAGTGGTCCAAGGGCTGCACCGAGGATCATGTGATCGGGGCCATTCCCGAAAAAAATCTTCTCGCACTGCTGAAGGATGCAGAAGGCGAACTGGATGGCTATCGCCTTCGGACCTTAGCGGAGCGCCTGGGACTTCAGGACAAGAGCATCGAGGCGATAGATACGGCGCTGAAAGCCTCCGGAAAAACGTGGCGCACTTTGATTATTGCAGCCGCCAGCGGCAGCAAGGATGGCGCGCCCACAGGTCAAGAAAAGGCTTGGAAGAAGCATTCCCAGCAATGGTTCAAGTCCACTGCTGGTGGACAGGAGTTGGCCCAGAAAATGGTGGCGTTAGGCGCTTGGCCGGAAATGCAGCCGCAGTTGCTTCCGTTGATCAACGCGGTACTGACAGCCGTGGGCCACAAGACCTTGAAAGTGCTCGATCTATGAGCGACCACGCCGTTGCCAAGCTTCTCCGCTCACCCGAGCGGCTAGTCATCGTTGAAGCTGCGGCGGGCTGCGGCAAGACATACCAGGCCGCTGCGTACGCGCAGGAGGTGGTAGGTATGATCGGTGATGGCCGCTTGTTGATCCTGACGCACACCCACGCCGCTTGCTCTGTCTTCGCAGAACGCACGAAGAAAGCCGGGTCGCGCGTCGAAATCAAGACCATCGATGCCTTGATTGCGCAGATCGCGCTGGCGTACCACAAGCCACTTGGTCTTCCGCGCGATCTAACCTCATGGGCTTGGCAGGATGGCGGGCGTGGCTTTGAGATCATGGCAACCAAAGTCGCCGGATTTCTGCGCCATCAGCCAATGGTGGCTCGTGCACTAGCCCAGCGCTACCCAGTCATCGTGTGCGATGAACACCAGGACACTAGTGTCGATCAGCACAGTGTTGTCATGTCTTTACTGTCCGCTGGAGCAACTGTCCGGATCTTTGGTGATCCCATGCAACGGATTTACGGCGCCAAGACCGACAAAGCCGCTCGCGACGATCGTGCCCGCTGGGACGTTCTGAAGGCGCAGGGAGCAGGCGAGAAGCTGATCACCCCTCACCGCTGGAATACCGGTTGTCCTCTGTTGGGGGCTTGGGTAATCGAGGCGCGGGAGAGCTTGGAGCGCGGAACTCCAATAGACTTGACCGGAGCGCTACCTCCATCAGTTAGGGTGCTTGTCGGAAACAACACGGCGCAGATGCGTACGGGCTACCAACTGTCCAAGGAGCATCGAGTACCAATCGACAAGATGCTGAAAAGTAGCTCGCAGCTTATGGTTCTCGCATCGCAGAACGATTTGGTGTCGGCTCTTAGGGCCTTTTGGTTTCGGACAGTGCCGATCTGGGAAGGGCATACGCGTGATGCGCTAGGGACGCTCGTACAGACACTGCGCACCAGTCATGGCGATCCGGAAACGGTGGCGCAGGGTCTCATTTCCTTCATGGGAAGCGTCGCAGCGGGATTCAGCTCGTCCAGCCACGGGGACCGACTTTTGCAGGAAGTTCGTACCGGGGCGGCGCGCCCCACCACGGGCAAGCCGGCCAACATCCAGGCCGTCGCACGATGCCTCATGAACAATCCCTCGCATACGGGCGTGTCGAACGCACTCACAAAAATTGTTGCGCTGGTGAAGGATAACGCCGCGGGCTTTGACACCGTGAAGATCGATCACTGGTCCGAACTGCGGGATGCCGTGCGCATCGGCCAGTTTGCAGATCCGGACGAAGGATTTGCGGAGGTCTCGCGTATGCGCTCCCATTCCCGTCCTTCATTACCCCCAAAGGTGCTAAGCAGCATTCACAAGGCGAAGGGCCTGGAGTGCGACCACGCGATGCTGATGGCCTGCGACAAGGCGCGGTTCACATCGACCCTATACGCCAAGTCCAAGATGTATGTAGCCTTGAGCAGGGCAAAAAAGTCGCTCACATTGGTGGTTTCGACATCCAATCCGAGTCCCCTTTTCAAGCTCCGTTGACGGGCGCGGACCTGCTAGGTTCTTCGATGATCCTTGCCGCCCTGTGCCGTTGAATGACATTTGTCCGAAATTCTCACGACTGGCATATATTGACCACTAAAGGCCAATGACCAATACGCATTGGGCTATAGATGGTTCGAATTGCACACCACAGACCGATTTAGATTTGCGAAGTAAGAGATGCGTTCAGTTCAATCGTCCGGTGTCGATGGCTCACAGGGGAAGCAGTCTCGCGCGTGCTCCCAGTCTTTAGGCGGCTCGGTAATGAGGCCTAATGAGTCTGGACCGATCGCATCCAACTTGGCCCGGGCGCCGTTGATCAGATGCATGGTCTCATCCACGAATGATTTGAGGGACTCGAATTCGCAGGCAATGCGCAAAAAACGCTGCTCGCTGACCCGATAGGCACCCTTCATAAGATCGGCCGGGTCGTAGCACATTTGAAGAGCATGGTCGCCGTCCATCAGCACAATAACGTGCATTCCCTTGCTGGCGAAAAGGGACTTTACGATGGCCATATCCACCAGCACCACGATCGTCACCAGGCCTTGCATGAAAAGCCAGGAGTTGGCTGGAGACAGAGAAAGCGTGAAAGGATAAGCTGGCAGCCAGTTGGGGCTGGGGGTGAGCTGGACCGCCAGCATTTGCGGTTGGGAATAGGACGCTACCGCTGCGGCCAGCCTCTCCTCTAGATCGGCCGCCGGCCGACAAGCGATGTAGCGCAAGCCAAGTTCGGGCGCAACACTAGCCATGCCGTCATCAAAAGCTCGCGTCACGCAGGCGTTGATATCCTTGTGATAACGGGTGGAGGTCAGGTCCAGGGCGATGCGCTTGAAATTTATAAGTCCGCGAAAACTCGACGCCCCATCATTGGCGTAGAAGTCGCCAAGCTCCTGGAGTTGGCTGTGCTGCCGCTGAGCCCGCGGCCCCCGCGCGCGGGATGACTTGAACTCCACGGGTACCGGGTCCTCCCCCGCAAGCGCACAGACATCGCCGTGTCGGATGATGTTGGTCAGATCGCACAGTACGACCGGCACACCCATTCGAATGCCTAGGCACAGCGCCCGATACTCCAGGCGCAAGCCTGCCTTCCCGGAGATTGTTCCGGCATCTTGTTTGATGCGGTGCTCGCTGTCATAGAGTAGATGTTTCAACGCCTGTTGTGACTGATATACCGATGCAATGCCATCCCCAAAACAGCGCCAGAGGAACATAAGCTGGCGTATCTCTCTGATGCGGCTGTCGATAGCCGCGATGCCCGCCCTGAGCAGCCTCGCCTCGTCTTTTGGTAGTCGACTTGATGCCATCATTCGCTTGCCTTTGCTTCGAGCTAGCCTCAAGCGCGAGACGCGCCGTTCGCACTGCGCAATACGGCGGATCAACATGCGCTGTAGCGCGAGCACGGCAGCCAGTCGCTTAGGATCTGCTTGGATGGCATTCAACAGGAGACATGCTTCCGCCAGTCTGGCTCGCTCATGCGGAAATCTCATGGGGCCCACTCCCAGAGCTGCCTCTGTTTCCAAAAAAGTTGGGTTCTGCACTGCTTGGCGCCAGAAGTCCGTCATCAATGCTCCCGGGATTTCAGTTACAGCATGATAAGCCGACTGGTCAAGAGAACTCGCGGACGCGGGTTGGCAGTCGTAACTCAGTCCCCGTGTAACCGGCCGGCCGGGCCATTTTTCCGTGGCATACCCACCTCTTTGCCGCGCTGATTGCTTTCGCGGCGTTACCGTACATACATGAAGGAATGTACGGTACGCGATTTCGAGCGGTACGGCCGTACCTCCCCGCACGTGAATCCAAAGCGCTCGGCGGCGGCAGAAAACCTCTTCCCGGTCGGCATCCCGCCACCGGCTTTCCGCGGCGCCGTTTCTGCTTGCGCCATATCCACGGCGCTGCGGACGCAGAAGCGCCGGCACGATAAGCAGGAATGACGACGGCCTTGCAAAATAAGGTGGCATACATGAGGTTTATTTGCACCCACCTCAAAATGAGTTCGTGCTAGGGTTTCGTCTTCATAGACATCATGCGAGGACGACAACCGTGACCCAGCTCCTTCCCCATACCAAAAGGAAGCCATATCACCCCGTGGTGATCAATATCCTGAAGAAGCGGTCGGCGCGGGTCGTGCTTGACGCACCGTGCGGCCACGGCTGGCTGGGCAACGAACTACCTCGTGTTGAACCGGCCGCGCTTATCGACGGTCTTGGCCTTTGGGAGTATCCGGACGCTGTGCCTGCCTACAGGTGCGTCCAAGAGCACGACCTGGATGAGCCGCTGCCGGCTGCGCTCCAGGGGTATGACGCCGTAGTCTGCGGCGAAGCAATACACCTGCTGAAGAGCCCCGGAACGGCTCTGGCCGGCTTTAGGGCAGCGCTGCGGCCTGGCGGTACCCTTGTCATCACCACGCCCAACACTTGGCACGCCCGATCGCGAGGCCAATTTTTTCTGCGGGGGTTCCATTCAGGCTTTAGCCCCATGTACGGAAAAAGGCGCGGCGAATACATCACCTATTTCCCCTTCTCGTTCCCACAGCTGCACTTGATCCTGACTCAAAGCGGCTTCCGCAATGTGCAACTGCATGACGTGGACGAGCCAAAGCCGAAACGACCGCTCGAACGGCTGCTAGGATGGCCAGGCGAAGTGTATTGCCGACGAAAAGCGGCGGCGGCCGATACCGCGGAGGAGCGCGATTACTGGACTCAGGCTGGCAGCAAGCAATCGCTCTATGGACGCTGGCTGGTTGTCACCGCGCAACGATAACAACCGTGGCTGGACAGCAGCGGGCCCAGCCCGCCTCTACGAAGCCGAGCGCTCCGGAACCTCGACTGTTCCCGGCTCCAAGCCGCGAGCCATATCGAAGAAGTCGAGCTCCGTGTAAATCATTGTGGACCTGATATCGCGCTGGCGGAGCAGCTTCTGTACAAATCTCACGTCTCGACCCGCCAGCAGTTGCGTCTTCCCGAATGTATGGCGTAGCCAATGAGTGGACGCACGCCGCAACAACTCGGCGTCGGCAGTATTTCCTAATCCATCAAGATACTCTGCACACTCGGCGAACTCCTTCTTCACGATGTCCCAGAGCGTCGCTCGACGCCGTACCTCGCCCCACTGAAGCGCACCTCGACGCCCTCGGACCGATGGTCGAACGCCATTGTCCGACCGGCGCGTTCGCCCAGACAACACGAGCGCTGTCGCCTCGCCAGGTTGCGGTGCGGGCGGCAGTCCGAAGGCTTGCCTATACGCTGCAAGCTGCTCGATGAGAGCATAGGGCACCGGCACGCGGTCGACGTATCCTCCTTTGCCATGACGCACAAGAAGCGACCAGTACGTTTTCATGGATCGAGGATCGGACATGAGCTCGAAGTCCCCCATATTCGCCAGCACGACCTCCGAGGCACGCAAGCCGACCCCTTCGATAAGCTGGATCAAAAATCGGTTTCTGGCATACGTTAGTCGTGCCACGAGGGTTACATAATCCCGCTTATCCATGAGCCCGATGACTGTGTCTATTAGGTCAGGCGGAACCGCGTGGCGTGTCGGGGCTGCACGCTGTGCACCGCCGCCCAGTCCAGCCATCGGATTCTGCTTCACATGACCGGTCTGGAACCAGAACACGAAGAGCGCATGCAACACCTTCTGCGCATGCGACACCGACGTCGGCCCTAAAGGCTTTCGAAAGGGCGTCCATGCACTGTCGTGCTGAGGCAAACGGCGACGGGAGATGTGCTGGGATGCACGAGTCCGGAGGAAATCGAGGTATGCCAGCACATCCTGAAGCGTCCAATGGCTGGGCTGAACCACCCTGAACTTCTCGCAGTACCATTTCAGCCGACCCATCTCGGAACGATAGGAGCTCAACGTACGGGGACTCACTGGCGGGTTGCGCGCTTTCAGAGTCGCGAGCCAGACCTCAGCTGCCGCCCAGTCGTCGGTCACCAGACCCAGGACAGAGCGACCATCCGAGCCCCCAACAACAATATCTGCGCTCATTCGGCAGCCCTCCCACTGGTGGCCGCACGACGATAGGCTTCAAGCATTTCGCGCTCCTTCACTCTTTTGGCCTGCACTGACTCCAGTGTTTCCTTCAGCAGGCGAGCCTCTCCTCTGGACTGCTCAATTGCGTAGAGCGCGAACAACCTGTTCCCTTCTGAAAATCGCGCATTCTGGGCCAATGCCGCCCCAAGCTCGCCGTTCCTCATGAGCAGCTGATCGGCAATTTCCCTGACCGCGAGCAGCGCTACCTCGGCTGCGCGTCGCTCCTGGACTGCGATCGCCAACTCTGACCTCATCCGTGCGCAGTCCGCCTCCAAGTGCTGTATACGCGCTCGTTGGTGAGACAGTTGTACCGCGAGCGCGGATATAGCCGGATCTCGTGCTTCGCCTGTATCGTGACGTACAACACGAGCGGCATAGGGCCGCGCATCGGCTTGGCCCTCAGTGGCAACAAGGCCTGAGTATCCACTTGCGATCTCGCTTTCCACCTTCAGCTTGGCTGCGTGTACCGTCGATTGCGAGGGAGAAAACGGGGCACCGAATGCCTTTAGCATCGATCGGTAAGTGCCAGCGCCATGCAGGCGGCCAGTGGCGCTGTAGGCCAATCTTATGAATGCGACCAGGTAGGCCTCGTTTCCCTGCACCTGCGCATCGGGCAGTAGCCCGAGGCCCGAGGTAATGGCGCGAACCTGTTCATCTGAAAGCAGCGACTCTCTCCGACCGGACATTTTTCTAGCCAAACATGTTGCCCATTTGCGCTAGCGCCGCACGCTCGGCGTCGGACAGCACGTCGCCTTCGTTCGGGTCTATGCGCTCGGACTCGCCAGCGCCTCCTTGTTCCGAACCCACCGAGTCCTTCGCAGGCACCGCCGCCTCCGGTGCGACGGATACTGGGGGGGCAGCGATGGAGCGAGACTCCGGCACCGCTGGCATCGGCCTAGCCGGCGGTTGCGTCTCGCCAGCGGAGAAAGAACCTGTCGCCGCCCCCTTCTCCGCCGGCGGAAAAGCGGCACCGACTTCCGTGCCCGACCTAAGCGCCTCGATGTCAAACGCCGGCGTTCCCAGCGCCTGCGGCGGTCGGGGTGCCGGCCGTCGCGTCTCGGCTTGCAGACCGCCAGGCCCGCTTAGGGCAGCCTGCACGGCGGCATCCAGCGTACCCTGTTCGAGATGGTGCAGGAACCATTGATACAACACCCCTCGAATGAGCGGCGTCTCCTGCCGGTAGGGCAACGCCGCCAGAAAGCGCAGCATGCCCGGGCATTGCGTTTCCCTCACGATAAGCGGCATGCGCCGCTCAGTCTCGTCCGGATCGTAGATCTTCTGGTGACGCGGCATAGTCAAGCCGCCTTGACAGACGTCCGAGCCGCGCTTTGCTGCTTCAGCTGACCGACAGCAAATCGGCAGAAGCCGTTGGCAACAGCCATCCGAGGCTCCTCCAGCAGGATCGTGTGCGGCCATTTCTCGCTCAGCGTTTCCGCCAGGAATACGGCGCCGCCCCCCGCCAGCAACACCCCGTCCAGCGTGGATACCTCGCGCGACAGGAGCGTATCCGCTTCTGCAAGGATAAGCTGCGCAACAGGACGGACCGCCTCAGCCACATCCTTCGTGACGTCGACCTTCTGTCCGAAGTGTTTCACGGAGCCGGCGATCAACGCGGCATGGCATTCCCGATCACCAACGCGAATTCCCCGGTCGGCCAGTATTGCCGCCAGCCGCTTGACCGACGATCCCATGCCATCGCAGCTGCCGAAAGCTCCCGCGATATGGCGGCCATTTCGAACGAGCAAAAAGTCCGTCGTGAAATGTCCGATCTCGATGACGGCCCAGGACAGCGGCTGACCGTCGTCACCCGAGAAGCGTTCCTTCACAGGGACGCCGCTCTGATTGAGGACATGTTGGAAATAGGCGCCGGCGGGCTGGGGGATTACTTTGACGTCGGTGGCAGCGACCGATTTAGTGATCTCGGCCAGCTTGTCCTTCTGATGGTCAAACACGTTGGAGGGGGATCCGATCACGATGTACGCGTCCTCAAGACCCTTCACGCCTCTGGCCTTCAGCCGGGCCAGGGCGGAGGCTACAAGTGCCTTGTAGCCAGGCTTCTCGATCCAATCGTCGTCCATTCCGATGTTCGTTCCGCGGCCGCCTTGAAGACGAGCAGTCTCGCCAGTGAAGTAGGTCCGCCCTTCGACAGCGACCGTCTCATTCGCGGCTTCGGCAGCCGTAGCCTCGTCGGCGATGTGGAATGCTTCGCACACATCAGACGGGAAGAGGAACCGATCAAACAGGCCGGAGGCGTGAGAAACAACCTTGACCGCGCTGCGGCCGATGTCCAATCCAATGCAAGTACGGTTCATGCGCAAAAATCCCTCAGGTGGCATTGATCAATGGGCAGTACACACTGCACCAATGAGCGAATCCTAGGCATCGATGCAAGCGGCTACAAGAGCGCGCGCCAAAAAAGCGATTTGAGCATCGGAATGGATTGCACAATCCAAAACGATTGCCGCCTCGCGATGGCAAGCAGCGACTCGCGTCGGCACCGATGAAATTGCGAATTGCGTCCTCCACCGCCTCATGATTACCACCCTTTCTCCACTTGGAAGCCGTCGCATTGCGACAAAACCTACTTTGGAGAGAGTTATGGACTTGGTGAAAAGCGTCAGCATTGGCAATCTATTGAACCAGCGAGAGGCAGTTCTGCAACGTCTGCGCTCAGCTCGCGATCTGATCGAAGAGGCACGCAAGATCGCGAGCGCTGCGCATCTAGGCTGCGTCGAGGACATGTTCTCGCCAGGCCGCTATGGTTTCGCGGGCAATTTCCTAACGGGTGACTTCGGGAATGTTGAACGATGGATCGATAAGGCAGGGTGGGAGTACCTGATGGCGGAAAGCGGAATCCGCACTTTTATGGACTCCGCAACCCGCCAGCGGTGGGCCGAGGCGATGAACAAAGAGGAGATCCCTCCTCTCACCGTGGATGTCATCGCCTCCACCTTCGGGCAGCTGTACGAAAATCGGCAACAGATGTTCGAGAATGGCGTGGTCGAGATATTCCGGCGGCTGAGCTGGAACTACAAGACCAACGAGCCATTCAAGTTTGGGCGACGAATCGTCTTAAGCTACATCCTTCAGTCTGATCGTTGGGGTGGCGCATATCCTCGGAACTGCGATCAGCTCGATGACCTGGAACGTGCGCTCTATGTTTTGGACGGCAAGCCAGAGCCCGACCACCGGCAGTCGATCGGCACTATCGTTCGAAGCAAGATCTACGGAAAGGAATGGAGTGCGGAAACCGACTACTTCGCACTTCGCTGGTACAAGAAAGGATCGGCTCATGTCACTTTCAAGCGACCAGACTTGATTGGCAAGCTGAATTCAATTCTTGCGGCGCGCTATCCGAACGCCTTGGCGTCCGACACGCGCTGACACACCAACCCACGGCCTCGCCGTGGGTTTTTTTTCGGCAAAAAAAAACCCGAACCGAATGGTTCGGGCGTTTTAGGCTTGCCTCCGGCTATCGCGCGCCGTTAGCCGCGGCCGAGCGCTTTCGTTCCTTCAGCGTGCTGCACGATGGCCGCAGATCACTACCACGATGCAAGTCGGGGTCGGCGTTATACACCTGGTACGGCGCCTGGCCAAACACTCCCGCCGGCATTTTTGCCACTACAACCTGGTCGCCGACATCGATGCAGTTAATGCGCAGCATCATTTCCAAATACTCTCCCGGGACCGGTACCTCAGCAACCGTCTTGCCAGCATCGGCCACCACAATCACGGGCGGCGCTCCACGTGTGCTTGCGGTGATCAGATCGGCGATGATGCCTACTGCCCCCAGGGCCAGCGAGCCCTGGCCCACCGACATTCCAGCATAGGCGGTCGCAGCTGCTCCAATACCGGCGTCACCGACCATATCACCAGCAGCTCTCGCAAGGCTGGTGACAGTGCCATCCTTCTCGGTCACGCGAATGTCGACCATGGTTCCCTTAGCAACCACAGGCGCCCCGGCGACATACTCCTTGCCGTCCTTCACCTGCACACTGGTGTTGGCGCATCCGACGAGTGTCAACCCCAGGAAAAACGAGAAAATAAACCGCTTCATAGCTCCTCCGAAAGTATGTCAAATCGTATCAAACTTTTCAGTACAGCAACCGATTGACATACGGTCGTTTACATTTGATGGTGGCTTAGGGAGCAACACCCAGGGCCTTCTTGCAGTCGCCGTCTGGCATACGGGTCCAATCTCCGCCGACCGCCTCCAGCGCTTTACGGCAACCGGCGGCGACCGCATCTTCCGTCCAGGTCCCGGACTTCGCCTTGTTCAGGTCGAACTCGGCGTATTGCGTTTCCACCGCGGCCATGACGTCTACCAAGAACTCGGACAGGTCGATCTGAGAAAAGTCGATTTTCTCCAGCTCGGCCGGCGTGAACCCATCGCAGGTCGGATCCTTTTCGTCGCCCCAGCCTTTCCCTAGCTGCGCCCGCCCCTGTTCATTGATGATCCGAGCAAGTTTGGAGTTGTAGCAGCAGTAAGACTGCTTGCGCGTCGCGCAGGCGCCCAGCACCTTTTTGGAGCACCAAGAACCAATTCGGTCAGTACAAAGCCCCGCGTCGCGTTTCAACGCCAGTTCCATCTCCTTCTGATCGCAGCTCATGACTTCCATGACGAACTGCATGGCGATGGCGAATGCAAGCGCATAGGGGTTGAAATACAACGCCGGGAAACCCGTGCCGGCGCCGCCGGCGAGCAGATAGCCCTGAGTGCCCAAGAACGCTCCTGTACCTCCGATGGAGACCCCGTACATCCCAAAGCTGGGGCCACTGCCTAGCCAGTTGGCAATGCCCTCAGATGCGGCCTGGCTCGTATTGGTGACCATCGAGCCCATACCGCTTGAGAGCCAGCCTACCGCGTCCGATGAGCCATACAGCATGTCGAAAACATACTTCGAGCCCGATCGAAGCGCAGCGCCACCGGCGGCGGAGAACAGTTCAGTGGCGAAAGCGTTGTTCGACTTTGCGCCGCCCTTCTTCGTACAACAGTTCTTGAGACCGAACCCTCGCGCTGAGCGACACGACTCGCCCACGCCGCCGAAGATATCAAGGCCGTCGGGGTTATAGACACCAATTTGGCGCGCGATTTCCATGTCAGCTACGACTTGTGCGAAATCGCCGTCCGGTTCCCACCCCGACTCGAAGCAGATGCCGCCAATGCAGATCGTGTTATCGCCGCAGTATTCGTACTCGCGCTGCTGACCCCGCTTTACCAAGCACCGATACTCCATCTCGTATTCCACGCATCCGATGCCTGGCAAGTCCGTGATGCACTGACGCGTGTATGCTGTGCACTCAGACCTGTCGCGCAATGGTTGGCACGTATCGGCAATGTTGTCGGTGATGCACGTGTAGTCCCGCTGCCATTTCCAGCATCCACCGACCTCGGCTAAAGTCACCTCATAGCTGTTGATCACCTTGGAAGGCGAAGTGTCCACGCACACTCGACGGTTGAGCTCGCAGCTCTTCACGCCTGTCTGGCCCGCTTCTTTGCTTGGATCGACGCAAGCGTCGATCCAACCGTCGGGGCTGCATACCGATACGCCGTCCTTGGTCATGTAGCTGACGCACTGCCGCTCTGGGATGGTGTTACCTGGGCAAGAAGAAATGGGCGGACTGGCGGCCGCCGACGCAGCCATGGCAGTCGCCTTCGCCCGCATGGCCATCGGATAACATGCCTCCACCATTCCATCGGCGGTACAAACCGTCTGGCCCTGCTCGTTGGTCGTCGTTGCTTGACACCGCGACTCCCAGACTTCACCGACCTCGCATCTCAACGGGACTGTCGGGTGATCGAAGGGATGTTTGGCGGCCGTCGCGGCCGCCGGCAACAGCACCATGCATGCCGCGGCAATCCATACGGTCGAAATCAGACGCATAGAAGCCTCACTTCACTGCTGCGGCAAGGGCCGAGCAGTTGTTGTTCCACTGGACGGAAACTCGGCGCTCCGGCACGCAGAAGTTGTACTGAGAGTAATCATGGATGTCGGGATACCCCGCGCCGCCCCTGATGTGATAGTTGTTGAAGCGGAATGTGCACTGGTCAATGACCTGTGAATAAACGACAAACCACTCGCCGCAATTGCCGTTTGCACCGCACCGATACCCCTGCGTCATCGCCGTCTGAGCGCCGTAAATCGAGATGCGCTCGGTCTTCGTCCCAAAGTCGGTGACTTCGCACGGATAGTCCATGCCGGCATCTCCGCCGCTGTTGCACGTCTCCCAGTGCGTCCCGATCGGAACGTGGTAGCCCGTCACATCAGCCCAACCCTGCTTCGGATTGACGGTTATCGTCCAATCGGGGGCCTTCGAATTTGCCACCACTCGGACATACTCCGCATCCGGCAGTACCTGGTCATAGTAGATCTGGACCGTGGGTTCCTCGGTGCATGACTTCTCCGCGATCACGTTGGCTTCTGTGCAATTCTCTGTCGCGTATTCGTCGGGCTCCGTCACCACGCGCGTTTCGCAACCCTTTCCAGTCGAGTCGTCCGAGATGGGAGGCGGCCCGAAGTTGCACACCGGATCTAATGGATCATTGCAAGGCTCGACAGTTACGCGTCCGCGATACTCGCCGGCGAGAAAGTTGATTCCCTCGCACTCTTGGTCAAACACCTTCACTTGATCGGATACAGCTTTCTGTCGTTGCTCAGCACTCATTCGATCCCATTGGCCCGGAGCAAGATATGCCTTGGCACTCTCCACTGGATCGAACCCTTCTCGGTCACATGTTCCCCCCGAATACGTCTTGCTCTGGGTGATGCGCCCGACGCCAATGTTCATCATGTCGCCATAGCCTCCCTGGTAGTCGCTCTGCTGCTTGACGTCCTTCTTCGTGAATGGCAGCTGCGAAGCGGTTTCCTCGCTAATCGACGACGTTCCCTCCTGTTGCCGTTGCGCTTTTCCGAACGCAACGCCTGCGTCATGAGCGGCTTGTCCGATCTGAGCATGCGCACCGCAGCTGGCCGCGACCAAGCACGCACCCAGCACAACCTTTCGCATAACGGCCTTTGCTTCCATCACTTCCCCCCGATCGACGAGCTCATGAACGGGCCGCTCTCCATACCCCTGGGCCCATCGAGGGGAGGCTCGCCGTCAGCGCATATGTTCAGTTGAATGCTCGGTAATTGCACATCGACGAGAGTCCCGGCCAAGGTCGGGACGCCACCTTGCCGAATGTCTACCTGGAGCCGTGCACACCCCTCCTGCGCCAACGGACGGACTACCCGGACTTGCACATTGACCGGCTGCGTTGAACGTGTCGCCGCCTTGATGGCAGCAGCGTGCGGGCCGCCCAGTTCGCCAAGAACCTCACCGCTTGGCGCCTTCAAAGCGGAAATCAATAGTTCGGTATCGAGGCCCGGCAATACCTGCTGACTCAACACGGGCGCGTGTACCGCGACGAACGCGGACAACACGAAGGCTCGCGCACAAGTCTTCATCGCTGACCTCCCGGCGGTGCCGCGGCTTCCCTCTGCTTCAAGATCGCCGAGCGCCACGTCCTGGCCGCGTCCGCCACTGCCGGCGATGAGCTACGCCGCTGCATGACATCGAGCGCTGCGACGATGGACAGATCGCCTTCCACCTTACCGTACAGGCTGCGAGGTGAGCAGGAGGACGAAGCGCCTTCAGGGCAGCCCTCCTCCAGTGCGGAGGCTGCCCCAGTGAGCACGACAGTCGGCACGGCAGTCACATTAAACATAGAAAACAGATTGGGATTGATCTCCCATGTGGCGCCTGCGGGATTCACGCTGGCCGCCGCTGTCTGCGTCGCGGAGAGTCGGCTTTCCTTCATGCCCCGCAGCACGAGTGTCGCTCCCGCTTCCTTTGCCTGGGCAGCGAGATTCTCCAAAACGCTTTCGGGCATCGAGAACGACACAAAGACAATGAGGGCATTCTCGGGCACAGCACCATGGCCGCCTTCACCTTGTGCCATTCCCATCGCCCTGCCTTGGGCCCGTTCGAAATCTGCGATAGCTTTGTCGAGGCCCTGCACTCGCGCCCGCGCCTCCTCCACATCGGATCGGTAACGCTGACGTTCAGCTGCCGACGCAGGAGCATCGAAATTCTTCAAAGATGGTGCGAGCTTGGTCCCTTCCTGTCGAAGTGCTTCTTGCGTAGCGCGACGGAAGCTCTCTGTTGTGGCATTCATATCTGCCGCACCCGGCATTTCAAGTTGAATCGCCGGCATATCCTCTGGAACCGAGCCCAGAACCTGCGCTCCTGCGCCTACGTGCAGCGATAGGGCTATAGCCAGGCCGGCACGCGGCGCGAATTTGTGTCCAATCACTTTTTGACTCGCTCAAGAAAAATCGAATAGGTATGGCGGATCAGCCCTGCGCATCACGGCCAGGCGCCCGAGCAGCAGTCCCGTTTCCGAAAAATTCCATAACCGAAATCTCGGTACTTCCCGCTGGGCACTTCGACCCCCTCCTCGGCGAGGAGCGTGGATCGCCCGATGGGGCCGCAGCAAGTGCCATCGATCTTTTTCGTTTGGGGCACAGGCCATAGTCTCTGGAACTTGTATTGGCGCTTATCCATGATTGGCTGCCAGTACCCGGCCTGCGAGCAGGAAGCGTCCTCGCCATAGTGCGCAGCCATGGATTTGAACTCGTGCTGCCATGCCAGCATTCGGGTGCTCAACAGCCGCGACGTCGCGTCGTTGCTGACGTGCGGATAGACCCAGCCGGTATAGGGATATATGCTGCCCCATGCGCCAGCAGTCCAGAAAAGCTCCGGTCTCGGAAAGTCCACCAGTGCGGCGACCGCATCAACTGTGCCAGCGGCTATACCCGCCATATTCGCTACAGCGAAGGAGATCGGATTCATCGTGGTCGAAAGCTCCCAGTCGTCATAGGCTGGGTCCACTTCTGCCGGCCACGCCGGGCTGATGCTTCCTTTGGTGAGGCACCCCGCGTCAAGTAGGACATCGAGCACGTACATTAGCGGGTTGGTGTAGCCATGCACCCAACGGAACGTCGAGCGCGACAAGGGGCCGATTCCCGCGGTTTCCTTGTGGCTGGTCATACCAACTTTGTTGTCGTTGATGCCCGCGTTCAGTCTTACTCCTCCGAGCAGAGGAAAACACCAAGGAACGGTGGTGACGTCGGTCATGTAGACCATCTCCCAGAACGACGTGGGAACTCCCACCTGAGGCGGACTCTTGCAGAAGCAGAACGCGTTGTTGAAGCCCGTGTCGAAATCCTCACCGCCGCGCTTGAGAAGGTCCTGCCCAAAGAGCCGAATCGGGTACACGCACGACCAGCAGTAGGCGGTAATCGGATTTGGAAACTCCCCTTCGCAGGTCAGAGAGTCCGCGTTGGCGGACAAGGCGCTACAAGCGAGGGCTACCGCGAAAACGGCTCGCCTGAACGCCCTTCGGAATTGGCTACTCATTTGCCCACCTCATCGGCCTCGTCGGGCGGCATCCCGATTTCTCGAATCTCCAGCACCTTTCCTTGCTGCGACACCAATGCGGGAACGCGGTCGATTCCAAACCGCGTCGTGACAGCGCCGCCCAAATCGAAGTAGACGCGCGTACCCCATTTGCGCATCAGCTCCATGTACGAGCCCCCCACAAGAATCACCTTGTCAGCGGGCGCGGCATCGCGGTGAATACGCGCGAGCTCCACTTGCCGATCGTCCCGTGCGTCTATGAAAAGAAGCCGCTTGGACCACGTCGCGAAATCCAGCGGATTCACCGAGACGCCTGCCGGCACCATGATGGCCCCGTTCTCGTCGTAGACGGTTTCGGTGAATGTCTTCGTCGGATCGAATGTGCGCACTCGATCTTCGGCCGCCGTGGAGATGCCCGGGATTGGAGCCGGGTTCTCGATGCTATCGATGTACTCGTCTCGATACTGCTCTTGGCGCCGCTTCAACTCGCCAGTCCTTTCCATTTCGCGGAGCTTGTCTTTCATCTGCTCGACCCCGTCCTGCTCCTCGATTTCCCATGATCGGCCGTAGTTTCCGAGGTCGTCGGCAAATGCACTGCAAGCCATCGATAGCGTGAGAAGAGCCGCAATTGCATTTAGCGCTGGTGAACGCCGTCCCGGCGCCCCGATTCCGCTTAGTGCTGCGCTTTTGTGATCCATAACGGTCAGCTGCCTGTTAAAGGTTTTGTCGCGCTTCATCTTGAAGGCGGTCCACAGCTCTGCGTTATACCATTCTGAACGTTTTTATTGCACCTACCAATGTTGATTTTTGATCGCGCTGCGTTTTGAAGAATGACACCGCTGAATGAATGCCACCTGTCACTACTGGGTCGTATAGGGCGTACCTCGCCCACCCAGTACGGGAGAGTCGGCATGTCACAATCGAAATTGGTTCACAACGCGGTAAAAGGTCTGTTCACGCAGGCGCTGCCCGGCTTGGTTCAACAGGCCAGCAGCGACCCGCATTTGATGGACGACGCGATCGAGCTCGCTTTAATGCAGCTCGGTTATGTGGACATGGTGTCTGTGTTCACTTACGCGACGGCGTACGTCATGACGGAGGTCGAACCGTCCGACGTGTATCACCGCATTGCTGCGGAGTACCGGGACGAAGACGCTATGCGCGTCCTCGATCTCCACGTCAACCTGCTCCGGTTCGGAGATGCTCTTTCTTTTCAGGGTCGCCTGGTACACGCGCAGGGGGACTGGGAGGCGGTTGAAGGAATTCCGCTTCAACCGCACCTGGGGGTTTGGCTGAACAGGGCGAAGAACCTGCTTCTTTCTTACTCTGAAGGACGCCTCCAGCTCTTGCTTGCTCCACTGTCGCCCTATCTCGACCTGGTGGTGGACACGTACAAGAGCCATCTTGTGGCCCAAGCAGAGACCTTGCAATGAGAGCGATAGATCTATTCCATCGCCCCACCAATCGTCCTCGCGAGGTGATCATCGACGATCGCGGCTTTGTTCTTCCGATCAGCCGCACTCGGCGTCTTGTCGCCCGAGAGCGTCCAGATTGGGTACACGTTATGCACTCCGAGGACGACGCGAATTACATCGACAGCCTCGCACGGCTCATTCGCGAGAGTGCTTCAATCGCACGGAACTCTGCATCTTCGGGCACCGCTCAGTGCTCCGCGACGCAGTACGAGTTGGATCTCCATTGATCCCGCTAGTTGAGGCCTCTTCATTACGAAGAGGCCTCTTTTTTTTGGTCCGGCAGGCGTACGACTGTAGAGCCCGACAATCATTAACTCGATTGAGACTCCAGTGCGGCATCTCGATCATCGGCCGCCGCACCCTCGAAATCCGCAATGTATCGGACCACGAACTCGGCAGCGGAGGAAACCGTGGACAGCTTTGTCGCCACGACACGTTGCTCCACATCCCGCGGCACTTCTCCCTCCAAGTACCGGCGATCCACAGATACAACGATGTAGGCACTGCCTAGCCATCGAATCTCCAGCCTCGACCGCCATTCTAGGACGCCAAGCGAGCCGTCCAAGCGAAGCGTGTTCGCCTGCCATCTGGATCCGAACTCACGAGAAGTGAGGACCAGCCCCCCTACCTTTATCCGTGCTAGTCGAAAAGCGGCCAGGGCCCATGCGTCGCTCTCGGTCGCGCAGGGGCCGGCAATAGTCAGCCCGAAGCTACCAATATCCCTTACCCTATGCGCATAGAAACCAAATCCTTGCCCTGGAGTCGATATCGGATTTACCGCAACTCTGCACGTGCCCCGCAACTCCGCTATTGCCTGCGTTTGTGCGATCGTCAACTTTGCGAGCGGCGCGTCCCCGCCAAATAGCAGTTCACATTCTTCTGTCATCTTAAAATCGGATCGTTTCCGTTCGGACCTGTTTTGAATCGGTTAGTGCGTCTCGTCGGCACCGCTTCGTCTGGCAGAGACCCATCAGGCCATCCCAGCGTGTCTAACGTAGGCCACGCCAACTGGACACACACGCGCAGGTCGGCAATCCGCATGGCCTCGTTCCGCGTCACTGGTCGACACAGCTCACCCATGATCTGTGCGTACGCCAGGATCAGCCGCATTGCTTTCTCCGAGTGAACCCTTCGGAGCCGGGCGATAATGTCCTCAGAATGACGCGTGCTCTTGATCAGCCACGCCGAGTACAGGAAAACAGCACGGTCTTCAGACAGTGGGTAGGCCATGCAGCAACTTCTGTCCCAGGGTCACCATCTCACGTCTTCCGACAGACGTAATCATGGTCTGAAAAACCATTTTCCGTTCGGACTGCAAGTAACGCTCCACGCGCCAGAACCATCCCCGGTGAAAGCCCTCCTCGGTAGGCCTGTTGTGACGGTATGGATCGGCGGATTCCATGAGAAGGCCGTGCGCTCTTAGCGTTGCAAACAACTCAAGTTGCTTCATCTGAAGCTCCGCCGCCACTTCCGCCACGGTAAAGCAATCCCGCTGCTCTTTTGGTGTGCGATCTCGCCGTCGCTTCCATTCTGCGACGGCTGATTCGGTCCAGTAGCGCGTTCCCTTTGCTTGATGCGTCGGCGCCGGAAAAGTTTCGTCCCGAAGTGCGTCTCCAAGCTCTTTGGCTTGGAGACCTGTCGCCTCGCAGACTTCTTGTTTTGAAAGTAGACGCTCCATCTGAATCACCCTCAGGAGAACTGCCACCATGCGCAACCGCCAACCGCGCGCATAAGTTGGCGCGAGGAGCCCTGTACCACGATCACACCACTTCGCGTGATGAATGTGCGTCCTTTCGCGTAAGGCAACCAGAGAACCGGACGCGCATGACATGCGTCCGCGACCCCGACAACCTGCGCGATAGGATTTCGCTCAAAAAACCTGCCCGACGCGCGACGCACCTCAGGCCTACCGAAAATGCGTAGCAACCATGACGTGCGCCGAATGCTCTCGTATGACTTCACTTCCACGACCCACCGTTGGCCATGCGCATCGGTAAGAAGAATATCTGCATCGCCGTGGCCCGGGACGGGGACGTTCTTTGTCAGCGTCCAGCCAAGTGGCAACCTGATGGTGAGCCTGCGCGCGGCTGCCCGTTCGATTCTGCGGCCTCGCCAGCTGTAGTACCTACGTCGCACCGCGCGTACGATGACGACATAGCAGCAGACCAGAGCGGCAAAAGCCGCGAGAGCAGCCCAGGGGCCCGCCGGCAGGAGCTCAGTCATCGTGTTCCGCCATATTCCGCAGACCTCCAGCCGCTATCGGGCCCCGCATTGCTGATCGGACCGAAGCGCTCAACCTGGTGGGGTCGATCACGGTCGCTCTATTGAATATGGCTGCCCCGTAGATGTCAGCCAAAGCCCGAACTTCAGCCGAAAGCGTAACGCCGTCCGATTCGCCGGCTTCCCGCCACGCATTGATCACCGCTTCCAGTTCACTGATTCCAATCGAGCGCATCATCGCCTCTGCTAGTGGAGCTTGGACCCACTTGTAATTCGTTCCCATGAAGGGGAAAAGATCGTCTTAACTTCCACCTCCTGAAGCTGGTACTTTTCCGCAATGGCGTCTATCGCAGCTTGGTGGCCTGCAAATACTCTTGCGCGCAGCCGAAACAACGCTTCGCGCGAAAGCAGCCCGGCCTTTTCTAGCGCGTCGGTGTAACCCTCCAACTGATATGTCGAGCAAATCACCCCATGCACGTTCTCCTCCTTTCCCTGCTCCGCCTGAGCTTCGTAGGCGTTCAGCCACGACAAGGCAAGTGAGATCGCAGCTTTGCAGGTCTCCCCCAAGGGTTCCTGCGCGATTGGATAGAAAGCATCTTTGACGCGTCGAATCGCGGTAGCGAGGTCGGCCTCGGGTGGTCCCATCACCGCTTTCGCACATATGCCAGTCTTGCTCATTTTTCGGCTTTCCCAGCCCGAATACGACATGCAAGAGAGGGATGAAGAAGCACTTCACGCGCTCGCTCTGCCGCATACCTCACCTGCGCGGTAAGTTGCAAAGGCCGCGTCGACGGCTCGATGAGCCGCCCAGGAGTCACGACAAGCTGAGCTCCCTCTTTTTGATCAGGCATCCTATTCTCCTTCTGTCCGTCAGCACGACTCGCCAGTTACCGTGAACTTCCACCAGCCAAGGCTTTTCTCTGCGCCGCCCAACCAATCCACGACTAGCCCCTCCCGACCGAGCGCCCCCCGGTCCAACCGGCTCGCGGCAGTCTGCAACGGGTAAAGGCCAAGCTGTCGGGATGCAGTGGCACTAAGATCCTGATCGTCCACGTGCCAACAGAAGCCCTCCGCATTTGCGAGCACGATGGCCTGCGCTGCATCATCACTCGTGATGGGTAGCAGCTGTTCACTGCATGCAGGCCAGAGCCTGCGAAGAAGGTCACGGGAGACGATTGGGAGCAGCGAGCCGCTTCGAGCCATGAGTCTCATTGTCCGGAGCCTCCAGTCAGTGCCCGCAAGCGACGAAGCTCCGAGCTCAGCACCGCAAGAGCCGCGTACTTATCTGGCACCGACTGGGGAACCAAGAAAGTGGTTGCCACCAGTTCATCGGCGGCAAACTCGGCCATCGCGACTTCTCTCGACGCGAAAGTACCTTTCTGGATGTTCGCAGCCACCGGGGAGTTTTCGAGCGCCCGAACCTCCCGGGCTAGTATCGAAAGGGCGCGGTACTTTTCACCTCCGCCGCCGAGTGCGTCAGTCCCGCCACCGACGGGAGGAAGTTGCTCGGCAAGCTCAAGTGCACGCTCAACCGACATTCCAAGCAAGTGACAAACGAGGTTGGTCTCTGCTTTCGAAGCCCTCGGGGTAAGCGCTCGGCGAGGGCTAAGCACTTCCGAGCTCCCCAATCGGAACGCAGAACCCAGCCGCTTCGGCTTGAGCAGCGTGAGCACGCAAAATGGCCACTTCAACCGTCCCCCCCTTCCCGTACGCGGGATATTGGTTGTTGTCTCCAGCCAGATTGACCGGCCGAACCTCCCACTCTCCGCTCTCCATAGGCGCCAGAGTGACCCCACCCTGGAACCCGGCAAGAAAGGCGAGTGCCGCCAACACCTCGCAATCGGAGGTCTGCTGCCCTCCCGCCCGCCCGCATGTTGTGCGTTGGCTTTCCATGGTCATATGAGCGTCCTTTACCGCTATTGGCCCGAGCAGGTCACTACCGCGGCGCTGAGGATATGCGCGTCGGCGAAACGCTTGGTGAACGTCAGGCGCTCATGCTTGCCTTCGCGGCCCGTTTCCCCGTGGAACACTGCGACGGCCTCCCGGCGGAGATGGCAATTGTCCGGTTGGGTGGCCTGAGTTCCGTAACCCACGAACACGGCACGGCGTCCCGAAGGCAATGTGATTGGCAATTCAGCGTTCATAGCTCTCTCCAGTGCTGACAAAAAAACTGCTTTTCCGGTGCCGCAGCCGCGGGCGACGGCACGAAAAAAGCAGCTTTACTGTGCGGCCTTCACCCGGTTGCTCGCGTTTAGCCACGCGTCGAGGTCGGCCGGAGCCAAGGCGCCTGGCTTCGTGGATCCGTCCATTCCGATGAGATACGGGGTGCCCTGGATGTTCAACTTGCGCCCCAGTTCCACGTTGCGCGCCACGGGGTTGTCGCACTGACCGGCGTTGTCAGGCTGAGCGCCACGAGCCATGTAGGCGTCATAGGCCGCCCCGCGCTCGGACTCTCCAGCACACCAGATCTTCCGGGCCACGAGGTTCGCATTGGGGTGAAGGGAGTCCAGGGGAAACAGGAAGGTGTAGATGGTGACGTTTCCAACCTGGGCGAACGCCTGTTCCAGGCGCTGGCAGTACGGGCAATCCGGATCGGTGAACAGTGCGACCTTTCTCTCGCCCTTCCCGATCACGCGAGCGAACGCATCCTGCATCGGCAGCGTATCCATCGCCACCTTCGTCAGCTCAGCCCGACGGGGCGACGTGAGATCTGCACGGCCCACCATGTCGTAGAGATTCCCGAAAAGGAAGTAGCGGCCGGTCTGCTCCACGTACACGAGATTCTTGCCCCACACGACCTCGAATATTCCGGGCACGGGTGATTCCGTCACAGTGCCGAGCGGGGAACCCGGGTACTTGGCTTCCAGCGTCGCGCGCACCTGGTCAGCGGCGGGCGACGCAGCTGCGGCGCCCCCGAGTAGAGAAGCAACGAGCGTGATGCTCGCGCGAAGTCCAAATCGTTTTCCCACGTCCTGTTCCTATGGAGTAATAGACATTTAGCAATATTATTGCGATGAGCGCATTTTATCCATACCCCATGATGTCAATTTTTGCATGCCACCGGACGATGTGCGTCACCTCGCCGCAATAGGTCATTACTCGCCACGGCGAGCACATAGGAGTGGGAATCATGAGTGAAACAGTCGATTTCGACGGACTTAAGCAAAAGCTCCCTGTTGCCGCGTTCTTTGAACAGGTAATGGGACTGAAGGCGAAAGCGATGCACTCGGACTCCATTAGGTTCTCCGGGTGCCCTGCTTGCGGTCTGGGACCTCCAGAGTCGGTGAGGACGAGTGTCAAAACAACCGGTGGAAAAACCCGTTGGCATTGCTTTCGCTGTGAAGAGGGCGGCGACGTCATCGACGCCGCGGCCTTCTATTGGCAGCTTGAGGTGCCCGAAGCGGCGCGGCGACTCGCGGGTGGACTACCTTCGATGGGTAGCACCATTCGAAAGTGGCACATCCGCGCAACCGAGGCCAAATCCAAGGAGACTCCACGCGATGAAGCCGCCTTGCGCGAGGTATTCGCGCATATTCGGGGGAGCAAGTTGCCTCCGGACGGTCGAGTGATGGAGTACCTTGCCGGCCGCGGCATCACCGCTGATGTAGCAAAGGAAGCGATCAAGCGAGGTGTGCTGGCCACGTTGCCGGGTAATCCGGCACGTGCAAAGGAATGGCTGTTCGACGTTGTCGGGCACGAACTCCTGGTCAAGAGCGGAATGTTGAGACCTGATTCCAAGGTCCCAGCAATCTGCTATCGGCCGCTGGCCTGCTTCACCCATAACGCGCGTTCCGCTGAGTTCCGATTGATTCGGAAGCCCCAGAGCGCAGAGGAGGTGAAGCTGCTTTTCTACGGCCCCATGTTTCCCTACTTTTGGGCGAACGAAGGCTCGAACGACTACACCATCGTTGAGGGTCCAATCGACTTGCTGTCGTCGATTGTTTTGGGCACGAAGAAGAACGTAATCGGCGTTCCTGGCGCGGGCCGTTGGCGTCCTGAGTGGTTCAAGAACCTTTCGGGGAAGTCAGTCCTTCTGGCTGTCGACGGTGATGAAGCTGGCCAGCGTGCTGTGCATAAGGCCAACGGCCTTCTGAAGGTCATGACCGACGTCGGGGCCAACGTGAGCGTGCTCACTTATCCCGAACCGTTCACGTCGGTCACACCGGAAGAAGACTGGGATGTAAATGGCTTTCTCCAATGGAAGTTGTCTCAGCTGCAACAGCAGCAAAGGAACTCATCATGCGGCGAACCCAGTACCCGATAGTGAGCAACATGCCAGCCGACTATGCCAAATTCCGATTTGACGTTAGGGTTGGCTATGCGGTCTACGTGCGGAAAGACCATCAGGCCGCAATCGCCTTCTCAGGGCGAAAGAGAAAGCCTGACTTTCACCGCGCGTACCAAAGCGCCGAAGCAATGCGTCTTGACGTCGACGCCTATGTCGAGGAAATGGAACGCAAGGCAAAGGTTGCCGCCGCAAAGCTGGAGCATGCGACTTCGAACCAAGTCGGAGACATCTACCAGGCTGTTTGGGGAAGATCGACGAAAGACGTGGATTACTACCAGGTAGTGTCCATATCGGGAAAGTCGCTTTTGTGGCTTCGACCGCTGATCAAACGCCCAGGCAAACGAGGCACACATCCTTGGGTGCCTGTTCCTGGCATGTACACTGCGCCCCCAGTACGGAGGCGTGTAAGTACTGACGGGAGGGTAAAGATCGACGACGTGACCATCGCGCACAAGCTTTGGCCGGCAGATAAGCCCCGATCCTCCGTAGTTCCGAGACCGGTGCTGTATCGCGTATAAGCCAGCAAACCCTATTCCTTTTGGAATAGGGTTTTTTTTTACCCGGGCCTACCCACTCACCGCGCGGGAAGATCAGAAGAGGCGATACCTCGTCCTTTTAGCGGTGCCAACGCATCCGCCAGCTTCCGATCGAACCGTTCGGCGCCAAGGCGGAGCTCGCAGAGGACCTCTTCCAGTAGCAGGCCAAACTCGTCGACCTCCGGATGCGGTTCCTGCCAAGGCTCTTCATGGTCGTCGTGGTCGATATCACCACATCCCAACGGGCAGCAGTTCGGATCAATTCCGTGTGTGCAATAGCCACACTCAGCCAGTTCAATTTGAACCTGTGCCAACTCCCCCGCCGCGAGGTAGCCGAAAGGCACGGCAACAGAAATCGCGAGCGACTTCATCTCGCCAGGAAGCCCAACAATGTGCTCTTCGACGGCGGCACTGAATCGTTGCTGGTACAGGTCATAGCTCAGTCCGCATCCGGCATGGGCCATCGCCTGGAGTGATTCACAACGCGCCTCCCATGTCGCGACGTCGAAGTTGACCATGTCCGTCATTGCGCCCCCTGACCGGCAATTCGACTTTCCGCCTCGAAAGCAAGGGCCCGCAGAGCGGCATGCTCCAGGTCTGAGTACGTGAGCTCTATCCCCATAAAGAGCGATCGAGTCGCGCCGCTCTGCGCCCCCAGGTCATGAAATACATCCCCAGGCCCGCGCATCGCAGCATCGCGAACCGCTAGACTAAACCCGTCGGCGCACTCTTCAAGCAGGCGGAGCCGGTCAAGGCTCGCCTGTTTAATCTCGCCGTCCAGAAGCATGAAAAAGTAGCCCTTTCCGCCCGTGCGAGCGAGACGCCCCCGCAACTGGTGCAGCTGTGTGACGCCGAATCGTTCGGGATGAACCACGACCATACAAACCAGCGACGGCAGCGTCACCCCGACTTCAATTAGCGTTGTACTGACGAGCAGATCGATCTCTTTCTCTCTCATCCGTTTGAGAACCTCATCTTTCTCCTCGTCCTTCATTCTCCCGTGCACGAATCCAACGCGGTCGCTGAAATGTGCGGGAAACCGACGAAACGCCGAGGTGCCGCTTGCCTGGTCGTCGTCTCCGTCCACCAATGGGTAGATCAACGCAGCCTGGCCGCCCTTCGCAATCAAGTCCTTCACAAACGCTGATAGCTGTTGGGCCTTTTCCCTATCCACCAATCGCGTCCGGACAAGCTTGGTGACTGGAACCTCTCGCAACTCCGACACGTCCATCCCGGCCAACCCTACCAGCGCCACGGTGCGAGGAATCGCCGTCGCAGTGACTTCCAGTAGATTCGTGGACGGACCGACCAAGGCTGCACGCTGAGCCGTCGAGAACTTCTGCTGTTCGTCAACAATCACGAGGTCGAACGCTCTGCCGCCCTTCTTTGCCCACGAGATGATCGCGGTCGTCCCAATCACCAACGCGTCATCTACGTCCTTGGGCTTGGCGCCAGCGATCATGCACACCGCCTTAATGTGCGGAAAGAATGCAACGCACTCGGAGTGGACCTGGGCGGCCAAAGGGCGACTCGGACACACTATTGCCACGCGGGCGCCAACCTCGCTGGCAGCTGCGGCGATAACCAGATACACCGCAGTCTTGCCTGTCCCAACATCACCCGACAGCAGCCGTGCCATGGCCAGGTTCGAACTCAAATCGTCCATGATGTGCTTTACCGCCCGCCGCTGGTCCTTCGTCATAGGATAGGGCACCATCTTTATCAACTCGGCCAGTCTTTCCACAGTCAAGACAATTCGAGATTTCGGCTGATTGGTGCGTTCACGGTTCGCGCCAACCTTCCAGGCAATCGCGGCGAGCGATAAGGCACGGGCTGCGGCCAACGATTGGGTGGCGTCGGCGAGGGAATCGGGCCAGTGTAGTTGCCTGATCAGACTCTCCGCAGGCATGTCAATCGTCGCCCGTATGGCGTCGGCATCCATGCCTGTTCGCTGCGACAGAAGGGCGACCGCCCCCGGGATCCCGTCTGGGCCAACGCTATGCACCGCTAACCGGATCTTGTCACCTCCTAACACCCCCTGCTTTCCTCGATAGAACGGCCGTACGCCCCCTCTTGCGTCCGCAGCGATAAAAGACGGATTGACCATGGAAGCGCGCCCGTGCGACGACCTCAGTACACCTGCAACGAAGATATCGTCGCCCGGCATCACTGTCCGCCAATTCGCCATATCACCGTAGCAGTGGAAATCTGCCTCGCTACCGGCCGAGTCCGAAGCCCTTACGAACACTCGCCCAGCTTCCATGCTTTCCCGGTCGACCGGCCGCCCGCTCTGGGTCATGAAGACAATGGAAATGCAGGCCACCAAGACATATGACTCGCTGCCTTGGTTTGCCACGGGCAAGATGGTGGATGGCTGCCTGTAGTCGTGATATCCCGCCGGCGCGATGAGCAATGCTGCTTCTCGGGAATCGACCCCGGCTTTGGCCAAAGACTTCCAGAGAGCGTCAATGTGATTAACCGCAGTCGCGTTCATTCGGCCTCCTGTGTGGTTGAGCGTTTGCCCGCTTCGACGGCCGCCTTTTTGCGATGCTGCTGGGCTTCCAGGGCCTGCATCACGACTCGGCTCATCTCCGCCGACGCTGTCGGATCAAGCGCGGCCAGGCCAAGCGGGCGACGCCCAGGCTTAGATGCGCCACCTTTCTTGGGCTTCCCTGACGCCTCTTCTTCGGCGACAAACTGGAGCAACGCCTCTTCCTCCGCCTCCTCTTCGAGGTCGGCCATGGCATCGGCGAGCGCTCGCTGCGCGTCGCGATCACTTGGCCGCGCGTTCCCGGATTCGGACTCCTGCGGCGGTGTCAATTGGTCAGGTGCGCCATCCTCTGCTGGGCAGTCAGCGCTCAGGCCAGTCGGTGCCCCGAACGCAGCGGCGTTCTTCTCCTGGATCCAGGATTCCGATGGCGGCACAGGCAGGTGGTAGAACGACGCGGCCTTTATCACAGCTGTGGCGACGTGGTCGGCTAAGTAGGTCAATCGTCCCAGCTCGGCCATCGTCGGTGGCGGCGAATGCATGACAATGGCCGGCGCGAAATCTGTAATGTGCTTTGTTGTCTTCCCGTGGTAGAGCCCAACGCTATACATTGGGAGGTGCGGCGAGAAGGACACGCTCCGATGCTCGGCATACAAAAGGCCACGGTCACAGAGGGCGGCCAGGATCGCGCAAGTGATTTTGTACCGATCAGGCCCGCTAGAGATGGTCTCACCAAGCTTTTTGAGAACCAGATTCCGCAAGTCATGTTCGCGGATGAAGATCTTTCCCTCGTGTTTCTGGCCAATCCGTACGGATGCATCTTTCTCCGGGTCTCCCGTGCCGTTGATTCGACCCGGCTCGCAAAGAACAGAGACCAGCGCCTCCCATACTTGGTCCGCGTCATAATCGTCGACCTCTTGATCTTGGCTTGCGCTGACGCCGGTCTCTTCGGCGCCCACGGCCCGATCGGCAGCTACCAGAATTCCCATTAGCGCGGCAGCACGGTCATCGACCGGAAGACCGTACTTGTCGATAGGAAAGTCACTCGGATGATGGTAATGAGCCAGCGCAACGCTCAGCGCCTCGCGATCGTGGTCTGGCAGTTCCCAGTACTCCGGCATCCTGGACAGTAACCGCGGTGCAAGCACGTCATGCACCACGCCTTTGTCATCATCATGGCTGGTGTTTCCAGCTTCCTCCGCGTTGGCGACGATATCGCCTTTCGCAGAGACTCGGTACACGAGAAGCTTGCCGATGTCATGCGCCATTCCTATAACAGCGATGAGCGGGTCTTGCGGCAAGAGCTTGTAGGCGGGATCTTTCTTATCCAAGACTTTGAACGTCTTTCGACGACGCGCTTTTACATACACGCCGGAATACTCGAAGCCTGGCGCGAGTTCCAACGCCTTTACGGCTACTGCCGCGCAATGCTCGTGCAGCCGCCTGGATGCATGTCCGCCACGTCGATGCGATGCTGGGTAGTGCTTGTGCGCGCAGTATGTGTCCCATACCGCCAAAAGGAGGTTATGGTGTGCCGGCCAGGTGGCTTTCGCCTGCACCATCCACACATCCAGTGCCGGAGGCAGTGCCAACCGTTCTTTTCGCGGGTCTCGGATTCTCGGTAGAGCATTGAAAGAGGTTGGGACTTCACCAATCGAGCACTCAATTCCCAATAGTGCCGTGGGCTGGATACGAGACCGGGCCAGCTCCCGCTGGACGAAAATTACGGCGGCGACAGTCGCCGACGACGCGAGGATGACCAGCAGCGAAGTGCGCCAGTCAAATTCCTCTGTGGCGAGGTAGGAAAGCACTCCCAGGGGGTTGTCTCCGAACTCGACGATGGTGAGCAGGACCCACCAGAACAGGGTTACGCGCGCAATGCGCAAAGGTAGTTTGTTATTTGCGCCAAGGGCCATAGCCTCAACTCCCCTTTTTGCTTAGGTCCCCGGGTTCCAAAGTGCGGGAGAAGTCAAACGGCGTGTACTTCGCCCTGCCCAGTAGCCATCTGCGCGCGAATCTGACCGCCTTGAAATGCTCATGATCTGGCAGCCCAAATTGCTTCGCCAACTCGCTGGCCTGGTCCTCATTGGCGATCCCTTTACCGACTTGTCCAATGATCCAGTACCCGGCCGCCATAGCGTTATCAGGCTTCGTGCCAACGCCTCTCTGGTACAGGTACACAAGCGCATCAATCGCATCCGGATAGTTCATGGAGGCAGCCTTGCGCATCGCAATGAAGCCCTGTTTCTCACGGCCAGTGTCCAGAAGCAGACGAGCATGCAGGTATGTCCCGTACGAGCTCTTCCATTTCGCCGCGCGCTCCGACCATTCCAGTGCCTCGGCCGTGCGCCCTTGCGAAAACAACAGACTCGCAGCCATCGCGGCCGCGGGGCCGATCCCGTCAGCTTGTTGATAGGCCGTCAGCGCTTCGCGCGGATCCGCTGGCACGCCGCGCCCTTCCTTGAGCAGGACACCGAGGTTGTAGGCCGCAAGCGGCACCTTCTTCTTGGCTTCCAAGAAATAGGAGGCCGCACGTGCGCTGTCACGGGGCACACCGATACCGTTGTCGAAGGCGTATCCGAGGATTGCCTTGGCTTCCGGATTGCCACGCCGAGCCATAAGACCAAGGCGGTCCAGCGCCTCCCGGTCGCCCGACATGTGCGCGGACCAAAGCTTGGCCGCGTCTCCCCTCGCCCCAAGTCCGTCATTGCCTATGCGAAACGCGCTTTTCACGCCGTCCGTCAGCGCCTCCATCACCCCACTGGAGGCATGAACTGACGCCGGTGCCGATAAGCAGACCGTCACCAGGGCCATTGCAGCGAGTTTCTCTTTTCGGCACGACATTCAGGCTCTCACGCAGACGATTTTGACCCTGGCGATGTTAACATTTAGAGGTGTCAACTATCTGATTTATATAAATCTTATGATAAAAAATCGATCAGATCTCAACCCGATTGGTCGCGGGGAAGACCTCCGGTTGCTCTGCCGCCAGTACGTCCAACATCGAGGAACCGAGCAAGAAAAGCAGCTTTCTGACCAAATCGCGCGGCTCGTTCTGACCAACCCAGACATCCGGGCGATCGCCTGGAGCGCACTGCGGCGCTACGGGCACCTGGGAAGCGACCGACTGGAAGAGCTGTTGAGTGAACTCGCGGCGGTCGTCGTAATCCGGCTTCTACCTCGAATGCGGGATCCCGATGCCATATGGGGCGCGCTCAAGGGCTGCGCACGCAATCTCGTTCTTGACTACACGCGCAATCCCTACGATTCCGAGCTACCCTTCACTGCGGACCTGGACGACCCCAAGGTTGGGGCCGCGCTTGTCCCTGTAGAATCGGATACTCTCCGCCTCGATACGACCATGATGGCCAAGAAAGCCCACGCACAACTTGCCGCAGCGCTGGCGGCGCCTCCAACTCGCGAAGATTGGATCCCGGTGCCAATTCCACCGCTGGACGGACAACTGCCCGGGGCGCCCGTCCCCCTGGCCGAGCTATCCACGCTGCCGGCAAAGCCGACACGCGCCCCCCGGACCGCAAAAATCGCGTCCGCGGGACAGCTTGAGCTGCGCGAAATTAAGACCAAGCTCCAAATGACGATTCCCGAGCTGGCGGCAGCACTGAGCAGCAATCCCAATACCCTCAGCGCGTACATGAAGGGCATCGCCCCTCTGCCGGACGAAGTGCTGGAGCGTGCACGACTGTTGTTCCGCGCAAAGTTCGACCAGGTCAAGCAACAGAACGACCGCTGGAAACAGATCGCCGGCAAGAGCGGCAGCATGGCGAAGATGATCGCCGAATGGAAGGAGCGCGCAGGCGTTCGGACGAACCGTGAGCTCGCCCAGATACTCGACGTGTCCGAAACCACCATCACGCGTTGGAGCCAGGACCTCAACATTCCTCCGCCCCACCGTATGCGCAAGTACGATGGGCTTGTCGACGCCGCCGGCGGCAAGGCTGCGAAGACCTAGGGGTGCACCCCGCCCCTAGTCAGGCCGCTGCGCTCCAGCACCCCCTCCATCTCGACCAACCGTCCCAACTCTTGAAGCTTGGATGTCGGGGCAAACACCACGCTGTTACCGTCCCCGATTGCCCCACCGGTTGCTGAGATCGAGAGGAGCCCGGTTCGAAGCAAAGCGCCCCTGACCGCTTCAAAGTCGCCCCACCGGGCCGTGTCTGCCCCATAAATGTCGTGGTATACCGCCGCCCCCAACTTGACTAGACGTGCCGTGCGCAAATCGGCGGGCATGTGTCGCAAATACCCCGCTAGGACGACAATCTCCTCTGTCGTCAATCCGGCCAGAATGTCTGCCCATCGATAAAATTCGTCCGCATAAACCGCCTGACGAATGAGCTGGCCAGCAAAGACAGCAGCAAGTAGCCGGAGATTGGTCCTCCCGACCCCTTCATGAACCGCGCGGGAGTAGCGCATCATGATGGCCGCAGGCTCCTCCAGTGGAAAATCTTGAGGGAGGCGGTATCCCCCTCTAATCTCCTCCAGCATGATCCGGGTCGCCTCTTCCGCACGACGTTTAAAGCGGGCTTCCAGCGCTTGTTTAGCAACCGCGCCCAATATCGAGCCACCCGGCACACCGAAGCTGCTCAGCGTGTCCCCGACAGCAGCTGCGACGTACTCCGCGAAGCTCACGACTTGGCGAGAAGCAGCGGGTTCGGGTCCGTTGGCTGGGGTCGCAGAGACCCGCACCGGTCTCGTCAGCTTCATCAAATGTCTCCTTCGACTGTCCCAAATTTCATCTCATGCTGAATTGGGACAATTTGCCAATGTTGTAGGAAACTCAACTCGTCTGGGATTTCTCCGCCATTCATGGCGTCCTTGTAGCGTTCAAACGTGGGCGGCAGGGCGACGACGACCTGGAAATCCTCTGCCGCTAAGGTTCGCAGTAGCGTTTCGAAGCCGTACTCCGGCAAGTTGTAGACAAGGTCTGCATCGATGAGCAGAAGCGTTAGCCTGTGCCGGCATGTAGCGCGCGCTTTCGCTATCAAAAGGTCCAAGAGGAAGCAGTTCGTCTCGCTGCCTGAGAGAGTTTCGATACTACGATAGTCGTCCTCTTCCATCTTGCACCAGACTTTAAGGAACGGTTCGTCGTTGTCCCTCAGCTTCGGTACCAACTCTGGATTCGCATCCTCTTCATCGCCGTCCGCCCAGTCGTCCTCGTCTTCGCTTGAAACCTCCATAGCTTGGCGACACTGGAAAGGTACGGGCAGCATCGGCCCCATGTCGTTGTCCAGCAGCATAAGGATCGCCGCACGGTCAATGCCCAGGACGCTGGCCAACATATCAACATCGTCTTGCCCTTCCCTTGGTTGCAGCCCGTAAGGCCAGGTCGGGGAGCAAATTACTTCCAAGTCTCCTGGAGGAAGAAGCATGCTCGTATCGCCGTCGAACCGTGTCATGCGACCGCCCGCCACGTCGACTCTGACCTCCTTGCGCAGAGTATCGGCGGTTGAATAAAGGACCGAAATCCGGCTGCTTACTTCCGCTTGTCTAGCAGGAACGGATTTGCCCTTCAAGCGCCACGCATACCTCTCATCACTCACGCACGCTGCGGCTTCCATCAACAGCGTTTTTCCGCCGCCGTTGCGGCCCACCAAAAGCGAGTTTCGAGACAAAACGATCTTCGGTCCGGGGCTGTCTCCTGAAAACTTCTTGTATTCGATGCTCTCCACCCAACCGAGCGGTGAAGGCTGGTCCGTCATTTGTTTGTACGCACGCGCTTCGGCCAGCGCCTTCCAGGCGAAGAGCTTCACGGCGGGGTAGTCGGCCCCCTTCTTCTTATCGATTAGATTTCCGTGATAGGCACAACACCAAATGCCGTTGTGTGCGCTTCCTAGAAACGCCTTATCTTTTCCGCCCTGACCACGGGGCCCGCCCGGCGATGCGCTGTAGATATGGCACGCGATGCCCATGTTGGCCACCCCGTCGAGCTGATAGTACGGGCCCGCCGTTGGATTCGTACACCGCGGCACAGAACACCTACCGCCCGCCTGGCGGTACAAATCGTCTTTCACGGTTGGCGAAAACTCTATTCGCTTGCTCACAGTTGCCTTGGCATTGACGTCCTTCGCAGCACTCTGTTTCGGCGGGTTCCCTCGACTCGGCTTGCGAAGCTTCGGAGCTGATTTTGTAGATCTAGTCGTCATGAAGGTGCACGTGGGTTCCAGCTAATCTAGAGAAGGCGCCCCTAGCTTTGAGCATCGGCTCCCAAAAACTATTTTTAATTACATTATGATAATCTAAGAAATATAAGGGACTGGCCGCGCCAGTATTTGCCTTCGCGAGGTCCATTAACGCCGGCACCGCGCACGAAGGACTCGTTCGAATGGAGTTGAGCAGATGGACGAAACTCGGTTGCAGCTATGGGGGATCCCCTTTTTACAGGTTCAGCATGTGGATGCGCGGCACAAGAATTTGAGGACACCTATCGAAGCCACTGACGAATCGGATCTGGGCACAAGCTACGGAAACAAGCTCTGGTTCTACGAAAGCCTCAAGGGCCTCGCAAGACTGGACGCCCATCTCGTTAACGCCGATCGCCACATGCTGGGCCTGAAGGAGCTGGGCCCCGAGTACGCCGATGCTCGAACGGACCAGATCACGCTTTCAGGCCTGTGGCTAATGGGCAGTTATGAGTGGCTGCGTACGTTCAAAGCCCGTTTGGTAGAAGCAAAGCACCCTGAAAAGAAGCAATTCATTCAGTTGTGCGATAAATTCGGTTCTGTTCGTATTCCCTTAGCCAAATTTGAGCCTCAGGGGGCTCACCGCAACAAAAAAGTCGGCGGCTACTCGATTGCCAGGCCAGGCGTTTCTCGCAGTGGCACAGGCTGGGTCGTCGACAAAGGCGTGTTCGTATCTCGTCTGGAGCTGTCGAATCAGCTCATCACCGCGCTTACGGAGTTCGACCCGTTCCCCGGCGTCGAACCCTTGATTCCGATGCGAGCCAGCAAGCCTCTGGACCTTCCTGAATTTCTGTGCGACGAACCTTGGCCACACATTGCCTGAACCGGCAACATACCGACCGCATTCGCGAAGACGCTCGCTGATGAGGCCATGCTTGCATTCGTACTGCTCTCACCAAAAGGAAAAGCCCACTCATCTAGTGATGAGTGGGCCAAGTATTAACATTCGTAAGACCCTAGGTCCTAGAACGGAATGTCATCGTCCATATCCGCCAGCGAGCCGCCGGTAGATTGAGGAGGTGGCGCGGCCGAGCGCGGATTGCGTTGCTGCGGAGGCGCGGAACCAGGCTGCTCTTCGCCCCCGCTTTCGCCGCCCCCTCGTCCACCCAACATCTGCATTTGATCGCCGACGACTTCAGTGCTGTACCTGTCCGCCCCCGTGTCCTTGTCCTGCCATTTCCGCGTCTTGAGTCGGCCCTCAATGTAGACCTGCCGGCCTTTCTTGAGATACTCGCCTGCGACCTCCGCGAGGCGGTTGTACAGAACGACTCGATGCCACTCCGTCTCCTCGCGGCGTTCCCCGGAGGACTTGTCTTTCCACTGCGACGTCGTCGCGATAGACAGATTGCAGATTGCGGCGCCGTCCGGCGAGTAGCGCACCTCGGGATCTCGCCCCAGGTTCCCAACCAAAATCACTTTGTTGACCGATGCCATTTTGATTTCTCCTTCGGAAAATGACAGATTTCGCTAGATCGGCAAGGCGGAAGAGCCTTGTCTTATCCGATCAACGGCAGGTTGACGACATCCACCGGTGGCTGGCAGCCGACTAAGTAGCAAGGTGGCGGATATGCGAATGCCGCCCTAGCACCGCAGGAATAATGGTCAACAGGCGGGCCGACTTCGGCTCAATGATGGCAACGTTGTTGTCGTTGCCGCTGACCGCCAGCAACGCTCCGCCCCCAAGGAATGTGCATCCCCGCGGATCCGGCACGCCGAAGCGAAGGGATGACCGAACCTCGGGCCTGTCCCAGCCATCCCACTTCATCCACAAGGTCTGCGATGCGGCGAACGTCGCGACCGAAAGGCCGAGCGACTCGCTCCTCGCAAAGCTTTGGCCACGTCGCTGCATAGTTGCCAAGGTGTCGAACTTGGTCGTCACCCCCTTCAAGCGATCCACGCGGTACACGGGCAACGGCAACTCGAAGAGTCCGCTTTCGAGTTCTACCGGCAGGAGCGAGGCACTGTCACGGACCTGCGCCAGCGCGGGCGTAACTTGGTTAGCCTGAAAGCACGAGAGCCGCTGAGCTTGCATCTGCATGACCAGCGCCGCCCCCTCGCCGTCAGGACAAAGGTGCGTGGCCACGCCGTCCGTGGGAAGCGCCCAGTTGCTTTCGACGGCCAACGTGCGTTTGTTGAGGAACGCCACGCTCGGCGCCGCCACATCGAACAGGAGATTGCATGCGCTACTCGCCGAACCGGCATTCGCCCCCTGAGGTCGATTCCCATAGTGGGCAACGGCGATCCAATCGCCGCAGTCGACCACGTCATGCGGGCGTATGCTGCCCGTAGCAACGCGTGTGATTTCCTTCCCAGTGGCGTCCAGGTACAGCAACCATCCCCCCTCGATCGGGGACGTCGAGGATTCAGCGGCGATAAGCGCTCCCGCGCCGTAGGCTAATCCATGGCCGCGGAACGTCACTCCTGCGTATCGTCGCGACTCCCGGCGCGTGAAGTCGTTCGAGAAGACCTCGATCAACTCCCGGGCCTCATGGCCGATCGCGAAAATGGTCCCCTCGGGATTGCTCGCCGGCACGACCAGGTCATGGAGGTTCGGAGAGTCGGACGGAACATAAACAGGATCTTCCCCGTTCACTCCGAGGACTGCAATCACGCCGCTCGCGGCGCCGACAGCGGCGGGCGGAAGCGGCGCGGTACTGTAGGAAAGGACACAAATGCGACCATCCGGCAGTCCATCCGCAACGCGGGGCGCAATCTGCGCCGCATTGGCTCTGCCGAACGCAGGAAGACCTGCGACCAGTGAAGCGCCGAGCATCTTACTCATGGCGTGTCGACGGCCGGCGAGCGCGGGCCCCTGGCGGCGGCTCATGCTTGTTGCTCGGGCGCTTCAGACATCGTCGACACGAGTTCCCTCGGCAGGTATTCCGTGAGCCAGGGATATAGCCCGGGCTCACCGATCAATCCGGAATCGAAGTCAAGGCGCTCGATGTCGCCGATCGCCTTGATGATGGGCACGCGACGCACGTCGGGCTCTGCGTCTGCGTCCGGCGCCGGCGTGGTCTTCACCTTCACGTACAGCTCACCCATGGCGTGGATGGCCAAGGGCCCGTTGCGCTTGGCTTTACGAATGGCCGTATAAAACGGCCCCGCTTGGCGGCCATAGATGCGTATCGGAATGCACTTATCAGCATTTTCGAATTGCCGCAGCAGCAGCACGAGCTTGTCGCCGGTGGGCTCCTGGGTTTCCGGATGGGGCTCGCCTCGTTCGAATTCCATGGCGTGCACGAAGCCCGCCAGCCGGATGACGTTCGATCGCTTACGCTGCGCGCGATCGATTTTGTATGTGAAGGCGTCCTGGCGCCCGGGTTCGGCACCGGCCGCGTTGAGGATGGCGCCGTTCATGCGCTTCGCATAGTCGCGCAAGTCATCCCCACGCAGGTCGCGAACGCTCGGTGCCTGGAAGTGCAGGGCCTTCAAGGTGAGGCTGTATTCGCCATCAATGAGGTCGGAGCGTACCAGCGCTGTGACGGCAATCACGTCGCCTGGCTTGAAGTACTTCGGCAGACCCACACCCTTGGTCACGTCAAACTCGAACGAGACGCGATAGTGCGGGCTTTTGTTGGAGATCAGGATCTCGCACCGGCCCGCCTCACGGTCGGCGGAGAAAAGCTCTCCGACCAGCCAGACGGCGTTCATCATCCCGTTCGTGTACGCGAACGAGCGCGGAGATACTGCGGCTTCGGCAGAAAGCATGTGGGCTCCTTTCTTTGCTCGGTTCCAAGTTAAACATTGCGCGGTGCCACAATACGCGCTGTTTTTATTTCATACAATGAGGAACGAACAAAAACGACTTTTAGGGCCCAAAAATTTGGTTTAGACGCTTGACTGATGCACAATGCGTGTCAATTAGCCCTGATGATATTTATTTCATCGATCGGAGACTGCGCATGGCACGCAAGGACCAAAATGCCCAATTCGAACTACCCGCCTCGTCTGGCACCAAAAGGCCGCAGCGTGGCCGCCCCCGGCGCTCTTCCGCCGACGATCCTCCCCGGTCCACGGGACCGGACCATTGGCCAGGGGTACCTCTCGTACAGCGGATCCGCGAAAAGCTTGCAGATCCGCGCTGCGAACTGAATCTCACCACCCTGGCGAGTCGACTGGGCCTCACACAAGGCGCTCTGACTGCGATTCTCACCGGCCAGCGGGCGACCCTTTCTCTCGTCCGCGATAAGGAACGGGGCGCCTGGCTGGCAGCTTGGCTTGGCATCCCTCAGTTCTGGCTGCGCGTGCTCGCCGGCGACATCGAGCATTCAGAACTGCGGTGTCAGATCGGGTTGGATGAGCAGCTGTGGCTCACCGCCCAGAAACTACAGGCCGACCCGAAATGGGTGGGATACGCGCCCCCGTCCAAGCAGTATTGGGATTCGCTCCCGCTCGCTCAACGTCTCTTGGTGGTGGAGCTGTACGAGTGGGGATGCACGATGGAGCGCAAACTCCTGATGGCCGACGCAGGCATCGCGCCTGCCCACCCGGCAAAGACAAAGCAAGGCAAGTCCGACCGCGAGCCCGTAGTTCAGGAACTCTGAGGCCGTGCGAACCGCTGTAGGGGGGGCAGTCGGGGCCGCCCCGCTCCCCTCCTGCGGCGAACATTGCCAATACGGTCATGCTAGCGATTGTTGCTCCCCTTGAGCGCCAACGTCGCCGTCGTTCTCCGCCCCCGCAGTCGGCTGTTTGCGCGAACGCTTCTCCATGGCTTCCGTGACTTGCAAGTGCGTCTCGCGGAATGCCTCAAGCGCCGATTTGCTGATTTTCACCGTGACCAGGTCGGCTTCATCTTCCAAACCCGGAATTTCGGCGGTCTCGCCCGGCAGGAACCCTTGAAGATACGGCGCGACCTTCGTCATTGCGTCGTAGAGGTTCGGCACGTATCGCGGAGGGACCTTGGGCCCGGTCGAAAGAACCTTGCGGGTCACCCTCGTTTGACCCATGGAATCCGCGATCTTGAGCCCCTCCAGGAGGCGCTCCTCCGCTTTGTCGCCATGTGACTTGAGGAACTGGACCGCCACGGCGGCCGACACCTTGTCCTCGATCACCATCTGTCGGATTCGGCTCGGGGCGCCCATCAGCGAGAGCAAATCATTGACGTACTGCTCGCTGTAGCCAAAACGACGGGCAATTTCGGATACCGACACCTGATATCCAATCATCCGCTTCATCAAAATGCCCAGCTCATAGGGTGCGAGCGGCGTGCCCTCTTGGGCATTAGCTTGAGCCACGGTGAGGTCAACCATGGTCGTGCCCTTGGGCAGCACGATCATGGGAATACGCTCGATCTTCGCTCCGTGCTCCCGCGCCCATCCGGTCGCATGATATCGGGTATGCCCCTCGGTCAGGTAGAGCACGTCCAAGCCACCTTCGCGCGCGACATAGCCCTGGACGGGCTTGTCCGGCGCATAGCCGTTGGCGAGGATCAGGCCACCGATGTACGCGACCCGCTTCCGCCATTTTTCGTTGTTGATGCGGGGCTGCCATCCAGGAATCAGGCGGATCTGCTCATACGGCACGTTCCAGAGGTCCGAGCTCTTCGCGCCCGCGGCGTCCATGCTCGCTTTCACATTGCCCCGCACGAGTTCGCGCTCGACGGTCGTCGGCGGAAGTTGGTCATCGAGCACTTGGTCATTCATGGCGTTCTCCTTGGCCTACGTTAGGCGCTGATGCAGACAGCCTCCATAACTGATGGGCCCGCTGCGGATGGGTTGGCGATGCGCCCCGAAGGCGAGCAAAGCTACTTTTTGGGCAATTATAAATCGCTGCTTTATTTGACGTAAAGTATCAATTAATATTGCCGATACTAAAAGATGTATCCGCGCCCCCGATTGAAGCGGTATGACCAATAAAAAACGCCCCGAACCGTGGGGCGGCCGGGGCGTCAGTCTCGTCGAGTGAAGCGACTTGGAGAGAGTCGTTGTCGATGCACAACGAGCGATGCATCGAGTGGAATTAAAGCATAGCTAAATTTGCTCCGTAAGGGGCGAGACCGCCAAATTTTGCGACACGACCATGCCAACCGAATTCTTCGAGCCGTCCGCGGATGGCCCAACCGCTGAGGCGTACGGCGAACTGTACGTTGCGTTCGAACACTTCAACCGGGCCATGTTCGACGCGCAGCTTCCGCCGTGCCTGATTACGCTGCAACGGCGCAAAGGCACCTATGGCTACTTCTCGAAAGGCCGATTCGTACGACGCGGCACGGGCGACATGGTCGATGAAATCGCATTGAACCCAGCGTACTTCGCAAGCCAGACCATCAAGAACACCCTCTCCACCCTGGTCCACGAACAAGTCCACCAGTGGCAGCGCCATTTCGGCAGCTTCAGCCGCCGCGGATACCACAACAAGGAATGGGCAGACAAGATGGAATCCATCGGACTGATCCCCTCCGATACGGGCAAGCCCGGCGGCCGCAAAACGGGACAGCAGATGGATCACTACATCGAGCCTGGCGGCGTTTTCGATTTGGCATGCGACTCGCTGCTCACCCGCGAATTCACGCTTTCCTGGCTCGACCGCTTTCCTGCTGAGCGGCTGCCCGTCGCCCCCATGCCTATCACGGCCGCACCGCCAGCCGCTCCAGATGCTCTGACGCCAGCGCCAGTGCCCGCTTCTACGGCATACCTTGGACTGGGCCGGGCCGAATCTGTGCTGGCGCTGCCGACTGGCGACCCGGTCAATCGGTCCAACCGCGTGAAATACCGATGCGCGACCTGCCTGGCGCAAGTGTGGGGAAAACCGAATCTCAAGCTCCGATGCGGGGTCTCCATGTGCCGCAATGCCCCCTTCGAGGAGTGCGGTGCAATTACGCAATGCCCATAGCACATAACGCCAATCCCATCACTCAAAGCGCCTTACTGACATTCAACAGTAGACCTCCCAGAGGACTCTCTCATGAGCACCGAACCCACCACCCCTAAGCAGTTCACCGTCCGCGAACTCCAAGCCATCCTCAACGATTGCGATCCAGACGCGACGGTGGATTTGACCCTGCCGGGCTTCATCGACGCGAGCGATAAGCAAATAGTTGAAGATCCTGATCTGGCAAGCGATGCGTACGGCTTCGTGCCGCAGGTTGAGGTGTTCTACAAAACGGGCAAAGATATGCCCTATGAGCACTTTTTCGGCGACGACGGCGCCCCCCGTCCGGGCGTAAAGCCTAATGCAGTGTCCATCGCCATCTCCCGGGACGAAATCGAAAAACTGTACCGAGACCGCAAGCGTGCCATCGAGCTGGACGCTCTCAGGTTGGAGCCGGAGCCAGCCACCGCCGACGCCGACACCGTTATCGTGGACGTGCGACTCTCGCGAGAGCTTCACACCAACATCCGTCAATTGTTGGGCCAGCTAAATGGCTCGCGCCAAGTCAAGATCGAGCAAGCCTGCACGCATGGCCTACTAACCGTTGCAGGTGCGCTGGCAATGCTTGCGGAAGACCTCGGCATGGTTCGGAGCCGGCCCGGTTCCTGGGAAGGCTCAAACATGGCCCAGGTGCTCGCTTCGCACGGCTACGACAATTGAGCGGCGTACTAACCGGCTCGCCCGCGCATTCACGCCTGCCCCGCAGGCCTGCCTTCGTGGAGTACTGGCCGCGCCCCTATCGGTCGAGGGCAAAAAAAAACCCTCGAACGAATCGAGGGTTTTCCGGGCGACGTGTCACGCTGCGTGGTGACCCGACTCGCGCTGTTTCTCACGGTCAGTCTTCACGACGTTGTTGGCGACGAACAGGCCGAAACCAACAACGACGGCGAGGACGCCAAGCATTACAGCGGTTCCGAGGTCCATATCAGTCTCCTTGCTTCGTGCCGTAGAACAAACTGGCCAGGGCCAATGATAGCACCATCCCAAGGGACAGCCCAACCAACTTCACGTACAACACCCATGTTGCCGCACCCCAGTTTGTTTCAAACGCCACAGTAGCGGCACCGACACAACTGGCGATCGCAACACCCACAAAGAACTGGCCGAAGGCCTCTCTTTGCTTGCCTACGGGGTAGGTCAACGAGCGCCAAAGAGGACCAAACAGGTTCCTTTTCAGGTTGCCGAACATCTCCCGCGTGGGCGGGTGGTAGAACTCCGCCACTAGCCACATTAGGGCCAGGGGGCTGAGAATCAAAAACGCAATAAGCATCACCCCTCCTAGATACAGATAGTAACAGCCGGCGCTAGCACGAGGCCCGTGCGGTGCCGGAATCTCTCTCAGTAGCCCCAGGTCGTCTTCATGCCCCGGTGGCTGGCGCTCGGCAATAAAAAACCCGGTTCCAGAGTGGAACCGGGTTGGGGTTAGTCAATCGCCTGGAGGATCTCGCGTGCCTCAGCATGGCCGCACGCGAAATCTCGCAGGGCCATGTACAGGTCGAGATGGTTTTCCTGTTGGCTTTGGCACGCAAGCGCGTAGAAGCCAAAAAGGCACGCAATGATGCCCGCCGCCTCCACCGATACCTCGCCGCTATAGCCGTTCATCGCCTGCACGACGCGAACGCGCTCCTTCTGCATGGAGGGCACCATGAAGAAGCCCCCATTCGACAGCTCGAAAAACTCCCAATAGCCGCCGCGGTAGTCGCTGCACAGCGTTTCCATGTGGTTGTACACCTGCGCCTCGCCGATCATGAGGTACCGGAGGCCAGGCCCAAAGTACTTGGGTAGGATCGATAGGCGACGTTCCCCAGACACCTTGGTCGCCTGGATGACGTCCGTACCTTCTTCAACTGCTGCATTCATGCTCTCTCTCCAAAAGGTCCGGCGGAATGCCGGTTTGCCGAATGAAGGGATGTGGTCTGCATTCAAGGGTGGAGCCGCCGCCCATGGCTAATCCGCCCCCTAACAAACGCCTCGACGCGAGCGTCCCGGATGTACTGTATATTTATACAGTAATGGAGATCATAGTATGCCCCCCGACAAATACCCGCCACCTCTGACGTTCGCCCAACTCCGGGCCTTCTTCGATAGCGCTCCGACAGAAGCCGCACGGGCGTATTGTTGGGAGATTGCGCGGCTTCACGCCCAGCTCCTGGAGGCCTTCCGGGTCTATGAGTACTGCCAGGAGAAGTGGCAAGAGGCAGTGCGCAACGGCGATCAGATGGAAGTGATGCCGGGCTCGCTGCTGCTGATGGAGCACAAATCAGCGTTACTGCGGGAACCGTGCGTACAGGCCCGACTTGATGAGCAGTGGAAAGACCGGGACAAGCCGTTCACGAGGTACTACCCGGTCAGAGATTTGGACCAGCGGCCGGACCGCGCCTGACACCTATCCAGCGGTTTCGGGTTGCAGGCACATCGAGTTCTTCCGGCCCGCGATTAGGATTGTGATTTTCGGCCTGCCGCTGCGAGCGCTTCGAGTCCAAATTGCACCAGATAGGGTGCCGGCTTTCCGTCGTCCTCGGCCAAGTAGTAGCGCATCATCCGCACAGACACCCCGAGCCGTCGCGCTGCCTCCTGTTGGCTCAGGCCCGCCTCGTCCAACAATTGCCGCAAATAGTTGGGATCCGGATTGTGCCGCTCCAAGTTCGGGGGTGACACCAGCACGGCATCGTTAGCTTGCTTCATACACTTTTCCTCGCAATATCACAGGCCGGGATGGGCAAATGCTTGCCGCCCGCTCTACCTTCAGTCTTCTATGCCGCAGCCGCCCAAGCAAGCCATCAATGCCGCGAGCAATCCGGCCAACTCGCCCGCCATTAGAGCAAAGCTCGTGTCGAACGTCTCCTCCTCATCCCGCACGTCACTGGGCAAGTCCTTTTGAAGTACGTCCAAGAACCGCAGGCGGCGCAGGGTCAGATCCTCGGTCAACGTGAACGAGATTTTATCGGCCCACGTCAGCGCGAGCCGGGTGCATTGCTTGCCCTGCTCGATGTGTCGTCTAGCGTCGACGGTCTCAATCGAATGCCGCACCCAGCGAATGGCGCCATGGCCACGTCCCCGCGATCGCAGCTCTGCGTCCTGGTCAATCGAGAATCCCTCGGATGCCTCGCCGTCAAGAACCCACTGCGTCATTACGCGGCCGGGCGCGGTCTGCACTTGCAACGGCTCGACCGAAAACGGGTCGACAGTCTTGCTGAGTAGCGACAACACCTCATCCGCGC
Source organism: Achromobacter sp. HNDS-1 (assembly GCF_040084795.1). Lineage (NCBI taxonomy): Bacteria > Pseudomonadati > Pseudomonadota > Betaproteobacteria > Burkholderiales > Alcaligenaceae > Achromobacter > Achromobacter sp. HNDS-1. The sequence goes on from NZ_CP157584.1 coordinate 1,761,484, forward strand.
GCTTCGATGAAGCGGTATCGACGACTATCCAGCCATTGTCACGATCAATCCACACATTGGTATCCCGCATCTGAAGGAACGCCTTTGGCAGGAGCTCCTCCAGCACACGATCCTTGATGTCTTTCAGCTGCCTCCGGCCTGGCTTGTAGCCCTGGCGGTGCTCGATCAATGCTGCGACCTCCTTTACACGCTGCCTCACTACGGCAGCAGGCAGGAGACGCCTGGCCGTTCTCATACGAATAAGCCAATGGGGCCCCACCTCACGCACGCATGTGTTGCCCACACCGGCGGGAAGCCAACCCCGCCCTTCTCGCCCGCTTTCCGGCATCGCGAAAGCCAAGCGTCCGAGCTGCTCCTCCAACGCTTCGGACGAGCTGGCAATGTCTTCCTGCGATCGGTAGAGATGGGCATTTTTGAAGAACGTGCGGCTCATCGAACGCGTCCGGGCTGCGATGCATGCTGAGTCGACCTCGTATCGCGCCAAATTGCGCCGACATACCAGAAGAGCGATGGCCCGCGCCCCCATAACCGGCCGGAGGCGCGGCTGCGCTGTCGCGATTTAGCCGCACAGACTCCGACGCCATGGAGTTCTGCCACCCTCGCCATCCATCCAAGCATGCGCCCAGGCCTGTCGTGCTCCCGGTATGCCACGTACATGGACTCCACTCCCGAGCGCTTCCACGCCACCAACAGCTCCGACAACTGGTCGTATGTCGATCGCGGAACGAAGCGGAAACGACGCGCTTCAACCTCGCGCATGCAATGGTCGAGCGACACGTGAAGCGCCCCTCGCAGCCGTCCGATCGACGCCGCATCGCAATCGCCATATATCAACCGCAAACTCCACATCAGAGCGAAGCCCTCGATGCGGGACAAGCGCTTTGTCGACGTCAGAACCTGCGATTGGCCTACGCCAATCAACTCCACCGCATGAATGAAATCGAAGGAGGTCCAACTTGCTTTGGTGAGTTTCACGCTTTTTCCTCCACGCACATAAAACAGCAGGTTTCGCCGGGGATGGCGCACGCGGCCCCTCAAACAGGCGAGACCCGGCAAAGAAAGGGTTGTTCCGGCCACTGAAGCGGCTCAGACCAGGGAGGCCAGCCTTCGACCAGCGCCCCCCGTGTATTTGCTCAGGCAGCCCTCCGGAGCGCGGATATCGCTTCGAACGCCATCGGCGGCGGGTTCGCATTGCCCAGCATGTGCAAGGCCACCGCTTGATTCGCTGGAAGGATGTAATCCTTCCTGAAGCCCATAGCCGCTCTGTTCTCGGCAATCGTGAGCATGCGCATCCTGTCCCCGTCCACGACCGCCCAGCGTGCGCGGGTGGTAACGGTGCCCAAGGGGCGATCGAGCGCGCGCCCGGTCAATCCCGACCCGGAACCGTAGTAGGGCATCACGAATCGCTCGCCAAAAGCGCGTCTCGCGTTACGAACTCGGTCGAGAGTCTTTTCTGACCGGCCAGGACGCTGCACGAGTGACCAGTTTCCCGCCGCGAAGTCGATCACTTCACCGATCGCACGATGCTCGCGTTTCGGGGAGTCCAGCTGGATGGGATGTCGGCTGCGCGTCCCCACGATCAAAAGGCGCTTTCGATGCTGCGGCACACCGCAGTCCGCGGCGTCCCAAATCATCGGTGACAGCGTATAGCCCAGTGCGGCCATAGCGGCGCACCATGCGGGATACAGAGCCCATTGTGCAAAGGCCGGCACGTTCTCCACCAGAACGAAAGGCGGCCTATGGCATTCGACGGCCGACACTACTGCCCATGCTGTGGCTCGCGCCGCGTCGTGATGTGGCTTGTCCTTGCCCCGTGCAGGTGTGTGCCCCGTGCACGCGGGCGAGGCCATGAAAAGGTCGTGCGCCGGAGCCTTGGTCCAGTCGGCCTGGTGAACGTCCTGGCAGATATGCGCTGCGTCCGGGTGATTGGCTGCATGAGTATCCACAGCGGAACGCCAGTGGTTGGCGCACCACGTGACCTTGATGCCAGCCATCCGCGCCCCCTCCGTGTTTCCGCCCATTCCTGCGAAGCAATCGATCGCGGTCTCCATGATCGTCACCTCAAACAGCGACACGCACGGAACGCACGGCATAGCCCGCAGCCTGGACCACTTCGCGGGCGCGTTCAGCGTCCTCAGCGGCCGCGTCGACCCAGATGCGATGACCGACCTCCACCCGAAAGAGTCCCTTGGAATCCGGCTCGCCAATTCGCGCCGCACAACCCGCGAACTCGGTCACCTTCTCGAACGGAAACAGCTGAAAAAAGGGGTCCGCCAAGGCACTGTCGCGATAGGCCATGACAGACTTCACTTGGTCGGTGTTCAAGCCCACCTCGGCCTGCAAGAACTGCGACATCTCCTCGTCGCTCGAAACGTCGTTATTGCAGAGTTGATCGTTCACCCATTGGCGCTGCACGTTCAGCAGGGAATCTAGGCAAGCAGGGATGGTCGTTGCGGATTCAAGCATTACTCTCTCCAGGGTCGCGGCACAGACTTTACATTCTTCGTGCCTTTATTTAAATCACCCAGGAATTATATAGGCAACAATTGCCTATCAAGACCATAGCCTGTAACAGGCATTGCGCGGCAATAGGGTCATCGCGAGCACTGTGTACCGAAATCGTTTACGCGTATGCGGCCCAATCAGCACACCGGAAGATGCGCAAGGTGCCATGCACAATCCCCGCCGCCTCGCAGGCCGCGATATACGCCTCCTGAGCCTGTTCAAGAAAATCGGCCCTGTAGACCACTTCGCGGCTCGGGGTGCCACCCGGACCAAGGTCGACGACCTTGAACCGGCAGGTGTGGCGCAGCCAGCCATTGGTGAGCGCCCCCGCGAAGTGAACCGGGCCCAACTTGCGGTCACCCATGCCGCCCTCCATCCCCTTCCGCAGCTATGACGTACTCCAGGGCAGCTGTCGGTGGTGCATCGATGATGTCCTCCAGCCAGAGGTTCTGTTCAACGTACTCCAGCGCTCCACGTAGCGAAGCGAAATCCAGAACGCTGTCATCAGCTCCATACACGAGACGGGCAAGCCGCGCACGCCCGCTCTTCGGGGCATAACGCAGTTCCCACGCGCACGCCTCGGGCTGCGGGTGGCTCACCGAGAATCGCACCCACCCTCCCTTTATGCGCTTCATGGCGGGCGCGAAGTAATTGATAGCCTGTTCCACGCGCTCAATGGCCCCTTGCTGTGCACGGTTCAGCCCGAAGCTAAGGACGAGTTGTTTTGTGTCACTCCAAGTCCCGAAGACATGTAGTCCCCACGACTCTGCGATGGCGCTGAGTGCCTTGTAGAAGACCATGCCGCCTGTTCCATCCGACCTCATAAGCTCGGCCAGATCCGGCGTACTGCCCCATTGCCGCAGCTGCACCCACGCGATTTCTTCCTGCAACGCACGAACCACCTCGCTCGCTCGATCCTCTTTCCGCTGGGCTTGTGTCGCTTCCTTCTTTGCTATGGCCAGCTTCAGTTCCGCCTGCGCCAGACGCCGCCGAAGCGCAGACATCGAACTATCCAAACTCGTTTGCAAATCGCTCTCCCAAAGTGTTGATTCCGAAAGGCGGCGAAGCGCCCCCAGTTCTCCGACATCCCAGCTTTACGCGGCTAGTCCTGCACAGGACGCCATTGGATTTCCGAGATCGGATCGTCTCCGCGCAGGAGAGCCCGCGCGTCCCGCAGCTTTGCAAGGATCGCCCCAGTGTTGTCGTTCTCATCACGCACAAAGGCAACGCTATTGAGCAAATCGATAGCTGCGCTTATGGCGTTGTCCACCGTTACATCAGAGCGTTTACGGACATCCGAATACGCGTGAGGCGCACCGCTCATAATCTCGGCCACTGCCCTTCCTGCACCGTTGTGCTTCGGTCCATAGCCTTGTTCGCGTGCAATTCGCAGGGCGGCAGGCGCAGCCAGCACGCGCGCTGCGAGCTCGAAGCTGCTGTCGGCATGCCGCAGGTCACCAGCGAGCAACAGGAGCGCTCGTTCGTCGGTGAGGTTGAATCCGTCCGCGACCCATTCGGGGGCCACATCAAAACGGACGATCCAGGTATATGGTTTGATCTTGTTCATGTATGAAGCTCCTGAGCTAAGCCGAAGGCTGGGAAGCGCGATAGTCGGCCCAATCCTGATACTCGCCGGTGGGCAACTCATCGGTGACGTCGCGATCGGCCCACGCCTCGAACGCCGCGCGGCTGACGATGGGGTATCGACTGCCGCGCCGCACGGCAGGCCCGTCGTACTGCACTTGCCCAACGGATCCGATCCACTGAACCGTGCGATCGTTTACCAGTCCGCCACTCTCGGCGGGCCGCTTTGCGCGGTAGGTGCGCCCAACTCTTACGTCCATGGTCATTCCTTCTCTGTCAGGCCAGGTTGTCCAGGCCCGGGGGCCCTTTGCATGGCAACCTTGCGGTCGTAATGTCCGGCCAACTCGCCACAATGGCCGTGCCAGGAAGACTCGCCTTCGCTGGCAGCATTGCGCAGATGATGAGCCGCTTCTTTCCATTCACCGGCCGCGACGGCCTTCCATACCAACTTCATTCGCGTGATCTGGTCGTCGGGGCAGGACATCAAAAGCTCGTATGCGGTAGACACGGCCTTTCCTTTAAAGCTGAGCTTGACGACGAGGCGACGGGACGGGCACGAGCGAGCCGAAGTCGTCCATGATCCCAGGCAGACAATCGCCTTGAGTTTCCCGGGACACTGTCGCCCATGCCAGCCAATACCGGCGATCGCGATTGAGACGGTCGCCGAACATCCCGCCGGGCACGTCCTCGCGGTAGGTGCCGCCTATACGGTCCTCGGTCTCGATCCTGCTCCCTCCATCGTCCTGCTGCTCACCTTCGTCCTCTACCAACAATGACCAGCCGTCCATGTCAAACGAAAGCTCCACGCGCTCGCCATGCTGATTTTGGACGCCCACGAAGGTATGCATTTTGATGAGCGCCTCTACATCCTCGTCCGGGATGTTCGCGCTTTGGTACATCAGTCCGTCTGGATAACGGGTGGTCTGTACCACTACCGGCTCCCCATCGACGAACCAGCGACCGTTACTGCCTTTTTCAATCACCATGATTTTTCCTTTCTGCCAATACCGCTAGAAGCGATCACAAACACCTTGGCGCCCGAAGGCCGTGCTATTTGTCGTAAACGCTACTCAGGTGGCCCGCGTACTCGCGCATGTTCTGCGCGAGCAGACGACGGCCGTCGTCGTCTCCACGGGGGGAGGACGCATCGGCGCACATCGCGCACGCCAGCGCGAAAGCACTGACCGCATCCGCCGCCGCATCGAGCTTCTTGACAGCGACTAAGGCCGCCTTCTTGCGCGCCGTGACGGCGCGGCCTTCGGCTTTGTCTGAGTTCATAGTCAGCCCTGCGGATTTCGGATGTTGCTGCGAATGGAGTCATAGACCCCGACGACGAGCTCGGCGCGGAAAGCCTTGGCGCGATCGCTCTGGCCGTCGCGCAGCTCCTCTAGAAGCGCGCTGGTGTGATCTCGCCACGCGACCACGCCCGCACGGATGTACGCCTCTTGCTCCGCAGCGCTCATCGCGTCCGGGATCTCTCCGCTTTCCCTATGGCGAGCGTGACTTGCGCGGAGGAAAGCCACAAGGTGATGAAGGGCGTTCGCATCGAGGCCAAACTGCGACGCCATCTTCTGGACTTCTGCGTTCCGGTCCATCAGGCTTCCTCTCGTTCGTCGTAGGCTGCGCGCAGCGCGTCGTAGCAAACAGCGAACCGGGACGCGGCACGACCGCATGCGTCCGGAAACTCTTCCCCGCTTGCCACACGCTCGATCAGCTCGGGCAGCGCGGCGTCCAAGCCGCCGCCCATGGCGGTTCCCGGGAGCGGCAAGCCGCAGCTGGCAGCGTATTCATGAGCCGGCATGCGCGCGACCACCGGAAACTCAGCCGCCCCCCACTGGCGCGGGTCGTTATCCGAAGCGAACTTATCGGCTTGGCTCTTCGTAGCGAAACCATCGCGGACCTTTGCAACATTGACCGGCGGGAGGCTGCCGACCTGGCGGGTATGCGCCGGGACGGTCACCACAAACACGGGCTTGTTTCGCATCTTGCGAAGTGTCGAGATAAGGATCATGGCGGATGCTCCTGTGGGCGGGATGCCAGCGGGCGACCTACAGGCAACCCGCCGAAAAATTAACATTTGACGATGGTTTATTTAAACCTCCCAAACATTATATAGGCATCTATTGCCTACCATGACCGCAAAGTGTTACTTACCCCGGCACGCGGTCGCAGCTGGCCGCTGCCTTTCCTTTTGCGCGGTGCCGTACCCGTGGCGACCATGGGGCGAATTTGCTCGTGGGCACGTTAGGGCGCACACGTACCCACCGGGCAAGAGGAAAAGGGGGTCGACGGCGGCAGGCTCGGTCGGGGGCACCTCCGCCCCCGCGCCATCACATCAAGCAGAGCAAGAGATCAGAGTTTTGCTCTTCTTCCTTGCGCGGCGCTGCGCAATCCTCGCGCGTGGCATCCTCCCCTTGGCGCGGAGAATCCTCTTCCTCCTCGTCGAAGTCGCCCTCTTCATCGTCGTCCGGATAGTCCTCACCGTCGTCCTCGTCGGATGCGCTCTCGGCGATAGCACGCGCAAGGCTGTAGGAGCCGGTGTCGTCAAAGAAGACCAAAGCTCCGTCGAGAACGCATTTGACGCCCCTTACGCTGACGACAAGGCCCCGCCGGTCTCCCCGCTCCAGCGCCCCAGAATCCCAGGCACGGCATTGCTCCTCATAGGTGAAGGTCTCGCCTTGCCATTGCGACAGCGGCACGAAGGACCATCCCTCGCATTCGCTGTATTCCCCGCAGTGGAACATCCCGTCGTTGACGTACCCTCGCCCGCCGTAATTGAAGGTTGCCACGCCCGCCGGCCCCTTAGGGCTGTAGGCGATCTTGTCCGCGCTATACGCGGGGGCCCATATCTGCATGGGCACTTTGTGGCGTTGCAGGTGGTCGCGGTAGCTATCAAGGAAGACCAAAGAGCGTCCCATGTGGAACACCAGTTCATGGCGAGTCTCGCCCCAGCGGGTCAGCACAAGGCTGCCGAATCCGTCGCAATGCAACGCCGTGGTGCTGTAGTGCCTTGCAAAGCGGCTTTTCGCGCACTGGCGGGGGTGCGCTCCCGGCTGCGCCATCACCGCGCGACAATGCTCTTCGAAGGTGGCTATCGCATCTTCTGCCGCGTCCAGGGGAATTGCGGGCGAGCGATCACGGCACAGGAGGCCGAACACAGCGTCTTCGCGGCGAAGCTCGCTTAGCAGGCACTCCACCCCTTCTGCGTACATTGCGCGGACCGCCTGAGGAATGTCATCGAACCCCTGCGCGACGACCTGCTCCAGCCGGACAATCGCGTCTTCCAGGGGCAGAACTTCCCCCAGCCACGTTCCGGGAGCGGCTGCGCGAAAGACTTCTTCGGCAGCACCAAGATCAAAACCCAATTGCGACATATGACCTCCAGGTGAGTTGCATCTGTTCGGCGTAGCACGCCGGTACAGTGAAATGATATAGGCAATGGTTGCCTACCTGGATACTCGTTTGTTTCGCTGCGCTTGGGCAATGTGCATAGCGCAAAGCGCATGTCGGTTTGCGCTGTGAATTGGCCCGCCGCTATGTACTAGGCCGGGATAGGAATGCATCCAGCGCTTGCACTGCGTTGACGGCAATGCCGCGATGGATTCGTCCGTCGTTCATACGAGCCGCGATCGCCTTCGCCATGTCCCGCGCGAACCGGGTGGCATAGGGAGGCGACACTTCACGCGGTCGGCAGACGCATTCATCGGTCACGTCGAATGCATACGAGCGCCCGGCGCATTGCACGATGTAGGCCAGCTGGGTGCCCGTACTGAGAATGTGGCGGCGCACGCGCAGCGCCTCCACCCGCGCGTCATCGAGAGAACATGCCTTTGCCATGATTCTTCCCACCGCATGAGCACTCGCAGCGCATGACCTTTCCTCGGGCGGTCATGCACCGCGCATCGCACTCATGGCGCGACGGGAAAGCCTTGTATTCGATCATGCGGGTTACCGGCAGCGGGTCACCGCCCCCGGCGACGGCATATGCAACCCGCATCGAAAAGCCGTCATAACGGATTCCCTTGACGCCCGGAAACTTGGCAGCGAACTCGGCATTGGGCATGCCGAACATTCCGCGTCCTTGCAACGCGACAGTATCTGCGCCGTGGTCGTAGAAATACCTGATATTGGCCATGAAAACACCCTCGCTATATATAGGCAACTATTGCCTATTATGAGGATCCTCATGGCCATTGTCCGCCAGCGCTTGTAACTACGCCCCTCGCGCGGGGAGACGCGTGAGCATGAGGGCATATACCCTCTGCTGGACCATCCTGGACACCGAAGCGCCCCCCGGCGCGAATCGACCAGACTCTTCTTTTGCCCAGGCCTTGATCTTCGCTCTCGCCGCGGCCTCGGTGCCAACTAAGCGGACAAGAACGTCAAAAAGCAGTTTGTCCATGGACACAAAGCTTGGCCTGGTGCCAGCGCTGCCGCCCCCTGCGGCCACCGCAGCTGTGCGCGGGTACTTGATGCGCACGAAGCCTTCCGTCTCCTGTGCTGTCGTCGCGCTCATCAATGCCCTCCATTTCCAGTATTGACGCCCGCTCGTTCGAGATGGGCGCGAGCCTGCGCCAGGCTAGCACTCGCTTGATCGAGCGTTTGCCCGGGGTTTGAAGCAGAGGATTTGATCGGGGCTTTGGAACGGGCTTGAAGGAGCCCGTCGAGCTCCTCAAACAGGCTGCCCTGGCGCGGATTAGCGACCGCCCAGTTCACCGTGTGCATGGCACGCGTGATCGCAACGTAGACCAGCCTGCGCGCTTCGTCTCGCTGCGATTGATCGTAGTCACCCAATCCCGCCAGCTTGTACAACTGGGTGCGAATGGGATGCGGAGCAGGAGCGGAAACGTCGCCCAGTATCGCGGCATGCTCGGCCTCCAGGCCCTTGGCGCCATGAATGGTGAGGTACTGGCAACGTGGGGTGCGGGGCTTGACTTCATCGAGGACTGTATTCGTTCTCGCCATCACCATACCGTCCGCACCCAGCCCAGCGAGAGCGCGATAATCCGCGGCGTCGTCGACCTTTGTCATGCTCACGGGCATGCCAAAGTCTTTGGCCGGGCCTTTGGCGACCGCCGGCGGCTTGCGAAGTTTGTAAGCAACGCGCTCAAGCATCATCTCGGCAGTCTGAACGATTTCAGAGGATGAACGATAGTTCGCCAACAAGACAAGCTGGCTCGGCTCGAACCCTGGCGAGAAGTACTTTGCGAAGTCGATGAAGAAGTTGGGCGACGCTCCACGCCAGCCATAAATCGATTGGTAGTCATCGCCCACGACCATAAACGAGCTGGGCAGCTTCGGATTCGAACTCCGGTCGGCCGCCAGCTGTCGATCGCGGAGAGCGCGGATCCACTTCACGAAATTCAAGGAGATGTCCTGAAACTCGTCGATCAAAAGATGACGGGAGTTACGCAAGGCGTCCGCTGGCAGCCGCGCCATGCCTGCGGCGCCCCCAAGCTGCGCAAACACCTCGCCCGTCGTCGTCATGCCGTTCGCATGAACTTCCTCCGTAAACGCGGGCCAGAAACGGGCCAGCCCGTCCACGAACAGCCTGTCCACGCCTTTGAGCGCGGGCGCAATTTTGACGCAGGTCTTTGCGACATCGAGCCCGAGGCATTGAATGAACTGAGCCTCTGCCCAGAATGCCTCCAACACCCAGCGAGGGTGGAACTCCCCTTCAAGCTGCACCTGAAACTGTGGGAAGCCGTGGAACGCTCCTAAGGCGTATCGGACTTGCTCGGCAAGGTGCGCCAGCTGAGCGGGCTCTGAGATCCAGATTATGGGCATCGTCGCCGGGATATCTTGCAGATATCCAACCTTAAAAGCGGAAGTCACGGCCATGGCCATCGTGTCGCCCCCGGTTGAGAATCGTCGGGGCGGCTTAAGCTCAGCCACTTCTCGTGGTATCCCGAGAATTACGCGCGGGGCCGGCTGGCCTGGGGCCGCCAGGCTGGGCACCGTCGCGTTGGAGTACCAGGGGCCTACGGCCGGATTTGCTCGGGCATATGCTGGGTTTCTACCCAAGTAAAACGGTTCGACCTTGAACGCAATTCCGCTTGCATCGAGCTCGGAGCGGTATTTCTCGCACCATAGTTCGTAAATTTCTTGCGTCCGGGCCTCATCGCGCGCTTGGTTGAGCTTGACACGCGGCACCCGCTTTTCAGCCTCCCCGGCTCTGGGCTGTGCGAACAGAAAGGCCCTTTCAAGCCCGATGACCGCCTGTTTGAAGGCCGGGTCGGCACCCAGCAACTTGCCGCCCACCTCACGCAAAATCTCGGGCAAAACCGGCAGTTCATCGAGCTTGGCAATTGGTGCGAACGGCGTATCTGGCGAGTCCTCTTCATCATCAGTTGGCGCCCCCGGTTCGCCGGCGTCGTCCAGCATGTGCGGGTCTTTGACGGGGGATTTTTTCGGAATCCGGTCCGCGGTGTTGACGTTCAGGCCTGCCGCCCGCGCCTGGCGGAACGCGAGCGAGTGAAAGGTGCGTACCCTCGCTTCGATCAGCCGCTTGCTGATGGTTGGCTCGAAAAGCTGGGCATTAGAAAGCAGCTTTTTGATGAAATCGTCTCGCGACTTGTTCGTGAACGTGACGACCGTGATCTCGTCCCAGGCCGCCCCCAGGTAATAGCGAAGCACGATGACGCGTAGCGCAAGCGTCGTCGACTTCCCAGAGCCAGCCCCGGCCGCCACGCGCACGCATGTCGATGGCGTAAGGATCATCTTCCATTGCTCATCCGAGGGGAGGGCTCGGCCTGCTCGTTCGAGTCGGTGACTGAGTTCAGCCCGTATTTCGCGCTGCCTTTCGGCTGCCAACAAGCTCGGGGGTGGCGGAGGAGGAGGAGGAGGCACCACAGGAGCGACGATCGGCGTAGGCGACTGTGCGCCCCGCTCCCCTCCCAAACTCCCCGCCAAAGGTTGCGCTCGCGGCGCAGTTCGCTTTTCGACCCGCTGAGGCGCTTTCCGGGTGCGATCCTTCCAGAAGTACGCGCCCCCGGCGCAAATAGCCACAAGGGCAAGCGCAGCTGCGCTGAGTTCCAACCAAATCAACATTGCCTCCTGTAAACCCGGCGGGTTATTGCTGGGTTGTTTTGATGTCCAAATGGGCCGCCTCGCCCACGTCCGATCCTTCAGGCGCTACGCGCGCCCCCTCGTAAAAAACCCGGTGGGTTTTGTTTGGGTTTCACCCGGGTATCCGTCTGGATACCTACTCCAAACCCGCAGGAACACCGGCTTCCCGCATTCCAATCACTACCTCCTCCAGCCTTGCGTAAAAAACCCAGTGGGTTTCGAAAACTATCCCAGCGGCTTTCACGAATGCGCCAGAGGCCAATCAAGCGCCCTCATCCATGCCTCTTCCCGCTTCAAATACCCGATCAAAAACCCAGCAAAAACCCAGCCGGTTTGTCCTGGGATAGCGGCAGGTTCAATCCGGGTTTTTGCTGAAATCCGAGCTCGAACCCGAGGCAAAGCTCCCAATCCCATTACCAATCCCAATCCCATATCTTGACTGGCTACGCCAGTGTCAACGCCGCTTCGCGCCGTCGACCTGCCCGTGATGCTGGTGGACCGCCAAACCCCGAGCCCCCTCCGCTCAAACGCCCGCCAAAGCGGATATCGCAAGCTTGGTGGGGCGTTCCGCGCACGCCCAAGGGGTTGCATACCCCCTTCCCCGACGACGCCTTAAATCGATTTCGATGCACAAACAATTGTCGCCAACCCGCGCAAGTGCAAAACAGGGAGCACCGGGCAAAAAAAGCAGGTCCAGGGCCGAGAGAAATCTTTTCCCCTTGCCGGGCAAGGGAAACCTGACTACAGGACGCCAAGAAGCGCATTTGCACAATGAGGTAGGTTGGCCCGGGGTAGGTATAACCTATTATCCCTATGAGGCCAAGACGAGCAGACAAGAACCAGCTTTTGGAATGTGCAATCCAAAATGGGAACTTCTAGGGAAGACGGGAGAGGAGCAAGGGGCGGAAGGTATCGCCACTGCCGAGGCACGATCCAATCCAGCAACAGCGTATCCCACGTGCAGCGGGACGCATGCCCTGGGATGCCACTGTGACGCATAGCCGCCTGAAAGCCGTTAACAGACGACAGTGATCAATGGTGGATAGCCAGATGACTGCTGGCACAGCATAACGTATAGGGCCGCCAAGCTGAAGGGGAAGCCAAGGCCCTTGGCTAGGCCAGTAGAGCCGTGACAGTAGGCTGTGGCCAAGCAGCGGTGTCCGCCTGCACCTGCCTACCCCCATCAAAGCGCTGCGCCGCTGAGTGGTGCCTTTGTGTGGGGGTATGGGTAGCTCTAGCGATCAGCATATGGGTAGAGAATGCCTGCGCTGTGTGTATGGACGTCGCGTAGTTGGGAGTCAGCGTAGCCAGGCATCCGTACGTGCGCATGCTCTCCGCGGCAGAGACCACTGAAGAATCGCCCATAAGAGCCAAGGCCCTTTGACCGCCTCGCAGAGGCGGGCATTTGCCAGGGAATTTGCTAGGGGATTTGAAGTGGTGAAAGCTGGAGAGAACTCAGGCGCCGTTGACCAGCACGACGAGGGCAAGCCCGGCCAGCTACTGATGCGCCGCTGGCATCACCTCAGGCCTAGCCCTTTGACTGGGGATTTGCTGCGGGACGCTGGATCTTATCCAGCATGGACTCCATTTCGTCGAGCCAATGCAATGTGGCTGGCAACAACCCGCCAACCCCAGAGGAGAAACGTTGCAGCAATGTTCCGATCCTCGCGCGCTTGTCGAGTAATCGATCGACCTCCTGACATACCTTGGACACCGCTTCTGAATTGGCCTCGAAGTCCTTGGACCGGCGCCGGCTTCGGGAAGCAGTCCCTTTCCGCAACGCGACCGACCACCAAACGCTCTCGTTGTTCTTGCGCAGCCATTTAACAACCTGGGGCGTCAACGTCCTTCTATCCTCGCCCTCCCCCCTGACACCCACGAGTCGCCATTCGACGCGAAGCTTCCCGGGCAACGCCGGCTGCAAGGCGTCCAGCAGTTGGTCCAGCCTGCGCAGGGCATCATCTATGCGGACGATCACTTGTCTCATGTCTTCGACCCGCTGCGCAGCGTTGTCGGCGGCTGTTCGGTACGTATTCATCTGACGGACCCTCGGGTCCCTACTAGGTTAAGCAAACTGTGACCCCCTCGTTCCCGTACTAGGACCTTTCCCAAGCAATATTTAGCCATCCTCACCGGGGTGTTGGGAACCCCCGGACCCGAAATTCCGGCCGCGAATTTGCCGCAGGAAATTCCCATTGCAGTATGACTAATGACCATTGGCCAATGTGATCGTCACCTCATGACTCGGCCTCAGCAGAACCCGACGGTCAACACCGCCAAAGGGGTGTCCCCCCCTCCTGCTTCACCGGCGGGACGGGGTCCCCCCCGGGGTTAACGACGCCATGATTACGCCCGAAACTCCCGCTCTCGGGCCACTGCGCTTGGCGCCCCGAGAGCGGCGCTCTAGGGAACTCAGACGCTCCACCGCGAGATGTCTTCGACTTGGCTGGGATCGGATTCCAACCCAACCCATTTTGTCGAGGTATCACTCATGTTCAAAACGTCCGTTTGCTCTTATCCGGACAGAGGAAGCTACGGCAATAGCCGTTATCGCGGAAACTGCTCAGGACACGTCATCAAGGATTTCGTTGAAACTTACCTTCCAAGGCTGGACGGACTGTTTGCCGATCCGAGCATCGGCAGCGGCACGAGCGCGCACGTGGCTGCCGAGTTGCGCGTGCGCTTTAAGGGCACCGACCTGCATCAAGGCTTTGATCTGCTCCGGGACGACTTCCGCGCCTTTCTGGGCGAAGATGCGGCAGCAGTGTGGTGGCATCCTCCGTACTGGGACATGATCCACTACAGCGGCTCGCAGTGGGGGAATGTGCCACACCCTAGCGATATGAGCCGAATGACTTTGCCGGATTTCACCGAAGCCCTGGCGGTATCGTTGATGAACATCCACGACGCATGCGCTCCAAATGGACACTACGGCGTGCTGATGGGAAATCTACGGCGAGAGGGACGCTACTACAACCTATCCTCGCTCGTTGAACGCATCGCACCAGGCCGGCTAGTGGACGAGATCATTAAGCTCCAGCACCAATGCAGCAGCGACCGAAAACACTACGCGAATTCCTTCGTGCGGATCAGCCACGAAAAACTGTTGGTGTTTAGGAAAGCCGGCGGCCGTGCGTTCAGTATGCTCGTCCGTATTCAACGACGGGTCGACAACATCGTTGCTGCGACGTGGCGATCCGCGGTCCGGCGCGCGCTCCACGGTCGCTCGCCCGTCCCACTGGATCAGATCTACGCGGCCATGGAGCCCTATGCGATGTCCCGCCAGAATGTCCACTGGAAGGCGAAGGTGCGCCAAGTTCTCCAGGACGAACGGTTTTTCGTCCGCGTCTCCCTCGGCGTATATCAGCTCGCCTAAATGGCAAATGCCTACTGACACTTGTCAGTAGGCATTTTTTTTGTCCGTACCGGACCACAAAGGAACTACGAGCAAACTTACCTGAAAATATCGGCAGCGATAAGGTCGTCAACGAGCTTGTCGCCCGTCATGTGACGCAAGTCAGGAGGAAGAAGCCCCTCCGCTCGATCAGACTCAGGCGCACGAGCTGCGGCATCCCCTGCTCCAATGATGAGGTAGCCTACTTCGCCAGTTCCCAGGTCACTGTTCGGAAGGGGGACGACTGATACAGTCGCGTGCCGGCTTTCAAGGTCAGCCACCAATCGGTGCACCTCGCGCGCGACACCCTCCAACGTCGCACCGTTCCGCACGACGTATTTCAGCACGGTAGCCACATGGGCCTCCTAACAGAATTTTCACCGATTGTAGACCTTGCTGGCCGCTGGGCACACCAACAACTGTAACCCCGCTGCCACCTTCAGATGCCGATCACATAGGACCACTAGGATATCGCCGATGTAACATTCGACAATACAGGAGAGCCCAATGAGCGCGACAAAGGACGTGAGCATAGAGCGAGAGATCGACCCCCAGCGGGAGTTTGCCTTGGACGGATCCTTCGCTTCGTCCGAAGCCGAGGGATTCCATCACGGTTCAGTGACTGAAGTGGGCGCGGAGTCTGCGTTTGGCGGCAAGGCGCGTGCATCAACGCGGGCGTCAAAAGAACCGGAGGATGACGAGAGCGCACTCGCTCGGGCCCGCGCCCGAGAAGACCTCGTCGACGAAGCCAGGTCGTCCCTTGCTAAGAAGTACACCGCCGAGGCGAACAAACTGGTCGAGGAAGGCCAGAAGCACCGCGCAGACGCATCTCGTCTTGTAGCAGAAGTTCCACGCATCGCCGCGGAGACCCAAAGGCTGCACGCTGATGCACAGCGGTTACATGCAGAGACCGCGAACACGAAGGTCGATACCTTGCAAAAGAAGTTTGGCATGGTAGTAGGACTCGTGCTTGTCGCAGTTTTTCTTGTCATTCTCGTCACCACCGCGCTTGGCCGCGACAAAGATATCGCAGCCAAGACTGGTCAGTTTCGAAGCGACGCGCAAGACAGCCGAAAGGCATTTCAAGAGGATCTTGCTAAACGCATGAGGCAATAAGCAGCACATACCGACATCCCCTGGATGTCGGTTTTTTTTTACCCACGCTCTCGAAGTGAACGCAACGGAGGCAAAAAAAAGCCCCGCAGTTTGCGGGGCATGCTTACCGCGGTGGGTCAGTCGCGTTTGGGTCGAATATTACGACCTTGCTGACCGTCAAACAGCCGGCCTCCAGGCGCATCCTGTCTACTGGGCGAGCTACCTTCGGCATCCTGCGGATCAGAGGACCAGACAACCTCGCTTCTTTCGAACGATCGAGGCGCCGCAGCGGCCGCGCCAGCGCCCAGCCCACCACCGATTTCTGTTCCGGCAGTGAGATTACGTGCCATGGGCACTTGGCCTCCCCCCCCTTCGGAGGCCGACGATGGTCCCATTGTCGTCGTCTGAATTGGAGTGGCGCTGGCTGGAGCAGTCGGACGATCACCCGCGATAGGCGCAGCGTCCCCACGAAGCTGCCCATCGGCCACCGGCACCGCTGCCGGCGTCTGTGCGGGACTGGCGCTGGACGGACCATTCTGACGATCACCCGCGATGGGCGCAGCGTCCCCACGAAGCTGCCCATCGGCCACCGGCACCGCTGCCGGCGTCTGTACGGGACTGGCGCTGGACGGACCATTCTGACGATCACCCGCGATAGGCGCAGCGTCCCCACGAAGCTGCCCATCGGCCACCGGCACCGCTACCGGCATCTGAACGGGACTGGCGCTGGACGGACCATTCTGACGATCACCCGCGATAGGCGTGGCGTCCCCACGAAGCTGGCCGTCCACTGGCGGCGCATCAGCGAATGCCCGGCCCGAAAGGTATGCTTGAGCTCGTGCGACTGGATCGGAAGCAGGAACCCCCGAAAGAGTTTCAATGACCCGCCCCGTCAGGTCAACATCCGCTGCACGAGACCCGGGCGCCGCGTTCTGGCCTTCATACCGAGCGTGGTTAGCTTCCTCCAGCGTCTCACCGCGTCTCACGATAGTCGATCCTTGATTCGAACTTTGCAGCTGTTGTCGCAACTGGTCCCCGGTCATCGTGTCAGGCACTCCGGCGCTCCGGTAGCTGGCGTCGCCGCCAGGCCCAACGCGGCCGGTTACGTCAGGCGGGGCGAGCGCCTGCACGTCACCTGAGACGCCTCGCAACGCACCGGCATCGAAACCAGCGCCGATCCCAGTCGCACCTGCAATCACGTCGACCGCGCGGACGTACCCGCCCTGGTCATACTGCCGCAGCGTCTCCAGCTTTGCCCATTCCTCGGAGCCGGCACGATTGGAACCAGCCTGGTCGGTGAGTTGCCTATAGGTGGTGTTGGTCACCGACTGAAGCTCTGGACGAGCCTCAACCAGCTTGTTATGCAGGTCATCGATAGTTGACTTGACCGGGGCATACGAATCGTTCCTCTCCAGCAAATGCCCGTTCTGGCTGAGGCTCAACGTGAAGCCCGCACCGATTCGACTGCCAGCGGACTCCGTGCGCGCATAAGTCTCCATTTCAGAGCGCGCGCGTGACACGGTCTCAGTCACCGATCCGGTGGCCGACCTCACATCGCTTGATTCCCAGCCGTCGCTTCTTTGCACTTGATGAGCCGCGTCCGACAATGCTCCCATTCGTATCGTCGTGGCGGATGAATTTGCGGCCATGGCCGCGCGGTTTATTTTCTCCGACTCTTGCTGCGTGATAGTCTCGGTGTGCCGCTTCCCATCCGAATCGGTCCAGCTGACCGATCGACCTGCGCTCACACCGCCAACCATCGGAGCGCTGAATCCCAGCTTTCCGTCCACGCTGGTTCCAATGCTCTTGCTTTGCTCACGGAAGATCGCATCTGCCTTCTGCTCCGTCATCCCGCTCTCGATGAGTCGCTGCTTGAACGTCTGCTGAGCGGCCATCTGTGCGCTTTCCTCACCCGTGGCAACTGTGTCCCGTACAGCAGTCGATGTACTGCTGCCTGACTTGAGCCCGAAAGCAGTCGAGTGGACCTGGGCCATCGCATCAGCAACTGACGCTTGCGCCTGCTGAGTCTGCTGCCACGTACTCTGCTGCATGGCCGAAAGGTCGTTACCGACCTGAATCTGTCGGTCCGCCGCATAGGACGAAGCGCCGCCGGCGTGCATATTCTGTGTGTACGCCGGCGTCACTTGAATGGGAGCGGAGTTCTTAACGGAGTCGGGCGCAACCTTATCCTCGGACACGTAGTCCCGCCCGGACATGCGTTGGGCCATACCGGCCATTGCATACGGGGAGCCATAGATGATCGCCATCGTCAGCAACGGAACAGCCGCCATTAGATCGGAGGCATATGCAAGGTTGGTGCTCAACGTGTCGTACATCACCGCATCGAAATTCTGCAACGTTAACGCGTTGAGCGCGTACTGGCCCATCTTCTCGACCACGGTGAGCTGGATGAACCCATTAATCACGGCCGCGAACGGTAGCCAGCTGAAGACCCATGCACCGAACTGCATGAACTTCGCCATTGCTCCAAAACAACGGGCGCCCGCAATCAAGCCGTACAGGAAAACAATGACACCGAACGCGTAGTACAGCATCTGCATATACGTCATGCCGGTGAACATCGTCTTCTGAAAGCCGCTACCAGCCGCCGTCGCGTCCACCTTGTACTTCTCCATGGCGTCGCTTTGCATCATGGTGCACTCATTGAATGCAGATGGGCTTGTGGCAGCAAGGCGGCATCGATATGTGTCTGCGGTTGCATTGCGAAGCAGCGCGTTCAGCATAAACTGTTGCGCCGATTGGCCCCATCCTGCCCCAAGCTGCATCAGGGCGTTGTAGCTGTTCTCCACGTCCGCAACCGTATACGAAGATTGCCCGCCCGCTCCCAAACCGACCTTGGCAGTCTTCATGTTCTGATTAATGAGGGTGTTCAGAGGAGACGTGGATAGATTGGCATTGGCGAAAAGCAAATCGACGCGCGATCGCAGTGCTTCTGCCGCCTCAATGCACGACATTGCAACGCCAGCTTCGATATTTCCAGTGCCGTCGTAGTTGATGTATCCGATCAGCACGCCACCACGTTTGGAGTTGTCCAAGAGATAGTTGAAATAGTCGGGAACCTGCTCCGTCTCTGTGCTGTTGACGGCAGAGTTTGGCGAACAATAAAGCACGAAATTCTTCCAGGTCGCGACCATCGCCGGGTCGGCCTTCTCCAAACCGCCACGCATGGTGAAGAGCAGCGCAAGCGGGGTAACGAAGCCATTCTGCGCGACAGTCATGTAGCTACCGCTCACCGTCGAGAACGAGGTATCCACGGTCTCCAGGACGCCGTAGCTAAGCTGACTGTAGAGTGCCGCCGGAATGCCAAGCACCGCGGGCACGTTATCAACCGCACGAATACTGCCGTCATACACATTTACCAGCTGGTTGCGGATCGGCAATCCGGCAGCGGTTAGCGCCAACACGATGATCACAGCGCTCTCGAAGATGCTGTGCCCTCGATTGACAGTGCTTGGCATGTACTGGTTCATGTGGAACCAGGCACCAGAGGCGATCGCGAGCAACCCGCCAAGCACCGCTGCGCCGGTAATGAGGCCTGTATCGTTGAACGCCATGGCCACGCCATTGAGCGTGGCATAGAACATATCGAGCGGGCCGGTCAGGTAGGTAGTAAAGGTCGCCATAGTTCTCAATCCGCTTGGACGTCGTTCTTCGAAACGGCGCGCTTCACTGATGCCCCAAACCTCAGCCGCCGGAACAAGAGCGACGCGACGAGCACAGTTGAAAGCGACGTGTACACAATGAGCCAGACGGCCAGTGCGATAAAGCCAGCGAAGCCCGCCCACGGCAATACGCCTACCTTTCCTCCGGAAAGAGCGAACATTACGCAGCAAAAGATGCACGTCGCGACAGCAATGACGCCGGGCACTGGCGGGAGTACGACTGTCAGCACCCGAATCAGCCAATCGCTTGTCGCCGGCGCGTTCACGGCGATATCGAGGGAATTCCGCGGGATCATCGATAGTTCCTGAAAATGGCCGGATTGAACTTGACCAAGATGTCCGAGTACTCCTTCGCCTTCATCACTCGGTCCCACTGGATAGCATTTTCCTCGCGCATCTGACGGACTTGGTCGCTCAGTAACCGTTCGCGAGCCTCGATCACTGGCGGCATTGTCGTTTGGTCCTTACCCGAGAATGCTTGGCGGATGGCGCGCAACGCAGCGTCCCCATACGAAATCGTTATTTCGTTCACGATCAATGGCTCAAGTTGCTTTGCGACTTGAGTCATTGATGCCGTGTTCTGTTGGGTTGCGACCAGAAGGCCTAGGAGAGGCGCCGATACCGCGTTCAGTAGAGCTCGCTGCTGCGCCGTGAATCCGCACTCGTTCCGCGTGCTTTCGCAACTGTTGATCTTCGCGATAATGGAATCCGCATACACCTGGTCCTTCGCGCCAAGCGTTGAACCGTACAGCAGCTTCGCGACGTGTTCTTTCACTCCCGTGAAAGACGATGGAACCGCTTCAAGCGTCACCGTGGTGCACGGCCCATCTGGAACCCGGTCAGCCGTGCTGTCGTTGTATCCACTAGCTGGACAACGCAGCATTTCCAGCCGGCTCGCTTGGCCCTCCTTGGCTCCATCACGGATGTTGTAAAGGTCGACGGTGCCCGCCCGAACCTGGCCAATGGATTTTGCGCTATCGCTGTCAGAGGAGTCTGCGCCGACAACGACAGTACCGGAAAGCGACATGACGAATTCCTTCGACGCCTTTCGCGTGGACTCGCCCGTCAACAGATTGCCGAACTCGTCTGCCGCGCCAGAGTTACCCAGCGCTTTCCACACGAGATTTCCGGTCTCCGTAATGGCGTTCTTGTCCGCGGCCTCCTTCGACTGGCGATTCGCGCTGCTGAAAAAGCCTTTGACCGAATCGGTGATGCTCGCCACCCGGTCGACAAAGCCTCCGCTTCCTTCCGAGTTTTCCGCGGAGAGCGACTCCTCTGAAGCAAACAACGCCTGCTTTCCCCAGTTCACGACGGTGTGGGCAAGAGCGCAGGTATTGCGAAGGTTCTGCATCAAGCTTTGCAATATCGACTGAAAGTCGCCCATGATCTTGCCGAGCGCAGGGTTGATATAGTCGATCGCCGCCTTGAATGCCACGCCGATTGCGTTCGCCGCGATTTGCCGAAGAAGGGCTTGCAGCTGTTCGCTATTGATGAACGAGAACGAGCCACCATAGAGATCTATGCCACCACATCCAGCAGCGAGCCTCGGCGGGTCAAACGCGATAAGGTTTATCGGACGAACCGGAGTTCGCACACCGATTCCCCCACCGACAAAGCCATTGCGTAGCTGGCTGTTAAACGACCCAGGTGCGGTCGCATTCGCAAACATGCCATCCAGCTCAGAGCTCAGCGAGGCCGCCTTTAGCTCCGGTGACAAGCTTAAAGCGACGGCTAGTGCCGTAAGAACGACGGACCTTCGCATGTGAAGTCTCAACCTCATAGTGTTTTCCTTTTAGTACTGGCCCGACAGCCGCTCTTTCAAATAGCGCACCCACTCACCTGGGTCGTCGCCCGCTCCCGCCTTCATGTCCTCGGTACTGAGCACACCGCGATCGAACA
The DNA here is from genome assembly GCF_040084795.1 of Achromobacter sp. HNDS-1. Taxonomy (NCBI): domain Bacteria; kingdom Pseudomonadati; phylum Pseudomonadota; class Betaproteobacteria; order Burkholderiales; family Alcaligenaceae; genus Achromobacter; species Achromobacter sp. HNDS-1. Next base: position 1,782,712 of record NZ_CP157584.1, read on the forward strand.
CGCGTAGCTTCTTCAGGATTTCTTCTGGTAGCAGCCCGTTGTAGTCGGCAGCGACGATGAGACGGTCACGAAGCTGATCCTGAGACATCATCCCTTGCGACAGGATGTAGTAGTTGTCCGGTGGGACCACGAACACCGTAGTGGGAGTGAGCCGCAGACCTAGCCGCTGCGCCTGGCCACCATTCGGGACAAACTCATCCTGTCCAAGCCCGGGGACCGCCTCGCCGTTCATCGAAATGAATTTGGTTAGGAAACCGAATTCGCGGGCAAGATCCCTCACAGCCGAGACCTGCGGCGGACAAAAGGCGCACGTCGAGTCGAAGAACACCCAGAGGCCACCGATCTTGCTGAGATGCTCCATCGCCTCGGTTTGGCCTTCCCCTCGATATCGCAGGAAATCTTTCTTCGCAAAGCTGGACAGTGGAACGCGATTGTTTTCGTCTAGATACGGATCGTTTGCCACAACCATCTGAACCTGGTTTGCATACCGTTGCGCTTTGTCCATCGCCACCCGTTGAGCGTATAGATATGCCTCCACGTTTTCCTTTGTTGGGTCGTCAATTGCTCGACCTAGAAGCACCGGCATCTGCTTCTGTAACCACTCTACGGAAAAAGGCTCCACCTCCTGCCGCCTGTAGGATGGAGGCTCAACAGCCTTGGGCGATTTGGGATCGGCTGGTGGCGTGGTTGCCTGCTGCTTTACCTGGTTCTCGTCTACAGGTTCGGGCTCCAACTCCGGATCTTGGTACCAAAACCAACCTTCGCCCTTGCGGTCATAAAAGCTTGTATTTTGTGCAGCCGCCGCGGTCGGCAAGATCGCAGCGCACAACCACAGCCCGGCAAATATCTTGAGAATCGGATTTGCACACATCTAACGGTGTCCCACAAATGATTTATTTAAATCATACTTTTTTGATTTAAAAAAGGGGCCATGCCTGTCCAATAATTTGGTCTTGGTCGAGGAATCCCCAGTACCGGCCATCGTAGGATCCGGGCATGGTGCCGAGCAGCAGCACCTTGCCCCCTGGAACCGTTGCATCTCCCTGCATGCGTAACCCACTTACGTCGACCCGACTGGACAGGCCTAGCGGGCCCCAGAATTTCCCGTTGATGGAGATGCCCGAATCGTCCACGCGAACCCTATCACCTGGCAGCGCGGCCACGATCTTAATGATCCGCTGTCCATCCAAGGCATGGCCCATCAGTCCACCATTGGCGATGTACTCGACGTACATGCCGCGAGTAAGCCCGCCTTCGGGACGCCCAAGCCTTACAAAGTAGAAGGTGTGAGGTAGGCAGCGGTTCTCCTCCACCTGCACGTCCAGAGCAAAGTGCATCTTCTGGCGCAATGCGTCGGTGATTACCGGACGGGCCGAGAGCGCCAGCACGGCGCCCACCAGCGTTAACAATATTGCCGTCCGGTTCTTGCTCAGCTGGCGGCAGTTGGCCGCGATTCTTCGCCAGGAGCTTTGCAGGTAAGTCATCTACTTCTCTGCCCCCAAGCCCAGGCGTTCGGCCACGACTGTGGTGACATCCCCCAGGGGCGGGACAGCGAGTGCAGCATTTTTGTTCAGCACAAGAATTCCTGCACCTTCATAGTCGCGCAGGACGCGAGCTAATTGCGCCGCGAAATCTTGAGCGACATCGACCGGAGAGTTCACCTCCCCGGCAAGCGACGCCCTCTCATAGAATCGCTCAGCTAACCCTGCCGCATCGAGCACTACGACGGGCGTGCCACCGCCCATTTCTTGAGACGTAGCGGTCGATCGTGTCCTTTGCGGGGAATCCGACTCAGCACTCAGCGGGCCGTCCGAGTCAAGGTTCCATGCCGCAAGAGTTGACGCAATTACCACCGCGACGAACACCGCGATCGCAAATTCCGGCTTTATGGCCTTAGGCCGCACCAGCCACAATCCCAATAAACACAGCAACGCCGCGCCGGCGGCCACGTACAAAAACGAGAACAAATTCATTCCGATCACCTTGCAAAAGAAGAGTTGTCTTGGCTCAGCCCATAGTGAGAGTGGGTTCGTGACGGGAAACCACACCGCGCGCCTCTTCGTCGAGGAATCTGCGGATAGCAGCGTCAGCCGAAACACCCTGATCGATCATGCGAAGGATCTCCGTCCGTTCCCTTCCGCTGGTGGAGAACATCACATTCGAATAGCGGCTTCGCACGAGTCGGTAGATCTCGTATGCGGAGTCGACTTTGAACATGAACTCGGAGTAGACGTTGTCCACTTTGTGAATCGAGTTGATCTGCTCCGCGCCATAGGCGTCGATTGAAAAGTGGTCTTGATTAAGTGCCTTCTGCACCTGATCCGGCTTCTGCTTGAGAATCGCATGCCACGCCGTGTTCTGGAGGATCGAGTCTCCGCGGGGAGATTTGCCGATATCCAGCAGACCCTGGGTCACGCAAGCGATTGCGCCAAGGTCTTTACGCGCGCGGGCGTAGGACTCGTCAATGCCCTCCGCCATGATCGGATTCAGCAGCCATTGTTTCGCCTCTTCCACCAGCAAGAGATTTCGAATGCCCTGGGTTTTCAACTTCTGTCGGCTGCGCGCGATCGCGGCAAACATCTGAAGCACAACCACGTCCCGCAGATGAGGAAGAAGCTTCAGGTCACCCATCTCCAGAATGATGAGTTGGGCGTCCATGTTGATGTTGAAGGGCTTGTTGAACCAATGGGCAAACTGGCCCGAGGCAAACGGGTATAGCTGCTTACCAATCGTCCGCGACAACTCGTCAGGCTGCGTCAACAGAAAATTGGCGACATCCTCGGGAATAGCCTCGTTCGTGTTGTTCATGTACGCAGCCGTAATCGCGCGTTCCAGAATCGGACGCTTCACGTCGTCCAGCCCATCATTTGGCGCGGCCATCTTCGTGAAGATCGTCGAGAGCAGCGACATCTCTTCTTGAAGCCCCCCCATTGGAATTGATGTGAAAGGATTCAGCGACAGAAAGCTTTCCTTGGAGAAGGTGATGACCTGGCATTTATCGGGGCCCAGCGACCGACCAAGCTTCTCGTAGGATCGGCCGTCATCGATAATCCACACCTTCACCCCTGAGGCCAGCATGTCGGAGACGACCGCCTGCACCCAAAAGGACTTCCCACTGCCAGATTCGGCATACACGAGGCCGTTTGCATTACCGGGTGTAGCCAGCGGGTCTATCATCGCGGCTTCGCCACGTCGTGTTAGAACTAGGGTTCCTGACGAGGTCCGACTCCCCGTTCCGTCGCCATAGATCGGCAAAAATCGCACGGCTTGCGGAACAGACATGGAGCGCAGGCGGAAGGAACGGTGCAACCCGCCTTCACTCCCATTCAATGGGAGGGCCTGCTCGAATACGGTGCGCAGGATTCGCTTGTCCTCTCGGATATCGAACTTCTTTCCTTTACCGCCGATTGCACGGTAGTAAGTGCACAAGCTTTCGCTGTACGAGCGAAGTCGGTCCTTGCTCTTCGAATAGATGACAAGCGCCATGGACACTTGCACGCCAATTTCACCGCGGCCGTTCAACGCGTGGACGAGCGTGTCGATACGCTTTTTCTTATAGCCAATAACGGGCCAGAGCTTGATCGTCGGCCCGTACGCCTGGTTGTTGATCACCGTCGACATCAAGCCGACCTTACGCTTAAGCGCCTGCTGATCGGGGTAAAGCATGACGAAGGACAGGTAGAAGGGCTCCTGGATCTGATTGGTGAGCCCCTTGGCGTCGCCTATCACCTCATTCATGATCCATGAGTGCGCACGCTGGGGGAAGTTGTTCACGCTGAGCACCTTGGCGAAATGCTGCCCGTCATTGAACGATATCGACGCGTGATCTTGGGAATAGTCGACCGAGAACGAGTTGGGAAGAATCTGCTCGTTGAGTGGACGTTCTTCGTCCAACGGGGCGACACAATCATCGTCTGAAGCCCAGGGGTTGTGGACCTTCTTAACGATTCGCCGATACCCCGCCTCGTCGAGCAGACGAAAATGAAAGCCTGCGGTCTTCAGGCGGTCAAACAGCCCTGTGACGTGCTCGGTCGCGGGTGCGAGATCGTCGGCCGCGACGTCAGCCGCGGTCACTGGCACTTTAATTCCCACAAAAAGCCGTTTTTTGTGGACCCGAACTCCATTCGTCGGAATGAGCGGCTGCGTGGTCCCTGACGCGATGTATTCGGCATGCTCGCGAGCCATCGAGGCCAATATGCCGCCAGCACCGGCCTTTCCTGAGAGGTAGCCCTCCACAATGGCATCGATGTCGGGATCGGCGAGGATACCCCAATGAATGATGGACCCCGCGGGAAGGTTCGCAGACAAGGATACTGAAAGGCGCTCAACGAACTGGTTGTCGGTTCCCACCACCGGCGAGGTGACACCCACCGCGCCAATGAAACGCTCCTTCAACCGTTTGGATTCGAAGTAGAGGATATTGGAGGAGTCATCCCACGCAGTGACCGTGATGTTCTCGGCGGGATGGTTTTTCTTGAGCTTGCTCATTATCTGGCGTCCGGGGTGGGGATGATTGCGATCGCGAGGCTGCCGACTAGCGGGCATGCCAAGCTCAGCGAAGGGTGCACAGCAAAACTAAGGCAGCGGGTCCGGGCATCGAGCCGGACGTCGCTGCCTTCCTGCATTTGCTACTTGGTAGAGCAGATAGAGGGGTCAGTTCGCCTCTGCGCAGGCACCCCTAGAGGGTGAGGCCGGGAATCCCGGTAGTTACGACGTGCGCGACGACCTCGGGCAACCCGGACGCACGCGCCTTCACGACAGCATCGACGAACGGACCGATAAGGAACGCCACGCCCACGCCGATCGCGGCGGGCTTGAAAGTCATCATGACCGCCGTGGCCACAAGCCCGAACAGGACCGATACGAGGCCAATGGCCAGGCCAAGCGAGCCGTTGTACTCGTCTTCCAGGAAGTCGTTGAATTCGGTCAACGCGTCGCCGCCGCCACCAGCATGTGCTGATGCCAGCGACACAATGGCGATAATGATGAAGGCGGCGACCATGAGCAGCCATTTCGGAGGGTTCTGAATCGCACTCTCGCTGGAACCGGAAGCCATCGGCTTGAGGGAGATTTCCATGTTTTATTCCTTTAGTTTCTATCCTTGGTTGGTGAGATTTTCGTTCGCTACGGGTTGGTGATTTGTGGCATTCCTCCCATGTCCTTAATGCTGTTTTCCCTGGTGCTTGTTGCAGAGGAGTCGGCGGGTTCCTGAGATCCGCCGGAGCGCGGCACACGCGGCGAACCGACAGCCTTCGCACCCGCCGGCCGCACCATCTTCGCCGGCGCCAGAATTCCTCGATTAACGAAACCAGCCGCCCCCATAGCCCAGCGGCGGGGCTGGACTTCGGTGAAGACGTACGAGGGGTAATGCAGGTCGTCACGTGCGTCGATCCACGGTGCCACCCAAATGCGCATCACCACGGCGGGCTCGCGAACGGGCTTACCGTAGATGTCGCTTCCAGCGCCCGGGCCAGCCCCGGCACCGACGGCCGTGACAAGGTCATAGGAGCCTGCAACCGTAGCTCCTTGCGTCCGCTGCCGATCGCTCTTGCCAGCCGGAAAGCTTCCGATCTGCACATTGCCCGCGACCGCCCCGGATTCAACGTCCTTCATGGTCACCCCGAAGGGCAAATCGCTCTCCCTCAGAGGCATCGGTTGATCGGTCGACTTGATGACGGCCATCGGCGTTTTGCACGTAATTCCGTCTTGCAGCGAATCCGGATTGTTCGGATCCATGCACGTGAACGAAGAGCGGCCGCCCGCGGGATCCAAGATCGACGCGCAACCGCTGAGGGCCACGGTTAACGAACACACCAATAGGAGCTTCTTCATTTCAGTACAAATCCTTTCTTAAGTGCCACGGTCACCTTCCTGCCGGCGTCAACTTCGAGCACCGGCATCATTTGGTCAGCCAACTTCAGGTAGTACTCGCTCACGCTCTTGGCGGCGTCGGAGAGGCCTGTTGCAAGCCCGGTCTTTCCGATCGTGCTGGCGTCGACGGACTGAGTCTGGACGCTTCCCGAAGGGTTGAGATCCAAGCCCTGTACGCGGGTCGGCTTTAACGCGTCGCCGAATCCGGACAGCACGCCGGCCATCAACGTCTTTGCGATCAGCTGCCCCTGCTTGGAAACGAGCCGTCCCCGCACACCCACGCGCCCGTCTTCCCCTAGCACAAACCCATCCAGCGGAGCCTCTACGACGCGAGGCTCTTTGGTCGGATCGTCATTGGGAATGATGCAAGCGATACTCTCGGTGCGCAGCTGGGCACGCTCATCGGAAAGTCCCCCGTAGCCTGCGACCAGCACGCGGCAATCATTCAGCGACTGCGACGTATGTCCATTGGGCATTGACGAAATGCCCTTAACGCGGAGGATTCCGGGTACCGCGTTCACTTTTGCCTTGGCGGACTGGTCCGTCGGAGCGTCCATACCCGTGATGAGGTGCCCTTCAAACACCGTGGTCATCGGGACGTATTCACCAGGAGCCTCGGAATCTGTCCGTGGCTCTTCGGGCTTTGGCGTGGCGTTCTCGGTAACCCGGATGCGAATGGCCTTCACCTCCGGACTGGCCGTGGGTGCGGCCATCGGAGCTCCGGAAGGCAAAGAAGAGGCCGGGGCATTCGGAAGCTGATATCCCGCACCCAACTCCCTCTTCCCTTCCAGCGAGTCTAGGCGTGTGCTCAGCTTCTGGACCTCAGAAAGAATGTCCTTGGACACGCCGTCCGCGCCTGGCGCCGATTTGATCTTGTCAATCGCGTCCTCCAAACGACCGAGGATTTGCTTCCGGGCCTCTCGCTCCTGCTTGATCTGGTCTCCAAGATCCTTCAACTGCTTTGATTGCGCCGTGAGGTCGCCAGCGAGCATCTCGACCGTGCGATCCTTCGGCTTTGGCAGCAGCATGTTTGCCGACACCGGGGGCTCGGGATTCTTCGGGACGCGCTTCTTGGGCGCGGGCTTCAGAAGAATGAAGAGCAGCACCACGACGACGATGAAGCTGACGCCGACGATCCCCAGACGAACACCCGAGCCTTGCTCGTTCCACCAGTCCTTCAGACCTTTCTTCTCGCTCATTGCGCTCCTCCCTGCCCCGTGGCGGACTTGTCCGCGACCACGAAGAGATCGGTCTCCGCTCCACCTCCCACGACGGAGGTTGGGAAGAATGCAACCCCGCGAACACCTTCCGCCCAGAAGGAGGGCTCTTGCAACTCCACCGTCCGATCAGCCGGTCCAGATACCCGGTACCGGTATATGTCGTAGTGCGCCCCAGAATGCCGCGACAGGGGCCGGATGCTCACCTCACCGATAGCTGCAACCGCAGAAGGCATGTATCCCTCAGCGTAGCCCTGCAATCGCCCTCCCGACGCAAGGGTCCGCAACGCGTAGACAAGTTGATCGGTGTACACATCAGACTTTGCACGCGCATCGAATCCGGACGTCGATGAACCACCAGCGTTAGACCCGCCGTTCAACTGAAGAGGAATCACCTGGTTGGGTATCGATTTCGGAATGAGGAGAAGCGAGATGACGGGATCCCCCGGCTGGTCGCCCGTGATGTAAATCGCCTGCGCATCAGTCGCGCCATTGGCGTGCACGTACACAGACGAGCCGTTGGCCGTGATAACCATCTCCCCAAGTTGAGGCTTTTTGTCTTCGCCGCTCGTAGCGTCGATTACCTTCGCTCGCGCAAAAGGCGTCGCGATGCGGTTCATGTACGTGGCCGAGATGTCGACAGGCACGGTCTCCTCCCCCGTCACAGGGACCACGTTGCTCCGCTGGACGGCTTCGCCAGGCATGGTGCCGACACCAGGCATAGCCTGGCGTTGCACGGGAGTCTGTCCTGGGGGGGGCAACTTGTACTGGTCCACCGCGAAGGCGTTCGACGCGGCGCATGACGCCAGAAGTAGGCTATAAACGACTCGCTTCACTTACTCTCTCCTTGCTCATTGTTCTGACGCCGCTCGTCGCTCATCAGATCTCTGGTTTCGACGCTGCCGCCGGCCGCGCCGAAGCGAACAGCGTCGTCGAACCAAGGATCCTTTGCGGCGTCTTCCGCACGTTGATCCGCCGCGTGCTCAGCCGCCTCGCGCTCCAACGCGCGACGGTTTCTTGATTGCCAATGCTGGCTTTTCTCTTGCTTGCCTGGGTAGTGATCGAACTTGGAGATCTGCGGCCAGCCGTTCTCGATGGCGACTTGGATTTCGTAAACGTACGGAGTTCCTTTCCCGATCGGGCCGGCCGTAGTCGTAGACTGGAGCTCGCCCTTGATGAATACCGTCTTGGTGCGCGCCTCGTAGTCCATTCCGGTCGCAGTGAACGTCACGCTGCCTCCGCGGTCCTTGAACACAGGATCCATCGCAAGCGCGAAGAGTCGGCGCCTGACTTCCGGATAAATCGCCGGCGACGTGATGAGCCCCATCGCGTCTGCCACAAACGTCACGTTCTTGGGGCTCACGTTCCCCGTAAGGGTCGCCGCAGTTAATGCAACGCTGATCAGGTAGTCCTTGGACGCACTATCCGCACTGATCTCTGCCTCTACTGTCATGCGAGGCGGCACCAGGCGAGTCACGACGTCCTTCTTCAGCCAGCCGTACAGCGCTCCCAAGGTGACCACGCTCTCAATCAGAAGAATCACGAGCAAAAACTGGACGCTTCGCTCGGCGCTTCGCCAGGACTTCGTCAGAAAGTTGAGCTTCATGACCACAGCACCCCATGCTTCGCGTTCCGATACAGCTTGTTGATACCCGCCCAACCTGCTGCAAATACGATGTGTGGGATAGCTCCCATCATCTCGTTCTGCTTCCAGCGGCGCATCCGCGCTGTGAACCAAAGTCCGATGGCGGCGCCAACGAACGGCCACATGCCGCGAGCGATGTAGCCGCCCAGGAAGCACAACATCAAGACCAGGAACTCGTCCATTTCCCATAGAAGAAATGAAGGCATGTCGTCCGTGTGCGCAGGAATATCAATTTCGTCGATCATTGGTTGCACTCCTTGTTGTTCGAAGCAGGAACAATCCTTCCGCCCACGACTTGCGCTCCAGGCACGTGGCATGCGGCAGATCCTGGCGAGACGGCCCCAGGGGATGGTTGTGGTTGACGGGCCGCGGATTCCGCAATGCCTGGATTGCTACGCGGCGTAGCTCCCACCGCCTTAGCTCCGCGCCTAAGTTGAGCCGGTCGATCGCCGCTGACCAAGATCTCCACCCGGCGGTTCAGACTCTGATCCGCGAAGCTCACCGGTAGCCTCTTTCCGTACCAGCGCGCTTCGATTGATTTGGCGGGCACACCAGCGACCTCCAGCGCGCGTTTCACCCCCTCCGCCCTGCGCTTCGACAGGGCGAGGTTGTAGGCGTCAGTACCACGCTCGTCCGCATGCCCCACCACCAGATACGAGACTCCCTGCCCTGCAACTTGCGCGGCAACCAGCGCCGCAGCGTTCGTGGACGCCGACTCCGACAAATCGAAATCGAATCGAACGACTTGGCTCAATATGAGTCTCGGATCCTTCCGGTAACTCGTATCGATCCACGTTCCGGGACGGTACGTAGACGGCCCTTGAACCGACCACACCGGTTTGAGCTTCTCTGGTCCCACCCGTTTCGGTGTCGCGACCGCATGCTCAGAGTGCTCAGGGACGGTTACGAGGGCGGACGTCTCGGGCACGATCCACTCGCGCATATCGAACTGACCCTGGCTCTCAGGTGCAGCCGCCATGCTCGACGTCACAACAAGAGCACTTCCTACCAAGCCAATAAAACGCCGCATTCGGACGCCTCCCACTATTTGCATTGCGTGGTATTTTAGCGATGAATGTTTATATCTCAACCTGTGAATGTTGATTTTTTGGGCGTCGGGCCACGCGCCCCAGGGAGCTAGGAGGAAATGAAAGGAATAGGCTTTTTTGGAAATCGCTTGGGCGGGGCGGCCGACACCCTAGCCTTAGCGGCAATTTCGTCGTCAGTGTTGACCACGTCCCCGTTCTTCAGCGGCCTGCCTACTGTGCCCTCATACGCTCTTGCTGGGCTAGGTGCTGCATGGGTGGCCGGACGCTGCATGCACGGCTTGGCTGGCATGCATCTATTCCGCTCAAAGCTCAATATCCGTTCCAGCGACCTGCTCTCAAACGATGGCATGCTGATCGGGTATACGACTGATCGCGGGCGTGCCGTTCGGCTCCCAGACGAAGCGCTGCCGTACCACGGCATGGTCGCGGGGCGAAGCGGCTATGGAAAAACGACTTTTGCCCGGCTGATGATGCTGCAACAGATCATCCGCGGTGGCGGGTTGCTCATGATCGACGCCAAGCTCGACAGCGACGACATGTCGTGGGTTGCGCAAGTCGCCCGCTGGGCCGGACGATACCAAGACATGCAGTTCATAAACCTCGGAGATCCCGCCAACAGCAACAGCTACAACTCCGTTCTTGAAGGCGACCCGGACGAGGTCGCCGACAGAATATTGACGAGCCTCCCCGCTCCAGAAGTGGCCCCGGCCGCGGAGCACTATCGTCAGTCCGCAAAGCAGGCCCTCGGGGCGATCGTCGGAGGAGTCCAGGCGCTTGGACTGGCATACAACTGCATTGATCTCTCCATACTGCTACACAACGAGCGCGCACTATCCGAGCTAGAGGAGCGCCTTCGCTCCGTGCTGCCTCACCATCCCGCAACGAAGAATCTTTCGCTTTGGATTGAGCAGTACCGAGGTGGTTTCGGGAACGACACGGGACCGGCCTCAGCCAGGATCAACATGAAGCGTCTGAAAGAGACCCTAGGCGGCATCGCCGGGCGGTTGCATGCGTTCGGCACTGGGACCTTCGGCGAAGTCGGGTCGTCGTACAGCCCGGACGTGCGTCTGTTCGACAGCATGATGTCGAACAAGATTACATACGTCTCTTTGCCAACGATGGGGAAGGACGAATCCGCCCGAAATTTTGCGAAGATGCTCCTGGCAGATCTTCGATCCGCTATCGCGCGGATACAGCAGCTACCGAAGTCGCACCGATCGCGTATCCCATATCTCGCCCTGCTGGACGAGTTCGGCGCCTACGCGTTGATGGCGATGAATCGAGTATTTGAGCAGGCAAGAAGTGCCGGAATTTCGGTGTGGGCGATGTTCCAAAGTATCGCCAACCTCGATGCCGTGTCACCAGATTTTCGCGACATGCTGGAAGAAAACACCGATACAAAGCTGTTCTTCAAGCTCGCGAGCCCGAAGACAACTGAGGAGGCAGCCAAGATGATCGGCAAAGGGACATTCTCCAAGACGACCATCAGCGCCACCAGCCGTGCGTCCGAGTCGACGCCAAAAATCACGCCCGCGCCGGAAGGCGGGCTCAGCACTGATGCGGGATACGCGATCGCAGAGTCAGAGGAGGAGCAGTACCGCGTCACTGAAGATGACCTGAAGAAGGTCGACCGTGGTGAGTGCATCATGCTCTATCAAGGGTGCGAGCTATTCAACCTGCGGATACCAAACATCACGATCTCGAAATGGCTATCGTCCAAGGCAGTTCCTATCCGCGTCAATCGCACCAAACGTAAACAAGTAAAAGGCTGCGACTATTTCAAGAATGCGGACCGGTATCTGACCGCAGCAAAGGCTGCCAGAGCTTGAAGCACGCCCGAACCTCTATCACCGCTATGCACGCTATGGACAACAAAGGTTATGGTCGAACAAATTCAATTTTGGGGCTTGATAGCTCTCGTGATAGTGCTTGGCCTACTTCTGGCGAGCTGGACGAGGGCGATTTTGATCTACCTGTTTACGGATCTGGTATCACCTGGCCTGACGGCGGTGGCGAAGCCAGTTCTACTTTGGATCGCCTACTTGCTCAAGACAATTTGGCTGGACCATTGGGTGATCATCCAGAATTTGCTGAAGCCACACTCCGCGATCTTCCCTTCCCTATCTGCAAGAAGGAAGCACCCAGTCGAGAAGTCATAGCCAAGCTGACGGTCGATGACTTTGAGGAAGGTCCGGAACGATGGGCGCTTCTGGCAATCAAAACGGCCGTACAGCTTCTGTTGAACAGTCGTGCGAAAGATCGGGACATCATGAACGCCGGCCGTTGGCTCCTGGGATTCGATGATGGTCCTCTCTCGTTCGAGAACTGCTGCCGCGTTCACGGGGCCCGACCGGGCGTCGTACAGCTACGTCTGCAATTCGAACTGTGGAAGCGGTGGCACGTATTTTCAGAGCCTATTCAACTTGGTCTATTTTCTTTGCCGGAGGAGGTTGCAGACTCCATTCGCATGCGCGGCGGCCGCGCCGCAGTGAACGTAGCTGAGCGGATATGGCAGCAGCCGGGCATTATGACGTTGGACGCCGTGCGAGATCAGGACGAGTGCGCCGCACTTGAAAGGCTCGATGAGGCTTCTCTCGCATCCCAACAGGGAGACAACTGGTATCTCACCGGACGCAACCCCTCGGCAAAAGGAAGGCGGGACAGCAGCTGGTCCGACCTATTCCCGTGGTGACGACTAGTTGTCGAACGATCGTCAGAGGTGGGCTGCGTGCTCGGCGGACGTGGTGCTACGGCGAGAGCGACGAAGAAGAGGCCCTGTACGGGCCTATTTTATTGAGCGCGAGAACCTCAGGCGGGAATGAGGTAGTCGTTTCGAGAGGTACCGCCGAGTTCGGCGGCGACGAGCCAGCGCGGAGCCCGCCCACGCCCCGACCAGGTTTCACCGGTGTCAGGGTGGCGATACTTGGGCGCCACCATTCTTTTGCCCGGAGCCGACTTGGACTGTGACTTAATGCCGGCTGCGCGCGCTTCCTTCAGGTCCTTCAGGGTGATCCCGTTTTTTTCGAGTTGGGCCAGAATCTGGCGGATAACCACGGCCCGCTTCTGAGCTCGCAGATCGTCGAGCTGTCGGTTCACCCGCTTGATACGATCCTCCAAGGCGTTTTCGTTTCGCATAATTCTCTCCCTCAGTTCTGTGTGTGAATGACAATCTGCTTTGCCGTCAGCGCTCCACTTGGCCGCGGCATCGCCGCTTTCCTTCGGGTGGATTCCGGTTCTCCAGCGAGCACCTCTTCCAGCGCCTTCTTGACCCTAGCGATGTACCAGTGTTGGCCCTTCTCATTGGGGGACCCATAGTGGCCGACAGCCTTCCATGTGTTGCCATGGCGGGCAATTTCGTCTGCGTAGATCCACGCACCAATGTGGATGTTCAGGCATGGCTCCCAAAGGTGCTCACGTGTGATTCCGTAGCGAGGCAGCCGTTTCTCGATCCACCAGCTGTTTATTTGCATCACCCCGACGTCTTCGCTGCCGTCTCGGTTCAAGGTGTCGTTCAAGGCGTTCGCTTTCCACCTTGACTCATGCCACGCTATCGCACGCAACATGATTTCACTGACCCCGTAGCGTTCCGCTGCCTCCCGAAAGCAAAGCGTGCCCTTCGCAATTGGGCTCGACATCGAGGCCGGCGAGACGACCATCAATGACAATAGCAATAGCGAGGCAGCGGTTCTCATGCGTGCCCCATCGCCCGCGACACCAGTCCGCTGCACAGTTGGAGAAACAAGGCTTCGTCGCCTTGCACTCCGTCAGGCGTCAGAACGAACTTCCCGGCGATAGCGACTGTTGGCGTTGCGTCCACGGCGTATGCGATCATCGACCGGGGAAGCTCTGCGACCTCCGCCGGCGACAGACTCTCCCAGGCCTCCTCGAACGCCAGCACGCTCCCCCCCGCCGCGTTCACGATGCCACGCCAGGTCTCAGGAGCTCGCGGCGAGCGGCCTTCGCCTTGGATCGCGCGGTAGGCTGCATCTTCGAATCTCGCCACCGCAGGCCCCAACGCCTTGTGCGCGGCCAAATACCCTGCGGCTTCATGAATTCCCGTGCCATCGGCAAGCAGAATCGGTACGAACTCATATCGCCAAGGGGCTGGGAGACTCTTGGCCCACTGACGCAGTGGCGTGTGGAATGTGCGGCAAAAGGGGCAGCTAAATGAGAAAAATATGCGCACCACTCGCTGGTCCGCCTCAACCTCGGCAACCTCTCGGTATGGCATTGGCGGGGTATATGGCTGTCCCTTTCCGTCACCACCCATTGCCATGGAGGGTTGAGCCTTCGCCACCACGTGCAGGGCGCTAGTTGTGGCTAATGCCAGCACGGCGGTAATGCAGGAACGCCTCATCTTGAATTTGCTCATTGCTTAGTAGTCCTTGGTCAATGCACATAGCGAAAAGCGATTGCCGTCGCTCGCCTCGTTTCCACTCTTCGATCACGTGTTGTACTGGTTGTTCTGCCAGGATCCCGTTGTCTATGAAGTATCCGAGGAGGTCCACCGCTTCCTTTGTTCGGCCTAAGCATTCGATGACCTGGAGGCGCGTCGCCGCTCCAGTCGAAATGAGCGCTTCCCACAGTTCAAGGATGCGATGTTCTTCAATGGCCGCGCGAGCCATCGTCTCCACCGCTTGATACGCCTGCGCGGGAGTTATCACACCGGAAGCGATCAATCTCTTGTCGAGCCTCTGCCGCTCAAACGTAGGCCACAGCGCCGGGTTCAGGAGGGACTGAATGGCGCTGAGCGTGGTTTTCCCTTCCCGCGCGAGGCGGACGCCCGCCTCCGCGAGAGTTTCGAATTGAGGTTGATAGCTCGCCGCTTCGTACAGTTCTTTGGCGTCTCCGCCGGCCAGAATCACCCGTCGCACGCGATCATCGATCTGGATAACCTCAAAGATCGGCATCTTGGTTTCCGACATGTCGTGGTCGCTCACAATGACCGGGAACTTGTCGTCCGGGTGATAGGCTCCGACGGCCTTCAACCACGCTTTGCTGGATTCGTTGGGTGCAACCCATTCGACCGTCGCCTCGGCGGGGATGGTCCTAACGAGGCGAGGCGCAATAATGAGTCGCAGCGTCTTCGCAATCAAGTCCCGGGGCATCTTCAGTTCGAGCAAACGCTCAATCACCAGCGCACTCGTATCCGAATGCGTGGTTGTCCAGAGCTGGCACCCGGTGTTCGCGTTACGGCCCAACGCCTCAGCGGTCTCTTCGTCCCGAGTCTCACCGATCATGATGCGGTGGGCACGCTGTCGAAGGAATGCCCTGGCTAGCATGGGATATGTGACCTTTCCCGGCACCAGCTCACATTGGTCTATGCCAGGCGTAGGTATCTCCACAGGTTCTTCTGCCGTCTTGACGTTCTCTCCCCTGTCGCGCAACTCGACCATGTATGCCATGAGCTGCGTCGTTTTGCCGCTTCCCATGGGGCCCGACACCACTACCGTTCCCGCGCGTACTGCGAGTGCCTGGTCGATTACGCGTCGGACTGCTAAGGGCATGTATATGTCACGGTAGGCAAGCCGTTGTGCTTGTTCCCGAGCGAGCCGAAATACGGCCGTTGAGCCGACGATGGTGTGAAGGAAGCTGGCACGGAGACTCAGTTTGAGCCCATCTTCCGGATAGCGAAGATGAATCGCGCCATCCATCGGTATGAACTGTTCGGACAAGTCCATGCTTGCACGTGCGCGAAGCTTTTCCTCGACATGCTTGACAAGATCTCCTTCGTACTCCGGCTCAAGCCAGCTGATTAGACGAACCCCCGAGTCAGCAACTTCAACCGGGCGCATGGCGCCATGGACGAAGCGAAGTTGAATGTCGGTCATGCCCTCCAATGCCGCTCGACGAAAGAGTTCGTTCAGGAAGTCGGCGGCCGGCTTGTCTTCCGGGCCCATGTAGATAAATTGATCGCGCTGACGGCCGAGTCTACTCATCGCTTCGTCCGCCTTATAGGAAGTTCTTGCACGTAAGACTGGGCCCGTAGAGCACGGCGCTTGCGTAGGTTTGCGCGCCGGAATCCACCTTTATGCTCAGCTCCAGGAGCGATAGACGTAGCTCGGTGTGCTCCGGTCCAGCAAACAGGTTGCTGGCGATAAAGCGCGTCGCGTCCATCGTCAGCCGAATCGGTAGTGCTAGCCGGTCCATCCGCTCGCACGGCTCGGTCGCCACCAGCGAGTAGCCCAGCCAAGCGATTGTCCCGAGAAATACGGCGGTGCCGAAAAACGCCTTGAATAGCATGACATCTCCATTGTCTATGCTTCGATTATATTTATGGCGCTTTTTATTTCATACCTAACAATGTGCACTTTTTGGCTTGTGGTTGGCTTTTTTGCGTCCTATGTGTCTGCATGCCTGTGAGGCAGCCTGTCGAAGCCTTTCCGCGCACGCTGCCCGCGGGATTCAACGGCAGAATCTAGGGGCGGCGCACCGTGGTAATCGTGAAACTTCGTCGCCATCCCCTTGTAAGCCAGCAGCACCTTTGCCAGCTTTCCGCCTCTATGCTTCAGGATATGGAGCTCTGCACAACCCGGATACGGAGTATCCGGGTCATCTTGCTCGGGTCTGTATATCCCCATCACAACGTCAGCATCCGCCTCGATGGACCCTGAGTCCTTAAAGTCGGCGAGCAGTGGACGTTTGTTGGTTCTTCGATCGATTTCGCGGTTCAACTGGGACAGGAGCAAGATAGATATGCCAAGCTCCTTTGCGAGGCTCTTGAGACCGCGCGTGATAGTTTCAATCTGGCTGTGGCGTTTCTCTTCAGTCCCGACCATAAGCTGGAGGTAATCGACGATCAAGACGCGCAGGCCTGATTTGCGCTTCAAAGTTCTCGCCTTGGACGCTACATCGAGAAGCGTCAAGCCTGAGGTTTCGTCGATGAACAGCGTGGCTGTGGCCGCAACCTGTCCCGCTGTGACGAGTCTCGCCCAGAAGTCACTTTGCACTGCTTCTGGATTGTCCGCCTGGAGCGCATCGATCGAAATATCGGACCATTGAGCCAAGGTACGCCCGGTGAGCTCCTCTTCGGGCATTTCTTGCGACAGATACGCCGTCGGGACTTGCTCGGCAGCCAGGTGACTTCCAACCGTGCCGGCCAATGCCGATTTCCCCATTGCCGGGCGACCGCCCAGGACGTACAACCGCCCCGGCAACAGTCCGCCGTGCAGCGCCTTGTCCAGATCGGTCAGCCCTGTAGAGACGACGTCTCGGGCTATGCCTCCCGAAATTCTCTGGTCCAGCTGTTCAATGAAGCGTGCCGCTGCGGCAGCGATGGGCACAGCGTCCCGCTTGACCGTTTGCTCCCCCAGACCGCCGATCAATTTCTGTGCATGGTCGAGGAGTTGGTGAACGTTCCGGCCAGCTGGTTCGGATACAGAAGCTTGGATCTCCGACGTCACGAAGATCAGCTGTCGGAGCAGGGCCTGTTCGACCACAATCTCCGCGTACCGAATTGCGTTTGTGGCGCTGGCGCACTCCGCGGCAAGCGAGTTGAGATAGGGTAGCCCGCCGGCGCGGGGTGCTTCGTTGCGCTCGCACAAGAGATCGTGCACGGTGATCACGTCAGCCAATTGCCCCCGACAAATCAGGGAAGCGATTGCGCTGAAGATCAGGGCATTGCCATGGGCGCCAAAGTGCGAAGCGCCAATCCTCACCGGCGCGATGCGGTCGAAGGTGTCATTGTTAACAAGCAGGGCTCCGAGCAAAGCTCGCTCCGCCGTGCCAGCCCGAGCGTGCAGTGGGCTATCACCCTTCGGAATTGTGCGGCGCATTTCTTCTGGAACTACTCGAACGAAACAAACTTGCCGCCGTTCTCACGCAGCCGCGACGCAATACGATCGCCGACGGCACGCAAAAAAGTGGCTTTTCTAAGGTGAGTGGTGATGACTGTGGGCTTTACCTCTTCGAAGCGGCGTTCGATGAGTTCAAAGATCGCATGTCGACCCGCCTCATCCCAGGGGTGCGAGAGCAGCCCATCCAACACGAGTAGGTCGGGATTGGCTAGCTCGGCGAGGGCATCCTCCCCGTACTCGACGACGGCAGCGATAGCCCTACGGGCGCGTATAAGCCGGCCGGTGCTACCGCTTGCGATAACCGCGAACAGCATCGCCGTCGCCAGGTGCGTTTTGCCCTTCTGAGGCCCCCCCAACACCATGGAAACGCCGTCATAGCGCGCGACGTTGAAATGCTTGCTGTAACTCTCGCAAGCCAGTTTTCTCGCTTTATGTTCTTCGCTGTACGCGTGGAAGGTATCGAAGGTGCAAGACTTGTACCTTGTGGGTACGTGCGCCTTCGCCAGCACCTCGTCGCCGGATAGGCATGGAAGCGGCTCTGCATCGTGCTTCTGGCCACTTTCACCCTGAAACAACAGGCGCCGCAGCTCGTTAGACAACATCACTTGATCTCCTTTGCTGACCCGCTGCTTTATTGCAGAAGGTGACAAAGTTTCGTAATTATTTCTTTCTATGTGTGTAACTTCGTGGCTAAACATTGCCGTCGTAACAAATTTGGCGCCGTTTTGTAAAATCTACTCGCGGTGATAGTGGTTTTCGACGCACTTCCGAAATCCGTCGGGGGAGATGAGAAAGTCCAGACTGGCGACGAATGGTGGTCGTCCTGGCTCTGACGGTGGCGCCTGCCCCGTCAAGAATTCGGACTCGCTGCATATCTCGAAGAATGTGTGCCATGCGTCCAGGCCCTGCTGCATTGTGTGATAGCCAAACGGAGGCACGTCCAGCCTCGCAGCCTGCTTCCAGCGTGCTGCGAGGAGCTTTCGGCGGCTGTCATCAAGCACTTTGATCCTGGGGTTGAGGGGCATTCGGTCGTGATAAATCTCTACGAGCCGCTCGTGGGGGCACGGCGGCAGTCCCTCAACCTGCGCAGATTCCAAGCCATCGCCCGGACGAGAGCCAGAACCTAGCGCTAACCCGCCAATAACCCGCTGGGTTTCGTCCGGGCTTCCCGTATCGGGTCTTTCGTCGCCTCCAGGTAGCTCCTGAGGCGGCACCGACTTTCGCGGACGGCCACCCTTTTTCCCGTTCTCGCGGGACTGCTGTCGCCGCTTATTGCCCGCGGCGATCTCTTCCTCGCAGCGCTTATGCCACCACCCGCTTTCCGTCTGAACGAAAAACTCCCTCAGCACCACACCCACGGCCTTGCGCTCGTCGTCACTCCGCGCGAGCAATTTGCGGCAGAGGTCGGCCTCGTCTAAAGGCAGCGCCTTCTCGATGGTGTAGTAGTGGTCAAGCAAACGGCGGTACGCCCCTTCTTCCAAAAGAGTCAGGTGCCGCGTGTCCTTGACGTGGTCGCCGATGTTATGGGGGTAGAAGTGCATCGCAGTCTTGTCCGGTCAGACATTGAGCGGCACGGATTGCAGAAGATGGCATTTCATGGGCGAGCACGCAGCGCGTCGAGTAGCGCGGCTCGTCGCTCCGCGCCGGCGAACTCAGCCGGGTTTTGAATGTATCGGACGATGAGCGCGTCACGCTCTGAGATGAGGCCTTCCTGAATGAGCCCCTCCAAAGAAACGCGACTCTCGCTATTTATCTCCACTAAAATGCCTCGCCGAAGAGGCATCGCCGTGTCCCCCTTTAACCAAAGGCTGGATTGGGGCGGGGTTACCTCAGCAAGCCGCGCCAGCGCTGCGACTATGCCAGCCGTCCGCCCGCCGATAGCGACGGAAGAGTTGATTCGGTCGGCTTCGACTATTGTTGCTCTTGTCGAGGTCGCGAGCTTATTGGAAGTAGCCATGGGCGCGAATTCGGTTAAGTAAAGGTTTGCGAATATTAAGCGATACTTTATGGAAGGTAAACCCCGATGACACAAAAGACAAAGAGGCCTGAAGGCTCCACGTCTCCGCAGCTGTCACAGATGCAACGCGACTTTGTCGCAAAGCTGGATTTTCAGATGCAGTCGAATGGCGTCTCAGCCGCCGCATTAGCCGAACGGCTAGGCGTCAGCACGCCTGCCGTCTACGGATGGAGAAACAATGGCCGGTTCGACCGCGAACATGCGGTGGCTCTAGCCCAAGTCTTTGGTACCTCCATCGCTTATTGGCTCTCTCCCGAGATTCCCGTCGCCGCCCCTACTGACCTTTCGGCCCTTGCGGGATCGGACGCAGAGACCATCGACATTCCTTTCCTTGGAGCGCGGCTGAATTACGGAGCTATGTTGCCGCCAACGGCATGCGCAATCCGCCACCTGCGGGTTAGCCGGGCCTGGCTCAACGGTCGCCTTCCTCTGGACGCGAACCTAACTACTGTGGGGTTTGTGTACATAGAAGGGGCGTTCATGGAACCTACGTTCCGTCAGGGCGATATCGCGTTCGTGCAGAGCGATGTGAGGGAAGTCAATGCGGACGGCCTGTATCTCATCCGGCAGGGAGAGCAGGTTGACCTTCGCTTCGTCCAACGTCTTCCAGGCGGGGGGCTTCGGCTATCTACCGAGAGCACAAAGGTCGCCCCGATCGATGTGCCGGTTCAGGACCTTGACGATTTCGTTCAGGTAGTCGCACGCGTTCCTTTCACCTGGGCCGAGCGACTCGCATGACCTCCGAAATTTAATCAACACTTGACACTTAATAAAGCAACACTTATCTTTATGCCAACCTACTAGCCGGGTCGACGCCACACGTCGCCGCGTCGGAGGCGACGAACTCGCCTCTCTTACCTCGGGCAGAAGCAAAGGACGGCATATGGATGCGCGCGAGATCGACACCAACGAATTCGCTCAGGAACCGAGCGAGCAACTTCTAGAATTGCCTGCGGTCATCAAGGCCACGGGCATCAAAAAGACCAAGATTTACGAGGGAATCAAGGACGGGACGTTCCCGGCTCCTGCGAAGGTGGGGCGCGCATCGCGATGGCCCGCATCGGAGGTCCAGGCGTGGGTCCGCGAACAAAAGAATGCCCGCACCACTGCCCCCCCCAGGGAACGACCTCTCAGGTACAACCGGAGTGTGCAGCACGCATAGTCCCGGCGTCTGGATGCGCGCATCAGCGGATCAGTAGGCACCCAGTATTTTCGAAGCCAGCCGACGTAGCTGCACCATTCTTCGAACAGCACAAAAAGCCGAGCACTATGCTCGGCTTTTTTTCGTCGAATTCCTTCACCCCTGCCCTTTCGCGCCTCTCTCCAGCAACCAGCGAAACGCTTAGCCGCGCGAGTCTCCTAGGTGGCACAACGTCGCGCCTGGAGCGCGTCTGAATTGCGGCCCCACTCAGCTTTGGCTTTGTTGTCCCATATGTTGTCCCATAAGCCAAGCAAAGAAAAAGGGTTAGCTCAACGACATTGAGCTAACCCTTTGATTTTATTGGTCGGGGCGGTGGGATTCGAACTCACGACCCTCTGCTCCCAAAGCAGATGCGCTACCAGGCTGCGCTACGCCCCGAGGGTCGCAACTATACCAGATACCGGCGCCCCGCCGTTCGCTGCCGATGCCGCCCGGCGTTTCCAGGCCATGCCCGGCGATCCCCTGATTGACACCTATATAGTTGAAGCATAAATTAATTCGACATATCAAATAACGACATTCATCGGGAATCCAATGGCAAATGCCTCCTCTGCGTCCGCCTGGGCCACGCCCACGCGGACCACCTACACGGTGCTGTTCGTCTGCTGGCTGGCGATCCTGTTCGAGGGGTACGACGTCGGCGTCATGGGCGCGGTGCTCCCCGCCCTGGCGGACGACAAGAACTGGAACCTGACGCCGATCGAACTCGGCATGTTGGGCAGCTACGCGCTGGCGGGCATGTTCGTCGGCTCATTCGCCGTCGGCACGCTGTCCGACCTGCTGGGCCGCCGGCGCATGTTGCTGGCCTGCGTGACGCTGTTCTCGCTGACCATGATCGGCGCGGCCTGGGCGCCGACGCCGACCTGGTTCGCCACCTTCCGCTTCATCGGCGGCCTGGGACTGGGCGGGGTCATTCCGGTGGCGGCGGCGCTGACGATCGAGTATTCCCCGCCCGCCAAACGGGGCTTCAACTACGGCGTGATGTATTCCGGCTATTCGCTCGGCATCCTGTGCTCCGCCGCGGTGGCCATGGCGGTGCTGCAGCACTGGGGCTGGCGCGCGGTGATCCTGGTGGGCGCGGCGCCGCTGCTGCTGGTGCCGGTGCTGGCGCGCCTGCTGCCTGAATCGCTCGAATACCTGCTGGCCAAGGGCGACGAGGCCGGCGCCCGCGCCATGGCGCAGCGCCTGGGCATTGCCTCGCTGCAAGCGTTCCGCCCGCGCGAAGTGACAGGCGAAAAAGCCACGTGGCGCGACGTCATGGCCGCGGTATTCGCGCCGCGCCACCTGCGCGCCACGCTGTGCTTCTGGGGCGCGCTGTTCCTGGGCATGATGCTGGTGTATGGCCTTAACACCTGGCTGCCGCAGATCATGCGCAAGAACGGCTACGACCTGGGCTCGAGCATCTCGTTCCTGCTGGTCTTCAGCCTGGCCTCGGCCATCGGCGGCCTGGTGCTGGGCCAGTTCGCCGACAAGAGCGAGCCGCGCAAGATCGTGGAGCTGTTCTACCTGGTGGGCGCGATCGGCATCTACTGCCTCACCTACAACAATCCGCTGGCGGTCAATTACCTGTGGGTGGCGCTGGCCGGCATTGGCAGCATTTCGTCGTCGCTGATCCTGACCGGCTACCTGGCCGGCTACTACCCGGCGCACGCGCGCGGCGCGGCCACCGGCTGGGCGCTGTCGTTCGCTCGCATCGGCGCCATGAGCGGCCCCATCGTCGGCGGCTATCTGGCGGGATTGAAGTTGCCGCTGGCGTGGAACTTCATCGCGTTCTCGTGCGCGGCGGTGCTGGCGGCGGTGTTCGTGATCCTGATCCCGGGCCGCTACGCGGGCGGCGCGTCGTCGCGGCCGGCCGCCGGCACGCGGCCCGTGGGGCAGCAGCAGTCCTGACACGCACAGTGTCCGGCGCCGCGGCGCTCGCCGCGGAATCGGACTGGCGGAAACGACAACGGCGCACCCGAAGGTGCGCCGTTGTTTCATGCGGGATCCAAGGCGGATCGCGCAGTCTGCCCGACAGGCAACCGTTTCGATGGACGCTCAGCCGAAACGGCCGGTGATGTAGTCCTCGGTTTCCTTGCGCGACGGCTTCACGAAGATCTGGTCGGTCTGGCCGAATTCCATCAGCTCGCCCAGGTACATGTAGGCGGTGAAATCCGAACAGCGGGCGGCCTGCTGCATGTTGTGGGTCACGATGACGACGGTGTAGTCGTTCTTCAGCTCGGCGATCAGTTCCTCGATCTTGGCGGTCGAGATCGGATCCAGCGCCGAACACGGCTCGTCCAGCAGCAGCACTTCCGGCTTGATGGCCACGCCGCGCGCGATGCACAGGCGCTGTTGCTGGCCGCCCGACAGGCTGTTGCCGCTCTGGTGCAGCTTGTCCTTCACTTCGTTCCACAGCGCGGCCTTGCTCAGCGCCCATTCCACGCGCTCGTCCATCTCGCCCTTGGACAGGCGCTCGAACAGGCGCACGCCGAAGGCGATGTTGTCGTAGATGCTCATGGGGAAAGGCGTGGGCTTCTGGAACACCATGCCGACCTTGGCGCGGATCAGCGAGATGTCCGTCTTGGCGGTCAGCAGGTTTTCGCCGTCCAGGATGATCTCGCCCTCGGCGCGCTGGCCCGGATACAGCTCGAACATGCGGTTGAAGGTGCGCAGCAGCGTCGACTTGCCGCAGCCCGACGGGCCGATGAAGGCGGTGACCTTCTTCTCCTGGATCGACATGTTCACATTGCGGATCGCATGGAACTTGCCGTAGTAGAAGTTCAGGTTCTTGACCTCGATCTTGTTCTTGACGGCGGTAGCGGTGTTTTCCATTTGGTTTCCCTAGGTCCGGCGCGGCAAGCGCGCCGGCAAAGCGATCTTTATTTGCGGAACATGTTGCGGGCAATGATGTTGATGCCCAGCACCAGCAGCGTAATCAGGGTGGCGCCGGCCCACGCCAGGTCGTTCCAGTCCTTGAAGGGGCTGGCGGCGTATTGGTAGATCACGACCGGCAGGTTGGCCATCGGGCCGTTCATGTTGGTCGACATGAACTGGTTCGACAGCGCGGTGAACAGCAGCGGCGCGGTTTCGCCCGAGATACGGGCAATCGCCAGCAGCACGCCGGTGATGATGCCGGTCTTGGCGGCGCGATAGCACACCAGGGTGATCATGCGCCACTTGGGGCAGCCCAGCGCGGCCGCGGCTTCGCGCAGGCTGTTGGGCACCAGCAGCAGCATGTTGTCGGTGGTGCGCACCACCACCGGGATCACCAGGATCGACAGCGCGATGGCGCCGGCCCAGCCCGAGTAGTGCCCGACCTGCGCCACGTACACGGCGTAGATGAACAGACCGATGATGATGGACGGCGCCGACAGCAGCACGTCGTTCAGGAAGCGCGTGGCCGGCGCCAGCCAGCCGCGCTGGCCGTATTCGGCCAGGTAGGTGCCGGCCAGGATGCCCACCGGCGTGCCGATCAGCGTGCCCACGCCCGCCATCATCACGCTGCCGAAGATGGCGTTGACCAGGCCGCCGGACTGCCCCGGCGGCGGCGTGATTTCGGTGAAGAGCGTGTACGACAGCGCCGGCGCGCCCTTGAACAGCAGGGTCTGGATGATCCAGAACAGCCAGAACAGTCCGAACACCAGCGTGGCCAGCGAGATGGTCAGCATGATGCGGTTGACCACTCGGCGCCGGCGATACACGCCGTTCTGCATATTGAGTACGGAGACAGCCATGATCTTTTCCTTGTGGGCCGGGGTCAGGATTTCTTGCCTTCACCGGCCGACAGGCGGACCAGCAGCATCTTCGCCAGGGCCAGCACGATCGTGGTGATCAGGAACAGGATCAGGCCCAGTTCCAGCAGCGCCGACTTCTGGATGCCACCCGCCTCGTTGAATTCGTTGGCCAGCGCCGAGGCGATCGAGTTGCCCGGCGAGAACAGCGAACCGGACCACTTGAAGGCGTTGCCGATCACGAAGGTCACCGCCATGGTCTCGCCCAGCGCGCGCCCCAGGCCCAGCATGATGCCGCCGATGACGCCGGACTTGGTGAAGGGCAGCACCACGCGCCACATCACTTCCCAGGTCGTGCTGCCCAGGCCGTAGGCCGATTCCTTCAGCATCGCCGGCACCAGTTCGAACACGTCGCGCATCACCGCGGCGATGAACGGGATGATCATGATCGACAGGATCAGGCCGGCGGTGAAGATACCGATGCCGAAGGGCGGCCCGGCGAACATGCCGCCAATGATGGGCACGCTGCCCAGCGTGGCAATCAGGAACGGCTGCACGTACTGCTGGAACACCGGCACGAAGACGAACAGGCCCCACATGCCGTAGATGATCGACGGAATCGCCGCCAGCATCTCGACCGCGGTGCCCAGCGGGCGGCGCAGCCAGGTCGGCGACAGTTCGGTCAGGAAGATGGCGATGCCGAACGACACCGGCACCGCGATGATCAGGGCGATGGCCGACGTCAGCAGCGTGCCGATGATCGGCACCACCGCGCCGTAGTTCTGCTTGACCGGATCCCAGTCGTTCAGCCACAGGAACGACAGGCCGTACTTGGCCAGCGATTCGCGGCTGCCGTAGATCAGGGATACCAGGATCGCCGCCAGCAGGATGAACACCAGGAAGGCGAACAGGCGGGTCAGGTTCTTGAACAGCGCATCCATCAGCGCGTTTTTATTTTGCTTCATAGGCGAAGGCGTGCCGGTAGTCACGGAGTCCGCCACGCTGGGCGAAAGCGGCACACTATTATCCATTACCGCGCTCATGGATGGACTTTCCTTAGGAAACCTTGGGGGAAACTACGATTGGGCCCCGGGGGGACCCGCCCCGCCATCCGGCAAGCCGGACAGCAGGGCAGTTGGCCGATGCTGGCGCGCGGCCGGGCCGCCGCGCCAGGCACCCGCTTTTACTTCCAGACCGGCTTGCCGTCGGCGGACTTGACTTCGCCCCAGGCGGCGCGGATTTCCTTGGTCACGGCTTCCGGCAGCGGCACGTAGTCCATGGCTTCAGCCGACTTGGCGCCGTTCTTGAAGGCCCAGTCGAAGAAGTCCAGGACGGCCTTGCCCTGCACCGGCTTGTCTTGCGACTTGTGGACCAGGATGAAGGTGGCGGCGGTGACGGGCCACGAATCGGCGCCCGGCTCGTCCGTCAGCACCACGCCCATGCCAGGCGCGCTCTTCCAGTCGGCGTTGGCGGCGGCGGCGGCGAAGGCCTTCTGTTCCGGCTGGACGAACTTGCCGTCCTTGTTCTGCAGCTGCGTCCAGGCCAGCTTGTTCTGCTTGGCGTAGGCGTATTCGACGTAGCCGATCGAGTTCTTCAGCTGGCCGACGTAAGCGGCGACGCCTTCGTTACCCTTGCCACCCTGACCCACGGGCCACTTGACGGCCTTGCCTTCGCCGACCTGTTCCTTCCACTCCGGCGACACCTTGGACAGGTAGTTGGTCCAGCCGAAGGTGGTGCCCGAGCCATCCGAACGGTGCACGACGATGATGTCGGCCGACGGCAGCTTCAGGTCGGGGTTCAGCGCCTTGATGGCGGCGTCGTCCCACTTCTTGACCTTGCCCAGGAAGATGTCGCCCAGGACCTTGCCCGACAGCTTCAGCTTGCCCGGCTCGATGCCGTCGATGTTCACCACGGCCACGGTACCGCCGATGACGGCCGGGAACTGCAGCAGACCGTTCTTTTCCAGGTCAGCGGCCTTCATGGGATCGTCCGAAGCGCCGAAATCGACGGTCTTGGCGATGATCTGTTGCTGACCGCCGCCCGAGCCGATCGACTGGTAGTTCACGGCATTGTTGGTGGCAGCCTTGTAGTCCGACGCCCACTTGGCGTAGATCGGGTACGGGAACGAAGCGCCGGCGCCGGTCACGTCGGCGGCCTGCACGGAGAAAACAGCGGCGCTCAGCGCGACGCCCAGGGAAACTTGTTTGAAGACACGTTTGAACATCTTGGTTCCTTCTGTGCTCGTTGGAGGAGTCTTTGGCAGGCTTTCTACTGCCCGTCTTTCAGCGACCCTCGCATGTTAGAAGTCCAACGTGACAGGATAGTGACAGTCATAAACCCCCCCCCGGAGCGCTGCGCGCTTCCCCCCCAGGGGGGCGCCGGTGGCGGACCGGCGGAGCCGGATCCGCGCGGCCTGGCTTGGGAGGGTGGTGCCGTGGGTGGTGGTTTTCTGACGGTGATGGGGGTTGGGGACGGATGGTTGGGCTCAGGGGGGAGCCCGCGTCGAGCGCTTGGCTTTGTTCGGCGGATCTGGGGGACGGATAGAAAAGGCCCCGCTGGGCGGGGCCTTTTCCGGTTCCGCGTCGCCTACCGCGGAAGGGGAAAGGACGGCGAGGCTATACGCCCAGCTTCTGCATCAGGTACTGGTGCAGGTTGAAGGGCTCGCGGCGGCTGCGCACGCGGGTGTAGTCACCGTCGGCCTGCTGCTGCCACGCCAGCTGGTTGTCACGCAGGGCGAAGGTGAAGGCTTCGTCGATGACGCGCTTCTTGAGGGTCTTGTCGTAGATCGGGAAGGCGATTTCCACGCGGCGGAAGAAATTGCGGTCCATCCAGTCGGCCGAGGACAGGTACACCGTCTCGGCGCCTTCGGCGTAGAAATAGAACACGCGCGAATGCTCCAGGAAGCGGCCCACGATGGAGCGCACCCGGATGTTCTCGGACAGTCCCGGCACGCCGGCGCGCAGCGCGCAGACGCCGCGCACGATCAGGTCGATTTTCACGCCGGCCTGGCTGGCCTTGTAGAGTTCCTCGATGATCTGCTCTTCCAGCAGCGAGTTCATCTTGGCCATGATGCGCGCGCGCTTGCCGGCCTTGGCGGCGCGAGCCTCGGCGCGGATCAGCGCCACCATGCCTTCATGCATCGTGAAAGGCGACTGCATCAGCGACTTGAGCGCGCGCCGCGCGCCCAGGCCGGTCAACTGCGCGAACACCTTGTCCATGTCCTCGCACAGCTTGGGATCGGCGGTCAGCAGGCCGAAATCGGTGTACAGCCGCGCAGTGCGGGGGTGGTAGTTGCCGGTGCCCAGGTGGGCATAGCGGCGCAGGCGGCCCTTTTCGCGCCGCAGCACCACCGCCATCTTGGCGTGGGTCTTGTGCGCCACGACGCCATAGACCACGTGCGCTCCCACCTCTTCCAGCTTGGAGGCCCAGTTGATGTTGGTCTGCTCGTCAAAGCGCGCCATCAGCTCCACCACCACCGTCACTTCCTTGCCGGCGCGCGCCGCGGCCAGCAGGATCTTCATCAGCTCGGAATCCTCGCCGGTGCGGTAGATGGTCTGCTTGATGGCCATCACGTCCGGATCCAGCGCGGCGGCGGTCAGGAAGTCGATGACGGGCTGAAACGACTGGTACGGATGGTGCAGCAGGCGGTCCTGCTCGGCCACGGCCTCGAACAGCTCGGACGGCTTGTCGCCGACGCGGTCGAACGGCGCCGGCACCGGCGCGCGGTAATCGGGGAACAGCAGGTCGGGCCGGTTGGGCGAATTGCACAGCTGCATCAGGCGCGACAGGTTCACCGGGCCCGGCACGCGGTAGGTGTCCTCGGCCTTGAGCGAGAACTCGCGCTGCAGGAAGGTTTCCAGCTCGACCGGCGTCAGCTTGTCGATCTCCAGGCGCACGGCGGCGCCGAAGTTGCGCTGCGACAGCTCGCCCTGCAGGGCGTGGCGCAGGTTGGTGACTTCTTCCTCGTCCACGAACAGGTCGCTGTTGCGCGTCACCCGCCACTGGTAGCAGCCCAGCATCTCCAGGCCCGGGAACAGCTCGCCGACGAAGGCGCGCAGCAGCGAGGTCAGCAGGATATAACCTTCCGGATGGCCGGACAGCTCCGGCGGCATCTTGATCAGGCGCGGCAGCGCGCGCGGCGCCTGCACCACGGCGATCGAGGCCTGGCGGCCGAAGGCGTCGGCGCCCGACAGCGACACGATGAAGTTCAGGCTCTTGTTGTAGACCCGCGGAAACGGGTGCGCCGGGTCCAGCCCGATCGGCGTCAGCAGCGGCATCACGTCGCGGTTGAAGACCTCGCGCGCCCATTCCTGCTGCTCGGCGTTCCATTCCGACGCATGGTGCAGCGCGATACCCTCCGCCTGCAGCGCCGGCAGGATGGCGTCGTTGAGCAGCGCGTACTGGCGTCCCACCAGCTCATGCACCGCTTGCTGGACGTTCTCGAAAGCCTGGTCGGGCGTCATGCCGTCCGGCCCCACCAGGTTGGGCGACTGGCGCTGCTGCTCTTTCAGGCTGGAGATCCGGATCTCGAAAAATTCATCCAGGTTGGAACTGACGATACACACGTAACGCAGCCGTTCGAGCAAGGGGGTGCTCGGGTTTTCCGCCATCGCCAGCACGCGTTCATTGAATTTGAGCAGCGACAACTCGCGATTCAGGAGCAGGGGCTCGGCGGGCGGGCGTGTGGTCATACCGGATTCCATACGTAAGGAAAGCGTGGAGTTTTACTTCAAAAGAGTGACGGTTCTATGACACTGCGCCAAATGCGTAGCGTACGACAAAACCGGGACGCATGGAGCATGGTCTCCCGCACCCAACCCTCTGTTCCATAAGCGAAAACCCGCAAGGGACGGCGCTGTCACATGGGGTCTCTATAATCAGGCCACCTCACAGCCAATATTACGAGCCGCATGGATCAACTTCTGGCCGCCGTGGACCTCGGGTCCAACAGCTTCCGCCTCTCCATCGGACGCATCGTTCAGCAGGACGGTACGCCCCAGATCTACCAGATCGATCGCCTCAAGGAAACCGTCCGCCTCGCCGCCGGGCTGGATGCCGAAAAACGCCTGGGCGATGACGCCATCGAGCGCGCCATCGCCGTCCTGGAACGATTCGGCGACCGCCTGCGCAGTTTCCACCCCAACCGCGTGCGCGCGGTGGCGACCAACACCTTCCGGGTCGCGCGCAATACCCGCGACTTCCTGCCCCGGGCCGAAGCCGCACTGGGCTTTCCGATCGAAGTCATCGCCGGCCGCGAAGAGGCCCGCCTGATCTTCTCGGGCGTGGTCCACACCCTGCCCCCCTCCCCCAACAAACGCCTGGTGATCGACATCGGCGGCGGCTCCACCGAAGTCATCATCGGCAAGGGCCATGAGCCCGGCCTGATGTCCTCGCTCTACATGGGCTGCGTCAGCTACAGCCGCCAGTTCTTCTCGGACGGCATCGTCGATGCCCACCAGATGAAGCAGGCCGAGCTGGCCGCCCGGCGCGAGATCGAGGTCATCGCCAAGCAGTATCGCAAGGCCGGCTGGAAGGAAGCCTACGGCTCGTCCGGCACGGCCAAGGCGTTGTTCGCCATCCTCACGGAAGGCGGCATGTCGGACCGCGGCATCACCCGCGCCGGCCTGAGCAAGCTGAAAGACCGCATCGTGCGCGCCGGCCGCGTCATCCCGTCCGAACTGCCCGGCATCAAGGTCGAGCGCGCCGACGTGCTGCCCGGCGGGCTGGCCATCATGAGCGCGCTGTTCGACGAACTCGGCATCGATGTCATGCACACCGGTGACGGCGCGCTGCGCCTGGGCGTGCTGTACGACCTGCTGGGCCGCGACGACGAACACGACAAGCGCGATGAATCGGTGCGCCAGTTCATGAAGC
The DNA here is from genome assembly GCF_040084795.1 of Achromobacter sp. HNDS-1. NCBI lineage: Bacteria > Pseudomonadati > Pseudomonadota > Betaproteobacteria > Burkholderiales > Alcaligenaceae > Achromobacter > Achromobacter sp. HNDS-1. The sequence goes on from NZ_CP157584.1 coordinate 1,813,095, forward strand.
GCTACCACGTCGACGTCAACCAGGCGCGCCGTGTGCACCATGCGGCGCTCAGCCTGTTCGACGCGATGATGCCGGAAGGCGCGGAGCGCGCCGAACTGCGCGCCGCCCTGGGCTGGGCCGCCGACCTGCACGAAGTGGGCCTGTCGATCGCTCACAACGCCTATCACAAGCACACCGCCTACGTGCTCGAGAACGCCGACATGCCAGGCTTCTCGCGCGCCGACCAGCAACTGCTGGCGCTGCTGGCGCTGGGACACCAGGGCAAGCTGAGCAAGCTGGAACCCCTGGTGCGCAACCGCGCCCAGTGGATGGCCATCCTCAGCCTGCGGCTGGCGGTGCTGCTGTTCCGCCGCCGCGGCGAGATCGAACCCCTGCCCCTGACCGCCTCCATGCGCAACGATTCGATCGTGGTGCGCGTGAACCGCGACTGGCTCGCGCAACACCCGCTCAGCGACTTCACGCTGCGCGCGGAAGAAGCGGAGTGGTCGAAGGTCGGATTCTCGTTCGAGCTGCTCGAGTTCTGAAAACAACAAGGCCCCGGGATCCGGGGCCTTGTGCCGTGCGACGGCGAACGCTAGAACGGCGACAGGTCGGTCTGGCGGTCGAGCTGCTTGAGCTCCAGACGGAAAGGCCGCGTGGCCCGCCGTATCAGTTTGATCTTCATACGGCGGAACAGGCGGCGCATGATCAGCGCTGACCGGTGGCGGCGGGTTGATCCAGGCCGAAATGGCGGCGGTAGCGCTCGTCCATGCCGTCCATCTTCAGCAGCACCGGAAAATCGGCCGCATTGAAATCGGGATCCCAGGCCGGTTCGCCGCAAACGGTGGCGCCCAGCTTCAGATATCCCTTGATCAGCGGCGGCACGCGCGCCGGCAAGGTGCTGTTGAGCTTTTCCACCGGATAGCGATGCAACGGCGTGACCCGCGGCTCGCCGTCCCCGGGAATCAGCTTGGACACGGTGCGCCACACTTCGGCCGCCGTGACGCCATCGTCGCGCAGGCTCACGCTGGCGCAGCCCAGCACGTACTGATAACCGCCGCGGCGCAGGTATTCCGCCAGGCCCGACCACAGCAGCATGATGACGGCGCCATTGCGGTAGTCGGCGTGGGTGCAGGATCGTCCCACTTCCACCAGCTCGTCGCGGATGGCGCCCAGGCCGGACAGGTCGAATTCGGATTGCGAGTAGTAACCGCCGGCCTCGCGCGCCTTTTCGGGCGTGAGGATCCGGTAGGTGCCCACGACACGGCCGGTATCGAGCTCGCGCACCATCAGGTGCTCGCAGAAGGGATCGAAGCGGTCGTGCTCGATTCCGTCCTGGGCATCCGGGAAGACCGCACCCATGTCTTCGGTGAAGACGTCGTAGCGCAGGCGCTGGATCTGTTCAATTTCCTCGGCCGTGCGCGCCAGGCCGACCACCAGCACCCTCGCGGCGGGGCCGGTCCACGGTTCTGCGGCATTACGGCTTGGGTTGATGCGTGCTAGTTCCAGCATTGCGCGAAGCTCCTAGAGAGTCCAGTCAGTGTGGACGCCCTGTATGTCAAAGACTTGACCAATATGTTACGTGACTATGAAGTTTAGTTCGGTGCAATGCGGCCCAATTCCTGCAAAGCTCGACAAAACTTTACAAAACAATACGCAATGTTCACAAACAATGGCCATTCATCGCAAAACAATGAATGGCCATGTTCGATCGGGGCAAAAAAGACGTTATCCCAAGCTGGCCGCCAGCTTCTCGGCAGAGGAGACGGCCAGGGCCTCGTCCTCGGCCTCGACCATCAGGCGCAGCTTGGGTTCGGTGCCGGACGCGCGGATCAGGATGCGGCCACGGCCGCCCAACTCGGCTTCCACGGCCTTGCGCGCGGCGCTCAGGCCGGGATGGGTCTTCCAGTCCTGGCCCGGTGCCAGGGGCACGTTGATCATCTTCTGCGGATACATGCGCAGGTCCTTGACCCACTCGGCCATCGTGGTCTGGTTGCGGCGCAGCGCGGTCAGCACCTGCAGCGCGGCCACGATGCCGTCGCCGGTCGAGTGGCAGTCCAGGCACAGCAGGTGGCCGGAGCTTTCGCCGCCGTACAGCCAGCCACGCTCCTGCATCAGTTCGAGTACGTAGCGGTCACCCACATTGGCGCGTTCGAAGCCCACGCCCAGGCGCTGCAGCTCCCGCTCGAAACCGAAGTTGGTCATCAGCGTGCCCACCACGCCATCGACCTTGCCGCGCTGCATGCGCTCGCGCAGGATGGCGTAGAGCAGTTCGTCGCCGTTGTAGATGCGGCCGTCGCCGTCCACCACCTGCAGGCGGTCGGCATCGCCGTCCAGGGCGACGCCCAGCTGCGCGCCACGCGCCTTCACTTCCTTGGCCAGCAGCTCCGGATGCAGCGCGCCAACACCCTTGTTGATGTTGAAGCCATCCGGGTGCACGCCGATGGCATGCACTTCGGCGCCCAGCTCACGGAACACGTGCGGCGCGATGTTGTAGGCGGCGCCATGGGCGGCATCCACCACGATCGTCATGCCGTTCAGGTCCAGATCGTTGGGGAAGGTGCTCTTGCAGAATTCGATGTAGCGGCCCTGCGAATCCGACATGCGGCGCGCGCGGCCCAGTCCTTCGGAGCTGACGCAGCCCAGCGGCTCGTCCAGGGCGGCCTCGATGGCGGCCTCGATCTCGTCGGGCAGTTTCATGCCCTGGGCCGAGAAGAACTTGATGCCGTTGTCCTGGTAGGGATTGTGCGAGGCGCTGATCACGATGCCGGCGACCAGGCGCAGCGCGCGGGTCAGGTAGGCCACCGCGGGCGTGGGAATCGGCCCGGCCAGCAGCACGTCGATGCCCGCGGCCGACAGGCCGGCTTCCAGCGCCGATTCCAGCATGTAGCCCGAAATGCGGGTGTCCTTGCCGATCACGACCTGCGGCCGGCTGCCGCCGCGCGCCGCGTGTTCATGGGCCAGCACGCGGCCGGCGGCATAGCCCAGGCGCAGGGCGAATTCGGCGTTGATCACCGCGCCGCCGACTTCGCCGCGCACCCCATCGGTACCAAAATACTTGCGTCGAATCATGAAGTGATTGCTCCTTGTTCAGCCGCCTGCCAGACCTTGAGCGCGTCGACCGTGGCCGCCACATCGTGCACCCGCACGATGGAAGCGCCACGGGCCACACAGGCCAGGGCAGCGGCAATGCTGCCGGGCAGCCGGTCGCCGACCGGCCGGCCGGTGGCCTGGCCGATCATGTTCTTGCGCGACAGGCCGATCAGCAATGGATAACCGCCGCTGCGCAGGCTGGACAGCCGGCGCAGCAATTGGAAGTTCTGGTCGGCGGTCTTGCCGAACCCGAAACCGGGGTCCAGCACGATGCGTCGGGGGTCGACCCAGGCGGCGCGCAGCTTTTGCGCCCGCGATCCCAGGAAGAGCCCGATTTCGCCGATCAGGTCGGAATATTCGGGCGGCGTCGCCTGCATGGTGCGCGGCTCGCCCTTCATGTGCATCACGCACAGCCCGCAGCGCGACTGCGCCACCGCCTCGATGGCGCCGGGCTGCCGGAAGCCATAGATGTCGTTGATCATGTCGGCGCCAGCGTCGAGCACCGCGCGCATGACTTCGGGTTTGAAGGTGTCGATCGACAAGGGCACGCCGCAGTCGCGCAGCGCCTCGATCACCGGCAGCAGCCGGTCGAGTTCGTCGGCGACCGACACCGGATCCGCGCCGGGGCGCGTGGACTCGCCGCCCAGGTCGAGGATGTGGGCGCCTTCCTGGATCAGCTGACGCGCATGCGCCACCGCGGAATCGGTATCGTCATGCTGGCCGCCATCGGAAAAAGAATCCGGCGTGACGTTGACGATACCCATGACAAGCGGGCGCTCGAGATCAAACTCGAAGCGCCCGCAAAGGAAGTTATTCGCCATAAATCAGGACGAAAGACCTCAGACCGCGGCTGCCGTATTGCCGCCGGCAGCCAGGCCGGTCGGCGGCGTGTCCGACGTGTCCGACGGACCTTGCGGCGTCTTCGGGGGACGCGGCGGGCGGCCCTCGATGATGTCGTTGATCTGGTCGGCGTCGATGGTTTCCCATTCGAGCAGCGCGGCGGTCATGGCTTCGACCTTGTCGCGGTTGTCTTCCAGGATCTTGCGCGCGACGCCGTATTGCTCGTCGATGATGCGGCGGATCTCGGAGTCCACCTTCTGCATGGTGGCTTCGGACATGTGCGTGGTCTTGGTGACGCTGCGGCCCAGGAACACCTCGCCTTCGTTCTCGGCGTAGACCATCGGACCCAGCTCGTCGGTCATGCCGTAGCGCGTGACGATGTCGCGGGCGATGGCCGTGGCGCGTTCGAAGTCGTTCGAGGCGCCGGTGGTCATCTGGTTCATGAAGATCTCTTCGGCGATGCGGCCGCCGAACAGCACGGCGATGGTCGACAGCAGGCGGCTCTTATCCATGCTGTAGCGATCGCTTTCCGGCAACTGCATCGTCACGCCCAGCGCACGTCCGCGCGGGATGATGGTGACCTTGTGGACCGGGTCGGTCTTGGGCAGCATGCGCGCCACGATGGCATGGCCGGATTCGTGGTACGCGGTGTTCTTGCGTTCCTCTTCGGGCATGACGATCGAGCGGCGCTCGGCGCCCATGATGATCTTGTCCTTGGCCTTCTCGAAGTCCGACATATCGACCGTGCGGCCGTTGCGGCGCGCGGCGAACAGCGCGGCTTCGTTGACCAGGTTGGCCAGGTCGGCGCCGGAGAAGCCCGGGCAGCCGCGCGCCAGGATGGTCGCGTCGACGTTGGGCGACAGCGGCACCTTGCGCATGTGGACCTTCAGGATCTGCTCGCGGCCGCGGATGTCGGGCAGCGGCACCACGACCTGGCGGTCAAAGCGGCCCGGACGCAGCAGCGCCGGATCCAGCACGTCGGGACGGTTGGTGGCGGCGATCACGATGACGCCCTGGCCCGACTCGAAGCCGTCCATTTCCACCAGCATCTGGTTCAGCGTCTGCTCGCGTTCGTCGTTGCCGCCGCCCAGGCCGGCGCCGCGCTGGCGACCGACGGCGTCGATTTCGTCGATGAAGATGATGCAGGGCGCGTGCTTCTTGGCGTTCTCGAACATGTCGCGCACGCGGGCCGCGCCCACGCCGACGAACATTTCAACGAAGTCCGAACCGGAGATGCTGAAGAACGGCACCTTGGCTTCGCCAGCGATGGCCTTGGCCAGCAGCGTCTTGCCGGTGCCGGGCGAGCCGACCATCAGCACGCCGCGCGGGATGCGGCCGCCCAGCTTCTGGAACTTGCTGGGGTCGCGCAGGAAGTCGACCAGTTCCTGGACGTCTTCCTTGGCCTCATCGCAGCCGGCGACGTCGGCGAAGGTGATCTGGTTGGTGTTCTCGTCGAGCATGCGGGCGCGCGACTTGCCGAAGCTGAACGCGCCGCCCCTGCCACCGCCCTGCATCTGGCGCATGAAGAACACCCACACGCCGATCAGCAGCAGCATGGGGAACCAGGACACGAAGATGCTCATGAGCAGCGACTGCTCTTCGCGCGGCTTGCCCGACACCTGCACGCCATACTTGAGCAGGTCGGAAACCATCCAGAGGTCGCCCGGCGAGGTCAGCGTGTAGGCGCGGCCCGCGTCCGGCGTGACGTAGAGCACGTCGCCGCCAGGGCCACCTTGCACGTCCACCTTGCGGATACGGCCCGCCTTGGCGTCGTCCATGAACTGCGTGTAGGTCACGCCGTCCTGGGTCTGCGCGCGTCCGTCGAACTGCTTGAAGACCGTGAATAGCACCAGGGCTATCACCATCCAGACGGCGACTTTCGAAAATGAATTATTCAAGGTCGATCTCCTGCTTTCGATTCCGACCGGCGACCGCGCACCCGCATATGGCACAGTCACAAGTATGTCAATAGCCCATTCTACCCTGTCGGACCGGGTTGCGTCCTGGGAAGGGGCGGGGCCGCTAAGTTACGTCTGATTCGTGATTTTGCTGGTCTTTGTCTCGGCAGGCCGGCCGTCGTCGGACCGGTAGGTTCTTGTGACACCGGGGCAGGTGCCCCGGCGCGGGTTATTTCAGATCGCGGGCAACCAGAAAGGTTTCGGAGGACTTGTCCCGCGATGCCTTCGGCTTGCGCTCGACCACCCGCTTGAAGTGCTGTTTGTAGGACTCCACGATCTGCGAAAAGCCGGTCCCGTGGAATGCCTTGACGATCAGCGCCCCGTTGGGCTTGAGGTGGGCGAGGGAAAACTCCATCGCCAGCTCGCACACGTGCTGGATGCGCGCGGCGTCGGCGATACCCACGCCTGACAAGTTGGGGGCCATGTCGGAGATTACAAGGTCCACCGCGCGCGATCCGACCATGTCTTCCAGTTGTTTCAAAATGTCATCCTCGCGGAAGTCGCCCTGGATGAATTCGACGCCCGCCACGGGCTCCATGGGCAGCATGTCCAGGGCGATGATGCGCCCGTCCACCACGCCGCCCGGACCCGCCAGGCGCTCGCGCGCCACCTGCGACCAGCTGCCGGGGGCCGAGCCCAGGTCGACGACCAGGTCGCCACGCCGCAGCAGCTTCTCGGTGTCGAGAATCTCGATCAGCTTGAAAGCGGCGCGGGCCCGGTAGCCCTTCTGTTGCGCCATCTTCACATAGGGATCGTTGATGTGCTGGTGAATCCAGTCTTTGGAGAATTTATTCTTGGCCATTACCGTACAATTCCACGCATGCCTATATTAGAACTTACCTCTCGTGAGCGCAGCGACCTTCGGTCCGCCGCTCACCCTCTGCGCCCCGTCGTCCTGATCGGCGACAACGGCCTGACCGAAGCCGTGCTCAAGGAAATCGACCTGGCACTCACTTCCCACGGCCTGATCAAGGTCCGGGCCGGCGGCGACGATCGCGAGGCCCGCGAGGCCATGCTCTCGACCATCTGCGACACCCTGTCCTGCGCCCCGGTGCACCACCTGGGCAAGACCCTGATCCTGTTCCGCCCGCTGGCCGGCAACATCAAGCCGCCCGTGCTGGCTGCCCTTGAGCCGGAACGTCCCGCCAAGCGCCGCGCCTCCGAGCCGCATACGCCCAAGAAGCTGGCCGCCGAAGGCAAGACCCTGGCCAAGCGTCCGCGCCGTTCCGAAACGGAAGAGCCCAAGCCGAAAACCCGATTCGTGCCGCAGGACCAGCTCAACAAGAACGGCAAGCCGATGCGTCCCAGCAACAAGAAGACCGCCTCCGGCAGCCACGGCATCCCGCGCCGCGCCGGCAGCGCGCTGAGCCTGCGCGCCGGGGCACGCAGCGGCACCAGCCGCAAGTCGTCGCCCAAAAGGTAGTCCGGACAGTTCCGCCGGGCACAAAAACGGGCGCTTTACGCGCCCGATCCACCATAGCGTTCCGCAGTGTTGCCGTACCGGATACCCGGCGCGGGCTAGGGTGTTTTGCTGATTTTACCGCTCAGAGCCAGCGTCAGATGTAACGCACGCTCAGTACTTCATATTCGCGAACGCCGGCCGGGGCCTTGACCTCGACCACATCGCCTTCGCTCTTGCCGATCAGCGCGCGGGCCACGGGGCTCGACACGGAGATCAGGTTCGACTTGATGTCGGCTTCGACGTCGCCGACGATCTGGTACGTCACGCGATCGCCCGAATCCAGGTCTTCGATGTCGACGGTGGCACCGAACACGGCGCGACCTTCGGCCTCGAGCGAGGTCGGATCGATCAGGTGGGCATTGGAAAGCGTGCCCTCGAGCTCGGCGATCCGGCCTTCGATGAAACCCTGGCGCTCGCGAGCCGCATCGTACTCGGCGTTCTCCGACAGATCGCCCTGCGCGCGCGCTTCGGCGATAGCGTTGATGACGGCGGGACGTTCCACGGTTTTCAGCCGCTGGAGCTCTTCTTGCAAGCGCTCGGCCCCGCGCACGGTCAAAGGAATGGCAGACATGTCGTTTCCCAAACAAAAGTAGAAAACGCCCCCGACGGAGCGTTCTCGGTGTGAAGGTCTTGGACCTGACGCATGGGCGCCGTCGGAAGCGGACTCGTGACGGGCATCGCCAGGAACGGAACGGCCAGGGGCGGGCAAAGCTGAACCCGATGGATCCCCTTGCGCCCGCTCGGGCCGGCCCGCCGGACGAATGCGGCAAGCTGCGACCAAAACAAAACCCCGGCTCGGGTCGGAACCGGGGCAATCAAGATCATATTGTGGTCAAAGTCCGCCGGAATTGCAAGCCACCGGAGAAACCGGCGTTTTCGGCGCATTTCGCCGCCGTAACCCGCTAGAACCCGTCGTTTGCGCGCCCCCGCCCGGCGTTGCATAAAAGATACTCGACGGTAGGGATAAACCCGGTCACGGGGGATTATCCAGGGGGCACATGTAAAAACGGCAGGTCGTATTCAATAAAAAAGGTATAACCGACAAACTGGCCCATTAATAACAATTAAATACATGCCGGTATGCACCGGCATTTTCTGTTTTTAGCGAGGGGATGCGCGGGCCGGCCATTTTCCGGCCACCGCGTATCGCGATTGATTGTGCGTGTTGCAGGTTTGGCGGGCGCATCGCAGTCATCCGGCTCGACGTCCGTCCCTCTGTCGCAGCGCCCGCGGGCAAGGGTCCGCGCCTGTGGCGGAGCGCGTTCAAGACCGGGAGATCCCATGCTGGAAAAACTGAAAGTCCGTACGGGCATGATGCTGGTGCTGGCCTGTTTTGTCATTACCCTGGCACTGGCCTGCGGTTTGAGCTGGATGAATGCCGAAAACAGCGTCCGGGAAATCGAGGACCTGAATAATGTGGCCGTGCATCAGGTCGATCCGCTTTATGAATCCAATGCCGCGCTGCTGCATACCCGGCTGTCGCTGGGCACGGGCATCGCCGACCTGCAGGCCGGCGCCAACGATCAGGCGGCCAGCGCGCAAGCCGCGGCCGCCGAGCAGCTGAAACTGGCCCGCGAGCGCTTCGACCGCTACATGGCGGTGCCCAAGAGCGAGCGCGGCCAGGAGCTGGCGAGGGTCCTGCAGGGCCGCTTCACCGCCTACGCCGCCGCGCTGGACGAACTGGGCGCGGCGCTCAAGGAGCGCTCGGTGGCGCGCTACCAGCAGAACGAAGCGCGGGTGCGCCAGGCCGATGCCGACTTCGCCAAGGACATGCAGGTGTTCCTGGCGCGAGTCCAGGAACGCAGCGACAGCGTGCTGGAGCGCTCGCAGACCACCTATTCGACCGCCCGCATCTCGGCCATCACGCTGCTGTCGGTGGCGCTGCTGCTGGCGGTGGCGTGCTGGGCCTTCATCCGCCGCGGCGTGCTGCTGCCGCTGCAGGACGCGGGCCGGCATTTCGACCGCATTGCCGCCGGCGACCTGACGCAGCGCGTGGAGACGCGCTCCAATAACGAGATCGGCACGCTGTTCTCGGCGGTACGGCGCATGCAGGAGGGCCTGACCCGCACGGTGACCACGGTGCGCCAGGGCGTCGACGAAATCAACGTCGGCGCGGCCGAGATCGCGGCCGGCAACGCCAATCTGTCGACCCGCACCGAGGAACAGGCGGCCGCGCTCGAAGAGACCGCCTCGACCATGGAAGAGCTGGCCGCCACGGTCAAGCAGAACGCGGAGAACGCCGCCCAGGCCAATCAGCTGGCGGCGGTGAGCATGGAGGTGGCGCAGCGCGGCGGCCACACCGTCGGCCAGGTGGTGGCCACCATGCAAGGCATTTCGGACAGTTCGCGCCGAATCGCCGAGATTGTCTCGGTGATCGACGGCATCGCCTTCCAGACCAACATCCTGGCGTTGAACGCCGCTGTGGAGGCGGCCCGGGCCGGCGAACAGGGCAAGGGCTTCGCCGTGGTGGCCGGCGAGGTGCGCACGCTGGCGCAGCGCGCCGCGCAGGCGGCCAAAGAGATCAAGGCGCTGATCGAAACCTCGGTCGATACGGTCGCGGCCGGCTCATCGCAGGTCGCGGCCGCCGGACAGACCATGGACGAAATCGTGACCTCGGTGCAGCGCGTGGCCGACATCATGGGTGAAATCTCGGCGGCCTCGGCGCAACAGGCCGGCGGCATCGACCAGGTCAGCCTGGCGGTGTCGCAGATGGACGAGGTAACGCAGCAGAACGCCGCGCTGGTGGAACAGGCCTCGGCGGCCGCGTCGGCGATGGAGGATCAGGCCCGGCGCCTGGCGGAGGCGACCGCGGTCTTCAAGACCCAGTCGGGCCAGGTGATCGAGGCCGCCCCGGTGCAGGTGGGCGGCCGGACGCCGGCATCACGGCTGTCGCGGTCCTGAGCGGCGCCGGCCTGTCGCGACCGGCCAGCGGAGCGGCCGCCTCGCGGCCGGCCGACGCGGGCCGGGCGCGGCGCCCGAGGGACGGGCGCCTGGCAGGACAACCGCCCCGCCCTATTTCTTGCGGCGCAGCAACGCGTACAGGATGATCGCGCCGAAGGTTGCGGTGCCGATGCCGCCCAGCGTGAAGTTGCCCAGCTTGACGGTGAAGTCGCCCGCGCCCAGCACCAGCGTGACCGCGGCCACGATCAGGTTGCGGTTGTCGCTGAAGTCGACCTGATTGACGACCCAGATGCGGGCCCCGGCAATGGCGATCAGGCCGAAGACCACCACCGACATGCCGCCCAGCACAGGCGCGGGAATGGTCTGGATCAGCGCGCCGAACTTGGGCGAGAAGCCCAGCACGATGGCGATCAGCGCGGCGATCACGAACACCAGCGTCGAATAGATGCGGGTCACCGCCATCACGCCGATGTTCTCGGCGTAGGTGGTGACGCCGGTGCCGCCCACCGCGCCCGAGACCATGGTGGCCACGCCGTCGCCGACGAAGGCGCGGCCCAGGTAGCGGTCCAGGTCCTGGCCGGTCATGGCGCTGACCGCCTTGACGTGGCCCAGGTTCTCGGCGACCAGGATGATGGCCACCGGCACGATCAGGCCCATGGCTTCGGCCTTGAAGACCGGCGCGGCGAAGTGCGGCAGGCCGAACCAGGCGGCGGCCGACACGGCCGAGAAATCCATCGGCTTGCCCAGGCCCATGCCGTTGGCGAAGATCGCATACACCACGCAGGCCAGGATCAGGCCGACCAGGATCAGCAGGCGCTGCACCATGCCCTTGGTGTAGACGGCGATGCCTCCCACGCACAGGATGGTGACGATCGCCATGGCGCTGTCGAAGCCCGAGGCGCCCATGGCGCCCTTGGCGGCGATGGGCGCCAGGTTCAGGCCGATCACCGCGACCACCGCGCCGGTCACCACCGGCGGCATCAGGGTGTCGATCCAGTTGGCGCCGCCGCCGGCGCGGCCATTGGCGATCCAGACCAGGACACCGATCAGGGTGTAGGCCAGGCCGCAGGCAATGATGGCGCCCAGCGCCACGCCGATGTTGGCGTTGGCCCCGCCGCCGGCATAGCCGGTGACGGCGATGACGCCGCCGATGAAGGCGAAGCTGGAGCCCAGGTAGCTGGGCACGCGGCCGCCCACGAACAGGAAGAAGATCAGGGTGCCGATGCCCGACATCAGGATGGCGACGTTGGGGTCGAAGCCCATGAGCAGCGGCGCCAGCACGGTGGAGCCGAACATCGCCACCACGTGCTGGGCGCCCATGGCCACGTTCTTGGGCCAGGACAGCCGTTCGTCGGGCGCAATGATGACGCCGGGCTCGGCGTCGTCCGCCAGGCGCCAGCGCGGAAAATAGGAATTGGACATGGAATCCCCGGGAGTGATTGGTGTGAGCGGGCGCCAGTGTAAAGGGGGCCGGGAAGGGGCGGCAACTTAAGTTCCTGGCCGGAATGCCGTACTAGTGGAAACCCCCATTCAATCCTTCGCCCCCCCGGAGACCTCCATGGCCATCGATTCCATCAGCGGCACCTCGCGCATCGGCAGCATGGCCGACCTGTGGGCGCAGAAGATCCAGGCCAACAAGGAAGCCAAGGACGCCAAGGCCGGCGACCCGGGCGTCAGCGTCACGCCAGACGGCAAGATCCGCGTCAACAGCGCGGGCGCCAAGAAGGTGGGCCAGGCCGAGGAAACCGAATCGTCCGGAAACGACGACTATTACACCCAGGTGATCAAGGAACTGCAACGCCAGCTCAAGCGCGTCATGGAGCAGATCGCACGCGTGCGCGACAGCAATGCGTCGGCGGAACAGAAAGCCACCCAGCTGCAGGCGTTGAACGGACAGGCGCAGCAGATCATGGGCCAGATCCAGAAGGTGATGACCGAGAAGATCAAGGCGATGGCCAAGGCCAACGGCGGCGTCTCGGCCACGGCCTAGCTTCCTTCCCGCGGGTTCTCCCGAATGCCCGCCACACTGATGGCGCGCATCAAAATTTGTGATTGGACTGGCGGCGCACGCAGCCGCTAAGGTCTCCGGACAAATCGAAAAACCACGGAGACAAACCATGCATGCAATGCGCACAGCCCTTGCAGGGGCGCTGCTGGCCGCCTGCGCCGCCCCCGCCCTGGCGGGCACCGTCACGGTGATCACGTCGTTCCCGAAAGATTTGACCCAGGCCTACAAGACCGCGTTCGAGAAGGCCAACCCCGGCATCACGCTGGAAATCCTCAACAAGAACACCGTGTCCGGCATCGCCTACGTGCGCGAGACGCCGGCCGGCCAGCGCCCGGAAGTGTTCTGGGCCAGCGCCCCGGACGCCTTCGAGGTGCTGGGCCGCGACAAGCTGCTGGCCAAGTCCTCGGACGTCGCCAACAAGGACGTGCCGGACAAGATCGGCAACTATCCCATCAACGACCCGGGCGGCATGTACCTGGGCCAGGCGCTGGCCGGCTACGGCATCGTCTACAACACGCGCTACATCGCGGCGCACAAGATCCCCGCGCCGGTCGAATGGAAGGACCTGCTGGCGCCGCACTGGTTCGGCCACGTCGGCATCACCTCGCCCTCGCGCTCGGGCACCATGCACCTGACGGTCGAGACCATCCTGCAGGGCGAAGGCTGGGACGACGGCTGGAACACCCTGCTGCGCATGTCGGGCAACAGCAGCGCCGTCACCGAGCGTTCGTTCGGCGTGCCGGACGGCGTCAACAACGGCCAGTTCGGCGCGGGTCCGGTGATCGACTTCTTCGGCCTGTCGAGCAAATACTCGAAGTTCCCGGTGGAATTCGTCTATCCCTCCGAGACCGCCATCGTGCCGGCCAACATCGCGCTGATCGACGGCGCCAAGAACACCGAGGAAGGCAAGAAGTTCATCGCCTTCACGCTCAGCCAGGCGGGCCAGGAACTGCTGCTGGAGCCGAAGATATCGCGCCTGCCGGTGCTGCCGTATTCGGCGCTGGGCGGCAAGGTGCCGCAGGGTTATCCGGATCCGGCCGAGATCGCGCGCCGCAGCAAGGTGCAGTTCAACGCCGACCTGTCGCAGACGCGCTATTACGTGGTGCAGTCGCTGTACGACCAGACCGTCACGTTCCGCCTGAAGGAACTGCAGGCGGCGACCAAGGCGATCTACGACGCCGAGGCCAAGCTCGGCGACAAGGGCAAGAGCGGCAAGCCGGCCGAACTGCTGGCGCAGGCCCGCAAGCTGGCCTGGGCGCCGCTGGTGGACGGCAAGCAGGCCGCCGATCCCGAGTTCCTGAAGATCTTCAGCGGCAACAAGAAGGACGCCGCGGTCAACCAGCAGATCACCAAGCTGGAAGGCGAATGGAACGGCACGGCCAAGAGCAATTATGAGCAGGCCGTGAAGCTGGCGCGGGAAGCCGCGGCGCTCTGAGCCCGGCTCGCGCCGGACGGGGGGCTCGCCCCGTCCGGCCGCCGCCCCGCCGCGGGCGGCCTGTCTTGAACCATTACGGGAATCTCGATGAATCTTCCGGGCCATTCACGCCTGCCCGCCGGCCCCGTGCTGGCCGCGCTCCTGGTGCTGGGTTTCCTGGCGCTGTTCCTGGCCGTGCCGGTGGGCACGGTGTTCTACAGCGCCTTCGTCAACGCCGACGGCGGCTTCACCATCGGCCACTTCGGCGCGTTCTTCAACCAGCCGCTGATGCTGGAGGCGTTCTTCAACAGCCTCTACGTGGCGGGCTGGTCGGCGCTGCTGGCCTCGCTGATCGCGGTGCCGCTGGCGTACTTCACGGTGCGCTTTGATTTCCGCGGCGCGCTCATCATCCAGACGCTGGGGGTGCTGCCGCTGATCATGCCGCCCTTCGTCGGCGCGGTGGCGATGCAGCTCATCTTCGGCCGCTCGGGCAGCGTCAACCTGCTGCTGAACGACTGGTTCGGCTTCACCATCCCGTTCATGGAGGGCCTGAACGGCGTCATCTTCGTCGAGGCGCTGCACTACTTCCCGTTCATCCTGATGAACCTGGTGGTGGCGCTGCGCAACATCGACGGCGCCATGGAGGAAGCGGCCTTCAACCTGGGCGCGCGCGGTTTCCGGCTATTCCGCCGCGTGATCTTCCCGCTGGCGCTGCCGGGCTACGTGGCCGGCACCTCGCTGGTGTTCGTCAAGGTGTTCGACGACCTCGGCACGCCGCTGGTGCTGGGCACCACCAACATGCTGGCGCCGCAGGCCTACCTGCGCATCACCCAGGTGGGGCTGGAGGATCCGCTGGGCTACGTCATCAGCGTCATCATGATCGCCTTCTCGATCCTGGCGCTGTGGCTGTCGGCGCGGGTGCTCAAGGGCCGCGACTACTCCACGCTGCAAAAGGGCGGCAACTCGATCCAGAAGCGCAAGCTGCGCCCGGCCGAAAGCGTGCTGGCCTATGGCTGGATCATCCTGGTGCTGCTGCTGGTGTTGTCGCCGCACATGGGCGTGCTGCTGCTGTCCCTGGCGAGCGTCTGGAGCTTCGCGCCGCTGCCGGACGGCTACACGCTGGCGCACTACAGCGCGGTGTTCAGCGAATCGCAGGGCATGATCGCCAACACCCTGCTCTATTGCGGCCTGGCGGCGGGCGTGGACGTGATCCTGGGCACCGCCATCGCCTACCTGATGCTGCGCACCCGGCTGCCGGCGCGCCAGTGGCTGGACTTCCTGGCCTCGGCGGCGCTGGCGATCCCGGGCATCGTGCTGGCGATCGGATTGCTGCGCACGTTCCGCGGGGTGGAGATCCCGGGCACCGGCACGCTGCTGACCTCGTCGTGGATCATCATCATGATCGCGTACTCGGTGCGGCGGCTGCCCTACGCCTTGCGCTCGTGCGTGGCCGCGCTGCAGCAGATCAACGTATCGCTGGAGGAAGCGGCACAATCGCTGGGCGCGACCCGGATGCGCACCATCCGGCGCGTGGTGGTGCCATTGATGGCCGGGGGCATGCTGGCCGGCTTCGTGACCAGCTTCGTGACGGCGGCGGTGGAGCTGTCGGCCACCATCATGCTGGTCACCAAGGACAGCCAGGCGCCGATGAGCTATGGCATCTATCTGTACATGCAGAGCGCGGCCGGCCGGGGTCCGGGCGCCGCGCTGGGCGTGCTGGCGGTGGCCGCGGTCGCGGTCGGCACGTATGTCTCGCACCTGCTGGTGGAACGCGCCCAGGCGCGCCAGCGCCCGGCGCGTCACGACGAGACGGCCTGAATCAAGGGGAATCGACATGAAGAAAGTCAGCGTTGAATGCCGCAACATCCGGCTGTCGTATGGCAAGACGGAAGTGCTCAAGGACGTCAACATCCACATCGAACCGGGCGAGTTCTTCGCCCTGCTGGGGCCGTCGGGCTCGGGCAAGTCCACCCTGCTGCGCCTGATCGCGGGCTTCAACCGGCAGGACGCCGGCCAGTTGCTGGTGGATGGCAAGGACATCAGCGCCATCCCGCCATGGGACCGCAATATCGGCATGGTGTTCCAGAACTACGCGCTGTGGCCGCACATGACGGTGTGGGACAACGTGGCGTTCGGGCTGGTCGAGCGCAAGCTGCCGCGCGAGCAGATCCGCGCCAAGGTCGAGGCCGCGCTGGAGCTGGTGGGGCTGTCGCAGTACGCACGCCGGCGCCCCAACCAGTTGTCCGGCGGCCAGCAGCAGCGCGTGGCGCTGGCGCGCACCATCGTGATCGAGCCGCAGGTGCTGCTACTGGACGAACCGCTGTCCAACCTGGACAAGAAGCTGCGGGTGCAGATGCGCCAGGACCTGCTGAGCCTGCAGCGGCGGCTGGGCATCACCACCATCTTCGTCACCCATGACCAGGAAGAAGCCATGACCACCGCCGACCGCATGGCGGTGCTCGACCACGGCGTGGTGCAGCAGATCGGCGCGCCCAGCACGCTGTTCGACTATCCGGTGAACCGCTTCGTGGCCAACTTCGTCGGCACCATGAACGTGCTGGAGGGCGAGGTGCGCGAGCGCACCAGCGGCAGCGTGGTGCTGGCGGTGGAAGGCGTGGGCGACCTGCACCTGCCACTGGCGGCCGAAGCGCCGGCGGCGCAGCGGCTGGCGGCGAGCTTCCGGCCGCACACGGTGCAGATCGAGATGGCCGACGGACTGGGCGACGCGCGCTACGTGTGGCTGCCGGGCGTGGTGGAAAGCAGCGAGTTCCTGGGCGAATTCACCCGCTACCAGGTGCAGATCGGCGAACAGCGCCTGACGGCCGACCAGTCGCACCTGGCGGGACTGTCGCCGTTCCCGGTGGGCGCGCCGGTGTCGATCGGGTTGGAGCCGACGCAAGTACGGCTGCTTGCCGCCTGAGCCCGCTTCCCCTACAAAGGCGGCATGGAAATCTATCAGATCCGCGCCTTCGTCACGGTTGCCCGCCTGGGCAACCTGACGCGGGCCGCCGAAGCGCTGTCGCTGACCCAGCCTGCCGTCACCGCGCAGATCAAGGCGCTGGAACAGAGCCTGGGCGTGGCGCTGTTCGACCGCAGCGGCGGACGCCTGGCGCTGGCCAAGGCCGGCGAGATGCTGCTGCCCACCGCCGAATCGCTGCTGGTGCTGGGCGCGCAATTCAAATCGGAGGCCCAACAGCTGCAGGGCAGCCTGCAAGGCGTGGTGGAACTGGGCCTGCCCAGCGAAAAGCCCGACTTCCTGCGGCTGGGCGAGCTGGCGGCGGCCATCACGCAACGGCTGCCCCTGATCGAGTTGAAGACGCAGATCCAGCCCACCGCCGTGCTGGCCGAGCAGGTCAGCACCGGCCGGCTGCCGGCGGCGCTGACCATTGCCGCGCACCCGCCGCGCGGCGTGCTGTGGCTGCCGCTGCGCAGCGTGCGCTACCGCATCGCGCTGCCGACCGAACACGCCGCCGTGCTCAAGCGCGGCGGCTGGCGCGAGGTGGCACAATTGCCGTGGCTGGACGGCCCCGCCGGCAGCCACACCCACCTGCTGTTGCGCGACATGTTCGAGCGCCACGGCCTGTCGCCACGCATCGCCATGCAGAACGACGACCAGGCCAACCTGGAGGCGCTGGTGCGGGCCGGCGCCGGTTGCGCGCTGCTGCGCGAGGAGACCGCGCTGGCCGGCGCGGCCTCGGGCGATTTCATGGTGTGGGGCCAGGCGCGCGCCGACGCCACGCTCGGCTTCATCCTGCCCTACGAACGCGCTAGCGAGCCCGCGCTGGTCGCGTTAAGCTCGGTGATTCAAGCCATCTGGAAGCCGCGCGCGCCCGTCGCGCCCGAGCCGCTCTGAGCCGGGTCGGTCCGCCACCCGCGCCCTTCCCCACCCTATCGACACCGCAATGACTGAAATCTGGTTCATCCGCCACGGCGAAACCGACTGGAACCGCCAGCGCCGCCTGCAGGGCTGGCAAGACATCCCCTTGAACGAATTCGGCCGCAACCAGGCCGGCCTGCTGGCCTCGCGCCTGCGCGAAGACGCGCGCAACACGCCGATCGACGCCATCTACAGCAGCGACCTGCAGCGCGCCCACGCCACCGCCACGCCGGTATCGGAACAACTGGACCTGCGCGTGCGGATCGAGCCCGGCATCCGCGAGCGCGGCTTCGGCGTGCTCGAAGGGCTGGACCTGGACCGCATCGATGTGCTGGCGCCGGAAGCGGCGGCCGCCTGGCGCAGCCGCGATCCGCTGCGCCCGCTGGACGGCGGCGAGACGCTGGGCCAGTTCCAGTCGCGCGTCATTGCGACGGTCGACGACGTGGCCAGCCGCCACATCGGCGAGCGCATCCTGATGTTCACCCACGGCGGCGTGCTGGACATCATCTGGCGCCATGCCAGCGGCGTGCCGCTGAACGCGCCGCGCGACGCGGCGCTGCTGAACGTCAGCATCAACCGCGTCGGCGTGCGCGGCCGGCAGTGGGAAGTGCTGGATTGGGGCGACGTGGGCCACGTGGACACTGAAGTCGGCAACGACGTCGTGCCGTGATGACCGGCGTCCGGCGCAAGCCGGACGCCCGAGCTGCTGCCGCCCGGCCTGCGCCCGCCGGCGTTCGCTCTCTACACCGCCGGCGGCCCCCCCCCGGCACGCGGGCTCAGCCCGCCGTATCCGCCTTGCGCGGCTTGCGCGGCGCGTTGCGCGCCAGCCGGTCGTAGAGCGCGTTGGGCAGCAGGCGCATCAGTTTCGCCACCACGCCCATCTGCCACGGGATCACCGTGTACGACGTGCCGCGCCCGATGGCCGCATGGGCGCGCTGCGCGAACGTGTCGGCCTCCATCAGGAACGGCATCTTGTACGGATTGTGGGCCGTCATCGCGGTCTTGATGTAGCCCGGCGCGATGGTGACGACGCGGATGCCGTCGCCCCATAGCTCCAACCGCAGGCTCTCGCAGTAGGTCACCACCGCCGACTTGGAGGCGCTGTAGGCGCCCGCCCCGGGCAAGCCGCGCACGCCGGCGACACTGGCGATGCCGACCAGCCGGCCGCCACCGGCGGCGCGCATCGGCTCGACGAACGGCTCGAAGGTCGCCACGGTCGCCAGCAGGTTGGTGTCGACGATGGCCTTGAAGACCTCGTAGTCCTCGTGCTGCCCGGTCAGCGTGCCGGCGCTGATGCCGGCGCTGGCGATGACCACATCCACCCGCCCCTGGCAGAACGCAATGAAATCCTGCGCCGCCGCGTGCAGCGCCTGGCGGTCGCGCACGTCCACCGCGTAGCAGCGGTGCTGGCCGGGCAGGCTGGCGGCCAGTTCCCGCAGCGCGTCCTCGCGCCGGCCCAGCAGGCCGAGCGTGGCGCCGGCGGCGGCATAGCGCCGCGCCAGGGCGCGGCCCAGTCCGCTGCTGGCGCCGGTAATGAATACTCTGTCCATGGAGGCTCGCCCCGGGTCGGATGAAAAAAGGCGGAGCCTCTCGCAAGAGAGGCTCCGCCCGCTATGCTACAGGAAGGTCGGCGCGAGTCTTACAGGAAGATCAGCGCGAAAATCGCCGCCACCAGCGCCCACTTGGACAGGTAGTACAGCGGCTTGCTCTTTTTCTTGAGCGCCTTGCCGAAGCGGCGCACGGCATACACCGCGCCGAAGATGCGGTTGATGCCGCCAGTGGCGTCGCCTTCCTGGTTGGGCGCGGCGGCCGCGCGCAACAGGAAGCCCCCGACCACGCGGTTGAACGCCTGGGCCCAGCGGTAACGCATGGGGCGCTCGACGTCGGCGAACAGGATGATCCGGTTCTGGTCGGTCT
Source organism: Achromobacter sp. HNDS-1 (assembly GCF_040084795.1). Classification (NCBI taxonomy): domain Bacteria; kingdom Pseudomonadati; phylum Pseudomonadota; class Betaproteobacteria; order Burkholderiales; family Alcaligenaceae; genus Achromobacter; species Achromobacter sp. HNDS-1. The sequence continues at coordinate 1,832,544 of NZ_CP157584.1, forward strand.
TGTTTTCGGCGTAATGGATGAAGGTCTCGTCGAACACGACCGCCTCGCCGTCGCGCCAGTAGTATTCCTGGCCGTCGACGTTGATGTAGCAGTCGGGGCTGTTCGGCGTGATCAGGCCCATGTGGAAACGCAGCGAACCGGCGTACGGATCACGATGGCGCGGCAGGCGGCTGCCCGGGGGCAGCGAGGCGAACATCGCGGCCTTGATGGTCGGGATGCCCGCCAGCAGCTTGGTCGTGACCGGACAGAGGGCCTCGGCCGACGGATGGTCGGCGTCGTACCACTTCAGGTAGAAGCGCTTCCAGCCCGTCTTGAAGAACGAGTTGAAGCCTGCATCGTTGTACTTGTCCGACGCCTTGATGTGACCGTCCCCGTACAGATTGACAGCCTCGGCGCGGATTTCCTCGCAGCGGTCCAGCAAGACCTTCAGTTCCGGGAACTGGTCCAGGTCGAGATAGGGCTTGTTGGGCACGCTGGAGAACGCGTACATGAAACAGTTCAGCGGGGCGGTGAACGTGGAATGATCCAACGCCTGCCGCGAGAACTTGTGTCGGACGCGGCCACGGTAGTGAACTACCGTGGCGCATACGATGAATAACGCCAGAATGAACCACTTCATTCTTTTGTCCTCAATTCACTTGCGACGCGCCCTCCGCGCGTCCAAGCGCTATTTGTCCAACAACGACGCGTGGAGTTCCTGCAGCGGATACACCTGCAGGCCGAGGCCTTGACGCAGGTACTGCATGCCCTCGACCGCGGCACGCGCACCGGCGATGGTGGTGAAGAAGGTCACGCGCGCGGCCAGCGCCTGCGTACGGATGGTACGCGAGTCGGCGATGGCGTTGCGGCGCTCTTCGACGGTGTTGATGACCAGCGCGATCTCGCCGTTCTTGACCATGTCGACGATGTGCGGACGGCCTTCCGTGACCTTGTTGACCAGTTGCACGGGAATGCCCGCCGCTTCGATCTCGGCCGCGGTGCCGCGCGTGGCCACCAGCTTGAAGCCCAGGGCGTGCAGGCCGCGCGCCACTTCCACGGCGCGGGGCTTGTCCTGGTTCTTGACGCTGATGAAGGCCGTGCCGGATTCCGGCAGGCGCACACCGGCGGCCAGCTGCGACTTGACGAAGGCTTCGCCGAAGCTGGTGCCCACGCCCATGACTTCGCCGGTCGACTTCATTTCCGGGCCGAGGATGGTGTCCACGCCCGGGAACTTCACGAACGGGAACACGGCTTCCTTGACCGAGAAGTAAGGCGGCACGACTTCGCGCGTGATGCCCTGGGCCGCCAGCGTCTGGCCGGCCATGGCGCGCGCGGCGATCTTGGCCAGTTGCAGGCCGGTGGCCTTGGACACGTAGGGCACCGTGCGCGAAGCGCGCGGGTTCACTTCCAGCACGTAGACGTCGCCGCCCTGGATGGCGAACTGCACGTTCATCAGGCCGCTGACGTTCAGGGCCTTGGCCATCATGCCGGTCTGGCGCTTGATCTCGGCGATGACGTCGGCCGACAGCGAGTACGGCGGCAGGCTGCAGGCGGAGTCGCCCGAGTGCACGCCGGCCTGCTCGATGTGTTCCATGACGCCGCCGATGAAGACGGTTTCGCCGTCGGCCAGGCAGTCCACGTCGACTTCGGTGGCGTTGTTCAGGAAGCGGTCCAGCAGCACGGGCGAGTCATTGCTGACCTTCACGGCCTCGCGCATGTAGCGTTCGAGGTCCTGCTGCTCGTGCACGATTTCCATGGCGCGGCCGCCCAGCACGTAGCTGGGACGCACCACCAGGGGGTAGCCGATCTCGGCGGCGTGGGCCAGGGCCTCGCCTTCGGTGCGGGCCGTGCGGTTGGGCGGCTGGCGCAGGCCGAGCTTGTTCAGCAGCTTCTGGAAACGCTCGCGGTCTTCGGCGATGTCGATGGATTCCGGGCTGGTGCCGATGATCGGCACGCCGTTGGCTTCCAGCGCGCGCGCCAGCTTCAGCGGGGTCTGGCCGCCGTACTGGACGATCATGCCGACCGGGTTTTCCTTGTGGACGATTTCCAGCACGTCTTCCAGCGTCAACGGCTCGAAGTACAGGCGATCGGACGTGTCGTAGTCGGTGGAGACGGTTTCCGGGTTGCAGTTGACCATGATGGTCTCGTACCCGTCGTCACGCAGCGCCAGCGCGGCGTGCACGCAGCAGTAGTCGAACTCGATGCCCTGGCCGATGCGGTTCGGGCCACCGCCCAGCACCACGATCTTCTTGCGGTCGGTGGGCGCGGCTTCGCACTCTTCCTCGTAGGTCGAGTACATGTAGGCCGTGCGGGTGGCGAACTCGGCGGCGCAGGTGTCCACGCGCTTGTAGACCGGGCGCACGTTCAGCTGGTGACGCAGCTTGCGCACTTCGGATTCGACCGTGTCCAGCAGGAACGCCAGGCGGCGGTCGGAGAAACCGCGGCGCTTCAGTTCCCACAGGGTGGCGTGGTCCAGGTCGGACAGCGTCTTCTGTTCGAGCGCCAGCTCGATGTCGACGATTTCCTTGATCTGCGACAGGAACCAGGGGTCGATGTGCGTGATGTTGTGCACTTCGTCCAGCGTGAAGCCCTGCGCGAAGGCGTCGCCCACGTACCAGATGCGTTCCGGACCGGGTTCGCCCAGCTCGACCTGCAGCTTCTCGCGGTCGGTGGTCTTCTGGTTCAGGCCGTCGACGCCGACTTCCAGGCCGCGCAGCGCCTTCTGGAACGATTCCTGGAAGGTGCGGCCGATGGCCATGACTTCACCCACGGACTTCATCTGGGTGGTCAGGCGCGCGTCGGCGGTGGGGAATTTCTCGAAGGCGAAACGCGGCACCTTGGTGACCACGTAGTCGATCGACGGCTCGAACGAGGCGGGCGTGGCGCCGCCGGTGATTTCGTTCTTGAGCTCGTCCAGCGTGTAGCCCACGGCCAGGCGCGCGGCGACCTTGGCGATGGGGAAACCGGTGGCCTTGGACGCCAGCGCCGACGAACGCGACACGCGCGGGTTCATCTCGATGACGATCATGCGGCCGTTCTTGGGGTTGACCGCGAACTGCACGTTCGAGCCGCCCGTGTCCACGCCGATCTCGCGCAACACCGCGATCGATGCATTACGCATGATCTGGTATTCCTTGTCGGTCAGCGTCTGGGCCGGCGCCACGGTGATGGAGTCACCGGTGTGCACGCCCATGGGGTCCAGGTTCTCGATGGAGCAGACGATGATGCAGTTGTCCGCCTTGTCGCGGACCACTTCCATCTCGAATTCCTTCCAGCCCAGCAGCGACTCTTCGATCAGCAGCTCGCTGGTGGGCGAGGCTTCCAGGCCGCGGCGGCAGATGGTTTCGAATTCTTCGGCGTTGTAGGCGATGCCGCCGCCCGAGCCGCCCATGGTGAAGCTGGGGCGGATCACGGCGGGGAAGCCGGAGGTGCCGACTTCGGCGGCGATGCGGCGCTGCACTTCCCAGGCTTCGTCCATGCTGTGGGCGACGCCCGACTTGGCCGATTCCAGGCCGATGTCGGTCATGGCCTGCTTGAACTTCTGGCGGTCCTCGGCCTTTTCGATGGCGTGCTCGTTGGCGCCGATCAGTTCGACGTTGTGCTTTTTCAGCACGCCGTGGTGGGCCAGGTCGAGCGCGCAGTTCAGCGCGGTCTGGCCGCCCATGGTGGGCAGCAGCGCATCGGGCTTTTCACGCTCGATGATCTTTTCGACGGCCTGCCAGGTGATGGGCTCGATGTAGGTGACGTCGGCCGTTTCCGGGTCCGTCATGATCGTGGCGGGGTTGCTGTTCACCAGGATGGTGCGGTAACCCTCGGCCTTGAGCGCCTTGCACGCTTGCGCGCCGGAATAGTCGAATTCGCAGGCCTGCCCGATGATGATGGGGCCGGCGCCGATGATGAGAATGCTTTTTAGGTCTGTACGCTTGGGCATGATGCAATCTTTACTTTTGGCCGGACATCAGGCTGATGAACTTGTCGAACAGCTCCAGGATGTCGTGCGGACCGGGGCTGGCTTCGGGATGGCCCTGGAAGCAGAAGGCCGGACGGTCGGTGAGCTCGAAGCCCTGCAGCGTGCCGTCGAACAGCGAGACGTGCGTGACGCGCGCATTGGCCGGCAGGCTGGCCGCATCGACCGCGAAACCGTGGTTCTGGCTGGTGATGAAGACGCGCTTGGAGGCCAGGTCCTGCACCGGGTGGTTGGCGCCGTGGTGGCCGGTCTTCATCTTGAGCGTCTTGCCGCCGACGGCCAGGCCCATGATCTGGTGGCCCAGGCAGATGCCGAACACCGGCAGCTTCTTGTCCAGGAACACGCGGGTGGCGTCGATGGCGTAGTCGCAGGGCTCGGGGTCGCCGGGGCCGTTGGACAGGAACACGCCGTCGGGGTTGAGCTTGAGGACGTCCTCGGCGCTGGTCTGGGCCGGCACCAGCGTCAGGCGGCAGCCACGGTCGGCCAGCAGGCGCAGGATGTTGGACTTGATGCCGAAGTCGTAGGCGACGACATGGAATTTGGACTGGTCGGGCTGGGTGTAGCCTTCGCCCAGTTGCCAGGTGCCCTGGGTCCAGGTGGTGCTGTCCTTGATGGACACGACCTTGGCCAGGTCCTGGCCGGCCATGCCGGCAAAGCCACGGGCCAGTTCGACGGCGCGGTCGGCGTCCGAACCAACGAAGATGCAGGCGCCCTGGGCGCCCTTTTCACGCAGGATGCGGGTCAGCTTGCGGGTGTCGATGCCGGAAATGGCGACGATGCCCTGCTCGGACAGGTACTCGGGCAGCGATTGCGTGGAACGGAAGTTCGACACGCGGGCGGGACAGTCGCGCACCACCAGGCCGGCGGCGTAGACGCGATTGGCTTCGACGTCCTCGGCGTTGACGCCGGTGTTGCCGATATGCGGATAGGTCAGCGTGACGATCTGGCCGCTATAGCTGGGATCGGTGAGAATTTCCTGGTACCCGGTCATCGCGGTGTTGAACACCACTTCGGCAACGGTATGCCCAGGCGCACCGATCGACACGCCTCGAAAAATGGTACCGTCCGCCAGAGCCAGAATTGCAGGAGGGAAGCGGTTGATCCCCTCGGGAAAGAGTTGCGGCAGCACAGTAAACCCCGGTTTTAGAATCGATAATCAAACCTTGGAATTATACCTTGAGCGGGCGTTTTTCCCGGGGAACCGCGCCAAATAAGGCTGAGATCGGAGATTTCGGCCGCCGCGCCAGGCCGATCACGGCCCGCCGCCGGCCTACCAACGGTGACAGCGCCGTCGGCGGCTCGGTGATACGCTAAAGCACCTTCAACCCTGATGCTGCGAGCCGTATTGTCCATGTCCAGCCAACTTGACGCCCTGCGCAATCACACCACCGTCGTCGCCGACACCGGCGATTTCGAAGCGATGAAGGCGCTGCGTCCCACCGACGCCACCACAAATCCGTCCCTTATTTTGAAGGCCGTGCAGCAGGACGCCTACCGCCCGCTGCTGGAAAAGACCGCGCGCGACCACTGCGGCGCCCCCACGCCCGAATTGATGGATCGCCTGCTGGTCGCCTTTGGCCGCGCCATCCTGGACATCGTGCCCGGCCGCGTCTCGACCGAAGTGGACGCGCGCCTGTCGTTCGACACCCGCGCCACCATCGAGCGCGCCCGCGCCCTGATCGCCCTGTACGAAGCCGCCGGCGTGCCGCGCGAACGGGTGCTGATCAAGATCGCATCCACCTGGGAAGGCATCCAGGCGGCCCGCGCGCTGCAGGCCGAGGGCGTGCGCTGCAACCTGACGCTGCTGTTCTCGCTGCCGCAGGCGGTGGCCTGCGCCGATGCCCAGGTGCAGTTGATCTCGCCGTTCGTCGGCCGCATCTACGACTGGCACAAGAAGGCCGCGGGCGCCAATTGGGTCGAAGCCGACCACGCCGGCGCGCGCGACCCCGGCGTGCAGTCGGTGACCCGCATCTACCAGTACTACAAGCGTTTCGGCATCGCCACCGAGATCATGGGCGCCAGCTTCCGCAACGTCGGCCAGATCCTGGCCCTGTCGGGCTGCGACCTGCTGACCATCAGCCCCGAGCTGCTGACCCAGCTGTCGCAGACCGAGGGCGACGCGCCGGCGCAACTGCGCGCCGACGCGGTAACCGGCGATATCGCCCGCATCGCCTCGGATGAAGTGGCGTTCCGCACCCAGCTCAATGACGACGCCATGGCCAGCGACAAACTGGCAGAAGGCATCCGCGCCTTCGTGGCCGACGCCATCAAGCTGGACGCGCTGATCGAGGCGCAGCGCGCCTGACGTTTCCGCCCGGCCGCGCGGCCGTCAACGGTGATCGTGCGAATGCACCTGCAGCGCTTCCAGGAAGCGCGACACCATGTTGTAGGCGGCCACGGTGGCGGTGAGTTCGACGATCAGCTTTTCGGACCCCATGGCGGCGCGCGCCGCCTGGAACACCGGCTCGGGCACCTGCACCTGGCGCGTCATGGCGTCGGTGTAGGCCAGCACGGCACGTTCGCGCTCACTGAAGAGGGACGAGGTCTCCCAATCGGACAAGGCGTCCAGCTGGGCTTGCGACACGCCCTCTTTCAGCGCGATCGGCGCATGCTGGTCGGCCTCGTAGGGCGCGCCGTTGATCGCCGCCACTCGCATGATCACCAATTCGCGGAGGTCGCCCGGCAGGGTCGACAACTGCCGGATCGAGGTCAGGTAGTTGAGCCAGCCGCCGGCCACGGCCGGGCTGTGCAGCAACATCTGGTACAAGTGCAGCACGCTGCCGCGTTCGGCGACGATGCGCTCGACCAGGGGTCGCGCTTCGGGATGGGACAGATCGGCGTAGGGAAGACGCGCCATGAAAACTCCGGAATAATCCGGCCGCTTGCGCCAAACGGCCAGGGGGATGGTGGACGCCCAAAAGACGAGGCGGCGCGCGCCAAAATCCCCGACGCTGCATATGCACACATTCGCAAGAACTTTGACATAATGACAACACATTGCGCACCTCCAGGACAAGCCTAGAATGAATGCGCCCACCCAGTCGCACCCGCCTGTCACGCTCGCGAACTGCGACAGCGAACCGATTCACGTCCCGGGCGCGATCCAGCCCCTGGGCGCGTTGCTCGCCTTCGATGCCGCGGGCGTGTTGCGCTACGCCAGCGAAAACGCGCCGCAGGTGCTCGGGATGCCGGTCGCATTGGGCTATCGCTGCGATCCGGCTTCGCTGCCGCCGGGCCTGGCGCGGAACCTGCCGGGCTGGCTGTCCCAGGACGATCCTGTCTTCGATCCGCTCAGCATCTCGCTGGACGGGCACGCCTACGACGTCATCGCCCACCGCAACACCGACGACCTGACGCTGATCGAACTCGAACGCCGCGGCAACGACGCCGGCATCGCCGATCCGGCGCTGATCTACCGCAGCATCGAGCGCGTGCGGGCGCAGCGCGACATCGCCGGCCTGCTGGAGCGCGCCGTGCAGGAGGTGCAACGCGCCACCGGCTTCGACCGCGTCATGGCCTATCGCTTCCATCCCGACGACAGCGGCGAGATCGTGGCCGAGCGGCGCGGCGATCCCGCGCTCGAAGACTGGGTCGGGCGCCGCTATCCCGCCGGCGACATTCCGGCCCAGGCGCGCCGCCTGTACACCGTGAATACCTTGCGCCAGATCGCCGACGGCCAGTACCAGCCGGTGCGGGTGCTGGCGCAGGACGGCATCGAGGCGCCGCTCGACATGAGCTTCTCGGTGCTGCGCAGCGTATCGCCGGTCCATCTGGAATACATGGCCAACATGGGCGTGCGCGCCACTATGAGCCTGTCGCTGGTGATCGGCGGCAGGCTCTGGGGCATGATCGCCTGCCACCACCATTCGCCGCGCCTCGTACCCTACCCGGCCCGGCTGGCCTGCGAGGCCCTGGCGCAGGTGCTGTCCGCGGCGCTGGCGACCATCGAGGGCAACGACCGCGCCGCGCAGACACGGCGCAATGCCGCGCTGGTCAGCCGGCTGACCGAGCGTGCGTCGGATTCCGAAAACATCCACCAGGCCCTTTCCGGCGGCCCGGAAACGCCCGCCTCGCTGATCGCCAACGACGCCGCGCTGTGCCTGTGGGGCAACAGCGTCACGGTGTTCGGAGGCATCGCGCCGCGCGGCGAACTTGCCGGCATCCTGTGCGCGCTGGACCAGAGCGGGCAACGTGTGGTCCACACCAACCACATCGCGCGCGACTATCCCGAGCTGCAGACCGACCTGGTGCCCTACGCGGGCCTGCTGGCGTGCAAGTTCGACCCGATGAACAACGGCTGGCTGATCTGGTTGCGGCGCGAACAGATCGAGACCGTGGTGTGGGGCGGCAAACCCGAAAAGCAATACGCGGTGGGCAACCTGGGGCCGCGCCTGACCCCGCGCGGCTCGTTCGACGCCTGGCGCGAGGTCATGCGCGACACCAGCCCGCCCTGGCTGCCGGCCGAACTCGAGGCGGCCGACAACCTGCGCGACGAGCTGTCGCACATCGCCACCAGCCGCGCCGCCGACGTCGACCGCGCCCGCACCGCGCTGCTGGCGATGCTGGGCCATGACCTGCGCGATCCGCTGCAATCGATTTCCATGGCGGCCACGCTGCTTTCGCGGACCGACGCCGGCGCCCGCATGGGCGAGCGCATCCGCTATTCCAGCGGACGCATGCAGCGCCTGATCTCGCAGGTGCTGGATCTTTCGCGGCTGCAGGGTGGCATGGGGCTCGGCATCGAAAAGCGCGAATGCCGCCTGTCCGACCTTTTGAACGGCCTGATCGAGGAAAAGCGCCAAGCCTATCCCGGCCTGCTCATCGAGCCGGACGTGCACCCCGACCTGGTGCTGACGGCCGACACCGACCGCATCGCCCAGGTGGTCACCAACCTGATGAGCAACGCCCGCCAGCATGGCGCGCCGCGCATGCCGATCCACGTCAGCGCGATGCCGCGTGGCGACGCCATCGAACTCACCGTGGCCAACCATGGCGCGCCAATCCCCGACGAGGTCATGGCGCACCTGTTCTCGCCCTTCAAGCCCGAATCCCTGGGCCAATCGCGCAACCGCAACGGCCTCGGGCTCGGCCTGTACATCGCCGAGCAGGTGGTGCGCGACCACCAGGGCGAGATCGCCGTCGACTGCCGCGACGGTCTGGTCATTTTCACCGTTACCCTGCCGCGCGACCAGGATGCGCCGCAGGTCCCCGAATCTGGAGACACCCCTTGAACGACGAGCGTGCCCTACGCGTCCTGCTGGTTGACGACAATGAAATGGGCTCGGAACTGCTGGCCGAATTCCTGGCGCTGTCCGGCCTGGAGGCGCGCTGCGCGGGTACCGGCGAAGACGCGCTGCGGCAGGCCGCCACGTTCGCCCCCGAAGCAGTGCTGGTTGACATCCTGCTTCCCGACATGGACGGCTACGAGCTGGCCCGCCGGCTGCGCGAACGCAATGTGTCATCGCGCATTTACGCCCTGAGCGGCCTGGCGCGGCATGAACGGCACGAAGACGCCTCCGCCCTGTTCGATGGCTGGATCGAAAAGCCCGCCGACCCCGATGCGCTGCTGACCGTGCTGCGCCAGGCGGGCTGACACCGCCATGCAAGTCGATATTTCCGCCCAGGCGCTGGCCGCGCAAGGCGTAAGGCTGAAGGTGCTGGCGCAGATATTCCCGGTGCTGCGCCACGAGGCCATCGCGCCGCTATCGAATGCCACCTTGGCGGCGGCCATGCTGAGTCACGCGCCGGAAGGCGCGGATGCCGAGGCCCGGCAGCAGCGCTGCGAACGGCTGGCCGGAGACCTCAACGACATGCTGGAAGACAGCGTCAGCGTGATCCGCGACCTGGACCAGTGGTTCAGCGACAACGGCGCGACGCTGCCGCTGGCGACGCTGCTCAAGGAATGCCGCAAGCTGCTGTTCTCGCAATTGATGTGGTCCAAGCGCCGGGTCCGCTGGCCCGAGGACCCGGGCGCGCTCGAACTGCCCGCTTTCAGCAGTCGTTATCTGCTCATGGCCTGGCTGCTGTGCCTGGTGGCCTGGCTGCCCGAAGGCGCCGAAGTGGAGCTCGACACGGCCGACCCATCGGCATGGCATGCCCGCTTCAACATGCCCGCGCAGGCGCCGGACGGACCCGCGCTGTTCGACACGCGCGACATCGAATGGCTGGCCGCCGATTCAGGCTGGCGCTTCGAGCGGCAGCCACAGAGCTGGTCGTTGCACCGCGCCGCCTCCGGCAAGGAACCCGCATGATCTCCCCGGTGCACCAATTCCTGCGTGATGGCACCCGCGACCGCCACGAGGCCCTGGATCAGGGGCTGGCGCTGGCCGATGGCAACGTCAGTCCGGCCCGCTATGTGGCGTATCTTCGCGCCATGCTGGGCTGGCTTGAACCGGTGGAAAACCGGCTGTGGCAACTGGACTGGCCCGCCGCGCTGCGGGCCGAAGAGCGGGACGGCAAGAGCGCGCTGATCCGCGCCGACCTGCGCGCGGCGGGCGACAGCGCGCCGGTTCCGCAATGCCCCGATGCGCCGCGCCCGCGGGCGGCCGACGCCTACGCACTGGGCGTGGCCTACGTGGTCGAGGGTTCGCAACTGGGCGGACGCTTCCTGGCCAAGCGGCTCGAAGCCGCCGATCCGCCGTTGCCGCTGCGCTACCTGCGCGGCTATGGCGATGAGGTCGGGCCACTGTGGAAGGGTTTCCTGCAACACCTGGACGTGGCGGCGCAAGGACAGGAAGCGCAGGCGCTGAAAGGCGCGCGCGACGCGTTCGACAGCCTCGCCGCCTGGCTGCGGGACCAGGGCGCCCTGCAGAGCCCGGGCCAGCGATAGCCGCCGGGCCGCGCCACCGCGCGGCTCCAGGACGGCCAGCGGGTCAGATCTTCTCGGTCTCGCCCGACTTCGGCTGCCACTTCATCAAACGTTTTTCACCGATCCCGACGATGTAATCCAGCACCAGCGCGAACGCGGTCAGCACCACGATGCCGGCAAACACCGTGTTGACGTCGAAGGTGCCCTCGGCCTGCAGGATCAGGTAGCCGACGCCGCTGGCCGAGCCCAGGTATTCGCCCACGACCGCGCCGACGAAGGCCAGGCCCACCGAGGTGTGCAGACTGGAGAACACCCAGCTGGTGGCCGACGGCAGGTAGACGTGGCGCAGTAGCTGGCGGCGGCGCGCGCCCAGCATGCGGGCGTTGTCCAGCAGCGTCGGGCTGACTTCGCGCACGCCCTGGTAGACGTTGAAGAAGACGATGAAGAACACCAGCGTCACCGCCAGCGCCACCTTGGACCAGATGCCGAGCCCGAACCACATGCCGAAGATCGGCGCCAGGATCACGCGCGGCATCGAGTTGGCCGCCTTGATGTAGGGATCGAGGATCGCGCTGGCGCGCGGCGACAGGCCCAGCCACAGGCCGAAGGCCAGGCCGGCGATGGTGCCGATGAAAAAGGCCAGCACGGTTTCGGTCAGCGTGACCCACAGGTGGGTGTAGATGTCGGCATTGGTGACGAACCAGGCCCAGATGCGGCCCCACACCTTGAGGGGCTCGCCGAAGAAGAACGCCACCTTGGAATCGCGCGAGGCGAAATGCCACACGCCCAGGATGACGACGAGCAGCAGCAACTGCCAGAAGCGCAGGCTGGCGGAACCCGGTTTGAACGACTTGGACATGGTCAGGGCCTGTTCGATGGGAAGCGGGCGCGGCCTGGATCAGGCAGGGGCCTCAGGCCCGCTTCTGTTGTTGGGCATAGCCCTTGAGCACTTCCTCGCGCAGCACGGCCCAGATGGCCGCGTGCAATTCGACGAAGCGCAGGTTGTTGCGCACTTCGGCCACGTCGCGCGGACGCGGCAGGTCGATGGCGAACTCGCCGATGGGATGCGTGCCCGGCCCGGCCGACAGCACCACCACGCGGTCGCTCATGGCGATGGCTTCGTCCAGGTCATGGGTGATGAACAGCACCGCCTTGCGCTTGGCCATCCACAGGTCCAGCACCTCGTTTTCCATCAGCTGGCGCGTCTGGATGTCGAGCGCCGAGAACGGCTCGTCCATGAGGATGATGTCAGGGTCACGGATCAGCGTCTGCGCCAGCATGGCGCGCTTGCGCATGCCGCCCGACATCTGGTGCGGATAGCGGCTCTCGAAGCCGCCCAGGCCGACGCGGCGCATCCAGTCGCGGCCGCGCTCGAGCGCCTCGTCGCGCGGCACGCCGGCGAAATCCAGCCCGGCCACTACGTTGTCGAGCGCGCTGCGCCAGGGCAGCAGCGCCTCGCCCTGGAACATGTAGCCGGCGCGCGAATTGATGCCCGACAGCGGCTGGCCGAAGACCTTTACCTGGCCCGACGACGGCGCCAGCAGGCCGGCGCTGACGTTGAGCAGGGTGGACTTGCCGCAGCCCGTGGGGCCCACCACCGACACGAACTCGCCCGGCGCGATGGCCAGGCTCGTGTCGCTGACGGCGGTGTAGCGCTGCGAGCGGTCGTCGCGGGAGACGAAGGTGCAGCTGATGTTTTCCAGCGATAGCGCGGCGTCAGCCATTGGGGTACTTCTCGTTGGCGCGGCGGGCGAAATCGTTGGTCCAGACCTTGGACGGATCGATCTTGGCGCCGTCGAAATCCGCCTGGTACGCGGCCAGGGCCTTGAGCGCGGTGGCGGCGCCGTCCTCGGGGATCATGCCGTCGGGCGACAGGCCCTCGAGGCTCTTGCCGATGGCGGCCTTGTACACCGCCGGGTCACCCAGCAGGTAGGTTTCCGGCACGACCTTGGCGATCTCGTCGGGGCCGGCCTTCTGGATCCACTTGTCGGCGCGCACCATGGCGTTGGTGAGCGCCTGCACGGTATTGGGATTGGCGTCGATGAACGCCTGCGGCGCGTACAGGCAGCCGGCCGGCATGTTGCCGCCGAAGATGTCCTGCGTGTCCTTGAGCGTGCGGGTGTCGACGATGATCTGGATGTCGCCCGGCATTTCCAGCATCGACACCACGGGGTCGGTGTTGGAGATGGCGTCGATCTGGCCGCTGCGCAGCGCGGTCACCGCGCCGGCGCCGGCGCCCACGCCGATGATGGAAACGTCGGAAGCCTTCAGGCCGTGCTTGGCCAGGAAGAAGCTGACCACCATGTTGGTGGACGAGCCCGGCGCCGTCACGCCGATCTTCTTGCCCTTGAGGTCGGCCGGGCCCTTGTAGTTGGGCAGGTTCTTCTTGGAGACGCCCACGCCGATCATCGGCGCGCGGCCCTGCAGCACGAAGGCGCGGTAGGCCTGGCCCTTCGATTGCATGGCAAGGGTGTGCTCGAACGCGCCCGAGACCACGTCGGCGCTGCCGCCCACCACGGCCTGCAGCGCCTTGGAGCCGCCGGCAAAGTCGGCGATGGAGACGTCCAGACCCTCGTCCTTGAAGTAACCGCGCGCCTCGGCGATGGACAGCGGCAGGTAGTAGATCAGGGGCTTGCCGCCCACGGCGATCTGGACCTTGGTCTTCTCCAGCTTCTGGGCGCGCACGATGGCGGGGGCCATGCCCATGACGCCGGCGGCGCCGGCCATCTTGAGCAGATCACGGCGTGTGACTGACATGTGTTGTCTCCTTGGGTGCGGGGATACCGATAGCGCCGGTCTGCGCCAGCTTGTCGATAGCCGCTGAATCATACCCCAGCGATTTCAGGACTTCCTCGGTATGTTCCCCTAATGACGGACCGATCCAGCGGGTCCCGCCCGGGGTTTCCGAGAGCTTGGGCACCACCGCCGGCAGCTTGACCGGACTGCCGTCGGCGAAGTGGTGCTGTTCGATCATGCGGCGCGCCAGGAACTGCGGATCGCTGAACATGTCGGCCACGCTGTAGATCTTGCCGACCGGCACGTCGGCCGCCTTCAGGGTGTTGAGCGCTTCCTCGATGCCGCGGCCGTCGCACCATTGCTGGATGGCGCCATCGATCTCGGCGACCCGGCGGGCGCGGCCATCGTTGCGCACCAGGTCCGGGTCCGAGGCCAGGTCGTCGCGGCCGATGGCCAGCATCAGGCGGTGGAAGATCGCGTCGCCATTGCCGGCGATGACGATGTTCTGGCCGTCGCGCGTGGTGTAGGTGTTGGACGGCACGATGCCGGGCAGCGCGCCGCCGGTGCGTTCGCGCACCACCCCGGCCACGTCGTACTCGGGCACCAGGCTTTCCATCATGTTGAACACGGCCTCGTACAAGGCCACGTCGACCATCTGGCCCTGCCCCGCCTGGCACCCTTCGCCCTGCACGCCGTTCCAGCGCCCGCCGGTGGCGTCGCGGTGGCGCAGCGCCATCATGGCGCCGATCACGCCATGCAGCGCGGCGATTGAATCGCCGATCGAGATGCCGACCCGCAGCGGCGGCCGGTCGGGATGCCCGGACACGTAGCGCAGGCCGCCCATGGATTCGCCGATGGCGCCGAAGCCCGGCTGATCCTTCATCGGGCCGGTCTGGCCGTAGCCGGACAGGCGCACCATGATGAGGGCGGGGTTGATGGCGCGCAGCTGCTCGAAGCCCAGGCCCCACTTCTCCAGCACGCCGGGGCGATAGTTCTCGACCACCACGTCGGCGTCCAGCGCCAGTTTGCGGGCGATTTCGCGGGCCTCGGGATGCTTGAGATTGAGGGCAATGGATTGCTTGTTGCGGGCCTGCACGGTCCACCACAGCGAATTGCCTTCATGCAGGTGGCGCCAGCTGCGGATGGGGTCGCCCCCGCCCGTGCCGTCGGGGCCGTGCGGCGTTTCCACCTTGATGACGTCGGCGCCGAATTCGCCGAAGATGCGCGCGGCGAACGGGCCGGCGATGAGCGTGCCGAGTTCCAGGACCTTCAGGCCGGTCAGGGCTGACATGTTGGTTGTCTTCCTCTCGTGGAGGCCGCGCCGCGCGGGCGGGCCGTTTTTCCAATGCCCGCCGGTACATTGCCGGCGCGCTATTGTGGGGGCGTGTCAGGTGGTCTTGCGCTCCATCAGCGCCCAGGCGATGGTGCCGGCGTCCACGTATTCCAGCTCGCTGCCGGCCGGCACGCCGCGCGCCAGGCGCGTGACGCGCAGGCCGCGTTCACCCAGGGCCTCGCCCAGAAAATGCGCGGTGGTCTCGCCTTCGGCGGTGAAGTTGGTGGCCAGGATCACCTCCTGCACCACGCCGTCGGTGGCGCGGCGGATGACGCGGTCGAAATCCAGCTCGCGCGGGCCGATGCCCTCGAGCGGCGCCACCCGCCCCATCAACACGTAGTACAGGCCGCGGTAGCCGTGGCTGGACTCGATCATGTTCTGGTCGGCCGGCGTCTCGACGATGCACAGCAGGGAAGGATCACGCTTGGGATTGGCGCAGGTGGCGCACACATCCTCTTCGGCGAAGCTGTTGCAACGCGAGCAGTGGCGCAGGTCGCGCACCGCCCCCGCCAACGCGCGTCCGAGCATGTCGGCGCCCTGGGGGTCGTGCTGCAGCAGGTGATAGGCCATGCGTCGCGCGGAACGCACACCCACGCCGGGCAGGCGCCGCAGCGCCTCGATCAGCGAGACCAGCGGTTCGGGTTCGGGCAGTAGAGGGTCCATGACACGACGGCAACTTGCGGACGGCAAAGGCCGCGCCGCCCGGGGCGGCGGCGGCCGGAACGTTCGATCAGAACGGCAGCTTCATGCCCGGGGGCAGCGGCATGCCGGCGGTGACGGACGCCATCTTTTCCTGCGAGGTGGCTTCGGCCTTGCGCAGCGCGTCGTTGAAGGCGGCGGCGACCAGGTCTTCCAGCATGTCCTTGTCGTCGGCCAGCAGCGACGGATCGATTTCGACGCGCTTGACGTCGTGGCGGCAGGTCATGGTGACCTTGACCAGGCCGCCGCCGGAGGCGCCTTCGACCTGGATCTCGGCCAGCGCGTCCTGCGCCTTCTTCATGTTTTCCTGCATCTGCTGCGCCTGGCGCATCAGGCCGGCCAGTTGTCCTTTCATCATGATGGAGCTTCCTTGAACGAGGGAATGTAGGGATTGGCCGGCGCGTTACGCGGCGGCGGAGGGAGAGTCGACGTGGCGGATCGAACCGGCCACGACATGGGCGCCGAAGTCCGCCACCAGCGCCTGCACGAAGGGATCGACGGCGACCGCGTCCTCGGCGGCCTGCTGGCGCGCCGCGCGCTCGGCCTGGGCCACGGCGTGGGCCGTGGCTTCACCGACCGCGCCGACGTCCACGTCCAGCCGGATACCCTGGCCGAAGTGTTCGCACAGCACCGTCTGCAGGCGCACGCGGCTTTCGCTTTCCGCCAGTGTCTTGACGGCCACGCGCAGGATGATGGCATCGCCCTGCACGCCGGCCCATTCACTCTGGCGCGCCAGCTCGGCGGCCAGGCCGGTGACCGGCAGGCGCGCGGCCAGCTCGGGCCACGCGGCGGAGGTCATGTCGGCCAGGCGCGCGCGCGACTGGCGCTTGCGAGCGGAAGCCGGGCCTTCGCGTCGGGCGGGAGCCGCCGGCGGGGCGGGCGCGGCCGAGGGCGCGCTGGCCAGCGTTTCGAAATCGTCGTCGGGGTCGGACGTGAAACCGCCGTCGGACGCGAAGCCAGCATCAGGCACGAAGCCGCCTTCGGCCTCGAACGGGATTTCTTCGTCGACCCAGGACGGCGGACCGTCGTCATCGGCGGCCGGCGCGACCGCGGCGGCCGCGGGCGTCACGGCCAGCGGGGCCGACTTGGCGGGCGCCGGGGTGGCGGAGGCGTCCGTGGCTGGGGCATCCGCGACGGCGGGCGCGGCACCGGGCGATGCCGTGGCCGGCACGCTCGGCGCGGCGGTATTCATGGGGGACGACGGCTGGGCAGCGGCGTCGACGGCCGCCTGGGCGGAACCGGCGGCGGTCGGCGCATCTTCCCAAGGCGGCACGCTGGCAGCGGCCGGCTGGGCGGGCGTGGCGACGGGTGCGGCAACCGGCGCTGCAACAGGCGGCGTGGCCACCGCCGTGGGCGCAACAGCCGCGGGCGCGGCAGCCGGCGCGGCGTTCGCTTGCGGCACGCTGGCGGGGGAGGACGGCGCGGGGGCTGTCGCCACGGGGGCCGGCGCGGGCGCGACCGGTTGCGCCACGGGTACAACGCGTTCCCCCACCGGCGCGGCGGCGACCGGCGCCGCTTGCGGCGGCTGCGCGGTGGCCACGGCGGGCTCGGCCGTCTGGCGGGCCGGCGTGGCGGGCGCTTCGATGGCGGTCTGCGGACCGGCGTCACCGTTGAGCGCCAGCATGCGCAGGCAGGCCATGATGAAACCGGCGTACTCGTCCGGCGCCAGCGTCAGTTCGCCGCGGCTGTGCACCGCCACCGAGTAGAACAGTTGCACAGCGTCGGGATGCAGGGTCTGCGCCAGGCGGGCGATGTCGGCCGCCAGCGGATCCTCGGCCGGCATCACGCCGGACACGCGCTGCTCGATGGCGACGCGCGACAGCAGCACCGCCAGGTCGGCCAGCGCGCCGGCGTACGACAGGCCGCGCGTGGCGAGTTCGTCGGCCACCGCCAGCACGCCCTTGGCGTCGCCCGTGGACAAAGCGTCCAGCAGGCGCACCAGGTGGCGCTGGTCGATGGTGCCGAGCATGCCGCGCACGGCGTCCTCGGTGAGATTGCCGGCGCTATAGGCGATGGCCTGGTCGGTCAGCGACAGCGCGTCGCGCATCGAACCCGACGCGGCCTGGCCGATCAGGCGCAGGGCCGGCACTTCGAAGCCGACCTGCTCCTCGCCCAGCACCGCCTGCAGGTGGCCCACGATGGAGTCGGCCGGCATCTGCTTCAGATTGAATTGCAGGCAGCGCGACAGCACCGTGACCGGGATCTTCTGCGGGTCGGTGGTGGCCAGGATGAATTTGACGTGCGGCGGCGGCTCTTCCAGCGTCTTGAGCATCGCGTTGAACGCGTGCCCGGTGAGCATGTGCACTTCGTCGATCATGTAGACCTTGAAGCGGCCCGCGCCCGGCGCGTAGACGGCCTGCTCCAGCAACTGGGTCATTTCCTCGACGCCGCGGTTGGAGGCCGCGTCCAGTTCGAGGTAGTCGACGAAACGGCCGGCATCGATCTCGGTGCAGGCGCGACAGACGCCGCAGGGCTTGGAAGTGATGCCGGTTTCGCAGTTGAGCGATTTGGCCAGGATGCGCGACAGCGTGGTCTTGCCGACGCCGCGGGTGCCGGTGAACAGCCAGGCGTGGTGCAGGCGCTGGGTGTCGAGCGCATGCGTCAGCGCGCGCACCACGTGATCCTGTCCCACGAGGGTATCGAACGATCGCGGCCGCCACTTGCGGGCCAGTACCAGATAAGTCATGGCGGGATTGTAGAGCCTTTGCAAGAGCCTATGCGATTGCCGGCGCGAAATGCAAAGGGGACGGAATCATCTTCCAGGGAAATCCCCTTGGAAAACAACCCCGTCCCCTTTGCGAAAACCGGTTGGCGAGCCTTACTCCGGCACTGACCCTAAACGACTATGGCTGCTTCGTTCCCGACCTGACCAGGTTCACCGTCGAACCATGCGAAGGGGCCCGCCAAGCAAGATTCTAGCAGAGCTTCGCGTTGCTCGCTCGGCTAGCCTCTTGCTTGGCGGGCCCCGGGGGGCTGTATGTGCGCCCCCTCCCCGGCCCTCCCCCCGAGGGGGAGGGGGAGAAGACGTTGCTTCGCTTGTCTTGGCGGCTCGCTTCGCTTTGCCTGGCTGGCTGGCTCGCTTGCTTTGGCTTGGCTTGGTTTGCCTTGTCTGGCGTTGCCTGGCTCTGCCTTGGCTTGCCTTGCCTTTACTTTGCTTGGCTCGCTTCGCTTTGCCTGGCTCTGCCCTGGCTTACCTCTACTTCTTTACTTCGCTTGGCTCGCTTCGCTTTGCCTGGCTCTGCCCTGGCTTGCCTTGCTTTTACTTCGCTTGGCTTGCTCCGCTTTGCCTGCCTCGCTTGCTTTGGCTTGGCTTGCCCTGGTTGGGCAGGGGGGCTGCTACAGGTCTATCCAGGCGCGGGCGCGGGGGAAGTAGAGGGCGGCGCGGGCTTTGCGGCCGTCCAGGGCGGTGACTTGGGCGCAGTAGCGCAGGAGTTGGTCGCCGTGGCGTTGGCGCATGCGCTGGGCGAAGGCGGCGGGGGATTCGTTGGGTTGGGGGCGGCCTGTTTTGTAGTCGACGATGAGCCAGCCGTCTTCGGTGCTGAGGGCCAGGTCGATGACGGAGACCTTGCCGGCGGCGTCGATGAGGGGCCATTCGCGGCGGGCGCCGGATTGGGAGAGGAGCCAGAGGCCGCGGTCGTCGGCCAGGGTGGACTGGAGGGTGTCCAGGACGGCCTCGGCGGCGGCGTCGGCCTGGCTGGCGGGGATGCCGGCGCGGGTCAGTTGGCGGCGCATGGCGGGCAGGCGCTGGGCCAGGGCGTCGGCCGGCCAGGCCGCGATGCCGTCCTGGCCGATGCGGGCCAGCCAGGCGTGGGCCAGGGTGCCGATGGCGGCGTCGTAGCCGGATTCGAGTTGCCAGGCCGGATGCTCGGCGCTGTCGCCCCAGGCGCCGCGCGCGGCGGCGGCGAAGCCGGGGCTGATGGCGACGTCGGCCTGCCGCGCCAATTGCGCCAGGCCGTCACGGTGCAGCCGGCGCAGCGGTTCGCCTTGCCACTCGGGCGCGTCGGCCACTGGCTCGGCCGTGTCGCCATCGGCGGCCGGCGGCACCGGTGTCGCCAAGCAGGGCCAGAGGCGGCCCAGCAGGCTCGCGGAGGATGGCGTCTTGGGCTGGCCGCTGGCCTCGTCGACGCTGACGTGGCCGACCAGATGCAGGCGCTTGCGGGCGCGGGTGGCGGCGACGTACAGCAGGCGGTCGATCTCATAGGAGGCGCGGCGGGCCTCGCGCGCGCCCAGGTAGCGCGACACGGGATCGGCCTCGGTTTCGGCGCGCGGCTTGACCGGGCCGAACAGCACGCGGCCGCCGCTTTGCTCGAACCGCACCAGCGGCGGCTGGTCGCCGCGCGGCGCGCGATGCAGGCCGTACAGGATCACGGTCTCGAACTGCAGGCCCTTGGACTTGTGCATGGTCATGATCTCGACCGCGGCCTCTTCGTCGGCGGCGTCGGGCGCGGCGAACAGGCGGGCGATGCCGGTATCCAGCGCGGCCGCGTCGATGGCCCCGTGCGGCGCCAGGCGCTCGACCAGCTGGAACAGGCTTTCGGCGTCGTTGGCGACCGACGGGCCGCTGTAGAGCGCCGGCCCGCCCAGGCGGCGCCACAGCGTCTCGACCCAGGCCGCGAACGGCATCGCGCCCGAGGCGTTGCGCGTATCCAGCAATATCGCCGCCACCTGCCGCAGGCGCGCGTATTCCTCGGGGCGCAGCACGGCCTCGGCCGAACGCGGGGTATCGGCGCCGCTGAACGAAGGCTCGCCATCGCTGGCCGCGATCGGCATCAACGCCGGATCAGCGCGCGAGGCATCAGGCGCCGCATCGTCGAACAAAGCCCCTTGCGCCGGGTGCTCGGTGTCGTCGAACAGCGATCCCTGCCGCGCCGCCGCGGCGGTGGCCACGGGCGCCGCCACGGCCTTCGCCGGCGCCGGGCGCAACAGGCGCTCCAGCAGCACCGGCACCGGCGTCACGTGATCGGCGCCGAACAGGCGCTGCAGCGATTCCAGCGTCAGGCCGCAGAACGGCGCGCGCAGCACCGACAGCCACGCCAGCCGGTCGCCCGGATGCGACAGCGCCCGCACCAGTTGCACCAGGTCCGCCACCACCGGCCGCAGCGCCAGCGGCACCAGGTCCACCGCGCGACAGCGGATGCCTTCCTGCGCCAGCCGGCGCGTCAGGTTGCCCAGGTGGCTGCGGGCCCGCACCAGGATGGCGACCGGGTGCTTGCTGCCCGCGTGTTCGGCCAGCGCCTGCCGCACCAGGCCGACGGCGATGTCCTCGGCCTGTTCCTCGGCCGGCGCGGCGCCGGCGCGCGACCAGGCGGGATGGAAGCGCACCGCCGGATCCGGCAAGGCCTCGTGAAAAGCCGTGGACGGGCTGTACTTGATGGCGCCCGCGGCGGCGTCGCTGCGCTTGGGCAAGAGTTGCGCGAACGACTGGTTGACCCAGTCGACGATGCCGGCCTGCGAGCGGAAATTGTCGGTCAGGTTGAGGAAACCCGGTTGCAGTTCGCCCACGCCCGTTTGCGCGACTTCGAGGAACAGCCCCACCTCCGCCTTGCGGAAACGGTAGATCGACTGCATCGGATCGCCCACCAGGAACAGGCTGCGGCCGTCGCCCTCCTGCCAGCCGGAGGTCAACGTTTTCAACAGATCGAGCTGCGTCTGGCTGGTGTCCTGGAATTCGTCGATCAGCAGGTGGCGGATGGACGCGTCGAGCTTGAGCAGCAGCTCGCCCGGATCGTCGGCGCTGCCCAGCGCCGAGGCGGCGCGCTGCGAGATCTCGATGAAATCGACCTCGCCGGTGTCGGCAAAGCGCAGGCGCAATTGCGCCACCGCCAGCGCCAGCGTCATCAACTGCGCGCCCAGCACTTCCCATTGGGCATCGCTCAAGCGCGGCGCGGGGATATCGCGCACGGCGGCCAGGCGCCGCACCCACGGCGCGTCGCCATCGGCGCTCTCGAGCCAGGCGACGAAGGGTTCTTTATGCGCGCACTTGGGCGGAAAACCGAGTGTCTTGGTGACGGTCTTGCGCAGCGAACCATTGCCGGTGAGCAGCAGATGCGCAACGGCGCGCCACTGGTCCAGTACCTCGGCGTCGGCCGGCAGTTCCTCGGTCCAGTCGAGCAAGGCCGCCAGGCGGTCGTCCTCGCCGCCGTCCTGCAATTGCGCCGCGGCCAGCCGCGCCGGGCCGGACAGCGCGTCGGCCCAGCCGTAGGGCATGGCCTCGCACAGCGCGTCCAGGTCCTCGCCGATGGCCTCGGCCAGGGTTTGCTCCAGCGCCTCGCGGTCGGAGCCATGGCGCAGCAGCGGCAGCCACTGGTCGCGCTGACCGAGCATGTCGGCGATGGCGTCCTTGGCCGCCTGCACGTCCACGTCCATGTGCTGCAGCAGGATGCGAACCGCGTCGTAGTCGTCCGCCAGGTCGAGCGTGGCGCGCGCCGCCGCTTCGTAGTGGGCGCGGGCGTCGTCGGTGATTTCGGGCATGCCGCCCAGTTCGGATAGCCACGGCATGCTGCGGACCAGGCCGGCGCAGAACGAGTCGATGGTGCGGATCGCCAGCCGCGCCGGATGCTCCAGCAGGTGCCATTCCAGTTCGGCGTTGCGCGCCAGCGCGGCGCGCGCCAGTTCCCAACTGCGGCGTTCGTGGGCGGCCTCCGGCGGCGCGTCCAGGCCGCGGCGCAACTTGCTCAACACGCGCGCATGCATCTCCGACGCCGCCTTGCGCGTGAAGGTGATGGCGACGATTTCCTCGGGGCGGTTGACGGTGGCCAGCAGCGCCAGGATGCGGTCGGTCAGCAGTTCGGTCTTGCCGGAGCCGGCGGGCGCCTGCACCAGGAAAGAGCGTGCGGGGTCCAGCGCCGCCGCGCGCGCGGCATGGTCCTGGGGCTGGCGTTCCATATCGGCCATGGCTCAGGCGTCCTCGTCATCCAGGTGCAGGCGCAGGAAAGGCAGCGCGTCGCAGTATTTCAGGTCGTCGCGGCGGTAAGCGACGTTGGCGGCATGGCCCGCCACGTATTCATCGGCCAGCGACTCGATCGCGGCGCGCCAGCGCTGGCGGATCTCGGGCCAGGACAGGCCGTCGAAGTACTTGCTCTCGGCCGCCAGTGTCACGCCTTCCATGCCCAGGTCTTCGTCGGCCAGGCCCTGCGCCGCCACCTGGCGCGCATGGATCTGGGCCAGCACCAGGCCGGCCACTTCGCCGCCGGCGGCATCGGCCAGCACCGAGGCGTAGAACGGCAACTGCACGTTCACCGGACGGCTGCGCGACCAATCGGGCTCGGGCTTGCCGGCGGCCACGCCGGTCTTGTAGTCGACGATGACGTTGCGGCCGTCGGCCAGCGTGTCGATGCGGTCCAGCCGCAGCTTCAGGTGCAGCGGGCCATGGCGCCATTCATGGTTCTTCTCGACCTGCGCCACCGCGAAAGGCAAGCGCTGGGCTTCCATGTCCAGCCACGACGCCAGCACCGTCAGTGCGCGGGCGCATTCCAGCGCCTTCAGCGCCGGCGCATACTGCTGCAGTTCTTCCTCGGCGGCCTGCCCCACCGCCTGCTCCAGCAAGGCGGGCAGGCGGCCGCCGGCCAGCGTGTCATGCAAGGCCTCCTGGTCGGGCAGCATGCCCCACACCAGTTCCAACGCCTTGTGCAGGAATTGGCCGCGCACGTTCACCGTGGCCGCGTCGGCATAGGCCGCGAGTTCGCGCCCGCCCAGCCGGTGGCGCACGAACGCCCACAGGGGGTTGCGCGCCTGCGTGTCCAATACATCCAGCCCGCCGCCGCGATGGTCGTGGGAGGTCAGGGGCGGCCCTTGCGCGTCGTCCAGGGTTTCCTGCGGCAAGGCGGCCACGGCGGCGGCCGGCGCCGGCCGCCAATCGGTCAGGGCAGCTTCGGCGATCAGCGGCGACGGCCGCAACTCGCGTTCGCCATCCATATGCGCGTGGCTGACGATGACCTCCGGCGCGCAGCGGCACAGCGCCGCGTAGATGCCCTCGGCCCACTCGCGTTCGCGCTCGGGCGTGGCGCGCGGCGCCTTGGCCTGGCGCAGCACCGCCAGCGGCAGCAGCGGGTTCGGCTTGGGCGAGGCCGGCAGCACATCGTCGGTCAGGCCCAGCATCCACACGCCGTCCCAGAAACCGCCTTCGGCTTCCAGCAGGCCCAGCACATCCAGGCGCGCCAGCGGGTCGCGCTGCGGCTGGAACGCGGCCGAGCGCGCCACGCTCTGGAGCAGGTTGACCGCCGCCACGCCGCCCAGCTTGCCGGCGGCCGGCGCCAGCGCCGAGAAGCCGCCCAACGCCTCGCCGAACGCGCCCAGCACCTGATAGCCGACGCTGTCCAGCGCGCCCTCGCCGGGAAAGCCGAGCGCCGTCAGCGCCGCCTTCATGCGCAACATCCAGACATCGCTAGTGGCGCGCGCGCCCCCCTTGGTCCAGATCTCCATGGCCTGGTCCCAGGCCTGCGCCAGCGGCGGCAACTGCGACAGTTGCTTGCGCCATTCCGTCGCGGACAGGCGGATCTGGCCGCGACGGCGCCAGCGCGCATCGAGCGCGGCCATGCCGGCGCGGTCGCTGACGTCGCCCGCGCAGTGGCCCGCCAGCAGCGCCGCGCCCAGCACTTCGACGCCGCAGCCCTTGCCGGCCGCGCATTCGGCCAGCGCGCGCAGCCACGCCAACGCGGCGCGCGCCAGCGGCCATTCGTCCAGCGGACGGCCGACCGCCACGTTGAAGGCGAACGCCGGCGCGCCGTCATGGCCAGCCAGCGCCTGACTGATGATGCGCCGCGCGAACGGCGATTCGGCTTCGAGCTGGGGCGAGACGATGGCGTAGCGGCCGCTGGGATGACGCTTGAGCTGGCTGGCGGCCCACTCGGCCGCCGCGCGCCATTCTGCGCCCTGGTCCGGCGCCTCGTAGCGGCGCGGCGCGGCGGGCGCGCGCTGCGTGTCGCGCCATTGCGCAATCAGGCAGCCCTGTTCCTCGAACGCCCGCAGCAGGCGCCGGAAGCGTGGCGACATGTCGGTGAACCCGGCCAGCACCAGATGGCCCGGCACGGTCAGCCGGCCGTCCTCGAGCGCCCGCAACACGCGAGCATAGCCCTGGTTGGCGTCCTCGGCGTCGATGGCGGCCAGGGCCTGGCGGTAACGTTCGCGCCAGCGCGCGAAACCGCGGTATTCGTCGGTGTCGGCGCCGGACGGCACGCGCAGCGCCCACTCGTCCATGAGCTGGTCCGCGTCCATCGACAGGCGCGCGGCCTGGCTCGCGTCCAGCAGCACGCGCTCGGCCTCCTCGGCGCGGATGGCCTCGGTCCAGACCAGCTGGGTAGCGAAGCCGTCAAGCCGGTAGGCTGGCACGTCGTCATCGGTCTCGAACGCCAGCTCATTGGCGGATTCGGCCAGCCAGGCGGACAACGGCAGGATGCGCGGCAATTCGCTGACCTGGCGCTCCTGGCGCAGCAACCCGGCCAGCTCGAGCGTGAGCCGGCGCGACAGGCGGTTGTTGACTGTCAGCACCAGCATGTCGGCGGCAGGCATGTCGCCGATGGCGGACAGGCTCAGGTCGGGGTAGGAAAGCGGGTCGTCCTGCATGGGCGGCGTGAAAACGCGGTACGGAAGCACGGCGTGGAATCGATTACCGCCGTAGGATACCGCGCCCTCGCCCCACCCGCGCGGCTAGAAACCACACAGCGACGCCAGGTTTTCCCAATGGATCTGCATGTCGGGCTGGGTATAGCCCCAGAAGGCCAGGCCCAGCACCAGGGCCAGCGCCCCCCAGCCCGCCAGTCGCCAGACGCGATGGCGGCGGGCGGGCGATGCGGAGGGCGAGTCGGTCATCAGGGTCACCCGCGTATCAGGCGGTCGCCGGCTGCGCCAGCGGCTGCTCGCGCACCGGCAGGCACAGCAGCGCGGCGGCCACCGCCAGCGCCACGCCCAGCCACCAGACCAGGTCGTAGTTGCCGGTCTTGGCATAGGCATAACCGCCCAGCCACACGCCGATGAAACTGCCAACCTGGTGTCCCAAAAAGACGATGCCCGACAGGGTCGCGGCATAACGCAGGCCATAGATCTGGCCGATCAGCCCCTGCGTCAGCGGCACCGTGCCCAGCCAGAACAGGCCCATCCAGGCCGCGAACGCATACAGCACCCACGGCGACAGCGGCATCCACAACAGCAGCAGGATGCCGAAGGCGCGCATGCCGTAGACCACCGCCAGCAAGCGCTTCTTGCTGTACCGGCCGCCGAGCTTGCCGGCGTAGAAGGACCCCAGCACGTTGAACAGCCCGATCAGCGCGATCGCGGTGGCGCCCTGCCCCGGCGTCAGGCCGCCGTCGGTGACGTAGGCCGGCAGGTGCAGGGTGATGAACGCGGTGTGGAAGCCGCAGACGAAATAGCTCCAGAACAGGAAATGGAACGACGGATGCCGCACCGCCTGCCGCACCGCCGCCGTCAGCGACTGCTGCGGCCCGCCGTGGGCCTGCGGGCGGCCGCGCAGGTAATAGGCCAGCGGCGCCGCGCAAGCGACGAACAGCGACAGCACCCACAACGCGCCCGGCCAGTCCAGGCCGGTAATCAGCGCCTGCCCGGTCGGCACCACGGCGAACTGACCAAGCGAGCCGCCGGCGCTGGCGATGCCCATGGCGGTGCTGCGGTATGCCGGCGGCACGGCGCGCGCCACCACCGGCAGGATCACCGGAAACGTGGTGCCGGCCTGGCCCAGGCCGACCAGCAGGCCGGCGCTCAGGTACAGCGTGGTTTCGTCGGTGGCGAAGCGGGTGCCGATCATGCCCAGCATGTACAGCGCCGCGCCCAGCGCGATGGTGCGGCCGGAGCCATAGCGGTCGGCCAGGATGCCCATGAAAATGCAGGCCACGCCCCAGACAAGATTCTGCAGCGCGAAGGCCATGGAAAACACTTCGCGGCTCCAGCCATGGGCCAGGCCCATCGGCTGCATGAACAGGCCAAAGGTGGCGCGCACGCCCATGGCCAGCAGCACCACCAGGGTACCCAGAATGATGGTGCGCACGTAACGCGTATCGGTAGTGCTCGACATGATTGTTCTTATTGATGGAGAAAGGCGTCCCCTCCTCGGGACGGCCGGGCCGTGGGCCAGACGCGCACATCATAAACAAATAACCCGGAGCCACCGGCAATACCCGTGTCGCCGCATCGCGTATCACGCCAGGGCTTGCGCCACACCCAACAATATAGTTGATTTTATCAACCAATTATTCCAGAATGGGATTTTTCCCATCCTGATCAGCCATGACTCTGCAAACTCCGCTGACCCGCCTGCTGGGCACGCGCTATCCGATCATCCAGGGCGGCATGAGCTGGGCCTCGTCGAACGCGGCGCTGGCGCTGGCCGTATCGCGCGCTGGCGGGCTCGGCGTGATCGCCGCCGGCCCCATGTATCCCGAGGCGCTGCGGGCCGCCATCCGTGCGGTACGCGCCGGCACCGACGCGCCGTACGCCGTCAACATCCCGCTCTACAACAAGCGAGCGCAGGAACACATGGACATCGCCCTGGCCGAAGGCGTGCCGGTCATCATCGCCTCGCAGGGCGGCCCCCAGAAACACATTGGGCGCGCGCGCGACGCTGGCGCAAAATGGTTGCAGGTGATCGCCAGTCCGGAGCATGCCGCCAAGGCCGAAGCGGCCGGCGTGGACGCGGTGATCGCGGTCGGCCTGGAAGCCGGCGGCCACCCAGGCCCCGACGAGATCGGCTTGCAGGTGTTGCTGCGCGCGGTGGTGCGACGCGTGTCGGTGCCGGTGGTGGCGGCCGGCGGCATTGCCGACGGTGCCGGCATCGCGGCCGCGCTATGCCTGGGCGCGGCCGGCGCGCAGCTGGGCACGCGCTTCCTGCTGACGCCCGAGGCGGGCGTATGCGACGCCTATAAGGACGCGGTGCTGGCGGCGGGCGTGGCCGACACCACGCTGGTGGGACGCGGCCGTTCGCCGGTGAGAATGTTGCGCAACGCCTTCGCCCGCGACTATCTCGCGGCCGAACACGGCGGCGATCAGGCCATGCTGGAGACCCTGTTCGCCGGCAGTTCCTTGAAGCAGGCCGCCTTCGACGGCGACGTGCAGGGCGGCAAGGTCGAGGCTGGCCAGAGCGCGGGCCTGATCGACAGCCTGCAGCCGGCGGGCGCGGTGGTCGAGCAACTGGTGGCGCAAACGCGCGAAGCGCTCAGGCGCGCGGCGCTGCTGGCGGAGTGAAGCGCGGATCGAGCCCCACATCCGCACGAAGGTCGCCGCGGTTTCAGCCCTGCCCCGGTATCGCCCGGGCGGCGGCGGGATTCACGCGCCGGCTTCCCAGGGATTGACGATGACCACGCCACAACCCGAAAAATCAGACACGTTCCGGGTGACCAGCGTCATGCCGTGCACCAGGGCGGTGGCGGCAATGAACGCATCCCGCTCGGGACGCATATCCGGCACGTGCAACCTGGCGCAGCGCAATGCCACCGCCCCATCGAGCGGCAACGTCCTGTCGGAGAACTCCGGCAGGACGTGATCACGCATCCACTCGCGCAACCGCGCGCCTTGCCCGACATCGCGTCGCTCCATGCGCAGAATGCCGATCTCCAGCTCCATGAGCGTTATCGCGGAAACGTAGAAATTCGCCGCATCCTCATCCGAGAGCCAGGCAGTCACGTTCTTGTCGGCCTTGCCGTCGCCCACCTTGCGCAGTTCGGAAAGCACGTTGGTATCCAGCAGGAACATCACGCGACGTCCGCCGGGCGAGGCAGCTCGCGTGAGCGGGGAGCATCGAGTTCGATGTCGGCAAGGCCGGGCATCGACAGCGCGCTGACGATACTTCGCTTTTTGCCGACCAGGCGCCAGTAGTCCTCGATGGCGAGCAGGACATGGGACGGCTTGCCTCGATCCGTGATGAACACGGGCCCCTTGAGGGCCGCCTTCTTCGCCTTGGTCACGTCCTGATTGAGTTCGCGGCTGGAAAGTGTGGTGATGGACATCGCGCATCCTTTGATCCTTGCTTAATACGTAGTAACGTTACTACATTAAAAGTGGCGGGACAACCCCCGGCAGCCGAGGCCGCCCAGGAATTCTCCCGCGCGTCAGGATCAGCCAAGGGCCACCACGCGCCCTCGCATCCAGCCAGAATCGTCCTATTTCTTCATCAACCCCGCCGCCTGCACCAGCTTGCGCATGGCGGCCTGGTCTTTCTCCACGAAGGCCGTGGCTTCCTGCGGCGTCATGTTCCACAGGTCCACCCCCTGCGCCTGCATCAGCTTGCTGTATTCCGGATTGGCGTTGACCTTGGCCACCGCGTCGTTCAGGCGCTGCAAGATCTCCGGCGGCGTGCCCTTGGGCGCGGCCAGGCTGTACCAGGAGGCGGACTCCGCGCCCTTCACGCCGGATTCGGCCAGTGTCGGCACGTCGGGCAGCAACGGCGAGCGGTGGTCGTTGGCGTAGGCCAGCGCCTTGAGCCGGCCGCTGCGGATGAATTGCAGGCTGGCGGCCAGGTTCAGCACCGCCATGTCCACCTGCCCGCCCACCAGATCGTTGATGGCGGGCGCCGCGCCGCTGTAGGGGATATGGACGATGTCCACGCCGGCGCGTTCGCGAAACAGCTCGGCGCCCAGGTGCGGCGAGCTGCCGGGCCCGGCCGAGGCATAGTTGATGCGGCCCGGCTCCTTGCGCGCCATCGCGATCAACTGCTCGACGCTGTCGGCCTTGAGCGTGGGCCGCACCACCAGCATGTTGGGCTGGTTGGCGACGATCGAGACAAAGGCGAAGTCCTTGATGCCGTCGTACGGCGTCTGCTGCATCAGCGGCGTCACCACGTGGGCGGCCGACGTGCCGAGCAGCAATGTGTAGCCGTCCGGCTTGGCGCGCGCCACGAAGTTGGCGCCGATGGCCGCGCCGCCGCCGGCCTTGTTCTCGACGATGATGGTCTTGCCCAACTGCTTTTCCAGCTCGCGCGCCAGCGCCCGCCCCAGCACGTCGGCGGGACCGCCGGCGGCATACGGGTTGACCAGCGTGATCGGCTGCGAGGGATAGGAATCGGCGGCGACGGCAGGGGCGCACAACGCGCCGGCCACCGCCGCGCCGCACAGCAGGCGCTTCAGAGTCTTCATGGTTTGTCTCCTGGGATATTGTGTTTTATGTGTGGTGCGGGGAAAGGCCCCGGGGCTCATGGCCCCGATGGCTAGATCGCGCCCTGCGCGCGTAACGCCTCGATCTGCGCTGGCGACAGGCCCAGCCGGCCGGCCAGCACGCTGTCGGTGTGCTCGCCCAGCAAGGGCGGGCGCTCCAGCCTCGGATCATCGAAACCGTCGAACTTGAACGGCACCGGCACCGCGCCGAAGCGGCCGATGGACGGATGCTCGTAGCTGGCCACCATGCCGCGCGCGAGCACGTGCTCGTTGTGCAGGATCTCCTCAACATCCAGGATCGGGCCGGCCGGCACGCCGCGCGCATCGCAGCGGCGGCACAGTTCGTCGCGCGTCAGCCGCGCGGCGGCCGCCGACAGGCCGGCCATGACTTCGTCGCGGCGCGCCACGCGCACGGCGTTGCGCGCCAGCTCCGGATCGTCGGCCCATTGCGGCAGCTCGAGCGCCTCGCACAGCGGCTTCCAGTGCTGGTCGCTGCCAGTGATCTGCACCCAGCGGCCGTCGCCGCACTCGAACGCGGCGGACGGCACCCGGCCGGGATGCTCCGTGCCCAGCCGCGGCGGCACTTCGCCCAGCGCGAAATAGCGCGCCGCCGCCAGCGACAGCAGGCCCACCTGGCCGTCCAGCATGGAGAAGTCGATATGGCAGCCCTGCCCCGAGCGCGCCCGTCCCACCAGCGCCGACAGGATGCCGATGGCGGCCCACAGGCCCGAGGTCAGGTCGCTGACCGGCAGGCCCGGCTTGACCGGACCGCCGCCCCGCTCGCCGGTCAGGCTCATGATCCCGCCCATGGCCTGGAACACGGTGTCATAGCCCTTGCGCGGCGCGTACGGTCCGGTCATGCCGAACCCGGTGCACGAGAAATAGATCAGGCCGGGGTTGTCCGGCGCGATGTGCTCGCGGTCCAGGCCGTACTTGGCAAGCGTGCCGACCGGGAAGTTCTCGACCACCACGTCGCAGGTCTGCGCCAATCGCCGGATCAGCGCCTGCCCCTCGGGATGACGGAAGTTCACCGTGATCGACTGCTTGCTGCGGTTGAAGGCCAGGTAGTATGCCGACTCGGTGCCGCCCTCGCCTTGCACCTTGGGTTCAAAGCCGCGCGTCTCGTCGCCGCCTCCGGGCTGCTCGACCTTGATGACCTCGGCGCCCAGCTCGGCCAGGATCATCGAGGCGAACGGGCACGCCAGCACGCGCGACAGGTCCAGGATGGTGACGCCTTCAAGCGGCCTCATCGCGCCGCTCCCTGGCGAAAACCCCGCATGATGACGTTGGCGTCGCGGCCCACGCCCAGCGCCTCGCCCAGCCCGAGGTCGGCCGCGCGGTGGAAGGCGCGCTTGGTCAGCCCCATCGCGGCCGGTTCCCAGCCGGCCAGGCGCTGCGCCATCGCCAGCGCCTGGTCCAGCACCTGCGCGGCGGGCGCGACGCGGTTGGCGATGCCCAGCTGTAAGGCGCGCGCGCCGTCGATCGGCTCGGCCATCGCCACCAGCTCGAAGGCATGCTTGCGGCCGACCTGGCGCACCAGGTTGGCCATGACCACCGCGGCCACGATGCCGTGGCGCAGTTCCGGATAGCCGAAGCGCACGTCCTCGGCCATCACCGTCAGGTCGCAGGCCAGCGCCAGCCCCGCGCCGCCGCCAAGCGCGTTGCCATGGACCGCGCCGATCACGGGTTTAACCATGCGCGAGAACACCAGGTGCAGGTCGGTCGTCAGGTCGGCGCGGCGCAGCACCGCGTCCGGCTGTTCCGGCGTCAGGGCCGAGAACTCGCCGGTGTCGGCGCCCGCGCAGAACGACTTGCCATTGCCCGTCAGCACCACCGCGCGCACCGCGTCGTCGCGATCGGCCTGGCGCAGCGCGTCCATCAGCATCGTCGTCAACGCGGTGTTCAGCGCGTTGTGCTTTTCCGGACGGTTCAGGCGCAGCAGCCGTACCGCGCCCAGGTCTTCAATGATCAGTTCCGACATCACGGATATCCTCTTCCAATGGCGACAAGCAAATTGATTGATTAAATCAACAATAGGGGTAAAAAAAGGCGCGGACGCGCCCCCGCGCGTTCAGCGCGGCTGCACGCCGCGGCCGCGACGCGCCGGCACCTCCGCCTTGCATTCATTCAGCATCTCCAGCGCGTGTGCCGTCAGCTTGTCCAGCATGCGCTCCATGGCCTCGCGCTCGGCCTCCGACAGCACCGACAGCATGTCCTCATTGCGCTCGATCGCGGCCGGGAAGATCTCTTCGTACAGGGCGCGGCCGGTGCGCGTCAGGTCCAGGCTGACGCCGCGGCCGTCCTGGCTGTCGGCGCTGCGCTGGATCAGGCCGCGCTCGATCAGTTCGGACACGGTGCGACTGGCCTGGCTCTTGTCGATGTTGGCCTCGCGCGCCACCGCGTTCAGCGACATGTCCGGCGCCGCGCCCAGCAGCGCGATGATGCGCCACTCGCGCGGGCCCACGCCATAGCGGCTTTCGTTCAGGCCGGCGGCGATGCGGCTGGACACGTAGGCCAGCCGGTTCAGGCGGTACGAGAACAGTTCCTTCAACGCCCGGGGTGCGGGACGCGCGGCGGTGGCTGACTTGGATGCGGTTCGGGTGGCCATGGGCGGACTCTTCAGATGCGGAAAAAAACGGCGTGCGCGCGCGTCGCGCGCCGCTGCCCGCATGATATACAAACGCGGCCGGCGATCCTCATGCGGCCGCCTCCCGCGCGACGCCGAGCAGCGGGTTCAAGCCGCTTTGCGCCACGCGGCTGTGCAGCGCGCGCCCCAGCACCGCCTCGCAATGCCGCGACACCGCGTCCATCGCCGCCAGATCCAGGCCGGTGCGCACGCCCATGGACTCGAACAGGTTGACCAGGTCTTCCGTCGCCACGTTGCCGGTATGACCGCCGCCGTAGCGCACCTTGGCCGGATGGCCGCCGACGCCGCCGAAAGCGCAATCGAAGTGCCTCACGCCCGCCTCCAGCGCGGCCACGTAGTTCACCAGGCCGGTGGCGCGCGTGTCGTGGAAATGCGCCACCGGCGTCACCCCGGGCACCTCGCGCGCCATCCGGCCATACAGGTCGCGCACCGAGGCCGGCGTGGCCATGCCGGTGGTGTCGCCCAGCGTCACCATGCCCACGCCCAGCGCGGCGAAGCGCCGCGCGTCGGCCATGACCACGTCGGGGTCGACCGCGCCTTCGAAGGGACAGCCGAAGGCCACCGAAATCGTGCCGATCAGGCGAAAACGGCCGTTCGCCAACCGCGCCATCTCGGCAATGTTGTCCCACTGGGCGGCGCGTTCGCGCTTCAGGTTGCGCGTCGAATGCGATTCGCTGGCCGAGACCAGCAGGCTGATCTCGTTGGCGCCGATACCGGCATCCATATCAACCAGCGCGCGCTCGACGGCGCGCGCGTTGGCGCAGGTGGCCTTGTACCAGACGCCCGCGCGCCGCGGCAGCGCCGCCAGCAGGTCGGTGGCGTCGGCGAATTGCGGCACGACCTTGGGATTGGAATACGAGGTCGCCTCGATCCGTTCAAAGCCCAGCGCCGCGAAACGGTCGATCAGGTCGGCCTTGATCGCCGTGCCGATGAAGTCGGGCTCATGCTGCAGCCCATCGCGCGCGAAGCATTCGCACAGCACCACGTCGCGCGCGCTCATGCCTGTTGCTCCAGTCCGAACAGCGCCAGCGCGTGGGCGCGCAGCTTGTTCTTCTGCACCTTGGAACTGCCCGTCATGCCGATGTGCTCGAAGCTGTCGACGATCTCGACATAGCGCGGCACCTTGAAGTTGGCGCAGCGCGCCTTGCACCAGGCCGTCAGTTCCTCGGCCGTGCAGTCCTGCCCGTCCTTGAGCAGCACGAACGCCGCCGGCACTTCGCCCAGGCGCGCATCGGGCACGCCGACCACCTGCGCCATGCGCACGGCGGGGTGGCCGTGCAGGGTCTCTTCCACCTCCGCCGGCGCGACGTTCTCGCCGCCCACGCGGAACATGTCCTTCAGGCGGCCCACCATGCGCAACCGGCCCGCCGCGTCCAT
This sequence comes from Achromobacter sp. HNDS-1, assembly GCF_040084795.1. Taxonomy (NCBI): domain Bacteria; kingdom Pseudomonadati; phylum Pseudomonadota; class Betaproteobacteria; order Burkholderiales; family Alcaligenaceae; genus Achromobacter; species Achromobacter sp. HNDS-1. The sequence goes on from NZ_CP157584.1 coordinate 1,866,183, forward strand.
TTCGCCCAGGTCGCCCGTGCTGAGCCAGCCGTCCGCGCCCAGCGCGCGGGCGGTGGCCTCGGGCATGTTGTAGTAGCCCTTCATCACGCTCCAGCCGCGCGCCTGGATCTCGCCCTGCATGCCGGCCGGCAATGGCTCGCCCGTGCCCGGGTCCACCACCCGCACCTGCATGCCGGGATGCGGCAGCGCCCAGCCCATGGCGCGCAGTTCAAAGGGATCATCGTGCGCCGACAGCGTGATGTTGGGCGAGGCTTCGGACTGGCCGTAGGCATTGCAGATGCCCGGCACCCCCATCACGTCGCGGATCTTCTGCATCACCTGCGGGCCGGCCGCCGCCCAGCCGCCGCGCAGATGGATGCGCGCGCGGTCGAAATCGGGATGGCCCATCAGCATGAGAAAGATGGTGTCGTTGCCGGATGTCAGGGTGCAGCGCTCTTCGTCGAGCATGCGCAAGGCGTCGGCCACGTCGAACTTGGGCAGGGTCAGCAGGCAGCAGCCGCTCATCAGGCTGACCAGGATCGACAGCGTGGTGCCGGCCACATGGAAGTAAGGACGGATGCTGAAATAGCGATCGTCCGGCCGCACGCCGATGCGCTGCGCCGCGGCCCAGGCATTGGTCAGCATGTTGGCGTGCGTCAGCATCACGCCCTTGGGAAACGACGTGGTGCCCGAGGTGTACTGGATCAGCAGGACGTCCTCCGGAGCCACCGCATCCATGCAGGCCCGCAGCGCCGCATCGTCGACGGCCTCCCCCGCCCGCAGGAAGTCCGCCCAGGCGCGCGCGCCGCGCGGGCAGCGCTCGCCCAGCACCACCACCTGCCGCAGCAGCGGCAGCGCCGCGCCCGGCAGGGCCTGGTCCAGCGCCGGTTCCACCTGCGTCAGCAGATCGAGGAAATCGATGCCCAGGAAGGTATCCGCCGTCAGCAGCACTTTGACGTCGGCCTGCTTCAGGCAGAACGCCAGTTCATCGGTCTTGAAGCGCGTGTTGACGGGCACCGTCACCGCGCCGAGCAGCGCGCAGGCGTAAAACACCTGCACCCAGGTGCCACCGTTGCCCAGCAGCACGCCGACATGGTCGCCATGGCGCACGCCGGCCGCATGCAGGCCACGGGCGATGCGTTGCGCGCCGTCTTGCAGCGCCGCCCAGGTGTGACGCTCGCCAGGCGCGACGAAGGCCTCGGCCGCGCCGCGCTCGGCCACCTGGCGCGCCAGCGCCTGCGACAGAATCGTGGGGCCGATCATGCCTTGTCTCCCGCCGCGCCGAAGCCGGCGATGGCCTGCTTCCAATCGGTGCCGCGCAGGTTTTCCTCGATGGCCAGCAATTCGATCGCCATCGCGCCTTCGCGCGTGGTCGCCAATCCCTGATCGATGCTGCGCTTGGTCAGCCGGACGGTGAGCGGCGCGGCGCGAGCGATGGCCGCCGCCATCTGCGTGGCTTCACCCGCCAAGGCCTCGGGCGCGTACACCTGATTGACCAGGCCAATCTCGCGCGCCTCGGCCGCGTCGAAACGGCGGCCGGTGAACAGCAGTTCCTTGGCCTTGCGCGCGCCGGCCACGCGCGGCAGCCGCTGCGTGGCGCCGACCGTGCCCCAACCCACTTCCGGATAGCAGAACGTCGCGTCGGACGAGGCCAGCACAAAGTCGCAAGCCGCGGCGATCTCGCAACCGGAACCGAACGCCGCCCCCTGCACCACCGCGATCACCGGCTGCGGCATGCGTTCGATGGCGGCATAGGCGGCAAAACCCTGCACCCGGCGCGCCGTCATTTCCGCGTTGGACATGCTCTTACGCTCCTTGAGGTCGGCGCCGGCGCAGAATGCCGCGCCGGCGGCGGCGATCAGCACCACATGCGCGTCCGGATTGTCAGCCAATTGCTGCATAGCCTGCACCAACTCGGCGCACATGAGGGAATTGAGCGCGTTGCGGCTGTCGGGCCGGTTCAGCGTCACCGTGGCGACACGGTCCTGCACGTCCAGCAGGATCGTGTGGAAAGTCGGGGTCATGCCTGCTCCTGGATGTTCTAGGTATGGGGCCGGGGTCCGCGCAAGGCGCGGCGCCCCTGGCCATGCCAGGCAATATAGGGCATATAGTTGATTTAATCCACTAATTTTCGGTTGTTATCCAATGGTGTTACACTTGCGCCCCTGGTCTTTCCCTGGAATATCAAGGCACTAGACGCCCCGCCGGGCCTGTGCGATTCGCAGGAGAGGCCACGCCGCCCGTCTCGCCGTAGTTAAATGGATATAACCGGCCCCTCCTAAGGGTCAATTGGTGGTTCGATTCCACCCGGCGAGGCCACCCATCCCCCGGCCTCGGCTTTCCAGGCCATCGCAAGAAAACTCCCCGCTTTCAGCCAGATGAGGGTTAATCCGGGCTACGCTCACGCGCGGCGCGCCGGTAGCGTCTCGGGACGCGTTTGGTGACCAATACGCCATCCGTCAATACGGCCCCAATAATTTTTTGGGCGAAGATAGCGAATCGCCTTGCGCGCCACTTGAAATTACTGTTTAAATTCGACGCGTAAGCCTCTAATTCATCTGGACTTTTCCCGAACCGTCGCAAGCTCGACCGGGGAAATAATTCTTCACAGCCTGATAAGCCTGCTTAAACCATGGCATTTAACTGGAAACGTGCAATTGCGAACGCGATAGCGCCGGCGGCGCTGGCGATGTGCGCGCTCCTGCCCTCTGCCGCCTTCGCCGCGAAGACCACCGACCCTTGCAAGACCAACGCCAAGTCGGCCGCTTGCAAGGCGCAACAAGCCAAGAAAGCCCCCGCGCCCGCCAAGAAGGCTGGCCCCCCCAAACAGAGCGCGGCCAAAGGCGCGCCCAAGGCCGCCGCCGGCAAGCAAGCCGCGCCGAAGTCGGCCGCCGCAAAATCCACGCCCAAGGGCGCCTCGGGCAAACAGGCCGCGGCCAAGGGCGCGCCCAAGCAGGTTGCGGGCAAGAAAGCGCCGCCCAAGGGCGGCAAGCAGGCCGTCGCCCAACAAGGGACATCCAAGAAGGGCGCCGCCGGCAAGAACGGCAAGCCGAACAAGCCGTCGCGCGCACAGCGCACGGCTGCCGCCGCGGCCGCGGCGGCCATGCCGCCGCCCGCCGTGTCGGTGCGCGCCGAGGCCGCCGCGCTGCGCTCCAGCACCGCGTACGTGCAGGATCTGGCCACCTCCACCGTGATCTTCGCCAAGAACGAGAACGTGGTGCGCCCCATCGCCTCGATTTCCAAGCTGATGACGGCGGTGGTGGTGGTGGACGCCAACCAGCCGATGGATGAAATGCTCGAGATCACCGATGAAGACATCGACGGCCTCAAGCACACCACCTCGCGCCTGCGCGTGGGCACCAAGCTGTCGCGCGGCGACATGCTGCACCTGGCGCTGATGTCGTCCGAAAACCGCGCCGCCAACGCGCTGGGTCGCCATTACCCGGGCGGCCTGCCCGCGTTCGTGGCCGCCATGAACGCCAAGGCACAGTCGCTGGGCATGACCAGCACGCATTTCATCGAGCCCACCGGCCTGTCCAGCGACAACGTGTCGTCGCCGCACGACCTGGCCCGCCTGCTGCGCGCCGCCTCGCAGCGCCCGCTGATCCACCGCTACTCCACCGATACCGAGTACGACGTCGAGATCAACAACCGCACGCAGACGTTCCGCAACACCAACCTGCTGGTGCGCAAGCCTGACTGGGACATCAAGGTGTCCAAGACCGGCTACATCAACGAAGCCGGCGAATGCCTGGTGATGCTGGCGCGCATCAATGGCCGCGACCTGGCAATCGTGCTGCTGGACTCGCAGGGCAAGCTGTCGCGCATCGGCGATGCCGTGCGCATCCGCCGCATCGTGCAAAGCGAAGTGGCCATGGCCTCGGCCCAGCCGGGCGGCTGATCCAGGCGCCCTCCGGCCACGAAAAAGCCCGATCGTCGATCGGGCTTTTTTACGTCTGGCGGCAGGGCTGAATACGGGCGGAAGCAGGCCGCGAGTGGCGTGCCCCGGTGCCGCCGACGCGGCGCTACGCCGCCACCGGACGCTTGGACCGCAATGGCTGCGGGTCGTACATCGACGGCGGCAGCCCTTCCAGCACCGCCCGCGGATTGAGCGACCGGATCGGCACCGCGGCATCGGCCGGGATGCGGCCTTCGGCCTGCAGCAACTGATAGCGCAGGCAGCACACGCGCAGGAACGAGGTGAAGTTGGCGGCCTCGCCGCGGTATTCCACCAACTCGTCGTAAAGGCGCTCGATCAGCTGCGTCACCCGCATGCCGTCGCGCGCCGCGATTTCCTCCAGCACCTGCCAGAACAGTTGTTCCAGCCGCAGGCTGGTGGCCGCCCCGTGCAGGCGCAGGGAGCGGGTTTCGGGCGCGTAGGACTGTTCGCTCGCGCGGATGAAGATTTCACACATGGGAGCTCCTGGGGCGGACACGAGGCTTGCGGGCCACTGTACGACGATAGCCGCCAGCCCGGCAAGACGCCTCTGCAGCGGGGCGATCCCCCAGGCAATGCCCCTCTGTCCCGGGGTATTCCCGCCCATTCTGCAACGATAAGTTTCTTTCGTCCGGCTCGTCCGGAAGCCGTTGATATAAATCAAGGTCTCGGACGCGTCCCCATCCGAGCATGCTAAGACTGATCTGACTTCGGAGGTAGCAATGAACAAGACCATGAAGGCCGCCGTGGCTCGCGCATTCGGCAAACCCCTGGAAATCGAAGAAGTCGACGTGCCGCGCCCCGGCGCCGGCGAACTGCTGGTGAAGATCGAGGCCTGCGGCGTATGCCACACCGACCTGCACGCGGTCGAGGGCGACTGGCCGGTCAAGCCCAATCCTCCCTTCATCCCCGGCCACGAGGGCGTGGGCCACGTCGTGGCGGTGGGCGAAGGCGTGACGCACGTCAAGGAAGGCGACCGCGTCGGTATCCCGTGGCTGTATTCCGCCTGCGGTCATTGCGAGCATTGCCTGGGCGGCTGGGAGACGCTGTGCGAGCAACAGCAGAACGCCGGCTACTCGGTCAACGGCGGCTTCGCCGAATACGCCCTGGCCGCTGCCGACTACGTGGGCCTGCTGCCGAAGAACGTCGGCTTCGTCGACATCGCCCCGGTGCTGTGCGCCGGCGTCACGGTCTACAAGGGCCTGAAGATGACCGACACGCGGCCGGGCAACTGGGTGGTGATCTCCGGCATCGGCGGCCTGGGCCACATGGCGGTGCAGTATGCGCGCGCCATGGGCCTGAACGTGGCGGCGGTGGACATCGACGACGACAAGCTGGCCTTTGCCAAGCGCCTCGGCGCGGAAGTGGTCGTGAATGCCAAGACCACCGACCCGGCGGCCTATCTGAAAAAGGAAATCGGCGGCGCCCACGGCGCGCTGATCACGGCGGTCTCGCCCAAGGCCTTCGAGCAGGCGCTGGGCATGGTGCGCCGCGGCGGCACGGTGGCGCTCAACGGCCTGCCGCCGGGCGACTTCCCGCTGTCGATCTTCGACATGGTGCTCAACGGCGTGACGGTGCGCGGTTCGATCGTGGGGTCGCGCCTGGACCTGCAGGAGTCGCTGCAGTTCGCCGAGGAAGGCAAGGTGCATGCCACAGTGGCCACCGAGAAGCTGGAGAACATCAACAGCGTGTTCGACCGCATGCGTCGCGGCCAGATCGAGGGCCGCATCGTGCTCGACATGGCGGCTTGATCCACGCGCCGTGTCATGCAGCAAGGCGCCTGCCGCGGCAGGCGCCTTTTTTTGTGGCGGCACGGAACGCCCCCATGGCGTGGCAACGCCGCGCTTTCAGGGGCATGCGGCGCCGGCGCGCGCGTGGCAGCGCCCACGGGCGCTCGCCGCGCGGCCCAGGCTCAGTGCGTGATTCTGGTCCCAAGCACGGCCAGGAACTGCGCCAGCCACGCCGGATGCGCCGGCCAGGCCGGCGCCGTCACCAGGTTGCCGTCGGTGTAGGCCTGGTCGATGCCGATCTCGGCGTAGGTGCCGCCGGCCAGCCGCACTTCCGGCGCGCACGCGGGGTAGGCCGAGCAGGTGCGGCCTTCCAGGATGCCGGCGGCCGCCAGCAGCTGGGCGCCGTGGCAGACGGCGGCGATCGGCTTTTTGGCCTGATCGAAGGCGCGCACGATCTCCAGCACCTTTTCGTTCAGGCGCAGGTATTCCGGCGCGCGGCCGCCGGGGATCACCAGGCCGTCGTACGAGCCGGCCTCGACGCGCTCGAAATCGTAGTTCAGCGCGAAGTTGTGGCCGCGCTTCTCGCTGTAGGTCTGCGCGCCTTCGAAATCGTGGATGGCGGTGGCGATGCTCTCGCCGGACTTCTTGCCAGGGCAGACCGCGTGCACCGTATGGCCCACCGCCAGCAGCGTCTGGAACGGCACCATGGTTTCGTAGTCTTCGGCGTAGTCGCCGACCAGCATCAACAGTCTCTTGCTCATGATTGTCTCCTGGGGATGGGGGATCGCCGACTGAAGCGCCCGAGGGCCGGGCGGCCGGTTCTTGATGTTCTGCGGTCCATTGTGCTCCTACCCGCGCAGGCGAGGGTGGTAACGGGATACCACGCCAAGGTGGATGCCCCGAAGCGGGACCGCGCCCGCCCCCGACATGCATGCGCGGCCGCGCGCGGCGCCGGGCAATGGCAGGCGCCCTACTCCAGCGCCACCGTCACCGGCTTGGCGCCCAGGAGGCTCACCAGCACGTTCGGATCGATACCCACCAGGTAGCCGCGGCGGCCGCCATTGATGTAGACGACCGGGTATTGCAGCACCTCGGCCTCGACCCACACCGGCATCTTCTTGCGCGTGCCGAACGGCGAGGTGCCGCCCACTTGATAGCCGGAATGGCGCTGCGCGACCTCGGGCTTGCAGGGCTCGACCTTCTTCAGCCCGGCCTGGCGCGCCAGATTCTTGGTGGAGACTTCCCGGTCGCCGTGCATCACCACGATCAGCGGCTTGGCCGATTCGTCTTCCATCACCAGCGTCTTGACCACCGCGTGCGGATCCAGCCCCAACTGGCGCGCGGCCTCGCCGGCGCCGCCATGATCGACGTAGTCGTAGGTGTGCTCGGTGTACGCCACCTTGTGCTGCTTGAGGAACTGGGTGGCGGGCGTTTCGGAAACGTGGCGGGCTTTGCTCATGGCATTGCTGTGGAAAGGCGAAGGCAAAAGTGTAGGCACGCGGACGGCGGCGCGCAAACGCTGGCGTCAACCGCGCGGATGATGCGTGGCGTGCAGCGCCTTCAGGCGTTCGCGCGCCACGTGGGTGTAGATCTGGGTGGTGGAGATGTCCGCGTGGCCCAGCAGCATCTGCACCACGCGCAGGTCGGCGCCGTGGTTCAGCAGATGGGTGGCGAAGGCGTGGCGCAGCACGTGCGGCGACAGCGGCGCGTGCACGCCGGCCAGCACCGCGTATTTCTTGACCAGTTGCCAGAACGCCTGGCGCGACATGGCCTCGGCCCGGCCGGTGATGAAAAGCGCGTCGCTGACGCGGCCGGCGGCCAGCTCGGGGCGCGCGGTCTTCAGATACTGGTCAATCCAGTGCGCCGCCTCTGCGCCCAGCGGCACCAGGCGGTCCTTGCCGCCCTTGCCCTGCACCACGCGCACCACGCCCTCGTTCAGGCTGACGTCCAGTGCCCGCACCCCGACCAGTTCCGACACGCGCAGGCCGGTGGCGTACAGCGTTTCCAGCATGGCGCGGTCGCGCAGGCCGCGCGGCTGGCCCAGGTCGGGCGCGCGCAGCAGGGCATCCACCTGCTGCTCGGACAGCGTCTTGGGCAGGCGCGGCGGCTGCTTGGCGGCGACCAGCGTCAGACAGGGATCCTGCGCCGCGCGGTGCTCGCGCAGCGCCCAGGCGTAGAAGCGCCGCAGCGCGGCCAGGCGGCGGTTGGCGGTGGTGGCGCGGGTTTCCTCGTGGCGGAAGGCGAACCAGGCCTCGATGTCGGCCTTGCCGGCCTCGGCCAGCGCCTTGGCGGGACCGGCGGGCAGCGCCTGGGCCGAAGCCGCCTCGCCGTGGCGGTCGGCCATCTCGCGGGCGTAGGCCTCGGGGTCTTCGAGCCAGCGCGCGAAGCCGGTCAGGTCGCGCCGGTAGGCGGCCAGGGTGTTGGCCGACAGGCCGTCCTCGAGCCAGACGGCGTCGATGAAGGCGTCGATATCGGCCTGGGAAGCGAGCGGTCGGCGGGAATCGGACATGGAACGGAAATCAAGGCATCAAGAGAGGTGCCCGGCGGCGGACAGCGCCGGCGCAGGCGCGCGCAACCTTGCGGCGTACGCCGGCCACGCCAGGGGGATGGGCCACATTCTACGGCGACGCTTGCGCCATGCCCTCAGCGCCCCGCCACCGCCGCGGCGGCCGACTTGAGCCAGGTCTCGAACAGCTTCAGCGCCTCGGAACGCTCGCTGCGCTGCGGATAGCCGAAGTAGTAGCCCTGGCTGACCGTCAGCGACTGCGCCACCGGCATCGCCAGCGTGCCCTGGTCCAGCGCCGGCTGCGCCAGGAACCGCGGCATCAGGCCCACGCCCAGCCCGGCCTGCACCGCCGCCATCACCATGGTGAACAATTCGTAGCGCGGACCGCCCGCCGCCTGGGGGCCATACAGGTAATTGTTGGCGCCGTACCATTGGCGCCAGGCGTCGGGGCGGGAACTCAGATGCAGATGGGTCATGCCGGCCAGCGCGCCGGCGCCGGCGCCGGCCTCGGTGACGCGGGCGGCCAGTTCGGGCGCGCAGACCGGCACCAGCTCGCGCTCCGGAAACAGCAGCACGCCCTGGGTGCCGGGCCACAGCGTGTCGCCGTGGTACAGCGCGCCGTCGAACGGCTGGTCCTTGAATTGGAACGGCAGCGTGCGCACCGACAGGCTGACGGTGATGTCCGGCTGCTCGCGCTGGAAATCCGCCAGCCGCGGGATCAGCCAGGTGGTGGCCAGTGTCGGCACCACGGCGATGTGGATACTGCGGCCCATGCCGGTGCGGCTCACCAGGCCGAAGGTGTCCTTCTCGATCTGGTCCAGGTGATGGCGGATGCGTCCCGCATATTCCGCGCCATGGTCGGTCAGCACGATGCGGCGCCGCACCCGTGTGAACAACTGCACGCCCAGCCGCGCCTCCAGGCTGGCGACCTGGCGGTAGACCGCGCTGTGGGTCAGGGACAGCTCTTCGGCCGCCCGGGAAAAACTGCCCAGGCGGGCCGAGGCCTCGAAGGCCTGCAGGGCGCTGAGGTTGGGAATGCCGTTTCTCATGGAGCGGGAACCGCCAGGAAGGAACCGAAGATCGCCGGAAACACCCGCCGCGCCTGCCGCGGCGCAACATCCGGGTCGTGCCGGCGGGTCACTAGATTGTGCAATTTTATCAATTGCGTTGTGCGATCAAGGAACATTATGCTCGGGTGTCTTAATCTCGGCTCATCCTGACACCCACCATGTCCCAGCAAGCATCCCGCCTCGGCGGCCACATCCTCGTCGACCAGCTCGTCGCCCAGGGCGTCAAACACGTTTTCTGCGTTCCCGGCGAGAGCTACCTGGCGGTGCTGGATGGCCTGCACGACGCCGACATCAAGGTCACTGTCTGCCGCCAGGAAGGCGGCGCGGCCATGATGGCCGACGCCCATGGCAAGCTGACCGGCGAACCCGGCATCTGCATGGTGACCCGCGGTCCTGGCGCCTCCAACGCGCTGGCCGGCGTGCACATCGCCAAGCAGGACTCGACCCCGATGATCCTGTTCGTCGGCCAGATCGAGCGCGGCATGCGCGAGCGCGAGGCTTTCCAGGAAATGGACTACCGCGCCGTGTTCGGCACGCAGGCCAAGTGGGTCACGGAAATCGACCAGGTCGAACGCATTCCCGAACTGATCTCGCGCGCCTTCCACATCGCCACCTCGGGCCGCCCCGGCCCGGTGGTGATCGCGCTGCCCGAGGACATGCTGGTGGAGGCCGCGCAGGTGGCCGACGCGCCGCGCTACGAGGTCATCGACTCCGCCCCCACCGCCGGCCAGCTGGCCGACCTGGAGCAACTGCTGGCCCAGGCCAGGAACCCCGTCGCCATCCTCGGCGGCACGCGCTGGGACGCGCGCGCGGTGCAGCAGTTCGCCGATTTCGCGCAGCGCCACGCGCTGCCCACGGCGGTGTCGTTCCGCCGCCAGATGCTGTTCCCGGCCGACCATCCGTGTTTCATCGGCGACGTCGGCTTGGGCATCAACCCCGCCCTGCTCAAGCGCGTGGCCGACGCCGACCTGGTGCTGCTGGTCGGCGGCCGCATGTCGGAAAACCCCAGCCAGGCCTACACGCTGCTGGACATCCCGGTGCCCAAGCAGAAGCTGGTGCACGTGCATCCGGACGCCGCCGAACTGGGTCGCGTCTATCGCCCCACGCTGGCCATCAACACCTCGCCCGCCGCCTTCGCCCAGGCGCTGGCCGGCCTGAAGGCCCCCGCCCAGCCGGCCTGGGCCGAAGGCACGCAGGCCATGCGCGAGTCGTACCTGAAGTGGAGCGACCCCACCACCGTGACCACCCCGGGCGCGCTGCAGCTGGGCCAGGTCATGGCCTACCTGGAAAAGACCCTGCCGGCCGACGCCATCATGACCAACGGCGCCGGCAACTACGCCACCTGGCTGCATCGCTTCCACCGCTTCACCCGCTTCGGCACGCAGCTGGCGCCGACCTCGGGCTCGATGGGCTATGGCCTGCCGGCGGCCGTCGGCGCCAAGCGCGTCTGGCCCGACAAGACCGTGGTCTGCTTTGCCGGCGACGGCTGCTTCCTGATGCATGGCCAGGAGTTCGCCACCGCCGTGCAGTACGACCTGCCCATCATCGTGGTGCTGGTCGACAACGGCATGTACGGCACCATCCGCATGCACCAGGAAAAGCACTACCCCGGCCGCATTTCCGCCACCGAACTGAAGAACCCGGACTTCGCCGACTACGCCCGCGCCTTCGGCGGCCACGGCGAACGCGTCGAGACCACCGAGCAGTTCGGCCCTGCCTTCGAGCGCGCGCTGGCCAGCGGCAAGCCGGCCATCCTGCACTGCTTCATCGACCCGCAGACCATTACGCCGTCGACCACGCTGGACAAGATCCGCGACGCGGCGCTCAAGGCCCGGCACTGATACCCGAGAGGCGGCGGCAACCCCACGGCGACGCGCCCGCGCGCGTCGCGTAAACCCCGGGTTGCCGCGCCAATTATTTTAGGTTTAAACTTTCCAGATTCCGAAAACGGAAATCCATAGCGGAGACCCAGCATGTCCTCGAATCCCTCGTTCCATTGGCAAGATCCCCTGTTGCTGGACCAGCAGCTCACCGAAGAAGAACGCATGGTGCGCGACGCCGCCCACGCCTACTCGCAGGACAAGCTGGCCCCGCGCGTGCTGAATGCCTTCCGCAACGAAAAGACCGATCCGGAGATCTTCTCGGAAATGGGTGAGCTGGGCCTGCTGGGCGCCACCATCCCCGCCGAATACGGCGGCGCCGGCCTGAACTACGTCAGCTACGGCCTGATCGCCCGTGAAGTCGAGCGCATCGACTCCGGCTACCGCTCGATGATGAGCGTGCAGTCGTCGCTGGTGATGGTGCCCATCAACGAGTTCGGCAGCGAAGCGCAGAAGCAGAAGTACCTGCCCAAGCTGGCCCGCGGCGAGTGGATCGGCTGCTTCGGCCTGACCGAACCCAACCACGGCTCCGACCCCGGCGGCATGGAAACGCGCGCGGTCAAGACCGCCGACGGCTACAAGCTGACCGGCAACAAGATGTGGATCACCAACTCCCCGATCGCCGATGTGTTCGTGGTGTGGGCCAAGTGCGTCGGCGGCGAGTTCGACGGCAAGATCCGCGGCTTCATCCTGGAAAAGGGCACCAAGGGCCTGACCGCCCCCGCCATCCACGGCAAGGTCGGCCTGCGCGCCTCGATCACCGGCGAAATCGTCATGGACGAAGTGGAAGTGTCCGCCGACCAGATGATGCCCGGCGTGTCCGGCCTGAAGGGCCCGTTCACCTGCCTGAACTCGGCCCGCTACGGCATCGCCTGGGGCGCGGTCGGCGCCGCCGAAGCCTGCTGGCACACCGCCCGCCAGTACACCCTGGACCGCAAGCAGTTCGGCCGCCCGCTGGCCGCCAACCAGTTGATCCAGAAGAAGCTGGCCGACATGCAGACCGAAATCACGCTGGCGCTGCAAGGCTGCCTGCGCCTGGGCCGCATGAAGGACGAAGGCACCGCCGCGGTCGAGATCACCTCGATCATGAAGCGCAATTCGTGCGGCAAGGCGCTGGACATCGCCCGCCTGGCCCGCGACATGCTGGGCGGCAACGGCATCTCCGACGAGTTCGGCGTGGCCCGCCACCTGGTGAACCTGGAAGTGGTCAACACCTACGAAGGCACCCACGACGTGCACGCCCTGATCCTGGGCCGCGCGCAGACCGGCATCCAGGCTTTCTATTGATTTGCAGTTCGCCGCGCGGACGGAGCCCGGCTCTGCTCCCGACGCGCGGTTCGCCAGCGTGGCGAAGACTGTGCGCCCCTTTCGAGGGGCGTTTTTTTTTGCGTGCCGCATCGCGAAAACACGAGGCGGCAATACAACGACGCCAAACATTTATTGATAACGATTTGTGTTAGCAATAATATTTCCGATTTTTGCATCGGAGACCCATCTTGGCCCGCCCTTCCTCTTCCCGCGGGAAGAATCGCCCCGGCATTGCCCCCCTGTTCAACCCCGCCGTCCTCGCCGCGGCGCTGGGCCTGGCGCCCGCCTGCGGCGCGCAGGCGCAACAAGGCGATACCGTGCAACTGCCAGCGGTGACGGTGAACGCCGCGCCGGTCGACGATACGCTGATCCACCTCGATCGCCCGGTCAACGGCGGCGCGCTCGGTAGCCGCACGCAGCTGGAAACCCCCTTCTCCACCACCGTGGTCACGGCCGCCGACATGGAAGCGCGGCAAGTTGCCAAGCTAGGCGACGTGTTCGCGCTGGACGCCTCGGTCTCCGACAACAGCTCGGCCAACGGCGCCTGGGCCAGCTACCTGACGGTGCGCGGCCTGCCGCTGGACTGGCAGAACTCCTACCGCATCGACGGCAAGCCGTTCCTGAGCTACGTGACGACGCTGCCCTACGAGCATTTCGAGCAGATCGACCTGCTCAAGGGCGCCTCGGGCTTCATGTACGGCTTCGGCACGCCCGGCGGCCTGGTCAACTACGTGACCAAAAAGCCGACCGACGAGCCCGTGCGCGCCATCGACCTCGGCTATGGGTCCAAGGGCCTGCTGCGCGAACACGTGGACCTGGGCGGCCGGGCCGGCGCCAGCGGCGCCTTCGGCTACCGCCTGAACGCCACGCACGAGGAAGGCACGACCTACAACGATGGCTCGCTCTACCGCGACTCCGTGTCGCTGGCGCTGGATGCGCGCCTGAGCGAACGCCTGACCTGGGACTTCCAGTCGATCTACCAGGACCGCAAGGCGGTCGGCATCGAGCCCACCATCACCACCAGCAGCATGACCGGCGGCAAGCTGCCGGGCACGGTGCGCAACAGCGACGCCCTGGTGGGCGAAGGCCCCTATGCCAACAACCACTTCCGCTTCTACGCCACCGGCCTGAAGTACCAGCTGAACGACGCCTGGACCTTCAGCACCAACTACAGCTATAGCTCCACCCGCACGCGGCGCAACGAGTCCGTGCTGACCCTGCGCAACGGCGCCGGCGACTACGACGACTACCGTTCCGACTACGGCGAGGCCTACCAGTACAACCAGTGGCAGGGCATGGCCGAGGGCAAATTCAACACCGGCTCGCTACGTCATCACGTCGTGCTGGGCGCCTCGTGGCAGAAGCAGAAGAACGACTACAGCTCCAACGGCGTCTACCAGCTGATGGGCACCGGCAACCTGCGCAGCCAGAACACCAACACCTACTACAGCGACGGCAGCCTGCGCCTGTACCGCGCCGCCGAGATCACGCAGAAGGCGCTGTTCGCCAGCGACACGGTCGATCTGACGGACCGCTGGTCGGTGCTGGGCGGCGTGCGCTACACCAACTACGAGCAGGCCGGCTTCGACACGACCGGCGCGCGCACCTCGCGCTACGAGAAGAACGGCGTGCCCACGCCGACGGTCGCGCTGATGTTCAAGATCACGCCGCAGACCATGGCCTACGCGAGCTATATGGAATCGCTGGAGCCCGGCTCCGCCGTCGGCACGCAGTACGCCAACTACGGCGCCCTGCTCGACCCGCTAAAGAGCAAACAGTACGAACTTGGCGTCAAGACCGAGCAGGAAGACTGGGCCGCGTCGGCCGCGCTGTTCCGTATCGAGAAGAAGGCCGAATACTCGAATGCCGACCGCGTCCTGGTGCAGGACGGCAAGTCGATCTACCAGGGACTGGAACTGGCCGGTTCCGCCCGCATCGCGACCCACTGGAACGTCGGCGGCAGCCTGATGCTGCTGGATTCCGAATACCGCCAGGGCGTCGGCTTCACCGGCAACCGCGTGGCCGGCGCGCCGAAGTTCGTGGCGGCGGCGCAGGTGGCATACTCGGTGCCGCAACTTCCCGGCCTGAAACTGCGCGCGGACGTCAAATACACCGGCAAGACCATGCTCGACCCCGGCAACGTGATCGACGTGCCGGGCTACGCCATCGTCAACATCGGCGCCACCTACGACACGCGTATCTACGGCTACGAGACCACCTTCCGCGCCGGCATCAACAACCTGGCGGACAAGCGCTACTGGCTGTACCAGAGCCCCAACTACGTGAAAGCGGGCGACCCGCGCACCTATGGGCTGAGCGCCAGCCTGAAGTTCTAGGAACTTAGGGTTATCAGGAACTAGCCGGGCCCGGGCCCTTGCCGTACGCTGTGCGGCATTGGCCTGGTGCCGGCCCGCTGTATCCGCCTGCCCGACCCCGGATTTTTCGTCACGACCAGGAGTCGCGCATGCAAGGCAGTCCCTCGTTCCGCCTGTGGGCGGGCATCGCCATCGCTTTTGCAAGTCACGGCGCATTCGCCGCCACTACCCTCACCATGACCACCGAGTACCCGGCCACTTCGATGCCGGGACAAGGCGTGTCCACCTTCGCCGACCTGGTGCGCGGCAAGAGCGGCGGCCAGGTGTTGATCGACGCCAGCTTCGACGCCGCGCGCGGCATCAAGTCCGGCGACATGATCGACGCAGTGCAAGCGCGCAAGGTCGATGCCGGCGACGCCTTCGCCGGCGCGCTGGCGACCAAGTATCCGATTTTCGGCGTGTCCTCGCTGCCGTTCCTGGCCGACTCGCTGGCCAAGGCGCGCGCGCTGAACAAATCGGCCCGCCCGGCCTACGAGAAACTGCTGGCCGCGCATGGCCAGAAGCTGCTCTACACCACGCCCTGGCCGGCCTCGGGCATCTGGTCCAAGGACAAGGTGGACAGCGTCGCCGCGCTGAAGGCGCTGAGCATCCGCACCTATGACGCGACCTCGCAGGACGTGATGCAGAAGGCCGGGGCGCGCGCGCAGAACATCTCGTTCGCCGACGCCATGCCGCGCATCGCCTCGGGCGAGGTCAACGCGGTGCTGTCCTCGGGCGACGGCGGCGCCGGCCGCAAGCTGTGGGAACACCTGCCGCGCTTCGCCGAGATCAACTACGCCATGCCGATCTCGGTGGCGACGATGAACCTGCAGGCCTATCAGGCGCTGGACGCGAAGTCGCGCAAGGCGATCGACCAGGCCGCCGCGCAGACCGAGGCCGAGCAGTGGAAGCGCATCGAAGGCCGGCTGCAGCAGAACTACGCCAACATGCGCAAGAACGGCGTGACGATCGACACCGCCGTGCCGATGCCGGTGCGCCAGGCGCTGAAGAACGCGGCGGCGGATTCGGTGAAGCAGTGGGAGGCGGCGGCGGGGCCGGAGGGCGCGACGATCCTGAAGGCGATGCGGCGGCCCTAGTAAGACTGACCGGCTTCGGCGTCGTTAAAGGTCTGCATTATCGGTACTCCCGCCAAGTGTTTAGTCTGGCATTGGTGACACTGACTCGATATGTAGAACCGGCTGGAACTACGATTTGGTGTGCGAGGGTTGCACCGCTGATGGGGTAGTGGGCCAGACCAGCCGGAAATTCGTCGACAGCGATAAAACTATAGCCGCCCGCCTCGGTGGAGACGCAATGGACCTGAACGAGAATCGGCTTACCCGTCGTGTTCGTGTAAATCACGTCGAAAGACCGTGCAGCGGTAACGTTTTGCCAGGTCTGGCCGATTCCCAGCAACTGGTCTCGTACTGACTGAAAAACAGCGTTTAGGGCCGCATAATCGCTCGCCAACTGCGCAGCATCCGCGGTCCCCGGGTTGGTAATAGCGCCGAAGGCTTGGATGGTCCAGACACCGGAAACGAACGTCGGATGCGCTTCTGCGCCGCCTTCGCTTGTGGTGTTGCGGTTGAACTGCGGAGTGGACGTATTGGGTGCGCCCAAGAAGGAGCTAGTGCCACCCACTTCGCCATAGAAAAGCTGTGGCGTCTGGAAACCGTGCTGGTGAGCCTTGTTCTGGCTTGGCTTCAACATACCGTTCAAAAGCGCACCATCACCGCGCATGAACGGCGCGCCAATCGACCCGGCGGACTTCCCGTTGTAGTCGGGCATTCGGATGGTGGTCGAACCGTCTCCGAGCGTGAAGCTACCCCGCTTGAGCGGGTCGGCCAGCCAATCGGCTTCCAGCACCACCGGCAGTGCACCCGCTGCCACCATGGCGGCGAGGTCGGGGAAAGTGGTGCGGCTGATCGTCTGCCCATCCGCAGGAATCTGGCCAGCGGGGATAGACGTACGCAGCGGCCACCATGCAACCGAACCCACGGGCGGACCGCAGGGAATCGGTGGCAACTGATCGGTCGGCACCCTGCCCGCCTCGTCCAACGTGGCTACACCGCCGGCCTGTCCTTTTTCCACGAGCGGTACGGCATCCTGTACCGCGGGCAGTTGCGCGGCGGGGACACGGCCTTCCTCGTCCAGTGTCGGCACGCCGCCAGGACGGCCCTTGTCGGCGGCGGGGATTAGCGCTGGCAGTTGGCCTGGAACGATCCGACCGTCGGACGCCAAGGTAGCCACTCCATTGGGCCGGGCTTTTTCGGCGGCAGGGATCAGGTCGGGCAATTGCACCGGCGCGACCTTGCCGTCCGCGGACAGCGTGGCGACACCGTTCGGCTGGCCTTTTTCCGCGAGGGGCACGGCGGGTACCGGAATCGGCAGGTG
Source organism: Achromobacter sp. HNDS-1 (assembly GCF_040084795.1). Taxonomy (NCBI): domain Bacteria; kingdom Pseudomonadati; phylum Pseudomonadota; class Betaproteobacteria; order Burkholderiales; family Alcaligenaceae; genus Achromobacter; species Achromobacter sp. HNDS-1. The sequence continues at coordinate 1,883,341 of NZ_CP157584.1, forward strand.
ATCGACAGGCACGCGGCCATCGTCGTCAAGCGGCGCCACGCCTCCGGGCGCCGACTTCTGCGACAGCGGCACGGCCGGCGGGGGCAGGTGCGCGGCAGGTACCTTGCCTGTCGCGTCCAGCGGCGTCACGCCACCCGCCACACCTTTTTCGGCGGTGGGCAGGGCGGCGTCTGCTTTGCGTTGGGCCGCGGCGGCAGACACTTCGACCGCGTCCACGCCGGCGCGGATCTTGGTGAAATTCTCGTTCGCGAGGGTCATCGCGTCACGCAGCGTATCGCCAGTCTGGTCGTTCGGCGCGTGGCCGATGTTGATGGGCTTGAGGAGTTGCATGGGAAAATCCTGGGTCTGATACTGCGTCACAGAGTAAATAGCGCCCGCGCGTATCCGCAGCGGGCCGGCGTCACATCGCGTTGGCGACGACGCGCGGCCTGCGGACAGTGCTCGCAACATTGGTCGAAAACTGTCGTCATATCCGCCCCTTCAGTTTCCAGACCTTGAGACGAAAGTACGCATTGGTTTGGTTGGTGGGCATCGAGCCAACGTAAGATCCACCAGATAGCCCTTGATTGATGGTGGCCGTGCCGGTCTTGCCGGAAACCACGACAATTTTGTCGGTCTGAATGTTGTGAGACGCCCTTATTCCCCATGCAAAATATGGATCACTGCTACTACGATCCAGCATGCAATACCAGCCCGGGTTGAACCACTGTTGATCGATCCGGTGTTCTGCCTCGACGGCGACCGCGAAGCCAGGGAACGGGTTGTCAATCACCAACTGAGTGTTGGCATTGATGATGCCAGGCGTCGACGCGGATCCGCCGGGATACAGCACGGCAAAATCAATGTCTGACTGGAAGGTCGCTTGCAGCATCGCCAGATCGCTCGCCAACCGGGCAGCGTCCACACTGCCCGGGTTCGTGACAGTGCCAAATGCCTGGATCGTCCAAACGCCGGAAACGTTGGTGGCGCGGGTCTCGGATGCCGTTCGCGTCACCGCGGCACTGTCAAAGCGAATGACATCGCCGACGGTGTTGTATTCGTATCCCGGCGCGGAACCCGAGGCAAGCACCCCCTGCTGGGAGTTCCAGAACGGACCGGACGCAGGCCCACGCACGACGCCATAGGTCATGGGAAGTTGCCCGGCAATAGGTTGCATCGCATCGCGCTGTATCAGCCCATTCGTTCCCCCCGACAGCGCACCGTCACCGCGAAGAAACAGCGCGCCGATGGAGCCTGCGGATCGCCCATTCAGGTCCGGAACGCGGATAGTCGCTCCGCCATCGCCGACAGTGAAGCTCCCGCGCTTGAGCGGATCGGCCAGCCAGTCGGCTTCCGGCACCACCGGCAGCCTACCCGAGACCACCATGGCGGTGAGGTCGGGGAAAGTGGCGCGACTGACGATCTGCCCATCAGCCGGAATCTGGCCGGCGGGAATGGATGCGCGCAGCGGCCACCATGCTATGGAACCCACAGGAGGGCCAGCCGGAAGCGGGGGAATTTGCTCGACGGGCACTTTCCCCCCACCATCCAGCGTCGCAACGCCGCCCGCTGCCCCCTTTTCCGACAAGGCTATCGCGGAGAGTTGCGTGGCAGGCACGCGACCGTCGGCACCTAGCGTCGCCACGCCGCCTGGGCGTCCTTTATCTGCCATGGGAACGAGCGCAGGTAATTGGTTTTCCACGATCCTGCCATCCTCGGCCAGGGTCGCCACCCCGTTGGGCCGCGCCTTCTCGGCGGCAGGGATCAGATCCGGCAATTGGGTCGGCGCGATCCTGCCATCGGCAGCCAAAGTGGCTACACCGCCAGGCTGCCCTTTCTCGGCCAGCGGCACCGTGGGCGGCAGGTGATCGACCGGCACCCGGCCATCGTCTCCCAGCGGCGCCACGCCGCCCGGCGCGGATTTCTGCGACAACGGAATCGCGGGCGGCGGCAGGTGCGCGGCCGGCACCTTGCCAGCCGCGTCCAAAGGCGTCACGCCGCCCGCGGCGCCCTTTTCCAGTGCGGGCACGGCGGCGTCGGCCTTGCGCTGAGCGGCGGCGGCGGACACTTCGACCGCTTCCACGCCGACACGGGTCTTGGCGAAGTTCTCATTCACCAGCGCCATGGCGTCGCGCAGCGTATCGCCGGTCTGGTCGTTCGGCGCATGGCCGACGTTGATGGGTTTCAGGGATTGCATGAGGGGCCTCGATGAAAACGATGTGGGTGTCACAAGAAAAAAGGCCCACCGGCAATTGCCGGTGGGCCAGGATGTGAGCGGACCAATGCAAAAAGCCCGCTCGGATCACCGGGCGGGCTAGGGGAATCGCTGGACGCAATGGCCCCACGACGGAATCATCTTACGGCTGCGCGGCCTCGCGGACAAGGCAACTGCGACATGGGCCCCGGAGGGGCCGGGCTCGGCGGCGCTTGATGCCCCAGGCGCCCGGCTCCGGGCAGGGTTCAATCCGCCGACAGATCGAACAAGCTGGTCGCGTCCAATTCCAGCACGCCCTCGTCATGCTGGTTGATCACCGTCCAGGCCCAGGTGATGATGCCCAGGTCGGGACGCGAAGACGAAGTGCGCACGCCCTGCACCCGCGCTTCCAGGCGCAGCTGGTCGCCAGGACGCACCGGCGTGCGCCAGCGAACTTCGCCCAGGCCGGGCGAGCCGAAGGACTCGGAATCGTGCAGCGCGGCGTCCACCGCCATGCGCATGGCCAGGGCGCAGGTATGCCAGCCGCTGGCGATGAGGCCGCCCCAGCGGCCCTCGGCGGCCCGCTTCAGATCGGTGTGGAACCACTGCGGGTCGTACTTGCGGGCGAACTCGAGGATTTCGGCTTCCGTGATGGTGACCGGACCGGCCTTGATCAGCATGCCGTCCTTGAAATCAGCGAACTTCATTGGTGGACTTCCCCTCGCATGGATGACCCCTGGAGGGCTTGCCGGAAGCCGGCCGCCCGTTCAATAGGTCTCGAAGTGCAGCCGCCCCTCGCGGCGCAACACATCGTGCAGGATAGTCCAATCCTGTCCCGCTTGCACCGTCACCTCGCGCAAGGCGTCCAGCACGCCGACTTCCATGCCCTTCAGGCCGCAGACGTAGATGCAGGTGTTGCGATCGGCGAGCAGTTCGCGCACGGCCGCGGCGCGTTCGCGGATCAGGTCCTGCACGTAGCGCTTGGGCTGACCGGCCTCGCGCGACAGCGCCAGGTTGATGTCGATGAAGTCGCGCGGCAGTTTCATCAACGGGCCGAAGTACGGCAGCTCGCGTTCGGTGCGGGCGCCGAAAAACAGCATCAGGCGGCCATTCTCCCCCGTTTCGATGCGGCGCCGGTAGCGCTCTGTCATGGCGCGCATCGGCGCCGAACCGGTGCCGGTGCAGATCATGATGAGGTTGGCGCGCGGGTGGTTCGGCATCAGGAAGGTATGGCCGAACGGACCGATCACCTGCACGGTGTCGTTCTTGGCCAGGTCGCACAGGTAGTTGGAGCAGACGCCGTTCACCGACTGGCCCTGGTGGTCCTCGGTGACGCGTTTCACGGTCAACGACAGGTTGTTGTAGCCGGCGCGTTCGCCGTCGCGCGGACTGGCCAGCGAGTACTGGCGCGCGTGGTGCGGCCGGCCCTGGGCGTCGGTGCCGGGCGGCAGGATGCCGATCGACTGGCCCTCCAGCACCGGGAACGGCAGCTCGCCGAAGTCCAGCACGATGTGATGGATGTCGCTGTCGGTGTCGGCGCCGGTGACGCGGTAGTTGCCGACCACGGTGGCGGTCACCGGAGTCTTGTGGGTGTAGAGATTGACGTAGGGATGCGCGGCGGACCACGGCGGCACGCTGGCGCCGGGCGCGGCGGATGGCATGACTGCCACGGCGGCAGCCGACGGCGGTTCGACGGCCGCGTCCGCAGCCGGTTGCGCGACGGCCGCGGCTTCCGGCAGCGGCTGCTCGCGCGGCAGTTCATCCCATCCCAGCTGGTCCTGCAACGAGTAGGCCTCGGCGCGCACCACCAGCCGCCAGTTGTCGATCGAGCCGGTCGGGCACGGCGGCACGCAGGCCATGCAGCCGTTGCAGATGTCCGGGTCGACCACGTAGTTGTTGCTGTCGTGCGTGATCGCGTCGATCGGACAGGTTTCTTCGCAGGTGTTGCAGCGGATGCAGATCTCGGGATCGATCAGGTGCTGCTTCAGGACTTCCATGGGCAGGGCGGCGTTCATCGCGGTCATCCGAATGCGCGGCGCGGCGGCGCATGGCGCCGCCACGGGGCCTTAGTTGAAACGAACGTACTCGAAGTTCACGGGCTGGCGGTTGATGCCCATGACCGGCGGCGCGATCCAGTTGGCGAACTTGCCGGGCTCGGTCACGCGGCCCATCAGCGAGGCGACGAACTCACGGTCCTCCGGCGTGGGCAGCCATTGGTGGCGGTGCGCCTGCCATTGCGCCTCGGACAGGATCTCGCCCTCGGGCGACATGCGGATGCCGGCCAGCGTGCCGATCTGGCGGTTGAAGGCCTTGTGCGGCACCTGCAGGCGGAAGGCGATGCCGCTCTTTTCGATGACCTTGTTCCAGCGGCCGATGCCGGCCACCGAGTCGCGGATGAAGTCGTCGCGCAGCACTTCGTTGAGCGCGTTCAGCATCGGCACCTCGATCTCGCGCAGCCTGCCGTTGTCGACCGACAGCACGCGGTAGGTGTCGTTCTTGAGCTGGTGGTCGTCGTTGCGCTTGCTCTCTTCGTAGCGGCCCTTCAGGCCCGAGCCGTAGAAGATGGCGGCGTTGGACGACTGGTCGGCGCCGAACAGGTCGATGGTGACGCTGTAGTGGAAGTTGAGGTAGCGCTGGATCGTCGGCAGGTCGATGACGCCGGCGGCGCGCACGGCGGCGGGGTCGTCGGTCTTCAACTGGTTCATCACTTCGCAGGTGCGCTGGATCACGCGCGAGATGCCGGATTCGCCCACGAACATGTGGTGCGCTTCCTCGGTGAGCATGAACTTGGTGGTGCGGGCCAGCGGGTCGAAGCTGGACTCGGCCAGCGCGCACAGCTGGAACTTGCCGTCGCGGTCGGTGAAGTAGGTGAACATGTAGAACGCCAGCCAGTCCGGCGTCTTCTCGTTGAAGGCGCCGAGGATGCGCGGGTTGTCCGAATCGCCGGAGGTGCGCTGCAGCAGCGCGTCGGCCTCTTCGCGGCCGTCGCGGCCGAAGTAGCGGTGCAGCAGGTAGACCATGGCCCACAGGTGGCGGCCTTCCTCGACGTTGATCTGGAACAGATTGCGCAGGTCGTACTGCGACGGCGCCGTCAGGCCCAGGTGGCGCTGCTGCTCGATCGACGCCGGCTCGGTGTCGCCCTGCGTGACGATGATGCGGCGCAGGTTGGCGCGGTGTTCGCCCGGCACGTCCTGCCAGACGTCGCGGCCCATGTTCTCGCCGAAATGGATCTTGCGCTGGCCGTCCTGCGGCGCCAGGAAAATGCCCCAGCGGTAGTCGGGCATGCGCACGTGGTTGAAGTGGGCCCAGCCGTCGGGCTCGACGCTCACGGCGGTGCGCAGGTAGACATCGAAGCCGTGCGAGCCGTCCGGCCCCATGTCCTGCCACCATTGCAGGTAGTTGGGCTGCCAGTGTTCCAGCGCGCGCTGCAGGGTGCGGTCGCCGGACAGGTTGACGTTATTGGGGATCTTGTCGCTGTAGTTGATGCCTGACATTGTCTCTGCTCCTGGATGGACGGCCGCGTCGGGGCGGCGTCGGGTCTTGGGGCGGCGGCCACGCTGCGCGGGCCGGCGCCGTGTATGGGGACTTGCTGCGCGGGCCGCGTTAGACGCGGTTCCAGTCGAATGTCGCCTGCTCGCCCTTGCCGTAGAGTTTGAGCGCGCCCTTCTCGCCCGCCGCGTTGGGGCGGTTGAAGATCCAGTTCTGCCAGGCGGTCAGGCGGCCGAAGATGCGCGTTTCCATGGTTTCGCGGCCGCCGAAGCGCAGGTTGGCTTCCAGGCCGGTAAGCGCGTCGGGCGACAGCGCGCGGCGCTCTTCGAGCATCATGCGCACCTCGTCGTCCCAGTCGATGCTGTCGGGCGCGTAGGTCACCAGCCCCAGCGCCAGCGCGTCGCGCGCGGCCAGCGGCTGGCCGGCGCGTGCCCGCACCGCTTCGAGCGGCGCGGTTTCCTCGTGGAAGCGGCGTTGCAGGCGGCTCTGGCCGTTGACCATCGGGTAGGCACCGAAGTTGGCCTCGCCCACGATCAGCCGGGCCGCGTCGTGTTCTTCGCCGTCGCTGTCCAGCATGTAGCAGCGGTCGGCGGCCAGCGCCAGTTCCAGCAGCGTGCCGGCAAAGCACGAACCCGGTTCGACCAGCGCGAACAGGCTGCGGGAGGTCACGTCCAGGCGCGCCAGCGTGCGGCGCAGCAGGCCGGCGGTTTCGCGCACGAACCAGTGATCGGCGTGGCGTTGCAGCGCGGCGTCGGCGGCCAGCACGGCCTGCGCGTCGCCCTCGGTCTTGAAGATCCAGGTGCCGATGTCGAGTTCATTGGTGCGCAGCGACAGGATGGCGTCGTCCAGTTCGCGCGCCATCTGCAGCGGCCACCAGGCCGCGCCGGCGGCAACGATGTCGGCCAGTTCCGATTCCACCGGGCCTTGCGGCGCGCGCACCGTCCAGGTGGCCTGGCGCTTGGCGCGATCCAGTTGCACGTCGACGTAGCGGTAGGACAAGGCATCGGCGCCTTCCTCGCGCGCCAGCGGCGTCAGCGCCACGCCCGCCTCGCCGGCGGGGCGGCTGCTGCCCTCGGCCAGCGCCAGCGCGCGCTCGCGCACCGCGGCCTCGAACTGCGCCGGCTTGACCACGTCGTCGACCAGGCGCCAGTCCTTGGCGCGCTGGCCGCGCACGCCTTCGACCAGGGTGCAGAAGATGTCGGCGTGATCGTGGCGCACGCGGCGCTTGTCGGTGACGCGGGTCAGGCCGCCGGTGCCCGGCAGCACGCCCAGCAGCGGCACTTCGGGCAACGCGACCGAGGACGAGCGGTCGTCGATCAGCAGGATCTCGTCGCAGGCCAGGGCCAGCTCGTAGCCGCCGCCGGCGCAGGCGCCGTTGAGCGCGGCGATGAATTTCAGGCCGCCGTGGCGGCTGGAGTCCTCGATGCCGTTGCGGGTTTCGTTGGTGAACTTGCAGAAGTTCACCTTCCAGGCGTGCGAGGACAGGCCCAGCATGAAGATGTTGGCGCCCGAACAGAAGATGCGGTCTTTCATGCTGGTGACGACCACGCTGCGCACCTCGGGATGCTCGAAGCGGATGCGCTGCAGCGCGTCGTGCAGCTCGATGTCCACGCCCAGGTCGTAGGAATTGAGCTTGAGCTTGTAGCCCGGACGCAGGCCGCCGTCCTCGGCCACGTCCATCGCCAACGTGGCGACGGGGCCATCGAACGACAGTCGCCAATGGCGATACTGGGAGGGATCGGTCCGAAAGTCGACCTTGTTGGCGGCGCTGCTCATTGCTTGTCTCCTGATGCCCTAGCCAGATAGGAAAAATACTGCACGACATGAATTATTATGCAGATTAATGCAGGCAAAAATCAGCGTCAAGCAAAAGATGCACAAAAGTGCAGGTCGTTGGAAACACGTCGAGGCGTACGCCACTGAAGCCCCCATCCTTGGACGGACAGGCCGACGTCCGCGCCCCGCCAAACAAAAGGCCGCCCCAACGGGCGGCCCTGGCGGTCGGCGAAAGACGCGGGCGCTACAGCGGCAGGCCGCAGGCCTTGCGCACCTGGGTACGCAGGCCGGCGAAGCTCTCCTGCACGTCCAGGTGGCTGGTGACCCAGGTCAGGTCGGCCTTGGCGTAGAACGCCTCGCGCCCGGCCAGGATGCGCTTCAGGTCGGCCATGGCTTCGTTGTTGCCGGACATCGGCCGGAAGTCCCCCTGCGCCATCACCCGGCCCATGTGCTCCTCGGGCGTGGCGCGCAACCAGACCGTGTAGCAGTGCGCCAGCAGCAGGTTGAGCGTGGCCGGCTCGGACACCAGGCCGCCGGGGGTGGCCAGCACCATTTCCGGATAGATCTGCACCGCCTCTTCCAGCGCGCGCCGCTCGTAGCGCCGATAGGCGTTCGGGCCGTACAGGTTGTGGATTTCCAGGATGCTGCAGCCGGCCACGCGCTCGATCTCGCGGTTCAGCTCGACGAACGGGTAGCCCAGGTCATCGGCCAGCATCTGGCCCAGCGTCGACTTGCCCGCGCCGCGCAGGCCGATCAGCGCGATGCGCTGCGTGCGGTTGGGGCGCTGCGCGCCGGCGCCCACGCCGAACAGCTGGGTCAGCGCCTCGCGGGCGCGCTGCAGATCGGACTCGGTGCGGCCGCTGAGCAGCTCGCGGATCAGCAGCCAGTCGGGCGATTCGGTGGTGACATCCCCCACCAGCTCGGCCAGCGCGCAGTTGAAGGCCTTGGCGATCTGCAGCAGCACCAGGATCGAGGCATTGCCCACGCCGTGCTCGAGATTGGCCAGATGCCGCTCGGACACGCCGGTCACCTGCGACAACCCCTTGCGCGTCATGCCGCGGATGGCCCGCAGGCGGCGCACCCGCTCGCCCAGCGCCACCAGGAAGGCTTCCCGCCTGGGTTCGGTTGGCGCCGCGTCTTCTAGCGCTTGGTTCATGGTGTAGCTGACTCCGCAAAAACCCTGATAACACCCGATTTATGCACTATAGTGCTTGACCCGCATCAATGGAAGCACTATTTTTCCTCAAACAGCTTCAACAGCATGTCAGGTGCGACAAAACAGCACTGGATTGCATCCGCCGCTGAAGCGCCGACAGTGTATAGGAGGAGACCGGGTGAGCACGCCAGAACGATTCCACGCGCTGATGCGCCAGGTGACGGACCTGATGGCCGGCCAGGCGCTCGACGGCGCCCTGCAGCAGCGCCTGAACCAGCAGGCCGGCCCCGACAGCGCGTTGTACGCCGACATCTTCGCCGCCTGTAGGCAGGGCGTGGCCGACGGCTGGATGTGCAACCGAGAAGGCGGCGGCATCCGCTACGGCCGCGTCATCAAGCCGGCCGAGGACCTGGGCGGCTGCTCGGTGGACGTGGTCGACATGGACGATCTGGCCGGCCCGCACCACGCGCATCCCAACGGCGAAGTCGACATGATCATGCCGCTGACCGACGCAGCGCGCTTCGACGGCCACGGCGCCGGCTGGCTGGTCTATGGCCCCGGCAGCGCCCACCGCCCCACCGTGACGCAGGGCCGCGCGCTGGTGCTGTACCTGCTGCCCGGCGGCGCCATCGAGTTCACCCGCGCATGAATCCGCGCCCCGCTTCCCCACAGCGCCCCGGCCGCGCCCCGCGTGGCCGGCCGGCTGCCGGCGCGGGCTGACCCGCGCCTCATGCCCTGTCCCCGGTCACGACAAGCCGCCAGACGCTTGCGGACCGCCGGACAGGCCGCCCCGCCCGCCAGGACACCAGGAGACAACCGTGAATGCCTGCCCCGCCGAACTGAACTTCGCCAGCCACCTGGCCGCCTTGAACGCGCCGCGCGCCGCCAAGCTGGCCTACATCGACGACACCCGCCAGCTCACCTACGGCGAACTGGCCGAACACGTGGCGCGCATGGCGGGCGCACTGCGCCAGTTGGGCCTGCGGCGCGAAGAACGCATCCTGCTGCTGATGCAGGACACGGCGGACTGGCCGGTGGTGTTCCTGGGCGCGCTCCACGCCGGCGTCGTGCCCGTGGCCGTGAACACCCTGCTGACGCCGGACGACTACGCCTACATCCTCAACCACAGCCGCGTGCGCGCCGCGTTCGTCTCCGAGAGCCTGCTGCCGACCTTGCAGGCCGCGCTGGCGCAGGCGCCCGGCGAGGTCGAACACCTGGTGGTGTCACGCCCCGCGGCGGCGCTGCCTGCCGGCGCGCACGAACTCGACGCGCTGCTGGCCGCCGCCCCGCTGGCGCCGGCCGCGCGCACGCTGTCCGATGAGATCGCCTTCTGGCTGTATTCGTCGGGCTCCACCGGCAAGCCCAAGGGCGTGGTCCACACCCATGGCAACCTGTGGCACACCGCCGAGCTCTACGCCAAGCCGGTGCTGGGCATCCGCGAGGACGATATTGCGTTCTCGGCCGCCAAGCTGTTCTTCGCCTACGGGCTGGGCAACGGCCTGACCTTTCCGCTGTCGGTGGGCGCCACCGTCGTGCTGATGGCCGAGCGGCCCACGCCGCAGGCCGTATTCCAGCGCCTGGTGCGGCACCGTCCGACCGTGTTCTACGGCGTGCCGACGCTGTACGCCAGCATGCTGGCCGCGCCCGACCTGCCGCCGCGCGAACAGGTGGCGATGCGCATCTGCACCTCGGCCGGCGAAGCCCTGCCGCGCGACATCGGCGAACGCTTCCAGCGCCATTTCGGCTGTGACATCCTGGACGGCATCGGCTCGACCGAGATGCTGCACATTTTCCTGTCGAACCGCGCCGGGCAGTTGCGCTACGGCACCACCGGCAAGCCGGTGCCCGGCTACGAGGTGCAACTGCGCGACGACAACGGCGCGCCGGTGGCCGCTGGCGCGATTGGCGACCTGTACATCAAGGGCCCGAGCGCGGCGCTGATGTACTGGAACAACCGCGACAAGACGCGCCAGTGCTTCCTGGGCGATTGGCTCAAGAGCGGCGACAAGTACATCTGCGACGCCGACGGCTACTACACCTATGCCGGCCGCAGCGACGACATGATCAAAGTCAGCGGCCAGTACGTGTCGCCGGTGGAAGTGGAGAACGTGCTGGTGCAGCACGAGGCGGTGCTCGAAGCCGCCGTGATCGGCGTGCCGGACCACGACGGACTGGTCAAGACCAAGGCCTACGTGGTGCTGCGGCCGGGCTACGCGCCGGACGCGAACACCGGCGCCGACCTGCAGCGCTACGTCAAGCAGCACCTGGCGCCCTTCAAGTATCCGCGCCAGATCGACTTCACCGACGAACTGCCCAAGACCGCCACCGGCAAGATCCAGCGATTCCGCCTGCGGCAGTTGGAACAGGTCACGCCATGAGCGCCGTGCCCGCCCCCGAGCCCACCGCCCTGGCCGACGTGCGCGCGGCGGGACGCGACCTGCGCCTGGAATACCAGTGGATCGCGGCCGCGCGCCGGGATGCGCCGCTGCTGGTGTTCCTGCACGAAGGACTGGGGTCCGTGTCGATGTGGAAGGACTGGCCGCGGCAGGCCTGCGCCGCCGCCGGCTGCCGCGGGCTGGTCTATTCGCGCCACGGCTACGGCCGCTCCACGCCGCTGGCCTCGGGCGAAAAGCGCCCGGTCGACTTCATGCACCGCGAGGCCGCCGACGTACTGCCCGCGCTGCTCGCCGCGCTTGGCATCGACGCCAGCCGCGACCGGCCCATCCTGTTCGGCCACAGCGATGGCGGCTCCATCGCGCTGCTCTACGCCGCCCTGCATCCCGGCGCAGTCGCGGGCGTCGCGGTGGCGGCGCCGCACATCTTCGTCGAGGACCGCACCGTGGCGCATATCGAACAGGCGCGCCAGGCCTACCGCGACACCGACCTGCGCGCGCGGCTGGCGCGCCATCACGATGACGTCGATTCGGCCTTCAGTGGCTGGAACGACGTCTGGCTGGACCCCGCCTTCCGGCGCTGGAACATCGAGGATCACCTGCCCACCATCGCCTGCCCCGTGCTGGCGATGCAGGGCGTGGACGATGAATACGGCACGCTCGAACAGATACGCGGCATCCGCCGCGCCGCGCCGCAGACACGGCTGCTGGAGATTCCCGACTGCCGCCATTCGCCGCACAAGGACCAGCCCGCCATCGTTATCCAGGCCATCGCCGGCTTCGTCGGCGCGCTGGACCAACCCGGCCGCCCCAGCGGCAGCCCATGACAAGCACGGAGACACCACCATGACCCACGCCCTGACCCGGGCCGCGCTGAGCGCGGCGCTGATGCTGGCCGCAAGCGGCGCCCTGGCCGCCGACAAGCTCAAAGTCGGCTTCATGCTGCCCTACAGCGGCACCTACGCCGCGCTCGGCACCGCCATCGAGAACGGCTTCAAGCTGTATGTGGCCGAACAGGGCGGCAAGCTCGGCGGGCGCGAGATCGAATACTTCAAGGTGGACGACGAGTCCAACCCGTCCAAGGCCGCCGAGAACGCCAACCGCCTCATCAAGCGCGACCAGGTCGATGTGCTGATCGGCACCGTGCACTCGGGCGTGGCGATGGCGCTGGCCAAGGCCGCCAAGGACGCCGACACCACGCTCATCGTGACGAACGCCGGCGCCAACGCCATCACCGGCCCGCTGTGCGGCCCCGGCATTTTCCGCACCTCGTTCACCAACTGGCAGCCGGCCTACGCCATGGGCCCGGTGGCGAAGGCGCGCGGCCACAAGACGGCGGTGACCATCACCTGGAAGTACGCGGCCGGCGACGAGGCCATCGGTGGTTTCAAGGAAGGCTTCGAGCAGGCCGGCGGCAAGGTGGTCAAGGAACTGAGCCTGCCCTTCCCCAACGTCGAATTCCAGTCGCTCCTGACCGAGATCGCCGCGCTCAAGCCCGACATGGTGTTCACCTTCTTCGCCGGCGGCGGCGCGGTCAAGTTCGTGCAGGACTATCACGCGGCTGGCCTGGACAAGACCATCCCGCTGTACGGCTCGGGCTTTCTCACCGACGGCACGCTGCAAGCGCAGGGCGCGTCGGCGCAGGGGCTGCTGACCACCCTGCACTACGCCGACGGCCTGAACACGCCGCGCGACAACGCCTTCCGCGCCGACTACGGCAAAGCCTACAACATGCAGCCCGACGTGTACGCGGTGCAAGGCTACGACGCCGCGCAACTGATGCAGTCGGGGCTGGCGGCAGTCAAGGGCGACTTCGGCAAGAAGGCGGAATTCCGCGAGGCCATGCGCGGCGCCACGGTCGACAGCCCGCGCGGCGCGTTCACGCTGTCCAAGGCCGGCAACCCGGTGCAGGACATCTACCTGCGCCGCGTCGACGGCCTGGAAAACAAGGTGGTGGACGTGGCCGTGCGCAAGCTGGCCGACCCGGCCCGCGGCTGCAAGCTCTAGGACTGGAGAGTCCCCATGGACCTCGGCATCCTGCTCATCCAGAGCCTGAACGCCTTCCAGTACGGCCTGTTGCTGTTCCTGGTGGCCAGCGGGCTCACGCTGATCTTCGGCATCATGGGGATCATCAACCTGGCGCACGGCAGCTTCTACATGATCGGCGCCTACATGGCGTTCGCGCTGGGGCCGGCGGTGGATCGCTGGCTCGGCGGCGGCTTCGTCGCCACCCTGGCGGTGTGCGTGCTGGCCGCGGCCGCGCTCGGCTATCTGCTGGAGGCGGCGTTCTTCAGCTACCTGTACCGCCGCAACCACCTGCAGCAGGTGCTGATGACCTACGGCCTGATCCTGGTGTTCGAGGAACTGCGCAGCATCCTGGTGGGCAACGACGTGCACGGCGTGCCGCTGCCGTCCTGGCTGCAGGGCAGCATCGCGCTGGGCGACGTGATGACCTATCCGGTGTACCGGCTGTTCATCTCGGCGGTGGGCATCGCGGTGGCGCTGCTGCTGTACTGGGTCATCGCGCGCACGCGGCTCGGCATGATGCTGCGCGCCGGCGCCAGCAACCGCGAGATGACCGGGTCGCTGGGCATCGACGTCAACAAGCTGTACCGGCTGGTGTTCGCCGCCGGCGTGGCGCTGGCGGCGCTGGCCGGCAGCATCGCCGCGCCGGTGTCGTCGGTGTATCCGGGCATGGGCAACGGCGTGCTCATCATCTGCTTCGTGGTGGTGGTGATCGGCGGCATCGGTTCGATCCGCGGCGCGTTCCTGGCGGCGATGCTGGTGGGCGTGGTCGAGACCTTCGGCCAGGTGCTGTTCCCCGCCGCCGCGGGCGTGCTGGTGTACGTGCTGATGGCCGCGATTCTGCTGTGCAAGCCCGAAGGGCTGTTCAAACAGGGCTGACCATGAATGTGAATCGACTCCTGCCTGTCGCGACCCTGCTGGCGCTGGCCGCCTTCGCCTGGAGCGGCAGCGACTACTACACCGGCCTGGCCGTGAAGATCATGATCTACGCGGTGTTCGCGCTCAGCCTGCAGTTGCTGGTGGGCGGCGCGGGGCTGGTCAGCCTGGGGCACGCGGCGTTCTTCGGCATCGGCGCCTATGCCGCCGCGCTGCTATCGCCGCAGTCGGAGGCGGCCAGCCTTTGGTGGCTGTTGCCGGCGGCGCTGCTGGCGGCCGCCGCCTACGCCGCGCTGACCGGCGCGCTGGCGCTGCGCACGCGCGGCGTGTACTTCATCATGGTGACGCTGGCCTTCGCGCAGATGGCCTACTACGTGTTCCATGACACCAAGGTCGGCGGCGGCAGCGACGGCATCTACCTGTACTTCCGGCCGCAGGCCAATATCGCAGGCTGGCTGCCATTCGACCTGGACCAGGGCAATACCTATTATTTCTTCGTGCTGGCCTGTCTGGCGCTGACCTGGGGCTTCCTCGCCCTGCTGCGGCGCTCGCCGTTCGGCGCGGCGCTGGCCGGCATCCGCATCAACGAACAGCGCATGCGGGCGGCCGGCTATTCGACCTATCCGTACAAGCTGGCGGCGTATGTGATCGGCGCCGCGCTGGCGGGCCTGGCCGGCTTTCTGTTCGCGCTCAAGGATGGCTTCGTCACGCCCGAGCTGCTGGCCTGGGAACAATCGGGGCTGGTGCTGCTGATGGTGATCCTGGGCGGCATGGGCAGCCTGGGCGGCGCGGTGCTGGGCACGGCCGCGCTAGTGCTGTTGCAGGAACTGTTCCAGTCGCAGGCGCTGTTCGGCGACTACGCGCGCCACTGGCACTTGCCGCTGGGCCTGGCCATCATCGCGCTGGTCGCGCTGCTGCCCGACGGGCTGGCCGGCCTGCCGGCGCAATGGCGCCGGCGCCGCGCCCGCCACGCCCCCAACACGCCGGCCTCGCCCGCCGCCAAACCGCTGGCCCTGCCGATCCAAGGAGAGCCCCATGCCTGATCCCCTGCTGACCGCCAACGCGGTCACCCGGCGCTTCGGCGGCCTGACCGCCGTCAACGGCGTATCGCTGGCATTGCAACGCGGCGAAGTGCATGCCGTCATCGGCACCAATGGCGCGGGCAAGTCGACCCTCATCAACATCCTGTCCGGCGAACTGGCGCCCAGCAGCGGCCAGGTGTCGCTGGGCGGGCGCGACATCACCGCCTGGGACCAGCCTGAGCGCGCCCGCGCCGGCCTGGGCCGCAGCTACCAGCGCTCGACCCTGTTCCCGGAACTGAGCGTGTTCGAAAACTGCCGGCTGGCGGCGCAGGCGCGGCGCCAGCGCTTCTGGCACTGGTGGCGGCCGGCCTCGGCCTGCGCGGTCAGCGCCGACCTGGCCGCGCAGGCGCTGGAGCGCACCGGCCTGGCGGCCGACGCCATACAACCGGCGGGGCTGCTGCCGCATGGCCGCAAGCGGCAGCTCGAGATCGCCATGTGCCTGGCCGGCGAACCGCAGGTGCTGCTGCTGGACGAACCGCTGGCCGGCATGGGCCCGGAGGAAACCGACCGCATCCTGGCGCTGCTGCGGACGCTCAAGGCCAACCACGCCATCCTGCTGGTCGAGCACGACATGGACGCGGTGTTCCGCATCGCCGACACCATCACCGTGATGGTCAACGGCAGCAGCATCGCCAGCGGCGACCCGGCGCGGATCCGCGCCAATGCCGAGGTGCGCACCGCCTACCTGGGCGAAGACCTGGACGGAGACTTCACATGCGCGCACTGATCGAAGCCGACGGCCTGCATGTGTACTACGGCGCCAGCCACGTGCTGCGCGGCGTCGGCCTGCGCATCGGGGCGGGCGAGTCCGTGGGACTGGTGGGCCGCAACGGCATGGGCAAGACCACGCTGATCCGCAGCCTGGTGGGCCAGGTGCGCAGCGCCCAGGGCCGCGTGGCGGTGCGCGGCGCCGACTGCACCCGCGCCCGGCCGCACGCCATCGCGCGGATGGGCGTGGCCTACGTACCCGAAGGCCGCGGCATCTTCCCCAACCTGAGCGTTCGCGAGAACCTGCTGGTGGCGGCGCGCGCCGGCGAACAGGGACGGCGCGACTGGACCTATGCGCGGGTGCTGGAGACTTTTCCGCGCCTGACGGAACGGCTGGGCCATGGCGGCCAGCAGCTGTCGGGCGGCGAACAGCAGATGCTGGCGATCGGCCGGGCGCTGATGACCAACCCCGACCTGCTGATCCTGGACGAAGCCACCGAAGGCCTGGCGCCGCTGATCGTGGCCGAGATCTGGAAGATCATCCGGCAGATCCGCGCCACCGGCATGTCGACGCTGATCGTCGACCGCAACTACCGCGCGGTGCTGGCGCACACCGACCGCTGCCTGGTGATGGAAAAGGGATTGATCGTGCAGGACGGCGACAGCGCGGCGCTGGCCGCCGCGCCCGAACAGCTGACTCGCTACCTGGGGGTCTGATTACCCCGCGCCGCCTGCTCGCGACGCGGGGCGGGCGCGTCAGATCAGCGCTTCGATCAGGAACGGGCCGCGGCGCTTCAGGCCGTCCTGCAAGGCGCGGGCGAAGCCTTCCACGGTATCGACGCTAACCGCCTCCACGCCCATGCCGCGCGCCAGGTGCGTCCAGTCCAGATACGGTTCTTCCAGGTCGAGCATGCGGCGCGCGTTGCGGCCCGGCTCCTGCACGCCCACGTTCTTCATTTCGCCGTGCAGCGTGGCGTAGGAGCGGTTGGCCAGGATCACCGTCAGGCAGTCCAGGTTCTCGCGCGCCTGCGTCCACAGCGCCTGCAAGGTGTACATGCCGCTGCCGTCCGCCTGCAGGGTGATGACCTTGCGGTCCGGGCAGGCCACCGCCGCGCCGGCCGCCAGCGGCAGGCCGATGCCGATGGCGCCGCCTGTCAGCATCAGCCAGTCATGCGGCGCGCTGCTGGCGCTGTAGATCGGGAATTCGCGGCCCTGGGTGATGGACTCGTCGCAGACGATGGCATTCTCGGGCAAGTGGTGCGCCACCAGGATGTTGACGGCGGCGCCGGTCAGCTTGCCGCTGGCCGGCACCTCGTAGGCCGGCGCGGGCGCCGCCAGGCGCGGCGCGTCGGCGGCGATGCCGAGTTCGTCGGCCAGCCATTCCAGCGCATGCGCCAGGTCCTGCTCGACGGTGGCCAGCACGATCTTCTCGCAATCCTCTGGCGCCAGCAGGCTGGGCTTGCCGGGATAGGCGAAAAAGCCCACCGGGGCCTTGGCGCCGACCAGCACCAGGTGGCGCACGTCCTTGAGCTTGGCCACCGCCAGGTCGATCGGGTACGGCAGGCGGTCGACCGGCGTGCGGTCGCCGCCGCGCTCGACGCGGCGGTTGGAGGTCTCGGACATGAGCCGCACGCCGGTGGCGCGGGCGATGCGGCCGGCGGCCTTGAGCGCGCGTTCGCGCAGCGCGGTGCTGCCCAGCAGCAGCGTGGTGGTTTCGCCGGAGCGGATCGCCTTGGCGGCGGCGCGCACCGCCTCGATGGTGGTGTGCGGCACGGCCTCGTCGACCACCTTGGCCACCGCGGTGTCGGCCGGCAGCTCGGTCCAGGCGGAGTTGGCCGGCAGGATCAGGGTGGCGATGTTGCCCGGATGGCGGCGCGCCACGGCAATGGCCTCGGCGGCGTCGGCCGACATCGATTCGGCCGACATGCCGCGCTTGACCCAGTGCGACATGGGCCGCGCCACGCCTTCGACGTCGCTGGTCAGCGGCGCGTCGTACTGCACGTGGTAGGTGGCGTGATCGCCGACGATGTTGACCATCGGCGTGCGCGCGCGCTTGGCGTTGTGCAGGTTGGCCAGACCGTTGCCCAGGCCCGGCCCCAGGTGCAGCAGCGTCGCCGCCGGCCTGTCGGCCATGCGCGCGTAGCCATCGGCGGCGCCCGTCACCACGCCTTCGAACAGGCCCAGCACGCAGCGCATCTTCGGTTTGCGATCCAGCGCCGCGACGAAGTGCATCTCGGACGTGCCCGGGTTGGCAAAGCAGACGTCCACATCATTGGCCAGAAGGGTATCGCAAAGACTATCAGCGCCGTTCATCGTGTTTCCCTGGTTGTTTTGTATCGGGCGGGCGCAAGCGGCTGCGCGCCCTTCCCCGGCAATCATAGGGAGGGTAACGCAAACCGGCTAGAGCCATTTGCGGCGCCCGGCATGGAACCATTTCGGGGGTTCCGGCAGCCGGAATTTCCAGGGCGGCCGCGGCGCCGGCAAGCGCCGGAAACAAAACGGCCCGCGCAAGGCGGGCCGTTCGTGCTCAGGTCACCGCGATCAGCGGATCGGCCACGGGTACATCGCGCCGCCCTTGCTCCACAGCGCGTTGGTGCCGCGTTGCAGGCCCAGCTTGCTGTCCTTGCCGACGTTGCGCTCGAACACTTCGCTGTAGTTGCCCACGGCCTTGATGGCGTTGTAGGCCCACTTCTCGTCCAGGCCCATGTTCTTGCCGGCGCCCGGCGTCACGCCCAGGATGCGCGAGATGTTGGGGTTGTTGCTCTTGAGCATCTCGTCCACGTTCTTCTGCGTGATGCCGTATTCCTCGGCTTCCAGCAGCGCGAACAGCGTCCAGCGGACGATGCCCAGCCAGTTCTCGTCGCCCTGGCGCACCATGGGGCCGAGCGGCTCCTTGGAGAAGCGTTCCGGCAGGATCTCGTAGTCGTCCGGTTTGGCGACCTGCGTGGCGCGCACGGCGGCCAGCTGCGAGGCGTCGTCGGTGAAGGCGTCGCAACGGCCCGACTCGAAGGCGCGCACGACTTCGGTGACCTTGTCGATCACGACCGGCTTGAATTCGATGTTGTTGGCGCGGAACCAGTCAGCCAGGTTCAGTTCGGTGGTGGTGCCCGGCTGCACGCAGACGGTGGCGCCGTTCAGTTCCTTGGCGCTTTTCACGCCCAGCTTCTTGTTCACCAGGATGCCCTGGCCGTCATAGAAGCTGGCGGCCACGGCCGACAGGCCCAGCGAGGTGTCGCGGGTCTGCGTCAGCGTGACGGTGCGCAGCAGCACGTCGACTTCGCCCGATTGCAGCGCGGTGAAGCGTTGCTGGGTCGACAGCGCGGTGCCCTTGAATTTGGTCGGGTCGCCAAACACGGCGGCGGCGACGGCGCGGCAGATGTCCACGTCCATGCCTTCCCATTCCCCCTTGCTGTTGGTGGCCGAGAAGCCCGAGACGCCGTCGGTCAGGCCGCACTGCACGTACCCCTTCTTCTTGACCGCATCCAGCGTGGGGCCGGCCACCGCCGCCTGGGATGCGCACGCCAGGGCAAGCGCGCCGGCAGCAAACGAAATCAACCGCTTCATTATTGCTTCTCCTGAATTAGATGCCCGCGCCGGCCTGTAGGCCTGCCGCGGCTGAAACCAAGCCCATGCTTTGCGGGCCGGCCGCCAGATTACGCCATGTCCACGGCGTGAACAACGCGCGCGAGCCTAGAGGAAACCCGAGTAGCAAGCGGTAGCGGAAATGCACTCGAAGTCCGGTGATCGAACTTTATTGACAGGTCCGCGCGGCGGTCGGGCGACCCCTGCGTGCCATACTTTTTTCGCGTCCTGTCCGCTGGACGGCGCACTCACCAACTCACAGAAAAACCGGCCGCGCCACAACAAAAACCCGGGACGCACACGGGCACACGGCCGACTCATGGAGGAGACAAATCCATGGCACTTGCAAGGAAACCGCAGCCCGGCAGCCTCGCGGCAAGGCACCGCCGCAACGCCCTCAAGACCCTGCTCTGCACCGCCCTGGCCGCCACCGGCCTGGCCGCCGGCCCCGCCCACGCGCAGGACTGGCCCAGCAAACCCATCAAGATCATCGTGCCCTATACCCCGGGCGGTTCTACCGACATCGTCACGCGCATCGTGGTCGAAAAGCTCGGCCCGCGCCTGAAGCAGACCATCATTGTCGAGAACCGCCCCGGCGCCAACAGCAGCGTGGGCTCGGCGATCGCGGCCAAGGCCGACCCGGACGGCTACACCTTCCTGTCGATCCTGCCGGCCTACATCATCAACTTCCATCTCTACAAACTGGGCTACAAGCCGGACGACCTGGTTCCCGTGGCACAGATGGCCGACCTGCCGCTGTTCCTGTTCGTGGCGCAGGACCTGCCTGTCAACAGCGTCGCCGAACTGGTGGAATACGCCCGCAAGCATCCCGACAAGCTCACCTACGCCTCCAGCGGCAACGGCTCCAGCGCGCACCTGACCGGCGCCGATTTCGCGCTGCGCAACAACATCACCATGACGCACGTGGCCTACAAGGGCAGCGCGCCGATCCTCACCGACCTGCTGGGCGGCCGGGTGTCGATGGTGTTCGACCCGATCCTGGTGCCGATGCAGTACGTCAAGCAGAACCGCCTGAAGGCGCTGGGCTTCACCGGCCGGCAGCGCTGGCCGACCGAGCCGTCGATACCCACCATGGAGGAAGCCGGCATGCCGGGCTTCGTCACCGGTTCGTGGGCCGGCCTGATGGCGCCGGCCAACACGCCCAAGCCGATCATCGAACGCATGGCGCGCGAGATCAGCGAGATCGTGCAGGAGCCAGACGTGCGCCAGAAATTCCTGGACGCCGGCTTCCTGCCGGCCAGCGGCACCTCGGCCCAGTTCGCCGAACTGATGAAGCAGGACTCGGCGCGCTATGCGGGAATCATCAAGCAGGCCCGCATCACCGTGGACTGATGGCCGCGGGGCGCGCCGGCAACCCGCGCCCCGCCTGATACGAAGGCAACCATGATCGACAAGTTCATCGACACCCCTGCCGCCGCCGTGGCCGACATCCACGACGGCGCCACCGTGCTGGTCAGCGGCTTCGGCGGCGCCGGCATGCCCACCGAACTGCTGCACGCCCTGATCGACCAGGGCGCACGCGAACTCACCGTGGTCAGCAACAACGCCGGCAACCACGAGACCGGCCTGGCCGCGCTGATCAAGGCCGGCCGCGTGCGCAAGGTGATCTGCTCGTTTCCCAAGGCCTCGCATTCGTGGGTCTTCGACGACCTGTACCGGCGCGGCGCCATCGAACTGGAATGCGTGCCGCAGGGCACCATCGCCGAACGGCTGCGCGCCGCCGGCGCCGGCCTGGGCGGCTTCTTCACCCCCACGGCCTATGGCACCGAACTGGCCGCCGGCAAGGAAACCCGCATCATCGACGGCCGCGGCCATGTCTTCGAAACCCCGTTGCACGGCGACTTCGCGCTGGTCAAGGCCGACCTGGCCGACCGCTGGGGCAATCTCACCTACCGCAAGAGCGCCCGCAACTTCGGCCCCATCATGTGCATGGCCGCGAAAACCACCATCGTGCAGGTGCGCGCCAAGGTGGCGTTGGGCGAGCTGTCGCCCGAGGCCGTGGTGACGCCGGGCATCTTCGTCAAGCGCGTCACCCAGGTGGCGCACTCCGCGTTCTCCAGTTGAAGGATTCCCCATGCCCACTCCCCTGACCCGCGAAGCCATGGCGCGGCGCCTGGCGCAAGACATTCCCGACGGCAGCTACGTCAACCTGGGCATCGGCATGCCGGTGCTGGTGGCCGCGCACCTGCCCGCCGGCCGCGAGATCGTGCTGCACAGCGAAAACGGCATTCTCGGCATGGGCCCGCCGCCGGCCGAGGACGACATCGACCTGGACCTCATCAACGCCGGCAAGCAGCCGGTGACGCTGCTCGACGGCGGCGCCTACTTCCACCATGCCGACTCCTTCGCCATGATGCGCGGCGGCCACCTGGACATCTGCGTCATGGGCGGCATGCAGGTCGCGGCCAACGGCGACCTGGCCAACTGGTCGCTCAACAAGCCCGGCGAGGCGCCGGCCGTGGGCGGCGCCATGGACCTGGCGGTGGGCGCGCGCAGCGTCTACATCCTGATGGAGCACAACAGCAAGGACGGCTCGCCCAAGATCGTCGAGCGCTGCGCCTATCCGCTGACCGGCGCCGGCGTGGTCGACCGCATCTACACCGACCTGGCCGTGATCGACGTGACGCCCGACGGCCTGTGGGTCCGGGATATGATCGACGGCATGACATTGACAGCGCTACAGGCACGCACCGGCGCGCCGCTGCGCGCAGGCTGATGCTGCCCCACCTTCCCCCGCCCGGCTACGCCGCGCCCCTCGCTCCCGAGGATCACCCTGATCAGTTGCGCGGCGATCCCGACTACATGCTGACGCTGGCGCGCGGCCTGCACGTGATCCGCGCCTTCGGCACCCGTCGCCATCCGCAGACCGCGGCCGAACTGGCGCGCCGCGCCGGCCTGCCGCGCGCGGTGGTGCAACGCTGCCTGCACACGCTGATCCTGTTGGGCATCGCCGAACAGCATGGCCGCCAGTACATCCTGACGCCGCGCATCCTGGGGCTGGGCTATGCCTACTTCTCGTCCACGCCATTCGTCTCGCTGGCGCAGCCGGTGCTGGAGGAACTGAGCGCCAGCGTCAACGAGACCTGCGCGCTGGCCATCATGGAAGGGCACGAAATGCTCTACCTGGCGCGCTCGGAAGTGAACCGGCTGCTGGCCACCTCGATGGGGCTGGGCAGCCGGCTGCCGGCCTACTGCACGTCGATCGGCCGCGTGCTGCTGGCGCAGTTGTCCGAGCCGGCGCTGGCGCGCTACTTCGCCGCCATCGAACTGCAGCCCTACACCGAGTTCACCATCACCACCGAGGCGCGCCTGCGGGCCGAGCTGGCGCGCATCCGCGAGCAGGACTACGCGGTGGTCGACCAGGAACTCGAATTGAATGTGCGCGCCATCTCGGTGCCGGTGCGCTCGGCCAGCGGCAAGGCCTGCGGCGCGGTCAACGTCAGCGTCAAGGCGGCGCGGGTGCCGCTGGAGCGATTGACGGGGGAATTCCTGGCGCCGATGCGCCAGGCGGTGGCCAGGATCGGGGAATTCCTGGCGGCCTGAGCGGCCGCCCCCCCTACAAGTCGGTGGTGTCGAGCGTGAACGCGGCGGCGGCGCGGCCGATGCGGTCGTTGACCGCGTGCCACGCCTCGCTGTCCGGCGGCGCCTGCACGATGATGCGCGCGAAGCCCTGGCCGTCCAGGTCGCGCAGCAAGGCATACAGCGCCTGGGCGTAGCGCGCCGGATCGGCCGGCACCTGTTGCCACTGGATGCGCGCATCGACGGCCGCCGGCGGCGGCGTGTACGCCACCACCACGACCTTGCCCGGCGGCAGGCCGCGGCCTTGCAGCGCGGCTTGCAGGCGCGCGTCGGACGCCAGTTCCAGCGCCGTGCGCGGCGCATAGTGCGCCTTCAGCGTGCCCGAGGCGCGCGGCGCGGCGGCGTCGGGCGCGAACACCTGCACGCCCAGCACGGCCTCGATCTGGGCGGCGCTGATGTGGCCGGGGCGCAGCAGCACCGGGCCGGCGCCGCGGTCCAGCCGCGACAGGTCCAGGATGGTCGATTCGATGCCGACCTCCGAGGCGCCGCCTTCCAGCACCGGCATGCCGGCCGCGACCTCGTCGGGAAATTCGCTGCGGACGTGGTCGGCGCGGGTGGGAGAGACCTGGCCGAACTTGTTGGCCGACGGCGCGGCCACGCCGCCCTGCCCGTTCGGCTTGCCGGCCGCGAACGCCGCCAGCAGCGCCTGCGCCACCGGATGCGAGGGGCAGCGGATGCCGATGCTGTCCTGGCCGCCGCTGACGGTGTCGGCGATGTGCGGCGCGCGCTTGAGGATCAGCGTCAGCGGACCGGGCCAGAAGGCGTCGATCAGCAGGCGCGCCTCGGTCGGCACCTCGGCCGCCCAGTACGACAGGTCGCCCTGCGGCGCGATGTGCACGATCACCGGGTGGTTCGACGGCCGGCCCTTGGCGGCGTAGATCCGGCCCACGGCCTGCGGGTTCTCGGCGTCCGCGCCCAGGCCGTAGACGGTTTCGGTCGGGAACGCGACCAGCTCGCCGGCCAGCAGGCGCCGGGCGGCGGCGGCGATGTCCGCGGCGCTGGCGGAGTCGGGCGAAGCGGACATGGCGTTACTCGGGCGCCTGCATGCCCAGCGCGGCGGCGACGCGCGCCGCGTCGGCCTGGGCCTGCTGCAGCGTCGGCGCGACGATGGTGACGTGGCCCATCTTGCGGCCGCGGCGCGCCTCGCGCTTGCCGTACAGGTGCAGCTTGGCCGTGGGCACCGCCAGCGCGGCGGCCCAGTCGGGCTCGCGCTGCGCGTCGCCGGTGGCCGACGGATACCAGATGTCGCCCAGCAGGTTCAGCATCACGGCGGGCGCCAGCAGGTCGGTGCCGCCCAGCGGCAGGCCGGCCATGGCGCGCGCCTGCTGCTCGAACTGGCTGGTGAGGCAGGCGTCCATGGTGTAGTGGCCGCTGTTGTGCGGACGCGGTGCGATCTCGTTGACGATCAGGCTGCCGTCCTTGAGCACGAAGAATTCCACGCACAGCACGCCGTGGTAGCCCAGGCCCTGCGCGATGGCCTGCGCGGCCGCGGTGGCCTGCGCCTGGCGTTCGGCGTGGGCAGCGTCGAGCTTGACCGGCGCCGCTGTCGACACGGCCAGGATGCCGTCGCGATGCACGTTGCGCGCCACCGGGAACACCACGCTGGCGCCGTCGAAACCGCGCGCGATCACGACCGAAATCTCGTAGTCCAGCGGCATCAGCGCCTCCAGCACGCAGGCCACGCCGCCAAACTCGGCGAACGCGGCCAGCGCGGCCTCGCGCGAATCGATGCGGGCCTGGCCCTTGCCGTCGTAACCCAGGCGCGCGACCTTGAGGATGCCGGGGAACAGGCTGTCGGGCGCGGCGCGCAGGTCGGCCTCGCTGCGGATGGCGGCGTGCGGCGCGACGGGGATGCCCTGGCTGGCGATGAAGGCCTTCTCGGCGATGCGGTCCTGCACGATGGCGACCGCGTCGGCGGCCGGGCTGACGCGGCAGCGGGCCGCCAGCGCGCGCAGGCTGTCGGCCGGCACGTTCTCGAATTCAGTGGTGACGGCCTGACAGGTCTGCGCCAGGCGCGCCAAACCGTCTTCGTCGTCATAGGCGGCCTGGATGTGCAGGTCCGCCACCATGCCCGCCGGGCATTCGGCGGCCGGGTCCAGCACCGCGACCTTGTAGCCCAGGCTTTGCGCCGCGTGACAGAACATGCGGCCCAGTTGGCCGCCGCCCAGCAGGCCGAGCCAGCCGCCGGGGGCAATGGTGAAAGCAGTCGATTGCGTCATGGGGATCAGGCCTCGGGCGGAACCTTCATGTCGCGCGCCGCCTGCGTCTGGCGCGCGCGGAATGCCACCAGCTTCTTGCGCAGGCCGGCATCGGTGCCCGCCAGCGTGGCGATCAGGTGCAGCGCGGCGTTGGCGGCGCCGGCCTCGCCGATGGCGAAGGTCGCCACCGGCACGCCCTTGGGCATCTGCACGATGGACAGCAGCGAATCCTCGCCGCGCAGGTACTTGGACGGCACCGGCACGCCGAACACCGGCACGTCGGTCAGGGCCGCCATCATGCCCGGCAGGTGGGCCGCGCCGCCGGCGCCGGCGATGATGCCGCGCAGGCCGCGATCAAACGCGGCGGCGCCATACTCGGCCATGTCCTGCGGCATGCGGTGCGCGGAAATCACGCGCGCCTCGTACGGCACGCCGAAGTCTTCGAGCATGGTGACGGCGTGCTTCATGACCTCCCAATCGCTGGAGGAACCCATAATCACGCCCACCACGGGGGTGGCCTGCGCCGCTGCGGAAGTCTTGGCTGTCATAACCGGTGTCGAGTCGTTGAAAGGCCGCGGCGGTGCCGCGAAACCCGGTATTTTACCCGGCGCCGGCGCCACCCCTATGGCGTATCGCCCGAACCCAGCCAGAGATAGCCGGTGGGATTGTCCGGGCAGGGCCCGAAACCGCATTGCAGCGTGGTGCTGCCCAGGTTGGCGAGCACCAGGATGGAAAACAGGGCCATGATGATCACACCCAGCACCGACACCGGCCGCTTGAGCATATTGTCGCCCCATTTGCGATCCACCGACAGCATCAGCACGCAGAACACGATCAGGACGCAGAAGGCGATAAAAGCCCAGGTGTAGAAGTGCAGGCCCAGGAACGGCGTGCCATAGCCCGGGTCGCCCGGCGCGATGTGCAGCAGCACCTGGCGGCCCGCCGCCACCATGCCGCCGAGCGAGGCGGCAATCGTCATGGCGTAGTGCATGGGCGACGGGCCCAGCCGCAGGTTCAGCAGCAACCCCACCCCGGCCAGCATGAAGGCCACGCGCTGCAGCAGGCAGAGCGGGCAAGGCGGCTCGTCGTAGGCGAATTGCCAGGCGAAGGCCAGTCCCAGGATCGCGGTCACGCCCAGCAGGGCCAGCGCATTAAGCACGCGCGAGCCGCGCGCGGGATTGCGGGAAAATATCATGTCGGCGGGCCTACAGCGACAGCGCCAGCGGGCTGGTCATGTGGAACTGGCACCAGGCGGCGAACACGCCCAGGGTGATCAGCCAGAAGGCGACGCAGGGACGGCGCTTGCCCAGCAGACCGAACCACACGGCGACCAGGCCGGTCAGGAAAGGCAACATCATGATCATGCGCGGCTCCTTTCTTCGTCCGGTGGGCGATGCGCCCGGGCGGCGGCAGCGGGCCGCGTCCGGCAAGTTGGCGGAAAGGAGGCCACGCGGGCGCGCCGCCGGCCTCCGGATGCAGGTTGCCGGCGAGTATAGCGTAACAATACGCAATAATTTTTACGGAAAAGCAGGGATTTCCCTGACCGTCCGGCCGGCGCGGACAAAAAAAAACCGCCCGGTTCACGGGCGGCTCTTGGGGGCGCGGCGCGCGCGTCAGGCGACCAGGCGGTCGAGCGCTTCGCGGTACTTGGCGGCGGTCTTTTCCAGCACGTCCTGGGGCAGGCGCGGCGCGGGCGGGGTCTTGTCCCAGGTCTGGGTCTCGAGCCAGTCGCGCACGAACTGCTTGTCGAAGGAAGGCGGGCTGATGCCCACGCGGTAACCGTCGGCCGGCCAGAAGCGCGAGGAATCGGGCGTCAACACTTCGTCCATCAGGTACAGCGTGCCGTCGTCGTCCAGGCCGAACTCGAACTTGGTGTCGGCGATGATGATGCCCTTGGTGGCGGCGAATTTGGCGGCCTCGGCATACAGCTTGAGCGTGACGTCGCGGATGCGCTCGGCCATCTCCTGGCCGACTTCCTTGACCACGTGGGCAAAATCGACGTTTTCGTCGTGCATGCCGAACTCGGCCTTGGCGGCCGGCGTGAAGATCGGCTCGGGCAACTGGCTGGCCTGCTGCAGGCCGGCGGGCAGCTTGATGCCGCAGACGGCGCCGGTGGCCTGGTAGTCCTTCCAGCCGGAACCGATCAGGTAACCGCGGGCCACCGCTTCCACCAGGATCGGCTTGAGGCGCTTGACCACCACGGCGCGGCCGCGCACCTGGTCGACTTCATCGGGCGCCACCACATCTTCGGGCTTGATGCCAGTGGAGTGGTTCGGCAGGATGTGGGCCAGCTTCTGCAGCCAGAACTCGGTCAGTTCGGTCAGCACCTGCCCCTTGCCGGGGATGGGATCGTCGAGGATGACGTCGAACGCCGAGATGCGGTCCGACGCGACGATCAGCAACTTGTCGTCGCCCACCGCGTACATGTCGCGGACCTTACCGCGGCCCAGCAGCGGCAAGGACTTGATGCTGGATTGATGCAAAGCAGAAGTCACGGAAAAATGGCCTATGGCAAAAATGGGGGTCGCGCAAAGCGCATAGGTTACTGCAAATAGCCCCGTCTTGCCGCGCGGCGGGCCCCGGGTTAGTCTGGCCGGATTCCAAAAAATGCGCCGGCCGCGCACCGCGTCACGGCGCCCCCTTTTCACCTGGAGGAGACACAGTCGTATGCAGGATGCAACCCAGAAACGCCCGCCCCACGCCGACGCGCAGGTCCACCTGACCGGCGGCTGCCAATGCGGCGCGGTGCGCTACGCGGTGACCGAAGAGCCGATCATGGCGGCCACCTGTCATTGCCGCGATTGCCAGTATTCCAGCGGCGGCGCGCCGGCCCACGCGCTGATCCTGCCGGCCGGCTCGGTCACCCTGCTGCGCGGCAAGGCGCGCGAGCACCGCTACCAGGGCGATTCCGGCCACACCGTCATGCGCAGCTTCTGTGCCGACTGTGGCACGCCGCTGTTCGGCGGCTCCGACGGCATGGGCTACGAGGTGGTGCGGGCTGGCTCGCTGGACGACCCCGAGGCCTTCCATACCCGCGTCACCATGTGGACGGACTCGGCCCCATCCTGGCATCACGTGGACAGGACCGTGCCGCATTTCCCGCGCAACGCGCCGCCCGCCTGACAGGGGCGGCGCGCAAAGAAAAAGGCGGGCCTCGCGGGCCCGCCTTTTTGCTGCCCGCCCCCATGCAAGGGAGGCGGCCGACGACTTACTGCACCACCTGGGCCAGCTTGCCCGAGGCGTACTGGGCGGCGATTTCGGTCAGCGGCAGGGCCTTGATCTTGCTGGCGTTGCCGGCGGTGCCGAACTCGGTGTAGCGAGCCACACAGATCGCCTTGGCGGCGGCGCGGGCCGGCTTCAGGTATTCGCGGGGGTCGAACTTCTCGGGGTTCTCGGCGAAGAAGCGGCGGATGGCGCCGGTCATGGCCAGACGGATATCGGTGTCGATATTGATCTTGCGCACGCCGTACTTGATGGCTTCCTGGATTTCCTCGACCGGCACGCCGTAGGTTTCCTTCATGTTGCCGCCGAATTCACGGATCTCGGCCAGCAGTTCCTGCGGCACGCTGGAGCTGCCGTGCATCACCAGGTGGGTGTTGGGCAGGCGGGCGTGGATTTCCTTGATGCGGGCGATCGACAGGATGTCGCCGGTGGGCTTGCGCGTGAACTTGTAGGCGCCGTGGCTGGTGCCGATGGCGATGGCCAGGGCGTCCAGCTGGGTGCGGCGCACGAAGTCGGCGGCCTGCTCCGGGTCGGTCAGCAGCTGGTCCATGGTCAGCTTGCCATCGGCGCCGTGGCCGTCTTCCTTGTCGCCTTCCATGGTTTCGAGCGAGCCCAGGCAGCCCAGTTCGCCTTCGACCGTCACGCCCAGCTTGTGGGCCACGTCCACCACCTTCTTGGTGACGTCGACGTTGTAGTCGTAGTCGGCGATGGTCTTGCCGTCTTCCTTGAGCGAGCCGTCCATCATGACGCTGGAGAAGCCCAGGTCGATGGCGCCCTGGCAGACCTTGGGCGACTGGCCGTGGTCCTGGTGCATGACCACGGGGATGTGCGGGTAGGACTCCACGGCGGCCTGGATCAGGTGCTTCAGGAAGCCTTCGCCGGCGTACTTGCGGGCGCCGGCCGAGGCCTGCATGATCACCGGGCTGTCGGTCTCCGCCGCGGCTTCCATGATGGCCTGGACCTGTTCCAGGTTATTGACGTTGAATGCCGGAATGCCGTAGCCGTGCTCGGCGGCGTGGTCGAGCAACTGGCGCATGGAGACTAGGGCCATGTGTGGTCCTCCTTAGGTACTGTCGATTGAAAGATGGTTGAAATCAAGCGGGATGGGGGGATTTTACGGGGGATTCAGAGAAAGGTCTTGAAACGGCCGGTATCCCTATCCACCAGGACTAAACCGGCCGCCCGAGCCGCGCGCGGGCCGCGTCCGCCATCCGGCCGGAATCGCCCCGGGACGCGGCCGGACAGCGCCGCTCAGGGCCGTCCCGCGTGCGGCACGTCCACCTCGGTCACCAGGATCCGCCCTTCCGGCTTGGCGCGGCGGTTGGCCTCGATGAAGTCGGGCGCGGCCGCCATGAACAGCGTTCTACCGTCCGGCCCGCCCAGGGCGGCGGCGAAGATGCCTAGTTCGCCGGTATCGATCTGTTCCAAAATCCTGCCGCCGCGCGCCACCCGCACAATGCGCTTGCCGATGGCGTCGGCCACCCACAGCGCGCCCTCGGCGTCCAGCGCGCCGCCGTCCGGGCCGATGGCCGAGGCCGCGATCAGCACTGACAGGTCGTCGGAATCCGGCAAGGCGCCAAAGTGGGCCCAGTCGCGCCGCGGCCCCAGCGCGCCGTCCGCCAGGATATCGAATTCCGAGATCCGGTTGCCGAAGGTCTCGTTGACGATCAGGGTCTTGCCGTCCGGCGTGATGAAGGAGCCGTTGGGGAACCACAATCCGTCCGCCACCACCTGCGCCACTCCGTCCGGGTCCACCCGCACCAGGGTGGTGGTGGCGAAAGGCGCGCCGGCCATCAGGTCGAAACCGAAATTGCCGACGTAGGCGCGGCCCTGGGCATCGACCACCAGGTCGTTGATGGGGCCGCCGGTCAATGCCGACAGGTCCGCGTGGGGCACCAGCCGGCCGTCCGCCTCGCGCCGCAGCAGCTTGCGGTCTTTCATGGAAGAGATCAGCAGCCGCCCGTCGGGCAGCCAGCCCAGGCCGGAAGGCTGTTCCAGCACCCGGCAGATCACCTCGGCCCGCCCTTGCAGGTCGACGGCGATCACCTTGCCCGTGTAGAAATCGGATGCCCACAGGCGTCCTTCATGCCAGCGCAGGCCTTCCAGGTAGGTATACCCCGACACCAGCACGGACAATTCGCGTTTCGGCATAGCTCTGTCTCCTATAGGGGGCGGGCCTGTATGGCCCTTTTTTTGTGTCGCCGGGCGGCGCGCAGCGCCCCAGGCCGGACCATTTTGTCATGACCCGGCAGCCGTGGCAGTCAGGTATGACCCGTCCCCAACCTGACAACTAACTGTCAGGTTCGCGGCGTTAACATCGCGCCCCAAGGGTTAACCCGCGCCGCTCCGGGTCCCTTCCGGCATATCCGTCATTGGACCGTTTCGCCCCGCCCCATGCCGGCGGGTAAGGCCTGTACGGCCGACCGACCAGGTCCCTGTTTTCCTGTTTTTGAAGATGAATACTAAGAAGCTGACGCGTTACATCGGCATTGCCATGGTGCTGGGCGTCGTGGTGGGCTATTTCTGCAACAAGTACGCGCAGAACGCGCAAGAGGCCAAGGACATCGCCTCGTACTTCAGCCTCATCACCGACATCTTCCTGCGCATGATCAAGATGATCATCGCGCCCCTGGTATTCGCCACCCTGGTGTCCGGCCTGGCCAGCATGAGCGACGCCAGCGCCGTCGGCCGCATCGGCCTGCGCGCCATGTTCTGGTTCATCGCCGCCTCGGCCATCTCGCTGCTGCTGGGCCTGGCGCTGGTCAACATCTTCCAGCCCGGCGCGCACCTGAACCTGGCGCTGCCCGACGCGGCCGCCACGGCGGGCCTGAAGACCGGCGACTTCACCCTCAAGGCCTTCATCGCGCATGTGTTCCCCAAGAGCATCGCCGAAGCCATGGCCAACAACGAGATCCTGCAGATCCTGGTGTTCTCGCTGTTCTTCGGCGCGGCGCTGTCGTTCATCCGCGGCAAGGGCCACAACACCATCTACACCATGATCGACGAGCTGGCCAAGATCATGTTCCGCGTCACCGACTACGTGATGCGCTTCGCGCCGCTGGGCGTGTTCGCCGCCATGGCCGCCGCCATCACCACCGAGGGCCTGGGCGTGCTGCTCAGCTACGGCAAGCTGATCGGCGAGTTCTACCTGGGCCTGGCGCTGCTGTGGGCCATCCTGTTCGGCGTCGGCTACCTGTTCCTGGGCAAGTCCACTTTCCGCCTGGGCGGCCTGATCAAGGAGCCGACCCTGCTGGCCTTCTCGACCGCCAGCAGCGAATCGGCCTACCCCAAGACCATCGAGGCGCTGGAGCGTTTCGGCGTGTCCAAGCGCATCTCGGGCTTCGTGCTGCCGCTGGGCTACTCGTTCAACCTGGACGGCTCGATGATGTACCAGTCGTTCGCGGTGCTGTTCATCGCCCAGGCCTACAACATCGAGATGAGCTTCTCGCAGCAGCTGACGCTGCTGCTGGTGCTGATGGTGACCAGCAAGGGCATGGCCGGCGTGGCGCGCGCTTCGCTGGTGGTGGTGGCGGCGACGCTGCCGATGTTCCACCTGCCCGAGGCCGGCCTGCTGCTGATCATGGGCATCGACCAGTTCTTCGACATGGGCCGCACCGCCACCAACGTGGTCGGCAACAGCCTGGCCACCGCCGTCATCGCCAAGATGGAAGGCAAGGAAGAGGACCTGGCGCCAAACGCCGAGTCCGCGCCGGCCACGCAGACGGCGACGCGCGACGCCTGAACGCGGCGCGACCGCGCCAGGGCGTTGTCCGGTAGTACGGCAAAGGCCCCGCAGGTGATGCGGGGCCTTTTTTCATGCGGCGGCCGGCCTTGACCGGCGCACACGCCCGGCGCAACATGGAAGCCCTTCGGCACCCCTTAAGGGCACCGCGCCAAGGCGGTGCTCATTGCATATGCCATGAAATCGCCACGCCCGCGCCACGCGCTCGCGGCGGCCGTCCTGATGGCCGTCCTGCCCAGCGCCCACGCCTGGACCCGCATTGCCTGCGACCTGTCCGGCACCGTTGCCAACCCACCCGTGCAGATGCGCCAGTACCGTACCGACGGCACCGAGGTCTCGCATCTGTTGTTCCGGCTGAATGTGAAGGCGGCCGATATCCCCGAGGGCGCGCGCGCCGATACCGACTGCACCGAATTCGTCGACCGCCAGATCGACGTGGCGCTGGACGGCGCCGACATGGCCGCCGTGCGCAAGGGCAAGGCGCTGAAACTGCGCTATCGCTATGACGAGTCGCTGGGCGAGGCCCGCGCGACCCGCTTCGAACTGGCCCGCTGAACGCGCGGCCGCCCCGGGAGGCGGCGCGGCAGGAAGGCTCAGTCGTTGACCGAGCACGACACCGGGGCGCCGTCCTCGAATTCGACGTCGTAGGTGTGGACGGGGTCCCACGGCAGCGTGAACCACAGCTCGTAACCATCGCCGTCCTCGTCGAACAGCCACAGCGCGCGCAGCACGGCCTTCTCGGCCATGGCTTCGGCGGTTTCCTCGCGCAACAGCTGGTCGTCCTCGATGCCGAGCTTCTTGTAGTGCTCGTACGAGTAGTTGTCGAGCAGGAAATCGGCCGCGGCCAGGATCTGCTCGTCGAGATTGCCGATGATGGCCTTGACCACCTTGGAAGCCGCGCCATCCGGCTCTTCGCCGTCGGTCTGGACCATGACGTGGATCGGCGGGCGGCCCTCGCCCACGGGCACGTTTTCCGCGGCCCAGAGATCGGGTTCTTCGGGGTCCTGGGTGAAATTGAATCGTGCCATCGTGCGCTCCGGAAAATAAGGGAGACGGGCCGCGCAAGCCGCGGCCACCTCGTCGTTACCCATTTAACCAGATGCGCGTGTCCGCCGCTTGTCCGGCGACAAGGTTTGTCGCCGGGCGCCGTCAGACCCGTTCGAGGGGCAGATGCGGCGGCGCCGGCAACGCCACCCGGATGGCATCCCCGGCCCGCACCGCGCCGCCGGCCAGCACGATGCACATGACCCCGGCCTTGCGGATCAGGCCGCCAGCGGCGTCGCGCCCGAGCACGGCGGCGGTCAGCCCCTTCTGGTAGTGGTCCAGTTGCGAACAAGGGTTGCGCAGGCCAGTGACCTGCACCACCGCCTGCGGCCCGATGTGCAGGCACGCGCCGCGCGGCAGGCCCAGCAGATCGATGCCGCGGGTGGTGATGTTCTCGCCCATCGTCCCTTCGGCCACATTGAAGCCGGCCGCCTGCAGTTCGTCGTGCAGTTCGCCATGAATCAGGTGCACCTGGCGCAGGTTGGGCTGGGTCGGATCGACCTTGACGCGCGAACGATGCCTGACCGTCACGCCGGCATGGGCATCGCCCTCCACGCCCTCGCCCTGCCGCAGCACGATGGCCGGGCGCACCTGCTTGGAAAAGCCGTGCGCCGCGCTGGCGGCCACGGCGGTCACGATCGCCCCCATGCTTTGCTCCCGCCGGATCAAGCCGCCACCAGGCCGCGCGCTTCGGCGGCAGGCGCCGGCAGGCGGGCGGACGGATAGTGGGTCGAGAACACCAGCCGGCCGGCGCTCCAGGTGTAGCTGATGAGCGGCAACGCGCCGACCTGCGCCACCGCCACCAGGTCGGCGCGCAGTCCCACCGCGATGCGGCCGCGATCCGACAGGCCGCAGGCATCGGCCGGATTGGCGGTGACCAGCGCCAGCGCCTGCGGCAGCGTCAGGTCGGTCTGCGCCGCCACAGCGAAGGCCGCGGCGATCAGCGTCGAGGGCTGGTAGTCCGAGCACAGGCAGCTCGCCACGCCGGCGCGGATCGCGTCGATGGCGCGCATCGAGCCGCTCTGGCTCTTGCCGCGCAGCACGTTGGGCGCGCCCAGGATGGTGGGCAGGCCGCAGGAGACGGCGGCGCGGGCGGTGTGCAGCGTGATCGGGAATTCGCTCATCGCCACGCCCAGGTTGCGCATGGTGGCGATGCGATGGATCGAATCGTCGTCATGGCTGGCGGTCGGGATGCCCAGGCCGCGCGCGTGCGCCAGCAGGGTCTCGACCCGCTGCACCGCGCCATCCTTGGCGCGGGCCTTGGCCTGCGCGGCCGCTTCGGCCTGCTCGCGGCTCATGGCGTGGTTGCCGATCATGTATTGCAGGTACGACTCCAGCGTCTTGAACTGGCCCTGGCCGGGCGAGTGGTCCATCACCGACAGCAGGTCCACCGCGCCTTCGTCCATCAGCTGTCGCAGCACCGGCACCGAGGTCGCGTCGGTGATTTCGTAGCGGCAGTGCACGCGGTTGTCGACCAGGCTGTGCTGGCGGAAGGCGCGCACGCCGCGTACCACCTGGGCGGCGGTCTCGTTGTTGCGCACGCCCAGGTCGCTGTTGGCGAACGACAGCGCATGGTAGGGCGTGGTGATGCCGGCCGCGGCGTTGCGACGGTCCACCTGGGCCACCGCGAAGTCCAGCGGGAACAGCACCTTCGAGCGCGGCTCGGCTTCCTTTTCGATGGCGTCGCAATGCAGGTCGACCAGCCCCGGCACCAGCGTCAGGCCGCGCAGGTCGATCTCGTGGGCGGCGCGGGCGCCGTCGGGCGCGATGGCGGCGATGACGCCGTCCTCGATCAGGACGGCGCTGTCTTCCAGCACGCGGTCCGGCAGCACGACGCGGGCGTGGGTCAGGTAGGTGCTGGTCATGCTCACTCCAGTTCGACGGCGGTCTGCGCGGGGCGCAAGGCCAGGATTCGGGACGCCACGGCGTCGCGCACTTCGGCGTCGTGGAAAATGCCCAGGAGGCAACGGCCGGCGGCGCGCGCCTCATGGATCAGCGCCATCACCACCGCGCGGTTGTCCGGGTCCAGCGACGCCGTCGGCTCGTCCAGCAGCAGGATGGGATGCCGGGCGATGAAGCCGCGGGCGATGTTGACGCGCTGCTGTTCGCCGCCCGAGAAGGTGGCGGGCGCCAGTCCCCACAGGCGCTGCGGCACGTTCAGGCGCCGCAGCATGGCGCCGGCGCGCTCGCGGGCCTCGTCCGGCTCGACGCCGGCCATGCGCAGCGGCTCGGCCACCACGTCCAGCGCCGACACGCGCGGGATCACCCGCAGGAACTGGCTGACGTAGCCAATGACGTCGCGCCGCAGCGCCAGGATGCGCTGCTCGGGCGCGCCGACCAGTTCGACCCAGTCATCGCCGGCGCGCACGCGGATGCTGCCTTCGGTGGCCAGGTAATTGCCGTACAGGCAGCGCAGCAAGGTGCTCTTGCCGGTGCCCGACGGGCCGGCCAGCACCAGGCAGTCGCCGGCGGCGGCGTCGAAATCGACCGCTTCCAGCACCGGCAGGCGGATGCCGCCCTGGTTATGCAAGGTGAACATCTTTCCGAGGCCCCGCACCTCGATCATGGGTTTCGCGACAGTCATGGTCAGCTCTGCAAAATGGAAGACACCAGCAACTGGGTGTAGGGATGCTGCGGATCGTCGAGGATCTGGTCGGTCAGGCCGCTTTCGACCACCTCGCCGCCGCGCATCACCAGGGTGCGGTGCGCCAGCAGGCGCGCCACCGCCAGATCATGGGTGACGACGATGGCGGCCAGGCCCAGGTCGGTCACCAGCTGACGCAGCAGGTCCAGCAGGCGCGCCTGCACCGAGACGTCGAGCGACGCGGTCGGCTCGTCCATGAACACCAGGCGCGGATGGGTCACCAGGTTGCGGGCAATCTGCAGGCGCTGCTGCATGCCGCCGGAGAAAGAAGCCGGCGCGTCATCCAGGCGGCCGACGTCGATCTCCATCTTCCGCAGCCAGCTGCCCGCGGCCTGGCGCAACTCGCCGTAGTGGCGGTCGCCCACCGCCATCAGGCGCTCGGCGATGTTGGCGCCGGCGCTGACCTGCATGCGCAGGCCGTCGCGGGCGTTCTGGCGCACGAATCCCCAGTCGGTGCGGGCCAGCAGCCGCAGGCGCGCGCCGGACAGCGCGGCCAGGTCGGTGAAACCCTGGTCGCGGGTGTCGTACCAGACGCTGCCGGCGTCGGGCGCGGTCTGGTACGACACCGCCGACAGCAACGTGCTCTTGCCGGAACCGGATTCGCCCACCACGCACAGCACTTCGCCGGGGAACAGATCGAAACTG
Organism: Achromobacter sp. HNDS-1; assembly: GCF_040084795.1. Classification (NCBI taxonomy): domain Bacteria; kingdom Pseudomonadati; phylum Pseudomonadota; class Betaproteobacteria; order Burkholderiales; family Alcaligenaceae; genus Achromobacter; species Achromobacter sp. HNDS-1. The sequence continues at coordinate 1,919,696 of NZ_CP157584.1, forward strand.
ACGTTGCGGCAACCGTGCACGCCGTCCCAGGTGCGCGTCATGCCGCGCACGGAAAGCAAGGGTTGGGCGTTCATGCGGTGGCTTCCTTTTCGGCTTGCGCGGCCTGGCGGTCGTTGCAGTATTCGGTATCGGAGCAGACGAAGCGGCGGGTGCCGGCATCGTCCAGGATGATCTCGTCGAGGAAGCTGTCGCGCGAGCCGCACACGTCGCAGCATTCCGACCACTTCTCCACGGTGAAGGGATGGTCCTCGAAGTCCAGGCTCTTGACCCGGGTGTAAGGCGGCACCGCATAGACCCGCTTCTCGCGGCCGGCGCCGAACAGCATCAGCGCCGGGCTGTTGTCCAGCTTGGGGTTGTCGAACTTCGGGATCGGCGACGGCCGCATCATGTAGCGGTCATTGACGATCACGGGATAGTCGTAGGTGGTGGCGATGTGGCCATGCTGGGCGATGTCCTCGTACAGCTTGACGTGCATGCCGCCATATTCGGCCAGCGCGTGCATGGTGCGGGTCTCGGTCTCGCTCGGCTCGAGCCAGCGCAGCGGCTCGGGGATCGGCACCTGGAACACCATGATCTGGTCGGCCCGCAGCGGCGTTTCCGGAATGCGGTGGCGCGTCTGCACGATGCTGGCGTCGCGGGTCGATTCGGTCGTGGCCACGCCGGTCACCCGGCCGAAGAAGCGGCGAATGTTGATGGCGTTGGTGGTGTCGTCCGAGCCCTGGTCGATCACCTTGAGCACGTCGCCCGGGCCGATGATCGACGCGGTCACCTGGATGCCGCCCGTGCCCCAGCCATAGGGCAGCGGCATCTCGCGGCTGCCGAACGGCACCTGGTAGCCGGGAATCGCCACCGCCTTGAGCAGCGCGCGGCGCAGCATGCGCTTGGTGGACTCGTCCAGGTAGGCGAAGTTGTAGTGCTCGTCGCGTTCGACCGCGGCGCCGGGAGTGGGGGAAGTCGTCATGAGGAAATGGCCTCGTCCAGCTGGCGGGTGTTCTCGGGGGCCGGCGCGGCGCGCTCGGCGCGCAGGCGGCGCAGCAGTTCCAGGTTGGCCTGGAAGTCCACGTAGTGCGGCAGCTTCAAGTGCTGCACGAAGCCGGAGGCCTCGACGTTGTCGCTGTGGTACAGCACGAACTCATGGTCATTGGCAGGCGAGTCGGCGCGTTCGCCGAGTTCCTGCGCCTTCAGGGCGCGGTCCACCAGCGCCATCGACATGGCCTTGCGCTCGCCATAGCCGAAGGTCAGGCCATAGCCGCGGGTGAACTTGGGGCCTTCCTCGGCGTTGCCGGCGAACTGGCTCACCATCTGGCATTCGGTGATCTCGATCTCGCCCACCGTGACGGCGAAACCCAGTTCCTCGATGTGCATCTCGACTTCCACGAAACCGTAGCGGATCTCGGCGGCGAACGGGTGCGTGTTGCCGTAGCCGCGCTGCGTGGAATAGCCCATCGACAAGAGGAAGCCCTCGTCGGCGCGCGCCAGATTCTGCAGGCGAGCGGCGCGCGAGGCCGGGAAGTCCAGCGGCTGGCGCGTCAGGTCGAACGGCTCGGGATCGCCCTCGGGCACCGCCTCGGCGTCGATCAGGTCGTCGTGCGCCAGCAGGTCGGTGACGCGCGGCATGGCGCTGTCCAGCGGCTCGCCGCCCGCCGGCAGGGCGTCGGCCTCGCGCTCGGCCTCCAGCGAGAAGTCCAGCAGGCGCTGGGTGTAGTCGTAGGTCGGCCCGAGGATCTGGCCGCCGGGCACGTCCTTGAAGGTGGACGAGATGCGGCGCTGCAGGCGCATGGCGCCGGTGTCGATCGGCTGGGTGTAGCCGTAGCGCGACAGCGTGGTGCGGTAGGCGCGCAGCAGGAACACCGCTTCGATCACGTCGCCGGCGGCCTGCTTGAGCGCCAGCGCCGCCAGTTGCGGATCGTAGAGCGAGCCTTCGGCCATCACGCGCGACACCGCCAGCGGCATCTGTTCGCGGATCTGGTCCAGGCTCAGTTCGGGCAGGGCCCGGTCGCCGCGCCGATAGTCGTCCAGCATGCGGTAGGAATTGAGGATGGCGCGTTCGCCCCCTTTGACGGCTACATACATGTCAGCTCTCCACGCGCGTGCCGCGAGGCAGCGCGCACAGTTGCCGCCCGTGCGTCAGGAACACGTCGACGCCCAGCGGAAAACGTTGATGGTTGATGCGCCAGTCGCGCCAGAAGCCGTCCGGCAGGCCGGCGGCGCGCAGCGCCTGGCGGCTCTGGATGCCGGGGCCGGTCAGCGTGACCTCGGCGCCGGCGTCCAGCGACGCGACCTCGATCAGCAGCGTGGTGGACAGGTCCGGATAGGCCGGGTCGCCGGGATGGCACGACGCTAGCGTGGGCGCGCTGGCGCCCGCCGGCACCGCCGCGAATCGCGCCAGGGAGGCCGACGGCACCATTGGGCAGGCGCAATGGAAACGCAGGAAGTCGAGCACGCCGGCGTCCAGGCCCTGCGGCAGCCACAGCGGCGTGTCCACGTCCACCAGCGTCAGCAGCAGCGCGGTCAGCGCCGGCGACAGGCCGGCCGGCACGCCGCTGGCGGCGGCCACTTCGTACACGCGGCCCGGATGCGCCATGGCGTTGAGCGCGGTGCGGAAGGTGGCCTGCGCGTCGTTCACCGGGTCCGCGAAGCCCGGCAGCAGCTTGCGGCTCGCGGCGGCCGCGCCAAGAAGTTCTTGATGCATGTCAGTCCTCGCCTCGCACCATCGTGAAGAATTCGACCTTGGTCTGCGCGGCGACGCGCGCCTGGCGCTCGACGCGCTCGGCGCGCTCGCGCGCCAGCGGCTGGATCAGCTGCGCCTGCACCGTGTCGTGCCAATCGGGCAGTTGCAGCAGCGCGTCGGCCACCGCGGCCTGCTCGGCATGGCGCAGCGAACGGCCCTGCACGTAGGCGATGCCGACCACGCCGTTGTCCAGGCTGACGGCGCAACGTGTCACCGTCATTTCGCCCAGGTTGAAACGCGCGCCAGTGCCGCCGCCCCGGGCCCGCACCATGGCCATGCCGGTCTGCGCCGGGCGCAGCATCTGATGCGGGGGCACCCCGCCGAGCGAGCCGAAGGCCCCTTCCAGCATGGCGGGGGCGGCCAGTGCCAACACCCGCATCCAGGCGGCCCGTTGCGCCTGGATTTCCCCCGGCGCGGTTTGTGGATGGTCCATTTTTTCCTCTAAACGTCTAGACGACTGGATGGAGTATGATCGCGTTCGGAAGCAAGTTCAACAGCCTGGCGTGAATTTTTGATGACAGTTGCGGCGGGGACGCATTGCCTATCCCGCGTCCGCCGCTTGGTGCACAATCACAGCCATTCTTGATGAAGCTGATATGACAGCACGAGCACATCCCATGGTCGAAAGAGGTTCCGGTATCGCCGTGTGGCGACAGATTGGCGAATCGCTGGCGGACGACATCCGCAACAAGCTGTACATGGCGGGCGAACAGTTGCCCTCCGAACCGGAGCTGGCCGCCAAGTTCTCCGTCAATCGCCACACCATCCGGCGCGCCATGGGCGAGTTGGAACAGAGCGGGCTGGTGCGCATCGAGCAGGGGCGCGGCACCTTCGTGCAGGAACACGCCATCGACTACGCCATCGGCAAGCGCACGCGCTTTTCCGAGAACCTGCGCAGCCAGGGCATGCTGGGGCACCTCGAAGCCCTGGGCAGCCAGACACTGCGCGCCGCCGACATCGCCAAACACCTGGGCCTGGCGCGCAATGCCCCGCTGCTGCGGGTGCAGATGGTGGGCAAGGCCGAGAACCGCCCCATCAGCACCTCCGAGCACTACTTCGATGAAAAGCGCTTCCCCGACTTCATCGAGCGCCTGAACGCGCTGCGCTCGGTCTCGAAGGTCTACGCCCACTATGACATCGGCGACTACACCCGAAAATGGTCGCGCATCACCGCCACCCTGCCGTCGCCGGAAGTGGCGCGCATCCTGGGGCAGCCCAAGACGCGCCCGATCCTGCAAGTGGAAGCCCTGAACGTGGACCAGGCCGGCGCGCCGTTGCAATACAGCATCACCCGTTTCGTCGGCGACCTGGTCCAGCTCATGGTGGCCGACGACAGTTGAGGACGATGCGCGGCGGCCGCGCGCGGCCGCTTGCGCCGCCCTGTGATTCCACTCATCTAGACATCTGGTTGTAATGCTACGCCGCTAACTTTCCATTCATGAACCCAGCACACGCCCCCTCGCCCCTGGCCGGTGTCACAGGCCAACGTATCCTGACCCCGCGCGGCATCGAACACGCCAGCCTGCGATTCCATGGAGGACTGATCGACGACGCCAGCAACGCGGCCGCGCGCGGCGCGGCCTGGTTCGACGCCGGCAATCTGCTGGTGCTGCCCGGCATCGTCGACCTGCATGGCGACGCCTTCGAACGCGCCATCATGCCGCGCCCCAGCGTCACTTTCCCCTACGACGGCGCCTTGTTCGACGTCGACCGCCAATTGCTGGCCAACGGCATCACCACCGAATTCCACGGCGTCACCCTGTCCTGGGAAGGCGGCCTGCGCGGCGAGGCCTACGCCGAACGCATGTTCGCGGCGCTCGAGCGCATGGGACCCATCATGGGCGCGCGCCACTATGTACACCTGCGGTTCGAGACCCACCACGTGGGCGGGGTCGAGACCGCGCAGCAATGGATCCGCGACGGCCGCGTACGCTTCCTGGCGCTCAACGACCACCTGCCCAGCATGGCGCGCCGCCTGGGCGACGACCGCAAGCTGCTGCAGTACGCCGACCGCGCCGAATGCGACCTGGACACCTTCCAGGAACGCATCCGCCGCGCCATGGGCGCGGCCGACTCCGTGGCCGACGCCATGCGCGAGCTGACCGCCAGCGCGCAGGCCGCCGGACTGCGGGTCGCCTCGCACGACGACCCCGACGCCGCCACCCGCCGCTATTACCACCAGCTCGGTTGCGGCGTGGCGGAGTTCCCGCTGACGCGCGACGCCGCCAGCGTGGCCCGCGACCTGGGCAACTCGGTCGTCTTCGGCGCGCCCAACGTGGTGCGCGGCGGCAGCCACACCAACGCCCCCAGCGCCACTGAAATGATCCGCGCCGGCCTGTGCGACATCCTGACCTCCGACTACTACTATCCCGCGCCGCTGGCCGCCGTGCTGCGTCTGGCCAACGACGGCGTGCTGCCGCTGGAACAAGCCTGGAACCTGGTGTCGCTGAACCCGGCCCGCGCCGCCGGCCTGCGGGATCGCGGCGCGCTGGCGCCCGGACTGATCGCCGACGCCATCGTGGTCGACGATCACGTGCCCGGCCTGCCGCGCGTCTGCGCCGCCATCGTCGGCGGCGAGCTGCGCTACGCCACCCGTGCCTTCGGCGACGACCACAATCAGCGCATGGCGGCCTGATCATGCCGTCGGCCCACCGCTATGCGCTATACCTGGCCCCCACCGGCCCCTGGCGTGAACTCGGCAGCCGCTGGCTGGGCCGCTGCGCCGACACCGGCGCGGCCCTGCCGCCGCTGCCCGGCCAGCCCGAGGCCGCGCGCGACTGGACCGAGGCGCCGCGCCATTACGGCCTGCACGCCACCCTGAAGCCGCCGTTCCGTCTGCGCGCCGGCGCCACGCCGCGGGACGTCGACGCCGCCGCGCGCCAACTCGCCGCCGGCGACAGCGCCTTCGCCATCCAGCTCGAATGCGAGCCGCTGCGCGGCTTCCTGGCCTGGCGCATCGCCGCCACCGACGCGGAGGGCCGCGCCCGCATCAACGCCCTGGCCGCCGCCGCCGTGCGCGGCCTGGACGACCTGCGCGCGCCCGCCACCGCCGACGAACTGGCCCGGCGCCAGGCGCACGCGCTGTCGTCCGAACAGCAAGCCATGCTGGCGCGCTGGGGCTACCCCTATGTGTTCGACACCTTCACCTTCCACATCACGCTGACCGGCAAGCTCGACGGCGCCGCGCTGGAGCAGGCGCGGGCCGGCATCGCGGCGTTCGCCGATCCGCTGCGCGGCCAGCCCATGGCGGTGCCCGGCGTCAGCGTCTATGTCCAGCCGCAAGCGGGCGCCGACTTCATCGTCGCGCGCCACTATCCCTTCGATGGCGGCCACGTCGACGCGGCGGGCGCGGCCTACCTGCAAGGACCGGCGACGGCATGAACCCGCCCGTTCCCGCCAGCGGCGAACGCCTGGTCTACCTGATGGGCGCCTCCGGCAGCGGCAAGGACACCCTGCTGCGGCGGCTGCGCGCCGGACTGCGCGACAACGAACCGGTGCTGGTGGCGCACCGCTACATCACGCGCGACAGCGGCGCCACCGAAGACGCACTGTGCCTGAGCGCCGAGGAATTCGCGCGCCGCGCGGCACTGGGCTGTTTCGCCCTGCACTGGGCCAGCCATGGCCTGCGCTACGGCATCGGCATCGAGGTCGACGCCTGGCTGGAGGGCGGCGCGGCCGTCATCATCAATGGTTCGCGCGCGCACCTGGCCGAGGCGCACCGGCGCTATCCGGCGCTGACCGCGGTCGAGATCACGGTCGACCCCGCGCAACTGGCGCGGCGGCTGGCGGCGCGCGGCCGCGAAACGCCCGAACAGATCGCCCTGCGCCTGCAACGCGCCGCGCAGGACTTCCCCGTCCCCGAGGGCTGCCGCCTGCTGCGTGTCGGCAACAACGGCGCGCCGGAAGCCGCCACCGCCGAACTGCTGGATATCGCCCGCGGCCGCCTGATCGCGTAGCCCGCGCCGGCATCGCCGCGAAACGCCCGCCGCGACGCCACGGCCGCTCCAGCCGGGCGCCTTACGCCCGCGGTCGAGCGTCCGGCCCCAGGTCGGCGCACAGCTCCAGCAGGATGTCGGAAAAGCATTCCTCCGCCGCCAGCGCCTGCTCGCGCCGGCGGCGGATCAGGTTGATCGGCGGCAACTCCCAGCCAAAGTCCCACGGCACCATGCCCAGCTTGCCGCGCTGGCACAGCTCGCGCGCGATGTCCTCGGGCACCACCGACATGAGCGCGGGGTTGGCGCTCAGCATGCCCTCGATCACATCGGTGGAATAGGCTTCCAGCACCGGCGCCGGCGAACGCAGGCCGGCGCGGATGAAGTGCTCGACGATCAGCTGGCGCGTCGGCGTGTTGACCGCCGGCAGCACCCAATCCATCCGCGCCACCGCCGGCCAATCCGCCTCGCGCCGCGCCAGGCGCTGCGCCAATCGGCTGTGCGCGATCAGGCGCGGCCGCTGGCGGTACAGCACGCGATGGGTCAGGTCATCCTGCGCCAGGGTCGAAGTCGCCCGGCTGATGATGCAATCGAGCTCGTGCCGCCGCAGCATCGGCACCAGGTGGTCGGTGGTGGCGCGGTGCAGCGTCAGGGTCACGCCGTGGCGCTGGTGCAGCCGGCCGATGGCGGCGGTCAGCAGCGCGCTGGACACGTACGGCACCACACCGACATGCAGATGCGCCGCGCGGCCGTCGTGCAGCGCCTCGACCTCGCGCGCCCACAGGTCCAGGTCGCCCTGCATGCGGCGGGCCCGCACCAGCGCCAGTTCGCCCAGCGGCGTGGGCTGCATGCCGCGCCCGGTGCGCAGGAATAGCGGCGCGCCGAAGATGTCCTCGAGCTCGGCCAGCGCCTTGGTGGCGGCGGGCTGGCTGATGCCGGTGGCGGCCGCCACGCGGGTCAGCGTGCCGTGCTTGGCGATATTCGCCAGCAACACCAGATGGCGGTGGCGCAGGCGGTTGGCGAGTCGGGCGGCGTCCCAGGTCAAGGCGGTCTACTCATAACTGATTGGTTATTCAATTATGCCAACAATGGGTACATCAGTTATTTCACAATCCTATACTGCGCCGTATCCCCATCCCGCCCGACCGCCCATGTCCGACTTCACCACCCGCCCCGAAATCCGCGGCACTTTCGGCGTCGCCTCATCCACCCACTGGCTGGCGTCGCAGGTCGCCATGGGCGTGCTGGAGCGCGGCGGCAACGCCTTCGACGCCGCCGTGGCCGGCGGCTTCACGCTGCAGATCGTCGAGCCGCACCTGAACGGCCCCGGCGGCGAAGTGCCGATCCTGCTGTGGAGCGAACGCGAAGGCCGCATGCGCGCGCTGTGCGGCCAGGGGCCCGCGCCGGCGCTGGCAACGCCGGCCTACTTCCGCGGACTCGGCGTAGACCTGGTGCCCGGCATCGGCCTGCTGCCCGCCACCGTGCCCGGCGCTTTCGGCGCCTGGTTGACGATGCTGCGCGACTACGGCACCTGGGAACTGGCCGACGTGCTGCGCCCGGCCATCGACTACGCCCGCAACGGCTTCCCGCTGGTGCCGCGCATCTCGCAGGCCATCCTGGCGGTGCAGGCCCTGTTCCGCGACGAATGGACCAGCTCGGCCGCCGTCTGGCTGCCCGACGGCAAGGTGCCCGCGCCCGGCGCGCTGCTGCGCACGCCGGCCATCGCCGCCACCTACACCCGCATCCTGGACGAGGCGCACGCGGCGGCGACCGACCGCAATGGCCGCATCGACGCCGCGCTGGCCGTCTGGTATCGCGGCTTCGTCGCCGACGAGATTGACGCCTACTACACCCATGAAGCCGTACGCGACACCACCGGCCAGCGCAATCGCGGCCTGCTGCGCAAGGCCGACCTGGCCGACTGGCGCGCCCGCTACGACGATCCGGTCACGCTGCAATACGGCCGCTACACGGTGGCCAAGTGCGGCGTCTGGTCCCAAGGCCCGGTGCACCTGCAGCAGCTGGCGCTGCTGCGCCACCTGCAAATGGACGGACTGGACCCGGCCTCGCCGCAATTCGTGCACCGCATCGCCGAGGCCGCCAAGCTGGCCTTCGCCGACCGCGCCGCCTGGTACGGCGATCCCGATTTCGTCGACGTGCCGTTGGCCGCGCTGTTGAGCGACGACTACGCCCGCGCGCGCGCCGCCGCCATCGGCCCGCGCGCCGCCACCACGCTGCAGCCCGGCTCCCCCGGGGGCCGCGCGCCGCGCCTGCCCGACCTGGAAGCCGCCGCCCGCACCCTGGCCGCGTCCGACACCCGCTTCGGCGTGGGCGAGCCGACCTTCGCGGCGCTGCCGCCGGTGGCGGAATGGGCCGCTCGCGAGATCTTCGTCGGCGACACCTGCCAGATCGACGTCATCGACCGCGACGGCAACATGGTCGCGGCCACGCCGTCCGGCGGCTGGCTGTCGTCAAGTCCGGTGGTGCCGGCGCTGGGCTTCCCGCTCACCACGCGATTGCAGATGACCTGGCTGGACGAGGGCGTGCCCGGCCAGCTGCAACCCGGCAAGCGGCCCTGCACCACGCTGTCGCCCGGCCTGGCGCTGCGCGACGGCCTGCCCTACATGGCCTTCGGCACGCCCGGCGGCGACCAGCAGGACCAGTGGACCGTGTCCTTCTTCCTGCGCCACGCCATGGGCCTGAACCTGCAGGCGGCGATCGACGCGCCGTCCTGGCACATCGACCATTTCCCGGGCTCGTTCTGGCCGCGTTCGCTGACGCTGAACCGCCTGACCGTCGAAGGCCGCCTGCCCGAGGCCACGCGGCAGGCGCTGCGCGAGGCCGGCCACGACGTGCGCGTCGGCCCCGACTGGTCCGAAGGCCGCATCAGCGCCTGCACCCGCGAACCGGCGGCCGGCGGCGGCCTGCTGCTGCGCGCCGCCGCCAACCCGCGCGGCATGCAGGGCTACGCGGTCGGCCGATGAACCATTTTTCCATCCAGCCGGCGCACAGACCGGCCACATCACAAGGGGTAAACACCATGAAGACCATCCGACGACTGTTGCGCGCCTGCGCCCTGACCCTGGCCTGCGCCGCGCCCGTGCTGGCGCACGCCGCCTGGCCCGAAAAGCCGATCACGCTGATCGTGCCGTGGGCCGCCGGCGGCTCCACCGACATCCTGGCGCGCGTGCTGTCCGAAGGCCTGACGCAGTCGCTGGGCCAGCCCGTCATCGTCGAGAACCGCTCGGGCGCCTCGGGCAACATCGGCAGCACCTTCGTGGCGCGCGCCAAGCCCGACGGTTATACGCTGCTGGTCGGCTCGATGAGCACCCACACCATGAACCAGGCGCTGTACGGCAACATGCCGTTCGACGGCGTCAAGGACTTCACGCCCATCGCCGAATTGGCGCTGGTCACCAATACGATGGTGGTGCATCCCTCGGTGCCGGCCAGCAACGTCAAGGAATTCATCGACTACGTCAAGGCCAATCCTGACAAGGTGGCCTACGCCTCGGCCGGCCAGGGCTCGACCAATCACCTGAGCGCCGCGCTGTTCGAGAAGGCCGCCGGCGTGAAGATGATGCACATCCCCTACCGCGGCGGCGCGCCGGCTGTGCTGGATACGGTGGCCGGCCGCACCCAGGTGCTGTTCAGCGCCGGCACCCAGACCCTGCCGCACGTGCAGACCGGCAAGCTCAAGCTGCTGGCCGTCACCGAGGAACAGCGTTCGCCGCTGCTGCCCGAGGTGCCGACCGTGGCCGAGACCCTGCCCGGCTATGAACTGTCGGTCTGGTACGGCGCCTTCGGCCCGGCCGGCATGCCGCCCGAACTGACCACGCGCCTGAACCAGGAGATCAACAAGATCCTCAAGCGGCCCGACGTGGTCAAGAAGATGGGCGACATGGGCGTGCTGCTGCTGGACACCACCCCGGAGCAGTTCGGCCAGGTGCTGGCGCGCGACGCCGACAAGTACGGCAAGCTGATCAAGGAACTGGGAATCACCGCCGAATGAGCCTCACGTCCGACCCCCTCGAACGCCTGGCGCTGGCCTATGACGGGGCCTCGGCCCCGGCCGCTTTCGCCGCGCTCGACGCGCATGCCCACGCCACGCTGGCGCACACGCTTTGCACCATCAACCGCCATGATGCCGAACGCATGCGGGTGGTGCGGCTGTACAGTTCGAACCCCGCCGCCTATCCGCCCGGCGGGAGCAAGGACAAGCGCGGCACGGCCTGGGGCCGCCACGTGCTGCTCGAACGCCAGGTCTTCATCGGCGAGGGCGTCGACGCGATCCGCGAATTCTTCGACGACCATGACGCGATCCAGGCGCTCGGCCTGCGATCGGTGATCAACGTGCCGGTGGTGTTCGACGGCGCCTGCCTGGGCACCGTCAACTTCCTGATGCCGCGCGCGGCGCTGACGCCGGCCGACATCGCCGCCGCCCGGCTGGCGGGCCTGCTGGCCCTGCCGGCCTTCCTGGCGCTGACGCCGGCCGGTTGAAATGCGGGGCGCGCCTCGGCGCGCCCCGGGCTCAGATCAGCGCGCGGCGGATGCGGGCCGAGGCCATGTCGATCACCACCACGAAGCCGACGATGATGATCATCACCGCGCAGGTCTCGGCGTAGCGGAAGCTGCGGATGATTTCCCACAGCACGGTGCCGATGCCGCCGGCGCCGACAATGCCCACCACCGAGGCCGAGCGCACGTTCGACTCGAAGCGGTACAGCGAGTACGAGATCCACAGCGGCAGCACCTGCGGGATCACGCCGTAGACGATCTCTTCGAGCGCATTGGCGCCGGTGGCGCGCACGCCTTCCACCGGACGCGGGTCGATGGCCTCGACCGCCTCGGAGAACAGCTTGGCCAGCACGCCGGTGGTGTGCACCCACAGCGCCAGCACGCCGGCGAAGGGCCCCAGGCCCACCGCCACGATGAACAACATCGCGAACACCATTTCATTGATGGCGCGGCAGGCGTCCATCAGGCGCCGCATCGGCTGGTAGACCCAGGCCGGCACCATGTTCGACGAGCACAGCAACCCCAGCGGCACCGCCACCACGATCGCCAGGAACGTGCCCCACACGGCGATCTGCACCGTCACGATCATCTCGTCCAGGTACATGCGCCAGTCGCGGAAATTGGGCGGAAAGAAGTCGGCAGCGAACTGGGCCATATTGCCCGAGTCCCGCAGCAGGTCCAGCGGCCGCATGTCGGCGCCACGCCACGACATGACCAGCAGCGCCAGCACAAAGGCCCATACGAGCAGGACCGGCAGCGACGAGCGCGGGGCGGCGGGGGAACGGGAAGAAGGCACGGCCAGGGTCATGGGGATTCCGGAATAGAAAAATCGGATGGACGCGGCGCCGGCGCTTGAGGGGCAAGCGCCAGCGCCGCGTGGCATCGTTACTGCTTGGCGGTCGGTTGGCCCAGGCTGGCCAGCTTGGCGTCCAGGTCGGCCAACTGCTTCTGCTTCTCGGCCTGGCCGATGGTGGCATCGGCCTCGATCTTGGCCTTTTCACGCGCCAGTTCGATCTGGCGGATCGGCACCAGCTGCTGGTTGTCCGAGGCACGGAAGCCCTGATAGGTCAGCGCCTTCAGGTTGGCCATTTCGCGCGCGGCGTCCTTGCCCTTGCCGTAGTTGACGAAGAAGTCGCGGATCTTGGCCTTCATGTCGGCCGGCAGATCGGTGCGCATGACCAGCGGGTCGGCCGGGATCAGCGGCGACTTCCACAGGATGCGCACGCTGTCGTTGGCGTCCTTGCCGGTGCTCAGGCGATAGCGCTCCAGCGCCTCGGTGTTGTTGACGGCCACGTCGACCTGCTTGTTGATGACCGACAGCAGATTGGTTTCGTGGTTGCTGACGCGCACGGCCTTGAAGAAGGTCTTGGGTTCGATCTTGTTGGCGGCCCACAGGTAGTAGCCCGGCACGGCGGTGCCCGAGGTCGAGTTGGGGTCGCCGGCGCCGTAGGTCAGCTGGCCGCGGCGCTTGAGCAGGTCGTCCAGGGACTTGATGTCGCTGTCCTTGTTGACGATCAGCAGCGACCAGTAGCCCGGGTTGCCATCCTTGTCGATGACGGACGCGAACACTTCGCCGCTGGCGCGGTCCACCGCCTCGATGGCCGACTTGTTGCCGTACCAGGCCAGCTGCACCTTGTTGAAGCGCATGCCTTCGATGATGCCGGCGTAGTCCGAAGCGAAGAACGGTTTGACCGGCACGCCGATGGCGCGGCTCAGGTCGTCGATGACCGGCTGCCAGACCGACTTCAGGTTGGTCGACGATTCCGTCGAGATGATGCCGAAGTTCAGCGTCTTGGCGTCTTGCGCATGGACTTGCGTGGACAAGGCGGCAGCGGCGATCAGGGCAACAAAGGTTCTGCGTAGCATGGAAAGCTCCGGGTAGGGAACGGGTAAGGTCAGGCCGCGTAGGCCTGTTGGGAAAGCGGCGCCAGGCCCGGCAGGGGCTGGGCTTGGGGCGTGTATTCGGGAAGCAGCTCGCTCAGTTCCGAGCCGTACAGGTCGCGCAGCATGGCCGGCGTCAGCTCGGCCGAGGGGCCGTCGTAGACCACCTTGCCGTGGCGCAGCGCCACCACGCGCGGGCAGTAGCGCAACGCCACATCAACCTGGTGCAGCGACACCACCACGGCCACCTTGCGGCTGCGGTTGATGTGCGCCAGCGTGTCCATCACGCGGCGCGAGGATTCCGGATCGAGCGAGGCGATCGGTTCATCGGCCAGGATCACGCGGGCGTTCTGCACCAGCGTGCGGGCGATGGCGGCGCGCTGCTGCTGGCCGCCGGACAGCGTCGAGGCGCGCTGAAATGCGTAGTCGTCTATACCAACCTGGGCAAGCGCGTCGAGCCCCTGGCGCACTTCGGCCCGCAGGAACACGCGCGTCAGGCTGCGCCACATCGGCACCCTCGGCAGCAGGCCGGTCAGCACGTTGGTGATGACCGGCAGGCGGCCCACCAGGTTGAATTGCTGGAACACGAAGCCGATGCCGGCGCGGGCCGCGCGCACATTCCGCGACAGGCGGCCATGGCGCTGGATCAACTGGCCGTTGACCGTGACGCTGCCCTGCCCGGCATCGCCGACCACGAAGCCGGCCAGGTGGCGCAGCAGGGTGGACTTGCCGGAGCCCGAGGCGCCCAGCAGCGCCACCATCTCGCCGTCGGCCACGCGCAGGTCGACGTTATCCAGCGCCCGGGCGCCGGGATGGAAGGACTTGCTCAGCCCCTGTACTTCGATGGCGTAGGTCATCGTTGAATCCCCTTGGAATGGTTCATTCGCGCATTCTGTTTTCGCGGCATGACAGCGCGATGACCCGGGAATCGAATCATTTGGCGGAAAATAGGGGCCATGGCAACCGACTGAAAGACATCCGTCACATAAGGCCGCGCCACCGTCGCGGGTGGCGGGTATATTCAAACAATCCCCCCTTTCGACAGGCGGTCATCATGCTCAACGGTTCCTGCCTTTGCGGCCGTGTTGCCTACCAGATCACCGGCCCGCTCACCGACGCGCTCAATTGCCATTGCGCCATGTGCCGCAAGTCGCATGGCGCCGCGTTCCGCAGCCGCGCCACCGTGCAGGCCAGCGACTTCGCCTGGACCAAGGGGGAAAGCCACGTCACCTGGTATTGCTCGTCGCCGGGCAACTACCGTGGCTTCTGCGAGGCCTGCGGCACGCCGCTGCTCAGCCGCTTCGACCAGACGCCCGACATCTACGGCCTGCCCCTGGGCGCCCTGGACGATGACCCCGGCATCAAGCCAGGCGCGCACTGTCATGTGGCGAACAAGGCGCCCTGGTTCGACATCACCGACACCCTGCCGCAATACCCGGACGCGTTCGAAGGCGCCGAAACGTCCCTGCCGCACGCGGTCACCTGAACGGTTACACAGAAATTCAACCAGACAGTTGAATTGAAACGGCAAGGCGGGATATATTCAACCTCATGGTTGAATCACTGCCTCCCCCGTCCCTGGATGCCGTCTTTCGCGCGCTGGCCGATCCCACGCGCCGCGACATGCTGCAGCGCCTGGCCGGCGGAGACCGGACCATCGGTGAACTGGCCGCGCCCCTGCGCATGAGTTTCGCCGGCGCCTCCAAGCACGTGCAGGCGCTGGAACGGGCCGGCCTGCTGCGGCGGACCGTCAACGGCCGCAGCCACGTGTGCAGCCTGAATCCGGCCCCGATGGCCGAAGCCATGCAATGGCTGCGCTTCTATGAACATTTCTGGTCGGGCCGGCTGGATGCGCTTGAAGCCGCGCTGGCCGCCCATGCGCCCCCGACCGCCTCCCAGGAGAGCCAACATGAGTGATTACGGTGTCGTCACCAGCCCCGCGTCCCTTTGCTTTACCCGCATCCTGCCCGCCAGCGTGGAACGGGTCTGGGCCTTCCTGACCGAACCCGACAAGCGCGGGCAATGGCTGGCAAGCGGCGACATGGAACTGCGCGAAGGCGGCGGCGTCACGCTGCGCTTCGTGCACGCCGACCTGTCGTCCGTGGCCGAGCCCACGCCCGAGCCCTACAAGCCCTATGAAAACGGTGTCACCACCCATGGCCTCATCACCCGTTGCGAGCCGCCGCGGCTGCTGGCGTTCACCTGGGGGGGCTCGCAGGGCCAGCCTTCGGAGGTGACGTTCGAGCTGTCGCCGGAAGGCGACGGCACCCGCCTGGTGCTGACCCATCGCAAGCTGGCCTCGCGCGCCGACATGATCGATGTCGCGGGCGGCTGGCATGCGCACCTGGGCGTGCTGTCCGCGCGCCTGGCGGGCCGCGAGCCGGGCCCGTTCTGGTCGGCGCTGCTGCGTTGGGAGAAGGACTACCAGGCGCGCATCCCCGCGCAATAAGGGACCATGCCCTCCGCCCCGCGCCCGCCGGCGCGGGGAAAGCGCCAGCCGCTACTGCCACGGCCGGATCCGCCGCCGGGCAGTCGTTCAATAGCAACTATCACGCCATCCCGGCAGATAAAAACTGGCTAATCATTGCGCTTTGCAGTAACATAAGTCCGTGATTTTTCCGCAAAAACCGGGCTTCGTTCACGACATTGAGTGCCAACCTTCGGTGGCAGTCTGAGTACCTGCCCGCAGTCGCGGGCCATGCCGGACTTTCGCCCGGCATTCCTGCAACGCTGCAACCGGTTTTCTTGGGTGAAACCTGCCCTTGCCCCGTGGCGCAACCGCGTCGCCCGGTATCGCAGCAGACACTCCAACCCGCTTCTTCCGGCGACGCGCCACAAGCGCCGATCCGCGACCAAGCTGCGCATCACGCGCACACAGCCCTCGCGGCGCGAGTATCCGTCATTTCAGACATCCACTTGGGATGCCGTGGCCCATACCCGCGCTTGCCCGGACGTTTTACGTTCAACCGCTGGACCTGGCCAACAGAGTCCGACGCGCTCGCCATCCCCGGGTGGCGCGCCATGCCGACGGCATGGCGGCGCGTATTGATCAAGGAGTAGAGAATGGCTAAAGAAGAACTCATCGAACTGGACGGCATCGTCGACGAAGTGCTGCCCGATAGCCGCTACCGCGTCACCCTGGACAACGGCATCGAAGTGGGCGCCTACGCCTCCGGCCGCATCCGCAAGCACCGCATCCGCATCCTGGCCGGTGACCGCGTCACCCTGGAAATGTCGCCGTACGACCTGACCAAGGGCCGCATCAACTTCCGCCACAAGGACGAACGCGGTCCCGCCCCGAGCCGTCCCCCGCAGCACCGCCGCTGATCGGCGACGGCCGGCGCCCGCCGGCCTGTCGCCCCCCACGGCGGGCGCCTCGCGGGCTTAAACTCGCGCGCGCCATGCCGTAGTAATGCGCAAGACCCCGGTTCGTGAAAGAATGGCGCTCCTCCGGCGCCACGCCCGGCGGAACACGCATGACGCAGCAAGATGGATCTGACACAGGAACTGAAAGACGCGGCCGACCAGCTTTCCCTGACGCGAAGACGCTTCGCCAAGGGGGAGGAAGGCCTGCGCCTGCTGCATCAATCGCGTGAAGCGTTCATCAACAGCCTGCGCAACACCGGCCTGACCTACGCGGAAGCCAAGATCAAGTACGACAACTGCCTGGACGAACAGGAAGTGCAGTTGCACGACATGCTGGAAAAGATGCGCTACGCCGAGCGCATGCACCAGTACATCCTGCACCGCATCGCGCTGCAGCAGCCGGCCCAGGCCGCCACGCCCGCCTGAGGGCCGTGCCCGCTCAGGGTTTGAACGCGCCGATGAAGATGGCGGGATCGACCCGCGCATCGTTCAGGCTGACATTCCAGTGCAGGTGCGGACCGGTGGCCCGGCCCGTGGCGCCAACCTTGCCCACCACCCCGCCCCGGGCGACCGTGTCGCCCACCTTCACGTCGATCGCCGACATGTGGCAGAACATGCTGACGAAGCCCTGTCCATGGTCCAGGAACACGGTTTTGCCGTTGAAGAAATAATCCCCCACCAGCGACACCACGCCCGCGGCCGGCGCCTTGATCGGCGTGCCAGCCGGCACCGCGAAATCCAGGCCGGAGTGCGGATTGCGCTCTTCGCCGTTGAAGAAGCGGCGCAGCCCGAACGGACTGGACAGCCGGCCGCCGCTGACGGGCCGGTCCAGCAACAGATTGCTGGGCGTGACGCCGGCGCGATAGGCGCGGTTGGCGGCGCTCTGTTCGGCCATTTCGCGCTCGATGCGCTTCATGTCGTCGGGATCGGGGTTGACCTGGCGCGGGTTTTTCAGCGTGATGTGTTGCGCCACGTACTCCTTGGCGCGCACGGTGAACGGCAACTGGCGCGTGCCCGCGCCATCGCGCACGGCTATTTCCTGCTGGCCGGGCTTGACCGCCAGCGGAATGCCGACCACGGCGATCCATTGCCTGCCATCCTCGCGCACCACCAGCACGCGGCGGTCGCGGTAGGTGACCTCGGGCGCCGTCGCGGCGTCGCCCAGCGCCAGCACGGCAACGCCGCCCGGCACCGGCGCATTGAGCTTGCGGCTGACGAAGCCGCCCGGCTGCGGGGCCGGCGCCTGCTTGGCGCGCGCCGGCAGGGCCAGGCACACGGCCGCCGCGGCCAGGCCCAGCCGCAGTATGTCTCGGCGTTGCGGCATCACTGTTGCAGACACAGGTTGGCGGGTTCGATCAGGCTCTGGTCGCGCCGCGCAATACGAGTCGACAGGCGGGCCTCGGTCTTGCCCTTCCAGGTGGTGGTGGTCAGCACCGCCTCGACGCCCAGGCTGTCCGACTGGATCAGCTCGAAGCCATTGCGCACCGGCTTGCGCTCGAAATTCACGTTCAGGCTTTTCCAGGCGTCGGCCACGCAGTTGGTGTAGTCCTCGGCCGTGCGCTGGGTCGACCCGTAGAACACCGGATCACGGTCGCGGACGTCTTTGACGTTGGCGCAAGCCGACACGGCGAGCACGACGGTGGCAAGGGACAAGGCGGTGCGGACCTTCATATCTGGACTCTCTGGCAATCAATGGAAAGAGGCGGCCAACTATACCGCAGCGTCCGGCGACGGTTGCGGCCGGCGCGCCGACTTGGGGCGGAAAGCGGCGATGACCTCGGGACGGGTCTCGGCATACGGACCGCCGATCAGGTCGATGCAATAGGGAATGGCGGCGAAGATGCCCGGCACCAGCACCGAGCCGTCGTCGGCGCGCAGGCCTTCGAGAGTCTCGCGGATCGCCTTGGGCTGGCCCGGCAGGTTGACGATCAGCGCGGCATGCGATGGCCGTTCGCGGATGACGGCGACCTGCCGCGACAGGATCGCCGTGGGCACGAAGCGCAGGCTGATCTGGCGCATCTGCTCGCCGAAGCCCGGCATTTCCTTGGTGCCCACCGCCAGCGTGGCCTCGGGCGTCACGTCGCGCCGCGACGGGCCGGTGCCGCCGGTGGTCAGGACCAGGTCGCAGGCGCAGGTGTCGACCAGCTCGATGAGCGTCTCGGAAATGCGCGCGGCCTCGTCCGGGATCAGCCGGTCCACCGCCTGCCAGGGCGAGGCCAGCGCCCCGTCCAGCCATTCACGCAGGGCGGGCAGCCCCTGATCCTGGTAGGCGCCGGCCGAGGCGCGGTCGGAGATCGACACCAGGCCGATGATCAGTTCGTCGGGATGGCGGCGGGCGATGCGGGCGGGAGCGGTCATGGGATACGGGCGCAAAGGAAGTCGGACAAGGGATGCTATCGCATTCTCCGCCGGCCGGCCTGGCGGCGGCCGGCCCCGCTCTTGTGGCAAAAAGGGGAATCCCCGGGTTTGCGCGCTTGTCGCGCTCATGGCGGCTGGCTAACATCCGCTCACATTCTCTTCTTCCACCCCGACCCGCGCGCCGCGCCTTCCTGGTTTCTCATGTTCACACGCACCCTCGGGCAGCATGCGCTGGCGGCGGCGCTGGCCCTGGCGGTCGCGCTGGCCGCGGGCTGGGGCGCCTGGCATACGCTGGCGCTGCGCACCGGCCCGGCGCCGGCCGCGGCCACCGGCGTCTATATCCACAACCTCGGCAACACCCTGCAGGACCAGACCCGCAACCTGTCGCGCCTGAGCCAGGCGCTGCGCACCGGCGACCGCCTGGTGGTGCTGGGCTCGTCCGAGCTGACCAGCACCGATCTGCGCTTCGTGCCCTACCGCTTCCTGGCCGACGAACTGCGCATGCCGGTCATGGCCTACGGCCATTCGGGCTTCCAGTCGCTCGGCATGCAACTGGTGCTGGCGGCGCTGGCGGATGACCTGTCACCGGCCTCGCGCGTGGTGGTCATGGTGTCGCCCGGCTGGTTCGATGGCGACGGCGGCCTGGGGCCGGATGAATTCCGCGAACACGCCAACCCGCTGCTGCCGCGCCTGGTGCGCCAGCCCGAAGGCCGCGAACAACTGGCGCGCTGGCTGCGCGACAAGGGCGACGCCCGGGTGGCGTGGTCGATGGCGGCCGAACAGGCCTATGTGTTCCGCCAGCGGCTGGTCGACCTGTGGACGCCTGCCCATGCGGCGCCCGCGCCCGAGGCGGAAGCCGAGGGCCCGACGGCCGCGGCCCGGGTGGTCGACTGGGACGCCCTGGCGCGCGAGGCGCAGGAGGCCGAGCAGACGCAGATGACGCGCAACCGCTACGCCGTGCGCGACGAATTCTTCGATAAGTACCTGCAGGCGGTGCCGGCCGGCGGCAAGACCGCCTTCCTGCCGCGGCCGCTGACCGGCAAGGACGAATTGCGCGAGCTGGAGGCGCTGATGCGGCTGCTGCGCAACCACGGTGTCGACGCGCTGTTCGTGATGCAGCCGCTGCACCCGCTGGTGTTCAAGGACCTGGACCGCTTCGGCCCCATCCAGCGCCAGGTCGACGCGCTGTGCGCGCGCTACGCCATGGCCTGCATGAACATGTACGACGCGCCCTACGAAATCGGCACCCTGCGCGACGTGCAGCACCTGGGCGAACTGGGCTGGCTGCGGGTCAACCAGCGCATCGCCGAGGTCTTTCGCCCATGAGCCCGGCTCCCCTATCCCCGAACAAGGACACCGCGCGATGAGAAAAACCCTGTGGCTGTGCCTGCTCTACCTGGGCCTGCTGGCGGTCATGATGATCCAGGCCGACACCTCGGCCAACCTGGGCAAACCGCTGGAAATCGAGTTCCAGTACCAGAAGTTCTAGCTTGCCGCGCCGGCGGCGCTGGCCGCCGGGGGCGGGCGGTCGGTTTGCCGGACACGGGGAACGGCGAAAGTTGCCTGAAGCAACCGGGGACAGGTCACAAATCTGTAATAATCTGGGCCTCCGCCGGAACCTCCCCCGCCTCCATGTCCACCCTCTTTCATGGCCTCGACCTCTGGGTTGGCCTCAGCCTTGCACTGGCCCTGACGTTCGTCCTGGCTTTCGAATTCATCAATGGCTTCCACGACACGGCGAACGCCGTCGCGACGGTCATCTACACCAAGGCCATGCCCCCGCACCTGGCGGTGGTGCTCTCCGGCATTTTCAACTTCCTCGGCGTGCTGCTGGGCGGCGTGGGCGTGGCCTACGCCATCGTCCACCTGCTGCCGGTGGAACTGCTGATCAACGTCGATACCGGACGCGGGCTGGCCATGGTGTTCGCCATGCTGGCCGCGGCCATCGCCTGGAACCTGGGCACCTGGTATTTCGGCATCCCCGCCTCCAGCTCGCACACGCTGATCGGCTCGATACTGGGCGTGGGCCTGGCCAATGCGCTGATCACCGACCTGCCGCTGGCCGACGGCGTGAACTGGGGCAAGGCGATCGACATCGGCGCCTCCCTGGTGGTGTCGCCGGTGGCCGGCTTCCTGGTGGCCGGCGGCCTGCTGCTGGCGCTCAAGCGCTGGCTGCCGCTGTCGAAAATGCACAAGACGCCCGAGCAGCGCCGCGCCATCGACAACAAGAAGCACCCGCCGTTCTGGAACCGCCTGGTGCTTGTGCTGTCGGCCATGGGCGTGAGCTTCGTGCACGGGTCGAACGACGGCCAGAAAGGCATCGGCCTGATCATGCTGGTGCTGATCGGCATCGTGCCCGCCAACTTCGTGCTCGACACCAATAGCACCACCTACCAGATCGAGCGCACGCGCGACGCCGCCACCCACCTGAGCGCGTTCTACCAGCGCAACGAAGCCATGCTGGGCGACTTCCTGGCGCTCAAGCGCGCCGGCTCCGCCTCGGACCTGCCGCGCAATTTCCGCTGCGATCCGGAATTGACCCTGCCCACCATCGACGCGCTGCAGGCCGACCTGCACGGCGTCAGCAACTACGCCGACCTGCCCGCCGCCAAGCGCATCGATGTGCGCCGCTACCTGCTGTGCCTGGACGACACCGCCAAGAAGGTGGCCCGCATCGAGGGCCTGCCGGCACGCGAGCGCACCGACCTGCAACGCCTGCGCGCCGACCTGACCGCCACCACCGAGTACGCGCCCTTCTGGGTGATCGTGGCGGTGGCCCTGGCGCTGGGCGCCGGCACCATGGTCGGCTGGCGCCGCGTGGTGCTGACGGTGGGCGAAAAAATCGGCAAGCAGGGCATGACCTACGCCCAGGGCATGTCGGCGCAGCTGACCGCTGTCGGCGCCATCGGCCTGGCCAACGTCTTCAGCCTGCCGGTGTCCACCACCCACGTGCTGTCGTCCGGCGTGGCAGGCACCATGATCGCCAACAAGAGCGGCCTGCAGGGCGGCACGGTGCGCAACATCCTGCTGGCCTGGATCCTGACCCTGCCCGCCTCGATGCTGCTGGCGGCCGGCCTGTTCTGGGTCGGCGTGCAGATCGCCGGCTGACCCTGGTCCGGCCGGGCGGACCATCTGCCCGGCCGGCGCAACACTGTGGCTACCGCGCGGGGCTATGCCCGGCGCGCAGGCGCCTCTACGATGGCGCCATGGCTACCCCTTCCCCCATCCTGCATTACATCTACGACCCGCTCTGCGGCTGGTGCTATGGCGCCGCGCCGCTGGTGCAGGCCGCCCGCGGCATCAGCGGCCTGACGATCGAGGCCCATGGCGGCGGCATGATGACCGGCGGCAACCGCCAGCCCGTCACCGAGGCGTTGCGCCGTTACGTCATGCCGCACGACGAACGCATCGCCAGCCTCACTGGCCAGGTGTTCGGCCCGGACTATTTCGACGGCCTGCTGCGCGACAGCGGCGCGGTGTTC
Source organism: Achromobacter sp. HNDS-1 (assembly GCF_040084795.1). NCBI lineage: Bacteria > Pseudomonadati > Pseudomonadota > Betaproteobacteria > Burkholderiales > Alcaligenaceae > Achromobacter > Achromobacter sp. HNDS-1. The sequence continues at coordinate 1,941,964 of NZ_CP157584.1, forward strand.
GACTCGGCGCCGCCGACCACCGCCATCCTGGCCGCGCAGGCGCTGGCGGGCCGCGGCCTGGACCTGCTGCACCGGCTGCAGCAGGCCCATTACATCGAAGGCCGGCGCATCGCCGATCCCGCCGAGCTGCGCCGCCTGGCGGTGGAGATCGGGCTGGACGAGGCGGCCTTCCAGGCCGCCTATGCCGCCACCGAGGGCGCGGCCACCGAGCGCCACATCGCGCAGAGCCGCGAATGGCTCGCGCGGGTTCGGGGCTCGGGCTTCCCGACGCTGGCGCTGGAACGGAACGGCGTCTTTGAGCTGCTGGAACCCGCCCGCTTCCTGGGCCGCCCGTTGCAATGGCAGGCGGACCTGCGCCAGCGCCTGACGTGATCAGGCCTCGCCGATGTCGCCGTCGCGCTGCAGCGCGCGGTGCATTGCCGGACGCGCCGCCAGCCGTTCGGCATAGGCCGAGAACACCGGATTCTCGGCGATCAGCTTCACCTGCATCATGAACTGCAGGGCGCCGCCCAGCACGATGTCGACGGCGCTGAAATGCTCGCCCAGGAAATACGCGCGCGACTGCAGCACGCGGGTCACGACCTGCTCGACCTCGTCGGCCGAGCCCCATCCCATCGAGCCCTGCTGGTGCGCCGTCTTGAAGGCGCGTTCCGTCATGGCCGGCTCGAACACGCCGGTGGAATAGGCCAGCCAGGTCAGGTAGGGGCCGCGCTGCGGATCGCCCACCACGGGGCCCAGGCCCGCCTGCGGATACAGGTCGGTCAGGTAGAGCGCGATGGCGGGGGTCTCGAACACAGGCACCCCATCGTGCACCAGCGCCGGCACCTTGCCATGCGGATGGATGTCGATGTAATCGGGCGGGATGTGGCCGGAACCGTCGCGGCGGCGGATCGACACCATCTCGGTGTCGTAGGGCACGCCCAGCTCTTCCAGCAGCCAGAGGATGCGGAACGAGCGCGAGCGCGGCGCGTGATAGAGGGTCAGCATGGGCGGTCTCCTGGGGCCGGGGCGCGGCCCTGGCGATCATTGTGCCGCAGGCCGCCCCACCGGGGCCAGCACTGTCCCCGACCGCCGCGCGTGTCCTATTCGTCGGCGCCCAGCGCGCGCAGTTGCGCTTTCAGGCGGCGCACTTCCTGGCTCAGGTCCAGGATCAGGGCAACCGCGTCCAGGCCGGCGCCGAAGTCTCGCTCCAGGCGGCGCGCGTGCAGCGCGCGCTGCAGGTCGACACTGTAGAAGCGCCACTCGGCCGGGCGCTGACCGCTGGCGTCGACAATGCCGACCTCGACCAATTGCGCGACCCATTCGACCTCGGCGCCGCAGGCGCGGGCCAGTTCGTCGGCGCTGAGCGGTTGCGACTTGCCCACCACGGTGGCGCTGCTGATGACGACTTTCTTCATGATCAGACCCCCAGGTGGCGCCGCGGGTTGAACGGCAGATCTTGCTGCATCTTGCGGTAGGCCTCCTTGGCCGCTTCGGTGTCGGCCGGCGGCAACGCCAGTTCAAGCACCAGGTACAGGTCGCCGGGCGGATCGCCCGGGATGCCGCGGCCGCGCAGCCGCAGCTTGCGGCCGTTGCCGGACCCGGCGGGCACCGACACCTCGACCGTGCCGCCCGGCGTCGGCGCATTGACCTTGGCGCCCAGCGCCGCTTCCCAGGGCGCTACCGGCAGCGTCATGTACAGGTCGCGGCCTTCGGCGCGGTAGCGGGGATGCGGCTTGAAGCGCACCTCCAGGTAGAGGTCGCCGTTCTCGCCGCCGCCGTAACCCGGCATGCCCTGCCCGGCCAGGCGGATGAACTGGCCTTCGCGCACGCCCGGCGGAATCCGCACGCTGAGCGTGCGGGTCTGCATCTGCGGGCGACCGTGGTCGTCGACCTGCATGGAGCGCAGGCTGATGTCGCGGGTGGCGCCTTTCAGCGCGTCTTCCAGGTCGACCTCGATCGCGGCGTGATGGTCGTCGCCGCGCGCGCGGAATTCCTGCTCGTGGCCCGAGGCCGGCCCGCGGCGGCCGCGGCCGCCGAACAGCGACGAGAAGAACTCGCTGAACTGGGCCTCTTCGCCCGACGCCGGGCCGCGGTGGAACTCGAAGCCCTCATCCCAGCCCGGCGGCGGCTGGAACCCTCCGCCCGGCGACACGCCGGCCGCAAGATTGTCATAGGCCTCGCGCTTTTCCTTGTCGCGCAGCACATCGTAGGCTTCGTTGACGTCGCGCATGCGCGCCTCGGCGTCGCTTTCCTTGCTGACGTCGGGGTGGTATTTGCGGGCGAGCTTGCGGTAGGAGCGCCGGATTTCGTCTTCGGAGGCGCCGCGCTCCACACCAAGAATGCTGTAGTAGTCCTTGAACTCCATTTCCCAGCCCATGGTAAGGGTTGCAGCCAAAGGCGGCTCGCGCCGGATTCGGCCCTGAATGGAAAGAAGATAGGGGTTGCGGTGCGATTTTTCAATGCGTTTCGTCAGTCGCGCGGCTTCGCGCATAATGGACGGTTGCCGCGTCCGCCGCCAGGCGGGGCAGGCATCGCCAACGAACAGGAACCGATCGTGCTGGAAATCATCGACGTCGACTTCAACAACCCGGAACACGGCCAGCAGGTGCTGGCCATGCTCAACGAATACGCCAACGGCCCCATGGGCGGCAACACGCCGCTGCCCGAGCACGCCCAGCGCAACCTGATCGCGGAACTGGCCAAGCGGCCGACGGCGCGCGCCCTGCTGGCGCGGATCGACGGCGCGGTGGCGGGCGTGGCCGTCTATATGGAAGGCTTCTCGACCTTCGCCTGCCGCCCGCTGGTGAATCTGCATGACCTGGCCGTGTCGCCGCGGTTCCAGGGCCAGGGCGTGGGCAAGCAGCTGCTGGCCGCGCTGGAAGACCGCGCCCGCCAGCTGGACTGCTGCAAGATCACGCTGGAAGTGCTGGAGGGCAACGCCGTGGCCCAGGGCCTGTATCGCAAGCTGGGCTACGAAGGGTATTCGCTGGACGAGGAGACCGGCCGCGCCATGTTCTGGCAGAAGAAGCTGGCCGCCTGAGCCGCGCCGGCGAGCGTTTCGCGGCGCGCTGGGGCGCGCCGCCCCCAAGGGAACAAGACACCATGAAGATGAGCAACATCCCCTTCGGCACCACCGACTGGTCCGAGGTCGAAACCACCGAACATCCCGGCGACACCGGCATGGCCTACTGGCGCACCCGCCAGTTCGGCGACCTGCGCGTGCGCATGGTCGAGTACACGCCCGGCTACCTGGCGGACCACTGGTGCAGCAAGGGTCACATCCTGCTCTGCCTGGAAGGCGAGCTGCACACAGAGCTGGAAGACGGCCGCACCTTCGTGCTAACGCCGGGCATGAGCTACCAGGTGGCCGACCAGGCCGAACCGCACCGCTCGTCCACCGCCACCGGCGCCAGGCTGTTCATCGTCGACTGACGCGCCGGCGCGACACGCGAAATTTCGATTGCGTTACGCTTTGCGCTACGCACCCCATTTTCATCGCCAGCCGCCCCAGGATGACGGCGCCCGATGACACGCTCCCCGCGAGGAGCGGCCCGCCGAAGACGCGGCGTGGGGGCATTGTCCAACCGCCTGACCGGAGATGCACTTGGGCGCCCCGTTTACGCTGTACGTAGATTCCCAGTTCCTCAGCCCCTACGCCATGTCGGCCTATGTGGCGCTGGCCGAGAAACAACTGCCCTTCGAGGTGCGCCTGATCGACCTGGACGCGGGCGAACAGCGCATGCAACCGTACCAATGCCGCGCCTTGACCGCGCGCGTGCCGGCCCTGACCCACGGTGACTTCAACCTGACCGAATCCACCGCCATCGCCGAGTACCTGGAAGACCTGCATCCGGCGCCGGGCTGTACCGCGCTGTACCCGGCCGAGCCGCGCGAGCGCGCCCGCGCCCGCCAACTGCAGGCCTGGCTGCGCAGCGACCTGGGCGCCCTGCGCCAGGAGCGGCCGACCGAATCGGTGTTCTACGGCGATGCCGGCCAACCGCTGTCCGACGCCGGCCATGCGGCCGCGGCCAAGCTGATCCACGTGGCCGGCGCCCTGATCGGCGCGGGCCAGGCCACCCTGTTCGACGACTGGTGCATCGCCGACCTGGATCTGGCGGTGGCGCTGCGGCGCCTGTGGCAGGACGGCCTGCCCGATCCGCTGCGCGACTACGTCCAGACCCAGTGGCAGCGGCCCTCGGTCCGCAAATGGCTGGAACACAACGCGGACGCCCGCGCCTGACACCTCGCCTTGGAGCCGCCATGCAATTGCTGGATCACGTCTCCATCAGCGTCGCCGGGCTCGACAGCGCCCGGCCGTTCTACGACGCCGTCATGGCCGCCCTGGGCGCGGTCAAGGTCTATGACCACGCCGACGCGCTGGGCTACGGCGAACGCTGCCGCGCCGGCGATGCCGGCCATACCTACCTGAGCGTGCAGGCCGATGCGGCGGCCTCGCCGACGGCGCCGGCGCGCCGCCACTGGTGCTTCAAGGCCGCCAGCCGCGCCGCCGTCGACGCGTTCCATGCCGCCGGCCTGGCCCACGGCGGGCGCGACGAGGGCGCGCCGGGATTGCGCCCGCACTACCACCCCCACTACTACGCCGCCTTCCTCTCGGACCCCTCCGGCAATCGCATCGAAGCTGTCTGCCACGACGCGCCGTGAGACGCGGCGCGGATCCCGCAAACAACAAGGGACAGTGAGTCCCGGGCATTTGACCTGCATCAACCGTCCCCATGTTGCGATGCAACATCCATTCAGGTGTAATGGGGGGGTCAAGTCAGCTGGTTCCACTTAAGGAACCGGTCCGGTAGCACCCGCTGCCGGGTGCTACCCCTATAGGAGATCGCCATGGCCGGATCCGGCAACGATCGCGTCCCCGCCCCGTCCTTCAACCCCTGGACGGCCGCCTATGAATATGCCGTGGACGCCTGGCAGCGCGGCGTGCTGTACGCCGACGTCATGCGCCAGCGCGGCAACCAGTACCACGACCACATGGCCAAGCGGGCCCCCAACGTGCTCAGCATGGAGTACGAACTGGTGCTGGACGGCCGCGAACTGCCGCGCCCGGTCAACTACGGCCTGCTGCGCATCAAGCCGCCGGAAGGCGTGGCGGTCGACCCGATCAAGCGCCCTTTCCTGGTGGTGGATCCGCGCGCCGGGCATGGACCCGGCATCGGCGGCTTCAAGCCCGAAAGCGAGATCGGCGTGGCGGTGCGCGCCGGCCATCCCTGCTACTTCGCCACCTTCCTGCCGCAGCCCGTGCCCACCCAGACCGTCGAAGACGTGATGAAGGCCGAGGCCCACTTCCTGGAAGAAATCATCGCGCGCCACCCCGACGCCGAGGGCAAGCCGGTGGTGGTGGCCAACTGCCAGGCCGGCTGGCAGATCATGATGACCGCCGCCGTGCGCCCCGAGCTGTTCGGCCCCATCATCATCGCCGGCGCGCCGCTGTCGTACTGGGCCGGCTGGCGCGGCATGAACCCGATGCGCTACGCCGGCGGGCTGCTCGGCGGCAGCTGGCTCACCGCCCTGACCAGCGACCTGGGCGACGGCAAGTTCGACGGCGCCTGGCTGGTGCAGAACTTCGAGAACCTCAACCCCGCCAACACGCTCTGGTCCAAGCAGTACAACCTGTACTCCAAGGTCGACACCGAGGCCGGCCGTTACCTCAGCTTCGAGAAATGGTGGGGCGGCCACGTGTTCCTGAACGGGCCGGAAATCCAGTACATCGTCGACAACCTGTTCGTCGGCAACCGCCTGTCGACCGCCGGGCTGGTCACGTCCGACGGCATCCGCATCGACCTGCGCAACATCCGCTCGCCGATCGTGGTGTTCTGCTCCAAGGGCGACAACATCACCCCGCCGCCGCAGGCGCTGGGCTGGATCCCGGACCTGTACCAGGACGACGCCGAGGTGCTGGCGCACGACCAGACCATCGTCTATGCCGTGCATGAGAGCATCGGCCACCTTGGTATCTTCGTGTCCGGCAGCGTGGCGCGCAAGGAACACCAGGAATTCACCTCCAACATCGACATGATCGATGTGCTGCCGCCCGGCATCTACCAGGCCGAGATCACCGACAAGACGCCGGACACGCCCAACGCCGACCTGGCCTACGGCAACTACGTGCTGTCGTTCGAGCAGCGCCGCATGGACGACGTGCGCGCCATCGTCGAGCGCAAGGAAGACGACGACCTGCGCTTTGCCGCCGTGGCCCGCATCTCCGACATCAACCTGGGCATGTACCGCAGCTTCGTGCAGCCGTGGGTGCGCGCCCTGGTGACGCCGCAATCGGCCGAATGGAGCCAGCGCCTGCATCCGCTGCGCCTGCCTTATGAACTGGTGTCCGACCGCAATCCGCTGATCGCGCCGATCGCGCAGGTGGCCGAGCAGGTGCGGGAGCATCGGCAGCCCGTATCGCCCGACAACCCGTTCCTGCTGGCCCAGGAGATGTTTTCGAAGCTGGTCGAGACCAGCCTGAACATCTTCCAGGAACTGCGCGATTCGGCCGACGAGCGCACCTTCATGAGCGTCTATGGCTCGCCGCTGGTGCAGGACCTGGCCGGCCTGGGCGGCAAGGACGGCCAGCCGCGCCGCCACCCCGGCGTGTCGCCGGAACACCGCCGCTTCATGGAAGAGCGCGCCGCCGAACTGCGCTCGCTGCTGCAGGAAGGCGGCCTGCGCGTGGCCGCCATCCGCATGCTGCTGTACGTGGCCGGCGCCGAGGGCGGCCTGGACGAGCGCAGCTTCGCGCTGATCCGCAAGATGCGCGCCGAGGCCGGCAACGCCATGACGCTGCAGGAATTCAAGGACATCACCCGCGACCAGGCCATGATGATGCGGCTGGACTCGGCCGCCGTGCTGCAGACGATGCCGAAGCTGCTGGAAGGCTCGTCGCCGGCCGCCATCCGCGAGGCGCTGGCAGCGATGAAGCACGTGCTGGAAGCGGCCGAGCCGCTGAGCCCCGCCGCGCGCGCCAGCCTGGCCGAGATGGAGCAGATCTTCGAGGCCGCCGCGCGCCGCGCGCAGAAACACGAGCCGGCGCCGGCCGCGCGCAAGGCCGTGCGTGCCGCGACCGCCAGCCTGGAGCCGTCCAGCGGGGGCAAGCCTGCCGCCAGGAAGCCGGCCGCGGCCAGACGCATTGCCGCGACCTCGGCCGGGGACGCAGCGCCCGCGACTTCCCCCCGCCGCGCCCCCGCTAACCTGGCCGCCGCCAAGTCCACGCCGCAGACCGCCGTCAAGGCTGCCACGGCTGGAAAAACGGCCGCCAGAAAGCCCGCGCCCGCGCGCGTCCGCAAACCCGCCACCGCCAAGGCCAAACCGGAATGAGCCTGCCCACCTCCACGCACTACGACAAACTGATCGCGCGCGCCCAGACCCTGGCGCCCGCGGCCTGCGCCATCGCCCATCCCTGCGACGAGCCGTCGCTGTCGGCCGCGCTGGAAGCGCGTGACCTGGGCCTGCTGCGTCCCATCCTGGTGGGCCCGGAACACAAGATCCGCGACACGGCCGCGCAGTACAGGCTGAACCTGGGCGATGCCCGCATCGTCGATGCGCCGCACAGCCACGCCGCGGCCGAGACCGCCGTGGCGCTGGTGCGCGGCGGCGAGGCCTCGCTGCTGATGAAGGGCAGCCTGCACACCGACGAGCTGATGCACGAAGTGGTGGCGCGCGCCACCGGGCTGCGCAGCGGCCGCCGCATCAGCCATGTGTTCATCATGGAAGTGCCGACCTACGCCGAGCCGCTGTTCATCACCGACGCGGCCATCAACATCTTCCCGGACCTGGAAACCAAGGCCGACATCATCCGCAACGTGATCGACCTGCACCACGGCCTGGGCCTGGGCGAGCCGCGCGTGGCGATCCTGTCGGCGGTCGAGCAGGTCACGCCCAGCATCCCCAGCACCATCGAGGCGGCCGCGCTGTGCAAGATGGCCGACCGCGGCCAGATCGCTGGCGGCGTGCTGGACGGCCCGTTGGCGCTGGACAACGCCATCAGCCCCGATGCCGCCCGCATCAAGGGCATCCGCTCGCTGGTGGCGGGCGTGGCCCAGGTGCTGGTGGTGCCCGATCTGGAAGCCGGCAACATGCTGGCCAAGAACCTGACCTTCCTGGCCAACGCCGAGGCTGCCGGCATCGTGCTGGGCGCGCGCGTGCCCATCATCCTGACCAGCCGCGCCGACAGCCCGCGCTCGCGCCTGGCGTCGTGCGCGGTGGCGGCGATCTACGCGCACCACCTGGCCACGCAGCAGGCGCGTCCGCTGGCCTAGGACCGGCCGACAGGCCGTGAATGAGCGGCGGGGCCCCGGCCCTGCCTTGTCCCTTGCATCAAGAGGCGATCGACTCCATGTCCGACACCATTCTCGTCATCAACGCCGGCAGTTCCAGCATCAAGTTCTACCTGTACGACATCGACGACAAACAGGCGCTGGCGCCGCGCCTGGGCGGCCAGCTCGAAGGCATCGGCACCCGCCATCCGCGCCTGCGGGTGCGCGACGCCGCCGGCCAGACGCTGGTGGAACGCGACATCGCGCCCAGCCACGCGCCCGATGTGCCCAACGGCCAGGAGGTGGTCGGCACCTGGCTCAGCGGCCACCTGGGCGGCGCGCCGCTGGCGGTGGGCCATCGCGTGGTGCACGGCGGCCCCGACCTGGCCGAGCCGGTGCTGATCGACGACGCCATCCTCGCCAAACTGGACACCTTCACGCCGCTGGCGCCGCTGCACCAGCCCAACAACCTGGCGCCGATCCGCGTGATCCGCGAGCGGCGCCCGTGGATTCCGCAGGTGGCCTGCTTCGACACCGCCTTCCACCGCAGCCATTCGGACGTGGCCGACCGCTACGCCCTGCCCGAGCATCTGTACCAGCAGGGCGTGCGGCGCTACGGCTTTCACGGCCTGTCGTACGAATACATCGCGCAGCGGCTGCGCCAGGCGCTCCCCGAGATCGCCATGGGCAGGATCATCGCGGCGCACCTGGGTTCGGGCGTGTCGGCCTGCGCCATGCACCAGGGCAAGAGCGTCGACAGCACCATGGGCTTCACCGCGCTCGAAGGCCTGCCGATGGGCACGCGGCCGGGCCGGCTGGATGCCGGCGTGGTGCTGTGGATGATGGAACAGGGCATGTCGCACGACGACATTGAACATGTGCTGTACCACGACTGCGGCATGAAGGGCCTGTCGGGCATCAGCAACGACATGCGCGAGCTGCTGGCCAGCGACGCGCCGTCGGCCAGGCTGGCGCTGAAGTACTTCGCCTGGCGCGTGGCCGAAGGCATGATCGGCCTGGGTTGCGCCATGAACGGCATCGACGCCATCGTCTTCACCGCCGGCGTCGGCGAAAACTCGGCCGAGATCCGCCAGGCCATCAGCGAGCATTGGGGCTGGCTCGGCATCAAGCTGGATCCCGAGCGCAATGCGCATCACGGGCCGCGCATTTCCAGCGACGACAGCCGCATCGGCGTGTACGTGGTGCGCACCAATGAAGAACTGATCATCGCGCAGCACACGCTGGCCCTGGTGAAACAACGATGAGCGCCGCCCTCCCTCTTGCCGGCAAGCGCGGCCTGGTCACGGGCATCGCCAACGCCGACTCCATCGCCTGGGGCTGCGCCAAGGCGTTCCGCGCCATGGGCGCGGAACTGGCCGTGACCTACCTGAACGACAAGGCCCGCCCGCACGTCGAGCCGCTGGCGCGCCAGGTGGACGCGTCCCTGCTGATGCCGCTGGACCTGCTGCGCGAGGGCGAGCTGGAGGCGGTGTTCGAGCGCATCGCCGCCGAATGGGGCGGCCTGGATTTCGTGCTGCATTCCATCGCCTTTGCCCCGCGCGACGACCTGCACGGCCGCGTCACGGACTGCTCGCGCGCCGGCTTCCTGACGGCCATGGATGTGTCGTGCTGGTCGTTCATCCGCATGGCCAAGCTGGCAGAGCCGCTGATGCCCGGCGGGGGCGCGCTGTTCTGCATGAGCTACTACGGCTCGCAGATGGTGGTCGAACACTACAACATGATGGGTCCGGTGAAGGCCGCGCTGGAATCGGCCACCCGCTACCTGGCGGCCGAACTCGGCCCGCAGGGCATCCGCGTGCATGCGATTTCACCCGGGCCGCTCAAGACCCGCGCGGCCTCGGGCATCGCCGAATTCGACGCGCTGCTCGACCGCGCCCAGGCCAAGGCGCCGGCGCGCAGCCTGGTCTCCATCGACGACGTCGGCGAGGCCACCGCCTGGCTCGCCACCGACGCCGCCCGCCGCATGACCGGGCAGACGCTGTACATCGACGGCGGCTATCACATCATCGATTGAGGCCGCGCCACGGCGCACGCGGTGGCGCGACGAGGCCGGGTGGCGCCCCCGGATCGGCGCGGGCGGCGGCCCAACGCGGCGGCGACCTCGCCCGCCAGAACGGTCAGGACAGCGTGGCCGGCGCCGGCCCCTGACGCCAGCGCTCGATCGCCTCGACCGCCTGTTCCGGCGAAGGGAAGATCTTGTCGCGGCCGATGCGCTCGGCCAGGCCCGAGCGCTCAAGCGCCATGCGGAACTGCCCGTGACCGCCGGCCACCAACAGCACCATGCCGCGGTCGCGCAGCTCGCGCCGCAGTTCGTACAACGCTTCGATGGCGTCGGCGTCGGCCTGCGTCATGGCCTCGGCGTCAAGCACGAACCAGGTGATGTCGCCAGCCTGCTCGATGATCTCGCGCGCGCGGCGCCGGAACGCATCCGCATTGAAGAACCACACCGATGACTCGAACAGCCAGATCACCGCGCCGGGCACCGGCTGCGCCTGCGGGTTCAGGTGCATCTTGCCCAGCACCGATTCGCCCGGCAGGCGGCCCAGCAGGGCATCGCGCGGGTTGCCGGAAACATACATGGCGTACAGCAGCGTGGCGCCGACCGACACCGCCACGCCCTGCAGCACGCCGAAACCCACCACGCCGACGGCCGCCAGGATGCCGAAGGCCAGCTCAATGCGTGAAATGCGCGCCAGCCGCATGAAGGCCTGGCCGTCGAACAGGCTGGCGGCCGCCAGCAGCAGGATCGCCGACAGCACCGCCTGCGGCAGCCAATAGAGCGGCGCGCTCAGCAGGCCCACCACGACGGCCAGCGCCACCGCCGCGCTCACGCCCACCAATGGCGACGAGCCGCCCGCGGCCAGGCCCACCGCCGTGCGCGAATCGGCCCCCGTCACCACGAAGCCCTGGAACAGTCCGGCCGCCACGTTGGCCGCGCCGAAGCCGACCAGTTCCCGGTTCGGATCGACGTGTTCGCCGGTGCGCGCGGCGAAGCTGCGCGCGGTCACGATGCCGCTGGAAAAACTCACCACCAGCACGCCCGCCGCGCCCAGCAGGATGTTGTCCACGCCGTCGAGCCGCACCGGCAGCCGCAGCGCCGGCAGGCCCGCCGGCACCTCCCCCACCACCGCGATGCCAAGGCTGGGAAAATCGAACAGCCACGACAGCAGACAGGCGCCCACCACCAGCATGATCGGCCCGGGCCAGGTCGGCCGCCAGCGCTTGATCGCCACCAGCAGCAGGCACGACGCCAGCCCCAGGCACAGCGTCGGAATGCGGATTTCCGACACGCGCCGCGACAGCTCCAGGAACGGATGCACCAGCCCGCTGTTGCGCAGGCCCACGCCGGTCAGGCCGCTCAGTTGCGACAACGCCAGCGTCACCGCCACGCCCGCCATGTAGCCGATCAGCACCGGCCGCGACAGCAGGTTGGCCAGCACGCCCAGGCGCAGCACCCGCGCAATCAGGCAGCCCGCCCCGACCGTCAGCGCGATGCTGGTCGCCGCCGCCAGGCGGTCCTCGGGCGTGGTCAGCGCCATGCCCGTCAGGGTGGCCGCGATCAGGGTGCAGGTGGCCGTGTCCGGCCCCACGATCAGCGTGCGCGACGACCCGAACAGTGCGTACCCCAGCATGCCCGCGATGGCCGCCCACAGCCCCGCCACGGGCGGCACGCCCATCATCGCGGCGTAGGCCAGTCCCACCGGCAGCGCCACCGCGGCCACGCTCAGGCCAGCGGCGATGTCGCGGCCGGCGGACTCCCGGGTGATGCCCCGGAAATTGTTCAGGCCAGGGAGAAATCGTAGATTCATGGGACTGCGGGGCAGAGGAACAAAGGGGAAGGAAACCGCGGCGCGGACGAGCGCCAAGCCTACACCAGTCTACGTTCCTGAAACCGCGGGTAAATCAAACGGTGCCGCTGTGCCGCCGTGCCTGGACTCGGACCATCATTCCAAAAAGGAATGAAATTCCTTAAATATTTATCCCTTTTTATCAAGAGAGGGATTGCGTAGAGTGCTCAACACAACAAACGCGGCCCCCAGCCGCCCCGAAGCCGCCCGCGCGGCCCTCGGACAACAGCGCGGCCGCTCGCCGGACCGCGCATCAGGAGACTCCATGCCCCACGCCTTCCTGCGCCGCGCCGCGAGCGCGCTCGCCCTGGCCGCGTTCGCCGCCGTTCCCGCCCTGTCGCACGCCCAGGCCTACCCTGACCGCCCCATCAAGCTGGTGGTGCCGTGGCCTCCCGGGGGCGCCACCGACGCCTTGGGCCGGATGCTGGCCCAGCGCCTGACCGAACGCCTGGGCCAGACCGTCATCGTCGACAACAAGGCCGGCGCCGGCGGCAACATCGGCACCGCCGCGTTCGTGCGCGAGAAACCCGATGGCTACACCCTGCTGGTCGCCACCAGTTCGACCAACGCCGCCAACCCGCACCTGTACGCGCGCCTGGGCTTCGATCCGGTCAAGGATTTCACGCCGGTGGCCTTCGTCGCCGAGATCCCCAACATCCTCGAAGTGCCCAAGCAGTCGCCCTACCAGTCCGTGCGGCAGCTGGTGGACGCCGCCAAGGCCGCGCCCGGCAAGCTCAACTACGGTTCGGGTGGCGTGGGATCGTCGCAGCACCTGGCCGGCGCCATGTTCAAGGCCCGCACCGGCGTCGACATCCTGCACATTCCGTACAAGGGCAGCGGCCCCGCGGTCTCCGACCTGCTCGCCGGCCAGGTCGACATGATGATCGACACCGGCTCGCTGGCCCAGGTCCAGGCCGGCGCCCTGCGCGCCCTCGCGGTCGCCTCGCGCCAGCGCCTGCCCGCCCTGCCGAACGTGCCCACCTTCGCCGAAGCCGGTGTCAGCGACATGTATGCCTCGGCCTGGTACGGCATCGTCGCCCCCGCCGGCACGCCCGATGACGTCGTCGCGCGCCTGAACCGCGACATCAACGCCATCACCGCCGACCCCGCCATGCGCCAGCGCATGGAATCCATGGGCGCCATCGTCCCCGCCGGCCAGACGCCCGCCGAGTTCGGCGCGTTCATGCGCGCCGAGATCGATCGCTACGCCGGCATCGTGAAACTGTCGGGCGCGAAGATGGAATAAGCGCCACCCGACCGCGCCGCTGCGCAACACGGCGGCCGCATTTCATGGCCGTGGCGATCCATACGCCCCATCGACCCATGTCCCCCCGGGCGACGGCAGCCAGTATGAGCCCGGGTCCACGAAAAAAGCCGCTCCAAAAGGAGCGGCTTTTCCTCGTGCGGGCGGAAAGACTACTTGGCCCGCTCTTGCAGCACGGCCACCGCCGGCAGGGTCTTGCCTTCCAGGAACTCCAGGAACGCGCCGCCGCCAGTCGAGATGTAGCCGACCTGCTCGCCGATGCCGTACTTGGCGATCGCGGCCAGCGTGTCGCCGCCGCCCGCGATCGAGAAGCCCTCGGAATCCGCGATCGCCTGCGCCACCACCTTGGTGCCGTTGGCGAACTGGTCGAACTCGAACACGCCGACCGGACCGTTCCAGACGATGGTGCCGGCCTGCTTGAGGATCTCGGCCAATTGCTGCGCGGTCTGCGGGCCGATGTCCAGGATCATGTCGTCGGCGGCGACTTCATCGGCCGCCTTCACGGTGGCCTCGGCGTCCGCGCCGAACGCCTTGGCGCACACCACGTCCACCGGGATCGGCACATCCGCGCCGCGCTGCTTCATCAGCTCGATCACGGCGCGCGCCTGCTCCACCTGGTCCGGCTCGGCCAGCGACTTGCCGATCGGCAACCCGGCGGCCAGCATGAAGGTGTTGGCGATGCCGCCGCCCACCACCAGCTGGTCGACCTTGTCGGCCAGCGATTGCAGGATCGACAGCTTGGTCGACACCTTGGAGCCGCCAACGATCGCCACCAGCGGACGCTTCGGCTCGTGCAGCGCGCGGCCCAGCGCGTCCAGCTCGGCTTCCAGCAGCGGGCCGGCGCAGGCCACCGGCGCGAAGCGCGCGATGCCGTGCGTGGTGGCCTCGGCGCGATGCGCCGTGCCGAAGGCGTCATTGACGTAGACGTCGCACAGCGCCGCCATCTTGCGCGACAGCGCCTCGTCGTCTTTTTTCTCGCCGACGTTGACGCGGCAGTTTTCCAGCAGCACCACCAGGCCCGGCTCGACCTTGACGCCGTCGACCCAGTCGCGCACCAGCGGCACGGGCATGCCCAGCAGCTCGGACAGGCGCTGGCCGACCTTGGCCAGCGAATCGGCCTCGGTCAGCACGCCCTCTTTCGGGCGGCCCAGGTGCGAGGTGACCATCACCGCGGCGCCGGCGTCCAGCGCCAGGCGGATGCCGGGCACCGAGGCGCGGATGCGGGTGTCTTCGGAAATGCGGCCGGCGTCATCGAACGGCACGTTCAGATCGGCGCGGATGAACACGCGCTTGCCGGACAGGGCGCCGGCCTTGGCCAGCGCGGACAGGGTATTGACCTTGGACATAATGCTTTGCGTCTCCTAGAGTTGGCGAACGAAGGGGACGAACCCGCTTTCCGCCGTGGCGGAAAACCTGTTCGTCCCCTTCGGTTCGACAGCGATGCTTACTTGGCCGACATCAGCGCGACGGTGGTGTCGAGCATGCGGTTCGAGAAGCCCCACTCGTTGTCGTACCAGGACGAAACCTTGACCAGGCGGCCCGAGACCTTGGTCAGCGACGCGTCAACGGTGCTGGAGGCCGGGTTGTGGTTGTAGTCCACCGAGACCAGGGGTTCGGTGTTGTAGTCCAGGATGCCCTTGAGCTCGCCTTCCGAGGCGGCCTTCAGGATGCTGTTCACTTCCTCGACGGTGGTGTCGCGCTTGGCCACGAAGGACAGGTCGACGATCGACACGTTGATGGTCGGGACGCGGATGGCGTAGCCGTCCAGCTTGCCGTTCAGCTCCGGCAGCACCAGGCCGACCGCGGCGGCGGCGCCGGTCTTGGTCGGGATCATGCTCATGGTGGCCGAACGGGCGCGGCGCAGGTCTTCGTGGTAGACGTCGGTCAGGACCTGGTCGTTGGTGTAGGCGTGGACGGTGGTCATCAGGCCGTTTTCCAGGCCCAGCTGGTCGTTCAGCGGCTTGACCAGCGGGGCCAGGCAGTTGGTGGTGCACGACGCGTTCGAGATGACGGTGTCGGTCGACTTCAGCACGCCGTGGTTGACGCCGTAGACGACGGTGGCGTCAACGTCCTTGCCGCCCGGGGCCGAGATGATGACCTTCTTGGCGCCGCCCTTGATGTGCGCGCCGGCCTTTTCCTTGGTGGTGAAAAAGCCCGTGCATTCCAGCACCACGTCGACCTTCAGCTCGCCCCACGGCAGTTCGGCCGGGTTGCGGTTGGCCAGCACGCGGATCTTGTCGCCGTTGACGACCATGTACTCGCCGTCGACTTCGACGGTGCCCGGGAACTTGCCGTGGGCGGTGTCGTAGCGGGTCAGGTGGGCGTTGGTCTTGGGATCGCCCAGGTCGTTGATGGCGACGATTTCGATATCGTGCTTCTTGCCACCTTCATAGTGGGCACGCAGGATGTTGCGGCCGATGCGACCGTAACCGTTGATGGCGACGCGAATGGTCATGACTAGGCTCCTTTTTTACAGAACTTGCTTGACGGTCTCGGCCACCTTGTCGGCGGTCAGCCCGAAGAACTTGAACAGCGCACCCGCCGGGGCCGATTCGCCGTAGCGGTCGATGCCGACCACGGCGCCTTCCAGGCCCACGTACTTGTGCCAGAAGGCGGTCACGCCGGCCTCGACGGCCACGCGCGGCAGCCCCTTGGGCAGCACCGATTGCTTCCAGGCGGCGTCCTGCTTGTCGAACACGTCGGTGCTCGGCATGGACACCACGCGCACCGCGATGCCTTCCTTGGCCAGCTGGGCTTGCGCGTCCAGGGCGATGGCGACTTCGGAACCGGTGGCGATGATCACGGCGCGGGCGCCGTCGGCGTCGCGCAGCACGTAGCCGCCGCGGGCGATGGCGTCCACGGTGGCGGCGTCGCGTTGCACGAACGGCAGGTTCTGGCGCGACAGCAACAGCGCCGTCGGGCCGCCGTCATGCACGTCCATGCCGATGCTGGCAGGGCGCGTCACGGCGGCGTTCCAGGCCACGGCGGTTTCGGCCGTGTCGCAGGGACGCCAGAGCGACAGGTTGGGGATCAGGCGCAGGCTGGCGGCGTGTTCGATCGACTGGTGGGTCGGGCCGTCTTCGCCCAGGCCGATGGAGTCGTGCGTGAACACGTGCACCACGCGCTGCTTCATCAGCGCGGCCATGCGGATGGCGTTGCGCGAGTAGTCGGAGAACGTCAGGAAGGTGCCGCCGAACGGCAGGTAGCCGCCATGCAGGGCCACGCCGTTCATGATGGCGGCCATGCCGAATTCGCGCACGCCGTAGTTGATGTGGCGGCCGAACTGGATGCCCTTGTCGCCGGCGCGCACCGCGCCCACGCCCTTCCAGTCGGTGAAATTGGAGCCGGTCAGGTCGGCCGAGCCGCCCAGCATTTCCGGCAGCGCGGCGGCCAGCGCCGTGATCGCGAACTGCGAGGCCTTGCGGGTGGCGACGGTTTCGGCCTTTTCCAGCGTGGCGTTCAGGAACGCCTTGAATTGGTCGGCGTAGCCGGCGGGCAGCTCGCCCTTCATGCGGCGCGTGAACTCGGCGGCCTCGGCCGGGAATTCGGCGGCGTAGGCGTCGAACGCCGACTGCCATTCGGCCTGCGCGGCGGCGCCGGTCTTGCGGCCGTCCCAGCCGTCGTAGATGTCCTGCGGAATCTGGAACGGCTCGGCCGACCAACCCAGCGCGGCGCGGGTGGCGGCGATCTCGTCCTTGCCCAGCGGGGCGCCGTGCACGTTGTGGGTGCCGGCCATGTTGGGCGAACCCTTGCCGATGACGGTGCGGCAGACGATCAGCGTGGGCTTTTCCGATTGCGCGCGGGCGGCCTTGATGGCGGCGTCCACGGCGGCGGCGTCGTGGCCGTCGATGCCGCGGATGACGTTCCAGCCGTAGCCCTCGAAGCGCTTGGCGGTGTCGTCGGCGAACCAGTGCTCGACGTGGCCGTCGATCGAGATGCCGTTGTCGTCATACAGCACCACCAGCTTGGACAGCTTGAGCGTGCCGGCCAGCGAGCACACTTCGTGCGAGATGCCTTCCATCAGGCAGCCGTCGCCGGTGAAGGCGTAGGTGTGGTGGTCGACGATGGTGTGGCCGGGCTTGTTGAACTCGGCGGCCAGCAGCGCTTCGGCCAGCGCCATGCCGACGGCATTGCCCAGACCCTGGCCCAGCGGGCCGGTGGTGGTTTCCACGCCCGGGGTGATGCCCACTTCGGGGTGGCCCGGCGTCTTGGAATGCAGTTGGCGGAAGTTCTTCAGTTCTTCGATCGGCAGGTCGTAGCCGGTCAGGTGCAGCAGCGCGTAGATCAGCATCGAGCCGTGGCCGTTGGACAGCACGAAGCGGTCGCGGTTGGCCCAGGCGGGATCCTTGGGGTTGTGGCGCAGGTTGCCGATCCAGAGGGCCTGGGCGATTTCCGCCATGCCCATGGGAGCGCCCGGGTGCCCGGAGTTCGCTTGTTGCACGGCATCCATCGCGAGGGCGCGGATGGCATCCGCCAAGGCAAGTTTAGGGGCGGTCGGATTGCTCATTCGGAAGGCTCTTTGAGGCTGGCGCGCCCACGCAGGAAATGGGGGCCAGTTGAGTAGGTTGCGAAGCAGACGATTTTAACACCTGGGGATGGCCGGGCCGGTGGCGGGTGGCGGGGTCCGCCAGATGGACGATGGCCCGCGGCGGAATCGCGGTAGCCCCCAGGGGGGAGACAGCCATGTCATGGCGTAGTTGCCACAATTGCGGCGGGGCGGTCCGAGATTCATGATGGCCTGGCACAGCCCTATGTCGGAATCCGTATCATGATTGCCATGTTGAGCTTCACCATTCCCGCCGCCGGCATCCTGGCCCTGCGCAACGCGCTCGGCGAGGAACGCGCCATCGCGGTGGCGCAGGCGCTGGAACAAGCCCGCCTGCAGGGCGAGGCCGATCTGCTCAAGCGCTCGCAGGACGAGGCCCGCGCCGAACTCCACGCCTATCCCCTGTCACGCGTCGACTACGCCCGCGAAAGGGCTGAACTCGAACGCGACATCGCCAGGCGCGCCGCCCAGGACCAATTCGACAGACTCGTCGAAGTCGTCGCGCAACTGCCCACCCGCGAGGAACTCAAGCGCTTCGCCACCCACGAAGACCTGGCCGAGGTGCGCCACGACCTCCTGCGCCTGGACAAGAAAATGACGGTCGGCTTCCTGACCCTGCTGACGCTGCAACTGGCGTCCAGCGCCCCCACCCTGATCGACTGGGGCATCAAGGTGGTAGGCTACGCGCTCAGGTGACCCGGCGACGAACCAGGCCCTGAACCGCCGGGGCGCCGCCCGGGCCGCGCCCCGGGTCTCCGCCCGGCCCCAATGTCCGCTTTCCGTCCGCCACCGCAACATCCATGTCCGCACCTCGCTTCTTCTGCGACGCTCCCCTGTCCGCCGGCGCCCGCATCGCCCTGCCGGAGGCCCTGGCGCACCACGCCATCCGGGTGCTGCGGCTGCGCGCGGGGGAAACCCTGGCACTGTTCAACGGCCAGGGCGGCGAGTACCCGGCGGTGCTGGAAATCGAGGGCAAGGCCGGCTTCGCCCAGCTGGGCGCGTTCGACCCGCGCGAAGCCGAGCTGGCCGGCCGCATCACCCTGGTACAGGGCCTGCCCGCCGGCGACAAGATGGACTGGGTGGTGGAAAAAGCCGTCGAGCTGGGCGCCGCCCGGGTCTGTCCCATCGCCGCGCAGCGCAGCGTGCTGCAACTGGCCGGCCCGCGGCTGGAAAAGCGGGTGGCCCACTGGCAGCGTATCGCGCAGTCGGCCGCCGAACAGTGTGGCCGCAACCGGCTGATGGCGGTCGACGCCCCCGTGACGCTGGCCGACTGGCTGGCCCTCCCGGCCGACGGCCTGCGCCTGCTGTGTCATCCGGACGCCGATGCCGACCTGGCCGGCCGGCTCGGCGCCACGCCGAACCTGCAATCGTTGACGCTGCTGGTCGGCCCCGAAGGGGGCTGGTCGGAAAAGGAACTGGCGCAGGCGCGCGAGGCGGGCGTCCAGGCCGTCAGGTTCGGCCCGCGCGTGCTGCGCACGGAAACGGCGGGATTGGCGTTGATTTCAGCGGCCGGCGCCTTGCTCGGCTGGTGATCGGCGTCCCGCCCCGGGACATGACAGGCAAATGACCCACGGGCCGGCGGCGCAAGCGCCCCTGCCAGGACCTTCAGTCGTTCTCGCCGTAGGGCGCGGCGGCCACGCCGGGTTCCGGGTCCGGGTGCTTGCCCGCGTGCTCCACCACATACGCAAACGTGCGGCCATTCTCGTGGGCGAATTCGGCGGCGTCGGCGCACACCGACTCGATACGGGCGGCGTCTTCCTCCAGCGCCGGGTCGCCGGAATGCAACTTGTACAGCCACAGCACCACGCCCGTCTTGTGATCCAGCACGGTATCGCACAGGCAGTCGTAGAGCGCGTCGAGGTTGCCGCCGAAATACTCGGGGAAGTCCACCGCCTTGACGATGGCGCGCAGCACCGCGGAGCGGCTGCGGGCCGGGTCGCAATTGGCCACAAACAGTGCCAGGCCGAGCTCATGCGCGGCGTCGACCACGGCCTTTTTGTCCAGCCCGTCATGGGCCAGCGCTCCACCTCGCTTCAATTGCTTGTGCAGGGTAGATTGGGCATTGCGCGTCATGCCTGTGCCTCCTTGAAAAAGGCGATCACTTCATCGTTACGCTGCATCGTATCGGCATAACCCAGTTCGATCAATCGCTTGGTGTAGCTGGACTCGAACAACAGGTAGGACATCAGCGCCCCGCCCCCCGGACGGCTTGGGTCGGACGATACACCGAGTACGCGGAAAAGCGCACGGGCCTGGGGCGGCATATCGTCCAGGTGCTCCAGCGCCAGGGAATCCAGGGAGCGGCTCGGGGTAATCGTCAGCACCTGGATGCGGCGCACGGCGACCGGCTCGCCGTCCTCCCGGGGAACGACCTGGTCGACCAGGTAGTTCATCCGTTCCAGGCGTTCGACGTCCATCGACAGTCCGTCCAGGAAAATGCTGGACAGGGCGTGGCCGCCGACCTGGGCCAGGGAGGGGTATGGCGGCGATTCCTCGCGATGCTCCGGATGGGTATCGTCGCGAAAACCGGTGCCGATCACCAGCACCCGGTGCGCGCCCAGGTGGATGGCGGGGCTGATCGGCGCCAGCTGCCGCATGGAGCCATCGCCACACCACTCCCCCTTGCCATGCACCGTGATCTGCCTGGCTGGAAAGACGAAGGGAATGGCGGACGACGCCATCAGGTGGTCGACCGTGATCGGCGTGGGGATGGCCAGCCGCAGGTAGCGGTGCCAGGGCTCGATCGGCGTATGTGCCTGGTAGAAAGTCAGGTGCTCGCCGCTGGTGTAGCCCGAGGCCGTGATCGCCAGCGCCGACAGGGCGCCGCTTTCCAGGCTGGACTGCAGGTGGTCGAAATCCAGTACCCGCGCCAGCAACGCCTGCATCGGGCTGTTGTCCAGCAGCGACTGCGGCCGCTTGCGCGTCAGGCCGGAGTACATCCACCCCAGCGACAGCAGCCCCAGCCAGCGCACGCCCGTGCGGATCAGGCCGGGCGCGTCGGCCCGGTAGATCATGTCGGTATTGAGCGACGACCACAGGCGGCGGATGCGGCGCACCCCCAGGTGCGGCCGCTCGGCCCGGCAGGCCAGCGCGGCGGCGTTGATGGCGCCGGCGGACGTGCCGCAGATGATGTCGAAGGGATTCTTGAAACGCGAATGCCAGTCGGGGTCCAGCAGCTCCATGATGGCGCTGAGCACGCCGACCTGGTAGGCGGCGCGGGCGCCGCCCCCGGTCAGGACCAGGCCGGTCGGCGTGCGCGGGCACGCCGGACCGCCATTGGTGACTTCAACGCGGGGTATTGGCATCGACCACCGTCATCGCGGTCATGTTGACGATGCGGCGCACGGTCGAGCTGGAGGTCAGGATGTGCACCGGCGCGTTGGCGCCCAGCAGGAACGGGCCCACCGCGACGTTGCCGCCGGCCGCCGTCTTGAGCAGGTTGTAGGCGATGTTGCCGGCGTCCACGTTCGGGCACACCAGCAGGTTGGCCTCGCCCTTGAGCGTCGAGGACGGCAGGATGCGCAGGCGCAGGGCTTCATCCAGCGCGCAGTCGCCATGCATCTCGCCGTCGATCTCCAGTTCGGGCTCGGCGGCGCGCACCAGTTCCAGCGCGCGGCGCATCTTGGCGCCCGAGGCCGAGCTGCCCGAGCCGAAATTCGAGCGCGACAGCAGCGCCACCTTGGGCGCCAGGAACATGCGCTGCATTTCCTTGGCGGCGGCGATGGTGAACTCGGCGATCTGCTCGGCAGTAGGTTCGTCGTTGACGTGCGTATCCACCAGCACCACCGTGCGCTCGTTGAGCAGCAGGATGTTCATGGCGGCGTAGACGTTGCGGCCCGGCCGGCGGCCGATCACTTCGTCGATGAAGCGCAGGTGGTCGTGATAGGCGCCGACCGAGCCGCAGACCATGCCGTCGGCATCGCCCAGGTGCACCATCATCGCGCCGATCAGGGTCATGCGGCGGCGCATTTCCACGCGCGCCATTTCCTTGGTGATGCCACGGCGGCACATGCGTTCCCAGTACGTGGTCCAGTACTGGTGGAAGCGCTCGTCGTATTCCGGGTTGGTGACCTCGACGTCTTCACCCAGACGCAGGCGCAGGCCCAGCTTCTCGATGCGGGTCAGCAGCACCGACGGGCGGCCCACCAGGATGGGACGGGCCAGGCCTTCGTCCACCACCACCTGCACCGCGCGCAGCACGCGCTCGTCCTCGCCTTCGGCGAACACGATGCGGGCCGGACCGCCCTCGCGCACGATGCGCTTGGCCGCCGAGAACAGCGGCTTCATGAACGCGCCGGAGTGGTAGACGAACTGCTGCAGTTGCTCTTCGTAGGCTTCCAGGTCGGCCAGCGGGCGCGTGGCCACGCCGCCTTCCATGGCGGCCTTGGCCACCGCCGGCGCGATGCGCACGATCAGGCGCGGATCGAAGGGCTTGGGAATCAGGTACTCGGGGCCGAACGAGATATCGAAGGTGCCGTAGGCGGCGGCCACCACTTCGTTCTGCTCTTCCTCGGCCAGTTCGGCGATGGCATAGACCGCCGCCTTTTCCATCTCGCGCGTGATGGTGGTGGCGCCCACGTCCAGCGCGCCGCGGAAGATGTACGGGAAGCACAGCACGTTGTTGACCTGGTTCGGGTAGTCCGAACGGCCCGTCGCCATCACCACGTCGTCGCGCACGGAATGGGCGAGTTCGGGCAGGATCTCGGGCGTGGGATTGGCCAGCGCCAGGATCAGCGGACGCGGCCCCATCTTGGCCACCATCTCGGGCTTGAGCACGCCGCCGGCCGACAGGCCCAGGAACACGTCCGCGCCCTCGATCACTTCGGCCAGCTTGCGGGCGTCGGTCTTTTGCGCGAAGCGCGCCTTGTCAGGGTCCATCAAGGTGGTGCGGCCTTCGTACACCACGCCCTCGATGTCGGTGACCCAGATGTTTTCCAGCGGCAGGCCCAGGTCCACCATCAGGTCCAGACAGGCCAGCGCGGCCGCGCCGGCGCCGGAGGTCACCACCTTGACCTTGTCGATGTCCTTGCCCACCACTTTCAGGCCGTTGATGAAGGCCGCCGACACACAGATGGCGGTGCCGTGCTGGTCGTCATGGAAGACGGGGATCTTCATGCGCTCGCGAAGCTTGCGCTCGACCGTGAAGCATTCCGGCGCCTTGATGTCTTCGAGGTTGATGCCGCCGAAGGTGGCTTCCAGGCCGGCGATGATCTCGACCAGCTTGTCCGGGTCGGTTTCGTTGATCTCGATGTCGAACACGTCCAGGCCGGCGAACTTCTTGAACAGCACCGCCTTGCCTTCCATCACCGGCTTGGAGGCCAGCGCGCCGATGTTGCCCAGGCCCAGCACCGCGGTGCCGTTGGTGATCACGCCCACCAGATTGCCGCGCGCGGTGTAGCGGAACACGTTGGCCGGGTCCGCCACGATTTCCTCACAGGCCGCCGCCACGCCGGGCGAGTACGCCAGGGCCAGATCGCGTTGGTTGGTGAGCTGCTTGGTCGGGGTGACCGAGATTTTGCCGGGACGGCCGTGCTCGTGGTATTCAAGGGCGGCTTTGCGGAGGTTGGCATCCATAGGGGCGGCTACTGGCTAGAGTGAGGAACACGAAAGGGGGCAATTCTATTCCGATGGCGGACGGGGCGAAACGTTCCCTGCGGGCGCCGCCGGGGCGCACCGCCCGCAAGCCCCGGGCGCGCCGCCCATCTTACCCCCGGCTTACAAATTGTCGCCATCCGGGCGCGCCGCCAATTCGGGAAAACGCCCATGGGGGTCGAACAGGGCCTTGATCCGCGCCTGCAAGGCGGCGGTCGACCGCCCGGCTGCGACCGGCGCGGCGCCGGCCTGAGCCGCCGTCGGCGCCGCGCCCACGCCCAGCGTCACCCCCTGGACCCAGGCCAGCGTGCCGCCATGTCCCAACAACAGGTGCGCCAGGTTGACGCTGGCCGGCGCTTGCGGCGCCAGGGCGTCGAGCCGATAGCGCGCGGCCCAGCGATCCGCGACGCGGCAGGCGGCGGCCAGTTCGCCCCCCGCCAACTGGAACAGCGCCGGCACCAGCCGCTGCACCGTGGCTGACCGCAGCGGCTGCACATCGTCGGCGCCAAAGGGCCCCAGGGTTTCCTCCACGCCGTCGGCCAGCAACAGATCGACGGCCAGCACACCCGAGTCGGCGCCGCGCCCCGCCGGCCAGATCGCGGGGGCCGCCAGCCATTGCGCCAGCGTCATGGCGCCGGGCAGCCCGTCGAACTGCCGCAGGCCAGCCTGGGCCAAGGCCGCCACCGGCACGCCCGGCTGGGCGCGCCAGCGCGGAACCGGGCCGGACAGGCGCGCCAGCGTCGCCAGTCGGCCGGGGTCGATCCACAGCAGCGGCCCGTTCACCGGCTCGAACGGGCCCGGCGCCTCGTCCAGCGCCATCACCACGCCGTACTCGGCGCACAGCGCGCGGGCGTGGACGACGTCGGCCTCGCGCTGCGGCGCCAGCACGGCACGCGGGCCCTCGCCCGGCGCCTCGACCTGGTCCCGCACCGCCCCGTGGCACAGCAGCGCCAGTCGTTGCAGGAAAGTGGCCCAGGGGGTCTGGACCGGCCGTCGGCCCAGGAGGAAAGCGCGCCGCGATGGCTGCATGACTACAATTCCTTTTTCCGCTTCAAGTAGCCTTCGAGATTCCGATGCCCCGCCTTGCCGCCCGTACCGACGATTTCCTGACCTTCCAGGTGGTTGAACTGTTCAAACAGGCGCAAGCGCTGCAGGCGGCGGGCAAGGACATCATCAGCCTGGGCATCGGCGAACCGGACTTTACCGCGCCGCCCCAGGTCGTGGAAGCGCTGCAGCGCGCGGCCCAGGCTGGCCAGAGCGGCTACAGCGCGCCCGCCGGCCTGATGCCGCTGCGCGAGGCCATCGCCCGGTTCTACCACGAACAGTTCGGCGCCGCGATCGATCCGCGCCGCGTCATCGTCACGGCCGGGGCCTCGGGCGCCCTGACCCTGGCCTGCGCCGCCCTGGTCAACCCGGGCGCGGAAGTGCTGATGCCGGACCCCTCGTATCCCGCCAACAGCAACTTCGTGCTCGCCGCCGGCGGCCGGCCGCGCCTGATCCCCAGTTCCGCGGACAAGCGCTTCCAGCTGTCCGCGCAGGACGTGGCCCGGCACTGGACCGAGGCCACCCAGGGCGTGCTGGTGGCCTCGCCCAGCAATCCCACCGGCACCTCCATCGACCACGGTGAACTGTCCAGGCTGCTGGCCGAGGTACGCGCCCGCCAGGGCTTCGCCATCGTCGACGAAATCTACCTGGGCCTGTCCTACGAAGGCCAGCCGCGCTCCGCGCTGACGCTGGACGACGACATCATCGTCATCAACAGCTTCTCGAAGTACTTCCACATGACCGGCTGGCGCCTGGGCTGGATGATCGTGCCCGAGGCCATGGTGGCGCCGGTCGAGAAGATCGCCGGCAGCCTGGCCATCTGCGCCCCCACGCTGGCGCAGCACGCCGCCCTGGCCTGCTTCACGCCGGACGCCCTGCGCACCTTCGAACACCGCCGCGAAGCCTTCAGGCAGCGCCGCGACTACCTGCTGCCCGAGTTCGAACGCCTGGGCCTGAAGGTGCCGGTCAAGCCGGACGGCGCCTTCTACATCTACGCCGACATCAGCGACTTCGACACCGACAGCGCCAGCTTCTCGCAGCGCCTGCTGCTGGAAGCCGGCATCGCCGCCGTGCCCGGCCTGGATTTCGGCCCCGCCCATGGCCATCACACCATGCGCTTCTCCTACGCCACCGGGCTGGACCGTCTGGAAGAAGCCGTGGCCCGCCTGGGCAAGCTGCTGGGCCGCTGACGCGCGGCTACGCCGCCCTGGCGGGGCCAGGCGCCGGGCCCGGCCAGGGACTGCCGGGCTTGCGCCCGGCCGCCTGAGGTTATGCCCGCCGGACGGGCTTGCGTCGCCCTCCCCCCGCCTGGCGAAGAATTAACGTCCAGATCATCATCGCCGGGCACACTCGCCGGCGCCACGCATTCCCGCGTTGAGCGCCGCTGTGAAGCCACAGGGCCTACAGCGTGGGCAATCTGCCGCTGCCGCCACCGACGCCATTCACCATCGTCGCGGATTTCGACGAAGCCTGCGATGGCGGCTTCCACATCGCCGACCTGGGCAATATGGTGGTTCCGCTGCAGATCAAGTTCCAGCCCGAAGGCAGCCCGGTGCTGACGTCCAACGGCCAGAACATCGAGTTGAAAAACACCGATGGCACGCCGAACGGGCTTGCACTGCAAGTCAAGGAAAACGGCGCCATTCCGATCGCCTTCAATGAATGGCGCCCGACCGAGTCACTGACCACCACGCTGCGTCCCAGGAGCCTGTACTACTCGGCGGAACTGATGAAGACCGGCGCGGCAGTGGTGCCGGGGACGTTCAGCCAGCAAATCACGATACTCGTGACCTTCCGCTGATCCCCGGTTCCGCCTATGGGTATGCAGGATCAATCGCGCGCCAGCGCGATCCCCGACGCCAGCGCCAGGCGCCGGCGCTCGGCCTGCACCTTGGCGCCGTAGCCGTTGTCGTCCGGCCCGGTCGAACCGACATAGCAGGCCAGGCCGCCATCGACCGAACCGCGCCGGTTGATGCAGTCCTTCAGGATGGTGGCGCCCACGGCGATATTGGCGCCGGGGTCCAGGGGGTTCTTGCCCACCGCGTCGAACTTGTCCTGGTGCACGCTGGTCATCACCTGCATCAGCCCCTGCGCGCCGACATGGCTCTCGGCCAGCGGGTTGTAGCGCGACTCGATGGCGATGACGGCCAGCAGCAGCAGCGGATCCAGCTGCTTCTCGCGGCCCACCTTGTACACAGTGTTCAAGAGCGGGCCGGTCGCGTCATAGGCGACCTTGTACTTGCGCGAGATATAGTTACGCAACGCCTCGGCCTG
This sequence comes from Achromobacter sp. HNDS-1, assembly GCF_040084795.1. Taxonomy (NCBI): domain Bacteria; kingdom Pseudomonadati; phylum Pseudomonadota; class Betaproteobacteria; order Burkholderiales; family Alcaligenaceae; genus Achromobacter; species Achromobacter sp. HNDS-1. The sequence continues at coordinate 1,968,802 of NZ_CP157584.1, forward strand.
CGGGCCGGTGGCGACCATGGCGGGCTTCTTGGGCGACGCCGGCGCGGCGCGGGCAGGCCCCAGCATGCCGGTCGCATTGCTGGAAGGCGCGGTGGGCACGGCCATGGCAATCGCCGACGAGGAGTCGGCGCCGAACTCGGACCCGGCTTCGGTTTCGATGCCAGGCTGCATGGATGAAGGCGCGAGGGCGGTCAACAAGGCTTTGTGCACTTGCAATGCCTGGTCGCGCAAACCAGGCAGGGCGAATCCCATGCTTACCGTCACGATCACCGCGATGCCCAGGTAGACGGAGCAGATGCGCAGCGATTCGGCAAGATATTGGTGCACTCCTTGGGCCATGTTCCTGAACAGGCTGGCCACTGACGCATCGGGCATGAAAACCTCCTGCGTTAAAAAAGAGGGAGTCAATGTTAACCTCTCTTTCTCCCCAAGATGTAACCAAATAGCCGGGATCTGTAGTGAAATACCGCGACCTTAGAGACTTCCTCGCTCAACTCGAACGCATGGGCGAGCTCAAACGCATCGCCGCGCCGGTCTCGACGCGCCTGGAAATGACCGAGATTTCCGACCGCGTGCTGCGCGCCGAGGGCCCCGCCCTGCTGTTCGAAAAAGCGCGGCACGACGGCAAGCCGGCCGAGATGCCGGTGCTGGCCAACCTGTTCGGCACGCCCTCGCGGGTGGCGCGCGGCATGGGCGCCGACGACGTCAGCGCACTGCGCGACATCGGCGAACTACTGGCTTCGCTGCGCGAGCCCGAGGCGCCCAAGGGCCTGCGCGACGCGCTGGCCAAGGTGTCGATGCTGAAGTCGGCGCTTTGGGACATGAGCCCCAAGAACGTCAAGAGCCCGGCCTGCCAGGAGATCGTCTGGGAAGGCAAGGACGTGGACCTGACGCGCCTGCCGATCCAGACCTGCTGGCCGGGCGACGTGGCGCCGCTGTTGACCTGGGGCCTGGTGATCACGCGCGGCCCCAACGCCCGCCGCCAGAACCTGGGCATCTACCGCCAGCAGTTGCTGGGCCCGAACAAGCTCATCATGCGCTGGCTGTCGCACCGCGGCGGCGCGCTCGATTTCCGCGACCACGCGCTGGCGCATCCCGGCACGCCCTTCCCCATCGCCGTGGCGCTGGGCGCCGACCCGGCCACCACGCTGGGCGCGGTCACCCCGGTGCCGGACAGCCTGTCGGAATACCAGTTCGCCGGCCTGCTGCGCGGCTCGCGCACCGAGGTGGCACAGGCGCTGGGCAGCAACCTGTCGGTGCCGGCCTGGGCCGAGATCGTGCTGGAAGGCCACCTGCTGCCGTCGTCGGATCCGCGCGCCATCGCCCCGGTGGTGCCGGACGGCGTCAACCCGCCGCCCAACAGCGACTACGAGATGGCGCTGGAAGGCCCCTACGGCGACCACACCGGTTACTACAACGAGCAGGACTGGTTCCCGGTGTTCACGGTCGAGCGCATCACCATGCGCCGCAACCCCATCTACCACTCGACCTACACCGGCAAGCCGCCCGACGAGCCCGCCGTGCTGGGCGTGGCGCTCAACGAGGTGTTCGTGCCGCTGCTGCGGCGCCAGTTGCCCGAGATCGTCGACTTCTACCTGCCGCCCGAGGGCTGCAGCTACCGCCTGGCGGTGGTGTCGATCCGCAAGCAGTACGCCGGCCACGCCAAGCGCGTCATGTTCGGGCTGTGGAGCATCCTGCGCCAGTTCATGTACACCAAGTTCATCGTGGTCGTGGACGAGGACATCAATCCGCGCGACTGGAAGGAAGTGGTGTGGGCCATGACCACGCGCATGGACCCGGTGCGCGACACGCTGCTGGTCGAAAACACGCCCATCGACTACCTGGACTTCGCCTCGCCGGTGTCGGGCCTCGGCGGCAAGATGGGCCTGGACGCCACCAACAAATGGCCGGGCGAGACCCAGCGTGAATGGGGCACGCCCATCACCATGGACGCCGACGTCAAGAAGCGGGTGGACGACATCTGGGGGCAATTGGGGCTGTAGGCCGGCGGCGCGGACAGTCGCGCTGGCCGCGTTGCCCGCCCCCCAAAAAAAATCCCGCCGGAGACGGCGGGATTTTTTCTTGGGCGGGCGCGAAGACCGGAATCAGACGTCGTCGCGCGAATCGCGCCAGAGCTTGAACAGCTGCCAGCCCACCAGCGCGCCGCCGGCCAGCTTGAGCAGCTTGGACTTGCCGCCGCCCCGCATGAACATCGCCGACAACGACGAGCTGATGATGGGATAGCGCCGCGCCAGGCCGATAGCCTGCATGGCCCAGCGCGAGGCGCCGCCGGACGCGAGCCCTGGCAGGAAACTCTTGAGCAGCGCGGCCGGCTCGAGCCTGCGCCCGGTGGACACGATGCCCTGGGCCAGCGACTCGCGCTCGATCGCGGCGCGGGCGCGCAGCAGTTCGATGCGCACCGCGCGGTCGACGGTGGGAGACCTTTTCGTCATGACAAGTCCTCCTGGCGCCGCTGCGCGCGGTCATCGTCCTGCGCGTCGCGCACCCGTTCGAGCAGCTCGGCGTCACGGCCCAGTTCTTCCAGCGTGGCCGCGAACGGCGGCGGTCCGTAGACCAGGCCGTGGCGCACCACCAGCAGCAACACCACGCCGACCACCAGATAGAAGGCCGCCAGCAGGCCCAGGGCCAGGTAGCGGTCTTCGGTGGGCCAGAACGCCACCGCGATCGTGATGGTGAACACCAGCACCGCCAGCGTCAGGAACAGCAAGGCGGCGAACGCCATGCCCAGCAGCTTGAGCAGGCGCGCTTTTTCGCCCGCCGCTTCCAGTGCCAGCAGTTCCAGGCGCGTGCGCATCAGCCCGACCAGGCTGGACGCCACGCCAAACACAGATTTGCGTAGACCCATGGCAAGAAGGACACCGGGCGGGCGAGCCGGCATGACGCCGGCGCCGCCCGCCCGGAGGTCCCGCCTTGTCAGCGGCGGCTGATCAGCAAGCCGAGCAGCAGGCCGGTCACGCCTGCGATGCCGATGGCTTGCCAGGGATTGTCGTGCACGTAGTCATCGGTGGCGCGGGCAGCCTTGCGACCGCGTTCGAGCACCGCGTCCTGGGCTTCATACAGGGCTTCGCGGGTGCGCTTGAGCGAGGTCATGGCGCGTTCGCGCAATTCGGCGGCCTTGTCGCCGGTGCTGCCGGCGGCTTCGCGCAGCAGGCTCTCGGCGTCGTTCAGGCTGGTCTTGACACTGTCGATCAGTTTTTCTTTTGCGACGTCTTCGGATTTTCTCGTGGCCATTTTTTGAGCTCCTGTAGTGTGTCTATGACGAAACCATCATACCAGCCGTCCCGCGCGGGTCCAGGCCGGCTTGCTACCGTGTGCTACTTGATTTGCGTAATCTCAACGGCGGACTTGACGCCGCCCTGGTCGATATCCTGCTTCATGACCAGGTTGACCGCCGGACAATACCAATCGGTGACCGTGGTGTTCATGCCGGGAATGGGAATGGTCAAGCCCTGGAACGTGGCCATGGTGGGATCGGAATTGCGGGTGTAGGAAATGGGATGGCAGGACTGCTGGCCCAGCGCGGTGCTGATGCTGGCCGCGCGCCCCACGCTTTTCTCGCCGATGCGCACCGTGGTGCTGGGCTGGCCGCCGACCGGCGCTTCCTTGCCGATTTTCAGACGGAACGACGAACCGGGCAGCTTCTGGCCCGGATTGAGCTTGCCGTCGTACGCGAACAGCCCCAGCATGCGCAGGTCGAACTGGCCTTCGGAGGGGCGCGGCGCTTCGCCGGCGGTGGCGTACTTGAGGAAGGTGGCCTGGCCGCTCTTGACGGTCATCAGGTAATCGAGGCTGGACTTGCCCGGCGGCAGGCCGGCGTAGCTGAAGCGGGCCACGCCCTGCACCCGCGCGCGGCAGTTGTCGCCATTGCTTTTTGTAACCTCGGAAAAGTTCAGGTCGGCGCCCAGCGCGATGTTGCCGGACCCGGTGAGCTGGACCGCGCCGCCATCATGCATGAACTGCGCGTCGCAGACGCCGGCCTGCGCCACGCCGGCCGCGCCCAGCGCGCCGGCCACAAATACCAGGGATGCCCAATTTCGCAACGCCACAAGCCACTCCAGAAATCCAGAAAGCGCCGAGCGCTGTCCGCGCACGGCTGGCTTGATACTACACCGGTTGGCCCGCGCGGCGCATGACCGAACGTGTCAAGCCGATGACGGGCGCCGGCGCGCCGGCGAGGGCGCGCCGTGGCCCGGCGCCAGCCCCCCACGCGCTAGGCCACCGCGCGCGACCCGGCCGCCTGCGACGAGGCGTCCTCCACGTCGGGCACCGCCGCCAGGACCACGGGCGCCTGGGCCCGCTCGGGATTGCCGTGGCGCCGGTGCAGGAAATCCACCACCGCCGCGCGGCACGACAGATAGACCGGGTCGTTGGCCAATCGCACCCGGTCGCGCGGGCGCGGCAAAGGCACGGGCAGGATCTCGCCGATGGTCGCGGCCGGCCCATTGGTCAGCATGACGATGCGGTCGGACAACAGCACGGCTTCGTCCACGTCGTGCGTGACCATGATGGTGGTGGTGCGGGTCTTGGCGACGATCTTGAGCAGCTCGTCCTGCAGATGCGCGCGGGTCAGCGCGTCGAGCGCGCCGAACGGCTCGTCCATCAGCAGCACGCCCGGCTCGATCGCCAGCGCGCGAGCGATGCCGACGCGCTGCTTCATGCCGCCGGAGATCTCGCGCGGCAGTTTGTTCTGCGCCGGCAGCAGGCCCACCAGGTCGAGCGCGGCGCGGGTGCGCTCGGCCAGCTGGGCGCGCTTTTCCGACGCGCCGAAAACCCGCTCCACCGCCAGGTGCACGTTCTGGAAGCAGGTCAGCCAGGGCAGCAGCGAGTGGTTCTGGAACACCACGGCGCGGTCCGGGCCGGGCCCGGTGATTTCGCGCTCGGCGCACAGCAGCACGCCGCTGGTCGGGCGGGTCAGGCCGGCGATCAGGTTCAGCAGGGTGGACTTGCCGCAGCCGGAATGGCCGATCAGGGTGATGAACTCGCCCTGCTCCACCGTCAGGTCGATGTCGCGCAGCGCGACGAAGGCGCCCTTGCGGGTGGCGAAGGTCTGGCCCACGCGTTCGATGCGTACGAATTTCTTCATGGCGCTACTCCTCGGTGTAGGTGAAGCGGCGGGCCAGCGCGACCAGCAGCGTTTCCAGGATCAGCCCGACGATGCCGATCACGAAAATGGCGATGACGATGTGCTCGACCTTCAGGTTGTTCCACTCGTCCCACAGCCAGAAGCCGATGCCGGTGCCGCCGGTCAGCATCTCGGCCGCGACGATCACCAGCCAGGCGGTGCCGATGGACAGCCGCACGCCGGTCAGCATGTAGGGCAGCACGGCGGGCAGCAGCACTTTGGTGGTGACCTTCCATTCCGACAGGTTCAGCACCCGCGCCACGTTCAGGTAGTCCTGCGGCACGCGCGACACGCCGACCGCCGTGTTGATGATCATGGGCCAGATCGAACAGATGAAAATGGCCCAGATCGCGGCCGGGTTGGCGGCCTTGAACAACAGCAGCCCCAGCGGCAGCCACGCCAGTGGCGACACCGGCCGCAGCAGGCTGACGATGGGCGAGAACATTGCCCGCACCGGCGCGTAGCGGCCGATGGCGAAACCGATCGGAATCCCCACCAGCGCGGCCAGGCCGAAACCGATGCCGACCCGCTGCAGCGAGGCCAGCAGGTTCCAGCCGATGCCCTTGTCGTTGGGGCCGTTGTCGTAGAACGGGTCCGAGAACAACGCCACCGCCGCCTGCCAGGTCACGCCCGGCGTGGGGATCTCGGGGATGCGCATGGCCACCACCTGCCACACCAGCACGAACAGCGCGAAACCGGCCACCGGGCCGACCACGGCGCGCAGCGCCGCTTCCAGCCGTTCGCGCCAGGCATCGGTCCAGGGGGCGGCCCGCGGCGCCGGGGCGGGGGTGGCGGACACGGGCGCGGCCCGCTCCATACTCGTTACGGTAGACATCGCGAGCTTCTCCTATGCGTGGCGGCGCTCAGGCCTTGACCTTGAAACCATCGGCATAGGCCGCCGGGTTGCTGCCGTCCCAGACCACGCCGTCGACCAGTTTGGAACTGCGCATCTCGCTGCCTGGCACGGCGAGGCCGGCGGCCTGCGCGGCCTGCTTGTAGATGTCGATGCGGTTGACCTGGCGCGCGACGGCCAGGTAGTCGGGATGCTCCTTGAGCAGGCCCCAGCGCTTGTGCTGGGTCAGGAACCACATGCCGTCGCTCAGGTAGGGGAAGTTGGCCGCGCCGTCGCCCGAGAAGCGCATCGCGTGCGCGTCGCTCCAGCGCTTGCCCAGGCCATCGTCATACTGACCCTGCATGCGGTCGATGATGCCGCTGGCGTCGGTGTTGACGTACGACTTGGCGGCGATGGTCTCGGCGGTCTTGCGGCGGTTTTCGGGCGAGGCGTCGATCCATTTGCCCGCCTCCAGAATGGCGGCGGTGACGGCGCGCGCGGTGTTCGGATGGCGCGCCACGAAGTCGGCGCTGGTGCCCAGCACCTTTTCGGGATGGTCGGTCCAGATGGCCTGGGTGGTCACGGCGGTGAAGCCGATCTTGTCGAGGATGGCGCGCGCGCCCCACGGCTCGCCCACGCAGAAGCCGTCCATGTTGCCCACCCGCATGTTGGCCACCATCTGCGGCGGCGGCACGGTGATGACCTTGGCGTCCTTCATCGGGTCGATGCCGTAGGCGGCCAGCCAGTAGTACAGCCACATGGCGTGGGTGCCGGTCGGGAAGGTCTGGGCGAAGGTGTATTCGCGCTTCTCGGAGGCCATCACCCTGGCGAGCGATTCGCCGTCACGCGCACCGGCCTGCAGCAGCTTGTTCGACAGGGTGATGGCCTGGCCGTTCTGGTTCAGGCTCATCAGCACGGCCATGTCCTTCTTCGGCCCGCCCACGCCCAGTTGCACGCCATAGATCAGGCCGTAGAGCACGTGGGCCATGTCCAGTTCGCCGTTGAGCAGCTTGTCGCGCACGGCGGCCCAGGACGCTTCCTTGGACGGCGTGATGGTGACGCCGTACTTCTTGTCGATGCCCAGCACCGAGGCCATCACGACCGAGGCGCAGTCGGTCAGCGGAATGAAGCCGATCTTGACCTCGGCCTTCTCGGGCGCGTCGCTGCCCGCGGCCCAGGCGCCGGCGCGCACCAGCGGGTCGACCAGCGACAGCAGGCCGGCGCCGGCCACGGCGCGCGCGGTGCCGGCCAGCCACTTGCGGCGGCTGGCGTCGGTGGTCGAATCCGGCCCCGTGGCGGCGGGAAGGCGGGGTTTCACTGGCGTCATACGAGGCTCCTGGCAAAAAAAAACGTCCCGCGCGCCGATCGGGGGCAACCCGTTGGCGCTGCGGAACGTCGTTGTTCCCTGCCGCGGATCGCGGCGCTTGGCGTGGCCGGACCGCGCGCGGACCGTCCATCAACGGTTAAGCAATCGGCGTGCCAAGCGGCCGGGCGCGCTCGTCGCGGCCGGCGCGCACCCGCGCGCCCATTGGCTTTGCGGCGATCCGCAAGGCCGGGCCAGGCCGGCCGGGGCGCCCCGCCCCGATGATGGCCGGCGCGCCTGGCGATCCAACTTGGTGCGTAAACGAATGCGGCAACGCACCATCGATGTGCGGGCGGCGCCGGCGGCCTCGAATCCGGCGGCTTGCCCGCGCCCCGTCTCCCCTGCGGCCCGGCATCCTCGCCCACGCGGCCGCTGCCCGATGCGCGGCGTTTCTGGCTTGGCCGAGGCCTCTGCGCGGGCATGGAACTTGCATGGGTTGAGCCGGCGCGCCCCGCAAGCGGCCCGCGCCAAATAAGTTGTGGCTATATGGATTCAAGAAATCAGAAGTTGTGGGGATGAGACCCGGTCCCTATGATCGTTTGACCTACTGCCGGGTGCGCCCGAGGCCGCGTAATGAAGCTTTTCCCGATTTTTGCCGATCTGAAGGACAGGCCCGTGCTGGTCGTGGGCGGCGGCGCGGTGGCCGAGCGCAAGACGCTCGCCCTGCTCGAAGCCCATGCCGATGTCGCCGTGGGCGCGCCCGAGCTGACGCCGGCGCTGGCGGACCTGCTGGCGGCGGGCCGCATCCGCCACCTGGCGGGCCGCTTCGACCCCGCCTGGCTCGACGGCGCGTGGCTGGCCGTGGCCGCCACCGATGACCGCGGCGTGAACGCGGCGGTCTCCGACGCCGCGCGGGCCCGCCGCATCTTCAGCAACGTGGTGGACGATCCCGAACTGTCGTCGTTCCAGGTGCCGTCGATCGTCGACCGCTCGCCGGTCATCGTGGCCATTTCCTCGTCCGGCGTGGCGCCAGTGCTGGCGCGGCGCCTGCGCGAACGCATCGAATCCCTGTTCGACCACAGCCTGGGCCGCCTGGCGGGCCTGGCGGAACGCTACCGCGCGCGCATCCGCGCCGGCCACCCCGACCTGGGCGCGCGCCGCCGTTTCTATGACTGGCTGCTGGACGGGCCCGTGGCCGGCCTGCTCCGCCAACAACGTCCCGAGGCCGCGCAAGCCGCGCTGGAAGCCGCCCTGGCCCAGCCGCTGGCGCCGGCCGAAGGCAGCGTGGTGCTGGTCGGCGCCGGCCCCGGCGATCCGGGCCTGCTGACGCTGAAGGCGCTGCGCGCGCTGAACGAGGCCGACGTGATCCTGTACGACCGGCTGGTCAGCGACGACATCATGTCGCTGGCGCGCCGCGACGCCGAACGCATCTCGGTGGGCAAGCTGCCGGGCGAGGACCATCACGCCACCCAGGCGCGCATCCACGCCCTGCTGGTCGAGCACGCCCGCCTGGGCCGCCGCGTGGTGCGGCTCAAGGGCGGCGACGCTTTCATCTTCGGCCGCGGCGGCGAGGAACTGGAACACCTGCGCGCGCATGGCGTGCGTTATGAGGTGGTGCCCGGCATCACCGCCGCGCTGGCCTGTGCCGCCTACGCCGGCATCCCGCTGACGCATCGCGAGCACGCGCAATCGGTGCGCCTGGTGACCGCGCACTGCCGCGAAGACGAGGACAACCTGGACTGGCCGGCGCTGGCGCGCGAACGCCAGACGCTGGCGTTCTACATGGGCGTGGGCCAATTGGAACTGCTGGCGCAGCGCCTGATCCGCCATGGCCGCGCCGCGACCACGCCGTTCGCGCTGATCGAGAACGGCAGCCGGCCCGAGCAGCGGGTGCTGTCGGGCACGCTGGAAGACCTGCCGCGTCTGGCGCGGGCGCACGCCATCCGCTCCCCCGCCCTGCTGATCGTGGGCGAGGTGGCGGGACTGGCGCAATCATTGCATTGGTTCGGCGAGCACCTGGAAGGCGCGCCGCAAAGACTGGCGGCGTAGCGGCCGGCGACGGGTGCCGCGGGCGCCCGGCCACGCCGCCGGGGGACGACTCAATCGGTCTTCTGGGTGGTGCCGAAGATGCGGTCGCCGGCGTCGCCCAGGCCCGGCATGATGTAGCCATGCTCGTTCAGGCCGTCGTCGATGGACGCGGTGTAGATATGCACATCCGGGTGCTTGGACAGCACCGCGTCGATGCCGACCGGCGCGGCCACCAGCACCAGCGCGCGGATTTCCTTGCAGCCGGCGCGCTTGAGCAGATCGATCGCGGCGACCATGGAGCCGCCAGTGGCCAGCATCGGGTCGACGATCAGCGCCAGGCGCTGGTCCAGTTCGCCCACCAGGCGTTCCAGGTAGGTGTGGGCTTCGAGGGTCTCTTCGTTGCGGGCCACGCCCACCACGCTGACCTTGGCGCCCGGGATCAGGCTGAGCACGCCGTCCAGCATGCCGATGCCGGCGCGCAGGATGGGCACCACGGTGACCTTCTTGCCGGCGATCTTCTCGACCTGCACGGGGCCGCACCAGCCTTCGACGGTGGCGGGCGCGAGCGGCAGGTCCTTGGACGCTTCGTAGGTGAGCAGCGCGCCCACTTCCTGCGACAGTTCACGGAAGCTCTTGGTACTGAGGTCGGCGCGGCGCATGATCCCGAGCTTGTGGCGGATCAGCGGGTGGCGGATTTCGTGCACGGGCATGTGCGTAAATCTCCAGGATTATTGATAGGCAGGGTTGGTTCGCCTCAGGCGCCGCCGCAAACATGGCGCGCGCCCGAGAATCGTAATCGGTTTACCGGGTGGATGCAGGGGGCCGCGTCAACCTTATTGTTCGGCCAGCCAGGCGATCAGGGCGTCGTCGAAGGCCCGCACGGCGCCGGCCTGCTCGTGGTTGACGATGCTGACCACCACGTAGCGCTTGCCGCTGGCGCCCAGCACGTAGCCGGCGATCGCGCGCACGTCGCGCAGCGACCCGGTCTTCAGGTGGGCCATGCCGAGGGTGCCGTCGCCTTTCATGCGGCGGCGCACCGTGCCGTCGACGCCGGCGATCGCGAGGGATGAAATGTACTCCGGCATGACGGGGGAATTCCAGGCCAGGGTCAGCATCGAGGCCAGGCTGTCCGCCGAGACCCGCGCGTCGCGCGACAGGCCGGCGCCGTTGTCGATCACCAGTTCGGGCATGTCCAGGCCCTGGCGGGCCAGCAGGTCCTTGGCCACGCTGCCACTGCTGGCCACGGTGGCCGGCCGGCGACCCTTTTCCGCGCCCAGGGTCAGCAGCAGCGTGCGCGCCATGACGTTGTTGCTGCGCTTGTTGATCTGGCGGATAACCTCGGCCAGCGTCGGCGAATCGTGCGAGGCCAGCACCACGGCGTCGCCCGGCACCATGCCGGCGCGCACCTGGCCCTTGAAGGTGCCGCCCAGCTCCTTCCACAACAGGCGGAACAGCTCGGTGGCGTAGTCGGTCTGCGACAGCGCCAGCCGGTACAGGTCGAATTCGCCGCAGGAACCGGCCACCTTGCCGCTGACGCGCAGGGTCACGCCCTGCTGGGTGATGACCGGGTCGGTGTTGACGACGGGCGCGCCCGGGCAGCGGGCGTCGCTCCATTCGACCCGGCCCTCGATCTTCAGGCCGGGCAGCGGCGGGTCGATCAGCGGCACCCACTTGTTGGCGGCCGGATCGGGGGTGAACAGGATGCGCACGGCGCCAAAGCCCACCATCAGGGCGTCGGGGCTGGCGTTGTAGGCGCGGTCCGGCGCGCCGTCGAAGGCACCGGGGTCGGTGGCGACCTGACCGAAGATGCTGCGGTCGATCACCAGGTCGTTGATCTGCTTGACGCCGCGCAGGCGCAGTTCGCGCAGCAGCACCCACAGGTCCTGCATCAGGAATTGCGGATCGCCGCCGGCGCGCAGGTAGAGCGGCCCGGGCAGCGCGCCCTTGGCGTCGGGCCGGGCGCCCGGCTCGGTCATGAAGGCGGTGCGCCAGACGTAGTTGGGGCCCAGCTCGGACAGCGCCGCCCAGGTGGTGACCAGCTTCATCACCGACGCCGGGTTGCGCGCTTCCTTGGCATTCAGCGCCGCCAGCCGCGGGCCGCCGACCTCCTGCACCACCAGCGACAGCGAACTGTCGGGCAGCTTGCTGGCCTTCCAGGCGTTGACCACGCTGGGCGGCAGCCCCGGCACCTGGGCGCAGGCGGCACTGGCGGCCAGGGCCAGCAGTCCGCCGGCCAGCCATTGCCACGGCCCGCCCACCCGCTTTTTCCCTAGTCCCGTCATGCCCTGTCCATCCGGTTGCTCGTGCTGCAAAACCGTGAGCATACAAAACCTGGGACGGTTGCGGGCGGCCGGCGCGCGCCGAAAGCGCGCCGGCCGCCCCCGCGAGGGGTCTACTGTTGCAGTTTCCACTTGCCGCCGGCCACGGTGGCCATGACCAGCGCGCGCTCGTCCAGGCCGTTGTGGTCGGTCGGGCTCATGTTGACCACGCCGGTGGCGGTCGGCAGGTTCTTGACGTTCTCCAGCGCGTCCCGCAGCGCCGCGCGGAATTCCGCGGTGCCGGGCTTGGCTTTCTTGAGCGCCACCGGCACGGCCTGCTGCAGCAGCAGGCCGATGTCCCACGTGTAGGCGGCGAACAGCGACACGCTGCCCGGACCGTTGGCGGCCTCGTACTTTTTGGCGAAGGCCTGGGCCGTGGCCTTGACCGGATGGGTGTCCGGCAGCAGATCGGCCACCATCACCGGCCCCACCGGCACCCAGGCGCCGTCGCAGGCCGCGCCGCAGACGCGCAGGAAGTCGTTGTTGGCCACGCCGTGGTTGAAGTAGATCTTGCCCTTGAAGCCGCGTTCGCGCAGCGCCCGCGCCGGCATCGCCGCCGGCGTGCCGGAGGCGCCCACCACCACGGCGTCGGGGGCGGCGCCGACCAGCTTCAGCGTCTGCGCCACCGCCGAGGTGTCGGTGGGCGCGAAGCTTTCCTTGCCGACGATCTCGATGCCGTGCTGCTTGGCGGCCTTTTCCACTTCCACCCAGAAGGTTTCGCCCAGGGCGTTGTTGAAACCGATGAAGGCCAGCTTCTTGACGCCGTTGGCGGCAGCGTGGCGGGCGATGCCCTCGGCCATCAGGGAATCGGAGTGCGGCGTCTTGAAGACCCAGCGGCGCTTGTCATCCACCGGGTCGATCAGGCGCGCCGACGAGGCCAGCGTGATGACCGGGGTGGCGCCGCTGGCCACGGTGTCCAGCATGGCCATGGTGTTGGGGGTGGTGGAGGAGCCGATGATGAGGTCGGCCTGGTTTTCCGAGATCAGCTTGTGCGAATTGCTGACCGCGCGGGTGGTGTCGGAGGCGTCGTCCAGCACCACGTATTCGACCTTGGCGCCGCCGATCTCGGTGGGCAACAGGCTGATGGTGTTGCGTTCGGGAATGCCCAGCGAGGCCTGGGGACCGGTGGTGGACAGGGTGGCGCCGATCTTCACCTGCGCCAGCGCGGGCGCGGCGGCCGCGACCAGCAGGGCCGCCAGCGCGGCCGTCAGAGTGCTACGAGGGGTCATGCGGTGTCTCCTTTGGGGCGCGGATATCGTTATGCGTCTTGCCGATCCGCTACGGCGTAAAAACGTTATACGACGGGATCCCCCAGGTGCGACAGGAAGGCTCCATTATGGAAAACCAGGGCGCCGCCGTGGTCGTCCGGGGCGTGCAGGCGGCGCACCTCGCCGATCAGCACGGCGTGGTCGCCCACCTCCAGCACCTGGCGGGTGGCGCACTCGAAGCGGGCGGCGCACGCGTCGAACACGGGAATGCCGTCCTCGGTGGCGTACCAGTCGAGCCCGGCGTAGCGGTCGGCCACCGGCTGCGAGAACACCCGCGCCAGGTCGCGCTGCGGCGCCCCCAGCACATGGATGGCGAAGCCGCCGCGCACGGTGAAGTCGGCGTAGTGGATGCTGGCGCGGCGCAGGCTCCACAGCACCAGCGGCGGCTCCAGGGAGACCGGGGCGAAGGAATTGACGGTCAGGCCGATCGGCCCGTCGGCGCCGGCGGCGGTGACCACCGTGACGCCGGTGGCGTAGCGCCCCAGCGCCCGGCGCAAGCGGGCCGGGCTGAGATCGTGGCTGGCGCTCATGGCGGCTCCCGCGTGCCCCGCGATCAGGCCGGCACCGCGCGGACCGGGCGCACGCCCGACAGCGGCAGAGCCTCGGCCATCAGCCGCTGCATCGAGTCCAGCACCCGGTCCTGCGGCATCAGGCCGAAATTGTGCAGGCTCATGACGTGGTCCAGGCCCATGTCGGCCAGCCGCGCCAGCTTGTCGGCCACGGTGCGGGCCGAGCCGAACAGCGACAGGCCGCTGGCGATGATGTCGTCGTAGACCTGCTTGCGCGCATACAGGCGGGTCTCCACGTACAGGTCGAAGGCGCGGGCGGCGCGTTCACGGGCCTGCGCGTCGGTTTCCGCCACGTGGGTGTGCAGCGCCACCGCCGCCATGCCGCTGGCATCCTCGATGCCGGCCTCGGCCAGGCCGCGGCGGTAGTCCTGCATCATCAGGCCGATCTCTTCGAAGTTGTCCACCGCCGCATAGGGCACGAACAGCATGCGGCGGCCCTGGCGGCCGACGTGGTAGGCGGCCTCGCGGCGCAGGATCGCCACGTACACCGGCACCGGCTGCTGCACCGGCTGCACGTTCAGGCGCACCGCGTGGATGCGGTTGAACTTGCCCTCATGACTGACGCGCTCGCCGGCCAGCAGGCGCTCGACCAGCATCAGGTTCTCGTCGAAGCGCTCGCGCTTGGTGGCCGGATCGACGTCGTAGCCCTCGAACTCGTGCTTCAGATAGCCCGACCCCACGCCCAGCGACAGCCTGCCTTGCGAAAGCTGGTCCACCAGGGCATAGTTTTCGGCCACCGTCAGCGGGTTGTGGAAGGTCAGAATGGAGATCGCGGTGCCCAGCCGCAGCCGCGTCGTCTGCTGCGACAGCGCCGCCAGGAACACCGCCGGATTCGGCACCGCGCCGTATTCATGGAAGTGGTGCTCGGCCACCCAGAAGGTGTCGTAGCCCAGCTGTTCGGCGCGGCGCGCCTGCTCCAGCACCTGGCCGTAGAGCTGGCCCAGGCCGCGGGGCTGATCGGGGTAATGGTCCTGCACCGAGAAGATGGACATCTTCATTGCTTGTCTCCGTCTTTGTCCGTCCGCGCCCCGGGCCGGTCATCCAGCCCGGATGTTTGTCTGCCACGGCACGCTGATGTATTTTTTAGTGATACACGTATTCTAATAAGAGACGAACTGATGTCAACAGAAAGCAGCACCGGGATCCAGTCCGCCGAAATCGCCCTGGACGTCCTGACCCGCCTGGCCGAGCTGGGCGGCGCCGTGTCGGTGTCGGAACTGGGCCGCAGCCTGGACATGCCGCGCGCCAAGGCGCACCGCTACCTGGTGTCGCTGGAGCGGCGCGGCTACGTCGAGCAGGACCCGGCCAGCGCCCGCTACCGGCTCGGACCGCAGGCCCTGCACACTGGACTCGCGGCGCTGGCGGAAGTGGATTTCGTCAAGCTGGCGGCCGGCGGCCTGGAAGACCTGAGCGCGGCCATCGGCCAGACCGTCTTCATCTCGGTCTGGGGCCAGCACGGCCCCACCATCGTGCAGTGGCGCGACGCGCGGCTGCCGGTCACGGTCAACGTGCGCGTCGGCTCGGTGCTGCCGCTGCTCAACAGCGCCACTGGACGGGTCTTCGCGGCCTGGCTGCCGGAGGCGCTGGCGCTGCCGCGCGCGCTGGCCGAATGGGACACGGCGCGGCGCCAGGGGGGCGACGCCGCGGCGTTGCTGGACGACCCCGCCGCCGCCGGCCTGCCGCTCGACCCGGCCGACCCCGCCGCCGCGCTGCGGGCGCGCTGGCAGGCCACGCGCCAGCGCGGCTACGCCAGCGTCAGCGGCCACCTGCTGCACGGCATCGACTCGGCCGCGCTGCCAGTGCTGGACGCCCAGGGCCAGCTGGCCGGGGCCATCACCGGCCTGGGGCTGCACGGCGGCTTCGACCTGGCGCCGGACGGCGCGCCGCTGCGGGCCCTGATGGCGGCCGCGGCCGACTGCTCGCGCCGGCTCGGTTGGCGCGGCGGGCGCTAAGGCGCCGCGCCAGCCCCCGGCGCACCTTCCCCTGAAAATCGCCCGCCCTCGTCTTGCCATCCTCGCTGGCGCGGGCATGGCCATCGCCGGCCGCCCCGCCCTTTTCGCCAGCCCCTTTACAATAGACAGTTGCCCAGAGCCGAGCCGACAGGTCCGGCTCGCTTTTTTGCCGCCGCCCATCCGGCGGCCCGGCGGCCGGCCCAGGCCGCGCCCGCCCCTGATACCGATACCCGCGTGCAAGCCCTTACCGTTTCCGATTTCGACTACGAGCTGCCTCCCGAGCTCATCGCGCAGACGCCCGCCGCCCAGCGCACGGGCAGCCGCCTGCTGCACCTGGATGGCGCCAGCCAACTGCATGACCGCCAGTTCGCCGACCTGGAAAAACTGCTGCGCCCCGGCGACCTGCTGGTGTTCAACGACACCCGCGTCATCAAGGCGCGCCTGGCCGGCCACAAGATCACCGGCGGCAAGGTCGAGGTGCTGGTCGAGCGCATCATCGACACCGACCGCGCCCTGGCGCACGTGCGCGCCAGCAAGTCGCCCGGCGCCGGCATGGTGCTGCGGCTGGCCGACGCCTTCGACGCCACGGTGCTGGGCCGCGAGGGCGAGCTGTTCGACATCCGCTTCCCCGGGCCGGTGCTGGAATTGCTGGACGCGCACGGCGCCACGCCGCTGCCGCCCTACATCACGCACGCCGCCGACGCCGGCGACGACGACCGCTACCAGACCGTCTACGCCCGCGAGCCGGGCGCCGTGGCGGCCCCGACCGCCGGCCTGCACTTCGACCAGCCCACCCTGGACCGTCTGGCGGCGCTGGGCGTGGAACGCGCCTTCGTCACGCTGCACGTGGGCGCCGGCACCTTCCAGCCGGTGCGCGTGGACAACCTGGCCGACCACATCATGCACGCCGAATGGTTCACCGTGCCGCAGGCCACGGTGGACGCCATCGCCGCGGCCCGCGCACGAGGCGGCCGCGTGATCGCGGTCGGCACCACCAGCGTGCGCGCCCTGGAATCGGCCGCCGCCCAGACCGAGGGCCGCACCGCCCCCGGCCTGCCGCTGGCCGCCGCCCAAGGCGACACGCGCCTGTTCATCACCCCCGGCTACCAGTACCGCGTCATCGACGCGCTGGTCACCAACTTCCACCTGCCCCAGTCGACCCTGCTGATGCTGGTGTCGGCGCTGGCCGGCGTCGAGCCGATCCGCCGCGCCTACGCCCACGCCGTCGCCCAGCGCTACCGCTTCTTCAGCTACGGCGACGCCATGTTCATCGAATCCCCCGCCCCATGACCGGACTGAATTTCGAACTGCTCGCCACCGACGGCGGCGCCCGCCGCGGCCGCATCACGCTCAACCACGGTGTGGTGGAAACGCCCATCTTCATGCCCGTGGGCACCTACGGCAGCGTCAAGGCCATGATGCCGCACGAGCTCAAGGAGATCGGTTCGCAGATCGTGCTGGGCAACACCTTCCACCTGTGGCTGCGCCCGGGCACGGAGATCATGGAAAAGCATGGCGGCCTGCACGGCTTCATGCAGTGGGACAAGCCGATCCTGACCGACTCGGGCGGTTTCCAGGTGTTCAGCCTGCAGGGCATGCGCAAGATCACCGAGGAAGGCGTGAAGTTCGCCTCGCCCATCGACGGCGCCCGCCTGTTCCTGACGCCCGAGGAATCGATGCGCATCCAGCGCTCGCTGAACTCGGACATCGTCATGGTGTTCGACGAGTGCACGCCCTACGAGATCGACGGCCGCCCCGCGACCGTCGAGGAAGCGGCCCGCTCGATGCGCATGTCGCTGCGCTGGGCGCGCCGCTCGCGCGAGGAATTCGACCGGCTGCAGAACCCCAACGCGCTGTTCGGCATCGTGCAGGGCGGCATGTACGAATCGCTGCGCGACGAGTCCCTGGCCGGCCTGCAGGACATCGGTTTCCACGGCTACGCCATCGGCGGCCTGTCGGTGGGCGAGCCCAAGGAAGACATGATGCGCATCCTGGCGCACGTGACGCCCAAGCTGCCGGCCCAGGCGCCGCGCTACCTGATGGGCGTGGGCACGCCGGAAGACCTGGTCGAGGGCGTGAGCCGCGGCGTCGACATGTTCGACTGCGTCATGCCGACCCGCAACGCCCGCAACGGCTGGCTGTTCACCCGCTTCGGCGACGTCAAGATCCGCAACGCCAAGTACCGCGACGACACCCGCCCGCTGGACCCGAGCTGCGCCTGCCACACCTGCGCCAACTTCTCGCGCGCCTACCTGCATCACCTGCAGCGCGCCAACGAGATCACCGGCGCGCGCCTGAACACGCTGCACAACCTGCATTTCTACCTGACCATCATGAAGGAAATGCGGGAGGCCATCGCCGAGGGCCGCTTCGACGCCTGGCGCGCGCAGTTCGCGGCCGACCGGGCGCGCGGGGTGGAGTAGCGGGAGGAGCAAACGACGGCCGACTTAGTGAAAACCACGAGATCGTCGGGGCTTTTTATTTGGCGATCCGCCCCCATCACTGCGCACAGGCCGTGACTGGTAGCCCGGGATAACCTCGCTACAATAGTCGGCTTGCCCTATCCATGGCTCGCGCGGGGATGGGCGCAGAACAAGATCGTCGACAGCACGATACAAACAAACCCAAACAGACCAAACGCAGGAGAATTACATGTCCGCTATCGATACCGCCAGCCTCGTCGTGGCCCAGGCCGCTCCCGAAGGCAATGCGCTGATGGGCATGCTGCCCATCATCCTGATGTTCGTGATCCTCTATTTCCTGATGATCCGTCCCCAGATGAAGCGCCAGAAGGAACACCGCAACCTCATCGCCGCCCTGGCCAAGGGCGACGAAGTCGTGACCGCCGGCGGCATGCTGGGCAAGGTCACCAAGGTGAACGACAGCTACGTCACCGTCGAAGTCTCGGAACTGGCCGACAAGCCGGTCGAGATCATCATGCAGAAGTCGTCGGTGTCGACCGTTCTGCCCAAGGGAACCATCAAGGCCCTGTAAGCGTCCCATAGGAGCTCCGCCGCCGGGCCCCGGGCCCGACGGCAGCCGCCCCGCCGCCCGCCGCGCCAGCCGCCCGGGCGGCCTTTTCTCCACTCTTACATGACGTAGCCGGCAATGAACCGCTATCCCCTCTGGAAGTACATTACGGTCCTGATTGCGGTCCTTATCGGCCTGCTGTATACGCTTCCCAATTTCTACGGCGAGTCGCCCGCCGTCCAGGTTTCCAGCGCCAAGGCCACCATCAAGGTGGATCCGGCCATGCGTGACCGGGTCGAGCAGGTACTGGCCGACGCCAAGATCCCCAACGACGGGGTCTACTACGAACAGAACGGCACGCTCGGCACCGTGCGCGCCCGCTTCACGTCGACCGACCTGCAACTGCAGGCGCGCGACCTGATCGACAAATCCCTCAACACCGTCCAGGGCGACCCGCACTACACCGTGGCGCTGAACCTGCTGCCGGCCTCGCCGAGCTGGATGCGCGCGATGGGCTGGTTCGCCCCCAAGCCCATGTACCTGGGCCTGGACCTGCGCGGCGGCGTGCACTTCCTGCTGCAAGTGGACATGCAGGGTGCCCTGACCGCCCGCTACGACTCGCTGGCCGCCGACGTGCGCTCGGTGCTGCGCGACCAGAAGGTCAACGTGGCCGGCGTCGAGCGTTCCGGCATGAGCGTGGCCGCCAGCTTCGCCAACGCGCAGGACCGCGACCGCGCCATCTCGACGCTGCGCAGCCGCCTGCCCGACCTGGAATTCACCGAAAGCGAAGAGAACGGCAAGCTGCTGCTGCTGGGCGCGCTGAACCCGGCCGCGGTCACCCGCGTGCAGGACTCGGCCCTCAAGCAGAACATCAACACGCTGCACAACCGGATCAACGAACTGGGCGTGGCCGAACCGGTCATCCAGCAGCAGGGTTCGGACCGCATCGTGGTGCAGCTGCCCGGCGTGCAGGACGTGGCCAAGGCCAAGGAACTGCTGGGCCGCACCGCCACCCTCGAAATCCGCATGGTCGACGACTCGCCCGCCGCGCAGGCCGCGCTACTGGGCGGCTCGGTGCCGTTCGGCCTGGAGCGCTACTCCGACCGCGACGGCCGCCCGATCCTGGTGCGCCGCCAGGTGGTCCTGACCGGTGAGAACCTGCAGGACGCCCAGCCCGGCCGCGACTCGCAGACCCAGCAGGCCGCCGTCCACCTGACGCTGGACTCCAAGGGCGCGCGCATCTTCCGCGACGTCACCCGCGACAACATCGGCAAGCGCATGGCCATCCTGCTGTTCGAAAACGGCAAGGGCGAAGTGGTCACGGCCCCGGTCATCCGCAGTGAAATCGCCGGCGGCCAGGTGCAGATCTCGGGCAGCATGAGCTCCGAGGAAGCCGCCGACACCGCCCTGCTGCTGCGCGCCGGCGCGCTGGCCGCGCCGATGTCGATCATCGAGGAACGCACCATCGGCCCGAGCCTGGGCGCCGACAACATCTCGAAGGGCTTCCATTCGACGCTGTACGGCTTCCTGGCGATCGCCGTCTTCATCATCATCTACTACCACCTGTTCGGCGTGTTCTCGACCGTCGGCCTGACCCTGAACGTGCTGCTGCTGCTGGCCCTGCTGTCGATGCTGCAGGCCACGCTGACGCTGCCCGGCATCGCCGCCATCGCGCTGACTCTGGGCATGGCGATCGACTCGAACGTGCTGATCAACGAGCGGATACGGGAAGAATTGCGCAACGGGGCAACGCCACAGCAGGCCATCCACCATGGCTTCGAGCGCGCCTGGGGCACGATCCTTGACTCCAACCTCACCACGCTGATTGTCGGCCTGGCCCTGCTGGCCTTCGGTTCCGGCCCGATCCGCGGCTTCGCGGTGGTCCATTGCCTGGGCATCCTGACCTCGATGTTCTCGTCCGTCGTGGGCGTGCGCGCGCTGGCCAACCTCTGGTACGGCCGCAAGAAGAAGCTCACGTCGATCTCCATCGGCGAAGTCTGGAAGCCGAAGACCAACTGAACATGCGCGCGGGCGGCCACGCCGCCCGCCGCCGAATAGCCAGGGCAAAACATGGAATTTTTCCGGATTCACCGCACCATCCCGTTCATGCGCCACGCGCTGGTGCTGAACATCATCAGCCTCGTCACCTTCGTGGCGGCGGTCTTCTTCATCATTACGCGCGGCTTTCACCTGTCGATCGAATTCACCGGCGGCACGGTCATGGAAGTCAACTACGCCCAGACGGCGCAGCTTGAAAACGTGCGCGGCGTGGTCTCGAAGCTGGGCTACACCGACTTCCAGGTGCAGAACTTCGGCACCTCGCACGACGTCATGATCCGCCTGCCCCTGCAGGAAGGCCAGACGTCGGCCACCCAGAGCGAAACCGTCATGGCCGCGCTCAAGGCGGCCGACCAGGGCGTGGAACTGCGCCGCGTCGAGTTCGTCGGTCCGCAGGTCGGCCAGGAACTGCTGCACAACGGCCTGATGGCCCTGCTGGTGGTGGTCATCGGCATCATGGTCTACCTGGGCTTCCGCTTCGAATGGAAGTTCGCGGTGGCCGGCGTGATCGCCAACCTGCACGACGTGGTCATCATCCTGGGCTTCTTCGCCTTCTTCCAATGGGAGTTCTCGCTGTCGGTGCTGGCGGGCGTGCTGGCGGTGCTGGGCTACTCGGTGAACGAATCCGTGGTCATCATGGACCGGATCCGCGAGAACTTCCGCAAGTACCGCAAGGCGGACGTGCAGGAAGTCATCAACAGCGCCATCACGCAGACCATCTCGCGCACCATCATCACCCACGGTTCGACCCAGATGATGGTGCTGGCGATGCTGTTCTTCGGCGGCCCCACCCTGCACTACTTCGCCATGGCCCTGACCATCGGCATCTGGTTCGGCATCTACTCGTCGGTGTTCGTCGCCGCCGCGCTGGCCATGTGGATGGGCGTCAAGCGCGAAGACCTGATCAAGCCGGTCAAGAAGGAAGGCGAGGAAGGCGAAGTCGCCTGAGCCGTTTCCCTTTTTTGGAAAACCCGCCCGCGTGGCGGGTTTTTTTATGCTTGGCAAGGCCACTGTACAGACGCCTCGCCCACCCGCTGTACGGGTACGACCGCCCCCTTATTCGCTACCATAGGCCTCATGAAACTGGCTCTCGATCATCTCGTCGTCGCCGCCGCCGACCTGGACAGCGGCACGCGCCACGTGGCCGACCTGCTGGGCATCGCGCCCACGGGCGGCGGCGCGCATCCCCGCATGGGCACCCACAACCGCGTGCTGGGCATGGCGGGCGGCGTGTACCTGGAAGTGATCGCCATCGACCCGGACGCCCCCGCGCCACAGCGGCCGCGCTGGTTCGGGCTGGACCAGCCGGCCATGCGGGCGCGCCTGGTCGAAGGGCCGTTCCTGGCGCACTGGGCGGCGCGCGTCGAGGCGCCCGCAGACCTGAGCGCATGGCAGGCGCGGCACCCCGATCGCATCGCGCCTGCCATCCCCATGACCCGCGGCGACCTGCGCTGGCGGCTCACGGTGCCGGACGACGGCAGCCTGCCCGCCTGGCGCGAGGGCGGCCAGGCGGCCGGCGACGGCCTGCTGCCGACCCTGATCCAGTGGGACGTGCCAGCCTATCCCGGCGTCAGCCTGCCGCGCCAGCCGCTGACGCTGCGCGCCCTGACCGCCACCCATCCGCATGCCGCGCTACTGCGCCAGGGGCTGGCCTGGCTGGGCGCGGACGCGCTCATCGCCATCGAGCAGGCCGACGGCCCGCCACGCCTGCAGGCCGCCATCGAGACCGACCGGGGCATCCGGATCCTGGCCTGACCCCCACCATACTGAAGAACAACGGAGATATCCCCCATGAGCGTCACCCTCAAGCGCTTCGACGACGCGCCCTACGAGCAGCAGTGCGAGGCCACCGTCATCGCCGTCGGCGCCGACGGCGTCGAACTGGACCAGACCCTCTGCTACGCCCGCAGCGGCGGGCAGGCCGGCGACAGCGGCACGCTGACGCTGGCCGATGGCCGCGCGCTGCCGGTGGCCGACACCATCTACGCCGACGACCGCCGCCGCATCCTGCACGTGCTGGCCGAGGGCGCCGCGGCGCCGCAGGTCGGCGACCGCGTCACCGTGCGCATCGACTGGCCGCGCCGCCACCGGCTGATGCGCCTGCACACCTGTCTGCATCTGCTCGGTTCGCTGGTGCCGGCGCCCGTCACCGGCTGCAGCATTTCGCCCGACTCGGCCCGCATCGACTTCGACCTGCCCGAGTCGACGCTCGACAAGGCCGACCTGACCGAGCGCCTGAACACGCTGATCCAGGCCCGCACCGACGTCACCGTCAACACCATCACGCCCGAGGAACTGGCGGCGCAGCCCGACCTGGTGCGCACGGTCGGCGCCGCCCCGCCCGGCGGCGCGGCGCGCATCCGCATCATCGAGATCCCCGGCGTGGACCGCCAGCCCTGTGGCGGCACGCACGTGGCCAACACCGGCGAGATCGGCCCGGTCACGGTCACCAAGATCGAAAAGAAAAGCCGCACCAACCGCCGCGTGGTGGTGGCGTTCGCCTGAACCTTGCCGCCAACGAAAATGGCCGCCATGCAGGCGGCCATTTTCATTGAACTCCGTCGGCGGCGCCTCGCGGCGCGCTCAGCCCTTTTTCCACCAGCGCCACGGCGCGCGCAGCGGCCACTGGTACTTGCTACAGAGCACCCGCGGCGCCAGCAGATGGCCGACCGCGATGGCGATCGCTGCGGCGGTCAGCACGTCGGAGAGGTAGTGATCCAGGTTGACCAGGCGGCTGGCGGCGACCAGCGCGGCCAGCGACAGAAAGGCCCAGCGCCAGCGCGGCGCCAGGATGCCGAGCGTCACCGCCACCGCGAAGGCGGCGTAGGTGTGGCTGGAAGGAAAGGAATTGAACTGGTTGGCGCGCGAGAACGCTTCGCCCAGCCCGTAGATGCCCTTCTCGAAAAACAGCTCGGGGCGCGCCCGCGCCACCGAACGCTTGAGCACCAGCACCACCAGTCCACCCACGGCCATGGTCGACAGCATCAGCAGACTGCCGCGCGCCATGCTGGCGTAGCTCATGCGCACCGGATTGCGCCAGCCGCGCGCCAGGCCGATCAGGCCGACCACGTAGAAGGCCAGCGCCACGCCGATATAGCGGCCGCTTTCACCCAGTTCACCGATCCACTCGAAGGAGGTGTTGACGCCATCGCTGACCGATTGCCGGATCCAGATCGCCAGCGGCAGGTCGACCCACCGGGCACAGGCCGCCGCCACCACGGCCACGCCCAACCCGGCCAGCAGCCAGGCGGTGGTCGACAGGGGGTTGCGGAACTCGTCCGCCGCGGCGACCGCGGCGCCGGGCGCGAGCGTGGCGGCCGGCGGAAGGGAGGGGTTCGTCGTCATCGGACCGGTCGCGTAAAGATAATTGTTCTCGGAAAGGGAATCGGCGAGGGCCAGCTATCGTAACCCTGCATTGCACATCGATGAAGGAAATTTGCTGCAAGGGGTAAAATTCCGCTTTTACCCTCTCCACTGCCCCCGGGATCTACACCCGTCACGGCGACCGACATGCAAGAAACTTCCCTCAAGCGCGTGCCTCACGCGCAAGACGGCGCCGCCGCCGTCCCGCCCGCCCCCGCCACCGGCGCTCCCCGCAAGCTTTACATCCGCACCTTCGGCTGCCAGATGAACGAGTACGACTCGGACAAGATGGCCGACGTGCTGCGCGGCGACCAGGGGCTGGAACTGACCGACAATCCGGAAGAAGCCGACGTCATCCTGTTCAACACCTGTTCGGTGCGCGAAAAGGCCCAGGAAAAGGTCTTTTCCGACCTGGGCCGCGTGCAGCACCTGAAAAAGACCAACCCGAACCTGGTGATCGGCGTGGGCGGCTGTGTCGCCAGCCAGGAAGGCGAGGCCATCGTCAAGCGCGCGCCCTATGTGGACGTGGTGTTCGGCCCGCAGACCCTGCACCGCCTGCCCGACCTGATCCAGCGCCGCCGCGCCGAAGGCCGCTCGCAGGTCGACATCAGCTTCCCCGAGATCGAGAAGTTCGACAACATGCCGCCGCCGCGCGTCGACGGCGCCACCGCCTTCGTCTCGATCATGGAAGGCTGTAGCAAGTACTGCAGCTTCTGTGTCGTGCCCTACACGCGCGGCGAGGAAGTCTCGCGGCCGTTCGACGACGTGCTGGTCGAAGTGGCCGACCTGGCCGACCAGGGCGTCAAGGAAGTCACCCTGCTGGGCCAGAACGTCAACGCCTACCGCGGCCGCATGAGCGACAGCGACGAGATCGCCGATTTCGCCATGCTGCTGGAATACGTGCACGAGATTCCCGGCATCGAGCGCATCCGCTACACCACCTCGCACCCCAAGGAAATGACCCAGCGCATGGTGGACGCCTACGCCCGCCTGCCCAAGCTGGTGTCGTTCCTGCACCTGCCGGTGCAGGCCGGCAGCGACCGCGTGCTGGCGGCCATGAAGCGCGGCTACACCACGCTGGAATTCAAGTCGGTCGTGCGCCGCCTGCGCGCCGCGCGTCCCGACCTGACGCTGTCGTCGGACTTCATCGTCGGCTTCCCCGGCGAGACCGAGGAAGACTTCGAAAAGACCATGAAACTGATCGAGGACGTCGGTTTCGACACCTCGTTCTCGTTCGTCTATTCGCGCCGCCCCGGCACGCCGGCGGCCGACCTGCACGACGACACGCCGCAGGACGTCAAGCTGCGCCGCCTGCAGCGCCTGCAGGCGCTGATCAACGAGCAGGCCGCCGCCATCGCCCGCAACATGATCGGCACGCGCCAGCGCCTGCTGGTGGAAGGCCCGTCGCGGCGCGACCCGAACGAGCTGATGGGCCGCACCGAGAACAACCGCATCGTCAACTTCGCCGCGCCCGCGCGGCTCATCGGACAGATGGTCGACGTCATCATCACCGAGGCGCACACCAATTCGCTGCGCGCCCGGGTGGCCGACGTCGACCGCGACTCCCAAGAGGCCGAATGACCACTTCCCGCCCCCGCGCCCGCCGCAGCCTGCCCGCCGTCGTCATCCTGGACGGCGACAACACCCACCTGGCCAACCTGTGCGGCCCGCTGGACGAGAACCTGCGCCAGCTCGCCGACGGCATGGGCGTGAAGCTCTCGCGCCGCGGCAGCCGCGTCACCATCGAAGGCGACAAGGCCGAACTGGCCGGCCGCGTGCTGCGCCGTTTCCATGAGCAGGCCGTGCATCGCGCGCTCTCGGTCGACGACATCCAGCTCGGGCTGGTCGAGATTGGCGTCGGCCGCCAGGAAGAGAAAACGCAGGACGCGCCGGCCCGCGAGGCCGACCCGCTGCCGTCGCTGGACGACGACAGCGACGCCATCGCCCTGCGCACCAAGCGCAGCGACCTGCGTCCGCGCACGCCGCGCCAGCGCGACTACCTGAACAACATCCTCAAGCACGACATCACCTTCGGCGTGGGCCCGGCCGGCACCGGCAAGACCTGGCTGGCGGTGGCCTGCGCCATCGACGCGATGGAGCGCGACACGGTGCAGCGCCTGGTGCTGACGCGCCCGGCGGTCGAAGCCGGCGAACGGCTGGGCTTCCTGCCCGGCGATCTGGCGCAGAAGGTCGATCCGTACCTGCGCCCGCTGTACGACGCCCTCTACGACCTGATGGGCTTCGAGAAGGTGCAGCGCCTGTTCGAGAAGCAGACCATCGAGATCGCGCCGCTGGCCTACATGCGCGGCCGCACGCTGAACCACGCCTTCGTCATCCTGGACGAGGCGCAGAACACCACGCCCGAACAGATGAAGATGTTCCTGACGCGCATCGGCTTCGGCAGCAAGGCCGTCATCACCGGCGACCCGTCGCAGGTGGACCTGCCGCGCGGCCAGGAAAGCGGCCTGGCGCATGCCGTCAAGGTGCTGCACGACGTGCAGGGTATCGCCACCACCCGCTTCACCAGCCGCGACGTGGTGCGCCACCCGCTGGTGGCCCGCATCGTCGATGCCTACGACCGGGCCGCCGAACATGACGCCTGATCTGTCCCTGTCCGTCCAGTACGGGGTCGAGGAACCCCGCCTGCCGCGCTGGCGCCTGCGCCGCTGGGCCGAGCGGGCGCTGGCCGCCGCGGCCGAGGACGGGCTGGTGGACTTCAGCGCCGCCGAGCTCAGCCTGCGCCTGGTGGGCGCGGCCGAGGGGCGCCGCCTGAACCGCGATTTCCGCCAGCGCGACTACGCCACCAACGTGCTGACGTTCGAATACGGCGTCGACCCGCTGGGCGTGGCGCGCGGCGACATCGTGATGTGCGTGCCGGTGCTGGTGCGCGAGGCGCGCGAACAGCGCAAGGCGCTGCTCGACCACGCCGCCCACCTGACCCTGCACGGGGTGCTGCATTCGCTCGGCTACGACCACATCAAGGCGCGCGACGCCCGTCGCATGGAAGCGCTGGAGACCGCCACGCTGGCGCGCATGGGCATCGCCGACCCGTACATGGCGGCCTGATCCGGCCGTCCTCGGGTCAACCCTGAGCAATCGCCGCGAAATGGCGGCCTGCAAGGCGCAGATCGCGTCGGTTGGCCCCATTTTCGCGGGCCGCGTTACAAATTGCGCGCCAGATTCGGTTATGCTGACCCCTCCCTAACTTGTCCTCCCGGACGATGTCTGACCCCTACCCTGCTCCCGAAGCGACGCCCGCTCGCTCATCCAAACCCGCCACCAAATCCCTTCTAGACCGCCTGCTCTCCCTCGTGCGCCGCGAGCCCGAGGACCGTGAAGGCATCAAGGCCGTCCTGGAAGCCGCGCATGACCGCGACCTGCTGGACGCGGAGTCCTACAAGATGATCAAGGGCGCGCTGGCCGTGTCCGAAGGCACCGTCGGCGACATCATGGTTCCGCGTTCGCGCATGGACCTGCTCGACGTCACGCAGCCCATCCCCTACCTGGTGGCCAACGTGATCGAAACCGCGCACTCGCGGTTCCCGGTCTACGAAGGCGACCGCGACAACATCATCGGCATCCTGCTCGCCAAGGACCTGCTGCGCTGCATGCTGGAACCCGGCATCGAGGTGCGCACGCTGGTGCGTCCGGCCGTGTTCATCCCCGAATCCAAGCGCCTGAACGTGCTGCTGCACGAGTTCCGCGCCAGCCGCAACCACCAGGCCATCGTCATCGACGAGCATGGCGGCATCTCCGGCCTGGTGACGATGGAAGACGTGCTGGAACAGATCGTCGGCGACATCGAGGACGAATTCGACGAAACCGAGGAAGACTCGATCTTCCCCGAGGGCGAGAACCAGTGGCGCGTGCTGGCCGCCACCGACATCTCGCACTTCAACGACGTGTTCGGCTGCCAGTTGCCCGACGACGAGTACGACAGCGTCGGCGGCTGGATGGGCGGCCAGTTGGGACGCATCCCGCGCCGCGGCGACGTCGCCGAGTTCGACGGATTGAAGCTCGAAGTGGCGCGCGGCGACGCGCGCCGCGCCATCTGGCTGCGCGTCAAGCGCGTGGCGCCCTCCCGCGGCGTCCAGCCCGATACCGACGCATGAGCCGCGCCGCCCGCGGTCCGTTCCTGCTGGGCGCGGCCGGCCTGACGCTGGCCGGCGCCATCCACGCCCTGACCTTCGCGCCCGGTCCGCTGCCGGACTGGGCGCTGGCCATCACCCAGATCCTGGCGCTGGCGGTGGCCGCGCGCGTCACGCTATACGCGCCCTCGGCGCGCCAGGCCTGGCTGCGCGGCTGGCTGTTCAGCTTCGCCACCTACGCGCTGGGGCTGTACTGGATCTTCATCAGCCTGCATCGCTACGGTGACCTGGCCGCGCCGCTGGCCGTGGCCGCGGTGCTGGCGCTGTCGGCCTTCCTGGCGCTGTTCCCGGCCACGGCCGGCGCGCTGGCGCGGCGCTACGTCCCGCTGGCGGCCGACTCGGCGCCGGGACAGGTGCTGTCCGGCACGCTGGCCTGGGGCGCGCTGTGGGCCGGTTTCGAATGGGTCCGCGCGGTGCTGCTGACCGGCTTCCCCTGGCTCAACATCGGCTACGCGCAGGTCGACAGCCCCATCGCTGGCTGGGCCCCGCTGCTGGGCGTGCACGGCATGGCGCTGCTGTCGGCCTTCGCCGCCGCCGCGATCGCAAGCCTGTGGCGTCCCGCCAGCGACCGCAACGCTCCCCGGGACGGCCGCCGAGCGCTGGCCGCCGGCGTAGCGCTGGCGCTTGCGGCCGCCGGCTGGCCGCTGTCGCGCATCGACTGGTCCACGGCCAGCGGCGAGGCGCTGAATGTGCGGCTGGTCCAGGGCAACATCGAGCAATCGCAGAAATTCGACCCGGCGCTGCTGGACCAGAGCCTGCGCCGCCATCTCGAACTGGCGGCCCTGCCGCCGGCGCCGGGCGTGCCGCCGCCGCAAATGGTGATCCTGCCGGAAACCGTGCTGCCGATCTTCCAGGACCAGCTCGACCCGCGCGTCTGGGACGTCTGGCGCCAGGTGGCCGCGCGGCAGAATGCCGTGATCGCCATGGGCGTGCCGATCCACGACGTGCGCGACGGCCGTGACCGCTACACCAACAGCGTCATGGGTTTCGACGGCCAGACGCCGCTGGAACAGCTGACCGGCGGCAGCACGGCGATGCGCTACGACAAGCGCCACCTGGTGCCTTGGGGTGAATACGTGCCGCCGGGCTTTCACTGGTTCGTCGACATGTTGAACATCCCGCTGGGCGATTTCGACCGCGGCCCCGAACGCCAGACGCCGTTCGCGGTGGGCGGCCAGCACATCGCCTTCAACATCTGCTACGAAGACCTGTTCGGCCCCGACCTGCTGCCGGCGCTGCAGCCCGGCGCCAACGGCGAACCGGGCGCCACCATCCTGGTGAACGTCAGCAACCTGGGCTGGTTCGGCGACACCTGGGCGTTGCGCCAGCATCTGCAGATCGGGCGCCTGCGCACGATCGAGACCGCCCGCCCCATGCTGACCGCCACCAACACCGGCATCACCGCGGCCATCGACGCCAAGGGCCGGGTGGCGGCGCAACTGGCGCCGTTGCAGCCGGGCGTGCTGCCGGTGTCGGTGCAGGGCATGGCGGGCCTGACGCCCTACGCGCGCTTCGGCGACAAATCGGCGCTGGCGCTGATCGGCCTGGCGCTGATTGCCGCCTTCGGCGCCCGCCGCGCGCGCCGTTCCTGACCCTGAATCGGATCGGGCAGCGCCCGGTCCGACGCATGCGCCTTCGCCGACTACCTTCACTGGCGGCCGTCACTGGCCGAGGTCCTAGCGCAACAGGTCGACAGGCAGCGCGCCGCTGTCGTCGACCGGCCGTAGCGGCCCCACTCCCGCGCCCGTCAGCTCGATCGCGTCCGCGATGCGCGCCATGTCGTCGCTGTCCAGTTCCAGTTCCGCCGCGCCCAGCACGCCGTCGACCTGCGCCACGTTGCGCATGCCGACGATGGCGCCGGTGACGCCCGGCCACGCCAGCGTCCAGGCGATGGCCACCGCCGCCTGCGTCGTGCCGTGGCGTTCGGCGATGGGCTTGAGCGCCTCGGCCAACGCCAGGTTGCGCGCCAGGTTGGGGGCCTGGAATTCGGCATTGCGCGAACGCCAGTCATCCGCGCCCAGGGCCTGCGCCCGCGCGGCGGAAAAACCGCCGCTGAGCAGGCCCGACTGCATCGGGCTGTAGACGATGACGCCGGTGCCGTTCTGCGCGCACCACGGTATCAGGTCGTTGGCCGCGCCGCGCTGGATCGCGGAAAAGGGCGGCTGCAGCGACTCCACGTGGCCGAGCGCCTCGGCGTCCTGCAACTGCGCCAGGTTGTGGTTGGACAGCCCCACCGCCCGCACCTTGCCCGCCTGTTTCAGGTCGAGCAGTTCCTGCCAATAGACTTCCAGCGGCGTGCCGTCGCCGGCCGGCCAGTGCATCTGGTAGAGGTCGATCCGTTCCACGCCCAGGCGCCGCAACGAGCCCTCGATTTCACGGCGGATGCTGGCCGGCGCGCCAGTGCGCCGCGGCGTCGCCCGCGGCTGTTCGGGGGACCACGTCAGGCCGCACTTGGTGAAGACATAGGGCCGGTCGCCGGGGCTCATTTGCGCCAGCGCCCGCCCCACCACTTCCTCGGCATGGCCCAGCCCGTAGACGGCGGCGGTGTCGATCCAGTTGATGCCGCGGTCCACCGCCAACCGGATCGCGGCGATCGAATCGCCATCGTCCTGCGGCCCCCAGCCGATGGCCCAGGCGTTGCCGCCCATGGCCCAGGCGCCCAGGCCAATGCGCGTGATGGACATGTCGCTGCGCCCCAACTGGCGCGTCGGAAAAGAAGTGTTGGTGCTCATGCGAAAAAAATCTCCTGCCGGCAAAGACATCATGGCGGGACGCCTTGCGCGCGCCCGCGGCCCCGCCCCCCACGATAGCACTCGCGCAAGCCTTTGATTTTCCAGCGGCCGGGCGGCTTCGGACCGATCCCGCAGACGCGTTTGCGGACAGCCCGCAAACGCGTCTGCGCGGGCCTTGCCGGCCCCTCCCGCACACCGGATGGAGCACGGCCCCCAAGCCCGGCTTCCCCGCATATGTCCCCTTGAAAGCGATTTCAGCGCAACTTTTTCATTT
This sequence comes from Achromobacter sp. HNDS-1, assembly GCF_040084795.1. Taxonomy (NCBI): domain Bacteria; kingdom Pseudomonadati; phylum Pseudomonadota; class Betaproteobacteria; order Burkholderiales; family Alcaligenaceae; genus Achromobacter; species Achromobacter sp. HNDS-1. The sequence continues at coordinate 1,999,760 of NZ_CP157584.1, forward strand.
TTTGCATCCAACCGACTTGCACGCCGAAATTAGTTCGTGCATAATCTCGTTTCTTCGCCAACGGCACTAAACAAAACCGGCAACGAGACACGAAAAGCGACCACGAAAGCGGTCGGAAAAACGTGGAACGGAAGCAGGAATTGATTAGAAGAACGGGGGTATAGCTCAGCTGGGAGAGCGCTTGCATGGCATGCAAGAGGTCAGCGGTTCGATCCCGCTTACCTCCACCAGTCCAAAGCGAAGAACGCAGTACAGCAGGAAAATCGCAGTAAAAATCGTAGTAAAGCCAGCAAGTCCAAGTCCCCTTCGTCTAGAGGCCTAGGACATCACCCTTTCACGGTGAGTACAGGGGTTCGAATCCCCTAGGGGACGCCAGTTCACTGGCAGCAGTACAAGATGCAGTTGAAGTGACACAGTAGTTGAGTATGCCGCTGCGGAGCGGTAGTTCAGTTGGTTAGAATACCGGCCTGTCACGCCGGGGGTCGCGGGTTCGAGCCCCGTCCGCTCCGCCAAAAGCGCTCTACGCAGTGCCTTTCAAGAGCTCCGTCCCTGGAGCTTTTTGCATTTATAGGGTGTAAGCCTTGTTGTTTGCAGGTTGGAACAGCAGGGATTCTGGGGGGTATAGCTCAGCTGGGAGAGCGCTTGCATGGCATGCAAGAGGTCAGCGGTTCGATCCCGCTTACCTCCACCAGTAAAGCAGTAAGTAGTACAGTAGTTGGAGCAGTTGCAGTTTCCGGTCCCCTTCGTCTAGAGGCCTAGGACATCACCCTTTCACGGTGAGTACAGGGGTTCGAATCCCCTAGGGGACGCCAGTTCGCTGGCTCGCCGACCGGACCTGCAAGATCGTCCTGACAAGACGGTATGCCCTGAAGTCCAGTAAGCCGCTGCGGAGCGGTAGTTCAGTTGGTTAGAATACCGGCCTGTCACGCCGGGGGTCGCGGGTTCGAGCCCCGTCCGCTCCGCCAAGCATCTTGCGTGCATCCCAGCAAGCCGCAAGACCAGTTGTTCCGCAGGAGTCTTCCTGCACTGCGCCAGAAGGCGCCCGCCAAAAGCTCCGGATTCCGGGGCTTTTTTGCTTTGCGCGCCAACACGCGCCGCGCCGCCCTTCCCCGGTCTCGTCCGTTTATCCTCTGGACAGGCCGCGCGTCGCAACGCATCCTGTGCGCTTGTGCCAGCCAAGCCAAGAGGCCCACGTGACCGCCAGCAACGCCGCTCCACATGCCCACCGCCAGCACCTGCAACGCATCATCGCTGGCTTGAACGAAGGTATCATCCTGCTCGAAGCCGACGGCGCCATCGCCTGGGCCAACGCCAGCGCGCTGGCGCTGCACGGGGCCGACACGCTGGACGCCCTGGGACAGACGCCCGCGGGCTACCGCAAGCGCTTCGCCCTGACCTACCGCAACCACCACCGCGTGCCGGCCAGGCAGTATCCGCTGGATCGGCTGGCCGCCGGCGTGGCGTTCGACGAGTTGCTGCTGGACCTGACGCGCAAGGACGACGCCGACTTCCTGCGCAACATCCGCGCGCGCGGCCTGTTGCTCGAAGACGACGGCGCGGACTACCGCGTGCTGATCCTGGACGACCAGACCGAGGCCTTCAACGCCGAACAGCGCTTCGAACGCACCTTCGCCGCCAATCCCGCGCCGGCGCTCATCTGCCGGCTGTCCGACCTGCGCTATGTGAAAGTGAACCAGGGCTTCCTGGACATGACGGGCCTGCCACGCGAAGCGGTGTTGGGCAAATCGGCGTACGAACTCGACGTGCTCGATGGCGGCGAGGACAAGGACGACGCAGTGGCCAAGCTGAACGCGGGCCTGACCATCAGCCAGCGCGAGGGCGTGCTGCGGCTGGGCGATGGAGCGCCCCGGTTCGTCATCGTCGCCGGCCAGCCCATCGACATGCAGGACGAGCCCTGCATGCTGTTCACCTTCATCGACCTCGAAAAACGCAAGCGCGCCGAAGAAGCCCTGCAACATAGCGAGGAACGCTTTTCCAAGGCATTCCGCCTGGCGCCGGTGCCCATGGCTTTGTGCGAGGGCGATTCGCTGCGCGCGCTGGATTTCAATGACGCCTTTGCGCAGGCGGTGGGCGTATCGTCCCGGGACGGCGTCGGCCAGGAACTGACGGCGCTGGGCCTGCGTCCGTCCGAGGGCATGGCCGAGCGCCTGGCGCGCGGCGAAAGCATGCGCAGCCGCGAGGCCGCGCTGGTCACGGCCGACGGCGGCCAGCTCGACTGCCTGGTGTCGGCCGAACCGGTCATGATTGGCGGCGAACGCCGCCTGCTTCTTGTGATGCAGGACATCAGCGAACGCAAGCGCAGCGAGACCGAACTGCTGACCGCGATCGAGGCGGTGATGCAGGACACCTCCTGGTTCAGCCGCGGCATCATTGAAAAACTGGCCCAATTGCGCGCCCCGGCGCCGGCGCCGCGCGACGTGGCCGAACTGGCGCAGCTGACCGCGCGCGAACGCGAGGTGCTGGGCCTGCTGTGCCAGGGCCACGATGACGACGGCATCGCGCGCCACCTGCGCCTATCGCGCAACACGGTGCGCAACCATGTGGCCACCATCTACAGCAAGATCGGGGTGCACCGGCGCAGCGCAGCCATCGTCTGGGCCCGCGACCGCGGCATCACCGGCCACGAGAAGCCGCGCGCGCGCGGCAAGTCCGACCCGGGCTGACGGCCAGCGCTCAGAATTTACAATTTGAATCAAAATAATCGGGGGTGGCGGCTGCGCGAAGATGCCGCCGCGTTAGATTCCGCCCGCCCCTAAAAAACGCCTTTTCCCGCGAAACCGGCGACAACACATCGCCAAAATCGCCTCCGGACACCAGATTGCGCAAACCCTGCGCAGCTTCATACGATCCGCCGATCAAGCCGCCCCCTCGGGCCGGCGGCGAGATCCCCGCAAGCCTTCCTGGAGTCCGTTCATGCAGACCGCCTACATTCCCGTTCCCAAGCCGCCCAAGCCGCAGCCCGCGTCCGCGTGGAGCAGCGCCGCCGTGATGGAACTCTACGACTTGCCGTTCATGGACCTGGTGTATCGCGCCCAGCAGACGCACCGGGCCCATTTCGATCCCAACGGCATCCAGCTGTCGAGCCTGCTGTCGATCAAGACCGGCGGCTGTCCCGAGGACTGCGGCTACTGCTCGCAGTCGTCGCGCTACGACACGGGCCTGGAAGCCGAAAAGCTGATGCCGCTGGACGAAGTGCTGGCCGCGGCCCGCGCCGCGCAGGCCGGCGGGGCGCAGCGCTTCTGCATGGGCGCGGCCTGGCGCAGTCCCAAGCCGCATCATCTGGAAGCCGTGGCGGAGATGGTCAGCGCGGTCAAGGCACTGGGCCTGGAAACCTGTGTCACCCTGGGCATGCTGCGCGAGGGCCAGGCCGAACAACTCAAGGACGCCGGCCTGGACTACTACAACCACAACCTGGACACCGCGCCCGAGTTCTACGGCAAGGTCGTCACCACCCGCACCTACCAGGACCGCCTGGACACCCTGGAACGGGTGCGCGGCGCCGGCATCAACGTCTGCTGCGGCGGCATCGTCGGCATGGGCGAATCGCGCCAGGAGCGCGCCGGCCTGATCGCGCAGTTGGCCAAAATGGAGCCCTACCCCGAATCGGTGCCGATCAACAACCTGATGCGGGTGGAAGGCACGCCGCTGGCCGATGCCGAGCCGCTCGATCCGTTCGAATTCGTGCGCACCATCGCGGTGGCGCGCATTACCATGCCGCGCGCCATGGTGCGTCTGTCGGCCGGGCGCGAAGCCATGGACGACGCCATGCAGGCCCTGTGCTTCATGGCCGGCGCCAATTCGATGTTCTATGGCGACGTGCTGCTGACCACCGGCAATCCGCGCATGGAGGCTGACCAGCGCCTGCTGCAACGCCTGGGCATGCGCATCGATGCGACCCAGCAGGCCCACGCCCACCAGGACGTGGCCGCATGCCGCTGACGCCCGGCCTGTCCTACCTGCTGGCCAGCGTCGCCTGCAGCGTCGCCGTGGCGGCGATGCTGAAGCTGGCGCGGCGCTGGCAGGTGGACGTGCGCCAGGCCATCATGGCCAACCATGCGGTGGCCGCCCTGCTCTGCTGGGCCGTGCTGCGGCCGGATCCAGCCGCGCTGCTGACCCCGCGGACGCCGTGGCTGGTGCTGGCTGCGCTAGCCGTGCTGCTGCCCAGCGGCTTCATGGCGATGGCGCTGGCTGTGCGCCATGCCGGCGTGGTGCGCAGCGACGCGGCGCAGCGGCTGTCGCTTTTCATCCCGCTGCTGGCGGCATTCCTGCTGTTCGGCGAGCCGGTCAGCGGCCGCAAGCTGGGCGCCATCGCCCTGGCCTTCGCCGCCCTGTTCTGCCTGCTGCGCCGCGCGGCGCCGGCCTCGGGCGCGGCCGATCCCGCCGATGCGGGGTCACGCCGTGCGCAGTGGCTGTGGCCGTTGGCGGTATGGGTGGCCTATGGGGTGGTGGACATCCTGTTCAAGCAGGTCGCGCGCGCCGGCACCGCGTTCGCGGGCGGGTTGCTGCTGGCGTTCGCGCTGGCGTGCGCGCTGATGCTGGCCTACCTGCTATGGCGCCGCGCGCGTTGGGCGCCGCGCCACCTGGCGGCCGGCGTGGCGCTGGGCGCGGTGAATTTCGGCAACATCATCACCTACATCCGCGCGCATCAGGCCTTGCCGGACCATCCCGCGCTGGTGTTCGCCGCCATGAACATGGGGGTGATCTCGCTGGGTACGCTGGTCGGCGCCCTGGCGTTCCGCGAACCGCTCAGCCGCGTCAACGGGCTGGGATTGGCGCTGGCGCTGGCGGCCATCCTGCTGATGGCGCCGTGGTGAACGGGCGCCTTCAACCTCAGGTGCCGGTGCGCGGCTCACGCGCCGGCTCGTCGGCCTGAAGCGCCTCGGCGGCATCCGGCTCGGCCGGCCGGGCGGCAACGCCCGACGCCGGGTCGACGGCGCCACCGGGCGGGTCGACGGCGCCAGCGCCTTCCACCGGCGCCGGAGCCGCCGCGGGATCAGGCTGGACCATCTCGATGCCGATGTCGTTCTCGACATCGACGCGGGGGTCGAGCACGGCGGCCGCCGGCGAGCTTTGCAGCGTGTCGGGCATGGGCACGAAGTGCACCGGCGCCTCGTCGACCTGGTGCGCGCCGGTGACGCGGGTGGGACGCACCTGCCACACCAGGATCAGGGCGCAGGCCGAGATGAACACGTAGTACATGCTGTGGCCGGCCACCGACATCAGCACCCCGGCGATCATGGGGCCGACGCAGGCGCCCACGCCGTAGGTCATGAGCAGCACGGCCGACAGGCTGACACGGCGTTCGGATTCGACGTGGTCGTTGGCGAAGGCGGCGCCCAGCGGATACAGGGTGAACTGCAGGATGCCGAAGGCGCACGACAGCAGCACCAGCGCCCAGAACGGCAGCGTCAGCCAGCCCCACATGACGACGGGCAGCAACACCAGCAGCATCGCATTGAAGCGGATCAGGCCGGCGCGGTTGATGCGATCGGACAGCCAGCCCATGGGCCATTGCGACAGCAGGCCCGCGGTGACGGCGGCGGCGACGAAGATGGCGGCCTGCGAGGTGCTCATGCCGTGCTTGGCGCCGTAGACGGCGGCCAGGCCGTAGAAGGCGCCGGACAGGTTGCCCGCCACGAACAGCACGGTCATGGACAGCGGCACGCGCCGCATGAAGAAGCGGATGTCGAGCGCGGCCGGCAGGGGCGTGGGCGGATGCGAGCGCGCCGTGACGGCGATCGGCACCAGGCACAGCACCAGGCACATGGCCACCAGCGTCAGCGGCCGCAGGTCGAGCGTGGCGTAGGCGGTCAGGGCCAGTTGCCCCAGCACCGTGCCCAGGCCGGACACCACCATATAGACGGAGAACACGCGTCCGCGCTGATGGTTTTCGGTCTGTTCATTGAGCCAGCTTTCGATGACCATGAATTCGGTCACCATGACGATGCCGGAGATGACGCGGAACACCAGCCACAGCGGCATGGAGTCGACCAGCGTCTGCGCCAGGATCATGCTGGTGGCGACGGCGGCACAGGCAACGAAGGCGCGGATGTGGCCGACGCGGATGATGAGCTTGTGCCCCAGCCGCGCGCCGCACACCAGGCCCAGGTAATAGCCGGCGATCAGGGCGCCGATCCAGATCTCGCTGACGGACTGCGCGGTCAGCCTCAACCCCATGTAGGTGTTGAACAGACCGGTGCCGATGAGCATCAGCAGGGTCGCGAAATACAGCGACGAGAAAGAAGAAATGGTTGCGAGCATGGCGTCTGGCTACCTCTGCCGGGAGGTAGCGGCGCGGACCGCCAGGGCGGCCCGCGCATTGAGCGATGAAACAGGAACTGCGCGGGAAATCAGAGTTGCGACAGCAGGGTCGCGGCGTCGCTGACTTCGAACTTGCCGGGGCCTTCGACGTTCAATTGCTTGACCACGCCGTCGACGATCAGGGCCGAATAGCGCTGCGAGCGCACGCCCATGCCGCGCTGGATCAGGTCCAGCTCCAGGCCCAGGGCCTTGGTCCAGAGGGCGGAACCGTCGGCCAGCATGCGCACCTTGCCGGCGGTCTTCTGTTCGCGGCCCCAGGCGCCCATGACGAAGGCGTCGTTGACGGACACGCACCAGATTTCATCGACGCCCTTGGCCTTCAGGGCGGCGGCCTGCTCGACGTAGCCGGGCAGGTGCTTGGCCGAGCAGGTCGGCGTGAAGGCGCCGGGCAGCGCGAACAGGGCGATGGTCTTGCCGCGGGTCAGGTCGGCGACCTGGAAGGCGTTGGGGCCGAGCGAGCAGCCTTCGCTTTCGGTTTCGATGAATTCGGTCAGGGTGCCATCGGGCACGCGATCGCCGACTTTGATGCTCATGGGGAAATCTCCAGTGTTGGGGGTGTTGCATTGGGGCGGACGTGCCCCACAGCCCTCATCATAGTTCGTGTCTGTTGCGCTTGCTGGCCCGGCGGACAGATCGGGAAAGAAACCCGCACAGTCTGAAACGACTCCACACGCGGGGCGGCGCGGGGTTCGTTGCCATAATGTGGGCGTGTTCAATGCCCGGGCGCGATGGCCGCGCGCGGGCGCTTTGCGGAGACAAACCGATGCGCAAGATGCTGATCGGCCTGGCCTATACGATGGCCGTGGCCGCCCCCGCCTGGGCCGCCCCCGACGCGGCCGAGCAGGCCCAGTTCGAATCGTTCGTGGTGGCGGCAGGCGCCTCCAACGGCGCGGCGCGTTCGTGCGGGGCGTCGGAACCCGACCTGGCGCAGCACCAGGCGACCTCGCGCAAGAACCTGGAGCGGTATGCGAAGGAATACGGGTTTTCGGCGGCGGGGTATGACGGGCTTTACGAGAAGGGGCTGGCGGATGGGACGCGGATGATGGAGGAGATGAAGCGGTCCGGCGTCGACGGGTGCCGGGGGGTGCTGGGGAGTTTTCAGAATGAGCGGGTGATTTCTTATGAGGATATGAAGGCGGCGTTGGCTGAGGTTAGTGATGGGTTGCCGGGGGAGAGCGCGGAGAAGTGAATTCTCTGCGGTTTTTTTTGGCTGGCGGGGGATTGAGTTCTTGAGCCGCCCGGCGGGACGGCGGCAGGCGGGGGCGGGGCTACGATTGCGGTCCGGAGCGTTCGCTCCGGACTGCCCCTGCCTCATCCTCGTCCTCGCCTTCGGCGACTCCTTCGGATTCCGTCGGGCGCATCTACACGCCCCACCCCCGCCTGCCGCCGTCCCGCCGGGCTCAAGATGTCTTGGTTTCCGCATCGCTGGGGAGGATGGGTGCTTGGCATGCTTGGCCACATCTACGGGGGCGGGAGGAGTTTGCAGGGCCCGCCAAAAGCCGGCCGCGCGGGCGGCCTTTTTTGGCTTACGCGGGGTCTTGCAGGTCAGGATGAACGCTGCGCGCGTGGGCAAGCTTGGTTTCGAAGCTCGTGGGCGACGTGGCTTTGGAGCTTGTGGAATTGGCTTTGGAGCTTTTGGGCGCCTGGCTTTGAAACTGCGTCGCGCGTTCACGTTCCCGTGTGACATGAAGGATCGCGGCGTTTGACCTGTATCTCCCTCGTGCCGCCCCCCCCCACTCGCGCGCAGCGCCGCTCTCACGACGCGCCGCTAAAGCGTATGCCAGGACCGGCTGCCCGCGCAGCCGGTCCTGGCGGGCGACGCAAACTCTCTCCCCTCCCTCCGCCCGAGCGGCCTCACCCATGCAGATGTCGGTAGCCCCTGGCGTCGGCCGGGCAGGCGGGGCGCAACCTCGATGCGCCCGAGGGAATCTGAAGGCCGTCGCCGAAGGCGACAACGAAGATGACGAAGGGGCAGTCCGGAGCGAACGCTCCGGACCGCAATCGTGGGCGCGCCCCGCCTGCCCGGCCGACGCCAGGGGCGGCCTACGAAGAACAACCGTAACGCCTCACCCACCCAACCCATTCTGCTTGAACCAGTCCAGCATCCTCTGCCAAGCCTGCTCCGCCTCGGCCTTGCGGTAACTCGGCCGATAGTCGGCGTGGAAGGCGTGGGGGGCTTCGGGGTAGACGTCGATGCGGGAGGCCTTGGCGGCGGCGGGGCCTTTGGCGAGTTCGATGCGCATCTTGTCGACGTCTGTCAGGGGAATGCCGGCGTCCTTGCCGCCATAGGCGCCCAGGACCGGGGCCTTGAGGTCGTTGACCAGGCTCAGGACCGACTTGGGCTTGAGTTCGCTCGGGTCGCCGCCCAACTGGCCGTACCAGGCGGCGCCGGCCTTGAGCTTGGGGTTGTGGGCGGCGTAGAGCCAGACCTGGCGGCCGCCCCAGCAGAAGCCGAGAATGCCAAGCTTGTCGTCGCTGCCGCCGTGGGCGGCGGCCCAGGCGACGGTGGCGTCGAGATCATCCCGCACCTGCTTGTCGGGCACCTTGCTGATGATCTCGGCCTGCAGCTTGGGGATGTCGGTGTATTTGGACGGATCGCCCTGGCGCGCGAACAGCTCGGGCGCGATGGCCAGGTAGCCCAGGTGGGCCAGGCGGCGGCAGACGTCCTGGATGTATTCGTGCACGCCGAAGATCTCGGACACCACCAGCAGCGTCGGCAGGTTCTTCTTGCCGGCGGGCGCGGCGCGGTAGGCGGGCATCTTGCCGTCGGCGGTGGGAATGTCCACCTTGCCGGCGGTCAGGCCGTTGGCGTCGGTCTTGATGGCGGTCTGCGCGACGGCGGGGCCGGCGGCCAGCGAGAAGCCGGCGGCGACCGTGGTGGCGATGAAGCCACGGCGGTCCAGCTTGAGGGGCGGCAGCAGGCTGTCGAAATGCGCGTCCTGGTCTTTCATCATGCATCTCCGGGCAAGGGACGGCCGCCGGACGCGGCCGCGTCCTGGCGAACCGCCGGGGTTCACTTCAGGGAGAAGTCCACGCGCGAGGGCAGGCCCTCGTCCTTGATGCCATCGGCGTCCAGTTGCGGGGCAACGATGAACACGCGATCCGCGAGTCCTTCCTGGGCTTGCAGCTTCTCGTACACCGCTTGCGCGCGCGCGTCGGCCAGTTGGCGCAACTGCTCGTCGCCCACCGGGGCCGCGGCGCGCAGCATCTCCTCCATCTGTTGCGGCGGCACGGACTTGGCCATGCCGATGAAATTGCGCGGCTTGTCCTTGAGGTCGGTGTCGTCGTAGACCTTTTCCAGGTACTTGGCGCGCTCGGCGCCCGAGACCTCGACGCCGGCCGGGTTCGGCTTCTTGCCGCGCGGGGCGACGTCGCGGGCCTTGGCCAGGCGGATCTGGGCGTCGACCCAGGCCTGGCGCAGGCCGTCCAGGTCGGTCTTGGGATCGGCGCGGCCGCTCAGGTCCATCTTGAGCGCGGGGCGGTCGACCAGCGCCTTGGTCAGGGTGTCGATGCGCTGCAAGGTGTCTTCGGTGAGCGCGGCGCTGCCGGGCGCGAATTCCACGTACGACAGTTCCTCGCCGCCGCCAAAGGCCGACGCCAGCAGGCTGAAGGGCGAGGTGACGGCCTTGACCACCAGGTTCAGCAGCACCCGCACGACGATGCCGCCGACCGAGAACTCGGGGTCGTCGAGCGAACCGGAGATCGGCAGGTTGATGTCGATGTTGCCGCGCGAGTCCTTCAGCAGGGCCACGGCCAGCAGCACCGGCAGCTTGGTGGCGTCGGGGCTGTTGGTCTTGTCGCCGAAGGTCAGCTGGTTCAGCACCACGTGGTTGGTGGCCAGCAGCGCGCGGTCCTTGATCTTGTATTCCAGGTCCACCGACAGCTTGCCGCGCTTGATCGGGTAGCCGACGTACTTGGCCGAGTAGGTGTTGAAGCGCGGCAGGTCCACGCCCTTGGCCGAGGCCTTCAGGTCAAGCGACAGGTACTTGGCGAACGGCTGCACCACGCCGCTGATCGACAGGGGCGCGGTGGTGTAGACGCGGCCGGTGACCTTGACCTTGGCGGGCTGCGGGTTGGTGGACGACACCGCCGTGATGGAACCGTCGATGCTGGACAGCTCGGCCACGTAGTTGGGCTTGACGAAGCGGTCGGTGAAGGTCATGCGGCCGCGCGTCAGCGTGACGCTGTTGAGCGAGATATCCGGCATGCCGCCGCCCTTGGCCGCCGGCGCCGGCGGTTCGGCGCGCCGACCGGGGGTCTGCGTGTCCTGGGTAATGGAGCCGCCGGCCTGCCCGGGCGCGGCCACCAGGTCCATGACGTTCAGGCGGCCCTGGGCATTGAGCAGGATGCGGCCGTAGAAGTCGTCAAGCGCGATGTCGCCCAGGCCGGCGACGATCTTCTCGCCCGCCACCGAGACGTTCATGCCGGACAGGCCCAGGCGCTTCCAGTTGAGGAAGTCGTCCTTGTTGACGCGGTCCTGCAGGTCGACGTCGGTGATATCGACCCCGCCCTTCCAGCCGGCCTTCATCGGCGCGCTGCCGTTGGCGGCCGCGAATTCGGCGTCGCCCTTGGCGCCCAGCGTGATGGCGCGCACGGTGGCGTTCAGGCTGGAGGCGAAGTACGGCGCGAACGAGGCGACGTTCAGGCCGGACAGGTCGACCGACGTCTTGACGCTGAGCGGCTGCGGCGTGAAGGCGCCCTTCAGGTCGAGCTTGCCGCCGCCCTGGATGCCGGCCGCGGCCAGCGTGAAATTGCTGGCGCCCGGGCCCATGGCCAGGCGGTCGGCGGTGACGACCAGCTGCTGCAGCGCGACGTCGAGCGCGGGATTCAGGGTTTCGTCGCGCGCCTTGAACTGGGCCAGCTCGGCGCGCACGCCCGTGGCGGACGCATCGATGACGCCGTTCTTGTCCAGCACGTGCACCTGCGCGGTCAGCCCGAGGCGGCCGTCCTGCAACAGGATCGGCGACAGGCTGCGCACGGCCGGCGCGAACGGCGCCAGCGCGACGTTGCCCATGCGCAGCGCCAGCTCCAGCGACAGCGGTTGCAGCACCAGCGGGCCCTTGGCGCGGATCCAGCCGCCATCGGTGCTGTTGTCCACGGTCAGCCAGAGATTGATGGGTTCGCCCTTGACCTGCGGCAGCGCCACGCCCTCGACGGTGACGGCCAGGCCGGTCAGGGTGTAGTCGAGCTTGCTGATGGCGTCGGTGACGTAGAGCTCGCCTTCGTGGATGTTGAAGGCGTCCAGCGTCACCTTCCATTCGGCCGGCGCGGCGGGCTTGGGCGTAGCGTCGGTGGCGGGCGGGGTGTCGGTGGCGGCTGCGGCGGTCGGCGCGCCGTTGGGCGCGGCTGCGGTGGGCGTGGCGGCCGAGGCGGGTTGGGCGGGTTGGGCCGCCGGGGTCGGATGGCCGGCCGCGGGCGTGGATGCCTGGACGGCGGGCGCTGCCGGGCCGGGCCTGGCGGCCTGGGCGGGATCGGCCGTTGCCACGGCCGCCGGATTTGCCGCGGGCGCGCCCTTCGGCGTCGCCGGCTTGGCGGCGGGATCCGGGGCGGCCGGGTTGGCCGCGCCGGGCCTGGCGGGGTCGCCGGCGCCGGCGGTTGCCGTGGCAGCCTCAGGACGACCCGCGACGGCGGTCGCGCCAGCCGCTGCCGGCCGGGCGGCGGCGTCCGGTTTCGCCGCCGGCGTCCCCGCGGCTTGGGCCGCCGGCGCCGGGCCGCCCAACTGCTTGAGCTTGTCGACCACGTCCTGCCAGTTCAGGTGCTGGTTGCTGTAACGGCGCGCATACACCTGCGGCGCCCACAGGTCGACGCTGCCCACGTACACCTGGCGCGCGATCGGTTCGAGTTCGAGGCGGGTGACGGTCAGCGCGCTCCAGGCCGCCAGGCTCTCGCCGGCGCTGTCGCGCAGGTCGAACTGGCGCAGGCCCAGGTCGCCGACCACGCGGATCTTGGGCGGCGCGTCCTTGGGCTGCTCGAACACGACCTGCAGGTTCGAGTCGAGCAACGCGCGTTCGAGCTTGAACGGCAGCGGCATGGGCCAGACGTCGGCCCATTTTTCCAGTTGCAGGCCGCTGAAGGCCACCCGCAGCGTCGACGACGGCACCTTGTCGAAAGGCCGCGCCACGCCGGTCAGGTCGAACGGGCTGCCGTTGATGCGCAGGTGCAGGCGCGGCTGCACGTCGATGTCGGTGGCATAGCCGAAGGTGGAGATGAACGGCACGCCGATGGCCAATTCGTCCACCACCTGCTTGCGGCCGGTGACTTTGTCATCGAGCGTGATGACGCCGCCCTCGATCACCATGTTGTTCAGCGAGAAGCGCGGCAGGCCTTCATCGGGCTTGGGCGGCTCGTCCGGCTTGGGGGCCGTCATCTCGGCCACGCGCTGCTGCACGTCGGAGAAGTTGAAGCGGGTGACATCCTCGCGCACGATCGACAGCGTCGGCGAGCGCAGGGTGAAGCGGTCGACCACCGGCGCGAACCAGAACAGCGAGGTCCAGGCGGCGCTGACGTCCAGTTCCGAGGCCGTGAACAGGGGCGTCTGCGAGCCGGGCTGCGCCACGGCGAGATCCTGCGCGCGCACGGTCAGGGTGAAGGGATTGAAGGTGATCTTGCCGACGGCGACGTCGCGGCCCAGCATCTTGGCCACGTCCTGGGTCAGCACGTTGTGCAGCACCTTGGGCACCTGCCAGGCGGCGATGCCACAGAGAATCAGCGCCGTGGCCACGACGCCCAAGAGGATCTTGCCTAAGCGGCGGGTGAACCGGAACTTGGGCATCCGCAAGGGCATTGTGCGTCTCCTGGTACGAATCGAAGGTCATTATCGCGTCCTTCGAGCAAATTGGGGGGGCTTTTTGCAACGCGCCATCGCGGCGGCGGCGCCACAAGCGCAAATGCCCCCGCAGGGGCACGAAAGCACGCAAGCCACGGCCAGCGCGGCATCCCTGCGCGGCCTGAAAGCAGGTCCACGGGCGCGGCGCCCAGGCCAAGAAGGCCGCGCTTATCTTTCCTCAAAGCGCGGCGGCTGGCGGCTCGTCTATCATAGGCGCATCAGCGGCCCGCCACGGCCTGCCGGGACCGCTCTTTTCAATCATTAACAATTCTCGATCCCGATTCCCATGTCCACGCCCGCCCCCACCTTGAGCCACCTGGATGAAGCCGGCCAGGTCCGCATGGTCGACGTCATCGGCAAGACCGACACCGAACGCGTCGCCATCGCCACCGCCAGCGTCCGCATGAACGCGGTGGCCTACGGCCTGCTGACGCAGCCCGGCCAGGGCAAGGGCGAAGTGCTCAACACCGCGCGCGTCGCCGCCATCCTGGCGGCCAAGCGCTGCGCCGAGCTCATCCCCTTGTGCCACAGCCTGCCGCTGTCGTTCGTCGGCGTCGAATTCGCGCTGGACGACGCGGCGCACCGCATCGACATCCTGGCCACCTGCCGCACCAGCTACAAGACCGGCGTCGAAATGGAAGCCATGACCGCGTGCAGCGTCGCCGCGCTGACCATCTACGACATGTGCAAGGCGGCCGACAAGGGCATCGTGATCGAACAAGTTCGCCTGAAGTACAAGGCGGGAGGTAAAAGCGGTGAATGGCGCAACGATTAACCTGCTGTATTTCGCCCGCGTCGCCGAACTGGTCGGCAAGCGCGCGGAGGCCTGGCCGCTGGACGGCGAGTCCACCGGCGCGCAGTTGCTGGCCGCGCTTGGCGAACGCTATCCGCAGCTGGCGCCGGCCGGTCGCCTGAAGCTGGCCATCAACCAGACCCACGCCAAGCCGTCGGCGCCGATCCGCGCGGGCGACGAGGTGGCGGTGTTCGAACCCGTCACCGGAGGCTGAGCGCCATGGTCATCGTGCAGGAAGCCGACTTCGACGGCGCCGCGCTCACCGCCGCCCTGCGCGCCAGCGCCGGGCCGGGCGTGGGCGGCATCGTCACCTTCGTGGGCTACGTGCGCGACTACGCGCCGGACACGCCCACCGACACGCTCTACCTCGAACACTACCCCGGCATGTGCGAGCGCGAGCTCGAAGACATCGCCGCCACCGCCCGCGCGCGCTGGAACCTGGACGGCACGGTGATCGTGCACCGGGTCGGCGCCCTGGCCCGCAATGCCCAGATCGTGTTCGTGGCCGCGGCCAGCGCCCATCGCGGCGACGCCTTTCGCGGCTGCGAATTCATCATCGACGCGCTCAAGACCCGCGCGCCCTTCTGGAAGCGCGAGACCCTGGCGGGTGGCGACAGCTTCTGGGTGGAACAGCGCCAATCCGACCAGGACCGCACGCAGTCCTGGGACGCCGACACCCCGACCCCCAAGGAGACTCCATGAACGACGCCTCCCCCGTCTCGCTGGCCTGCGCCGTGCTGACGGTCAGCGACACCCGCAGCGCCGGCGACGACACCTCCGGCAACCTGCTGGCCAACAGCCTGGCCCAGGCCGGCCACCAATGCGTGCGGCGCGACATCGCCAAGGACAACCTCTACCAGATCCGGCGCGTCATCAGCGACTGGATCGCCGACCCCGAGGTGCAGGTCATCCTGACCACCGGCGGCACCGGCTTCTCGCACGGCGACCACGTGCCGCAGGCCATCCTGCCGCTGCTGGACCGCGAGATTCCCGGCTTCGGCGAACTGTTCCGCCAGATCTCCTACGAGGAGATCGGCAGTTCCACCATCCAGTCGCGCGCCTTTGCCGGCGAGGCCAACCAGACCCTGCTGTTCTGCCTGCCCGGTTCGAACAACGCCTGCGAAACCGCCTGGAACCGCATCATCCGCGAGCAGCTCGACAGTGGCCACCGCCCCTGCAATTTCGCCACGCACTTCCAACCCCGCGACCAAGAAGACCACTGATACCCATGCTGGATTTCGACCAAGCCCAGACCCTGCTGGCCAACGCGGCCGCCCCCCTCGCGCGCCGCGAACACGTCGGCCTGGACGAAGCGCCCGGACGCGTGCTGGCGGCCGACCTTGACGCCACGGTGGACATTCCGCCGGCCGACAACAGCGCCATGGACGGCTACGCGCTGCGCCTGGCCGACTGGCAGCCGGGCGCGCGCCTGCCGATCCAGCAGCGCTGCTATGCCGGCGACACGCCCGAGCCGCTCAAGCCCGGCCACGCCATCCGCCTGTTCACCGGCAGCCTGATCCCCGCAGGCGCCGACGTGGTGGTGATGCAGGAAGACACGCACGAGGCCGACGAGCAGGTCGAGATCACGCGCCAGCCCCGTCCCGGCCAGCACATCCGCCTGCGCGGCGAAGACACCCTGGCCGGCGCCCCGCTGCTGCCCGCCGGCACGCAATTGCAGGCCGCCCACGTGGCGCTGCTGGCCTCGCAGGGCCTGGCCAGCGTGCCGGTCTACGGCCGCCTGCGGGTGGGCATCCTGACCACCGGCGACGAGCTGGTGGCGCCCGGCGGCGCGCGCGAACCAGCGCAGATCTACAACTCCAACGGCCCGATGCTGGCGGCGCTGGTGCGCGGCATGGCCGCCGAGCCGGCCTTGGTGCTGCATGCCCGCGACACCGAGGACGACCTGCGCGGCGCTTTCAAGACGCTGCTGGCCGAATGCGACCTCGTGCTGAGCGTCGGCGGCGTGTCGGTCGGCGAGCGCGACCTGGTCAAGCCGGCCCTGGCCGCGCTGGGCGGAGAACTGTCGCTGTGGAAGGTGCGCATGAAGCCGGGCAAGCCGGTGGCGCTGGCCATGATCGGCGACAAGCCGGTGGTCAGTCTGCCGGGCAATCCGGTGTCGGCCTACGCGGTGTTCGCGATGCTGGTGTCGCCGCTGGTGCGCCGCATGCAGGGCCGCGAGGAACTGTTCCCGCCGGTGAGCCGGCTGCCGCTGCGCACCGAGCATCCGCGCCTGGACAGCCGCGAGGAATTCCTGCGGGTGCAGCGCCGCGCCGCCGACGACGGCAACGCCGAGCTGGTGCCGTACGGCCACCAGGGGTCGGGGGTGATCAGTTCATTGCCGTGGTCGACCGGCCTGGCGCGCCTGCCGGCCGACGTGCAGGTGCAGGACCGCGACCGCGTGCCCTACTACGACCTGCGTCACTGGCTGGCGTAGCGCTCGGCCGCCGCCAGTTCCTCGGGCGTGTTCAGGTTCATGAACGCGCCGGGCGCGTCATCGAACGGCGCGCCCACGCCTCCCACACGCGACTGCCACAGGCCGACCTTGCGTTCGCCGGCCGCGAGATAATCGCGCAGCGCCGGCAACAGCGACGCGCGCAGCGCCATGCAGGCCGGGTGGCGCTGGCCGCCGGCCACCGCATAGGCCAGCGGCGCCCCCGCCGCTTGCGCCGCCGCGATCAGGCGCTGGGCCAGGTCGGCCGGCAGGAACGGGGTGTCGCATGGCGTCACCACCAGCCACTCGCACGGCGCGGCCGCCGCCAGGCCGGCGGCCAGGCCCGCCAGCGGCCCCTGCCAGGCGCCCAATTCATCGGTATCGTCGGCCACCACCCGCCCATAGCGCGCGTAGCTGTCGGCATTGCGGTTGGCGCTGAGAAGCAGCGGCCCGACCTGCGGCGCCAGGCGCCGCGCCACGTGCGCCACCAGCGGCTCGCCACGCAGCAGGACCAATCCCTTGTCGCTGCCCCGCATGCGCGAGCCCTGGCCGCCGGCCAGGATCAGGCCGGCCACCTGTTGCCGGTCGAAAACGGGCGCTGGGTCAACCACCGATGTAGCTCATCTCGACCTTGCGGGCCGGGTCGGCCATGTTGCGGCCACGCTGTTCGGAATAGTTGTCGCCGCGGGCGGCCCAGATTCCAGTGAGGATGGCGGCCAGTTCGTCGTCGCTGGCGCCGTCGCGCAGCGGCGCGCGCAGGTCGTGGCCTTCGTGGCCGAACAGGCACAGGAACAGCTTGCCTTCCGGCGACAGGCGCGCGCGCGTACAGCCGCCACAGAAGGCATGGGTGACGCTGGAAATGACGCCGATCTCGCCGCCGCCGTCGCGATAGCGCCAGCGCTCGGCGACGCGGCCCATGTCGTCGGTGGAGATCGGTTCCAGCGGGTGAATCGCGCCGATGCGCGCCAGCACTTCCTCGCTGGGCACCACTTCAGTCAGGTTCCAGCCGTTGGTGTTGCCCACGTCCATGTATTCGATGAAACGCAGGATGTGGCCGCTGCCGCGGAAGCGCTCGGCCATTGGCAGGATCTGCGCGTCGTTCAGGCCGCGCCGCACCACCATGTTGACCTTGACGGGCGCCAGCCCGGCCGCGGCGGCGGCGTCGATGCCGCGCAGCACGTCGTCGGGCGTGAAACCGCTGTCGCTCATGTCCTGGAACATGCTGGCGTCCAGCGCGTCCAGGCTGACCGTGACGCGCTTCAGGCCCGCGTCCTTGAGCACCGCGGCCTTGCGTTCGAGCAGGCTGCCGTTGGTGGTGAGCGTCAGTTCCAGCGGGTGGCCGGCGGGCGTGCGCAGCCCCGACAACAGGCCCACCAGGTTTTCCACATGCTTGCGCAGCAGCGGCTCGCCGCCGGTCAGGCGGATCTTCTCGACCCCCAGCCGGGTGAAGACGCCGGCCAGCCGCGCGATTTCCTCGAACGACAGCAGGTCCGCATGCCGCATGAAGACGTAGTTGGTGTCGAACACCTCGCGCGGCATGCAGTAGGTGCAGCGGAAATTGCAGCGGTCAGTGACCGAGATGCGCAGGTCGCGCAGCGGCCGCGCGCGCCGGTCGAGCGCGGGCTGGCCCGCGGGCGGCGGCGCCAGGGGCGCCGGACGCTCGGTGCGGCGATCAGCCAGGAGGATCACTTTGCTCATGGGAACATCATAGCCCGGCGCACACGACGGCGCGCCTAGGAAAATGCCTCTTCAAGGGTCTGCAGGCGGCCGGTATCGCGCGCGTCGTAGCCGACCAGCTGGCCGACGTAGCCGACGTAGTCGGGGCTGCGCATGATGGACAGCAGGTCGCGCATGGCGGGCGTCTCCAGCGCGTTCTTGCGGATGGCGAAGAAGTAGCGCTCGCGCACCAGCGGAATGAAATCCAGGCCGAAGCGGCAGGCGGCGGTCTCCACGCCCACGCCGGTGTCGGCCATGCCGCTGGCGATGTGGGCGGCGATCGCCATGTGCGTGAATTCGTTGGTTTCGTAACCCTGCACTTCACTGATCGAGACGCCGGCGCGTTGCAGCATCAGGCCGATCAGGTAACGGGTGCTGGAACCGATCTGGCGATTGACGAAGCGCACGTCCTGGCGCGCCAGGTCGGCGATGCCGTGGATCCGCTTGGGGTTGCCGCCGACGACGAACAGCCCGGTATTGCGCACCGCCAGATGAATCAGCAGGTACTCGTCGGCGTGCAGCCACTGGGCGTAGCGTTCCATGATCGGCGTCTCGAAGTCGCCCAGCGGCACCTGGAAGCCCGCCAGGTCGCATTCGCCGCGCTCGAGCGAAGCCAGCGCCTCGATCGCGGTGCGATAGCGCAGTTCCAGGCCGGGCTTGCGCCCGCCCATGTGTTCCATCAGCGATTCCACCGCGAACCCGTGGCTGGCGTGCAGCCGCAGGTGCGGACCGTTTTCCGGCAGCAGCCGCGCCAGTTCTTCCTGCAGTTCGGAGGCCAGGCTGTCGAGCGTGGGCATCAGCCGCGCCTCGATGCGGCGATTGGCCCACAGCAGGCGCTGCGCGAACGGCGACAGTTGCGTGCCCTGGCGCCGGTTGGTGATCAGCAGCTGGGTGCCGAAGATGCCCTCGAACCGCCGCAGCACGCCCCAGGCGTGCCGGTACGACAAATCACAGGCGCGGCAGGCGCCGGCGATGTTGCCGGTGGCGTCGATGGCGGCCAGCAGCGCCAGCATGTCCTGCAGCGGCACGGGGGCGCCGTCGTCTCCACCCAAGGTCCATTGCGGCCGCAGGCCGATTCGGAACTTATATGTCATTTATTTCTTATTGAAGGCGATTAATTACCTGTTTAGAGTACACAAATAACGCGAGGCAGGGGAAATTTATATGTTTTTCATTGCATATAAATCAACCTGACCTCCCATCACAACAGCCCCCACCCTACGGGGCCCAGCACTCCTGGAGGAGACCGCCATGCGCCAGCGCGAGGCAAAATCCGATCTGGCTTCCACCGGCGGCGCCCGTGGCGGCGCCATGGCCCTGGACGCCGCCCAGGCCTCCGCCGGCCCCGCGGTGGCGGCCACCGCCCGCATCCTGGCCCGCCTGAAAGACCAGCCCGGCCCCTTGCTGCCGGTGCTGCACGCGGTCCAGCACGAACTGGGCTGTATCCCGGCCGAGGCGGTGCAGACCATCGCCGAGGCCCTGAACCTGTCCCGCGCCGAAGTCCATGGCGTCATCACCTTCTATCCCCACTTCCGCAGCGAACCCGCCGGGCGCCACACGCTGGAAGTGTGCCGCGCCGAGTCCTGCCAGGCGATGGGCGGCGAACGGCTGGCCGCCCATGCGCGCCAGGCGCTGGGCTGTGATTTCCATGCCAGCACGCGCGACGGCGACTTCACGCTGGAACCGGTGTACTGCCTGGGCCTGTGCGCCCAGTCGCCGGCGGTGATGCTGGACGGCCAGCCGCACGCCCGCGTCACGCCGGCCAAGCTCGACCGCCTGCTGCATCGCGCGCGGGAGGCCGGCCAATGAGCGCCCCCACCCTGATCTACGTGCCGCGCGACGCCGCGGCGCTGGCCATGGACGCCGACGCCGTGGCCGCCGCCATCGAACTGGCCGCCGACGAACGCGGCCTGGCCGTGCAGGTGGTGCGCAATGGTTCGCGCGGCCTGCTGTGGCTGGAGCCGCTGGTGGAGATAGGCACGCCCGCGGGCCGCGTGGCCTACGGGCCGGTGCAGCCCGAGGACGTGCCGGCGCTGTTCGACGCCGGCTGGCTGACGGGCGGCGCGCATCCGCTGGGGCTGGGCCTGACCGAGGAAATTCCGTATCTCAAGCAGCAGGAACGCCTGACCTTCGCCCGCGTCGGCGTGATCGATCCGTTGTCCCTGCAGGATTACGCCGCCCACGGCGGCCTGCAGGGCCTGAAGCGCGCGCTGGCCATGGAGCCGGCCGCCATCGTCGACGAGATGGTCACCTCCGGCCTGCGCGGACGCGGCGGCGCGGCCTTTCCCACCGGCATCAAGTGGAAAACGGTGCTGGGCTCGCCGGCCGACCGCAAGTACATCGTCTGCAACGCCGACGAGGGCGATTCGGGCACCTTCGCCGACCGCCTGCTGATGGAAGGCGACCCCTACGTGCTGATCGAGGGCATGACCATCGCCGGCCTGGCGGTGGGCGCGACCTACGGCTACATCTACGTGCGTTCCGAATACCCGCACGCCATCGCCACGCTGGAGGCCGCCATCGAACGGGCGCGCAGCGTCGGCTGGCTGGGCGACGACGTGCACGGCAGCGGCCGCCGCTTCGACCTGGAAGTGCGCAAGGGCGCCGGCGCCTATATCTGCGGCGAGGAGACCTCGCTGCTGGAAAGCATAGAGGGCAAGCGCGGCGTGGTGCGCGCCAAGCCGCCGCTGCCAGCGATCTCGGGCCTGTTCGGCAAGCCCACGGTCATCAACAATGTGATCTCGCTGGCCACGGTGCCGATCATCCTGGCCAAGGGCGCGGCCTATTACCGCGACTACGGCGTGGGCCGCTCGCACGGCACCCTGCCCTTCCAGCTGGCCGGCAACCTCAAGCAGGGCGGGCTGGTGGAAAAGGCCTTCGGCCTGAGCCTGCGAGACCTGCTGTATACCTTCGGCGGCGGCAGCGCCTCGGGCCGGCCGCTGCGCGCGGTGCAGGTCGGCGGCCCGCTCGGCGCCTACCTGCCCGAATCGCAGTGGGACGTGCCGCTGGACTACGAAGCCTATGTCCAGATCTCGGCCATGATCGGCCACGGCGGCCTGGTGGCATTCGACGACACGGTCGACATGATGCGCATGGCGCGCTATGCCATGGAGTTCTGCGCCATCGAATCCTGTGGCAAGTGCACGCCCTGTCGCATCGGTTCCACCCGTGGAGTGGAGACCCTGGACAAGATCGCCGCCGGCGGTCCGGGGCGCGAACAGCAGGTGCACCTGCTGCGCGACCTGTGCGACACCATGCTGGGCGGATCGCTGTGCGCGCTGGGGGGCATGGCGCCCTATCCGGTGCTGTCCGCGCTGAACCACTTCCCGCAGGACTTCGGCATCGAGTCCTCGCAGTCCGCCGCCCATCCCGCCTGAAGCCGAGACCGCCATGCTAGAAACCGTCATCAAGCGCGACCGCGACCTGGGCACCCCGGCGCGGGTGTCCGAAAAAACCGTCACCCTGACCATCGACGGCCAGGAAATCACCGTGGCCGAAGGCACCTCGCTGATGCGCGCGGCCGCCGAGGCCGGCATCAACATCCCCAAGCTGTGCGCCACCGACAGCCTGGAGCCGTTCGGCTCGTGCCGCCTGTGCCTGGTGCAGATCGAGGGCCGCCGCGGCTATCCCGCCTCGTGCACCACGCCGGCCGAGAACGGCATGGTGGTGTTCACCGAAACGCCCAAGCTGCACGACCTGCGGCGCGGGGTGATGGAGCTGTACATCTCCGACCACCCGCTGGACTGCCTGACCTGTCCGGCCAATGGCGACTGCGAACTGCAGGACATGGCCGGCGTGGTGGGCCTGCGCAACGTGCGCTACGGCTACGACGGCGCCAACCACTTGAAGAGCGAGAAGGACGAGTCCAATCCGTACTTCACCTACGACGCCTCCAAGTGCATCGTCTGCAACCGCTGCGTGCGCGCCTGCGAGGAAACCCAGGGCACCTTCGCGCTGACGATCTCGGGCAAGGGCTTCGAATCGCGCGTGTCGCCGGGGCAGGACCAGCCGTTCCTGGAGAGCGAATGCGTGTCCTGCGGCGCCTGCGTGCAGGCCTGTCCAACCTCGACCCTGCAGGAAAAGACCGTCATCATGATGGGCCAGGCCGAGCATTCGGTGGTCACCACCTGCGCCTATTGCGGCGTGGGCTGCGGCTTCAAGGCCGAGATGAAGGGCCAGGAAGTGGTGCGCATGGTGCCGTGGAAGGACGGCCAGGCCAACCGCGGCCATTCCTGCGTCAAGGGCCGCTTCGCCTGGGGCTACGCCACCCACAAGGAACGCGTGCTCAAGCCGATGATCCGCAAGCGCATCACCGACTCCTGGCGCGAAGTGTCGTGGGAAGAGGCGATCGACTACGCGGCTTCCGAATTCCGCCGCATCCAGGGCCAGTACGGCCGCGACGCGGTCGGCGGCATCACCTCGTCGCGCTGCACCAACGAGGAAACCTGGCTGGTGCAGAAGCTGGTGCGCGCCGCGTTCGGCACCAACAACGTCGACACCTGCGCCCGCGTGTGCCATTCGCCCACGGGCTATGGCCTGAAGCAGACGCTGGGCGAATCCGCCGGCACCCAGACCTTCGACTCGGTGATGCACACCGACGTGGTCATCGTCATGGGCGCCAACCCGTCCAGCGGCCACCCGGTGTTCGCCTCGCGCCTGAAGCGCCGCCTGCGCCAGGGCGCGCGCCTGATCGTGATCGACCCGCGCCGCATCGAGCTGGTGAGTTCGCCGCACATCAAGGCCGACTTCCACCTGCAGGTGCGGCCCGGCACCAACACCGCGCTGCTGTCATCGATGGCGCACGTGATCGCCACCGAAGGGTTGATCGACGAAGCCTACGTGGCCGAGCGCTGCGAGGCCAAGGCGTTCCAGGAATGGCGCGACTTCGTCTCGCTGCCCGAGAATTCGCCCGAGGCCATGGCCGAGATCACCGGCGTGCCGGCGCAGGCCGTGCGCGGCGCGGCGCGCCTGTTCGCCACCGGCGGCAACGGCTCGATCTACTACGGCCTGGGCGTGACCGAGCACAGCCAGGGCTCGACCACCGTCATGGCCATCGCCAACCTGGCCATGGCCACCGGCAACGTCGGCCGCGAAGGCGTGGGCGTGAACCCGCTGCGCGGCCAGAACAACGTGCAGGGCTCCTGCGACATGGGATCGTTCCCGCACGAGCTGCCGGGCTACCGCCACATTTCCGACAACGTGGCGCGGGCGCAGTTCGAGCAGGACTGGGGCGTGACACTGCAACCCGAGCCGGGCCTGCGCATTCCCAATATGTTCGAGGCCGCGCTGGGCGGCACCTTCAAGGGCCTGTACTGCCAGGGCGAGGACATCGTGCAGTCCGATCCCAACACGCAGCACGTGGCGGCGTCGCTGGCGGCGATGGAATGCATCGTGGTGCAGGACCTGTTCCTGAACGAGACCGCCAAGTACGCGCACGTGTTCCTGCCGGGTTCGTCGTTCCTGGAAAAGGACGGCACCTTCACCAACGCCGAGCGCCGCATCTCGCGCGTGCGCAAGGTGATGGAGCCGAAAAACGGCAAGGCCGACTGGGAAGTGACCGTGGCGCTGTCGAACGCGCTGGGCTATCCCATGAACTACCGCCACCCGCGCGAGATCATGGAAGAGATCGCGCGCCTGACGCCGACCTTCAGCGGCGTCAGCTACGAGAAGCTGGACAAGCTGGGCAGCCTTCAATGGCCGTGCAACGACGACGCGCCCGAGGGCACGCCGATCATGCACATCGACAGCTTCGTGCGCGGCAAGGGCAAGTTCATGATCACCAAGTACGTGCCGACCGACGAGCGCAGCACGCGCCGCTTCCCGCTGCTGTTGACCACCGGCCGCATCCTGTCGCAATACAACGTGGGCGCGCAGACCCGCCGCACACCCAACGTCATGTGGCACAGCGAGGACGTGCTGGAGATCCATCCGCAGGATGCCGAGGACCGTGGCGTCGCCGAAGGCGACTGGGTCGGCATCCAGAGCCGCTCGGGCGAGACCGTGCTGCGCGCGACCCTGACCGACCGGGTGCAGCCGGGCGTGGTATACACCACCTTCCACTTCCCCGAGTCCGGCGCCAACGTCGTCACCACCGACAGTTCCGACTGGGCCACCAACTGCCCCGAGTACAAGGTCACGGCCGTACAGGTCACGCGCGTGTCCCAGCCGTCGGAATGGCAGCGGCAATGGTCGCGCTTCGCGGACATCCAGCAGAAGCTGCTGCGTGAACGCTCGCGCGAGAACGAGGCTACGCTGACGGGGAAATAACCCCGACAGTTGGCCGGAGCCCTCATGGACCATCGCCCTTCCTCCTCCGCAGACCGCCACGATTGCGTGGCGGCCCAGGTGACCCGCGTGCGGGCCGGCGCCATCGCGCCCGGCACCGAAGGCGACAACCTGGCCGAGGAAACGCCGGTGGCGCTGGAGTTCAACGGCATCAGCCACGCCACCATGCTGGCCACGCCCGCCGACCTGGAGGACTTCGCCGTCGGTTTTTCGCTGTCGGAGGGCATTATCGACAGCGTGACCGACGTGCGCGGCATCGACCTGCTGCCGCAATGCGACGGCGTCGTGGTGCAGATCGAGATATCCAGCGCCTGCGAGGCGCGGCTGAAATCGCGCCGCCGCGCCATGGCCGGGCGCACCGGCTGCGGGCTGTGCGGCGTCGAGACGTTGCCCGAGGTGCTGCGGCCGGTGGCGCCGGTGCCGGCCGGCGCGCCGCTGCCGGTGGGCGCGGTGCTGCGGGCGATGCGCGACATGCGCGCGCGCCAGGCGCTGCATGACCTGACCGGCGCCACCCACGCCGCCGGCTGGGCCGACGCCAGCGGCGCCGTGGCGCTGGTGCGCGAGGACGTGGGCCGCCACAACGCGCTCGACAAACTGGTCGGCGCGCTGGCGCGCCAGGCCCTGCCCGCCGCGCGCGGCGTGGTGCTGGTGTCCAGCCGCGCCAGCTTCGAGATGGTGCAGAAGACCGCCGCCGCCGGCGTCGGCATCCTGGCGGCGGTGTCTGCCCCCACCGCGTTGGCCGTGCGCCTGGCCGACAGCGCCGGCATCGCGCTGTTGGGCTTTCTGCGCAACGACGACGCGACCCTCTATTCCCACCCCGAACGCATCACTTCGCAGACCTGACACGCATGGAAATCGGCAACCTGATCCGCATGGCCAACCGCATCGGCCAATTCTTCGAAGCCATGCCGCTGCGCCCGGAAGCGGTGGAAGGCGTGGCCAACCATATCCACAAATTCTGGGAGCCCCGCATGCGCAACGAACTGCTGGACTTCCTGGCGCGGCAGCCAGACGGCGATGCCGGAGAACAGCAATTGCATCCGCTGGTGCTGGAGGCGGTGACGCAGAACCGCGAACGCTTGACACCGCTGGCGCGCGTGCCCTGACCGATTGACGCGTCCACACCGATCCGCGTGCCCATGACGGCGCGCGGGCGCAGCAAGCTTTACCGCAGCAAAGGGTTCAACAAGAGACGGCGGGACTGGATTTCTCCAGCCAACGCCGCTATAAAGCCGCACCCCGAGGAGACCTCATGGAAAGCACTGCAACGCTAGACCTGCCCGGCGCCAAGCCGGGCTTCCTGGACAAGGAACGCACCATCGCCGGACCGGGTTTTTCCCGCTGGCTGGTGCCCCCGGCCGCCCTGGCCATCCACCTGTGCATCGGCATGGCCTATGGCTTTTCGGTGTTCTGGCTGCCGCTGTCCAAAGCGGTCGGCGGCGCCCAGCCGCTGGCCTGCCCGGCCGACATGAGCCTGGTGGCCGAGCTGTTCACCACCCGTTGCGACTGGCGCATCTCCACCATGGGGTGGATGTACACGCTGTTCTTCGTGCTGCTGGGCTGCTCGGCGGCGCTGTGGGGCGGCTGGCTGGAGCGCGCCGGTCCGCGCAAGGCGGGCGTGGTGTCGGCGCTGTGCTGGTGCGGCGGCCTGGTGATCTCGGCGGCCGGCGTCTACCTGCACCAGATGTGGATGCTGTGGCTCGGCTCGGGCGTGATCGGCGGCATCGGCCTGGGGCTGGGCTACATCTCGCCGGTCAGCACGCTGATCAAGTGGTTCCCGGACCGCCGCGGCATGGCGACCGGCATGGCCATCATGGGCTTTGGCGGCGGCGCCATGATCGGCGCGCCGCTGGCCGACCTGCTGATGCGCCACTTCGCCACGCCGACCTCGCCGGGCGTGTGGCAGACCTTCCTGACCATGGCGCTGGTGTACTTCATCTTCATGATGTCGGGCGCGCTCGGCTACCGCGTGCCGCCCACCGGCTGGAAGCCGGCGGGCTGGACCGCACCCGCCAGGCACGCCAACAACGCCATGATCACCCAGGGCCACGTGCACGTGAAGCGGGTCTGGGGCGTGCCGCAGTTCTGGCTGGTGTGGCTGGTGCTGTGCCTGAACGTGACCGCCGGCATCGGCATCCTGGGCATGGCCTCGCCGCTGCTGCAGGAAGTGTTCGGCGGCGGCCTGATCAACAAGCCGGAACTGGGCTACGGCCAGCTCGACAAGACCCAGCTGGCGGCCATCGCCGCCATCGCCGCGGGCTTCACCGGGCTGCTGAGTCTGTTCAACATCGGCGGCCGCTTCTTCTGGGCCAGCCTGTCGGACAAGCTCGGCCGCAAGATGACCTACCTGATCTTCTTCGTGCTGGGCTTCGCGCTGTACGCGGCGATTCCCTGGACCGCGCACATGGGCGCGCTGGCGCTGTTCGTGGCGGCCTTCTGCGTCATCCTGTCGATGTATGGCGGCGGCTTCGCCACCGTGCCGGCCTACCTGGCGGACCTGTTCGGCACGCAGATGGTGGGCGCCATCCACGGCCGCCTGCTGACGGCGTGGTCGGCCGCGGGCATCTTCGGGCCGGTGCTGGTGAACTACATCCGCGAATACCAGCTGTCCATCGGCGTGCCGCGGGCGCAGGTGTATGACATCACCATGTACATCCTGGCCGGCATGCTGGTGCTGGGCTTCCTGTGCAACCTGGCGATCCGCCCGGTGAACCCCAAGTACTTCATGAGCGACGAGGAACTGGCGCGCGAAAAGGCCCTGGCGCATGAGCGCGCGGCGGCGGCCGAGACCCACGGCGTGGGCGCCTCGACCTTCCGCACGCCGGCGGCGCTGGTGCTGTTCGCCTGGGCCTGCGTCGGCGTCCCGCTGGCCTGGGGCATCTGGATCACGCTGCAGAAGGCCGTGGTGCTGTTCCACTGATACGGCCCCGACGGGCGGCGCCAGGCGCCGTCCGCCGCCCCCGAAGGCGCGAAGCTGCTACATTGGCAGCCCGCGCCTTGTTTTCTTTTCCCCCCTGGATTTCCCCGTTTCATGACCGTCCTGCCCCTGAAGCCCGCCTTGTCCGGAGCGTCCCGTTGACCCTGCCTGAACTGCATTGGACCGAGGGCGAAGCCCCGGACCAGACCCACCACACCGCCCGCTGGCGCTCGGAATCCGGCGCCACGCCGCCCAAGCGCGTGGTGCTGGCCGACGACCGCACCACGGCGGACATGGCCTATCGCCTGGCGTGCGAAGGCGTGGGCCTGCTGTGGCGCGGCGACTTCCAGAATGCGCGCCAGTTGTTGCAGGCGATCACGCGCCGCGTGGACAAACGCCCGCGCAAGCCGGTCGAAACCATGCTGGAGGCCTTCAACCAGCATCGCCAGATCCAGTCGCAGCGCGCCCGCATCCTCGGCATGCTGCTGATTCCGTTCGACGCCGGCCACGGCATTTCGCTGCGCCGCGCGCCGGACGCGCGGCAGGCCTGCGAGGCAGCCCACGGCCCCGCCGACGAACCCTACGTGGCGTCGCTGCGCGAACTGCTGGGCCTGATCGGCGCCTTCGAATGGCGCAAAAAGGGCGTGGAGATTCCCGCGCTGGACAACCGCATCCACCCGCACTACGGCGTGTTTTCGCCGCTGCGGGGCGAGTACATCGACCTGGTGGCGCGCACCCCGATGCCGCGCGGCAGCGTGGCCTTCGATATCGGCACCGGCACCGGCGTGCTGGCGGCGGTGCTGGCGCGCCGCGGCGGCAAGCGCGTCATCGCCACCGACATGGACCCGCGGGCGCTGGCCTGCGCCCGTGAAAACCTGGAGCGGCTGGGCCTGGCCAAACAGGTCGAGGTGGTCCAGGCCGACCTGTTCCCCGAAGGCCGGGTCTCGCTGGCCGTGTGCAACCCGCCGTGGCTGCCGGCCCGCCCCAGCTCGCCGGTCGAGCACGCGGTCTACGACCCCGACAGCCGCATGCTGCGCGGCTTCCTCAACGGGCTGACGGCGCACCTGACGCCCAACGGCGAGGGCTGGCTGATCCTGTCGGACCTGGCCGAACACCTGGGCCTGCGCACCCGCGAGCAATTGCTGGAGATGATCGAGCAGGCCGGCCTGCGCGTGGTGGAGCGCATCGACACCCGGCCCACGCACGGCCGCGCCAAGGATCCCGACGATCCCTTGTACGCGGCGCGCTCGAAGGAAGTCACGTCGCTGTGGCGGCTGGCGGCGGCCTGAGCGCGCGCCGCCCGTCGTTCGGGACATGCAGAAGCCCGGCCCCCCGGCCGGGCTTTTTCATGCCCGCCCCGCCGCGACGTTGACGCTGATGGCGATGATGAAGACGTTGAAGAAAAACGCGATGACGCTGTGCACCAGCGCCGTGCGCCGCATCCGCCGGCTGACGATCTGCACGTCGGAAACCTGGAAGGTCATGCCCAGCACCAGGGCGAAATAGGCGAAGTCCCAGTAGTCGGGATCTTCCTTGCCCGGGAAGTTCAGGCCCTTGTGCATGGCATTGCGATGACTGTAGTAGCCATGCGCGTAATGCAGCGCGAAGATCATGTTCATGTAGAGCCACGACAGCACGATGCTGATGGCGGCCGCCACCAGATCGGCCACGCCCTCGGCGCCGCCGGCCGCGCGCATTTCGGTCCACAACGCCGCCATCACCAGACACGACAGCGCCACGCTGCTCCAGAGCACCGCGCCGCGGCCGACGTCGACCTGCTGCGCCCGCACCCGCATCATGGCCGGGGTGGCCTTGCCGAAGGCGGCGGCGGTCAGCAGCAGGAACACCAGCGCCGCCACGTCGAAAGCCAGCAGCCCCGCGCGGCTGGGCGTCAGGCCGACCCGCCACAGCGCGCCCGCCAGGGCGGCAAACAGCAGGCCGCACAGCACCAGCCGCCGGTGCGCATGGAAGAAGGGCAGCGGCTCGACCTCGGTCGAGGGCGATTCGATCTGCGGATCCTTGGCCGGCGGCGACATGGCGGACTCCCAGTGTGGCAGGAGCCTAAACGCTAACCCATAGCGAGCAATCCGACCAGCGCCCCGCCGAACAGCAGCCACAGCGGATGGATGCGGGTAAAGCTGCCCAGCAGCGCGGCCACGGCGGTGATCGCGCCGAGCAGCCAGGTATGGGCCGAGGCCTCGGTGATGAGCGCGGCGCTGGCGGCCACCAGCCCGACCGTCATGGGGAAGATGCCGGCCTGGATCACGCCGCGCCAGGGGCGGTCCTTGAAACGTTCCCACAAGCCGAGCGCGAGAATGGTGATAAGGGACGAGGGTCCGAACTTGGCCAGGGTGGTGACCAGCATGCCGGCCCAGCCCGCCACGTGCCAGCCCACCAGCGTCACGACCATCAGGTTGGGGCCGGGCGCCGCCTGGCCCAACGCGAACAGCGCGGAGAAGTCGGCGGCCGTCATCCAGCCGTGCACTTCCACGACCTGGCGCTGCATTTCCGGCAGGATGGTGTTGCCGCCGCCAAAGGCCAGCACCGACAGTTGCGAAAAGATGATGGCCAGGGCGATCAGGGTCTGCATCATCGACGTTGCCTCCAGACCAGCAGGATGCTCAACGGTGTCAGCACCGCCATGGTCGGCAGCAGCGGAATGCGCAGCACCGCGATGGCGATGAAACAGGCGGTGGCCACCACGCCGGCCAGCCAGTCGCGGCGCTTGAGCACCGGCAGGCCGATCTTGACCGCCATCGAGATCAGCAAGCCCGCCGCGGCGGCGGCCAGGCCGGCGAACAGGTGCTGGATGTGCGGGTCGTTCTGGAAGCGGTCGTAGACCATGCCCAGCAGCACCACGATGGCCGAGGGCGCGAGGATCAGGCCCATCAGCGCCGCGAAGGCGCCGCGCGGGCCGCGAAACTTCATGCCCAGCGCCACCGACAGGTTGATGATGTTGCCGCCCGGCAGGAACTGGCACAGGCCCAGCAGGTCGGTGAATTCGGCGCCGGACAGCCAGCGGTGCTTTTCGACCACCATGCGGCGCGCCAATGGCAGCGCGCCGCCGAAGGCGGTCAGGCCGAGCATGAGGAATCCGTGGAACAGTTGCCCGCAGGTGGGCGGCGGCCGCGTGGCGGCGTCGGGGGAATCAGGTGCTGCTGCGTTCATTGTCGTGTGGGCGCGGTGGCCGCCAGGCGCCGGCGCCAGCGCCGGGTGTGAAGAGATAGCTCGCAGCCTACTCCCGGGCCTGGATAATGTCTAATATATGACCTGTTAAACATTCATATCCATTACATATGGCTTCCGTCGACCTGCGGCTGTTGCGCTATTTCCTGGCAGTGGCCGAGGAATCCCACCTGACCAAGGCCGCCGCCCGGCTGGGCATCCGCCAGCCCCCACTCAGCCAGCAGATCCGCGCGCTGGAACAGGAACTGGGCGTCACGCTGTTCCACCGCCTGCCGCGCGGCATGGAGCTGACCGAAAGCGGCCGCGCCCTGCTGGCCGACGCGCGCAGCATCCTGGCGCTGGTCGACCAGGCGGTCGATGGCGTGCGGCGCGTATCCCTGGGCGAGGCGGGCCGGCTGACCGTCGGCTTCACCGGCTCGGCCGCGTTCCACCCCTTCGTGCCGTCCGTGATCCGGCGGTTTCGCGAAAGCGCGCCGCAGGTGCGGCTGGTGCTGGAGGAAAGCAGCACCGGCGAACTGATGGAGGACGTGCGCGACGGCCGCGTCGATGTCGCCTTCATCCGCGGCGCCCACGGCGTCGACCGGGGCGTGGCGGTCGAGACGGTGCTGGAGGAAAGCATGCTGGCCGCCTTTCCGGCCGACCATCCCATGGTCAAGGGACGCGCGCGCAAGCGCATCGCGCTGTCGGAGCTGGCCGAGGAATCGCTGATCCTCTACCGCCGCCACAGCGGCCCGGGGCTGTACGACGCCATCATCTCGGCCTGCCGCGCCGCCGGCTTCAGCCCGCGCGTGGCGCAGGAGGCGCCGCGCATGCTGTCGACCCTGAGCCTGGTGGCGGCCGGGCTGGGCGTGTCGCTGGTGCCGGCCTCGCTGCGCCGGGTCAACATCGAGGGCGTGGTGTACGTCAACGTCAGCGGTCCGGCCGAAATGCGCGCCCCGCTCACGCTGATCTGGCGCGACGCGCCGCTGACCGGCGCCATCCGCCGCCTGATCGAGGAAGTGCGGGCGCACCGCGAAGCCGAGGTCCCGCCGCGATAGCGCTACACTGGCCTCCCCCCAGTCCCAGCCGCATCCACATGCCCGCCCCCCCTCCCATCGGCGTATACGACTCCGGCGTCGGCGGATTGAGCGTGCTGCGCGCCATCCGCGAGGCCCTGCCGCGCGAGCACCTGCTGTACGTGGCGGATTCCGCCCACGTGCCCTACGGCGAGAAGACGCAGGAATACGTCCAGCAAAGGGCCCTGGCCATCGCCGACTACCTGGTGTCGCGCCAGGCCAAGGCGATGGTGGTGGCCTGCAACACCGCCACCGCCGCCGCCATCGCCACGTTGCGCGCCCGCCATCCGGACCTGGTCATCATCGGCGTGGAGCCGGCCATCAAGCCGGCCGCGCACCTGACGCGCAGCGGCGTGGTGGGTGTCTTCGCCACCACCGGCACGCTGGCCAGTCCCAAATTCGCCGCCCTGGTGCAGCGCGAGGCGCCCGAGATCCGCATCCTGTTCCGCCCCTGCCCCGAATGGGTGCTGCAGGTGGAACGCGGCGAGATCCAGGGCGAAGCCGCCGCCCGGGTCGTGGCCGCGCCGGTGCGCGAACTGCTGGCCCAGGGCGCCGATGCGCTGGTGCTGGGCTGCACCCATTTCCCGTTCCTGCATGACGCGATCCAGGCCGCGGCGGGCCCCGCGGTGCCCTTGCTGGAGACCGGCGGGCCGGTGGCGCGGCGCCTGCGGCACCAGTTGCAGGAACGCGGACTGCTGGCGGCCGCCGGCCCCGGCGCGCTGGAACTGGCGACCACGGGCGAGGCCGCCGCGCTGGGCCGCCTGGCCACGCAATTGCTCGGCCAGCCGGCGACCGCGGCGCGGGTGCCCCCGGGCTGGTGCTGACGGCGCGTTCGCGTTTCCTTTGATTGCGCGCATCCCGCCGCCGCCCGCGCGGCGGAATAATTGCGTAAAGTGGAGTTGTCGCGGCGCCGCCATAAAGTGGCCGCCGCGGGCTCGCGGACAACAAGGAGACGTCGATGAAACGCATTCTGATCCCGGTGGACGGCTCGCGGCATGCCGTCCACGCCGTGCGCGCTATGCTCGATGCGCGCGCCTATGACCCCGTCGAACGCGTGGAGCTGCTGACCGTGCAGGTTCCACTACAGGCCGGCAAGATGGGCCGCGGCCTGTCGCAAGCCGATATCGACGCCTACCACCAGGAGGAAGGCGAAGCGGCGCTGCGCGACGCCAGCGCGCTGCTGGCCGAGGCCGGCGTGGCGTTCGGCGAGCGCATCGAGATCGGCGCGGCGGCCGAGACCATCGCCCGCGTCGCCGCCGAGATCGACGCCGACGAGATCTACATGGGCACGCGCGGCCTGGGCTCGGTGGCCGCGCTGTTCATGGGCTCGGTCGCCACCAAGGTCCTGCACCTGACGGAATTGCCCGTCACCCTGGTCAAGTAAAGGAGCCGCCATGCTGAACATCCTCGTCCCGGTCGACGGTTCCGACAATGCCAACCGCGCCGTGCTGCACGCGCGCCAGCTGGCCCAGGGCGCGGCCGACGCGCGCATCCACCTGCTCAACATCCAGACGCCGCCGCAGGGCCGCGCCGGCCTGTCGCGGCTGGTCACGCAGGAAATGATCGACGAATACTACGTGCGCGAGGGCCAGGAAGCCGCCGATGAGGCGCGCAAGCTGCTCGATGTCACCGGCACCGACTACACCAGCCACGTCGAATTCGGCCGGCCGGCCGTCGAGATCCACGCGTATGCGCAGGAACACCGCTGCACGCGCATCGTCATGGGCACGCGCGGCCATGGCGCGCTGGCCGGCATGCTGATCGGCTCGGTCGCCAACCAGGTGGTGCAACTGGCCGAGGTGCCGGTGACGCTGGTGCGCTGAGCGCCAACGACGGCGACAGGCGTCGGGCCACAGGCGACAATGCCGGCCGGCCAGCTGCGCCGGCCGCCCGGCCCGGCGCCGGCGGTTCAGCTAGGCGCCGGTCGGCAGCGCCGGCAGGATCAGCGTCACGCGCAACCCGCCCAGCGGCGATTGTCCGGCGCTGACCTCGCCGCCGTAGGTGCCAGCCAGATCGCGCACGATATCCAGCCCCAGGCCCGAACCCGGGCGCTGCTCGTCCATGCGCACGCCGCGCTCGAAGATGCGTTCGCGCTCGTCCTCGGAAATGCCCGGGCCGTCGTCGTCGATCACGATGCGCAGGCGGTCGGGCGCGTCTGCCTGGGCGCCGATCCGCACGCGCCGCGCGGCCCATTTACAGGCGTTGTCGAGCAGGTTGCCAACCATCTCCTGCAGGTCCTGCTCCTCGCCACGGAACTCAAGCCGGTCGGAGAATTCGTCCATCTCCAGCGCCAGCCCGCGCGCCGCGTACAGGCGCTGCATGACGCGCAACAGCGCCTGCAGCGGCGCCCGCAGCGGCGTGCGTCCGCCCGCCGTGCCGGAAGCGGCCGCGGCCCGCGCGCGCGCCAGATGGTGGTCGATCTGGCGCTGCGCCATGGCGACCTGTTCCCGCACCAGCCGGGCGAACGCGCCCTCTTCGCGCGCCGCCGCGTTGCCCAGGATGGTCAGCGGCGTCTTGACCGCGTGCGCCAGGTTGCCGGCCTGGGTGCGCGCCCGTTGCACGATATCGGCGTTGACCGCCAGGACGCGGTTGAAATCGTCGACCAGCGGCTGGATCTCGCTGGGAAAACGGCCCTCGATCCGCACGCTGTTGCGGCCCTGCTGCGCGGCGAGCTGGCGCCGCAGCCGTCCCAGCGGCCGCAGCCCCACCGCCACCTGCACCACCGCCGCCACCACCATTCCGGCCGCGAGCGCGCCGAGCGACCACAGCAGCATGTGGTCGAAGCGTTCGATCGGTTCGGCCAGCACCGCGCGGTCGGCGGCCACCACCAGGCGCAGCGAACCGGCGTCGCTGTCCTCGGGCTTGAGCAGGCGCGTCAGCGCGCTCAGGCGGTGATTCTCGGGCCCGGCGATGTCGTAAAGACCGTCGGCGTCGTCTACCGCGGGCAGCGTCAACACCTGGTCCCACAGCGAGCGCGAGCGCGCCACGCCGGCGGCCACCACGCGGCCGCTGTCATCGAGGCGGTCGATCTGCCAATACAGGCCCGACAGCGGCTGCTCCAGGCGCGGGTCGCTCAGCGGCGAGGCCACCGTCGGGCGGCCGTCCGGCGCCACGCTGACCGCCGCCGTCAGCTGGTTCATGTGCAGCGCCAGTTCGGTCCGCAGTTGTTCGGTGATGTGCTGGCGGAACAGGTTGCCCAGCCCCCATCCGGCCAGCACGACGATCGCCGCGATCCAGGCGAGCGTGCCGGCCAGCATGCGCCAGCGCAGCGACCCCGGCGCGCGCGGCGACGTCATGAGGGACAGGCGAGCCGGTAGCCGAGCCCGCGCACGGTCTCGATGGTGTCGGCCGGCAGCTTCTTGCGCAGGCGGCCGATGAACACGTCGATGGTGTTGGAATCGCGATCGTGATCCTGCGCGTAGATGTGTTCGATCAGTTCGCCGCGCGAGACCACCTCGCCGGCGCGCTGCATCAGCACCGCCAGCACCTTGAATTCATGGCTGGTGAGGTTCAGCGGCAGGCCATCGACCGTGGCGCGGGCCAGCCGCGTGTCGAGCATCAGCGGGCCGCAGCGCCATTGCGCGCTGGCGTGGTGGCTGTGGCGGCGCAACAGCGCCCGCACGCGCGCCAGCAGTTCTTCCATGTGGAAAGGCTTGGTCAGGTAGTCGTCGGCGCCGGCGTCGATGCCGGCGACCTTTTCGTGCCAGTTGGAACGCGCCGTCAGGATCAGCACCGGCATGCCGCGCCCGGCCGCGCGCCACTGCTTGAGCACCGTCAGGCCGTCCATCACCGGCAGCCCCAGGTCCAGCACCACCACGTCGTAGGTCTCGACCTCGCCCATGTAGTGGGCGGAGCCGCCGTCGGCCGCCGTGTCGACGGTGTAGCCGCCGTGGCGCAGCGCCTCGGCCAGTTGCGACGCCAGGGTCGGTTCGTCTTCGACGACAAGTATGCGCATCAGTGTCGGTTCCGGAATTGGATGTCGCGCCCCTTCATGCCCAGCACGGCGCCGTCGCGCGCATCGATCTTCAGCTTGACCAGATTGCCGCCGGGCTGCAGCAGGCGGATCTCGTACAGGAAGAGGCCGTCATCCTCTTCGAATTCCACCTTGACCACCTGGCCGGGATAGTCGCGTTCGACGATATCGAGCACGGACCGCAACGGCAGCACCTTGCCGGCCTGCAAGGCCTGGCGCGCCTGTTCGTGGTCGCTTTCGTCGGCGCGGCCGGCGCCGGGCCCGACGGCCAGCGCCAGGGCCAGCGCAAGGCCGGTCAGCCAGATTCCGATACGAAGGCGTGCGGTCATGGGGATTCCGTCGGGCGGTCGCGTCCAGGGTAACCCGGCGCGCGGGGGAAAAACAGGGGAATGCAAGCGTCTCATTTATAGCGTGTCGAACATGAACGGCGGGTGAATGACGGCTTCAGAACGGGTTCATGCGCCCCCCCGAATAATGACGTCATGGCCGATCCACGGCCCCACTTCGACCCTCAGGAGAAAACCGCATGAACCCGATCCGCAAAACCCTGACCGCCCTGGCCATCGGCGCCGCCACCCTCACCGGCGCCGCCGCGCTGGCGCAGACCGCGCCGCAACCTGCCCCGGCCGCGCCGGCGCCCGCCGCGACCGCCCAGGCCGCGCCCGCCGCGCAGATCCTGACCGTGCGCCAGATCTACGACGTGCTGACCGCCGCCGGCTATCGCAACATCACCGAGATCGAACTGGAGCATCACCGCGGCTACGACGTCAAGGCCGACAACCCGCAAGGCCAGCGCGTGAAGCTGCGCGTCGATGCGCAGACCGGCGCGGTGCTGCGCAGCCGCATCAAGGACTGAGGCAAATGCCATGAAAACCCGTACCGCCCTGGGACTGTTCCTGCTCGCGCTGACCGGCGCCTGGGCCGTCGACGCCCTCCTGCTGCAACCGGCGGCCTCGGCCGCCTGGCCCTGGGTGCTGCGCCAGCAGGCGCTGTACCTGACAGGTGTCTGGTCCATCGGCCTGATGTCGCTGATCATGCTGCTGGCCTTGCGTCCAGCCTGGCTGGAGGGGCCGCTGGGCGGCATGGACAAAGTCTACCGGCTGCACAAATGGGCCGGCATCCTGGCCATCGGCGCCGGCGCCGCGCATTGGCTGGTCAAGCTGGCCAGCACGCCGCTGAAGGCGCTGGTCGGCGCCGAGGGCCGGCCGGCGCGCGACGCGGTGCTGGCCATGCTGGCGGATTCGCGCGGATTGGCCAAGGACCTGGGCGAATGGACGATCTACGCGCTGCTGGCCATGCTGGTCATCACGCTGTGGCGCCGCTTTCCGTACCATGCCTGGCGCATCATCCACCGCGCCATGCCGCTGGCCTACCTGATACTGGTGTTCCATACCCTGGCGTTGGCGCCGGCCTATTACTGGACCGGGCCGACCGGCGTGCTGCTGCTGCCGTTGATGGCCGGCGGCGCCTGGGCCGCCGTGCTGTCGCTGGCCGGCCGCATCGGCCAGGGCCGGCGCGCCGCCGGCCGCGTGACGGCGCTGGCGCAACGCCCGGGGGGCATTCTCGAAGTCACCTGTGAACTCGATGCGCGCTGGCCCGGCCACGCCGCCGGCCAGTTCGCCTTCGTCACCTTCGACCGGCGCGAGGGCGCGCATCCGTTCACCATCGCCAGCGCGCCGCACCCCGGGCGCCGCGACGTGACGTTCGAGATCAAGGCGCTGGGCGATTACACCAGCCGGCTGGCCGCGACGTTGCGCGAAGGCGCGCCCGTCACGGTGGAAGGCCCTTACGGCCGCTTCGCGCGCCCCGCCGCCGGCCCGCAGGTGTGGGTGGCGGGCGGCATCGGCGTCACGCCCTTCCTGGCTTGGCTGGAGGCGGCCCGCGAGGAGCCTGGCCGCATGCCGCCCGTCTGGCTGCACTACTGCGTGCGCGATGGCCAGGCCGACCCGTTCGTTGAGGTGCTGCGGCAACGCTGCGCCGCGCTGGACAACGTCACGCTCCAGGTGCACAGCGCCGCCGCCGGCCAGCGACTGGATGCCGCCGCGCTGGCGCAGGGCGAAGTGGCCGCCGGCCGTGTCGCCAATGTCTGGTACTGCGGGCCCGCCGGGCTGGCGACCGCGCTGCGCAAGGGCCTGCGCCGGCTGGGACGCGGCGACGTCCGCTGGCACCAGGAAGCGTTCGACATGCGCTGACCCGCCACCACGGCGCCGGCGCCTGCTCCGGGACGGATGCGCGGACGGCGCGGCGCGAAAGTCCGCGCCGCGCCGTCGTATGATGGAAGCCTGCCAATCCGCGCCGGGAGCCGCGCCATGCGAATTCGATATCTGTTGCCGGCGCTCGTCGCGGTCGCCAGCCTGGTGGCCGCCTGCGGCGAAGTCGCGCGCCTGCCGGTCGAGGCCGGCATGGGGCCGCGGCCCGAACTGCCCGCGCCCAATACCACCCTCATTCCCACCGTCAACACGGCCAAGGCGGTAGGCTGGAGCGAGACCGGCCTGCCGACCCCGGCCAGCGGCCTGGCGGTCACCGCCTACGCGCGCGGCCTGGACCACCCGCGCTGGCTGTACGTGCTGCCCAACGGCGACGTGCTGGTGGCCGAGACCAATGCGCCGCCCAAGCCGCCAGAAGCCTCCGGCGGCATCAAGGACTGGGCCGCCGGCATCGTCATGAAGCGCGCCGGCGCGCGCACGCCCAGCGCCAACCGCATCACCCTGCTGCGCGGCCTGACGCCCGATGGCGCGGCGCAGACGCGCAGCGTATTCCTTGAAGGCCTGAATTCGCCCTTCGGCATGGCGCTCGTCGGCGACCAGCTGTATATCGCCAATGCCGATGCGGTGCTGCGGTTTCCGTACCAGACCGGCCAGACCCGCATCGACGCGCCCGGCGTCAAGGTGACCGACCTGCCCTCGGGCCGCAACCATCACTGGACCAAGAACCTGATCGCCAGCGCCGACGGCGCCAAGCTCTATGCGACGGTTGGCTCGAATAGCAACGTGGCGGAGAACGGCATGGCGGAAGAGGAGGGCCGCGCCGCCATCTGGGAAATCGACGTCGCCAGCGGCGCCAAACGGCTCTACGCCAGCGGCCTGCGCAATCCGGTGGGCATGGCCTGGGGGCCGGACGGCACCACGCTGTGGACTGCCGTGAACGAACGCGACGAACTGGGCAGCGACCTGGTGCCCGACTACATGACCTCGGTGCGCGACGGCGGCTTCTATGGCTGGCCGTACAGCTACTTCGGCCAGCACGTCGACACCCGGGTCAAGCCGCCGCGCCCCGACCTGGTGGCGCAGGCGATCGTGCCCGACTACGCGCTGGGGCCGCACACCGCCTCGCTGGGGCTGGCCTGGTCCGGCGGCGCCAGGTTGCCGGCGCCGTTCATCCACGGCATGTTCGTGGGCCAGCACGGCTCGTGGAACCGCGACCCGCGCAGCGGCTACAAAGTCATCTTCGTGCCGTTCACCGGCACGCGCGCGGACGGCCAGGCGCAAGACGTGCTGACGGGATTCCTGGACGACGCGGGCCAGGCGCGCGGCCGGCCCGTGGGCGTGGCGCTGGACCGCCAGGGCGCGCTGCTGGTGGCCGATGATGTCGGCAATGCGATCTGGCGCGTCAGCGCCGCGGACGCCGCCCGCTGAACCGCGGCATCGTGGGAAAACGCGGAAAAACGGCGCAAGCGAGTCCATGCCACGCAATTCGGTAACGCCCGCTTGCGTTGCGTCAAACCCCTTGCGGGCCCGCCCGCGCCACGAGGAGTAGACTGGGGCGAGAATAGCGCAACGGCCGCGCGGCTCGCGTCCCGCGAAGCGCGCGGCTCCACTTCCCTCGATCCCTGGAGGCATGAACATGCTGTTGAAGAATCTCTGCGCCGCGACCATCCTGGCCCTGGCCTCGGCCCC
The DNA here is from genome assembly GCF_040084795.1 of Achromobacter sp. HNDS-1. Lineage (NCBI taxonomy): Bacteria > Pseudomonadati > Pseudomonadota > Betaproteobacteria > Burkholderiales > Alcaligenaceae > Achromobacter > Achromobacter sp. HNDS-1. The sequence continues at coordinate 2,039,180 of NZ_CP157584.1, forward strand.
CGTGCTGGCGGCCGAATGCTCGGTCGATATCGCCGGCACCGATCAGATGCAGTTCGACAAGAAGGAAATCACGGTCAGCAAGAGCTGCAAGCAGTTCACCGTGAACCTCAAGCACCCGGGCACGCTGGCCAAGAACGTCATGGGCCACAACTGGGTGCTGACCAAGCAGGCCGACATGCAGGGCGCCGTCAACGACGGCATGGCCGCCGGCCTGGACAACAACTACGTCAAGAAGGACGACGCCCGCGTCATCGCCCACACCAAGGTGATCGGCGGCGGCGAGACCGATTCGGTCACCTTCGACGTCAGCAAGCTGGCCGCCGGCCAGGACTACGCCTACTTCTGCTCGTTCCCCGGCCACTTCGCGCTGATGAAGGGCGTGCTCAAGCTGGTCGACTGATCGCCCCTGCCGGCCTCGCGGGATCTTCGCGGGGCCGCCGCGCCCGCCCCTACAATGGCCGTTTTCCGACACCCTGGGGAACGACGCATGAGCACGGATAAAGTGGCAATCATCACCGCCGGCGGCAGCGGCATGGGCGCGGCGGCGGCGCGCAAACTGGCGGCCGACGGCTACCGCGTGGCGATCCTGTCCTCGTCCGGCAAGGGCGAGGCGCTGGCCGCCGAACTGGGCGGCCTGGGCGTGACCGGTTCGAACCGCTCGCCCGAGGACCTGGCGCGGCTGGTGGACGCGACCCTGCAGAAGTGGGGCCGCGTCGACGCCGTGGTCAACAGCGCCGGCCACGGTCCCAAGGGCCCGCTGCTGGAAATCAGCGACGACGACTGGCACCTGGGCATGGAGTTCTACCTGCTCAACGTGGTGCGCATCGCGCGCCTGGTGGCGCCGGTCATGAAGCAGCAGAAAACCGGCGCCATCGTCAACATCTCGACCTACGCCACCTTCGAGCCGGAGGCGCTGTTCCCCACGTCCGGCGTGTTCCGCGCCGGCCTGGCCGCATTCACCAAGGTGTTCGCGGACGAATACGCCGAACACAACGTGCGCATGAACAATGTGCTGCCCGGCTTCATCGACAGCCTGCCGGAAAAGGAAGACCGGCGCGCGCGCATCCCGATGGGCCGCTACGGCACCGCCGAGGAAGTGGCCGACCTGATCGCCTTCCTGGCCTCCGACGCTTCCTCGTACATCACCGGGCAGAACATCCGCATCGACGGCGGCATCACCCGTTCGGTGTAATCCGCGTGGCCTGACCGGCCCCCGCGCGGGCCGGCGCGCCGCTCGCGCGCGCCTCGTGCAAAAGTATTAGTCTCTCGTCCGAATGGCGGTCTTGAAGCCCCCCTGGCGCTTCGCTACCGTAGGCTTTCGCATTCGACCCCGGGGCTGCCTGCATGTCCGCGTCGCCGTCCGGAGCGGCGCCGCCCGCTTCCGCTGAAACCCGCCCGCCCACGCCCGGCCAGGCCTCGCGCTTTTTGGCGCAGGCCACCTTCGGCCCGACGCCGGCGCTGATCGACGCGGTGGTGCGCGACGGCTACGCCGGATGGCTCGACGCGCAGCTGGCGCTGGCGCCCTCGCAAAGCCATTTCGACTGGCTGCTGCAGCAAGGCAAGGACACCGAGGCCTACAAGGGCAACGGCATCAACGCGCCGCTGGAATCGACGCTGTGGCGCAAGTTCATCAGCGCGGAAGATCAAGTGCGCACCCGGGTGGCGTTCGCGCTGTCGGAGATCTTCGTGGTCGGGGTGGCGTCGATCACCGCCAACTGGCCGCTGTTCGGCGCCGCCGGCTTCATGGACCTGCTGGCCGAGCATGCCTTGGGCAACTACCGGGACCTGCTCACCGCCGTCACCCGCAACCTGTCGATGGGCTGCATGCTGACCTATCGCGGCAACCGCAAGGAAGATCCGCGCACCGGCCGCCATCCCGACGAGAACTATGCGCGCGAGGTGATGCAGCTGTTCAGCATCGGCCTGATCGAACTGAACCGCGACGGCACGCCGCGGCTGGTGAACGGCGCCCCCGTGGAGACCTACGACAATGCCGACGTGCAAGGCCTGGCCAAGGTCTTCACCGGCTGGGACCTGGACGGGCCGGAGACCGACGTGCAGTTCCACCGCCGGCCGATGGCGCTCAATCCGGCGCTGCATTCGCTAGCGGAAAAGCGCTTCCTGGGCGCGGTGATTCCGCCCGGCACCGACGGCCATCTGTCGCTCAAGCGCGCGATGGAAGTGATCAGCGCGCATCCCAACGTAGGGCCGTTCATCGGCACGCAGCTGATCCAGCGGCTGGTCACCAGCAATCCGAGTCCGGCCTATGTCGGGCGCGTGGCGGCCGTGTTCGACGACGACGGCCACGGCGCGCGCGGCAACCTCAAGGCGGTGGTGCGCGCCATCCTGCTGGACGACGAGGCCCGCCATCCCGATCTTTCGTCGCCCGACTGGGGCAAGGTGCGCGAGCCCATCCTGCGCTTTTCCGGCTGGGCGCGGGCGTTCGGCGCCACCTCCACCAACGGCGCCTGGGCCATGCCCGACACCACCGACAACACCATCCGGCTGGCGCAGAGCCCGATGCGCTCGGCCAGCGTGTTCAACTTCTTCCGGCCGCGCTATACGCCGCCCGTCACCGAACTGGCGCGGCGCGGCCTGGTGGCGCCGGAACTGCAGATCACCGATGAAACCAGCATCGCCGGCTACCTGAACTTCGTGGCCATCTACGTCGATCGCGGCTGGGAAGACCTGCAGACGCCGTACACCGCCGAGATCGCGCTGGCCGCCGACGCCGACGCGCTGGTGGCGCGCATCGTGCTGCTGCTGGCGGGCGACGCCTTCAGCGAGGCCACGGCGCAGGCCATCGCGCAGGCGGTCGACACCTTGCCGCGCGAACGGCCGCGCGACCGCGTGCGCGCCGCCATCACGCTGGTGGCGGCCAGCCCCGAATACCTGGTGCAGAAATGAAAGCCGATCGCCGCGATTTCCTGCTGCGCGCCTGCGCCCTGGGCGCCACGCACGCGGCGGCGCCGCTGGCACTGAACCTGGTGGCGCTGGGCGCGGCGGCGGCGCAATCCGCGCCGCCCGGCGACTACAAGGCGCTGGTGTGCGTGTTCCTGTACGGCGGCAACGATCCGTTCAACACGTTGGTGCCGTTCGACCCGGGCGCTTATCGCGCCTACGCCGCGGCGCGCACCGACATCGCCTTGCCGCGCGAGGCGCTGCAGGCCACGGCGCTGCGCGGCGCAACGCCCGCCACCGGCGGCGCGCAGTTCGCGCTGGCCCCATCGCTGGCGCCGCTGGCGCCGCTGTTCGAGCGCGGCGAGATGGCGGCGGTGCTGAACGTCGGCCCGCTGGTGGTGCCCACCAGCAAGGCGGACTATATCGGCGCGCGCGTGCCGCTACCGCCCAAGCTGTTCTCGCACAATGACCAGCAGTCGTACTGGCAGGCGCTGGCGCCGGAAGGCGCTTCCTCCGGCTGGGCCGGGCGGCTGACGGACCTGTACGCCGACATCAACGCGCAGCGCAGCTTCACCGGCATCACCGCCGGCGGCAGCACCGTGCTGCTGGCGGGCCGCCACGTCGCGGGTTACCGGGTCGGCGTGAACGGCTCGACCCGCATCGAACTGCTGACGCGCGACATGTATGGCTCCAGCGCCTGCACCGCGCTGTTGCGCCAGCTGATCACGCAACCGCGCGAGCACCTGATGGAACGGGAAATGTCGCGCATCGCGGCGCAGTCGATCGACGCCGACACGCGGCTGCGGACGGCATTGTCTGGCGTGGCCGTGCCGGGCGATTTCGCCTCGCCGCTGGCGCAGCAGTTGAAGATCGTGGCCCGCATCATCGCGGCGCGCCAGACCCTCGGGGCGCGGCGCCAGGTGTTCTTCGTGTCGCAAAACGGCTACGACAACCACACCGGCCTGAACGATACCCACCCCGCCTTGCTCAAGGAGCTGGGCCAGGCGCTGGCCGCCTTCCAGACGGCGCTGGCGGGCCTGGGCGTGGCGCGCCAGGTCACCACCTTCACCGCTTCGGAATTCGGCCGGACGCTGGGATCGAACGGCAACGGCTCGGACCACGGCTGGGGCGCGCATCATTTCGTGCTGGGCGGCGCCGTCAACGGCGGACGCTACCACGGCACCCATCCGGAAATCGCGCCGGACGGACCCGGGTTCGTGGACAACGGCCGGCTGCTGCCGACGCTGGCGGTGGAGCAGCTGGGCGCGGCGCTGGGCGGCTGGTTCGGCGCCAGCCCGGACGACCTGCGGCTGGTGTTTCCGAACCTGCGCCACTTCGACGCCGCGCCCTTGGCGCTATTTACAGCGCCGCGTGAATCGTCGACGCCAGCTTCTTCCACTTGACGGCTTCTTCGCGCACGAACGCCGCCAGCTCGGCCGGTGTGCTGATGCGCACCTCGGCGCCCTGGTCGTCGATCTTGGCGGCCACGGCCGGATCGTTGAGCGCGCCATTGAGCGCGGTGTTCAACTTGGCGACCACCTGCGGATCGGCGTTGGCGGGCGCGAACACGGCGTACCACTGCGCCACGTCCACGCCCGGCACGCCAAGCTCGGCTAGCGTCGGCATGTCGGGCAGCACCTTGGCGCGGCGCGTGCCGGCCACGCCCAGCGCGCGGATCTTGCCCGACTTCAGGTGCGGATAGGCGCTGAACAGGCTGGGAAACATCACCTGGGTAACGCCGGCCAACGTGTCCGTCATGGCGGGGGCCGAGCCCTTGTAGGGAATCTCCAGCATGGCCGCGCCGGTGGCGCGGTTGAACAGCTCGCCCGCCACCGCCGGCGCCGTGCCCGGGCCGGCCGAGGCGTAGCTCAGGCCGTCGGGGTGGGCCTGGCCATACTTGAGCAAGCCCGGCACGTCCTGCACGCCGATGCTGCTGGACACCACCATGAGCGTGGGCGAGTCGGCCACCATGCCGATGGCGGTGAAGTCGCGCACCGGGTCGTAGTTGAGCTTCTGCAGCGCGGGGTTGATGCCGTGCGTGCCGATGTAGCCCAGCATCAGGGTGTAGCCGTCGGCCGGCTGGCGCGCCACGTAATCGGCGGCGATGGCGCCCTGCGCGCCGGGCTTGTTGACCACGATGACGGTCTGGCCCAGCAGTTCGCCCATCTTCTGCCCGATCACGCGGGCCAGGGTGTCATTGCCGCCGCCGGCGGCGGTGGGCACCACCATGGTGATGGCGCGTTCGGGGAATTCGGCGTGAACGGCCGGGCTGGCCAGGGCCAGGCAGAGCGCGGCGGCACCCAGCGTGCCGCGAGTGGGGAAAACCATGTCATGTCTCCTGATGGTTCTGTTGGCGGTCTCTGCGGACCGCTGCGTCTCGAGTCTTTTTTATGCCGCCACCGGCTGGCGCGAGGCCAGCCGGGCGCGGGCGTCCTGCTCCTGCCGAGCCGCGCCGTAGCGCCCCGGCACGTACAGCAGGCCCTTCATGATCTTGCGCGCGGTGCGCACCAGGCCGGCGGCCTGTACCTCGCCGCTGGCGTCATCCAGCTTCACGTCGATGTCCATGCCTCCCGACGGGTGTTCGATGCGCACGCCGCGGTAGCCCGGCCGTGGCGCCGGGCCGCCGCAATCATGCGCCACCGTGCCAGGCATGAGGAAGGCGGCCGCCACGCCCACCGCGCCGGTGGCGGCGTGGGCGCGATGGCAGGCATGCGGCGTGAAGTAGCGCGAGCGCAGCGACAGGGCGGCGGCATCGCTGCCCGGCGCCAGCAGCACCGGCTTGGGGATGACGCTGTCCGACACGTCGCCCAGGCCCATGCGGGCGCCGGCTTCGCGGCGAATGCGTTCCAGGCGCGTCAGCAGCGCGGTGTTGGCGTCCAGCTCGGCGGGCGATTCGTCGCCACGCAGGCCGAAGTCGGCGGCGCGCAGCAACACCATCGGCATGGCGGCGTCGATCAGCGTGGCGGCCACGCCGTCCACCTTCTCCTGACGCTGTCCCGTCGGGAACAGGCGGCCGGTGACCGCCCCCCAGGCGTCGAGGAAATTCAGGCGCACGGGCGCGGCGGCGCCCGGCACGCCGTCGATGCGCGCCTCGCCTTCATAGGTCAGGCGGCCGCCCGGCGTCTGCACCACGGCCTCGATCACGGCGCCCGTGTTGACGTTGTGCACCCGCACCGAGGTTTCGCCGTCGGCCGCGGCGATCAGGCCCTCGTCGATGGCGAAGGGCGCGGCGCCCGACAGCATGTTGCCGCAGTTGGGACGGGTGTCGACGCTGGCGCGGTCCACCGAGACCTGTGCGAACAGATAGTCGATATCGCAGTCGGGCCGGGTCGAGCGCGACACGATCGCGACCTTGCTGGTCAGCGAATTGCCGCCGCCCAGGCCGTCGACCTGCAGCGCGTGGGGCGAACCCATGGCCTGCAACAGCAGCCGGTCGCGGTCGGCGGGATCGGCCGGCAGCCAGTCGCCAAGAAAAAAGGGGCCGCGGGAGGTGCCGCCACGCATCAGTACGCAAGGGATGATCGTTTCCATGCCGTGCATTCTGCGACGACGCGGCTATTATTTGAATTGCAACTTACGGATGGATTAATGCATGGCACGCATCAATTTCGATTTACAGGAATTGCAGGCTTTCGTGGCCGTGGCCGAGCGCGCCAGTTTTCGCGCCGCCGCCGAAGACCTGAACCTGTCGCAGCCCGCGCTCAGCCGCCGCATCGACAAGCTGGAGGACCTGCTGGGCGCGCGCCTGCTGGAACGCACCACGCGCCGCGTGGCGCTGACGCACGTCGGCCGCATCTTCCTGGAACGGGCGCGCGGCGCCATCGACGAACTGGAACGCGCGGTGCTCAGCATCGGCGACCTGGCGGCGCAGCGCGGCGGGCTGGTGACCGTGGCCTGCGTGCCGTCGGTGGCCTACTACTTCCTGCCCGCCATCATCCATGACTACGCCCAGCGCTTTCCTCGGATACGGGTCCGCATCATCGACGAGACCGCCCACACCGTGCTCAACAGCGTGGTGACCGGTCGCGCCGACTTCGGCATCAGTTTTTTCGGCACCCAGGAGCCCGACGTGGATTTCAAGGCGGTGCTGCGCGAGGACTTCGTGCTGGCGGTGCGGCGGGACCATCCGCTGGCCGCGCGCCGCAGCGTGTCGTGGGAAGAACTGTCGCAGGAACGCTTCATGACCGTGGCCAAGGAAAGCGGCAACCGCCTGCTGATCGACGACGCGCTGGCCAAGAGCGGCAAGCGCACCGTCAGCGCCTTCGAGGTCAGCCACGTCATGACGCTGCTGGGGCTGGTTGAGGCGGGCCTGGGCGTGGCGGCGGTGCCGCAGTTGGCGATGCCCCCGGCCGGCCACGCCACCCTGGCGGGCGTCAAGCTCGAACATCCCCGCGTCACCCGCAGCCTGGGCCTGATCTCGCGCCGGGGCCGCCCCCTGGCGCCGGCGGCGCAACAGCTCTATAACCTTATCCACCAGGCCGGCAAAAGCGCCAAGCGTGGCCCCTCCAAGCAACCCTGAAGCCGCACCATGAGCCCCCATTCCCTGGCGCTGCAAGCCGCCACCGAAGACGACCTGCCATTCCTGCTGTCGCTGCGCAAGGCGACCATGACCGAACACCTGGCGCGCGCCGGCGCGCCGCAGGACGACGCGCATCACCTGGCGCGCATCCGCTACCACTTCGACGACGCCCAGATCGTCTGGCTGCACGGCCGCCCGGCCGGCCTGTTCAAGACCTTCCGCGATCCGGCCGGCTGGCGCGTCGTGCAGATCCAGATCGACCCGGCCTTCCAGGGCCAGGGGCTGGGCCGGCGCCTGCTGGCGGGCCTGCTGCGGCAGGCGGACGACGAAGGCGCCCCGGTCACCCTGTCCGTCCTGAAGGGCAACCCCGCCCGCCGGCTCTACGAGTCGCTGGGCTTCATTCCCGTGGAGGAAACCGCCCTGGAAATAGAAATGCGCTACGAACCCGCCCCGCCCGCCGGCGGCCACGCCTGACAGCGGCCGCCGCGAAGGGCCCGCGCGAGGCTCGGTTGGATCGTCATCCCCGGCCCTCCCCATTTTTTTGTCCGGTGGCGGAATATTCCGGTTCCGTCCGGCGTCTGTAGAGGGCAGTCCCCCCACTTTCCCATCTACGAGGCACGACATGCGTACTCAAATCGCCGCAGCCCTGGTTCTCTCCTCCGCCGCCCTGTTCTCGGCCGGCGCCCACGCCCAGGCCGTCAAGGCCCAGGACGGCGTCCTGGTCAACAGCGCCGGCATGACCCTCTACACCTTCGACAAGGACGCCGGCGGCAAGAGCGCCTGCAACGACCAGTGCGCCAAGATCTGGCCCCCGGTCACCGCCGCCGCCGACGCCAAGGCCTCGGGCGACCTGAGCATCATCACCCGCGACGACGGCTCCAAGCAGTGGGCCTACAAGGGCAAGCCGGTCTACCTGTACGCCAAGGACGCCAAGCCGGGCGACAAGACCGGCGACAACTTCAAGGACGTCTGGCACGCCGCCAAACCCTGACCGCGCTTTCGCCGCCCATCCACGCCCGACCATGCGCGCCGACGACGAAGCCGCGATCCTGGCCTGCATCCCCAGCCTGCGGCGCTACGCGCGCGGGCTGACGGGCGACCCGCACCGGGCCGATGACCTGGTGCAGGACACGCTCGAACGCGCCTGGAGCCGCTACTCGCGCTGGCAGCGCCGCGGCGAACTGAGGGCGTGGATGTTCGGCATCATGCATAACCATTTCATCGACGGCGTGCGCGCCAGCCACCGGCAGGCCGAGGAGGCCCGCGCGGGCGACCTGCCCGACCTGCCGGTGCGCGCCACGCAGACCGACCACCTGGAGGTGCGCGACCTGGACCGCTGCCTGCAAGGCCTGCCGGCCGAGCAGCGCGAAGTATTGCTGCTGGTGTGCGTGGAAGACCTGTCGTACCAGGAAACCGCGCAGGTGCTGGGCGTGCCGCCGGGCACGGTCATGTCGCGCCTGTCGCGCGCCCGCGAACGGCTGGGCGCCCTGATGCAAGGCCAGGAACCCGCCAGCCGGCTCCATCGCGTGAAATGACATGAACGACAAACGCCTCCACGCCGTCCCGACCGCCGGCAACCCGATCACCGAAGCCGACCTGCACGCCTACGCCGACGGCCAGTTGCCGCCCGGCCGCCACGCCGAGGTCGACGCCTTCCTCGCCGCCCACCCGCAGGACCTAGCCCGCGTCCAGGCCTGGCAAGCCCAGCGCCACGCCCTGCACGCCCTGCTGGACCCGGTGCTGGACGAACCCCTGCCCCTGCGCCTGCCGCTCTCGCCCCCCGCGCGCCGCCTGCCGTGGCGCGCCGTGGCCGCCGGCATCGCCATCGCCGCCATCAGCGCCAGCACCGCCTGGCTGGCGCGCGGCGCCCTGGACGCCCGCCACCTGCAAACCGTATTGGCCACCGCCACGCCCGACCGCGCCGCCGGCGGCTACGCCCAGCGCGCCGCCATCGCCCACGCCGTCTACGCCCCCGACATGGGCCGCCCCGTCGAAGTCAGCGGCGACAACGAAAAGGCCCTGGTCACCTGGCTCACCAAGCGCCTCGGCGCCCCCGTGCGCGCCCCCTCCCTGACCCACGCCGGCTACGACCTCGTCGGCGGCCGCCTGCTGCCCGGCGGCAGCGGCCCCGTCGCCCTCTTCATGTACGGCGCCCCCGACGGCCAACGCCTGACCCTCTACGTCACCCGCGAAGCCGCCGGCGGCCAGACCGCCTTCCAATTCACCCAGGAAGGCCCCGTCCGCGTCTTCTACTGGGTCGAAGGCCAATTCGGCTACGCCCTCTCCGGCGCCGTCAGCCGCGACGAACTGCAGCGCGTCTCCGAAGAAGTCTACAAACAACTGCAAGGCTGACCCGGGCGCGGGCGCGCCCGGCGAGTGCCAATCTGCCCGCGGGCTTCAACAAAGCCCCTGCTCAGACACCCTCGTTCGAGAATCAGTTGCCCTCCCACAAGCGCGCCGCAAAGCGCGCCCCCCATCGCCGCCACTTCGCGCAGCGACCACACCCCCGACGCCCCACCCGATGTATGCCAAAAACGGCTGCCCGCGCAGCCGTTTTTGGCGGGCCCCGCAAACTCCTCCGCCCCCCAAACAACGCTGAGCAGAACACCAAGCAAGCCATTCTCCCCGCCATCCGCCGCATGGAGATGCACGAGCGGCGGGGGGAGGGTGCCGGGCGGGTGCGGGGCGTGTAGATGCGCCCGAGGGAATCCGAAGGAGTCGCCGAAGGCGAGGACGAGGATGACGAAGGGGTAGTCCGGAGCGAACGCTCCGGACCGCAATCGTAGCCCCGCGCCCGCCCGGCACCCTCCCCCCGCCGCGCCTTAAGAACCCTCCCGAGCCACATGCAACATATGCAGCGTAATCTTCCTCACCTCAGCCTTGCTCATCTCAATATGCCCCCGCAACATCCTCCCCGCCGCCTCCCCCCGCCGAGCCAGCACCGCCCGCAAAATCGCCCCATGCTCCTCATACGTCGCATCCACCCGGAACTCCTTGGTGAAATCCAGCCGCCGCACGATCCGGATCTTCTCCGTCACCTCCCGGTGGATCAGCGCCATCTCCGCATTCCCGGCAGCCGCCACCAGTGAGCAGTGAAAGGCCTCGTCCAGCTCCGCCACCATCCGCCCATCCAGGATCCGCTGTGCCGGCGGCACCAGCCACACATCCGTCAACGCCCCCAGCAGGCCGCTATCGTCCATGTGCTCGCGCGCGCACAACCGCTCGACCGCCGCCAGCTCCAGCACCACGCGCACGTCGTACAGCGCCTCGAAGCGCTCGAAATCGAACGGCCGCACCTGCCAGCCGCTGCGCGGACTGGGCAGCACGAAGCCCTCGCGCTCCAGCCGCGCCAGTCCCAGCCGCACCGGCGTGCGGCTCACCCCCAGCCGCAACGCCAGCTCCGCCTCAGTAAAGCGATCGCCCGGCAGCAGCCGGAAGTCGAACAGCTCGTCCTTGATGCGCTGGTAGACCTGGTCCGCCAGCGACCCAGCCAGCACCGGCGCCTGCCGCAGCGCCGGGCTGATGCTGACGGGGTCGCGCATGCCGCTCAGGTCACGGGGCACGTCGCGTCCTCGGCCAGCACCAGCAGCGCGTCGCCGGCATTCACCGGCTTGCCCGGCACGCAGCGGATGGCCGTGACCGTGCCCGACACCGGCGCGATCACCGAGAGTTCCATCTTCATGGCCTCGACCACCACCAGCGTGTCGCCCGCCGCCACGCTCTGGCCCACCTGCACCGGAATCTTCCAGATGTTGCCGCACATGTCGGCGCTGACCAGCCGTTCGCCTTCGCGCAGCGGGGTCTGCGTCTCGGGCGCGGCCTCGGCCGGCGCCACCGCCACGTCCTCGTGCTTCCACAGCGCCACCTCGGCGTCGAACGCCGTCTTCTGGCGCGCCTGGAACGCGCCGATGCTGTCGGCCTGCTCGGCCAGGAAGCGCTGGTGCGCGGCGAAGTCGAACACCTCCTCCTCGATCCGCACCGTGGCGCGGCCCTCGCGGAAGTCCTCGCGCAGCGTATCGAGTTCGGCCTCGCTCACCGGATAAAAACGCACCTGGTCGAAAAAGCGCAGCAGCCACGGCTTGCCGTCCTGGAACACCGGGTTCTTCAGGAACTTGTTCCAGATCGGCAGCGTGCGGCCCACCAGCTGGTAGCCGCCGGGCGAATCCATGCCGTAGATGCACATGTAGACGCCGCCGATGCCCACCGTGCCCTCGGCCGTGAAGGTGCGCGCCGGGTTGTACTTGGACGTCAGCAGCCGATGGCGCGGATCGATCGGCACCGCGCACGGCGCGCCCAGGTAGACGTCGCCCAGGCCCATGATGAGGTAGCTGGCGTCGAACACGATGCGACGCACGTCCTCGCGACTGGCCAGGCCGTTGATGCGCTGGATGAAGTCGACATTGTTCGGCAGCCACGGCGCGCTGGCGCGCACGGTTTCCTGGTAGCGCTGCACCGCGCCCAGCGTGGCCGAATCCTCGAACGCCATCGGCAGGTAGACCACGCGGGTCGGCACCTTCAGCGTCGCCACGTCGGCCAACTGTGTTTCGATCTCCAGCAGCCGCGCGATCAGCGCCTGCTGCAGGATCACGCGGCTGTCGTAGCGGATCTGCAGCGAGCGCACGCCCGGCGACAGCTCGCGCACGCCATCGATCGGCCGCGCCGCCAGCGCCTCCATCAGCAGGTGGATGCGCATGCGCAGCGCCAGGTCGAGCACGTTGTCGCCATACTCCAGCAGCAGGTAGCCGTCGCCCGCCTGGCGGTACGACACCGACGGCCGGCTGCCCGTCGCCGGCAGCGCCGCGATGATGGTCTCCGAGGCCGTGGCGGGCAGCGCCGAGGGCGTGGTGGCCTGCGGCGCCACGGCGCGCAACTGCTCCACGCTGCGGTCCTGCGCGGCCTCGCGCGCCACCGCCTCGGCGTAGTCGATGCGCACGAAGCGGATGCGGTCGCCCGGCTTGACCTGCCCCACCTTCCACAGTTCGGCGCGCGCGATCGTCACCGGGCAGACGAAACCGCCCAGGCTGGGACCGTCGCGCGTCAGGATCACCGGGCTGTCGCCGGTGAAGTTGATGCTGCCGATGGCGTATTCGCAGTCATGGATGTTGGACGGATGCAGGCCGGCCTCGCCGCCGTTCTCGCGCGCCCAGGTGGGCTTGGGGCCGGTCAGGCGCACCCCCAGGCGGTTGGAGTTGTAGTGCACCTCCCAATCGGCGGCGAAGAAGGCCTCGATGGCCTCGGGGCGGAAGAAGTCCGGCGCGCCATGCGGGCCGTACAGCACGCCGATCTCCCAGGTGTTGCCATAGGCGGGAATCAGTTCGGCCGGCGCGGCCTGCGGCGCGCTCACGGGCGCCTGGGCGCTCGCGGCCGGCAGCTCGGGACGCACCAGCGGCAGCATGTCGCCGACCCGCAGCGTGCGGCCGGCGTGGCCGCCGAACTGGCCCAGCGCGAAGGTCGAGCGGCTGCCCAGGTAGACCGGCACGTCCAGCCCGTTGCGCACCGCCAGGTAAGTGCGGCAGCCGGACAGCGCGCGACCCGTGGCCAGCACCTGGCCCGCGCGCACCGTGACCGGCTGCCACATCGGCACCGGCGCGCCATCGAGCGTGGCGGCGCATTCGGCGCCGGTGAGCGCGACGATGGCGTCGCCATGAAAGCGCAGCGTCGGCCCGACCAGCGTGGCCTCGATGCCGGCGGCGTCGGGCGCGTTGCCGACGATGCGGTTGGCCAGGCGGAAAGCGTAGTCGTCCATCGGCCCCGACGGCGGCACGCCGATGTCCCAATAGCCGGTGCGGCCCGGGTAATCCTGCACGCTGGTGTAGGTGCCGGCTTCCAGCACCTCGATGGCCGCGGGCCGGTAGGTGAAGCCTTCCAGGAAGCGCGTCGACAGCTGGCCGGCGCGGAAGCGCGCGTCGGCCACGATCTGGCGCAGGTAGTCCAGGTTGGTGGCGATGCCGTGCAGGCGGGTGTGCGCCAGCGCGTCGGCCAGCTTGTCGAGCGCGGCCTCGCGGGTGTCGGCGTGCACGATGAGCTTGGCCAGCATCGGGTCGTAGAACGGCGGCACCTCGGTGCCCGTCGCGACCCAGCCGTCCAGGCGCACGCCTTCAGGAAAATGCACCTCCGTCAGCACGCCGGGCGACGGCTGGAACTGGCGCAGCGGGTCTTCGGCGTACAGCCGCACCTCGATCGACGCGCCTTGCGGCGCGCGCGACATCGCGGCCAGGTCGAGCGGCTCGCCCGCCGCCACGCGCAGCATGCATTCGATCAGGTCCAGCCCGGTCACCGCCTCGGTCACCGGGTGCTCCACCTGCAGGCGGGTGTTGACCTCCAGGAAATAGAAGCTGTCGCGCGCCGGATCGTAGATGAATTCGACCGTGCCGGCCGAGCGGTAGGCCACTGACTCGCCCAGCTTGACCGCCGCCGCCAGCAGCGCCGCGCGGGTCGCGGCCGGCAGGTGCGGCGCGGGAGTTTCCTCGATCACCTTCTGGTTGCGCCGCTGCACCGAGCAATCGCGCTCGCCCAGCGCCAGCACGCGGCCCGCGCCGTCGCCGAAGATCTGCACCTCGACGTGGCGGGCGTTGTCCACATAACGCTCGATGAAGGCGCCGCCGTCGCGGAAGAAGTGCTCGCCCATGCGCTGCACGCTGTCGAACGCCACCGTCAGTTCGGCCTCGTTGTCGCACCGCGACAGGCCGATGCCGCCGCCGCCCGCGGTGCTCTTGAGCATCACCGGATAGCCGATGCGCTCGGCCTGCGTCAGCGCCTCGCCCAGGCTGGCCAGCAGGCCCGTGCCCGGGGTCATCGGCACGCCGGCTTCGGCCGCCAGTTCACGCGAGCGGTGCTTCAGGCCGAACTCGCGGATCTGCAGCGGCGTGGGGCCGACGAAGGCAATGCCCGCGGCCTCGCAGGCTTCCGCGAACTCGGCGCTCTCCGACAGGAAGCCGTAGCCGGGGTAGATGGCCTGTGCGCCGTGCTCGCGCGCGGCCGCCAGCAGCAGGTCGGTGCGCAGATAGCTGTCGACGGCCTTCTCGCCGCCCAGGGCCACGGCCACGTCGGCCTCGCGCACATGGGCCGCATTGCGGTCGGGATCGGAATACACGGCAACGCTGCGGATGCCCAGGCGTTTCAGGGTACGGATGGCGCGGACGGCGATTTCGCCACGGTTGGCGATGAGGACGGTATCGAACACGGTTCGGCTCCCAGGGGCGATTGGCATTAGCGGGGGGTGGCGTTCAGGCTGGCGAGGTAGGCGCGCCAGCCGCCGAAGGCGGTGATGTCGCGCGCGCCCTCCAGGCCGCGCGGCTCGCAGATGAAGCCCTTGACCTGGCGGCCGTCATGCAGCGTCAGCGTGCCGATGCCCAGCGGCGCGGGGATCTCGGCCACGAAGGCGCCGAACGCCGCCAGCGGGATGTCCCACAGCTCCACCTCGATCGGCGCGCCGCTGTCGGACTTCACCAACCCCGGCTTGGGCGGCGTGGTGTTGGCCAGCGCATAGAGCCGGTAGTCGGCGGCGGTGCGGGTCTTTTCCACCAGCACCGCGCGGCGCGAGGTCAGTTGGTGGTTCAGGGGCATGCCGGTCAGGTGCGCGCCCACCACGGCCACGCGCAGCAGTTCCGGGTCGGCGGCGGGCGGCCCCATCGGCGGCAACGGCTGGCCCGTGGCGCCCAGCGGCAGGCCGCGCAACGCCTGCCATTGGCGGCCGAAGCGCGCCAGCGCGCGGTCCTGCCAGGCCATGCCGATCAGCGTGATGCCGGCCGGCAGGCCGTCGCCGCGCATGCCCGCCGGCAGCGCGAGCGCGGACAGGTCTGCCAGGTTGGCGAAGTTGGTGTAGATGCCCAACTGCGAATTGAGACGCACCGGGTCGGCCTGCAACTGCGCGATGGTGTAGATCGACGGCGAGGTCGGCACCACCAGCGCGTCGAAGCCTTGCAGCGACTGGTGGATGCGGCGCGTCAGCTCGGCGCGGCGGTACTCGGCCTTGAAGGCGTCGAGCGCGTCGTAGTTGGCCGCGCCTTCGACGATGCCGCGCACCACCGGATGGATGGCCTCGGGCTTGTCGCGCCACAGCGACTCGACGGCGGCGAAACGCTCGGCCACCCAGGGCCCTTGATACAGCAGCGCCGCCAGCTCGGCGAAAGGCGAGAAATCAATCGGCTCGATCACCGCGCCCGCGGCCTTGAGCGCCTGCACCGCCGCCTCAAACGCGGCGCCGGCCTGCGCGTCGCCGAAGAACTCCAGGCGATCCGGCACGGCCAGCCGCGGCGTGGCGGGCCAGGGCGCGGCGGCGCCGGCCGGCTGCGCGCGCGAATACGGATCGCGCTCGTCATAGCCCCCGGCGATGCCGGCCACGCGTTCGGCATCGTCCACCGTCAGCGCGAAGATCGACACGCAGTCCTGCGTGCGGCAGGCCGGCACCACGCCGGCGGTGCTGAGCCAGCCCTTGGTCGGCTTCAGGCCGACGATATTGTTGAAGCCCGCCGGCACGCGGCCCGAGCCCGCGGTGTCGGTGCCCAGCGAAAACGCCACCAGCCCGCGCGCCACCACCGAGGCGGAGCCGGAACTGGAGCCGCCACTGATGTATTCGGGGTTGAAGCTGTTGGCCACCGCGCCATGCGGCGAGCGGGTGCCGACCAGGCCCGTGGCGAACTGGTCGAGGTTGGTCTTGCCGATCAGGATGGCGCCGGCCGCGCGCAGGCGCCGCACGACGGTGGCGTCTTCGTCCGGCGTGTAGGCGAACTCGGGGCAGGCCGCCGTGGTCGGCCAGCCGGCCGCGTCGATGTTGTCCTTGATGGCGAACGGCACGCCGTACAGCGGCAGGCGGGCGCGGTCGCCGCCGGCGGCGGCCAGCAGCAGGCGCAGGTCGTCGAGCTGGCGCGCCAGCACCGGCGCGCTGACCCGCGAGATCCACGCGTTATCGGCGGCGGCGTCCGGCGCGGGCAACAGGGACGGCAACAACGTATCCGGGGTCACCCCGTCGTTTTCATAGGCCGACAGCCATTGCGCGATCGTCCAACCGATGGGGCCCTGCTGCGTTGCTACGGCATTCATGCTGGAATCCTCTCTTGTATACAAGTACGGATTCCCAAGCAATACGCGTGCCATGTCGGCCGCGCCCCGCGCCGCCACTGCGCGCGCCGGGTGGCGGCGCCACGCCGGGCGCCTCACGCGCTTGGCCGCCGCACCCGGAGCGGGCAAGGTCCGCACCGATTTTGTGCACGCGGCACCAGATTGAACCGTGCCGTCGTCGTCCCGCCGCCACCGCCGGCATGCCCCTTTCCCTATCGCTCCATACAGCGCATCGCGCCCCCGATGCGCCTGGCACGCCTTTTGCTTTTGAGTCCTGGTCACGCCCTTGCTTCGGCAGGGCCGCGCGCAGAGGTAGTTGGATGCAGTCCCAGGCTTTGAGACCGTTATCGCCGGCGCCGCCGGCTTCTTCCCATCCAGGAGTCACCATGAAACGCAGACTAGCCCTCAAGCAATTGACCGCCGCCAGCCTATTGGCCATGTCCGGCTGGATGCCGCAACTGTTCGCCGCCGAAGACACCATCAAGGTCGGCATCCTGCATTCGCTGTCGGGCACCATGGCCATCTCGGAGACGTCGCTCAAGGACGTGGCCCTGATGACCATCGACGAGATCAACGCCAACGGCGGCGTGATGGGCAAGAAGCTCGAAGCGGTGGTGGTCGACCCGGCCTCGAACTGGCCGCTGTTCGCCGAGAAGTCGCGCCAGCTGCTGTCGCAGGACAAGGTGGCGGTGGTGTTCGGCTGCTGGACCTCGGTGTCGCGCAAGTCGGTGCTGCCGGTGTTCAAGGAACTGAACGGCCTGCTGTTCTACCCGGTGCAATACGAAGGCGAGGAACTGGAGAAGAACGTGTTCTACACCGGCGCCGCGCCCAACCAGCAGGCGATTCCGGCCGTGGAATACCTGATGAGCGAAGACGGCGGCGGCGCCAAGCGCTTCGTGCTGCTGGGCACCGACTATGTGTACCCGCGCACCACCAACAAGATCCTGCGCGCCTTCCTGCACTCCAAGGGCGTCAAGGACAGCGACATCGACGAGGTCTACACCCCGTTCGGCCATTCCGACTACCAGACCATCGTCGCTAACATCAAGAAGTTCGCCGCCGGCGGCAAGACCGCCGTCATCTCCACCATCAACGGCGACTCCAACGTGCCGTTCTACAAGGAACTGGGCAACGCCGGCCTGAAGGCCACCGACGTGCCGGTGGTGGCGTTCTCGGTGGGCGAGGAAGAACTGCGCGGCGTCGACACCAAGCCGCTGGTGGGCCACCTGGCCGCCTGGAACTACTTCGAGTCGATCAAGAACCCGGTCAACGAGGAATTCATCAAGAAGTGGAAGGCCTACGCCAAGGCCAAGAACCTGCCCAACGCCAACACCGTGGTCACCAACGACCCGATGGAAGCCACCTACATCGGCATCCACATGTGGAAGCAGGCGGTCGAACAGGCCAAGACCACCGACGTCGACAAGGTGATCGCGGCCATGGGCGGCCAGAAGTTCAATTCGCCGAGCGGCTTCTCGATCGAGATGGACAAGACCAACCACCACCTGCACAAGCCGGTCTACATCGGCGAGATCAAGGCGGACGGCCAGTTCAACGTGGTCTGGAAGAGCAAGGGCCCGATCCGCGCGCAACCGTGGAGCCCGTACATCCCAGGCAACGAAAGCAAGCAAGGCCTTTAAACCGGAACCGGAAGCGCAGCCATGCTGAATGCGGTCATCGCGAAATTCCTGCGTCACCTCCTGCTTGCATGGCTGCTGGCCGCGCCGGCGCTGGCCGCCCACGCGGCCGCGCCGGGCGTGGACCCGGCGCTGCTGGCGCCGCTGGCGGGCGACGATACCGACGCCCGGCTGCAGGCCATCGCCGCCCTGGGCCAGCAGCCCGGCCCGGGCGCGGCCGCCGTGTTGCAGGCGCTGGGCAATGACCAGCTGTATGCGCTGCCGGACGGCCGCGTGCTGATCGGCGACGGCAAGGGCCAGGCCACCGATCCGGCCACCGGCGCTTCCCTGGCGCTGCCGCCCGAGGCCGCCGCCATCGGCATCAACAACCGCTTGCGGCGCGCGATCGAAGCGGCGCTGGCCGGTTCGCGCCTGTTCTCCGACAACCCGCAGGAACGGCTGGCCGCCGCCCGCCGCCTGCAACAGACCGGCGATCCCGCCCGCCTGCCGCTGCTGGAGAAGGCGCTGGCCGCCGAAAAAGACCCGGCCGTGCGCACCGCGCTGGAAATCGCGCAGGCCAATCTCGAACTCAAGAGCGCCGACCCCGCGGTGCGGCGCCACGCGGTCGATCTGCTCGGCCGCACCGACAACGCCGCTTTCCGGCCGACGCTGGCGGCGCTGACGCAACAGCAGGACGGCGTCTACGCCGAACCGGACGCCGGCGTGCGCGAGGCGGCCGCCAACGCGCTCAAGCGCATCGACCGCCACCTGGCCACCATCGAGTGGGCGGGCAACCTGTTCTACGGTCTCAGCCTGGGCAGCGTGCTGCTGCTGGCGGCGCTGGGGCTGGCCATCACCTTCGGCCTGATGGGCGTCATCAACATGGCGCACGGCGAGCTGCTGATGATCGGCGCCTACGTCACCTACCTGGTGCAGACGGCGTTCCGCGCCTGGCTGCCGGGCTGGCTCGACTGGTACGTGGCGGCGGCGCTGCCGCTGGCCTTCGTGGTCACCGCGCTGGTCGGCATGGCGCTGGAGCGCACCGTGATCCGCTGGCTCTACGGCCGGCCGCTGGAAACGCTGCTGGCCACCTGGGGCATCAGCCTGATGCTGATGCAGGGCGTGCGCACGCTGTTCGGCGCGCAGAACGTGGAAGTGGGCAACCCCAGCTGGATGTCCGGCGGCTTCACCGTGCTGGGCGGCCTGGTGCTGACCTACAACCGGCTGGTCATCATCGGCTTCGCATTGTTCGTGGTGTTCCTGGTGTGGGCGCTGCTGAACCACACGCGGCTGGGCCTGTTCGTGCGCGCCATTACCCAGAACCGGCGCATGGCCGATTGCGTCGGCGTGCCCACCGGCCGCGTCGACATGCTGGCGTTCGGGCTGGGCTCTGGCATCGCCGGGCTGGCCGGCGTGGCGCTGTCGCAGCTGGGCAACGTGGGCCCGGACCTGGGCCGCGGCTACATCGTCGATTCCTTCATGGTGGTGGTGCTGGGCGGCGTCGGCCAACTGGCCGGCACCGTCATCGCCGCGCTCGGCCTGGGCGGCGTCAACAAATTCCTGGAGCCTTACGCGGGAGCGGTCATGGCCAAGATCACCATCCTGGTGCTCATCGTGCTTTTCGTGCAGAAGCGGCCGCAAGGCCTGTTCGCCCCGCGCGGCCGGAGCGTCGAATGAAGCAGACCGCGCTGACCGATTTCAACCTGCTGGCGCGCCGGCCCCTGTTCAATGGCCGCGCCTGGGCCGCGCTGGGCGCGGGCGTGCTGCTGCTGGCGCTGGTGCCGCTGCTGAACCTGGCGTTTCCCGCCGGCCATCCGCTGCACATCTCGGCCTACGCCGTGGCGCTGCTGGGCAAGTTCATGTGCTACGCCCTGGCGGCGCTGGCGCTGGACCTGGTGTGGGGCTACGCCGGCATCCTGTCGCTGGGTCATGGCCTGTTCTTCGCGCTGGGAGGCTACGCCCACGGCATGTACCTGATGCGCGCCATCGGCCAGGACGGCGTCTACCAGAGCCGCCTGCCCGACTTCATGGTGTTCCTGGACTGGAAGGATTACCCCTGGTACTGGGCCTTCACCGACCACTTCGCCTATGCCATGCTGCTGGTGGTGCTGGTGCCGGGCGTGCTGGCCTTCGTGTTCGGCTACTTCGCCTTCCGCTCGCGCATCAAGGGCGTGTATTTCTCCATCATCACGCAGGCGCTGACCTTCGCCGCCATGCTGCTGTTCTTCCGCAACGACACCGGCTTTGGCGGCAACAACGGCTTCACTGACTTCAAGCGCATCCTGGGCTTCGACATCACCGCGCCCGGCACCCGCGCCGCGCTGTACTGGATCACGCTGGCCGCGCTGGCCGGCGCGCTGGTGCTGGCGCGCGCCGTCACGCAGTCCAAGCTGGGCCGGGTGCTGACGGCGGTGCGCGACGCCGAGAGCCGGCTGCGCTTCATCGGCTACGACCCGCTCGGCTTCAAGCTGTTCGTGTGGACGCTGTCGGCGGTGCTGTGCGGCATCGCCGGGGCGCTGTACGTGCCGCAGGTCGGCATCATCAACCCCAGCGAAATGTCCACCGAGAACTCCATCGAGATGGTGATCTGGGTCGCCACCGGCGGCCGCGGCACGCTGATCGGCCCCATCATCGGCGCCGGCGCCGTGAACGGCCTGAAGACCTGGTTCACCAGCGTGCTGCCCGAATTCTGGCTGTACGCGCTGGGCCTGATCTTCGTGCTGGTGACCCTCTTCCTGCCCACCGGCATCGTCGGCCTGGCCCGGCGCCTGGCCGCCCGTTACCAGGAGCGACGCGCATGACCAGCACCCATATCGAAAGCGCCATGCTCGATGGCGGCCCCAGCGGCGACGCCGGCTACGGCCGCGTCAGCCCCAAGGGCCTGGACACCAGCCACGGCGCCATCCTGTACCTGGAAGGCATCACCGTCAGCTTCGACGGCTTCAAGGCGCTCAACGACCTGACGCTGGACATCGGCGTGGGCGAACTGCGCTGCATCATCGGCCCCAACGGCGCCGGCAAGACCACCATGATGGACGTCATCACCGGCAAGACGCGGCCCACCGCCGGCACCGCGTTCTTCGGCCAGAGCATCGACCTGACCACGCTGAGCGAGGCGCAGATCGCGCACGCCGGCATCGGCCGCAAGTTCCAGCGCCCCACCGTGTTCGAGCAGCACACGGTGTTCGAGAACCTGGAGCTGGCGATGAAGACCGACAAGCGCGTGCGGCCCACGCTGTTCGCGCGCCTGACCGGCGAGCAGGCCGACCGCATCGGCGAGACGCTCGACCTGATCCGGCTGCGGCCCGAGGCCTTCCGCCCCGCCGGCCTGCTATCGCACGGCCAGAAGCAATGGCTGGAGATCGGCATGCTGCTGATGCAGGAACCGCAGTTGCTGCTGCTGGACGAGCCGGTGGCCGGCATGACCGACGCCGAGACCGAGCGCACCGGCGAACTGCTCAACGAACTGCGCGGCCGCCATTCGCTGATGGTGGTCGAGCACGACATGGATTTCGTCAACCAGATCGCCGGCGACGGCAAGGTGACCGTGCTGCACGAGGGCTCGGTGCTGGCCGAGGGGCCGATGGCCAAGGTGCAGGCCGACCCGCGCGTGATCGAAGTCTACCTGGGGCGCTGACATGCTGAACGTGAACACCATCGACCAGTACTACGGCGGCAGCCATACCCTGCGCGGCGTGTCGCTGGCCGTGAACCAGGGCGAATGCCTGGCGCTGCTGGGCCGCAATGGCGTCGGCAAGACCACCCTGCTCAAGTGCGTGATGGGCGTGCTGCCGGTGGCGCGCGGCGCCATCGGTTTCGACGGCGCCGACGTCACCCGCCTGGCGCCGCACCAGCGCGCCGCGCGCGGCATGGCCTACGTGCCGCAGGGCCGCGACATCTTCGCCCGGCTCACGGTGGAAGAGAACATCCTGATGGGCATGGCGACCAAGCCGGCGGCGCGCGCGCGCCGCATCAAGGAGGAAGTGTTCGAGCTGTTCCCGGTGCTCAAGAGCATGCTGGCGCGGCGCGGCGGCGACCTGTCCGGCGGCCAGCAGCAACAGCTTGCGATCGCCCGCGCGCTGGTGGCCGAGCCCAAGCTGATCATCCTGGATGAGCCGACCGAGGGCATCCAGCCCTCGATCATCAAGGACATCGGCCGCGTCATCCACATGCTGCGCCAGCGCGGCGACATCGCCATCCTGCTGTGCGAGCAGTACTTCGATTTCGCCCGCGAGCTGGCCGACCGCTTCGTGGTGCTGTCGCGCGGCGAGGTGGTGGCCAGCGGCGACCGCGCCGCCATCGACGGCGAGGACGTGCGGCGCCATCTTTCCGTCTGAAAGGGCTTGGATATAATGCGCCGTCATGCACCTCGCCCACTTCCTGAACCGCGGCTACGCCTGGATCGCGCTGATCGCGATCCTGTGGGCGTCGCTGGTTCCGTCGCTGGCGCATGGCAATCACCTGCCCAATGCCAGCCGCCAGGTCAGCGTGGACTACTGCGCCCCCGAGGGCCGCTCGTCCCTGACCATCGAGGTGCAGGGCGATGACCCGGCCGGCGACCACGCCGCCCATCATGGCGACAGCAACCACTGCCCGTTCTGCCGCAACCCCCAGGCCGACCTCGGCCTCCCTCCCGCTCCCCTGACCGTGCTGCCGGCGCCCGCCAGCGGCGGCGTCACCTACCCGGCGCTGTTCTACCGCGCCGCGCACCCGCTCCACGCCTGGCACGCGGCCCAGCCGCGCGCCCCGCCCGCGGCCTGAGCGCGCGCACGCCGTTCCCCGAGGACGGCCGCCGCGCCGCCCGCGCCCGAGCCCGCGCCGCCCGTTTCCGGCGGCGACGCCCTGGAGACCCCGCGCCCGCGCCTTTTGCCGCCACTGAGCGCGGCGCCCGCGCGAGCGCGCATGCCGGCCCCCGCCGGCCTGGATCATGAAAAAACACTATGCAGCATCCCTGCTGGCCGGCGCCTGCGCGGCCAACCCGGCCTTCGCGCTGACCGCCGAACCCGCCATCGAGACCCTGCCCGCCACCCTGGTCGAAGGCGAGCGCGCCGACGACGCGCCCAACGGCCCGATCAACCTGGAACGCATCGACGGCACCGGCAGCCGCCTCGGCCTGCGCATCAAGGACACGCCGGCCTCCGTCACCGTCATCTCGCGCCAGCAGATCGAGGCGCGCGGCGCGCTCAACACCCAGGACATCGCGCGCGGCATCCCGGGCGTGAACAACGCCGCGCCCCCCGGCATGGCCGGCGCCGTCAGCTACCGCGGTTTCAGCGGCGGCCAGGTGTCGCAGCTGTTCAACGGCATATCGGTGCAGTACGACTCGGTGGCCGCGCGGCCGATCGACAGCTGGATCTACGACCGGGTCGAGGCCATCGGCGGCCCGTCGACCTTCCTGTTCGGCGCTGGCGCGGTCGGCGGCGCCATCAATTACGTCACCAAGCTGGCCGAGCGCGACACGTTCTATGAGGGCCAGCTGCGCCTGGGATCGTTCGACACGCGCCAGGCATCGGTCGGCATCAACCAGCAGCTGGCCGGCTCGCCCGGCGGACGCGGCCATTACCTGCGCATCGACGCCAACACCACCGCCAGCCACGGCTGGGTCGACGGCGAGCGCTCGAATGCCGCCCAGGTGGCGGCCTCGCTGCTGTCCGACCTGGGCGACGACATCACGCAGACCTGGGCCTTCGAGTACCAGCGCGAACGCGTCGACCGCCCCTACTGGGGCACGCCGCTGACGGTGGGCGCGAACGGCAAGGTGAGCGGCGAAGGCCACATCCGCGGCGGCACGCGTTTCAAGAACTACAACGTCGAGGACGGCCTCTACGAGCAGTCGGTGCTGTGGGCCCGTTCGCTGACGGAATGGCGCGCGGCGCCGGGCGTCACGTTCAAGAACACGCTGTACTACTACCGCGCCGAACGCGACTTCCGCAACCTGGAGACCTACCGCTACAACGCCGCCAACAGCCGCGTGCTGCGCTCGGGCGCGCTGCTGCAGCGCCACGAACAGAGCCTGGTCGGCAACCGCGTCGAAGGCCTGGTCGAATCGACGCTGGCCGGCCTGCCCACCAGTTGGTCGTTCGGCGCCGACCTGAGCGTGAACAAGCAGACCCGCTATCCCACCAGCCTGCCGGCCACGGTGGACGCGGTCGATCCGTACGATTTCCAGCCGGGCTATTTCTACGACATCCCCGGCATGACGCGCGGCCACAACCCGGACCGCGACAACCGCATCCGCACCCTCGCCTTCACGCTGGAAAACCGCACGGAAGTGCTGCCCGGCGTGGCCATCGTGTCGGCCCTGCGCAAGGACTTCATCGACCTGGACCTGACCAACCGCCGCGCGGTCACGGCCAGCGCGCCGGCCTCGGCCTCGCGCAGCTATTCGCCCACCACCGGCCGGCTGGCGCTGAACTGGGCCGTCACGCCGCAGGCCTCGCTCTACGCGCAATACGCCACGGCCGCCGATCCCCCGTCCGGCATCATGGCCACCGCCTCGTTCGCCGACGTGCTCAACAACGACAAGCTGACCACCGGCACGCAGAAGGAAGTGGGCGGCAAGTTCGAGTTCTGGGACGGCCGCGGCTCGGCCACCATCGCGGCCTACGAGATCACGCGCAAGCACATCTCGGCGCCCGACGCCAACAACCCGGCGGTCAGCATCCCGGTGGGCCAGCAGTCGGCGCGCGGGCTGGAACTGGCCGGCGGACTGCGCCTGACGCGCACCCTGTCGCTGCAGGCTAACGTCGCCTTCGTCGACCCCAAGTACGACGACTTCTCGGAAACGGTCGGCGGCGTGCGCGTCTCGCGCAACGGCAATGTGCCGACCAACACGCCGCGGCGCGTGGCCAACGCCTGGATCGACTATGCCTTCCTGCCGGACTGGAACGCCAGCCTGGCCGCGCGCTACGTCGGCCGCGCCTACGCCGATGCCGCCAACACCGTCTGGGCGCCGTCGTACACCGTGTTCGACGCGGCGCTGTCGCACCGCATCGACCGCCACTTCACCGTCACCGGCAGGGTCCGCAACCTGACCGACAAGGTGTACGCCGCCAACGTCACCGGCACGCCGATGTTCTACCTGGGCGCGCCGCGCTCGTTCGAGCTGACGCTCCAGGCGCGGTTCTGAGGACAGCCATGGACGCCATCCCCTCCCCCCGCCGCCGGCCCGCGTCCGTGCCGTGGTCCACCCGCGCCAAGCGCTGGCTGTACCTGACGCACCGCTGGGCCGGCATCGTGCTGTGCCTGTTCTTCGCCATGTGGTTCATCTCGGGCGTGGTGATGATGTACGTGGGCTACCCCAAGCTCACGCCGCAGGAACGCATGACGCACCTGGCGCCGCTCGACCCGGCCCGCGTCGCCGCCACGCCGGCCCAGGCGCTGGCCGCCGCCGGCGCCAGCGACATGGCGGGCCTGAGCCTGGCCGCGCTGCGCGGCGGCGCGCCGGTCTACCTGGTGCCGATGGGCCGCGGCCGCGCGCCCAAGGTGGTGGATGCCGCCAGCGGCGCGCTGCTGCCGCGCGCCGACGCCGCGGTCGCCACCGCCAGCGCCGCGGCCTGGTTCGACGGCCAGTACGCCGCGCGCTACCAGGGCGTGGTGGAGGAGGACGTCTACACCCACTCCGGCGCGCTCGACATCCACCGGCCGCTGCATCGCATCGACCTGGACGACCCCGCGCGCACCCGGCTGTACGTCTCGTCCGCCACCGGCGAAGTGGTGCTGGACGCCACCCGCCGCGAACGGCTATGGAACTACGTCGGCGCCTGGATTCACTGGCTGTACCCGTTTCGCGGCAATGTCTTCGATCCGTGGTGGCACGACATCGTGGTCTGGCTGTCGGTGGCCGGCGTGGCCGTGGCGCTGACCGGCACGGTGGTCGGCATCCTGCGCTGGCGCTTCTCGCGCCCCTACGCCAGCGGCAGCCGCTCGCCGTATCGCGAGAACATGATGCGCTGGCACCACCTGGCCGGCCTGATGTTCGCCGGCATCACGCTCACCTGGATCTTCAGCGGGCTGATGTCGATGAACCCGTGGAAGGTGTTCAGCAGCGGCGCGGCGCCATTGGCGCAGCAGGCCTACGCCGGCGGCGCCTACGACGCGGCCGCGCCGCAGGCGCCGCCCGCCGCGCTGATCGCCGCCCTGCCCGCCGCGCCGCGCGAACTGCGCTGGACCCGCGTAGACGGCCGCGACCTGGTACAAGCCCGTAGCAACCCGGGCGCGCCGCGGCTGCTCGCGGCCGCCGACGCGCAGCCCGTCACGCTCGACCCCGTGGCCCTGCGCGCGGCCGCCGCGCGCCTGGTGCCCGGCGCCACGCTGACGGACCTGCAGGTGCTGGACCGCTACGACTTCTACTACTACGGCCGCGACGAGCACGCCATGCTCGGCCATATCGAGAAGCCGCTGCCGGTGTGGCGCCTGGTGTTCGACGACCCGCAGGCCAGCTGGGTCTACCTGGACCCGCGCACCGGCCAGGTGCTGAGCCGGCAGGACCGCGGCAACCGCGCCAGCCGCTGGCTGTTCGCCTTCCTGCACAGTTGGGACTGGACCGGCCTGCTGGCGCGGCGGCCGCTGTGGGACATCCTGCTGGTGTTCCTCAGCCTGGGCGGCGTGGCCCTGAGCCTGACCGGCGTGGTGATCGGCTGGCGCCGGCTGGGCCGCAAGCTGCGCGCCTGAAACCGCGCGGCGGCGAGGACCGGGCGGGAATGCACTATGCTCCTGCCTTGTCCCCGCACCATCGCAAGGAAAGCGCCATGTCCGACGTCACCATCTACCACAACCCCAAGTGCGGCACCTCGCGCAACACGCTGGCCATGATCCGCAATGCCGGCATCGAGCCGACCGTGGTGCTGTACCTGGAAACGCCGCCCTCGCGCGCCGACCTGAAGGCGCTGTTCAAGCGCGCCGGCATCACCGTGCGCGACGCGCTGCGCGAAAAAGGCACGCCCTACGCCGAACTCGGCCTGGATGACACCTCCCTGAGCGACGACGCCCTGCTGGACGCCATCGAGGCCCACCCGATCCTGCTGAACCGCCCCTTCGTCAGCACCCCGCTGGGCGCGCGCCTGTGCCGCCCGTCCGAACTGGTGCTGGACATCCTGCCCGCGCCGCAGCAAGGCGCCTTCACCAAGGAAGACGGCGAAGCGGTGATCGACGCGCAGGGCAAGCGCATCGCCAAGTGAGGCCGCCGGGCGGAGGAAATCGCATCCAGAAGTAAATCCCTGGATTCCGCCGCATTTTGCAAGGGATTTGACGGCAAACCTGTCTACCATCGCGCCTGACCAAATCATTTCAGTCAGATGACGATTCATGGAATTCCTGGAACCCCTCAATCAGTCCCTTTTTCTTTTGATCAACGCCGATCCCGCCAGCCCCGGCTGGCGCATCCAGGCCGGCCTGATCGTCGCCAACCGACTGATCCAATTGCTGCCCATCACCCTCGCCGCGCTCTGGTTGTGGGGCGGACAGGCGCAGCGCGAGCTGGCGCTCAAGGCGCTGGCCGGCATCGGCGCGGCGCTGTTCATCAGCTACCTGTGCGGCGCGCTGTGGCCCCATCCGCGGCCGTTCACCCTTGGCCTGGGCCACGCCTTCTTCGCGCATAAGGCCACCGCGTCGTTCCCGAGCAACCACACCATCATCATCGCGACACTGGCGTTCACGCTGATATTCGACCGGCGCTGGGCCGGCTGGGGCTATGCCACGATGCTGCTGGCTGCCGTGGTCGGCCTGTCGCGGGTCTACCTGGGCGTGCACTTCCCCCTGGACATCGCCGGCGGCCTGCTGCTGGCGCCGGTGGCGGCCGGGCTGGTCATGCCGGTCTGGCGCCGCGTCGGCGCGCCGCTGACCCTGCTGCTGCAGGCCCTGTACCGCAAGCTGCTGGCCCTGCCCATCGCGCGCGGCTGGATCCGCGCCTGAGCGTTTCTCACGCGGCGCGCGCAACCGGCGCGCCCCTGGCCGCCCGCCAGCGGCCTTCGTGATCCAGCAGCCAGCGCTTGCGATGCAGGCCGCCGCCGTAGCCGGTCAGCGACGCATCGGCGCCGATGACCCGGTGGCACGGCACCACGATCCCCACCGGGTTGGCCCCATTGGCCATGCCAACGGCGCGCACCGCCGAAGCCCGGCCAATGCGCCCGGCCAGCACGCCATAGCTGATCGTATCGCCCGGCTCGATATCCCGCAGCGCCCGCCACACCTGACGCTGGAAATCGGTGCCGCCCAGGGCCACTTCCAGCCTGTCGATCGCCTCGACCTCGCCGTCGAAATAGGCCTGCAACCGGCGGCTCGCGGCCGAGACCCGCGTGGCGTCCTCGATCCGCACGGCGTCCTTGCCGTACTGGCGCCGCAGCAAGGCATGCATGCGGGGCTCGTAATCCTGCCAATCGACCGCGCGCAGACACTCCCGCGCATCGGTCAGCACGAGCATCTGCCCGATGGGCGTGGCAACGCGTTCCAGGGTGAAGGTTTGAATCGGCATGACGGGCTCCGGATACGGTAGGAATGCACCCAATATAGGCCGGCCGCCGACCTCGCGCTGGCGGATTCCGGACATGGCAGTGAGCGTGACAACAGTGTCCGAAAACCGCTAGATCACGTCCGCGTCCGGCGTTAGCATGGCCTCATGAACCTCGACCACGACGCCTGCTACAGCGCCATCCGCGTGCGCGACGCCCGTTACGACGGCCGCTTCTTCACCGCGGTCAAGACCACGCGCATCTACTGCCGCCCGGTCTGCCCGGCGCGCACGCCGCTGTCGCGCAATGTCGTCTTCTACCCCACGGCAGCGGCCGCGCAGGAAGCGGGCTTCCACCCCTGCCTGCGCTGCCGCCCGGAAACCGCGCCCGCCGCCGGTCGCGCCCGCGATTTGCCCGACAGCGTCGCGCGCGCGCTCGGCCTGATCGAACTCGGCGCGCTCGACGAAGCCGGCGTCGACGCCCTGGCCGCGCGCCTGGGCGTGGGCGAACGCCAGTTGCGGCGGCAGTTCCGCCAGCACCTGGGCGCGTCGCCCGTGGCCGTGGCGCAGACCCGGCGCGTGCTGCTGGCCAAGCAACTGATCCACGAAACCCGCCTGCCCATGGCCGAGATCGCATTCGCGGCCGGCTTCGGCAGCATCCGCCGCTTCAACGAGAGCTTCCTGGCCCTGTTCGGCCGCGCGCCGGGCGAACTGCGCCGCTCCGGCAAGCCCGTCATCTCGGCCGGCCCGCAGGGCGAAATCAAACTGCTGCTGCGCTACCGCCCGCCCTACGACTGGACTGCCATGCTCGACTTCCTGCGCGTGCGCGCCATCCCCGGCATCGAACGGGTCACGGCCGACAGCTACACGCGCACCATCGAGCTGGACGGCGCCCAGGGCACCGTGCGGGTCGAACCCGGCACGGGCAACGCACTGCAGGCCACCGTCCGTTTTCCCCAACTGCATGCCCTGCCCACCATCATCGCCAGGCTGCGCCGCGTTTTCGACCTGGCCAGCGACCCCGCCGCGCTCGCGGCCCAGCTTGCCCACGATCCCGTCATGGCCGCCCTCACCGCCGCCCGCCCGGGCCTGCGCGTGCCCGGCGCCTGGGACGGCTTCGAACTGGCGCTGCGCGCCGTCCTCGGCCAGCAGATCACCGTCGGCGCCGCCATCAAACTCGCCGGCAAGCTCGTCGCCGCCCACGGGCAACCCCTGGAGCAACCCGACGGCGACCTGACCCATCTGTTCCCCACCCCGGCCGCCGTCGCCCCCGTCGACCTCGCCCCGCTCGGCATGCCCCGCAGCCGCGCCGCCACCTTGTCCGCCGTCGCCGCCGCCGCCCTGGCTGACCCGCGGCTGTTCGACACCAGCAACAGCCTCGACACCGCCGTCGCCCGCCTGCGCGAAATCCGCGGCGTCGGCGAATGGACCGCCCAATACATCGCCCTGCGCCAACTGCGCGAACCCGACGCCTTTCCCGCCTCCGACATCGGCCTGATCCGCGCCCTGGAAAAACTCGAATCCCGCGAATACACCCCCGCCCAACTCCTCGCCCGCGCCGAAGCCTGGCGCCCCTGGCGCGCCTACGCGGCCCAGCATCTGTGGGCGGAATACTGAAGAGATTGAAGAGGAATAACGGGCCGCGCCGCCATGCAAGCGCGAGTCACCCCAATGGGCCAGCCCAACAAGACCAAAACCCAGCATCTCCGGAAAAGCCTCTAGCCCCCCCGCGAGCGCGCCGCGCACACCGTCTCGACGCAGCACGCCGCGTATGCAAAAAAAGGCCGCGCAGGGCGGCCTTTTTTCTGCGGGCAACGCAAACCTCCCCGCACCCCCACTGACCTGACAGCGCCGCAAACCTCGACGCCGGTAGCCCGTTGCGCGGGGCGCCTGGGGGGTGGGCAACCTCGATGCGCCCGACGGAAACCGAAGGAGTCGCCGCAGGCGAGGACGAGGTTGAGGAAGGGGGGGGCCGCCTAGGCAAGTCCGGAGCGAACGCTCCGGACCGCAATCGCGGGCGCCCACCCCCCAGGCGCCCCGCGCAACGGGCGGCCTACGAACGCGCCCGCCGCATCAAACCAGTCAGTCCCGAAAATTCTCAAACTGCAACGGCAAATCCACATCCGTCTTCTTCAACAACGCAATCGCCGTCTGCAGATCATCCCGCTTCTTCCCGCTGATCCGCAGCTTGTCGCCGTTGATCTGGCTCTCGACCTTGAGCTTGGCGTTCTTGATCGCCGCGATCAGCTTCTTGGCCACCGGCTGCTCGATCCCCTGCTTCACCGTGATCTTCTGCCGCGCCCCGCCCAGATTCTCCAGCGGATCCGCCACATCCAGGCAGCGCACGTCGATCCCGCGCGCCGACAGCCGGCCGCGCAGGATGTCCAGCATCTGCTTGAGCTGGAACGCGCTCGACGCCACCTGCGTCACCACGAAACCATCCAGTTCGAATTTCGCATCCGTGCCCTTGAAATCGAAACGGGTGGCGAGCTCACGGTTGGCCTGGTCGATGGCGTTGGTGAGTTCGTGTTTGTCGACTTCGGAAACGACGTCGAAAGTAGGCATGACACTAAGTCCTGTCGGTAGATGAGGAAAAGGCGGCCGCGGCCGCCGCGATGCCCCATTTTAGCGGGGCTGGCGCCCATCAAGCCATCAGCACCAGCAACCGGTCCGCCTGCAACGGATGCGGCATCACCTGCGCCTGGATGCCGTACGCCAGGAACAGGTTGGCCGGCGTCAGCACCTCGGCCGGCGTGCCCTGCGCCACCGCCTGGCCGCCGCTCAGCAGCAGCAGGCGGTCGCACCAGCGCGCCGCCAGGTTCATGTCGTGCATGATCACCAGCACGCCCGTGTTGCCCTCGTGCGCCAGCTGCGCCGCCCGCCGCATCAGGTCGGCCTGGTGCTTGGGATCGAGGCTGGCGGTCGGTTCGTCCAGCAGCAGGTAGCGGGCTTCGCCCTGGGCGCGCGCCGCGCGGCATTGCACCAGCACGCGGGCGAACTGCACCCGCTGCTGCTCGCCGCCCGACAGCTGCGGATAGCGGCGTCCATCCAGGTGGCTGACGTCGGCCCATTCCAGCGCCTGCCGCGCCAGTTCGTCGACCTCGGCCGGCGACAGTTCCGGAAACGGATAGGCGCCCATTGCCACCACTTCGCGCACGCCCAGGTCGAAGGTCAGCCCGGGCTTTTGCGGCAGCACCGCGCGCTTGCGCGCCTGCTCGCGCGGCGGCATCCCGCCCAGCGCCCGCCCATCCAGCGTCAGGCTGCCGCCATCCGCGCCCAGCTCGGCCGACAGCGCGCCCAGCAGGGTCGATTTGCCGGCGCCATTGCTGCCCAGCAGGCCCACCACTTCGCCGGGATGGATCGCCAGCGACACGCGGTCCAGGATGCGCTTGCCGTCGCGCGCCAGGCTCAGGTTCTCGGCGGCCAGCATCAACCGTGCCTCCGGCCGCGCGCCAGCAACCACAGGAAGAAGGGGCCGCCCACCAGCCCGGTCACCAGGCCGATCGGCAGTTCGGCCGGCACCACCACGACGCGCGCCAGCCAGTCCGCCAGCGTCATCACCAGCCCGCCGCCCAGCAGGCAGGCGGGCAGCAGCAGGCGATGGTTGGCGCCCAGCGTCATGCGCACCAGGTGCGGCACCACCAGCCCGACGAACACGATGGTGCCGCTGGCGGCCACCAGCGGCCCGACGATCAGGGTGCAGGCCAGCACCAGCCGCGCCCGCGCCTGCTTGAGCGAATAACCCAGGTGCTGGGCCTCGCGCTCGCCCAGCAGCAGCGCGTTCATCACGCGCCACTGACGCGTCAGCCAGAGCGACAGCAGCAGTACCCACGGCCCCAGGAAGGCCAGCAGCTTCCAGCTGGCGCCGGCCAGGCTGCCCATGTTCCAGAAAGTCAGGTCGCGCAGTTGCGCGTCGGACGCCATGAAGGTGAACAGCCCGATCAGGCTGAAGGCGATGGCGGTGATCGCCACGCCCGCCAACAGCAGCCCCGCCACGCCCGGCACGCGCCGTCCCACCAGATAGGCCGACAGGGTCGCGACCAGGCTGCCGATGAAGGCGCCCGGCGCGGTGTACCAGAAGCCGCCCGGCGTCATCACGATGGCGCTGACCGCGCCCAGCGAAGCGCCAGCGGAAATGCCGATCAGCCCCGGTTCGGCCAGCGGATTGCGGAACAGCGCCTGCAGCGCCGCCCCCGAGATCGCCAGGCCCGCGCCCATCACCACCGCCAGCAGCACCCGCGGCAGGCGGATGTCGATCAGCACGTTGCGCCACAGCGCCTGCTCCGGCGTGGGCGTGCCCCACAACAGCGCCGGCAGCTCGCGCAACGGAATCGAGACCGCGCCGCTGGCGCTGGCCGCCAGCACCGCCGCCACCACCGCCACAGCCAGCAACACCAGCGCCAGCGGCGGGCTAGCGCGCCATGGCATGCGCGGCCTCCTGCTTGAGCTGGATCAGCGCCTGCGGCAAGCGCGGCCCCAGCCCCAGGATCAGCAGGTCGTCCATGACGATGATGCGCCGCTTCGCCGCGGCCTGTGTCACCGCGATGCCGGGCAGGCGCGCAAAGCCATCGAGGCCGCCGCTGGCCTGCAGCGATTCGCGCGTGATGATGATCAGGTCGGGCGCCAGCGCGCCGATGGCCTCGGGCGACAGCGGCTTGTAGCCCTGCTGGCCGTCCAGCACGTTGGCCAGCCCGGCCAGGTGCATGACTTCGGCCGCCGCGGTGCCGCGCCCCGCGCCTTGCGGCGCGCCGTTGCGGTTGATCAGCAGCAGCGCCCGCGCGCGCGTGGCCGGCATGGCCTCGGCCTTGGCCAGCTCGCGCGTCACGTCCCGCACCATCTGCTCGCCGGCCGGCGCCACGTCCAGCGCGCCGGCCACGGCGCGGATGCGCGCCTTGAGCGAATCGACCGACGGCGCGTCCGGCACGCTCACCAGCCGCACCCCGACTTCGCCCAGGCGCTTGAGCGCCTCGGGCGGCCCGGCCTGCTCCGAGGCCAGCACCAGGTCGGGCTTGAGCGCAAGCACGCCTTCGACCGGCACCGCGCGGTAATAGCCAACGCGCGGCAACCGGGTCGCGGCCTCCGGGTACAGGCTGGACTGGTCGTCGCCGACCAGCCGGCCGCCCTGCCCCAGGCCGTAAACGATCTCGGTCACGCTGCCGCCCAGCGTCACCACGCGTTCAGGCGGCGCCGCCTGCGCGCCCGCCACCAGCATCCAAGCCGCCACCGCCAGCCATTTCTTCATTGCATCATCCTCAAGCGGCCAACGGCACGCGGCACAGGCCCGACATCAATTCACGCCACCCCGCCAGCTCCGGCTTGCCCGGCTTGCGCTCGCCGAAGAACTGCGCGATCAGATCGCCGCTGGACGAATACAGTTCCAGCGACGTCACCCAGCCATCGCTGGTGGGTTTGTTCACCACCCAGGCCGACGCGATGGCGGTGGTGTCCAGGTGCAGGTTGAAGGTCGGATCCAGCACGTTGAACCACGGGCCGGTGCGGCGCAACTGCCGAACCGGGCCGGTGTGGATCTGGATCATGCCGCGGTTGCCCACGAAGCACATGATCGACAGGCCGCTGGCCGCCGCCGACTCCAGCATGCGCTCGACCGACTCCGCCGGCACCGTCTGCGCCAGGTCTTCGCCGGCCGCGGCCAGCGCCGCCAGCCGCGACACCTTGAACTTGCGCAGCAGCGGAAAGAACTCGTGCGTGTCCTGCATGCCCAGCCAGGCCTGGCGCCACCGGGCGCTGTCCTCGACGCTCGGCGCGTCGGCCGCGGGCGCATAGGGCGCGGTCTCGGGCCAGCGCGAAGCGCCGGCGAACCTGGCCACCAGCGCGTCATACGCGGCGACGTCGGTGGCTTCGGTGCGGTAGACCTTGTGCACCGCCACGCCCGCGCCGTCGAAGAACTGCAGGCTGTGGCGGCCGTCCTGCTCGACCGCCCAGGCCGACTTCCAGCACGAGAAGAATACGCGCAGGTCGATGTCCGGCCCCAGCACCAGGCCGACCGGTCCGTCGGCCTGGATGTCCAGGTAGGCGCCGTGGCGCTCATGCACGCACCAGTCATTGCGCGTCAGGGCCATCACCGGGCCCAACGTGCCCAGTTCGCGGAAGATCTCCTGCGGCTGGCCGTGCAGTTCGGTGGCCTTGACGCCGCCACAGCCGGCCGCGACCCATTCGGCCTCGGACACGCCGAGTTCCTGGGCTAGGTTGCGGGCGCGCAGGCCGGGCCTGGACGCCGCCAGCGCGTCGTTGCGGGCGCGCAGCTCGGCGGCGCGGGTCGCGAAATCAGGATGCTTCACTTCTTGGTTCATTGCGGTCTCTCCGGCCGGAATGGAAAATCAGGACTGCCGCCGCTGTCGCGCAGCGGCGGCAGCGCGGGTCAGTATTGATAAGTCAGCGAGACGCGCAGGCTGCGCCCCGGCTCCGTGTACCAGTCCACCGGCCGCGGCAGGGCCGTGGCGCCGGCGGTCGGCACGTTGATCGCTTCCCAGTACTTCTTGTCGAACAGGTTGAACACGCCAGCCTGCACCTGCAGCCCCTTGACCGCCGTCGGCCGCCAGTAGCCCATGAGGTCCACCACGCCGTAGCCGGGCGCCTGGAAGTCGCGGTTGGGCGTCGAGGCGCCGGCCTCCGGGTATTCGACCTTGTTGCGGCGCAGGGCGGTCGTCAGCAGCGCGTCCACGCCCCACACGTCGCGGCCATAGCCCACGCCCAGCACCGCCTTCAGCGGCGCCACCGAGTTCAGGTACTGGCCGGTGCCTTCGTCCTTGCCCACGGCCCACGCCAGCGAACCCCACGTGCGCCAGCCCGGCGAGAACTTCCAGTGCGCGCTGGCCTCGGCGCCGTAGATGCGCACCTTGGCGCGGTTGACGTTGCCGGTGATGCCCAACGGGTACTGCCCGGCCCAGCCCGGCTGCCATTGCGGCGAGTTGGCATCCAGCGGCACGTTGCTGTCGATGAAATTCTGGTAGCGGTTGTCGAAGAACGATACCGCGCCGCCGAGCGAATCGGAACCCAGCTTGGCGCCCAGTTCCCAGCCCTTGCTGGTTTCCGGCTTCAGGTAGGGATTGCCGACCCGCAGGTAGGTGCCGGGGCCGCCGTAGTTGGTGTAGAGCTGCGTCGCGCTGGGCGCCTTGAAACCATAGGCGTACTGCGCGTACAGACTCAGTTCGTCGGCCGCCTTCCAGGTGGTCAGCAGCTTGGGCGAGAAGCGCCCGCCGCTGTTCTCGGGCGGCAACACGCCGCCGTTGCGGTTGCTGGCGTAGCTTTCGGTGGACCTGGGCTTCTGCTCGTAGTGGTCGTAGCGCAGCGCCGGCATGACGGTGTAGCGGCCATCGCCGAAGCTGAATTCGTCTGACATCCACAGCGCCCACTGGCTGCCCTTGGACAGCGGCACGTCGGCCTGGTTGGTGTGCAGCATGTCGCAGGTGCGCGGGCCGAACGGCGCCGGCGTGCCGGCCCGCACGGTGGGGCAGTTGTCGTAACCGCTGGAGTTCTGCTCGGTCTTGTTGCCATACCACTCGCCGCCCACGGTCCACAACTGCGACACCATGTTGCCCGCCAGCCGCTTGGTCAGTTCGCCATTGGCGCCGAACATGGTCTGGCGGATGGAGTTGTTGCGGCCGTAGGCGTCACTGGGGAAGCCATAGCTGAACGGATCGCCGGGAATGATGTTGGCGCGCGCATCGCGGCTGCGCTCGCCATCCAGCGCGCTGTCGAGCTGCATGCGCTGCCAATACACCACCGCCGTGGCGCTGTCGATCCAGCCCCCCTCGCCCGGCGCCTTGTAGGCATAATCGAACGACACCCGCTCGCGCTCGGTTTCCTTTCTGGTGGCGTTCTCGCCGATCAGGTAGCTGGTGCCGGGGCCCTGCTCGAACATGCTGTCCTGGGTGGCCTTGCGCTTGAAGTATTCGCCGGTCAGGCCAAAGCGATGGCCACCCTCCACGCGCTGTTGCAGCTTGAGCAGGAAACTGCGCTGGTCATAGTCTTCGGGCGTCGGTTCGCTGCGGCGCGGGCCGTAGCCGCCGACGTCGCCGCGATTGTCCAGCGCATGGCCGTTGCGCACGCCCGCCTGCACCAGCCAGAAGGTATTGCGGTGGATCTGCCCGGCCAGCGCGGCGTTGGCGCCCCAGCTGCTGTCGGCGGTGTCGTAGTCGGTCTTGGCCAGCGCGCCGAAGGTCTTGCCGTCGCTCAGCAGGTCCGAGGGATCGAGCGTGTACAGGTCGGCCATGCCGGAGATGGCGCCCGACCCACCCGCGCTGGCGTCGACGCCGCGCACGATGTCCAGGCGTGACAGGGAATTGAAGTCCACCGCCTCCAGCCCGCCCTTGACGCCGCGCGCGCCGTCATCGAGCCACGGCAGGCGGATGCCATCCACCCGCGTCAGCACGCGATCCTGGTCAAGCCCGCGAATGTTGATGCTGTTGTTCTGGCGGTTGAAGTTCACGCCCGGTTCCAGGCGCTTGCCCAGGTCGCTCCAACCGCGCACCTGCGCGTCGTCCAGGCGCTTGCGGTCGCTGCGGGTCTCCCACGCCGGCGTGACCGCCGCGCCCTCGCCCTCGACCGTGACCGGTGTCAGCTGCGTCACGCCGCGGGACGGCAACGCCTGCAGCACGAACACGCCCGGGCTGCGCTCGCGCGCGGCCAGGCCGCTGCCGGCCAGCAGGCGGGCGAAGCCGTCAGCCACGGCGTAATCCCCGTTCAGGCCGGCGCCACGCCGCTGGCCCACCAGCGCCGCGTCGAACAGCACCGTGACGCCGGCGTTGTCGGCGAAGCGCGACAGGTTCTCCGCCAGCGGGCCGGCCGGAATGCGGTAGGTGCGCGCCTGCTCGGTCGGCGCGATCTGCGCCAGCGCGGCGGCGGCCGGCCACAGCGCAACGGCTGGGGCAGCCAGCGCGGTGGCGATGCGCAGCGCCAGGGCCAGGCGGGTCAGTCGGCATGGAACCTCTCGGTTGAGTGAATAGCCGCGCGCGCGGCTGGCGGGGAAATGAGCCATGGTCGTCCTTTCGATCCAACGGGTATCGGCATTCGTCTGCCTCTACTGACCATGACCCGGGAAAAATGCGAACCGGACAACTCCCTCTCGGTTTTTTTGTAACGGCGACGATTCAAGCCTGGCCGACGCGCGGCAGGATCGTCACCCAATACGCGCTGCGATAGCGCACCTGCACCGGCAGCGTGGACGGCAGGGCCGCCAGCACCGCGTCGGTGTCATGCAATTGGAATGCGCCGGAAATCCGCAGCCCGGCCACGGCCGGATCGCAACGCAGCACGCCCGGCCGATAACGGCTCAATTCGGCCGCGAACGCATCCAGGCGCCAGGCGCTGGCGTGCAGCACGCCACGCATCCAGTCGGTGGCGTGCGGATCGGCCGGTTCGGGCCGCGGCACCTCATCGGCGCGCAGCCAGGCCTGCTCGCCCGCCGCCAGCGCCACCCAGGCGCCGGCGCGGCCCAGCATGACGCGGCCCTCCTGGACGCTGACGCGGCACGCCGCGCCCGCGTCCTGCACGCAGAATCGCGCCGCCCGCGCCTGGACATCGCCCAGCCGCGTGCGGACCACGAACGGCCGGGGATGGGGGTCGGCCTCGGCCACCGCGTGGACCGCGATCTCGCCGGCTCGCAGGCGCACCAGCCGCAGGTCGCCGTCGTACAGCACGTCGACGGCGCTGGCCGTGTTCAGGCGCAGGGACGACCCATCGCCCAGCGCCACCTGGCGCTGCTCGCCGGCCGCGCTGCGGTAGTCGGCGCTCCATTCGAACGGACTGGCGCGCCAGGCGGCCCAGCCCGCCGGGCCGGCCACGACCAACGCCGCCAGCGTCTTGACGGCCGCGCGCCGGCCGGCCGATTCGGGCCGGTTCAGCGCCGCCATGCCCAGCGCCGCCGGGACCAGCCCGAGGCGCTGATTGACCCGCTGCGCGCGCTGCCAGGCGTTCTCGTGTTCGGCCTTGCTGGCGCGCCATTGGGCGCAGGCGCGGACGTCGGCGTCGGTGGCCCGCTCGGAGCTCAGGCGCATCAACCAGCGCGCCGCTTCGCGCGCGACCTTGCGGTCGACGGCGGGCAGCGC
The DNA here is from genome assembly GCF_040084795.1 of Achromobacter sp. HNDS-1. Classification (NCBI taxonomy): domain Bacteria; kingdom Pseudomonadati; phylum Pseudomonadota; class Betaproteobacteria; order Burkholderiales; family Alcaligenaceae; genus Achromobacter; species Achromobacter sp. HNDS-1. Next base: position 2,077,790 of record NZ_CP157584.1, read on the forward strand.
CGCGGCCGCCCACGACAGGCTCACATCACCGCCAGGATGCATTGTTCGTATCCCTTGGCAATGTAGCGATGCACCGAGCGCGTCGACACATTCAACCGCGCGGCGATCTCGGTGTGGCTGAGGCCTTCGATCTGCGCCATCAGGAACGCCTGCCGCGCCGGCCGCGCCAGGCCGGCCAGCATCTCGTCGATTTCCTGCAATGTTTCGAGGATGAGCAGGCGTTGCTCGGGCGACGGCGCCTGCGCCTCGGGCAAGGCGGCCAGCGCCTCCAGGTAGGCGAGTTCAAGCGAACGGCGCCGATGGTGGTTCAGCAGCAGGCGCTTGGCGATGGTGGTCAGGTAGGCGCGCGGTTCGCGCAGCGCGTCGAGTTCCTGGCGATGGCGCAGCACGCGCAGGAAGGTGTCCTGGGCCAGATCGGCGGCGTCGCAGGAATTGCCCAGCTTGCCCCGCAACCAGTTGTGCAGCCATCCGTGGTGCGCGCGGTAAAGCAGATGGACGGCGTCGCCGGAGGCTAGCGCAAGGTTGGACACAGTGGGCTCCCGAACTTTCTTGATCACAAATAAAAATCAATCTCATTCTAAATGGAAACCCCTGATGCGCGTCAAGACGCCCGCCGGCACCCCTGCGGGATATATGATGGGGACAGATTCGGCCGGGATCTCCCCGGCGGCCACCGCCCACAGCCAGCCCTTGCCGTCGACATTGCGACGACGCGGGCCATTCCCGAAGCCCGACACCATGCTCTACAGCGCGCTCAAACTCATCCACCTGCTGGCCGTGATCCTGTGGGTCGGCGGCATGCTGTTCGCCCACTGTTTCCTGCGGCCGGCGGCCGCACGACTTGAGCCGCCGCAACGGCTGCGCCTGATGGACGCGGTGCTCGGCCCCTTCCTGAACGCGGTGGGGGCCGCCATCGTGCTGATCCTGGCGACCGGCGCGCTCATGATCGGCCAGGAGGCGGCCCAGGCCGCGCGCAGCGGCGGCGCCTTCTTCATGCCGCGCGCCTGGACCGTGATGGCCGCGGGCGGGCTGGTGATGACGGCCATCTATGGCTACATCCGCGCCGCGCTCTATCCGCGCCTGCGCGCGGCGGTGGCCGCGTCGGAATGGCCGCGCGGCGGCCAGGCCATGGCGGGCATCCGCCGCTGGGTCGGCGTCAACCTGGCGCTGGGGCTGCTGATCGTGGCGGCCGTCTTCCTGCTATAGCCGGGCGCAGCTATCGGCCCGGCTTGGCCGCCTATCGGATTTCTTTGGACTGGTGCAATACGCCGTACATCCGGCGTGGCCACACTGGACCGGACTCTCGCGGGTCTTGAACATACAAGGAAAATCCATGATCAAACGCGTCTTGCCCCTGGCCGCCCTGGGCCTGTCCCTGGCCACCCTCTCGGCCGCCTTCGCCGCTCCCATCGACAACAGCGCGCTGGAGCAGCCCGCCTTCCGTGAACACAAGACCACCTATGGCGTGGTGTACCGCCTGCCCAAGGAAGTGAACGCCGTGCTGGACGCCAAGGTCAACGGCACGCTCAAGCAGGACCTGCTGGCGCTGGGCCTGAAGACCGAGGCCGCAACGCCCAATATCCCGCACGTGACCGTGGTCCACATCCACAGCGCCGACAGCGCCACGCCGCAGCGCATGCTGCGCGCGCTGCCCAAGCCGCCGGCGCCGCTGCAGGTGACGCTCAAGGACTTCTATCCGACCGAAGCCGCCAAGGGCGCGGGCCACCCGTGGTGGCTGGACCTGGGCGTGGTCAAGAGCGGCGCGGGCTTCGAGGCCATGATGGCCTACAACACCGTGACCACCGCCGCCCTGGCGCCGCTGCGCGACGGCCCGCTGCCGCGCGTGACCGGCCCGGTCTACGCCAAGATGGCCGACGCCGGCCGCGAGCTGGTCAAGACCATGGGCGTAAGCGGCGTCAACGTGATGAAGGACGGCAAGGAAGTGCGCGCCCACAACCCGCACACCACGCTGGTCTACAGCATGACGCCGTACGACGCGCGCCTGGCCGACGCCATGAAGCAGGAGTCCGCCAAGTTCAACGCCGCGCTGCCCGACGGCATCCAGGCCACCTTCAAGGACGTGTCCATCGTCGAGATCGGCTTTGCCGGCAACGTGCTGCGCGAGATCTACCGCGTCAGCCTGGAAGACGGCTCGGCCATCGACGTGGCCACCGGCAAGCCGGTCGCCCGCTAAGCCGGGACGTCGGCGGCCAGGCGCTCGCGCAGCACGTCGCGCACCTGGCCGCGCAGCCACGCCTGCAACGGCGAGGCGTGCTGGCGGCGCGCCCACACCATCGCCAGTTCCATGCGCCGCAGGCGCGCTGGCATCTCCAGCATCGCCAGCGGGAAATGGCGGCAGTGCGCCCGCGCCACGCTGGCCGGCATGGTGGTGGCGTAGTCGGTCTCCACCAGCACATAGGGCGCCACGCCGAAGCCCGACAGATAGGCCGAGAATGCCATGCGGCCGGCGCCCGGCTTGAGCAGCCGGTCGAAGGTCGTCTCGCGGCCGTACATCTGCTCGAACGCGAACCACTTGATGGCGCCCAGGTCGGCCAGCGTCAGGGCGCCGCGCCTGGCCCAGGGATGCCGCGCCGACAGCACGCAGACGCGGCGGTCGGTGTGCAGCGCATCGCGGTGAAAGCGCGCCGGCACCTTGCCGAACAGGCCGATGGCGATATGCAGCCGTTCGGCCTCCAGGTCGTCGGGCGCGAAATCGCCGTGCAGCGACTGGAAGCGCAGCGTCACGCCGGGCGCGGCGCGGTGCAGCCGCTCGATCAGCGGCGCGGCCAGCAGGATTTCGCTGTGCGCGCCGGTGCCGATGTTGACCACGCCTTCGGCGCGCGCCGGATCGAAGGCCTCGGGCGGGCGCAGCGCGGCCTCGATCTGCGCCAGCGCGTCATGCACCGACGCGTGCAGCTCCAGCGCCCGCTCGGTCGGAACGAAACGTCCCTTCACCACCACCAGCAGCGGGTCCTCCAGCCGCAGGCGCAGGCGCGCCAGGTCGCGGCTGATGGCCGGCTGGGTCTTGTGCAGCAGGCGCGAGCTGGCGGTGGCACTGCGCGTGCGCATCAGCACGTCGAAGGTCAGCAGCAGGTTCATGTCGAGCCTGCGCAGCGAGGGCAAGGAGTGGGGGTCGCTCATGGCGCCATGCTATGCCGTAACTGAATGACTGAAAAGAACCATACCGGATTCGATATGGTGGTCTTGCGCCGCCGGCATTGGGCAGGCGCGGCCGGCTTGGCTACAGTCCGCCACGGACCGGGCGTTTCGACCCGGCCGCCCGCTACGGAGACAACCATGGGCCCCACCCGCCACCTTCCCGCGCCCCGGCGCATCCGCCCCGTGCTGGCCCGCTGGGCCGGCCGCGCCCTGCTGGCGCTGGCCGCCTGCCTGCCGCTGGCGGCCCATGCCACCGATTTCCCCAGCCGCCCGATCACGCTGGTAGTGCCCTTCCCCGCCGGCGGCACGCCCGACATCCTGGCGCGCCTGCTCAGCGACAACCTTTCCAAGCGCCTCGGCCAGCCGCTGATCGTCGAGAACCGCGCCGGCGCCGGCGGCAACATCGGCGCGCAGGCGGTGGCGCGCGCCGCGCCCGACGGCCAGACGCTGCTGATGTGCGCGTTCGGTTGCACCGTGGCGCCGTCGCTCTACCAGCCGGCGCCCTACGACATCGTCAAGGACTTCGCGCCCGTCGCCATGATCGGCACGGTGCCGAGCGTGCTGGTGATCAATCCCAAAGTGCCGGCCGACACGCTGCCGGCGCTGCTGGCGTATGCCCGCGCCAACCCCGGCAAGCTCAATTCGGCCTCCTCCGGCATCGGCGGCTCGGCCCACCTGGCGACCGAGCTGCTCAAGCAGCGCGCCGGCATCGACCTGGCCCACATCCCGTACAAGGGCGCCGGCCAGGTGGCGGCCGACCTGCTCGGCGGCCAGGTCGACATGTACTTCGACAACCTGCCGGCCTCGCTGGCCAACATCCGCGCCGGCAAGCTGCGCGCCCTGGCCGTGGCCAGCGCCGCGCGCGCCCCGGCGATTCCGGACGTGCCGACCTTCGCCGAGGCCGGCGTGCCCGACTTCCTGATCACGCCCTGGTTCGGCGTGATGGCGCCGGCCGGCACCCCGGCCCCGGTGCTGAACACGCTGCACGACGCCTTCGCCCAGGCGCTGCAGGCGCCCGAGGTGGCGGCCAAGATGCGCGAATTGGGCGTCGAGACCGCCGCCGGCTCGCGCGCCGACCTGGGCCGCTTCGTCACCACCGAAACGGCCAAGTGGAAACAGGTCATCGAGACCAACCACATCAAGGCCGAATGATGGCCGCGCCCCTGGACGACGGCGCGGCGCTGGCGCCGATCCGCCTGCGCGACATGGGCGCCTTCCATGTCGGCGGCCGCGACCTGGCGCTCAGCGGCCTGCCGCGACGCGAGCTGATCATGGCCGAAGGCGGCCAGCCGGTGGCGCTGGATCCCAACGGCACCTACCGCGTCGAACAGATGTATGCGCAGTACTTCCTGTCGGAGCCGGCCAGCGGCCGGCCGCCGCTGGCGTTCTGGCATGGCGGCGGCATGACCGGCGCGGCCTGGGAGACCACGCCGGACGGCCGCCAGGGCTGGCTGCACTATTTCCTGCGGCGCGGCTGGGACGCCTACCTGTGTGACGCGGTGGAACGCGGCCGCGCCGGCGCCGCGCCGCACGTCTGGCCCGACGCGCCGGTGGTGCAGGCGCGCGAGGACTGCTACACGCGCTTTCGCATCGGCCGCCCGGGCACCCGGCCCGGCCCCGGCAGCGCCTACCCGGACACGCAATTCCCGCTGGAGGCGTTCGACGAGCTGGCCGCGCAGATGGTGCCGCGCTGGGTCCACACCGATGCCGCCATCCTGCGCGCCTACCAGGCCTTCCTGGAGCGGATCGGCGCGGCCATCGTGGTCTGCCATTCGCAGGCCGGCGTGTTCGGCATCCGCGCCGCCCACGCTCTGCCCGAGCGGGTGCGCGCGCTGGTGGCGCTGGAGCCGGCCAGCATCCCGGACCTCGGGCCCGGTGCCCGCTACGACACTCCCACGCTGGTCGTGATGGGCGACCACATGGACACCGATCCGCGCTGGCCGCGGATGCGCGCACGGGTGCGGGAATTCGCGGCGCGCCATGCCAGCGTCACGGTGCTGTCGTTGCCCGACCTGGGCATCCGCGGCAACTCGCACATGCTGATGATGGACCGCAACAGCCTGGAGTTGGCCGGGCGGGTGCACGACTGGCTGGCGGCGCTGCCGGGTTGAGGACGGCCGGATCAAGAACGGCGGGCCGCGGCTTCCCGCTGCTGCCATTCCATGGCAGCATTACGCCGTCCCGCCCTCCCCCGCTCCCATGTCCCGCACCGAACGCCTCCTGGACCTGCTGCAGACCCTGCGCTGCCACCGCCTGCCCGTCAGCGGCCACCGCCTGGCCGCCGACCTGGGCGTCAGCCTGCGCACGCTGTACCGCGACATCGCCACGCTGCAGGCGCAGGGCGCCGAGATCGAGGGCGAGCCTGGCATCGGCTACGTGCTGCGGCCCGGCTTCATGCTGCCGCCGCTGATGTTCAGCACCGAGGAGATCGAGGCCCTGGTGCTGGGCACCCGCTGGGTGGCCGGCCGTTCCGATCCGCGCCTGGGCCAGGCCGCCGCCAACGCGCTGGCCAAGATCAGCGCGGTGCTGCCGCGCGAACTGCGCGACGAACTGGACGCCATTCCGCTGCTGGTCGGCCCCAGCAGCTGGGCGGTGGTCGACCGGGTCGACCTGTCGCTGATCCGCCAGGCCATTCGCGGCGAGCAGAAGATCGCCATCACCTATCGCGACGACAAGGGCGCCGATTCCGAACGCGTCATCTGGCCGTTCGCCCTGGGATTTTTCGACAGCGTGCGCATCGTCATGGCCTGGTGCGAACTGCGCCAGGATTTCCGCCATTTCCGCACCGACCGCATCGCCACGCTCGAAGCCGGGCAACGCTATCCACGCCGCCGCCAGGCCTTGCTCAAGGAGTGGCGCGCCATCAATACGGCCAAGGGCGACCCCTGCTGATCCCTGGCGTGCGCCGCGCGCCGGCGGGTGCGACATCGGCATGAAGACTGCTGACAAAATCTGACAGCATGGCTCTCTAAGATGAGCGCTCATTCAACCAGGAGCGCATCATGTCCGCCAAGAACTTCGTCATTTTCTACGTCGACAAGCCCGAGGCCAGCGCGGCGTTCTACAGCGCGCTGCTGAACCGCCCGCCCGTCGAAAGCTCGCCCACCTTCGCCCTGTTCGCGCTCGACTCCGGCCTGATGCTGGGCCTGTGGTCGCGCCACACCGTGGAACCGGCCGCCGCCGGCCGCGGCGGCTGCACCGAACTGGCCTTCACCGTGCCCGACGCCGACGCGCTCAACCAGCGCCACCTCGACTGGAGCCTCCGGGGCCTGCCGATCCTGCAGGCCCCCACCAACATGGACTTCGGCCGCACCTTCGTCGCGCTCGACCCCGACGGCCACCGCCTGCGGGTGTTCGCCCCGGCGCCAGAACCCGCCCCCGCCGCCGTCGAAGACGAACTGATCACGATCCCAGCATTCCCAGGAGCCTGAACCACAGGTAGTCCAGCGGCACCAGCGCCACGAAGGACACCAGCGCGGTCAGCAGGCTCAACGCCAGGCCGCTGCGCGCCGGCACCTGGCCCATGCCCATCGCCACCACGATGGGCGAGGCCTGGTACGGCATGATGACGGTGGCGTAGCCGGCCACCTGCGCCATCAGCACCGTCATCAGCGAGAAGCCCGAGGCCTGCGCCAGCGTCTCGGCCAGCGGCGTATACAGGGCCGGCACGCCGTTGGCCGTGACCACGAAGTTCAGCGCCGCCGACAGTCCCACCAGCGAAAAGAAGCTCTGCATCGGCGCCTCGGGCGACAACGGCAGCCAGTCCAGCAGGGCGCGGCCGATGATGCCGCCCAGGCCGCTGTCGGCCACCATCGCCGCCAGTCCCAGAATGCCCGCCACGTAGATCGCGGTGCGGAAATTCACTTCCTTGCCGAACTGCTCGCCGCTGACGAAACCCACCTTGGGCAACAGACACACACAGGCCGACGCCAGCCCGATCCAGGCCGGCGACACGCCGTGCCATCCGTCCGTCACCCAGCCCAGCAACGTCAATCCCAGCAGCACGGCCAGGCGCTTTTCCGCCGCCGACAGGGGCTGGGCGGCGGGCGCCGGCGGCGCCGCCTCGGGGGTGTCGCGGAACAGCCAGGCAATACAGGCCACCAGCACCGCGCCTTTCAGGATGCCCAGCACCGGCGCATGCAGCCACAGATACGGCAGATAACCCAGCTGCAGGCCATAGCTCGATTCGATGCTGCCGGCCATCACCAGATTCGGCACGTTGGCCGGCAGGATGGAGGTGGACAGCTGGAAGGTGCCGAAGCCCACCGCCAGCGCCAGCCCAATGCGTCCACGACGGCCCGCCACCAGCCCGATCTGGTCGGCATAGGCGAGCACGATCGGCATCAGCAGCGCGATGCGGCCCATGTTCGACGGCATCACGAAGGCCAGCAGGTAGGTCAGCGCCACCACGCCGGCCACCACCTTCGGATACGAACCCGACAGGCGCCGCGACAGCGCGCCCGCCATGCGGTCGGCCAGGCCGGTGTACTTCAGCGCCAGCCCCAGCACATAGCCGCTCAGCACCAGCCAGAACGCCGCCGACGAAAACCCGGAGAACACCACCTCGCGCGGCGCGGCCGCGAAGATCATGGCCGCGCTGAAGAACAGCAGCGCCGTCAGGTACTCAGGCAGCCGCGAAAAGGCCCACAACGCGATCGTGATCGCGGTGATCAGCGCGGGTAGAATCGGAAAACCGGAGGCGACAAGATGCATGAAAAAACCACCACAAGAACACGGATCGGCGCAGTGTACGGACCCTGTCCCGCGCTGAAAATGCGCGATTCGCAGAGGCTGCCTGCGCGCCTCGCGTAGGCTCGCCGCCATGCGTTTCGACCTGACCGACCTGGCGCTGTTCCTGCACGTGGTGCAGGCCGGCAGCATCACCCACGGCGCCGCCCGCGCCAACCTGGCGTTGGCCGCCGCCAGCGCCCGCATCCGCAACCTCGAAGCCTCGCTCGGCGCGCCGCTGCTGGAGCGCCGCCGCCAGGGCGTCATTCCCACCCCGGCCGGCCTGAAGCTGGCCGCCCATGCCCGCGTCATGCTGGCCCAGGCCGACCGCCTGCGCGACGACCTGGCCGATTTCTCCGGCGAATTCGGCGGCTCGGTGCGCCTGCTGTCCAATACCAACGCGCTGACCGCCTTCCTGCCCGAAGCGCTCAGCGGCTTCCTGGCGGCGCATCCGCGCATCAACGTCGAATTGCAGGAAATGCTGAGCGACGAGATCGTCGAGTGCATCGCCGACGGCTCGGCCGATATCGGCATCGTCGCCGGCACGGTCGACACCGGCGCCCTGCAGACCCACGCCTACCGCGCCGACCGCTTCGTGCTGATCGTGCCGGCCGGCCACGCGCTGGCGGACCGGGCCGAGGTCGCGTTCCGCGACGTGCTGGACGAGGACTTCGTCGGGCTCGACCGCAGCAGCGCGCTGCAACGCTTCCTGGCGCGGCAGGCGCTGGTGGTCGGCAAGCCCATCAAGCTGCGGGTGCAGTTGCGCAGCTTCGACGCCATGTGCCGGCTGGTCGAGGCCGGCGTGGGCGTGGGCATCGTGCCCGAAACCACGGCCAACAGCATGCGCCAGCTGCTCAGGGTGACGCCGGTGGCGCTGTCCGACGCCTGGGCCGCGCGCGAGCTGCTGCTGTGCGTGCCTTCGCGCGATACCCTCAGCGCCCGCGCCCGCCGCCTGCTCGACCATCTACTGGCGGACGCGGCGGCGGTCACGCCGCCGCGTACAGATCCGTCATGAACTGCGTGGCCTTGATGCCGGTGCCGGTCAGCAGTACCACCGTGCGCTCGGCATCGCGGATGGCGCCGCGCGCCCGCAGCCTGTCCAGCGCCGCCGCGGCGCTGGCGCTGGTGGGCTCGGCATAGAGCCCCATCGCCGCCAGCTTGCGCACCGCGGCGATGATCTCCGCCTCCGGCACGGCCACCGTCTGGCCGCCGCTGGCGCGGATCGCCTGCAGCACTTCGCGCAGGCGCACCGGCTGCCTGATCGCGGTGCCCTCGGCCACGGTCGGCAGCACGTCGCGCGCCACCGGCGTGTCGACGCCGGCCTGGAAGCTGGCGTCCAGCGGCGAGCAGTTCAGCGGCTGGGCCACGAACAGGCGCGGCAGGCGCTTGATCTGCCCGGCCGCCAGCAGCTCGGCAAAGCCAATGGCGCAGCCCAGCACGTTGCTGCCCGCGCCCGCCGGAATCACCACGTTGTCCGGCGCCTGGAAACCGAAGTCCTCCCACATCTCGTAGGCGATGGACTTGGTGCCCTGCAGGAAAAACGGCTGCCAATTGTGGCTGGCATAGAAGATCCGCGCGGCGGCCTCGATCGCGGCGGTTTCGGCGTTCTCGCGCGGCCCCTGCACCAGTTGCACGTTGGCGCCGAACGCGCGGATCTGCGCCACCTTGGCGCTGGACGTGTAGGCCGGCGCGAAGATCGTGACGCCCATGCCCGCCGCCGCGCCGTACGCCGCGATGGCGGCGCCGCCATTGCCCGAACTGTCCTCGGCGATGGCGCCGATGCCGATCTGGCGCAGCCACGACAGCATCACCGCGGCGCCACGGTCCTTGAAGCTGCAGGTGGGGTTGAACCATTCCAGCTTGAAATGCGGCCGCAGCCAGCCCCAGGCGCGCTCCACCATCGGCGTGCAACCCTCGCCCATCGATACCGGGCGCGTCACGGCGCCGGGCAGCGCGGCCCGGTAGCGCCACAGCGAGCGTTCGCGGCGGTCGATGTCGTCGGGCGAGATGCCCGGCAGCGGCGAGATCATCAGCGGCGTGCGCGCATCGGAACACCAGCGGGCCTCGTCCAGCGCATGGCGCGCGCCGGTGAGGGGGTCGAAATAGTGGGGGTCGTGCATGGCGGTCAACCTGGCGAAGAGTCGGGAAGGGCCGCAGTCTAGGTCCGCCCAGGCGGTCCTCGTTGCAATATCATGTTGCGATAATTGCAATGGAGAATCGCCATGGAACGTGGCGCCCTATGGGAATACCAGGTGTTCTGCGCCGTCGCGGAACGCCAGAGCTTCGTGCTGGCGGCGCGCGCGCTGGGCGCCTCGCCCAGCGCCGTCACGCGCGCGGTGCAGGCCCTGGAGCGCCAGGTCGGCGCGCAGCTGCTGTTGCGCAGCAAGAGCAGCGTGGCGCTGACGCCGCAAGGCGAAAGCTACTTCGAATACGCGCGCGAGCTGCTGCGCCTGGAAAGCCAGGCGCGCGAGGCCTTGCACGACGCCCAGCAAGGCGACCAGGGCCGCCTGCGCTTCTCCGCGCCCGACCTGCTGGGCGTGACCCTGCTGCCGGCCGTGCTGCGCCGCTACGCGGCCCAGCATCCGGGCGTCACGGTGGACATCCACTACACCGACAAGGCAATCGACCCGATCGCCGAGGGCCTGGATTTCGCCATCCGCGGCGGCTTCCCGGCGTCCAGCGACCTGCTGGGCGCGCGCCTGTGGCCCTACGAGCGGCTGTTGTGCGCCAGCCCGGACTACGTGGCGTGCATGGGCCTGCCGCGCGAACCCGAGGAACTGGCGCGGCACCGGCTCATCATGCATACCGGTCCGCGCGTATTGAAGGATTGGCACCTGCGGCGCGACAAGCGCATCGTGCGCATGCACGCCGAGCCGGCGGTGCGGGTCAGCACCAGCAGCGGCCTGATGGCGCTGGCGTTGCAGGGCGTGGGCATCGCGCGGCTGGCCGACTGGGCGGCCGCGCCGGAAATCGCCCGCGGCACGCTGGTGCGGGTCTGCCCCGGCTACACCGCTACCTCGGCGCGCGGCGTGGCCCCGCAGATGCATGCGGTGTATGGATCGCGCTCGTTGCCGGCGCGCGCCCGCGCCATGCTGGCGGCGATCCGCCAGGGCGCGGGCGCCGGCTGAAACGCGGCCCGCCCTATCGGAAGCACGCCGTCGGGCCACGGCGTGGTGACCGCTGTCGGCCATCCGCCTGCCACCACGCCACGCGCATCCGATGGGCGCGGCCGCTAGGACCGCTGCTGCCGCGCCTGCAACACCACCGCCTCGGCGGACTTGCGGAACAGCAGCAGATACAGCGCCGCCAGCACCAGCAGGAACGGCACGCCGAACACCAGCGTCATCTTGAACACGCCGGTGAAGTAGGTCGTGACCAGGATCGCCAGCATGGCGCCCGCGCCCAGCAACGTCAGCAGCGGAAAGCCCGGCATGCGGAACGACAGCGCCGCGCCGCCCTCGCGCGCCCAGCGGCGGCGGAAGAAGTAGTGCGTGACGAAGATCATCATCCACGTGAACAGCGCGCCGAACATCGAGATCGCCATCATCAGCGTGAACGAGGTCTCCGGATACAGCACGTTCAGCACGGTGGCGATGGCGATGCCGCTGGTCGACAGCAGCAGCGCGTTCAGCGGCGTGCCGCTGCGCGTCAGCCTGCCCAGCGCCGCCGGCGCATGGCCGGCGCGCGACAGGCTGAACATCATGCGGGTGGTGATGTACAGCTGGCTGTTCATGGCCGACAACGCCGCCACCAGCACGATGAAATTGATGACGCCGGCCGCGTACGGCACCTTCACCGCCTCCATCACCGTCACGAACGGGCTGCCGCCCTTGCCGGCCTGGTCCCACGGCACGATGGCCAGGATCAACGCCAGCGTCAGCAGGTAGAACACCACCAGCCGCACGATGGTGGCGCGGAACGCCTTCTTCACCGCGCGCTCGGGGTCCTCGGCCTCGCCCGCCGCCACCGCGATCATCTCCACGCTCAGGTAGCTGAAGATCGAGATGACCACCGCGATCCACATGCCCCACGCGCCGTTGGGGAAGAAGCCGCCGTGCGCCGTGTACTGTGCCGCGCCGTATTGCGGACTGCCCCAGACCACGTAGGCGCCCAGGATGATGAACGCCACGATGGCGCTGATCTTGATGGTCGAGAACCAGTACTCGATGGTGCCGAACGCCTTCACGCTCATGGCGTTGATGAAGATCAGCGCCGCCGAGAACAGGCAGACCCATTGCCAGCCGGGCACCGACGGGAACCAGAACTTCATGTACTCGGCCACCGCGGTGACCTCGGTGCCCACCGCCAGCACCACGCACGACCAGTATGCGTAGCGCACCAGGAAGCCGGCCAGCGGGCCGATGTAGTGCTCGGCGTAGGCGCCGAACGAGCCCGAGGTGGAATGCGCCACCGTCATCTCGGCCAGGCAGCCCATCAGCAGCAGCGTGATCAGCCCGCCGATGGCGTAGCTGATGATGACGCTGGGGCCGGCGAAACCGATCGCGAACTTGCTGCCCAGGAACAGGCCGGTGCCGATGGCCCCGCCGATCGCGATCATGCTCATCTGGCCGGACGTCAGGCGGCGCTTGAGCCCCTGCTCGCGTTCGGCGATCCTGCCGAATCCTTGTTGTTGTGTCATTGTCTCCTCCGGTACTGCGCTCTCTTGCTGGATGTCGCTCGGGCCGGTGCGCCGGCCGTTCAGGTCACGGCCGAACGCTGCTTGAACTCGGGCTTGTCCCAGGCCTTGCTGTCGAGCACGTCTTTCAGGATCTCGACCGCGTCCCAGACGTCGGCGTAGCCGAAGTACAGCGGCGTCAGGCCGAAGCGCAGCACCTCGGGCTCGCGGTAGTCGCCGATCAGGCCGCGCGCGATCAGCGCCTGCATGACCTCGTAGCCGTTCGGGTGGCGCAGGCTCACGTGGCTGCCGCGCTGGGCATGGTCGCGCGGCGTCACCAGCGTCAGCGGATGGCCGGCGCAGCGTTCCTCGACCAGGGCGATGAACAGGTCGCCCAGCGCCAGCGACTTCCTGCGCACCTCGGCCATGTCGGCCTCGCGCGCCACGTCCAGGCCGCATTCGACCATGGCCAGCGACACGATCGGCTGGGTGCCGCACAGGTAGCGGCGGATGCCGCCGGCCGGCTCGTAGGCGACCGTCATGTCGAACGGACGCTGGTGACCCCACCAGCCCGACAGCGGCTGCCAGAAATCGGGAATGTGGCGCGGCGCCACCCAGATGAAGGCCGGCGAGCCCGGGCCGCCGTTCAGGTATTTATAGGTGCAGCCCACGGCGTAGTCGGCGTCGGCGCCATTCAGGTCCACCGGCACCGCGCCGGCGGCGTGCGCCAGGTCCCAGATGACCAGCGCGCCGCGCTCGTGCGCCTGGCGCGTGACCGCGGCCATGTCGTGCATCTGCCCGCTGCGGTAGTTGACGTGCGACAGCAGCACCACCGCCACGTCCTCGTCCAGCGCCCGGTCCAGCGGCAGCTCGTCGTCGATCAGGCGCATCTCGTAGCCCTGCTGCAGCAGGTCGATCATGCCCTGGATCATGTACAGGTCGGTGGGAAAGTTGTCGCGTTCGGACAGGATCACGCGGCGCTTGGGCTGGCGCTTCTGCTGGATGCGCAGGCTGGCCGCCAGGGCCTTGAAGATGTTCAGCGAGGTGGTGTCGGTGATGACCAGTTCGCCCGCTTTCGCGCCGAGCAGGCCGGCCAGCTTGTCGCCCAGCCGCGACGGCAGTTCGAACCAGCCGGCGGTGTTCCAGCTGCGGATCAGGCCGGTGCCCCATTCCTGGGTGATGACCTCGGCGGCGCGCGCGGCGGCGGCGCGCGGCATCACGCCCAGCGAGTTGCCATCCATATAGAGCACGCCGGGCGGCAGGTCGAAACGCGCCTTCAGCGGCGCAAGGGGGTCCTGCCGGTCGGCGGCGACGCAGGCTTCGCGGGTGTTCATTCACAGCTCCTTCGGGCAATATGCTGGCTACATACTATCAGCGCGACCAAGCCGAATACTTGCAAAACGAGGCGTGGCTTACCCTAGGATTTTGCATTAAATTGCGCTGTAGACCATTTTTTCGAATTGGATTGCACCATGCAATTGGACGCCATCGACCACCGCATTCTCTACCGCCTGCAGGAGAACAGCCAGCTCAGCAACCAGGATTTGGCCGAGCAGGTGGCCCTGTCGCCCTCGGCCTGCCTGCGGCGGGTGCGGGCGCTGGAGGAAGGCGGCTTCGTGCGCGGCTACCGCGCCGTGCTCGACGCCGAGCGGCTGGGGTTCGAGCTGGAAGCCATCGTGCACGTGTCCCTGGATCAGTCGCGGCCCGGCTGGCACGAGGAATTCCTGGCCGGCATCGCCCTGTATGACGAGATCACCGAGGCCAGCATCGTCACCGGCGCCTCCAACTACATCCTGACGGTGCGCACCCGCAACCTGGCGGCCTTCTCGCAGTTCGTGGAAGACAAGCTCAGCAAGATCGCGGGCGTGCGCGACCTGTGTTCGCATATCGTCATGCGGAAAGTGAAGAACCGCGGCGGCATGCTGCCGCTGGCGGCGTGGCGCTGACGGCCCCGCGTCAGGCGTGGCGCAGGAAGCCGAACACCGTGACGAAGTGGCAGGCCGATCCGCCCATGACGAACAGATGCCAGATGCCGTGGGCATGGCGCCAGCGCTTGTCGTTGGCGTAGAACACCGTGCCCACCGTGTAGAGCGCGGCCCCGGCCAGCAGCCAGGCCAGCCCGGCGCCCGACAGCGCGCCGGCGATGGGCGCCGCGCACATCACGCCCAGCCAGCCCATCGCCAGATAGAGCGGCAAGGCTGGCGCGGCCCCGCGCGCCCACCACAGTTCGCGGCCGATGCCGTACAGCGCCAGCAGCCAGATCGCCACCGCCATGGCGGCGCCCCAGCCCAGTTCGGGCGGCACGAACGCCAGCGGCGTGTAGGTGCCGGCGATCAGCAGGTAGATGGCGCAGTGGTCGGCCTTGGCCCACAGCGCCTTGCGGCGTCCGCGCGAGCAGTGATACAGCACCGAGGAGGCATAGACGGCGATCATGGATGCCGCGAACACGGCGCAGGCCACGGTCTGGCGCCACTCGACTTTCAATTCAGCGGCCCGCGCGATCAGGGCCCCGGATGCAGCCACCGCCAAGGCCAGGCCGGCCAGGTGCGTGGCTCCGTTGAAGCGCTCTCCTTCGTACATGCCATCCCTCCCGCGCAGGCGGTGCGCCGACGCTTTCCATCATGCCGGCGCGATATGACAGCTTGGGGTCAGCACGAACACGGGGTGGCAGCAAATGGCGTTCCTGCCCGCAGGCGCGCCATTACCCGGAAGAAAGCGCCGCTCAGGCGATGAAATCCACCGCCGCCGGATAGCCTTCCAGCGCACGCGCCGCCAGGATGGCGCGCTGCACCGCGATCGCCATCGCCTCGGCCGCCATCACGCCCAGCAGCATCATGTTGGCGGGCTTGTTGGAGACGCCCGTGCCCAGCGCGAACACGGTGTCGCCGTCGAGCATGGTGTGGATCGGGTTGATGGTGCGGGCCAGGCCGTCGTGCGCGGTCTGCGCCATCTTCTGCGCCTGCGCCTTGGTCAGCTTGACGTCGGTCGCCACCAGGCCGATGGTGGTGGCCGCGCCCTCGCGCATCGAGGTCGGCAGGTCGCCGGCCAGGATCGCCGCGCGCGTGTCCAGCAGCATCTTGCCGTCGGCGGTGCGGGCGCCGGCCAGCACGTGGCCGGTGGCCGGATCGACCACATCGCCCACCGCGTTGACCGCGACGATCGCGCCCACCGTGACGCCCGCCACGGTCAGCGAGGCGCTGCCCAGGCCGCCCTTCATGGCGCGCTTGGCGCCGTACAGCTTGCCGACCGTC
Source organism: Achromobacter sp. HNDS-1 (assembly GCF_040084795.1). Classification (NCBI taxonomy): domain Bacteria; kingdom Pseudomonadati; phylum Pseudomonadota; class Betaproteobacteria; order Burkholderiales; family Alcaligenaceae; genus Achromobacter; species Achromobacter sp. HNDS-1. The sequence goes on from NZ_CP157584.1 coordinate 2,093,543, forward strand.
GCCCCGGCGCCGGCGCCGACGTTGCCCTCCTGCGGCGGCTTGGCGCTGGCCGCCTTGCAGGCCTGGTAGCCGGCCGCGGCATCGGGCCGGATCGAGGCGTCGCCCACGCCCAGGTCGAACAGGATGGCGGCCGGCACGATCGGCACGTGCGCCACGCCCACGTCGAAGCCGATCTTGCGTTCTTCCAGGTAGCGCATGACGCCGGTGGCCGCCTCCAGGCCGAAGGCGCTGCCGCCGGCCAGCATCACCGCATGCACTTTTTCCACCATGTTGACGGGATTGAGCAGGTCCGTCTCGCGCGTGCCCGGCGCCGCGCCGCGCACGTCCACGCCGCCGGTGGCGCCCGCTTCGGCGATGATGACCGTGCAGCCGGTCGGCCGCCGCGTGTCGGTGTAGTGCCCGACCTTGAGGCCGGCCACGTCGGTGATGCTGCCGCCGCCGGGCACCCGGCGCAGGCCGTTGGCGCCGTGCGCCGGCATGACACTTGCGGACGCCGCGACACCCGCCGCCGCCATCATGAAAGCCCGCCTGTTCCACTGTTGTTGCACGCCTGTCTCCATCTGGATACCGCCTGGATGAACCCCGGGCCGGGCGGCCCGGGGCGCGAATACCGCATATGACTTGCCGCTATATTTTTACTATTCCTTATGCTTTGTGGAAAAATAGACGCGTTGTTAGAGTGCGGCTACACCGGAAGGCGGCGCGATCCGCGCGGGCCTTTCGCAGTGATCCCTCATCCGTGGAGCATTGCCATGAAACTCTTGCGCTCGTTGTTCATCGCCGGCCTGGTCCAGGTCGCCGCCCTGTCCACCGCCCACGCCCAGTCGGGGCTGGACCAGATCAAGTCCGCCGGCGTGTTCAAGATCGGCACCGAAGGCACCTACGCTCCCTTCACCTTCCACGACGCCTCCGGCCAGCTTACCGGTTTTGACGTCGACATTGGGCGCGCCATTGCCCAGCGCCTGGGCGTCAAGGCCGAATTCGTCGAAGGCAAGTGGGACGGCCTGATCGCCGGGCTCGACGCCAAGCGCTACGACGCCGTCATCAACCAGGTCGGCATCACCGACGCGCGCCGCGCCAAGTACGACTTCTCCGATCCCTACATCTCGTCGGCCGCGGTGCTGATCGTGCGCGACGACAACACCACCATCAAGTCGTTCGCCGACCTGAAGGGCAAAAAGTCCGCCAACACGCTCACCAGCAACTTCGGCAAGCTGGCGCAGAGCCATGGCGCGGAAGTGGTCGCGGTGCAGGGCTTCAACGAAGCCATCGACCTGCTGACCTCGGGCCGCGTCGAGGCCACCGTCAACGACAACCTGTCGTTCCTGGACTTCAAGAAGCAGAAGCCCAACGCCAAGGTCAAGATCGCCGCCACCGACAAGGCCGCCGAATTCAGCAACTCCGGCGTGCTGCTGCGCAAGAACAATCCCGAACTGGTGGCCGCCATCAACAAGGCGCTGGCCGATATCAAGGCCGACGGCACCTACAAGACCATCTCGGTCAAGTACTTCGGCACGGACCTGTCGGCGCAGCAATAAGCGGCCCGCTCCATGACGCTCCCCGCCTGGCTGCACAACGTCCTGCCCGACTGGGTTCTGTCCCAGGTCGACACCCTGGCGGTGCCGGCCTGGGTGCAGTTGATGGCCGACTCGTTCTGGCCCTTGCTGCACGCCGGGCTGGTGTTCACCGTCCCGCTGACTTTGATGTCGTTCGCCCTGGGGCTGGCGCTGGCCTTCGTGGTGGCGCTGATCCGGCTGTTCGGGCCGGCGCCGCTGGTGGCGGTGGTGCGCTTCTACGTCTGGCTGATCCGCGGCACGCCGCTGCTGGTGCAGCTGTTCGTGATCTTCTACGGCCTGCCCAGCGTCGGCGTGGTGCTCGACCCGCTGCCGGCCGCGCTGATCGGCTTCACCCTGAACGTCGGCGCCTACAACTCCGAAGTGATCCGCGGCGCCATCGAGTCGATCTCCAAGGGCCAGTGGGAAGCGGCCTATTCGCTGAGCATGACGCGCGCCCAGGCGCTGCGCCGCACCGTGCTGCCGCAAGCCGCGCGGGTGGCCGTGCCGCCGCTGTCGAACTCCTTCATCGCGCTGGTCAAGGACACCTCGCTGGCCGCCGTGCTGACGGTGCCCGAGATCTTCCAGGCGGCCCAGCGCATCGCCGCCGTCACCTACGAACCGCTGATCCTGTACACCGAGGCCGCGCTGATCTACCTGGTGTTCAGCTCGGTGCTGTCCGCCGCCCAGGTGCGCCTGGAACGGCGCTTCGGCCAGCACGCGGTGTTTTCCGAGAAAAACCGATGATCCGCCTGGAAAAGATCGAAAAGTCCTTTGGCGGCAACCTGGTGCTCAAGCAGGTCGACGTGGCCATCGCCGAAGGCAGCGTCACCGCCCTGATCGGCCCGTCCGGCAGCGGCAAGAGCACCCTGCTGCGCTGCGTCAACCTGCTGGAAGTGCCCGACCGCGGCACGCTTGAGATCGGCCCCGAGCGGATCGAGTTCGAGCCCGGCGAAAAGCTTTCGCGCGACCAGGTGCAGCGGGTGCGCATGCAGACCGGCATGGTGTTCCAGAACTTCCAGCTGTTTCCGCACCAGACCGTCATCGGCAACGTGATGGAGGGATTGGTGACGGTGCAGAAATGGCCGGCCGACCGCGCCCGCGCCCGCGCCGAGGAGCTGCTGCGCAAGGTCAACATGCTGGACAAGGCCGAGGCCTGGCCGGCCAATCTGTCGGGCGGCCAGCAGCAGCGCGTGGCGATCGCCCGCGCCCTGGCGCCCGCTCCCCGCGTGCTGCTGTGCGACGAGCCGACCTCGGCGCTCGACCCCGGCCTGGCGGCCGAGGTGGTGGACGTGCTGCGCCAGCTGGCCGCCGAAGGTATGACCATGCTCATGGCCACGCACGACCTGCGCCTGGCCGCCAGCGTCTCGCGTGAAGCGGTGTTCCTGCTCGATGGCAACGTGGTCGAAGCCGGCGCCTCGCGCGACCTCTTCACCCGCCCGCGCGACCCGCGCACCGCGACATTCATCTCGACGCTGACGCAGGACGCCGGCCAGATCGGCTGAGGCGGCGCCCGGCGAAGCCCTGGCAGTCCTCCCATGGAGGCGCCAAGCCCCCATCGAGCACGCCCGCCCTTTACAACACCGCCACAAAAAAAAGCCGCCCGGCCGCCCAGCCGCCCGAAGCCCGGGCAGCCCCCTCGGAGACGCCAAGCCCGATCGCGCGTGCCCGCCCCCTTACAACACCGCCACAAAAAAATAGCCGCCCGGCCGCCGGAAGCCCGGGCAGCCCCCTCGGAGGCGCCAAGCCCGCTCGCGCGTGCCCGCCCCTTTACAACACCGCCACAAAAAAATAGCCGCCCGGCCGCCCGAAGGCCGGGCAGCCCCCTCGGGGGGCAGCAAGCGCGCAAAGCGCGCGCCGCGTGGGGGCTCCCCTACTTCCCGGGCAACGACCCGGCCGGGTCGACCGCCTGGCCGTCGTAGCGCAATTCGAAGTACAGTCCCACCTGCTTGCTGTCGCTATTGCCCATTTCGGCGATTTTCTGCCCCTGGCTCACGCGCTGGCCTTCCTTGACCAGCAGCTTGCTGTTGTGGGCATAGATGCTGAGGAAGCTGGCGTTATGCTTGACGATCACCAGATGCCCATAGCCGCGCAGGCCGCTGCCGGAATAGGCAACGGTGCCCGCCGCCGCCGCCACCACCGGCGTGCCTGTGGCATTGGAAATGACGATGCCGTTCGACCCCGAACCGTCGTAGCCGCGGGTCACCTTGCCCTGCGCCGGCCACACCAGGGAAATCGCCCCCGGCGGCGCGGTGCGGCGCTTGCCCATGCTGGCGGCGGGCGCGCGCGAGCCGCCCGAGGCCTTGGGCCGCGAGGTGGCAGGCGCGGAAGTGCTGGCCTGGCCGGCTGGCGGCGCCACCCGCAACATCTGGCCCACCTCGATCGCATTGGTGTTCGACAGGTTGTTCCAGCGCGCCAGGTTGGATACGCTGGTGCCTTGCTTGCGCGCGATCTGCGTCAGCGTGTCGCCCGACTGCACCCGGTAATAGCCGGGCTGGACCTTGGTCGTGCCGCACGCCGCCAGCAACGCCAGCAACGCGGCCAGCAGCGCCAGCCGGACCGACCGGATGACGCCACGGGCAGGCAGGCGAGCCCGGGCGAACCCGGCAACGGCAATGGAATCGGGGGCTGGCAGGGTCTGGGCGGGCAAGGAGAGCACTGAATCCTGGAACGGAGTGAGACACGACTGCGTCCAAGGGTACCAAGATTTTCGAACGGCGGTATGCCTGCCGGCAACTTTCGCGGACGCTGCCGGGCCGTGTTGTATAACCCCGCGGATCGCCGCGAGCCGCGCTCGCCATGGATTACCGCGTCTGCAAGGAACGATATGGGAACACCCCAAGCGCCCCGAAGAAACCTGTACTGCCTGCTGTGGGCCATCCCCTACCTGCTGTGCGGCGTCTTCTCGCGCCTGCTCAACGATCCGGTCAGCCACGCCGTGTTCGTCTGGCTGCCGCCCGGCGTGGCGGTGGGCGCCTACCTGCTGACCCAGCGCCGCAACTGGCCGCTGCTGCTGGCCGCCTTCTTCTGCGCGCAACTGGTGCTGACCAGCTTCACGCGCGGCCAGCCCGCCACCGCCCTGGTGTTCGCCATCACCGCCAGCGTGTCCAGCCTGCTGGCGGCCTGGACGGTGCAGCGCCTGGCGCCGCGCGAGGGCGGACTCGGCCTGGTCGCGGCGCTGCTGGCCGGCGCGGTGGCGGGCGCCGGCCTGTCGGCGCTGCTGGGCGGCGGCTGGCTATGGCTGACCCAGGAAGCGCATGCCTGGGTACGGTTGCGCACCTGGGTCGCGGCCTACCTGGCCGGCATCCTGATCGTGGCGCCGGCCCTGACGGTATGGGCCCATTTCCGCCCGCGCCGCTCGGGCGGCCCGCGCAAGCGCGACCTGGTGCTGGGGGTCATCGCCTACGCCGCGCTGATCGTGTCGACCTTCATGACTTTCGACGGCGACATGATCAAGAACCTGCCGTACGTCGTCACCTTCGAACTGACCTATCTGCCGCTGGTGTTCGCGGTGCTGACCGCGCTGGTATGGGGCGCGCCGGGCGGCACCCTGGCCGTCATCACGCTGGCCCTGATGGCGCTGTACCAGAGCGCGCAGGGCGAAGGGCCGTTCGTCGAAGCCAACGACCATTGGCACGTGCTGCTGGCCACCCAGGTCTACCTGGTGGTCACCGCGCTGCTGATCCTGCTGGTCAATACGCTGCGCGCCGCCCGCGCGCAGGAACTCGAAAACGCCGAGCAGTGGCGCGGCCGCTTCGACCTGGCGCTGGCCGGCAGCCACCAGCTGATGTACCGCTACAACCCGTTCGACGGATCGCTCGAACTGGCCGGCGACCTGCAAGGCGCCCTGGGCGTGCAGGCAAGTGCCATCGCCAGCCTGGACGCCCTGCTGGCCCTGGCCCACCCGGACGACCGCGCGCGCCTGACGCTGCACTGGGCCGCGCGCCGCGCTGGCGCCCAAGACCGCACGCCGCTGCTGTTCCGTGTCGCGCACGCCGGCGGCGGCTGGCGCGTGATCAGCGACCGCGGTTCGCCGCTGGAGGATTTCGACGGCAGCGTCGCCGTCGTCGCCGGCATGTGGCGCCTGGGCGAAATCGAGCAGGCAGATGTCCACTAGCACCGGCGCCCTGCTCATCCACGGCTTGGGCGGGACCCAGTACGACCTGGGATCGCTGCACAAGATCCTCAAGCGCGCCGGCATCGAGACGCACACGCTGACGCTGCCCGGCCACGGCACCACGCCCGAGGACCTGCTGCCGGTGCGCGCCGAGGACTGGATCGATGCCGTCACCGCCAAGTACCGTGAAGTGGCCGCACGCCACGACACGCTGCATGTGGTCGGCATGTGCCTGGGCGCGCTGCTGGCGGTGGAGTTGTGCAAGCGCGTCGAGCACCGCAAGGGCAAGCTGGTGAGCCTGGCCGCGCCCGTCTTCATCGACGGCTGGAGCACGCCCTGGTATCGCGGCCTGCGCAACCTGGTCTATCGCATCCCCGGCCTGGCCGCGCGCATGCGGGTCGAGGAGGAAGAGCCCTACGGCATCAAGAACGAACTGGTCCGTTCGATCGTCAAGGCCAAGTTCGAGCGCGGCGAGAATTTCCACTACCGCTGGGTGCCGCTGGCCTGCATCCGCGAGGTGGACCGCCTGCGCCGCTTCGTGCAGCGCGGGCTCAGCGCCATCACCTGCCCCAGCCTGATCATCCACGCGCACGAGGACGAACTGACCTCGGTGCGCTCGGCCCATTTCCTGAACGACGCCATTGCCGACAGCCGCCTGGTGCTGCTGGACAACAGCTACCACATGATCTGCGTGGACAACGACCGCGACCGGGTCGCCGCCGACATCCTGCGGTTCATGGACAAGTCTCCCGACACCACCCGTCCGGGCCGCGCCGCCGCGATGAGCGGCGACGAAATCGAGCGCATCCTCGGCCACTACCGCGAGGCGCTGCTGTCGGGCCAGTACGAGGCGCTGTTCCCATTGTTCTCCGAAGACGTGGTCTGGCAGGAAGACGGCGACAACCCCCTGAGCGGCACCTACCAGGGCCGGGGCGGCCTGATCGACCTGTTCTCGCGCGTGATGGACTATTCGCGCAATACCTTCACGGTCGACAGCGTCGGCCAGCCGGCGCTGGCTGGCCGTGCCATCGCCGTGCCGCTGACCTTCCAGGTGCGCGACGGCGCCACGATTCACCGCGGCGCCTCCACCCATACGCTGCGCCTGCGCAACAACAGCATCGTCAAGGTCACCTCGCAGGCCGCCGACCCGGCCGCCGAAGACGCGCTGTGGCGGCGGCTGGCCGTGGCCAGCGGCCTGGAGCCCGAAGGCGACGCCATGGATCCGGCCACGCTGGCCATCCCTGCCGCGGAACTGGAGGACGCGTTCGAGGCGGCGGTGATCGAACTGCGGGCCTTGCCGCAGGCGCCCTCCACCAGCGTCGCCATCCGCCTGCACGCCTACGAGCGGCAGGCGCGGCAGGGCGACGCCCCCGCCCAGCCCCCCGCCGCGGCCACGGTGCGCGAGCAGATCGAATACACCACCTGGCGCCTGCTGGCCGGCCTGCCGGCTGACCAGGCCCGGCGCCGCTACATCGCCCTGATCCGGCGCCTGGACCCCGACACCTGAACCGCGCTGGCCACAGGGCCTACAATCGCCCCATGTCCGCCTTGATCCGACCTCCACGCCCCCGTGACGCCGTGCGCGTCCGCGGCGTGCTGTGGCTGGCGTTCCTGGCGCTGCTGCTGCGCGCGGTGGTGCCGGCGGGCTACATGCCCGACACGCGCGCGCTGCACGATGGCCGCATCGAGGTCACTTTCTGCTCGGCCGCCGGCGACCTGTCCACGCTGCGGCTGGCGCTCTCGCCCGCCGGCAAGGGCGACGCGGGTGCCGGCGCCCACTCCAATGCCGATACCGGCGCGCAATGTCCGTTCGGCCTGCTGGCGCACGTCACGCCCGCGCCCGCCTCGCCCACCACACCGCTGGCGCTGGCCAGCGGCCGGCCCGCCCCGGCCGCGCCGGCCCCGCTCGCGCTGCCCGTGCAACCGGCCCAAGGGCCGCCGCTGGGCTCGCGCGCCCCGCCTCGCCTGGCCTGACTCCGCCTTCACGCGCGGCCCCGCCGCGCCCACGCGAACGTCAAGCCACGAGGTTTTCATGCATTCCCTTCCCCCGCGCGCGCCCCTGGGCGCGCCGTCGGCGCCCAACCGTGACCGGCGCCGGCTGCTGTCGGCCCTGGCCTTGCTGCCCCTGGCCGGCTGCGGGCCCGACGCCCCCAAGATCAACGGCATGGATCTGTCCAGCATGCCCACCGGCGACTTCCAGCTACAAGACACCGAAGGCCGGCAACGCCAGCTGGCCGACTATCGCGGCAAGACCGTGATGCTGTTCTTCGGCTTCACCCAATGCCCGGACGTCTGCCCCACCGCGCTGACCCGCGCGCTGGAGATCAAGAACCTGCTGGGCGCCGACGCCGCCAAGCTGCAGGTGCTGTTCATCACCGTGGACCCGGAGCGCGACACGCCCGAGATCCTGCAGGCCTACATGCAGGCCTTCGACCCGGCGTTCGTCGGCCTGCGCGGCGACGCCGAGCAGACCCGCGCCGCCGCCCAATCGTTCAAGGTGTTCTACCAGAAGGTGCCGACCGGCTCGTCCTACACCATGGACCACACCGCCCTGACCTACGTCATCGACGCCGAAGGCAAGCTGCGCGTGGCCCTGCGCCACCAGCAAAGCGCCGAGGAATGCGCGGCCGACCTGCGCACCGTGCTGTGACCCCACGCCAAGACAAAAGGAATTTCCGATGAAAACGACTCGCTTCAAATCCCTCGCCGCCGCCTTCGCCCTGGGCGCCCTGGCGCTTGCCGGCGCGCCCGCCGTGGCCCAGGACGCCTCGCTCAAGGTGGAAGACGCCTGGGTCCGCGCCACCGTGCCCAGCCAACACGCCACCGGCGTCTTCATGCGCCTGACCTCGCCGACCGCCGCCCGCCTGGTTGGCGTCGAATCGGACGCCGCCAGGCACGTCGAGGTGCACGAGATGGCGATGCAGGACAACGTCATGAAGATGCGCCAGGTGTCCGCCATCGACCTGCCCGCCGGCAAGCCGGTGGAACTCAAGCCGGGCGGCTACCACGTCATGCTGATCGACCTGGCCCGGCAGATCTCCGCGGGCGACCCGGTGGCGCTGACGCTGCTGGTGCAGGACGCCGATGGCAAGCAACGGCGCGTGCCGGTGAAGGCCGAGGCCCGCCCGCTGTCGGCGGCGGCCGCGCCGGCCGGAGAACACAAGCACTGAAGCCTTGCGGTGAAATACAGGGGCCACATCCCCGCAAGCAGATTGACACCTGTATTTCAAGCTTGAAATGGCTGTTTGCAAGACGACCCACGTTTCCTGCAACGCCTTGGCCCGCGCCCGGTCGAATTGAAAAAGCCGGGAGCGCGGCCGCGCCACGCTCCGGCGCGCATCGCCCGCATCCCAGGAAATCGCCCCCAAGCCGCAGCGGGGACGACGGCGCGGCCTGCCTTCAGGCCGTTTGCTTTGATTGCCAGGAGCGTTTCATGAAGACATTGACAGCCACCTTGTTGCTCTGCGCCGGCCTGACCGCCGCCGCAACCGTGCAAGCCCAGCAGGCCCAGGCCCCGGCCGCCCAGTACAAGCGCGATCTGTACGGCGACTGGCGTGTCAGCTACCCCGCCCCGACGGCCAAGACCGCCGATCAGGTCGCGGCGGAACTGGCGCGGTCCAAGGCCGATGGCCAATACACCTTCGGCCAGGAAGACTACCCGCCCGCCATCGCCGCCACCGGCCCGGGGGAAAGCCGCGCCCAGGTCGAACAGGAACTCCAGACCGCCGAAATGCAAGGGCAGATGGCGTCCGACCAGGAAAGCTATCCGCCGATGCCCATGGCCCACAGCGGCAGGTCCGACATTCAATAATAAGGGACATACCGCAACCTGCGGTCCGTCCTGATTCCTCATACAATGCCAACACACATCCGCCGCCGGCGGCCTCGCGGGGCCCGGCGGCAGCGCGGCGCCCCACGCCGCCCCGGATGCCAGCGTTCCGCGCAGCCGGGCGCCTGATCCGCCGGCGATAGACCGGCAACCCTGTGTCTGGATATGCCCGGTAGTTCCGCCTTTTCCTTCCTGCGTACCCTCTGCAGCCTGCGCTGGCTCGCCATCGCGGGCCAGGCCGCCACCATCCTGGTGGCCAGCGCCGTGCTCGGCCTGGCCCTGCCGCTGGAGCCGCTGTGGATCGGCGTGGGCGTGCTGATCGGCTTCAACGTCTACGCCAGCCTGCGGCTGCGCCACAGCCGCGACCTGTCCCACGCCACCGCTTTCGGCCACTTGCTGGTGGACATGGCGGTGCTGGCCTGGATGGTGGGCTGGAGCGGCGGCCTGAGCAATCCGTTCGGCATGATGTTCCTGATCCTCACCGCCCTGGCGGCGCTGGCGCTGCCGCGCAACTGGGCGCTGGCGGCGGCGCTGGCGGGCATCTCCGGTTATTTCGCCGCCGCCATCTTCGGCCAGCCGCTGCGCGGCGACCTCAACACCCACACCCTGCTGCTATGGGGCCTGGCCGCCAACTTCCTGATTTCCGTGGTGGTGGTGCTGGTGTTCACCACCCGCCTGGCGGCCGACCTGCGGGCGCGCGAGCGCGAACTGGCGCGGCTGCGCGAGCGCTTCACCCGCAACGAGGGCATCGTCGCCCTGGCCACCCACGCCGCCGCCATGGCGCACGAACTGAACACCCCGCTGGCCACCATGACCCTGCTGGCCGACGAGATCGCCGCCGAGGTCAAGGAGCCCGACCTCAAGCAGGACGTCGCCACGCTCAGCCAGCTGCTGGCCCTGTGCCGGGAACGGATTCGCAATCTGGCGGTCCCAACCGCCGTGGACCTGGTGCGCGTGGTGGGGCAATGGCGCCTGATCCGGCCGACCATCGACCTGCGCCGGTCGGGCACGCTGCCCGCCAGCCTGCGGGTCGATCCGGCCATCGCCCACCTGCTGCAGGCCCTGCTGAACAACGCGGCCGATGCCGGCGAAGCCGCCAACGAGCCGCGCGTGGACCTGCACCTGGAATACGGTTATGGCGCCCTGCGCGGCGAAGTGCGCGACTATGGCGGCGGCTTCGACCCCGACCACACGCTGCTGCCGGCCACCAGCCTGTTCAACAGTGGCAAGCCGGGCGGCCTGGGCGTCGGCCTGGCCCTGTCGCACGCCACCGTCGAGCAGCTGGGCGGCGAAATGACCATGACCGCGGCCGATGGCGGCGGCACCCGCATCCGTTTTTATTTGCCTCTCGGCACTCCCGGGACCTGATATGTTGAATCCCACCGATCTTGGCCTGCTGATCGACGACGACGAGCTCTACGTGCGCACCCTGCAGCGCAGCCTGTCGCGCCGCGGCCTCGAAACCCGAACCGCCACCGGCATCGCCGAGGCGCTGCGCGTGGCCGAAGAGATCCGCCCCGCCTTCGCGCTGGTCGACCTGCGCCTGGGCGAGGATTCGGGCCTCACCCTGATCCGTCCCCTTCGAGCCCTGCGCGCCGACATGCGCATCCTGCTGGTCACCGGCTACGCCAGCGTGGCCACCGCGGTCGAGGCCATCAAGCGCGGCGCCGACGACTACCTGCCCAAGCCCGCCACCGCGCCGATGATCCTGCGCACCCTGGGCCTGGTGAAGCCGGAAACCGTTACCATCGAAAGCACCATGACGCCGTTGCACCGCCTAGAATGGGAACACATTCACCAGGCCCTGCACGAGACCGGCGGCAACGTCTCGGCCGCCGCCCGCCTGCTGGGCATGCACCGGCGCTCCCTGCAGCGCAAATTGGCCAAGAAACCGGGGCCGGAACGCGAGGTGCTGGTCGACTGATTGGCGCGGATACGACACATCGCAACAATCCTGCTTTGTGCGGATGCGACATATCGTCGCACCCCCACCTTCCCCGCGGAGCCCTCTCCCGCCTGGGAAAACCCTTAACCAGGGGCCTTGGGGGCAAAAGCCGGCTGGGCAATGCGACCATTCGTCGCACGCTTGACCCAGGTCAAACCGATAGGATGGACGTTGCTGCCTAGCAGCATTCCAGTCTGCTGCTCCGCAGCATTTCCCACCTTCCATCCAAGGCTGTACGTGAAACACCCCCTCCTTGCGACCCTTACGCGCATTTTTGGCGTCGGCGCGGTCATGCTGCTTGGCGGCTGCAACATGGAAATCCTCTCCCCCAAGGGAGACATTGGCGCTCAGGAAAAGACCCTGCTGTTCACGGCAACCGGTCTGATGCTCCTGGTGGTGATCCCGGTCATCATCATGATCCTGACGTTTGCCTGGAAATACCGCGCATCCAATACCAAAGCCGACTACCAGCCCAAGTGGGCCCACTCCACGGCGATCGAAGTCGTGGTCTGGACCGTGCCATGTATCATCGTGGCGATCCTCGCCGTGATCACCTGGCGCTCCACGCACGCGCTCGATCCCTACAAGCCGCTCGTCTCCGAGCACAAGCCGGTCACCATCGAGGTGGTGTCGCTGGATTGGAAGTGGCTGTTCATCTACCCCGAGTACGACATCGCCACGGTCAACGAGATCGCCTTCCCGGTCGACGTCCCGGTCAATTTCCGGATCACCTCGGCCTCGGTCATGAACTCGTTCTTCATCCCCCAGCTGGGCAGCCAGATCTACTCGATGGCCAGCATGGAGACCAAGCTGCACCTGAACGCGCGCGAACCCGGCACCTACGCCGGCATCTCGGCCAACTACAGCGGCGCCGGCTTCTCCGGCATGCGCTTCAAGGCCATCGCCACGTCGCAGGAAGGTTTCGACAACTGGGTCAAGGAAGCCAAGGCTTCCGGCACCGCGCTGACCCCGGCGGTGTACCAGGAACTGACCAAGCGCAGCGAACACAACCCGGTCGCCAAGTACGCCTCGGTGCCGCCGTCCATGTTCGACTACATCCTGGGCAGCACCATGTCCAAGATGGCCGGCGTCGACGACGCCACGTGCACCCCCACGTCGAATAATCTTGTCGCAGGATTGACTCAATAATGCTCGGGAAACTCACCCTCGAGGCCATTCCGTACCATGAACCCATCGTCATGGTCACGCTGGCCGCCGTGTGCCTGGGAGGCCTAGCGGTCTTCGGCGCCATCACCTACTTCCGCAAGTGGAAGTACCTCTGGACGGAATGGCTCACCTCCGTCGACCACAAGCGCATCGGCGTGATGTACATCATCGTCGCGCTGATCATGCTGCTGCGCGGCTTCGCCGACGCCATCATGATGCGCACCCAGTTGGCCGTCGCCTCGGCCGACTCCGCCGGCTTCCTGCCGCCGCACCACTACGACCAGATCTTCACCGCCCACGGCGTCATCATGATTTTCTTCATGGCGATGCCCTTCATCACCGGGCTGATGAACATCGTGGTGCCGCTGCAGATCGGCGCCCGCGACGTGGCCTACCCGTTCCTGAACTCGCTGAGCTTCTGGCTGTTCGGCGCCGGCGTCGCGCTGATGATGATCTCGCTGTTCGTCGGTGAATTCGCCGCGACCGGCTGGCTCGCCTATCCGCCGCTGTCCGGGCTCGACTACAGCCCAAGTGTCGGGGTGGATTACTACATCTGGGCGCTGCAGATCTCCGGGCTGGGAACAACACTCAGCGGCATCAACTTCATCGTCACCATCCTGCGCATGCGCGCGCCGGGCATGACCCTGATGAAGATGCCGATCTTCACCTGGACCTCGCTGGTCACCAACGTCCTGATCGTGGCCGCCTTCCCGGTGCTGGCCGCCACGCTGGCGCTGCTGACGATGGACCGCTACCTGGGCACGCACTTCTTCACGAACGACATGGGCGGCAACGTCATGATGTACGTGAACCTGATCTGGATCTGGGGCCACCCCGAGGTCTACATCCTGGTGCTGCCGGCCTTCGGCGTGTACTCCGAAGTGGTCGCCACGTTCGCCCGCAAGACCCTGTTCGGCTACAAGTCCATGGTCTACGCCACGGCCGCCATCGGCGTGCTGTCGTTCCTGGTCTGGCTGCACCACTTCTTCACCATGGGCGCGGGGGCCAACGTCAACGCGTTCTTCGGCATCGCCACGATGATCATCTCGATCCCGACGGGCGCGAAGATCTTCAACTGGCTGTTCACCATCTACCGCGGCCGCCTGCGCATCACCACGCCGGTGCTGTGGACGCTGGGCTTCATGCTGGTGTTCGTCATCGGTGGCATGACCGGCGTGATGCTGGCCATCCCCGGCGTGTCGTTCGTGCTGCACAACAGCCTGTTCCTGATCGCCCACTTCCACAACACCATCATCGGTGGCGTGGTGTTCGGTTGTATCGCCGGCATGACCTACTGGTTCCCCAAGGCTTTCGGCTTCAAGCTGAACGAACGCCTGGGCCGCTACTCGTTCTACTGCTGGTTCGTCGGCTTCTTCCTGGCCTTCATGCCCCTGTACATCCTGGGCTTCAAGGGTATGACGCGTCGCCTGAACCACTACGACAACCCCGAATGGCAGCCGTACCTGCTGGTCGCCCTGGCCGGCGCCGCGCTGATCATGCTGGGCATCTGGTTCCTGCTGCAGCAAGTGTTCGTGTCCGTGCGCCAGCGCAAGCAGAACCAGGACATCACCGGCGATCCCTGGGATGGCCGCACCCTGGAATGGTCGATCTCGTCGCCCGCGCCTTTCTACAACTTCGCCCACGTTCCTCACGTCGATGAACTGGACCAGTTCTGGGAAGACAAGCAGAACGGCAAGGCCTACAAGCGCCCGGCCAAGTACGAAGACATCCACATGCCGAAGAACACCGCCGCCGGCGTCTTCATCGGCGCGTTCGGCCTGGTCATGTGCTTTGCCCTGATCTGGCACATCTGGTGGCTGTCGATCGTCGGTTTCGTCGGCATGATCGGTTCGTTCATCGTCCGCGCCTATGACCGCGACGTCGACTACTGGGTCCCGGCCGCGGAAGTCGAACGCATCGAAAACGCCCACTTTGAAAAAATGCAGAAGGCCGCCTGAGCCATGATTCAAGCCGTAGCCACTCACCCCCACGCGGGTCACGACGATCACGCGCACCATGACGATGGATCCAAGACCGTTTTCGGTTTCTGGGTCTACCTCATGAGCGACTTGCTGATCTTTTCGGTGCTGTTCGCGACGTTCGCGGTGCTGGCAAACGCCACCGCGGGCGGCCCCACCGGCAAGGAACTGTTCGACCTGAAGTTCGTCCTGGTCGAAACCCTGCTGCTGCTGTTCTCGAGCTTCACCTTCGGCATGGCCAACCTGAACGTCCACGCCAACAACAAGAGCCGCGCAATCGGCTGGTTGATGGTCACGTTCCTGTTCGGCGCGGGCTTCATCGCGATGGAAGTCTATGAATTCCATCACCTGATCACCGAAGGCGCGGGCCCCGGCCGCAGCGCCTACCTGTCGGCGTTCTTCACGCTGATCGGCACGCACGGCCTGCACGTGACGTTCGGCCTGATCTGGATCGTCGTCATGATCGACATGATCCGCCGCCATGGCCTGGACTCGATCAACAAGCGTCGTCTGGCGTGCCTGAGCCTGTTCTGGCACTTCCTGGACATCGTCTGGATCTGCGTCTTCACCTTCGTCTATCTTCTGGGAGCCCTCTGATGTCGCACTCCGCTGCGGCCGCACACGGCCACGACGATCACGCCGCCGACCACGGCAGCCTGAAGTCCTACATCATCGGTTTCGTGCTCTCGCTCCTGCTCACCTTCGGCTCGTTCGGCCTGGTGATGAGCGGCGCGCTGTCCCACACCATCACCATCATCGGCGTGGTGGCGCTCTGCGTGCTCCAGCTGCTGGTGCAGCTGGTGTACTTCCTGCACATGGGCGCTTCGAAATCGGCCCGCGACAACCTGGCCACGTTCGTCTTCACCGTGATGATCATCGCCATCATCGTCGGGGGTTCGGCCTGGGTGCTGTACAACATGAACGTCAACATGGGCCACGCCATGTAAGACCCGTCATCCAATGACGACACACAGGCGCCGCGAGGCGCCTGTTTTTTTGGAAGGCCGTCACGCTATCGGGACGGCTTTTTTTGCGCCCTGCCGTGGCCGCGGCCTGACGAAGCGCGGCGCTGCTTTCTTTGGCATACTCGCGCCATCGCAGAATCGCCCCCCGGGAATCCGCATGCAAGCCATCGCCGCCGCCATCACGGCCATCGTCTTCGTGGTGCTCGGACTGTGGCACGCCTACTGGGCAGCCGGCGGGCGGCTGGCGCACCGGGCGGCGCTGCCGATCCAGGATGGCCAACCGCTGTTCCGGCCGTCGCCACTGGGCACGCTGGCCGTGGCCGCGGCGCTGATCGGCTGCGCCTGGATCACGGCCGCCAATGGCGGCCTGGTGACCGCGCCGCCCCTGCGCTGGCTGCCGTGGCTGGGCATGGCCGTGGCGCTGGGCCTGCTGGCGCGCGCCATCGGCGATTTTCGCTACGTCGGTTTCTTCAAGCGCAAGGGCGAAGACCCTTTCGCCCGCCTGGATACCCGCTTCTATTCGCCGCTGTGCCTGCTGTTGGCGGCGGGCGTGGCAGTGGCGAGCTGGCCCGGGCTGGCCTGACGCCGCCCGGACGCATCCCACTTTCCGCGCACGGCCGCGCCCTTGATCCCGGCAGGTTTGACGCGGCGCAGACGCCTCTCCTCCCCATTCGTTATATATTTCGGCTCATAACGAATTTTTCACCTTAGCACCGCGAGCCGCCCATGGATGCCATCCTGATCGCCGCCCCCACCTCCCGGGATATCGATGCCCTGGCCTGTGCGCTGTTGGCGCATGCGTCGCCCGATCAGCCCGATGCGCGCTTTTTCGCCACGGTGATCGGCAAGAGCCTGGCGCACGGCGACCTGGCCCGCACCGGCCTGGCTCCCGCCGAATTGGCCGGGGTGCTCGCCAGCCTGTTTCCCGACGCGCAGGCGGGCTCAAGCGCGACGCTTGCCGCCCTGCGGGCGCAATTGCTCGCCTACGGGGCGCGCGGCCTGGCCAGCCCGCGGCCGGATTTCACGCGCCTGCTGCGCGTGCTGCTCGACGCCTGCAGCGGACCGGCCGCGACCACGGCCTGGGTCACCAGCGTGCTGGCGCACGCCTGCCTGCGCCCGGACCACCTGTGGCGCGACCTGGGGCTGGGCGGCCGCGAGGACATCACCGCGCTGCTGACCCGCCACTACCCCGGCCTGGTGGCGCGCAATACGCAAAACCTGCGGTGGAAGAAATTCCTGGCCTATGCCGCGTTTGAGCATGCCGACCTGCCCGTGGCCGCCGCGCCCGGCTGCGCGGACTGCGAGGATCATGGGCGCTGCTATGACACGGGCACCACGTCCTGAGCCGAACCTCGCCGCGTCAGGCAATCTTCGCGCGCGACCGATCAGAACCAGGTCACCTTGACCAGCACCTGGGTGCTGAACTTGCCGGTTTTCAAATCGGCGGTGGTTCGCTCCAGGTGCGCGGTATACGTCTGCGTCTGCGACAACGTGGCGCCATGCAGGAGCCCCCCTAGATTGCCGTTGTAGCGGGAGGGGAATGTGCCGTGGTCATCGGCAGGAAGCGCGCCAAGCGTAACCGTCTGATTGGCCTGATTGGTGATGGTCAGCTTCAGGCCGTTTTCCTGGCCGTCGGCATTCTTCAGATAGATCGTCTGATCCAGAAGATCGGTACGCTCACCGCTTTGTGGCAAGAACGCCACCGCCGTGCGTAGATACAACTCGTCCAGGGGGTTGCTGGTGGACGGCGGGCAGGTCAACCCCTCCAGTCCCGGGCAGGCGGGACTATTCATGCGGGTCGTCACATTGAACGGCTTGGCCTGCGGCAACTTGCCGTTGTAGTTGACCGTGGTCAGGACGGTGTCGAAGGTGACCGTGTTGTCGACGTTGACCGCGCCTACGCAAGAGGGGATGAACTGGAAGCGCGAGGCAGTGGAATTGAGAAAGATGCCCGGATCGCCCCCGGCGGTTTCGTCAGCGATCAATTTGAACGCGAACGAGGGCGGCAGGAATACGCGCAAGGGGCGGGTCACGGATTTTTCGGCATACAGGAGCAGGAAGATGCGCCCAAGGCGCTCCCCTGAGTCGCCCTCATAGGGGGTATCGACGCTGAAATAAGGCGCATAGGTTGGCACCGCGGGATCCGGACTCCACTGCCCCTTTTCGATATTGTCATAGACGATCGTCAGCCTCAACGACGCATTTCGCAAGGCCTGCAGGACCGGGCCGAAATCGCCCAGGATCGAGATGGCCGCCCGCCTCGTTAAATTGGGACTGTTGGTGCAACGGTACCTGAATTCATAGGGACTGCTGATGTAAATGGGAAAGCCTGGAATGAACTGGTGATCGAGCGCGAAACTGATCGAGGGCGGCAGGCTGAACGTTACGATGCCGCCGCCATCGAGCAACCTGCATCCACGCCCCGTAGCTTGCGTGTGACCTGCCCCAGGCAGGAGTAGAAAGGCGGTGAGTACGCCTACAAGCCAGGCGGATCCGCCTATTTTTTGCCGCCACGATGAATGCTCCCGGCTGATCCAAAAGAAACGGTTCTATCGAGCAACGCCCGATAGTTGCCCCGGCAAACCGTCCGACATTTTTGACATTGAGCGCGTGTCGCGACGTCTGACGACGAATTCCAGCCTCAATGGCGATAGATCACCCCAACTCCCAGCCCCACGGCCCGCCCGGGCGCCGGCTCGTAGTAGCGGCCATTGCTCTCGTTGACGATGACCGACCCGGCATAGCGCCGGTCGAACAGGTTGTCGATCCGCGCGTAGGCGCTCAATGCCCACGGCCCCACCTGCTTCACGTAGCCCGTGGACAGCGCCGCCACCACATAGCCCGGCGCGGCCGCGTCGTTGGCGTCGTCGGCATACAGGCGGCTCAGGTAGCGGGCCTCGATGCCGGCCTGCCAGCCCTGCGGCGGCGTCCAGGCCAGCGAGGCATAGGCCGACTGCCCGGCAATGCCGGGAATCCGGTTGCCGGCGCGGATGGCGCCGCCGCCATCGTCGCGATAGCGGGCATCGAGCCAGGTGTAGGCCAGTTGCGCCCGCCAGTGGCCGGCAAAGCGGTTGGACCAGCCCAGTTCCACGCCGTCGCGGCGCGTGCGTCCGGCGTTGCGGAAGGTGGCGCGGCCGCCCGTGCTGCCGGCCGCGACGATTTCATCATCGGTGGACACGCGGAACACGGCCGCGGTCAGTTGGCCGCCCGCCAGATCGGTCTTGGCGCCGGCCTCGACGTGGGTGCCGAGCGCTGGCGCCAGCGCGAAATTCAGGCCCGGCTGGCCGCCGGGCCGGTACGACAGCTCATTGAGCGTCGGGGTCTCGAAGCCGCGCCCATACGAGGCGTACAGCGAGGTCCGCGGATCGGCCTGGTAGCGCACCGCGGCCACCGGCAGCGCGCGGCGATAGCGCGCGCTGCCGCTGTCATCGCCATTGCCCGGCGCGAGGTAATGATCGCGCGAGCGGAACGCCACCGTGCTGTAGCGCACGCCGGCATCCAGCGTCCAGCGCGGCGCCGCGCGCCAGGACGCCTGCAGGTAGGGATCGGCGTTATAGACGGTGTTGGTTTCGTCGCGCCGCAATACCCCCCGCACGCCAAGCTGGCGGCTGTCGCCGTCGCCCACGTAGTTCTGGTAGCCCTGGCGGTTCTCGCGCAGGGTGTCATACGAGAAGCCGCCGACCAGCGTCAAGGGCCGCGCCGCCGGCCCCAGTTCCGAGGTCCAGCGCAGGTCGGCCCCGCCATAGCGGCGGCGCAGGTCGATCACCCCGCCCGCCTGCGTCGGCGCCGCCTGCGCCGCGGGCGGGATGGCCTGGAACTGCGTGGTGTCGCGCTGGCCGTAGTACAGCATCAGGCGCAGCGTGTTGGCGCCGTCGACGTGGCGTTCGTAGACCAGCCCGCCCTGGGTCTGGCGCACGGTCTTGCGGGTGTCGTACTGGGCCGCCAGCTCGGCGCTACGCGGCGCGTCCTGGAACTGCGCGTACGTCAGGCCGAGCGGATCCTGGGCCGTCAGGTCGACGCTGTTGGCCACGATCGTCAGGCGGCTGGCGTCGTCCAGTTGCACGCCCAGCTTGGCGTTGCCCAGGTTCTTGCGCGCGGCGCTGTGGTCGCGGTAGCCGTCGGTGGTCATGCGCGACAGGTCGAGCACGTAGTCCATGTCGCCGGACGTGCCGGAGGCCTTGGCGCCATAGCGCCAGGTGCGATCGCCGCCGGCCCAGGCCGAGACGCCGATTTCGGGCGGCACGGCGCCGTCTTCGGTGTAGGCCAGGATCACCCCGCCCGAAGAATTTCCGTACAGCGCCGAGAACGGTCCGCGCAGCACCTCCACCCGGTCGAGCGAGCCGATGTCGATGTTCGAGGTCTGGCCCTGCCCGTCCGGCATGGTTGCCGGGATGCCGTCCACGTACAGGCGCACCCCGCGCACGCCGAAGGTGGAACGCGCGCCAAAGCCGCGGCTGGATATCTGCAGGTCCTGCGCGTAGTTCTGGCGGTTCTGGATCTGCAGGCCCGGCACGCCCGCCAGGCCTTCGGACAAGTTGATGCCCGGCTGGCCGCGCCGCATCGCCGCGCCCTCCACGATGTCGACCGAAGCCGGGGTTTCCAGCGGCGGCGTGCCGATCCGCGTGCCGGATACCGCAACCGGCGCCAGCTGCTGCGGCGTCTGCGATTGGGCGAGCGCCGTCACGGCAGGCGCCATGCCGAGCAGGCCATGCAGGAAGGAGCTGGCCAGGCCGCCGGGCCGGCGTCGTTGCTTCGCCAATCGAAAACCTCGCGCAATGAGCAAGCCCCGAGCCTCGCACAGGATGTGGACAATGTCGATACAGCCGGGGCGCGGCGGGCCGGCGCGGGGAATGGGTTCTAATAGCGCCATGGAAAATCCGCAAGACATCGAACGCCGGCTGCTGGACCTGGAAGTCAAGGCCAGTTTCGCAGACGACCTGCTGGAACAGCTGAACCAGATCATCGTGCGCCAGCAGCAGCAGATCGACCGCCTGCAACGCGAAGTGGCCGACCTGCGCCAGCAGGCGCCCGAGGGCGCGGCGCCGTTCCGCAGCCTGCGCGACGAACTGCCGCCGCACTACTGACCCCGGCCGCTCCAGGGCGCCCGGTCGCTCCCGTCTGCCCCCCACCACCCGCCACAGCTGGCCCGGCCTGCCCGGATCGCCTGCCGCCTGTTGCCGGCTGCGTGGCATCGCCACGACGGCCGTGCCATTTCCTCTGCTCCACGCCGCTCCCCAGCAAGGCGCTGCGCCGGCTATCGCTGCCATTAATGGCGATTAATTGCTCGAAATTACTTATTCCTTCCATTTATGGAAAAATCTTTTACAGATATACGGGTTTATCCCTAGTGATATCCGGCGCACTATGGAGCCATCGGGAAACAACAACGAACCACGACGGATGGGCCGCCGGATTCGCTCCCAGGCTTCTGAAATCGGAGATTCACCATGAAAAAGACCCTTGCCTCTGCCCTGCTGCTGTCCCTGGCCGCCCTGAGCGCCGGCGCCTACGCCGGACAGAACATCGAACCGAACAACGTGCCTTTCCAAGGCGTTTACGGCACCCCGTATGAAGGCCCGAGCCGCGCCCAGGTACAAGCCGAGCTGGCCGCCGCCAAGGCCGCCGGCCAGGTCTCGAATGTCGAGCCCAACGACATGCCGTTCCAGGGTGTGTATGGCGCCCCCCAATCCGGCGTGACGCGCGCGCAAGTGCAGGCCGAACTGGCCACCGCCAAGGCCGCCGGCCAGGTCTCGAACGTCGAACCCAACGACCTGCCGTTCTCGGGCGCCTACCACCGCGTCAACTGAGCACGGCCTGACGATTTACCCCTCCCCTTGTTGTACCTTGGCCGCCCCTGCCGGGCGGCTTTTTTTGCGTCCGCGCAAGCCGACCGGCGCGGGGCGGAAACGGTCCGAGACAAGACGCGGGCGCTTCGCGTACCATCGCATCTAGCCATCAATAGGTTGCCCACGCAGCCTTGACAACAACGAGGGAGCCCGCAATGAAAACCATCCGTCTCATCGCTTTCGCACTCGCCGCCGGCGTCACGTCCGGACCGGTCCTGGCGGCGCCCGCCGTCATGCTGAACAATGCCCTCATCACCCAGATTTCCAAGGCGGACAAGCCGGCCTTCCACCAAGCGGTGGCCGAAGCGCTGAACAACGCCGCCGACGGCCAGAGCGTCAACTGGTCCAGCACGCCCAAGCGCAAGGCCGCGCCGATCACGGCCAAGATCACGCCGCTGCAGACCAGCACGTCGGGCGACCGTACCTGCCGCCTGCTGGAAGGCGATTTCGCGCGCACCAGCACCACCGAAACCTGGAAGTTCTGGTTCTGCAAGCAACCCGACGGCACCTGGAAGGCCAGCGCCAACTAAGTCCGGGGCCGGCTTTGCCGGCGCCAAGAGCCCTTTCATCGCGCAGCGCCTTCGGCTGGGGCGGCCCATCCAGGGGCCCCGTCATCCCGACGCGGTCCGCCAATAAAAAAACGCCCGCGTCATCATGCGATGACGCGGGCGTTTTACCTTGCGGCCGGGCGCGAGCGCGTGGCGATCAGCCTTCGACGCGGTTGGCGTCCAGCACCGTCAGGGCCGTCATGTTGATGATGCGGCGCACGGTCGAGCTGGAGGTCAGGATGTGCACCGGCGCGTTGGCGCCCAGCAGGATCGGGCCGACCGCCACGTTGCCGCCGGCCGCCGTCTTGAGCAGGTTGTAGGCGATGTTGCCGGCGTCCACGTTCGGGCACACCAGCAGGTTGGCCTCGCCCTTGAGCGTCGAGGACGGCAGGATCCGCAGGCGCAGGGCTTCATCCAGCGCGCAGTCGCCATGCATCTCGCCGTCGATCTCCAGTTCCGGCGCGGCTTCGCGCACCAGTTCCAGCGCGCGGCGCATCTTGGCGCCCGAGGCCGAGCTGCCCGAACCGAAATTCGAGCGCGACAGCAGCGCCACCTTGGGCGCCAGGAACATGCGGCCCACTTCGCGGGCGGCGGCGATGGTGAACTCGGCGATCTGCTCGGCCGTCGGCTCATCGTTGACGTGCGTGTCCACCAGCACCACCGTGCGCTCGTTGAGCAGCAGGATGTTCATGGCGGCGTAGACGTTGGCGCCCGGGCGGCGACCGATCACTTCGTCGATGAAGCGCAGGTGATCGTGATAGGCGCCGACCGTGCCGCAGACCATGCCGTCGGCATCGCCCAGGTGCACCATCATCGCGCCGATCAGGGTCAGGCGGCGGCGCATTTCCACGCGCGCCATTTCCTTGGTGATGCCGCGGCGGCACATCAGTTCCCAGTAGGTGGTCCAGTACTGGTGGAAGCGCTCGTCGTATTCCGGGTTGGTGACTTCGACATCCTCGCCCAGGCGCAGGCGCAGGCCGAACTTCTCGATGCGCGACAGCAGCACGGCGGGACGGCCCACCAGGATCGGGCGCGCCACGCCTTCGTCGACGATGACCTGCACCGCGCGCAGCACGCGTTCGTCCTCGCCCTCGGTGAAGACGATGCGCGACTTGCCGCCGTTGCGCACGATACGCTTGGCCGCCGAGAACAGCGGCTTCATGAACGCGCCGGAGTGGTAGACGAACTGCTGCAGCTGCTCTTCGTAGGCTTCCAGGTCGGCCAGCGGGCGCGTGGCCACGCCGCCTTCCATGGCGGCCTTGGCCACCGCCGGGGCGATGCGCACGATCAGGCGCGGATCGAACGGCTTGGGAATCAGGTACTCGGGGCCGAACGAAATGTCGTAGGTGCCGTAGGCGGCGGCCACCACTTCGTTCTGCTCTTCCTCGGCCAGTTCGGCGATGGCGTAGACCGCCGCCTTTTCCATTTCACGCGTGATGGTGGTGGCGCCCACATCCAGCGCGCCGCGGAAGATGTACGGGAAGCACAGCACGTTGTTGACCTGGTTCGGGTAGTCCGAACGGCCGGTTGCCATGACGACGTCGTCGCGCACGCCGTGCGCCACTTCCGGCAGGATTTCCGGGGTGGGGTTGGCCAGCGCCAGGATCAGCGGGCGCGGGCCCATCTTGGCCACCATCTCGGGCTTGAGCACGCCGCCGGCCGACAGGCCCAGGAACACGTCCGCGCCCTCGATCACTTCGGCCAGCTTGCGGGCGTCGGTCTTCTGCGTGAAGCGTGCCTTGTCCGGATCCATCAGCACGGTGCGGCCCTCGTACACCACGCCCTCGATGTCGGTGACCCAGATGTTTTCCAGCGGCAGGCCCAGGTCCACCATCAGGTCCAGACAAGCCAGCGCGGCGGCGCCGGCGCCGGACGTGACGACCTTGACCTTGTCGATCTGCTTGCCCACGACCTTCAGGCCGTTGATGAAGGCGGCGGAAACGGTGATGGCGGTGCCGTGCTGGTCGTCATGGAAGACGGGGATCTTCATGCGCTCGCGCAGCTTGCGCTCGACCGTGAAGCACTCGGGCGCCTTGATGTCTTCGAGGTTGATGCCGCCGAAGGTCGGCTCCAGGCCGGCGATGATCTCGACCAGCTTGTCCGGATCGGTTTCGTTGATCTCGATGTCGAATACGTCCAGGCCGGCGAACTTCTTGAACAGCACCGCCTTGCCTTCCATCACCGGCTTGGAGGCCAGCGCGCCGATGTTGCCCAGGCCCAGCACCGCGGTGCCGTTGGAGATCACGCCCACCAGATTGCCGCGGCCGGTGTAGCGGAACACATTGGCCGGATCCGTCACGATTTCTTCGCAGGCCGCCGCCACGCCGGGCGAGTACGCCAGGGCCAGGTCACGCTGGTTGGTGAGCGGCTTGGACGCCACGACGGAGATCTTTCCCGGGGTGGGAAACTCGTGGTAATCCAGAGCGGCCTGGCGGTCTGCTTGCGAATTCATGGGGCGGCGCCTCCTAGTCTTGAACAGGAAAAATTCTAGGGCGGCAGGCATAAGGTGTTCATTCGGATTTAATATTGTCACATCACCTTTTTCTTATGCCTTGTCTATGACACCGTTTTCGCCGGACGAGGTGCTCCGGAAACTGACCTCGCGGCTCAAGATGCGGCATCTGATGCTGCTGCTGCAGATCGAGCAGCACGGCTCCCTGACCCGGGTGGCCGAGCACATGGCCACCAGCCAGCCAGCCGTGACCAATGCGCTGGCCGAACTGGAAAGCATGTTCGACGTGCCGCTGTTCGAACGCTCCGTGCGCGGCATGACCCCCACCCCCCTGGGCGCCGTGGTGCTGGCGCGGGCCCGCGCGCTGGTGCACGACCTGGGCCACCTGGTGCAGGAAATGGAGGCCGTGGCCGCCGGCCAGGCCGCCCACCTGCACATCGGCGTGATCCCGTTCGTCTCGGGCCAATTGCTGTCGGCCGCCATCGCCCGCACCATGCCCCAAGGACGCGGCATCACCGCCACCATCCATGAGGGCCAGGGGCCGGCCCTGCTGCGCCAGTTGCGCGACCACACGCTGGACGTGGTGGTGGGCTGGGCCACGCCGTCGGTGGACCTGGGCCAGATCGACTTCGAAGTGCTGTATCACCAGCCGCCGCGCCTGATCGCCAGCCGCCGCCTGGCGGCGCGGCTGGGCCGCGCGCGGCTGGAGTGGAACATGCTGGCCGACCTGGACTGGATCCTGGGCACGCCGGACAGCCCGATCCGCGAGCAGGTGGCCGACATCTTCCTGCGCGCCGGCCTGGCGCCGCCGACGCCCTCGGTGCAGAGCGATTCATCCAAACTGATCGGCGAGATGATCGTGGCCAGCGACCGCGCCGTGTCGATCCTGCCGGCCGACATCGCCGACGAGCTGGTGCGTATCGCCGGCGCGGCGATCGTGCCGTATTCTTTCGACTGGACCTTGCCGCCGATTTCGCTGTTCACCCGCGCCGACGGCTTGCGGCGCAATGTCGACGCCCTGTTCGCGGCGGCCTTGCGCGACGTATTCAGCCGCCACGGCCGGGCCTGAGGCCGCCCGCGCCCGTTTCGGCACACCACGGAGCCCGCCCATGCGCGCCAACCCGTTCGTCATGCATCGCAGCGCCCTGCCCGGGGTGCAGGCGGTGGCCGCGCGCAGCGCGCGGACGTTTGCGCGTCACACGCACGAACAGTTCGGCATCGGCGTGATGCGCCAGGGCGGGCAACTGTCGCACAGCGGCCGCGGCCAGGTCGAGGCGGGGCCGGGCCAGGTGATCACCGTCAATCCCGGCGAAGTGCATGACGGCGCCCCGGTCGGCGGCGAGCGCGCCTGGCAGATGCTGTACCTGGATGCGGCGGTGGTGGCCGACAGTGCCGAGGCGCTGCCGGGCGGCGCCAGCTTCGAGTTCGAACATCCGGTGATGGACGCGCCCGTGCTGGCGGCCGACCTGCTGTCGCTGTACGCGCTGGCGATTGCCGGCGGCGAACCGCTGGCGCGCGACACGCTGTTGCTGCGGGTATTGGCGCGCGCCCGCCGCCAGGCGGCGCCCCCGCCTCGGCCCGGCGTGCCCGCCGGCATCCGCCACGCGCTCGGCCTGATCGACGACGCGCCCGCCGCCGCGCTGTCGCTGGCCGATCTGGCCGGGGCCAGCGGCCTGAGCCGTTTCCAGGTGCTGCGCGCCTTCAGCCGCGCCACCGGCATGACGCCGCATGCGTACCAGATGCAGCGCCGCCTGCTGCTGGCGCGCCGCCTGCTGCGCCAGGGCATGGCGCTGGCCGACGCCGCCGCGGCCGCCGGCTTTGCCGACCAGAGCCACATGACGCGGCTGTTCTCGCGCGCCTATGGCGTGTCGCCCGGCCGCTACGCCCAGGCCGCCACGCGCTGACGGCACGATCGGCTGATCCGCCGCAATTTCGTTCAAGACGCCGGGCGCCGCCCGCGCCTACGCTGCGGCCTTGTCCTGATTCCGGCCGTTTTCCATGAACCGAACCCAAGGGTATGCCTGCCTGGCCGCCGCCATGGCGCTGGTGGGCAGCACCGTCGTCGCCAGCAAGATCATCGCGGCGGGGCTGCCGCCCTTTACCGCCACCGCGCTGCGTTTCGCGCTGGCGCTACCCTGCTTCGCGCTGCTGGGGTGGCTGACCGGCACGCGCTTGCCGCGCCTGGACGGTCGCGACTGGCTGCTGCTGGCGGCGCAGGCCATCGCCGGCAGCGTGGGCTACACCACGCTGCTGATCGCCGGACTTGGGCGGACCTCGGCGGTGGATGGCGGCGTGATCCTGGGCACCCTGCCGCTGGTGTCGGCCGCCATCGCCATCGCGCTGCTGGGCGAGCGGCCGGGCAAGGCCACGCTGCTGGCCATCGCCACGGCGGCGGCGGGCGTATGGCTGATGACGCCCGGCCCCGCGGCGCCGGGCGCCGGCTCGTGGATCGGCAATGCGCTGGTGCTGGGCGCGGTGGTGTGCGAGGGATTGTTCATCCTGCTGCAGAAGCGGCTGCGCGTGCCGCTGCCGCCCCTGGCGCTATCGACGGCGATGTGCGCGCTGGGCCTGGCCGTGTGCCTGCCGGCCAGCCTGATGGAGGCGCCGTGGACGCTGGCGCTTTCCACCGAGGCGCTGCTGGCGGTAGCCTATTACGCGCTGGTGCCGACCGTGGCCGGCTTCGTGCTGTGGTACGCCGGCGCGCAGCGTGTTGCCGGCACGGAAGCCGCCCTGTTCACCGCCATCGCGCCGGTCTCGGCCGTGCTGCTGGCGGCCCTGCTGCTGGATGAATCGCTGTCGCGCCACCAACTGGCGGGCATGGCCTGCGTGCTGGGCGCCGTCCTGATCCTGGGCCGGACCCGCAAACCGGCCTCCATTACGAGGTAAGCCATGCTGTTTCGTCACGCGAGCGCCATCTGGCGCGATTATCCCCAGCTGGCCGTCGGGGCCCTGCATGTGCGCGGTATTCATCGGCAGGCGCGGGTCGACGCCCAGGCCGAGCCGTTCCTGCGGCAGGCGCGCCTGCGCCTGGACAACGCCAGCGAATCCGACCTGCCGGAGATCCAGGCCTGGCGCCGCGCGTTCGCCAGCATGGGCGTCAAGCCCACGCAATACCGCTGCGCTTCGGAGGCCCTGCTGCGTCGTTTGCGCAAGGAGGGGGCGATGCCGCCGCTGCATCCGCTGGTCGAACTGTGCAATGCGGCCTCCATGGCCTACGCGATTCCCGTCGCGGCGCTGGACGCGCAGCGCCTGGGATCGGCGCTGGAAGTGCGCCACGCCGACGGCACCGAGCGCTATCTCACGTTCGGCGGCGATACCGAGCATCCCGAGCCGGGGGAAGTCATCTATGCCGATCCCGAGGGCCGCGCGCACGCGCGCCGCTGGACCAATCGCCAGAGCGGCCTGTCGGCGGTGCACGACGGCACGCGCGAGGTGCTGATCGTGGCCGAGGCCTTGCATGCCGACGCCGCGCGCGACATCGCGCGGCTGACCGAGGCGCTGCGCGCGGCCCTGGCCGAAGTGTGGCAGGCCCCGGCGCGGCACGCGCTGCTGACGGCGCGGGCGCCGGACTTCGAGGTGGCCAGGGATTGAGCCCAGGGCGTCGCGGGCGGAACGCGGACGCCCCCGGGGCGCCGGCGCTCAACCGCGGCTGAACGCCAGCGCGAAATCGTCGGAGAAGATATCCGCCAGCGACTGCCGCAAGGCGGCGGCGCGCTCGGCGCCATAGGCCGCCTCGAAGCGGCGCTGTGCGTCTTTCCACAGGCGCTTGGACTCGGCCAGCTTGGCGCGGCCGGCATCGGTCAGGGCCACGCGGCGGCTGCGGCCATCGCGCTCATCGCGCGCCATGCGCACGTAGCCGTCGCGCTCGAGCGGCTTGAGGTTGTGCGCCAGGGCGGAACGGTCCAGCACCATGGCGCGCGCCAGGTCGGTCATGGACGGCGTGCCGGCGCGCGCGATGTGCACCAGGATCGAATGCTGCGACACCTTCAGCCCGCAGGGCGCGAGCACGGTGTCGTAGAGCTGCGAGACGCGCCGGGTGGCCTTGCGCAAGGCAGCGCCGTTGCAGATCAGCGGGTCCGGGGGGATGGCGGAGGAATCGGCGTCGGACATGATGGGTTCAGGGAGCACGGCAAGTTCATAACGCTACTGCCGCGCCAGAGCGGAGTCTAGCGCATTCTTGACATTTATTGGCATATGCACGTAAATTTTCCGCACCCTTCCCTCTGGCTTCCCCGACCATGTCAGCCACCCGCGCCGCCGCCACGCCCCGCCCCGCCAACGCGCGCCTGCAGGCGATGCTGCACGCGCCGATCGCGCCCACGCTGGCGCGGCTGGCGTGGCCCAATATCCTGATGATGCTGGCGCAGTCCGCCACCGGCCTGATCGAAACCTGGTTCCTGGCGCGCCTGGGCACGCCGGTGCTGGCCGGGGTGGCGCTGGTGGTGCCGGTGCTGATGCTGATGCAGAACATGTCACAGGGCGCGATGGGCGGCGGCATCTCGGCGGCGGTGGCGCGCGCGCTGGGCGCGGGACGGCAGCAGGAGGCCGACCAGCTGGTGCTGCACGCGGTGGTCCTGAACGCCGCGCTGGGCCTGGCGTTCTGCGTGCTGCTGCTGGCCTGCGGTCCACGGCTGTATCGCGCCCTGGGCGCCGACGGCGCGACGCTGGACGCGGCGCTGGCCTATTCCAATGTCATCTTCGGCGGCATCGTGCTGATGTGGCTGATGAACGCCTTCGCCAGCGTCATCCGCGGCACCGGCAACATGCTGGTGCCGGGCGCGGTGATCTGCGGCGGCGCGCTATTGCTGGTGCCGCTGTCGCCCTGCCTGATCTTCGGCTGGGGCCCGTTCCCGGCGCTGGGCGTGGCGGGCGGCGGCTGGGCGCTGGTCTGTTACTACGCGGCAGGCACGCTGCTGCTGGGCGGCTATTGCCTGAGCGGACGCAATGCCGCGCGCCTGACCCGCAGCCGTCTGCACCTGAGCCTGATGCGCAGCATCCTGCGGGTCGGCGCGCTGGCCACGCTCAATCCCTTGCTGACCAACGGCCTGGTGGCGTTGACGGTGGCGCTGGTGGGCGCCTACGCCGGCACCGCCGCGGTGGCCGGCTACGGCATCGCGGTGCGGCTGGAATACCTGATGATCCCGCTGGCGTTCGGGCTCGGCGCGCCGATGGTGGCGATGGTCGGCGCCAACATCGGCGCCGGCCAGCCCGAACGGGCGCTGCGCATCGCGCTGACCGGCGGCGCCATGGCGTTCGCGCTGGCCGAGGTCATCGGCCTGGCGGCCGCGCTGTTTCCCGAAGCCTGGCTGCGCCTGTTCGGCGCCGAGGATCACATGCTGGAAGCGGGCGCCGCCTATCTGCGCATCGTCGGGCCGGTGTACGGCTTTTTCGCGCTGGGCTTCTCGATGTACTTCGCCTCGCAGGGCGCGGGGCGCTTGAAATGGCCGCTGTGGGCCGGCGTCCTGCGCCTGGCCACCGCCATCGGCGCGGGCGGCGCGGTGCTGCGCCTGACCGGTTCGCTGGCCTGGTTCTTCGCGGTCGCCGCGCTGGCCATGGTCCTGTACGGCCTGGTGATCCTGGCCGCCGTGGCGTCGGGGTCCTGGTTCGAACGCGGCCACTTGCGCGAGTCGCGCCTGGCGGGGCGTTGAGCCGCGCCAGCTAGCCCCTGTCCTTACCGGGAACGGGCTCGGCCCGCCCTCGGGCGCGGGGCGCATCGCGCAACGCGTAGGCCACCAGTTGCTGGGCATAGGCCGGCAGCTCGCCGCGCACGCACAGCACCAGGTCGCGCACCGCCCAGTCATCCACCAGCGCCACCCGCCGCACGCCGGCGGCGCGGCCATGGCGCACGGCGGCGACCCGCGGCATGATGGCGATGCCCACCCCCTGTCCCACCAGGCGGCAGACCGCGTCGAAGCTGCGCAGGCGCACGCGGTACGACAGCACCTTGCCACTGCGGCGCGCATGATGCGCGATGTGCTCCTGCAGTGCGCTGCCTTCCACCAGGCCGACGAATTCCTCGTCCGCCACGTCGGCCAGCAGCGCGGTCTGGCGCCCCGCCAGGGGATGGTCCGGCGGCACCACCAGCGCCAGCGGATCATGGCGAAAACGCCGCACGTGCAGGCCATGCAGGTCGGTCGAATCGGCCAGCACGCCGATGTCGCAGGTGCCGGCGCGCAGGGCATCGGCGATTTCGTAGCTGAGACGTTCTTCGAGGTCGACCGACACGCGCGGGTGATCCTTGAGGAAGTCGCCCAGCACCGCCGGCAGGTATTCGCTTAGCGCGGTGGTGTTGCACAGCACGCGCACGTGGCCCCTGAGCCCCTGGCCGTAATGATCCAGTTCGCCGCGCATGCGGTCCATCTGCGCCAGGACCAGGCGCGCGTGATGCGCCAGCGTGCGGCCCGCCGGCGTGGCCTGCACGCCCCGGTGTTCGCGCAGCAGCAGCGGCACGCCCAGCGTTTCCTCCATGCCGCGGATGCGCTCGCTGGCCGACGCCAGCGTCATGTGCGTACGCCGCGCGCCGGCGGTGATGGAGCCGGTCTCCTGCACATTGAGGAAAAGCCGCAGATCGGTCAGGTCGAAGCGCATGACGAAAAGCGTAGCACGCCAGCCTCAGGCTGCTCCATAGGCCGCCTATGCCAGATCCCGATAGGGACAGGCGCCGCCCCGGGCGCAGAATGCCCGCATCCACCCATCGAAAGCGGGGTATTCCCATGAAAAATTCCCTTGGCGGCCGCCGGGCCGCGGCCTGGTGCGCGGCGTTAGTGGCGGCGCTGGCGCTGCATTCCTCAGGCCTTGCCGAAGCCAACGGCGTCCTGTCGGCCTACGCCACGCCGGTACAGCAATACGCGCTGGCGCTGGAGGCCCAGACCCAGGGCGATTATCCCGCCATGCTGGCCTGGCTGCGGGCGGCGGCGCGCGCAGGCCATGCGCCGGCGCAACGCATGCTCGGCATCGCGCTGCTCGGCGGCCCGGCCCTGTATGGGGCCGGCCAGTCCGCCGATCTTTGCGAAGGCCGCCTGTGGTTGCTGCGCGCGGCCGCCCAGGGCGCGGGCGACGACGTCGCCTATGCCCTGTTCGGCCGGCCACGCGACGCGCTCACCGCGCACTGCGAGGCCGCATGAGCGCCAACGACCTGCTGGGCGCGGGCACGCCCGCGCTGCTGGCCGCGACCGCCGCGGTCTTCGTGCTGGCGGGCGTGGTGAAGGGCGTGGTGGGGTTGGGCCTGCCCACCATTTCCATGGCCATGCTGGCCTTGGTCATGGCGCCGGCGCAGGCCGCCGCGCTGCTGATCGTGCCGTCGCTCATCACCAATCTGTGGCAGGCGCGGCCATGGCCGACGCTGATGCGGGTGTTGCGCCGCATCGCCACGCTGCAGGCGGGCGTGTGCGTGGGCACCCTGGCCGGCGCGGCGTGGTTCGGCGCGCCCGCCGGCCATTGGGCCAGTGTCTGCCTGGGCATCGCGCTGGTGGCCTATGCGGGCTGGGGCCTGTTCGGCATGCCGCCGGCGGTGCCGGCGCGCCACGAGGGCGCGCTGGGCGCGTTGATGGGCATGGCGACCGGCCTCATCACCGCGGCGACGGGGGTTTTCGTGATTCCCGCCGTGCCATACCTGCAGGCCCTGAACCTCGGCAAGGACGGCCTGATCCAGGCGATGGGCATCTCGTTCACGGTGTCCAACGTGGCCCTGGCGGCGGGGCTATGGCTGAACGGCAGCTATTCCCCGGGCGCGGCCGGCGCCTCGGCGCTGATGCTGCCGCCGGCGCTGGCCGGGATGGCACTGGGGCAATGGTTGCGCGGCCGGCTGTCGGCGCGCGCGTTCAAGCAATGCTTCATGGTCAGCCTGGCGCTGCTGGGCGCCTACCAGGTGGCGCAAGGCCTGGCCGGGTAGGCGCCCGCGCGGGGTCAGGCCGCCAGGCGCCGTTCGTCGACGAAGCCGATCGACACCGACATCTCGCGCCAGCGCGCCAGTTCCTGCTGCACCGACTGGATCTTGGCGCGCGCCTGGTCGAAGGCGTCGCGGCCCAGGAACAGATGCAGCGGCGCGTATTGCGCGTCCGCCGCCTGGATCAGCGCGCGCGCCGCCTTGGCCGGGTCTCCGGACGCGGCGTGGCCCGCGCCCGCCTCGGGGCGCGCGCCGTCCGCCGGCGCGCGCATCGCGCCGGGATAGACCAGCGACACGCGCACGCCATGCGGCGCGGCCTCCAGGGCCAAGGTTTCGCTCAGCCCGCTGACCGCGAACTTGGCGCCGCTGTAGGCGCCCCAGCCGGCGCTGCCGCCATCGAAACCCAGGATCGACGAGATGTTGAACACGTGGCCGGCGCGCTGCGCGCGCAGGCGCGGCATCACCGCGCGCACCACATTCAGCACGCCGAAGACGTTGATGTCGAAGCTGTCGCGCAGCTCGGCGTCCGACAGCGTTTCCAGCGCGCCCGCCAGGCCATGCCCGGCGTTGTTGACGACCACGTCGATGCGACCGAACGCCGCCACGGTGGTGTCGATCGCGCGGCGCACGCTGCCTTCGTCGGCCAGATTCACTTCCAGGGGCAGGAAGCGGCCTTCGAGCTTGGCGCCCACCGCGTCCAGCAATGCATCGACATCGCGCGACGTGGCCGCGACCTTGTGACCCTGGTCGAGCAGCATCCTGACCAGCGCCAGGCCCAGGCCGCCGGCGGCGCCTGTCACAAACCAGATTTTTTCGGTGCTCATGCGATCTCCCTCTGCTTGCGGCGGCCGGCAACACGCCGGCGGCCCGCTGGCGCCCACGGATTCACGCGGAACACATCGACCCCAAGCGTGAGAGGGATATTAAGCATCGCGCATCGACGCGCACAGGCTCGTTCTTGCGTGAAACCTGCCTATTTCTACGGGTTTGCCGTTGTCCGAAGGCCGGGGGGGACGGGGGCAGCCGCGGCGCCCCGCCCCGGGGCGGCCTGCGGCGGGATCAGCCCAGCGCGCTGCGGTAGTGCTCGCTGTCGAAGCTCGGCGCGCTGCCGGCGGGCTCGGCATCCGCCACCGGTTGCGTGACCGGCGCGGCGGCGTCGACGCCGAAGAGAGAGAGTTCGGCGGTGACCAATGCAAGGAGAAGATTCGCCATGATGATTCCTTTGAGTCGAATGCCCAGACCGGCGGCGGCTGCGTCGGTCTTATATAAGACATGGGGCTCATATTGCGGGGCACGGCGGCGGGCGTCCATTTGGTTTACTCAATCAAGGCGATTGAGGCAACGCAAGGCCTTGGCTCAACGCGCGAAACGGCGTCGCTGGCCCGTCTGCCGCACCGTCGCCACCAGCGCCCGCACGGCGGCTTCGGCCGAGCGCGCGAAGGCATAGAAGCGCGCATTCGGCAGCGCCGGCAAGCCGTCCTCGCGCGACAGCGCCCGCAGCCCCGGGCGCAGCTGGCTGCGCGCCACCGGCGCCACCGCGAACCCCGCCTGCGCGGCCGCCAGGCAGCCGGCCATGCTGCCGCTTTCGAACGCTGGCGACCACGCGCGCCGCGCCTTGCCCAGCGCCGTAATGGCGGCTTCGCGGTAGACGCAGGGCTCGGGAAACACCGCCAGCGGCACGCGCTCGCCCGGCATCCAGGCCTTGTCTTCGCCCCAGGCCCACACCAGCTCTTCTTCCCAAAGCAGTTCGCCTTCATCCCGCACCAGCGAGCACTGCTTGCCGAACACCACGTCGAGCTTGCCGCGCGCCTGCTGGCGCAGCAGGTCCCCCGTCACACCCACTTTCAGCTCGATGGACGCTCCCGGGTGCGCGCGATGGAATGCCTGCAACACCTCGGCCAGCCAGGCGCCGGCGAAGTCTTCCGATGCGCCGACGCGCAAACGTCCCTTCAGGCCTGCCCCGCTCAGGCGGGCGCGGGCCTCGCGTTCGAGTTCGACGATATTGCGCGCATAGGCGTAGAGCGTCTCGCCGGCGGCGGTCAGTTCGAAGCTGCGCGTGGTGCGTTCGAGCAGGACGACGCCAGCGACCGATTCGAGGCGCTTGATGTGGCCGCTGACCGCGGACGGCGTCAGCGCCAGCGCGTCCGCCGCCAGCGCGAAACCGCCGTGGTCCACGACTTCGAGAAAGGTGCGCAGCAGGGTCAGGTCCAGCACGGCGCCAGCGGGGGACGCGGGGGTATCCATGGGGTCGGCCTCAATACACGATTCTTTGATAATAAACGCACATTATTCACTAATCATGATTTCTCGCGCCGCTATCGTGGGCCTTCCGCTATCGGCAGGACAAGCCACCATGACCCCTTACCGCACGATCCGCACCCCCAGGCTGGAAATCGCCTATCTCGAATGGAATCCCGGCGCCGCCCGCAGCGCCGTGCTGCTGCATGGCTGGCCCGACAGCCCGGCCGGCTGGCGCCCGGTGGCGCAGCGGCTGGCCGCCGAAGGCTATCGCGTGTTGTGTCCGGCGCTGCGCGGCTTCGGCCCGACCCGTTTTCTGGACCGGGCCACGCCACGCAGCGGCGAACTGGCGGCGCTGGGCCGCGACCTGCTGGATTTCATCGATGCCCTCGGCCTCGAACAACCGCTGCTGGCGGGCCATGACTGGGGCGCGCGCGCCGCCGCCAACGCCTGCGGCCTGGCCACCGGCGCGGCCGCGCAACTGGTGCTGCTGTCGATCGGCTACGGCACCAACGATCCCGCGCAGGTTCTGCCGCTGCCGCAGGCGCGCAACTACTGGTACCACTGGTTCATGGCCACGCCGCGCGGCGCCGCTGCCGTGCGCGAGGATGCGCGCGGCTTCACCCGCTATCTGTGGGACACCTGGTCGCCGGCCGGCTGGTATACCGAGGAGGAATTCGCCGAGGCCGCGCAGGCCTTCGACAACCCCGACTGGGCCGCCGTGGTGTTGCATTCCTATCGCCACCGCTGGGGCTTCGAGCCGGGCGATCCCGCGTACGCGCAGGATGGCGCGCGGCTGACGCCGGCGCCAAGGCTGGCGGTGCCGACCCTGGTGCTGCACGGCGGCGCCGACACCTGCAACCAGCCCGCCACATCCGAAGGCAAGTCGCACTATTTCAGCGGCGGCTACGAACGCCGGGTGCTCGATGGCGTGGGCCATTTCCCGCAGCGCGAGGCGCCGCAGGCGGTGGCCGCAGCCATCCTGAATTTCGTCGCCAATCCACCGGCGCGAGGCTGACACGGCCCGACGCCGCCGGGCAGGAAAACGGGGAATGGCGGATAATCCGGCTATTTCCCGCCTTTCGGGCGGCGGTTTCCCGCCGGCGCCGGCGCGGGGCAGCATTCGGAGTCAGCTATGTATCGCGGCATTGAGGCGATCGAACAATTCATGATGTCCATCGGCCTGGCCTGGCAGCCCGGCCGCACCGAAAGCGCCGAACTGCGCGCCAGCTACCGCATCGGCAACACCCGGCCGCTGGGCATCGACCGCACGCTGGTGGAATTCCACTGCGACGCCAAGCGGCCCAAGGTATGGGTGCCGGAGTTCTCGCGCACCAGCTTTCACCAGTGGTTCGAAGTGCCGTTCCAGGAATTCGAATTCACGCCGGGCGGTTCGATGCTGAAGATCAAAGCCGCCGCGCGCGGCAATGCCCCGCCCTACAGCGTGGGCCTCAAGCCGCTGGCCTGAGCGGCCCTTTGCGCCCGGCGCCCGCCGGGCGTTCTACAGCGGTTTGTACATGATGGTGGTGCCGTCCAGCCGCGACGGATCGCGCGCATCGCGGGCGAATCCCGGGATCACGCCCACCGTGTGATACCCCAGCGAGGTGTACAGCGGCTCGGCGTTGTCGCCAGTGCGCGTGTCCAGCGTGATCAGGCTGCGGCCGGCCTCGACGGCGGCGGCCTCCGCCGCCTGCATCAGCGCGCGGGCGATGCCGCGGCGGCGGAAATCCGGATGCACCAGCAACTTGCGGATCTCGGCGCGGTGCGGTTGATTGGGCGGCGTATCGCAGTCCAGCTGCACCGAGCCGGCCACGCGCCCCGCCTCCATCGCCACCAGCAGCACCAATCCACCGCTTTCGAGCGGCGGCAGCACCTTGTCAAGCCAGAATGCCCGCGCCGCCTCGGGGCCGAAGGGCAGCACGAAACTGACGCTGGCGCCATCCTGCACGCAGGCATGCAGCAGTTCGCCCAGGCCGGGCAGCAACGCGTGGGCTTCATCCGCGGTAACGCGGTTCAATGCAAGGGTATCGGTGGACATGATGGACTCAGACGATGAACAACAGGTAACGGGCGCCGCTGTGCGGCGGGGTGTCGAAGGCGCTGGCGCCGTAGAGCTGGTAGCGCAGGCAGTCGCCGGGCGCGAGGGTGTGGGATTGGCCGTCGACGCGGATCGACAGTTCGCCTTCCAGCATGACCAGGTGGTGTTCCAGGCCGGCCCGCGGTGACTGCGGATAGTCGATGTGGGTGGCGGGAGGCAACTCGCAGGCCAGGACCTCGCCGGCCAGCTTCTGCGACGGCGGCGATACCGAGCGGCGCCGGAAGCCGGTGGCGCCATCGACCCACAGCGCCTGCGCCGCGCTCGGCACCAACGGGTTGAAGTCGTCTTCGACCATGCGCATCAGGCGCGACATGGTCATGCCATAGGCGCCGCAGAGTTTTCCCAGCGCGCTGGCGGTGGGACTGACCTCGGCGTTTTCCAGGCGCGACAAGGTGGCGCGGCTGACGCCGGCACGGCCGGCCAGTTCATCCAGCGACCAGCCGCGCTCGAGGCGCAGGGTCTTGAGGCGGCCGGCCAGGCGCTGGTCCAGGTCGGCATCGGGAGCGGTTGCGTTTTCCATATTCGGGAATTTATCCCATATCTGAAACTTCATCAATGGCGGGCTTGCCCCGCGTCCGGCGCCGCCTCCCGGGCACGGCGACAATTCGGCACAATACGGCGTATGCACACAGCCCGATTCGTCTCCATGACCGTCCTCTGCCTGGGCATCCTGACGGGCTGCAGCCTGCCGCCCCTGGAATCACGCAGCGCCTCGCAGGCGCTGGCGCCCGACGCCGCCCGCGACACCGCGCTGGGCCGCGCCATCGCGCCGCTGGCCGCGCAACACCCGGGTAAATCCGGCATCCATCCGCTGGCCGACGCCCACGACGCCTTCGCCGCGCGCATGATGCTGGCGCGCGCCGCGCAGCGCAGCCTGGACGTGCAGTACTACATCTGGCACGACGACCTGACCGGCACGCTGCTGCTGGAAGCGCTGCACGCGGCCGCCGATCGTGGCGTGCGGGTGCGGCTGCTGCTGGACGACAACGGCACCGCCGGGCTGGACAAGGTGCTCGCGGCGCTGGATGCGCACCCGAACATCGAGGTGCGCCTGTACAACCCATTCGTGGTGCGCTGGCCCAAGTTCATCGGCTACCTGACCGACTTCCGCCGCCTGAACCGGCGCATGCACAACAAGTCGTTCACCGCCGACAACCAGGCCACCATCGTCGGCGGGCGCAATATCGGCGACGAATACTTCGGCGCCACCGACGGCGTGCTGTTCACCGACCTCGACGTGCTGGCCGTGGGCGACGCGGTGCAGGACGTGTCGAACGACTTCGACCGCTATTGGGCCAGCGAATCGGCCTATCCGGTGGACCGGCTGCTCAAGCCGGCCGGCCCCGACGAACTGGCGGCGCTGGCGCGCACGGCCACCACGCTGGAACGCTCGCCCGAGGCCGCCGCCTACGCCGAGGCCATGCGCCAGCTGCCCTTCATCCAGCAGTTGCTGCGCGGCGAGCTGGCGCTGGAATGGGCGCCGACCCGCATGGTCAGCGACGATCCGCGCAAGACCCTTGGCACCGCCCCGCCCGAAGCCATGCTGTCGCACCAGCTGCAAGACATCATCGGCACGCCCACCACCGACGTCGAACTGGTCTCGCCCTACTTCGTGCCCACCGCCAGCGGCACCGAGGCCTTCGCGGCCATGGCGCAACGCGGGGTCAAGGTGCGGGTGCTGACCAACGCGCTGGAGGCCACCGACGTGGCCGTGGTGCATTCCGGCTACGCCTCGCGCCGCCGCGACCTGCTGGCCGCCGGCGTCGAGCTGTTCGAGATGAAGCGGCAGCCGGGCGAGGTCGAGCGCAACAAGAGCCTGGGACCGTTCGGCAGCTCGGGATCGAGCCTGCATGCCAAGACCTTCGCGGTGGACGGACGCAGCGTGTTCGTCGGTTCGTTCAATTTCGATCCGCGTTCGGCGCGCCTGAATACCGAACTGGGCTTTGTCATCGACAGCCCGACGCTGGCGCGCCACATCGCCAAGGCCTTCGACGAGGACATTGCGCGCACCGCCTACCGCGTCTGCCTGGACGACAAGGGCGCGCTGTACTGGCTGGAGCAGCGCGATGGCCAGAGCATCCGCCACGACACCGAACCGGGCACCACCGCCTGGCAGCGCTTTTCGGTCTGGTTCGTGTCGCTGCTGCCAATCGAATCGCTGCTGTAGCGTGACCGCAAGCAACGGAGTTCGCGCCGGACAGGGACGGCGGTAGACTGGATGTCCGCCGACTTCCGTTGCCCCGCCGTTCCCATGAGCAAGCTCGACACCCTGGACTGGACCCGCATCGCCGCCGACCTGGACGCGCGCGGCCACGCCGTGGCCGCCGGCCTGCTCACGCCCGCGCAGTGCCAGGCGCTGGCGGCCGGCTACGCGGACGAGCATCGCTACCGCAGCCGCATCGTCATGAGCCGCCATGGCTTCGGCCGCGGCGAATACAAATACTTCGCCTATCCGCTGCCGCGCCTGCTGCACAACCTGCGCACCGCGCTGTACCCGCGGCTGGCGCCGATCGCCAACCGCTGGAACCGGCAGATGGGCATCGCGGTCGAGTATCCGGCCGGGCACGCCGCCTTCCTGGCGCGCTGCCACCAGGCCGGCCAGCGCCGGCCGACGCCGCTGATCCTGCAATACGGGCCCGGCGACTACAACTGCCTGCACCAGGACCTGTACGGCGAGCACGTCTTCCCGTTGCAGGTGGCGGTGCTGCTGTCGCGTCCGGGCGAGGACTTCACCGGCGGCGAATTCGTCATGACCGAAACCGATAGCGCCGGCCAGCGGGCCGAGGTGTTGCCGCTGAGCCAGGGCGACGCGCTGATCTTCACCGTCAACCAACGCCCGGTGGCCGGCGCGCGCGGCTGGCGCCGCGTGGCCATGCGCCACGGCGTCAGCGCGCTGCGCGACGGGCGGCGCCACACGCTTGGCGTGATCTTCCACGACGCGGCCTGACATGGGAACCAGCCTGAACCTGTTCGACGATGAAGAGATCGCGCAGACCGGCCGCGAAAGCATCGGCGCGCAATCGGTGGTGCTGCGCGGCTATGCGCTGCCGGCGGCACAGGCGCTGCTGGCCGGGGTCGACACGGTGCGCCGGCAGGCGCCGTTTCGCCACATGGTCACGCCCGGCGGCCTGCCGATGTCGGTGGCGCTGACCAACTGCGGCCGCCATGGCTGGACCAGCGATGAACAGGGGTATCGCTACACGCGCGAGGATCCGCTATCCGGCTTGCCATGGCCGGACATGCCCGAGGCCTTCGATACTCTGGCGCGCGCGGCCGCGCGCGAGGCGGGCTTTCCCGGCTTCGCGCCGGACGCCTGCCTGGTCAACCGCTACCAGCCCGGTTCACGGCTGTCGCTGCACCAGGACAAGGACGAGCGCGACTACGGCGCGCCCATCGTCTCGGTGTCGCTCGGCATGCCGGCGGTGTTCCTGTTCGGCGGCCACGCGCGCGGCGACCGGGCCGTGCACGTGCCACTGTTCCATGGCGATGTGGTGGTGTGGGGCGGCGTCGATCGGCTGCGCTATCACGGCGTGCTACCGCTCAAGGACCGCCCCCATCCCACGCTGGGCAGCGTGCGGATCAACTTCACCATCCGCCAGGCCGGCTGAAACGGCGCGCCGCGCCAGCCGCTCTCCGATCCGGCCCTCATCCAGGCCGGCCAGGCGCAAGGCGCGGCCATGCGGGTTCACCAGAACTGGCGGCGGCCAGCGCGCCGGCCTACTATCAGGCACCTTTTCCGCCCTTGGGAATTCCATGCGCCTGAGCCTCGCCCTTGCCCTGCTGTGCCCGTTGCTCGGCCCGCCCGCCGGCGCCGCCGAACCGCCGGCCCGCACCGAGAATTCGCTGGGCATGCCATTCGTCATGGTGCCGGCCGGCAGCTTTCTCATGGGCAGCGACGAACCGCCCGAGGCGCTGGCGCGCGACTATCCCCAATACCCGCGCGAGCGCTTCACGCAATTGTTCGACGAGGCGCCGGTGCACACCGTGCGCATCACCCGGCCCTTCCTGCTGATGCCCACCGAAGTCACCGTGGGCCAGTTCCGCCGCTTCCTGGAGGCCTCGGGCTACGTGCCGGAATCCGAGGCCGACGGCACGGGCGGCTACGGCTACAACGCCGCCTATGATCCCGAGGCGTCCGAACGCGGCGACGCCTTCGAAGGCCGCGACCGCCGCTACTCCTGGCGCAACCCCGGCTTTGCCCAGGACGACACGCATCCGGTGGTCAATGTCAGCTGGAACGACGCCACCGCCATGGCGCGCTGGCTGAGCCAGCGCGAAGGCCAGGTCTACCGGCTGCCGACCGAAGCCGAATGGGAATACGCCGCCCGGGCCGGCGGCCAGGGCCGCTACCAGCACGGCGACGACCCGGCCGCCCTGCCGGACGTGGCCAACACCTTCGACGCGGACGCGGCGCCGCTCTGGCCAAAATGGCGGACCTACGCGGCGGCGCGCAGCGACGGCCACCGCTTCACCGCCCCCGTCGCCAGCCACGCGCCCAACGCCTTCGGCCTGTACGACATGCATGGCAACGCCTGGGAATGGGTGGCCGATTGGTACGGCGAGGACTACTACGCGCACTCGCCCCAGGACGACCCGCAGGGCCCGGCCAGCGGCAACGTGCGGGTGCGCCGCGGCGGCTCGTGGCATACCTGGGCGCTGTACACGCGTTCGGCGTACCGCAACTGGAATACCCCCGAAACACGCTATCCACTGGTCGGATTCCGCCTGCTGCGCGAAGTCGCGCCATGAAGACCGGTTAGCATAGCCGCAAGCCTAACTTTCAAAAGAGTTCCGACATGCATTCGCTGGGCCGCCTCGTCCTGCTGGTCAACGATTACGACACCGCCATCGCCTTCTACCAGGACAAGCTGGGCATGCAGGTGTTCGTCGACATGGCCGTGGGCCCGCAGCGCTATGTGCATCTGCGGCTGCCGGAACAGCCGTCGGTGGGCGTGTGGCTGCTGCAGGCGCAGACCCAGGCCCAGCGCGACCGCGTCGGCGACCAGACCGGCGGCCAGCCGGTGGGCGTGTTCTACACCGACGACGTGGCGCGCGACCATGCACGCTTCGCCGCGCGCGGCGTGCGCTTCACCCGGGAGCCGGTGGACGACACCGCCGCCATCTATGCGCACTTCATCGACCTGTACGGCAATGAGTTCGTGCTGGTGCAGCTGAAATAGCCATGGCCGCTCGTCCCGCCTCCCGCGACTGGATCGTGCGCCAAGCGCCGGCGGACCGGTTCGAGCGCATCGAAGCCTACTTCGGCGGCCTCGGCTACGGGCTGCACCGGCATGACACCTACGCCATCGGCTGCACGCTGGCCGGCGTGCAGAGCTTTCACTACCGCCGCGACCTGCGGCACAGCCTGCCGGGCGGCGTGCTGGTGCTGCACCCCGACGAGGCGCACGATGGCCAGGCCGGCACCGACGCCGGCTTCCACTACCGCATGGCCTATGTGCAGCCGGCGCTCATCCAGCGCATCCTGGGCGGCCGTCCGCTGCCCTTCGTGCGCGACGGCGTCTCCAACGATGCGCGGCTGCGCGCGGCCTGCGTCGCGCTGTTGCAAGCCCCCGACGCCACCGATCCGCTGCGCGAGGACGACGCGCTATACGACCTGACGCT
Organism: Achromobacter sp. HNDS-1; assembly: GCF_040084795.1. Taxonomy (NCBI): domain Bacteria; kingdom Pseudomonadati; phylum Pseudomonadota; class Betaproteobacteria; order Burkholderiales; family Alcaligenaceae; genus Achromobacter; species Achromobacter sp. HNDS-1. The sequence goes on from NZ_CP157584.1 coordinate 2,135,787, forward strand.
GGCGCTGTGCGCCGCCGCGGGCCAGGCCCCCGCCCGGTCGCGGCCCGACTATGCCGCCGGCGAGCGGGCGCGCCAGTACATCCACGACGCGCGCGGCCAGGCGGTGTCGCTGGACGACCTGGAGCGCGCCGCCGGCATCGACCGCTGGCGCCTTTCGCGCGACTTCCGCGCGCTGTACGGCACCAGCCCGTACCGCTACGCCTTGCTGCGCCGCCTTGACCTGGCGCGGCGCCTGATTGCCGCGGGCGAGCCGCTGGCGCAGGCCGCGCTGGCCGCCAGCTTCACCGACCAGAGCCACCTGACGCGCCGCCACGCCGAGGCCTTCGGCATGACGCCCGCGCACTGGCGCGGCACCCTGCGCCGCTGATGCGCGGCGTTTCGCACAAACGTACAAGACCGCGCGCACGCCGGCCCCTAAGCTGCGGTTTTCATTGCCGCACAAGGAAGCCGCCATGCCCGCCATCACCGCCATCAACCTGGCCCACAAGCTGTCGCTGATCCAGGAACCCTGGATGCCCAAGGTCATCGCCGAGATGAACGACTACCAGTTCAAGCTGGTCAAGCTGCACGGCGAATTCGTGTGGCACGCCCATGCCGATACCGACGAGACCTTTATCGTGCTGGCGGGCCAACTGCGCATCGACCTGCGCGACGGCCATATCGACCTGGGACCGGGAGAAATGGCCGTCATCCCCAAAGGCGTGGAGCACAAGCCGTGTGCGCCGCAAACGGTGCAGGCCATGCTGATCGAGCCGCGCGGCGTGCGCAACACCGGCGACCAGGGCGGCGAGCGCAGCGCCCCCAACGACGTCTGGATCTGACGGCGGCTCAGGGCCGGTCGCTTTCGATCAGCCGTTTGTCGTCCTTGGCCGCGATGCGCGCCTCGACCCGCCGCAGCACCGCCAGCACGAACAGCGCCATCAGCGTGCTGGCCACGGCGGTGGCCTCGCGCCCCATGCCGGCGGCCACGCCAATGGCGGCGGTCATCCAGATGCTGGCCGAGGTGGTCAGGCCACGGATCTCGCGCTCGTCGCTGAGCTTGATGATGGCGCCCGCGCCCAGGAAACCGATGCCGGCGATCACGCCCTGCAGCACCCGGCTCAGGTCGCCGACCTGCATGCCGTTCTGCAGCGGCACCAGCACGAAGATCGCGGCGCCCAGCGCCACCAGCATATGGGTGCGCAGGCCGGCGGCCTTGCCGCTGCGCTCGCGTTCATAGCCGAGCAGGCCGCCCAGCAATACCGCCATGCCCAGGCGCAGCACGATGCGGGTGGCCTCGCCGACATCGGGGATGTCGGCGAATTCACTGCGCAAGGTGGTCCAGACTTCCAGCCAGATATCCGCCATCGTTGTCTCCCGCGGCAGGTGGATGCAGCCAGCATAGCAGGGCCGCGCTGGCGCGGCGGCGCCCATCTGGTTTACAACGTCAGGCAGGTCCGCATCGAGACGGACACGACGAGGAGCGACGGATGGATTTGCAGCTGGATGGCAAGCGCGTACTGATCACGGGCGCGTCCAAGGGAATCGGCCTGGCCTGCGCCATGGCCTTTGCGCGGGAAGGCGCCGAACCGATCCTGGCGGCGCGCGACGACGCGGCGCTGCGGGCCGCCGCGCAGGCGATCCAGGCGCAGACCGGGCGCGCGGCGAGCACCCTGGCGGTCGACCTGGCGCAGCCCGGCGCGGCGGCGCGGGTGCTGCAACAGACCGGGGCGATCGACATCCTGGTCAACAACGCCGGCGCGGTGCCCGGCGGCGCCCTGGACCAGGTGCAGGACGAACGCTGGCGCGCCGGCTGGGACCTGAAAGTGCATGGCTACATCGACCTGGCGCGCCACTACTATCCGCTGATGCGCGCGGCGGGCGCCGGCGTCATCGCCAACATCATCGGCATGGCCGGCTCGGCGCCGCGCGCCGACTACATCTGCGGCGCCGCCGCCAATGCCTCATTGATCGCCTTCACCCGCGCCCTGGGCGGCGACGGGCCGCGCCACGGCGTGCGCGTGTTCGGCGTGAACCCGTCACGCACCCGCACCGACCGGGTGCTGACCCTGGCCAGGCAGCGCGCGCAGGCCCGCTGGGGCGATGCATCGCGCTGGCAGGAAACCCTGAACGACCTGCCCTTCGGCCGCCTGATGGAGCCCGAGGAAGTCGCCGACATGGTGGTGTTCGGCGCGTCGCCGCGGGCGGGCTATCTCAGTGGCACGGTGATCGACCTGGACGGCGGCGAGCAATACGCCGGCCGTTGACGCGTCCGGCGCCTCAGCGCGCCGCGGCCCAGCCGGCCAGCAGGCCCGGCAATTGCGCCATGTCGGTGAACACGTGGGCCACGCCGACCTCGCGCAGCGCCTCGGCGCTGCTGTGGCCGTTGGCGCTCGGGCTGTAGCCGAACACCGTGGCGCCCGCCGCCACGCCGGCGGTGGCGCCGGTGACGGTATCCTCGACCACGGCGCAGCGCCGCGGATCCACGCCCAGCGCGCTGGCGGCGGCCAGATAGACGTCGGGATGCGGCTTGCTGCGCGGCATTTCGTGGCCGCTGAAGACCCGTTCACCGAAGCACTCGGCGATGCCGACCTTGGCCAGTTGCAGCTCGACCTTGCGGCGGTCGGCGCCCGACGCCACCGCGATGCGGCCCGACAGCGTCTGGTGCAGGCTGCGCACCGCGTCCGGCGCGCCGGGAATTTCGCGCAGCTCGCGATCGAGCGCGCCATTGCGGCGTTCGCGGAACTGCGCGAACCATTCGGGCGCCAGCGCCACGCCGGTGCGCGCCTGGATCAGGGGCAGCTCGTCGCGCACCGCCTTGCCGGTGAAGATGCGCGTGGCCTCTTCGAAGGTGATGGCCCAGCCCAGTTCGTTCAGCATCTCGGTCAGGACGCGGGCGGTGATCGGCTCGGAATCGACCAGGACGCCGTCACAGTCGAACAACACGGCGTCAAAGGGAAAATCAGTCATTGCGGATGGCGGAAAGGAGGGATCGGGGAAGCCCTAGAGCATACTGCACCGCGCCAACCCGCCCGCGCGGCGGAGCGCAAGCAACGGAGTGTGCGCGGCCGCGCGGTTCGCTATGCTGTATCGCGGCCAGGCCTCCCCTGAGCCGCCCTCCGTTCATTGCACAGCCTTCCATGACGCCACCGACCTCCCCCGCGAAATCCACACCGCCGACAGTCCGCGCGACAACCGCCGCCGTCGATGATGTTCCCGCCCTGTACGCGCGCGCCGCCCGGCACCTGGCGGCGCTGGATGCCGACTGGGCTGGCCATGTGGCCGCCATCGGCCCGTGCCGCCACGCCTCGCGGCCGGCGCGCGATCCGTACGAGGCGCTGGTGCGCGCCATCGCCTACCAGCAGCTGCACGCGCGCGCCGGCGACGCCATTCTCGGCCGCCTGCTGGCGCTGTATCCCGGGCAGGCCTTTCCCGCGCCGCGCGCGCTGCTGGACACCGATCCCGACGCCCAGCGCGCCTGCGGCTTTTCGGCGTCCAAGCTGGCCACCATCCGCGGCATCGCGCAGGCCGCCCTGGACGGCCTGATCCCCTCGCGCGAGGAAGCGCTGGCCATGCGCGACGAAGACCTGATCGAACGGCTGGTGACGCTGCGCGGCGTAGGCCGCTGGACCGTGGAAATGTTGCTGATCTACACGCTGGAGCGCATGGACATCCTGCCAGTGGACGACTTCGGCGTGCGCGAGGGCTACCGGCGCCTGAAGCGGCTGGACCAGGCCCCGTCGCCGGCGCGGATGCGCGCCATCGGCGAGGCTTTCCGCCCGTACCGCACGATCGCCGCCTGGTATCTGTGGCGCATGCCCGCCGCCTCGGCCCCGGCGGCGCCATGACCGCGGCCGACCTCCTGCCGCTGGACCGCTACGACTGGGCCCGCATTCTCGAACAGCTCGATACCGAGGGCTGGGCGCCGCTGCCCGCGCTGTTCAGCCCCGCCCAGGCCAGTGCGCTGGCGGGCGCCTTCGACGATCCTCACGCCGTCCCGGGCGGCGCGGAGGGCGGCGCCTGCCGGTCACTGCCCCCGCCGCTGCCGCATGGCCTGGACACCCTGCAGGACGCCCTGCAGGCACGGCTGGCGCCCCTGGCGCGGAACTGGGCGCGGCGGTTGGGACACGCCGCCCCCGCTGCCACGGCGGCGGGCCCGGCCAGCCTGAGCAGGCTGGGCCGGGACGATTGCCAGCCCCTGCGCCACGCGCCGGACGAGGCAGGGTTCCCGTTCTATCTGGTTGCGTTGCTGTCCGCCCCTGGAGGCGACTTCAGCGGCGGCGAATTCGTCATGACCGAGCAGCGGCCCCGCCAGCAATCGCGCCCGATGGTCCTGCCGCTGACACGCGGCGACGCCGCCCTGATCGCGGCCCTGCACCGGCCCGTGCGGGGCGCCAACGGCGACTACCGCGCCACGCTGCGCCACGCCATCAGCCGGGTGCGCGGCGGTGTACGCGTGGGGCTGTCGCTGCCGCTGTCCGGTCCGTCCTGACGGCCCGGACAGCCGGCCGCCCCCCGCAGCGCGGCGCATGCGGCCGAAAGTTATATTGCATTTTAACAATGCAATATGCAAAACTAGCCGCTATGGACACCCCCGACGACACCCCGCCCCGCCGCACCGGCTTCACGCTGGACGGCGTCGCCTACACCCACATCGACATGGCCGGCCAGTACGGCGCGGACTTCCAGCGCCTGCCGGTGGTGCTGCGGCTGCTGCTGGAAAACGCCTTGCGCAACATGCGCGGCGCCGAGCGGGACGACGCCGTGGCGGCGCTGTTCGCGTGGCTGGCGCATGGCACCAGCGAAGCGGAGATCGCCTTCCAGCCAGGCCGCGTGCTGATGCACGACACCACCAGCACGCCCGCGCTGGTGGATATCGCCGCCATGCGCGACGCGCTGGACGAGGCCGGCATGGACCCGCGCGCGCTGAACCCGGTGCTGCCGGTGGACGTGTCGGTGGATCATTCGCTGGCGGTGCAGGCCTATGCGCGGCCGGATGCGGCCGCCAGCAACCTGGCGCTGGAATTGCGCCGCAACGCCGAGCGCTACCGTTTCCTGCGCTGGGCCTCGAAAGCGCTGTCCAACGTGCGCATCCATCCGCCCGGCACCGGCATCATGCACACCCTCAACCTGGAACAGTTGGCGACCGTGGTGTGCGAACACGACGGCGCGCTGCATCCGGACATGATGATCGGCACCGACAGCCATACGCCGATGATCAACGGCATCGGCGTGCTGGGCTGGGGCGTGGGCGGGCTGGAGGCGCAGACGGTGATGTTCGGCATGCCCACCCTGCTGCGCATTCCCGACGTGATCGGCGTGCGCCTGAGCGGCGCGCTGGCGGCCGGCGTCACCGCGACCGACCTGGCGCTGACCGTGACCCAGCGCCTGCGCGCCATCGGCGTGTCGGGCGAGTTCGTGGAATTCTTCGGTCCCGGCGTCGCCACCCTGTCGGCCGGCAGCCGCTGCGTGGTGGCCAACATGGCGCCGGAGTACGGCGCCACCACCGGCTATTTTCCCATCGACGCGGCCACGCTCGATTACCTGCGCCAGACCGGTCGCGATCCGGCCCACGTGGCGCGGGTGGCCGCCTATGCCGCCAGCGCCGGCCTGGCGCTGGATCCGGCGGCCACGCCGCGCTACACGCGCGTGGTCGAGATCGCGCTGGACCAGGTGGGCACGCGGGTGGCCGGGCCCACCCGGCCGCAGGACCTGCATCCCTATGAACAGACCCGCGCCCTCCTGGCGGGCCTCGGGTTCGCGCCGCGGGCGGCTTCGCCGCTGCCGCGCCATGCCATCGCCATCGCCGCCATCACCAGCTGTACCAACACCTCCGATCCGCGCCTGCTGGTCGCGGCCGGGCTGCTGGCGCGCAAGGCGCGCCGCGCCGGGCTCAAGGCGCCCGCCTGGGTCAAGACCTCGCTCGGCCCCGGCTCGCCCGCCGCCGCCGACTACCTGGCCCGCGCCGGCCTGCTCGCCGACCTGGAGGCGGTGGGCTTCGGCATCGTCGGCTATGGCTGCACCACCTGTATCGGCAATTCCGGCCCCTTGCCCCCGATGGTGCGCGACGCCATGGCGGCCGGCGCCGTCCGGCCGGTGGCGGTGCTGTCCGGCAACCGCAATTTCACCGGCCGCATCCACCCCGACCTGGACCTGGGCTTCCTGATGTCGCCGCCGCTGGTCATCGCCTTCGCGCTGGCCGGCGACGCCGAGCGCGACCTGGCGCGCGAACCGGTGCAGGTCGGAGCCGACGGCCGCCCCGTGTTCCTGCGCGACCTCTGGCCAGACGACGGCGAGATCGACGCGGCGCTGGCGCGCGGCCTGCGCGCCGACGACTTCCAGCGGGCCTTCCAGGCGGCCAGCGCCAATCCGGGCTGGCAGGCCTTGCAGTCGCCCGCCACGCCGCGCTTTCCGTGGGATCCGGCCTCGACCGCGCTGCGCCGCCCGCCGTTCGCGGCGGCCGATCCGGCGAGCCAATTGGGCCGCTATGCCGCGCATCCGCTGCTGGTGTTGGGCGACGACGTCACCACCGACCACCTTTCACCCGCCAGCGCCATTCCGCCCGACAGCCTGATCGCCGACTTCCTGGTGGCGCAAGGCGACGACCGCGATGACCTGAACGTGTTCGCGTCGCGGCGCGGCAATTGGCAGGTGATGATGCGGGCCGCCTTCTACAGCAAGAGCCTGGCCAACCTGCTGTGCCCGGATGCCCCGGTCGGCCACACCGTGCATGCGCCCAGCGGCGCCATCGAACCGATCTGGGAAGCCGCCGAGCGCTACCGCCGCGACGGCGACGCGGTGGTGCTGCTGGCCGGCGAACGCTTCGGCACCGGCTCCTCGCGCGACTGGGCCGCCAAGGGCCAGCGGCTGCTGGGCATCCGCGCGGTGCTGGCAGTCAGCTTCGAGCGCATCCACCGCTCGAACCTGATCGGCATGGGCATCCTGCCGCTGCGCCTGCCGGCGGGCGTCACGCCGCACCGCCTGGCGATTCAGCCGGGCGACCGCTTCGAGGTCGATTGTCCGCCGCAGCGCCTGGCGCCGCGCCAGCCGGTCGCGGTGCGGCTGTTGCGCGCCGACGGCCGCGAGCAGGCCCTGCAGGCCACCGCCGCGGTCGAAACCCAACTGGAGCTGCATCTGCTGCGGATGGGCGGCGTGATTCCGGCTATCCTCGCGGATACGCTTGGCGCCGCGACCTCGGCGCCGTCCGAGACGGCCCCGCCGGGCTGAGTCCCACTTTGCATTCCCCATGAGCGCGCAGACCCACACCGCCAGCAAGATCCTGGAGCTGATCCGGCAGGACCGCCTGACCGGCGGCGCGCACCTGAGCGCGCAGAAACTGGCCGACCGCCTGCGCCTGTCGCGCTCGCCGGTCAATGACGCGCTTGGCCTGCTGGAGCGGCACGGCATCGTGGCGCGCAAGCCCAACCGCGGCTACTTCCTGCAGCTGGACCACGAGGTCCTGGCGCGCACCTGCGCGGACCTGGCCCCGCCCGCCGCCGACGACGTCGTCACGCAAAGCTATTTCCGGCTGGCCGACGAACTGCTGCGCGGCGCGCTGCCGATGCAGTGCAGCGAAGCGCTGCTGCGCGCCCGCTACGCCCTGACGCAGGCGCAGACCCAGGCGCTGCTGGCGCGCGTGGCGCAAGAAGGCTGGGCGCAGCGGCGCCCCGGCTACGGCTGGGAATTCTCGTCGATGATGACCACGCCCGACAGCCTGCTGCAGTCGTATCGCCTGCGCCTGGCGCTGGAACCGGCCGCGCTGCTCGAACCCACCTACCGCATCGACAAGGCCGTGCTGGCGCGCTGCCGCGCCGCCGAACGCCACCTGCTCGACGGCGGCATCGACAGCGACAGCGCCGACCAGTTGCACGAACGCGGCGTGCGCTTCCACGAGTCGCTGGTGGAGGCCTCGGGCAACCCGTTCTTCATCGACACCATCAAGCGCGTCAACCGCGTGCGGCGGCTGCTGTCGTACCGCTCGATGCAGGACCGCAGCCGCTATCGCCAGCATTGCGAGCAGCACCTGGAAATCCTCGACCTGCTGGAGCGCGAGCGCAACGAAGAGGCCTCGCAGGCGCTGGCCCGGCACCTGCGCAGCACGCTCGACAACCTGGCGCGCATCCGCGGCATCCTCACAACCTAGGCCGCCGGCGGATCAAGCCGCTACGCGCGGGCCGCCTGGCGGCCCGCCGCGGGCCCCTCAGAAGTCCATCGACGCCGACAGCATCAGCGTGCGCGGCACGCCTTGCGAGATGGTGCCGTAGGACGCCACGCCCGACCAATAGGCGCGGTTGAACACGTTGACGACATTGGCGCGCAGGGTCACTTCCTTGCCGTCGATGCGCGTGACGTAGCGCGCGCCCAGGTCGAACGTGGTCCACGAGGGCACCGACTGCGTGTTGGCCTGATTGACGTATTCCTTGCCGGTGTGGATCACGCCGCCGGTCAGGGTCAGCCCGGCGACCCAGGGCGTATCCCATTCCGCGCCCAGGTTGGCGGTGAAGCGCGGCACGCCCACGGGCTGGTTGCCGCGCGTGGCGGGGTTGCTGGTGCGCGTCAGCTCGGCGTCCAGGAAGGTCACGCCGCCCAGCAGGCGCAGGCCGCGCAGCGGCTCGCCCGACAGGTTCAGTTCCACGCCGCGGTTGCGTTGCTCGCTGTCCGCCGCATACACGCCCCCCGTCAGCTGGCCGCTGGGCTTGGTGATCTCGAAGGCGCTCAGGGTCAGCATGGCGCTGTCGAAATCGACCTTCACGCCCACTTCCTTTTGCTTGGACTTGTACGGCTTGAACACCTGGCCGGCGTTGGTGGCGGTGGCCGGCGCCACGTCGCCCTTGCTCAGGCCCTCGATGTAGTTGCCGTAGAACGAGACGTTCCGCCACGGCTTGAGCACCAGGCCGGCCAGCGGCGTGATCGCGCTTTCGTCGTAGCTGAGGGTGCGCGCGCCCGTGACGCCATTGAAGTTGCGTGACTCGACCCGCTGCTGGCGCGCGCCCAGCGTCAACTGGACCCGCTCGTCCAGCACGCTCAGCGTGTCGGCCAGCGCGAAGCCGCTCAGGTCCGAAGACGACACCTTGGGCACGCTGGCGGGCGCGGCGATGTCCTGCCGGGGCCGCGTCACCGGGTGATAGATGTTGGACGACAGCGCCGTGCCGTTCACGCTGGCCTGGGCGTTGCGGTCGCTGTACAGCGTGCCCATGAAGGTGATGGCATGGCGCACCGGGCCGGTGTCCAGCTTGGCGCGCAGGCCGGCGTTGTAGGTGCTGCGATCGACCTGGAACTTGAAATGGTTGGGGGTCACCCGCGTATCGCCGGCGGCGTTGACGAGGGTCGGCGTCTGGTCGGACAGGCGGTTGATGGTGGTGCTCGAGCCGCCCGCGTCGGCGAACACCGTCAGGCGGTCGCTGATGTCGTACTCGACGCGCAGCAGCGCGGATTCGCCTTCGGACTTCCACCAGCTCCACGGCTGCGTCGCATTGCGGCGGCCGTCCGGCGCGTCCGGCACGCGCAGGCCCGCCGCCACCAGGAACGGACGCGTGGGCGCGTCGATCTTCTCGTTCTGGATCAGCAGGTCGAGCGAGGCGCGCAGCTTCTCGCCCTGGTAGTCCAGCGACAGCGCGCCGATGTCGGTGCGCGAATGCAGGTTGTCCAGCGGCGTGTCGCCCTGGCGGTGCAGGCCGTTGACGCGCACGCCCCAGGCGCCGTCGTCACCGAAGCGCCGGCTCAGGTCGACACGGCCGCCGAACTGCGACGCCCCCGCGTAATCGGCCGACACCCGCGTCAGGTCCTGCGGCAGCGAGCGCTTGGGCACCATGTTGATGACGCCGCCCACCCCGCTGTTGGGCGACATGCCGTACAGCAGCGCCGCCGGCCCCTTCAGCACCTCGACCCGCTCGATGTAGTCGGTGAACACGTGGTAGTTCGGCGCCACGCCATAGACGCCGTCGAAGGCGATCTCGCCCAGGTTGCCTTCGCCTATCGGAAAGCCGCGGATGTAGAACGAGTCGGTCACGCCGCCGATCTGGCCGGTGAAGCGCACCGAGGAATCGACGTTCAGCGCGTCGGCCAGCGTCACCGCCTGGCGGTTGGCCAGCAGGTCCGAGGTGTAGTTGGCGACGCTGAACGGCGTATCCATCACATCGCGGTTGCCCAGCAGGCCGAGCCGGCCGCCGCGCGCCACCTGGCCGCCCATGTACGCGACCGGCAGCGCCGAAGGATGCGCGTCCGCGCCCGTCACCACGACGCTCGGCAGCAGCGTGGTCTCGCCCTGCGGCGGCAGCTTGCGCAGCGAATAGGCACCGCCGCCCTGCTCCGCCAGCGCGTAGCCGGAGCCCGACAGCAGCCGCGCGAAGCCCTCGCGCACCGTGTAGACGCCGTTCAGGCCGTCACTGTGCTGGCCCGCCAGCAGGGCCGGATCGAAGGACAGCGGCACGCCGGCGGCGGCGGCGAAGCGGGCCAGCGTGTCGCCCAGCGGGCCGGCGGGAATCGCATAGGGCTTGCCGCTCGCCGCGCTGACGGCATCGGCGGCGCGCGCCGGCTGCGAGGCCGCCGACGCCAGCGCCAGCGCCACGCCCAGGCCAAGGGCGCGCACCGCGGCCCGCGTGGACGACGATGAGGTCCGCGCGCGGCGGACGGACAGGGAACGGGAGTAACGGCTTGCCATGAGGGATCCTTCGTGGGCGGGGCATCGCGGTCGCGCCGCGACGATTCACCCGGTACACCGGACGAAGGCCGAAAAAGTGTCAGGGACTCGGCGATTAATTTGTAACGGCCGCGCCCTCAGCGCGCCGCCACGGTGACCCAGTACGGCGTCATGCGCTGGATCCGCACCGGCAGCGTCTTCTCCAGCAGGCGCAGGCCGGCGTCGATGTCGTTCAGGGGAAAGGCGCCCGACACGCGCAACTCGGCCACCGCCGGATCGCAACGCAGGAAACCGCGGCGGTAGCGCGCCAGTTCCGCCACCAGGTCGGCCAGGCGCCAGTTGCGCGCGGCCAGCATGCCGTCCTCCCAGGACGCCAGCGCGGCGTCGGCGGCCGACTCGGGGCCGATCCGCTGCGCGTCGAACACGGTCTGCTGTCCCGCCTGCAACACGCGCTGCGCGTCGCTGGCGGCCGGCCGGATCGCCACCGCGCCGTCGAACACCGCGACGCGGATGCCGTCGCGCTCGTCCCGCACCATGAAGCGCGTGCCCAGCGCCTGCACCGAGCCCTGCGCGGTGCGCACGATGAACGGCCGATGGACCGGCGCCGGGTCCTTGCCGGTGGTCAGCAGGATCTCGCCCGCGCGCAGCCAGATCACGCGCTGCTCGGCGGTGTACTGGATATCGACGGCGGTGGCGGTGTTCAGCAGCAGGCGGGTGCCGTCCGCCAGTTGCATGCGGCGCTGCTCGCCGGTGGCGGTGCGCGCATCGGCGCTCCATTCGTGCCACGGCAATGCGCGCCAGGCCAGCCAGGCCGCCGGCCCCAGCAGCAGCAGGCCCGCCACGCTGCGCAGCGCCTGGCGCCGGCCGGGCCGCTCCAGCTGCCGCAGCGTGCGCGCGCCCAGATCGGGCGGCACCTGTCCGAAGCTGCGCAGCATGTCTTCCACCCGGGCCCAGGCGGCGGCATGCGCCGCGCTGCGGCCGCGCCAGCGCTCGAAGGCGGCGCGGTCCGCGGCCGACAGGGTCTCCGACTGGAAGCGCACCAGCCAGCCGGCGGCCTCTTCCAGGACCGCCGTATCCGGGGTGGCGCTCACGCGGCGCCCCCCTGGTAGGCGATGAGGCAGGCCGTCAGCGCTTTTTGCATGTGGCGCTTGACCGTGGCCAGCGACACGCGCTGCGCGCGGGCGATATCGGCATAGGTCATGCCGTCGAATTGCGAGGCCAGGAAGATGGCGCGGGTCTTGGCGGGCAGCGTGCGCAAGGTGGCGTCGATGGCGTACAGCGTTTCCAGGATCAGCGCCCGCACTTCCGGCGACGGCACCTCGCGCGGCGGCAGCTGCGCGGCCGCGCATTGGTAGGCGTCTTCCAGCGCGCGGCGGCGCCAGTGGTCCACCACCAGGCCCTTGGCGATATGGGTGAGCAATGCGCGCGGCTCGTCGCCGCCGCCGGCGCGCACCCGCGCCGCCATCAGGCGCACGAAAGTGTCGTGCGCCAGGTCGGCGGCATCGAACGAGTTGCCGAGCTTCTTGCGCAGCCAGACGGACAGCCAGCCGTGATGCTCTTGGTAGATCCGCGTAACGGCGTCGGTGGGCAGGGATTCGGTCGAGGACACGGCGCGGCTCGCGGTGGAATCTAAATGGGAATTATTAATATTTTATCCCATTCCGGATTCCCGATTCCCCGCTCGCCACGGAGACGCGAATGCCGCGCAGGCACGGCATTCACCCCCGAAACCGCTAGAACGTCGCCTTGAGGTTGAGGAACACATTGCGCGGTTCGCCGTAATACACCTGATTGGCCACGCCGCCCAGGTAGTACTTCTTGTCAAACAGGTTGTTCACGTTCAATTGCGCCGACAGGCGGGAATTGAAGTCGTAGCGCGCCATCAGGTTGAACAGCGCGTAGGCCTTCTGCTTGGCGGTGACGCTGCCTTCGTCCAGCTCCACGTTGGTGTAGGTGCTGATCTGCCAATTGACGCCGCCACCCAGGGTCAGCTTGCTCCACGCGCCCGGCAGGCGATAGGTCGTGAACAGCATCGCCGTGGCGCGCGGGCGTTCGGTGTTGACCGACACGCCATGCACGTCGCGGCTGGTGTAGTACGTGCCGCCCAGCGTGGTGTTCCAGCCCGGCGCCATCTGGCCGGTCACTTCCATCTCGATGCCGCGCGTGGTCACGCCGTCGGCGGTCTTGTAGGCGCTGTCGGTCGATCCCGGCACGATGTAGCCGGCGTCCGGCACGCCCGTCTTGCTTTCCTTGACCTTGAACAGCGCCAGCGATGCGTTGAGCCTGCCGTCCAGGTACTCGCCCTTGACGCCCACTTCGTAGTTCTGCCCTTCCACCGGATCCAGGTAATTGCCGTTGCGGTCGCGATAGTCCTGGGGCTGGAAGATGTCGGTGTAGCTGACGTAGGCCGAGTAGGTGCTGTTGATGTCGTACACCAGGCCGGCGTAGGGAATCAGGCGCGAGTCCTTCTGGTCGCGCGTCGGGGAGCGCGATTGCCAGGTCGCGTAGCGGCCGCCGGTGATGAGGGTCAAGCTGTCGTTCAGCGACCAGCGCGCCGCGGCATAGGCGCCGCGCTGATGCGTCACGGTGTCGCGCAGCGTCGAGGTGGTCCAGTCGGGCTGCGGATACTTGCCATCCCAATCGTAGAACGAGCCCGTGTCCGGCATGGCGCCGGCGCGGCCATAGCTGTAGAAATCCTCGCTGTAACGGCTGCGCATCGCGCCCAGCACCAGCTCATGGCGACGCCCCAGCAACTGGAACGGCCCCTTGACCTGCAGGTTCAGCGCGGTCTGCTGCGCGTAGGAATTCCAGTAGCCGGGCAGCGCGCCCAGGCCGGCGCCGGTTTCCCGGTCGGGCTGGCCGTACAGATACAGCAGCTTGGCGTCGTACTTGCTCTTGCGCAACGACCAGTCGGCCTTCGCCTCCCAGTCGTTGTCGAACCGGTGCGTGAGCGAGGCAAACGTGGTGCGCTGCGTGGTGTGCCAATAGGTCCAGTCCGCCGCGGTGGTCTTGGAGCGGCGCCAGTCTGTGGGCGTGCCGTCGCTGAACACCACCGGCAGGCTGCCCCAGGTGGTGCCGCGCGGCCGTTTGTCCTGCGAGTCCATGCCGACGCTGAGCGTGGTCGACGGCGTCAGGTCGGCATCGATCACGCCGTAGAACACCTTCTTGTCGGCGTGATACAGATCGATGTAGGAGTCCTTTTTCTGGTACAGCGCCACCATGCGCGCGCGCACCGTGCCCGCCTGGTTCAGCGGCGTGCTCAGGTCGAGCGAACTGCGGAACTGGTTCCACGAGCCGGCGCCGACGTTGACGGAACCGGTGAATTCGCGGCTGTTGGCATGCTTGCGCACCAGGTTGATCGAGGCCGACGGATTGCCCGCGCCGGTCATCAGGCCGGTGGCGCCGCGCACCACCTCGATGCGGTCGTAGATGATGGAATCATTGTCCGACTCGCCATACATCGACAGGCCGATCGTGGTGGGAACGCCATCGTATTGCAGGCTGTCGATGTAGAAGCCGCGCGACCAGAAGTCGGTGCGGTCGCTGTCCTCGGCCACCACCTGCACGCCCACCACGTTGCCCATCACCTCGTCCAGCGAACGCAGGTTCTGGTCCTCGATGCGCTGGCGCGTCACCACCGTGACGGACTGCGGCGTTTCGCGCAGCGACAGCGCCAGCGCGGTGGCCGCCGACGTGGCCGGCGTGGTGTAGGAACCCGATCCCTCTGTCACCGCGGGATCGCCGGTGCCCAGCACCTTCACGGGCGACAGGCTGGCCACCTCCTCGCCCTCGCGCGTCAGCACGATGCTGTCGCCCTGCCAGCGATACGACACGCCGGTCCCCTGCAACACGCGGGCCAGCGATTGCTCCGGACTGCCGCTCATGCGCAGGCCCGGCGAGCGCAGACCAGCCACCAGCTCGGGCGCGTAGAACACACGCTGACGAGTCTGCGCGGCCCATTGCAACAACGCGTCGCCCAGCGGCATCGGAGCGATGTCGACGGCGACCGCGGGCGTCTGTGGCTGGGCCTGGGCCGCGCCGCAGGCGCCGGTCGCCATGGCCAGCGACAGCGTCAGGGAGGAAAGGGTAAAGCGGGGCGTGGCGCACGGGCGGCGCCTGGAAGGAGCATTCACGATCAGCAGCGGTTTCGGTTCGACAGGAAAGTCCCTTCGGGGGGACGCGGCGCGACGCGCCTTCCTGGGTAGAACGATGCCGCCGCGAAAAAACCTGAATGCCGGGCCCGATTATTTTGTAACGGCGCAAGCGTCTAGCGCGCCGAGATGTCGATGGCGCCGTCCGCCGCCGGCGCCAGCTTCACCGGCGCCACCGCCGGCAGCGCTTCCAGCAGGGCCTCGGGGCGATCCAGGCTGAACGAGGCCGAGACGCGCAAGCGCCCGGTCTTGCTATCGGCCAGGCGCAACGGCGTAGCCAGGTAGCGGTTCATTTCGCTAACCACCTCGGCCAGCGGCGCATTCTTGAACACCACCCGGCCCGACTGCCAGGCCAATGCCGTATCGACATCGGCGGGCGCCGGCACGCCGATGGCGCCGCTGCCGGGCACGCGGATGCCGTGTCCGTCGCGCAGCACCGCCAGGCCGAGATTCCACCAATGGCCGCCGGTGACTTCCACCGTGCCGGATCGCACCAGCACGGTCACCACGTCCTCGTCGCGCCGCACGTCGAACACGGTGCCGGTCACACGCACGTCGCCGCTGCCGGCGCGCACGATGAAGGGACGTTCGGCCTCCGGGCTGACGCTGAAGAGGATTTCGCCGCCTTGCAGCTCGATCTCGCGGCGGCCCGCGTAAAACTTGACCTCGGCCAGCGTATTGCCGTTGATGTCGAGCACGGAGCCATCGGGCAGCGTGACCTGCTTGCGCTCGCCCCGATCGGCGCCCACCACCATGGTGTAGGTAGGCGCCTCGCCCGGCAGGCTCCACCAGGTGACCAGCGCCACCAACGCCAGCGCCGCGCAGGCGAAGGCCATGCGCAGGGGCGCCGTGATGCGGCGGCGGGAGGGACGGGCCGGCACCGCGCCGCCCAGCAGATCGCGCACCCGTTCGCGCGGCAGTTGCCCGGCGACCTGCCCCAGTTGCTGCATGCGGTCGAACTCGCGCGCCGCGTCCGGCTGCTCGCGGCGCCAGCGCGCAAACGCGCGCCGCTCGCGCCGCGTCATGTCGCCCGAATGCCAGCGGGCAAACCACCAGGCGGCGGTGGCGGGCTGGCGCGGATCGTCGGCATCGCGGGAAAAGGACTCGGTCATCGTCGGCTGTCGCCCGCGTCGTGGCGCGGAACTGGAGTGAAGGAAGACTGCGTCACGGATTGTGTTCGCGCAGGCGTTCCCGCACGTGTTCGATCGCTCGCATGACGTAGCGTTCAATCATATTCTTGGACAGGCCCATGTAGGTGGCCACCTCGGCCTGGGTCCAGCCCTCGATGCGGTTCAGCACGAAGGCCTGGCGGCACTTGGAGGGCAGCTCGGCCAGCACCCGGGCCAGGTCATCGGCCAGGCGCGCCGCGCGCACCGGCGCTTCGGGGTCGGCCTGCACGGGTTCGTCGTGCTCGCCCAGCTCATCCAGCGGCACATGCTGCTCGCGCCGCTGGCGCCGCCAGCGGTCGATCAGCCGATGGCCGGCAACCTGGAACAGATAGCCGCGCGCCTTGGCCGCCACGCTGCCGTCGGCCCGGAGCAGGTGTTCGATCGCATCGTGCGCGGCATCCTCGGCGTCATGCCGGTTGCCCGAACGGCGGCTCCAGGCGCCGATCAGCTCGTCATAGCAGGCAAGCCATCCGGGGCGGGGCGAAGCGGGGCGGGACATGGAGCGATCCGGTGGCGTAGGGTGGCGACGCTGCGGATTTTACAAACAATTCTCATTACCGCAAGCCCGCCGGGCCGGCCCGCCCGTGTCCGCGCCTCAATAATCCATCGGCACGTGGCTCTGCGCCGCGCGCAACTCCTGGATGTGCCGCTCGGCCTCTTCGCGCTCGACCGCCGGCGGCAACGCGCGCCAGCTCACCATGTTGCCGGGCGCCTTGGCCGGCATCCAGCCCAGTACGCTGTACAGCGTGATCGCGGTGCCGCCCGTATCGAACCGCGTTTCGTAGTAACCCTGCCGTTCCGGCGTCGTGTCGCCGGACACCCATTCCAACTGCGACATCCTGTCTCCCTCTTGATCCAGCCTGTATTGAAGCCGCGGGCCCGCGAGGTCCGCGTTCGATCGTATAGCGTTGCCTGTCTCCTGATAAGCGCACGATGCGCCCGCTTTTCAATTCTTGACAGAGGGGAAACCCCAGGATTTTTCCGAAACGCGATTGCTAAATCGGGAACTCAGGCGCTAGGATGCAGCAAAGGATTCTTACAAACCGGGGCGGGCGACACGGCCGCGCCCCGGCAGACCCCTCTCGGTAACGGGCTTTTTAGGGCAGACCGGTATGCCGACATCCCGCTTCATGCGCTATCCGAAAGATCGGCTGGCGGCACTGGCCAGCGCCAACGCGCTACGGGCCATCCGCGAAGGCCTGCTCTGGACGATGCCATGCCTGCTGGTGGCCGCGCTGTTCCTGGTGCTGTCGGTGCTGGCCCGCCAGTTGGGGATGCCGGCGCCGGTGGCCGAGATCCTGGCCGCCGTGCATACCCGGCTCAACGCCGTCATGCCGATCCTGGTCAGCACCTCGGTCGGCTACATGATGTCGATCCGCTATCGCGTGCCCAACCTGCCGGCGGCATTCCTGTGCCTGTCGTATGTCGTGATCGCCGAGGGACTGCTGGCGCCCTACCCGCACGCCGCCGCCACCCTTATCCTGTGCATCGCCATCCTGCTGCCGCTGGGCAGCGTGCCCCTGCTGGCCTGGCTGCACCGGCGCCACTGGACCCGGCTGGCGCCGGACGGCCTGATCGGCGAGAACGTGCGCGGCACCCTCAACATGGTGATACCGGGGGTGCTGACGGCGGGCGTGGTGGCGCTGGCGGTCAGCGCCCTGCTGCGGATTCCGGGCGTGGCGCAGTTCGACATCCCGCTGGACCTGGCCTCGCTCGAAAGCCCCTTTACCACCGGGCCGGTGACGGCGGCGTTGAACTCCATCTTCTGGTTCTTCGGCATCCATGGCTACCATGCGATGTCACCGGTCATCGATGTGCTGGACCAGGCCACGGCGCTGAACGCAGCCAGCGCCGCCGCCGGCTACGAGGGCATGTATGCCCTGAACGGCACGCTGCTGGGCGCCTTCGTCTTCATCGGCGGGGCCGGCGCGACGCTATCGCTGGTGGCCGCCATCCTGTTGTTCTCGCGCAGCGAGTCGCTGCGTCTGCTGGCCCTGGCCAGCATTCCGGTGTCGCTGCTGAACGTCAACGAGATCCTGCTGTTCGGCCTGCCGCTGATCCTCAATCCGCGCCTGCTGCTGCCGTTCATCCTGGCGCCGGTCTGCAATGTGCTGATCGCGCTGGCCGCGGTGCAGGCCGGCTGGATGGCGCCGGCCAGCGTCACCCTGCCGCTGACCTCGCCGGTGCTGCTCAACGCCTATCTCGGCGCCGGCGGCCACGTCGGCGGCGTGGTGCTGCAGGTGTTCCTGATCGCGCTCGGCACCTGCATCTACGCGCCGTTCGTGGTGGCGCTGGAGCGCCAGCGCAAGGCGGACGCCACCGTCTACTTCAAGTCGCTAGACACCACCTTCCCGCGATTGCAGGAAGAATCGCTGCTGTTCGCGCACGACCCGGTGGTGTCCACCTATGCCAACCGCGCGCGCCGCAGCGCCGAGATTTCGCGCATCCGCGCCATCAGCGAATACGACTTCTATCTCGAATACCAGCCGCAGGTGTCGCTGCGCAGCGGCCGCTGCACCGGCTGCGAGGCGCTGCTGCGCGCCACCGGCCCGGAAGGCACGCAACAGGCGCCGCTGGAATTCCTGCGCTGGCTGGCGCAGGCCGACCTGATGCGCGAAGTGGATCTGTGGGTCGCCAAGCAGGCCGTGCTGCAATGCCATGCGTGGCGCAAGGCCGGATTCACCCTGCCGCTGACCGTCAATGTGACCAGCGGCACGCTGACCTCGGAGTCGTACCTGGACAAGCTCGTCAAGGTGCTGGAGCAGGCCCGCGGCCAGGTGTCGGTAGAACTGACCGAGGACGCGCTGGTGGAAGACGCCCAGGCCCTGCACACCGCCTTCGACCGGCTGCACGCGATCGGCTGCAAGGTCTACATCGACGACTTCGGCACCGGCTATTCGGCGTTGAGCTACCTGCACCAGTTCGAGATCGACGCGGTCAAGATCGACCGCAGCTTCGTGCTGGCGCAGGCCAGCGAGCGCGGGGCGCAGGTCATGAGCGGTCTGCTGCGCTTTTGCGAGGCGCTGGACCTGCGGATCATCGTGGAGGGGGTGGAAACGCCGGCGCAACTGGCGGCGCTGGAATCAAGCGCCGAGATCATCGTGCAGGGATGGGTCTACAGCAAGGCGCTGTCCGGCGACGCCATGATGGCGTTCGCGCGGAGCCGGCAGCCGGCCCCCGCGCAACGCGACAACGCCGCGGCTATTTGATGCCGATGAACGGCAGCGCCGCGCCCGGCACCTGGGTCGACGGCAGCACGCCGTCCCATTTCTCGACCGCGTTCAGGCTGACCAGATTGGTGTTGGCGGCCAGCGCCTCGGCCTTGGCGCGGATCGACGCGGCCTCGGCTTCGCCGCGCATGCGGATGCCGTCGGCCTCGGCGGTGAACTGCTGGCGGCGCGCGTCGGCTTCCGCCTTGGCCTTGACCACCTGGATCTCGGCGTTGATCATCGCCGTTTCCTTCTGCTGGCGGGTGGTCTCGATCTGCACCTGCGCCAGCATGCGCTGTTCGATCGAGTGCTCGTAGGCCTGCGAGAAACCGACTTCCTCGATCTGCACGCCCACCACCTGCACCGGCGCGCCTTCCATGGTCTTGAGCACGGCGTTGTTCACGTCCAGGCCCAGCTTCTGGCGTTCCTGGATGGCGCGCACCGCGGTGTACTGGCCGAACACGTTCTTGACCGCGTCGGGCGTCTTGCGTTCGAGCACGCGCATCTGCAGGTTGCTGATGGTGCCGTACTCGGAATACAGCTCGGCCACGTGCTCGGGCGGCACGCGGTAGGTGACCGACACGCGCAGCGTGGCCGGTTGCTGGTCATAGCTGTAGGCTTCGAGCTTCTCGAACACGAAAGTGTGGTCGCGCACCGATACCGTCATCACGTTGTCGATGAAGGGCGTCTTGAAATCCAGGCCCGGCTCGGACACGCGCACCAGCTTGCCGTTGCGCAGCACCACGCCGCGTTCGCCCTGGTCCACCTGGAACCACGAACCGAACGCCAGGCACAGGATCAGCACGAACAGCACGCCCGTGATGATGGCCACCTTGAGGCTGCGCGGTTTGACGGACTTGACGATCTGGAGGTCGGTCGGCTTCACTTTCAGTCCCTTTCTGATTTGTTGCGTTTACGATCCGAGAGCACGGCGGCGATGCCGCGCGCAAGTAAATAGGCGACCACGGCCGCCCCCACCAAGATCAGGAAATATCGCATCTGGCATTCCCCCCCGGAATAGAAGCGAGCGATTCTAGCCCGAGTCAGCGGCGTGAAAGGTTACGGTTGTTGCAATAGGAAAAACCGCTTGCCAATGGAGATGGTGCGCGTTCCAGCATTGCGGTACGCTGCATGGGCCTTAACTCCGGGTGCCCATCATGCGCCGCTCGATCGCCATTTTCGTGACCGCCTTGGCCTGTACCACCCTCCTCGCCCCCGCCTGGTCGGCGCCGCCTGAAAACCGCGGCAAGCCCGATCACGCCGGCAACGGCAACGGCAATGGCAACAACAAGGGCAATGGCAACAGCGGCGGCAAGAACAAGGGCAACGGCAAGGATGCCGACACCAACGTCAGCGTCACCCTGAGCACCGCGGGCATCAGCATCTCGACCGCGCGCGGCTACGCGGTGCAGGCTGGCGCCACCGGCTATGGCTCCCTGCCGCCCGGCATCCGCAAGAACCTGGCGCGCGGCAAACCGCTGCCCCCGGGCATCGCCAAGAAGATGGTGCCCGGCCCGATGTTGGCCCGGCTGCCGGTGCATCCCGGTTACGAGTGGCGCGTGGCCGGCAATGACCTCATCCTGATCGCCATCGCCACCGGCATCGTCGCCGACGTGCTGGCGGGCGTGTTCGACTGAAGCGTATCGACTGGCCGCCTGGCTAGTCGTAGTAGGCCAGGCCCAGCCGCGCCAGGTCGTCCGGATAGTCGAAGTAGGCTTCGTCCAGCGCATGCAGGCGCGCCTGCTCGGCCTCGGTCATGGCGCCGTAGATATCGTTCAGTTCGATCACTTCGGGCGCGGCCTCGAAACGATCGACCAGGCCGCGCATGTCCGCCAGGATGGCGCGCGTGCGCGCCGCGCCGATCTTGCCCAGCGCCAGCAGCGCCAGCTGGCAGGTCGGATCGCCCCAGTTGCACAGGAACTGCATGAAACCGCCGTTGTTGATGTCGGCTTCCATGCGCCACAGCGCAACCAGCTCCTGCTCACGCTGCGGCAGGCTTTCCAGCTTCCACTCCACCGCCCGCAGCGCCGCCAGCGCGCCCTCGTAATGCGCGTCCCACAACAGGTCGCGCACGTTCAGCATGCCCGCGGCCGAAGGCGCCAGCAGCGCGGGCCACACCACGCCATGGTCGTCGTCCACCAGTTGCCACTGTTCGCGCTCGGCCGGGCTGGCCTTTTCCAGCCGGATATGCCGCCGGATCGGCTCGCGCAACGTGCGGCCGTCGGCCAGCGTCAGCAGGATGTGGGTCTCGGTCAGCGCGAGATGGCGGATGCGGTAGTCGGCGGACATGCGATGTCTCGAAGCGTAAGCGAAAGGAGGCGGGACGCGCTGAAAGATAGCGGATCGCGCCACGGCCGTCGAGCCGCGGGGCGCCCGTTTATCGTTCCTAGCATCAGGCCGCACACTGTTACGCCCGCGCATGGCCTATCTGCTACCGTAAAGCCTGCCACGGGCCCGGCCCGCGCGCCGTGTCCGCCATGTCTTCACAGGGAGATCGACAATGCCGCGCCCCTCCGCGTCCACGCCCCTGATCGGCGTGATTCCGCCCTATGTCCTGGACCGTCTGGCGCAGCACGCCGATGCGCGTGTCAGCATGCCGGCCGTCAAGACACTCATCATCGACCAGCAGCAGCGCGGATTGCGTGAAATGGCGGCGCGGCCGTCGCGGGCCCAGGTGGCGGCGCCGCGCGCGTCGGCTGCCGTCGGCACGCCGCAACGCGCGGTGCACGACGCGGCCAACACCACCGCCCTGCCCGGCAAGCTGGTGCGCGCCGAAGGCGCGAAGGCCAGCGGCGACGCGGCGGTGGATGAAGCCTACGATCACCTGGGCGCCACCTACAAGCTGTTCCACGATGTCTATCAGCGCGACTCGATCGATGGCGCGGGCCTGCCCCTGGTGGGCAGCGTGCATTACGGCGAAGACTACGACAACGCCTTCTGGAATGGCTCGCAGATGGTGTTCGGCGACGGCGATGGCGAAGTGTTCAACCGCTTCACCGTGGCGGTCGACATCATCGGCCATGAACTGACGCACGGCGTCATCGACAGCGAAGCGGCGCTGGCCTACCAGGGCCAGTCGGGCGCGCTCAACGAATCGCTCTGCGACGTGTTCGGCGCGCTGGTCAAGCAATACGCCCTGGGCCAGGACGCGCGCGAAGCCGACTGGCTGGTGGGCCAGGGCCTGTTCCTGCCGAAAGTGCAGGCGCGCGCCCTGCGTTCAATGGCCGAGCCCGGCAGCGCCTACGACGACCCGGTGCTGGGCAAGGATCCGCAGCCGGCGCACATGAGCGGCTACGTCGATACGCCGCACGACAATGGCGGCGTGCACATCAACTCCGGCATTCCGAACCGCGCCTTCTATCTGGCCGCGACCGCCCTGAAGGGGCCGGCCTGGGAAGTGGCCGGCCGCATCTGGTACGACACGCTGCGCGACAAGCGGCTGCGCCACGATGCCGACTTTGCCGCGTTCGCGCGCCTGACGCTGGACGTGGCCCGTGGCGCGCACGGCGAGGCCGCGCACAAGGCCGTCGCCGGCGCCTGGGCGGCGGTGGGCGTCCAGCCATGATCGACCTGCCTCCGCTCGAACTCGCGTTGCGCGTCAGCCTGACGCGCGAAGGCGGCCTGGCCTACCTGCCCGGGCTGGCGCGCACCCGCAGCATCGACCTGACCTCCTGCCCGTCCGACTTGCGGCAGGAGGTCGGCGAGGCATTGCGGCGCACCGCACCGCTGGCCTCGCCGGATTGCGCCGCCCAGGGTGGCGACCAGCGCTACTTCCATGTGGAACTGGCATTCCGCGATCCGGCCAGCGGCGATACGGCCAGCCTCGCCTTCGACGTGCCGGAAGCGCAGGCGCCCGACATCCTGGTGCGCCTGTGGCGCGCCCAGGCCGGCGGCTAGAAAGCGCCGCTTGCGGCGTGCGCCGGCGTCACTGCGCCGTGCGTCGCGGCGCCTGGGCCGGATGCGCGCGGAACGCGCCGATCTGGATCGCGCGGCCCGCCAGCAGGCCGCAGCCCGCCATCGCCAGGCACAATGCGGCGCACAGCCCGAGCGCCGCCGACCAGCCCCCCAGCCGGTCGTGCAGGGCGCCAACCAGCGCCGGTCCGCTGGCCGCGAACAGGTAGCCGACGCACTGCGCCATGCCCGACAGCGCCGCCGCCTGCTGCGCATGGCTGGCGCGCAGGCCCACGAACATCAGGCCCAGGATGATGCCGCCGCCCGTACCCAGGCCGAGCAACACGATCCACAGCGTGGCCCAGCCCGGCGCCACGATCAAGCCGACGAACGCCACCAGCGAGGACAGCGCCGAGCAGAACGCGGCCGCGCGCTGGTCCTTCATGCGCCGCACCACCGGCGCCAGGAACAGCGCCGGCCCGGCCGACATCAGCTGCAGCAATCCGTGCAAAGAGCCGGCGCGCTCGGCCGAGTAGCCCGCATCGCGCAGGATCGCCGGCAGCCAGCTCACGCCCACGTAGAACACGAAGGAATTGATGCCCAGGTAAAGCGTCACCTGCCAGGCCAGCGCGGAATGCCACAGCCGGCCGCCATGCGGCGCGTGCGCGGTGGACGCGGCTGGCGGCGTATGGTTGGCCAGTTGCGGCAGCCACAGCAGCACCCCGGCCACGGGAATCACCAGCAGGCACAACGCCGAAAAGCGCCAGCTGCCGCCCGCCAGGCTGGCCAGCGGCACCGCCAGGGCCGACGCGGCGCCGGCCGCGATGCTCATGGTCAACACATAAGCCGAGGTCAGGCCCGCCACGCGCTGCGGGAAGTCGCGCTTGAGCAGACTGGGCAGCAGCACGTTGCCGACGGCGATGCCCGAGCCGATGACCGCCGTGCCGGCATACAGCGCCCAGGCCTGGCCCTGGCTGCGCAGCACGATGCCGCCGCCGATCAGCAGCAGCGCGGCGAACAGCGTGCGCTCCAGGCCATGGCGACGCGCCATGCCGGCCGACACCAGCGAAACGATGGCGAACGCCAGCAGCGGCAACGTGATCAGCATGCCGGCGGCGGTATTCGACAGGCCGAGCTGTTCACGGATCAGGCCGACCAGCGGCGGCATGCCCGTGACCGGCGCGCGCAGCGCCATGGCGATGAAGAGGATGCCCACGATCAGCAGAACGGGGCGTTGGGAAGCGGGGGAGGAAGCGGAAGGAATCATGCCGTCAGCTTAGGCAAAGCCGTCTCTGCTGAATTTCGAGATAATGACAAGATATCCCTAAATTCAGCCAAGGCAGCGCCGCGCCATGTATCCGCCGCACGCCCACAGCCCCTATTTCGATCCCGATACGCCCACGCAATGGACCTACGCCATGCGCGTGGAGGCGGCCCGCAACGAACACGAATCGCCCACCCATCGCCACCGCATGGGCCAGTTGGTGCTGTCGCTGCAGGGCGGGGTGACCAGCTTCGTGCCGCAGGGCCTGTGGATGGTGCCGCCGCGCTGCGGCGTGTGGATCCCCGGCGGCGTGCCGCACAGCAACCGCGTCACCGACAACGGCCGGGTCTGCTTCCTGTTCGTGCCGGCGGACACGCCCGGCTTGCCGACGCAATGCTGCACGCTGGCGATCACGCCGCTGGTGCGGGAAATGGTGGCGCACCTGGCCGACCTGGCGCCGGCCGACACCGCCCTGCCCGCCAACCGCCGCCTGGCCGCCGTGCTGATCGAGCAGTTGACGCGGATGCCGACCGAGCAGTTGCACCTGCCGCTGTCCGACCATCCGCGCCTGCGCGAGATTGCCGCGTCGCTGCGGGCCAATCCCGCCGACCGCAGCACCGCGGCCGAATGGGGCCGGCGCCTGGCCATGAGCGAACGCACGCTGGCGCGCCTGGTGCGCCAGGAGGTCGGCATGAGCTTCGGCCGCTGGCGCCAGCAGATGCATATCGTCATGGCGCTGCAGCGGTTGTCGTCGGGCGTGTCGGTGCAGCGCACCGCCGAAGACCTGGGCTACGAGTCGGTCAGCGCCTTCATCACCATGTTCCGCAAGACGCTGGGGCAGACGCCGGCGCGCTACTTCGCCGACAAGGCCTAGGGCCACGGTTGCCCTGGAAAGACGCGGCGCCACGCGGCGGCGCGGCGGACCGGGCGCGCCGCTTCAGTCCTTGGGACCCGCCACCAGGAACAGCCGCGGGAACGGCAGCAGCACGGTGCCATCGGCCAACGCGGGATAGGCGCGCGCAATCTCGTCCCGATAGCGCGCCAGGAACGCCGCCTGTTCATCAGCGTCCAGCTTGTTCAGATAGGGCCGCAGCGCCGTGCCCTTGAACCATTCCACCACCGCCTGCGCGCCGGCCAGCGGGTGCATGTAGGTCGTGCGCCACACGTCCAGGCGGCCGCAATGCGGCTTGAGCAGCTCGTAGTACCAGGCGGCGCTGTGGCGCGGCGGGTGCTTGACGCCGCCGATCCTGGCGGCCCAGGGGCCGTCGGCGGCGACCTGGCGCGCCAGCTTGTGGGCCGGCTCTTCCAGGTTGTCCGGCGTCTGCACCGCCAGGCTGCCGCCCGGCGCCAGCTTGCCCACCAGGCGCGGATACAGGGTCGCATGGTCGGGCACCCACTGCAGCGCGGCGTTGGCCAGGATCACGTCGTACTGGCGCGGCGGATTCCAGGTTTCGATGTCGGCCAGTTCGAACGCGATTGACGGCAGGCGCTTGCGCGCCGCCTGCACCATGTCGTCGGAGCTGTCCATGCCGGTCACGTTGGCCTGCGGGTAGCGGGCGGCCAGCACCTCGGTGGAGTTGCCGGGGCCGCAGCCCAGATCCACCGCGTGGCCGACCTGTTCGTTCGGCAGAGCGGCAACCAGGTCGCGCACCGGGCGGGTGCGTTCGTTTTCAAAGGCGGAATACTGTTTGGCGGACCAGGTCATAGCGGCTCCTTGCGTGGGTCTGGGTACGTTTCGCACTCTACGCCGCGTTATTCCATATGACAAATATATATAGGGCTACATATTCATATTTACAGGATATGTCGACACCCTGTCAGAATGCGGCTATTCCCCCCATCCGGAACCTGATGAATGCCCCCGCAGCTGGTCCTGTTGCCCGGCATGGACGGCACCGGCGATCTGTTTGATCCGCTGCTGTCCGCGCTGCCCCCCGCGCCACCGCCCGTGGTGCTGCGCTATCCCGCACGCGAGCCGCTCGGTTACCCCGCGCTCGAACAGCGCGTGCGCCAGGCCCTGCCCGCGCAGGCGCCCTTCGTGCTGCTGGCCGAATCCTTCTCGGGACCGCTGGGCGCCGCCATCGCCGCCGCGCCGCCGCCAAACCTGCGCGGCCTGATCCTGTGCGCCTCGTTCGTGC
This sequence comes from Achromobacter sp. HNDS-1, assembly GCF_040084795.1. NCBI lineage: Bacteria > Pseudomonadati > Pseudomonadota > Betaproteobacteria > Burkholderiales > Alcaligenaceae > Achromobacter > Achromobacter sp. HNDS-1. The sequence continues at coordinate 2,162,227 of NZ_CP157584.1, forward strand.
GCGCGCCGCATCCCCGGCTTGGCCTGGCGCGGCCGCTGGCCAACTGGCTGCCGGTCACGCTGCTGCCGCGCGCGGTCCTGCATCACCTGTTGCTGGGCGCCCATGGCACGCCGGCGCTGCGCGCCGCGCTGGACCGGGCCGTCGCGCAGGTGGCGCCCGCCGTCATGCGGGCCCGCCTCCAGGCGGTGATGGCCGCCGACCAACGCGCGGCATTTGCCGGCGTGCGCCTGCCGCTGCTGTACCTGCGGGCGCGCCACGACCGCGTGGTGCCGCCCGCCGCCGCCGCGCTGGTCAGGCAATTGGCGCCGCAGACCCTCCTGGTCGACATCGACGCGCCGCACTGCCTGTTGCAGTCCGCGCCCGAGGCCGCCGCCGCGGCCATCATCGGCTTCATGCGCACGCTTGATCCGGCCCCCGCCGCCGACGTGTGAGCAAGGCCCCCCACGCCGCGCCTTCGGCTTGCTGCCCCCCGAGGGGGCTTTTTCATCTTGAGGCGGCTCGGCGATGAAAAAGGGCCCGCCATGGGCGGGCCCCTCACACGCGCCGTACGCGCTTACTCCGTCTTCAGCTCGGGTTGCGACGCCCCCGAGCGGGTCTTCCACAGCGAGAACAGCACGCCGCCGCCGATCAGGCCGAAGGTCACCGACAGCGACACCACGGCGGGAATCTTGCCGATGAAGCCGACCAGGAAGATCTTCGTGCCGATGAACACCAGTACCAGCGACAGCGCGTACTTCAGGTAGTGGAAGCGATGGATCATCGCCGCCAGCGCGAAGTACAGCGCGCGCAGGCCCAGGATCGCGAAGATGTTGCTGGTGTACACGATGAACGGGTCGGTGGTGATGGCGAAGATCGCCGGCACCGAGTCCACCGCGAACAACAGGTCCACGAACTCGATCAATACCAGGGCCAGGAACAGCGGCGTGGCCCAGCGCACCGTCTTGCCGGTGGCCGCATCCGGCTCGCGCACCCAGAAGGCGTTGCCGCGCAGGCCATCGGTCACGCGCATGCGGCGCTTGAGGAACTTCAGGATCGGGTTGGTGGCGATGTCCGGCTCCTGGTCGGCGATCATCCACATCTTGATGCCGGTGAACACCAGGAACGCGCCGAACAGATACATCAACCAGCCGAAGTTGCTGACCAGCGCGGCGCCCAGGCCGATCATGATGGCGCGCAGCACGATCACTCCCAGGATGCCCCAGAACAGCACGCGGTGCTGGAACTGGCGCGGGATGGCGAAGAAACTGAAGATCAGCGCGATCACGAACACATTGTCCAGCGACAGCGATTTCTCGATCAGGAAGCCCGTGTAGTAGGCCATGCCGCTGGCCGGGCCCATCTGCCACCAGACCCAGCCGCCGAACAGCAACGCGGCCGAGATGTAACCCGCCGACAACAGCAGGCTTTCGCGCACGCCGATCTCGCGGTCTTCCTTGTGCAGCACGCCCAGGTCGAAGACCAGCAGGGAGATGACGATGCCGATGAACAGCAGCCAGCTCCAGGCCGGCGTGCCGGCGAAGTCGGCTTGTAGAAATGAGAGCAAGGCTTCCATGATGTTCCCGCTTGTGTGTGAAGGCCCTCATGATCCGGATCCCGGGCCGATGGAGAAATCAGCCTGAAAGTGAGTTATGGTTCGAAAAAACCGAAGTGAACATCGCCATGCTCAATTACCGCCACCTGTATTACTTCTGGATGGTCGCCAAGGAAGGCGGCTTCTCGCGCGCCGCCGAGCGCCTCGACATGGCCATCCAGACCATCAGCGCCCAGGTGCGCGAACTGGAAAAGAACCTGGGCCACCAACTGCTACGCCCGGCGGGCCGCGGCGTGGCCCTGACCGACGCCGGCCAGGCCGCTTTCGCCCGCGCCGAGGAGATCTTCCAGATCGGCCAGGAACTGCCGCAGGAAGTCCGCGCCGCCGCCACCAAGCCGGTGATCCGCCTGTCGGTGGGCCTGTCGGACGGCATCTCCAAGCTGGCCGCGCACGCGCTGCTGGGGCCGGTGCTGGACACCCCGGACCTGCGCCTGACCTGCCACGAGGGCGAGGTCGAGGAACTGCTGGGCGAACTGGCGCGCCACCACCTGGACCTGGTGCTGGCCGGCCAGGGCGCGCCCGCCAACCCCAACCTGCGCCTGACCAGCGATCGGCTGGTGTCCTCGCCGGTCGATTGGTACGGCCCGGCGCGGCTGGTGCGCAAGGCCGACACGCAGGACTTCCCCCGCTGCCTGGAGCGCCTGCCGGTGTTGCTGCCGACCGGCCATTCGGTGCTGCGCCAGACGCTGGACCGGTGGTTCAATGAACAGGACCTGCGGCCCAACGTGGTCGGCGAGTTCGAGGACAGCGCGTTGATGTCGGTGTTCGCCGCGCGCGGCCTGGGCGTGTTCCCGCTCAGCCGCCTGGGCGGTGACGACGTCGGCCTGCTGCGCGGCCTGCGGCCGCTGGCGCGCTGCGACAGCGTGCACGAGGAAATCCACGGCATCCGCAACCGGCGCGGGCAGCACCACCCGCTGGTGCAGCAGATACTGGCGCATGCCAAGACTTCGGTTTTTTCTTAATGATTGTCACAAAGACGCTGGTTTTTCAGAATCCGTTTCCGCTCTATCGTGGCGTTTCTTTCCTGAATCACCGGAGTACCGCAACAATGAAGAAAATCATCTGGATCGCTTTCGCCGTACTGGCCGCGTTATGGACGGGCCTGGTAGCGCTGACGCTGCAGCTGGCGGACTGGGTGCTGGCGACCATCGCCTCGACCCAGGTGCCGGGCGCCGCCGCGATCGGCTCGGCGCAGTGGCAGGCGCCCGCGTGGGCGGCCCCCTGGGTCGACGCCGGCCTGATCCAGTCGCTGCAGTCGGGGCTGGTGTGGCTGGTGGACCTGCTGAACCAGGTCCTGCCCGCGGCCGGCAGCCTGGGCACCTGGATCGCGGTGCTGGGCTGGCTGTTCTGGGGCTTCATCATGGCCGCCCTGCTGATCCTGGCGCTGATCCTGCACTGGCTGGCCGGCAAGCGCCCGCAGGGCGACGACCCCGGCCGCCAAGTGGTGTAATAAGGCAGGCAACGCGGCGTCCCGGCGCGCTGCCTCCTGACAGGAGCGTACCGTGCCGTCCCGACTATTCCGCGCCGCCATCCTGCCCGCCGCCGTCCTGGCGGCGGCGTCCGCGCAAGCAAGCACACCGCCCTATGGCGTCGAGGTGTGCACGCTGACCGGCACGTCCGGGCAGTACAGCGTGCGGGTCCGCAACACCGGCTCGGCGCCGCTGGCGCGCGCCGAGGTCACCGGCGTGCGGCTGGATGCGGGCGGCCAGGCGCGCGACAACATCACGGTCAGCCTCGGCGCCATCCCGCCCGGCCGCTACGAAACGGCGATCCTGGCCCGCCATGGCGAATCGGCGGCGCTCGTCAGCATCGCCACCTACCAATCCGTCAATGGCGCCGAGACCCGGCAAGAGGAGTTGTTCGCCGGCAAGGTCGCGCACGTCTCGCCTGGCTCGGCGCTGCAATACACGCTCGCGCCGCTGGCGGTGCGCGGTTGGACGGTGGCCTATGGCGGCCCCAACGCGCCCACTCTGGCTCCCGGCAGCGCCGTGCTGCTGGCCTACCCCGCACGCAGCGGCAAGAAGCTGGACACCCGGCCTGAAGCGGGCCGCGCGCCGGCCATGGTCACCCCGCTCAAGCCCTGCCCGGTGCCGCGCGGGCACTGAACGGCGCCCGCCGCGATAGCCCCCCCGCCGGGCGGCGACCGCCGGCAAGGGCGCGGGCATCCGCGCGGCGCCATGGCGTCATGAGGTGGACGATGCGCCGGCGTGGCGGGGGCACAGCCCCCTTAAGTGCCGTGCAGCAGGTCGCGCTCGTTCAGCAGCGCATAGACGATCTCGGGCCGGTTGTCGAAGCCGCGGCGGATGGCGGCGGGAATCGAGGTGCGCGTCTTGCGGCACAGGCCGGGCTGGTCGTCGAGCTGGATGGCGATGCCGCGCGAGGTGCGCACCTCGTTGTCGCTGGGAACGATGCGCACCACGATGCCCAACTGCGCCTGCATGCGGCCCTGCATGGCGCGCAGGTCTTCCAGGCTGGCGATGTTCTCCAGCCGCGCCACCAGGCGCTTTTCCTCTTCCTTGGTGAGCCGCAGGATGCGCACGTCCGCCGCCGGATCGGCCAGCAGCCGTTCGCGGTCGCACATACAGGCGCCCGGCGGGCATTCTTGTCGGATGGGGAACGGAAGGTTCATGGCACGCGCATCGCAAGCTATCCGATGATTCTACCCAGGAACTTCCGGCCGCCGCGACCTTCTGCCCGGCCCGCGCGCGGCGCCGCCGCTCGGGCATAATGCGCCGAGAAGAAATCCGGGAGGCGCTTCCTTGAAAATGTTCCTGCTCGCGGCGGTGCTGGCCGGCTTCAGCGCCGGCGCGCTGGCCCGTGACCATGCCTACGACATCAAGCCGGGCCTGCGGGCGGTGGTGAACATCGACGGCGCCGCGGAGCAACGCGTCAGCGCGCGCGTCGGCAAGGGCGCCCCGCAAGCGCTTGCCCGCCTGGACGACGAGACGGTCGACGTGTTCGAGACGCCCGACATCGACCACGACGGCTATCGCGACCTGGTCATCGGGCAAAGCGGCGGCGCGGGCCAGGTCCATGCCCGGCTGTTCCTGTACCGTCCCCAGGAGCGCCGGTTCCAGGAAATCGTCCACCCGGCGCCCGACGCCAGCCCGTGCCACCGCTTCGTCAATCCGGTATTCGACGCCAGGCGGGCGGCGTTCACGACGGGCTGCCGCTATGGCGCCGATCGCAACGGCACCGAAGACTACGCGCTGCGCGCCGACGGCACGGCGCGGCCGCTGCGGTGGACCGCCCAGGCCCTGTTCGACCTGGAGGACACGGCCTTCGACCTGACCTACGGCTTCCATGAAGACGGCACGGTGGCGGACATCGCGATCGACGGCGACGGCTGGCCGCTGGACGGCAACGGCACGGTGCCCTTCGACCGGCTCGACCTGTACGACGCGCCCGACGTGCAGGCGCTGTCGGCGCGGGCCGCCAAGGCGGGCGACCGGCTCGACATCATCGCGCTGCGGCCGCACTGGCTGCAGGTCCGCCTCGCCGGCGCGGACGCGGATGCGCCGGCCAAGTGGGTCCGCTACGCCGACCTGCTGATCGACAAGCACCGCTATGCGCCGCCGCAACGCCCGCCCGCCAGCGGCCTGGCGCTGTCGGTGTTCGGCCACCTCGGCACCACGCTGTACGAAGCCGCCGGACGCTTCACGCTGCACGTGAGCAATCTCGGCCCCGGTTCGGTGCGCCTGCAATCGCCGCGCGTCTGGCTGCTGTTCATCGACTCACAGGACCGCCGCACGCTGCAACCCCTGTACCAGCGTCCCCCGGTGACGCTGGCGGCGCCCGCCGAAAAGGACGCCGCCGCGCCGCCCCGGCCCGCGTACGGCGACAGCGCGGCGCGGCCCGCCCCGCCCGCGACGGCGCCCCATGTCGCCCAATGGGCCGACGACCCGGTGCTGTGGCGCCAGGATGACCGTGGCGACTTCGGCTACCGCGTCAGCGCCGGCAACGGCCAATACGTGCCGTTCTTCCCCGACCTGGCGCCGGGCCGCTACCGCCTGGTGGTGGTGCTGACCGACCCAGCCGCCGCGACCGGGCCGGTCTACTCGAACGCCGTCGAGGTCGACCTGCCCTTCCCCAAACGGCAATGATCCCGGTCCCGCGCCGCCGCCCGCAGGCATGACCGCCCCCGCCTCCCATTGGCGCCGCCGCGCCCGCGCCATCGGCGCGGGCCTGTGCGCGGCCGTCCTGCTGGCCGCCTGCGCCCTGATCGCCGCCGGCTTGCTGGCGGACGGTCCCGAGGCCGACGTCGCGGTGGTGTTGGGCAACACCGTGGCGCCCGATGGCCGCCCGTCGCCGCGCCTGGCCGCCCGGCTCGACCGCGCCTACGATTGCTACGCCGCCGCGCGCTGCCGCGTGCTGTTCGTCAGCGGCGGCGTCGATCCGTCCGGCCACGACGAAGCGGCGGTGATGCGCGACTATCTGATCGCGCGCGGCGTACCGGCCGGCCAGGTGGTGGCCGACAGTCTCGGCAACGACACCTGGGCCACCGCCACCCACGCCAGCGCCTATATGCGCGAACATGGCTACGCCAGCGCCATGGCCATCACGCAGTACTTCCATGTGCCGCGCACCATGCTGGCGCTCAAGCGCCATGGCGTGCAACAGGTCGGCGGCGCCTCGCCCCGCTACGCCGAGGCGCGCGACCTGTATTCGATCCTGCGCGAGCTGCCGGCCATCGCCTGGTACGCGCTGCGGCCGCTATAGTTTCCCTTCCTCTTTTTCCACAGACGCTACCGTGCATATCTTCCACAATCCCGTCCACGGCAAACACGATGGCCGCCAGGAAATGTTCCGCGGCAAGCTGGTGCCCTGTCACGAGACCCCGGCCCGGCTCGAATACGTGCTGGACGCCCTGCGCCAGCGCGGCATCGGCACGCTGCGGGCGCCGGCCGCGCCCGACCTGGACCTGATCCGCCGCGTGCACAGCGCGCGCTACGTCGACTTCCTGCAACGCGCCTGGGCCGACTGGATCGCGCTGGACCCGGCCAACGCCGAGCTCGACATCCTGCCGTCGGTATGGCCGGTGCGCGGCTTCCGCCACGACATCGCGCCCAGCAACTTCGCCGCGCGCGTCGGCCTGTTCTCGTTCGACAGCGGCAGCCCGCTGACGTCGGGCACCTGGGAAGCCGCGGCCGCCGGCGCGGCCTGCGCCATCGACGCCGCGCGCGCGGTCGCGGGCGGTCACGGTCCGCGCGCCGCCATGGCGCTGACGCGCCCGCCCGGCCATCACGCCGGCGCCGACTTCTTCGGCGGCTACTGCTTCCTGAACAACGCCGCCCTGGCGGCGCAGGCGCTGCGCGAGGCCGGCGCCGAGCGCGTCGCGGTGCTGGACATCGACTACCACCACGGCAACGGCACGCAGAGCATCTTCTACGAGCGCGGCGACGTGCTGACCGTGTCGGTGCATGGCGACCCGACCACCGAATATCCCTTCTTCCTGGGCTATGCCGACGAACCCGGCCAGGGCGCCGGCCTGGGCGCCAACCTGAACCTGCCGCTGGCGGCGGGCACCGACTTTGCCGTCTGGACCGAGGCGCTGGAACAGGGCCTGGCCGCCATCGGCCGCTTCAAGCCGGACGCGCTGGTGATCGCGCTGGGCGTGGACACCTACGAAGGCGATCCGATCTCGAAATTCAAGCTGCGCAGCGCCGACTATCTGCAGGTGGGCGCGCGACTGGCCCGGCTGGGCCTGCCAACGGTGTTCACCATGGAAGGCGGCTACGCGGTGGCCGAGGTCGGCACCAACGTCGCCAATGTGCTGGAAGGCTACGCCGGCTGAGTGGACGCGGCCAGATGGCAGGGTCGCCGGCCTTGACCGGCGCGACGCGGGCGGACAGCCCGGACCAGCGGTTCCGCGCCACGCCTGCCGCGCCCTCGGGCGCGGCGGTCTTTTCCAGGATCAGGCGCCGCGCGGCCCGCGCCGCCACCACAGCGCCTCGCACAGCCACAGCAAGGGCCTGGCGAGCAACAGTCCGACCAGCAAGGTCGGCAGCCACGGCGCGGCCGCGGGCGGCGTGCCGCCTTGCAGCCAGGCCGGGCTGTAGAGCAGGAAACCGGAGACGAAGCCGCGCGACCAGATATCGCGAAAGCCCGCGCCACGGCCCAGCGCCGCGGCCAGCATGCATACGATGACGAAGAACGCGTCGCCCGCGGCGCGATACCAGCCCGGAATGACCTGCGGATCCAGCGGCCGATACATGGCGATGGCGATCAGCAACGCGCCCAGCACCAGGGCACGCGCCCAATTGAACGAAGTCCCCGTGTCGCTGCCGCGTACTGGCGTCCTCTTCCCATCAGTCACGCGTTTCCAGCGCCTTGTTGATGCGCAGCGCCAGCAGCGTGCAGGCGGTGCCCGACAGCAGGTAGATGCTGACCGCCACCAGGCCGAAGCGTGCCGACAACCCCAACGCCACCAGCGGCGCGAAGGCCGCGCCGACCAGCCAGGCCATGTCGGTGGTCAATGCGGCGCCGGTATAGCGAAAGCGCTTGGTGAAGTTGGCCGTGACGGTGCCCGACGCCTGCCCGTACGACAGCCCCAGCAGCGCGAAGCCGATCAGGATGAACGCGTCCTGCGCCTTGGGGCTGCCGCCCAGCAGCCACGGCGTGAACAGCGCGAACACGCCGATCAGCGCGGCCAGCAGGCCCAGCGTGGTGCGCCGGCCGATGCGGTCGGCGATCCAGCCCGAGGCGATGGTGCCCAGGATGCCCACGCCCGCGCCGATGATCTGCACGATCAGCACATCGGAGATCTGCTGCGTGGCGCTGACCGCGATCCACGACAGCGGGAACACCGTCACCAGGTGGAACAGCGCATAACTGGCCAGCGCCGCGAACGCGCCCAGGAACAGGTTGTAACCCTGCTCGCGCACCATCTGCGTGATGCTGATGGGTTCCAGTTCGCCTTCTTCGAGCAGTTGCGTGTATTCCTCGGTCAGCACCAGCCGCAGCCGCGCGAACAGCGCCACCACGTTGATGGCGAAGGCGACGAAGAACGGATAGCGCCAGCCCCAGTCGAGAAAGTCGGCCTCGGTCAGCGTCAGGTGCAGGAACAGGAACAGCGCGCTGGCGATCATGAAGCCGATGGGCGCGCCCAGTTGGCCCAGCATCGCGTACCAGCCGCGGCGCTGGGGCGGCGCGTTCAGGGCCAGCAAGGACGGCAGCCCATCCCAGGAGCCGCCGAAGGCCAGCCCCTGCAGGCAGCGGAACACCGCCAGCAGCACGATGGCATGCGAGCCGATGACGTTGTAGCCCGGCAGGAAAGCCATGCCGACCGTGGCGGTGCCCAGCAGGAACAGCGCGATGGTGAGCTTGGTGCCGCGCCCCCAGCGCCGCTGGATCGCCATCGACACCGCAGTGCCGATGGGACGCGCGATGAACGCGAACGAGAAGATGACAAAGGCCCACAGCGTGCCTTCGAGCTGCGGTTCGAACGGGAAAAACACCCGTGGAAACACCAGCACGCAGGCGATGCCGAAGACGAAGAAGTCGAAGTATTCGGAGGCGCGTCCGATAACGACCCCCACGGCGATTTCGCCCGGCGCCACCTTGGCGTGGCTGGCCGCGCCCCCTGTCGCGCCCGGACCGGGCAAGGGGGAGGCATGACCGGGATACTGCGTGGTGGTCGCCATGTGAGTGCTCGCTGAAAGGAGGTTTTGAAAAACGCCTTGTCTACGCTTTTTGCAACACACTCGTACACACATGCGCCAAGGCCCCGTGGACCGCGGCGCGATCTCGCCCGGCCCTGCCCCGCACGCCTTTCCGTGCATACTTTTGCTCTTTTTACCCTAGATTTTTCGCGGCTTCCAGCGTAGTGTTGCGTTTAACTCCCACGGTTACGTTTCGGGGTATGGCCATGCCGTCTTTCCCAAGGCTCCGCGGATTGTTGCTGTTAGCCGCCCTGCCGTTGCTCTCCGGATGCAATGCGGTATTGCTCTCGCCATCAGGCGACATCGCGGTGCAGCAGCGCAACCTGATCATCATCTCCACCGGCCTGATGCTGCTGATCATCGTGCCGGTGATCTTCCTGACTTTCCTGTTCGCGTGGCGCTATCGCGCCAGCAACCGCGACGCGCACTACGACCCCGACTGGAACCACTCCACCATGCTGGAGCTGCTGATCTGGGCGGCGCCGCTGCTGATCATCATCGCGCTCGGCGCGCTCACCTGGGTCAGCACCCACCAGCTCGATCCCTACCGTCCGCTGGCGCGCCTGTCCGAAGGCCGCGAGGTGCCGGCCGGCACCAAGCCGCTGGTGGTCGAAGTGGTCGCGCTGGACTGGAAGTGGCTGTTTCTCTACCCCGAACAGGGCGTGGCCGCGGTCAATGAAATGGCCGCGCCGGTCGACCGCCCGATCGAGTTCAAGATCACCTCGTCCACGGTGATGAACTCCTTCTTCATCCCGGCGCTGGCCGGTCAGATCTACGCCATGCCGGGCATGCAGACCACGCTGCACGCGGTCATCAACCATCCCGGCGAATACGAGGGCCTGTCGGCCAACTACAGCGGCGCGGGCTTTTCCGGCATGCGCTTCCGCTTCCACGGCCTGGACCAGCAGGGCTTCGACAAGTGGATCGCCGACGCCCGCGCCTCCGGCGCCGCGCTTGGCCGCGACACCTACCTGAAACTGGAGCAGCCCAGCGAACGCAACCCGGTGCAGCGCTACGCCAGCGTCGCGCCCGGCCTGTTCGACGCCATCGTCAACCGCTGCGTGGAACCGAACCGCATGTGCATGAAGGACGCCATGGCGATCGACGCCGGCGGCGGCATGGGCATTCCCGGCGCGCGCAACATCGCCAGCCTGGACGAGGCCACGCGCGAGCGCCTGGGCCTGGCCGATACGCCGCCGCGCAAGTATGTCGGCGCCATGTGCACCTCGGCGGCGGAGTTGGCGCTGTAGCCCACACGGCCGCGCCGGCGCAGCGTCGCATCGCGTGAAATCAAGGTCTTCCCCCTGGAAACCGAGCCCTGGAAACCGAGATGACTGATCAACCAGACCTCACCAAGCTGATCTTCGGTCGCCTGACCTGGGACGCCATCCCCTTCCACGAGCCGATCCTGCTGGCCACCTTCGCCATGGTGGCGATCGGCGGCATCGTGGTGCTGGGCGGCATCACCTACTACCGCAAGTGGGGCTACCTGTGGCGCGAGTGGTTCACCAGCATCGACCACAAGAAGATCGGCATCATGTACATGATCCTGGGCCTGGTGATGCTGCTGCGCGGCTTCGCCGACGCCATCATGATGCGGCTGCAGCAGGCCGTGGCTTTCGGCGATTCCACCGGCTACCTGCCGCCGCACCACTACGACCAGATCTTCACGGCACACGGCGTCATCATGATCTTCTTCGTGGCCATGCCGCTGGTCACGGGGTTGATGAACTACGTGGTGCCGCTGCAGATCGGCGCGCGCGACGTGGCCTTTCCGTTCCTCAACAACTTCAGCTTCTGGATGACCACCGGCGGCGTGGTGCTGGTGATGATGTCGCTGTTCGTGGGCGAGTTCGCCCGCACCGGCTGGCTGGCGTATCCGCCTTTGTCGGGCATCGCGCAGAGTCCGGACGTGGGGGTCGACTACTACATATGGGCCTTGCAGATCGCGGGGGTCGGCACATTGCTGTCCGGGGTGAACCTGCTGGTCACCATCGTCAAGATGCGCGCGCCCGGCATGTCGCTGATGCGCATGCCGATCTTCACCTGGACCGCGCTGTGCACCAACGTGCTGATCGTGGCGGCGTTCCCGGTGCTGACGGCGGTGCTGGCGCTGCTGTCGATGGACCGCTACGTCGGCACCAACTTCTTCACGGCCGACTTTGGCGGCAACGCCATGATGTACGTGAACCTGATCTGGATCTGGGGCCACCCCGAGGTCTACATTTTGATCCTGCCGGCCTTCGGCATCTTCTCGGAGGTGGTCGCCACCTTCTGCCGCAAGCGCCTGTTCGGCTACGCATCGATGGTGTACGCCACGGTCGTGATCACGGTGCTGTCGTATCTGGTTTGGCTGCACCACTTCTTCACCATGGGATCCGGGGCCAGCGTGAACTCATTCTTCGGGATCACCACCATGATCATCTCGATCCCGACCGGCGCCAAGATCTTCAACTGGCTGTTCACCATGTACCGCGGCCGCATCCGCTTCGAGGTGCCGATGCTGTGGACGCTGGGCTTCATGGTCACCTTCGTGATCGGCGGCATGACGGGCGTGCTGCTGGCGGTGCCGCCGGCCGACTTCGCGCTGCACAACAGCCTGTTCCTGATCGCCCACTTCCACAACGTCATCATCGGCGGCGTGCTGTTCGGGCTGATGGCCGGCATTACCTACTGGTTCCCCAAGGCCTTCGGCTACAAGCTCGATCCGTTCTGGGGCAAGTGCTCGTTCTGGTTCTGGCTGGTGGGCTTCTACTTCGCCTTCATGCCGCTGTACGTGCTGGGCCTGATGGGCGTGACGCGCCGCGTCAACCATTTCGAGGACATGTCGCTGCAGATCTGGTTCCAGGTGGCCGCGTTCGGCGCCTTCCTGATCGCCATCGGCATCGCCTGCTTCCTGATCCAGCTGGTGGTGAGCTACCGCCGCCGCGAATCGCTGCGCGACTTCACTGGCGACCCGTGGGACGGCCGCACGCTGGAATGGTCCACCTCCTCGCCGCCGCCCAATTACAACTTCGCCTTCACGCCGCGCGTGCATGACCAGGATGCCTGGTGGCAGATGAAGCAGCACGGCTACCAGCGCCCGCAGGCCGGCTTCATCCCCATCCACATGCCCAAGAACACCTGGGCCGGCATCGTGCTGGCGGCCATCAGCGTGGTGATGGGCTTCGCGCTGATCTGGCACATGTGGCCGCTGGCGGTGCTGTCGTTCGCCGCGCTGATCGTCGTGTCCATCGTCCATACCTTCAACTACAAGCGCGAGTACTACGTGCCGGCCGACGAGGTCGTGCGCACGGAGGACGCCCGCACCCACCTGTTGGCGAAACATGTCTGATACCCTGGCTCCCACCCTGCACGGCGGCGCCGCGCCGCCCGCCGAGCCCGTGTTCCACGTGGCCGGCGAACACCACCCGAAGAACGGCACGCTGCTGGGCTTCTGGGTGTACCTGATGAGCGACTGCCTCATCTTCGCCTGCCTGTTCGCCACCTACGGCGTGCTGGGGCGCAACTACGCCGCCGGCCCGTCCGGCGCCGACCTGTTCGACCTGCCGCTGGTGGCGGTCAATACCTCGCTGCTGCTGCTGTCGTCCATCACCTACGGCTTCGCCATGCTGGAGATGCGGCGCAACCGGGTCGGCGCCACGCAGGGCTGGCTGGCGGTCACCGGCCTGCTGGGGCTGGGCTTCCTGTCGCTGGAACTGTATGAGTTCGCGCACCTGATTCACATCGGCGCCGGGCCGCAGCGCAGCGCCTTCCTGTCGTCGTTCTTCACCCTGGTGGGCACGCACGGGCTGCACGTCACGTTCGGCATCGTCTGGCTGGTGACGATGATGGTGCAGGTGCGCATGCACGGCCTGATCCCCGAGAACCGCCGCCGGCTGATGTGCCTGTCGATGTTCTGGCACTTCCTGGACCTGATCTGGGTCGGCGTGTTCACCTTTGTCTACCTGATGGGAGTGCTGCCATGAACGCCCATGCCGACCACGCCGGCCACGGCCACGATCACGGCCATCACGACGATGACGACGGCGCCGCCCATGGCACCCTGAAAAGCTACGTCACCGGCTTCATCCTGGCGGCCATCCTGACCGCGATCCCGTTCTGGCTGGTGATGGACCGGGTGTTCGAAAGCTCGCGCACTACGGCGCTGATCATCCTGGCGTTCGCGGCGGTGCAGATCGTGGTGCACATCATCTATTTCCTGCACATGGATGCCAAGTCCGAAAGCGGCTGGAACATGTTGGCGTTAATATTCACGCTGGTGCTGGTCGTGATCACGCTCAGCGGATCCATCTGGATCATGTACCACTTGAACTCCAACATGATGCCCATGTCGATCCACGACATGCGGAATATGCCCTGACGTGATGGCGGCAACAAAAGACTCTACGCATTCCGGCGACACCCCCCGCAATCCCCGCAGCGCAACCACCCTGGCCGTCCTGGGCGTGGTTGCGGTCGCGCTGTTCGCGGGCCTGTGCGCCCTTGGCACCTGGCAGGTGCATCGCCTGGCCTGGAAGCAGAACCTGATCGCACAGGTGGAGCAGCGGGCGCACGCGCCCTCCACGCCCGCCCCCGCGCGCGCCGACTGGCCGGCCCTGACCTCCGACAACGCCGAATACCGCCGCGTGTCGGCCAGCGGCGCCTACCAGTACGACAAGCAGACGCTGGTGCAGGCCGCCACCGAATTGGGCAGCGGCTACTGGGTCATGACGCCGCTGCGACTGGCCGATGGCGGCGGCACGGTGCTGGTCAACCGCGGCTTCGTGCTGCCCGAGTGGCGCAAGCGCCAGGCGGCCGGCGGCCAGGCCGAGGCCGACGCCGGCCCGGTCAAGGTCGACGGCCTGCTGCGCATGGGCGAGCCGGGCAACGGCTTCCTGCGCAACAACGATCCGGCCGCCAACCTCTGGTATTCGCGCGACCTGCCCGCCATCGCCCAGGCGCGCGGGCTGGGCGAGATGGCGCCCTACTTCATCGACGCCGACGCCGCCCCCGGCGCCGGCCGCGATCCGACGCAGGCGCCGGTCGGCGGCCTGACGACCCTGACCTTCCCCAACAACCACCTGGTCTACGCCATCACCTGGTACGCCCTGGCCGCGATGATCATCGTCGGCGCCGGCATCGTGGTGCGCGAAGAACGGCGGCTGCGCGCGCGCCGCTGACGCCCCCCCCCGGTCCGTCACTCGCCCGGATCGCCTTCCCCCTTCCTCCCGGACTTCCCGGCTCGCCCTGACCAGGCGCCGGCGAGGTCCCGCGCCTCGTTCCAGCAGCCGCGCGCGCCACCGTGGCGAACCTGTCTCAGATCCGTCCTAGAAGAAAGCAGGATAGCCAGTCATTCACCGAACTTACCGGAGAATGGCCCGGTGCAATCGACACGGGCAACCGGAACCCGTCGGACTCCCGGCTCACGGGTCCGTTCTTCCGCCCTTTACCTCTCTAGGAGTTCTTCCGATGAAAAAGACGCTGCTCGCAGCCGCCATCCTGACCACTTTCGCCGGCGTCGCCCAGGCGGAAACCTCGGTCACGCTCTACGGCGTGATCGACACCGGCATCGGCTACAACAAGGTGTCCGGCGACTTCCCCTCCCGGGACGAGACCGGCAGCATCACCATGCAAGACGTGACCGGCAGCCGGCTCGGCATGATCAACGGCGTCCAGGCCGGCTCGCGCTGGGGCCTGCGTGGCAGCGAAGACCTGGGCGACGGCCTGCGCGCCATGTTCACGGTCGAGAGCGGCTTCGACTCGGGTAACGGCCAGTCGCAGCAGAACCGCCTGTTCAACCGCCAGGCCACCATCGGCCTGGCCAACGACAGCTGGGGCTCGCTCGAATTCGGCCGTCAGACCACCGTCGGCGGCACCTTCCTGGCGGAAATCGACCCCTTCTACACCAGCTTCACCCAGGCCAACATCGGCACGAGCTTCAGCGCGGCCAACACCATGCGCTGGGACAACATGATCATGTACCGCAGCCCCTGGACCGACGGCTTCCAGTTCGCGCTGGGCTACTCCTTCAATGTCGACGCCACCGACGGCAACCAGAGCGGCTTCCGCACCAGCGACAACGCCCGCGGCATCACGGCCGGCCTGCGCTACGTCACCGGCCCCTTGAACGTGTCGCTGACCTACGACCAGATCAACAGCTCGAATCAGGCCCGTGTACTCGACGCCGATGGCGAGCAACTGATCATCGGGGGCAGGCCGGTCGAATTCGACCACGACACCACGCCGCGACAATACACCGTGGCGGCCTCGTACGACCTGGAAGTCGTGAAGCTGGCCGCCGCCTACGGCCGCACCACCGACGGCTGGTTCGTCAGCCAGGACCTGCCGAACGTCAAGCTGGGCAGCTACCACTACGCCAGCGGCTTCAAGGCCAATTCCTACATGCTGGGCGCCACCATTCCCCTGGGCGGCGCCAGCAACCTGTTCGGCTCGTGGCAGCACGTTTCGCCGTCCAACGCCCTGCTGAGCGGCGACGATGCCAACATGAACGTCTGGAGCGTGGGCTACACCTACGACCTGTCCAAGCGCACCAGCGTCTACGCCTATGGCTCGTACGGCAAGAACTATGCGTTCATCGACGGCCTGAAGAGCACCGCGGGCGGCGTAGGGGTGCGTCACTTGTTCTAAGCCGCGACCGGGCCGCGTCGACACACTCGGCGCACGGCCTTCGAAGCGCCGCCGGGGCATCCCCCCGGCGGCGCTTTTTGCATGTCAACCGCCGCCGGATCGAGCTGGCCAAGCCGTGTCAGAGACCCGCGCCGCGACTTCCGGAAAGCCATCCAGCGCCGCCCACCGATCACCCAAAATAGCCAGAAATCCCCGCCTTTTGTCAGAAAATAGGACTTTTTGACCTACAATGCGTCTCGGGAACCGCAATCGGCATCATGCCTGACTGCTGTTCCCTTTGTTTTTTTTCCCACCTCACTACAGGAGTTCTACGGATGAAAAAGACGCTGCTCGCAGCCGCAATGTTGACCACTTTTGCAGGCGTCGCTCAGGCAGAAACGTCAGTCACTCTCTATGGTGTCATCGACACCGGCATTGGCTACAACAAGATCAAGGGCAATGGCTATGACGGCAGCAAGCTCGGCATGATCAACGGCATCCAGGCCGGCTCCCGCTGGGGCCTGCGCGGATCCGAAGACCTGGGCGATGGCCTGCGCGCCGTGTTCACGCTGGAAAGCGGTTTCGATTCGGGCAACGGCACCCGCGGCCAGAGCGGTCGCCTGTTTGGTCGCCAGGCCACCCTCGGGCTGGCCAACGACGCCTGGGGCACGATCGAATTCGGCCGCCAGGCCACGGTCGGCTCGAACTACCTGGCCGACATCGACCCCTTCTACACCAGCTATACCCAATCGAACCTGGGCCTGGGTTTCAGCGCGGCCAACACCATGCGCTGGGACAACATGGTGATGTACCGCAGCCCCTCGATGAGCGGCTTCCAGTTCGCCGCGGGTTACTCCTTCAACGTCGACGATACCAACAGCGACGAAACCCGTTTCCGCACCGCCGACAACTCGCGCGGCATCACCGCCGGCCTGCGCTACGTGGAAGGCCCGGTCAATGTCACGTTGACCTACGACCAGCTCAATGGCTCGAACCGCGCGTCGATCGACCATGACGCCACGCCGCGCCAGTACGCCGTGGGCGTGTCGTACGACCTCGAAGTGGTGAAGCTGGCCGCCGCCTACGGCCGCACCACCGATGGCTGGTTTGTCGGCCAGGACCTGCCGGCCGGCACGCCGTTCAGCGACGAGTTCGGCACCAACCGCTACGTCGACGGCTTCAAGGCCAACGCCTACATGCTGGGCGCGACGATGCCCGTGGGCGGCGCCAGCAGCCTGTTCGCATCGTGGCAGCACGTGTCGCCGTCCAACGACCGCCTGACCGGCGGCGACGCCAACATGAACGTGTGGAGCGTGGGCTACACCTACGACCTGTCCAAGCGCACCAATCTGTACGCCTACGGTTCGTACGGCAAGGACTACGCGTTCATCGACGGCCTCAAGAGCACCGCGGCCGGCGTCGGCATCCGCCACGTGTTCTAAGGCAGGGAATCGCGCCGGCGCCG
The DNA here is from genome assembly GCF_040084795.1 of Achromobacter sp. HNDS-1. Lineage (NCBI taxonomy): Bacteria > Pseudomonadati > Pseudomonadota > Betaproteobacteria > Burkholderiales > Alcaligenaceae > Achromobacter > Achromobacter sp. HNDS-1. Next base: position 2,179,553 of record NZ_CP157584.1, read on the forward strand.
CCGGCGCCCTGGCGGCTCGCCGTAGGCGCGCCGGTACATGGCGATGAAGGCGCTGTCGCTGGCATAGCCCACGGCATGCGCCACCTCGGTCACAGAAGCGCCTTCGGCCAGCCGGGCCCGCGCCGTCAACAGGCGGCATTGCGCGCGCCAGCGGGTGAAGGGCAGGCCGGTTTCCGCCAGGAACATCCGCGCCAGCGTGCGGCCGCTGGCCCCCACCCGCCGGCCCCAATCGTCGATCGACAGCGGGCAGGCCGGATTCTCCAGCAATTCACGCGCAATGGGCGCCAGCCGCCGGTCGCGCGGCATGGGCAGATGCAGGGGCGCCGTCGGCGCCGCCGCCAGTTCATCGAGCAGCGCGCCCACCAAGCGCGCGCGCGGCGCGTCGAGGGCGCGATCCGACGGCCAGTGCGTGATGCGCACGATCATCTCGCGCAGCAGCGGATTGACGTCAAGGATGCGGGGCTCGCGCGGCAGGTCGGGATAGACGGAGACGTCGAAATACAGGCTGCGATAGGCAAACGTTCCGTGCATGGCGGTGCGATGCACGCAACCGGCCGGCAGCCAGGCCGCCTGCAGCGGCGCCAACTGCCCGACCCGGTCGGCCAGGTACAGCGTGACACCGCCTTCCACCTGGTACAGCAGCTGGGTGCGCCGATGCGCGTGCCAGTCCGACGCGTGCTCGCGCGTGTCGATCGCCATGCCCACGACGGGGCAAGCGACGGTATCCGGATCCTCGACGGCGGTGGGGGAATAGACAGGCATGTCCGATTGGCGATGTTTTGTGGCGCAATGACGTGATTTTGCGCGTCGCGGCGCGCCTACGCTAGCGTCTTTTCTGCGTGACGGCGACACCATGTCTTCCCCTTCCTTCTCATCATCGGCCCCCGGCGCCCTGCCGCCGGCGTGGCTCGTCATCGCGCTGCTGGCGCTGCCGCAGATCGCCGAAACCATCCTCGCCCCCGCCCTGCCCGACCTGGCGCGCCACTGGCGACTGGACGCCGCGGCCACGCAACCGGTCATGGGCATCTTCTTTGTCGGCTTCGCCGCCGGGGTGCTGCTGTGGGGCCATGTGGCCGACGTCCGGGGCCGGCGACCGGCGATGCTGGCGGGCCTGGCCCTGGGACTGGCGGGCACCCTGTGCGCGTTGGCCGCGCCGGCCTATCCCTGGTTGCTGGCCGGCCGTTTCCTGCAGGCGCTGGGACTGGCGGCCTGCTCGGTGGTGACGCAGACCGTGCTGCGCGATTGCCTGGACGGCGCGCGGCTGACCCGCTACTTCGTCACGCTGGGCGCGGTGCTGGCGTGGTCGCCCGCCGTCGGGCCGCTGGCGGGCCAGTTGCTGGCCGACCGGCAGGGCTATCCCGGCGTGTTGGCGGCGATCGCGGCGGCGGTGGCGGCGCTGCTGGGGTCGGTCGCCTGGCGCTGGGGCGAAACCCGGCCGGCCGTGACCGCTCCCGCGCCCCTGGCACGGCTGGCGCGCCAGATGCTGGCCGATGGCGCATTGCGTCTGGCGGTGCTGCGGGTGGCGGGATTGAACCTGCTGGTGTTTTCGTTTTATGCCGCCGGACCATTCATGACGGGCGCCCTGCCCGGCCTGGGCTTCGGCTGGGTGGGCCTGGGCGTGGCGCTGGCCGGCAGCCTGGGCGCGGCCTGCAATCGTCGGCTGCCCGCCACGGCGGACGCGGCGATGCGGGTGCGTTACGGCCTGCGTTGCGTCGCGCTGGGCGCGGCGGGGCAGGCGTTGGCCGTGGCCTGGCGGCCGGAACCCGGCTGGTGGTGGGCGGTCGCGGCCCTGCCGGTGTTCGTCGGCTATGGGCTGGCGATCCCCAATCTGCTGGGGCCGGCGCTGCGCCGCTATGGCCACTGCCTGGGCCGCGCCGGCGCCCTGTTCGGCCTGGGCTACTACAGCCTGCTGGGCCTGGGCCTGGCGGCCACATCGTGGCTGCCTTTCGACACGCCGCGACCGTTGAGCGCGGCCTGGCTGGCCGTGGCGCTGTCCCTGTTGGCCGCGCGTGAGCGCGGCTAGGGGCAACGCCGTGCCGCGCCGCAAGGATGCGCGAAAAGCGCGGTTTCGCGCGGGGGGCTGACGCGCCTCATGCGGACCGGCGGCGTCCGCACCGCCAGCCCCTGCGCGCATTCGTCGGCGGGCCGCCTCCCCGGGCGGCGTCATGCTGCCTGCGCCCAGGCGGCTCGCCCGCTGCGGGGCAGGTCCCCGCCATGTCCGTCGCGTGACGGTGCAATGAACGAGAAACACGATGCTGTCATCATTGGATACTTCCCGAATCCAGCCCCCCGCACTCATGACCCGCACGCCTTGCCCCGACCTGCCCCGACCGTTGACCACGCGCTGGCGCCCCGCCCTGAGGATCCTGGCCCTGGCCGCGCTGCCGCTGCTGCTGGCCGCCTGCAACGGCGGCGGCGATGACGACGACGCTCCCGGCGCCAGCCCTGTCACCAGCCCCGTGACCGAAACCCCGGCGCCGCCGGTCGACACGCGCAACCAGGCCTACCTCGCGGCGAAATCCGGCGACGTGCTCAAGGTGCGCATCGAAGAACTGCGTCCGACCCAGGCGGCGATCGGCTACGACCAGATCTACTACAAGCTGGGCCGCTGGCAAGGCGACTTCAACCGCCCGACCTGGGCCGCCGACCCGGTCAAGCAGCTGGACTACCTGAACCGCACGGTCGGCAAGAAGTTCAGCGACTACTGCGAAGACATGGGCGCCACCACGTCCCAGCCCTTTACCACCATCGCGCAGTTGCAGGCCGCGCGCCTGGACCAGCCCGCCACGTTCGGCTGCACCGCCGCCATGGGCGCCGACCCCGCCAGCCTGAAGACCGTGGTGGTCGGCTGGGATGGCAATCTGTACCTGACCGACGGCCATCACACCTTCTCGTCGTTGCGCGAGATCGCCGACGGCGGCCCCAAGCTGCCGGTGTGGGTCAAGGTCGACGCCAACTACAGCACCGTCGGCACCGCCGCCGCGTTCTGGCAGCGCATGGTCGATGAACGCAAGGCCTGGCTGCGCGATGGCCAGAACCAGCCCATCACGGTGGACCAACTGCCGACGCGCCTGGGCATCGCCAATGCGCAGGAAGCCGGCGGCATGCAGGAAGACCGCTACCGCTCGCTGGTGTACTTCACCCGCGACATCGCCTACAGCAACGGCAACCTGCCCGAGTTCGCTGAATTCCTGTGGGGCGACTGGCTGCGCCGCCAGGTGGCCGGCGGCCAGCTGGCGGGCCTGGATCAATACGCCATGGCGGCCCCGGCCACGCCGGCGCAGATCCTGACGGTGAGCACGTTGAGTTCGGCGCTGGCGCCCACCGGCGCCAACGACGGCTATGCCGCCGCGGTGCGCAACGCCGCATTGAAGATGAGTGCGCTGGCCGACACCGACATCGTGTTCCAGGACCGCACGGCCGCCAGCCTGGGCCGCATTGCGTTGGTGGCGGGCGCGCCCAGCGGTTCGCCCACCAAGACGGCGCGCGACACACTGGAAGAACTGCCGCGCAATGACGTCAAGTCCGATGGCAGCCCGCGCGGCGCCGGCAAGCTGTGGTTCGCGGTCAACTACCGCGCCTGCGGCAAGCCTGCCGCGGGCACCTGCTGGGGCTGGTAAGCGCGCCGCGCGCGGGCCGGCTTCAGCGGTCGATCTGCATGGCCGGCCGGGCCTGCACCTTGCCCAGCCAGGCCTGCACCTTGGGGTGCGCCGCCGCCGGCGCCCCCAGCATCGTGCTGTAGCCGATCACCGACCCCACCACCAGATCGGCCAGTGAATATTCGGCGCCCAGCATCCAGGGCTGGCGCGCCAGATGTCCGTCCAGCACCGCCAGCAGCGAATCCAGATCGGCCAGCGCCCGTTCGGCCTGGCCCGGGTCGCGCTGGCCGGCCTCGCCATGGCCCACATGGAACAGGCGCCACAGCACCGCGCCATACGACACATAGGCCCAGGCGCACCAGGACATGGCGGCCAAGCGCTGCGGCGTGCCGGCCGCCGGCCACAGGCCGCGTTCGACGCCCCATTGCTCGCCCAGCCACAGCTGGATCGCCAGGCCCTCGAACAAGGGCGCGCCGTCCACGGTCAGGGTCGGCACCTTGCCATTCGGATTGATCGCCAGGAATTCGGGCCGGCGCTGCTCGCCGGCGCGGATGTCCACCTTCACGCGTTCGTGCGGGACTTGCAGTTCCTCCAGGGCGGCGGCGATCGGGGAGGCGCTGGACTGGGGGTGCCAATAGAAGACGATAGACATGGAACAGACTCCGTTCGAGGGATTCCCGCCGCGGCCCCATGGCCGCTGGCGACGGGATGAACTGTAGAATCCATTGCGGACAGTTTCCGCCCTCGATGGGTTTTATCGTCGACGCCATGCTTACCTCCAGCAACCGCCTCCTGCGCCTGCTTGCGCTGCTGCAAACCCGCCGCCACTGGGCGGGCGGCGAACTGGCGCAGGCGCTCGAAGTCCACCCCCGCACCCTGCGGCGCGACATCGACCGGCTGCGCGAGCTGGGCTACCCGATCCAGGCCAGCAGCGGCGTGGCGGGCGGCTATGCGTTTCGCGCCGGGCATGCGCTGCCGCCCCTGCTGCTGGACGACGACGAAGCCTTGACGGTGGCGATCACCCTGCGCACCGCCGCCACCGGCACGGTCGCCGGCATCGAGGAAGCCGCGCTGCGGGCGCTGGTCAAGCTGGAACAGGTGATGCCCGCCCGCTTGCGCCACAAGATGGATGCGCTGCGCTCGGCGCTGGTGCCGCTGGCGCGCCACACGCCGCTGGTGGATGCCGGCCTGCTGGCCGCGCTGGCCGCCGCCTGCCGCGACCAGTTGCGCGTGTGCTTCGACTACACCGACGGCCGCGGCCAGGCCAGCACGCGCCAGGTCGAACCGCAGGGACTGGCGCACACGGGCTGGCGCTGGTACCTGGTGGCCTGGGACCCGGCGCGCGACGACTGGCGCACGTTCCGGCTCGACCGCATCGCCGGCGCGGTGACACCGGGCGCGCACTTTCGTCCCCGGCCGCCGCCCGATGGCGGCGACCTGCGCGGCTATGTGGCGCGCTCCGTGGGCCACGCGCCCAACGCCGAGGACGCCCGCGTCGTCCTGCACGCGCCGCGCGCGGCCATGGCGGCGCGCATTCCGCCGTGGGCCGGCGAACTGGAAGCGCTGGACGAGGACCGCTGCCTGTTGCGCTGCGCCGGGCAGTCGCCGGACGCGCTGGCGTATTGGCTGATGACGCTGGACGTGGAATTCGATGTGCTGGCGCCGACCGCGCTGGCGCAGCGCCTGCGGCAGGCGGGCGAACGGGTGGCACGCATGCTGGAACGCCATGCCGCGCGCGAATCCGACCCGGCCGCGCACGCCGGACGGCGGCCCCCGGCGCCTTGATGCGCAAGGCGCTCCCGGCCGAGCGCCGCGAGGTCAGACGGCGCGGCCGTCCCGCTCGGCCTGTTTGGCCTGTTCGGCTTCGGCCAGCTGGCGCAGGGCCAGCGCCACCTTGTCGGCGATCTTGAGCTTGTCCGCCGCCGACATGGCGTCGTAGTCCTTCTTGGAGATGCCGAGCGAGGCCAGCGCGGCGTAGAACATCTTGTCCTGCAAGGACATGGACGCGTAGTCCAGGAATTCCTGCTCGGACTCGGATGCGCCGGACGGCGCGGCGCCGGCCAGGCCGCCGGCCAGGGCCGAGGCGCCGCGCTGGCGCGCGTCGGCGAAGGCGGCGCGGAACGCGCCGGGGTCCGCCCCGGCGGCGGACTGGCGGGTGGCGGACGACCGGGTGGCGGACGAGGGATCGATGGCAATCATGAATGGCCTTTGCATGCAGGGTCTCGATTGTCCGCAAGTTACTGCAATCGCGGCCGGGCGAAGCCCGGGACAGGCGCCTGATCGCCGCGCTTATCAGCCGATTGCACCCGATGCGCGCCGGCCCGGCTTCAAGTATCTTGTGTCACCCTTACCTATTCCGGAGCATGCGCCGCCATGAGTCTCGACCCGACCCTCGACACCCCCAGATCCCCCGCCCCGCCCACGCCCCCGGCCGATGTCTTCCTGCAGTTCCTGGTGAACCTGGTGAACAACGGCGGACAGCTGGAAAGCATTGGCGTGACGCTGCAGATGGGTGGCATGCTGGTGTCCGGCTCGATCGTGTCGGGCGCGGAGTATTTCGACCGCTTCGCCGCGGCCTTCGCCGATTCGCTGTCCGACATGGAGCCGCCGGCGCGGCAAGCGGTGCGTACGTCGCTGGCCGAGCTGGGCGATGTGTTCCGCCTGCCGCAACCGGCCGAGCCGCTGCCCAACTACATCCACCTGGCCGACGCGCTGTTCTTCACCGCCGACGGCACCCCGATCGCGGGCCAACCCACGCTGTGGCGCGGACGCAGCAGCGCGGTGGATGGCTTCATCCTGGGGCGCCTGCAGGCCGGGTGAAACGGCTAGTTCCCGGGCGGCGGGCGGTCGGTCCAGCCAGGCCGCGCGATACAGGCGTTGAAGCTGCGCCAGGCATCGCCGTCGGCGCGCAGCCAGACCTCCAGGCATTGCGCGCTGAGCGGCGCGGACAATGCCGTGCCACGGAACAGCAGGCCGTCCTGGCGACGCAGCCAGACGAAGTCGTGCATGTCGTCGATGGCGTCCACCACCAGCGTCAGCCTGGCGCTGGCGGCGCACCCCATCAGGCAGAGAAAGCGGCGCTGCAGGGCGCGGTCGCTGCCCAGCCCACGCGGAATCCGCACCGTCAGCCCTTCGACGCGCAGGCTGCCGCCGGGCACGAACTTGCCGCCGCAACTGGCCGGCAACAGACGCGTGCGCAGGCTGGCGCGGAATTCGGTGTAGCCGGCCAGCGCGGTGGCGTGGGGCGACAGGCGCCGGATCAGGGGCAGGTCGAACACCAGCCGCTGGCCGGACAGGCGCGGCGCCGTGAGCGCGTCGGGCGCGCCGAAGCACAGGAAATCGCGTATCAGGCCGATATCCAGGTCGGCGCACAGACGCCGCGCCAGGTCGGTGTCGTCAGGCGCGGCCAGGGCGTGCTCGAAGGAAAAGTCGATGGGAATGGAAAACTGCGCGGCGAAGGCGGCGGTGGCCCGCAAGCGGGCGCGCTGGGACAACAGGCCCGGCCCGCCGCCGCGCGCCGGCATCAGGCTGCCGGCCACCGCGTATTCATGCACCCGGCCCTGCGCCGTGAACACCGGCTGGAACCGCAGGAACAGGGATTCCTCGCGCGGGGGCCACGGGGAAACGGCGTCACCCATGGTGAAGCCGGGCCACAGGCGCCGGCCAGACGCGGCGTGTGGAGGAAGACATCATGGAACCTCGTGTGGGCGCGGGAGCGCCGCAATGCCGGGCGCGGCCTGGCGCGCCGCGAGACGGAAGCGGATACGACGAGGATGGTGCCAAACGGCGCCAGACGATTGAACAAGAAAATTCTCAATCCGCCCGCTCGCTCGGACGAATCCGGCAAAAACCCCGGCGAGAACCCGCGGACTCCGTGGGTCCACGTTAGCGTCCCTGTTTTTGAGATTCTTCTTATGGCCGGGGCCGGCCGTGGACCATACGATTTCGTCTTACGCCCGGCCTCGCAACATTCTGGTTCAATGTCCGGATCCTGGTGCAGAATAATCCGTATGCCCAACCGGCCCACCTGACTGCACCCCGCATGCAAAGACTCCGCATCGTCATCGCCGACGACCACCCGCTGGTGCTGATGGCCATGACCGACCTGCTGCACAAAGACCTGAGCTTCGACGTCGTCGCCACGCTGGGTACGCCGACCGCGCTGGTCGAGCAACTGGCGCGCGATCAGCCCCACGTCGTCATCACCGACTATTCGATGCCGGGCGACGAGATCTACGGCGATGGCATCCGCCTGATCAAGTACCTGATCCGGCACTACGCCGACACCCGCATCGTGGTGCTGACCATGGTGTCCAACCCCATGATCATCTCGGCGCTGTACGACGCCGGCGTCGACGCGGTGGTGTTCAAGCACGACAACCTGGGCGAGATCGTCACTGCCCTGCATGCGCTGCAACTGGGCCGCAAGTATTACCCGCCGGGCTTCCAGCGCGACGGCACGCTGGCGGCCCGCAGCAAGTTCATCGGCGAGCGCATCAACAGCCTGTCGCCCAAGGAATTCGAGGTGCTGCGGCACTTCATCCGCGGCGAATCGATGATGCAGGTGGCCGACAGCCTCAAGCGCAGCGTCAAGACCGTCAGCGGCCAGAAGATCTCGGCCATGCGCAAGCTGAACGTGCAGACCGACCAGGAACTGGTCACCTTCTGCGTTGAAAGCGGCATGTTCCAGTAGAGTCTCGATCAAGCTGATCGAGCAGATGGGCAGGACGCCGCAATCCACGGACGTGGCCAGCGGCCAGGCGGTGGGCCGCCGGAGGGCTGGCCGCGCCGCCGCGCTCCCGTTACACTGCCGCCGTCAGGCCGGTCATCGGTACCGGTCCGCGACCAGGGAACCGCCATGCTCGAGACAGACAGCATCCAAGCGCGCAGGTCCTCCGGACAGAAGGCCCGGGAACTCGTCAAGCGTTCGTCGCACGCGGCGGTCGGCAATGTCGACCGCGATCCGGTCAGGCTGCTGCGCAGCAACAGCCTGGGCCGCGTCAAGGCCCTGATTCCCCTGCGCTACGGTCGCATGGCGGCTTCGCCCTTCACCTTCTTTCGCGGCGCCGCCATCCTGCAGGCGCACGATCTGGCCGGCACGCCTCATACCGGCATTTCGATTCCGCTGTGCGGCGACGCCCATCTGCTCAACTTCGGCGGGTTCGCCACGCCCGAGCGCCAGTTGCTGTTCGACCTGAACGATTTCGACGAAACCGCCCCGGGCCCCTGGGAATGGGACATCAAACGCCTGACGGCCAGCCTGGCCGTGGCGGCGACGCACATGGGCTACGGTCGCGGCGACAGCGCCGACATCGTCATGGCGGCGGCCACCGAGTACCAGTCGCGGATGAACGAGTACGCGCAGAACAGCACCCTGGACATCTGGTATGACGGTCTCACGTTCGAACGCATGCTGCAGGATGCCGAGACGCCCGAAGGCCGCCGGCTGATCGCCAAGGCGATGGAAAAGGCCGCCGGCCGCACCAACGAGAGCATGCTGCGCAAGATGGCGTATCAGGACGGCGGTCTGTGGCGCATCCGCGACGCTCCGCCGGCGATGTTCCATCCATCGGGCCCCGTCACCCTGCTGGGCAAGGACGAACACTGGCCCGACACCGCCACCTGGAAAAAGAAGATGGCCAAGTGCTTCGGCGGCTATCTCGATAGCCTGACGCCGGACCGGCGCGAGCTGCTCAAGCATTTCTCGGTGCAGGATGTGGTGTTCAAGGTGGTGGGCGTGGGCAGCGTCGGCACCGTGTGCCTGGTGGCGCTGCTGGTCGATAGCTGGGGCAATCCCCTGTTCCTGCAGGCCAAGGAGGCGCGCGAGTCCGTGATCGCGCGGTACGCCCGCGACAAGGCGCCGCCGCATGGCGGCTTCCGCGTGGTGACAGGGCAACGATTGCTGCAGGCGGCCAGCGACATCTTCCTGGGCTGGTCGACCGGCCCGCGCGGCAAGCACTATTACTTCCGCCAGTTGCGCGACATGAAGGTATCGGCGGATATCGAGAGCTTCAACCAGAAGATCCTGAAGGGATACGGCCGCATGTGCGGCCGGGCGCTGGCGCGCGCCCATGCCAAGGCCAGCGGGCATGCGGTGGAGCTGGCCGCCTACATGGGGCGCGCGGACGCCTTTCCGGAGGCGCTGCTGACCTACGCCCACGCCTACGCGCGGCAGAACGAAAAGGACTACCGCCAGTTCCTCGACGCGTGCCGCGCGGGCAGGCTGCCCATGCGCACCGACGAGGACATTGCGGCGGACTTCCGCGTCTGACCGCCCCCGTCCGTCAGGCGTCGGCCACGCCCATGGCCGGATCGCTGACCGTGTGCGCGCCGGTCTCGACGCGACCGGCGAAGCGGCGGTGGAACGTCGGGTCGCTGGAGCAAGTGACAGCGAAGTCGTACCACTGGCCGCTGGCCGCCAGGTTCCAATTGCGCGTGGCCTTGCCCCCGCCCGCGACCTCCAGCGCCAACGGCGCGTCCTGCCGGTAGGCCTGCGGCGTCACGGTGAAGGTGCAGGCGTTGGCGCCGGTGTTGAGGAACTCGGCGTAGACCTCGCCATTGGCAATGTCGTAGCAGACCCGGATCTCGGGCAGCGAACCGCTGTCGGCGATGCGGTGGATGTCGCCCTTGAAATGGCGGTGATAGCCGTTCGGGCCCAGCACCCAAAGGTCGTACCTGCCCAGGTTGTCCAGCAGCGCGTTCCAGGTGTCGGACAGCGTCTTGCCGGCCTCGACCGCGTAGCGGCGCGGCAGCCGGTCCAGGTGATAGCGGTCATAGACGTGGAACACCGCGCCCTGCGTGCCCGTGTTGGCGAACACCAGTTCCACCGTGCCGGCCGCGGCGCAGCGCGCGCTGGTGTGCAGTTCGTAGGGCAGCGCGCGCGACGGGCGCGTGCCGCTGGCCTGCAGCGGCAGCTGCATGTCGGTGGGCAGCGGCATCTGCGGCAGGGCTTCCTGCGCGCTGCGCAACTGATCGGCGGCCGCGCGCGTGGCGCGCCCGGCCAGCGTCGGCAGCGCCTCGGCGTTGGGCGTCTTGAAGTTGAAGGCGCTGGTCAGGTCGCCGCAGACCGCGCGGCGGAAGGGGCTGATGTTGGGCTCGGCCACGCCGAAGCGCGCCTCCAGGAAACGCAGCACCGAGGTGTGGTCGAACACCTGCGAGTTGACCCAGCCGCCTCGGCTCCAGGGCGAGATCACGAACATCGGCACGCGCGGGCCGGGGCCGTAGACGCGGCCGTCCTTGGTCGCCGGCTGGGTCGTGCTGCCGGCGGGCGAGGCGTGCGTGAAGTACTCGAACGCCATGTCGGCATCGGCCAGCGTGGTCTTGCCGGCGGGGTTGCCGCCGGCATCGCGCGACGGCGCGGACGGCGACGGCACGTGGTCGAAGTAGCCATCGTTCTCGTCGAAATTCACCAGCAGCACCGTCTTGCTCCAGACCTCGGGCACGGCGGTCAGCGCATCCAGCACTTCCTGCAGGAACCAGGCGCCCTGCACGGGACTGGACGGGCCCGGGTGTTCGCAATAGATGGACGGCGCGTTCATCCAGCTTACCTGTGGCAAGCGGCCTTCGCGGATGTCGCGCTTGAAGGCGTCCAGGTAGTTCTCGGGCGCGGCGCCCGGCAGCGTGTTGGCCACGCCCTTGTAGAGCGGGTTGGCGGCGTTGTCGGTGGCCGGATCGTAGGCCTTGTACGGCAGCGCCTGGCCGGTGTTGGCATAAGGCACGCCGGGCTCGCCGCCGCTGGACACCGGATAGCCGGAATTCACGTTGGCCTGGCGGAACGCGCGGAACGCGCCCAGCATGTTGTCGCCCCATTCATCGGGCATGTTCTGGTACGAGATCCAGCTGACGCCGGCCCGTTCCAGCCGCTCGGCATAGGTCGTCCAGGTGTAGCCCTTGTTGACGTTGGCCGGCAGGCCGTCGATCCAGTCCCATTCGTTGTTGACGAAGGCGGTGTTGGTGGGCACGGCGCCGTTGGTGCCGGTCAGGTGGAACGAGCGGTTGGCGTCGGTGCCGGTGTGCATCGAACAATGGTAGGCGTCGCACAGGGTGAAGGCGTTGGCGAGCGCGAACTGGAACGGGATCTCGCTTTCCTTGAAGTAGCCCATGGAGATATCGTTCTTGTGCGTGGGCCATTGCGCCATGCGGCCGCCGTCCCAGGCCTTCTGGCTGTCGTCCCAGCTGTGCGGCGTGCCGGCGGCGCGCTGCGCGTTGTGGCTGCTGCCGTCGATATGGAACGGCGTCAGCACGGCGCCGTTGGCGCGCTGCTGCTGCCAGACCCTGCGGCCGTTGGCCAGCGGAATGGGGAAGCGATCGCCGAAACCGCGCACGCCCTTGAGCGTGCCAAAGTAATGATCGAACGAGCGGTTCTCCTGCATCAGGATGATCACATGCTCGACATCCTTGATGGTGCCGGTGGCGTTGTTGGCGGGAATGGCGAGGGCGCGGCGGATGCTGGGCGGAAATGCGGCGAGCGCGGCGGCGGCAAAGCCCGCGCCGGCGGCGGTCTGGAGAAAGTTGCGGCGGGAGGTCATCGGGTGGACTCGGATTCGTGGAGGTCGGCGCAACCGCCGCTCATGGCGCGCAACGCAATTGCGGCGCGGGCTTGGGTTGTTCGGTGGTCGGCGGCGGGGCGGGATCATCCGGGGAATCGTCGTCGCCGCCACAGGCGACGAGCGTGGCGGCGGCGAACAGGACCGCGGCAAGGGTTCTTGCGAGACACGTGGAGGGCATGGGGGAGGTTCTTTGGAAAGAGGAGGACCAACCTTGCCGCGAAGCATCGGCAAGACCCCAGCGAGTCTAGGAATGCGAAGTGACAGCGCCGTGAAAGCGGACGCGTCGAAGCGGGCCGCGGCGCGTGCGCGCGGCCTCAGTGTGTGTCCAGATGCGTCAGCGCGAGGTCAGCGCGCCGGGCGGCTGAAGCGCTGTTCGACCACCACGCCGCCCCATTGCGTGCCCTCGGCTTCCTGGGTCAGCACGAAGCCGGCCGACTCATACAGGTGGCGCGCGGCGTCCAGGCCCTTGAAGGTCCACAGATACGTTTCGTCAATGTCGAGCGCGTCGACGAAGGCCATGGCGCGCGCCAGCAGGGCCCGCCCCACGCCCATGCCGCGCAGCGATTCATCGACAATGAACCAGCGCAGATGCGCCGTGCGCGCCGCGAGGTCACTGTCGATGGCGATGGAGGCCAGCGTGCGGTTGCCGTCGGTGTAGCGCCACAGGTTCTTGCCGGGCGCGGGCAGGCTCTCCGCGAAGGCCGCCAGCCCCGTCGCCACCAGGCGCTCGAACACCACGCCGAAGCCGGCGGCCTGGGCGTAGTAGCGCGCGTGCAGGCCGGCCACGTCGCCGATACAGCCGGGCGCGTAGCCTTCCTGGATCTGCGACTCGATCGCGTCGCTGGCCTGCGCGGCGCGGGTGTTGGGGTTTTCGCGCGACAAGGCGTCGGCATACAAGGACAGGTAGCGCACCAGGATTTCCTGGTCGGGCGGGGCCAGCTGCCGCAGCGCGCGCGAGACCTGCTCGGTGGCGAACTGGTCGATGCGGTTGCGCAGGTCCAGGCCGGCGGGCGTGAGCGACAGGCGCGAGGCGCGCGCGTCGCCGCTGTCGCTCTCGCGCGCCACCAGGCCGGCGGCTTCGAGCTTGGCGACCTGGCGGCTGGTATTGGACTTGTCCAGCCGCAGCACCAGGGCCAGGTCGCGCGCCTGGATACCAGGCTGCAGGCCGATCTCGATGATCGCGTGCACGGCCGACGGCGCCAGGTCGCTGCCGGCCAGGGACGGCCGCATGAAACCCAGTTCGCGCACCAGCTTGCGCGAGAATTCCCGCAGGTCGCGGATGGTCTGTTCCCGGGAACGGGTGGGAAAATCGATAAGATCCATGATGACGCGTCCTGAAGTTGCGGGTCGCAACCAATTTACTTGCGAATCGCAACCAAAACAAGCCCCCGGCCCATGAAAATTCAATTGCTGTCCGATCTGCACCTGGAATCCGATCCCGGCTTCGTCGCCCACCCCATCCCGGGCGCGGACCTGCTGGTGCTGGCCGGCGACATCGGCTCGTACCAGCCGCGCTCCAGGCTGACGACGGACGACTTCGGCCTGGGCCGCTATTCGCCGCGCCATGGCTGGCCGACGCCCGTGGTCTACGTGCCGGGCAATCATGAATACGACAACCTGGATTTCGACGAGACCCACGACCGGCTGCGCACGCTGTGCGAGGCGTTGGGGATCCATTGGCTCGAGCGCGAGACCCTGGTGCTCGACGGCGTGCGCCTGGTGGGCACCACGCTATGGACCGATTTCGACGCGCTGGCCGCGCCGGGCGACACCTTGACGCAGGTGCTGGCAAAGCGCGGCAAGGCGTTCCGGGCCGCCGATTTCTATCTGGAGAAAGCACAGATGCGGCGCCATGGCGCGCCGTTCATGGCCGAACAGATGCGCGAGCAGGGACTGCTCTGCCAGGCCTGGCTGGAACAGGCGCTGCGCACGCCGTTCGCCGGGCCGACCGTGGCCATCACGCACTTCGCGCCGAGCCTGGCCAGCGCCGATCCGCGCTATGGCGTCACGCCGGGCACCGCCGGCTTCTGCAACGCGCTGGACACCCTGCTGCCGCTGGCCGCCCTCTGGATGCACGGCCACCTGCACTGTCCGCTGGACTATGTGAAGGACGGTTGCCGCGTGGTCGCCAATCCGCTGGGCTACGCCAGGAAGGGCGAACAGGAAGGCTTCCTGCCCGACGCCTTGTGGCAGGTGCCAAACGCCTAGCCGGCCGCGGCGTCATCGGGAAGGCCGGCGCCGTCCAGCTCGGCCAGCACCTGCCGGGCCACGTCGTCGAGCGAGCGCCGCCGGTCCATCGCAACGCGCTGCAACTGATCGTGCGCGGCCTGCTCGCTCAGGCCATGGCGGCTGACCAGCAGCCACTTGGCGCGCTCGACCCGGCGCCGCTCTTCCAGCGCGCCGCGCGCCAGCGCCAGCGCGTCGTCGGACTGCCGCAGACGCTGGGCCTGCTCGCGCATCAGGTCGAGGATGGAGCGTTCCATGGCCTCGCCCACGCCATCCTGCGGCGGCACGTCGAGAATGCGGCCTTGCAGCTGGAACAGCATCGCCGGCGTGTCGTCGCCGGCGCGGTCGGCGAAACGGCTCAGCAGCAGCCGGTGGTTGTCCAGCTCGGCGCGCGTCTCGACGATGCGGCGGTGGCATTGCAGGGTGAGGGCCTCGGCCAGCAGGCTCTCGACTGCGCGCATCGCGTCGATGCGTTCGGTGCACAGGCCGAACCACAGTTCGGCCAGGCCAGCGTCGACGCGTTCGGCTGCGGAAGTCCGCAGCGCCATGTCGCGCATGCGCAGCGCCGGGCCCGCGCCCTGCTCCACCCGCTCCCAGACGGCCAGCGCGTCCGCGCCGGCGTATTGCGCGAAGGTGTCGAAGCAGCGCTTCTGCAGGTCCGCCAGTTCCAACAGGCGAGCCTTTTGCGCCTCGGTGAAGTAGCCGGCGGTGTAGCCCATGACGCCATAGGCGCGCTCCTGGCCGCACAGTTCCTTGCCCTGCATGAAATTCAGCAACGCCACCAGCAGCCGCGTGACGCCGGCGTCCAGCGACGAATCGGCGGCTTCGAACACCAGCGCGAACAGGCTGGCGATGAGCCGCGTGAAGACCGCGCCGGCCTCTTCGGCCGCCACGCGGCGGTCGCGGATGGCGCGGCGCGTGCGCGGCAGTTCGTCCAGCCGGTACAGGGCGTGCGCGATGCAGTTGAGCATGCGCGCCTTGCCGGCGCTGCGGGTGGCGTCGGGTTCCAGCCGGTCGAGGAAGCGGCGCACTTCTTCCTCGACCGCGCTGGCGTCGGAACTGAGGCCCGCCAGCGTCTGGCGCAGCGCGTCCTGGCCGCCGCACAGGTACAGGTTGGACGAACCGCGCTCCTTCTGCAGCACGTGCACCAGCTTGCTGACCAGGGTGGCCAGCTCGCAGGTGCTGGCCAGCGCCTCCAGCCCGTGCAGCTCGCTGCGGCGGGCGGCCAGGAGGAAGCGCAGGGTCGAGGGCATGGCGTGCCGCGGCATGGCGGTCGCCCTCAAGCCATGGCGGGCGGTTGGACTTCCACCGCGTCGCCATTGAAACGCACGGGCCAGGCCCGCAGCGATTGATCGGGATATTCGACACAGGCGCCGTCGCGCAGACGGAAGTGCTGCTTGTAGAGCGGCGAGGCCACCACCAGTTCGCCGGCCAGGTGGCCGATGATGCCGCGGCCGATGACGTTGGCGCCGGATTTCGGGTCGCGGTTGTCGAGGGCGTAGAGCGTTTCGCCGGCAACGGCGGGCAGATAGAACAGGGCTACCTGGCGGCCGTCCACCAGCGCCACCACGCCGGAATCGGCGACCAGATCGCGGCGGGTGCAGGCGGGGCGCCACGACGCGGCGTCGGGCGCGGCGTCACGTGCGGTCTCCGGGCGCAGGGCAATCACGGCATTCGAACGCATCAGGCAAGCTCCTCGGCGATGGGAATCACGCGCGCGGCCGGCGCGGGGCGCGGCTGGCCGCGCTCCTGCACGAAGCGGATGTCCGGGTCCGCCGCGGCGCTGTTGACGAAGGTGCGGAAACGCTTGAGCTTTTCCGGGTCGGACAGGGCATTGGCCCATTCGCATTCGTAGCGGTCCACCACCAACTGCATCTGCGCCTCCAGTTCGGCGCCCAGCCCCAGGCTGTCGTCGATGACCACGGCCTTCAGGTAATCCAGGCCGCCTTCCAGCGACTCGCGCCAGACCGAGGTGCGCTGCAGCTTGTCGGCCGTGCGGATGTAGAACATCAGCAGGCGGTCGATGTAGCGGATCAGCGTGGCGTCGTCCAGGTCCTGGGCGAATAGTTCGGCGTGGCGCGGCCGCATGCCGCCGTTGCCGCACACGTACAGGTTCCAGCCGTTCTCGGTGGCGATGACACCGATGTCCTTGCTTTGCGCCTCGGCGCATTCGCGGGTGCAGCCCGAGACCGCGAACTTGAGCTTGTGCGGCGCGCGCAGGCCCTTATAGCGGTCTTCGATGCGCAGCGCCATGGCGACGCTGTCCTGCACGCCGTAGCGGCACCAGGTGCTGCCGACGCAGGACTTCACGGTGCGGGTGGACTTGCCGTAGGCGTGGCCGGTCTCGAAGCCGGCGGCGATCAGTTCGGCCCAGATGTCGGGCAGCTCGTGCAACTGCGCGCCGAACAGGTCGATGCGCTGGCCGCCGGTGATCTTGGTGTAGAGCTTGTATTTCTTGGCCACCGCGCCGATCGCGATCAGGCCGTCGGGCGTGACCTCGCCGCCCGGAATGCGCGGCACCACCGAATAGGTGCCGTTCTTCTGCATGTTGGCCATGAAGGTGTCGTTGGTGTCCTGCAGCGGCACCAGGTGAGGATCCTGGATCGGGCGATTCCAGCACGAGGCCAGGATCGACGCCACGGTGGGCTTGCACAGGTCGCAGCCGACGTGACCGCGGCCATGGCGCGCCAGCAGTTCCTCGAACGATTCGATGCCCTGCACCCGCACGATCGCGTAGAGCTCCTGGCGGGTGTAGGCGAAGTGCTCGCACAGGCTCTTGTCCACGGCGACGCCGCGGCTCGCCAGTTCGTGTTCCACCACCTGCTTGAGCAGGGCCGCGCAGCCGCCGCAGCCGGTGGCGGCCTTGGTGCAGGCCTTGACGCCGGCGACGTCGGCGCAGCCGCCGTCCAGCGCGTCACAGATGGCGGCCTTGCTGACGTTGTGGCACGAACAGATGGTGGCGGTGGCCGGCAGCGCGGCCGCGCCCAGCATGGGCGCGGCCTGCCCGGCGGGCAGGATCAGGCTGGCCGGGTCGGCCGGCGGCGCGATGCCGTTCTGCGCGTATTGCAGCAGGGTGTCGTAGTAGCTGTTGTCGCCCACCAGCACCGCGCCCAATACGCGCTTGCCGTCGGCCGACACCACCAGGCGGCGGTACGAGGCGCCGGCCTCGTCGATGTAGCGATAGCTGCGCGCGCCCGGCGTGGCGCCGTGGGCATCGCCGATCGAGCCGACGTCCACGCCCAGCAGCTTGAGCTTGGTCGACATATCGGCGCCGGCGAACGGCGCGCTGTCGTCGTCACAGAGGTCGGCGGCGGCGACGCGCGCCATCTGGTAGCCGGGCGCCACCAGGCCGAAGATGGCGCCGTCGAACGCGGCGCATTCGCCGATGGCGTAGATCGACGCATCGCTGCTGCGGCAATAGCCGTCGACGGCAATGCCGCCGCGTTCGGCCACGGTCAGTCCCGCCTGGCGCGCCAGGCCGTCGCGCGGCCGGATGCCGGCCGAGAACACAATCAGGTCGGTTTCCAGCGGCGCGCCTTCGGCGAACCGCATGCGGTAGCGGTATTGCGTGCCCTCCTTGATTTCCTGCGTAGCGCGCGACAGGTGCACGCCCACGCCCAGCGCCTCGATGCGCGCCTTGAGCGCGGCGCCGCCGGCCTCGTCCAGCTGCACCGGCATCAGGCGCGGCGCGAACTCGACCACGTGCGCTTCCAGCCCAAGCGACTTGAGCGCGTTGGCGGCCTCCAGGCCCAGCAGGCCGCCGCCGACCACCACGCCGCGCCGGGCGCCATCGGCCGCCGCGCGGATCTGGTCCAGGTCATCGAGCGTGCGGTACACCAGGCGCGAGGCCCCGTCGGCGCCGGCGATCGGCGGCACGAAGGGATAGGAGCCGGTGGCCAGCACCAGCTTGTCGTAGCCATGGCTGCCCTCGGCCGTCACCACCTGCCGCGCGTGGCGATCGATGCGCAGCACCGGCGTGCCCAGCCGCAGCGACAGGCCCGGCCGTTCATAGAACGCGGCGTCGCTCATGGCCATCGATTCGGCGTCGCGCCCGCCGATGTATTCGGACAGGTGCACGCGATCGTAGGCGCGCCGGGTCTCTTCGCCGAACACCAGGATGCGGTAACGCGCCAGCGCGCCGCGCTCGATCAGTTGCTCGACGCAGTGATGGCCGACCATGCCGTTGCCGATGACGATCAGGGTCTGCATGGGGGTCGTTGAGGTCGCTGTGCTCATGGGGCTATCCAGGCTGGGCCGTTCGGGTTTCAAAAGACAAACGGCGCCCGGGACTGGTGGGTCCGGGCGCCGTTGCCTGCAATGCTCGCGTTGTCTGGCCGGACACGGGCCCGGTATGGCAAACAAAGCAATAAGCATGCCATCGCGCTGGCGCCCGCGCGGCGGCGCGCCGGCGCGTCCACCGCGCACCCAAACGGTTCGGCGGCGCACCAACGCGGTGCGGCCGCGCACCACCGCGCGCGCCGCCGGTCCGCGTGCGGCGCGGTCCGCCGGCGGCGGCCGACTGGCATGGAACTTGCATCGACAGCGTATCGACCCGGCCACGCCGGGAACTCACCAGGGCAATGGCGCCCTGCCCGCCCGGCCACTGGCCGCGCAGGCAGGGCGCCTTCTTTTTTGGAGCCGAGCATGAACGGCAACGCGCGCACCGTGGACACCGTCTGCCCCTACTGTGGCGTGGGCTGCGGCATGACCCTGCATGTGGAGCGCGAGCAGGTGGTGAAGATCACCGGCAACCGCGAGCATCCCAGCAACTTCGGCCGCCTCTGCACCAAGGGTTCCTCGGCCCACCTCGCCCTGCGCCAGTCCGGCCGGCTGGAACACGCCTATGCGCGCGACCGGCGCGGCCAGGACCTGGCGCCAAGGCCGATGGCGGACGCCCTGCGCGAGACCGCCCGCCGGCTGCGCGCCGTCATCGATGCGCACGGGCCGGACGCGGTGTCGCTGTACGTGTCCGGACAGATGTCGATCGAGGCCCAGTACCTGGCCAACAAGCTCGCCAAGGGCTTCATCGGCACCAACAACATCGAGTCGAATTCGCGCCTGTGCATGGCCAGCGCCGGCAGCGGCTACAAGCTGTCGCTGGGCGCCGACGCCCCGCCGGGCTCGTATCAGGACATCGACCGCGCCGACCTGTTCCTGGTGATCGGCGCCAACATGGCCGACTGCCATCCGATCCTGTACCTGCGCATGATGGACCGGGTCAAGGCCGGCGCCCGCCTGATCGTGGTCGATCCGCGCCGCACCACCACCGCCGAGAAGGCGCACCTGCACCTGGCGATCAAGCCGGGCACCGACCTGGCGCTGCTCAACGGCCTGCTGCATCTGCTGCATGAGGCCGGCAAGACCGACGCGGCCTTCATCGCCGCGCACACCGACGGCTGGGAGGCGATGCCGGACTTCCTGCGCGACTACGCGCCCGAGCGGGTCGAGGCGCTGACCGGCATCGCCGCCGCGCAACTGCGCCAGGCCGCCGACTGGATCGGCGCGGCGCCGGAATGGATGAGCTGCTGGACCATGGGGTTGAACCAGAGCACCCATGGCACCTGGAACACCAACGCGCTGTGCAATCTGCACCTGGCCACCGGCCGCATCTGCCGGCCGGGCAGCGGGCCGTTCTCGCTGACCGGCCAGCCCAATGCCATGGGCGGGCGCGAGATGGGCTACATGGGTCCCGGCCTGCCGGGCCAGCGCAGCGTGCTGTCGGCCGCCGACCGCGCCTTTGTCGAGGCGCGCTGGGGCGTGCCGGCCGGCACGCTGCATGCGCGACTGGGGCAAGGCACCATCGACCTGTTCCAGCGCATGGCGGCGGGCGAGATCAAGGCCTGCTGGATCATCTGCACCAATCCGGTGGCCAGCGTCGCCAACCGCGCCAACGTGCAGGCCGGGCTGCGCGCCGCGGAACTGGTGATCGCGCAGGACGCCTACCTGGACACCGAGACCAATCGCCATGCCGACATCCTCCTGCCCGGCGCGCTGTGGGCCGAGGCCGACGGCGTGATGATCAATTCCGAGCGCACCTTGACGCTGATGCCGCGCGCCGTGCCGCCGCCCGGCGACGCCTTGCCCGACTGGCGCATCATCGCCGCCGTGGCCGGCGAGATGGGCTACGGCCACGCGTTCCAGTACACCAGCGCGGCCGAGGTGTTCGACGAGATAGCCGGCTTTTCCAACCCCGCCACCGGCTACGACCTGCGCGGCGCCAGCCATGCGCGATTGCGCGAAACGCCGCTGCAATGGCCCTGTGCGCGCGCCGACGGTCCGGACCGCAATCCGATCCGCTATCTCAACGACGGCGTCAGCCAGCCGTGGCGCGAAGAGGAGAATGGCGCGCGGCCGCGCCTGGCGTTCGCCACCGCCAACGGCCGCGCGCAATTCCACGCGCGGCCGCATGTCGATCCGGCCGAGCTGCCCGACGCCGACTATCCCATGGTGCTCAACACCGGACGCCTGCAGCACCAATGGCATACGCTGACCAAGACCGGCAAGGTGCCGATGCTGAACAAGCTCAATCCCGCGCCGTTCGTGGAGATCCATCCCGACGACGCGACTGCGCTCGACATCGCCACCGGCGACAGCGTCGAGATCCGTTCGCGGCGTGGCCGCGCGGTGCTGCCCGCCGTCGTCACCGACCGTGTCCGGCCCGGCAACTGCTTCGCCCCCATGCACTGGAACGACGTGTATGGCGAGGCGTTGTGCATCAACGCGGTCACCAGCGACGCCATCGATCCATTGTCGCAGCAGCCTGAACTGAAGTTCTGCGCGGTGGCGCTGTGCCGCGTTTCAGCGCCTGCCGACAGGACGACGGCCGCCGAACCACCCGCCGTGTCGGCAGGCCGCGCCGCGCCGGCCGAGGCCATGGCCGCGCCGCTGGGGCTGGCCGCCGGCACCGGCGAAGCCGCCATCCGCATCATCGGACCGCGCCCGCGCGTGACGCTGCTGTGGGCCTCGCAGACCGGCAATGCCGAATCACTGGTGGAACGCAGCGCCACCGCGCTGGCCGCGACCGGTTTCGCGCTGCGCACCGCCTGCATGGCGGACTATGCGCTCGACGACCTGGCGCGCACCCCGTACCTGCTGCTGATCACCAGCACCTTCGGCGACGGAGACGCGCCGGACAATGGCCAGGAGCTGTGGCGCGCGCTGTCGGCCGCCGACGCGCCGCAACTGGCGTCGCTGCGCCACGCGGTGCTGGCCCTGGGCGACAGCAACTACGAGGCCTTTTGCGGCCACGGTCGCCGGCTCGACCGGCGGCTGGCGCAATTGGGCGCGCGGCCCTTGCTGGCGCGGGTCGATTGCGACACCGACTTTGAGGCGCCGGCCCAGGCCTGGCTGGAGAGCGCCATCGCCGCCATCCACGCCGCCGAGGCCGAACGGCAAGGACATCCAGCGGGCGGCCTGATGCCGGATGACATCGCCGGGGCGCTGGCGGCCGGGGCCTCGCCGGCGCGGGCGCCGCGCCTGGCGTCCGCCATTGTGCCGACCATCGCGCCGCCGACGCCTGCCGGCTCGCCGCCCGGCATGCGTCCCGCGCCGCCCTCCCGTAAGCGCCCGGCCCGCGCGCGCCTGGTCGGCAACCAGCGTCTGAACGCCCACGGCGACAAGGACACTCGCGCGCTGGCGCTGGACACGTCGGACTCGGGGCTGGCCTACGAGGCCGGCGACGCGCTGGGCGTGTGGCCGGTGAACTGTCCCGCGCTGGTGGAGGAGCTGCTGGCGCAGGCGGGCCTGTCCGGCGACGCCGTGGCCAGCGTGCCGGGCGTCGGTGACATGCCGCTGGCCCAAGCGCTATCCGCGCATTACGAAATCGCGCGCCCCGCCCCCGCCACGCTGGCGCTGATCGCCGAACACACCCGCGACCCGGGCCTGCGGCAATTGCTGGCCGAGGAGCGCCGGACCGACCTGCGCCAATGGTTGTGGGGCAAGCAGCTGGTCGACGTGCTGCACGCGTTTCCGGCTGCGCTGCCGGCGCAGGCGTGGCTGGGCGCGCTCAAGCGCCTGCAG
The DNA here is from genome assembly GCF_040084795.1 of Achromobacter sp. HNDS-1. Taxonomy (NCBI): domain Bacteria; kingdom Pseudomonadati; phylum Pseudomonadota; class Betaproteobacteria; order Burkholderiales; family Alcaligenaceae; genus Achromobacter; species Achromobacter sp. HNDS-1. The sequence continues at coordinate 2,201,946 of NZ_CP157584.1, forward strand.
CCGCGCCTGTACTCCATCGCCTCCAGCCCCAAGGCGCATCCCGGCGAGGTCCGCCTGACGGTGTCCGCCGTGCGCTACGACAACGGCCGGCGCCAGCGCAAGGGCGTCTCGTCGACCTTCCTGGCCGACCGCGCGGGTGACGCCGACGTGCCGGTCTTCGTGCAGGAGGCCAGCCACTTCCGGCCGCCACGGCAGGGGGACACGCCGATGATCATGGTCGGCCCCGGCACCGGCGTGGCGCCGTTCCGCGCCTTCCTGCAGGAGCGGCGGGCGCGCGGCGATGGCGGCCGCAACTGGCTGTTCTTCGGCGAGCGGCACGCGGCCAGCGATTTCTACTATCGCGACGAATTGCAGGCGCTGCGCGATGATGGCCTGCTGACACGGCTGGACCTGGCGTTCTCGCGCGACCAGGCGGCCAAGGTCTACGTGCAGGACCGCATGCGCGAGCACGGCGCGCAGCTCTGGGCGTGGCTGCAGGAGGGCGCGCATTTCTATGTCTGCGGCGATGCCGAACGCATGGCCAAGGACGTGGACGCCATGCTCCGGCAGGTGGTGGCGGAACATGGCGGCCTGGACGCCGACGCGGCGGCAGCCTATGTGGCGCGGATGACGGCCGACAAGCGCTACCTGCGTGACGTGTATTGAGAGACAGGGGCCGGGCCGTCCGGTTGGGCGGCCCGGGCCGCGCCTGCGCGCAGGCGCGGCGGGCGGGGATCAGGGCGCCGGGTTGGGATGGCGCACGTGGATCTGGTCGATGGCCTGCAGCAGCTCGGACGACAGTTCGACGTCGACGCTGTCGATGTTCTCCTTCAATTGCTGCAGGTTGGTGGCGCCGATCAGGTTGCTGGTGACGAAGGGGCGCTGATTGACCCAGGCCAGCGCCAGGTGCGTCGGCGAGATGCCGTGCTGGCGCGCCAGTTCGACGTACGCGCGGGTGGCGGCCTCGGCCTGCGGATTGCTGTAGCGCGTGAAGCGCGTATACAGCGTCAGGCGCGCATTGGCGGGACGGGCGCCGTCCAGGTACTTGCCGCAGAGCATGCCCATGGCCAGCGGCGAATAGGCCAGCAGGCCCACGCCTTCGTGGTGGCTGAATTCGGACAGGCCGATCTCGTAGACGCGGTTGAGCAGGCTGTAGGCATTCTGGATCGAGGCGATGCGCGGCAGGCCGAGATTGTCGGAGGCCTTCAGGAATTGCGACACGCCCCACGGCGTTTCGTTGGAAACGCCCACATGGCGCACCTTGCCGGCGCGCACGAAGTCCTGCAGCACCGACAGGGTTTCCTCGATCGGCACGGTGTGGTCGTCCTTGACCCACGGATACGACAGCTGGCCGAAGGTGGCGGTGGTGCGGTCGGGCCAATGCAGCTGGTACAGGTCCAGGTAGTCCGTCTGCAAACGCTTGAGGCTGGCGTCCAGCGCTTCGGTCAGGTTCTTGCGGTCCAGGAAGGTCTTGCCATCGCGGATGTGGCCGGGACGCTTGGGATCGCGCACCGGACCGGCCACCTTGCTGGCCAGCACGATGTCCTGGCGGCGCTTGCCGCGCGCCAGCCAGGTGCCGATGTAGGTTTCGGTCAGGCCCTGGGTTTCCGGCTTGGGCGGCACCGGGTACATTTCGGCCACGTCGACCAGGTTGACGCCGCGCTCCAGCGCGTAGTCGAGCTGCTGGTGGGCCTCGGCCTCGGTGTTCTGCTCGCCCCAGGTCATGGTGCCCAGGCCGATGAGGCTGACGTCCAGGTCGGTACGGCCGAGTTTGCGGTATTTCAAGTTCTGCTCCGTGCGGAATCTCTGAAGGGAGCGATTACCTTACCGCAACTCGGTTGGCGTTTTGCTGACGAAGCGGCGCGGTTGGCCCAGCCCGTGGACGCCGCCCCCGTCAGCCGACGGCGGCGCGCTTCAGTCCCAGGCGGCGGCCAGGCCTTCCGGGCTGACTTCGCGGCCGTTGCGTTCCAGCGCGGCGATCCGCGCCATGTCGGCGTCGGTCAGGCGCAGGTCGCGGGCCAGCAGGTTGCTCGCCAGGTTCTCGCGCCTGGTGGACGACGGGATCACGGCGAAGCCGCGCTGCAGCGCCCAGGCCAGCGCCACCTGCGCCGGCGTGGCGTTGTGACGCTGCGCGATCTGGCCGATCACCGGGTCCTTGAGCACCTTGCCGTAGGCCAGCGTCATGTACGACGTGACGTGGATACCCTGCTGATTCAGGAAGTCCACCAGCTTGCGGTTCTGCAGATACGGGCTGAGCTCGATCTGGTTGGTGGCGATGGCGTCCTTGCCGACGGCGGCGATGGCTTCGCGGGTCTCGGCGATGGGGAAGTTGGAGATGCCGATCTGGCGCGTCAGGCCCTGTTCGCGGGCGTCCATCAGCCCGGCCATCATCTCGGCGATGGCCACGCCGTTGCCGGGCGCGGGCCAGTGGATCAGCGTCAGGTCGACGTAGTCGGTGCGCAGCTTGGCCAGGCTGTCCTTCAGGCTGGGCACCAGCTTGGCGCGGCCATAGTTCGGCACCCAGATCTTGGTGGTCAGGAACAGGTCGGCGCGGGCGATGCCGCTGGCCTCGATGGCCTGGCCGACCTCGGCTTCGTTTTCATAGATCTGGGCGGTGTCGACGGCGCGGTAGCCGACGTCCAGCGCGTTGCGCACGGAATCGATGACGACCTGGCCCTGCAGGCGGAAGGTGCCGACGCCAAAAGACGGAATGCTCATGTAAAACTCCCGGGTAGGTGTTGGAATGCACCCAGTGTGCCCGCGCGATCCTTGCGGAATAAGCCCTGTATCGGCGAAAGACTTTTGATATAACGTCAAATATGAAAACGACCCTCGACGAAATGCAGGTCTTCATCGCCATCGTGGACTGCGGTTCCATCACCGCCGCCGCCGATGCGCTGCAGCAGACCATTTCCGCCACCAGCCGCACCATGACGCGGCTGGAGGAAAAGCTGCAGACCACGCTGATGCGCCGCACCACCCGGCGGCTGGAACTGACCGAGGAAGGCAGCGCCTACCTGGAGCAGGCCCGCAAGATCATCGCCGCGGTCGAAGAGACCGAGGAACAGATGCGCGCGCGCCGCAACCAGCCGGCCGGGCGGCTGCGGGTCGACGCCGCCTCGCCCTTCATGCTGCACGTCATCGTTCCGCTGGTGCCGGGCTACCGCAAGCGCTATCCCAAGGTCGAGCTGGAACTGAACAGCAACGAGGGCAACATCGACCTGCTGGAACGCCGCACCGACCTGGCGCTGCGCATCGGCAGCCTGAAGGATTCTTCGCTGCACGCGGTGCCGATCGGCCGCAGCCGCGTGCGCGTGCTGGCCAGCCCCGGCTACCTGGCGGCGCACGGCGCCCCCAAGCGGGTGGCCGATCTGCGCGAGCACACCCTGCTCGGCTTCTCGCAACTGGAATCGCTGAACGAATGGCCGCTGGAGGACGCCGACGGCCAACCGCTGCACATCCAACCGTCGATCCGCTCGTTCAGCGGCGAAACGCTGCGGCAACTGGCGCTGAACGACGCCGGCATCGTCTGCCTGTCGGACTTCATGACGCGCGCCGACCGCCAGTCCGGCGCCTTGCGCCAGCTGTTCCCGCGCCAGACGCTGGACGTGCGCCAGCCGGTCAACGCGGTGTACTACCGCAACACCGCGATCTCCTCGCGCATCAAGTCCTTCATCGACTACCTGGTGGAATCGCTGGGGCCGCGCGGCTTCGACGAGTGAGCGCCGCCCGCGCCGGGCTCGCGGCGGCGGCTCCGGCATAATGGCTGCCTGAACCGCAACCTCACGCATTACCCATGAAAAGCAGCTCCCCAGGCGGACTCGTCTACTCCACCGACGGCGGCCGGATGTGTCCGCAATGCCGCCGCCCGCTCGCCGATTGCCAGTGCAAGGCGGCGGCCCGGCCCGTGCCGGCGCCCGGCGGCGTGCGCGTCTCGCGCGAAACCAAGGGCCGCGGCGGCAAGGCCGTGACCGTGGTCAAGGGCCTGCCGCTGGACGACGACGCCCTGGCGGCGCTGGGCAAACAGCTGCGCACCGCCTGCGGCTCGGGCGGCACCGTCAAGGACGGCGTCATCGAGGTGCAGGGCGATCACTGCGACCGCATCCTGGCCGCGCTCGACAAACTCGGCCATCGCGCCAAGCGCGCCGGAGGTTGACCCTCATGATCCTGGACCCCGCCATCGTCGATAGCTGGCACGCCCACGTCTACTTCAACGCCGACAGCCGCGACGCGGCCTGGGCGCTGCGCGAACAGGCGCTGGACGCCTTCGGCGACAGCATCCAGATGGGCCGCTTCCACGAGCGCCCGGTCGGCCCGCACCCGCAATGGAGCTACCAGCTCGCCTTCGCGCCAGCCGCGTTGCCGCGCGTGCTCACCTGGCTGACGCTCAACCATGGCGCGCTGGACGTGTTCCTACATCCGAACACCGGCGAGTCGCTGCGCGACCACCGCGACTGCGCGGTGTGGATCGGCCACAGCCACACGCTGAACCTGGCGGCGCTCGGCGGCTGAACGCCGCGAACCGGCCATGCCCGGCGCGGATCAGGCGATGGCCGCGTCGCCCTCGCCCAGCGGCGCCCGCAGGTACCGCCCCGGCGTCATGCCGAAGGCGCGCTTGAACATGGCGATGAAATTGCCGGGCGTGGCATAGCCCAGCGCGTCGGCCACCTGCGCCACCGGCTGGCCGGCGCTCAGGCGCTCCAGCGCATGGATCAGGCGCAGTTGCTGGCGCCACTGCGCGAAGCCCAATCCCGTTTCCTCGCGGAACAGTCGCTGCGCGGTGCGCGGCGCCAGCCCGGCCTGCGCGGCCAGAACTTCCAGCGGCCGATTGTCGGCCGGGTTTTCCGCCAGGACTTGCGCCAGTCGGGCCAGCCGGCGGTCGCGCGGCCACGGCAGGTGCAGCCGCTCGCGCGGCGCCGCCTCGATCTCGTCGAGCAGCACGGCCGCGAAGCGCGCGCGCGCCGGGTCCAGCGCCAACTTGTCCGGCCAATCGGCCGCGCGCAGCACCATGGCGCGCAACACCCCGTCCACCCCCAGCACGCAGGGCGCCGCCGGCAACGCCGCGGCGGCCTGCGGATGCACCAGCGCCACCCAGCCGCTGGCCGCCCCGGCCACGCTGACCCGATGCCGCAGCCCTGGCGGGATCCAGCCCGCGCGCTGCGGCGGCAGCAGCCACGAGCCGGCCTCGGTGCGCACCCGCATCGCGCCGCTGTCCACCCCGAACAACTGCCCGCGGGCATGGGCATGCCAATCGTATTCGCGCGAGCCCAGGCGGAACTCGCTGCCGGGCGCGTCGGCGCCATGGAACACGCACACGGCCGGGCCGTCGAGCAATTCGCTGTAGTCGGGCGCGGGGGCTGCGGTCTGGCGGGTTCGCATCATTTGTTGGCGCGGCGGCATTACCGTCGCGGGCGCGCTTGCGCGCAAGCTGTGGAGGTGCCGGCAACGCCGGCTTGCTTCGAGGACATTATGCAGAATCTCCACGTTTCCATCATCGGCGCCGGCCTGGGCGGCCTGTGCCTGGCGCAGGGGCTGGCGCGCGCCGGCATCGACTTCGACGTCTACGAGCGCGACGCGCGCACCGACAGCCGGGTGCAGGGCTACCGCCTGCGCATCGACGCCACCGGCCAGGCGGCGCTGGCGCACTGCCTGCCGCCGGACCTGTATGCCCTGTTCCAGCAAAGCTGCTCGACCCACGACCACCCCGGCGCGATGCTCGACGCGCAACTGCGGCCGCTGCCGCAACGCGCCTCGGCCACCTGGCGCCTGGACGACGCCGACACCCCGCCCGACCGCTCGGCGCACCGGCAGACGCTGCGCGAGATCCTGCTGGCCGGCCTGGAAGGGCGCGTGCATTTCGGCCACGGCTGCGCGGGCATGGATGACAGCGGCCCGCGCCTGGAAGGCATCCGCGCGCGGCCCGGCACGCTGGTGGTGGCCGCCGACGGCGTGCACTCGGCGCTGCGGCGCCAGCACCTGCCGCTAGCCGTGCCCGAGGATAGCGGCACGGTGACGATCTTCGGCATGGCGCCGGCCGGCAGCCTCGCGTCCGGTGGCCTGCCGCCGGCCCTGCGCGATGGCGCCGGCGTGGTGTTCGGCGCCGGCTACGCGCTGGTGCTGGACGCCATGAAACTGGCGGCGCTGCCGGCGCTGGCGCGGCGCCTCGCGCCGGCTTGCACGCTGACGGCGGTGCCCGGCTACCAGTACTGGGCCATCATCGGCGAGCGCCGCGCGGTGCTGGGCGCGGACGACGCCGCGATCAGCGCGAGCCAGCGGGACGACACCGCGACGGGCGCGCGCTGGCAGCAGGCCGCGCAGCGCCTGCTGGCGCCGGTGCATCCCGCGCTGGCCGCCATGGCGGCCGCCAGCGATCCGCGCGGCATCGCGCTCAAGACCGTCTACCAGGCGCCGCCCCTGCCGCGATGGACGCAAGCCGGGCTGACGTTCCTGGGCGACGCGGTGCATGCGATGAGTCCGGCGGGTGGCCTGGGCGCCAACACCGCCCTGGCCGATGCGCAATCGCTGGCGACGCGGCTGACGCAGGTGTGCAAAGGCCTGCCGCTGGGGCAGGCCTTGCAAGACTATGAAGTGGATCTGCGCGCTCGCGGCGACCGGGCCGTCCAGCAATCGGCCGAGGCCGCCGCCCGCGTCACCGGCAGGGGCTAGGGCCTGCTCGCGCGAGAAGCAACGCCGCGCAGGCCCGCAACCCCGCCGCCTCAGGGCTCGGCCGGCGCCTGTTCCAGCGCGGGCGCCTTGCGCGCCTTGCGCAGGAACGACACCAGTTGCCACACCACGGCCGCGCCGATCAGCGCCAGCAGCGTGCCGCTGATGGGCCGCGTCAGGAAGATGCTGAACTCGCCCCGGCTGAGCAGCATGGCGCGGCGGAAGTTCTCTTCCAGCATCGGGCCGAGGATGAAGCCCAGCATCAGCGGCGCGGCTTCCATGCCCAGGCGCAGGAACAGGTAGCCGATCAGGCCGAAGATCGCCGTGATGTAGATGTCGTCCAGGTTGTTGTTGATGCTGAACGTGCCGATGCAGCAGAAGAACAGGATCGCCGGGAACAGCACCGTGTACGGAATCTTGAACACCGACAGCCAGTAGCGCACCAGCGGCACGTTCAGGATCAGCAGGAAGCAGTTGCCCACCCACATGCTGGCCACCAGGCCCCAGAACAGGTCGGGGTGGGTGCCGATCATGTTGGGGCCGGGCTGGATGCCCTTGACGATGAAGGCGGCCAGCATCAGCGCCATGACGGCGTTCTCGGGGATCCCGATGGCCATCAGCGGGATGAAGCTGGTGCGCGCCGCCGCTTCGTCGGCCGCCGCCTGGCCCGCCACGCCTTCGATGGCGCCGCTGCCGATCTCGTGGCGGTACTTGCTGAAGCGCTTGTCGGCCGCGTAGGCGGCGAACTGCGCGATGGTCGGGCCGCCGCCGGGCAGGATGCCCAGCACCGAACCGACCACGCTGCCGCGCAGCGCGCTGGGCAGGATGCGCTTGAACTCGGGCCACGTCGGGATCAGCTTGATCTTGCCGTTGAACGGCGTCAGCGTGTTGCGGTTATCCAGGTTCTTGACGATCTCGGCGATGCCGAAGCAGCCCAGCGCGATGCTGATCAGGCCCACGCCGTCCTGCAGGAAGGCCAGGTCCATGGTGTAGCGCGCCACGCCGCTGTTGACGTCGGTGCCGATCACGCCCAGCAGAATGCCGATCATCGCCATCGCCAGGCCATTGAGCAGGCTGCCGCTGCTGACGAAGCTGACGCAGAAAAAGCCCAGCAGCATCAGCGCGCAGTAGTCGGCCGGGCCAAACAGCAGACCGACTTCGCCCAGCGCCGGCGCCATGGTCGACAGCACCACGATCGCCACGGTGCCGCCGATGAAGCTCGACACGCCCGCGGTGAACAAGGCCAGGCCGGTCTTGCCCTTCAGGTTCATCTGATACCCGTCGATGCAGGCGACGATACTGCTCGCATGCGGGATCTTCATCGTGATCGCGCTGACGCTATCGCCGTACTGCGCGCCGTAGTAGATGCCGGCCAGCATGATCAACGCGCCGCCGGTGGGAATGGAATAGGTCAGCGGCAGCAGCAGGCTGATGGTCGACAGCGGGCCCAGGCCCGGCAGCAGGCCGACCAGCGTGCCGACCACGCAGCCGATGGCGCAGTACATCAGGTTCTGCAGCGTCAGCGCGTGCTCGAAACCGAACGCGAGGTTGTTGAACATCTCCATCATGGCGTCTCTCCCCTCAGAACAGCGGCAGGTTCAGGCCGAGCAGGTTGCGGAAGGCGAACGCCACCGCGATCAGGCCCAGCGAGATCTTGACGTTGCGCACCAGCGAATACGAGGTGCCCGCCAAGGTGGAGCAGAACACCAGGAAGACGATGCCGACGATCATGTTGATCAGGCCGGACACCACCGCGAAGCCGCACAGGCTCAGCATGATGATGGCGATGTTCTTGATGCTGTAGCTCAGCGGCACGGGCGGCACGAAGCGCGAACGCACCACCGAGATCACCCCGATCACGCCCAGCAGCGAGCTGACCATGAGCGGGAACAGGCCAGGCCCCGACCGGCTGAAAGTCCCCAATTGATACTTCAATGCCGCCAGCCCGAACAACAGGGCGAAGGCGATCATGAAGAGCCCCGCAACGAAGTTTCTATTGCTTAAGTACATACGACGCGCCCTCCCAGGCAATGCGCTTTCTCGCTTGTTTTTCTCCAGCCGATCCTTGCAATCGGCCTGGCTTTCCCGCCTGTCTTGCCGCTGAAAATTTCGGTGCTGCGGACGGGTCGGCAGATAGTAGAGAGCGACACTTCCAATCCGCTTTCGCTTTTTGTGGCGAAACGCGTCAAACACTTATCGCTTTCCCGTAGTGCTCGCGGCTTTCAGCTGACTGTTTCCTGAATTGATGTCAAACTGAAAGCGGCCGGCGGCAACACCCCGGGTTATCGCCAATCTCGGCACGGCGCGAAGGGCGAAAAAAAACCGACGCGGCACGAGGCGGGCGTCGGCATGGCGGCCGGCAGGCGCCGCGACATACGCGGCGTGGCGCGGCGGCATCCGGCGGCAGGCGCCGCCGGAAAGCGCAGGGCCTGCTCAGGCGGGCAGCGCGGCCATTCGGGGCGCGGCGGCTTGCGAGTCCTCCCGCAGTTTGAACAGGGCCACGGTGCCGGCCAGCGCGCCGGCCTGGTCGCTCAGCATGGCCGAGGCCGCGGCCGACTGCTCCACCAGCGCCGCGTTCTGCTGCGTGGCCTGGTCCATCTCGGACACGCTGCGGTCGATCTGGCTGATGCCCACGCTCTGCTCGGCCATGGCGCCGTGGATCTCACTGACAAGTTTCTGAACGCGCGACACGCCTTCGACGATCTCGTTCATGGTCGAGCCGGCGGCCTGCACCCGCTCGGTGCCGCTCTTGACGTTCTGCACCGAGGCCTGGATCAGCGCGCGGATTTCCTGCGCCGAGGCGGCGCTGCGCTGCGCCAGCGTGCGCACCTCGCCCGCCACCACGGCAAAGCCGCGGCCCTGCTCGCCGGCGCGCGCGGCTTCCACCGCCGCGTTCAGCGCCAGGATGTTGGTCTGGAAGGCAATACCGTCGATCACGCTGATGATCTCGGTGATGCGCTCGGACGATTGCGCGATCGCGCCCATGGTGGTGACGGCATCGGTCACCACCTGGCCGCCGCGCTCGGCCGCCAGGCTGGCCTCGGTCGCCAGGCGGGTGGCGTGCTCGGCGGCCTCTTCGGTCTGGCGCACGCTGGAGGTCAGCTCGGTCAGCGCCGACGACGTTTCCTGCAACGAGCCGGCCGACACTTCGGTGCGCTGCGACAGGTCGCGGTTGCCCATCTCGATCTCGCGCGTGGCCGAGGTCATGGAATGCACGCCGCTGCGCACATCCAGCATCACGTGGCTGATCTTGTCGACAAACGCATTGAACGACGACGAGATCTGCGCCACTTCGTCATGGCCCACCACCGCCAGCCGGTGCGTCATGTCGCCGTTGCCGGAGCCGATGGTGTCCATCGCGTCGCGCACCGCCGACAGACGCTTGAAGGCGCGCGAGGTCACCACGCTGGCCAGCAGCACCGCCACCAGCGTCAGCACCACCAGCGAGACCAGCGTGGCGTTGAACACCTGCGACAGGCCGGCGGTGGCCTCGGCCTCGTCCAGCGCGATCACCAGGAACCAGTCGGTGCCGGGGATGCGGCGGGCCTTGAGCAGCTTGGGAACGCCGCCCAGGCTCAGCGCCATCGGCGCGGCGCCGTCGCGCGCCATTTCGGCCAGCGCGGCCGGCGTGAGGCCGGCGGCCACGTCGGTCGAGGGTTTGAGCGCCAGCTTGTCATCGACGTGCGAGATCACCTGGCCGTCGCTGGCCAGCACGAACGCGGTGCTGGCGGGCGTGGGGCGGATGGCCTTGATGACGTCCTTGATGCCGTCCAGCGCCACCGCGCCGCTGATGGCGCCGGTGGTCTGGCCGTTGCGCACGATCGGCGCGGTGAACGCCACGTACGGCTTGCCGGTGCCCGAATCGCCATAGGGCTTGGTGACGGTCAGCTTGCCGGCGGCCACGGCGCTCTTGTACCAGGGGCGCGCCGTGGGGTCGTAGTCGGGCGGCGTCTGCGCGGTCGAAAAGTAACTCTTGTCGCTCCAGCCGATGCTGGTGATGGGAAAGCCGTTGGTCTCGCCCATGAGCCGGGTCAGGCCGCGCGGGTCGCCCTTCTCGACCACGGCGGCGGTGGCGGACACGGCCTGGGCCTTGTCCGCCGACCAGCGGTCGATGGCGCTGGCGTTGCCGGCGGCGATGGCGTCCAGGTCCGCGGAGATGGTGGCCATCATGTTGTCGCGCACGATGTGATAGATCGCGATGCCCGAAAGCGCCAGGGCGCCGATGACGGTGAAACAGGTGATCAACAGGATCCTGTTGCGCAACGAGGTGATTTTCATGCTTGTCTTCTTACTGCAACTGCCCGGGCCGGAGGGCACGGGTATCCAGGTACGCGATAAGCTCCGCGCCACCCAGGCTTACGGCAATGCCGCTAGGGACTTTAGGCCGGGCGACCGGCCCGGACACGCGCCCGCGCAAGACAGGCGTTGCCGCCATCCTGGCAAGGCATAATCGGGGTTGGGCCGGGCCGCGGCCCGGGCATGCGACGACGCGCCTGGACGCGCGGGAGCGGCATCGCCACAGTGATACGCAGGGAGCTTTCGTTGGACCCGATACTCGCCGAACTTTCGGCGTCGCTGCAGGCCGCCAAATCGGTCGAACAGTTGACGCGCCCCCTCCTGGACATGCTCGGGGCCGTGACCGGCCTGGAGTCCACCTACCTCACGTCGATCGACCTGGACGCCGCCCTGCAGCACGTGCGTTACGCGCGCAATGCCGGCACGCTGCAAATCGCCGAAGGCCTGTCGGTGCCGTGGGCGGACACCCTGTGCAAGCGCGCGCTGGCGGAGGGCCGCATGGCCACCAGCGACGTCGGCGCCTGCTGGCCCGACTCCGACGCGGCCCGCCAGCTCGGCATCCAGACCTACGTCAGCGCGCCGATCCGCACCGACGACGGCCTCTTGCTGGGCACCCTGTGCGGCGCCAGCGCCAGCCAGCGCGCGATCGCGCCCCAGGCCGAATCGATCCTGCGGCTGTTCTCCAGCGTGATCGCCAACTTCATCGAACGCGAACAACTTGTCGCGCAGTTGCGCGATGCCAACGCCAAGTTGATGGCCTTCGCCCTGACCGATCCGCTGACCGGCCTGCCCAACCGCCGCGCCTTGTACGAGGAACTGGACCGCCTGCGCGGCCGCGCCCTGCGCGAAGGCGGCAGCGTGCTGGTGGGCATGGTCGACCTGGACGGCTTCAAGGGCATCAACGATACCCATGGCCATCAGCAGGGCGATGTCTTCCTGCGGGAAATCGCGCGGCGCCTGGCGATGGCGCTGCGCGCCTCCGACATGGTGGGCCGACTGGGCGGGGACGAGTTCGTGCTGATCGGGCCCGGCCCCGCGCTGGCGCGCGGCGACGCGGCGCCGGGGCACGAGGCCGAACGCGGCGACGCCGAAGAGGCCGCCCGGTCGCTGGAGGACCGCGCCACCGCCGCCACCGTGGGCCGCTTCCAGCTCGGCGAGGCGGCCCTGGCGTATGAGGGCGCCAGCGTCGGCGTGGTGGCGCTGGACCCGCGCGGCCTGACGGCCGAGGAAGCGGTGCGCCTGGCCGACGCCCGCATGTACGAGGTCAAGCGCGCCCGCAAGGGGTCCCGCACCATCCACTGAGAGGGGCGGCGGCGCGCGCAAGCACTGCCCGGTCAGGGCTTGCACAACACATAAGCGTTTGCTAATGTGTTGCCATGATCGAAAACGACATCTTCAAGGCCCTGGCCGACCCCACCCGCCGCGCGCTGTTCGACAAGCTGGCGGCGGGCGCCATGAACGCCAGCGCGCTGCGCGAAGGCCTGGACATCAGCCAGCCGGCGGTTTCGCAGCACCTGGCGGTGCTGCGCCAGGCGCGGCTGGTGCGCGAGGAACGCCAGGGACGCTTCGTCAACTATCAGGTCGACCCGGACGGGCTGGCGCTGCTCGCCGGGTGGCTGTCCAAGTACCGCGCCTGGTGGCCGGCGCGCGTCGACGCCCTGAAGACACTGCTCAAGGACATGGACCAATGACCCCGACGGCCCCCGCCCCGCAGGACACCGCGCTGGTGCTCGATTACGACCTGGATGCGCCGCCCGAGAAAGTCTGGCGCGCGATCAGCGTTCCCGCCCTGCGCGAGCAATGGCTGCCGGACGGCGCGCTGGCCGACCCCGAGCCGCTGGCCGCCACCCCGGGCGTCGAAATCCGCTACCGCATGCGCGAGACGCTGCCGCCCTGCCTGGAAAGCGTGGTCACGTTCCAGCTCAGCCCCAACGCCGACGGCGGCACCCGCCTGACCATCGTCCACACGCCCGATGACGCGCGGCTGGCGCAACCGCTGCCGCGGGCGGCCAACGATTCCTGGTCCGGCTTCAAGCTCGCCGCCTGACCCCCGGTCCCTCTTTCACGCAAGACAGGAGTTCGCCCATGAGCGAAACGATGCAGCTCGTCCCGATGGTGGTGGAACAGTCCGGCCGCGGCGAACGTTCTTTCGACATCTATTCGCGGCTGCTGCGCGAACGCATCATCTTCCTGAGCGGCGAGGTCAACGACGCCGTGTCGGCCCTGGTGTGCGCGCAGCTGCTGTTCCTGGAAGCCGAGAACCCCGGCAAGCCGATCCACCTGTACATCAATTCGCCCGGCGGCGTCATCACCAGCGGCCTGGCCATGTACGACACCATGCAGTTCATCAAGTCGCCGGTGCATACGCTGTGCATGGGCACGGCGCGTTCGATGGGCTCGTTCCTGCTGATGGCGGGCGAACCCGGCAAGCGCGCCGCGCTGGCCAACGCCAGCCTGCACGTGCACCAGCCGCTGGGCGGCTTCCAGGGGCAGGCCTCGGACATGCTGATCCATGCCGAGGAAATGCAGCGCACCAAGCAACGCATCATCCGCCTGTACGCCGAACACTGCGGCCGCAGCTACGAGGACGTCGAGCGCAGCCTGGACCGTGACCGCTACATGAGCGCCGAGGAAGCGGTCGAATGGGGCTTGATCGACCACGTCATGGATGCGCGCTCGGCCGGCTTCTGAGGCGGCCATGCGCGGCCCGCGCCGTCGCGCCATCGGCGTGACGGCCGCGCACTAGGCCTCGGCCAGCGCGCGCTGGTGGCGCGCCCGCAGCACGCCGTTGGCCAGCGCCCCCAGCGCCAGCAGCACCGCGGTGCCCAGGAATACCGCCGGCATGCCGAAATGGCCGCCGATGAAGCCGCCCAGCAGCGGCCCGGCCACCTGGCCGGCATACTGCGCCGAGATCGACATGCCCAGCACGTTGCCGCCCACGCCGTCGGGCACATTGTGGCGAATCACGCTGGTCACGCATGGCAGCAGCCCGCCCAGCGCCAGTCCCATCAGGAAGCGCAGCGCCACCAGTTGCCAGCCGGCGGTGACGAAGGCCTGCGGCACCAGCAGCAGCGCGGCCACCGCCAGCGCGCCGATGATCACCGTCCAGTGGCCGACCCGGTCGGCCAGCCGGCCCAATCGCGACGCCGACAGGATGGCGCCCAGCGCCGCCGCCGACATCACCACGCCCGACACCAGGGTGACACGGGCCGGGTCGTCCACCAGCTGACCCACGTAGACCGTGATGATCGGTTCGATCGACATGGTGGCGAACATCAGCAGCATGCCGGTCGCCAGCATCGCGGCCACCGGCCGCTTGTCGGGAATCTGCGCCCAGCCGCCGCGCCGCTTGCCATCCGATCGGGCGGGCTTGGCCGGACGCGGCATCTCCTTGATCAGGAACACGGTGGCCAGGAAGGCCAGGAAGATCACGCCGCCGGCCAGCAGGAAGGTGGCGCGGATGCCGATCAGCGGCGGCAGCCCGCCCCCGATCAGCGGGCCCACCAGGTTGCCCGCCATGATGCCGGCCGACAGCACGCCCAGCGCCCAACCCGAACGCGCCTTGGGCGCCTGCATCGCCACCAGGATGGTCGAGCCCGAGGCATAGCCGCCGGCCAGGCCCACCAGCAAGCGCAGCAGCACCAGCTGCCACACGTTCTGCACCATGCCGGTCAGCGACATGCAGATCGCCATGCCGAACGAAGCGCGCACCAGCATCAGCTTGCGCCCGTAGCGGTCGCCCAGCCGGCCCCACAGCGGCGCCACCAGCGCCGCGGCGAAGAAGGTGGCGCCATAGGCCACGCCGGACCATTGCACGATGGCGGCATGGCCCTGCACGCCCAGCTCTTCCACATACAGCGGCAGGAACGGCAGCAGCAGCGTCATTGCCACGATGGTGCTGAACGAACCGGCGAAACAGACGGCCAGATTGCGCCGCCAGTGGATGTTCTCGGCGGGCGCGGCCGCGTCGGCGGGTTCCGGGGATGTGGGCGATGTCATGGCAGCGGGCCTTGTGGCGTTCGGGCGTGAATGGTGAAAGCGCGATTGTTGCCAGCCTCGCCGCGCGCAGCAAGGCCAGCCGCGATACCGGTATTGCCGCTACCCCCCACCGGGCGCGGCTATCGCGCGGCGCCGCGCAGCCAGGCCTTGGGGGTGGCGCCGCGATGCGCCTTGAAGGCCTTGATGAAATGGCTGAGGCTGGAAAAGCCGATGCTGTAGGCGGTTTCGGTAACCGAGCAGCCGCGCCGCAACAGGCCGGCGGCGGCCTCCATCCGCGCTTGCAGCAGGCAGCCGTGCACTGATTGCCCGTAGAGCGACATGAAGCCGGCCTGCAGCCGCTTTTCGCTCAGGCCCACGGCGTGCGCCAGCTGCCGCACGCCGCGGCAATCGGCGTATTCGTGCTGGATGCGGCGGTGGGCCTCGGCCAGCCGCTTGCGGTCGGCCGGCGGCGGCAAGTCGGCCGCGGCGCGGCCGGCCAGGTGCGCCAGGGTCAGGGCCAGGGCCTCCTGGGCCTTGCCTTGCAGATACAGCGCGGCGATCTCGCCACGGTCCTGGTTCCAGGCCAGGATCTCGCCGGCCACGCGCGCCAGTCCCGGCCACAGCGGCAGCGTCGCCAACTGCGCGTCACGCGCCGGCACGCTGCCGTCGGCCGCGAACGCGGCGGGCGGCACCTGCCGCCAGGTGCGCCGCCACAGGGCGCGCACGGTGTCGCTGAAAAAACGGATGTCGACGGCGCGGATATTGTGGCGGCCCTTGAATTCGTCCCATCCCGGCACCGGCTCGGCCGTGCCGTGCAGGATGACGCTGCCCGGCTGGATGCGCAGAGCCGCGCCGCCCTCGAAGCCCACCCCGAACTGCCCTTCCAGCACGATCGCCACGCCGACGCTGGATTCGGCGGCGCCGCTGGCGGCCCAGTCGGACTCGGGTCGGCCGTCGAGGCAGCCGATCGAGATGCCGCCCGGCAGCTCGTGCTGGGTGCGGATCCTGAGCCAATCCGGCGGCAGCAGGCGCAGCAGGTCCTGCGCCGTAAGGGGTGCGCGGCGGTCCGGGGCAGGACGGGGCTGAGAGGCCATTTTGTTCCAATTCCGCAATTTCCGGCGCGGATTCGCTAGCGCGGCCGCCGCCTGGCCTGGATGATAACAATTTTCATCCGCATCAAATTTTCCATGCCGCCTTTGCCAGACACCGCCCGCCGCCCGAACGAGGCCGCCGCCCTGTTCGTCTTCAACACCTTGTGCCTGACCGCAATCATGGCCTTCATGCCCGTGATCGGCCCGGTGGTGCGCGGCCTGCGGCTGGCCGAATGGCATGGCGGCCTGGTGGTCACCGTGGCCGGCGTGCTGTGGATGCTGATGGCGCGCTACTGGGGCGGCCGCAGCGACCGCATCGGCCGCCGCGGCGTGCTGCTGCGCGCCGCCGCCGGCTACATCGCCAGTTACCTGCTGCTGGCCATCGGCCTGGACCTGATGCTGCGCGAGCCGCCGCCGGTCTGGCTGGCGCTGCTGGCGCTGATGGCGTTGCGCGCCCTGATCGGCGCCTTCTACGCCGCCATGCCCACCGTCAGCGCGGCTCGCATCGCCGACATCACCGCGCCGGAGCAACGCGGCGCCATGATGGCCAAGCTGGGCGCGGCCAACGGCCTGGGCATGGTGCTGGGGCCGGCCATCGGCGGCCTGCTGGTCAAGGACAGCCTGACGCTGCCGCTGTACATCGCCGCCGCGCTGCCGCTGCTGGGCACGCTGTGGCTGGCCGCGAAGCTGCCGTCCGACGCCGCGCACGAGCCGCGCGCCACGCCGCCGCTCAAGCTGAGCGACCGCCGGCTGCGCCTGCCGCTGGCCGCGATGCTGCTGGCCATGAGCGCGGTCATCACCGCGCAGATGATCGTCGGCTTCTACGCCATGGACGCGCTGCGCCAGGCGCCCGGCCCGGCCGCGCGAACGGCGGGCTGGGCCATGACCACCGTCGGCGTCATGCTGATCCTGGTGCAGGTGGAGCTGGCCAAGGCGCGCCGGATGAACGCGGCGCGCTGCCTGGCGGGCGGCGCGCTGCTGTCGGGCATCGGCTTCCTGCTGGTGCCGGCGCTGGGCGGCACCGCGGGGCTGGTGGCGTGCTACGCCGTCATGGCGGCCGGCATGGGCCTGGTGTTCCCCTCGATCCAGACCTTGGCGGCCAATGCCGTGACCGCCGACGAGCAAGGCATCGCCGCCGGCTCGGTGATCGCGGTGCAGGGCATGGCGATGGTGGTGGCGCCGCTGGTATGCACGCTGCTGTATGGCGTGCGCCCCTGGATGCCTTATGTGGTGGCCGCCAGCCTGTTGCTGCTGGTGGCGCTGGCCGCGACGCTCAAGCCGCGCGTGGCCGCGCCATGACGCCACGGCCCCCCGCGGCGGGGGGCCTGGTCAATGGGTTCGCATCATTCGGTAATGTGGATGTTGGCCTGGTCGATGATGACCTGGTAGCGCTTCATCTCGGCGTCGATGAACCTGGCGAAGGCCGCCGAGTTCTTGACCGACGGTTCAAAGCCCAGGCCATTGAGCTGGTCGACGATCCTGGGGTTGGCCATCACCTTGGCCGAGGCCGCCTCCAGCTTGCGCAGTACCGGCTCCGGCAGCTTGGCCGGCCCCCACACGCCATACCAGGAATAGAACTCGAAGTTCTTCTGGCCCTGCTCCTTCATGGTGGCAAGATCGGGCAGCAGCGGACTGCGCGCGGCGCCGGTCACGGCCAGCGCCTTGAGCTTGCCAGCCCGCACCATCGGCAGCGACGACAGCATCGGATCGATCAGGCCCTGCACCTGGCCGCCGACCAGATCGGACAGCGCCGGACCGCCGCCGCGATAGAGGACGATGGGGATCTGGTCCAGGCCGTTGTCATGCAGGAACGAGGCCGCGGCCAGGTGCCCGGCCGAGCCGAAGCCGGAAGTGGCGAAGGAGTACTTCTGCGGTTCGGCCTTGAGCAGTTTGACCAGGTCGCCCACGTTCTCGGCCGGCACCTTGGGATAGACGCTGAAGATCAGCGCGCCCTGCGCCAGCTCGCTGATCGGCGTGAAATCCTTGACCGAATCAAACTTGATGGTCTTCTTGTACAGCAGCGGATTGATGGCGTGGATGGACGCGTTCAGGTACAGCGTGTAGCCGTCCGGCGCGGCCCGCGCGACGTAGGCCGCCCCGATCATGCCCGAGGCGCCGGCGCGGTTTTCCACCACGATCGACTGGCCCAGCTCCTTGCCCAGCTGTTCGGCATACAGGCGCGCCACGCCGTCGACGGAGCCGCCGGGCGGGTGCGGCACCACCAGGGTGATCGGGCGCTGCGGATAGTTGTCGTCGGCCAGCGCGGCGGCGCCTGACACGACGCCCACCGCCAGCAGGGCGGCGCTGAGCAGCCGCTTGAGCGGCGCGGGGCGGGACGGGGAACGGAACATGATGGGTCTCTCTAGGCGATGGCGCGTCCATTCCGGACGCGCAGGGGCCGACCACGCCACCGGCCGCGACGCTCGCGGCCGCCATGTCGTGGATCGTCAATATGCATCCGGCGGCTATTGCCGCCGGAACAGGGGAATCAGGCCGCCTTGAGCTGGGCGGAACTGAAGCCGTACTTGGCGTCCAGCCCCAGCTCGCGCACGATGCGCAGGCCCTTGGCCAGTGCGTCGCCCTCCAGGCCGCGCAGCGGTCGGCGCAGGTCTCCGACCGGCAGGCCCACCGCCTTCATCAGCGACTTGATGGCGACCGGGTTGATGGCCGAGTACGAGTAGTGCAGCATCGGCAGCAGGCCCAGGTAGCCTTCGCGGAAGCTGACCGACACGTCCGGCGTGTCCCACGGGCGCGAGATGTCGGCCATCTCCGCGGGCGCGATGTTGCCGGTCATGTTGGCGGTGCCGTGGCCGCCCAGGCTCATGGTGGGGACGACCAGGCCCAGGTTGGGCGAGTCGCAGCACATCACCGACACGTCGGGACGGCCGCGCAGCACCTGCGCCACCTGGCCGACGCGGGTGGTCGATTCCTTGTGCACCACGTAGTTGGGGTGCTTGAAGATGCGCAGCAGCTGGTCCCAGTGCAGGTCGCTCTTGACCCGCGGCGGGTTGTTGTAGATGCCCAGGGGCAGGTCGGTGGCGTCGGCCACTTCAAGGAAATAGGCTTCGGTGTCGGCCTCGGACGCGCAGATGTAGGCGGGCGCGGCCAGGATCGCGCCGTCAGCGCCATTGGCGTGCGCGAACTTCAGGTAGTCGATGGTGGAGTCGGTGTTGTTGCCGGTGCAGCCGTAGAACAGCTTCATCTTGCCGGTCTTCATCTTGGCCGTCTCGACGATCACCTGGCGCCGCTCTTCGGGCGACAGCATCGAGACCTCACCCGTGGAGCCCATGATCAGCACGGCGGCGGTGCCGTTGTCTTCCTGGAACTTCAACAGACTGCGGAAGGCGCTGAAATCGACGCTGCCGTCGCGATTGAACGGCGTGACGATGGCGACGAAGGACCCCTGGATTTTCATTTTGCTCATGACCTGCTCCACATGCGGATGGACTGCTCAATCAAATAAGGCCAGGCTGGCGCGCGATGGTTGGCGCCCGCGCCTGGCCATTCCCCTTGCTGCTTTTGCAGTATAGGAAGAGCGGCCCCGAAAATTTTTCTATTTTCCACACTTTCGAGGGGCCCGAAAGACAAAGAATTTCTAAGGCAATGCGTTTAAGTTATGAGGATTTCCATGACAATACGCTTTTCACGGCGCCGCCCGCATGTCCGAAGCGATCTCCCGTTATCCGTCCCTGTCCCACTGGGGCGCGTACACCGCGCTGGTGCGCGACGGCCGTGTCGTGGGCTGCGAGCCGTTCGTCCATGACCAGGCCCCGTCCCCGCTTATCCATGCGATGCCCGACATGGTGCATTCGCCGCTGCGCATCGCCCGCCCCGCCGTGCGCGCCAGCTGGCTCAAGCATCGCGGCGCGCCCGAGCTGCGCGGCGTGGACGGTTACGTGGAGGTCGACTGGGACACCGCGCTGGGGCTGGTGCACGATGAACTACAACGGGTGCGCGCCCGGCATGGGCCGACCGCTATCTTCGGCGGCTCGTATGGCTGGTCTTCCGCCGGCCGCCTGCACCACGCCCGCACGCTGACACACCGCTTCCTGTACGCCGGCGGCGGCTGCGTCGACCAGTCGGGCAACTACAGCTGGGGCGCGGCGCAATTCCTGCTGCCGCACATCATCGGCACCTATGCCCCCGTGACCGGCCGCATCACGGACTGGAACAGCGTGGTCGGGCACACCCGGCTGCTGATCGCCTTTGGCGGCATCCCGCTGCGCAACACCCAGATCGCCTCGGGCGGCGCGGGCGACCACAGCGCCCCCGGCTGGCTGGCGCGGGCGCGCCAGGCCGGCATGCGCACCGTCGTGGTCAGCCCCACGCGCGGCGACGCGCCGGTGGCGCTGGCGGCCGAATGGATCCCCATCCGTCCCAACACCGACGCCGCGATGATGCTGGGCATGGCCCACACCCTGCTGGCCGAGGGCCGCCACGACCGCGACTTCCTGGCGCGCTGCTGCAATGGCTTCGAGCAGTACGCCGACTACCTGCTGGGCCGCGCCGACGGCCAACCCAAGGACGCTGCCTGGGCCGCGCGCATCTGCGGCGTGCCGGCCGATACCATCCGCGCGCTGGCGCGGGACGCGGCCGGCACCCGCACGCTACTGTCGTGTTCGTGGTCGCTGCAACGCGGCCATCGCGGCGAACAGCCTTACTGGGGCAGCGTGGCGCTGGCCGCCCTGCTGGGCCAGATCGGCCTGCCCGGCGGCGGCTTCGCCTTCGGCCATGGTTCGATGAACGGGGCCGGCAATCCGCGTCCCGACCTGCCCGCGCCGGAGATGCGCGCCGGCCGCAATCCGGCTGGCGCCTCGATCCCGGTGGCACGCCTGACCGACATGCTGCTGCGGCCGGGCGAGCCCTACGAGTTCAACGGCAGGACCGGCATCTATCCGGACATCCGCCTGGTCTACTGGGCCGGCGGCAATCCGTTCCATCACCACCAGGACCTGAACCGGCTGATGCGGGCCTGGGCCCGGCCCGAGACCATCATCGTGCACGAGCCCTGGTGGACGCCGACCGCGCGCCGCGCCGACATCGTGCTGCCCGCCACCACCACGCTGGAACGCAACGACATCGGCGGCTCGTCGCGCGACCGTTACCTGCTGGCGATGCGGCAGGCGCTGGCGCCGGTGGGCCACAGCCGCAACGACTTCGACATCTACCGCGAGCTGGCCGCGCGCGGCGGCTTCGAGCACGCCTTCACCGAAGGCCGCGACGAAATGACCTGGATCCGCCACATCTACGAACAGATGCGGCCGGCCTGGGAAGCGGCGCAACTGACGCTGCCGGCCTTCGACGAATTCTGGGAACGCGGCCACGTCGCGCTGCCGCCGCCGGCGCGCGACTTCGTGCTGTTCGAGCAGTTCCGTGAAAACCCCGCCGCGCATCCGCTCAAGACCCGCTCCGGCCGGCTCGAACTGCACAGCGCGGCCATCGCCGAATTCGGCTACGACGACTGTCCGCCGCATCCGGCCTGGCTGCCGCCGGTGGAATGGCTGGGCGCCGAGCGCGCCGCGCGCTGGCCGCTGCACCTGGTCACCTGCCAGCCCGCCGACCGGCTGCACTCGCAGCTCGACCCGGCGCCGGCCACCCGCGCCAACAAGGTCGCCGGGCGCGAGGCGGTGCTGCTGCATCCCGACGACGCCGCCGAGCGCGGCATCGCGCAGGGGGATGTGGTGCGCCTTTTCAATGATCGCGGCGCCTGCCTCGGCGGCGCGCAACTCAGCGCCGACCTGCTGCGCGGCGTGGTGGTGATGCCGACCGGCGCCTGGTTCGATCCGCAGGACGACGCGCTGGAGCGTCATGGCAACCCCAACGTGCTGACGGTGGACGTGGGCACGTCGCGGCTGGCGCAGGGCCCGAGCGCGCTATCGGCGCTGGTGCAGGTGGAACGCTGGCACGGTG
This sequence comes from Achromobacter sp. HNDS-1, assembly GCF_040084795.1. Lineage (NCBI taxonomy): Bacteria > Pseudomonadati > Pseudomonadota > Betaproteobacteria > Burkholderiales > Alcaligenaceae > Achromobacter > Achromobacter sp. HNDS-1. The sequence goes on from NZ_CP157584.1 coordinate 2,223,863, forward strand.
AGGCGCCCGCGATGCGGGCCTTCGAGCCGCCAGCGCTGCAACCGGAGACCTCGGGCGCGCCACGCTGACGGCGCAATCGCGCTCCCATTGCCGCGCGACCGCACCGGCCTGGCGCCCGATTGCCGGCGTGTGCGAGGCGCCTTGTCGTGTGAACAGGCCCTAGGCCGCCCGCAGGAACGCCAGCACCGCGTCGTTCTGCCCGCGGATGAAATGGCGTTCGCGCGGCAACAGCGTCACCTGCGCGCGCGGCGCCAGGCGGCGCAACCGTTCGCAGGTCTCTTGCGAATCGAGCATCACATCGCGCCCGCCCACCGCCACGAACAGCGGCTGCGCCAGCTGACGCAGCGCCTCGTCGCCGAAAACCGGAATGGCGCCGAAGCGCGAGCGGAAGCCGCGGTCGATGGCGTGCATCAACGCGAACTGGGCACGGTCGGCGGGCGCCGGATCGGCCGGCAGCGGCCCGATGATGCGGCGACGCACCAGCGCGCGGCCGGCGGGCCCCAGCAGCAACAATGGCAGGACCCACGGCAGGATGTTCTTCTGGCGGCCGATGCCGGACGGGCACAACAGCGCCAGCCGCTCGACCCGCGCCGGCCGCCGCACGGCGAAGTCCAGCGCCAGCCACGCGCCCAGCGAAATGCCGAAGCACGCCGCGCGCGCCACGCCCAGGCCGTCGAGCACGGCCTCCAGCCAGGCCGCGTGCGCATCGCTCGCCAGCGGCAGCCGCGCCGGCGCGCTCGGGCCGGCCTCGCCGATCAGGTCGATTGCGTAAATGCGGAAATGCGGCGCCCAGGCCGCGGCCTGCCGCTGCCAACTGGCGGCCGTGCTCTGCGCGCCATGCAGCAGCACCAGCGGCGGCGCGTCCTCGCGGCCGCACACCAGCACATGGGTGTCGCCAGCCGGCGTCGGCACCATCACCCGCCGCACATCGGCCGGCCAATGGGCCAGCGCGGCGGCATAGGCCTGGCGCACGGCTTCGGCGTGGCGCTCGGACTTGAAGACCGGGCTCATGCCGGCGCGTCGCCGCGATGACGCAGATGGATCAGCGGATAGGCCCGTCCCTGGCCATCGCGCTCGGAACGCCCGGTGCGCTCGAAGCCCAGCCGTTCATAGAAGCCGATCGCCTGCGCGTTCTGCTCGTTGACGTCGGTGCTCAGGCCGGGATGGCGCCGCAGCGCGTCCTCGACCAGCGCGCGCCCGACGCCCGTGCCGCGCGCTGCGGGGTCGACGAACAGCGCTTCCATGTGGCCGCCGTCGAGCAGCATGAACGCCAGCGCGCGGTCGTTCGCATCCACGGCCAGATCGAGCGTGGCGGCGGGCAGGAAGCCCACCACCTCGGCCTCGATGTCATGGCGGTCCTGCGGCGACAGGAAGTCGTGGGTGGCATCGACGGCGCGGCGCCAGATGTCGACGACGCGTTCGCCGTCCGCGGGGGTGGAGGTTCTCAGGGTAATCATGGGTGCTACGGAAAAAAAAGAAGAAAGGTTGGCGGCTGTCAGCCCGCGTCGGTGCGCCGTTCGATGGCGCGGATCACCGCCACCATGTCGGACGCGCCCAGGCCCTGGGCCTCGGTCTCGCCGTACAGCGCATGGCTGGCGTCCAGCAGCGGCGAAGCGATGCCGGCGCCGCGCGCGGCCTCGGCCACCAGCCGGCTGTTCTTGAGCACGTCGGTGATCGCCGCCTGTACGGAAAAGTCCTGCGTCACCAGCTTGCCCAGCTTGACGCGCGACACGTCGCTGGCCATCGGTCCGGCGTTCAGCACCTCGGCGAACAGGGCCAGGTCAATGCCGTGACGCTCGGCGAAATGCACCGACTCGGTCAGGCCCGTGACCATGGTGATCAGGAACAGATTGACCGACAGCTTCATGACCAGCGCGGACGGCACCGCGCCACAGACGAAACTGTCGCGGCACAGCGGCCGCACCAGTTCGCGCACGGCGGCGACGTCGTCGTCGTGGCCGGCCAGCATCACCACCAGTTGCCCGGCTTCGGCCGGCTTGCGCGAGCCCGACACCGGCGCCTCGACGTAGCGCCCGCCGGCCGCCTCGATGTCCGCGCCCAGTTGGCGCGAAAAGTCGGCAGATGTGGTGCCCATATTGACGATCACGTGGTCGCGCACGCGCGCGGCGAAGTCGTCCGTGCCGCGCGCCAGCACCGTGTCGATGGCCGCGTCGTTGGCGAGCATCAGGATGACGGTGCGGCATTGCGCGTAGACCTGGCCGGCACTGTCGGCCACGCGCGCGCCCGCGGCGCGCAGCGCGTCGTAGCCGCCGGGGGAACGGCTCCAGACCACCAGCGGCGTGCCGGCCCGGGCCAGATTGAGCGCCATCGGCGTGCCCATGACGCCCAGGCCGATGAATCCGATATCCATATGAGTCTCCGATATACGTTCAGGGGCGAGTCAGCGTCGCCTTGATTTCCGCTCCGATGATAAGACATGCCCGGCACGCCCGCCTCTGCCTCGCCCCGCCGCGCTCAACCGCGCCGATGTTTTTTGCAGCGTTTTACACAATTGGAGACGCTCCGCCGGGGATTTCGGGCCACAATGCGCCGGCATCCGTCCGCCGTCTCACCAGGAACCCCGATGAACAAAGCCCTAGCCCTGCTGCTCTGCGCTGCCCTGCCCACCCTGGCCACCGCCGCCCAGCCCGATGTCGAGGCACTGAAGCTCGATCCGCGCAACAAGCTGTACTGCAACGAACAGGCCGACTGGTGCGTCGGCATCAAGGTCGATGGCAGCTTCGAGGAAAACGGCCCGTTCGCCACCAGCCGCACGCTGCGCGCCGACTACCGCATCTGGGACCTGCCCGACATCCCGAACTTCTCGCGCTTCACGGTCTGGCCGCACCTGATCCGGCTGAGCGAGGAACGCGCCCTGGTGGGCGTGATCGGTCCCAACGAGCCCGACTACAAGGAGGAAATCCAGTTCCCCGGCGGCAGCTTCTCGCGCCGCGACCTGTACCTGTTCGTGGTCGACCTGGGAGACAAGTCGTCGAGCCTGGTGCAATTGTTGCCGTACAGCGCCAAGGCCGGCATCCGCGCCTGCGCCAACGAGGCGGACGAGAAACGCCGCGAAGGCAACTGCATGGACTATTACCGCTATGACGCCACGGTGAAGGCCCTGCCCAGCCAGCAGCCGTACCCGGACCTGCAGGTCACCACCCAGGCCACGCGCAGCCCGGCCGACGCCAGCCGCTACGCCGATTCGAGCAAGCGGCCCGCGCCGACGGCCGCGCAACTGCAACCGCAGGCCGACAAGCAGTGCAGCTACACGGTGACCTACAAGTGGAAGGCAGACGGCTCGGTCTACCAGCCGGCCACGCCGGTGCCGGACTGCGCCGAGTTCCTGGAACCGCGGCCCGAGAAGAAATAAGGCGCGGGCCTTGGCCACCCTGGCCGCGCCCGCCCCGCCGCACCGGCGGGACGCGGCGGACCGCTGGGGTCGTCAGTCGGCGTAGCCCGGATTGCGCCGGTCCAGCCGGCGCAGCAGCCCCGGCCAGGCCAGCGCGGCCTTGTGGGCGCGGTCGGCCGGGGATTCCACCGCAGCGCGGGCCAGCACCTCGGGCGGGATGAAGGTCAGTTCTCCGCCGCCGGCCTGCGCCCGCACCTGCACCATGCAGGCCGCTTCCAGCCGGTGCATGGCCTGGAACGCTTCGGCCATGCTCTGCCCCACCGTCAACAGGCCATGGTTGCGCAGGATCAGGTAGTTGTTGCTGCCCAGGTCGCGCACCAGCCGCGGCTGCTCTTCGGGATTGAGCGCCAGGCCCTCGTAGTCGTGATAGCCGAGCGAACGCAGCACGATGAACGCGAACTGCGACAGCGGCAGCAGGCCTTCCTTCTGCGCCGACACCGCCACGCCGTTGATGGAGTGCGTGTGCAGCACGCACATGGCGTCCTTGCGGGCCGCATGGATACAGCTGTGGATGGTGAAGCCGGCCGGATTGATGTCGTATTCCGAGTCCATCACCTTGCGTCCGTGCAGGTCGATCTTGACCAGGCTGGAGGCCGTGATCTCGTCGAACATCATGCCGTAGGGGTTGATGAGGAAATGCTCGGTGCCCGGCACCTTGGCGGTGATGTGCGTGAAGATCAGGTCGTCCCAGCCGAACAGCGCCACCAGCCGGTACAACGCCGCCAGGTCTTTGCGCACCTGCCATTCCGTGGCGCTGACGCGCTCGCGCACACCGCCGCCCACTTTGCCTGCCGTATCCATCTCGTCTCCCTTGCCTGATGTTCTCCCGTCACCGGCGCGGCGCGGGAGCTTGTTGCACAATGTGTTCGGTAATGTATTCGGTTTACGCGCCCGCGGCGGCGCCGGCCAGGCAAGCGTCCGCACTGTGCAACAGGGGCGCGCGGCGGTCCTGAATGTCGCGCCCGGCTCCCGCGGGGCGGTCCGGGCGCGACGTGCCTGGCCGGGGGCCGCTAAGTGCCCGTCAAGCGCCCGAGCGGGCTGCGCGGGCCGCGCGGCGAGCGGCTGTCAGTCCGCGTCGGTCCACTGGCCGCTGTCCGGCCGCACGCATTGGCGCGCGTCGCCACGGCGCACCTGTTCCGCGTCCAGCCGCGCCGCGCCGGCGGCATCGACGTCGAAGTCGATGCCCAGCGCGCCCGCCACGCGGGCGTCCTCGATCGGCAGTTCCCATGTCAGGAATACCTGCGACAGATCGCGGCCGTCCGCGAAGTCGGCGGCGTCGAAAACGCTGGCGCCGCGCGGCACCACGCCATGCGGCTGGCAGGTATCGAACAACACGGCGGTGCCGCGCGTCAGGGCGATGCGCCGGCCGGTCTGGGCGAAAACCAGATCCAGGCCCTTGTCCTCGCTCAGGAACAGGTTGCAGAAGGCGGCGCCGCCGTACTGGTTGCCGTCATGATGGTAGCGGGCGCCGCGGCAAGCCATCAGGGCGATGTCGCCCGTGTCCAGCGCATCGCCCAGGCCGAGCGCCGCGGTCCAGTCGCGCATGGCCCGCACGCAGGCGCCATAGTCGGGCCAGCGCACGATGGCGCGCGCCAACGGCATCTGCTCGACATCGCCCGGCTCCAGTTGCAGGCGGGTATCGATCTCGCGCGTCCAGTCGGCCAGCAGGCGCGCGGGCGGCGCGGGCAGGGCCAGGGTGGCGGTCGGCGTGGCGACGCCGACGCCGCGGCTGCGCAAGGCATCGCCGCTGGCGAAATACGAGATGAGGGGAACGCGGGACATGCCGCTATTAAAGCCCAAAGCCGCCGCGCGACGCCGCCGGAACCCGGCCCGCCCGCCAGACCGGCCGCCCCGCCCGGCAGGGGCCGGATTCAGCCGCCGACCGCGCCGGCCCAGAGCCGCTGTATCCAGGAGCGGCGCGGCGCTCGCGGCCGGTTGCCGGTGTAGTCCTTCTGCGAGGCCTTGACCACCTCGCCGAACGGCATGCTGCCGCGGTAGTCGTCGGGCCTGTGGCCAGCGGCCAGCGCTTCCTGGTAGTAGCGGTCGAACAGTTCGGCCAGGTCGGTGCGCGCATGCGCCACCACCTCGCCGTCGAACCAGTGGCGCCTGCCTTCGTCGCGCAGGCGCGGCATGGCGTAGCGGTGCGAGAACTGCGTGCCCATGTCGGAATAATGCAGGATGCCGATCTCGTCGGGCGCCAGGCCTTCGCCGTCGATGCTGTTGTAGCGCGCGTCCAGGTGCCGCACCAATTGCGGCCGCGCGGCGAAATAGTGCTTCATTTCGCGGTTGGCGTGACGCTTGGCGCGCAACGCATCAAGCGCCGGCAGGTGGTCGCGGGCGCGGGCGCAATCCCACAGCGCCACGCACGACCGCCAGCCATCGCCGTCGCGGCGGCCGGCGACGATGGCCTCGCCTTCGAAGGGCAGGTCCCAGATCTCGGCCAGGTCGCACAGCACCAGCATGTCGGCGTCCATGTACAGGGCGCGGCCCTCGAAGCCGGCGGCGGCCGGCACCGCCCAGCGGAAGGCGGAGAACGGCGTCGACCATTTCTCGGTACGCCAGCCGCGACCGCGTTCGGGATCGCAATACCAGGGGCTGGCCGGGTCGCGCGACAGACGCATCCAGGTGATCTCGACCGGCCGCGAGGCATGCTTGCGGGCGCTGTAGTCCAGCACCATCATCTGTTCGAGGTCGCAATCGTTCGGGTCGCAGCCCACGAAAATCCTGATGGCGTCGCGCATCTGTGTCGTCATCCCTGGCAATGGGGTCGGGGCCTCGGGCCGCCCAACCTGAATAATTGCTGAATTGTAATCGGACTTTACCCCGGGCGCGATGCTTTCCGCATCGGGCCGCTCGGCTCGCGGCCGGCCCGCCCGCGCAGGGACGCGCAGGCCGCCGGCCGCCAGGACACGCCGGACGCGCGGGGCGCCGGCCCGTTGCTACCAGTAGATGTCCTGGTTGTAGTACTTGTGCAGCTCACGCGCCCAGGTCTCGTCGGCCATGCTCGGCCAGTTGTCCTTGTCGAACCCCGGCGCGTTCTTGAGCGTCTCCTTGTCGACGTTGAGCACGAAGCACTTGCGGTCCGTATCCAGCGTCAGCGCCGCCCAGGGAATGGCGAACAGCTTTTCGCCCATTCCCAGCACGCCGCCGCGCGCCAGCACCGCATAGGCCACGCGGCCGCGCGGCACGTCGATCATGATGGCCTTGATGTCCCCCAGGCTCTCGCCGGCGCCGTTGTAGACATCGTTGCCTTCCAGCGTATTGGCGGCCATGACCTCCGGGCCGGGGCCCAGTGCCTTGGACTTCGGACCGCCGACGATATTCGCTTGCTGTTCCATCGCGTTTCTCCTGCGGGACTGTTCCCGCTGTCTGTCGTTGAAGGATGAATCGTTGTGAATGACGAGTGAGGCCGCCCTCAGCGGCGCCGGGCTTCCGACATCAGGCACGCGCCCGCCAGCGCGCCCACCAGCACGGCGCCGGCGATGCTCTTCCAGGCGTTCTCGTGCACATACCCGTCGGTGGCCGCCGAGACTTCCCGGGCGCGCCGCCACGCGTGCTTCTCCCAACCGCGCGCCTCGGCGCGCGCGGCATCGAGTTGCTGCTTGAGGCGATCGCGCGCCGCTTCGATCTCCGCGCCACCGTAGCTGGCCGTGCTGCGCAGCAGGTTCTCGGTTCCCGAAATCAGGTCCCGCAACGTGCCGTTGCCGTTCTGTGTAGCCATGACACCTCCTTGAAAAAAACGTCCGCGCCAGCCGCGCTGCGAGCCCGGACCCAGTCCTTTCAGCAAGCCGCGTGCCACGGCCCCTGTCAGCCTGCCCACCACTGTTTGATGGTGGCGCGCAACGCGGCGCTGCCCGCGGCGCCGGTCTCCTTGCGCAAGGCCGCCATGTAGGCGCCGAATTGCTTCATCGACACGTGCGGCGGCAGCGGCGGCATTTCCGGGTCGGTTACCACTTCCAGCACCGCCGGCCGTCCGGCCGACAGGGCCCGGTCCCAGGCCGGTCCCACCTCGTCGGGCGAGGTCACGCGGATACCCTCCAGGCCCAGCAGGCGGGCGTAGTCCGCGTAAGAGAATTGCGGCAGCCACTGCGAGTCGGCAAAGCGCGGATCGCCGCCCATCACGCGCTGCTCCCATGTCACCAGGTTCAGGTCGCCGTTGTTCAACACCAGCACCACCAGGGTTGGATCGCTCCAGTCCTTCCAGCGGTGCGCGATGGTGATGAGTTCGTTGATGCCCAGCATCTGCATCGCGCCGTCGCCCACCAGCGCGATCACCGGACGCGCCGGATACGCAAGCTTGGCGGCCACCGCGTAAGGCACGCCGCAGCCCATGCTGGCAAGCCCCCCGGATACCGAGGCCATCATGCCTTCGTCCAGCTGAACGTCGCGCGCATACCAGTTGGCGGCCGAACCCGAGTCGCAGGTGACGATGCTGTGCGGCGGCAGGCGGCTGGACAGCTCCAGGAACGGGCGCTGCGGGTTGACCGGCGTGGCATCGACCAGGGCGCGGGCCCGCACCGTTTCGCGCCAGCGCCGCACTGACTTCTCGATCTGTTCGCGCCACGGGTTTTCCGCCTTCGGTTCAAGCAGGGGCAGCAACGCGTCGAGCGTCAGCCTGGCATCGCCCACCAGCCCGACCTCCACCGGATAGCGCAGGCTCAACTGGCGGCCGTCCACGTCGATCTGCACGGCGCGGGCCTGGCCTTCCCTGGGCAGGAATTCCGCGTACGGAAAGGACGTGCCCACCATCAACAAGGTGTCGCAATCGTTCATCATTTCCCAGCTTGGCTGGGTGCCCAGCAGCCCAATGGCGCCCGTGACGTAGGGCAGCGCGTCCGGCAGCACCGCCTTGCCCAGCAGCGCCTTGGCCACGCCGGCCCCCAGGCGCTCGGCCACCGCGCGCACTTCGTTGCCGGCGGACAGGGCGCCCGCGCCCACCAGCATCGCCACCCGCTCGCCGCGATTGAGGATGTCGGCGGCATTGGCCAGCGCGGCGACGGGCGGCACCGCCGCGTGCGAGGTGACGCCGATGCCGGTGCGCACGGTGCCGTGTTCGCGCGGCGGCACCGGCACCGCCTCCAGGTCCTGCACATCGTTCGGCACGATCAGGCAGGTGACGCTGCGCCGCTCCATGGCGATGCGCATGGCGCGGTCGACCATGTGGCGCGCCTGCACCGGCGAAGTCACCATGTGCACGAACTCATGCGCCACGTCCTTGAACAGATTCACCAGGTCCACTTCCTGCTGGTAGTCGCCGCCCAGCGCGCTGCGCGCCTGCTGGCCGACGATGGCCACCACCGGCTGGTGATCCAGCTTGGCGTCGTACAGCCCGTTGAGCAGGTGGATGGCGCCCGGGCCGGAGGTCGCCAGGCACACGCCCACCTGCCCGGTGAACTTTGCATGCGCGCAGGCCATGAAGGCGGCGCCTTCCTCGTGCCGCGTCTGCACGAATTCCAACGTGTCGTTGCGCCCGAAAGCGCCAATCAATCCATTGATGCCGTCGCCGGGATAGCCGAACACGCGTTGCACGCCCCATTGGCCGAGACGGTCCAGCATGAAGTCGGATACGGTTTGCATGGCGTTGCTCCTTCTGTCTGCACAGGTGGATTACGCCGTGCGCAACTGGCGTGCCCGGGCGGCCCGCCCGGCGCATGCCGCGCAGCCGCAGGCGGCATTTACAACGGGCGGCAACAACGACACGGGCGCCTTGCGGCGCCCGAAGTTCGAGGGACAGGAGCAATGGCCTGACCGCGTTGCGCGGGTCCGGCGACTGCAACGCATGCTCGGCGAAAGCGCCGCCACCGGACTCGTGGCGTTCCACCGCCTCGTACCAGGCGTATGGGCGGAACGTCTTCCTAACGGAAGCCGTGATGCGCTACCGCGGGTTCACTCATCAGCGCAATGAGCGCGATGGCGCGCCGCCGGAGCCGCGCCCCGGCTCAACCGCGCAAAGCCGCCTCGATTCCGGCCACGTCGATCTTGCCCATCCGCATCATGGCTTCGAAGGCGCGCCTGGCGGCGGCGCGGTCCGGCGCCACCAGCGCCTCGGTCAGCACGCGCGGCGTGATCTGCCAGGACAGGCCCCATTTGTCCTGGCACCAGCCACAGACATTTTCCGAGCCGCCGTTGCCGACGATCGCATTCCACAAGCGGTCGGTCTCGGCCTGGTCGTCGGTGGCGATCTGGAACGAGAAGGCCTGGTTGTGCTGGATGCCGGGGCCGCCGTTCAGGCCGAGACAGGGAATCCCGGCCACCGTGAATTCCACGGTCAGCACATCGCCTTCGCGCCCCGACGGATAGTCGGCGGGCGCATGCATCACGCGGCCCACGGTGCTCTCGGGAAAGGTCTGTGCGTAGAACCGCGCCGCGTCCAGCGCGTCACGGTCGTACCAGAGGCAAATCGTATTCTTGCTGATCATCATCGGTCTCCTGCGATGAGAAGCGAAACGCGAAACGAAGCAGGCAACGCGCGAACCCTATACGGCTATAGCGCTCGCCAGGTCCGCGCCCTGCTCAATGAAGAATGCTGCCCGGTCGAGCATAACGCCGGCCCCGGCGCACAGTCGTTACGAAGCGTTGGCGCATCTCAAGCGCCCCAACGGCGGCGATCCTCCCCCCGGGGTGACAGACCTTCGCCGCTCTGCGCATAATCCGGGGCATCCCGTCCTCCCCAGGAGTTCACCGGCATGTCTTCCCCCTCGCTGGCCCGACGCGGTGGACTGGAGCGTCTACGCCAGCCGCGCCGGCGAGCCCGGCGCGACCGTGTTGCAGCGCGACGCCGACGGCCGGCTGTGCCGCATCGACCACTACCGGCCGGTGCGTGGACGCCAGGTCGAGGATGGCGGCTACCGGCTCGCCTATGATGCCCAGGGCCGGCTGATGGCCTACGCCGAATTCACGTCGGCGCGCAGTGGCAAGAGCGCGCTGCAGCAGGCTTGCGTCAGCCGCGACGGCCAAGGCCGCGTCACGGCCGTGTTCCGCGCGGGTGCAGCGCTTGAACGCCGATGGCACGACCCGCGCGGTCTACCGCTCGCGTCCCGATCCCGACCGGGACGGCGCGATGATCGCGTAGGCCATGCCGACCGACACCGTCTAGGGCGATGGCCTGCCGTCGTGGGATTCCAAGGTACAGACCGTGCTGCTCAAAGGGCTCAGCAATGCCCAGGGCCGGGTCGTGCTGGACGCGGGGCAGATTGCGCCGTTCCACCGGGCACTGCGCGAGACGCCGGGGCGGGTATTCCTGTATGTGCACGACATGACCCGCTTCCTACCCGTCACGGCGCAGGATGCCAAGGCCTGGGGCCGCTGCGTCGATCCGGCCCTGCGCGACGCCGGCGCCTGCGACTGAGCGCGCGGGCCGTCTCGTTCAGGGACTGGCCTGCGTCTCGACCGTCAGGTGCGACAGGCCGGCGATATGCGCCAGCTTGGCCTTGTAGAACGCGCTGTCGCGCGGATGGCGCGTGACCAGCGACACGATGGCCGCGTAGTGGCCCGGCCCCACCTGCCACACATGCAGGTCGGCAATCTCGCCGTCGCCGGCATCCAGGGCCTGTTCGATGTCGCGCCGCATTTTCCCGCTCTGCGGCGTGGCGTCGAGCAGCACGGTGCCCGAGTCGCGGATCAGGCCCCACGACCAGCGCGCGATGACCAGCGCGCCGACCACGCCCATCGCCGGATCGGCCCATAGCCAGCCGTAGCTGCGGCCTAGCAGCAAGGCCGCGATGGCGAGCACCGAGGTCAGGGCATCGGCCAGCACATGGATGTAGGCGGAACGCAGGTTGTTGTCACGAACGCGCGCGGGGTGGCCATGACCGGCGGCTGGCGCGTGGCCGTGGTTGTGGTTGTGGTCGTGGTTGTGGTCGTGGTTGTGGTCGTGGTTGTGGCTGTGGTCGTGGTTATGGCCGTGGTCGTGGCCATGATGGCCTCGATCATGGGCGCCACGGACAAGACGGCCATGATCATGGTCATGCCCGTGCCCCGCGTGACCATGCCCATGGCCGCCATGGCCGTGCGCATGGCCATGGTCATCCTTCAGCAGCCAGGCCGATACCAGGTTGACCAGCAGCCCGGCGACCGCGATGGCGATGGCCTGGTCGAAACGAATGGGCACCGGATCGACCAGCCGCGCCAGGCTTTCCCAGCCGATGATCAGGGCGATCAGCGCCAGCACGATGGCGCTGGCGAATCCGGCCAGTTCGCCCAGCTTGCCGGTGCCGAACGTGAAGCGCGGATTGCGGGCCTGACGGCGCGCATAACCGTAGGCGAGCGCGGTGATCAGCATCGCGCCGGCGTGCGTCGACATGTGCCAGCCGTCGGCCACCAGCGCCATCGATCCGTAGATATTGCCGGCAACGATCTCGATGGCCATCATGCTGGCGGTCAGGGCAATGACCCACCACACCCGACGCTCGTTGCGCCGGTGGTCCTGGCCCAGAAAGACATGATCGTGGGATGGGGAATGATTCATGGGGTTGCTCCTGCTGCCCGCCAGGCCCGTGACCGACGGCCCGGCGCCGGCGGGCCGTTATTTCATGTAGGCCCGGATGACATCCATCATTTCCCGCGCCGCCTGGACCCGCTCGGATTCGGACGGCGCGTGCACCACGTGCTCGTCCAGATGCCCCTGCATCACCTCGGCGGTCAGGCCGCTGAGCGCGCCGCGCGCGGAAGCCAGTTGGCGCAATACCTCGCCGCAGGGCGTCTCGGCCTCCAGCGCGCGTTCCAGCCCATCGAGCTGGCCGCGGATGCGGCGCACGCGGGCGATGAGTTTTTCTTTCTGGCGGATGGTGTGGGCCATGGCGGATGAATGCCTGAATATAGTCTAGGGGACTATATTATAAATACCGCGACGCAAAAGGAATGCCCCTGCCACCGCCCCCGAAAAGCGGACGAAGGCAAGCCGTCCCGGCCCGAAAGCCCACGGATACCCCGGCGCCGCGTGGCGAGACGGCCGGCAGTGGAATGGTGCTTCTATCCGATTCAGGCTGAAATGACCCGATTCGGGTAGAAATAACAATAACAATCATTATCATCAATGAATTCGCGGCACGCCCCGCCGGTTTGCCGCGTACGCCCCGCGCCGCCATCTCGCGGCACGTCCGGCATCCGCCTGCTCACCCGTCCGGAGAATCTTCCCCGTGCCATCGCGCCGCGCCTGGGCCTTGCTGGCCAGCCTCTACAGCACCCAGTTCCTGGGGCTGATGTTCTTCGTCATCGCCATGGTGGCCATCCTGCGCGACGGCGGGGCCAGCCTGGACACCCTCGGCCTGGTCTACCTGATGGGCATGGCCTGGCCGCTCAAGGCGTTGTACGCGCCGTGGATCGACCGCCACGCCACCGGCCTGCGCGGCCACTACCGCGGCTGGCTGCTGGTGACACAAGCCGGGCTGGTGCTGTGCCTGGCCCTGATCGGCATGCTCGACCTGCGGACCGACTTCACGGCGATCTACCTGCTGTGCTGGGCCACCGCCTTGTTCTCGGGCGCCCAGGACGTGGCGCTCGACGGCCTGGCCTGCCGGCTGCTGACCCGTCCGGCCGATCGCGGCTTCGGCAACGGCCTGCAGATCGCCGGCGGCCTGATCGGCAACCTGGTCGGCGGCGGCATGATGCTGATGCTGTATCCAAGGCTGGGCTGGCGCGGCTGCTGCCTGTTGCTGGCCGCGCTCACGGCGGTGTCGTGGATCCAGCTGCTGGGTTACCGAGAACCACAGTGGCCGCGCAGCGCCGGGCCCGCCAGCCATGCGCGCCTGCTGGCCTTCTGGCGCGGCCCGCAACGCAAGCGCTGGCTGCTGTTGCTGGTGCTCTATCCGGCCTCCGCGTCGCTGGGGTATGCCGTCATCATGCCCTCGCTGATCGACACCGGCTGGTCGCTCGCCGACATCGGGCTGGTCCTCAACGTAGTCGGCGCCAGCGCCGGCCTGCTCGTGGCGCTGGCCTACGGCCGCCTGCTCAAGCGCTGGTCGCGGCGCGGCGCCACCCTGTCGGCGGCGCTGTTGCAGGTGGCGGGCATCGCCGGGCTGGCGCTGCCCGCCATGGCCTGGGGGTCGCATGCCACGGCGGGCGTGGCGGTGGTGCTGTACTACATGCTGTACACCCCGGCCGCCACGGTGCTGTGCACGCTGATCATGGATCAGGCGTCGCCGCAAAGCCCCGCCACCGACTACACCCTGCAGATGAGCGTGAGCCATTTCTTCGCGATGCTGCTGACCTCGGCCGGCACCATGCTGGCCGGCCGCATCGGCTATGGCGGCGTGGTCGGCGCGGCGATCGCGCTGGCGGTGCTCGGCCTGCTCGCCGCCATGCGCTGGGTTCCCCGGGAGGCGGCATGAACCAGCCCTGGGAAATCATGCGGCCGGTGCGCGGCCGGATCCGCCTGGCCATGGGCCTGGCGGTGGCCGGCGTGCTGTGCAGCCTGGCGAGCCTGGGCTGCCTGGCCCTGGCCATGCGCGACCTGCTGCGGGCGTCCGCCGCCTACCCCTGGCCCGCGTTCCTGGGCGCGCTGGCCTGCACCCTGCTGGCCTGCTTCCTGCGGCTGCAGGCCTTCAACCAGTCGCACTATGCCGCCTTCCGCCTGGAAGTGATCCTGCGCAACGACCTGGTCCGGCACTTGTCCCGGCTGTCGTTCGGCGAATTGCAGGCGCTGGGCAGCGGTCCGCTGGCCAAGGTGGTGCAGAACGACGTGCAGGCGCTGCACGTATTCGTGGCCGACAGCACACCGCTGTTCGCCCGCGCCTACGCCATGCCGGTATTCAGCGCGGCGCTGCTGTTCGCGCTGGACTGGCGCATGGCGCTGGCCGCCGTGGGCGTGCTGGCGGTGGGCGCGGGCGGGCTGTCGCTGGCGATGCGCGGGCGCGAAGTCATGACGCGGCGCTACCATCAAGCGCGCGAGCAGGTCAGCGCCGCGGTGATCGAGTACGTGCAGGCGATGCCTGTGGTGCGCACCTTCGATACCGGCCAGACCACCTTCGGCCGCTACCATCGCGCCCTGGAACGCTACCTGGTCGTGCTGACCGATTGGTATCGCGGCGCCAGCTTCAGCTCACGCTTCGCGATCGCCGTGCTGGGCCCGCTGCCGACGCTGGCGGCGCTGCTGTGGCTGGGCGCCTGGTGGACGGCGCAGGGCCAGCTCGATTTTCCCGTCTGGCTGGCCTTGCTGCTGTTCGGCATGGGCATGGCTGAGGCCATGTTCCCGATGATGTCGCTGGCGCACATGATCGACCAGGCCAAGCTGAGCGTGGCGCGCATCCAGCAGGTGCTGGCGATCGCGCCGCTGCCGCCAGCGCGCGCGCCGGAGCGTCGTCCTGCCGACGCCAGCGTGCGCTTCGAGGATGTGCGCTTCGGCTATGGCGGCGCCCCCGCGCTGGACGGCCTGAGCTTCACCGCGCGCGCCGGCCAGTTGACGGCGCTGGTGGGCCGCTCCGGCGCCGGCAAGAGCACCGTGGCGCGGCTGATCGCGCGCTTCTGGGACATCGACGCCGGGCGCCTGCTGGTGGGCGGCGTCGACGTGCGCGACCTGGAACGCGAGACCCTGTTCGAGCACGTCGCCTTCGTGTTCCAGGACAACTTCCTGTTCTCCGGCAGCGTGGCCGAGAACATCGCCATGGGCCGTCCCGACGCCAGCCCGGCCGAGATCGAGGCCGCCGCCCGGGCCGCGCAGGCGCACGACTTCATCCTGGCGCTGCCCGACGGCTACGCCACCGTGCTGCGCGAGGGCGGCAAGGACCTGTCCGGCGGCCAGCGCCAGCGCCTGACGATCGCCCGCGCCGTGCTGATGGACCGCCCGATCCTGGTGCTGGACGAAGCCACCTCCGCCACCGATCCCGAGAACGAACGCGCGGTCGGCGCCGCGCTGGCCGCGCTGATGCGCGGCCGCACCGTCATCATGGTCGCGCACCGGCTCTCCAGCATCCGCCACGCCGACCAGATCCTGGTGCTGGACCGAGGCCGGCTGGCCGAATGCGGCACGCACGACACCCTGGACGCGGCTGGCGGCCTCTATGCCCAGCTGTGGCACAACCATCAACGCGCCCGTCGCTGGACCCTGGGCGACCAAGCCTCATGACAACACCTCCCGCTCCCTGGCGCGACACCTATCGACGCCTTCTCCGCAGCGCCGGCAGCCAGGCCGGCCGCCTGCGCGCCAGCCTGTGCCTGCTGCTGCTGGCCGCCGTGTGCCAGGGCCTGTCGCTGGCCTGCATCGTGCCCCTGTTCGTCCACCTGACCCGCGGCGATCCCTGGCGCGCCGCGCTGGCCTGGCTGGCGGCCTTCACCCTGCTGGCGGCGGCCGCCATCGTCCTGCGCTGGCGGGCGCAGGGCTTCGACTATCGCGGCCACATGGCGCGCGCCACGCACGAGTTGCGCGTGCTGCTGGGCGAGCAGCTACGGCGCATGCCGCTGGAGGCGCTGCAGGCCCACCGCACCGGCGGCATCGCCGCCAAGCTGCTGGGCGGCGTCGACGAACAGATGAACTACGCGCTGACGGTGATCAACCTGATCCTGGGCGCCATCGTCACGCCGGCCGCGGCCGCCGTGGCGCTGCTGGCCTGGGACTGGCGGCTGGGCGTGGCGCTGATGCTGGTGTTCCCCGCCATCGTGCCGCTCTACCGCTGGCGCCGGCCGGCCCTGGACCGAGGCCACGCCGCCACGGGGCGCGCCAACGAGACCCTGAACGCCGAACTGCTCGAATACATGCAAGGGCTGCCCGTGTGCCTGGCGACGGGCCGCGCCGGCGCCGCCAACGAACGCCTGCGCGCCGGCTTCGAGCAGCTCGAACAATTGCAGCGCGAACACCACCGGCGCGGAGCCAAGCCATCGCTGATGGTGGCCGCCATCGTCGAATCCGGCATGCTGGCGATCCTGGGCTGCGGCATGCTCTGGGTCACCCAGGGCAGCCTGGCGCCCGCGGCGCTGGGCGCGGTGCTGGTGCTGGTGGCGCGCTTTGCCGAACCGCTGGCGACCTTTGTGAACTTCACCACGGTCCTGGCGCTGATCGAAGCCGCGCTGGCCCGCATCGAGGAGCTGCGCGCGGTGGCGCCGCTGCCGCAATGGCCCTCGCAGGGCGGCCTGGCCGGGCCGGCCGACATCCGCATCGAAAACCTGGAGTTCCGCTACGCCGGCGGCACTGCCGCGGCGCTGTGCGACATCGACCTGGACCTGCCGGCGCGCGGCCTGACCGCGCTGGTGGGGCCGTCCGGTTCCGGCAAGACCACGCTGACGCGCCTGCTGATGCGCCACGCCGACCCGCAGCGCGGCGCGATCCGGATCGGCGGCGTGGATATCCGCAGCCTGCCGCCCGCGGACCTGAACCGCCTGATCTCGACCGTGTTCCAGGACGTGCACCTGTTCGACGACAGCGTCATCGGCAACATCGGCATGGCGCGGCCCGAGGCCGGCGAGGCCGAGGTGCGGGCGGCGGCGCGCGCCGCCCATTGCCTGGACTTCATCGAGCGCCTGCCGCAAGGCTGGGAGACCCGCCTGGGCGAGGCGGGCGGCAAGCTGTCGGGCGGAGAGCGCCAGCGCCTGTCGATCGCGCGCGCCATCCTCAAGGACGCGCCGATCGTGATCCTGGACGAACCCACCGCCGCGCTCGACACCGAAAGCGAACTGGCGGTGCAGGCGGCCATCGACACGCTGGTGGCGGAACGCAGCGTCATCGTCATCGCCCATCGCCTGTCGACCATCGTCGCGGCCGATCGCATCCTGGTGTTCGAGGACGGCCGCATCACGCAGCGGGGCACGCACGCCGAACTGCTGGCGCAGCCGGGACGCTATCGGCGGATGTGGCAGGCGCAGCAGGGGTAGCGCGGGCCGCCCCCTTCGCGATTCCTCGCCCGGCGCCCTCACCGCGCGCGCGCGCCGACCTCGATCGCGACGCCTTCCACGCAGGCGACGACGCGCCCGTCAGCGCGATCGGCCGGATGGCCGCCGGTGAAGTCCGAAAACGCTGGCAGGATCGTGAGACCGGGGCGCAGCCAGAACGCCGGCCAGCTGCGCGGCACGCCGCGCACGGATGTCTTCGGATGCATGTGGCCGGCGATGACGTGCCGGCCGTCTGGGTCCGCCCGCGGGACATGGCTGAACAGGAACGGGCCGTCAATGTGCGTCTCGCCCAACTGCCGCACGCCGAACGCCGGGCCATCCAGGGCGCGGTCATGATTGCCCGCCAGCACCGCGACATCCAGCGCGGCATGGTCCCGCCGCCACGCCATCCAGGTATCGCGCCACCCCGCCTGCCCGGCGGGCCCGTGCAACAGGTCGCCCACGATCCACAGCTCGCGGGCGGCGGTGCGCGCGATCACATCCGCCAGGCGGTCCAGGTCGCCGCGCGTGGCGCCGCTGGGCACCGCGATGCCCGCGCGCCGGAACACATGGCTCTTGCCCAGGTGCAGGTCGGCGATGACCAGGCGCGAACGCGCCGGCCAGAACAGGGCACGGGTTCCCAACAGCCACAGGGGCTCGCCGCCCAGCAACGCCTGCAACGCGCCGTCAGGCAAGGCGCTCATAGCGCTTCTCCAGTTGCTGCGCGGCGCGCCTGACGCGCGCCTGCCAGGTCTCGGTGCTGAGTTGCCCGCGCATGCTTTCGGTCCACAGCGGGAACGACAGGGGCGTCAGCGCGCGCGGTTCGCACAGCGCCAGTTCGCGCCGCTGGCAGTCGTGCAACGCCGCCAGCAGGCGGGGCGCCTCCAGCTGCAATTCGAACACTTCGCGCTCGGCTTGCGCCAGCAGCAGGTGGTCCGGATCGTAGCGGCGCAGCACATCGTAGAGCAGCCCGCTGGAGGCCTGCACCTGCCGCAGCGAGCGCGCCGCCTGGCCGGGCAATGAGGGCGTCAACAGGCCCGCCACGCGCGCGATCTCGCGGAACTGGCGGCGCGCCATTTCGCCCAGGTTGACGCCGTCGCGCAGGTCTTCGGCCATGTGTTCGGGGCTGAGCAACTGGCGCAGCAGCGCCGCGTCCAGCGCGGCCGGCTCGGCCAGCGTCAGCATCAACCCGTAGTCGTTGACCGTATAGGAAATCGTGTTGGCCTGCCGCCGGCCCCAGCGCAGCGCGATCATTGCCGCGATGCCTTCGTGCACGGCGCGGCCGGCGAACGGAAACAGGAACAGGTGCATGCCGCGCCGTGTGCCGATGCGTTCTGCCACCAGCCGCCCCCGGTCCGGCAGCGCGCTGGCCTGCGCCTGGATCCGCAGCAGCGGCGCGACGGCGCGCATCTCCGGATGCGTGCCGGGATGCGAATACAGGCTTTCCACTTCGCTGGCCAGCTGCGTCGACAGGGGCATGCGCCCGCCCTGCCAGGTGGCGACCGGGCCATCGCCGCCCTTGGCGCGGCGCACATAGGCCACCATGCCTTCCAGCCGCACCAGTTCCAGCGTGCGGCCGGCGAACTGGAAGCGGTCGCCACGCCGCAGGCGCGCCAGGAAGCCCTCTTCCACCGAGCCCAGGCTGCCCCCGCGCAGGTATTTGACGGCCACGGCGCCGTCGGCGGTGATGGTGCCGATGGACAAACGATGGCGGAACGCGACGCGCCGGTCGTGCACGCGATAGCGGCCGTCGTCGTCGCGCACCACGCGTTGATAGTCCGGATACTTGGCCAGCGCGCGGCCGCCCTGCACGATGAAGTCCAGCACCGCCTGCCAGGTGGCGCGATCGAGCGCGGCATAGGCATGCGTGCCGCGCACTTCCTGGTACAGCGTGTCGGCGTCGAAGCCGCCGCCCAGCGCCAGCGTGACGGCATGCTGGGCCAGCACGTCCAGGCTGCCGACCGGCGGCGGCCGGGATTCGATCTCGCCGCGCGCGATGGCCTGCCGGGCGGCGGCGTACTCGATCAGTTCGAGCGCCTGCGCCGGCACGCACACCACGTTGCCGGACTCGCCCGGCCGGTGCCGGGCGCGGCCGGCGCGTTGCAGCAGGCGCGCCACGCCCTTGGGGCTGCCGATCTGCAACACCTGGTCCACCGCCGGGAAATCCACGCCCAGGTCCAGGCTGGAAGTGGCCACCACGCAGCGCATCGTGCCGTCGCGCAGGCCCTGCTCCACCGCCGCGCGCAGCTTGGGATCGAGCGAGCCGTGATGCAGCGCCAGGGTGCCCGGGGCCTCGGGCCAGATCGATTCCAGCGCGCGGTGCCAGAGCTCGGCCTGCGCGCGGGTGTTGGTGAACAGCAGGGTCGCGCGCACGTCGAACAGGCGCTTGAAGACCCGTTCCAGCTGCGACAGCCCCAGGTGCCCCGCCCACGGCAGGGCGCGGCTGCGTTCGGGCAACAGGGTCGATATCTGTATCTTGCGCGGCCGCGCGCCCGCCACCAGCGCGCTGTCGGGCGCATGCGGCAGCAGCACGGCGCGGGCCTGGTCCAGGTTGCCCAGCGTGGCCGACAGGCCCCAGGTGCGGGCGCCCGGCGACAGGCAGCGCAGGCGCGCCAGGCACAACTGCAGCAGCACGCCGCGCTTGTTGCCCAGCAGCTCGTGCCATTCGTCCACCACGATGCCGCGCAGGGCGCGAAAGCGCTGCGACGCATCGGCGTAGGACAGCAGCAGCGCCAGGGACTCGGGCGTGATGACCAGCACGTCCGCCTTGCCCTGCCGCGCCAGCCGCTTGTCGCGCGCGCTGGCATCGCCGGTGCGCAGCGCCACCGTCCAGGCCAGGCCCAGGTCGGCCGCCGTCTGCGCCAGGGCGCGCGTGGTGTCGGCGGCCAGCGCCCGCAGCGGCGTCACCCACAGCACGCGCGGCCCCTCGCCCGCCGCCGCGCGCGCCGGCGCCGGATCGGCCAGCGCCTCCAGCAGCGGGCCGCCGAATGCGGCCAGCGTCTTGCCGCTGCCGGTGGGCGTATGCAGCAGGCCGGATTCGCCGGCCAGATAGCGCCGCCAGGTTTCGCGCTGGAACGCGGCCGGTTTCCAGCCGCGCGCCGCGAACCAGGCCAGCAAGGGGCCGTCCCGCCGCGCGCCGCTCATCGCGCCAGGGCCTTCAGGGTATCGAGCCGATCGGCCTGGTCGGCGCGCTTGTCATGGCGCCAGCGCAGGATGCGCGGAAAGCGCACCGCCACGCCGGACTTGTGCCGTTTGGACAGGTTGACGCCCTCGAAGCCCAGCTCGAACACCTGCACCGGGTCGACCGAGCGCACCGGGCCGAAGCGCTCGCGCGTGTGTGCGCGCAGCCAGCGGTCCAGTTCCAGGATCTCCTTGTCGTCCAGGCCCGAGTAGGCCTTGGCGATGGGCACCAGCGCGTCGCCATCCCATACGCCGAAGGTGTAATCGGTGTAGAGCGTGCTGCGGCGGCCGTGGCCGGACTGCGCATACAGCAGCACCGCGTCGATGGTGAGCGGATCGATCTTCCACTTCCACCAGTCGCCGCGCCGCCGGCCGCTCTGGTAGGGCGCGCCGCGGCGCTTGAGCATGAAGCCCTCCACGCCGCGCTCGCGCGATTGCGCGCGCAGCACGTGGGCCTCGTCCCAGCTTGCCGGCGCCACCAGCGGCGACAGGCCCAGGCGCGGGTCGGCGCGCTCGCGCAGCAGCGCTTCCAGCCGCGCGCGGCGCGCGGCCTGCGGCTCGTCGCGCAGATCGGCGCCATCCAGCTCCAGCAGATCGTAGGCGAGCAAGCGCACCGGCGCCTCGGCCAGCCACTTGGGTCCGGGCTTGAGCCGCTGGATGCGTGTCTGCAGGGCCGAGAACGGCATGGGATCGACGCTGTCTTCCTGCCAGGCCAGCAGTTCGCCGTCGACGACGCAGTCCACCGCCAAGGCGGCCGCGGCCGCTTCGACTTCCGGAAAGCGGCCGTCCAGGCGCTCTTCGCCGCGCGACCACAGCGCCACCTCGCCGCGCCGCCGGATCAGTTGCGCGCGGATGCCGTCCCACTTCCACTCCAGCAGCCAGTCGTCGATCGGCCCCAGCAGCGCCGGGTCGCCCTCCAGCGGCGAGGCCAGGAAAAAGGGATAGGGCTGCTGGCGGTCGCCGGGCAGTTCGTCGGCGCTGAGCAGGTCGCGCAGGAACGCGGGGCTGGGCGACCATGCGCCCAGCATGCGCTGCGCGATGCGGGCGATAGGCACGCCCGACAACTCCGCCAGCGCCTGCTGCACCATGCGTTGCGACACGCCGACGCGCAGCGCGCCGGTCAGCAGCTTGTTGAAGACCAGGCGCTCGATGTAGGGCAGCCCCAGCCAGGCCGCGACGATGACTTCGCGGCGCTCGGCCTCGTCGCGGTTGGCGACCGGCACCAGGATCTCCTCGATCCAATCGGCCAGGCCGCGCTCGGGCGCGGCGGTGCGCGGGTCGGGCACCAGCAGCGCCAGCGTCTCGGCCAGGTCGCCGACCTGGTCGTAGCAGGCGTCCACCAGCCAGGGCGCGGTCTCGGACGCGGTCGCGGCCCAGGCGCGCAACTCGCCGACGGCGGCGATCTTGCGGCGCGCGCTGGTGATCTTGCCGCCCGCCAGCAGATACAAGGCCCAGGCCGCGTCGCGCGGCGGCGCATCGCGGAAGTACGCCACCAGCGCCGCGCGCTTGTCCAAGGTGGCGGTGCTGCGGTCCAGTTCCTGATACAACGCCGCGAATCGCTTCATGCCTGGATCCGTTCCCCTGTCGCTACGAAAATGGCGCGGCGCGCCGTGCTAGTCGTCTTCGCCATATTGCGTGGCCAGCGTCTCGGCGGCGATGCCGGATTCATTCAACGTGCGCACCAGCGCGTCGGTGTCGCCATGCGTGGCGATGACGCGGCGCGCGCCCGTCTGGCGGATCGTGCGCAGCAGGTCGGGCCAGTCGGCGTGGTCCGACACCACGAAGCCCCGGTCCATGTTGCGCCGGCGCCGGTTGCCGCGCAGCCGCATCCATCCGGACGCGAAGCCGTGCTGCGCCTTGCGGAAGCGCCGCAGCCACGCGCTGCCGGCCGCCGACGGCGGCGCCAGCACCAGCTCGCCAGCAAATCCCGTGCCCGCGGCCGCCGGCGCGCCGTCCGCCTCGATGACCAGGCGCGTGTCGGGCAGCGCGATGCCGGCCTCGCGGTAGACGTCCACACCCGCGGCAATCGCGCCATGCAGGTAGACGGGCCGGTCGACGAACGGCATCAGCTCGGCCAGCACCCGCTGCGCCTTGCCCAGCGCATAGCAGTAGAGAATGGCCGCCTCGCCGCGCGCGGCGCAATGGTCGCGCCACTGGACGATGTCGCGCGCCACTTCCGCGGTGTCCGGCCAGCGATAGATCGGCAGGCCGAAGGTGGCTTCGGTGATGAAGGTGTCGCACGGCACCACCTCGAACGGCGCGCAGGTGGGGTCGGGCTGCCGCTTGTAGTCGCCCGACACCACCCACACCTGGCCGTCGACCTCGATGCGCACTTGCGCGGAGCCCAGCACGTGGCCCGCGGAATGCAGCGAAACGCGAGCCCGGCCCAGCGTGAACGGCTCGCCATAGGCGTGGACGCGGTAGTCCTGCTCGCGCAAGCGCCATTGCAGGATGGGCAGGCCCTCGGCGCTGGTGTGGTAGCAACCCATGCCGGCGCGGGCGTGGTCGCCATGGCCATGCGTGAGGACGGCCACGTCCACGGGGCGCCAGGGGTCGATGTAGAAGCCGCCGGCGGCGCAATACAGACCTTCCGGACGCAATTGGACGATGTCGGCCATGGACTCTCCCGATCTGACAGGCGCGGCTTGCGCGGGCGCGCAAACCACGCGTCGGTGCTTCCGTTATACCCGAACGCGGCGACGCGCTTTTCAATTATTCAATAATCGTTGTACTATTGAACAATGAAAGAAGATCAAGTCGTTTCCGCCCTTGGCGCCCTGGCCCACCCCCAACGGCTGCGCACCTTCCGCGCGTTGGTCGTGGCCGGCCTTCCGGGCCTCACGCCCAGCGTCCTTGCCGACCAGCTCGGCATCGCCCGCAACGCGCTGTCGTTCCACCTCAAGGAGTTGGCGCACGCGGGCCTGGTGACGGTCGAACCGCAAGGCCGCAACCTGATCTACCGCGCCGACTTCACGCGCATGAACGGCCTGCTCGGCTATCTGACCGAACACTGCTGCCAGGGCGCGCCGTGCGAAGTCGCCCCGGGCGCTTGCGTCACCTGCTGACCGGATCAACGTCATGTCTACACCGCCCGCCGCCCTTCGCGCTCCCGCCGGCCTGAATGTTTTCGAACGCTACCTCACCTTCTGGGTATTCCTGTGCATCGTGCTGGGCGTGGCGCTCGGCCAGTTGCTGCCCGGCCTGTTCCACGCCATCGGCCAGTTGGAGGTCGCCCGGGTCAACCTGCCGGTGGGCCTGCTGATCTGGGTCATGATCATTCCCATGCTGCTCAAGGTGGATTTCGCCGCCATGGGCGAGGTGGGCCGGCACTGGCGCGGCATCGGCGTGACGCTGTTCATCAACTGGGCGGTCAAGCCGTTCTCCATGGCCTTGCTGGGCTGGCTGTTCATCCGCCACGTCTTCGCCGCCTGGCTGCCGGCCGACCAGCTCGACAGCTATATCGCCGGCCTGATCCTGCTGGCCGCGGCGCCCTGCACCGCCATGGTGTTCGTGTGGAGCCGGCTGACCGGCGGCGACCCCGTGTTCACGCTGTCGCAGGTGGCGCTCAACGACGCCATCATGGTGTTCGCCTTTGCCCCGCTGGTGGGACTGCTGCTGGGCCTGTCGTCCATCACGGTGCCGTGGGACACGCTGCTGGTGTCGGTCGGCCTGTACATCGTCATTCCGGTGATCCTGGCGCAGCTCTGGCGGCGCGCGCTGCTGCGGCGCGGCCAGGCGGCGTTCGAGGCGGCGCTGGCGCGCATCGGGCCGTTCTCGATGGCCGCGCTGCTGCTGACGCTGGTGCTGCTGTTCGCCTTCCAGGGCCAGGCCATCCTGCGCCAGCCGCTGGTGATCGCCATGCTGGCGGTGCCGATCCTGATCCAGGTGCTGTTCAACTCCGGGCTGGCGTACTGGCTCAACCGCCGCGTGGGCGAGCGCCACAGCATCGCCTGCCCGTCGGCATTGATCGGCGCGTCCAATTTCTTCGAACTCGCCGTGGCGGCCGCCATCAGCCTGTTCGGCTTCCAGTCCGGCGCGGCGCTGGCCACCGTGGTGGGGGTGCTGATCGAGGTGCCGGTGATGCTGCTGGTGGTGCGCATCGTCAACCGCAGCCGCGGCTGGTACGACGCCGGCCAGGCGCGCGGTTGAGCCCGCCAGCATCCGCCCCCCCTCCGGCCCCGCCAACACCGTCATCACGTGCAATCCATGAATCCCATCACCCTCTATCACAACCCTGCCTGCGGCACATCGCGCAATGTTCTGGCCCTGATCCGCAACAGCGGGGAAACGCCCACAATCATCGAGTACCTGAAAACGCCTCCCGACCGCGCCACGCTGGAGGCCTTGATCGGCGCCATGGGCATCGCGGCGCGCGACCTCCTGCGGCAGAAGGGCACGCCCTACGACGAACTGGGCCTGGCGGATCCCGCGTGGAGCGACGCGCAATTGATCGATTTCATGCTCGCCCATCCCATCCTCATCAACCGCCCCATCGTCGTCACGCCGCTGGGCACGCGCCTGTGCCGGCCGTCCGAGACCGTGCTCGACATCCTGCCCCGACCGCAACGCGGCCCCTTCAACAAGGAAGACGGCGAGCCGGTCATCGACGCGGAGGGCCGCCGTGTCTGACACCGCCGATCTCCTGCCCAACCTCGATGCCGCGCGGTTCGAACGGCCCGACACGACGGCGCTGTTCGCGCCTGCCCGCGCCGGTCACGCGCCGCGCTTCCTGTTGCTGTACGGCTCGCTGCGCGAACGCGCCTATAGCCGGCTGGCGGCGGAGGAAGCCGCGCGCCTGCTGCGCGCCCTGGGCGGCGACACCCGGATGTTCGACCCGACGGGGCTGCCGCTGGTCGACGCGCCCGGCAGCCAGGACCACCCCAAGGTGCGTGAGCTGCATGCGCTGGTGCAATGGGCCGAAGGCATGGTCTGGAGCTCGCCGGAACGCCACGGCGCCATGACCGGCCTGATGAAGACGCAGATCGACTGGATCCCGCTGTCGGTGGGCGCGGTGCGCCCGACCCAGGGCAAGACGCTCGCCGTCATGCAGGTATCCGGCGGCTCGCAGTCCTTCAACGCGGTCAACCAGATGCGCATCCTGGGCCGCTGGATGCGCATGCTGACCATTCCCAACCAGTCGTCGGTGGCCAAGGCCTACCAGGAATTCGACGAAGCCGGCCGCATGAGGCCGTCGCCGTACTACGACCGCATTGTCGACGTGGTCGAGGAACTGATGAAGTTCACCCTGCTCACGCGCGACGTGGCGCCGTACCTGACGGATCGCTACAGCGAACGCAAGGAAAGCGCGCAGGCGCTGGCGGCGCGGATGAAGCAGGCGGCGATCTGACGCGCGGGCAAGCCGGGGGTCCCCGGCGCTCGAGCGCGAGGCCTGGCCACGGCATATGCTGAGCGCCGCCCCCCCAGGCCTGCTGGAAGACATGCCGCCGGCGGGCGACTACTGAAGAGCGGCCACGAACGCGTCAGCGCGGCCCGAACAGCTTGTCCAGTTCGCCGGCTTGCGGCAGGCCGTTGTATTTCTTCAGGGCGCCGGTTTCGTCGCGCGCGACGATGCCGGGCGTGCCGCGAAAACCGAGCGACACCATCAATGCCTGGTTGTCGTCGAGCTTCCTGGCGATGCCGTCGGGCACGCTCTTGGCCGGCGTGATGCCGCCCTGGTTGAACTTGTGCTCGTTCTCCAGCAGCGCGGCGGAGGAATCGGCGGCGCCCAGGATGGCCGCGGCCTTGGCCGGGCTGTCCTGGCGGATGACGCCCACCATCACGTGCCGCAACTGCACCTTGCCGGCATCGACCCACGGCCGCGCGGCCTCCCAGAACTTGTGGCAATAGGGGCAGTTGGCGTCGCTGAAGGTGTAGATGATGCGCGGCGCATCCTTCTTGCCGTCAAGCACCCACGTCGATTTCTCGAGCTGGGCCCAGGCCTGGTCGCCCATCGGCTTGCTGACCAGGGCCTCGAGCTTGGCATCGTCCAGCGGCTTGCCCTGGGCATCCAGTCGCGCGCCGACGATGGCGTTGCCGTCGGGGGTGACATAGATCGCCACGGGCTGGTCGCCGGCCACGCCAGCGAAGGCGCGCAGGCCGCCGTCGATCTTGAACTCCTGCACCACGCGCAGGCCGCGCGCCTCCAGCGCCTTGAGCACGGCGGGCCGATCCTGGGCGGCCTGGGTGCCGGCGGCGGCCAGCAGGGCGGCCAGGGCGAAAACGATGCGGCGGGGCGCAAGTGAACGAATCATGGGTACTCCTGGGCTTTTCCGAACAGTGCCAAAGGCGTCAATGATACCGGCGGCGCTGTCATCCACGCGTACAGGGCTACGGGAGCAACCCGGCTTGCCGCAGGCGCCAGCGCGGGATCTCGTATTCGTACGAAGCGGTCGCCAGGGTGTCGTGCCGTTCGAACCAGGGCGCGACATGGCGCTCGATGTCCGCCGGCAGGGTGGCCAGCCATTCCGCCAGGTCGGCGGGAGAACTCAGGTCGATCACGGCCCCGCTGCCCAGCGTGGCCTCGTCGACCAATCCCTGGCCCGGCACCAGGCAGGCGCGGCGATACAACCGTCCCTTGTGCCAGACCTCGGGGGGCACGTAGACCGGCCATTCGCGTTCGCACGGAACCGACGCGTAGATCCCCAGCGACACCAGCTGACGATTTTCGAACGACGCCCGGTAGCGCAGCAGCTCCACGCCCTGCTCGACGCCGTCGGCCAGCGCCCGCCACAGGCAGCGCTTGCGGCGCGTCTTCCAGCCCGCGAAGGCCGCTTGCGCGCGCAAGGTCTGCATGAATTCCCGCTCGATCGGTTCGAAATCTATCGGCACGCCAAATTCCCCGGTTCCGGTGACGCCGCCTATTCCACCCCGTCATGCCAGTGTCGAGGCGGCAATTCATGACAAGTGAAACAGAATGAGCGCGCGGCGTGAAGCCTGCCGCCACGCTGGCCCGCGCGGGCACGACGGCGCGCCAGGCGGCAAGGGGCTGGGGCACTCAAACGGCCGGCGGGCGGCCAGCTAAAATCCCGCCTGCGGTCGACTCGGCCCCGCCGTTTCGACGTACTCCCCTTGCCCTGTCGCGCCGTGCGCGAGGGCTGCCGCCAGACTTAGAACGAGACATGAAAAATACATTGATGGCCACGCACCTGCGACTGGTCGGCATGGCGGCCCTGTGGGGCGCGTCATGGTCCTGGGGCAAGGTCGTGGCCCAATCGATGGCGCCGCTGGCCGCGGCCAGCCTTAGGTTCCTGTTCGCCAGCGTGGCGCTGGTGCTGTGGATGCACCGCGCCTCGGCGCTGCGCGGCCTGAAGTCGTTGACGCGCCACCAATGGCTCGGCCTGGCCGCCGCCGCGCTGGCCGGCGTGTTCGGCTACTCCAGTTTCTTCATGCTGAGCCTGCAGCTGGTGCCGGCCGGCAAGGCCGCGATCGTGGTGACGCTGAACCCCGGCGCGACCCTGCTGCTGGCGGCGATCCTGTTCCGCGAACATCTCAATGCCGCGATCCTGGCTGGCATGATCCTGTCCGCCATCGGCGCCTATATCGCCATCGGCGGCGGCGGCCCGCAGGCCGCCACCGGCGCCGGCGTGGGCCTGGGCGAACTGCTGCTGCTCGGCTGCGTGGCGTGCTGGGTGGCCTACACCCTGGTCGGGCGGCTGGTGCTCAAGGGCGTGGACGCCCTGACCACCACCACGGTCACCACCGTGATCGGGGCGCTGATGCTGTTGCTGACCAGCCTGATGGTGGAAGGCGTGCCCGCCTGGGAAAAGCTGGGACAGGCGCCCGCCAGCGCCTGGGGCAGCCTGCTGGCGTTGGCGTTCGGCGCAACCGCGATTGCCTATGCCTGGTACTTCGAGGGCGTGAAGGCGCTGGGTGCCGGCGCGGCCTCCGGCTACATCACGCTGGTGCCCGTCTTCGGCGTGCTGTTCTCCAGCCTCTGGCTGGGCGAGGCCACCCCGGCGAACCTGTTCATCGGCGCGGCCCTCGCGATCTCGGGCATGGCGCTCATGCATGTCGGCCGGCGCCGGGCCGAGGCGCGCGGCCGCTGACCACCCTGACGGAGCCCCATGCCCACGCCATACCGACGCTTCCTCGACCATCTCGCCGCGCGCGGCTGGACGGTGACGGCGCCCACCGCCGCCACGGCGCCGCCGGCGTTCGCCGGCGCCTATGCGCCTTTCTCGGCCATGTTCGATGCGCTGTCCAACGCCGCCGGCACGCGCTGGTTCTTGAGCGCGAGGGACTACGCCGGCGACGCCGGCGACGACTTCCCCTGGGACGCCTTGCGCCAGATCAGCCTGGACGCGGCGCTGGACGCGGTCGAACGCCAAGCGGTCCAGGCTTTCTGGACACGCCATGCGCCCATTTACCTGAGCGTCGACGGCGACTACGAATTCCTGGCCATCGACCGCGAGAGCGGACGGATCGTGCATGGCGTCGAGCCGGAATTCGAGGACACCACCCCTGTGGCGGCGAGCCTGGACGCGCTGTTCCTGGACATGATGGCCGGTGGCGCGACGGCGGCGCTACTGGGGCCACCGGCCGACCCGGGCGCGGCGCCGGCCGGCGTCGAGGAGATCGCGCTGCGGCCCTGCACGCACGACGCCGTGGCGGCGCGGGAGGGCTGGCTCGATTGCGCGCAGGCGGACGGCGGCCGGCTCAGGCTGGTGCTGCCGACCGAGGATGCGCGCGAGGCGGCGACATTGCTGGCGCGCGCCCGCGTCATCGCCCAATCGCTGGCCGCGCGCCGCGATGCGGCGCTGCGCTTTCTGTGGCAGGCCGGCCGCCAGGCCGGTGATCCCGAACAGGCGCCCGCCGCCTTCATGGAAGGCTTCGCGCCGTCCGATCTGGTGGTCGCGCCCGATGGCGGCTACGTACTGCACCTGGCGCCGCGCGACGCGACCTGGTTCATGGCGGGCTATTGGCCGTCGGTGCGCTTCACCGACGGCGACGCGCCAGCCGGCTGGACCTGCGAGGCCTAAAGCGGCCCGGCCCGGGCAGCATCACCGGTCGCAGCGCTGGGGCACCTTGCGCGGGCTTTCCGTGTAGCCCAGTGCCGTCACCCTGCGCAGCAGATCGGCATAGACCGCGTCGTCCAGGCACGGCACCCGCGCCATGATCCAGACGTAATCGCGCTTGGAACGGCCGATGATGGTGGTCTGGTAGCCCTCGTCCAGGTACGCGATGACGTATTCGGCCTTGATGGGCCAGATGAACTGCATGCCCCACACCGCGTTGCCGGTGCCGGGCCGCACGGTCGCCACCGGGTGCATGGTGTCGACGGGCGCATCGAAGCTGCCATCCCGATAGCGAAAGTCGGTCTGCACCCGGCCGTCGGGCAGCAGCCGGTAGCTCTCCACCGCGTCATAGGCATTGCGCTCGGGCCAGCTGGGAATGTGCGCGATGACATACCAGTCGCCCATGAAGCGGTCCAGGTCGACCGCGGCAACCGGCGGCATGGGCGCAGGCGCCGCGCAACCGGCCAGGATCGCGGTGATGCCCGCGCAGAATGATCGCCACATCGCGCTTCTCCTCAAGGCCGCTCGAAGCGGTAGTGCGCCACGCCCCATTGCTGGCCGTCTTCATAGCCGAAGAGTTCGGCGCACGCCATCCAGAACATGCGCCAGCGCTGGTGCCACAGGCCGGCCAGGGGCGCGCCGTAGGCCTGCGCCAGCACTGCCCGCGCCTGCCCGCTGCGGGCGTCCTGGTTGGCAAGCCAGTGGTTGGCGGTGCGGGCGTAATGCGTACCGTCAAGGAACCAGCGCTCCTGCAGCCGCAGGTCATGCTGGAAATGCAACAGGGTATGGGCCGACGGCATGATGCCGCCGGTGAAGAAATGCCGGCCCATCCAGTTGTCCGCCCCTTCGGTCTCGAACGGATAGGCGCGCTCGCGGTGCGCGAAGATGTGCACGAACAGCTTGCCGCCGGGCCGCAGCCACCCAGCGATGCGCGCCAGCAGGTCCTGGTAGTTGCGCATGTGCTCGAACATCTCCACGGAGACGCAGCGGTCGTAGGCGGCCGCGGGCAACGACAGGACGTTGACGTCGCTGGTGACCACGCGCACGTGCGACCAGCCGCGCTCGCGGCAGCGCGCCTCGATGTGCTGGCGCTGGGTGGCGGAGTTCGACACCGCGGTAATGCGCGCGTTGGGAAATTGTTCGGCCATCCATAGCGTCAATGACCCCCAGCCGCAACCCAGCTCCAGGATGTCCTGGCCATCGGCGAGCTCGGCGCGCTCGCCATACAGGCGCAGCATGGCGGCTTCGGCCTGGTCGAGGGTTTCGCCGCCGGTCGGGTAATAGCAGCTCGAATATTTCATGCGGGCGCCCAGGCAAAGCTGGAAGAACGCGGTCGGCAATTCGTAATGCTGGGCGTTGGCCGCATCGGTATGGATGGCAACCGCGCTGGCGCGCAGCGCCGCGATGAGCTGGCGATCGCGTTCGGTCCAGGCCTCGATGCCGCCGGCATATTCCTGCGCCAGGCGCTGAGCGCACAGGCGCCGCATGCCCAGGCGCAGCAGCGCGTCGGGCAGCAGGCCGCGCTCGGCCAGGCCGAGCAGGCCCGGCGCGGGACGGTCGGTGGCCAACGGGGTGTCGTGCAAAGTAGCGGTTGTCATGGCGAGCCTCGTCAGGATTTCGGAAACCACGGGAAGAAGGCGCTGGTGCGGCGTTGATAATCGCGGTAGTCATCTCCGCGCGTGCGCAGCGCCTGTTGCTCAGTGAATGGAATGCCGCTGATCCAGCGCAGGAACACATACATCAGCAGCGGCCCCAGCCAGGCTAGCCACGCCAGCGGCGAGCCCCATGCCAGCGCCACGTAGCCGAACCAGTGGCACCATTCGAAGAAGTAGTTGGGATGGCGCGAAAAACGCCACAAGCCCTGGCGGCAGGTCTTGCCACGGCGCGATGGATCGTCGCGGAAGCGATCCAGCTGCCGGTCGGCGATCACCTCCCCCGTCAGCGCCGCCAGCCAGATCAGCAGCCCCAGGGCGACCGGCGCGCCTTGCGCCGGGCTGGCCCCCACCGCCAGGAACGGCAGGCAGAACAGCATGACCAGGCCCGCCTGGAACATGAACAGGCCGAAGAATTTGCCCTGGTGGCCATGCCAGTGCTCGCGCAGGGCGCGATAGCGGCCGTCCTCGCCCGCGCGCACACGGCGCCACAGGTGCCACGCCAGCCGCAGCGACCAGACGCCGGCCATCAGCGCCAGGGCCAGCCGGGCAGCCAGACTGCCCGAGCCGGTGGCGGCGATCAGCCAGGCCGCCGCGCCCATGCCCAGCGACCACACCACGTCGACGATGCCGGCGTTGGCGCGGCGGCGCTGCCAGCGCCAGGCCAGCGCCATGGCGATGACCATGGCGACCGCGATGCAGGACCATTGTTGCCAGGCCGTCATGGCGCCTCCCGGGTCCAGCGCCGCGCGCCCGCCGTCAGCGCGGGCAATGCCAGCGCCCAGCCCGCCGCCAGGGCAACGGTGGCGCGCCAGGCCGGCGCTTCGAATTGCACCGGCTGCCAGCCGCGGGCGGCGCCCCAATAGGCCAGCGGCCCGCCCACCGCGCCGAACACGCAGGCCAGCCATGGCCGTGGCCGCAGGTAGGCCAGCGAGTGATTCAGTGTCAGCGCGAACGCGGCCCACAACGCCAGGATCCAGAGCGGCGCGGGCCACGCGTCGGCGGCATAGCGCGCCCAGCCCAGCGCGGACAGCGAGCCATCCAGCGCCACGCCGCACAACACGGCGCCGCCGGCCAGCCGCAGGTCGGCGCGCGCCGTCGCCGACGCCGCCAACTGCGCCGCGATGAACAACGTGGCGGCAACCACGCCCGGCCAGGCCAGGCCTTGGCCGGCGCCGATCACCGCGCTGAACCACACGATCTGGTAGCCGATCAGGTTGGCCCAGAAGCGCATCATGCGCCCTCCCGCACCCAGCGGGCGCCCGTGGCGCGCGCCTGGGGATGCGTCAACAGCAGGTGCGCGACGCCGATGGATCGTTCGCGAAAGCCGCCTTCGCAATACGCCAGATAGAACTCCCACAGACGGCAGAAACGCGCGTCGAAGCCTTGCGCCCGCGCCTCGGGCAGCCGCGCCAGGAAGCGCTCGCGCCAGGCCTGCAGCGTGCGCGCGTACGACAGGCCGAAGTCCTCCAGATGCACCAGCGCCAGGTCGCAGGCGCGCGTCTTGGCGCGCAGCATCGCCTCGATGGACGGGATGAAGCTGCCCGGAAAGATATGGCGCTTGATGAAATCCACCGAGGCCAGCGCCTGCCGGTAGCGGTGGTCTTCGATGGTGATGGCCTGGATCAGCGCGCGGCCGCCCGGTTCGAGCAGGCTGGCGACCTTGGCGAAATAGGTTTCCAGGAAGTTGGCGCCGACCGCCTCGATCATCTCGACCGACACCAGTTTGTCGTATTGGCCCTGCAGGTCGCGGTAGTCCCGCAGCACGACGCTGACGCGGTCCTGCAACCCGGCGGCGCGCACCCGCTCGATCGCCAGGTCATGCTGCTCGCGCGACAACGTCGCGGTGGTGACATGACAACCGTAGTGGCGCGCGGCGTGGATGGCGAAGCCGCCCCAGCCGCTGCCGATCTCCACCACGCGGTCCGCCGGCCGCAACTCCAGTTTGCGGCAGATCGTTTCCAGCTTGCGGTGGGACGCCGCTTCCAGCGTGTCGTCGCCATCGGCCCACAGCGCCGAGGAATACATCAGGTCGTCGGACAGGAACAGCGCGAAGAACGGGTTGCCCAGGTCGTAGTGGGCGGCGATGTTGCGCCGGCTACCCGCGCGCGTATTGCGATTGCCGGCATGCCAGCGCCGCAGCGCCCAGCCGGCCAACCGCGCCAGCCCCGACTCCATGGCGTCCAGCGTGTCGCGGTTGCGCACCAGCAGGCGCACCAGCCCGACCAGGTCATCGCAGCGCCACAGGCCGTCGCCATAGGCCTCGCCCGCGCCGACGCTGCCTTGCGCGGCCACCAGCCGGTAGAAGCCCAGGTCGCTGACGGTCAGGCGCACGCATGGCTCGCCGCGGCCCAGGGTAACGCTGCCCAGGCTGTCTTCGATCAACAACTGGCCGTGGTCCAGCGCCCCCAGGCTGGCGAACAGGCGCTGGCGCAGCAGGCGGTCGAGCGATCCGGCGCGGCGGCTGGCCGCGATCGAGGCGTGTTCCGAGGGCGTCATGGGTTTCATCGGGGTTCTCCGTTGGGGGTGCGGGGATGGTCGTAGACGGGATTGCGCTTGAGCCACAGGCGCAGCGCCTGCCAATGAATGGCGCCGATGACCTGCAGCGTCATCAGCGGATAGCGCCACAGCAGGCGCGCCAGCGCCGCGCCGTCGAGCTCGCGGCGCCGCAGATCCAGGCGCGCGTCGAACTGCGCCACGCCCTGGCGGCTGACGCGCATGTGCACGCGCAGGTCGTCGGCGGGCGCGGTCAAGCGCCAGTCATAGGCGCAGTCCATCGGCATGAAGGGCGATACGTGAAAGCGTTTGTCGAAGCGCCAGGCCAGCGCATCGCCCTCGCGTTCGGCGCTGGCGACCGGCAGCACCACGCAATGGCGCTGCTTCCACGGGGTATTGGTAATCTCCGCCACGATCGCGGCCAGCGTGCTGCCGTCGGCGTCGTAGCAGTAATAGAAGCTCACCGGGTTGAAGACGTAGCCGGCGTAGCGCGGGTGCGCCAGCAGGCGGATGGGTCCGGCCGGCACATCGCCCAGGTGGGCCCGCAGGCGCTGCCGCACCGCCTGCGCCAGCGGCAGTCCGCCGTCGGCATCCAGATAGTCGGCACGGCGCCACTGCGCCAGGTTGGGCCGCTCCACCGACCACAGCCAACGGTCCTGGAACACCCGGTCGATCTCGTCCAGGTCCAGGTAGAGCTGCGCCATGCGATAGCCGAAGCCATGCGCATGCGGGTGATGGCGCCGATGCGTCACCCGGCCCTCGTAGACGGCGCTCTGCAGGTTCATGCCGCCTCCCGCGCCCAGACCCGCGGCCGTCCCAGCATGGCGCGCACCACGTCCAATGCGCTGGCCACGCCGTCCTCATGAAAGCCCCAGCCCCAGTAGGCGCCCACGTACCAGGTGCGCCGCCGGCCCGAGATCTCGGCGCGGCGCGCCTGCGCGGCCACCGCTTCGTGGGTGTACACGGGGTGGTGGTAGCGCATGCGCGCCAGCACCTGCGCCGGGTCGATGGCATCGCCGCGGTTCAGTGTCACGATAAAGGGCCGGGGCGATGCGATCCCCTGCAGCAGATTCATGCAGTAGCTGACCGAACAGGGCGCCTGGGGATCGGCCGGCACGTAGGCGTTCCACGCGGCCCAGGCCTTGCGCTGGCGCGGCAACAGGCGAGCGTCGGTATGCAGCACCACGTCGTTGTCCTGGTAGGCGATGGCGCCGAGCACCTGGCGTTCCTGCGGCGTCGCATCGGCCAGCAGCGCCAGCGCCTGGTCGCTGTGGCAGGCGAAGATCACTTCGTCATGGTGTTCCTGGCCGTCGCGCGTGATCACCTGCACGCCGGCCGGCTGGCGCCTGACGGCGCGCACGGCACAGTTCAGCCGCTCGCGCACCGTCCAGCGCTGGCGCATGGCGTCGATATAGCGGCGCGATCCGCCCTGCACCACGCGCCACTGCGGCCGGCCGCTGATCCGCAGCATCTGGTGGTTGGCCATGAACTGCACCAGGTAGCGCGCCGGGAATTCCAGGATGCGCGAGGCCGGCGACGACCACAGCGCCGAGGCCATCGGAATCAGGTGGTCGCTGCGGAAAGCCTCGCCGTAGCGGTTTTGCGCCAGGTATTCGCCGAGCGCGGGGCCCGGCTCCGGCGCGCGCAACAGCGCGGGCGATTCCCGGTAGAAGCGCATGATGTCGCGCACCATGCCCAGAAAGCGCGGCGACAACAGGTTGCGCCGCTGGCAGAACAGCGCGTCCAGCGAGGTGGCGTTGTAGGCCAGCCCGTCGGCCTGCTTGTGCACCGAGAAACTCATGGTGGTGGGCTGCGAGGCCACGCCCAGTTCGTCCAGCAACGCCGTGAAATGGGGGTAGTTGAGCGGGTTGTGAACAATGAAACCGCTGTCCACGGCATAGGACCGGCCGTCCTGTTCGACCGTGTGCGTGTGGGTGTGCCCGCCCAGGTAGTCGTTGGCCTCGTACAGCGTGACGTCATGGTCGCGGCCCAGCTTCCAGGCGCAGACCAGCCCCGCGATGCCCGAACCGATGATGGCGATGCGCATGTTCACTCCTTGGCGGCGGCCAGCGCCCAGGCCGGCACGGGCTTGAGGTCCCAGATGAGGCCGGCGGCGGCCAGCAGGCGCAGGCCGTACCAGGTGATGTCGATCTCATGGGCGCGAAAGCCCTGCCGCGCCGACCCCGGATAGAAATGATGGTTGTTGTGCCAGCCCTCGCCGAACGTCAGCAGCGCCAGCCAGGCGTTATTGCGGCTGTCGTCGGCGGTGTCGTAGCGCCGATTGCCGTAGCGGTGCGCCAGCGAGTTGATGGTGACGGTGGCGTGAAACAGCGCCACCGTCGAAATGAAAAAGCCCCAGACCAGCATCTGCGGTCCGTTCGTGCCCAGGCCGGGCGCGACGCGCTCCAGCAGTGCGCCCAGTCCGTAGCAGCCCAAGGCCAGCGCCAGCGGCACCGCCGCGTCGAAGCGGTCGAGCCAGCGCAGTTCGGCGTAGCCGCGCAGGTCCGGCACGCGCGCCAGGTCGGTGGCGAAGGCGCGGCGCGTCAGGAACCAGCCCATGTGGCTCCACCAGAAGCCGTGGCGGCGCGGCGAATGCAGATCCTGCTCATCGTCGGCATGGCGGTGATGGTGGCGATGATGGGCCGCCCACCACAGCGGTCCGCGCTGCGCGCACGATGCGCCCAGCACGGCGAACAGGCACTGCATGGCGCGCGAGGTGCGGAAGGCGCGGTGCGAGAAGTAACGGTGGTAGAAGCCGGTCAGGGCGAACATGCGCACGGCGTACAACGCCCCCGCCAGCGCCAGCGCCACCGGCGACACGCCGGTCCACAGCGCGCCCAGGCAGCCGGCGTGCAACAGGGCGAAAGGCAAGGCGCGGGTCCAATCGATGCGATCGGGGTCGCCGCCGGGCGCATCCTGCGCCTGTGTGTCGACCCAGCGTCGTATCGAAGCGGTCCAGCCGGTAAGAACGGAACGCATCATGGTGTCCTGTTTGAAACGTGTCGAGATATACGGGCACGGCGAGGCGCCGGATGCATAAGTGAAAACCCTTACTCGCAACGCGACACCAGCGGCGTGGCCGCCGCCGCGTCCAGGTCGCGCGCCGAGGGCGGCGGCCGGATGGCATCGGCCGGGAATTCGATGCGCACGGTCTGCGTGCCGCCGTTGCCGTCGCGCAGGTTGCTGGGCCCCTCGAACCGCAGCAGGCGCTGGCTGGCACTGTCGTAGGTCACGCGCAAGGTGGGCGCGGCAAAGCCGTACCAGGCGTCCAGCCGCAGGCGGAAACTGCGCTCGCCCTGGCCGGCGGCGTCGCGCGCCTGCACCGCCAATGGCAACCAGTCCAGCCGGCTGGGCACCAGGAAGCGCGGCGAAGCTTCCGGCGGCTGCCAATGGGCGCGCAGCCAGGCGTCGAAACCGGCATCGACCACGGGGTCGTCCACTTCCGGCAGCTTGCGGCTCTGCATCTCGGCGCCGGCGCGCGGCTGAACGTAAACGGTGCGTCCCCCCTGGCGGGTGTCCACCCCTTCGCGGTAACCGTCGCGCTGGTCATACAGGGCGAAATCCGGCGCCGGGTCGTCGATCCCGCCGCGCACCCATTTGCGCGCGAACGCCGCGCCGCCCGGGCAGCGGTACAGCACCAGGCGCTCCTGCCGGGCGCCTTCGCGCACCACCCAGTGTTCTTCGCGATAGCGCTCGGCGCCGTCGCGGCTGTCATAGGCGTAGCCAAGGTAGTGCTGGTTGGCGGACCAGGCGCACAGGGGCGCCAGCAGCACAAGCGCAAGCAGCGGTCGCATGGTCATTCTCCTTGGCCGCCGGGACAGGGCCGGGCCACGAACTCGCCCAGGTCGTCGAGCACCGGCGCGCGCCAGCGCAGCGGCCGCGACAGCGCGCCCACCAGCAGCTTGTGGCCCAGGTCGGGGTACTGCACCAGCCGCGCGCACGCGCCCGCCTCCCGCAAGGCCTGCGCCAGGCCGACACTGTTGCGGCGCGGGTCGACCGTGGTGTCGGCGGCGCCGGTCAGCAGCAGACCGGGCGGCGCGTGCAGGCTGGCGTGATGAATGGGTTGGGAGTCGGCCGGCGTGGCGGGATAGCCGAACACCGGGCGCACGTCGCGCGCCACGATGGGCAGGAAGTCATAGGGGCCGGCCAGGCCGATCCAGCCGGCCAGGGTCGCCGGGCTGGAGCCGGCGCCGCCCAGCCAGCGGCCGTCCAGCGCCAGCATGGCCGCGATGTAGCCGCCGGCGCTGTGGCCGGCAACGAAGACCCGCGCCGGATCGCCGCCATAGGCGTCGATATGCTGCTGTGTCCAGGCCACCGCCATGGCGGCATCGCGCAGGAAGTCCGGGTAGCCGGCTTCGGGGTAGAGCCGGTAGTCGGCGACGACGGCCACGATGCCGCGCGCCGCCAGCGCGTCGCCCACGAACCGGTAGTCGGCGCGGTCGCCGCTGCGCCAGCTGCCCCCGTAGAAAAACACCACCACCGGCGCGCGTGTCACGGCGGGCGGCCGGTAGATGTCCAGCCGCTGACGCGGCAACGGGCCATAGGCAACGCCCGCCGTGACGCGGCTGGCGTCGTCGGGCACCGCGCCGTTCAGCAGCGTCAAGGGCGAACAGGCGGCCAGCAGGCCCAGGGCCAGCGTGGCCAGGGCCATGATGGCAAGCAGGCCTCGCGGGCCGGCGGCGATCCAGGAAGACATGGGGCACTCCGCAACGGAATACCCCCCTATACGCGGCCCGGCCCGCTTTGGATGCGGATCAGATCTTGAGCACGTCGCCGCTCATGATGACCGGCCCGGTGGGCTTGCCCGAAGGCGACCCGCCCGGCGGTTCCAGCGTGATGGCCAGGGTCTGCACCCCCTCCAGGCCCTGGGCGCGCGGCAGTGCCGTCAAGCCCTCGGGCGCCACCAGGCCGACCGACTGCGGCGCCTGTCCCGGCGGGATCACCCAGAGTTCCAGCGCCTTGCCGCCGGCGCGCGACGCCAGGTCCTGCAAGGCCTGGACGTGCAGGCCGCCGCGCTCGTCGGCGCGCACCACCAGCATCGCCTGGGCTTCCGGACTTTGCAGCACCGCCATCAACTGGGTGCGCGCGGCGCGGTCGACCTGCATGGGATAGACCACCACCCCGGCCACCAGCACCGCCGCGAGCGCGCCGCTGAGCACGCGCCAGAAGGCCAGCCCTTGCCAGCCGCGAGCGCCGCCGGGCTTGAGCCGCGATTCGATGGCGCGCCAGACGCGGCGCGGCGGCACCCGGGCGGGCAGCGACCACAGCAAGGGATAGATATCGTCTTCCCATTCGCGCACCTGGCGGCGCAGGTTGGCATCGGCGGCCATCAGGCCCTCGAAACGGCGGCGCGCGCCGCCGCGCATGGCGCCGGCCACGTAGTCCGCGGCAAGCCGCGCGCGCAGCTCGGGATCGCTGTAGTTCATGACAGGCACCTCTTGAGCCGGTCCATGCCGCGCCGCACCCAGCTCTTGATCGTGCCCAGCGGCGCCTGCAGGCGGCGGGCGATCTCGCTGTGGCTGAGGTCATCGAAGAAGGACAGGGCGATGGCGGTGCGTTGCGGCCCGTCGAGCTGTTTCAGGCAGTCGGCCAGGCGCTGTCCGTCCTGGTCGCGCTGCAACCGTTCGAACGGCCCGGGCGCGTCGTCGGCCCAGGCAAGTGTCAAGGCACCATCGGCATCGGGGCGCTCCAGGTCAGGCTTGCGCAACAGGTCGATGCAGCGGTTGCGCACGATGCGCGTCATCCAGGTCATGACTTGGCTCTGCTCCGAAGAATAGCGGGCGGCATTGCGCCAGATATTGATGAAGCTGTCCTGGAGGACTTCCTCCGCCCAGTCGCTTCGCCGCAATATACGTACGGCAAGCGCAAACAGATGCGGCGAGGTCTGTCGATAGAGTTCGGCCAGCGCGGATTCCTGGCCGCGGGCACAATCCTGTATCAAAGCCTGCAGACGAAGCGGGTCGGGCATGGCGGCTATCCGAGGTCACTGGCTATGCGATCGCGCGACGGGAAACGGCGCTCGGGGACGGATGTCTTGGAGCGCATGATACAGGCAAGTCCGCAGGCATGGTGCGGCCGGCGCGCCATCGCCGGCATGCCGCGAACCGCCAGCGCGCCCCCAGGCGCGCGCGGCCAGCCGGTCAGCGCAACGGCGTCGCTCGGCCCAGGCCCGCCTACGCGGCCAGGGCCGGCGCCGGATGCAGGCTGCGGATGGCGTGCAGCACGTCCTGCGGCTCGGCCGGCTTGCGCAGCAGCGTGGCGCGGCCGGCGCAGGCCGCTTCGAGTTCGGATTCGGGCCGACCGCTCAGCACCAGCACGGGGGTGTCGCTCAGGTAGGCGTTCTCGCGCATGGCGGTGAGCAGCGCGCCGCCGTCCATGCCGGGCATGGAAAAGTCGGTAATGACCACGTCAGGCCGCAGCTCCAGCATCTGCCGCAGCGCGGTCAGTCCGTCCGTGTGCGTCGCGACCTCGTAGCCTTCGCCGCTCAGGAACTCGCTCATCAGGGCGACCAGCGTGGGCTGGTCGTCGACCAAAAGGATTTTCGTCATGGTTGTTCAGGCCGGGGCCTTGGCGCAAGCCGAGGCGCGGGCGAATAGGCAAAGCGGGGGGAAGGCGCATGCTAGGACATGCCGGCCCTACAGAGGGGAAGCATTTGTATCCGTACGCAACAATTGGACAGACCCCTGTATAGTCGTCGTTCCTTTCGCACCCGAATACACCGTTCCCATGCCGCATTCGCCGCAACGCGCCGCCCGCCACGCCCTGCCCCGCACCTTGATGCTCGGCTTCGTGACGGCCGCCCTGGCCACGCTGGTCATCGCTTTTGTCAACGTGCGCTCGGCCGACACCCGCACCCAGGCGGTCAAGGCCATGGACCGCGCCACCGAGACGCTGCGCCAGCTCAGCCTGTTCAACTCGGCGCTCAAGGATGCCGAGATCGGCCAGCGCGGCTACCTGCTGACCGGGGATCCCACCTACCTGCAGCCCTATCTGCGCTCGGTCCCCCTCATCGAGCAGCGCCTGGCCGTGATCCAGGAGGCCGCCGCCGCCGACCCGGCCCAGCGCCGCATCGTCAACGACATCGCCGGAATCACCCAGCAAAAGCTGGCCGAACTGCGCGAAACCGTCGACATGCGCAAGGCCGGCGACGCCGCCGGCGCGTTGGCCGTGGTGCGCACCGATGCCGGCAAGGACGCGATGGACCGGCTGCGCGACCTGGTCGCCGACCTGTACACGCGGCAACTGTCGCTGGTCGAGGATCAACGCGAAACCTGGGCCTCGGCCTCGGCCACCTCCACCTATTACTCGTGGGGCGGTTCGCTGTTGCTGCTGGCGCTGATCCTGGCCTCGGCCGCGGTGACCATCCGCGAATACCGCGCCAAGGCGCGCCAGGCCTGGGTCACGGCCGGCCTGTCGGGCCTGGGCATGCGCCTGCGCGGCGATCACCGGCTGGACGAGATCGGCAAACGCGCCCTGGAGTACCTGGCCGAATACCTGCATGCCAGCGTGGGCGCCGGTTACGTGGTCAAGGGCGGCGACGACCTGGAACTCTTTGGCGGCTACGCCCTGCCCGCCGAGCGCCTGACGCAGAAGATCGCGAGCGCGCAAGGACTGGTGGGACAGGCCGCCAGCTCGCGCAAGCTGCTGCACCTGCGTGACGTGCCCCCCGGGCATTTCGAGGTCTCGTCGGCCACCGGGCGTTCCAATCCGGCCGAACTGGTGCTGGCGCCCGCCATGCAGAACGACCGGGTGTATGCGGTGATCGAGCTGGGCTTCAACCACCCGGTGGGCGAGAGCGAGCGCAGCCTGCTCGAAGGCGCCTCCGAGATGCTGGCCTCGGCGATCCGCGCCGGCCTGGACCGCACCCGCCTGGAATCGCTGCTGGCCGAAACCCAGCGCCAGTCGGAAGAACTGCAGACCCAGCAGGAAGAACTGCGGGTCAGCAATGAGGAACTGGAACAGCAAAGCCGTATCCTGCAGGAATCGCAGGCGCGCATGGAAGTGCAGCAGACCGAGCTCAAGCAGGCCAATGTCAGCCTCGAACAGCAGACCGAGCAGCTGCTGCGGGTGCAGGGCGCGCTGACCGACAAGGCGCGCCTGCTGACGCAGGCCAGCCAGTACAAGAGCGAGTTCCTGGCCAACATGAGCCACGAACTGCGCACGCCGCTCAACTCCACGCTGATCCTGGCCAAGCTGCTGTCGGACAACAAGCCCGGCAACCTGAGCCCGGAGCAGGTCAAGTACGCGCAGACCATCCACGCGGCGGGCAGCGATCTGCTGGCGCTGATCAACGACATTCTCGACCTGGCCAAGATCGAGGCGGGCCAGGCCACGGTGGAGGTCGAAGAGGTCGCCATCGCCCCGGCGCTGCAACGGCTGCTGGATCCGCTGCGGCCGATCGCGCAGGAAAAGCGCCTGGCGCTGGAACTGGACATCGCCGCCGACGTGCCGGCGTCGCTGCATACCGACCCGCAGCGTCTGGGCCAGGTGCTCAAGAACCTGCTGTCGAACGCGCTCAAATTCACCGACCAGGGCACGGTCGGGCTCAAGGTCGCGCGCGCGCCGCGCAACATGCTGTCGTTCGCCGTGCACGACACCGGGATTGGCGTGGCGGCCGACCAGCAGGAACTGATTTTCGAGGCTTTCCGCCAGGCAGACGGCAGCACCCATCGCAAGCATGGCGGCACCGGCCTGGGACTGTCGATCTCGCGCGACCTGGCCAAACTGCTGGGCGGCACCCTGTCGCTGGTCAGCACGCCGGGCCAGGGCAGCGTGTTCACGCTGCTGCTGCCGCTGCGCCTGGAAGCCGCGCCGGCCGCGCGCGAGACCGTCATCCCGAACATGGCCGCCCCCGCGCCGGCCGTGCCCGCGACGCCGCCGGCCATCGCCGCCGCGGCCATCGAACCCGAACCGGCGTTCCATCACGAGGCCGGCCAGGACGGCGCCCGCACCATCCTCGTCATCGAAGACGACGAGCGCTTTGCCTCGATCCTGGGCGACCTGGCGCGCGAGATGGGGTTTGCCTGCATGGCGGCGCACACCGCCACCGACGGGCTCGCCCTCGCCACCCGGCGGCGTCCCGACGCCATCGTGCTGGACATCAACCTGCCCGACTTCTCCGGGCTGGGCGTGCTGGACCAGCTCAAGCGCAACCCGCACACCCGCCACATCCCGGTGCACATCGTGTCCGTGGCCGACTACGCGCAGGAAGCCATGGGCCGCGGCGCGGTCGGCTACGCGCTCAAGCCGGTCAAGCGCGAGGAACTGGTCCATGCGTTGCAGCGCCTGGAGGCCAAGTTCACGCAGAACGTGCGGCGCGTGCTGGTGGTCGAGGACGACGAACGCCAGCGCGACAGCGTGCGCGAACTGCTGGCGCGCGATGACGTCGAGATCGTGCCCGCCGCCACCGCCAGCGCCGCGCTGGACCTGCTGCGCACCACCACCTTCGACTGCGTCGTGATGGACCTGAACCTGCCCGACATCAGCGGCCACGAACTGCTGCGCGAGATGGCCGAGCAGGACAGCGTGTCGTTCCCGCCCGTGATCGTGTACACAGGCCGGGCCCTGTCGCGCGACGAGGAACAGCGGCTGCGCCGCTTCTCCAAGTCCATCATCATCAAGGACGCGCGCTCGCCCGAGCGCCTGCTCGACGAAGTGACGCTGTTCCTGCACCAGGTCGAGGCCGACCTGCCGCCGCAGCAGCGCCAGATGCTGGAGCTGGCGCGCAGCCGCGACACCGCGCTGGAAGGCCGCACGGTGCTGGTGGTCGAGGACGACGTGCGCAACGTGTTCGCGCTGTCCAGCATCCTGGAGCCGACCGGCCTGCGGGTGGAAATCGCGCGCAACGGCCGCGAGGCGCTGGAGGCCCTGGACCGCGCCGGCAGCGATGGCCAGCGCGCCATCGACCTGGTGCTGATGGACATCATGATGCCCGAGATGGACGGCTATACCGCCATGCGCGAGATCCGCGCCCGGCCCGAATGGCGCCGCCTGCCCATCATCGCGCTGACCGCCAAGGCCATGAAGGACGACCAGGATAAATGCCTGGCCGCCGGCGCCAACGACTACATCGCCAAGCCGCTGGATGTCGAGCGCCTGCTGTCGCTGGTGCGCGTCTGGATGCGCAAGTGACGAGCCGCCGCCCGCCCCCTTCCAAGACCATGAACACGCCGCCGCCCGCCAAGGTGCCCACCGAGGACATCGAGCAGCGCCTGCTGCTCGACGCGATCTACCACCACTATCACTACGACTTCCGCGCCTACGCCCAGGCCTCGCTCAAGCGGCGCCTGCAAAGCGCCCTGTCCCACTTCGGCTGCAAGACGCTGTCCCAGCTGCAGGACCGCGTGCTGCACGAACCGCCAGTGTTCACGGAGCTGCTGCAATTCCTCACGGTGCAGGTCAGCGACATGTTCCGCGACCCCAGCTATTTCCTGGCGCTGCGCAACGAAGTGGTGCCGATCCTGCGCACCTATCCTTCGATCAAGGTGTGGGTGGCCGGGTGCAGCACGGGCGAGGAAGTCTATTCGCTCGCCATCCTGCTGCACGAGGAAGGCCTGCTGGATCGCGCGCTGATCTACGCGACCGACATCAATCCGCACGCCTTGCGCACCGCCGAACAGGGCGTGTACGACCTGGAGCGCGCCGCCACCTTTACCCGCAACCACGCGCAGGCCGGCGGCCGCAGCTCGCTGTCCGACTACTACACCGCGCGCTACGGCCGCGTCGTGTTCGACAAGGCGCTACGCGAACACATGGTGTTCTCGGATCACAGCCTGGCCACGGACAGCGTCTTCGCCGAAGTGCACCTGGTATCGTGCCGCAACGTGCTTATCTATTTCGAGCGCGAACTCCAGAACCGGGCGCTGCGCCTGTTCCACGACGCCCTGGTGCATCGCGGCTTCATGGGCCTGGGATCGCGGGAATCGGTGCGCTTTTCGGCCCAGGCA
Organism: Achromobacter sp. HNDS-1; assembly: GCF_040084795.1. Lineage (NCBI taxonomy): Bacteria > Pseudomonadati > Pseudomonadota > Betaproteobacteria > Burkholderiales > Alcaligenaceae > Achromobacter > Achromobacter sp. HNDS-1. The sequence continues at coordinate 2,268,360 of NZ_CP157584.1, forward strand.
GACGGCTTCGACGATTTCGTGCTCGAAGACCGCATCTACCGCAAGAAGGCCGGTCTATGAGCCGTCGTTCGCCGGCCCCGCGCGAAGACGCAACGGCCTCGGCCGCCTGGGACGCCATCGTGATCGGCGGTTCGTCGGGCGCCATCGATGTCCTGAACCTGCTGCTGCCGGCGCTGCCGGCCGGCCTGCGGGCGGCCGTGATCGTCCTGCTGCACCTGCCGCGCGACCGCCGCAGCCTGCTGGCCGACATTTTCCGCGACCGCTGCGCCCTGCCGGTGCTGGAGGCCGAGGACCAGATGCCGATACAGCCGGGGCACCTGTACTTCGCCCCGCCCGACTACCACCTGCTGGTCGATCGCGGGCCGCGCCTGGCCCTGTCGATCGGGCCGCCGGTGCATTTCTCGCGGCCATCGATCGACGTCTTGTTCCAGTCCGCCGCGGACTGCTATCGCGAGCGCCTGCTGGGCGTGCTGCTGTCCGGCGCCAATGAGGACGGCGCCGACGGCCTGGCGGCGATCCGGGCCGCGGGCGGCCACGCGCTGGTCCAGGCGCCCGAGACCGCCGCCATGCGCGCCATGCCCGACGCCGCCCTGTCCCGGGTCCCATCATCGCAAGTCCTGCCTCCGGAAGCCATCGCCGCCCTGCTGGCGCGCCTGCCCTGACACCTCCTTCCCCGACACCATGCTACTGACACCTGCCAAATCATCGGACGACCGTATCAAGTGCCTGCTGGTCGATGACGTGCCCGAAAACCTGATCGCCCTGGAAGCGCTGCTGGCCAGCGAGCGTGTCCAGGTGCTCACCGCCCAGTCCGGCCCGCAGGCGCTGGAACTGCTGCTGAATCATCCGGACGTGGCGCTGGCGCTGCTCGACGTGCAGATGCCGGACATGAACGGCTTCGAACTGGCCGAGCTGATCCGCGGCAGCGAACGCACCCGCCACATCCCCCTGATCTTCATCACCGCCGGCTCGCGCGAGCAGAACTGGCAGTTCCGCGGCTACGAGAGCGGCGCGGTGGACTTCCTGTACAAGCCGGTCGACCCCTACATGCTGCGCAGCAAGGCCAACGTCTTTTTCGAGCTGCACGAACGCCGCCACGCGCTGGCGCGCGAACTGGAGGCGCGCACCGAGGCGCTGCGGGTCAACGACATGTTCATGGCCGTGCTCGGCCACGACCTGCGCACGCCGCTGCAGGCCGTCATCATGGGCGCGTCGCTGCTGCAACGCCAGAGCGAGGATGCGCGCGTGGTCAGCCTGGCGCAGCGCATCCTGCAAAGCGGCGAACGCATGAACCACCTGATCGCGGATCTGCTCGACGTCACGCGCATCCGCCAGGCCGGCGGCCTGGCGCTGGCGCCGACCCGCCTGGACATGGCAACGCTGGTAGACCGCACGCTGGACGAGATCCGCACCGGCGCCGGCGACCGCCGCATCGATACCGAATGCCATGGCGATACGGCTGGCGATTGGGACGGGGAGCGTATCGCGCAGGTGCTCGCCAATCTGCTGGGCAATGCCCTGCACCATGGCAGCCCCGAGGCGCCGGTGCGCGTCGAAGTCGATGGCGCGACGCCCGGCCAGGTCACCGTCACGGTCAGCAACGGCGGCACCATTCCTCCGGAACTGCTGCCGCAGCTGTTCAATCCGTTCCGCAGCGGCGCCCGTCCCGCCAGCGGCCACCGCGGCCTGGGCCTGGGCCTGTTCATCGCGCAGCAGATCGTGCTGGCGCATGGCGGCCGCATCGCCGCCGAATCGCGCGATGCCATCACGCGCTTTCGCGTGACGCTGCCGCGCCAGGTGCCGCCGGCCGCCGGCTGAGCGCGGCGCGTTCGTTCTGTCGCACCTGTAACCGTCGGCGATACCGGACGGCTGCTAAGATCGGCGCACGCAAAAGTTGGGGCGCCGCGCGCAAGCGCCGGCGCCGCATTCCGCCGAATGACAAGACTTCCATTTGCCTTTCTGGCCGGTCCTTTCTGGACGGCCGTGTTCCTTGGCCTGCAAGCGCGCCTGTTCTGGCGCGACGCGCCCGGCCTCGCCGGCCCCGGCGAACCGCCGGACTGGGTGCTCATGGCCACGTTGCTGGGCCTGCTGGCCGGCGCCATCGCCATGGCCGTGCTGGGCCTGCCGGCGCACCGCCTGCTGCGGCGTCGCCGCCGCACCGCGCTGGCGCCTTACGTGCTGGCCTTCACCGCCATCGGCCTGGTGGGCTGGTGCGCCGCGCTCCTCATCGCCTCCGCGTTCGGTCCCGCCGACCTGCGCCTCGCCTTGTACATGCTGGCCGACACCGTGGTGTCACGCCCGGCGGTCCCCCTGGCAGCCGCCGCGCTGGGCGCCCTGATCGGCGCCAGCTTCTGGGCCATCGCCCGACCCGACAGGACTGCCCCGCTCCCCGAATCATCCACTCCCCGACCTGGAGGCTCCGCATGATCCGCCACCGCCCGCTCGCCCTGACCGCCGCCGCCTTCGCGCTGTGCGCCGCATCCACCAGCTACGCACAGTCCGACCGCGAGGTCGTCGACACCACGGTGGCGCGCAGCGCCAACGTGTGCCCCGGGCACAGCAAGGAGCGCACCACGCCGACCGTCAAGCTGGTGCCCGTGGGCGCCCTGCGCGTGCTGCTGGACAAGGGTTTCGTGATGTGCCCCGACCGCCGCCTGGACGCCGACGCGCCCGTGGCCTGGTACGGCCAGTGGGGCGTGTACGCCTGGAATCCCGAGGTCGATGGCGCCGGCAAGCTGGCGGCCGCGCAGATCGACAAGATGACGCGCAGCGAGGACTTCCCGACCGACACCCGAGTATGGAGCCTCGCGGGCGAAGCGCTGAAGAACCGCACGGTGCCCGCGTTCGAACCGCGTCCCGGCGCGGCGGTGCGCGTGAAAGTCCAGTAACCCCCGTGGCCGCGCAAGGTGCCACGATGCGACGCGCCTTGGGCGCCCTGTTGCTGGCCGGCGCGGCCGTGCTGGCGTCCCCCGCCAGTGCCCTGTCGCGCCTGGAAATCGAGGCCACGCTCGCGGCCGCCATGACCCAGGTCGCGGACCAGTACGTCGATCCGGTCGGTTCACGCATGCTGGCGGTGCACGGCCTGCGCGCGCTGGCGGTCCTGCCCGGCGCCGACGCGCCCGCGCGCCGGGCCGCCATCGAGCAGGCCGTCCAGGCCGAACATCAGGCCGAAGGCCTTGCCCCGCAAACGCGCATCCTGGCCGATGAAATCCTGCGCTTTGGCGACGGCGCGGCGCGCGAGGCGGCGCTGTACGCGGCCCTGCGCGGCATGATGGCCAGCCTGGACCCCTATAGCCGCGTCGCCAGCCGTGCCGAACTGGCGCCCCCGCCCGCCTCGGTCGGCCTGGAACTCTCTCTGCGAAATGGCGCCCTGACCGTGGTGCGGCCCTTGCCCGGCGGCCCCGGCGAACGCGCCGGCATCCAGGCCGGCGACATCGTCGTCAGCGTCGACGGCCAGCCCACCGCGGGCCTGCCGCTCCCCGAGGCCGTCGCCTTGCTGCGCGGCGCGACCGGCACCCGGCCGGCGCTCGCGCTGCGTCGGCCCGGCACGGCCGGCACGATCATGGCGCAGCCCGTGCGCGGGCCGGTGCAGGCGCCGCCCACGGTGCAGTGGGAACGGGATGGCGCGGTCGCGCTGATCCGGGTGTCCGGCTTCGACAGCAGGACCGGCGCCCAGTTGCGGGAATCGCTCGACGCCGCCGCCCGCGCCGGCGCCCCGCTGGCGGGCCTGGTGCTGGATTTGCGCGGCAATGCCGGCGGACTGCTCGACGTGGCCGAACAGGTCGCCGGCATGGCGCTGCCCGAAGGCGCTACGATCGGCGGCCTGCGTGGCCGCACCCCGGCCAATGCCCACCCCCTGCGCGCCCGCGACGCCCTGCTGCCGCATGATGTGGCGGTGGTGGTGCTGGTCGATCACCGCACCGGCGCCGGCGCGGAGATCGTGGCCGCCGCCCTGCAGGACCACGGCCGCGCCCTGTTGATCGGCGCGCAGACCGCTGGCGCCGGCACGATCCAGACGGTACTGCCCCTGCCCGCCGAACAGGGCGCGCTGGTGGTGACCACCGCCCGCGTATACCGCGCCAATGGCGCGCGGCTGGATGCGGCCGGCGTGACGCCGGACATGCTGCTGGACGAAGCCACGCGGCGGATCACCGTGCGCGCCGATCTCGCGGCCGACTTCAACAGCGCCTTGGCGCAGCGCGTGCGCACGGCCGTGGCCAGGGCGCCCGCCGGCGCCGACACGGCCCGGCTGGCGGCGCTGACCGCGCTGGCGGACGCCGGCCGCGACTGATCCTGCCATCCGCGTCACCCGCGGCGCGTGCGCGCACGCGTGGCGGGATCCGTGGCAAGCGCATCATCGGTGGCGTTGCGCGGCGCGGTCGCCGCCGCCACCGGCGCCACCATGGCCTGCGCGGCGCTGGCGGCCACGACCAGCGCGGGCGGCAGCAGCGCAGGCTGGCCAGCCGCGATGCGATACGGCTGCAACGGCAACAGCGCAGGGATCGTGCCCAGGTCATTGGCCGCCCCGGCGCGCGCCTGCAATACCGTCTGCTCATCCCGAAGCGCCTGGTTGACCGCCGCGCCGCGCGCCTGCAGGCGCGCCTGTTCCTCGTGGAAAGCGCGGATCGCGTTGCGCACGCAGTGCGCGGTGTATTGGTCGCGCAGCGGATCGACGGACGCGCCGGCGCCTGCCCGTGCCAACCCGGTCACCCCGGGCGGCGTTGTCGCCCGCGGGCGCTCGGCTTGCGGGCGCGTGAACGATGGCGCCGGCGCGCCCCGCCCCGCCTGCATCTGGACGCGCAGGCGCTCGGCGCGGTAGGGATCGCGCACATCGCCCATCCGCGCCGCGTCAAGCGCATCGAGGCCGCAGTGGCTCATGACTGTACCCGGGCCACGCCGGCCGGCACATGACGGCGCCGCGCGCGGATCCACAACTGCTGCGCGGCCGCGCCCAGCACGAACAACGCCAGCCAGGTCGCCAGCGCGCCCCGCACCAGCGGCGACTGCGGACTCTCGGCGAACGGATGCGACGCCGGCAACCGCGTCAACGTTTCCGCGATGCCCGGGATCCACATGAGGAAGAAACTGAACGAAAGGCCCAGTTGGGCCAGATGCTGGCGAGCGCGGGGCAGCCACGGCATCCGCGCCACCAGCAGCGCCCCCGACACCGCCAGCAGCGCCAGGATGCCGAGCGCGTGCCCGGCATTGAAGCCGCCGGTGCTGGACAGCCCGAAGGACGTCAGCACGGCCACCAGCAAGCCGCCCAGATAGACCTTGCCGGCGGGCGTGGCGCTGTCGATGCCGCGGTAGCGGACGAAGCTGTACAGCCCGGTGAAGGCGGGCACCAGGCTGATGAGGGTGTGCGCCGCGCCCAGGGCGGAAATGGGATGTGGCATGAGGGGAACTCCTTGAAAGAGGGGCAAACAGACGGTGGGAAAAAGACGGCAGGTATGCGTCACGCTAAACAACCAACTAGTTGGTTGGTTTTGATGACAAAAAAAGCGCACCCGCCGGGGTGCGCCGCAAAACGGTCAGGCTGGCGCCGTCAGCCTGGCAATGGCCGCGCGCGCAATCGCGGCGAACGTGTCGGGATCGCCGAACGCCCGCGCCGTCAGCATCGCGCCGTGTACGGTGGACATGAAGGCTTGCGCCTCGGCCTGGGCGCCGCCGCGCAACTGGAACTGCCCGGTCGCGGCGCCATGTTCCAGCACCAGCGCCAGCCACGTGCTCAGTTCGCTGAAATAGGCCCGCACCGCGTCGGCGACCGCCTGCGGCAACAGGGGCAATTCGGCGGCCAGCATGGCGCAGATGCAAATGGGCGCGCTGCCGTCGCGGATACAGCCGGCCCAGTAGTCGGTATAGGCGGTCAGCCGCGCCAGCGGATCCTTGACGCGCTGGTCGAGCGCCGCCAGGCCGTCGCGGGCCTGCGCGCGATGCTGCGCCACCACGGTCAGCACCAGGTCGACCTTGGCCGGGAAATGGTGGTGGATGCTGGCCTTGCCGATGCGCACGCGCTCGGACACATCGGCATAGCTGAAGCCGTGATAGCCGCCGGCGGCAAGCAGCTGCTTGGTCTGCGCGACGATTTCCAGCGCCCTTGGGGACAGTTCCAGGTTTATCGGTATGGACATGATGATCAGCGAAAACGACGGATGCGGCCGGGCGCGGACAGTTTCGAGAAAACCAATCTACTAGTTGGTTGATTTTCTGTCAATCGACGATTTCCTCCCGCCCGCGATGCGCCCCGGGCACCTGCCCTGCCGGCCGCTCGCGCCCGGAATCGGGGTCAGCCCGTCCGCGACGCGACTTGCTAAGATGCCCGCAACCGGCAATTTCATATCCCTGCCTTCCGGAGCCACGCCTCTTGACGCGGATACTCACGACCCTGCTCTCCCTTGCCGCGCGGGCGCTGTTCTTCGCCTGCCTGGCCTCCCCCGCCCTCGCCGCGCCGCCCACGCTGGCGCAGTGCAACGGCATCAAGGACCTGGCCTTCGTTGCCCACCTGGACGACGACCTGCTGTTCATGAACCCGGACATCGCCTCCAACATCGCGGCCGGCGGCTGCGTGCGCGTGGTCTATCTGACGGCCAGCGACGCCGGTGAAGGCGACACTTACATGCTGGGCCGCGAGCGCGGTGTGCGCGCCGCCTACGCCTACATGGCGCGCCAGCCCGATCTCTGGAAAGAAAGCGCCGGCCGCGTCGGCCAGCGGCAGATCGCGCGCTTCACCCTGAGCGGCAATCCGCGCGTGCAACTGTGGCACCTGCGCCTGAAGGACCCGTGGCTGGGCAAGGGCTGGGGCAGCCTCACGCCGCTGAGCCGCACCGAATCCGAACCGGGGCAAATGGTGGACACGCTCGGCCCCTACCCCGAGGTCTACTCGCGCGAGCAACTGGTCGACACCCTGGCCGAACTGATCCGCCAGTATCAACCGACCACGGTGCGCCACCTGGACGACACCATCACGGTGCCTTACACGCAGTTGTGCTGGCGCTGCGCCGGACACGGGCATCCCGACCATATCGCCAGCGCGCGGCTGGTGCGCGCGGCCATGCTGCGCGCGCCCGGCAACTATGCCGAGACCGGCTACATCGACTACCCCAGCCAGGAACGCGCCAGCAACCTCGCCGAAAACGAAATCGCCACCAAATCGGAGATCTTCCAGCACTATGCCTGGAACGACTACCACTATTGCGCCGGCCCCACGGGCTGCAAGGAACCCGCCGGGCCGGCCGCCGCGTGGGTGCAGCGCGCCTACTACGTGTCGCGGCAGGACATGCCGCCGCAGATCTATCCGGATGGACGCGACGGCCTGGTGGTGTTCGCCGCCGGCGAAACCAATGCCGCCGTCAACCGCTGGGATTCGGGTCAGCGCCGCTGGCAGAGCCTGGGCGGGCGCACCAGCGGCCCGCTGGTCACGTTCGGCCACGCCGACGGCACCGCCGGCCTGATGGCGCGCGATCCCCTGGGCGGGGTGTGGGCCAACAAGCAGCGCCACGATGGCACCTGGCAGGGGTGGCAGGCACTGGCCGGCATCCGCGTCACGCAGATCCCGGCCGTGGCGCCACGCGGCGAGGCCGCCGCCGTGGCACTGGGCTACGACGGCCTGCTGCACTGGATCGCGCCTTCAGGCATCGACGGCAGCTGGAGCACCTGGCAAAGCCTGCCGCCGCTGGACGGCGCCACCGGCGCGCCCGCAGTCGTGCGTGGCAACGATGGCCGCTACATCGTGTTCGCATCGGCGGGCGGCGGCCAGCTGTTCTACACCCGCCAACGGCCCGCCGCCAAAGGCCAGCGCCCCGACTGGCAGCCCTGGCGCCGCATCCCCGCGCCCCAAGCGGCCGGCGGACTGGCCGCGATCCGCAACCATGAACACCGGGTCGAACTCTATTTCCGCCAACGCGCCAACAATCACCTGACCCGCCTGGAAGAAGCTGGCGACACCACGGACATGGACATGGACTGGAGCGCGCCCGCCGACCTGGGCGTGCCCTATATCGGCCGCCCCGCCATCGACGCCGATGCCCAGGGCAACGTGGTCCTGGCGATCCTGGAACGCGCCGATGGCCCGCTCTGGCTGGTCGAACGCGGCAAGCCGACGCGGCTGGAGGCCGAGGCCGCGTCACCGCCGGCGCTCCATCTCATCAATGGCACGTTGTATGTGGTGGCGCGCATGGCGGGCGGCCCCCAGCGTTACCAGGTGCTCTCGCGCCGCGATGGCCAGTGGGCCGCCAGCCTGACGCTGGACGGCATGCCGGCCACCGGCGGCGGCCCCTTCGCCAACCTGGCCGCGCGGCCCGCGGACCTGCCCAAGCTGGGCGCCAACGACAGCCACAACGCCGTGGTCATACGGCCATCCCCCTCCGAGCCGGGCACCTTGACGCAGGAACCCATGCCCACGCAGGCCTCGCGCGCCGCCACCCCGACCCATACGCAATGACAACCCCGACATCCAACATGCTCCGTTCCCTGTCCGCCCTGGCCGCCCCCCTGGCGCTGGCCGCCTTGCTCGCCCCCGGCGCCGCGCACGCCGCCCGTGACGCCTGCCCGCAGGCCGAGGCGATCGTGCGCGCGGCCTATCCCCAGGCGCCCGCCGCCGACAAGGAAGGCAACCTCCGTCTTGGCCGCGACAACATCGTCATCCGCATCGCCGACGCCGATTACGGCGAGCCTTTCGCCGTGATCTGCAAGACGTGGCCGGCCCACCCCGACCTGCTGCTGGCGGCGATTCCACTGGTGCAGGACACGCCCAACCAGGACGACGGCCACACGGGCGACCTGCGCATCCTGGTGCTGGACCGCGCCACCCTGAAGACGCGCCATGACATCCTGCTGCCCGGGGTGATGTCGGACGACGCCATACGCATCACCAACGTATCCTTCGACACCGCCCGTTATGACCTTGCCCCGGGCCGCCGCGCCTTCGGCCTGCGGATCTCCCACGTCGGCGCCTCGCGCGCCAATCCCTTCGACGAAACCAGCCTGCGCCTGTTCGATATCGGCCCCAAGGGGCTGGCGATGGTGCTGGACGGCCTGATCGCCAGCCGCTCGACCGGTGAATGGGACACCAACTGCGCCGGCAGATTCAACAGCCGCGTGGTCACCCTGTCCGTGGGCGACACGGCCACCCACGGCTACCGCGACCTGATCACGAGCGAGTCGTACGAGTCGAGCCGCGCGGCCTTGCAGAAAGGCGACTGCCAGGAAAAGGTCGTCGACAAGGGCAAGATCCCGCGCACGCTGAAGTTCGACGGCCAGCGCTATCAGATCCCGGAGAAGTTGCGGTCGCTGGACCGGGACAACGCGGGGTAGCCTGGCGCCGACGCTCGCGCGCAATCAGCGTTTGGGCCTCGGATACTCCAACTGCAATGCCACGAAATCGGCTGTCGCCTGGCCGTAGCGATCCTGCAGCAGATCCAGCATGCGGGCGAGCGCCGCGCGCGGCTCCCCCTCGGCCGCGGGCTTTTCCGCGAGCCACGGCAATGACGCCTCGCCGGCATCCGCCCCGTCGTCTGGCAGATAGACCAGGCCGCTCGCCAATGTGACCGGCCCCGCATCGCCGGTTCTTCCAACGATCGAGGTCCGGTAGCTGCGGGCGAACGCATCGGCGGCAAGCGCCAGATACAGATCATCGGCGCCGGGCGCCAGCCGCGCCACCAGAGTTTCATGGCGCCAGAACGCCACCGCATTGGCCGCCGCGGTGTATAGATGCCGCGGCCCGAGACGGAACCCCTCTCCGGAGTGCGGCCCGCCCCACTCGCCCTCCCCCAACTCCCGCGCCAGCGATTGCGCCCGCGACCGGCCCGCCAGCGCCTGCACCAGCGCCAGCGACACCGGAATCGAGGCGCTGACACCCGTGGTGGTCACGACATTCCCGTCGGCCACGTAGCGCCGATCCTGACGCCATCGCACGCCGGGAAAGCCGTCGGCAAGGGCGCCGCGGGAATACCAATGCGATACCGCCTCGCGGCCCTCCAGCAAGCCGGCCCGGGCCAGCACCCAGACCCCATCGCAGATTCCGATGACCACCGCGCCCTTGCGGGCCTGGCCCGCCACCCACACCAGCAATCGTGGATCGTCGTCATCGTGCACGGCCGGCACGATGACGTAGTCGGCGCCATCGGGATAGCGCTGGTCGAAAGCGGCGATATCGGCGTCGGGGCGCGCCCGCAATGCCGGGAAAAAGCGCACGGGTCCCGGCTCCAGCCCCAACGCCCACACATCGGCGCCGCCGGCGCGCTTCAATACGGCGTACGGCACCACGAAATCCGCCAACTCGGTGTTCGCGTTGTGCGCGATCACGGCAACCACCGGCCTGCGCGACGGATCCGCGGACAGGCGCGGGCCTGGCAGCGCCTGCCCCGCTTGCGGGCTGGACAGGGCAGCCGGCACACCGCCGGGATCGCGCCACACAAGCGTCGCAATGACGACCGGCACGCACGCCAGTGCGCACCACAAAACCGAACGACGCCCCTTGCCCGACATCGGTGTACCCCTGCATTCGACGAGGCCCGGCCTCAACCCGGCGAGACTAAGACATCCGCAAGGCTGGCAGCAATGACAAGATTCCGCCGTTTTCTGCCACTGGCCGTTACCATGGCGGCTGTTCCTCCCCTCCCGTCCCTCATGTCGCTCCCGCTCCCGCCAGCCGACAGGTCGCGCCTGATCGCGATCCTCGCCTTCCCCACCGCGCAGCATCTGGACATTGCGGGTCCCGCCGATGTCTTCGCGATGGCCAGCGCGCTGGGCGTGGATACCCCCTACCGCGTCGTCGTCCTGTCCGGCGCCGGCGGCCCCATCACGCTGTCGAACGGGTTGACCTTGCACACGGAAGCCGCCGCCAGCGTCGCCCCCGCCAGCGTCGACACGCTGATCATCGCGGGCGGCGAACGGGACGGGTTGATGCATGCCGGAGCGGATCAAGCGTTGCGAGCCTGGCTGGACCAGGCGTGCCCGCGTGTGCGCAGGCTGGCCTCGGTATGCACGGGCGCATTCCTGCTGGCCCACTGGGGCATGCTGGCCGGTCGGCGCGTGGCGACCCACTGGAGTTCCGCGCAGTTGCTGGCGGGGCATTTCACCGACCTGGATGTGGATCCCGACGCGTTGTATGTCCAGGACGGCAGGCTCTGGACCTCGGGCGGCGTGACCGCCGGCATCGACATGTGCCTGGCGATGGTCGAGCAGGATGCGGGCCGCTGGCTGGCCTCTCGCGTGGCGCGCCAATTGAACCTGGCGTTGCGGCGGCCCGGCAACCAGGCGCAGTATTCGCTTATTCTGGAGGGGCAGGCCGGCGCCTATGGCGAACTGGTCGATTGGCTGCGCCGCCACATGGCCGAGGCCATCAGCGTCGAACGCATGGCCCAGGCGGCGGGCCAGGCGCCCCGCACCTTCCATCGTGGATTCACACGCGCGACCGGGTTCACGCCGCGCGCCTTCCTGGAAGCGTTGCGGCTGGAAACGGTACGCGCGGGCCTGGATGCCAACCAGTCGCTCAAGGCATTGGCAAGGACCACCGGATTCCGTTCCGAGGGGCAACTGTCCAAGGCCTTCCAGCGGCGCTTCGGTCTCACGCCCTCTCAGTATCGCGGCCGCGCTCAGGCGACTTGAGCCTGCGCATGCCGCCCACCGCGGCGGAGCGTCTGGCGCGCCGCGGGCTCACGGACAGCATCTACCGCGGCCCCGCCTGCCTGAGCGTTTCCTGCACGTCTTCGAGTTTCTGTCGAAGCTCCAGCAACTCCGCCTCGACCAATCTGAACAACCCCGAGGCCACCTCCGCGTGCAGCGCGAACGCGGCTTTCACGCCGTCGAGATCATTCGCGGTGTCCATCAGCCTGGCTACGGTGACCAGACTCTGATTCAAGGCCGCCAATCTGACTGTCATGGGTGAGTGCTCCCATCGGATTTGATTGGAAATCCATCCCGCGGCGGATTCCGCCCCCTCAGCTACCCTGATGCCCGCCAGACCGTCGCGGCCATCGGACCGCCGGCACGCCGTTCAGCGCGGGCCGGGCGAACAGGTAACCCTGGAAACGCTCCACCCCCGCCGCCTGCAGCCAACGCCACTCTTGTACCCGTTCCACGCCCTCGGCGACGGGCGTGATTCCCAACGCCGCGCACACTTCGACAATCGCGCGCACAATCGCTTGCCGCGGGCCATCCGAATGGATGTTCTGAATGATCTTGCGATCGATCTTGAGCTTGTCCGGCTGAAAATCCGCCAGCAACGACAGGCCGGCGAAGCCCGCGCCAAAATCGTCAATGGCCACGCCAATGCCGGCGCGCCGCAACCGCTCGATGGCCGCGCCGAAGTCGCCCTGGTTCACGATGGCCTCCTCCTCGGTGATCTCCACGATCACCTGCCGGGGCGACAAGCCGCACCCCGCGATCTGCTCGACCAGGAAGTCCACCGCGGACGGATCGGCAACCAACGACATGGGCAACAGATTCACCGACAGCTTGATGTCGTCCAGATGCAGGCGGCTTGCCAGGCGAAACGCGGACGCCTTGGACTCCAGGTCGATCCGGTAGCGCTGGTCTGGCGGCACGGACGAGAACAGCTCCTGCGGCGATCCGCCGGACGGACCACGAATCAGGAATTCGAACGAACTGATCACCCGCCGCATCGGCTCGACGATCGGCTGCAGGGCGAACTGGTAGGCTTGTTCCGCGCCCAAGCCAGGCTCGGGCAAGGCGGCGTCCGCCTCGAATCGCCAGCCCGCCCCATCGTCGCCATCAGCGATGAGGCGGGTTTCCCGCGTGAGCGCGTACCAGGTCAGAATCCTGGCGACCCGGTCGTCGCTGGCAGCCAGCCTGGCCTGTTTTTTCATCTTGTCGAGGATGAGCGAGGGCACCCGCGCCGCCTCGAACTCACGCAGGTCGATCATTGCCATCTGATCGCCCTCGAAACGGCGAAACGGTCCCTGGTCGCGCAGGAGCCGCACAACGCTCCCATGCCGCGGGTCGCGTTGGATCGTGTCGAACAGCGCCTCCACCGCCTGCGGCGGCCCTTCCAGCAACTGGACAAAGTGACTGCCGTCGAAAAGCAGGATGCCGGTGACGTTCAACGACGCGTTGCGCACCCTGGCCTTCCGTATGAGAAGGTCGAAATCGTCAGCGCGCATGGCGCTACAGAGCCGGCTGCGGTATATCAAGGTGGATAACATGACGACGCCTTTGTCACCGGTGCCTGCATGGTCAATGGCAAGAGTTTACGTCGGCGGCCCGCCGAGCGTCACCGGTTCGCACGCCGCCGCGCGCCGTCCGGTGGGTTGCGACCAGCGCCAACGAGAGCGTGGCGACGCCGCTCAGCGCGATGAAGGCCGCGCCGTACCCATGGTGTTGCGCCACCCAGCCGCCCAGGGCCGGGCTGAGCGCCGCGCCCACGCCCTGGATGGCCATGACCGCCCCCAACCCCGCATTGACATGCCCGCTTCCGCGCAGGATCGATGCCACCAGCCCCGGCAGCGCCACGCCCATCAGGCCGGCGGCGACGCCATCCATCATCTGCACCGGCACCAGCGCGCAAGCGGCGGGCAAGGCCGCGGCCAGCAGTCCGCGCAGCGGCAGCACACAGCACGCCAACGCGAGCAGCCGCCAATAGCCATACTGCCGGGCGTGGCGTCCGGCCAGCAGCGCCACCGGAATCATGACCAGTTGCGCGACGATGATCGTCAGCGCCGTATAGGCGCTGGGATCGGCCTGGCCGCGCGCAACGGCGGACTGCCCCAGCAGAGGCAGCATGGCCGCATTGCCAAGGTGGAACAGCATCATGATCAATGCCACCCGGCGCAGCGCTTTCGAGCGCGACAGCACTTGCCAGATGCCAGGCGCCGGTTGCGGGCCCACCGGGGCCGAGGCCGCGGGCTCGGCCCCGCGAGCGACATCATGGTCGATCGCCGACGGTCGGATGCGCCCCAGGCAGACGAACGCCCCGCATGGCACCACCACCATCAACACGAAGACCGCCGAAAGGCCCCAGCGGTAGCCGGCCAGGCCCGCCAGCGCCGCGGCCGCGACGTTGCCCGCGTGGTTCCAGGCCTCGTTCAGCCCAAGCTGGCGCGGCAGGCCGCGCGGACCAACCAGCCCCAGCGTCAGGCCCATGATGGCCGGCGCGAACAGGGCGCCAATAATGGCCGCGAGGATCTGCGTGGCGGCCGCCACGCTGGCCACCGGCAGGGCCCACAGCGCCAGGTTGCAGGCGATCAGGGCCAGGGTGGCGCCGGCCAGCAGGCCGCGCTTGCGGCGCGAGGCATCCACCCACGCGCCCATCGGCGTGGTGGCCAGCATGCCCGCCAGGCCGGCGGCCGTCATCAGGTAGCCGATGGCGTCGGCGTGCCAGCCATGGCCCAACAGGAACACGCCCAGGAAGGGGCCCAGCCCGTCGCGCACGTCGGCCAGGAAGAAGTTGACACCCGCCAGCCAGCGCTGCGAGTCGGTGTCCGTTTGCGCGGTCGTCATGATCGTTTCCTAGGGCAAGGGGCCCTTGAAGACGAAGAACGCGCCCAATCCGATGCAGCCAAAACCGACCAGGTGATTGAGCGTCAAACGCTCGCCCAGGTAGAAGACCGAGAACACGGCGAACACCGTCAAGGTGATGACCTCTTGCATGGTCTTGAGTTCGGCGGCGCTGTAGACGGCATGGCCGATGCGGTTTGCCGGCACCGCGAAGCAATATTCGGCGAAGGCGATCAGCCAGCTGGCCAGGACAACGACATACAACGGACGTTCGCCGAACTTGAGGTGTCCATACCAGGCGAAGGTCATGAAGACATTGGAGACCAGCAGCAGGGCGACGGGCAGGAGCTTGGGAGACATCTTCGAAAATCCCGGGGGAATGAGGGGCAGGCCGCCGCGCGGCGGCCCGGTCAGGAAGAACGCGGCAGCGCTCAGGGCGTGCGGTCATACAGCGGCTGCAGCGCCGACAGGCTGGTCCCTACGCTGATCGCTTCCAGCGACGTGCCCAGGGCGTTGCGCGTTCCCAGGCCGTCGGCGGCGAACGGCGCGCCGGGCAGTACCGACAGTCGCAGGCTCTCCGGCGGGAAGCGGACGATGCTGCCGTCGGTCAGGATGACGCCGTTGGCCTCGCCGCGCGGGCCGGTCAGCACGGCATCGACCTGGCCTTCCACCCGTTGCGGCCGCAGCGCCTGGGCGCGCAGGTGCGGCGGCAGCGGCCGTCCCGCGTCCGGCGGCGGCGGTTGGTCGTAGACGGTCTGGCCGCTGGTGGCATTGACGATGGCGTCGGCCTTGACGCTGCCGCGCGACTGCGGGCGGCCGATGACGCGGACGGCGTCGCCAGGCTTGATCGCCGCGCTGAGCGCCTGGGACAGATGCGGCGGAAACCGCACCACGGTGCCGTCGGCCAGCCGCAGGCCGTCGACCTCGCCGTAGGGATTGATCAGCAGACGCTGGACCTGGCCCTGCGCCACGACCGGGGCGGCGGCGCCGGGCGCGGGCGGCGGCATCGCGGCAACCGGCGGCGGGGGCACCGCGCCGGCAGGGGTCGGGGGCTCCGCGGCGGCGGGCGGCGGCACGGCGCGGGCCGCGCCCGCGGCCAGGGCAAGCGCGATGGCAAGCACGGAAGACGTGTATCGGGACATGATGGACTCCTTGAGCCGTCGGTGAACACATCAGGCTTGGACGCAAACCGTGTGCCAACCAGGAGTTCCCGAAAAAACAAGGGCTTGCGCGGTCCGGCGGCGCACCGGTGTCCGATCCGGCGACACGCGGGCGTCACCGGATCGGACACCTCATTGCAGACCGTGCTCGGCCAGCTTGCGATACAGCTGTTGGCGCGACAGCCCAAGGCGGCGGGCGGCCTCGGCGCGGTTGCCGGCCGTGGCCGCCAACGCGCGACGGATCATGGCGCGTTCCAGCGCGGCCACCGCCTCGGCCAGCGGTCCGTCCAGCGTAATCCCGCCTCCGGCCGCGTGGGCGGCGTCGGTGGACCGCAGACCGACGTGCCCCGGCTCGATGGTCATGCCATGGCAAAGCACCGCCGCGCGCTCCATGGCATTGCGCAGCTCGCGCACGTTGCCGGGCCAGTCGTGCGCCAGCAACTGCTGCGCGGCCGCAGGGGAAAGGCGCTTGGGCGCGCCGCCGCCGATGCGCCGCAGGAAATGCTCGGCCAGCAGCACCACATCGCCCAACCGCTCGCGCAGGGGCGGCAATACGATCGGCACCACCTGCAGGCGATACCACAGGTCTTCGCGGAACCTGCCCGCCGCCACCGCCGCCGGCAGGTCGCGATGCGTCGCCGCGACGATACGCACGTTCACCGGCACCACGCGGCCGGCGCCCACCGGCGTGATTTCCCGTTCCTGCAGCGCGCGCAGGATCTTGGCCTGCGTCGCCAGCGGCATATCGCCGATCTCGTCCAGGAACAGGGTTCCGCCCTCGGCCTCGCGCCAGCGCCCGGCGCGGTCGCTGGTGGCGCCGGTAAACGCGCCCTTGACGTGGCCGAACAGTTCACTTTCCATCAACTCGGCGGGAATCGCGGCGCAATTGACCGCGACGAAGGGCCGCGCCGCGCGCGCGCTGCTGCGATGCAGGGCGCGGGCCACCAGTTCCTTGCCGGTGCCGGTTTCGCCCAGGATCAACACCGTGGCATCGCCGCGCGCCGCCATGCCGATGCGCTTGAAGACATCGCGCATGGCCTCGCTGGCGCTGACCAGTTCGAAATCGTCGACCGGCCCGGCGTCGGGACTGGCGGCGGCGTCGCCCCCCGCCATGACGCTGCTCAGCGCCCGCTCCAGCGTCTCCACCAGGGCGGCGCGCGCCACCGGCTTGGTCAGATGATCGAAGGCCCCCAGGCGCATGGCGTCGATGGTGTTGCCGCCGCTCGCATAGGCGGTCAGCATGATGCACGGAACGGCGGACACTTCGGCCGCCTTGCGCAGGAACACCAGGCCATCGTCGCCCGGCATGCGCAGATCGACGATGGCCAGGTCCACCGGCTCGGTGCGCAGGCGGTTCAGGCCCGCGCTGGTCGAGGCGGCCTGCAACACGGCATGGCCCAGGTCCTGCAGCGTTTCCGTCAGGCTGTCACGAAATGCCGCGTCGTCGTCGACGATCAGGATGCGGGCCATGGCAGCTCCATTTCGATGCGGGCGCCGCGCGCGGTGGGCGCCAGCCTGACCTGCCCGGCGTGCGCCTGGATGATTTCCCGCACCAGGGCGAGCCCCAGTCCGGACCCGCCTGTGCGCGCTGTCGCGAACGGTTCGAACAGGGTGTCGCGCAATCCGTCCGGCACGCCGGCGCCATCGTCAGCGACCCATAGCAGCAAGGCGCCACGGGGGCCACGGGCCGCGCCCAGTTCCACCGCGCCGCCATTGCCGGTATGCGCCAGCGCGTTCAATAGCAGGTTGTCGAACACCCGCGCCATCTGTGCCGGATCGAACCATGCACGCGCACCCGCCATGTCGGGCGCGGTCACCGTCAGCCGGACTCCCGCCTTTTGCGCGGCGGCCGCGTGCGCCTGCACCCGTTCCTCCAGGAAAGCGGGCAGATCGAGCGATTGGCGCTCGACGCGGAATGGCTGCGTCAGGGCCAGCAGGCTCGACACCAGGGATTCGAGCCGCTCGGTCTGCGCCAGGACGGCCTCCAGGGCGCCGGCCACCCGCGCCTGGCGCACGGGCTCGGGCGCGGCCAGCGCGTTCTCGACTTTCATGCGCATGGTGCCCAGGGGGTTGCGGATTTCATGGGCCAGGCCCGCGGACATGCGCCCCAGGGTCGCCAGCCGTTCGGCCTGTTGCAGCTGCCGCTGCATGTCTTCCGATTGCCGGCGCCAACGGGTGAAAGTGCGGCCAAGCCAGAGGCCGGAAACCACCACCATGGCCAGCAGCAGGCTGATCGCCAGGATCAGCGCATTGATCACGTCGCCGCCGATGAGCGGCACGCGCGTCAGGGTCCAGGCCGCGAGCGGGCGGTTCCCGATCTCGGCGGGACACGCGGCGAATACCACGGCTTCGCGCAGGCCCGGCCGCATGTCGGTGACCAGCCCGGCCCCGTCCAGGGCGCGCTGGGCGGTGGCGCCAATGCGCTCCAGCTCCGCGCTGGGCGGGTCGCGCTTGATGCCGGTGCCGTCATAGGTGGGAAAGGCATAGGCCACCACGCCCGCGCCCGGCTGCCAGAACCCGCCTTCCATGCCGACGCGATCGCGCAAGACAAGATCGAGAATCGCCTGGGCGCCGGGCAGTTCGGCGGCTGGCGGGCCGGGCGGGGCGACCCGGGGCAGGCGCGCCGCCCCGGCGCGCAAGGCCTCGCAACTGACCGCCGCCAGGTCACGCGCGCGGGCCACCTGGGCCCCGGCGCCTTGCCGGCTGAGCGCGACCAGCAGCCCGGCCAGCACCAGCGCGACGATGGCGATCCAGAACCAGAGGATCGCCAGGTCTCGACGAATCGATTTCTGCGGTGACAGGATCGCGCTCCTTCGCGGGTACACGCCGGCAGAATACCCGATCGCGCCGCGCGATCGATAGTGTTAAAACCGGATGCTCACCGTAGCGTCGGAGACACCGCATGTTCGATCACATTGGCTTTGGCGTCAGCGACATCGACCTCAGCCGCGAGTTCTTTCTCAAGGCGCTCGCGCCCCTGGGCGTGAGCCTGGCCATGCAAGGCCCGGCCAGTATCGGCCTGGGCCGGCAGGGGAAACCTTCGCTGTGGCTCTATCCACAGGCCCGTGTCGCCGGGCCCTTGCACATCGCCATCGCGGCGGACACCCACGCCCAAGTGGACGCGTTCCACGCCGCCGCGCTCGCCGCCGGCGGCAAGGACAATGGCCCGCCCGGCCTGCGCCCCCACTACCATCCCCACTACTACGCCGCATTCGTCATCGGCCCCGATGGCCACAACGTGGAAGCGGTGTGCCATCGGCCGCAGGCGTAGTGGCCTGTCCCGCGCGGCGGCGGCCCCGCCCTGGCGGCACGGCTGCATCACCCGTTCCGGGCGGGCCCCAAGGACGCATCGGCCGTCCGCGTCAGGCCCAGCGATTGCCTCAGGCCGCGGTTCAACGGCGTGGAATACGCCCGCGACACCAGCGCGCCCAGCAGGCACGCGCCAACGACACTGGCCAGCAGCAAACCGAGCCTGGCGTCGCCCACGTATTGCGCGGGCGGCAGCCAGGTGCGCAACAGGCCCAGCACCAGCAGGTGCAGCAGGTAGATCTCGTAGCAGTCGCGGCCGCAGCGTCCGAGCAGGCGCCGCGCCAGGCCGGGTGAAGACGGGACGGTGGCGGGCCGGCCAAGCAGCAGCAGCGCCGCGCCCAGCGCCATTGCACTGACGCCCAGCACATTGCTCTGGCTGATCGGCCATGCCAGGTAAAGCGCGGCCATGCCAAGGCCCGCAAGCCTGCGCACGCCGGGCCGCCGTGCCGCCGGCCACGCCTGGCGCCTCGCCAGCACCGCGGCGCAGCAGCCGATGGCGATCGCGTCGAAACAGGCGAGATAGCCGTACAGCCAGGCCTCGCCATCGCCCTGGTTCGCCAGCCGGTAGAGCGGCCCCGCAACGATCAGCAGCGCGGCCAGCGCCCGCAGCCAGGCGCCACGGAGCAGCACGCAGGCCAGCGGAAACAGCAGGTAGAAGGCCATCTCGACCGACAGGGACCACATCACGCCCAGGGCATAGTTGATCCATCCCTCGCGGATGACCAGCACGTTCATCCAGGCGCCCAGCGCGGCGGCGTTGGCGGTCCAGAGCGACACCCCGCTGCCCGCGCGGTTGCCGAACAGCGGCAGGCCGGCCAGCGCCAGCGCGTCGACGGCCGCCAGTGTCAGCGCCAGCGTGGGCAGGATACGCGCCAGGCGCAGCAGCCAGAAAGGCGCCGGCCGGATGGCGTCCAGACGGCCCCAGCGCTCGAGCGCGTTGCGGGTGATCAGGAACCCCGAAATGACGAAGAAGATCGTCACGCCGTAGTTGCCATTGCGCGCGATGGCCTGCAGCAGCGGCCAGCCCAGCGCGCTGGCCAACGCCGTATCGCGCAGCGGGTAGGCGATGTTGAAATGATGCAGCAACACCAGCAGGATCGACAATCCGCGCAGCATGTCGATGCCGTCGTCGCGCGGCGGGGCGTTCATGGCCGGCGCGGGTCTATTTGCGGGGCGCCGCGACCATGGCGGCCCAGTCGCGCATCAGGCCGTCGCGGGCGCGCAGGCCGGCATTGGGCTGGGTCGCCCCCTCGTCCTGCAGCAGGCGGGCAAACACCAGTTGGCGGTCGTCCTTGCGCGCCCAGCCGACGAACCAGCCATAGGCGTTGGCCGGCGTGTAGACGCCGTGGCTGCCGGGCGAGCCGGTTCCGGTCTTGCCGTACAGGCGCCAGCCGTCGGCTTCGCCGACCTCGAACAGGTTCTCGGCCAGGTCATAGGCGGCCGCCTTGACGGGCAGTTGCCGGTTGACGAACTTGCGCAGGAAGTCCACCTGCTCAAACGGCGAAATGCGCAGCGAGGAGATGATCCACGCGCCATCGGTGCCGTTGTGCTTGCCGGGTTCACCCGAGACGTCCGCGTTGCCATAACCGAACGCGGAGGTGTAGCGCTGGAAGCGCTCCTGCCCCAGCGCCCTGGCGGTCAACTGCGAGTACCAGACCACCGAATACTTGATCCAGCGAGCCGGATCGGTGGGCTGGCGCCAGGCCTCGCCGCCCCAGTCGGGATAAGCGGGCTGGTAGTTCCAGACGGGCTGGTGCGGGCCCTGCAGGATGCCGGCATCCGCGCCCATCAGGGCGATGGGCAGCTTGAAGGTCGAGGCGGGGGTGTAGCGCTGCGTGCAGTCCTGCCGCGTGCCCTGCTGGAACAGGATGCGGCCGTCGGCGGCGTCGGCCACCAGGGTGCACAGGACGTCCGCCCGGGCGGGCAGGGTCAGGGCGGACGCAAAGAGGACTGCGCCCAGGGCGCGCGAAACGAGTCGAATTGTCATGGTCGATAGAACCGGATGGGGAAGAACGGGAAAGACTCAGGCATGGTCGGGACGGCCATCGAGCAGGACCAGCGTCAGGTCGCGATCCTCGACATGGATGCGCATGGCCAGGCAGCGGCCGGCCGCGGCCGAGTTGCCCGTCTTCGACAGGCGCACGTCCCAGCCTTGCGTCCCGACCAGGGGATTGGTGTTGCGAAAGCGCTGCCTGGTGCCGGCCGCATCGACCGTCTCGGCCAGCGTGGTGGTGTCGCGCACGATGCGCGGATACGCGGCGGCGGCGCTGACGATCCGGCCAATGTCCACGGCGCTGGCGCGATTGCCGTCCGACAGGCCGGTCGGCTCCTCCAGCGTGGTGTGCTCCAGGCGCAGCGCGGCGCTCTTGCGCCGCAGGGCCTGGGCGAATGCCGCTTCGCCGCCGGGATAGGCGCGGGCCAGGGCGTGCGCGGCGCGGTTGTCCGATGCCATCAACGCCAGCTTGAGCAGGGTGTCCAACGTGACGCTGGCGCCCACCGGCAGCGGCGAAGCGGCGCCAGCGGCGGTGGCGCGCGCATCGCGCTCATCGATGCGCACGGTGCGTGACAGGTCAGGCGCGGCATCCAGCACCACCATGGCGGTCATCAGCTTGGTCAGCGACGCGATCGGCACGGCGTCGTTCTCGGCGCGGCCCAGCAGCGTCGCGCCCGACCGGGTGTCCAGCACCAGCACATGAGAGGCGCCGCTGGCCTCGACCAGGGCACGGATCCCCGGCAGGCGCGCCATCAGGCGTTGCGCTTCCTGCGCCGACAGGGGCTGCGCCGGCCCCGCCGTCAGCGCCGACCAGGCGCCAAAGCCGGCCACCGCGCACGACATCGCCAGCACGGGCACGGCCACCGCGCGGCGGGCGGCGAGCGTGTCGGGACGCGCCAGGCGGCGGATGCGGTCGAGCAGGTCGCCGTCCCGCGCGGCGGGCGCCACCGGAGCCGGCGGCGCGGCGGCGGCGACACGCTCCAGGGCGTGCAACGCGCGCGCCAGCGGCATGGGGCCGCCGATCACGTCCGCGGCGATCTGGTCGGCGATGCGTTCGCGCTCGATCCTCATGCGGCGCGACAGCCACCAGATGGACGGATGAAAGAACAGCAGCACCTCGGCGGCGTGCTGCAGCAGGTTGAACAGGTAATCGTGGCGCCGCACGTGCGCCAGTTCATGCGCCAGGAGCGCCGCCAGCAGGTCCGCCGGCATGCCGGTGACGAGCGAGGCCGGCACCAGGATCACCGGCTTGAACCAGCCGGCGGTGACTGGCGTGGACAGGGTGCGCGCCAGGCGCAGGCCGACGGCGCGCGACAGCCGCAGGTGGCGGGCCATGTCCGCCACGCGCGCCTGCCAGGCGGGATCGTGCCACGGTTCGCTGGCGCGCAACGCGCGGCGCAGCCAGCCCAGCCCCAGCAACACCCGCAGCGCCGCGAGCGCGCTGCCGGCCAACCAGGCCAGCGCCAGCCACAGCGGCCAGGCCGTGGCGGCCGCCGCCGCTGGCGACACGGCCGCGGCGGGCAGGCCGCGCCAGGCGAACACCACCCCGGTCACCGCGATGGCCACGCCAGCGGCCAACGCCGCGCCCAGCAGCGCATAGCGCAGCCGGGCATCCTCGGGGCGCGTCAATGCCAGCAACGCCAGCGTGGCGGCGTGCAGGCACAGGATTTTCCAGGCCACCGCCGGCAGGCTGCCGCCGAGGGTCCAGGCCGTGGCGAGCAGGAAGTCGGTCACAGCTTGTCGTCGCGCAGCAGGGCTTCGATTTCAGCGCGTTCCTTCTTGCTGACGCGGCCTTCGCGCAGGGCGGCCAGCACCAGTGCCTTGCCGGACCCGGCGAAGGCCTTGCCTATCAGATCCCTGACCAGCCCGCCCTGCGTTGCCTTCTGGCTCTGGGCCGCGGCATAGACGTGCGAGCGCTGGCTTTCATCGCGCGTCAGCAGGCCCTTGCCGTGCATGATCTGCATCAGCCGCAGCACGTTGGCGTAGGTGAGGCTGTCGCGCCCGGCGGCCATGGCGGCGTGGACCTGCTTGACGGTGGCGGGGCCGGTTTCCCAGAGCGCCTGCAGCACGTCGAGTTCGGCGCTGGTCGGCTTGGCGATGGCGGAGGTGCGGGAAATCATGAAGCAAAGGGGTTGGCAAACGTTGAAACTAGAATAAACTTTCTAGAAAATTTTGTCTACTTACATCGAATCCAATACCCGCACGCGCGGGCCAGGGGCGGGGTCCAATCGGAAAGCCAGCGGGCCGAATCGATTTACTATTCCCGTTGCGGATTCCCGCCGCGCCGTGCGAATGGCGCCCTGCCCACCCTACGACTGCCTGCCCATGACCATGACGCCCCCACGGAAAGAACACCGCCCGTCCACGCGGCGCATCCTCGCGGAGGTCGCCCTCCTCGGCCATGATCAACGTTACGGGCGGATGGTGGCGCTCGGTCGTGAGTCCATCGCGGATGCGCAGCTTGCCGAAGACCTGAAGTCGCTGGCGCAATCGGAGATCCACTACGAGCGGCTGCTGGCGCTGATGTCGGCCAGCGGCTCGCGCGCGACGGCTCTGATCGTCACGCTGCTCGCCGACCCCTCGCCCATGCTGGTGTTGCGTGCCGCCCGACTGGCGGCGCGTGTGGTGCCAGACGAGATCCTGGTCCGCCTGATGCCCGACATGACAAAGCCGTGCCGCCGGGAGCTCGCCCGCCAGCTCTGGCGAGCCGGACGCGGGCAGGTCAACGATGCCGTCTATCCGACACTCGAAGGCGCGGCGCGCCGCCATCTGCTGCCTTGGACGACGGATGCATTCATCGGCGCCAGCCTGGATGCCGAACAGGTCGCATTGCTGGAGGCGCCGCAGTGGGCGGCGCTGGCACAGCGCCTGCCGGGGCTCGTGCGCGACAGGCTGGCGCACGAACTGGAGCAGTCCGGCAATCCCTCCTATGCATTGCGCGTTGCCATCAGGGCGGCGCTCTATCGCATGCTGCGCAGCGACCGGGCGGCCGGGCTGAGCCTGTTGCGCGTGGCGGTCGCCCGCGTTCCCGTCCAGGATTTGCCGCTGGCGCGCTATGCCTCTTTCTTCCCGGCGCAGATCGCCGCCATCGTCGAGGACCTGGGCGGCAGACAGCGCGTTCCCTTCACCCTGCAGACCCTGCGGCGCCTGGAGGCGTCCGCGCTCTGCAAACTGTTGTCGGTTGACGCGCTCCCCGACCTGCACGCGGTCTTCCAGCAACTGCATGCAAACCAGCGGGACGCGCTCTATCGCCAGGGCGGCGAAGCCTGGCGCGAGGACAGCGGGGCCTTGCCGTTCGAGTTCGTGCGGGAGCTATCCAGCGCTGCCCGGCAGGCCGAAGCGCGCCGCGCGTTCTCGTCGCCACGCCTCGCCGCCGAGCCGCTGGTCCGGCTGCCGTACCTGTCCTGCCTGCCATTCCAGGAAGCGCTGGCCCTGGCCCAGCCGTTCCTGTCGCAGCCCGATGGCGAGCTGCGCGCGCAGGCCGTTGCGGCGGTGGCAGGGACAGGACGATACGAGGCATCGAGCCTGGCCGCCATTCTGGATTTCTGCCGGGCCCGCGAGAACGAACAGGACCCTGTGCGACTTGCCATGCTGACGGCCCTGGCGGCACTGCCGCCTTCGCGCTGGGAAGCCGGGCACCTGCCCGGGTTCACCGCGCTCATCGATGCCGCATTGCGCGCCCGCGACTGCTCGCACCAGACCATGCTGGCGGCCATGCAATGGTTGATGTCCATCATCACCCCCCACACCGCATTTGTCGTGGCCGCGCTGCCCGGCCTTGTCGAGCGCATGGGCGGCATGGGCAACCTGCGCCAGGGGCACTGGGAATCCCGCATGAGCGATGGCGAACTGCGCCGGATCGCCCCGCACCTGATGGGGCTGCTCGAGACCTGGATCCGGCGCGATCGCGCCCAGGTGGCGCTGCAACTCGTCTTTGGCTTCGGATGCCGGGCGAAGGCCGTGGACCTGTTTGTCGACATGATCTCCGACCTGGCCCGCGACAAACGCGGCCATGTGGCGCGTTCCGGGCTGGACGCGCTGGTGCGGCTCGGACTGCGCAAGCGCGCGGCGGAATTGATTCCCCAACTGCTGGGGGCCGATCCGAGCTGGATCCAGGTGTCCGCGGTCTCCTCGCATCTGCATCGTCGCAGGCAAGACCTGCTGACGCCGTTTCTGACCGCCCGCGTCTACAAGGGGCGGTTTCCCAGCGGCAAGGCGGCATTTCTCCCCGCCTACGAAGACGGATTCTTCCGGTGGACGGCGGCCCAGCAGCAATGCTATGCCGCCGAACTGCTCGATATCCTCACCAGCACGCAGCGCAACGCCTGGGAACTCTACGGCTGCGTCCAGCGCTATGCGGCCATGCCATCCATCGACCTGGCGCCGCTGGTCGACCTGGCGCGCCTCGACACGCCCGACCAGGCGCTGCGTGACAAGGCGCTGGAAGCGCTCGGACGCGCCGATGCCGGACGCGGGGTGCCGGCGCTGATACAGGCACTGGATGACGGCCGGGCCCGGGTCGCCATCTATGCCTTGCGGCGATCCTTGATGAACCTGCGCCCCGCGCAGGTGCTGGAACTGCTGGACCGCGCGCCGCGAAGCAAGATCACCGTCGCCAAGGAGATCGTCCGCCTTGCCGGCGACCTGAGGACGGATGGCGCCTTCGCATTTCTCGCCCGGATCGAAGCCGAGCCCAAGCTGCATCAGGACGTGGCGATCGCCTTGGCGCGAGCGTACTGGAACTTCCTCGACCGTCCCGAGGTCTGGCCCAGATTGCACGCCGCCGCGCGCAGCGGGCCGCCGGCCCTGGCGCGCGCAACCATCCGCATTCCGCCGACGGGCCTTTCTCCAGATGGCCAGCGCGCCCTGAGCCAGCATCTCGCCTTGCTGCTCGGGCATTCCGACGCCCAGATCCGCAAGGAAACGCTGGAACGACTGATCGCGATGCCTCCAGGGCAAGGCGCACCCGCGTTGTACCAGGCGCTGGCCGCGCGGCTCGGAGATGTCGATGTGTCGCTGGTCGAACTCGCGGCAGGCGCGCTGCTGGGCATTTATGCGGGAAGCCTGCCGCGCGAACTGGCGGACAGTTTCGCGGACCTGACGCGGGCGCATGCATTGGCCGCGGTTGTCGCCGCGTACCAGCAGCAACGGCAGCGTGGCCAGCTGGAACTGGCCGCGTCGGCGGACATGCTGGCCGCGGCCCTGCTGGCCAGGCGCTGGCATCCGGGACTGGCGCTACGACTGGCGTTCTCGGTGTTGCGTCCAGAGGCGGCGCTGGCGCTCGCGCGGCAATCCGCGGCCTCGGATTTACTGCATCCCGGCGTCGTTGGCGACATCCTGGATGCGCTCGCGGATACGGTGGCTGGCGCGCGCCTGGATCAGCTCACCCAGGTCGAAGCGTGGTTGGGCGCCGAAGGCAATGCCGGCATGCGGCGCATCGGCCTGGGCTTGCTGTGCGCAATGTCGGCCCGGACCGGATGGACGCCAGAAATGCGCCAGCGGCTGGATTTGTATCGGCACGACAAGGATGGCTGGGTTTCCGACGCCGCCGACCTGGTCACGTATCCGGATACGTTTTCCCCGCGCGCCGGCGGATGACGCGCATGCCGGGCGGGCGGCATGCCGGCAACCGGATCCGCCCGCGCCCCGCTGCCCGCTATCCCGGCAGCTTGCCGAGTTTTCCCTTGGCGCGTTCGGCCAGCCGCAGCGCCATGTCCTGCTGACGCCGCATCAGGTCGGCGATCTGCTCGGCATAAAGATCGATGAGATCGCCGCCCAGCGGCTCCGGATCGGCCCAGTCGTCGATCGCCACGACGGCCCCCGCCTGGTCCACGCCCCATATCCGGCTGCCGTCGCCCACGATCTTCAGCACCGGCAGGATGCCAGGCAGACCGGCCTCGGCAAGCTGGCGCTGCTGCGCCGAAATGCTGGCCCATTCGGGCAACTCCGGCGCATCGATGCCCAACAGCACCACGCCGCGCCAGAAGGTCCAGGCGGGGCCGACGTCGAACTCCTTGGCGCGCGGCCAGACTTCCTCGCGCGCCATCACGCACAGGCCATTGGTGCGCTGGCAGAAGGCCGTGAACGCCGCCGGCAGCGGGAACCCGACAGCCGCCTCCAGGCTCGCGATCGCGGCCGCGTCGGGCGCGGGCGCGGCCACCACCTCGAAATACGCGGTGTCCACGGGGTCCAGGATCTCCCAGATGCGTTGGTGGAACTGTTCGGCGGTCATGGTCATGCAAGCTTCCTGAATCAAAAGACAAGTCCCGGCCCGCCGCCAGGACGGAAGGCCGGAACGACGCAACACTATAGCCGCGAGCCCGCCCGCATGGTCCGTGGCTCCGGTTCGACGATCGATGGCGGTTGGCTGCGCGGAGCGGTTCACGGCGGGTCGTTCAGAACATCCTCAAATATCGGCGACATCGCGCAGCCGCACACCAGAGAAGCTGGCCGCGCGCAATGCGTCAAACATCGCGCGGTCACAGATGGGAGGCGCTCCCAGGCGATCCTGGCGGAAGATATGGGCGCCTCCCACAACCTCGGGTTTGAACACCAAACTGGCGCCGCCGACGAGGCTATAACGCTTCTCGTCCTCGCCGGTCTGATAATTGTGGTCGAGCTTGATCCTCACGCGAGAAGAGGCTTCATCCAGGGCATCGAGTCTGCGCAGCACATTGCCCAGGTAGTACCGAGGACCGGGGCTGCCGTCGACAAGGCTGAAGTCGCATGCCACAAACGCAAACGCCTCGGCGTCCAACTGCTCAAACAACCACTTCAACGGCTCCGACACAATCCATATGCCAGCGAGTTCTTCCAGATCGCGGGGCATTGCGCCCTTTTGCGGAACATGGACCAGGTGGGGACGCGCCGGATACTGATCTGGCATTCCATTCGGGCGCGAGATGACGTTCATCCCCGGATCGATCAGCGTCTCTTCGTTGGCGATTTCCAAGCCGGGAACCCTGCCGTCTTCCAGGAAGCCGGCGTCGATCAGGAAAAACTTGCCCTTATGCGATGCGGCTTCGGCTGAAAGTGCAATGGCGGTCGGTTCGGTCACGGCGGCTTCCATCATGGATGCGGGGAGGCGGAATAGAACAGCGGTTCAACCGATGCTAGCCGGATTTGAGCGCAGCCAAAAGGCCCGCACCGCGCAAAGCCCTTGGTTGAGCGCCAGGATGGCGTCTACACGGTGAGAGCCGGACGTTTACCATCAACCGCCATAGCCTCGGGTCCTCCATCCTGCCGCTCAAGGTCACTTCCATCGGGTCTCCCCTCTTATGGTAAAGGCTTGCAAACGCTGATGTCCGGGCGGCGTGGCTGCGGTATAAACAAGGCCCTGTCGATTACACACAGAGGAACGACTTGTCGAACGCACGCGGAGCGCTTTCATTCTTCAACGCAACGGCTGGCGCCATCCGGCGCCATGGCCGCGCGATGCTGGCGGCCGCGCCGTGGTCGCTGGCGGTGTTCCTATTGTCGCTGCCGTTCGCCATTCTGGCCGCGTCGCTGTACTGGCTTAAGGGCGGCCTGTTCCTGCTGTTCGCGCTGGTCAACCTGATTGCATTCTCGCGCATGACGTACGCCTGGCACCGGGTCATCGCGCGCGCGGACGATACGCGGATCGATGCCCCCGGCAGTACGGCGCAAGCCTGGCACCTGGTGATGCTGGGCCTGCTGGCGGTGGTCGTGACGACGCTGGCGCGCGCCACGGGCGACCTGCCCTACGTGTTGTTCGCGCTGATGAACGGCCCGGATTCGGGCCTGTTCTTCGCGGCGCTGGTGCCCGTGGCGCTGGTGCTCTGGCTGCCGATCCTGTACGGGTTGGCGCTGCTGGCGCCCGCCCTGCCGCGCGCCGCCGTGACCGGCGCAACCGGCTTGCGTGGCGTGCGCGCCGCCATGCCCTACCCGCGCTGGCCGCTGATGCTGGCCCTGGGCATCCTGGTGAGCGCGGGCGGCCTGGCCCACAGCGCGCTGTACGAGTACCTGGGCTACGCCGTGGACGGCGGGCCGTATTGGATCGTGGCCTATCTGACGCTCTTCATCGTGATGACGTTCGTCGTCGGCGCCATGGTCTCGGTGGCCTACCGGGACGGCGCGCCGGCGCGTCCCGCGTCCGACAGCGACAGCGACAGCGACAGCGACAGCGACAGCGACAGCGACAGCGACAGCGACAGCATCAAGGATGCAGCGACAGCCCCTTGACCGCCTTGTCCACCGCCTTTTTCGGACCGCGCAGGGCGATGCCGACCAGGTCCAGGTCGTCGGCCGGCTGGGCGCGGAACACCGCGCGGTTGGCCTCGTCGTGGCCGGTGGCGAACATGGCATGGACGAACGGCGCCAGCGTCAGCTCGCGGTCGCGCGCGATCCGGTGCGCCACCTGCTGGCCGACGCGGTCCCCTCGAACACCAGGATAAGAAGAAGTGATGGGGAGGCTGGCTGGGTGGGGTAAACGTCCGGCTCTCACCGCCCAAAGCCCTTGCCTGAGCGCCAAGATCTTCAAGAATTCGCAGCGGCGTTGCTTGTAGGCCGACCGCCGCTAGCGTGTTCTCGACCTGGTGCAGCAACCATCCTTCTGGCATCGACACTTGAAACGCGGGGAACAGTTCCCTGCTGCGCCATGACCGCTGGCTTG
Source organism: Achromobacter sp. HNDS-1 (assembly GCF_040084795.1). Taxonomy (NCBI): domain Bacteria; kingdom Pseudomonadati; phylum Pseudomonadota; class Betaproteobacteria; order Burkholderiales; family Alcaligenaceae; genus Achromobacter; species Achromobacter sp. HNDS-1. Next base: position 2,297,908 of record NZ_CP157584.1, read on the forward strand.
TAGGCATTCGCAGGGAGAACGGAAAGCTCATTATTCACGAGATCACTGTAGCAATTTACGTCCCACCGGGCCTTGGTGGGGGCCCCTCCTGAGTTGGCCGTAGCTGAGCTGGTCCGCAGCGTAGCAATCGCATGCCGCCTGCTCCAGGCCTGGCCTATTCAGGATCTCGATGTTTCCGCGGTGATACGCGATCAGCTTGCGGTGCTGCAAGGCCGAGGCCGCCACCGTCACGCCGACCCGCCGCACACCCAGCATATAGGCCAGGTATTCATGAGTGAGGTGAAAGCTGTCCGAGTGCGCGCGGTCTTGCGTCATCAGCAGCCAGCGCGCTAGCCTGCCCTCGAGCACATGGGAATGCATGCAGGCCGCGGTCTGGGCGAGCTGCTGCAGGATGACCACGGTATAACGGCTGATCAGGCCGCGCAGCGCGGCACTGGCGTCCAGTTCCCGCCGGAACAGATCCGCTTTCATGCGCAAGGCGGACCCTGCTCCCTGCACGACTGCGCGCAGTTGCGAGGTATCGGCGCCCAATGGGACGTCAACGCTCCACATCCCTTCATTGCCGACCAGGCCCACCTCCAGGGAAGCGCCGCGCTTCTGCGGCAGAATCAGGGAGATATAGCCCCCACCGGGGAAGTAGACGTCGTCGATGCGATCGCCGGGCTGAAGCAGGCATTGCCCGAAGACCAGGTCGACAGACTCGAAGCGATCCAGCAAACGAGGCCGTTCCCGGTTGGGCAACGCGTCGAGCAGGCGGTTGGGAACATCGGCGATCGTGGGGTGCGGCAAGTTCTGCTCCAGGTTCCATCTCAGGCGCGGACCGGGCCGCCAGTTTGACTCAACAGGCGCTGATATTCCTGCCGCACGACCATATAGCATTCGCAGACACGTGCCTCCAGCCCGACGCGGTCCACCACGGTGATATGGCCGCGGCGATACCGGATCAGACCGGCCTCCTGCAGGTGGCCGGCAGCCTCGGTGACTCCTTCGCGCCGCACGCCCAGCATGTTGGCGATCAGTTCCTGCGTCATGACGAGTTCGTCGGATTGCAGTCGGTCCAGGCTGAGCAGCAGCCAGCGGCAAAGCTGCTGGTCCAGCGAATGATGTCGGTTGCACACCGCTGTCTGGGCCATTTGCGTGAGCAGCGCCTGCGTGTATCGAAGCAGCAGGTGCTGCATGGCCCCACCCCGGTCGAACTCGTCTTTCAGCGCCTGACCCTTCAACTGATAGGCTGACCCCGCGCTTTGGACGATCGCGCGGCTTGGCGTGGTTTCTCCACCCATGAACAAGGAAATGCCAACGATGCCTTCGTTGCCGACCACGGCGATTTCGGTGGAGGCGCCATCTTCCATGACGCATAGCAGCGAGACAATGCAATCGATCGGGAAGCAGACATGCCGCATTCGGCCGCCCGGTTCGTACAAGGCTTTTCCCAACGGCAGGGAAACGCGCTCCAGCAGCGGAAACAATCGCTCCGTCTCCTGCGGGGGCAGCGCCGCCAATAGATAATTCCGGGTGGGATCGTGTAAATCAGGCATGATGAGTCCCTCCAACAAGCCCAGTTGCAACGGCCCGATCCAGGGCCGCAATCCGAAAATCCTCCGGCACACTTTGCCCACTCGGCAGGGGCAATCGCCACGCGTTATGTACGGTGGCGAACGGAGTCTTTCCCAGAGTAACGCACTATTGGTCGCTAGCCCCGCTAAGCGGGCGCTACTTGATCTGCATGCTGTTTTTCACGCTCGTCACGCCGCCGACGCCCCTGGCCATTTCGACCGCGCGGTTAGCGTCGGCCTGCGAGGTCACGAATCCGCTGAGCTGAACCACCCCTTTGAAGGCCTCGACATTGATCTCCGCCACCTTGAGGCCGGGTTCATTGAGAATCGCGGCCTTGACCTTGGTCGTGATGACGCTGTCGTCCACATATTCGCCCGTTCCCGCCGTCTTGGAGGTCGAAGCGCCCCCCGCCACTGGAAAGCGCGATGAACACCGCGCATGCATATTTTTTGAATGATTTCATGAGTGATAGATCCTTCCCTACTACGTGAACCTGGCCCGGTCGGGTCAGGATTCTTCCCTGCGATGACCCTGTCACGCTATGGGAAGCCCAGACTCAAGTCCGTTCGCTGGCGTGCATAGCGCCAGAGGCCTTGGCATCCAGGTATTTCTGCATCAGCGCGCGCGTGGAACTGTCCAGCCCTTGCGCGCCCCCCTCCCCGGCCCCGAGCGCTTGCGCGATATGAGCGGCCAGCGTCTTGCCCAGCTCCACGCCCCATTGATCGAAGGAATCGATGTCCCAGATCACACCCTGGGTGAACGCGCTGTGCTCATAGATCGCGACGAGCGCGCCCAATGTCCGGGGCGTCAGCTTTGCGGCCAGCAGCGTGTTGCTGGGGCGATTCCCCTGCACCTCCCGGTGCCCTTCTGGCTCCTGCGTATCGCCAGGCCCGCCCCCCTCGTCCCGGAGGCGTCCGAACGCCAGCGCCTGGGCCTGGGCGTACATGTTCGCCAGCAGTTCTTCATGGCCGCCCGCCGATGATGGCAGCGGCGACAGAAATCCGATGAAGTCGCAGGGCACGATCTGCGTGCCCTGGTGCAGCAACTGATGGAACGAATGCTGGCCATTGGTTCCGCAGCCCCCCCAGTAAACCGGGCTGGTTTGGGTGGCGACCGGGGCCCCGTCCTGGGCCACAGACTTGCCGTTGCTTTCCATCATCAATTGCTGCACATATGAGGGGAACCGTCGCAAATAGTGGTCATAAGGCAGAATCGCAACGGATCGCGACTCAAGAAAGTTGTTGTTCCATATCGCCATCAAACCGAGCAGAACGGGAAGATTCTGTTCCATCGGCGCAGACAGGAAATGCACGTCCATATCATGGAAGCCCGCTAACATCTCGCGGAAAGCGGCGGGCCCGATGGCGGTCAGCAGGGCCAGGCCCATGGCGGAACACAACGAATAGCGGCCGTTGACCCACTCCCAGACGTCGAAAACATGCTCCGGCGCGAAGCCGGCCTTGATGGCGGCGTCGCGATTGCCCGTAACAGCCACGAAATGCGCCCGCAGCGCGCCTTCGTCCTGGATGTCTTCCAGGCACCAGGCGCGCGCAGCGGCCGCGTTTCGCAAGGTTTCGGGCGTGTGGAAGGTTTTTGAGCAGACGATGAACAACGTTTCGCGTGGGTCCAGGTCGCGCGTGGCCTGAAAGAAGTCCGCCCCGTCCACGTTGGACACGAAGCGGAATTGCATGTCTGGCCGTGCATAGTGCTGCAACGCCGCCCAAGCCATGCCCGCACCGATCGCAGAGCCGCCTATTCCCAGGTTCACGACATTCCTGATCTTTTTCCCGGTTCCGCCAAGCCAGGATCCGCTGCGCACCTTGCCGGCGAAGTGTTCCATGCGGCGCAGCACCCGCTGGACGTCGGGCACGACGTCCCTGCCCTCCACTCGGACGCTGGAACCGGCAGGCATGCGCAGTGCGACATGCAGAGCCGCACGCCCTTCGCTGACGTTGACCGGATCGCCATTGAACATGGCGTCAATCCGCGCCGGCAGACGGCACGCGCGGGCCAGGCGCAGCAACAGCTCGACAGTCCTCGGGGTGATCCGGTTCTTGGAATAGTCCAGATACCAGCCCGGAGCCTCCACGCTGAAGCGCGGCCCCCTATCCGGGTCAAGCTGGAACAGATCGCGCAGATGCTGCGGCCGCACCTCTTCCACGTGCCCGGCCAGCGTTTGCCAAGCTGGGGGCAGCGACACGTTGCGCAAACCACCCGTTGCTTGTCTGTCCATTGCTATCATCTCCATGCCGCCCGACGAGAACTTCCCGAATTCCGGGCCTTTGGCCGGTTATGCCACAGGCGATGAAGGGCGTCCGTGCGGTAGCGTACAGAGCCTGCGGCCATGCTCGGTCAATCTATGGTCATGAAACCCATTGATTGGCCCTCGCTCGAAGCCGCGCCCGAGTGGATAGACCTGTTTACCCGAAGCAAGGCCACGCTGCACTCCGCCGAAAGCGAGCCGCCGTTGCGCGCGGAGTTGTTCAGCGCCCTGCAGATGGAGCAGCACGGCCAGGCCTTGGCGCACGCGCATCTGGTGGGCACATCGCGCCCGCCGGACACTTTGCTGCCGCGGTTGACTGAAAGCCAGACGTTGCTGGCCCAGGCCTGCGCGCTGCTGATGGAGTCCATGCGGCAGAACCGCCAGATCACGCCGGCCGACGAATGGCTGCTGGACAATTTCTACCTGATCGAAGAGCAGATCCGGCTGGCCAAGCGGCACTTGCCCAAAGGCTACAGCCGCAGTCTGCCAAAACTGGACACGGGCCCCTCCAAGGGGCTGCCGCGGGTTTACGACATTGCGCTGGAGATGATTTCCCATAGCGACGCGCGGATCGATGCCGCGGGGATCCAGGCATTCGTGGCCGCCTATCAATTGGTTGCGCCGCTGCAACTGGGGGAATTGTGGGCGGTTCCCATCATGATGCGCCTGGCCCTGATCGAGAACCTGCGCCGCGTCGCCATCCGCCTGGCGTACGCGAACATGAACCGCGGGCTGGCGGACACCTGGGCCGACACCATGCGCAAATCGGCCGAGGAGGATCCCACCGGCCTGATCCTTGTCATCGCCAACATGGCGCGGTCGAATCCCCCCATAGACGGTTCGTTCGTCGCGGAACTGGCCAGGCGGCTCCAAGGGCACGGCCCGGCGCTGGCGCTGCCCCTGACGTGGTTCGAACAGCGGCTTGCCCAGTCCAACCTGACCATTGAACAAATGGTCGTTGCCGAGAACCAGCAGCAGGCCGCCGACCAGGTGTCGATCAGCAACAGCATCGGCAGCCTGCGCACTTTGTCGACGACGAACTGGAATGATTTCGTGGAAGCCGTCAGCATCGTGGACCGGACCCTGTGCCAGGATCCCGCCGGCGTCTACCGCGGCATGGACTTTCCCACCCGAGACCACTACCGCCATCGGGTAGAACGGATGGCGCGCAATTCCGACCATGCCGAAACCGAAATCGCCGCCATGGCGATCAACCTGGCCGCTGCGGCGGCGGCCGACCCGGACCCTGGCGCCGATCCGCGGCGCGGGCACGTGGGCTTCTACCTGATCGACCAGGGCCAGGACGAGCTGGCGAAACAGGCCAAGGCCAAATCCAGCTTGGCGGAAAGGTTGGCCCGCATTTCCCCCCGCGCCGCGCTACGCCTGTATGCGGGCGCCATCATCCTGCTGACGGGCGCGGTCAGCGCGCTGCTGCTGGCGATGGCCCATGGAGCGGGAGCCGGCCTCTGGGCCATGGCGGGTTTCGCCTTGCTGTCCGTTCTGGCCGCCAGCCATCTCGCCGTGGCGACCGTCAACTGGTCCTTGACATGGCTGGTGCGCCCCCAGCGCCTGCCGCGCATGGATTACGCCAAGCGCATCCCCGACGATGCCCGCTGCCTGGTCGCCGTCCCAACGATGCTGATCGACCTGGATGACGCGGACACGCTCGCCGAAGCGCTGGAGATCCGCTTCTTGGCGAATCCCGGGGACAACCTAAGCTTCTGCCTGCTGACGGATTTCGCGGACGCCGCGTCGGAGCATCTGCCGTCCGACGCCCTGCTGCTGGAGCGCGCCAAGGCGCAGGTCCAGGCCCTGAACAAGAAGTATCGGAGGCTGGGACGCAGCCCGTTCTACCTTTGCCACCGCCCCCGCCGCTGGAACGAACAGGAACGCGTCTGGATGGCCTACGAAAGAAAAAGAGGAAAGCTGGCCGATCTGAACGGCCTGCTCCGCGGCCAGGGCACGGACGCGTTTTCCTGCGTGGTGGGCGACTTGGCGGCGCTCGCCGGCATCAGGTACGTCATCACGCTGGACACCGACACCGACTTGCCTCGGGAAACCGCCTGGAAGCTGGTCGGCGCGATGGCCCATCCGCTCAATCAGGCGCAGTTCGACCCGGCGACGCGCCGGGTAACCCGCGGCTACGGCATCCTGCAGCCCAGGGTGGCGGTGAGCCTGACCGACCTGACGGCGTCGCCGTATGCACGCCTCAATGGCGGCGATCCGGGCATCGATCCCTATACCAACACGGTCTCGGACGTTTACCAGGACATCTTCAAGGAGGGGTCCTTCATCGGCAAGGGTATCTACGACGTGGACGCCTTCGAAGCGGCATTGAAGGAGTGCTTCCCGGACAACCGGGTCCTGAGCCACGACCTGCTGGAAGGTTGCTACGCCCGCTCGGGCCTGCTAAGCGACGTCCAGCTATTCGAAGGGCAGCCCGCCCGCTACGCCGCGGACGTCAGCCGCCGGCACCGTTGGATACGGGGAGACTGGCAGTTGCTGGGCTGGCTGTTCGGCCGCGCGCCGGCGGCCCCGGGCGCGGAACGCGGACCGCCCCTGCCTGCGCTGGCGCGCGCGAAGATCCTGGACAATCTACGCCGCAGCCTGGTCCCGGCCAGTCTTGTGCTTTTGCTGGCGCTGGGCTGGATGCTGTTGCCGGCCCCGTACCTGTGGACGGTCGCCTGCGTGCTTATCCTGTTCCTGCCCGCCCTGTTCGCCTCCGCCTTGAGCGGGGTGAGGAAAGAAGAAGACGTCGTGCTGTCGCGGCATCTGGTCGGCTGGATGGCGCCCACGCTGCGGCAGTTCACGCAGGCGGCGTTTTCCTTGACCAGTCTGGCTCACGAAGCCTTGTACAGCCTGGACGCGGTCATCAGGACGCTGTACCGGCTGACGATCTCGCGCCGGCGGCTGCTGGAATGGAAGCCGTCAAGCATCACCAACCGGGACGGCGGGACGCGTTCCGGGCCGTTCCTGCTTTCCGTCCGGGGCTCGCCCGTGCTCGCCGCCGCCATCGGCACAGGCGTGATGCTGCTGAACCCATCGGCCTGGGTGGCCGCCTTGCCGGTTCTGGCACTTTGGGTGGCGATGCCTGCCATCGCCTGGCGCTTGAGCCGCCCGCCGGTGCTTGCCCGGATCGACTTGTCCCTCGACCAGAACCAGTTCCTGAGAGTGCTGGCGCGCAAGACCTGGTCATTCTTCGACGGCCACGGCGGCGCGGAAGACAACTGGCTAATACCCGACAACATCCAGGACCAGCCATCCCCGGCCATCGCCCACCGCACCTCGCCCACCAACCTGGGGCTGGCGCTGCTGGCCAACCTGGCCGCCTACGACTTCGGGTACCTGCAGGCGGGCCGCCTGCTGGAAAAGACGCAGGCGTCGCTGGGCACCATGGCGACGCTGGAGCGCTATCTGGGTCACTTCTACAACTGGTACGACACCGTCACGCTGAAGCCGCTGGCCCCGCTCTACATTTCGACCGTGGACAGCGGCAACCTTGCCGGCCACCTGCTCACGTTGCGCCCCGGCCTGCTGGAACTGGCGCAGGCGTCCATCCTGCATCCTCGGACATTCGAGGGTTGCGCCGACGCATTCGCGGTCTTGCGGGAAAGCGTCCCGGCCGACGATTCGCCCGAACTGGAGGCGCTGGCCGACGCACTGGCGTCCGCCACCCTGGCAGACCCCGCGAACTTGGGGCAAGTCAGGCAGCATCTCGACCGGCTATGCCGGCTGGCCGCCGACCTGACCGCACGCTACGCGGCGCCGGACTTCGCGCAGGCGCTGTGGCACGGCGAGGCATTGCTGCGCCAATGCGAGGCCGCGCGCGACGAGCTGGCTCTGCTGGCGCCCTGGCGAGGCTCGCCCCCAGGCGTCGCATGGCGGGACATGCCCGAATTGAACGCCATGCCGACCCTGCAGCAGGTCGCGGGCCAGGCCACGGGATTGCTGCCCGCCTTGCGCGAGCGGCTGTCGCTGCCGGAGGCATCCTCCGACGAGCGGGCCTGGCTGCTGGAGACCGAGCTTGCCGTGGTCGTGGCGGGCGAGCGGGCCCGCGAACGCCTAGCCTTGATTGCCCTGCTGGCCGACACGCTGGCCGAGATGGCGGTGGCCAATTACGGGTTCCTGTACGACAAGGGCAGCCGCCTGCTGGCCATCGGCTACAACTTGACCGAGCGCAGGCGCGACGAGGGCCTGTACGACCTGCTGGCCTCCGAGGCCCGCCTTTGCAGCTTCGTGGCTATCGCGCAAGGCCAGCTCCCGCAGGAAACGTGGTTTGCCCTGGGCAGGCAGCTCAGCGGCGCCGCGGGCGGCACGGTGCTGCTGTCGTGGAGCGGCTCGATGTTCGAATACCTGATGCCGCGGCTCGTCATGCCGTCCTACGCGCATACTCTGCTGGAGCAGACCTGCAAGTCGGCCGTGCGCGCCCAGATCGAGTATGGCGACAAGCTCGGCATTCCCTGGGGCATGTCCGAAAGCGCGTACAACCTGTTCGACATCGGCATGAATTACCAGTACCGGGCGTTCGGCGTGCCGGGCCTCGGTCTGAAGCGGGGGCTGGCCGATGACGTGGTGGTGGCTCCGTACGCGTCCATTCTGGCGCTGATGGTGTCGCCCGACGAGGCGTGCAGGAACCTGCAGCGCCTGGCCAAGGAGAACCTGCTGGGCCGCTACGGATTCTACGAGGCCATCGACTACACGCCGCGCCGCCTGCCGCCGGGCAAGACCGGCGCCATCATTTATGCCTACATGGCGCATCACCAGGGAATGGGGTTCCTATCGATCGCAAGCGTACTGCTGGGACGCACGATGCAGGCGCGCTTTGAAGCCGATCCGTCCTTCCAGGCCACCCTGCTCCTGCTGCAGGAGCGGATCCCGCGCGCCGCGGCGGCCTACACCAAGGCCGTGGAACTGTCGGTCATCCGCAGCACCGCGTCGGGACAGCCAGAGGCGTCGGTGCGCGTGTTGGATACCGCTGACAGCGCCATTCCCGAGGTGCAGCTCCTGTCCAACGGACGCTATCACGTCATGGTCACCAACAGCGGCGCGGGCTCGAGCCGTTGGAGAGACCTGGCCGTGACCCGCTGGCGCGAAGACGGTACCTGCGACAACTGGGGCACGTTCTGCTACCTGAAGGACAAGGACAGCGGCGCCATCTGGTCCACGTCGCACCAGCCTACCCTGACGCGGCCGGACCACTACGAAGTCATCTTCTCCGAGGGACGGGCCGAATTCCGCCGCACCGACTATCAGATCGACACGCACACCGAAATCGTCGTGTCGCCGGAAGACGATATCGAGCTGCGGCGCTGCCACCTGACGAACCGGAGCCTCGAACGGCGGACCATAGAAATCACCTGCTATGCCGAGGTCGTCATCGCGCCGCCCATGGCGGATGAACTGCATCCGGCGTTCAGCAATCTCTTTGTGCAGACCGAGATCGTTCCGTCCGAACGCGCCATCCTGTGCTCGCGCCGGGGCCGCAGCCCAGCGGACAATCCGCCGTGGATGTTCCAGCTTCTGGCGATCCATGGCGGCAATCCCGGCACGACGTCCTATGAAACCGACCGGTCTATCTTCCTGGGCCGAGGCCGCTCGGCAGCTGATCCCCAGGCGCTGGAGGGCGACGCGCCGTTGACGAACAGCCAGGGTTCGGTGCTGGACCCGGTCTCCGCGATTCGCTGCGAGATCACCCTGGAGGCGGAGGAATCCGCGGTCATCGATCTGGTGCAGGGCGTCGGTGACAGCCGCAGCGCCTGCATGAACCTGATCAGCAAATACCGGGATCGCCACCTGGCCGACCGGGCCCTGGAACTGGCGTGGACGCACGCGCAGGTAATCGTGCGCCAATTGAACGCCACCGAGGCGGACGCCCAGCTCTATGCGCGGCTTGCCAACGCCATCGTCTACCAGAACCCGGCCATGCGCGCGGAGGCGGCGACGCTGCTGAAGAATCGCCGCGGACAATCGGGTCTGTGGGGATACGCCATCTCGGGCGACCTGCCCATCGTGCTGCTCCGGATCAAGGATCCGGCAAACTTCGAGCTGGTTCGCCAACTGGTCCAGGCGCATGCCTACTGGCGGCAGAAGGGCGTGGCGGTGGATCTGGTGATCTGGAACGAGGACACGGGCAGCTACCGCCAGGCGCTTCAGGACCGCATGATGGGCCTGATCTCCGCGGGCGTGGAGGCGCACATCATCGACCGCCCGGGCGGTATCTTCGTGCGACCCGGCGACCAGATATCGGAAGAGGACCGCACGCTGCTGCTGGCGGTTTCGCGCATATCGCTCAGCGACGCGCTGGGTACGCTGGCGAACCAGGTGAACCGCCTGGGCCTGCCGGAGATCCGCACTCCGCCCCTGGTGATCTCGACGCCGCCCCTGCCGCCTGCCGCGCAAGCGGCCGCCGCGCAGGAGCCGTCCGCGCTACTGCATCACAACGGGCTGGGCGGTTTCACGCCCGACGGAGAGGAATACGTGATCACCACAAGCCGGCGCCAGCGCACGCCGGCGCCCTGGGTGAACGTCATCGCCAATGCCGGCTTCGGCACGGTCGTGTCCGAGAGCGGACAGGCCTATAGCTGGAGTGACAACGCCCACGAGTATCGGCTCACTCCCTGGCACAACGACGCGGTTAGCGACGCCTGCGGCGAAGCCTTCTACCTGCGCGACGAGATCAGCGGCCACTGCTGGTCCCCCGCGCCCTATCCGGCGGGCGGCGAGTCCGCCTACGTCACGCGCCACGGCTTTGGCTACACCGTGTTCGAACACTTGGAGAACGGCATCGAATCCGAACTGTGCGTCCATGTCGCCCAGGATGCGCCGGTGAAGTTCTACGCGTTGACGCTGCGCAACCGGTCGGGGCGGCGCCGTCGCCTGTCGGCAACCGGCTACGTGGAATGGGTGCTAGGCGACCTGCGCGCCAAGACCTCCATGCACATCACGACCGAGATCGATCCCGACACCGGCGCACTGCTGGCACGCAACAGCTTCAATACGGATTTTTCCAGGCACATCGCGTGGTTCGACGCCAGCAGCGCAAGCCGGACCATGACCGGCGACCGCAAGGAGTTCATCGGCAGAAACGGCACCCTGCGCCACCCGCAAGCGTTGCGCCGCAGCCGGCTTTCGGGCAGGACGGGCGCGGGACTTGATCCCTGCGCGGCCATCCAAGTCCCCGCCACGCTGGAGGACGGTCAGGACGTGCGAATCCTGTTCCACCTCGGCGCGTCGGCGCAGGGAATCGAACAAGTCAGGCAACTGGTGCGCCAATACAGCGAGCAGGGCGCGGCCGGCAGCGAACTCCAGGCGGTCAGGCAGTATTGGCGAGACACGCTGGGTGTCGTGCGCATCGACACCCCGGACGCGGCCGTGAATACGCTGGCCAATGGCTGGCTGCTCTACCAGACGTTGGCCTGCCGGCTGTGGGCACGCAGCGGCCACTACCAGTCGGGTGGTGCCTACGGCTTTCGCGATCAACTGCAGGACGTCATGGCGCTGGTGCTCGCCCGCCCCGCCCTGGCACGCGAGCACCTGCTGCGCTGCGCGGCCCAGCAGTTCGTGCAGGGGGACGTGCAGCATTGGTGGCACCCGCCCACGAACCGCGGCGTGCGTACGCGCTGCTCGGACGACTACCTGTGGCTGCCGTTCGCCACCTGCCACTATGTGAAGGTGACGGGGGACACAGGCGTGCTGGCGGAAGAAGCGGGCTTCATTGAGGGCCGCCTGCTTAACCCCGGCGAGTCTTCCAACTACGACCACCCCATTGCGTCCAGGGAGTCCGCAAGCCTGTACGCGCACTGCGCCCTTGCCTTGTCGCATGCCTTGAGCGCCCGCGGCGCGCATGGCTTGCCGCTGATCGGCTCCTGCGACTGGAACGACGGCATGGACAAAGTCGGCGAAGCCGGACGCGGCGAAAGCGTCTGGCTCGGCTTCTTCCTTTACGACACGCTGACGCGGTTCGCGCCAGTGGCCCGTGCGCAGGAAGACCTGGCGTTTGCCGCGCACTGCGCATCGGAAGCCGCCCGGCTGCGCCTGTGTCTTGAAGCGTCCGGCTGGGACGGCGGGTGGTACAGGCGAGCCTATTTCGATGACGGCAGCCCCTTGGGGACTGCCGAGAATCCGGAATGCCAGATCGACGCCATCTCGCAAAGCTGGGCCGTGCTGTCGGGCGCCGCCCTGGAAGACCGCGCCCGCCTGGCCATGCAGGCCGTGGACGACCGGCTGATCGACAACGAGCGCGGACTGATACGGCTGCTGGATCCGCCTTTTGATTCCTCCGCCCTGAATCCCGGCTACATCCGAGGCTATGTGCCTGGCGTGCGCGAGAACGGCGGCCAGTACACCCACGCCGCCATCTGGACCGCCATGGCATTCTGCGGCCTTGGCGACGATGCGCGCATCGGTGACCTGCTGACGATGCTAAACCCCATCAGCCATTCCGACTCCCCAGCAAAAGCCGCCGTCTACAAGGTGGAGCCCTATGTCATGGCCGCGGATATTTACACCACGCCCGGGCAGCGAGGCCGTGGCGGCTGGACCTGGTACACCGGCTCATCGGGCCTGATGTACCGCCTGGTCCTGGAATCGGTGCTGGGGATGCGCCGGCGCGGCGCATCCATGAGCTTTCACCCCTGCCTGCCCGCAGACTGGAACACCTTCAAGCTGCACTACCGGCACGGGGCTACGATGTACTCCGTGACCGCCCTGCGCGGACAGTCCGAGAATGGCGCGGGGTACGTGACGCTTGATGGCGTGCTGCAGAAATCGGGTGAAATCCCCTTGCTGGACGATGGAAGGGATCGCGAGGTCATGATCGTGTTACAGGCGTGATCTCTGCGCCGTTGGACCGTAGCGATGGTGCCTAGAAAACAGTGAAAGGTGGGACAACAAGGGACCTTCCTGAAGATGCCCGCCAACGATTACTAAACACCGAAATGGCTCAGGCGTCCTTCGACAAGGCCGTGCTGAAAGAACATATAGCCAAGCTGACGGGCGAGGCTAAGTCAAGGAAGGAACACCATGAAACATGACCTTAGCGATTCGGATATCGAACGTTGGCTTAACGAAGGCGGCGTTCACTTTCCCATAACGACGGAAGTATTGGACCCAGGCGTGCTGGATGAAGCGGAAAGACGAGTAATTGCTTGCTTGGGAGCCGCCGTTATTAGCACCTGGAGCCTTTTCCCCACGGAGACGAGGCGAACGATCCTGCAAGCCGCAATCAAATCATCGACGTATGACGCAACGATGTTGAAACAGAACGTGGCAGGCTTTCTGCGAGGCCGGCAAGGACCGCTCCGGTGAATGGCACTTAGCGGTCAGGCACTTGGGGAGGTCCGCTCCATTTCCGGCATTTCGCGCGCGCGCAACGACGGGCCGCTTAGGGCTCCAATCCCGCCACCGGCAACGCGAACAGCACGATCGCCGGATTCGCCACGACAAACCCCGTGCAAGCCAGGAAGATCACAGGCGACAGGGCGCACGCCATGTCCGCGCTACCGTGCGAGTCTTGCATACCCACCTGCTTCGCACCGACACGTCAAATCGTTATCCACGCCGAAAGAGGCGACGACACGCGTATCGTTTGATCAGGCGCCAACGTGGGTGAATCAAATCTCAAGTTCAATGAACTTCGACAGTGGCACATAAAAAGGGACGCACCACCTCACCTTAGGACGCCTCGTCCCGTCAGATGTAACAGCCCCTCCTCCCCCCTTGAACCCCACCACATCATCCCTATAATTAGCACTCGACTCCGGTGAGTGCTAACAATCCTCCCGGGCCCAACCGATCATTCACTTTCTTCTCTAGTAACAGGAGTTCCTCATGGCCTTGCGTCCCCTGGGCGATCGCGTGATCGTCAAACGCCTCGAAAACGAGCGCAAGACTGCGTCGGGCATCGTCATCCCCGACAGCGCCGCTGAAAAGCCCGACCAGGGTGAAGTCGTGGCCGTCGGCCCCGGCAAGAAGACCGAAGACGGCAAGATCCTGCCGGTCGACCTGAAGGCTGGCGACAAGGTTCTGTTCGGCAAGTACGCCGGCCAGTCGGTCAAGGTTGACGGCGAAGAGCTGCTCGTCATCCGCGAGGACGAAATCCTCGCCGTGGTCCAGTAAACCCTGCCTCAAAACGAATTTTCGAAGGAAGCTAACAAATGGCTGCCAAGCAAGTACTGTTCGGTGACGACGCCCGCGTGCGCATCGTCCGTGGCGTGAATGTCCTCGCCAACGCCGTCAAGACCACCCTGGGCCCCAAGGGTCGCAACGTCGTGCTGGAGCGCTCGTTCGGCGCCCCGACCGTGACCAAGGACGGCGTCTCCGTCGCCAAGGAAATCGAACTGAAGGACAAGTTCGAGAACATCGGCGCCCAGCTGGTCAAGGACGTCGCCTCCAAGACCTCCGACAACGCCGGTGACGGCACCACCACCGCCACCGTGCTGGCCCAGGCCATCGTTCAGGAAGGCCTGAAGTACGTTGCCGCCGGTTTCAACCCGATCGACCTGAAGCGCGGCATCGACAAGGCTGTCGCCGCCGCCGTCGCCGAACTGAAGAAGCAATCCAAGCCGGTCACGACCAGCAAGGAAATCGCCCAGGTCGGCTCGATCTCGGCCAACAGCGACTCCTCGATCGGCCAGATCATCGCTGACGCGATGGACAAGGTCGGCAAGGAAGGCGTCATCACCGTCGAAGACGGCAAGTCGCTGGAAAACGAGCTGGACGTCGTCGAAGGCATGCAATTCGACCGCGGCTACCTGTCGCCCTACTTCATCAACAGCCCGGAAAAGCAAGTCGCCGCGCTGGAAGACCCGTTCGTCCTGATCTTCGACAAGAAGATCAGCAACATCCGTGACCTGCTGCCGGTGCTGGAACAAGTCGCCAAGTCGAGCCGTCCGCTGCTGATCATCGCCGAAGACGTCGAGGGCGAAGCCCTGGCGACCCTGGTGGTCAACAACATCCGTGGCATCCTGAAGACCACCGCCGTCAAGGCGCCTGGCTTCGGCGACCGCCGCAAGGCCATGCTGGAAGACATCGCCATCCTGACGGGCGGCACGGTGATCTCCGAAGAAACCGGCATGTCGCTGGAAAAGGCCACCCTGGCTGAGCTGGGTCAAGCCAAGCGCATCGAAGTGGGCAAGGAAAACACCACGATCATCGACGGCGCTGGCGACAGCAAGTCGATCGAAGCGCGCGTCAAGCAGATCCGCATCCAGATCGAAGAAGCCACGTCCGACTACGACCGTGAAAAGCTGCAGGAACGCGTGGCCAAGCTGGCCGGCGGCGTTGCCGTGATTCGCGTTGGCGCTGCCACCGAAGTCGAAATGAAGGAAAAGAAGGCTCGCGTCGAAGACGCCCTGCACGCCACGCGCGCTGCGGTGGAAGAAGGCGTTGTGGCCGGCGGCGGCGTGGCCCTGCTGCGCGCCAAGCAAGCCATCACCGACCTGAAGGGCGACACGCCTGACCAGAACGCCGGCATCAAGCTGATCCTGCGCGCTGTCGAAGAGCCGCTGCGCACCATCGTCACCAACGCCGGCGAAGAAGCCAGCGTGGTGGTCAACACCGTGCTGCAAGGCAAGGGCAACTACGGCTACAACGCCGCGACCGGCGAGTACACCGACCTGGTCGAGCAAGGCGTGCTGGATCCCACCAAGGTGACCCGCACCGCCCTGCAAAACGCCGCCTCCGTCGCCAGCCTGCTGCTGACCGCCGAAGCCGCCGTTGTGGAACTGGCCGAAGACAAGCCCGCTGCCCCGGCCATGCCCGGCGGCATGGGCGGCATGGGCGGCATGGACTTCTAAGTCCCGCCTCCCTTGCATGGCCTCCCCGGCTTCGGCCGGGGAATGCAGTACCCCGAAAGACCCCCGGACCTTCGCCCCGGGGGTTTTTCTTTTGTGGGCCCTACAATGAAGGTTCCCCCAGCCAGAGCCCAGACCCATGCGCCTTCCCCAAAGCCTGCGTGCCCTGCGTCCGTCCGAGATCGGCGGCCTGTTGATGGATTCCGCCAACCAATGGTCCACCCACCGCGCCTCCAGCAAGGGCGCGGCGCTGGCGCTGTACATGGTGTTCTCGCTGGCGCCGATGCTGATCCTGGTGATCGCGGTGGCCGGCGCCTTCTTCGGCGAGGACGCGGTGCGGTCCGAGCTGTTCGCGTCGCTGCGCGACCTGACCGGCGAGCGCGGCGCCGAAGTGATCCAGACGGTGCTGGCCAGCGCCCATGAATCCGGCGGCGGCTGGATCGCGGCGCTGATTTCAATCTTCGTGCTGATCTTCAGCGCCACCACGGCCTTCGCCGAGCTCAAGGCCAGCCTGGACGAGTTGTGGGAAGTGTCCGGCAACCAGAAGGGCGGCATCCAGGGCATGGTGCGCAGCCGGATGCTGTCGTTCGGCCTGGTGCTGGTGCTGGCGCTGTTCCTGTTGGTCTCGCTGACCGTGAACGCGGCCCTGGGCGCCGCGCGCAAGTACTACGGCGACCTGTGGACCGCCTCGGCCTTCGCCACGGCGGCCGACTGGGCGTCGAGCCTGTTTTCGTTTTCGGTGGTGGTGGCGCTGTTCGCGGTGATCTTCAAACTGTTGCCGAGCGCGCGGATCTCCTGGCGCGACGTGATTCCCGGCGCCATCGTCACGGCGGCGCTGTTCCTGGTGGGCAAGTGGGGGATCGGCGTATACCTGAGCCGGGGCGCGGCGGTGTCGGCCTACGGCGCGGCCGGCTCGCTGATCGCGCTGCTGCTGTGGATCTATTACTCGGCGCAGATCTTCTTCTTCGGCGCAGTGTTCACGCGGCAGTTCGCGCTGCGGTTCGGGCGCGAGGCTCGGCCCAAGACGCCCGCGGCCTCCAAGGCTTCGGATGCGGATCCAGCGTCCGCCGTGCCGACATCGTCGGCGTCCGTGCCGGCATCGGCGCCGCCGGCATCACCGCCGTCGGACACGCCCTGAACCAGGCGCCGCGTCCGTCACTCGCTGCGCTGGGCGCGAGCCTTTCCCGCTCCTTTTCCTTCACGGCGCCTCGGGCGATTCCAGCCCCGTCATCAGGCGCAGGCAGCGCAGGAACACGGGCCGCAGTTCCTCAGGGATCGGCGCCAGCACCTGCGCCTCCACCTGCGCATCACGCGGCAGCACCCGCGCCAGCAGCGCCATGCCCTCGTCCGTGATCTCCAGCGCATAGGCGCGGCCGTCCTCGGCAGAGCGCGTGCGCCGCACGTACCCCTTGGCGCTCATGCGGGCGATCATTTCGGCGAAGGAATTGCGGTCTAGCGCGATCAGCTCGGCGACCCGGTTCTGGGTCGCGCCCGGATTCTGGTAGACCGTGATCAGCAGGGCCTTCTGGCGCGGCGTCAGGTCCTCGTCGGGAAACGCCTGCGCGAACAGCGCCTCGGCCCGGAAATGGGCGCGGCGCAGCAGGTGCGAGGCCACGTGGGTCAGGTCGAATTCGCGCAAGGCGCGGGGCGGGGCCGGACGTGAGGTCGAACGGGAAACGGTCATCGGGCGTTCCATGGAGAGGGCCTGGCGATTGTAGGCCGGGGCAGGCGTTGCCCCGCGGGTCCCGCGTGGCGGCCAGCCCGCGCCGCGGCAGGCCCCTGCCCACCCACGCCGGCCCTCCTGGGGCAAAACCCTGCATTGACTTCGCGCCGGGCGCTGCCTAATATCCTCATAATAGTACGTATACGTACATTATCGCCAGTCTCCCTCTCGGCCCTTCCCGGAATCCCGATCATGACGATCCGCCAGCTGCGCAACTACATCGACGGCCGCTTCGAAGACGGCGCGTCCACCTTCGACAAACACAGCCCGGTGGATGGCGCGCTGATCGCCCTGGCGCACGAAGCCAGCCGCGAGCAGGTCGATCGCGCCGTCGCCGCCGCCCACCGCGCACTGCCCGCCTGGGCCGCGCTGCCGGTGGCGCAGCGCACCGACCACCTGCTGGCGCTGGCCGACGGCATCAGCCGCCGCTTCGACGATTTCCTGCAGGCCGAGATCGGCGACACCGGCAAGCCGGTCTCCTGGGCCAGCCAGATCGACATTCCGCGCGGCGCCGCCAATTTCCGAACCTTCGCCGAGCTGGCGCGCACGCTGGACATGGAAAGCTACATGACCGACACGCCCGACGGCCGCCAGGCGCTGAACTACGCCTACCGCAAGCCGCTGGGCGTGGTCGGCGTGATCTCGCCGTGGAACCTGCCGCTGCTGCTGCTGACCTGGAAGGTGGCGCCGGCGCTGGCGTTCGGCAACACCGTCATCATGAAGCCGTCGGAGGTCACGCCCTCCACCGCCACGCTGCTGGCCGAGGTCGCGCGCGATACGGGGCTTCCGCCCGGCGTGCTGAACCTGACGCATGGCTTCGGGCCGGGCTCGGCGGGCGAGTTCATCACCACGCATCCGGACATCGACGGCATCACCTTCACCGGCGAATCGGCCACCGGCGCGGCCATCATGCGCGCCGTGGCGCCGGGCGTGAAGCCGGTGTCGTTCGAGCTGGGCGGCAAGAACGCGGCGCTGGTGTTCGCCGACGCCGACTTCGAGGCGGCGGTCGACGGCACCGCGCGCTCGGTGTTCGCCAACTGCGGCCAGGTCTGCCTGTGCACCGAACGCGTGTACGTGCAGCGCCCGATCTACGAACGCTTCGTCGCCGCGCTGGCCGAGCGCGCGCGGGCGCTGCGCATCGGCTGGCCCAACGACGCGGACACCGGCATGGGGCCGCTGGTGTCGCGCGAACACCGGGAAAAGGTGCTGTCGTATTTCGCCCTGGCGCGCGAGGAAGGCGCGACGGTCGTCACCGGCGGCGGCATCCCGGTGTTCGGCGATGCGCGCGACGCCGGCGCCTACGTGCAGCCGACCGTCTGGACCGGCCTGCCCGAGAGCGCGCGCTGCATCAAGGAAGAAGTGTTCGGCCCGGTCTGCCACGTGGCGCCGTTCGACACCGAGGAAGAGGCCATCCGCCTGGCCAACGACACCCGCTACGGCCTGGCCGCCGCCGTCTGGACACGGGACCTGACCCGCGGCCACCGCGTCGCGCAGGCCATGAAGGTGGGGCTGGCCTGGGTCAACTGCTGGTTCCTGCGCGACCTGCGCACGCCGTTCGGCGGCAGCGGCCTGTCCGGCATCGGCCGCGAGGGCGGCCGCCATTCGCTGCATTTCTATACCGAGCCCACTAACGTCTGCATCAAGCTGTGAGCCACAGCGCCTTCAAGGACTCCGCCATGACCTCATCTTCCACCCGCGCCACCGTCGTCGCCGGCAAGGCCACGCCGCGCGGCAAGTATCCCCACATCAAGCGCGCCGGCGACTTCCTGTTCGTCTCCGGCACCAGCTCGCGCCTGCCCGACAACCGCATCGCCGGCGCCGAGGTTGACGCCATGGGCACCACCACGCTCGACATCCGCGCGCAGACGCGCGCGGTGATCGAGAACATCCGCGACATCCTGGCCAGCGCCGGCGCGGGCCTGGCGGACGTGGTCGAGATCAGTACTTTCCTGGTCAACATGAACGACTTCGGTGGCTACAATCAGGTCTACGGCGAGTTCTTCGACGCCGATGGACCGGCACGCACCACCGTGGCGGTGCATCAGTTGCCGCACCCGCAATTGCTGATTGAGATCAAGGCGGTGGCCTACAAGCCGCAGGCGCGCTGAGCGGCGCGCGCGGCCATGGCGTCCGACCGCCTTGCGGCTTTGCCTTCGAAACAGGATCGCCGCCCCGCCGGGACGGCCGCGCGCATGTCGAACTTCCGCATCACGCCCAACGCGCTCAGCCACAAACTCAAGCTGCACCAGCTGCAGATCTTCGAGCGCGTGCTGGCGCGCCGCTCGCTGTCGCGCGCCGCCAGCGACATGCACCTGACCCAGCCCACCGTCACCAAGGCCATCCACGACCTGGAGGCCTTCTTCGGCGCGACGCTGTTCGAGCGCTCCAACCGTGGCGTCACGCCGACCGAGCTGGCGCTGGTGCTGGGCCGCCGCGTGCACGCCATGATGGCCGAGATCCGCTATATGGCCGACGACATCGACGCGGTGCTGGGCGGCGCCAGCGGCCACGTGGTGGTGGGCACGCTGATCGCGGCCTCGGCCAAGCTGCTGCCCGAGGCCATCGCGCGGCTGATGACGGAGCACCCCGGCATCCAGGTCACCGTGCGCGAGGGCCCATCGGCGCAGTTGCTGCCGGCGCTGGCCACCGGCGACGTCGACATCGTGGTGGGCCGCCTGCCGGGCGCCGACATGGCGTCGATCTCGGGCGTCGCCGTCGACCACCACAAGCTCTACCGCGAGGATCTGTGCCTGGTGGCCGGCGCGCGCCATCCGCTGGCGGGCGCGGCGCGCGTGACGCTGGCCGAGCTGGCCGACCACATCTGGATCCTGCCCGCGCCCACCTCGCCGCTGCGCGCCTCGATCGAGCGCAGCTTCTTCGATGCCGGCGTGCGGCTGCCCACGCGCCACGTCGAATCGCTGTCGCTGCTGACCAATATCGGCATCCTGATGCACAGCGACGCGCTGGCGCTGATGCCGTATGACGCCGCGGCCCAGTTCCTGGCCATGGGCGTGCTGACGCGCCTGCCCACCGATGCCTTCGGCGCGTTCGGCGACGTGGGCTATTCGATCCGCGCCGACCGGCCGTTGACGCCGGCCTGCCTGCGGCTGGTCGAGTACCTGAAGCAGATCGCGGCGCAGCGCCCCGCCAGCGCCTGAGCGCCGGCCACCGCATCCGGGATATCCCGTTCAGGGAAACCCCGCGATAGATACCCCGCATATCCAACCGCGCAATTTCTATTGTGCCGCGGCCCCTTCCCCCGCCTAGACTTGCCTTCAGCGAAGTCCGCAAGCGCCTCCCGGAGACCGTCATGCCCGCCTATGGCCCGCCCCTGAATTTCCAGCGTTGGATCCAGGACCATGCCCACCTGCTGCAACCGCCGGTGGGCAACCAGCAGATCTGGCAGGACGCCGATTTCATCGTCACCGTGGTCGGCGGCCCCAACCTGCGCACCGACTACCACGACGATCCGCTGGAAGAGTTCTTCTACCAGGTGCGCGGCAACGCCTGGCTGTCGCTGTGGATCGACGGCAAGCCCGAGCGCGTCGACCTGAAGGAAGGCGACATCTTCCTGTTGCCGCCGCATGTGCGCCATTCGCCGCAACGCCCCGAGACCGGCAGCGCCTGTCTGGTGATCGAGCGCCAGCGGCCGCAGGGACTGCTGGACGGCTTCGAATGGTATTGCCCGCATTGCGGCCACCTGGTGCACCGCGTCGAGGTGCAGCTCAAAAGCATCGTGACCGACCTGCCGCCGCTGTTCCAGGCCTTCTATGCCAGCGAGGAAAAGCGCACCTGCCCCGGCTGCGGCGCGATCCACCCCGGCAAGGCGCAGGCCCCCGCCGCGCAGCCGTCGCCCGCCTGACGCCCCCAACCTGTCATCCCCCCCCCCTTTATGACCCTGAAAATCGATATGCACGCGCACTTCTTCCCGCCCATCACGCGGCAGGAAGCGGCGGCGCTGGACCCGGTGGACGCGCCCTGGCTGCGGCGCGACGGCGACGGCTCGACCGGCCAGATCATGGCCGGCGACCGCCCCTTCCGCCCGGTCGACGCCACGTTGTGGGACCCGGCCCTGCGCATTGCACAGATGGACCGCCACGGCGTCGACCTGCAGATCCTGTGCGCCACGCCGGTGATGTTCGGCTACGCCTATCCCGCGCAGGCCGCGGCCGACTGGGCCGCGCGCATGAACGACCTGGCGCTGGAGCACTGCGCCTTCGCGCCAGGCCGCCTCAAGGCGCTGGCGCAGGTGCCGCTGCAGGACCTGGACCTGGCCTGCCGCGAGGCCTCGCGCGCCCGCGCCGCCGGCCACCTGGGCGTGCAGATCGGCAACCACGTCGGCCCGCGCGACCTGGACGACGACACGCTGGTGCAGTTCCTGGTGCATTGCGCCAACGAAGGCATCCCGGTGCTGGTGCACCCCTGGGACATGATGACCGACGGCCGCATGAAGCGCTGGATGCTGCCGTGGCTGGTCGCCATGCCCGCCGAAACCCAGCTGGGCATCCTGTCGCTGATCCTGTCCGGCGCGTTCGAGCGCATTCCGCGCAGCCTGAAGCTGTGCTTCGCCCACGGCGGCGGCAGCTTCGCCTTCCTGCTGGGGCGCGTGGACAACGCCTGGCGCCACCGCGACATCGTGCGCCAGGACTGTCCGCAGCCGCCCTCGTCGTACACCGACCGCTTCTACGTCGACAGCGCCGTGTTCGATCCGCGCTCGCTGCGGCTGTTGATCGACGTGATGGGCGAGGACCGCGTGCTGCTCGGTTCCGACTATCCGTATCCGCTGGGCGAGCAGGAGGTCGGCCGGCTGGTGTCGAATTCCGACCTGCTGCCCGCGGTGCGGCACAAGATCCTGTCGGCCAATACGCAGACGTTCTTCGGGCTGGATCGCTGAGCCGCCCGCCAACCATGACCGTGAGACACGGCAACGCAAGGGGATTCACCATGAAACGCATCCATCTGCTGGCCGCCGCCGCGGCCGTCGCCCTGGCGCCCGGCGCCGCCTGGGCCGATGTGAAGATCGGCCTGTTGACCACCCTGACCGGCCCCGGCTCGGTGCTGGGGCAGGACCAGCTCGACGGCTTCATGCTGGCCGTCGAACAGGGCGGCGGCAAGCTCGGCGGCGTGCCGGTGCAGGTCATCAAGGAAGACGACCAGTTCAAGCCCGAGGTCGGCGTGCAGGCCGCGCGCAAGCTGGTGCAGAGCGACAAGGTGCCGATCATCACCGGCGTGGTGTATTCCAACGTGATGCTGGCGGTAGCGCGGCCGGTCACCGGCGCCAGCGTGTTCCTGGTGGGCTCGAACGCCGGCCCCACCAACCTGGCCGGCAAGGACTGTTCGCCGTTCTTCTTCTCGACCTCGTGGAACAACACCCAGCGCCACGAAGGCAGCGGCGAGATGGCCAACCAGATGGGCTTCAAGAAGGTCTACCTGCTGGCGCCCAACTATCAGGCCGGCAAGGACGCCATGGCCGGCTTCAAGCGCTTCTTCAAGGGCGAGGTGGTCAACGAGGTCTTCACCCAGGTCAACCAGCCCGACTACTCGGTCGAGCTGGCCGCGCTGGCCGACGCCAGGCCCGATGCCGCCTATGTGTTCTTTCCCGGCGGCATGGGCGTGAACTTCATCAAGCAGTACCGCCAGGCCGGCCTGTTCGACAAGATCCCGCTGCTATCGGTCGACACCATCGACGGCGCCACCCTGCCCGCGCTGCAGAAGGACGCGCTCGGCGCGGTCACCAACGTGCCGTACTCGCCCGACCTGGACAACGCCGCCAACAAGGCCTTCGCCGCCGCCTTCCGCCAGAAGTACGGCCGCGAACCGTCCAGCTACGCGGCCCAGTCGTGGGACGCGGCGCAGCTGATCGGCTCGGCGCTCAAGCGCACCGGCGGCAAGACCGACGACAAGGAAGCCTTGCGCAAGGCGCTGGAGGCGGCCGATTTCCAGTCGGTGCGCGGCGAATTCCGCTACCAGCCGAACCACTTCCCGGCGGCCGGCTTCTTCCGCGCCGACGTGGCGGCGGGCGCGGACGGCAAGGTCGGCTTCGTCAACAAGGGCCCGATCTTCGCCGACCTGTCCAAGGTCTCGGACCAGTACGCCGCCCAGTGCGCCATGAAATGACGCCGGCCTGCCGGGCAAGAACGAGGTAAGGCGCCATGTCCGCGACATTGCTGCTGGTGCAGGCCCTGAACGGCCTGCAGCTGGGTATCCTGCTTTTCCTGCTGGCCGCCGGCCTGACGCTGGTGTTCGGCATCATGAACTTCATCAACCTGGCGCACGGCTCGCTGTACATGATGGGCGCCTTCATCGCGGCCACCGTGTTCCGCCACAGCGGCTCGTTCCTGCTGGCCGCGGCCGCCGTGGTGGCGGGCATGGCGCTGCTGGGCCTGTTGCTGGACCGCATCGCGCTGGCGCGGCTGTATCCGCGCGAGCACCTGGACCAGGTGCTCGCCACCTTCGGTTTCATCCTGTTCTTCAACGAGCTGACCCGCATCATCTGGGGCCCGGCGCCGATCAGCATGGGCCTGCCGTCGTGGCTGTCGGGCACCATCGATCTGCTCGGCGTCACCTACCCGCTGTACCGCTTTCTCATCATCGTGGCGGGGCTGGCGGTGGCGGCGGGCTGCTACGCGCTGATCCACCGCACGCGGCTGGGCATGCTGATCCGCGCCGGCTCCACCGACCGCATGATGGTGGGCGCGCTGGGCGTGAACATCGCGCGCCTGAACACCCTGCTGTTCGTGCTGGGCGCGGTGCTGGCCGGCGTGGCCGGGCTGATGGCCGGGCCGATCCTGTCGGCGCAGACCGGCATGGGCGAACCGATCCTGATCCTGACGCTGGTGGTGATCGTCATCGGCGGCATCGGCTCGGTGCGCGGCGCCTTCCTGGCGGCGCTGATGGTGGGGCTGGTCGACACGCTCGGCCGCGCGCTGCTGCCGGCCTTGCTGCGCGCCGCGCTGCCGCCGGCCGCCGCCAACGCGGCCGGCCCGGCGATCGCCTCGATGCTGATCTACATCGTCATGGCGCTGGTGCTGGCGCTGCGGCCGCAGGGCCTGTTTCCCGTGCGGCACGGCTAGCGCCCAAGGAGGCCCCGACATGCTTCGACTCTCTCCCCGCGCGCTCGCCGCCGGCGCGCTGTTGCTGCTCCTGGCGCTGGTGCCGCTGTATGCGCAATGGCAGGGCGAACCGTTCCTGCTGGCGCTGTTCGGCCGGGTGCTGGTGTACGGTATCGCCGCGCTGGCGCTGAACCTGCTGCTGGGCTACGGCGGCATGGTCAGCTTCGGCCACGCGCTGTACCTGGGCCTGGGCGCCTACGCGGTCGGCGTGCTGAACCACTACGGCATCGAGAACGGCTGGCTGCACCTGCTGGCCGCGCTGGGCGCCTGCGCCGTGGTCGGCCTGGTGAGCGGCTACGTGGTGATGCGCACGTCCGGCATCGCCTTCATCATGATCACGCTGGCGTTCGCGCAGATGTTCTATTTCCTGGCCACGGGGCTGGAGGGCTTCGGCGGCGATGACGGCATGTCGCTGTTCGCCGGCAGCGACTTCGGCCTGTTCCGGCTGGATACGCCGCTGGCGCTGTACTACACCGCGTTCGGCGTGCTGCTGCTGGCGCTGGCCGCGCTGCACCGGCTGGTGCACGCGCCGTTCGGCATGGTCCTGCGCGGCTGCCAGGCCAACGAGCGGCGCATGCGCGCGCTGGGCTTCGCGACGCTGCGCTATCGCCTGGCGGCCTACGTGCTGTCGGCCATGGTGTGCGGCGTGGCCGGCGTGCTGCTGGCCAACCTGACGCTGTATGTGTCGCCCTCGTACCTGGCCTGGACCACCTCCGGCGAGCTGATCGTGATGGTGGCGCTGGGCGGGCTGGGCACGGTTGTCGGCCCGGTTGCCGGGGCCCTGGCCTTCCTGTTGCTGGAGGAAGGCCTGAAGCTGCTGACCGACCATTGGATGCTGGTGATGGGCCTGCTGATCGTGGGCGTGGTGCTGGTGTCGCGCCGCGGCCTGTATGGCGGTCTGTCGGACAAGCCGTTGCGCCTGCGCGCCGCGCGCGCCCTGCCCCACCCCACCGGAGAACCGCGATGAGCGCGCTGCGCGTCGAACACCTGGTCAAGCGCTACGGCGGCCTGACCGTCACCGACGACCTGTCGCTGGACATCCGGCCGGGCGAACTGCATGCCGTGATCGGCCCCAACGGCGCCGGCAAGACCACGCTGATCGGCCAGTTGAGCGGCGAGCTGCGGCCCGACGGCGGCCGCGTGCTGCTCGATGGCGAGGACGTGACGCGCCTGCCGGTCGAGCGGCGCGTGCGCCGCGGGCTGGCGCGTTCGTACCAGATCACCTCGGTGTTCAAGCCGTTCACCGCGCTGGAGAACGTGGCCATGGCGGTGCAGGCGCGGCGCGGCCACGGCTTCCGCTTCTGGCGGCCGCTGCTGGCCACGCCGGCGCTGCGCGAGCCGGCGCGGGAGGCGCTGGCGCTGGCCGGCCTGGACGCGCGCGCCGACACCCCCGCCGCCGCGCTGGCGCATGGCGAGCTGCGGCAACTGGAGCTGGCCATGGTGCTGGCCTGCCAGCCGAGCCTGCTGCTGCTGGACGAACCCATGGCCGGCATGAGCCAGCACGAATCCGAGGCCATGACACGGCTGCTGCAACGGCTGCGCGGGCAATACACCATCCTGCTGGTGGAGCACGACATGCAGGCGGTGTTCGCGCTGTCCGACCGCATCACGGTGCTGGTGTATGGCCGCGCGCTGGCCTGCGGCGACGCCGACCAGATCCGCAACGATCCGCAGGTGCGCGAATGCTATCTGGGCAGCGAACGCGGCCACGCCGGCCGCCGCGCGCAGGGAGCGCCGGCATGAGCGCGCTGCTGTCGCTGCGCGGCGTGACCGCGCATTACGGCGCCAGCCAGGCGCTGTTCGGCATCGACCTGGATATCGGCCCGGGCGAGTTCGTGACGCTGCTGGGCCGCAACGGCATGGGCAAGTCGACCACGGTCAAGGCCATCATGGGCCTGAACCGCGCCAGCCGCGGCGCCATCACCTTCGACGGCGGCGACATCATCGCCCTGCCGGCCTATAAGGTGGCGCAGTGCGGCATCGGCCTGGTGCCCGAGGGCCGGCACGTGTTCCCGAACCTGTCGGTGCGCGAGAATCTGGTGGCCACCGCGCACAACCGCCAGGGGTTGGCGCAGCCCTGGACCCTGGAACGCGTCTACGCGCTGTTCCCGCGCCTGGCCGAGCGCGCGCGCCACCTGGGCAGCCACCTGTCGGGCGGCGAGCAGCAGATGCTGGCCATCGGCCGCGCGCTGCTGACCAACCCGCGCCTGCTGATCCTGGACGAAGCCACCGAAGGGTTGGCGCCGGTGGTGCGCGAGGAAATCTGGCAGGCGCTGGAAAGCCTCAAGCGCACCGGACTGGCAGTGCTGTGCATCGACAAGAACCTGGAGCCCCTGCTGGCCACCGCCGACCGCCACGCCATCATCGAAAAGGGCCGGGTGGCCTGGAGCGGCACCTCGCAGGCCTTCATCGACGACGAAGCGCGCCTGCTGCACTACCTGGGCGTGTAGGGGCAGCGTCGTGGCCGGCGCGGGCTCACATACCCAGGCCGGCCGCTTCCCGTGAAGGCGGCGCGGCCGCGGCGGCCGTCGCTTCAGCGGCCTCCGCCACGCCCTCGCTGTCGGCCGGAACAATAGGCTCAGGGTCACGCGCCACGGCTTGCAGCGCATGCAGGACGCCATGTTCGCGCAGGGTCTCCAACTGCGCCGCCAGCGCCGCGACGAACACCGGTTTCTCGCCCAGGTCGCCGAACACGGGGCGATAGCCGGCCAGCACCAGGGCGCGGCGATGGGCCGCCTGCTTGGGCGCCGCCGCCCGCGCCGCCACATCGGCACGCGCCAACAGTCTGGCCAGGGGCGCGGCCAGCGGATCCTCGATCGGATAGCGCGCGCCGTTTTCGTCTTCGCCCCGCAGATAGTGCAGCCAAGCCGCCACCGCCAGCGCCAGGCGACGAATATCGTCGCCGCCGCGCAGGCGGTCGCGGATGGTGGCCAGCAGGCGCGGGGGCAGCTTGTACGAACTGTCCGTCGCCACCTGCCACGTCGGATGCGGCAGCGCCGCGTTGTCGACGCGCGCCAGGAAGCGCTGGCGGTAGCCTTCCAGGCCGGCATCCGGAATGCCCTTGAGCGTGGGCGCGATCTCGTGGCGCATCAGGTCGTCCACGAAGCCGCGCAACGCCGGCACCGCGGCCGCCTCATGCATGGTGGCCGCGCCCAGCAACGTCCCCAGGCAGGCCAGCGCCGAATGCGGGCCGTTGACCATGCGCAGCTTCAGCCGCTCATAGGGCGCGGCGTTGGCCACGAAGGTCACGCCCGCGGCTTCCCAGGCGGGGCGTCCGGCCGCGAACTTGTCTTCGATGACCCAGTTCAGGTAGGGCTCGGCCACCACCGGCCAGGCGTCTTCCACGCCCAGGCGCTGCGTGATGCGCGCGCGGTCTTCGTCGCGGGTGGCCGGCACGGTGCGGTCGACCATGGAATTGGGAAAGGTGCAGTGCGCGTCGATCCAGCCGGTCAACCCCACGTCCAGCCGCAGCGCAAAGGCCAGCACCAGGCTGCGCAGCGTGTCGCCATTGGCCTGCAGGTTGTCGCAGGACAGCAGTGTCAAGGGCGGCAGGCCGCGCTCGCGGCGCAGCGCCAGGCCATGCACCAGCATGCCAATGGCGCTGCGCGGGCGCACCGGGTTCTCCAGATCGTGCAGGATGTCCGGGTCGTCCCAGCGCAGATGGCCAGTGGCCGGTTCGTGGCAGTAGCCCTTCTCGGTGATGGTCAGGCTGACGATGCGCGTCTGCGGATAGGCGATGCGCTCGAGCACCGCTTGCGGATCCTCCTGGGCCACCATCACGCGTAGCACCGACCCGACCACGCGCAGGGCTTCCCGCGCGCCGCCTGCCTCGTCGCCGTCGCGCAGCGACAGGGTGTAGAGGCCATCCTGGGGCGTCAGCGCATCGCGCGTGGCCGGACTGCGCAGCGACACCCCCAGGATGCCCCAGGTCAGATCCTGGCTGGCGGCCATGGCCAGGTCGGTGGCCAACGCCTGGTGCGCGCGATGGAAGGCGCCCAGCCCCAGATGCACGATACCCGGCGTCAATCGGCCGCGGTCATAGGCGGGTTTCTCCACGTCTGCGGGCAGGCGCGACAAGGACTCCGTATTCAAGCGTTCGAGCATGGATTGCTGTGTCTCAGAGCGCCGTGATGCATCCGCCCCGAGACGGGCGCAGAGGCGCGTTGGTAGGGAATTGCACACGGCGGGCGTGGGCGAAAGCCAACGCCGCGAAGCCGCGCGCCGCCAGGGTATCGCATGGCCGCGGCGAAGGCAAAAAGTAACTTAGTATTACCGGCAGAACCTGGCGCATGCTTGACCTGCCTCATGTCGCATCACGCCGGCAATCCATATCTGTTAAAAAGCCGCCACACCCGGCCTTATTACGCTTCCCATGTCGACCAATCCGCACCACTCGCCCTACAAAAGCACCGGCGGCCTGCGCCGCATCCTGAACGCGCTGCGCTATTCGCTGCAGGGCCTGCAGGCCGCCATCAAGTATGAGGCCGCCTTCCGCCAGGAACTGGCGCTGGCCGTGCTGCTGATCCCGGCCGCGTTCTTCCTGGGGCGCACCACGGTCGAGGTGTTTTTCCTGATCGGCACCGTGGTGCTGGTGCTGGCGGTGGAACTGCTGAATTCGGCGGTCGAGGCGCTGGCCGACGCGCTGTCGGTCGACACCCATCCGCTGCTGGGCCGGGCCAAAGACCTGGGCAGCGCCGCCGTCATGCTGCTGCTGCTGTTCACCGTGGCGGTCTGGGTGGGCGTGGCGGTCAGTCGCTTCGTGATGCACTGAATCCCGGCGCGAGGCTTGCCCGTCCAGGGGCCCGCGCCTCTATACTGGGAGCCATGATGCCCAATTCGACGCCAGCCACCTCGGAACGTATCGTCATCGTCGGCGGGGGTGCCGGCGGCCTTGAACTGGCCGCCAAGCTCGGCCGCATCCACGGCCGCCAGCACGTCACCCTGGTCGACAGCCGGCCGTTCCACATCTGGAAGCCGTCGCTGCATGAAGCGGCGGCGGGCACGTTGGACATCCACCAGGAAGGCCTGTCCTACCTGATGCTGGCCCACCTGAACGGGTTTTCCTTCGCGCAGGGCCAACTGGTCGGCGTCGACCGCGAGCGCCGCCAAGTCACCGTGGACGCCGTGGCCGACGCGCAAGGCCAGGAAGTCCTGCCGCGCCGCGAACTGGCCTACGACACGCTGGTGCTGGCGCTGGGCAGCACCTCCAACTTCTTCAATACCCCGGGCGCGGCCGAGCACGCCGTCACGCTCGACACCACCGAAAACGCCGAGCAGTTCCGCCTGACCATGCTCAAGGCCATGGCGCTGGTCGACCAGGCCAAGGTGCGCGATCCATCGGCGCGGCTGGACCTGGTGATCGTCGGCGGCGGCGCCACCGGCGTCGAGCTGGCGGTGGAACTAGTCGAGGCCAGCCACGTGGTCAGCGCCTACGGCCTGCCGAATTTCCGCGCCGAGCGCGACCTGGCGATCACGCTGGTCGAGGGCGCGCCGCGCATCCTGTCGGCCCTGCCCGAAAAAATCTCCACCGCCGCCACCGCACGCCTGACCGAACTCGGCATCCGCGTCGAAACCGCCTGCCGGGTCTCGGAAGTCACGGCCGATTCGGTCAAGACCGCCGACGGCCGCGAATTCCCCGCGCGGCTGTGCATGTGGGCCGCCGGCATCAAGGGCCCGGCCCTGCTGGCCGAGCTGGATCTGCCGCTGAACAAGCTGGGCCAGGTCGAGGTCAACGAACGGCTCGAAACCACCGATCCGCACATCCTGGCCCTGGGCGACTGCTGCGCCGCGCCCTGGCGCGACGGCCGCACCGTGCCGGCGCGCGCCCAGGCCGCGCACCAGCAGGCCGACTACCTGTGCAAGAAACTCACCGCGCGCCTGCGCCGCGCGGCCGAGCCCGCCGCCCCCTATGTCTACGAAGACCACGGCTCGCTGGTCTCGCTGGGCCAGGACGCCGGCGTGGGCAGCCTGATGGGCAAGCTGGCCGGACGCGGACTGTTCGTAAGCGGTACACTGGCGCGCCTGATGTACATGAGCCTGCACCTGATGCACCACAAAGCGGTGCTGGGCATCTCACGCACCGCCTCCCTGGCCCTGGCCCGCCTGCTCATGCGGCGCACGCGCCCCCGGGTCAAACTGCACTGAACTCCCCCATGAATTTCCTCCAAAGACTCGAACACGCCTGGACCACCAGCAACTCGCTCCTGCAAGTCGGGCTCGACCCCGACCCGCAGCGCTTTCCGCGCGAACTGCAGGGCAAGCCGGATGCGATCTTCCAGTTCTGCCGCGACATCGTCGACGCCACCGCGCCCTACGCCTGCAGCTTCAAGCCGCAGATCGCCTACTTCGCCGCGCACCGCGCCGAAGACCAGCTCGAAGCGCTGTGCCAGCACATCCGCGACAAGCACCCCGACCTGCCCATCGTGCTGGACGCCAAGCGCGGCGACATCGGCTCCACCGCCGAAAACTACGCCCGCGAAGCCTACGAGCGCTACCAGGCGCACGCGCTGACGGTCAGCCCGTACATGGGCCTGGACTCGGTCGAGCCCTACCTGGCCTGGCGCGACCGCGGCGTGATCGTGCTGTGCCGCACCTCCAACCCCGGCGGGTCGGACCTGCAGTTCCTCAAAATGGATAACGGCGAGCCCCTGTACCTGCACGTGGCGGGGCTGGTGGCCGACAAATGGAATGCCAACGGCCAGTGCGGCCTGGTGGTGGGCGCGACCTTCCCGAACGAGCTGGCCGCGGTGCGCCAGCGCATCGGCGACGCGGTGCCGCTGCTGGTGCCGGGCATCGGCGCCCAGGGCGGCGACATCACCGCCACCGTCAATGCCGGCGCCAACGCCGCGCGCAGCGGCATGATGATCAACTCGTCGCGCGCCATCATCTACGCCAGCGGCGGCGATGACTGGCGCCAGGCCGCCGGCGACGCCGCGCGCGGCCTGCGCGACGCGATCAACGCGGTGCGCTGAGCGGCGCTCGCGGGGGCCAGGCGGCTCCCGCGGTATCCCTGGAACGCGCCATTGCGCGCGCGCTCTTCCTCAACGCCGGTTGACCGGCGCCCCCAGCAGTTCCAGCACCCCGCGCAGCGCGAATTCGACCGCCTGCTGGCGCACCTGGGCACGGTCGCCGCTGAAGACATGGGTGACGGCGCGGCTGCTGATGCCGTCGCCGACCCGCTGCGCGAAGCCGAAACACACCATGCCCACCGGCTTGCCCGGCGTGGCGCCGCCCGGACCGGCGATGCCGGTGGTGGACACCGCCACCTGCGCCGCTGGCGATGCCAGCAGCACGCCGTTAGCCATTTCCAGCGCCACCGGCTCGCTGACCGCGCCGAAGTGATGCAAGGCGTCCGGCGACACATCCAGTTCGCTGACCTTGGCGTCGTTGCTGTAGGTGACGAAGCCGCGGTCGAACCACTCGCTGGATCCGGCCACCGCCGTCACGGCGCCCGCCAGCAGCCCGCCGGTGCAGGATTCGGCGGTGCCCAGCACCAACCCCAGGCGCCGCAGCGTATCGCCCAGCCTCTCGGCCAGCCCGTATACGGTGGCCTGCGCCAGTTGTTCAGCCGACAGATTGGACCGCGGGTTTTCGTGTTGCTGGTTCATCCCAAGACTCCTGTGCGCACGGCCAGCGCCATGATCAGCAAGGCGTATCCGGCCGCGACGATATCGTCCCACATTACCCCGAAACCGCCCTTCAGGCGGGCATCGAAGAACTTGATGGGCGGCGGCTTGACGATGTCGAACGTGCGGAACAGCACGAACGCCAGCGCCTGCGACAACCAGCCGGCCGGCGTCAGCCACAGCACCAGCCAGAACGCCACCATCTCGTCCCACACCATTCCGACATGATCGGGCTGCTGGAGTTCGCGGCCAACACGGTCGCAGGCCCAGCAGCCGTACAGGAAGGCCAGCGCCAGGAAGATGCCGATGGCCAGGTCCGACGCGGCCGGCGCGGCGGCGACCCAGATGAGCCAGGCCAGCAGCGTGCCCCAGGTGCCCGAGGCGGGGCGGATCAGGCCGCTGCCGAAACCGAAGGCGATCAGGCGGCCCGGATCGCGGCACACCCAGGACAGCGCGGGATAGACCGCGCGCGAGCGTTCGCGCATGGACGGGGAATGAGGGGAAGAGGACGACATGGATAAGGGCCCGGGAGTGGCGGGGATAAGGCCGATGGGAAGGATGGCGTTCAGGAAACAACCGTGGCAGCGATTGTGACAGGGTTTGCCTGCGTCCGGCGCAAGGCCGGCGCTCTCAGACCGAGGGAAAGTGATCGAAGCCGGCGGGCAATCGTGTCAACGGCTGCCCGGCGGCGTCCCGCAGCACCAATCCCGGCTCGGCCACGATATTGCCCACTTGCGTCACGCGGACGCCGGCCGCCTGCGCGGCCGCCCGCACGGCGTCGCGGCGGGCGGGGGGCGCGGTGAAGCAGAGTTGGTACACGTCGCCGCCGCCCAGCACCGCTTGGCGCACGACGTCAGCGGGCATGCCGGCCAGCGCGGCGGCCACGGGCATGCGGTCTTCATGCAGCAACGCCCCCACCCGGCTGGCCGCCAGGATGTGGCCGAGGTCCTGCAGCAAGCCGTCGGAAATATCGATGGCGGCATGCGCGATGCCGCGCAACGCCAGGCCCAGCGCCACTTGCGGCTCGGGCCACTCCAGCGCGCCGCGGGTCGCGGCCAGCCGCGCCGCGTCGGCCGGATACTGCCCGTCGAGCAGGCGGTAGGCCACGTCGGCCGCGCCCAGTTCGCCGGACACCCAGATATCGTCATCCGCCCGCGCGCCGTCGCGGCGCAGCGCGGCGTCCGCCGGCACGGCGCCGAACACGGTCACGCTGATGGCCAGGTCATGGACGCTGCGGGTGGTGTCGCCGCCGATCAACGGGCAGCCATGGACCTGCGCCAGCGCATGAAACCCCTCGGCAAACGCCGCCAGCCACGCCTCGTCCAGCCGCGGCAGCGCCAGCCCCAGCACGCAACCGATGGGCCGCGCGCCCATGGCGGCCAGGTCCGACAGGTTCACCGCCAGGGCCTTGTGCCCCAGCGCCTTCGGATCGACATCGGGAAAGAAATGCCGGCCTTCCAGCAGCAGATCCGTGCTGGTGGCCACCTGTTCGCCGGCCGGCACCGGAAACAACGCGCAGTCATCCCCCACGCCCAACAGCCCCGCCGGCGCGGCGCGCGTGAAATAGCGCGCGATCAGATCGAATTCGGACGCCACGACAACTCCGCAGTCCGGCGCAATGCGCCGGTATTGCCCCCCCGGCAGGAGCGACGCTCCAAGGGAAGATTCGCGCCAAAGAGAGGCCCGCACCAAAGGAACGGAAAGGTAGCTCCGAAAGAAAGGAGACCGATCCAAAAAAAAGTGCCTCCCCAGACCCGGGCCGCGCGGATCCGGCTCCGCCGGTCCGCAGCGGCGCCCCCCTGGGGGGGAAGCGCGCAGCGCTTCGGGGGGGTATCTACTTCTTCATTTCATGCGAGCGCACGTCCGCCGCCAGCTTGTCGAGCACGCCGTTGACGAACTTGAAGCCGTCGGTGCCGCCGAACGACTTGGCCAGTTCCACGGCTTCGTTGATGGCGACCTTGTACGGCACTTCGACGTGATGGATCAGTTCGAAGCTGCCGATCAGCAGGATGCCATGCTCGACCGGCGACAGCTCGGCCAGCGGACGGTCGACGTAAGGCGTGAAACGCTCGCGCAGCGCGGGCGCTTCGCGCAGAACGCCATGCAGCAAGGTCTTGAACCACTGCGCGTCAGCCTCGGAGAAGTCCTCGGTGTCGCGCAGATGGGCGTCGATCTCGCCGGCGTCCTGCGTGCCTTCGCCGCCGCGCAGCAGCCACGCGTACACGCCCTGCAGCGCGAATTCGCGCGCACGGCGGCGCGCGCTGCGGGCGTTGGCGCGGGCTTGCGCCGCGCTATCAGCGCTGGTCGTCGTCTTCTTCGTCGTCAAAATCTTCGTCCTCGTCTTCGTCGTCTTCGTCTTCTTCCTCGGGCTCCAGGGCCGCCACCAGATTGGCCATTTCGACGGCCACCTGGGCGCAGTCGCGGCCCTTGCCGGCGGCGCGGGCTTGCGCCTGCTCGTCGGTGTCCACGGTCAGCACGCCGTTGGCGACCGGGATGCCGGTCTCGAGGGAGATGCGGGTGATAGCAGTGGCCATTTCATTGCTGACCACTTCAAAGTGATAGGTCTCGCCGCGGATGACCGCGCCCAGCGCGATCAGGGCGTCGAACTCGAACGTCTCGGCCATGTGCGACAGGGCCACGCCCAGTTCCAGGGCGCCGGGCACGGTGGCGACCATCACGTCGCGCTCGTCCACGCCGAGTTCGGCCAGTTCCTTCAGGCACGCTTCGAGTTCGGCCTGGCCGATCTCTTCGTTGAAGCGGGCGCGTACGATGCCGATGTGCAGCCCTTCGCCGTTCAGGTCGGGGGTGAGGATGTAAGGGTTCATGTGTCGGCCTTCAGTGTGTTGCGGGAGTGTTCGGAGGGTCGCAATCGTAACCCGTAATGGTGAGCGAGAAGCCCGCCATGCTGGGCATCTTGCGCGGCCGGGCCAGCAGCTTCATCTGGCCCACGTTCAGGTCGCGCAGGATCTGGGCGCCGATGCCATAGGTGCGCAGGCCGAAACGGTCGGCGTTGGCGGGGTTGGCATTGGCCTTGGGGTCGCTCCAGCCGGCGATCTGCGCGAACAGGTGTTCGGTGGACGACTGGCAGTTCATCAGCACCAGCACGCCGGCCGGCGCCTGCGAAATGGCCTGCAGGGCCTGCGCCACGCCCCAGCTGTGCGGGCTGGCGCCGGTATCCAGCACGTCCAGCACCGAGGCCGGCTCGTGCACGCGCACCAGGGTCTCGACGTCTGGCGCCACGGTACCATGCACCAGCGCCAGGTGGGCCGAGCCGGTGGCGGCGTCTTCATAGGCCACGGCCTCGAAGGTGCCCCAGGCGGTCTGCATGCTGCGCTTGCCGACGCGCTTGACGATGGATTCGTGCTCGCTGCGGTATTGGATCAGGTCGGCGATGGTGCCGATCTTCAGGCCGTGCTCGCGGGCGAACTGCACCAGGTCGGGCAGGCGCGCCATGGTGCCGTCCGGCTTGAGGATTTCGCAGATCACCGCGGCCGGGGTCAGGCCGGCCATGGCGGTCAGGTCACAGCCGGCCTCGGTGTGGCCGGCGCGCACCAGCACGCCGCCGGGCACGGCCCGCACCGGGAAGATGTGGCCGGGCTGGACCAGGTCGGACGGCTTGGCGTCGCGCGCCACCGCCACCTGGATGGTGCGGGCGCGGTCGGCGGCCGAAATGCCGGTCTCGACGCCTTCGGCGGCCTCGATCGACTGGGTGAAATTGGTGCCGTATCGCGTGCCATTGCGGGCCGCCATCAGCGGCAGGTCCAGCTGGCGGCAGCGTTCTTCGGTCAGGGTCAGGCACACCAGGCCGCGGCCGTGGGTCACCATGAAGTTGATGGCCTCTGGCGTGACGAACTCGGCGGCCATGACGAGGTCGCCTTCATTTTCGCGGTCTTCTTCGTCAACCAGGATGACGATGCGGCCGGCGCGCAGCTCGGCGATGATCTCGGCGACCGAGGCAATATCGAAGGATTCCGGCTCGGAGCCGGGCAACGGGGACAACTGGACGGACATGGCGGGCACGCAAACCAGGCGGGAAAGCCCGGATTTTACCGCCCCCGGCGCCATATCCCCTACCGGCCCGCGCCGCCCCCGCCCAAACAGGGCCATCCGGTTAAACTTTCGGCCGGAGAACACCCCATAAAACCAAGGAAAACGCCATGCAAGCCCTTGCGGCCATGCCTTTGACCGTCGCGGCGGGGATCCGCGTCGTGCTCACCGACATCGACGACACCCTGACCACCGAAGGCCGGCTGCCCGCCGACGCCTACGCCGCCCTGGAACGCCTGGAACAGGCCGGCATCCAGGTGGTGCCGATCACCGGCCGCCCGGCCGGCTGGTGCGACCACATCGCCCGCATGTGGCCGGTGCGCGCGGTGGTCGGCGAGAACGGCGCGTTCTACTACGCCTACGACCGCCAGGCGCGCCGCATGGTCACGCACTACTGGACCGACGCGGCCTCGCGCCAGGCCAGCCGCAAAAAGCTCGACGCGATCCGCGACCGGGTGCTGGCCGAGGTGCCCGGCGCCGCCGTGGCCAGCGACCAGGACTACCGCGTGGCCGACCTGGCCATCGACTTCTGCGAGGACGTGCCGCCCCTGCCCGAGGCCGACATCGGCCGCATCGTGCGCATCTTCGAAGACGCCGGCGCCCAGGCCAAGGTCAGCTCGATCCACGTCAACGGCTGGTTCGGCGACTACGACAAGCTGACCATGACGCGCACCCTGTTCCAGCGCGAATTCGGCATCGACGTGGCCAGCGCGCTCGACAGCACCCTGTTCATCGGCGACTCGCCCAACGACGAACCGATGTTCGCCTACTTCCCCGTCTCGGTCGGCGTGGCCAACATCCAGTCGCAACTGCACCGCCTGACGCACCGCCCCGCCTACGTGGCCGCGTTCCACGGCGGCGCCGGCTTCACCGAGATGGCCGACCGCCTGCTGGCCGCCCGCGCCGTCACCGCCTGAGGCTCCCACCGTGGCCACCCCCAAACCCGCCGCCCCCGCCGCCAATGACGGCCGCCGCAGCATCCAGTCCATCGAAGTGGGCGTGCCGCTGCTGGCCGCCCTGGTCGATGCCGCCAAGCCGCTGACCCTGCGCGACCTGGCCGCCGGCGCCGGCATGACCTCGGCCAAGGCCCACCCCTACCTGGTGAGCTTCATCCGCGTCGGCCTGGTGCAGCAGGACAGCATCACCGGCCAGTACGAACTGGGGCCGTTCGCGCTGCAGATGGGCCTGGTCAGCCTGCAGCGGCTGGATCCGGTGCGCATCGCCATGCCCGAGATCGCCAAACTGCAATCCGAGATCGGCCACACGCTGGGCATCGCGGTGCTGGGCTCGCACGGCCCCACCATGATCCACATGACCGAGGCCAGCTACCCGGTGCACGTGAACATGCGCAAGGGCACCGTGATGTCGATGCTGCACACCGCCACCGGCCTGGTGTTCGCGGCCTGGCTGCCGCCCAAGGTCAGCGAGCACTACATCGCCCGCGAGGAAGGCGACACCGCCGTCATCGCCAGCGTGCCGCCGCCGCGCAAGGCCAGCCGCGCCAACATCGAAGCGCAACTGGCGGACATCCGCGTGCACGGCATGGCCCGCGCCCTGGGCAACCCGCTGCCGGGCGTCGACGCCCTGTCGGTGCCGGTGTTCGACAACACCGGCAACATCGTGCTGGCGCTGACCAGCCTGGGCCCCACTGGCCTGTTCGACGTGTCCTGGGACGGCGCCATCGCCCGTCCGTTGCTGGCCTGCGCGCACGAGATCTCGCGCAAGCTGGGCTACCGCGCCTGACCTTCCCTCCTCCCGCCTGACCCGCAAGCCGCGCGACGGATCCCCCGATCCGCTCGCGTGCCCGCCGCGCCGTTCGCGCAAAAGCGAACTCAAAGCGAACAAAACGAACAAAACCCGAAAAGAAACACAGGGACTTTCCCGAGTGTGCCCCTGGCGCTTGTATGTTTGAATTCAGTTACTAGTCATATTCAGACCTATAAGAGGAGACATACGATGCGCGCATTGCGTCACCTGCAAGCGGCCTCGCTGGCCGCGCTCGTGTTCGGAACGTTCGGGGCGTCCACCGCCCACGCCGCAGACACCTGCCCCAACCGGGGCGACCTGGACCAGAACTACTGCGACGCCAACAAGGACCTGGTGGCCGACACGCCCACCGATCCGGCCAAGCTCAAGACGCCGTCGACCCTGGTGTTCACCTACACCCCGGTGGAAGACCCGGCGGTGTATGAAGACATCTTCAAGCCGTTCACCAAGCACCTGTCCGAATGCACCGGCAAGCGCGTGGTGTTCTACCAGGTGCAGAGCAACGCCGCCGAAATCGAGGCCATGCGCTCGGGCCGCCTGCACGTGGGCGGCTTCTCCACCGGCCCCACCGCCTTCGCCGTGAACATCGCCGGCGCGGTGCCGTTCGCCGTCAAGGGCTACGCCGACGGCTTCCAGGGCTACAACCTGATCGTCATCGTCAAGAAAGACAGCCCGTACCAGAAGCTCACCGACCTCAAGGGCAAGAAGCTGGCGCACACCGCGCCGTCGTCGAACTCCGGCCACATGGCGCCCGTGGCGCTGTTTCCCAAGGAAGGCCTGACGCCCGACAAGGACTACAAGGTGGTGTTCTCGGGCAAGCACGACCAGTCCGTCATGGGCGTGAACTCGGGCGACTACGACGCCGCCGCCGTGGCCTCGGACGTGTTCAAGCGCATGATCGAGCGCGGCCAGGTCAAGGAAGCCGACTTCCGCGTCATCTACAAGAGCGAGAAATTCCCCACCTCGTCGTTTGCCTACGCGCACGACCTGGAGCCGAAGTTCCGCGACCAGATGCTCAAGTGCTTCTACGACTACCGCTTCCCGGCCGAGATGTCCAAGGCCTTCGACGGCGCCGACCGCTTCTACCCGGTGACCTACCAGAAGGACTGGGCCATCGTGCGCCAGGTCGCCGAATCCGGCGGCGAAAGCTTCAACCGCGCCGCCTACGACCGCGAATCCGCCAAGAGCAAGAAGTAATCAGCATGACGACGTCGCTACGCATTTCCGGCCTGGTCAAGGAATACCGGGCCGGCCGGCCGGTACTGAACGGCATCGACCTGCAGATCGCGGGACGCGGCCTGACCGCCATCATCGGCCCCTCCGGCACGGGCAAGAGCACGCTCCTGCGCTGCATCAACCGGCTGATCGAACCGACCCGCGGCGAGATCGTGCTGGAGTCCGGCGATGGCGCGGTCGACCTGGCCCGGGTGCGTGGCGCGTCGCTGCGGCGCGCGCGCCGGCGCATCGGCATGGTGTTCCAGGAATACAACCTGGTCGAACGCCTGACCGTGATGGAAAACCTGCTGACCGGACGGCTGGGCTACACCGGCGCCTTCAAGGCCTGGACCCGCCGCTTCGAGGCCGAGGACATCGAGCACGCCTACCAACTGCTCGATACCGTGGGCCTGGCGGGCTTTGCCGACCAGCGCGCCGACGCCCTGTCGGGCGGCCAGCGCCAGCGCGTGGGCATCGCCCGCGCCCTGATGCAGCGCCCGCAGTTGCTGCTGGCCGATGAGCCGACCTCGTCGCTCGACCCCAAGACCTCGGTCGAAATCATGGAGCTGCTGGCGGCGCAGGGCGACGCCAGCGGCATCCCCGTGATCGTCAACATCCATGACGTCGAACTGGCGCGGCGCTACGCCGGCCGCATCGTTGGCATGTCCGGCGGCCACGTGGTCTATGACGGCAACGGCCAAGGCCTGGACGCCGCCATGCTCAAGACCATCTACGGAGGCGAGTCTTGGCTGGCGTAATGACTCCGCGTTCGTCCCACCCGCGTCCCTTCGCGCTGTCCGGCCGCGCCAAGGCCGGCGTGCTGCTACTGGTGCTGTACACCATCTACGCGGCCGCGCAGCTGGACTTCAGCTGGGCCCGCTTCGAAAGCGGCATGGGCCACGCCTCGACCTTCCTGGCGCGCATGTTCCCGCCCAATTTCGAGAAGCCCGCCACGCTGTGGAAGGGCATCGCCGAAAGCCTGGAGATCGCCGTGCTGGCCTCAGTGCTGGGCATCCTGTTCGCGCTGCCCGTGGGCCTGCTGGGCGCGCGCAACCTGATGCCGGCCTGGGTCTCGTGGCCGGCGCGCTCGATCGTGGCGCTGTGCCGCGCGCTGCATCCGGTGATCGTCGCCATCCTGTTCGTCAAGGCCGTGGGCTTTGGCGCGCTGGCCGGCATCCTGGCGCTGACGGTGGCCTCGATCGGCTTCATCGGCAAGCTGTTCACCGAGGCCATCGAGGAAATCTCGCTCAAGCAGGTCGAAGCGGTGCGCGCCACCGGCGCCTCGTTCGCCAACGTGCTCGCCTTCGGCGTGCTGCCACAGGTGTTCGCGCGCTTCATCGGCTTTGCCACCTACCAGTTCGACTCGAACCTGCGCAACTCCACCATGGTCGGCATCGTCGGCGCCGGCGGCGTGGGCGGCACGCTGTTCTCGGCCTTCCAGCGCTTTGACTACGACTTCGTCAGCGCCATCCTGCTGACGCTCATCGCCATCATCATGCTGGGCGAGATCCTGGCGGGCTTCGTGCGCGCCGTGTTCCTGGACAACCTGGGCTTCGACCGCATCCTGCGGGGCCGCTTCGCCGGCGCGCGCGGCATCGGTTCGAGCGCCTCGAAGGCAGCCTACCAGGCCGCGCGCAAGGCGGAGGCGGATCAATGAACACACACGCCCCCACCCTGCCCGCCGCCAACGCGCCGCGCGTCTGGCACCGCTACAGCCTGGGCCAGCGGCTGCTGCGCTTCGCCCTCTACCTGCTGCTGGTGGCCGCCATCGTGCAGGCCATCCGCGGCGTCGAGATCATCCCGGAGTTCCTGTACGACGCGCCGGAACAGATGGCCGACCTGTTCCAGCGCATGTGGCCGGTGGACTGGGCCCACTATCGCGGCGGCGTGCACGACGCGCTGATCGAGACCCTGCACATCGCCACGCTCGGCACCATCCTGTCGGTCGTCATGGCGGTGCCCGTGGGCCTCTTGGCGGCCAACAACCTCACGCCCAGCAAGACCATCAACATGCTCGCGCGCCTGGTCCTGGTGTCGAGCCGCTCGGTCAACTCGCTGGTCTGGGCGCTGCTGTTCATCGCCATCTTCGGCCCCGGCGCGCTGGCCGGCACGCTGGCCATCGCGTTCCGTTCCATCGGCTTCGTCGGCAAGCTGGTGGGCGAAGCGATCGAGGAAGCGCAGCGTGGCCCGATCGAGGCCGTCACCGCCACCGGCGCCAGCAAGGCCTCGGTGATCTGGTACGCCTACTGGCCGCAGATCCGCCCGGCGTTCTGGTCCATCGTGCTGCTGCGCTGGGACATCAACGTGCGCGAATCGGCCGTGCTCGGCCTGGTGGGCGCCGGCGGCATCGGCATGGCGCTGGACACCGCCCTCAACCTGTTCCAGTGGGACCGCGTCGCGCTGGTGCTGGCCGCCATCTTCGTGGTGGTGGTGCTGGCCGAGATCCTCATCACCCAGGCGCGCAAGCGCATCCTCTGACGCGCCCGCAACCGACGTTCCTTTGCGCCGCCCGGCAACGGGCGGTTTTTTTTGGCCGTCTCGCGCGGGGCAGCCTGCCGCCTCGCGCGCGTCCGGCCCGCCGAGGCACGCCCCACCCGGGAATTTACAATTTGAAAGCCCGCCCCGGTCGCGTCTCTGCCTGCCCGGGTCATTGAGCGGACGCAATCAAAGCGGAAAATGTGCGGCGCCTGACGCGAGGATGATTGTTGATGCACCGCAACCGCGTCTATGCTCCGTGTGAGCGTTTGTGAAATAAATATGACCGGTCATCAAACCGCCCGCCCCGTTTGATTAAGATCTCGGCTTTTGCCGTTGGACACCCGCCGCCATGTCGGAACAGGAACTGAAACTGCACGTGCCCACGGCTTCGCGCCAGGCCGTGCTGCGAGAGATCAAGCAACGCGAGGCGACGCGCATCCGCCTGCATGCGATGTATTTCGACACGCCCGAGCGTGAACTGGCCCGCGCGCGCATCGCCATCCGCCTGCGCCAGGAAGGCCGCGACTGGGTGCAGACGCTGAAGATGCCCGGCATCAACGCCATCACCCGCATCGAACTGAACCACCCGCGCCCGGGCCCCGTGCTCGACCTGTCGGTCTACGCCGGCACCGAGGTCGAGGCCGCGCTGGCCGCCATCAAGGGCGAACTCGGCCTGCGCTATGAAACCGACGTGCAGCGCATGCTGCGCAAGGTGCGCACGCGCTACGGCACCGTCGAACTGGCCTACGACACCGGCATCCTGCGCGCCGGCGCGCTGGAACTGCCGATCTCCGAACTTGAATTCGAACTGGTCTCGGGCCGCCCCGCCGCCATCTTCGCGGTCGCGCGCGGCTGGCAGCAGCGCCACAACCTGGTGCTGGACCCGCGCAGCAAGTCCGAGCGCGGCGACGCGCTGGCGCAATTGGCGCAGCGCCTGGCCGACGTCGACGCCGTCCCGGGCGACGACCTCGACAGCCGCCGCGCCCAGGCCATCGCGCTGTTCTGGGCGCCGCGCGGCGCCGCGTCCGTCAAGCTGCGCGAGGACATGACGGCGGCGCAGGCCATGGGCCGCATCGCCGCCGAATGCCTCGACCAGATCGCCCGCAACGCGGCCGTGCTGGCCGAAGTCGACACCGAAGGCGTGTACCGCGCCGGCAATTCCGAGCACGTGCACCAGTTGCGCGTCGGCATCCGCCGCCTGCGCTCGGCCTGGAAGCTGTTCGACGGCTGGATCGGGCCGATCCCCGAGGCCATCATGCAAGGCGTGCGCGCCCACTTCGCCGCCTTCGGCGCCAACCGCGACCAGGACGTGCTGAACGAAACCGTGGCGCCCGCGCTGATGCGCGCCGGCATGCCGGTCATCCCGATGGAGGCCGCGCCGCCCGAACAGGACGCCCGCGCCATCGCCGGCGGCAAGGCCTTCCAGGCCTGGCTGCTGGAACTGCTGGAATGGAGCCTGGACGTGCCGCCCGCGCTGCCCGCCAGCGACGGCCTGCCCGTCGCCAACGGCATGCCCAGCGACGCGGCGCCCGAACCCGCCATCCGCCTGGAAGGCGGCATCGCCGGCCCCAGCGTCAAGCCCACCATCATCCCCATGCTGGCGCCCGAGCCCGATCCGCAGCAACTGCACAAGCAGTTGGCGCGGCGCCTGCACCGCTGGCACAGCAAGGTGGCCGACCAGGGCACCCAGTTCGCCACGCTCGACATCCCCACGCGCCACGAGCTGCGCAAGCGCGGCAAGCGCCTGCGCTATAGCCTGGCCTTCGCCGAATCGCTGCTGCCCCCGAGCAAGCTGCGCGGCTACCGCAAGCTGCTGTCGCGGGTGCAGGACATCCTGGGCGAAATCAACGACCTGGCCGTGGCCAAGGACTACTACGAGTCGTGTACGGCCACGCATCCACAGGCCTGGTTCGCGCTGGGCTGGATCAGCGCGCGCCTGGAAGAATTGGCGGTGGATGCGCAACGCGCCTTCGACGACCTGGCAAGCAGCAAGCCATTCTGGAAGTAAGGCGGCGCGGTCCCTAGCGGACCGCGTTTGCGACCGCCGCAAACACCGCGCCCCACGCCTGCGATGCAGCAGACGTGGGGCGCGGTGTTTTCAGCGCCGGGCGCGAGGCCCGTGCCGGTATCAGCGGGACGGATCAGTCGGCCAGCAAGGCTCCGGCGAATTCGTCGGCCACGAACGGCTGCAGGTCTTCCAGGCTCTCGCCCACGCCGATCCAGTACACCGGGATCGGCCGCACGCCCTGGCTACCCGCCGCCACCGCCGCCAGCGTGCCGCCCTTGGCGGTGCCGTCCAGCTTGGTCACGACCAGGCCCGTCAGGTTGATGGCCGCGTCGAACGCGCGGATCTGCGCCAGCGCGTTCTGGCCGGTGTTGCCGTCCACCACCAGCAGCACCTCGTGCGGCGCGGCCGGATCGGCCTTGGCGATGACGCGGCGGATCTTCTTCAGTTCTTCCATCAGGTGCAACTGGGTCGGCAGGCGGCCGGCCGTGTCCACCATCACCACGCCCATGCCACGCGCGCGGCCGGCATTAACCGAGTCGAACGCCACCGCCGCCGGGTCGCCGCCATCCTGCGAGATCACGGTGACGTTGTTGCGGCTGCCCCATTCGATCAGTTGCTCGCGCGCGGCGGCGCGGAAGGTGTCGCCCGCGGCCAACAGCACGCTGGCGCCCTGGCGCTGGAAGGTGTGCGCCAGTTTGCCGATGGACGTGGTCTTGCCGGCGCCGTTGACGCCCGCGATCATCACCACCAGCGGCTGCGCGCGCTTCAGGTCGAAGGCGCGCTCCAGCGGACGCAGGTGATCGGCCAGCAGCTGGCGCAGCGCGGCCTTGACCTTGGCGGGGTCCTCGATGCGCTCTTTCTTGACCCGCGCGCGCAGCGCGGTCAGCAGCTTCTCG
The DNA here is from genome assembly GCF_040084795.1 of Achromobacter sp. HNDS-1. Classification (NCBI taxonomy): domain Bacteria; kingdom Pseudomonadati; phylum Pseudomonadota; class Betaproteobacteria; order Burkholderiales; family Alcaligenaceae; genus Achromobacter; species Achromobacter sp. HNDS-1. The sequence goes on from NZ_CP157584.1 coordinate 2,342,391, forward strand.
GTGGCTTCCAGGCCGGCATCGGCCATAATGAGCGCCGATTCGAGTTCCTCGAACAGGTTCTCGTCGACCTTGACGCCGACGAAGATGCCGCCAATGCTCTGGCCGGTGCGCGACAGGCCCTGCTTGAGCCGCGACAGCCAGGACGCCTTCTTGGGCGCCGCTTCCGGCTCGGGCGCTGCGGGCGCCGGCGCGATGGCGGCGGGGGCAGCGGCGACCGGCGCCGGAGGCGTGCCGGCGGGCGGCGATGCCACCGGCGCGGGTGCAACCGGCGGCGGGGCAACGGCCGGCGCGGCGGCTACGGGCGCGGAAGCGGGTGCGGCGGCAGCAGGTGTGGAAGCGGGCGTGGCGGCAGGCGCGACCACGGGCGCCGAGGCCTGCGGCTGCGGCACCACGGCCGGCGACGGTTGCGGCACGCTGGCCGACGCCGGCGCGGGCACCTCGGCGGAGGGCACCGGCAGGGTCACCTCGGGCGTCGCGACGGGCGCGAATTCGCGCGCCGGAACGGCGGGTTCGACGGGCTGGGCGGGGACCTCGGCCTCGGCTTGCGGCGCGATCCCGGCGTCCACCTGCTCCGGCGGCGGCGCGGGCTGGGCCGGCGCGGCGGGCGGAGGGGATTTTTTCTTGAAGAAGCGGCTAAACATGGGTAACAAGTATATTCGTATCGTCGGGGGCCAATACCGGCGCACCCCTATCGTCGTGCCCGACGTGGAGACGCTCCGCCCGACGCCCGACCGGGTGCGGGAAACGCTGTTCAACTGGCTCAATCACCTGTGGGGCGGCGAATTCGCCGACAAGCAGGTGCTGGATCTGTTCGCCGGCAGCGGCGCCCTGGGGTTCGAAGCGGCCTCGCGCGGCGTGGCGCATGTGCAGATGGTGGAACGCGACAAGACTGCCGCGTCCGCGCTGCGGACACTGCGCGACAAGCTCAAAGCCGACATGATACGCATCCATGTGGGCGATGCGATGCAGGTCGTCGAAAGAATGGATGCGTCCCGCTTTGACCTCATCCTGTTGGATCCGCCCTTCGGCCAGGGCTGGCTGCCGCGCCTGTGGCCGATCCTGCCCGGCATCCTGGCCGAGGGCGGATTGGTCTACGTCGAGGCCGAAAGCCCCATCGAACCGCCCGACGGCTTCGAGATCCTGCGCCAGGACAAGGCAGGCGCGGTCCACTACCATCTGCTGGAATTTGCTGCATTGCGCAAATAGATCAATAATCCGAGCTTCGGAGGATGGTGTACACCACTAATAACGGTACGGAGCTCGCATGATCATCGCTGTTTACCCCGGCACTTTCGACCCGCTGACCAGAGGCCACGAAGACCTGGTCCGCCGCGCCGCCACGCTTTTCGACAAAGTCGTCGTCGGCATCGCGCACAGCCGCAACAAGAAGCCCTTCTTCAGCATCGACGAGCGCGTGGACATCGCGCGCGAAGTGCTGGGGCACTATCCCAACGTGGAAGTGCAGAGCTTCGGCGGCCTGCTCAAGGACTTCGTGCGCGACCAGGGCGGGCGCGTCATCGTGCGCGGCCTGCGCGCCGTGTCCGACTTCGAATACGAATTCCAGATGGCCGGCATGAACCGCCACCTGCTGCCCGACGTCGAAACGCTATTCATGACGCCGTCGGATCAATACCAGTTCATCTCCGGCACCATCGTGCGCGAAATCGCCCAGTTGGGCGGCGACGTCAGCAAGTTCGTGTTCCCCTCGGTGGAACGCTGGCTGCAGGAAAAGGCCAAGGAACGCCGCGAGCAATCCTGGCCGGGCTGAGCGCCCCGGCTCCCCGCCTCACCGAACCCTCCCGGAGGGCGCCTTGCGCGCCCTCCCTGCGTTTTGGCGCCCGCGATCGCCAGGATGGGCAGGTCGACGCCAGGGGCATGCCGGGCGCCCGTCGGGCCCGGCAGTACAATTGCATTATCCCTGCCGGATTCCGTAGCCTCCCCATCATGGCCCTGACCATCACCGAAGAATGCATCAATTGCGACGTTTGCGAGCCCCAGTGCCCGAACGACGCGATTTCCATGGGCGAGGAATACTACGTCATCGACCCTGACCGCTGCACGGAATGCGTCGGCCATCACGACGAGCCGCAATGCAAGGTGGTCTGCCCGGTGGAGTGCATCGAGCTGCACCCGCAATGGAATGAAGGCCAGGAACAGCTGATGGCCAAGTACCGCCGCCTGACCGGTGCCGCATGAGCGACACCGCGCAACCCGTCTTCGATCCCCCCGCCACCCGCCCCAACGCCCGCCGCGACCTGTCCGCCTCCGCGATCGCGGCCGGCCTGGTCGCCGTGCTGGTCAGCTTCGGCGGCACCGCCGTGCTGATGGTGCAGGCCGGCCATGCCGCCGGCCTGGACGCCGCCCGCATCGGCTCCTGGATCGGTTCGCTCAGCCTGGTGCTGGGCCTGGGCGGCGCGGCCTACAGCCTGCGCACCGGCCTGCCTATCGTCATGGCCTGGTCCACGCCCGGCGCGGCCCTGCTGGTCACCGCGCTGGCTGGCGTGCCGTTCCCCGAAGCCATCGGCGCCTTTGTGCTGGCCGCCGCGCTGACGCTGGCCTGCGGCCTGTTCGGCTGGATCGATCCCATCCTGCGCCGCATTCCCGGCGAAGTCGCCGCCGCCATGCTGGCCGGCGTGCTGCTCAACTTCGGCATGGGCATCTTCACCAATGTCGGCAAGCAGCCGGCGCTGGTGCTGGCCATGTGCGCCGCCTACCTGGTGTGCCGGCGCTGGGCGCCGCGCTACGCGGTGCTGGTGGTGATGGCCGTGGCGGTCGCCATGGCGGCCGGCCTGGGCCTGATGCGGGTCGACCAGCTCGACTGGCACCTGACCGAGTTCGTCTGGACCACGCCCGTCTTCAGCATGCAGGCCGCGATCAGCCTGGGCGTGCCGCTGTTCGTGGTGGCGATGGCCTCGCAGAACCTGCCCGGCCTGGCCATCCTGCAGGCCGCCGGCTACCGTCCGCCGGCCTCGCGGCTGGTCGCCGCCACCGGCTTGCTCGGCCTGCTGGCCGCCCCGTTCGGCGCCCACAGCGTCACGTTGGGCGCGATCAGTGCGGCCATCTGCACCGGCCCCGAAGCGCACGCCGAACCGTCCAAGCGCTACATCGCCGCGGCCACCTACGGCGTCAGCTATTTCGCGCTGAGCATCGTCGCCGGCGCGGTGGCGGTGTTCTTCCAGGCGCTGCCGGCCGCGCTGCTGGCGGCGCTGGCGGGCCTCGCACTGCTGGGCACCATCATGGGCGGCATGGCCGCCGCCATGGCCAACCCACAGCGGCGCGAAGCCGCGCTCATCACGCTGCTGGCGACGGCGTCGGGCTTCAGTTTCTGGGGGATCGGTTCGGCCTTCTGGGGCCTGGTGGCGGGCCTGCTGGCCCACACCGTGTTCGAATACAAACGCAGGCCGGCGGCCTGAAGCAGCCGCTTCATGCGTTGCCGGTGACAAGCGCGTCCCGCAGCGGCGCGCCCCTGGATTTCCCGCGCCAGGCTCAGTCCGGCCAGACGGACACAGGCGTGTCCGGATGCACCTTCAGGATGCGGCACGGCACCTGCACGAAATTCGAGATCCAGGCGGCGGCCAGCTCGCCTTCGTCGACCACGTCGATGACCTGCTCGCCGACCTTCATGCTGTAGCGCACGCTGTCGTCGTCCTCGATCACGTCCAGCGGAATATCCATGCGCAGCATGCCCGGCGCGCGCAGCACCAGGTAGCCAAGGCGCAGTTCCACCGCCACGTCGGCCAGCCGCGGGCACAGCTCGCGGTTGAGCCATTGGCCCGAATCGTTGGCCACCAGCCATTGGCGGTGATACGGCGCGGCCTCGGCCTGCGCCGTCACGCCGCACTGGGCGATGGGCTGGAAGCCGGCGCTCATTTGCCCAGCAAGCCCTTCAGGGCCTTGTCCACCGCCGCGCCGCCCTTGCCCTTGCCGGTCACGGCTTCACGCAGCTTGTTTTCCAGGCTGCGCTTGAGGATGCCGGCGACGGCGTCCTTCCACAGCAGCGTGTAGGAAGGCTTGTCGAACGGCCCCTTGACGTGCACCGGGATGGTCACGTCCTTCAGGTCGATCAGTTCCTTGCCTTCGGGATCGGCCGCCGGGTTGACCACGCGGGCGCGCGCCACCAGGTCCAGCTCGCTCCTGACGAAGTCGATGGTGGCCGGCTCGCCCTGCGTCACGCGCAGCAACGGCGACACCACGTTCAGCCGCTTCACGCTGGCCACGCCCTTGGTGAAGGCCAGGTCGGCATCCATTTCCGAGAACGCGGTCTGCTTGCTGGTGTCGGCCGCCACCGTCTCGTCCTGCGACTCCGGCTTGAGCGCGGCCTTCAGTTCGCGCAGCGTCTGCGTCAGGTTGATGCCCTTGACGGCGCCGTCGCGCAACCGCACCTGCAGCGTGCCGCCCAGGCCGCTCTTCATGGCGTAGGAATTGGCGCCGGCGGTCTTCAGGTCCAGCGCCAGGCTGCCGGTGCCGCTCAGCACGTCGCGCTGCGCCAGGTCCATCAGCAGCGGCTCGATGGCGATGCCGGCCAGCGACATCTTGGTGGCCAGCTGGTTGCCCTGCGCCGCGTCCAGCGACAGTGCGCCGGCCAGCTTGCCGCCGTACAGGCCGGCGGTCAGGCTGGAGATGTCGAGCTTGCCGCGATCGAGCTTGAGGGCGGCGGCGACGTCATCGGCCTTCAGGCCGCGCACCACCAGCTTGCCGACCTTGAGCGTGCCGTTCACGCTGGGCCCGACCAGCGCCGACAGGTTGATCGTATCGTCCACCGGCGCGGCCGGAGCGGGCTGCGCCGGCTTGTTCTCGTCCTTCTTGCCGTCGGCGGGCGGTTTGGCGGGCGCGGCGGCGGCCGCCGGCGGCACCAGCTTGTCCAGATCCAGCGTGTCCACGGCCAGCGCGAAATTCACCTGCGGCGCATCGCTCAGCTTGGCGATGTCGGCGGTCAGGTCGAACTTGCCGCCTTCGAGCACGGCGTTGATCTTGCTGCTGGCCGTGTCCTTGAGCAGGTCGACGTTGAGGCTGCCGATCACGGGAATCTGCAGGCTGCCCTTGGGCAGACCCGGATCGGTGATGTTGACATCGCCGCGCAGTCCCGCCAGGCCGCCGCGGCGCTGCAGCAGGTTCAGCGACAGCGGCGAGGCGAAGGTCAGCTTGACCACGCGCTCGCCCTTCTTGGAGGTGCTGTCGAGCTTGGCTTCCTTGATATCGAGTTCGGTGGCGTTGCCGCTGATGCCGTTCAGGCCGAAGCTGGCATCCAGCCCGCTGATGCGCACGCGGCCGGTCAGGGCCTCGCCCGTGGCCTGTGTCGGCGAAATGTTCAGCGCCGGCGCGTCCACGGCGAATTCGAACGGGCCGTCGGCCACGCCGCCCTTGGCGCGCACCGCCAGCTTTTCGATCTGCAACTGGCTCTTGTGCGGGTCGATCGACAGCTTGGGCATGGCCACGCTGGCGTCCACGTTGGTGGCGCGCGCGGCCGGGTCGGTCACGTCGCCCTGGAACACCACTTCCAGGCCAGCCACGTCCAGCGCCGACTTCTGGCCGTTGAACGCCAGGTTGCCGCGCATCGCCAGGCTCTTGGCCTCGGCGCCAGGCAGCTTGCCGTCCATGCGCAGGTCCAGCTTCTGCGCCGCGTAGCGCTTGGCGGAAGGGTCCAGCGTCAGCAGCGCCTGGCCGGTCAGGTTGGCGTCGATGCGCGGGTTGCCGCCTTCCAGGCGCGCCGTCAGGCGCACGTCGAACGGCTGGTTGAACGTGACGCGGCCGGTGTTGGCGTTGATCTTGGTCACGGCCACGGCCATGCCCGACATCTCGTCCTGCAGCAGCACCTCGCCATCCTTCAGGTCGAGGCCGGCGATGTCGATCTGCATGTTGTTGCGCGACGGCGGCAGCGTGCCGCTGGTCAGCGCCTGCGCGGCGGTCTGCGCCGCCCCCGCGAGGGCCTCGGCGGGATTGGCGGGCGTGGCCACCACGGGCGCGGTGCCGCCCACCAGATTGCTGAAGTTGAACTGGCCGTCCTTGCCCCGCACCACGCGCGCCTTGAAGCCGCTGATGGCGACGTGGTCCACCACGAAACTGTTGGACAGCAGCGGCCACACGGCCACCGCCAGGCGGGTGCTTTGGATGGAAGCGAAGGTCTCGGTGCTATTGACCTCGGACAGCGACACGCCCTGCACCGACAGGCCGATGCGCGGGAACAGCGACAGCTCGATCTCGCCGTCGATCGTGAGGGTGCGGTGATAGCGTTCCTGGACCAGCTCTTCGAGCTTGTACTTGTACGCGTTGGGGTCGAACGTCAGCAGAAAGATGGCCAGGCCAACGACGGCCACGACAACCAACACCACCAGGCCTATCAGAATGCGCTTGAACCACGTTTTCATTGCCGCCCCGTCGGTACCTCGACTGGTAATCCTTGAATGCCACCCCCCGCGTCCGGCGCGGGAATGGCGCTATGCCGTCGCGCCCGGCGCGAGGCTTCCTGATTTGTCCGTCTTCGATCGCGTGCCGCCGCGAGCGCCAGGCCGGGAGCCGGGACGCCAAGCGGAAAGGAACTGCCATGGAAAGACCTGCTGAAAGACGCCGGCAACACCAGCGTGCACATACCGCTATCGTAACAAATCGGGCCCACCTGCGCGCCGGGCCCGAAACTGACGGTTTTCTGTCTCGGGGATTGTAGGGCTAGAATGATTGATCCATCAATCATTGATCGATCCAACAATGTCCGCCCCCGCCCCCAGCACCCCTTATTCGCCCGGCCAGGTGCTTCCCTTCCGGCAGACCCTGCTCGCCATGCTGGGCATGTGCTTCGTCATGATGATGGTGGCCATCGACCAGACCGTGGTGGGCACCGCGCTGCCCACCATCGTGGCCGAACTCAAGGGCTTCGAGCTGTACGCGTGGGTGGCGACGTCCTACCTGCTGACCTCGGTCATCACCGTGCCGATCTTCGGCCGGCTGGGCGACTACTATGGCCGCAAGCCCTTCGTGGTGGCGGCGATCGTTCTGTTCACGCTGGCCTCGGTGCTGTGCGGCGCGGCCGACAGCATGTTCACGCTGGTGCTGGCGCGGGCCCTGCAGGGCGTGGGCGGCGGCATGCTGGTGGGCACCGCCTTCGCCTCCATCCCCGACCTGTTTCCGGACCCGCACGTGCGGCTGCGCTGGCAGGTCATGCTCAGTTCGGCCTTCGGCATCGCCAATGCGGTCGGCCCGACGCTGGGCGGCGCGCTGACCGAGCACTACGGCTGGCGCTCGGTGTTCTACGTCAACCTGCCCATCGGCATCCTCGGCCTCTGGTTCGTCGCGCGCTACCTGCCGCACCTGCGCAATCACACCACCGGCAAGGTGCGCCTGGACTGGCAGGGCGCGCTGCTGATCGCCGCCGCGCTGGGCGGCCTGCAACTGCTGGTGGAGCTGCTGCCCAAGGAAGGCCTGAGCGCCACCATCGTGCTGCTGGGCGCCGGCAGCGCCGCCGCCTTCGGCCTGCTGTACTGGTGGGAGCGGCGCTGCCCGCATCCGCTGCTGCCGTTCGACATGTTCCGCAACCGCGGCCTGGCGATGCTGTTCATACTGGCGCTGCTGGTGGGCGTGACCATGTATTCGCTGCTGTTCTATGCACCGCTGCTGCTGCAGGGCGGCTTCGGCCTGTCGCCGCAGGACGCCGGGCTGCTGATCACGCCGATGGTGGTCTTCATCACCGTGGGCAGCATCATCAACGGCCGCATCATCACCCGCATCCGCAACCCCAACCGCATGCTGTACGCGGGCTTCATCCTGATGGCGCTGTCCTGTCTGGGCATCGTCACCACCCACAACTACACCGCGCACGGCCTGATCGCCGCCTATATGCTGATGGCCGGCCTCGGCATGGGCTTCATCATGCCCAACCTGACCGTGTTCGCGCAGCAGACCGCGGGCCGCAGCCACCTGGGCATCGCCACCGCGCTGCTGCAATCGCTGCGCATGATCGGCGGCATGCTCGGCACCGCCGTGGTCGGCACCATGGTCAACCACAGCTATTTCAGCGGCGTCGAATCGACGCTGCGCGGGGCCTCGGCGCGCTGGCTGCCGCAGCTGGACGACCCGCAGATGCTGGTCAACCCCCAGGCCCAGACGCAGTTCCTGGCACAATTGGCGCATCAAGGCCAGGATGGAACGTCGCTGATCGAGATCGCGCGGGTGGCGCTGGTCGGCGCCATCCACGAGGGGCAGCTCATCGCCCTGGCGGTCGCGGTGCTGGCGCTGTGGTGCGTGCGGCGCGTCCCCCTGGTGCAATTGGCGCGCGTCTCCAAGCCGGAGCCCGCCAGCGTCGGAGAGTAGCTTTTGCCCAAACAACAACAGGGCCTGCAGGTCATCCAGCACATGGGCCAGACCTACCGCGTCATGCAGAGCGCCTTCAGCGGCCGGGTCGGCCACGCGCTGCCGCGCTGGCGCATCCTGCTGGCGCTGCATGAATGCGGCCAGTGCTCGCAGAAGCACCTGGCCGAGCGCTGCCGCCTCGATCCCGCCTCGCTCACCCGCCAACTGCAGGCCATGCAGAAGCTCGGCTGGATCGCGCGCGCCGTGGATCCGAACGACAACCGCCTGACCAACGCCCGCCTCACGCCGGCCGGCCAGGCCGTGGTCGACGAGGCCCTGCCCAAGCGGGCGGCCTTCTTCGACGAATCGCTCAAGGGCCTGTCGGCCGCCGACATCGACACGCTGAACCGCGTGCTGAACGTGCTGGAAGAAAACTTCCTGCGCGCGGCGGGTGGCGGCAAGGGCGAATAACGGCGCCGGGGGCCGCCCGTGGCGGCGCTGCAAGCCCACAGGCAAAGGCCTTCCCACCGCCGCCGCTTCGCGTGGGCAATATGCCCATCATCGGTCCGTGACGTTGACACTCGAAAATGTTATTGAATAACATTCAATCAATCCATTGATTGTTATTTCGCTTGCCGGAACCCGCATGCTTCCTGGGCTATTCCTTCGCGCCGTGCTGATCGGCGTCGGCGCCACCCTCGTCATGGACCTGTGGGCCCTGCTGCTCAAGCGCCTGTTCGGCGTGCCATCGCTGGATTACGCCATGGTGGGCCGCTGGCTCGGCCATCTACCACAGGGACGGCTGACCCATCCCGGCATCGCGCGCTCGGCCCCCGTGGCGGGCGAACGCGCCATCGGCTGGATCGCCCACTACGCCATCGGCATCCTGTTCGCGCTCCTGCTGCTGGCGATCTGGGGGCCGGCCTGGGCCGCGCGGCCCACGCTGCCTCCGGCGCTGATCGTCGGCATCGCCACCGTCGCCGCGCCATTCCTGATCCTGCAACCGGGCATGGGCGCCGGCCTCGCGGCGCGCAAGACCCCGAAGCCCGCCGTGGCGCGGCTGCGCAGCCTGATGGCGCATGCGTCGTTCGGCGTGGGCTTGTACTTGGCGGGATGGGCCGTGGCGCTGGCTCTGGAGGCCTGAAACGGCGCACGCCCCCGTCAGCCCGGGCAGCCTTGCCTCGCGCGAATTTTGCCAATTCCGCCGAGGGCTTTTACAGTATCGGCCTGGATCACAGTCATCGAGGTATTCGTCCCATGCGCCATTGATGCCGCCGTCGCAATGACGGCCAGTCTCCACCCGCCCCCGTTCGCAGGGGGAGTTCCTGGCATCCCTGGAAGCATCACGCATGACGACTCCTTATCTCACGCTGGAAGGCGTGTCGTATCTGCTGCCCGACGGCAGCCCCCTCTTTTCCGGACTCGACGAAACCTTCGATACCCGCCCCACCGGCCTGGTCGGGCGCAACGGCGCCGGCAAGAGCGTGCTCGCGCGCATCCTGGCGGGGCAATTGTCGCCGTCGAGCGGACGCTGCCTGCGCTCGGGCAGCGTCTTCTACCTGGCCCAGCAGGTCTCTCCGCCGCCCGGCGCCACCGTCGCCAGCCTGGCCGGCGTGCAAGCCACGCTGGAGGCGCTGACGCGCATCGAGGCCGGCAGCAGCGCGCCGGAAGACTTCGAATGCGTCGGCGACCGTTGGGACATCCGCCAACGCCTGCATCACGCGCTGGAACGCGACGGCCTGGGCCATCTCGACGCCGCGACGCCCGCCAGCAGCCTCAGCGGCGGCGAAGCCATGCGCGTCGCGCTGGCCAGCGCCATGCTTTCCGAAGCCGACTTCCTCATCCTGGACGAACCCACCAACCACCTGGACCGCCGCAACCGCGACGCGCTGATCGAACAACTGCGCCATTGGCCGCGCGGCCTGCTGGTCGTCAGCCATGACCGGCAACTGCTCGACACCCTGGCGCGCATCGTGGAGTTGTCATCGCTGGGCCTGCGCGGCTACGGCGGCAACTACAGCGTCTATGCCGCCAGCAAGGCGCAGGAACGCGCCAATGCGCTGGAGCAGCTGGAACACCGCAAGCTCGAACGCCGGCGCGAAGCACAGGCGATGCAGGCCCAGCGCGAACGGCAGGAGCGCCGGCAGGCGCGCGGCCAGCGGCACGGCAAGCAGGCCAACCAGGCCAGGATCCTGCTCGACCGGCAAAAGGGCCGCAGCGAGGATTCGGCCGGCAGACTGAAGCAGCAACACGCAGCCGCGCACGAACGCTTGGCGCAGTCCGTGCGCGAGGCCGCGGCGCAAGTCGAAAAGGACGCCGCGATCTCGCTGCACGCCCTGCCCGTCGCGCAGGCGGCGCAGCGGCGCGTGGCGCAACTGCACGACGTCACGCTGCCGTTCATCGCGGCGCCCACCCGTCATGTCAGCCTGCTGCTGGGCGGCCTGCAACGCGTGGCGGTCACCGGCCCGAATGGCTGCGGCAAATCGACCTTGCTGAAGGTGCTGGCGGGCCAGCTTGCGCCCCTGTCGGGCGAGAGGACGGCGGCGCCCGAAAGCGTCTATCTCGACCAGCGGCTGGCCGGCCTGGCCTCGGAGCGGCCCGTGCTCGAACAACTGCGAGCCGCCAATCCCGACCTGGACGAAGGCGAACTGCGCACACGCCTGGCCCACCTCGGCCTGGATGCGCGCAAGATCCAGGCGCCCAGCGGCTCGCTCAGCGGCGGCGAACGCCTGAAGGCAGCGCTGGCGTGCGCGCTCTACGCCGATCCGCCGCCGCGCCTGTTGCTGCTGGACGAACCGGGCAATCACCTCGACCTGCCCTCCCTGCTCGCCCTGGAAAGCCTGCTGCGCGGCTATGCGGGCGCGCTGGTCGTGGTGTCGCACGACGAGGCGTTCCTGGACAACCTGGCGCTCACGGACAGGCTTCGGGCCACGCAACAGGGCTGGCTGCTGGAACCCTGGCAGGCATTCACACGCCATGCCGATGCGCCGGCATGGCGATGAAGCCCCGCGCGCCGCGCAATCGCACAGCCGGATCCCGTTAACACGGGTTCGCCCCCCCTTAAACAAGTCTTCTTTTGCCGGCCCATTGCGCATTGCGTGGGCCAACCCGGCCGACTTCCGGCATATTCCCTGGCAGCCATTTAGATAAATAAAAATGCAAATCAATGGCGCTTCTTTTCAAATATGAACAGGGATGGATTGTCATGCACCACCACTCGTCGGGCTCGTCCGTACTGCTTGGCCTGATCACGCTTGCCCTGGCCTCCGCGTCCGCCCCCCTCCAGGCGCGACAGCCGGATGGCGCCGACACCGCATCGCCCGGACCCGCCACGCTGCCGGCCATTGAAGTGAGCGGCCAGGCAGACGAACCCACCGAGGCGACACGCGCCTATACCGTGCCCGCGACCCGCGCCTCCACCGGCCTGACGCTCAGCCCCAGGGAAACGCCCCAGTCCGTGTCGGTGGTGACCCGCCAGCAGATGGACGACCAGGGCATGCAGTCCATCGGCGACGTGCTGGGCAGCACCACGGGCATCACTTTCGTCGAAATGGACAACGGCGGGCGCACCACCTACCGCGCACGCGGATTCAACATCACCAACTACAAGGTCGATGGCCTGTCGGTCATCGGCGGGTCCTCGTTCAACAGCGGCGGCAGCGGCGCGATCAACATGGATCTCTACGACCGCGTCAGCATCGTGCGGGGCGCAAACGGATTGTTGGGCGGCACCGGCGACCCCTCCGCCACCGTCGACCTGGTGCGCAAACGTCCCGGCCGCGAGCTCGGCGCGAGCCTGACCCTGCGCACCGGAAGCTGGAACAAGAAGAATGCCGTCGGCGACATCAACATCCCGCTGGCGGCGGACGGCCGCGTGCGCTCGCGCCTGGTATTCAGCGGCGAGAACTCCGACGTGTTCCGCGACCACTCCAGCATCGAACGGCAGGGGTTCCTGGCCAGCATCGCCATGGATGTGACAGCCCGCACGCAGGTGGGCCTGGGCTTCCAGTACGAACACAGCATCTTCCACGGCGCCTCCTGGGGCGCCAACGTGCCCGCCTGGTTCGCGGACGGATCGCCGACCCATTTCCGCCGCAACGTCAACCTGGCGGCGGACTGGAGCAAGACCGACATGGAAGCGAAGACGCTGTTCGCCTCGCTCGACCATCGCTTCGACAACGACTGGAAGCTGCGCGCCGACTATGCCCACACCTCGCGCGCGGACCTGAACAACAAGGGCGCGGTCAAGGTCAACAACGGCAGGGTCCGCTGGCCCCATTGGAATCAGGACGGCAGCGGCGCCTACCTCAATGCCATCCATTCGGAGACGGAAGGCGAAACCGACGCGTTCTCGCTGGATCTCTCGGGCCCCCTGGAACTGTTCGGACGCCGGCATGAACTGCTCGTCGGCCTGAACGGCTCGCGCATGGACGAACCGTCCTGGACCTTCAACAGCAGCAACTGCAGCATCGACGGCATCGCCGGCTTCCGGGGCCGCTGCCAATACCGCACCGAGTTGCCCGTCGCGGATTGGCGCGCCTGGCGCGGCGACGAATACGGCAACATCCGCGCGTTCCGCACCGATGCCCGCCGCGTCACCCGGACAACACTCTATGGCGGCTACGTCGCGGGACGCTTCGAGCTCGCCGACGACCTGACCCTCATCACCGGGCTGCGCCGCAGCGTCTACCAGATCCACAGCGACAACTACAACGCGGCGGGCGTCCGCGGCGCGCGCACCGGCGAAAACGCCGCTCACGCCTGGACGCCCTACTACGGCCTGGTCTATGGATTGACACCGACCTACTCGGTCTACGCCAGCTACACCGATGTCTTCACGCCGCAGACCAACAAGAACGAAAGCGGCGACACCCTCAAGCCCATCACGGGCGCCAGCTACGAGGCCGGCATCAAGGGCGAATGGTTCAACGGCGCGCTCAATGCCGCCGTGTCGGCATTCCGCAGCCAGCAGAAGAACGTCGCCCTGAAAGACGGCGACAGGTTGACGCCCGATGGCGACCAGGCCTACCAGCCCGGCACCGGCGTCACCGTCAAGGGCCTCGACGCCGAGATCGCCGGCGCCGTGACGGCCGCATGGAACGTCTACCTCGGCTACACCTACCTGGACGTCGGCAACAAGGACACCGCCGAGCGTCCCGACCCGCGCCATCTGCTGCGGCTGAACACCACCTACCGGCTGCAGGGAATGCTGCGGGGGCTGACCATCGGCGGCGGCCTGACCTGGCAAGGCAAGACGGTGTCCGAGCCCTACCCCGGCCGGCCGGACGGCCGCGGCGGCTTCGACGACTCGCCGATTCCCCTGAAAGGCTATGCGCTGTTCAACGCGATGGCGCGCTACGACATCAACCGCCATCTGTCGGCCATGCTGAACGTCAGCAATCTGTTCGACAAGACGTACTACCGGCAGTATGGGTTCTACAACGGCTTGATCTATGGCGAGCCGCGGCGGGTGACGTTGAGCTTGCAGGCGAAGTTTTGAACACCGCGCTACCCGTGTCGGAGCAATACATACTCCACCATCCGCTCGCGCCGGTCCCATACCGGCGCAGGCGGATTTGCGCACTCGTCTGACTCATATATTTCTAATGCCCGCAGGCATCGACGCCTCGCTCGGCTTGGAAAGACGCGTCTGCCGATGCCTACAAAAGGTCGAGCCTTTCCAGCTATTCGGCGGTGTGCTTATTCATGCTCGCCTCCCAGCTCTCGCTCGATCTGTTCGATGCTAGGCAGGCTGGTTTGCAGCTCTTCAGGCAGGGATTCCAACAGTTTGTACTCGGCAATACCCATGGGTTGTGTTTTGTCACCCAAGGCGTATTCGGCCACCACCTTGTTTTTACTCTTGCACAGCAGCAGGCCAATGGTGGGGTTGTCCTGTTCGTGCTTGACCTGACGATCTACGGTGGTGAGGTAAAAACCCAGTTGCCCCAGATGCTCTGGCCTGAAGGCGCCTCCCTTGAGTTCGATGACGACGTAACAGCGTAGCTTCAGGTGGTAGAACAGCAGGTCGATGAAGAACTCCTCACCCCCCACGTTGAGCAACACTTGCCGCCCAACAAAGGCAAAACCCGCGCCCAGCTCCAGCAGAAACTCGGTAACGTGTTTGACCAGTGCGTTTTCGATTGCCCGTTCCTGCGCTTCCTCGGTCAGGCCGAGAAAGTCAAAACGGTAGGGATCTTTCAACGACTCGCGTGCAAGGTCGGATTGTGGTGCAGGCAAGCGCGTGTCGAAATTGGTGACGGCCTGACCATTGCGTTCCAGCAGCTTGGTTTCAATCTGCATAACCAGCACATTGCGCGACCAACCGTGTTCGATGGCCCGAGCAGCATACCAACGGCGGGCTTCAGGACTGGACAGCTTGTCCAGCAACGCCAGTTGGTGGTACCAGGGCAATTGTGCAAGCACCTCTTGCACAAATGAAGCATCCGGCCAGGCTTGGGCAAAGGCACGCATGTACTTGAGGTTGCGCGGGGAAAACCCTTTCATGTCAGGGAAAGCGGTGCGCAGGTCATGGGCCAGCCGCTCGATCACCTTGGCCCCCCAGCCTTGTTCGGTCTGCCGTTGCAAGATGTCCTGACCGATCTGCCAGTAAAGCAGCACCAACTCGCGATTGACCGCACGCGCCGCCTGCTGTTGAGCCGTGGAAATGCGGACTTTCAGCTCTCCCAGCCAGTGGTCATAGCCTTCGGGCACGGACATCAAGGAGGCGGGCTTGTCGTTCATGCTGCGTCTCCGCTGGTGGCATTGAGCGCGGTCAGTAGTTCTGGTTTCAGCGCCCGTTGTGCCTCGTCGAGTTGTTGGGTGATCAGCTGGTATTCGGCCATGAGTTCATCCAGACCACCATACTCGACAGCTACTTCATGCGCGTTCTCGCAGGAATAACTCTTGTAAGCTGCCGGATATTCCTCGCATAGCTCGGAAAGATACGAGCCGTTTGCCTGCCGGGGGATAACAAGAGAGCACTGCATTATTGTGATCCGATGATATCTTGACATGAGAATGCATCATTTCAAGACGAACACAATCGGAAGGCAACACCCGTTCGGCAAGTGTCATCTCACCACGCTCAAATGAGGTAATTCTCCGACTCGTTACCCTCATTGGCGGAATCAGTACCTCTATTCGACGGACATCGAATAGGAGGCGGAATTGGGCTATTCACGCCCGCCAGCCCCCCCCAGAACGCCACGCAGTCAAAGCAGCGCGACGACAGACCATCAACCCTTAACTTCAACGCAATCGTCCAGAGTCAGACGAGCGATTGGAACTCGGCAGCCCCCAAGGGTGGGTTGGAAGACCTTTCGCAACCACCACGGGCCGCCGAGCACTCAGGCAATTAACTAAGAATGGCCCGCCCTGATCAGACGTTGAACAAGAAGTTCATCACATCGCCATCCTGCACGATGTATTCCTTGCCTTCCGCCCGCATCTTTCCCGCTTCCTTCGCCCCCTGCTCGCCCTTGTAGGCAATGTAGTCTTCATACGCGATGGTCTGCGCGCGGATGAAGCCGCGTTCGAAGTCGGTGTGGATGACGCCCGCGGCCTGGGGCGCGGTGGCGCCGATCGGCACGGTCCAGGCGCGCACTTCCTTGACGCCGGCGGTGAAGTAGGTCTGCAGGCCCAGCAGCTTGAAGGCGGCGCGAATCAAGCGGTTCAGGCCCGGTTCTTCCATGCCCATGTCCGACAGGAAAGCCTGGCGGTCGGCGTCGTCCAGGTCGACGATTTCCGATTCGATGGCGGCGCAGATGGCGACCACCGGCGCGTTGCGGGCGGCGGCGAATTCGGTCAGGCGGTCCAGCAGCGGGTTGTTGGTGAAGCCGTCGTCGGCCACGTTGCCCACGTACATCGCGCGCTTGGCGGTGATGAAGCAGAGCTGGGCGATGTCGGCCTTTTCCTCGGTGGTCAGGTCGAGCGCGCGGATCGGCTTGGCTTCGTTCAGTTGCGCCACGCACTTTTCCAGCACGGCGACGATGCGCTGCGATTCCTTGTCGCCGGAACGGGCGGTCTTCTGGTGGCGCTGCAGGGCCTTTTCGGCGGTCTGCAGGTCGGCCAGCGCCAGTTCGGTTTCGATGACCTCGATGTCGGCGATCGGGTCGACCTTGCCGGCCACGTGGATCACGTTGGGATCCTCGAAGCAGCGCACCACGTTGACGATGGCGTCGGTTTCGCGGATGTGCGAGAGGAACTGGTTGCCCAGGCCTTCGCCCTTGCTGGCGCCCGCCACCAGGCCGGCGATGTCGACGAATTCGACCGTGGCCGACAGGATGCGCTCGGGCTTGACGATCTCGGCCAGCTTCTGCAGACGCGGATCCGGCACCTCGACCACGCCGACGTTCGGCTCGATGGTGCAGAACGGATAGTTCTCGGCGGCGATGCCGGCGCGGGTCAGAGCGTTGAAGAGTGTCGATTTGCCAACGTTGGGCAGGCCGACGATGCCGCATTGCAGAGCCATGGGAATCCTGTGTAAGTACGGTATTGATCGTTAACGTTCTAGTTTACCCCGCCGGGCGGCGCGCCATGATGACCGCGCCCGGGGGGACGGACGGCTCAACTGGCCGCCGTGGGGGCCCAGCGCATCACGGCCCAGATCAGCAAAATGGGGCCGGCGTTGAACATGGCGTGCAGCGCGATCGCCGCGCCGATGCCACGGCGGATGCGGATCCAGCCCAGCACCAGCCCGGTCAGCCACTGCGGCAGCACCAGCAGCGGCAGCAGCCAGTACGGCGTGTGGTTGAAGACGAAGTTGGTCAGATGCACGGCGGCGAAGGTCAGCGCCACCAGGTGGAAGACCCAGCCGAAGTGCTTCAGGTAATGGCGCCGCCAGGCGGTGTTCCAGCCCTTGAGCGGCTCGGGGCGCGGCCGCAACGACCAGCAGGCCAGCAGCACGAAGGCGGCCAGCAGCAGGCCGGTCCAGATGCGCGGCCCGTACAGCACCACCGGCAGCAGCGCCGGGCACAGCCACAGCGCCTGCTTGGGCCGGCGCAGGCCGTAGCGGAACAGCATTTCCTCGACCAGCGGGGCCCAGATCACCGCCGTCAGCCAGGGGATGTTGGCCGGGTCCAGCCGATGCGTGACGCCGCCGACGCCGGCGGCGGCGACCGCCACCGGGCCCAGGGCGAACAGGTTGATCAGCCACAGCACCGCGGCCCACGCCAGCAGGCGCCCGGGGCCCACGCCCGGCCACCAGTCGGACACCCAGCCGATCGCCGGCGTGCGGCCGGGCAGACGCCGCAGCGGACGCGGCCGGCGCACGAAGCGCCAGAAATCCGCCAGCTCGCTGCGGAAGCGCAGCTTGCGCGGTTCGGCGGAAGCCGGAGCGCCGTCCATCAGGCGTCGTTGCCGCTGTGCAGCTGGCGGGTGGCCAGCGCGAAGTCGCCGGCCAGCATGGCGGGAACCACGGCGCGGCAGCGGTCGATGACCGCCTCGATCTCCTTCTGTTCCTCGCGGCGCGGCGGGTGCAGCACGAAGTCCGCCACCTGCTGCGCCAGGCCGAGCGTGCGCGGATGGCCGATGCCGATGCGCAGGCGCCAGAAGTTCGGGCTGCCCAGCGCGGCCTGGATGTCCTTCAGGCCGTTGTGGCCGGCGTGGCCGCCTCCCTGCTTGAGTTTCACCTGGCCCGGCATCAGGTCGAGTTCGTCGTGCAGCACCAGCACCTGCTCCGGCGTCAGCTTGTAGAAGCGCGCCAGCGCCCCGACCGCCTGGCCGGAACGGTTCATGTAGGTGTTGGGCTTGAGCAGCAGCACGTTGTCGGCCCCCAGGCGGGATTTGGCCACCATGCCGAAGAACGACTTCTCCAGCGCGAACGAGGCGCGCAGGTCGTCCGCCAGGTGGTCGGCCAGCCAGAAGCCCGCGTTGTGGCGGGTGGTTTCGTAGTCGGGACCGGGGTTACCCAATCCCACGATGAGGCGTATGGGAATAGACATGATGGGGGGTGTTTAAACCAAAAAACCCTGCGCATGCAAATGCACACGCAGGGTTTCGGGCGCAAGCCGCCGGAAAGCCGAGGCTTTCCGACAGGACTTAGGCGGCGGGAGCGGCCGGAGCGGCGTCGGCGTCGTCGGCGGCAGCGCCACCCTTGACGACAGCGGCGGCCAGCAGCGGGTTCTCTTCACCACCGTGCGGGACGTAGGTCACGCCCATCGGCAGCTTGATGTCGGCCAGGTGGATCGAAGCGCCGGCCAGGATGTCGGCCAGGTTGACTTCGATGAACTGGGGCAGCGCCGACGGCAGGCACGTGATTTCCAGTTCGGTGGCGACGTGGCTGATGATCGCGCCGCTCAGCTTGACGGCCGGCGAGACTTCAGCGTTCACGAAGTGCAGCGGCACCTTGGTGCGCAGCGCCTGGTTGGCGTCGACGCGCTGGAAGTCCACGTGCAGGACTTGCGGCTTGTAGGCGTGCCATTGAACCGAACGCAGCAGGACCTGTTCGTCCTTGGCGCCTTCGAGCTGCATTTGCAGGATCGAAGCGTGGAACTCTTCCTTGCGCAGGGCGTGGTAGATCTCGTTGTGGTCGAGTTCGATGTTCAGCGGGGCAGCCGAACCACCATAGACGATGGCGGGAACGCGGCCCGCGCGGCGCAGGCGGCGGCTCGCACTCGAACCCTGGACGCTACGCGCAGTGGCAGTGAATTTCATGGAAAACTCCAAAAACAAAAAATGGCGAAGCGGACTTCACCGGTTAAAGACACGGCGCACAACAGGTGCGCCGTGTTGCTTGTGTCCTGCCGCGACCAGCAGGACACAAAAAACGGTGGGGGGCTGGCGTCAGTCGACGAACAGCGAGCTGACCGATTCCGCGTTCGAGATACGCAGGATGGTCTCGCCCAGCAGCGCGGCGCACGACAGCTGGCGGATCTTGCCGCTGGCCTGGCCTTGCTCGGAGAGCGGAATGGTGTCGGTGACGACCAGTTCGTCCAGTTCCGACGCCTCGATGCGGTCGATGGCGCCGCCCGACAGCACGGGGTGCGTGCAATAGGCGTAGACGGCGCCGGCGCCGCGGTCCTTCAGGGCCT
The DNA here is from genome assembly GCF_040084795.1 of Achromobacter sp. HNDS-1. NCBI lineage: Bacteria > Pseudomonadati > Pseudomonadota > Betaproteobacteria > Burkholderiales > Alcaligenaceae > Achromobacter > Achromobacter sp. HNDS-1. The sequence goes on from NZ_CP157584.1 coordinate 2,361,701, forward strand.
GGGCCGCCTTGCACAGCGTGCCGGCGGTGTCGACCATGTCGTCCATGATGATGCAGGTGCGGCCGTCGACTTCACCGATGATGTTCATCACTTCCGACACATTGGCGCGCGGACGACGCTTGTCGATGATGGCCAGGTCGGCTTCGAGCTGCTTGGCCAGCGCGCGGGCGCGCACCACGCCGCCGATGTCCGGGGACACGACGACCAGGTTCGAGAAATTGCGGCGCCAGATGTCGCCCAGCAAAATCGGACCGGCGTAGATGTTGTCCACGGGAATGTCGAAGAAGCCCTGGATCTGGTCGGCGTGCAGGTCCATCGTCAGGACGCGGTCGACGCCAGCCACTTGCAGCATGTTGGCCACAACCTTGGCCGAGATCGCGACGCGCGCCGAGCGCGGGCGGCGGTCCTGGCGGGCGTAGCCGAAATACGGAATGGCGGCGGTGATGCGGCCGGCCGAGGCGCGGCGCAGGGCATCGACCATCACCATGATTTCCATCAGGTTGTCATTGGTAGGCGCACAGGTGGGCTGCAGGACGAAGACGTCCTTGCCGCGCACGTTCTCGTTGATCTCGACCATCACCTCGCCGTCCGAGAAGCGACCGACGGTCATCTTGCCCAGGGACATATCGAGGTGGTTGACTACGTCCACGGCCAGCCGAGTGTTGGCCGTGCCCGTGAAGATCATGAAGCTATCGTTTGCCATGATGGATGATGCGATGGTCGTTTCGAGACACTAACGAGGTGATGCGAGAACCTGCTGGAACCGGAAAATAAAAAAGCTGCTGAACCCGGGCCAGTGTCTTACAGGCGTGTTCAACAGCTTTGTTATGTATTCGGTTGGCTGGGGAGGAAGGATTCGAACCTTCGCATGCCGGAATCAAAATCCGGTGCCTTAACCAGCTTGGCGACTCCCCAACTATCTTGCAATCCAATTCCGCAACGGATGTTCAGTCAACCCAGGACATGCCTGCACTAACCGGAACCGTGGATGCGTTGTGCTGTCTGTGTCATCTGCGTTTTTGCAGTTTGCTTCAACAGCGCCGCGCATTGTAGCGGTAATTTCCGTTTTCGCCAAAACGGCCTCCGACAGCTCGGAAAACTCGGCGTACAAACACGCGCCAGATCCCGACATGCGAACTTGGGTTCCCGTGTTTTTCAACACACCCTGCTCTGCAAGCCACCGCGATGCCCTGAGAACCTCAGGATAAAGTCGGTAGACCACCGGCTCCAAATCATTTTTCCCGAAGGAAAATGTAGGCGAAGCAAGAAAGTCCGCTATTGTGATGTAAGAAGAATCTCTTGTCAAATCGGGCGCGGAAAAAATTCCAACGGTCGGCACGCTCGCGTCCGGTTGCGCCACCAGATAGGCGCGCGCCGGCAGGTCCAGCGCCGTCAGTTTTTCGCCCACGCCCTCGGCAAAGGCGGACTGGCCGAACACGAACACCGGCACATCCGCGCCCAGCGGCAACGCCAGTTCCATCAGCTCGCGCCGCGACAGCCCGGTGCCCCACAGGCGGTTCAAGGCGATCAGCACGGTGGCCGCGTCGCTCGAACCGCCACCCAGGCCGCCGCCCTGCGGAATGCGCTTTTCCAGCGCGATCTGCGCGCCCTGGCGCGTGCCGGTGGCCTGTTGCAGCGCGCGGGCGGCGCGCAGGGTGAGATCGTCCGCTTCGGACACGCCGGGCAGTTCCGCGGCGCGGCTGATGACGCCATCGGCGCGCGCCTCGAAATGCAGCGTGTCGCACAGATCGATGAAGCGGAAGGCGGTCTGCAGCAGGTGGTAGCCGTCGGCACGGCGGCCCACCACGTGCAGGAACAGGTTGACCTTGGCGGGTGCGGGTACGTCGTAGAGGGTCACGGCGGATCGGGAAAAAAGACAGACGGGTCGATTTTAGCGATCACCCGGCCCCGCGAGCGCCCGATGCCATGCGGGGCTCCGGCCCCTGGGGACTGGCGACAGGGCGGAGAATCGCCCTGTCGCCAGCCGGGAACGACATCATGCATCTCGCAGACGGGCCTCGGCCCGCCGACGCCGCCCCCGGCCACGGGTCAGGCGATCTGCGGCGCGACGCGGCCAGCCAGCCGTTCGGCCGGGGCCTCGATCACCTGCCCTTCCGGCAGCTTGAACACTGCCACCGCGCCCGCCAGCTGGCGCGCCTGCTCTTCGAGCGCGCCGGCCGCGGCGGCGGCCTGCTCCACCAGCGCGGCGTTCTGCTGGGTCACGCCATCCATCTGCGTGACGGCGCGGTTGACCTGGTCGATGCCGGTGGCCTGCTCTTCCGACGCGGCGGATATCTCGCCCATCAGGCTGGTCACGCGCTGCACCGAATCGACGATCTCGCGCATGGTGGCGCCGGCGGTTTCGACCTGCTCGGAACCGACGCCGACCTTCTGCGCCGAGTCCTCGATGAGCTGCTTGATTTCCTTGGCGGCGGCGGCGCTGCGCTGGGCCAATGTGCGCACTTCGCTGGCGACCACGGCAAAGCCCTTGCCCTGCTCGCCGGCGCGCGCGGCCTCCACCGCGGCGTTCAGCGCCAGGATGTTGGTCTGGAAAGCGATGCCGTCGATCACGCCGACGATGTCGGAAATGCGCGACGAGCTGCCCTGGATGGCGCGCATGGTCTCGACCACGCTGGAGACGGCCTCGCCGCCGCGCTGCGCCACGGCGGCCGAAGCGGCGACCATGCGGTTGGCTTCGCGCGCGGTGTCGGCGTTCTGCTTCACGGTGGTGGCCAGTTCTTCCATGCTGGCGGCGGTTTCCTCCAGCGAGGCGGCCTGCTCTTCGGTGCGGCTGGACAGGTCGGCATTGCCGGACGAGATTTCGCGCGCGCCGACGTTGATCTCATCGACGCCGCGGCGCACCGTGGACACCGTGCGCACCAGGCTGTCCTGCATCGCGCGCAAGGCGTTGAGCAACGCGCCGATCTCGTTGCGGCCGCGATCGGCCACGCGGCGCGTCAGGTCGCCCTCGGCGATGCGGCGGAAGATCTCGCCGGCTTCCAGCAGCGGCCGCACGATCATGCGGCGGATCAGCACATGCGCGCCCACCGCCATCAACAGGCCCAGCACCAGGATGCCGGCCAGCAGGTACGAGAAGATCATGTGGAACAGCGAGATCTCGTCCATCACCTCCTGGCCGGAGGCCTCGGCGCGCTTCATGAAGGCGTCACGCTCGGACACCAGCAGCTCCTGCACCTGTTGCGTGCCCTGCTTGAAGTAGGCGTCCATGTCGCCGGCCTCCAGCACCTTGCCGACGTTCTGCAGGTTGTTGCTGAGGTTGGTGTAGGCCTCGATCAGGTCCTTGGACACGACCTTCTCGTCGGCCGACAGGCCGCCGGCGAAGCCCTGGAAGGCGCGGTCACCCGCGGCGATGCGCTGGCGCGCCAGGCGCAGCGCGGTGGTGTCGCTGGCATTGCCCTGCGCCACCCGGGTGGCGTAGCGGCTCAGGTCGGTGCGCGCCGCCACCAGCGACAACGCGGCCGTGTTCACGGCACTGACCTGTTGCGAGGAAAGGCGATAGAGCTGGCCGACGTCCTGGCTGGTCTGCCGCAGGGCGACGACCCCCATGCCGCCCACCAGCAGCTGGAAAGTGAAAAACAGCGCGATGATCCCCAAGAGCATCGTCGCGATTCGCGTATTCCTGAACATTGGCATTCTCCGTAAAAAAGCGGCGGCGCGATCCGCGGCCACCGACCTTGCATGCCGCGCGCAGGGGTCTTGCACGCGGGGATCGGAGGATTATTCAGGCTAAACAGAATCTATCAATCAGTAACAGCGTCGATTTTGCAACGCTGATTTGCTGATTGAGGCGGAAGGGACGTGCTACCGCCAGACGACACAACGGCCCCGCGGGGCCGTCGTGGATGTCACAAAGCGGTAGCAATCAGGGCTGGTTGACGACCAGGCGCACCATGATGCGGCGGCCCGGCTCCTGGCGCTCCAGCACCAGCATCTGCGGGCCGAGCGTGTCGTAGCGCGACAGCCGCGCGCGCCAGCCGCCCTGCTCGAAGGCCACGGGGCGGCCCAGGTCGTCGTTGGACACGTCGGTGGCCTCGGGCTGGCCCGGCAGCTTGCCGCGCAGCCAGTCGCGCATGCCGGATACCGGCATGCTGCTGCCCAGGGCGTCTTCGGCCAGGGCATCGGGGTTGTCGGCCACCAGGCGGGTGCCGTCGGCCTTGGTCAGGCTGGCCGCGCCGGGCTGGCCTTCGACCCGCGCCTCGGTCGAACCGAGCGGATTGGTCAGGTCGAGCACGTAGCGGCGGCCGTCGTCCGACCAGGAGAATCCGCCTTGCACGGCGCTCTGCTTGCCGTTTTCCTCGTTGACCGTGATGGCGAAGCGCCCGATGCGCGAGAAGGCGTCCGGCGACGTGCCTTCAATCGGCTTGGGCGTGGTGGTGCAGGCCGCCAGCACGAACGCCAGCATGGCCAGCAGCGCCCAGCGCATCCGACCCAGACTGCCGCGCAACGCTGCCGTCACAGGCTGACCCCCAGGCGCTTGATGACGTCGAGCACGGTCTTGTTCTTGGGATCCTTCTGCACCGCGGCGCGCAGCAGCTCGACCGCCTGGTCGCGCTTGCCCTGGGTCCAGAGCACCTCGGCCAGATGGGCGGCGATGTCGGCCTCGGGCCGCACGCCATAGGCGCGGCGCAGGTAATCGACCGCGGCGACCTGGTCGCCCATGCGGAATTTGACCCAGCCCATGCTGTCCAGGATGAACGGGTCGTTGGGCGACAGTTCCAGCGCCTGGGTGATCAGGTCCAGCGCTTCGGGCAGGCGCTGGTTGTGGTCGGCCAGCGTGTAGCCGAGCGCGTTGTAGGCGTGGGCGTGCTCGGGATCCAGCGCGATGACCTGGCGCAACATGCGTTCGAGGTCGGCCAGGCGGTCCTGGCGCTCGTACAGCATGGCCAGCTCGTACTTGATTTCGACGGTGTCGGGCAGCGCCTGGTCGGCCGCTTCCAGCACCGACACGGCCTGGCCGACGCGGTCGGCGTCGCGCAGGATCTGGGCCTTGGTCAGCACGCCCAGGGTGCGTTCTTCCTCGTCCTGGGGCGCGGCGGCGTCGACCATCTTGATGGCGTCGTCGATGCGGCCGGACTTGGCGCGCAGGGCGGCCTGGCGCATGCGCGCCGAGAAACGCAGCGACGGATCGTCGATGCGGCCCAGTTCCGCGATGGCTTCGTCGTACTGGCCCTGGTCCTCGGCGATGCGCGACAGCAGCACGTGGGCGTCGGCCGCGGCGGCGCCGGCGTCGGTGGCGCCCGGCACGATGGCGCGCTGGCGCTGGTTCTGCACGTCCAGGTACTGCTGCAGCAGCGCCTTGGCCTGCGGCAGCTGGCCGGCCTTGTAGGCCAGCTGGGCCTGCATGAAGAGCAGATCGAAGTCTTCCGGCGAGCGCCGCGACATGGCCTGCAGTTCGGCCAGGGCGCCGTTGTAGTCGCCGGCGTCGGCCATCTGGCCGGCCAGCATCAGGCGCACCTTGCGGGCGTTGGGATTGCGATTGATGTACGCGCGGGCATCGGCCTGCGCGCGCTGCGGGTCGACCTTGGCGCCATATTCCAGGACGCGCTGGGCGGCCGGCTCGGACTTGGGGTCGGCGGCCAGGGCGGCGCGGGCCTCCTGCGAAGCGCGCGGGTAGTCGCCGGCGGCCGAGGCCACGTCCGCCAGCGCCAGGTGGGCGGCAGGCAGCTTGCGCACGCTGTCGCTCAGCGCTTCGTCGAGGATGCGCAGCGCCAGGCGGCGATCATTCAGGCGGCTCAGCACGGCCAGGGCCTGGCCGATGGCGGCCGGCTTGTCGCGCGAGGCGTCGATGCGGTTGCGCAGCGCCTGCGACAGGCCCTTGGTCTGGCCGTTGGCGGCGGCCAGCGCCAGTTCGGTGGAGCTGGCTTCCAGGTCGTTGGGCGACAGGCGGGCCCAGACCCGGGCCGCGTCCAGGGCGCCCGGCAGGTTGCCGCCGGCCAGCTGGAATTCCAGGCCGCGGCGCGCCAGGCGGGGATCGCCGGTGTCGCGGGCCAGGCCGACCATGGTGTTGGCGGCGGTGCCGTACATGCCGCGCTGGGCGGCGATTTCCGACGCGAGGACGCGGTAGAAGATGTCGGCGGTCAGGGTCACGTAGGGCAATTGGCCCGGACGCAGACGGATCACCTCGGTTTCAGGCTGGCGGCTCTGCGGCGCCATGCGGGGGCCGGTCGCATCGCGCGTCCGGCTGTCGGCGGCCTGGGCTTGGGGAGCCAGGGCGGAGGCCAACGCAAGCGCCAGCGCGGCAATCCCGATATTCATTTGTTTGAAAGACGACTTCACGCGGCCCGTCCGGTTGGTGGCACAATCTTCGTACACGCAATTGATGATCTTACACTGGCTCATGCCGGAACTGCCTGAAGTTGAAACCACGCGTCGGGGAATCGACGCCGTCATCACCGGCCGCCCCCTCGCGCGGCTGGTCGTCCACGAGTCCCGGATGCGCTGGCCCATCCCGGCCGACCTGCCCGACCTGGTGGGCGGGCGGACCGTGCTGGAATGCGGCCGGCGCGGCAAATACCTGCTGCTGCGCTTTGACCACGGCACCCAGATCGTGCACCTGGGCATGTCCGGGTCGCTGCGCAGCGTGGCCCCGGGCGAATTCCTGCGCAAGCACGACCACGTCGAATGGATCTTCGACCAGGCCGTGCTGCGGCTGCATGACCCGCGCCGCTTCGGCGCCGTGCTGTGGCACCCCGATGCGGACGGACCGGTCGAAAACCACCCCCTGCTGGCCAAGCTCGGCATCGAGCCGTTCGACCCGCGCTTTGACGGCGCCTGGCTGCACCACCACTTCAAGAACCACGGCGCCGCGATCAAGCAGGTGCTGCTGGCCGGCATGGCGGTGGTCGGCGTGGGCAATATCTACGCCTCCGAAAGCCTGTTCCGCGCCCGCATCAATCCCAAGACCCCGGCCAACAAACTGTCGCGCGCCCGCTGCGACCGCCTGGCGGACATGGTGCGCGCCACCCTGGCCGACGCCCTGACCTCCGGCGGCAGCACCCTGCGCGACTACGTCGGCGCCACCGGCGAACCGGGCGCGTATTTCGAGATCCACGCGGCGGTCTACGAGCGCGCCGGCCAGCCCTGCCGGGTCTGCGGCACGCCCATCAAGCGCATCGTCCAGGGCCAGCGGGCCACCTACTACTGCCCGAAGTGCCAGAAGACCTGAGCGCGCGCGCCAGCACACCCAACCCCCTGGGGCCGCCCGCGGCCTGAAAGGTTCCCCTCCGGGCCGCACTGCGCGGCCCGGAGGCATTTGGACACCCCGGAAACCCAAGGGAAATCCCTGCCAAAAAGGGTCTATTCGTTTATAGCAAACGTATTGCACAACCACTAACGCCACGCTATAGTCCCTCCACACACCCTATTCCTATAAAAGTGGAAGGAGCCTCCATGAGCAAGCAATTCGCTTCGCACGCCGACCTGGCCGACAAGGTCGTGTCGTTCGAAAAGCTGTCCGACAACGCCTATGCCTATACCGCCGAAGGCGACCCCAACACGGGCGTGATCATCGGCGACGAGGCCGTCATGGTGGTCGATACCCAGGCCACGCCGGTGATGGCGCAGGACGTCATCCGCCGCATCCGCGAAGTCACCGACAAGCCGATCAAGTACATCCTGCTGTCGCACTACCACGCGGTGCGCGTGTTCGGCGCCTCGGCCTACAACGCGCAGGAGATCCTGGCCAGCCGCGACACCTACGACCTGATCGCCGAGCGCGGCGAGCAGGACAAGGCCAGCGAGATCGGCCGCTTCCCGCGCCTGTTCCGCAACGCCGAATCGATTCCCCCCGGCCTGGTCTGGCCCACCATGACTTTCAAGGGCGAGATGACCGTCAACCTGGGCAACCTGGAAGTCAAGCTGCTGCAGGTCGGCCGCGGCCACACCAAGGGCGACACCATCGCCTGGCTGCCCGAGCAGAAGATCCTGTTCGCCGGCGACCTGGTCGAATACCAGTCCACCCCCTACTGCGGCGACGCCTACTTCCGCGACTGGCCCAGCACGCTGGATGCGCTGTCGGGCTTCGAGGCCGAAAAGATGGTGCCCGGCCGCGGCCCCGCGCTCAAGAACGCCACCGAAGTGCGCCAGGGCCTGGCCGGCACGCGCGCCTTCCTGACCGACCTGTACGGCGCGGTCAACCGCGGCGTGGCCGAGGGCAAAGACCTAAAGACGATCTACCGCGAGGTCTACGACTTCATGAAGCCGCGCTACAGCGACTGGGTCATCTTCGACCACTGCATGCCGTTCGACGTATCGCGCGCCTACGACGAGGCCACCGGCCACGTCCATCCGCGCATCTGGACCGACAAGCGCGACCTGGAAATGTGGGCCCAGCTGGAGGGCTGATCCCGCGCGGCCGGTTCGCCGGCCGCGGTTCCACCGATTGAAACGGCGCCGCGCGACCCGCCGGCCAGCGGCCGCGGGCAGCGCGCGGCGCCGCGCATAAAAACAAAATGACCCACACAGGAGACAACCGTGGGAGACATCGACTTTCAGGCGATGGAGTTCGCCTATGAAAAACACGCCGACCAGGCCGCCGCGACGCAGGCGCGCCACCCGGTGGTGGTGGTGGGCGCCGGCCCGGTCGGCCTGACCACGGCGCTGGACCTGGCGCGCCAGGGCGTCAGGGTGGTGGTGCTGGATGACGACTACCGCCTGTCCACCGGCTCGCGCGCCATCTGCTTTTCCAAGCGCACCCTGGAAATCTGGGACCGCCTCGGCGTCGGCCAGCGCATGGTCGACAAGGGCGTGTCGTGGAACGTGGGCAAGGTGTTCTTCCGCGACCAGGAAGTGTGGCGCTTCGACCTGCTGCCCGAGCCCGGCCACCGCCGCCCCGCCTTCATCAACCTGCAGCAGTACTACGCCGAAGGCTATCTATACGAGCAGGCGCGCCAGGAACCGAACATCGACCTGCGCTGGAAGAACAAGGTGGTGGGGCTGGAGCAGGCCGGCGACGGCGTGGTGCTGTCGATCGACACCCCCGAGGGCGGCTACGCGCTGCGCGCCGATTGGCTGGTGGCCTGTGACGGCGCCCGCTCGCCGGTGCGCAAGCTGATCGGCCAGGAAAGCCATGGCCGCATCTTCCGCGACCGCTTCCTGATCGCCGACGTCAAGATGAAGGCCGACTTCCCGGCCGAGCGCTGGTTCTGGTTCGACCCGCCCTTCCACCCGAATCAATCAGTGCTGCTGCACATGCAGCCCGACAACGTCTGGCGCATCGACTTCCAGCTGGGCTGGAACGCCGACCCGGTCGAGGCCGTCAAGCCCGAGAACGTGCTGCCGCGCATCCGCGCCCTGCTCGGCCCGGACGCGCAGTTCGACCTGGAATGGGTCAGCGTCTACACCTTCGCCTGCGAGCGCATGGACAAGTTCCGCCACGGCCGCGTGGTGTTCGCCGGCGACTCGGCGCACCGCGTCTCGCCGTTCGGCGCGCGCGGCGCCAATAGCGGCGTGCAGGACGCCGAGAACCTGGCCTGGAAACTGCGCCTGGTGCTGGCCGGCCAGGCGCCCGAATCGCTGATCGACAGCTACGCCGCCGAGCGCGAGCACGCGGCCGACGAGAACATCCTGAATTCGTCGCGCGCCACCGACTTCATCACGCCCAAGAGCGACATCAGCCGCAGTTTCCGCAACGCGGTGCTGAACCTGGCCCGCACCCATGCATTCGCGCGTTCGCTGGTCAACAGCGGCCGGCTGTCGCTGCCCGCCACGTACATCGATTCGCCGCTGAACAGCCCCGACAGCGACACCTTCGCCGGCCGCATGCGGCCCGGCGCGGTGGCGCTGGACGCGCCGGTGCGCGGGTCTGGCGACTCGCCCTGGTGGCTGTCGCAGCTGGGAACGGGCTTCACGCTGGCGCTGTTCTGCGGCGACGCCCCGCCCGACGCGCAGACCCTGCAGGCCCTGCGCGCGCTGCGCCTGGCGGCCGTGCCGGTCTCACCCGTGCTGGTGGCCAGCCCGGGTTGCGAGGCCGCCGGCTGGCCGGATGACCTGGCGCGGGTCATCGACGTCGAAGGGCTGCTGGCCCAGCGCTATGACGCGCTGTCCGGCACCGCCTACCTGATCCGCCCCGACCAGCACATCGCCGCGCGCTGGCGCGCCTTCCAGCCCGACGCGGTGGCGTCGGCCGTCAACCGCGCCATTGGCCGCGCCTGAATACGGAGGCCCTTTCCATGCTGATTACCGAAACCAACCTGGCCGCGCCGGACGACTTCTACGAAGCGCTGATCGACGCCCATCGCGACCTGAGCAACGAGCAGAGCCAGGAAATGAACGCGGCGCTGATCCTGCTGCTGGCCAACCACCTGGGCGACATGGCTGTGCTGCGCGAGGCGCTGGCGCAGGCCCGCGCGTCGGTCACGCCGGCGGCGAACCCACCGCAAACGCATTGACGATCAGGGCGCGCAACCACTGGTTGCCGCCATCGCGATCGTAGCGGCGCTGCCAGTACATATTGGTCTGCAGCGCCGGCACCTTCACCGGCGGCGTCATGTAGCGCAGGCCGAATGGCTGCGCGGCGCTCGCCGCCAGTTTTTCGGGCACGGTCGCCAGCAGGTCGGTGGCGCTGACGATGTACGGCACGGCCGAGAAATGCGGCACGCTGAAGTGCTCGGCCAGCATCACGCCGGCCCGCTCCATCGACTGGTTGACCTGCCCATAGGGCGCGGCCCGCGACACGATGAGATGACGCTCGGCGCGAAACGCCTTCAACCCCATGCCGGGGTGGGCCGTGGGATGCGCCTGGCGAAAGAGCGTGGCGTACCCCTGCCGGAACAACATGCGCTGCAAGGTGCCCGCCCCCATCTCGTCGAAGGCGCCGATGGCCAGGTCGACCCGGCCCGCCTCCATCTCGCGCGGCAGGTCCGGCCCCTGCACCCGCACCGAATCGATGCGCACCTGCGGCGCGACCTGTACGCAGACTTCCATCAGGCGCGGCATGAAATGGATCTCGCCAACATCGGTCATGGCCACGCGGAAACGCCGCGTGCTGGTGGCGGCATCGAACGCCGCCTGGTCCTGCAAGGCCTGCGACAGCAGGGCCAACGCCTCGCTGACCGGGCCGGCCAGCCGCTGCGCGCGCGGCGTCGGCAACATACCCTGCGCGGTGCGCACGAACAGCTCGTCGCCGAACGCCAGCCGCAGCCGGCGCAGGGCGTTGCTCACCGCTGGCTGCGACAGGTCCAGCCGCCGCGCCACGGCGGACAGGTTGCGGTCCTCCAGCAAATGCTGGAACAGGATCAGCAGGTTCAGGTCGACGTCGCGCAAGTCCGCCATCAGGCACCCCTACTATTCACGAAATTTATAGTTGGTATTTTTGCATTCCCGTAGCCATAGTGGGGGATTTTTCCGACAATGGCGTATCGGCGCCGGACCATTTCATCCGGCGCGCCACGACCAAGACCGCGCGGCCACGCATCGCGCGCCACCCCAGGAGGATTCCATGGAACTGCACTACCAGACCGGCTTCGGCAACGACTGTGCCACCGAAGCCCTGCCCGGCGCGCTGCCGCTGGGCCGCAATTCGCCCCAGCAATGTCCCTATGGCCTGTACGCCGAGCAGTTGTCCGGCACCGCCTTCACCGCGCCGCGCAGCGAGAACCGCCGCTCCTGGCTCTACCGCATCCGCCCGGGCGCGCAGCACAAGCCGTTCGAGCCGTTTGGCGGCGTCAAGGGCTGGGAAAGCGCGTTCGGTCACGGCCCGGTCACGCCGAATCAGCTGCGCTGGAGCCCCTTGCCCATTCCCACCGCGCCCACCGATTTCATCGAAGGCGTGAAGACCTGGGGCGGCAACGGCGGCCCCGATGAGCAAAGCGGCGTCGGCATCCACCTGTATGCCGCCAACCGCTCGATGCAGGGCCGCTATTTCTACAACGCCGACGGCGAGCTGCTGCTGGTGCCGCAGCAGGGCCGCCTGCGCCTGGCCACCGAGCTGGGCCTGATCGACCTGGAGCCGCTGGAGATCGCCGTGATCCCGCGCGGTGTGCGCTTCCGCGTGCAACTGCTGGACGACAGCGCGCGCGGCTATATGCTGGAGAACTTCGGCGCCGCGCTGCGCCTGCCGGAACTGGGCCCGATCGGCTCGAACTGCCTGGCCAACGCCCGCGACTTCAAGACGCCGGTGGCCTGGTACGAAGACCTGGAAGGCGACTTCGAACTGATCGCCAAGTTCACCGGCGGCTTCTGGCGCGCCGCGATCGGCCATTCGCCGCTGGACGTGGTGGCCTGGCACGGCACGCACGCGCCGTACAAGTACGACCTGCGCCACTTCAACACCATTGGCTCGATCAGCTACGACCATCCGGACCCGTCGATCTTCACGGTGCTGACCGCGCCGTCCGACACCCCGGGCACGGCCAACATGGACTTCGCCATCTTCCCGCCGCGCATCCTGGCGATGGAGAACACCTTCCGTCCGCCCTGGTTCCACCGCAACGTCGCCAGCGAATTCATGGGCCTGATCCAGGGCGTGTACGACGCCAAGGCCGACGGCTTCGCCCCCGGCGGCGCGAGCCTGCACAACTGCATGAGCGGCCACGGCCCCGACGCCGAGACCTTCGAGAAGGCCTCGCGCGCCGACACCAGCACCGCGCACTACATCCGCGACACCATGGCTTTCATGTTCGAGACGCGGCGCGTGATCCGCCCGACGGCGCAAGCCTTGGCCTCGGTAGAATTGCAGGGCGACTATTACCGGTGCTGGCAGGGCCTGCAGAAGCATTTCGATCCCGCCAAGGCGTGACCGTTTTCTCTCCCGTCACGCCCGCCCACGGCGATGCGCGCAAGCGCATCGCCGTTTGGCTTTGGATTTTTCCGGCGCCCGCCGCGCCCTTATAAACACATTGAACGAGACATTCCTCATGACCACCGCCATCAACGAAACCCACGACCCGTCGCTCAAGAGCTGGGTCGCCAGCGCCAACACCGGCGCGTCGGACTTCCCGGTGCAGAACCTGCCCTACGCCGCGTTCCGCCGCAAGGGCTCGCAGGAGTCGTTCCGCCCCGGCGTGGCCATCGGCGACCAGATCGTCGACCTGGCGGCGCTGGCCGCCGCCAAGCCGTTCGAGGGCGCCGCCGCCGAGGCGCTGGCCGCTTGCCAGGGCGACAGCCTGAACGCGCTGATGGCCCTGGGCCAGGCCCACTGGAGCGCGCTGCGCCTGGCGCTGTCGCGCGCGCTGCGCGAAGGCGCCGCGCTGCGCGGCGCGGTCGAGCCGCTGCTGGTGGCCCAGGCCGACGCCGAATACACCACGCCCGCCCGCATCGGCGACTACACCGACTTCTACATCTCGGTGCACCACGCCACCGCCATCGGCAAGCAGTTCCGCCCCGACAATCCCCTGCTGCCGAACTACAAGTGGGTGCCGATCGGCTACCACGGCCGCGCCTCCAGCATTGGCGTGGACCAAAAGTTCCCCCGTCCGGTCGGCCAGACCCGCCCCGCCAACGAAGGCGAGGCGCCGCAATTCGGCCCTTGCGCGCGGCTGGACTACGAACTGGAACTGGGCATCTTCGTCGGCACCGGCAACGCCCAGGGCGACCGCATCAAGCTGGCGGACGCCGATGCGCACGTCTTCGGCCTGTGCATCCTGAACGACTGGTCGGCGCGCGACATCCAGGGCTGGGAATACCAGCCACTGGGCCCGTTCCTGTCGAAGAACTTCGCCTCGACCATCTCGCCGTGGATCGTCACGCTGGAAGCGCTGGAGCCGTTCCGCACGCAATGGAACCGCGGCCCGTCCGAGCCGCAGCCGCTGCCGTACCTGGCCTCCGATGCCAACCGCGCCAAGGGCGCCTACGACGTGCAGATGGAAGTGTTGCTCACGACCGAACAGTCGCGCGCCGCCAAGCAGGCGCCGGCGCGGCTGTCGCGCAGCAACTTCCGCGATGCGTACTGGAACGTGGCGCAGTTGATCACGCACCACACGGTGAACGGCTGCAACCTGCAGCCGGGCGACATGCTCGGCACCGGCACGCTGTCCGGCCCGCAGCCCTCGGAAGCCGGTTCGATGCTGGAACTGAACCACGGCGGCAAGCAGCCGATCGAGCTGCCCTGGGGCGAAAAGCGCACCTTCCTGCAGGATGGCGACCAGGTCATCATGCGCGCCGAGTGCGTCAAGGCCGGCTACCCGCGCATCGGCTTCGGCGAATGCTCGGGCACCGTGCTGCCGGCGCGGGTGTAAGCGCGGTCCGTCAGGATCGGGGCGTGGCGGCCGCATCGGCCATCAACGCCTCGATCTCGGCGTCCTTGGCCTGCCACTGCTGGCCCAGCCAGTGGTGGAATTCGGTGCGGAAGGCCTTGTCGCGGCTGTAGTCGGCTTCGCAGAAGGCCGGCGGCACCGGCACCTGGTGCATGCGCACCCGCACCGTGCCCATGCGGCCGCAGGCCATGTCCCAGAAGCTGGGCACGCCCGCCGGATAGGCGATGGTGACATCGATCATCGAGCGAAAGCGCGTGCCCATCGCGTTCAACGACACCGCCAGCCCGCCCGCCTTGGGCTTGAGCAAGTGACGGTACGGCGAGCCCTGCGCATCGCGCTTGGCCGGGGTGAAGCGCGTGCCCTCGGCGAACACCATCACGCTGGTCGGCACCAGCGAGAACTTCTGGCAGGCGCGCCGCGCGGTTTCCTGGTCCTGGCGCCCCAGGGCGGGATTGCGGCGCAGGTCGGCCTTGCCATGGCGCTTCATGAACGGAAAATCCAGCGCCCACCAGGCCAGCCCGATCACCGGCACGTAGATGAGCTGCTGCTTCAGAAAGAACTTCAGCAACGGGATGCGGCGGTTCAGCGCGCCTTGCAGCACGAAGATATCGACCCAGGACTGGTGATTGCAGTTGACCAGGTACCAATCGGCGTAGCGCAGGCCGGCATGGCCGCGCACGTCCCAGGGCGCGCGCTGGATGCGCGAAAACCAGGCGGTGTTAACGCTGATCCAGGCCGTGGCGATGCCATTGAGGACGGGATCGATGCGGCGCCGCGCCGCGGCAAACGGAAGCGCCAGTTTCAGCAGCGCCAGGGGGAACAGCAGCAGGCACCAGAACAGCGTGCTGACGCCGATCATCACTATGCTGAACACGCCGGTCAGCCAGGCCAGTCGGCCGCGCGGCACCGGCCAGCCGCGCCAGCGCGAGGCCGGCACGGATACGGGCGCGTCGCCTTCATTGGCGGCGGGGGGGCGGCTCGGGCCGGCGAGCGGATCGGGAAAAGTCATGAGCGCGAGTGTGCGAGGACTGGCCGAGAGCCGGTTTGCGCGGGATCAAACCGGCCCCCGGGCCAGACGGGGCGAAGTCAAGGCAGGCGGTATTTTTCTTCGCGGTAGACCCAGCTGGCCCACAAGGCATGCGCCAGCGCTTCCTTGCTCAAAGCCTCGTCCGCCGGTTCGACCGGCTCGTAGGTTTCGTCCTGCCCGACCGGCGCGGCGCGATAACGGAATTCGCGTGGCGCCTTGGACGGTTCCAGCACCAGCAGCTTGTCGCCCTGCAGATAGCCGAAGTTGTCGGCGTACTGCATCAGCGCGCGGTTGGGATCGCGCTGCGTCAGGTCCGCGCCCAGCATCGGGTTGACGTTATCCAGCCCGATCAGCGACAGCAGCGTGGGCGCCATGTCGATCTGGCTGACGATGCGTTCGTCCTGGCGCGGCGCGATGCCCGCGCCCAGGATCAGGGCCGGGATCTGGAAGTGCCGCACCGGCACCGGGATCGAGCCGTAGACGCGGGAATCATGATCGGCGATCACCAGGAACACCGTGTTGTTCCAATACGGCGCCTTGCGCGCCTTGTCGAAGAACTGGCCCAGCGCCCAGTCGGCGTAGCGCACCGTGTTGTCGACGCTGGCCGGATCGCCCACCGGCTGGATGCGGCCCGCCGGATACTCCCACGGCGAATGGTTGCTGACCGAAAACGCCAGCGTGAACACCGGCTTGTCGCCGTCGGCGCGCAGCAGGCGGTCGACCTGGGTGAACATGTCTTCGTCGGACGCGCCCCACGAGCCTTCGAACACCGGGTTCTCGAACTTCGGGCGATCGACCACCTCGTTGAAGCCGTTGCCCAGGAAGAAGGCACGCATGTTGTCGAAGTGCGACTCGCCGCCATAGACGAAGCGCGAATGGTAGCCATGCTTGCCCAGCACCTGCGCCAGCGTGAAGAAGCCGGTCTGCGAGCGCGGCAGCTTCACCACCGCATCGGCCACGCTGGGCAGGAAGCCTGCGGTGACCGCCTCGATGCCGCGCACCGAGCGCGTGCCGGTGGCGTAGGCGCGGTGGAACATCCAGCCTTCCTTGCCAAGGCGGTCGATATTCGGTGTGAGGTCCTTGCCGCCCAGGCTGCCGACGTACTGCGCGCCCAGGCTTTCCTGCAGGATGATCACCAGATTGAGCGGCTTGTCGCGCCGCACCGTGGCCTTCTGCTCGTGCAGGCTGGGGTAGCGCGGATCCAGCGGCGCGCCCGTCAGGCCCGCCTTGTCGCGCACGATGGCGTTCATTTCGTCCACCGGCATCTTCGGATACATCGCGGCCGAGGAGCGTTCGTCGCGCATGCGGTAGGCGGCATCGAACACGCTATAGAGCGAGTTCAGGGCCAGCGAATTGACCATGGCATCCGAGCTGAACGCGACCTTGGCCGGGTTGATGGGGCGATGCTCCAGCGTGCCGCGCGCGCCCAGCACCACCAGCGCCAAAATCACCAGCGACGCCAGCGGCCGCTTCCACCACGCCAGGAACGGATCGCGCACCCGCGTCGGGAACAACTTGACCGCCAGCCACGCGGCCACCAGCAGCACCACCAGGGCGGCCAGCAGCACGCCCTTGTAGCCCTGCCACAGCATCGAACCGACTTCCTTCGGGTTGAGCAGGTAGATGAAATACAGGCGGTTCGGGCGCGTGTCGTATTCGGCGATGAACTGCGGCGTGGAGACTTCCAGCAGCACGTACAGCATCCACCAGACGCGGAACCACCAGGCGGTGACGCGCGCGGCCCACGGCCGATGTCCCAGCCACGGCGAGAACACGGCCGGCAGCGCGATCACCATGGACAGCAGGCAGACGTCGATGCGCAGGCCGCCGAACAGCACCGGCCACAGCCCGCCGGCCGCCTCGACCCGGTCCCACATCCACAACGACAGGCCCAGCCGGCTCAGCGTCAGCAGAACCAGCACGGACACGATGAAACGGAGCGTCAGGCGGCGCATGCGGCAGCCCTCCCCGCACGAATGAAATCCGTTGATGCGCCGCGCTTACCCTGCCCGCGATTACTCAGCCCGAGATTACCCAGCCAAACCATGCCTGCCGTCCGGTGATTGAAAACGGCCAAGGTTAACGCGGATTGACGCGCCGCCGCGCCGCCGGCGGCGCGGCGCGAGGCCCCTATCAGGCAGATGACAACCTTGTCATGTTGTATGACATCCGATTTCGACGCCAAAGCGCAACGCGAGGCGCCCGGCTACCGCCGCGCGCGCTCGCGAATCGGCGTCATTGCGCGCGGCGCAGGCGTTCGCGGCTGTTGCTCAGGTGGGTGCGCATCGCGGCGCGCGCGCCTTCGGCATCCTGGCGCATGATCGCGCTGTAGATGTCCTCGTGCTCCAGGTTGACGCGGGCCAGGTAGGCGGCGCGGTCTTCGTGGGCGAACTTGGCGGAATTGATGCGGGTGCGGGGAATGATGGCCGAGCCCAGGTGCGACATCAGATCGGCGAAATACCGGTTGTCGGTGGACTGCGACACCAGCAGGTGAAACTGGAAATCGGGCGTGATGGTGTCGCCGCCGCTGTCCAGCGCGCTCTTGAAGGCATCCAGCGCCCGGCGCATCTCGGCCAATTGGGTCTCGCTGCGGCGCACGGCGGCCAGGCCGGCGGCCTCGCTTTCCAGGCAGATGCGCAGTTCCAGCAGCACCAGCACGTCGCGCACCGTGGCGATGTCGGCGGGGTCGACGCGGAAATCGCCGCCGCCGCTGGGTTCGAGCGCGTAGGTGCCGACGCCGTGATGGGTTTCGACCAGGCCCGAGGCCTGCAGCCGCGACAGCGCTTCGCGCACCACGGTGCGGCTGACGCCGAACTGCCGCATGATCTCGGATTCGGTGGGCAGCTTGTCGCCGGGGCGGATCTCGCCGCTACGGATGCGTTCGGAGATGTTCTCCACCAGGCCCTGGGCCAGGTTCCGTGGACGACGCTGCGGCAGGACGGGGGTATCGACAGGAGCGTTCATCAGGGATTGTCCCAAAGCGGTTGCGTGGCGCTTGACTGCAAAAATTCGTGATCATTATACTTTGGACTAGTTGTACGATAACGTACCAGGCGAGTCCACCCCACCGAGCGTTGCGCCATGAGCCTAGCTGTCGACCGCATGCCTGTCTCCCCCCGCTGCCATCGTTTGTTATTGACCGGCGCCGCCGGCAACCTGGGCCAGGTACTGCGGCCGCGCCTGAAAGCCTTTGCCGACGTCCTGCGGGTGTCGGACGTCGCGGCCATGGCCCCCGCCGCCGACGGCGAGGAAGTCGTGCCCTGCAACCTGGCCGACCCCGCCGCCGTTTCCGAACTGGTGCGCGGCGTCGACGCCATTGTGCACCTGGGCGGCGTTTCCGTGGAACGTTCCTTCGAAGAGATCCTGCCGGCCAACATCCAGGGGGTCTACCACGTGTATGAAGCCGCGCGCGTCCACGGCGTGCGGCGGGTGGTATTCGCCAGCTCCAACCACGTCATTGGCTTCTACGAGCAGGGCGCGCGCCTGGACGCCGATGTGCCGCTGCGGCCCGACGGCTACTACGGCCTGAGCAAGGCCTATGGCGAAAACCTGTCGCGCTTCTACTACGATCGCTACGGCATCGAGACGGTCTGCCTGCGCATCGGGTCGTCGTTCCCCGAGCCGAAGGACCGCCGCATGATGGTGACCTGGCTCAGCTACGACGACCTGACCGACCTGGTGGTGCGTTCGCTGTTCACGCCCAATGTCGGCCACCTGATCGCCTACGGCGCCTCGGCCAACCGCGACAGCTGGTGGGACAACCATGGCGCCGCCGCGCTCGGCTTTGCGCCCAAGGACTCTTCCGAGATATTCCGCGCGCAGGTCGAGGCGCAGCCGCCGCTGCCGGCCGACGACCCCGCCGCGCGTTACCAGGGCGGCGCCTTCGTCAAGGCCGGACCCTTCCCCTTTCCGCCGCGCTGACACCGGCCCCTTCCCACCATGGCGACCTCTGCCGAACGCATCGGGACCGTGCTCTGCGGCGTGGGCGAGAGCCCCGTGTGGCGCGCCGCCGACCAGGCCTTCCACTGGACTGACATTCCCGGCCGCGCGCTGTGGCGCTGGACGCCCGCCAGCGACCGGCTCGATCACTGGACGCTGCCGCGGATGGCCGGCTGCCTCGCCCCGCGCGGCGACGGCTGGCTGCTGGCGATGGAGGACGGCCTGTACGCCTGCGGGCCGCTCGTGGCTGGCCAACCCTGCCGGCCCGCGCCGCTGGCGCCGGTGCGCCACGGCGCGCCCGGCATGCGCTTCAATGACGGCCGCTGCGATCGCCAGGGCCGCTTCCTGGCTGGCACCATGGTCATGGACATGGGCCTGGCCCGCAACGCCGGCAAACTGTACCGCTACGCCCCCGGCCAGCCGCTGGAAGCGATCGTCGACGACCTGATCGTGCCCAATGGCCTGGCCTTCAGCCCAGATGGCCGCACCATGTACCTGTCCGATTCCCATCCGACGCGACAGGTGGTCTGGGCCTTCGACTACGACATCGACGACGGTCTGCCGCACAACCGCCGCGTCTTCATCCCGAAACTGCCGGCCGGCCGGCCCGACGGCGCCGCGGTCGACGCCGATGGCGGCTACTGGATCTGCGGCAACGAGGCCGGCCGCGTCTACCGCTACACCCCGGACGGCCGCCTCGACCGCAGCCTGGAGGTGCCGGCCGCCCGTGTCGCCATGTGCGCGTTCGGCGGCCCCGGGCTGGACCAGTTGCTGGTGACGTCGATCCGCCCCGCCGATGCCGCGCCCGATTCCATCGCCGGCGCCGTCTTCATCCTGCGCCCCGGCGCGCGGGGCCTGGAGGAAACCGCAAGCGCCGGTTAGCACCCGACCGCGGCGCCCCAGGCGCCCACGCACAAGTAGTGAGCAGGTCCGTACACATCAAAGAGCTTCGGGGCCGCAATGGCCCTCAACGAAACGCCGTACTCCCAACCGGAGGTAGACATGTTGCGCCCGACCCTGACCCGCGCCATCCTGGCCGCGGCCGCTTTGCTGACGCTGGTTCCCGCCACCCATGCCGCCGAGCTGCGCTCCGCGGACATCCATCCCGACGATTACCCCACCGTGCAGGCCGTGCGCCAGTTCGGCGAACTGGTCAAGCAGCGCACCAACGGCCGCATCACCGTCAAGGTGTACGCCGGCGGCGCGCTCGGCAATGAAGACGACTCGATCGAGCAGGTGAAGATGGGCGCGCTGGCCATGGCGCGCGTGTCCAGCGCGGCCATGCACAACATCTGCCAGACCACGCGCGTGCCGTCGCTGCCGTTCCTGTTCCGTTCCAAGGAGCATCTGCACAAGGTGCTCGACAGCGAGA
This sequence comes from Achromobacter sp. HNDS-1, assembly GCF_040084795.1. Taxonomy (NCBI): domain Bacteria; kingdom Pseudomonadati; phylum Pseudomonadota; class Betaproteobacteria; order Burkholderiales; family Alcaligenaceae; genus Achromobacter; species Achromobacter sp. HNDS-1. The sequence goes on from NZ_CP157584.1 coordinate 2,382,252, forward strand.
TCGGCGAACAGATCCTGAAGTCCTGCGAAGCGGCGGGCTTTGTCGGCCTGGCCTGGTACGACAGCGGCTCGCGCTCGATGTACACGCGCAACAAGCCGATCAAGACGCTGGCCGACGCCAAGGGCCTGAAGATCCGCGTGCAGCAGTCGGATCTGTCGGTGGCGATGGTGGAAGCCATGGGCGGCAACGCCACGCCGATGCCGATGGGCGAGGTCTATACCTCGCTCAAGACCGGGCTGGTGGACGCAGCGGAGAACAACTACCCAAGCTACGAAAGCGCGCACCACTACGAGGTCGCCAAATACTATGCGCTGACCGAGCACACCATGACGCCGGAAATGCTGATCTTCTCCAAGCGCCAATGGGACAAACTGTCGGCCGACGACCAGAAGATCCTGCGCGAAGCCGCGCGCGAGTCGGTGCCCTACATGCGCAAGCTGTGGGACGAGCGCGAGCAGAAGTCGCGCGCGGTGGTCGAGAAGGCCGGTTCGCAGATCGTCGAGGTCGACAAGGCCTCGTTCCAGGCGGCGATGAAGCCGGTCTACGACCGCTTCGTCACCACGCCCGACATGAAAGACCTGGTCGCCAAGATCCAGGCCGTCCAGTAAGGAATCCGCATGTTGGCTACCTCTACCAATGACCCGGATGTCGCGGCGGGGGGCCGGGCGCATGCCCCGGCTGCCCCGCTGGACGCCTTTTCCCGCGGCTGCGCCCGGCTGGCGCGCCTGTGCATGTGGACCAGTGTGTTCGGGCTGGTCTGCCTGATCGTCGCGGTCACCCTGCAGATCGTCGGCCGCCACGTGCTGAACAGCACGCCCACCTGGGCCGAGAGCCTGGCGCTGCTGCTGGTGCTGTACGTCACCATGCTGGGCGCGGCCGTCGGCGTGCGCGACGCCGGCCACATCGGCTTCGAGTCGCTGGTCGACGCATTGCCGCCGGCCGGCCAGCGGCGCCTGAAGGTCTTCATCCACCTGCTGGTGCTGCTGTTCGGCGCGCTGATGGCGTGGAACTGCGCCCTGCTGGCCGAATCCGTGTGGGCCTACAAGATTCCCAACCTGGGCATCTCCAATGGCTGGAAGTACGTGCCCGCGGCCCTCTCCGGCGTCCTGATCGCGCTGTTCTCGGTCGAGCACGTCATCGCCCTGATGCGCAACCAAAAGGTGGTACCGGCATGGCGCTGACCCTACTCTCCTTCACCTTCATGGGCTTCCTGGTGATCGGCGTGCCGGTGGCGTTCGCCATCGGGCTGTCGTCCATCACCGCGATCATGTACGAGGACCTGCCGCTGGCGGTGGCTTTCCAGCAGATGACCTCGGGCATGAATGCGTTTTCGTTCCTGGCCATCCCGTTCTTCATCTTCACCGGCGAGCTGATGCTGTACGGCGGCATCGCCGACCGCATCGTGGCCTTCGCCAAGTCGCTGGTGGGCCACGTGCGCGGCGGCCTGGGCATGTCCAACGTGGTGGCCTGCACGCTGTTCGGCGGCGTGTCGGGTTCGCCGGTGGCGGATGTGTCGGCGATGGGCTCGGTGATGATCCCGATGATGAAGCGCGAGGGCTATCACGCCGACTACGCGGTCAACGTCACCACCCACGCGGCGCTGGTGGGCGCGCTGATGCCGACCAGCCACAACATCATCATCTACACGCTGGCGGCGGGCGGCAAGGTGTCGATCGCGGCGCTGATCGCGGCCGGCGTGGTGCCGGCGCTGATCCTGACGCTGTGCAACCTGGCGGCGGCCTACTTCGTGGCGCGCAGCCGCGGCTATCCCGCCGGCACCTTCCCCGGCTGGCGCATCGTGGCCCGCTCGCTGGTGGCCGCGACGCCGGGGCTGTTCGTGGTGGTGCTGATCATCGTGGGCATCCTGAGCGGGGTCTTCACCGCCACGGAATCGGCCGCGGTGGCCGTGCTGTACGCGCTGGCGCTGACGATCTTCGTGTATCGCTCGCTGACCTGGGACCAGTTCGTGCGCGCCGCCAGCAAGGCGGTCAAGACGACCGGCGTGGTGCTGCTGCTGATCGGCATCTCGGCCACCTTCGGCTACCTGATCAGCTTCTACGGCGTGGCGGAGAAGACCGGCGAGCTGATGGCGTCGGTGTCCACCAGTCCGTGGGCGATCTTCCTGATGGTCAACGTGATCCTGTTCGTGCTGGGCACGTTCCTGGACATGGCCGCGACCATCCTGATCTGCACCCCGATCTTCCTGCCGATCTGCATGCAGTACGGCATGGGGCCGGTGCAGTTCGGCATGGTGATGCTGCTGAATTGCGCGCTGGGGCTGAACACGCCGCCGGTGGGCACCACGCAGTTCGTGGGCTGCGCCATCGGCGGGGTGTCGGTCGGCACGGTGATGCGGACCATCTGGCCGTTCTACGGCGCGCTGCTGGCGGCGCTGGCCCTGGTCACCTATGTGCCGGCGTTCTCGCTGTGGCTGCCGGGGGTGCTGCTGAATTGAAAGGACGCGGCGGGCGAGGCGCTCGGTGTTTGCGTCCGCCCCCGCGCCAACACCGGCCAGAAGAACAGCGCGGCCAGCAGCCACATGAGCGCGGCGGACCACAGCGTCTGGCTCAGGAAGTGCGCGCCCTGCAGGATGCGCACCACGGAAAACCCGACGCCCGCGGCGATGCCGAGCGCCAATCCCGGCCAACGCCAGTCGGCTCGCCCGGCCGCCCAGCCGGCGAAATACAGGGTCAACATCGAATAGCCGGCGCCGGCATGGCCGCTGGGCAGCGCGCCACCCGCCTTGCCGCGATCCCAGGTCCACCAGCTGAGCGGATACGGGGTGTATCCGCCCAGCGTGTCCAGGTCGTAGGGCCGCGGCAGCGTGGTGTGATGCTTGAGCTGGGTGATGGCCAGTTGTCCCACGATACAGGTCAGCGCCACCGCCAGCGCCGCCGCGCGCAAGGGGCGCCAGGCGGGGATGCGGTAGCTGGCGGCCGCCACGGCGACGGCGCCCAGGCCGATGCCGATGGGCAGCGCCAGCACCATGCGATGGCCGACCAGCTCCAGCCAGCGGTTGGTATGCAGCGGGAAATCGTCCAGCGCGGGGTTGAACAGGGCCCGCGCGATGGCGAGGTCCAGCCCGGACGCATTGGCCCACCAGGCCAGGCAGGCCAGGATCAGGGTCACCCCCAGCACATGGGTACACAGGTACGAGACGGGCGTCGGGCGCGCGAGCGCGGACGGTAGGGGCGACGACATGGAGGAGCGGAAGGGACGATGGCGACCGGCCGAAGCGGAAAGCTTAGGTTGCCGATAGTCGAAAATTCGTCAAATCCGGCGGCCGGGGCGGTTACCCCCAGGATGGCCGGCAGGCTGGCGTGGCGGCCAGCCCACACGCGGCGCGGCGTGCCGCCCCGGCGCCCCTGCCATCAGGCCGTCGTTGCGCTGGACTCCAGGCGCAGGGTGAAGCGGGTGCCGCGCCGCGGCCCCTCGCGGGAAGAATCGACCGTCAGCGTCCAGCCCTGCATGTCGCAGACCCGCTTGGCGATGGCCAGTCCCAGGCCACGGGCGGTCTCGTCGCGGCCCGCCGTCCCCGCGTCCCGCAGGCGGCCGCTGTAATAGCGGCGGAACAGGAATGGCAGATCGTCGGCCGCGATGCCCTTGCCGTCGTCGCTCAACTGCAGCGCGCCATCCGTCCCCAGCGAAGCCGTGAGGGTGGCCGGCGCGGCATGCTCGACGGCGTTGCGCACCAGGTTGCGCAGTACGGTCAGCAAGGCGTAGCGATCCAGAACGCGGATGTGATCGGGCGGGATGTGGTTGTCGAAACGCAGTTCGGCCAGGCCGGCCTGCGTCTCGTAGCCGCGCCAGGCATCCAGCATGCACTCGGCCAGGTCGACCGGCTCGGGCGGACGCATCTGGTCGCGGGCCATGGCGCGGGCGCTTTCGAGGCAGACGATGACGTCATCGACGTTATCCATCACCCGCGTCAGCCGTTGGCGCTGGTCGGCCGTCAGGTCTTGCGTCAGCAGCATCAATTCGCTGTCGGAGCGGATCGCGGCCAGCGGCGTGCGCACCTCGTGGCTGAGGTTGCCGGCGAATTCGCGTTCGCGCGCAATGGAGCGATCGACCTGGTTCTGTACCCGGTTGAAGGCTTCGATCAGGCGGCCGGCCTCGTCGTCCCGGGTTACCGCCAGGTCGGGCGCCCCCGGCGCCCAGGTCGACAGGCGGTCGGTCAGTTCCAGCAGCGGCCCCACCGCCACCGCCGCCACCCGCCGCGAAAGGGCGTACGCGCCCACCACGCAGATTGCGCCCACGCCCAGCACGATCAGGCCGAAGTCATGTACCCGCTCTTCGTTGTCGGTGGCGTCGTAGAGCAGATAGACCTTGCCGTTGCCGGTGTCGGCCACCATCACGTGCCAGGTATAGGCGCCCGGCTCGACCAGGTGCAGGCCGTTGTCCAACCCGCGGATCTCTTCCGGCATGCCGATCGGCGCCTGGCCGTCGACGCTGAGCCAGGCGCGCATGGAGCCGCCCAGTTCGCGCGCGCCGCGGCGCGGCAGGAACTGGTCGCTGGTGCGCGCGTGCTGCACCAGGCGATCCATTTCGGTATTGAGGATGTCGTTGACCAGATCGTCTTCCATCTGGTCGAACGTCAGGTAGGCAAGCAGCGCCAGCGCCGTCACGAACAGCGCCACGGTGCCGGTCAGCGCCCACACCACCCGCTGGGTCAGGGTGCCGGCTCCGGCGATGCGGCTCATGCGGCGCCTCCGGTCTGCACCAGGCGCCAGCCCGTTCCGTGCATGGTCTCGATTCCGTCAAAGCCAGCGTCCGCCAGGGCGCGGCGCAGCAGGTGGACCTGGCTGCGCAAGGCGTCGGACGACGGCGGTTCACTCCCCCACAGCAGCGCTTCCAGTTCCTCGCGCGATACCACCCGCCCCGGATCGCGCAGCAGCGCTTCCAGGATGAGCGTGGCCTTGCGCGTCAAGTGCACCGGCTTGCCGCCGATCGAGACGCCGCGGCTGCGGGTGTCGTAGCTCAGGTCGCCGAAGACCCGCACGGTGTCCACGATCGCTCCCTTGGCGCGCTGGATCAGCGCCAGCAGGCGGGCCTCGACCTCCAGCAGCGCGAACGGCTTGGTCAGGTAGTCGTCGGCGCCGTGCGAGAAACCGGCCAGCTTGTCGTCCAGGCTGTCACGGGCGGTCAGGACCAGCACCGGCAGCGGCAGGCGCCGCTCGTTGCGCAGCGCGTGCAGCACGGCGTTGCCATCCATGCCGGGCAGGCCGATATCCAGGATCATGGCATCGAAACGCTGTTCCCCGAGCCGCTGGAGCGCCGCGGGACCGCTGTACGCCACGTCCGGCAGGAAGCCTCGCGTTTCCAGGAAGGTATACAGGTTGCCGGCAATGATGTGATCGTCCTCGACGATCAGGATCCGGTGATTCGCACCCGCCGCGGGACTGGCCGCCATTGCATCGTTCCTCATGGAAAGAAAGGTTTCGGGGGATCCCGCTCAGGCCTGCAGCACCTTGCCCGGGTTCATCAGGCCTTGCGGGTCGAGTGCGCGCTTGATGCGCCGCATCAGGGCCAGCTCGACCGGACTCTTGTAGCGCGGCAGCTCGTCACGCTTGAGCTGGCCGACGCCGTGCTCGGCGCTGATGGAACCGGCATGCGCGTGCACGCTGTCATGGACCACGCCGTAGATATCGCTTTGCAGGGCCAGCAGTTCGGCTTCGCTCTGGCCAGGCGCATTGGCCACGTTGTAGTGCAGGTTGCCGTCGCCCAGGTGGCCGAAGATCACATGGCGCACGCCGGGAAAGCGCGCCTGCAGCAACGCGTTGGTCTGGTGGACGAAACCGGCGATGGCGGAGATCGGGATCGAGACGTCGTGCTTGACCGACTTGCCCAGCTCGGCCTCGGCCAGCGGAATGCTCTCGCGCAGATGCCACAGCGCCTTGCTCTGCGCCACGCTGGCCGCGATGGCCGCATCGTTCACCAGGCCCGCCTCGATGGCCTCGCCCAGCACCGTTTCGAACCGTTCGCGCGCATGCGCCTCGCTTTCGCTGTCGGACAGCTCCAGCAGCGCGAACCAAGGCGACGCCGCCGAGGCCCCCTCGAACGGCAGGCGTTGCTGCGGGAACAACCGCACCACCGCCTGCAGGCAATCGCCGCTCATCAGTTCGAAGCCGGTCAGCGCGGCGCCGAAACCGGCGCGGGCGCGCGACAGCAGCTCGACCGCGTTGTCGATGCTGTCCAGCGTCAACAGCGCCGTGCAGGAGGCCACCGGCCGCGGAAACAGCTTGAGCGTGGCGGCGGTGATGATGCCAAGCGTGCCTTCGCTGCCGATGTAGAGATCGCGCAGGTCATAGCCGGTGTTGTCCTTGCGCAGGCCGCGCAGGCCGTTCCAGATCTCGCCCTCGGCGGTGACCACCTCCAACCCAAGAGCCAGGTCGCGCGTGTTGCCGTAGCGCAGCACCTGGGTACCGCCGGCGTTGGTGGCGAGGTTGCCGCCGATGGTGCAACTGCCCTCGGCCGCCAGGCTCAGCGGAAACAGCCGGCCGGCATCGGCGGCGGCCTGTTGCACCGCCTGCAGGATGCAGCCGGCCTCGACCGTGATGGTGTCGTTGTCGGTGTCCAGCGCCCGCACGCGGTTCAGGCGCGCGGTCGACAACACCACGGCGCTGCCCGAACTGTCGGGCGTGGCGCCGCCGCACAAGCCGGTATTGCCGCCCTGCGGCACCACCGGCACGCCATGGCGCACGCACAGTTTGATGGCGTCGGCCACTTCCTGCGTCGAGCCGGGCCGGATCACCGCCAGCGCCACGCCACGATAACGGCGCCGCCAATCCAGCGCGAAAGGCTCGGCGTCGGCGCCGGCCAGCACATGGGGCTCGCCCAGGAGGGACTGCAATTCGCTCAGCAAAGTCATAGACGCCGCACGGAGAGGATCGCGCCGGGCCGCGCCCGGACGCTGTTCAGGGATGGTGCGGACTATTGTAGAGGCAGGACGGGCGCTCAGCCGACGGCCTGGTCCAGACGGGTGCCGGTCAAGCCCGTGCAATAGGCGCGCGAGGCGATGCGGTTCATCAGGAAAGCCCGGTCGACGCCCGCGGGGCCCGGCATTTCGGACAGGGCGCGATAGGCGCGCCGCAGCGCTTCGCCACGGGTGGCGCCGCACACCAGCAGGTGCGTGCACGGCATGTGGCGGTCGGCGCAACCGTCGATGCGCACTTCCAGCGCATGCGCCGCGACCGGCTCGAAATCGGCCACCGCGGCGCCCGAGCGGGGCTGCGAGTCGGCGCGGATCACGCGGAACACGCCGCTGCGGTCATCGAGCGAAAAGGCGACCGTGCCCATGCCCTGCCAGGCGCGATCCCGCGCCACGCTGGCGGCGATGGCGCGCAGGGCGCTTTCGACCGAGGCGGGCAGGTGCGGCGCCGGGCACTCGGCGATCAGCACGCGGGCGTCGCGCCAGACGCAGCGCTCCCAGGCGCGGCCCGTCGCCAACTCGCCCTGGGGCGAGATGAAAACATGGATGTCGAGCCGGCGTTCCCGCCCGGCCGCCGGCCCGGCGAAGTCCGTGGGCGGCCCGCGCCTGCGCCGGGCGCCGCCTGATGACGTGACTGTGGATACTTTGGCTCCCATTGGGCCCCTCCGGTCTTTCTGCTTGCATGACAAGCGTATCACCTTCGGATGACGAGCAAGTTCCATGCCATTGGCCGCCGTCCCCGAACAGGCCGGCTGGCTGGCCCGCCGGCGCACCGGAACGAGGCATTCCCGCCCGGCGCCAGGCACCAGGCCGGGGCGGCGGGCACGTCCCGGGCACCGCCGTCGCGGGCGCGCCCATACGGCGCCCCTCATTGGAGGATAATTCGAGTTCGTGCCCCGGTTTGCCGGCCTGGATCGGCCTAGGGGTTTACCAGAACTATCCATAGAACAAGGAACCGTCGTGGCCGACAACGCGCAATTTCCCGCCTCCGTCTTCAAGGCCTATGACATCCGCGGCACCGTCCCGGACCTGATCGACGCGCGCTTTGCCCGCTCGCTGGGCGCGGCGCTGGCGGCGGTCGCGCGCGAGCAGGGCGTGCAGACGCTGGTGGTGGGCCGCGACGGGCGGCTGAGCAGCGAAATGCTGTCCCAGGCGCTGCAGGAAGGCATGCTGGAGGGCGGCGTCGACACCCTGGATATCGGCCAGGTGCCCACGCCGCTGGTGTATTTCGCCGCCCACACCATGCAGACCGGCTCCGGCGTCGCCATCACCGGCAGCCACAATCCGCCCAAGTACAACGGCTTCAAGATGATGATGGGCGGCCGCGCGCTCTATGGCGACGACGTGCAGGCGCTGGCCCGGCGCATGAACGGCCCCACCGATGCGCCCGCCGCGCGCACCGGCGTGCGCCGCGAGCTGGACCTGGTGGCGGCCTACATCGCCCGTGTCGCTTCGGGCGTCAAACTGGCCCGGCCCATGAAGATCGCGATCGATTGCGGCAACGGCGTGGCCGGCGCCATCGCGCCGCGGCTGTTCCGCGCCCTGGGTTGCGAGGTCACCGAGCTGTTCTGCGAGGTCGACGGCACCTTCCCCAATCACCATCCCGATCCGGCCGAACCCAAGAACCTGCAGGACCTGATCCATTGCCTGGCCACCACCGACTGCGAGCTTGGCCTGGCCTTCGACGGCGACGGCGATCGCCTCGGCGTGGTGACCAAGTCCGGCCAGATCATCTGGCCCGACCGCCAGCTGGTGCTGTTCGCCCGCGACGTGCTCGAGCGCAATCCTGGCGCCACCATCATCTATGACGTCAAGTGCAGCCGGCACGTGGGCCTGTCGGTCGAGGCCGCGGGCGGCGAAGCGCTGATGTGGAAGACCGGGCATTCGCTGGTCAAGGCCAAGCTGGCCGAAACCGGCGCGCCGCTGGCCGGCGAAATGAGCGGCCACATCTTCTTCAAGGAGCGCTGGTACGGCTTTGACGACGGGCTCTATACCGGCGCCCGCCTGCTGGAGATCGTGTCACGCTACAGCGACGCCGGGGCGCCCCTGGAGGCCCTGCCGCAAGACGTCTCCACGCCCGAGCTGAAGCTGGAAATGGAAGAAGGCCAGCCGTTCTCGCTGGTCCAGGCGCTGCAGGAACAGGGCCAGTTCCCGGGCGCCACTCGGGTCATCACCATCGACGGCGTGCGCGCCGAATACCCGGACGGCTTCGGCCTGGCCCGCCCGTCGAACACCACCCCGGTGGTGGTCCTGCGCTTCGAGGCACAGACCGCTGACGCCCTGGCCCGCATCCAGGGCGACTTCCGGCGCGAACTGGCTAAACTGGCCCCTCACGCTATCCTGCCTTTCTAGATTGCCCATGTCTCTACCCAATAGTCCAGCCTGGCGAGCCTTCGCCGCCGCAGCCGCCTCGGCTCCCCTGCACGGCGAACAACTGCGCCTGGTCAATGCTCCTGGACTACGTCTGGATCTGAGCGCGCAGGCCTATTCCCCGGCGCTGCAAGACGCCGGCGCCGCGCTGCTGGCGCAGCAGGACTTCGCTGCCGCGCGCGCCCGGCTGTTCGACGGCGGCGATGCCAACTGGACCGAGCGACGCCCGGCCTGGCACACCGCGCTGCGCGCGGCCCAGCCGCCCGCCATGGTCGCCGCCGCCGTGCTGGCTGAACGCGAACGCGTACGCCAGTTCGTGCGCCAGGCCGATGCCGCCAACCGCTACAGCTGCGTCCTGCACCTGGGCATAGGCGGCAGCGACTGGGGCCCCCGGCTGGTCACGCGCGCCTTGCGCCATGGCGGCTCGCGCCGGGAGGTACGCTTCGCCTCGAACGTCGATTCGCATTCGGTTGCCGACGCCATGAGCCGGCTGGATCCGCACAACACCCTGGTCATCGTCGCCTCCAAGTCCTTCACCACCACCGAGCCGCTGGCGAACGCCGAAGTCGCCATGAACTGGCTGCGCGAAGCCGGCGTGGCCGACCCGATCAAGCAGGTGGTGGCGATCACCGCCAACGTCGAAGCCGCGCTCAACCTGGGCATTTCGCCCGATCACATCTTCCAGATCTGGGACTGGGTCGGCGGCCGCTATTCGCTCTGGTCGGCCATCGGCCTGCCGGTCGCGCTGGCGCTGGGCAATGACACCTTCGACCAGCTGCTGGCCGGCGCCGCCGCCATGGACGAACATTTCCGCCAGGCGCCGCTGGCCGAGAACGCGCCGCTGCAGCTGGCGCTGGCCGGCGTCGTCAACCGCAGCGTGCTGGGCTTCGACTCGCTGGTCATCTCGCCCTACGATTCGCGCCTTTATCACGTGGTGCCGTGGGCCCAGCAGCTCGAAATGGAATCGCTGGGCAAGGTGGCCACCGCCGACGGCAGCCCGGCGGGCGTGCCGACCGGGCCGGCCGTGTGGGGCATGTCGGGCACCGACTGCCAGCACACCTTCTTCCAGTGGCTGCACCAGGACGCCGCGGGCGCGCCCGTCGACTTCATCCTGTGCGAACAGCCCGACCATGCCTATGCGCGCCACCATGAACTGCTGATCGCCAATTGCCTGGCCCAGCGCGCCGCGCTGCTGCGCGGCAAGTCGTTCGACGAGGCGCTGGCCGAGACGTCGCAGGTCGAATCCGATCCGGCGCGCGCCCGCCTGCTGGCGCAGCACAAGGTCCACCCGGGTGGGCGGCCGTCTTCGCTGATCGTGCTGCCGCGCCTGGAGGCCTACACACTCGGCGCGCTGCTGGCGCTTTACGAGCACAAGGTGTTCACGCAGGGCGTGATCTGGGGCATCAATCCGTTCGACCAATGGGGCGTGGAGTTCGGCAAGGCGCTGGCCAAGAACATCATCCGCGAGCTGGACGCGCCCGCCCAGCAGGCGGCGCCGCAGGATCCCTCCACGCGTTTCTGGATCGACGCCATCGCGCGACGCGACTGAGCGCCCCACGGGGCTGCTATGGACAGGACGCCATGACGGGCGAATAATGGCCCGTCGTCCTTTCCCGGAGCGCCCCATGCCTACGCCAGTTCGCAGCACCGCACGGATCCTGGCCGCCTTGGCGCTATGCGCGGCAACCGTCGCGCAGGCGCAGTCCTCCCCCTCCCCCGGCATGGTCGCCGCGGCCAATCCGTTGGCCGCGGCCGCGGGACTCGACGCGCTCAAGCGCGGCGGCAGCGTGGTCGACGCCGCCATCGCCGTGCAGATGGTGCTGACCGTGGTCGAGCCGCAATCGTCCGGGTTGGGCGGCGGCACGCTGATGCTGGTGTGGGACCAGGCCAGCGGCACCCTGTCCGCGCTGGACGGCCTGGCGGCGGCGCCCGCGCGCACCACCGCCAGCCTGCGCACCGACATCGACGGCGCCACGCTGCCGCTCAAGGACGTGGCCCGGCTGGGCCGCCCGGTCGGCGTACCCGGCACCGTGCGCGTGATGGCGCTGGCGCACCAGCGCCAGGGCAAGCTGCCGTGGGCCAGCTTGTTCCAGGCCGGCATCCGCAGCGCCGAAGAAGGCTTCCCGATGTCGCCCTACCTGCACGACAGCCTGCAACGGCTGCCGCAGCTGGCCGAGAACCCCGCGATCCGCCAGGTGTTCTACGACGCGCAGGGCCAGTTGCTGCCGGTGGGCGCCACGGTGCGCAACCCGTCGCTGGCCGACGCCTTGCGCAAGGTCGCGGCCGATCCCGACGCCATCAACCACGGCGCGCTCAGTGCCGACATCCTCGCCGTGATCGGCGCCGGCAAGCATCCCAGCCTGATCCAGGCACAGGACCTGGCCGCCTACCGCCCGGTCGAGCGCACGCCGATCTGTGGCCCGTTCCTGTCCTGGAAGGTCTGCACCTTTCCGCCCCCCAGCTTCGGCGGCGTCTCGGTGCTGCAGCAGTTGGGCATGCTGGCCGCGCGCCGCATCGACACGCTGGCGCCGGGCTCCGCCCAGGCCGATCACCTGTTGATCGACAGCGCCCGCCTCGCCCGCGCCGACCGCCTGGCCTATATCGGCGATCCCGACCAGGTCAAGGCGCCGGTCCGGCAACTCATCGCGCCCGACTACGTGCGCCAGCGCGCCACCCTGCTGTCCGGCAAGGCGGTGACGCAGCCGCGTCCCGGCGTGTTCGCAGGCGTGGCGGCGCCCGGCGGCGCCGAGGCCCCGGGCACCACCGAAACCAGCCAGGTCGCCATCGTCGATGCGCACGGCAACGCCCTGTCCATGACCACCACCATCAACCTGAACTTCGGTTCGTGGCTGATGCCGCACGGCTTCTTCCTGAACAACGCCCTGACCAACTTCTCATCGGCGCACGGCAAGGGTGCGCCCAACGCCATGGCGCCCAACAAGCGGCCGGTCACCTCGATGGCGCCGACCATGGTGTTCGATGGCGATGGCAAGCTGGCGCTGGTCACCGGCTCGGCCGGCGGCGGCTATATCGTCGACTACATCGCCCAGGCCGTGGTGGGCACGCTGGCCTGGGGGCTGCGCCCGGCCGATGCGCTGGCGCTGCCGCACGTCGCCGGCAATACCGGCCGCAGCCAGGTCGAAAAGGGCCGGGTGCCGCCGCAGGCGGCGGCGCAACTGGCCGCGCAGGGCCACACGGTCGAGCAGGTCGAAATGAAAAGCGGCGCCGCCGCGATCCGCGTGACGCCGCAAGGACTGGACGGCGCCGCCGATCCGCGCCGCGATGGCGCCGCGCTGGGCGGCTGAGGCCTCAGGCGCTGAGCGTGTCGTACAGCTCGACGTGGATGCGGGCGACGCGCTCGATGTTGAATTCGCGTTCGGCCAGGGCGCGGCCGGCCGCGCCCATGGCCTGGCGCAAGGCGCTGTCGCCGGCCAGCCGGGCGATGGCGTCCGCCAGCGCCTGCGGGTCGCGCACCGGCACCAGCAGTCCGGTCTTGTCCGGATCGATCGCATCGCGGCATCCCGGCACGTCGGTGGTGACCACGGCGCGCGCGCAGGCGGCGGCCTCGATCAAGGACTTGGGCAGCCCTTCGCGATAGGACGGCAGCACGGCGATGTGCGAAGCGGCGTACAGCCGCGGCACATCGTTGCGCTCGCCCAATGCCTCGACGCAGCCCTCCGCCTGCCAGGCCTGGACCTCGGCCGGCGTGGCCGAGGCCGGATTGCCGGCATCCACGCCGCCCACCAGCCGCATCGTCACCGGCACGCCGCGTTCGCGCAGCAAGCGCGCGGCCTGCACGAATTCCTGCACCCCCTTGTCGCGCAGCAGGCGCGCCACCATGGTCACCACCACCGGCGGCGCCGGCGGCTCGGGCTGTGCGCGGTATTGGTCCAGATCGACCCCGGCGCCGCGGATCAGCACCACCTGTTCGTCGCGCACCGCGCCAAGCGACTGCAGCAGGTCGCGGTCGCTGCGGTTCTGGAAAATGACGCGGCTGTTCCGATGGCCCAATGCGAGCCGGTACAGCCGCGCCACCACCGCCCGCACCAACCGCATCTTCAGCGAATTGGACAGGAACACGAAGCCCAGCCCGGATATCGCCGCCACCATGCCCGGCACCCGGGCCAGCCGCGCGGCAATGCCGCCGTACAGGACCGGCTTGATGGTCACCAGGTGCACCACCTGTGGCCGCAGGCGCCGGAACAGCCGCCACAGCGCCACCAGCGTGCCCAGCTCCTGTAACGGGTGCTTGCCGCTGCGCGTCATCGGAATGACGTGGTGGGTCATGCCCAGCGCCTGGATCTCGGCCACCGCGGGGCCGTCCATCGTCGCCACGTGCACGTCATAGCCGGCGCGCTGCGCGGCCAGCGCCACCGGCACCCGGTGCGACATGAAGAAGGCCGGGTTGTTGACCACGAACAGCAGACGACGGGCGGCGCTCATGCCGATGCTCCGGAAAGGCGGCGCCACACCGCGATGTAGTCCCGCACCATGCGGGCCAGGTCGAAATTGGCCAGCACCCGGGCGCGGCCGGCCTCGCCCGCACGCCCCTGCCCGCGCGAGGCCACGTCGCGCAGCGCGGTCTCGATACCGCGCGCCAGCGCCTCGGGCTGCTCTGGCGGCACCACCACGCCGGTATCGCCGACGATATAGGCGGCGTCGCCCACATCCGTCACCACGCAATAGACGCCGCAGGCCATGGCCTCCGCCACCACATTGGGAAAGCCTTCCGCGCAGCTGGACAGCACATGCAGGTCCAGGCCGTTCATCACGGCCGGCACGTCGTCGCTGGGCCCGGCCAGCACCAGGCGTTCGCGCAGGCCGAGCTTGTCGACCAGCGCCATCAGTTCGGGGTTGTCGATCGTCATGCCGCGCCCCACCAGCACGCAGCGCAAGCCGGCGTCGCGTCCGTCGCGCACCAGCGCCGCGACTGCGCGCAGCAGATTGGCGTGGTCTTTCAAGGGATCCCAACGCGCCACGCAGCCGATCACCGGCACATCGCCGTCCAGGCCCCACTGGGCGCGCACCCGCGCGCGGGCGGCCGCATCCGGCGCGTAGCGCGACAGGTCATAGCCATTGGAGATCACCACCATGCGATCGCGGCGATAGCCCTTGGCGGCGTGGCGCTCGGCCGCGTCCTGTGCGGCGCACACGATCGCGCCCGGCAGCACGCCCGACAGCAGCGCGCAGGCGCGCAGCACCATGCGGGCCGAGCGGCTGCTGCGCTCCAGGTGGGCGCCGGAATTGCGGATGCCCCAGGCCACGGCGCGCACACCCGCCAGGCGGGCCGCCAGGCCCCCGATCAGGTCGGCGTGATACATCCAGGTCTGCACGGCATCGGGCCGGGCGCCGGCGATCAGGCGGCGCAGCGCCATGAAACCACCCAGCGTGATACGGCCCCGCGGCATGCCCAGCGCGTGCACCGTGACGCCGGCGGCGCGCAGCCGTTCGCCATAGATGCCGTCATCGGTCAGCGACACGACGATGTGCTCGACCTCCTGCCCGGGGAACGTGGCCAGCCGCCACAGCACCGATTCCGCGCCGCCCTGGCCCAGGCCGGTGATCACGTGCACGACGCGCAATGCGGCGGCGCTCATCGCCCTTCCCTCACGGCCTCGAACAACTCGTCCCATTCGGTCAGCACGCTGGCCAGCGCATAGCGCTGGCGCACCGCGTCGGCGCCGCGCTCTCCCAGTTGCCGGCGCAATCCCACATCGCCCAGCAGGCGGCGCAGGGCCTCGCGCAGGGCATCGCGGTTGCCAGCGGGCACCAGCAGGGCGTCCTGGCCGTCGCGCGTCATTTCGCGCGGACCGCTGGGGCAGTCGAAGGCGGCGCAGGGCAGGCCCAGCGCCATCGCTTCCAACAGCACATTGGGAAAACCTTCCACCAGCGAGCTGAGCACGAAGGCCTGGCCCCGCGCCAGTTCGTCCCAGGGCGTCTCGGTGCGGCCCGGCAGGCTGACGCGCCCGTCCAGGCCGAGGTTCGCGACCTGGCGCTCCAGCGCGCCGCGCTCGGGGCCCTCGCCCCAGATGCGCAGGTTCCAATCGGGGAATTCAGGCGCCAGCTGCGCGAATACGTCGATCAGCAGGTCGAACTGCTTGTCGGTCACCAGCCGCCCCATCGCCAGCAACGTGCGGGGCGCGTCATCCTCCCGCTGGACGACCCGCGGCGCGTCCAGCAAGGGCGCCGGCAGCGGGTTGGGAATCACGGCCAGGCGCTTGATGCCCGGCACCTGGCGCGAGAACGGGCCGGCTGTGTCGGCCGCCTGCACCGTCACCATGTCGGCGCGCGGATACAGCAGGCGGCGCAGCCGGCGCCAGACCGTGCCGGTGGTGGTTTCGGCGACCGGATTGGTGCGCTCGCAGACGATCAGCGGCACGCGCAGGCCGCGGGTGGCCAGGATGGCGGCCACGTTGACGTTGGTCAGGAACGACACCACCACGTCCGGCGCCGTGTCGCGGATGTGGCGGCGCAGCGCCAGCAGGCGCCTGAACGCGGCCATCGGGCCGGAGACGCGCGTGCCGGCCAGATCCGCCAGCCAGGCCAGCTTGACCTTGTCCGACAGCGGGTAGAAGCAGGTGCCCTTGGACGAATAGGTCGGCGTCAGGGTGACGTCGTCGCCGCGTTCGGCCCACGCGTTGACCAGCGTGGCGGCCACGCGCTCGGCGCCCCCGGCATGCATGGAACTGACCAGCATCAGTATCTTCATTCGTCAGCGACTCCCAACCGATCCTCCCTGTTCGCCACCGGCGCGGTAGCGGTCCAGCCAGGCCTGCATCATCAGCACGCCCCACAGATGGCTATCCCAATTGCGATGTCCGGACACGTGTTCGCGCCACTTGCGCAGGATGGGTTCGGACTCGAACCAGCCTTCCTGGCGCAGGCGCGCCGGAT
Organism: Achromobacter sp. HNDS-1; assembly: GCF_040084795.1. Classification (NCBI taxonomy): domain Bacteria; kingdom Pseudomonadati; phylum Pseudomonadota; class Betaproteobacteria; order Burkholderiales; family Alcaligenaceae; genus Achromobacter; species Achromobacter sp. HNDS-1. The sequence goes on from NZ_CP157584.1 coordinate 2,398,444, forward strand.
CCAGCAGCGCCTCGGCCCAGTCGCGCAGGGGGCCGCGCAGCCAGGCCGCCAGCGGCACGGCAAAGCCGCGCTTGGGCCGATCCACCAGCGCCTGCGGCACGTGGCGGTACAGCACCTGGCGCAACAGCCACTTGCCGGTGGCGCCGCGCACCTTGTACTGGTGCGGCAGGCTCCAGGCGAATTCATAGACGCGGTGATCGATCAGCGGCACGCGGGTCTCCAGGCTCACCGCCATGGCGGCGCGGTCCACCTTCACCAGGATGTCGTCCGGCAGATAGGTCACGGTATCGAGCTTCATCATGGATTCGAAGGTCGAGCCGCGCATCGCCTGCGCGAATTCGGACACCGGCTCCACGCCGCCCTTGACCACGCGCGCCGGGTCCGACCAGTACGACACGAACAGGCGGTAGAAATCGCCGCGCGAATCGGCGCGCAGCAGTTCGCCCAGCTTGCCGACCTTGCCGCGCCAGGCGCCGCGCCCCGGCAGGTGGGTCGAGGCGCTGAGCAGCGCGCCGGCCGGCGTGCGCAGCAGCGACGGAATGCGCTCGCACTTCTGCCACCAGTTGTTGACGCGGAAATAGCGCGAGTACCCGCCGAACAGTTCGTCGCCGCCGTCGCCGGACAGCGCCACCGTGACGTGCTGGCGCGCCATGCGCGTCACCAGCGAGGTCGGGATCTGCGACGAATCGGCGAACGGTTCGTCGTACATGTCGGCCAGGTTCGGCACCACCGCCAGCGCATCGTCGGCGGTGACGTACAGCTCGGTGTGGTCGGTGCCCAGGTGCATGGCCACCGCCTTGGCGTGCTGCGCCTCGTCGTAGCCCTTCTCATGGAAACCGATGGCGAAGGTGCGCACCGGCTGCGAGCTCTGCGCCTGCATCAGCGAGACGATGGTGGACGAGTCGATGCCGCCCGACAGGAACGCGCCCAGGCTGACATCGGACAGCATCTGGCCGCCCACGGCCTTGGACAGCACGCCTTCGAGCGCGTCGGTGGCCTGCGCGTCGGAATCGAACGACAGCAGCGATTGCGCCGCGGTATCCGCGGCGTCGCGCGCCGACCAGTACACGCGCGGTTCGGGCATGCGGCGGCTGCGGGTGTCGTCGGCGGTGAATTCGATCCAGGTGCCCGGGGGCAGCTTGGCGATGCCTTCGTAGATGGATTGCGGCGCCGGAATGTAGTTGTGCCGCATGAACGACGCCAACGCATTGCGGTTCAGGTTGCGGCCGAACCCGGGGATCGGCATCAGGCCCTTGAGTTCCGAGGCGAACACCAGCTCGGCGCCCGAGTAACCGTAGTACAGCGGCTTTTCGCCCATGCGGTCGCGCGCCAGCACCAGCTTGCGCGAGGCGCGGTCCCACAGCGCGATGGCGAACATGCCGACCGAGGCCTGCAGCGTCGCCTCGATGCCCAGCGCGGTGAAGCCCGCCAGCAGCGTCTCGGTATCGGAATGGCCGCGCCAGGACGGCGCCAGGCCCGATGCCTCGAGCTGCTGGCGCATGTCCATGTGGTTGTAGATCTCGCCGTTGAACACCATCACGTAGCGGCCGCAGGCGGACACCATCGGCTGATGCCCGGCTTCGGTCAGGTCCTGGATCGCCAGGCGCACGTGCGCCAGCGCCAGCTCGGCGCCGGTGTCTTCCCAGAAGCCGTTGCTGTCCGGCCCGCGGTGGCGGATGCGCCGGCAGCTTTCCGCCAGCACTTGCGCCTTGTCACCCAGGGGGCCCCAAATTCCGACAATTCCACACATGATTTTCAGGTTCTCGTGGTCACCGCAGCAACGGCATGGCGCGCGGCCTAGCGGCCCGATCCGCGCACACCGTCAAAAAGTTCTTCCCATAGGCCCAGCACCCGCTCGGCGGAAAAGCGCTCGCGCACCGCCGTGGCCGCTTGCGCCATGCGCCGGCGAGCCGCCTCATCGCCCATCACCGCATCCAGCTCGCGGCACAGCGCATCGACGTCGCCATTGGGCCGCACCAGCACGCCATCAACGCCTTCGCGCACGATTTCGCGCGGTCCGGTATCGCAGTCAAACGCCACCGCGGCCAGGCCACTGGCCATCGATTCCAGCAAGGTATTGGACAGCCCCTCGAAGCGCGACGTCAGCACGTACAGGTCGGCGCTTTGGTACCAATCGCCCACGTTGCCCGCGCGTCCCGGCAGGCTGACCCGCTCCTGCAAACCGGCCTCGCGCACCTGCGTTTCCAGGGCGCGGCGCTCGTCGCCCTCGCCCAGGATAACCAGATCCCAGTCCGGATGCGACGGGGCCAGCCGGGCATAGGCGCGCAGCAGCAGGTCAAAGCCCTTGTCGGCGTGCAGCCGCCCCACCGCCAGCAGGCGCTTGCGGCCGTCGCCCGAAGGCGGCGCCAGCGCCGGCTCGCCCTTGGGCAATGGCCAATGCACCGGATTGGGGATCACCGCCAGGCGCGAGCCCGGCACATGCTGTTCGAGCCATTGGGCGGTGCCGCGGGTCAGGGCCACCACCCGCGCGGCGCGCGGATAGGTCAGGCGCCGCAGGCGCTGCCAGAAACCCGACAGGGTCTGCGACGGCGGATGGGTATGTTCGGTGGCGATGACGCGGCACGACAGCCCGGCGCAGGCCAACACCGACAACACCGATGCCGTGGTCATCATGCCCAGCACGATGTCGGGCCGGAACGCCTTGATCACGCGCCGCAGCGCCCGCACGCGCTGCACGTTGCTCCAGATGCCGCGCAGGCCCCCGCCCTCGCCCGCCGTATGCAGCACCTCGCGCCGCACCTTCGGGTGCAGCGTGTAGACGTCGCCCTCGGCGCCAGCCTGGGTCACCACCATGACCTCGCGGCCCATGCCGGCCCAATGCGCGCTCAGGTCGGCGGCGACCCGTTCGGCGCCGCCGCCGTGCAGCGAATGGATGAACAGCAGCACGCGTTGCGGGCGGCCGGAAGCGGAAGCGACGGGCATTCAGTCGGCCTCTTTGGGTTCGGCGCGGCGCAGGGCCACTACCAGGTAGCAGGCATAGGACAGCACATACATCAGGCTGGTCGCCAGCATGATGCCCGCGGCCCCCATCTTCGGTGCCAGCACGGTGTTGAGCGCCGCTTTCAACGCGAAATTGCCGACCGCGATGGCGGCCATGATGCGATAACGGTTCTGGCTGGCCAACAGCTGCACCAGGATCAGCACGCCGAAATAGAACGGCAGTTGCAGCAGGCCCCAACGCAATACATGCGCCACGGCCTCGGTATTCTCGGCGGTGAAGGCGCCGCGCTGGAACAGCACCGCCACGCCCCAGGGCGCAAGCACCCAGCCGATCGCCACGGCGACGCCGCCGGCCGCCACCATCAGCACCGACCATTTCAGCGCCATGCCGCGCGCGCGCGCCGTGTCGCCACGCGCCTGCACGTCGGCCAACACCGGCAGCGCCGCGCGCCCGACCGACACCGCGCCGATGCCCAGCAGCAGCGACAGCAGCCGGCTGGCGTAGCCCAGCGTGGCGTTGGCGTTGGCGCCCAGGTTGGCGGCGGCGTACTGGTCCAGCGGGCCGACGAAACTCATTGCCACCTGGCCGATCAGCATCACGCCGGCCGCGCCCATCAGTTCGGGCCAGTGCGGCGAACGCAGGGTCAACGTCGGCGCGCCCCAGAAGCCGCCGTCGGCGCGCGCGGCCAGCCACGCCAGCCAGGCGGTCTGGATCGCGTAGCCCACCAGCGTGCCCCACAGCAGCGGGCCGACGCTGTCGGCACTGGCCGCCAGCATCACCCACGCCAACGTCGCCACCGCCGGCACGCTGTCCAGCAGGGTGTTGACGTGACGTTCGTGCGCGCGCAGGCGCGCCGCGCTGATGCCCGCGACCAGCAGCAACGCCGCGACCGGCGCGAAGCCCAGCAGCAGCTCGCCCGTCATGTCGCGCACCCGGGCCGACAGGCCCTGGCCCAGCATGCCAACCACTTGCGGCCAGGCAAACCAGGTCAGCGCGGCCAGCGCGATCCCGGCCGCGGCCACCCAGCCCTGCAGTTCACGGATGAATTGTTCGCGTTCGGCGGCCTCGGCGCGGCGCAGCCGCACCAGCACCGGGATCAGCACCACCGACAGCACGCCCACGATGGTGACCGGCAGCCAGGTGGCCATGGTCATCGTGAACTGGTAGGCGTCGACGGCGTCGCTGACGCCGTAGCGGTACGCCAGCGCCATCTCCTTGACGGCGCCGGCGGCCTTGCCCAGCAGCAGGAACACCGCCACCCGGAACGCGCCTTTGAAGATGCGCTGGTGGTCCGGGTGGATGTTGCCGAGTTTGCGGATGAGTGCTTTCAAATCAACGCAGGAATTGCGTGTACCAGGGCATCGCCACTTCCAGGCCCTGCAGCACCGTGTGCGTGGGTTGGTAGCCCAGCAGGCGGCCAGCCTTGCTGACGTCGGCCTGCGAATGGCGCACATCGCCCGCGCGGAAATCGCCGTAGACCGGCTGTTTGCCGTAGGCCACGTTCTGGTTGCCCAGCGCCCGCACCAGGAAACCGAACAGGTCGTTCAGGGTGCTGCGGCCGCTGACGGCCACGTTGTAGACCTGGTTGCGGGCTTCGGGCGGCGCCATCGCGGCCAGGATGTTCGCCTGGACCGCGTTCTCGACGAAGCAGAAATCGCGGCTGGTCTCGCCATCGCCGTTGATGGTGACGTCTTCGCCCTTGATCATCGCGGCGGTCCACTTCGGGATCACCGCCGCATAGGCGCCGTCCGGATCCTGGCGCTTGCCGAACACGTTGAAATAGCGCAGGCCGACCGTCTCGAAACCATAGGAACGCGCGAAGACGCTCGCATACAGCTCGTTGACGTACTTGGTGACGGCATACGGCGACAGCGGATTGCCGATGTTCTCCTCGACCTTGGGCAAGGCCGGGTGATCGCCGTAGGTCGAGCTGGAAGCCGCATAGACGAACGACTTGACCTCGGCGTCGCGCGCGGCCACCAGCATGTTCAGGAAGCCACCGATATTCACCTCGTTGGTGGTGATCGGGTCCTTGAGCGAACGCGGCACCGAGCCCAGCGCCGCCTGGTGCAGCACGAAGTCCACGCCCTGCGTGGCGCGGCGGCAGGCTTCCAGGTCGCGGATATCGCCTTCGATGAACGAGAAGCGGGCCCACTGCTCGGCCGTGACCGAGCCGCGCACCTCATCCAGATTGCGTTGATAGCCAGTGGCGAAGTTGTCCAGGCCGACGACGGTCTGGTCCAGCTTCAGCAGCGTTTCCAGCAGGTTGGAACCGATGAAGCCGGCGCAGCCGGTCACCAGCCACTTGCTCGGCGCGGCGGAAAGTTCCCGGGTGACAGTCTCGAAACGTGTGGTCATGCGACGTCCTCCTTACAGGCGCAGATCGGATTCGGCGGGCGACAACACGTACTTCAGGTCATAAAGGATGTGTTCCGGCTTGCCCAGCTTGCGGATGCCCTCGGCGCCCAGGTCCTTGAACTGGTGGTGCGCCACCGCCAGGATCACGGCGTCGTACTTGCCCGCTTCCGGCTTGGCCACCGGTGTGATGCCGTATTCATGCACCGCCTCTTCGGGCTCCACCCACGGGTCGTACACGTCCACGTCGACGTTGTAGTCGCCCAGTTCCTTGACGATGTCGACGATGCGGGTGTTGCGCAGGTCGGGGCAGTTTTCCTTGAAGGTCAGGCCCATCACCAGCACGCGCGCGCCCTGCACGTGGATGCGGCGCTTGGTCATGGCCTTGACCAGCTGCGACACCACGTAGCTGCCCATCGAGTCGTTCAGGCGGCGGCCGGCCAGGATGATCTCGGGGTGGTAGCCGATCGACTGCGCCTTGTGCGTCAGGTAGTACGGGTCCACGCCGATGCAGTGGCCGCCCACCAGGCCCGGACGGAACGGCAGGAAGTTCCACTTGGTGCCGGCGGCCTGCAGCACGGCTTCGGTGTCGATGCCCATCTTGTTGAAGATCAGGGCCAGCTCGTTGATCAGCGCGATGTTGACGTCGCGCTGGGTGTTCTCGATCACCTTTGCGGCCTCGGCCACGCGGATGCTGGCGGCCTTGTGGGTGCCGGCGCTGATGATCTGCTTGTAGAGCTGGTCCACCAGCTCGGCCACTTCCGGCGTCGAACCCGAGGTGACCTTCTTGATGGTGTTGACGCGGTGTTCCTTGTCGCCCGGGTTGATGCGCTCGGGGCTGTAGCCGGCGTAGAAATCGACGTTGAATTTCAGGCCCGACACGCGCTCCAGCACCGGCACGCAGTCTTCCTCGGTGGCGCCGGGGTAGACGGTGGATTCGTAGATGACGATGTCGCCGCGCTTGAGCACCGAGCCGATGGTTTCACTGGCCTTGACCAGCGGGGTCAGGTCGGGCTGCTTGTACTCGTCGATCGGCGTGGGCACGGTGACGATGAAGACGTTGGCCTGGCCCAGTTCGGCGCGGTCGGCGGTGTAGGTCAGCTGCTTGGCTTCGGCCAGTTCGGCGTCGCTGACTTCAAGCGTGTGGTCGTGACCAGCCTTCAGGGCATCGATCCGGCGCGTATTGATATCGAAGCCGATGACCGAGCGCTTCTTGCCGAATTCCACCGCCAGCGGCAGGCCGACATAGCCCAGGCCGACGACCGCGAGTTTCACATCCTGAATACGCAACATAACTCTCCCTTCACCGTAAAACGATTACGGCATTTTAAATATGGTCGGGGTGATGAATGAATGAACGGGCCCCCGGCGGAGATCGCCGGGGCGCCCAACACTTAATCGGCTCGCAAGACGGATGGCAACAGCAGCCATCCGGGACGGCGCCAGGACACCAGTCGTGCATACAGCCAGATATAGACGCCGGCGAACACCAGCAGGCTGGCGCTGAGCGCCCAGGCGTTGTCCCACCAGATGGTGGCGGGCACCAGCCCAATCAGCGCCAGCACCCACATGTAGGGTGACGCCAGGGCGTTGCACAGCGCCGGCACCGCGTGGCGGCGGCCCCGGCTGAAGGTCACGCGCACCAGGCGGCGGAAGACCAGTTGATGCAGGTGCAGCGCATCCGGCTGGTCCACCGGCACGCCGCGCTTGAAGCGCCGGCGCCAGATCGAGAAACCGGTTTCGAAGACGGGGTAGAACAGCACCGCCAGCGCATAGAACGGCGACACCGACGGATTGCGCACCACCAGCAGCACGGCCAGTTCGGCCAGCATGAAACCCAGGAAGTACGCGCCGCCATCGCCCAGGAAAACCCGGCCGAACGGGAAGTTCCAGACCAGGAAGCCAAGCGTGGCGGACGCCAGCGCCGCGGCCACCAGGAAGATCGGCACGTCGCCCACCTGCAGCGCGACCAGGCTGATGGACACCGCCATCAGCGTCGCGACCATGCCGGCCAGGCCGTTCATGCCGTCGACGATGTTCAGGGCATGGGTACAGCCGCCTACCGCGAACATGGTGAAAATCAGGGAAACGGGCCAATAGGACAGGACGTAATCCACCGGCGCCATGCCGACGCGGCTGACTCCGCCCAGCAGCCACCAGGCGATCGCAGCGGATGCGAAAGCCGCCAGCAGGCGCTTGCTGGCGCCGATGTCCTTGGTGATGTCTTCGAGCAGACCCGCCACGAACACCGGCAGCGCCGAGACGAACAGCGCCGGCCAGAGCCAGGTCAGGGTCATGTTGTCGGGCCCGAGCACCAGCAGGCCCATGAGCGTGCCCGCCAGCACGGCCAGTCCGCCCACGCGGGGCGTGGCGCGCGAATGGTTCGCTTGCGGTTTGTTGAGATCGCTGTCGCCGGTGAAGGCGCCATGCCAGCGCTCCGACGCCACGATGAGTCCCCCCACCATGAACGCGACCACGCATATGTACAGCCAGGTCACAGGGTCACCTCTGGTTGGTCTATCGAGACAGGCCGGCCATTATCAATGGCAGGTGTAACGCCCATATATGGGAGGGATAAGGAAGTGCAAATCACCGGGACAGAACGTAACGCCCGCGGTCCGGATGGGCGCCTGTGCTGGCGTCCCCGGCTGGCCGGGCAGGCTGCAACGTGGACACCGACCCGCGGAAATACGAATTTCATGGATTGATTGTAGAACTTTCCGCCCCCGCGCACGTGAAATATCCAAGGGAAAACGCGAAGCCCTCGCCCGGACAGGCATGCCCTTGCGGACCCGGATCGGCGTGGATTTCTTCATAAAAAAGGGACAGATTGTTTTTGCTTAAAAAAAAGCCCGAGATCGTGAGATCTCGGGCTAAATCCACCAAAGGAGGAGGGTGGAGGAGACAACCGTGGCATGTTGGGAGCGGCTTTCGCTCGCTGCGCTGTCGGGGTTTGGCACCGCGCCGACTGCGTTTCAACATCCGATGAGATGCATAGTATCGGGTTTTTTTGTGCGATGCAAGATTTTTTTTGCCCCCTGCCCTTCAGTCGTTTTGGCGTTGCATTTTTGCCGCAACGGCGCGCGCCATCGCCCGGAAAGCCGCGCCCAGCAATGACCTTCGGAAACGGAGGGTTATTGCCGAACGGGTTAACCCCTTGCGGACTTACCCTAGCCTTTGCCGGGTAATCCCGCCCTATGATTTGCACCAGAAAGGTGCATGTGGCACCAATTTGCGGCAATTTTTGCGCATTGCAACATTTCGCTGCCCCACCTTGTGGCGTGCCCGCGGTTCAGACCCAGTACGCCGTGGTCGTCATGACCTTGGACATGGCGCGCATGGCGGCCTTGACAGGCGCGGGCAGCGGCACGCCGCCCGCCGCCTCGGCGCTGGCGCGGTGCTGCGCCTCGTCGTCCTTCATTTTCTGCACGATCTGGCGCGAACGCGCGTCCTGCTCGGGCAGCGTGCGCAGATGCCCTTCCAGGTGCGCCTCGACCTGTTTCTCGGTCTCGGCCATGAAACCCAGGTTGCGCGGCGCGCCCGCGTAGCCGGCCAGCAGGCCGAGCGCGAAGGAACCGGCGTACCAGACCGGATTCAGCAGGCTGGGCCGGCTGCCCAGTTCCGACAGGCGCTGGTTGCACCACACCAGGTGGTCGACCTCTTCGCCGGCGGCCTCCAGCAACAGGGCGCGCGGGCCCGGCTCGCGACACACGGCCGCCTGGCCGCGGTACAGCGCCTGGGCGCAGACCTCGCCCACGTGGTTGACCCGCATCAGCCCGGCGGCGTGGCGCTTTTCCTGGGCCGACAGGGTGTCGGGCGCCTCCTCGGCGGTGGCCGGATTGGGCCGGCCGGCGCTGGCGCTGCCGGACAGCACGCGCAGGGCGCGGTCGGCCTCGGCCAGCAGCGCGTCCAGGGGATTCGAACGGCGCAGGAAAGCGGTGGGCGCGGAGGGGGACAGGGTGGGGGACATGGACAACTCCTGGATTGGGGCGCACACCCCTGACGCGGGGCGGGGCTCTCATGCCTGGAATTGTACGCAACGGGTATCATCAGCCATTGACTGCGCTCAAGCACAAAGGACCTGACAAATGGAATGCACGATCGACTGGGGCGGCCCCAATGGCATGCTGTTCACCGCCAGCACCGGCAGCGGCCACGTGGCCGTGATGGACGGCGCGGTGGACGGCGGCGGCCACAACCTGGCGCCCCGCCCCATGGAAATGCTGCTGGCCGGCACAGGCGGCTGCACCGCTTATGACGTCGTGCTGATCCTCAAGCGCGGCCGCCACGCCGTGACCGGCTGCAGCGTCAAGCTGCAGGCAGACCGCGCCGATGTCGACCCCAAGGTGTTCACGCGCATCCACTTCGCCTTCACCGTCACCGGCCGCAACCTGCCGCGCGCGGCGGTCGAGCGCGCCGTGCAGCTGTCGCACGAGAAATACTGCTCGGCTTCCGCCATGCTCGAAAAGACCGCCGAACTGACCTTCTCGGTGGACATCGTCGATACCCAGGAAGCCCCCGCGGCCGCCTGACACGAGCCCGTTGCCGGCGCCACTTCAGCCTTTTCTGATTCTGTACCCATGAAACAATACCTGGACCTCGTTCAATCCATCCTGGACACCGGCGCGTGGCAGGAAAACCGGACGGGCATACGCACGCTGAGCATGCCGGGCGCCTCGCTGCGCTTCGACCTGCAGCAGGGCTTTCCGGCCGTGACCACCAAGAAGCTGGCCTTCAAGTCCGCCATCGGCGAAATGGTCGGCTTCCTGCGCGGCGTGCGCAGCGCCGCCGAGTTCCGGGAGCTGGGTTGCAAGGTCTGGGACCAGAACGCCAACGAAAACGCCCAGTGGCTCGCCAACCCGTACCGCGAAGGGCCGGACGACCTCGGCCCGGTCTATGGCGTGCAATGGCGCCAGTGGCCGGCCTACAAGCTGCTGGACGCCGGCCGCGACGGCCAGATCGCCGACGCCCTGGCGCGCGGCTACGCCAAGGTGGCCGATGTGCAGGAAGGCGGCGCGCCCAAGGTGCTGCTGTACAAGGCGGTCGACCAGCTGCGCCAGTGCCTGGACACCATCCACGAGCGTCCGGGCGACCGCCGCATCCTGTTCCATGGCTGGAACTGGGCGCAGATCGAGGAAATGGCGCTGCCGCCCTGCCACCTGCTGTACCAGTTCCTGCCGAACGCGACGACGCGCGAGATTTCGCTGTGCCTGTACATCCGCTCGAACGATGTCGGCCTGGGCACGCCGTTCAACCTGACCGAAGGGGCGGCGCTGCTGCACCTGGTCGGCCGGCTGACCGGCTACACGCCGCGCTGGTTCACGTACTTCATCGGCGATGCCCACATCTATGAGAACCACCTGCCGATGCTGCGTGAGCAACTGACCCGCACGCCGCACGAGGCGCCCCGGCTGGTGCTGTCCGACCGCATCCCCGATTTCGCCCAGACCGGCCGCTACGAGCCCGAATGGCTGGAAAAGGTGGAACCCGGCGATTTCTCGCTGGCCGGCTACACCCATCACGCCCCCCTCACCGCCCCCATGGCCGTCTAGGGCCACTTCCGATACGCCCGGCGCCCGCCGGGCAACGGGCGCGCCTCCGCCTGGCGCTGGTGAAGATTGGTGAGCATCTGGAAGCGCGTTTTCGGTATAACCCATCCCTTAGCCTCGGACGCGCGTCCTGCAAGCCCTGCGCGCCGTCGCTGCTGAACGGCCCTTGCCGCGCCGTGCCTGCCACTCGCCGCGCGACCGGACAATCCCGCCGGTCCCGCCGACCGCCTGCAGGGCGGCGTCGCCTCCCCCATCCAGACAAGAGAGTATGTGAATCGCCAGCGTCGACAGCAGGATTCCCTTGCGGCCTAGTTGCAACCGTTGACTACTAATTGATTTGAATTGAGGCCGGCGCGGCGGCTGTATGCGCTCAGGACAGGACCCCAAAAATGCTCGTTGGAACATATAACCCTTCGCTCGTCCTCGTATCCCTAGGGGTGGCCATCCTGGCGTCGTACACGGCGCTGGGCATGGCCAACCGCGTGCGGGCGGCGAGCGGACTGCCGGCGGCGCGTTATTGGCTGGGCGGCGGCGCGCTGGCGATGGGCATCGGCATCTGGTCCATGCATTTCGTCGGCATGCTGGCGTTCAACCTGCCGATCCCGATGGGCTACGACCTGCCGCTGACGGTGCTGTCGCTGGCCATCGCCATCGGCTGCTCGGCGTTTGCGCTGTGGATCGTCTGCAAGGACGATCTGCCCTGGCCCCGGCTGCTCAGCGGCGCCCTGCTGATGGGCGCCGGCATCGCCGCCATGCACTATATCGGCATGGCCGCCATGCGCATGATGCCGGGCATCGTCTACGACCCGGCCTGGTTCGCCCTGTCCATCGCGATCGCGGTGGCGGCCTCGGGCGCGGCGCTGTGGATCACCTACCGCCTGCGCCACGACGGACCGCGGGTGGCGCTGTCGCGGCCGCTGGCGGCCGTGGTCATGGGGCTGGCGATCGTCGGCATGCACTACACCGGCATGGAAGCCGCCGGCTTCCCCGCCGGCAGCATCTGCATGGCGGCCGACGCCGGCATCTCGGCCGGCTGGCTCGCCATCGCCGTGACGGCCGTCACGCTCAGCGTGCTCGCCATCGCCCTGGTGGTGGCCGTGCTGGACAACCGCCTCGAAGCCCGCACCTCGGCGCTGGCGTCATCGCTGGCCGAGGCCAACGAAGAACTGGTGCAACTGGCCCTGCACGATACGCTGACCAAGCTGCCCAACCGCATCCTGCTGGAAGACCGGCTGGAGCAGGCCATCGAAAGCGCCAGCCGCCGCAAGGGCTATTTCGCGGTGCTGTTCTTCGACCTGGACGGTTTCAAGGCGGTCAACGACGCCTATGGCCACCACACCGGCGACGCCCTGCTGATCGACCTGGCCCAGCGCATCCGCCAGACCCTGCGCACCCAGGACACCGTGGCGCGCCTGGGCGGCGATGAATTCATCGTGCTCAGCGAGGTGGTGGAACCGACCGACGCCGCCAATGTGGCGGACCGGCTGATCGAGGCGATCGCCCGCCCCGTCATGGTGTATGGCCACGAAGTGCTGGTGACCTCCAGCGTCGGCATCGCGATCTACCCCAACGACGGCGAGGACACCCACGCCCTGCTGACCAACGCCGACGCCGCGATGTACCACGCCAAACGCCTGGGCGGCACCGGCTACAGCTTCTTCGAGCCGTCGATGAATGCCGACGCGCACGAACAGATCGAGTTGCTGCACGACCTGCGCCTGGCGCAGGAGCGCAACCAGTTCGTGCTGCATTACCAGCCCAAGTACGAGGCGCCCGCCGGTCCCATCATCGGCGCGGAGGCGCTGCTGCGCTGGAACCACCCGACCCGCGGCCTGGTGGGGCCGGACCAGTTCATCCCCACGGCGGAAAAGACCGGCCTGATCCTGTCGATCGGCGAATGGGTCATCAACGAGGCCTGCCGCCAGATGCGCGAATGGATCAACGCCGGACAGGGCCACTGGACCATCGCCGTCAACATCTCGGCGCTGCAGTTCGCCCATTCCGGCCTGGTCGAGACCGTGCGCGGCGCGCTGGCGCGCCACGACGTGCCGCCGACATGCCTGACGCTGGAAGTGACGGAATCGACCGCGATGCGTGACGCCGAGGCCAGCCTGACCGTGCTCAAGCGCCTGTCCGGCCTGGGCGTGACCATCTCGATCGACGATTTCGGCACCGGCTACTCCAGCCTGCTGTACCTGAAGCGCCTGCCCGCCACCGAACTGAAGATCGACCGCGGCTTCGTCAACCAGCTGGACAACGACAACGAGGACGCCGCCATCGTCTCGGCCATCGTCGCGCTGGCGCAGCAGCTGAATCTGCGCATCGTGGCCGAGGGCGTGGAGACCACGGCGCAGCAGAAATTCCTGACGGGACTGGGGTGCGATTCGCTGCAGGGCTTCCTGTTGGGCAAGCCCATGCCGGCCGACGAATTCCTGGAGCACGCCGCCGGTTGATCCCGCGCGCGGCGCATCCGCGCCTGCCGCCTGTCCGCGCCGCTCGACGGCGGCGCCGTCGCGATCCGCCGGCCCGCCAAATTTGATACGCTTGCCAGACTGTGCCGGCGCCGTCGGCCTCCTTTGCCGACCAAACCGCCCGCATGTCCGCCCGCCTGACCCTGATCGTCGCCTATTCCACCAACCGCGCCATCGGCCGTGACAACGCCCTGCCCTGGAAGCTGCCGGGCGACCTGGCGCACTTCAAGCGCAGCACGCTGGGCCATCCCATCATCATGGGCCGCAAGACCTGGGATTCGCTCGGTCGTCCCCTGCCCGGCCGCGCCAACATCGTCATCAGCCGCAACCCCGCCCTGGAGGCTGCCGGCGCCACCGTGGTGCCGACGCTGGAAGCCGCCGTCGCCGCCTGCGGCGACAGCCCCGAAGCCTTCGTCATCGGCGGCGCGCAGATCTACACGCAGGCCCTGGCGCTGGCCAGCCGCGTCCTGGCCACCGAAGTCCATGCCGAGGTCGAAGGCGACGCCTTCTTCCCGCTGCTGCCCGGCTTCCAATGGCGCGAAACGGCGCGCGAGGCGCAGCCGGAGGAAAACGGCTACCGCTACGACTTCGTGACGTACGAACGCGCCTGAACCCACTCGCGCATGCGGCGCCGCGCCCCTTGCCAGGATGCCGCGGGCGCCGCGCCCGGCCGCGGCGACAGGCCCTAGGCCGCGCCCTCGTTGCGCATGAAGCGCCACAGCGCCGGCGCTTCCGAATACGCCACGTTGAAGCGCACCCACGGCGTATCGGCCTCGTCGGCCTCGAAATACGACCCCGGCGCCAGCCAGATGCCGTCCTTCAGCGCCAGCCCCGCCAGGCCGTTGGCGCCGCGCTCACGCCATTGCCCGGCCACCTTGGCCCACAGAAACAGGCCCGCCTGGGGCCGCGCGTAGATCTCGAAACCATGCTGCGCCATCAACCCGGCCACGGTTGCATGCGCCTGGGCCAACCGTTCGCGGGTGCGCTCGATGTGCGCCCGGTAGCGGCCCTCGCGGATGACCTGGTGCACGATGCGCTCCATGATCTCCGGCGAGGTCAGCCCCACCGCCATCTTGGTGCGCGCGATGTCGCGCGCCAGGTCGCGGTGCGCCACCACGTAACCGACGCGCACCGACGGGCTGATGACCTTGGAATAGCCGCCCAGGTAGACCACCCGGCGGCCGCCATCGAGCGCCGCCAGCATGGGCGTGACGCCGGGCGCCAGTTCGCGGGAAATGTCGTCCTCGACCACCCACAGCCCGTGGCGCTCGGCCAGTTGCAGGATGCGAAAGGCGTTGGCCATGCTGATGCTGGCGCCGGACGGGTTCTGCAGGGCGGTGTTGACGAACAGCGCGCGCGGCCGGTGCTGCGACGCGGCCTGCTCCAGCGCCTCGCAATCCAGGCCATCCAGCGTGCGCGCCACCGGCACCACCCGCAGCCCGGCCAACCGCAGCATCTGCAACAGGTTGGCGTAGGCCGGCTGCTCGACCAGCACGGTGTCGCCCGGACGCAGCAGCGTGCGGATCACCATGTCCAACCCGTGCGTCACGCCCTGGGTCAGCAGCACCTGCGACACTTCCACTTCCATGCCCTGTGCGCTGAGCGTGGCGGCGATGGTCTCGCGCAGCGGCGCGTAGCCATAGGGATGGCCGTAGTTGGCGATGCGCATGGCCGGCACCCGGCCCATGTGGCGCAGCGCCATGTGCAGCCCCTCTTCATTGAGCCACTCGCCCGGCAGCCAGCCGCAGCCCGACTTGATGGGAATGGAGTGGTCCGCGAAGATGTCCGACAGCAGCCAGGCCGCGTTCAGCCGCGGCGGCTCCCAGGACTGCGGCTCGCCCCGGCGCGGCGGCGCGTCGGGCGAGGCCACGCGATAGCCGGCGCCGGGGCGCGCCGCCAGCCAGCCCAGTGATACCAGGCGGTTATAGGCGCTGGCCACGGTGAAGGTGCTGACCTGGTACTGGCGCGCGAAGTCGCGCACCGAGGGTAGGGACATACCCGGACGCAGCTCCTGCGCCTCGATGGCGCGCAGCACGGCCGCCACCAGCTGGTCCACCAGGGTTGGCGCCTGCCCCCGGGCACGCACGGGCTGGAAGTCGATCACGGCGCTACGCTATCTGTACAGTTGTCATGCTTGCAACTATACAGTTAGCCCGGTTTGCGCGGATTGTATATTTTCATTCCTCGCCGGACGTACCAGAATCAATCGCATCCCGCCGGCCGCCCGCCCGACACGCGCGCAGGCTCCGGCGCTTGTCCTTCCCCTGGAGCCGCCATGAACGCCCCCGCCGAGTTGCCCGACCTGTCCCATCTGTGGATGCCCTTCACCGCCAACAAGCAGTTCAAGGCGCATCCGCGCATGCTGGCGGCGGCCAAGGGCATGTACTACACCTCGGCCGATGGCCGCCAGGTGCTGGATGGCACCGCCGGCCTGTGGTGCGTGAACGCCGGCCACGGCCGCCAGGAGATCGTCGAGGCGATCTCGCGCCAGGCCGGCATCATGGACTACGCCCCGGGCTTCCAGCTCGGCCACCCGCTGGCCTTCGAGGCCGCCACGGCCGTCGCCAGCTTCATGCCGCAGGGCCTGGACCGCGTGTTCTTCACCAACTCCGGTTCCGAATCGGTCGACACAGCCCTGAAGATCGCCCTGGCCTACCACCGCGCCCGCGGCGAAGGCCAGCGCACCCGCCTGATCGGCCGCGAGCGCGGCTACCACGGCGTGGGCTTCGGCGGCATTTCGGTCGGCGGCATTTCACCCAACCGCAAGACCTTCTCCGGCGCGCTGCTGCCCGCCGTGGACCACCTGCCCCACACCCACAACCTGGAGCAGAACGCCTATTCCAAGGGCCAGCCGGCCTGGGGCGCGCACCTGGCCGAGGACCTGGAGCGCATCATCGCGCTGCACGACGCCTCGACCATTGCCGCGGTCATCGTCGAACCCATGGCCGGCTCCACCGGCGTGCTGATCCCGCCCAAGGGCTACCTGGAAAAGCTGCGCGAGATCACGTCCAAGCACGGCATCCTGCTGATCTTCGACGAAGTCATCACCGCCTACGGCCGCCTCGGCGCGGCCACCGCGTCGGAATTCTTCGGCGTGACGCCGGACCTGATCGCGATGGCCAAGGGCGTCAGCAACGCCGCCGTGCCGGCAGGCGCGGTCGCGGTGCGCCGCGAGGTGCATGACGCCATCGTCAACGGCCCGGCCGGCGGCATCGAGTTCTTCCACGGCTACACCTATTCGGCCCACCCGCTGGCGGCCGCCGCCATCCTGGCGACGCTGGACATCTACCGCCGCGAGGACCTGTTCGCCCGCGCCCGCAAGCTGTCCGGCGCCTTCGAGCAGGCCGCCCACAGCCTGAAGGGCGCGCCGCACGTCATCGACGTGCGCAACCTGGGCCTGGTGGCCGGCGTCGAGCTGGCGCCGCGCGCCGGCGCGCCGGGCGCGCGCGCCGCCGAGGTGTTCCAGAAGTGCTTCGACAGCGGGCTGATGGTGCGTTACACCGGCGACATCATCGCCGTTTCGCCCCCGCTGATCATCGACGAGGCCCAGATCGGCCAGATCTTCGAGCAGATCGGCAAGGTGCTCAAGGAAGTCGCGTAGTCCCCGGCGCGGCGCAGGCGCCGCGCATCGCACACAATGGCGGGCGGCCCCGGGCCGCCCTCCGGCGTTTTCAAAGAACCCCGCTCCGAGCTTTCCCATGAAGAAGAACCTCTCCCACTACATCAACGGCCAGCCCTACGATGGCCGCAGCAACCGCTACGCCGACGGTTTCAACCCGGCCACGGGCGAGATCATCACGTCCGTGCCGCTGGCCTCCACCGACGAAGTGGCGCTGGCCGTGGCCGCCGCCAAGGCCGCCTTTCCGGCCTGGTCGGAAACCCCCGCGCTCAAGCGCGCCCGGGTGCTGTTCAACTTCAAGGCGCTGCTGGACAAGCACCAGGACGAACTGGCCGAACTGATCACGCGCGAGCACGGCAAGGTGTTCTCGGACGCCAAGGGCGAAGTGATGCGCGGCATCGAAGTGGTCGAATTCGCCTGCGGCATTCCGCAGTTGTTCAAGGGCCAGTATTCCGACCAGATCGGCGGCGGCATCGACAACTGGAGCATGCGCCAGGCGCTGGGCGTGGTGGCCGGCATCACGCCGTTCAACTTCCCGATGATGGTGCCGTGCTGGATGTTCCCGGTGGCCATCGCCTGCGGCAACACCTTCGTGCTCAAGCCGTCCGAACGCGATCCCTCGGCCTCGCTGCGCCTGGCCGAGCTGCTGACCGAAGCCGGCCTGCCGCCCGGCGTGTTCAACGTGGTGCACGGCGACAAGCAGGCCGTGGACGCGCTGATCGCGCACCCCGACGTCGAGGCCCTGTCCTTCGTCGGCTCGACCCCCATCGCCGAATACATCTACGCCGAAGGCACGCGCCGCGGCAAGCGCGTGCAGGCCCTGGGCGGCGCCAAGAACCACCTGGTGGTGATGCCGGACGCCGATCTCGATCAGGTCACGGATGCGCTGATGGGCGCGGCCTACGGCTCGGCCGGCGAGCGCTGCATGGCGATCTCGGTGGCCGTGGCGGTGGGCGACGTGGCCGACAAAGTCATCGAACGCCTGATCCCGCGCGTCAAGGCGCTGGTGGTCAAGGATGGCATGCAGGGCGACGCCGAAATGGGCCCGCTGGTCACGGCGCAGCACCGTAACAAGGTCATCGGCTACATCGAGGACGGCGTCGCCGCCGGCGCCGAGCTGGTGGTCGACGGCCGCGGCCTGAAGGTGCCGGGCGCCGAAAAGGGCTTCTTCCTGGGCGGCACGCTGTTCGACAAGGTCAAGCCCGCGATGAACATCTACCGCGAAGAGATCTTCGGGCCGGTGCTGTGCGTGGTGCGCGTGCCCGACTTCGCCGCCGCGGTCGAGCTGATCAACGCCCATGAATTCGGCAACGGCGTGGCCTGCTTCACGTCCGACGGCGGCGTGGCGCGCGCCTTCGCCCGCCAGATCAAGGTGGGCATGGTCGGCATCAACGTGCCGATCCCGGTGCCGATGGCCTGGCACTCGTTCGGCGGCTGGAAGCGCTCGCTGTTCGGCGACCACCACGCCTACGGCGAGGAAGGCATCCGCTTCTACTCGCGCTACAAGAGCGTGATGCAGCGCTGGCCGGACAGCATCGCCAAGGGCGCGGAATTCACCATGCCCGTGGCCAAGTAATCCTGCCCACACCGCCCCGGCCCGCCAAGAGGCCGGGGTTTTGCCGAAAGACACACAACAAGGGGAATCCTGATGCGCATCGGGATAGGCGGCTTTCAGCATGAAACCAATACGTTCGCGCCCTCGCGCGCGGCGTGGGAAGACTTTGCCGACAAGGGCGGCGGCTGGCCGAAGCTGGTCAGCGGTCCGGCGATGTTCCAGGCCGTGGCCGGCGCCAACATTCCCGTGGCCGGCTTCATCGAGGCCATGCAACAGCACACGCTGCTGCCGGCCACGTGGGCCGCGGCCAGCCCGTCCGGCCCGGTCACCGAGGATGCCTTCGAACGCATCAGCGCCCTGATCCTGCAGGGCCTGCAAGCGGCCATGCCGCTGGATGGCGTGTACCTGGACCTGCACGGCGCGATGGTCACCGAGCACCTGGACGACGGCGAGGGCGAACTGCTCAAGCGCGTGCGCGCGCTGGTTGGCCCTGACGTGCCGGTGGTCGCCAGCCTCGATCTGCACGCCAACATGACAGCGGCAATGGTGCGTTACGCCGACGCGCTGGTCTGCTACCGCACCTATCCGCACATCGACATGGCCGAGACCGGCCAGCGCGCCGCCGCGCTGCTGGCGCGGCGCCTGGCCGGCGCGCCCCGTCCCTGCGTGGCGCTGCGACAGTTGCCCTACCTGATTCCGCTGTGCTGGCAATCGACCGACATCGAGCCGGCGCGCAGCCTGTACCAGATGGTGGGCGACATCGAGGCGCGCGGCGCCCAGAGCGCGTCGCTGGCCACCGGCTTTCCCGCCGCGGACTTTCCCGACTGCCTGCCGGCGGCATGGGCCTACGGCGCCACCCAGGCCGAGGCCGACGCGGCCGCCGACACGCTGGCGCGCGCGGTGCTCGATGCCGAACGGGATTTTGGCGGCACCCTGTATTCACCCGATGACGCCGTCACGACCGCCCTGCGCCTGGCGCGCGAGGCCAACGCGCCGGTGGTGATCGCCGACGCGCAGGACAACCCCGGCGCCGGCGGCAGTTCCGACACCACCGGCCTGCTGCGCGCGCTGATCCGCCACCAGGCGCGCGATGCCGCCATCGGACTGATCGTCGATCCGGAAGCGGCGCTGGCCGCGCACCGCGCTGGCGTGGGTAAATCGGTCCGCATTGCATTGGGTGGACACTCGGGTATTCCCGACGACGAACCGCTGGACGCGGAGTTCATCGTGGAGAAAACTTCGGATGGGCGCTTCGATACGCATGGCGCGTTCTACCGCGGCTTCCACATGGACCTGGGCCCCAGCGCCTGTCTGCGCATCGGCGGCGTGCGCATCGTGGTGGCCTCCAACAAGGTGCAGATGGCCGACCAGGAGATGTTCCGCTTCGCCGGCATCGAGCCGCGCCGCGCGGCCATCCTCGCGGTGAAAAGCTCGGCGCATTTCCGCGCCGACTTCACCCCGATCGCCCACACGATCCTGGTTTGCGCCGCGCCGGGTTCCATGCTGATGGATGCGGCAAAACAACCATGGACACGGTTGCGTCCCGGTATCAGAATGGCGCCTTGCGGCCCGGTCTTTGCCGGCGCCGCAACCGACTGACCCTCGCACGCCGCGCCCGGGGCGCGGCGCGTCAACGACGTAGCGGCAATCCGCGCCGCTCACTACGCATAAAAGGGGAATTTCATGCTCAAGTTCGTCCGCGCGGCCGCGTTCGCCGGCGCAACCCTGCTGATGGCCCACGGCGCCTACGCCGACACCGTCATCAAGGCGGTGATGCACTCGCCGCTGCGCCTGACCGATCCGCACGCCACCACCGCGTACATCACGACGTGGCACGGCTACATGATCTACGACACCCTGCTGGCCACCGACGCCGACAACAAGATCCAGCCGCAGATGCTGGAAAAGTGGGATGTCTCGGCCGACGGCAAGACCTACACCATGACGCTGCGCCCGGGCCAGAAATGGCATGACGGCAAGCCCGTCACGGCCGAGGACTGCGTCGCGTCGATCAAGCGCTGGGCCGCGGGCGACGGCATGGGCCGCACGCTGCTGAAATTCACCGACAAGATCGAAGTCATCGACGACAACAGTTTCCGCATCGTCATGAAGGAACCCACGGACCTGGCGCTGCGCGCCCTGTCCAAGCCGACCGGCACCGCGCCGTTCATGATGCCCAAGCGCATCGCCGAACAGGCCATTGGCCAGCCGATCACCGACATGACCGGCTCGGGCCCCTTCAAGGTGGCCGAATTCAAGCCGGGCGTGAAGACCGTCTACGTCAAGAACACCGACTACGTGCCGCGCAAGGAGCCCGCCAGCGGCCTGGCCGGCGGCAAGGTGGTGAACGTGGACAAGGTCGAGTGGGACGTGATGCCCGACGCCCTGACCACCGCCAACGCGCTGCTGGGCGGCGAAATCGACTTCGTCGAGCAGTTCCCGTACGACCTGCTGCCGATGGTCGAGGGCAACAAGGACCTGAAGGAAGAGTCGCTCAGCCCGGTCGGCTACTTCACGATGTACCGTTTCAACTTCAAGTACCCGCCCTTCAACAACAAGAAGATCCGCCAGGCCGCGATGTACGCCATCGGCCAGGAAGACGTGATGAAGGCGCTGGTCGGCAATCCCAAGTACTGGAAGACCTGCGCCTCGTTGTGGGGCTGCGGCACGCCGCTGGAATCGGACATCGGCAAGGACGTGGTGGTGCCCTCGAACATCGAGAAGGCCAAGGCCCTGCTGAAGGAAGCCGGCTATGACAACACCCCGATCCTGGTGATGCACGCCACCGACGTCGGCACGCTGTCGGCGCAGCCGGTGGTGATGGCCCAGGCGCTGCGCAAGGCCGGCTTCAACGTCAACCTGGCGGCGATGGACTGGCAGAGCGTGGCCACCCGCCGCGCCTCGAAGGCGGCGCCGGCCGAAGGCGGCTGGAACATCCACAACACCAACTGGTACGCCACCGACGTGATGGACCCGGTGCGCTCGGCCCCGGCCGCGGCCAACGGCGACAACGCCTGGTTCGGCTGGCCCGACTTCCCCCAGGTCGAGGAACTGCGCACCAAGTTCGCGCTGACCTCCGATCCGGCCGAGCAGAAGAAGATCGCCGATGAATTGCAGCGCATCGGCATCGACGAAGGCCTGTACGTGCCGCTGGGCCAGATGTCCGTGCCCACCGTGTACACCACCAAGCTCTCGGGCCTGGTGCATGCGCCGGTGTTCGCGTTCTGGAATGTGAAAAAAGCCCCTTGACGGGCAAGTAGTTCAGGGGGAAATACATGCTGGCATTCGTCTCACGCCGGCTCCTCGCGACCATCCCCGTTCTGGTGATGGTCGCGGTGGTGGTCTTTGCGATATTGCGTCTGAGCCCGGGCGATCCGGCCATCATCATGGCGGGCGACGGCGCCACGCCCGAACGGATCGAGCAGATCCGCCAGACGATGGGCCTGGACCAGCCGGTCGCCAAGCAGTTCTTCATCTGGGGCGGCAAGTTGCTGCAGGGAGACCTCGGCACCTCGCTGATGTCCGGCGTGCCGGTCACCCAGCTCATCGGCCAGCGCCTCGAACCATCGTTGAGCCTGGCGTTGCTGACGCTGGTCTTCACGCTGGTCGTGGCGATTCCGCTGGGCGTGCTGGCGGCCTGGCGCCAGGGCCGGCTGCTGGACCGGGCGGTGATGGGCTTTTCGGTGCTGGGCTTTTCGGTGCCGGTGTTCGTCACCGGCTACCTGCTGATCTGGGCCTTCGCCATCAAGCTGGGCTGGTTCAACGTGCAAGGCTACACGCCGCTGGCCAATGGCTTCTGGCTGTTCCTGCACCGGCTGATCCTGCCGTCGCTGGCCTTGTCCACGGTGTATATCGCCCTGATCGCGCGCATCACGCGCACCAGCGTCATCGAGGTGATGGGCGAGGACTTCATCCGCACCGCGCGCTCCAAGGGCCTGACCGAGACCGGCGTGCTGCTGGGCCACGCGCTGCGCAATGCCGCCGTGCCCATCGCCACGGTGGTGGGCCTGGGCATCGCGCTGCTGATCAGCGGCGTGGTGGTGACCGAATCGGTGTTCAACATCCCCGGCCTGGGCCGGCTGGTGGTCGAAGCC
Organism: Achromobacter sp. HNDS-1; assembly: GCF_040084795.1. NCBI lineage: Bacteria > Pseudomonadati > Pseudomonadota > Betaproteobacteria > Burkholderiales > Alcaligenaceae > Achromobacter > Achromobacter sp. HNDS-1. The sequence goes on from NZ_CP157584.1 coordinate 2,421,049, forward strand.
GTGCTGGCGCGCGATTACCCCGTGATCCAGGGCCTGACGCTGTTCTTCGCCTTCGTCTACGTGTTCATCAATCTGGTTGTCGATTGCGCCTACACGGTGTTCGACCCCCGTATCCGATACTGAGGCCACGCCATGCAAACGCCAACCGACGCCGCCGCGCAAGCGGCCGCCGATCTTCCCGGCGGCGGCACGCCCCACGTCACCGCCTGGCGCCAGATCCGCCAGGGCCTCAAGAGCTGGCCGGTGATGCTGGCCCTGGTGGTGCTGCTCATCATTGTCGCCATCGCCCTGTTCGCCCCGCTGCTGGGCACGGTCGACCCGACATTCATCAATCCCGGGGCACGCCTGAAGCAGCCGTTCACCGACTACCTGTTCGGCACCGACGCCTTCGGCCGCGACGTCTGGTCGCGCGTGGCCTACGGCGCGCGCGTCTCGCTGATCGCGGGCCTGGGCGCCGCGGTCGTCAGCGTCGCCATCGGGCTGGTGGTCGGCGTCATCGCCGGCTGGTTCCGCTCGCTCGATGGCATCATCATGCGCACCATGGACGCCATCATGGCGATCCCCGGCATCCTGCTGGCGATCGCGCTGGTGTCGGTCACCGGCGCCAGCCTGACCACGGTGCTGGTGGCCATCACCATTCCCGAGATCCCGCGGGTGGTGCGGCTGGTGCGCGGCCAGATCCTGACCGTGCGCGGCGAGCCCTACGTCGAGGCCGCGCTGGCGCTGGGCACGCCGCTGCCGCTGCTGCTGTGGCGCCACATGGTGCCCAGCACCATCGCGCCGCTGACCGTGCAGGGCACCTATGTGTTCGCTTCGGCCATGCTGACCGAGGCCATCCTCAGCTTCCTGGGCGCGGGCATCCCGCCCGAGATCGCCTCCTGGGGCAACATCATGTCCGAGGGCCGCATGTACTTCCGCATGCTGCCCGGCCTGATCCTGTTCCCGGGGCTGTTCCTGTCGCTGACCGTGCTCAGCGTGAACATCCTGGGCGACGCGCTGCGCGACGCCCTCGATCCGAAAATGGTGCGCAGGATCTGATGCCGATGACCTACTCCCCCACTCCCCCCGCGGGCGATACCTCGTCCGCCGTGCTGGCGATCCGCAACCTGTCGGTGGAGGTCGGCGGCGCCGGCAACCGCGTGGTGCGCAACCTGAGCCTGGACGTGCACGCCGGCGAAACCGTGTGCGTGGTCGGCGAATCCGGCTCGGGCAAGTCGGTCACCTCGCTGGCCGTCATGGGCCTGCTGCCGCCGGGCGTGCTGCGCATCAGCGCGGGTTCGATCCGGGTCGAAGGCGAGGACGTGGCCAGCGCCACGCCGCGCCGCCTGCGCGAGCTGCGCGCCACCCGCATGGCCATGGTGTTCCAGGAACCCATGACGGCGCTGAACCCGGTGCACACCGTCGGCAAGCAGGTCGATGAAGTGCTGCGGCTGCATCGCCGCATGTCGGCCGCCGAACGCCGCGCCAAGGTGCTGGACATGTTCCGCTCGGTGCACCTGCCCGACGTCGAGCGCATCTACGATGCCTATCCGCACCAGCTCTCGGGCGGCCAGCGCCAGCGCATCGTGATCGCCATGGCGCTGATCCTGGAGCCCAAGCTGCTGATCGCCGACGAGCCGACCACGGCGCTGGACGTCACCACGCAGAAGCAGATCCTGCTGCTGATCAAGGAACTGCAGGTCAAGCACCGCACCGCCGTGCTGTTCATCACGCACGACTTCGGCGTGGTGGCCGAGATCGCCGATCGCATCGTGGTGATGAACCGCGGCGACCTGATCGAAAGCGGCACGCGCAACGAAATCCTGGCCGAACCCAAGCAGTCGTACACGCGCCGCCTAGTGTCGTCGGTGCCCAGTCTGGTGCCCTCGCACCGCGAAGCGCCCGCCGGCCAGCCGGTGCTGCACGTCAAGGGCCTGGGCCGCACCTACGGCGGCAAGGGCTCGCTGTTCTCGCGCCGCGCGCCGCAGAACGTCATCGCCGCGGCCGACGTCAACCTGACGCTGCGCAAGGGCGAGATCCTGGGCATCGTGGGCGAATCCGGTTCGGGCAAATCGACGGTGGCGCGCTGCATCGTGCGCCTGATCGAGCCCACCGCCGGCCACATGATGATGGGCGGCGAAGACCTCAGCACCCTGTCCGGCGCGGCGCTGCGCCCGGTGCGCCGCCGCATCCAGATCGTGTTCCAGGACCCGTACCGTTCGCTCAACCCGCGCCGCACCGTGGGCGAATCCATCATCGAAGGCCTGCTCAATTTCGGCGTGCCTCGCGAACAGGCGCTGCAACGCGCCGGCGAAACGCTGTCGGTGGTCGGGCTCAGCCCCGACGCCATGCGGCGCTATCCGCACCAGTTTTCCGGCGGCCAGCGCCAGCGCATCTGCATCGCCCGCGCGCTGGTGATGGACCCCGAGATCCTGGTGGCCGACGAAGCCGTGTCGGCGCTGGACGTGTCGGTGCAGGCGCAGGTGCTGGAACTGCTCGAGCAGGTGCGCGAGCGCACCGGCGTGGGCGTGCTGTTCATCACGCATGACCTGCGCGTGGCCGCGCAGATCTGCGACACCATCATGGTCATGCAACGCGGCAAGGTCGTCGAGACCGGCGCCGCCCAGGCCGTGCTGACCGACCCCCGCCACGAGTACACCCGCGCCCTGATCGACGCGGCGCCCGGGCGCGACTGGGACTTCCGCAACTTCCGGCCCGTGGCGGCCGGGCTGGCGGCCCCCGCCGCCTGAGGCGTCCCAATCAACCCAGGCATCCCACGCAATCGGAACCCGCCATGTCGCAACCGCATGAACTCTCGGCCCAGGAACTGCTGGCCGCCTATCGCAACAAGACCCTGTCGCCGGTCGAGGCGACCCGCTCGGTGCTCGACCACATCGCGCGCTGGGAACCGCACATCCACGCCACCTATGCGCTCGATCCCGACCAGGCGCTGGCGCAGGCGCGCGCTTCCGAGGCGCGCTGGATGAAGGGCGAGCCGCAGGCTTGCGGCGGCTACTCGCTGGACGGCGTGCCCGCCACCATCAAGGAAAACATCGCCACCCGCGGCGTGCCGGTGCCGCTGGGCACGGCCGCCACCGACCTGACGCCGGCCGCGGCCGACGCCCCGCCGGCGGCGCGCATGCGCGAGGCTGGCGCGGTGGTGCTGGGCAAGACCACCATGCCCGACTACGGCATGCTGTCCTCGGGACTGTCGAGTTTCCATGCGCTGACGCGCAACCCCTGGGACCTGAGCAAAAACCCGGGCGGCTCCAGCGCCGGCGCCGGGGCGGCGGCGGCGGCGGGCTACGGCCCGCTGCACATCGGCACCGACATCGGCGGCTCGGTGCGTCTGCCGGCCGCCTGGTGCGGCATCGCCACGCTCAAGCCCAGCCTGGGCCGCATTCCCATCGACCCGCCCTTCATGGGCCGCTGCGCCGGCCCCATGACGCGCGACATCGCTGACGCCGCGCTGATGATGGGCGTGCTGTCGCAACCCGACGCGCGCGACCACATGAGCCTGCCGTTCCAGGACTTCGACTGGCTCAACCTGGAGCTGGACGTGCGCGGCCTGCGCATCGGCCTGCAACTGGAGGCCGGCTGCGGCCTGCCGCTGGACCCGGAGATCCGCGCCGCCGTCGAAGCCGCGGCCCGACTGTTCGAGTCGGCCGGCGCCATCGTCACGCCGCTCAAGCCGTGGATGACGCCGGAGATGCTGGACGGCGTCGACCGTTTCTGGCGCACCCGCTCGGCCATTGACCTGGGGGCCCTGCCGCAAGCGCGCCGCGACAAGATCCTGCCCTTCATCCGCGCCTGGGCCGAAAGCGGCGGCGGCCAATCCGGCGAGGCCGTGTTCCGCAGCTACTACGAAACCCTCAACGTGCGCGCCAGGACCGTTGCCGCCACCGCCCCCTACGACTACGTGCTGTCGCCGGTGGCGCCGGTGGTGGCCTACAACGCCGAGTGGGCCGCGCCCACCAACGAAGTCGCCACGACCATGCACCACATCGGCTACACCCTGCCCTACAACATGAGCGAGCAGCCGGCCGCCTCGGTCAATTGCGGCTATACCAAGTCGGGCCTGCCGATCGGCCTGCAGATCGCCGGCGCGCGCTTCGACGATCTGGGCGTGCTGCGCGTGGCCCGCGCCTGGGAACGCATGCGCCCGGCCCAGCAGCCCTGGCCGCAACCGCCCCGGGCCTGACGCCGTCCCGCTCCCCTTCCCCTTTGGCAACCCACAGGAATTTCCATGCGTTGGCTTCTGGCAATGATCAAGCACGAGACGAACACCTTCTCGCCCGTGCCGACCCCGCTCGCGCGCTTTTTCCGCGGCAATCCTGAAATCCTGGCCGGCGACCGCGCCATCCGCGCCTACGAGAACACCGACAGCGGCCTGGGCGGCTACATCGAGGTGGCGCGCCGCGTCGGCGCCGAGATCGTGGTGCCGGTGGCCGCCGAGTCCTGGCCCAGCGGCCCGGCCAGCGCCGAGACCCACGAGCTGCTGTGCAAGCGGGTGCTGGACGAGGTCCGCAAGGGCGGCTACGACGCCATCCTGCTGGACCTGCACGGCGCCATGGTCGCCGAAGGCGTGGAAGACGCCGAGGGCGACCTGCTGCGCCGCCTGCGCGAGATCGATCCCGAGACACCGGTGGCGGTGACGCTGGACATGCACGCCAACATCTACGCCGACATCGTCGACAACGCCACCGTCATCAGCGGCTTTCATACCTATCCGCACGTCGACATCCGCGAGGCCGGCGTGCGCGCGGCCAACGTCATCGTGCGCACGCTCAAGGGCGAGATCAAACCCGTGATGACCTGGGGCGGCAAGCCCATGCTGCCGCACGTCATGTGCCAGGGCACCCACGCCGATCCCAACAAGTCGCTGCAGGAACGCTGCCGCCAGCTGGAGGCCGACGGCGTGCTGGCGGCCTCGGTGTTCGTGGGTTTCCCCCACGCCGACATCCGCGAGGCCGGCCTGAGCGCCGTGGTCTGTACGGACGCCAACCTGGCCCAGGCGGAGCAATACCGCGACGAGCTGCTGGACCGCGCCTGGAACGACCGCGCGAAATGGGTGTTCCATTCCGAGCCGCTGGCGCCCACCATTGCCCGGGCCAAGGCCATCGAGCAGGGACCGGTGGTGCTGCTGGACCACTACGACAACACCGGCTCCGGGGGCACCATGGACACCACCGCGGTGCTGGCCGAGGTGCTGCGCCAGGAACTGGACAACGTGGTGTTCTATGCCATCTGTGATCCCCAGGCGGCGCGCGAGGCGGCCACGGCGGGCGTGGGCAGCACCGTCACGCTGCCGCTGGGGGGCAAGGTCGACATGCCCGCCATCAATCGCCGCGGCGAACCGCTGACCGTGACGGGCCGCGTCAAGCTGGTGTTCGACGGCGTCTACCTGAACCGCGGCCCCATGTACCGTGGCGTGCGCAACGACACCGGCCTGACGGTGGTGATCGATACCGGACGGGTCGAAATCGTGGTGGTATCGCGGCACCAGGAACCCTTCGACATCAATTGCCTGCTGTCGGCCGGCATCGATCCGCTGCAAAAGCGCTATGTGGTGCTCAAGAGCCGGGTCCACTGGCGCGCCGGCTTCTCCGAAATGGCCACCGAGATCATCGAGTGCACCGGCGTGGGCGTCACCACCTCCGACTACGGCCAGCTTGACTTCAAGCACGTGCGCCGGCCGATCTACCCGCTCGACCCGCTGTAAATCGCGGTTTGTCGACAATATGGCCGGCGCCCGAGGGCGCCGGCTTTCATTTTGAAATCTTCGGTAACCGGGCGCGCGGCAAGAGGCCACCCCGCCTCGGTATACTCGCCGCGGGTCCTGACAGGCCGATGAACGCGTCCTGCCGCCCGCGCCCAGCAATGGCATCGCGCCGCTGGGACGAGACTCGACAATCAACGACAAAGCAAAACGATGAAAAAGAGCGTAGCGATCACCCTCGCGGTGGTCATAGTGGGAGCGGGAAGCTGGGTCGGTGCCACGTGGTACACCGGCAAGCGCATCGAGGAAGGCGCCCAGCGTCGCCTGGCCGAGGCCAACGAGAAGCTGGCCAAGATCACGCCTTTGTTCGGCCTGCGCATCGACCAGATCAAATACGAGCGTGGCCTGTTCTCGACGCAGGCGCGCTACGGCGTGTCGTTCGTCAAGAGCGACAAGAGTCTGAGCGACATGCCGGACGGCATGCTGGAATTCGACGCCCGCATCGAACACGGCCCGTTCCCCAAGAGCGCGCTGGCGCGCGGCGCCATCGCGCCCAAGCTGGCTTTCGTCCACACCGAAATGGCCAAGACGGACAACGTCAAGCCGGTGTTCGAGCTGACCAAGGACGTCTCGCCCCTGGTCACCGATGCCATGGTCAGCTTTGGCGGCAGCACGGCATCGACCGCCCGCATCGCGCCGGTGAAGGTGACGCATGAAGGCAATTCGGTCGATTTCAGCGGCATGGAAATCACCGGCACGTTCGACCGCGGCCTGGCCGCCATCACCGCCAATGCCAAGACCGACACCCTGGCGGTGGACGGCACCAAGGGCAGCGATCCGATCAAGATGGCGATGTCCGGCCTGACCATGGACGTCGACAGCCGCATGGGCAAGTTCGGCCTGTCGGTCGGCGACTCGGGCATCAAGATCAAGCGCATCGAAGTCATCAAGCCGGACGCCGACGCCAAGGTGATCCTCGACAACTTCAGCTACACCGTCAAGCTGGCCGAGGACGACAAGAACATCAACATCCAGGCCGCCTACCAGACCGGCGACATCAACGTCAACGACGTGCCGCTGGGCAACGGCCAGGCCGTCATCAAGCTGGCCCGGCTGGACGGCGCCGCGGTCAAGCAGCTGTCCGATACCTACAACCAGCTGATGCGCCAATACATGGCCGATGCCCACGACGAGGGCCTGAACGACGAACAGTTCCAGGTGCTGCTGGATAACGCCGGCAAGCTGCTGGCCGGCAACCCTTCGTTCAGCATCGACCCGATCAGCTGGAAGACCGCCAAGGGCGAAAGCAAGCTGAACGTCACGCTGGACCTGGCCAATCCTCCCAACGTCAAGGACCTGACGCCGCAGGAAATCGTGGTCAAGGCCATCAAGCAGATCGACGCCACGCTGGTGATCTCCAAGCCGATGGTGCAGGACCTGATGGTGCAGTACGCCATCAAGAAGGACGGCATGCCCGCCGACAAGGCCGAAGCCGAGGCCGCCGACAACATCCGCAGCATGTCCGGCATGGCCGAGATGTTCAACGTCGGCAAGAACGACGGCGACAACATCGTCGGCAAGTTCCACTTCGCCGACGGCATGGGCGACCTGAACGGCAAGAAGATTCCCGCCGACGAACTGTTCTCGGGCCTGCTGGGCGCGACCGGCATGAACAGCGCAATGGACGATGACGAGGAAGAAGCCGAACCGGCCGCCGGCGCCACCGCCATGGACGACGAGATGGCCGCGACCAGCAACGCCGACGTGGTCAATGAGTTCGACGTCGACATGGTCGTCCATATGCTGGAAGACATGGGCTACACCACCCGCAAGACCGACGGCGACGACGGCCCGGTGCTGATCCTGGACGCCAGCAATTCCGGCGCCACCGACCTGCGCCTGGAATTCCTGTGCAATGACTTCTCCGAGAAGTGCTACGACCTGGTCGCCACCGCCACCTACGCCAGCAAGAAGCCGGCCACGCTCAAGGCCATCAACGCCTGGAACCAGGAATACCGCTGGACCCGCGCCTACCTGGACGACAAGAACCAGGCCGTGCTGCAGATGGACATGAACGCCGAAGGCGGCATCGGCAAGAAGAACCTGCAGATCCTGCTGAACACCTACTTCAGCATCACCGAGGAATTCGCCACCGCGATGTCGGCGGCGCCGGCCAGGAAGTAAGACGGCCGCGCAAAAGCAAAACCCCCATCGTGCGATGGGGGTTTTTTTTGCCTGTCGCCAGGCAAGCCTCGATGACCCGCCCCAAGGGGCGGGCCGTCACGCGGCATCAGGCGTAGGCTTCGACCGGCAGGCAGGCGCAAACCAGGTTGCGATCGCCATAGGCGTTGTCCACGCGCGCCACCGGCGGCCAGTACTTGGCCTCGCGCAGCGAAGCCACCGGGTAGGCGGCCTGCTGGCGCGGGTAGTCGTGCAGCCATTCCTCGGCCAGCAGCATCTGCGCGGTGTGCGGCGCGTTCTTCAGGACGTTGTCCTCGCGATCGCGTTCGCCACGCTCGACCTGGGCGATTTCCTCGCGGATCGAGATCATCGCCTCGATGAAGCGGTCCAGCTCGGCCACGCCTTCGGATTCGGTCGGCTCAACCATCAGCGTGCCGGCCACCGGGAAGCTCATGGTGGGGGCATGGAAGCCGTAGTCCATCAGGCGCTTGGCGATGTCCTCGGCGCTGATGCCGCTGGTTTCCTTGAGCGGACGCACGTCCAGGATGCACTCGTGCGCCACGCGGCCGTTGCGGCCCGCGTACAGCACCGGGTAGTGGCCGCGCAGGCGGGTGGCGATGTAGTTGGCGTTCAGGATCGCCACTTCGGTGGCGCGGCGCAGGCCGTCGGCGCCCATCAGCGCGATGTACACGAACGGGATCGGCAGGATGCCGGCCGAACCGAACGGCGCGGCCGAGACCGGGCCAACCTTGGCTTCGCCGGGCAGCTTGCCCTGCTCGTTCACCACGCCCGGCAGGTACGGCGCCAGGTGCGCGCGCACCGCCACCGGACCGACGCCCGGGCCGCCGCCGCCGTGCGGAATGCAGAAGGTCTTGTGCAGGTTCAGGTGCGACACGTCCGAGCCGAACTTGCCCGGCTTGGCCACGCCGACCATGGCGTTCATGTTGGCGCCGTCCAGGTACACCTGGCCGCCGGCCTGGTGCACCAGGTCGCAGATCTCGGTCACGGCCTCCTCGAACACGCCGTGCGTGGACGGGTAGGTGATCATCAGCGCGGCCAGCTTGTCGCCGACCTGTTCGATCTTGGCGCGCAGGTCGCCCAGGTCGACGTTGCCGTTGGCGTCGGAGGCCACCACCACCACGTCCATGCCGGCCAGTTGCGCCGACGCGGGGTTGGTGCCGTGGGCCGACGACGGAATCAGGCAGACGTTGCGCTGGTGCTGGCCGTTGGCCTGGTGGTAGCCGCGGATCGCCAGCAGGCCGGCGTATTCGCCCTGCGCGCCCGAGTTGGGCTGCAGGCTGATGTTGTCGTAGCCGGTGATTTCGCACAGCGCGGCCGACAGGCGCGTGATCAGCTCGTCGTAGCCCTTGCTCTGCGAGGCGGGCGCGAACGGGTGCACCAGCGCGAACTCGGGCCAGGTGATGGGGATCATCTCGGCCGTGGCGTTCAGCTTCATGGTGCAGGAGCCCAGCGGAATCATGGTGCGGTCCAGCGCCAGGTCCTTGTCGGCCAGCTTGCGCAGGTAGCGCAGCATGTCGGTTTCCGACTGCACGCTGGAGAACACCGGATGCTTGAGGATGGCGCTTTCACGCGCCACCGCGGCGGGGATGCCGCCGGCCGCCTTGGCGTCCAGCGCGTCGATGTCCAGTTCGACGTCGTCGCGTTCCAGGCCGGCGGCGAACACGTTCACCAGCGCCTGCAGGTCGGCGGCGGTGACGGTCTCGTCCAGCGACACGGCCAGGCGCGCGCCGTCGACACGGCGCAGGTTGATGTGCTCGCACTCGGCGGCGGTGATGATGGCGGGCGTGGCCGGGCCGGTTTCCAGCAGCAGCGTGTCGAAGAAGGTGTCGTTGGCGACCTTGATGCCCAGCTTGCCGAGTTCGGCGCGCAGGATGGCGGTGTAGCGCTGCACGCGCTCGGCGATGCGGCGGATGCCGGCCGGGCCGTGCCAGACCGCGTACATGCCGGCCATCACGGCCAGCAGCACCTGCGCGGTGCAGATGTTCGAGGTGGCCTTCTCGCGGCGGATGTGCTGTTCGCGCGTCTGCAGCGCCAGGCGCATCGCCGGGTTGCCCTGGGCGTCCTTGGACACGCCGACCAGGCGGCCGGCCATGTTGCGCTTGAAGGCGTCCTTGCAGGCCATGAAGCCGGCGTGCGGGCCGCCGAAACCGAACGGCACGCCGAAGCGCTGGGCCGAACCGATGGCGATGTCCGCGCCCCATTCGCCAGGCGCGGCCAGCAGCGCCAGCGCCAGCAGGTCGGTGGCCACGGCCACCACCGCGCCCTGCGCGTGGGCGGCCTCGGCCAGCTTGCGGTAGTCGGCCACCGAGCCGGTGCTGTGCGGGTACTGCAGCAGCACGCCGAAGCACTCCGGCAGGCCGTCGGCCTCGTCGCCGACGGCGATCTCGATGTCCAGGCCCTCGGCGCGGGTGCGCACGACCTCGATGGTCTGCGGATGCACGTGGCGCGAGATGAAGAACACCGGGCTCTGCGACTTGGCGCCGCGGCGCGCCAGCGTCATGGCTTCGGCGGCGGCGGTGCTTTCATCGAGCAGCGAGGCGTTGGAGATGTCCAGCCCGGTCAGGTCGGCAACCATGGTCTGGTAGTTCAGCAGGGCCTCCAGGCGGCCCTGCGAGATCTCGGGCTGGTACGGCGTGTAGGCCGTGTACCAGGCGGGATTCTCGAGAATGTTGCGCAACACCACGTTGGGCGTCTGCGTGCCGTAGTACCCCTGGCCGATGTAGTTGCGGTAGACCTTGTTGCGGCCGGCGATCTGCTTCAGTTCGGCCAGCACGTCGGCTTCGCTGCGCGACGGCGGCAGCGCCAGCGGCGCCTGGCTGCGGATCTTGGGCGGCACGACTTCTTCGATCAGGGCGTCCAGGCTGGGGCTGCCGATGGCGGCGAGCATGGCGGCCTGGTCGGCGTCGGAGGGGCCGATGTGGCGGGGGATGAAGTCGGTGTGGGTGTCTAGGGCGCGCGACATGGGGGGATCTCGGGATGGCGGTGTCGTCGGGAGGGACGGACGGTGATGCATATGGACGGGCGGCGGCGCCAGCGCCGCGCCCGCCCTGACGGGCTTAGCCGTTGGCGACGGCTTCGTAGCCGGCGGCGTCCAGCAGCTTGTCGGCATCGGCGGCGTTGACCGGCTTGATCTTGAAGATCCAGGCGGTGAAGGCCGATTCGTTGATCAGGTTGGGGTTGCTTTCCAGCTCGTCGTTGAACGCGACGATTTCGCCGGCCACGGGCGCGTAGATGTCGGAGGCGGCCTTGACCGACTCGACCACGCCGGCGGTCTCGCCCGCGTTCAGCTTGGCGCCGACCTTGACGTCGCCGACGAAGACCAGGTCACCCAGCTGGTCCTGGGCGGTATCGGTGATGCCGACGACGAACACGTCGCCTTCGGCTTTGACCCATTCATGGGACTCGGTGTACTTGCGATCGGTGGGCAGACTCATGGGAACTCCTGGGGGATTCAGATAGGGAAACGGTGTTGCGCGCCTCGCGCCGGCGGCCTGCCCCGAGGGCCCGGCCAGCGGCGCGAAGCTTCGAGTTTACGAGTGTTCGACGGCTTTGCCGTTACGGACAAACGGCAGCTTGCAGACCAGGGCAGGCACCCACTTGCCGCGGATGTCGACCTCGACCGTGTCGCCCGCGACCACGCCTTGCGGCAGGCGGGCAAAACCGATCGACACGCCCAGCGTCGGCGACATGGTGCCGCTGGTGAGTTCGCCCGTGCCGTTCTTGGTGCGCACCGCCATGTGGGCGCGCATCACGCCGCGTTCCTGCAGCTTCAGGCCGACGAAGGCGGCGGGCGTGGCGAACTGCTCCAGCGCGTCGCGGCCGATGAAGCGGCGCTCGGGGTTCTTCAGGGACACCGTCCAGGTCAGCGCGGCTTCGCCGGGCTGGGTCAGTTCGTCCATGTCCTGGCCGTAGAGGTTCATGCCGGCTTCCAGGCGCAGCGTGTCGCGCGCGCCCAGGCCGGCCGGGCGCACGCCCTGGGCCGCCAGGTCGCGCCACAGTTGCACCGCCTCGGCGGCGGGCAGCACGATCTCGAAGCCGTCTTCGCCGGTGTAGCCGGTGCGCGCCACCAGCGTGTCGTCGCCGACGCGGGCGGCCACGAACGGGGTCAGCGGCTCGCTGGCGGCCTGCCAGGCGGGGCGCGCGGCCCAGACCTTGGCGCGGGCGTTGGGCCCCTGCACGGCGATCATGGCCAGGTCGCGGCGCGGCGTGATGGTGACGTCGAACTTGCCGGCCTGCCTGACGCGCTGCATCCAGGCCATGTCCTTGTCGGCGGTCCCGGCGTTGACCACCACGCGCCATTCGTCGGCGGCGAAGAAATACACGATCAGGTCGTCGATGACGCCGCCCTGCGGGTTCAGCATGCAGGTGTAGAGCGCCTTGCCGGGCACGGTCAGCTTGGCCACGTCGTTGGCCACCAGGCGCTGCAGGAAGGCGTAGGCGTCGGGGCCGGTGATGTCGGCGTTGAGCATGTGCGAGACGTCGAACATGCCGGCGTCCTGGCGCACCGCGTGGTGCTCTTCCAGTTGCGAGCCGTAGGCCAGGGGCATGTCCCAGCCGCCGAAATCGACCATGCGGGCGCCAGAGGCGATATGTTCGTCGGCCAGCGGGGTGCGTTTGAGGGGTGCGGACATGCGCGGGTACTCCGGAGCGGCAGCGTTGCCAGGGTTACGGAATGCCGCCGGCGGACGGGATGCGCCCACGCAACGGCTGAATCTTCCGCCCCTCTGTCCTTTTGCCTGAGAGTTGCCCCGCGTGGCGGGTTTGCACCTTCGGCGCCTGGGCTGCTCGCTATGTCCCTGATTGGGCAGCGGCGCCAGGTCTCTCCAGAGTGCTGCTTTGCCGCGTCCGCGCGGTGAAAACCGGGACAGGGCAAGCATGCGCGGTATGGGATACCTGAGCGATTCCGGGCGAATTGCGCCTTCGGCGGCAGCCGCGAACGGCCGCTCTCTCCCGCAACATGCGTGACAGCGCCGAAAGCATACCGCGAAACGCGATTGCGTTGTTGATCCGTGAACGCTGGCCGGTCGCCGCGCCGCGCCCGTGTCAGCCCAGCGCGGTGTCCAGCAGCATCATCAGCACGAAGCCCAGCATCAGGCCGCAGGTGGCGTAGACCTCGTGCCCCTTGCGGTGCGACTCGGGGATGATCTCGTGGCTGATCACGAACAGCATGGCGCCGGCGGCAAAGCCCAGGCCCCACGGCAGCAATGCCGTCGACCAGCCCACCACCACCGCGCCCAGCACCGCGCCGACCGGCTCGACCAGGCCCGACAGCATGCCCAGCGCCACCGCGAACGCGCGCTTGTAGCCGGCGGCGATCAGCGCCACCGCCACCACCAATCCTTCGGGGATGTCCTGGATGGCGATACCGGTGGCCAGCGCGGTGCCCCGCAGCGGATCGTTGCCGGCGTAGCCGACGCCGATGGCCAGGCCTTCGGGCAGGTTGTGCAGCGTAATGGCGAAGACGAACAGCCAGGCGCGGCGCAGGCGGTGCGCCTCGATGCCCTCGCGGCCCTTGATGAAATGCTCGTGCGGCAACAGCCGGTCCATCAGCAGCAGCGCCGCCGCGCCCAGCAGGATGGCGGCGCCCACCGTCAGGCCCGCGCCCCAGGGGCCGGCGCCCTGCGACTCGGCCGCCGCGATGCCCGGCGCCACCAGCGAGAACGCGCTGGCCGCCAGCATCACGCCGGCGCCGAAGCCGAACATGCTGTCCTGCATCTTCTGGGGGATGGTGCGCGCGAACAGGATCGGCAGCGTGCCCGCCGCGGTGGCGCCGGCGGCGACCATGCCGCCCAGCAGCGCGTCGGCCACGTGCGGCGCATTGGCATCGAAATAGACCCAGGCCTGGTGCAGGCCCAGGCAGGCGACCAGCACCGCCAGCGTCCAGACGCTGACGCTGGTGGCCGCGGGCCGGATGCGATGACGGCTGAAGGTGTTCATGGTCCACTGCCCCCGCGCGATGCCGGCTCAGCCCACGGCGACGGCGTAGCGGCGCGCCACCTCGGACCAATCGATCACATTGTAGAAGGCGCCGATGTATTCCGGACGGCGGTTCTGGTACTTGAGGTAGTAGGCGTGCTCCCACACGTCCAGCCCCAGGATCGGCGTGTTGCCCTGCATCAGCGGGCTATCCTGGTTGGCGCTGCTTTCCACTGCCAGCTTGCCGTCCGGCGTCACGCTGAGCCAGGCCCAGCCGCTGCCGAAGCGCGTCAGCGCGGCCTTGGTGAAGGCATCGCGGAAGGCTGCCTGGCCGCCCAGCTCGGCATCGATGGCGCGGGCCAGCGCGCCGTCGGGCTCGCCGCCGCCGCGCGGCGACATGACCGCCCAGAACAGGCTGTGATTGGCATGCCCGCCGCCGTTGTTGCGCACCGCGCCGCGGATCGCCTCGGGCAACTGGTCGATGCGCGCCACCAGGGCGTCGACCGGCTCGTCGGTGGCGATGCCGGCGCCTTCCAGCGCGGCGTTCAGGTTGTTGACGTAGGTCTGGTGATGCTTGCCGTGGTGGATCTCCATCGTCAGCGCATCGATGTGCGGTTCAAGCGCGTCGTAGGCGTAAGGCAGGGGCGGCAGGGTGTAGGCCAAGGCGATCTCCGTCGGGCAACGCCGCCGACGAGGGCAAGCGTCTTATTTTTGAAAATACAAATGATAGGTATTTTTATTTGATACGACAACGATAACGTTGCAATGCCTGTCATGCAGGCAGGCTATGGGCCGGACAGCCCTTGGCGAGCAGCACGAAGCGTGCCCGCGCCGGCGGCGCGAAAAGCGTTGGACAAAGCGGGCGTCGCGCCCAGAAGGAATGTGGCCGGAGCGCGGGGCACGCGGGCAGCGCCCGGAACCGCTAGAGCGCCTTGCCGCAGGCCACGCCGGAGGCCCAGGCCCACTGGAAGTTGTAGCCGCCCAGCCAGCCGGTGACGTCCACGGTTTCGCCGATGAAGTACAGGCCGGGCATGGCGCGGGCCTGCATCGATTTCTGGTCCAGCCCGCGCGTATCGACCCCGCCGCGCATGACCTCGGCCTTCTTGTAGCCGGCGGTGCCGCTGGGCACCAGGGTCCATTGGTGGATGTCCTGCGCCAGCGCGCGCAGGGTCTTGTCCGGCGCATCGGCCAGGCGCAGCGCCGCCAGGCCCGGCTTGCCGCCCTGCTCGGCCAGTTGCAGCCAGCGGTCGGCCAGGCGCTTGGGCCACAGGCCGGCCAGCACCGTGTGCAACTGCTGCCGGTTGCCGGACTTGGCCGCCAGCAGTTCGGCCGCCAGGTCGCGCCCCGGCGCCAGGTCGATGACGATGGGCTCGCCCGGCTTCCAGTAGCTGGAGATCTGCAGGATCGCCGGGCCCGACAGGCCCCGATGGGTGAACAGCAGGTCTTCGAGAAACTCGCCGCGCGCCTTGCCCTGCCCCGTCGCCAGGTTGACCTCCAGCGCCACGCCGGACAGCTCGGCCAGCGGCTGCCAGTGCGCGGCGTCGAAGGTCAGCGGCACCAGCGCCGGGCGCGGCTCGACCACCTTCAGGCCGAACTGGCGCGCCAGCTTCAGGCCAAAATCGGTGGCGCCCAACTGCGGGATCGCCATGCCGCCGGTGGCCACCACCAGCTTGGCCGCGCGGATCACGCCCTGGCTGGTGCGCAGTTCGAAGCCGGCCTCGCCATGGGCCACCTCGGCCACCTGGCAGCCCATGCGCCACTGCACGCCGCCGGCATCGCATTCGGCGCGCAGCATCTCGATGATGGATTCGCTGGAATCGTCGCAGAACAGCTGGCCGCGATGCTTCTCGTGCCAGGCGATGCGGTGGCGCCTGAGCAGCGCCAGGAAGTCCTGCGGGGTGTAGCCCGACAACGCCGACCGGCAGAAATGCGGGTTGTCGGAGAGGAAATTGGCGGGCCCCGCGCCGATGTTGGTGAAGTTGCAGCGGCCGCCGCCCGAGATACGGATCTTCTCGGCCAGCCGTTCGGCGTGATCCACCAGCACCACGCGCAGGCCGCGCTGACCGGCGACCGCGGCACACATCATGCCAGCGGCGCCGGCGCCGAGAACGGCGACATCGAACATCAGGACTCCGGACCCGATCAGTCTTCGATCAGGCAATCAACGTAATAACGCTTCTCGCCGTCCGGCCCCACTTCGTCGGCCAGGCCGTGGATGTAGGTCTCGAAGCCCGGGAAACGCTCGTTGAACTCGCGCGCGAACTGCAGATACTGGACGATGGTGCGGTTGAAGCGCTCCCCCGGGATCAGCAGCGGGATGCCCGGAGGATACGGCGTCAGCAGCACGCCGGTGACGCGGCCTTCCAGCTTGTCGATATCCACGCGCTCGACCTCGCGGTGCGCCATGCGGGCGAAGGCGTCGGACGGCTTGAGCGCCGGCACCATGTCGCTCAGGTACATCTCGGTGGTCAGGCGGGCCACGTCGCGTTCGCGGTAGGCCTCGTGGATCTGCTGGCACAGGTCGCGCAGGCCCATGCGCTCGTAGCGGCGATGGCCGCGGCAGAAGTCCGGCAGGATGCGCCACAGCGGCTGGTTGCGGTCGTAGTCGTCCTTGAACTGCTGCAACGCGGTCAGCAGCGTGTTCCAGCGGCCCTTGGTGATGCCGATGGTGAACAGGATGAAGAACGAATACAGGCCGGTCTTCTCGACCACCACCCCGTGCTCGGTCAGGTACTTGGAGACCAGCGCGGCCGGGATCCCGGTTTCGCCGAAGCTGCCGGACATGTCCAGCCCCGGCGTGATGACCGTGGCCTTGATCGGGTCCAGCATGTTGAAGCCTTCGGCCAGGTCGCCGAAGCCGTGCCAGTGGTCGTTCGACTCCAGGATCCACTCATCGCGGTTGCCGATGCCTTCGGACACCAGGCGGTTCGGGCCCCAGACCTTGAACCACCAGTCGTTCTTGCCGAACTCCGATTCCACCTTGCGCATGGCGCGGCGGAAGTCCATGGCTTCGCGGATGCTCTCCTCGACCAGCGCGGTGCCGCCCGGCGGCTCCATCATGGCGGCGGCCACATCGCACGACGCGATGATCGCGTACTGCGGCGAGGTCGACGTGTGCATCAGGTAGGCTTCGTTGAAGACGTTGCGGTCCAGCTTGCGGGTCTCGGATTCCTGCACGATGATCTGCGAGGCCTGCGAGATGCCGGCCAGCAGCTTGTGCGTGGAGTGCGTGGCGAACACCATCGCGTCCTTGCTGCGCGGACGGTCCTGGCCGATCGCGTGCATGTCCTGGTAGAACTCGTGGAACGAGGCGTGCGGCAGCCAGGCTTCGTCAAAGTGCAGCGTGTCGACGTAGCTGCCCAGTTCCTTCTTGATCATCTCGACGTTGTAGATCACGCCGTCGTAGGTGCTCTGCGTCAGCGTCAGGATGCGCGGGTTCTTGTTCACCGCTTCGCGCGCGAACGGGTTGGCCTCGATCTTCTTGCGGATGCTGTCCGGGTGGAACTCTTCCAGCGGGATCGGGCCGATGATGCCCAGGTGGTTGCGCGTCGGGCGCAGGAACACCGGGATCGCGCCCGTCATGGTGATGGCGTGCAGGATCGACTTGTGGCAGTTGCGGTCCACCACCACCACGTCGCCGGCGGCGACGTTGGCGTGCCACACCACCTTGTTCGAGGTCGAGGTGCCGTTGGTCACGAAGTAGCAGTGGTCGGCGTGGAAGATGCGCGCCGCGTTCAGTTCGGACTCGGCCACCGGGCCGGTGTGGTCCAGCAGTTGGCCCAGTTCGTCGACGGCGTTGCAGACGTCGGCGCGCAGCATGTTCTCGCCGAAGAACTGGTGGAACATCTGGCCCACCGGGCTCTTCAGGAACGCCACGCCGCCCGAGTGGCCGGGGCAGTGCCAGGAATAGGAGCCATCCTGCGCGTACTTGACCAGCTCGCGGAAAAACGGCGGCGGCAGGCTGTCCACATAGCTGCGCGCTTCGCGGATGATGTGGCGCGCCACGAATTCGGGGGTGTCCTCGAACATGTGGATGAAGCCGTGCAGTTCGCGCAGGATGTCGTTCGGAATGTGTTCCGAGGTGCGCGTCTCGCCGTACAGGTAGATGGGGATGTCGGCGTTGCGGAAGCGCAGTTCGCCGATGAAGGTGCGCAGGTTCTTGATCGCGCTGGCCACGTCCTCGGGCGAATCCACGTCGAACTCTTCGTCGTCGATCGACAGGATGAAGGCGCTGGCCCGGCTCTGCTGCTGGGCGAACGAACTCAGGTCGCCGTAACTGGTCACCCCGATCACCTCGACGCCCTCGGCCTCGATCGCCGCGGACAGGGCGCGGATACCCAGACCGGACGCGTTCTCGGAACGGTAGTCCTCGTCGATGATGAAGATGGGGAAGCGGAATTTCATGCAGGCGCTCCTGGGGGCAAGGCGAATCGGACCGGGTTGGCGGACGCGAGTGTACTTCTAGTGAAAAACCGTCTGATGACAGGCGGGCGCGAGGTTCCCGCCGGCGGCGGGAATGGCGGAATTGTAGGGCCGTTTTTCTCCAGGCCCTATGGTTTTCCCGAGGGCGGCCGCCAGCGGGCCGCGCGAGGCGCGGACCCGGGTGGCGGACGAGGGGCCTGCCGCGCCCCCGGTCCGCCCCATGAAGCGGCCCGCGCCGGGCGGCCGACCCTAACGGATGGTGACGTCCTGGCCCGCCGCCAGCGCCGCCAGGAAGCGGTCGAAGTACGGCGGGATGGCCTCGGCGGCGCCGTAGCGGATGCGCCGTTCGACCTTGGCGATGGCGCCGAAGCAGATTTCGGCGTCGGGCCCGCCGCAGACCAGCACCACCGGGTCCTCGTCGTCGCAGACCTCGTACAGGCCGCCATGGGCGCGCCGGGCCACTTCGTAGAGGTAGGCGGCCGCGCCAACGGTCTGCATGGGGGTCAGGGGCAGCGTGCCCAGGTGCGCGGCTTCGAGCGCGTCGTCTAGCGCGTGGACGCTCGACGGGGAGTAGTCGAGCCCGGTGCCGGCCGATCCGGCTGCCTGGACGAAATCCTGCGCGGCGGTGGCCACGCGCGCCACGAACTCTTCCTGGACTTCGTCGCGCTTGGCGTCCTGGTTTATCTTGAGGAAACCGAACATCAGTGGCTCCTTTGTGAAAACCGCAAGCGGCGTTGACCCCATTATAGGCGGCCCCTGCCCCTATACTGGCCAGACCGTTCCCTATTCCCAACACTCGCCCCGTCCCGTGAATTCCGCTCCCGCCCCGCTGGTCCGACGTCTTGCCCCCGAGGATGCCCCGGCGCTACGCCAGCTGCGCCTGGACGCCCTGCGCGAGACGCCGGAAGCATTCGGATCGAGTTACGAAGAGGAACACACGCTGACACTGGAAGACATCCGCGGCTGGATCGCCCCCGCGGACGACAGCGCGATGTTCGGCGTGTTCGCCGGAGACGCGCTGGCCGGCATCATCGGCGTGGCCCGGCAGCGCAAACTGAAGATGCGGCACAAGGCGCATGTCTGGAGCGTCTACGTGGCGCCGCCCTGGCGCGGCTGCGGCCTGGCCCGGCTGCTGATGCGGGCGGCCATCGACCATGCCGCCGCCATGCGCGGCGTGCGCACGGTGCAATTGAGCGTCACCGCCAACAATGCCGCCGCCTGTCAGTTGTACGCCAGCCTCGGCTTCGAGCAGTACGGCCACGAGCAGGAAGCGCTGTGCGTCAACGGCACGCTGTACGACGAATTGCTGATGGCGCTGCCGCTGCCCGGCCGTTGACGCCCCCCGGGTTCGGCGCACCCGCGTCAGGCGGCGCCCGCGCGCCGCCGCGCGCCATAGGCGCAGACCTGGTTGCGGCCGCCATCCTTGGCCTTGTACAGCGCCTGGTCGGCGGCCTTGATGACCGCATCCGGCGCACGCAGCGTCTCGCCGCGCTCGGCCACGCCGATGCTGACCGTCACGCGCAGCGGACGCGCATTGCGGCCGGCGCGCGCGCCGCGCCGGCGCAGCCCGAGCTGATCGGCCTTGGGCCGCGCCGGCTTGTCACGCAGGCGCATCTGGTAGGCCTCGATCGCGCGCCGCACGGTTTCCAGGTGCGGAATGGCCTCGACCGCGGTCTTGCCCGGAAACACCAACGTGAATTCCTCGCCGCCGTAGCGATAGGCATAGCCGCCGCCAGACACCCGGCGCAGTTGCGCCGCCACCATGCGCAGCACCTGGTCGCCGACGTCGTGGCCGTGGGTGTCGTTGAATGCCTTGAAGTGGTCCACGTCGGCCATGGCCAGCGTATAGACGCGGCCCATGCGCTGCAGGCGCTCGTTGAGCGCACGCCGCCCGGGCAGACCGGTGAGTTCGTCGCGGAAGGCCATGTGATAGCCCTCGTGCGCCAGCGAAATGGACAGCGAGGTCAACGCGGCGGCGGCCATCACGGCCAGTTCGATGCCGTGCTGGGCGCCGCGCGGCAGCGCCCAGGCCATGCAGACGAAACCCAGCCATTGGCCGGCCTGCTGCGGACGGCCATAACGCAACAGCAACAGGGTCAGGGTCAGGCCGGTGAGCAACAGCGCCGCCAGCGCCTCGAACGGCACGCCCAGCCGCGCCAGCACGCCTTGCACCGCCAGCGCGCCGAACAATTGCGCCACCCCTTCCTTGCCCGCCAACGCGATGACGGCGGCGCCCGCGGCCATCAGCCCCAGGCGCGCGGCCAGGTCGCGCAGCATGCCGGCGCGCTCGGGCCACAGCGCATTGATGGTGTAGGCCAGCGACCACCACACCAGCGCCGGCCCCAGCGCCCAGGGCGCCTGGCTGGCCAGCATCGGCCACGCGGCCACGGCGGCCAGCACCGCCAGCATCAATGCCAGTGTCTGCGAGCGCTGGTACATCAGGCAGATGGCCGCGCCGACCAGCGCCATGACCCACGGCACGAACGGCACGATCTGGGTCAGCGCCGGAGGCCACTGGCGCCACAGCAACAGCCCGACCGCCGCCATCACCGGCAGCGCAGGGTAGAACAACAGGGGCAGCCAGGGGATATGGGGGTAACGCACGGATAGGGCCTTGCTCACGCTTGCTGAGATGACGTCGCCAAATCGGCAAACACATATGCCATTTTACGGTCGCGGTCGCGGGTTCTTTAGCGAGTTAGCGACGCTTGCGCGGCGGGCGCGCCGTGCTATGTTCAGCGCTCGCCCCCCTGGAAAAACCTCATGCGCATCCTGGTCAATATCGACGTTCCCGATCTTGAGGCGGCCATCGATTTCTATGGCCGCGCCTTCGGGCTGACGCTGCACCGCCGGCTGGGACCGGGGGCCGCCGAAATGCTGGGCGCGTCGGCGCCCATCTACCTGCTGCAAAAGGCCGCCGGCACGCCGGCCGCGGGCGCCGTGCGCCAGCCGCGCGACTACGCCCGCCACTGGACGCCGGTGCACCTGGACGTGGTGGTCGATGACGTCGACGACGCGGTCGCCCGGGCGGTGGCCGCGGGCGCGCGGCTGGAGGACCCGGCGGCGTCGCATGACTGGGGCCGCATCGCCCACCTGAGCGATCCATTCGGCCATGGCATCTGCATCATGCAGTTCCTGGGCCGGGGCTACGACGCGCTGGCGGCGGGCGCGCTACGCGACGCGCCGGTGACCGAGGCCGACTTCGACACCCTGCTGGCGATCCGTATCGAAGCCATGCGCGACAGCCTGGAACGCCTGGGCCGGTTCGACCCGGAACGGGCGCGGGCGCGGCTGCGCGCCACGTTCCGGCCCGACCACACCTGGTTCATCGAGCGCGACGGCGCGCGCATCGGCTTCTATGCCGTGCGCCCGGACGGCGACGGCCTGCGGCTGGATCATCTGTATGTGGTGCCCGCGGCGCAGGGGCTGGGGGTGGGCGGCCAGGTGCTGGGCCGCTTGCTGCAGGATGCCGACCGACGCGGCCTGCCGGTCAGTGTGGGCGCGCTGCGCGGCAGCGACTCGAACCGCTTCTACCGCCGCCACGGTTTCGCGCAGGTGTCGGAAAGCGAATGGGACATCGAATACCTGCGCCTGGCGCCGGGACGCGCCTGACGGGCGTGCAGGCAAGGCGGGCGCGCCGGGCGGCGCCCCCGCCGCTGGGCCGTCAGGTGCGCGGCAACGTGACGCCGCGCTGGCCCTGGTATTTGCCGCCCCGGTCGGCGTACGAGGTCTCGCAGACCTCGTCGCTTTCCAGGAACAGCATCTGCGCGCAGCCTTCGCCAGCGTAGATCTTGGCGGGCAGCGGCGTGGTGTTCGAGAATTCCAGCGTGACGTGGCCTTCCCATTCGGGTTCCAGCGGCGTCACGTTGACGATGATGCCGCAGCGCGCGTAGGTGCTCTTGCCCAGGCAGATCGTCAGCACGCTGCGCGGGATGCGGAAGTATTCGACCGTGCGGGCCAGCGCGAACGAATTGGGCGGGATGATGCAGACATCGCCCTTGAAATCCACGAACGAGCCTTCGTCGAAATTCTTGGGATCGACGATGGTGGAATTGATGTTGGTGAAGATCTTGAATTCGTCGGCGCAGCGCACGTCGTAGCCGTAGCTGCTGGTGCCGTAGCTGACGATGCGCCCGCCATTGGCCGTGCGGACCTGACCCGCTTCGAAGGGTTCGATCATGCCGGCTTCGGCCTGGCGGCGGATCCAGCGGTCGCTTTTGATGCTCATGATGGCAGAGGTGCTTGGGGGAATGGAATGGGCGACATTTTATCCCGAGCGCCGCCCCGCCCCCGAATGGGGACGGAACGGCATCGGATATCAATCGCCGAAGAAGGTACGGTACACCAGCGCGATGCCGTTGACCGAACCGCCCTTCAGGTCCAGCGACAGGCCCCGCGCCAGCCGGTAGCTGGCCCGGCCCACGGTGTCGCTGCCGGCCAGCGCCTGCTCGACGCTGAGCGTGATGCCATTGGCGAACGACTTGCTGGCCACCAGGAATTGCGTCGCCAGCTGGCTATCGCTGTCGCGGTTGACGTCGCCGGCCACGGTGCGGTCCGGCAGAATGCTGCCCGAGCTGCCCAGGTTGCCGGTGCGCACGCTGAGGTCGTCCAGCCCGAATTGCTTGTAGAACGGCTCGCCGCCGCCCAGCAGGGCCGTGCCCACCGACAGCAGCAGCGCGGCGTCGCTGCCGCTTTCGTCGGGGCCGCGCCCCAGCAGCAACCACGACAGCTTCTCGACGTCGCTGACGTCCGGATACGACACCAGGTCGATACGCGGACGCTGCGCGGTGCCCACCACCTTGACACCGGCCTCGACCTGCTCGCCCGTGCGCAGGGCCTCGATGTCCAGCAGCGGGTTGTCCAGGCGGCCCTGGAAGGTCAGCGTCCCGCGCCGCAGCCGCAGTTTCTGGCCATAGGCCTCGATGCCGCCGCCCCGCGTGCGCAGCGCGCCCACGCCGGTCAGGCGGCCGTCGTTCAGCAGGATCTGGATCGACCCCAGCAGGCCGGCGTCCAGCCCCATGCCGGTGATGTAGAAGCGCGGCCCCATGTCGAACTTCAGGTTCATGCTGGTCTGCAGCGGCGTCGACACGGTGCCGGGGTCGTCGCCCGCGCGCCGCACCTTGACGTCGTCGTCCAGCGACGGCACGCCCTGCAGGATCTCCAGGCTGAACCAGCCGGCGTCCGCCTTCAGGTCGCCGACGATGTCGATGCGCGGCATCGCGGCGTTCAGGTCGATGGTGCCGGAGACCATGGCATAGCGGTCGGAGCGCTGCAGCGCCGGAAAGCGGTACAGCGTCAGGCGCACGTTGCCGCCGCCGTCGATCAGGTTCCATTGCCCCTTGGCTTCGGCATAGCCGCCCTTGGCCTCGGGGTTGGTGGTGATCCATTCCTTGGTGCGCCATTCGGCCGGCATCACGCGCAGCGAGGCCGGGAAACGCAGACTGTCGAGCACCAGCTTGTCGCCGTCCAGCCGCGCGGCCAGCGTGCCGTCGATCAGGCGCACGCCGTCGTCGATGCGCACCACGCGCAGCTTGTCGCCGCGGATCGCGCCGCTCGCGCTCCACTTGCCGCTGAGCGTGCCCTGGGCTTCGAGGTTGGCCTTGACCTGGCCGCCGACCTCCATGGAGTCGCCGACGAACAGGCCGACCCAGGCCAGATCGGTGATATCCGCATCCAGCCTGGCGCGGATCGGCTGGCGCGGATCGAGCGCCATGCCGCCCTTGGCGTCCACCGCCAGCACCGCCGTGCCATTGCCGGCGATCTTGCCCATCTTGTCGGTGGCCAGGTCCAGCTTGGCGTCCAGCCGGCTGGCGTTGGCCGAGGTCGGCGTGGCGGTCAGGTCCAGCACCAGCGCCTTCACCCCCAGCGGCACCGGCGGGTCGCCCGGGATCAGCAGATCGCCGTCGCGCCGCGCGATGCGGGCGCGGCCGGCCAGGCGGCCGTCGAATTTCAGGTCCCAGGACGCGTCCAGCGCGATGCGGCGCTGGCTTTCCGCCACCGTAGCATTGACGCGCTTCGGTCCTTTGTTCATCTTGGCCGCGGCCTCCGGGTCGACGGCGGCGATCACCTGCCGCGCCATCGCGGCGGTGATGACCAGGTTGTCGGCCTGCCCGGCGGTTTCCCAGCGCTTGGCGTCGCCGCGCGACCCCTTGTGCGCGATCGCCAGTTTTTCCTTGCCCGGCAGGGCCACCCCCAGCACGGTCTGGCCCACTTGCCACTGCCATTGCGGCGCCACCGCCGCCGGCAGGTAAGACAGCGTCACGGGCCGGTCGACCGAAACGGTAAAGCCGGCGCTGTCGGCCGTCAGGCGCGAAACCGTGCCGCGCCAACCGGTCAGGGCGGCGTCGGCCGCCCCCGCCGCGCCTTTGCCCCAACCGCCAGCGAAGGCGAGCGTGGCCTGGGCCCGCGATTCGCCCAACACACCGGGGCGCGGCTTGGGCGGGTTGTAGCCGGCGGTGATCTCGGCCTTATGGGCGGCGATGGTGCCGCCGAGCTTGCCCTTGAGGTCGGCGCCGCCCGGAATGCCGGGCCAGAAGGCATCCAGCTGCGGCGCCTGCGCGTCCAGCGTCAGCGCGCCGTCGGCCCCGCCGATCTCGCCCTGCGCCCGGATCCGGTTGGCGCCCAGCTTGAGATCGACGTCCAGGCCGTGGATGCGCAGTCCGGCCAGCAGATCGGCGGCGGGTGTACCGGCGGCGGGCGTGCCAGCGGCGGGCTTGGCGGCGGCATCGGGCGCATCGGCGGCGGGCCTGACCGCGGCATCGGGGGCTCCCGGCGCGGCATCTGGGCCCGACGCCACGGCGCTGGCGCTGACCTGCGGGCCGGCGGCGGGCGCGGCGATATCCACCTGGGCCTTGACCGCGCCCGCCAGCGCCTGCTTGTTCCAGCGCGCGCCGTCTTCGAAGCGCAGGTCGATCGCGGCCTGGCGCAACTGGCTGAGGTTCTCGAACTCGGCGCTCAACTGCGCGCTGGCGCTGACGATGGCCGGCGGAATCGCGTCACCCAGCCAGGGCGACAGGTCCAGGCGCCGCGCCCCAACGGTGCCGACGATGCGGTCGCGGCCCGGCTGGCCGTCCACCGCCCGCAGGTCCAGGCGCGCCGACAGCGTCGACTGGTCCGGCAACCGCGCCTCGGCGCGCGCGCTGCGCAGCACCAGCGGCGTGCGCGGCGCCAGATCGGCCATCACCTCCAACGCCAGACCGGCGCCGGTGCCATCCAGCTTGGCCTGGATGCCGTCCAGCGAGCCCGCCGCATCGGCCTGCAACATCACCTGGCAGGCCGGCGCCGGCGGGCCGACGAACGCATCCGTGGTCTTGGCCTGGGCGCCCTCGGTCGGCGTGGCGGAGGACGGCCTGGCGCCGGCGGCGGCCTTGGCGGATTCACCCTTGGCCTTGCCGGCCCGGGGCTTGGCCGCCTCGGGCGCCTTGGGCCTTTCCTCTTGCGGTTTCGCGGGCGGCGCGAACTTGCCGCTCAACTGATCGGCCTGGCACAGCGGCGAGGCCGGGCCCGATCCGCGCGCCATCACGTCCAGCCGCGCGGCGAACGGCCAGGGATCGGCCAGGCCCTGCAATTCGGCTTGCCCGCTCAGTTGCGCCTGGCCGACCTCGTGGCCCACGCGCAGATTGGCGATGCGCAGCTGCGCGCCCTGCTTGCCGGCGGCGAAAGTGGCATTCAGGTCGCCCAGTTCGACCGGTAGCGGCTGGCCGTCCTGCAGCAAATGGAATTCACCCAGCGCCAGCCGGTCCACGGCGATATCCACCGGCAGCGACGGCAAGGTGAAGGGTTCGTCTTCGCCCTTGGCGGTGGCTTCGTCGCTGGCGGTCAGGGCGACTTCGACGTTGCCCGCCGAGATCTCGCGCACGTGCAGCAAGCGATTGCCCAGCGCGCGCCAATGCACGCTCAGGCGCAGGTCGCTGATGCCGATGCGGGTGCCGCTGATGTTCAAGTCCAGCCGCCCGACGTCCAGCCCGCGCAGCACCGAGCCGCGCACGTCCAGCGCCTGGCCGTCCAGTTGCTGGGCGGCGGTGGTCAGCAGCAGCCGGGTGCCGGTCTGCGAGGCCAGCAGCCAGAACACGAAGCTGCACGCCAGCACCGCCAGCATCGCCAGCCCCGGCAGCCACCACACCAACAGGCGCCGCAGGAATCCGCGCAGCGCCGTCAAAACGCGATCCCCAGCGAGAAGTGCAGGCGCAGGTCGCGCTCGCGCTGGCCGTAGGCCACGTCCAGGAACAGCGGGCCGGCCGGCGTGCGCACCCGCGCGCCCACGCCGTAACCGACCGCCAGCGACATGTCGCCGAACGACTGCGCCGCGTCGCCGGCATCGACGAACACGCCCATGCCCCAGCGTTCATTGAAGTAATGGTCGTACTCGATGCTGCCAACCACCAACGTGGGCGCCCCCACGATGGCCTTGTCGCGCTTGAGGCCGATGCTCTGGTACTTGTAGCCCCGGATCGAGCGCGCGCCGCCGGTACGGAAACCGAAATCGTCCGGCACCTGCACGTTGCCATTGGACCAGACCCGCCCGACCTCGCCGCGCACGGTCAGCACGTCCAGCTTGCCGATCGGCCACCATTTCTGGGCCCGGAAACGGGCGCGGGTGTAGGGCTCGCCGGTATCCAGCGTCACGCCCACGCCGCCGCCCAGCGCGATCAGGTTGCCCTCGCGTGGGTCGTACTTGTTGTCCACGTCGCGCCGCAGCCACTCGCCGGTGGCGGTCAGCGTGGGCAGAGAATATTCGTCGCCGCCGTCGATCTTGACGTCGTCGTGCGCCAGCAGCAGGCCCCAGCGGGTTTCGTAGGTGACCCGGCTGTCGCCGGCGCCCTTGCGCTCCTGGCTGCGGGTGGCGCCCAGGGCGTAGCGGGTCACCGCCAGGCCCTGGATGTCGGAATGCTGCGCCAGCACGCCGATGGAGTCCTTGTAGCCGCGCTCGGTCGGCGGCAGCAGGAAATCGGTATAGACGCGCTGCTGCAGGCGGTCGACGCTGAAGCCCGATTCCATGGTCAGCGGCTGGCCGAACACCACATTCTGGCGATAGAGCGATTCCAGCCGCACGCCGGCCTCGTCGTCGACGCCCAACGAGGCCGAAAAGCGCTTGGGCGGCGCTTCCACCACCCGCACCTGCACCGGCAGCGTCACTTCGCCGTCCGAGTCGTACTTGGGCGGCGGCGGCGGCACGGCGCCAGACACCACCGGATCGCCGGCCGGCGCCGACTCGGCGGCGTTGGCGGCGCCCGGCGCGCGAGCGCGGTCCGACGCCGGTTCGGCAAGCTGCTGGTCGCTGCCGGGCTGGCGCAGCGCGACGAAGGCGCCGCGGAAGAATGCGGTGGACTGCAGGTCCTGCTGCCATTCATCCAGCCGGTTCTGATCGTAGGCCGCCCCCGGCGAATAGCGCACGTAACGGGTGATCAGCTTGGGCGGCACCCGCTCCAGGCCCTCGGTGCTGAGTTCGCCCATGCGCACCTGCGGTCCGCTGTCGATGGTGACGCGCAGGGCCGCCGACGCGCTGTCGGCCTGCACCTCGGCTTCGGACGCCGTCATGCGCGCCAGCATGAAGTCGCGCACCGAGACCTCGTCCAGCAGCGACGACTTGGCCTTGTTCCAATCGGCGTTGATGAAGGGCTGGCCCGGTTTGAGCAGCCAGTCGTCGCGCAGCTTCTGCACCCGCTGCGCGTATTCCGGCCGCGTGATGCGGCCGGTGAAGGTCAGGTCGACCGAGGACACCGTGGTTCGCTTGCCCGGCACGATGCCGATATCCCAGGTTTCGCCGCCGATGTCGGTGCCGGCCTCGAGCGTGACGGTGGGCGAGAAATACCCCTGCGTGGCCAGCGCGGCCAGCGTGGCGTCGCGGGCGCGGCGCCGCAGGCGGTTGATTTCGCCGCCGTCCTGGTCTTCAGCCAGGCGCGCGATGGCGCCCACCGCCTCGGTGATCGCCTGCAGCGCGGCGGGCGGCACGCCGCCCGGGTCCACGATGATCTCCGGGCGCTTGGCCGCAGCCTCGCCCGCCACGACGCAAAGTCCAGCCAAGAAGGCCCGGGCCGCCCACCGCATGCGTTACGACGGCTGCTGCACGACGATGGACGGGAATTTCCCGGCCATGTCACGGGGCAGCGCCGCAACGCCGGCCGCGAGTTTACGGGCGATGGCGCGGTACAGGCCCGCCGCTTCGCTGCCAGGATCGGCCACCACGGTGGGGGTGCCGGCGTCGGTCTGTTCGCGGATCGCCAGTGTCAGCGGCAGGCTGCCCAGCCAGGGCGTGCCGTACTGCTCGGCCATGCGCTGGCCGCCGCCTTCGCCGAAGATGTGCTCGGCATGGCCGCACTGCGAGCAGATATGGATGGCCATGTTCTCGACCACGCCCAGGATCGGCACCTCGACTTTCTGGAACATGCGCAGACCCTTGCGCGCGTCCAGCAGCGCGACGTCCTGCGGCGTGGTGACGATGACCGCGCCCACCACCGGCACCTTCTGCGCCAGCGTCAGCGCCACGTCGCCGGTGCCCGGTGGCATGTCGACGATCAGGTAGTCCAGGTCGCGCCAGTTGGTCTGGCGCAGCAATTGTTCGAGCGCCTGGGTCACCATCGGGCCGCGCCAGATGGCGGGCGAGTCGGCATCGATCAGGAAACCGATGGAGTTGGCCTGCAGGCCGTGACCGGTCAGGGGCTCCATGCTTTTGTTGTCCAGGCTCTCGGGACGGCCCGAGACGCCCAGCATGGTCGGCACGCTGGGGCCGTAGATGTCGGCGTCCAGCAGGCCGACCTTGGCGCCCTCGGCCGCCAGCGCCAGGGCCAGGTTCACGGCCGTGGTGCTCTTGCCCACGCCGCCCTTGCCGGAGGCGACCGCAATAATGTTGCGGACGTTGGGCAGCGGCTTGAGGCCCTTCTGCACCGCATGCGCGGCCACCTTCCAGGAAACGTTCACCTGGGCGCCCGGCGCGCCGGCGCCGGCCAGCGCGGCCACGGCGATGTCACGCACCTGTTCGCGCACGGCGTCGGCCGGATAGCCCAGTTCCAGCGCCACGGTGACGCGGCCGCCCTCGATTTGAATGTCACGATCTTTTACAGAAACGCCCAGATCCAGGCCGGTATTGGGGTCTTGCGCGCCGCGCAGCGCGGCGCGGAGGTGTTCTATCGTTATACTCATGTCACTATGGTTCCGTAGGCAGCGCGGCGTCTGCGGGCCGCCATCCCCTAAAGGATAGCGGATACACGGGAACCTTTCGCTGCGTTTTGCATCCGACCTACATGACCAATACTCTCATCCGCTTCTTTCGTGCCGTGTTGTTCGCCGCCCTGGCCTTGATTGGCATGGCGATGGCGCTGGTCTTCATGCTGTCCACGGCGATCGCCGTGGCGATCCTGTACGTGGTCGCCAAGGTGCGCGGCAAGCCTTTCGGCGTGCGCGCCTAC
Organism: Achromobacter sp. HNDS-1; assembly: GCF_040084795.1. Taxonomy (NCBI): domain Bacteria; kingdom Pseudomonadati; phylum Pseudomonadota; class Betaproteobacteria; order Burkholderiales; family Alcaligenaceae; genus Achromobacter; species Achromobacter sp. HNDS-1. Next base: position 2,450,692 of record NZ_CP157584.1, read on the forward strand.
TGGAGCCAGCGCCAGGGCGCCCGTCCCAGCCCCTTCCAGTCCGCCAACGCCCCGTTCGCCACGCAACCGCGCGGCGACGTGATCGACGTCGAGGCCCGCGAGGTCCGCTGAGCGCGGCATCGCCGGCGCCCGCCGCCTCCCGCGGCGGCCCGCGCCGCGCACTCGTGGCCGAACGACCGGCTCGCTGTTCCCCAACCCGCCTGGCGCCCGCGTGCGCGACCGGCGGGTTGTGTCGTTTCAAGGGTCCGCCCCCCTTCCCCGCGGGCGCATCGCCGCCATTGCCCTAAAATGGCCGGCCAACCCATTTTTCCCCTCAACCTCGACCGACAACCATGTCTCGCACCCTCTTTGTCACCACTGCGCTGCCCTACGCCAACGGATCCTTCCACATCGGCCACATCATGGAGTACATCCAGGCCGACATCTGGGTTCGTTCGATGCGAATGGCGGGCCACACGGTGCACTTCGTGGGTGCCGACGACGCGCACGGCGCGCCGATCATGCTGAAGGCCGAGAAAGAAGGCATCACGCCGCAGGCGCTGGTGGCGCGCTACGCCGCCGAGCGGCCGCAGTACCTGAACGGCTTCCACATCCGCTTCGACCACTGGCACACCACCGATTCGCCCGAGAACGTCGCGCTGTCGCAGGACATCTACCGCGCGCTCAAGGCCCAGGACCTGATCGAGACCCGCTCCATCGAGCAGTTCTACGACCCGGTCAAGGGCATGTTCCTGGCCGATCGCTACATCAAGGGCGAATGTCCCAAGTGCCACGCCAAGGACCAGTACGGCGATTCCTGCGAGGTCTGCGGCGCGGTCTACGCGCCCACCGAGCTGATCAATCCGTACTCGGCCCTGACCGGCGCCACGCCGGTGCTGAAGTCGTCGGATCACTTCTTCTTCAAACTGTCGGATCCGCGCTGCGTCGAATTCCTGCAGCAATGGACCACCGGCAGCAACGCCAACGGCGGCAAACACCTGCAGCCCGAAATGCTGGCCAAGACCCGCGAGTGGCTGGGCGCCGAGGACGGCGAGGCCAAGCTGGGCGACTGGGACATCTCGCGCGACGCGCCCTATTTCGGCATCGAGATCCCGGACGCGCCGGGCAAGTACTTCTACGTCTGGCTGGACGCGCCGGTGGGCTACCTGGCCTCGCTGAAGTCGTACTGCGCGGTCAAGGGCCTGGACTTCGACGCCCTGCTCGACCCCGCCGGCAGCACCGAGCAGGTCCACTTCATCGGCAAGGACATCGTCTATTTCCACGCCCTGTTCTGGCCCGCGATGCTGAAGTTCGCCGGCCGCAAGACGCCGGACGCGGTCAATGTGCACGGCTTCATCACCGTCAGCGGTGAAAAGATGTCCAAGAGCCGCGGCACCGGCATCTCGCCGCTGCGCTACCTGGAACTCGGCATGAACGCCGAGTGGATGCGCTACTACATCGCCGCCAAGCTGAACGCCCGGGTCGAAGACATGGACTTCAACCCCGAAGACTTCATCGCCCGCGTCAACAGCGACCTGGTCGGCAAGTACGTCAACATCGCCAGCCGCGCCGCCAGCTTCATCACCAAGCATTTCGACGGCGCCCTGGCCTATTCGGGCGACACCGCCGCGCTGTCGGCCGAATACGCCGCGCAGGCCGAGTCGATCCGCGCCGCCTTCGAGGCGCGCGAGTACAACCGCGCCATCCGCGAGATCATGGCCTACGCCGACCGCATCAACCAGGCGTTCGACACGGCCCAGCCGTGGGTGCTGGCCAAGGGCATCGCCACTGCCGACGAGGCGCAGAAGGCCGCGCTGCAGGACATCTGCTCGCGTTCGCTGGCCGGCTTCAAGGCCCTGTCGGTGATGCTGGCGCCGGTGTTGCCGGCCCTGGCCGAGCGCGTCGCGCGCGAGCTGTTCGCCGCCGATGCCGACTTCACCTGGGCCGACGCCGCCGTGCTGCCGCAGCGCGTGGCGCCGTTCAAGCACCTGATGCAGCGCGTCGAGCCGCAGATGCTGGAAGACCTGTTCGAGCCGCCCGCCGCCCCCGCCGTGATCCCCGGCGGCGAGCCGCTGGCCGAGACCATTTCGATCGACGACTTCGCCCGCGTCGACCTGCGCATCGCGCAGATCGTCAACTGCGAGCACGTCGAAGGCTCGACCAAGCTGCTGCGCCTGACGCTGGACGTGGGCGAGGGCCGCCACCGCAACGTCTTCTCCGGCATCAAGTCGGCCTACCAGCCCGAAGACCTGATCGGCAAGCTGACCGTCATGGTCGCCAACCTGGCGCCGCGCAAGATGAAGTTCGGCGTCTCCGAAGGCATGGTGCTGGCCGCCAGCCATGCCGACGAGGCGGTGGACGCCGGCATCTACGTGCTGGAGCCGTTCCCCGGCGCCAAGCCCGGCATGCGCGTGCGCTGAGCGCCGGGCCCGCGCGCCGGCCCCATGAAAAAGCCCGCCAATGCGGGCTTTTTTTATCGCCGAGCCGCTCGGCGCGATGGATGCGCCGGACGCTGCGTCAGTCCTGGCTGTGTCGGTCCTTGCTCGGCGCCAGCGCGGGATCGAGCGAAATACGTTCGTCGAACACGAAGCACTTGCCGTCGAACCCCGGGCCGCCGGTTTCCTCGAAATACTTGAGAATGCCGCCGTCGAGCTGGTAGACGTTCTCGATGCCCGCCTCGTTCATGTAGATCGCGGCCTTCTCGCAGCGGATGCCGCCTGTGCAGAAGCTGACCACGGTCTTGCCTTCCAGCTCGGCGCGATGCGCCTGCACCGCCGCCGGGAACTGCGTAAAGCGGTCGATGCGCCAGTCGATGGCGTCGCGAAAGGTGCCCTCGTCGACTTCAAAGGCATTGCGCGTGTCCAGCATGACCACCGGGCGTCCGCTGTCGTCGGTCCCCTGCTCCAGCCAGCGCGCCAGCGTCCTGGCGTCCACGCCCGGGGCGCGGCCGGCCTCGGGCCGGATCGTCGGGTGGTTCATGCGGATGATTTCGCGCTTGATCTTCACCAGCAGCTTGCGGAACGGCACTTGGGCACTGTGGCTGAACTTCACTTCCAGGTCGGCGAACCGGGGATCGCCGCGCAAGCCGCGCAGGAAGGTGTCGATGCCATCGGCGGCGCCCGCCAGGAACAGGTTGATGCCTTCCTCCGCCAGCAGGATGGTTCCCTTCAGGCCCGCCGCCCCGGCCTCGGCCAGCAGCCGGGCGCGCAGTTCGGGCAGCGCGTCCAGCGAGACGAATTTGTAGGCAGCGATATTGACGACGGAAGACATGGCAAAGCGGGACGAAAGCGGCGAAGGCCGTAATAGTAATCGCTGCCCCGCGCGGCCCGCTTGTCGCGGGTCAAGCGCGGCCCCCGCCTCCCCGGCTCAGCGCCGCACGATTTCCTGTTCCACCACCGTATCCAGCACCCAGCGCAGGCCCGAGGCGTCGGCCGGCGGATTCGGGTCCCTGACCTCGACCACGCGCAGGCGATAACGGATGCCGGGCTGGAAATTGAAGCCGGTGATGTCGCCGTACCAGAGCTGCCACGGCTGCGTCGGCGTGTCGCGCACCTGGTAGCACATGGCCCGGCCGGCGCCGGCGTTGCACGGCACGCGTTCGGCGTTGACGTAGACCAGCTTGGTCGCGCCCACCTGGCCGCCGGCGACCGGATCGAGACGGCGGCCAAAATCCAGCGTATCGCCGTTGCTCAAGGCCCAGGTCATGCGCTGCGGATTGCTGGTGTTGTCGAACGAGGTGGCGGTGATGCGCGTCAGGCCGGCCAGGAATTCCTGTTCCAGCTTCATGTTGACCGGCGCGCAGGCCTTCATCGTCGCCACCGGGTTGGACTGGATGATCAACTGGCCGTTGGCGACGGTGTAGGGCGCGCTGTAGGTATTGCAGCCGGCGAAACCGGTGGCGCGCGTGGCGCCCTGGTCATGGATGAAGCCGATGGTCAGCGGCACCGAATTGGAGGACGGATGCGGGATTTCGCGCAGCGCGCCGCCGGGGCGGGTCCAGCGCGCCAGGTCCCAGTTGGTCTGCGCCAGCACGTCCGAGGCGGCGGCCGGCTGGAAGCGCGGGTCGCGTCCGTCGGCGGTGCGTGGCGGCGCCGCGCAGGCCGCCAGGGTCAGGCCAAGCGCGCAAGGCGCGATCCAGCGCCAGGAAGTGGACAAGGACATGCAAATCTCTCCCGCAAGAAACCAGGGGTGCGCGCCGCGGCGCGCCAGCCGGACAGCCGGCAGCGCCAATTGTAGGCGCGGCACGGACGCCGGCCCGGCGCCGCAAAACATACTGAAACACCTGCCCCATTCCCTTCAGGCCATGGGGGGGTGGGCGGGGCCACCCGGGGGGTTCTTCACGCCATGGACCGGCGTCCCGCCCACGGGAACCGGCGTCAGGGCGTCGGCGGGTCCTGGCGCCGCTCGAATTCCAGCACGTCGCCGCCACGCAGGTTGAAGGTCAGGTGGCGCGGCGCGCCGCCGCTGTCCAGCGTGAACGTGTCGATCGCGCCCAGGGCGCGCAGGTAGTCGTTTTCGAGCGCGGCGCGGGCCGCCGGCACGCAGGCCATGCGCGTGGCGGCGGGCGCGTCGATCGCCAGCTTGCCGCTTTGCAGCTTGTAGCTGCCCATGTAGCGATTGCAGCCCGAGAAGCCTTCGACCCGGTATTGCTTGCCCTGCGCCAGGAAGGTCAGGCGGATCGGCTCGCCGTTGTCGCCGTGCGGAATCTCGCGCAGGGCGCCGCCGGACTGCGTCCAGCGCACCAGTTCCCAGCTGGTCTGGGCCAGTGAATCCGCGCTGCTGGCCGCGTTGGCGGCGGCGGCGCCCTCGGCGCGCGCGCCTCCGGTGGATCCGGCGCAACCGGCCAGCGCCACGGCCAGCATTCCGGCGCCGACCAGCCGGCAAGGCGTAGACAGGAAGGTAAACATGGACAGCACTCCTGAAAAGACACAGCCTCGACTGTAACCGCATGGGCTCAGCACGTCCCGTGCCCTCCTCCCGACAGCCGAATCCCAAAGCTGCACGCGGGGCGGGGCGCGTTACGCCGCGCGCCGGAAGGGGTGCATCGTATGCCGCATGGCGGCGGGCCGCCGTGGCGCGCAGAATCGGCTGACGCCTCGCGCATGGCCGGCAACGGCCCGGCCGACGACCAAGACAATTTCCGGAGACACGGCGATGGGCATGCTGAGAACCTTGCTGGCGCTGTCCGTCGTGCTCGACCACCTGGGCGGCGGCACCACCGACTGGCTGGTGGGAGGACGCCTGGCGGTGCAGCTGTTCTACGTGATTTCGGGCTTCCTGATTTCCTATGTGCTGACGGCCACCGACCACTACCGCGGCGCGCCCGGCCGTTTTTACGCCAATCGCGCGCTGCGCCTGTACCCGGTCTACCTGGCGGTGGCGGCGCTGACCCTGCTGGCCTATGCGGGCAACGGCGGCGCCGCATTCTGGCGCGTCTACGAGGGCCTGCCCCTGGCCGCCACCTTGTTCCTGGCGCTGTCGAACCTGGTGATACTGGGGCAGGACTGGCTGATGTTCTTTGGCATCGAGCACGGGGCGCTGGCCTTCACCGGCAGCTTTGCGCACAGCGACGTGCCGCTGTACCAAGGCCTGCTGGTGCCGCAGGCCTGGACCCTGGGAGTGGAACTGAGCTTCTACCTGATCGCGCCGTTCGTGCTGCATTCGCCCCGGCGCCTGCTGGCCTTGCTGGTCGCGTCGCTGGCGCTGCGCGTGGCGCTGGTGGCCAGCGGCATCGGCGTGAGCGATCCGTGGACCTACCGATTCTTCCCGACCGAACTGGCGCTGTTCCTGGCCGGTTCGCTGTCGCACCAGGTGCTGCTGCCGCGCTGGCAGGCGTGGATGGCGCGCGCGCCGCGCCTGCCCGAAGTGGGCACGGGACTGCTGCTGCTGTATGTGCTGGCGCATTTTTCCATCGGCCTGCCGCATACGGTGCGCGACGGCCTGGCGGTGCTGCTGTTTGCCGCGCTGTTGCCGCTAGCCTTCCTGTTCCAGTCGCGCCACCGCCTGGACAAGGTGATCGGGGAACTGAGCTACCCGATCTATATCTGCCACGCGTTGGTCATCCTGTTCTTCGACTGGCTGCTTGACGGCACGCAGGTGCGCCAGCCGGCGATGTTCACGGCGCTGGTGGTGGCCGGCTGTATCGGCTTCGCGGCGCTGTTGAATACGTTGATTGCCGATCCGGTGGAGCGGCTGCGCCGGCGCCTGCGCCGCGCGCCGCCGGCCAACGTCACGCCGGAGGAACCGGCGCCCGTGGCGGGCGCGACACGCGCCGGCGCGCCGCGGCCCCAGGCGCGCGCGGCCGGCGCGGCCGCGGGAACGATGCCTCGCGCGCCTTCGACTATTCGCCGCGCGCCTTGATGTAGGCCGCCAGTACCTGTTCGATCTGGCGCTTCTCCTGCAGGCTCAGGCGCGCATAAGTGGCGTACGACACCGTTTCGAAAGGCCAGGGCGGCGCTTCGGCGCGGCCGTCGGCGCTGGCGACGGTTTCGGCATGACCGGCGTCGAGCATCGGCCCCTCGCCGGTGCTGAGCCACATGGGATTGACCCTCAGCGCGCGGGTCAGCTTGATGAGCGCATCGCTGGAGGGTTGCAGGCGCTGGCCGCTTTCATAGTTGCCGATGGCGCTTTGCGACAGGTTGCTCGCGACTGCCAAGTCCTTCTGTGTCCATCCCTGAAGCATTCTTGCATTGCGCAGACGATGGCTAAACGTGTCCAATCGATCAACCTGAGACATTAATATGAATTTATTTATTTGATTAAAACATCTCAATACTGCCGTCAAATAAACGGATTACACCCCAATTCCGTGGCTAATCCGTAAATCGCGGCAAGCCCCGCGGCCCACGCCCGTCCCCACCGCCGCGCCATCGCGACCCGCTTCGCGGCACCGCAAAAAAAACCATTGCTATCATCGGCTTGCGTCCATGCCCGCGATGCGCGCCCGAGCTCTCCTCGCGCGCCCGATGGCCGCACGGCGGGGATAAATCCGGGCGAGTTTATGTGCTTTCCGGGATTGAAAATAGAAAATAATGTATCGGTAATACTTAATATCTTATTGTCGCAGCGGCACAAACGAACAGCGTTTCAAGCGCTTCGCGGCAATACGCTCCACCGTTACTGTTACCAGCAGAAACTACAGAAACTTATCTTCACAAAAAAACACGCCCGTGTTTAAATGAAACACGGGCGTGACTTCCATGCGGAATCGGATCCTCGGCGGCCAGGGCGCAACGCGCCCGAGCCAAGCGCCGCCCAGACCCCGACCGCCGCCGCGGCCCAGACGCGGATCAACACAGTTCAGACCTTCGCCCGCCACCAGACAACACCGCCAGATGCCGCCACATCATGGCGCAGCACAGGGAGAGGGGCATGACACGCAGGAATCACGCGGTCGCAGGCGCAGGCTGGCATCCATGAACAACACCCTCGATGTCATCTTTCTCGGCCGCGACGGCGCCCACCACATCGGGCTGGTCGAGGCCCTGTCGCATCTGGGCTTCAGCGTGCGGCGCTGCCACGACCTGGCCGACGTCTACGACCGCTATTCGCGCCGCCCCAGTCCGCTGGTCATCCTGGAAGCGCCCCTGCCGGACATCCACAACGCCGCCGTGCGGCTGCGCGCCATCGACCGCAGCCTGGGCATCGTCGCCATCGCGCCGTTCGGTTCCCAGGAAAACCGCATCCGCACCCTGCTGTGCGGCGCCGATGCCTGCCTGCCGCCGGAGGTGACGGGACTGGAGCTGGCGGCGGTGCTGCAGGCGCTGGTGCGGCGCGCCGTCGGCCTGGACCTGTCCGACCCGGTGGTCGAGCCGGCGCACGACGAACCGCAACAGGAAACCTGGCGGTTGGCCAACAAGGGCTGGACCCTGATCAGCCCCGTCGGCCGCAGCCTGGGGCTGACCACGGGCGAACGGGATTTCCTGACACGGCTGGTCAAGGCGCCCGACCGCAAGGTCAGCCGCGATGCCTTCTATCCAGACGGGGCCGAGGATGCCGACGGCGTCATCACGCGGCGCCGCTTCGTCGATGTGATGATCAGCCGCCTGCGGCGCAAGGCGACCGCCCACCACATGACGCTGCCGATCCGCGCCGTGCATGGCTGGGGCTACATGTTCGCGGCGGATATCGCGCTGGAACTGGATCCGCGGGAGGCTGGGGAGGAAGGTCGTCCGGAAGGACAGGAGGATTGGCGCCGCGACACGGTGGATGCGAACGCGCCATCTTATTGATACGCTATGGGGCGGCTGGCGCGAGGCGAAAAAAACGCGGCGCTGCCCCGAAGGTAAGACGCCGCGCTAAAACAACACGTGAGCCTGGAGTCATCAGCCGGCACTGATGCCTTCTACCTAGATCACGCGATTCCAACATTCGTGCCTCATACTACTCACGCACGGACTGGCCGTGAGCCCGGCCGGGGTCTCTAGTCCCCACCCAAGCTGCAGCGTGATAACGCCCGGGGATTTGTCCGCCCTGGCTGCTGGCGGGCTTATCGCCCGTATCAGCGGCGTTCCTTTCGGATAGCCGCGTGATGAAAGAAGTTTAGGACGTCGGGCCCGATTCAAGTAATTCTTTGTTGATAGCCTTCTATACATATTGGATATAGCAAGCTCCACGCGGGCGCCTATAGAATGCAGGCAAAGGATGCCCCCGCCATGTTCAATCCCCTGACCGGTCTCGCGCGCCGCGTGCGCCGTGTGTTCTCCCTGGTTCCGCCCAACTGGTGCCTTGCCATCCTGGTGGCTCTGGACGGGTATGCCTTCATGCATCCGGTGCTGCGCGAAGTGCGCGCGCGCGAATATTCCTTCTGGCTGGCGCTGGACAACTGGCATGACGTGATGCAGGTGGTGGGCCTGCTGGAGATCCCGCGACTGGTGCTGGGCGTGGGCCTGCAGATCATCGCCATCGGGCTGATCCTGAAGGCGCGCATCGCGTGGGCCTTCTCGCTGGTGCTGCTGATCGGCATCGGCACCTTCGCCATCCTGGGCGAGGGCGGACGGGCCGGGCTGGGCATCTATACCTTGGTGCTGGTGGTCGCGCTGGTCGCCTACTGGCGCCGCTTCGACCGCGCCAGCGTGACCGCGGGTTCGCTCTTCGCCCTGGTCAGCATCGTGTCGCTGCTGATCTACGCGGTGTTCGGCACGCTGTACCTGGGCGAGGAATTCAACCCGCCCATCAAGGACGCGGCGACCGCGTTGTATTTCTCCATCGTCTCGATGTCGACGGTGGGCTATGGCGACATCACGCCGCACAGCAACGCGGCGCGGCTGTTCACCGCGTCGATTATCATTCTTGGCATCACCGTCTTCGCCACCTCCGTCAGCGCGATCGCCGGCCCGGTGATCGGCGGCAACCTGAAGCGGCTGGTCAAGGGCCGGTTTTCCAACGCCATGAGAAAAAACCACATCATCATTGCCGGCGCCACGCCACTGGCCCTGAGCGTCTACGACGGCCTGCGCCGCCGCGGCGACGAGGTCACGGTCATCGTGCCCGCCGGCGCGCCGCAGGAATACCCGGCGGCCACGGACCTGATCGAAGGCGATCCGTCCAGCGTCGAGGTGCTGCGCAGCGCGGGCGTGGCCCGCGCGCGCTATGTGCTGGCGCTGCGCGAGGACGACGCCGAAAACGCCTTCATCGTGCTGGCCGCCAAGGAGGCCACCGGCGAACAGGGCGCCAAGACCGTGGCCCTGGTCAACACCAGCAAGCACCTCGAAAAAATCCGCCGGGTGCAGCCCGACCTGGTGTTCTCGGTGCAATTGCTGGGCGCTGAATTGCTGACGCGCACCATCAACGGCGAACCCCTGGACAGCCAGTCCATCACTGACCTGTTCTTCGCCAAGGCCGCGCCGCAGGCCAAGGCCGGCTGATCCGGCCGGCGCGGCGCGCCGTTCCCCACGGCGTCAACCACAGCGGTAGACGTTGCCCGACAGCGTGACGTTGGTCTGCTCCAGGTGGTCCTTGCCGCCGGTCTGGCCGGCACGCTGCGTCAACAGATACACCACGTTGCCACCCATCGCCGCGGCGCGGTTCTTCAAGTCGTTGCGCGCGCCCGTCTCAAGATCGGCGTTGGAGGTGATCGCCCCCGCCAGGAAATTGCCCTGGCTGCCGGTGACGTCGCCCAGGAATACGCACTCCTTGCCGGGCTCGTTGTGGGTGATGCGCACGCTGGCGGCGGCGCCTGGCGCCAGCGCGGTTGGCGCGCAGGCCGCCAGCGTGGCGACGCAGGCCAGGAGGGAAGCGAGGCGCAACGTATCGCGGGACAGCGCGGACAGAGTTTGCATGACAGCAGGCATCCATCAAAAGGACGTGGAAAGCCGGCGCCTGGCCGCAAACCGGGCGCTGGAACGGAAAGCCACAAAAGGGGAATGACGTCAGTCGGGCTCTGCATCGCCCGGCGCCGGGCCGGGTTGGTATTCGAGCAGGTCGCCGGGTTGGCATTGCAGCACTTCGCAGATGCGCTCCAGCGTATCGAAACGCATGCCCTTGACCTTGCCCGACTTGAGCAGCGACAGGTTCGGCTCGGTAATACCGATCTCCTGGGCCAGCTGGCGCGCTTTCATCTTGCGCTGCGCCAGCATCACGTCCAGCCGTACGATGATCGCCATCAGATGAAACCCCGATTCTCTTCCGCGACCCGGGCCGCCTCTTCCATGGCCCAGGCCAGCGAGAACAACAGGCCGCCGAGCAGGGCCAGCAGGATGTCGCTGACATCGATGTCGATGAGCATGTGGCGTCCGCCCGGCCCGTTGGCCAGCGTCAGGGCCAGCACCAGCACCGTCTTGAGCACCGGCACGGCCGCGCTGAACACGGTGACCAACACGGCGATGCCGCGCAGGCGGCGCGCGCTGGCGACGGTCAGCACGTCGCCGCGACCGAAGTCGGCGAACATGGCATAGGCATGGGCGATGCCGCGCAAGGCCAGCCCCGCCAGCACGCCGAACAGCGCGAAACCCAGCACCCGGTAGCCCGGCCCCAACTGCAGGCGCGGCACGCTGGCCGGCGAGGCCAGCCCGATGTGCACGCCCTCGGACGCCGGCACCGCCGCCGTGACACCGAGGAAAGAATAGATGCCCCGGGCCAGCACCGCCTCGGAGGTGAAGAACCACATGGCGACCAGAGCGGTCACCAGCAGCACCGCGGCCGCGATCAGCAGGCCGCGCATCCAACGCGACAGGCGGCGGATGCGGTCGAGCCGTGCGCCGCCCTCGGCGGCAATGGCGGATTCATGGGTCGGCGAGGAAGTCAGCGCTGCGGCCAAGGGAGGCTCCGGAACACGTTGCTCGGATGATTAGGTTGCTGTAGTGTAGCAATAAATTATCGTTTTACAATAATTTTTTATCACGACAGATAAATCATGAAACTCACTCTCGCGGCGCTGGCGCTGCTCGCCGCGCTACTGCTGTTGGGGGTGGCGGTGGCTTGCGCCTGTGGCAATGGCGATGATGCGCGCGAGCACGCGTGCCGGTGCGACGCCCAGGCCGACGCGCCGCGCGCGGCCGGCCCGTGGTCGTTCAGCAATCGCTTCTCGCTGCTGACCCTGCCGCGCCTGACGGTGCCGTTCGTCCACGATGGCGCGGACTGCGCCTGCTGGCGCTAGCGCCTCAACCGGGCGGCGCGCCGCGCATGCGCGGCGCGCCCGCATTCTCGGCATACCAGCGCACGAAATCGGCCGACCGCATGGGTCGCGCGAACAGGTAGCCCTGGATGAAGGCCACACCGCGGCTGGTCAGGTAATCGAACTGCTGCGGCGTTTCCACCCCTTCGGCCACCACCGCCAAGCCCAGCCGGTGCGACAGCATGATGATCACGTCCAGCACCGGCGCCTCTTCGCCATCGGCCTGGATGGCCTGCACGAAGCCTTTGTCGATCTTGAGATAGTCGACCGGAAATTTCTGCAGGTACGACAGGGAGCAATGGCCCGTGCCGAAATCGTCGATGGCCACGAATACGCCCTGTCCGCGCAGCGCGTCGATGTTGGCGCGGGCCTGGCCGTTGTCGGTGATCAGGCTGCGCTCGGTGATTTCCAGCACCATCAACGACGGCCGGATGGCGGCGCGAAAGGCCTGCACGTCCGCCACCAGCGTCGGGCAGGACAGGTGCTCGGGCGCCACGTTCACGGCGATATGGAAGTCCGGCGGCGTCGCCCAGCCTTGCATGTCGCGCTGGATCAGCTTGAGCAGATGCTGCGTCAGCGGCACGATCATGTCCTCGGCCTCCGCCGCCGCGATGAAGATGTCGGGCCGCACCGCCCCCACGCCGGGCCGGTCCCAGCGCATCAGGGCCTCGGCGCCCTCGCAGCGGCCGGTGGCCTGGCCATACACCGGCTGGTACTCGACATGGAACTCGTCGGCCAGCATGGCGCGGCGCAGCTGTTCCTTGAACGATTGCCGGTTCACCTGCAGCCGGTAGGCGCCGAAGGCCAGCAATGCGCCGCACAGCATGGCGACGGGCAGATACGTGAGCAGCAGCTGCTGCCAGGCGCGCACCACGGTTTCGGCTGGCGCCATCACCCTGACGACCAGGTCGCCGTGGCCGGCCACCGGCTCGGCCGACTCGAACAAGCGCTCGACGGCGGCCGCTCCCCATGCGTCGTTGCGGATGGGCGCGCCGCCGCCCAACGAGACCTCCAGCTGGTAAGCCCCCAGCGACGACACTGCGTTGAGCAGGTCTTGGACGTAGCGTCCGTCGACCACCACCACGCCGCCCCGGCCGTCCTCGCCGGCCATGCCCAGCAGCAGGGCCGACCGCTCCGGCGCCAGCGGTGTGCCGGCCACGCTGACGAACCATTGCGTCGGCGGCGTGCCGACAGGCCAGCGGTGGAACGCGCCGGTCTCGTAGTCCACCTCGCCCAGGGCCGACGAGCAATAGATGTGTTCTTGCTTGACCAGCAACAGCGAACGGAAATACGGATTGAGCGTGCCCCAGCGATACAGGTCGGCGCGCGCGGTCTGGCAGGGCTGCGCCGACAGGGCAGTGACGCGCGGCAGGATATCGAGGGCGCGGGCCAGGATCTGCTCGGTCTGCACCCGCACGATCCGCCCCGCCGTGGCAGCCTCGGCGCGTTCGGTGCTCAACGCGTGCAGCCAGGTCCAGCCGATGCAGCCGAGCACGGGCAGCACCAGGGCCAGCGCCACCGGAAAATAGCGCCAGGACGGCACGCGGACCGTCATTCCTGAAGTGGGCACATCGTCCTCGCAGCGTCAGTCGTGGGGGTGACGCAAGGATACAGGGAGGCCGCACCCCGCGCATCATGACGGCGCCGTCGCTCGGCGGCCATGCCGGGCGGATTTCCGTGCGTGTCGCTACAGTAGATCGCAGATCAGCGCCACGTGCGCCTCGCGCCGCTGCGGCAGGTTGAGGCGTTCATCCGGTCCCAGCAGGATCGCCATGAAGATGGCGTGGACCACCGGCGACAACAGCAGCCACGGGTGCCGCAACGCGGCGCCATCACCGCACAGGCCGCGCGCGCGGGCCAGTTCCAGCAATTGCGCGATGTCGGCCTGGTGGGCGTCGGCGGTCTGTTCGCGCCAGCGGCGCGCCAGGTGCGGCACGCGCAGGCTTTCGGCCAGCAGCAGGCGCATGGCGGCGATCATGGCGGGGTTGGCGAGGCTGGCATAGAGATGATTGACGAGCCGCTCGGCCAGGTGGCGGGGGCTGGAGGAGCCTTCGACCAGGGCGCGGGCATCGAGACGGGGCGGACAGAGGTAGCGCGCCAGCAGAGCCTCGAAGACCTCTTCCTTGCTGGCGAAGTGCGCGTACAGGCCTCCCTTGGACAACCCCGCGCGCAAGGCGATGTCGTCCATGCGGGCGCCGGCATAGCCGGCGGCCGAGAACTCCTGCAGCGCGGCGTCGAGGATCTGCCCGACGCGCACGGTCGGAGGGAGACGCAGACGTTGCGTGCTCATCACCACTGCTCCCTGTGCGAATTGGCGCGCGGACGCACCGCCGGCCAACCGCTCCATTAAAAACCGACCGGTCAGTCGTTAGCTTGATCCTGATCAAGGATTGATCAGGCCAGCGGCGGCACAATGGTTTCGAAGTCGGATTTGTCCGACGCCAGGCCACAAGCCCGGTTGCGCGACGATCCGTCCCCACGCGAGGCAATCCCGCCCCCGTGCGCCCCGGAGCCCTCATGCCGATCACGCCCCCGCCAGCCCCCCAGCAGAATGCGGCGCACGCAGGCCGGTTCGATGACGACGCCTGGCGGCAGTGGCCCTTTGCGCTGTGGTGCCAGGGCTTCATGCAGGCCGAGCAGGGCTGGGACACGTTTGCCCGCGCCCTGCCCCTGGCCGACCCGCACCAGCGCGCGCTGGCGGCCTTCGCCGCGCGCCAGTGGCTGGAACCGCTGGCGCCCGACAACAATCCCTATACCAATCCCCTGGTGTGGCGCCGGACGCTGGAAGAAAGCGGCGCCAACCTGCTGCGCGGCGCCTGCCACGCCTGGGAGGACGGCCTGCGCCAGTGGGCCGGGCTGCCGCCCGCCGGCGCCGAACAGTTCCGCCCTGGCCACGAGGTTGCCGCCACCCCCGGCAAGGTAATTCTGCGCAATCACCTGGCCGAGCTGATCCAGTACCGGCCCGCGACCGGCCGGGTGCGGCCCGAGCCGATCCTCATCGTGCCGGCCTGGATCATGAAGTACTACGTGCTCGATCTGTCGCCCCACAACTCGCTGATCCGCTATCTGGTCGGCCAGGGCTACACGGTGTTCTGCGTGTCATGGAAGAACCCCACGGCGGCCGATCGCGATCTGGGCCTGGAGGATTACCTGCGCCTGGGCGTGCGCGAGCCGCTGGCGGCGATCGAGGCCATCGTGCCCGGCGCCAGGGTACATGCGACGGGCTACTGCCTGGGCGGCACCCTGCTCGCCATGGCCGCCAGCGCCATGGCGCGCGACGGCGACCGCCGCCTGGCCAGCCTGAGCCTGCTGGCGGCGCAGACCGACTTCAGCGAACCCGGCGAGCTGGGCCTGTTCATCGATGCCTTCCAGGTTGCGCTGATGGAGGCCGAAATGACGGCGCTGGGCTATTTCCCGGCGCGCCAGATGAGCGGCGCGTTCCAACTGTTGCGCGCACGCCAGTTGGTGTGGTCGCGCATGACCAGCGAATACCTGCTGGGCCAGCGCCGCCCCATGACCGACCTGCAGGCCTGGAACGCCGACGCCACCCGCATGCCCGCGCGCATGCACGGCCAGTACCTGCGCCACCTGTACCTGGACAACGACCTGGCCGCCGGCCGCTTCGCCGTGGATGGCCGACCGGTGCGACTGGCGGACCTGAGCCTGCCGATCTTCTGCGTCGGCACCGAGACGGACCATGTGGCGCCGTGGCGTTCGGTCTACAAGCTGCACGGCCTGTCGCCGGCCGCGCTGACGTTCGTGCTGACCAGCGGCGGCCACAACGCCGGCATCGTCAGCGAACCGGGCCATCCGCGGCGGCGCTTTCGCAGCCTGCTGCGCGCGGCGGGACAGCCCGCGCTGACCCCGGAGGCCTGGCTGGCGGCGGCCACGCCACATGAAGGCTCGTGGTGGCCGCACTGGCGCGGCTGGCTCGACGCGCTGTCCGGCCAGCCGGTCCGCCCCCCCGCCCTGGGCGCCGCGCGCAGAGGCTATCCCGCGCTGGACGACGCGCCCGGCGCTTATGTGATGGAGAAATGAGCATGACCCGCCGCCCCCTTTCGCGATGGCGCGCCGCCCGGCTGGCGCCGGTGGCCCTGGCCGTGCTGCTGGCGCAGGGCTGCGTGTCGATGGCGCCGCAATACGCGCGGCCCGCGGCGCCGGTGGCCGCCACCTACCCCGACCAGGCCGCCACGCCCGGCGGCGCGGCGCTGAGTGCGGCCCGGATCGACTGGCGCGGCTACTTCACCGATCCCGTGCTGCAAGGGCTGATCGGCGACGCCCTGGCGCACAACCGCGACCTGCGCGTGGCCCTGCTGCGCGTCGAGGAGGCGCGCGCGCTCTATGGCATTCAACGCGCCGACCAGTTCCCCACCATCGGCCTGCGCGCGGACGGCACCCGCGCCCGCACCCCGGGCGACCTGAACGTCACCGGCCAGCCGCAAGTGGCCAGCCAATACCAGGCCGGCGTCGGCATGGCGGCATGGGAGCTGGACTTCTGGGGCCGCGTGCGCAGCCTCAAGGACGCCGCGCTGGAGAACTACCTGGCGTCCGACGCCGCCGCCGAAGCCGCCACGCTGACCCTGATCGCGCAGGTTGCCGACAGCTATCTGTCGCTGCGCGAACTGGATGAGCGACTGGCGCTGACGCGCGCGACGATCGCCTCGCGCGAGGAGTCGCTGCGCATATTCCGCCGGCGCTACGAAGTCGGCTCGATCTCGAAGCTGGACCTGACGCAGGTCGAGACGCTGTGGCAGCAGGCCCGGGCGCTGAGCGCCGATCTGGAACAGGCCCGCGCCACCCAGGCCCATGCGCTGGAGCTGCTGACCGGCCAGCCCCTGACGCTGCCGCTGCCGCGCGCCGGCCTGGACGACGACAGCGTCATGCGCGACCTGCCGGCGGGGCTGCCGTCGGACCTGCTGACCAACCGGCCCGACATCGTCGCCGCCGAACACCAGCTGCGCGCGGCCAACGCCAACATCGGCGCGGCCCGCGCCGCCTTCTTTCCGCGCATCACGCTGACCGGCGCATTCGGCACCGCCAGCGCCGAGCTGGATGGCCTGTTCGGCAGCGGCAGCCGCGCCTGGAATTTCGCGCCCAGCATTGACCTGCCGATCTTCGACGCCGGACGCCGCGGCGCCAATCTCGACCTGGCCGAAGTCCGGCGCGATCAGGCCGTGGCCAGCTACGAGCGCGCCATCCAGGGCGCCTTCAAGGACGTTGCCGACGCCTTATCGGCGCGCCGGTGGCTGGCCGAACAGGTCCAGGTATTGCGCGCCACCGTGGACGCGCAGGCCGACCGCGCGCGCCTGGCCAAGCTGCGCTACGACCACGGCGCCTCGCCCTATCTGGAGGTCCTGGACGCGCAGCGCGACCTGCTGGCCGCGCAGCAGACGCTGGTGCAGACCCGCCGCGCGCTGCTGTCTGCCCGCGTCGGCCTGTATGCCGCGCTGGGCGGCGGCACGCAGGCGCGCGCCGCCGCCCAGCCCGCGCCCCCGCCTGGCCCCCTGCCGCTCAACACAGGATCCGCATCATGAAGTTGCCCACCCGAAAACTGATTCCCCTGCTCGCGATCGTGGCCGTGGCGGCCGCCGGCTACTACGGCTGGCGCCTGCTGTCCGACACCGGCCCCGGCGCGGGCTTCGTCAGCGGCAATGGCCGCATAGAGGCCACCGAGGTCGACGTCGCCACCAAGCTGGCCGGACGGGTCCAGGACGTGCTGGTGGCCGAGGGCGATTTCGTCAGCGCCGGCCAGCCGCTGGCCCGCATGCAGATCGACACGCTGCAGGCCCAGCGCGAGGAAGCGCGCGCGCAGCACCAGCAGGCCATCAACAACGCCGCCAGCGCCAGCGCCCAGATCGCGCAGCGCGAGAGCGACAAGCTGGCGGCCGAGGCCGTAGTGGCGCAGCGCGAAAGCGAGCTGGACGCCGCGCGCCGGCGCCTGGCGCGCTCCGAGACCCTGTCCAGGGAGGGCGCCTCGTCGATCCAGGAACTGGATGACGACCGCGCCCGCATGCGCAGCGCGCAGGCCGCCGTCAACGCCGCGCGCGCCCAGGTCAAGGCGGCGCAGGCGGCCATCGACGCCGCCAAGGCGGCGCAGGTGGGCGCCCAGTCGGCGGTCAACGCGGCGCTGGCCACCATCGCCCGCATCGAGGCCGACATCGCCGACAGCGAGCTGCGCGCCCCGCGCGACGGCCGGGTGCAGTATCGCGTGGCGCAGGCCGGCGAAGTGCTGGGCGCGGGCGGCAAGGTGCTGAACATGGTCGACCTGGCCGATGTCTACATGACCTTCTTCCTGCCGGAACAGGCGGCCGGCCGCGTCGCGCTGGGCCAGGACGTGCGCATCGTGCTGGACGCGGCGCCGCAGTACGTGATTCCCGCCAAGGTGTCGTTCGTGGCCAGCACCGCGCAGTTCACCCCCAAGACCGTCGAGACCGCCACCGAGCGCCAGAAGCTGATGTTCCGCGTCAAGGCGCAGATCGATCCCGAACTGCTGCGCCAGCACCTGCAACAGGTCAAGACCGGCCTGCCCGGCGTGGCCTGGCTGAAACTGGATGCCGACGCGCAGTGGCCCGCCAACCTTGAAGTCAAGGTGCCGTGATGGCCGCGACCACGACGGCCTCCCCCGCTCCGGTGGTCAAGCTGTCGGGGGTATCGCTGCGCTACGGCAAGACGCTGGCGCTGGACGCCATTTCGCTGGACATCCCCGCCGGCCGCATGGTCGGCCTGATCGGCCCGGACGGCGTGGGCAAGTCGAGCCTGCTGGCGCTGATCGCGGGATCGCGCGCGGTGCAGGAAGGCGCCGTCGAGGTGCTGGGCGGCGACATGGCCGACAAGCGCCACCGCGATGACGTCTGCCCGCGCATCGCCTACATGCCGCAAGGCCTGGGCAAGAATCTCTACCCCACCCTGTCGGTGGAAGAGAACCTGCAATTCTTCGGCCGCCTGTTCGGCCATGGGGAGGCCGAGCGCCGCCGCCGCATCGACAGCCTGACGCGCAGCACCGGCATGGCCGCGTTCCTGTCGCGCCCGGCGGGCAAGCTGTCCGGCGGCATGAAGCAGAAGCTGGGCCTGTGCTGCGCGCTGATCCACGACCCCGACCTGTTGATCCTGGACGAACCCACCACCGGCGTCGACCCGCTGGCGCGGGCCCAGTTCTGGGACCTGATCAATCAGATCCGGCGCGAACGCCCTGGCATGAGCGTGATTGTCGCCACCGCCTACATGGACGAGGCGCAGCGCTTCGACTGGCTCATCGCCATGGACGACGGCCGGGTGCTGGCCACCGGCACGCCCGACGAACTGCGCCAGCGGACCGGGGCCGACTCGCTGGAGGCCGCCTTCATCGCGCTGCTGCCCGAAGAGAAGCGGCGCGGGCACAAGCCCGTCGAGATCACGCCGCTGGCGCTGGGCGATGACGCGCCCATCGCCATCGAGGCGCGCGACCTGACCATGCGCTTCGGTGATTTCGTCGCCGTGGACCATGTCAACTTCCGCATCCGCAAGGGCGAGATCTTCGGCTTTCTGGGCTCCAACGGCTGCGGCAAGTCCACCACCATGAAGATGCTGACCGGCCTGTTGCCGGCCAGCGAAGGCCAGGCCTGGCTGTTCGGCGCCGAGGTCGATCCGCGCAACCTCGACACGCGCCGCCGGGTCGGCTACATGTCGCAGGCGTTTTCGCTGTACGGCGAGCTGACCGTGCGCCAGAACCTGGTGCTGCACGCGCGCCTGTTCCACGTGCCCGAAGCGGACATCCCCGGCCGCGTGGACGAAATGGTGGCGCGCTTCGAGCTGGGCGAAGCGCTGGACGATCTGCCCGAGAAGCTGCCGATGGGCGTGCGCCAGCGCCTGTCGCTGGCGGTGGCCATGGTGCACAAGCCCGAGCTGCTGATCCTGGACGAGCCGACCTCGGGCGTGGACCCGGTGGCGCGCGACAACTTCTGGCGCCTGCTGATCGCGCTGGCGCGGCAGGACCAGGTCACCATCTTCATCTCGACCCATTTCATGAACGAGGCGCAGCGCTGCGACCGCATGTCGCTGATGCACGCCGGCAAGGTGCTGGTGAGTGCCGCTCCCGACGAAATCACCCGGATGCGCGGCGCGAAGACGCTGGAGGAAGCCTTCATCGCCTACCTGATCGACGCGGGCGCGGGCACGGCGCGCGACGCTTCGCCGGCAATCGAACCGGCGCCCGGCGCGCCAGTACCGGAACCGGTGCACGCGCCGCGCGGCTTCAGCCTGCAGCGCATGTTCAGCTACATGTGGCGCGAGGCGCTGGAACTGCGCCGCGATCCGGTGCGCGCCACGCTGGCGCTGGCCGGCTCGCTACTGCTGATGTTCGTGATCGGCTTTGGCATCAGCCTGGACGTGGAAGACCTGCGCTACGCGGTGATGGACCGCGACCAGACCGCGCTGAGCCAGAACTACAGCCTGAATCTGGCCGGCTCGCGCTACTTCATCGAGCAGCCGCCGATCACCAGCTACCAGGACATGGATGCGCGCATGCGCAGCGGCGAACTGTCGCTGGCGATCGAGATTCCGCAGGGTTTCGCGCGCGACGCCGCGCGCGGCCGCGATGCCCAGATCGGCGTCTGGATCGACGGCGCCATGCCGCAGCGCGCCGAGACCATCCGCGGCTACGTGCTGGGCATGCACCAGGGCTGGCTGCAACAGCAGGCGCGCGAACGGCTGGGGGCCGGCGCCACGCAGCAGGTCGGCATCGAGACGCGCTTTCGCTACAACCCCGACGTGCGCAGCCTGCCGGCCATGGTGCCGGCCGTGATCCCGCTGCTGTTGCTGATGATGCCGGCCATGCTGACCGCGCTGGCGGTAGTGCGCGAAAAGGAGCTGGGTTCGATCATCAACCTGTACGTCACGCCGGTGACGCGGCTGGAATTCCTGCTGGGCAAGCAGGCGCCCTACGTGGCGCTGGCGATGCTGAACTTCCTGCTGATGACGCTGCTGGCGGTGACGCTGTTCGGCGTGCCGATCACCGGCAGCTTCCTCACGCTGCTGGCGGCCGCGCTGATCTACAACGTGGTGGCCACCGCCATCGGGCTGCTGGCCTCCACCTTCACCCGCAGCCAGATCGCGGCGCTGTTCTTCACCATGATCGGCACGCTGGTGCCGGCGGTGCAGTTCGCCGGCCTGCTCAACCCGGTGTCGTCGCTGGAAGGCGGCGGCAAGCTGATCGGCCAGGTCTACCCCGCCACCCACATGCTCACCATCAGCCGCGGCGTGTTCAGCAAGGCGCTGGATTTCTCCAACCTGCAGGGGTCGTTCTGGCCTCTGATCGTCGCGATCCCCGTGATCCTGGGCGCGTCGGTGCTGCTTCTGAGAAAGCAGGAGACCTGAACCATGCCGCGACATGCCGCCAATATTTTCCGCCTGGGCGTCAAGGAACTGTGGAGCCTGGCGCGCGATCCCATGATGCTGGCGCTGATCTTCGTGTCGTTCACGCTGATGATCTACACGGCCGCCACCGCCGTGCCCGAGTCGCTGCACAACGCGGCCATCGCGGTCGTGGACGAGGACGTCTCGCCGCTGTCCGCACGCATCACCTCGGCGTTCTACCCGCCGCACTTCACGCGACCGGCGATGGTCACCTCGGCAGAGGCCGACGCCGGCATGGACGCCGGGCGCTACACCTTCGTGGTCAACGTGCCGCCGAACTTCCAGCGCGACGTGCTGGCCGGCAGGCCGGCCGAGATCCAGCTGAACGTGGACGCCACCCGCATGAGCCAGGCGTTCACCGGCAGCAGTTACATCCAGCAGATCATCACCGACGAGATCAGCGAATTCGTCAAGCGCTACCGCAAGCCGACCGAGCTGCCGGTGGACCTGGCGGTGCGCATGCGCTTCAACCCCAACCTGACGCAAGCCTGGTTCGGCAGCCTGATGGAGATCATCAACAACGTCACGATGCTGTCCATCATCCTGACCGGCGCGGCGCTGATCCGCGAGCGCGAGCATGGCACCATCGAGCACCTGCTGGTCATGCCGGTTACACCGACCGAGATCATGCTGGCGAAAGTCTGGTCCATGGGGCTGGTCGTCCTGGTGTCGGCTGCGCTATCGTTGACATTCGTCGTGCGTGGCCTGCTACAGGTGCCGGTCGAGGGATCGGTGGCGCTGTTCCTGGCCGGGGTGGCGCTGCACCTGTTCGCGACCACCTCCATGGGCATCTTCATGGCCACCCTCGCGCGCAGCATGCCGCAATTCGGCATGCTGCTGGTGCTGGTGCTGCTGCCGCTGCAGATGCTGTCCGGCGGCACCACGCCGCGCGAGAGCATGCCGGACTTCGTGCAGAACATCATGCTGGCCGCGCCCACCACCCATTTCGTGGAACTCGGCCAGGCAATTCTCTTTCGTGGCGCCGGCCTTGGCGTCGTATGGCAACCGTTCCTGGCGCTGGCGCTGATCGGCAGCGTCCTGTTCGCCTTCTCGTTGACCCGTTTCCGCAAGACCCTCAGCCAGATGGCGTGAGGCCTGTGCATTCGTTGCCCCTTACCACTCTTTTAAAAGGACGCATCATGAAGAAGACAAACGCCCCCACGCCCCCGGACCTCGCTGGCGCCAATGCCGCCTACTGCCAGCGCCTGGGCGAACTGGCGCGCGAGAGCCAGCAGCGCTGGCTGCAGCTGGGCCAGCGCCTGGCCAGCGACGGCACCGGCCAGTACCTGTCGACCCTGGCGCCGCTCAAGCTTGACGGCAACTGGCAGAACATCGCGCCCGCGCTGGGCGAGGTCACGCGCAAGCAATGGCAGTGTCAACTCGAGGCCAGCCAGGCCATCACCCACGCCGCGCTGGAAGACCAGGCGGCGCTGGCCGCGGGCGTCAGCGAGGCGGTGAGCGGCTGGCTGCGCAACGCCTCGGCCGCGGCCAGCGGCGGCCTGGCGGAGTCGCCGCTGACGCGCATGTGGTCGTCGTATTGCGACCAGATGACCTCGGCCTGCTCGGCCATGCGGGAAGCCAGCCAGTTCGGAGCGCGCCATGGCGAATAAACGCACCGCGCTCGTGACTGGCGGCACCGGCTGCCTGGGACGCGCCATCGCCCGGGCCCTGCTCGACGCCGGCCATGACGTCATCGTTACCTGCCACTCCAACGAGGCGGCCACGCGCGAATGGCTCGACGAGGAGGCGGCCGCCGGCCGCCGCTACGACATGGCCAAGGTCGACGTGGCCGACTACGACTCGTGCCAGGCGTTGGCCCAGCGCCTGGCGGACGAGGGCCGCCAGATCGACATCCTGGTCAACAACGCCGGCATCACCCGCGACGCCAGCCTGCGCAAGATGAGCTACGCGGACTGGAACGACGTGCTGCGCAGCAATCTCGATTCGATGTTCAACATGACGCAGCCGCTGTGCGGGCCGATGGCCGACCGCGGCTGGGGACGCATCGTCAACATCTCCTCGGTGAACGGATCCAAGGGCGCCTTCGGGCAGACCAACTACGCCGCCTCGAAGGCCGGCATCCACGGCTTCACCAAGTCATTGGCGCTGGAACTGGCCAGGAAAGGCGTCACGGTCAACACCGTGTCGCCGGGCTACCTGGCCACGCGCATGGTCGAGGCGGTGCCGCAGGAGGTGCTCAAGGAGAAGATCCTGCCGCAGATTCCGCTGGGCCGGCTGGGCCAGCCCGACGAGATCGCCGCGCTGGTGGCGTTCATCTGCAGCGACGCGGCCGCGTTCATGACCGGCAGCAATGTCGCCATGAACGGCGGCCAGCACATGTACTGACTGGGCGGCGCAACGCAGGCCGGCGCCGCGGATTGCGCGAGCCGCGCGCGGCGGTACACGAATGCCCTTTGCCCTGCCCCGGCGGCAGGATCAGGCAGCACAGCGGTCCCGCTGTGCTGTTTTTTTTGTAACGGCGGGATCTGGCCCTTTTCATGAAAACGGCTGGTCTTCCCTATGGCGGCGCGCCATTTCCACGTCGACGCCCGCCAAACTGATCCGCTTTTTTCGCCGCCTTCTGAATCTGTACTGCTCAGCAGGGCCGGCCTATCTTGACGCTACAGGCATCAGCCTGTCCGCGCGCGCCGCCCGGTGGCGGCAGGAACGCGCGGGCCTTGAAGTCAGGAATCACCCGCCATGGATAGCGACGCGCTACTGCTTGCCCGAATACAGTTCGGATTCACCATTTCCTTCCACATCATCTTTCCGGCCATCACCATCGGCCTGGCCAGCTACCTGGCCGTGCTCGAAGGCTGCTGGCTGCGCACCCGCAACACCGTCTACCGCGATCTCTACCACTTCTGGACCAAGATCTTCGCCGTCAATTTCGGCATGGGCGTGGTGTCCGGACTGGTGATGGCGTACCAGTTCGGCACCAACTGGAGCTTCTTTTCCGATTTTGCCGGCAGCGTCACCGGGCCCCTGCTGGCCTACGAGGTGCTGACGGCCTTCTTCCTGGAAGCCGGCTTTCTCGGCGTGATGCTGTTCGGCTGGTCGCGCGTCGGCCCGGGGCTGCACTTCTTCTCGACCATCATGGTGGCGCTGGGCACGCTGGTGTCGGCCACCTGGATCCTGGCGTCCAACAGCTGGATGCAGACCCCCGCGGGCTATGAGATCCTGGATGGCCGCGTGGTGCCGACCGACTGGCTGGCGGTGATCTTCAATCCCTCGTTCCCCTACCGGCTGGCGCACATGGGCATCGCGGCGTTCCTGGCCACCGCGCTGATGGTGGGCGCGTCCGGCGCCTGGCACCTGCTGCGCGGCGACCGCAGCCCGGCGGTGAAAAAGATGTTCGCGATGGCGATGGCCATGCTGGCGATCTCGGCGCCGCTGCAGGCGGTGGTGGGCGACTTCCATGGCCTGAACACGCTCAAGCACCAGCCCGCCAAGATCGCCGCGATCGAAGGCCATTGGGAAAACGAGCCGGGCGCGGGCGTGCCGCTGACGCTGTTCGGCATTCCCGACATGGAGCGCGAAGAGACCCGCTACGCGCTCAACGTGCCGCGCCTGGGCAGCCTGATCCTCACGCATAGCTGGGACGGCCAGTTCCCCGGCCTGAAGTCGTATCCGCCCGAAGACCGCCCCAACGCCACCGTGGTGTTCTGGTCGTTCCGCGTGATGGCGGGGCTGGGCATGCTGATGATCCTGCTGGCCGGCTGGGCGCTGTGGGCGCGCTGGCGCGGACGGCTGTACCAGTCGCGCGCGCTGCAGCGTTTCGCGCTGTGGATGGGGCCGTCGGGGCTGGTGGCGATCCTGGCCGGCTGGTACGTGACCGAGATCGGCCGCCAGCCCTGGGTCGTCTACGGCGTGATGCGCACCGCCGACGCCGCCACCCGCCACGGCCTGGGCGAATTGACGCTGACGCTGGCGCTGTTCGTGGCGGTGTACCTGTTCGTGTTCGGCGCCGGCGTGTCGTACATGCTGCGCCTGATCCGCATGGGCCCGACCCCGGCGCCCGGCCACGCGCCGCTGTCCGGCGGCCCGGGCGAACCGCGCCAGCCGTCGCGGCCGCTGTCGGCCGCCTCCACCTCGGCGGACGCCCCGTCCGCGCAACCTGGATTCAAAGGAGCCTGAGGCCATGGGCATCGACCTTGCATTGATATGGGCCGTCATCATCCTGTTCGGCGTGATGATGTACGTGGTGATGGACGGCTTCGACCTGGGCATCGGCATCCTCTTTCCGCTGATCGGCGACGCCGAGGAACGCGACGCCATGGTCAACACCGTCGCCCCCGTGTGGGACGGCAACGAGACCTGGCTGGTGCTGGGCGGCGCGGGACTGCTGGCCGCGTTTCCGCTGGCGTATTCGGTGATCCTGAGCGCGCTGCACCTGCCGCTGGTGTTCATGCTGCTGGGCCTGATCTTCCGCGGCGTGGCGTTCGAGTTCCGCTTCAAGGCCGACCCGCGCCACCGCGCGCTGTGGGACCGCGCTTTCGTGCTCGGCTCGCTCTGCGCCACCTTCTTCCAGGGCGTGACGCTGGGCGCCTACATCGAAGGCATCCCGGTGGTCGACCGCGTCTACCAGGGCGGGCCGTGGGACTGGATCAGCCCGTTCTCGCTGTTCACCGGCGCGGGCCTGGTGGTGGCGTATGCGCTGCTGGGCTGCACCTGGCTCATCATGAAGACCGAGGGCCGCCTGCATCGCCACATGTGCGCGCTGGCGCGGCCGCTGACGCTGGCGCTGCTGGCGGTGATCGCCGCGCTCAGCGTGTGGACGCCGCTGGCGCAGCCGCATATCGCCCAGCGCTGGTTCAGCCTGCCCAACATGTTCTGGTTCCTGCCGGTGCCGCTGCTGGTGGCGGCCGCCGGCATCGACCTGATGCGCCGCGTGCGCGGCGCGCCTGCCGCGGGGCCGTTCGTGCTGGCGCTGTGCCTGGTGTTCCTGGGCTACAGCGGCCTGGGCATCAGCATCTGGCCGGCCGTGATCCCGCCGGACGTGTCGATCTGGACCGCGGCCGCGCCGCCGCAGAGCCTGGGCTTCGCCCTGGTCGGCGCGCTCGCCATCATTCCGATTATCCTGATGTACACCGCCTGGTCCTATTACGTGTTCCGCGGCAAGGTGCGCACCGGCGAGGCGTTTCACTGATGGCCGCGCCGACCTCCCTGCCCTCCTGGCGCAGCCGGCTGCTGTGGCTGCTGTTGATCTGGGCCGGCGGCGTGGCGTCGCTGGGCCTGGCCGCCGGCGCGCTGCGGCTGGTGATGCGCGCCATCGGCATGTCGACCTGAACCGCCGTCTTCCACGGATCCCCCATGAAGCGCTATGAACGGCTGACCGAAGAAATCACCGCCTCGATCCTGTCGGGCCTGCTGCAGGCGGGCGACCGGCTGCCCTCGGTGCGCCAGACCAGCGCCAGCCGTGGCGTCAGCCCGTCGACGGTGTTCAAGGCCTATTACCTGCTGGAAGCGCGCGGCCTGATCCGCGCGCGCGACCGCTCGGGCTACTACGTGCTGCGCGCCTCGCAGGCGGCGCTGCCCGAGCCCGACGGCCTGTCCAGCGCCGCCGCCGGCCGCCATCCGGTCGATGTCAGCGACAACGTGCTGCAAGTGCTCAACGCCACCCTGCGGCGCGACATGCTGCCGTTCGGCTCGGCCTTTCCCAGCCCGTCGCTGCTGCCCTACGGCCGGCTGGCGCGCTACATGGCGACCACGGTGCAGCAACTGGACCCGTGGGGGTCGATCGACGATCTCAGCCCCGGCGACCCCGCGCTGCGCCGCGCCATCGCGCTGCGTTACCTGGCCGACGGACTGACGGTGCCGGTGGACGACATCATCATCACCAACGGCGCGCTCGACGCGCTCAACCTTTGCCTGAGCGCGGTCACGCGGCCCGGCGACGCGGTGATCGTCGAATCGCCGACGTTCTACGCTGCCCTGCAGTCGCTCGAACGCAACCAGTTGCACGCCATCGAGGTGGCCACGCATCCTCGCGAAGGCATCGACCTGCAGGCGCTGGAGCGGGCCATCGTGCAGCACCAGCCGCGCGCCTGCTGGCTGATGACAACCTTCCAGAATCCGCTGGGCAGCCTGATGCCCGAGGCCAAGAAGGAAGCGCTGGTCCGGCTGCTGGCGCGCCACGGCGTGGCGCTGATCGAGGACGACGTCTATGGCGAACTGTACTTCGGCGCCACGCGGCCGCGTCCCGCCAAGGCCTTCGACACCGAGGGCATGGTGATGCACTGCTCGTCGTTCTCCAAGACGCTGGCGCCGGGCTATCGCGTCGGGTGGGTCGCGGCCGGGCGCTACACCCGCGCCATCATGCGCAACAAGCTCACCACCAGCCTGGCCACCGCCGCGCCGACGCAGGCGGCGATTGCCGCCTATCTGGCGCAGGGCGGCTACGACCGCCACCTGCGCCAGTTCCGCCAGACGCTGGCCTTGCAGCAGGGCGAGATGCTGCAGGCGGTGGCGCGCTACTTCCCAAAGGGCACGCGCGCCACGCGGCCGCTGGGCGGCTACTTCACCTGGGTCGAGCTTCCGGCGCGCGTCGACACCCTGCGCTTGCACCGCGCCGCGCTCGACCATGGCATCAGCATCGCGCCGGGACCGTTGTTCTCCAGCTCAGGCGCGTTCGGCAACTTCCTGCGGCTGAACTGCGGCCATCCCTGGAACGAGGCGATGGAGCAAGGCATGGCGACGCTGGGCAAGCTGATGGCGACATGAAATACGCGATATTGATACAGATGGAAACCCCGGCCCGCCGGACATCGCCTTAGAGTGCCAAGCCTTCAAAGTTCAGGACGGTGCCGCGTCGCGGCCCGCTGCTCGCATGACGGCTTCCTTTCCTCGCATCCTGCCGCGCTACGCGCTGGGCTGCTACCTCGGCGCGGCTGCGCTGCTCTACCTGTTCGCCGCGCAACTGCTGGCCACCGTCGACATCTGGCTGCTGCCGCGCCGGCTGCTGGTCGAGATGCTGCGTTATCGCGCCATGTGGCTGATCTTCTTCCTGACCCTGCCGACCGTGGGCTACCTGTTGTGGCGCGGCTCGGACCTGGTCGCCTGGTGGCGCGCGCCCGCCACGCTGACGCTGGATGAGCGGGCGCTGCATCTGGGCGCGCTCACGGTGCCCTACGCCGACATCGTTTCGATGCGCCATCGGCACAACCGTGATCACCTGCTGCTGACGCTGGGCAATGGCCGGCGTGTGCGGCTGCGGCTGGCCATCTGGGACCATGCCGACGCATTGCTCGACCTGCTGGACGCGCGCGTGGGCAGCCATCTCGAAGCCGACGTCCGGCGCCGCATCGATGCCGGCGCCACGGTCTCCTTCGGCGCGCTGGGCATGAACGCGGCCGGCCTGGTCCACAAGGGCCGGCCGATTCCGTGGGCCAGCATCGACACCATCCGCACGCAATCGGACAGCGAAGGCATGGAGACCGACGAGACGCTGATCATCGTCGCGCGCGGCAAGACCCACAAGGTCGACCGCTCCGGCATCGACAACGAGCCGGTGCTGCTGGCCTGCCTGCGGCATTACCTGCCCGCCTGATTCCAACGCCCGCCCGCATGGCGGCCATTCACCCTTAGCCCTTCAACCCAGACATGGAAATCTACAGCTCCGCCTCGCACCAAGCCCAGACCCTGGCCGATCGCCCGGTCTACCACTCGCGCAACCGCCTCATCGCCGGCGCCGTCATCTGGACAGTGGCCGCGGTGGCATTCGGCGCGCTGGCCGCGCGCGCCCGCGGCAATCTGGGCGGCATGGCGTTCTTCGCCGCCATCGCGGCCATCGGCGTGTGGCTGGTGATCCGCTGCCTGATGCGCGCCTTCGGCGCCCCCAAGCCCGTCATCACCTTCACCCGCGAAGGCCTGCGCGTGACGGACGGCACGCTCATCCCGTGGCGCGCCATCAACGAGAACACCTACGTCAACCAGACCTACGTCGGCATTCCGATCGGCCGCCAGATCCAGCTTAAGACCTCGCTGCCGGATCGCAAGCGCGTGCTGATCCCGGCCATGGCGCTGGCGATCAGCGGCGACGAATACCTGGCCCTGTGCGACGCCTACCAGGCGGGTTGAAGCCTCACCGCCGAGGCGGGGCGCCGCCGCGCAACGCGCTCAGTTCGCGGTGGCGCCGGAATCCTTCACGGCCTGCGCCCAGGCCGCGATCTCCCGCTCGATGAACGCGCCGAATGCGGCCGTATGCAGGGTCGATGCCTGCGCCCCCTCTTCCATCAGGCGCTGCCGGACCGTCGGCGCGGCCAAGGCCCCGCCCAAGGCTTCGTTCAAGCGCGCCACCACCGCGTCCGGCGTGCCCGCCGGCGCCACCACGCCGTGCCACGACAGCGCCTGGAACCCCGCCAGGCCCGACTCCGCCATGGTCGGAATCTCGGGCAATGCCGGCGAGCGCTGCGGCGAGGTCACCGCCAGCGCGCGCAGCGTGCCCGCCTTGACGTGCGGCAGCACGCCCGGAATAGTGGTGAACATGAAGTCGATCTGACCGCCGATCAGGTCGGTGATGGCCGGACTGCCGCCCTTGTACGGCACATGCGTGAACTGCAGGCCGGCGGCCCGTTTGAACATCTCGCCGGCCAGGTGGCCCGGCGTTCCCGCCCCGGCAGAACCCATGTTGCTGCGATCGCCCTGCGCCTTGACGTAGGCGATCAGCTCGGACACGGTCGCGGCCTTCACGTTGGGACCGACCACCAGCACGTTGGGCACGGTGGCCAGCAGCGTGACCGGCGCGAAGTCCTTGACCGCGTCATACGAGATGCGCGAATACAGCGACGGGTTGATGCCGTGCGTGCTGGCGGTCGCCAGCAGCAGCGTATAGCCGTCGGGCGCGGCCGATGCCACCTGCTTGGCCGCGATGGTGCCGTTGGCGCCGCCCTTGTTGTCGATCACGATGGTCTGCCCCAGCGTCTTCGCCGCCTCGGCCGCCACCGTGCGGGCCAGGATGTCGGAGGTGCCGCCGGCCGAATGCGGCACGACCAGCGTGATGGGCTTGGCGGGAAAGGTCTGCGCGCGCGCGGCCGGCAGCGCCGGCAGCAGACAGGCGGCGGCGAATGCCGCGCGGGCAAGGCGATGAGGGATCATGCAAGTCTCCTGGGGAATATTGGGATCGCGGCGTCTTCGAGGACGCCGTCATGCGCGGAGCGGCCGGCGGACGGCCGCTCCACGGCTCAATCGGCGCCTAACTGCAGCCTGTCGGGCTGCCGCTTCTCGATCGACCACTTCAACAGCGCGGCCGAGCGATAGATGCCATGGGCGAACTTGCCGTAGGGCAGGGTCAGGAACAGCGCCATCACCACGCCCAGGTGCACTGCCAGCAGCAGGGCCATGGCGCCGGTATCGCGGCCGGCCAGCAGCGCCAGGCCGGTGGCGCTGGTTAGCAGCAGCAACGCGATGAAACCCCGGTCCATCGGCTTCTGCGCCGCGTCGCCCTGCAGCGGATGGCGCTTCAGGTTCAGCCACAGCAGCCCCGCCGGCCCGATCAACAGGCCGATGCCGCCCGCCGTGCCCAGCAGCACCGGCGCGCTCCAGAACGGATACGGCGCCTGCTGCCCCAGCAGGTAGTGATACAGCGTGGCCACGCAGGTCGCGGCAAAGCACAGCATGAAGCCGTAGAACGTGAAATGGTGGAAGCGCCGGCGCCACAGGGTGAAGGCATCATCGGCGTTGTTGCAGCCCTTGCCATGGCCGCCGTCCAGGTAGCGCAGGCGCAGCGCATCGTGCGCGGCCTCGGCCACCGCCGCGCCGCTGGCCGCGCCCGGGCTGACGTCGCGCCAGAAGCGCGCCGCGCCGATGACCAGCGCCAGCATGGCGAAGCCGAACACCGCGCCGAACATCAGCGCCAGCGTGTTGTGCGGGAACACCGCGTAGAAATTGCCCGCCAGCGGCGCGTGGAACAGGCCGCCCGTCAGCATCACCGTCAAGGCCAGAAACAATGCCAGTCCCGCCGCCGTGGCCAGCGACAGCGCCAGCCCGTTGCGCCGGTACAGTTTGCCCAGCACGGCCGGAAACGCGTACTCGGTGTAGGTCTGCAGCCGCACCTTGGCCATGGCCCGCGGCACGTTCACCGCGAACTCGTGCGGCGGCGCGTACTGACAGGCGTGCAGACAGGCGCCGCAGTTGTGGCACAGGTTGGCCAGGTAGTTCAGGTCGGCCTTGCCGAATTCCAGCCGCCGGGTCATGGCCGGGAAGACGGCGCAAAAGCCTTCGCAATAGCGGCAGGCATTGCAGATCTGCATGACGCGCGCCACTTCGGCTTCGTCGGTGCTGAGCGCGGCGCCACGGCCATGCCAGCGCACCGGCTGTTCGACCATTGCCGGCGCGGCCTGCGGGAACGATTGGGCCTCGCGGGCCAGGGTTTCAAGCTGCCGCATGCTGTGCTCCTGCGTGATGCGATTGGCGCGCGGCGGCCGCGGCGCGCGTGCCGGCAATCCGGCCGAACGCGGTGCCGATGGACATGCCGACGCCCGCCGTGTAACCCTTGCCCAGCACGTTGCCCGCCATCATCTCGCCGGCCACGAACAGGTTGTCGCTGGGCACGCCGTTGAAACGGACCGCGGCGGTCTCGTCCACCTTCAGGCCCAGATAG
Source organism: Achromobacter sp. HNDS-1 (assembly GCF_040084795.1). Classification (NCBI taxonomy): domain Bacteria; kingdom Pseudomonadati; phylum Pseudomonadota; class Betaproteobacteria; order Burkholderiales; family Alcaligenaceae; genus Achromobacter; species Achromobacter sp. HNDS-1. Next base: position 2,482,275 of record NZ_CP157584.1, read on the forward strand.
GTGAAGGTGATGCCGGGCCGCAGCGCGTAGCCGTAGAACGGCGCGGTGTCGATGGGCCGGGCCCAGTGGGTCTTGGCGGGCGCCAGGCCCTCGGTGCGGCAGTCGTCCAGCGTTGTGTGGTCGAAGGTGCCGGTTCTACAGGCCTGGTTGTATGCGCGGATGGTGTGCTCGAACGCCACCGGGTCCAGTCCCAGCCGCCGCCCCAGCTCCGGCACGGAATCGGCGGTGACGCCGGGAAACACCGGCGGCATGAAGCGGCCGACGGCCTTGGCGTCGATGATCGAGTAGGCGATCTGCCCCGGCTGCATGGCCGTCAGGCGGCCCCAGATGGCGTAGCGCTTGGGCCAGAAATCCTCGCCCTCGTCGTAGAAGCGTTGCGCGTCGCGGTTGACCACCACGCCCAGCGAGACGCAGTCGATGCGGGTGCAGATGCCGCCGTCGTACAGCGGCGCGCGCGCGTCGATCGCCACGCAGTGCGACTGCGACGGATCGCCGATGCGGTCGGCGCCGGCGTCCAGCATGAACTTGAGCAGCACGCCCTGGTTGTAGCGGGTGCCGCGGATGAGGAAATTGTCGGCCGGCCATTCGCCGCGCTCGTTGCGGCCCCAGGCCTCGCGCAGCCAGTCGCGGTTGGACTCGAAACCGCCCGCCGCCAGCACGCAGGCGCGCGCCTCGATGCGCTCGGCGCCGATACGGGCGGCCTTGAAGCGGCCGTCTCGCAGTTCCAGCGCGTCCACCGGCGCGTCGTAGCGGATGCGCACGCCCAGGGCCTCGGCGCTGCGGTAATAGGCATTGACCAGCGCCTTGCCGCCGCCCATGAAGAAGGCATTGGTGCGGGCCACGTGCAGCGCGCCCGACAGCGGCGGCTGGAAATTGACGCCATGGCGCCGCATCCAGTCGCGACAGGTGGCGGATTCGCGGATCACCAGCCGCGCCAGTTTCTCGTCGGTCTGGCCGCCGGTGACCTTGAGCAGGTCCTGCCAGTATTCCTCTTCCGGATAGGCGTCCACCAGCACGTCCTGCGGCGCGTCGTGCATGCAGCGCAGGTTGCGCGTGTGCTGCGAGTTGCCGCCGCGCCATTCGCGCGGCGCGGCTTCCAGCAGCAACACGCTGGCGCCCGCCTCGCGCGCCATCAGGGCCGCGCACAGCGCCGCGTTGCCTCCGCCTATCACCAATACATCGACCATGTCATCGTTCCCGGATCAAGGAACGGACTGTAGGCCGACGCCGCGCGCCGCGATATCAGCGCGCCGTCAACGGGTCTTCATGATTCGTGAAGGGCGGTATTGCGCCGGTGCGTGGCATCGCGCATGGGCGGAAAGCGCCGCCCGCTCACGACGCATGCAGCGCGGTCACCGCCCATTTGCCGTCGCGCGCCAGGGTGCGCGAGACGTCGGCCAGCACCAACCTCGCGGCCAGCGCCGCCGGCGACAATTCGTCGTCCGACAGGCTGGCCAGCAGGTTGGGCCGGAACAGATCGGCGTCGTCGATCCGTGCCATGGCCAACTGCCCCGGCGCGATGCGGGCGGTGGCGGAACTGGGCTGGATGGTGGCGGCGTAGCCCAGTTGCACCACCTCCATCAACAACGCCAGGCCATCGACTTCGGCCACCACGCGGGGCGTCAACCCGCGCTGCTGGAATCCCCGGCTGACCAGGGCGCGCAGCCCGTGGCGGCCGCTGGGCAGCACCAGCGGCAGGCCCGCGATCTCCTCCAGGCGGGTGGCGGGGCCGGCGGGCAGGCCCGTCATGCCGCGCCCGGCGCACAGGTACAGGGGCTCGTCCAGCAACGGCGTCACGCTCCAGCGGCGCGCCGCTTCGGCATGGAACACGATGGCCAGGTCGAGCTGGCGGCCGTTGAGCATGTCGGCCAGGTGGCCCGACAACGCCTCGACCAAGTGCAGGCGGATGTCCGGATAGCGCGCGTTCATGGCCTGCACGAACGGCGCCCCCAGGATGGAGGCGGTCGTGGACGACAGGCCGACGCTGACGTGGCCGGCCAGGCGCGCCTGCTGCGCGGCGTGGACGGCGTCGTCGGCATGGCGCAACGCCAGCTGGGCCTGGCGGAAAAACGCCAGCCCGGCATCGGTGGGCACCACGCCGCTGGCGCTGCGTTGCAGCAGTCGGGTGGCCAGCTCGCCTTCGAGCCGGCTGATCTGCTGGCTGAGCGCCGACGTCACCATGCCCAGCGACATGGCCGCGCGGCCGATGCTGCCGGCTTCGACGACGCGAACGAAATAACGAAGCTGGCGCAGTTCCATGGCGGGCCCGGGACGATCACGAGGGAAGACTCGCCGATTGTAGGGCGTGGAGCGCGCCATCACCCGGCCCGGATCCGGGCCGCCCCGGACGGGGCAGGCCCGCGCGTCCGGCTCGGTTGCTCAATAGCGCGCGTCCTTGGGCTTCTTGCCGTCCGGCCAGTCCTTGTCCTTGGGCGGGAAGTCCGGCCGCGGCATGTGGGTGAAGTACTCGGCCACGTCGACCGCGTCCTGGTCCGACAGCACCTTGCCCTCGCCCCAGTTGCCATGAGTGTTCACGCCCATCGGCATGCTGTTGCGGATGAAGGCCGCCGCCTTGTAGGTGCGGGCCAGTCCGGCGCCGATGTTGAACGATTCCTCGCCCCACAGCGGCGGGAACACGATATTGCCGGCGCCGTCGCGCTTGCCTTCGCCATTGGCGCCGTGGCAGGCGGCGCACTGCGCCGCGTACAGGGTCTTGCCGCGCGCCGCGTCGGGCACCAGCTTGGTGTCGATGGGCCAGGCATTCTTGATCTGCACCTGGGCGCCGTGCGGCACGTCCTGCGCCAGCCACTTCATGTAGGCCAGCATCGCCAGCATTTCCGGCGACTCCTTGTCCAGCGGCTTGCCGTTCATCGAGCGTTGGAAACAGCCGTTGATGCGGTCCGCCAGCGTCACTTCGCGGCCCGCGCGCGGATTGAACTGCGGGAACGAATTGACCGAATTGATGTAGGGCGCGCCCAGCGGCTTCTTGCCCTGCTGAACATGGCAGCTGCTGCAATTGAGGCTGGCGCCGGTGTTATCCGGCAGCAGCCGGCGGGTCTCGTTGAGCAGGCGCTGGCCATACCGGATCTGCTCGGCGTTGGGCGCCTGGTCGATCAGGGTGTCGGACGGAATGGTGTAGTCGGCCAGCCGCTTGCCGTCCTTGTCGAGCACGGCGAAAGTCCTGGTCTCGCCGGCCGGCGCCGGCGGCGCCGCCAGCGCGGCCAGGCCGCCCCCGGCCACCAGCGCCACCGCGGCGGCGATCTTGTACAGCTTATTCATGCTTGCCTCCCGACACGATGTTCGGCTTCTTGCTGGCCAGGAAACCACGGATGTGCGCGACCTCGTCGCTGGCGATCGGCGGCGCCTGGTTGGTCCAGGCCGTGCGGATGAAATTGATGACGTCGGTGATGTCCTGGTCGCTCAGGTGGTTGAAGCGCGGCATCGCGAAGGCCATGGCGTCATGGTCGTTGGCGGGCATCTTGCCGCCTTCCAGCGTGATCTGGATGATGGACTGCGGGTTCTGCGCGAAGATCGCGGAGTTGCCCGCCAGCGCCGGGAAGATGCGCGGCATGCCCTGGCCATCGGCGCGGTGGCAGATGACGCAATGCTCCATGTAGATCACCGCGCCGCGCGAATCGTAGCGGCCGGCCAGCAGCGACGCCGTGGTGACATCCGCCTTGGCCGGGAAGGCCGGCGCCTTGCCGGGCACCGGCGGCAGCTGCTTCAGGTAAGCGGCGATGCTGGCCAGGTCGTCATCGGTGAAATAGCGCGTGCTGTGCTCGACCACGTCGGCCATGGCGCCGAACACCGCGACCCGGTCGGTGCGGCCGGTCTTCAAGAACAGGGCGATGTCGTCCGCGCTCCAGGACGCCAGGCCGCGGGCTTCGCCGCGCAGGCTCTTGGCGCGCCAGCCGTCGATCACGGCGCCCGACAGGAAGGCGTCGCCGTCCGCCATGGACAGCGCCTTTTCCTGGTAGGCCAGGCCGCGCGGCGTGTGGCAGGCGCCGCAATGGCCCGGACCTTCCACCAGGTACGCGCCGCGCCGGACCTGCTCGTCCGCGCCTGCCGGCGCGGCGAAGTCGCGCTTGCCGGCGAACACCAGCTGCCACCAGGCCATGGGCCAGCGCATGTTCAAGGGCCACGGAATGGTGGAGTCGGCGCTGGGCTTGTCCACGGGCTCGACCTGCGACATGAAATACGCGTAGAGCGCCTGGATGTCCGCGTCGGGCATGATGGCGTACGACGGATACGGCATGGCCGGGTAGAGCGTGGCGCCATCCTTGCGGATGCCGTATTGCACCGCGTTCTTGAAGTCGGCGTAGCTGTAGGCGCCGATGCCGGTGCGCTTGTCGGGCGTGATGTTGGAGGAGTAGATGGTGCCCACCGGCGTCTGCATCGCCAGGCCGCCCGAGAACGGCTTGTCGCCCGGCGCGCTATGACAGGCGATACAGTCGGCGGTGCGCGCGATGTAGGCGCCGGCTTCGGCCAGCCGGCGGTCCTGCGGATCGACGACCGCCGTGCTGTCCGTCTTGCGGACGGCGGTCAAGAGGTGGGCGCCGCCGATACCGCCGCCCAGGCCCGCCAGCGCCAATAGCGCCACCGCCTTGATCCCGAAGTGCTTCATTCCATCCCTCCGTTGCTGCCGGCCAGCGCGCACGTCGGGGTGTTCGTACTGCGTGGTCCAGCTTATGGAGGCAGCTTACGCTTTTTGGTAATAAGCATATGACCGAAAAGAATGAAAGTATCGGCGTTGTTTGATGCGGCGCAAACCGGCCCGATCCCTCAGACTAATTAACAGGGGAACGATCTCCTGAATGCGCGGATCGGGCCGCTCCGGCGGGCCGCGATGAGCCGCCGGACTGGCACCAATTGAGGGCCGTCAGGCCGGGATCGCCAGGCCCTTCACCACGGCCGGACGCGCCACGAAGGTTTCCAGCACGCGGGCCACGTTCCTGAACTGCGGAAAGTCGACCAGGTCGCCCGCGCCGTAGAAGCCGATAAGGTTGCGCACCCACGGCAGGATGGCGATATCGGCAATGGTGTATTGCTCGCCCATGACCCAGTCGCGCCCTTCCAGGCGCTTGTCCAGCACGCCCAACAGGCGCTTGGATTCGGCCACGTAGCGGTCGCGGGGACGCTTGTCCTCGTAGTCCTTGCCGGCGAACTTGTGGAAGAAGCCCAACTGGCCGAACATCGGGCCGATGCCGCCCATCTGGAACATCACCCATTGCAGGGTCTCGTAGCGGCCGGCGGTGTCGGCCGGGATGAACTGGCCGGTCTTGCTGGCCAGGTACACCAGGATGGCGCCGGACTCGAACAGCGCCAGCGGCTTGCCGTCCGGGCCGTTGGGGTCGAGGATGGCCGGGATCTTGTTGTTCGGGCTGAGCGACAGGAATTCCGGCGAGAACTGGTCCTGCGAGTCGAAACTGACCCGATGCGGCTCATAGGGCAGGCCCAGCTCTTCCAGCAGGATCGACACCTTGACGCCGTTGGGCGTGGGCAGCGAATACAACTGGATGCGGTCGGGATGCTGGGCCGGCCATTTCCGGGTGATGGCGAACGCGTCGAGGGAGGACATGCGGGGGAGCTCCTGGAGATCCGGGTGTCGATGAAGGGCCGATGAGACGCCGCGATCGCGGCGCCGTCTTGCGGCGCTTGCGGGGCGTCGGGCAAATGTAGCGCAAATCGCCCGCAAGCAAACGCCCGCCGGCCGCGCCGCGGCCCCCCTCGGCGCAACACAGTGTTCCAGCGGAAAGCGCACTGTCAGCGGCCCACGCGGCGAAGGCGGCAGCCTGCTCCCCCACGCCCCGGGCAGCACGCGGCCGCGCCCGGCGCGTCGGCCTCAGACGTGGCGCTTCTGCGGCAGCACGGTCAAGGCCACCAGCGCCACCACGCAGGCGCCCATCACGTACAGCGCCGGCGCGAAGGCCACGCCGGTGGTGTAGGTGATCCAGGTCAGGATGGCCGGCGCGAAGCCGCCCAGCACCGTCACGGCGGTGTTGTAGGCCAGGGACATGCCGGACGAGCGCACCGCCGTCGGGAACACCTCCGACAGCGCCGACGGCGCGGTGCCGACGTACAACGCCACCAGCAGGCAGAACGACGACTGCACCACGATCAGCGCGAACTGAGTGTGGTTGGCCTGCAACCACATCATCAGCGGATACACCGCGATCAGCAGCAACAGCGCCGAGGCCCGCAGCACGGCGCGGCGGCCGTAGCGGTCGGACAGGGTGCCCGAGAAGAAGCAGCCGCCGATCAGGAACAGGTTGCCGATCAGCGCGCCCAGGAAAGCCTGCGAACTGGTGAAGCCCATGCTCTTTTGCACGTAGATCGGCATGAAGATGATCAGCGCATATGGCCCGATGGCCCACAGCACCGACATGCACAGGCCGGTGAACAGCTCGCGCGGATAATCGCGCAGCACGCTCAACAGCGGCGCCTTGACGGGCTTGCCGCTGGCGGCCTGGCGCTGCTGTTCCTCGCGGAAATGCGGCGTCTCGTCCAGCGTGCGGCGCATCCACAGCCCCACCGGCGCGATCGACAGGCCGACGATGAACGGCATGCGCCAGCCCCATTCGCCCACCTGGTCTTCGGTCAGCAGCGTGGTCACCAGCGTGGCGACCAGCGCGCCCAGCAGGTTGGAGATGCCCATGCTGGCCTGCAGCCACGAGGCATATTGGCCACGCTTGCCGGCCGGCGCGTGCTCGACCAGGAAGGCGGTGGCGCCGCCCACTTCGCCGCCGGCCGAGAAGCCCTGCAGCATGCGGCCGCAGACGATCAGCAACGGCGCGCCCACGCCGATGGCGGCATACGGCGGCGCGATGGCGATCAGCAGCGTGCCCGCCGCCATCAACATGATGGTCATGGTCAGCGCCGCCTTGCGGCCGGCGCGGTCGCCATAGGCCCCCAGCACCAGCGCGCCCAGCGGCCGCACCACGAAGCCCAGCCCGAAGGCCAGGAACGAGGCCATCAGCTGCACCGTCGGATCGGCATTGTGGAAGAAGTTCTGCCCGATATACACCGCGAATAGCGCGTAGACCGAAAAGTCGTACCACTCCAGCGCGTTGCCGATGGAGGCGGCGATGACCGCCTTCTTGGCGCCCTTGTGCTCGTCGGCGCCGGCGTGGGCGGCATTGCCCCCCGCCATCCCCGCGCCCGGGTTGATTGCGATGTTTTTCATTGACGTTCCCGTTGATTCGCCCCGTGTCCGGGGCTGTTATGTATTGCCTTTCAAACCCGCGTCGCCATCGTGTCGATGCGGTCGATGTCCCTTCTGCCGACTCCACCCAGCGCGTAGCCGGTGAAGTCCATGCCCAGCGCCTTCTCGACGATGGGGTAGACCGACGCGTCGGTGACACTCGATGACAGCGGGATGTGCTGCTTGGACACGTGCAGGATGGACACCGGCAGGCCCTCGCGCAGCTTGCCGGCGCTGACCGGATTGCCGTCGGCGTCCAGCGTGGTGATCACGTCCGGATAGCAGGCGATGCGCTCGCCCTGCGGGTCGGTCACGGCCATGTGTTCGTTCATGACGTGGATGACGCGCTTGCCCGCGCCCTCGCCGATCTCGACCGTGCCGATGTCGAAGGCTTCCTCGGTGTACTTGAGCGTGTTGCGCGCCACCTTGCCCGAACCGATGATCTCGCCCTGCGTGGCCTTGCAGATGGCCTCGATGATGGCGCTGCCGCCCTTGGGCTGCGCCGCCAGGATCGCCTCGCCCAGCGCCAGCGCGCGGCTGATGCCGCCCAGCGCGGCGTGGCGCCGCACGTAGGACGCGCGGATCGGGTTGCGGCAACTGGCGATGAAGCCGCCGGCCATGTCGGCGGCGCGGCGCAGCACCGGCGAGACCTTGCCGGTGGCGCCGTGCACCGTCAATTCCATATAGGCGTTGTTGGCGCGGTTGCCGCCCACGGCGCACTGGATCATCGGCTCGGGGCTGCCGGCCAGGCCCAGCGAGCCCATGTCGCCGGTGGGATGGGCGCGGATATCGCCCACCGCGTCCACCACCTTGGTGCCCAGCATCGCCGACGGCAGCCAGCCGTTGAGCGTGCTGGACATGCCGTTCTGGCCGATGATGAGGCCATACAGGCGATCGCCCAGCGCGTCCTGCAGGCGCTCGGCCGCCTTGACGTAGTCGATGCCCAGCATCTGCCAGTCGGTCAGGCCGCCCGGCGCGCCGATGGCGGCGGCGGTGGCGATCCAGGCGTCATCGGGCACTTCGTCCATCGACACCAGTTCGGGCCGGCCGATGGTCACGGCCAACGATCCCAGTTCGCGGCCATGCTCGGCCCAGCCGCCCCCGCCACAGGCGAACACCGAACCGCCCCTGACCGCGGCCTCGACGTCCTGCATCGTCAAGATTCTTCCCATTGCTGCGCCCTTCCTTTCCCGATTGCGTTAGCCGCGCCAGCGGCGTGCGCGCTGGACAGACGAGCGCATCATAGGAACCAATCCCTTTAATGTCGTATTACCTTTTATGCCTTGTTCATAACATTGGGTTAATGGCGGGGCCCGCCCCGGGCGAGGGGCAATCCCGGGACGGAACAGACCTAGGGATATCCCCAGGCGGCGGCAGGGGGACGATCAGGCGCCGGCAGGCAGATCCAGCGTCACCAGCACGTCGATGAAGGCCTGCGCCAGCCGCGACAGCGGCTGCAATTGCAGGTGGAACACGTTGACCGGCGCGTTGACCGTGTCGGCGATCGGCACCGTCACCACATCCGACCAGATCGGCCCGGCCACGGTGATCTCGTCCGCCAGCGCCACGCCGGCGCCGGCCTGCACCAGGGCACAGGCCACGTGCGCCTGCTGCACCTCGATGCGCGGCTCGGGCTGCGCGTCCTCGGCGCCGAACAGCTTGTGCACCAGCATGCCGAAGGGAATGTCTGCGCTGTAGCCGATCAGCGGCTCGCGCGCCAGTTCGGCGGCGGTGACCTGGCGGCGTCCTGCCAGCGGATGGCCGGCGGGCAGCACCGCGACGATGCGGTTCTCGTACAGCGGCCGGGTCGCCAGGCTGGGATGGTTCACGGGCATGTAGGCCACGCCCAGCTCGACCTGCTGGGTCAGCAGCGACTGTTCCATCGCCGCCGGAATCTGCGTCTGCAGCACGATGCGGATTTCCGGATGCAGCTGGCGAAAACGGGCGATGGCGCGCGGCAGCAGCGACTGGCCCAGGCTCGGGCTACAGGCCAGGCGCAATTGGCCCTCGCGGTTCTCGGCCAGGTTGTCGGCCACCTCGTTGACGCGCTGCACGTTCTGGTAAAGCGCGGTCACTTCGACGAACAGCCGACGCGCCTCCGGCGTGGGGTAGAGCCGCCCCTTGATGCGCTCGAACAGCATCAGGCCCAGGCGCTGCTCGGTGTAGGCGATCAGCCGGCTGACGGCCGGCTGCGACACGAACAGCAGCTTGGAAGCGCCGCTGATCGAGCCGCTCAACATGATGGCGCGGAAGACCTCGATCTGGCGCAGATTCAATTTCATATGCTTAACCTGATGTTAATTCCCATGCACATATAAGCATAAGACGTTTTGAATCGCGCTTACTACACTGCCCTACAGTTCTTCATTGGATGGAAGGGGTCATGAGCGATTTCGATTGGGTGGTGCGCGGCAATATCGTCGATCCGCACGGCATCGTGGAAAACGGCTGGCTGGCCGTGCGGGACGGCAGGATCGCCGCGCGCGGCATCGGCGTGCCCCCCGCGGCGCGTGACAGCGTCGACGCCAGCGGGCAGTGGATCATCCCCGGCGTGGTCGACGGCCAGGTGCATTCCGGCAGCCAGGCCAACCAGGAAGGCCTGGGCTGGGCCTCGCGCGCGGCCGCCGCCGGCGGCGTCACGGTCATGGTCGACATGCCCTACGACGATCCCGAGCCGGTCGCCTCGCGCCCGCACCTGGACGCCAAGATCGCCGAGGTCGAGCGCGACTGCCACGTCGACGTGGGGCTGTTCGGCACCCTGAACAAGGAACACGGCCTGGCGGCCGCCGCCGGCCTGATCGAAGGCGGCGTCTGTGCCTTCAAGTTCTCCACCTTCGAAGCCACCCCGGGCCGCTTCCCGCGTATCGAGGAAGACGACCTGTACGAGGCCTTCCGCCTGATCGCGCCGTCCGGCCTGGTGTGCGGCGTGCACAACCAGATGCAGGAGATGACGCGCAAGAACATCGCCCGCCTGATCGAGGCCGACGACACCGGCTGGGACGCCTTCATGCGCGCCCACACGCCGCTGATCGAGAACCTGGCCACCGCGCTGATCTACGAGATCGGCGCCGAGACCGGCGCCCGCGCCCACGCGGTGCACGTCTCGACCTCACGCGGTTTCGAGATCTGCAACATGTACCGCCGCAACGGCCACCGCGCCAGCATCGAGACCTGCGTGCAGTACCTGATGCTGAACCACGAGGAGCACACGCGCCGCTTCGGCGCCAAGACCAAGCACTACCCGCCGATCCGTCCCAAGGCCGAGGTCGACCTGCTGTGGACCCACATCGCCAACGACGAATGCACCTTCGTGTCGTCGGATCACGTCAGCTGGGGCCTGGAGCGCAAGCAGAACCCCAACGTCTTCAAGAACTCGTCCGGCGGCCCGGGCCTGGAAACGCTGCTGCCGGCCTTCTGGACCGGTTGCGAGGAACACGGCATCTCGCCGTCGATGGTGGTGCGCCAGCTGTGCGACAACCCCGCGCGCCACTTCCTGCTGGACGACCGCAAGGGCACGCTGGAGGTCGGCAAGGACGCCGACATCGTCATCCTGACGCCGGAACGCCATGCCTACGATCCGTCCACCAGCCTGTCGGCGGTGCAATGGAGTTCGTTCGAGGGCCGCGAGTTCACCGTGCGCGTGGCCGGCACCTGGTGCCGCGGCCAGCAGGTCTATGATGGCCGCCGCATCGTCAACAACCCGGGCGACGGCCGCTTCCTGCGCCCGCGCAAGGCATGAACGGCATGGCCATGTCCTTGCCCCCATTGAACGCCGAGCGCCTGTGGTCGCGCGTCGAGACCCTGTCGCGCTACACCCTGCCCGACCAACCCTGGACCCGCCGCGCCTTTTCGCCGCTGTTCCTGCAAGCGCGCGAGTGGCTGCGCGGTGAATTCGAGGCCGCTGGCCTGGCCACCCGCCTGGACGCCGGCGGCAACCTGATCGGCACCCGCGCCGGCCGCAACGCGCACCGCAAGCCCATTGCCACCGGCTCGCACTGCGACACCGTGATGAGCGGCGGCCGCTTTGACGGCATCATCGGGGTCCTGGCCGGCATCGAGGTCGCCCACACGATGCGGGAACACGGCATCGAACTGGAGCACCCGTTCGAGGTCATCGACTTCCTGTCGGAAGAACCCAGCGACTACGGCATCTCCTGCGTCGGCAGCCGCGCCCTGAGCGGCCAGTTGAGCGCCGACATGCTGGCCGCGCGCAACGCCGACGGCGAGACGCTGGCGCAGGGCATCGCCCGCATCGGCGGCGATCCCAGCGCGCTGACCGCGCCCCTGCGCGGCCCGGACGGCACCGCCGCCTTCGTCGAACTGCACATCGAGCAAGGCCCCGTGCTGGAAAGCCGCCAGCTGCCCATCGGCGTGGTCACCAACATCGTCGGCATCCGCCGCGTGCTGATCACGGTGAAAGGCCAGCCCGATCACGCCGGCACCACGCCCATGGACATCCGCCGCGACGCGCTGGTCGGCGCGGCCCGCATCATCGATGCCGCCAGCCGCCAGGCCAGCGCCGCCAGCGGCAACCCGCACTACGTGGTCGCCACCGTCGGCAAGCTCGCCATGACGCCCAACGCCGCCAACGCCGTGCCCGGCCGCGTCGAGCTGACGCTGGAAATGCGCAGCGACAGCAACGCCGTGCTGGACGCCTTCCCCGAAACGCTGATGGCCGGTGTGGCCGCCGACCTGAAGGCGCTGCGCCTGACCGCCGGCTTCGTCCAGTTGAGCCGGGCCCAACCCACCGACTGCACGCCCCTGGTGATGGACGCGGTGCAGGCCGCCGCCGACCAGCTCGGCTACGCCAGCATGCGCCTGCCCAGCGGCGCCGGCCACGACGCCGTCTACATGGCGCCCACCGGCCCCATCGGCATGATCTTCATCCCCTGCCTGAACGGACGCAGCCACTGCCCCGAGGAGTGGATCGAGCCGGCGCAGTTGCTGGACGGCACCCGCGTGCTGTACCAGACCGTGCTGGAACTGGATCGCAGGTTGCGCGGCTAGCGCGGCGATCCAGCCGCCCCGCGCAGCACGCCGCGCACGGCCGCGGCGGCCAGCGCCAACGGCAGCGCGATATCCCACTGGCCCAGGAACAACTCGAAGGTCGCCTCCCAGCGCGCCCAGGTGGCGCCGAATACCTGTGGGTCCGGCGGCCCGAGATAGATGGCGAGCAATGCGGCCACCGCGACGAGCACGGCGCGTCCAAGCGCCGGGAGACGGCTGCGCGCCAATCGCTCCGCCAGCGCCAGGGCCGCCGTCGCGGCCAGCCCAGCGAATGCCGCGTGCAGGAAGAAATCGACGCGCTCGTACATATAGGGCGCCTCGGGAATTTCCAACCCATAGCTGCCCGTGCGCAATTTGGCGGTCAGGCAGGCGCCGAACAAAGACGCGGTGGCGAAGAACAACAGGAAATCGCACAGGCGCGACAGGAATCTGGACATGCGTGATGGTCGGGAGACAGCGGGCAGCCCACAGCATGCCACAGAGCCGCCCCGCGTCGCCCACGCATGCGCCGGCCGGGCTACATTACCCGGCATCCCGACCACCCGCGCCACCGCCATGTCCGCCCTCCGCCTGTTCTGCCTGCTTGCGCTGCTCTGCCTGCCGCCCGGTTTGGCGTCGGCCGTCACGCTCACGGACCAGCGTTACGGTCCGGACGCCGCGCAAATGGCCGACGTCTATCTGCCCGCCGCGCCCGCCGCGCCCGCCGCGCCCGGCGCGCCGCTTGCCCCGATCCTGGTGCTGGTGCATGGCGGCTCCTGGCTGCAGGGCGACAAGTCAGAACCCGATTTCATCCGGGACAAGCTGGCGCGCTGGCTGCCGCTGGGCTTCGTGGTCGTCTCCGTCAATACCCGCCTGCTGCCCGACGCGGGACCGCGGGAACAGGCCGGGGACCTGGGCCTGGCCCTCGCCTGGATCCAGCGCCAGGCCGCCGCCTGGCGGGCCGATCCGGCGCGCATCCTGCTCATGGGCCACTCCTCGGGCGGCCATCTGCTGGCACTGCTGGCAGCCGACGCCCCGCTGCGCGAACGCACCGGCGCCCGGCCCTGGCTGGCCAACATCATCCTGGACGGCACGCCCTTCGACCTACCGCGCATCATGGCCGCCGAGCACGCGCCGTTCTATGACAAGGCATTCGGCAGCGATCCGGCCTATTGGCGCGCCGCCTCGCCCGCCGCGCAACTGAGCGGCCCCAATCCGCCGACGCTGCTGGTCTGCTCGTCCTTGCGGCCGCAGTCGTGCCAGCGTTCGCGCGACTATGCGCAGCGGTTGATCGAGCACGGCGGCCAGGCGCAGGTGCTGCCGGTGGCGCGCAATCACGGGCAAATCAATACCGATGTCGGCGGCGACAACGAACAGACCCGGGCGATCATCGCATTCATCGATGCGCAATTGCGGCGCCAGCCCGCCCGCGCGGACACCCATGGACACTAGACGGGCAAACCCGCAACGCTGGCGCATCGGCGCCTGGCTGGCCTTGGGCGACGGCGTGCTGCTGGCCGGCGGCGCGGCGCTGTGCGCGCTGCCGCTGCTGGCCTGGGCGCTGCTGCCGGGCGCGGCCGCCCTGGCGGGCGTGGCGCTCACGCTGCCCGCGCTCGTGTCCGGCGTCATCATGCTCAGGACGCCGTTCAGCGCCGCCCCCGACACCCGCGAGGAAGGCCTGCCGCTGCGGCCTGACGACGCGCCCGGCCTGTTCGAAGCGCTCGACGGCATCCGCGACGCGATGGCCGCGCCGCCGCTGGATGCGATCTACCTCGACGGCGAATTCAACGCCGCCATCCGCCAGCACCGCAGGCTGGGCGGCAAGACCCGCAACGTCCTGTGGCTGGGGCTGCCGCTGCTCGACATGCTGTCGCCATCGGCCTGCCGCGCCATCCTGGCGCATGAATACGCCCACATCGCGCAACGTCATGGCCGCTACGCCAGCCGCGTGTATTTCGCGCGTCTGCAATGGCAGGAAGTCGCCCGCCGGCTGGACCGGCGCCGGCGCCTGTCCAGCGCGCCGCTGCGGCTGTTCGTGGCCTGGTACGTGCCGCGCTTCCTGGCGGTCAGCCTGGACTTCGCCCGGCAGTGCGAAGTCCAGGCCGATGCCGAAGCCGCGCGCGTCTGCGGCCAGCCCGCCATGGCCGAGGCGCTGTCGGCCATGGCGCTGCAATGGCGGGCGTTGCGCGACGCCTGGCCGGCGCTGCTCGCCGCCAGCGATCCGCCGCGGCCCTACGCGGCGTTGGCGGCGCGGGACGCGCTGGCCGCGCCTGCCGACGAAGCCGAAGCCCGCGTCTGGCTGCACGCCGCCCTCTGCGCCACGACCGGCGACGGCGATACACACCCGTCACTGGCGCATCGCCTGGCCGCGCTGGCGGCCGATCCGGCCCAGCCGTTGCCGTGGCGCCGCGCCGCCCCCACCGCCGCGCAGGCCTGGTTGTCCGGCCAGCGCGCGTCCCTGGCGGCCCGGCTCGACGCGTGCTGCGCGGCGCAATCGGCTGACGAGGCCGCGCAGGTCCGCCAGGAGCGGGAAGCGCTCACCACCCAGTACCACGACCTGCTGCGCAAACGCCGCATCCGCGCCTTGTCGGCCGACGAGACCGCGCGCTGCGCCTGGTTGCGGGGCACCCTGGACGACGACGTCACGGGCGCCGCCCTGCTGGCCGAAGACGGCCTGCGGCTGGCGCCCGGCCATCCCGCCCTGCTGGCCCAATTGGCGCGCTGCCGCCAGCGCGAGGGGCATCCACGGGAAGCCGCGGACCTCTGGCTTCGCGTCGCGGACCACGCCGGCCCGGAACAATTGCCCAGCCTGCGCCAGCTCAGCCTGGCGGCCCTGCGCGCGGGCGACCACGCACTGGCCGAGGACTACCGCCGCCGGGCCGACGCCCTGCAGCAATCCCCCCCGCGCGCGGACGCGGCGGACGGCTACCATCCGCACGACCTGTCGCCCGCCGAGCTCGGCAAGCTGGCCGACACGCTCGACCCGTTGCTGCGCATCGCCACCGGCGCCTGGCTGCTGCGCCCGGCCGCCGGCGGCCGCTATCGGCTGCTGGTGCTGGCGCGCGAGGCCGCCCTGCTGCGCCTCATCGGCCGCCTCACCGGCGAACCCAGCTACCTGCGGCGCGACTGCGAACAACTGCTGGGCCGGCTGCTGCCGCGCCTGCGCCTGGACGTGGAGGCCGACATCATGGCCGCCGGCGATCCCCGGCTGGCGTGGTGCGTCGAGCAGGCGCGCGTGCGCCGTCCCGCCTGACGTCCACCTGAAGCCCGACTGACACGCGGGGCGCTTTGCAACTTTCCGCCCGGCGCGCGGTCGATTCACCACACCACGCCCTCCGGCAGGCCGGCGGTCGCCACCTCCCCCCGGCAGGCGCGTGAACGGCAATCGGCCCGACCAGGCAAAGGCACCCGCGATGCGTTCTCTTTCCTCCCCCTTCCGTGGCGGCGCCCTGCCCGCCGCCGCGCGCTGGCGCTACGCCGCCTGCCTGCCGCTGATGCTGCTGTGCGTCCAGGCGCTAGCGGCACCGCGACAGTGCGACGCGCCGCCGCCCGGCCCCCGCGATCTGGAAGGCACCGGCTACTACACCGACGCCGCCCACTCGAAGATCGACCCCGCGCTGCAGGCCCGCAACCAGGCCCAGACCCGGCCCCTGAACGACTACGCCCGGCGCATCGCCGACCTGTCGGACGCCTACCTGGCCGACGGCGATACCGCCGCCGGCCGCTGCGCGCTGACCTGGCTGGCGGCGTGGGCCGGCGCCGGCGCCATGCTCGGCCGCATGATCCACGGCAACAACGACCAGGCCGACTACCTGCGCCAATGGACCCACGGCGCCGCCGCGCTGGCCTATCTGAAGACGCTGCCGCTGGCCACGCCAGCGCAACGCGGCATCATCGGGCCCTGGCTCGAACAGCTGTCGCGCGCCAACCTCGCTTACTGGGACGACCCCCGGCACAAACGTAACAACCACTACTACTGGACCGGCGTCGGCATCCTGGCCACCGCCATCGCCAACAACGACGCCGGCCTGCGCCACAGCGCGCAGGCGATCTACCGTAAAGGCGTCGATGACATCCAGGCCGACGGCAGCCTGCCCATGGAAATGGCGCGCGGCGCCCGCGCGCTGCACTATCACGACTACGCCGCCGCGCCGCTGGTGATGATGGCGCAGCTCGCCAATGAAAGCGGCCAGGACTGGTATGCGTACCGCGAAGGCGCGCTGGGCCGGCTGGCGCGGCGCGTGGCCGACGGCTACCGCGACAGCGCCTGGTTCGCCCAACAGGCCGGCGTGGCGCAGCAGGACCGCCAACCGCATGGCTTCAGCGGCTGGATCGAGTTCTACCGCCTGCACGCGCCCGACACGCCGGCCTTCGCCGCCCTGCATGCCGCCGGCCCCTTCGACGATCCCCGCCTGGGCGGCAACCTGACCCTGATGGCCGCCCAGGGCATCGTGCCGCGGCACTGATATCGACCCGCCCGGTGGAGGATGCCGCCGGGCCGCGTCAGGCGTAAACTCAATTCATACCCATATGCTGCATGCGGCAGCCGAGGGGCAGCCGCCGGAGATCACCATGCGTACCACCGCCACTCGCGCACTCGCCTTGCTGGCCGCCTTGCTGATACTGGGCGGCTGTTCCTCCCTGGGCCCCGGCGGCCCGCCGCACCCGGGCGCGGCCAACCCCTACAGCAGCGGCGGCTTCCGCGACGCCGGCCCGAACTATCCCGATACCGGTCCCTGAGCGCCCTGGCCGGCGGCCACGCCCAACGCGGCCGCCGGATCGTTCGCCAGCCTGAACCAGCGTTGCACGCGCTGCCAATGCGCGTCGCCGTAAAGCCGGCGAAAGCGCAGATTCTCTTCGGTCTTCGGGTCCGCCATCGCCGCCAGGCGCTGCGCGATGAACGTCGGGGTCAGCGCAATGCCGCAGTCGACCGTGATGCAGCGATGCCATTGCGCGTAGGTGTCAGGGATCACGCTCATTGCTCCGGGTCATCGGATGAAGGCGCGCGCCTATTTGTGCTTGGCCCCGCCCTGGCGCGCCTTGAAGCGCGGATTGGATTTGCAGATCACATAGATGCGTCCGCGGCGCTTGACCACCTGGCAGTCGCGGTGGCGGGTCTTGGCGTCTTTGAGGGAGGAAAGGACTTTCATGCGGACTCCGGCAATGGGCAAAGGGAAAACCGACCGCGCGCAGCGCGGCTCAACGCAAATGATATGTAATAACATTGCCTTTGTCACGCAAAGCCGGGCAGTGACGCTTGCGCCAGGATCAGACGGAAGGTAAATTGTTGACAATCAATCGCCAAAGCGCGATTTGAATCGGTCTTTCACCGGAAAAATCATCAGATTGTTGACACAATGAGCAAAGTGCTGACGCTTCCCGGCGCCGCCTCCGGCGATAGCGAGACCCTGGCGGAACACATCTTCCGCAAGATCCAGTCCGCCATCGTCAAGGGCGAGATCGCCCCCGGCAGCAAGATCTCCGAACCGGAACTGGCGCGCATCCACGGCGTCAGCCGCGGCCCGCTGCGCGAGGCCCTGCACCGGCTCGAAGGCCAACGGCTGCTGGTGCGCGTGCCGCACGCCGGCGCCCGCGTGGTCTCGCTCAGCCCGCAGGAACTGGCCGAACTCTACGAAATCCGCGAATCGCTCGAAGGCATGGCCTGCCGCCTGGCGGCCGAGCGCATGGCGCCGGCCGAAGTCGAGCAGGTGCGCCAGGTGCTGCACGCCCACGAAAAGGACGAGGCCTTCCAGGCCGGCACCGGCTATTACCAGCAGGAGGGCGACTACGATTTCCACTACCGCATCGTCAAGGGCAGCGGCAACCAGATGCTGTTCCGCATGCTGTGCGACGAGCTCTACCAGCTGGCGCGGATGTACCGTATCCAGTACTCGACCACTCCCAACCGCCCGCGGCAGTCGTATGCCGAGCATCACCGCATTCTCGACGCCATCGCCGACCGCGATGGCGAGCTGGCTGAACTCCTGATGCGCCGCCACATCCGCGCATCCCGTCTCAACATTGAAAAACAGATCGCTCAGGGCAACCTGAAGCGCACCGAGGCATGAACAAATCCTATCGCAAGCCCCTGCAAGGCACCCGCCTGGACTATTTCGACGCGCGCGCCGCCGTGGACGCCATCGCCCCCGGCGCCTACGACCGCCTGCCCTACACCTCGCGCGTGCACGCCGAGAACCTGGTGCGCCGCTGCGATCCGGCGCTGCTGACCGACGCGCTCAAGCAGTTGATCGAACGCCGCCGCGACCTGGACTTCCCGTGGTATCCGGCGCGCGTGGTCTGTCATGACATCCTCGGCCAGACCGCGCTGGTCGACCTGGCCGGCCTGCGCGACGCCATCGCCGACAAGGGCGGCGACCCCGCCAAGGTCAACCCGGTGGTGCCGGTGCAACTGATCGTCGACCACTCGCTGGCGGTGGAATACGGCGGCAACGATCCCGACGCCTTCGCCAAGAACCGCGCGGTGGAAGACCGCCGCAACGAAGACCGCTTCCACTTCATCGACTGGACCAAGCAGGCCTTCCGCAACATCGAAGTGGTGCCCCCGGGCAACGGCATCATGCACCAGATCAACCTGGAGCGGATGTCGCCGGTGATCTACACGCAGGACGGCGTGGCCTTCCCCGACACGCTGGTCGGCACCGACAGCCACACCCCCCACGTGGACGCGCTGGGCGTCATCGCCATCGGCGTGGGCGGCCTGGAAGCCGAGAACGTGATGCTGGGCCGCGCCTCGTGGATGCGCCTGCCCGACATCATCGGCGTCGAACTGACCGGCCGCGCCGGCCCCGGCATCACCGCCACCGACGTGGTGCTGACGCTGACCGAATTCCTGCGCAAGGAAAAAGTCGTGGGCGCCTACCTGGAGTTCCACGGCGAAGGCGCCGCCAGCCTGACGCTGGGCGACCGCGCCACCATCTCGAACATGGCGCCCGAATACGGCGCCACCGCCGCGATGTTCGCCATCGACCAGCAGACCATCGACTACCTGCGCCTGACCGGCCGCGAGGACGAGCAGATCGCGCTGGTGGAAACCTACGCCAAGACCGCCGGCCTGTGGGCCGACAGCCTCAAGACCGCCGAATACGAGCGCGTGCTGCGCTTTGACCTGTCGACCGTGGTGCGCACCCTGGCCGGCCCGTCCAACCCGCACCGCCGCCTGCCGGTTTCCGACCTGGCCGAGCGCGGCATCGCCGGCACCGTCGAAAACCAGCCGGGCCTGATGCCCGACGGCGCCGTCATCATCGCCGCCATCACCAGCTGCACCAACACCAGCAATCCGCGCAACGTCATCGCCGCCGGCCTGCTGGCGCGCAACGCCAACCGCGCCGGCCTGACGCGCAAGCCGTGGGTCAAGAGCTCGCTGGCGCCCGGCTCCAAGGCCGTGGCCCTGTACCTGGACGAAGCCGGCCTAACCGAAGACCTGGAGAAACTCGGCTTCGGCGTCGTGGCGTTTGCCTGTACCACCTGCAACGGCATGTCGGGCGCGCTCGATCCCGTGATCCAGCAGGAGATCATCGACCGCGATCTGTACGCCACCGCCGTGCTGTCCGGCAACCGCAATTTCGACGGCCGCATCCATCCCTACGCCAAGCAGGCCTTCCTGGCCTCGCCGCCGCTGGTGGTGGCCTACGCCATCGCCGGCACCATCCGCTTCGACATCGAGCGCGACGCGCTTGGCACCGACGCCAGCGGCCGCGAGATCCGCCTGAAGGACATCTGGCCGAGCGACGAAGAGATCGACGCCATGGTCAAGGCCGCCGTCAAGCCGGAACAGTTCCGCAAGGTCTACGCGCCCATGTTCGGCCTGCGCAACGAGCGCGACGCCGCGGTCGAGCCGCTGTACGCGTGGCGCCCGCAGAGCACCTACATCCGCCGTCCGCCGTACTGGGAAGGCGCGCTGGCCGGCGAGCGCACGCTGCGCGGCATGCGACCGCTGGCCGTGCTGGGCGACAACATCACCACCGACCACCTGTCGCCGTCCAACGCCATCCTGATGGACAGCGCCGCCGGCGAATACCTGCACAAGATGGGCCTGCCGGAAGAGGACTTCAACTCCTACGCCACCCACCGCGGCGACCACCTGACCGCGCAGCGCGCCACCTTCGCCAATCCCAAGCTGTTCAACGAGATGGTCAGGAACGCCGACGGCACGGTCAAGCAGGGCTCGCTGGCCCGCGTCGAACCGGAAGGCAAGGAAATGCGCATGTGGGAAGCCATCGAGACCTACATGGACCGCAAGCAGCCGCTGATCATCGTGGCCGGCGCCGACTACGGCCAGGGCTCGTCGCGCGACTGGGCCGCCAAGGGCGTGCGCCTGGCCGGCGTCGAAGCCATCGCCGCCGAAGGCTTCGAGCGCATCCACCGCACCAACCTCATCGGCATGGGCGTGCTGCCGCTGGAATTCAAGCCGGGCGTGAACCGCAAGACGCTGGGCCTGGACGGCACCGAGACCTACGACGTGGTGGGCGAGCGCAAGCCGCGCGCCGACCTGACGCTGGTGATCCACCGCCGCGACGGCGAGACCCTGGAAGTGCCGATGACCTGTCGCCTCGACACCGCCGAGGAAGTGTCCATCTACGAAGCCGGCGGCGTGCTGCAACGCTTCGCGCAGGACTTCCTGGAAGCCGAATCGGCCGCCGGTTCGGCCAAGAAGGCCGGCTGACACCCTACAGCATGGCGGGCGCCGCGGCGCCCGCCTTCCCCACCCAAGACATCAGGACTGCCCCATGGCCCATGCCCCCCAGATCAAGATTCCCGCCACCTACATGCGCGGCGGCACCAGCAAAGGCGTGTTCTTCAAGCTCGACGACCTGCCCGAATCCGCCCGCGTGCCGGGCCCGGCCCGCGACGCGCTGCTGATGCGCGTGATCGGCAGCCCCGACCCCTATGGCAAGCAGATCGACGGCATGGGCGCGGCCACTTCCAGCACGAGCAAGACCGTCATCATCGGCAAGAGCAGCCGCCCCGAACATGACGTCGACTACCTGTTCGGCCAGGTCTCGATCGACCAGGCCTTCGTCGACTGGAGCGGCAACTGCGGCAACCTGTCGGCCGCCGTCGGCCCCTTCGCCATCACCAATGGCCTGGTGGACCCGGCGCGCGTGCCGCGCAACGGCATCGCCGTGGTGCGCATCTGGCAGGCCAACATCCAGAAGACCATCATCGCCCACGTGCCGATCACCGACGGCGCGGTGCAGGAAACCGGCGACTTCGAACTGGACGGCGTGACCTTCCCGGCCGCCGAGCTGCAACTGGAATTCATGAACCCGGCCGAGGAAGGCGACGGCGGCTCGATGTTCCCCACCGGCAACCTGGTGGACGACCTGGAAGTGCCCGGCATCGGCACCTTCAAGGCCACCATGATCAACTCCGGCATCCCCACCATCTTCCTGGACGCCGAGGCGCTGGGCTACACCGGCACCGAGCTGCAGGACGACATCAACGGCGACGCCGCCGCGCTGGCGCGCTTCGAGACCATCCGCGCCCACGGCGCGCTGCGCATGGGCCTGATCCAGAAACTGGAAGAAGCCGCCGCACGCCAGCACACGCCCAAGGTGGCCTTCGTGGCCCGCCCCAAGGCCTACACATCCTCCAGCGGCAAGCAGATCGGCGCCGGCGACATCGACGTGCTGGTGCGCGCCCTGTCCATGGGCAAGCTGCACCACGCCATGATGGGCACCGCCTCGGTCGCCATCGCCACCGCCGCGGCCGTGCCGGGCACGCTGGTCAACCTGGCGGCCGGCGGCGGCCAGCGCGACCAGGTCAACTTCGGCCACCCCTCGGGCACGCTGCGCGTCGGCGCCCAGGCCCAACTGATCGACGGCGAATGGACCGTCACCAAGGCCATCATGAGCCGCAGCGCGCGCGTGCTGATGGAAGGCCGGGTGCACGTGCCGCCCACCGGCTTCTGAGGCGACCGCCGCCGACCGGGTCCCGGGGCGCCCGTCGCCGACGGGCATCCGAGGCGGCCGCCGCCGACGGGCGCGGGCTGCGGTATTCTCTGCCGCAGCCCCTTCCTTTCTCGACGGAACCGTCCATGGCACACCCCGGCGCCCCACGCCGATTCAAGCGCATCCTGGCCGTCTCGGCCCTGCTTCTGTCCGCCAGCGCCGCGGCCGCCCCGATCCTGATGCAACCGCTGCCCGGCGCCCCCTACACGCCGGGCCGCTACTACCTGATTTCCCAACCCTATGCGCAGGTCAAGGCCGACATCGAGCAAGGCCTTGCCGGCAAGGACCTGGGCGGCTTCGACGGCCGCGACGACAGCGGGCCGCTGTCGGCCATGGAGTTCTACTGGGCCGAGATCGGCGCCCGCCATCTGCCCGCGCTGAAACAGGCGCTGGAACAGCAGGCCAGCCAGGCCGCGGACCCGGTCCTGGCTAAGGCGCTGGCGGCCGGCGCCGTCAGCCCGCAGGAGCGCGACGCGTTCCGCGCGGCCATCGCGAGCCAGCCCGACTACGCCCAGGAACACATCAAGTCGCTGCCGTTCTTCTCGCAACCGGTGGCGCGCTGGTCTTTCCAGCGCGAACGCGGCAAAGCGCGCCGCACGCAGGCCGACTACGGCACCGTCATGGATCTCTCCGGCGTGACCGGCCGCGAGGCGCTGACGCTGGTCTGGCACGGCGGCGCCGACACCACCGTCACGCGCCATTTCCGCCTGACAAGCTGCATGGTCGGCGTGACCTGTTTTCCCGACCCGCATTTCGAGTACGACAGGCAGCGCATCGAGCACACCGACGCCGCGCTCGACCGTTACCTTGACGGTTTGGCGCGACGCCTGCAGGCCCTGCCCGAGGCCGATGCCGACCGCGTGATGCAGGCTTACTTCGATGCGTACGCGCGCGGCCGCGCCACCGCCACCGCGTCGGCAGCGCCCACCGTGGCGGCGGCCACGCTGCCGCAGACGAGCGTGTCCGGCATCCGCCTTCCCGCCGACGAATCCGACCTGCGACGCTACGACAACGACAGCTGGCGCCTGCTGGCGCTGCCCGACGGCAGCCTGCTCGCTTCCGGCGCGGCGACGCAGCGCTTCGTGCCGCGCACCACGCCCGCCGCCGCCGAGGGCGCGCCGCGGTCCGACCAGAACACGGTAACCGCCGTCGACCGCGAGGCCCCCGCGGGCTTTGGCCTGGCGGGCGCGCTCAAGATCACCGCCGACGGCCAGGTCTGGGCGCAGGGCCTGCGCGAGGACGGCGCCCGCACGCTGCTGGCATGGCGCCCCGGCCAGCGCGGCGTGGTCGTCCACCCGCTGGGCGCCCGCTTTCCGGACCGCTACATTGACGACTGGACCCTGCCCGCCGCGGGCGGCGTGGCGCTGCGCGTCGGCGACGAGCTGTACACCGTGACGCCGCAAGGGCGCTGGAGCCAACGGTCCTGGAACGGCGCGCTGCGCCGCGACGCCGTCGACACCCTGGAGCATGCCCTGCCCTGGGTGCCGAGCGACGCCATCCAGTTCGGCGACGGCCTGTTCTGGGCCGCCGACCGCGACGGCTACGGCATCGATCCCGGTGGCGCCCGCGTGGTCGCCAGCTTCCCGACCGCCACCCCCAAGCTGTTGTTCGGCAGCCGGCGCGGGGAATGGGCCCTGGCCGTGGCGGAAACACCCGATGGGCGGCGCCTGCGCGCCATCGACCTGCGCACGGGACTGGCCCGCTTCGACCTGGAAACCCCCGCCGTGTACTACACCTCGGCGGCGGCCCGCAGCGCCCACGGCCGCATGTTGGCGGTCAGCGGCGCCGACAGCACGGTGATTGTCCTGGACATGACGCAGGGCCGGCTGCTGGCCAACCTGCGCGTGCCCAAGGAATACAGCGTCAGCGCGCTGGCCTTCTCGTGGGCGGGAGACCGGCTGTGGATCTACGCCCGGCCGGTGGGCAACAACGACGTGGCGCAACTGATCGCCTGGGATGCGCCGGCCGGAGCGATCGACCCCGCGCGGGGCCGCGACCTGCCCGACCAGATCCGCTGCGACTACTCGATGGCGTGCCGCTGACCCCGGCCGGCGCGGCGCGCCGCCCGGCATCGCGCGGCCGGGCGGCCGGGCGGCCGCTTACTGGGCCTTGTCCTTCGGCGCGCTGGCCACCAGCGCGTCAAAATCCTTGTCCAGCGCGGCCAGCGAATCGGCGATGTGGGCGCGGCGTTCCTTGATCCACTTGTCCTGCGAGGCCAGTTGCTCGCGCGCCTCCTTGATCATGCGCTCCATTTCCGCCGGTTGCGGGCCGCCACTGGTGGCGCGGTTCTTGACGATGGCGACCGGGTCCAGCGTCGAACGGAACTCGGCCTCGCTCATCGGCAGTTCGTTCGGGTACTTGGAACCCTTCATCGCCTCGGCGTAGATGCGGCGCGCCTGGTCATACGGGAAGTCCAGCGGCTTGATGTTGTTGGTCTTGGCGTAGCTCACCACCTCCGACGCGAAGTGATGGCCGTCGCGGAACGGCAGCTTGTACTTGCGCATCAGCACGTCGGCCAGTTCCTGCGAAGCGGTCCAGTCGCTGTTCAGTTCCTCCAGCGCGCGGTCCGGGCTGATCACCATGGCCTTGAGCACGCGATCCCAGCGCTTGAGCGCGGAGATACCGGCGTCGACCATGGCCGAGTTCTGCTTGACGTCCTTGGGATCGCTCATGCCTGGCGTGATGTTGTGCGTCTGGATCACCGGCCCCATGGCCAGCGTCACCGCCGTCGACGCGTCGCTGCGGGTGTCGTTGAGCAGGCCCGGATTGCGCTTTTGCGGCATGGCGCTGGACACATAGGTGTTGCCGCCGCCCTCTTCCAGCAGGATCCAGGGCCGCGACTGCGCATACTGCGTCATCACGTCCTCGACGAAGTTGCCGGTGCGCAGCGCGATGCTGGTGACGATCGACGCCACTTCCACCGGCTGGTCCATCGACGAGATCTGCGAGGCGTCATAGGCGTTGTCCACCAGCGCGGTGAAGCCCAGGTACTGCGCCATGCGCTTGCGGTCCAGCGGCCAGCTGGTGCCGTTGAGCACGGTGGTGCCCATGGGCGAGCGGTCGATGCGCGCGTAGGCTTCGCGGATGCGTTGGGCGTCGCGCGCCAGGCCGGCGGCCTGTCCCAGCAGGTAATGGCCATAGCTGTTCGGCTGGGCCGCCACGCCGTTGGTGTAGTTGGGCACAATGGTGGCGCTGTGCTTGGCGGCCAGCTCCACCAGCGTGGTCGACGTGGCATTGAGCTGGTCCGCCAGTTCCAGCAGCTTGTCGCGCAGGATGGCGCTGCGGTAGGTGGCGTGCATGTCCTGGCTGGAACGGCCGGCATGCAGCAGCGTCACGTCCTCGCCCGCGGCCTTGATCAGCAGCGGCTCGAAGGTGATGACGCTGGCCGGCCGCTTGGCGCCCGGCTGGTTGCCGTCATTGATCACCTTGGCCACGCCCGCCGCCAGGCGCGGCGCCATGGCCTTGTCGAGCAGTCCCTGGTCGGTGTTGATCACGGCCGTGGCCTTGTTGATCTCGCCCAGCCAGAAGAAGGGATCGTGCGGCGGCTTGGCGGCGGCGGGCGCCTGCTGGGCCGAGGCGGCATGGGCGCCGAGGGACAAAACGAGGGCTGCGCCCAGGGCGGGCAGGAAATGTCTCATGGTGTTCTCGTTATGAGGGGAAATCAAACCCCTGTATCAAACACCATTTTTGCGCCCCGTGTGCCACAAAATGCAATCTGGCCCGCACCGGGCCGGGCGCGACCGCCCGCGCCTGCGGGTTGACCCGTATGCCTGGCGGCCAGCTGAATGCTATGCCGCCGTCGACGCGGGCACCGCCCAGCGCAACACGAAGCGCGCCCCGCCCATCGGACTGTCCGTGACACTGATGGCGCCACGGTGTCCGGCCGCGACGCGCTGCGCGATCGCCAGCCCCAGCCCGGCGCCGCCCGTGCCGCGATCGCGGCTTTCGTCCAGCCGGATGAAGGGTTCGAAAATCCGTTCGCGATCGGCCACCGGAATGCCCGGGCCGTCGTCGTCCACGATCAGCTCGAAGTGCCCCGCCGACGTATGCGTCAGCGCGACTTCGACGCGGCCGCGCGCATAGCGCACCGCGTTCTGCACCAGGTTCAGCAAGGCCCGGCTCATATAGCGCGGATGCAGGCACACGTGGGGCGGATGGCCCTCCGCCACGACGCAGCGCACGTTACGCGCCTGGGCCTGGTGCGCCACCTGGGCCAGGGCCTCGCCCAGCCAGTCGCGCGTGTCCACGGTTTCCAGCCGCACGGCCTCTTCGGTGGGCCGTTCCAGCCGCGCATACACCAGCAGCTCCGCCACCATGCTCTCCAGCTCCGCAATGTCCGCGCGCATGTCGCGCAAGACCGGCTGATGCGCGGGCGGCAGGCCGCCGCGCCCGAGCTGGTCCACCTCGAACGACAGCCGCGCCAGCGGCGTGCGCAACTCATGCGAGACGGCGTTGGTCAGGCTGCGCTGATTCTCGATCAAGGCGGCGATGCGCTCGGCCATATGGTTGAAACTCTCGCCGACGTGACGGATCCCGGCGATGCGTGACAGCCGCACGCGCATGCTAAGTTCCCCCTGCCCCATGCGCAGCGCGGCATTGCGCAGCGCGTCCATGTCGCGCCACATCGGCAACGCCCACAGCGCCAGCAGGCCAATCGCCATCATGATCCCCAGGCACAGCCACACGGACAGGGCGACCACGGTGTCGAACACGTTGGGCAGGCGCAACTCCAGCCACTGCGCGGGCTCGCCCGGCAACGGCAGCAGGTGGGTGTCGAAATCGTCGCGCATCACGACGCCCAGGGTCTGCGATTGCTCGCGCTCGTCCTCGGTCAGGCGGACCTGATGCGCTTGCAGCAAGCGCATCGCGATGCCGTAATGCGGCTGCACCTGGTCGCGCAGCACGCTTTCGCGCCGCGCCGGCGGCACCGCATCCAGCCGCTCATGCAACTCGTGGAACTGGCCGCGCAGCGATTGGAAGGCAACCTCTTCCACCATGGGCTTGAGCAGCGCCCCCAGCCCCTTGTCCACGAACAGATAGGCCAGCCCGAGGCTGATCAGCACCACGACAACAATACGAATGAGAAATCTGAGCATCAGTAGCCTTCGGGCCGGCGGCGCGCGGCGAGGGCGGGCGGAGAGGGACGACGGAAACGGGCGGACGGCCCGATGGCGGATCGTGCGGGCCGCAGCGGACGCGCGCCTCGGGATGATAGAAAACAAGCCCGCGGCCGTTCCGCCGCCTTTTGTGTGGGATTTGTGAAGAAGCGTGAAACGCCGGCGGGCAGTGGCGCCGCGTGCCGTCGCGGCGCTCGACCCGCGCGGCCATGTCGCGGATCAGGCGGCCAATACGGTCCGCTTCGATATCATGGCAGGTCGCGATCCTGGACGCCGGCGAACCCGCGGGAAGCCTGAAACACGCGGCCATGGCGGGCGCCGCGCCCGCCATGCCCTGTCACCCCAGGTATTCGACGTTGCCGCACACCGAGATGCTCTGGCCGCTGATCATCGCCCCCTCGTCCGAGCACAGGAACGCGACCTGATTGGCGATATCCTCGGGCTGCGTCATCCTGCGCAGCGACACCTTTTCCACCAGCTGCGCGCGCATGACGTCGTTGCCGACGCCGCCGGCCGCCGCCCGCGCGGCGATGATGCGCTCGACCCGCTCGCCCGCCACCACGCCCGGCAGCACGGAATTGACGCGGATGTTCGACGGCCCCAGCTCCATCGCCCAGGTCTGCGTCAGTCCGGCCAGCCCGAACTTGCTGGCGCTGTAGGGACTGCGCAGCGAAAAGCCCAGCCGCCCCGCGACCGACGAGATATTGATGATCGCCCCGCCGCCCGCCTCGCGCAGCAGCGGCACCGCGCTGCGCGCGCACAGGAACGTGCCGGTCAGGTTGACGTCGAGCGTGGCGCGCCACGCCGCCAGGTCCGTCTCCTCCAGCCGGCTGGTGGGGCCCGAGACGCCAGCGTTGTTCACCAGCGCATCGAGCCGGCCCCAGCGCGCGGCCAGGTCCGTGAACATGGCCAGCACCTGGGCCTCGTCGGATACATCCGTGACGCTGCCGCTCAGGCCCGGATGCGCCTGCACGGCGGCCTGCACCGCCTCTGCCGCCACATCACAGATATGCACCTGCGCCCCCGACGCCAGGAACTTGCGCGCGATCGCCAGCCCGATTCCCCCCGCACCCGCGGTAACCAGGACCCGCTTGCCTTGCAACGATTCGATCATCAGGCTTCGTCCTTTGAAAAATGCCGCATCGGTCTCACAACGCGAATGCCGGCCGCACGCCGCCCCGCAGCGGCAGGCCCATGATCTCGCGCGCCTCGGCGGGCGTCGCGGGCTCCATGTCCAGTTCGCGGATGATGCGCACGATGCGCTCGGTCAGTTGCACGTTGGTCGCCAGCTCGCCATGGCGGTAATACAGGTTGTCCTCCAGCCCCACCCGCGCATGCCCGCCCAGCAGCAGCGCGCTGATGTTGGCTTCGAGCTGTGACGGTCCGATGCCGCTGACGCAGAAGATGCTGTTCCTGGGCAGCAGGTCCACCATCATCTGCAAATGGCGCGGCGAGAACGGCATCGCGTTCTGGAAGTTGCGGTGCACATTCATCACCAGGTTGATGAAATGCGGCTCCTCGTCCAGCCCCTCGTTGATCAACGTGGTCGCGTCCTGCAGGATATGGGTCGGGCTGAACACCTCCCACTCCGGCTTGATGCCGCGCGCCTTCATGCCGGCCGCCAGTTCGCGGGCGCGGGACAAGGGCGTGTTCATCAGGTATTCGCGGTCGCCGAAGGCCAGGTTCAGCGTGGTGGCGTCCAGCGTGCACATCTCGGCGCCGGCGTCCATGCCCTTGAGCCGCTCTTCCCACAGGATCTCCCAGGTGCCCGGCGTGGTTTCCCTGACCATGTCGCCGTGCACGCCGCCGCCCGTGGAATTGTTCAGCACGATGTCGCAGCGCTCGCGGATGCGCTGGTTCATGTCGCGGTAGATGGCCGCGTCGCAGGTGGCCTGGTCGTCGGGGCGGCGCGCGTGCAGCGCGACCACGCTGGCCCCGGCGTTGTAGCAGCGGTAGACGTCCTCGGCGATCTCGGCCGGCTGGGTCGGCAGATGCGGGTTCTGGCTCTTGAACGCCATGCCCCCGGTGGGAGCAATGGTCACGATCACTTTGCGTTTTGCCATGGCGATTCTCTTATTTCCAAAGGGCGCAGCGGGTCTCGGCCTTGGTGGTGAAGGCCTCGTTGCCATCGATGGTCTGGACCACCTTGAAGTAGTCCCAGGGCGCCTTCGATTCCTCGGGCGTCTTGACCTGCAGCAGATACATGTCGTGCACCACGCGGCCATCCGGACGCACCACGCCGTTCTTGATGTACACGTCGTCGAGCTTGTTCTCGCGCAGATACGCCAGCACCTTGTCGGCGTCGTCCGTGCCGGTGGCCTTGACCGCGCGCAGGTACTGGATGGCGGCCGAATAGTCGGCCGCCTGCAGCGACGACGGCATGGCGTTGCGGCGCTCGTAGAACTTCCGCGCCCAGGCCCGCGTCTCGTCCGACGCGTTCCAGTACCAGCTGTCGGTCAGGTACATGCCCTTGGCCGTCTCCAGGCCCATGGCGTGGATGTCGTTGATGAACATGATCATGCCGGCCAGCCGCATCGTCTTGGTCAGGCCGAATTCGTTGGCCGCCTTGATCGCATTGGTGGCGTCCGCGCCGGCATTGGCCAGCGCCAGGATCTCGGCCTTGCTGGCCTGCGCCTGCAACAGGAACGACGAGAAATCGCTGGTCGACAGCGGATGCTTGACCGACCCGACCACCTTGCCGCCGCCGGCCTCGACCACCTTGGTAGTATCGGCCTGCAACGCATGGCCAAAGGCGTAGTCCGCCGTCAGGATGTACCAGCTCTTGCCGCCCGCCTTCACCACCGCCGCGCCCGTGCCGCGCGCCTGCGCCACGGTGTCGTAGGCATAGTTCAGCGTGTATGGGGTGCACTGCTCGTTGGTCAGGGCCGGCGCGCCCGCGCCCACCACGATGATGGGCTTCTTCTTGTCGGCGGCCACCTTCGACATGGCCAGCGCCGTGCTCGAATTGGTGCCGCCGATCAGCATGTCCAGGCCGCGCTGGTCGAACCATTCGCGCGCCTTGGCCGAGGCAATGTCGGCCTTGTTCTGGTGGTCCGCCGTCAGCAGTTCGATTTTCTTGCCATTGATCTCGCCGCCCATCTCCTCGATGGCCATCTTGATGGCTTCGGCCCCGCCCGGGCCGTCCGGCCCCGAATAGACGCCCGACATGTCGGTAATGAAGCCGATCCGGATCACGTCGTCGGAAATCTGCGCCCGGGCCGCGCCCGCGTGCAGCAGCGCGCCGGCGATGGCGCCGGCCAGGACAGCGCGCGAAAACCTGCGTGGCATTGACAACATACCTGTCTCCTCTTATGGTTTTTTGGCTCTGGGGCCCCGAATATTCTCGGACCGGCCTCGCCAGCGAACAGTCATCATGTTGACAAAGCGCCCTAGGGTTTACCTGGGCGCCCTCACCACGGCGGAACGGGGACAACCATGCGCGCACCGGCAGCCGGAACCGGCCATGAACCTGCCAGCCCGAAGCGGCGAGCCAAGCAAGACCCGGTGGACCGGATGCTGGCCGTCGTGCCCTGGTACAACGGCCTGCCGCGCCTGGAACGCGACGTGGTCCGGGCCGAGCTGCGGGTGGTGTCATTGCAGGCCGGCGAACGCCTGTTCCGCGAGGGTTCGAAATCGCTGGGCTGGTATGGCGTGGTGGACGGCCTGGTGAAATGGTCGTCGCGCGGCTCGGACGGCCGGTCGCTGTCGCTGGCCGGCTTCAGCACCGGCAGCTGGTTCGGCGAGGCCACCATGATCCGCCGCGAGCCGTTCGAATACGAGGTGGTGGCGCTGCGCCCGAGCCAGGTCGTGATCCTGCCGCGCGACACCTGCGAGCGCCTGTGGAACAACAATATCGCGTTCACCAAGGCGCTGATGACCCACCTGGCGCAGCGCGTCAATTGGCTCATGGCCTGCTATACCGGCAACGTGCTGCTGGACGTGGACACCACGGTGGCCCGCGCCGTCGCCGCGCAACTGAACGCCGAGCAGCATTCCGGCACCAACGGCCGCCTCAAGATCTCGCAGGAAGAGATTGCCGGCCTGTGCGGCGTGTCGCGCCAGCGCTGCAATGCCGCCCTGACGAAGCTGGCGCGGGCGGGGGTGCTGCGCACGCATTATGGCGGCATGACGATCCTGGATCGGGAGGGCCTGTACCGGCACGCGAAGCTCAACCGCGAGCCTGCTGATCACCCGGCCGACATGCCCGCATAGCCCGCCGGTCGACCCGGGCGGTCAACGCCACGCGTTTCCGCCGTTCACCTGTCCGCGGTATCTTCTCGCCTTCCATTGCTGCTCATCCCGCGCCCCATGATCCCCACCCCGACGGCCCCGGCCGGTCCCCTGCTCACGCCCCGCCTGTCGCTGCGACAAGCGACTCGCCAGCATGCCCCGGCCCTGCTGGCGTACCACCTTGCCAACCGGGCCCACCTGCGGCCCTGGGAGCCCGCCCGGTCCGACGCGTTCTACACCGCCGCGTCGACCGAAGAACGGCTGGCCGCGATGGAAGCCAGTGCCGCCGCCGGGCAGGCGGTGCACCTGCTGCTGTTCGACAGGACCGACAACAGCCTGGTCGGCGCCTGCAACTTCACCAACATCGTGCGGGGGGCCTTCCAGGCCTGCCATCTGGGCTTCTCTGTCGCGCAAGACCGCGAAGGCCAGGGCCTGATGCGGGAATGCCTCCTCGCGGCGACCCATTTCATGTTTGCCGAGCACGGGCTGCACCGCATCATGGCGAACCATCGCCCCGAGAACACCCGCAGCGCGCGCCTGCTGAGCAGCCTGGGGTTCGAGCGCGAAGGCACGGCCCGGGCCTATCTGAAAATCGACGGAAGCTGGGCGGACCACGTGCTGACGTCGCTGATCAATCCCGCCGACGCCTGACCGGCGACAACAACGCGCCGCCGCGTCCAGGGCAAGGCCGCGTCTACGCGGCTTGCCGCGTGGTGGCGCGGTTGCGGCGCAGTTCCACCACCTGCTCCGCCCCCGCCGCGCGGGCACGCAACTGGCCGCAGCCGCCGTCCACATCCTGCCCGGCGCTGTTCCTGATCTTGGTCAGCACGCCACGGCGATGCAGCGTGCGCACGATCTCGCGGATGCGTTCGGCCTCGGGCCGCTGGTAGTCGTCGCCTTCCATGCTGTTGAACGGGATCACGTTGAGCACGCCGAACTTGCCCTTGAGCAGGCGCGGGATGGCGTCGAGTTCGTCGTCGCCGTCATTGACGCCCTTGAGCAGCGTCCACTGATACTGGATCGGGTAGCCGGTATCGCGGGCGTAGCGCTCGCCCATTTCCACCAGGTCCCGCGGCGCGATCTTCGGCGCGCGCGGCAGCAGGTGCTCGCGCAGCTCGGCGCGGGTCGTATGCAGCGACAGCGCCAGGGCTGGCTTGACGGCCTGTCGCGGCAGCGCGTCGAACACGCGCGGATCGCCCACGGTGGAGAACACCAGGTTCTTGTGGCCGATATTGCCTTCGGTGCCCAGCAGATTGATGGCTTCCAGCACGTTGTCCAGGTTGTGCGCCGGTTCGCCCATGCCCATGAAGACCACTTTCTTCACCGCGCGCAGCCGCCGCGCCAGCACCACCTGCGCCAGGATCTCCATGCTGGCCACCTGGCGGATCAGGCCGCTCTTGCCGGTCATGCAGAACCGGCAGCCGACCGCACAGCCGACCTGGGTGGACACGCACAGCCCGTCTCGCGGCAGCAGCACGCTTTCCACCATCTGGCCGTCGGCCAGGTCGACCAGCAGCCGCGAGCCATCGTGGCCGGCGTGTTCGGAACGGACGCGGGCCAGGCCGTCCAGTTCCGCCGCCAGGCCGGGCAGCGCCTCGCGCAGCGCCAGCGGCAGATAGTTGTCGAAGCGCCGCCGCCACGTGTCGCTGTCGAACGACTGACCGGTCAGCCAGGCGCGCATGACCCGCCCGCGATGGGCAGGCTGGGCGCCTAGGGCGGCGAGACGTTGGTGGAAATCGGCGTAGCGCATGGGGAGCGGATTTTAGCGCGCCCGGCAGGGGCGCCCGGCAAGCTCGATATGCCGGGCAGGGCGAGCCGGACAGGCCCGGTCTACCCGGCGATGGCCTGGGCCAGCTTCTGGATGGACAGCGGCGCGCAGCCCTCGGCGTCATTGCTGACCGTCACGTAGGCCGGCTGCCCCGCGCCCG
Organism: Achromobacter sp. HNDS-1; assembly: GCF_040084795.1. Taxonomy (NCBI): domain Bacteria; kingdom Pseudomonadati; phylum Pseudomonadota; class Betaproteobacteria; order Burkholderiales; family Alcaligenaceae; genus Achromobacter; species Achromobacter sp. HNDS-1. The sequence goes on from NZ_CP157584.1 coordinate 2,515,708, forward strand.
TAATGCCGCGGATCGTGCGCGCCAGCGCCGCGCGCGTGGGAAGATCCTCGCTGAGCAGGGCATTGAACGGATCATGCTTCTTCTGCGCTTCCGCATAACCGTATGCGCCGAACACGCGGTTCAGGTTCCAGCGGCAGACCAGCGGCCCCGGCCAGAGCGCGCGCAGCATCGGCAGTTGCGCGTCGATCGGCGGCATCTTGCCATGCAGCCCCAGGCAGAACGTGGCCCCATGCGCCTTGAGCGTGTCGACCAGCGCCTGACCCAGCAGTTCCGGGTCGCGCACTTCCACGGCGACGATCACGGCATCATGCGCGGACAATGCCTCCCGCACGGCGGCCAGCATGCGCCCCAGTTTCTCGAACAGCGATGCCGAACGGCTCAACATGCCCAGAGGCAACGGACTCAGTTGGAACACCAGCACGCCGAGCTTGGCCCCCAGGCCTTCGACCGCCGGGCGCACGAATTCCTGGACAGCCACCGACGGATCGAGGAAAAGCGGATTGGCCTGCCGCGTCCTGCCTGCTTCGCCACGCACCTGGGCGTCGGTAACGCTGGCGGGGCATTTGACGACGAAACGGAAATCCTCATCGACCTGCCCGGCATAAGCGGCGTACTGGCTCGCCGTCAACGGCTGCCAGAACGTGCGGTCCACGCAGACCGTGCGCAAAAGCGGATGCTGGTGGTAGGCGCCCAGGCCGTGCCTGGACAGCGTGCTCGAATCGTATTCGCCGTCCCAGACCAGCCCTTCCCAGCCGGGATACGACCAGGTGGAGACGCCAAAGCGCAATTGGGCGGGCAACTGCCGGGCGAGCGCGCGCCATTCCTGCCCCGCGGGCGCGGGAAGCACTTTGGCCATGCCCCGGAGGGCGGAAAGCTCGGGGATGTCAGGAGGCGTTGCCTGCCGCGGGGCCTCGGCCGGAGGGACGGGCAGCGCGTCGCCGAAAAGATCTTCTTGCATTACTTGTCGTTCTGGCGCGGGTGATGGGCTATAGGGTACTTGAATCACGCCTGGCACTTTGGATGTAATTATTTTGGCCATTATCATCAAAAAAGAATGAAATATTTTCATTCCCATATTGCTGGAAAAGCCGTCAGCAGCTCCCTGACTCCTTGAAAACACCTCATAAATGCTAATATTTTGGCATCCAATACCTTAAATAGCTAAAATATTAGCCATGGCGAAAAAGACCGCCCCTCTCCTGCCAGGAACCAGCAAGCTCCTCGTCGAATTTGGTGAGCGGCTCAAGCTTGCGCGCCTGCGCCGCAAGCTCTCCGCCAAACAAGTCGCCGAGCGAGCGGGGATGTCTCCCATGACCCTGCGTTCCCTGGAGGCCGGCGGGTCGGGAGTCACCATCGGGGCTTACTTGTCCGTCATGCAAGTCCTGGGGCTGGCAGACGATCTCGCCAAGCTTGCGGGCGCCGACGAACTCGGCCGACAACTTCAGGACGCTCGCTTGATCAGGAATGCTTCTGTGCATCGCCAACACAGGACCACCCCGGAGACGGTCGGCCACCCGTCACCGAACGCCCGAGCGCCGGGCAACGCCTCCTCGACCCAGACCAATAGCGCGAAGACGAAGGTCCGCAAGCCGGCGGCTGCAAGCGCGGGGAAGCCGGTGGAAGGCAAACCAGGGAAAAGCGTCGACATCGCTAGTACGGACAGCCTGGCCTCTTTGCTTCGGAAACCGAAACGTAAAGGGAATGCGCCGTCATGAGCATGATCGCCGTATATGCGGATTGGGATGGACTGCCCGGCCCCCAACGACTCGGCTTCTTGCACAGCCGCAAGACCCGGGCGACTGAGCGATTCGAATTCGAATATGACGAAGCCGCGCTCACCTCCCCGCTTTTCCACGGGCTGCAATTGGACCCGGGCATTCAAGCCTTCGGCGGACCACAGTACCCCGTCGCGCCAAGAGACCAATTCGGGGTCTTCAAAGATTCCAGCCCCGACCGTTGGGGACGCCTTTTGATGGATCGAAGATTCGAGCGTGACAAACGCCAAGGTCTGGTGCCGGCGGGGGCCCGTCTATACGAGTCGGATTACCTGCTTGGCGTGCATGATGTGTACCGCGTGGGCGCGCTGCGGTACCGACTCGAGGACACTGGAGATTTCCTCGACAATCGCATCAACCTTGCGGCCCCGCCATTTACAGAAATCCGCGCGCTGGAGCAGGCCAGCCGTGCGCTTGAGCGAGACCCCGACAACGTCGCGGTCCGGGGACAGGACTGGCTGCGCACGCTCATCGCGCCAGGTGGCTCACTCGGCGGCGCCAGGCCCAAGGCGAGCGTCGTGGACGACGCCGGTCGTCTTTACATTGCCAAGTTTCCGAGCACACGAGATACCCATGACGTCGGCGGATGGGAAATGGTGGTCAACGCCTTGGCCAGCGGTTGCGGCCTCAATGTCGCGGCGGCTCAAGCTCGGAAGTTTGCCAGCGATCATCACTGCTTCATTGTGCGCCGCTTCGATCGCACCGATGCAAGCCATCGCCTGCATTTCGCCTCTGCAATGACCCTGACTGGCCACAGCGATGGCGACGACGCCTCGACGGGGGCCAGTTACCTGGAACTGGCGGAGGCGCTCATGAACCAGGGCGCGCAACCCAATCAAGATCTGCGAGAACTATGGTCGCGTATCGTCTTCAACATCCTCGTATCCAACACTGACGATCACCTTCGCAACCATGGCTTCATCCTGGTGCCGGGCCTGGGCTGGAAACTCTCCCCGGCGTACGACATGAACCCCGTCCCTTACGCCGACGGTCTCAAGCTGAACATTACCGATGCGGATAATGCCCTGGACCTGGAATTGACTCGACAGATTGCCAGCTACTTCCGCCTGCCCCTTCATGAAGCAGACGAGATCATCAACGATTTCCGGGACATTGTCGGCCAATGGCGAACCCTGGCCCAAGGACTGGGCCTATCCGCATGGGAACAGGACCGAATGGCAGAGGCCTTCCGCCTTGCCGCATGAGGCGCGATTGACGCGGATATCACGCCGCGCACACCGGCTGGCGCGGCGGCCCATGCGAGCATGGCACACGGCCCGTTGCGAGTCAGACAAGGAACTGGCGAATTGGAGCGGGTGAAGGGAATCGAACCCTCGTATGAAGCTTGGGAAGCTGCCGTTCTACCATTGAACTACACCCGCTCGGGTGTCGTGCCCCGGCGCAAGACCGGAGCAGAGGCAGGAATTATAGCCTGGGTTTTTCCGCCCCAGGCGACCGCCTTCAGTTCGCCGTGATCCCCGCCGCCTTCACCACCTTGCCCCAGCGGTCCAGCTCGGCCTGGGTGTAGTCGCCCAGCGCCTTCGGCCCCATGAATTCGGCCTCGGCGCCCTGCTCGGCCGCCTTCTGGCGGAAAGCGTCGGTCTGCATGATCTTCTGGATTTCACCGGCGATCTTGTCCACCACCGGCGCGGGCGTGTCCTTGGGCGCGTACATGGCGAACCAGGACGAGACGATCAGGTCGGGATAGCCGGCCTCGGCAGCGGTGGGCACGTCCGGCAGCGACGCCAGGCGCGTGTTGCCGGTGACGGCCAGCGCGCGCAGCTTGCCGGCGGCGATCTGGCCCAGCAGCGGCGGCGGCGTGGTGATGGTCATGTCGACGGCGCCGCCCAGCAAGTCGTTCAGCGCCGGGCCGGTGCCCTTGTAGGGAATGTGGGTGATCTGCGTGCCCGCCATCTGGTTGAGCAGTTCGGTGGCGACCTGCTGCAATGAACCATTGCCGGACGAGGCGTAGTTGAGCTTGCCCGGGTTGGCCTTGGCGTACGCGACCAGGTCTTTCAGCGACTTGATCGGCAGGTCCGGCCGCACCACCACGACCTGGGGCGCGGACAGCACATTGGCCACCGGCGCGAAATCCTTGATCGGATCCCAGCCGGAGGTCGGCGTGACGTGCGGGGTGATGACCTGGAAGCCCGAATACTGCAGCAACAGCGTGTAGCCGTCGGGCTTGGCGCGGGCCACCGCCTGCGCGGCGATGCCGCCGGAGGCGCCGGGCTTGTTCTCGACAACCACGCTCTGGCCGAGGGCGGCGCCCAGGGGCTGGGCGATGAGCCGGGCGGCGATGTCGGTGGTGCCGCCGGGCGCGGCCGACACGATCAGCGTGACGGGACGGTTGGGAAAATCCGCCTGGGCGTGGGCGGCGCCAGCGGCGGCCAGGCCCAGCGCGATGGCGCAGGCGCGTAGAACGGGAACGAAACGGAAAGCGGTCATGCGGTTGTCTCCTTGCTGTTTTTGTATGAAGCGCCCGAGAGCCGGGCGCGTGGTGTGAAGCAAAACCTAGGCGGCGTCGCCGGCCGGCCCGAACCGCTCCGCCAGCCACGCGGGCGGCGGATGCGCGGCCAGGCGCGGTCCGGCGCGCAACAACGCCATGGGCAGCTCGCGGCCGACCAGCCCCGGCAGTCCGCGCAGGATGGCAAGCAGCGATTCGAGCGACACGCCCGTCCGAACGCCCATGCACTCGAACATGTGGACCAGTTCTTCGGTGTTGACGTTGCCGCTGGCGCCGGGCGCGTACGGGCAGCCGCCCAGGCCGCCGGCGGCGGCGTCGAAGCGGGTGATGCCGGCCTGCCAGGCGGTGACGGCGTTGGCCAGCGCCATGCCGCGCGTATTGTGCAGGTGAACGGTAAGCGCCACGCCCGGCAGGCGCCGCGCCGCGTCGGCGCACAGTTCGCCCACCTGATTGGGATAGGCCATGCCGGTGGTGTCGCACAGCGTGATGCCATTGGCGCCGGCATCGACCAGGCGGGCGGCCAGGTCCAAGACCTGTTCCGCCTGCACGTCGCCGTCGAACGGACAGCCGAAGGCGGTCGACAGCGACACATTGCAGGGCGCGCCGGCGCGCGCGGCGGCGGCCAGCACCTGGCTGAGTTCGTCGAACGATTGCTGGCGGGTCATGCGCAGGTTGGCGCGGTTATGCGTCTCGCTGCAAGACATGACCAGGTTCATCTCGTCGACCCCGGCCTCCAGCGCCCGCTCCAGGCCACGGATGTTCGGCACCAGCGCCGTATAGATCACGCCGGGCCGGCGGCGGATGCCCTGCATCACGGCGCCCGCGTCCGCCAGGGCCGGAATGGCCTTGGGCGAGGTGAAGCTGGTGACCTCGATGCGGGCAAAGCCGCAATCGGACAATGCATCGACGAAGGCGATCTTGTCTTCGGTCGGCACCATGCGCGCCTCGATCTGCAAGCCGTCGCGCGGGCCGACCTCGTTGATTTCCAGGACGGGGGAACCGGTGTTCATGAGCGCATCCTCGCTGCCGGATTAAGGGAAATGGCGCGGTTCATGCGATCACGCCGCGCGCCCGCAGCGCTTCGCGCTGTTCCGGGCTCAGGCCCGCTGCCGCCAGCACCGCGTCGGTGTGCTCGCCCAGCGTCGGCGCGCGCTCGCGCACCGCGCCCGGGTTGGCCGACAGGCACGGAAACACCGCCGGCATGTCCACCGCGATGCCGCTGGCGGCCTCCAGGCGGGTGATGGCGCCGCGCGCCTGATAGTGCGGGTCGTGGGCAATATCAGCCACCGAATAGATGCGGCCCGACGGCACGTCGGCTTCGCGCATGGCCTGCAACACCTCGTCGATGCTGCGTTCGGCGGTCCAGGCGCCGATGGCCTGGTCGATCTCGGCCACGCGGCGCGCGCGGCCGTCGTTGTGCGCCAGCTCGGGATCGCGGCCCAGGTCGTCGCGGCCGATGCGCGCCATCAGCCGGGTGTAGATGGCGTCGCCATTGCCCGCGATCAGCACATAGCCGTCGCGGCACGGATAGGCGTTGGACGGCGCGATGCCGGGCAGCGATGCGCCGGCCGGTTCGCGCACCGCGCCAAACACCGAATACTCCGGCAGCAGGCTCTCGCTGAGGTTGAACAGGCTCTCGTACAGCGCCGCGTCGATGACCTGCCCCTGGCCGCCACGGGCATCGCGCTGGTACAGCGCCAGCAGCACGCCCAGCGCGCCATGCAGGCCGGCGATGGTGTCGCCCAGCGACAGGCCGGCGCGCACCGGCGCGCGGCCGGGCTCGCCATTCAGGTAGCGCAGGCCGGCCATGGCTTCGCCAATCGCGGCAAAGCCCGGCTCGCGCGCCTTCGGCCCGGTCTGGCCATAGCCGGAAATGCGCAGCATGATCAGGCGCGGGTTCAACGCGTGCAGCGTCTCCCACGACAGGCCCCACTTCTCCAGCGTGCCGGGACGGAAATTCTCGATCAGCACGTCGGCCTCGGCCGCCAGCTGGCGCACGATGTCCTGGCCTTCGGGCTGGCGCAGGTCCACGCACACGGACTGCTTGTTGCGCGACTGCGCCTCCCACCACACCGAGGTGCCCTCGTGCAGCAGGCGCCACTTGCGCAGCGGATCGCCCTGCCCGGGCGGTTCGATCTTGACGACCTGCGCGCCAAAGTCCGCCAGCGTCTTGGCGGCGAACGGCCCCGCGATGAGTTGTCCGAGTTCCAGCACGCGTATGCCGGCGAGTATCTGCCCTGCCATGTCGCCTCCCGGGCGCATCCAACCGATGATGGCCCGCAGTGTGCGTCATCGCCCGGGGCGGCGGAATGGACGATTCGGGAAGGGGGCATTCCCGGATCGAGAAAGCCCGGCGCGGCGGCCGCGACCAAGCCGGACAGGCCGACCGATTGCCGGCCGCCACCAAGCGCTTTTTTTGTGTGCGAGCCGGCCTCTAGGCCGTGCCCGGGTCCTGCGCGCCGCGCAGATGCGCCAGCAACAGCCGCGCCGCCACCGGCAGCGCATCGGCATCGCGCACGCCCAGCAGCAGCCAGCGGCGCGCCCAGTCGTCGGACAGGGCAATCAGGCGGATCGGCATGGAGCGCGCATGCGGCTCGGCCGCCAGCCGCGGCAGGATGCCGACCCCGCGCGTGGCGGCCACCATGCGGCAGATGGCGTCGAAGCTGCGCACCTGGATGCGCAGCCGCATGTCGCGGCCCAGCCGGCCGCTCTCGTCGGCCAGGCGGGTGGCCAGCGAGGTCGCGGGCGGCAGGCCGACGTAGTCGTAGGCCAGGGTATCGGCGAACGCCACGCTGGCCTGGCGCGCCAGCGGATGACGCTGCGGCACGATCAGCACCAGCTCGTCGAGCCGGTACGGCACGGTGGCCAGGCCCGCCGCCGGGGTGCGGTCGGCGAACACGCCGATGTCGGCGCGGTTCTCCAGCACGGCGGTGACGATGTCGCTGCTGTTCTGCTCTTCCAGGTCGATGCGCACGGCCGGATGCGCTTCCATGAAGGACGCCAGGTCTTCCGGCAGGAACTGGGTCAGCGACGAGGTATTGGCCGCGATGCGCACCTGCCCGCGCACGCCCCGGGCATAGTCGGACAGGGTGCCCGCCATCTGCTCGACTTCCTGCAGCACCCGCAGGGCGTGGACCAGGCAGGCCTGGCCCGCCTCGGTCAGCTCGACGCCGGCCGCGTTGCGGTAAAGCAGTTGGGTGTCCAGCGCGGCCTCCAGGTCCGAGATCCGCTTGCTGGCCGCCCCCACCGCCAGGTGCGACGCGCGCGCGCCGGCCGAGATGCTGCCCTGGCGGGCCACCGAGACGAAAAGCGAGAGCGTGACGAGGTCGATGCGGGCGATATTCATGATGGACGCGCGGCGCCAGGCGGACGCCGCGGCTGCACTATAGCGCGCAGGCCCGGGGCACCCGCCCCCGCTGACCGTCCGCGATAAGTCCCCATTTAAACCAAAAGGCGGACTGCAGCCCGGCGGGGCTGCCACTACAATCCCGCCTATGACAACGAACAGCTCTGCGACTCCCCCCGTGAACACCCCCGCAACACCCGGCAACCCCGACGCGCCCGCGCCGGTTTCCCCCCAGACCGAAGCCGCGCTGGCCAGCGCCGCGCACGCCCCCAACAGCCCGGGCGCCACCCACATCCGCAGCTTCGTGCACCGCCGCGGCCACATCACCCAGGGCCAGTTGGCCGCGCTTGAGCAACTGCTGGGCAAATGGTCGATTCCCTACGCCGCCAGGCGCCTGGACCCCGCGGCCGCCTTCGGCCGCGAAGCGCCGACGGTGCTGGAAATCGGCTTCGGCATGGGCGAGACCACCGAGAAGATCGCGCTGGCCCGTCCCGGCGACAACTTCCTGGGCGTGGAAGTGTTCAACGCCGGCGTCGGCTCGCTGCTGCGCCGCATCGAGGATTCCAGCATCTCCAACCTGCGCATCATCCAGCACGACGCGGTCGAGGTGGTGCGCGACATGATCGCGCCGGACTCGCTGGCCGGCGTGCACATCTACTTCCCCGACCCGTGGCCCAAGAAGCGCCACCACAAGCGCCGCCTGATCCAGCCGCCGTTCATCGCGCTGCTGGCCAGCCGCATCGCGCCGGGCGGCTATATCCATTGCGCCACCGACTGGGAAGACTACGCGGTGCAGATGCTCGACGTGCTGGGCAACGAGCCGCAACTGAAGAACACCACGGACGGCTACGCGCCGCGCCCTGATTACCGCCCCCTGACCAAATTCGAGACGCGCGGCCTGCGATTGGGCCATGGCGTCTGGGACCTGATCTTCAAGCGAGTCGCCTGATGCTCTACCCCGCGATCGAACCCTACCGCCACGGCATCCTGGATACCGGCGACGGCCATCAGGTCTACTGGGAACTCTGCGGCAACCCGCAGGGCAAGCCCGCCGTGTTCCTGCACGGCGGCCCCGGCAGCGGCTGCTCGCCGGTGCATCGGCAACTCTTCGATCCCAAGCGCTACAACGTGCTGCTGTTCGACCAGCGCGGCTGCGGCCGCTCGACGCCGCACGCCGGCCTGGACAACAACACCACCTGGCACCTGGTGGCCGACATCGAACGCCTGCGCACCGAAATCATGGGCGCCGACCAATGGCTGGTGTTCGGCGGCTCGTGGGGTTCGACGCTGGCGCTGGCCTACGCCGAAACGCATCCGCGGCACGTTAGCGAACTGGTGGTGCGCGGCATCTTCACGCTGCGCCGCGCCGAAGTGCAATGGTTCTACCAGGAAGGCGCGTCGTGGCTGTTCCCCGATCGCTGGGAAGAGTACCTGGCCCCCATCCCCGAAGCCGAGCGCGGCGACCTGGTGGCGGCGTACCACAAGCGCCTGACGGGCGATGACCCCGCCGAGCAGTTGCGCGCCGCCAAGGCCTGGAGCAAATGGGAAGACAGCACCATCACGCTGCTGCCCAGCCCGCGCCACCAGCAGAGCCACGCCGCCGACCGCGCCGCGCTGGCCTTCGCCCGCATCGAGAACCACTACTTCGTCAACGCCGGCTTCATGGAAGAAGGCCAGTTGATCCGCGACGCCCACAAGCTGCGCGGCATCCCCGGCACCATCGTGCAGGGCCGCTACGACGCCTGCACCCCCGCGCGCACCGCCTGGGACCTGCACCGCGCCTGGCCCGAGGCCGAATTCCACATCGTGCCCGACGCGGGCCACGCCTTCGACGAACCCGGCACGCTGGCGCGCCTGATCGCCGCCACCGACGCCTACGCCAAACGCTGAGGAGACCGACCCATGCACATCACCCTGAACGGCGACGCCCGTGAATTTCCGCTCGACACCACGGTGAACGAACTGCTCGAAACGCTGGGCTATGCCGGCAAGCGCGTGGCGGTGGAACGCAATGGCGAGATCGTGCCCAAGAGCCAGCACGCGCAGACCGCGCTGACCGACGGCGACCAGGTCGAGATCGTGGTGGCGGTGGGCGGCGGCTGAGCGCCGGCCGGCAAGCGCCGGTCGCCACCCGCAGAAGGGCTGCAGCAATGCAGCCCTTTTTTTCATTATCCTGACGGGTGGCTAGCAACCTGTTACACGATTACCCCTCTCTCGCGGCGACCTGGCGAGTCATAATCGTTGGTGCCGGCGCGTCCGGGCCCGGCCCGGCAAGCGGATTTGCATGCCGACGCCCCGCCAATCCGGGAGCGACGGCAACGCCGGCACCATGCGCAGAAGTCCGGGGACCGCGCGCCCTGACACGCATCGCTCTTTCTCTCACCGCAACATAGATAAAGGAAACACGATGGGTCTGCTCAATTTCATCAAGGACGTTGGAGAAAAACTCTTCGGCGCCAGCGAAGCCAAGGCGGCCACGCCGGATGAGCTGAAGAAGGAACTCGACAAGCACGGCCTGAATGCCGATGGCCTGCAGATCTCGGTCGATGGCGACAAGGTCACCGTCACGGGCGAGGCCGCCAACACCGAAGCCGCCGAGAAGATCGCGCTGGCGCTGGGCAACACCGTTGGCGTGGCCGCGGTGGACAACCAGTTGAAGGTCAAGCAGGCCGCGCCCGAGGCCAAGATGTACACGGTGCAGAAGGGCGACAATCTGTGGAAGATCGCCGAGGCGCAATACGGCAAGGGCCAGGGCGCCAAGAACACCCTGATCTTCGAGGCCAACAAGCCCATGCTGACCAGCCCCGACAAGATCTACCCGGGCCAGGTGCTGCGCATCCCGCCCCTGTCGTAAGCCACGAAACAGAATGGGCCCTCGCGGGCCCGTGTCGCGGCGCAGAACCCCCTGCCTGCCGCGATGATTTGGCCAGGCGCAACGCCTGGCCATTTTTTTGGTGGAAATCCCCGCTGGCAAGCGCCGGCGGTCAGCGGCAGCCCCGAGGGACCGGCCCCGTCGCCGGGCGGCGGCGTGCCGGTCAGCCCTTCATGAAGCGGCCCATGCCCTTCATGCCGCCCATGGCGCGCATCATCTTGGCCATGCCGCCCTTCTTCATCTGCTTCATCATGCCCTGCATCTGCTCGAACTGGGCCAGCAGGCGGTTGACTTCCTGCACCGGCACGCCGGAACCCGCCGCGATGCGGCGCTTGCGCGAGGCCTTGATGAGTTCCGGCTTGGCACGCTCGGCGGCCGTCATGGAATTGAGGATGCCCTCGGTGCGGCGCAGCTGCTTTTCGGCCTGGCCGCCCTGCAGCTGGCCGGCGGCCTGCTGGAACTGGGCCGGCAGTTTTTCCAGCAACGAGCCCATGTCGCCCAGCTTCTTGACCTGGCCGAGCTGGTCGCGGAAGTCGTTCAGGTCGAACTTGTTGCCCGACTTGATCTTGGCCGCCAGCTTCTGGGCCTCGGCGATGTCGATGTTCTTCTGGGCCTGCTCGACCAGCGAGACGATGTCGCCCATGCCCAGCACACGCTGCGCCATGCGCTCGGGGTAGAACGGCTCCAGGCCGTCCAGCTTTTCCGAGACGCCGACGAACTTGAGCGGCTTGCCGGTGACGTGGCGCACCGACAGCGCCGCGCCGCCGCGGGCGTCGCCGTCCAGCTTGGTCAGCACCACGCCGGTCAGCGGCAGCGCCTCGGCGAAGGCGCGGGCGGTGTTGACCGCGTCCTGGCCCTGCATGGCGTCGACCACGAACAGCGTTTCGACCGGCTTGACCAGGTCATGCAACGCGCGGATCTCGCGCATCATGGCCTCGTCGATGCCCAGGCGGCCGGCCGTGTCCAGGATCAGCACGTCGTAGTGGTGACGGCGGGCGTGGTCGACCGCGTTGCGGGCGATGTCCTCGGGCTTCTGGCTGGGATCGGACGGCAGGAAATCGACGCCGACCTGCGCCGCCACGCTCTTCAACTGGTCGATGGCGGCCGGGCGGTAGACGTCGGCGGACACCACCAGCACCTTCTTCTTGCCGGTCTTGCGGCCGTGCTGGGTGTGCTGGCCTTCGCTCAGCCAGCGGGCCAGCTTGCCGGTGGTGGTGGTCTTGCCCGCGCCCTGCAGGCCGGCCATCAGGATGACCGCGGGCGGCTGCACGGCCAGCGACAGTTCGCCGGAATCGGCGCCCAGGTCGCCGCCCATGAGGGCGGTCAGTTCCTTGTGGACCACGCCCACCAGGGCCTGGCCGGGGCTGAGGCTGCTGGCGACTTCTTCGCCCAGCGCCTTTTCCTTGACCCGGGCGACGAAATCGCGCACCACGGGCAGCGCCACGTCGGCTTCCAGCAGGGCCATGCGCACTTCGCGCAGCATTTCCTGGGTGTTGGCCTCGGTCAGGCGGGCTTCGCCGCGCAGTGTCTTGACGACGCGCGACAGGCGTTGAGTTAGGTTATCGAGCATGAGAGGCGTTTCCGCTTAAACTAGTTGATTGAACGGTGGCCGCAGGCGCGGATTCTGCGCTGTCGGGCGGCATGCGCCCCCAGGCCCCATCCAGACAACGGTTTCTATGTCACTAGGCATTGTATTTCACACAGCGGCCGCCTTGGCGTACGCCGTGCTGGGAGGGTCCCTCTGGATCCGCCTGGCGGGCGCCGGGGAAGTCGAGCAAACGGGCAAAGTCGCCCGTCTGTGCCTGCTGGGAGCCCTGGTTCTCCATGGAATCGGGCTGCAACAGTCCATGCTGGGGGCCCCGCACCTGTTCATCGGGTGGGCGCTGGCCCTGTCGGCCGCCATCTGGCTGGGCATGGTCGTATTCTGGCTCGAAAGCCTGCTGGTGCGCATCGACGGCCTGCAATTGCTGCTGCTGCCGGCCGCCACCCTGGCCAGCGGCCTGGCCGCCCTGTTTCCCCAGGGACAATTCGTGCCCCACGCCGACAACGCCTGGCTGCGCGTGCATTTGCTGATCGCGCTGGGCGCCTACGGGCTGATCACCATCGCCGCCCTGCACGCCATGCTGATGGCGCTGCTCGACCGCCACCTGCACCGCCCCCTGGACGCCCCCGCCGAACGCAGCATCATCGGCCGCGTGCTGGACTCGCAGCCGCCGCTGCTGGTGCAGGAACAACTGCTGTTCCGCATCATCTGGATCGGCTTCGTGGTGCTGACCCTGGCCGTCGGCTCGGGCTCCATCGCCTCCATGAAGCTCACCGGTCAGATCCTGCCGTTCGACCACAAGACCGTCTTCACCCTGCTGTCCTGGTTCACCTTCGGCGTGCTGCTTGCCGGGCGCCACATCTGGGGCTGGCGCGGCCGCGTCGCCCTGCGCTGGACCCTTACCGGCTTCGGATTCCTGATCCTGGCCTACACCGGCAGCCGGTTCGTGCTGGAAGTCATTCTGCATCGAGGCTGACGTGGGCAAACTGCTGTTCTGGATCGTCATCATCATCGGCGTGCTCTTTGTGGCCCGCATCGCCGGCCGCATGGCCGCCGCCCGCCAGGATTCCACCGCCAGCGCCAAGCCGCGCGCCACGCCCAACCCGCCCGCCACCGGCGCGCCGGAGGCCATGGTCCGTTGCGCCCACTGCGGCATCCACCTGCCGCGTTCCGAGGCCCTGCTGCAGGGCGGCCAGACCTGGTGCAGCCAGGAACACGCCCGGCTGGGACCGGCGGCGAAATAAAAGGCGGGTCTGAACGACTGGCCGGCCCGGATCTGCGGACCCGCCAGCCCGCCATTCCGCCATTCCGCCATTCCGCCCTTCCGCCAGCCCGCCCTGCCCGCCCTGCCCGCTAGCCAGCCCGGAGAGGCTCGCCCATCACAGGACGCAACGACAGCACCGCCCCCGGGGTGGGCCCGGCCCTCATTCGCCCCCTTTTCACACGCACGGCATAATGCACGTTGGATACCAACCTGCTTTCCTCCCATGCCCCTGCTCCTGGATCGACATGGCTGGCTGGCGCCGGCCCCGGGCGTTTCCCGGCTGCCCTCCCCCAACTGCGACGCGCGTCCCCAGGACGCCCAGGTGTCGCTGCTGGTGCTGCACAACATCAGCCTGCCGCCCGGCCAATTCGGCGGCCCCGAGGTGGCCGGCCTGTTCCTGAACACGCTGGACTACGGCTCGCACCCCTGGCTGGAACGCCTGCGCGGCCTGCGGGTATCGGCGCATTTCTTCATCCGCCGCGACGGCCGCATCGTGCAGTTCGTCTCCACCGATGCGCGCGCCTGGCATGCCGGCGTCTCGCGCTTCGCCGGCCGCGAGCGCTGCAACGATTTCTCCATTGGCATCGAGCTGGAAGGCACCGACACGCTGCCCTACACTGACGAACAGTACCTGGCCCTGCGCCGGCTGACGCCGGTGCTGCGCGCACGCTACCCCCTGGCGGCCGCCTGGGGCCACGAACACATCGCGCCGGGCCGCAAGACCGACCCGGGGCCCGCTTTCAACTGGACGCGCTTCGGGCGCGACAGCGGCTTTGCACGGCGGCAGTTGCCGCCCGTCTGACCCTTACAAGGACCGGTTATGTTGAAGATCTGGGGACGGCTGACGTCCGTCAATGTGCAGAAAGTGATGCTGGCCGTGCGCGAACTGGCGCTGCCGCACACCTTCATCGAGGCCGGCGGCCCGTTCGGCGTGGTAGACACGCCCGAGTACGCCAAAATCAACCCCAACCGCACCGTGCCCGCCATCGACGACGGCGGTTTCGTGCTGTGGGAATCGAACGCCATCGTGCGCTACCTGGCCGCGCGCTACGGCGCCGGCACCCTGTGGCCCGAGGACGTCTGCCTGCGCGCCGACGCCGACCGCTGGATGGACTGGCAGACCACCGAATGGCAGGGCGCCATGGGCCCGGCCTTCCTGGGCCTGATCCGCACGCCGGAAGCCAAGCGCGACCACGCCGCCATCGAGCTATCGGTCAAGCGCAGCAATGCCCGCGCGCAGATTCTGGACCAGGCGCTGCAAGGCCGCGAGTTCATCGCCGGCCGCCACCTCACCATGGGCGACATCGCCCTGGTGTGCTCGGCGCACCGCTGGCTGGCGCTGCCGATCGAGCGGCCGGACACCCCGGCGCTGTCGGCGTGGTACCGGCGCGTGATGATGCGGCCGGCGCCGCAGGGGGTGTTGACGTTGCCGTTGGAGTAAGGGGAAAGCGTCCCGACATCTACGGACGAACAGAATCGCGGCGCGGAACCAGCCTGCCTCACTTCCCGCGGTCTTTGAGCCAGGCCCTGACGCGGCGCACCGACATCGTGACCTTGACGGACAACATGGCGGCGCTGAACAACCATCCCAAAGCCCCGCCAGCCAATGCTGCCCACGACAATATCGGCTTGATATCTGGGTCATCCAGACTGCTCCAACCTATCCACGCAAGCGCTGGAAAAGCGAAGATCACGCACAAGACCGGCACGAAATAGGACATGTCCACGCTTATCAAAACAAACCGCCGTCTGAACCCCGGCGTGCAGTGGAGCGTGGAGACCGGCAGATCTTTGACAAGCTTTTTGTGTTGAACGTGAGTCACGGCGACCAGAAGGATCCCCAGCACCAGCGACAGCCATAAGAAACCGGCGCGAAACAGAGCCGGAATGGTCAGAATCGCCGTGCCTGTCGACGCCGCAGTCAGCCTCTGGATCGCCCTCATGGTTGCTTCGTCAACGATGTAGCCGGGCTTGTTCCAACCCATCCTGCCGTAGTAGATGATGGTGCCGTCGTCCAGGGTTTCGAACAGCCCTCTCGGTGCCAAGTTCATGTCCCATCTCGATGGACAATTCGTCCGCACGGTCGTGGCACGACTATCTCCCGCGCCAGCCGACCCGCGCCTTGATCTTGGCAAACAGGAAGGCGAAATTTACTGCCCACGCCGCAAACGCGACGATGACGACCGACCATATCAGGGCCGGGCTCAATCGGGATGCGCCATCAAGCTTTGAAAATGCCAGGGCGGCGACAGCGGGCAGCAGAAAGATGTTGGGCACGATCAGGGCATAAGACATGCTTCTGCCGATCAACATCACCCGTTTCCTGAACGGGGGCCGGGGATATAGCGAAACCGGCAGTGTCTTGATGAGCCTGTCGTGCCGAACATAAAAGGAAACGGCCGCCGCTGCTGCAAGCAGCATCGCCGTCCAGCGATACCCCGCGGTGAACGCAGGAGAGATGCCAAAGGCCGAAGCCGCAAATAACTCCACGTACAACCGCCGGATGGAACGCATGGCGGCCTCGTCCACGTGGTATCCGAGCGCATGACCATCCCGTCTACCGTAATAGTAGATAGTCGTGCCGTCTTCCTTGGTCTCGAACAAGCCGGTGTATGTAAAACCCGAACGCATCACTATCTCCAGAACCCGTGCATCCCATATTTCTCCGTTTAACCGAAGAACAGATTGTCACCATCGAGATAGGGGTAATTCGCGCCGACCACCCCAGCTATCATCCATCCATACGGCGTGGAAGGATCGGTGTAGTTTGTATACTCAATGAATAAGTCCGCGGTTCCGTCTCCGGTCCTGTCTCCCTCCAATCGCACGGTGGATGCCCACCACCAACCGCTATCGTCATGGTGAGTAACGGGCCATTCAATTCCGTGATGGTCCTCGGTCACATATCGAAGTTCTCCAGCATGCCCGGTGAACTTGCCAGTTCCGATGAACCGCATGGTCTGATGCCCTTCTGTACTCAGGTCGCCATCCAGATTTGAAAAATCCAACAAATCCGGCTCGATCCGCAGCCCCCCAAATCCCCCCATATAAGCGGGTTGGTAGTGTTTGAGGTTGAAATCGCGCGCTTCGCGAGCCGTGGTCAGCCCGTGGATGAACTTCGTCGTAATTTCCCCGGTGCCGGGGTCTGCGAAATCGCCATCGTTGAAGACGATGCGATTGCCGCCGCCGTGCACGACGAAGGTGTCGTTGCCGCCACGGCCAGTGAACGTCATTCCTCCAAGTACGTCGCCGACAAAAATGTCGTCATGGTCGCTGCCGATGACATAGTCGATATTGCGATATTCCTCCTCGCTCCATGAGCTCATAGAACCGGATTTCAACGCCACAGGTGCGTACCCACGGAGTTTCCCAAGGGCGTTCTCATGGGTGAGGAAATGGTGATTGATTTCATAGTTCTTCAGCCCAAGCGCGTTGGCCCGATCCGCTATCCACTTGTCCATGCGATCGTTGCCGTTCACAGTGATATCGACACCCCATTCACTTAAGGAGAAGTCCAGCACGTTGTAGCCATCCGGATTGCCGACAACCTTGTTGGACCATTCATCGTCGTTTCCCGGCATGAACCAGTTGATTGCATCGCCGCCCACCATTTCGCTCGGGGTGCCGTCGCCGATGAACAGATAAGACTTCCCATCGTCCGCCACGAATGACTTCACGCCATTCTCCGGCTCGATGTCGGCATAGTGCACAATCTCTGGCGGCGTCCGCAGGACTGAACCATTACCGTTGGCCTCAATACCTGGGTCATTGCCACTCACAATCCTGTCTGCGACGTCCGCAAGAATTGCGGGCAGGATCACCGCAGCATCTGGATAGTCATCCGGATGCGCGCCTATCTCCTTCATAGCCAAATAAAGCTGGTAATCGGAGAAAACCTTAACGTCATCATTGAAGGGCGGTACCCCGCTCTGCGTCGGCAATTCTGCTTCAACGCTTGCAGGAGGAGCTTGATGATCGGCTTCATCAGGTAATGGCGTTGTTGCCGTGGGTGTCTCCCCTGCGGCCGATATATGCTTTTCGGCGCCAGCAAGGGCATCGTTGATGAGCTTGGCGGCCTCCCCTTTCAGTCCAAGCGTATCCAATAGGGTCGAAACGCCGATGTTGATGGCAATGGTCGCAACGGCGGCGGGCCCCTCGATAGCAATGAGAGCACCGGCCAATCCGGCCAGCGCGCCGGCGATCATCGCGCTGACCGCTACGGATGCCACCTCCGAGCCCACTGCAACTTTGGGATCCGTGCCAGAGGCGATATCTTTTTGGATTGCGCTCCAACTGAAGACGCTCTGCATAAAGTAAGCATGGGTACGCGCCATCGCCTTGAGAATCTTGAAGGAGGACTCATCCAGACTGCTTTCCAGCAAGTCTTGCATGTACCCCAACAATTTTCCCGTCTCTGGAATAAGCGCATTGACCAAAGGCTCCACCATCCCACGCGTCGTCTTCGGATCGTGGTAATACCTCGATTCCTCGCTGTAATGCGAAAAGAAATACGCTTCCTTTTGGTTGAGAATCTGCGCGATGTACCACGCGGGAACGATCCGGGGCGTCGAGAAGTAAGACCAGCCGATGCCGTCCCACAGCCCAGACCCTAATCCACCGCCCCAACTCGGGGGCTCCGGCGGCCAACTGCCATAAACGACAACGGGGGCAAGCGTAGGTGTAGCCATGATGCGGTTCCTGATCGCAGATCAATCAATAGCCACCCACCACCACGCAGGCGACCGTCTATAGACATAAACGGTTGAGCCACGATTTACAGTAAAAAAAGCCGCAATTCAGACCAGTTCTCAGACACTAGCCCCCATCCCGCGATCCGGAGCATCTCGCCGCAATCGCGGGACCACCATCTGACGCCCTACTTCACCCAGGGCGTATTCGCCCAGATCTGCCGCAGCCGCCCATCATCCTGCTTCAGGCGCTCGTGCCACTGCGGCCCATCCAGGTAATCCATCTCGGTGAACTGCTGCTTCATCTGCGTCCGGAATTCCGGATTGGCGGCGACCTTGCCCAGGGTCTGCGTTCACCCCCCGGTTCCTTGAGGGTCGACACATCCGGTTCTGGCGGCGAGCGCGTCTCGCTGGCCTGGGCCGGCACACGTATGTTCTTGCCGGCGTAGGCATGGCTTCGGTCAGATCATGAGCGACATCGCCCTGGTGTGTGCCGCGCACCGCTGGCTGGCGCTACCGATCGAGCGGCCGGACACGCCGGTGCTATCGGCGTGGTACCGGCGCGTGATGACGTGGTCGACGAGGCAACGGACGTTGACGTTGCCATTGGGTCAAAGGGGAGACTCATTCTGCGGAATAGCAATCGCGCGAGACGATTACGTCCTGTGTCTGCCGACCCCTGCCTTGATCCCGGCAAACAGCATGGCCAACATTCATTGACAGGCTGAGACGACAACCGAAGGGCGGGAAGGAGATCTGCCTCAATTCCGGTCGTCTTTGAGCCATGCCCTCACTTTACCGAGCGACCGCTTGATCTTGATGAAAAAAAGCGCGGCGAACGTCACCCAGCACACGACGACCACACCGAGGAACGTCCACACCGCTACCGGCTCTCTCTCCTGGTCATCCAGTGTTCGCCAGAACGCCACGATAAAAAACGGGAAAACGATCAGCAGGCTAGGGACCAACATCCAATATGACGCATTCCGACTGAGCAGCACCCAGCGCCTTTTGAAACCTGGGTTGAAATAGCAAGCGGAGACAGGCAGATCCTTGACGATTTCCTTATGGCGAAGATGCGCACCAACGATCAAGATTAGTCCGACCACCAGCGACAGCCACCAGAGGCCGGCGCGAACCATGGCGGGAATCGTCACAAGTGATGTGCCGGATGCCCAGGCGTACAACCTCCGGATGGCCTTCATGGCAGCCTCGTCAACGATGTAGCCGGGCGCGTTTCGACCCATCTTGCCGTAGTAGATGATCGTGCCGTCTTCCTTGGTTTCAAACAGACCCTGCATATTCGACCCGATAGCCAATTTTTCCGCCCAACTACTCAACCGAAGAAGAGATTCGCGTCGTCAAGGAAGGGATAGATATTGCCGGTCGCATATTCCGACCACAAGCTGTTGTCGTTGGACGGGTTCAAATAATTGGTGTACTCCACGAAGAAGTCGGCCTCACCGGAGCCGGTTCTGTCCCCTTCCAGGCGCACCGTCGTCCAGAAGTAGCCTCCTTCATCGCCGACCGTCTGATCCGGGATGTTGGATCCATGAGAAATGTGGGTCACATATCTGACTTCACCGGCATGACCGGTGAAAGCATGTTCCCCGATGAACCTCATTGCCTGATATCCGTCGACGTTGACGTCACCGTCGAGATTGGAAAAGTCGAGGACAACGGGGTCAAGGGTAGGTGTAGCCATGGCGCGGTTCCTGATCGCAGATCAATCAATAGCCGCCCATGAGCACGCAGGCGACCGTCCATAGACATAAACGGTTGAGCCGCGATTTACAGTAAAAAAGCGCCGCAATTCAGACCAGTTCTCAGACACTGGCCCGCGTCCCGCGATCTGGAGCATGTCGCCGCAATCGCGGGAACTCCATCTGACGCCCTACTCCACCCAAGGCGTATTCGCCCAGATCTGCCGCAGCCTCCCATCATCCTGCTTCAAGCGTTCCTGCCATTGCGGCCCGTCCAGATAATCCATCTCGGTGAACTGCTGCTTCATCTGCGCCTGGAATTCCGGATTGGCGGCGACCTTGCCCAAGGCCTGGCGCAGCTTCTCGGCGACATCCGCCGGCAAGCCCTTGGGCGCGACAATGCCGCGCTCGGACGCGAACACCAGGTTCACGCCCAGTTCCTTGAAGGTCGGCACGTCCGGCCCCAGCGGCGAGCGCGTCGCGCTGGCCTGGGCCAGCACGCGCATGTTCTTGCCGTGATAGGGCATGACTTCGCCAAGGTTCAGGCCGCCGATCACGGTGTGCCCGCCCAGCACCGAGCTGCGCAACGGCCCCGCGCCGTTGTACGGCACATGGTTGAGCTTGGTGCCGGTCAGGTTCTGGAACAGCACCAGCGCCAGGTGATCATCGGTGCCCACGCCGGTCGAGCCATAACTGATCGAACCCGGCTTCTCGCGCGCCGCCTTGATCAGGGCATCCAGCGTCTGGTACGGACTGTCGGCGGCGACGCTGAAGGCGCTTGGGTCGCGCACCAGGTTGGCGAGATAGGTGAAGTCGGCGGTGGTGAAGCCGGCCTTGCGTTCGATCGGCAGCGACACCAGCCCGGGCATGTTGGTCATGGCCAGCGTGTAGCCATCGGGCTTGGCGCGCGACACGTACGACAGCGCGATGGCGCTGGACGCGCCCGGCTTGTTCTGCACCACGATGGTGGTGCCCAGCTCCTTCTCCAGGAACACCGCCAGCGAACGCGCCGTCAGGTCGGTGCCGCCGCCGGGCGCGAAGCCCACCACCAGTTCGATGGGATGGTCGGGCCAGGCCCAGGCCGGCCACGCGGCGCACAGCGCGGCCACGGACAGCGCGGCGCGAGCGGCCGCCTTGCGTGTAAAGAACATGGTTGTCTCCTGTGTGGGTACTGCTGTTGTTATGCGTTGTGATGAGCCGGACAGGCCGGCCAGTCACGCGGGACGGCTGCGACGGCCGCCCCGGGTCAAATTGTTCGCTCGCCGACAGGCAGGGACTGCAGGCAGACGCCTTCCCTCCTCGACGCGCGCGCCCGGCATTCTGCGCAGCTATCGGCAAGCCCCCTAGGCCGTAACACGCGCCAGGCATCGTGGTTACCCCCCCTTCTTGCCCCCTTCCTGCGCCTCGCGCCACGCCAGCAGGCGCGTCACGCCTTCGGCCATGCCCACTTGCGGCTGCCAGCCGATCTGTTGTCCCGCCAGATCGTGCGGGATATGGAAGGCGCCGCCCGAGGTCAGGCGCACGGTGCCCGGAGGGTCCGGCCGGATCTCCGGTTCCAGGCCGCTCTTGCAGTAGTCGAGCACCAGCCGCACCAGTTCGCCGGTGGTGATGGGCGCCGGGCCGGACACGTTCACCGCGACATCGGTCGCGTCGCTTTGGAACGCGGCGACGTTGGCGCGCGCCACGTCCGAGACGTGCACGAAGTGCTTGGTATCGGTGCCGTCGCCGGGCAGCACGGGGCGCTCGCCCTGGCGCACGCGGTCGTAGGTCTCCATGATGTACAGCGAATTGGCGGCGCGGTAGTGCTGGCGCTCGCCATACACGGTGGAATAGCGCAACACCACATAGTCCAGCCCGCACTTCTGGTGGTACTGGCGGCACAGCTGTTCGCCCATGATCTTGGAGGCGCCGTACAGGATCGCCGCGGGCGGCGCGCCGACGGAATGGAACGGGCCGTTCTCGGCCAGCGCGCCGGCGATGCCGCTGCCGTAGCCATACACCGCGTTGGACGAGGCGAACACGAACTTCTTCACCTTGTTGGCGCGGCAGGCTTCCAGCATGTTCTGCGCGCCGCGGATGTTCACGTCCACCGCTTGCCACGGCGTCTGCGCGAAGCCCAGCGTCATATACGCCGCCAGGTGCAGCACGCCGTCCACGCCTTCGGTCGCGGCCAGCAGGTCGGGCAGGCGCATCAGGTCGCCGCGCACCACTTTCACGCGCGGATTTCCCTGTAGGTGGGCGATGGCCTCGGGCGTGCCAAACGCGAAGTTGTCCAGCAGGATCACTTCGCGCACGCCGGCGGCCAGCAGCGCGTCGGCAGTGTGCGAGCCCACCAGGCTGGCGGCGCCGGCGATCAGGATGCGGGCATCGGCCAGCGGCAGCGCCGCGCTTTTCTTGTCGGTCGTCATGTGATTCACAGTCCCATCGGTTGATTGTGCATGCCCCAGTACAGGCTCTTGACCTGGCTGTAGAGGCGCAGGCCATGCAGGCCCTTCTCGCGGCCGATGCCGCTGGCCTTGAAGCCGCCGAACGGCGTGGCGATATGCGATTGCTTGTAGGTGTTGATCCAGACCGAGCCCGCCTCGATCTCGCGCGCCACGCGCCAGGCGCGGGCATAGTCGCCCGTCCACATGCCGGCGGCCAGGCCGAAGGGCGTGTCATTGGCCTGTTCGATCACATCTTGCTCATCCTCGAACGGCAGCGCCACCAGCACCGGCCCGAAGATCTCTTCCTGGCAGACGCGCGCGCCGTTGCCCAGCCCGTCGATCACGGTGGGCAGGTAGAACCAGCCGTTGGCCAGCTCGGCGCGATCCGGCGCGGCGCCGCCGACCAGCACACGGCCGCCTTCGGCGCGGCCGATGTCGACATAGCCGGCCACCTTGTCGCGATGCGCGCGCGACACCAGCGGCCCCATCTGCGTGGCGGGATCATCGGGCAGGCCCACGCGCACCTCGCGCGTGCGTTGCACCAGCGCCTCCATGAAGCGGCCATAGATGGACTTCTGCACGAACAGGCGCGAACCGGCCACGCAGCTTTGCCCGGCCGAGCCGAAGATGCCCGACACCACGCCGGCCACGGCGCGGTCCAGGTCGGCGTCGTCGAACACGATGTGCGGCGACTTGCCGCCCAGTTCCAGGCCCACGGGAATCAGGCGTTGGCCGGCGATGCCGCCGATGGCGCGGCCCGTTTCGGTGCCGCCGGTGAACGACACCATGCGCACGCCGGGATGCCTGACCAGCGCGGCGCCGACGTCCTCGCCGTGGCCCGGCAGCACCGTCAGCAGCCCTTCCGGCAGGCCGGCCTCGGCACAGATGCGCGCCAGTTCCAGCGCCAGCTGCGGCGTCTCCTCGGACGGCTTGAGCAGCACCGCGTTGCCGGCCGCCAGCGCCGGCGCGGCCTTCTGCGCCTCGTTCATGATGGGCGAGTTCCAAGGCGTGATGGCCGCGATCACGCCGAACGGCTCGGCCAGCGCCATCGAAAAATACTCGCCGCGCGGCGAGGTCATCTCGTTCTGCCAGGTCTCGCACACCGCGGCGTAGTAGCGGAAATGCCCGGCCGCGCTGTCGACCATGTTCAGGCATTCCTTCCACGGCTTGCCGCTGTCGATCATCTGCAGCCGCGCCAGCGGCTCGCGTTCGGCGGCCAGGCGCCGGCCGATCTCGTACAGCGTGGCGGCGCGCTGGTCGGGGCGCAGCTTGCGCCATGGCTGGCGCTGGAACGCGTCCCAGGCGATGGCGACGGCGGCATCCACGTCGCGCGGCAAGGCGCGCGTGACGATGCCGGCAACGCTGCCGTCGGCGGGATTGATGGAGGTGATGACGGCGTCGCCGTCCTGGCCGTGGCGCCATTCGGCGCCCAACCGGAAGGGCTTTGGGCTCGATGCTTGCATAAGGTCGGGGCAGTCCAGAGGTCTCGGTAGACGCATCATCGGCCGGCCGACTATTAGGCACAATTCGATATTTTTCTTATATTCTTAGTCCATGGCTATGAATATCAAGTACCGATCGCTCAAGGCCTTCCTGCTGGCGGTCGACACCGGCTCGTTCACCCACGCCGCCAGTCAGCTCGGCGTGACGCAGCCCTCGTTCACCGCGCTGATCCAGGACCTGGAGGACGTGCTGGGCCTGCGCCTGTTCGAACGCACCACCCGCAGCATCAGCCTGACCTCGGCGGGGCAGGACTTCCACGCCCGCGCGCAGCGGCCCATCGCCGACCTGGAGGAAGCCTATCGCAGCCTGGCCGACCTGGCGGCAGTGCGGCGCGGCAACGTCACCCTGGGCGCCCTGCCCTCGACCGCGCTGGCGCTGCTGCCCGTG
The DNA here is from genome assembly GCF_040084795.1 of Achromobacter sp. HNDS-1. Lineage (NCBI taxonomy): Bacteria > Pseudomonadati > Pseudomonadota > Betaproteobacteria > Burkholderiales > Alcaligenaceae > Achromobacter > Achromobacter sp. HNDS-1. Next base: position 2,539,682 of record NZ_CP157584.1, read on the forward strand.
GCGGTCGGCGCGTTGCGCCAACTGCACCCGGCGCTGAAGGTGCGCGTGGTCGAGGCCCACAACGACGAACTGGTGGCCATGCTGCGCACCAACCAGATCGAGTTCGCCGTCGGCGCGCTGGCCGAGCCGGCGCCGGACCTGTCCTTCGCGCCGCTGGCCGAGGATTGCTTCTGCGCCATCTACCCGGCCGGCCATGCCCTGGAGAAAAAACGCGGCCCGCTGCACTGGCGCGACGTGCTGCGCTATGACCTGATCCTGCTGTCGCAAGGCTCGAACGCGCGCCAGCAGTTCGACCGCGCGGTGCGCGAGGAAACCGGCGCGCCCGCCACCGCGCTGCGCTATGACGTGACCAACATGGGCACCGCCGCCGGCATGGTGCGCCAGGGCCTGGGCGTGAGCGTGCTGCCGCGCCTGGCGCTGCCGGAATTGAACCTGTCGGGACTGCGCGCGGCGGCGCTGTGCGATGCCTCGGCGCGCCGCGCCATCGGCCTGCTGCACCGGCGCGATCGCTCGCTGTCGCCGGCCGCTCAGGCGCTGGCGGCGCAGCTGGAAACGGCCATGGACCAGATCGCGAGGCGGCTGTTGCCGTTGCCGCCCTTGAAGTGAGCCGGCCGCTCGCGCCTGTCAGCCAGCGCAAGCGGCCAGGAAGGCGGGCACGGCGAATGACGAACCGCGCCACGCCAAGCCGCCGCGGCCTGCCACGCGCTCGTTGCGCGGTCGCGGGGGCCTTCTCGGCCGCGGCTTCCGTTCAAACGCGGAATCAGCCCGCCGCGAACAGCGCGCCGATGCGCGCCACGTCTTCATCGTCCAGCACCCCCGCCTGCCAGCGCAGCGTCAGCCACGCCAACAGGTTGTCGTAACGCGCGCGGTCCAGTTCGCGCAGCGCCTCGAAACGCTGGCGCTCCGCGTCCAGCACGTCCAGGTTGGTGCGCTCGCCGCCCAGCACGCTGCGCCGCGTGGCCTGCACGCGCAATGCGGCGGCCTCGGCGGCCTGCCGGTAGGCCGCGATGCGTGCGCGGCTGCTGGTAAAGGTATGGAACTGCCGCGCCAGGTCATCCAGCAACGCCCACGTGGCGGCATCGAGCTTGTGCTGCGCTTCTTCCTGCTCGGCCAGCGCCTGGCCGCTGGCCGCCGACGTGCGCCCGCCGGAATACAGCGGAATGCTGACCTCGATGCCCACCGACCCGGTGTCATAACGTTGCCCGATCTGGTTATCGCCATTGGAATGCGTCAACTGCTTGCGGGCCACCAGCCTCGCCGTCGGCAGATGTCCCGCGCGGGCGGCCTCGTAGCGCTGGCGGCTGGCTTCCAGCAAGTGCCGCTGCGCCAGCAATTCGGGGTTGCTTGCCAGCGCCAGCTCGCGCCACGCCGGCAGGTCACGCCCCTCCACGGCCAGCCCGGCCAGCGCGGCCGCCCGCAAGGGCGCCAGCGGCTGCTCGGCCAGCGCCGGGCCGACGATCGCGCCCAGCGCATTGCGCGCATCGCGCAACTTGTCTTGCGCCTCGATCTCCTGCGCCTGCACCACGCGGGCGCGCGCCTCGATCTCCAACTGATCCGTGCGCGTGCCCTGGCCCGCCGCCACGAAGCGTTCGCTGCGGCGCGCGTCCTCCTGCAACGAACGGCCCTGCGACTGCGTCAATGCCAAGGCTTGCTGCGCGTAGAGCACGGCGGTATACGCCTGCAGCACGCGCACCGCCAGCGCCTGGCGGGCGCGCTGCAACGTCAATCCCCCCGCCTCGGCGCGCTCGCGCCCGGCACGGTACTGCGCAAAGGCCGCCGCGTCGAACAACGGCTGGCTCAACGTGAAGCCCGAGGCGGAGCTGGCGTAGCGCGACCGTTGCTCCAGCGTGCCAAACCGCGTCTCCTGGCGCGACGACGTATCGTTGCGGGCGCCGCTGTAGTGGTAGCTCAGGTTCGGCAGCAAGCCGCCGCGCCCCAGCGCCTCTTCCTGCGCATCGGCCCGCTCGCGGGCCTGCGCGGCCTGCCAGGTGGGATCGGACGCCAACGCCATCGTGTACGCCTGCTGGAAATCCAGCGCCTGCGCCGCCCCCAACGCGGGCAGCAACAGCGCCCCCATCAACATCCACGCCGCCGCGCGCGCGCCCCGCCAGCGATTCATGCGTCACCCCACGCCAGCCGCGCACGATCGAGCAAGGGCTTGAACAGATAATTCAACAGCGAGCGCTCGCCCGTGCGCACGAACACCTCCACCGGCATACCCGCGCGCAGCGGCGCATCGCCAATGCGGCGCAACTGACCCGGCGCCACATCGGCGCGCAGGCGATAGTAGGGACGACCGTTGCGGTCATCATCGAACCGGTCCGCCGACACCAGCATCACGGTGCCTTCCAGCCGTGGCGTGCGGCTGGCATCAAAGGCGGTGAACATCAGCTCGACCGGCAGGCCCGTGTGCACCTTGTCGATGGACTCCACCGGCAAGCGCCCCTCGACCACCAGCGGCACGTCCTTGGGCACGATCTCCATCAGGCGCGCGCCCGGCTGCACCACGCCACCGACGGTGTGCGCGGCCAGCGCCACCACAGTGCCGCTGACCGGCGCGCGGATCTCGCTGTGCGCCAGATCGAATTCCGCCGCCGCCAGTTTCTGCGTCAACTGTTCGCGCTGCACGCGGGTTTCCGCCAGATCGGTGCGCACCTCGCGCTGGAATGCGTCGCGGCGTTGCTGCCCGCGCAGCGCCAGTTCCGCGATCTGTTGGCGGGTCTGGCCCAGCGCGCCCAGGTCCGAGGCCATGTCACCGTCCAGTTGCGCCAGGCTGCGCTCCAGGTCCAGCACCCGGTTGCGCGGCACGTAGCCTTCGCGCGCCAGATCGCGCAGGTTGCCCAGTTGTTCCCGCAACAGCGTGCGTTGCGTGCGCTTGTGCGCCAAGGTCGATTCCAGGCCGGCGGCCAGGGCCCGGCTGCCGGCCAGCGTCGCGTCGATGCCAGCCAGCTCGCCCGCCAGCGCCGCCCGCCGGCTGGCGAACAGTTGACGCTCCATCGCGTAGGCGGCCGCCACTTCGGCGTTCGCTTGGGCATCGGGCGGCGCAAGATCATCCCGCCCATCGCGCTCGGCCAGCAAGCGCGCTTCGCGGGCCATGACCGCCGCCTGCTGCGCGCGCAGGCTGTGCGCCTCGCCACGCACCCGGGTGTCGTCCAGCCGCACCAGCGCCTGGCCGGCCCGGACCTGGTCGCCTTCGGCCACCAGCAAGGCGCTCACCACGCCGCCCTCGATGCTGTCCACCGCCTGCCGCTCGCCGGTCACGACGACGATGCCGGGCATCACCACGCCGTTGTCCAGCGGCGCCCATGCCGCCCATGCCAGGAAGCCGCCAAAGCCCAGCGCCAGCACCCACCAGCCGAAGCGGGCCGACCAGCCGCCATGGTCTTCGGCATCGACCGCGCCCGCATCGCCCTTGTTCAGCTCGGGCCGCAACACCACCACCCGATTGCCCGCGGCGCGCCCCGTCATGCCTTGCCTCCGAAGATTCGCCCCGCAAACGCGCCACCGGCCAACGGATAGACCTGCGCCGCCGACCCGCCCGGGCGCGTCTGTGGCGGCGAGCCGGCTACGCCGGACGCCCCCGCCCCCGTCGCGCCGGCCATCGTCGCCGCGCGGCCGCCGGGCTCGGCGGACGCCGTTGGCGGTGATGGCCTCGCCCCGGGCGCTCCCTCGGGCCCCGGCCGCAACACGTCATGGGTGGCGCCGAAGCGCTGCGCGCGGCCATCGCGCAGCAACAGCAAGTGCGTGGTCGCCGCCAGCACCTTAGGCCGGTGCGTCACCAGCACCACCGTCGCGCCGATCTCGCGCAGCCGGCCCAGCGCATCGAGCAAGGCCTGCTCGCCCGCGTCGTCCAGGCTGGCGTTGGGTTCATCCAGCACCACCAGGCGCGGCGTGCCGTACAGCGCCCGCGCCAGCGCGATACGCTGGCGCTGCCCGCCCGACAACCCCTGGCCTCCGGCGCCCAGCGGCGTGTCATAGCCGCGCGGCAGGGCCAGGATCATGTCGTGCGCGCCGGCCAGCCGCGCCGCGTCGATCACCCGCCGGGCCAACCCCTCGCCATCGCTGTCCGGCCCAGGAAAGCGCGCGATGTTCTCGGCCACGGTCCCGGAGAACAACTCCACGTCCTGCGGCACATAGCCCAGCCACTCCCCCAGCCGCGCGCGTTCCCATTGCTTCAGGTCGGCCCCATCCAGCCTCGCCGTGCCCAGGCGGGCCGGCCACACACCCGCCACCAATCGGGCCAACGTCGACTTGCCCGCGCCCGACGGGCCGACCACGCCCAGCACCTGCCCCGGCTCCAGCGCGAACGACACGTTCACCAGCGTCGGCTGCGCCGCGCCCGGCGGTGTCACCGTCACGCCCTCCAAGCGCAATGCGCCCTTCGGGTCTGGCAGCGTCAGGCCCGTGGACGGCTTCGGATACGTCGTCAGCAGCTCCTGCAGGCGCCGCCACGCCAGCCGCGTGCCCGCCCATTGCCGCCAGGCGCCGATCACCTGATCGATCGGGCTGAGCACGCGCCCCATCAGGATCGAGCCCGCAATCATCATGCCGGCGCTGACATGGCTTTGCAGCACCAGCCACGCGCCCAGCCCCAGCACCAGCGATTGCAGCGCCATCCGCACCGTCTTCGACAGGCTCGCGATCATCGCCGAGCGCTGGCTGGCCAGGCCCTGGCGCCGCACATAGCCCACATGCAGCCGCTGCCAGCGCGCGCGCAACCGGTCCAGCATGCCCATGGCCTGGATGGCTTCGGCATTGCGCAGTTGCCCTTCGGCCTCCACCCCGGCCCGCACCGACAACCCGCCCGCCTCGGCCAACAGCTTGCGCGACACCTGCTCGTTGAGCCACGCCAGCGCCACCAGGATGATGGTTCCCGCCAACGCCAGCGTGCCCATCCAGGGATGGAACAGGAACATCACCAGCAGGAACAGCGGAAACCACGGCGCGTCGAAGAACGCGAACACCGCGCTGCCGGTCAGGAACTGGCGCACGGTGTTCAGGTCGTTGACCGCCTGCCCCGCATTGGCGGGCACGCCCGCCAGGCCGCGCTGGAACGCCGCTTCGTGCACGCGCCCGGCCAGCGCCGCGTCAAAGCGCGCGCCGATCTGGATGATGACGGCGCTGCGCGCATAATCCAGCGCGCCCATCAGCGCGAGCAAACCGACGATCATCAGGCTCAGCATCACCAGCGTGAAGACGTTGCCGGATGCCAGCACGCGGTCATAGACCTGCAGCATGTAGAGCGACGGCGCCAGCATCAGCAAGTTGGTGGCGACACTGAACGCGGCCACGCTGTACCAGCCCGTGCGAAAGCGCGCCAGGAGCGCCTTGATATCCAGGACGTCCGCGCCCTGTGCCGCGCCCGCGCGCGTCTGGGTTTGCTGCATTGAATTTCCTTGCCCGGATGACTGCCGGGACACGCAGAATGAAGAAACAAAAAGACGGTCGCGACGGGGGATAGGCCCGCCGCGACCGTGACCCACGCGCCCGAGAAAGCGCGGGGAAACTCACGGGTGGGTTACGCCGCCAGGGCGAGGTCGGTTTCGGTGGCGAAGTTGTGGGCGACCAGGTCGGCGATGGACATGGTGATGTCCATGTCGTTCTGCGCCAGCGCGCCGAACAGACCGCCATGGGACATGACACCGGCCTTGATGTCATCGAAACCATCGACATGCCCGTTCATCAAGCCCCATACGATGTCATGTACGTCGTTTCCGCGGCCTTCCGAGACATCACCATGGATCGGTGCGTCGAACGTGAACGTAATGAGCGGATCAACCACATGCCCGGTCTGATCCACCCCACCGCCCAAGGTAATGGAGTCCAGTTCGCCCCATACGGTGTGCGGCGTCGCACCTTCGACCTTCGGGCCGCTAAACGGCGGGAAGTAGTAGTTCACGTCGCCCGACGCAACGAAGGCATAGTGGCCAACGGCTTTGCTGGCGTAACCATAGTCGGTGCCGTTGAAGGGGCCTCCACCGAAAAAACCCCCAAAGTTCTTGCCGGCGGTGTGTTCACCGGCAACGCCGTCGTTCTCGAAGGCTACCAACATGGATTCCAACGAATCCTCCATCGAGATGCCTTGAGGGAAGTGACTTTCGTCGATAAAGCTGATCGATACGGACATTTTCATGCTCCAATAACTACGAGTTCAGCCGGGTAACCCCGACTCCCTTGGCGCCGCGTCACGCAGGCGCCAAGCATGCGAACCATTCGCATGTTCTTTCGAAGAACCGCCATACGCCGGTCCTGGTCAATGCTTGCCCTAGAAGCGCACCTCCATGCCCAACGTGACGGTGCGCCCGGGCGCGAACGTGCGCGCCAGCGCGTCGGAATAACCTTCCACGTACATGCGATTGGTGATGTTCTCGACCGCCGCCATAAACTTGACGTTGTCATTGGCCTGATAACTGGCATACCAGTCCCAGGTGGTGTACTTGAACCAAACTTGCGCGCCGCCGGTGTCGCGGTTGTACCAACCCTCACCGCTGTAGTTGAAGCGCACACCGGTATCCAGCTTGCGCTCCAGCAGCCGCGCACCAACGAGCACCATGCCTTTATCGACCGGCTTGGCGATGGCGCTGTTGAAAACGAAATTGCCGCATGAGGTCCAGGCGTCGGCCCAGGCCTGCCAGGAGTCGTACCCCGCCTCAAGCGCTTCATCGTGCGGCTTCGGATAGCTGCCATCCGACTTGGGCACGTCATACTTGTTTGGCCCTGATCCCAGCGGATACACGTTTTCGCAGAACTTGTTCGGTCTCCCGAGGTAATGCGTGTAACTCACGGCGCCATAGACAAAACCGGCGTCGTAGCGCCCTTCCAATTCGAGACCGCGAAACCGGGTGCGAGTGAGGTTGTTGGTAAAGAAGGTCGTGCCCAGCAGCGGGAAATAGCTCCCCGGGCTGGTCCCGCTTCCCGGCAGCAGACCCATCATCGAGGAAAACAGATAGTTGTCCGCCCGCGTGTCGAAATAACCAACCTTGAGCGACAAATTGTCGCCCTGTGCCATGACGTCACTGAAGATGGCATTAGCGCCCACTTCCCAGGTTTGCGCGGTCTCAGGTTTCAGGAAGGGGTTGGGTACGATCGTTTCGAATCCTTCCGTGGGATGACCGCCGGCCATCATCAGTTCATTGATGGCGGGCGGACGCCACGACTTGCCCCAACTGCCGTACAACTCCAGCCAGCGGGTGGGGCGGATGGAGGCGGACAGCGACGGCAGCAGCTTGCCGCCGCTACGGTCAACGTCGTACTCGTACGTGGTGGGCTGATCGTCCCACCAGACGTCTATAAATTGATCTTCAAACTTTCTGTGCGAGAGGTTGACGGGTCTCCGAGTCGGTACTTTGCTGTACACGATCTCGCCCGTGTCCGGGTCACGCCTATAGGGGTATATAAATCGGCCTGGATTCTTTGGGTCCGGCACACGGTCGCGCAGAGCTTTGTAGTAGCTATAAGCAGGATCGGAATCCCACCACGCTTTCAATGCCGCCAAGTCACCGCCTCTCGCTATGCGGCAGCCTTCCCCATAAACCTCAGCCTTGTCCACCTCACCAGGGAGATTGTGCGTATAGCGGCAAAGACTTTTTTCGGCCGTCCTCAATGAGGTTTGGTGATACGGCCCGGTTCCAGGCATATGTGTCTTGCCTTTGACCCAGTAGCGTTCATAGCGCACACCCGCTGAAACCGTATAGAAATCGTCTTCCAGCTTCAAATTGGCGAAGATGCTTCCCATGTTGCGGCGTCCTCTCGGGTTGAGAGAGTCCTTACCCTCCGCGCCAAAAGGCCTGACTTCACGCCCCTGGTTATTCCAGCGTTGGCTCGAAGTTGCACGATCAGAGAAATACTCGATACCGTAGTGGGCACTGAGCAGCGAGTTCGTACCCAGCAGGAAGCGCGAGGTATTGTCCACCTGCACGCCATGGGTCCGGGTGCGCAAGCGGGTTTCCTTACCGACGCCGTAGTGGCTGCAAATGTCCGTCGTGTAGTCGGAGACGTACCCCCCATTATCGGTTTCACATTTGCCGGTGCCGTCGGACTTCCAGTGCTCGAAATGAATGGCCTCTCGAATCGCCACAGGATCGGTCATCCAAGAGCCTCCTCCTGGAGTTAAGACTTTCGGATAATTCGGTTCCGTGTAGTTGCTGACACGGGTATCGACGGCATAGAGCTTCACGTTCAAGTCTAGCCACGGGTTGTCCGCCGGCTTGAGCTTGTAGTCCAGCGCGAAGCTGTCGGACTGCGCCTTGGACGCTCCCAGCTTTCGCCAGGGGGAGCCGCTGTTATCTGGACTCGCCAGCACGGATTCCGCAGTGTACGAATAGTTCACCCGCGTGCCGACATAACTCAATTGCAGGGACGATGCATCATTCAACTTCCAGCGCGCCTTGAACAGGCTGGAATCCTGCTCCTGAGCGGCGAATTTCACATCGTTGAATTCCACCTTGCTGCGCCGGCCATCGCTGTCACGCACCACTTCCTTGTTCCAGTCGGATTGCCCGCCCCGCAACCCAAACCGATAATCCCCGATAGATCGCCGCGACACCGCCGCCATCACTTCCAGGTTCTCACCAGCGCGCGCTGCGCCCGCCGCGCTGCCGATGAAATTGACCCCGTTCCCCTGATATCCCATCCCGGACGTGCCGCGAAGCTTCAGCCCGATATCCCTGCCTTCCCGCAGCACATCCCCAAAATCCAGCGTGCGGAAATCCACACTGCCCGCCATCGCGCCGGTGCCATGCACCCCATGCACCACGCCTCGCTCTACCTCCACCTCGGACAGCAGTTCCGAATCGACATACATTTCTCCATTGCGTTGCATGTGCCCGTTCTGCACGAAATCCTGGCGCATGCCGTCGATCATCATGTTGACGCGGCCGAAGTCCTGCATGCCGCGGATGTTGATCGACAGACCGGGGTTCTGGCGGTTGACGGCGCTGGCGACGCCGGGGGTGTCCTGGATGAGTTCGGCGGCGTGGCGCACCGGCACGCGGTCCATTTCTTCACGCGTGACGATGCTGACGGCGCGGGGGGCCTGATAGACGCGCTCGTTGACATCGTTGCCGCGCACCACAACGGGCGCCATCGAGTACACCCGCGCACGCGCGCCGGGACCGTTGTCGACCAGTTGCACGTTCGGTCGGACAGCGCCCGCGGTCCGGCGATAGCGGTAGCCGATAGGACTGTTTCCCAGCAACCGGGTCAGGCCGGTCTCGAGGTTGAAGCTGCCCTTCAGCTCGACACTGGTATAGGCTGAGAAATCGACGTCGCTCATGTACAGGTCAACGCCGGACTGGCGCGCGAATGCCAGTACGGCCTGCGCCATCGCTTGAGCCGGGATGTCGAAAACGAACGTCCGTTGACGTTCATCATCCTTCCGATCGGCGGGCTCCGCCATGCCCGCGGCACGCTCCTGCGTTTGCGCCATGGACACGCACGGTAGCGCCAACGCGCCCGCGGCCAGCATCCGACTCACAATACGGAACGTCACCTGTCTTCTCTTCACTTTCGTCTCTGGTTGTCAATGATGCAAACGCGCATCATTACCATTAACGTTTGAGAATCGAAGTTCAGTAAAAAAAGTTCGAAAAAGGGCAATTCCCAGAGGGAGAGCGGTGCGGGTACGTCCTGACTTCGTCTTACTCGGGGCCCGACGATGGCGGCGCGCGCACCGCGATTGGATCGTGCGGTCGGCACGCGAAAGGGTGTCGAATACAAATCAGCGTTTGTTTTTCCGCTTTACCAACCAGGCTTTGTAAAGCCGAACTCGACACTCAAGAAATCGACGCTTTTCAGTACAGCACCGTCACCCCTGGCAGCCGCAACCGCGCAAGCCGCAGCTCGCTACAGAGCGTGGCCAGCGCGCCCTCAAGGTTATCCAGGTGGAACAGCGCATTGACCGGCCTGCGCGCCGCGGCGCGGTTCGCCAGGATCAACAGGCCCGGCCGGAAATCGCCGATGCGTTGCAGGACCTGCTCCAGGGGTTCGCCTTCGAAGATGAGATAGCCGTCGGCCCAGGCGGCCCCGCGCGCGGGCGCGACGGGACTGCGGCCGATCCCGGCGGCGTGACTGAAGGTGGCGCTATCGCCGGCTGTCAGCGCCGCGTAGGCGACGCCCGCGGTGGGCGGGCGATCCATCAGGAGCGCGACACGATGCTGCAATACGCCCATCCAGCCGTGGCCGGCGTCCTGGCGCCGCACGGCGTAGCGCGTGCCCAGCGCGGTCATGCTGGCGCCCGCGCTCTCCACCACGAACCTGCGCGGCTCGGCCGCCCCCGTAGGCGCCGGCGAGAACACCGCTTCGCCGCGCAGCAGGCGCACCCGACGGATCGAAGCGTCGTATGCCACATCGAGCGCGCTGTTGCTGCCCAGCAATACGCGGCTGCCATCGGGCAACGCCAGGGAACGGATTTCGCCGACGTCGGTGCGATAGTCGACCAACCAGGGTTCGATGAGGTCCGGCCCATTGATCGTGCCGGCGACGACCAAAGCGGCGCATGCCAGCGCCAACGCGCGCCGTCGGGGCGCCATGAGATGCGCTCGGCACCACGCCGCGGCACAGGCGCGCCAGGGGAGGTGCCGCGCCCTCGGCGCCGGCTGCGCGAGCGAGGGCGCGTCGCGGCAGGCGCCGGCCAGGGCCCAGGTCATTTCGGCATCGGCCAGGGCCGGGCCGTGGCGCGCGTCGCGCGCCAGCCAATGATCGAGGCGGCGTCGTTCAGCCTGGGTGAGCGCGCCGGCCTCCAGGCGCACGGCCCACAGACTGGCCTGGCGACGCAGACGTCGTTCGCGATGGATACGTGATGGGATCTTCATGAAAGGGATAACGGGCCAGACGCGAAAGACAGTAAAAAAAGTGGCCAAGGCGCGTATTCGCTGCGCCGGTTCATGGATCGCGCCCCAGGCGTTCACGCATCAGCTCAAGGGCCATGGCCAGGTGCTTCTGCACCGAACTGGGCGAGATATCCAGATAGCGCGCGGCCTCCGCATGGCTCAGGCCCTCGACGCGGCAGAGCCTGAAAATCTGCCGCGTGCGCGGCGGCAGTTCGGCCAGCGTCGCGGCCAGACGCGCCAGTTGGCGGCGCACGTGCGTATGCACGTCAGGCGCGGCACGCGGATCGCGCACGCCTTCCAGCAGGTCGTCCGCCCCCATGTCGGTGCGGGATTGATGGTGATTGCGGCGATGGTCGATGAGCAGGCGATTGACGATGGCGTAGAGGTAGGCCAGCGCGCTGTCGTCCGACGGGATGTCTTCCTGGTGGGCCAGGAGCCGCGCGAAGCAGTCCTGCACCAGATCGGCGCTGAGTTCGGCTTCGCCGGTCTTCAGGAACAGGTAACGGCGCAGCCGCTCGGCATGGGCGGCATACAGGCGCTCGACATCAGGTTGGGGCGCCACTTGCTCGTCGCCGGGAATCTACTCAATCGTGATGAGCGTCATTGATGATTGAGCGAGAGACTAGCACCGATAGGGCGTCCCGCCGGTCGCGGCGGCATATGGATTAGTCGGAGATTTGACCGACGCCGGCGGTGCCGGCGGACGGCCCGCGTCATGTGTCGAGGTCGCCTTTTTTTGCCAGCGCGACGCGTTATGTGCCGGCGTCGCGCGTCTTGGCGGGCCCGCCCTGCACCTTCCAGCCCAGCTCGGCGGAGATGCGCGCCGCCGCGTCCTTGACCACGTCGACCATCTCGTTCATGCGTTCCAACGACATGTACGGCACCGTGCTGGACACGCTGATGGCGGCGACGATGCCGCTGGAAGCGTCGCGCACCGGCGCCGCCACGCAGCGGATCGAGGGTTCGTTGTCTTCCAGGTCGAAGGCGTAGCCGTTGGCCGCGTAGTCGCGCATGCGGTCGCGGAAGGCTTCCCAGGTCTGGCGGCCGCCCGGCGCGCGCGAGGACACCGGCGCGCCGACGCGGTGCAACGCCTTCCATTGCGGCTCGTCGGCATCCAGCAGAAGCGCCTTGCCGACGCCGGTGGCGGCCAATGGCATGCGGTGGCCGACCCGCGAGCGCATCTCCAGGCCCTTCTTGCCGGGGATCTTTTCCAGGTACAGCACTTCGTCGTTGTCGCGCACCGCCAGATGGATGGTGTCGCCGGTCTCGGCGGCCAGGCCGTCCAGGTACGGACGCGCCAACGTCGCCATGGGAAAGGCTTCGCGCGCCTGGAAGCCGAGTTCGATCAGCTTGGGGCCCAGCACGTAGCCGACGCCGGGAAGCGAGCGCAGGTAGCGTTCCTGCACCAGGCAACTGGCGAGCCTGTGCGTGGTGCTGCGCGCCACGCCGATGTGGGCGCAGATGTCCTTGAGGTCGCGCGCGCCGGAGGCGACGGCCTGGATCACGCCTAGCCCGCGCATCAGGGTCTGCGTGCCGGCGGGCGCCGCGGCGTCGGGATCGTAGGCGGGAGAGGCGGGCGAGGAATCGGACATGAGAAAGGAGTGTGAATCGAAACGTGGACCGGGCGGCGAAGACCGGCGGGAGGGCATGGCAAGCGGTATTACGCGGCAGACGGCAAGGGGCAAGCGGCAAGCGGCAAGCGGCAAGCGGCAAGCGGCAAGCGGCAAGCGTCAAGCGTCAAGCGGCCGGATTGGCTGCGCAAGGCCGCGGCATGGGGAGTTTTCGCCACTCGCTTTTTTCCCTATATATGGGATTTAATTCTATATTTTGAGATTTTTCAAGCGCTGATCTAGAATTTTTCCCAGCCCGTCCGCCGCCGCCCCGGCGCCGTCGCGGGTCTGACGACAACAAGGCTGGCCAGCCCCTGACTGCCGCGTACGCCGCGAATGCGCGCGCCCGCGCCCGCAGCGCGCCGCCGGCCCGAGACGAGACAGATTCTGATGACAACCGGATCACCTGCCCGCGCGGCACTCATAGCGCTGGACTGGGGCACCTCTTCGTTGCGCGCCTATCGCCTGGATGGCGCCGGCCGCACGCTGGATACCCGCCACCTGCCATGGGGCATCATGCGCCTGCCGCAACCCTTGCAGGACGGCGCCGCCACGCCCAGCGGCCAATCGGGCTTCGAACTGGCGTTCGAGCAGGCCTGCGGCGACTGGCTGCGGGCAGAGCCCCATCTTCCCGTGATCGCTTGCGGCATGGTCGGCAGCGCGCAAGGCTGGCGGGAAGCCGCCTACCTGGACGTGCCGGTGGACCTGGAACGCATCGGCACCCTGCTGACCCGCGTCGAGCGCAACGGCGCCACGCCCGTGCACATCGTGCCGGGCCTGATCCAGCGGCATGGCCTGCCCAACGTGATGCGCGGCGAAGAAACGCAGGTATTCGGCGTGCTGTTCGACCAGGCCGACGACCCCGCCGACAGCGTGCTGATCGGATTGCCCGGCACCCATTCGAAATGGGTCAACGCGCGCCGCGGCCAGGTCACGCATTTCGACACCTTCATGACCGGCGAGGTTTACGCCGCGCTGCGCGGCCACACCATCCTGGGCCGCACCATGATCGAGGCGCCGACCTCCGACATGGCGGCCTTTGAGCGCGGCCTGAAGGTGGCTGGCGTGCCGGCCGGCCGCGCCGGCGTGCTGTCGACGATCTTCAGCACCCGCGCGCTGGGGCTGACCGGCGAACTGGCCGGCGTGTCGCAGGCCGATTACCTGTCGGGCCTGCTGATCGGCCATGAGATTTCCGCGCTGGCCGACATGCTGCGGCTGCAGGGCGAGCTGCCGCGCATCGTGCTGTGCGGCGACGACGCGCTGTGCCAGCGCTACATCCTGGCGCTGCGGCACTACGGCCTGGGCACGCCGCGACTGGCGCAACACGCCACCGAACGCGGCCTGTGGCACCTGGCGGTTTGCGCCGGACTGGTGCCTGCCCCCTCTTCTTCCGAGACCACATCATGACCCATACCGGACTGCAAACCGCCATGGCCCATTGCGGCCTGATCGCCATCCTGCGCGGCATCACGCCGGCCGAGGCCGTGCCCGTCGCGCAAGCGCTGTACGAGGCGGGCTTTCGCCTGATCGAGGTGCCGCTGAATTCGCCGGAACCGCTGGCGAGCATCCGCGCCATGCGCGACGCGCTGCCAGCCGACTGCCTGGTGGGCGCCGGCACGGTGCTGAATCCCGATGACGTGGCGCGCATCAAGGACGCCGGCGGCGAGCTGATCGTCATGCCGCACAGCGACCTGGCCGTGGTGCGCGCGGCCAAGGCCGCCGGCCTGGCCTCGTGCCCCGGCGTGGCCACGCCGACCGAAGCCTTCGCCGCGCTGGCGGCCGGCGCCGACGTGCTCAAGATGTTCCCCGCCGAACAGCTCGGCCCGGCCGTGCTCAAGGCCTGGCGCGCGGTGATGCGCCCGCCGATCGCGCTGGTGCCGGTGGGCGGCATCACCCCTGACAACCTTTCCACTTACGCCCAGGCGGGCGCCAGCGGCTTCGGCCTGGGCTCCGCCTTGTACAAACCCGGCCTGTCGGCCACCGAAGTCGGCCATAACGCGCGCGCTTTCATTGCCGCCTGGCAACGCGCCTATCCCGCCCAGGAGACCCAAGCATGAAGATCACCAAGCTCACTACCTACATCGTGCCGCCGCGGTGGTGCTTCCTGAAGATCGAGACCGACGCCGGCATCGTCGGTTGGGGTGAACCCGTGGTGGAAGGCCGCGCTCATTCCGTGGCCGCCGCCGTCGAGGAACTGTCGGACTACCTGATCGGCAAGGACCCGCGCAACATCGAGGACCACTGGACCGTGCTGTACCGCGGCGGCTTCTACCGCGGCGGCGCCATCCACATGAGCGCGCTGGCCGGCATCGACCAGGCGCTGTGGGACATCAAGGGCAAGGACCTGGGCGTGCCGGTGTCGCAACTGCTGGGCGGCAACGTGCGCGACCGCATCCGCGTGTATTCGTGGATCGGCGGGGACCGACCCGCCGACACGGCCGCGGCCGCCAAGGGCGCGGTCGAGCGCGGCTTCACGGCCGTCAAGATGAACGGCACCGAGGAACTGCAGTACATCGATTCGTTCGACAAGGTCGAGAAGTGCCTGGAGAACGTGGCCGCCGTGCGCGACGCGGTCGGCCCCAACGTCGGCATCGGCGTGGACTTCCACGGCCGCGTGCACAAGCCGATGGCCAAGGTGCTGATGAAGGAACTGGACCCGTTCAAGCTGATGTTCATCGAAGAGCCGGTGCTGAGCGAACACTACGAGGCGCTGAAGGAACTGGCGCCGCTGACGTCCACGCCGATCGCGCTGGGCGAGCGCCTGTTCTCGCGCTGGGACTTCAAGCGCGTGCTGGCCGACGGCTACGTCGACATCATCCAGCCGGACCCGTCGCATGCCGGCGGCATCACCGAAACGCGCAAGATCGCCGCCATGGCCGAGGCCTACGACGTGGCGCTGGCGCTGCACTGCCCGCTGGGCCCGATCGCGCTGGCCACCTGCCTGCAGATCGACGCCGGTTGCTACAACGCCTTCATCCAGGAACAGAGCCTGGGCATCCACTACAACGCCGCCAACGACCTGCTGGACTACGTCAGCAACCGCGAAGTGTTCGCCTACGAGAACGGCATGGTCGCGATTCCGCAGGGCCCCGGCCTGGGCATCGAGGTCAACGAGGAATACGTGAAAGAACGCGCGGCGGTGGGCCACCGCTGGCGCAACCCCATCTGGCGCCACGCCGACGGCAGCTTCGCCGAGTGGTAAGCCGGTAGAAAAAAGCGAAAGAGGAGACCCCCTTGACCACCGCCACCCACCCAGGCCTGCAAAGCGCCCAGCGGCCGACGCGCAGCCGCTATCTCATCATGGTGATGCTGTTCATCACCGTCGTCATCAACTACCTGGACCGCAGCAACCTGTCCATCGCCGCGCCCGCGCTCAAGGACGAGTTCGGCCTGGACACGGTGCACGAAGGCCTGATCCTGTCGGCCTTCGGCTGGACCTACGCCGCCATGCAGATCCCCGGCGGCTGGCTGGTGGACCGCGTGTCGCCGCGCGTGCTGTACGCGGCCGCGCTGATCCTGTGGTCGGCGGCGACGTTCTTCATGGGGTTTGCCGGCAGTTTCGTGATCCTGTTCGTGCTGCGCCTGGCCGTGGGCGCGTTGGAAGCGCCCGCCTATCCGATCAACAACCGCGTCGTCACGACCTGGTTTCCGGAAAAGGAACGGGCCACCGCCATCGGCTTCTACACCTCGGGCCAGTTCGTCGGCCTGGCGTTCCTGACGCCGGTGCTGGCCTGGCTGCAGCATCACTACGGCTGGCACATGGTGTTCGTCAGCACCGGCCTGCTGGGCATCGTCTGGGGCGTGCTGTGGTACCTGATCTACCGTGAACCGCGTCAGTTCAAGGGCGCCAATGCGGCCGAGATCGAGCTGATCCAGAAAGGCGGCGGCGTCGTGGACCTGGACAAGCGTGTGACCGAGAAGAAGGCCCCCTTCAACTGGAACGACCTGGGCCTGGTGATGAGCCAGCGCAAGCTGTGGGGTGTGTACCTGGGCCAGTTCTGCCTGACCTCGACGCTGTGGTTCTTCCTGACGTGGTTCCCCACCTATCTGGTGAAGTACCGCGGCATGGACTTCATCAAGTCGGGCTTCCTGGCGTCGGTGCCGTTCCTGGCGGCGTTCATCGGCGTGCTGTGCTCGGGCGTGCTGTCGGACTTCCTGATCCGCCGCGGCGCCACCGTGGGCCTGGCGCGCAAGCTGCCGATCATCCTGGGGCTGCTGATCTCGACGTCGATGATCGGCGCCAACTTCACCGACTCGACGCCATGGGTGATCTTCTTCCTGGCGGTGGCGTTTTTCGGCAACGGCCTGGCGTCGATCACCTGGTCGCTGGTGTCGGCGCTGGCGCCGGTGCGGCTGCTGGGGCTGACCGGCGGGGTGTTCAACTTCGTGGGCAACCTGTCGTCGATCTGCACGCCGATCGTGATCGGCTTCCTGGTGTCGAAGGACAGCTTCGCGCCGGCCATCGTGTATGTGTCGTCGCTGGCGCTGCTGGGCGCGCTGTCGTACATCCTGCTGGTGGGCAAGGTGGAGCGGATCGAAGCCTGACCGGCGCGCACCGCTGCCGCAATGACGAAGGGCGCCCACGTGGGCGCCCTTCTGCTTTGGGTCGTTGTTTTTGCCAGAGTTCCGCGCGAGGAATGGCAATATAATCACGTTATGTTATATCATCCCCAACGATAGAAATTCCCAATGGATCGGAAGCCCTGCGCCGGCGCCCCCGCTCCCCCACCCCCTCCCTTGAATTTCCGGCATCTTCGGACGAAGAAGGATTTGCAGTGCTCGAAGCCATCGGCCTGACCAAACACTACGGCGACCAGATCGCCCTCCACCCGCTGAACCTGCGCATCGAGCCTGGCGAAATCTATTGCCTGCTGGGCGCCAATGGCGCCGGCAAGACCACCACCATCAACCTGTTCCTGAACTTCATCGCGCCCGACGGCGGCCAGGCCCTGATCCATGGGCTGGACGTGGCGCGCGAGCCGCTGGCCAGCAAGCGCCACGTGGCGTACATCCCGGAACAGGTCAATCTGTACGGCACCCTGACCGGGCTGGAAAACCTGCGCTACTTCGCGGCGCTGGCGCTGGGGGAAGCGCCGCCACGGGCGCGGCTGCTGGAACTGCTGGCCGAGGTCGGACTGGACCAGGCCGCCGCGGACAAGCGGGTGGCCGCCTATTCCAAGGGCATGCGCCAGAAGGTGTGGATCGCCGTGGCGCTGGCCAAGAATGCCCGCGCGCTGCTGCTCGATGAGCCGACCTCGGGCCTGGATCCCTCCGCCGCCGCGGAGTTCACGCGCCTGCTGCAACGCGCCGCCGAGCGCGGCGTCGCCATTCTCGCCACCACGCACGACCTGTTCCATGCGCGCCAGACCGCCACCCGCATCGGCATCATGAAGCGCGGGCGCCTGGTCGAAAACCTGGACGCCCGCCAGCTCGGCGACCTCGACCTGCAGGCCCTGTACCTGACGCACATGAGGACAGAGGCATGATCCTCCTGATCGCTCTCAAGGACCTGCGCGAACGCCTGCGCGACGGCCGGCTCTACTGGGCCGGCGGCATCGTCGCGGTGCTGTTGATGACAGCCCTGGCCGTCGGCTACCTGCACCAGCAGGAAGCGCGGGCCGAACAGGCGGCCGCCCAGAACACCGACTACAGCGACTGGCTGCGCCAGGGCGCGCGCCACCCGCACGACGCCGCGCACCAGGGCATGCACGTCTTCAAGCCCGACACCACGCTGGCGCTGCTGGACCCCGGCATCAATCCGTATATCGGCAGCACGGTGTGGCTGCAGGCGCACCGGCAGAGCGAAGTCAAATTCCGGCCGGCGCAGGATGCCACGGGACTGCAACGCTTCGGCGACCTGTCCGCGGCGTGGATCCTGCAGGCGCTGGGACCGCTGCTGGTGATCGTGCTGGGCTTCAACGCATTTTCGGGCGAACGCGAGCAAGGCATCCTGCGCCAGACCCTGAGCCTGGGCGTCGCGCCTTGGCGGCTGCTGTGGGGCAAGGCCACGGCCCTGGCCATGAGCCTCGGCCTGCTGCTGGCGCCCGCCGCGCTGGTCGCCATCGCCGTGGTGTGGCTGGCGGGAGGACGGCTCGACGCGCTGCTGCGGTTCGGCGTCCTGGCGGGTGGCTATGCGATGTACCTGGCGGCCTTCATCTTCGTCACGCTGGGGGTGTCGGCGACGGCGCGCTCGTCGCGCGTGGCGATCACCGTGCTGCTGGCGCTGTGGATCGCCAATACCGTCATCGCGCCGCGCGTCATGGCCGAGCTGTCGCGCGGCCTGTATCCCAGCCCCACGCGCCTCGAATTCAACCAGGCCTTGCAGGACGACCTCAAGGCCACCTCCGACCGCGTCTGGATGCAGGCCTTCGGCACCACCGAACGCTGGAGCCGCGACGTGCCGCTGAACAAATGGGGCCTGGCGCTCAAGCTGGACGACCAGTCCAGCTATGCCGTCTACGACCGCCATTTCGGCCGCCTGTGGGACACCTGGGAACGGCAGCAGACCGTTCAGGAATCGGCCGGCTGGCTCATGCCGCTGCTGGCGGTGCGCGCGCTGTCGGCCGCCATGGCCGGCACCGACTTCGCCCATCACCGCGACTTCACCACCGCCGCCGAGCAACAGCGCCGCGTGATCCAGGACATCGTCAGCGCCGACCTGGTGGCGCACGCCGACACGCTGGAACACCAGCACTTCTCATATCAGGCCAGCCCGTCGCTGTGGGCCCGCGTGCCGCCGTTCCGCTACCAGCCGCCCGAGGCCGGCTGGGCCTTGCACCAGGCGCGCCTGAGCCTGTTGATGCTGGGCGCCGCGCTGCTGCTGAGCCTGCTCTTTGCCTGGCGCGCCGTGGCCCGCCAGACCGCCCTGTAGGAGACCCCTGGTGCACGATACGCAATTTCGCCGCTTCGGGATGGTCCTGCGGCACGAACTCCGCCTGCTGACGCGCGAGCGCGCGCTGTGGCTGTGCGGCCTGCTGTTCCTGCTGCTGGTGGGCTATGCCGTCTTCAACGGCCTGCTGCAGACCTCGCTGCGCGACGAGGCCCAGGCCGCGCTGGCGCGCGCCGATGCGCAGAACCGCGCCAGCCAGCTGGCCCAGCTACAGCGCATCATGGACGGCAGCGAAACCCCGACGCCGTTCGGCAACCCGGCCAGCCCCGCCAACATGGGCGGGGGCCTGGGCGCGCACTACGCCATCATGCCCAGCGTGCCGCTGGCCCCCGTGGCGCTGGGCCAGACCGACCTGTTCCCTTCGCAGTTCAAGGTGACCTACGACAGCAAGGTCAACTTCATCCACAACAACGACATCGAAAATCCCTGGCACCTGCTGAGCGGACACTTTGACCTGGCGTTCGTGGTGGTCTACCTGCTGCCGCTGCTGATCTTCGCGCTCGGTCACAACCTGCTGTCCGGCGAAAAAGAAGACGGCACGCTGCGCCTGCTGCTGTCGCAGCCGCTGTCGCTGCTGACGCTGGTCAGCGGCAAGATCGTCCTGCGCGCGGCGGTGCTGCTCGGCGCGGCCGTCCTGCTGCCGGTGGTGGCGCTGCTGATCGCCCGCCCCCAGGCCTTGCAGGCCGCCAGCGCCACGCTGTGGTGGGCGCTGCTGGTGGGCGCCTACGCGCTGTTCTGGTTCGCGGCCGTGGTGGCGGTCAATGCCTTCGGCAAGTCCTCGGCCGCCAACGCCATGATCCTGATGGTCGGCTGGGTCCTGCTGGTGCTGGTGGTGCCGGTGATCCTGAACCTGGTGGCGGCCTATGCCAGTCCGGCGCCGTCGCGCGCCGAGCTGGCCACGCGCACCCGCGTGGCCACGGCGCTGGCCATGCGCGACAACGCCGCCCTGCTGTCGACCGACTATGGGCACATGGACAGACCCGACGCGCTGATCCCGCGCGACGGCCGCCTGGAAATCACCGGCCGCCCACTGGGCCATGCGCGGGTCGAGCGCCAGGTGGACGCGGCGATGCAACCCGAGCTGGATCGCTTCGACGCGCAGATGGCGCGCCAGCAGGCGCTGGTCGCCCGGTACAGCGTGCTGTCGCCGGCGGCGGTGGCCTATGAAGGCATCACCGCGCTGGCGGGCACGGGGCAGCGCCGCCACGCGCACTTCATGCGCCAGATCGATGCCTATCACCGGGCCTGGAAGGATTTCTTCCTGCCCCGCATCGAGGCCAGCCGCGCCATCACGCCCGAGGACTTCCCCGGCATGCCGGTCTTCCAGTGGCAGGAAGAGGACCCCGCCGCCGTCCGCGGCCGTGCCCTGCGCGCGCTGCTGCAGCTGCTGGCGCCCGCCGCGCTGCTGCTGGCGCTGGCCGGCTGGCGCCTGCGCCGCTATCGCGTGGTCTAGACACAGGTTTTTCACCCCCATCGAGTTTCGGGAAAGCGTCATGAGAAGAGTCGTATCCACCGCCGCGCTCGCGGCTTGCACCGCCGTGCCCAACGTCCAGGCCCAAGAGGCCCAGGCGCGCGAGGCCGAACTGCCCAGCATCCGCGTGGAGGCCGCCAGCGACGCGGACAGTCTGCATCTGGACAGCCGCAGCAGCAGCGCCTCGCGCCTGGGCCTGACCCTGCGCGAAACGCCCGCCTCGGTCGAGATCGTGTCGCAGCAGGCCATGCGCGAACGCGGCGCCGCCACCCTCAGCGAAGCGCTGCGCGGCGCCACCGGGCTGGCCGGCGGCGGCCCGCCGTCCTCGCCCACTACGTTGACCTCGCGCGGCTTCACCGACATCCTGTATCTGTACGACGGCCTGCGCATGTCGGGCGCCGGTTCGACCAACCGGGTCGAGGACACCTGGAACTACGAACGCATCGAGGTCCTGAAAGGCCCGGCCTCGGTGCTGCAGGGCGACAGCGCCATCGGCGGCATCGTCAACTTCCAGACCAAGCGCCCCGACCGCGACAACCCCTCGCGCGAAGCGATGTTCTCGTATGGCAGCTATGGCAGCACGCGCACCGGCATCGGCCTGGGCGACAATTTCGGCGAGACCGGCGCCTACCGCATCGACTACAGCCACAACGACAGCCGCGTCGGCACCATCGCCCGCAACAGCAACAAGCTGGACCACCTGACCACCGGCGTGGCTTTTGACGTCGCGCCCGCCACCCGCCTGGACCTGTCGTTCGACTACTCGCGCGACACCGGCCATGCCTATTGGGGCACGCCGCTGATTCCGCGCGAACTGGCCAAGGACCCCACCGGCGTGGTCAGCACGCACGATGGCCGCGTCCTGGACCGCGCGCTGGCCGGCAAGAACTACAACGTGCTCGACGATCGCAACGAGGCCGAAGCCTATTGGGTGCGGGCACGGGTCACCCACCAGCTGACGCCATCGTGGACGCTGCGCAATGAGCTGGCAATGAACAAGGTCGACCGGCTGTGGAAGAACTCGGAGTCGGCCACCTTCAGTGCGCCCGGCTCGATCAACCGCGACCAGACCATCATCACGCACCACCAGCGCTACCTGATCGACCGCTTTGACGCGACCCACAGCGGCACCCTCGGCGGCCTGTCGAACAAGTTCGTCATCGGCGGGGAACTCAGCAAGACCACCCTGGACAGCGAACGGCGCTTCTCGAACCGGGCCGCCAGCACCGCCGACGCCCTGCGCGTGTCGCTGTGGAACCCGGACGTGGGCTACTACAACGACGACCCTGCCCTGATGAGCGGCGCCGGTAACCGCACCGACTACACCACCGACGTGCGCGGCGCCGCGCTGTTCCTGGAAGACTCGCTCAAGCTGACCGATCGCTGGACCGTGGTGGGCGGCTACCGCTACGACCGCATCCGCGTCGAGCGCAGCATCACCGACCTGAACGCCGGCACCCACACCGCCTTCGGCACCCGCTACGGCGCCAACTCCATGCGCCTGGGCACGGTGTATGACCTGACGCCGGCGTCCTCGGTCTATGCGCAATACACCAACGCCACCATCCCGGTGGGCTCGCTGTTCCTGCTGTCGCAGTCCAACGCCTCGTTCCCGCTGGCCAAGGGAGAACAATGGGAGGCCGGCTTCAAGCAGAGCCTGGGCGACGTCGAATGGACCGCGGCGGTCTATCACATCAAACTGGAGAACGTGCTGACGCGCGACGCCAACGACCCGCGCGTGACGGTCAACAACGGCCGCCAGTCTTCGCGCGGCGTGGAACTGTCGGCCGACTGGCGCATCACGCCGCAACTGACCCTGTCAGGCAACGTCGCCGCGCTGAACGCACGCTTCGATTCACTCACCGAGGCCGACGGCACCTCGCGCGTGGGCAACACCCCGCCCAACGTGCCCGAGCGAGTCGCCAACCTGTACGCCACCTACCGCTTGAAGGAGGTGCCGATGGACCTGTTCGTCGGCCTGAACCACACCGGCAAGATCTACACCGACAACGCCAATCAGATCCGCATCAACAGCCACACCACGGTGGACGCGGCGATCAGCTACCGCATCCGGCCGGCGCTGATCACCTTCCGCGTGCGCAACCTGACCGACAAGCTCTACGCCTACTACGGCGGCCGCGCCACCAGCCAGGTGCTGCTGGCGCCGGGTCGCACCTACGAGCTGGGCGCGACGTTCGAGTTCTGACGGGACGAATCGCGATGTCGCCCCGCTTCACGCTCAGCAGCCCTGCACCGCCAGCTTGCGCTGGCGCTGGTTGGCGGCGCGCTGCCACAGCACCAGCACAAGGCCCGCCGCGGCGATGATTGCGCCGGCAATCGGCACCGCGGCATAGCCCATCCCGGCCGAGATCACGCCACCACCGGCGGCCGCGCCCACCGCATTGCCCAGGTTGAACGCGCCCACGTTCACCGACGAGGCCAGGCCGGGCGCGTCGGTGGCGGCGCGCATCACCCGCATCTGCAGGGGCGGCACCACGGCGAAGGTGCCGAAGCCGAAGATCAACAGGCCGATCGCGGCGCCCACCGGGGTCTGCGCCAGCCACGGGAAGGCCAGCAGATCGGCGATCACCAGCACCAGGAAGGCGATCAGGCTGCCATCCAGCGAGCGGTCAGCGAAGCGGCCGCCGGCGGTGTTGCCGACGGTGAAGCCGATGCCGATCAGCACCAGCATCGCGGTCACGAAGTGGGGCGACGCGCCGGTCAGTTCGGCCAGCGTCGGCGCCACGTAGGTGTACAGCGTGAACATCGCGCCCGCGCCCAGCACCGTGGTCAACAACGCCACCAGCACCACCGGGGTCTTGAGCACCGCCAGTTCGTGACGGATGTCCGGGCGCCGCCCGGCTTCGCCCGCCGGCAGCGCGAACCACAGTGACAGCATCGCCACCAGGCCGAGCACCGAGGTCGCGGCGAACGACATGCGCCAGCCGATCACCTGGCCCAGCCAGGTCGCCGCCGGCACACCGCCGACGTTGGCGATGGTCAGCCCCAGGAACATGGTTGCCACCGCGCTGGCCTGCTTGTGGCGCGGCACCACGCTGGCGGCCACCAGCGAACCCAGGCCGAAGAAGGCGCCATGGTTCAGGCTGGTCACCAGACGCGCCAGCAGCAGCGTGGTGTAGTTGGGCGACAGCGCCGACAACAGGTTGCCGAGCGTGAAGATCGCCATCAGCACGATCAACGCCTTGCGGCGCGACCAGCGCGACAGCGCCAGCGTCATCAGCGGCGCGCCGACCATCACGCCGATCGCATACGCGCTGATCAGCATGCCGGCGCTGGGGATGGATACCCCCACGCCGTCGGCGATCACGGGCAGCAGGCCCATAGGCGAGAATTCGGTGACGCCGATGCCGAAGGCGCCGACGGCCAATGCCAGCAAGGGCGGGCCGGCTTTCACCGGCGGGGTTTCATGGGAGGACATACGGGTTCCTTGGTTGGATGCGCCGACCAGGGAATCCAGAGGCGTCGCGGCAAAGGCCGGGCGCATGGGGCGCGTCTGATCGGAAGACAGGCGGCCAGTATGACGGGTATACCCTTACGGAAAAAGCGACAAAACGGGGAAAGACTTTTGACCTGGAGTCATGAATGACGTGGGGGGGTTCCAGGAGGCGGGCAGGATCAGCCCGGCAATTCCCAGCGCTTGGCGAGCTTGCGGGTATTGGCCCGGATCCACTGGCCCAGACGCTCGATCAGCGTGCTTTCCGTCCCCGCCGTGGCCTGCCGCGCCAGGTCGGCCTGCACCGTTTCCAGCGCCGGCGGCAGTGCCGTCACCAGCGCCTGCGCCACGCCAGCCACATAGCGGGGACTGAAGCCCAGCTCCCGGGCCATGGCATCCAGGTGTCCGCGGCCGATGTGGCCGGGCCTGGACTCGCCCCCCACGGTGAACGCGAAATTGCGCGATGGCATGCGCCGCGGGCCATCCCAGCCAGCCATCGTCATAGACGAAACGCAGGGGCCGTTCGTCGAACAGGCGGCCGACGTTGCGATCCGCCTGGTAAAGATCGAGCGCGTCGACGCTCATGGCCGGCCCACGCGCTTGGGACCAACCCGCACTTCCAGGCCCAGCAGGTCCAGCATGTCGAGCACCTTCTGCAACTGCAGCGTCGGCTTGCCCCGCTCCAGGTCCACCACGAAGCGATTGCCGGTGCCGGACAAGCCGGCCAGGTCTGTTTGCAGCAACCCTTGCGCGCGGCGCACCTCCTTCACCAGTTCACCGAGTTCGGCAGAGGTGTGGATGACGGTGGCCGCCGCATCGGCGGAAGGTGGCGAGGGCATGGGACTCTCCGAATTACCGTACGGGAAGTCTAGGCGAACATGCCGGAGCTATACAAATAAAATTACCGATCGGTAATTTTATTTGAGAAACCCTCGCGCTTTGCCCGAAAAATTACCGATCAGGAATATTACGGCGCCTTCCCCCGGGCAGCGGCCTGTCCCGCGCCTGCCGAAACCTTGATCTCCCGTCCTGGCCAATGAAAAAGGCGCCCTCGCGGGCGCCCTTTTCCTGCCTTCGTACCGCCGCGCTTATTTCAGCAGCAACGCATTCAGCCGCTTCACAAACGCCGCCGGGTCGGCGATCTGCGCGCCTTCGGCCAGCAGGGCCTGATCGAGCAGCAGGCGGGCCCACTGGTCGAACTCGCCGTCGTCGGCGGCGCGGATGCGGGCCAGCAGCGGGTGTTCCGGGTTGATCTCCAGCACCGGCTTGACGTTGGGCGCTTCCTGGCCGGCGGCCTTCAGCATGCGCAGCAGGTGCGGGCTGAGTTCGTTCTGGCCCACCACCACGCACGCCGGCGAATCCACCAGGCGCAGCGTGACGCGCACTTCCTTGACCTGGTCTTCCAGGGTCTTCTGCAGGCGCTCGACCAGCGGCTTGAAGTCCTCGGCCACTTCGGCCTGGTGCTTCTTTTCTTCCTCGTCGGCCAGCTCGGCCAGGTCGAGGCCGCCCTTGGCCACCGAGACCAGCGACTTGCCGTCGAACTCACGCAGGTACGACAGCATCCATTCGTCGACGCGGTCGGACAGCAGCAGCACCTCGATGCCCTTCTTGCGGAAGATCTCAAGGTGCGGGCTGTTGCTGGCGGCGGCGAAGGTGTCGGCCGTGACGTAGTAGATCTTGTCCTGGCCTTCCTTCATGCGGCCCACGTAGTCGGCGAACGACACGGTCTGGGCCTGGTCGCCGGTGTGGGTCGAGGCAAAGCGCATCAGCTTGGCGATGCGTTCCAGGTTGGCGTGGTCTTCGCCCGCGCCTTCCTTGAGCACCTGGCCGAATTCCGACCAGAACGTGGCGTAGTCTTCCGGCTTGTTCTCGGCCAGGTCTTCCAGCAGCGACAGGATGCGCTTGGCCGAACCTTCGCGGATGGCGCGCACGTCGCGGCTTTCCTGCAGGATCTCGCGCGACACGTTCAGCGGCAGGTCGGCCGAGTCGATCACGCCGCGCACGAAGCGCAGGTACGACGGCAGCAGCTGGTCGGCGTCGTCCATGATGAAGACACGCTTGACGTACAGCTTGACGCCGCGGCGGCCGTCGCGGTCCCACAGGTCCATCGGCGCGTGCTTGGGCACGTACAGCAGCTGGGTGTATTCGCTGCGGCCTTCGACGCGGTTGTGGGTCCAGGCGAGCGGGTCGTCGTAGTCGTGCGACACCGTCTTGTAGAACTCGCGGTACTGTTCCTCGGTCACATCCGCCTTGTTGCGGGCCCACAGCGCGTTGGCCTGGTTGACCGTTTCGAGTTCGTCCTTCTTGACCTGCTCGCCCTTTTCCGAATCCCACTCTTCCTTGGCCATGCGGATCGGCAGCGAGATGTGGTCGGAGTAGCGGCGCAGGATCTCGCGCAGCTTCCAGCCGTTGAGCAGCTCGTCTTCGTCGGCGCGCAGGTGCAGCGTGACGTCGGTGCCGCGCGTAGCCTTATCGGCGGCGGCGATGGTGAATTCGCCCTGGCCGTCGGACTCCCAGCGGATGGCGTCGGTGGCGCCGGCGCGGCGGCTGACCACCGTGACCTTGTCGGCCACGATGAACGAGGAATAGAAGCCCACGCCGAACTGGCCGATCAGTTGCGCATCCTTCTGCTTGTCGCCGGTCAGCTGCGAGAAGAACTCGCGCGTGCCGGAACGGGCGATGGTGCCCAGGTTGGCCACGGCCTCTTCGCGCGACAGGCCGATGCCGTTGTCGGAGATGGTGATCGTGCGCGCATCCTTGTCATAGCTGACGGTGATGGCCAGCTCGCCATCGCCTTCCAGCAGCGCCGGGTTGTCGATGGCCTCGAAGCGCAGCTTGTCGCAGGCGTCGGATGCGTTCGACACCAGCTCGCGCAGGAAGATTTCCTTGTTGCTGTACAGCGAATGGATCATCAGGTGCAGCAGTTGCTTCACCTCGGCCTGGAATCCCAGGGTTTCGGACGTGGCGTTCTGGCTCATCGTTGTATGAAAAGTCGGAAAATTAGGGACAAAAGGAAGCCGGATCGCGGGGCGCATGGCCCAGGCGTTTTCCGGGAAACCCTGTTGTGATGGGGGCCATCTGAAATATTTCAAGGGCCGGAGGGATGCGGCGGCCATCCTGGCGCCTGCCCGGCGCGCGGTGACGGCCGACCGGCGCGGAGTCGCCCGGCGGGAAAACGGGCGAAAGCGGCCAAAGCGCGCTCAGCCCGGCAACAAGGCCACGGCTCCCGCCCTGCCGCGCGCGGGCAAACAAGCCCAGACCGCCGCCCCGGCCTCAATCAAAAAGGGACCAGATGCCGCTGCGATAACGCGTCTTGGCCTCCAGCACCGCGTCGGATTCGGGCGCCGCCAGCTTGCCGCTGCGCACCAGCTTGCGGATGTCATCCGCCTTGATCTGCCGGGTCTCCTGGGAGCGCAGCAGGAAATCCGCCGCGGCCGGGTCCAGGATGCGATAGATCGGGCTGTGGATCAGTTGGGTCGCCCCCAGTTCGTCCAGGTAATAGAGCGCGTCACCATTGCGCCAGACCGAACCGAAGCCGTGATAGACATCGCCCAGCTTGGCCCATGGCCCCGTGGGCGCATCCTTGAGCCGCAGGATCAGGGTGGACCTGGACAGCAGGCCGCCGCCGCCACGCGAGCGGTTCCAGACTTCCTTGCTCTGGAAGAACAGCACCTGGCGGCCGTCCCGGAACACGTAGGGCGACAGCGCCGTGAAGCCGCCCGCCGCGAACGGATCGTCGCCGGCCCGCTCCACCGCGCGCTTTTCGCTGTTGTAGAAATAGACGCCGTCCTTGCTGGCGAACAGCGCATGGAGCACATGGCCGCCGGCCTCGTCCAGCAAGCGGTACGGCGCATGCGCCGGGTCGAAGGCCAGCGCGCCCAGGTACACCATGCCGTCGCGCGGATCGAACAGATAGGGCTGGTTGTGGAGATTGCCGACCATGAAGGTGTAGAGCGCCGGATCGTCCGACAGCGGCAGCAGGGTCTCGCGGTAATAGACCCGGCGGCCATCGGCAAAGAAGTCGTTGCCCGGCCGCGTCTCGCCGCGCTGGATCGCGGCGATGCGACGCAACCGCGCCGGATCCGCCTGCGGCATTGCGCGGCCTTCGTAAAAGACGCGGGCGCCGTCGGTGGCCAACTGGCGATCGAGCAGCGGCCGGTAGGGTTGCGCGCTAGCCGGCAGGGCCAGGAACGGATACAGGTAGGTCTGCGGCTTGTCGCCCTTGCCGGCGCGGTACAGGATCCGCTGCCATAGTTCGTCCAGCCGGCCCAGTTCGAGATTGCGCTCGGAGGCGAAGTCGCAAAAGTAGGTGGCCGAGCCGTCGCTGAAATAGCTGTTGCCCAGATAGCGCGTCGATGCGGGCCGCATGCCCGGCAGCACCAGGTTGCCGCAATACACGTGGCGGCCGTCACGCGCCGCCTGCCGGCCGTCGTAGCGGCCCGTGTCGAAGGTCTCGAAACCCGCCGGGTCCGCCTCGCGCATCCGGTAATAGCCGTTGCTGGGCACGGCCGCGTAGACCTCGCCCTGGTAGCGCTTGTAGATACTGCTGCCGTAGGACTCGCCATGGTCGATCGCGGCGAAATCGTCGCCACTGTCATCGATCAGCCAGACCAGCAGCATCATCGGCAGGATGGCCGTCAACAAGACCAGGACGATCACGATTCCTCGGGTGCGCTTGTGCATCGATTCCCGGGCCGGCGGCCCCTGGTTGGCGGATCAAGATTCTATCAAGCCCTCTGCCGCCACCCCGGGCAGACGCGCTGCGCCCGAGGGTCTTCCCCGCTAAAATGCCGCACTTTCCTCCCCTACCCCCTCCCCGGCCGGCTCCCTGCCATGCAACCCGCCTCCCTGACCCAACCTGCCTCCCACGGCGCGTCCGACGACGCCGAACCCCGCCACGACCTGGTCTACGGCCCCGACGACCGTCCCGCCGCCCCCGTCGCCTTCGTCGCCGCCCTGCAGCACCTGCTGGCCATCCTGGTGCCCATCGTCACCCCCGGCCTGCTGATCTGCCAGGCCCTGGGCGTGAGCAGCCGCGACACCACCCTGATCGTGTCCATGTCGCTGGTCATCTCCGGCATCGCCACCTACGTGCAGTGCAAGCGCTTCGGCCCGCTGGGCGCGGGCCTCTTGATCGTGCAAGGCACCAGCTTCAACTTCGTCGGCCCGCTGATCGCCGGCGGTTCGGTCATGGTCAAGCAGGGCACGCCGGTCGAGGCCGTCATGGCCGCGATCTTCGGCGTCGTCATCGCCGGCTCCTTCGTCGAAATGGGCATCAGCCGCATCCTGCCCTTCGTCAAGCGCCTGATCACCCCGCTGGTCACCGGCATCGTCGTGCTGCTGATCGGCCTGACGCTGATCAAGGTCGGCCTCATCAGCATGGGCGGGGGTTTCGGCGCCATGGCCAGCGGCACCTTCGCCAGCGCCGAGAACCTGACGCTGTCGGGCCTGGTGCTGGGCACCATCATCCTGCTGAACCGCGTGCCGGTGGTGTGGATCCGCAGCACCGCGCTGGTGCTGGCGCTGGCCGTCGGCTACATCGCCGCCGCCTACATGGGCCGCCTGGACTTCACCGGCGCGCGCGAAGCCGCGCTGTTCCAGGTGCCGATGCCGCTGCACTTCGGCCTGGGCTTCTCGTGGGCGCTGTTCGTGCCGATGCTGATCATCTACCTGGTCACCTCGCTCGAAGCCATCGGCGACGTCACCGCCACCAGCAAGGTGTCCAAGCAGCCGGTCGAAGGCCCGCTGTGGATGCAGCGCATCAAGGGCGGCGTGCTGGTCAACGGCGCCAACTCGCTGCTGGCCGGCGTCTTCAACACCTTCCCCAGCTCGGTCTTCGCCCAGAACAACGGCGTCATCCAGCTGACCGGCATCGCCAGCCGCCACGTCGGCGTGTGGATCGCCGGCATGCTGATCCTGCTGGGCCTGTTCCCCACCGTCGCCGGCGTGCTGCAGGCCGTGCCCGAACCCGTGCTGGGCGGCGCCGCCATGGTCATGTTTGGCGCCGTGGCCGCCTCGGGCATCAACATCCTGGCGGGCATCCACCTGGACCGCCGCGCCCTGCTGATCATCGCCGTGTCGCTGGCCCTGGGCCTGGGCGTGTCGCAGGTGCCCGAGATCCTGTCACACCTGCCGCACGCCGTGAAAAACGTGCTGGAATCGGGTGTTGCCACCGGCGGCATCTGCGCGCTGGTCATGAACTGGTTCCTGCCGGAAAAGAAGTAAGCACGCAGGCCGGCGCGCCCCGCGCCGGCCCCTGGCCTGACAATTTTTCCCAGACCGCATATAATCGCGGTCTTCGCTTTACCCGCGACCGTCGCCTGGACGGCTCCGCGACCAGCCTGCCCGGGTGGTGAAATTGGTAGACGCAGGGGACTCAAAATCCCCCGCCGCAAGGCGTGCCGGTTCGATTCCGGCCCCGGGCACCAGCAATGAACAGGCCGTCTCTAGCGGTAGTGGGTACTTCCTTCCACATACAGTGTTCCGCTTTTGTTCCGCGCCATGTTCCGCATTCATACACTTGTAACTTGCATCTAGCCTCTGTTAGCGTACACTGAGGCTGTGATATCAAAACGCTTGACGGAAACCCCGCTTGTGTTAGGATCACGATCCTGGCCTAACGAAAACGTAACAAAGCGTTTTCTCCGAACGCCAGGCGGCCTGAAGGCCTTGTTACTTTCTTGCTCAAGAGACTATGGAGAATTCTATGACCCACGCCCCCAATGCTATTGCCTTGGATGTTCGCCCCTGGGCAATTAAGTAACCACCAAAAAAACCCGCTCCGGCGGGTTTTTTTTCGGGTGTGCACGGGCTACAACGCCTGCCCTTCATCATTGACTGTGGTCACAAGGGCAGCTTTAAAGGCCACACCATGTGAAGCGTGTTTGCGAACCCAGTCAAAGTCGGGATCTTTCATAGCCTTGCCTGAAAATTTTCCGTGTAGCTTCACGGCAGTCGTCAACGCTTCGACACACATATCTACGAAGGGCGTCACCATCGCTTCTTCACTATCAGGACTACATTTCCTGGCTTTATCCTCCGCCACCATGGCGGCATAACACGCCACGTTGTAGTGAGCCGATGGATCATCAGGCGCCGCATTGGCAGCGCCTTTCGCCGCCGTCAGTGCTCCCATCGGATCGTCTAACCGTTTTCGAACGTTGCCGAGCGTACCCAGAGCGCGAGCCCTCACGCGGTAATTATTGCGGTCGCAGTGGTCGAGGGAGCGCTCCAGGTATGCGAGGCTCTCTTGAAGGCGCGCCACTTTTTCGCCGAACTCTATGTTTTGACCTGCTTGCGAAAGGTGCTTCGCAATTACTTCATACACATCCGCAATTTCCCGCAATATGATGCCGTGCGCGAGATACAGCTCAGCACTCGCAAATTTCGGATACTCCTCGGTCCGGAATATTTGGTGTTCTGCAATAGACTCCGTCACGCGACGTTGTGCGTCCTCAGCCCGCTTAACCGCTATATCAGCCTTAGCAACCGTTTCTTCGGCCCGAGCTTTCGCTTGAGCGAATGATTCGAAACCCTTAAATCCTAAGAAGCCTAGGAGCGCCGCGAACGCGGCGATCATCGCAAAGAGTTTGTCGTAGTTCTCTTTTATCCCTTCGATTCGGTCTTTGGACGTATCCAGAGCCATTTTTGCGATTTCAGTTATGGGACGTGTGGCATCGGCAACAGAGGACTGGACGGGGCTAGGGGACTGCTCTTGAGCCATCCCAGGCGCGGCATCGCTGCTCGGGATTGAGGTGGACGACGCCGCCGATACAGGCTTGGCCTGCGCCGAAGCTTGGACTGGCTGATTCGAAAGTGCAGTCTCGATTATCGGAAGTATTCTCGGCAAAAAAGCACTAATGGAAAGCGCCAGAAGCGTGCCGACAATGGCATACATCGGCAACCCGTGCGTCAGCAACCAGCGCACGAGCCGCCCACCCGCGCGGAAAAGGCTCAGCCATTTCGAATCCGCATTTGACGCACTAGCGGCAGGAGGCGAGACATCACCACTAGGCTTTGCTGCTTTGACCTGTGACGGATGGCCCGAGGATGAAGCAGCATCGTTCTCGTCTCGATTCATGTCGGCATTTCCGCACTCTGATTGAATAAGTAACTATTTTAATCGATGCCTAAAGGGTACTGCCGACAAAAATCTTTGATCCGAGGGCTTTTGCGGACTTATTCAAGCATTTCTAATATTGACCGTCTCCTGTGAGCGGCCGCAGCTACTGACCCTATACTGGTTCCCTTCACGGAGGGTTTCATGTGTAGCCACTACCAGACCCTGAAGGACGCCGAGCTGCTGCTCAAGAAGTTCGGCGCGCCCAACAAGCCGGCCGGCGGCAAGTACGACATGTGGCCGCGCTACCCGGGCGTTTTCATCCGGCGGCCGGTCGAGCATGACGCCGGCGACGAAGCCGTGCCGGAGCGCGAGGCGGTGGTGGGCCGCTGGGGCCTTATCAGCGCCATGACCAAGGCGGATGGCCTGGACAAGGCCGGCAAGCTGTCGACGTTCAACGCGCGCAGCGAGACGGCGGCCAAGTCCTTCACCTTCGGCAACGCCTGGCGCCGGGCCCAGCACTGCATCATCCCGGCAGACGCCATCTTCGAGCCTGACTGGAGGTCGGGCGCCGCGGTGGCTACCCGGTTCACCCGGGCCGACGGCGCGCCGCTGGGCATCGCCGGCCTGTGGGATCGCTGGCGCGACGCCGCCGGCCAGCTGCAGGAGAGCTACACCATGCTGACGATCAATGCGGACGAGGATCCACTGTTCCGTGACTACCACCAGGCCGGCAAGGAGAAGCGGATGGTCGTCATCCTGCCAGAGGGCGCCTACGGAGAATGGCTCACCGCGCCGGCGGATGCCACGCGTGATTTCCTGGTGCCCTTCCCGGCCGACCGGCTGGTGGCCACACCCATGGAGAAGTAGGCGTCAGCCTTTCACCTTGTCGTAGAGCATGATCGCGGCGGCCAGGGTCGGCTCCATGCCGTGGCGCGTGCCGTTCGCCGCCCATACCTCGTACTGCCAGCGGTTCTGCGCGAACACCTTGCAGATCGTCCAGCCTCCAGGCCCCGCCCAGTAGTATTCGTCCCGCTGTTGCCAGTCCGTCACGTCCGCCATGTTCCGTCCCCAATCGGCCGAAATCGGGGCCGAATTGCGCGAATTCTAGGACTGTTTACACTGTATGTCCATACAGTATTTTTCTAGGCAAGACTGTGCAATTCCAGTGCAGCGTGCTACGCACACACCACCTCGGCGAGCGCCGCCGCGAGAACGATCCAGGCCAGCCCGTCGTGGGCACGGTCCGGATGTACTCCATGCTTCACAAGGGCCTAAATCGGCACGTTCCGCGCATGACCATGGACGCGCTGGCGAAGTTCGGCGCCACGGTACCTAGCGCCATCCCCGATCTACTGGACCCCCAACTCCTAACCTTCGCGTCAGACCGCGGCATGATGGTGGTCGGCTTTGAGGAAATCGCCGGCGTGCGCTACTACCAAGGGTGGTGGATGCAATGGATCACCAAGCGAGCCTGACGTCACCACGAAGCCAATGACCGTGATAGATTTATCACGCTCGCGACGCCCATGCCGGCCGCCGCAGAGCATTCGCCCCAGCCCCCTCACGGGTTGGGGCGTTTTTGTATTGGCGACTAACGCTCCTGCAACGAGAAACCCATCTGCTGGGGCGGAGATATCACCTCCAGCACCTCCACAATCGCCAAAGTGCGATCAAGCTCATTGTGGTCGGCATCATAGAAGGTCGTTTCTTCAAACTTGCAGCGCAAGCTATCACCAGGAAGGATTGCAAACTTGCGTTGGTGATAGGCGGTCAACCAGTCCTGATGCAGAACGTTGACCCGAACGGACCGATTCCCTCTCAACACGGTCCACTGAGAGTGGCCGAGCATATCCACCGATTTGACCTTGAAGTACTCTTCACCACGATTGGTTACTGAACTCGCGGGGTCTCTAAATGCTTCCAAAACCGGCACAGCCACCACCTCGACGATAGGCAAATCCCCATACTCCGTTTGGACAGTTACTTTTTGCCCAGGGAATAGAGATCTGGCTTCCGCAACCTTGTCTAACGCCCCCTTCACTTCCGCTACCGTCGGCGGCGTATAGCCAACCAAGTTCGATGGTGCTGCCTTATAGTCTGCGGACAAATCGTTCAGCGCTCGTTGGATTTGAGGCGCATCGGCGTCAATGGTCTGCAGCAATCGATGCTTCCCCTTAACCAACAGGCCGCCGACCCATTTCTTCCACTCTAGGCCGTTGAGACAGTCGTCCGGTACATGCTTTAGCGCCCGCGCTAGAAGCAGCTTCAGCGAAGAGTGCTGAACGTCATTCAGAATAGAAACCGGCTCAAGCGTTGAATCCACGCTCGACAGAAGGACCTGATCTAGGCCATCAATCGATTCGATCAGACGCATTGCCCCCTGCAGCACATCCGTCGCCACGGCCTTGCCCGGTTCATAGTCGATGACCAAGGCGATTTCACCCTCTACGACCTCAGTATCCAATGCTCTGTCCATAGCTCACGCTAAATAGGTAAATTATCCGACACAACTGGATACCATTCTACATTGGACCCGCTAGCTGCGATTTCGCCATCTACCGGATGCCTCTAGCGCTTGTGGATATAGCAAAGCACCGCCCATGTTTCGTTGTGGTCCAGCATCTGGCGCCGGACACCTGCCGGCGTTCGGTCGACCTCGGCGGCCGAATCAAAGTAGATCGGCCGCGCGTGGTCGCAATACTCAACGCCCACCCTGGCCGGGGCCGCGCACCCAGCCAGATTTGAGCCGATCAGAAACAGCGTCATCGTCCATACGGGCCACTTCATCCTCCACATTGCGCACCTCCTGGCGGGCTTTCGCCGCCTGTTCGTTGATTCGGTCGTTACGCTCCTGGCGCTCATCTGCGCGGCCAGCGCTGCGCCCGCGCAGGTAGACCAACGCCAGTGCGGCAACGGCCGCCGCCGCGGCGGCGACGTAGCCCCATATCCGTTGCATGAATGCGGGCATGGTCAGAACTCCATCGCGGTCATGGCCTGGGCATACAGCGCCGGCCAGGTTTTCGGATGTGGCTTTCCAGGCCGCCAGGTGCGCAAATACAGCGACCATCCCGCGTCAGCGTCGCCAATAGCCGGCAGCGCCTTGGGATCGGTCCACAGCAGCAGCCGCGCCACTCCGGCCGCCAGCACGTCGTCATACTCCAGCGCGGCATAGATCGCGTCCGGGTCACAAGCCACACTGCGGGCCTTGCACAAGGTCGCCAAGTGGCCTTTGCTCGCCGCGTGCAGGAATACACCCCACACGCCGCCACGGCTCGCGCGGGTGCCCTTCTCGAATTGCCAGAAGCCCCGCGCCGGCCCGCCGATCTGCTGGCGGTGCGTGAATCGACTTTCCTGCAGGCCGATTGCCAGCAGCATGACGCGCGCAGACGGCGAGTCCATACGCGCCGGCAGCAGCGCCAGCGCAGGCGTGATCGCGCTTTCGCTGATCGTCTTGAGGTTCATGGTCATTCCTTCCCACCTCGACGGCACCAAGGAAAGCGCGCCATCAATTCATCAATCCAAGCCATCAGCCCAATCTCCTTAATGCGTGCCATCCAGCGCATGTACCCGCCCAGCACCCACCAGGCCGGCAGGCCAGCCAACAACGAACAAGGCCCGAGCACGTACATCTTTGCGAGAAATTCGTCGTCGCCGCCTATGTTGTGCGCCAGCCAGGCCAGCGACTCGGTAAGCGTTGGGAACCACGCCAGCACTGCCGCCGCCACGGCAGGGCCGAACGCAAATGAGCAAATCACCGTCGATACAGTGCGCACCACGAATTCCCGCCGCGTCCTGGGCGGCAGGATCAGCAGCCCCAGCAAGGCGGCTAGCGCCGCAAATGCCCCGTGCGCCGCCGCAACTTTCAGCGCAGCAGCGGCGGCCGCGGCTCCAGCTCCCGCCCCCGCCGCTACCCCCGAACCTGGTTCCATGTCACTACTCCTTTGATGGGTTCGCATTGCTGCTCCCGTTGTATGTGCGAAAAAAAAGCCCGCCGAGGCGGGCTGTGTACTGGAATGTGACGCTCTCAAGCGAAGGCGTCGGTAACATCAAAAATCAAGGGATCGACAGAAGGCCCAACCCACTCTCCGTTGTGGGTTCCGACATACGGCGTGTAGTTGAATGCGAGGCCGGCAGTATTTCCCCAGGGGTACTCACCACTCTGCCCGCCTCTTGGCGCTCGTGTAACTAGTGTGGTGCCGTTCATTGAGGCCGCCGAACACCCCGTCCACATTGGCGAGATTGATCCAACACCATAGACAGTGATGTTCAATCGGCTGTTGACGGGAATCGCCGCGTACGACCGCCCGGCTACGACCGCCCCCGGGCGTACCAGCTTGGCCGCGGGCTGCGCGCTGGAGAACGCCAGCTCGCCGCTCGGCGTGTACATGACCAAACCCGCGCCGCCAGCGACCATTACGCTTGGAGGGCCCAGATCAAAATACGAAACCCTTATCTGTTTTTGCGTTGGGTCATTGCTGCAACCGCGGATGTACGCGTTGCCATTCACATCCTGAACACCTACGGCCGGGTACGGCCCCTGGAAGGCCCGCAGTACGGCGCCAGGTGTCAACGGAACAACTCCGCTCGTCCAGTAAAGTGGATTTCGATACCTGTTCATAGCCACGATGCCAAGCGTGGCGGAACCGCTACCCAACACCACCAGTTGCCGGTATGCGCTGTCAAACGTCAGCACACCGGACTCGTTGTACGTAACAAGCCTGGCCATCATGTCCTCGTATACACAATAATGCGGCTGGGGATGTACCAAGGGTTTCCCTTGCCGAACCAATCGGGCCAACTCCAAGCAACCGAGTTGGCGCCTGTAGTGGCATGGGCCACGAAAGGTATTCCCGTGACACCACCGTTAAATGTGGGCCACAACGGCAACACGGCAGCCTGCAAAATGGCCCCTGAGATGTCGTAAGACTTCGTTCCGGGAACGCCATCTTTAGCGAGAAACGTATCCAGCAGAAGCCCGTGATAGCCGTTGGAATCGAACTGCAAACGCCCGCTGGGCGTCCATGATCTAAGACCGGCGGCCATCAGACATTGATCCCCATCGCGATTGCCAACTGGCCGTTCGGGTAGTAGATCTTCGTATCACCCGGCGTTTCCACACGCCTTCCTCCCACCCCGGTGCCGTTGTTCTCCATGGTTCCATCCTTGCTCCATCTCCAGCCAGACACGCCCGGGACATAGTTGTTGGACTGGATGTATTCGCCGATCTTGGCGCTGGTGATGGTGCCGTCTTGGATGAACGCCGATCGGATAAACGTCTGTCCGTTCTGGATGACGAACGGCGCAGAGATCGCGCCATTTTCCAGATTGATGAGCGCCAAACGATCCGCGAGAAACAGCACTTCGGTCTGCATACCGTCCGGCGTTTTTTCCACCCCAACTCCCATGCCAGCGCCGTAATACTTGCCGTCCTTCGTGACGCCGGCCTTAATGCCAATCATCGCGTCAAGATCGTTCTTGATTTCGAAGATTTCGGTAGCAGCACCGCCCCCAGATTCAATTTCCTTCACCAGCTCCGGGGCGAGCATGCCTTTCCCGATCTGGCCGCCTATCTGCCCCAGGATCGGATCAGCGTCCGAACTGGCTTGCCCCCGGACGCCTGCGCCTGTCGGAAACCAATCTCCTGCCACGCCGTTCCTGTCGATAAGACGCGCCCAGAACCACAGCTCATTGCCTGCACTCAGCCCCATCAAGGTATGCGTGTTTTGCGGATAGGCGAACACGCCGAGGGGAATCGCGGCCTCAAAGCTGGAAGTCTGCGAGTAGTACAGCTCGGTCCGCTCGATGATCGAAGGCCCATGCGGCAATCCCCAGTTCAACTGGATACCAAACAGCAGACCGCGCGCCACCAGGCTAGTTACCACCGGCGGCGGCGCGATGATGCCGTCAAGCTGAACCAGCGAAGAAGTGGCCCAGATAGAGGCAACCTCTATCGCATTCAGCGCTCGCACGCGGAACGTGAATGCGCCGGCATAGATGTTCGGCACCTCCACCCGCGTATATCCGGTACGCGGCAAACTGATCCAATCGGAATTGTCACGGCGCCACTGCACTTCATAGGACACGGCACCGTCAGCAGCCTCCCATTCAAAGACTGCCGTGTGATTGGCGATACCTTGACTAAGGATGTAGTACGAATCGACTTTCAAGCCCACAGGCGGCACTTGCACGCCAGGCGGCGTTACCGAGATCGGCAGCCGGTCCAACCTGGTTCCGTGGTCAACGCTACTGAATTTACCGGCCTCATGCTGAACCGCCGAAACTTCAGCCTCCAATCCGCCTTTGCGCTCAATGCGCAGAACCCGGAACGTCTGCGCGGACAGCGCTTCAGATTCCAAGGTCCAAATGCATTCGGCTTCCGGCACCTCCGAAAATGGCGGCTGCACAACGATGTGCATAGCCGTGCCCGGCACACTCGCCATATCGGCGGTTAACCTGGTCGAATCAAAACTGCATTTCCCGCTGTCCAGCGTCAACGGCTCGCCCAGCGCCGACGAAACCAAACGGGTTTCGGATCGACCGCTGGGCAGGTTCACGGTTACACGGTCGCCGGCCCTAACGCCCAGCTCGGCATCGACTACGATCCACCGCGCGGTAGCCTCGCGGATGCGCCCACCGATCCGCCGGCCGGCCAGGTGCGGGTCAGCAATGCGAATGATGCTGCCGGGTTGAATATGGCAATGATCCAGGCCAATAGTGAACGTGACACCGCGCGTCTCAATCTGGGACGTAAGCAGCAACCATTTGCCGACGCGGTTGGCCTGTCCCCGCGACGTACAACCAAATGCCGTTACCTCAAGTTGGCTAATGCCATACCGGGCTATTCCCTCGCTGCTCTCGACGTACTCGACTTTCTGGCGCCCCATGTCCGACAGGTCGCACCACGAAACCAAGGCGCTTGTGTATCGGGTGTTGAGGGCAGACCCGGTATAGCTGAAATTTCCACCTATGACGTTGGCGGCAGTAAACGTATACACCGGGTCGCCCGGCATGTCCGCCACAGCAAACACCGTCGAATTCGCCCAATAAGCCATGCCGCGGAAGATCGATGCGAAGTCCTGCACCACGCGGTAGGCGTCGGCCGCTTGCTGGAGATAGGCATTGCACGCGAAACGCGGCTCTTTACCACCGAACCCATCATCCACCAGCTCGTCGCAATAGCGGCCAATCTCATACAGCCCCCACTTATCCAGCCAGCCCGCTGGGATGCGTTCGCCCAATCCGTAGCGGTCATTGCTCACCAGGTCGAAGAACACCCAGGCGGGGTTGTTCGTCCATGCCTGCTTGAACGTGCCATCCCAGACGCCGGTATAGCTGCGCGTGTCCGGATCGTAGTTCACGGGCACGCGGATAATTCTCCCCTTCAAGTCATAGGCCCGCGTGGGGACGCTCTGAAACTGCGAAGCGTCGACCTTGAGCCCGACCACCGCCGACATGGGATAACGCAATTTAGCGTCGATGATTTCGGTTACTGCGTCCACCATCGTGCGATCGGCGATCGTGCTGCTGGTCGCATTGAGCGTAAGCCGCCGAACGCGAATGCTCCACCCCTGCTGCGCACCGGCCGGCAGATCGATGCGATGCGATCGCGCGTAGCGCTGCGTGGTCTTCCCGTCAAAAGCGCTGGCCAGCACCTGCTGGTAGGCGCCGCCGTCCCGGCTTACATCGATGGCGTACTCGACGCGGTAGCCGCTGATATCTCCGGTCGAGGTATCGGCCTTGCTCAGTCCCTCAACGGCCAGCGTCACCCGCACCGCTGACAACTGGCGGTTGGTGAACAGATGCACCCAAGGCTGCGATGCCTTCAATTCTGTATTGATGCCGATCGTATTCTCAGAAGCCGGGAAGCCTGGCAACGGATCTTGCCATTGCGTCCCAGGGCGAAAGTCCACTGACACGCCAGAAAAGTTCAGCGTGCCGTCTTCATTGGCTACAGGGGTGCCGTTCAAGTACACGTCCCGCAGCTCGCCACCCGGACCATGCGCAGGGCCGAAGATTTCACCCTCGCTCACCAAATCAATGACACGCGCATAGGCGATGCTATGCAGGCTGTCCGGCGACTCAGTGGGGGTATGGCCGCCGCCGCCCCCCTTTCCGCCCCCATGGCCGACAATTGGCGCAGATCGATGCGCCCGGCGGCGCCCATAAAAAAAAGCACCCGAAGGTGCCTGCTGCTTTCTGCGATGCCGTTGCTTCATACCTGATCTTCCGAAAAAATCCCCGCCGAGATAACTGCGCTCCCGACGATCATCTGCCCATACAGAAGCGGGACCGGGTTGCCCTGCGCCGAGGTATTGACAGGCCCGTTGAAGTTGTACGAAGCGCCGTTTTCCGGCCTGTCCCTGACGCTCAACTGGCGTTGCTGCGGCGAAAGCATCTGAACCACGCCGCCGAACGCCAGGGATGCGCCCATCGTGGCGGCATAGCCTGCCCACCCATTGGCAGCAAAGGCCGCCGAAAAACCGCCAGTTGCATACGCGGCAACAGCTATCAGCGCTACACCTAGCACTGTCTGAAAAAGCCCCGCCCGCTTGGCGCCCGTTGCCACAGGGGCAATGCGGATATCGTCATCCCCTGCGGGATGCGAAAGCTCATCCTCTGGGATGTTCCTACGCCCGACGAAGCAGGCATAGGAGACGCCTTTACTAGCGCTGCATGCCATGGCAACTTGAAAGCCCGGAATCAGCACACAAAGCGCGCGGACTGCTTCCGCAGTGCTGCTAACTGCCAGCCGATGCATCCGGCCGAACTCCGCCCCCAGTCGACCATAAAGCCGGATTGTTCGTAGTGTCTCGCTCATCTCTTACCCCTGATAGCGCAGCAGTAGGCGCGTGGCCTCGCGCCAGTAGCCGCCGTACACCACCCGCTCAGATAGGCGCCCGTATAAGTGGTGCAGCATCGCGTCAGGAACCGGCAACAGGCCAGGCGCTTCCTTGAGGCCTTCGGCACCCAGAAATACCCCTGCGTGGTTGGCGCGGTCCGAGCGAACCTGCATCAGAATCACGTCACCGGCCGTCATGTCCTCGCCGACCTGCAACGGGCGAAAGCCCGCCTCGGCGTAGTGGTCCATATACAAATCGCCCTGCCGCCCCGGCTCCCACCAGCCCTCAAACCGGGCAAAGTCGGGCAGCTCGATATCGCGCTCGCGCTTGTACCAATCCCGCACCAGTGAATAGCAGTCCAACACGCCATGAGCAAACTGCCGCCCCAGCAGCGGCGCTACGAAACCGACAGGCGTAAAGCCCCGCACCTCGCCCGCGACTACGGCCCCTGCGTCGTCCTTGGACACCGCGACGATGTACCACGGAAGGCCCGTCGCCTCGCAAGCAACCCGGTCCGCCTCGCTCGGTGCCGGCGTCTCGTCCGGATGCGAATGCACGACCGCCACAACCCGGCCGGCGTCCTCGGCCGCCGCATAGTCGTCAGGCGCCAGTACGAAATGATCGGCGCTCGCCGCTGCATTGCGGCACGGCATATAAACCTCGCGCCGCCCCACCATAACCACCAGGCCGCAGCACTCGCGCGGGTACTCGGCTACAGCATGGTCACGGATGGCCTGCATCGTTCGCTTGAGCATGTCTATCCCCTAACCAAATCGGCGGCCGGAAAGCCGCCGAACGAAATGGGTTCGTACTCGCCGAATCGCTTCTTGCAATCCGACAGCAAACCCGAGCACCTGTCTCGCGCTGGATCGGTCACAGGGTTGCCTTCAAGGTCGAACATCAGATTTCCCGTGTAGCCGCAGTACGGGCCGCGATAACCGCCTTTTCGCAGCCAACCGCACACGCCCGCGATGATCGGCCGGCCTGGCAGCTTCTGACCGTCAACATCCAACGCGCTCGATAGGGCGAACTCCACAACCTCGGCTGTCTCGGCCGTCTTCTGCTGCACAATCCAAACCTCTGGCCGCAGTTCCTCCGCCGGGTTGGCGTTCTCGTTGCCATCCGCGAAATTGCGAGCGTCCAGATAGCGCCCAAGCGTGCGCCGTACACGTACCCATGCGCCCACAAAGTCGTCGAGCTCAATGCACAGTGCCGAAATCACGCCGACTATCGGCTCGCCGTCCACGCCGGCGCCGATGTTGCCTACCGTCAGAGTCGGGGTGGGCTGCTGGCCTTCGCCCACCTGTTCAAACCCTGCGGCGGCAATTGCCCAAGGCTCGTATCGGTTTCCCTGCCACCAAATGGGGCCAACCTGCGTATAGCCATGGAAACGCTGTAGCGTCCCACCGATTGGCGTTGCGTCCAACTCGAAAAGCTCCACTAACTCGCCGACTTCCAGTTTCTGCACATCGGCATATATCCGCATGCCCATCTCCTAGGCTCTCAATACTGCAGCCAGCTCAAACAGGTCTAGGCGCTGGTCCTGGGTCATGCCCAATGCGTCCGCAGCGGCACGGATCGTGGCGCTCTCCACCTCGAATTCCACCAACTCATCCCATGCGCGTCGGTAATACTCTGGCGTGGTTGGTCTTTTCAACAGTTCGTCGAATGCATCGAACAGCGTCCACGCCGGAGCGCCATCCCTGGCCCATGGGGTTAGACGCATCGCCTCGCGTAGCTGGTAGCGGGTGACTGGGGGGGGCTGGCTTCGGGAAAGATTCGGAGCGGGCATATCTGCAATGTCCGCCGGCACCAGAGACTCTGGTAGCGCAAGGCGCTCGCCGCCGGCCGTGTAGAAGGCGTAAGCGCCCGACGTGTCATCGACAATCACATCGTCATCCACTTGCCAGTACTGCCCGGTTTCGGTGTCTTTGAAGGTCTGCATTAGCGGTACTCTTTCCATAAGTCGAAGGTCAAACCAGTACCGAACGCATAACCCATATATTGCACGCCCGGCGGGATGATTGCCGAGACTGTGAGATAGTTGGCCACTCCCGCCCCCAGAGGGACGTGGCATATGTCAGTAGCTTTGAAGGGGTTGCCCAATTGCAGAGACAGGTGTCCCGTGGAACCGGTAGATTGAGTAACGCACCGCACATACGCCACGATGGGCCGTCCTGTACTGTTAACGTAACTAACGTTGATGGCGCGGGA
The DNA here is from genome assembly GCF_040084795.1 of Achromobacter sp. HNDS-1. Lineage (NCBI taxonomy): Bacteria > Pseudomonadati > Pseudomonadota > Betaproteobacteria > Burkholderiales > Alcaligenaceae > Achromobacter > Achromobacter sp. HNDS-1. Next base: position 2,583,051 of record NZ_CP157584.1, read on the forward strand.
ACCCGTGACATCAACAAGCGCCTGATCCGGACCCATCGTCCTAGCAGCTTCGGCAACTTGCTGCCATTGCCCCCAAGTGGTAAGAGTTAACTTGCTACGCCACCACCGAGCCGGCTTAGCGTCAAGAAGGAAAAATTCCTGGAACAGTTGGCCATCAAAGAGTTCGCGCACCCGTAATAGTCCCTCACCCCGTAGCGCAGGCGGGCTGTTTGGTACGGGCAACGAGACGTAGTAATCATCGGTCCAAATGAGGTCATTAAAATCGGTTTCAAGATACGCTCGCGTCGCGGGATAGCTGCTATAGCCCTCCGGAATTCGACCATCTGCATCCAGCGGCGCAACGCCACCAATCTGCCCCCTGTCCTCGACGCTTAGATAGCCCGTCAAGGGTGGCAGATGAGCGGCAGGCACCTTGCCCCGGTCATCCAGTGGTGCAACTCCACCTGGCGCCCCTTTCTCATCGGCGGGTAGGTAATCCGTCAAGGGCGGCAGATGGGCGGCTGGCACCTTGCCCCGGTCATCCAGCGGTGCAACGCCGCCGGCCATGCCCTTCGCGGCCGCTGGAATATCGCCATCGGCCTTCGCCTTGGCCTCTGCTGCGACCTCGGCAGCACTCGCCGCGGTCGATTCAACGGCTTCAACGCTTTGCTTCACCTTGGCGAAGTTGTCGTTTACCTTGGCCATGCCATCGCGCAGCGCGTCTCCGGTGCCGTCGTCGGCATGCTGCCCAATACGAATTTGCTCAAGTTCCTGCATACCCTCTATGCCCCAAAAAACTGTTGGAGGGTCACCGATAGCGAGAACATCCCGCCCCCCAGTGCCACGGCGTCGTACTCGGACGCCCGATATCTGCCCTCGTTGCCCAGCGGAGGAGTCCAAAAGAAACTGCGGTAGCCCGCATGCCGGTCCAGAAACGCGATGATTTCGCCTATCAGTGCCTCTGTGCCCACAAACTCCAGCGGCCAGGATTGAACCTTGTTGTTGATGCCGTCTGCGGCGGCCTGCGTGTACCCGTCGCCGAACTTCGCTTCGAGCGTCCGAAGCTTGACTTGCCCGCGCGGGTTCACCCGAGGCGACCATTCGAAAGTGTCTTTTTCCATATCCCCCCCTACGGATTACGGCCGTTCTTGGCGTTCCAAAGCGCACCCGCGCTACGGAATGACTTATTGATTTCGGCCGGAACGAACCTCCGCACGTAGGCCTGCACCACAGACGCCAAGCCCTGTTCCAGATCCTCAGCACCTTCGGATGAGCTGCTGCTGGTGTCACCGCGCCGGTCAACGTTGATGGTTATCTGCGTGGCCCCGCCGAGTCCGCCGGCCCTACCGCCGCCCCCCGACACGCTAGGGAACTCGGCACGGACGCCCAGCGAGCCGTCAGGGCCGCGATGAAGCGGCATGATGGCCTCTGGGCCTGCCTCCCCCATTACCCCCGCCGGGAAGGCGATAGGACTGTCTACGACGCCGTTTGTGAACGCTCCGCCCTTTGCATACTTGGGCATTGCCCAGCTCGCTGTAGTCGGCAAGCTGCTGGCGCCCTCGCCTGCCATTGCGCCCATGGCGCCGCCAATCATGCCGACCAGGCCGCCAATCTGGCTTGTCTGCCCGAAGTTCCCGAACAGCGCTTCGCCCAGTTTGGCCGCGGCGGCCTGCGTAGTCATGCGGGCCAGCATGTCGAAGAAGGCATTGGCGATGCCTTCGAACTTCCTTGTCACCGCCTGATATAGACCGTCGCCCAGATAGCTTTGGATATTCCGCGCGCCTTGTAGCGCAAACTGGGTAAGGTCGTTCAGCCCTTCTCCCGTCAACTTACCCAGCTCCCGGTTGTACTGATCTACGCTGACTTCGTTCTTGTCGAAGGCGTCAGCCAACAGGCCCATTTTCTCCAGCGTCTCGTCGGCCTCGGTACGCCCGGTAACCTGCCCTATATAGGCCTTCCGCGCAGCGGCCTTCCGGGTAAGGTCAAGCTCCTGGGCGCGGCCTACCAAGGCCTTCTTGATGTTCCCATCAAGCGCCGCATAGGCGCCGTTCTGGGTTTCCCAGAGAACGCGCTCGGCCTCGGTCTTGGCGTCGATCAGGGCAATCTCTTTGCCCATGTCGGCGATTTGCTTGGACGCATCAGCATTGCGGCGCGCTACAGCCTCGGCATTCAACAGCTCGACAATCTCGGCCCGGTGCTTGCCGTTCTGCCGGATTACTTCGTCCTCGATGCGCTTGGCTTGGGTCGCCTGCTCAACAGCAGCCCCGCCCTTGAGGTAGGCTGCAGCCAATTCGTTCTGCGCAGCCGCCTCGGCCTGGCGTTCCTTTACCCACCGCTTCCAAGAGTCGCCAGAGGACCGCGCCGACTTGCTCGGCAAGGCGTTCTTGCCGATGGCGGAAATCTGGTCTTCTGTGCGCTGTATGCCAGCGGTCAACGCAGTCTGACGCGCGGCAGCTCCGGCCGCAGCAACCATCCGGTTTAACTCTTCCGGGGACAAGGCAAGCTTGCCTCGGGCAATCTCCGATTGAAGCCGCGCCGCCTCCTGCGCCGACGCGATGATTGCCCGCTGCTGGGCCTCCACCTTTACCAGCTCCAGAAGGGTCGCTTTAGCGCCCGCAATTGCCTTACCGTCCTTTTCCTCTGTGGCCTTTTGCAGCTTCTGCGCGGCCTCGGCCTGGCCGGCGACAGCGCCGGCAAGTACAGCCTGCGCCTGGCTCGCCCCGTCGGCCTTGGCCTTGTACTCGCCTGCCTGTTGCGCAGTCAGCCCGATAAGGTCGCGCGCGGTGGTCAAGTTCTTGAGATACTTGTCCCACTCAGCGCTAGCCATGCCGCCAATGGCAGAAGTAATCGCCGCGCCCATGGCCCGGGCACCGCTTGCCACCTTGGCCTGTTCTTCATTGAATCTGCCCAGCTTGGCGGACGCCTCGTCAACTTGCTTGCGCGCCTGCAACACACTATCGACAACTTCCATCATAGAGGCGCGCATGTGGGACGACGGCCCGACCACAGCCCCCAACCCATTTACCAAGCCTACAAGTTTGGATTGAAGTTCATCGAATGGCAGACTCGAATCAGCCAGCGCTGACAATTCTTCTCTGAAGCTTTCGAACGCCGGGCCAGCCCCCGCCATCTGAGACGCCCGTTCCAGTTCATGGAAGCCCTTGGCAATTCTCTTGCGGGCCGCTTCAAGCTCCTTCTCCTGCTTCTTTATGGCGCTTTCCCGCTGCACCGCGTTCAATTCCTTGAACTTGGCGATAACATCGTCCATCGGCCCTTTCATGGCTACCAATTCGGCTGCGGCCGATTTGGTGTTGTCACGAAACAGAAGCCAACCGGCAGCGGCGCTGGCCGCCAGGCCAATCAACCCGGCCGGGCCGCCCAGCAAGCTCAACAGGCCGGACCCTGCAATCCGCGCCACGCTGGTAACCGCCGCGTAGTTCCTTTGCGCCGCGGCGGCTGCATTAGTTGTCGCTGTTACCGCCATATTGGCCTCAGCGACTTGAATTTTCATCTTCGTTTCGAGCGCGGTCCCGCGTGCGACGGCCAGCGCCTCCACGGCATACGCTGCTGATGCTTTGGCCCTCATCAGCTCCGCTTGCGTAACCTGTACCTGCGCCCGCGCGTGGGCAATAAGCTCCTTTCGATTGGCGATGACAGCGGCAGTGGCCTTCGCCGCCTCGATACCCATGGCGCCGAGGTTCTTTGCGAAGTAGCCTGCGCCAGCTACGACGCCGGCCTTCATCACAAGACCGATGTTGTTCGAAAGCACATTCATGCCATCGGTCAAATACTCGGTAACGCCCCGTGCTTGGTTCACTTCCCCGACATAGCGCCGAATCTCGTTCGTAAGGCGCGTGAAGGCGTCCGCCACCGTTACTGGCATGGCGTCAGCCTCTTGCCCCATCTTCTTGATTTGGCTCGACACTTTTATCAGCTCGGCCGTGGTCAGCTTGCCGTCTGCGACCATCTGTCGAAGCTGGGCATTCGTCACGCCCAAGGACTCGGCCAAGGCCTGTTGCAGCCGAGGGGCCGCCGATATCAGGCTGTCAAACTGCTCCATCGACATCTTGCCGGTCTGAATTGCCTTGGACAGCGCATTTACCGCCTTTCCCGCCTTCTCCGACGACGCAGAGCTAACAGTTAGGCCATACGAAAAGGCTTCTACCAGGTCCAGCGTCTGTTCGGACGTGTAGCCCAACTGCGCCAACGACTCATTGGAACGGATGAACAGCTCGGCGGTCTGGCCGTACTCCTTGTACACCCGACCGCTGATCGTCATAAGGCGATCTTGGGCGCTGTTGAATGCATCCTGATCGCTGGTAGCGATCTTCAGCCGCGAACTGATCTGCCCCCACTCGTCGGCGTACTGAAGCAGCTTTACACCGGCGAATGCGCTCGCCGCTGCGCGGGCGTACTCTTGGATAGCCGATGTGGCCCCCGCAAGCTCGGTAATCTGCATGCGGATGGCGGCGGCGTTGCGCTGATAAGCCGTATCGGCGCGCCTGGCGCCATTCTCTACCGCCTTGAAATACTCGCCGCCCATGCGCGATGCGCGATTCATTTCGCGCTGATAGGCGCCAGTATCCGCCGTCACCGCGACAACGATTTCGCGTAATTTCTTCGCCATAGAGATACCAAGAAAATGGCCCGCGCGTGGCGGGCCTGATGTACTAAGAAGCAGCCTCTTTGGCCTTGGAAAGAAGAAACGCCTTCAACGCGCTTTCACCGGCGTCTTCCGCCGATTCTGGCGTACCTTCGCCCCCCCAACGGATCAGCATGTCCAGGGGTTGCACCTTGGCGCCTGCGGTCTGCGCCACTGTTGCCGCCAGCGCGGCATGCAGTAGGTCTAACCTCTCGTCCCCCAACGGCGATAAGCGGTCAAACTCTCGCCATAGCGAAATCTCGTACGTATCCATGCCGTCCAACACTTCGCCCAGGGTGCGCCCCAGGCGAAGCGCCAGTGTCATCAAGAAACGTAGGTCTGGCGCTTCCTCGAAGGCTTTTTTGCGCGGTCCTGCGCCCCCTCGCCAATGTTGCCCAGCTCGATGGCCTTGGCGACCAGACGGCCATGGACAGGGCCGAAGGCGGCCACGACGATGCCCACGTCTTCGTCGCCAAACACACGCATCGTCCCCGCGTCGGTTTGCTCAAATAGAGTGCGCACCAGCAGGCTGGCCGAGGCGCGTGTGTAGTCCACGCCAGGCGCATCAAGCTTGGCGCGGATAGCGTCCTGATCCTCACCAGGATTAACGCCGGCAGCCTCCCAGATGGCGCGGATGTGAAAGAGATGATCGCCAGGGCTGGGCGCTCGCACAATGACCTTAGCTCCCTCCCATTCCGGCACCGTAACTACTTCGTGCTGAAAACCGGCCAGCGGGTCTGAAGCCCGGCCGCGCAGCGTCCGTGCGAGATTCTTCAAAAATCCGGTCATGGCTTACTTACTCCCACCGGTCGGCGGTTGGGTCGGCGCTTCGGTCATCTTCACGGCTCCGGTTACCCGAACGTTGAACGTAGCCGAAATGATGTTGTCCAGTTGGCCTTGCCATTGGTACTGCGTCACCAGGCCCAGGAACTCGAACTTGGATCCGTCCGCGAAGGTCACGCGGAAGGCCCGGGTTTTCTTGTCGCTCCGGGCACTCACCAGCGCGGCTTGGGCAGGATCGCCGGACTTCCAGTTACCCGACATGCTGAAGGTTCCGTTGTCGTCCAGGCCCAAGGCGTATTCCTTGGCTGTGGACTTCAGTACCGTCACGTCGATTTCGGTCGTTTGGCCGCCCTGAAAATTTGGGTCTTTGATCGTCACCGCCAGGTCAGCATAGGCCGTGCCGGCGGCGCTCAGGTCCTCCGTTGCCGTGGTGGACACCTCCAACTGTGTGCCCTGGGTACGGGTGTATTGGGATACGTTGCTCGATGCCATTGATGGCTCCATAAAAAAAGCCCGCCGAAGCGGGCCGATCTGCTGCCGCGGCTGCGGTCAGCGGATGAAAAAGAACTCCATGGCGGCGCCATGTAGCCTGGTCGTGATTTCGTCGTCCTCGGCGGGTACGTCGTCGGCACCTGTGCATGCGAAGTCTTGGCCGGCAGGAGACAGCAGTGCAAAAGCCGTTTCCATGATTTCGGCGGCCTCTTTTGGCGTGCCGGCCCAGGCATTCACCTGTACCGCAGCCGTGAGGGCTCCGCTCGGCCCGGCTATGGTCCAATCGCGCGCACCGCTGACCCGTCTATAGGTAACGTAAGGCGGACTTGTCCCGGGAGGGGCAACACCGGGAAAAACGCGCCCTCCGGCCAAACCCTTGATGCGTGTTAATACCAGCGGTTCGATCATCGCGCCCCCGTCAGCACCCTATCGATGCCTGCGGCGATTTCCGCCTCGGTCGCAGCGAGGATTTCACCCTCGGCAGCGTCGAACGCCGGCCGAAAGAACGGCTCTGCCGCCATGTTCCTCGTGCCCAGTTCGACCATGCGTCCCACCATCGCGGCGTTCTTCTTTTGCCCCTCATAGGTATAGGTACGCTTGCTAAGCGTAACGGTCACAGTGGCCTGCCGGGAAGCTGCCGGCGAACGCTCGGCAACCAACACAATTCCGCGCGCCATCTTGCCCAAACGCTTCGGTGCCCGTGCCTTGATAGCGCGTTGCGCCACCTTTGCCCCTGCCCGCGCACCCTTGCGCAACGCCGGCCCCCGTTCTGCGCGTTCCAGCGCTTGAAAGTCACCGGCCAGAAGGTCGGCCCCACGCACCACAACTTTAGGCATCCACGCCCCCAATAGCGCAAACTAGATCAACGTGCCGGCGTCGTGTCTCGTCCGGCAGGACAGCTTTAATTGCGAATACCTCATCGCCGTGACGTACCCGCATCGCGGCAGTGATTCCCTTTCGGTATCCGATTCGGATGCTCACAGCCGATTCGGACACCTCCTTTCCTGCGGCAACAAACGACTTCGCGTTGAGGTATCTGATGTTCGCCCAGATGCCTGAGACATGCGGAATCCAAGTTTGCGATTCATGCCCCCAATCGTCCCGACCTGGCCCGCGCATCTCGATTTCGATGCGGCTACTCCGCTTGCCAGCGTTCATTCGCTCCACCATCTATAGGGATTCGCAAGCTCGTAAAAGCCCTGCGGGGTAATTGCCAGCTTTAGGTCTGTCGATGCTTCGCGGTTGACGTTCCAGTGGCCGATCAGAAGTAGCAGCGCCAGAGCGATATCGTCGTCCAGAAACACCGCATTTTCCGGCATTGGGTCCGGTGCGCTTTTGGCGTCCTTAAACAGGCGCCGCCCCGTCCTGGCTTCAAAGCGTCGGACTGCCGCGCCTAAATATCGCGTCAACAGTGCATCGCTCGTCTCGTCCTCGTCAATGCGCAGCTGCTCCCGAATCTCGTTCAGTTCCAGCATTGCCCAACACGGGCCGGTTTCCCGGCCCGCCTCCCTTTCGATTAGCCCCCGGCGGCCGGCTTCCCTTGCAGCGCCTTGATAGCGGCGGTGTCTTGCAGAACGCAGCCGAAGCGCGCGAAGACCAGGAACCCGGTCTGATCGAACTCGGCGTAGCGCTCTACCAGGCGCTTGAGGGTCATGTAGCGCACATCCCGCACGATGAACTCGTTGAAGTCGCCCGCGTACATGAACTTTTTGCCCGCGCCGATATCCGCAATGGCCTGGTCCACCACGTACTGGTACTTCAGGATACGAGGCGGCGCGCCGGAGTCGATACCCGGAATCCACAGGGGACGCCCCTGGCCGTCTTCCATTTCCTCGATCAGCTGCAACGTGCCGTCATTGAAGGCAAGGCGGAACTTGGGCGCATTGCGGTAGGCGGGGTCGATCGAGTGGATAAGCCCGTTGATCTCCTTCCAGTTCAATTTGGAGGCGTCCGCCGTCGTCTTCCCTACGGTTGCCGAAGCTTCCAGGCCCTTGGGTTGCGCCGGTTTTCCACCTGCCGCCGCGGCGCCAGTACCTTGGACGATCAAACGGGCTCGCGCGCGGGCGATACGGCTACCGGCCCGGCCCGCTACATACGCCTCCATGTCGATGCCGCTGTCCGCCAACAGTTCATTGGACACTCGGATCACCTTGGAAGTGAGCTTATGGGCGCCCATGGAGTCCATACCGAACTCGATATCCTTTTCGCCCGCATCGGTGTTTTCGCCGATCAGTTCGCCTTCATCCTCCGCACCGTTGCTGGTCGGCCATTCGATGACGTTACCGCCAGCCGTCACCAACGATTGAGCGACCGACGAAATGCCGCCGTAAGCCTTCAGCGATTCCTGTACTCGGGCCACGAAGGTCGTGGGGACCGTATAGCCGCCCTTTTCCTTGACGCCCACGGCCTGCGCGCGCATCTCGGCCATGATGCTACGTTCTTCCGGCGTGAGATCGGTTGCACCATGGCGCAAAAATTTCTCGAAAGCGGCGCTTCGCTTCTCGTCGGGGGAAGCGTCGCCAGCCGCGGCCGATGCCTTGGCCGCCAGTTCCTCACCATTGGTCTCGACAAAGCGCTGCTCGGCCTCGCGTAGGGTGTCTTCGCGCTCGATCTTGTCGTCCAGCTTCTTGAGGTCTGCCTTCATGGCATCCCACTTATTGCGCTGTTCATCACCCCACTCGCTTTCGCCTTGGGCTTCGTGGTAGGTGCGCATTTCGGTGGCGACTTGCGCACGCTTCTTCTTCAGTTCTGCAAGGGTCATTGTGGACTCCGATTAAATTGAGATGATTTCGAGAAAGCGTTCGCGTGCGCGACGCTCGTTTACAGCCTTGGCCGCCAGCTCCTGGATGCCCTCGGCTTTTTTTTTCCAGCTACCCAGCGAGCGCTGGGCGGCGTGGCTATCGCCATACGCCGGATACGTCACTGGCGACACGTCGCGCAGCCCGGCCAGCCTATGGATCGTTCGCACGACAATTTCTCCCTCGCGTCGCCATTCGTCGCCATCGGCTGCAACGCGAAAGCCAAAGCTCGACCCGGTTACGTCGCCACGCTTTAGCGGAGTCAACACCAGGTCGCGCACTGTCTGCGTGTCCGGCGGGTCGATCGTGTAGGCCAGGCCGCGAGAATCGATTTCGAGGCGCAGCGTGTTGCTGCGGGTGCGACCCAGAACGAAATTCGGGTCGTGGTTGAACAACGCCCGTACGTCATCGCCCAGCACATCGTCAAAGGCTCCCGGCGCGATTTCCTCGACAAAGGAGCCGAAAAGCAAGGCGCTCCGGGTGTTGAAGACCGACGCATAGCCGGTGATTTGCGGGTGCTGTACTTCGTCGGCGACGGACATGCGTAGCTCGCACGGCTGGTTTTCCAGCGTGCGCAATTCAAAGTCATTCATGGGGCTTTTCCTATTGGCTATCTGCCGGCGACTCTGCTGGCGATCCTGTCGGCGGCTGGCCGACTTCGTCAGCCGGCTTTGCGTTGACGCTGACCAGCATCTTGGACAGGCCATCGCGCGGGCTAATGTCTTCCAGTACGCGCACCTCGTTGCGATCCATCCACCCGTCTGTAATGGCGTAGTGATAGAACTCCGCCCGTTCTTTCGGGGTGCCGCGCAGCAGGCCGGCGAGATTCAGCTTCACGTAGTACCCGGCTCGCCGCTCGGAGGCGGTGAACAGCTTGCAGTTAAGTTCCTGCTCCCAGTTCACCGCCCACGGCATCATCGAGTACCGCACGAAGCGGATGCTTTGCTCGGTGATGTTCGAATTTGTGGCGCGCTCAAGGTCGTTGATCATGTCCGCCGGGACGTTGTAGATGGCCGCAATTTCTGTGCGGTTCATCTTGCGCGTTTCGAGAAACTGCGCCGCCTCTGGCGGAATCGTCAGCGCGCGATAGTCCAGGTCAGCTGGCAGTAGAAGCGTCTTGTTCTCGGACTGAATAAGGCGCGATACCGCCCGTGTCCAGAAATCTCGCAGACGGTTCCAAGACGTATCTTTGAGGTCGCCCTTGACGGTCAGGATGCCAGTTGGACGCCCCCCGCCTTCGAAAAAATCTCGCCCGTAGCGTTGAGCAGCCAAACCAAGGCCCAGCATCTCCGCATGCTGCTGGATGATGCTTGTACCCATGCGCCCTCTAGAACCCAGGGCACGTACATGCACCATGTCGTCGGGGTGTACGGCCAAGGGATGGCCGTCCTCATCCTGCGTGCTGTAGATCCAGCGGCCCGCCGGTTTGATCAACGTTGTTGCCCATGGCGCGCAGAATTCCAAACTGCGCAGCTCGCCCGACCGGCTCCGCACGATCCGGGTGTATCCGTTCCCCCAGCCCAGGACATGGTGTTGCTTGGTCTCGCGCCACTTGTAGCTGGTCTGAAAGTCGTTCGGCTTGGAATGGATCAGGTCAAAGGCGGGATGATCCGTTGCTGGCGTGATCTTCTCACCCTGCTTGCGCAACACCACGGCCGGCAGCTGGGCTACGTTGCTCGACAGCACGTAGTGGCACGCATACACAGCAGACAGACTCAACGCACCTTCGGGCGTAACGGAGATGCGCGAGCCTTCGCCGTGTAGATACTCTTGAAGATTCTGGCCCGTCAGAGGCACCGAGGGGCTTTCAATGCTGCGCCCTTCGAATAAGGACGACAGGATCATTTTCGCCCCCTCGCCGCAGCGCACAATGCGAACGCCAGTAGTAAGGCGCCCGACACAATCAACGACGCACCCGTACCGAATTGCACGTACACTCCGGCCGCCAAGCAGCCCAGCCCAGCGAGGCCCGCCGCATCAATCAGCAAATTTTTCATCTCACATAACCAGAATGTCGTCGTCGGTCAGACGGTCCAGAACGGACCCGCTCCGCTCGGCAAGCATTGCCCGCCCGATCCCCATAATCAGCGCCACAGCGCCGTCGATTTTGTTGTCGTTGCCCTGTTTGATAGGGCGCACAACATCGTCATTGCCCGGCAGGTTCTTGCCAATGACGTTGCTGATACACCAGGTCATGATCGGATTGCCGTCGTGATGGAATCGGCCCGACTGAATCGCGGCCTCCAATTCCTTCATGGGATCGCTCATGTTTGTGTAGTTCTGCACCACCGTGATTGGCGTTAACCCTTCATCGTCCAGGTGATGCGACAGGTTCGTGGCGCCACTTGGATCGATCGGAGATTCCAAAACGGGGTTTAGCCGGTTGGCTTCCTCCGCCTCAGCAAGAATTTCCCGATAGTCAATCTCGGCGCCTTCAGACGTGTGCAAGTGACCCGTGTTTACCCACTTTTGGAAGCGCTCGGCCATACGCCGGTTGTCGGTGTCGGCAACCGTGTCTTCCGGCACCCAGAAGCGGGGCGCAACGCTGTAGTAGTGGCGCTTTCCTTCGATATCTCGGTAGAAGACACGCGCCATGCTGTTCATGTCCAGCTTGCGCGCCAGGTCGAACGCCAGAATGCAGCTTTGCCCCTCGAATTGCTCCAGCGTTAGGGTTTCGTCCTTGCACGCTTCCCACTGCTGGATGTTGAAATAGCCCGCCTTGGCAGTCACCCACAGGTTTAGGTGCTTCGTTTTGAAGGTGTTGGTAAACCTCGCCTGCTTAATGGCGCGTTGCTGCTGGCTGGCTAGGTAATCGGCGTAGACCGAGACACCCATATTGGGGTTGGCCTTCGCCAACACCTTCGGATCCGTCCAGTCGTCCCCCTCATCCAGCGTCCAAATCCAGCCGAAAAGCTCATCGTCGGGCACCAGGCCCTCAAGCATCTCGATCACTTCGCGACGCTTGTCGTAGCAGGGCCCTTCGATATTGGAGCCGGCCGTGGTGATGATGAACATCAAGGGATGGCGACGCGCTCCCATGCCGGTGAGCATGGTTTCGTACAGGGCGGCGCTGTCGTGTTCGTGGTATTCATCCACAATCGAACACGACGGCGACGCGCCGTCGCCAGGGTTGCCGATAATCGGCTCGAACCGGCTCCCATCCTCTGGCCTGGCGAGTGCCTGGGCGTTCACCTCGATTCCCATATGCTCAACGAGCATTGGCGAGCGCTGGACCATGAGCCGAGCCGGCCGGAAAACTTCCCACGCTTGCTTTTCCGTGGTCGCGCCCGAGTACACCTCGGCGCCGAACTCGTCATCGGCCACGAACATCGAGATACCAACGCCCGCGGCGATCACGCTTTTGCCGTTCTTGCGCGGCACCTCCCAATACGACTCACGAAAGCGGCGCAAACCGCCTTTTTTCCGGACCCATCCGAACGTCGCGGCAAGACCAAACTTTTGCCAGGGCTCAAGCGTTACCAACTGCCGTTTGAATGCCCATTCCCCCTTGGTATGGGGCAGCAGTTCAATAAGGTTTAGCTTCTTCTCCGCCTCGGCGGCGTTGAAGCGGTAGGGATACTTTGCCGACTTGCTGGTCGCCAGGTCGTCAAGGTGTCGCTGACACGCCAGTACGACATACCGGCACGCCGGAATCTTGCCCTTGACCACATCCTTTGCGAACTTCAGCGCCTGCGCGACCCGGGGATACTGGGGCGCGGCCATGCATCAACCCCCACCCAGGAGCTTGGCGAAGGGGTTCCCCGCTCCAGGCTTCTTCGGCCCCTGCATGCGCTGCCGGCTGGACGGGTCCAAGCCCAGGAATGACCCGTATGTGGCCATCTGCTTCAACGCCTCATTGGCTACGGTCGCCGCAGGATTTTTCAGCGGCCCGCCCTGCGAGCCGGTGACAACGATCCCATTGGCTTGAATATCTTCCTCTGCCTTGCGGAAACGCCCGTAGGCAGCGCAATAGGCTTCCAGATTCTGGATATCGGTCGCCTGCAGGATCTTTTCTCGGCACAGCAGCGGCGCCAGATGTTCCCACAGGTCGCGCCCGTGTCCCTGCAACCATTCCGGCGCAAAGATGTTCGTGATTTCCCCGTATGACGGGGTGTCCTTATTGATTGCGCGTTTTCCGGGGTTGCCGGCGGCCAGCTTCTTTTCCGCTGGTTTCGGCTTGCGCCCGGAGCGTCCCGCTACTCCTGCCATAGCCTGCTCCATTGGTGAAAAAGTGCGCACATACGCCGCACCGCTGAATTTGATATTTCGCGGGCGTAAAAAAAAGACCAAGGGGTGCGGTACTGGCGGCCTTCGGCCCAGAGATTTACCCCCCCCCACCTGGCGGCGGCGTGCAATGGCCTTCGTGGGCAGCGCAGCGGCCTCACGCGAGGCGTTCGGGTTGAGTTCAGGGGAAACTACTTCTTAGGTCTTGCACGCGCCCTGGCGCTTTCCTTGGCCGTCTTGCGCTTGTGGCAATCCACGTTGATCGCTCCAAGGTTGTGCGGGTCATCCGTTCCGCCCTCTGCCTTCGGGATGCGGTGGTCAACCTCGGTCGCGGGCAATACGCGCCCAGTGCTGCGACACTCGCCGCACTGGCAAAGGTAGCGATCCCGCTTGAGGATCAATTCCCGCAGGCGATCCCATGCCGTTCCATACCCGCGTTGGTGTCGGTTGCCACGCTCGCGGTCGGGCTTCCAACCTACGAATTCTTTCGCATGCATATTGCAATACCCCGGGATGCGAACCAGGGCGCCGCATCCTCGATGACGGCAAGGAAGCAAAATTCGTCTCACCATTACCAGCCGATAAAAGTTGTGCATTCTTGTGTATTGTGTATAATTACACACATGAACAGCGCAGACCTCATCAAGCAACTGAAAGCCGACGGCTGGTATCTGGTGCATACCGTTGGTTCACACCACCAGTTCAAGCACCCGACCAAACCCGGCAAGGTCACAGTGCCGCATCCCAAGAAGGACTTGCCGATAGCGACACAGCGCAGCATCCTCAAGCAAGCCGGCCTGCGATAAGCGGGCCATTCAGGAGAACCGAATGCTCTACCCGATCCACGTACATAAGGACGAAGGCAGCGCCTACGGGGCGTCCTTCCCCGACTTCCCCGGCTGCTTTGCGGCGGCCGATGATCTGCAAGACCTTCCTCGCGCAGCGCAGGAAGCCGTAGAAGCTCACTTCTACGGCGAAACCGAAGGCATCCCGGCCCCGTCTGCGCCCGAGGCCTGGGCCAACCATGAAGATTTTCGAGGCGGTTATTGGATGATGGTCGATATCGACATGTCCAAGGTCAGTACCAAGGCCGTGCGGCTCAACATCAGCCTGCCTGAGAACCTTGTCCACCGCATCGACGAAGAAGCGAAGGCCCGACATCTGTCGCGTTCGGCGTTTCTGGCTATGGCCGCAGAACGGGAAATGGCCCACGTCTGACTTTCCGACGGTCATGGCCGATTCGCAATCCCGCCGCAATCTGCCTCTCCGCCAACTGCCTTTGATGGAGCGGGCTGCGGGGATCGAACCCGCATAGGCGGCTTGGAACGCCACTGCCTGACCACTCGGCCAAGCCCGCAGAAATGCAAAAAACCCGCCGGCTTTTGCCTGGCGGGTTTTGCTGGACGCAATAATACACCGTATCCGTTAGGCGCCTATATTGGGGGTAAAAAACCACATCGTCAAGAGGATTTATTCGCCCTCTGCCACGTCGAGCCACCCGCACGCCCGCAACCGATGGGTAAACGCCTGGCTGGCCTGCTGGTGCAATCCCACCTCGCCCGCGCCCCCGAACATCCACCGCTTGAGCTTCGCATGGTGCGCGCTGACCGTGCGTTCGTCGACCTTGTGATCTTCCGCCAGCTGAGAAAGCGTGACCTTGGCACCGAAAAGCCTCTGGATGAGCATGGAACGCAACCGGCCATTGGACAAGCAGCCAGACAGCGCGCCGGCTGCTGCTGCCGTTGTCAGGTCGCGGATAGCATTGGCCCATTCCTGATTCAACTTCAGGCCCGAGCAGCACGAAACCTTGCATTCGCATGGCAGCTGCTGCGGCGCAACGCTCGCCACAAGAGCGGCCTGCTGAATCGGCGTCAACTTTGCCAGCTCGACCCGGACCATGCCCGCCTGCCCCGCGCCGTCCACGCCGCTGAGCCCCTTACCGGGGCCAGTCGCCGGGCCAGCCGCCTTACGGTTCATCAACGGCCGGTCGTACTGCTGCATGGAGTAGTTGAGCGCGAACACCAAGGCCGCGTGGGCGCTCTTGAAGAGAGGTTCAGCCTTCAGCGCCACGGCCGGCACCGTGGGTAGGCGGGAAATCGTCATCGTCGTCATCAGTAAATCTCCGGGGAATAAGGTACTTTCGCGGGAAGCTTCTCCCGCATCCATTGCATCGCTGCAGCCCAGTCGAGCGTGACGGTGTAGCGCCCCCGCACGGGAAAGGTGCGCGGGTTCAGGTCGTGGGCGTCCAGCATCACCAGGTCGCCGATCATCCCCGTGCGCTTGTAGACCAGCATGGGAATGCGGGTTTCGCCGGCCTGCGCCTGGGCCTGGCGCCACCAGGCCGGCAGGCAGAGCGTGGTCGCGTGCTTGCACTCCACGCTGATGCGATCAAAGGCGGGATCATCGGCCACCACGTCGCTGTCGCCCTTCTGGTTGCGGACCCGCCGGCGCCAGCGTGCGCCCGTCGCCTCGGTCAGCTGGCCGGCAATGCGACGCTCGTAGGCCGCGCCCTTGTTTCGAGAAAGCGCGCTCATGCTTGTACCTCCACATCAAGCGGTGCCGCGATAGCCGTCTCAGCCATCCGCAACACCTCAAGCGACGGCACTTTCCCGCCCTTGCGTTGCGCCTCCGTCAGAATGCGGCGCGCCCACCGGCGAGGATCGCGTCCAGCGGGGTTGACGATGCCCCCGGCCCCGATCTTCGCCAACGCCTGGGATGCATCCTCCGGCGTGGCGAGCGTGGCGCCCGGGGCGGGCAGCGCAGTGGCCGGCATAGGCACCGCCGGCCACTGGCCGCGCGCCAGCTCATCCCGGAACGCACGCTCCCAGCGCCCCCGCATGACGGCATAGCCGCAATTCAGCAAGTCATGCGTGCCAACGGCCACGGCCGCATGAAAAATCGCCGGGTGCGCCCATGTGCCCATTCCCCCGCGCCTACGGGCGGACATACCCGCAACCGCGTCATAAAACGCCACCTCCGGGTCCATCCACGGCAAGCACAGCTTGACGAACTCCGGCACCGTGGGAGGCCACTCCCGCGACAGGCAAGCGACCAGCCCCACGCGGATTTGCGCCTCGGTCATGCCTGCCAACTTCTGGTCCCACGATTCCTTGAGCGCTCGCGGCGTCAGACCTTCCCATGCCTGAGCGAACTTCGTCCCGTACATCAGGCGCAGTTCGTCCACCACAATCGCCCCCAGCGTCTTGTGCGTCTTAGCGGGTTGCATCGAGCGCCCCCATGTCAATCTCTGGCGGCTGCGCGCCCTCGGACAGAACTTCATCCAACTCCGCATTCCAGTCCGCCAGCTTCTGCGCCCGAGAACGCACCATCGGCTGGTCCTGCTGGGTCAGCAAGAAATCGCCCTTCGGCGGGAACAGGCCGCGCCAACCCCGGAACACGCTTTGCTCGATCACCACGACTGGGTCATGGCCCGCCGCCCGGAGTTTGCCGAGCTCCCGGATCGCAAGCGACCTGGCGTCATCCGTCCAGGCCTTGGCGTCCTTGCTCCGGCGGAATCGGTCGAACATGGCCCAGGCGTCAACGTCCAACCAGGCCGGCAGGGACGGGCCTGGGGGCGCTTGCGCTCCCTTGCCCGCCCCTTGGTGGTTCCTTGTAGGTTCTTCTTTAGATTCCTTTATGGTTCTGGGTGAAGCTGCTTCCGGTCTAAATTGAAGATTTTTCCGGTCAAGAATGCAGTTATTTTCCGGTCTGCCTGCGCCAATTTCGGGCGAAGATTTTTCGGGCGAACATTTTTCCCCCGAAGAATTTTCGGGTGAAGAATCTTCCGGCGAAGAATTTTCGGGTGAAGAATTTTCGGGTGAAGAATTTTCGGGCGAAGAATCTTCCGGCAAGGCTTCATCATGCCGCCAGGTCTGGTAGTTCTCTGGCGTGACCGTGTACACCGCGCTGCGCCGGTGCCGCTTCTGCCGGCTGATAACTCCGCGTTCTTCCAACCACTTCAGGCACTTCTGCACTGTCCGGTCGGTCAGGCAGGTACGCGCAACGATTTTGTCTATCGAAGGCCAGCACACCCCCTCATCGTTGGCGTTGTCTGCCAAGCTGATAAGGACGAACTTTTGTGACGTGGGCATTTGCAACGGCCAGCAGGCCGCCTGAATGATGGTGCTCATGGCTACACACCTCCGTACAACGATTGATACCCGCGCTCGGCTTCCTCGGGCCATTTGCCCATGGCGATGATCCGCAGCCGAGTCAGACGCAGGGCGGGCACGAAATAGGACAGCTTCAATTCGCCTGAAGCTTTGGATTGATCTAGGAAGAAGTGGCAACCGCCGCAGGCGTGGGCCGTGGCCCAGTCATGGGCCTTGATGCCCTTCCCCTTCCCGTCCCGGATCTGGTTGGAATGAGCGGCAACCGTCGAATCGGTGCCGCCCCAGCAGTACTTAGGAACCCGCACAAGGCACTCTTGGCCCTTGGCAAGCGCCAGCAGCGCCGGGTTGCGGTAAATCGTCTTGGGCTGCTTCTTGCCCTTCTTGCGGGCCTTCATCGCGGCCCTGGGCGGCGGCATAGGCTTGCCGCGCATCATCGGGGCCTTGGCCTTCAGCGGCGCGCTGCGCTTCATCGGCGTCTTCTGACGCAAGGAGGTCTTCCGGCTCAACGACATTCCGCCCCCTCCGACTTCCTCACGCGCCACCAGTGCGGAAACGTCCAGGCGTTCGAATGGCGCTTCACCAGGCCGGCGCGCACTGCGTCAAACAGGAACGATTCCACCGCGGCCACAGCCGCCTCTTCGCGCGAGACGCGCAGCCACGGGCTGACCGCCACCAGCGCCGGCACCACCATGGCACGCAACGCGACCACGTCGACCTGGCGCCGCGTGTCAATGATGGCCTGCCGCACCGCCTCGACCGTAGCCGGCGGCACGCGGTAGCCCTTGAACATGTGCAACGTGTTACGCATACAGGCCGCTCCACTTCAGGAACGGCTTGCGCACCTTCTCATGGAACAGGGTCGCGGCTGTTGCGTTGTGGTCCAACTGGGCGCGGCTGTCGATCCCGCAGGCGTTGCGCACGAAACGCGCCGCGTGCTGGTTGGGACTCACGCCCGGCGGGGCGGCGCCGATACGGGATTCAACCCACTTCTGGAATTTCGCATTGCCGCACATCATGGCCGCTACGCGAGACAGCGCCGCCCCCTTGCCCGCCGCTGGCGCGCGTACTGCGCGCACCGGACGCCCTGAATCGCTGCGCGTCAGCGTCCTACTTATTGCCGTTGTCGCGCTATGCATGCGCTCATTCCTCAAGAGGCTGCTTCAAGAGCAAATACAGTCGGCACTTGCGGTTTTGAAAACCGATGCGTCGGCAATGCCTCCAGGTCTCGCGCATTGACCTGAAACACGTTGCTGATTTCTTCTTTCGTGAAAGAACGCACGAGGACGAACTCCACCAATCCGCCTGGCATGGCGTGCAGAGGTACGGCGATAAGGTCACCTTCGGCCAGATATCGGTCGCCCTCCGTCAAGACGATTGGGGGTTGGGGTTTGAACTCATGCATGGGGGCGGCTCCCTTCGGGATGTTGTGCCTCGCTGGGCACGGACGTAGTCCGGCCTTCACCCGCAAACGGGGTCGGCCTGAACAGATCGGGCCGAAGCAACTTGAGAAACTGGCGGCGCGCCTTCGGTATGCCTGCCCTCCGCCAACGGGAAACAGCCTGCGGCTTGCACTCGCAGACCCTGGCGAGAGCGACGGTTCCGCCAAAGGCGTCGATGATTGCGTTGTCGGGATGAATGTGTTTCATGAGTCGAATAAAACCATACTTACAAAATATATGCAAGCATACTTGTCGATACCTATGAAAGAATCCTTACATGAACACATTTGGCGATCGTCTGAAATTTGCCCTCGCGCTGCGGGGCGTCACGGCTTCCGCGTTGGCCCGACACCTGGGCATCAAGCCGCAGGCCATCTACCAGGTACAGTCGGGTGCCTCCGGCGCGATGAACGCATCAAATGCGGCTGCAACTGCCGATTTCCTGCGTATACCTATCCGTTGGCTCACGGACGGCGAAGGCAAGCCACCCACCGCAGAAACAAGCGCTCCCGCCGCGCCGCTGACGTTCGATGCAAACGTCAAGCCAGCAGCGGTCGGCGTCCATCGGGTGCCCCTCATCAACTACGTGCAGGCCGGCGAGTTAACGGAGATTGGCTCGGCATTCTCGGGTGAGGCGATGGAATACCTCATGACTGACCTAGACCTATCCGCGCACGCCTTCGCGCTGGAAATAGTCGGCCAATCCATGGCGCCTATGTTCACGCCAGGGGATCGCATCATCGTGGATCAGGAAGTTTGCCCGCGGCCCGGGGATTTCGTGGTGGCGAGAAATGGCGGCTACGAGGCGACGTTCAAGAAATTTCGACCTCGCGGCATTGACACCAATGGCCGCGAAGTTTTTGAACTCGTTCCGCTCAACGATGACTACCCAACGCTCTACAGCGACCGGGAACCCCTACTCATCATTGGAACGATGGTCGAACTCCGGAAGTATTTCCGGCGGGGCTGAATTGCCCAGAGAATTCGAGCGGTTCAGCCCATGCGTTGAACCAGGGCGCCAACCGCTAGCAGGCCCAAGAAGGTCAAGACGGCGCCCAGCACAACAATCGATTCTCTTTCTTCCTTCTTGCGTATCCCTGCCTCAGTAGATGCTTGCGCCTCTGTAGCAAGGCTGCGCGGCATTGTCGCCCCAAGCGCTTCAGCACCGTCAGCTGCTCCCAGCCGCCTCAAAATGGTTCCGATGCCACTTAGCGCCAACCACATAATTGCAGACGCCAGGCCGGCGGCAATCCACGCAATCACAAGCGCCGCGTCTGGTGATTCATCCAGGCCCCATAGAGTCCTGCTTACCGTCTTGCCGAACTTGGCTGCGCAAATCACACCGCCAAACACTGACACCGCCGCCATCGTCCAGCAAGCTTTTTCGATGAGTTCACCGCGACGCAGATAATCTATTTTTTCCAGCATGTCTTTCTCCTGTTGTAGACAGGACCGAAAGCCACAGAACAGGCCGCGCATGCCGCCTAGGTCATACATCATTGCAGTTACTTCCCTTGCCCGCCTCGCCGTCCAAACATGAGGCACCATGACCAAAAAGCCTATCACGCTAGACGCTCGCGCCGCCCCCGGTAGCTGGCCCAATCGATGGGCAAAAAGCGCATTTTTTTGCCCATAACTGTAAGCTTACTTGACCTTGATGGGTTTTAATGTAATTATGCTTCCAACTCAGCACTTACACGTAGCACCGCTCTTTAACAACCGAGGCCGCCCGCCCCCACCGGGGAAGGGCGAAACAGGACTAGCCAGGCGCCAGCGCGCCCCCGGCCCCCTGTGTGTCTGGGCTTCTACAGCCAGACAACGCCCAGCCGGGCGTGGCGACGATAACCCCGGCATGAAATCCGAGTCCGCTGAAAAGCGGGTTTCGGCCAGCGCTGCGGGTCAGCGCTTACCGAAACCGGCCAATGTTTAGGGACGGCCCATTGTCCCTACGGAGACGGGGACTCATTCGTCGACAATTGCCATATTGAGCTACGGGCTCGGCGAAGCTCGACGGAGTATTTCTCGCACAACGAACGGACAGAAGCCTCGTCAAGCTCCTGATCCGTAGTGGAAATCGAACCGCCGCAGGTCAGGAACAGGTACAGCGCAGTCAGTTCTTCCAATCTCGATGACTCGGACTGCACATTGAATATTGCGCCATCTGCCTCGCTACCCTGGATCTCCACGCAGGGATCTTCGCTCTCACGATCTTTCACGTAGAGGTAGGTCCACGAGCGGCTGCTCACGGGGAACGAATCGCCGTCTGTATCTACATCCCGCCCAGGGCCATAAAGCAAATCCAGAAAACACCTGAAGTCGGGTCGGTCCCTGACAACGATCACTGTGTACATGAGTTCCTCACGATCTAGCCTGTTTGCCCGCTTAGTGTGGAAAGTGGACAGTCATCATCGCCAGCGAATGTCATCGCTAATTGAATAACTGCGCCCTACGGTGCCCGCCGACCTCCACTCATAGCCGCTCCAGAACGCAATTCTCTCATTCTCAACTGCCCGGCTCATGCCCCGCGTGCGGGGTATCGTCAGGCCCCATGTACAGACGTTAGGGGACGGTCCGCGTTGTTCATGAACGGCACAGAAAGCCGCATCGTCTGACGTGAGCGAATGGACCTCCGCCCGCGGTGAGGCGGTTTTGCTCACGATTCATCAGCAAGGCAGGGCTCCATCTGAGAAAAAGCCGGCAAAGCGCCGGCTTGATTTGCATGCTTAGCGCCAGCGCCAATTTTCAAAGATTTGCAGCCCAACTAGGCCCGTGATGGTTCCCGCCACGCATCCCCAAAAACGGAACTTCACCAATGACCAAAGTTGGTCTTTCGAGAAGAAAGGTTCAGTGGAAGTAAACCGGCTAACAAATCTCGATGGATCATCGGCGGTCCACCAGTCCCAGAGCGGCCCGCCAATGAAGAGGGCGGACAAGACTGCTACGGAGCCCCAGAAGACAGCCGCCGGCATTTCCCAAGTTTTGATTAACAGTCTGCCAAGGGCCGCCATCAAAGCCAAAACGACGAAAGCCGTAAGGAACGACGGGATTCCAACGCGGAATATTTCAAGGTTCGAAAACATAGATTTCTCCGGAGGCTACCCCTATACGACGGCACATTCTCGGAAAACTTAAGAGTGTCTCAGCGCCACCCGCAAGATTAGAAAAATCGGACGGAACTACCCATGGTTGCAATGATCATCCGCTTTATCGAAGAACTCATCGACGCCTTCAATTTCGGAAGCGGCATCAGCAAGTAGCACCGCAAGCCATGCCCCGCACGCCGGGGCGGCTTCGGAGAGCGGGCCGGCGCCGCTTCGTCACCGGCGCAAAAAGTGACTTTCATCCTGGAAGTGAACTGATCGGGCCTTCCGGCCTGCTCTCCGAAGCCCCACCACCGCGCACACCGCGCCCATCCCTATGCCCTCAACTATCCCCGCCATCTGGTGGGGCCTGGCGCTGCTCGCCCTGGTGGCGGTGGCTCTGGTCCCCATCGGCAACTACTGCATCCGCCGCTATGTCGCGGCCGACCCCTGGAGCGCCACCCAATGAACACCGTCAGCGCAAGCGCGCCCCCGGCACGCATCCGCCCCCTACGCATCGTCGCCAAGGCGGCTCGCAAGCTGGGCGACTTCATCGCACCCCGTGACCACGCCGGCAAAGGCAATTGGAGCCAGGACGCAGATATTCCGCCTTGGATCGGGTGGCCGGCTGGCATCGCCCTGGCGGCGTTCTGCCTTTTCGGCCGCCAGATTCTCGGATGGCTTCTGCACATCGCGCTATGAACGGAATTGAATTCATCGTGCGCGATCGGAATGGCTGGCTCCCACCTATCCCGCCCCCGGTGCCCTACCTGCACCCGGAATTCGAAATACCCCCACCGCCCGAGCCGGGCGCCCCCTTGGGCGATGAACAGATTGCCTACATCAACGACATGCGCGGCGTGGTGACGGTCTACGCGCTTGCCGAGCAATTCCACATATCTCGCGGCACGGTCTCGAACATCTGGCGAGGCGTCCCCAACGCTGGCCGGGCCATCCCCAACACACGCGTAGCCAACCGCTGACGCAACCGAAATTCCCCCACATCAATGGAAGCAACATGGCGAAAAAATCAAAGGACGTTTACGGCGCCGATGGGCAAAGCAATTTGCTCACCTTCGACCCTGACAAGCTCACTCTCGTTACCGACGAATCGAGCCCCCTCTATGATCCGCGAGTCCATCTACCCGTAGACGAAGCCCTGGCCCGCAACATCGACTTCCAGGGCGTTCTAGAACCCATCGGGGTCTCCAAAAATCCCGAGACGGGCGAAACCGAAGTCGTTTTCGGCCGGTCGCGGGTCAAGGCCGCACGACTCAGCAACCAATGGCGGCGCGAACGCGGCGTAGAGCCGAGACTCGTTCCCGCTATCGTGTGGCACGGCAAGCGCAAAGACGCCCTCGACGCCATCGTTAGCGAAAACGAAGCGCGCACAGCAGATACGCCACTCGGACGCGCCGAGAAGATGCGCCGCCACCTTGCCCTAGGCAAAGGTGAAGACCAAATCGCCATTATCTATAACTGCTCCGCCACCACCGTGCGCGACACCCTGGCGCTACTGGATAGCCCCCAGGCCGTACAAAACGCCGTCGAGGCCGGGCAAATCACCCTTACCCATGCCAAAGCCCTGGCGAAACTTAAGCCCGATGAGCAACGCGCCAAGGTGGCCGAACTGGTCGAAGCGGGCAAGGATGCCAAGCCGCATGAGCGCAGCCGCAAGCAAGCCGCCGTCATGGGCGACCGCCCCCGCATGAAATCCCGCAAACACATCTTGACCGCCCTGGAAACGTCCCAGGGCGAGTACGCCGCCGCCCTGCGCTGGGTTATCGGCGAGGAACAAGGAGAAAAAGCATGACCACGCAATCGTATTGGGAAGGCCACGCCCCCGGCTATAGCCTCGCAGTCGAGAGAGCCTTTATCGCATTCCGCGCAGCCGAGGCGGCATTGCTGGAATCCCTTAAACGTTCCTATCCCCTAGATGCCGAAGTGCGTGTCGTCCATCGCCGCGGCTCATTCCTCGGCGTAGTCACCGGTTGGGATGCGCGCGGAGTGCGAATTGTGGTGTGCAACAAAGCATCCGGGAAGTGCGCCAAGTGGTGGGCGGCGCATGTCGAGCTCGCCCCCGCCCAGGGGGGGCAGAACACCGGAGGCGCATCGTGAATTGGCTCCATTTCACTCTTGGCTTCGGAGCCGGCTGCGCGTACTGCTCGGTTGTCACGTTCATCCGCGCCTATCTCGACAAGCGCGAAAAGCTCCGCCAAAGCATGGGGAGGTGAGCATGCGGTTTCTTAGCGTGTGCAGCGGCATCGAGGCGGCCAGTGTTGCGTGGAACCCTCTCGGATGGAAGGCGGTCGCCTTCAGCGAAATTGAGCCGTTCCCCTGCGCTGTCCTCGCCCACCACTACCCCGATACGCCCAACTGGGGCGATATGACCAAATACAAGGAATGGCCTGATGCCTCTATTGACCTTCTTTGCGGCGGAACCCCATGCCAATCTTTCAGCGTCGCAGGACTCCGAAAAGGACTGGATGACCCGCGTGGCGACCTCATGCTTACCTTTGGTGCCATTGCTGCAAAGTACCGCCCCAAGTGGTTGGTATGGGAGAACGTCCCCGGTGTCTTGTCGAGCAACGAAGGCAGGGACTTTGGAACCTTCCTCGGGATGCTGGGCCAACTCGGGTATGGGTACGCCTACCGAGTTCTTGACGCTCAATACTTTGGAGTACCCCAGCGGCGCCGTCGTGTCTTCGTTGTCGGATATCTTGGAGACTGGCGAAGTGCCGCAGCGGTTCTATTTGAGCGCTACAGCTTGTCGGGGAATCCTGCGCCGAGCCGCGAGGCGGGGAAAGTCCCTTCCCCGACCCTTAGCGCACGCGCTCAAGGCGGTGGCGGACTCGGGACCGACTTCGACTGCGACGGCGGCCTCGTCGCCGGCACCCTGCAAGGCAACGCCCGAGCCGCAGGAAGCGCCACGCAGCAGGATGCGCACGCTGGCTTGCTCGTGGCGAAGTGCCTCACCACGGGCTCGTATGGCACTTCCCGGTTCGACCCATCATCGGAAACCTTGATCGCGCACAGCCTGCGTGGCGAAGGTTTCGACGCGAGCGAGGACGGCACCGGCCGGGGTACGCCGCTAGTACCCATAGGCTTTGCCCAGAACCAACGCGACGAAGTGCGACTCATGAATGTGGCAGGGGCGCTCGCTGCGGAACCCGGCGCCAAGCAACAAACCTATGTTGCGATGCCTCACGCTGGCGGCCAAGCCATCGGCCGCCACCAACAGGTGGTGGCGTTCCAGTCAAGCCAAAGTGGGGTACGCATTGACGACGTGCATGCGCCCCTGGACAGCAACAACGGGCCTCGGCGACACAATGGCGCGCTATTGGGCACGCAGGTACGCCGTCTAACGCCCGAGGAATGCGAAGCCCTCCAGGCTTTTCCAAGGGGCTACACGCGCATACCCGGCTGGGACGGATGGCGGCCCATGGACGCCACCGAAACGCCCGAACAGTGCGCAGCTGATGGCCTGCAAGTACGGCGCGCCAGAGGCAGCGGGAAATGGCGTGTACGGGATGCGGACGGCCCGCGCTACAAGGCGCTGGGCAATAGCTGGTGCGTTACCAACGTCCGTTGGATCGGCGAACGTATTGACCTGGTCAATGCACTACTAGAGGTAGCCCGGCTATCCAGGCCATAAGCAGCGCAATGTGCCATTTCCATAAGCCACCCGTCCTAGCATTTTGAGCGGCTGATATGCAAGATTACACCCGAATCAATCGGACGCTTTGACCTTCGCGTCCGCCTGCCACGGGTTTACCGTCTGCTCATCGCTGCATCAACAGCGAGACTGGGATTGGCGTCCCAGAGCAATGGCGGATGAACCGCCACAGAAGTTTTGTGGCGTCTTTTTTTCCGCAGCATGGCAAGCCCTCTTTGGGCGGGCCGTGCGGGGAGCCGCAAGGCTCGCCGGTTCCATTGCCCGGTACGCCAACCTGCACGGTTCCGCCCGCCCGATTGGCGTCGGGAAGGCGGTGTTACTACCGCTCGCAATGGAGGTCATCCCATGGCCGAACCTACCCGCGCACTCGCGCTCACACCCCCGGCCTTCACATTTGAAGCTCATCCCGTGCGCGTCGTCATGCGTGACGGCGAACCGTGGTTCGTCGCTGCTGATGTATGCCGGGCACTGAATCTTGAGACGACGGCAATCCGTAGACTTGATGCCGATGAAAAGGGTCTGCATTCAACGCAGACCCTTTCCAGTGACGCAAAAGGACGCGGCGGCGGCGATCAATCCGTCGCCATCATTTCCAGGCCCGGCCTAGACACCCTGGTTCTGCGTTGCCGGGATGCGATCAAGCCAGGAACACTGCCGCACCGTTTCCGCCGCTGGGTCACGCATGAAGTGCTCCCCAGCATCCGCAGGACGGGCATGTACGCCGCCCCTGCCCGCGCGGCCCTGGCTCAGACCATGGCCGCCGAGGTAGCCGCCATCGCCTACAGGACCGTCCTGCAAGCCGTGCTGGCCGGCGCAGAGGATATCCAGGGTAGCCGCTGGGCGTTCGGCCTGCGTCAAGCGCCATCGGGGCGCGATGAACAAGGATACGAGCCGTGGGCCTCTGCCCTGCCGCGGGGTGCCATCATCGGCACCCTCGACCGCTTGGCCGACATGATCGCCACCCCCGGCGGGTTGACGCCCACTGACGCCGACCTGGTGAAGCTCGGCCGCGCCTGCCTCGATCGGCTGGAAAAGAGCGTTTCTCACCGCCCCCAGCGGTAAACCCCACACCACCCATACCCTACCCGCCCAAACGGCGCGGGCGGGGATTCTATTGCCCAATACGAGGGAAATATGATCAACCAGAACAACGCCGCCCAGGCGGCCGAACAAGACGACATCACCCAGCGCGTGCTGACGGACCCCGAGATCCTGGCAATTGGCGCCATGCACGGGCGCCGCAGTGTGTCACTGCTGCCGATGTTTCGCGCCTTCGAGGGCGCCGTGCTGGCCAAGCTGCGCGCCCAGGTAGCCAATGTGCCGTTGACTCATCGCTGCGCCAACTGCGGTGCGGCGTTCCAGGGTGCCGGGTGTCCGTCGTGCCGGCTCGCCGCACCCCTGGCAAGCGCCCCTGTAGCCGGGGACGCGCAGCCGGCGGCCTACCTGACGCTGGACGAGGAAGGCTCCCCCTGCATGCTGTTCTTCGATGTGGTCGAGGCGCGCAGCTACTGCGCACTCGGCGAAGAGCCGGAGCCGCTATTCCTGCATGCCGCGCCCCAGCCCAGCGCCGAGGACGTGCGCAATGCGGCGCTGGAGGCCCTGGAGGCCGCACAGCGGTTCATCCGCAACGGCATCGAGTTTGGATACATCCGCATGCCGGAGGCTGACACGCCCGACCCTGCACACCGCACGCCTCGTCTGATCGACGCAGCTATCCGTGCCCTCAAGCAACAGGGCGTGCGCCGCCCCCTGGGCGGCTAATGACTCGGGAGGCGATATGGACCCAATCCTATCCGATACAGCGCTGCAACGCCTGACTGGGTACGCCCAGGCATCCGCCCAGCAAAGAGTGCTGGATGAATACCGCATCCCGTACAAGGTGGTGCGCAAACGAAATGTTGTGTTGGTTTCCCATGTCACGGCCTGGGTAGAAGGTCGGGAACTGCCTAGACATTCCGCCCCCAATTTATCTGCCGTGAAATGACCAACAAGTTTCAGAATTTGCGCACCCACACGCGCAAGCGAAAAAGTGGGCGCGTCGTCACGTACTACTTCTACGACCGTCGCCAGGACGGCGAAAAGGATATCCCGCTGGGTACGGACTATGACCAGGCCGTGGCAAAGTGGGAAGAAATCCGCAAGGGTGCCGCGCGCGTCGTCGGCACCCTTGAACAGGCGTTCTCAGCCTGGGAGGCCGACAAAGATACCGGCCTGCTTTCCTATAAAAACGACGAAACCCGGGACGGCTATTCGAAGTGTCTACGACAGCTGCGACCGGTCTTTGGTCCCGCTACCTGGGAATCGGTGGAGCTCATACACCTTACGGGCTACCTGCGCCGGCGGACTGCAAAGACGCGCGGAAACCGTGAGATGGCCCTGCTTCAAATCGTCTGGAACTGGGCGCGCAAAGAAGGCTACACGACAGTGCATTGGCCAGCGGCGGGCCTGGAAAGGTCACGTTGGAAGAACCCCGAGAACGCCCGCGAATTCGAGGTGACGGATGATCTATTCGACGCGGTATATCACGCCGGGGACCAGGTCTTGCAAGACGCGATGGATATCGCCACGGCCACGGGCATGCGAATCAAGGATGCAATCAACGTCCCGCTGCCGGACGGCGATTTGCTGCGCCTGAAGGCCAGCAAGACGGGGAAGAAGGCCGACTTCGACGTGTCCTTGTCTGAAGTGCTGCCGGCGCTTATCAGGCGGCGGCGAGCCGTACGTGCCCACCACCAAATGTTGCTCACGACAGCGACCGGCCGCCCGGTGACCTATACGATGCTGCGCAACCGCTGGGAATTCGCCCGCGAATGGGCTGCGGTGAACGCGGAGGCGGCCGGCGAAGCACAGCTTGCCGAGGAAATCCGCTCAATGATCTTGCGCGACATGCGCAAGCGCGCCGGCGACCTGTCGGAAAGCGACGAAGCCGCCAGCCAGTTGCTACAACACAGCAGCGTCAGCCTTACAAGGAAGCATTACAGAACAAGGGCCGCACTGCTGAAGCCGGTACGCTAAAATCCGTTCCGCTTTTTCCTTTCTCTCCAGGGAGACCAACCCCCAAAAATGCGGAACGAATCGGCTTGAAACCCGCGTATTTTCTAGCAACGCTAGCGGGACTCAAAATCCCCCGCCGCAAGGCGTGCCGGTTCGATTCCGGCCCCGGGCACCATCTCAGAAATCCCTAGTATTTCCAATAAGCCTAGCCGGATTTCAGTCCCATATCGCCAAGCTGGTACTAGCAGCCTCGTGTCGTAACCACGCAGCGATCAAGACTCACGACACATACGACTGTTCCGTCGACGCACCGCGAGCTCATGGATGCTATAGCCAAGTCCTCCATAACCTGTGACCGTTGCCATGCGCTAACATTCGATGCCACTCCACCGCGTGCCGCGAGCGCACAATGTTCGCCTTCTCCTGCTGAATGGCGAGCCGCCAGACACATCCGAGGATGGCGGGGAAGCACTGGACAAAATTACAGTGATTGATACACTCTCCCCCGAACAACGCTCTGAACGCATGGCACGCATACGGGGCCGTGACACGAAGCCCGAGCTGAGCATTCGCAAGGCACTCCACGCACGCGGATTTAGATATCGACTGCACGACAAACGTCTGCCGGGAAAGCCCGACCTGGTCTTTCCTAGCCGACGAAAGATCGTATTCGTGCACGGCTGTTTCTGGCACATGCATGGTGACGCGTGTGCGCTCGCGCGCATGCCAAAGTCGAATCTCGACTTCTGGCGGGCAAAGCTGGAAGGGAACCGCACTCGTGACGCAATGAAGCTCGAACAGCTAGGTGCGATGGGTTGGAAAGTATTGGTGGTATGGGAATGTGAGTTGCGTGATATGGAAAGTGTTCTGACTCGACTTATGACATTCCTGAATGAAGACGCAGGAGAAATGAAATGATGCGAGCGGTGGAGCTATTCGCTGGAGCTGGCGGTCTGGCGATGGGCGTGAGTCTGGCTGGATTTAGGTCCCTGGCAGTGGTGGAATGGGACAAATGGGCTTGCGACACAGTGCGCGAGAATCAGCGCCGCGGCTACCCGTTGGTTTGCAACTGGCCCTTGAGTGAAGGAGATGTGCGCGCAGTCGATTGGTCCGATATCCCGCAGGATATCGAGCTATTAGCGGGAGGCCCCCCATGCCAACCATTCTCGATGGGTGGCAAACACAGGGCTCATGACGACAAACGCGATATGTTCCCGGCCACGGTGCAAATCGTACGTACGCTCCGCCCCAAGACCTTCATTGTGGAAAATGTGAAGGGACTCACCCGATCAAGCTTTGCGAATTACTTCGAATACATCAAGCTGCAATTAGAGTTTCCGGAGGCTCCTCGCCACGAGGAAGAGTCCTGGTTTGACCATTTGATGCGCTTGCAGGCCGAGAAAACAAGTGGCCGCATGCATGAAACTGGACTTACCTACAATGTGACCGCTACCCTCGTGAATGCGGCGGACTATGGCGTGCCCCAAAAGCGGGAACGTGTTTTCATTGTGGGCACCCGCTCGGACCTTGACATCGACTGGCATTTTCCCGATGCAACACACAGCGAAGACGCTCTAATATATGCTCAATGGATAACCGGTGAGTACTGGGATCGTCACAAGATCGCGAGGAATAATCGCCCTATGCAGCCCGTCAAGTTGGCCAAGCGTATCCAAGCCCTGACGGCCAAGCCTCCCTCGACCTTGCCGTGGCGCACGGTGCGCGACGCTATTGCCGATCTGCCTAACCCTCGATCGCACGAAGCCGCCAGAATCCGTGACCATAAATTCCAGGATGGTGCGAAAATCTACCCTGGACATACTGGAAGCCCTTTGGATCAGCCTGCGAAGACCATTAAGGCCGGCGATCATGGCGTGCCCGGTGGCGAAAACATGATGGTACTAACCGATGGTAGTGTGCGTTACTTCACCGCGCGCGAAACGGCCCGCATTCAGACATTTCCCGACGGCTACGTTTTTCATGGATCATGGACGGAAACCATGCGCCAGCTGGGTAATGCTGTGCCCGTGGCGCTCGCACGCATTGTGGCGTCATCAGTAGCAGAAGCGCTAATCCACAGTGAACTGCACCAGATCCAAGTCAACCTAAACACAAACAAGAAGAAATCGGCTGCATGAATAATAAATCCCACACAGCAGAAATCGTTCCTTTCAATCCACTGGACAAGAAAAATCTAGGAGCCAGCGTTGCAGAGGCCTTGGTCAGCCAGCCAGCTCATCCTCTAGGCTCATTAAAGTCGTTTTTTGGTGCCGGTATCTACGCTATTTACTACCATGGCAAGCATGAAGCCTATGGTCCGATCTCCAAGCCAAATCAAATGGACTCAAGCAGTCCAAGCATTCCCATTTACGTCGGCAAGGCAGTACCGCAAGGAGCCCGCAAAGGCAAGGTACTGCCCGACCCGACCAAGTCGAGAGCGCTATTCTCACGCTTGCAGGAGCATGCCGAGTCTGTCGAAGCAACTAATACCCTTAGCATTGACGATTTCACGTGCCGTTATTTGGTGGTAGATGAGATTTGGATTCCACTGGGTGAGTCCCTGATGATTGCTAAATTTTCCCCACTATGGAACCTGATCGTGGAGGGATTTGGAAACCATGATCCTGGCTCGGGTCGCTACAACGGCCTTCGGCCGCGATGGGATACGCTGCACCCTGGACGCATGTGGGCCATGAAGTGCAAGGAACGCAGTGAATCCCAAGCAGAGATTGCGAGCGAGGTAAGGAATCACTTAGCTAACATTGTGTTGCCAGAAACACCGCACTTTGTTGGTCGTCATGACATTTAAAGAGCACTTTCGAGTTATGGAACGCACAACGCATGGATGCGTGATGCCTGGCCAAGCGCAAAGGTGCGGCCACAGCTAGGATGCAAGATTCAGCGACTCAAACACACCGACTCAAAATCCCGCCCGGTTCGATTCCGGCCCCGGGCACAAGATTGAAAAAGCCGCTCCTGCCACGCAGAGCGGCTTTTTGTTTGCGCGGCGCTATGCGTGCGCGGTGTCCTTGCCCTTGGCGACGGCCGTGAGCGATACGCCCAATGCATCCATGACCCGGCGCAGCGTCTGGTAGCTTGGGTTGGCGGCCGGCGCGCCGGCGCGAGAGATCACGATCCGCGTGCAACCCCTCTCCGCCTGAGCGTGATCATTGCTTCACGCCTGGCGCAATCTCAATACCGCCCCCAGCGCCCCTCGTAATACACCCAATGCCCATGCCGCTGGCGCCACTCAGGCCCGTGATACACATAGCCCGGCCGCGCCGGCAGCCAGGCGCCCTCGATCCAGGCATGGCGGCCGCCCACCCATTCCCAATGGCCCGGCGCCCACACATAGCCCACGCGCGGCGGCGGCACGACTTCCACCCGGGGCGGCGGCGGCGCCACGTCGATGCTGATGGCCACGCCGGCCTGCGCGACGCCGGGCACGGCGAGCGCCCCCAGGGACAGGACCGCCGCGGCACCCGCGGTCATGGCGGCTTTGACTAGACTCTTCATGATGCATCTCCCTCGCAATCGCGTCAGCCGATGCGGACGCGGTGAGGGCAGTGTGCGCGGAAGGAATTATCGAAATGGTTACGCGCCGGGGGCAGACGGTTTCAGTGGATTTCCGCAGTGGCGCTCCTCACGCCAGCGGTCCTCGCTGGCGCCATCCGGCCCCGTAAATTCCGCCCAGTGGATTTAACGGGAATTCCCTGATTCTCCGCCCCAGGCCCGGCCGATACCATTCGCCGCATTTCCGCCTGTCGGCGGACATAGACCCATAAGTTGCGCGCCCGCGCGGAGACACCATGAAAGCACTGACTACCGTCGCGGCAGGCGCCGCGCTTCTTCTCTCGTCGTGGGGCGCCAGCGCGGGCGCGACGTTCGAGAACGTCAAGAACAAAGGCTTCGTGCAGTGCGGCGTGTCCACCGGCGTGGCCGGCTTCTCGGTCAATGACAGCAAGGGCGGCTGGACGGGCCTGGACGTGGACCTGTGCCGCGCGCTGGCCGTGACCATGTTCGGCGATGCCTCCAAGTCCAAGATCATGGCCGTCAGCGCGGTGCAGCGCTTCACCGCCCTGCAGTCCGGCGAAGTCGACGTCCTGCCGCGCAACACCACCCTGGTCATGACGCGCGACACCACCCTGGGCCTGATCGGCGTGGGCGTGAACTACTACGACAGCCAGGGCATCATGGTGAACAAGTCGCTGAACGTGAAAAGCGCCAAGGAGCTGGACGGCGCCACCGTCTGCGTGCAGCCCGGCACCACCACCGAACTGAATCTGTCCGACTGGTTCCGCTCGCAGAACATCGCCTTCAAGCCGGTGGTGGTCGAGCGCATGGATGAAATCGTCCGCGCCTTCGCGGTGGGCCGCTGCGACGCCTTCACCGGCGACAAGTCGCAACTGGCCGCGGCCCGCACCAATCTCGAAAACCCCGAGAAATACGACATCCTGCCGGAGAACTTCTCCAAGGAACCGCTGGGTCCCATGGTGCGCCAGGGCGACGAGCAATGGTTCAACGTGGTCCGCTGGACCCTGTTCGCGATGCTGGAAGCCGAGGAATACGGCGTCACCTCGAAGAACGTGGACGAGATGCTCAAGAGCACCAACCCCAACGTGCAGCGTCTGCTGGGCGTGACGCCGGGCATGGGCAAGAACCTGGGCGTGGATGATAAGTGGGCCTACAACGTCATCAAGCAGATCGGCAATTACGGCGAGAGCTTCGAGAAGAATCTGGGGGCCGGCAGCCCGCTGAAGCTGTCGCGGGGGTTGAACGCGTCGTATCGGAATGGCGGGTTGATGTATGGGTGGCCGGTGCGGTGACGCGATCATGAGATAGAGAAAGGGCGCATCAGGCGCCCTTTTTTTGTATCCCGCATATAGGTAGGCGCCGTGTCGCAAAGCCCTCCGCACTACCCTCATCGTAAGACCGAGTAACATGCTTTCCTGAAACCAAGTATCGGACCAAAGGAAAGATGTGACGGACACCGACGACAAAACGCCGAGCGGACCTCTTATCGATATTGCACGCCTGACGGCCGCGCAAGACCAATTCGCCAAGGACCGCGACTGGGAACAATTCCACTCCCCGAAGAACCTCGTCATGGCTTTGACCGGGGAAGTAGGCGAGCTCTCCGAGATCTTTCAGTGGATGAGCGAGGCCGATTCCAAAAACGCGGGCACGAACCCCGCAACGGTCCAGGCCGTCAAGGATGAGCTCGCGGATGTCCTTCTTTATCTGGTACGGCTGTCATCCACCCTTGGTGTCGATCTGAATGAGGCCGTCACCCAGAAACTGCAAAAAAACGCACAGAAATACCCGGCGGACAAGGTAAAGGGCAAGTCCAAAAAATACTCGGACTACTGATCCATGCGCCAGATCTTCATTTTTACCGCGGGTGACAGACACGCGCGCGGGCATCTTAGGGACTCCATTCTCAACGCAGTCCCGATTGCGTGGCTGGGAGAGGAACTGCCGGATGATCAGGGTGCTTACTATCAATCCCTGATCCCCGATTCCGAAGGCTTCCATGCATGGGGTGCCGTACCCGGCCCTGTCAACAAGCGGACCTGGGAAGCGATGCAGGTCGGCGATTTGGTGCTTGCCGTATATGACAACGGGTACCAGTTCCTATCCTCGATCATCGCAAAATTCACCAACGCTCCGTTGGCCAACAGGATCTGGGGCAAGAACGACGCCGGTGAGACCTGGCAGTACATGTACCTGCTGAATCGCCCACAACCTGTTGCCGTCAACGTGATGAGCGAACCGGTGGTCAATTATCTCAACAAAGGCTATCGGGGCTTTACCCGCATTTCCGACGCCAAAGTGCAAGCGATTCTCGATGTCTACGGCAGTCTGGACGCCTTTGTCCAACAGGTCTTCAATCAAAAGATCCCCGCATCCCACGTGGAGCGCGAGCTGGGACAGGCTGAAGCAGAAGCCAGCGCCCACGAAGCCTTCAATCCTGAAGACATGGTTGATGGCCGCAGAAAAGTGATCCAGGAAATCGTTCGCCGGCAGGGACAGCCAGTGTTCCGGCGAAAGCTGCTCAAGGCCTATGACGGCCGATGCGTCGTGACGGACTGCGCGGTTGAGGCTGTCCTCGAAGCGGCTCACATTGCCCCGTACCTGGGCACGGATTCCAATGTGGTGCAAAACGGTCTCCTGCTACGTGCCGACATCCACACGCTATTTGATCTGGGATTCTTCAGGATCGCTCCCGACGGGAAGATACATCTGCACGAGAAATTGCTCGGCACCATCTATGAGCAGTATCGCGGCCAGACCATACGGGCTCCGATGGACCGGGTCAATCGGCCCAGTCCGGACGCGCTGGCGCTCAAGTACGACCTGGTGCTCTGAACAATGACGGCCCTGGCGATATTCTCCGTCGAGGAGTTCTGCCATCAAGCCCTTGATCCAGATCTTCCGGACAGGCTGGCACGTCGATTTGTCGAGACATTTGATCGAAACGGTGTTTCCGCACAGGAAAAGGCATCCTGGGCAAAATCACTGCCGGCCTTGGCGAATTTGCTCAGAACATTGCCCATGGATGGGCACATCCTGATCGAGTACCCCATGCCCCTGGGTAATCGGCGGGCCGACTGCGTCCTGATCGGAATGGATGCTGCCGCCCAGACGCATATTGTGATCATTGAACTGAAGCAATGGTCCCAGGGAAGCATCCGCCTGAACCACGAATTCGACATGGGGTGGCTAACGGTCAATGCGAGCGAACCATACAGCACCGACCACCCCTGTGAACAGGCGGACATCTACCGCGTCGCCCTTGGGCAACTTCTGGACCTGGGCGAAGAGTCCCCACAGATCCATGCCTTGGCCTACCTCCATGAATATGC
Organism: Achromobacter sp. HNDS-1; assembly: GCF_040084795.1. Taxonomy (NCBI): domain Bacteria; kingdom Pseudomonadati; phylum Pseudomonadota; class Betaproteobacteria; order Burkholderiales; family Alcaligenaceae; genus Achromobacter; species Achromobacter sp. HNDS-1. The sequence goes on from NZ_CP157584.1 coordinate 2,618,136, forward strand.
CGAAATCGACAATGACCTGCTCAGGGAATCGCGGTTTCGGGATCATTTGAACCGCGCGCATCTGATGACGCGCAATCACGGAAGAACGGGCGCGCTTGCTCTTCTAGCGAACCTGCAACGCAAGAGCCCGATTCTCGAAAGGCTGATCTCACCAAGGCTTCGGTATTCCGACACCTTCATTGCCAATTTCAGCAACAAGCTCAACTGCAGCGCCCTGTTCGAACCATCTACAGGACAAACTGAAACGTTCAAGGAAATCGCGTCCGCCCTGAACGAGATAACGACGCCCACCTGCGTCATCGTCAAGGGGATTGTCGGCACGGGCAAGACCGTGCTCGCAATGCTGCTGGTTCGATACTTGATGGAGCGCGGAAAGAATCCGAAATACTACGTTCGCTCCGCCGCCATCAAGGACTGCATGGAACACCTGGATTTCTATTCCGAAGGGAGAGCGGCGACCGAATACCTGGTGGTCGACGAGGCTCATCGCCTGTCCGAGGGAGATCTGCCAAAACTGCTGCGCAACAGGCAGCTCACCATATTTTTCGTGGATGACAATCAGTGGCTCCATCCCGACGAAAACTGTCGAAGCCACCATATCCTGGATGCGGCATTGGACGCCGGCATGTGCGTAACGGAACGCACACTCACCGAACAATTGCGTTGCCGCGATGCAAACGCCTATTTGGCCTGGGTGGATGATTTCATGAATCACGGAAAGCTGGCCCCCCTGAAAGCCGATGAGGATTTCGAGGTGACGCTGGTCGACTCCCCCGACACCATGCAAAGGCTGCTCGCGGCACAAGCGAAAGACGGATCCACCTGTCGCATAGTCGCCGGATACTGTTGGCCCTGGAAGACGGCAAAGACACCTGGCAGGAACTACGATATCGACATCAATGGCTGGCAAGCTCGGTGGAATGCCCCGCGTTCCTATGCAGAATGGAACCGGGCTCCCGGCCTCCATGAGGAAGTTGGAGCCATATATACCGTGCAGGGATTCGAATATGACTATGTGGGTGTCCTGATAGGCGATGATCTCATCCACACCGAAAAGGGCCTGCGCATCCAGGCCTCTGCCCAGCAGTATGCACCGCTCACGAGCACCCGAACTCGGGGAAATATTCCGCAAGAGCAACGGGATAGCAACTTCTCCAGGGCCATTCGTAACATTTACTATGTGCTCATGACCAGGGCAAAGAAGGGTGTGCTTATCTACGCGGTGCACGCAGGCCTGCAAGACAAGCTCGCCCAGATGCTGGACAAAAGCACCACAGGGACGTTTCCAAAACCGGCCGCGGGGCGCACATAGCCAACCAAGGCGGGCCGCTTTTGGCAGACCATGGCGTTACACCCTTGAAACGCGCCAAGCTCCCCGCCCGTTTATGATGGCACCGCTGCGAGTCCGCCCAAATGCGTTACTCTCCCCACCCCAATCATTCCCCCGCAAGGAGCCCAACATGGCACAAGCCTCCGCCCGCCACATCCTGGTTTCGACCGAAGCCAAGGCCAACGAACTGAAGACCGCCATCGAAAACGGCGCCGACTTCGCCCAACTGGCCAAGGAAAACTCCAGCTGCCCGTCCAGCCGCGACGGCGGCAATCTGGGCACGTTCGGCCCGGGCCAGATGGTCAAGGAATTCGACACCGTGGTGTTCAGCGCCCCGGTCGGCGAAGTCCAGGGCCCGGTGAAGACCCAGTTCGGTTATCACCTGGTCGAAGTGACCAGCCGCAAGGACTGAGTCCTCGTCGCGTCAGGTCAAGGGACCGTCGCCGGCGCAACGCCGGTGGCGGTTTTTTTTCGTCCAGCATCATGGGCAAGGCGCGCGGCATCGGCAACGAGACACGCCGCTACCATGCGGAATCCGTGAGGCGGTCCACAAAGCTCTCGCCCGACCTTGTCCGTTCTCTGATCGCGGCCATGTCGCACTTCTGCCCGCTCGCGGCAGCACGCCGTGGGTACCCCGGCCCTCAGGCCTTGCCCGTCATCACCATATGCGCCAGCGCGTCGGCGTCCAGGCCCGCCACGTCGCGCTCCACGACCTTGACGCCGCTCTTGAGAATCGCAACGCGGTCGGCCAGCGCGACCACGTCGGCCATGTTGTGGCTGATCAGGATGACGGTGCGCCCTTCCTCGCGCAGCTTGCGCACCAGGTTCAGGACCAGCGCGGTTTCCTTGACCCCGAGCGCGGCGGTGGGCTCGTCCATGATGACGACGCGCGCATCCCAGCGCAGCGCCCGCGCGATGGCCACGGCCTGACGCTGGCCACCCGACATGCGTTCGACCGGGCGGTCCATGTCGTCGATCGGCACCGACAGGCGTTGCAGGTAACCGCGCGCCTGCTGCGCCATGCGGCGCTTGTCGAGCACGCGCAGCGGACCGATGCGGCGCACCAGTTCGGCGCCCATGAAGACGTTTTCCCAGATCGACAGGCGCGGCGCCAGCGCCAGGTCCTGGTAGATGGTGGCGATGCCCTGCGCCAGCGCGTCATGCGGCGAGCCGAACACCACCGCCTTGCCATCCAGGCTCAATTCGCCGCCCGTGGGCGCCTGGGCGCCCGAGATGATGCGGATCAGCGTGGACTTGCCCGCGCCGTTGTCGCCGCAGATGGCCATGACGCGGCCCGCCGGCACCTCCAGGTCGACGCCCTTCAGGGCCTCGACGGCACCGTAGGACTTGCGGACTTGGCGGAGCGATAGCGCGGCGGGCGGAGCGGCGGTCATGGTGGCGGAAGCGGACATGAAGGATGCGGCGGCGGGCGGCGCGGCACGCCGCCTGCCGTGGGCCTATTTGGCGGGGGTCAGGAATTGCTGCACGTTGCTGGCATCGACCAGCACCGAGTCCATGAACAGGTAGGGGCCGGACGCGATCTTGTCCTTGGGCTCTTTCTTGACGACGATGCGGTCAATCGCGTCGATGGCGGTGACGCCCAACTGCTCGAACGGAATCATCATGGTGGCGGTGATGAGACTGTTGGGATCGGCGATGCGGCGATAGGTCTCCGGACCGCCGTCGACCGACACCAGCGTGATGTCGCCCTTCTTCATGCCTTGTGCCTGCAGCAGGTCGTCAATCACGTAGGCCTGGCCGTCGAACGAGGCCCAGACGCCCTTGAACTGCCCCTGGTTGCGCAGGAACAGCGCCTGCATGCCGTTGCGCACGTCGTCGCGCCAGCTTTGCGTGCGCGCCATGCTGAACTTGGCCAGGTCCTTGACGGCGGTGTTTTCCGACAGCACCGCGTCGAGCATCTTGCCGCGGATGCGGGTGCCCGAATTGCCGTCGAAGCGGGCCGACAGGATGTTGCCCTGGTAGCCCATCTTGCCCAGCAGGTACAGCACCGATTGCGCGCCGGTGGCGTATTCATTGACCTCGACGTCGAACAGCATGTGCGGGCTGGCGCCGGACATGACGCCGACGACGGCGATGCCCTTTTCCTTGGCGGCCTGCAGCTGGGCGTCGGTCTCGACCGGCTTGCCCATGGCGATGACGATGGCGTCGACCTTCTTGTTGACCAGCGTGTCGAGTTGCTCGGCCAGCTTGGGCAGCGAGCCTTCGGCGTTCAACTGCGTCACGGTCCAGCCCTTGGCGCGCGCGGCCTCGGCGGCGGCGTTGGCGGCGCGCGCATGGGTTTCCGAGGACATCTGGAAGGCCACCACGCCGACGTCGAAGGCGTGCGCGGCGCTGGCCGCCAGCGCCTGCGCGGCAAACGCGCCCAGCAGCAACGTGCGCTTGATGAATCGGCTCATGCTGTTTCCCCTTCCTATCCGAATTTGAAGGCCGCTTTCTTGAGCACGGCCGATGACACCGCGACGGACGCGACGATGATGAAGCCCAGGACGATGTCCTGCACGTAATAGGCCGCGCCCATCAACACCAGGCCATTGCCCAGGACCTTGAGGATCAGCGCGGCGACCAGCGTGCCGGGAATGTTGGCATGGCCGGGATTGAACATGGTCATGCCCAGCAGCACGGCGGCGATGGCGTACAGGAAATAGTCGCCGGCCATGTTGGGCGCGGCAGAGGACAGGCTGGAAGTCAGCAGCACGGCGGCCAGGCCGGCGCACAGGCCCGACAGCGCCAGGCCGATGCTTTTCATGGCGCGGATGTTGATGCCCGCCAGGCGGGCGGACTCGCCGGCCTCGCCGGTGGCGGTCATGCGGGCGCCGGTGCGGGTCCACTTGACCAGGAAGAAGGCGAGCAGCACCGCGCCCGCCATCCACAGCACCAGCGCGGGGATGCCGAAAGGCTTGCCGCGCGCCAGGGCGGTGAAGGCGGTGGGCCAGCGGCCCACGTACGAGACGCCGTCCGTCAGCATGAAGGCGAAGCCGCGCGCCATGGCGGCCATGCCGAGCGTGGCGATCAGGGAGGGAACCCGCAGCCGGGTGACGGCAAAGCCATTGAAGAGGCCGCAGAACAGGCCGACGCCCAGGCCGGCGGCAATCGCCAGCAGCACGGGCTGGCCGGTATGCACCAGGGCGCCGGTGACCACGGCGGCCAGACTGGCCACGTCGGCCACGGACAGGTCCAGTTCCGCGGTCACCAGCGCCAGCGTGAAGCCGATGGCGATGATGGCCAGGAAGCTGGTTTCCTTGGCGATGTTCAGCAGGTTGCCGGGCGCGGCGAAATTCGGGGCGGCTATCGCGAAAAAGCCCACCAGGACCAATCCCGCAATTGCCGTGCCGTACTTTTCCAGGATGCCGCGCATCGCCTCGCCCTTGCTGCATGTGATTGATGGCGGGGCGTCCATCATGCCGCGCCCGCCGGCCGGATCGTGGTCCGGGCCTGTGGCGTCGTAGTGTATACCCGGCACACGCGCGCCGGCAGCGCGGCGCGCCGGATCACGCCTAGGGTTTTACCCCAGCCGCAGCGCCGTCAATGCATGCGACACGGGCGCCAGCGCGGCTTCGGCGGCGCGGAACTGGGCATATAGGGCCCGATAATCGGCGACCCGGTCGGCGCGCGGCGCGTAGCGCCGGGCGACGCGCGCCAGCGCATCCTGCGCCGCCGCGAAGCTGGCGTAACGCCCCACCCCGGTCCAGGCCGTGGCCGCCGCGCCAAGAATGCCGGGCTGGTCGGCCTGGCCGACGATGACGGGACGCTCGCAGATGTCGGCCTTGACCTGGCACCACCGCGCATTGGACGCGGCGCCGCCGCCGAAACGGATTTCGGCCACGGGCTGGCCCAGCGCCGCCTCGGCGCGCTCCAGCACGATGCGGTTCAGGAACGCCACGCCTTCCAGCACGGCCCAGGCCAGGTCGCCCGGGCCATGGCGCCGGTTCAGGCCGACAAAGGCGCCGCGCAGGTGCGGGTCCCAGTACGGCACGCGCTCGCCCTGCAGGTACGGCAGGAACAGGGCCGGCTGCGGATCGCGCGGCGCGCCAAGCAGGGTATCCATCGACGGGCCGACGCCGGCCATGCCTTCAGCGCCCAGACGGCCCAGCAAAGGCAACAGCCAGGCAATGGTGTCGGCGCCATTCTGGCCCGGCCCGCCGACCTGGTGATGGCCGCCGCCCCAATCCACGGTCATCAGGCCTTCGGCATGCACCGGCTCGGCGCCCACCGCGCCGAACACTTCGGTGGTGCCCGAGATGTTGTAGGCATACCCCGGGCGCAACGCGCCCAGGCCGGCGACGGCGGCCCAGGTGTCGTTGGCGCAGGCGATCACGGGACGGCCGGCCAGGCGGGCCAGCGCGCCCGGCAGCCCGGACCGCACCGGGCCGACGGTGTCCAGGGGATCGAGCAGGTCGGGCACCCAGGCGGGGTCGGCGCCGATGGCGGTGAGCAGGTCGCTGGCGGGCGCCGCCGAAGCAGGCACCTCCGCAACAGCCGGGGACGCCGCCCCGGCGTATATCGGAACAGGGGACGCCGCAGCCGCCAGGCGAGCCAGCGAAACCGTGTCGCTGGCCACCCGGCCGGTCAGGCGCAGATTGAGGTAATCCTTGGGATCCAGCACCGCCCGCACGCGGGCCGCGTGCGCCGGTTCCCTGCGCAACAACCAGGCGATGCGCGCCCAGGGATGAAAGGCGTTGATCTGTCCGATTTCCGGATGGCCGGCCGGCAGCGACGACAACCATTCGGGCAGGTCCGCGGCCGCCCGCGTATCGCGCCAGGTGATGGCGGGCCGGATGGCCGCGCCGTGCGCGTCCACGAACACCTGCGTGCGCGTGACACCGCAGATGGCAATGGCCTGGACCGCGTCGAAAGCCGCCGCGCCGGCCTGCGCCGCCAGGGTGTCCGCCAGCGCCCGCAGGCCGCGCCACCAGGCGTCGGCGTCGATCTCGTCCCAACCAGGCTGAGGCGCGACACCCGCCGGGCTGTCGATGAAGCAGGAATGAGCGATGCCGCCCTCCCCGTCGACCAGCGCCGCGCGAAAGCGCGTGCCGCCCAGGTCCACCGCGAGGACGTAGTTCACAAAAGCATTCATGACATCGATCGAAAAGGGCAAGGGGACGGGCGCGCCGGAACCGGCATATTACGAAAACGCCCCTTCCGGCGCATCAATGGAAGTGATGGCACGGCCCCCGCCCATACTTCGATATACGAGGATGGCACTCACTGAAAGGCCGCTTCGACGACCCGCACGGGCCCCTGCCCCCAATCCCGCACCTCCCCGTCGCCGGCCCTCCCTACGCTGCGCCGCAGCACCGGATTCCCTATCAATTGATAATTTCTGTTCAGGTGACAGCGGCCGGCGGCGTGCGACAGAATGGCCTGCGCCTGGCGGGAGACAGCCGGGCCTTCACATCCAAGAGGTCCAGGCCCATGAAGCCATCCAGGAACAAGGTCATCATCACCTGCGCCATCACCGGCTCGGTCCATACACCGTCGATGTCGCCGCACCTGCCCGTCACGCCCGACGAGATCGCCCGCTCCGCCATCGAGGCGGCCGAGGCGGGCGCGGCCATCGTGCACTTGCACGCGCGCCAGCCGGACACGGGCCAGCCGACGCAGGACCCGGCGCTGTATGCGCAGTTCCTGCCGCGCATCAAGGCCGCGTCCGATGTGGTGATCAACATCACCACGGGCGGTTCGCCGGTGCTGCCGCTGGCCGACCGAATGGCGCCGGCGCTGCGCTTCAAGCCGGAAGTCGCGTCACTGAACATGGGTTCGATGAACTTCGGCATGTACGAACTGCTGGAGCGCTTCAAGACGTTCTCGCACACCTGGGAACGCCCCTACCTGGAAGGCAGCAACGACCTGATCTTCAAGAACACCTTCAAGGACATCGAGCACATCCTGACATCCTGCGGCGACAACGGCACGCGCTTCGAGATCGAGTGCTACGACATCGGCCACCTGTACACCGCGGCCCATTTCGTCGACCGCAAGCTGCTCAAGCCGCCTTTCCTGATCCAGTCCGTGTTCGGCATCCGGGGCGGCATCGGCACGCACCCCGAGGACGTGATGATGATGAAGCGCACCGCCGACCGCCTGTTCGGCGCCGACTACACCTGGTCGGTTCTCGCGGCCGGACGCAAGCAGACACCGCTGGCCACCATGGCCGCGACGATGGGCGGCAACGTGCGAGTGGGACTGGAAGATTCGCTGTGGGACGGGCCAGGGGAACTGGCGCGGTCCAACGCCGACCAGGTGCGGCGCATCCGCCGCATCCTGGAAGACCTGTCGCTGCAGATCGCCACGCCCGATGAAGCGCGCGCGACCCTGCAACTGAAAGGCGGCCAGGACGTCGCCTTCTGAACCAAGGCGGCGGGGCCATCCACCACAACGAGATCCGCAGGATCGAGGAGACACACATGAAAAAGACACTGTGCGCGGCCGCGCTGGCCGCCGTGCTGGGATGGACGGGCGCGGCCCGGGCCGATGAGGGCGTGATCCGCATCGGCTTCATCACCGACATGTCGGGCCTTTCGGCGGACGCCGATGGCCCCGGCGGCGCCGAGGCCATCAAAATGGCGGTGGCGGACCTGGGCGGCGTGGTGGCGGGCAAGAAGGTCGAGGTGCTGGTGGCCGACCACCAGAACCGCGCCGACATCGCCTCGTCGCGGGCCCGTGAATGGCTCGACCAGAAAGGCGTGAACATGCTGATCGCCGGCGCCAACTCGGCGGCCGCGCTGGCCATGGCCAAGGTGGCCGAAGAGAAGAAGACGCCGTTCTTCGTGGTGAGCGCGGGCGCCTCGGAGCTGACCAATTCGCAATGCACGCCCTACACCGTCCATTACGTCTACGACACCGTGTCGCTGGCGCGCGGCACGGCGCGGGCGATGCTCAAGGAAGGCAACAAGGACTGGTTCTTCCTGACGGTGGACCACGCTTTCGGCCAGGCGCTCGAACGCGATGCCTCGACCGTGGTGCAGGCCGAGGGCGGAACGGTCAAGGGGCGCGTGCGCCATCCGCTGAACACGGCGGACTTCTCGTCCTTCATCCTGCAGGCGCAGGCGTCGGGCGCCTCGGTGCTGGGGCTGGCCAACTCCGCCAGCGACACCAGCAACGCGGTCAAGGCGGCGGCCGAATTCGGGTTGACGCCGAAGATGAAGATCGCCGGCCTGCTGGTGCTGATCACCGACATTCACGCGCTCGGCCTGCCGGCGGCGCAGGGCATGTACCTGACCACGGCCTGGTATTGGGACCAGGACGACGCGTCGCGCCAGTGGGCGGCGCGCTTCGAGGAGAAGATGAAGAAGAAGCCGTCGATGCTGCAGGCCGGCGACTACTCGGCCACCACCACCTACCTGAAGGCCGTGGCCGCCACCGGCAGCACCGATGGCGACACGGTCATGAAGTGGCTGAAAGCCAATCCGGTGAACGACTTCTTCGTGAAAGACGGCAGGATCCGCGCCGACGGCCTGATGGTGCACGACATGTTCCTGATGCAGGTGAAAGCGCCCGCGGAATCGAAGGGGCCTTGGGACTACTACAAGCTGGTGGCGCGCGCGCCGGGCGAGCAGATCTATACCTCGCCGGCCGAATCGACCTGCCGCCTGATGAAACCCTGACCCCGCGCGGGTCATCCCTGGAGGAACCAGCATGACTGTGAAGAACCCCGTCGCGGCGGACATCGGCGCCCTGCCCGTGGACCTGTCGGGCAAACGCGTCATCGTCACGGCGGGCGCGGCCGGCATCGGCGCCGCCATCGCCGGCGCTTTCGCGGCGCGCGGCGCGCGGGTGCATGTGTGCGATGTGGACGAACAAGCGCTGGCGGCGTGCCCGCATCCCCATTCGCGCGCCGACGTGAGCCGGCGCGATGAAATCGAGCGCTACATGGACGATGCGCTGTCGCGCCTGGGCGGACTCGACGTGCTGGTGAACAACGCCGGCATCGCCGGGCCGACCGCCGGCATCGGCGACATCGCCCCGCAGGACCTGGAGGCGACGCTGGACATCAACCTGGCCGCGCAGTTCCATACCGTGCGGCACGCGCTGCCCGCGCTGCGCGAGGCGGGCGGCGGCAGCATCATCAACATCAGCTCAGTCGCCGGCCGCATGGGCGTGCCGATGCGCACGCCCTACGCCGCCACCAAGTGGGGCGTGGTCGGCCTGACCCGCTCGCTGGCGGTGGAGCTGGGCGGCTACGGCATCCGCGTCAACGCGCTGCTGCCGGGCCTGGTGGCGGGGCCGCGCATCGACCGCGTGATCGCGGCCCGCGCCCGCAACATGGGCGTGACGGTGGCCGAGGAAACCCGACTCGAACTGGCTGGCGTCAGCCTGGGGCAGTTCGTGCGCGCGGCGGACATCGCCAACATCGCGCTGTTCCTGGCGAGCCCCTTCGGCGCGATGGTCAGCGGACAGGCCATCAGCATCGACGGCGACCTGCAATCGCTGCCGTGGCAACCGCCCGCGGATTGAGGATCGTTCCCAGCCGCACCGGGGCGCGCGGCCACCGGCATTCGGCGCCCGGCGCCTAAGCGAGCAGTTGGATCGCTTGCTCGTACACCCCGCGTTGCCGTTCGCGCGCGGCTGCGTGCAGCGCCTCGACCAGGCGCTCGGCCGGCTCCTGGCTGGCCGCCTCGTTGCGCGCGATCAGCACGAAATCGAACCACTGGCGCGAAGCCAACGGCAGCGCCACCAGTTCCGGATAGGCTGTCGCGATGTCGGCCGCCGACAGCGCGTTGACCATGCTGACACCGCGCACCGCGCATACGGTGCCCGCCAGCAGCGACATATGGGCCCGCATGCCGGAACGCAACTGCATCGACTCGGCGATGTCGCCCTGGGGCATGACGTAGTCGGACCACAAGGGCTGCACGTAGCTATCGGGGCGGATGTCGCCGACCCTCACGATATCGCCACGCGCAAGGCAATGCTCGCGATGCACGATGGCCATGACCTCGGTGCGCAGGAATGGCCGGAACGCCAGCCGCGCGCTCTGCTGCGACACCGCCCCCAGCCCGAAATCGGCGCGCATGGTGTCGACGGCGCTGATCGCCTGCACCGATGACTCCAGGTCGAGCGAGAACGGCCTCGTGCCATTGGCCTGCAGATAGCGGCGCACCGCGTCGGGCGCGTACGAAAGCGCCAGCGCGGGCGAGCAGGCAATGCGCAGGCCGCGGCCGCCGAACTGTTCGATGCTGTGCAGCGCCTCGTCGATGCGCACCAATTCATCCAGCACGAACTTGGCTTCGCCGTACAGGTACTGGCCGGCCTCGGTGGGCCGCAGCGTCTTGTGGGAGCGGTCGAACAACTGCACGCCGGTAGACTGTTCGAGCCGCGAGATGGCGTGGCTGACGGCCGGCTGCGTGAGGTGCATGGCCTGCGCGGCCTGGCGGGTGGATCCGGTCATGACCACGGTGTAGAAGATGCGCAGATCGTGGATGTTGAAATTGCGTTTCATGCGGTGTCGCGGCTCCCCGTCAGGGCGAAGCGCCGCTCCACCCGATGCCTGATTCTAGGTCGTCTTGCCGCTGAACGGCAGGCATACCGGACGGGAAACCCGTCCGGTATGCCTGGCCTTCCGGCTCGCCTCACACCTGGTCTTCGGAGTAGATACCCGCCGAGATGGTGGCGCTGCCCACGAACATCTCGCCGTACAGCACCGGCACGGGGTTGCCCTGCGCCGTGGTGTTGACCGGGCCGTTGAAGTTGTACGACGCGCCGTTATTGGGCCCGTCCTTGACGCTCAACGCGCGCTGTTGCGGCGTCAGCAACTGCACCACCCCGCCCAGCGTCATCGCCATGCCCATTGTCAACAGCGAGGTACTGGCGCTCGCCCACAGCGCCGCGTTGACCACCGGAATAAAGGATGCCACGATCATCGCCACGCCCACCACCACCTGCATCAGGCCGCCACGCTTGGCGCCGGTGGGCATGGGCGCGATGCGGATGTCTTCACGGCCCGCCGGCCGCGCCAGTTCGCTTTCCTCCAGGTTGCGGCGGCCGACGAAGCAGGCGTAGCGCACGCCCCGGGATTCGCTGTCGAGCAGGCGGGCCTCGAAGCCGGGCAGCAATACGCACAGTGCGCGTACCGCTTCGGCGGTGCTGGAGACGGCCAGCCGGTGCAGCCGGCCGAACTCCGCGCCCAGCCGGCCGTAGAGGCGGACGGTTGCGAGGGGTTGGGTCATGCCTTGCTCTCCGGCAGTCCTTGGGGCGCGGCCGCGGCGTCGGCCGGCTTCGGGTAGCGCTGTTTGACGTCATGACATTGCGACACCCAGCTCGCCACCTCGTCGGGCAGCGCCTGGCCCGACGCCTGCAGGTGCGCGGCGAACTTCATGATCGCGTCGAGCTGGTCGCCGATGGCGGGATAGGCACGGGCGCGCAGCGGCGCGTAGGGTTCATAGTGGCGGATTTTCAACGGTGAACTCCTTGTTCAGATAGGGCCAGGCTTCGACCGTGACGAGATAAGTCCCCGGCTGATCGAATGAAAGCTCGGCGGTGGTGTCGTTGCAGGGATATGAGCGGTCACCGATCCTGATGACGCAGGGCACAGGCAACTCCGAAAGCGTGTGCTCTCGCAGGACCACGGACGATGCAGGCCGCGAAACTATGGACCGATCCTGCACATACTGCACTTCGGGGTCTCCCTCACCCTCGACGAAGGGATGGCCAGTTACCTCGGACGTGGCCTGGACGCTCTCGCGCGGCCCCTGCATGACACCGATAATGCGCCCCAGGGGGTCGTAAAAGGATGCGATATACATGTTTCTACCTCTTCACCATCAGCGCGACGATTCGAATCATCGCGTCGCGACTGTCCGAACGGCTCGAATTGACCGTAATGACCGTGTTGCCGACGACGGCGTCGCCTACCGCTACCGCGGTGAGGGGCAGGCTGGTGTATTCCAGCGGCATGGTGCCCTCTCCGCTGCCGCTCTGCCAGACAGTATGCGATCCGGCAGCTTCTTCCTTCAATGCGCCGTTCACATAAATGCGCAGATTGGAGGCCATCCCCGGGTAGCCTGAACGGTAGGCAATGATGACAACCGGCCCTACAACATTGCTATTGATGACAACTGTTCCCTCACGCCTTCCCGACCAGGATGTGGGAATCGTCACCGCATTCCCGGCGATCGACAACGTATCCACCTGCGCATCGTGAATATTGGCGCGCTTGATATACGCCTGGCCCACGTTGGCAAGTTGCGCGGCAATCGTATTGACATCGATACGCTGCGCACTCATCACCCCGGCATTGATCTTCTCCGCGCTCAAGCTCCGGATCATCGCATTTGTGATCTTCGCCGAACCGATCAAGGCTTCGTTGATGAACGTCTGCCCGTTCTCGATCACGAACGGCGTGGTCGTCGCGCCGTTGGCCACGTTCAGCAGCGCCAGCCGGTCGGCCTGGAAGTACACCGAGGTCTGCATCTGGCCATCCGGCTGGGAGTAGGCGCCCAGCGACATGCCCGCTGCGTAGATCTTGTTGTCCTTCGTGACCTGGGCCTTGATGCTCCAAGTGGCCTTGAGCTGGCCGTCGACGTCCACCAGCGCATTGCGCGTTTCCTGCACGCCGGCGGCCGCGCCGTTGGCGGTCGCCATCACCGTGTCGACGCGCGAGGACAACGCCCCATCGGCATCGGCCCGCTTGGTCTCCTCCGCCGTGATCGCTGCGCGGGTCTCGTCCAGGCCGGTGGTCAGGCCATCGATGGTGCCGGTCAGCTCCTGGGCCAGTTCGTCGCGGCTGATCTTGCCGTTCAGGTATTCCAGGATCTCGCTGGCTTCCCAACTGGACTCGCCCATCACGCCCTGGTCGCCCGGATACCAGGCGCCGATCTCGCCGTTCAGGGCAACGATTCGGCCCCAGAAGTAGAAGCGCTTCCCGGCCGCCAGCCCCATCAGGGTATGAGCGCTTTGCGGGAAGGCGAAGTCGCCCAGCTTGACGGCGCTGGCGCGGTCGTCGGACGCGCTGTACCAGATCTCGGTGCGCTGGGCGGTGAAACGCCCTTCCGGAAAGGCCCAGCGCAGGTCGATGCCGAATACCAGCGGTTTGGCGGCCAGCAGCGCCAACGCCGGCGGCGGCGCGATGTCGCCTTCCAGCATTGTCTCGGTGGAGTTGACCCACACCGACGAGATGTCCGACACGTTGATCGCCCGCACCCGCGCCACGTAGGCGCCGGCGCGGATATCCGGCAATTCCAGCGTCAGCGCGCCGGTGCGACCCGCTTCGACCCAGTCGGAATTGTCGCGCCGCCACTGCACCTGGTACGCCACGGCCGACGGCGCCGCGTCCCAGCTAATGACGCCGACGTGCCGCGCCAGGCCCTGGTCGATCACCGAGCGCGAGGCCAGGCGGATGTTCACAGGGGCCGGTTGCACCGACGGTGGCACAACGGTGATCGGCTTGGGATCGAGTCGCGTGCCGAAATCGACGTTGTCGAACTTGCCGGGTTCGTGCTGCACGGCAGCGATCTCGGCCACCAGGCCTTCCTTGCGCTTGACGCTCAACACGCGGAACGTCTGCGCCGACAGGGCCTCGGACTCCAGCGTCCACACGCACTCAGCCTGCGGCGCCTGCGAGAACGGCGTGGTGACCGTGATGTGCAGCACCGTGCCGGGCAGGCCGACCAGGTCGGCGGTCAGCTCGGTCGAGTCCACCGTGAAGACGGTGTTGTCCACGGTCAGGCCGGTGCCCACCGCGGTCGCCACCACGCGGGTCTCCGACAGGCCGTTGGGCAGGTTGACGGTTAGCCGGTCGCCCGGCCGCACGCCGAGTTCGGCGTCAACCGTGACCTGCGTCGCCGAACCCTCGCGGATGCGGCCGCCGATGCGGCGGCCCGCCAGATGCTGGTCGGCCACGCGAATGACGCTGCCCGGCCGTACACGGCAGGCGTCCAGGCCCACCGAGAACGTGACCGAGCGCGTCTCCAGGTTGGAGGTCAGCAGCATCCACTTGCCGATCCGGTGCGCCTGGCCGCGCGAGGTGCAGCCGAACCCGGTCACTTCCACCTGCTGAATGCCGTAACGCGCAATGCCCTCGCGGTTCTCGACATACTCGACCTTCTGGCGGCCCATCTCGGACATGTCGTTCCAGGACACCAGCGCCACCGTATAGCGCGTGGTCAGCGCCGAGCCGACGTAGTTGAAGCGCCCATCGACCACGTTGGCCGACGAGAAGGTGTAGACCGGATCGCCCGGCATGTCGGCCGAGGCGAACACGGCGGCGTTTGCCCAATAGGCCATGCCGCGAAAGATCGAGGCGAAGTCCTGCACTACCCGGTAGGCATCGGCCGCTTGTTGCAGGTAGACGTTGCAGGTAAAGCGCGGCTCCTTGCCGCCGAAGCCGTCATCGACCATCTCGTCGCAGTAGCGGCCTATCTGGTACAGGCCCCACTTGTCGAGCCAGCCCGCCGGCACGCGCGTGCCCAGGCCGTAGCGGTCGTTGCTGATGAGGTCGTAGAACACCCACGCCGGGTTGTTGGTCCAGGCCAGCTTGAAGGTGCCGTCCCACACGCCGTCATAGCGGCGCAGGTCCGGGTGATAGTTGGACGGCACCCGGATGATGCGGCCGCGCACGTGATACGCGCGGGTGGGAATGCTCTGGAACTGCGAGGCGTCGATCTTGATGCCTACCAGCGCGGACATGGGATAGCGCAGCTTGGCATCGATGACCTCGGTGACCGTGTCCACCACTGTCCGGTCGGAAATCGTGTTGCTGTTGGCATTGGGCGTGATGCGGCGCACGCGCAGGGTCCAGCCCTGGCGCGCGCGCGGCAGGTCGATGCGATGCGAGCGCGCATAGCGCTGCGTGGTCTTGCCATCGAAGGCGCTGGACAGCACGGTCTGGTAGCCGGCGCCGTCCGTGTTCAGTTCGATCACGTATTCAACGCGATAGCCGTTGATGTCGCCGTTCTTGGTGTCCGCGCGGCTCAGGCCTTCGACCGCCAGCGTGACGCGCACGGCCGAGGCCTGCAGGTTGGTGAACAGACGCGTCCACGGCTGGCTCGACTTGAGCTCGGCGTTGATGCCGATGGTGTTTTCCGACGCGGGAAAGCCGGGCAGCGGCTCCTGCAACTGCGTGCCGGTACGAAAGTCGATCGACGCGCCGGTGAAGTTCAGCGAGCCGTCCTCGTTGGCCACGGGCGTGCCGTTCAGGTAGACATCGCGCAGCGCGTTGTCCATGCCGTGCACGGGGCCGTAGATCTCGCCTTCGCCCAGCAGGTCGATGACGCGCGCGTAGGCGGTGCTGTGCAGGCTGTCGGGCGATTCCACCGGCGTGCGGCCGCCGCCGCCGCCCTTGCCCTTGTGGCCGACCAGCGCCGCCTCCTCCGGCCGCCCCTTGCCGGCAAAAGAAAAGGCGCCCGCGGGCGCCTGGTTCCTGATTCGATGTCGTTGTTTCATACGTGGTCTTCCGAATAAATGCCCGCGGAGATCGTGGCGCTGCCGACGAACATTTCCCCGTACAGCAGGGGCACGGGATTGCCTTGGGCAGTGGTGTTCACCGGGCCGTTGAAGTTGTAGGACGCACCGTTTTCGGGGCGGTCCATGGCGCTGAGCTGCCGTTGCTGCGGCGACAGCATCTGGGCCACGCCGCTCAGCATCATCGACAGGCCCATGGAGGCCGTGGCCTGCAGCAGCCCGCCGGCCTGGAACGCCGCCGTCAAGCCGCCGCTGTAGATCGCGGCCGCGGCGATCAGCACCGCGCCCAGCACCGTCTGGAACAGTCCGCCGTTCTTGGCGCCCGCCAGCATCGGCGCGATGCGGATGGCGTCCGAACCCACCGGATGCCGCAGTTCGTCTTCCGACAGATTGCGACGGCCGGCGAAGCAGGCAAAGCGCACGCCGCGCCGCTCGCTATCCAGCAGCGCCCGCTCGAACCCCGGCAACAGGGCGCACAGCGCGCGCACCGCCTCGGCCGGGCTGGCCACCGCCAGGCGGTGTTCGCGGCCAAAGCGCTTGCCGAGCCAACCGTACAGCCGCACCAGACGCACCTTGTCGCTCATGTTTCTTCTCCATAACGCAATACCAACCGGGTCGCTTCGCGCCAGAACCCGCCGTAGACGACCCGCTCGGAGTCGCGTCCATACAGGTGATGCAACATTGCGTCGGGCAGCGGAAACAGGTCCGGCGCCTCGCGCAGCGGCTGCGCGCCCAGAAAGACGCCGGCGTGATTGGCGCGATCCGAGCGCACCTGCATCACAACCACGTCGCCCGGCCCCAGCGTCTCATGCGGCGCCAGGGGCCGGAAGCCGGCCTCGGCGTAGTGCTCCATGTAGAGGTCACCCGCTCGCCCGCGTTCCCACCAGCCATCTTCGCGCGCAAAATCCCGCAACGTGATGCCACGCTCGCGCGCATACCAATCGCGCACCAGTGAATAACAGTCCAGCACCCCATGCGCGAACTGGCGGCCCAGCAACGGCGCCCGGAAGCCCTCCGGCGTGAAGCCCCGGATTTCGCCCGCGCTCACGCGCCCATCGAAGTCCTTTTCGACGGCGACGATGTACCACGGCAGGCCGGACGCCTCGCATGCGACCCTGTCCGCCTCGCTGGGAATGGCCGGCGCATCCGGGTGGGAATGCACCACCGCCACGATCCGGCCGCTTTCCTCGGCCGCGGCATAGTCTTCGGCCGACATGACGAAATGTTCTTCGCTGGCGGCCGTATTGCGGCACGGCACATACCATTCGCGCCGGCCGGCCTTGACCACCAGCCCGCAGCATTCCTGCGGATACGTCGCCACGCCATGGTCGCGGATGGCCTGCATCGTGCGTTTGAGCATGACTATCCCCTGACCAGGTCGGCGGACGGGAAGCCGCCGAAGTTGATGATTTCGTATTCGCCGAAGCGCTTCTTGCAGTCGGACATCAGGCCCGAACAGCGGTCCAAGGTCGGATCGCTGACCGGCTTGCCATCGATGTCGAACATGCGGCTGCCGGTGTAGCCACAATAGGGGCCGCGATAACCGCCCTTGCGCAGCCACGCGCACACGCCGGCGATGATCGGACGATCGGGCAATTTCTGGCCATTGAAATCCAGCGCGCTGGACAGCGAGAATTCCACGACCTGCGCCGTTTCGACGGTTTTCTGTTGCACGATCCAGACCTCGGGCGGCAATTCCTCCTGGGGGTCGGCCGTCGGGTTCCCCTCGGGAAAGTTAGCGGCGTCCAGGTATTTGCCCAACGTGCGGCGAACCACCACGCGCGCGCCGACCAGGTCGTCAAGATGGATGCACAAAGCGGAGATCACGCCAACAACAGGCTTGCCTTTTTCATCCTGCCCGATATTGCCCACCGACAGCGTCGGTGAGGGCTGCTGCCCTTCTCCCACCTGTTCAAATCCTTCGGCCCGGATCGCCCAAGGGTCGTATTGCCGCCCTTGCCACCAGACAGGCCCCACCTGCGTGTAGCCGTGAAAGCGCAGGACCTGCCCGCCGATCTCGGTAGCGTCCAGCTCGAACAGCTCGACCAACGCGCCCACTTCAAGTTTTTGTACGTCTGCGTAAATGCCCATTTCTATTCCTCCGCGGCCTGCCGCGACGGTTGCCCGGATATGCCAGGCCTGCCCCCTGGCGCTCGACCTGGCCAGCCCATGCTTCGATACGACGGCTCATTTCTTGCATGCCGCACACGATGCGCGGCACCCGCCGGGAGCTGTCGACACCCCGCGGCTTCGCGCGCGCCGCGCCGCCATGGCGTCAAGGCCTGAAGACTTGTTGGAAAGTGACGGCCAGCGAGTACATCTCGCCGCCCATTGCGGTCAGGTCGTAATCCGTCGCGGTGTAGTAGCCTGGCTCGCCCAGCGGCGGCTGCCATTGGAAGCCCCGGTACCCTTGATGTCGATCCAGAAACGCCACGATCGGCTCGATCTGCCCGGCCGCCCCCGAGAACTGCAAGGGCCATGAAGCCACTTTGTTGTTGATGCCATCGGCTGCGACCTGGCTGTAGCCATCGCCGAACTGCGCGCTCAACACGCGGAATTTGGTCCGGCCTTGCGGATTGATGCGCGGCGACCAGGTGAAGGTTTCGACTGCCATGCTCATGCCCCTGCTAAACGGTTGTTGTTGGCTTGCCAGGCCAGGCCGCCCTGGCGATACGATTGCGTCATGCGGCGGTCCACAAGCTGCGTGACGTATTCGCCGATCTGCTGGCCGAACTGCTGCCAGCCGCCCTCGCCCGATTCGCTCGAGGAACTGACCTTGCCGTCCTGCACGTAGACATTCACGGCCACGCCGCCCGCGACCGGGTGGGTGTCGCCGCCCACATTCGGGAAGGCCGCGCGGATGCCGAGGGAGCCGTCGGCGCCGCGATGCAACGGCATGATGGCCTCGGGGCCGGCTTCGCCCATTACGCCCATGGGGAAGGCGACGGGGCTGGCGGTCATGCCGTTGGTGAAGGCGCCGCCTTTGGCGAACTGGACGGGAAACGCCTGGGCCACCGACGGCACGATGGCGCTGGCGGTACTTGCGCCACCCGAACCGAACAGCCCAGCAATGAAGCCGCCCGCCTGGCCGATCCAGCCCCCCAGGCCGCCCGAACCCGACATGAATTCCTTGCCCAGCAGCGTCTCCATGAGCTGGGCGGACGCTGCCGACGTCACCATCTTGGCCACGTTGTCCAGGAACGACAGCCCCATCTTGTCGAATTTCTCGGAGACGAAGTCATACATCTTGGTGCCCAGGATGTCCTGGATCTTGCTCGCGCTGCCGCGCGCGGATTCCACCAGTTTGTCGCTCACGCCCGCCATGAAGTCGCCGTCTTTCTCGACGACTCCGAGACTGCGTCTTTCCTTGTCGTACTTGTCCTGGCTCAGCCTGCCGTCACCCAACGCCTGATCGAGCGCCGCCTGCTTCTGGCGTTTCTCCTCATTGGCTGCCGCGTTGGGATTCACGAGGCTCTGGATATACGCGCTCATCTTCACGTCGTTGCGCTGCTTGTCCAGATCCAACGCGCCAACCATCAGGCTGATCTTGTCACCGATGCTCTCGCCCGAGAACCTGCCGATGCTGGCCTCGACCTCCATCTTCCCGACTTCGGTATCCACGCCCAGCATCGCGCCGGCCTTCTTCATTTCCGCCAGCGCCTGCTCGACCGCCTCGGACCGGATCGCCTGGGCATGCTTGTTCAGCGCGTCCGTCGACTTTTTCTTGCCGTCGGTGCCCTTGTTGGTGGCGTCGTTGCTCTTTCGGCACTCGGTCGCGGCCCTCGCAACGGCGCTCTCCCATGCCCGCCGGGCCGCCGCGTTGCGATTGAGCTCGACGGTGTTCTGTCTGAGCGCCCTGTTTTCCGCCTCGATGTTCGCGGCGTTGTTGTTGTCTGCCATGGTCCTATACCTCACATAGATCCGCCTCCGGCCCGCTTGCGCGGGCCGGACACGTCGTCAAGACCCCTTCCTGACC
Source organism: Achromobacter sp. HNDS-1 (assembly GCF_040084795.1). Classification (NCBI taxonomy): domain Bacteria; kingdom Pseudomonadati; phylum Pseudomonadota; class Betaproteobacteria; order Burkholderiales; family Alcaligenaceae; genus Achromobacter; species Achromobacter sp. HNDS-1. The sequence continues at coordinate 2,637,860 of NZ_CP157584.1, forward strand.
TTCGACATCAGGAACGCCTTCAACGCGTCCGCCCCCGCTTCGGCGGGAGGTTCCTCGTCTTGCGCGCCCCAGCGCACCAGCATGTCGGTGGCGCGCACCTTGGCGCCGGCCGCCTGCGCCACCGTGGCGGCCAGGCTGGCCGTGAGCACGTCGGCCCGGTCGTCTCCCAGCGGAGACGTGCGGTCCCACTCGCGCCATAGCGACACTTCATGGGTGTCGATGGTGTCCATCAACTCGCCCAGCGTGCGCCCCAGTCGAAGGGCCAGGACCATCAGGAAACGGAGGTCTGGCGTTTCCTGGAGGGCTTTTTTGCGCGCGCCTGCGCTCCCTCCCCGAGGTTGCCCAGCTCGATCGCCTTGGCCACCAGCGTGGCGTGCGCCGGGCCGTAGGCCGCGGCCACGACGTCGACGTCTTCGTCGTCGAAGACACGGCGCGGCCCCTGTTCGGTCTGCTCGAACAGCGTGCGCACCAGCAGACTGGCCGAGGCGCGGGTGTAGTCCACGCCCGGCGCGTCCAGCTTGGCGCGCACCACCTCGTTGTCCTCGCCCGGCAGCACGCCCGCCGCCGCCCAGATCGCGCGGATGTGGAACAGGTGATCGCCGGCGCTGGGCGCGCGCACGATGACGCGCGCATCCTGCCATTGCGGCACGGTCAGGGTTTCGTGGGCGAAGCCGGCCAGCGGATCGACCGCCAGGCCGCGCAGGCCAGCCGCGCGCGCGGAGGATTTGATCGACGTGTCCGTCATGGCGTTCAGCCCCCGTTGGCGGGCGCGTCGGTCAGCTTGACGGCGCCGGTGACGCGCACGTTGAACGTGGCGGACACGACGTTGTCCAGCTGGCCTTGCCACTGGTATTGCGTCACCAGGCCGAGGAATTCGAACTTGGCGCCGTCGGCGAAGGTCACGCGGAAGGCGCGGGTCTTCTTGTCGCTGCGCGCGGCCACCAGCGCCTTCTGGGCGGGATCGCCAGCCTTCCAGTTGCCGGCCATGCTGAAGGTGCCGCTGTCGTCCAGGCCCAGGGCGTATTCCTTGGCGGTGGACTTGAGCACGGTGACGTCGATCTCGGTGGTCTGGCCGCCCTGGAAGTTCGGGTCCTTGATGGTGATGGCCAGATCGGCATACGTCAGGCCGGCGGCGCCCAGGTCTTCGGTGGCCGTGGTCGACACTTCCAGTTGCGTGCCCTGGGTTTGAACGAATTGCGAAACGGTAGTACCTGCCATTGCAGACTCCAATAAAAAAGCCCGCCAGTGGCGGGCAGCGGTGACCGCCACGGCAAACCGGAGCAGCCACGAAAAAGCCCCGCGGCGAATGCCGCGGGGCTGGATCGGTGTAGCGAAAAAAGGGGAAGCAAGCCGCGCGGCCTGCGCACAGCGCGGCATCGGTTCAGACGGCTCTCATAAAAAAACCCGCGGGTGCAAGTGCAATCCCAGCGGGCCGATTTGGTGCGGGCGCAACTTGCCCGACGACTCAATTATGCGGACGCGCCGCGCGCATCGCAAGGCTTGGCGCGATCCGCGTGTCGCACCTGCGCGGTGGTCACCAGCGCGCGCCGCCGCAAGGCGGGCAGCAACGCCGCCTTGGCCTCCTGGTAGGCCGCATGCTGCTGCGCGGGCGTGAGGCGCGGATTGCTGAAGACGCGGGCGCCGGCGGCCTTGTTGCCCGCATGCACGCCGATGGCGGAGCGCTGCTGCCACGGCAGTTCGTCGATGCACAGCTCGGTCTGCTCGCCACGGGTGGCGGCCAGACGGGCGTCGACGTCCTCGTCATCGTAGGCCTCGTCGGAAGTCATGCCGCGCGCGAAAGCCGAGACCCTGCCCACGCCCAATTGCGGCCGGTAGCCGCGGCTCCAGTGGTACCACTCCATGATCAGTGCTTCGACCTGGTCAGATTCCTCTCGCGTCATGTCCTGCCCCTTCGGTTGCTGGCCGCGCGCGCCTTCCTGGCGGCCCGCCTGTGGCGCGGCCGGCCGCGCGGCCATCGAACGCGCGATCGCGGCGCCCGCCTGGGATGCCGCGGCGATCCAGTCCTGCGGCGCCCGCAGCGCCATGTTTCCTGCCTGATTCATTTGCCGCTCCTTGCTGTGCAATTCGATGGCGGCGCCCGCCGCCTGCGCGGGGTGCCGGGTGGGTGCCATGGAGGCACCGGAGGTGCGGACGGGCGTTGCCGCCGTCCGGTCGGGTTGCCGGGAGAAGCCCTTTGGTAGCGATACGCTACCCACGCTTCCGTCTGATAACAGCACACGTTTTGGGTAATCCATGTGTAGAATTCTACAAATGTATAATCGTGATTTCAACACTTGTTGTTGCACAATTTTCCACAACTGTTTAGCGTCCCCGCCATGGCTCTCGGAAAACAAATCAGGCGCTACCGCGCCGCCCTCGGTCTCACCCTGGAACAGCTGGAAGCGCGCACCGGCGTGGGGGTCGGCACCATCGCCGCCCTCGAAGGGCGCGACAGCGAACGCTCCAAGTACGCAGCCCGCCTGGCGGCGGGGCTGGGGCTGTCGCTGGAACAACTACTGGACGAGGCGGCGCAATATCCCCCCGATGTGGTGCTGGCCGAGCCCGGCGGCGATCTGGCGCGTGCCGCCGACGATGCGGCGGGCGACCTGCGCATTCCGCGCTTCGACACCGGCGGCGCCATGGGCGCGGGGGTCGAACTGCGTGACCAGCCCGGCGTGATCCAGAGCCTGCGCGTCAGCCAGGAATGGCTGCACAAGAACCTGCGGCACTACACCGCGGCCGCCAACCTGTGCGTGGTGACGGGTTTCGGCGACAGCATGCGGCCCATGTACAACCCGGGCGATCCGTTGCTGGTGGACCTGGGCGTGGTCAAGGCCGACGTCGATGGCGTGTTCTTCTTTCGCGTAGGCAACGAGGGCTTCATCAAGCGGCTGCAACGCATTCCCAGCGCGCAGGGGCTGCTGATCCGAGCCAAATCCGAGAACACCAAGTACGACGCCTGGGACATCACCGAAGACATGGACCTGCAGATCTTCGGCCGCGTGCTGAAGGTCTGGCGCAGCGAGGACCTGTAGCGGTCACCGCCACCTGGCCGCGCAGGGCGGTCGCGGTGTCGACCGCCACGTCGCCGTCAATCCAGCCGTCAATCCAGTCCTCAATCCACCATCGCCCGCAACGCCGCTACAGCCCCACGCGCTGCGCCTGCGGCGGCTGCCAGGAGCCGTCCAGCAAGGCCGGCTTGGGCCAGTAGTAGCGCAGCGTCAACATGAACGGCCCGGCCGGGGCGGGCAGCCAGTTGGCATCGCCGCCCTTGCCCGGCGCCTGGTGCTGGATGCGCAGCGTCAGCCCGCCGTCGCGGTCGCGCTTGAGCGTGGGCAGCATCACGGCATCGATCACGTGGCGCTTGATGGGATTGGGCGCCAATTGTTGTCCGGGCATGCGGTACAGCGTCACCGACCAGAACGCGTTGACCGGTGGCAGGCCGCGCGGCGCGAAGCGCAGGGTGTAGGCCTGGGCGCCATCCAGGGGCTGGCCCGCGGCATCGGTGGTCAGCACCGTGGCCATCGACTCCTCGCGGCTGTCGCCGCCCAGGCTGACCTGGGCGCCGGTGGCGCGCGCCAGATAGTCATGGCGCAGGGACTGGCGGTCGCCGAACAGCGTGTCGGTCTTGCCGGCCAGCGCCACGCGGTGCCTGTCGATGTCGTTCTGGCCATCGTGCATGCCTTCCTGCATGACCTGCCGCAGCCGCGGATTCATGGACTCGGTGACGACCGGCGCGTCCGGCCGGATGCGCAGGCTGTCCAGGCGCTTGCGCAGCGTGCGCTCGCCATGCTGGACCGGCGCGAATTGCAGCAGGAACCCCAGCTGGTTGTAGAACTCCAGCGAACTGCGCATCTGCGCGGGCGGCGCGGGCACGATCCAGGCCACCGGGGCCGGCGCCGGCGCCGGCTTTTTCCGCTGGTAGGCCGACAGTGGCTGGACCTGGTAGCCGGCCTGGATGCGCTTGAATTGGGCCTGGTCCGACGCCGCGAACCGCTGGGTGCGCACCGTCATGCTGACCAGTTCGGTCTCGGCCCGGATCACCTTGGTGAAACCCTTGGGCTCGGCGCCGTTCCAGCGCGGGCCGATCACCAGATACCTGCCTGCGCCATGGCCGCTGACACGGCTGCCGAGATAGGCGAAATTGAAACCATACAGGTCGCGCAGTTGCACCGAGAAATAGCGTCGGGCTTCCATCGCCGGCACGCTGATGACGACAGGTTCGGCCCGCAGGTCGAGCACGGCCGAGGATACCGGGGCGTCGACGCTGGGCGCCACGGCCGCGGCATCGTCGGGCATGGCATGACTGAGCGTGTTGAACGGGGCCTGGTAGTGCGGATTGCCCGCATCGATGCTGGCGGCGTGGATGGCCTGGTAGGTGGCGACCATCGGGTAGCCGTAGATGTAGGCCTCTTTGGCGATGCGTTGCGCCTCGGGCGCCGCGACACCGTCGATGCCGACGTACTGCGAGCCGGTCGCCGCGTCGGGCGAGGTGAAGCTGCAACCGCTGGCGCCGGCGATCAATGCCAGGACGGCGAGGCCTCGCAGACAAAGGGCGAGCCCGGGAAAAGGCCGGGGAGAAGATCCGACGCCGACGCGGCGTATGCGCATTCCATGCTCCAACTCGGGTAACGGTTGGCAACGCCCGAATGGCGGCAGCGTCGCGGACAGGACAGACAAGACAGTCGCTGAAATTCTGGCACATTTCCCCGAGGTAGTGAAACCGCACGGAGATGACAGCACTATCTTTTCGAGCGCGGCGGGCCTGACGATGCAACGCGCCAACACCATGTCGCACGGGCGCGGCGCGCCAGTACCCTGCCGGGATTCAATCCGGCAAGCGCAGGCCCTCGAGCTGCCGCGCCGGAATCGGCGTGATCGCGCTTTCGCTGGCGGCGGCGTCGGTGGTCAGGTGCTGGATCAGGTCCAGCGTGGTGGAGCGGCGCGTCAGCATCAGGCAGGTGACTTCCGCGTCGGCCACGCGCGTGGCATGCCAACAGCCCGGCCGCATGCACACGCCCTGCCCCGGCTCGACGCGGAACGCCGCCAGCGTCTCCAGGTCGGGGCTGCCGTCGGCGGCGCTGCGCGCCACCACCTGGATGATGGCGCCCGTCAACGGCACGATGGCCTGCTGCGTCAGCAGGTGCTTTTCCAGACTGGCGATCTCGCCCTTGGCGCTGCGGTAATTGACCCACAGCACTTCGGCGTCGCCGCCGGCGCCGGTGTTGAAGACATGCTCCTGCCAGAAGTCGGTGGCCTCGTTGCTGAACAGGGGCACGCCGTTGCCCAGCGGTATGGGCTTGCCCAGCATCCAGCCATAGGACGTGAAGGCATCGGCGGTCAGGTCGTGCACGGGCAAGGCGGCGGCGCGGGTCATGTCGGGTCCTTGGCGGGAAGAGAGGCAGCGGCACGCCGGGGAAATTCGGCGTCGTAATCGAAGTCGCCGCGCGCAATGGCCGCCAGGATGGCGGCGCGGCGGTCGGCGGCGCGTTTGAGGTTGGCGGCAGTGGGCTTGACGCGGATGCGCTCCACGCAATGGCGGCCCTGGTAGAAGAAACCGATCTCGATGGACGATTCGGATGCCGGCCTGACGCCGTCGAACCCTTTGCTCATGCCGCCCCCTCGCGCCACAGGCGCGCTGGCGCCTGCTCGAAAGTTCGGGATTATCGCAGTTTTTGCCCGATACGAAGCTCGCGGCTTCAGCGGTTTTCCGCGGCCTGGCTGGCCGCCGCCAGCCGTCGCCAATTGCGGCTGGCATAGGCGTGCGCCTGGCGCAGACCGGCCCACAGGCCCAGCCGCTTGGCCCAGCGCAGGGCGCCCGCGGCCTCGAACTGCGTGACGCGCCGCACCTCGGTGCCCTGCCCCGGCACCGGCCGCAACTCGAAGGTATCGACCAGGGAACCGACCCAGTCCGCGCACCACACCGTGCTGCGCTGCATCTGGTAGCGCAGACGTTGGTCGGGCTGCAGGATCAGGATGCGCTGGTCGATGGTGCCACGGTCGGTGGTGCACTGGCGCGTGTGGCCCACGGCGGGGACGCCTTCGAGCACCTTGCAACTGATCGGCTTGGGCACGCCCAGGCGAAACAGCAACGGCCGGGTGTCGTCCATGCGCGCGTGGAGGAAATGCGGCCAGATATGGCGAGGCTCGTATGGGAACAACCAGCGGGATTCGATCTGCATGCGGGATTCCTTGCCGCGATGGCACGCCGTGGACGCGGCCGACGACCCTGTTATAACGCGTATAGGCCGCCCCCTGGAGAAGCCCCATGCCCACGGACCTGTCGTCGCATTACATTTTTCTGGATGCCAACGGCCATGCCGCCACGGTCAAGGGCGGCGACGCCTTCTGGTCCCTGCCGCGCGACGCGCTGGAACCCTACGGCCATGGCTGGCTGCTGTCGGAGTACAGCTTCAGCGCCGACTGGCCGCAGTGGGAAATGCATCCGCAGGCCGACGAAATCGTGCGCCTCATGTCCGGCACGGCCGAGCTGCAGCTGGAATGGCCCACCGGCATCCAGTCCGTGCGACTGGAAGCCGGAAACGCCTATGTGATCCCCAAGGGCGCCTGGCATACCCTCAAGGTGATCGAGCCCTGTCGCATGCTGCACGTCACGCTGGGCGCGGGAACGCAGCACCGGCCGCTGTAGGCTCGCTTGCGCCGCGCGCGGGCCGCCGGCCTTCCCGGACGGCCGCTTCAGGTGGCCACGGCAGCGCGCACGCGCGGCAGCTCGCGGTCGTCGATGGGCCAGTGCAGCGCCGCCGACAACACGCCCAGCGCCATCGCGCCCAGCCAGATCAGGTCGTACGAGTGGGTCGCCTCGAACACGACGCCGCCCAGCCAGACGCCGAGGAACGAGCCGAGCTGGTGGCCGAAAAAGACGAAGCCGAACAACGTCGTGATGTAGCGCACGCCGAACACCTGCGCGATCAGGCCGTTGGTCAGCGGCACCGTGCCGAGCCAGACGAAGCCCATGACCGCGGCGAACACATAGACCGACCACGGCGACAGCGGCAGCAGGAAGAACAGCGCCATGGCGGCGGTGCGCAGCAGGTAGATGCCGGCCAGCAGATACTTGCGGCGATGGTGCGCGCCGAGGATGCCGCAGACGTAGGTGCCGGCCACATTGGCGAGCGCGATGATGGCCAGCGCGGCGACGGCATCCGCCGCCCGCATGCCCTTGTCCATCAGGTAGGCCGGCAGGTGCGTGCCGATAAAGGCCAGCTGGAAGCCGCAGGCCAGGAACCCCAGGTTCAACAGCCAGAAGCCGCGTTGGGAAAAGGCCTCGCGGATCGCCGCGCCGAGCGGCTGGTCGGGCTGCGCGGGGCCGGCCTTCGATGCCGCGCGCTCCGTTTCCTTCAGCGGCCAGGCCAGCGGCGTCAGCACGGCCAGCACCACCGCGAAAACCAGCAATGCGCTCACCCAGCCCGCGCCGCCGATCAGCCACTGCGCCGCCGGCACCATGGTGAACTGTCCCAGCCCGCCGACCGCGCCCGCCACGCCCAGGGCCCAGCCGCGCCGCTCGGGCGGCACCAGCCGGCTGAGCGCGCCGTAGATCACCGCGAACGCGGTGCCCGACAGGGCCACGCCGATACAGATGCCGGCGCTCCACATGAAGGCGGCCGCGCTGGTGGCGTGCGCCATCCCGGCCAGCCCCAACGCGTAGAACACCAGCCCGCCCAGGATCACCTTGGCCGAGCCGTAGCGGTCGGCGATCATGCCGGTAAACGGCTGCACCACGCCCCAGGTCAGGTTCTGTACCGCCAGGGCCATGGCGAAGGTCTCGCGCGACCAGCCGCGGTCCATGGTGATGGGCAGCAGGAACAGGCCCTGCACGTGCCGCACGCCCAGCGCCAGGCCCATGACGATGCCGCCGGCCAGCACCATCAGCCACAGGTTGCGCGACGGCGTGGCGGGACCGGATGAAGCAGCGACGGACGGAATGGCGGCGGACATGGCGACCCTCTGGCGTGATACCTCGAACCCGCGCGCGGGCGACTAACCGCTATTACAGGGTCGCGGCGGCGGCCCTTCAACTGATTATTTTTCGCCGGCGGCATGCGCGGCGGGAATGCCAGCGGGCACCCACAACGAGAACACCGACCCCTTGCCCGGCACCGAGCGCAGCGAGATCTCTCCATGCAGCAGCCCGGCCAGCCGCCGCACGATGGCCAGGCCCAGGCCCAGCCCCTCTTCGCTCCCCGGCGCGGCGGGCGCGCCGGCGCCGCGCATGAACTCGGTGAAGACGGCTTCCTGCAGCTCGGGCGCGATGCCCACGCCCGTGTCCCACACCTGGATCACGACGCCCCCGCGCCGCCGCCGCGCCGACAGCAGCACCCGCCCCTGGGGCGTGTACGACAGCGCGTTGCGCAGCAGGTTGTCCAGGATGCGGCGCAGCAGGGCCGGGTCGGTGTCCAGCGCCAGCCGGGTGGGCGCCACCGACAGGCGCAGGCCGCGCGCGTGCGCCTGCGGCTCGAAGTCCAGCCGGATGTCGTCGAACAGCGCATCCAGGTGGACCGTGCGGCGTTCGATCCGCAACAGGTGCGCGTCCATGCGCGATACGTCCAGCAGGCCGTCGAGCAGGCGGTTCAGGCTGTCGAGCACGGCCTGCTGGCGGCGTGCGACGTGCAGCGCGTCCCGCGCCGAGACGCTGCCTTCCTCGGCGCGGCTGGCCAGGATGTCGGTGAACATGCCAAGCGCGTGTACCGGCTGGCGCAGGTCATGCCCGGCCGCGGCCAGGAAGCGGGTCTTGGCGCGATCGGCGGCGGCGACACGGTCACGCTCGCGCTCCAGGCCGCGGATCAGGGCGGTGTTCTCGAAGCGCAGCGCCACCGTGGTCTTCAGGCTGCGATAGGTGACGGCGCTGAAATACAGGTTGACCGCCAGCAGGCAGACGCCGAAGGCGGCGTAGACCAGGTGCAGGCCGTCCGCCGCCGCCAGGCAGGCCAGGATGAACGGCGCCACCATGCCAAGCGCCGATCCGGCATAGGCCGGCGGATAGGCCGACAACGATGGCACCGCGCCGCTGCACATGCCGGCCAGTATCACGCAGCCGAACGCCAGCATCATTTCCTGCCCCGACAGCACCGCGGCCAGCCCAGCCAGCCCCCACAGCAGGCCGGAACTCCAGGACAGCGCGCAGAACCCCGTGATCCAGGGCCGCAGCGGGCCCGCGCCGCGCCGCAGGAAGCGACGACAGACGACCACGCGCCCCAGCGTCAGCAGGTAGACCGCGCCGAGCCACGCCAGCAGCGGCCCGCCAGGCACGATCTCGCGCATGACGTAGGCGACCGGGACCGCCACCGCGAAATTGGCGAACAGCACGCCATAGGATTGTCGGTAGAGCAGGGTCGCCAGTTCGGCCGCGACGGCCTCGGCAACTGGCGCCACCCCCGGCGCGCCGGTCATGGCAACAGGATGCCCGGCGGGCGGGGCGTGGGTAGCGCGGCGGGGGCGGTCATGCGCCTGGATCGGTCCCTATAATGGTGCATCATTCTGACACATACTCTGGCGTCGCCGCCGCTCTCGATGCCCCTTTCCTCCCCGCCTCCCCTCCTGCGCGTGCTGCTGGCCGATGACCATGCCATCGTGCGCGAGGGCCTGACGATGGTGCTGCGCCAGGCGGTCGCCATGGTCGGCTCGGTCGACGAGGCCGCCACGGGCGAGCAGGTGCTGGCCCTGCTGGCCGCGCACGGCGCCGATGTCCTGGTGCTGGACCTGGGCATGCCCGGGGTGGCCGGTTCGGCCTGGGTGCGAACGCTGCGGGAACGCCATCCCGCGCTCCACATCCTGGTGCTCACCGCCAATACCGACGCGCGCAGCCGCCAGGCCATCCTGGAGGCCGGCGCCGACGACTACCTGGCCAAGACGGGCAGCTCGCGCGAGTTGATGGCGGCGATCCGGCGGCTGCACGATGGCCACGCCGGCGGGCCGGCGCGCGTCCGCCCGACCCACACGCCGGCCCCCGCCGAAACACTGACGCGGCGCGAACACCAGGTGCTGGCGCTGGCCGCGCAGGGCAGCACCGCCGCGCAGATCGGCGCGGCCCTGCACATCAGTCCGCTGACCGCGCGCAAGCATCGCGAGAACCTGATGCGCAAGCTCGGCCTGCACAGCACCGCCGAACTGGTGGCCTACGCGGTGCGCCTGGGCCTGCCGGGCGCCTGAAACCGCGCCGGGCGCGCCCGCGCCCGCCAAAAAAATACGGCACGCGTCGTATTTGCTACGGAATCTTCCAAACGTAGACTGGTTTTGCTGGGCCGGGCGCTCCCTCCACCAGAGCCCAGGAAGACCGCGGCCCCGCATCGGACCTCCCGACCCCTTTCCCCCTTCCTGGCGCGGATCGCCCCAGCCCGCGCGCAGAAGCCGTGCGCCCGCGCCGCCGCGCCGAGCATCCCGTCCATGACATGCAGCCCCACCATGCGCCCTGCTCCCCGATCCGCCGCCGTCGCCCCGTCCTCCCGCCGGCCCGATCCGGTCAGCCAGCTGGTGCGCGAGGAATCCGAGCGCCTGCGGCGCTTCGTGCTGCGCCACGTGGGCAACGGCCCCGACGCCGACGACATCACCCAGCAGGCCTTTGTCGAGATGTCGGTCTCCTACGACAGCTTTCGCGGCGATAGCAAGCCATCGACCTGGCTGTTCGGCATCGCCCGCAACCTGATCCGCAATCACCTCTCGCGCGCTCCCGAACGGCGCTACGCGTTTGTCGGCGAGGAAGAGTTGGCGGGCGAACATGACTGCCGTTCGGATCCTGCCGCGCGCCTGGAACTGGTACAGGCGATCCGCCTGCTGGACCATTCGCTGGCCGCCTTGCCGGTGGACCTGGCCGAAGTGCTACGGATGATCTGCGCCGAAGAGCTGTCGTACGAAGAAGCCGCCGCGCAGTTGAATCTGCCGATCGGGACGGTGCGCAGCCGGCTGTCGCGCGCCCGCTCCCAGCTGCGCGCCCGGGCGCGCCAGCAAGGCGGTTGGCTCGACGCCTGACCCCGCGCGGCACGATGTTAACGGTTCGTTTTCTATCGTTACATTTGCCGTTTTTTTGAGTGCTACTGCTGGTTACAGTGCTGCCCTCGTCCCTTTTTTCAGACAGGCACTTCGACCATGCGGCACGTCCGGCTTCGCTCGTTCCCCTCCGCCGCGCCCACGCGCGCCCTGGCGCAACCCGGGGGCGCCGCATCATGAGCGCCGCTTTGCGTTTGCGAACAGGCTTGCGGCCGCTGGCGCTGGCCGTGGCGCTGGCCGCGCTGGGCAGCGCGCCGGCCAGCGCCGACGAATACGCCGACTGGCAGCACGACTGCGTCGGCCGCACCTACGCCATCACCCCTGACGTCAGCTGCCAACGCGCCTATGCCGAAGGGCTGGCCGCGGTGATCACCGGCAAGGCCAGCGACTCGGCCGGTACCTGGGGCTACGTCGACAAGCAAGGCCAGATGGTCATCAAGCCGGCGTTCCAGGAAGCGGAGTCGTTCCAGAACGGCCTGGCCGCGGTGCGCCAGGAGGGTCTGTGGGGCTATATCGACAAGCGCGGCAACTGGGCCGTCAAGCCTCGCTATGCGCGCGCCTCGGGCTTCAATGCGGAAGGCACCGCGCTGGTCGAACTGGACGAACGCGACGTGCTGATCAATCGCCAGGGGCAGGTGGTCAAGACGTTCGAATTGGGCACGCGCTCGTGGGGTTTCGAACGCGGCCAGAAGCTGGCCGAGATGGAAGTGCCGCAGCCGCCGCGGCTATTCAACACCGCGACCGGCCGCGCACTGACGCTGCCCGCCGATGTGATGATGCTGGCGTCCTCCGACGACGCCGGCTCCCTGCCGGCGCAGCGGCGCAGTTCGCGCTATGGCGGCTGGTGGGGCCTGCTGGATGCCGACGGCCGCTGGGCCATCGCGCCCGACGTGCTGCGCTCGCAGCAACCGCCGCTGCGCGACGGCGACACGCTGGCCGTGCAGCGCGAAGACATCTGGCGGTTCGTGCGGCCCGACGGCTCGGCGTTGAACGGCGACGGCTATGAAAACGTGACGCGCGTGGCGTCCGGCCTGTGGCTGGTGAAGCCCAAGGGCGACGGTCCCTACGCACTGCTGGACGCCCAGCTCAAGCCGCTGCGCAGCTTCACCAATCAGTATGTCGGCGTCGAGGCGACCGATGGCTGGAAGGTGCTGACCGACGTCGACGCGGTGATCCTGATCCCGCCCGACGGCAAACCGCGGGTTGTCCCCGCGGCCTTCGGCCGCGTCACCATCCAAAACGGCATGGCCTGGATCAACGCCCAACAGCCGGCCGGTGCGGGGGCGGCGCCGTCCGCCGCGCAGGCCGACGTTGCCGCCAGCGTGGCGGCGCCCCCGGCAGCGTCCCTCGACCCCTCGCCGCCGCTGGCCGCGGATGTCGCAACCGCCGCGCCGCAGGCGGTCGACGCCGCCACTGCCACGCCGCAAGCCGTCGAGGCCGCGGCGGCGGCAGACGCCGCTGCGGATGCGGCGGCCGATGCCGCCACGGCGGCCAGCGACGCCGCCGTCAGCGCCGATGCGGGCGGCTACGAATCCGAAGCGACCCTGGCGCAGATCTATCGCCCCGACGGCACGCCGCTGCTGGACGCCGACACCGTCGCGCGCCTGGGCCAATACCGCGTCATGCCGTTCAGCGCCAAGCGCGCCGCCGGCAAGGCGCGCGACGGCCGGGCGGACGCCGACGCGCTGCCGCTGGCGCTGCTGCGGCCCAACGACTACAACCAGCCGACCGGCATCCTGACGCGTTCGGGCAAGATCGTCACCAATGCGGAATGGGACGACATGAGCAGCTACGACGCCACCGCGCCGCTGCTGGTGCAGACCCGCGAGCGCACCGTCGGCGCCATCGACGCCGAGGGCAACTGGATCCTGGCGCCGAAATACGCCGGCATCGGCGGCTTCAACGGCCCCTATTCCTGGGCCCGCACGCCCGACATGGACCGCAACGCCGCCGTGCTAATCGACACCCGCGGCAATCCGCAGAAATTGCCGGCGCGCATCGAGGTCAATGGCGAAAAACTCGACGGCGACCTGCTCTACTTCTATGCGCTGGACGAACGCCGCAACCGTCGCTGGGGCCTGTGGAACGTCCGCGCAGGCAGCGAGACCGTGAAACCGACGCTCGACCGCATCGAGGACTTCACCGACGATTGGGCCAAGGCGCAGGACCACGATCGCTGGGGCGTCATCGACCGCCAGGGCAAATGGGTGGTGCCCGCCACCTACTCCGGCAGCTATGAACTCGATTACCTGGGCAACGGCTATCTGCTGGCGCGCGAACCCAAAGGAGAAGACAGCTCCGGCTATCGCGACGACTATCGCCTGATCAATCTACGCACCGGCAAGCGCAGCGTGGTGCTGCACGACCGGCCGCAGGATCTCAAGCAGGGCCGCTACCTGGCGCAAGGCAAGGACGGCGCCACGCTGCTGTTCGACGCCCAGGGCGGCATGACGCGGCTGTTCGAAGGCGAGCCCGAGCGCAAGGAGCAGTTCGGCGACTGGATCTACGTGCAGTACCGCTCACGCAATGGCGCCATCGACGCCCGCGGCAACTTCAAGGTGCCCCCCACCCATGGCGAGTTCAACCCATTCTTCGTGCAGCCCGAGGGCCTGGCGCGCGTCTCCGACGGCCAACGCTACCGGCTGATGGACGAGAACGGCAAGACGCTGCTGCAAGCGCGTGGCGATGGCACGCCGCTGGCGTCGATGAAGCGCGCGGTGTTCCGCGACAGCAAGAATTCGCAAAGCGTGATGACCGATCTGCAGGGCCGCGAAATCACTCGATTCAAGGGCGAATTCACGCTGGACGAACGCAGCGCCAGCGAGGGCGTGGTGGTCTATCGCGGCCAGGGCGACCGCTATGGCTTCGTCAACGCCGACGGCAAGCGCGTGGTCGGACCGTACTTCGATAAGCTGGGCCCGCTGCGCGACGGCCTGGCGCTGGCGCGGCGCGAGCAGCGCAGCGGCAAGCTGCTAGGCTACATCGACCTGAGCGGCCGTTACGTCATCCCGCCGGAATTCGGCTGGGCCGATGACTTCAGCGAAGGCCGCGCCCTGGTGCGCCGTGAAGGCCTGCTGGAATTCATCGACACGCGCGGCACGACCATGATGCTGTTCGGCCTGATCTGCGGCGAAGTCGTCGTGTTCGACGCGCAGGGTCGCCTGACCTGGCCGCGCGAAAAGCTGACCTGCCCCGACGCCGGCGACCTTGAATACGCGCCCGCCCCTGAATCCGCCCAAGCACAATGACCATGAAATCACGCGCGTTTCACGCCACCCGTCTCGCCTGCGCCCTGGCCGCGCTGGGACTCTCGCTGTCGGCCCACGCCCAATACCGCCAGAACGGCATCCCCTGCGTCGACGGCCCCATGGATCTGACCGCGGTCCAGGACACCCGCCACGGCGACGCCGGTCCCGCCGGCTGCATCGGCCCGCTGTCGGACAATCGCGCCGCCGTGCTGCTGCCGTCCTCGCTGGAAGAGATCGACCGCGTCCCCACCGACGCCTCGCTGCGCCGCCACGCCTGGGGCTTTATCGACGCCAACGGCAAACTGGCGGTCGAGCCGCAGTTCGAGCGGGTCGGCGATTTTCACCACGGCCTGGCCGCGGTGCGCTGGAAGGGCAAGTGGGGGTACATCGACGCCAAGGGCAAGATGGCGGTGCCCCCGCGTTACGACAGCGCCTCCGATTTCGTCGAGGGCGGCCTGGCGGTGGTGACGGTGGATGGCCGGTACCAGTTGATCGACCGCGCCGGCAAGGCGGTGGGCGACGCCATCGATGCCAGCGTCGACAGCGTGCGCCTGGGCGAAGGCAAGCCGGCCCGGCTGTCGATCACGTATCGCGAGGAATTCCGTTCAACCAGCGGCGAGCGCCGCTACGCCAAGCCCGGCGTGCAGGTGATTTCCAGCTATGGCGATGGCCTGTTCATCGGCGTCGACAACCATGGCATGCATGGCCTGCTCGACGGCGACTGGAACTGGCGCGTGGCGCCGCAATACAGCGACATCTCGCGGCTGGACCGCAACGCCCTGGCGCTGGGCATCGGCGAAGAGGAAGTGGTGCTGATCGATCCCGCCGGCAAGGTGATCGGCGAAGGCAAGCGCTACGAGCGCATCAAGCGCGTGGGCAAGGCCTTCTGGAGCGCCCAACTGCCGCGCGGCAAGGGCTACGCCCTGCTGGACGCGGCGGGCCAACCGTTGGGCGCGCTCACGGCCGAGGAAGCGCAGTCTTCGGAGATCTACGACAACACCCTGGTCTATGTATCCGGCGATACGCTCAAGGCCTATGTGGCCGGTCGCGCCGAACCGGTGGCGCTGGGCAGCGGCATGCGCCCCGAGCAGAACGAGGAAGGCTACCTGCTGTTCCGCGACCAGGCGGGCCAGGTGGCCGGGCTGCTGACGCCCAAGGGCGCGTGGCTGCACGGCGACAGCGCGCCGCCGTGGCTGGCCGACGTCGGCCGCATGACGCTGCGGCAGGGCAAGCTGTGGCTGTCCGGCCAGGACGGCCAATTGCTCAACGCGCTGGACGCCGACGGCCGCGCGATCCTTCAGCCCGATGCCCTGGCGGCGGCCCAGGGCGCGCAACTGCGCGACCTGCCGCTGAACGTGCCGGGCGGCCCGCTGGGCCTGCTGGGCCAGGGTTACTGCCACTGCAACGACGGCGGCGCCGGCCTGGTGCTGGCGGACGGCAGCGTCGCCACCCACAAGGACTGGACGGAGGTCGTGCCGCTGGATGAGCCGCGTGACGACTACGCCACCGACGAAGAGGCCGAGGCCGCCCCGCTCGGCGCCGATGACCTGCGCTTTGCCGCGCAGACCGAAGCGGGCGTGCAACTGCTCGATGGCCGCGGCAAGCCGATGGATCTGCCGCCGCAGCAGCACATCGGCGCCTTCCACCAGGGTTACGCGCTGATCTACAACAAGGGCCAGACGCGCCTCATCGACCGCGGCGGCAAGGTCCATGCGCTGCCGGATTACTTCGAGGCGCAGGTGGTGGCGCCCGGACTGGTGCGCTACCTGAAGACCGCGGCAGAGGGCGACCCGTGGGGCCTGTACGATTTCATCGCGGGCAAGGAAGTGTCGCCGCCGGCCTTCCAGTACATCGGCGAATTCCAGCACGGCCAGGCCGCCGCCTCGCTGGGCGCCGGCAAGGCCGGCGTGATCGACCAGCAGGGCAAGTGGGTGGTGCCGCCGCGCTATCACGCCGTCAAGCGCGTCAGCGACAAGCTGTGGCTGGTGCAGCAGCCCGGGCCGCAGGAAAACGAATACCGCCGGCCGACCGCGCTGGTCAACCGCGATGGGCGCGTCCTGACCGCCTTCCAGCCGGCGCTGGAGGTGTCGCGCGAGGCCAATGGCACCTACCTGGCCTACAGCGAAAAACAGCGCTGGCTGGTCTCGCCGGACGCTTCCGGCACGCTCGACCTGGAAGACGCCAGCTATACGCAGATGGGCGACTGGCTGGCGATCCGCCGCGCCGACCGGCACGGCTATGTCGACGGCCAGGGCCGCTGGCAGGTCGCGCCCGGTCCGGTGGCGGGCACGCGCTTCCAGGGCACGCCGGCGCGCGCGCTGGTGAGCGGCGACGACGGCGCGCGGCTGATCGACGAACATGGCAAGACCGTCGTCAACCTGCCGGCCGGCCAATGGTACTGGCCGGCGGGATCGGCCTGGCTGATGCGCCATGGCAGCGACGACAACGGCAAGCCGACCACCACCTACGTCGACGCCACGGGCAAGACCCGCCTGACGCTGGCCGGCGACGGCACCGCGTTCTCGGAAGGCCAGGCCGCGCTGGCGCTGCCCAACGGCGGCATGCGCGCGATCAACGACAAGGGAGCCGCCTCCGGGCCGACCTTCGCCCACCTGGGGCCGCGCCGCAACGGCCTGTCGGTCGCGGCCGTGGGCGAGCGCTACGGCTACGCCGATGGCCAGGGCCGGATGGCGATCGCGCCGGTCTACCTGTGGGCTTCGGACTACGCCGGCCAACGCGCCGTGGTGTCGACGCGCGAACAGTCGCTGATCCTGGACGAGCGCGGCGCGATGGTGGCGCGCGTCACGCTGGAATGCGGCATCCGCACGCTCTATGGCGCCTACAACCAGCGCCTGTGGCCGCTGTCCATGCCGCAGCACTGCCGCCGGTAACGCCGCGCGGGTGGCGCGCGATGACCGCGCCCGCCCGCCTTGGCGCGCGCCGCGCGCGGCCTACTGCGTGTCCAGCGCCAGGTAGCGGCGCGTCTGCACGATCTCTTCGCGTTCCTTGAAGCTGGTCAGGCGGTCGGCCAGCGCGCTGCTGTCGCCTGTCTCGCGGATGGCTGCAAGCGTGGCCTGCATGGCGTGGATGGCGGCGCGCTGCAGGTCCGAGGGAATGATCGCCAGGCGATAGCCCATGGCCGCCAGCTCGGGCAGCGGCACCAGTGGCGTCTTGCCGCCATAGAACATGTTGATGAGCTTCAGGCCGGGCAGCCGGTCCGCGATGGCGCGGATCTGCTCCAGCGTTTCCGGCGCTTCCACGAACACCATGTCGGCGCCCGCCTCAACATAGCGCTCGGCGCGCGCGATGGCGGCGTCGAAGCCTTCCACGGCGATGGCGTCGGTGCGCGCAATCACCAGCGTATCGGCATCGGCCAGCGTCTGGCGCGCGATGTGCACCTTGCGGCACATTTCCGCGGCATCCACCAGGCTCTTGTCATCCAGGTGGCCACAGCGTTTGGGAAACGACTGATCCTCGATATGGAAGGCGGCCACGCCGGCGCGCTCCATGACGCGCACGGTGCGTTCGACGTTGGCCGAGCCGCCGAAGCCGGTGTCGGCATCGGCGACCACCGGCAGGCCGCTGGCATCGACGATCTTCTCCACCCGGTCCATGACCTCGGTGAAGCTCAGCAGGCCGATGTCGGGATAGCCGGCCGCGCGCGCGATCGCGCCGCCGCTGGCATAGACCGCGTTGAAGCCGGCGGCCGCCACCAGGCGGGCCGACAGCCCGTCGTAGGCGCCGGGCGCCACCACGATGTCCTGGGCGAGATGCTGGCGCAGCCGGGCGCCGGGAGTCAGGGTCGTAGCCATGAGGCATTCCTTTGAAAAACGAAACGTCGATGCACGCATCATCGTTCCGCCAAACTAGAATGTCCAATATATGGAAAATTTTTAATCAATACTTTTTGAGTACCTGAATGGAACTGCGCCATCTGCGTTATTTCGTCGTCACGGCCGAGGCCCAGCACTTCACCCGCGCGGCCGAGCAACTCGGCATGGCGCAGCCGCCGCTGTCGCAGCAGATCCGGCAACTGGAAGAGGAAGTCGGCACGCCGCTGTTCGACCGGCGCGGCCGCGGCGTCAGCCTGAACGACGCCGGGCGCGCCTTCCTGGGGTGCGCGCAGGACATCCTGCAACGCGCACAAGACGCGGTGCGGACGGCGCAACGGGCGGCGCGCGGCGAGGTCGGCGAGCTGTCGCTGGGCTTCACCGAATCGGCCTCGTTCCATCCGGTCGTGACCGAACTGATCCGGCTGTACCGCCAGCAATACCCCGATGTGGAAATGACGCTGTCGCAGGACGACAGCGAAACACTGGTGGCGCGCCTGCGCGACGGCCTGATCGACGCGGCTTTCGTGCGGCCGCCATTCGCCATGGACGGCGGCCTGCGCTTCACGCAATTGACGGAAGAGCCCCTGGTGGTGGCGCTGCCGCTGGGCCATGCGCTGGCGCGGCGCAAGCGGCTGGCGCCGGCCGACCTGGCGCGGGAACGCTTCATTCAATATTCGCGCAAGTCCGGCTACGGCCTGAGCGCCGACATCATGGCGGCGTGCCGGCAGCACGGGCTGAATCCACTGCCCGGCCAGCGCGCGCCGCAGCTGTCATCGGCGGTGAACCTGGTGGCGGCGGGCATGGGCGTGGCCATCGTGCCCGCGTCGCTGCGGCACCTGCGCCCGGACGGCGTGGTGTATCGCCCCTTCGCGCTGGACTGGCCGCGCGCGGTGCTGGGGCTAGCGGTGCGCGAGGACGCGCCCGGCGGGCGCGTGGCCAATCTGCTGGCGCTGGCGCAAGGATAGGCGCGCCAATGGCCGGGCCACGGCCGTCGCCTGCGGGAATCGCGCCCGAGTCGTCGGCGGCGGGCGCCCGGCCTCAGTCTTCGTGCGACTCGTGCACCGCGATGGCGCCGCGCTTCCAGTAGCTGGCGGCGCGGATGCGGCTCTTGTCGACGCCATGCTGCGCCACCATGATCTCGCGCACCGCCTTGGCCACGGCCGACTCGGCCGCGATCCAGCTGTAGCCTTCGCCCGGCGGCAGCGCCAGCTCGCGCGCGGCTTCCAGCAACAAGGTGCTGTAGCCGGCCGCGGTGCCGTTGCGATGCAGCCAGCGCACCGAGGCCTGGGCCCGGGTAGCCAGCGCGATCTCGTTGGCGGCGCCCGGCACTTCGATCAGCACCAGCGCCTGCGCCGTGGCGGGCAATTCCTCCAGGCGGCGGGAGATGGCCGGCAACGCGGTTTCGTCGCCGATCAGCACGTGCCAGTCGAAGCCCGTGGGCACCACGAACGAACCGCGCGGGCCGCCGATGCCCAGGCGTTGGCCGACCGCGGCCTGCTCGGCCCAGGTGGAGGCGGGGCCATCGCCATGCAGCACGAAGTCGATGTCCAGTTCCTGCCGCGCCGTGTCGAAACGGCGCGGCGTGTAGTCGCGCGCGGCCGGGCGCGGCGCGCCCTCGGGGAACTTGATGCCATCGGGACCGGCTTCGGGCAACACCAGCGGCTGCGACGGATCGGCGGGAAAAAAGAGCTTTACGTGGTCGTCGAAGGACGCGGACACGAAGTCGCGCAGGTCTTCGCCGCGGAAGGTGACGCGGGCCAGCAGGCCCGCGATGCGTTCGACGCGCGCCACGGTCAGCGTGCGCATCTTGAGCGGATGGCGCACGCGTTCGACGGTCAGGTCGGTCTGGGTCATGGGATCTCCAATGAGGGAAACGGGATCAGGCACAGTCCTTACCCGTGATTTCCTCGGTGGCGCGGCGCAGGATGGCGGCGATGCGGCGCTGCTCGGCCGGCGACGCGTCGGTGCGTTGCAGCAACGCATGGCGGATCGCCTGGCGCGCGTGCACGAATTCGTCGATCCAGCCGGCGGCGTCCTCGTCGTTGCCGGCGGCCGCGCGCGGTTCGCCGCTCCAGGCCTGGCGCATCCAGTCCATCTTGCGGGCAACATGCTTGAGCTTGTTGAACATCACCGACAGCCGCTCGCGGTTGGCGTCCAGGTGCGCGCGGCCGGGGTCTGCCAGGTGGTAGCGCTTCTTGCTGCCTTCCTGCTCGACGGTGGCGTAGCCCAGTTCCTCCAGGTAGGTCAGCGCGGGATAGACCATGCCGGGGCTGGGCGTGTAGAAGCCGTTGGACAGGGCGCCCAGCGCCTTGATGAGTTCGTAGCCGTGGCTGGGGTTCTGCTCCAGCAGACCGAGCAGCATCAGTTGCAGGTCGTCGGCGGTGACCTTGCGGCCGCGCGCGAAGTGGCGGCCGTCGCCGCCGAAGCTGTCGTCGGCATCGCCGCCGCGGCCGCCCCACGGGCCGCCAAACCAGCCGCCGCCCCCGCCGCCGCCGGCGTGGCGTCCGTGACGGCCGCGGCCGCCCTCGCGCCAACCGCCGGACGCGAAGTCCGCGCCGTGGCCACGCGGGCCCCGATGACCGTCGACGGCCTGGTGGTCGTGAAGGCCTTGATGGCCGTGATAGTCGCCACGTGAGTGATGATCGTGGCGGTCGTGATGATGGCCGTGGCGATCATGATGATCGTGGCGGTCCGGGTGCTCGTGGAATGCGTGTTGGCCACGATGCCCGGGGTGGCCATGGCGGCCCGGGTAGGCATCGCGCGATTCGTGGCGGGCGCCACGGGCAAAGGCGGTCAGGAAATGGAAGTGGCGCATGAATGGCCTCGCTGGGTATCTGACGTACTACTTAAGATATATCTTAAGATATAGATCGTACGATACACAGACCCGATTGCGGCCGTCAAGCGCCTTTTTCCTCCGCCTTTTTCCTCCGCCTTTTTCCTCCGCCTTTTTCCTCCGCCTTTTTCCTCCGCCTTTTTCCTCCGCTTTTTTTGCCCCGCTTTTTTTGCCCCGCCTAGCCGCGCCCCTTGTCCAGCACCCCGGCGGCAATGCCGCCCACAATGAACGCCATCCCCAGCGACAGCGGCAGGGTCAACGGCTCATGCAGCATTGCCGCCGAGCACAGCAGGCCCACCACGGGCACGCCCAGCAGGCCGATCGCGGTGACGCCCGCGGGCAGGGACCGGTTCACGTTCACCGCCGCCCAATAGGCCACGGCGATGCCAAACACCCCGCCGTAGCCCAACAGCCAGGCCAGGTCCGCATGCCACACCACCCGCGGCGCGCCTTCCGCCGCCCAGGCCACCGCGGCCAGCACGCCGGAGGCCAGCAGCGCCTGCCAGAACGCCAACTCGAACGGCGGCGTGACCCAGCGGTGGGCGCGCACGTAGACGATATTGGCGGCCCAGCACAGCGCCGCGAGCAGCACCAGGCCGTTGCCGAACACCGCCTCGCGATTGCCCCAGTCGAACGCCAACGGATTGAAGATGACGGCCAGGCCCAACAGGCCCAGCGCCAGCCCCAGTTGCCGGCCGCGTCCGATCGGCTCGCCCAGGAACAAGCGGGCGGCGGGAATGACCCACAGCGGCGTGGTGTAGGCCAGCACCACCGAGCGGCCGGCCGGCACGTATTGCAGCCCGAGGCTGACGAGCGCGGCGAACGCGCCCATGTGCAGCAGGCCCACGCTCAGGATCACCGGAATGTCGGCCCTGACCGGCCACGCCACGCGCCGCAGCGCCACGCCCAGCACCAGCAACGCGGCGGCGCCGACGACGCTGCGCGCGGCCACCGCCCAGATCGGGGTCATGTATTGCAGCAGCAGCTTGCTGACGATCCAGGTGAAGCCCCAGGCCAGCACCACCACGATGAGCAGCGACAAGGCCTGGCGGCGAGGCAGGATTTCAGTGGACATGGCGTGGGCGGAAGTAGCGGATCGCCCCGACTATAGAATCGCGTCGCGCCCCCGCCGTAGAACCACGCGGCGCCTAATCTCTGGAGCCACGCACGGCCGTGCGCGGCTTGCGCGCCAGCCAGCGCGAGAAGGCCATGGCCTGCGGCTCGTCGGGCGCGGGGGCGTACACCACCAGGCGCAGGTGGCGGCTTTCATCGACCGACAGGGTGGCGTGCTCGAACGCCACCTCGCCCAGCGTCGGCAGGCGCAGGCTGCGCACCCCCATGCAGGCGCCGTGCACGTCGTGCTCGCGCCACCAGGCCTTGAACTCGGGCGCGACGCGCTCCAGTTCGTCGACCAGTTCGGTGATGTCCGGCGCGCCCGAGGCCGAGGCAAAATCGCGCCGGAAGGTGGACAGCATGGCCGGCGCCTGCGCCGGCCAATCGACGAACAGCTCGCGCATGGCCGGGTCCACGAACAGCATCCACAGCAGGTTGCGCCGCCCCGTTGGCTGCGCGCCGAAACCGAACACGCGTTCGGCGGCGGCGTTCCACACCACCACGTCCCAGCGCAGGTTGAGGATGTAGGCGGGACGCGCGGGCAGGTCGTCCATCAGGCGCCGCACCTGCGGCGGCACGGTGCACCAGGTGCGCCCCGGCTCGGCCGGCGGACGCTGGTGCGCCAGCAGGTACAGGTGGCGCCGTTCCGCCGCGTCCAGCCGCAACACGCGCGCCAGGTTTTCCAGGAAGGTGGCCGACACGCTGATGTTGCGGCCCTGCTCGAACCAGGTGTACCAGGCCAGGCCGACGCCGGCCAGCGCCGCCACTTCCTCGCGCCGCAGGCCAGGGGTGCGCCGGCGGCCGCCGGCGGGCAGGCCCAGCGCGGCCGGACTCAGGCGCTCGCGGCGCAGCCGCAGGAATTCGGCGAGGTCGGCGCGGGTACGGTCCAGCCGCTGCGCGCCCGTGTCGAGCGCGCCGGTGCGCGGCGCCGGCGCGGCGTCATGCGAAGGGGAACGGGGCATAGGCTATTGCCTTCAGTAATAGCATAAACAGCTAAATTGTATAAGTCTGGAACAGCTCACAGAATAGCGCCGATCCCCACTCCCGCGGCCTAGTCCATGCCCTGCGCCACCCTGCCCTCGCCCTGCCCCGACACCTCCGCCCACCCCGCCACGCCGGGCCCGCTCGGCCTGGCCGTGCTGCTGTCCGGCGGCTTCATCACGATCTTCGACCTGTTCGTGGTCAACGTCGCCATCCCCAGCATGCAGCACACGCTGTCGGCCAGCTTCGCACAGATCAATTTCATCATCGTCGCCTACGAGCTGGCCTATGGCGTGCTGCTGATCGCCGGCAGCCGGCTCGGCGACCGCCATGGCCGCCGGCGCCTGTTCATGCTGGGCATGGCCGGCTTCGCGCTGGCCTCGGCGCTGTGCGGGCTGGCGCCCGATGCCAACACGCTGATCGGCGCGCGCGTGCTGCAGGGCGTGGCGGCGGCCATGCTGTTCCCGCAGGTCTACGCGCTGATCCGCGTCAGCTACGACGGCCACGCGCGGCGGCGCGCCTTCGGCCTGCTCGGCATGACGCTGGGGCTGGCGGCCATCGCCGGCCAGGTGCTGGGCGGCTGGATCGTGCATGCCGACCTGTTCGGCCTGGCGTGGCGCACGATTTTCCTGGTGAACGTGCCGCTTGGCGTGCTGGCCTGGCGGCTGGCGCGCCACATCCCCGAATCGCGCGACGCCGCCGGCGCGCCGATGGACTGGGGCGGCTCGGCGCTGGTCGGCGCGGGACTGGGCCTGTTGCTGCTGGCGCTGGTCGAAGGCCCGGCGCGCCATTGGCCCGCGTGGACGCTGGCCTGCGGCGCGGCGGCGGTCGCGTTGCTGGCGCTGTTCGTGTGGACGCAGCGCCGCGCCGGCGCAGCCGGGCGCGTGCCGCTGGTCGATATGGCGCTGCTGGCGCAACCGCGATTCGCGGCAGGCTGCCTGCTGGTGACGCTGGTGTTCTCCACCGCCAGCGCGATGTTCCTGTGCTACGCCCTGCTGTTGCAGACCGGACTGGGCGTGGACGCGCTGACGGCGGGCGCGGTGTTCGCGCCCGCGAGCGTCGGCTTCGTGGCGGGCTCGATGGCCGCGCCGCGACTCGTGGCGCGCTTCGGCACGCGCGCCATCATGGTGGCCGCGATGCTGTACGGCGGCGCCACGGCCGCGTTGATGTGGCAGGTGGACGCGGCCGGCGCCATGCTCGCGCCCTGGTCGCTGATGCCGGCGCTGATCTGGCTGGGCGCCGCGCAGGGCGCGGTCAATACACCGCTGGTCAACCTCGCGCTGGGGTTGGTGCAGGACCATCACGCGGGCATGGCCGCCGGCGTGGTCTCGACGCTGCAACAGGTCGGCGCGGCGCTGGGCGTGTCCGCCGCCGGCATGCTGTTCAGCGGCGCGCTGGACGCGCACGCCGACGCGGCGCTCGGCGATCGCTATGCACGCGCGTTCGCCAGCGCCATGCAGTTCAACGTGGCGGCGATCGCCGCGTCGGTATTGCTGCTGTGGTGGCTGGGTCGGCGGCGCTGACCTAGCCCGCCGACAATTCGCGCGCGCGTTGCTCGGCCTTGAGCGCCGCCTCGGTAATGGCGGGCGCCACGCCCGCCTCGCGCAGATGCGCCAGCGCAGCGTAGGTGGTGCCGCCCTTGGAGGTCACGCGTTCCTGCAGTTCGACCAGGGGCGCTTCGTCGCGCGCGGCCAGCTCGGCCGCGCCGCGAAACGCCGCCACCGACAGGCGGCGCGCATCGACCGCGCCAAAGCCCAGCGCCAGCGCCGCCTTTTCCAGCGCCGCCATGAAATGGAACACATAGCCCGGACCGCTGCCGGTCACGGCGGTGACCGCGTCGATCAGGGTTTCGCGATCGACCCAGATGCGCTCGCCCACGGCGGCGAACAACGCGTCCACCTGCTCGCGCTGCGCCGCGCCGCAAGCCTGGCTGGCGTACAGGCCCGTCATGCCCAGCCCGACCTTGGCCGGCGTGTTGGGCATGGCGCGCACGATACGGGCATGGCCGTCCAACCATTGCGACAACGCCGTGAGATTGACCCCCGCCGCGATGCTGACCACCGTCGTCTGCGCGCGTAGATGCGCCTGGACTTGCCCGCACGCCTCGCGCAACACCTGCGGCTTGGTCGCCAGCACGCACAGCGCCGCGTCGGCGATCTCGGCGCCAACGCTCTCGCGGCACGTCACGCCGCGCGCGAGCAGGCCGGCGCGGGTGGGCTCGAAGGGTTCGATCACCAGGAAATCCGCCAGCTGGCGGCCCTGCCCGAGCAATCCCTCGATGATGGCGCTGGCCATGTTGCCGCCGCCGATGAAGACGATTTTTTCTTGCATGATCCTGATTCCTTTCCTCAATCGAAAATTGGCCGGCGCCTGCGCACCGCCGTGGCATCCAGCGCGCCAATGCGAGTGCGCCCGAGCAGCCGCAATGTGTTTTCCAGCTCGGCGCGCAGGATTGCCAGCACCTCGCCCGCGCCGCCCGGCCCCCGACCCGCCAGTCCATACAGCGGCGCGCGGCCCAGCAGCACCGCGCGCGCGCCCAGCGCCGCCGCCTTGGCGATATCGCTGCCGCGCCGCACCCCGCCATCCACCAGCACGTCGAGCGACTGCCCCAGTTCGGCCGCGACCTCCGGCAGGACTTCGAGCGGGCAGGGAGCGCACTCCAGCTGCCTGCCGCCGTGGTTGGACAGCACGATGCCGTCCACGCCGCGCGCCTTGGCCCGGCGCGCATCGGCCAGCGTCTGGATGCCCTTGATGACGATGCGGCCGCGCCACCGGCGGCGCAGCCAGTCGATGTCGTCCCAGGTCAAGGCCAGGTCCATCTGGCGGCTCAGGGCGGACGCCTGTTCCGTGATGTTCTCCCGCGCGTTGGAACTGACGGCCAGGTTCTTCAGTTGCGGCCCGCCGCCGCGCAGCATGCGCCAGCACCAGCCCGGATGCGCCGCCAGGTCCAGCAGCAAGCGGCCGGAAGGACGCAGCGGCAGTTGGAAGCCGTTGCGCTTGTCATGGTCGCGATTGCCATGCACCGGCACGTCGACCGTCAGGAACAGCGCCGTGTAGCCGCTGCTCCAGGCCCGGTCCATCAGGTGTTCGGCGATGCGGCGGTCGCGCTGCACGTACAACTGCAACCACAGCTCGCCCGCGCCCGCCGCGCGCACTTCCTCCAGCAGCGAGGTCGATGCGGTGGACAGCACGAACGGCAGCCCCGCTCGATGCGCGGCGCGCGCCAGGTGCACGTCCGCGTCGGGCCAGAACAGCCCGTTCAGGCCCGTCGGCCCGACGATCGCGGGCATGGCCGCGGCCGCGCCCAGGACGGTGGTTTGCAGCTGGCAGTCGGTGACGTCCGCCAGCACCTCGGGCACGAATTCCAGCGCGCCGAAGGCGGCCACGTTGCGCCGCAACGAGGCGCCGTCCTCGGCGCCCCCGTCCAGATAATCGAAGGCCAGCCGAGGCAGTCGCTTGCGCGCCTGCGCCCGGTAATCCATCACGCTGGGCAGCATCTCTCTTCCTTGTTGGCGGGAATCCGATTAAATTACATATCGAACGTATCGATTGTATTTCGATTGTTTTTTTAGACGATTGCCAGGATGTTCCGCCCTAGGACATACCCTCAATTCAATCGTTATACGATTACTTAAATCGAAAAGCGATTTAAGTAATCGTATGCTGTGTCTCAACGTGATCGGCTTTTCTACCCCCGATCTCCATGGGACGACAGACATGACCACAGGCACCTCCCTGCTCGATGCGCTCATCCAGGCCTTGGGCGACAGCGCGATCCTGCGCACCGACACCGACATGGCCGGCTACACCGAAGACTGGCGCGGCCGCTACAAGGGCGCGGCGCTCTGCGTGGCCCTGCCGAATTCCACGCAGCAGGTCGCCGACATCGTGCGCCTGTGCAACGCCCACGCCACCCCCGTGCTGCCGCAAGGCGGCAACACCAGCCTGTGCGGCGGCGCGGTGCCGGACGAAGCGGGCCCGCCCCCCGTCATCGTCAATCTCTCCCGTCTGCGCCAGATCCGCCGCGTGGACCCGGCCAACAACTCGATGGAAGTCGAAGCCGGCTGCGTGCTGGCCGCCGTGCAGCAGGCCGCCGCGGAACAAGGCCGCCTGTATCCCATCAGCCTGGGCGCGGAAGGTTCATGCCAGATCGGCGGCACCATCGCCACCAACGCCGGCGGCACCGGCGTGCTGCGCTACGGCAATACGCGCGACAACATCCTGGGCCTGGAGGTCGTGCTGCCCGACGGCTCCATCTGGAACGGCCTGACCGCCCTGCGCAAGAACAATACGGGTTTCGACTTGAAGCACCTGTTCATCGGCGCCGAAGGCACCCTGGGCATCGTGACCGCGGCCGTGCTGAAGCTGCACCCGCTGCCCACCCGCCACGCCATCGCCTGGCTGGCGCCCACCGATCCCCAGGCCGCGCTCGATATCCTGGGCCTGTTCCAACAGCAGTGCGGCTCGCGCCTGTCCGCCTTCGAGATGATCGACAGCAACCAGCTGGACATCGTCATGACGCACGTGCCCGGGCGCAAGAATCCGCTCAGCGGCGCGCATCCGTGGCATGTGCTGGTGGAGCTGTCGGACACCGGCGGCGGGACGGAACTGCAGGACGTGCTGCAGCAGATCCTGGAGCAGGCGTCCGAACAGGGCCTGCTGCACGATGCCGTGGTGGCCAGCAACGACAGCCAGCGCGCCGCGCTCTGGGAAGTCCGCCACAGCGTCTCGGAAGGCAACAAGAAAGCGGGCGTGGGCCTGACCACCGACAGCGCGGTGCCCGTCTCGAGCGTGCCGCGGTTCATCGCCGCCGCCACCGACGCCGTGCGCCGCCTGGTGCCCGACCTGCCCATCCTGATCGTCGCCCACCTGGGCGACGGCAACGTCCACTTCATTCCGTTTTTCACGTTCGACGCCTGGAACGCGCTGCCCCAGCGCGACGCCATGGCGGCCGCCATCCGCCGCGCCGTCAACGACGTGGCCGATGCGCTGGGCGGCACCTTCAGCGCCGAGCATGGCGTGGGCCGCACGTCGCTGGCCGAAATGGCGCACTACAAGTCCCCGGTCGAACTGGCCATGATGCGCACGCTGAAAGCCAGCTTCGACCCCGCCGCCCTCTTCAATCCCGGTCGCTTGCTGCCCTGAAGCCGCCCTTCCCGTCCGCCGTCCCGCTGGAGCCCTTCCATGAAATCCCCCTCCTACAACGCCTCGCGCCGCCGCGCGCTCAAGACCGCCGCCGCCGGCGTCGCCACCCTGGCCATGCCCATGATCTGGACGCCGTCGCGCGCGGCCTCCAAGCGCATCGTCGTGCGCGATGACGGCGGCATCTACAGCAAGGCCTATGGCGCGGTGTTCTACAAGCCGTTCACGGACGCCACCGGCATCCAGGTGGTGGGCGTGCAGGCCAACGCCGAGCCCACCGCGCAGATCCGCAGCATGGTGGACACCGGCAACTACACCTGGGACATGGCCAAGATCAGCCAGCCCGCCATCCTGATGCTCACCGAAGGCGGCAAGGTCTATCTGGAAAAACATGGCCTGGAATCGGACCCGGTCGTGGCCACCATCCCCAAGCAATACATGTCGCCCTATGGCGTGGGCAACAACGTCTACACCACGGTGCTGGCCTATCGCACCGACGCCTTCAAGGGCCGCCGCGCCCCGGCGTCGTGGGCGGACTTCTGGGACGTCAAGAACATCCCCGGCCGGCGCGGCCTGCGCAAGCATCCGTTCGACACCATCGAGGAAGCGCTGATGGCCGACGGCGTGCCGACCGACAAGGTCTACCCCTGCGACATCGACCGCGCGCTGGCCAGCCTGGACAAGATCAAGCCGTCGGTCGATGTGTGGTGGAACACCGGCGCGCAGGTCGAGCAGATGCTGGGCTCCGGCGAAGTCGACATGATCGCCACCTGGGTTTCCCGCGCGCAATCGGCCATCGCCAACGGCGCGCCCGTGCAGATCGTGTGGGACCAGAACATCTGGGGTTGCGACAACTGGTCGATCCTGAAAGGCACGCCCAACGCCGACGCCTGCCGCGAATTCATCAAGTTCGCCTCGGACCCCAAGCGCCAGGCCGCGCTGGTCGAGTTCTTCGCCGCCGGCGTGACCCAACCCGCCGCGTTCGATCACATCAAACCCGACGTGGCGCGCAATTGCCCGACCCACCCCGACAACATCAAGACCGGCCTGCACATCAACGCCGCCTACTGGCTGGACAAGCAGCGCGACGTGCTCGAGCGCTTCAACGGTTGGGTCTTGAAGTAACACCTTGCATACGCCGAACACCATGTCTTCTTCCAATCTGCAGATCTCGGGCCTGGGCAAGCGCTACGGCGATTTCGTCGCCCTGGCGCCCACGCACCTGGATGTCGCCCGCGGCGAATTCCTGACCCTGCTGGGCCCGTCCGGGTCCGGCAAGACCACGCTGCTGAGCCTGATCGCGGGCCTGGCCAGGCCCGACGAAGGCCGCGTGCTGATCGACGGCAACGACGTCACCCACGGCGCGCCGTACGAGCGGGACATCGGCATGGTGTTCCAGAACTATGCGCTGTTCCCGCACATGACCATCCTGGAGAACATCGCCTTTCCGCTGAAGATGCGCAAGGTGCCGGCGGCCGAGGCGAAGCGGCGCGCGCAGGAAGCGCTGGACATGGTGCGGCTGCCGCAGGTCGGCGCGCGCCTGCCGCGCGAACTGTCGGGCGGCCAGCAGCAGCGCATCGCGCTGGCGCGCTGCATGGTCTACCGCCCCGCGATCATCCTGATGGACGAACCGCTGGGCGCGCTGGACAAGAAGCTGCGCGACCAGATGCAACTGGAGATCAAGCGCATCCACCGCGAACTGGGCACCACCATCGTCTACGTGACGCATGACCAGGAAGAGGCCATGACCATGTCCGATCGCATCTGCCTGATGAATGGCGGCGCGATCGAGCAACTGGGCACGCCAGCCGACCTGTACTTCCGTCCACGCACCCTGTTCGTGGCGGACTTCCTGGGCGAATCCAACCTGCTGCGGGGCGAGGTCACGGCCATCGACGGCCCCACCTTGACGGTCAGGTTGACGCAGCAGGGCGTCACCGGGCAGGCCCTGTCCAACGGCGCCGCGATCAAGGTCGGCCAGAAGGTCACGCTGATGGTGCGGCCGCAGAACCTGCAGGCCGGCCCCGCCCGGGAGCACGGCCAGGCCCTGACCGGCAGGCTGCTCGACGTGATGGTGACCGGCAGCCTGACCAAGCTCTATCTCGATTCGGGCGCGCCCGACAGCGCCCCGCTCGTGGTCGCCTACCCCACGCGCCGCCAGGCCGAGCAGTACGCCATCGGCCAGCCGCTGTCGGTGACCTGGCTGGCCGCCGACGCGGTCGCCATCGCGGAGTGACCGCATGAGCCCCCTCGCCCCTCCCCGCAAGCGCATGAGCCAGGGCCGCCGCCATTTCCTCATGGCCGCGCCGCTGGCGATCCTGTTGCTGGTGCTGCTGATCTATCCGGTCGGCCAGTTGCTGCTGCTGAGCTTCTACGGCGACCAGGGCTTCTCGCTGGCGCAATACCACCGGCTGTTCGAGTCGTCGGTGTATGTCAACGTGCTGCTCATCACGCTGAAGATATCGCTTTGGACGACCTTCTTTGCCGTGGTGGCCGGCTACCCGGTCGCCTACCTGATCTCCAGCCTGTCGGCCCGGCGCAAGACGTCGCTGCTGTTCTGGGTGTTGCTGTCGTTCTGGACCAGCTTCCTGGTGCGCACCTTCGCGTGGGTCGTGCTGCTGGGCCGCAACGGCGTGGTCAACCAGATGCTGCAGGCGCTGGGCATCCTGGATGCGCCGGCCAACCTGCTCTACAACTTCGGCAGCGTGCTGGTCGGCATGGTGCATGCGCTGATGCCGCTGGCGGTGCTGACGATGCTGTCGGTCATGGAGAACATCGACCGCAACCTGCCGCGCGCCGCGTCCACCCTGGGCGCGCGCCCCGGCACCGCGTTCTGGAAGATCTACTTCCCGCTGTCCATGCCCGGCGTGGCCGCCGCGGCCATCATGGTGTTCGTCACCGCCATCGGCTTTTTCATCACCCCGGCGCTGCTGGGCGGCCGCAAGGAGACGATGATCACCCAGATCATCATCGACCAGGTGCAGCAGACCATGAACTGGGAATTCGCCGGCGCGGTGTCGGTGCTGCTGCTGGTGGTGGTGCTGGCCGTGTTCGCGCTGTACGACCGGATACTCGGCCTGTCGACCATGACCGGCGCCGGCGCCTCGCGCCCCCGCGCCTCGGCCAAGCCCGGCCTGGCGCGCCGCGCGGGCGAGGTCCTGCTGGACCTGCTGGCCGCGCTGTCCGACCGCCTGTTCTCGCTGCTGCCCACGCGCCTGCGCCGTTCGGTGTCAGGCACCGGCCAATCGCGCACCCTGTGGTGGATCGTGCTGGCGGTGCTGGCCTTCCTGTCCGCGCCCGCCTTCCTGATGATCCCGCTGTCGTTCGATTCCGGTTCCGGCCTGACCTGGCCGCCCAAGGGCTTTTCGCTGCAATGGTACGAGCAGATGTTCACGTCGCCGGTGTGGATGCAGGCCATCACGCGCTCGCTGGTCGTGGGCGTGGGCACCGGCCTGCTGGCCATGCTGATCGGCACGCCGGCCGCCTTCCTGCTGGTGCGCGCCGACATGCGCGGCAAATCCGCCATGCTGGCCTTCGTGCTGTCGCCCATCGTGGTGCCGCGCATGATCATCGCGGTGGGCATGTTCTATTTCTTCGCCCGCGTCGGCCTGGTCGGTTCGACCGTTGGCCTGATCCTGGCGCACACGGTGGTGGCGGTGCCGTACGTGGTGATCACCATGATGGCGGTGCTGCGCAACTACGACACGCGCCTGGACCTGGCGGCGCAGAGCCTGGGCGCGGGCCCCTGGGCGACCTTGCGCTTCGTGACCTTCCCGATCCTCGGCGCGGGGCTGATGTCATCGTTCCTGTTCGCTTTCGCGACTTCGTTCGACGAGCTGACGATCGCGCTGTTCGCCTCGGGCGGCCTGAACGCCACCCTGCCCAAGCAGTTCTGGGATGAGGTGACGCTGCAGATCTCCCCGGTGATCGCCGCCGTGTCCACCTGCCTGTTTATCTTCATCGCCGCGCTGATCTGGCTCGCCGACCGGCTGCGCCGCCGCAGCCTGGCGGGCTGAGACGCGGCGCCGTTTCCCTTCCATCAGGATTTTTCCATGTTGAATGCAAGCCACCTGCGCGGCGTGTTTCCCGCGATTCCCACCCCGGTCAACGCCGACGACACCATCAACGCCCCGGCGGCCCAGGCGCTGATCGCCTACCTGCTCAAGCAGGGCATCGACGGCATCGTGCCGCTGGGCGGCACGGGTGAATACGGTGCTTTGGCGCGGGCCGAACGCATCCGCATGTGCCAGTTGACGGTGAATGCCGTGGCCAAGCGCGTGCCGGTGATCCCCGGCGTGCTGGACCCGGGCTTTCACGACGCCCTGCAGGCCGGCCGCGAATTCGCCGACGCGGGCGCCGACGCGCTGATGGTGCTGACGCCCTACTACACGACCCCCACCCAGGCCGGCATCCGCGACTATTTCCTGCGCTACGCCGACGCATCGCCGCTGCCGGTGATGATCTACGAGATCCCGTATCGCACGCGCATCGCGATCGCGCCGGAAGTGCTGCACGAACTGTCGCGCCACCCGAACATCATCGGCATGAAGGCCTGCAACACGGACATGTACCACTTCCTGCGCACGGTGGCCGGCGTGGACGAATCGTTCGCCGTGTTCAGCGGCGAGGACACGCTGCTGCCGGTTCACCTGGCCGCCGGCGCCCAAGGCGGCATCGTGGTGACGGCGAGCCTGCTGCCCAAGGCCTGGCGCAAGGTCTATGACCTGGCCGCCGCGGGCCGCACGCGAGACGCCATGCTGCTGCACCGCCGCCTGATCCCGCTGATGAACCTGGCGTTCGCCGAGACCAATCCCGGACCGATGAAGTCCGTGATGGACCTGATCGGCGTCGATGCGCCGGAAGTCCTGGATCCCCTGGTGCAGCCCGGGGCCGACCTGCAGGCGTCCTTGCGGGCGGTGGTCAAGCCGTTGCTGGCGGAGTTCGAAGGCGTTTGAGACAGGCGCTTCGGGAAGGACTGGGCGCGATCGATCGATGGCGCCCGGCCCTTACCTCGAATACGCCGAGAACTTGGACTTGGAGATGGACGTGGCCGCCACCTGCACGTGCTGCGCCAACTCCGCCTCGACCCTGGCAACGGTCCATCGCGTCGTCGGCACGGAGATGTTGATCGCCGCCACCGCCAATCCGCGATGATCGATCACCGGCGCCGCCACCGAAATATCTCCCAGCACCGTTTCGTTCACGATGATCGCGTAGCCCTTCTCGGCCACGCGCTGCGCGCGCTCGAGCAGCTTGTCGGGATTGACTTCCGTGTAGGGCGTGATCGGCTCCAGGCGGGTCCGCGCCAGGATTTCGCGGCGCTGCTCATCCGACAGGCGTGACAGGATCGCCGTGCCCGACGCGGTGAAAAAGGCCGGCAGGCGGCTGCCCACGGCGATGTCCACGTTGACCAGGTGATGGCCGGGAAAGCGGGCCACGAACACGATCTCGTGCCCGTCCAGTTCTTGCAGGTTGGTGGTTTCGCCCAGGGTGCGGCTGATGTCCAGCAGATAGGGCGACGCCTTGTCGATCAACTCATTGGCGCGCACGTAGTTGTACGAGAACTGCAGCACCTTCGGCGTCAGTCCGTAATTGCGCGTGTCCGGAATGCGGCGCAGATAGCCCAGCATTTCCAGCGTGTAGACCAGGCGTTGCGTCGCGCTGCGGTCCAGGCCCGACGCGCGCGCGATGTCGGCCAGCGTCATGTGGCGCTTGGGGCCGTCGAAAGCATGCAACACCTGGAAGGCTTTTTCGGTCGAGCCTACAAACAGCGAAGACCGGGTCTCGGTCGCCGCCTGCGTCTTGTCCGTATCGTCGGGCTTGCTTTTGGGCACGGGAAACAGCCTATTGAGGAAGGAACGTGCGCGCAGGTTGGAAGGCGCGGTTGCCAGCTTGCCGGCGGCAATCACGCGTATCGCACACCATTTAATTGTAATTCAATTATTAATAGCAAATTCCAATTATCAAATGCGGCAGGCGCCCGTTGGATATCCGCTCGCGTGGCAACCCTGCGGCCCCCGTCCGTCGACAGCGCCGCCAGCCCGCGGCGCCTCCCCCGATCCAAGCGCCGGCAGGCCCGCCGTCAATCCGCCGCGGCCAACGGCACGCCCGGCTGGCTGGCCGATCGCGTGCCTGGCAACGGATGGCAAGACTGGGGATGATACGTGTGCACCAGCGACAGCTTGACGCGATCGCTGCGGTTGCCCTGCGCCGCATGCAACGTGCGGCAATGGAAGAACACCAGGTCGCCAGCGCGCAGCTCGGGGCAGACGGCGCGCGCGATCCACTCGGCGTTTTCGGGCGCGTCGTCGCGGAAGAATTTCTGTTCGTCGAACTGCGCGGGCAGGAACGCGGCCGCGTGCGACCCGGGGATGAACGACAGGCCGCCGTTGTCCCAGGTTTCGTCGCCCAGCGCCAGCCAACAGGACACCAGATCGGTGTCGGAGAACGACCAGTAGCGGATGTCCTGGTGCCAGCCGGTCAGGCTGCCATAGGCCGGATGCTTGGTCATCACGCAGTTGTGGTGCACGGTGGACAGCACCGGCGTCTCGCCGAAATAACGGGCCAGCGATTGCCCGATGCGCGCATGGGTGGCCCATTGCGCGAACAACGGATCGCGCCCGTAGGCGCTGAGCAGGCGCCGCACGGTCAGGCCGCCTTCGGCGTTGCGCGACTCGGGCGCGCCGGGATAGCGCAGGTCCGCCTCGTACTCGATGGGCGCGATGTGCTCGCGCAAATGCCGCTCGGCCAGCGCGCGCAGCGCCGCCACCTCGGCCGGGTCGGCGAACTGGCGCGCGACCACGAAACCCTGCTCGCGCAGGACCGCTAACTCATCTTCTTGCAACGACGCGGACATGATGAACCTGCCAACCCCTCTGACCCCGCGGCGTAAGCTGCAAAGCGTCTGCGCACAGGGCAGGCGCGTGCCGGACGAGGCGCCGGCGAGCGCGGGGAGAGCTAGATTACACCCAAATGCGCGGGCGGCCGGTTGTTCTCAGCCGCCCGGACGCCAGGCGCCAGGCCGCGCGGCGGCGCTAGCCCCCGGCCGGCGTGTTGTCGGTTGACGCGCTGGCCCGGAGCCGGGCGGTATCGCGTTCGACTTCCTCGTGGTGCACCCATTCGCGCCACACGGCCACCAGCAGCGCCATCAGCACCGGGCCCACGAACAGCCCGACGATGCCCATGGTCTTGACGCCGCCCACCAGGCCGAAGAAGGTCGGCAGGAATGGCAGCTTGACCGGGCCGCCCACCAGGCGCGGCCGCAGCGTCTTGTCGACGATGAACAGTTCGACGCTGCCCCACACCATCAGCGCGATGCCCGCCACCATGTGGCCGGAACCGACCAGATACAGCGACACCAGCGTGAACGACAGCGGCGCGCCGCCGGGGATCAGGGCCATGAAGCCGGTGACCACGCCCAGCAGCACCGGCGACGGCACGCCCGCGACCCAGTAGGCGATGCCCAGCACCACGCCCTCTCCCAATGCGATCAGGCCCATGCCGGTGACGGTGGAGTTGATGGTGGCCGGCACCACGCGCGAGAAACGCTGCCAGCGCGCCGGCAGGATGCGTTCGCCCAGCACGTCCAGTTGCGCCACCATGCGCACGCCGTCCTTGTAGACGAAGAACAGCGTGATCAGCATGAACAGCACGGTCAGCAGCAGCTGGAACACGTTGCCGGTGGCGGCCAGCACCATGCGGTAGATGTTGCCCAGGTGTTCGCCGCTGACGGCCTCGACCAGCGCGCCCAGCGCATGCGGCTGGCCGATGTAGGCCTGCCAGTATTCGGAAAGCCGGTCACCGACCACCGGCATCGAGGTGATCCAGTTGGGAACGTCGACCCCATGCCGGTTGGCGGCGATGGCCCAGGCGAAGAAGGTGCTGGCTTCCTTGATGGCATACGACAGCGCCAGCGACATCGGCACGATCAGCACCACGACCACCACCAGCAGCGCCAGCGACGCGGCCAGCGCGGTGCGGCCGCCGCAGCGTTCGACCAGCCGCTGGTACAGCGGCCAGCTGGCCAGGCCGATGATCAGCGCGGCCAGCGCGGGCACCAGGAAGCCGCTGAGGAAATACACCCCCGCCAACAGGACGAGCAGTAAAAGCCAACGGGCGATCAGGTAAGCGGGGAGGACGGGCTGCATGGAGCGGATCGACAGTGAATGCGTTGAGGCTTTGACTGTCGGACTATACAGACGTTTCGCAAAATACGAGGGACGCAAGGCCTGTATTTACTACGGGGTTTCCCCTGGTTTTCCGGGATTTTGCCGGCGAATTACCGGCGAATTGCCCGCGTGGCGGACCCACGGGGCCCGCCACCTTGGCCACGGCGATTCGCCTAGAGGGCGTACTCGGCGGCCTCTTCGCGCGCGGTGCGGCGACGCGGCAGCGGATCGTTGGCGGCGGCCACGCCCGCCACGGCCATCTGCTTGGCCTGGCTGATCTGGCGCTGCTGGAACACGCCGCAGCTGGCGGCGGCCGGATCGGTCTCGTCGCGGCCGCTGAGCAGCGGGCAGCTGGCGAACAGTTCGGCCGCCCAGTCGGCGAACGCGCGCACTTTGGGCGACAGCTGGCGGCTTTGCGGATACAGCACCGAGATCGCGGTGGCGCTGGGCTTCCATTGCGGCAGCACCTCGATCAGCTCGCCCGATTGCAGGTACGGCAGCGCCATGTAGCGCGGCGTCTGGATCAGGCCGAAGCCCTTCAGGCCGCAGTCCAGGTAGGCGCCGGCTTCGTTCACCGCCACGGTGCCGCGCATGTCCACTTCCTGGTGCTTGCCGTCGATCTTGAAGTCCCAGGCGCAGTTGCGGCCGGTGCGGCTGGAGAAATAATGCACCGCGTGGTGATTGCGCAGTTCCTCGATGGTCTGCGGCATGCCGTGGCGCGCGACGTAGGTCGGCGAGGCGCAGGTCACGGTCTGCAGGGTGCCGATGCGGCGCGCCACCAGGCTGGAATCTTCCAGGTCGCCGGCGCGGATGACGCAGTCGACGGCCTCCTGCACCATGTCCACCGGCCGGTCGCCCAGGCCGAGCACCAGCTCGACGTCGGGGTACTTGTCGTGGAAATCACACAATGAGGGGATCAGGATCAGCCGGCCGATACAGGTCGGCACGTCGATGCGCAGCCGGCCCTTCAGGCGCAGCGCCGCTTCCTGGAAGCAGGCCTCGGTTTCCTCGACATCGGCCAGGATGCGCACGCAGTGCTGGTAGTAGCCCGCGCCGTCGGGCGTCAGGCCGATGCGGCGGGTGGTGCGGTTGAGCAAGCGCACGCCCAGCAGGCGTTCGAGATTCTGGATGATGGTGGTGACGGTGGTGCGCGGAAGCGAGAGGCTGTCGGCCGCCCGGGTGAAGCTATTGGCGTCCACGACGCGCACAAACACCTGCATAGCCTGAAAACGGTCCATGGCGACGGTGTCCTATAAGGGCAATTTGGTCGGGGTGTACGGAGCATAACCCGAATTCGGCCAGGATTAGACAAATCCACCGAACAGTGTTGCCGAGATAGCAGTGTTTATCCGCGCCGGCAAAACACTCAGAATGCAAACCATCTTGAAGTGCCCTTGCCGCCCGGCGCCATCCCCAGGGCCTGTCAATCCTCAGATTCCGATCCCGGTAGAACCCGTCCCCGAATAGACGGATTTCACCAGGGAAACGTAACCGCGTTGCATGTTGCACCGCAATATGACATCGGTGTTTCAGGACTGACAGACCCGCCGCGATGCCCGCCCCCGCCGCCCCCCGCCCCCTCGCGGTTCCGGCAAGCGCGCTTCACCCCGACATCACCCACAAGGAACATCATGGTTTCGCGTAATCGTATTGCTATGCTCGTCGTTTTCGCGGCCGTCATCGCGGCCGGCGGTGGCTACGCCCTGTTTCGCGCCCCCGCCGGCGCCAATGCGGCCCAGGCCCAGGGCGCGCCCGCCGCGCCCCCTGTCGAAGTGGCGGAAGTGGTCAACAAGACCATCGTCGACTGGCAGCGCTATTCCGGCCGCCTGGAAGCCATCGACCGCGTGGACATCCGCCCGCTGGTCTCCGGCACCCTGACCGCCGTGCACTTCCAGGACGGCAGCATCGTCAAGAAGGGCGACGTGCTGTTCACCATCGACCCGCGTCCCTATGCGGCCGAAGTGGACCGTGCCGCCGCCGCCCTGACCGCCGCCAAGGCCCGCGCCTCGTACACGGCCACCGAACTGGCGCGCGGCCAGCGCCTCTTGGCCGACAACGCCATCGCCCGCCGCGACTTCGAGGAAAAGCAGAACGCGGCGCGTGAAGCCGCGGCCAACCTGCAGGGCGCGCAGGCCGCGCTGGACTACGCCAAGCTCAACCTGGGCTACACCCGCATCGAGGCGCCGGTCGCCGGCCGCGTATCGCGCGCGGAAGTCACGGTCGGCAACGTGGTCGCCGCCGGCGCCACCTCGGTGCCGCTGACCACGCTGGTGTCGGTCTCGAAGATGTACGCCTCGTTCGACGTCGACGAGCAGACCTTCCTGAAGTACGTGAACCCGGCCCGCAACGGCAAGGCCGGCTCGGTGCCGGTCGAGCTGGGCCTGGCCAACGAGGATGGCTATTCGCGCACCGGCTTCGTGCAATCGGTGGACAACCGCCTGGACGCCACGTCCGGCACCATCCGCGTGCGCGCCGAGTTCGACAACGCCGACGGCACCCTGCTGCCCGGGCTGTACGCCCGCATCCGCCTGGGCGGCAGCGAGCCGCGCAGCGCCGTGCTGATCGACGAGAGGGCCATCGGCACCGACCAGGACAAGCGCTACGTGCTGGTGCTGGACGACAAGAATCACGCCAACTACCGCCAGGTCAAGCTGGGCGCCCACCAGGAAGGCCTGCGGGTCGTGGACTCCGGCCTGGCCCCTGGCGAACGCATCGTGGTCAATGGCTTGCAGCGCGTGCGCCCCGGCGACGCCGTGAGCCCGACCGTGGTGCCGATGGTCGCGGCGCAACGCAACCCGGTCAAGACCGCGGCCGCCAACTAAGCCGCCGGTGAACCGCAAAGCAGAACGAGAACGTTCATGAATATCTCGAAATTCTTCATCGACCGGCCGATCTTCGCCGGGGTGTTGTCCGTGCTGGTGCTGCTGGGCGGCCTGCTGGCCATGTTCCAGCTGCCGATCTCGGAATACCCGGAAGTGGTGCCGCCCTCGGTGGTGGTGCGCGCGCAGTACCCGGGCGCCAACCCCAAGGTCATCGCCGAAA
Organism: Achromobacter sp. HNDS-1; assembly: GCF_040084795.1. NCBI lineage: Bacteria > Pseudomonadati > Pseudomonadota > Betaproteobacteria > Burkholderiales > Alcaligenaceae > Achromobacter > Achromobacter sp. HNDS-1. The sequence goes on from NZ_CP157584.1 coordinate 2,677,224, forward strand.
CCGTCGCCTCGCCGCTGGAGGAATCCATCAACGGCGTGGAAAACATGCTGTACATGCAGTCGCAGGCCAACAGCGACGGCAACCTGACGCTGACGGTCAACTTCAAGCTGGGCGTGGACCCGGACAAGGCGCAGCAGCTGGTGCAGAACCGCGTGTCGCAGGCGCTGCCGCGCCTGCCGCCGGACGTGCAGCGGCTGGGCGTCACGACCACCAAGAGCTCGCCCACCCTGACGCTGGTGGTGCACCTGATCTCGCCCAACGACCGCTACGACATCACCTACCTGCGCAACTACGCGATCCTGAACATCAAGGACCGCCTGGCGCGCATTACCGGCGTGGGTGAAGTGACGGTGTGGGGCGCGGGCAACTACTCGATGCGCGTGTGGCTCGACCCGCAGAAGGTCGCGCAGCGCGGCATGACCGCCGCCGAAGTGGTCGCGGCCATCCGCGAGCAGAACGTGCAGGTCGCCGCGGGCGTGATCGGCGCGTCCCCGACCCTGGGCGACGTGCCGCTGCAGCTGAACGTGAATGCGCGCGGCCGCCTGCAGACCGAAGAGGAATTCCGCGACATCATCCTCAAGACCTCGCCCGACGGCGCCGTGACGCACCTGTCGGACGTGGCCCGCGTGGAACTGGATGCCCAGGAATACGGCTTGCGTTCGCTGCTGGACAACAAGCAGGCGGTGGGCATGGGCATCATGCAATCGCCGGGCGCCAACGCGCTGGACGTGTCGTCGCAGGTGCGCGCCGCCATGGCCGAGCTGGCCCAGGACTTCCCCCCGGGCGTGGAATACCGCATCGAATACGACCCGACCCAGTTCGTGCGCTCCAGTATCGAGGCCGTGGTGCACACGCTGCTGGAAGCCATCGCGCTGGTGGTGCTGGTGGTGATCCTGTTCCTGCAGACCTGGCGCGCGTCCATCATCCCGCTGCTGGCGGTGCCGGTGTCCATCGTGGGTACGTTCGGCCTGCTGCTGATGTTCGGCTATTCCATCAACGCCCTGTCGTTGTTCGGGATGGTGCTGGCCATCGGGATCGTGGTCGACGACGCGATCGTGGTGGTGGAAAACGTCGAGCGCAACATCGCCGCGGGCCTGAGTCCGCGCGACGCGACCTATCGCGCCATGCGCGAGGTGAGCGGCCCCATCATCGCCATCGCGCTGACGCTGTGCGCGGTGTTCGTGCCGCTGGCGTTCATGACGGGCCTGACCGGCCAGTTCTACAAGCAGTTCGCCATGACCATCGCCATCTCGACGGTGATCTCGGCCTTCAACTCGCTGACGCTGTCGCCGGCCCTGTCGGCCCTGCTGCTCAAGAGCCACCACGACAAGCCGGACTGGCTGACGCGGGGCATGAACCGCGTGTTCGGCCGCTTCTTCAACTGGTTCAACAACATGTTCGGCCGCGCTTCGGAAAGCTACGGCGTGGGCGTGTCCGGCGTGATCCGCCGCAAGGCCGGCGCCATGGGCGTCTATGCGGTGCTGGTGGCCGCCACCATCGGCGTGTCGTACCTGGTGCCGGGCGGCTTCGTGCCGGCGCAGGACAAGCAGTACCTGATCGGCTTCACCCAGCTGCCCAACGGCGCCTCGCTGGACCGCACGGACGCCGTGATCCGCCGCATGAGCGACATCGCCCTGAAGGAACCCGGCGTGCAGAGCGCCATCGCCTTCCCGGGCCTGTCCATCAACGGCTTCACCAACAGTTCCAGCGCCGGCATCGTGTTCGTGATGCTCAAACCCTTCGACGAGCGCAAGGGCGCCGCGCTGTCGGGCAATGCCATCGCGGCTTCGCTCAACCAGAAGTTCGCGGCCATCCAGGACTCGTTCATCGCCGTGTTCCCGCCCCCGCCCGTGATGGGCCTGGGCACACTGGGCGGCTTCAAGTTCCAGATCGAGGACCGCGGCGCCGCCGGCTACGCCGAACTGGACAAGGCCAAGTCCGCGTTCCTGGCCAAGGCGCGCCAGGCGCCCGAGCTCGGCCCCGCGTTCTCCAGCTACGAGATCAACGTGCCGCAGCTGGACGTGGACCTGGACCGTGTCAAGGCAAAGCAGCTGGGCGTGCCGGTGACGGAAGTCTTCGACACCATGCAGATCTACCTGGGTTCGATGTACGTCAACGACTTCAACCGGTTCGGCCGCGTGTTCCAGGTGCGGGCGCAGGCGGACGCGCAATACCGCGCGCATGCCGATGACATCCTGCAGCTCAAGACCCGCAATGCCGCCGGCGACATGGTGCCGTTGTCGTCGCTGGTGACCGTCAAGCAGACCTTCGGCCCCGAAATGGTGGTGCGCTACAACGGCTACACCGCCGCCGACATCAACGGCGGACCGGCGCCGGGCTATTCGTCCAACCAGGCGCAGGCCGCGGCCGAGCGCGTGGCCGCCGAAACCCTGCCGCGCGGCATGAAGCTGGAATGGACCGACCTGACCTACCAGCAGATCCTGGCAGGCAACGCCGGCCTGTGGGTGTTCCCGATCAGCGTGCTGCTGGTGTTCCTGGTGCTGGCCGCGCTGTACGAGAGCCTGACCCTGCCGCTGGCCGTGATCCTGATCGTGCCGATGAGCATCCTGGCGGCGCTGACCGGCGTCTACCTGACCGGCAACGACAACAACATCTTCACCCAGATCGGCTTGATGGTGCTGGTGGGGCTGTCGGCAAAGAACGCGATCCTGATCGTGGAATTCGCCCGCGAACTGGAGATGAACGGCCGCTCGCCGCTGGAAGCCGCGATCGAGGCCAGCCGCCTGCGCCTGCGTCCGATCCTGATGACGTCGATCGCCTTCATCATGGGTGTGGTGCCGCTGGTGCTGTCGTCCGGCGCCGGTTCGGAAATGCGCCACGCCATGGGGGTCGCGGTGTTCTTCGGCATGCTCGGCGTGACGCTGTTCGGCCTGTTCCTGACGCCGGTGTTCTACGTGCTGCTGCGTTCGATGGGCGGCAAGAAATTGCACTCGGCCGCGCCGCACGAAGCGCCTGTGTGCGTGCCGCACATCGACCCGCACGCGCCGCCCGCGCCGCAGCACAACGCCTGATCCGGCCCGCAAAAATAGCCAGCGCGTCCCGTCCCGAACGGCGGGGCGCGCGCCCAAGAGAATCGTCATGAAGACCAAAAGACTGATCCGCGGTTCCGCCCTGCTTGCCGTCCTGCTCGTGCTGGCCGGCTGCGCGGTGGGTCCGACCTACGAACGGCCGACGGCCGCCACGCCGGCGGCCTACAAGGAAGCCGCCCTGCCTGCCTCGGAAGCGGGCACCTGGAAGACCGCCCAGCCCTCGGAAGAGCAGTTGCGCGGCGAATGGTGGAAGGTGTTCGGCGACGAAGGCCTGAACCAGTTGCAGGAAGAGGCCCTGAAGGCCAACCAGAACCTGCAGGCCGCCGCCGCCCGCCTGACGCAGGCCCGCGCGCTGCAACGCGAGGCCCGCGCCGGCTTCTTCCCCAGCCTGGACGCGGGCTTCGGCCCGAACCGCCAGCGCCCCTCGGCGGTGTCGCAAGGCCTGCCTGACGGCACGCCGACGCGGCCGGTGACCACCTGGCGCGCGCAAGGCACGGTGTCGTACGAGGCCGACCTGTTTGGCCGCGTCGCCTCCACCGCCGACGCCGCCACCGCCGATGCGCAGCAGAGCGAGGCGCTGTACCGCTCGGTGCTGCTGGCGCTGCAGGCCGATGTCGCCACCACCTATTTCCTGGTGCGCGAGCAGGATGCCGAAGCCGCGCTGTACCGCCAGACGGTGCAACTGCGCACCGAGACGCTGCAACTGATCCAGCGCCGCTATGACGCGGGCGACATCAGCGAGCTGGACCTGGCGCGCGCCAAGGCCGAGCTGGCCTCGGCGCAATCGGAAGCGCTGGGCATCGACCGCCGCCGCGCCGCCGGTGAACACGCGCTGGCCGTGCTGCTGGGCCGCGCGCCGTCGGAATTCGCGATGCCGCCCAAGCCGATCGAGAAGGTGGCGCTGTCGATCCCGGCCGGCCTGCCGTCGACACTGCTGGAACGCCGCCCCGACATCGCCGCGGCCGAGCGCGCCATGGCTGCCGCCAACGCCCGCGTGGGCGCGGCCAAGTCGGCGTTCTTCCCGCGCCTGGACATCACGGGCGCGTTTGGCTACGAGTCGTCGGAACTGGGCAACCTGTTCCAATGGTCGAGCCGCACGTTCCTGCTGGGCCCGCTGGTCGGCGCCGCGCTGTCGATGCCGATCTTCGACGGCGGCCGCCGCCAGGCCGGCCTGGACCGCGCCCGCGCGGTCTATGAGGAAGACGTGGCGGTGTATCGCCAGACAGTCCTGAACGCCTTCCGCGAAGTCGAGGACAACCTGTCCAACCTACGCATCCTGGCCGACCAGACCCGCGCGCAGGACGCGGCGGTGGAAGCCTCGGCCCGCGCCGCCAAGCTCTCGCACACGCAATACCGCGAAGGCTCGATCAGCTATCTCGACGTGATCGAAGCGGATCGCAGTGTGCTGCTGCAGCAGCGGGTGGCGGTGCAGTTGAGCGGCGAGCAGGCGCGGTCGGCGGTGGATCTGATCCGGGCGATCGGGGGCGGGTGGGGCAATCCGGTGCCTGGCGCCGAGAACGTCGCGGCGAATCCTTAACGCCCGGACGGCAAGGAAAAGGGGTGGTCATCCACCCCTTTTCGTCCCTTCCGACCGCTATCCTATGACCTGGTTCTTTGCGCCAGCGAGGCTCGCGGTGAACAGGCTCAATACTCGATCACCACGATTGGACGATCAATGTAGTCTCCCACCGGCACATCGGCCTGCCCCGGGTTGACCCGACCTTCGATCGTGACCTCTTGCGTCACCCCCAGGCCCGTGCCGCCAAGCGGCGTGTTTGCCGGGATCGCGGTGTTTGTCCCCGGCAGGTAGAGCTGGTACGCGATGTAGTTGTTACCAGCGCCTTTCATCCTGCGCATGCCGCCCGCCGCGTTTTCGCCCTCGCCGAAGTACATTTTGAACGGCACCAGCAGGGTGCAATAGAGATTCAGCCTGGCGGTGGCCGGCTTGAACAGGGACACCAGCGGCTGCGAGCCGAAGTCCAGCACAGCGGCTGAACCGTTGAACAGGCAGGATTTGCGCACATCCACCGTGACGTTGACGGTCGTGACAGCCGTGCCGCTATGCCAAGACCAGGGGGCACAAAGGCCCAGCGCGCCCAGGGAACAGTAGCCCCATTCCCAAGTTAGGGTAATGGTATCGCTGTAGTAGGTCGCCGTTGGAACGGATCCCGCCTGTGTCTCCAGGAACAACTGCACGCTGCCACCCACCGAGCCGCCGGCTCCCAGGAAACTCAGGCCACCCTGCGGCAGATCGACCTGTTGGCCGAAAGGCAGATTAATGGTTCCCTTGGCATCGCTGTACAGCTTGTAGGGAAGTCGGGCAATGCCGAACAGTGCGGTCATTGCTCCGTTGTTGGCGCTTCGCGCGGTCACCTTCAACTGGGAATTGGTGCCCAGATTGATGAGCGAGAAAAAGTTGCAGGTGAACTTGGAATCGAACTGCCGCGAATTCTGGCTGTTGTAGAGCTGCCAGGAATAGAACGAACCAAAGTTGATGGGCGGCGCGGTGCCTCCCTGGCAGTTGTTGTCGGCGGCAAGGGCCGTCGCGGGCAGCCCGGCAAACAAGGCCAGCAGGAGGGTTAGCGACCGAAGCGTATTGAGCATGAGAAGGCCGTTCATAGGCAGGTAAGCGGACCGAGCCGGAAGATGCCGGCCTGTGCCGGCACCGGTCCAAGCGTGATGCGGCAGGCCGGCTCGCCATTGGCGGGAATGACACTAATCAGGCTGTTGGCGGGCAAGGTTTCCAGATAGACCTCGCCCTCCCGGCCGACCCAGGCGACGTCCCTGCCATCCGCCTGCACCTGGCTGCCAGGGACGATCGGCCGGCCACTGGCGTCCAGGGCCGAAAAGACCGCGGAGCGCTGCTTTTCCACCGGGAATCGCAATAACAGCCCGCTGCGATCACGGATGGCCGCCTCGGTCTTGGCAACGGGAACCTTGACGTCGGCGGGCAGATTCACCGGGTCGATCTCGAAGTGGGCCGGATACCAGGACGAGACGGAAGGAATCAGCAAGTGCCCGCTGCTGTCGGTGTCGCCGACATACTGGTTCTCGAAGCTCACCGGGACGCCGGCATAACCGTCCGTCGAAATCAGTGCGAAGGCGTCCGTCACTGGCCGTGAAAAATATACGGCGCCGTCCATGGCGATGACAGAACCGCCAAGCTGCGCCCATTGCGACAGATCGCCGCTTGCGCCATACACCCCGCTGCGCAGGTCGAAACGCTGGGTACGCCAATTGATCTCGGCCTGCCGGTACACGCTGGCGCCCGGGTTGTGGCTGGCGCCCAGGCTCCAGCCCACGCCGCCGGCCAGGGGGGCGGCCCGCATGTAGCTGGCCTGCTCAGAACGCCGTCCGTCACGGTCGCGGCTCACGCTCGCGCTGGCGGAAGATCCATCCCCCAGCGAGATCGACAGCGACAACTGGGCGTTGTAGCCACCCGTGCCGATCTCGCGGTTGGCGCTGGTGTAGAGGCTGACGCCCTGTCCCAACGCGATCCCATAGGAAAGGTTGAGCAGGCGCGTGCGTTGGCCCGGCCCGTAGTCCACGTCGAACCATCCCATCCCCAGCGACCCATAGCGCCCCATCGACAGGCTGGCGGTGGCCTGGTCTTCCTGCCGCGCCAGGCGGCCGGCGCTGCGGTAACGGCCCAGATTGGCGAAACCGTCGTCACGATGCGTGCGACGCACGCCGACACTGAAGCGCTGGTTGGCATAGGAGTAGCCTAGCGACCACTGCCCGCCATTGACGGCCTGGGCGTTGTAGCCGGACGGATTGGCGGCGGCATGGGCGGGCTGCCCAATCAACGCGGTATACGGCGAGCGCACACGCCAGGCGTAGGCATCCGACTGCCCCACCTTACCGGCCGCGGCGTGACTGGCGGCAACGGTCGCGCTGAACACGCCGTACACCCCCAGCTGGACATTCGAGCCAACCCCGGCGGCGGCGAATCCGGCGGCGCCCTGCGCCCATCCCGTCGCGGTCCAATCGGACGTCACGCCGTGACGAAAAACGCCGCTGGCCGCGAGATCGCCGTAGTCGAAAGATGACAGACCATACCGCCTGCGCAACAGGCCGGCCGAGAGACTGTAGTCGGACAGGCCGGGCTGCAGCAGATCATTGGACACATAGAACGACACCTCCTGGCTCACCTCGCGGCCCAGGGCATCGCGCGTCACCACGGTTGCCGTGCCGGCGCCGTTGATATACGGCATGCTTTGCAGGGTGAAGGGGCCGGGGCCGACCTCACGTGATCCCATCCGGTAGTTGTTGATGAACAGGTCCACCGCCGTCGGCACCGCCGCCTGTCCGGCGAACTGCGGGATTGGAAAGGTCACCAGGTCGGGGCGCGTGGCAAAATTTCTTCCGACCTGGAACCCCGCCATGCGCACCGCACTGGAATCGGCCAGTGTATCGGTGATGAGGTCACCCGCGACATACTTGCGCATGGTGGCGGCGTCGTTATAGCGCCATTGGGTGTCGTAGCGCATGAAGCCGGGACCGCCGCCAAAGTCCTGCCCGCGCAGCGTCCGGCGCCAGGCGCCGGTCGAGGACAGCGTGCCGTAGGCGCTGAAAAGACGCGGTTCGTTCCATACCGATAGCGAGGAACCGCGCGGCCCATTATTCAGGTAGGCGTCGTAATTCATCAGCAAGCCTGTCGAGCTGGCGGCCTGCGTGCTGGAAGGCTCCCGCTGTGCCATGTCCACGACCTGGCGGGGCAGCCACTCCGGTGGCACGCTGATCATCAGCCGCTGCGTGGCATTGTCCAACGCCACCCGCACCCCGGGTATCAGGTCGACGGCAACCAGTTCGTGGGCCGGCGCTTCGACCTTCACGCCCGCCTCCTTCAGAATGGCCGCGGGCAGGTAGTAATGCCCCAGCCGATAGTCCACTTTACGCGCCTGGCCAGCGGACTTGCCGTTGACCACGATATCGAGATACAGGATGCCGTCCGGCATGGAGAACGACGCTTCGGCCGCCTGGGCGTGGACTTTGCCGGCGCATGCGACCAACACCAGGGCAATGACGTTCGGACACAGCCGGGCGGCGCCGCACCGCGCCAGGGAATGAAGGAAGCCAGACACGTCAGCATCACCGGATCGAGATTGCCCGCGGTTCCCTATCGGCATTGACAATGGCCTTCAATGTGCCGCCCGCCTGGACCGAAGCGGGCACCTCGAAGCGCATTTCAGCGCCAGGCAGTACGTAGCCGAGCAGGCCCGGCACGCTCCACACCTCTCGCCCACCAACGACAAAGCTGACATGCGACAGGCGCGCATGCACCGGACCGCTGTTGCGCAGGATCAGCCAGCGTTGGCCCTGCCCGGCCTGCACGGCGTAAGTGAGCACCGGCTGGGCGGCGGCCTTGGCGTCCGGATGCTTGCGCACATCCTCGCGCGTCCAGGCGCCCTTGCCGCTGACGAAGAGTGGGACGGAATAGCGCATCTGGAATGCCAGCCCCGCCACCTGCCCGGCAGGCGCGGCGGCCGGCTCCGGACCGCTCTGGCCGGGAATCTCGTCGATCAGGATGCGGTATGCCTCCTGCTTGCCCGCCTGGACTGGCACGGTGCGTATCAGGCGCAGCAACTGGCGCTGCCCGGGTTGGATCTCGGCCGCGGGCGGACTGACCACGATGTTCTCCTGCGGCGCCAACTCGTCCGCCCCATTGGCCTGGGTCCAGCGTAGCGCGCGGATCTGGATGCGGGAGGCGGACTTGCCGTTGTTCTCCAGCCAGATCGCCGTCCCCGCATCGTCGTGCTCGATCACGGGGTCGATGGGCCAGACAAGGATGGAGGCGGCCGCGAAGGCCGTGCACGATAGGCACAGAGCGGCTAGCGCGCCGGCAAGGCGAACAGGGAGTTTCATGGAAATGGCCATCAGTAGTAGACAGTGACGATCAAGTCGTCGGTGTAGACGCCGGGTTCGGGTGCCGTCTGGGTGCTCAGCAGCTTGGCGTAGATGGGCAGCACGACCGGCCCGCCGGTCGCAGTGAATTGCGCACCCTCGCTGCTTTGGCCCCAACGCTGGCTGTAGGCGCTGTCGCGATACAGCTCGTACCTCAGGACCTTGCCGCTGGCGGCGTGCTTGACCTGCCGACCGGCATACCACCAAAGCGCGCCGGCATTGCCGCCATCGTTGATGTCGACGCGGAACGTCGTGCCCGGCGTGCACGTCATGACGACGCTTCCGGCGCCAACGCTGGAGCGGGTCTTCACCTCCTTGTCCAGCCGATACACGACACCGAAATCGATCGTGCCGAGCGACAGCAGTGGCGCCTGGGGAGTGCCGAACCAACAACCCGGTGTGATCGCCGCCCGCACCGTCATCACCTGAGAAACGGTCTCGGCCCGCGCGCTCCCCAGCAATAGGATTCCGGCCAGGAGCGTCGCGCGCGCGCGCGGCCCATGCAATCGCGCGGTCACCATTGAATGGTTACCTTGACGGTATCGCGATACAGCCCACCAGCCGGCGTCGCCTGCGGATTGATCGCCGCGTAGACGGGAATCGTTTCTTCCGCACCCGTGCCCAGGCGCGTCACCGGAGCACTCGCGGTCAAGGGCTGGCTCAGGGAAGCATCGCCAAAGAGCGCGTATGGCACGAAGGCTCCCCCCGGCCCCTTCAACCGACGTTGTGTACCCGTATCGTTTTCGCCCGCGCCCAATACGACACGATAGGGCACGCCAGTAGCGCATTGCACGCGGATATCCGCGCCCCGCTGCCCGGTCAACCTGTTGGCCAGGCTGGGATGGCTGCCGAAATCCAGTTTGCCGAACGACGCCGTGGCGGTGCCTGTCGACGTGGCGCCCACCGAGCACAAGGTGGCAATGACCACGCGCACGCCGAGGGTGGCACTGCCAGACTGCGAAAATGTCTGGGCATGCGCGCCATCGGCCAGGGCAAGGCAGCAGAGCGAGAAAAGAATACGGCGAAGCATGGCGATCACAGGAACCCGCACCCGGTGCCGGTCCTGTCCTAATAAGGCGTTACCAACTGACGGTCAGCATGACGATGTCCGTGTACTTTCCGGAGGCGGGGGTCTTCGCCATGGTCGGAATGCGGCCGTACACCACCATGTCTTCCGCCGTGCCGCTGCCAGTGCCGGTATAGGGATTCTTGCTGTCCCACAACGACTGGCGCGCGGCGTCCTTGTACAGGTTGTACGGTACGAAGTCGTCCTTGCCGCCCCCCACGAGCGCCAGGCGCCGCGCGCCCTGGCCAGAGGAGTTGCGGCCGTCATCCAGCGAGACGCGGTAGGACACGTCCTTGGTGCAGTTCAACTGGATAATGGCGCCCGCCGTGCCCTTGGCCTGCGCATCGATCGAGTTGTTCGTCAGCGACGACACCTCGCCAAAGCTCAGCGTGCCGAAGGCATTGGCTCCGTTTACCGAACCATTTACCACTTCGCAGCCCTTGCCGATGGTCAGCTCGACGGCCAACTGGCCGCGCACCTCGCCCGCGGAATAGGTAGGAGCAGCAGCGGGTGGGTCGGCCGCGAACGACGCCGCGGAGAAGGTGCAACCACACAGCATGGCGGCGTTCAGGAGGGTGTTCTTCATAAAAATGCTCTGATCGGAAGAAAGGCGAGGAGGAACTCGCGGCAACATCGCCGCATTACGGTGGGTATTACAGCAATTCGTAAGGTCTATCGAAATCAGACGATTCCGAATAACCTCCCCGCACCCGATCACCTGTCAAAGCAACAAGCCCACGGTTCAGTAGTGTCTTACCCGGCCGCGCAGGATCGGGCACAATTCCGCCATGTCGACCCTCCGTCTCTTCTATGCCCTCTGGCCCGAGCCTGACCTGGCTGACACGCTATCCACCTGGGCCGCCCAGGCCCAGCCGCACAGCCTTGGCCGCGCCATGCGCACGGAAACCCTGCACATGACGCTGGCCTTCCTGGGTTCCGTGGAAAAGGAGATCGCCGACGAACTCATCGACGCCACCCCCTACCATCGCCTGCAGCCCGGCACCGTCACCCTGGACCGTTACGGCGTATTCGCCCGCCCCCGCATTCTCTGGGCCGGCCCCGAGCAGACTCCGGATTCGCTGCAGGCCAGCCACGACGGCCTGTGGCTCTGGCTGTCGGCGTTCGGCTTCGCCCCGCCGACGCAGCCGTTCCGCCCCCACGTCACGCTGCTGCGCAACATCGAGCGCAACGACCCGCCGGCCGACGCCCCGCCGCCCGTGACCTGGCGCTATGACCGCATGGTGCTGGTGGCGTCCGAGTCCACCGAGGGGGGCAGCCGCTACCGCGTCGTCGCCCGGTCGAAACCGCAGCCGGACTGAGGCCGCGGCCCGGCGCTCTGGCACAATCGAGCGCGTCGCAACGACTTAGGATCTCCATGATCATCCTGCTCGACCAAGACGGCGTGCTGGCCGACTTCGAACATGCCTTCATCGACGCCTGGCGCGCGCGCCACCCCGGCATCGCGCCGGTGGCGTTCGAGGACCGCAAGTCCTTCTACATCCGCGAGGACTATGCGCCCGAACTGCGCGGCATGGCCGAGGCCATCTACACCGCGCCCGGCTTCATCCGCAACCTGCCCCCGGTGCCGGGGGCGCTGGAAGCCGTGCAGGAGCTGCTGGCGCTGGGCATGGACGTGCGCATCTGCACCTCGCCGCTGTCGCAGTTCGAGAACTGCGTCGCCGAGAAATACCTGTGGGTCGAGAAACACCTGGGACGGGAGGCCACCAGCCGACTGATCCTGACCAAGGACAAGACCCTGGTGCACGGCAATCTGCTGATCGACGACAAGCCGTTGATCCAGGGCGCCGTCAAGCCGCGCTGGAAGCACATCCTGTTCGACGCGCCCTACAACCGCCAGGTCACCGACCGTCCGCGCATCACCTGGAGCAACTGGCGCAACGTGCTGGCGGGCGAGCTGTATACGGCCGACGAATGACGGCCGGATGACATCCTGACGGCGGGGTGGCCGGCCCTGTTCAGCGGCCGGGGTTGGGACTATCCTGTGGTGCTGTATCCCCACCTCTGGAGGAGCCTGCACCATGAATCTGCACCGACTGCTCAAGCAGCGAGAAGCCGACCACAAGCCCTTGCGCGTAGCGCTGCTGGGCGCCGGAAAGTTCGGCGCGATGTTCATGAGCCAGGCCCCCCGCACGCCCGGCATGCGGCTGGTGGCGGTGGCCGACCTGACGCCCGACCGCGCCCGGGCCGCGCTTACCCGGGTCGGCTGGCCCGCCGCCGCGCTCAACGCCTCCAGCATCGGCGACGCGCTCAAGCATGGCAAGGTCTATTTCACCGATGATCCCCACGCGGTCATCGCCAGTCCGGACGTCGACATCGTCATCGACGCCACCGGCCAGGCGGCCGCCGGCATCGGCCACGTGCTGGCCTGCTGCGAGCACGGCAAGCACATCATCATGGTCAACGTCGAGGCCGACGCGCTGGCGGGCCCCTTGCTGGCGCGACGCGCGCGCGAAGCCGGCATCGTCTATTCGCTGGCCTACGGCGACCAGCCGGCGCTGATCTGCGAGATGGTGGACTGGGCGCGCGCGGCGGGCTTCGAGGTGATGGCGGCCGGCAAGGGCACCAAGTACCTGCCCGAGTTCCACACTTCCACGCCCGACACCGTCTGGCCGTACTACGGCTTCACCGCCGAGATGGTGGCGGCCGGCGACTTCAACGCGCAGATGTTCAACAGCTTCCTGGACGGCACCAAGAGCGCCATCGAGATGGCCGCGGTGTCCAACGCCACCGGCCTGCTGCCCTCGCCGTCCGGCCTGCATTTCCCGCCCTGCGGCGTGGACGACCTGGCCCGCGTGCTGCGGCCGCGCGAGGACGGCGGCATCCTGCACCACCGCGGCCAGGTGGAAGTGATTTCCTCGCTCGAACGCGACGGCCGGCCCGTGTTCCGCGACCTGCGCTGGGGCGTGTACGTGACGCTGGCGGCCGACAGCGACTACGTGCGGCGCTGCTTCAAGGAATATGGCCTGGTCACCGATCCCAGCGGCAATTACACCGCCATGTACAAACCGTATCACCTGATCGGCCTGGAACTGGGCATCAGCGTGGCCAGCGTCGGCCTGCGGCGCGAGCCCACGGGGGCGCCGGCCGGCTGGCATGGCGACGTGGTGGCCACGGCCAAGCGCGACCTGCAGGCAGGACAACTGCTGGACGGCGAAGGCGGCTACACCGTGTATGGCCGGTTGATGCCGGCGCGCGACTCGGTCGACGAAGGCTACCTGCCGTTGGGCCTGTCGCACCAGGTCAAGCTCAAGCACGCGGTGCGGCAGTCGCAGGCGATCCGCTGGAGCGACGTGGAATACGACGATCGTTCGGCCGCGGTGCAGTTCCGTCGCGAGATGGAACAGACCTTCGCCTGAACGCGGCGGACGCCAGCGGCGTGGCCGGGGCGCCGAGGCGCCCGATGGCCGCGTCAGACCGGCGGCGAACGTTCCGCCTGGAACAACCGCAGGCGGTCGGCGGCGTTGCGCAGGTGCTGCTCGGCGGCCTTGCCGGCGGCATCGGGATCCCCGCCCTCGATGGCGGCGAAGATCGCCTGGTGCTCGCTCTGCACGGCCGCCATGCGCTCGGCATACATGCGCGCCGTGTTGTTGCGCGCGCTGCGGATGACGCGCCGCACATTCGCTTCCAGGTAGTCGTTCAGGGCCACCAGGTGCGGGTTGTGCGTGGCCTGCACGATGGCCTGGTGGAACTGGTAGTCCTCTTCGTCGCCCAGCTTGTCGTTGATGAGCGCGTACTCCATGCCCACCAGCGCCTGGCGCATCTTCTTCAGGTCGGGTTCGGTGCGGCGCTGCGCCGCGTAGCGCGCGGCGGTGACTTCGATCGACAGCATCAGCTCCAGGATGTGTTCCAGGTCCTGGTTGTCGCCCGGCGTGGGCGCGGCGATGCGGAAGGCGTTGCGCTGGAAGTTCGGATCGACGAACACGCCGCTGCCTTGCTGCGAGGTGATCAGGCCCTCGGATTTCAGGCGCGCCAGCGCCTCGCGCACCACGGCGCGGCTGACCGAGTAGATCTCGGTCAATTGCTTTTCGGTGGGCAGGCGGTCGCCGGGCGCCAGGGTGCCCTGGCGGATCTGCTCGGCCAGCGCGTCGGCCACGCCCGCCGAAAGCGAATGCCTGGGCGCGGCGCGCTGCGGGTCGGAGTCCTGTGCTTGAGTGGGCTGCATGGGGAATCGTTAAAACGTGAAGGCGGCTCGCGGCGGGGATGCCCCTGGGACGCGCCGGCCCGTGGTTATAGGAATTCTCGACGTTTCACTGCGGCGGCGCCCTTGAAAATTATAGGATTTTGCCGGAATCAAGGGCGCGGCCGTTTCAGACTTTACGCGATATAGATGCCGCCGTTCACCTGCATCACCTCGCCCGTCACGAAACCGGCCAGCGGCGAGCACAGGAAGGCGATCGCGCCGGCGATTTCCTCGGCCGTGCCGAAGCGCCGCAACGGCGTGCTCTCCAGCAGCTGCGCGCCCTTCTGGCCGATCAGGTCGTGCGTCATGGAGGTGGCGATGATGCCAGGCGCCACCGCGTTCACCCGGATCTGCGGCGCCAGCTCCAGCGCCAGGCTGCGGGTGAAGCTCTGCACCGCGCCCTTGGAGGCCGAATAGGCCGCGTGCGCGTAGCTGCCGCGCTGCGCCGCCAGCGAAGTCAGCAGCACGATCGAGCCGTTCTGGCGCAGGTGGCGTTGTGCGGCGCGGCACACATAGAAGGTGCCGTCCAGGTTGACGCCCATGAGCTTCTTCCAGGCCTCGTCGCTGGTGTCCTTGACCAGTTGCTCGGGGTAGATGCCGGCGCAATGCACCAGGTGATCGATGCCGCCGAAATGCTGCGCGGCGCGTTCCAGCACCCGGTCGCAATCGTGCGAGGCGGCCACGTCCAGCGCATGCACGAACACCCGCTGGCCGCTGGCGTCCAGCTCGGCGGCCACCTCGTCCAGGCGCGCCTTGTCGATGTCGGTGAGCACCAGCCGGGCGCCATGGGCGGCCATCAGCCGCGCGGTCGCCAGACCGATGCCATTGCCCGCGCCGGTGATGGCCACTACCTGTCCTTCGAACGAAATCATGCTGTCTCCAAAGCGCTTTTTCGGGGGCACGCGCCCGCTCCCGGGGCGCCGCCAACGGTTCGATTGAACCGCCAAATGCATCGCTTGACACGGGAAAAACGCTTGCCCTATGATTTATCGGACAACTTAATAAAGTTGCCTGACAACTTGTGTTGAAAGCGTAAAGCAACTGGCGATTTCAAGCAAGGGCGTCAAGAAAACACGGCCAACGGCCGCATGACAGGCAGGGGACAACCAGGTGGAAATCACCGGCAGCACAACCGTATTCGCGATCGCGGCCGACCCGATCGCGCACGTCAAGACGCCCCAGCGGCTCAACGCCCTGCTGCGCGAGCGCGGCATCGACGCCGTCATGGTGCCGTTCCACGTGGCCACCGCCGGCCTGCCCGGCCTGTTCGCGGGCCTGCGCGGCCTGGCCAACCTGGGCGGACTGGTGGTCACCGTGCCTCATAAGGAAAGCGCCGCCGCGCTGTGCGACGCCCTCACGCCTGCCGCCGAACTGATCGGCGCCGTCAACGCCGTGCGGCTGCGCGACGGCTGCCTGACCGGCGGCAACTTCGACGGCCTGGGCTTCGTCGCCGGCCTGCGCGGCCAGGGCCATGAACCCGCCGGCCGCCATGTCTACCTGGCGGGCCTGGGCGGCGCCGGCAAAGCCATCGCCTGCGCCATCGCCGAGGCCGGCCCGGCCAGCCTGCGCCTGTACAACCGTTCGCCCGGCAAGGCCGAGGCGTTTGCCGAGCGCCTGGCGCGCCACTATCCCGGCCTGGCCATCAGTGTGGCCGGCCCGCGTCCCGAGCCCTGTGACATCGCCATCAACGCGACCACCCTGGGCCTGGACGACAACGATCCCCTGCCCTTCCCGCTGGATGCCCTGACGCCCGGCGCCGTGGTGGCCGACGCCGTGATGAGCCGCGTCGACACGCCGCTGCTGCGCGCCGCGGCCGCGCGCGGCTGCCGCACCCATCCCGGCCTCTACATGCTGGAAGGACAACTCACCGAAATTGCCCGCTTCCTGGGCATAGAAGAGCCGCATTCCTGAGCGCGCTTGCTTGATTCACGGACCTACCACTCCCGTTCCACGGAGGAGACACGCATGAAATTGGCTTTCACCACCGGCCTGTTGTGCCTGGCCGGCATTGCCGCATCGGCCCAGGCCGCGCCCGTCAAGATCGGCCTGATCGAGACGCTGTCCGGCCCACAGGCCTCGACCGGCCTGATGTTCCGCGCCGCGGTCAAGTACCAGTTGGACCGCATCAACGCCGCCGGCGGCTGGAACGGCCAGCCGCTCGAACTGGTCGAGTTCGACAACCAGGGCGGCCCGGTGGGCGCCTCCGACCGTTTCCGCGCCGCGGCCGCCGAAGGCGTGCAGATCCTGGTGCAGGGCTCGTCCTCGGCCATCTCCGGCCAGCTGACCGAGGACGTGCGCAAGCACAACCTGCGCAATCCCGGCAAGGAAGTGGTGTTCCTGAACGTGGGCGGCGAGGCCCTGGAACTGACCGGCCAGAAGTGCCACTTCTACCACTTCCGCTTCACCACCAACGCCGACCTGCGCGTCAAGGCGCTGGCGTCGGTCATGTCGGCCGACGGCACGCTGGGCAAGCGCGTCTACGCCATCAACCAGAACTACTCCTGGGGCCAGGACATGGAAGGCGCCACCGAGCGCTTCGCCAAGCAGTACGGCTATGAAGTGGTCGGCAAGACGCTGCACGAAGTCAACAAGATCCAGGACTTCGCGCCCTACGTGGCCCGCATCCGCTCGGCCAATCCCGACACCGTCATCACCGGCAACTGGTCCAACGACCTGCTGTTGCTGATGAAGGCCACGCAATCGGCCGGCCTGAAGGTGCGTTTCGCCACCGTGTTCCTGGACCAGGTCGGCAACCTCGCCAACGCCGGCGAGGTCGCGCTGGGCCACTACATCGCCCACCCCTACAACATCGAGGCCGCGGGCGAGGAAGGCGCCAAGTTCGCCGAGGACTACAAGGCCAAGACCGGCCACTACCCCAGCTACACCGAGCCGCAGACCGTGATCGGCATCACCTTCCTGGGCGAAGCGCTCAAGCAGGTCAAGCCCAAGGACGGCAAGCTGTCGGTGCCGGACCTGGCGCGCGCGCTGGAGAAGGTCACCTACACCTCGCCGCTGGGCACCTACACCATGCGCGCCGAAGACCACCAGGTGCAACTGCCGATGGTGGTGTCCAAGGTCGGCAAGAACGCCAAGTACAAGGCCGACGGCACCGACATGGGCTTCGAGCCGGTCAAGGTGCTGTCCGCCGCGGACGTGTCCGCGCCGGTGCAGGCCACCTGCAAGATGGTTCGCCCGGACTGATGATGACGCGACGGCCGCGGACGGCATGCCGTCCGCGGCCACTCGCCAATAAAACGCTCACCGGCGCGGGGCCGGAAAAAACAGGGCGTGATCGATCGCCAGGCGCCCGGCGCCTGCGCGCAAGGATTTTGGAGCGGACATGGAATACTTTACCGTCTCGCTGTTGAACGGCGTGATTTACGGCCTGCTGCTATTCATGGTGTCGGCGGGCCTGACACTGATCTTCGGAATGATGGGCGTGCTCAACTTCGCGCACGCCTCGTTCTACATGATAGGCGCGTACGCCGCCTATACCCTGACGCCCGTCACCGGGTTCTGGACCGCGCTGGTGCTGGCCACCGTCATCGCCGGCGTGCTCGGCATGGGCGTGGAGCGCTTCTTCCTGCGCCGCGTGCACAAGTTCGGCCACGCGCAGGAACTGCTGGTGACCTTCGGCCTGGCGTTCATCGTCGCCGAGCTCATCAAGCTGTTCTACGGGGATTTCCCGGTCGACTACCGCGTGCCGCAGTTCCTGAACTTCGCGGCCTTCCGCGTGTTCGACGCCGACTACCCGTTCTACCGCCTGCTGATGGGCGGCGTGTCGCTGGCGATGTTCGCGGTGATCTACCTGCTGCTGTCGCGCACCCGCGTCGGCATCGTGGTGCGCTCGGCCATCTACCGGCCGCGCATGGCCGAGGCGCTGGGCCACAACGTGCCGCTGGTGTTCATGAGCGTGTTCGGCGTGGGCGCGGCGATGGCCGGCCTGGCGGGCGCGGTCGCGGGCGCGTTCTACACCACCAATCCGAACATGGCGCTGGAACTGGGCGTGCTGGTGTTCGTGGTGGTGGTCGTGGGCGGCCTGGGCTCGCTTGAAGGCGCCATGATCGCCTCGCTGCTGATCGGCCTGATCAGCTCGTTCTCGGTCGGCATCGACGCCAGCCTGGCGACCCTGTTCGGCCTGTTCGGCGCCGGCGAGTGGGCCGAGAGCGTGGGCGGCCTGATGACGGTGAAGATCTCCAGCCTGGCGGCGACGCTGCCGTTCCTGCTGATGCTGGTGGTGCTGCTGGTCAAGCCCTCGGGCCTGAAGGGAGAACAGGCATGAGCCAGACTTCCTCGCGCCGCGCCACCGCCGGCCTGCTGTTGCTCGCCTGCGTGGCCGCGTTGTGCGCGCTGCCGTGGCTGCTGCCCGCCGGCCAACTGGTCGCGGCGGTGCAGATGCTGATCGCGGCGCTGTTCGCCTGCGCCTTCAACCTGCTGGCCGGCCAGGGCGGCATGCTGTCCTTCGGCCACGCGGCCTACTTCGGCGTCGGCACCTTCGCCACCATCCACGCCATGAATGCGCTGGGCGGCGCGGGCCTGTTGCCGACACCGCTGATGCCGCTGGCCGGCGGCGTGGCCGGCCTGCTGTTCGGCCTGGTCGCGGGCTGGTTCGCCACCATGCGCGCCGGCGTGTACTTCTCGATGATCACGCTGGCGCTGGCCGAGCTGCTGCACGCGCTGGCGCCGCACCTGAAAGGCGTGTTCGGCGGCGAGGCCGGCCTGTCGGCCATGCGCATGCCGGCCTGGGGCTTCACCTTCGGCTCGGACGTCGAGGTGTACTTCCTGGTGCTGGTCTGGGTGCTGGTGTCGCTGGCCGCGCTGTATGGCCTGACCCGCACGCCGCTGGGCCGGCTGACGCTGGGCCTGCGCGAAAACGCCAACCGCCTGCGCTACCTGGGCTACCGGCCGCACACGCTCAAGACCATGGTGTTCGCGCTGTCGGCCATGTTCGCCGGCATCGCAGGCGGCCTGCAGGCATTGAACATCGAGGCCGGCAACTACGTGCTGTTCGAGGTCAAGCTGTCGACCGACGCGGTGCTGTTCGCCTACATCGGCGGCGTCAACGCCTTCCTGGGACCGGTGCTGGGCGCCTCGATCCTGACCTTCCTGTCGCAGACGCTGGCCGACATCACCCGTTCCTGGCTGCTGTACCAGGGCATCCTGTTCGTGCTGGTGATGCTGTTCGTGCCGGACGGCCTGGTCGGGCTGGTGCAGCGCGCCGCCAAGTCGCTGCGCCAGCGCGGGCTGGCCGACTGGCTGCCGCGCGCCGCGGTGTCCGTCGCCGGCGGCCTGCTGCTGACCGGCGCCACGGTGTTCTCGGTGGAACTGCTGCAACGCATGTTCGCGCGCGACTACCGCTCGCTGCTGGCGATGAACCCCGATGCCGGCTGGCCCGCCATTTCCCTGTTCGGCCACGACTGGGCGCCGCTGGCGCTGTCGACCTGGCTGCTGCCGCTGGCGCTGTTCGCAGGCGGCCTGCTGGCCTGCCGCTGGGCGCTGGCCCTGTGGCGCGGCGAGGCCGAGGCCGCGCCCGTGCTGGAGACCGCAAAATGAGCCACGAGATCCTGACCCTGACCGACGTGCGCAAGTCCTTCGGCGACGCGCGGATCATCCGCGGCGTCAACCTGAAGGTCGAGGCCGGCGAACGCCACGCCGTCATCGGCCCCAACGGCGCCGGCAAGTCCACGCTGTTCCACCTGATGTCGGGCTCGTTCGCGCCGACCTCGGGCGACATCAGCCTGCGCGCGCGCCCGATCGGCGGCCTGCCGCCCGAACGCATCAACCGTCTCGGCCTGGCGCGTTCGTTCCAGATCACCAACGTGTTCCCGCGCCTGTCGGTGCGCGAGAACCTGCGGCTGGCGGTGCTGCGCATGCACGGCCTGGTCTACAACTTCTGGCGCCCCATCGCGCGCCACCGCGCCGTCAACGAGAACGTCGACCAGCTGTTGGAAAAAGTGCGTCTGGCGCCCAAGCAGCACACCGCCGCGGGCGACCTGAACTACTCCGAGCAGCGCTCGCTGGAAATCGGCATGACGCTGGCCTCGCGGCCCAAGGTGATCCTGCTGGACGAGCCGATGGCCGGCATGTCGCAGCACGAGGTCGACTACACCGTCGAACTCATCAAGGACGTGACGCGCGACTGCACCCTGCTGATCGTCGAACACGACATGCAGGTGGTGTTCTCGCTGGCCGACCGCATCAGCGTGCTGGTGTACGGCGAGATCCTGGCCACCGGCACGCCCGCCGAGATCCGCGGCGACGCCCGCGTGCGCGAAGCCTACCTGGGAGAGGAAACGGTATGAGCATGCAATCCCCCCTGCTGGCCCTGCAAGGCGTGCACGCGCACTACGGCAAGAGCCACATCCTGCACGGCATCGACCTGACGGTGGGCCGCGGCGAAGTGGTCAGCCTGCTGGGCCGCAACGGCGCCGGCCGCTCCACCACCATGAAAAGCATCATGGGGCTGGTGGACGTGACGGGCGGCCGCATCGCCATCGAAGGCCGCGACATCACCAACAAGCGGCCTTTCGAGATCGCCCGCGCCGGACTGGGTTTCGTGCCGGAGGAGCGCGAGGTGTTCGCCAACCTGACGGTGGACGAGAACCTGCGCATGGGCGAACAGCCCGTCCGGCCCGACGCGCCGGCCTGGACCATCGAGCAGATGTTCGGCTATTTCCCGCGCCTGAAGGAACGCCGCAATACCCGCGCCGGCAACCTGTCCGGCGGCGAACAGCAGATGCTGACCATGTGCCGCTCGCTCCTGGGCAACCCCAAGGTCATGCTGATCGACGAACCCACCGAGGGCCTGGCGCCCAAGATCGTGGAAGTGATCGCCGACGTGATCCGCGACATCCACCAGCGCGGCGTGTCGGTGGTGCTGGTCGAGCAGAAGCTGACCATCGCGCTGAAGGTCTCCACGCGGGTGAGCGTGATGGGCCATGGCCGCATCGTTTTCGAAGGACCGCCCGCGCAGCTGCATGAGCGCCAGGACGTGGTCCAGGAATGGCTGGCGGTCTGACCGCCTAACGCATCTGTAGAGGCAAGCACTTGGACAATACCCCTGAAGTACGCCACGCCGATCTGCGCGGCAAGAACGTGGTGATCACCGGCGGCGCCAAAGGCATCGGCTACGCCACGGCCGAGGCGTTCGTGCGCCAGGGCGCGCGGGTGGCGCTGCTGGACATGGACCCGGTAGCGCTGGACGCGGCCGTGGCCGGGCTGCGCGCGGCCGGCGGCGAAGCGCTGGCCGCGCAGGCCTCGGTCACCGATGCCGACGCCGTGGAACGCGCCTTCACCCAGGTCGAGCAGGCCTGGGGCGGCATCGACGTGCTGGTCAACAACGCCGGCATCTCGGCCAACAAGCCGTCGCTGGAAGTCACCCCCGAGGAATGGCGCCGCGCCGTCGACATCAACCTGACCGGCGTGTTCCTGTGCGCCCAGGCCGCCGGCCGCCGCATGGTGCCCAAGGGCGAGGGCTGCATCATCAACCTGGCCTCGATGTACGGCGTGGTGGCCGCGCCCGACCGCGCCGCCTATTGCGCAACCAAGGGCGCGGTGGTGCTGCTGACCGAGACCCTGGCGGTGGAATGGGGTCCGGCGGGCGTGCGCGTGAACGCGCTGGCGCCCGGCTACGTCGAGACCGACCTGGTGCGCGACCTGGCCGCGCGCGGCCGCCTCGACCCCGAACGCCTCAAGCAGCGCACGCCGCTGCGGCGCCTGGCGCAGCCGGCCGAAATGGCCGACCTGGCGGTGTTCCTGGCGTCCAGCCAGGCCGCCTACATCACCGGACACACCCTGGTGGCCGATGGCGGCTGGAGCCGCTACAGCTACCTCTGACCGCTTACCTACATTCTGGAGATTCACTCATGGCCACCTACCAACCGCTTGGTTCCCAGGCGCCCTGGCGGCAACTGACGGTCGAGGCCTCGGACTGGCAACAGGCCGACCCGGCGCTGCTGGCCACCATGCTGACGCAGCTGCACTGGATCCGCGCCTTCGAGGAAGCGGTGCTGGACCTGGCCGCCGAAGGTCTGGTGCACGGCCCCGCCCACTCGTCGGTGGGCCAGGAAGGCGGCGCCGTCGGCTCGGTGCTGGCGCTGGGCGCCGGCGACCAGATCAACGGCTCGCACCGCGGCCACCACCAGTTCCTGGCCAAGGCCCTGCAACACGTCGCGCCGCTGGGCCTGGATCCGCGCAACCCGCTCACGCCCGCCATCGACGAAGTGCTGCACAAGACGCTGGCCGAGATCATGGGCCTGGCGCAGGGCTACTGCCGCGGTCGCGGCGGCAGCATGCACCTGCGCTGGCTGGAAGCCGGCGCGCTCGGCACCAACGCCATCGTCGGCGGCGGCGTGCCGCTGGCGGCCGGCGCGGCCTGGGCCCACCGGCACGCCGGCACTGACCGCGTGGCCGTGACGTACTTCGGCGACGGCGCCGTCAACATCGGCTCGGTGCTCGAGACGATGAACCTGACCGCCGCGTGGAAGACGCCGCTGTGCTTCTTCATCGAGAACAACCGCTACGCCGTGTCCACCACGGTCGAGGAATCGACCGCCGAGCCGCGCCTGTCGGCCCGTGGCCAGGCCTTCAACATCCCGGCCTGGCAGGTCGATGGCATGGACCCGCTGGCCGTGCACCTGGCCATGTCGGAAGCCGTGGCGCACATGCGCGCCGGCAACGGCCCCACCATCATCGAGGTGGACGTCTACCGCTTCTTCCACCAGAACGGCCCCTTCCCCGGCAGCGCCTTCGGCTACCGCAGCAAGGAAGAAGAGGCGCAATGGCGCCGCCGCGATCCGCTCGACAAGATCGCCGCCGAGATGATCGGCCGCCAGCTGATCACCCAGGCCGAGGTCGACGCCCTGCGCCAGCGCTGCAAGGACGTGATGAAGGACGTGTCGGGCCGGCTGACCGAGGCCGCCGACGGCGGCAAGCGCCGCGTGCGCGCCGATCTGTGGCCGCGCCCCGACTTCCGCGACGTGGGCCTGCGCAGCGACGGCTCGGAACTGGCCGGCCTGCGCTACCAGGACGCCGCCGACTACGCCGGCGCCCGCGCCGAGCGCAAGTTCGTGGACGCGGTGGCCGACGTGCTCGACCGCCGCATGGAAACCGACCCCGGCGTGGTGGTGCTGGGCGAGGACGTGCACCGCCTGAAGGGCGGCACCAACGGCGCCACGCGCGGCCTGAAGGACAAGTACCCCGATCGCGTGCTGGGCACGCCGATCTCCGAGAACGCCTTTGCCGGCCTGGGCGGCGGCCTGGCCATGGACGGCCGCTACAAGCCGGTGGTGGAATTCATGTATCCCGACTTCATGTGGGTCGCGGCCGACCAGATCTTCAACCAGATCGGCAAGGCCCGCCACATGTTCGGCGGCGACATCGACGTGCCGTTCGTGCTGCGCACCAAGGTCGCGATGGGCACGGGCTACGGCTCGCAGCACTCGATGGACCCGGCCGGCGTCTTCGCCACGGCCCCGGGCTGGCGCATCGTCGCGCCGTCCACGGCGTATGAGTACATCGGCCTGATGAACACCGCGCTGGCCTCCAAGGACCCGGTGCTGGTGATCGAGCACGTCGACCTGTATGCCTCGTCGGGCGAGGTTCCCGACGGCGACCTGGACTACGCCATTCCATTCGGCAAGGCGCGCGTGCGCCGCGCAGGTTCCAAGGTCACGGTGCTGACCTACCTGTCGATGGTCAGCCGCGCGCTCAAGGCCGCCGAAGAGACCGGCGTCGACGCGGAAGTCATCGACCTGCGCACGCTGGACCGCGCCAACCTCGACTGGGACACCATCGGCGCCAGCATCCAGAAGACCAACAACGTGCTGATCGTCGAACAGGGCGCGCGCGGCACCTCGTACGGCGCCATGCTGGCCGACGAGATCCAGCGCCGCTACTTCGACTGGCTCGACCAGCCGGTCAAGCGCGTCACCGGCGGCGAGGCCTCGCCCAGCATCTCCAAGGTGCTGGAACGCGCGGCCTTCGCCGACACCGAGGAAGTCATCGCCGGCCTGAACGACGTGCTGGCCGACCTGGGAGAACGCGCATGAGCGCCGCCCTGCGCATGAGCGTGCCGATGGAAGTCGGCATCTGCTGCGCCGACCTGGACGCGCTGCTGGCGTTCTACACCGAGGTGGTCGGCCTGACGCTGGTGAACCGCGTCAGCGTGCCGGCCGACAAGGCCCGCGCCACCGGCCTGACACCGCATGGCTACGACGTGGCGCGCCTGCAGACCTCGTATGGCGAGCGCATCAAGCTGCTGCAGCCGACCAGGGCGCCGGAGCCGGCGGTGCGCGGCGCCGCCATCCTGGACCGCCAGGGCAGCGCCTACCTCACCTTCATCGTGCATGACCTGGCCGGCACCGTCGAGCGCCTGCGGACGCGCGGCGTGGTCTTCGACAGCGAACCGGCGCCAATGGAAGTACGGCCCGGCACCTGGCTGGCCTTCTTCCGCGACCCCGAAGGCAATGTGCTGGAACTGGTCGAATACGACGACCCGGCGGCCTACCGGCCCGACCTGGCCGTGCGCGCAGAATAGGACGAACTACACGTGGCACACCTTATCAAGCTCCCCTCCGTCGCGGCCGATGCCGACGCCGGCACGCTGCACCAATGGCTCAAGCAGGAAGGCGACACGGTCGCCGTGGGCGAGGCGCTGGCGGAAATCGAAACCGAGAAAGCGATCGTCGAGATCAACGCCGAACAGGCGGGCGTCTTGGGCCGCATCGTGGTGCAGGCCGGCCCGGCGTCGGTGCCGATCAACACCGTGATCGGCGTGCTGCTGGCGCCGGGCGAGGACGCCAGCGCGATCGACAAGGCGCTGGCGGAACACGGCGCGCAAGCAGCGGCCCAGCCGGCCGTGGCACAGCCTGCCGCAGCGCCGGCCGCGGCGACATATGCCGCGGCTACGCCGACGACCGCGACTTCGACGGCCGCGACGTCCGCCGCCGCGCCCGCCGCGCGCGACGCCACTGCCGACGCCCCCGCGCCCGGCACGCGCCGCTTCGCCAGCCCGCTGGCGCGCCGCCTGGCCGCGCAATGGCACGTCAACCTGCTCGACGTGCAAGGCACCGGCCCGCGCGGCCGCATCGTGCGCCGCGACGTCGAGGCCGCGCGCGACCGCGCCCCCGTTGCCGCCGCGCCCCAGTCCAGCCGCGCCGCCGGCCGCCGCGTGCCGCATTCCGGCATGCGCCGCGCCATCGCCCGCCGCCTGACCGAAAGCAAGCAGCAGGTGCCGCACTTCTACCTGACGGTGGACTGCCGCATGGATGCGCTGCTGGCCCTGCGCGCCCAGGCCAACCAGGGCGGCGCGGTCAAGCTGTCGGTCAATGACTTCATCGTGCGCGCCGCCGCACTGGCGCTGCGCGAGGTGCCCGAGGTCAACGCCAGCTGGCACGAGGACGCCATCGAATTCCACGCCGGCGCCGACATCAGCGTGGCCGTGGCCACCGACGGCGGCCTGGTCACGCCCATCGTGCGCGACGCCGACGTCAAGCCGCTATCCGCCATCGCTGCCGAGATCGTCGAGCTGGCCGGCCGCGCCAAGGTCAATCGCCTGAAGCCCGAGGAATTCACCGGCGGCTCGCTGACGGTCAGCAACCTCGGCATGTACGGCATCAAGCAGTTCGCCGCCATCATCAACCCGCCGCAGGCCGCGATCCTGGCGGTGGGTGCGGCCGAGCGCCGCCCGGTGGTGGACGACAACGGCGACCTGAAGGCCGCCACCGTCATGACCGTGACGCTGTCGGCCGACCACCGCGTGGTGGACGGCGCCGTCGGCGCGCGCTGGCTGGCCGCCTTCCGCGCGCTGATCGAAGCCCCCGTGCGCATCCTGCTGTGAGCCCCGCCATGACCAAGACTTCGTTTGACCTGGTGGTGGTGGGCGGCGGCCCCGGCGGCTACGTGGCCGCCATCCGCGCGGCGCAACTGGGCCTGTCGACCGCGCTGGTGGAACGCGCCGAACTCGGCGGCATCTGCCTGAACTGGGGCTGCATCCCGACCAAGGCGCTGCTGCACAGCGCCACCGTGCTGCGCGCCTGCCGCGAGGCCGAGCAGTACGGCGTGACCGGCGCCGGCGCGGCCCAACCCGACCTGGCCGCGATGGTGGCGCGCTCGCGCAAGGTCGCCGGCCGTCTGGGCCAGGGCGTCACGCACCTGATGAAGAAAAACGGCGTGACGGTGTTCGCCGCCAGCGCCCGGCTGGCCGGCGGCGGCCGCGTCGCGCTCGACAACGGCGCCACGCTGTCGGCGCGCCACATCATCCTGGCCACCGGCGCGCGGGCGCGCGAGCTGCCGGCGCTGCCGGTTGGCGAACGCGTCTGGACCTATCGCCAGGCGCTGACGCCGCCGGCGCTGCCCAAGTCGCTGCTGGTGGTGGGCGCGGGCGCGATCGGCGCCGAGTTCGCCAGCTTCTACCGCGCGGTCGGCGCGGAAGTGACGCTGATCGACATGACCGCCGAGATCCTGCCGCAGGAAGACGCCGAGATCTCCGCGCTGGCGCGCAAGGCGTTCGAAAAGCAAGGCATCCGCGTGCTGACGCAGTGCGCGGTCAAGTCGTCCAGCCTGACGGCCACCGGCGTCAAGGCCGTCCTGGAACAACAGGGCAAGCAGATCGAGCTGGAGGTCGAGCGTGTCATCGTCGCGGCCGGCATCGTCGGCAACGTCGAGAACCTGGGCCTGGAGCAGACCCGCGTGAAGGTGGAGAAGACCCACATCGTCACGGATGGCCTGGGCCGCACGGCGGAACCGGGCGTCTACGCCATCGGCGACGTGGCCGGCGCGCCGTGGCTGGCGCACAAGGCCAGCCACGAGGCGGTGCTGTGCGTGGAAGCCATCGCCGGCCTGCCGGCGCACGCGCTCGACCCGCTGCGCATTCCGGCGTGCACCTATTCGCATCCGCAGGTCGCCAGCATCGGCATGACCGAGGCCCGCGCCCGCGAGCACGCCAAGGCCACGGGCGGCGAGATCCGCGTCGGCAGGTTCACCTTCGTCGGCAACGGCAAGGCCATCGCCATGGGCGAGGACCAGGGGCTGGTGAAGACCGTGTTCGACGCCAAGACCGGCGAGCTGCTGGGCGCGCACATCATCCACCCGGAGGCGTCCGAGCTGATCGCCGGCTACGGCGTGGCGGCGGCGCTGGAAGCCACCGAGGAAGACCTGATGCACAGCGTGTTCGCGCATCCGACGCTGTCGGAGACGCTGCACGAATCGGTGCTGGCGGCCTTCGGCCGGGCGCTGCACGGTTAAGGCCCTGGCAACGCGCCAGGCGTCTCGCGTGGACCGTCCTCGGCCGCGCGGGGCGCCCCGCTTCACAAGCGGCTGGCGAAGAAATCCAGGAAGCAGGCGATGCGCCGCGACAGCTGCGTGTTGCGGTAGTACACCGCATGCATCGGCTGCAGGTAGTCGGTGTGCAGGTCTTCCATGATGCGCACCAGCCGCCCTTCGATCAGATCGTCGCGCGACACGAAGTCCGACAGGCAGGCGATGCCCACGCCGCGCAGCGCCAGGTGGCGCTGGGTTTCGCCGCTGGACGTGGCCAGCGTGGGCGTGGCCAGATAGGTCGAGCCGCCCGCGTGGCGCAGCGGCCAGACGTTCAGGCTTTCCGGCTGGGTGAAGCCCAGCAGTTCGTGCCCGGCAAGATCCTCGACGGTGCGCGGCACGCCGCGCCGCGCCAGGTACTCGGGGCTGGCCATCAGCCAGCGCGGACGCGGCCGCATCGGCCGCGCATGCAGCGTGGAATCGTTCAACGGCCCCATGCGCAGGGCCACGTCGGTGCGGTGCTCGATCAGGTCGACGATGCGGTCGTTGCTGGTCAGCTCCAGCGAGATGGCCGGATACTCCCGGCGGAAGTCGGCCACGTGCGGCACCACGCAATGCAGCATCACCGGCACCGAGGCGTCGACGCGCAGGCGACCGGCCGGCTGCTGGTTGACGATGCGCATGCATTCCTCGGCCTCTTCCAGCGACTGTACGATCTGGCGCGCCTTCGGCAGGAAATGCGCGCCCTCGGCGGTCAGTTCCATGCGCCGCGTGGTGCGGTTCAGCAGCGTCACGCCCAGGTCTTCCTCCAGGCGCGACAGGCCTCGACTGACGCCGGAGGCGGTCTGGCCCAGCATCTCGGCGGCGGCGCTCATCGAACCGGCGTCGACCACGCCCAGGAACAACCGCAGGGCTTCGGAATTGAGCGCCATTTTTGACTCCGGATCACAAGTAGCGGAATTTTATAGCGCGCTGCTGACGCAATGTCGCGGCGGCCCGGCCGATGACAGGGTTATCCGCCAAACGCGCGGGCAGCAATTCCGAGCCGGCATGAGGTGGCAAAAAGGACAGCGGCGAGGGTTGCTGCGCGCTGCCGCCGGCGCAGCGCACGCCAAAAAAAGCGGCGCACGCGGCGCCGCTTTTTCACTGCATCGACCGCCGGCCGATCAACGCTTCTGCTTGAGCTGCGACAGATCGCGCACCGCGCCGCGGTCGGCCGAGGTGGCCAGCGCCGCGTAGGCCTGCAGGGCCTGCGACACCACGCGCTCGCGGCCCACCGGCAGCCAGCCGCCATCGGCGCGCGCGTTCATCGCGGCGCGGCGGCGGGCCAGCTCCTCGTCGGACACGGCCAGGTGCATCTTGCGGTTGGGGATGTCGATCTCGATGGTGTCGCCGTCTTCCACCAGGCCGATGGTGCCGCCCTCGGCCGCTTCGGGCGAGGCGTGGCCGATCACCAGGCCCGACGAGCCGCCCGAGAAGCGGCCGTCGGTGAACAGCGCGCAGGTCTTGCCCAGGCCCTTGGACTTCAGGTAGGACGTGGGGTACAGCATTTCCTGCATGCCGGGGCCGCCCTTGGGACCTTCGTAGCGGATCACCACCACGTCGCCCGGCACGACCTTGTCGCCCAGGATGCCTTCGACGGCGTCGTCCTGGCTTTCGAACACGCGCGCGCGGCCGGTGAAGACCCACTGCGATTCATCCACGCCGGCGGTCTTGACGATGCAGCCCTTCTCGGCCAGGTTGCCGTACAGCACGGCCAGGCCGCCGTCCTTGGAGTAGGCATTTTCCTTGCTGCGGATGCAGCCGGTCTTGCGATCGGTGTCCAGCGTCAGGAAGGTCGCGTCCTGGCTGAAGGCCACGGTGGTGGGAATGCCGCCGGGCGCGGCGCGATAGAACTTCTGCGCCGCTTCGCCGGCGCCGCCGGCCACGTCCCATTGCGCGATGGCGTTGCCCAGCGTGCCGCTGTGCACGTTGCCGCAGGACAGGTCGAGCAGGTCGGCGCGCGCCAGTTCGCCCAGGATGCCGAGGATGCCGCCGGCGCGGTGCACGTCTTCGATGTGGTACTTGTCGGTGGCCGGCGCGGCCTTGCACAGGCACGGCACCTTGCGCGAGATGCGGTCGATGTCGGCCATGGTGAAGTCGACGCCGGCTTCCTGCGCGGCGGCCAGCAGGTGCAACACGGTGTTGGTGGAACCGCCCATGGCCACGTCCAGCGCCATGGCGTTCTGGAACGCGCTCTTGGTGGCGATGTTGCGCGGCAGGACCGATTCGTCTTCCTCGACGTAGTAGCGGCGGCACAGGTCCACCACCAGGCGGCCGGCCTGCTCGAACAGGCCCTTGCGCCAGGCGTGCGTGGCGACGATGGTGCCGTTGCCCGGCAGCGCCAGGCCGATGGCCTCGGTCAGGCAGTTCATCGAGTTGGCGGTGAACATGCCGGAACAGGAGCCGCAGGTCGGGCATGCGCTGCGCTCGACTTCGGCGACATCGGCATCCGACACGTTGGGATCGGCGGCCTTGATCATGGCGTCGATCAGGTCGATCTTGGCGATCACCTTGCCGTCGGTCGGCGACTTGACCTTGCCGGCTTCCATCGGACCGCCGGACACGAACACCACCGGAATGTTCAGGCGCATCGCGGCCATCAGCATCCCCGGGGTGATCTTGTCGCAGTTCGAGATGCAGACCATGGCGTCGGCGCAGTGCGCGTTGACCATGTATTCGACCGAGTCGGCGATCAGTTCGCGCGACGGCAGCGAATACAGCATGCCGCCGTGGCCCATGGCGATGCCGTCATCGACCGCGATGGTGTTGAATTCCTTGGCGACGCCGCCGGCGGCCTCGATTTCCTTGGCGACCAGCGCGCCCAGGTCGCGCAGGTGCACGTGGCCCGGCACGAACTGCGTGAACGAGTTGACCACCGCGATGATCGGCTTGCCGAAGTCTCCGTCCTTCATGCCGGTGGCGCGCCACAGGGCGCGGGCGCCGGCCATGTTGCGGCCGTGGGTCGAGGTGCGGGAACGGTAGTGCGGCATGATCTTGTCTCAGGCTATTAGCGTGGGCGGCAAAACGGTAAATAATACGCTGGTTCCGGCCGCCAGCGGCCGCAGGCCGCCCCGAGGCCGCGCCGCGGCCATCAGGCGGACGCCGTGCCGCGCGCGGCGAAGGCGCTGGGCGGCTCGCCCAAGGCCTTGCGGAACATGGCCGCGAACGCGCTGGGACTGTCGTAGCCCAGATCCAGGGCCACATCCAGCACCCGCTCGCCGCGCGCCAGCCGCTCCATCGCCGCCAGCAGCCGCGCCTGCTGGCGCCAGCGGCCGAAGGTCATGCCGGTGTGGCGCAGAAACAGGCGGTGCACCGTCTTGGGATCCACCCCCAATTCCCGCGCCCAGTCGGCCGCGCCCGCCTGGCGCTCGGGGTGGCGCACGATGGCGCGGCAGATGCGCGCCAGGCGCGGCTCGGACGGCTGCGGCAGGTGCAGCGGCAGCACCGGCTCCTGTTTCAGCTCGTCCAGCAGCAGCATCATCAGGCGGCCGTCGCGGGTGCCGGGCTGCCAGTCCAGCGGCACCTCGGCGGCCGCCACCATCAGCTCGCGCAGCAGCGGCGAGATCGACAGCACGCAGCATTCGGTAGGCAGGTGCGCCGCCGCGCCCGGCTCGACGAACACCGTGCGCATGCGCGGTTCGCCGCTCATGCGGATGGCGTGCGAGACCCAGGCCGGCACCCAAACGCCGCGCGTGGGCGGCACCACCCAGATACCGGCGTCGGTATCCACCACCATCACGCCCGAGATCGCGTACACCAGTTGCGAGCGGCGATGGCGGTGGCGACGCACGCGATGTCCGTCCTCGTAGTCCACCGCCAGGGCCGCCACCGGGCGCAGCGAGGACTCGTACGGAAACAGGTCCAGATCGGCGGGCTTGCGCGATCGGGAGGCGGCGGGCGATTTCGGTTTGTCCATTTCTCGATGATTCATGTCCAACCGGCGGTAGACGGTCTTTTCCAGTGTACCTATCCTGCCCGCCATCCCGTCGATTTCCCTGTCGTCCGCGTTCCGATCATGCCTCTCGCCTGCCATTGCCCCGCCGCCCGCTGCGCCGCCATGCGCGGCCGGCGCGCGCGCATGGCCGGGAAATCGGACGCCCTCACAGCCGCGCGCGCGGTCCCGGACACCTGGCGCCTTTGCGCCAACGCGCGCCCCGCCGCGCCGCGCCGGCGCCTTTTCGCCCATACCCGCCTCGTCCCGAGCTGCCGCGCCCTCCGCGCCCACGCCGCGGCCGCCGTCCTGCCGACGCTACGACTAGCGCGCGGTTGCCGGGCCTTGCGCCCCGTGGCCGCCCGGCAGCCCCGGGCCCTCTGACGGGCCCGTCCGCCACCTCCCTTGCCCGACCGCCGCCGCAGACCGGCGGCCCCAGACGCCGCGCGCCGCGCGGCCGGAGGTTTTCATGCTCGACCATCCCCAACACAAATACCGCCCCGTCCAGCCCTTTTCCCGCGACTACGCCGAACGCCAATGGCCCGCGCGCCGCCCGAGCGCGCCGCCGATCTGGATGAGCACCGACATGCGCGACGGCAACCAGGCGCTGATCGAGCCCATGGACGCGGCGCGCAAGCTGCGCTTTTTCGAGCAATTGGTGGCCGTGGGCCTGAAAGAGATCGAAGTCGCGTTCCCCTCGGCCTCCGACACCGACTTCAACTTCGTGCGCAAGCTGATCGAGGAAAACCGCATTCCCCACGACGTCACCATCGAGGTCCTGACCCAGTCGCGGCCCGATCTGATCGAACGCACGTTCGAATCACTGCGCGGCGCGCGCCGCGCCATCGTGCACCTGTACAACCCAATCGCGCCGCAATGGCGCCGCATCGTGTTCGGCATGAGCCGCGCCGAGATCAAGGAGATCGCGCTGGCCGGCACGCGCCAGATCCGCGCCCTGGCCGACGCGCATCCGGAAACGGAGTGGATCTACGAGTACTCCCCCGAGACCTTCAGCCTGGCCGAGCTGGACTTCGCGCTGGAGGTCTGCGACGCCGTCAGCGCGATCTGGCGTCCGACGCCGGCAAACAGGATGATCATCAACCTGCCGTCGACGGTGGAATGCACCACCGCCAACGTCTATGCCGACCAGATCGAATGGATGCACCGCCGCCTGGCGCGGCGCGACAGCATCGTGCTGAGCGTGCATCCGCACAACGACCGCGGCACCGCCGTGACCTCGGCGGAACTGGCGGTGCTGGCCGGCGCCGACCGCGTCGAAGGCTGCCTGTTCGGCAACGGCGAGCGCACGGGCAACGTCGACCTGGTGACGCTGGCGCTGAACCTGGACCGGCAGGGCATCGCCAGCGGCCTGGATTTCACCGACATGGCGGCCGTGCGCGACTGCGTCCAGGCCTGCAACCAATTGCCGGTGGACGTGTTCCACCCCTACGCGTTCACGTCCGCAACGCCAGCAGCGCTTCCTGCAGGTGCCGCAGCCCCCGGCTGAGCGGCTTGTCGCGGCGCACCACCACGGCCAGCGTGCGCGCCAGGCGCGGCGTCAGGGAACGCACCGCCAGGCTGGCGCGCTGGCCCGCGCCGCTGACCGCCAGCCGCGGCAGCACCGCGCACGCCAGGCCGGCCGCCACGATTTCCTTCATGGCCTCGGTGCTGCCCAGCTCCATCACCGGCTTGGCCGCCACCCCTGCCGCGTCGAACCAGTCATCCACCAGGCCACGGGTGCGCGCGCCCGGCTCGAACAGCACCAGCGGCAACGCCGCCAACGCCTGCGGCGTCACGGCGTCCGGCATTCCCAGCGGGCCGCGCGCCGGGAAGATCGCCACGAACTCGTCTTCCAGCACGGGCGTGGCCTCGATCATGCGGCCGGGCGCGGGCAGCGTCACCAGGCCGATGTCGAGCGTGTTGTTCTCCAGGCCGCGCAGCATGTCGGCGGTATTGCCGGTGCTGGCCACCACGTCCAGCGCCGGAAAGCGCCGCCGCAGGCCGGCCAGCAGCGGCGGCAGCAGATAGGTGCAGGCGGTGGCGCCGGTGCCCAGGCGCACCCGCCCGGTCACTTGCGAAGCATGCGCCGTCATGGCCTGCTCGGCCCGCGCCAGCGCGGTGTCGATGGCGTGGATGTGGGTCAGCAGTTCCAGCCCGGCGGCGGTGGGCCCGGCGCGGCGGCCGACCCGCTCGACCAGCTTCAGGCCGAAGCGGCGCTCGAGCTGGCGCACCTGCAGGCTGACGGCGGGCTGGGTGATGCCGCCGCGTTCGGCGGCGGCCGAGAAACTGCCCAGTTCGATCACCTGCGCAAAGGTGCGCAGGGCGTCCAGATTGAGTCCGCGCATGGCATTCCGCCCCCGCCTAATCCAAAGTTTTACTTATGAAAAGCATAATAGACCAAAGCTTTATTTATGCATGGGCTTGCGCCACACTGGCGGCTGGTTTTTCACCCCTCCGTTACTTCCCTCCGCGAACCCGCCATGCCGCAACCCGCCGCCCCCACCATCCTGATCCGCGACAGCGTGGATGCCGATCTGCCCGCCATCAAGGCCATCTACGCGCACCATGTGGAGCACGGCACCGCGTCGTTCGAACTGGAACCGCCATCGATCCAGGAGATGCGCCAGCGACGCGCCGGGGTGCTGGAAAAAGACATGCCCTACCTGGTGGCCGAGATCAACGGCGAAGTGGTGGGCTACGCCTACGTCACCCCCTACCGCCCGCGCCCGGCCTACCGCCACACGGTCGAGGATTCGGTCTACGTCAAGGCCGGCCGCGCCGGCCTGGGCATCGGCGGCAGGCTGCTGGCCAGCCTGGTCGAACGCTGCACCGCGGCCGGCTGGCGCCAGATGCTGGCGGTGGTGGGCGACAGCCGCAATGCCGCCTCGCTGGCGGTGCATGCGCGCCAGGGCTTTCACCCGGTGGGCACGCTGCGTTCGGTAGGCCATAAGCATGGCGAATGGCGTGACACCGTGCTGATGCAGCGCGCCTTGGGCGAGGGCGACAGCACGCCGCCGCAACGCCCATGATCCCGCCGCGCGCGGTGGTCTGCCTGGGGCTGACGCAACTGGTCGGCTGGGGCGTCACCTTCTACCTGATCGGCGCGCTGGGGCCGGACATGGCCGCCGACCTGGGCTGGGACCCGGCCACCCTCTACGGCGGCTTCTCCTGCGCCATCGTGGTCATGGCGCTGGTGTCGCCGCTGGCCGGCCGCGCGGTCGACCGATGGGGCGGACATCGGGTCATGCCCGCCGGCGCCACGCTGGCGGCG
This sequence comes from Achromobacter sp. HNDS-1, assembly GCF_040084795.1. Lineage (NCBI taxonomy): Bacteria > Pseudomonadati > Pseudomonadota > Betaproteobacteria > Burkholderiales > Alcaligenaceae > Achromobacter > Achromobacter sp. HNDS-1. The sequence goes on from NZ_CP157584.1 coordinate 2,711,946, forward strand.
GCGGGCTGCGTCGCGCTGGCCGCCGCGCACGGCCTGCCTGCCTATTTCGCCGCCTGGACGCTGCTCGGTGTGGGCATGCGGCTGTGTCTGTACGACGCCGCATTCGCCTCGCTGGCGCGCGCCGCCGGCCCCACGGCGCGGCGGCCGATGTCGCAGATCACGCTGTTCGGCGGGCTCGCATCGACCGTCATGTGGCCGGTGGGCCATGCGCTGTCGGGCTGGCTGGGCTGGCGCGGCGCCGTGCTGGCCTACGGGGCGCTGGCATTGGCGACCGTGCCCCTCTACCTGGCGCTGCCGCGCGCACGCTACGCCGCGCCGGTCCAGGCCGCCGGCCAGGGTGGCGCGGGCCTGACGCGCAACGCATCCGAGCGGCGCCTGGCCGGCCTGCTGTACGCGGTGATCGCCATGCTCACCAATTTCCTGGCGGCCGGCAATGCCGCCCACCTGATCCCGCTACTGGCGGGCCTGGGGCTGACCAAGGCGCTGGCGGTCAATGTCGCCGCGTTGTGGGGCGTGGGCCAGTTCGCCTCGCGGCTGGCCGACGTCGCGCTGGGGTCGCGCCTGCATCCCTTGACCCTGACCCTGGCGGTGGCCGCCCTGATGCCGCTGGGTTTCGTGCTGGCGCTGCTGTCCGGCGGTCACCTCGTCGCCTTGGCCGCCTACGCCTTGCTCTACGGCGCCTGCAATGGCCTGCTGACCATCGCGCGCGGCACGCTGCCGCTGGCGTTGTTCGACTTCCGCAGCTATGGCGCACTGGTCGGCGCCCTGCTGATCCCCAGCTTCCTGTTGACCGCCGCCGCGCCCGTGGCCTACGCCTACGTGGTCGAACGGCACGGGTCGCACGCCGCGATGGGCATATCGGCGGGACTGGCTACCGCCATCCTGGCCGCGGCGCTGGCGTTGCGATGGCGCTTCATCGCCCGGACGCGGGGCTGAAAGGCGCGCCGCCGTCACGCAGCGCCGGCCGGCGCCGGGCGTTCGCGGCCTCGCGCCATGTCGGCGCGGCGCCAGCGCTGCTCGGCGAGCGCGGCGGCCAGTTCATCGCCCGTGCCGGGCCGGAAAAACAGGAAGCCCTGCAGCAGGTCGCAACCGGCTTCGCGCGCGGCGCGGCAATGCGCCTCGGTCTCGATGCCCTGGGCCACGGTGACGATGTCCAGGTCGCGCGCCAGCTGACAGATCGAGGTCATCACCTTCTGCGCCTCCGCCTGGCGCGCGGCGCTCCAGACGATGGACTTGTCCAGCTTCAAGCCGGTCAGGGGCAGCGTCGACAACCATTCGAGGTTGTTGTAGCCCTTGCCAAAATCATCCAGCCAGACCTGGATGCCTCGACCGGTGAAAGCTTCCAGCGTTGAACGGATATCGGCGGATCCCGCGTGCAGGGCCGCTTCTTCGGTGAGCTCGATGCGGATGTCGCCCGACGCCAGGCCGCACGCGGCGATACCGCGCAGGACTGTGCCGACGACATCGCGGCGCGCAAAGCTCTGCGGCGAGATATTGAGATTCACCGCCAGCGCCGCCCCTTGCGCCGCCTGCCGCCAGCGCGCCTGGTCACGGGCAATGGTCTGCAGGCTCCAGCTGATGAGGGCCTGCGCCGCCTCGGGGGCGGCTGCTTCGCGCAACAAGCCATCGATGCCCATCGTCTCGCCCCCGGCCGCACGCCATCGCAACAGCGCTTCGGCGCCGACGATTTCCAGATCCGCGGCGGTGACGATAGGCTGGTAGTGGAACCGCAGGCGGTCGCCCTGGATCGCGGCCAGCAGCGGCGACACGGCGCCTTCCTTGCGGATCACCGTGGGTTCGTGGCTCGCGCCGCCGCCATCCTGGACCAGCGTGGCCGAGAACGCATAGCCCTTGCCGCGCAGGCTGCGTATTGGAATGGCCATGCCGGCGGCAACGCCCTTGCGCTTGAGGCGGCTGATGACCAGGTCCAACGCGCGGCCATTGCCGGCAATGTCGAGGCCGGCGGCGGCGAAGCCCGCGCGGCGGATGACGCGCTCGGGATGGCCGTGCATGCCCTTGAGCACCGCGCGTTCCATGGGCGTGAGATTGACGGCCGCCCCGCCGGGCGAGACCAGCGTCCATTCGTTGTCGCACAGCCGCCAGCTTTGTTCCGCCGCGGCGGGCTCGGCCGCCACGTCCGGCCGGCGCGGCGTGGAGGCCACGGGCGGCTGGCACAAGGTCAGCTTGCGCTGCGCCGACTGAATCGCCGCCGCCACTTCGCTGTAGCTGATGTTCGCGTCATAGCAACTATCCGCGCCGGCCAGCAGCGCGTTGATCCGCATCGCGGGGCTTTCGATGTGGCGGATGGCGATGATGGTCGAGTGGGCGAAGCGCGCGCGCAGTTGGCCGATCGTGATGTCCAGGTCGCGCGGCAGGCACAGATGCACCTGGATTTCCCCGGCATGGCGCGCCGGCGCCGGTTCCTGGAGCGATACGGGATTCAGGACGAAACCGATCTGCTGGAGCGAATCGGAGATGCCCTGCTTGGCGAATTCGTTATCGAAAATAAGGATGATGCGCGACCGATTCATGATGATTGAGCCCTGGATAAATACGCATTCCATCGAACGGTATTGAAATGTTTTTTTTCATCTCCATACCTGGAACAGGGTCGCAAAAAAAGGGCGCTCAATCCTTCCTGGTGCCGCGTAAAGTCGAAAATCATTGAATTCCATTCATTTAAAAATGAATGGAATTCAATATATCGAAATAAAATTCGCCGATGAGTGAAACGTAGCGACATGCGCGCGGCTACGGTGCCGGCGCAATCCGACGCCATTGCGGCGCGATCCGGCAACGCGCCGCGGCGGTCCGCCGGGCGCTTTCCGAAGCAGGGGGTCGTTGTTGGAGGGGTGTCGCGGGCGGTCGGCTCAAGCCGCGCCCTGAGCCTGCCATTTGTCCCAGCCGGCGCGGCGAAGCTTGCAGGCCGGGCATTCGCCGCAGCCATAGCCCCAGGCATGGCGCGCGCCGCGCTCGCCCAGGTAACAGGTGTGGCTTTCCTCGACGATGGTCTCGACCAGCGCGTCGCCGCCCAACTGCTTTGCCAGCGCCCAGGTTTCCGACTTGTCGATCCACATCAGCGGCGTCTCGATGGTGACGCGGCTGCCCAGCCCCAACCCCAGCGCCACCTGCTGCGCCTTGATGGTGTCGTCGCGGCAATCGGGATAGCCCGAGAAATCGGTTTCGCACATGCCGCCCACCAGCACGTCCAGTTGGCGCCGGTAGCCCAGGGCGGCGGCCAGCGTCAGGAACAGCAGGTTGCGTCCCGGCACGAAGGTGTTGGGCAGGCCGTTTTCCTGCATCTCGATGGCGCGGTCGCTGGTCATGGCCGTGTCGCCCACCTGGCCCAGCACCTTCAGGTCCAGCAGATGGTCTTCGCCCAGGCGCGCCGCCCATTGCGGAAAGCGCGCGCGGATCTCGCGCAGCACATTCAGGCGCGCATCCAGCTCGATGCGGTGGCGCTGGCCATAGTCGAACGCCACGGTTTCCACATGGGCATAGCGGTCCAGCGCCCAGGCCAGGCAGGTGGTGGAATCCTGTCCGCCCGAAAACAGCACGAGCGCGCGACGTTGGTGGTTCAGCATAAATGGGGGTTTCTGCAAAGACTAAGGGATAGAGCCAGACTTTACCGCAGCCAGCCGTCTTTCCCGTAAGGAAGCCTGCGTAAAATCGGTGACGTTTTCGTTTGTGGTTCACCCGTAGCGCGCATCACCCCACCCTCCCCTTTTCCAGCAGCCCGACGGATCTCCCGCCCGATGAATGCCAGCCGCCCGCAGTCCGATTCAGCAGAACCCTTGCGTCACGATATCCGGCTGTTAGGCCGATTGCTGGGCGAAGTCATCGCCGAATGCGAAGGCAAGCGCGTCTTCGACACCATCGAGACCCTGCGCCGCACCGCCGTTAAATTCCGCCGCGAAGGCAACGCCGCCGACGGCAAGCTGCTGGAGCAACGCGTCAAGCACCTGCAGGGCAGCGACCCCAACTCGGTGGCGCGCGCCTTCAGCTACTTCCTGCACCTGTCCAACATCGCCGAGGACCGCGACCAGAACCGCAGCCAGCGCGCCCGCGCCCTGGCCGGCGATGCGCCCGCGCGCGGCAGCCTGCGCGACGCGGTGCAGACCCTGGGCCGCCATGGCGTGACGCCCGCGCGCATCCGCCGCCTGCTGGCCGACGCCTGCGTCATGCCGGTGCTGACCGCCCACCCCACCGAAGTGCAGCGCAAGAGCACGCTGGACGTGCATCGCGAGATCGCGGCCGCGCTGGTCCAGCGCGACAACCCGCTGACGCCGGAAGAACTGGCCGAACTCGACGCCGCATTGCTCGGCCGCGTGGCCACGCTGTGGCAGACCCGCATGCTGCGCTACACCCGCCTGACGGTGGCCGACGAGATCGAGAACGCGCTGTCGTACTACCGCAGCACCTTCCTGCAGGTCATCCCGCGCGTCTACGGCGACCTGTCCAAGCTGCTCAACCGCGACGCCAAGCCGTTCGGCGCGCCCCCGCCGCCGCTGGAGCCGTTCCTGCGCATGGGCAGCTGGATCGGCGGCGACCGCGACGGCAACCCGAACGTGGATGCCGGCACGCTGGAGCGCGCGCTGCTGCGCCAGGCCACCGTGCTGTTCGAGCACTACCTGCAGGAAGTGCACGCGCTGGGCGCCGAGCTGTCCATCACCACGCTGCTGATCGCGGTCGACCCGGCCTTGCTGGCGCTGGCCGAGCACAGCGGCGACGACTCGCCGCATCGCAGCGACGAGCCCTACCGGCGCGCGCTGGTCGGCGTCTACGCGCGCCTGGCCGCCACCGCGCTGCGCCTGACAGGACAGGACCTGGCGCGCCGCAGCACCGTCGCGGCACAACCCTACGGCACGCCGCAGGAACTGTCGGCGGACCTGGCCGTCATCGCGGCGTCGCTGTCCGCGCACCATGGCGCGCCCATCGGCAAGTTGCGCCTGGCGGGGCTGCAGCAAGCGGTCGAGGTGTTCGGCTTCCATCTCGCGACGGTCGACCTGCGGCAGAGCTCAGACGTGCACGAGCGCGCGCTGGCCGAGCTGTTCAGCCGCGCCGGCGCCACCCGTGACGGCCAGCCGCTGGACTACCTGGCGCTGGACGAAGACGCGCGCGTGGCCCTGCTGCGCGCCGAACTGGCGCAGGCGCGGCCGCTGGCCTCGCCCTGGATCGCCTACAGCGAAGACACCACGCGCGAACTGGCGGTGCTGCGCGCGGCCGCCGCCGGCCGCCAGCGCTATGGCAAGCAGGCCGTGCGCCAGACCATCGTCTCGCACACCGAAACGCTCAGCGACCTGCTGGAAGTGATGGTGCTGCAAAAGGAAGCGGGCCTGATCGCGCCCGCCGGCCAGGACATCCCGCCGGAAGACGGCCTGATGGTGGTGCCGCTGTTCGAGACCATCCCCGACCTGCAGCGCGGCGCCGACATCATGGCCGCCTGGCTCGACCTGCCCGAGATCCGCGAGCGCGTGAAGCGCGCCCAGAATGGCGCCCAGGAAGTCATGCTGGGCTACTCGGACAGCAACAAGGACGGCGGCTTTCTCACCTCCAACTGGTCGCTCTACCAGGCCGAACGCGCGCTGGTGGACGTCTTCTCCAGCCGCCACGTGCGCCTGCGCCTGTTCCATGGCCGCGGCGGCTCGGTGGGCCGGGGCGGCGGCTCCAGCTTCGACGCCATCCTGGCGCAGCCGCCGGGCACGGTGGCCGGCCAGATCCGCCTGACCGAACAGGGCGAAGTCATCCAGAGCAAGTACAAGGACGCCGAGGTCGGCCGCTGGCACCTGGAGCTGCTGGTCGCCGCCACGCTCGAATCCAGCCTGGCGCCGCGCGCCGAGGCCACCAGCGCGGAAGACGCGCACATGGCGCAGCATGGCCCGGCCATGTCGTTCATGTCCGAGACCGCGCAGCGCAGCTACCGCGGCCTGGTGTATGACACGCCGCGCTTTGCCGAATACTTCTTCGCCGCCACCCCCATCGCCGAGATCGCCGGGCTGAACATCGGCTCGCGCCCCGCTTCGCGCAAGAAGGGCCAGCGCATCGAAGACCTGCGCGCCATTCCCTGGGGCTTTTCCTGGGCCCAATGCCGCCTGATGCTGACCGGCTGGTACGGCATGGGCTCGGCCATCGAGGCCTATCTGGAGACCGGCGCGCCGGGAGCGCCGCGCTCGCGGCGCGGCCGCCTGGCGCAACTGCGCGAGATGGCGCGGGACTGGCCGGCCTTCCGCACCCTGCTGTCCAACATGGAGATGGTGCTGGCCAAGTCCGACCTGGCCATCGCCGCGCGCTATGCGCAGCTGGTGCCGCAGCGCGCGCTGCGCGAGAAGATCTTCGGCATGATCAGCGCTGAACACGCCCGCACCCTGGCCATGCTCAAGCTGCTGACCCGGCGCGAACTGCTGGCCGACAACCCCGCGCTGCAGGCCTCGCTGCGCGAGCGCTTCGCTTACATCGACCCGCTCAACTACCTGCAGGTCGACCTGATCCGCCGCCACCGCGCCGCGCAGAAGTCGCCCGCCGCCGAGGCCGACGAACGCGTGCAACGCGCGATCCACCTGACCATCAACGGCATCGCCGCCGGGTTGCGCAACTCGGGGTGAGGCAACAGGGCAACGCCGCGCCCGGGCTTCGGGCTCCGGCGCGCGCTTTGCCCCCATTCCATCGATTCGACCCTCCACGCAGAACGCGACGCGGCCTCGGCAGGCCGCCTTGCGCACGCTCCGCACTGTCCACCTGACGAACGCCCCAAAACGGCCATTTGTCCACCCCCGGCAACTTTTAGTACTATCTTCGTCAGAAATTCTATATACGCACAAATGTTCGCATATAGAACACAACGATTTTTCTGGCCCGCGCACAGGAAGACACCGACGGAAGAGACAGATCGCAGTTCCCTGGTTCCGCCTGTGCCGCCCGCCGCGCGCGCCCCGTAAGGCAAGCGAACCCTCATGGATACTCCCCTGCAGAACCTGGCCGTCATCGGCGCCGGCGCCATGGGCAGCGGCATCGCCGCGCTCTTCGCCTCGAAGGGATTGGACGTGGTCCTGGTCGACCCGATGGAAGGCGCCCTGGATCGCGCCCGCGCCGTCATCGAACGCCAGTTGAATGTCTACGCCCCCGGCCAGGTCGACGCCGTGATGCAACGCATCCGCATGGCGCCCGGCCTGGACGCGGCCGCCGCCTGTGACCTCGTCATCGAGGCGGTGCCCGAGAACCTGGAACTCAAGCGCGGCCTGTTCGCCCAGCTCGACACGCTGTGCAAGCCCGAAGCGATCTTCGCCACCAACACCTCGGGCCTGTCGATCAACGCCATCGCCAGTGCTGTCACGCGCCGCGACCGCTTCGTCGGCACGCACTTCTTCACCCCCGCCGACGTCATCCCGCTGGTCGAAGTGGTGCGCAACGACGCCACCTCGGAAGACACCGTGGCGCGCGTCATGGCGACGCTGCGCCTGGGCGGCAAGCGCCCGGTGCTGGTGCGCCAGGACATTCCCGGCTTCATCGCCAACCGCATCCAGCACGCCCTGGCGCGCGAAGCCATCTCGCTGTTGGAAAAGGGCGTGGCCAGCGCCGAGGACATCGACGAAGTGGTCAAGTGGAGCCTGGGCATCCGCCTGGCGCTGTCGGGTCCGCTGGAACAGCGCGACATGAACGGCATCGACGTCCACTACGCCATCGCCAGCTATCTCTACAAAGACCTGGAAAACCGCACCGAGCCGTCCGACCTGCTCAAGAGCAAGGTGGAGAACAGCCAGCTCGGCGCCAAGAGCGGCCAGGGTTTCTACACCTGGAGCCCCGAGCGCCGCGAACGGGTGCTGCGCGAGAAAAGCGCGGCGCTGGGCGAGCTGGCCGCGTGGCTCAACGCCAAGGCCGGCGATTCCTGACGCGGCAAGCGCAACACCGAATACCTACACCATAAGGCGCGCGGCGATCCCTCCGACGCGCCAGCGGGCCACGAGCCCAACCACACAAAGAAACCGACCGTCCCATCCGCCACGCGCCAACATCCGGCGCACGGCGGCGCAAGACACAAGAGCAATACGCCTTACCGGAGTTCGTAGGAGGCACCATGAATAAATTGGCATCTTTTTTCACTGAGCTGATGCGCAAGTATCTGCCCGATCCCTTTGTCTTCGCGATCGCGCTGACCCTGCTCACCGTGCTGCTGGCCATGGGCATCGAAGGCCAGGGCATCGGCGACGTGACCCGCGCCTGGGGCAAGGGCTTCTGGAGCCTGCTGGCCTTCACCACCCAGATGGCCGTGATCCTGGCCATGGGCTACGTGCTGGCCACCGCGCCGCTGACCGACCGCCTGCTCAACCGCATCGTCAGCCACGTGCACAAGCCGCACACCGCCATCATCGTCGCCACGCTGGTGGGCGGCATCGGCAGCTACCTGAACTGGGGCTTCGGCCTGGTCATCGGCGGCATCGTCGCCAAGAAGCTGGCGCTGAAGGTCAAGGGCGTGCACTACCCGCTGATCATCGCCGCGGCCTACAGCGGTTTCACCATGTACGGCCTGGGCCTGTCGGCCAGCATCCCCGTGCTGGTGGCCACCCCCGGCCACCCGACCGCCAAGCAGATGGGCATCATCCCGCTGACGGAAACCATCTTCTCGGTGCCGATGCTGATCACCAGCCTGGTGATCATCGTGACGCTGCCGCTGCTGAACGCCTGGCTGCACCCGAAGAAGGGCGAAAAGATCGTCGAAGTGGACCCGGCCATCGACCGCGACGCCAACGCGTCCAATGCGGCCGAAGACATGCTGGAGAAAGGCACCCTCGCCTCCAAGCTGAACAACAGCCGCATCCTCAGCCTGCTGATCGGCGCGCTCGGCGTGGCCTACGTCGCCTTCCACTTCATCGACGGCGGCTCGCTCGACCTGAACCTGATCAACTTCATCATCCTGTTCCTGGGCATCATCCTGCTGGGCACGCCGGCCGCCTACGTGGCCAAGCTGACCGAAGGCATCAAGACGATCTCCGGGATCATCCTGCAGTACCCGTTCTACGCCGGCATCATGGCCATCATGGCCGCCTCGGGCCTGGTGACCACCATCTCCAAGGTGTTCGTGGACGTCGCCACCCCGGCCTCGCTGCCGTTCTGGGGCCTGATCAGCTCGTTCGTCATCAACTTCTTCGCCCCGTCGGCCGGCGGCCACTGGGTCATCCAGGGTCCGTTCATGATCGACGCCGCCCGCGAGATCGGCAGCGCGCTCAACCAGACCACCATGGCCGTGATGCTGGGCAACGCCTGGAACGATCTGGTGCAGCCCTTCTGGATCCTGCCGGCGCTGGCGCTGTCCAAGCTCAAGCTGCGCGACGTGATGGGCTATACGGTCATCATGATGCTGTGGGTCGGCGTGATCCACATCACCGCCGTGCTGGCCTGGGGCTATCTGACGCATTAAGCCCCCCCGTACGCGCTTGCGCGCGCCCCCCAGGGGGCGACACCTGCAGACCGGAGAACGAGATCCACCCCGTACGCGCTCGCGCGCGCCCCCTCAAGGGGGCGACACCTGCAGACCGGCAGAGCCGGATCTGGCGGTGTCCTCGCTGGGGGAGAGGGAACGTTGAGGGGCGGAGTTCCTGGGAACGCCGCGATTGAGAACTGAATTGGGAGCTGAGATGAGCAAACCTACCGCGTATCTGGTGACCGGCGGCAGCGCCGGGATCGGCGCCGCCATCATCCGCATGCTGCTGGATGCCGGACACAAGGTCGTCAACATCGACTACCGCCTGCCCAAGAATCCGCCGGCCGGGCTGGTGTCGTACCAGGCCGACCTGACCGACGAGGCGCGCACCAAGGAAGTGGCCGCCGAAGTGACCGCGGCCTACGACATCGTCGGCCTGGTCAACAACGCCGGCGCCACGCGTCCCGGCACCGCCGACACGGCCACGCTGGCCGACCTGGACTACGTGGTCAACCTGCATCTGCGCACCGCGCTGATCCTGGTGCAGGCCGCGTTGCCGGCGATGCGCGCGGCCGGCTTCGGCCGCATCGTCAACATGTCGTCGCGCGCCGCGCTGGGCAAGCCGGACCGCGTGGTCTATTCGGCCACCAAGGCCGGCCTGGTCGGCCTGACGCGCACGCTGGCGATGGAACTGGGCGGCGACGGCATCACCGTCAACGCCATCGGCCCCGGCCCCATCGCCACCGACCTGTTCACCAAGAGCAATCCGGCCGGCGCGCCGCAGACCGAACGCATCATCAACAGCATCGTGGTCAAGCGCCTGGGCACGCCCGAGGACGTGGCGCGCGCCGCCATGTTCTTCCTGTCGCCCGACAACGGCTTCGTCACCGGCCAGATGCTGTATGTCTGCGGCGGCACGACGCTGGGCGTCGCCCCGATCTGAGGCCGGCCGCCATGTCCGCCCGCCTGCCCGACTCCGCCCGCCCGCGCCGCCTAGCGGCGCAGCAGCGCGTGGTTGATCTGGTCGGCGGCGTGGCGCAGCGGCGGCAGGAAGGTCGCCAGCATTTCCTCGCGCGAGAAGCGGTTGGCATGGCCGCTGACGTTCATGGCGGCGATCACGCGGCCGCTACGGTCGACGATCGGCACCGCGACGGATTGCAGGCCCGGTTCCAGTTCCTGCGCCACGCAGGCGTAGCCGTCGGCGCGCACGCTGGCCAGGATGGCCTTGAGCGCGCCGATGTCGGTCACGGTGTCCTTGGTGTAGGCCTGGATCTGGCTCATGGCCAGCACCCGGTCCAGTTCGGCCGCGGGCAGGCCCGCCAGCAGCACGCGACCCATCGACGTCACCCACGCCGGCAGGCGGCTGCCCACGGCCAGGTTGATGGTCATGACCTTGTGCGTCGACAGACGCAGGATGTAGACGATGTCGGCGCCTTCCAGCACCGACACCGAGCACGACTCGCGCGTCTGCTCGGCCACTTCTTCCATGTAGGGCAGCGCCAGGTTCCACAGCGGCGTGCCCGACAGGTAGGCGTAGCCCAGTTCGAGGATGCGCGGGGTCAGCGCGAACTTGCGGTCCTCGACCGTGACGTAGCCCAGGTGCTCCAGCGTCAGCAGGATGCGGCGCGCGCCGGCGCGGGTCAGGCCGGTCACGGCCGCGACCTCGGACAGCGTCATCTGGGAACGATCCGGGCCGAACGCCCGGATCACGGACAGGCCGCGCGCAAAAGATTGAACGTAGCTGTCGCTGGGTTGCTGGGTTGCTTGCTCGGCCATCCGTCTACCGCGAGAAAAAACGTTGCCGCTGCCGGCAACCCTGGACGGGGAGGATCGGGCCGCGCCGGCTTGCCTTGACGGTCGACCATCCCCATGAAACGATGTTCTTCAGAAGAACGAAAGTTCTAATTAAGAACAAATTATGACACGCCACCTATGAGCGAACACCATGATTTCTAAGCTTGTTGCAAGCGCGGCGGCCGCCCTCGCCGACGTCCCCGACGGCGCCACCGTCATGATCGGCGGCTTCGGCACCGCCGGCCAGCCCATGGAACTGATCGACGCCCTGCTCGAGCAAGGCGCCAAGGACCTGGTCATCATCAACAACAACGCCGGCAACGGCACCACCGGCCTGGCCGCCCTGCTGGGCGCCAACCGCGTGCGCAAGATCATCTGCTCGTTCCCCCGCCAGGTGGACTCGCAGATCTTCGACGGCCTGTACCGCAGCGGCAAGATCGAGCTCGAACTGGTGCCCCAGGGCAACCTGGCCGAGCGCATCCGCGCCGCCGGCGCCGGCATCGGCGCGTTCTACTCGCCCACCGGCTACGGCACCCCGCTGGCCGACGGCAAGGAAACCCGCGAGATCAACGGCCGCCAATACGTGCTGGAATATCCGCTGCACGCCGACTACGCGCTCATCAAGGCCGAGCGCGGCGACCGCTGGGGCAACCTGGTGTACCGCAAGACGGCGCGCAACTTCGGCCCCATCATGGCCAGCGCGGCGCGCGTGGCCGTGGCGCAGGTGCGCGAAGTCGTGGAACTGGGCGCACTCGACCCGGAAACCGTCGTCACCCCCGGCATCTTCGTGCAGCGCGTCGTGCAGATCGACGCCGCCCAGGCCGCCAAGGAGCAGCAATGAGCACCAAACTGACCCGCGACCAGATCGCCGCCCGCGTCGCCCAGGACATCCCTGAAGGCGCCTACGTCAACCTCGGCATCGGCCTGCCCACGCTGGTGGCCAACCACCTGCCGGCCGACCGCGAAGTCATCCTGCACACCGAGAACGGCATGCTGGGCATGGGCCCCGCGCCGGCCAAGGGCGAAGAAGACTACGACCTCATCAACGCCGGCAAGCAGCCCGTCACCGAACTGCCCGGCTGCTCGTTCTTCCATCACGCCGACTCGTTCGCGATGATGCGCGGCGGCCACCTGGACATCTGCGTGCTGGGCGCCTTCCAGGTGTCGCAGCACGGCGACCTGGCCAACTGGCACACCGGCGCGCCCGACGCCATCCCCGCCGTGGGCGGCGCGATGGACCTGGCCATCGGCGCCAAGGACGTCTTCGTCATGATGGAACTGCAGACCCGCGAAGGCCAGAGCAAGCTGGTCGACGCCTGCACCTATCCGCTGACCGGCGTGCGCTGCGTGTCGCGCGTGTACACCGACGTGGCCGTGTTCGACATCCGCGCCGACGGCGTCACGGTGATCGACATGTTCGGCGAAACCACCGCCGACGAACTGCTGCGCCTGACCGGCCTGCCGCTGAAGTTTTCCAACTGATCATTCCCCCCGCGCCCCGGCAACGCCGGGGCCGATTTCCTGGAGACACCCATCATGTTGTTCATGGTTCAAATGCAGGTCAATCTGCCCGTCGACATGCCGGCCGCCCAGGCCGACAAGCTCAAGGCCGACGAAAAGGCCCTGGCGCAGCAGCTGCAACGCGACGGCAAGTGGAAGAGCCTGTGGCGCGTGGTCGGCCGCTACGCCAACGTCAGCATCTTCGACGTGCAGGACAACGACGAACTGCACGCGCTGCTGTCGTCGCTGCCGCTGTTCCCGTACATGGACATCCAGGTGACGGCGCTGGCGCGCCATCCCTCGGCCATCTGAACGGAGCCGCCCATGCCCTACATCATCGAAACCTTCGACAAGCCCGACCACCAGGCCGTGCGCCAGCAGCATCGCGCCGCGCATCTGGAATACCTGGACGCCAACAAGCATCTGCTGCTGGCCTGCGGCGCCAAGCTGCAGGATGACGGCAAGGACCTGGGCGGCGGCCTGTACATCGTCGACCTGGACACGCGCGAGGCCGCGCAGCAGTTCATCGACGCCGATCCCTTCGCCCAGGCGCAGCTGTTCCAGCGCGTGACCATCACGCGCTGGCGCAAGGCCTACGTCGACGGCACCTGCTATCTGTAATCGCCACGCGGCCGCCTCCGGGGGGCCGCGCTTTCATTCCCCGAGGATTTCCCGCATGTCTTACGCCGATCTCAGCCAGGCACGGCTGTTCTACGTCATCGATGGCCCCGCCGACGCGCCGGTGCTGGTGCTCTCCAATTCGCTGGGCACCAACGCCGACATGTGGGCGCGCCAGGTTCCCGCGCTGAGCAAGCACTTCCGCGTGCTGCGCTACGACACCCGCGGCCACGGCAAGTCCTCGGTCCCCGACGGCGAATACACGTTCGCGCAACTGGGCAACGACGTCGCCGAGCTGCTGGCGCACCTGAACATCGAGCGCGCCCACTTCTGCGGCCTGTCGATGGGCGGCCCCACCGGCCTGTGGCTGGCGCTGAACCGGCCCGAGCTGATCGGCAAGCTGATCCTGTGCAATACCGCCGCGCGCATCGGCTCGGCCGAAGGCTGGAGCGCCCGCATCGCCGCCGTGGCCGAGCAGACGCTGGAAAAGATGGCCCCGACCCTGGTCGAGCGCTGGCTCACCGACGGCTACCGCGCCGCCGAGCCGGGCCTGTCGCAAGTGCTGGTCGATATGCTGCGCCGCACCCCCGACGCCGGCTACTCGGGCAACTGCGCCGCGCTGCGCGACGCCGACTTCCGCGAACAGGTGTCGGCCATCAAGGCGCCGACGCTGGTCATCAGCAGCACCCACGACCTGGCCGCCACGCCCGCGCAGGGCCAGGAACTGGCCGCCGCCATCAGCGGCGCGCGCTATCTCGAACTGAACACCTCCCACATCTCCAACTGGGAACAACCGGAAGCCTTCACCCGCGCGGTGGTCGACTTCCTCGCGGAGTAAGCCATGCAGCGCTGGACCCATCGGCCCGAAGGCTCCAACTGGGGCGACTTCGGACCCGACGACCAACTCGGCCGCCTCAATCTCATCACCGAAGAACAGGTCCTGAAAGGCGCGCGTGAAATCCGCGCCGGCAAGACCTTCTGCCTGTCGCTGCCGCTGGACCTGCCCGGCGGCAACGTGCTCAACCCGCGGCGCCATCCGCCGCAACTGAGCCCGACGCGCCTGGCCGACACGCCCTACCTGAACTTCCCGCTGCGCAACGTCAACCCGGACGCGGTCGACGTGCTGAGCGACGACCAGGTGCTGCTGTCGATGCAGTACTCGACGCAATGGGACGCGCTGGCGCACGTCGGCGCGCTGTTCGACGCCGACGGCGACGGCAAGCCCGAGCTGCGCTACTACAACGGCTACCAGGCCGGCGTCGACGTCGTCGGCCCGGCCGACGGCGACCACACCGGCTGCGGCTGCAACAGCGGCGGCCCCTCGGCCGCGCTGAAGCTCGGCGTCGAGAACCTGGCGCAGAAAGGCATGCAGGGCCGCGGCGTGCTGCTGGACCTGGCGCGCCACTACGGCCCCGGCCGCACCCTGATCGGCCACGCCGAGATCCAGCACGTGCTGAAGACGGACGGCATCGAGATCGAGGCCGGCGACATGCTGGTGCTGCGCACCGGCTACGCCGAAGCCGTGGTCGCCATGGCCGGCAAGCCCGACGCCGAGGTGCTGCACACCTACGGCGCCGCGCTCGATGGCACCGACGCCGCGCTGCTGCAGTGGATCACCGACAGCGGCATCGCCGCCATCTGCGCCGACAACTACGCCGTGGAAGCCTATCCCGCGCGCGAGAAAACCGGCCCGCGCGCCATGCTGCCGCTGCACCACCACTGCCTGTTCAAGCTGGGCCTGCCGTTGGCCGAGCTGTGGTACGTGAAGGAGCTGGCCGAGTGGCTGCATGCCAACGGCCGCCACCGCTTCATGCTGACCGCCCCGCCGCTGCGCCTGCCGCACGCGATCGGCTCGCCGGTCACGCCGATCGCCACGGTGTAGGCCACGCCTCGGGTCGCGCCGGGCGCGGCCGGGAGGCCCGCCTGGCGGGCTGGGTCGTCAACGACCGTGCCGTGATCCGGGCCCGCGGTAATCGATCACGTCCTGCTTGCGACGCGCAGAAAAAAGCGCCGGTCCGTTCAACGGCCGGCGCTTTTCACTTACGCGGAATCCACGCCGCGTTCAGCCTTTCAGGCAGGTGCTCATGAAGGTCTTGCGCTTGTCGCCGGTCAGCTTCTGTTCGCCGGCCTTGGCGTTGCAGTCCTTCATCTTCTGCTGCTGCGGCGTCAGCTGCTTGGCGGGCGGCGGCGCCTCGCCCTTCAGGCAGGCGCTCATGTACGTCTTGCGATCATCGCCCTTCTTGCCTTCGGCCGACTTGTTGCAATCGGCCATGCGCTGCTGCTGCGGGGTCGGCGTCTTGGCTGCCGGCGTGGCGGCGGGCGCGGGGGTCTTGGCGGGTGCGGGCGCGGCGGCCGGCGTCTGGGCGTGGACGGCGCCCAGGAAACAGGCGGACAACACGATGGCCGAAGCCAATTGGCTAGTACGAGAAAGCATGAGTTCCTCCCTTGATCGCCCGCCGGCGCCATCCTGGCGCGCGCCCGGGCCGCAAGATCCGCCGGCCAAGTTGCCGGCGTGGTCATCATCGGACAAAGCCGCATGCTTCGCAAGCGTCGAAAGGACAACAAATGCTAACGCCGCCGCGATCATTCAGCTTACAGAAAGGTGGTGCCAGACCGTTCCGGCGACGGCCATTTTTCCTCCGAAAACCGTGCACCGCCCACCCGCGCCACCGCGCCGAGATTCCACCCAAATCGCCTGAAACGCCCGCAAGTTGGAGACATTCCGATGCACTTGTGGCATCCACGGCGGAATCTGCGGCTATCCCCAGCAACCTGTTACCCATTCATCCCTTTGGGCCGTTGTGCCCGGGTCGGGAAAGGTGTGAGATAGACGCATGCCCCGACACGCGACGCCAAAGACCGCGACCGGGACGCCCCGGCAGCCGGGCAACAGGAGACCGCCATGAAATCCGCCCTCGCCATCCTCGCATTGCTGGCCGGCCTGACCGGCGCCGCCAACGCGCAAAGCCTGTACGGCGTCACGCTCGGCAATATCCAGGCCGTCCGCGACACCAACGAAAACCAGTCCACCATCACCGGCTTGCTCGCCAACCAGTCCAGCCGCGCCGTCAACTACGTGATGCTGACTTTCGTCCTCTACGACGACCAGGGCCGCGAGATCGGCCGGGTGCGCGATGACGACATCGGCCCCCTGGCGCCGGGCCAGATCAAGACCATCCGCGCCATCACGCCGCTCCGATTCGCCAAGGTCACCGCCCTGGACATCCGCGCCCGATAATCCAAAAAAACCCTTATCTGGATAGGGTTTAGTCAAGCCGGCGTCAGGCCAATTGTGGGAAAATTCCGCAGCCGACTCGACAAAAGGGGCTTCCACACGAAGCCCCTTGTTGCGTCTGCCGGCACGCCGGCATGCCCGGCCTCGTTACCAAGGAAGTGAAAAGATCATGTTTCCCAAAAGACTCACCGAAGGCTATCAGTCCTTTCTCGCCGGCCGTTTCCATTCCGAACGCAGCCGCTACGAAAAGCTGGCCGAAACTGGGCAAAGCCCGGAAATCCTGATCATCGGCTGTTGCGACTCGCGCGTCTCGCCCGAAGCGATCTTCGACGCCGGCCCCGGCGAAATGTTCGTCGTGCGCAACGTCGCCAACCTGGTCCCGCCCTGTGATCCCGATTCCGAATCCTCGTACCACGGCACCAGCGCCGCGATCGAGTTCGCCGTCAACGGCCTGAACGTCAAACACATCGTCGTCCTCGGCCACGCCTCCTGCGGCGGCATCCGCGCCTTCTTCGACGACGCCAAGCCGCTCACCAAGGGCGACTTCATCGGCAAGTGGATGTCCCAGATCGCGCCCGTCGCCGAAGAACTCGGCCCCGGCGGCGACGACCGCGCCGCCAACCTCAAGCGCCTCGAACTCGCCGTCATCGGCCACAGCCTGAACAACCTGATGACCTTCCCCTCCATCCGCCGCCGCGTCGAAAGCGGCGACCTGGAGCTGCACGGCACCTACTTCGGCGTCGCCACCGGCGTCCTGTTCCTGCGCGACCCCGCCACCGGCGAATTCAGTCCCTGCCTGGAAACCGGCCTGCCCGGCTGATCGCTCCGCGAACGCGGCGGCTCGGCCGCCGCGTGCAGGCAGCGCCGCCACAGCCCGCCACGGGCAAATAGCGCAGGCGCATCCGCGCCATGCAACCGCGGCAAGCACGCCAAACCGTCACTGCGCAGCCGCAACATCACACGGCCAGCGCAACGCCATCACCAGCGCGCAGCGTCATCCCCCCGACGCCAGACACCCAAACGCCAAAGAAGGCCGCCCGCGCGGCCGCCTTTGGCGACCCCGCAAGACCTTCCCCTACCCCCGATCGCTGGCAAAAACGCCAAGCACACAACTCGCCCCAAAGCCCGGCCGTTAAGTCTCATCAAAAGGGGGAGCCGGGGCAGGCGGGGGATGGCGGGGCGTGTAGATGCGCCCGACGGAATCTGAAGGGAAGGCCGAAGGCCTGGACGAAGATGAGGAAGGGGCAGTCCGGAGCGAAGGCTCCGGACCGCAATCGTAGCCCCGCCATCCCCCGCCTGCCCCGGCTCCCCCGGCTAAAGAACCCAACCGCCAGCCCCCTTAGACCCGATAGGCCTGCGCCAACCTCTCATAATTATTCTTAAGAATGATCCCCGCATAGTAGACATGCTCCCGCATCAGATCCTCGGCCCGCGCCCCATCCCGCGCAATAATGGCATTCACGATCCGATGATGATCATCATGCGACCGCAGAATGATCCCATGGTCCTCCCACAGGATGATCCGATCCGACGCATACGGAATCGCCTGCGCCTGCGTCGCGAACCGCTTCACCCACGGATTGCCCGCCGCCTCCAGGATCCCGTTGTGCAGCGTGATGTTGACCTGCTGGTACGGCAGATGATCCTCCGCCAGCAGCACGCCCTTGCCGAGAATGCGATCGCCTTCGTCCAGGCAGTTCTTCAGCACCGCCACCGCGTCATTCGATAAACCGCGCAGCGCTGCCTGCCGACAGGCCAGGCCTTCGAGCGCCGCCCGCACCTCGTAAGCCGCCACGATCTCGGCCAGGTCATAGGCCCGCACGGTGTAGCCGCGCTTGGGCAGGTGCTCCAGCAACCCCTCGTTGCCCAGCGTCGCCAGGGCCGCCCGCACCGGCGTGCGCGACACCCCCAGTTTCTCGGCCAGCGGGATTTCCTCCAGGCGGGCCCCGGGGCTGAACTTGCCATGCAGCACCCAGTCCCGCAGCGTATCGGTCACGTGTTGAGATAGCGTATCCATGCCCGCATTGTATACATGAAGAATACATGCGACACCGCCCCTTACCACCGCGCTAGGGCTTTCCCCAATGAGAACAGTCAAGGCTCCTCGATAAATACGGGAAACCCCCTATACCTGCCACCCCTTCATGTATACATAATCGCCAAAAATTCAGATCAGCGGACGCCGTTTCCAAGGCAGGCGAATCCGCGCAACAGGAGACAGCATGTCCAATGTATCCACGCCGGCCGCGGGCCCGGCCCCGCGGCTCGCGCTCGTCACCGGCGGCGGCGGCGGCATCGGCGCCACCATCTGCCAGGAGCTGGCCCGCGCCGGCTACCGCGTGGTGGTGTCGGACGTGGACGCCCAGCGCGCCCGTCGCGTGGCCGACGAACTCGGCGCGCCGCACAGCGCTCATGCCTTCGACGTCAGCGACGAAAGCGCCGTCGAAACGGCGTTCGACCAGATCGAAAAGACTCACGGCCCCATCGCCGTGCTGGTCAGCGCCGCCGGCCTGCTGCTGTTCCAGGCCAACGGCGAACGCCCGCTGATCAAGGACACCACGCTCGACATCTGGGAACGCAGCTTCGCCGTCAACGCGCGCGGCGTGTTCCTGTGCGGCCGCGCCTACCTGCGCCGGCGCGAAGCCGCGCCGCTCCAGCATGGCCGCATCGTCACCTTCACCTCGGTCGCCGCGCAGTTGGGCGGCTATCGCTCCAGCGCCTCGTACATCGCCGCCAAATCCGCCGTGCTGGGCCTGACCAAGGCCATGGCGCGCGAGTCCGCGCACCTGGGCATCACGGTCAACGGCATCGCGCCGGGGCTGATCGACACCGACATGCTGCGCAGCACCGTCACCAGCAGCGGTGCGCTGGCCGCCGCGGCGCAGGCGATTCCGCTGGGCCGCATCGGCACGGTGGACGACGTCGCCGCGGCCGTGCGTTTCCTGGCCTCGGAAGAAGCGGGCTACATCACCGGCAGCGTCATCGACGTGAACGGCGGCTACCGCATGCAATGAACACTGTGCAGTGAACCCAATCCGGCGGCCTAGCCGCCACGCAGCAACGCGCCATGGATAAAGGCGCGCACTCAAAAAACGGGAGACAAACCATGAAGCCCCTTCGCCGCCACGCGGCCGCCGCGCTATGCGCCCTTGCCCTGGGCGCCTCCGCCCAGGCCCAGCAGGAACCCGGCATCACCGACAAGACCATCCGCATCGGCCTGTTCGCGCCCCTCTCGGGCAGCGGCATGGCCTACGGTTTCGACGTGCTGAACGCCGCCAAGATGTGGTACGCCAAGGTCAACAAGGAAGGCGGCGTCAACGGCCGCCAGATCGAACTGGTGATCGAGGACGACCGCTGCAACGCCAACGACCTGGTGGCGGCGGTCAAGAAGCTGACCGAGCAGGACAAGGTGTTCCTGCTGAACGGCGGCTCGTGCTCGGCCGCCGTGGTGGCCGCGCGCGAATATGTCGAGCGCGAGAAGGTGCCGCTGGTCATGCTCAACGCCTCGGGCGACGGCGCGCTGTATCCGCCGTCCAAATACATCTACGGCGCGTTCTCGATCTCGCAGCACGCCGTGGGCGGTTCGATGGTGCAGTTCGCCAACGAGCACCTGAAGGCCACCAAGATCGGCTACATCAACCACGACGACGCCTACGGCGGCTGGAACCTGGAAGCCGCGCAGGCCCAGGCCAAGCAGCTGGGCAACGTGAACCTGCAGGTGCAATCGGTCAATCCCAACATCACCGACGTCACCGCGCCGATGCTCAAGATCCGCGCCGCCAACCCGGACGTGCTGCTGTTGACGACGTATGCCCGCCCCGCCGCGCTGATCATCAAGAAGGCGCAGGAACTGGGCTGGAACAAGCCCATCGTGCTGGCCGTCAACGGCACCGCCGACCTGAAGCAGCTGGTGGAGAACGTCGGCAACAAGGACGCCTTCAAGAATGTCTACATCCAGGAAGTGCTGAGCGACATGCCCGGCGGGCCCAAGCTGACCTGGGTCTACGACATGTACAAGCAGGCCTATCCGGACCTGGCCGCCAAGCCCGGCCACCCGCAGACCTACATGCCCTACGGCCTGCCGCCGGCGATGGCGGTGGTCAATGCGCTCAAGGCCGCTGGCCCGCAGCCCACCCGCGAGAAGGTGCTGGCCGCGCTGGAGACCATGAAGTTCGATTCCGGCGTCATGGCCGGCCCGATCGAGTTCGGCCCGAACGACCGCGCCGCGCAGGAATCGGCCATCTACATCAAGTTCGACGGCACCAACATGTCGCTCGTGCCGGGCGCCTTCAAGAGCGTCTGGCAGTACCAACCGTAACCGCCGACACAGGCCAGTGTGCTGTCCCGTAGATACGTGCGCATGACGTGCGGGCGTATCCGCGGGACAGCGCACCCAGTCCGCGCCGCGGCGCAGCGCCGCGCGGACCGCCGGAGACCATCATGAGCTTTGCCGATATCTGGTTGTTCCTGCAGCAGGGGGTGCTGTCGGGACTGGTGACGGGCAGCGTGTACGCGCTGCTGGCGGTCGCCGTTGTCATCATTTTCAAGACCACGGATGTGCCCAACTTCGCCCAGGGCGAGATCTTCATGGTCGGGGGCTACATCGCCCTGTTCCTGACCCTGGTGATGGGCTGGCCCTACCTGGCGGTCATTCCGGTGACGCTGGCCGTGGTGGCCGTGGTCTCCGGCCTGTTCCAGCGCGTCGTCATGGAGCGCGTCATCGCCTCCAGGGGCGTAGGCGTGCAGATGGTGATCGCCACGCTGGGCCTGGCCTACGCCCTCAAAGGGCTGGTGCGCCAGAGCGGGCTGGGCGACACGCCGCGCTCGCTGCCGCCGCTGGCTCCGACCGACGCCATCCTCATCGGCGACGCCGTGCTGACGCAGCTGGACCTGGTGATCTTCGCGGTGGCCGTGGGCGTGATGCTGCTGCTGTACGGGATGTTCACCTATACGCGTGTCGGCAAGGCCATGCGCGCCGTCGGCATGAACCCCAAGGCCGCGCGCCTGGTGGGCGTGAACCTGACGCGCATCCGCATGATGGTGTGGGCGCTGTCCGGGCTGATCTCGGCCGTGGCCGCGCTGCTCATCACGCCCAAGATCCTGATCACGCCGGACATCGGCCACATCGCCATCCTGGCCTACGCGGCCGCCATCGTCGGCGGCATCACCAGCCTGCCCGGGGCGGTGGTCGGCGGCTTCGTGATCGGCGTGGCCGAGAACCTGGTGGGCCTGTTCATTTCGACCAACGCCATCGTGGTGGCGCCCTTCGTCGCCATCATGGTGGTGCTGCTGCTGCGTCCGCAAGGCCTGCTGGGCGGCAAACTGCAAGTGAAAAAAGTATGAAACCCAATACCGACCGCGCCCTGCTGGCGCTCATGGCCGTGGCGCTGGCGGCCCTGCCGTTCATGGCCAGCGGCTATGTGATCTACGTCGTCAACCTGCTGATGGTGTTCGTGGTGCTGGCCCTGGGCCTGCACATCGTCATCGGCGAGACCGGGCAGTTCGCCCTGTCGCACGCCGCGTTCTATGGCGTCGGCATCTATACGGCGGGGCTGATCAACAACCTCTGGCACCCGCCCTTCTTCCTCTCGATCCTGGCGGGCGGGCTGCTGGCCGCGCTGCTGGGCTACATCATCGGCGCCCTGGCGCTGCGCATGCGCGATATCTACCTGGCGCTGTCGACCTTCGCCTTCGGCGAGGCGATGCAGTGGGTGTTCCTGAACTGGCAGGCGGTGACCAATGGCTCGAACGGCTTCCGCATTTCGCCGGCCACGCTGTTCGGCTATGAACTGGTGACCGACATCAAGGCCTATCCGTTCGTGGTCGCGATCGCCGCGCTGCTGCTGTGGATCACCGTGGCCCTGTCGCGCTCGCAGCTGGGCTCGGCTTTTCGCGCCGTGCGCGAGAGCGACGTGGCGGCGCAGGCCATGGGGGTGAACGTCAATGCCATCAAGCGCACCGCCTTCACGCTGTCGGCCGCCTACGCCGGCATCGCCGGCGGCATGTACACCACCTTCGCCTCGTTCATCCACCCGGAAAGCCTGGGCTTCCAGACCACCATCCTGATCCTCACCATGGTGGTGGTGGGCGGCATCGGCTCGGTGCGCGGCGCCATCGCCGGCGCCATCGGCTTCGGCCTGATCTCGGAGCTGCTGCGCCAGGCGCTGTCGTTCCAGGAAATCATCTACGGCGTGATCCTGATGGGCTTCATGATGTTCGCGCCCAAGGGCCTGTTCGCCAGCCGCGAGGCGCGCCGCCGCGCGCCGCCTCCGGCCGCGCCGCTGCCCGCGCGCCGGGACGCGCAGGGCGCGACCGCCAAACCCACGCAAAGGAGCGCGGCATGAGCGCCCAACCCTACCTCGACGTCCAGAGCCTGACGGTGAAGTTCGGCGGCCTGACCGCCATCAACGGCCTGTCGATGCAGGTCGAGCGCGGCCGCATCCACGCGCTGATCGGCCCCAACGGCGCCGGCAAGTCCACCACCTTCAACTGCGTCTCGCGCTACTACCGGCCGACGCAGGGCCGCATTGTGTTCGACGGCGTCGACATCACGAAGAAGAAGCCGCACGAAATGGCCGCGCTGGGCGTGGCCCGCACCTTCCAGAACCTGGAGCTGTTCAGCGCGCTGACGGTGCGCGAGAACGCGCTGCTGGGCACCTATGCGCACGGCGCCAACACGGCCTCGCGCCTGCTGCGTCCAGCCAATGCCGAGGCGCGCGAACGCGTCGAGCACCTGCTGGAACGCGTCGGCCTGGCCGACTTCCTCGACACGCCCGCGTGCAGCCTGGACTTCGGCCGCCAGAAGATGCTGGAACTGGCGCGCGCGCTGGCCATCTCGCCCAAGCTGCTGTTGCTGGACGAGCCCGCCGCCGGCCTGCGCAACCGCGAAATCGAGACGCTTGACCGCATCCTCACCGAGCTGTGCGAACGCGACGGCATCACGGTGCTGCTGGTCGAGCACGTGATGCAGCTGGTGATGTCGATCTCGGATCGCATCACCGTCATGTCATTCGGCGAGAAGATCGCCGAAGGCACGCCCGCGGAGGTGCGCAGCAACCCCCGCGTCATCGAAGCCTATCTGGGCAAGGGAGCCGCCGGTGGCTGAGAACCTGCTTGAAGTCGAATCGGTCAGCGCCGCCTACGGCAATATCCGCGCCCTGCAGGACGTGTCGCTGAAGGTGCCGCAAGGCGCCATCGTCGCGCTGCTGGGCGCCAACGGCGCCGGCAAGTCCACCACGCTCAACGTGATCTCGCGGCTGGTGACGCCCACCGCCGGCAGCGTGCGCTTTGCCGGCGAGGCCATCCACCGCCAGCCGGCCGACGCCATCGTCAGCCGCGGCATCGTGCAGGTGCCGGAAGGCCGCGAGATCTTCCGCGAGATGAGCGTGCGCGAGAACCTGGAAATGGGCGCCTACCTGCGCCAGGACCGCCAGGCGGTCAAGGCCGACCTGGACATGGTCTGCGACACCTTCCCGCGGCTGCGCGAGCGCTTCGAACAGAAGGCCGCCACGCTGTCTGGCGGCGAACAGCAGATGCTGGCCACCGGCCGCGCCATGATGGCGCGCCCGCGCATGATCCTGCTGGACGAACCGTCCATGGGCCTGTCGCCGCTGGTGGTGGAACAGATCTTCGACATCGTGCTGCGCCTGAACCGCGAGCAGGGCATCACCATCCTGCTGGTGGAACAGAACGTGAAGCTGGCGCTGTCGGTGTCCAGCTACGCCTACATCCTGGAAAACGGCGAGATCGCGCTGGAAGGCGCATCGGCCGCGCTGGCCAGCGACGAAGGCGTGCAGCGCGCCTACCTGGGCGGCTAGGAGCCAACAAACCATGCCCCTGATGATGCAAGACAAGCGAGTCCTCGTCACCGGCGCCGGACGCGGCCTGGGCGCCACCATCGCGCAGGGCTTCGCCCGCGAAGGCGCCAGCGTGATCGTGGCCGACCTCGATCCCGCCCTGGCGCGCGCCAGCGCCCAGGCCATCGCGGCCGCCGGCGGCCGCGCCATCGACGCCGCGCTGGACGTGACCGACGCCGCCGCGGTGCGCGCCTTCGCCGCCGAATGCGAAGCGCGCCACGGCCCCATCGACGTGCTCGTCAACAACGCCGGCATCTCGGCGCGGGCGCCGTTCGACGATCCGCAGACGCCGCAGATCTGGGAACGCGTGATGAACGTGAACCTGCAAGGCACCTTCAACGTCACCCACGCCTTTGTCGAACAGCTCAAGGCCAGCCGCGGCGCCATCGTCAACCTGTGCTCGATCGTGGCCTACGGCTGCGGCATCTCGACCGCCGGCTACGTGGTCTCCAAGGGCGGCGTGCGCTCCTTCACCGAAGTGCTGGCGCGCGACCTGGCGCCGCACGGCGTGCGCGTCAACGCCGTGGCCCCCGGCCTGATGGAAACCGAGATGACCGCCGGCCAGCGCGCCCAGGCCCACGGCACCGACTGGTACATGCGGCGCGCGCCGATGGCGCGGGCCGGACGCGCCGACGAGATCGTCGGCCCCGTGCTGTTCCTGGCCTCGGCCATGGCCAGCTACGTCAATGGCGTGGTGCTGCCGGTGGACGGCGGCTACCTGGCCGTATAGGAATCGATATGGAACCCCTCAATTCTCGTGGCACCGCGCTGGTGACCGGCGGCGCCAGCGGCATGGGCCTGGCGATCGTAGAACGGCTGGCGCGCGACGGCTTTCGGGTCGTCATGGCCGACCGTAACGCGGCCCTGGCCGACCAGGAAACCCAGGCGCTGCGCGCGCAGGGCCTGGACGTGGACTACCGCGTGGTCGACCTGGCCGACGAACACGCCACCCGCGCCCTGGTGCGCGAACTGGCGCCGCTGGCGGCGCTGGTCAACAACGCCGGCCTGTTCGACGAACGCAAATTCTTCGACGTCTCCAGCGACGACTACCGCCGCATGTTCGACGTCAACCTGTTGGCCGTCGCCACGCTGACGCAGGAAGCCGCGCGCGACATGGCCGCCGGCGGCAAGATCGTCAACATCGCCTCCCGCGCCTACCTGGGCGCGCGCAACCATCCGCACTACGTGGCCTCGAAGGCCGCGCTGGTGGGCTACACCCGCGCCTCGGCCATGGAGCTGGCGGCGCGCGGCATCCTGGTCAACGCCATCGCCCCCGGGCTGATCGACACGCCGCTCTTGCGCAACCTGAGCGCCGAGCGCCTGGCGGCCCAGCTGGCATTGCAGCCCACGGGCCGCGCCGGCCAGCCGCGAGACGTGGCCAACGCGGTGTCGTTCCTGGCCTCGCCGCAAATGGACTTCATCACTGGCCAGGTGATCTTCGTGGACGGCGGCAAGTCGCTCGGCGGGTCGGGAGCATAGGCAGCATGGACAGCATCAAGTGGGACAAGGAAGTCGACGCGCTCGTGGTCGGCTCGGGCGCGGGCGGCATGAGCGCCGCGCTGACCGCCAGCGTGGCGGGCCTGGACGTATTGCTCATCGAGAAGACCGACCGCATCGGCGGCTCGACCGCCATTTCCGGCGGCGCGCTATGGATACCGCTGAACGCGCAGACGGAGGCCGCCGGCCATCCGGACAGCTTCGACAAGGTCTGGACCTATCTGCAGGAAACCGTCGGCGCCGCGGCCTCCGACGAGATGAAGCGCGCCTATCTGGACGCCGGCCCGCGCATGATGAATGACCTGGTCGCGCGCGGCTTCCTGCGCGTGGCCGCGCGCACCGCCTCGCCCGACTACTACCCCGACCTGCCCGGCGCCGCCATGGGCGGCCGCTCGCTCGATCCGGTGGAATTCGACGGCCGCAAGCTGGGCCGCCACTTCAAGACGCTGCGCGATCCGTTGAAGGAGTTCACTGTGCTGGGCGGCATGATGGTCAGCATCACGGACGTGCGCCACCTGCTGCGCGCCACCCGCGCGTTCGCCTCGTGGCGCCACGCCATGAAGCTGGTGCTGCGCTATGGCGCGGACCGCCTGCGCGGCTACCACCGCGGCACCCGCCTGCTGCTGGGCAACGCGCTGGCAGCGCAACTGTTCCACGCCATGCTGGCGCGCAAGGTGCCGTACTGGCTCAACACGCCGGCGCTGGCGCTGCTGCGCGATGCCGATGGCGCGGTACTGGGCGCCACCGTGGAGCATCAAGGCCGGCACATCAACATCCGCGCCCGCCGGGGCGTGGTCATGGCCACGGGCGGCTTCCCGTGGGATTCGACGCGCCGCCGCCAGACCTATCCCCACCCCACCGACGACTGGTCGATGTCGCCGCGCGACAATACCGGCGACGGCATCCGCCTGGCCGAGGACGCCGGCGCGGCGCTGGGCCAGGGCCATTCCAGCCCCGCCTTCTGGGCCCCGGTCTCGATCCTGGAACAACCTGGCGGCAAGCGGCTGCACTATCCGCACCTGGTGTGGGACCGCGCCAAGCCGGGGCTGATCGCCGTCAACGGCGCCGGCCGCCGCTTCGTCAACGAATCGACCTCGTACCACGCCTTCGTGCAGGCCATGTACCGCAGCCACGAACAGGCGCCGACCATGCCGGCCTTCCTGCTGTGCGACCAGCGCTTCATCGATACCTGGGGGCTGGGCCTGGCGCTGCCCGGCGGACGGCCGCGCCAGCATCTCATCGATGCCGGCTACCTGCTGCAAGGCACAACGCTGGAGGCGCTGGCGCAGAAACTGGGCGTGCCGCCCGCTGCGCTGCACGCGACCGTCGCGCGCTACAACGAATACGCGGCGCAAGGCCTGGACCCCGACTTCGGCAAGGGGAGCACCGCCTACAACCGCTACCTGGGCGATCCCGAGCACCAGCCCAACCCCTGCCTGGCCCCGCTCGGCGCCGGCCCCTATTACGCGGTCAAGGTCTATGCCGGCGACATCGGCACCGCCTGCGGCATCGCCGCCAATGGCAACGCGCAGGCGCTGGACGCCGCCGGCCAGCCGATCCCCGGCCTTTATGTGGCCGGCAACGACATGCATTCCGTCATGGGCGGCGCCTATCCCGCGCCCGGCATCACGCTCGGACCCGCCCTGACTTTCGGCTGGGTCGCTGGACAACACCTGGCCCGTGGCCAACACTGACGCACCACCCCTGACAAGGAACCCCATGAAGATCTACTTTTCGCCCGCCTCGCCCTTCGTGCGCAAATGCATGGTCATCGCCCACGAACTGGGCCTGGCCGACCGCATCGAGAAACTGCCCAGCGCCGCCGGCCCCGTGGCCCGCGACCAGAACATCATCCCGGACAATCCGCTGGGCCAGGTACCGACGCTGATCACCGACGACGGCCAGCGCCTGTTCGACAGCCGCGTCATCTGCGAATACCTGAACGACCTGGGCAAGGGCGCGCTGTTCCCCACCGGCGCCACCCGCTGGGCCGCGCTGGCCGAGCAATCGCTGGGCGACGGCATGCTGGGCGCCGCGCTGCTCGCGCGCTACGAGACCGTGCTGCGTCCCGAGCCGCTGCGCTGGGACGGCTGGTACGAGGGCCAGATGGGCAAGGTGCGCGATGGCCTGGCGCTGCTCGAGAAGACCGCCGCCCGCCTGGAAGGCCGCCTGGACATCGGCACCATCACCGTCGGCTGCGCGCTGGGCTACCTGGACTTCCGCTACCCCGATTTCGACTGGCGCGCCGGCCACCCTGCCGTCGCCGCGTGGTTCAAGGCGTTCAACCAGCGCCCGTCGATGCAGGCAACGCTGCCGCACGCCTGACCCGCTCCGGTTTGGGCGGCCGCCAGTCCTGGAGAACCCGCCGGGCTCCAGGCGCAACGGCCGCCCGGTACGGCGCGCCCCCTTGGGCCCGCCGCTCGCCCCTGGCGCTTGCCAGGGGCTTTTTTTATCGTGAAATGGCTCGAGTCGATCACGCGACTTTTCAAATAGATGTCGGGGCCATGACTGCTCGATTCATTGAAACCTAATGCTGCATTCTTTCCCACTTGAAGCATGACCCATCAGTTTCAGACCGAGTGAAGGGCGAATATGGAACTCAGCCCTGTCATACATATTGATTTCACGATGCCCGATCGGTAACCATGTTGATCAAGCTGCGGCGGACCAATGCGCTCATCGCCGCTGAACCAGATCAATCGTTTTGCTGTATGCGTGGCACCACCGATTCATGAGCAAGCCTGTTCCAAAGTTTCCCACCAGCGGCATCTATCCCTGGGTCAAGCAATACATCCAATCGCTGCCGACACTGCATGGAAAGGTTGCTCTTGATATCCCGTGCGGCGATGGTCGTGCCACCGCCGTTTTGCGAGAGTCCGGGGCCGACGTACTGGCCTATGATCTGTTTCCAGAGAGTTTTTTACTGGATGGCCAAGCCCAATTCGCGGATTTGGCCGAACGCCTGCCTATTCCGGACGACTCGATCGATATCGTCGTATGCCAGGAAGGCATCGAGCATCTGCCGAATCAATTGCTTGCCTTGCAGGAATTCCACCGTGTACTGAAGCCTGGCGGCACGCTGGTGATCACGACACCCAATATTTCCAATTTGGTCGGCAGATTGGCCAACTTGGTGTTTGAATCCCAACTGCTGCGTGATACACCCTATGCCGCCGAAGAGTCCGCCTGGCGCATGGAGCATACCGGGCCCGGCGGGGCCTCCCAAACGCGGACCTACTACGGCCACATCTTCCTGGCGGGCGTCCAACGCCTGCGCACGCTACATCGAGTGGCCGGTTTCACCGACATTCGCGAACTGCCGACACACAAGAGCACCTCTTCCCTGCTGCTTATTCCATTTCTGCTTCCCATCATCGTTCTGCTCAATCTCAAATCCATGTGGAGAGCACGACGAAGGCTGCGGAATAACCCCGTCCTCTGGACGGAAAAAAAAGCGCAGTTCCGAACCAACCTGTCTCGTCCGACCTTGTTCAATCGGAATCTCTTTTTGGTGAGCCAGAAAAGTCCTTCGGCGGGCGCGGAGTCAGCCTGACTGCACAGGGCGATTCGAATCAGGTGCCTTTCCTTACAGATTGAAATGCCAGCGGCGGCGGCGCGGCCTATATTGAACTTTCGAGATACCGGCCAGACCAACCTGTAACCTCATGCACCGGGAGCCCACGCATGAACGTGACCGCCGTCTCCCCCATCGCCCGCGTCGCCCCGCCGTATGCCGCGCGCATTCCGCTGCTGGACGATACCCGCCCCGTCTGGGAAGCCGAATGGGCCGCCCGTAACGCCGCCACGCGCCAGGCGCAACGCAGCGCGCAGGCGCAGGCCGCGTGGCAGGCCCAGCGCATCGCCCGCGCGGCCCCGCCGCAGGCCGACGACGCCGATACCAGCCGCGTCGTCGCCAACACCCCATCCAAAGCGGTCGCCCTCGCGGCCGCCGCGCCCGCCGCCATCAATGTCGACCAGCTGCGCGACCTGTACGCGGACGCCCGCCTGCGCCGCGCCATCGACGAATTCTCGGCGCGCCCCGATCCGGTGGCGCTGCGCGCCGACAGCGCCAACGACCTCGGCACCATCGAGGGCCTGACGCCGCTGCAACCCTACCGCGTGGCCATGGGCAATCCGCAAGTGCAGGAACTGCAGACCGCCGTGGCCATGAAGGCCGCGGGCCTCGGCATCCCCAAGGTCGAGAACATCGGCCCCACCGAGAACGTCACCGATCAAGCCCGCTACCGGCCCAACGCGCGCACTTGATGATTGAACCGCGCAGGCGCGCCCCGCGCCTTGGGGGCGCCCTGGCGCGAGACATGAAGGGCTCGTGTAGAGGGCGCCTCACATAACGCTCACGTGCACCGCTGCGCCGATCCACGCAAGAAAAAAGCCGCCCACACGGGCGGCTTTTCACTTGCCGGACGGCGAGGTCCGATCAGTGGAAGAACTCGGCGATCATCGTCGCGCCCAGGAAGGTGCCGGCGTTGGCCGCCAGCGACACCACCACGATCTTCCAGCCCAGCTTGCGGAAGGCCGGCAGGTCCTTCAGGATCGACAGGCCGGCCATCGCCAGGATCACCGTGGTGAACGGCAGGAAGTTGACCTTGTTGACCGCGGCGATGATCTGGTCCGAGTACGGCACCGCGCCGGGGCAACCCACGGTCATGGCGATCAGCGACAGCACCGCCACGGCGGGCAGCTTGGGCACCACGCGCAGCAGCAGGTCGGCGATCACGACCAGCAGGATGATGATCAGCATGCCGGGCAGCGCGTCCAGGATCGGCACCTTGTAGCCGAACTGATTGCCGACCAGCGCGAACAGGCCGCACACGGCGTAGGCGGTCAGGCGGTCGCCGAAGCCCATCTTCACGGCGTGCGACGGCGCTTCGGTGGCGGCCGCGGCATCGGCGGCCGTGTCGGCCTTGCCGCGCGAGAAGCGGCCCAGCACCGGCTCCAGCTTGCCGTACAGGAATACAGTCGTCGGCAGCGAGATGAACAGCGTGAAGTACACGCCCACCACCGTAGTCAGCAGGTTGGCGGCGGCGGCCAGCGCGGCCACCTGGTGCGCCACTTCCGGCGTCTGCTGCGAAGCGATGGCGCCCACGCCCGCGGCCATCATGCTGCCCGAGCCCACGCCGGCGCCCATGGCGAGCGAGCGCGGATCGAAGATGTTCAGGCTGGTGATGAAGCCGGCCATCAGCGCCACGAACAGCGCGCCGATCACGGTGCCGGTGATGTACTCGGCCATCACGCCGCGGCCTTCGGGCGAATTCATGCCGTAGCGCTCGCCGATGATCGCCAGGCTGGGCTCGCGGCCCACCGAGAACGTCGCGCCGATGGCTTCGCGCTTGATGCCCAGCAGCAGCGCCAGCGGCAGGCCAATCGCCATGGTGCCGAAGAAGTGGCCGAATTCCTGGAACACCAGGGCCCAGCCGGCTTCGCGCACCTGCGGCAGCGAACCGCCCACCATCAGGCCCAGCTTGGCCAGGAACGGCAGCAGCGCGTATTGCAGGTAGCCGCTGATGCGGGTCTGCATGGCGGTGTCGATACCCGCGTTGGCCGGCAGGCGCTGGCCGAAGGCGGCCACGACCGCGCCGATGAAGATGGCCCAGAGCATGGGCTGCAGAACGATCTTGCCCGGGCCCACCGCGAAGGTGACGCTGCCGATCGCTTCGGACACGAGCACCACCAGCAAGATGGCGACGAGCATGCGGAGGCGGCTGGATAGCGACATGGCGGGCATGGCCTGGCTGGCGCCGGCTTGAGACATCGGATTCCCCTGAGTACGTGAGTAGGTATGGCGCGGCCCGATCGGCATGTCCGTGACGGGCCAGCCCCGCTGAACGGCTGGTGCGGGACGGCGTGCGCGGGCGGTCCGTAGGGACGGCTCGCGATGCGAGCGGGCGGCAGCGGCGATTTTCGCCCGGGGCCCGCCGGACCAACCATGACACCGCCAGGGCTAATGTGTTGCGTAAAATGCAACGGACGCCCCTGGACAGGGAATTTTTTGCAAGAACCAGCAATATATAAGGGTAAACCCTCAATATATTGCAGACCGAACCGATGCCTTTGCGCCACGGAGCACCGCCATGGACGAAAAACTCGACGCCCGCCGCACCCATTACTTCATGCAGGTCATGAGCCGCGGCTCGGTGCGCGGCGCCGCCGAAGTCCTGAACATGGACCCGTCCGCCGTCAGCCGCGCCATCGCCGCGCTGGAGCGCGACTGCGGCATGGCCCTGTTCGAGCGGCGCGGCCGCGGCGTGGTGCCGACCGACGCCGGCCACATCCTGGCGCGCTACGTGAAGCGCCAGCAGAACATCCAGGAGAGCTTCTTCTCGGAGATCGACAGCCTGCGCAAGGCGGAGCGCGGCCACATCGACCTGGTGCTGGGCGAAGGCTTCGTCGAGCTGATGTTCGACCGCGTCCTGCCCGGTTACTGGCGCAATCATCCGGAAGTCACGCTGGACATCGACGTGGCCCGCACCTCGGAAATCGTGCAGCGCATCGTCGACGACCAGGCCTACATCGGCCTGGTGTTCCAGCCGCCCAACGACGCCCGGCTGCGCACGCATTACTCTCGCCCCGAGCCGATCCGCGCCATCGTGCGCCAGGAGCATCCTTTGACGCGCCTGCAGCGCCCGCTGCTGCTGACCGACCTGGTCGAGTACCCCGGCGCCGCGATGCAGGAAGGCTTCGGCGTGCGCCAGCACATCCAGGCCGCCGAGATCAGCGAACAGGTGCGGCTGCGCAACGTGCTGACCACCTCGTCGTTCAAGGCGTTGTGGCAGTTCGCCGCCACCGGCATCGGTTATGCCCTGACGCCGCCCATCGCCGTCACCGCCGACATGGCCGCGATGCGGCTGGCGAGCCTGCCGCTGGCCAACCCCATCCTCAACCAGGGCAGCCTGCACGTGCTCAGCCGCGCCGGCCGTCACATCTCGCCGGCGGCGCGCGAACTGCTGGACCACATCGTGCGCGGCATCGGCACGCCCGCCGCCGGCGCCATCTGATACGGTCGCCTGGGGCCAATCTGCACCTGCCGCGCCCGCGCCGGGGCGGCTACAGTGGGTCCATCCCCTGTCTGGAGACCCGCCATGCTCAGCTTCCTGCGCACGGTCAAATCCGTGCTGTGGGGCTTTTTCGGCGTGCGCCGCGGCCGCGGCTACGACGCCGACATCGCCCACAACAAGCCCACCCCGCTGATCCTCACCGGCCTGTTGATGGCCGCCTGCCTGGTCGTGATCCTGGTGCTGGTGGCGCGCTGGGCCGTCAACGCCGCGCTGTAGGCCGCCGCGCGATCGGCAACGACGCCCAGGCATCACTGGATGGATCGCGTGCCCGCGAAGCCGCGAGCCAGCACGCTAAGGCAGCGCCAGCGCCGACATTTCCGTCAGCAGTTGCCCGAAGGCCCGCACCGCCGGCGCCTGCGGTTCCACCTGGCGGGAAATCAACCTGAAGTCAGCATGCGTCAACGGCGGCAGGCCGTAGCGGCCGTCGATCACGTCCATGCCTGGCCGCACGTCCTCTTGCGGCAGCGCCGTCACCGCCAGCCCCGCCAGCACCGCCGCGCGCAGGCCCTCCTGGCTGGGCGAGGTGAACGCCACCCGCCACTCCAAACCGGCCGCCTGCAGCGCATCCACGCCCACCAGCCGATGCACACAGGGCGACGGCGCGAAAGCCAGCGGGATCGGCTCGTCATCGGGAAAATCGAATGCGTGCGCGGCCGCCCACACGAAGCGCGTGCGCCGCAGCATCGCGCCGCGCTCGGGTTCGCTGGGCAACGCCATCACCACGGCCAGATCCAGCGCATCCGCCTCGACCTGGGTGCGCAGATCCAGGTAGCTGCCGACCACCACGTCCAGGCGCACCGCCGGAAAGGCGCGCGCGAACCGCGCCAGCAGCAACGGCAGGCGTTCGCCCATGAAGTTCTCGGGCACGCCCAGGCGCACCGCCCCCGCCACCGACGACCGCTGGAAGCGCCGCGCCAGCGCGTCCTGGGCGCGCAGCACCTGTTCGGCGTAGCGCAGGAAGTCCTCGCCGTCCTCCGTCAGCGCCAGGCTGCGGGTGGTGCGGACCAGCAGCGCGGTGCCGGCCTGCTCCTCCAGGCGCCGGATCTGGTGGCTGACGGCCGACTGGCTCAGGTGCAGCCGTTCGCCGGCGCGGGTGAACCCGCCGGCCTCCTTGACCGCGACGTAGGTGCGCAGCAACGCGGTATCGAAGTCCATGGCATCAACTCATGATGAAATTTAATTAATTCGACGAAATTAAATCATTTCCATCATTTTTAACAGGCTCCCAGAATGAGGTCCCGCGGCGGATTCCCGCCGCCGACCTCTCGTGAGAACCCCGATGCCGCTTTCGATAGCGCAGAAAAACAGCTTTACGCTGGCCGCCGTCTGCCTGGCCGCCCTGATGTTCGGCCTGGAGATCTCCAGCGTGCCGGTGATCCTGCCCACGCTGGAACAGGCGCTGCACAGCGGCTTCCAGGAACTGCAATGGATCATGAACGCCTACACCATCGCCTGCACCACGGTGCTGATGGCCGCGGGCACGCTGGCCGACCGCTACGGCCGCAAGCGCCTGCTGCTGGCCAGCCTGGCGGTGTTCGGCCTGACCTCCCTGGTCTGCGGCTGGGCGCAGGACACCGGCGTGCTGATCGCCGGCCGCGCCCTGCAAGGCCTGTCCGGCGGCGCCATGCTGATCTGCCAGGTGGCGGTGCTGTCGCACCGCTTCCAGGACGGCGCCGCGCGCGGCCGGGCCTTTGGCGCCTGGGGCATCGCCTTCGGCGTCGGCCTGGGATTCGGCCCCGTCATCGGCTCGGCCATCGTGGCGGTAGCGAGCTGGCAATGGGTGTTCCTGGCGCACGGCCCGCTGGCGTTGATCGCGCTGGGCCTGGCGTGGAAGGGCGTGGACGAATCGCGCGATCCGCGCCAGCGCAAGCTGGACGTGGCCGGCATCGTCTCGCTGTCAGTGGCGGTGTTCGGACTGGCCTGGCTCATCACCCAGGGGCCTTCGGCGGGCTTTGCCAGCGCGGCAACCCTCGGCAGCCTGGGCGCGGCCATCGCGGCGCTGATCATCTTCGTGATCGCCGAACGCCGCTGCGCCGACCCGATGTTCGACTTCGCGGTCTTCCGCATTCGCCGCTTCTCGGGCGCGCTGCTGGCGTCAGCCGCGATGAACTTCAGCTTCTGGCCCTTCATGATCTACCTGCCGCTGTATTTCCAGAACGGCCTGGGCTATGGCGGCCTGGGCACCGGCCTGGCGCTGCTGGCCTACACCCTGCCGACGCTGGTGGCGCCGCCGCTGGGCGAGAAACTGGCGCTGCGCTACCGCCCCGATACGGTGATCCCCGCCGGCCTGTTCGCCATCTGCCTGGGCTTCGCGCTGATGAAATGGGGCAGCGGCGTCGCGCAGGCCAGTTGGCTGACGATGCTGCCTGGCTGCCTGCTGGCCGGCGCCGGCCTGGGCCTGATCAACACGCCCGTGACCAACACCACCACGGGCGCGGTGCCCGGCGACCGCGCCGGCATGGCCTCGGGCATCGACATCAGCGTGCGCATGATCAGCCTGTCCATCAATATCGCGCTGATGGGATTGCTGCTAGTCGAAAGCGTCCTGGCGTCGCTGCGCCGCCATTGGCCCCAGGCGCCCGCCGATGCCACGCTGCGCGCCATGGCCGAGGCCCTGTCGGCGGGCAACCTGGGCGATGGCGCCGCGCCCGCCATCCCGGCGGACGTGGCCCGGATCGCGCTGACGCACGGGTTTGGCGATGTCATGCTGTACGGCGCGGCGGCCGTCGGACTGCTGGCGCTGGCCAGCCTGGCCGTCTTCCGGGGCGCCCGGCCGCGTCCCCGGCCGCGTCCCCGGGCCGTCGCCGGGTCCGGCGGCTGAACGCCGCCACGCAGGCGTACGCCGCAGGCATACGCTTATTACCAGAATGACTTAGACGCTCGAACCAGCTGCCTGTTACGGTTATGAATCCCCCAGTCCCCGCCCACGGCGGGCCACGCTTGCGGGGACCAGACCGAGAAGACTTCAAGGGCAGTAGACATGTACGTGTATGACCCCGTCGACCAGCAGCTCGTCGAGCAGCGCGTGGCGCAGTTCGCCGACCAGACGCGCCGCTTCCTCGATGGCCAGCTCACCGAAGATGAATTCCGCGTCCTGCGCCTGCAGAACGGCCTGTATATCCAGCGCCACGCGCCGATGCTGCGGGTGGCCATTCCCTATGGCATCCTGGCCTCGCGCCAGCTGCGCACCTTGGCGCACATCGCGCGCAAGTGGGACCGCGGCTACGGCCACTTCAGCACGCGCCAGAACATCCAGTTCAACTGGCCCAAGCTGGAGGACGTGCCGGACATCCTGGCCGAACTGGCCACGGTGCAGATGCATGCCATCCAGACCAGCGGCAACTGTATCCGCAACACCACCACCGACCACTTCGCGGGCGTCGCGCCGGACGAGCTGATCGACCCGCTGGTGTGGTGCGAGATCATCCGCCAGTGGTCCACGCTGCACCCCGAATTCGCGTTCCTGCCGCGCAAGTTCAAGATCGCGGTCAGCGGCGCGGTGCAGGACCGCGCGGCGGTCGGCGTGCACGACATCGGCCTGCAGGCGGTCGAGCGCGACGGCAAGCTGGGTTTCCGCGTCTGGGTCGGCGGCGGCATGGGCCGCACGCCCATCGTCGGCAAGCTGATCAACCCCTTCGTCGAATGGCAGGACCTGCTGACCTATCTGCAGGCCGCGCTGCGGGTCTACAACCTGCATGGCCGCCGCGACAACAAGTACAAGGCGCGCATCAAGATCCTGGTGAAGGACCTGACGCCGGAAGTCTACGCGCAGCAGGTGGACGAACAGTGGCAGCTGATCAAGGGCGGCCCCGACACCATCACGCAGGAATTCGTCGACACCATCGCCGCGCGCTTCATCTGGCCGCAATACGATCCAGCCGCGGCCCAAGATACCGACAACACGGCGGCGCTGGCCGCCGCCGACAAGCGCTTCGCCCGCTGGCTCCGCACCAACGTGCATGCGCACAAGACGCCGGGCTACGCCGCCGTCACCGTCTCGCTCAAGGCCACCGGCGTGCCGCCGGGCGACATCACCGCGGACCAGATGGACGCGGTGGCCGCGCTGGCCGATGAATACGGCTTCGGCGAACTGCGCGTGTCGCACGAGCAGAACCTGATCCTGGCCGACGTGCGCCGCGCGCGCCTGCACGAGCTGTGGGGCAAGCTCGAAGCGCTCAACCTGGCCACGCCCAACGTCGGCCTGCTGACCAACATCATCGCCTGTCCGGGCGGGGATTTCTGCGCGCTCGCCAATGCCGTGTCGATCCCCGTGGCCGAGGCCATCCAGCGCCAGTTCGACAACCTCGACTACCTGTTCGAGATCGGCGAGCTGGACCTGAACATCTCCGGCTGCATCAACTCCTGCGGCCACCACCACGTCGGCCACATCGGCATCCTGGGGGTCGATAAGGCCGGCGAAGAGTGGTACCAGGTCACCATCGGCGGCCGCCAGAACGGCGCCGCCAAGCCCCTGCCCGACATCGAATCCACAAAGGGCGGCGGCGCCGCCATCGGCCGCATCATCGGCCCCTCGTTCGCCCGCGACCAGGTGCCGGGCGTGGTCGACCGCCTGATCCGCACCTACCTGGGCTTGCGCGACAGCGAGGAAGAACGCTTCATCGACGTGGTGGACCGCGTCGGCATCGATCCCTTCAAGCAAGACGTGTATTCCGACCCCGCCTTTGCCAAGCCCGCCCAGGAGGCCGCCCATGTCTGAGCCCTACGCCCACGACGCGCCCGGCCCGCACCTGATCCGCAACGGCCGGCTGGAAGCCGACAGCGCCCGCCCCTTCGTGCCCGACCCCGAGGTCGCGGCCGACGGCCAGGTGCCGACCGACGAGCCCGGCTGGATCGTGCCGCTGGCCACCTGG
Organism: Achromobacter sp. HNDS-1; assembly: GCF_040084795.1. Classification (NCBI taxonomy): domain Bacteria; kingdom Pseudomonadati; phylum Pseudomonadota; class Betaproteobacteria; order Burkholderiales; family Alcaligenaceae; genus Achromobacter; species Achromobacter sp. HNDS-1. The sequence continues at coordinate 2,749,808 of NZ_CP157584.1, forward strand.
AAGGCCTCGCACGCCACGCTGCGGCGCCATCGCCATCCGGTCGCGGTCCTGCTGCAACCGGACGCCGACCTGCGCGACCTGCTGGAAGCCGATGGCACGCTCGATCCGGCGGGCATCGCCTTCATCGCGGTGGACTTCCCCGTCTACACCGACGGTCGCGGCTATTCGCTGGCGCAACTGCTGCGCACCCGCTATCACTGGACGGGCGAGCTGCGCGCGGTCGGCGACGTGATGATCGACACCATCCACTACCAGGCGCGCGTCGGCTTCGACAGCTTCCTGGTCAAGCCGGGCCACGACCCGCACAAGGCGCTGGAAGCGTTCAAGACCTTCACGGTGCACTACCAGAAGACCTACCGCGCGCCCGCGCCGGCGCAGGCCTGACGCGCGCAGCCGGCCTCGATGCCATCGAGGCCGGACCGAACCCTTATCGTTCAATCCGCCTCGTCGACCAAGCCGGGCAAGCTCCAGCGCTGGCGCCTGACCTCGTCCTGCCCCAACTGCGTGCGGATCAACTCGGCAATGGCGCGCTGGCGCGGCGCCTGCATGCGGTCTATCAGGCTCGAAACGCTGACCGCCAGCCGCGGATAGCCGCCCGCGTCGCACAACGCCACCCCGACGCCCAGCACGCCCGGCACCGCCGCATTGCCCACCACCGCCCAACCCCGGTCGCGCGTGTTCTCGGCCAACCGCCGCATCTGCGCCACCGTCATGCCGCCATAGGCGCGCAAGGCCTGCTCGTTCTGTGCGATCACCTCGTCGGCCTCGGCCGGCGGCAAGGCGCCCAGCAGCGCCAGGCCGGCCGCGCCCACGCCCAGCGGCTGGCGATGGCCGATGGTCACCGCCAGCACCTGCACCGGGTAGTTGCCGACCTCGCGATGCAGGCATAGCGAATCGCCGCCGGCGCGGCAGATCAGGAATGCCGAATCGCCGCTGACGTCGCTGATCTGCCGCAGCACCGGCCGCAGGCCGCGCACCGCTTCGGCGTGCGGATCGCCGGCCATCATCACGCCCAGCTCCGCCATGCGCCAGTGCGGCGCGTCCGGCTCGCGCAGCGCGTAGCCCTCCTGCGCCAGCACATCCAGGTACCGGTAGACGGTGGAGCGCTGCATGCCGGCGGCGCGCGCGATGTCGGTCACGTGCATGCCGGCCGCGCCCGCCTGGCGCAGCACGCCCAGCACCCGCAGCCCGCGCCGCAACACCCGCGGCCCGCCGTCGTCGCTTTCCGGTTTGTTCATTTTCTGGACACCTTGCGTTGATGAGGCGCCTATCAAAGCCCAATATGAAGTCGGGCAGGCAAAGATCTGTCCAGATATTAGACAAACAGGACGGAGACAACCATGCAGACATTCAGCAGGCGGCTGGCCGCCAGCGTCGCGGCCCTGGCGGGCGCCATTGCATTCAGCGCGCCGAGCCAGGCTGCCAAACCCTATCCCGAACGCCCGGTGACCCTGGTGGTCGGTTACGCCGCGGGCGGCGCCACCGACATCGTGGCGCGCCTGGTCGCCAAGGCCCTGAACGAGGAACTCGGCCAGACCATCGTGGTGGAGAACAAGACCGGCGCCAACAGCAACATCGGCGCCGAAATCGTCGCGCGCGCCGCGCCCGACGGCTATACGCTCTACGTCGGCTCGATCGCCAACACCATCAACCGCACGCTGTACAGCAAGCTCAACTACGACTTCGTCAAGGACTTCGAGCCGATCGGCCTGCTGGCGACCATCCCCAACATCCTGGTGGTCAACCCCAAGCTGCCGGTCAAGACGGTGCCGGAATACCTGGCCTACGCCAAGGCCCACCCCGGCAAGTTGACCTGCGCCTCGTCGGGCAGCGGCTCGTCCATCCACCTGTCCTGCGAACTGTTCAAGATGCAGACCGGCACCGACATCCTGCACGTGCCCTATCGCGGCAGTGGTCCGGCGGTGGCCGACCTGCTGGGCGGCCAGGTCGATTCCATGTTCGACAACCTGCCTTCGTCATTGCCGCACGTGCAGGCCGGCAAGCTGCGCGCCATCGGCGTCACCTCGCCGCAGCGGCTTCCGGCCGTGCCCGACGTGCCGACGCTGGCCGAGTCCGGCCTGCCCGGCTTCGACGTCGAATCCTGGTTCGGCCTGATGGCGCCGGCCGGCACGCCGCAACCCATCATCGCGCGCCTGAACCAGGCCATGAACAAGGCCCTGGCCAACCCCGCACTGCTGGCCTCGTTCCAGCAATCGGGCTTCTACGCGCCGCAATCGCCCAACACGCCGCAGACCTTCGGCAAGAAGATCGCCAGCGAAATCGACAAATGGGGCGAAGTGGTCAAGCGCGCCGACATCAAAGCCAACTGAGGAGCACCAGGGTGTACCCGATAGATTTCTTTTTTCGCGCCGCCGAGCAGTATCCGGACCGCGTGGCGCTAGACGCGCCCGAGGGCCAGGTGACGTATGCGCGGCTGGCCACGGACGTGCGCGCGCTGGCCGCCGCGTTGCAGGACCTGGACCCGGCGCCACAGACCCGCGTCGCCCTGTGCGCGGGCAACACCAGCCGTCATATCCTGGCGCTGCTGGCGGTGCTGGCCAGCGGCAAGATCTGGGTGCCGTTGAATACCCGCAGCACGGCGCGCGAGATCGGGCGCATCCTGGACGCCACCGAGCCGTCCATCGTCATGGTGGACGACGCCGGCGACGCGCTGGTGGCGGCGGGCGCGCCGCATCGCGTCAGCCTGGCGCCGGACATCGCCGGCCTGGCCTTCGAGACCCTGCTGCAACGCGGCGCCGGTCGCGAGCCGCTGCGCCACGCGCTGCCGCGCGAGGCCACCCAGGCAATCAAGTTCACCGGCGGCACCACCGGCCTGCCCAAGGGCGTGATGCAGCCCTATCACGCCTGGAACGCCGCCATCATCAACCAGATCCACAGCTGGGGCCTGACGCACGAGGACCGCTACGTGGTCGCCGCGCCGGTGACGCACGGCACGGGCACCTACCTGCTGCCCGTGCTGGCGCGCGGCGGCGCGCACGTGCTGCTCGACAGCGCCACGCCGGCCTCGATCACCGCCGCCTTCCGCGAACGCGGCGGCACCCTCAGCTTCATGCCGCCGACGCTGATCTACATGATCATGGCGCAGCCGGGCGTGTCGCGCGCCGATTTCCCCACGCTGCGCAACCTGATCTATGGCGGCGCGCCCATGCCGCCCGAAAAAATCGAACGCGCCCGCGCCTTCTTCGGCCCGGTGCTGGGCACCACCTACGGCCAGACCGAGGCGCCGCAGATCGTCACGGTGCTGCGCCCCGCCGACCTGGAATCGCCCGACAACCGGGCCTCGGTCGGCCGCGTCACCTGGCTGTCGGACGTCGCCATCATGGACCCGGCCGGCGCGCTGCTGCCGCGCGGCGCCATCGGCGAAGTGGTGGTGCGCGGCGACCTGGTGATGTCGGGCTACTGGCGCCTGCCCGAGAAGACCGCCGAGACCGTCGTCGACGGCTGGCTGCACACGGGCGACACCGGCCTGATCGATGAACGCGGCTACCTGTTCCTGAAGGACCGCCTGCGCGACGTCATCATCACCGGCGGCTTCAATGTGTATCCCGTGGATGTCGAGAACGCGCTGTCGTCGCATCCGGCCGTCTACGAATGCTCGGTGTTCGGCCTGCCCGACGACAAATGGGGCGAGGCCGTGCACGCCGCGGTGCAACTGCATCCCGGCGTCGCGGCCGACGCCGATGCGCTCAAGGCCCACGTGCGCGCCCTGCTCGGCCCGGTCGCCACGCCCAAGCAGATCCACCTCCACGCCAGCCTGCCGCGCTCGCCCGTCGGCAAGGTGCTCAAGAACGCCGTGCGCGACGCGGCCCTCAAGGAATCCCCATGACCACGCCCGAAACCCGCCTCTGCGCCCATCACCTCACCGGCATGTCGTACCGCGACGTCGACCTGGTGGAAGACCTGATCGGCAAGAAGACCTTCACCGAAGTCATGATCATGCAGATCCTGGGCCGCGAGGCGCGTCCGGTGGACATGCGCATCGTCGACGCGGTGCTGGTGACCCTGATGGAGCATGGCCTCACGCCCAGCGCCATCGCCACCCGCCTGATCTACATGAGCGCGCCCGAAAACCTGCAGGGCGCGGTGGCGTCCGGCCTGATGGCGGTCGGCAGCCAGTTCGTCGGCACCATGGAGAACTGCTCGCGCCTGCTGGACCGCATCCGCCAGGCCGCCGACGGCCGCGCCGAGGCGCTGGCGATCGCGCGGGAATTCCGCGACAGCCGCCAGGCGCTGCCGGGCTTCGGCCATCACCTACACAAGCCCGACGACCCGCGTTCGATCAAGCTGCTGGCGCTGGCCGAGGCCGAGCCGGACCTGCCCGGCGATTCGCTCAAGGCGCTGCGCCTGCTGGCGGCGGCGATCGACGAGACCTACGGCAAGCACATCACCATCAACGCCACTGGCGCGGTCGCCGCGCTGCTCAGCGAGATCGGCGTGCCCACCGCGCTGATGCGCGGCTTTGCGGTCATCTCGCGCGCCGCCGGCCTGGTGTCGCACGTGGCCGAGGAGCAGCAGAGCCCGAGCGGCCGCTTTATCTGGGAAACCATCGACCACGCCATTCCCTACGTCGGCAAGGGCAAGTCGCACCAGCGCAACGGAGAACCGTCGTGATCCCGCCCGCGCCCGGCGCACGGCTGGCGGGCAAGATCGCGCTGGTGGCCGGCGCCGGTTCCTCGGCCGCCGGCTGGAGCATCGGCAAGGCCAGTTGCGTGACGCTGGCGCGCCAGGGCGCGGCCATCATCGCGCTGGACGCCGACCTGGCGGCGGCCGAGGACGCGGCCCATGAAGTCGAGCGCGCCGGCGGCCAGGCGCTGCCGGTGCAGGCCGACGTGGCCGACGCGGACGCCATGCAGGCCGCCGTGGACGCGGCGCTCGGCCACTACGGCCGCATCGACGTGCTGCAGGCCAACGCCGGCATCGGCAAGGTCGGTGGCCCGGAAGACATCGACCTGGCGGATTGGGATCGCATCCAGCGCGTCAACGTCACCAGCCTGCTGATCGCCACGCGCCTGCTGGCGCCCGCGATGCGCGCGCAGGGCGGCGGCGCCATCGTCACCGTATCGTCGATCGCCGGCATCCGCTACACCGGGTATCCCCACCTGGCCTACAGCGTCAGCAAGGCCGCCGTGATCCACTTCGCCCGCATGGCGGCGCAGCAATACGCGGCCGACGGCATTCGCGTGAACACGGTGATTCCGGGCCTGATCGATACGCCGCGCGTCGCGAAGAACGTGGCCGGCATGTTCGCCAAGGACGACCTGGAGGCGGCGCGCAAGGCGCGCGACCGGCAGGTGCCGATGGGCCGCATGGGCACGCCGTGGGAAGTGGCGAACGCGGTGGCGTTCCTGGCGTCGGATGAAGCGTCGTACATCACCGGCACGGAACTGCTGGTGGATGGGGGCCTGACGGGCAAATACGCTTAGAGCGAATCGCAAGGAAGAACGCGGCGGCGCGGTCCGGGCGCGTAGCCGGACCGCTTGAGGCGAAGGACACGATCAGGCCGCGTCGTCACGGCGCGCCGCGCCCTCGCGCCGTCAGGGCAGCACCGGAAAACGCGTGGCGATCTCGTCGCCCGTGAACTGCGCCACCCAGCCCGCCGGATCATTGAATAGCCGGATACAGGTGAACGCGGGCGCCGAGCCCATGTCGAACCAGTGCGGCAAGCCGGCTGGCACCGAGATCAGGTCATCCTGCTCGCACAGCACCGCGTAGACGCGGCCGGCGGCATGCAGCGTGAACAGGCCGCTGCCGGCAACGAAGAAGCGCACCTCGTCATCGGCGTGCGTGTGCTCGGCCAGGAACTTGCGGCGCAAGGCCTCGCGCTCGGGATGCGCCGGGTCCAGGCTGACCACGTCGACGCTGCGATAGCCGCGCTCGGCCACCAGCCGTTCGATCTCGGGCCGATACGCCGCCAGCACTTCGGCCTGCGGCGCGCCGGGCGTCAGCGGCGCCTGTGCCTGCCAGCGCTCGAAGGTCACCCCGATGGCCGCCAGCTCGCGCCGGATCTCGCCGGCGTCATCCAGCCGCCGACCCGCGGCTGGATCGTCCTGCGGATAGATCGTCAGCGTCGACATCGCTTACCAGGAGGTGGAATACGCGCCAGGGAACTTCTGCGCCACGAAGGCCTTCACCTCGTCGGACTGGTAGGCCTTGATGAAGCGCGCGATGCGCGGATCGTTCTTGTTGTCCTCGCGCGCGGCGATGACCACGGCGGCGAACGGCGCATCCTTGCTTTCCAGCGCCAGCGCGTCCTTGGCGGGCGACAGGCCGGCGGGGATGGCGTAGGCCGAATTCACCGCGGCGGCGTCCACGTCGGCCAGCGAGTGCGGCAGCTGCGCGGCCTCGATCTCGACGAACTTGAGCTTCTTGGGGTTGTCGACCACGTCGAACAGCGAGGCCGTCACGGTCACGCCGTCCTTCAGCTTGATCAATTTGGCGGCCTGCAGCACCAGCAGCGCGCGGGCGCCGTTGGTCGGGTCGTTGGGGATCGCCACCTTGGCGCCCGGCTGCAGGTCGTCCAGCGACTTCACGCGCTTGGAATAGATGCCCATCTGCTGCACCACGGCCGTGGCCACCGGCACCAGCTTGTAGCCGCGCGCCTTGTTCTGCGATTCCAGGAAGGGCTTGTGCTGGTAGATGTTCAGGTCCAATTCCTTGGCGTCCAGCGCGGCGTTGGGCTGGATGAAATCGCTGAACTCGACCAGCTTGACCTTCAGGCCCTGCCTGGCCGCGACCTGCTGCACCACTTCGCCGATCTGGGCGTGCGGGCCGACGGTCACGCCGACTTTCAGTTCGGCGTCCTGCGCCATGGCCGGCGCGGCGGCGGCGAATCCGATCAGGGTGGCAAGGGCGGCCAGGGTGTGGCGTAGACGCATGGGAATCTCGGCAATCGAACAAGGGAAGGGAAGCCCCGGATTCTAGTGAGCGTCCTTCAAAACCGGAAGCGATGAATTTTCATATTTATATGCGTATTTCCATATAAGTGCCGCGCCATGACAAGCACGCTTGCGCACGACACAATAGCGGCTGGATTCCCAACCCCTTGCCGTCATTGTCATGTCCACCCCCAACGAACTGCATCCGCACGCGCGCGCCCTGCTGGCCGACCACTATGCCGCCGTCGATGCCGACCTGCCCGTCCTGCTCGACCTGCTGTTTGCCCGCAGCGCCGGCGAAGACTGGCACAAGGCCGGCACCTTCAAGCACCACCTGCTGGGCGTCTACCGCACCCTGGCGCTGTGGAACCAGCCGCGCGAAGTGCGGATGCTGGGCCTGTTCCACAGCGTATATGGCAACGAATACGTCGACCTGACGCTGTTCGACCGCGAGCGCGAGCGCAGCACGCTGCGCGAGGCGCTGGGCGCCGAAGCCGAGGAATGGGTCAGCCTGTTCTGCGCCATGCCGCGCACCCGCTTCGTGCAGGCCATCCTGCAAGGCCAGGGCCAGGGGCCCGAGGGGCTGACGCTGGAAGGGGCCGACGGCCAGGTCTTCACCTTCACGCCGCGCCAGGTCGCCGCCTTCATCGTGGTGTCGGCCGCCGACATCGGCGAACAGTGGCACAGCTGGCAGGACGAGATCTTCGCCGGCTATCCGCAGCAGCAGCGCCGCGACCTCAAATCGCATTGGGCCGCGTCGCTGTGGCCCGGCCCGCTGAAGCCGCCGTCGAACATCCTGTCGATGCTGTCGCACCTGCTGGCGCCGCTGTCAGCGCTGCCGGCCGATACCGGCATTCCCGTGCCACCCGCCTTCGACCATTGCCGCGCCACCCTCAGCCCGCGCGACGAGGCCGCCGCCAGCGCGCTGTACTGGCAGGTCGTCACCCGCATGCATCCGCAGACCGAAATGGACACGGCGCGCCACATGCTGGAAGCCGCGGTGGCGCACAACCCGTGGGTCGCCGAGCCGCGCCTGCTGCTGGCGCAACTGGCGCTGACGGCGGGCGACTTCGAAGCTGCCGAAGGCCACGCGGCCGCCGGCCTGGCTGCCCTGCAGGCCTGGGGCACCGCCTGGGACAAGCGCATCGAGTGGGCCGGCTGGATGGCCTGGGCCCGCATCGAACTGCAGAACGCCCGCGCGCGCCGCTGGCCGGAGAACCTGGCGGCCCTGAACGGCCTGGGGCTGGTGGCGTGATCGCGGCGCGCTGAACCACGGCAACCACACGCAAGGCAAAAACGAAAACGCCCCGGGGAATCTCCGGGGCGTTTGACCTTCACGGCCCGTGGGCCGCGACGGCGCTTATTTCATGCCTTCCCAGTGCGGACCGGGCACATGGATGTCGAACAGCTCCAGCACCCGGGCCACGGTGTGGTCCACCATCTCCTCGATGCTGGCCGGCCGGTGATAGAACGCCGGCAGCGGCGGAAACACGATGCCGCCCATCTCGGTGACGGCGGTCATGTTGCGCAGGTGCGCCAGGTTGAAGGGCGTCTCGCGCACCATCATCACCAGGCGGCGACGCTCCTTGAGCGTAACGTCGGCCGCGCGCGTGATGAGGTTGTCGGACAGGCCATGGGCCACGGCCGCCAGCGTGCGCATCGAGCACGGCACGATGACCATGCCGGCCGTCTGGAACGCGCCGCTGGCCAGCGTGGCGCCCACATCGCGCACGCTGTGCACGTGGTCGGCCAGCGCGTAGACATCATGGCGGCTGACATCGAGTTCGTGCTTGATGTTCAGCACGCCCGAGGCCGACACCACCAAGTGCGTCTCGACGTCGTCCACGCCGCGCAGCGCCTGCAGCATGCGCACCGCGTACAGGGAGCCGGTGGCCCCCGTGATGCCGACGACCAGTCGCCGCATGGAATCAGGCCGTGGCGCCGGATTGCTCCAGCAGGGTCTTGAGCTCGCCCGACTCGTTCATCTCATTCATGATGTCCGAACCGCCGATGAATTCGCCGGCCACGTACAGCTGCGGAATGGTGGGCCAGTTCGAGAATTCCTTGATGCCCTGGCGGACTTCGTCGTCCTCCAGCACATTCACGGTGACCAGCTTCTTGACGCCACAGCTCTTGAGGATCTGGATGGCCTTGCCGGAAAAGCCGCATTGCGGGAATTGGGCGGTGCCCTTCATGAACAGCACGACGGGGTGCTGGGTCACGGTTTCGCGGATGAATTCTTGAACGTCGCTCATGGTGGTCTCTTGGACAGGAGGCATAACGGAATACGCCAATTATAGGTACAGGCGGGATTTCGTCCCGGATACCCCGGGGCCGCCCCCGGGAATCGGCCGCTTGCGGCGCGGCAGCCGGTTACAAATCGCCGGCCCGGCGTCAACCGCGCCCCGGCCAGCGTCCGCCGGAAATGCGCTCGATAGCGGCCAGGTCGCGCCGGCTGTGGACGTCCGTGAAGCCCGCGGCGGCCAGCAGGCCGCGCACGGCCTCGGCCTGGTCCCAACCGTGCTCCATCCACAGCGCGCCCCCCGCCTTCAGGTGGCGATGGGCGCCGGCCACGATGCGGCGCAGGTCTTCCAGGCCATCGGCGCCGTCGGTCAACGCGCCACGCGGCTCGAAGCGCACGTCGCCCTGCCCCAGGTGCGGATCGTCGCTGGCGACATAGGGCGGGTTGGACACGATCAGGTCAAAGCCCTCGCCTGCCGGCACCGCGTCGTACCAACTGCCCTCGACGAAGCGCACCGAGGCCGTCAGCTCCCAGGCATTGCCCGCGGCCACGGCCAGCGCGGCGGCGCTGACGTCGCTGGCCATCACGCGGGCATCGCGACGTGCCAGGGCGATCGAGATGGCGATGGCGCCGCTGCCCGTGCCCAGGTCCAGCACGGCGGGCGCGGACTGTCCGGCCACGCATTCCAGCGCGGTTTCCACCAGCACCTCGGTGTCCGGGCGCGGGATCAGCACGTCCGGCGTGACGCGGAACATGTGCCCCATGAACTCGCGCTGGCCCAGCAGATAGGCCATCGGCTCGCCGGCCAGGCGGCGCTGCGCCAGCGCCTCGTAGGCCGCGGCCGTTCCCGGCGCCAGCGGATCGGTGTCATGCGCCAGCAGCCAGGCGCGCGGCTTGGCCAGCACGTGCTCGAGCAGCATGCGCACCTCGAGCCGGGGCAGGCGCGTATCCAGCAACAGGCTCTTGATCTGCGTCGTCATGGTGGTCGAAGGGTGCTCGCCGAAGGGGCCCGCCAGCCGCTCAGATATCGTCGCCCAGCGCCGCCAGCTGCTCGGCCTGGTGCTCGGCGATCAGGGCGCCGGTCAGCTCCTCCAGATCGCCTTCCATGATCTGCTGCAGCTTGTACAGCGTCAGGTTGATGCGATGGTCGGTGACGCGGCCCTGCGGGAAGTTGTAGGTGCGGATACGCTCGGAACGGTCGCCGGAGCCGATCAGGCTCTTGCGCTCGGCCGCTTCCTTGCTCTGGCGCTCGCGCGTTTCCTTGTCCTTCAGGCGCGCGGCCAGCACCTGCATGGCCTTGTCCTTGTTGCGGTGCTGCGAGCGGTCGTCCTGGCATTCCACCACCAGTCCGGTGGGCAAGTGCGTGATGCGCACGGCCGAATCGGTCTTGTTGATGTGCTGGCCGCCCGCGCCGCTGGCGCGGAAGGTGTCGATGCGCAGGTCGCTCGGGTTGATGACGATCTCCGACATCTCGTCGGCTTCGGCCATGATGGCCACCGTGCAGGCCGAGGTGTGGATGCGGCCCTGCGCCTCGGTGGCCGGCACGCGCTGCACGCGGTGCGCGCCCGATTCGAATTTCAGGCGGCCATAGGCGCCGTCGCCTTCGATGCGCGCGATCACTTCCTTGTAGCCGCCCAGCTCCGACGGGCTTTCCGACATCAGCTCGACGCGCCAGCCGCGCTGCTCGGCGTAGCGCGTGTACATGCGCAGCAGGTCGCCCGAGAACAGCGCGCTTTCATCGCCGCCGGTGCCGGCGCGGATTTCCAGGAACACGCTGCGGCCGTCATTGGGGTCGCGCGGCAGCAGCAGCAACTGCAGCGCCGCTTCCAGCGATTCGAGCTTGACGCGGCCGCTCTTGATCTCGTCCTCGGCCATCGCCTTCAGCTCGGGATCGGACAGCATCTCCTGCGCGGTCGCCAGGTCTTCCTCGCCGCGCACGAAGGCGGTGAAGGCCTCGACCACCGGCTCCAGCTCGGCGCGCTCGCGCGAAAGCTTGCGGAAGCGGTCCATGTCGGCCGCGGTTTCCGGTTCGGCCAGCAGCGCGTCCACCTCGATCAGGCGGTGACACAGATGCTCCAGCCGGCTGCGCATGGAAGATTTCATGATGGGAATTCAGCAAGGGAAAACGGAAATGGCGGGCGCCCGCAACGAGCGCCCGCCGCAAGGCGGGGCGGAGGCAGCGCCGCTAACGGCGCGAGTCGCGGCCGGGGAACAGGCGCGGCATCCAGGCAAGCAGCTGCTTGCGGTCCTCGCCTTCGCTGCGGTTCAACGCCGCCAGCGGGCCATGCAGGTATTTCTGGGTCAGGCCGTGGGCCAGCTGCTCCAGCACGGCTTCCGGCGATTCGCCGCGCGCCAGCAGGCGGCGGGCGCGTTCGAGTTCGGCGGCGCTGACATCTTCGGCGGCCTGGTGCAGGTCGCGGATGACGGGCACCACTTCGCGCGATTGCATCCAGTGCATGAAGCCCTGGACGCGGGTTTCGATGATGGCCTCGGCCTGCACCACCGCGGCGCGGCGGGCGTCGGTGCCGGTCTGGACCAGGCGGCCCAGGTCATCGACGGAATACAGGTAGACGTCGTCCAGGCGGCCGACCTCGGGTTCGATGTCGCGCGGCACGGCCAGGTCGATCATCACCATGGGGCGGTGGCGGCGCAGGCGCGTGGCCCGTTCCACCATCCCCAAACCGAGGATGGGCAGGGAGCTGGCCGTACAGGAGACGACCACGTCGAATTCGGACAGGCGGTCGGTCAGGTCCGACAGCTTCATGGTGCTGGCCGAGAAACGGTTGGCCAGCAGCTCGGCGCGCTCGGCCGTGCGATTGGCCACCACCATGCTGCGCGGACGCTGCGCGGCGAAGTGGGTGGCGCACAGCTCGATCATTTCGCCCGCGCCGATGAACAGCGTGCGGGCCTGGTCCAGGTTGCCGAACACGCGTTCGGCCAGGCGCACCGCGGCGGCGGCCATGGACACCGACTGCGCGCCGATGGCGGTCTGCGAGCGGACTTCCTTGGCCACCGAGAAGGTGCGCTGGAACATCTGGTGCAGCAGCGTGCCGAGCGAACCGGCTTCGCCAGCCGCGCGCACGGCGTCCTTCATCTGGCCGACGATCTGGGTTTCGCCCAGCACCATGGAATCGAGCCCGCTGGCCACGCGGAAGGCGTGGCGCACGGCGTCGTCCTGCTGGTGACGGTACAGATGCGGGCGCAGCGTGCCGGCGTCCAGCCGGTTGTGCTCGGCCAGCCACGCGGGCAGCTGGTCGGCCACGTGGCCGTCGGCAGCGCAATAGATTTCGGTGCGGTTGCAGGTCGACAGGATGGCGGCTTCGCGCACCGACCCGCCGAACGCGGAGCGCAGGCCTTCCAGCGCCGGCTTGACCAGATCGACGGGCATGGACACGCGTTCGCGAACCGACACCGGCGCGGACGTGTGATTCAGACCGAAGGCTAGGACAGCTACCGACATGTAAAGGACAAGGCCGTAAGTATTAGAGCTGTGGTCCCCGCAAAGCCCATGCGGTGCAGCGTGCATGTAACAGCGGACCGGCCATGATTATACTCCCGCGGGTTATCCCCACGCCATTTGGCGTCCCGACCGCGACCCTGCGTCGCACCCCTCGCGACCCGTGTCGCCCCGCCACGTGACCTTGCATCGCCCCCATGCAATGGCCGTTTGCGGTAGTATGCGCCCCTTGCCCCTTTCCACGTTGGAAGGCGCCCCGGAAATTCTTCAAACTTTTTTCGAGGCGACTGGCACAAGTCCAAAAAATTGTGTATAGTTGCGGACTTCGTTGGCCTGGTAGCTCAGTTGGTAGAGCAGCGGATTGAAAATCCGCGTGTCGGTGGTTCGATTCCGCCCCAGGCCACCAGAATTAAAAAGCCCGGCTCCTTGGAGTCGGGCTTTTGCATTGTGGGGCCGGCTTGTGATGCAGGTCTGTAATGCGCAGGTCTGTAATGCGCGGGTTGGTGGCGCAGGCCCGCGGCGCAGGGTTGTGGGTGCGAGCCCGCCAGCGCAGCGCCGGCCGGCGCCCGGCAATGCACGATGATCAAGACCCCGGCAACGCCGCCCCCATCGCCGCGAACAATCCCCCGCACACCTTGTTGAAGCGCCGCCCCGCGCGCTCCAGCCACGGCCGCACGCGGTGCGCCAGGCGCGCCAACACGTACTCCACCACGAACTCGATGGCCACGAAGGTCGCGGCCATGATCACGAATTGCGTCAACAGGCTGCGCCCCGGATCGATGAATTGCGGCAGGAACGCGCCGTAGAACAGCAGCGCCTTGGGATTGGCGATCGCCGACAGAAAACCCTGGCTGAACATGCGCGTGCCGCGCAGCCGCGGCATGTCGGGCGCCGGACGCAGTTGCACGCCGGGCGAGCGCCACAGCTGGATGCCGAGCCAGACCAGATAGGCGCCGCCGGCCCACTTCAGCACCGTCAGCGCCGGCCCCCAGGCCTTGAGCAATGCACTGATGCCCAGCATCGACAAGGCGATCAGCGCAATGAAGCCGACCGCGCCGCCAGCGATGGTGCACAGCGCCTTGCGATGCCCGTGCAGCGCGCCGTGGGTCAGCGCCAGCAAGGTGTTGGGGCCGGGAGTGATCGACAGGCCGGTCACGGCAACCAGGTAGATGAGCCAGCTATGCAATGCCATGGCGGTGAGACACGGAAAGAGAGGGAGGCGGCCAGTCTAGCGCCGCCGGCGCGGGCCGCGCAATCGGCGGCGAGCCCGCTATGCCTCGTCCGGCTGCGTGGTCGGCACCGCCAGACCGTACTTGACGCGGTTCATCACCACCAGCGTCGAAAAGCGCTTCACATTGGGGTCGCCCCAGAAGTGGCGCTGCGCGAAGGCGTCGTACTCCGCCATGTCCCGCACGGTCATGGTGACGACGAAATCCACTTCGCCCGTGACTGCCAGGCACTGCATGATCTCCGGCGCGTTGCGCATCGCGCGCTTGAAGGTGTCCAGCTTGTCGGCGCGCTCGCTCTCGAGCGACACCAACACCACCATCATGATGTCGCGCCCCACCGCCGCCGGGTCCACCACCGACACATCGCCCAGCACCGCCCCGGACTCGCGCAGCCGCTTCATGCGCCGCAGGCACGATACCGGCGACAGGTTCACGCGCTCGGCCACCTCCTGGCTGGTGCGCTGGTTGTCTTCCTGCAGGCTTTGCAGGATCTGAAGGTCGAAATCGTCTAGTTCCATGGGGGGTCTCGGCGCCGCGGCGGTCCAGGCCGTGCGGGCCTGTAGGCTGATTCTAAACGGGCGCGCCGCACGACCCGCCCCCAAATTCGACGGGAAACTTCATTTGCGCACCGCCGGCTGCAGGAATTAATCACCCGCCTTGCTTACACTGGGAACCCTCTGGCCGCCCTCGCGACCAGGCGCAGCCCGATTCCCATGCCGTCACTCCAGCTTTTCCTGCTCTTCCTGGCCGCCGACGCGGCGTTGAAACTCACTCCCGGCCCGGACATGGCGCTGACGCTGTCGCGAGGCATGACCCAGGGATTCCGGCCAGCCTTCCACAGCGTGCTGGGCAATGTGGCGGCGGGTTTCATCCAGGTGCCGGCCGTGGTGCTGGGACTGGCCTCGGTGCTGCAGGCGTTTCCGACGCTGTTCCTGGCGATCAAGGCGGCGGGCGGCCTGTACCTGGGCTACCTGGGCATCAAGGCCATGCTGCGCTGCGCCCGCGACGCCGACGTGTCCCTGGCCGCGCGGCCCGGCGAGGCGCGCGACGCGTTCTGGCAGGGCTTCATGACCAATCTGCTGAACCCGAAGGTGCTGCTGTTCATGATCGCCTTCCTGCCGCAGTTCACCACGCCGGACAACGGCCCGGTGTGGATCCAGATGCTGGTGCTGGGCGTGACCATGAAGGCGTTGAGCCTGCCGTATGGCAGCTGCTTTGCCTACGGCGCGTCGCGCATCCGCGGCTGGGTCGGCCGCAACCCGTGGTTCCTGCGCATGCAGCAGGGACTGCTGGGCGCGATCATGCTGGCGCTTGCCCTGTACGTGCTCTACTCCACCGCCCTGACCTTGAACCCCTGATTCTTTCCGCAGACGCAGCACCATGACCGCCGCCACCCTTCCCTCCGGACGCGATGCCTCCGCCTCCACCCTGATGCCGACCCTGTCGCTGATCGGCGCCATGGCCTCGCTGTGCGTCGGCACGTCGTTCGCCAAGTCGTTGTTTCCCGAGGTGGGCGCGCAAGGCACGACGGCCTATCGCATCGTCATCGGCGCCATCATCCTCATCGCGTTCTGGCGCCCATGGCGCTTCCCGCTGACCGCGCGCAACGCCGCCAAGATCGCGCTGTACGGCGTGACGCTGGCCTGCATGAACCTGCTGTTCTACATGGCGCTGCGCACCCTGCCGCTGGGCGTGGCGATCGCCATCGAATTCACCGGGCCGCTGACCCTGGCGGTGGTGCTGTCGCGGCGCGCCATCGACTTCGTCTGGATCGCCTGCGCGCTGGCCGGGCTGGTGCTGCTGATCCCGACCGGCCAGTCGATGCACGACCTCGATCCCGTCGGGATCGCTTATGCGCTGGGCGCGGCGGTGTGCTGGGCGCTGTACATCATCTTCGGCAAGATGGCTGGCAACGTGCACGGCGGCCAGGCGACCTCGCTGGGCCTGCTGGCGGCCACCATGGTGGCGCTGCCGGTGGGCGCGGCCCACGCCGGCATGGCGCTGCTGGATCCCAAGCTGATCCTGGCCGGGGTGGCGGTCGGCATCCTGTCGAGCGCCCTGCCCTATTCGCTGGAGATGGTGGCATTGCGACGCCTGCCGCAGAAGACCTTTGGCGTGCTGCTGAGCATGGAGCCCGCCATGGGCGCGCTGGCCGGCGTCATCGTGCTGAATGAGCACCTGTCCGGCACGCAGTGGCTGGCGATCTGCGGCATCATCATCGCCTCGGCCGGCTGCGCCGCCACCGCGCGGCGGCAAAAGCGCGCGGCGGCGAACTAGGCGGTTGCTGCGCCGTCATCCTCATCGCGCCGCCGCGGACGGCTGCCGGCAAGACCCGGGCGGCCAGGCAGCGCCTGCCGAAGGGGCCTTGCCCACGGCACACGAACGGCGCGGCCATCGCCCGCCGCTCAATCCACCGAGATATTCTTCTGGCGGATCACCGCGCCCCAGTTCTCGTATTCGCGATGCGCGTAGTCGAAGAAATCGTTCGACGAGCTGCCCATCGGCTCCATGCCCTGCAGCTTGAGCTGCGTGATCACCTCGGGCGACTTCAACGCCGCCTGGATCGCGCCGCTGAGCTTGTCGACAACCGCCTTGGGCGTGCGCGCCGGCGCCACGACGCCCTGCCAGGCGGTCGCTTCCAGCGGCGGGCCGCCGGCCTCGCCGAAGGTGGGCACGTCGGGCAGTTGTTCCGAGCGCTCGTTTGCCGGCACCGCGATGGCGCGCAGCTTGCCCGCCTGGATCAACGGCCGCGCGGCCGCCATGTCGGCCATCATCAGCGGCACCACGCCCGCCGCCACGTCCTGCAACGCCGGCGGCGTGCCCTTGTAGGGAATCGCCGTGGCCTTGGCGCCGAACATCGACAGGAACAACTCCATCGCCAGATGGTGCGGGCTGCCCACGCCCAGCGAGGCGTAGCTGGCCTTCTTGTCGTCGGACAGGTACGCCATCACTTCGGGCATGTTCTTCAGCTCGGAAGCCGGCGAGGCCACCAGCACGATGGGCAGCGCCACCAGCGTCGAGACCGGCTTCAGGTCCTTCCATGGGTCGTACGGCAATTGCTTGTAGAGCCACGGATTGAGCGCCAGCGTGCTCATGCCGGCGGTCATCAGCGTGTAGCCATCGGGCGCGGCGCGCGCGGTTTCCTGGGCGGCGACGATGGTGGCGGCGCCCGGACGGTTCTCCACCACCACCGGCTGGCCCAACGTCTGGCTGACGTGCCTGGCAACGATGCGGGTGGCCAGGTCGCTGCCGCCGCCCGCGCTGAACGGCACCAGCCAGCGGATCGGGTGATCGGGAAATTCGCCAGCCAGCGCGGGCATGGCGCTCGTGGCGAATGCGGCGGCGGCCAAGGTTCCCAGCGCGCAGCGGATGAAACCTCTTCTGGACATGCGGTTGTCTCCCGGAATTCTTAATTTAATTAACATATTAACTATATTTTCACGCAGCGGCGAGCACGGCATGCGCGCCATCATGGCAAAAGGTTCATGGCCAAGCGCCGGCCGCCGCTCAGGCGCGGGCCGCGGCCAGCCAACGCAGGCCGGCGGAGGTGCCCGCCGCCGGACGGTATTCGCAACCGATCCAGCCCGCGTAGTCCAGTTCGCGCAGCACCGAGAAGATCCAGCCGTAATCCAGTTCGCCGCGATCGGGCTCCTGCCGCAGCGGCACCCCGGCGATCTGCAGGTGCCCGACCCGCCCCGTGGGCAGGTACTGGCGCAGTTTCGCGGTGACGTCGCCCTCGACGATCTGGCAGTGGTAAAGGTCCATCTGCACTTTCAGGTTGGGCGCGTTGACCGCCTGCACCACCTCGTGGGCCTGGTCCTGGCGATTGAGGAAATAGCCGGGAATGTCGCGCGTGTTGATGGGCTCGATCAGCACGGTCACGCCGGCCGAGCGCGCCTGGCGCGCGGCCCAGTCGAGATTCTCGCGGTAGCAGTCCAGCATGGCGTCGCGCGAGACGCCATCGGGGGCGACGCCGGCCATCACGTGCACCCGGGCACAGGCCAATGCGGTGGCATAACCCAGCGCCTGTTCGATACCGGCGCGGAATTCGTCCTGGCGGCCCGGCAGCGCGGCCAGCCCGCGTTCGCCGCGCGCGCTCACCCCCGGCGGCGCATTGAACAACACCTGCGACACGCCGGCGCCATCCATGCGCTCTCGCACGAAGGCGGCCGGCGCCTCATAGGGAAACATGCATTCCACGCCCGCGAAACCATCGGCCGCGGCGGCCGCGTAGCGGTCCAGGAACGCATGTTCCGGGTACATCATCGACAGGTTGGCGGCGAACTTCAGCATGGCGGACTCCGGGGCGGGCGGCATGGCTGGAACTTAGCACATCCGCCCGCCCGCGAAGCCCGGTCGCGCCGGTTCCCCTCAGTAGGTCAGGCGCATCCCCAGCATCACGCTGCGTCCGGGCAGCGGCGCCACCGACGAGATGAACGAGGCATGGTTGTAGGCCAGCTTGTTCAGCAGGTTGGTGCCGCGCAGGTAGACCTCGTAACCCGTGGCGCCGTAGCGGCCGCGGTACGCCACCACCGCATTGACCAGGTTGTAGCCCGGCGTGCTGCTTTCGTACGCGGCGATGTCCTTTTGCGAGAACACGCGGGCGTACTCGACGCCGCCCGACCACTGCTGCCACTTGACGTTGCCGCGCAGGCCGGCGCGCGCCGCCGGGATGCGCGGCAGGTTGCCGTCGCCGCCGGTCAGCTTGCCGCGCACGTAGTCGCCGAACACCGCCGCCGAGAACACCGGCGTGAACTGGTGCCGCAGCTCGCCTTCCACCCCGGTGAACTCGGCGTCGCGCTGGGTGTATTCGATCAGGCGGAAATCCTCGTAACGGTCCAGCGTGTTGGCGTAGATGTAGTTCTTGACCTTGTTGTGGAACACGCTGGCCGAGAACGTCGTGTCGCCCGAGTGCTTGCGCAGCGTCAGGTCGATGTTGCGCGAGGTCTCGCGGCCCAGGCCCGAGTTGCCCAGCTCATAGGTATTGGTGGCCAGGTGCACGCCATCGGCATACAGCTCCTGGGCGGTCGGCAAGCGCTGCGAGCGCGACAGCGACAGGGCCACCGAATACTGCGGCGCGAAGTCCCAGATGGCCGCGGCCGACAGCGAGGTGCCCGACAGGCTGCTGCGCGAAGCGCCGCCAGACGGCGCGATGCGCTGCCAGTCCTGGCGCGCGCCGACTTCGAAACGCCAGTCGTTCAACTGGTATTCCTCCAGCACGAACAAACCGTTCGAACGGGTGCGGCTGCGCGGCAGGAAGGCTTCCTCGCCATCGGCGCGGAAGTCGCTGTAGGCATTCTGCAGGCCGATCACGCCGCGCCAGCCAGCCACCGGCTTGTGCTGCAGCTCCACGCGCAGGTCGTAGCCCTTGTTCTTGAAGCGGGTGCCCACCTGGCCGCCCTCGATTTCCTCATGCTGGTAATCGGTCAGGCCGCCGCGCACGCGGATCTTCTCGAAGCCGGCGAACGGGTCCTGGTATTCGGCGCGCAGGTCCAGGCGGTTGCTGCGCAGCTTGACGTAGGGCACGCCGCCGTGTTCGTGGCCGTGATCATGGTCGTGGCCTTCCTCGTCTTCGTCGCCATGATCATGGTCATGGTCGTGGCCGCCGCAATGCAGGTGGGTGCCGTGCGGATGGCAGCCTTCGTACTCGTGATTATGGCCGGGCAGGCCATACTTGCTTTCCAGGTGCGTGAAAGCCAGGCCGACGTAGCCGCGCGGCGTGATCCACGACATCCCGACCGTGCCCTGCGTGGACTCGCTATACGACCCGGCCAGCTTGCCGCCGGGCCAGTCCGGCACGTCGTAGTCGCTGGTGCGCCGCTTCATGCCCTCGACCCGCACGGCGAACTGGCCTTCGCCGGCGGTGATGCCCACGGCGCCGGCGCGCTCCTTGGTGCCGGTGGCGCCACGCAACTCGGCTTCCATCTCCACGCCCTTCTCCGGCACGGCGGTGGGCACCTTCTTGTCCACCACATTCACCACGCCACCAATCGCGCCGCCGCCGTACAACAGCGTGGCCGGGCCGCGCAGCACCTCGATGCGCTCGGCCAGCAGGGGTTCCACCGTCACCGCGTGGTCCGGCGAAATACCGGACGCGTCCCTCACCTCGGAGCCGTCGGACAGCACCTTCACGCGCGGCGCGGTCTGGCCACGGATCACCGGGCGGCTGGCGCCGCCGCCAAAGGTATCGCTGTTCACGCCCGGCAGGCTCTTGAGGGTCTCGCCCAGCGTACCGGCGCGGCGCTCGACCAGTTCATCGCCTTCCAGCACGGAAGCCGGCAGCATGGTGCTGTTCAGGTCCAGGCCCAGCGGATTGGCCGACACCGTGATCGGCGCCAGTGTGCGGTTGCGAGAGGGATCGGCCTCGGTTTCGGCCTGCGCCACCGGCGCGGCCAGCATCAAGGAGCAGACCAGGGGCTTGAGCGCCCGCGCGCCGCCAATCCGCCCCGCCCGCGCCATGCCACGCCTTTCCCGAAACCCCTGTTTTCCCTGCGTCTTGCCTGTCATTTTCAGCCTCTTTGATGTTATATCATTACAACCAGCTGAAGGATGATATAACATCTCGAATACAAAGCAAGGCCGATTCCCGCGAATCGGCCTTGCCGGCAAGTGTCAGTCCCCTGCCAGGCCCAGCACGGCTTGCAGCACCGCCACCCGGCTCTGGCCGAGCACCGCGCCATGCCAGTCCGGCGCATCGCAATAGAACGCTTCCAGCGTCGTGCGCAGGATCTGGTCGCGCAGCGCCGGCGCGGCGTCGGGATGCGCGCGCAGCCAATTGCGGCCACGCAGCGCATCCACCACTTGCTCGGCGGGCTGCGTGCCATATTCCAGCGCCATCAGCGTCGGCACCGAATCCGGGCAGGCCTGGTAGATCAGGCCCGCCAGGTGCCCGGTAATGTCCACCGAGGCCGACGTGCCCTGGTACGGCACGGCGATGTCGGTGCCCCACCAGCGGCGCGCGCGCGCCACTTCGGCCTCGTCGCGGCGGCCCGCGTAGATCTTCTCGCCATGGCCACGCGGTCCCAGCCCCGTGTGCACGTCGATCCAGCCGATCTGCCTGTATGCGGCCGCATGCTGCTGGAGGATGCGGCGCAGGTTCGACAGCGAGGCGGCCGGGCGGTCGCCGCCATAGAACAGGCCATCGGCATGCGTGTATTGACCGCGGGTGACGGCCTGCTTGAAGGCCGGCAGGCCGTTTCCGGCGATGTAGGCGGCGATCTGCTCGCGGTTGCTGTCCGACGGCGGCCACTGCTCGGGCAACAGCAATTCGTGGATGCGCCCGTACTCCGGATTGGCCGGCAACGGCTGCCCGTCAAAGGGCTGCGCGTTGCGGTTCAGGTCGACATTGCCCTCGTCGGTGCGCGCGATCCACGAGAAGCCATGCGGGTTCACCGCATGCACCAGCAACAGCGCCACGCCGGCCTGGCGCGCGCGTTCCAGCATCTCGGCGTCGTCCAGCAGGGCCAGCTGGCAACCCGAGCCACAGAAGCCCTCCACGCCGTGGGTCGCGGAAGTCATGATCAGCAGGCGCGTGGCTGTCTTGTCGCCGATCAGCGCCACGTCGGTGGCCAGCGCCTCGCCCTCGCGCCCCAGGGGCGCGACGGGATAGGACGCGAACTGCGCGGCCAGCGGCCGGGCCGCCGCCGTGAAGCGCACGCGCGCTTCGGCGTAGCTGCGGGAAAAATAGGGCGTAGCGGATTGCATCAGGCCTCCTGGTTGTCGATATCGTCGCCGGTGCGGTCGCGGATCCAGAACAACACCACCGTGGAAAGCGCCACCGCCACCATCAGGTACCAGGCGGGCGCCATGGGATTGCCGGTCACGTGCAGCAGCCAGGTCACGAAGAATTGGGCGAAGCCGCCGAACACGGAAATCCCCAGACCGTACACCACCGACATGCCAGTGGTACGCACGGACTTCGGGAACAGTTCGGGCAGCATGGTGATGCCGGGCGCGGATTGCAGCGCCAGCAGGATCGACAGCAGCGCCACCACCAGCATCAGCCGCATGCTGCTGGGCGCGGCGATCAGCCATTCGAAACACGGCAGCAGCACCGCCACCGTCGTCACCCGCGACCAGAAGATCACCCGCTTGCGCCCGACGCGGTCGGCCAGCATGCCGACCAGCGGCGCGAACAGGAAGCCGACCGCGCCCACCACCACGCTGGCCGACAAGGTCGAGGTCGCCGGCAACCCCAGTTCGCGATGCGCGTACGACGGCATGTAGAAGCCGATGATCTGCGCGCAGACCATGCCGCCGATCATCAGCAGGATGCCCTTGGCGACCTCGGTCTTGTGCTCGGCGAAGATGCGGCGCAGCGGCTGGTGGCCGCCGCCGCGCGGCCGGCGCGCATCCGGCTCATCGACTTGCAGCGTCTCTTCGAGATTGCGGCGGATGTAGGCGCCCACCGGCACCGTCAGGATGCCGATCACGAACGGCACGCGCCAGCCCCAGGCCTGCATCTGCTCGGCGGTCAGCGCGGCGGTCAGCGTCCCCACCACCACCGCCCCCAGCGCCACGCCGAGGGACTGGCTGCCGAACTGCCAGCTGGAATAGAACCCACGCCGCGACGGCGGCGCGTGCTCGACCAGCAACGTGGTCGAGGCGCCGACCTCGCCCCCGGCGGCGAAGCCTTGGATCAGCCGCGCCAGCACCATCATCACCGGCCCCAGCAGCCCCATCTGCGCATGGGTGGGCGCGGCGGCGATCAGCGCACAACCCAGGCCCATCAACCACAGCGTCAAGGTCATGGCGGCGCGGCGGCCATGGCGGTCGGCGTAAGAGCCGATCAGCATGCCGCCCACCGGCCGCATCAGGAAGCCGACGCCGAAAGTAGCCGTGGTCAGCAGCAATTGCCCGTAGCTGGAGGCCGCCGGAAAGAACAGCGGCCCGATGACCAGCATCAGGAAGGTGAAGACCGTGAAGTCGAAGAATTCGAGCGCGTTGCCGATGGTGGTGCCGGCGATGACCCGCCGGCGCATGGATGGCGTATGCAGGCTGCGCGCGCCGGCGCCGGCCGCGATGGCGATAGACATGTTTTCCCCTTGATGTCCGATCTCTATGCCGGCCCGTGTTTCCGAAGCCGTGGCTAGGGCCTGTTCACACTAAAGCTCCTTTTAGTGTGGACAGGCCCTAGTGAATATACGGATGGCCGCCGAAACGCAAAAGACAGTATTTTTCGCGCAGTGATGACTTTTGCTTATAGCCCGCCGTGCCCGCCCCGATGAACCTGCGCCAGTTGCGCGCCTTCGTGCTGATCGCCGAACATGGCAGCATCCGCGCCGCCGCCCGCGCCCTGTGCGTGACCCAGCCGGCGGCCACGCGCAGCCTGCGCGAACTGGAACAGAGCCTGGGCGCGGAACTGGTGCGGCGCAGCGCCAAGGGGGTGGAGCTGACGCCTTATGGCCAGGCGCTGCACAAGCGCGCCGTGCTGATCCTGCAGGAAGCGCGGCGCGCGCAGGAAGACATCGACCAGATGCGCGACGGCGAGGGCGGCACGCTCAACCTGGCCATCAGTTCGTCGGTGCTGCCGATACTGCCGGCCGCGCTGGCGGCGTTCCGCGCCCGCATGCCGCGCGTCGCGGTAGCCTTTCATGAGGTGGCGCCGCCCTACAGCCATGAACAGCTGGAGACGGGCCGCTACGACCTCGTGGTCCAGACCGAATACGACGGCGACATCTACGACGGCTTTGCCCGCACCACCCTGTTCACCCTGCCGCTGGCGGTGGGCGCGCGCGCCGACCATCCCCTGCGCCACGCAACCGACCTGGCCGAGCTGCGCGACCTGCTATGGCTGATGCCCGGCAATACGCAGACGCCCACCAATCTGCTGCGCCTGGCCTACGCCGAACGCGGCCTGCCGCCGCCCGCCGATGTGATCCCGTGCCAGTCCATCGCCATCGCCCTGGCGATCCTGGGACAGAGCGACGCGGTCGGGTTTTTCGTGCGCAATGGCCTGCACCGCGTGCTGGCGCCGACGTCCTTGTGCATCCTGCCGCTGGCGCACCCGCTGCCGGCGGCGCGGGTATCGATCCTGACGCGCACCGACTCCCCGCCGACGCCGGCCGCGCAGCTTTTCATCGACTGCCTGAACCGCGCCCGCGCGGCGGCCGGAGCCGCCGGGTTATCATGAAGCCCCTGTCCCGGGGCGGTGCCGCGCCCTCTTCTCACGGCCCCATGCCATGGCCTTTCCCCGACTCCACGCGCCTCCCTCGCTGACCGACACAGTGGCCAAGCAGTTGCTCGCCGAGATCGACGCGGGCCGCGTGCTGCCCGGCGAAAAACTGCCCACCGAAACCCGTCTGGCCGAGCAATTCGGCGTCAGCCGCACCGTCATCCGCGAAGCGGTGTCGCGCCTGCGCCAGGACGGCATCGTCGAAGCGCGCCAGGGCAGCGGCGTATTCGTCACCGGCCAGGGCGGCAACCGCGCGTTGCGCATCGACGCGGCCGAATTGGGCTCACTGGACGCGGTGCTGCACGTCGTCGATCTGCGCCGCGCGCTGGAAACCGAAATCGCGGCGCAGGCGGCCGCCCAGCGCGGCAAGCGCGACATGGCCGCCATCGACGACGCGCTGGCCGCCATCACCGCGGCGGTGGACAACGGCGGCGACGGCGTCGCGCAAGACGTGGCCTTCCATCGCAGCATCGCCCGCGCCACCGGCAATCCGTATTTTCTCGCCACCCTGGCCTTCGTCAGCCAGTATCTCGAAGCCGCCACCCGCGTCACGCGCGGCAACGAGGCGCGCCACGCCGACCAGATGCGCGCGGTGCTGCGGGAACACGAAGCCATCGTCGAAGCCATCCGGCGCCAGGACGTGGAAGCGGCGCGCGAAGCCGCGCGCATCCACATGGTCAACGCCGCCAAGCGACTGCGTCAGGCGCATCGTTGAACGCACCGGCGCGCCAGGGCGCGGCACGGGAATCAGCGATTGATCATCAGACAGCCCGGCGGAAGGCCCGCGTGAAGAAATCAACGCCGCCGAAATTGCCCGACTTCAACGCGATGCTGATGCGCGCTTGCGCCGCCTGCGCGTAGCCGGCGCACCACGGCACGCCCGGATCGATCTGCTCACCGATAGCCAGTTGCGTCAGCCCCAGCGCCTGCACCACCGCGCCCGAGGTCTCGCCCCCGGCGACGATCAACTGCCGCACCCCGAGCCGCGCCAGGCCCGCCGCGATCCGCGCGATGGCCTCCTCGACCAGCGCGCCGGCGCGCGCCGCGCCCAGGCTGGCCTGCGCCGCCTGCACGGCATCGGGCCGTGCCGTGGAATAGATCAAGAGCGGGCCGTCGGACAGGCGCGGCGCGGCCCAGGCCAGCGCCTGCGCCACGACATCGTCGCCCGCGGCGAGACGCAATGGATCAAGCGCCAGCGCCGGCCGGCCCGCCGCGATAAACGCGGCCACCTGGCCCTGGGTCGCGCTTGAGCAACTGCCCGCCACCACCGCCTGGGCGCCCGGCTCGCGGGGCAATGCGGCGGCCGCGCCCGGCGCCAGGCCCCAGTTGCCGGGCAGGCCGATCGCCACGCCCGACCCGGCCGTCACCAGCGGCATGTCCTTGAGCGCCGGCCCCAGCGCCAACAGGTCGTCATTGGAGATGGCATCCACAATGGCGATCTCCACGCCTTCGCTTCGCAGCGCGTCGATGCGGCCGCGAATCGCATCGCTGCCACGCGCCACCACCGCATAGTCGATCAGGCCGACCTTGCGGCGGGTCTGCGCCGACAACACCCGCACCAGGTTCGGATCGGTCATCGGGGTCAAGGGATGATGCTGCATGCCCGACTCATTCAGCAGCACGTCGCCGGCGAACAGATAGCCCTTGAACACCGTGCGCTGGTTGTCGGGAAAGGCCGGCGTGGCGATGGTGAAATCCGTCTCCAGCGCCGCCATCAACGCGTCGGCCACCGGGCCGATGTTGCCCTGCGCCGTGCTATCGAAGGTCGAGCAGTACTTGAAATAGATCTGCCCGGCGCCCTGCGCCCGCAGCCAGGCCAGCGCCGCCAGCGATTGCGCCACCGCCTCGTCGGCGGGCAAGGTGCGGGTCTTGAGCGCCACCACCACCGCGTCCGCCGGCGTCTCCAGGGGCCCGCTCGGCACACCGATGGCCTGCACGGTGCGCATGCCGGCGCGCACCAGGTTGTTGGCCAGGTCGGTGGCGCCAGTGAAGTCGTCGGCGATGCAGCCCAGTTTGATCGTCATGCGGACTCCGGCAGGGTGATTCCGGGAAAGATCTTGATGACCGCGCTGTCGTCCTCCCGCCCGTGCCCGGCAGCCGACGCCTGCATGAACATCTGGTGCGCGGTGGACGCCAGCGGCAGCGGAAACCTGCTGTGGCGCGCGGTGTCCAGCACCAGCCCCAGGTCCTTCACGAAGATATCCACCGCCGACAGCGGCGTGTAGTCGCCCGCCAGCACGTGCGCCATGCGGTTCTCGAACATCCAGCTGTTGCCGGCGCTGTGGGTGATCACCTCGTACAAGGCAGCGGCGTCGACCCCTTCGCGCAGACCCAACGCCATGGCCTCGGCCGCGACGGCGATGTGCACGCCGGCCAGCAGCTGATTGATGATCTTGACCTTGCTGCCCGCGCCGGCGCGCTCGCCCAAGCGGTAGACCTTGCCCGCCATGGCCTCCAGCACGTTGCCGCAGGCGGCGTAGGCGGCCGGGGCGCCGGCGGTCATCATGGTCATCTGGCCCGCGGCGGCCTTGGCGGCGCCGCCAGAGATCGGCGCGTCCAGGTAGTGGATGCCCTGCGCGGCCAGGCGCGACTCCAGCGCGCTCGACCAGGCCGGGTCCACCGTCGAGCACATCACGAACACGCTGCCGGGCCGCAGGGCGGTGGCAATGCCGCCTTCGCCAAACAGCACGCTTTCGGTCTGCTGCGCGTTCACCACCACGCTGACCACGACGTCGCAGGCGGCGGCCATGTCCGCCAGCGTCTCGCAAGCCACGCCCCCCTGTTCCGCGAACGCCGCCGCGACGCCGGGCCGGATGTCATAGGCATGCACCCGGCACCCGCCGCGCCGCAGGCTCTGCGCGATGCCCGCGCCCATCGCCCCCAGGCCGATCACACCGACCGCGCGCGCTTCGTTGGACTGGCTCATACCTTCCCCCGCAAGTCGTCACTGATATAGGCGCGGATGATTTCGGCGAAATCGCCGTCACCCGCCAAACCCAGGTCCGCCGCGCGCGCGGTATCCCAACGCCCCGGCCAGCTGCCGACGATGGCCTGCACCCGCGCATCGGCCTGCCAGCCGACTCGGTCGGCCACCGCGTCGCCCGCGATTTCGCGCAAGGCCCGCACCATCTCCGCCGCGGTCACCGATACCCCTGGCAGGTTGATGGGCCGGCGATCCGCCACCGCCCCCGCATCCAGTTCGCAGCCGGCGATCAGCGCCTGCACCGCGCGGCGCGGCGACAACAGCCACAGACGCGTATCGGCGGCCACCGGGCAGGTCGCCGGTTCGCCATTGAGCGGTTCGCGGATGATGCCGCTGGCGAACGACGAGGCCGCCGCGTTGGGCCGGCCCGGACGCACGCTGATCGTGGGCAGGCGCAACGCCCGGCCGTCGACGAAGCCGCGGCGCGTGTAGTCGGCCAGCAGCAGTTCGGCGATCGCCTTTTGCGTGCCATACGAAGATTGCGGATTGAGCGCGGTGTCGTCGCGCACCGTTTCCGGCAACGCCCCGCCGTACACCGCCACCGAACTGGTGAACACCACCCGCGGCCGATGGCCGCGCTGGCGGCACGCCTCCAGCAGCGCGCGCGAGGCATCCAGGTTGATGCGCATGCCCAGGTCGAAATCGGATTCGGCCTGACCGCTGACGATGGCCGCCAGGTGGAAGATCACCGCCGTATCGGCGCCGATCAGGGCCTGCAGGCAGGCCGGATCCGCGACGTCGCCTTCGATCGACCGCACCCGCGTGTCGTTGATGGCATCGGTCCGGGTGACGTCGAGCAGGTCGATCTGGGTGATGGGCGCGCGCTCGCCGTCCAGCGACAGGCGGCCCTGCTCCAGCAGCTTGCGCGCCAGGCGCTGGCCCAGGAAACCAGCGCCGCCGGTGATCAGTATCTTCATCGCCCGCCTCCCGCGAGATAGGGGCTGGCCCAGCCCAGTCCCGCCGTGGTGTCGCCCGCGGGCCGGTACTCGCAGCCGATCCAGCCCGTGTAGCCCAGCGCGTCGACCAGCGCCAGCAGATACGGGTAGTTCAGTTCACCCAGGTCGGGCTCGTGGCGATCCGGCACGCCGGCGATCTGGATATGGCCGATGCCCGGCATGTCGCGGCGCAGCTTCACCGCCAGGTCGCCCTCGACGATCTGGCAGTGGTAGCAATCGAACTGCACCCGCAGGTTGTCGGCGCCGACTTCGGCGCGGATCGCCTGGGCCTCGTCCTGGCGCGTCAGGAAATAGCCCGGCATGTCGCGCGGATTGATCGGCTCGATCAGGATGGTCACGCCGGCCGTGGCGGCAACGCGCGCGGCGAGTTCCAGGTTGCGCAGATACACCTGGCGATGCGCGGCGCGGTCCTGCCCGGCGGGGACCAGCCCGGCCATCACATGCAGGCTGCGATTGCCCAAGGCCGTCGCGTACTCCAGCGCCCGGTCCAGTCCGCGGCGGAACTCGTCCTCGCGGCCCGGCAACGCGGCGATCCCGCGCTCGCCGCCGGCCCAGTCGCCCGGCGGCGCGTTGAACAGCGCCTGCGCCAGTCCGTGGCTGTCCAGGCGCGCGCGGATTTCCGCGGCCGGATGATCGTAGGGAAACAGGAACTCCACGCCCTGGAAGCCGTCGCGCGCGGCGGCGGCGAATCGCTCCAGAAACGGGTGCTCCGCGTACATCATGCTCAGGTTCGCGGCCAGGCGCGGCATGTCGGCTCCTTCGGGTTGAGGTGGGCGCGAGTCAGTAGCGCGCACCGAACACGGCGCGCAGTTCGTCGATGGCGGCCTCGGACAAGGGGGCGGGGCGCGGCTGGGCCATCAGCCACAGGCGCGCGGTTTCCTCCAGTTCCTCCAACGCGTAGGAGGCCTGCGACACCGAACGCTCCCACACCACCGGCCCCAGGCGCTCGAACAGCACCCCGCGCACCTGGGCGGCCAACGCCGCCACCTGCGCGGCCGCCGCCGGGTCGCCGGGACGCCGATAGGGAATCAGGGGAATGCGGCCGACCTTCATCACCTGATAGGGCGTGATCGGCGGCAGCACTTCGTCCTGGCGCCAGACTCCCGCCAGCGTCAACGCCACCAGATGAGTCGAATGCGTATGCACCACGCCGCGCGTGGCCGGGTCGGCCTGGTAGATGCCCTGGTGCAGCGCCAGGGTCTTGGACGGTTTGCCGCCCGAGACGTGGTTGCCGGCCAGATCGACCTTGGCCAGTTCGGCCGGATCGAGCCGGCCCAGGCAGGCATCGGTGGGGGTGATCAGCCAGCCGTCATCGAGCCGCGCGCTGATGTTGCCTGCCGCGCCGACGGTGTAGCCGCGTTGGTAGAGGCTGGCGCCGACCGTGCAGATTTCCTCGCGGATACGGGCTTCCGGCGTCATCGAGCGCCGCCCGCGACACGGCCTCGGGCGACGAAAACGACTTGCGGCATGCGGATCTCCCTCGGAAAATTCATAGGGTCATCATACAAATTTTGCCGAAATCCCCGGTAGCGGGATTACCCGATGGGGCGGCCCGCGCCCCGGCGCGGCTACCGGGCGCCGGCCGCTACAGCGGCCGTTACAGCGAATACCGGTAATCGCAATTCAGGATCGCCGTGAGCGGGTTGCCCATTCCCGAAGCGGTCGTTCCCCCCGGGCGCGGCCCGGTCAGCTTGGCCTGGAAGGTGCCCGCGATATCGCCATTGGCGACCTTCTTGACCGCAACGGTGGCCGGCAACGCATACAGCGTCAGCGGCCAGGTGTCGTCCGGCGCGACCAGCGTGAACACGCCCAGCGGGAAATCCGACACCACGTAGGCCGGATCATCGCCGGAATCAAAAGCCTGCTTGGCGTTGCCGTACGTCAGCGTCAGGCTGAGTTCCTCGGACGACGGCGACGGGATGGTGCCTCGCAGCGCCACCTTGCCGCTTTCCGAAACACACGACAACTCGGCCGGCGCCGAGCCCGCATGGGCGGCGCCCGCCAACAGCAGGCAGGACAGGAACCAGGGGGCGGACGGCTTCATGGCGTGGGTTTCCTCGGGGCGGCCGGTCACGGCCGGGAGCGTTCATCGAGCCGCCATATTAGCGGCCTGACAGGAATCGCCAAACCGTGACCGGCGGCGGGCAATGCCAGCGTTCGCATACAAGTCGTAATATGCGCCGGCGCCGATCGGGCTAGGATGTTGTCATCGATCCGCCCGCCACCCGGAGCCCGCCCATGACCGCTTTCCGATCCCTCGCCTGCGCCGCCCTGCTGCTGGCCGCCGCCGCAACCCACGCCGAAAGCGTGACCCTGCGGGCGGAGAAGGCCACCGCCGGTATCGACCCGCAGACGTCGATGCGCTACGTCGACGTGGTGCTGCACCCCGACAGCCGCCAGGCCCTGGCCGACTTCACCCGCGACCGCGTCGGCAAACGCATCCAGCTGCGCTCGAATGGCGTGCTGCTTTCCTCGGCCACGCTGCAAAGCCCGCTGGAAGGCGACAGCTTCCGCATCGTCGCTGGCGAACACGGCTTTGCCGGCAAATCCGCCGACGAGATCGCCCACGGCATCACTTCCGGCGGCGGCCTCACGGTGGACGACGAAGGCAGCACGCCGGGCGACTTCCCCACCCGGCCCACCAAGCGATCCACGCCGTCTCCCGGCGCTTGAGCCGATCCGCGCCCGGCCGCGGCCGACGGCCTCCGCGCACCGCGAACGTCAGCGCCTGGCGGCCGCGTCGACGAAGGCCGCCAGGTCCCGGTTGAACCGCTCGGCCTCTTCCACGAACGGCGCGTGTCCCGCCGTCGCATACAGCGTGGTCCGCAGGCGCGGATTCAGTTGCCGGGCCCGTTCCATCGACGGCACGGCGCGCACCAGCGCATCGCGCGCGCCATAGATGAGCCACAGCGGCTTGTGCATCGCGCCCAACCCTTCGCGCGCCGCGATCGTCATGGCCGGCACCGCGGCCTGCATCTCGGACGAGGCCAGGGCGGCATTGGCCAACAGGCGTTCGAACGTGGCCGCGTCCGGCTGCGTCGCGAAGCACAGCGCCAGAAAGGCGCGCTCGGCGTCCAGGTGCGTCTTCAGGTCGGCCGACGCCATGCCGCGATACACCGCCGGGTGCGACGCGATCTGGCTGGCCTGCAGTTCGATCACGCCCCCGACGTAGACCGCGCCGGCAATGTCCGCGTCGCCATGCGCGGCCAGGTAGTTGGTGGTCACGGCCGCGCCCAGCGACCACCCCACCAGCACGGGCCGGCGCGCGCCCGAGGCCGCGATCACGGTCGCCAGGTCGTCGGCCCAGCGGCGTCCGTCGGTGTAGGCCAGCGGCGCGGTCGGCTTGCCGGACTGGCCATGGCCGCGCAGGTCGTAGGTGATCAGGCGATAGCGCTGCAACAACGGGCTGGACAACTGCGCCTCCCAGCTGAGGCGGCTGCCCAGCAGACCGTGGATGAACACGATGGCGGGGCCGGCCGGATCGCCGGCCTCCTGGATGGCAAGGGTCACGCCATCCGGCGCGACGGCGGTGTACTGACGGCTGTCGGCAAACGCCAAGGCGTTCGTCGACAGCAGGGCGACGGCCACCAGCAGGTGGCGCAAGCAGCGGAAAAACAGGCGGCCCGGCATGGAACTGACTCCTGGAAGACAAAAGGGGAATCACAGTCTCAACCGTCACACCGGTGTTAGAGTCAAGCGGTCGTTTCGTGAATGTTTGCCATGACACCCCAGCCCGCCGCCAAGCCGATGTCGATCGGCGCCCTCGCCCGCGCCACCGGCGCCAGCCTGCGCTCGATCCGCCATTACGACGCGCACGGCCTGCTGACCTGCACCCGAGCCGACAACGGCTACCGCAGCTTCGCGCCCGCGGCGATCGGCCAGGTGCGGCAGATCCAGCGCCTGATCGCGACCGGCTTCAGCCTTGCCGAGATCCAGGGCTTTCCCGATTGCATGCGCATGATCGAAGGCGCGGCCGCCTGCCCGGAAACCTCCGCGGTGCAACGCCAGCGGCTGGCCTCGGTCGAACGACAGATCGCCGACCTCGAACGCCGCCGCGCCCGCCTGCGCCAGATGCTGGCCGAGGGCGCGGCGGCGCCCCGGCGATAGCGGCGCCACGCCCTGCGGCGCGCAGGCGCGCTCCTGCCGCGCGCACCCCGCCAGGAATCCATCGCCGCCCTGGCCGCCATCGACCGGCGCAGGTCCGGGAACACCGCCTGCCAGCGATCGCGGACGCGCGCTTCGCCCTCCACCGCCAACCGTTTCGGCATGACGTCGCGGTCACTGACGGCGATACCACCGCGCCGAACGCATAACCTTTGGTTATGGCCGCACCCGCTCCACTCATTTGAACCTGTCGCCCGCCGCGCCCACACTCTCACCGTCCAGCGTCAGGCCCACCGATGGGGCCCGGCGGCCTGGACGTTGGACCGCTGGGCATCCATGCCTGCAACATTGCAAGGCAGGATCACAACAATAGGCCGACAACCGCCGGACGCGCAGCGCGTCACGGCCTGGCCACAGAGATGATAGGGACGGAGAAGACATGACCTCATTGGCACAGACGGCGGCGGCGCCACGCCCGCCCGCCGGCGGCACGCTGCACCCGCGCCGGCGCAATGCCGCCATCGCGGTATTCCTGGTCGGACTGGCCATCGCGCTTTATACCCACTACGCCATGCCGGGCCAGGCCAGCCTGTGGGGCCTGACGCCCGTGCTGGTGTTCGCCATCATCGCGCTGCTGGGCGTGGACATCGTGCTGTCCACCATCGCCGCCATCGTGCTCGGCGCCATCATGACCGGCACCACGCCCATCGCCATGGGCAAGCTGCTGGCCGAATCGCTGGGCTCGTTCATCGCGGTGGTCGGCCTGATCATCGTGCTGGGCGCCGGCGTGGGCGAAGTCGCCGCGCGCACCGGCGCCGCGGAACAGATGGTGCGCGCCATCGTGCGCCGCATCGGCCTGTCGAACCAGGTGCGCGTGCGCCTGGGGATCATGGTGACGTCGACCCTGATCTGCGGCGCCCTGGGCACCCTGGCGGGCGGCAACGCCATCATCGCCGCGGTGGTCATTCCGATCGCCGCCGCCGTGCGCCTGTCGCCGCCCACGGTGGCCGCCCTGTTCCAGACCGCGGGCTCCGCCGGACTGGTGCTGGGCCCCTTCACGCCCAACGTGGTCACGGTGACCGGCCTGACCGGACTGAGCTATCCGCAGTACCTGATGGTGGCGGGCATCCCGATGGCCGTGGCGACGCTGCTGGCCGGCTGGTTCATGTCGGGCCGCATCCAGAAAAAGACCGAGGCCAGCCACCAATACGACGAAGCCGGCGCCGGCGCGGCCGCCTTCGACCTCGATGCGGCCCCCTCGCGCAGCGCCGTGCGGGCGGCGTGGGCGTTCTGCCTGACCATCGTTCTCCTGGCGATCGTCGGCGTGCTCGCCAAGGCGGGTTATGCCTTCGCCATCATCGTCATGGTGGCGCTGGCCACCACCACCGGGCTGGCCGGCGGCATGGGTCCGCGCGCGATTCTGCAGGCGATGTACGCGGGCGCCGGCAAACTGATCTGGATCTTCTTCCTCTTCTGGCTGTTCAATCCGGTGCTGGTGCTGGTGGACCAGCTCAACGCCTACCACGCCGTGCTGGAGCTGGCCAAGCCGCACCTGGCCGGCATCAGCGGCGCCATGCTGTGCGTCATCGTGCTGTGGTTCAACGTGATCGGCCACATCCCCGGCGCGGCGGTGGCGCAGATGACCTTCACCGCCAAGATCTTCGGCCCGTTGCTGGCGGCCGCCGGCGTCGGCCCTGCGGCCACCACGGCGGTTATCCTGGGCAGTTCGCAGATCGACTGGTTCGGTCCGTTCCCCACCTCGGACATGTTCGGCCAGATGGGCCTGGCGCGCTCGGGCGAGCTCAAATACATGCTCTACAACGGCTGGGCGGTGATCCTGGTGAACCTCTGCCTGTTCTCGTCCCTGTTCTTCTTCCTGGTCTGAGGAGATCGACCATGTTCCCCTTGGGACCGCAAGCGCTGGACCGCGACGCCTTGCGCCAGCACGTCGACGCGGCGCTGACGCCTTTGCTCGCGTCCACGCCCGCGCGGGTCTCGCTGAGCCTGCGCGACCTGGATGGCGGCGTCGTGCTGGCGCGCCACGCCGACCGCGTGCAGCCATCGGCCAGCATCATCAAGGTGCCCATCCTGCTGGCGCTGCTCGAAGCGGTGGCCAAGGGCCGCTACGCGCTCGAACAGCCGCTGGCCCTGCCCGCATGCGCCGAGCGCGCCGGCGGCACCGGCATCCTCGCCCAGTTGCCCAGTGTCACCACCCTGTCGCTGGCCGAACTGGCGCGGCTGATGATCGTGCTCAGCGACAACGTCGCCACCAACGCGCTGATCGATCTGTTGGGCTCCGACGCGATCAATCAATGGAATCAGCGCGCCAACCTGGAGGCGACCTGCCTGCAGCGCCGCATGATGGACGCCGCCGCGCGCGAAGCCGGCCGCGACAACTACACCAGCGCCGGCGACGCCACCGCCGCGCTCTGCTGGATGCTGCGCGACGGCATGCTGCCGCCGCCCCTGCGGACCTTCGCGCTCGACCTGCTGGCCGACCAGCGCGAACGCGCCCACTTCGGCGCCGCGCTGCCGGCGCCGGCCCACCTGGCCAGCAAGGCCGGCCAGCTGCCGGGCCTGCGCCATGACGCCGGCATCCTCACCGTGGCGGACCGCAGCGTGGTGCTGGCGGTGCTGGCCGACGGCTTCACCGACTGGCAGACCGCGCAGACGCTTCAGGGCGGCGAAGGCGCAACCCTGCTGGGGCAGATCGCGCGCGCGGTCGCGCTCGGCCTGAAAGCCCAGGCACACACACACTGACAAGGAGCCCGCATGTCCATCAGAGTGGCAGCCATCCAGCTCGATAGCCGCCGTGACCGCGATGCCAACCTGGCGGCGCTGGAACATTGGATAACGGCCGCGGCCAACGACGGCGCGAAACTGATTGTCACGCCCGAGTACAGCGATGTGCGCGGCGACACGCCAACGCTGCGCGCCGCCGCCAGTCCGATCCCCGGCGCGGTCACGGCGCGCATCGCCGCGCTGGCGCAACGCCACGCTTGCTGGATCCACCTGGGCTCGATGCATGAACGCCTGGCGGACCAGGACCGGCTCGGCAACACCGGCGTCACCTTCGCCCCGGACGGCAGCATCGCCGCCTCCTACCGCAAGGTCCACCTGTACGACGCGGTGGTCGACGGCATTCCTTACCGCGAATCCGCCGACTTCGCGCCCGGCGCGCACCTGCGGACCGTCGAGGCCGCGGGCCTGACGCTGGGCCTGAGCATCTGCTACGACCTGCGTTTCGCCGAACTCTACCGCGCGCTGCGCGCACGCGGCGCCAACGTGCTGGTGGTGCCCGCGGCCTTCAACCTGCACACCGGGCGCGATCATTGGGAAACCCTGCTGCGCGCCCGCGCCATCGAGAACCAGTGCTACGTGATCGCCGCCGCCCAGATCGGCGGCGACGGCCCGGGCCTGCCCTGCCTCGGCCGCAGCATGATCATCGACCCCTGGGGCACGGTGCTGGCCTGCATGCCGGACCGCACCGGCTATGTCATGGCCGACCTCGACCCGCAGCGCGTGGCCACGCTGCGCGCCGGCCTGCCGGCCTGGGCGCATCGCCGCCCCGATCTCTACCCGGGTTGACCCGCGCCGCGAGAGAAAACGGCCGGCGTCGTTGCCGGCCTTCCCTGATGCGCACCCACCCTAACGCCGCCGCTCAATAGCGCGCCCGCCCCTCGCCCATGCGGGCGCCCATGACCATTTCGGTCACCCAGTTCACCAGTATCGAGGTATAGGCGCGTTGCGCCGGTTTTTCCGTCAGCGCGTGGTCGGCGCCGTCGATGATCCGGTGCGTCAACGAGTGCGATCGGCGAAACGCGGAGCGATAGCTCATGATGGTCGAATGCGGGATATAGCTGTCGTGTTCCGCCTCGACCAACAGCACGTCGCCGGCGAACGCCGTGCACGCCTTCAACGCGCGGTTCTCTTCCGGCGCGACGTAGACGCTGGCATCCGGCCGCGCCAGGCCATGGCTGATGGATTTGGTGGCGACGAAGGCATGCGGCACGACCCCACCATAGAGGTCGGCGATGCCCGCGATACCCAGGATGGTCGCGCGCGCCGCCCCGGCGATACTGCGGTCAGGCACGTAATACGGCACCGGGCCGCCGCGATGGCGACTGGGCCGGTAATCGGGAACATGGCGCCCGCCCAACAGCGCGGCCAGACGCGCCGCCAGGGCGTCATGCGACGCCACTTCGTGCTCGGACGCCCGGGCGCGGCGAGGATAAGCGACCACGAGCGGGCCGTCTGCAAGAGAAAACGAGTTCATGGGCGCCACGCCAGCAAACGGCGTGCCCACGCAAAAAAGCCGGCAACGCTTGCGCGGTACCGGCTTTCAGCCAAAGGTGTCGGGAAACACCTTCAAGAATTCGACCACAGATAAGTGGTCGGGGCGAGAGGATTCGAACCTCCGACTCCTGCGTCCCGAACGCAGTACTCTACCAGGCTGAGCTACGCCCCGAGTCTGGGCATGGGCTTATACATCTCCCACACCTTACAGCTACTGACTTCGTTGCGCTCAGTGCAACCAAATCATCTTTTCGCTTCGGCTTGAAGGTTTTACCCTTCCCGCCTTTTGAATTCCAACCTTGCTCAAAGCAGCGCTTGCAGTGCTGTTTTCAACTAGCGATCTCGATTCACCGCGAAAGCGCAGAATTCTAACAGAGAATTTAGAAAAGGGGAAACGGGATACGAAGAAAGTGCTTCGCGGGCCCGATCCGCCTCGGCCACGGCGGCCTGGCGGGCGTGCTCCAGCGCGTCCGTCGCCTGGATGGCGGCGGCCACGGCGGCGAAGTCGGCGTCGCCCGTCTTGATGGCGTCGCGGATCAATTGCTGCTGTGCCGGCGTGCCCACTTCCATCACGCGGATCAGCGGCAGCGTGGGCTTGCCCTCGCGCAGATCGTCGCCCACGTTCTTGCCCAGCGCGGCGGCGTCGCCGCTGTAGTCGAGCACGTCGTCCACCAATTGGAAAGCCGTGCCCACGTGGCGACCATAGGCGGCGGCCGCGGCTTCCTGCTCGGGCGTGGCGCCGGCCAGCACCGCGCCGACCTGCGCAGCGGCCTCGAACAGCTTGGCGGTCTTGTAGCGCACGACCTGCAGGTAGCGCTCCTGCGAGACATCCGGATCGTGCACGTTCAGCAACTGCAGCACCTCGCCCTCGGCGATCACCGTGGTGGCCTCGGACAGGATGCTCATGATGCGCATCGAGTCGGCCTCGACCATCATCTCGAACGAACGCGAATACAGATAGTCCCCCACCAGCACACTGGCGGCGTTGCCGAACACCGCGTTGGCGGTTTCCCGGCCACGGCGCAGGTCGGACTCGTCGACCACGTCATCATGCAGCAGGGTCGCGGTATGGATGAATTCCACCACGGCGGCCAGCAACTGGTGGTGCGTCCCCTGATACCCCAGGGCCCGGGCCACCATCAGCACCATCGCCGGGCGCATGCGCTTGCCGCCCGCGCCAATGATGTAGTCGCCGATCGTACGGATCAGCACCACATCGGAATTCAGCCGCTCGCGGATAACCGCATCGACGGCTTTCATATCGTCAACTATGGGGGCAATGAGCGCGGGGAGATTCAAGACGTATCCGGAGAGTGAAACGAGCCGTTCACAACAGCTCTTACCGCTGGGCCGCCGGCATGGCGGAGGGATTCGACCAGCGATTATACGGGCTGTCAGGAACCAAAGCCGGACGTAGCGACACCCCTGCCCGGGGCGCGGACGCCCCGTCCGCCACCCCGTTTCGAATCGCCCCGCCCCCGTTTTCTTGGTCGCCAGCCCCCCCGACGCGGCGCCCAGGCCACACCTAAGCCCTTAGCCTGCAAGCGCTTTTTGACTTTTCCCCGCCCGCGGGCTAATATCCCGGATTCGGTCAGAGATGGCCGAATTACGTCGGTGAATTACGCACGCCCAGCCTTGGCAACCCATCGTGGCAACCCCATCGTGGCAACCCCAGGCAGGTACTGCCAGCCCAGCAGGGCCGGCAAGCGAATGAACCCATTTACCTATTTAAGGAATACCCCATGTACGCGGTCGTAAAAACCGGTGGCAAGCAGTACCGTGTTGCCATTGGCGAAAAACTCAAGGTAGAACAGATACCGGCTGACATTGGGCAAGAAATCACCCTGGATCAAGTGCTGTCCGTGGGCGAAGGCGACCAACTGAAAGTTGGTACGCCCCTCGTCGCCGGCGCCGTGATCAAGGCAACGGTTCTTGCGCAAGGCCGCCACGACAAGGTCAAGATCTTCAAGATGCGCCGTCGCAAGCACTATCAGAAGCGTCAGGGCCACCGTCAGAACTACACCGAAATCCGCATCGAAGCCATCACGGCTTAAGACGCGACTCGGCACCACATTAGCAGGAGCTAAACATGGCACAGAAAAAGGGCGGCGGCTCTACGCGAAACGGACGCGACTCAGAATCGAAGCGTCTGGGCGTCAAGGCTTTCGGCGGTGAACTGATTCCCGCTGGTTCGATCATCGTGCGTCAGCGCGGCACCCGTTTCCACGCTGGCGTGAACGTCGGCATGGGCAAGGACCACACCCTGTTCGCGCTGGTCGACGGCAAGGTTCAATTCGGCTTCAAGGGCGCGTTGAACAAGCAAACCGTTTCGATCGTCGCCGCCGAGTAATCCTCGACGCCGCACGATCCGGCCAGCGGCGCGGTCGCCTCAGCGATCCGCCGCCGGCCAGAACGGCAAAGCCCTGTCGCGTGCGGCAGGGCTTTTTCATCGCCGAGCCGCCTCGAGATGAAAAAGCCCCCTCGGGGGGGCAGCAAGCCGAAGGCGCCGCGTGGGGGCCTTTCCCCTCCCCGGCCACCGCGAATACGCGGCGGCCCGCGCCACCCGATGGCGAACCCGCCGGCCGCGAGGCCGGGCGGTTTTAAGGCAGAATGAGCGGAGTGTTCCGCCCTGCCCTCCCGGCAATGCCCCGCCACGGCGGCACAGCCCTCTAATTCATACACGCGCAGACATCATGAAATTCGTAGACGAAGCCACCATCGAAGTCGTCGCCGGCAAAGGCGGCAATGGCGTGGCGAGCTTTCGCCGCGAGAAATTCATTCCCAAGGGCGGCCCGGACGGCGGCGACGGCGGACGCGGCGGCAGCATCTTCGCCGTGGCCGATCGCAACATCAACACGCTGATCGACTTCCGCTATGCGCGCCTGCACCGCGCCAAGAACGGCGAAAACGGCCGCGGCTCGGACCAGTACGGCGCGGCCGCTCCCGACATCACGCTGCGCGTGCCCGTCGGCACCATCATCCATGACGCCGAGACCGGCGAAGTCCTGTTCGACCTGAACCGCCACGACCAGAAGGTCGTGCTGGCCGCCGGCGGCCAGGGCGGCATGGGCAACATGCACTTCAAGTCCAGCGTCAACCGCGCCCCGCGCCAATGGACCCCCGGCAAGGAAGGCGAACACCGCTACCTGCGCATGGAACTGAAGGTGCTGGCCGACGTCGGCCTGCTGGGCCTGCCCAACGCCGGCAAGTCCACGCTGATCACCCGCATCTCCAACGCCAAGCCGAAGATCGCCGACTACCCGTTCACGACGCTGCACCCGAACCTGGGCGTGGTGCGCACCTCGCCGTCGCGCAGCTTCGTGGTGGCCGACATTCCTGGCCTGATCGAAGGCGCCTCCGAAGGCGCCGGCCTGGGCCACCTGTTCCTGCGCCACCTGGCGCGCACCCGCGTGCTGCTGCACCTGGTGGACGTGTCCACCCCCGATCCCGACGCCGATCCCGTGGAGCAGGCCGTGGTCGACGCCCGCGCCATCGTCGAGGAACTGCGCCGCTACGATCCCGAGCTGGCCGCCAAGCCGCGCTGGCTGGTGCTGAACAAGCTGGACATGGTGGCCGATCCCGAGGACACCAAGCGCCGCTTCATCGAGCTGTACGACTGGAAAGGCCCGGTGTTCGGCATCTCCGGCCTGTCCGGCGATGGCACCCAGGACCTGATCTACGCGCTGCAGGACTACCTGGACGCCGAGCGCGAAAAGGAACAGCTGGCGCAGGACCAGGCCGACGGCACCTACGTCGCCGAAGACCCGCGCTTCGACGACACCCGCAGCGACGCCGACCACAAGCCGGCCGCGCCGCGCGGCGACGAATAAGCCATAATCGCAATCTCGTTCGATTACGCCTTTTCTCGCGCCGCAGCCCGCCGCCATCATGTCTGCCGAATCACCCGCCGTTTCCGTCGTCACCCACGCCCAGCGCCTCGTCGCCAAGGTCGGCTCATCGCTGGTCACCAATGAAGGCCGAGGCCTGGATCGCGCTGCCGTGGCGCACTGGGCGGCCCAGATCGCCGCGCTGCACAAGCAGGGCAAACAGGTCGTGCTGGTATCCAGCGGCGCCATTGCCGAAGGCATGGCCCGCCTGGGCTGGCGCAAGCGGCCGTCGGTAATGCACGAACTGCAGGCCGCGGCCGCCGTGGGCCAGATGGGCTTGTGCCAGGCCTACGAAGCGGCGTTCGCCGAATACGGCCTGCGCACCGCGCAGATCCTGCTGACCCACGAAGACCTGGCCGACCGTCACCGCTACCTGAACGCACGCAGCACGCTGTTCGCGCTGCTGCGCCTGGGCGTGGTGCCGATCGTCAACGAAAACGACACGGTGGTCACCGACGAAATCCGGCTCGGCGACAACGACACGCTGGGCGCACTGGTCACCAACCTGATCGAAGCCGACACGCTGATCATCCTGACCGACCAGCGCGGCCTGTACGACTCCGACCCGCGCAAGAATCCGGACGCCAAGTTCATGGCCCACGTCCAGGCCGGCGATCCGGCGCTGGAAGCCATGGCTGGCGGCGCCGGCAGCGGCATCGGCACCGGCGGCATGCTGACCAAGGTACTGGCGGCCAAGCGCGCGGCGCACAGCGGCGCGCACACCGTGATCGCCTCGGGGCGCGAACGCAACGTGCTGACGCGCCTGGCGCAAGGCGAATGCATCGGCAGCGAACTGCGCGCCGTATTGCCGGTCTGGTCGGCACGCAAGCAATGGCTGGCCGACCACCTGCGCCTGCGTGGCCGTGTGGTGCTGGACGATGGCGCCGTGCAGGCATTGCTGCGCGAAGGCAAGAGCCTGCTGCCGATCGGCGTGGTCGATGTGGAAGGCGAATTCGGCCGCGGCGACGTGGTGGCCTGCGTCGACGGCCAGGGCCGCGAGTGCGCGCGCGGCCTGATCAATTATTCGTCGGCCGATACCCGCCGCATTCTGCGCCAGCCGTCATCGCAGATCGCCCGCATCCTGGGCAGCATGACCGATCCGGAACTGATGCATCGCGACAACCTGGTCGTGCTTTGAGGCAAGCGGGGGCCTAGTCCTGCCCGACCGCGCCCAGGCCGGGCGGCGCCCCTTGCGGCATCAACATATACCCCCATCCGCGCACCGCCAGCACCGGCAGGTCGATGTTGAGCCGGCGCGCCTTGGAGCGCAGGCGCGAGACCAACACGTCGACGCGCCGCGCGCCGTCCATCGGGTCGCGCGTGGCATCGGGGAAGAAGCCCTCGCGCGGCAGGCATTGGTGCGGCGCGTTCAGCAGGCTGACGAAGAAGGCGCGTTCGGTATTGGTAAGGGGCAGGCGTTCTCCCGCCGGCCCTGACAACATCCGGGCGCGGCCATCGACACGCCAGCGCGGCATGGCATCCGCGGCGGGATGCTGGCAACGGATCTGGTTGCGCAGCACGGCATCCCATTCCGGAATGTTGGCCTGCGCCGGCACGCAAACGTGCGCACCGGCATCGAGCGCGGCGATGCGCGCCTGGGGTGAGTCGTCGGGCGATTGCCAGACCACCGCGCAGTTGGGTGAGGCGCGGCGCAACGCGGCGATCAGTTCAGTCAGATTGTCGGCCGAGCCCCGCAGCACCACCACGTCAGCGGGCTCGTTGCGCAAGCGGGCCAACACCCCATCCGGGGAGCGGCACAGACCGACCTCCCACTGGAATTGGCGCAAGGTATGCACGAACTTATTGCATGGCATTCCACCAAGTTGCACGACCAGGACGTAACCTCTTTCCTGCATGGCACTGCCTTTCCGAAGTTATCACTTAAGTAATATTTATATCCACCAAAGTACCTACGGTGCAAGCTTCAATCGACGCGTGAAAACTTTTTCAGACCGACTGAAGCACGCCCGTCTTCTGCGTGGCTACACGCAGAAAACCCTCGCGCGCATGGCCCGCCTGTCGCAGAGCGCGATCGGCAGCTATGAGAGCGGGCTGCGGCATTCGAGCCGTTCACTGCGCAAGTTGGCGCAGGTCCTGAAGGTGGAACTCGAATGGCTGGAGACGGGCAAGGGCCCCATGGAACTGCCCATGGAAAGCTACGACCTGAGCGACACGCTGCCGGCCACCGGCGTGTCCGAACCATTGCCACGCGGCATGACGCGGCGCGCGCGTCCGCTGGCCCCATGGCCCTATCCCAACATCTCGCCGGCACAGTTCGATACGCTGACGGCGGACGACCGGAACACGCTCGAAGCGCTGACGCAGACCTTCATCGAATCGGCCCAGGCGCGCCGCGGCATCAAGCCACGCGGCCGCAAGTCCTGACCCGCCCCGGCCCTCGGTCGTCAGCGGGATAAAAAAAGCCCGGCATCGCCGGGCTTTTTTGTGCCTGCGCCGCTCAGGGCTTGGCGGGCGCCGGCGCGGCGCCTCCGGCGGGCGGGGCGCTTTCGCCACGGATCTTGGCGGCGATGTCGGAAGCGGCCTGGGCCGAGGGCACGCCGAAGGCCAGCACGCCACGGTTCAGCGGTTCGCCGATACGCGGCGCGGCGATCAGTTCGCGGTCGATCACCAGCGCCAGCATGTTGCCGACGTTCTGGCTGCTGACGTCATTGAGCTTGCGCGCGCCAGCTTCGGAGAAACGCAGTCCGACGAAGTTGGCGCCCTGGCGATCGACCAGCGCGGCGGCTTCGGTCAGGTCGGCGCGCGTCAGCACGGGCTGCTGTTGCATGTACAGCTTGCCGTCGGGCAGGCTCACTTCGACCAGGCCCGGGGCGGACTGGGTCTGGGCCACATAGAACTCGACCACCGATGCGGTGGCGGGCTGCTGCGCGGACGGCTGCTGCTGGCCCGTCGCGTCGGGCGTGGCGGCGGCGCCGGATTTGGTCGGGGCGGTCTTGCAACCCGCAAGCGCAAGGGTCATGACCACCAGGGCGGGCGCCAATTTGCGTAGGGTCAGTTGCATGCTCGTTTCCTTCTTGAGTGGACTGGGGCCTGCGGACGGACCGCCGGCTGACGAGAAAAAGTGTACAGAACCTATATGGCACTGTCTCCGCAGTCTGATTCCAAATGTAAACCGGTACTACCAGCCACCCCAGGTCGTCCCGGCGACCGCGCTGCGGCGGCGCAGCATCGACCCGCATTCGCTTGGCGGCCGGGCAGGCTCTATACTTCGCTTTCGCGCAGGGGTACTCGTCGCGCCGAACGGCCCGACGTGTTGAGAGAGTCCCTTCGTACCAGTACGGATAATGCCGATGCTGGGAGCCGTATTCCCGCCATGCCCGCATGGCGGGAGTCCATTCCCGATCGGCTCCAAACCATTCGCTTGGAGCTTTCCATGAACGCCAATCCCAAATTCCTGGCCGCCACCGCCGAAGTCGACGCGGCCGCGGTCGCCCCGTTGCCCAAATCCCGCCGGGTCTACGAGGTCGGTTCCCGTCCCGACATCCGCGTCCCGTTCCGCGAGATCGAGCAGGACGAC
The DNA here is from genome assembly GCF_040084795.1 of Achromobacter sp. HNDS-1. Lineage (NCBI taxonomy): Bacteria > Pseudomonadati > Pseudomonadota > Betaproteobacteria > Burkholderiales > Alcaligenaceae > Achromobacter > Achromobacter sp. HNDS-1. The sequence continues at coordinate 2,793,570 of NZ_CP157584.1, forward strand.
ACGCCCACCATGTTCGGCGGCGAAAAGAACCCGCCGCTGACCGTCTACGATTGCAGCGGCCCCTACACCGACCCCGACGTCAAGATCGACATCCGCCGCGGCCTGCCGGAAGTGCGCCGCGCCTGGATCGATGAGCGCGGCGACACGGAAGTGCTGTCCGGCCCGACCAGCGAGTACGGCAAGCAACGCCTGACCGATCCCAAGCTGACGGCCATGCGCTTTGACCTGCAACGCCCGCCGCGCCGCGCCGTGGCCGGCGCCAACGTCTCGCAGATGCACTACGCGCGCCGCGGCATCATCACGCCCGAAATGGAGTACGTGGCGATCCGCGAAAGCCTGCGCCGCGAGCACTACCTGCAGACGCTGCGCGACAGCGGTCCGGACGGCGAGAAGATGGTCAAGCGCCTGCTGCGCCAACACCCGGGCCAGTCGTTCGGCGCCGCCATCCCGGCCGCCATCACGCCGGAATTCGTGCGCGACGAAATCGCGCGCGGCCGCGCCATCATCCCCGCCAACATCAACCACCCGGAAGTCGAGCCGATGGCGATCGGCCGCAATTTCCTGGTCAAGATCAACGCCAACATCGGCAACTCGGCCGTCAGTTCGGGCATCGGCGAGGAAGTCGAGAAGATGACCTGGGCGATCCGCTGGGGCGGCGACACGGTCATGGATCTGTCGACGGGCAAGCACATCCACGAAACGCGTGAATGGATCATCCGCAATTCGCCGGTGCCGATCGGCACGGTGCCGATCTACCAGGCGCTGGAAAAGGTCGACGGCAAGGCCGAGGAACTGACCTGGGAAATCTTCCGCGACACGCTGATCGAGCAGGCCGAACAGGGCGTGGACTACTTCACGATCCACGCCGGCGTGCGCCTGCCGTTCATCCCCATGACGGCGGACCGCATGACGGGCATCGTCTCGCGCGGCGGCTCGATCATGGCCAAGTGGTGTCTGGCTCACCACAAGGAAAGCTTCCTGTACGAGCGCTTCGAGGAAATCTGCGAAATCATGAAGGCCTACGACGTCAGCTTCTCGCTGGGCGACGGCCTGCGTCCGGGCTCGGGCTATGACGCCAACGACGAAGCCCAGTTCGCGGAACTGAAGACGCTGGGCGAGCTGACGCAAGTGGCCTGGAAGCACGATGTGCAGGTGATGATCGAAGGCCCGGGCCACGTGCCGATGCAGATGATCAAGGAAAACATGGAGCTGCAGCTGGAACATTGCCACGAGGCGCCGTTCTACACGCTGGGCCCCCTGACGACCGACATCGCGCCGGGCTACGACCACATCACCTCGGGCATCGGCGCGGCGCTGATCGGCTGGTACGGCACGGCGATGCTCTGTTACGTGACGCCCAAGGAGCACCTGGGGCTGCCGAACAAGAAGGACGTGAAGGACGGCATCATCACGTACAAGATCGCGGCGCATGCGGCGGACCTGGCCAAGGGCCATCCGGGCGCGGCGATCCGCGACAACGCCTTGTCGAAGGCGCGCTTCGAGTTCCGTTGGGACGACCAGTTCAACCTGGGTCTGGATCCGGACACGGCCAAGGAGTTCCACGACGAGACGCTGCCGAAGGACTCGATGAAGGTGGCGCACTTCTGCTCGATGTGCGGGCCGCATTTCTGCAGCATGAAGATCACGCAGGACGTGCGCGACTACGCGGCGTCGCAAGGCGTGAGCGAGAAGGAAGCGCTGCAAAAAGGCATGCAGGAGAAGTCGATCGAGTTCGTGAAGAAGGGCGCCGAGGTTTACCACCGGCAGTGATCTTCTGAACGGATTTTGCCTTTGCCGGGCTGGTCGCTGATGGCGGCGGTTTGGTGGACTTGGGGCGATATGAAAGGCCTGGATGCGTTGCTCCAGGCCTTTTTTTGTTATCCGTGGTGTTTTTTTGCGGAGTTGGTCTGATCTTGGGTTGCGAGGGTTGGATTCTTGAGGCGCCCGATGGAATCCGAAGGCGAGGACGAGGATGAGGCAGGGGCAGTCCGGAGCGAAAGCTCCGGACTGCAATCGTGGGCACCCGCCATCGGGTCCGCCCGATCGAGGGGCGACCTACGAAGCGCCTTCCCCCCACCGACAAGCCCTTCTTACAGCAACTTCCCCGGATTCATGATCCCCTTGGGATCCAGGACCCGCTTGATTTCCCGCATCAACCGCAACTCCAGCGCGTCCTTGCTATGCAGGAAATGATCCCGCTTCAGCTGCCCGATCCCGTGCTCGGCACTGATGCTGCCGCCGTAGCGGTTGACCTCGTCCAGGACCGCGTCGGTGATGGCGGCGCCGTGTTCGGCCACCCAGCCGCGCTCGGCGCCAGCGGGGCGCGACAGGTTGTAATGCAGATTGCCGTCCCCGAAATGGCCGAAGATGAAGGGGCGGATGTCCGGGTACAGCGCGCGCACGCGGGCTTCGGCCGACGCCATGAAATCGGGAATGCTCTCGATGGGCAGCGACACATCGTGCTTCAGGTGCGGGCCATCGGCGCGTTGCGCTTCGGAGATTTCCTCGCGCAGCTTCCATAGCGCCTGCAACTGCGCCAGCGACGCGGAGACGGCGGCATCCAGGCACAGGCCGCGCTCGAGCGCGGTGCCGATCACATTTTCCAGCAGCGCCGTCAGCGCCGCTTCGTCGGTGGTGTCGGCCAGTTCGACCAGCACATAGGCCGGATAGCGTTGGTCGAACGGTTCCTGCACGCCCGCGGCGTGGGTCAGGACCAGGTCGAGGCAGTCGCCGGAGAAATACTCGAAGGCCTGCAGGCGCGCGCCGCATTGCTCGAACAGGATCTCGAACAGCCGCAGCGCCTGGGCCGGCGATTCGACGGCGGCCAGCACCACCGAACGCACATCGGTGCGCGGATACAGGCGCAGCGCCACGGCCGTGATGATGCCGAGCGTGCCTTCGGAGCCGATCAGCAGTTGCTTGAGGTCGTAGCCGGTATTGTCCTTGCGCAGCGTGCGCAGGCCGTTGAAGATCTCGCCGTTGGGCAGCACCGCTTCCAGGCCCAGCACCAGCTCGCGCGCCATGCCGTAGCGCACCACGTTGACGCCGCCGGCATTGGTGGCGACGTTGCCGCCGATCTGGCTGGAGTCTTCGGCGGCCAGGCTCAACGGCAGCAGGCGGCCGGCATCCTGCGCGGCGCGGCGCAGGTTGCCGAGGATGCAGCCGGCTTCGGCGACCATGGTGTTGGCGACGGTATCGATGGCGCGCACGCCGTTCATGCGGTCCAGGCTCAACACGACGTTGGCGGGCGCGGCATCGGGCGTGGCGCCGCCGCACAGGCCGGTATTGCCGCCGCGCGGCACCACCGACACGCCGGCTTCGTTGCAGAGCGACAGGCAGGCGGCGACCTCGGCGGTGGTGCGCGGACGGACCACCGCCTGGGCGTGGCCGTTGTACAGGCCGCGCCAGTCGGACAGCCAGGGCGCGATATCGTCGCTGGCGGTGAAGACGGTGTCGGGGCCCAGGGCCTGGACCAGGCGCTGGGCGATGTCGGTTGTGCTCATGATGTCTGCCTGGAGGCGGGAAAGAGGGAATCTAGGCGCAGGCGGCTGGCCGCCTGGCGCAGGTGGCTTTCGGCCATGAGACGCGCGCGCGGGGCATCCCGCTCGCGGATGGCCTCGAACACGGCGACGTGCTCGTGGTGCACGGCATCGGTCATGCCCGCCAACTGGCGGCTGTTGGCGCGCGCGGTGGTGACGGCCAGGCGCAACTGCAGGTTCAGGTATTGCAGCAGGTCCTGGTAGAAGGGGTTGTGGGTTGCCGCCGCGATCGCCAGGTGAAAGGCGATGTCATGCTCGACCCCGTGTTCGGGATGGTGCTGGTGGCGTTCCAGGTCGGCCAGGGCGCGCGCCATGGCGTCCAGGTCGGCGGCGCCGCGGCGCTCGGCCGCCAGCGCCGCCGCGCCCCCTTCCAGTTCCATGCGCAGTTCGTAGACATTGGCCAATTGCTCGCGGCTGACGGCGATATCGGCGGGCACCTGGAAGCCCTGCGCGCCGGTGCGCGCCAGCACCACGCAACCCGAACCCTGGCGGCTCTGGATCAGGCCCTGCGCGCGCAGGCGTTCGGTGACTTCGCGAATGACGGCGGCACTGACGCCGTACTGTTCGGCCAGGACGCGGCCGGATGGCAGCTTGGCGCCCACGGGATAGACCCCATGGGCGATGTCGCCCGCTATCTGGCGGGCGACCTGTTCGGTCAGGGTCAGGCTCTTGGTCAGCATAGCGATCGAGTATAGCGCATACTTTTCAGGTTATCTGATAACTTTTGATGAAGCGGGCCGGCTTTTGCCCCCGTGCGGAGACGACTCAGGCCACTGCGGTGGCGTCGCCGGCCTGGAGCACGTCCTCGGCGTCCGTCAGGCCCGCCACCGAACAGCGGCGGCCGCCGCGCGCCTTGGCGCGGTACAGCGCGGCATCGGCGGAATCGAGCACTGCCTGGGCCTTGCGATTGGCGCCGGAGATGATCGAAATGCCGATCGACAGCCCGACGCTGACGCGGGTGCCATCGGCCAGCACGATGGGCTGGCTGGCGTCATGCAGCAGGTGGTTGCCCAGCCGCAGCGCGGCGGTGGCGTCGATGCCGGTGGCCAGCACGATGAATTCATCGCCGCCGATGCGGGCGGCGACGTCATCGACGCGCAGCATGGCACGCATGCGTTGCGCAATGGTCTTCAGGACGTGGTCGCCGGCGGCATGGCCATGGGTGTCGTTGATGATCTTGAAGTCATCCATGTCCATGTAGAACAGCGCGGCGGCGCTGTCGTGCTCGCGCGCGCTGGTGCAGATACGCTCGAGCGCGGCTTCCAGCCCGGCGCGGTTGGCCAGGCCGGTCAGGGCGTCCTGGCTGGCGCGGCGTTCGTTCTCGCGCTCGGCGAGCATGGTGGACACCAGGATGCGCCGCAGCCGTTGCGAGGCGATGCTCATGCTGACCAGGTAGAACGGAATCTGGATGAAAACGATGGCGGTGACGTATTCGCCGGCGAACAGCGCGCCCAGGCACATCGGCCCCAGGCTCAGGAAGATCATCGCCGCCACCAGCCGTGGCGCGCCGTAGTTGCGAAAGCAGATGCCGCCGGCCATCGCGCCGCAGGACACGCCCGCCAGCGTGGCGGCCAGCCAGTCGTGATTGAGGAAAGTGACGAAGACCCCGTAACCGACGCTGAAGGCCCACAGCAGGGCCAGCACGATGTAGATGTCGGTGTGGGTGTTGCCGCCGCGGGCGGCATTGCGCAGGGCCGAGCGCAGCACGGTGACGCGCACCACGGCCAGCAGGACCTCGAGTATCAGCCAGGAGAGATAGAGCGGCTCGGGCCGGCGCCAGGCCACCACGCCGGAGATCATCAGGGTGTTGATGACGCCGCCCGCGAAAATCGGCAAGGTGCCGAACAGACTGGCGATCAGGGCGGCGCGGATATCCGCGGGCGTATCCTGCCCGGAATGCGTCAGCCAACGGGTCAGCCGCCACTTGGGCAGGCTGAAGCTCAATCCTGTGTCCACACCGTTACGTCCAAAGCTGCCTGCCCTTGAGCGGTAGGCTGGCTGGCGTTATAGCAGGTATTTCAAGCCTTTAATATTGTCCGCGAGGGCAATGGCCGACGGATTTTTTGAGGGACGGAATAACGCGGCGTCAGTGCCCGCGGGCGCCGCAAACGGCGCATTCAGGGTCGCGCTGCACGTTGACGCTGCGCCATTGCATGGTGCGCACGTCCAGCCACAGCAGCCGCCCCGACAGGCTTTCACCCACGCCGGACAACAGCTTGAGGGCCTCGGCCGCCTGCATGCTGCCGATGATGCCGACCACCGGCGCGAACACGCCCATGGTGGCGCAGTTGGCTTCCTCGACGTCGTCTGCCTCGGGAAACAGGCAGTGGTAGCACGGCGCGTCCGGGGCGCGCAGGTCGTAGACGCTGACCTGGCCGTCGAAGCGGATGGCGGCGCCCGACACCAGCGGCTTGCGATGCTGCACGCAGGCGCGGTTGATGGCGTGGCGAGTGGTGAAATTGTCGGTGCAGTCCAGCACCAGGTCGGCCTGCGCCACCGCGTCGGACAGGGCCTGGCCCTGCAGCCGCTCGACGCGGGCATGCACGCGGGTCTGCGGATTGAAAGCCGCCAGCATGTCGCGCCCGGACTCGGCCTTGGGCCGGCCCACGCTGGAAGTGGTGTGCAGGATCTGGCGCTGCAGGTTGCTGAGTTCGACGACGTCGTCATCGGCCAGCGTGATGTCGCCGACGCCGGCGGTGGCCAGGTAGAGCGCGGCGGGCGACCCCAGTCCACCCGCCCCTATGATAAGCACTCGCGCCGCCAGCAGTCTTTCCTGCCCTTCGATACCCAGCTCGTCGAGCAGGATATGGCGGGCGTAGCGCAGCAGTTGCTCGTCGTTCATTTGTCCTTGCTGGGCTCGACTCCGGTCGGCGTGATCTTCATGCGCTGGGCGGTGCCGGCGCCGGGCTTGGCGTCGGCCTTGGCCTGGGCGCGGGCCGAACCCTTCTGCACCGGCTTGCCGGCCAGCAGGTTGATCGCCTGCTGCAGCTGGAAGTCATCCTTGCCGCCGAATTCGAACACCTTGGTCGGCACGTCGACGTTGTCCTGGTCCGAGTTGGACTTCACTTCGTTGGCCGTGCCCGGGTTCGACAGGTGGCGTTGCAGGTCGGCTTCGCGCGGCAGGCGGAACAGGTCGCCATCGGCGGTGTCGGCCACGACGTAGTCGGGCTCGATGCCGGTGGCCTGGATCGAACGGCCGCTGGGCGTGAAGTAGCGCGACGTGGTGAGCTTGACCGCGGTGGTTTCCGACAGCGGCAGGATCACCTGCACCGAGCCCTTGCCGAAGGTGCGGTTGCCCAGCACCTTGGCGCGCTTGTGGTCCTGCAGCGCGCCGGCCACGATCTCGGAAGCCGAGGCCGAACCGACGTTGACCAGCACCACCATCGGCACGGTCTTGGTCCAGGCCGGCAGGCCCGACAGGTAGTTGCTTTCACCGCGGGCGTATTCCGACGGGGTCGCCAGGTACTTGTGGCGCGCGTCAGGGGTGCGGCCGTCGGTCGACACCACCAGGGCGTCGGCCGGCAGGAACGCGCCGGACACGCCGATGGCGCTGGTCAGCAGGCCGCCCGGGTCATTGCGCAGGTCGAGCACCAGGCCCTTGGGCGCTTCCTTGGCGCCCAGGTCCTTGAGCTGCTTGGCCAGGTCGACGCCGGTCTTCTCCTGGAACTGGGCGATGCGCACGTAGGCCACGCCGTTGTCCAGCATCTTGCTGCGCACGCTGCGCACCTTGATGATGTCGCGCACGATCTTGAGGACGATCGGCTGCGGCCGGTCGGCGCGCATGATGGTCAGCGTGATGGGCGACTTGGGCGCGCCGCGCATGAGCTTGACGGCGTCGTTCAGCGACATGCCCTTGGTGGGCGTGTCGTCGATCTTGATGATGAGGTCGCCGGCCATGACGCCCGCGCGCGCGGCGGGGGTGTCCTCGATGGGCGAGATGACCTTGACGAAGCCGTCTTCGGCGCCGACCTCGATGCCCAGGCCGCCGAACTCACCCTGCGTGGCCGTCTGCATTTCGCGGAAGGCGTCGGCATCCAGGTAAGCGGAATGCGGGTCCAGGTTCGACACCATGCCGGAAATGGCATTGTCGATCAGCGTCTTGTCGTCCACCGACTCGACGTAGTTGTTCTTGATGGCGGCGAAGACGTTGCTCAGTTGCCTGAGTTCATCCAGCGGCAAGGGACTGCCGCGCTGGGCGACAGCGGTGACGCCCACGCTGAGCAGGACACCTGCCACCGCACCGATGGCAATCAGACCGAAACCGCGAAACTTGCGAGTGCTCATGCACACTTCCCGAATGGTTTTCGCCCTTGAGGGTTTTTGGCTTACTGGGCCAGCCACTGGGCTGGATCCACAGGAGCGCCGCGATGGCGAATTTCAAAGTATAGGCCGGATTCCACTTGGCCGCCGGTTGCGCCTACCGAAGCAATAGTATCCCCCGCCGCGACGGAATCGCCCACCCGTTTGAGCAGACTTTGGTTGTAAGCATAGACGGTCAGATATTGCTGGCCATGATCCACAATGATGAGGTTGCCGAAGCCCCTCAGCCAATCGGCATAGACCACCGTGCCGGGGGCCACCACCTTCACGGGGGTTCCCTCGGGCGCGCGCAGCACGATGCCGCGCCAGACGCCGCCGTCCGGGCGATCGACCCCGAAACGGCCCTGCACCTGGCCACGCACCGGCGCCGCCAACCCGTGGCGCAGCCCGTTGCCGCCGCCTGCCGGCGCGGCGCGCGGGGTCTGCTGGACCGATGCAGTACGGGTTGGAGTGGATTCCGCCTCCGCGGGTTCCGCCTTTTTGGGAGGATCTGCGGGTTTTACCGGGGGCGGCGTCTCGGCCTGCCCGGTCAGGCGGGTATGGCGGGTATCGGCCGGGCGCAGGCCAGCGGCGTCCGGATCGGCCACGGCCACGGGCCCCCGCGCCTGGCGCGACGCGGCCTCGACCTGTTCGCGCGCTTCAGCGGCCTCGCGGGCCTCGCGCGCATTGCGGTCGCGACGGGCATTGTCGGCCGCGGCCTTGTCGGCGGCCGCCTTGCGGTCGGCCTCGGCTTTCCTGCGGGCCTCCTCGGCGCGGCGGTCGGCTTCGGCCTTCTTGCGGGCTTCTTCGGCGCGGCGGGCCTCCTCGGCCTTGCGGGCTTCCTCGGCGCGGCGTCGCGCCTCTTCGGCCTTGCGGGCCTCTTCGGCCTGCTTGACGATGGCCGCGTCCAGGTCGGTGATCAGGCGCGAGAGTCGCTGATCGTCGCGACCCAATTTGTTGGCTTCGGCGCGCTGGGCGGCGATCTGGCCTTCCAGCTGCGCCAGCAGCGTGGCGCGTTCCTTTTGCTGGGCGACCAGGGCGGTTTTCTGCTCGGAGGTCTCCGCCACCAGCTTTTCGATTTCGGCGCGGCGGGCGTCAGCGCGCCCCTGCAGCGCCGCCAGGCGGTCGATATCGGCCCGCAAGGCCTCGACGGCGCGGGCACGGGCCTGGGATACATAGTCCAGATAGCCGAGGTTGCGCCCCAGCACCTGGGGATCGTCGCCCGACAGCAGCGCTGTCCAGGGCGACAGGCCGCTGGTGTACTGGGTACGCAGTTGGTCCGCCAGTTCGACGCGGCGCTTGGCCAGCACAGCCTGCTGGGCGGTGATCTGCTTTTCCAGGCCGGACAGGTCGGTGGTCGCCTGGCGGTTGGCGTCGGCCAGTTCCTTCAGGCGCAGGTTGATTCGGGAGATCGCCGATTCCGACTGCTTCAGGGCGTCGGCGGCTTCCTTGCGGGCCGCTTCGCGCGTATCGATATCCTTTTGCAGGTTCTCGATGCGGTCGCGCAGCTGCGCCTGCTGCCTTTCGGCTTCGGACTGGCGGCCGGCGAGATCGTTGGGCGCGGCGCCCGCCGGCAGCGCTCCGCCGGCCAGCATGACCGCCAACAACCATCCCGCCTTGCGCACCATGTATCAGTCCTTCTTCGCCTTGCCCTGGGCCGCGACGGCGGCCATGGCCGCCTCGATCTCGGCGGCATCGCCCAGATAATAGTGGCGGATGGGACGCAGGTCATCATCCAATTCGTACACCAGCGGCTGGCCGGTGGGGATGTTCAGGTTGACGATGTCGTCGTCGGACACGTTGTCCAGGTGCTTGATGAGCGCGCGCAGGCTGTTGCCGTGGGCCGCGATGAGCACCTTGCGGCCGGCGCGGATGGCCGGGGCGATGGATTCGTTCCAGAACGGCAGCACGCGCGCCACGGTGTCCTTCAGGCACTCGGTGGCCGGCAACTGGTCGGCCGGGATCTTGGCATAGCGGCTGTCAAAGCGCGGGTGGCGCTCGTCGTCCAGCGACAGGGGTTCCGGCGCGATGGCGTAGGCGCGGCGCCAGATCAGCACCTGCTCGTCGCCGTACTTGGCGGCGGTTTCCGCCTTGTTCAGCCCCTGCAGGGCGCCGTAGTGGCGCTCGTTCAGGCGCCAGTTCACGCCCACCGGGGTATACATGGCGTCCATGGCGTCCAGGGCGATCCACAGGGTGCGGATGGCGCGCTTGAGCACCGACGAGTAGGCCAGGTCGAAGGTGTAGCCTTCCTTCTTGAGCAGTTCACCCGCCTTGCGGGCCTGTTCACGGCCGGTTTCGGTCAGGTCGACGTCGGTCCAGCCGGTGAAGCGGTTTTCCAGATTCCACTGGCTTTCGCCGTGGCGCATGAGAACGAGTTTGTGCATGGTTTGGCAGGCGTGTAACGCGGGTTAAAGTTGCGGAATGCGCTCATTTTATAATTGAGCGATTTTGCCCTTGATTTTGCCCCGGCGCACCCGTCAATTTCGCGGCGCGGCGCGTCAGGGTTCGCCCTTACCAGGCTAGACGCCGCACTTCAGGATGCCCCGTGGACCTTCTGCAATTCTTGCTCGATAAAAACAACATCTTCATTGTCGCCGTAACCCTCGTTTCCGGCGTCATGCTGGCCATTCCCGCCCTGCGCAAGGGCCGCACCGGCTCGGCCGTGAGCACCACGGAAGCCATCCAGATGGTCAACCAGCGCCAGGCCGTGTGGGTCGACGTGCGCCCCGCCGAACAGTTCCAGGCCGGCCACATCGCCCAGGCACGCAGCGTGCCGGCCGCCGACCTGGAACAAAAGGCCGCCTCGCTGCCCAAGAACAAGCCGCTGGTCGTGGTTTGCGACAATGGCCGTGATTCCGCCCGCGCCGCCGCCAAGCTGCGCGCGCAGGGCTTCGCCGACGTCGTGCCGCTCGAGGGCGGCATGCGCGCCTGGCTGGCCGCCAGCCTGCCGGTTACCCAGAAGGGTTGAACCCGGGCGACGCGCCCCCATCTTATCGACAGAATCCGCCTGGAGCGCCTATGAATAAAGTTGTCATGTACAGCAAGGACTATTGTCCCTATTGCGCCCGCGCCAAGGCGCTGCTGGAGCAGCGCGGCGTGACCGACCTGGAGATCATCCAGATCGACCGCGAACCCGGCCAGCGCGATCGCATGATCGAACGCACCGGCCGGCGCACGGTACCGCAGATCTTCATCGGCGATACCCACGTCGGCGGTTGCGACGACCTGATGGCGCTGGACCGCTCGGGCGGCCTGGCCCCATTGCTCAACGGCTGACGCCCCTTTTTGCCCCTCCCACCAACGGAAACACTCATGGCTGATCAAGACCAAAACACCCAGCAAGAAGGCGGCAACGACGCGCCCTCGTTCAATCTGCAGCGCGTCTACCTGAAAGACCTTTCGCTGGAAATGCCGAACGCGCCCCACGTCTTCCTGGAGCAAGAAGCCCCCCAGGTCGAAGTGAGCATCACCGTGGGCGGCCAGCGCCTGGCCGAAACCGTGTTCGAAACCACGGTCACGGTCACCGTCACCACCCGTGTCAATGACAAGGTCGTGTACCTGGTCGAAGGCACCCAGGCCGGCATCTTCGAAGCCGCCAACATTCCCGAAGAACAGCTCGACCCGCTGCTGGGCATCGTCTGCCCGACGATGCTGTACCCGTACCTGCGCGCCAACATCGCCGATGCGATCACCCGCACCTCGATGCCGCCGCTGCACCTGACCGAAGTCAACTTCCAGGCCCTGTACGAGCAGCGCCTGGCCGAACTGCAACAGCAGCAAAGCAATGCCAACGGCAACGGCAGCGACTCGGGCATCATCCTGCCCGCCAGCGCCACCCGCCAATAAGGCGCACCGCGGCGCTCCATGAACCAGCCCACCTCGCCCAGCCTGCGCGTTGCCGTCCTGGGCGCGGGCAGCTGGGGCACCGCGCTGGCGGCGGCCGCGAGCCGCCGCCACCCCACCGTACTCTGGGCGCGCGATCCGGCGCAGGCCGCCGACATGGCCGCCCGCCACGAAAACGCGCGCTACCTGCCCGGCATCCCGCTGCCGCAGGCCCTCACCGTTTCCTCCGATCTCGACGCGACCCTGCGCAGCCTCAAGCAGGACGGCGCGGCGGGATTGATCATCCTGGGCGTCCCGGTGGCCGGCCTGGCCGCCACCTGCGCCGAATTGGCACACCGCCTGCCCGCCCTGGGCCTGCGCGACACCCCCATCGTCTGGACCTGCAAGGGTTTTGAAGCCGACACGGCGCGGCTGCCGCATGAAATCGTGCGCGAAGCCCTGCCCGACGCCATCGGCGGCGTCCTGTCGGGCCCCTCCTTTGCCCGTGAAGTGGCCCAGGGCCTGCCGGTGGCGCTCACTGTCGCCAGCGACAACGCCGACTTGCGGGCCGCCACCACCCAAGCGCTGCACGGCGCCGCGCTGCGCGTCTACGCCAGCAGCGACCTGGTCGGCGTCGAAATGGGCGGCGCGCTCAAGAACGTCATCGCGGTGGCCTGCGGCATTGGCGACGGCCTGGCGCTGGGCACCAATGCCCGCGCCGCGCTCATCACCCGCGGCCTGGCCGAGATGACCCGCTTTGGCGTTGCGCTCGGCGCGCGGCCCGAAACCTTCGCCGGCCTGACCGGCCTGGGCGACCTCGTGCTGACCGCGACCGGCGAACTGTCACGCAATCGCCGCGTCGGACTGGAAATCGGCGCCGGCCGCAAGCTGGCCGACATCCTGGCCAGCGGCGTCACCGCCGAAGGCGTGCGCTGCGCCCGCGCCGCGCTGGAGCGCGCGCGCGCCATCAACGTCGAACTGCCCATCACCGAAGCCGTGTGCGCCGTCCTGTTCGAGGGCGTCGCGCCCATGACGGCGGTGTCCGCGCTGCTGGCGCGCAACGCCCGCGACGAACACGGCGACGACACCTGACGCTCGCGGGTCTTCCACCCCATAACAACACCACGCCCGACACCCTGGAGACATCCTTCATGACGCATACCCGCAAGTTCCGGGTCGGCCGCCTGCTGCGCGGCCTGTGCCTGAGCCTGGCGGCCATCCTGCCCGCCGCCGCCCACGCCGATTGGCCCGAACGCCCCATCCATCTGGTGGTGCCGTTCCCGCCCGGCTCCTCGCCCGATATCCTGGCGCGCACCATCTCCGAACCGCTGTCGCAGGCGCTGGGCCAGCCCATCGTCGTCGACAACAAGCCCGGCGCGGGCGGCAACATCGGCACCCGCATCGTCGCCCAGGCCAAGCCGGACGGCTACACCCTGCTCTACACGATCAACGGCCCGCTGGTCACCGCCCCCACGCTCTACAAGAAGACACTGGGCTACGACCCGCTGCTCGACCTGGCGCCCGTGACGCTGGTCGGCACCAGCCCCAACGTGCTGACCGTGCCGGGCAATCTGAGGAATGTGAACTCGGTGCAGGATTTCGTGCGCATGGTGAAGGAGCACGGCAGCTCGCTGAACTACGGCTCCGTCGGCCCCGGCAGCTCGGCCCACCTGGCCATGGAAATGTTCAAGGAGCGCGCCGGCATCGACATGGCGCACATCCCTTACGCCGGCTTCCCGCAGGTCATCAGCGCCATCATCGGCGGCGACATCCAGGCCGGCTTCATGGTCCCCGCCATCGCCGTGCCCCAGACCCGCGACGGCAAGGTCAAGATCCTCGCCGTCACCAGCCTGCAGCCCAGCGACACCCTGCCCGGCGTCCCCACCATGGCTTCACAGGGCTACCCCGATTTCGAAGCCATCTCCTGGAACGCCATCCTGGCCCCCGCCGAAACGCCGATGCCCATCATCGAGCGCCTGAACAGCGAACTGACCCGCATCATCAACAGCGACACGGTCCGCAAGCAGATGGCGCTGCAATACTTCACGCCGGCCGCCTCCACCCCCGAGGCCCTGACCGTCCGCATCCGGGACGAAAAGGCGCGCTGGGACCAAGTCATCCAGAAGCTGAACCTGTCGCTCGACTGATTGCGCGGCAAGCCACGCCGGCGAGCCCGTCAATCGGCTCGCCGAGCGGGGCCTCAGACGCCCCCTTCGTAGCCCAGCTGGCGCCAGGCTTCGAAAACCGTCACTGCCACCGCGTTGGACAGGTTCAAGCTCCGCTGCCCCGCCCGCATCGGCAGCCGCAACCGCTGCTGCGGCGCGAACATCGCGTGATGCGCTTCCGACAGTCCGGCGCTCTCGCGCCCGAACACGAACACGTCGCCCGCTTCGAACCGCACATCCCCGACGCTACGCTGCGCGTGAGTCGTCAATGCATAGATATGCGAGGCTGCCGCCCCGGTATCCGCCAGCGCTTCCGGCAAGGAATCGTGCACCCGCACCGGCTGCCATTCGTGGTAATCCAGTCCCGCCCGCCGCATGCGGGCGTCATCCAGCTCGAATCCCAACGGGCGCACCAGATGCAATTGGGCGCCGGTATTGGCGCACAAGCGGATCGCATTGCCCGTGTTGGGCGGAATCTCGGGACAGACGAGGATGACGTGGAACATGGCAAAAGGCGCGCAAGACATTGACAGGCGCGCGGTCCGGGACGGCCGCGCAGCAGCGATTGTCGCCGATTTGGACCACCCACCGACGGCGCGCCCGAGAACCGGCGCGGCGAAGGATCAATCGGGACGCGGCGTGCGCGCCGCCACCAGCACGGTCACGCTGGCCGCCCCCGCCGCCAGCAAGGCGCGCGCGGCGGCATCGGCGGTGCTGGCCGTGGTCATGACGTCATCGACCAGGCCGACGTCGCGGCCGGACAGGTCCCGCCGGCAGTGGAACACGCCCTGCGCGCCCTGTTGCCGCGCCCGCCGTCCCAGGGTCGTCTGCCGTGGGGTCTCACGCCGCCGCAGCAACGTTCCGCGCAGCAGCGGCCAATCAAGGTGCTGCGCCAGGCCACGGGCGATCTCGCCGGCCGGGTTCAGGCCGCGCCGGCGCAGCGACGCGCGGCTGGACGGCACCGGCACCAACAGCAGCGCCGCGGGCGGCGGGTCGCTCCATACCGCATGCGCCAGCAGGCGCGCCAACACCGGCGCCGCGCTCAGCCGCAGCTGGGTCTTGAGTTGGCGGATCAGCGTATCGGCGGGGGGTTCGTAATCGAACGCGGCGATCGTGCGCACGAAGGCCGGCGGCCGCGCCAGGCAGGCGGCGCAATGCAGCGCGTCCGGGCCCAGCCGAAGGGCGCAACGAGGACAGCGCGGATCGGGCGGCGTCTGCGACGCGGCGGCGAGATCGAGTTCGCAGCCTTCACATAGCCGGGCGCCGCCGACGCGCGCCCCGCATAGGGGGCAATCGCAAGGCACCCGGGCCAGCAGCCACCGCCCCATCGCCTGTAGGGACAATCCGCGTCCCCGGCCGGGATGGGCAATAATGTGGGCCATCCCCCATGAAACCATGATCCGCCCGCGGCACCGGCCCGGGCGCGACCGAAATGTCCCTGCCCGCACCCGCCACCCCGCCCTCGCTACCGCTCGTCGCCGCCGACGTGCCGCGCCAATTCGCCCGCCGCGGCGACCTGTCGGAAGCCCAGTTCCTGTATGGCGAAGTCGCCCGCCGCATGCTGGGCCGGCTGCAGTACATCCGCGTGCAACCGCAGGCCATGCTCGACGCCGGCTGCGGCGCGGGTGACAACCTGGCCCTGTTGCGCGAGCGCTATGCCGAGGCCGCCTACACCGGTCTGGACAATTGCGAACCGTTGCTGGACATTGCCCGCAAGCGCCACGCGCCCGCCGGAATCGGCGCCTGGATCGGCAAACTGGCGCGTCGGGGCCCGGCCACCGGCTTCGTCAACGCCGATCTGGCCGCCACCGGCCTGGCGCCGGAATCGCACGAACTGGTGTGGTCCAACCTGGCCCTGCACTGGCACCGCGAACCGCACGCCGTGCTGGGCGAATGGCGCCGTATCCTCAAGGTCGGCGGGCTGGCGATGTTCTCCTGTCTGGGCCCGGCGACGCTGCGCGAGTTGCGCCAGGCGCTCGATGATGCCGGCCTGCGCACCGCCACGCCGGCCTTCGTCGACATGCACGACTTCGGCGACCTGCTGGTGGAAAACGGCTTCGCCGACCCCGTCATGGATCAGGAGATCCTGACCCTGACCTACCGCACGCCGGAAAAACTGCTGCAGGATGTGCGCGCCCTGGGCGGCAATCCCGCGGCCGGCCGCCGCGCCGGCCTGGTCGGACGCGACTGGCGCGCACGCCTGTGCGCGGCGCTGGAGGCACAACGCCGTCCCGACGGCGTCATCGCCCTGAGCATCGAAGTGGCTTACGGCCACGCCTGGCGCGCCGCGACTCACCGCGGCAGCGCGGGGGAAACCCGTTTGTCGGTCAGCGCCATCGGCGGCCGCCAGCGCGGCACGCCCTGACGAGACACGCCCCGGCCGACGGCCCGCCTGCGCGGGACGCCCGGCCAGGGCGCAAGGCTTGCAACTGTCGCGTTCAGTTCAGTGCAGACGCTCGGGCAGCGTCGCCGTCACTCCCGGTTCCGCCGCCGACAAAGGTTGCATGGGTTCGGAAGTGGCGCGGATGCGCCGCCGCAGCACCGCGGTTGGCTCTGCGGGCGCGGCTACCTGGGGCGATTCGCCCCGCCAGGCTTGCGACATCGACTCCACCACCAGCGGCAGGTCGCGCAGGCGATGGAACTGGTTGCGCAACCAGCGCGCGTCGTTGCCGCTGCGCATGGCGTCGTCGCGCAGCGTCGCGATCATGTCGCCCGTGCCCAATTCCTCGGCCACCGGCATCAGCCGCTGGAACAGCGCGCGCAGGTGATCCATCAGGCGCAGGCGCTGGCCGTCCGGCGTCACATAGCTGCCTTGCAGGCCGAAGCGGCAGGCCTGGAAGTGGTTGCTCCGGTAGGACAGCCAGGCCTTGTCGCTGGGATCTTCCTCGCGCATCAGCAGCACCGCCAGCGCCTGGGCGAACGCGGCGATCTGGCAGGCGCGCTCCACCGTCAGCGGCGTGTCGCAGACGCGGATCTCGACCGTGCCGAATTCGGGCTTGGGACGGATATCCCAGTACAGGTCCTTGATGCTCTCGGCCAACCCGTAGGCGCGCAACTGCGCCAGATGGGCCTCGAACTGGTACCAGTCCTTGACGTCCGCCGGCATGTGGCCCGCCAGCGGGAAACTGTTGACCGCGTTCAGGCGCGAGCACGAGAACAGCGTATCGACGCCCTCGCAGTACGGCGACGAGGCCGACAGGGCGATGAAGTGCGGCACATAGGGCGACAGCCGGCGCAACAGTTTGATAGCTTCGTCGCCGCTTTTGACGCCCAGGTGGATATGCTGGCCGAACACCGTAAATTGACGCGCCAGGTAACCATACATTTCGGCCAGGTACTGGAAGCGCGGGGTATCCGAGATCGAGCGTTCCTGCCAGCGCATGAACGGGTGGGCGCCGCCGCCCGCCACCGAAACGCCAACGGCATCGGCGGCTTCGACCAGCGCATCGCGCATCTCTCGCATCTCGGCCAGCAGGCCCATCGGGTGCTCGTGCACCGAGGAATTCAGTTCGATCATGGACCGCGTGATTTCCGGTTTAACGCGGTCGGCGATGGGGTGATTGGCCATTTGGGCCAGCAGCTCGTCAGAGGCTGCGGTGAGGTCAAAACTGCGGGGGTCGATCAGTTGCAGCTCGAGTTCGATGCCCAGGGTGTTGGGGGCCGACGAAATGAACGGGATCTGTTCCATCTCGGACTCCTTCGGATATGGATGAGGGGGTGCGCCGTTCGACCTTGAAGCCCGGTAACTTCCCGGGGGGCACTAGACGGCGGCTTGTGAACGCATAATAGCCGCATGTTTGTGGCAAAACGATTGAAAATCGTGACATTTGTGTGCAACATCGCGATGCATTCGGTTTTTCCCTCTAGAACAAAGTGAGCGAGCGCTCACAACGTAGGAAGGACGCGGGCTGGCGGCCGGTGGGCGTCGCAAGCGCAGTCAGGATGGGGCTTTTGGGATGGGACGGGAAAACCCTGATTCGGGTTTTCCCCAGGTAAAGGCGGCCTGCCGGCAAACGCCTTGCGCCAGGGCTCGCGCGCGTGGGACGGCAGTGTCCGAGGGCCGGCTACTTACGCCAGAAGATGGGGGTGAACAGCACCAGTACGGTCAGCAGTTCCAGCCGGCCGATCAGCATGGCGAAGGTGCAGACCCAGATCTGAAAGTCGGACAACACCGCGAAATTGCCCATGGGGCCGACCGGGCCCAGGCCGGGGCCGGTGTTATTGACGCTGGCGAACACGGCCGAGAACGCGGTGATCGGGTCCAGCCCCGACAGCAGCAACAGGCTGGTGAAGACAGCGATGGACAGTCCGTAGAACAGCATGAATGCGAGCACCGACGACATGGTGCGGGCCTCGACCGCCCGGCCATTGACCCGTACCGGGCTGACGGCATGCGGATGCAACATTGTGACAAGTTCGTTGCGCGCCTGTTTGACCAGCAGGATGGCCCGGATCATCTTGATCCCGCCCCCGGTCGAGCCCGCCGAGGTGGCAAACCCCGACAACAGCAGCATGGTCAGGGGCGCGAACAGGGGCCACTGGGCGAAGTCGGTATTGGCGTAACCCGTGGTGGTGGCCATCGAAATGGTGTTGAACATGCCGTAGCGCAGGGCTTCCAGAGGCTCCTGGTAGACGCCCTTGACGTACAGGAACACCGAAATCACCAGCCCCACGCCCAGCACCACCACCAGATACGGGATCGCCTCCGGGCAGCGCAGATAGGCGCGTCCGCTGCGCTGGCGGAAGGCATTGAAGTGCGTGGCAAAGTTGATGCCGGCGATCAGCATGAAGACCATGGCCACCATTTCGACCGCCACCGAATCGAAGTGGGCAAAGCCGTCGTCCCAGGTCGAAAAGCCGCCCAGGCCCATGGTCGTGGCCATGTGGCACCAGGCCTCGAACCACGACAGGCCAACCGCGCGGTACGCCAGGAAGCACAGGATCGAGAAGGCGAAGTACACCGCGTACAGCGCCTTGGCGGTGCTGGCGATGCGCGGGGTCAGGCGCTCGTCCTTCATGGGGCCGGGTGTCTCGGCCCGCACCACCTGGTGCCCGCCCACGCCCAGCAGCGGCAGGATCGCCACCGCCAGCACCAGGATGCCCATGCCGCCCACCCATACCAGGGTGGCGCGCCACAGGTTGATCGACGGCGGCAGCGCGTCCAGGTTGGTCAGCACGGTCGCGCCAGTGGTCGTCAACCCGGACATGGCCTCGAAATAGGCCCCAGTAAACGACAGCGGCAGGCCGGCGCGGTGGAAGTAGATCAGCAGCGGGATCGCCGCCAGCAGGGGCAGGCCGGCCCACACCGCCGACACCAGCACGAAACCGTCGCGGGCGCGCAGCTCGCTGCGGGCCCGCCGGGTCAGCGCCGCCAGGCCGACGCCGATGCCGACCGAAATCAGGAATCCATGCAGGAAGGCGCCACGCGCCGCGTCGCCGCCGACGTAGGCCACCCCCAGCGGGATCAGCATGGTCAGGGCGAACATCACCATGGTCAGGCCGAGGATGTGCAGGGTCGCCAGGACGCGCTTCATGCGGCCTCCCCGGCCGCCGCCGGTCCGTCGGGAAACGGGACGCGCGGGCTCATCAGAAGAACGACGCCGAGACTTGGAACAGCTTTTCCACGCGCGGCATCTGCTTGCGCGAGGGCACGAAGACGATGACGTGATCGTCGGTCTCGATCACGGTATCGGCATCGGGCAGGATGATTTCGTCCTCGCGCACCAGCGCGCCGATGCTGGCGCCCTTGGGCAGGCTGATCTCGCCCACCTTGCGGCCCACCACCTTGGAAGTGGAGCGGTCGCCGTGGGCGATGGCTTCCAGCGCCTCGGCCACGCCCTGGCGCAGCCGGTGCACCGCCGCCACGTCGCCGCGCCGCACGTGGCGCAGCAGCTCGCTCATGGTGGCCTGCGATGGCGACACCGCGATATCGATATGGCTGCCCTGCATCAGCTCGCCATAGGCCTGGCGGTTGATCAGCGCGATCACCTTGCGCGCGCCCAGCCGCTTGGCCAGCAGCGACGACATGATGTTGTCCTCGTCGTCGCTCGTCAGGGCCAGCCAGGTGTCCATGTCCTCGATGTTCTCGCGCTCCAGCAGGGCCTCGTCGGTGCCGCTGCCGTGCAGCACCAGCACGCTGTCGGGCAACTGCGTGGCCAGGTATTCGCAGCGCTTGAGGTCGCGCTCGATGATGCGCACGCTGTAGTTTTCCTCGGCCAGCGCGCGCGCCAGCCGCAGGCCGATATTGCCGCCGCCGGCGATCATCACGCGGCGCACGGCCTTTTCGGCTTCGCGCAGCTGCCGCACGGCGCGGCGAGCGTGGCGCGTATCGACCACCAGCACCACCTCGTCGCCGGGCGCGATCACGGTGCCCGAGCCGGCGCGCAGCGGCCGGCCGCCGCGCAGCACGTCGATCACCCGGGCGGTGACGTCTGGCCAGACCTCGCGCAGCTTGTCCACGGGGTGGTGCGCCATCGGACTGCCATGCCCGACGCGAACGGTCACGACACTGACGCGGCCCTCGGCGAATTCGACCACCTGCAGCGCCTCGGGAAACTCGATCAGGCTGTGCAGGTAGGTGGTGACGCTGCGCTCGGGACTGATGATGGCGTCGATGCAGAAGCCCTCTTCGCTCATCAGCTCCGGGTACTCGGAGAACTCGCCCGAGCGGATGCGGGCGATGCGACGGGGAATATTGAACAGCTGGCGGGCGATCTTGCAGGCCACCATGTTGGCCGCGTCGGACGCGGCGCAAGCGATCAGCAGGTCGGTGTCGGCCGCGCCGGCGCCTTCCAGCACCGACACCTGCGAACCGTCGCCATGGACGACGCGCAGGTCGAAGTGTTCTTGCAGGTACTGCAACTGGGACGGATCCGAATCGATCACCGTGATGTCGTTCTGCTCGGACACCAGGTTTTCCGCCACGCTGGTGCCTACCCGCCCAGCGCCGATGATCAGGATCTTCATGCGCCCCGTTTGCGCGCGGACTCGATGCCCAATTGCTTGAGCTTGCGGTAGAGGTGGGTGCGCTCGAGGCCGGTGCGTTCGGACACGCGGGTCATGCTGTGGCTTTCGCGGACCAGGTGGTATTCGAAGTAGATGCGCTCGAACTCGTCGCGCGCCTCGCGCAGCGGCTGATCCAGCGAGATGCTGCCCAGCTGGCCGTTGGCGGTGACCGGGACCTCGTTGGCGGGGGCCGTCGACAGGGTCGGCGGATCGAGTTCGTCTTCCAGCGCCACGGTGGCGCTGGCCACCGCGGGCGCCGCCACGGGCGCCGCATGCGGCACCCGGCCGCGGGCCAGGCCGGCCGCCACGGTCTTGAGCAGGCGCTGCAGCGTGATCGGCTTTTCGAGGAAGTCCATGGCGCCGATGCGGGTGGCCTCGACCGCCGTGTCGATGGTGGCGTGGCCGCTCATCATGATGACCGGCATGTCCAGCAGGCCCTGCGAGCCCCATTCCTTGAGCAGGCTGACGCCATCGGTGTCCGGCATCCAGATGTCCAGCAGCACCAGATCGGGACGCATGCGAAGGCGCGCGGCGCGCGCTTGCGCCGCGTTTTCGGCCAATTCGACCGTGTGTCCTTCGTCGTACAGGATTTCCGACAAAAGCTCGCGAATACCGACTTCGTCGTCAACCACCAGAATTCTGGCCATAAAGCATCCACCTATTGCGTAGCCGCATTATCCTTTTCTTGCGCGGGCGCGTCCATAGTATCGGCCCCGGGAGCGAGCCGGGTCAACAAGATGGAAATCCGCGCGCCTCCTTCCTTGCGATTGGCAAGGTCGATCCGCCCGCCATGCTCTTCGACGATCTTGCGTACGATTGCCAATCCTAACCCAGTCCCGTGCGACTTGGTGGTTACGTAGGGCTCGAAGGCGCGCTGCATGACCTGCGGCGGGAAGCCCGGGCCGGTGTCGGCGACCGTGAAACGCAAGGCCTGCTGGTCGGCGCGGTCGGGCTGCTCGCTGCGCATCAGCTGGGTAGTGACGCTGACCCGGCCTTCCCCGCCCTTCTCGGCAATGGCGTCGCGGGCGTTGGACAGCAGGTTGTGGATCACCTGGCGCAGCTGGGTCGGATCGCCCTCGATGGCCGGCAGGTCCGCGCCCAGGCTGACATCCAGGTTCAGCGCCTTGCCGGACGCCGAGCGCACCGAGGGCGCGCCGTCCGGCTCCCAGCCGTACAGCGACAGCACGTCCGCCACCAGCGCGTTGAAGTCGATGCGCTGCATCACCGCCGGCGGCGTGCGGGCGTATTCGCGGAAATCGTCGACCATCTGCTTGAGCGAGGCCACCTGGTTGACGATGGTGTTGGTGGAACGTTCGACGATCTGGGCCTCGGCCGGCGGCAACTTGCCTTCCAGCTTCATCGCCAGGCGCTCGGCGGACAGCTGGATCGGCGTCAGCGGGTTCTTGATTTCGTGGGCCAGGCGGCGGGCCACCTCGCCCCAGGCCACGGTGCGGTTGGCCGAAATGACTTCGGTGATGTCGTCGAACACCACCAGATAGCCGTTGCCCCGGCCATCGACCCGCAGGTGCGTGCCGCGCGCCAGCAGCGTCAGCGGCTGCGGCCCATTGGGTGTGTCGCCCTGCTTGGGCGCGATCTCGAACTGCTGCTGCCAGTGCTGGCGCTCGGAGCCCACCGCCGCGTGGGTGGAAAACGCCTGCCGCACGATATTCGCGAATTCAAGCATGCCATCCACGGTTTCCAGCGGCCGCCCGATCACCGAGCGCAGGTCTGCCTGCAGGATGGTCTGGGCGCCCTGGTTGACGGTGGTGACGCGGAAGGACTCGTCGAACACCAGCACCCCGGACGACAGGTTCGACAGCACGCTTTCCAGGTAGACGTTGGAGCGCTCGAGTTGCTGGCGGTTGCTCTCGACCATGCGGCGGGCCTCGTCGAGCTGGCGCGTCATGGCGTTGAACGAGCGGGTCAACTGGCCGACCTCGTCGCGCTCGGGCGGCTCGGGCAGCGGCCGGTAGTCGCCCACGCCCACGGCCTGGGTGCCGCCGGCCAGACTCAACAATGGCCGCACCAGCCGCTTGGACAGCGACAACGCCACGGCAATGGCGCCGAACGCGGCCAGCAGCAGCGCCAGGGTCAGGGTGATGCCGTACAGCTTGCGCAGGCCCAGCCGCGACAGCGCCAGTTCCTGGTAGTCGCGAAAGCCCTGCTGCACCAGGTTGGCGTTGTGCGCGATCTGCTCGGGCACCGGCTGCAGCAGCTGCAGCCAGCGCGGCTCGGAGGCGGCGCCCAGCAGGTTGTCGTAGCGGTCCGGGCCGGTCAGCGGGATCACCACGCGCAGATGCAGGCCGCCGTCCACGCCCGGCTTGACCGGATCGTCGGCCTCGGCGGCCGAGTAACCCCGCGACAGGCGCAACTGGTTCATGACGGTGGGCGGCGGCATGGCCGGCAGCAACTGTCCGTACTGACTGGTGGAGAACGCCACCATGCGGCCGCTGCCAGTGAAAACCATGGCTTCCTGCACGCCGTTGGCTTCGCGCAGGCGGGTCAGGGCCAGCGTCACGCCGGTGTCGGAATTGCGGTTCAGTTCGGCGGCCATCGAGCGGGCCCGCGCATCCAGATCCGCCAGCAGCGAATCGAGCGCGGCCCGCCCCAGGTTCAGGCCAGCCTCGAGCGCGCTGTCGACCCGCACGTTGAACCAGGACTCGATCGAGCGCGACATGAACTGCACCGAGACGGTATAGATCAGCGCGCCAGGGACCACGCCGATCAGGGCAAAGGCCAGCGAAAACCGCGCGGTAAGCCGGGCGCCGAACTGCCGGCGGCGGATCTGCCGCGCCAGCCGCACCGTCAGCGCCACCACCCAGATAAACAGCGCCAGGGCGAAAATGCCGTTCAGGATCAACAGGGTGTCGTAATAGCGGGCAAAGCGCGAGGCATTGCCGGTGGACCACGCCAGCAGGCCCAGCAACGCCAGGCCGCTCACGGCGCCGACCATCAAGGCCAGCCGAAGCAGCAGCCTCATGAGGGGTCTTGCTCCTTGTCACCCAACGTGAACGAGAAATCGGTCCACGGCGTGCCCTGGATCCAGGAACTGCTGTTCAGCGCATTGACCTGGAACGGCCGGGGCAGCAGGGACGTGTCCAGCCGCAGCCGGAACTGGCCGCCGTAGACCACGCCTTCGTCGAAATCGTCGGCATCGGCCACCTGCCAATTGCGCACGTGGCGGATCACGCTCATGGCGTCGTCCAGCGAGGCCACCGGAAAGGACAGCTCGCCCACGCCGGCACGCCACTGGCGCGTCAGCGCGTTATAGATCACGCGCCAGGTGCGGGAGGTGTCCACCAGGGATTTGTTGAACCACCACCAGCGCTCGCGGGTGATGGTCAGGTCGGCGGTGAAATAGAGCGGCACGCCGCGCTGGGCGGCATCGCGCAACTGCTGGTTCAGTTCGAATTCGATGTCGGCGTCGATTTCAAGCTTGTCGCCACGCACCACCGGCTCGACGCGCACCACCTTCGGTTCGGACCCGTGCGCCTGACCCGCCGGCGCCAATGACAGCGCGGCAAATGCGAACAATAACCCCAGAAATGAACGTGAAATGATGGACATACGACACCGAAACCCTGTCATGCCCCTATTCTTGGCGATTCAGGACTGCTTGGCAAACAAGGCGTAGAAAAACCCGTCGTGCTGTGCCGCGGGTGTTGCATCGACCGCAACTGGCAGCAGTTGGCCGGGCGCATCGAGGCGCGTGGCCTCGGGATGGCGCTGCAGGAATTCCAGCGCCTGGCGCGTGCCTTCGATCGGGAACACCGAACAGGTGACATACAGCAGGTGGCCGCCGGGGGCCACGGTACGCCAGAGGGCGTCCAGGATGCGGGCCTGCAGCGTCGCGGTGCGGCGCAGGTCGTTCTCGCGCCGCAGCCAGCGGATGTCGGGGTGGCGCCGCACGATGCCCGAGGCGGTGCACGGCACGTCCGCCAGCACCGCGTCGAACGGCTTGCCGTCCCACCAGGAATCCAGGTCCGCGGCGTCGGCGGCCTGCAAGCGCACGTGCTCGCCGGCCAGGCCCAGGCGGTCCAGATTCTGGCCGACCCGGACCAGGCGGTCGGCATCGGCATCCAGGGCCAGCAGGTCGATATCGGCCAGCTCCAGCAAATGGGCGGTCTTGCCGCCGGGCGCGGCGCAGGCGTCCAGCACCCGCATGCCATCCTTGGGCGCCAGCAGTTCGGCGGCCAACTGGGCGCCGGCGTCCTGCACCGACCACCAGCCCTCGGCAAAACCGGGCAGTTGGGTCACCGGGCGCGGCGAGGCCAGCACCAGGCCGGCCTGGCCCACCGGCTCGGCGACCAGGCCCGCGTCGTGGAATGCGGCCAGGACCTGCTCGCGGCTGGCGCGGCGTCGGTTGACCCGCAACGTCAGCGGCGCCGGCACATTGGCCGCCCGCAGGATGTCCTGCCACTGCCGCGGATAGGCCACGCGCAGTTGCTTGACCCACCAGCCCGGGTGGTTCCATTCGGCCTCGGGGCTGTCGGCCACGGCGGCCTCCAGCGCTGCCCGTTCGCGCAGGAAGCGGCGCAGGCAGGCGTTGAGCAAGCCCTTGAACGAGGCCAGGCCGCGGTTCCTGGAAGCGGCCGTGACCGCCTGGTCCACCACCGTGTGCGGCGCGTACACCGGCATGCCGGGCAGGGCCGAGGCGGCCTCGCCCTCGGCCTTGAGCAGCGTCAGCGACACCAGCAGCAGCGATTCGAACAACACATTGGGATAGCGCTGCACCAGCTCGCGGCCGACCGCGTCGGCCCAGCCCAGGTAGCGCATGGCGTGGAACGACACCGCCTGCGCGGCGGGACGCAGGGCGCCATCGACGTCGGCCAGCGCCTCGGTCAGCGAACGGCCGTCCAGGACCTCCTCCACGACCCCCGCGCTGGAAAGCAGGACGGTGGACAGCGGCGGGGCCAGATGAGGGGTGTCGGAACGCGTGGACATGGCAGCAAATCAAAGGACAAGACCGCTATGGTAGCCCGGCGCGGCCCGCTCGCCCCGCCGAGGGGCCGCGCCGGGCGCTGGACGAACCGCGGCGGGCGCGTCACACTGGCCGCTTGCCACGGAGCCCGCCATGTCCACCGCCACGCTGCTGCTGTTCATCCTGGCCTCGGCCGTCGCCATCGTGACGCCCGGCCCCACCGTGCTGCTCGCCATGAGCAACGGCTCGCGCCATGGCGTGCGCACCGCCTGCTGGGGCATGGGCGGCGCGGTGCTGGCCGACTTCATCCTGGTGGGCGCGGTGGCTTCCGGCCTGGGCGTGGTGCTGGCCGCCTCCGAAGTGGCGTTCCATGTCATCAAGTGGGCGGGCGCCGCCTACCTGGCCTACCTGGGCTGGAAGATGCTGCGCTCGGATGCCGCGCTGGTGCTGCCGGCCGCCGAACCCGGCGCCGCCCGGCCCGTGGGCCTGAAGCTGGGCCTGCGCAGCTTCGTGGTGGCGTTGACCAATCCGAAGGCGCTGCTGTTCATGTCGGCCTTCCTGCCGCAGTTCATCAACACCCAGGCGCCCCTGCTGCCCCAATACGCCACCGTGGCCGGCGTGCTGGCGTTGATGAACATCCTGACCATGCTGGCCTACGCCACCCTGGGCGCGCAGTTGGTGCGCGCCTTCCAGAGCTCGGGACTGCGCTGGCTGAACCGGGTCTGCGGCTCGCTCATGATCGGGCTGGCTGGCACCCTGGCGCTGTACCGCCGCAGCGGCGGCTGATAACCGGCGCTTTCCTGACGAATATTGGGGACGCATATCAGCGGAATGGGATTGCGGCAACCCGCTAAAATAACGGCCCCCCGCCCTGCCGCGCTAAAATTGCGCAATATTTGATCATTGGCGCCGGCTCGCGCCCACCGAGGTATTCCATGTCTTCCCCCAAAGTCGGCTTTGTCAGCCTGGGCTGTCCCAAAGCCCTGGTCGACTCCGAACGCATCCTGACCCAATTGCGCACCGAAGGGTACCAAGTCACGCCCGAGTACAACGACGCGGACGTCGTGGTGGTCAACACCTGTGGTTTCATCGACAGCGCCAAGGCCGAGTCGCTGGAAGCCATCGGCGAGGCGCTGGCCGAGAACGGCAAGGTCATCGTCACCGGCTGCATGGGCGTCGAGGAATCGGTGATCCGCAACGTGCACCCCAGCGTGCTGGCCGTGACCGGCCCGCAGCAATACGAGGAAGTGGTGCGCGCCGTGCACGACGCCGCGCCACCCAAGAAGGACCACAATCCCTACCTCGACCTGGTGCCGCCGCAGGGCGTCAAGTTGACCCCGCGCCACTACGCCTACCTGAAGATCTCGGAAGGCTGCAATCACCGCTGCAGCTTCTGCATCATCCCGTCGATGCGCGGCGACCTGGTCAGCCGCCCGGTGGGCGACGTGCTCAGCGAAGCCGAGCGCCTGGTCAAGGCCGGCGTCAAGGAACTGCTGGTGATCTCGCAGGACACCAGCGCCTACGGCGTCGACGTCAAGTACCGCAGCGGCTTCTGGAACGGCCGCCCGGTGCGCACCCGCATGACCGAACTCTGTACGGCCTTGTCCGAAATGGGCGTCTGGACGCGCCTGCACTACGTGTATCCGTATCCGCACGTGGACGAAGTGATTCCGCTGATGGCCGAGGGCAAGATCCTGCCCTACCTGGACATCCCGTTCCAGCACGCCAGCCCGCGCATCCTCAAGGCCATGAAGCGTCCGGCATTCGAGGACAAGACGCTGGCGCGCATCAAGCAGTGGCGCGAGATCTGCCCCGACCTGACCATCCGCTCGACCTTCATCGTCGGCTTCCCCGGCGAAACCGAGGAAGACTTCCAGTACCTGCTGGACTGGATGCAGGAAGCCCAGCTCGACCGCGTCGGCTGTTTCCAGTATTCGCCGGTGGAAGGCGCGCCCGCCAACCTGCTCGACAATCCGGTGCCGGACGAGGTCAAGCAGGAACGCTGGGAACGCTTCATGGAACTGCAGCAATCGATTTCCACCGCGCGCCTGGCGCGCAAGGTCGGCCGCGAGATCGATGTGCTGATCGACGAGGTGGATGAAGACGGCGCCGTGGGCCGCAGCGCCGGCGATGCGCCGGAAATCGACGGTTGCGTCTACGTCAGTTCGGACCGCGTCCTCAAGGCCGGCGACATGGTGCGCGTGCGCGTCACCGACTCCGACGAATACGACCTCTGGGCCGACACGATCTAAGCATCCTGCCTGCCGGCGGCGACCGCCGCCGGCTGCCTTCAGGCTTCCAGCAGTTTCAGCCCCGCCACGCCGCCCACGATCAGCGCGATGCACGCCAGGCGCGCGGCGGACGGCGAATCCCCGAACAGCACGATCCCCAGCACCGTGATGCCCACGGAACCGATGCCGGTCCACACCGCGTAGGCAGTGCCAGCGGGCAAGTGCCGCATCGCCAGCGTCAGCAGGAAGATGCTGCCCAGGGCCGCGGCGATGCCGATGGCGCTGGGCCAGAACCGCGTCCAGCCGTCCGCGTACTTCAACGCCAGCGCCATCACGATTTCCACGCCGCTCGCGGCCAACAGGATCCACCAGGCCATCGCGGCCTCCTTCGATTATGGGAACGCGGCCAGCTTAGGGCCTATAGTTACCCCGACACAAGTACGCACCTTTTGGTAACTATGAAGGACTCACCATGGCTGTCGCTTCCTCCGCTGCCGCCGACGTATTCGACGCCGCCTGCCCGTCGCGCCGCGCGCTCGAGCTGATCTCGGGCAAGTGGGTGCCGCTGGTGCTGCCCGCGCTGGCGCGCGGTCCGCTGCGCAACAATGAGCTGCTGCGCAGGCTGGACGGCATCTCGCAGAAGATGATGACGCAGACCCTGCGCGAGCTGGAGCGCCACGGGCTGGTGCGGCGCGAAGACATGCGCACGGTGCCGCCGCACGTGCGCTATCACCTGACAGAACTGGGGGAATCGTTGAATGTGGCGCTGGTGGCGCTGGATCGCTGGGCCGAGACGCACCATGCGCAACTGGACGCGGCGGCGCGCCGCCACGATGCGGCTGCCGCGCGCCGCGCGTGACCGCCGCCGGCCGGCATGCCACGGCAAGCCGGCCCGGCGACAGGCTGGCGCCACCCGCGCCCGTGCCCCGCAACGGGCGGCGCGGGCCGGCAACGCTTCAGTGCTTGGCCAGGAAATCCGACATGTCGTCGGCGTGCTCTTCCTCGACCGCCAGGATCTCTTCCAGCAGGCGGCGCGTGGTGGAGTCCTGTTCGCCGATGTACTCGATCATCTGCCGGTAGCTGTCGATGGCGATGCGCTCGGCGATCAGGTTTTCCTTGATCATCTCCTCGAGCGTGGCGCCCTCGATGTACTCGGAGTGGCTGCGCTCGAGCAGGCCCTTGGGCGACAGGTTCGGCTCGCCGCCCAGTTGCACGATGCGTTCGGCCAGCTTGTCGGCGTGATCCTGCTCCTGGGCCGCGTGCTCGGCGAATTCCGCGGCCACCGGCTCGGCA
The DNA here is from genome assembly GCF_040084795.1 of Achromobacter sp. HNDS-1. NCBI lineage: Bacteria > Pseudomonadati > Pseudomonadota > Betaproteobacteria > Burkholderiales > Alcaligenaceae > Achromobacter > Achromobacter sp. HNDS-1. The sequence continues at coordinate 2,822,845 of NZ_CP157584.1, forward strand.
TTCAGGCCGCGGGCCATGAAGAAGTGGCGCTTGTAGCGCAGCACACAGACGATCTCGGTGGCCAACGCCTCGTTCAGCAGCTTGAGCACGGTCTTGCGGTCGGCGCGATAAGTATCGGTGACGGCGCCGGACTCGATGTCCTGGCGCGCCTTGGCGCGGATCGCCTTCACATCCATGTCGAAGGGGCGGCTTGCCTGTTCGCGGTTACGGGTCGTGTTTTCCATATCGTTAGCTCCTTTTGGGTTGGCAATACGACGCTGGACTTCCAGTCGTTCCGAACAACCCAGTCTACCGGCCACGCAAAAAGATGCTGTGTCCAAACATTGCCCATGGCGCCGGATCTGACCTTCCCGCGACGCGCCAGAAACCCGCCCGGCGCTTCTCGTAAACTATCGGCTTCCCGGACGGTCCGTGACGCAATCTGTAACGGGCCCGACAATAAGTAGCTTCATATGACCCTGAAGAACATCTGCGTTTATTGCGGCTCCAATCCCGGCGCGCGCCCCGAATACCTGGAACAGGCCCGCGTGCTGGCCCGTGAACTGGTCAAGCGCGACCTCGGCCTGGTCTATGGCGGCTCGGTCGTCGGCATCATGGGCGTCATCGCCAACGAGGTGCTGGCCGGCGGCGGCCGCGTGATCGGCGTGATCCCGGAACTGCTGCAGAAAAAGGAACAGGCCCATCGCGGCCTGACCGAACTGCACCTGGTGCAGAACATGCACGAGCGCAAGGCCATGATGATGGAAAAGGCCGACGGCTTCATCGCGCTGCCAGGCGGCGCCGGCACGCTCGAGGAATTCTTCGAGGTCTGGACCTGGGCCCAGCTCAGCATGCACAGCAAACCCTGCGGCCTGCTCAATATCGCCGGCTACTACGATGCGCTGATGCAGTTCGTCGACCACGCCGTCGAGGAAGCCTTCATGCGCCCCCAGCACCGCGACATGCTGGTGGTGGAAAGCGATCCCGCCACGCTGCTGGACCGCTACGCCATCTATGAGCCGCCCAACGTCTCCAAGTGGTTCGAGCCGGTCAAACCCGAGCATCGCGCCCCCTAACCGCCCCCAAGGAAAGCCCGCAATGTCCACCGGTTCGTCGTTTCCCGCCAGCACCGAGTCCGTATTGCGCGATTACTTTCACGCCAAGGACGAAAACCGCCCGCATTACATGGCGCGCGCCTTCGCGCCGCAGGCCGTCCTGAAGATGGCGCTGCGCACGCAGGCCATCGCGTTTCCGCCCGAGTCACACGGTCTGGCCGCGATCACCGACACGCTGGTGCGCAAGTTCGGCCAGACCTACGAAAACGTCTACACCTTCTACCTGGCGCGGCCCGAGGCAGATACGCATCTGTCTGATTATTCCTGTGACTGGATCGTCGGCATGACCGAAAAGGCCACGGGCAACGTGCGCGTGGGCTGCGGCCGCTACGCTTGGACCTTCCAGCCGGAACCGTATCGCGCCACCCAGCTGACCATCACCATCGAGACCATGGTGACGCTGCCGCCCTCGGACACCGACGCCGTCTTCGGCTGGTTGCTGGCGCTGGATTACCCCTGGACCAACGCGCGGCGCGTGGTCGCCGGCGCCCCGCCGCTTGAAGACCTGGCGCCGGTGGTGCAGTATCTGCTTCACCCCTTGTAGCCCGGCATCGGATTGTTTACTTGAAATACGACATAGCAGCTTTCGACTTCGACGGAACCCTGGCGGACACCATGCCCTGGTTCAACTCCATCCTGAACACGGTGGCCGACAAGTACGGCTTTCGCAAGATCGATGCCGCCGAGCGCGATCAACTGCGCCATCGCGACGCCGGCGAGATCCTCAAATTCCTCGGCATTCCGCTGTGGAAGCTGCCTGCGATCATGGCGCACGTGCGCACGCTGATGCAGGAAATCGATCCCAGCGTGCACCTGTTCGACGGCATTCCCGACGCGCTGGCCCGCTTGAAGGCCGCCGGCATGCGGCTGGCGGTGGTCAGCTCGAACTCCCTTGAAAACGTGCAACGCGTGCTGGGGCCCGACACCACGGCCCTGTTCGATGACTACGAATGCGGCACCGACCTGTTCGGCAAGGCCGCCAAGATCGACCGGCTGCTGCAGCGCCACGGCACCCCGCCCGAGCGCTTCGTGCTGGTGGGCGATGAAATGCGCGACATCGACGCGGCCCGCAAGGCCGGCGTGCGCGTGGGCTCGGTGGCCTGGGGCTACAACCACGTGGATGCGCTGCGCGAGCGCGGCCCCGACGAACTGATCCTGCAGGTCGCCGACCTACCCGCCGCGCTCGCCTGAGCGGCCCCACCAAGGAAGCGAGATGGCACGCAATGTCGAGATCAAGGCGCGCGTCGCCAGTCTGGCCGCCCTGGAACCCCTGGCGGCGGCGTTGTCGGGCGCCGCGCCCGTGAGCATCGCCCAGGACGACACCTTCTTCGCCTGCGCCAGCGGCCGCCTCAAGCTGCGCGACTTCGGCGACGGCTCCGGTGAACTGATCTTCTACCGCCGCGCCGACGCTACCGGGCCCAAGGAGAGCTTCTACGTCATCTCGCCGACCGCATCGCCCGACACCTTGCGCGAAGCGCTGGCGCTGGCCCACGGCGTGATTGGCCGCGTGCGCAAGCAGCGCCTGCTATTCATGGCGGGGCGCACCCGCATCCATCTGGACAGGGTCGAGGGGCTGGGGGAATTCCTGGAACTGGAAGTGGTGCTGCGCGACGGCGAAAGCGTCGACGCCGGCATGGCCGAAGCCCACGAACTGCTGGCCAGCCTGCAAGTCGCGCCGGATCAGCTGCTTTCGGGCGCCTACCTGGACCTGCTGGCCCAACGCCCCTGAGAACGGGCCGGCCGCCATCACGGCGGGGCCCGTTGCCGCGACGCGGCGGCAGCCGACCTCAGGCCGGCTGCCAGCCCCGCACGAACACGTCCACCGGCTGGCGCTTGCCACCAGCTTTCTGCAACTCCAGCAAGCGCAGCGCGCCGTCGCCGGTAGCGATGTCGATGCCTTCGGCATCCGCGCGCAGCACGCTGCCGGGCGCCGCCGCGGCTGGCTGCGGCAAGGCCTGCGCGCGCCACACCTTCACGGGATCGGCCAGCCCGGGCAGACGGATGCTGGCGCCCGGCACCGGATTGAAGGCGCGCACGCGGCGCGCCAGCAGTTCGGCCGGTTGGCTGCAGTCGAGCGCGGCCTCGGCCTTGTCCAGCTTGGCGGCGTAGGTCACGCCGTCCTGCGGCTGGGGGGTCGGCGCCAGGCCGCCCTGGGCCAACGCGGCCAGGGCCGCCACGATAGCCTCGCCGCCCGCCTGCGCCAACGCATCGTGCAATTGCGCGGCATTGGTATCGGCGCCGATCGGCACGATGCGTTCCAGCAGCATGTCGCCGGTGTCCAGGCCCGCATCCATCTGCATGATGGTGACCCCGGTACGCGCATCGCCCGCCTCGATGGCGCGCTGGATCGGCGCGGCGCCGCGCCAGCGCGGCAGCAGGCTCGCATGGATGTTCAGGCAACCCAGCCGCGGCAGGTCGAGCACCCACTGCGGCAGAATCAGGCCATAGGCGGCCACCACCATGACATCGGGCGCCACACGTTCGAGCAGGGCCCGCGCCTCGGCGGCTTCATCGGGATACCGGCCGTCCAGCCGCAGGCTGCGCGGCTGGGCCACCTGGATACCGGCGTCCAGCGCCGCCTGCTTGACCGGGCTGGGCGTCAACTTGAGCCCGCGTCCGGCCGGACGGTCGGGCTGGGTCATGACCAGGGGAATGTCGTGCCCCGCCGCCCGCAGGGCGTCGAAGGCAATACGGGCGAATTCCGGCGTGCCGGCAAAGACTAGGCGCATGGGGTCGGACCGGGAGAAAGGAAACGGGCTCAGGCGCGCAGCGCTTCGCGCTCGGCCTTTTTCAGCTTGGTCTTGATGCGATTCTGCTTCAGGTTGGACAGGTATTCGACGAACACCTTGCCTTCCAGATGGTCGAGCTCGTGCTGCACGCACACGGCCAGCAGGCCGTCGGCGTCGAACTCGAAGGGCTTGCCATCGATGTCCAGCGCCTTGCAGCGGATGCGCGAGGCGCGCTCGACTTCGTCGTAGATGCCGGGAACCGACAGGCAGCCTTCCTCGTAGATCTTGTAATCGTCGCTGCGCCAGGTGATCTCGGGATTGATCAGCACCAGCAGTTGGTTGCTTTCTTCGGACACGTCGATGACGACCACGCGCTCGTGCACGTCGACCTGCGTCGCGGCCAGGCCCACGCCCGGCGCGTCGTACATGGTTTCGGCCATGTCGCGCACCAGTTGGCGGATGCGGTCATCGACCTCGGCGACCGGCTTGGCCTTTTTGTGCAAGCGCGGATCCGGGTAGCGAAGAATAGGAAGTAAAGCCATTGAAAAGGGATCGTCGGTAATTGGTGTCTGACCAACAGTTTAATTCATTAGATTCTTGATTTCTAATAGTTTTCGGCTAAGCCAGGGATTATCGGCGGCCGTCCCGGCCCCGATTTTGGCCGCTGCCGGCCGGGACGATTCGATCCGCTCCGCGCGGCCGCGCCCGGTCGCCGTGCGACACTCTCGGACGTCCGGCACGCCCACGCGCGCCCCGCCCCATGCTTTTGCCGCGCCGGCCCGCCCGGCGCCCCTTGCCCATGCCGCTCACCCACACCGCCGCTGAATTGTCCGCCTGGCTGCGCCTGTCCCTGGAACCGGGCATCGGTTCCGCCACCGCCTGCACGCTCCTGGGCGCCCTGGGGCTGCCCGAACAGATCTACGCCCAGCGCGCCACCGCCCTGGCGCGCCAACTGCCGGAGCCGCTGGCACGCCAGCTGGCCGCGCCCATGCCGGCCGACATGGCGGCCCAGGTCGACAGCGCCCTGCAATGGGTCGAGGCGCCCGGCCACCACATCCTGACGCTGTCCGACCCGGAGTACCCGCAAAGCCTGCTCACCATTGCCGACCCGCCCATCCTGCTCTATGTGAACGGCGATCCGGCCTATCTGCAAGGCCCCGCTCTGGCGGTGGTGGGCGCGCGCAATGCCACGCCCGGCGGCCAGGAAAACGCCCGCGCCTTCGCTCGCCACCTGGCCGCCAACGGCTGGCGCGTGGTCAGCGGACTGGCGCTGGGCATCGACGCCGCGGCCCACGAAGGCGCCCTGGACGCCGGCCCCGACAGCGCCGGCACCGTCGCCGTAATGGGCACCGGCATCGACCGCATCTATCCGGCCCGGCACCGCGACCTGGCTCACCGCATCGCGGCGCGCGGCGCGCTGGTGTCGGAACTGCCGCTGGGCACCGGCGCCCTGCCGCACCACTTTCCCAAGCGCAACCGCATCGTGGCCGGGCTGGCGCGCGGCGTGCTGGTGGTCGAGGCGGCCAGGCAGAGCGGATCGTTGATCACCGCGCGGCTGGCCGGTGAAAGCGGGCGCGAGGTATTCGCCATTCCCGGCTCGATCCATTCGCCACTGTCGCGAGGCTGCCATGCGCTGATCCGCCAGGGCGCCAAGCTGGTGGAAACCGCCGCCGACATCACCGACGAACTCGGCGGCGCGCCGCAGCCGGGGGCCCGTCAATCGGCCGCCCCGGCCGAAGAGGCGGCGCCGGACCATCCGGTACTCGAAGCCCTGGGGTTCGACCCTCTGCATCTGGATGCGCTGCAGGCGCGCTGCGGCCTGGACACCGCCACGCTGCAAGCGCAATTGCTCGAACTCGAACTGGCCGCGCGCGTCGCGCGCCTGGACGATGGCCGCTTCCAGCGCCTGAAATAACGGCGCCGCCCGAGGCCAGATGGCGCCATGACCGGCGCACGGACGCGCGCTAGTCGGGCCGCGCCCGGGGCCGGATGCGATGGCGCTAATATTGTCCCTGGCACCGGGCCGCCACCGCGGCCGCCCCCGATACCGATACAGGAAGAGACATGGCATTGCCCACACGCGTCAAGATCGTCGAGGTTTCGCCCCGCGACGGCCTGCAGAATGAAAAGGAATTCGTGCCCACCGACATCAAGGTGGAACTGATCGACCGCCTCGCGGCCGCCGGCTTTCCCAACGTCGAGGCGGCCTCGTTCGTGTCGCCCAAATGGGTGCCGCAGATGGCCGATGGCGCCGACGTCATGGCGCGTATCCAGCGCCGGCCGGGCACGATCTACTCGGTGCTGACGCCCAACATGAAGGGCTTCGAGGGGGCGCTGGCGGCCCGCGCGGACGAGATCGTCATCTTCGGCGCGGCCAGCGAGGCCTTCTCGCAGAAAAACATCAATTGCTCGATCGCCGAATCCATCGCGCGCTTCGAACCCGTGGTGCAGGCCGCCCGCGAGGCCGGCATCCGCGTGCGCGGCAGCATCAGCTGCGCGCTGGGCTGTCCCTACCAGGGCGAAGTGCCGATCGAATCCGTGGTGGACGTGGCCCAGCGCTATCTGGCCATGCAGGTCGACGAGATCGACGTGGCCGACACCATCGGCGTGGGCACGCCGCGGCGCGTGCGCGACGTGATGGCCGCGGTCACCCGCGTGGTGGACCCGGCGCGCGTCTCGGGCCATTTCCATGACACCTACGGCCAGGCGCTGGCCAACATCCTGGCGTCGCTGGAAACCGGCATCTCGATCTTCCACGCCTCGGTGGCCGGCCTGGGCGGCTGCCCCTACGCCAAGGGCGCGACCGGCAACGTCGCCACGGAAGACGTGCTGTACATGCTGCGCGGCCTGGACATCGATACCGGCGTGGATTTCGACGCGGTGGTCGATATCGGCCAATGGATGTCGGCCAACCTGAACCGCAAGGGTTCCAGCCGTGCCGGCAATGCGATTGCCGCCAAGCGGGCCGCCTGAAGCGAAAACCCGTAGAATGGCTGCGCGCGTTTCGCGTGAGCGTCGGGGCCACCCGGCGCACGTCTTCTCGCAACGCTATCGGAATTCCGCAGCCGCATGACTTCCCCCGCCCAGCCGCCCTCGCCCGAGGAACACGCCGCCCTGCTGCGCGCCATCGGCCCGCTGCCCCTGTCCGGGCAGGCCTGGCCCGATTGGGTGCGCATTCTCACCTGGGTCATCCTGGCCGTGCTGGGCGTGCAGGTGGTCACCACCGCCATCCGCGCCCCGGGACAGGCGCTGGACGGCATGATGGCCATCGTGGTGGGCCTGTGCTTCATCGGCCTGCTGTTCGTGTCCTGGCACATGCAGACATCCATCACCACCATCGACGAACGCGGCCTGCGCCAGACCTGGTTCGCGCGCCGCGAGGTCGCCTGGGAAGACGTGCGCGAAGTCCGCTTCGTGCCGATGATCTTTTCCAAGCGGCTGGTGGTGTTCACCCACCGCGGCCGACCCGTGATTTTCCAGGGCGGCACGCGCGAACTGCGCGCGGCGTTCACCCGGATCGCGCAGGTGTACCGGCGCCGCTGACGCGCCGCGCAACGCGCCGCAGGCGCCACTGCCCCTCAAAGAAAAACCGATGCCGCGGCATCGGTTTTTCTTTGACCGAAACCGGCGCGCGGGCCGGTCCAAGCCACGCTCAGCGAATCGGCAGCGCGTACATCAGGCCGCCCTGCGTCCATTGCGCATTCAGGCCGCGCTTGATCTTCAGCGGACTACCCTGGCCGACGTTGCGCTCGAAGCTCTCGCCGTAGTTGCCGACCTGCTTGACGATGTTGTAGGCCCACTTCTCGTCCAGCCCCAGGTTGGCGCCGCCGCCGGGCGTCACGCCCAGGATGCGCTTGATGTTGGGGTTGTTGCTCTTGACCTGCTCGTCGACGTTCTTGGAAGTCACGCCGTATTCCTCGGCCTCGATCATGGCCGACAGCGACCACCGCACGATGTTCAGCCAGGCATCATCGCCCTGGCGCACGAACGGGCCCAGCGGCTCCTTCGAGATGATCTCGGGCAGCACCACGTAGTCATCGGGGTTCTGCAGCTTGGAGATGCGGATCGAGGCCAGGCCCGAGGCGTCGGTGGAGAACACGTCGCAGCGGCCCGCGGCAAAGGCGTTGACCACTTCGTTGAAGGTCTCGATCACCACCGGCTTGTAGGTGACGTTGTTGGCGCGCGCCCAGTCGGCCAGCGTGTTCTCGTTGGAGGTGCCGGTCTGCAGGCAGATCGTGGCGCCGTTGATTTCCTTGGCGCTCTTGACGCCAAGCGACTTGGGCACCAGGAAGCCCTGACCGTCGTAGAAGTTGATGCCGGCGTGGATGATGCCCAGCGCCGTATCGCGCTGCTGCGTCACGGTGGTATTGCGGGTCAGCACGTCGACTTCGCCGGACTGCAGCGCGGTAAAGCGCTGCTGCGAATTCAGCGGCACCACCTTGATCTTGTTGGCATCGCCGAACACGGCCGCGGCGATCGCGCGGCACAGGTCCACGTCCAGGCCCTGCCACTTGCCCTGCGCGTCGGGCGCGGAAAAGCCGGCGAAGCCCGTGGTGGTGCCGCAGGCGACCGCCCCGCGCTGGCGCACGACGTCCAGCGTGGCCGCCTGCGCCCCTTGTGCCACGGCGAACAACAACGCCGCGCCTGCCAACCCTTTTGCAATGTTCATGACTTGTTTTCCTGTGGTTCCAGGACGCGCGAGCGCCCCATTGAAGCGGGGCCCGCAAGCGCGCCGAGGCGAGAAGCTTATCGGCATGAAGCGCCCGCGCCAAATAACAAGCGCTTATTTGGGTATATCACGCCGCGAGCGAAATAGACACCGGCAGGTTGGCCTCGCAGGCGTCCAGGGCGCGGCTCAGGCGCTCCATGCCCTGCGCGATCTGGCTTTCGTTCATGGTGGCGAACGACATGCGCATGGCGTGCAGGTCGGCCTGCGCCGGGTCGGCGTAGAACGCCTTGCCCGGCACGTAGACCACTTCGTGCTCGATGGCATAGGGCAGCAGGCGGGTGGCGTCGACCTCGCCGGTCAGGCGGGCCCAGAAGAACATGCCGCCTTCGGGCTTGCTGAAGGTGATGCGGCCGTCCAGCTCGCGCGCCAGGGCCGTGGCCATGGCGTCGCAGCGCTGGCCGTAGGCGGCGCGGATGCGCGGCACGTGTTCTTCGTAGCGGCCGTTGGCCAGGTACTGTGCCACCACTTCCTGGATCCAGGCGGACGAAGCCATGTCGTCGGCAGCTTTGGCGCCGACGCAGCGGCGGCGGATCTCGGCCGGCGCCACCAGCCAGCCGATGCGCAGGGCCGGCGCCATGGTCTTGGACATGCTGGCCAGGTAGACGGCCCAGTTGCGCGCCTCGCCTTCGGCCAGCGCCATGATGGGCGGCACCGCTTCGCCGGCGAAGCGCAGTTCGCTGTAGGGGTCGTCTTCGACGATCAGGAAGCGATGCTTGACCGCCAGTTCCAGCAGGCGCAGGCGGCGCTGGCGTGAAAGGGTGGCGCCGCAGGGGTTGGAAAACGACGCCACCACGCACACGACCTTGGGCTTGACGCGGGTGGCCAGCTCGTCGAGCGCGTCGATGTCGATGCCATCCGGGCCCGACGACACGGTGTGCACGGTGGCGCCGGTGTAGCGCAGCGCCTGCACGGAATTGGGGAAGGCGGGCGATTCGATGATGGCGTGGTCGCCCGGTTGCAGCATCACCCGGCTCAACAGCGCCAGCGCCTGTTGCGAGCCGCCCGTGACGGCCAGTTCCGTATCCGCGTTGCATTGCAGCCCGCGCGCCGCCGAAAGCCGCGCCAGCTCATGGCGCAGGCTGGCCTGGCCATCGATGTTCGAGTACTGCAGGCAGGCGCCCAGACGCGCCAGCACCTGCGTCGAGGCGATCGACAGACCATCCACGTCGAACAGTTCCTGCGCGGGGTAGCCGCCCGCCAGCGAGATCGTGCCGGGACGCAGCGCGTAGGGCATGAGCGATCGGATCGGCGAAGCGGGGGGATTCAGGAAAGGCGTGGCAAATGCGTACTCGGGCGCGGCGCTGGACATGGCGAAGGGAAACGGCGAAAGGGAGGAGGGAATCGCGCGGTCCGCGAGGACCGCGCCGGCGGGTTTAGAACATTGAAATCTAAACAAATATCCTGAAATTCTAAGCCTGCGATTCGGACAGGGTCAACGAAGATAGCGTGGCGCGCGGCCCGGTGTGGCGAAACGGTGCGCGCGCGTCCTACACTATGGGACATTCCGTTCCCAAGAGAACCGCATGACCGATGTAGACACCATGGCCGCCCGCCTGGCCGGGATCCGACAACGCATTGCACAGGCCTGCCAGCGCGCCGGCCGCGCGCCGGACAGCGTGACCCTGCTGCCCGTCAGCAAGACCTTCGAGGTCGACGCCATCCGCGAGGCCATGGCGCTGGGCCTGACCCGCTTCGGCGAGAACAAAACCCAGGAATTGCGCCAGAAGGCCGCCGCCCTGGCCGGCCAGGGCCTGCACTGGGTACTGATCGGGCACCTGCAGACCAACAAGGCCAAGGACGCCGCGCGCGACGCCACCGAGCTGCAATCGCTGGACCGCCTGGACCTGGCCGAAGCACTGCACCGCCGCCTGCTCAACGAGGGCCGGACCCTCGACGTGCTGGTCCAGGTGAAGACCTCGACCGAGCCCAGCAAGTACGGCATGGCGCCAGACCAGGTGGCGGGCTTCCTGCGCCGCATCGTGGCGGACTTCCCCACGCTGCGCGTGCAGGGCCTGATGACGATGGCCGTGAACTCGCCCGAACCGCAGGAAGTTCGCGCCTGCTTCCGCGCCCTGCGCGAACTGCGCGACCAGTTGCGCCAAGCGGACATTGCCGGCGTGTCGCTGGAGCGGCTGTCGATGGGCATGAGCGGCGACTTCGAACTGGCGATCGAGGAAGGCTCGACCGAAGTGCGCATCGGCACCGCCCTCTTCGGCGCCCGCAGCTACCCGGATCCGCAATAAGCCGCTGAATCGGGGCCTCGAAACACACGCATATTGCCGCCGGCCCGGGGCATAATACCCTCGCAAAAAAACGAGGAGACTCCCCATGCACAAGCACGCCCGGCGCCTGTTGGCGCTTGCCGCCCTGTCGCTGGCCGCCACCGCGGCCTCGGCCCAATCCTGGCCCACCCAACCCATTCGCTGGATCGTGCCCTACCCGGCCGGCGGCGGCGCCGACGTGGTCGCGCGCACCGTGGCCAGTGGCATCGAGAAGCCGCTGGGCCAGACCATCGTGGTCGAGAACCGCCCCGGCGCGGCCACCATCATCGGCGCCACCGCGATCTCGCAGGCCGACCCCTCCGGCTACGTCATCGGCACGGCCGACTCCGGCACCCTGGCGTACAACCCGACGCTGTACGCCAAGCTGGCCTACGATCCGTCCAAGTTCACCTACGTCGGCGGCATCGCCAAGTTCCCGCTGCTGCTGGCGGTGAACGTCAATTCGCCCTACAAGACGGTCAACGACGTGATCCAGGCCGCCAAGAAGGAGCCCGGCAAGCTGACCGCCGCCTCCGCTGGCGCCGGTTCTCCGCATCACCTGGCGCTGGAATTGTTCAAGCAGCGCACCGGCGCCAACCTGCTGCACGTGCCCTACAAGGGCGCGGCGCCCGCCATCCAGGACCTGCTGGGCGGACAGGTGGACGTGATGTTCATCGACCTGGCCGCCGGCCTGCCCAACGTCAAGGCCGGCAAGCTGCGCGTGCTGGCCGCGGCCACGCCCGAGCGCGTTGCCGTGCTGCCGGACGCGCCCACCATGGCTGAACAGGGCGTGCCCGACTTCACCGCCTACGCCTGGCAGGGCCTGGTCGCCCCCGCCGGCCTGCCGGAACCGGTGGTCAAGAAGCTGTCCGCCGAACTCGATGCCGCGCTCAAATCGCCGGCCGTGTCGCAGAAGATGCTGGACATGGGCGTCATCCCGATGCCGATGTCGGCGCAGGACTTCAAGGCCTATGCCGACCAGGAACGCGCCACTTGGGCCGAGGTGATCAAGAAGGCCAACATCAAGCTCGAATGAGCCCGCCCCGCCCATGAAAAACGCGGCCCCACGGGGCCGCGTTTTTCTTTGGTGCTCCTGGCGCTGCCGGCAACGGCCCGCTGGCCGGTCACTCGCGCGGCAGCCTGACCGCCAGTCGCAGGGACTCCACGCATTGCCGGCCCTGCTCGATGGCCTGGCCGAACGCCTCCGACATGATGTCGCCATGGCTGAACCAGCTGACCTTGCGGACGCTGCGGTAGCGATACTGGTAGCCCGAGTCGGCAGGCTTGCCATCCAGGTCGACGTCGATCCAGGGCGAGCGCACCTGGCAATGCAGCGCCCGCGCATCGACCTGGCCGCCCGCCAGCGTCACCTCGTACGACGATATCTCCGGCGTGCCGAGGTAGATATCCGCCAGCTGGCCAGTCTGGCGATAGCGGGCGAAGGATTCCCAATCATCGCCCAGGTGCGACTGCGCGTGCACATACTGCCCGCCGACGCGTTCCAACGCCCGCAGGTCCACCAGCGTGGCGTCGATGCGATAGACGGCCGGCACCACGAAGTCACTGGCGGCGCGTTGCAGCCGGCAATCGCGGTTCTCGGCGGCGAAGCTGCGGCATAGCGCCTGGTCCATCGCCGTGGCGCCGTTCTGCAGGTCGCCCACGCTGACTTCCGCCGCCACCATCCGCCCGACCTCGACCGACGCGCGCACCTGTGCTTGCCCGCCTTTGCCGAATTGCTCGTTGCGTGTCACCACGACGCCCGCGGCCGGCGCTTCCAGCGCGATGTCCTCGCGCCGCATATGGCCTTGATCGTCCATGACAAACGCCCAGCGCTGCTGGATGTCGGGCATGGTGAAACCCGGCACGAACACCGGGTTGGTGGGATCCAGCCACCAGGTCGCGCCCTGCACTTGGGCACGCACGATGGCATGGTTGGGCGCCGCCAGCCCCGGCAGCAGGAGGTCGGGCGCCATGGTGCCGCGCGTCACCAGCGCGGGTTCGGCGTCGATGCCGGCCGCGCGCAACATGGCCACCAGCAACACCGCCAGATCCTTGCAGTCGCCATAGCCGCGGCGCTCGATCTCGTCCAGCGCGAACGGGATCTGGCCGCGCTCGCTACTGCGCCAGTCGCCCAGGTAGCGATAGTGTTCGTGCAGATGGCGCATCAGGCCGGCCACGGCCTTGGGCGCGGGCTGGCCGCGCTGCGCCGCGACCGCGGCGGCGGCGTTCGGTGGCAAGGCGGCCGCCAGGATCTCGTTGTAGCGCCTGGCGAACGGGCCGAAATAGTCCTGCAGCGCGTCGGAACTGCCGATCTCCAGGCGCGGCGACTGCCGCAGATAACCCTGGTCCGCCTCATTGACGTAAGCGTAGTAGTAGGGCGTGGCCTTCAGCTCCACCGTGATGTGCCTGGCATCGGGCGTCGCCTCGACGCGATAGGCGTCCATGGACCGGCCCCGCCACACCATCGGGCGGTCGGCGCTGAACTCGGCCCGGAAACGCTCCTGCCGCACGGCGCGCGGTTGCAGGTCCAGCACGTAGTGGAACTGCGTCGCCGACGGAATGCCGGCGAAGCGTTCGCGCAGGGTATAGACGATGGTGCTGCCTACCCGCAGGTTGGGAAAGGCCAGCGAGGTCTGCTTCTCCCGCAGGAACCCCTGGTCCGGATTGGGCGCCATGCGGGTATCGATCTGCGCGTCGGTCAGCGGCACGGGCTTTTCGCCCGGTTGGATCAGTTCGGCGCGCTCGACCTTGAACGTATCGTTCTCGGCGTAGCTGCGGTCGATGCGCGAGACCAGGTCGCGCCCGGCCAGCGTCAGGATGGTATAGCGGTAAGTGCTGACGCACTCGGTGCTGTTGTCCTGATCGAAGTGGCAGTGGAATTCGGTTTCACCGGAAAGGGGCGCCTCGGCAATCGGTTGGCGCGCGGCATGAGCCGGCAGGCTGGCCGTGGCTGCCAGGACGGCGGCCAGGATGGGGGCACGGGGGAAAACAGGCATGGAAAATGCGTCGCCTTAATCTACAACTGAGACGCAATGTTATTTGCAATAAAATAGCAACACAAGCTTTCCGTTGCTACGGGAGGCCACAGCAGTCCACCCAAAGCAAAACGCCCGGCGTCACCGCCGGGCGTTGCGTCCTGACGCCACAACGGCGGCGCTTACACCAGCACGCGCTCGATGCCGCCCGCGTTGGCGCGGCGCACGTAGTCTTCCATCCAGCCTTCGCCGAGAATGTGGCGCGCCATCTCGACCACGATGTAGTCGGCATCCATGCCGGTGTCGCCCTGGTAGCGCGACAGCCCCTGCAGGCACGACGGGCACGAGGTCAGCACCTTGACGTCACCCGTGAAGCCATCGCTGCGCAGCGCGGCATCGCCCTTGAGCAGCTCTTCCTGTTTGCGAAAGCGCACCTGGGTCGAGATGTCCGGCCGGCTGACCGCCAGCGTGCCCGACTCGCCACAGCAGCGGTCGCTCTTGACCGCGCCGTCGCCCACCAGCGACCGCACGGTCTTCATCGGATCCTGCAGCTTCATCGGCGTGTGGCAGGGGTCGTGATACATGTAGCGCACGCCCTTGGCGCCTTCCAGCTTGATGCCCTTTTCCAGCAGGTATTCGTGGATGTCGATCAGGCGGCAGCCCGGGAAGATCTTCTCGAACTCGTAGCCGGCCAGTTGGTCGTAGCAGGTGCCGCAGCTGACCACCACGGTCTTGATGTCCAGGTAGTTCAGCGTGTTGGCGACGCGGTGGAACAGCACCCGGTTGTCGGTGATGATCTGCTCGGCCTTGTCGGTCATGCCGTTGCCGCGCTGCGGATAACCGCAGCACAGGTAGCCCGGCGGCAGGACGGTCTGCACGCCGGCATGCCACAGCATCGCCTGCGTGGCCAGGCCGACCTGCGAGAACAGGCGTTCCGAACCGCAGCCCGGGAAATAGAACACCGCTTCCGTGTCGGCCGTGGTGGCCTTCGGATCGCGGATGATCGGCACGTAGTTCGCGTCTTCGATATCGAGCAGCTTGCGCGCGGCCTGCTTGGGCAGCCCGCCCGGCATCTTCTTGTTGACGAAGTGCACCACCTGCTCGCGCAGCGGCGGCTTGCCCACGGTCGCCGGCGGCGCCGAGGTCTGTTTCTTCACCAGGCCCGACAGCAGGTCGTGGGCGGCGCGCTGCACCTTGTAGCCCACGCCCACCATCGCCTTGCGGGTGGCGTTGATAGTGGCCGGATCCTTGGCGTTCAGGAAGAACATGGCGCTGGCCGTGCCCGGATTGAACGACTTGCGGCCCATGCGCCGCAGCACGGCGCGCATGTTCATCGACACGTCGCCGAAGTCGATGTCGACCGGACAGGGGTTGTAGCACTTGTGGCAGACGGTGCAGTGGTCGGCCACGTCCTCGAACTCTTCCCAGTGCTTCAGGCTGACGCCGCGGCGGGTCTGCTCTTCGTACAGAAAGGCCTCGACCAGCAGCGAGGTCGCCAGGATCTTGTTGCGCGGCGAGTACAGCAGGTTGGCGCGCGGCACATGGGTGGCGCACACCGGCTTGCACTTGCCGCAGCGCAGGCAGTCCTTGATCGAATCCGAGATGGCGCCGATGTCGCTCTGCTGCATGATCAGCGACTCGTGGCCCATCAGGTTGAAGCTGGGCGTCCAGGCGTGGCGCAGGTCGGCGCCCGGCATCAGCTTGCCGGCGTTGAAGTGACCATTGGGGTCGACGCGGCGCTTGTAGTCCTGGAACGGCGCCAGCTCGGCTTCCGTCAGGAACTCGTACTTGGTCAGGCCGATGCCGTGCTCGCCCGAGATCACGCCGTCCAGGTCGCGCGCGATCTGCATGATGCGCTCGACGGCCTGGTGGGCCTCCTGCAGCATGCCGTAGTCGTCCGAGTTGACCGGGATATTGGTGTGGACGTTACCGTCGCCAGCGTGCATGTGCAACGCCACGAACACGCGGCTCTTGAGCACGCGGCCGTGGATCGCCACCAGTTCGTCCAGGATCGGCTTGCGCGCCGCGCCCGAGAACGCGGCCTGCAGGCCGGCCAGCACCTCGGTCTTCCACGACACGCGAATGGTGCGGTCCTGCACCACATCGAACACGCGCGCCTGCGGCTGCGCCGCCAGGCGCTCGGTCAGCGTGGCGTGCAGATGCGACATGCCCAGGTCGTCCAGCTGCGGCATGGCGTCGGCCAACGGCAGGTCCAGATTGTCCAGCAGCCACTGCCAACGCTGGCGCGCGGCGGCCAGCAGCTCGATGGCCTGGCGCGTGCGCTCGGCCAGCACCTCGGCGCGGGTCTCGTCGTCGGCGGCGTCTTCCGCCTTGCCGACCGGCAGCGGCGTACAGAGATAGTCGTCCAGCGCGTCCAGCAGGCGCAGCTTGTTGCGGGTCGACAGCTCGATGTTGATGCGCTCGATATGGTCGGTGTACTCGCCCATGCGCGGCAGCGGGATCACCACGTCTTCGTTGATCTTGAAGGCGTTGGTGTGGCGCGCGATCGCGGCGGTGCGCGAACGGTCAAGCCAGAACTTCTTGCGGGCCTCGGCGCTCACCGCCACGAAGCCTTCGCCGTGGCGGGTGTTGGCCAGGCGCACCACTTCGCTGGCGGCCGCGGCCACGGCGTCCTCGTCGTCGCCGACGATATCGCCGATCAGCACCATCTTGGGCAGCGAGCCGCGCTTGCTCTTGGTGGCGTAGCCGACCGCGCGCAGATAGCGCTCGTCCAGATGCTCCAGGCCGGCCAGGATGGCGCCGCGGGCGCGGCCTTCGCCGTCCAGGTAGCCCTTGACCTCGACGATCGACGGAATCGCGTCCCGCGCCTGGCCGAAGAATTCCATGCAGACCGTGCGCGTATGCTTGGGCATGCGGTGCAGGACCCAGCGCGCCGACGTGATCAGGCCGTCGCAGCCTTCCTTCTGGATGCCCGGCAGGCCGGCCAGGAATTTGTCGGTGACGTCCTTGCCCAGGCCTTCCTTGCGGAACACGCGGCCGGCGATTTCCAGGGTCTCGGTCTTGAGCAGGCGCTCGCCCGGCTTGCCACGGCCGTCGAACCACTTGAGTTCGAAGCGGGCCACCTCCACGTCATGGATCTTGCCCATGTTGTGGTCCAGGCGCGTCACTTCGAGCCAGTTGCCGTCCGGATCGACCATGCGCCACCAGGCCAGGTTGTCGAGCGCGGTGCCCCACAGCACGGCCTTCTTGCCGCCGGCGTTCATGGCGATGTTGCCGCCCACGCACGAGGCCTCGGCCGAGGTCGGGTCCACGGCGAACACGAAGCCGGCCGCCTCGGCCGCTTCCGACACCCGCTTGGTCACCACGCCGGCGCCGGCATGGATGACGGCCACGGGCTCGGTGAGCCCGGGCAGGATACAGGACTCGACCTTGCCCAGCTTGTCGAATTTCTCGGTATTGATGACGGCCGACTTCCAGGTCAGCGGAATCGCGCCGCCGGTATAGCCGGTGCCGCCGCCACGCGGCACGATGGTCAGGCCCAGCTCGATACAGGCGGTGACCAGCGCGGCGATCTCGTCTTCCGAGTCCGGCGTCAGCACCACGAACGGGTATTCCACGCGCCAGTCGGTGGCGTCGGTCACGTGCGACACGCGCGACAGGCCGTCGAACTTGATGTTGTCGCGCGCGGTGATGCGGCCCAGCACCTTCTGCGCCTGCTTGCGCAGCATGGCGGTCTGGTCGAACTCGCCCTCGAAGGCGGCGATGGCCGAACGCGCCCGGCCCAGCAGGCCCAGCACCTTTTCGTCGCGATGCGGATCGTGGCCGGCCTCGGCCGGCGCGCCGGGTTCGCGGCGGCGGTCGATCTCGCCCAGCCGATGGTGCAGTGCGTCGATCAGCTGCTTGCGACGCTTGGGGTTGTCCAGCAGGTCGTCCTGCAGGTACGGATTGCGGCGCACCACCCAGATGTCGCCCAGCACCTCGTACAGCATGCGGGCGGAGCGCCCGGTGCGGCGTTCGCCGCGCAGGTCGGTCAACAGGCTCCAGGCGTCATCGCCCAGCAGCCGGCCGACGATCTCGCGATCGGAGAACGACGTGTAGTTGTAGGGAATTTCGCGCAGTCGCGCGGGTGCTGTGGGCGGCGTCGCCCCGTTCAAGATGTGGCTGGCGAGTGGGGCGTTCATGGCGGCAAGAGGGGGCCCTTAAAAAATTATTTTATGCCATTGGCCGGAACCGCCCCCGAATACCCCCTGGGAAGCGTCCAGAAACGGGACAATGGCATGTTTATGCGTCCCCAATTAAGCGGGGCGTCAGCACCTAGACCTGCCCGGGGAACAGCCACAGCAGGCTCGCCGTCATGGCCAGGTAGCGCAGGAACTTGCCGATGGCCATATAGGCCACGCAGGGCCAGAACGGCAGCCGCAGCCAGCCGGCCACGGCGCACAGCGGATCGCCCACGGCCGGCAGCCAGGACAGCAGCAGCGCCGGCGGCCCCATGCGGTGTATCCAGTCATGGGCGCGCTCGTGCCAGCGCCCGCGCATGCGGGATTGGGCCGGCGCATGGGGGTGACGCTCCTTCCAGCGCTCGACGGCCTTTTCCGCGCCCAGGCCCATGGCGTAACTGATGGCGCCGCCGATGGTGTTGCCGGCGGTCGCCACCAGGATGGCGGGCCAGAACATGTCGGGCGACAGCTTGATATAGCCGAACACCGCCGGCTCCGAGCCAAGCGGCAGCAACGTGGCCGAGATCAGCGACACGGCGAAGATGGCGGACAGGCCCACCGACGGCAGGGCCAACAGGTTCAGCAGCCAGTGGATGGCGGAGAGCAGGCTTTCTTCCATGATGGCGACGAGTGTAGCCGCGCACGGCCCCCGCGCCTGTCCGGTCCATGGCGAAAGCGCCGGAAAACCGTCGGGCATCGCGGCTTTCCCTGCAATAATCGCGCTCACGCCCCGGCGTGCGCGGCCGTCTCCGCGCGCCGACCTTTTTTCGCCCCTACCCACGCGCAGTCCATGTCCACCGATTATCTGAAACGCATCCTGACCTCCAAGGTCTACGACGTCGCGGTCGAATCGCCGCTCGAATCCGCGCCGCTGTTGTCGCAGCGCATGGCGAACACGATCCTGCTCAAGCGCGAGGACACGCAGGCCGTATTCAGCTTCAAGCTGCGCGGGGCGTACAACAAGATGGCCAACCTGACGCCGGCGGCGCGCAACCGCGGCGTGATCGCGGCCTCGGCCGGCAACCACGCCCAGGGCGTGGCGCTGGCCGCCTCCCGGCTCGGCTGCCGCGCGGTCATCGTCATGCCCACCACCAGCCCGCAGGTCAAGATCGACGCGGTGCGCCGCCTGGGCGGCGAAGTGGTGCTGGCCGGCGAAAGCTTCTCCGACGCCTATGCCCACGCGCAAACGCTGGAAAAGAAAGAGAAATTGACCTTCGTGCACCCGTTCGACGATCCCGACGTGATCGCCGGCCAGGGCACGGTCGGCATGGAGATCCTGCGCCAGCACCCCGGCCCGATCGACGCCATCTTCGTGGCCATCGGCGGCGGCGGCCTGATCGCCGGCGTGGCCGCCTACATCAAGCAGCTGCGCCCCGAGATCAAGATCATCGGCGTGCAGACCGAAGATTCCGACGCCATGCTGCGCAGCGTGCGTGCCGGCCGCCGCGTGCAGTTGAACGACGTCGGGTTGTTCTCCGACGGCACGGCCGTCAAGCTGGTGGGCGCAGAGACCTTCAAGCTCACGCGCAAGTACGTCGACGATTTCGTGGTGGTGGACACCGATTCCATCTGCGCCGCCATCAAGGATGTGTTCCAGGACACGCGCAGCGTGCTGGAGCCCGCCGGCGCCATGGCCGTGGCCGGCGCCAAGCAATACGCCGCCGAACACAAGCTCAAGGACAAGACGCTGGTCGCCATCGCCTGCGGCGCCAACATGAACTTCGACCGCCTGCGCTTCGTGGCCGAACGCGCCGAGGTCGGCGAAATGCGCGAGGCGGTCTTCGCCGTCACCATGCCTGAGCAGCGCGGCAGCTTCCGCCGCTTCTGCGAACTGGTCGGCGAACGCAGCGTGACCGAGTTCAACTACCGCATTTCCGATTCGGACCGCGCCCACGTGTTCGTCGGCCTGCAGGTGTCCTCGCCGGCCGAACCCGCGAAGATCGCCAATCACTTCCGCCGCCACGGCTTCGACACGCTCGACCTGACTCACGACGAAATGGCCAAGACCCACTTGCGCCACATGGTCGGCGGGCGCTCCGCGCAGGCGCGCGACGAGCTGCTCTACCGCTTCGAGTTCCCGGAACGCCCGGGCGCGCTGATGCGTTTCCTGAACGCCATGAACCCGGAATGGAACATCAGCCTGTTCCACTATCGCAACCAGGGCGCCGACTACGGCCGCATCCTGATCGGCATCCAGGTGCCGCCGGCCGATAAAAAGCAGTTCCGCAACTTCGTGGCCGACCTCGGCTACCCGCACTGGAACGAGACAGACAACCCGGCCTACAAGCTGTTCCTGTAACTCCGTTCCCCAGAAAGCGAGAGGGCCTCCATACGGAGGCCCTGCCCTTCTTTGCTCAAGACCCGCCCGGCTGCAACCTGGAGGGGGGGGTCGCTGTCACTCGGCGGCTCACGGAGATGTGCCGCGCATTCAGCAAGGTGCAGCCAGGCCGGCGCCCTTGCTTAGAAACGGTGACGCACACCCACCGCGAACGCGGTGTCACGGGCATCGTGCTGGAACGCGTAATTGTCGCCATAGGAGGCGTACGCGTACAGGTTGGTGCGCTTGGTGAAGTCGTACGTGTAGCCCAGGCTGTAGACGTTGAAGGTTGCGTCATCGCCGGTCAGCTTGTCGTTGTTCGGCGTGGCGCGCTGCCAGGAGCCGAACACGGCGTGGCGGCCCAACGGCACGGTGGCGCCGATCATGTAGGAATTGGCGCGGAAGCCGTCGGCCAGCTTGAACGTGCCCAGCTTCTGCATGCCGTCCGGCGTGGTGCCCATGTTCTGGCCGATGAACCAGCCATCACGGGTCTGGCTGAACGCCGCCGCCACCTTCACCACCTCGAAGTCATAGGTGCCGCCGATGATGTATTCCTGGATGCGCGAGCTGGACTTGCCGCCCGTGGTGTCGTTGGACGGGTTGAAGCGGTCATAGGCGGCCGCCAGGTTCAACGGGCCGTTCAGGTATTGCACGCCCGCGGTCAGGACGCGGTTGTTGTTGCCGGTGGCAAAACCCTTCTGCTTGTCGTCGGTGACGCTGTCATCGGCGCTGAACGAGTAGCCCACGCCCACCTTGAAACCGTCCATGCTGGGGGTCTGGTACAGCACCATGTTGTCCAGGCGCATGGTGTTGGCGCTGCTGAACGTGGTGCCCAGGTTGGCGGTGTTGTAGCTGATCGAGAACGGGTCGATCGAGCCGAAGTACTTCGAAGCCAGGTTGGTCTGGCGGCCGAACTCAAGGCGGCCCCACGAATCGCTGTCCAGGCCGACGGTGGCCTGGCGGCCCCACAGGCGGCCGTTCTGCAGCGATTGGCCGTTCATCGGGCCAAAGCCGCCTTCCAGGTTGAACACGGCGCGCAGGCCGTCGCCCAGGTCTTCCGAGCCGCGCAGGCCGAAGCGCGAACCGCTGCTCACGCCCTGCACGCCGGCGATGCGGCTTTGCGAATGACCGTTGAATTTCACTTGTTCGTAACCGATACCGGCATCGATCAGGCCGTACAGCGTCACGGAGTCGGCGGCTTGCGCGGCACCGGCGAAGCCGGCCAGCAACGCGACGGCCAATAGCGTCTTCTTCATAAAAGTCCCCAAAATGGCGAGATAAAGGCATGGACGCATCCGCGCGGCGAAACCCGCCGTGGTCTGCGTGCCGCTGCGAAAAAAAGCGAGCGGCGTCTGCACTGAATCTAGTTTCGGCTCAGGAACAATTTGAAGTAATCCGGATTTCGAAGAACAACTTTCCATGGGTGGGATAATGCCTGCCACCCGCGCTGCCGAGATGCCCGCGAAGGCGCCTTAACGCCTTGATATCAAATGTGAATCCTTGCTCGCAATTGGCGCGTCACGACTTCCGGGGCGCCACCGTTTTCGGCTGTCGAGCGACATCACATGTTGAACTGGCCGCACAGTTTTGCGGCATATACGCCACAGCCCGCGCGTCATGCCGCCTGCGTCCCGAGACGAAAAACCCCTTGGCGAGCAAGGGGTTTCGTGGGGACCGTGCTCCAGCGATCAACGGCCCTTGGGCGGATAGTCCAGTTCGCCGAAGGTGTATTCGCCGCGGGCTTTGGCCTGGGCGAGTTCTTCACGCACCTGCTCGCGAGTCTTGCCGACCGTTTGCGGCGCCGCGGCGCGCGGCGGGTAGTCCAGTTCGCCGCTGGTGACCTGGCCTGCCACCTTGGCGCTTTGCAGCTCCTGCCGCACCTGCTCGCGCGTCATGGTGCCTTGCTGCGCGATGGCGGGCGGATAGTCCTGTTCGCCGAACGTGACCTGGCCGGCAGCCTTGGCGGCCTGGTATTCCTGCTGGACCTGTTCGCGGGTCTTGCCATCGGCATGGGCGGCGGACATGCCCGCCAGCGTTGCGGTAACCATGAGTGCGGTAGCTAGGGCTTTCATTGTGATGACTCCATCCTAAACCTGGCACACCGTCCGCTGCCAGGGCGGCAGCGGCAATGTGACAATTCGATTGCTTGGGGTGAAGTATCTGGCGATCAGCTCCTAGTAAAAACCCTTATTTTGGTGAACATATTTGCATGGACGGGACAATTGCAAAGCGTATCCGTCAAAGCTGCGCATCAATTGCGCAATCTACCGGGCCACTCCGCTGCCGCCGGCGCACCTCGGCATTCAGCTGCGCGCCAGCCAGGCCGTGGAACATGCGTTCACCACGTGGCACGGGATTGCCTTGTCCTGGCTAAATAGACATTTCCACTGTCGGGACAATAATTCCACTTATCATATGAACCTGCCAGAAATGGAATTTTGAATTTGAGGGCCCCATGGATATCCAGCTTAACGACATCGCGCTCTTCGTCGAGGTCGCCAAGCGCAAGAATTTCAGCCACGCCGCGGAAGCGCTGAATATCCCGACATCCACGCTCTCACGCCGGGTCAGCGAACTGGAGCGCAGCGTGGGCATGCGCCTGCTGAACCGCAGCACCCGCAAGATCGACCTGACCGAAGCCGGCGCCATCTACTTCGAGCGCTGCCGCCACATCGTCGAAGAAGCCCGTATCGCCCATGACCAGTTGCTCGACATGGCGGTGCAGCCCAAGGGCCGCCTGCGCATCTCGTTGCCAACCAGTCTGGCGCAGTTGTTCCTGCCCGCCGTCATCCGCGAATTCCGCGAACAGCATCCCGATATCGAATGCGACTTCGATCTCAGCATGCGGCCGATCGACCCCATCAGCAATCCGTTCGACCTGATCCTGCGCTTCGGGCAGCAGCCCGATTCCAGCCTGATCTCGCGCAAGATCGTGCTGATGGCGCATCAGCTATACGCCTCGCCCGACTACCTGGCGCGCCACGGCGAGCCGCGCGTGCCGGCCGACCTGAGCCATCACGAATGCCTGCGTCCGACGATGCGCGACGAATCGTCCTTCTGGATGCTGCATTCGGGTGACAAGGTGGAGCGGGTGCAGGTATCGGGCCGGCTGTCAGCCAACAACGTCGGCATGCTCGGACGCCTGGCAGGACAGGGCCTGGGCATCACGCCCCTGCTGGTGTTCGATGCGATGGAACGGGCGATCCAGCAGGCCGGACTGGTGCGCGTGCTGCCCGACTGGAGCCTGACGCCCCTGCCCTTGTTCGCCCTGCTGCCCTCGCGCATGCTGCCGGCCAAGACCAAGGCGTTCCTGGACTTCATCCAGCCGCGGCTGTCCGACGCCTGACTCCCGCGCGCCCGCCGTTCAGACGGAGGCGCTGTCGTATTGACAGACCGTGTACAGCGGCGTGCCGGTGGCCGCGATCTTGGCCGAGCCACCCAGTTCGGGCAGGTCGATGATGGCGGCGGCCTCGACCACGTTGGCGCCCAGGCGCTGCAACAGCTTGATGGCCGCCAGCATGGTGCCGCCAGTGGCGATGAGGTCATCGACCAACAGGACGCGCTGGCCGGTGCGCACCGAATCGGTGTGCATCTCGACCGCGGCGTTGCCGTATTCGAGCGAATATTCCTCGGCCACGGTTCGGTAGGGCAGCTTGCCCTTCTTGCGCACCGGCACGAAGCCCAGGTTCAGTTCATAGGCGAGCACGCTGCCAATGATGAAGCCGCGCGCGTCCACGCCCGCGACCAGATCCAGGCGCTGGCGCATGTAGCGATAGACGAAAAGGTCAATCAGCACCCGGAACGCGCGCGGATCCTGCAGCACGGGCGTGATGTCACGAAAAATGACACCGGGTTGGGGCCAGTCTGGAACGCTGCGGATGGTGCGCCGGATGTACTCGGCGTTGTCGGTCTGCATGGAAGACGGCCCTGAAGAATTGAAGCAAGGCGAACTATAACCGCGCATCCGCGCTTAAGCCAGGATTGCCTCCGGCGATGACACGTCATGCAATTGTCCGCCGCGCAGCATGCAACAGCGATCGACCGCGCCGGGCGGCAGGGCCGCATGCGTCGCCAGCACCACGGCACGGCCCTGCGCGGCGTGGCCCAAGTCCGCAAGGAACGCCGCCTCGGCCGCCGCGTCCAGTCCGGCCGTCGGTTCGTCCAGCACGATGACCGCCGCCGGTGACAACAGCGCCCGCGCCAGGCACAGGCGCCGCGCCTGCCCGGCCGAGAGCAGCGAACCGGTTTCGCCGGCCCAGGTGTCCAGGCCGTCGGGCAGGCCTCGCACGAACTCGCCCAGGCGGGCGGCATCCAGCGCGCGCCACAGCGCCGCGTCATCGGCCCGCGGATCGCCGATAAGCAGGTTGGTGCGCAAGGTGCCCAGGAAGACCGGCGCGTCCTGCGACAGCAGCGCGATGCGTCGGTGCCAGTCCGCCTGCGCACAGGCGCGGGCGTCGACGCCGGCATAGCGTACCTGGCCGGCCAGCGGATCCTCCAGGCGCAGCAGCAGGTGCAGCAGCGTCGACTTGCCCACGCCGCTCGGCCCCAGGATGGCCACGCGCTCCCCCGCTTCCACGCGCAGATCCAGCTGGCGCAGCAATGGCGCCGGCGACTCCCCGGCGCGCGCGGGATAGGCGAAGTCCACACCGACCAGCTCCAGCGCGCCGCGCTGCGGCAAGGGACTGGGTGTGGCGGGATCACGCATGTCCGGTTCGCGCTGCGCCACATCACGGATGCGCGCGGCGGCGGACAGCGCCGAGCCCATGCGCGAGGCGCCGCGCATGATCGGACCAGCCACCTCGAAGATGCCGATCACGGCCAGCAACAGGCCCACCAGCAACGGCCCCTCCAGCGCGCCCGCCTCGTATTGCGCGAGGCCGAACCACAGCACGGCCAATACCGACACGCCGGCGGCTGCCTGCAGAAACCATTGCCCGCGGGCAGCCACGCGCGCCTGGCTGCCGCGCGCCCTGGCGCTGGCCTCGCACAGGCGCTCGAAATGCGCGAGGGTCTGGGCCTGCGCGTGCAACGCCACCATATCGGCGTGGCCGTCGACCGCGTCCAGCGCGGCCGCTCGCAGGCCGGCCGCGCTTTCCTGCGCAGCCGCGCCGGGCCTGCGCGCCGCGCGCAGCAACCACCATGGCACCAGCGCGCACACCACCAGCAAGGCCAGCGCGAACACCAGTGCCGCCGCCGGCACCCAGTAACCCAGCACCGCCGTCAATACGGCGCCGGCCAGGATGGCGGTGGCAAGGGGCGCCAACACAAATAGAAAGACCGTGTCCAGCGCGTCGACGTCGCCCGTCATGCGCGCCACGAGATCGCCGCTGCGATAGCGTGCCAGTTGACGCGGCGTCAGCCGGATCAGCGCTGTGAAGACCACCGCGCGCAAATCCGCCAGCAACCGCAACGTCGCGGCATGGCCGACCACGCGGTCGGCATAGCGCGACACGATCCGCAGGAACGACAGGCCGCGCACCAGCGCGGACGGCGCGAACAGGTTGAAAGCGCCGCCGGCCCCCGCCAACGCCGCGCCGGTCAGGAACCAGCCGGACACGCCCAGCAGGCCCACGCCGGCCGCCACGGTCGCCAGCGCACAGAACAGGGCGAGCAGCAGCCCGCCCTTGCGGCGCGCGTACAGGGGCAGCAACAACAACAGATTCTTCATGCGTCTTTCACCTTGGCATCAGCCACACGCAGTACCCGGGCGAAACGCGCCGCGACCAAGGGCGAATGCGTCGCCAGCAGCAGTGTGCGGCCATCGGCGAACGCCAGGATCTCGTCCAACACGCGCGCTTGCGTCGCTTCGTCCAGATGGGCGGTCGGCTCATCCAGCAGGATCAGGCCCGGATCGCGCAGGAACAGCCGCGCCAGCGCGACGCGTTGCGCCTGGCCGCCGGACAGGCCATGGCCTCGGCTGCCCAGGGGCGTATCCAACCCTTGCGGCAGGTTTTGCGCAAACTCCAGCACGCAGGCGCGACGCGCGGCCTCTCTGACCGCGTCGTCGGAAGCGTCCGGCCGGCCCAACCGGATGTTGTCGGCGATGGACCCGGCCAGCAATTGCGGCTTCTGCCCGATCAGCGCCACCCGCGCGCGCAGCGCGGCCTCGTCCCATTGCGCCAGCGGCACGCCGTCCAGGCGGATGTCGCCCTGGCTCGGACGCAGGCGCGCAAGGGCTTCGATCAAGGTGGACTTGCCGATTCCGCTGGGACCCATCAGGGCCACCCGCTCACCCGGCGCCAGCGCCAGCGCCGCCTCGGACAGCACCGGTTGCGGTCGGCCGGGCGCGGCCATCGTCAGGCCCGCCACCGCCAGGCGCGCGCCGCCTGTGCCTGACAGCGGCGCCGCCTCGGGCGCACGGGCCGCGGCCTCGCTCCGCACTTGCGGCAAGCCGTCGAACAGGGTGGCGATCTGCGATACCGCGGCCAGTGCCGTGGCGCGGTCATGGTAGTGCGCCGCGAACTGGCGCAACGGCGCGTAGACCTCGGGCGCCATCAGCAGGCAGAACAGGCCGGCCTGCAGCGTGAAGGGCGACCAGCGCAGGTCGAGGAATCCCAGATAGCTCAGGCCGATATAGACGGCTACGCCAGCCACCCCCAGCGCGGCGAAGAATTCCAGCACCGCCGACGACAGGAACGCGATGCGCAGCACGGAAAGGGTACGCTGGCGCAGCGCGTCGCTGGCGGCGGCGACCGACGCCGCCTCGGCCTCGGCGCGTCCATAGAGTTTCAAGGTGGACAGGCCGCGCAGCCGGTCGGCGAAGAAACCCGACAGGCGTGCGAAGGCCCGCAGATGGCGGCGGCTGGCGCCCTGCGCGCCCCAGCCGACCAGGGCCATGAACAACGGAATCAGGGGCGCCGTGATCAGCAGCACCAGCCCCGCGATCACGTCCACCGGCAACAGCAGCACGGAAAAGGCCACGGGCAGCAAAGCCGCCGCGGCCATGGTCGGCAGATACTTGGAAAAGAAGCCGTCTAGCGCCTCGACCTGATCCACCAGGGCGCTGGCGATCTCGCCCGACGCCTGCTTGCGGCTCCAGTCCGGGCCCTGGCGCAGCAGGCGCGCGAACAGCGCCTGGCGCACGTGGCGCTTGATGCGTTCGGCGGCATCGGCCCCGGCGCGCTCGCCCGCCCAGGTGATGCAGGCGCGCGCCAACATCAGCGCGGCGATGGCCAGGATCTGGCCAAGCAGCTCCAGGCGCGGCGCCTGCCGCACGATGGCGGCATCCAGCACGCTGGCCAGCAGCCAGGCCTGGACCACCAGCAACGCGCCCGACGCCAGCGGCGCCGCGCCCGCCAGCATCAGCGGCAGCCGGGCCGCCCCGGCCAGCCCCCTCAGCCAGCGCGATTGCTCGCGCGGCGGCTTGCGCAGGCTGGCGGAGGGGTCATGCTCCAGGCTGCTGGCGCGGCCGCTCACTCGTCGTCACGGCTGGCACGCGGGTCATGCGAGTGACCTTCGCGCAGCTCGAACCACATTGCATTGAGGATGGCGAATGCACACGCCAGTCCCAGGCCGAGTACCCATGAGAAATACCACATGGTGAAGGCTCCTTAGCTCAGTACGAATTGGGCGTGTCGCCCACGGATGCGTGGGTCACCTTGCCGCGCATGACGCGGTACACCCAGGCGGTGTAGAGCGTCACGATCGGCAGGAAGACGACCACGGCGATCACCATGATCCACAGCGTCATGTGGCTGGACGACGCGTCCCACACCGTCAGGCCGGCCTGCGGATTGCTCGACGACGGCATCAGGAACGGGAACAGCGAGAAGCCGACCGTCAGGATGATGCCGGTGATCGAGACCGCCGAAGCCAGGAACGACAGCACGTTGGCGCGCATCGTCAACAGCAGCAGTACCAGCACCGCGCCGGCCACGCCCAGCGCGGGCGCGATCCACATCAGCGGCCACTTGGCATAGTTGGCCATCCACGCGCCGGCCTGCACGGTGACGCTCTTGAGCATGGGATCCGACGGCCCCTGCATGTCGACGGCGCTGGTGATGGCGTGGCCATCCAGGGCCGTCACCCAGAACCCGCCGGCGACGAACAGCACCAGGACCAGCAGCGCGCACAGGCGGCCCCAGTTGCGCGCCCGCGACGACACCGGATCCTCGGTGCGCCAGGCCAGCAGCACCGCGCCGTGCATCGCCAGCATCACCACGCTCAGCACGCCGCACAGCAGCGCGAACGGCGTGAACAGCTGGTAGAAGTGGCCCTGGTACACCATGCGCAGCGCGTTCTCGTCGAAGGTGAACGGCACGCCCAGGATGATGTTGCCCACGGCCACGCCGAACACCAGCGAGGCCACTACGCCCGAGAAGCACAGCACGCCATCCCAGCTATTGCGCCAGCGGGTGCCTTCCATCTTGCTGCGGTACTTGAAGCCGACGGGACGCAGGATCAGCGCGATCAGCGCCAGCATCATCGCCAGGTAGAAGCCCGAGAATGAGGCGGCATACAACAGCGGCCAGGCGGCGAAGATGGCGCCGCCCGCGGTGATCAGCCACACCTGGTTGCCTTCCCACACGGGGCCGACCACGTTGATCACCACGCGGCGTTCGGCATCGGTCTTGGCGACTACCGGCAGCAGCGCCGCCACGCCCAGGTCGAAGCCGTCCATCACGGCGAAGCCGATCAGCAGCGCGCCCAGCAGCACCCACCAGACCACCCGCAGGGTGGCGTAGTCGAAAGGAATAAGGGTATCCATTGTTTCTCTCCCCTTAAGCGCGCACGGCGGCGTGGACGGGATCGGCGGCGGCGCTGGCCGGGACCGGCGCGTCGGATTTCGGGCCCTTGCGCACGGCGTGCAGCATGACCTTCACACCGATGATCAGCAGCACGGTGTACAGCACCAGGAAGATCGTCAGGCTGATGGCCAGGTCGGCGATCGTCAGGCCGGACGCCGCGTAGTACGTCGGCAGCACGCCTTCGATCACCCACGGCTGGCGGCCATACTCGGCCACGAACCAGCCGCTCTCGATGGCGATCCAGGGCATGGGCAGGCTCCACAGCGCCACCTTCAGCAGGCCGCGGCGGCTGTCCAGGCGACCGCGCGAAGCCAGCCAGAATGCCACGCCGAAGAACAGGATCAGGTACATGCCCACGGCCACCATGATGCGGAACGCCCAGAACAGCGGCGCCACGTTCGGCACGGTATCCACCGCGGCCTTCTTGATGTCCTCTTCGGTGACCTTGCTCATGTCGGTCTGGTAGCGCTTGACCAGCAACGCGTAGCCGAGATCGGGCCAGGTGCGGTCGAACACCATGCGGGCGTCCACATCCTTGGGATTGGCGCGGATCTTCTGCAGGGCGTCGTACGCCACCATGCCGTCGCGGATGCGATTCTCGGCGCGCAGGATCAGGTCGTTGATGCCCAGCAGCGGGGTCGTCAGCGAGCGCGTGCCGATGAGGCCCATGACGTAGGGAATCTCGATGGCGAAGTCGTTCTTGCGTTCGGCCTGATTGGGCAGCGCGATCAGGTTGAAGGACGCGGGCGCCGGCTCGGTGTGCCACATGGATTCCATGGCCGCGATCTTCATCTTCTGGTGTTCGGTGGTGAGATAGCCGCTCTCGTCACCCAGCACGACGACCGACAGCGCCGACGCCAGGCCGAAGCTGGCGGCCACCGCCATCGAGCGCTTGGCCAGGTCGGTATGGCGGCCCTTGAGCAGATACCAGGCACTGATCGCCATGACGAACATGGCGCCGGCCACGTAGCCCGCGCTGACCGTGTGCACGAACTTGGCCTGCGCCACCGGATTGAAGATCACCGCGGCGAAGTCGGTCATTTCCATGCGCATGGTGTCGGGGTTGAACACCGCGCCCACCGGGTTCTGCATCCAGCCGTTGGCGATGAGAATCCACAGCGCCGAGAAGTTGGTGCCGAACGCCACCAGCCAGGTCACCACCAGGTGGCTGACCTTGGACATGCGATTCCAGCCGAAGAAGAACAGGCCGACGAAGGTGGCTTCCAGGAAGAAGGCCATCAGCCCTTCGAGCGCCAGCGGCGCGCCGAAGATGTCACCCACGTAGTGGCTGTAGTACGACCAGTTCATGCCGAACTGGAACTCCATGACCACGCCCGTGGCCACGCCCAGCGCGAAGTTGATGCCGAACAGGGTGCCCCAGAACATCGTCATCCGCTTCCAGATGGGGCGGCCAGTCATGACGTACACGCTTTCCATGATGGCCAGGATGAACGACAGGCCGAGCGTGAGGGGGACGAAGAGGAAGTGGTACAGCGCGGTCGCGGCAAACTGGAATCGCGACAGGTTGACGACGTCGAGATCAATCATTGGGGCGCTCCCATGCAGGTGAGTAGCCACAGCAACCGGCATGGTTCCCAGGCCGTCTCTGGCGCCATGATAAGGGCGTTGTATACAGCTTCATAGAGGTTTCCTGAAAAAATCGGGGCGGATCGGCGATCAGCCTTTGCCCCGCAACTTGCCGGCGAAGCCCAGCACTTTCTGCACCTTGGAACCCAGCTTCATCAGGTTCTGCAGTGTCTCCGGCGGCAGACGTTGAACCTCATCGAACCACCCGGTGGACAGTTCGATGAGCTCCAGCATTTCGGTCATGCGTTGCTGCGCATAGGCGCCGTCGGGCCCCGCGGGGGGCTCCAGCAGGGTGTCTCGCAGCAAGGTCAGGGTGGGATCGATTTCGCGCTTGCGCTTCTCTTCCATCAGGATGCGGAAGATCTCCCAGACATCCTTGGGCGTCTCGAAGTAGTCGCGGCGGTCGCCGACCTGGTGCACCAGCTTCACCAGGCGCCAGGACTGCAGCTCTTTCAGGCCCAGGCTGACGTTCGAACGGGAAAAGCCCAGCGTTTCGGCGATGTCGTCGGCATGCAGGGGCTGGGGCGCCAGGAACAGCAAGGCGTAGATCTGGCCGACGGTGCGGTTCACGCCCCAACGGCTGCCCATTTCGCCAAAGTGCAGGACGAAACGTTCGTTTTGAGGGGTAAGCACCATGATCCATCCAGGCCAGCAAATGCAACGACGGCAAACATAAATAAATAGTTACGCCGTTTTCAGAAATTCCTGAAATTATCGAACAAACTGTGCGAAAACACAAACCACACCGGTAGCAGGGGTATAGCCGCAAGGGATGACAATTCTGCCGCGCCGCCCTCGAAATCAGTCGCAATCTGTTGTGGGCGCACGACGAAAAAAGCCACCCGCCGATAGGCGGGTGGCTTGCAAACGACAGGCAGCCCGGGCGTGTGACCCGGAGCGGGCTGGGGCGTCAGCCGGCTTTGACGGTGACGGCGGCCGACACGCGCTTGGCCTTGGCGCGCGCGGCGGCCACGTCCTCGGCGACTGCCAGGCCCACGCCCATGCGACGCTTGACGAAGGACTCGGGCTTGCCGAACAGGCGGATGTCGGTGCCGGGCTCGGCCAGCGCCTGGGCCACGTTGTGGAACGACACGGCCTTGGCCTCGACCCCGCCATAGATGACGCTGCTGGCGCCGGGCTGGCGCAGCGAGGTGTCCACCGGCAGGCCCAGCAGGGCGCGGGCGTGCAGCTCGAATTCGTTCTGAACCTGGGTGATCATGGTGACCATGCCGGTGTCGTGCGGGCGCGGGCTGACTTCCGAGAACCACACCTGGTCGCCGGCCACGAAAAGTTCGACGCCGAAAATTCCAAGGCCGCCCAGCTCGGCCGTCACGGCAAGGGCGATCTCGCGGGCACGCTCCAGCGCCGCGGGCGACATGGGATGGGGCTGCCAGCTCTCGACGTAGTCGCCGTCGACCTGCTTGTGGCCGATCGGCTCGCAGTAGCGGGTCTCGACCTGGCCATCGACGCCCCGGGCGCGCACGGTCAGCAGCGTGATTTCGTAGTCGAAGCGGATGAAACCCTCGACGATGGCGCGGCCGCCGCCCACCCGGCCGCCTTCCTGGGCATAGCGCCAGGCCGCGGCCAGGTCGTCCGCGCCCTTGATGACGGACTGGCCCTTGCCCGACGAGGACATGACCGGCTTGATGACGCAGGGGTAGCCGATGCCGCCATCGATGGCCTGGCGCAGTTCGTCTTCGGTATCGACGAAGGCGTAGGGCGAAGTGGGCAGCCCCAGGGTCTCGGCGGCCAGCCGGCGGATGCCCTCGCGGTTCATGGTCAATTGCGCCGCCCGGGCGGTCGGGGTGACCCGCGCCACGCCGGCCGCTTCCAGGTCCACCAGCAAATTGGTGGCAATGGCCTCGATTTCGGGGACAATAACGTGCGGCTGCTCCTGCCGGATGATCTTTTCCAGGGCCGCCGGGTCCGTCATCGACACCACATGGGCGCGGTGCGCCACCTGGTGACCCGGCGCGTCGGCGTACCGATCCACCGCAATCACTTCCACGCCCAGGCGCTGCAGGGCGATGATGACCTCTTTGCCCAGTTCGCCCGAGCCGAGCAGCATGACGCGGGTGGCCAGGGGAGACAGGGGCGTGCCAAGGACGGGGCTGGGAATGCTGGACATGGAGCGGGCCTGGAAAGGAAAGATTGATAGCCGGATGAAAGAGCCGCCAGGATGCCATACCCCCCAGCCCGGGGCAAACCCGCAACCTGATATTAAAATCCCCTGATGACCGACCATCCCACCACATCGTCCGAGACCGCGCTGGCATCCGCGCGCAGGACGCTGCAAATCGAAAGCCAGGGCATCCTGGACCTGTCCGCGCGGCTGGACGACCGCTTCGCGCAGGTCGTCGCCATGCTGCTCGCCTGCCGTGGGCGCGTGGTCGTCAGCGGCATCGGCAAGACCGGCCACATCGCCCGCAAGATCGCCGCCACCTTCGCTTCCACCGGCACGCCCGCCTTCTTCGTGCACGCGGCCGAAGCGGTGCACGGCGACCTGGGCATGATCACCCGCGACGATGTCCTGATCGCCATTTCGTACTCCGGGTCGGGCCAGGAACTGCTCACCATCCTGCCGGTCGTGCGCCGCATGGGCGCCAGCCTGGTGGCCATTACCGGCAACCCGCAGTCCGAGCTGGCGCGGCTCGCCGACGTCCACCTGGACGCCAGCGTGTCCCAGGAAGCCTGCCCGCTGAACCTGGCGCCCACCGCCAGCACCACCACGGCGCTGGCCCTGGGCGACGCGCTGGCCGTGGCCTGTCTCGAAGCGCGCGGCTTCGGTCCGCAGGATTTTGCCCGCTCGCATCCCGGCGGGGCGCTCGGCCGGCGCCTGCTGACCCACGTGCGCAACGTCATGCGCCAGGGCGACGCCCTGCCCGTGGTGGCGCTGGGCACGCCGGTCTCGCAGGCGCTCGAAGTCATGTCGGCCAAGGGCATGGGCATGACGGTCGTCTGCGACCCGCAACACCGTCCGGTGGGCATCTTCACCGATGGCGACCTGCGCCGCCTGATCGCACGCTACGGCGACATCCGCAGCCTGAACGTCGAAGCCGGCATGACGCGCTCGCCGCGCAGCATCAACCCGGATGCGCTGGCCGTCGAGGCCGCGCGCCAGATGGACGAACTGCGGCTCAATCACATGCTGGTGCTGGACGCCGACGGCGCCCTGCTCGGCGCCTTGCACATGCACGACCTGATGGCCGCCAAAGTGGTATGACTATGACTCTCCCTCCTTCGATCACCCACCCCGCCGAAGCCCTGGTCCTGGCCCGTATTGCGCCGGGCGTGCGCGAACGCGCCGCCGCCGTGCGCCTGATGGTCTTCGACGTCGACGGCGTGCTGACCGACGGCAGCCTGTATTACGGCGAGACCGGCGAAGTCCAGAAGCGCTTCCACTCGCTCGACGGCCACGGGCTGCGCCTGCTGATGGAAGGCGGCCTGAAGGTCGCGCTGATGACCGGCCGTTCCGGCCCCATCGTGGCCCGCCGCGCCGCCGAACTGGGCATTTCGGAGGTCATGCAGGGCGTACGCGACAAGGGCACGGCGCTGGCCGAACTTGCGCAGCGCAGCGCGGTCCAACTGAACCAGACCGGCTATATGGGCGATGACATCATCGACCTGCCGGCGATGCAACGCGCAGGCTTCGCCGCCAGCGTGCCGAACGCGCCGGGCTACGTCAGCCAGGCGGCCCACTGGATCGCCACGCAACCGGGCGGCGGGGGCGCGGTGCGCGAATGCTGCGACCTGCTGTTGGCCTCCCAAGGCCGGCTGGGCGGTTTCCTGGCGGCGCCGGGGCTGCTCGGCCCGGGCGCCATCCAGTAAGTCGGCGCGCCCATCACCCCTTCGCATACCGATGAAAGATCGTTTCCCTTCCCTGATCGCGCTGTTCCTGCTGCTGGTGCTCGTCGCCAGCACGTATTGGGCCGCCGACTACGCGCAGCGCGCGATCCAGACGGATCCGCCGCGCCGCGTCACGCACGAAATGGACGCCTGGTCGCGTAATTTCGTGATGCTGCGCACCGACCCCACCGGCCGTCCCATCAACCGGCTGGAGGGCGAATACGCCGAGCACTTCCCGGACGACGACTCCTATCACATCACCCAGCCGCGGGCCATCGGCCAGCGCGAAGCCAGCCCGATCACCGTGGGCGTGTCCAAGACGGCCGTCATGGAACAAGGCGGCAAGCGCATCGTCATGAACGGCGACGCGCACGTGCACCGCCAGCCCGATGCCAACAACGACGTCCTGGACGTGCGCAGCCAGCAACTGATCCTCCTGCCCGACGACGACGTGGTCTACACCGACCTGCCGGCCGAGGTCATCAAGGGCCGCTCGCGCATGAACGGCAAGGGCATGCACTACAACAACAAGACACGCCAACTGCAGGTATCGGCCTCCACCGACGTGGAAATCGCCGGCACGGAAAACAAATCGCGCCGTCCCGCCGAAACCCCTGCCAACTCCTCTGACCAGAAGAAACCATGACCGAC
Organism: Achromobacter sp. HNDS-1; assembly: GCF_040084795.1. Classification (NCBI taxonomy): domain Bacteria; kingdom Pseudomonadati; phylum Pseudomonadota; class Betaproteobacteria; order Burkholderiales; family Alcaligenaceae; genus Achromobacter; species Achromobacter sp. HNDS-1. The sequence continues at coordinate 2,857,962 of NZ_CP157584.1, forward strand.
CTCCGGATTCGCATTGCCCCCACCACGCGCCTGCTGGGCGCGGTGCTGCTGATGGCATCGGCGATGGCGCCGGCGCTCGCGGCCGACCCCAAGCCGGCCGCCGCCGGTTCGAGCAAGACCGCGCCCGCCGAGGAGCCCACCACGACGATCCTGTCGGACACGCTGCACTACGACGACGTGAAAAAGCAAAGCGTGTTCACCGGCAACGTCAACATGACGCGCGGGTTGATGACGCTGACCTCCGACACGCTGGAAATGCACGAGGACGCGGCCGGCAACCAGTACGGCACCGCCACCGCCAACAAGGGCAAGGTGGTGACCATCCGCCAGGAACGTCCCGAGACCTACGAACTGATCGAAGGCAAGGGCCTGCGCGCCGAATACGATGGCACCAAGAGCACCTTCGACCTGATCGGCCAGGCCGTGGTGGTGCGCTATGTCTGCGGCAAGCCTTTCGACACCATTCGCGGCGATCGCGTACGCTACAACGAAAAGAGCGGCACCTATGAAGCCCAGGGCGGCCCGAACTCGGCGGCCGCCGGCGGCCGCGTGCGCTCCGTGGCCGAGCCGCGCGCCAAGTCGGACGCCGCGGTGGCCGAATGCCGCAAGCAGCAAGAATCGAAGAAGGGGCGCTGAAAGCGCCTCCCACGTCATCCACACGCAGCCACGATGAACCAACCTTCAGTGCAGACTCCCGTGACCTCCGCCCCTTCGGGCGTCAAGCAGGGCAGCCTGCGCGCAACCGGCTTGCGCAAGACCTACAACGGCCGCACGGTGGTGCAGGACGTGTCCCTGTCCGTGTCCAGCGGCGAAGTGGTCGGCCTGCTCGGCCCCAACGGCGCGGGCAAGACCACCAGCTTCTACATGATCGTGGGCCTGGTGCCGGCCGACGCCGGTCGTATCGAGATCGATGGCTCGGTCATCACCGCGATGCCGATCCACAAGCGCGCCCGCATGGGACTGTCGTACCTGCCCCAGGACGCCTCGGTGTTCCGCCGCCTGACGGTCGAGCAGAACATCCGCGCGGTCCTCGAACTGCAGATCGGGCCGGACGGCCGCACGCTGTCCACGCCCAAGATCAACGAGCAGATGGAACTGCTGCTCGAAGAGCTGCAGATCGGCCACATCCGCAGCAACGCCGCCATTTCGCTGTCGGGCGGCGAGCGCCGCCGCGTCGAAATCGCGCGCGCGCTGGCCACCAGTCCGCGCTTCATCCTTCTGGACGAGCCGTTCGCGGGCGTGGACCCGATCGCCGTGATCGAGATCCAGCGCATCGTGCGCTTCCTGAAGGGGCGCGGCATCGGCGTGCTGATCACCGACCACAACGTGCGCGAAACGCTGGGCATCTGCGACCGCGCCTACATCATCAGCGAAGGCAAGGTGCTGACCGACGGTCACCCCGACGAAATCGTCGGCGATCCGGCCGTTCGCCGCGTCTACCTGGGCGAACACTTCCGCATGTAACACCCCATTGGGGAAAATCCCAGGGTCCCTGACGGCCCCTGGGGCACGCCCCTGGGCGAGCGCCATGAAAATGCCATGAACTTGCGCTAGGTCAGCTTGTTTTATCGGCCCGAGTCTATACACTAGTATCAAACGAACCCCTCGAACAAGGAGAACGCCTAACGACCCCACCGCGCCTTCCGCGCACCATTTTTTCCTCTTTTAGAAGGAGAGCACACTATGAACCTGAGCATCTGCGGTCGTCACCTCGACGTCACCCCGGCCATCCGGGAATATGTCATGAACAAACTGGCGCGAGTGCTGCGGCATTTCGATCACGTCATCGATACCCAGGTCATGCTCTCAGTAGAGCCCCTGCGGCACAGAGCCGAAATCACCATGCGTCTTAGTGGCAAGGACATTCATTGTGAAGCAACCGATGAAAACCTCTACGCCGCGATCGACCTTCTCGCTGACAAAGTCGACCGTCAGGTCATCAAGCACAAGGACAAGGTACGAAGCCACTCGGCAGAGTCCGTGAAGCGGCAAGCGGCGAACCTTTCGCCAACCCAGTAACACCGCGCTTCATGACCCGCTCGCCGTGCGAGCCAGGAAACAGCAACTCTTGAATCCTGCCTAAGTCCCGGTGTCCCGCTAGACTCAGAGTCCAGCCGGGGCATCGGCAAACTCCCTCCCCTGCACGACCTCCTCTTTGTCCCCCGAATCCCCGGCAGTTGGCCGCGGGGCGCCGTTCACTCCCAGAATATCCGACGCCATACCGTCCTGGTATACCTGCCTGCGCACGAAGAATGCCCACAACCCGGCGCTATCGGTCTATGCTGTCGCTCTCGTGCCGGGAGCGGCGGCCTGATCCAGGAGGGTGCGGACCGCCAGGAAAGTGCCTCCCACCGGAGTTTTTTGCAGTGCGTCATATAACCCTATAATGACCCGATGAATCATTTGTCGCGCATCCTTCCCGCCGGCAACGTCGTCCTCGATATGCTCGCCACGAGCAAGAAGCGCGCGTTCGAACAGGCTGGCCTCCTCTTTGAAAACAACCACGGCTTGGCACGCGCGCTCGTGTTCGATAGCCTGTTTGCACGGGAACGCCTGGGCTCGACCGCCCTGGGCCAGGGCGTGGCCGTGCCGCACGGTCGCGTCAAGGGCCTGGAACAGGCGCTCGCCGCCTTCATCCGCCTGGCCCAGCCGATCACGTTCGATGCCCCCGACGGCCAGCCGGTCTCGATGCTGCTGTGTCTGCTGGTGCCCGAAACCGCCACGCAGCAGCACCTGGATATCCTGGCCGAGCTGGCGCAGTTGATGTCCAACAAGGCACTGCGCGAAGCCCTGGCCACCGAGACCGATCCGGCCATCGTGCACAAGATGCTCACCACCGGCCAACTCTGATCCTCGCGGAAACGCTGCCATGCTCACGGTGCAGGAACTCGTCGACGACAACGCCGACAAAATCCCCTTCAACTGGATTTCCGGCCAAGGAGCCGCGGACCGCGCGATTCCCGATGACGGCATGGCGGCCGCCGACCTGGTGGGTCACCTCAACCTGATCCACCCGTCGCGCATCCAGGTGTTCGGCCAGGAAGAGCTGGCGTACTACACCCGCTTCGACCTGCGCCGCCGCATGCACCACATGGACGAGCTGCTGATCGGTGGCGTGCCCGCCATCCTGCTGGCCGACGGCCTGACGCCGCCGCAGGACCTGGTGGACCAGTGCGACCAGCACCAGGTGCCGTTGCTGTCCACCCCGGTGGCGGCCGCGCAGCTGATCGACCTGCTGCGCATCTACCTGGGCAAGAAGCTCGCGCCCACCACGACCGTGCACGGCGTGTTCCTGGATGTGCTGGGCCTGGGCGTGCTCATCACCGGCGAATCCGGCCTGGGCAAGAGCGAACTGGCGCTGGAACTGATCTCGCGCGGCCACGGCCTGGTGGCCGACGACGCGGTCGAGTTCTCGCGCACCGCCCCCAACATGATCGAGGGCCACTGCCCGCAACTGCTGCAGAACCTGCTGGAAGTGCGCGGCCTGGGCCTGCTCGACATCCGCACCATCTTCGGCGAGACCTCGGTGCGCCGCAAGATGCGCCTGAAGCTGATCGTGCACCTGGTGCGCGCCACGGCGCAGGACAAGTTCGAACGCCTGCCGCTGCAGGACATCACCCAGGACATGCTGGGCCTGCCGGTGCGCAAGGTCATGCTGCAGGTGGCCGCCGGCCGCAACCTGGCGGTGCTGGTGGAAGCCGCCGTGCGCAACACCATCCTCAAGCTGCGCGGCATCGACACCCTGGGCGAATTCATGGAACGCCAGGCCATGGCGATCCTGCAAAGCAGCAAGTAAGCGCGCGTCGCCGCGCGGCACCGTGAGCCTGTACGAGAAACTCGCCAACGAGATCGCCAAGTCGATCCGCGACGGCGTGCTGCGCGTGGGCGACAGGCTGCCCTCGGTGCGCGAGGCCTGCGCCAGCCGTGGCGTCAGCCCGTCGACGGTCTTCCAGGCTTATTACCTGCTGGAAGCGCGCGGCCTGATCCGCGCCCGCCCCCGCTCGGGCTACTACGTCAACGCGCGCGGCGACACGCTGCCCCCCGAGCCGGACACATCCTGTCCCGATGGCGAATCGACCGAGCTGGCGATCAGCGAACGCATCTTCGACATCCTCGACTCCGTACGCAACCGCGACGTCACGCCGCTGGGCTCGGCCTTTCCTTCCCCCCTGCTGTTCCCGCTACCGCGGCTGGCCCAGGCCATGTCGACGCATCTCAAGCGCCAGGATCCGCTGGCCACGATGGAAGACCTTTCGCCCGGCAATCCCGGGCTGCGGCGCCAGATCGCGCTGCGCTACCTGATCGCCGGCATCAACGTGCCGGCCAGCGACATCGTGGTCACCAACGGCGCGCTGGAAGCGCTCAACCTGTGCCTGCAGGCCGTGGCCCGGCCAGGCGACACCGTCATCGTGGAAGCGCCGACCTTCTACGGCGCACTGCAGGCGCTGGAGCGCCAGGGCCTGAAAGCGCTGGAAGTGCCCACGCATCCGCGCACCGGCGTCGATCTGGACGCGATGGAAACGGCGATCAAGCGCCATCGGCCCAAGGCCTGTTGGCTGATGACGCAGTTCCAGAATCCGCTGGGCAGCCTGATGCCCGAAGACAAGAAGCGGCACCTGGTCGAACTGCTGGCGCGCCATGAAATCCCGCTGATCGAAGACGACGTCTATGGCGAACTGTATTTCGGCGCGGCCCGGCCGGTGCCGGCCAAGGCCTTCGACCGGCATGGACTGGTGCTGCATTGCTCCTCGTTCTCCAAGTGCCTGGCGCCGGGCTACCGCATCGGCTGGGCCAGCGCCGGCCGCTACACGCAGCGCGTGCAGCGCCTGAAGCTGTCGTCCACCCTGTCGGCCTCCAGCCCGGCCCAGGGCGCGCTGGCCGAATACCTGGAGCAAGGCGGCTACGACCGCCACCTGCGCCGCCTGCGCGAAACACTGCAGGCGCAGCAGGACCTGATGGCCAATGCGATTGCGCGCGAGTTTCCCGCGGGAACCCGCGTGACGCGCCCGCAAGGCGGTTTCTTCCTCTGGCTGGAAATGCCCGCGGCGGTGGATGCGCTGACCCTGCACCGGCAGGCGCTGGCGCGCGGCATCAGCGTGGCGCCGGGGCCGATCTTCTCGGCCAGCGGGCAGTTCGGCAATGCGCTGCGGTTGAACTACGGCCACCCCTGGGATGACGCGCAGGCCGACGCCATCCGCGCCCTGGGCGAGATGGCGCGCGCGGCCTGCCAGCCTGCCGCGCGGCGATCCTGATCAGTTGCGGGTCGAGGCGGCGCGGGCGCGCTTGACCTCAAGGGGCGTCACGCCGCCGGCCTCATTGCCCCAGCTGTTGCGGATGTAGGACACCAGCATCGCCACATCGTTGTCGTTCAGCAACTGGCCGAAAGGCGGCATGCCGTGCGGCCGCGGGTTGGCCGCGGTAGCCGGCGCGAAGCCGCCATCGAGCACCATGCGGATGGCGTTGAGCGGCGATGGCGCCGTCACGGTCGGGTTGCCTGCCAATGCCGGCCACGCGCCCGGGCTGCCCTCGCCTTGCGGCTGGTGGCATTGCACGCACTGCTGGCGATAGATCTTGCCGCCCAGCTCCATCGCGGCCGGCGCGGCCGCCGCGCTCGACCTCGTCGGCGCCGGGGTTGCCGGCAGTGATTTCAGATACACACCCATTGCGAGCGCATCGGCGTCGCTCAGGTGCTGCGTGCTGCCCAGCACCACTTCGGCCATCGGGCCGCTGGCGCTGGAATGCGCCGAGATCCCCGTACGCAGCAGGGCCGCGATGTCTTCGGCCGACCAACGCCCCAGGCCCGTTTGCGGATCGTTGGTCAGGGGCGGCGCGTACCAGTCCAGCATCGGGATGATGCCGCCGGCCAGCCCGTCGGCCGCGCGCGTCGCCCCCAGGCTGTTGCGCGGCGCGTGGCAGGCGGCGCAATGGCCCAGGCCTTCGACCAGATAACGGCCACGGTTCCACTGGGTCGACTGGCCCGGATCGGACTCCTGCACACCGGGGCGGAAATACAGGGCGCGCCAGGCCGCCAGCAGGACACGCTGGTCGTACGGGAAATCGAGGTCCGGCGCGCGGCTGGGCTGGTTGACCGGCGTCACCGTGCGCAGATAGGCGAACAGCGCATCGGCGTCGGCGCGCGTGACGCGGGTGTACTCGGTGTACGGGAAGGCCGGATACAGCAACGTTCCGTCGCGCGACTTACCGTTGTGCAGCGCCTGCCAGAAGTCGTCCGCGCTCCAGGCGCCGATGCCGGTCTTCTCGTCGGGCGTGATGTTGGGGCCGTAGATCGTGCCGAATGGCGTCGGGATGGGCGTGCCGCCCGCGTAGGCCGGGCCGCCGCGCGCGGTATGACAGGCCATGCAATTGCCGGCCAGCGCCAGGTAGCGCCCGCGCTCGATGCGTTGCTGCGGATCGGCTGGCGCCACGGCCGGGCCGATGCTGGCATCGTCGCGCGTGCCGAGCCAATACAGCACGCCCGCCGTGACCACGGCGAGCATCAACAGGGTCCCGAGGAGTCGCTTCATCAGTTTCATCCGAGTCGCCCCTTCAACGCTGCGCCTGACTGCCGCACTCGGCGGGCAGGCGCAAGGCGCCGGCAGGCTCGGGCCCGTAGCTGGCTGCAACCGGCTGCGACGACAGCCAGGCCGCCAGGGCGCCGATATCCTCGGGCGTGAGCTTGCGGGCGATGTCGGCCATGCAATCGGGCGCGGCGGCGCGGCGCAGGCCGTTCTTCCAGCTGCCGATCTGCGAACCGATGTAGTCGCGCGGCAGGCCCAGCAGGCCCGGGATGGCGGGCAGCGCGCCGCCCAGGGCGGCGCCGTGACAGGAAGCACAGGCCGGCAGGCCGCGGGCGGCGTCGCCGGACAGGGCCAGTTGGCGACCGGCCTCGAGCGTGGCGGCGGACACCTCGGCCCGCGCCGGCGGCGGATACGGCACGTGCTGCGCCGCGAAGTACGCCGCCATTTCATGCAGGTAGGCGTCTGGCAGGCCGGTCAGCAGGTGCGCCATGGGGCGGTACTGGCGACGGTCGTCACGGAAATTGAGCAGTTGGTGATAGAGGTATTCCTGCGGCTTGCCGGCCAGCCGCGGGTAATAGCCGTCGGCGCCGGCACGGCCCTGCTCGCCATGGCAGGCCGTACAGGCCGCCACCCGGGCCGCAATGGTGCCGGGCTGCAATACCTGGGGTGCGTCCTGGGCCAGGGCAGACGCTGTCGAAAAGGCAACAACGACCGCCGCCACGAGGTGGATTTTTGCCCTGAACCACGGCAGTGAAACACTACGAAAGGAAATGAGGGCTAACATCTAGGGCCAGTTAACACTAAGTCACTAAGTCGAAGTCCAACCCCCGAAGGCGCATGGCGGCGGGGCGCGTAGATGAATCGGTCGGTGCGGTGCCCAAGCTTACGCCAGGGTCTTCAAAGCGGTACAGGCGCAGATTCGCAGTTTACGGCCATATCAGATGCCAACCCGCCGGCATCCTCCTGCAAAAGCGTGCCACAATCATGTCCATGTTGAAAGTCGTCCTCGTTACCGGCATCTCAGGCTCAGGCAAGTCCGTGGCCCTGCGCATGCTCGAGGACGCCAGCTACACCTGCGTCGACAACCTGCCCGTGCGGTTCCTGACCGAGTTCATCGCCAACGCCCGCGACGACGGTCTGGAGCGCGTGGCGGTCGCCATCGACGTGCGCTCGCCCGGGGAGCTGGCCGAACTGCCCGACGTGGTCACCGCGCTGCGCGCCATGGGCACCAGCCTGCGCGTGGTGTTCCTGGACGCCAGCACCGACACCCTGGTGCAACGCTATTCCGAATCGCGCCGCCGCCATCCGCTGACCGATCGCCTGCAGCGCGGCGGCACCGCGCCGTCCCTGACCGACTGCATCGCGCTCGAACGCGAACTGCTGGCGCCGCTGCGCGAGCAGGAACACGTCATCGATACCTCCGAACTCACGCCGGGCCAACTGCGCGCGTGGATCCGCGACCTGATCCAGGCCGACCGCGCCCCGCTGGTGCTGACCTTCGAATCCTTTGCCTACAAGCGCGGCGTGCCGCGCGACGCCGACCTGGTGTTCGACGTGCGCTGCCTGCCCAATCCCTACTATGACCGCAACCTGCGTCCGCTGACCGGCCGCGACGAACCGGTCGCCACCTGGCTGTCCGGCTACGAACAGGTGGGCCAGATGATCGACGACATCGCCGCCTTCCTGAATCGCTGGCTGCCGCAGTACACGCAAGACACGCGCAATTACCTCACGGTCGCCATCGGCTGCACCGGCGGCCAGCACCGTTCGGTCTACGTGGTCGAACAGCTGGCCAAGCGCTTCGCCGACCACGACCCGCTGCTGGTGCGCCATCGCACCCAACTGCCCGACGAATCCGCATGATCCTGTCCCGCCCGCTCCATATCCTGATGATGCTGTTGCTGGCCATTGCCGTGGCCGGCTGCTCTTCCACCGGGGGGCGCAAGAAGGGGGGCGGGTACTACAAGGACGATGGCCCGGACGCCAATCCGCCCTCCAACCTGGACCAGGTGCCGGACGCGGTGCCGCGCATCGAGCCCTACGCCAGCGGCGCCAATCGTCCATACGTGGTGTTCGGCCAGCGCTATGTGCCGGATACCAGCGGCCAGCCCTACAAGCGCCAGGGCATCGCCTCGTGGTACGGCAAGAAATTCCACGGCAACTCGACCTCGATCGGCGAGCCCTATGACATGTACGCCATGACGGCGGCCCACACCACGCTGCCGATCCCCAGCTACGCGCGCGTCACCAGCCTGGTCAACGGCAAAACCATCATCGTGCGGGTCAACGACCGCGGACCGTTCCACAGCGACCGCATCATGGACCTGTCGTACGTGGCGGCCTACAAGCTGGGCATCATCGGGCCGGGCAGCGGCCAGGTGGTGGTCGAGAGCATTCCGCAGGATGAGATCCGTCGCCTGGCCTCCCAGGGGACGCCGGCGCCGGCGCCCGCCTCGGCCACCGGTTCCACCCCCGTGGCCACGCCTGTCGCCGCCGCGCCGGTGGCGCTGGAGCCCCAGCCGCTGGCGCAGCAGCCCGCGCCCGCGCCAGGGAGCGCGCCGGTGCGCCAGATCGGCGCGGCCGGCAGCGTCTATCTGCAGGTGGGCGCGTTCAGCCAGCCCGCCAATGCGCAATCGCTGGTCAGCCGCATCAACACGCAACTGGGCGCCGATGGGGCGCCCCCGGCCGCGGTGGAACAGGCCAACAACCTGTACCGGGTCAAGATCGGCCCGTATCCGGATCGCCAGAGCGCGCTGAACGCGGTGCAATTGGTGTCCGACCGCATCGGCATCACGCCCAGCATCGCCGCGCAATAGCGCGGCGCCCGCCCGCTACGCCGCCGGCCAGTCGAACGCCGGCTGCTCGAACGGCAACTGCGCCTGGCCGTCACAGACCCGGCGCGCGCGCGCATTGCGGCTCAGGTATTGGCTGCCCTCGTGCTTGAGCAGGGCCTGCTTGCGCGGCAGACCGCCACCGAAGCCGGTCAGCGAGGTATCGGCGCCGATGACGCGGTGGCACGGAATGATGATGATGACGGGATTGCGGCCCACCGCGCCGCCGATGGCCTGCGCGCCCTTGGGCCGCCCCACCGTGCGCGCCAGTTCGCCGTAGCTGGCGAGCTGGCCGAAATCCAGCTTGCACAGCGCGCGCCAGACTTCATGCTGGAACGGCGTGCCCACCGGATCCAGCGCCACCTCGAAATCGCGGCGCTGGCCGGCGAACCACTCATCCAGTTCGCGGCGCGCCTGTTCCAGGATCGGATCGGATTCGCTGCGGGTCCAGCCCTCGGCCGAAGGCAGCAGGGTCTGGTCGGTGAACCAGGCGCCGCGCAGGCCCTTGGCACTGGCGACCAGACGCATTTCGCCCAGCGGCGTGGGGATGTCACGGTAGACGATCGGCTCCGCGGCTTCGCCGGGACGCTTGCGTGTCTCTGCGGTGTAGATCATGGGCTTACGCATTCTTGCGGGCCAGGGCCCGGTTGTACAGGACGTCGCGCGACAGGCCGGTGACCTTGGCGGCGATCTTCGAGGCGTCGCGCACCGACAGGGTTTCGAGCAGCGCGTCCAGCAAGGCGTCGGCGCGCGGATCGGCGTCCTCGTCTTCCTCGCGCCCCGCCTGGGCATGCGCGATCAGCACGAATTCGCCCTGCTCGCGATGCGCGTCGGCCGCCAGCCAGGCGGCCGCCTCGCCCAGCGGGAAAGTGGCGATCTCCTCGAAGCGCTTGGTCAGCTCGCGCGCCACCGTCAGCAGGCGGGCGTCGCCGCAGACTTCCCGCAGATCGGCCAGCGTCGCGGCCAGCCGGTGCGGCGATTCGAACATCACCACCGGCGCCGGCAGCGCGCACCAGGTGCGCAGCCAGCGCTGGCGCGCGGTGGCCTTGGACGGCGGAAAACCGGCGAAGGCGTAGGCGGGGTTCTCGTCGGTGGTGACGCCGCTGCCCATCAGCGCGGCAATCACGGCGCTGGGACCGGGCACCGGCACCACCGCGAAACCGGCCTCGCGCACCGCGCGCACCACGCGCGCGCCGGGATCGCTGACCGCTGGCGCGCCCGCGTCGGAGACCAACGCCACGCGCTGGCCCTGCGCCAGGCGCTCACAGATGGCCTGCGCCGCCGCGGCTTCGTTGTGGCGATGCGCCGCCATCAGCGGCGTGCTGACGCCCCAGGCGTCCAGCAGCGTGCGGCTGGCGCGGGTGTCTTCGGCCGCGATCACGTCGGCGCGTTGCAGCGCATGCCAGGCGCGCAGCCCCAGGTCGCCCAGATTGCCGATCGGTGTGGCCACCACATACAGCGTCGAGGCGGGCCAATGCTGCCCGGCCACGCGTTCAGCGACGCGGGTCCAGGCGTCGCCGGCCACCGGGGGTGAGACATTTTGATTCATTGCTGCCTACTTACGCGGAAAACCATGCCAGTGTAGCCGCCATCGCCTCGCGTTTCGGACCGGCCCCGATGGATGACACCTTTGCTTTCGAACTTGCCCTGGCAGCGCGCCGCCGGGCCGCCAGGCGCCGGCGGCGCGCCTCGCCACGGCCGCGGGGTGACGCGCCCGCCCCCCGGCGCTCGCCGCGCCAGCGCATCGGCGACAGCCACGAAGAGGCCGCGCTACGCCTGCTCCAGGGCGCCGGCCTGGTGTTGCTGGCCCGTAACCTCGCCTGCCCGGCGGGCGAGATCGACCTGGCCATGCGCGACGGCGACGTCCTGGTGTTCGTCGAGGTGCGCGCGCGCCGCAGCGACGCCTATGGCGGCGCCGCCGCCAGCATCGGCCGCGACAAGCAGGCGCGGCTGGCGCGCGCCGCGGCGCACTGGCTGCCGCGACTGGCCCGGCACTACTGGCGGGCCAGCATGCCGGCCGCCCGCTTCGACGCAGTCGTGTTCGACGGCGACCGGGTCCAATGGCTGCGCGCGGCATTCGAGCTGGCTTGATTCCGGTCCGCCCGTGAGATAATCGCGCCCATGGATATGACCTCTCGAATGACGTCGCACTTTCGCGACGCCATGGCCACGTACGAACAAAGCATGAACGTGCTGGCCGAGCCGCTGGCGATCGCGGTGGACGTGCTGTTCGGCGCCCTCGCCAACAATGGCAAGATTCTGGCTTGCGGCAACGGCGGCTCGGCCGCCGACGCGCAACATTTCATCGCCGAGCTGGTGGGCCGCTTCGAGCGCGAACGCCTGCCCCTGGCCGGCATCGCCCTGAATACCGACACCTCGATCCTCACCGCCGTCGGCAACGACTATGGTTTCGACGAGGTCTTCGAACGCCAGGTCAACGCCTTCGGCCAGGCCGGCGACGTGCTGGTGGCCATTTCCACCAGCGGCAATTCGCCCAACGTGGTGCGCGCCATGGAAGCGGCCGCCAGCCGCGAAATGCACGTGCTGGCCCTGACCGGCAAGGGCGGCGGCGTCATGGGGGAACTCATTACGCCGATGGACGTCCATCTATGTGTTCCCAGCGATCGCACGATGCGCATCCAGGAAGTCCATATACTGCTGTTGCATGCGCTTTGCGACGGCATTGACGCTCTTCTGCTTGGAGACACCGAATGATTTCAGACGTCCGACACGCCACCCGCCCCTTGCTGCTCGCCGCGGCCCTGTCCGGCGCCGTGCTGTCGCTGTCGGCCTGCGCCCCCCTGATCGTGGGCGGCGCGGCCGCCACCACTGCGGTGGTGGTGACCGACCGGCGTACCTCGGGCATCCAGCTCGAAGACCAGAACATGGCCTTCAAGGCCCAGAAGCAGATCTCCGACAAGCTGGGCGACGCGGCGCGCGTGAACGCCATGGCCTACGGCGGCCACCTGCTGCTGACCGGCGACGTGCCCACCGAGGAAGCCAAGTCCCAGGCCACCGCCATTGCCCAGAGCGTCGAGAACGTCAAGCAGGTGATCAACCAGCTCACCGTGGGCCCGATCGCGTCCTTCGGCGTGCGCTCGAACGATACCTGGCTCACCTCCAAGGCCAAGACCGCGCTGATCAACACCAAGTACGTGCCTTCCGGCACCATCGCCGTGACCACCGACCATAGCGTCGTCTACCTGATGGGCAAGGTGACGCAGGCCGAAGGCGATTACGCCGCCAACGCGGTGGCCGACCTCGGCGGCGTGGCAAAAGTGGTAAAACTGTTCGAGACCATCAGCCGCGAGGAAGCGATCCGCCTGTCCAGCAGCGGCAGCAAGTCGACCACCACGGAAACCAAGGCCCCCATCGAAAGCGGCGCGGGCGCTGCCGACAGCGGCAGCAGCGCGCCCAGCAGCGGTGGCAGTGCCGTAGAAGCCATGCCCATCAAATGAAAAAAGCCATCGTAGCCCTGGCCGTCCTGGTGGCGGTCGGCGTCGGCGCCTGGTTCACCCTGCGCCCAGCGCAAACCGCCCCGAACGTCACCTTCACCACGCTGGAAGGCAAGACCTTCTCCATGCAGGACCTGCGCGGCAAGGTGGTGCTGGTGAAGTTCTGGGCCACCAGCTGTGTCACCTGCGTCAAGCAGATGCCGGAAACCATCTCCGCCTACAACGAGTATGCGGGCAAGGGCTACCAGGCGATCGCGGTCGCCATGGACTACGATCCGCCCAACTTCGTGCTGAACTTCGCCGAGAGCCGCAAGCTGCCGTTCCCGGTGGCGCTGGACACCAAGGGCGACATCGCCCGCGCGTTCGGCGACATCCGCCTGACGCCCACGGCCTTCCTGATCGACAAGCAGGGACACATCATCAAGCGCTACCTGGGCGAGTATGACGTGGCGGAATTCCACGCCACCGTCGAGAAGGCGCTGGCCGCGGGCTGAACCCGGTCCGCTCGGCCGCCGCCATGAACCGCCCGCCTGCCGGGCGGTTTTCATTTGGCCACGGCCGGCCGGCTGGGCTCGGCCACGCCTCGCGCCAATCCCCGGCCGCCCCCCGCCCCCAATGCCCGAAGCCAGGGCCTGGCCCAAAAAGAAACCGCCCGCATGAGCGGGCGGTTACGGCGGGGGAACAGGTCCGCGTCGCGATCAGAACGCCGGCACCACGGCGCCCTTGTACTTGTCGACGATGAACTTCTTCACCTCGGGCGAGTGCAGCGCGTTGACCAGCTTCTTGATCCCGGGCGCGTCCTTGTTGTCGGCGCGAGTCACCAGGATGTTGGCGTAGGGCGAATCGGAGCCTTCGATGAACAGCGCGTCCTTGGTCGGCACCAGGCCGGCTTCCAGCGCGTAGTTGGTGTTGATCAGGGCCAGATCAACGTCATCCAGCGAGCGCGGCAGCATGGCGGCCTCGAGTTCGCGGAACTTCAGCTTCTTGGGGTTCTCGACCACATCGGCGGCGGTCGCCAGGATGTTGGACGGATCCTTCAGCTTGATGATGCCCTGTTTCTGCAGCAGCACCAGGGCGCGGCCGCCATTGGACGGGTCGTTCGGGATGGCGACAGTGGCGCCGTCCTTCAGCTCGGCCAGGGTCTTGATTTTCTTGGAGTAGCCGCCGAAAGGTTCGACGTGAACCAGGGCGACCGGCACCAGCGTGGCCTTGCGGTCCTTGTTGAAGGTGTCCAGATACGGCTTGTGCTGGAAGAAATTGGCGTCGAGCTGCTTGTCGGCCAGTTGCAGGTTGGGCTGGACGTAGTCGTTGAAGACCTTGATGTCGAGTTCCACGCCTTCCTTGGCCAGCTGCGGCTTGACCACTTCCAGGATCTCGGCGTGCGGCACCTGGGTGGCGCCGACGACGATCTTTTCGGCGTGGGCGGCAGTGGCCGCCACCAGCAGGGCCGATGCCACCAGGGCGGAACGGACGAAATTCAAACGCATGAGTTGCCTCTTTTATAGGTAGGAATTGGGGGCAAATGCCCAGCCGGTGTGGAGAATCCCCCTTTTGAGGGGCGCTCCGTTGCGAAAACGCCCCCAATTTACCCCAATGCCGGTTATTTGTCGGGCATATCAACATGGGTTTAAAGCATAAGAAACCTGTGGGGACTACAATCCGTCGTATGCTTGCGCTACCGCGTTGCCAACGCGTTCCTGTGCAGGCATTTTTTTACTGCGGGACCTCTCGCCCCCACTGGGGGCAACGCCTTCGCGCCATCATCGGCACAAGGCTTTCAACCTCTAACTTTCATACCCTACTTATTGCCGACTTAGCTGCCATGACCGACACCCCCGACCCTGCTGCCGTCTCGTCTCCCGCTGTCAAAGCCGCGGTGCTCTCCGAAGCGCTGCCTTACATCCGACGATTCCACGGCAAAACCATCGTGGTCAAGTACGGCGGCAACGCCATGACGGAAGAGCGATTGCAGCGCAGCTTCGCGCATGACGTGGTGCTGCTCAAGCTGGTGGGGCTGAATCCGGTGGTGGTGCACGGCGGCGGTCCGCAGATCGACGACGCGTTGCGCCGCATCGGCAAGCAGGGCACCTTCATCCAGGGTATGCGCGTCACCGATGCCGAGACCATGGAAGTGGTCGAATGGGTGCTGGGCGGCCAGGTCCAGCAGGACATCGTCATGATGATCAACGAAGTCGGCGGCAAGGCCGTGGGCCTGACCGGCAAGGACGGCGGACTGATCCAGGCCCAGAAGAAGCTGATGGCCAACAAGGAGAATCCCGCCGAACCGATCGACATCGGCTTCGTCGGCGACATCACCCTGGTCGAGCCGGCGGTGGTCAAGGCCTTGCAGGACGACCAGTTCATTCCGGTCATCTCGCCCATCGGCTACGGTGAAGACGGCACCGCCTACAACATCAACGCCGACGTCGTCGCCGGCAAGATGGCCGAAGTGCTGGGCGCCGAAAAACTGCTGATGCTGACCAACACCCCGGGCGTGCTGGACAAGGGCGGCAAGCTGCTGCGCAGCCTGTCGGCCCAGACCATCGACGAACTGTTCGCCGACGGCACCATCTCGGGCGGCATGCTGCCCAAGATCTCGTCGGCGCTGGATGCCGCCAAGAACGGCGTCAACTCGGTGCACATCGTCGACGGCCGCGTGCCGCACTGCCTGCTGCTGGAAATCCTGACCGACCAGGGCGTTGGCACGATGATCAGCTCGCACTGATGCGAGCGCTGCGCACCCTGCTGCGGCCGGCGGTGCGCCAGCGCCGCTCGCGCCGCACCGCCACAGGCGCCCCCGGGCGCCTGTGGTTGTTTGACCTGGACAACACGCTGCACGACACGTCGCACGCCATCTTTCCGCGGATCGACCACGGCATGACGATGGCCGTGGCCGAGGCGCTGGACGTGGACATCGACACCGCCAACGCGGTGCGCAAGCAGTACTGGCAGCGCTACGGCGCAACAATGATCGGCATGGTGCGCAACCATGGCATCGACCCGCACGCCTTCCTGCACCGCAGCCACGATTTCGACGTCAACCCACTGGTGCGCGCCGAGAAGGCACTGGCCTACAAGCTGCGGCAACTGCCGGGCCGCAAGGTGCTGCTGACCAACGCGCCGCTGCATTACGCGCGCGCGGTGATGCGCCGGCTGGGCATCCTGCGACAGTTCGACAGCCTGTGGGCCATCGAGCACATGCGCCTGCATGGTGAATTCCGCCCCAAGCCGTCGCCAGCGCTGCTGCGCTATGTGCTGGCTCGCGAGGGCGTGCCGGCGCGTCAGGCGGTGCTGGTCGAGGACACCCTGGCCAACCTGCGCGGCGCGCGCCGCGCCGGCCTGCGCACGGTGCATGTGTTCCATCCCGGGACCCCGTTTGCGCGCGGCCGCGCGCAACGGCCGTCGTATGTCGACTTGCGGGTAAACTCCGTCAGTGATTTGCTGCTGCGCCGACGCCCTTTGCGGGGTTGATCGCCGGCGCGCCCTCCCTCCTTCACCGTCAGCCTGCGTAACACCAGACCCGTCCATGGCGACCAAACCCGGCGAGCGCAAGACCCAGATTCTGCAGACCCTGGCCGAGATGCTGGAGCAGCCGCACGCCTCGCGCATCACCACGGCGGCGTTGGCCGCGCGCCTGGAGGTCTCGGAAGCCGCGCTCTACCGGCATTTCGCCAGCAAGGCGCAGATGTTCGAGGGGTTGATCGAATTCATCGAAACCAGCATTTTCACGCTGGTGAACCAGATCGCCATCGCCGAGCCCTACGGGCTGTCGCAGGCCCACCAGACGGTGTCGATGCTGCTGACGTTCTCGGAACGCAACAAGGGCATGACGCGCGTGCTGACTGGCGACGCCCTGGTCACGGAAGACAACCGCCTGCAGGAACGGATCAATCACATCAACGACCGCATCGAGGCATCGTTGAAGCAATCGCTGCGCATCGCCGTCACCGATGGCGGCCTGCCCCCCGAAGCCAACGTGGCCGCGCACGCCAGCCTGCTGACGCACCTGGTGCTGGGGCGCTGGCTACGGTACGCCCAGAGCGGCTGGCGCGTGGTGCCCACGCTGCACCTTGACGAACAACTGCGCCTGGCGCTGGGCTGACTTCATTCGCGCCATAACACGAACGAAATAACGGTCTCGCGCGGCTGTGGCTGTGTCATTTGTTTGTTTTTATGCAACATTCGTAGGGTTGCGATTTTCGGCGGCCGACGAGCATAATCTCCGGATCGGTTTTCCGACAAGCACGATTGTCCCCCGAATTGACATCTATCAATACGGGTTTTCCTTAATGCCGTCACGATCATTCTGTAGCGTCGGCACTTCGCTTTGATCCAGCCTCGGGCTTGTCAGCGGCGTGCCGTCAGTTTGACCTCAACCGGAGATGGATATGACTGCGGAAACCGCTGTCCCTGCCTCGCAAGCCCCCAAGAAAACCAAAATACCGATCGGCCTGGTCGCCGGTTTCCTCGTCATGATCGGCGTGTTGATGATGCCGCTGCCCGCCGACCTGCCGGTCGCAGGGCATCGCATGCTGGCCATCCTGGCCTTCGCGGTGGTGGTGTGGATCACGGAAGCCGTGTCCTACGAAGCCAGCGCGATCATGATCACGACGCTGATGGCCTTCCTGCTGGGCACCGCGCCCACCATCAAGGATCCGCAGGTGGTCTATGGCACGTCGGCCGCCATCAGCATGGCCCTGACCGGCTTCGCCAACTCGGCGCTGGCGCTGGTCACCGGCGCGCTGTTCATCGCCGCGGCCATGACCTTCACCGGGCTGGACCGGCGCATCGCGCTGGTGACCCTGTCCAAGGTTGGCACCAGCACGCGCCGCATCCTGATCGGATGTATCGCGGTGACCATCGTGCTGAGCCTGGTGGTGCCCAGCGCCACCGCCCGCAGCGCCGCCGTGGTGCCCATCATGATGGGCGTGATCGCGGCCTTCGGCGTGGACAAGCGCTCGAACATCGCCGCCGGCATCATGATCATCGTGGCGCAGGCCACCAGCATCTGGAACGTCGGCATCCAGACGGCCGCCGCGCAGAACCTGCTGACCGTCGGCTTCATGGAAAAGATGCTTGGCCAGCGCGTGGCCTGGTCGGACTGGCTGATCGCCGGCGCGCCGTGGTCGCTGATCATGTCGGCCGTGCTGATCGTCATCGTCCTCAAGCTGCTGCCGCCGGAAAGCGACAGCATCGCGGGGGGCAAGGAAGCCGTCGAGAAATCGCTGCTTGAACTGGGCCCCATGACCGGCGCGCAAAAGCGCCTGATGGCCGTGTCCATCATGCTGCTGCTGTTCTGGTCGACCGAAGGCAAGCTGCACAAGTTCGACACCACTTCGACCACCTACTTCGGCCTGGTCCTGTTGTTGCTGCCGCGCTTTGGCGTGATGACCTGGAAAGACGTGCAATCGCGCATTCCATGGGGCACGGTGATCGTGTTCGGCGTCGGCATCAGCCTGGGCACCGCGCTGCTGACCACGCAGGCCGGCCAATGGCTGGGCAACCAGGTGGTGGCGCACACCGGCCTGGACCACCTCGGCCCGCTGGCCATCTTCGCGATCCTGTCGGCCTTTCTGATCATCATCCACCTGGGGTTCGCCAGCGCCACCGCGCTGACCTCGGCGATGCTGCCGATCCTGATCTCGGTGCTGGCCACGCTGCCGGGCGACTTCAGCCGCCTGGGCATGACCATGCTGCTGGGCTTCGTGGTCAGCTACGGCTTCATCCTGCCGATCAACGCGCCGCAGAACATGGTGTGCCTGGGCACCGAAACCTTCAACGCCAAGCAGTTCGCCAAGGTCGGCATCCTGGTCACCCTCGTCGGCTATGCGCTGATGATGCTGATGGGCATGACCTACTGGCGCTGGCTCGGCTGGCTGTAAGGAGGTCGCATCATGAAGATCTCCATCGCCCAAGCCAATGAATACGGCCGCCGCGTGCTGATGGCGCAAGGCGTGCCGGAAGACATCGCCCGCGACGTGGCCGAGCACCTGGTGGAGTCCGACCGGGTCGGCTACACCAGCCACGGCCTGTCGATCCTGACCAACTACCGGCGTGTGCTGGGCGAAGGCCTGGCGCAGGCCGACGGCCGCCCCGAGCTGCTCAACGACCGTGGCGCAATGCTGGCCTACGACGGCCACAACGGCCTGGGCCAGTACATCGGCAAGGTCGTGATCGAGAAGGCCATCGAGCGCACGCAGGAGCACGGCCAGTGCATCCTGACGCTGCGCCGCAGCCACCACCTGGGCCGCATGGGCCATTACGGCGAGATGGTGGCAGCCAAGGGCCTGATCCTGCTGGCCTTCACCAACGTGATCAACCGCGCCCCCACCGTGGCGCCGTTCGGCGGCGCGCGCGCCTGCCTGACGACCAATCCGCTGTGCTTCGCCGGGCCGCTGCCGGGCGGCCGCCCGCCTTTCATCGTCGACATGGCGACCAGCTCGATCGCGGTGAACAAGGCCCGCGTGCTGGCGGCCAAGGGCGAACAAGCGCCGCCGGGGTCGCTGATCGATGCGCAGGGCAATCCGACCACGGATCCGGGCGCGCTGTTCACCGATCCGCCAGGCGCGCTGCTGCCGTTCGGCGGCCACAAGGGTTACGCGATGGGCCTGGTGGCCGAGCTGCTGGCGGGCGTGCTGTCCGGCGGCGGCACGATCCAGCCGGAGCATCCGCGCAACGGGGTGGCGACGAACAACATGTTCGCGCTGCTGCTGGATCCGCAGGTGGACTTCAATACGGACTGGCGCTCGATGGAAGTGGGCGCGTTCATCGACTACCTGCATGCCTGCCCGCCGCAACCGGGCGTGGACGGCGTCCAGTATCCGGGCGAGTACGAAGCCCGCAACCGCGAGCTGAACGCGGAGTCGCTGGAATTCGCGCCTCCCATCTGGGAGGGATTGAAGAAGCTGGCCGCGGACTTAGGGGTGCCTGAAGCGTTGCCTTGAGGATTTGTGTTTACGGTTGTTTTTGCGGGCGGCTCAGGGGTTCTTGAGCCGCCCGTTGCGTTGGCGGGCGGGGGCGGCGGGGCTACGATTGCGGTCCGGAGCGTTCGCTCCGGACTGCCCCGTTGTCAACCTCGTACGCCTTCGGCTCCCTACGGTTTCCCTCGGGCGCATCTACACGCCCCGCCGCCCCCGCCCGCCAACGCAACGGGCTCACGTCGTCTCGGGTTCAACATCGCAGGGGCGAATTGGGTGCTTGGCGTTTTTGCCAGCGACGGAGGGGGAGAGGAGGATCTTGCGGGGCCCGCCCAAAGCCGGCCGCGCGGGCGGCCTTTTTGGGCTTACGCGATCAGGGACGTCGAAGGGATGGTGGCGGCGCCGCTGGTGAGGGGACGTGTTATGTTCATCGGCATCGTAGGTTCAAGACTGACTGACGGCTACCACCACATCGAAAAGCGGCCAATGCCGCATCGAAAAGCAGCGCTCTCGGATGCATCAGAATGCGCCGCGCACACAAGTAGCCCAACCACGCGCAGCGAACCCCGCCCCGACGCCAGACACCATGTATGCCGATGATGGCCGCCCGCGCGGCCATCATCGGCGGGCGACGCAAGACTCTCTCCTTACCCCACGCTGCAGCAGCGCCACATTTCTCGACAGCGGTAGCCCGGTGCGGGTGGCGCACGGGTGGGCGCGCCGTCAGATGCGCCCGACGGAAACCGAAGGCAGCCGCCGTAGGCGGCAACGAGGTTGAGTAAGGGGAAGTCCGGAGCGAACGCTCCGGACCGCAATCGCAGGCGCGCCCACCCGTGCGCCACCCGCACCGGGCAGCCTACGAAGCAAAACGCTCAGCTCTTGACCGACCGATGCCGACTGATGCTCATCATGATCCCAAACGCGATCCCCATGGTGAACAACGCCGTGCCGCCGTAACTCATGAACGGCAATGGCACGCCGACCACCGGCAGAATCCCCGTCACCATGCCCACGTTCACGAACACATAGATGAACAGCATCATCGTCAACGCCCCGGACAGCAACCGCCCGAACTGCGATGACGCGCGCGAAGCGATGGTCAGGCCGCGGGCCATCATCAGGCCGTACAGCACCAGGATGGCGATGCCGCCGTAAAGGCCGAATTCCTCGGCGTAGACGGCGAAGATGAAGTCGGTGGTGCGTTCGGGAATGAAGTCCAGGTGGGTCTGCGTGCCCTTCATGTAACCCTTGCCGTAGACGCCGCCCGAGCCCACCGCGATCATCGACTGGATCGTGTGGAAGCCCTTGCCGAGCGGGTCGGAGCTGGGATTGAGCAGCGTGCAGACGCGGTGCTTCTGGTAGTCGTGCAGCACCACCCAGTTGACGTCCGGTTCGCACAGCTGGTCTTCGTAGTACACCAGCGTGCCGATGCCGATGATGCCGGCCAGCATGACGGGAACCAGCAGCTTGAACGACAGGCCGGCGAAGTAGATGACGAAGAAACCGGCGCCGAACACCAGCAGCGCGGTGCCCAGGTCGGGTTGCAGCACGATCAGGCCGAAGGGGGCCGCCAGCATCGCGGCGGCGGCCAGGAAGTCGCGGATGCGCACGGCGCCCTCGTGGCGCTGGAAGTACCAGGCCAGCATCATGGGCACGGCGATCTTCATCATCTCGGACGGCTGGATGCGGGTCACGCCCAGGTTGAGCCAGCGCGTCGCGCCCTTGCTGGTCTCGCCAAAGAATTCCACGCCCAGCAGCAGCACCACGCCGACCACGTAGAACGGCAGCGCCAGCTTCATCAGCCACTTGGGCGGGATCAGCGCCATGGTCCACATGGCGAAGAAGGCGATGATGAAGTTGCGCGACTGCTCGGCGAAGCGCCAGTCGGTGCCGCCCACCGCCGAATGCATGACGGTCAGGCCGAGCGCGGCGAACATCATCAGGATCGCCAGCAGCGGCCAGTCGAAGGCCGTGAAGACGCGCAGCAGGATCAGGCCGAGACGCTTCATTGTTGGCGCACCAGGTCGGAGGTGATGGTTTCGACCGAGGCCGTCGACGCGTTGCGCTCGGGGCGCTGGATCTTGTCCTGGCGGTCCTTGGACAGCCAGTAGTCGAACACCTTGCGCGCCACTGGCGCGGCCACGCTGGCGCCCCAGCCGGCGTTCTCGACGATCAGGGCGACCGCGATGCGCGGGTGTTCCAGCGGCGCGAAGCCCATGAACAGCGCGTGGTCGCGCAGGCGTTCGTCGATGGCGCTGGCGCGGTAGTGGCCGCCGCGCAGGCTGAACACCTGGGCCGTGCCGGTCTTGCCGGCGGCCTGGTAGGGCGCATTGGCAAACGCGCGGCGCGCGGTGCCGGCACGGACCACGTCGGCCATGGCGTTCTTGATGACGTCGACGTTGGCCTGCTTGAGCGGAATGCGGTAGTCGGGCGCGGACTCGGTGGGCTTGGCCACGCCCGAGCGCGGATCGCGCACCGCGTGCACCAGGTGCGGACGACGGTACAGGCCGTTGTTGGCCAGGGTCGAAGTGCCCTGCGCCAGCTGCAGCAGGGTGAAGGCGTTGTAGCCCTGGCCCACCGCCACGGAGATGGTCTCGCCGGCGTACCAGCGCTGGCGTTCCTTGTCCTTGTAGGCCGAGCGCTTCCAGTCGGTGGACGGCAGCACGCCGCGCTTTTCGCCTTCAAGGTCGATGCCGGTGATCTGGCCGAAGCCGAACTGCTTGGTGAAATCGTGCAGCGCGTTCACGCCGATCTCGGGACCCAGCGAATAGAAATACGTGTCCGACGACACCACGATGGCCTTGTGCATGTCGGTCATGCCGTAGGCGGCGCCGCCGGCGTTGCGGAACTTCTGCCCGCCAAACTCGAAGTAGCCCGGGTCGGAGATGCGGTCGGTGGCGCGGCGCTTGCCCAGCTCCAGCGCCGCCAGGCCGACGAAAGGCTTGTAGGTCGAACCGATTGGATAGGTGCCGTACAGGGGACGGTTGATCAGCGGATGGTCCGGCGACTCGTTCAGCATGCGCCAGTTGTCCACGTCGATGCCATCGACGAACAGGTTCGGGTCGAACGAGGGCTGCGACACGAACGCCAGCACCTCGCCCGTGTCGGGGTCGATCGCCACCAGCGCGCCGCGCTGGCCCTCGAAGGCCTCCTCGGCCACTTTCTGCAGGCCCAGGTCGATCGACAGCATGATGTCCGAGCCGGGCACCGGGTCGATGCGGCGCAGCGTGCGCATGGGACGGCCGCCCGCGGTCACCTCGACCTCTTCCAGGCCGGTGCGGCCATGCAGCGCTTCTTCCCAGGTCTTCTCGATGCCCTTCTTGCCGATGACGTCGGTGCCGCGGTAGTTGCCCAATTGGCCGGCGCGCTCGAGTTCTTCGATGTCGCCCTCGGCAATGCGGCCGATGTAGCCAACCACGTGGGCGGCGGACTGGCCTTGCGGATACTCGCGCACCCAGCGCGCGCGCAGCTCGACGCCCGGGAACTGGAAGGCATGGGCGGCGAACCAGGCCGCCTCGGTTTCGTTGAGGTTGTTGCGCAGCTGCAGGCTGGCGTAGCGGCTGGACTCGGCCGCGCGGCGCTTGAAGCGGCGCTGGTCGGCCGGGCTGATATAGACCACCTGCGTCAGCCGCTCGAACAGCGCATTCATGTTGCCGGCCTGGGCCGGCACCACTTCGAGCGTGTAGGTGCGGTAGTTGCGCGCCAGCACCTCGCCGTTGCGGTCGAGGATCTCGCCGCGGCGCGGCGGAATCGGCACCACCGCGATGCGGTTGCGGTCGGCGCGCTCGGACAGGCCCTCGTAGCGGTCGACCTGCAGGTACCAGAACCGGCCCACCAGCACGCCGAAGCAGGCCAGCGCGAAGATGCCGCCCACCCAGGCGCGCAGGCGGAAGCGCTGCTTCTGCTGCTGGCCGGTTTTCTTGAATTCGAACATGGGACGCGGCGCCGCCGTCAGGCGGAGGAAGATTCGGCGTCGTCGGCGCCGCGCTGCGGCAAGTGCAGCACCCAGCCCGCCAGCGGCCACAGGGCGGCCGTGATGGCCACGCTGACGCCCCAATCCCAACCCGGCCACTTGCCGGCCAGCCAGGCGTGGATGATCTGGGTGAGGAAACGGGCGATCAGGAACACCGGCAGCATGTGCATGGCCTGGCTCCAGAGGTCGAACCGTTGCAGGCGGCGGTGCAGCACCACGGCGCCATAGGCGACCAGGGTGTAGGACAGCGCGTGTTCGCCGAGCAGGCCGGCGTCATGCACGTCCATCAGCAGGCCGAAGAAGAAGGCGGTGAACAGGCCGACCCGGCGCGGCTCGTGCACGCACCAGAAGGCGATGATCAGGATCAGGACATCCGGCGCGCCCTGCCACAGGCGCCAGGGCAGCAGCGACACCAGCCAGACCAGCAGGATGGTGCCCCAGACGAAGACCCCGTGCGCGGGGCCCGACAGGCGTTCCGGGTGCACGTTGCTGGGCGTGCCCAGGCGGCGCCGGGGTTGCCCGGATGATGGTTGATTAGTCCGATCCACCGGAATCGACCTCCTGACGGTTGGACTCGGCACGTTCCACATCCACCTGCAGGACCAGGAAGTGGCGATAGCGTTCAGGGTGGGCCAGCGGCTCGCAGACGGCGCGCGCGAAGCCGGAAGCGGTGTCGCGCTCGACCGAGGTTACCTTGGCCACCGGCAGGCCGGCGGGAAACAGCCCGCCGACGCCGCTGGTGACGATGGTATCGCCTTCCTTGATGTCGGCATTGGCGGCGAGGTAACGAACTTCCATCTTGCCGGGAGAATTCCCGCCGAAGGCGATCAGCCGCAGGCCATTGCGCAGCAACTGGACCGGGATCGACACCTGTTCGTCGGTGACCAGGGCGGCCTCGGCCGTCATGGGCGTGACGCGCACGATCTGGCCGACCACGCCGCCTTCGTCGATCACCGGCATGCCCGGCGCCAGGCCGGCCTTGCTGCCCTTGTTGAACACCAGCCGCTGGTTGAAGGCGTTGGTGGGTTCGTACAGCACTTCCACCACCACGGCCGACTGCGCCACGGTGTCGGTGACGCCGAGCAGGCGGCGCAATTGGGCGTTTTCGGCGGCCAGCTGGGCGGCGTGCGTGGCCACCTGGGCCAATTCGATGCGCTGGCGCTGCAGGGCTTCGTTTTCAGTGCGGATGAGGTTGGCGGCGTTGACCCATTCGTTGACCTGTTGGACCAGGTCGCGCGGCGCCATGACGGCGCGCTGGAAGGGGTAAAGCGCCACGGACATCGCCCGGCGCGCCGGTTCCAGCATGCGCCATTGCGAATCCATGATGATCAAAGCCAGTGCCAGGACGACCAGGATGACCAGCCGCACCTCCGCCGGAGGGCCGCGCCTGAATAGGGGAGGAGTCCCTTGTCGTTGCATGAATCTCAGCCCGGGCGCCCGCGCCCGCAGCCCCCGCAGCGGCCGGAGCCGTGGAAAAGCGGGGCTCCGGGCTGGCGGGCAGAATTAGTCGTTGATGAAGATGGCGCCCAGTTTCTCAAGGTGTTCCAGCGCCTCGCCGCAACCGCGCACGACGCAGGTCAGGGGATCATCGGCGACCACCACCGGCAGGCCGGTTTCTTCCTGCAGCAGGCGGTCGAGGTCGCGCAGCAGCGCGCCGCCACCGGTCAGGGCGATGCCCTTGTCGGTGATGTCGGCGCCGAGTTCGGGCGGGGTCTGCTCCAGGGCGATCTTGACGGCCGAGACGATCTGGTTGAGCGGATCGGTGAGCGATTCCAGGATCTCGTTGGACGAGACCGTGAAGCTGCGCGGCACGCCTTCGGCCAGGTTGCGACCCTTGACTTCGATTTCACGGACTTCGGAACCCGGGAATGCCGAGCCGATTTCCTTCTTGATCAGTTCGGCGGTGGGTTCGCCGATCAGCATGCCGTAGTTGCGGCGGATGTAGTTGACGATGGCCTCGTCGAACTTGTCGCCGCCAACACGCACCGAACCCTTGTAGACCATGCCTCCCAGCGAGATGACCGCCACTTCGGTGGTGCCGCCGCCGATGTCCACGACCATGGAGCCGCTGGCGTCGGAGACGGCCAGGCCGGCGCCGATGGCCGCGGCCATGGGTTCTTCGATCAGGAACACGTGCGAGGCGCCGGCGCCGAGGGCCGATTCGCGGATGGCGCGGCGTTCCACCTGGGTGGAACCGCAGGGCACGCACACGATGATGCGCGGGCTGGGCGCCAGCATGTTGCGCGGGTGCACCATGCGGATGAACTGCTTGAGCATCTGCTCGGTGACCGTGAAGTCGGCGATGACGCCGTCCTTCATGGGCCGGATGGCCTCGATGTTGCCGGGCACGCGGCCGAGCATCTGCTTGGCTTCGTGGCCGACGGCCTGGATGATCTTCTTGCCGTGAGGCCCGCCTTCATGACGGATCGCGACCACGGAGGGCTCATCGAGCACGATGCCCTTGCCGCGGACGTAGATCAGCGTATTGGCGGTACCGAGGTCGATCGCCATATCGCTGGAAAAATAACTGCGCAGGAATCCGAACATGGGAGCTCAGCTAAATTCTGGGGGGAATTGGGGTCATGCCGCGGGGCGTACGACCCAGGAAAGCCTGGGTGCGCCTGTCATCACGGCGATTAAACCGTGAATCATAACTTATAATTTCCCCGGAAATAGCGCATAAATGCAGGCTATTCAAGCTTTGTAACGGGTTTGGCATGTGCATACTGCCCAGTCCCGCCCCTCGGCCTCCGCTTCTCGATATTCGCACTCCCCATGGCGCTCAATGACACAGATGTGGCCCGCATTGCCAGGCTGGCCAGAATCGAACTGACCCCGGACCAGCGCGCCCACGCGCAGGCCGAACTCAACGGCATCCTCCACCTGATCGAACGGCTGCAGGCCGTCGACACCCAGGGCGTCGACCCCCTGGCCCACCCGTTGTCGGCCCACGAGGACATCGTGCTGCGCCTGCGCCAGGACGCCGTGACCGAAACCGCCTCGGAGGCCCGCCGCGCCGAACTGCTGGCCAATGCTCCCGACGCCCAGGACGGTCTTTTCCTGGTCCCCAAGGTTCTCGATTAAGCCATGACCCAACCCGCCCTGCATACTCAATTCGAGGGGATCGCCGCCCTGCGCGCGGCCCTCGCCCAACGCCAGGTCAGCGCCGTCGAACTGGCGCAAAGCTCGCTGGCGGCCGCCGAGGCGGCCAGCGGCCTGAACGCCTTCTTACATATTGATGCCGAATTGACGCTGGCCCAGGCCCGCGCCGCCGATGCCGCGCTGGCCGCCGGCAATGCCGGTCCGCTGGCCGGCGTGCCCATCGCCCACAAGGACGCCTTCGTCACCCGCGGCTGGCGCACCACCGCCGGCAGCAAGATGCTGGACGGCTACGTCAGCCCGTTCGACGCCACCGTGGTCGAGCGCCTGCAGGCCGCCGGCGCCGTGTCGCTGGGCAAGCTCAACTGCGACGAGTTCGCCATGGGTTCGGGCAACGAGAACTCGGCCTACGGCGCGGTCCGCAACCCCTGGGACCCGGCCGCCGTGCCCGGCGGTTCGTCGGGCGGTTCGGCCGCGGCGGTCGCCGCCCGCCTGGTGGCCGCCGCCACCGGCACCGACACCGGCGGTTCGGTGCGCCAGCCCGCCGCGCTGTGCGGCGTCAGCGGCATCAAGCCGACCTACGGCACCGTGTCGCGCTACGGCATGGTCGCCTTCGGCTCCAGCCTGGACCAGGCCGGCCCGCTGGCTCCCAGCAGCCGCGATCTGCTCGAACTGCTGGATGTCATCAGCGGCTTTGATCCGCGCGACGCCACCAGCCTGGAAAAATGCGACGCCGCCGTCAACGAGCCGGGCCGCGTGCGGCGCGATTTCGATGCCGCGCAAGGCAGGTTCGACGCCGCCGGCAGCCAGCCCCTGAAGGGCCTGCGCATCGGCGTGCCCGAGGAATACTTCGGCGCCGGCCTGGCCCCGGACGTGGCCGCCGCGGTGCAGGCCGCGCTGGCCCAGTTCGAAGCCCTGGGCGCGGTGCGCGTGCCGGTGTCGCTGCCGCGCACCGAGCTGGCCATCCCCGCCTACTACGTCATCGCCCCCGCCGAAGCGTCGAGCAACCTGGCGCGCTACGACGGCGTGCGCTACGGCCACCGCGCCAAGCAGTACGGCGACCTGAACGAGATGATCAGCCGCTCGCGCGCCGAAGGCTTCGGCGACGAGGTCAAGCGCCGCATCCTGATCGGCACCTACGTGCTGTCCCACGGCTATTACGACGCCTATTACCTGCAGGCCCAGCGCCTGCGCCGCATGATCGCCCAGGACTTCCAGCGCGCCTTCGCCGGCCAGTGCGACGTCATCATGGGCCCGGTGACCCCGACGGTGGCCAAGAACATCGGCGACAACCGCGACGACCCCACCGCCGACTGGCTGGCCGACGTCTACACGCTGGGCGTCAGCCTGGCGGGCCTGCCCGCGATGTCCGTGCCCTGCGGCTTCGGCGGCGCGGGCCGCCGCCCCGTCGGTCTGCAGATCATCGGCAACTACTTCGACGAAGGCCGCCTCCTGGCCATCGCCGACCGCTACCAACAAGTCACGACGTGGCACAAGGCCACGCCGGCCCAGCAGGACGCCTAAGCATGAACTGGGAAATCGTCATCGGCCTGGAAACGCATACCCAGCTTTCCACCGACTCCAAGATCTTTTCGGGCAGCAGCACCGAGTTCGGCGCCGCGCCCAACACCCACGCCAACGAAGTCGACCTGGCCTTGCCGGGCAGCCTGCCGGTCATGAACCGCGGCGCCGCCGAACGCGCCATCCGCTTCGGCCTGGCGGTCGGCGCCGAGATCGCGCCGCGCTCGGTGTTCGCGCGCAAGAACTACTTCTACCCCGACCTGCCCAAGGGCTACCAGATCAGCCAGTACGAGCTGCCGGTGGTGGTGGGCGGTTCGCTGTCGTTCTTCGTCGGCGAGGAAGAAAAGACCGTCAACCTGACGCGCGCGCACCTGGAAGAAGACGCGGGCAAATCCTCGCACGACAATTTCACCCTGGCCAACGGCTCGCCGGCCAGCGGCATCGACCTGAACCGCGCCGGCACGCCGTTGCTGGAAATCGTCACGGAACCGGAAATGCGCTCGGCCGCCGAGGCCGTGGCCTACGCCCGCGCCCTGCACAGCCTGGTGGTGTGGCTCGGCATCTGCGACGGCAATATGCAGGAAGGCTCGTTCCGCTGCGACGCCAACGTCTCCGTGCGCCCGGTCGGCCAGAAGGAATTCGGCACCCGCACCGAGATCAAGAACGTCAACTCGTTCCGCTTCCTGGAACGCGCCATCACCTATGAAGCGCGGCGCCAGATCGAGCTGATCGAGGATGGCGGCACCGTGGTCCAGGAAACCCGCCTGTACGACGCCGACCGCGACGAAACCCGCAGCATGCGCAGCAAGGAAGACGCGCACGACTACCGCTACTTCCCCGATCCCGACCTGCCCACGCTCGTGATCTCGCGCGAATGGGTCGACGAGGTCCGCGCCGCCATGCCCGAACTGCCGGCCGCCCAGCGCGCTCGCTTCGAGTCCGAGTATGGCCTGCCGGCCTACGACGCCGCCCAGCTGACCGTCAGCCGCGACCTGGCCGCCTATTTCGAGGCCGTGGCGCACGCGCTGCCGGCCGGCCAGGCCAAGCTGGCCGCCAACTGGATCATGGGCGAAGTGGCCGCCACCCTGAACAAGGAAGAAAAGGCCATCGCCGACGCGCCGGTGCAGGCGCCGGCCCTGGCCGCGCTGATCAACCGCATCATCGACGGCACGATCTCCAACAAGATCGCGCGCGAAGTGTTCGGCGCCATGTGGGCCGGCGAGAACGGCGGCCAGCCCGACGCCATCATCGAAGCCCGCGGCCTCAAGCAGATCAGCGACACCGGCGCCATCGGCGCCATGATCGACGAGGTGCTGGCGGCCAATCCGGCCATCGTCGAGGAGTACCGCGCCGGCAAGCAGAAGGCGTTCAACTCGCTGGTCGGCCAGATCATGAAGGCCGCGCGCGGCAAGGCCAACCCGCAGCAGGTCAACGACCTGCTCAAGCAGAAGCTGGATAGCTGATCCCCGCGCCGGCCCGTCATCACGAGGACCGGCGCAGTATCAGACCGAACCGAAGGCCGCGGCATCTTGCCGCGGCTTTTTGTTTGGCCAAGAATGGGCTGGTCGATTTCGCGCCGGAGACTTGGCCATGACTACCCCCTACCTATCCGTTCCACACGAACAGGTCGCGCAGCGCCTGGACGAACTTATCGAGGCCGCCCACGGGGGCACCCGGGTCGTCATCATGCGAGATGGCATGGCGTATGCCCAGTTCTGGCGGGTCAACCCCCTCCTGACCGAAGAGGCGCACCGCGCGATCGAGGAACTCAAGCAACTCAAGGGCATCCCGTATGTGGACGACGCCACCTGGTGGTACGCCGTCAAGGGGATACGCGAATGAAGCTCGTGCTCGATGCGTCGGTTGCCTTGAGTTGGCTGCAATTGCCCAGCCAGACCCACAGTGGACAAGCGCTCGCGATACTGGAAGGCCTGATTGATAAACCCGCCCTCGTCCCCTTGATCTGGAAGCTGGAGGTCGCCCAGGGAGCGCTGCGCATCGAACGGTCGCGGCAAGCCACGCCAGCCATGCTGGCCAAATTTTCAACGCGGTTGAAGAGGGCGCCAGTGGTCAACGAACACCGACCTGCCACCACATGGCTGCCGCGCTGTGTCGCCCTTGCCCGGCAACACGCCCTCACGGTGTACGACGCGTCGTATCTGGAACTTGCGCTTTGGCACGATGCCGCACTGGCCACCTTCGACAAGCGCCTGACGCAAGCGGCATATGCGTGTGATCTCGTCGTCATCGGCGCTGAGGGGCCGGCCAACAGGCTGGAGTCCCCTGGAGTCCGATACGGAAGCCGGCGGGCCAAGTCCCACCGGCCCGGGTTTACTTCACCCCGTACTTCGTCCGGTATGCCTGCACCGCCTCGCGGTGCTCGGCGAACGCGGCGTCGTCCTGCAGCAGCGCCATGATGTCGGCCAGCGAGGCAATCGCCACCACCGGGATACCGTAGGTCTTGGCCACGTCCTGCACCGCCGAGTGCGCGGACAGCGCGTCGTCGGCGCCCGCGCGTTCCATGCGGTCCATGGCGATCAGCACGGCGGCCGGTTCGGCGCCGGCGCTGCGGATGATCTCCACCGACTCGCGCACCGAGGTGCCCGCGGTGATCACGTCGTCGATGATGACGACCTTGCCCTTGAGCGGCGCGCCCACCAGCGTGCCGCCTTCGCCGTGGTCCTTGGCTTCCTTGCGGTTGTAGGCGAACGGCACGTCGCCGCGGCCCTGCATCGCCGGGTGGCCAGCCAGCGCCACGGCGGTGGCGGTGGCCAGCGGGATGCCCTTGTAGGCGGGCCCGAACAGCATGTCGAAGGCCACGCCCGAATCCAGCAGCGCCTGGGCGTAGAAGCCCGCCAGCTTGCCAACCGATGCGCCGCTGTTGAACAGGCCCGCGTTGAAGAAATAGGGACTGATACGACCGGACTTCACCTTGAAGCTGCCGAAGCGCAGCACGCCTTCGTTCAGGGCGAAGCGGACAAAGTCGAGCGAGGTGGCGGAGGCGGTATGGGCGGCAGACATGCGAGGAGGATCCGGGAGGTGGCAAACCCCGGCATTTTATCCGCTGTCGGGGCCTTTCCCGGACAACGTCGCCCAGTCGGTTAAATTCCTGGCATTGTTCCGGCCGTTTCCGGCCGCTCTACAGGAGTCCCGCTTTGCTGCGCATCACGTCGATCAACCTCAATGGCATCCGGTCCGCCTTCCGCAAGGGCCTGCAACCCTGGATGGAAAAGCACGCCGCCGACGTGCTGTGCCTGCAGGAAATCAAGGTGTCCGACGAGGATCTGACCGACGACCTGCGCCACCCGCCGGGCTACACCGGCCACTTCCACCATGCCGTCAAGAAAGGCTACAGCGGCGTCGGCATCTACCTGCGCGACGCGGCCGAGCGCGTCAACATCGGCCTGGGCTGCGAGGAGTTCGACCCGGAAGGCCGTGTCATCCGCGCCGACTGGAAAAACCTGTCCGTGATCAGCGCCTACCTGCCCTCCGGTTCCAGCGGCGACGAACGCCAACAGGCCAAGTACCGCTTCCTGGACCGCTTCGGCCCGTGGATCGACGAACTGATGCACGAACACAAGAAGACCGGCCGCGAATTCATCATCTGCGGCGACTGGAACATCGCCCACAAGGAAATCGACCTCAAGAACTGGAAGGGCAACCTGAAGAACTCCGGTTTCCTGCCCGAGGAACGCGCCTGGCTGACCGACGTGTTCGACAAGCGCGGCTTCGTCGACGTGTTCCGCACCATCGACGACCGCCCCGACCAATACACCTGGTGGAGCAACCGCGGCCAGGCCTGGGCCAAGAACGTCGGGTGGCGCATCGACTACCAGATCGCCACGCCGGGCATCGCCGCCCGCGCGCGCAGCGTCGCCATCTACAAGGACGAACGTTTTTCCGACCACGCGCCGCTGACCATCGACTACGACGCCACGCTCTGAAAGACGGGCGGCGGAAGACGGATTCCGCCGCCCGCACGCATGATCCTGCTCAAAATATATTTAGGGACATATTAAGTGGATCTGGCCCTGCAAGATGAGGACCATATCCCGCCAAAAGGCTGGATTCCCCTATGGGGCGGCGATCCCGCACCGCTTCCCAGATTCCCATAATATTGGGGACATATTAATTTTCCCTGTGAATTCAACGGCTCATGGCTTCTGCTATGAAGTCTCGGGTTCCACACCTGCACGCCCAAGCATAATGTGTCCCCAATAAAAATAAGAAAAAGTGCTTTGATATCAAGACGATGGCGCACTTTCCGGCTTTGCGCAGGGCAACAAATTAGCCCTACAATCCCGCACCAAGCCGGTGCCAATCGCACCAAAACGGAGACACCGCGCCCCAAAACGGCGCATCTCCGCACCCATTCGAAGCGCCCCCCAAGGAGATCATGTTGAAAGTGCAGCGTCTGGACGACTTCCTGCGTAGCGTCGCCGTGCGCGATCCGCAGCAACCGGAATTCATGCAAGCCGTCCAGGAGGTGATGCTGAGTCTGTGGCCTTTCATCGAAAAGCACCCCCACTACGCCGAGCACGCCCTGCTCGAGCGCCTGGTGGAACCGGAACGCGTGATCCAGTTCCGCGTGTGCTGGACCGACGACAAGGGCCAGGCGCAGGTCAACCGCGCTTTCCGCATCCAGCACAGCTCGGCCATCGGCCCGTTCAAGGGCGGCATGCGTTTCCACCCCTCGGTGAACCTGTCGATCCTGAAGTTCCTGGCGTTCGAGCAGACCCTGAAGAACTCGCTGACCACGCTACCCATGGGCGGCGGCAAGGGCGGCTCCGACTTCGACCCCAAGGGCAAGTCCGACGCCGAAGTCATGCGCTTCTGCCAGGCCCTGATGATCGAGCTGTACCGCCACCTGGGCCCGGACACCGACGTGCCGGCCGGCGACATCGGCGTGGGCGCGCGTGAAGTCGGCTTCATGGCCGGCATGATGAAGAAGCTGTCGAACTCCACCGCCAGCGTCTTCACCGGCAAGGGCCTGACCTTCGGCGGCAGCCTGATCCGCCCCGAAGCCACCGGCTACGGCACCGTCTACTTCGCCGAGGAAATGCTCAAGCGCGTCGGCAAGTCGTTCGATGGCCTGCGCGTGTCGGTCTCGGGCTCGGGCAACGTGGCCCAGTACGCCATCGAGAAGGCCATGGCGCTGGGCGCCAAGGTCGTGACGGTGTCCGACTCGAACGGCACGGTGGTCGACGAAGCCGGCTTCAACCACGAGAAGCTGGTGGCGCTGATGCACGTCAAGAACGACCTGCGCGGCCGCCTGGACGCCTACGCGCGCCAATTCGGCCTGGTCTACGAACCCGGCAAGCGCCCGTGGCACGTGCCCGTGGACGTGGCCCTGCCCTGCGCCACCCAGAATGAACTGGAACTGGCCGACGCCGAAACGCTGATCAAGAACGGCGTGCAGTGCGTGGCCGAAGGCGCCAACATGCCCGCCACCCTGGACGCCGCCAAGGCCTTCATCGCCGCCCGCGTGCTGTACGCCCCGGGCAAGGCCAGCAACGCTGGCGGCGTGGCCGTGTCGGGCCTGGAGATGGCCCAGAACTCGGCCCGCCTGGCGTGGACCCGCGAAGAAGTGGACACGCGCCTGCACGCCATCATGCGCGACATCCACGAGAATTGCGTGCGCCACGGCCACAGCGAGCGCGAATACGTGAACTACCTGGACGGCGCCAACATCGCCGGCTTCGTCAAGGTCGCCGACGCGATGCGCCAGCAAGGGCTGTATTGATCGACATGCCGGCGCCCTCCGGCGCCGGCAATGCGACGATAAAAAGGCGGCGGGCTGTTCGAGCCTGCCGCCTTTTTCCATTGCGGACCGCCGTGCGGCCAGAGATCATTTCGGATCTCTGCCCTGCCTGCCCTGATGCCGCAGCGCCCGGCGCGAACGGCATACGAGCCCCGTACCGGCGCGCCGCCGATGCCGCCGGGATCAGTGCTTCATCGCCCCGTGGTCATGGCTCATGCCGGGATTGTGCGAAGCCGGCTTGACCTTGAACTGCACCGCCACCTCGCCCGCCTTTTCAAACTTGAGCGTGGCCGGCACGGTGGCGCCCTCGGCGAACGGCGCCTTCAGCTTGATGAACATGACGTGATAGCCGCCCGGCGAAAGTTTGACCTCGCCATTGGCCGGCAGCGGGATGCCGCCCTCGACCGGGCGCATCTTGGCCACGCCGTTGGCGGTTTCGACCGTATGCAGCTCGACGCGCTCGGCGGCGTCGGACGAGATCGACAGCAGGCGGTCGGGCGTCTTGGCATCGTTGTCGATATCCATGTAACCGGCGCCGTTGGATTGGCCCGGCGCGGACGCGCGCACCCAGAGATCATCGACCTCGACCTCGCCAACCTTGTAGTCCTTGGCCCAGGCGGACCCGGCCGCGCACAGGCCCAGGATGGCGACAGCGGCGAACTTGCGGATGTTCATGAGGTGTTCTCCTAAAGGGTTAACGCCGCCGGACCAGGCTGCGGGCGGCTGACAGAACCGAGTCGGTCAAAGCTTCCATGGCCTCGGAGTTTACCCGCCAATGCTGCCAATACAGGGGCACATCCTCCCAGGCGCGGCCTCGCAGCAGCACCAGATGACCTGCGTCAAGGTGTTCCTGCACCAGCGGCAGCGGATTCATCGTCCAGCCCAGCCCGCCCAGCGTGGCCTGCACGAAGGCGCGCGTGGACGGCACCCACCAGACCGGCGGCTGCCACGGCGCCGGGTCGGAGATCTTGTGGGCGAAGCGGGCCTGCAGCGCGTCCTTGCGGTTGAACACCAGCACCGGCGCCTGCGCCAGCGTCTGCGCGTTCACGCCTTGCGCGAAATAGCGCTTGTGGAAAGCCGGCGTGCACGTCGCCACATAGCGCATGCTGCCCAGCGCGTGGATGCGGCAGCCCTGCACCGGATCGGCCAGCGTCGTCACCGCGCCGAGCACCGAGCCGTTGCGCAGCAACGCGGCGGTGTGGTCCTGGTCTTCGGACTGCATGTCGAGCGTGGCGCGGGTGCGGCTGGAAAACTGCAGCGCCGCGTCGACGAACCAGGTCTCCAGGCTGTCGTGGTTGACGGCGATGGGGATGCTGGCGTGCGGCACATCGTCGTCCGCCACGCCCAGCCGGTTCAGCGCGTCGTGCTCCAGCAGCGCGGTCTGCTCGGCCAATTGCACCAGTACCTGACCGTCGGCGGTGGCGGCGGCCGGCACGGTGCGTTGGACCAGCAGCCGGCCCATGCGGTCTTCGAGCGCCTTGATCCGCTGCGACACCGCCGACGGCGTCACGCTCAACGCCAGCGCGGCGCGCTCGAAACTGCCTTCGCGCACCACCGCGGCCAGGGCGCGCAGGTTGCCATGATCGATCTTCATAGGATTAGTTTTACTTAATATAGTGAAGGAAAATTAGCTGTATTTCATATTGGCGGCAAGCGAAAATGTTGCATTGCCGGCATGCGCGACGCTGCCGGCCCGGTATCCAAGCGCCGCCACAAGGCGTTGCAGTCAAAAGGTTCGCAGTCATGTTCGCCACGTTGTCCTCCCCCCTCTTCCTCACCGCCTGGGCCAGCGGCACGGCCACCGGGCTGGGCCTGTTCGCCGTTGTCGGCGCACAGAGCGCATTCATCCTGCGCCAGGGCTTGATGCGCGCGCACCTGCTGTCGGTGGTCGCCATCTGCGCCCTGATCGACGCCATCTTCATCTTCGCCAGCGTCTCGGGCCTGCAGGCCCTGACCGCCTGGTTCCCGTGGCTGACCACCGCGGTGCTGTGGTTCGGCGTGGCGTTCCTGTCCTGGTACGCGCTGCAATCGGCGCGCCGCGCCTGGACCGCCACCGGCGGCCTGGCCGCCGCGCGCGACGTGGTGCCCTCGCGCCGTGCCGCGATGCTGGGCGCCCTGGGCTTTTCGCTGCTGAACCCCCATTTCTGGCTCGACATGGTGGTGGTCGGCTCGCTGGCCCACGGCTTCGACGACGCCCGCATGGCGTTCGCCGCCGGCGCCTTCACCGCCAGCCTGCTGTGGCTGGCCGTGCTGGGCATCGGCTCGCGCCTGTTCGCGCGCTTCTTCGCCAGCGCCTCGGCCTGGCGCGTGCTGGACGGCGTCATCGCCGTGGTCATGGCCGGCCTGGCGATCAGCCTGGCGGTCAAGGGCGTCTGACGGCCGTGCCCGGTACCGCCGCCTGTCCTGCTGGCCCCGCCCACCCGGGGCCGGCGCGCTACACCGCCACCTTCATCTTCGCCAAGAAGCAGTTCGACGACGACTTCCACCGCCTCGACCAGGCCATCGCCACGGCGGCGCGGGCTACCCCCGGCTACCTGGGCGAAGAGGCCTGGGAAGATCCCGCGCGCGGCCTGTACGCCAATGTCTATTACTGGGAATCGCTTGAAGCCCTGGAAGCCCTGATCCGCCACCCTGCCCACCAGCAGGCCAAGGCCGCGCAGTCGCGCTGGCTGGACGGCTACCGGGTGATCATCGCCCAGGTGCTAAGGGAATACGGGGACGGACTGCCCGGTCCAGCACTTTTATAATCGCCGGGTTGCCACTCTTTCGTCGGGCGCATGGCCGGCCCGCCAGACGATCATGCGCGGACCCTCTCCTTCCAAAGACGTGCGCCTGCCGCCGCTGGCCGCCATCCAGGCCTTCGAGGCGGCCGCCCGGCTCGGTTCGTTCGAGCGCGCCAGCGAAGAACTGTTCGTCACCGCCAGCGCCATCGGCAAGCGCATCGCCGCGCTGGAAGCGCAGCTGGACGTCACCCTGTTCATCCGCAGCAGCCGCGGCGCCACCCTGAGCGCCGCCGGGCGCGAATACCTGGAGCAGGTGCGCACCGCGCTGGACCTGCTGTCGGACGCCTCGCTGCACAAGCGCGGCGAACCCAAGCTCGAACCCCTGCGGGTCGTGTCCACGCCCACCTTCGCCCGCCAGGTGCTGATCCCCGCCCTGCCCGGTTTCACCGCCGCCCATCCGGACGTCGAGCTGGAGATCATGCTGTCCATTCCCTACCTGGACATCACGCCGCCAAACGCCGATGTCTGGATCCGCTTCGGCAGCGGCAAATACCCCGGCCTGCATGCCCGGCCGCTGACCACCGACCCGGTGTTCGCCGTGTGCTCGCCGGCCTATCGCGACGCCCACGGCCCGTTCGACCGTCCCCAGGACCTGGCGC
This sequence comes from Achromobacter sp. HNDS-1, assembly GCF_040084795.1. Lineage (NCBI taxonomy): Bacteria > Pseudomonadati > Pseudomonadota > Betaproteobacteria > Burkholderiales > Alcaligenaceae > Achromobacter > Achromobacter sp. HNDS-1. Next base: position 2,895,419 of record NZ_CP157584.1, read on the forward strand.
GCGCCGCGCTGCTGCGCTGCCCGATGGAACCCTGGCGTCCATGGCTGGCCGCGGCGGGATTGGACTGGCCCGAGCCCGCCCGCGGCGTCTGGCTGGTCGACCTGGGCATGATGCTGGCGGCGGCCCGCGCCGGCCAGGGCATCGCCTTGACCCGCCGCACCCTCGCCGCCGAATGGCTCGATGAAGGCAAATTGCTGCGCGTGCTCGACATCGAAACACCGGGTGAATCCCAGTACCACCTGTGCACCGAAATCTCGCGCCCGCCCGGCGGCGCGGCCCAAGCGTTTTCCCTATGGCTGGCCGAGGTCTGCGAACGCGCATCCCAATGGCCGCGCGGCCTGCCGGCCAAGCCGGAATAAATTTCCAGCCCCGGGCGGAAGGAAATTCCGCGCACCCTGGCGCATCGCTGGCTAGGATGCGCCGAACATGGCCGCGCGCCGGAGGCAGGCGCCGCGTCATGGCGTTGCCCGATCCTTTCCCATCTGATGCTGCATCGCAGCGCCCGGGTCCGGCACCCTTGCGCCCGTACTAGGTATTTACGCGGAAAAACCCCGCGCGGTCAGATTCGCGTAAGCGATTAAGCAGACAGTCACAACACGCAACACAGGAGCGCGCCACCAACCTCTTTCCTCGCCGCCTGGCGCCGGCACACGGTTTTCCACGCAGTTCTACTAATTACAACGGAGACATCCATGGATTTTCGTTTGAAGCTGCTTGCAGGAACCCTTGCTTTTGCCGTATCGGCCGCGGGCTACGCCGCCGACCCCATCAAGATCGGCGTGGCCGGTCCCTACACCGGGGGCTCGTCCTCCATGGGCGTCAGCATGCGCGACGGCGTGCGCCTGGCCATCGAGGAAATCAACAAGAGCGGCGGCGTGCTCGGCCGGCAACTGGTCGCGGTGGAGCGCGACGACGAAGCCAAGAACGAACGCGGCGTGCAGATCGCCCAGGAGCTGATCAACAAGGAACAGGTCACGGCCACGGTCGGCTACATCAATACCGGCGTGGCGCTGGCCTCGCAGCGCTTCTATCAGGACGCCAAGATTCCGGTGTTCAACAACGTCGCCACCGGCAGCGTCATCACGCACCAGTTCAAGGCGCCGGAGTACCCGGACAACTACGTGTTCCGCAACGCGGCGCACGACAGCATCCAGGCGCCGATGATTGTCGAAGAAGCCATCACGCGCCGCGGCTTCAAGAAGGTCGCGATCCTGGCCGACTCCACCAACTACGGCCAGCTCGGCCGCGAGGACCTGGAAAAGGCCCTGGACGCCAAGGGCATCAAGCCGGTGGCCGTCGAGAAGTTCAACATCAAGGACGTCGACATGACGGCCCAGTTGCTCAAGGCCAAGGCCGCGGGCGCAGAAGCCGTGCTGACCTACGGCATCGGCCCCGAGCTGGCGCAGATCGCCAACGGCATGGCCAAGCTGGGCTGGAAGGTGCCGATCATCGGCAGCTGGACGCTGTCGATGGCCAACTACATCGACAACTCCGGCGCCAATGGCGAAGGCGCGCGCATGCCGCAGACCTTCATCCAGGACCCGGACACGCCCAAGCGCAAGGCGTTCATCGACGCCTACCTGGCCAAGTTCAAGCCCAAGAACAACCGCATCGACTCGCCGGTGTCGGCAGCCCAGGGCTATGACTCGATCTTCCTGCTGGCCGCGGCCATCAAGCAGGCCAACTCCACGGATGGCCCGAAGATCCGCGAGGCGCTCGAAAACCTGCAGACGCCCGTCGAAGGCGTGGTGATGACCTACAACAAGCCCTTCACCCACGACAACCACGACGCGATTACCGCCAAGGAAGTGGTCATCGGCGAGGTCAAGGGCGGCCGCGTGGTCAAGGCCAACTAAGTTCGTCCGCAGCAATGCGGCGGCGGCTGCCCGGCCGCCGCCGCCGGCGTCCCCGTGCGCGGGGCGCCGGCATGCAGTCGCCTGACAACAGCGTTCTGCCCAAGGGGGTTGGGACGGAACACAGCGCCTCACGACACATACCATGATTCTTCTACAGCTTATCTATAGCGGTATCGCGCTAGGCATGATCTATGCCGTCATCGCGTTCGGATACCAGCTCACCTTCGCCACATCCGGCACCCTGAACTTCGGCCAGGGCGAAGCCCTGATGCTGGGCGCGCTGGTCGGGCTCACGCTGGTCGGACTGGGCGTGAACTACTGGGTCATGATCCCCATCGTCTGCATCTTCGGCTTCGCGCAAGGCGTGCTGGTCGAACGCGTCGGCGTGCGGCCGGCCATCAAGACGCGGTCGGAGTTCGGCTGGATCATGGCCACCATCGCACTGGGCATCATCTTCAAGAACGTGGCCGAGAATGTCTGGGGCCGCGACGACCTGCGCTTTCCCTCGCCGCTGCCCGAGGCGCCGATCCAGGTGCTGGGCGCCAACGTGCTGCCGATGGAGCTGCTGGTGGTGTTCGGCGCGCTGGCGATGATGCTGCTGGTGGAAGTGTTCAACCGCAAATCCATCTATGGCAAGGCCTTCGTCGCCACCTCCAATGACCGCGACGCCGCCGGCCTGATGGGCATCAACACTGGCATGGTGATCACGTTTTCGTATGCCCTGTCGTCGCTGACCGCCGCCTTCGCGGGCGTGCTGGTGGCGCCGCTGACGCTGACCGGCGCCACCATGGGCGCGGTGCTGGGCCTGAAGGCCTTCGCGGTCGCCATCATCGGCGGCCTGTCCAGCGGCATGGGCGTGGTGGTGGGCGGCCTGATCCTGGGGATCGCCGAAACCACCACCGGTTTCTATCTTTCGACGGGGTACAAAGACGTGCCGGGACTGGTCCTGCTGCTACTCGTACTGACCTTCAAGCCCGCCGGCCTGTTCGGCAAGACCGCGATCAAGAAGGTGTAATCGATGAAACCCCTGCACCTTCTGCTATCCATTGTGGCCGTGGCCTGCCTGGCCGCCGTGCCGCTGGGCGTGACCAACACGTACTACCTGCACCTGATCGAAACCATCATGATCTATTCGATCCTGCTGTTCGGGCTCGATATCGTAGTGGGCTATACCGGCCAGGTGTCGCTGGGCCACGCCGGCCTGTTCGGCATCGGCTCGTACGTGGCCGGCGTGCTGTTCTTCCATCTGCAGATGCCGATCTGGGTGACGCTGCCGGCGGCCATCCTGATCGCGGCGGTGTTCGGCGCGGTGCTGGCGCTGCCGGCGCTGCGGGTCACCGGCCCGTATCTGGCGATGGTGACGCTAGCGTTCGGCACCATCATCCAGATCCTGATCAACGAGATGACCTTCATGACCGAAGGCCCCCTCGGCATCAAGATTCCCAAGCCGTCGATCGGCGGGCACATCCTGACCAAGAGCGAGTACTTCTGGCTGGTGGCGGCGTTGCTGGTGCTGTCGCTGATCGTGGTGCACCGCATCCTCAAATCGCACCTGGGCCGCTCGTTCGAGGCCCTGCGCGACAGCCCGATCGCGTCGGACTGCATGGGCGTGTCGGTCTACCGGCACAAGGTGTTCGCCTTCGTCATCAGCGCCGGCTTCGCCGGCCTGGCGGGCGCGCTGTACTCGTATTCCGAGCAGTACATCTCGCCCAACACCTACAACTTCGAACTGACCATCCTGTTCCTGCTGGCCATCATCATGGGCGGACGCAAGAGCCGCACCGGCGCGCTGCTGGGCGCGTCGATCATCGTGCTGCTGCCCAAGATGCTGGACGACATCGGCACCTTCCGCCTGATCGCGCTGGGCGTGGCGATCCTGGTGACGGTGGGTAGCGCCATCGCCATCTCCAAGGGCCGCACCGAGGCCCGCCGGGTGGCGGTGCCGGTGGTCGGCACCATCCTGCTGGCGGTGTTCTCCTACTGGCTGGACGCGGTGACCGACTGGCGCCTGACGATCTTCGGCGCCATGATCCTGTTCGTCGTGTACTACCTGCCCGACGGCATCGTCGGCTTCGTGCGCAACCTGTTCTTCTCGACCCGCCGCGCGGCGCTGTCGGTCAAGAAGGACCTGGTCAAGGAGCAGGAGGCGGTCGCGCCCGAAAGCGCGCGCGGCCAGGGCGAGACCCTGTTGGCGGCCAAGCAGGTGCTGATGCAGTTCGGCGGCCTGAAGGCGCTCAACCAGGTCGACCTGACCATCAAGCGCGGCACCATCCACGGGCTGATCGGCCCGAACGGCTCGGGCAAGAGCACCATGATGAACGTGCTGACCGGCATCTACGTGCCGACGGCCGGCTCGGTGGAGTTCTCGGGCAAGTCGCTGGTGGGGCTGGCGCCGGCCGACATCGCCGCATCCGGCATCGCCCGCACGTTCCAGAACGTGCAACTGTTCGGCGAAATGACGGCGCTGGAGAACGTGCTGGTGGGCCTGCACCATACGTTCACCACCGGGCTGGCGGGCATCGCGCTGCGCACGTCCAAGTGGAAGGGCGAGGAGCAAGGCGCCCGCGCCCGCGCGCTGGCGCTGCTGGAGTTCGTCGGGCTGGACAGCATGGCCAACGAGGAGGCGCGCAACCTGCCCTATGGCAAGCAGCGCCTGCTGGAGATCGCCCGCGCGCTGGCGCTGGATCCGCAATTGCTGCTGCTGGATGAGCCGGCGGCCGGCCTGACGGCGCCCGACATCGTCGAGCTGCTGGCCATCATCCGCAAGGTGCGCGACCACGGCATCACGCTGATCCTGATCGAGCACCACATGGACGTCGTGATGGGAGTATGCGACACCGTGTCGGTGCTGGACTTCGGCCAGAAGATCGCCGAGGGGCTGCCCAACGAAGTGCAGAGCAACGCCAAGGTTATCGAGGCGTATCTGGGCGGCGCGCCCGCCTGACGCCAAGGACGACAACATGCTATCGATCAAGAATCTGGAAGCGGGCTACGGGAAGGTGAAGGTGCTGCACGGCATCAGCATGGAGGTCCCGAAGGCCAAGGTGGTGACGCTGATCGGCTCGAACGGGGCCGGCAAGACGACGACGATGCGGGCGCTGTCGGGGATGATCCGGCCGACCGCGGGCGAGGTCACATTGGGCGGCAAGCGCATCGACGGGCTGGAGTCGCATCGGATCGCGCGGCTGGGGTTGGCGCATTCGCCGGAAGGGCGGCGGGTGTTTCCTACGCTTTCCGTCACCGACAATCTGCTGCTGGGCGCATTTCCCCGGTTGACGGGTAGCCGGCCCAAGGGCGACGTGCAGGCGGACCTGGGGCGGGCGATGGATCTGTTTCCCCGCCTGAAGGAGCGACGCGAGCAGTTGGCGGGGACGCTGTCGGGCGGCGAGCAGCAGATGCTGGCGATGGCGCGGGCGGTGATGCTGAATCCGGAGCTGGTGCTGCTGGATGAGCCGTCGATGGGGTTGGCGCCGATCCTGGTGGAGGAGGTTTTCCGGATCATTGCGCGGCTCAAGGATGAAGGGGTGACGATGTTGCTGGTCGAGCAGTTTGCGGCGGCGGCGTTGAATGTCGCGGATTATGGGTATGTGTTGGAGAATGGGCGGATTTCTGTGCATGGGAGTGCGGAGAAGTTGAAGCATGATCCGGCTGTGGTGGCGGCTTATCTTGGGGGGGCGCATTAGTTTTTTTGTTGTTGCGTGGGATTGAGTTCTTGAGACGCACGGCGGGGCGGCGGGCGGTGGCGGGCAGGGCTACGATTGCGGTCCGGAGCGTTCGCTCCGGACTGCCCCTTCGTCATCTTCGTCACAGCCTTCGGCTGTTCCTTCAGATTCCCTCGGGCGCATCTACACGCCCCGCCCGCCACCGCCCGCCGCCCCGCCGTGCTCGCGATTGTTCTGATTCCTGCGTTGCCGGGGTTAGCCGTGTGCTTGGCATGCTTTGGCCGCGGGTGCTCTCGCTGAAGATCTTGCGGGGCCCGCCCAAAGGCGGCCGCGCGGGCGGCCTTTTTGGGCTTACGCGCTGGTTTTGCGTTGGCGGATGACGCTGCGCGCGGGTGACGGACGGCTTGGTGGGCCGCCTGTTCTTGGGAGTGGAGCGGATAAAAAAAGGCAGGATTGCGCTTGGCGCAATCCTGCCTTTGCTTTTGGCGCGCGGGACGCGCGCTGTGCTTAGACGGTGATGGTCAGGGTGACGTCGATGTTGCCGCGGGTGGCGTTCGAGTAGGGGCAGACGATGTGGGCGGCGGCGACGAGTTTTTCGGCTTCGGCGCGGTCCATGCCGGGCAGCGAGATCTTCAGTTCGGCTTCGATGCCGAAACCGGTGGGGATGGGGCCGATGCCGACCGAGCCGTCGATGGTGGCGTTGGCGGGCATGGCGATCTTGTCGCGGCCGGCGACGAACTTCATGGCGCCCATGAAGCAGGCGGAGTAGCCGACGGCGAACAGCTGCTCGGGGTTGGTGCCGGCTGCGCCGGCGCCGCCCAGTTCCTTCGGGGTGGTCAGCTTGACGTTCAGGTTGCCGTCGCTGGAGACGCCAGTGCCTTCACGGCCGCCGGTGACGTGGGCGTGGGCGCGGTAGAGGACTTTTTCGATGGACATGGTGCTTTCCTTTTGGATGAAGGTGAGGGACTGCCGGGCTGGCGGGAACGTTCCCGCTTCGACCCTTACTGATTTGATAGCACACGATTACATCGTGCGCTATTTATAACCGGGAATGACAGCGATTGCCATCATCCTCCGCAAAGACTGCGAATCAAAGACTGCTGACCAACTTTTCCCGCAATTCGTGCAACGACTTCATGGTGCCCTGCGCCTCTTCCAGCGAACACTGGGCCGCTGCGGCGATGGCGTGGGGCACGGCTTCGGCCTGGTTGCGCAGGTCGCGGCCCTGCCGGGTCAGGGTGACAATGACCTGGCGTTCGTCATCCTGCGCGCGGGCCCGGGTAACCAGGCCCGCCGCCTCCAGCCGCTTGAGCAGCGGCGTCAGGGTGGCCGAGTCCAGGAACAGGCGTTCGCCGATGTCGGTGACCGTGATTTCGTCGCGTTCCCACAGCACCAGCATGACCAGGTACTGTGGATACGTCAGATCCAGGCCGCGCAGCAGCTTGCGGTACACCTTGTTCATCGCCAGGGAGGTCGAGTACAGGGCGAAACACAGCTGGCTGTCTAGCAGCAGCGGGTTGAACGCGCTTTTGGGCTGGGATCTGGATTTCATTGTGCAATATTAAATAGCGCGCTATTTATCGTCAAGCACTTTTTCCGGGCTTTTGTATCCGCCATGGCGATTGGCGCCCCCTCGCGTGCTGCGCTGCGGCAGGAAGGCCCCGACGAAGATGGTGAGCAGGGGGGTACAGGCGACACCCCCAAGGGCCTGATCCCCGTGCCGTGTCGACCAAGGCAGGCGTCTCGGCCCCGTTCAGGCGGCGTGCTCGCCTTCCAGCGCCCCGCGGTCGGAACCGTAGCGCTTCAAGCCGTCCAGGTCCAGCACCCGCACGGCGCCGTACTCGACATTCAGCAGCCCGGCCTCTTCCAGCTTGCGCAGCGCCTGGTTGGCGCGCTGGCGCGAGACCCGCGCCAGGTAACCGACCTCTTCCTGCGTGATCGTCAGGCGCATGCCCATGCCGGGGTACAGCAGCGGGTTGAACAGCTCGGCCAGGCAGCGCGCCACGCGCGCATCCGGATCCAGCAGGCGGTCGTATTCGGCCTTGCCGATGAACTGGGCGACGCGTTCGTTCAGCTGGTGCAGCAGGTAGCGGTTGAAGGGAATGCTGGTGTCCAGCAGCCAATCGAAAGTGGCGGCCGGCAGGCGCGCGACGACGGAATCGCGCAGCGCCACGATGTCGTACTTGCGGACTTCGCGCTTGAGCAGCGAGCCTTCGCCGATCCAGCCGCCCGCGGGCACGCCGGTCAGCGATGCGACCTTGCCTTCGGCATTTCCCACCGACACCTTCACCAGGCCGGCCAGCACGCCGATCCAAGCCTGGGCGAGTTCGCCTTTGCGCTCTATGATCGACCCGGCGGCAACCTGCTGCACGGACAGGTCTCGCTCAACGCGCGCTTGCTGCTCGGCGTCGAGTACGCGAAACCAGGCCGCGGCCAGTTGCAGGGAGTCGGATAGCTGCATCGGGAATACCCTAAAAGTTCCTTGAATGTCGCGATGGTGACAGTTGGTAGCAACCCAACCTTATACCTTAACTCCTGCCGTAAATCTAAAACCAACTGGTCAAGCGCGATCTCCCGCGCGCCGCGTTAGCGGCCTCGGGTGCGATGTGCCCAAACCGGAGGAGACAACGTGGCACATTCATCGCCCGCATCCGCAACGATGCCGGCGGCGCTGGATACTTTTCCGGCGCTGCTGTTCGCGCATGCCGACGTACGCGGGTCGCGGCCCGCGATACGTGAGAAAGACCTGGGTATCTGGCAAACCCTTACCTGGTCGCAAGTGGCGGAGCACGTGCGCCAGGTCGCCCACGGGCTGGCATCGCTGGGCATCCAGCCCGGCATGCACGTGGCCGTGATCGGCGAGAACCGGCCGCGCCTGTACATGGCCATGATGGCCACGCAATCGCTCGGCGCCATTCCCGTTCCGCTCTACCAGGACGCCGTGGCCCAGGAGATGGTCTACGTGCTGCAGGACGCCGAGATCAGCGTTGCCGTAGTCGAGGACCAGGAGCAGGTCGACAAGATGCTGGAAGTGCGCGAGCAATGCCCCGCGCTCAAGCACGTGGTCTACGACGATCCGCGCGGCCTGCGCCACTACACCGATGCGATGCTGCTGTCGTACGACCGGCTCGAGGAGATTGGCCGCGAGTACGCCGCGCAGCATCCCGACTTCTTCGCCCGCGCCGTGGCCGCGGTGCAGCCGCACGACGCGGCCGCGATGTTCTATACCTCCGGCACCACCGGCAAGCCCAAGGGCGTGGTGCTGACGCACCATGCGCTGATCGACCGCGCCCGCGCCGTATCCGAAATGGAAAACCTGACCGACCGCGAGGACGTGCTGGCCTACCTGCCGCCGGCCTGGATCGGGCAGAACATGTTCTCGTACACGCAACTACTGGTCACGGGCTTCACCGTGAACCATCCGGAGTCGCCCGATACCGTGTCGATCGACATGCGCGACATCGGCCCCACCTACTACTTCGCGCCGCCGCGCGTGCTGGAAGGCCTGCTGACCCATGTGATGATCCGCATGGAAGACGCCGGTTATCTCAAGCGCAAGCTGTTCCATGCCTGCATGAAGCTGGCGCGCCGCGTCGGCACCCGCATCCTGGATGGCGAACCGGTCAACGCCTGGGACCGCCTGCGCTACGCGCTGGGCAATGTGCTGATCTACGGTCCGCTGCGCAATGCGCTGGGCATGAGCCGCGTGCGCGTGGCCTATACGGCCGGCGAGGCCATCGGCCCCGACCTGTTCGTGTTCTACCGCTCCATCGGCATCAACCTCAAGCAGCTCTACGGCTCCACCGAAACCTCGGTGTTCGTCTGCGTGCAGCCGGACGGCCAGGTGCGCGACGACACCGTCGGCCCGCCGGTGGCCGGCGTGGAGATCCGCGTGGCCGACAACGGCGAAATCCTGGTCAAGAGCCCCGGCCTGTTCAAGGAGTACTACCGCAACCCGGACGCCACGCAGGAGGCGCGCAGCGCCGACGGCTGGTTCCACACGGGCGACGCGGGCTACCTGGACACCGACGGCCAGCTCAAGATCATCGACCGCGCCAAGGACGTCGGCAAGCTGGCCGACGGCAGCCTGTTCGCGCCCAAGTACCTGGAGAACAAGCTCAAGTTCTTCCCGCACATCAAGGAGGCGGTGGCGTTCGGCGCCGGCCGCCAGGACGTGTGCGCCTTCATCAACATCGACCTGGAAGCCGTGGGCAACTGGGCCGAGCGCCGCGGCCTGCCCTACGCCGGCTATACCGACCTGGCGGGCAAGGACGAGGTCTACCAGCTCATCGCCGATTGCGTCGAGCAGGTCAATGCCGACCTGGCCACCGATCCCAAGCTGTCGGCCTCGCAGATCGGCCGCTTCCTGATCCTGCACAAGGAACTGGATCCGGATGACGACGAACTGACGCGCACCCGCAAGGTGCGGCGCGCCTTCATCGCGCAGAAGTACGGCGTGCTGATCGACGCCCTGTTCGAAGGCAAGCCGTCCCAGTACATCGAAACCGAAGTGAAGTTCGAGGACGGCCGCACCGGCAAGATCGCCGCCGACCTGAAGATCCGCCCGGTCAAGACGTTCCCCGCCATCACCGCCCGAGCCGCGTAGAGACCATGAGCAACAACGACCGCGACCAGCGCATCGGCGACGTGATGCTGGACATGCAGAACATCTCGCTGTCCTTCGGCGGCGTCAAGGCGCTGACGGACATTTCCTTCAATGTGCGCGAGCATGAGATCCGCGCCATCATCGGCCCCAACGGCGCGGGCAAGAGCTCGATGCTGAACGTCATCAACGGCGTCTACACCCCGCAGCAGGGCGGCATCGCCTTCCGCGGCGAGCGCTTTTCGCGCATGAATCCGCGCCGCGCCGCCGAAATGGGTATCGCGCGCACCTTCCAGAACCTGGCCCTGTTCAAGGGCATGAGCGTGCTGGACAACATCATGACCGGACGCAATCTGCGCATGAAGTGCGGGCTGCTGGCGCAGGCCTTCCGCCTGGGCGCCGCCGAGCGCGAAGAGATCGAGCACCGCCAGTTCGTCGAGAACATCATCGACTTCCTGGAAATCCAGGCGTATCGCAAGACGCCCGTGGGGCGCCTGCCCTACGGCCTGCAAAAGCGCGTCGACCTGGGCCGCGCGCTGGCCATGGAGCCGCGCCTGCTGCTGCTGGACGAGCCGATGGCCGGCATGAACATCGAGGAGAAGCAGGACATGAGCCGCTTCATCCTCGACGTGAACGACGAATTCGGCACCACCATCGTGCTGATCGAGCACGACATGGGCGTGGTCATGGACATCTCCGACCGCGTGGTGGTGCTGGACTACGGCAAGAAGATCGGCGACGGCAAGCCCGATGAGGTGCGCGCCAACGAAGACGTCATCCGAGCGTACCTTGGCGTCGGCGGCGAAGCCGTCGTCACCCAGGACGCCGAAGCGCAGGCAACAGCCCCCGCCCCTAACCCTCCTCCCGAGGGGAAGGGAGAAAACTCACTGGCTGCACGGACTTAAGGGGCGAATGATGGGATTTTTTCTGGAAACCTTATTCGGCGGCCTGATGAGCGGCATGCTGTACGCCCTGATCGGCCTGGGCTTCGTGCTGATCTTCAAGGCGTCGGGCGTGTTCAACTTCGCGCAGGGCGCCATGGTGCTGGTGGCGGCGCTGTCGATGGCGCGCTTCTCGGAGTGGATACCGCGCTGGTTCGGCTTCGAAAACATGATCCTGGCCAACGTGCTGGCGTTCATCGTCAGCGCCATCCTCATGTTCCTGCTGGCCGTGGCGATCGAGCGCTTCGTGCTGCGCCACCTGGTCAACCAGGAGGCCACCACCCTGCTCATGGCCACCCTGGGCATCAGCTATTTCCTCGACGGCCTGGGCCAGATCTCGTTCGGCAGCTCGGTCTATTCCATCAACGTCGGCATGCCGAAGGATCCCTTGATGATCCTGGACTCGGTGTTCGAAGGCGGCCTGCTCATCAACCTCGAAGACCTGACCGCCGCGGTCATCGCCGCGCTGCTGGTGGCCGCGCTGGCGCTGTTCTTCCAGTTCACCTCCACCGGCCGCGCGCTGCGCGCCGTGGCGGACGACCACCAGGCGGCGCAGTCCATCGGCATTCCGCTGAACCGCATCTGGGTCATCGTCTGGAGCGTGGCCGGCCTGGTGGCGCTGGTGGCCGGCATCATCTGGGGTTCCAAGTTCGGCGTGCAGTTCACGCTCTCGACGGCAGCGCTGCGGGCGCTGCCGGTGGTGATCCTGGGCGGCCTGACCTCGGTGCCGGGCGCCATTCTCGGCGGCCTGATCATCGGCGTGGGCGAAAAGCTGTCCGAGGTCTACCTGGGGTCGCTGGTGGGCGGCGGCATCGAAATCTGGTTCGCCTATGTGCTGGCGCTGGTGTTCCTGCTGTTCCGTCCGCAAGGGCTGTTCGGCGAGAAGATCATCGACCGCGTCTGACCACGGCCTTCTAGGATAAAAACATGTTCTATCGCGAAAACGGCCAATTCAAGACCAGCTATCGCGCCGACCAGCAGATCTTCCCGATCCGCCAGGACCGCGTCTTCATCTGGCTGCTGCTGGCGGTGGCGTTCATCGCCATCCCGGCGCTGTCCAGCGACTACCTGCTGCGCGCCATCCTGATCCCGTTCCTGATCCTGTCGCTGGCCGCCGTCGGCCTGAACATCCTGGTGGGCTATTGCGGCCAGATCTCGCTGGGCACGGGCGCCTTCATGGCGGTGGGCGCGTATGCCGCCTGGAACTTCGGCGTGCGCTTCCCGGGCATGCCGCTGATCGTCCAGATCCTGCTGGGCGGGTGCTTCGCCACCATCGTCGGCGTCATCTTCGGCATTCCCAGCCTGCGCATCCGCGGCCTGTACCTGGCCGTGGCCACGCTGGCGGCGCAGTTCTTCGTCGACTGGGCGTTCCTGCGCATCCCGTTCTTCACCAACTACTCGTCGTCGGGCAACGTCTCGGTGCCGCCGCTGACCGCCTTCGGCCTGCCGGTACAGAGCGCGCTGGAAAAGTACCTGTTCGTGCTGATCCTGGTGGTGATCTTCAGCCTGCTGGCCAAGAACCTGGTGCGCGGCGCCATCGGCCGCCAGTGGATGGCGATCCGCGACATGGACGTGGCCGCCTCGGTCATCGGCATCCGCCCGATGTACGCCAAGCTCACCGCGTTCGCCGTCAGCTCGTTCATCGTCGGCGTGGCCGGCGCGCTGTGGGGCTACATCCACCTGGGCTCGTGGGAGCCGCTGGCCTTCGACCTGACGCGTTCGTTCCAGCTGCTGTTCATGGTCATCATCGGCGGACTGGGTTCCATCATCGGCAGCTTCTTTGGCGCGGCCTTCATCGTGCTGGTGCCGGTGGCGCTGACCAACGTGCCGCACATGCTGGGCCTGTCGCTGTCGGTGGACACCGCCGCGCACGTCGAGCACATGGTGTTCGGCGCGCTGATCGTGTTCTTCCTGATCGCCGAGCCGCACGGGCTGGCGCGGTTGTGGAGCATCGGCAAGGAAAAACTTCGCATCTGGCCCTTCCCCCACTAATGATGGGCCCACCCCCGAAAGCGCCTGCGGCGCTTCCCCCCTCAAGGGGGCGCCGCTGGGGACCGGCAAAGCCGGATCCGCCGCGGCCCGGATGGTGCGGCTCCCGTTGTGATCATCGTCGGTAGTAGCGGTATGCGCGCCACGACCGACGTCCTGAATACCCGGCTCCAGACCGGGCCAACCCCGGTGTCCGAGGGTTTATGACCCAAACACCACGCAGGAGGTAAATGGAGATGAAGCGTCTTAACCTGAAGTTGGCGGCAGCCTTGGTGGCCGCAGCCGGCGCCGTGGGCGCCGTGGCCACGCCGGCAATGGCGGCGGAAGAGCAGTTCGTTCCGTTGCTGGTGTACCGGACCGGGTCGTTCGCGCCGCTGGGCATTCCCTGGGCCGATGGCAAGCTGGATTACCTGAAGCTGGTCAACGAACGCGACGGCGGCGTCAACGGCGTCAAGATCACCTACGAGGAATGCGAAACCGCCTACGCCACCGATCGCGGCGTCGAGTGCTACGAGCGCCTGAAGGGCAAGGGCACCGGCGCCTCGGGCTTCGACACGCAATCGACCGGCATCACCTTCGCGGTCAGCGACAAGGCCATGGTGGACAAGGTGCCGGTCGAGACGATGGGCTACGGCCTGTCGCAATCGGTCGATGGCAGCGTGTTCGAGTGGAACTTCCCGCTGCTCGGCACCTACTGGACCGCCGCCGACGTGATGATCCAGGACATCGCCAAGAAAGAAGGCGGCATGGACAAGCTCAAGGGCAAGAAGATCGCCCTGGTCTACCACGACTCGCCCTACGGCAAGGAACCGATCCCGCTGCTGCAGAAGCGCGCCGCCAAGGAGGGCTTCGAGCTGCTGCTGTATCCGGTGACCGCCCCCGGCGTGGAACAGAAGTCCACCTGGCTGCAGATCCGCCAGGCGCGCCCGGCCTATGTGCTGCTGTGGAGCGCCGGCATCATGACGCCCACCGCCATCCGCGAAGCGCAGGCCAGCGGCTACCCGCGCGACAAGATGTACGCGATCTGGTGGGCCGGCTCCGAAGGCGACGTCAAGGACCTGGGCGATGTCGCCAAGGGCTACAACGCCATCACCATCCACAACAGCGGCGCCGACCACGACAAGGTCTATGACGACCTGAAGAAGTACGTCTACGACAAGGGCCAGGGCTCGGACAAGACGGGCAAGACCACGCTCGGCACCATCGCCCACACCCGCGGCATGATGATCTCGATGCTGCAGGTCGAGGCGATCCGCACCGCGCAGGAAAAGTTCGGCAAGGGCAAGGCGCTCACGCCCGACCAGGTGCGCTGGGGCTTCGAGAACCTGAACCTGACGCAGGAACGCCTGAACCAGCTGGGCTTCGGCCAGATCATGCGCCCGGTCAAGACCTCGTGCAGCAACCACAAGGGCGACGACTGGGCCCGCATCGTGCAGTGGGACGGCGCCAAGTTCAAGGTCGTCTCGGACTGGTACCAGGCCGACAAGACCCTGCTGGACCCGATGGTGAAGGAAGCCGCGGCGAAGTACGCCAAGGAAAAGAACATCACGCCCCGCACTTGCGAGAACTGATGTGAACCGGCGGCCGGCGCCCCACGGCGTCGGCCGCCACCAAGCCGCAGGAACCGCCATGACCGCAGCAACGACTACCGCTACTACCGCCGACACCCCCAAGGTGCTGCTCGATGTGAACGGCATCGAGGTGATCTACAACCACGTCATCCTGGTGCTCAAGGGCGTGTCCCTGCAGGTGCCGGAAGGCCGGATCGTGGCCCTGCTGGGCGCCAACGGCGCCGGCAAGACCACCACGTTGCGCGCCATCTCGAATCTGCTCAAGGGCGAGCGCGGCGACGTCACCAAGGGCCACATCCAGTACCGCGACCAGCGCATCGAAAAGCTGTCGCCGGCCGAACTGGTCAAGCGCGGCGTGGTGCAGGTGATGGAGGGCCGTCATTGCTTCGCCCACCTCACCATCGAAGAGAACCTGCTGACGGGCGCCTACACCCGCGACCTCAGCCGCGGCGACACCAGCGCGGCGCTGGAGCGCGTCTATCAGTATTTCCCGCGCCTGAAGCAGCGCCGCGCCAGCCAGGCCGGCTACACCTCGGGCGGCGAACAACAGATGACCGCCATCGGCCGCGCGCTGATGGCCAACCCCAACATGATCCTGCTGGACGAGCCGTCCATGGGACTGGCGCCACAGATCGTCGAGGAAATCTTCGAGATCGTGCGCGACCTGAACCAGCGCGAGCGCGTCAGCTTCCTGCTGGCCGAGCAGAACACCAACATCGCGCTGCGCTATGCCGACTACGGCTACATCCTGGAGAACGGCCGCGTGATGATGGACGGCGCCGCGCAGGACCTGGCCCAGAACGAGGACGTGAAAGAGTTCTACCTGGGCATTTCCAGCGGCGAACGCAAGAGTTTCCGCGACAACAAGTTCTACCGCCGCCGCAAACGCTGGCTGGCCTGATCCCTGGAGCGGCGACGCCGGCGCGGTCCGGCTCGCCGCCGGCAACGACACCGCAGTACGGCACACGAGAGGGTGCGATCCCATGTCCGAGTTTTTCGATGTCCTGGAAACCCGAGCGCCCGAGCAACGCGAGCGCGACCTGATGGCGGCCCTGCCCGACGCCATCGCCCGCGCCATCGCCCGCGCGCCGGCCATTGCCGAGCAACTGCGCGGCATCGACCCCGCCACGGTCACCTCGCGCGCCGCGCTGGCGCGCCTGCCGGTGCTGCGCAAGCACGAGCTGCTGGAACGCCAGCAGCACAGCCGCGAACAGGCGGCGCAACCGGCCGGACCGCAAAAGGCCTTCGGCGGCTTCTCGGCCATCGGCTGGGGCGAAGCCATGCGCGTGTTCGCCTCGCCCGGCCCGATCTACGAACCTGAAAGCGCGCGCGCCGACTACTGGCGCTTTGCCCGCGCGCTGTACGCCGCGGGCTTTCGCGCCGGCGAGCTGGCCTACAACTGCTTCTCCTATCACTTCACGCCAGCCGGCTCGATGATGGAGACCGCCGCGCACGCCGTCGGCTGCACCGTGTTTCCCGGCGGCACCGGCCAGACCGAACAGCAGGTGCGCGCGATCCAGGACCTGGCGCCCAGCGGCTACACCGGCACGCCCAGCTTCCTGAAGATCATCCTGGAAAAGGCCGACGAACTCGGCGTGAAGCTGGATTCGCTGCGCCGCGCGCTGGTGTCCGGCGAGGCCTTCCCGCCGTCGCTGCGCGACTGGCTGGCCGCGCGCGGCATCGAGGGCTACCAGGCCTACGGCAGCGCCGACCTCGGCATGATCGCGTTCGAGACGCCGGCCCGCCAGGGCCTGGTGCTGGGCGAGGACATCATCGTCGAAATCGTGCGCCCCGGCACCGGCGAACCGGTGCCCGATGGCGAAGTGGGCGAAGTCGTGGTCACCACGCTGAACCCCGACTACCCGCTGGTGCGCTTCGGCACCGGCGACCTGTCGGCGGTGATGCCGGGCATCTCGCCCTGCGGCCGCACCAACACCCGCATCAAGGGCTGGATGGGACGCGCCGACCAGACCACCAAGGTGCGCGGCATGTTCGTGCATCCCTCGCAGGTGGCCGACGTGGTGCGCCGCCACCCGGAAATCCTGCGGGCACGCCTGGTGATCAGCGGCACCACCGGGTCGGACAAAATGGTGCTGCGGGTGGAATCACGCGTGCGCGGCGAAGACCTGGGCGCCCGCATCGCCGAATCGGTGCGCGACGTGACCAAGCTGCGCAGCGACGTCGAATGGGCCGAGGCCGGCTCCCTGCCGAACGACGGCAAGGTCATCGACGACATCCGCACCTACGAATAACAAGGATAAGAAGAAGAAAGGCGCGCGCCCGGGACCGGCAAAGCCCGGGCGCGGCAGCGCCGCCGGCGACGGCAGGCTCAATTGCCCAACGGACGGGCCAGCCATTCGCGGCCCTTGAGCATGCCGTTCCAGTAGATCCACGGGAGCATCGTCGCCTTCAGGAACCAGGCGCTCTTGCGCGGCACGGTCGGGTCCAGCGGGAAGGTGGGCAGCAGCTTGCCGCCATAGCCGAACTCGGCCAGCACGATGCGGCCGCGCTCGACCGTCAGCGGGCACGAGCCGTAGCCATCGTACGTGACCGGCAGCGCATGCCCTTCGCGCACCGCCAGCAGGTTCTCGGCCACCGTGACGATCTGCTTGCGCGCCGCCGCCGCGGTCTTGGCGTTGGTGGTGCTGATGCCATCGCCCAGCCCGAAGATGTTGTCGTAGCGCACGTGGCGCAGCGTGGCCGGATCGACCTCGCACCAGCCGGCCGCATCGGCCAGCGCGCTCTGGCGCAGGAAATCGTGCGGCACCTGCGGCGGCACCGCGTGCAGCATGTCGAATGACTTCTCTACACGGGTCACCGCCCCCTCGGCGTCCTTGACGTCGAACCACGCCTTGCGCGCCGGGCCGTCCACCGCCACCAGCGCCGAATTGAACGCCAGCGAAATGCCGTAGCTTTCCACATAGCGCATCAACGGCGGCACGAAGGTCGGCACGCCGAACAGCACCGCGCCGGCCAGGTCGAATTCGACCTCGACGCGATCCAGCACGCCGCTGCGGCGCCAGTGGTCGCACGCCAGGTACATGGCCTTCTGCGGCGCGCCGGCGCACTTGATCGGCATGGCCGGCTGCGTGAACAGCGCCTTGCCGCCTTTCAGGCCGCGCACCAGCTCCCAGGTATAAGGCGCCAGGTCGAAGCGGTAGTTGGAACTGACGCCATTGCGGCCCAGCGTTTCCGACAGGCCCTCGACCTTGTCCCAGGCCAGGCGCAGTCCCGGACACACGATCAATTGCTGGTAGCTGACCGCGCTGCCATCCGCCAGCCGGACCTGATTGGCCTCGGGCTCGAAACCCGCCGCCGCGGCCTGCAGCCAGGTGGCGCGGCCCGGCATCACCGACCGCGTCGGCCGCACGGTCTTGGCGACGTCGAACGCGCCCCCGCCCACCAGCGTCCAGGCTGGCTGGTAGTAGTGCTTGTCGCTGGGCTCGATGACCGCGATGCGCAGGTCCGGACGGCGGCGCAGCAGGCTGGCGGTCACGCCGATGCCCGCCGAACCGCCCCCGACCACCACCACGTCGAAATCGCGCCGCGCCTGTGCTGCCGTCTGCATGCTTGTCTCCCTGCTATCGACCGGTCCGGGGTGGCCGGTTCGTCATGTATTGAATTGCCGAGTACAGCGCCATGCCGGCCACCATGGCCGCCACGAAGATCAGGGCTTCCCGCACGCCGGCCGCCGCCGCCACCAGCGCCGGGCCGGGGCAGAAACCCGCCAGCCCCCAGCCCGCGCCGAACGCCAGGCTGCCCAACGCCAGCCGCGGATCGATGCGCGTGGCCGTGGGCCAATGCAGCGGCTCGCCGGACAGGCTGGCACGGCGACGGCGCAACCAGGCAAAGCCCGCTGCCGTCACGGCCAGCGCACCGCCCATCACCAACGCCAGCGAAGGATCCCAGCTTCCCGCCAGGTCCAGGAAGCCCAGCACCTTGGCGGGATTGGCCATGCCGGAAACGAGCAGTCCCAGCCCGAAAACCAATCCCGAGAGAAACGCGAACAAGGCCACCATGTCAGCCTCCCACCAGGTGCCGCGCGACATACACGGTGGCGAACCCCGCCGCCATGAAGAGCGCCGTCGCCGCCAGGGAACGGCGCGAGCCGCGCGCCAGCCCGCAGACGCCGTGGCCGCTGGTGCACCCCGACGCGTAACGCGTGCCGATGCCAACCAGCAGGCCGGCCGCGATCAGCCTTGCATTGCCCGCTTCCACCACGATCGGCGGCAGCGCGCTGCCCAGCCGATACAGCCAGGGCGACAGGCACAACCCCAGCAGGAACGCCAGCCGCCAGCCGGCATTTCGATCAGGCGGCAACAGCCCGCCGAGGATGCCGCTGATGCCGGCGATGCGGCCCGCGCCCAGCATCATGAGGACGGCGGCCACGCCAATGACCGCGCCGCCGGCGAGCGCGCTTGCGGGGGTAAAGGCGGACAGGTCGATCATGATGCGAGCGCCGCCATGGTCCGACCGCAATACAGGCTCGACAGTGTCTTCATGACCTGGTTGACCTCGAAGCTGGCCAGTTGGTAGTACACGTACTTGCCCTGGCGCCGCGTGCTCACCAGGCCCTCGTCGCGCAGCACGCCCAGTTGCTGCGACAGCGTCGGCTGGCGGATGCCGGTCAGGGATTCCAGTTCACCGACGTTGCGCTCGCCCTGCACCAGTTGGCACAGCAGCAGCAGCCGGTCTTCATTGGCCAGCGCCTTGAGCAGCGCGCAGGCCTGGGAGGCGGATTCGCGCAGCGCGGCGACTTCGCAATCGTTCAGGGCAGTCAGCATTTGATGGGGATCAATCGGCGGAAAAGAGTTTGATCATTATATTGACGGATAAACTATCCAACAATATTATTGAAAAATATATATTGTTCTGCGCACCCTCCTCCTTTGCTCCCGGCGCCCCCTCTCATGAACCCGCATATCCAGGCCTTCTTCGACCCGGTCACCGCCACCGTTACCTACGTGGTCCACGAGCCCGTGGCGGGCGGCGCCTGTGCCATCATCGATTCGGTGCTGGACTACGACCCCAAATCCGGCCGCACCAGCACCGCCAGCGCCGACCGGGTCGCCGCCTATGTGCGCGAACACGGACTACGCACCGACTGGCTGCTGGAAACCCACGCGCACGCCGACCACCTGTCGGCCGCGCCCTATCTTCAGCGCCAGTTGGGCGGCGTCATCGCCATCGGGCAGAGCATCCGCACCGTGCAGGGCGTATTCAAGAAGATCTTCAACCTCGAACCCCAATTCCAGCTCGACGGTTCGCAATTCGGCCGCCTCTTCGCCGATGGCGAAACCTTCCAGATCGGCGCCCTCACCGCGAGCGCCATGCACGTGCCCGGCCATACGCCGGCCGACATGGCCTACCGCATCGGCGACGCCGTCTTCGTCGGCGACACCCTGTTCATGCCCGACGTCGGCACCGCGCGCTGCGACTTTCCCGGCGGCGACGCCCACCAGTTGTACCGCTCCATCCGTCAGCTGCTGAGCCTGCCGGACGACACCCGCCTTTACATGTGCCACGACTATCCGCCCGCAGGCCGAGAAGCCGCGTGGCAGACCACCGTGGCCGAGCAGCGCCGCGCCAACATCCACGTGCGCGACGGCATCGGCGAAGACGACTTCGTCACCATGCGCACGCAGCGCGACGCCACCCTGTCCATGCCCACGCTGATCCTGCCCGCCATCCAGGTGAATATCCGCGCGGGCCATTTCCCGCCGGCGGAAGACAACGGCGTGCGCTACCTCAAGATTCCCGTCGACGCCCTGTAGCGGGCGCGCGCCGCGGCTTGCCGGGCGGCGCACTTGCGCGCCGCCGGGATATCCCGCAAGATCGGCCGGTCACAAGATTGCCGATCAAACGGAATCCCCTCATGTTCGCCGAAGCCGAAGCCGACCCCGTCCTGTCCAAGGAAGCCTTCAAGCCGCTGGAAGCCAAGCTGCGCGTCGCGCTGCTGAATGCGCAATACCAGCGTTTGCAGAAAGCGGAGAAATCCCTGCTGGTGGTGGTGGCCGGCATCGACGGCGCCGGCAAGGGCGCCACGGTCAACCTGCTCAACGAGTGGATGGACCCGCGCCACATCAGGACGCTGGCCTACGGCCCGCCGGAAGGCGGCGAACTGGAGCGTCCGCCGATGTGGCGCTACTGGAAAGACCTGCCGCCCAAGGGCAGCACCGGCATCGTTTTCGGTTCCTGGTACACGCCGCTGATCCGCGAAGCCGCGCGCAAGAAGCCCAACCAGGACAGCATCGAGGCGCAGTCGGTGGCCATCCGGCGCTTCGAGGCCATGCTGGCGGCCGAGGGCGTGCAAATCCTCAAGCTCTGGTTCCACCTGTCGTCCGACGCCCAGCGGGCGCGCGCCAAGCGCCTGCTGGCCAGTCCCGAGACCTCCTGGCAGGTCAGCCCGGTCGACCTCAAGGTGTACAAGAAGTATGACCGCATCCGCAACAGCGGCCAGGTGGTCATCAACCATACCGACAGCGGCCATGCGCCCTGGGTGGTGATTCCCAGCGCCGATGAAAACATGCGCGCCGCGCGCACCGCCGAAGCGGTCCTGGCCGCCATGCGCCAGCAGAGCGTGCCGCGCATCCCGCCGACGTTCGTGGCCCACACCGGCCCGGCCCGCATCCTCGACCGGTTAGGTCAATTGGACTATGACGCCAAGCTCGACCGCGAGGACTACGAGTCCGAGCTTGGCTTGTTGCAAGGCCGGCTGGCGCGCGCGGCGCGCTCGAAGAAGTTCCAGGAACGCTCGCTGGTGTTGGTGTTCGAGGGCCAGGACGCCGCCGGCAAGGGCGGCGCCATCCGCCGCATCACCCACGCGCTGGACGCGCGCCAGTTCGACATCACGCCGGTGGCCGCGCCCAACAGCTATGAACTGTCGCGCCCGTACCTGTGGCGCTTCTGGCGCCATGTGCCGCGCCGCGGCCGCATCGCGATCTTCGACCGCTCCTGGTATGGCCGGGTGCTGGTCGAACGGGTCGAAAAGCTCACCCCGCCCGCGCAGTGGCGCCGCGCCTATGCCGAAATCAACGACTTCGAGGCACAACTGGCGGGCAGCGGCGCGCTGGTGATGAAGTTCTGGCTGGCGATCACCGCCGATGTGCAGCTCGAACGCTTCAAGGACCGCGAGAAATCGCCGTTCAAGAACTTCAAGATCACCCCCGACGACTGGCGCAATCGCGACAAATGGAAGGAATACGCCGCCGCCACCAATGAAATGCTGGCGCGTACCGACGTCAAGCACGCGCCGTGGCACCTGGTGTCGGCCAACGACAAGCGCTACGCTCGCCTGCAAGTGCTGCGGCACATCGTCGAAACCCTCGAAAACCAACTTTGATCCGCAGGAGGCCCCGCGCCATGAGCTCCGCCGAAATCCGCCCCGCCGTCGCCACCGATTTTGACGTCTGGCTGCCGCTGTGGAAGGGCTACCAGGACTTCTATCGCGTTGACATCGCCGATGCCGTCACCCGCAACACCTGGGCCCGCTTCCTGGATCCCGCCGAGCCGATGCACGCGGCATTGGCCTACGACAGCGGCAGGGCGGTCGGCATGGTGCACTGGATCTTCCACCGCTCGACCTGGACGGCGGGCGATTACTGCTACCTGCAAGACCTGTATGTGGATCCCGCCACCCGCGGCACCGGCGCCGGCCGCAAGCTGATCGAGCACGTCTACGCCCAGGCCGCCGCCGCCAACTGCGCCCGCGTGTACTGGCTGACCCACGAGACCAACGCCACCGCCATGCAGCTGTATGACCGCATCGCCGACCGGTCCGGCTTCATCCAGTATCGCAAGGTGCTGCCGTGAGCGCGCGCGATCCGGACTGTCCGCTGTGCCAGACCGACGGCGGCACGTTGCTGTGGCGCGGTCCGCACCTGCGCCTGATCGAGGTCGACGACCCCGACTATCCGGGCTTCACCCGCGTGGTCTGGAACGGCCACCTGGCCGAGATGACCAGCCTGTCGACCCATGGCCGCGACCTGCTGATGCGGGCCGTGTACGTGGTCGAGGAAGCGCAGCAGTCCATCCTGGCGCCCGACAAGATCAATCTGGCGTCGCTGGGCAACATGGTGCCGCACCTGCATTGGCACGTCATCCCGCGCTGGCGCGGCGACCGCCACTTCCCCGACCCGATCTGGGCGGCCCCGCGTGTCGCCGCGGGTGCCGAATCCGCCGACTGGCACGCGCGCCAGGCACGCGTTCGCGCCTTGTTGCCACGCTACCGCGACCGGCTGGTCGAGGCCATGAACGCACTGCTGTGGCACTGAGGCAGCGGCACGGAACGCGCCGGCCCGATTTCACCGCCGGCCGCCGGCCCGCCAGCCGCGGGCGGCCAGCCAGCGCAAATAGACGTACTCCACCTGGGTGGCGGTGACGGCCGGCGAAAATCGCCCTCCCTCCACATAGGCGCGGCCCATCCGGCCCATGGCGCGCCGACGCGCCGGATCGTCCAGCAATTCGTCCAGCGCCCGCGCCAGCGCCGGCACGTCGCCCGGCGGCACCAGCAGGCCCGACACACCGGGCAGCATGGTTTCCGGCACGCCATCCACGTCGCCGCCGATCACCGGCACGCCAAGTCCGGCGGCCTCGATGAACACCGTGCCCAGGGCTTCGCGACGCGTCGGCAGCGCGAAGATGTCGAATGCACTCATGACGTCGCCGATGTCTTCCCGCCGGCCCAGGAAATGGACGTGGCCTGCCAGGCCGAGCGCCTCGGCGCGCTCGCGCAGCAATGACAACAACGGTTCGCCATCGCCCGCCAGCACCAACCGCGCCCGCGGATGCCGGATGACGACGCGGCGGAAGGCGTCCAGCAGGTCATGGTGGCCCTTGTCGGCCCTCATCGCCGCGACGCAGCCGATGACGGGCGTGTCGGCCGACAGGCCAAGCTCGCGCCGGACACGGCCGCCGCCATCCGCGCTCAGCGACTCGACCGGGGAATGGACCATGGCGACCTTGTCCGGCGACGCGCCGCCATCGAGCAGCTGGCGGCGCACGAAATCGCTGACGGCGATCACGCCGTGCGCCAGCCAGGTGTAGGCATAGAGCGAGTGGATCGGCTTGGCCAGGTGGCGGGTGCGCACGATCAACGGCGTGCGGGCCAGGCGGCCGGCGATGGCCCCCAGCACCGTATCGCGCCGGCTATGGGTATGGATGACGTCAAAGGGAGTCCGGCGCAATTGCCGGTGGATCCAGGCGATGGTGCGCCAGAAATTGGCCACGCCGTCCATCGGCAGCATGTGCACGATAAAGCCGGCCTGCTGCAGGCGCACCGCCAGTTCCGAGCGCGGCTGGCACACGGCTTCGAGATGGTGGCCGCGCTCGCGCATGGCGACCATTTCCTTGTAGATGCAGTATTCCTGGCCGCCGAACGAGGTGGCCGCCTCCGTGTGCAGGATGCGCAACCGGGGCGGACCGTCGTCGGGCAGGGCCGCCGGCCCGGCCATCTCCTGGTTCCAGCCGCAGCCCTGCCAGACCAGATAGGCGCCAAGATAGGCGCAATCATCGGGCGCAAGGCCCGGGGCCCCATCGCTTGGGGCTTCGGCGGCAACCAGCCGGGTGCCTTGCCAGACGCGGATGGCGCCCGCGGTGGACAGGTCGAACCGCGCCCCCTGTGCGACCCAATCCATCACCCGGGCGCTGGCCTGTAGATAGGCCACCCGATAGGCGGGGTCCGGCGCTACCATGGGCTCTGGCCGCACCTCCACCATCCGGCCGGGGCCGTCCGCTTTCGGGTGGTACATCAAGACGTAAAGCGGCGACAAAGCGTGATCTCCTGGCATTCGGAACGACGGATTCGGGATGGGACCGGACACCGGCCTCACCGGGTCGAACAGAGTCAAATCCTATAGAAATCAACGCCCTTTACGCCTAGGACTGGTCTGAATTCAGGTAATATTCAACATCACAGGTTTTACGCTGCACCGCAGCAATCAAGGAGTGGATATTGACCCTGCAGGCCCCGCGCCCGTCCCGGCCCGTCTCGTTTCTGCAGGCGTTCCTTCGCTCCGAAGCGCTCGGCGGCTATGTGCTGATGCTGGCGGCCGCGGTCGCCCTGGTCATCGCCAACAGCCCGCTCGCCCCGCACTATTTCGAAGTGCTCGGCACCAAGCTGGGATTCCAGGCCGGGCCGGTCATGCTCAAGGAATCCGTGCTGCACTGGATCAATGACGGCCTGATGGCCGTGTTCTTCCTGCTGGTGGGCCTGGAAATCAAGCGCGAGGTGCTGGATGGCCAACTGCGCGGGGCGGCCCGCATCGTGCTGCCCGGCATCGCCGCCCTGGGCGGCATGGCAATGCCTGCCCTGATCTACGTGCTGATCAACCTGGGCAGCCCCGACACCCTGCGCGGCTGGGCCATTCCGGCCGCCACTGACATCGCCTTCGCGCTCGGCATCCTGGCCCTGCTGGGCAGCCGCGTGCCAACCTCGCTGAAGGTGTTCCTGACCGCGCTGGCGATCCTGGACGACCTGGGCGCCATCGTCATCATTGCCTTGTTCTACACGTCCGAACTGAACCTGTTCGCGCTCGCCATGGCCGGCGCGCTGCTGGCCTGCCTGGTCTGCCTGAACCGGGCCGGCGTGCTGCGCCTGACGCCCTATCTGCTGATCGGCGCGGTGCTCTGGTACTTCGTGCTGAAGTCCGGCGTGCATGCCACGCTGGCGGGCGTGGCGCTGGCGCTGACCATTCCGCTGCGCCCGCAGAACCAGGGCCACGCCGGTGCGCACTCGCCGCTGCACGCGCTGGAACACGCGCTGCACAAGCCCGTGGCCCTGCTGATCGTGCCGGTGTTCGGCTTCGCCAACGCCGGCGTGTCATTCGCCGGCATGGGCCTGTCCAGCCTGGCGCAGCCGGTGCCGCTGGGCGTGGCGCTGGGCCTGTTCCTGGGCAAGCAACTGGGCGTGTTCGGGTTCGCCTGGCTGGCCATCAAATCGGGCCTCGCCAGCCTGCCGCGCCATGCCAGCTTCACGCAGCTCTATGGCGTGGCGCTACTGTGCGGCATCGGCTTCACCATGAGCCTGTTCATCGGCGCGCTGGCCTTCACCGATCCGGCCGCGGTGGACGCCACCAAGATCGGCGTGCTGACCGGCTCCCTGGCCTCGGCGGTCGTGGGTTTCCTGCTGCTGCGCGCTGGCGCCGCCGCCGCGCCCGAAGCCAAGGCCACGGTCTAGCACGGGGCTTGCCGGGGAGTAGACTTGGGGCATCCGCCACAGGAGCCGCCATGAAGCCGTCCGCCATTTCCGTGCAACGCGTCTACGAAGGCATCGGACCCGACGGGCACTACCGGGCCCTGGTGGACCGCCTGTGGCCGCGCGGCCTGCGCCGCGCCGACCTGGCGCTGGACGAATGGGCCAAGGACCTGGCCCCGAGCGCCGAACTGCGCAAGTGGTTCTGCCACGTCGACGAACGCTGGGACACCTTTCGCGAAAAATACCTGGCCGAACTGGCCGAACCCGCCCAGCAGGCCCGCATGGCCGCCCTGCTGCAAGCCGCCGGCGAACGTCCGCTGACCCTGCTGTATGGCGCCCGCGACACCGAGCACAACCAGGCGGTGGTGTTGCGCGACGCGCTGCTGGACCATGCCCGGCACCACCGCAAGCACCTGGCCCGGACCACGGGCTAGCCGACATTCACAAGACGCCTCGCAAGGTTGCCCGCAAGGGCAGTTTTTACAACCTTAGCGGCCCGCCGTGGTCGGGTTGGACAGCGGGAAGCTGCTGTCGGTCAGGCAGGCCTTGATCCAGCCGTAATCGTCGCTGTCGTCGACCTCGCCATCGACCTGGGGCAACGGCTTGGACGGATAGGTCGGCGCGTGCACCTTGGGCCCCGTATTCCAGCGCGCGTCATCGGCAATGCTGCCCGGACAGCTCTCGTCATTGCCGTTGTACGAGCAGGACGCCACTGGCACCGGCTTGTTGTCCACCACCTTCGCTACGTAGCGCTGGACGTAGACCGAGCCGGTGGCCCAGTATTCATCCGTGCTGCAGACGCGGTCATTGTTCTGGTAGTAGCGGGTGGCAAAGCAGGCGTAATACTTGTAGTCCGGCGGCAGCACGTCGCAGGACACGTCATAGCCGGAGTATGGACCGCCGGTGAACTGCTTGCGGAACTCGCGCTGGCTCAACGCCACGCGGATCAGCCTGGGGATATCGTCGCCCTTCCCGCGTTCCTTGAACTCGCTGGCGCGGGCACGGATCAGGTCGGCCGCGATCGCGCCGGGCGTCTTGTCGTCGGGCAGCGATTCGGGATCGGACGCCAGGCCCTCCAGGCGCAGGTCACGGGCTTCGACCCAACGCCGCTGGCTGGCCACCAGCATCGCGCGGATCTCCGCGTCCGGCGCCTGCTTCAGCAAGGCGGCGTAGGCGCGGTTCAACTCGGCGTCGGCGGCCACCGCCGCGCGATCCGAACAGATCAGCTTCTCGGCCGCGTTGCCGGCCTTCTGGCAATTGATTGCCAGCGCGGACGCCGATACCACGCTGATGCCCACCAGGCCCAGCAGTTGTGCCACGCGCTTGCCGAAATGCATTGTGCTTCTCCCCGGCGGCAGCCTCAGCGGCTGACGACCTCGCTGTCTTCCATGACGATGCGGTAGCGGTTGCGCAGGTCAAGGACGTAAGTGAAATTGGACGTGCCAGTCGCGGTCTTGCCCCGCTCCGGGCTCGACACCTTGAAATCGTAGAGGCCCTTGACCATGCACATCTGGTCCTGGCACTTGGCCTTGAGCGAATTCTGGTCCACCACGAATCGCCGCACCGGCCAGCGCGCGAAGTAGGCCTTCTTGTCCGCCAGGATCTCCGACTTCGGCCGCGACTTCTTGAAGTAGTCGACCGTGTCGGCATAGAACTCGCGCGTGAAATTCATCGCCTCTTCATTGGTGCCGCTGCCCGCCTGGATCATCAGGGTCGCGGCGTTGATCGCGCGCTGTTCGTCCGACAGCGGCGCGGGCGCGGGATCCTTGGTCATGTAGGGATTGGCCACCGGCGGCGGGTTGGACGGCGCCGGCGCGGCGGCGGGCGCGGCCGGCTTACGCGGCGGCAGCCGGGTGTCGTCGTCGGATGCCTGGGCCTGCGGCGCGGGCGCGGCGGCTGGCGTGGAGGCCGGCGCTGGCCGCTGGCCGCCCTGCTGCGACTCGTTGGCGGCCGTTTTCACATTGCCGGTGCGATTGATACCGTACTTGATGATCTCCTGCGGCGAGAAGAAATACATTTCCTTGGACGGGGTGCTGAACATGATGCCCAGCACGTCGGCCGACACCCCGTACTTGGGCAGGGTGGTGACGATATCCGACACGCCGAACTGCGCCTGTTCGCCCGTCATCTCCGGCGCGGTGATCTGGTGCACGCCGAGCCGGCCTTCGGCCAGACGCTGGCGGCCGGCGAAGAACACGAACGCGCACGCCGAGGCACAGTAGCTGTCCTTCGGAATGTAGGTGTTGAGCCCGCGTTCGTAGACCTCCTCGGCCACCACCAGCCCGATGTGCACCAGGCCGCCGCCGTTGTTCTGCAGGATCAGGGTGGAGATGGTCGGATGCTCGCGCAACGCCTTCTTCATGTGCAGCAGGTCGTTGGCGCTGACCGCGCCGACGTAGATCAACAGGTTCGGTTCGCTGGGCAGGTAGAAGAACGGGCCATAGCGCTCGGGTTCTTCCTTTTGCGGCGCGGGCGACTGTGCCTGGGCGGGCGCCATGGACAGGCCCGTCAGCGTGAGTGCCAGGCCCATGGCCAGTGTCGTCAGTTTTCTTTTCAGCATCATCAGTCCTTGTCCTCGGAACGCATGCCACGGGCCGGATCGCTTCCGGTTCGCGCCGTCATCCCCGCGTTGGGCGGCGCGGCCCGCCCCCTCGAATCCGGGATTTTATCCATCTCGCCGGCCATCGCCAGTTTCCGAGGCCCGCGAGTCGCGCTACCGCGCCTGGCAGGCCTGCACGCCGCCGGCAATCGCGCGCGCCAGCCACTGGATGGTCTCCGGCCTGGCAAGACGCGCCTCCTCGTCCGGATTCACGATCACGCCCGCCTCCACCAGCACCGCGGGCATGGTGGCGGTCTTGAGCACCGCCAGCCCGTCGTAGCGATGCACGCCCAGGCGCCGGTCCAGCAACGGCCGGTTTTCACCGGCGATGGGTTCGGCGTGATACAGCGACGGCTTCTCGCCCGCCGCCAGCAACGCCTCGCCGATCGCCTGTGCGCAGCGCAGGCTGTCTTCGTAGCGCGGATTGAGCTGCGAGACAAAGATGGAGAACCCGGCGAATTCACGCTGGCGGCCCGCGTCGATGTACTTCTGCTGCATCGAATCGTGGTGGATCGAGATGAAGAAATCCGCATCCGGCGCGATCCGGGTGCGCCGGCCCAGCGGCACCTCGGCGCCGTCGGCGGACACGCGGGTCACGCGGTTCCCGGCTGCCGCCAGGTCGGCGGCCACCGCGCCGCTCAGGTCCAGGTTGTACAGATACTCCACCCGGCCGCTGGCGCCGGTCGCGCCCGGCTGCTTCGGGGTATGGCCGGTGTCCACCACGACGTGGGCGGCCTGCGCCGCCCCTGCCGCCAGGACCAGCAAGGACGCCGCCATGCGCCGCGCCCATTTTCCCGCCACGTTCCCGCCCTTGCCCGCCTGACCCGCCATGACCGATGCCACGTTTGTCTTTGTCCTGTAAGAAATCCGGATAGCCGCCTCGCGGCGGCGTCGACTGCCGCGGATTCTCCCGCAGCGGGCAGCAATCGGCAATGTCCGCTTGGGGCGTGCAGGGCCGGTTGGTAACAGCCCGTCCCGGCGCGCGCCGCGCCGCCGACGGCCGCCTCTCGGCCGCGATGCCGGTGTCGGCTCTGGCGCGAAGCGCCGGTGGAAGCAAATGACATAGATGGTTACCGAGCCGTGGCGTTCAGGCCGCTCTCATTTTGGCGCGCTACCATCGAAACCATGCCCCTCGCATCCGCGGGCGCATCCCGGCTCGCGGCATCCTTACCCGGAGGTCCCCAGCATGAGCAATCTGAATGGAAAAGTCGCCGTCGTCACCGGCGCCGCCAGCGGCATCGGCAAGGAAATCGCGCTGACCCTGTCGCGCGCCGGCGCCGCGGTCGCCATCGCCGACCTGAACCAGGCCGGCGCTGACGCCGTCGCCCGCGAAATCGAACAGGCCGGCGGCAAGGCCATGGGCGTGGCCATGGACGTCACCAACGAAGACGCCGTCAACCAGGGCATCGACCGTGTCGCCGCCGCCTATGGCAGCATCGACATCCTGATCTCGAACGCCGGCATCCAGATCGTCAACCCCATCGAGAACTTCGCCTTCGCCGACTGGAAGAAGATGCAGGCCATCCACGTCGATGGCGCCTTCCTCACCACCAAGGCCGCGCTCAAGCACATGTACAAGGATGATCGCGGCGGCGTCGTGATCTACATGGGCTCGGTGCACTCGCACGAAGCCTCGCCGCTCAAGTCCGCCTACGTCGCCGCCAAGCACGCGCTGCTGGGCCTGGCGCGCGTGCTGGCCAAGGAAGGCGCCAAGCACAACGTGCGTTCGCACGTCATCTGCCCCGGCTTCGTGCGCACCCCGCTGGTCGAGAAGCAGATTCCCGAGCAGGCCAAGGAACTGGGCATCAGCGAAGAAGACGTGGTCAAGAAGGTGATGCTGGGCGATACCGTCGACGGCATCTTCACCACCGTCGAGGACGTGGCGCAGACGGCGCTGTTCCTGTCGACCTTCCCCAGCGCGGCGTTCACGGGGCAGTCGTTCGTGGTCAGCCATGGGTGGTACATGCAATAAGTGCAGCACGGAGCGAGAGCATCGCGGCCCGTCCCGAGGCCGCGGCCCGCCCCGCTATCGAGGTTCCGCCCATCGGCCTGGCGTGCGCGCAAACGCTGCCGGGAAGTCTTGATATCCTTGAACCGTAGCCACGGCGCTGCGCATGATGCGCCGTCCGACTTCGATTTGAGGATTGCCATGTCTTTCAGCACCGACGCCTGGGCGCGCAACGCCGCGCTGTACGAAAAAACGCGCACCATGCCGTTCAACCAGGAACTGGCCAGCGGCCAGCTCAGCGAGCAGGCGTTCCGCCACTACATGATCCAGGACGCGCACTACCTGCTGGCCTTCGGCCGCGCCCTGGCGGTCGCCGCCGCCAAGGCCGACCATGCCGACGGCGTGGTGCAGTTCGCCGATGCGGCCAAGAACGCGGTGGTGGTCGAACGCAGTCTGCACGAAGGCTTCATGAAGCAATTCGGCATCGATGCAGAGACGTTCGCCAGTACCCCGCTGTCTCCCGCCAGCCATCACTACACCAGCTTCCTCATCGCCACCGCGTGGAGCGCGCCGTATCCAGTGGCGCTGGCGGCGTTGCTGCCGTGCTTCTGGATCTATGCCGAGATCGGGCGCGACATCCACTCGCGCGCGACGCGTCCCAACCCCTATGGCGCGTGGATCGATACCTACGCCGGGGAAGAATTCCACAGTCTGGTGCGCGAAGTCATCGCATCGGTGGACCAGGCGGCGGACAAGGCGTCCGCGCAAACGCGCGAGGATATGCACCGGGCGTATACGCATGCGGCGCAGTTGGAATGGATGTTCTGGGACTCGGCGTATCGGTTGGGGGAATGGCCGGTGTGAGACGACGCGTAGCGGATAGGCCCTGCGACTGCGGTCAGACCTTCGGCATCACGGTCGCAGGGGGTTCCGGGCAGGGCGAAGCCGGCGTCAGCGGCACCTGCCGTTCCGCTGCGCTGGCGCCGGGCACCGTGATGTCCTGCACCACGACCGCGCGCCGCTCCACATAGACCTCGTAGTCCTTGCCAGCGGCTGGCGTGAAATACCCCGCATTCTTCGTCTCGGGCCAGCTCGTGGTGGTCACGGACCCATAAGGCCCGGCGCTTCTGTACGTCCCGCCGACCTGACCGTAAATGGTTACCGGAATACCCGCCTTGATGATGAATTCGTCGAACACCAGGCCCGAGATGTTCGGCGAAGGCGGCATTCCAACGCTACCGCTACCGCGCATGTGCGAGCGCTGGATCGTTTCCAGGCCGTCACCGTGACCGAACAGGCCCGATGCGGGCAGGAAGCACGTCCTGTCAAAATCCAGGCGGATGCGATCCGCCGTATACACATACACGCGAACCCGCGCACTGCTGCCAGCGTCGTAATGGCTGAGGATATTGGGATTGGTGGCGGAGCAACCCGCCAAGGCACCGCCCAGCAACAAAGCGGACGCCACGCAACGCAATACAGCAATCATCTACCACTCACTCAAAAGAAAGGAAATTAGCCAGGGCAAACGCGGTGCTCACTTGCCATAGGCATCGCGAGGCTCGGCCAGGCGGAACAAGCCCGTCTTGCCGCATTGATAAGGATAGGCCTCGGTGCAGCGCTTGCGCATCGTGCGCGCCAGCATTTGCGCCATATCCGCCGCGATCCGCAGGCCGTCTGCGGCCGGCCCCCGATTGGAGTAGTCGCGCAAGGAAATCGGATAGGTGTCTTCGGCGTAGCCGCGGTATTCACCCGATACGGCGTCATACAGGCGCACCTTGATGCTTACCGATGGGCCGTATTGCTGATAGCCGCCAAAGCCATAGGGTTCGCCCAATGCCACCACATACTTTGCCCCGATGGCCGCCGCGTCTTCCTTCAAGGTCAACGGCCGCGCGGAATCCGGATTGACCTTGCGCAGCTTGAATGTCGCCTTGATACCCGCCGCATCCATCGCGCCGGGTAGTTCGTTGTTCAGGGCCTTGCAGACCGCCTCGGCTGCATACAGCGCTGGCAGCGCAGTACGTGCGCCGATCCAGCCCGTGTCGTCGATTTTCTTCTGGTAATTGCAATCGGAGGTGTAGATCAGCACGGGAGTGATGACTTCGCCAGGCTCAGGGTTGGTGACAAGTGCCTTGGGAGGCGAACCCATGATGAAGGAGCAGCCTGACGTCAGCAGCAGCGAGGCCAAAGCAATAATTGACTTGATGCGGGTCATGTGATTCGGGAGATCGAAGCAAGATGAATTAGGACGAAGTAATAGACGCAGTGGTCCGATTTGTCTCAAGCGAAGCTTACCCAAGCATGACAAATAAAGGCACACCGGCAACTTTCAAACCTATATCTCTAACGACAGCAATGCGGTGAATTTAAGAGTCTATTTTTTTAGTGCTGGCGCAACACTTTCACGCCCTCGGATCTTCTCAACAAGAATGCCCAAATCCCTGCTGTTCCCATTGAGGGTCACGGGAATCCCTCTGAGCACAAGATTCAGCCTATTGCTCCCTGCCTCATATGGAAATCGAAGCCTTATCTCCCTATATTTGTATAGGATTGCACAGAACAAACATACCACCAGACAATTCTCATATGCGCTAAATCGGTAAAACCCTCCACCAAAATGCATCCCCCCTTTTCCAAAAAAAGCAACCACACGCACCTGAGCTAACAGCCGTCCCCCACTCTTTTCGCGCCCCCTCTTAATTCCGGGGATGACAATAAAAATAACGGAACAAGCCGCAAGCAGCACAAATAGCAATAACCAGCCATAGACCGGGGAAATTTCAGCAAAGTAGATTGGACTCATTCTTTACAGATGTGACATGCCGATAAAAAGACGTAATTCTGCTCAAGATCTTAAATTAACCATCAGCACGCAGATGCGTAACCAACCCTTCGCGACAATTACTCCGGCACCGGGCAGATGGGCCTGAGTCTCGACAAAACGTTCGCTCGATTACTGGTCGCATCCACGCACCGCAGATGCTATTCCACTCAGCGCGCCACCACCACTATCAATCGCCAGCCCTTCAGCAACACTGGCAGCTATCGTGTAATGCCAAGTTCCATCCCGGGGATCGGGCGAAGCTTGAAGCATAGGAGAATCAGCCCGCACGGCAAAAGGCACACCGCGCTGATCGAAGAACACAAAGTTACCGCTCGTTGTTGCCAGTTGGATAGCCACGCCGCACAGGGGAGATGTCCGATCCGCGCAGGCGCTTGCCAGGTCTTTGTCGCGTTGCGCCGATATGCCTCCCAGTTCTCGCGCCCGATCGCAGGCATCTGGATTCCTGGGACCGCAAGAAGCGATTGCCGCGTCGAATCGGCGCTGTTCGGCAGCCCAGAGCCCCTCGGGTTTCTGCCCGAGATAGTTGTTCTCGGTCTCGATCTGGGCAGCCAACGTCGCGACAGCGCTATCTCCACCCAGGGCAACAGTAAGGCCAGCGACAAGGCTAGCGACCAGGTTGACGCGTGCTTCTTTCTGCTCGGCCGTCAACTCTTTCGCGTCTTGACCAGAGAGCCCCTGGGAACCAGTCAATTGGAATATTAATTTTCAAGCACGCGCATAAACTTCTCGACATCAACCACATCAACATCCCTATATTCAGAACTCAGACTCGAACCACAAACAAATCCGACACTATTGCAATAAGCCGCATATATAGATCCTGCGTGGCAGTCAGGACGAAACACGTCCAACGAAGGACTAGAAAATTCGCCACCACACCACGAAATCAATGCCCCTCTATTAACAAACCAACGTAATGAGGCCTCAACACTCTCCTTCCAGCGTCTTTCTGTTGGCCATAAGTTGATCTTCATTTCGAAAGAAACGTTGCTTAAATCCTCCCCAACCCACTCACGCGCCTTTATTTCAGAAAAATCGTCCCAGATATTTTTAAAGGAAGATATATTCTTCGCCACGTCAGACGAATACCCTTCTTTCCAGTAACCAAAAAATATCAAACCAGGCACTTCTTCCTGATATATCTCCCCTGTATTCTTATCTACAACTGTCCAATAGATTCCAAGACTCGCACTAGTCCTCATAGGCCAAAATTCCTCATCTGTTGGGCGGAGGGCTTGATTGCCGTAACAATATCCCCAGCCGCAACTTTTCCAACGTTTTCTTTTGCCACAAAGATAATTACATCATCCCCGTTAATTTTCCTATAAAAGCCCTTTACCGCTTGCCCACCTTGACTCATAACATGATCGAAAGTTTTTTCTGGATTTGTCAAGATAATCTGTCCAATTTCCTGAAACGCTTGTCTGGCCGCTTTTGATCCAGAATTCGCTGTGATTATCCCTGCTTCGATCAAATGTCTAGCCGAATGATCTATTCGACCAATATTTGAAAGTGCGGCTCGCGCGGCATCTTCGGAAAATCCTAGCGCGGCCTTGCCACCGATTGAGCCTCCAATCTTGCCAACATCAACCGCCTTCCCCACGTCAGCAAAAACATGCAGCGCCTGCCCTCCCTTCTTCAGCATCCCTCCAACAACAGGCACCAGTCCCAACGAAGAGAAAAACCTGTTCGCCTCTTCGCCCGTCGCCGTCCTCCCCGTCACCAGTTCATACAGCGCACTGGCGTTTGACACCCCGGGCGCGAGGTCTAGCACCGCCTGGGCAAGTGTGTCGGCCTTCTCTTTGGTCAGTTGCGGGTAGTGGCTGAGTATCAGCGCCACATCGTAGGCCGACGCCATCCGGTCTGCTCGATCAAACCCATCCTGGAAGCAGCGCGCGTCGGTACACTCCCTCAACAACTCGTCAGTCAGCTCGGCTTTCAACCGCCCAACCTTATCGCGGTTCATATAGCGGCTGTTGTTCTCTAACTCGATACGCGCCGCGACTTGGGCAGCACTGGCTGCATTCGGATCGATAGCCGCCGCAATACCGGCAACAATGCTGGTTATCAGATTGACGCGGGCCTGCTGATCCTCCGCAGATAGATTCTTACCACCATCTCCCTCCAGATTTTCCAGCAGTTTGCTCAGCACCACGCCTGATAGCGCGCCCACACCGCCTGCTCCGCAGGAAGCTCCTTGAGCAGCCGCTCCCGCGCAGCCAAGCACGGCATGCAACGCCGCATGACCTGCCGAGCCTTCACCACCCAGCTCACGGCTCAACTCTTTGATCTGCGCAGCGCCCAGCGTCTGCAGGTAATTTACGGTGGCCGCCTGAACGAACTGACCCGTGCCTCCCATTACGTTGCCACTCGCCGCGCCCAGGATGATGGTGCCCCACTGGCTGTACGTTCCTCTGGCCCCCCATTTGCCTTCCAGATCTGCATACTCCTTCGCGGCTTGGATGCGCTCGGCATAAGACAAGCCCGGCTCTTCAGAGCGCTGCTTGGCAGCCTGTATTTCCCTAGCCCGATTCGTCAGGAACTGCCCCAACTGCCGGCTGGCCTCCGACGCGATCTCGAACCCCGCCTCGATCTTCTCCTTGTCAAAGATCGGCTTCAGCGTGTTCAACGTGTCCGACGTATCCCGATTCAGCGCCGCAATCGTCTCCGCCACAGTCTTGCCAGTCAGCGCCCGCTGTCCTTCTTCATCGCGGATGATGATGGTGCCGCCACTGATGGCGCTTTGGGTCGTGGAACTGCTATTGCCGCCGGCCGCAACCACCGTCGGTAAATTGGCGGAAAAGCCCCCACTCGACGCCAAGGAAGTGCCTGCGTCCTTGCTCGCGCCGCCGGCCACCTGGTTGCCCTTGGTGGTGCCCAAGCCAGCGGGGCTTTCTCCCCCCGCCGACGCACTACCGCCAAACCCGAACCCTCCGCCCACGGCGATTTGGTTGGCGCTATAGCTCGCCGAGTTCTTGATGTCGCGAGTGACCAATGTCCCGGTGCTAAGCATGTTCAGTCCATCTGCCACCGCCTTGTCGCTGCTGGCGATGACACTACCGATCAACGTCGTGTTGTTCTTGACGTCGATCAGGAACCCACCGTCGCCCGCCCACAAGCCCGTCTGTTCAGTGACAGACTTGAAGTTGCTGTTCATCTTGCCGGTGCCGAAGTTGGCGGCAGCCGTACTCTGGCCATAGCAATAGGGCGGAATGCACAACGTGATATTCACGCCAGCGCTGGTCTGTTTTGAGGTGTACGTGCTTGTATCTTGCAGGCTCTCCAGCAACAGGTTGCCTCCTACCGAGGCCAGAATCTGTTCAGCCTTTCCGGATGCGCCTTTTAGGGTCGTGTCTCCCCCCGACTGCAACGCGAGCACATTGCCCGCGGTGACGGAACTGTTGGTCCAGCTATCATCCCGGCCGTTCTCCTTGCCCCGTGCAATGGAGGCTCCCAACTCCACCGTCAAACCGTTGGATGTGCCGGTGCTGTAGCCGATACCAATATTGAAACCGCTGCTCTTGCTGTCCGTCTTCTGTTCGTAGAAGTTCTTGGCCGCCTGCAGCAGGATGTCGCCGTCGGCCTTCAGCACGGCATTGTTGCCCGCCGACAAGTTGGAACCCGAAACCGTTATATCCGATGCGCTTCCCGCGCCCTTGGCGACAATCGTCAGGTCCTTGCCCGCAGCGATGTTCGATCCCACCGAGGTGGACGAGCTTCTATCCGTAGTGCTGCTGCTCTTGCTGCTGCCGAAGCTGATCTTGATGCTGCCGCCGCCCATCTTGTCGATGGCACCGGCGTCCTTTACCGCGCCGGCGGCCGCGACCGCGTCATAGGCGTTGCTGGCCGCAAGCGCTGTGGTTCCACCCGCCAGCGCGGTCATGACAGGATTGCCGGACTTTCCGGACGCTTCCGCCATACGTCCGGCCGTTTGCATGGCGCTGACCACAGGTGTGCTGGCCGTGACACTGAAGCCAGACTGCTTCATCTCGTGCACTTCACGCTGGCGCATCGTGTCGAAACTGCCAACGATACTGACGTCCCGGCCGATCATCGTGATGTCGCCTTGCCGTGCCAGGACATCACTGCCAAGCACGTTCAACGAACCGCCCGCGTTGATCAGCACGTCCCCCGTCACACTGCCGATGGTGCTACCAGTATTCAGGCCACGCTTGGTGTCCATCCAATCCGTCGTCTGACGCGATCCGTAGCTGAGGCCTCCCAGTCCACCAAAGCCGGACTTCTTGATCTTCTCGTACTGGTATTCGTTGGCGGAGTTCTTTTCGGCAACGATATTGACATTGCGATCCGCCGACATGACCAAGTCGTTCTGTGCCGCCACGTTGGAACCCAGCACATTCAGATCACGCCCAGCCACCATCACGGCGCTATCGCCGGTGAAGGTGGAAGACACCGCCTGCGTCCAGGACGCTTCCTTGATGCGGTGTGTCGTCTTGCTGGAGAGGAACCCCTTCGTCTTGTAGTAAATCTCGTTGTAGGTATACCCGCTGGAATCCCCCGCCAGCACATTGATATCGCGCCCCGCGCCCAGCGCCAACTGCTTGTCGGACGACACTTGCGCGGCAATGGCATTGATATCCTGCGCAGCCATCAGCGTCAGGTTCCCGGCAGCGGCTATGCGGGTTCCCACGTCTTCCGTCGTACGCATCTCC
Organism: Achromobacter sp. HNDS-1; assembly: GCF_040084795.1. Taxonomy (NCBI): domain Bacteria; kingdom Pseudomonadati; phylum Pseudomonadota; class Betaproteobacteria; order Burkholderiales; family Alcaligenaceae; genus Achromobacter; species Achromobacter sp. HNDS-1. Next base: position 2,933,303 of record NZ_CP157584.1, read on the forward strand.
GACCGGTTCTTCTTGCCGAAGTTGAACGACTCGCCATAGCTCGTTCCCGCGGCGGTCAGGTTGATATCGTTGCCGGCGCGAATGCTCGCATCACCGCTGGTGACGATGGCGGCAGCCTGCGCGTTGACGTCGCGGCCCGCCTGCGCATTCAGCGTTCCGGCGTCGATACGGGCGACCCCGTCGACGATGGTGTTGCTGATTCCGCCCCGCACGTTCGATTGGGTGCTGGCCGTGAGGTTGATATCGCGGCCCGCGGTCAGCGTGACGCCGTCACCCTTGAGCAGTCCCGCCAGGTTATCGATGTCGTTGCGCGCATTCAGGTTGACGGTCTTGCCCTGGATCGTGCCCACGGTGTTGCGCACGTTCTGCGCATCGACCACCAACGCGTTGCGTGCGCCGAGGGTGCCGCTGTTGTTCACGTCGCCCGTCGCGCTGATCTGCGTGTCACGGCCCGCGATCAGCGTGCCATCACCGCGCAGGTCGCCCGGCTTGACGGCCAGGTAGACCTGCGGCGCCAGCACCTTCTGCTGCGTGCCGTCGGGCAGCGTGACGGTCTGCTCCACCATCCAGACGATGTCGCTGGTCAGGTGGCGCATCTGCTCTTCGGTGAGCGCGGTGCCCACGGCCAGGCCGAACTGCTTGGCGAAGTCGGCGCCGGCGGAAAGCAGCGCCTTGTACTGGGTCTCGTTATCGGTGTAGTCGCCGACGAAGCGCTGGCCGGTCGCCAGCATGACCTGTTCGGCCACCAGCTTCTGCTCATAGAAGCCGTCGCCCAGGCGCTTGAGGACGTGGCCAGGGTCCTGGTTCAGTTTCTCCAGCAGGAAATCGCTGGACACCACGGGGCGCGAACCGATGAACTGGCTGTCGGTGGCGATCAGGTAGGGCGCGTTGGGCGCCGTGATGACCTGGTACAGCTTGCTGGTCGGAAGGGTCGGCGGCAGCACCACGACAGCGATGGTCTGGTTGCCCGGCAGCGTGATGCGCGTCAGGGTCGCCGGCGGCAACGCCTGGACGACGGTGCTGGCGCCCGGCGTCTGGCCAGACGGCGCGACCGCGGCGCCGCCCTTCGCGTCGCCCAGGCCGGTCTCGATGCGTTCGGCCAGAACGGTGGCGTTGTAGTCGGAACGGTTGTACTTGCGGGAGTCGTTCTTCTCGTAGGTGTAGGCCATGGTGCCGACACGGTCGACCGTGCGCAGTCCCTCGGCGCCGACGTTGCTCAGCGTTCCACCCTCGGTTTTCAAGGCGCCGCCGGCGAGGATGCGGCTCTTGTCGTTGACGATGTCGCCAACAAGGCGGGCATTGCCGCCCACGATGATCTTGCCCGGATCGCTCTCTGTGATGCGGGTCTCGCGCGTGATCTGGGTCACCTCATAGAAGGTGAAATCCTTGATCATGCGGTTGTTGCGGAAGTCGGCGTTGAAGTCCTTGATCTTCTCGTTCAGCGTGTCGTACAGCACCAGGTCGTGGTCGTACTGAGCCTGTTGCTGGGCCAGGTCCGCGGGGCAACGCAAGCCGCAATCATCCGGCGACGGGGGCCGCCTGATGCCGCTGGGACGCTCTACCTCGAAGACGGACCAGATCTTGGCGTCGGGCTTGTACAGGAACTGTGCGGGGTTGGTGTAGCACCCGCCCGCATCGCCGCCACTGCAGCCGGAGTATTCGGCGATATATGCCAGGCCAATCGGCGCGCTGACACCCGCGCGCCCCTGCTGGTCCTCCTGGATGTTGCTGTAGTCGAACGGCGGCCCATACTGGCTTTCCGGATAACGCGCCGACGGCATCAGCAGGCGCCGCTCGTCGTACTGTCCCATCCAGCTGGGGTCGCGACCGCAGATGGACTTGACGGTGTTGCAGAACCACATGCCTTCGCCGTCGACGATGTCGGTGGTGCCATCCAGGCGGTAGAACCATTTGGCTTCGCGGCTGACCTCGACGCTTTCGCTGGCGAAGTGCAGGTTGCGGTTCTGAATGCTGGCGGCGGCGATGTCGGCGTTGCGCTCGACTTCGATAGTGGCGGACTCGTTGGACAACAGCGCGGCCTGGCCGGCGGCCTTGCCGGTGGCGTCCAGCGTGCCGCCCAGCCGCAGGTCGCCCGCGGCGTAGATCAACGCGTGTTCGCGGTTGGTCAGCGTGCCCACGCCCAGGTCCATGTCGCCACGCGAGGCGATGACGGCATTGGGTTCGTTCTGCAACAACGGCGTCTTGATGCCGATGCGATCGCCGTAGATGCGGCCGGTGTTGAGCAGATTGCCCGCGTTGATGAGTGTGTAGCCGCCGTCGATCAGGCCGGCGTTGCTCAGCAGGCCGCCGATGATCAGTTCGTTGTTGCGCACCGCGATCAATTCGCCGCCGGCGCGGTTGGTCAGCGTATTGGCGGTGATTTTCAGGTCCTGGCCAGAGTGGATCTTGCCGTCGTTGTCGAGGTTGCCGGTGACCAGCTCCAGCGAGGTGCCGGCGGTCAGGGCGCCGCCGGTGTTGGTGATGCTGCTGAAGGCGAGCTTCGCATTGGCGTCGGACGAGACGTTGCCGCGCGCATTGTCGAGCGCGCCGGTGGACAGGGCCAGGTCCTGGCCAGCGCCGATGCGGCCAGCCTGGTTGTCGATGGATCCGGTGTCCAGCATGACCTGCTTGCCCATCAGGCCCAGGGCGCCCGCGGCCGTGCTGCCTGCGCCGGCGATGCCGTTGGCGAGGGTGTCGCGGTTCTTCAAGCTGCCGGCGGTCAGCGCCAGCGCGTTGTCGGCCTGGATCAGGCCGGCGCTGTTGTCCAGCGTGCCTTGCGTCTTGAGCGTGAGGCCGTTGGCCGCGACGATGCCGCGCGTGTTGGCCAGGCTTTGTGCGCTCAGCGCGGCCTGCCCTTGCGCGGCGATGGTGCCGCCGGCGTTGTCGATCGCGCCGACGGTCTTCAGGTCCAATTCGCCGCCGCTGGCGACCTTGCCGCCGCTGTTGGCGAGACTTGCCGCGTCGATGCCGACCGTGCCGCCATAGAGGCCGCCTGACTGGTTCTGAATCGCGCCGCCAGTGGTGACCGCGAGTTTGGCGTCGGCCTGGGCGATGCCATTGTGGTTGTCGAGGCTGGCCGCCTGGATGTCGGTGGCGCCGCCGAGCAGCTTGCCGCCACGGTTGTCGAGCGCGCCGGCCGTCTCGACGCGCAAGGCGTCGTTGGCCTGCACCGATCCCCCCTGGTTGTCGATGCCGTCGGCGCCGCGCAGTGCCACGCTCTGGCCCGAGATCACGCCACCGGCCGCGTTGACCACGGACCTGCCGCGCAGGTCCACCGCGCCGGCGCCGGCCAGCGTGCCACCGGTGTTGTCGATGGCGCCCGCCACCTGGCCGTCGAGCGCCGCACCGCTGGTGAGTTTGCCGCCCGTATTGTCCAGGCCGGCCGCGCGCAAGGCCACGGAGCCGCCATAGACAGAGCCGCCGCGATTGGTGACCGCGCCCGTGGCGTCCACGCGCAATGCGCCCCCGGCGACGAACTTGCCGCCCGACAGCCCCAGCGCGTTCGCGGTGATGGTGGCGTCCCCGCCTGCCACCAGGGTGCCGGGGCTGAGCAGCTGGTCCACCTGCGCGCTCAAGGCGCCGAGCGGACTGATGGAGCCGTCCGCCTGCAAGCCCGCCGTGAGCGCGCCGCGGTTCTCCAGCTGGCGCGCCACGATGCTGGCGTTGCCAGCCGAGGACATGGCCTGGTTGTTGATGACCTTGGCGGCGGCGTTCAAGCCCAGCGCGCCGCCCGCGGCGACCGTGCCGTCGTTGACGATGTCGCGGGCGCTTTGCACCGAGAGGTTCGTGGCGGCCTGCAGACGACCCGAAGGCTGGATCCGGACGTCGCCGTTGGCGCTGACCGTCAGCGTGCCCGTCAGCGCCGTCAGGTTGCCGCCGATGTTCACGCCGACCCCGGCTTCGGTGCCGATCAGGCGGATGCTGTTGGCATACATGCCGCCCAGCGCGGCGACGTCCAAAGCCACGCCGGTGCCCGCGCCGGCGCCGGTCAGGGCCGACACGTCGATGCCGTCATAGCCGACGCGCGCCGCGCCCGCGACCACGTTCAGATTGTTGGCCCAGACTTGGGCGTTCAGTTCCAGCGTGCGCGCCATCAGGTCGAGCTGACTGAGGTTGGCGCCGTAAAGGCCCGCGCCTTCGATGGCGAGGCGACCACTGGCGATGTCGAAGCCCAGCGCGCCATCCGGACCGATGACCGGCTTGCCGGTGGTCAGCGTGGCGCGGTTGGCGTTCAGGAAGCCGCAGCCGTTACAGGTGATGCCGGCGGGGTTGGCGACGATGACGTTGGCGCGGTTGCCCGCCACTTCGAGCATGCCCATCAGTTGCGACGGATTGGGCGCCGTCACCTGGTTCAGGATGGTGGCGGCGCGCTGGTTGCCCAGCATCGGGTTGCCCGCGACCTGTCCGGCCAGTTGCGTCTGGCTGGCCGCGCCGCTGTTGTTCAGCACCACCCCCGAGGGGCCAACGTTGAACTGGGTGTAGCGGTTGTTCGAGACGCCGCCGGCCGAAGGCGGCGCGATATTGACCACCGGCACGCCATTCGTTACGCCCACCACGGGCTTCTGGCCCGGCACGCTCTTGTCGACGGAGATGGGCAGGGTCTGCGCCAGGACGGGCGTCCAGATCTGCGTGTACAGGACCAACCAGACGACTGCGGAGCGAAGCTTGGACATGACGAGGCAACTCTCGGTAAGCGTGAAGCAACTGAACGGACGACGGCCGGGGCGCACGGCCCCTGTACGGTCTAGAACTCGAACATCAGCGTGGCGGCGAAGACCGTGCTTTGGGTCTTCAGGTTGTCGGGCTTTTTCAGGGGCCAGCCGGCCGACAGGTCGTAGCTGGCGTTGACCGCATTGGCAACCCCGGGCACGGCGATGCGGCCGCGCAGGCCCGCGACCGCGCCGACGAGGGTGCGGCTGGTCAGGTACTGCGCCGCCGGGCCGCCAACGCGGCCGGCATCCAGGCCCGTGTAAAGTTGCTGGCCCAGGTTGCCCAGGTTCAGCGACAGATCATTGCGCAGCGTCCAGCCGTCTTCCGCGGCCAGCGTCATCTGGCCATCGAAGCCGCGCACCGCATAGCGGTTGCCGATGGTGAAGTAGTCGGCGGGCACGATGGGCGTCTTGGCGTGCTGGATCTGCCAGTTGGCCTGGTACGCCATCTGCTGCCCCGCCACCTTGAAGGGCAGGTATAGACCTGCATTGGCCGTCAGGATGGTGCTGCGGCCGTTCCAGTCGGGATCGCCGTAGACGTAGCCGGGCTGGTCGGAGAACTGCGGCAGCGTGCCGCGCACGCCGCCGCCAACGTCCAGCACCATCTGGTCGATGTATTGGCGGTGGCCGTAGCTGAATTCGTAGCCGACCACGTCGCGCCGCTGCACCTCGATGTCGATGTCGTTGAGGGTGCTGCTCGCGCGCTTGCGCAGGAACTTCAGCATGGCGGTGCCCTTGTAGCTGGCGCCGCGGTAGGGCACCACCGACACGCCCGCTTCCACCTGCTTGCTGGTGCCGCCGTAGACGATGGGCTCATCGAAGCCGGCCACGGTCTGGCGGTAGCGCGACTTGCTGGCGCCGGCGAACAGGGTCCAGTAGCCGAACGGGATGCTGTAGTTGACGGAGGCGGCGCGCGAGCCGGCGTCGCTGTTGCGCAGGTCGGCGTTGCTGTTCCAGGAGACCGACAACTGGTCATACAGGAACAGCGGCGAGTCGAGCGTGAGTCCGGCGTTGACCTGGTTCTTGCCGGTGGATTCCAGGCCGGCGTTGTCCCCGCCCACGTAGGCATGCCAGCGCTTGCCGGTGCCGGGCTTGATGATGATGTCCGAGTCGCCCAGTTCAGGGCCGGGCGCGATGTCGATCGACGCGTCCGCCTGGCCGCCCAGGCGACGGATGTTCTCCAGCGCCTGGTCCAGATCGCGCTGGTTGACCTCGCCGCCCGGCCAGGTCGGCAAGGCGGTGCGCCACCAGCCGGGCGCGCCGTCGCTCTTGACCCCGGAGATACGGCCCGGCACATAGCGCAGGGTCAGGGTGCCGCTGGCCAGCGATTGCTCCGGCACCAGCACGCGGGCGGTGATCTGGCCACGGTCGATCAGGCGCGCCATGAGGTGTTCCTGCAAGGCGCGCAAGCCCTGCCCGCCGATGCATTGCCCCAAGACGGTATGGACGTCGCGGCGCAGCGCGGCCGGTGGCGGTGAGCCATCCCACACCACCTGGGCGATCGTGAAGCAGGGTGATTCCGCGGGGAAGACGAGCGGCCCCTCGCCGGGGACGACGGGCGGCGCCGACAGCACGTCCGGCCTTTCGGCGGCGCGTGCGCGCTGCGCGTCCAGCTCCTGCTCCTGGCGGCGTTGGATCTCGCTGGCGCGCGTGGCGGCCTCCACGGGGAGGGATTGCGCGACCAAGGGGGGCAGGAAGGCGATGGACGAAACGAACAACGCCAGGCAGGGAAGCCACCTCTGCCGGAGGCGGCCTCGCGATACGATGGTATGCACTTGTTTCTTATTGAAAATGCTAATTTCTTTCCATAACGGAAGATTTCACAGCTAATTAAGCGCATATTTCAATTTATGCCGTCTTTTTCCCCGATTTTCTCGCTTGAATAGAAAATACAAAATTTGGCGACAGCGCCCGAATGGCAACATTTGATTACGTGCATGCCTGCCGCCCGGGGGTGTCTCCTTGAGATGAAGCGGCTTTGAAAATGCGAAGGCGGCATGACTTCCGACCCGCCGCGACCTCGCCGGCGCTGTGCAAAAATCACGGCCATGCCGACCGATAACCGACTGATTCCCAATGCCCTCGCCGCCCAGACGGCGCAATTGCCTGCCTCTTGGCAGGCCGCCCTGCGCGCCCCGCGCGTCGCCGAAGCCCTGCAGGCCGTGACCGCCCATGTCGAGCGGCGCCTGGCCGAAGGCGCGGTGGTATATCCCGCCACGCCGCTGCGCGCCCTGCAGGGCCTGGAACCATCGGATGTGCGGGTGGTGATCCTGGGCCAGGATCCGTATCACGGCCCGGGCCAGGCGCAGGGCCTGGCGTTTTCCGTGCCGGACGACTGCAAGCGTCCGCCCAGCCTGCGCAACATCTTCAATGAGATCGCCCAGGAATACCCGGGCACGCCGCTGCCGACCGGCAACGATCTGAGTCCCTGGGCCGAGCAGGGCGTGCTGCTGCTGAACACCGCGCTGACGGTCGAGGACGGGCAGCCCGCCTCCCACGCCAAGCGCGGCTGGGAAACGGTGACGGATGCATTGATTGCATGGGTGGCGCAAGACCCGTCGCCCAAGGTGTTCATGCTGTGGGGCGCCCATGCCCAGGCCAAGCAGGCGTTGCTTCCGCACGACAGTGGCCACCTGGTACTGATGGCGAACCATCCCTCGCCGCTATCGGCCCGGCGTCCGCCCGTGCCGTTCCTGGGCTGCGGCCACTTCCTGGCGACCAACCGCTGGCTGGTCGACCAAGGGAAAAACCCTATTGATTGGAAGCTGGACAAAAAAATAATTCCCGTGCAAGGCGAATTCGGGTTATGATCGCCGCACTGCACCAAACGAGTTCGGCATTTACCGCCTTGATTTAGCGGAAATTTCAGCAGTCTGCCGGGCAACCAAGCCCAGCCCATGCCGAACATCATCGATTCCTGACCTCCTTTCCTTTCGCCCTGCGTTCCAAGCAGCATTACGGGAACGCGCCACGCGCACGGTTGATTCGGTCGGCACGATGCTCCATCAACCGTCGCCTGGATCCGGCCGCCTAATCCCCTGGCCCGACCAAGCACTGCGTCGCATTTGATCGCGGCAAGGGAAAGTTATGTCTTTCGAAAACCTGGGCCTCGCGCCCGCCCTGTTGTCGGCCCTGCAAGAAGCTGGCTTCACCACCCCCACCACCGTGCAAGCCTCGGCCATTCCGCAGGCGCTGGCCGGCCACGACCTGATGGTGTCGTCGCAGACCGGTAGCGGCAAGACCGCCGCCTTCATGCTGCCGGCGCTGCACCGCATCGCCCAGATGCCCGCCAACAAGGGCGTCGGCGTGCAGGTGCTGGTGCTGGCGCCGACGCGCGAACTGGCCCTGCAGGTCACCGAAGCCACCGCCACCTACGGCCGCAAGCTGGCTGACCTGCGCACCGCCACCGTCGTCGGCGGCATGCCCTACGGCGCCCAATTGAAGGCGCTGTCGCGCCGCGTCGACGTGCTGGTGGCCACGCCCGGCCGCCTGATCGACCACCTGAATTCGGGCCGCGTCAAACTCAATACCGTGCACACGCTGGTGCTGGACGAAGCCGATCGCATGCTGGACATGGGCTTCATCGAGGATATCGAGACCATCATCAGCCGCCTGCCGGCCGAGCGCCAGACGCTGTTGTTCTCGGCCACGCTGGACGGCACCGTGGCCAAGCTGGCCGCCCGCATGATGCGCGATCCGCAGCGCATCGAAGTCGCCGGCGCCAAGGAAAAGCACACCAACATCACGCAAAGCCTGCTGTACGCGGACGACGCCAGCCACAAGATGCAATTGCTGGACCACGTCCTGCGCGACGCTTCGCTGGACCAGGCCATCGTCTTTACGTCGACCAAGCGCGGCGCCGACGATCTGGCCGACCACCTGGCCGACCAGGGCTTTGCCGCCGCCGCCCTGCACGGCGACATGAACCAGCGCCAACGCACCCGCACGCTGTCGCAACTGCAACGCGGCCAGCTGCGCATCCTGGTCGCCACCGACGTGGCCGCCCGCGGCATCGACGTGCAAGGCATCAGCCACGCCGTCAACTTCGACCTGCCGATGCAGGCCGAAGACTACGTGCACCGTATCGGCCGTACCGGCCGCGCCGGCCGCAACGGCCTGGCGTTCACGCTGGCCACGCACTCCGAGCGCCACAAAGTGCGCCGCATCGAGCACTACATCGGCCAGTCCATCACGCCCGAAGTGATCGCCGGCCTGGAACCCAAGCGCACCCCGCGTCCCTCGACCGGCGGCGCGCCGCGCGGCGGCAAGCCGTTTGGCAAGCGTCCGGGCGGCTTCGGCGGCGGCTACCAGGGTCACCGTGAAGGCGGTTCGCGCGAAGGCCGTTCGTTCGGCGGCCCGCGTGGCGAATTCAAGCCGCGCGAAGGCGGTTACCAGGGCGCCCGCGAAGGCGGCGGCTACCAAGGCAACCGCCCGTTCGGCGACCGCCCGGCCCGTTCGTTCGGCGATCGTCCCAGCTTCGGTGATCGTCCCCAGCGCGAAGGCGGCTACCAGGGCAATCGTCCCTTTGGCGACCGCCCCCCGCGTGAAGGCGGCTTCCGTGGCGGCGATCGTGATTCGCGCCCGAGCTTCAGCGACCGCCCCAGCTTCGGCGATCGCCCGCAGCGCGATCCGCGTCCGTTCAACGAGCGCGGCCCGCGTGAAGGCGGCTTCCGTGGCGGCGACCGCGATTCGCGCCCGAGCTTCAGCGATCGCCCCAGCTTCGGCGACCGTCCGCAGCGCGAAGGCGGCTTCCGCGGCGGCGACCGCTCGGAAGGCGGTTTCCGTGACCGTCCCAGCTTCGACAAGCGCCCCGGCGGCCCCGCCAAGCGCTTCAACAAGCCGGCCGGCGCCCGCCGCGGCTAAGCCCTGATCGGCACCCAGCAAACCCCGCGCCTGTCGCGGGGTTTGTTTTTTGGGAAAATGCCCTCTTCGACGCTTCTTTTTCCGCCATGCAACGCCCCGCCCCTGCCAACCTGCCCCCGCTGCCTCCCGCCGCCCAGGCCCATAGCGAAGCCGTCGCCGCGCACCTGCGCGCCGCGATTGGCGCCGCGTCCGGCTGGCTGCCGTTCGATCATTGGATGGCCGAGGCGCTGTATGCGCCAGGGCTGGGTTATTACGCGGCCGGCAACGTCAAGCTGGCTGAAGCCGATGCGAGCGCGCCCGCGGGCGATTTCGTCACCGCGCCGCAACTGACTCCGCTGTTCGCCCGCACCCTGGCACGCCAGGTGGCCCAGGTGCTGCGGCAGACCGATACCCAGGCGGTGCTGGAGTTCGGCGCCGGCACCGGCGCGCTGGCCGAAGGCGTGCTGCGCGAACTGGACGCGCTGGGGCTGCAGGACACGCAGTACCTGATCCTCGAAGTATCGGCCGACCTGCGCGCGCGCCAGGCCGAGCGGCTGGCGCCGTTCGGCGAGCGGGTGCGCTGGCTGGATGCCCTGCCCGACCGTTTCCGCGGCTGCGTGCTGGCCAACGAAGTGCTGGACGCCATGCCGGTGTCGCTGTTCCGCTGGGGCGACGACGGCACGGTGCTGGAACGCGGCGTGGCGTGGGACGCCACGCAGGGTTTCGTCTGGGAAGATAGGCCAGCCCCGCCGCGCCTGGCCGAGGCGGTCGCGGCGCGCATGCCGGCGCTGCCTGGCTATGTGTCGGAGATCAACCCGCAGGCCGAAGCGTGGATCGACGCCATGGGCCGCTGGCTGGAACAGGGTGCGGCGCTGCTGATCGACTACGGCTTTCCGCAGGGCGAGTACTACCACCCGCAACGCGCCGGCGGCACGCTGATGTGCCATCTGCGCCACCACGCGCATGGCGACCCGTTCACCGCGCCGGGGCTGCAGGACATCACGGCGCACGTCGACTTCACCGCCATGGCGGACGCCGCGCAGGCGGCCGGCCTGCAGGTGCTGGGCTATACGTCACAGGCGCGCTTCCTGATGAACGCCGGCTTGATGGAACTGCTGGCGCAACTGGACCCGACCGATGCGCGCGCTTACGCGCAGGCGGTGGCGCCGGTGCAGAAGCTGCTGTCGGAAGCCGAGATGGGCGAACTCTTCAAGGTGCTGGCCGTGGGCCGCGGCATCGCGCAGTCGCTGATCGGCTTTGCGCGCGGCGCCCGCCTCGGCAAGCTGTAGCAGTCGGCGTCAGGCGGCGCGCAGCCGCTGCAGGCGCGCCTCGCGCACGCTCTGCTTGATGCGCGCCGGATCGCCGGCGCAGGCGCGGGCGATGGCGCCGGCATCCACGCCCCGCACCGCTTCGGCGCGTTCGCGCCAGGCGCCGATAGCCACCGGCCGCAGCACCGCCACCGTTTCCAACAGATCGAAAAAGCGCTCGGGCTTGCGCAGCGCGTCGACGCGCTCCATCAGCGCGAGCTGCGCGTCGGCTTCGTCGGCGCCGGGCGCCTGCGTGGCGTCCAAGCCCGTCAACATCTCGGGCAGGAGCCGTGCGTAGTCGTTGCATTCGGTGGGCACGCGCAGGCGCCGGCCCAGCGCTTCCCGCTCGGGTGACAGGCGGCACAGCAAGGCATAGCGGCCCGGCAGCGACAGGTTGCGCGCGGCCGCGCGATCGACGTCACCGCCGGTCTCCTCGGAGCCCTGCAACTCGGGCATGACGCGCTCCAGCGCGCCGGACTGCCGCAGCACGTCGAACATGCGCGACGGCGCGGCGGCCATCAAGCCACGCGATACTTCTTTCCAGACGCGCTCGGCCACCAGGGCGTCGGCCTCGCCGGCCTCGACCATGCGGCGGCACAGCGCCAGGGTTTCGGGCGCGACGCTGAAGTCGGCAAAGCGCGCGGCGAAGCGCGCCAGGCGCAAGATGCGCACCGGATCTTCCTCGAAGGCCTCGCCCACGTGGCGGAACACGCGCGCGCGCACGTCGGCCGCGCCGCCGAGCGGATCGACCAGTTCGCCGTCCTGCTTCTGCGCGATGGCGTTGACGGTCAGATCGCGGCGGCGCAGGTCCTCTTCGAGCGTGACGTCGGCGCCGGTGTAGAAGGTGAAGCCCTTGTAGCCGCGGCCCGATTTGCGCTCGGTGCGCGCCAGGGCGTATTCCTCTTTGGTGACCGGGTGCAGGAACACCGGGAAATCGCCGCCCACCGGAATGAAGCCGCGCCGCGCCATGTCCTCGGGCGTGGCGCCGACCACCACCCAGTCGTGATCGCCGGGCGTCAGGCCGAGCAGCGCGTCGCGCACTGCCCCGCCCACGATGTAGACCTGCAGGCCCTGCGTCGCCACATCCTCCATCATGGCAGGGTGGTGCTTTCCGCGCCCAGCGGGACCACGTTGCCCAGCCGCTCTTTCAGCGACTGCGGCTGGCCGCTGAACATGGCGGCGTAGTAGACCGAGTTGGACATCACGTTCTTGACGTAGGTGCGCGTCTCGTTGAACGGAATGGTCTCGGCGAAGATCGCGCCTTCGACGGGATGGTTGAAGGTGGAACGCCAGTTGTGCGGACGGCGCGGTCCGGCGTTGTAGCCGGCGCTGGCCAGCATCTGCGAGCCGTTCAGGTCGCGCAGCACCATATTCAGGTAGTTGGTGCCCAGCTCGGTGTTGGTGTCGAAGTCGTTGACGCTGTCGGGCGTGAAGTTGCTCATGCCGATCTTGCCCGCCACCCACTTGGCGGTGGCCGGCATCAACTGCATCAGGCCGGAGGCGCCGACGTGCGAGCGCGCGTCCATGATGAAGCGCGATTCCTGGCGGATCAGGCCGTAGACCCAGGCGGGGTCGAGCGCGATGGCGTTGGCCTTGGCCGTGACACGGCCTTCGAACGGCGCGATGAAGCGCTGGCTGAAGTCGAATTCCTTCTCGGTGCGGTCGGATGTGTTGACCACGCGATCGTAGATGTTCTCGGCGCGCGCCAGTTCGGCGGCGGCGAGCAGTTGGCGGTCGGTCATGCCGCGCAACGCGAAGTTCCATTCGGGCACGGCCTCCTGGCGCCAGCCCAGGCGGAACAGCTGTACCGCGCGGCGCAGGCCCGGGTTGGCACGGGCCTCGGCGATCTCGCTGTCCGTGATGGGCGCCGGACGCGGCGGCACGGTGATGCGGCGGCCCAGTTCCTCGGCGGCCAACTGGCCGTAGAAGTCGAAGCGATCGGCGATGGAGGCGTAGGCCGCGTTGGCCTGGTCGCGCCGGCCGGTCGCGGCCATACCGCGCGCCTTCCAGTAGATCCAGGACGGATCCTGCTGTTGCGCGGCGGGCATCTGATCGATGGATTCGATGACCCACTTCCAGTCGATCTTCGGTTGACGCAGCGCCGCCCGCACCTTCCAGCCGGCGTTGTATTCCGTCATGCGGATATGGCCGGCCTCGTGGTACCAGTCGTCGGCGCGGCTGTCCAGGTTGAGCGCGGCCACCAGCGCATACTGGCCACGGATCCAGGCCAGGTTCGACTTGGCCATGGACTTGGCCCACTCGCGCCGCAGGTAGGAATCGGCCACGTTGATATCGGAGCGGGCCAGGCGCGCCAGCGCGATGGTGACCAGCTCTTTCTCGTTGCGGCCCACCGGCAGGCGGTCTTGCCGCGTCAGCCAGCGCATCGGGTCCTTGATGAGGAGATCGTAGGTCTTCTGGTCGCGCGGCTCGAACATGTACTGCACGAACTTGCGCGCGTCGGCGGTCTTGTTGGCCTCGATGGCGTCGCGCAACTGCGGTTCGAGCTGATCCCAGCCCAGGACGTTGTCGGCGACCAGCTGGTCGTACAGCGCCCAGCAGGCGCCGCCCGGCGCGAACACGGCCATGGCCTGCGCGGCGGTGGCGCGCTGGCCGGTCATGTGCTTGGCGTTGAGGATGGCGCACTCGACCTGGGCGTTGCTGTTCTTGACCGGCGCCAGCTTGCGCACGGTTTCGAAGTCGCCGCTGCGCGCGGCGGCGAGCAGCCAGTCGGCGCGCAGCCGATCGGCCAGGTAGGCGTCGCCATTGCCGCTGATGAACTTCTGCAGTTCGGCGTTGGGCCGTCCGCCCGGGGGCGGCGTCCACAGCTGATAGCGCAACAGCCAGTATTCCGGATACATGCCCAGCGGGTCGGACTTGGCCTGCGGCACCAGGGCGCCCAGGATTGACCACTGCTTGCGATTCATGGCCTCGCGCGCGGCCACCACGGCGGCCAGGGCCGGCGTTTCGGCGGTGGGCGGCAAGCCCGCCAGCACGGCCGGCGGCACGGCGATGGCCGGTTGCGGCGCCTGCGCGGCGGGTTGGGGCTGGGGACTGACGGACGCGGTGCGTTGCTGGGCGTCGACGGGCGCGCAGGCGGCCGTGAACAGCGCCAGCAATGGCAACCAGCGACGCAAGCCTGCACGGGTGTCGACCGCGCGCAGGGATTTCCCACCGGTTTTCTGATACCGTCCGGATTGCGGGGCCCGGACTGCGCCCATGGCGTTGCGCGCGGGCTTCATGCGTGGACCCGGGCGGCGGCTTGCGGGTCCGCGCAGTGATAGGCGCAGAGACAGGCGCGGCGATGCGCGCCGTCGTGGGCGCGATGGCCAGCTTGGCGACTGGCTGCGTGATGATCCGCGCGCGGGTGCGCGCTATTGCACGTGTTATCACTGACCCGCATTGTCGCCCTCATTTTCCACCCCTGTTACAGCTACCGCATGACTACGCAAAATACTCCAGAGGATACCGCAAGCCAGCTACGCACGCGATTGCGGAAACTGCGTGCCGAACTGCCCGAAGACCAACGCAGCCGCGGCGGCCTGCTGATGCGCGCGCGGCTGTTCACCTGGCTTAACGTGGCCCGCGACGAAGCGGTGCGGGCCGGCCGGCGGGCGCCCGCGGTGGTGGCCGCCTTCTGGCCGATGGAAGACGAGCCTGACCTGCGGCCGCTGCTGGAGCAATGGACCGAAAATGGTGTCACCGTGGCGCTGCCGGTGGTGCGCGAGCGCAACGCGCCGCTGGCCTTCCTGCCGTGGACGCCGGACGCCGAACTGCGCGCCGGCCCCTACGGCATCCAGGAACCGGTCCAAGGGGCCGAGGTGCTGCCCGATGTGCTGTTGGTCCCGACCCTGGGGTACACCGAATCCGCCGACCGCCTCGGCTATGGCGGCGGTTACTACGACCGCACCCTGGCGGCGCTGCGCGACCGTGGCCACGCCTTCACCACGATCGGCGTGGCCTGGAGCTGCGGCGAACTGGAACCCGGTTATGAACCGGCCGCGCACGACTTCCGCCTGGACGCCGTCATCACGCCCGATGGCTGGGTGCCGCACGCGCCGCAGGAACAGCCTGGCCAGGGCGGCGGCGCCACGCTGCACCGCTACACGCTGCGCTGACGCACCAGTTTCGCCCCGGGGCTTGCACCATGACGGTGCAAGCCCTATGATCTGCCCCTGATATTCTCGATTGCCGCCTGGCGCGGCATTGCCGGCGGGCACGCCTTCCGCCGCGCTGCGCGGCCCGCTGCCTTGGCCCGTCCGCGGGACGCCGCCGCGCTCCCGCGCAGCCACGCTTCGCATCATTTCCCCACGCCATCCGCCCCCCGGGGACCCGCCGCCCCACCCGCGCCACCGCTGTCTCGGTGCATCCGGAGGCTAGCCATCCGCCGCCGACCAGAGGATATTTACCTCCAGGCTGTATCCCGACCGCGCCAGCGCAAGCTGGCACACGGGTTGCTTATTCATTCAGACCGGCCACGCAAGGGCCGGCCAACGGCCGCGCCCTAGCGGGCCGTCAGCATCTGCAACGGAGGAGCCATGAAGGACAGACCATCCCGTCCCGCCGCCTATGACGAAATGCGCGACAGCGCCGGCGGCATACGCTCCCACTACCAGGCCTTCGAGCGCTGGCACCAGGAGCAATCGGCGGAAGCCATGGCGGCGCGCCGCCTGGAGGCCGACCTGAGTTTCCGGCGGGTCGGCATCACTTTTTCAGTGGCCGGCGACGCGGCCGGCACCGAACGCCTGATCCCGTTCGACATGATCCCGCGCATCATCCCCGCCGACGAATGGCGCCGCCTGGAGGCCGGCCTGAAGCAGCGCGTGCGGGCGCTGAACATGTTCATCCACGACATCTACCATGGCCATGAGATCGTGCGCGCCGGCGTGGTGCCGGCCGAGCAGGTGTTCCTGAACGCCCAGTACCGCCCCGAGATGCAGGACGTGGACGTGGCCGAGGACATCTACTGCCACATCGCCGGGGTCGACATCGTGCGCGCCGGCGCCGGCGAGTTCTACGTGCTGGAGGACAACCTGCGGGTGCCGTCCGGCGTCTCGTACATGCTGGAGAACCGCAAGATGTCGATGCGGCTGATGCCCGACGCGTTCAGCCGCATCAAGGTCGAACCGGTGGCGCACTACCCCGACCTGCTGCTGGACAACCTGCGCGAAGTGGCGCCGCACGGCGGCGATGATCCCACGGTGGTGGTGCTGACCCCGGGCATGTACAACTCGGCCTATTTCGAGCATGCCTTCCTGGCGCAGCAGATGGGCGTGGAACTGGTGGAGGGCCAGGATCTTTTTGTCGAGCAGAACACGGTCTACATGCGCACCACGCAGGGGCCGCGCAAGGTGGACGTGATCTACCGCCGGCTGGACGACGACTTTCTCGATCCGCTGTCGTTCCGCGCCGACTCGGCGCTCGGCGTGCCCGGCCTGTTGTCGGTGTATCGCGCCGGCCGCGTGACGCTGGCCAATGCCATCGGCACCGGCATCGCCGACGACAAGTCCACCTACCTCTACGTGCCCGACATGATCCGCTTTTATCTGAGCGAGGAGCCGATCCTGTCGAACGTGCCGACCTGGCGCTGCGGCCGTCCCGACGAGCTGTCGCACGTGCTGGCCAACATGCACGAACTGGTGGTCAAGGAAGTGCACGGCGCCGGCGGCTACGGCATGCTGGTGGGACCATCCGCGACCCACGCCGAGGTCGAGTCGTTCAAGGATCGGGTGCGCGCCAATCCCGCCAACTACATCGCGCAGCCCACGCTGGCCCTGTCCACGGTGCCGACCTACGTTGAATCCGGCGTGGCGCCGCGCCACGTCGACCTGCGCCCCTACGTGCTGTGCGGCAAGGACATCCGCACCGTGCCCGGCGGGCTGTGCCGCGTGGCGCTGACCGAAGGCTCGCTGGTGGTCAACAGCAGCCAGGGCGGCGGCACCAAGGACACCTGGGTTCTGGAGGAATAACGATGCTGAGCCGAACCGCCGACAACCTGTTCTGGATGTGCCGCTACACCGAGCGCGCCGAGAACACCGCCCGCATGCTGGACGTGAACCTGCAGATGTCGCTGCTGCCGCAGGACGCGCAGACCCGCGAAGGCTCGTGGAACGCCGTGCTGCGCATCTCCGAGCTGCAACGGCTGTACCACGCCAAGCACGCCGCGGTGTCACCGCAGGACGTACTGCAGTACATGGTGCGCGATGCCGAGAACCCCTCGTCCATCTACAGCTGCATGCGCGCCGCGCGCGAGAACGCCCGCGCCGTGCGCGGCAGCCTCACCACCGAAGTCTGGGAGACCTACAACACCACCTGGCTTGAACTGCTCAAGCACCTGCACACCGGGTTGCTGGAACGCAACCCGGGCGAGTTCTTCGAGTGGGTCAAGTTCCGCTCGCACCTGGCGCGCGGCGTCACCATCGGCACCATGCTGGAGGACGAGGCGCTCTACTTCCTGCGCATCGGCATGCACCTTGAACGCGCCGACAACACCGCGCGGATGCTGGACGTGAAGTTCCACGAGCGCGACGGCAACGGCACGCCGCAACAACAGCAGGACGGCCGCGGCGAGGGCCCTGCTTCGGGCGCCCTGCAAAGCGAGTTCTACCGCTGGTCGGCGCTGCTCAGCTCGGTGTCCGGGCTGGAGATCTATCGCAAGGTGTACCGCGATGTGATTACGCCGGACCGCGTGGCCGAGCTGCTGATGCTGCATCCCGACATGCCGCGCTCGCTGCTGGCGGCCATGCGGGCGGTATCCGAGGATCTGGCCCGTGTGTCCAACCAGCGCTCGACCGAAACCCAGCGACGCGCCGGCATGCTGTGCGCCGAACTGCAATTCGGCCGCGTCGAGGACATTCTGCGCAGCGGCCTGCACCAGTACCTGGAGCACTTCCTGGACCGCATCAACGACCTGGGCAACCGGATCAGCCAGGACTTCCTGGTGCCGTTGTCGGCATGACAAGGAGACAGGCATGAAACAGATCATCACGCACGTCACGCACTACCGCTATACCGCGCCCGTCACCTACAGCATCCAGACGCTGCGGCTTACGCCGCGCGACGACGAGCACCAGCGCGTGCTGCGCTGGCACATCGAGGCGCCCGGCGTGCTCGAACAGCAGGTGGACGCCTACGGCAACATCACCCACACGCTGACGCTGAACCGGCCCCACACGGAAATCGAACTGCGCGTGGTCGGCCAGGTGTTGGTCGACCCGCTGGCGCAAGGCGCGCTGGGCGGCGAGGACAGCCGCCTGCCGGTGCACGCCTATTGCGTGCAGACGCCGCTGACGCAGGCCGACGACACCATCCTCGCCTTCGCCCACGCCGTGCTGCCTGACGGCCTGAACACGCCCGCCGACGTGCTGACACTGGCCACCGCGATCCACGACCGGGTCGCCTACGAGCCCGGCACCACCGACGTCACCACCGCCGCCGGCCAGGTGCTGGAGCTGGGCCATGGCGTCTGCCAGGACCACGCCCACCTGTTCCTGGCCTGCGTGCGCGGCCTGGGCGTGCCGGCCCGCTACGTCAGCGGCTATCTGTACACCACCAACGAACACGCGGCCAGCCACGCCTGGGCCGATGTCTGGCTGGCGGGCACCGGCTGGACCAGCGTGGACGTCACCAACCGCCAATTCGCGTCCGATTGCCACTGCCGCCTGGCGGTGGGGCGCGATTATGATTCCGCCTCACCCGTGCGCGGCGTGCGCACCGGCGGCGGCGAGGAGTCCATGGAAGTCTCGGTGCAGGTGCAGACGGCATTGCAGCAGTAACCCCGCCCGGCCACGCCGCAATACAATGCGGTGTGGTTTTTTCCCTTTTTCGATCATGACCTACTGCGTAGCCGCCCGCCTCGACGCCGGCCTGGTATTCCTGTCCGACTCCCGCACCAATGCCGGGGTCGACCAGATCAGTGTCTTCCGCAAGATGACCGTTTTCGAGCGCCCCGGCGAGCGCATGATGGTGCTGATGACCTCGGGAAACCTGGCCGTCAGCCAGGCCGTGCTGAACGCGCTGGCGCGCCAGCATGACGAGGGTGGCGAAACCGTCTGGAACGCGCCCGACATGTTCGAGGCCACCCGCCGGGTCGGCGCGGCGGTGCGCGCGGTGTACCACCGCGAGGCCGCGGCCTTGCACGAGCAGGGCGTGGATTTCAACGTCAGCCTGATCTTCGGCGGCCAGATCGGCGCCGAACGCTGCCGACTGTTCCAGGTGTATTCGGCCGGCAACTTCATCGAGGCCGGCTCCGAATGCCCGTACTTCCAGATCGGCGAGGCCAAGTACGGCAAGCCTATCCTGGACCGCGTGCTGCGCCCCGATACCTCGCTGGACGAAGCCGCCAAGTGCGCGCTGATCTCCATGGACTCGACGCTGCGCTCGAACATCTCGGTCGGCTTGCCGCTGGACCTGCTGGTCTATGACGCCGACGCGCTGCGCGTCACGCACTTCGCCAGCATCGACGAGCACAACGAATATTTCCGCATGATCCGCGGCACCTGGGGCGAACGCCTGCGCCAGGTGTTCGCCGAGATCCCGGATCCGCTCTGGACCCGTCCGGAAGACCCGGGTTCGCTGGTGCCCGCCAGCCGGGAGCACCAGCCGCTGCGGGCCGAACCGGTGGACGTGCCACAGGTCGTCTATCCCGCGCCGCAAGTGCTGGCGGAGGACCCGGGCAAGGATCAGCCGAACTAGGGCTCGGACCTGTCCCACCGTACAAACCCGGCTTTCCGCTTCCCTAAACCCGGCTTGTAAAACCACAAATTCTCATCTCGCGGCTGGCGCGCCACACTGACGCCAGCCCGCCATGCTTCGTCTTGCGGGTCGCCATAACACCATAAGGACGAGACATGACCCCGAATTTCCCGCGCGCCCTGCGGCGCCTGGCCGCGCCTCTGCTGGCGCTGGGCTGCCTGGCAGGCGGCCCGGCCACGGCCCAGGACAACTATCCCAACCACGCCATATCGCTGGTCGTGCCGTTCGCGGCGGGCGGCCCCACCGACGTCGTGGCCCGCAGCCTGGGAGCCGCCATGTCCAAGACCCTCGGCCAGAGCATCATCGTCGAGAACCGGCCCGGGGCGGGCGGCACGCTGGCGGCCACGCACGTGGCGCGCGCCGCGCCCGACGGGTATACCTTCCTGATCCACCACAACGGCATGGCGACTGCCCCGGCGCTGTACCGCAAGCTTCCGTTCAATCCGCTGACCGACTTCGCCTATGTCGGCCAGGTGGCCGACGTGCCCATGACGCTGCTGGGCCGCAAGGATCTGCCGCCCGCCGACATGGTGGAATTCATCAAGTACGCGCGCGCCAACGGCAACAAGATCAACCTGGCCAACGCCGGCCTGGGGGCGGTGTCGCAGCTATGCGGCATGCTGTTGCAGGAAGCGCTGGGCACGCAGTTCACCACGATCCCGTATGCCGGCACCGCCCCCGCGCTGACGGCGCTGCTGGGCGGTCAGGTGGATGTGCTGTGCGACCAGACCACGCAGACCATTCCGCACATCAAGGCGCAGCGGGTCAAGCTGTACGGCGTGACCACGCTGGATCGCATCAAGACGCTGCCCGATGCGTCGACCCTGCAGGAAAGCGGGCTGAAGGGCTTCGAGGTCAAGGTCTGGCACGGCGTGTACGCGCCCAAGGGCACCCCGCCGGAAGTGGTGGCGAAGTTCAATGCATCCCTGCGCGCGGCGCTCCAGGACCCTGCCTTCACGCAGAAGATGGCCGAGCTGGGCGCGGAAATCGTGCCCGAGGCCAAGCAGACGCCGGCCGGCCTGCAGAGCTGGCTACAGTCGGAAGTGGACAAGTGGGGGCCGATCATCCGCAAGGCGGGCGTATACGCCGACTGAAGCGTCATGCGGGCCGTTGAGGCGCGTTTGCCGTCGCCCCCAGCCGGCCCGTCGCTGCCACGCGGCGCGCGTGCCGGTCAGGCGCGCTGAGACCCTGACACGCCCGAGAAAAAAGGCCGGCAATAGCTGCCGGCCTTTGCGTTACTACGCGCTGCGCGCCGCGGGGATCACACGCTCAATTCCTTCCACACGGCCAACGGCGCTTCGGCGTGGTTGAGGGTGTAGAAGTGCAGGCCCGGCGCGCCATTGTCCAGCAGGTTCTGGCACAGCTCGGTGACCACATCCACGCCAAAGGCGCGGATCGAGGCCTTGTCGTCGCCGAGCTCGGCCAGGCGCAGGCGGATCCAGCGCGGCACTTCGGCGCCGCACATTTCCGAGAAGCGCAGCAGCTGGGTGTGGTTGGTGATGGGCATGATGCCCGGCACGATCGGCACCCGCACGCCCTTGGCCTGGGCCCGGTCGACGAAGTCGAAGTAGGCGTCGGCGTTGAAGAAGTACTGGGTGATGGCGGCATTGGCGCCCGCGTTGACCTTGGCCACGAAATGATCCAGGTCCGCCGACGGATTGGCGGCCTGCGGGTGCATTTCGGGATAGGCCGCCACTTCGATGTGGAACCAATCGCCTGTTTCCTCGCGGATGAACGACACCAGTTCGTTGGCGTAGCGCAATTCGCCGGCGTCGCCGCCCATGCCCGAGGGCAGGTCGCCGCGCAAGGCCACCACGCGCCGCACGCCTTCGTTCTTGTAGGCCTGCAGGATCTCGCGCAGGTCCTGGCGCGAGGCGCCGACGCACGACAGGTGCGGCGCCGCGTCGCAGCCCAGGTTACGCAGCGTGCGCACCGCGTCGGCCGTGCCGGCGCGGGTGGAGCCGCCGGCGCCGAACGTCACGCTGACGTACTTGGGCTGGATCGCCAGCATCTGCTTGGCCGCGCGGACCAGCCGCTCCTGGCCAGCCAGGTCGCGAGGCGGAAAGAATTCCAGGCTGAACGCCGGAGAAGTCGAGTCGGACATATCGGATCAGTTATCCATAGCGCCATGCGCATTGCATGAAACAGGTGCCGCCCCCTCGGGGCGCCGCGGACCGGCTTGGCCGGTCCGCTGGCACGCCCCCTTCGAGGGGAGAACGCGTAGCGCTCGGGGGTGGGAATTCAGGGGATCAGTTTGGTAAGCAGGCCCGAGATGATGCTGTACAGGATCGCACCGCCCACGGCCCACCAGAACCCGTTGACCTGGAAGCCCTTCAGCACGGAGCCGACGAACCAGAACAACAAGGCGTTGATGACGATGAGGAAGAGACCGAGCGTGACGATCGTGATGGGCAGTGTCAGCAGCACCAGCACCGGCTTGACCAGCATGTTGACCAGACCCAGCACCAGCGCGGCGATGAGCGCCGAACCAAAGCTGGCCACGGTGATGCCGGGCAGCAAGTAGGCAACGGCCAACAGGGCCACCGCGTTCAGGATCCAGACGAGTATCAATGCCATTGTTCGACCTCCTGTATTGACGCTCCGCGGCCCCGCCATCGCCAGGCGAGACGGGCAAGCCCCGCGGACCGGAAAGCCCGCGCCGACATGGCGCGGCACTTTCCTATTTTGCTACAAGCATCAGTAGCGGTAGTGATTCGGCTTGTAAGGACCTTCGACCGGCACGCTGATGTAGTCGGCCTGGTCCTTGCGCAGCGTGGTCAGGTTCACGCCCAGCTTCTTCAGGTGCAGGCGCGCGACCTTCTCGTCCAGGTGCTTGGGCAGCACGTAGACTTCGCCCGACTTGTAGGCTTCGTTGCGCGTGAACAGTTCGATCTGGGCGATGGTCTGGTTGGCGAACGACGACGACATCACGAACGAGGGGTGGCCGGTGGCGCAACCCAGGTTCACCAGGCGGCCCTGGGCCAGCAGGATGATGCGCTTGCCGTCCGGGAAGATGACGTGGTCGACCTGCGGCTTGATCTCTTCCCACTTGCAGTCGGCCAGGCTGGCGACGTCGATTTCGTTGTCGAAGTGGCCGATGTTGCAGACGATCGCCTGGTCCTTCATGGCGTTCATGTGCTCACGCGTGATGACGTGGAAGTTGCCGGTGGCGGTGACGAAGATGTCGCCGTGGGCGGCGGCTTCTTCCATGGTCACGACCTTGAAGCCTTCCATGGCGGCCTGCAGGGCGCAGATCGGGTCGATTTCGGTGACCCACACCTGGGCGCGCAGGGCGACCAGCGCCTGGGCGCAACCCTTGCCCACGTCGCCGTAACCGGCCACCACGGCGATCTTGCCGGCGACCATCACGTCGGTGGCGCGCTTGATGCCGTCGACCAGCGATTCACGGCAGCCGTACAGGTTGTCGAACTTGGACTTGGTGACCGAGTCGTTGACGTTGATGGCGGCGAAGGCCAGCTCGCCCTTCTGCGACATCTGGTACAGGCGGTGCACGCCGGTGGTGGTTTCCTCGGTCACGCCCTTGATCAGGGCGAGGCGGGTCGAGTACCACTTCGGATCTCGCTCCAGCGTTTTCTTGATGGCGGCGTACAGCACGCGCTCTTCCTCGCTGCCGGGGTTGGCCAGCACCGAGATGTCCTTCTCGGCCTTGGTGCCCAGGTGCAGCATCAACGTGGCGTCGCCGCCATCGTCGAGGATCATGTTGGCGTTCTGGCCATTAGGCCATTCGAAGATCTTGTGGGTGTACTGCCAGTATTCTTCCAGCGTTTCGCCCTTGACGGCGAAGACCGGCGTGCCCGACGCGGCGATGGCGGCGGCGGCGTGGTCCTGCGTGGAGAAGATGTTGCACGAGGCCCAGCGCACTTCGGCGCCCAGGGCCACCAGCGTCTCGATCAGGACGCCGGTCTGGATGGTCATGTGCAGGCTGCCGGCGATGCGGGCGCCCTTGAGCGGCTGCTTGGCGGCGAACTCTTCGCGGATGGCCATCAGGCCGGGCATTTCGGTTTCGGCGATGGCCAGCTCGCGACGGCCCCAGCCTGCCAGCGACAGGTCGGCGACGATGTAGTCGGAGAAGGATTTATCGGTGACAGCGTTCATGGTGTGTAGCTCCACGTGAATGACGAACGGCGCACGATACGGCCGGACAACGCGAAACCACCACGACAATCGAGTGCTCGCCTTTTCCGCCATACGCGACAAAAGGTGAGCGCCGTTGCTGTAACGCCGTGCGTGGCACGGCGCTTGAACAAGGATTCCTGAGCCTGGCGAACCGGGTTCCGCGGGCCATGGGAGATGGCGGGAACCGCGAGGTCGTCGCAACGCTCCTCAGGATTGACGGGCATTGTACCGGTTTGGCCCGGGCGGTGGAAAGCCCGATATGCAATGTCGGATCGGCGGCGCTCAGCCTGCCGGGGCCAAGGGCCTGGCCAGCTCCGCGCCGGGGGTCAGCGGCACCAGCGATGCCAGCAGATCCGTGGCCACGGCATCCCAGCTGCGCGTCAGGGCGTGCTCGCGCACGGCGTGCCGGTCCAGCGGCAAGGCGGCGCGGCAGGCGTGGGCCAGATCGTCGTCCAGGAAACCGGTGACGCCTTGCGTCACCACCGCCAGCGGCGCCTCGCTGCGGAACGCCGCCACCGGCGTGCCGCAAGCCATGGCCTCCAGCATCACCAGGCCGAACGTGTCCGTCAGGCTGGGAAACACGAAGACGTCCGCCGCGCCGTAGAACGTCGGCAGGGCCTCGTCGTTCTGCATGCCCAGGAACACCGCCTGGGGAAAGCGCTTTTTCAGCCGCGCCTCGTCGGGGCCCGCGCCCACCACCACCTTGCTGCCGGGCAGGTCCAGCGACAGGAACGCATCCAGGTTCTTCTCGCGCGCCACCCGGCCGACCGACAGGAAGACGGGGCGCGGCAGGTCCTGGAACGCCCGGCCCGGGGTGGGCTGGAATTTGCGCGGATCGACCCCGCGCGACCAGATGCGCAGGTTGGCGAAACCGCGCCGCACCAGGATGTCGCGCACGGTCGGCGTGGGCACCAGCACGCATTGCGACGGTCGGTGAAACCAGCGCAGGAAGCGCCACGGCAACGCGGCGGGAATGCCCATGCGCGCCTGCAGGTAGTCAGGGAACATGGTGTGGAACGAGGTGGTGAAGCGCCAGCCGCGCGACAGCGCCATGCGCCGCGCCGCCAGGCCCAGCGGGCCTTCGGTGGCGATATGGAGCGCGTCGGGCACGATATCGCCCAGGATGCGGCGCAATTGCCGCCCCGGCTGCAGGCACAGCCGCAAATCAGGCTCCGAGGGGGCCGGCACGGTGCGGCTGCCCTGGGGATTCACCACGATCAGCTCGTGGCCCCAATCGGTGAGGATCTGCTGCATGGTCGTCCAGGTGCGGACGACGCCGTTGACTTGCGGATGCCAGGCATCCGTAACCAGGACGATGCGCATGATGGGGCCGGAAGTGGGCAATAGCGCGATTTAGCCCGCGCCATGTGACACCCTCAAGACCGCGCCCGGCGCCGCCGGCCTAGTTGTTGCGGCGGGGATACCCCTGCGCCTTGATGCGGATCCAGACCTCGCGCTTTTCCTCTTCCGTCATGAAGACCCAGTTGGCCACTTCCATGGCCGTGCGGCCGCAGCCCCGGCAGATATCGTCGAACAGCGTGGAACAAACGGCAACGCAGGGGGAATCCGAGGCCCGGAAGGCGCGCTGGGCGTCCTCCGGTTCAGGCAATTCGGTCAGATCGGCAAAAGAGGGATTCATGGCCGAAGGTTACCACCGGCGGTGCGTCCCTTTTTGGATGGCCCTATCGCCCGCCGTGGCTTGATTGACAACAGGCCAAGGGACCATCCAGGCCGCAGGCCTGACTGCCGGCCGGTGGCGACGGCCGGCGTGGAGGGCGATGGAAAGTCGCCAAGCAGGCTGCTGCGGCACCCGCGCTGGCCCGTGCCGGCCGCGAGGGCAGCCGCCTCTATTCCCGCCCGCCCCAGCCGAAAAAGCCGGCCACTTCGCGCAGCAATGCGTCGGGCGTTTCCTCGGCCAGGTAGTGGGCGCCGGGCAACGGTCCGCCCGTGACCTCGTCGGCCACCGCCCGCCACAATCCCAGCACATCGAAATTGCGCCCCACCGCGCCGCGCTCGCCCCACAGCACGCGCAGCGGCATGCGCAGGCGCTCGCCGGCCGCGCGGCCCTGGCGGTCGTGCTCCAGATCCAGCGTGGCGGACGCGCGGTAGTCTTCGCAGATACCGGTGGCCCAACCCGGCAGGCGCGCGGCGCGTTCATACTCGGCCATCGCCTCAGCGGAGAAATGCGCCAGCCCGCCAGGCCGGCCGCCCATCACCGAACGCAGGTAGAACACCGGGTCGCGTTCGATCATGGTCTCCGGCATGGGCGCGGGCTGGATCAGCCAGAACCAGTGGTAGTAGGCCTGGGCGAAGGCGCGGGTGGTGTTTTCGTACATGTCCAGCGTCGGCGCGATGTCCAGCAGCATCATGCGCCCGACCGCGTCGGCATGGTCCAGTCCCAGCCGGTGCGCGACACGCGCGCCGCGGTCGTGGGCCAGCACATCGAAACGTTGATGGCCCAGGGCGCGCATCAGCGCCACCATGTCGGCGGCCATGGTGCGCTTGGAATGCGCGGCATGGTCCGGCATGGCGGCCGGCTTGTCGCTGTCGCCGTAGCCGCGCAGGTCGGCCGCCACGCACGTGTGGCGGCGCGTCAGCTCGGGCCACACCCGGTGCCAGATGGCGTGGGTCTGCGGATGGCCGTGCAGCAACAGCAGCGGCGGCCCCTGGCCGTCGATGCGGGCGGCGATGTGAATACCGTTGACCTCGTGGCGGCGCACGGGAAGATCGAAGAAAGCGGTCATTGCGGTCGGTGCCTCTCAGTCTGTGGCGTTCATTGGCCGAGCCGGTCGCGCACGCGGCGCGCCACGTCTTTCATCCAGGGATGCCGCGCCCAGTGGCCGGCCTCGAAGTGTTCCACATCCGCCAACTGCTGTAACGAGGCGCCCACCATGTCCTGCCCTTGCGAGAACATGCGGCGGTGCCGCGCCGGCAAGTCGAAATGCCCGGTCCAGCCGTCGGCGGCCCGCACCGTGCCCGCCAGCGCGTCGATCTCGACGCGGTTGGCGCCGGGGTCGGACACCCACGCCAAGAGCGCGTCGACATCGGCCGGCGGCAGGCTCACCAGCAGCAGACCATTATTGAGCGCGTTGAAGTAGAAGATCTCGCCAAAGCTGGCGGCCACAACGGCGCGGATACCGTACTGCATCAGTCCCCAGACGGCATGCTCGCGGCTGGAGCCGCAGCCGAAGTTGGGGCCGGCCACCAGCACCGACGCGCCCGCGTAAGCGGGCTGGTTCAGTACACAGTCCGGCCGCGGCTCGCCGTCGGCGTCAAAGCGCAGGTCATAGAGCAGGCCGCGATCCAACCCGGCCTTGTCGATGATGCGCAGGAACTGCTTCGGCATGATCTGGTCGGTGTCCAGATTGGAATACGGCAACGGCGCGGCAACGCCGCTGATGATCTGGTTCATTGCAGGTTCTCCAAGTCGCGCACGTCGACGATGCGGCCGGCCAGCGCGGCGGCGGCGGCCATGGCCGGGCTCATCAGATGGGTGCGCCCGGCGCGGCCCTGGCGGCCCTCGAAGTTGCGGTTGGTGGTGGATGCGCAGCGCTCGCCCGGCCGCAGCACGTCGTCGTTCATGGCCAGGCACATGGAACAGCCCGGCTGGCGCCATTCGAAGCCGGCATCGACCAGCGTGGCGGCGATGCCCTCGGCCTCGGCCTGGGCGCGCACCGCGCCCGAGCCCGGCACCACCATGGCGCGCACGCCATCGGCCACCTTGCGGCCACGCACGATGTCGGCCACCACGCGCAGGTCCTCGATGCGCCCATTGGTGCACGAGCCGATGAAGACCCGCTCGATCGGCACCCCGGCGATCGGCGCACCGGGCTGCAGGCCGATGTATTCCACGGCCTTTTCCAGCGCCAGGCGTGCCAGCGCATCCGGCTCGGCCTGGGGATCGGGGACCGTGCCGGTGATCGGCATGGCCTGGTCCGGGCTAGTGCCCCAGGTCACGAACGGCGCGATCAGCGCCGCGTCGAAGACATGCTCGGCGTCGAACGCCGCGTCGGCATCCGTGCGCAGGGTGGCCCAATAGGCGCGCGCCTGCGCCAGTTCGCTGGCGTCCAGGTGTCGCGCGCGGGCAGCGACATAGGCGTCGGTGGTGGCGTCGGGTGCGATCAGCGCGGCGCGGGCGCCGGCTTCCACCGTCATGTTGCACAGGGTCATGCGGGCCTCGGCCGACAGGCCTTCGATGGCGCTGCCGCAGAATTCCACGGCATGGCCGCGCGCGCCCTGCGCGCCGATGCGGTGGACCACGTAGATCACCAGGTCCTTGGCCGATACGCCCGCGCCCAGGCGGCCGTCGACGCGGATGCGCATGTTGCGCGCGACCCGGTAGACCAGCGTCTGCGTCGCCAGGATGTGCTCGACTTCCGAAGTGCCGATGCCGAAACCCAGCGCTCCCAGCGCGCCGTAGGTGGTGGTGTGGCTGTCGCCGCACAGCACCACCATGCCCGGCAGGATCATGCCGTGCTCGGGCGCGATCACGTGTTCGATGCCTTGCAACGGGTCGGTGGTGTCGAACAGCGCGATGCGCTGCTCGTCGCAATTGCGCTTGAGGTTGCGGGCCTGGCGCGAGGAAGCGTCATCCGCAATCACGCGCAGCGCGGCCGGCACCGGATGGGTGGGGATGATGTGGTCCACCACCGCCATCTGCTGCGCGGGCCGAAGCACATCGCGGCCGCGCGCGGCCAGGCCGCTGAAGGCCTGCGGACTGGTGTATTCGTTCATGATGTGCAGATCCACGTACAGCAGGATGTGCTCGTCGTCGATGCGGGCCACTTCATGGCTCGCCACCAGCTTGTCGT
The DNA here is from genome assembly GCF_040084795.1 of Achromobacter sp. HNDS-1. Classification (NCBI taxonomy): domain Bacteria; kingdom Pseudomonadati; phylum Pseudomonadota; class Betaproteobacteria; order Burkholderiales; family Alcaligenaceae; genus Achromobacter; species Achromobacter sp. HNDS-1. The sequence continues at coordinate 2,961,860 of NZ_CP157584.1, forward strand.
ATAGCGTCATGCCAGGCATGTCGGTGCTTCCTTGCTTAGAACAACGCGCCCACGCGAGGCGCGCGATGTGTCGCCGGCCGTCAATTGGCCTCGATGCCGGCGTCCTTGACGATGCCGGCCCAGCGCGTCATTTCGCCCTTGACCATGGCGTCGGTCTCGGCGGGCGTCGAAACGAGCGGATCGAACCCTTCGCGGCGCATGCGATCTGACAATTCGGGCGATTGGAGGGCCTGCGCCAGCTTGGCGTTCAGCGTGTCCACGACAGCCTGCGGCGTGCCGGCCGGCGCGCTGACCGCGAACCAGGTGGTGAAGGCATAGCCGGGCAGGCCGGACTCGGCGATGGTAGGCACGTCCGGCAGCAGCGGCGAGCGGGTGGTGCCGGTCACGCCCAGTGCCTTGAGCTTCTTGCCGTCGACCTGCGGCTTGGCCGCGGACAGCACGGGGAAGCTCATCTGCACCTGGCCGCTGATGGTGTCGACCATGGCCGGACCGCCGCCCTTGTAAGGCACGTGCAGGATCTGCGTGCCGGAGACCGCCTTGAACAGTTCAGCGGCCATGTGAAAAGTGCTGCCCGTGCCGGCGGAGCCGAAGCTGAGTGCATTCGCCGGGCGCGCGCGGATGTAATCGAGCAGTTCCTTGACATCGTTCACCGGCAGCGACGGTGACACCGTCAGCACATGCTGCGAAGTTCCAACCGTGCCGACCGAACGCAGATCGCGGGCGGTGTCGAACGGCATGGCGCGGAACAGCGCCGGATTGATCGCCAGCGACATGGTGTTGATGCCCAGCGTGTAGCCATTGGGCTCGGCGCGGGCCACGGCGGCCATGCCGATGTTGCCGGAGGCGCCGGCGCGGTTTTCGACGATCACGCTCTGGCCCAGGGCCTTGCCCCAGGCGTCGGAAATCAGGCGCGCGGCGATATCCACGCTGCCGCCCGGAGCGAACGGCACCACCAGGGTGATCGGGCGCTGCGGAAAGGCATTGGCTGCCATGGCCGGCGCCGTCCAACAGGACGCGGCGGCGGTCAGCGCGCACAACAGATGGCGGACTTTCATGGGTGGGTCTCCTTGAGGGCGGCCGCGTCAGGCGGCTCTGTGTATCGGTCGACCCAGTGTATAAGTCCGTTCCATTCTTATAATGGATGAATAAAATAAATCTTTATTAAATTGAATTTATAAATAAATCCATGGACGCGCTGTCGGACCTAGCCTTCTTCTCCCTGCTGGTCAAGCACGGCAATCTGTCGGCCGCCGCGCGCGAGCTCGGCCTGACGCCGCCGGCGGTCAGCACGCGGCTGGCCAAGCTGGAACAGCGTCTGGGCGTACGCCTGCTGAACCGCAGCACGCGGCGCGTCAGCGTCAGCCAGGAAGGCGAGCTGTACTTGGCCGAGGGTAGCCGCATCCTGGCCGATCTTCAGGCGCTGGAACGATCCGTGTCGAGCAGCCGCGCCCAGCCGCAGGGGCTGCTGCGCCTGAACGCCACCTTCGGCTTTGGCCGCGCCCACGTGACGCCCGCCATCTCCGATTTCGCGCGGCAATATCCGGAAGTGGAAGTGCAACTGCGCCTGACCGACAGGCCCCTGAACCTGATCGAAGAAGGCTTCGACGCCGCGGTGCGCTTCGGCGACTTGCCCGACGCGCGCCTGACCGCGCGCAAGATCGCCTCCAACCGGCGCCTGCTGTGCGCGTCGCCGCGCTACCTGGAAACCTTTGGCGAGCCGCGCACACCCGGAGAGTTGCAGCGCCACCGCTGCATCGTGGTGCGCGAGAACGACGTCGCCTACGGCACCTGGCGGCTCGAATCCGGCTCGCGCACGGAAACCGTGAAGGTGCGCGGCCCAGTCAGTTCGAATGACGGCCAGAGCGCGCTGGAATGGGCGCTGGACGGCCACGGCATCGTCATGCGTTCGGAATGGGAGACCGCCGCGCTGCTGCGCGCCGGCCGCCTGCGCCAGGTGCTGACCGACTGGGCGACGCCGCCGGCGGACATCCACGTGCTGTACCCGGAGCGGCTCAACCTGCCGGCCAAGACATTGGCCTTCGTCGATTTCCTGGCGCAACGCTTCGCCCGCCACCTGCGCGCGCCGGGTTCGCAGGCCGCCGTGTGGTGACGAACGTCCCGCGCGCTGTCAGATCTCGTCGATGGCGGTGCTGGCCGGCATGTCGCCGATGGCATAGCGGTCGCGCGTGGTGACGTAGAAGCTGGCGCCAAAGCGGCCCACCGGAAAATAATCCTGCAGCCGCACGCGCCAGGTGTCCGTGTCGATCAGGCCGTCGCGCGCATGCAGCCAGCGCACCTGGCCGATGAAGATCTGGCGGCTGGCGGTTTCCAGGGTCTCGAACAGGGTGCATTCGAATGCCACCGGCGCCTGCACGATGCGCGGCGGCGCCACCCGCTGGCTGGGCGCGGCGTCCAGGCCGGCGTGCGCCAGCTCGCTGACGTCGGCCGGCAGGCGGTCGCCGCAGCGGTGCATCTTCTCGGCCATGGCCTCGTCGGTCAGGTGCACCACGAATTCGCGGTCGCGCGCGATGTTGCGCGCGGTGTCCTTCAGGTTGCCATCCTCGAGCCGGTTGATGCTGACCATGATGATGGGAGGATCCTCGCCCAGCATGTTGAACATGCTGAAGGGCGCGGCATTGACCACGCCGGTTTCGGACAGCGTGGTGATCAGCGCGATCGGCCGTGGCACGATCAGGCTGGCCATCAGCTTGTAGCGCTGGTATTCGGTGATTGAATCGAAGTCGATGTCCATGTCAGGCCATTCCCAGCATCTGGGCCAGGGTTTGTGCGGGCTGCGGGCGCTCCAGGCTGATGCGCCGCTCCAGGTCCGCGAGATGGTTGTCGTTGATCTTGACCGCCTCGGCCACCTGCCCCTGTTCCATCAGATCGACGATCTGCACGTGCTCGCCATGCTCGCAGGCGGCGTTGCCGGGCGGTTCATACAGCGCCACGATCAGCGAGCAGCGCGACACCAGTTCGGCCAGGTAGCCGTGCAGGATGGCGTTGCCCGACAGCTCGCCCAGACGCACATGGAAGGCGCTGGCCTGGCGCGCCCAGGCAGGCTGGCCGGCGCGGTGCAGCAAGGCGTGCTCGTCGCGCAACTGCTTGCGCAGCGAGGCGTAGTCGGCCTTGGTGGCGCGCGCGGCCGCCAGCGGCAACAGGGCCGCTTCCAGCGCGCGCCGCGCCTCGAAGATCTGGCGCGTGTCCTCGGGGGTGGGCTCGGCCACCACCGCGCCGCGGTTGTGGTGCAGGTCGACCACATGCTCGTGGGCCAGGCGCTGCAGCGCCTTGCGCGCGACCGAGCGCGAAACGCCGAAGATGTCGCACAGCGCCGCCTCGGGCAGCTTGGTGCCCGGTGTCAGCCGCTGGCTCATGACACTTTCATAGACCGCCTCGCAAATGCGGCGCTCCATGTCGGCATCGGGGGCGGTGTCCTCCAGGTGTTCGGACACGGCGGCGGCGGCGCGGCGCGAAGGCGTCGCCCTGGGACGGGATTTGGCGGGATCGCGGGTAGGCATGGCGGACTCGGTGGCAACGAAGACAAAGGGTCGGTCAACGGGAAGACAGTCCGGGCGCTGGCGACAGTCCATCGACGTGCGCGCAGATCTGGCCCGGCGTGGCGAACCAGATCTCGCCCCGGTCGCGCGCGGCCGCCAGCGGGGCCAGCGCCCGGCGCAGGTGCCGCAGACGGTAGGGCTGCCCCACGATATACGGATGCAGCGCGATGCCCATCACCAGGGGCTGGCGCTGCGCCTGGAGCCGCATTTCCTCGAACTGGTCGAGAATCATATCGGCAAAATCGCGCGCATCCATCTTGCGGCCCATGATCATGGGAATGTCGTTCAGCTCCTGCGGGTAGGGAATCGCCCACAGATCGCCGCCACGCGTGCGCATGCGCGTGGGCTGGTCGTCGTGGCACCAATTCAAGGTGTAGCGGTAGCCGGTCTCGGCCAGCAGGTCCGGGGTGGCGCGGCTTTCCGAAATCCATGGCGACAGCCAGCCGGCCGGGGCGCTGCCCGCGTGGCGGCCGATGCGCTCGCGGCAGTGTTCAAGCAGCGCTCGTTCCTCGGCCTCGCCCAACCCTCCCTGGCGATGCGCGTTGCTGTAGCCGTGGCCGATCAGCTCGTCGCCGCGCGCCAGGCAGGCATCGACCAGTTCCGGACAATGGTCATACAGCGCGGTGTTGATCAGCGCGCCGGTCGGCAGTCCCAACGCGTCGAACAGTTCCAGGCAGCGCCAGGCGCCCACCCGGTTGCCGTACTCGCGCCAGGCGTAATTGAGCACATCCGGATGCGGCGAGGCCGGCCCCAGCTCGGCGCCCAGCCCCTCGCCAAAGGCGAAATGCTCGATGTTGAACCCCAGGTAGACGGCCAGCCGCGCGCCGTTGGGCCAGGCGTAGTCCGCGCGGCCGGTGATGGGCTGGTAGGCGAAGCGGTCGTGGCCGGCCAGCGGCGCGGGAGACCAGGGCGCGGCAGGCCCCGCATTAGTGCCTTGAAGCAGGGATGGATTCATTTTGGTGCAAATCCTGATGCATGATTGTGAACAAAAACCCTGTTCTTTTGAAAACAAAAACAGGATCCAGCGTCGACAAACCACCAATTTCCCCCTGGGACACGCCCCCGAGGCGCGGGTGGCATGGATCTTGCATTGGGAACGGCAGCAGCACCTCTCCCATGCAAGATCCATTCCACTTTTCCAGGAGTGCCCCGATGCGCCCGACCCGCCGTTCCTTCATGCTCCGCGCCACTGCCGCCGCCCTGTTCGCGGCCGGCCTGGCCGCGCAACCCGCGCTGGCCGCCGACCCCATCAAGATCGGCCTGATCACCGCCCTGTCGGGGGAATCGGCGCGTGCCGGCGAAGCCTTGACGCGCGGCATGACCATCGCCATCGACGAAATCAATGCCAAGGGCGGCCTGCTGGGCGGGCGCCAGGTGGTGCTGGTGCGGCGCGACGACGAAGGCAACCCCGCCAAGGGCATGGCCGCGGCACGCGAACTGATCTACAAGGAAAAGGTCGCCGTGCTGTTCGGCGGCCTGGACACGCCGGTGTCGATGGCCATCGTGCCCATCGTCAACCAGGAGAAGGTGCCGTTCATGGGCCCCTGGGCCGCCGGCACCGCGATCACGCACAACAAGGGCAACCCAAACTTCGTGTTCCGCGTCTCGGCGATGGACGAGATCGTCGACAGCGCCATGGTGCAGTACGCCCGCAAGACGTTCCAGAGCGCCAAGCCGGGCATGATCCTGGTGAATAACCCCTGGGGCGAATCGAATGAAAAGGGGCTGGACGCCGCGCTCGCCGCCGCCAAGATCACGCCGGCCGGCGTCGAGAAATTCCAGCCCGCCGACCTCGACGTCACGCCGCAACTGAGCCGCCTGAAAGCGGCCGGCGCCGACACGCTGTTCCTGGTGGGCAACGTCGGGCCCTCGGCCCAGGTGGTGAAGTCGCTGGACCGCATGGGCTGGAAGGTGCCGGTGGTGTCGCACTGGGGCCCGGCCGGCGGCCGCTTCACCGAACTGGCCGGCCCCAACGCCAAGAATGTGCACTTCGTGCAGACCTACAGCTTCTTCGGCAAGCAGGGGCCGGTGGGCGAGAAAGTGATGCAGGCGCTCAAGGCCAAGTATTCCGACATCAAGGGTCCGCAGGACATCACCCCGGCCGTGGGCGTGGCCAATGCCTATGACGGCATGCAACTGGCGGCGCTGGCGATCGCGCAGGCCGGTTCCACCGACGGCGACGCCGTGCGCCAGGGCTTCTACAAGATCGGCAAGTATGAAGGCCTGATCAAGACCTACGAGCAGCCCTTCACGCCGGCCTCGCATGACGCCCTGCGCGAAGACGACTACGTGTGGACGCACTTCGTCGACAACCGCATCCTGCCCGTCAAGGGCGCGCAGTAAGCGCGAGGGGAGAGACGCATGCTGTGGATGTCCGCCATCGTCAGCGGCCTGGGGCTGGGTAGCATGTATGGGCTGATGGCCCTGGGCTTCTACCTGACCTACGCCGTGTCCGGCACGGTCAATTTCGCCCAGGGCAGCTCCATGATGCTGGGCGCGGTGCTGACCTATACCTTCGCGCAGACGCTGGGCTGGCCGCTGCTGGCCGCCTTGCCGCCGGCGCTGGCCTTGTGCGCGCTGTATGGCCTGGTGGTCGAGCGGCTGGCGGTGCGGCCATTCGCCAGCCGCGGCTCGAACGCCTGGCTGATGTCGACGGTGGCCTTGGGCATCGTGCTGGACAACCTGGTGATGTTCACCTTCGGCAAGGAGCCCCGCAGCCTGCCGTCTCCGCTGGCGCAAGCGCCGCTGGAAATCGGCGGCCTGGGGCTGGGCGTGTATCCGCTGCAACTGCTGATCCCGCTGGTCGGACTGGCATTGGCTGCCGCCCTGCACGCCTTGTCGCGACGCACGCGCTGGGGCGTGGCACTGTTGGCCGTGGTACAGAATCCCAACGCCGCGCGGCTGATGGGCATCCCGGTGCGGCGCGCCATCATGGCCGCCTTTGCCGTCTCGACGCTGTTCGCGGGCGTGGCCGGCGCGCTGGTCGCGCCGCTGTTCAACGTGCAGGCCGACATGGGCACCCTGTTCGGACTGAAGGCCTTCGTGGTCGCCATCCTGGGCGGCATCACCAGCGCCTGGGGCGTCATGCTCGCCGGCCTGCTGTTCGGCGTGACCGAAGGGCTGATCACCGTCGCGCTGGGCTCCGGCTACACCCAGATCATCAGCTTCGCGCTGGTCATCGCCATCCTGGCCATGCGGCCCAACGGATTGTTCGGCCGCGCGGCCGTGAGGAAAGTCTGATGGCCCGGCAATCTGCATTCTCTTGGCCGGCGCTGGCCGCCTACGCCCTGCTGGCGGTCGTCAGCCTGACCCTGGCGGCCAGCGTCAACGGCTATTACGTTTTCGTGATCGGCAACGTGGCCTTGCTGGCGCTTGCCGGCATCGGCCTGAACGTGCTGCTGGGGCTGACCGGCCAGATGTCGTTCGGCCATGCCGCGTTCTACGCCATCGGGGCGTACACGGTGGCTATCCTCACCGGCCAGGCGGGCTGGAATTTCTGGCTGGCATGGCCCGTTGCCGCGGCGGTGGCAGGGGCGTTCGGGCTGCTGCTGGCGCTCCCGGCGCTGCGAGTCCAAGGGCCCTACCTGGCGATGATCACGATCGCCTTCGGCTTCATCGTGGAACACACCCTGGTCGAGGGCGGCGATCTCACCGGCGGCCAGAACGGGCTGATGGGCATTGCGCAGCCCGCGCTCGGCGCGCTGGGCGGAGACCGCGAGGTGGCAATGCTCGCGATCGTGACGGTGTTCGCCGCGCTGGCCGGTTATGCGCTGCTGGCGCGCGGCAGTTGGGGCGCGGCCATGCGCGCGGTCAAGGACAGTGAAACGGCCAGTGAATCCATCGGCATCAACCCGCTGGTGGTGAAGGCCGTGGCCTTCATGGTGTCGGCGGCCGTGGTCGGCCTGGCGGGAGGCCTGTATGCGCCCCAGGCCGGCATGATCACGCCGCACAACTTCAACTTCATGCAGTCGATCCTGTTCGTGCTGGCCGTCACCATCGGCGGCGCCGGTTCGCTGGCGGGGCCCTTGCTGGGCGCGGTGGTGGTCGGACTGCTGCCCGAACTGCTGTCGAGCCTGGAGGAATATCGCCTGTTGTTCTTCGGCGCCTTCCTGCTCGTGGTGCTGTGGGCGGCGCCCGAAGGCGCGGCGGGACTGCTGGCCCGCTGGCGGCGACGCGGCCTGACACCGCGTCTGGCCCCACGCCAGGGCGGCCTGGCCGCCAATGGCCGGGCCCGCCGCGCCCTGCGCGCCGACACGCTGACCATGACGTTCGGCGGGGTGCGCGCGGTGCAGGGCGTATCGTTTCACGTCGCGCCCGCCGCCATCACTGCGTTGATCGGCCCCAACGGCGCGGGCAAGTCCACCGTCATCAACATGCTCAGCGGCTATTACCAGCCCACCAGCGGCAACGTCGCGCTGGGCGCCGCGCCACTGGCCGGCCTGCCGGCCCACCGCGTGGCGCGCGAGGGCATCGCGCGCACCTATCAGACCTCGCAGTTGTTCGACACTTTGAGTGTCGAGGACAACGTCGCACTGGGCCTGTTGCGCGGCCGGCTGGGCGGCCTGCTGGCCGCACGCCGTTATCTGTCGTCCGATGCGCGCGAGCGGGCCCGCGCCCTGCTGGCCTTTTGCGGATACGAAGGCGACCTGGACACGCCAGCCGCCGATCTTGCGCACGTGGATCGCAGGCTGGTGGAGATTGCCCGCGCGCTGGCCACCGACGCCGACGTCCTGTTGATGGACGAGCCCGCGGCGGGCCTGTCCCGCGAGGACAAGACACGACTGGCCGCCCTGCTGCGGCGCATTGCCGAGGCCGGCGCCGGCGTACTGCTGGTCGAGCACGACATGGCATTGGTGATGGGCGTCTCGGATCACGTTGTCGCCATCGACGCGGGGCGCGAGTTGGCGCAGGGATCCACCGGCGAGATCCAGCAGTCCGAAGCCGTGCGGCAAGCCTACCTGGGCGACGATGCGGCGCGCCAGGCGCCCACGGCGCGTGCGCGTCCGGCGACTGGCGGCGTCGCGCCGGAAGTGCTGGGCGTAGGCAGCCTGACCACCGGCTACGGCGCCAACCCGGTGCTGCATGGCATCGACCTGCAGGTCCGCGAGGGCGAAATGGTGGCGCTGCTTGGCGCCAATGGCGCCGGCAAGTCGACGCTGATGCGCACCCTGGCCGGGCTGCACCGGCCCGTCCAGGGCGGCATGCACCTGCAAGGGCAGGAATTGCAGGGGCTGAGCGCGGACCGCATCGTGGCGCGAGGGCTGGTCCTGGTGCCCGAGGGGCGGCAGGTGTTCCCGGACCTGAGCGTGCTCGACAACATCCGGCTGGGCGCCTTCCTGCATCCGGCCGATCGGGAAGCCCGCGTAGAGGAGATGCTGACGCGCTTTCCACGCCTGCGCGAGCGGCTGCACCAGCGCGCCGGCCTGCTGTCCGGCGGCGAACAGCAGATGCTGGCAATCGCGCGCGGGCTGATGTCCAAGCCGGTGATCCTGTTGCTGGACGAGCCGTCGCTCGGCCTGGCGCCGAAGATCATCGACGAATTGTTCGAAGCGCTGGACAGGCTGCGGGCCGAATCGATGACGATTCTGCTGGTGGACCAGATGGCCGCGCTGGCGCTGTCGCTGGCCGACCGCGCCTACGTACTGGAGTCCGGCCGCGTGGCGGCGCACGGCACGGCGCGGGAAATCGCCGCCGATGGAGCGCTGGCGCGCGCCTACCTCGGCGCGTGAGAATGCACCGGAGCCTGGCGCGGCGCAGGCGCGCCAGGCTCCGCGCCAGAACGCTCAGGCGGCCTCGCCGCCCAGCCGCGCGCCCTCGCGCACGATGCCGCAGCGCTTGTAGGCGCGCATCACCACGCCCACTTCACTGGCCAGCACGCCATCGAGTTCGCCAAGCCTGCGCGTGACCACGTCCCACAAGTTCAGGCTGTCGCGGCACAGCACATGCCAGAACAGTTGCGAAGCGCCGCTGGTGCCGAACAGGCAGCGCGTATTCGGATCCAGCGCCAGGTGCGCGGCCAGGGCATCGACCGCCTGCGGCCGCACCTGCACCGAGATCACCGCCTCCACCGGAAAGCCCACCAGGGCAGGCTCGACTTCCACGCGGAAACTCAGCGCGCGCCGCTCCACCAGGTGTTGCAACAGGCGATGGACGGTGGGCTCGCTGACATCGGCATGCGCAGCCAACTCGGCCAGGCTCGCGCGGCCATCGCGCATCAGATGGGCGACGATACGCTGTTCCGGCTCGGTCAGCGCGGCTGGCGTTTGCGCCGTCGCCGGTTCCGGTCCATCGGGCGGGCCGTCGCCGGCCTGGATGCGCCACTGACCGGCGCGGCGGAAAGGCCGCAGCACCAACCGCGCCTCCACGTGCTCCACCCCCTCGATCGACGGCAACACCCACGTCACCACGTCGGGCATGTCGGCTGCGTCCGCCAGCGTCAGTTCCGCCATCAAATCGGCCGTGCCGGCCAGGGTCACCACCAACTGAGTGATGCCGAGCTGCGCCAGGGCTTCCGCCGCCTCGGCCACGCGGCCCGAGCGGCAGCGCACCCAGGCGTGCAGCACCACGCCACGGCCTGTGGCCAGCGGGTCGGCCTCCGCAATGACGCGCAGGGCGTCGGCATCCATCAGCCGCTTGATCCGGCGCGCCACCGTGCGCTCGGCGATGCCGGTGGCCGCGCCCAGCTCGCGCCAGGACGCTCGCGGGTCGGCCTGCAAGGCGATCAGGCAGGCCAGATCGGTGTCATCGAGCGCCGGCATTAGGGACTTACCCTTACTTGACGTGACCATATTCATTAATCTAACGTTCGCGCATTGATAAAAACACAAAATTTAACGGTCTATTTGACCAAAAAATAAAACCGAGGACGTTATGAGTACCCCTTCCGCGACCCTGCGAGCCACGCAGGGGGCAAACGCCGCGCCCGTGTCGCGCGCCCGCACGATTCTGGCCGGTAGTGTAGGCAATGCGGTGGAATGGTTCGACTGGACCATCTATGCGTCATTCGCCATCTTCTTCTCCAAGCAGTTCTTCCCCGAAGGCAATGAAACCGCCGCGCTGCTGGCGACCTTCGGCATTTTCGCCGTCGGCTTCTTCATGCGCCCGGTCGGCGGCTGGGTGCTCGGCATCTTCTCCGACCGCTACGGCCGCAAGGCCGCGCTGGGCCTGACCATCCTGATGATGGCCGGCGGTTCGCTGATCATCGCCGTCACCCCGACCTATGCCACCATCGGCCTGGCCGCCCCGCTGCTGCTGACCGCCGCGCGCCTGCTGCAAGGCCTGTCGCTGGGCGGAGAGTATGCCTCGGCCACGACCTTCCTGGCGGAAATGGCGCCGCCCAACAAGCGCGGTTTTTACTCCAGCTTCGTCTTTTTCAGCGCCGCCGTGGGCATCCTGGCGGCGTCGGCGGTGGGCTGGCTGCTGACTTCGACCCTGACCAAGACCGAGATGGCCGACTGGGGCTGGCGCATTCCGTTCTTCCTGGGCGCGCTCGGTGGCCTGGCGGGCATGTGGATCCGCCGCGCGGTCCCCGAAACCGAGGCGTTCTCGCACGCCAAGAAGGCCGGCGTCGAAAAACAGCCGCTGCGCACCCTGCTGCGCGAGCACCCGCGTGAGGTGCTGCGCATCGTCGGCTTCTCGATTCTGACGACGTTCGCCTTCTATATCTTCGTGGCGTACGTGCCGACCTACGCCATCCGCCAGGTCAAGGCCGATCCGCAGGTGGCGTTCGCCGCCAACACCGTCGCGCTGATCGTCTTCATGCTGGTGCAGCCCGTGTTCGGCATGCTGTCGGACCGCATCGGCCGCAAGCCGCAGCTGATCTTCTTCGCCGCCGGCTACCTGGTGTTCTTCTACCCGCTCATGACCACGCTGGGCCCGTCGTTCGGCTCGATCCTGGCCGTGGAGCTGTTCGGCCTGGTGCTGTACGCCATGTACACGTCGATCGCGCCGGCCATCATGTCCGAGCAGTTCCCCACCAGCGTGCGCGCCGTCGGTATCGGCACACCGTACAACCTGGTCGTGGCGCTGCTGGGCGGCACCACGCCCTACCTGCTGACCTGGCTGCAAAGCAAGGGCATGGAGCGCTGGTTCTTCTATTACGTGCTGGCCGGCGCCGTCATCACGCTGATCACCTTCATCCGCATGCCCGAGACCCGGGGCCAATCGCTCAAGTAAGACCGGCTGAAACAAGACCGCCCCCGGCGCTGACGCCCCGTCTCAACGCTTTCCGGCTCCTCCTGGGCCGGAAAGCTTTTCCTTTTTTCGTGAGAGCCATGCCAGAACAAGACACCGCCCTGCACTTCCGAGAAGCCCGCGAACTCGCCCGCGCCATCCGTGCGGGCGAATTGAGTTCGCGCCAGATCACCACCCATTTCCTGGATCGCATTGCCCGCGCGGCCGACCTGGCCGCGTACAGCGAGGTGACGGCTGAACGCGCATTGGCCCAGGCCGAAGCCGCCGATCGCCTGCTGGCGGCCGGCATTTCGATGGGGCCCCTGCATGGCGTGCCGGTGGCGGTGAAAGACAGTGTGCAATGGGCCGGCACCACCGCCAGCGGCGGCTCGCAGACCCGCCGCGGCGTGGTCAGCGATGAAACCGCCACCGCCGTGCGCGGCCTGGCGGCGCAGGGCATGGTGATCCTGGGCAAGACCCGCATGACCGAATTCGCGTTCGGCCTGTCGGGCCAGAACCCGACCCAGGGCACCGCCCGCAACCCCTGGGACGCGGGCACCCCGCGCGCACCCGGCGGCTCGTCCAGCGGCGCCGGTGTCGCGGTGGCCGCGGGCCTGGCCCCGCTGGCGCTGGGCGGCGATACCGGCGGCTCCGTGCGCGCGCCCGCCGCGCTCAATGGCGTGGTCGGCTACAAGCCGTCCTCCGGCCTCATCAGCCGCGCCGGCTGCCTGCCGCTGTCCGAGACACTGGATGTGCTGGGCCCCATCGCCCGCAGCGTGGCCGATGCACGCCTGTTGACGCAGGTGCTGGCCGGTCCGGATATCGACGATGTCGCCACGCTGGACGTCTCCGCCGCCAGCATCGCCGCGCTGCGACGCCCGGCCCCGCGCCGCGGCGGCGCCATCGCGGTGCTGGCGCCTCAGGCCTGGCCCGCGGCATTGGCCGACGAGGGCCTGCGGATCTGGCACGAGGCGCAGGAACGACTGGACCAGGCCGGCGTCACGCCCGCGACCTGGCATCCGCCGGCGTCGCTGTCGTTCGCGCGCATGGCGGACGACAACTCGCTGGTGCTGGCCTACGAGGCCTACCGCCATTTCGGCCACCTGGCCGAGGACCCGGCGCAGCCGCTGTGGGAAGTCGTGCGCGCGCGCATCGCCGCCGGCGGCCGCATCGCGCCGGCCGACTACGCTGCCGCGCTGCAACGGCGGCAGGCCGACATGGCCACGTTCGCCGCCGCCATGCAGGGGATCGACGCCTTGCTGATGCCGGCCTGCGACCAGGCCGCACAGGCCTTGGACGCTGCCGACGTGCGCCATGCGGGCCTGGGCAGGCTGTTGCGTCCCGCCAACTTCCTGGGCGCGGCGGCCATCGCGCTGCCGGCCGGGTTCGACGCCGACGGCATGCCGATGGCGGTGCAATTGCTGGCGCCCGCCGGCGCCGATGCCGCGCTATTGGACTGCGCCGCGGCGCTGGAACGCATCCTGGCGCCAGTCATGCGCACACCCGACCTCTCGGCCTGGAACCTCTGACCCGGCCGAGGCCGTCCAAAAGAAAACGCCCCTGCATGCAGGGGCGTCTTGCCAGGCGGGGAGGATCAGGCCGACTTCTTCAGGGCCTGGACCTTGTCCGTGGCTTCCCACGAGAACTCCGGCTCGGAACGGCCGAAGTGGCCATACGCGGCGGTCTTGGTGTAGATCGGGCGCAGCAGGTCCAGCATGTTGACGATGCCCTTCGGACGCAGGTCGAAGTGCTCGCGCACCAGCTTGGCGATCTGGTCGTCGGGAATGACGCCGGTGCCTTCGGTGTAGACGGTGATGTTGATCGGCTCGGCCACGCCAATGGCGTAGCTGACCTGCACCTGGCACTGGCGCGCCAGGCCGGCGGCCACGATGTTCTTGGCCACGTAGCGGGCGGCGTAGGCGGCCGAACGATCGACCTTGGACGGATCCTTGCCCGAGAACGCGCCGCCACCATGCGGGCAAGCGCCGCCGTAGGTGTCGACGATGATCTTGCGGCCGGTCAGGCCGCAATCGCCCTGCGGACCGCCGATGACGAAGCGGCCGGTCGGGTTGACCAGGAACTTGGTCTTGGGCGTGATCAGGCCTTCGGGGAAGCTGGGCTTGATGATGTCTTCGATGACCGCTTCGCGGATCGTCTCTTGCGTGACGTCCGGCGCGTGCTGGGTCGACAGCACCACCGTGTCGACTTCCGCTGGGCGGCCGTCGATATAGCGGAAGGTGACTTGCGACTTGGCGTCGGGGCGCAGCCACGGCAGACGACCGTCCTTGCGCAGTTCGCTCTGGCGCTGCACCAGGCGGTGCGCGTACCAGATCGGAGCCGGCATCAGGTCGGGCGTTTCGTCGCAGGCATAGCCGAACATCAGGCCCTGGTCGCCCGCGCCCTGGTTCAGGTAGTCTTCCGAGCTGCGATCCACGCCCTGGGCGATGTCGGGCGACTGCTTGTCGTAGGCGACCAGCACCGCGCAACCCTTGTAGTCGATGCCATACTCGGTGTTGTCGTAGCCGATGCGGCGGATCGTGTCGCGCGCGACCTGGATGTAATCGACGTTGGCGGTGGTGGTGATTTCACCGGCCAGCACGACCAGACCCGTGTTGCACAGGGTTTCCGCCGCCACGCGGGCGTTGGGGTCCTGGGTGAAGATGGCGTCCAGAATCGCGTCGGAAACCTGGTCGGCTACCTTGTCGGGGTGCCCTTCGGAAACGGATTCGGAAGTGAAGAGAAAGTCGTTATTGGCCACAGATGCGTCCTTTCGTGTCCGGTACACGGAGCATAGGTTCACGAGGCGCGTTGCACCCCGGACGGCATGGCATGCACTGATCTGGGCGCGACGCTTTAGCGGATTTGGCAAGCGACGCATGACGCGCCTGGACCTTGCCGTCGCCCCGCAAGTTGTCGGTTAACTCGGCGACCTGCCGATTTTAAGCGAAAATGCGGGTCTTATGCTTGTGCCGGGGGTGGGGTCTTTCCCCCGAGTACCGGTATTACCATGCCCGATATCACTCATTTGCCGCATGCTGCTCGCCCTGTTCCGCCTGTTCGCCGCCCTGCCCCTGCCCGTCGCGCACGCGCTGGGGCGCCTGCTCGGCCGCATTGCCTACGCCTTCCCGGGCAAGTACCGGCGCCGCCTGCGGGCCAACGCCACGCAGGCCGGCTACCCGGACGCGGCCTTCGCGCGCCGGGCGGCCGGCGAAGCCGGCGCCATGATCCTGGAAATGCCGCGAGTCTGGTTTCGCAATGAACAAAGCCTGGCCCAGGTCATCTCGGACGACAACGCGGTGGTGGAAGCCGCCCGCGCCGAAAACCGCGGCATCCTGTTCCTGACCCCGCACCTGGGCTGTTTCGAGATCACCGCGCGCTACCTGGCCCGCCTGATGCCCATGACCGTGATGTTCCGCCCGCCGCGCAAGGACATCCTGGCGCCGCTGCTGGAAACCGCGCGCAACAGTTCGGCCGTCAATGCCGTGCCCGCCACCATGCAAGGGGTGCGGGAATTCGTGCGCGCCCTGCGCCGCGGCGAATCGGTCGGCATGCTGCCGGACCAGGCGCCGGGCGTCGGCGACGGCGTCTGGGCGCCATTTTTCGGACGCATGGCCTACACCATGACCTTGCCCGGCAAGCTGGCCACCCAGACCGGCGTGCCGATCATCCTGACCGCCGGGGAACGCCTGCCGGGCGGCCGTGGCTGGCGCATCCACTACGTACGGGTGCCCGAGCCGCTGCCGGCGGACCCGCAGGCCCAGGCCGCGCTGCTCAACGCTGCCATGGAAACGCTGATCCGCCGCTGCCCGCAGCAGTATCTCTGGAGCTACAACCGCTACAAGACCCCGCGCGGCGCCCCGCCCGCGCCCGCCGAGGACACGGCCACCGCCTCCCGCTGACGCCGCCGCCCCGCCGCCGCCCTGGTCCCAAGCCCCACAATCCGCCCATGAACGAATCCAAAACGCGCACGCTGGTCAACCTGCTGAAATGGTTCGGCCGCATGCGGCCGTCCACGCGCCTGCGCATCGGCGCCGCGCTCGGCTGGCTGGCCATGCGCCTGGCCAAGTCGCGCACCCGCATCGTGCGCCGCAATCTCGAGCTGTGCTTTCCGGACCAGCCCGAGGAAGTGCGCGAACGCTGGGTGCGCGAACACTTCCGGGCGCTGGCCCAATCCATCGTCGACCGTGGCGTGCTGTGGTACGGCACGCCCGAAGCCATCAAGGACATGGTCACGCAGAGCGGCGCCGAACGCATCAACGACCTGACCGCCCAGGGCCGCTCGGTGATCCTGCTGGCGCCGCACTTCATCGGCCTGGACGCGGCCGCGACCCGGCTCACCATGGAAGTGCCAAGCGCGGCCACCATGTACACGCCGCAAAGCGATCCGCACATCGACGCGGTGGTGGCCGCCGGGCGCGCCCGCTTCAACGAGGTGTTCCTGGTCAGCCGCAAGGATGGGGTGCGCGAACTGATCCGCCACCTGCGCGCGCCGCGGCCGGTGTACTACCTGCCCGACATGGACTTCGGCCGCCAGGGCGCGGTGTTCGCGCCTTTCTTCGGCGTGCAGGCGGCGACACTGCTGGCCACCGCCCAGCTGGCCAAGAAATGGGACGCGGCGGTATTGCCAATCCTGGACTTCTGGAACCCCGAAACCGGTCGTTATCACGCGGAAGTCCTGCCGCCGCTGGAGAACTTCCCCGGCGACGACTCGCTGGAAGAGGCCACCGCGCGCCTGAACCGCGAACTGGAAGCCTGGGTGCGCCGCTGTCCCAGCCAGTACTACTGGGTGCACCGCCGCTTCAAGACCCGCCCGCCGGGCGAACCCAAGATCTACTGACCCGCATCCGAGTTCCCCCGGGGCCGCGCGAAAGCGGTTTCCCCGGCCAGAATGGGCGATAATCCCCCCATGAACTGGAACTTCACCAAAATGCACGGCGCGGGCAACGATTTCGTCGTCCTCGACGGGGTCCGCCAGGCCATCGAGATGACGCCCGAGCGCGCCCGCGCCCTGGGCGACCGTCACTTCGGCATCGGCGCCGACCAGATCCTGCTGGTCGAACGCGCCACCCGGCCCGACGCCGACTTCCGCTATCGCATCTTCAACGCCGATGGCAGCGAAGTCGAACACTGCGGCAACGGCGCGCGCTGCTTCGTGCGTTTCGTGCACGAACAGGGCCTGTCCGACCGCAACCCCCTGCGCGCCGAGATCGCCACCGGCATCCTGGTGCTGAACGAAGGCGACGACGAGCAGGTCACCGTCGACATGGGCAGCACCCGTTTCGACCCGGCCGCGTTGCCGTTCGACACCGCTGGCCTGGCCTCGCGCACCGAAGGCCAGGACACACTCTGGCAGTTGGAACTCGATGTGCCCGCCGGCCTGCCGCGCGGCGTGGCCCTGTCGGCCGTGGCCATCTCCAACCCGCACGCCGTGCAGGTGGTGGACAACGTCGACACCGCGCCCGTCGCCATCGTCGGCCCGCTGATCGAAAATCACCCGCGCTTCGCCCGCCGCGTCAACGCCGGCTTCATGCAGATCGTCGATCGCCACAACATCCGCCTGCGCGTGCACGAACGCGGCGCCGGCGAAACGCTGGCCTGCGGCACCGGCGCCTGCGCCGCCGTCGCCGCCGGCATCCGCCGCGGCCTGCTCGATTCCCCGGTGCGCGTGCAGACGCGCGGCGGCGTGCTGACCATCGCCTGGAATGGCGACCAGCTGCGCATGACCGGCCCCGCCGAATCCGTCTTCACGGGCCAGGTCGATATCGACAAGCTCGTCTTCTCCATGGCGCTGAACCGATAACCCCATGACCGATACCGCTTTCACCGCCCAGGACATCGCCACTTTCCTGCAGGAACACCCCGGCTTCTTCGACCAGCACGCCGACGTTTTCGCCACGCTGCAGGTGCCGCATCCGCACGGCTCGCGCGCCATCTCGCTGGGCGAACGCCAGATCCTCACACTGCGCGAACGCAATCGCGAACTCGAGTGGCGCCTGAACGAACTGGTGCGCAACGCCACCGCCAACGAAACCATCGGCGGCCACATTTCCAAGTGGTGCTGCCGCCTGTTGTCCGAACCGGACCCGCAGCGTGTGCCCGGCGAGATCGCCCTGGGCCTGGCCGAACAATTCGACCTGAACCACGTGGCGTTGCGCCTGTGGAACCTGCCCGAACTGCCCGAGACCGGCTACGGCGAACCCGTCAGCCAGGACGTGCGCACTTTCACCGACAGCCTGAAGACGCCCTATTGCGGCACCGACACGGCCTTCGAGGCGGTCGCCTGGCTGGACGCCAAGCCCAAATCGCTGGCGCTGGTGCCGCTGCGCCTGGAGGCCGACGGCGCCAGCGTCGGATTGCTGGTGCTGGGTTCGGACGACGCCGAACGCTTTACGCCCGAGATGGGCACCGCGTTCCTCGAATCCATCGGCCAGCTGGCCTCGGCCGCGCTGCACCGGTTGAACCCGGCCGCGCCCAAGGCGTAAGCGCACCATGAGTACGGGAGCCCCGGAACACGCCATGCAGGATCCGGCGCCGGACGCTCCCCTGCCCGATCCGATGGCCGCCTGGCTGCGCCATCTGGAAAGCAACCGCCGTTATTCTCCCCACACGCTGGACGGCTACCGGCGCGAACTGCGATTCCTGCATGCGCTGGCCGAACGCGCCAGACTGCCGCTCGACCAGCTCGGCAACGGCCACATCCGGCAATTCGTCGCACGACTGCACGCCCAGGGCCGCGGCCCGCGCAGCCTGGCCCGCACGCTGGCGGCCTGGCGCGGCTTCTACCAATGGTGGGCGCCCACCATCGGGCTGGCCGGCAATCCGGTGGCCGGCGTGCGCGCGCCCAAGGCGCCGCGCGGCCTGCCCAAGGCCTTGTCGGTGGAGCAGACCCAGGCCCTGCTCGACCGCGCGCCGGCAAAGGTCGCGACCGAGCCGGCCGCGCTGCGCGACCAGGCCATGTTCGAGTTGCTGTATTCCAGCGGCCTGCGCCTGTCGGAACTGGTCGGGCTGGATCTGCGCTACACACGCTCGGCCGACTACGAATCGCGCGGCTGGCTGAACCTGGACGAAGCCGAGGTCATCGTACTGGGCAAGGGCGGCAAACGCCGGTCGGTTCCGGTCGGCCAGGCCGCCCTGGCGGCGCTGCGGCGCTGGATCGAGGCGCGCCCGCAACTGGCGCCGCCGGCGGCGTCGGCGGACGACGCCGCCGCGCTGTTCCTGGGCGCGCGCGGTCGGCGCATCTCGCCGCGCGTCGTGCAACTGCAGCTGGCGCACATCGCGCAAGCCGCCGGCCTGCCAACCCACGTGCATCCGCACGTGCTGCGCCACAGCTTCGCCAGCCACGTGCTGCAATCGGCCCAGGACCTGCGCGCCGTGCAGGAAATGCTGGGCCACGCCAACATCTCCACCACCCAGATCTATACCCGGCTCGACTTCCAGCACCTGGCGCGCGCCTACGACCAGGCGCATCCTCGCGCCGGCCGCAAGTCCTGAGACCGGCGCGCGTTCAACCGCCCCCTGCCAGCATGCCGCCCAGCAGCAGCACGCCCAACGCCAGCACCGCCAGCGCGGCCAACGCTTCCACCGCGTAGCGCAGCCGCGCCGCCGCCGCGCTCGACAGGCGCGCGCCCAGCGCATCCGCCGCGCCCCCGGCCGCGACCGCCAGGCAGGCCAGCGCCGCCACGGTCAAGCCCGTGCCCAGGCCCATCGCCAGCGCCGAAGCCACGCCCGCCAGGAAAAACCCCTGCGACAGCGCGAATACCAGCACGATCAGCGCGCCACTGCACGGGCGCAGGCCCACGGCAAGAATGGCGGACACGGCGCGGCGCCAGTTCAACGGCCCCGCCATCTGCTCCGCCGGCGGCACGTGGGCATGGCCGCAGCCGCAGGCGTCGTCATGATGCGGGTGATCATGGCGGTGGTGCCCATGGACGTGTGCGGGTTCGTGGAGCGCCGGCTGAGCGCGTGGCGCGGCGGCCTGCACCGTGATCGCGCGCAGCGCCGCGGCGCCCTTCAATCCCGGCCCGCCGGCGACCGCCGGCGTCGCGGGCCGGGCCGGCGCAGCCGCGACACGCGCGGCGGACGACCGTCGCCGCCACAGCGGCCTGATCGCCTTGACCCACACCAGCCACGCCCCCAACAGCGTTACCAGCGCATACGACGCCAGCTCCAGCCAGCGTGTCGCCTGGTTCATGGAAGCCGCCGTGGCGTTGAACACCAGCGCCAGCACCGCCACCATCGAAATCGCCACCAAGGCCTGCACCAATGACGACAGCAACGCCAGCAGCGCGCCATTGCGGGCGGTCTGTCGATTGGCCAGCACATACGACGAAATCACCGCCTTGCCATGGCCCGGCCCCAGGGCATGGAACACGCCATAGGCGAACGACAGGCCGATCAGCAGCCAGCCGCCGCCATCGGCCTGCCAGGCGCGCACCGCCGCCGTGAGTTGGCGGTAGAAATGGGTCTGCCATGCCGACACCTGGCCGAAAAAGCCCGCCAGCCAGCCGGGACCGCCCAGGCCCGCGCCGCCGCTCTCGGGCACGCCGAAGGGATGCGCGCCCTGCGCCGCTGCCTCCCCTGCCCAGGCCAGCGCGACGAACAGGGCCAGCAGCCACGCGAGCGTGACGGTTGGCGGACGGCCGCGCGCTACGGGCATTGCACCTCGATACGATGCGTCAGGCCCTTGGTGATGGCGAAAAGCTCCTCGGGCAACGCCTCCGGATCGGCCGGGATCGCGGCCAACTGCTGCATGGTGTTCCAATCCAGTTCCTTGGGCTTGCGGTAAGCCTGCTTGCAGGCCGCCGCGCCAGGCCCTTCCAGCGCGACCGCCCCCTTTTCATCGAAGGCGTAGGCAACGAAGTACGTCGGATCGTAGATATCGACCTGCGCCCCCGCGGCGTCCGGCGCGACGGGTTCGGCCAGCGGCAACGTGAACGCCAGCGCCAACCGCCCGGTCTTCGGATTCCAGGTCACGCGCGCATCGCGCGGCGCGGCGAACGCCGCACTCTTGCCCGCCACGGTGACACGCGTGAAATAGTGCGACACCGGCTCGCCCAGCGCCTTCATCCAATCCTGCGCCATGCCCTTCAGGGTGTCGTCGGGCAGCGTGCCCCCCTTGCCCTTCTTGAGTCCCTGCGTGGCATAGGCGCCGAACATCTCATCGAACTGCCAGACCTGCCGCACCGCGGTGACCCGATGCTGTTCGTCCAGGTCGATCACCGCGCGGGCGTCGATCCACATATGGGGATGCGCGCTGGCGGCGGTGGCCGCCAGCGCGCCCGCCATGGCGCTCAGGGCTGCAAGGCCGCGGCGAGCTGACGTACGTTCCATTCAAACATTTCCAGATAGGTGGCGCCGGGCTGTCCGGGCTTGGACAGCGCATCGGAATACAGCGTACCACCCACCCTGGCGCCGGTTTCGCGCGCGATCTGCTGCACCAGGCGCGGGCTGGTGATGTTCTCGACAAACACCGCCGGCACCTTGTCGCGCTTGACCTGCTCGATGATGCGCGCGACGTCGCCAGCGGACGGCTCGGCCGCGGTCGAGATGCCCATCGCGGCGATGAAGTCCACGCCGTAGGCATCGCCGAAATAGCCAAAGGCATCGTGCGACGTGACCACCTTGCGGCGCTCGGCCGGAATCGCGGCGAAGGTCTTGCGCGCGGCGGCGTCGGCGGCCTGCAGCCGGGCGACATAGGCGTCGGCGCGCTTGCGGTAGGCATCGGCATGAGCCGGGTCGGCCGCGGCCAGGCCCTCGGCGACATTGCGCGCATAGATCACGCCGTTGGCCAGGTTCTGCCACGCGTGCGGATCGGCGTCGCCATGATGATGGTGACCGTCATCCGCGCCATGGGCATGGCCATGATCGTGGTCGTGGTGGTCGGCGCCATGGTCATGCTCCTTGTCGCCATGGCCGGCGAACTTGCGCGGCGTCACGCCCTGGGATGCCACCACGGTGGCCCCGTTGAAACCGGACGCCTTGACCAGTCGCGGCAACCAGGCCTCGAAGTCCAGGCCGTTGACGAACAGCACCTTGGCTGCCGCCAGCTTCTTGGCATCGCCTGGAGTGGGTTCGTATTCATGGGCGTCGCCGTCCGGCCCGACCAGGATGTCAAGCCGGACGTCATCGCCGCCGACCTCGCGCACGATGTCGCCGAGGATCGAGAAACTGGCCACGACCGGCAACGGTTCGGCGGCATGCGCCGCGCCAAAGGTCGCGGACAGCCACAAGCCGGCCGCCGCGAGCAAGGCGCGGCGGCGCGAAAGCGCCGGCAGAATGGAACGCATAGCGAATCTCCTTGAGGTTCAGGCCCGGCGCGATCGGCGCGGCGCCCGCAGCAGCCCGCCATGCGGGCCGCCAACGATGGAAAACAGATAACAGACACCCGCCGCCAGAATGATGGCGGGCGAGGCCGGCACGTTGAAGTGGTAGGACACCAGCAGGCCGACGATCGAGGCGGTCACGCCGATACCGGCGGCCAGGGGGATCTGGCCGGCCGCGGAGCGCATCCAGAATCGGGCGGCCGCGGCCGGCAGCATCATGATGCCGACCACCATCAGCGTGCCCAGCACCTGGAACCCGGCCACCAGGTTCACCACCACCAGCACCAGGAAGCTCATGTGCACCCAGCCGCCCCGGCCGCCGCTGGCGCGCAGGAAACCAGGGTCCAGGCACTCGGCCACCAGCAGGCGGTAGAGCCCGGCCAGCGCCAGCAGCGTGACGCTGGCGGTCGTCGTCACCAGCAACAGCGCATCGTCATCGAGCCCCAGCACCGTGCCGAACAGCACGTGCAGCAGGTCCATGTTGGAGCCGCGCAGCGACACCAGAAGAACCCCCAGGCCCAGCGAGATCAGGTAGAACGCGGCAAAACTGGCGTCTTCGCGCAACGGCGTGAGCCGAGCCACCAACCCTGCCAGCAGGGCCACGGCCAGCCCGGTGACGATACCGCCCAGCATCATGGCGCCGAGCGACAGGCCGGACAGCAGGAAGCCCGCCGCCACGCCCGGCAGGATGGCGTGCGACATGGCATCGCCCATCAGGCTCATGCGCCGCAGCACCAGGAATACGCCCAGCGGCGCCGCGCCCAGGGAAAGGGCGCTGGCGCCGGCCAGCGCGCGCCGCATGAAACCGTAGTCGAGAAAGGGCGCCACGGCCCATTGCAGCGCCGTCATGCGAAGGCCCTCGTATGCCATTGGCGCGCCGTTCTCAGGTGCGTCTCGCTCAGCGCCATCCCGGTCTCGCCCCAGGCCACCACCGAACCGGACAGAAGCAGGCATTGCGGAAAGCGATCGCGCACCAGGTCCAGGTCATGCAACACGGCGATGACCGAGCGTCCCTGCCCATGCAGGTCGCAAAGCAGGGCCATCAATTCGTCGGCGGTATGGCTATCGACGGCGGTGAACGGTTCGTCCAGCATCAGCACGGGCGCATCCTGAACCAACATGCGGGCAAAAAGCGTGCGCTGCATCTGGCCACCGGACAGCGTGTCGATGCCGCGGCCGGCCATGTCCGCCAGGCCCACGGTCTCCAGCGCGTGCATGCAGCGGTCGATTTCCTCGCGACCGTAGCGGCGCCAGCTGCCGACCCGGCGCCAGGCGCCCAGCGCCACCAGGTCCAGGACCTTGGCGGGAAAGGCGCGGTCGAGTTCGGCGGCCTGCGGCAGCCAGGCCAATTCGGACCGCCCCGCGCCACCGATGGTGACGCTGCCGGCCATGGGCCGCAGCACTCCCATGATTCCCTTGATCAGCGTCGACTTGCCGGCGCCGTTGGGGCCCACCACGGCTGTCATCGCGCCGGGCTCGAAACGGCCCGAGATGCCGCGCAGGGCCGTATGCCCGTGCCAGCCGAAGGACGCATTGCACAGTTCGATGGCGACCGGCGCGGCCTTCATCGCGGCCACCAGTCCAGCGCCCAGCCGGTCAACGCCCACAGGGCAGCGGCTGCGGCCACCGCATAGGCCATGCGGCGCCAAGCGGAAGCGAGGAAGGCGGAACGGAAGGAAGTGCACGGGTCCGGGGCATTGCCGCGGTGCGGGGGTAGAAGCGAAGAGCGGGACATGGAAACGGCAAGCAGCAAAAACTGGAAAATGGCGCCGGCTGATTGAGCATATTATGTTATATCATAACCAATAAACTGGGATCGGTTGGTTTTGCCCGTAGCCAGTTGTTTTCTGCTACCTTCCTGACATCTCGCGCGTCGCGCGCGTCCCTATTCAGATGAAGCCCGCCATGCCTGCTCCACCCCGTTCCCCCCGCAGTGACACCGTAGGTGCCCAACTCAGCGTCGCTGAAGCGCTGTGCGAACAGCGCGGCCGGCGCCTGACGCCCATCCGCCGCAAGGTGCTCGAGCTGCTGCTACGCCACGGCCGCAGTCTCAAGGCCTACGAGTTGCTCGACGCCATGCGCGAAGTGCACCCTGGCGCCGCGCCTCCCACGGTCTACCGCGCCCTCGACTTCCTGATGGACGAAGGCCTGATCCACCGCCTGGATGCCGTCAACGCCTGGAGCGCCTGCCACGACGTCGGCGGCGCGCCGCACGACCTGCTGGTGGTCTGTACCGCGTGCGGCGCGGTCGCCGAGATATCCGATCCCGCCATGAGTCGTCAACTGGCCGAACGCGTGGCCCAGACCGGCTATGTGCTGGCCACCCACGAGACCGAGATCCGGGCCCTCTGCCCGCAGTGCCAGAAGAAGCAGCCCGCGGACGCCGGGCATCATCACCACCATCACTGACAGGGCCTGTCCCTGCCCGCTGCCGGACCCGCCACAGGCGATCAGGCAGCGGGGGCCGACGCCTCGCTCGTCGCGCGCTTTCCATCCGGCCCTTGAAATCCGGAAAATTGCCCCAAAATAGTGATATCGCCCGATACTTGACGGCGTACAGCCGCGATCTGGGCGGCTACGGCCCCCGGGTTGGCCCGGGGTTTGCCCCCCGCCCCCGACTGTGCTGTAATCCTGCGTCCGGCCGCGATAGGCGGCCCTCGCAGCCTGTGGCAGTAACATCGGTCGAGCGATGTCTGGCAGGCACTCGGCACCCACTGCCGGCCGCCAGACCCAGCGCTTGACCGCCGTGTTTAACCGCCTTTACTTCACGCAAGCAGCTTCGCCATGAACACCCCGCGCAGTTTGGACAAAATGGTTCCCGTCACCATCCTCACCGGCTTTCTCGGTGCGGGCAAGACCACCCTGCTCAAACGCATCCTGACCGAATTCCACGGCCGTCGCGTCGCCGTCATCGAAAACGAATTCGGACCGGAAAGCATCGACAACGACCTGCTGGTCCAGGACAGCGATGAAGAAATCATCGAGCTGTCCAACGGCTGCGTCTGCTGCACGGTGCGCGGCGACCTGATGCGCACCCTGTCCGACCTGCGCGCCAAGCGCGAGGCCGGCGCCCTGAATTTCGAACGCGTCATCCTGGAAACCACCGGCATGGCCAACCCCGGCCCGGTGTGCCAGACGTTCTTCATGGACGACGACATCGCCGAGTACTACCGCCTGGACGCGGTGGTCACGGTGGTCGACGCCAAGCACGGCATGGCGACGCTGGACGAACAACCCGAAGCGCAGAAGCAGGTCGGCTTCGCGGACCGCATCCTGATCTCCAAGAAGGACCTGGTCAACGACGTCGACTACGAAGCGCTGCGCAACCGCCTGCTGCGGATGAACCCGCGCGCGCCCATCACGCCGGTCAACTTCGGCGACGCCGACCTGAAGTCGATCATCGACATCAGCGGCTTCAACCTGAATTCCATTCTGGACATCGACCCGGACTTCCTGGCCGATGAGCATCCCGATGCCGCCCACAGCCATGCCCACGGGCACGGCCACGATCATGATCACGGCCACGACCACCACGGTCACGACCATGACCACGATCACGACGGCGAATGCGGGGCGCACTGCAATCACGCGCATCATCACCACCCCAAGCACGACGACGAGATCGGCGCCTTCGTGTTCCGCTCCAACAAGCCGTTCGATCCTGCCCGCCTCGAGGAATTCCTGGGCGGCGTGGTGCAGGTCTATGGCCCGGACCTGTTGCGTTACAAGGGCATCCTGTACATGAAGGGCATCAACCGCCGCATGTTGTTCCAGGGTGTGCACATGATGATGGGCGCCGAACCCGGCAAACCGTGGACCGCGGCCGAAAAGCCGTCCACCAAGATGGTCTTCATCGGCCGCAAGCTGCCCCAGGAGATTTTCACCCGGGGCTTGGAGCAGTGCCTGGCGGGGTAATCCCCTTTTTGGATACGTGACGCGGTGCGACGAAGGCAGTACTGTGAGGGTACGAATAGCGTAGGCAGCAAACACGGACCGGGAAGACAAGCCCGCGCCAGGATCGATTCATAGTGGAGTGTTTTCATGGCTACCAAGGCAGCAACCAAAAAATCAAGCAAGTCGACGAGCGATACGGCGATTGATCTGCCCAGCGAGAAGGAATTGCTGGCCATGCCCGAGTCCGACTACATGAACGAACGCCAACTGGCGTTCTTCAAGGAACGGCTCAAACAACTCGAACAGGACATCCTGGCCAACGCCGGCGAAACCACCGAGCACCTGCGTGAAACGCAGTTCGTGCCCGATCCCGCCGACCGCGCCACCATCGAGGAAGAACACGCCCTCGAGCTGCGCACCCGCGATCGCGAACGCAAGCTGCTCAAGAAGGTGCAACAGTCCATCGCCCGCATCGACAGCGGCGAATACGGCTGGTGCGAGGAAACCGGCGAACCCATCGGCATCCCGCGCCTGCTGGCCCGCCCCACCGCCACCCTGTCGCTGGAAGCGCAGGAACGGCGCGAAATGCGGCAGAAGCTGTACGGCGACTGATCCGTCCCGTTATTCAAGCGCCACATCGAAAGGCTATGCTGGTTTCCAGCATGGCCTTTTTTTCATTGCCGGGCCGCCTCATGCCAAGAATGCCCCTCTCACCGGGAAAGGCAGCCGGCAGAAGGCGCGGCGTGGGCGCCTCCATTCTTCCTCGGCCCGCAAGCCTTGATTTCGTTCGCTTCGCCCCCAGCTAGTCCTTTCAAAGGAAGGAACGCATGGAACAATTTCACGCCACCACCATCGTGTGTGTGCGCCGCGGCAACCGCGTCGCACTGGGCGGCGATGGCCAGGTCACCCTGGGCAACATCGTCATCAAAGGCACGGCGCGCAAGATCCGCCGCCTGTACCACGACAAGATCCTGGCCGGCTTCGCCGGCGCCACCGCCGACGCATTCACGCTGCAGGAGCGTTTCGAGGCCAAGCTCGAAAAGCACCAGGGCAACCTGATGCGCGCGGCCGTCGAACTGACCCGCGACTGGCGCACCGACCGCGTCCTGCGCCGGCTCGAAGCCATGCTGATCGTGGCCGACGCCGAGCACACGCTGGTGCTGACCGGCAACGGCGACGTGCTCGAACCCGAGCACGGCCTGGCCGCCATCGGCTCGGGCGGGGCCTATGCCCAGTCCGCCGCGCTGGCGCTGCTGCGCAATACCGACCTGGCGCCCGAGACCATCGTCAAGCAATCGCTCGAGATCGCCGGCGACCTCTGCATCTACACCAACCAGAACCACGTCATCGAGACGCTGGGCGACTGACGCGCGCCTCGCGGCGCCCACCCGGCGCCGCGGCCCGTCCTCCCAGCATCGCCCCGCTTCAAGGATCCGCCCTCATGTCCGCCTCCAACATGACGCCCGGAGAGATCGTCTCCGAACTCGACAAGTACATCGTCGGCCAGAACCGCGCCAAGCGCGCGGTGGCGGTGGCCCTGCGCAACCGCTGGCGCCGCCAGCAGGTGGCCGAGCCGCTGCGCCACGAGATCCACCCCAAGAACATCCTGATGATCGGCCCCACCGGCGTGGGCAAGACCGAGATCGCGCGCCGCCTGGCCAAGCTGGCCAACGCGCCGTTCATCAAAATCGAGGCCACCAAGTTCACCGAGGTGGGCTACGTCGGCCGCGACGTCGACACCATCATCCGCGACCTGACCGAATACTCGATCAAGCAGACCCGCGAGCTGGAAATGCGCCGCGTGCGCACCCAGGCCGAGGACGCCGCCGAAGACCGCATCCTCGACGCCCTGGTGCCGCCGCCCCGCGGCGCCTCGGGCGAGCCCGAGCGCGGTGAAGACAACAGCGCTCGCCAGACCTTCCGCAAGCGCCTGCGCGAAGGCAAGATCGACGATCTTGAGATCGAAATCGAAGTGGCCCAGGCCGCGCCGCAGATGGACGTCATGACGCCCCCAGGCATGGAAGAAATGGCCGAGCAACTGCGCGGCATGTTCGCCGGCCTGGCGCGCGACAAGAAGAAGTCCAAGAAGATGAAGGTGCGCGAAGCCTTCAAGCTGATCGTCGACGAGGAAGCCGCCAAGCGCATCAACGAGGAAGACCTGCGCACCGTCGCCATCAACAACGTCGAGCAGAACGGCATCGTGTTCCTGGACGAGATCGACAAGATCGCGGCGCGCCAGGAAAGCGGCGGCGCCGACGTTTCGCGCCAGGGCGTGCAGCGCGACCTGCTGCCGCTGGTCGAGGGCACCACCGTCAACACGCGCTACGGCATGGTCCGCACCGACCACATCCTGTTCATCGCCTCGGGCGCCTTCCACCTGGCGCGCCCGTCCGACCTGATTCCCGAGCTGCAGGGCCGCTTCCCGATCCGCGTCGAACTGGAATCGCTGACGGCCGAGGACTTCGTGCGCATCCTGGGCGATACCGACGCCTCGCTGACCAAGCAATACACGGCGCTGCTGGCCACCGAGGACGTGCAGCTGGAATTCACCGACGAAGGCGTGCGCCGCCTGGCCGAACTGGCCTACGAGGTCAACGAGACCACCGAGAACATCGGCGCCCGCCGCCTCTACACCGTGATGGAAAAGCTGCTGGACGAACTGTCGTTCGACGCCACCGCCTCCAGCAACAAGACGGTGAAGATCGACGCCGCCTACGTCAACGCGCAGTTGGCCGAAGCCGCCAGCAGCCAGGACCTGGCCCGCTACGTGCTGTAAGGTCCGCGCCCCGGCCCTGGTCGGCGGCACAGACACGAAGGCCCGCCGCAAGCGATTGCGGTGGGCCTTTTGCTTTTGCGTTGGGACTCGATATCGGCGCCTGCGGCAGCGATGGCGCTTCCCGTGCCAGGCGAGCGCCATATCGGCGCGCGCGGCGCCCGTTCAATTGGTGATCGAGGTCACCACGTACTTGCCATCCTTGCGCTCGGCGGTGAAACGCACCTTGTCGCCGGCCTTGATCTTGGCCAGCAGCGCCGGATCGGCGTCGTACACCAGCGTCATGGCCGGCAGGTCGAGCGCCTTGATGGCGTCGTGCTTGATGGTGACCTTGCCCGCGCCCGGGTCCACGCGCCGCACTTCGCCGCTGGCGTCGGCCTGCTGCGCGAACGCCAGCGGCGTGGCCAGCGACACAACGGCCATCGCGGTGGCCACGGCCATGGGCGTGGTGTATTTGCGATTGAAAGCCATGCTCTATCCTCCGATTGCCATGAAAGCGCCGCGCCGGTCTTGCCGCGCGCCCGCTTTCCACAATGCTAGGATACCGCCCTTGTGCAATAGTTTCCCCGTAATAACGCAACAATCCTGACGGTTGTTTGCAAAGGACATCTCATGGCCAACCGCCTTTCAGTCATTGCCACCCGCACCGGCGACGACGGCAGCACCGGGCTGGGGGACGGGTCGCGCGTGCCCAAGGACGCGGCCCGCATCGCCGCGCTGGGCGATGTAGACGACTTGAACAGCGTCATCGGCCTGCTGCTCACCGAACCCATGCCGGCGGACGTCGCTGCCGATCTGCTCACGATCCAACACGATTTGTTCGATATGGGCGCCGAATTGTGCATCCCCGGCCACGTCGCGCTGGCCGATGCCCAGGTTGCGCACCTGGATGCGCGGCTGGCGCATTACAACGCGGCCCTGCCGCCCCTGCGCGAGTTCATCCTCCCCGGCGGCTCGCGCGCGGCCGCGCAGGCCCATCTAGCGCGCACCGCCTGCCGCCGCGCCGAGCGTGCGGTGGTGGCGCTGGCGCGCGAGGAAGCGGTGAACGCGCCGGTGCGGCAATATCTGAACCGTCTGTCGGACCTGATGTTCGTGCTGGCGCGCTACCTGAACCGCGAAGCAGGCCGGCCCGACGTGTTCTGGACCAGCCGCGTGTCGCGCCAGGCCACGGAATGAGAGATGCCCCCCAGCCGCGCCTGCGGCTTGCTGCCTTCAAGGGGACGCTTTCATCTTGAGGATGCCTCGGCGCTGAAAAGAAAAATGCCCCTTCGCGGGGCATTTTCCTTGTTGGCGTCGAGACGGCAGGAGCCTTAGTTGGGCACGCCAGCCGCATGCGCCTGCTCATCGGCGTGGTACGACGAACGCACCATGGCGCCCACCGCCGCATGCGAGAAGCCCATCGCATAGGCCTCGCGCTCGAACATCGCGAAGGTGTCGGGATGCACGTAGCGCAGCACCGGCAGGTGGTGTTCCGACGGCTGCAGGTATTGGCCGATGGTGAGCATGTCGACGTTGTGTTCGCGCATGTCGCGCATCACCTGCAGGATTTCCTCGTCGGTCTCGCCAAGGCCGAGCATCAGGCCCGACTTGGTCGGCACGTTCGGATGCAGCTTCTTGAACTCGGCCAGCAGCTTGAGCGAGTGCATGTAGTCCGAACCCGGGCGGGCCTGCTTGTACAGGCGCGGCACGGTTTCCAGGTTGTGATTCATGACGTCCGGGGGACCGGCGTTCAGGATGGTCAGGGCGCGGTCCAGGCGGCCGCGGAAGTCCGGCACCAGCACCTCGATGCGGGTGGTGGGCGACAGTTCGCGGATGTGGGTGATGCAGTCGACGAAGTGGCCGGCGCCGCCGTCGCGCAGGTCGTCGCGGTCGACCGAGGTGATCACCACGTACGACAGCTTCATCGCGGCGATGGTGCGCGCGAGGTTTTCCGGTTCCTTGGTGTCGAGCGGGTCGGGGCGGCCATGGCCCACGTCACAGAACGGGCAGCGGCGGGTGCACTTGTCGCCCATGATCATGAACGTGGCCGTGCCCTTGCCGAAGCATTCGCCGAT
This sequence comes from Achromobacter sp. HNDS-1, assembly GCF_040084795.1. Taxonomy (NCBI): domain Bacteria; kingdom Pseudomonadati; phylum Pseudomonadota; class Betaproteobacteria; order Burkholderiales; family Alcaligenaceae; genus Achromobacter; species Achromobacter sp. HNDS-1. The sequence continues at coordinate 2,992,632 of NZ_CP157584.1, forward strand.
GTTCGGGCAGGACGCTTCTTCGCACACCGTGTGCAGGTTGTGCTCGCGCAGGATGCGCTTGATGTCGTAGAAGCGCGAACCCGGCTGGGCCGCCTTGACGCGGATCCATTCCGGCTTCTTCAGGCGTTCGGCCGGGATGATCTTGATCGGGATGCGCGCCGTCTTGGCCTGGGATTTCTGTTTCTGCGTCGGATCGTACGCCGTTTCCGCGGACGCGGCGGCGGCTTCGTTCGAGGGCACAGACGACTCGGCAAGCGTGGACATGGAACACCTTCACGACCGGCGCGCGCGGCGTTGCGGTCTGGGACAAAAGAAGACATTTTACCCCCTGCGCCCGAATCCGCCCCGAATGGCCCGGCGCCGGGCCGCGCCGGGTTATCGTCACGCCTGATGAATCCGTGCCGCCTGCCCCATGTCGACCTTGCCGCTCCCCCGCCCCATCGCCCTGATCGCCCCCCGGCTGGACGCCGGACCGGCCGCCCGCGCCGTGCAAGCCTGCGCCGAACGGCTGGCGCCTGCCGGCTACTACTTGGCCGCCGCTCCGTGGCGTGACGCGGCCCTGCTGCCGCTGCTGACTCCGTTGGCGCCGGCCGCCGCGCTGGTGATCGGCCCGCTGGACGATCCGCAGCTGCGCGCGGCCGTGGCGGCGCTGGAAATCCCGGTAGTGGAAACCTGGAGTCCGCCGGCCGCCCCGCTGGACAGCCTGATCACGGTCGACAATGCCGAAGCCGGCCGGCAGGCGGCCCGCCATTTCGCCGAAAAAGGCCACGCCCGCATCGCCTGCGTCAGCGCCGACACCCCGTGGGAGCGCGCCCGCCGCGAGGGCTTCATCGGCAGCGCGGCCGCGCTCGGGCTGGATCTGGTCGCCGACATCGTGCAACCCGAGGCGCAGCAACTGAACGATGGCCGCATGGCGTTTCTGCGCCTGCTGGCCACCAATACGATCTTCGATGCGGTGTTCTGCACGTCGGACGTGCTGGCCGCCGCCACGGTGTCGGAGGCCCACAACCGCGACTTGCAGGTGCCGCAGGACCTGGCGGTGCTGGGATTCACCGAGGACGGCAGCGCGCCGCAATGGGTTCAGGGCCTGACGACGCTGGGACTGGACGCGGCCGAGCTGGGCCGCCGCGCGGGCCAGTTGCTGCTGGACCGGCTCGATGGCGAACAGCCGGCCGGCACGCGCCTGACGCTGGACATTGTGTTCGATGCGCGCCTGAGCACATAGCGCGCGGACCGGGATGATGGACGAAGCCACGTTGGCACAAAGAGGAGTGCCTCGTACCGGGCCTGGCGCCTAGGGCGTGGCCCCGCCCGCGCCTTTCAGGCGCCGGTTTCGTACAGCGCGGGAAAGCCGCAGTCGCGCAGCATCGCGTCGGCTTCACGCAGGAAGGCCGGCGTGGAGGTCTCGGGCACGCGCGCCAGCCACTGCACCGCCTCTTCCTTGCGGCCGCGCAGCAGCAGCATGCGGCCCAGGTGGAACATGCCGCGGAAGTCGCCGCCCTCGGCGCAGCGCTGGTAGCAGTCGAACGCGCGCTCCAGGTCCTGCTCGACCACGTCACCCGCTTCGTAGAAGCGGCCCACCACGCCGATGGATTTGACGTGTCCGGCCTGCGCGGCCTGCTGGTACAGCGCCAGCGCCGCGGCGCGGTTCCGCGCCACGCCCCCGCGGCCGCTCTTGAGCATGTGGGCGTAGTTGTACATGCCCCAGTCCAGCCCGTGATCCGCGGCCAGCCGGAACCAGTAGGCCGCCACGGTATCGTCCGCCGCGACGCCCCAGCCGTTCTCGTAGCAGCGGCCGATCATGTTCATGGCCATCACGTGATCGGCGTTGGCGGCGCGCTTGAACCAGGCCAATCCTTCGGCCTGGTCCTGGGGCACCCCGACGCCGTCGAGCAGCATCTGGCCGAAAATGGTCTGGGCCTCGACCAGGCCCATTTCGGCCGCCGTGCGAATCCAGGCGGCGTATTGCGGCGCCGGCCCGGCGCGCAGGCCGGCCAACGCTTCAGGGGTGGTCGCGGCCACCTCGGCCGGGGTATAGCTTGTCTTCATGCGGGTGTCCTTGCCTGGCGCCACAAGCGGGCCAGGTTGCGCGCCAGCGCGTCGCCCACTTCCGTGGGCTCGCGCCGCACGCTACAGGACGCCATGTCGACCGTGCGCAGGCCGGCGTACCCGCAAGGATTGATGCCCAGGAACGGCGCCAGGTCCATCGCCACGTTCAGCGACACGCCGTGATAGGCGCGGCCGTTGCGGATCTTGATGCCCAGCGCGGCAATCTTGGCCAGATCGCCGCCCTCGGGATGCGCCACGTACACGCCCGGCGCGCCCGCCTTGCGGCAGGCGCCGGGCAGGCCCATCTCGTCAAGCGTGTCGATCACCGCCGATTCCAGCAGGGCCACGTACTCCTTCACGTACATGTCGACGCGGCGCAGGTCGAACAGCGCGTAGGCCATCACCTGGCCGGGGCCATGGTAAGTGACCTGGCCGCCGCGGTCGCAATGGACGATGGGGATGGCGCCGGGGTTGAGCACGTGCTCGGGCAGGCCCGCCTGGCCCAGCGTGTAGACCGGGGCGTGCTCGCACAGCCAGATTTCATCGGGCGTTTCGGCCGACCGCTGGTCGGTGTACGCCTGCATGTCCCGCCACACGGACAGGTAGTCCGCGGGCCGCGCGAGCCACTTGATCACAACCGCCGGCCCTACAGGACGATCGACACCATCGGGTGGCCGTGCAAGGCCTGATACAGGCTGTCGAGCTGCTCGCGCGAGGTGGCGCGCACCGTGAAGGTCAGGCCCATGTAGTTGCCGCCCTTGCTGGGCCGCATCTCGACCGTGGCGGCATCGAAACCCGGGTCGAAGCGCAGCACGACTTCGGTCAGCGTCTGCGCGAAGTCGGGATGGTGCTTGCCCATGACCTTGATGGGAAAGTCACTGGGGTACTCGATGAGGGATTCTTCGGGCGGAATATGCATGATGGATGGCCTGGGGCGTCAAACTATCTATATGGGGGCAGGCATCGTGCAGGCAAGGCCCGCCGCCGGCGCGGGGGGCCGCCAGGGCCGCCCCGCGTGGCCGTTCTAGAGCGCGGCGATGCGGGCATCATAACCCGCGCGCAATTGCGCAAAAACGGGGCCAGGCTTGCCCGAACCCACCGGCCGGCCGTCCAGCGACACGATAGCCAGCACTTCCTTGGTGGCCGAAGACAGCATCAGTTCATCGGCCTGGGCGACCTCGTCCTGGGTGATGCGGCGCGCCTCGAACGGGATGCCGGCTTCGGCGGCCAGCTCGCCCATCAGGCCGTAGCGGATGCCTTCCAGGATCAGGTTGTTCTTGGGCGGGGCCAACAGCTTGCCGCCGGAGACCACCCAGATGTTGGTGGACGAACCCTCCGTGAGAAAACCGTCGCGGAACTGCAGCACCTCGTCGACATGGGCATCGACCGCCTGCTGCTTGGCCAGCACGTTGCCCAGCAGCGACACCGACTTGATCTCGCAGTGCAGCCAGCGCTCGTCGGGGATGGTGATGGCGGACAGACCCTGCGCGCGGGCCGCGGCCGACGGCGGCGCCCAGGCCGAGACCATGCCGAACACCGTCGGCTTGACCGGCTCGGCCGGGAACTGGTGGTCGCGCTTGGCCACGCCGCGCGTGACCTGCAGGTAGACGATGCAGGTGTCCAGGTTCGAGCGCGCCAGCAGCTGCTCGATCAGGTCGATCCAGCCCGCGCGGTCGAACGGCTGGGCGATGCGCAGGGCCGCGAGGCTGCGGTCCAGGCGGTCCAGGTGTTCAGCCATGCGGAAGGCATTGCCGCGGTAGACAGGCACCACTTCGTAGATGCCGTCGCCGAAAATGAAGCCGCGATCGAGCACCGAGATCTTGGCCTCGTCGATACGCACAAACTCGCCATTGAGAAACACCTGGCTTTCGCCCGGCACGCCCGGAATCATGAGCCGCTCCTGAGAATCAAATGGATAGGGACGGGCCACCCGGCCCGCCCCTTCTTGGTGAAGCTTACACCCGCGACCGCGCCAGTGGCGCGTCCGCTTACTGGAACCAGCGCTTGACGGTGTCGACCATGCGGCCGAAGAAGCCGGCGCGTTCGACGGCGTCCTGCACCACCAGCGGCTCGGTGCGCAACACCTTGCCGTCCAGCGTGAACTGCAGCGTGCCGACCTGCTGGCCCTTGGCCAGCGGCGCGATCAGCGGATCGGTGCGCTGCGCCACGGGCTTGAGGTCGCCGGCCTTGCCGCGCGGGACCGCGATCGAGACCGGGTTGGGCGGACCGAGCTTGACGTTCTCGGCCGTGCCTTCCCAGACGCGGGCGTCGATGCCGGGCTGGCTCTTGTCGAACAGCTTGACCGTGTCGAAGTTCTGGAAGCTCCAGTTCAGCAGCTTCAGGCTTTCCTCGGCGCGCGTGGCTTCGCTGTCGGTGCCCACCACCACCACCAGGATGCGGCGGTCGCCGCGCACCGCGGTCGACACCAGGCAGTAGCCGGCCGAATCGGTGTGGCCGGTCTTCATGCCGTCGACCGAGGGATCGGCCCACAGCAGGCGGTTGCGGTTGGGCTGGGTGATCTTGTTGTAGGTAAAGCTCTTCTGCTTGTAGTAGTGGAAGAACTGCGGGTGATCGGTGATCAGGTGCGCCGACAGCGTGGCCAGGTCGCGCGTGGACGTCATGTGCTGCGGATCGGGCAGGCCCGTGGCGTTCATGAAGTGGGTGTTGCGCATGCCCAGGCGCTCGGCTTCCTGGTTCATGAGCGAGGCAAACGCGGTTTCGCTGCCGCCGACCGCTTCGGCCAGCGCGACCGAGGCGTCGTTGCCCGACTGCACGATCATGCCCTGGTTCAGCTCATCGACAGTAACGGGCTTGCGCGGCTCGATGAACATGCGCGAACCGCCGGTGCGCCAGGCGTGCTCCGACACGGGCACGGTCTGCTCCAGCGTCAGGCGCTTTTCCTCGAGCGCATTGAACACGACATAGGCCGTCATGATCTTGGTGAGCGAAGCCGGCTCGACCTTCATGTCGGGGTTCGACGCCGCCAGGGTCTGGCCGCTGTTCACGTCGATCACGATCCAGGCCTTGGCCGCGATGGTGGGCGCCGGCACCGCCGACACGTCGCCCACCGGCACCACGCCCGTTGCCGACGGCGCGGGAGCCGTGGCGCCCGCGGCCGCCGGCGCCGCGGCCGGCGCCTGCTGGGCCCAGGCCGGCAGCGAGGTCGCGAGCATCGCCGACAGCACCGCGCCGGCCAGGGCGCGGCGGGCAAAGACAACGGGGGAAGGGGTGGAGTGAGACAAATTCTTCATCGGCAACGTGGGTCCAGGAAAGACGCCCGCCGGCGCGGGGCAAGTGGCTGACAATTATAGGCAGTCGATGAGACCCGTCCGGCCCGGGATGGGTTCCTCGGCCATTTAAAACATGCAACTTGATGCAACGCGGCGCGTTGCGCGGCGCTCAGTCAAGCTTGACCTTCAGGTGCGCCTGCACCAGCTGGCGCAGCACCAGTAGCTTGCCGTGGAAAAAGTGCGATGCGCCGGGAATCACCACCACCGGGATCGAGCGCGGACGGGCCCAGTCCATGGCCTCGGACAGCGGCACCACCTCGTCCTCTTCGCCATGCACCATCAGCGTGTCGCCCGGCACCTGCACCTCGTGCGACTGGAAGCGGTTGACGGCGGGGCCCATCAGCATCAGCGCGCTGGGCAGCACCGCATCGCCCTGGTCGGCCAGTGCGGCATAGGTCTGCGCGGCGACCGCGGTGCCGAAGGAAAAACCGGCCAGCACCCACGGCGCGGACGCCAGTTCCGGATGGCGCTCGCGCATCTGCGCGACCACCGCCAGCATGTCCTGGGTCTCGCCCACGGATTTGTCGAATTCGCCTTCGGACAGCCCGACGCCGCGGAAGTTGGGCCGCACCGCCACCAGGCCATGCTGGACGCAGGCGCGCGACAGCGTGGTCACCACCTTGTTCTCGCGCGCGCCGCCCTGCAGCGGGTGCGGATGCAGCACCAGGGCCCAGCCCCGCGGTGTGCCGTCAGGCCAATCCACGGCGCAGTCGATGCGGCCGGCGGCTCCGGTAAAGGCGTGGGTTTCAGTGCTTGCGGGCATGTCGGACTCGTGCTGCGTGGAAAAGAAGAGATGTTAACCGCCGGGCCGCGCCGCGGCCTTGGGCTGGCTGGCCAGCCATTGCGCCAGCTGGTCGGCCGCATCGTCGGTGGCCTGGCGCAACGCGGCCACGCCGCCGGCGGCGTCCTGCGTCGGCGCCGGCGCCTGCGTCGCAATGCGCACCTGGCCCACCACGCTGCGGCCATTGAGCAGGACCGCCTGCAGCAGCACGCGGCCTTCGCTGGCCGCCCCATCGGGGGTGAACACCTGTTCGAACTGCGACAGGTAGACCTGCAACTGCGGCGTCTGGCCGCTGGCGCGTTCCGCCAGCACCGGCCCCTGGCGCGACAGGCGCTCGATCAGGCGCTGGCGCACCAGGTCGGACGGCGACGAGGCCCAGCGATAGGTGGCATAGGACTTGGGCGTGGCGCTGTCTCCGACGCGCCAGATGACGCCGGTGCTCGACAGCGTCGGCACCGCCGAGAACACCAGGGCGACCGGCTCGCGCGCCGGCAATTGCGGCGTCGGCCGGCTGTCCAGCCCCAGGTCGAACACGGCGGGCGGCGCGCCGACACGGCCCACGCCGCAGCCAGCCAGCGCCAGGGTCAGGATCAGGATTGCGCTACGCATCTTCATCACGGCTGTCTCCCAAAGCCGGCGAATCCGGCCTCGCCGGGTCCAGGCGCCGCCGGCGCCGGCCCGAACAATAACGATTGCGGCGTGTTGTCCACGCGCCGCAGGGTGAAAGTGGCGCCGCGCGCGGCCTCGGTGACGCTGGCCGCCATCCCGGTGACGGCGGGCAGGGTCTCGCCATCCAGCCGCGAAGCGGCAAAGGCAATGTCGTTCAGGCTGCGCGTGGCCGCGGCCAGCGCGCCGTCCGGCGCGTTCAGGCGCGCCAGCGACTGGCGCGCCTGCTGGGCCAGGTCGGCCACTTCGCGCGCCGCGCGGTCGGCCTGGCGCGAGGTGCTGCCCAACGAATCGACCAACGGTCCCAGCTTGGCCAGCGCCGGCCCCAGGTCGCGGCTGGCGTCCTTCAGCGACTGGGTGATGTCGGTGGCGTTCTGCAGGCTGGCGGTCAGGGCCTGCACATTCTGCTCGCTCAGCAGGCGCCGCAGCTGCTCAGTGGCGTCCTCGACGTTGGAAATGAGGCGGCCGCCGCGCTGCTCGATGCGGTCCAGAAAGCCGGGACGCAGCGGAATCGCAGCCGGGTTGGCGGCGCTGGATGCCAGCCGCTTGAACGAGCTGCCGTCGTCGCGCAGTTCGACATTGGCCATGCCGGTCACGCCCTGCACGCCCAGTTCGGCCCAGGTCGATTCAGTGATCGGCGTGTTCGGCGCCACGCCGATGCGGATGCGCACCTGGCCCGGCTTGTCGGGGTTCAGCGCCAGCGACTGCACCTTGCCCACCGGCACGCCCTGGTAGCGCACCGTCGACTGCGGGTTGAGGCCGCTGACGGCGGTCGCCGAGACGATTTCGTAGGTCTGCAGTTTGGTGCGGTCGCGGCCGATCCAGACGGCCACCAGCGCAGCGGCGGCCAACAGGACCAGCGTGAAGATGCCGGCCATGAGCGCGTGACTACGGTTTTCCATGATGCGTTCCCTTCGGCGCCATGTCCCCGAGCGCGCGCAAGCCGCGCTCGCCCAGGAAGAATGTATGAATGAACGGGTGGTCGACCTTCAGCACTTCCGGCACCGTGTCGCACACGATCACCCGCTTGTCCGCCAACACGGCGACACGCGTGGCCAGCGCGAGCAGCGTGTCCAGGTCGTGCGTCACCATGACGACGGTAAATCCCAACTGCCGGTGCAGGCTGCGCACCAGGTCCACGAATTCGTCCGAGCGCAGCGGATCCAGGCCCGCCGTGGGCTCGTCCAGGAACACCAGTTCCGGGTCCAGCGACAGCGCGCGCGCCAGCGCCACGCGCTTGACCATGCCGCCTGAAAGATCCGAGGGCCGCTTGTCCGCATCCTGCGCCGACAGGCCGACCATCGCCAGGCGGCACATCACGACATCGCGCACCAGGTCTTCCGGCACCGTGCGCAGCTCGCGCAGCGGCAGCGCGACGTTGTCGTACACCGACAGCGCCGAGAACAGCGCGCCCGCCTGGAACAACATGCCCCAGCGGTAGGACAGGCGCCGACGTTCGCTTGGCGTCAACTCGGACAAGGTGTTGCCGAGCACCTGGATGGTGCCGGCCGCCGGCCGGTCCAGTCCGATGATCTGCCGCAGCAACACCGTCTTGCCCGTGCCGGAACCGCCGACCAGCACCAGGATCTCGCCGGGAAAGACGGTCAGGTCCAGGTTGTCGTGCACCACGTGGTCGCCGAACGCCGTGCGCAGGCCGCGCACGGTGATCACGGGCGCGACCGTGACCTGCTCCTCGGTAAACAGGCGATGCTGTTCGGCGCCGGCCATCAGATGCCCACCGAACTGAAAATGACCGCGTACAGCGCGTCCAGCAAGATCACGCCAGTGATCGACGTGACCACCGACGTCGTGGTGCCGCGTCCCAGGCTTTCCGTGTTGGGCTGGATGCGCAGGCCGAAATGGCAGGCGATCAGCGCGATCAGGATGCCGAAGGTCACGCCCTTCAGGATACCGATCCAGTAATTGGTCAGGGAAATGGCGTCAGGCAGCGACTGCAGGAACCACTGCGCCGACACGCCCAACTGCACCTGCGCCGCCAGCATCCCGCCCAGGATCGCCATGGCGTCGGTCCACAGCACCAGCAGCGGCATGGTGATGGCTAGCGCCACCACCCGCGGCAGGATCAGCCGCTGGCCGTGCGAAATGCCCATCACCAGCATCGCGTCCAGCTCCTGCGTGACCCGCATGACCCCGATCTGCGCGGTGATGGCCGAACCGGAACGGCCCGCCACCAGGATGGCCGCCAGCACCGGCCCCAGCTCGCGCACGATCGATACGCCCAGCAGCCGCACGATGAAGCGGTCGGCGCCGATCATCTGCAATTGCTGGGCCGACAGGTATGACAGCACCACGCCAATCAGAAAACCCACCAGCGCCGTGATGCCCAGCGCCTGCGCCCCGGTGCGATACACCTGGGCCGAGATCTCGCGCCACGGCCCCCGCGACGGCCGGCGCAACATGCCGAAGAGGTCCAGGACCAGTTGACCCAGCATGGTCAGCAAGGCGCGGCCGTTCTCGCCGGCCTGCAGCACGGCCCCGCCCAGGGCGCGCAGCCAGCCCCACGAGGGCTCGGGACGAGGCGGCGCCTGCTTGCCGCCCTTGTTCGTGGCCAGGGCGGTGAACACGTCCTGCTGGCCGGCCGACCAGCGCACACGCTCGGGCAGTTTCTCGCCCCAGGCCTGCCAGATCAGCAGCGCGCCAATGGTGTCGAGCCGGCTGATGCCCTGCAGGTCCCAGCGCACGCCGGCATCGGCCGCCTTGGCCATCGCCGCGCGGCGGCGCTCGACCTCGCCCGGCTCCGCCAGCGCCAGGACGCTCCAGTCGCCCCCGACGTGGCACACACCCGCTTCCTGGCGGAAGGGCGTGGCGGCGCGGGACGCGGTCGGAGCGGAAAGCGGCATGTAGCGGGACAGGAATGCAAAAATGTATCCACAATCATATACGCTGGGGGCGACAGGCCGCGAGCGCGGCCCGCGCGTGCCCTACAATCGCCGCCATGTCCGATCACGTCCGCCCCATCGACCTGCCCGCGCCAGACGACCTGGCCCGGATGTTGGGTTCGCGCCTGCCCGCCTTCCAAGACATCGCCTGGACCGCCAGCACCGGCTCGACCAACGCCGACCTGCTGGCGCGCGCCCGCACGGGCGCGGGCGCCGGCAAGCCCTGGCTGCTGGGCACCCATCTGCAGGAAACCGGCCGCGGCCGCGCCGGCCGTCCCTGGCAGAACCGGGTAGGCGCGGCGCTGATGTTCTCGTGCGCTTTCGACGTGCACCTGCCCGCCGCGCAGCTGCCCGCCCTGTCGCCCTTGGCCGGCCTGGCGGCCTGCGAGGCGCTACGCGCCGTGGCGGGCCCTGGCGCCGATGGCCTCTGCATGAAATGGCCCAACGACATACAGTGGCACGACGCCAAGCTGGCCGGCGTGCTGGTCGAGACCACCCGCAACCCCGGTGGCCGCGAAACGGGCTATACGGTCGTCATCGGCATGGGCGTGAACCTGGTCGACGCCGACGCCTTGTCGCAGGCGCTGGGCCGTCAGGTCGCCGATTGGGCCGGCGTCACCCGCCACGCGCCTGGCCACGCCGCCACCGCCGCCGACCTGGTGTGCGCCGCGGCAAACGCCTGGCACGAGGCCGTCCGCGCCCTCGAACGCGACGGCTTCGCCGCCTTCTCGCAACGCTTCGACCAGGTGGACGCGCTTGCCGGCCGCGCGATCAACGTGCTGGACAAGGGCGACGTGATCCTCAGCGGCACCGCCTGTGGCGTCGATGGCCAGGGCCGCCTGCTGGTGCAAACGCCCCAGGGCGCCATGCCGATCTCGGTCGGTGAAATCTCGATTCGACGCCAAGCATGATCATCCTCATCGACTCCGGCAACAGCCGCCTCAAAGTGGGTTGGCTGGATCCCAGCAGCCCGGACATGCCGCGCGAGCCGGCCGCCGTCGCCTTCGACGGCCTGGACCTGGACGCCCTGGACCGCTGGCTCGCCGCCCTGCCGCAACGGCCGTCGCGTGCGCTGGGCGTGAACGTGGCCGGCGCCGAGCGTGGCGCCGCCATCTCCGCCATCCTGCAACGCCATGGCTGCGCGGTGACCTGGGCCTCCTCGCAGGCCACCACCCTGGGACTGGTCAACCGCTACAAGACGCCGTCACAATTGGGCGCGGACCGCTGGGCCTCGCTGCTGGGCGTGCTGTCGCGCCTGCCCGGCGCCCATCCGCCCTTCCTGCTGGCCAGCTTCGGCACCGCCACCACCATCGATACCGTGGGGCCGGACAACGTCTTCGCCGGCGGCCTGATCCTGCCTGGTCCGGCGATGATGCGCAACGCGCTGGCGCACGGCACCGCCAACCTGCCGATCGCGGAAGGCCAGGTGGTGCCCTATCCCACCGACACGCATGAAGCCATCGCCTCCGGCATCGCCGCCGCACAGGCCGGCGCGGTGGTGCGGCAGTGGCTCGCGGGCCGCCAGCGCTACGGCCAGACGCCGCAGATCTTCGCCGCCGGCGGCGGCTGGCCGGAAGTGCACCAGGAGATCGAACGTCTCCTGGCCGACGCCGGCGGCGCGTTCGGCGCCGCGCCGGTGCCGATCTACCTGAACCACCCCGTTCTGGATGGGCTGGCCGCCATCGCGCGCGCCAATCCGGCAACGGGCGCCTGACACCGACGAGGCCGCGCCATGCGAGTGCTCTTCATCCTGATCCTGCTGGCCAACCTGGGCGTCTACGCCCTCGGCCAAGGCTGGCTGGGCGTGCGCCCGGAAGACGAAGGGCGCGACACGCGCCGCTTCAGCCAGGAACTGAACCCCGGCGCCGTTACGCTGGTACCGCGCAAACCCGCCTGAGGCGCTTGGCGGGCGCGGACCTTACCGCAACCAGGGCGCCAGCGCGTCCATGGTCCGCGCGGTGGCGCCGGCATGGCCGGCGAACCAGGCCCGCGCCGCGTCACCGGCCGCCTGCCGCGCCACGGGGTCGGCCAGCAGCGCCAGCGCGGCCGCCACGGCCCGCTCCGGATCCGGCTGGCGTTGCGCCGCGCCCGCCTCGATGGCATCGCTGGCGGCCTGCTGAAAATTGAAGGTGTGTGGCCCGACGATGACCGGCACGCCGGCGGCGCAGGCTTCGATCAGGTTCTGCCCGCCCAGCGGCGCGAAACTGCCGGCCACCACGGCCACATCGGCGGCGGCGTAATAGAAAGCCATTTCCCCCAGCGTGTCGCCCAGCAACACGGTCGTGCGCGGCTCCGGCTCCTGGCCTGTCGACCGCCTCACATAAGGCAGGCCGGCCTGTTCCAGCAACGCGGCGGCCTCGTCGAAACGCTGTGGATGGCGCGGGATCAACAGGAACAGAGGCCCACCGGGCGTGCCCGCGAGACGTTTGAGGGCCGCGATGAAAGGCCCGTCCTCGCCTTCGCGGGTACTGGCCAGGGCGACCACCGGCCGGCCCAGGCGCGCGCGCCAGGCCTGCCCCTCCCGCACCCGGTCCTGGGGCAGAGACAGATCGAACTTCAAATTGCCGGAGACGGCCGGCTGCGGCGCGCCAGCCCGCGCCAGCCGCTCGGCGTCGGGCGCGGTCTGGGCCAGCACCAGGTCCAGGCCGGCCAGCGCCTCGCGCATGACGCCGCCCAGGCGTCCCGCCTGCCGCAGCGACGACTCCGAGAACCGGGCGCTCACCAGCGCCATCGGCACGCCTGCGCGTCGCGCCGCGGCCAGCAGGTTGGGCCAGATCTCGCGTTCGATGAGGATGCCGCAGCGCGGCTTGGCCGCCGCCAGGAAGCGGCGCGTGGCGCCGGGAAAATCGTAGGGCAGCCAGGCCTGCCGCAATTGGCCTTGGGCGATGGCCTCGGCAAACAGGCGCGCGCCTTCGGCACGGCCGGTGGCGGTGATGTGCGTCAGCAGCACCGGCAGGCCGCGATCGAGCAGGGCCTGCAGCAGCGGCTGCGCGGCACGCGTCTCGCCCAGGCTGACGGCGTGCACCCACACCGGGCCTTCGATCGCTGCGGTAGCCCCGGTTTTGCCGGGCGCAAAGCGGTCCGGCACGGTCGCGCCCGATACAGCCCGCCCGAATCGCTCGGGCGAAAAGATTCCCCATTCACCCCCGGCCCGCCTGGCGCGACGCGCCATCCACAGCCACACCAGGGGCGCCAGCGCCCGCAACCCCAGCGTGTAGACGGTGCGGTTCATCAGCGCGCGGCCAGCGCCTGCTCCACCGACGCCATGACAGCTTCGCGCGACGGCGAGGCGCCGCGGTCGCCCAGGCTGGCGGTGTAGTTCGAACCGACCAGCGGCGTGCGCACCGGCGTGGAAGCGCGGTAGATGCCGATGGTGGGACGGCCCAGCGCGGCCGACAGGTGGGTCAGGCCGCTGTCCAGGCCGACCATCAGGCGCGCCCCGGCCAGCAGCCGCGCAACCGAGGTCAGGTCCATTCGGGGCATGACTTCGACGTCTTCCATGCCGGCCACCAGCAGCTTGGCTCGCTCCGCCTCCCTGTCATTGCCGGCCAGTAATTTCAGCGCACAGCCCGCATCGCGCAAACGGCGGAACACTGCGCGCCAGTCATCTTCAGGCCAGAGTTTGTCGTCACGGCTTGCCGAAGGCATTATCACCGCGTAATCCTGGCTGGTATCCAGGTGCAGCACCCGCGACACTTCGTGCCCATGGTCTTCTCGAGACACATCCTCAGCGGGTGGATTGACGGATTGTCGACAAAATTCCTGCAGACCGAAATCCGGGTGGCCAGAATAGCTGTAGCCAAATGTCAACGCCGCCAACTTCCGCTGACGAATGACTGCCGGTTGCCAGAACTCGACTCGATGACGGACGTTATAGAATAGGCTCGCCAATGGCTCCCGCGCAGACCGCCAATCCAGACCATGCTTGACACCTCGCGTCTGGCGGACTAGCCATGCTGACTTCAACAGTGCCTGCATATCCAAAATGATATCGAATTCTTCAGCGCGCAAACGTTGTGCCAGCGCCTTCCGCTCAGCCCGGACTTCCGGGGACCACCAGGATTTCCGCCAACGGCGATGAGCAACCTTTATTACTTCGTGAACTCCTGGATGCCAGCTAGGAATCTCCGCGAATGCCTCCTCGACTATCCAGCTAATCCGCGCCTCCGGCACATGCCGAACGATATCGGATATGGCGGGCAGCATGTGAACCAGATCCCCAAGGGATGACGTGCGAACGATAAGGATACGGGGATGTTTCATTTAGGTAGAATTCTATAATGCCGATCACATTGCTAGCTTCACTTTCTGCGCGCCTGTTGAACTTGCCGCGAGCATACAAGCGTATTGCGACTATTGTTGTTGACGCTGCCCTGTTGTTCGTGTCGTTTTATGCCGCCCTTTGGCTACGCTTCGACTTCCTGTACTTCTCCAGGGAATACGGCCTCTACTCCGTCATCGCCGTACTCAGCGCGCTGTGTGGCATGTATCTTCTGGGAGCCTACCATTTCACCCTGAGATCGTTCAACGGGCGCACGCTCCTGTCGATCACAGGCGGCATCGTGCTATCGATCATGGCAATCGGCACGATCGACCTGTTCTTCAGAATTCTACCCGCCGTGCTTTCGCGCGGATTTTTGGTTCTTTACGTCTTGCTGGCAATCACGATGCTCGCACTGTCGCGAGTCTTGCTGCGCACTGCGTTCGGCGGGGGCCTGTTCCCGGAGACTCGTCGAATCCCCGTCATCATCTATGGCGCGGGCAAGGCAGGGCAACAGTTGGCCAACGCATTGCGCGCAACCCCGCACTACCGACCAGTGGCATTGGTGGACGATGAACGGGCCAAGCAGAAGCTGTGGATCGCCGGCCTGCGCACCTACGCGCCCTCAAGCATCCCGACATTGATTGATCGGTACCAAATCGAACAGCTCTTCATCGCGATGCCTAGCGCCGCACGCAGCCGGCTGCGTGAAATTGCTCTGGATCTTGCGTCGTATCATTTGCAGATCCGCACCCTCCCTCCTTTGGCCGAACTCATCGATAGCGAGATTGATCATCGGAAGCTGCGCACCATCCGGATCGAGGATTTGCTCGGCCGCGACCCTGTTCCGCCCATCCCTGATCTGATCAGCAAGTGCGTGACGGGCAAGTCCGTCATGGTGACTGGCGCTGGCGGCTCCATCGGATCAGAACTCTGTAGCCAGATTCTGGCGCAAGGACCCGCCAGACTGGTCATGCTGGAGGTGTCCGAAGCCGCGCTTTACACCACCGAGCAATACCTGCGTATCCATCACCGCGATTGCACCGTGGAGATCATCCCCATCCTCGGGAATGTGCGCCATCGGGAGTACTGCCTTGAGCAGATCCGCCGGTATGGCGTGCAAACCGTGTATCACGCCGCGGCATACAAGCATGTCCCTATCGTCGAACACAACATTTCAGAAGGCATCCTGAACAACGCGTTTGGCACACTGCATATGGTGCAGGCCGCAATTGAAGCCCGCGTCGAGCACTTCGTGCTTGTTTCGACCGATAAGGCCGTGCGTCCGACCAACATCATGGGAACCACGAAGCGCCTTGCAGAACTCATCCTTCAAGCACACTCGCGTACGCAGAGCTGGACTCAGTTGTGCATGGTGCGGTTTGGCAATGTGCTTGGCAGCTCCGGCAGCGTAGTCCCCCTATTTCGCAATCAAATACAGGCGGGCGGCCCCGTCACCATCACCCACCCGGACATCATCCGGTACTTCATGACCATCCCCGAGGCCGCCCAACTGGTGATGCAGGCTGGCGCGATGGGCAAGGGCGGCGAGGTATTCGTGCTCGACATGGGCGAACCGGTCAAGATCGTCGATCTGGCGCGCCGCATGATTCAACTATCGGGTCTGGAAGTCCGTGACGCCGACAATCCCGCGGGCGATATCGAAATACGCGTGACCGGGTTACGTCCAGGCGAAAAGCTCTATGAAGAGCTCCTGATTGGCGAAAACGTCGAAAAGACTGGCCATGAACGCATCATGCGAGCCAATGAACATGAACTCGAGTACGGCGAACTCATGGCTGGCCTTGAGCGCCTGGCCGCAGCACTGCGCGAAAACCGCCTCTTCGACGCTGTGACCTGCCTCAAGGAGCTGGTGCCCGAATACGTGTGCCAGCTCGACATGGGTCGCATCCCCAACCATCACCATCTCGTCACACAATGAACACGTTCATCATTGCCGAAGCCGGAGTCAATCACAACGGTGATACCGCTCTTGCTCTAGAGCTAGTAGACATTGCCGCGGACGCCGGGGCAGACGCCATCAAGTTTCAAACGTTCAGCGCCGACCGGCTCGTCCGCGAAGGAGCACCCAAGGCAGAGTACCAGCGCACCCAAACGGGAGATGGCGATCAGCACCAGATGCTGAAGGCGCTGGAATTGCCGGAAGCATCCTATGAAGCGCTGGTCCAGCGTTGCGCGGCCCGCGGCATCGAATTCATGTCGACGCCCTTCGACGAAGAAGCCGCCTCCTTCCTCATCGGTCTGGGCATGCGCCGCATCAAAGTCCCTTCCGGCGAAATCACCAACATCCCGTTCCTGAAGATACTGGCGGCCTACGGCGTGCCGCTCATTCTTTCCACCGGAATGGCGAATCTGCAAGAAGTCGAAGCGGCCGTTGCAGCGGTGCAGGCCACGCGCGAGGCCCTCGGCCACACCGGCAAGCTGTCCGACTACGTAACGGTCCTGCACTGCACATCCAACTATCCGGCGGCGGCTGCCGACGTTAACTTGCGCGCGATGGCCACCATGCGTCAGGCGCTGAATCTGCCCATCGGGTATTCGGACCATACCGATGGCATCGCCATTTCGATCGCCGCGGTCGCGCAGGGCGCGAGCGTCATCGAGAAGCACTTCACGATCAGCCGTGACATGAAGGGCCCTGATCACAAAGCATCGCTTGAGCCCGCCGAATTGCGCACCATGGTTCAGAGCATCCGGTTGGTGGAACAGGCCCAGGGTGATGGCGTGAAGACGCCTGCGCAAAAGGAACTGGCCGTACGAGACTTGGTACGACGCAGCGTCACGTCCGCCGCCGCGATCAAGAAAGGCGAGGTCTTCGGCGCTCATAACCTGACCTTGCTGCGCCCGGGAACGGGTATCGCTCCCGCTGACTTGGCCAATCTGTACGGCAAGACCGCCACGCACGATATCCCGTCCAGAACCACCTTGACCTGGACTGACGTCGAGTAGCCCGACCATGCGACGCATCGTCTATATCTCCGGCACTCGGGCCGACTACGGCCTGATGGCGGCCACATTGCACAGGATCCAGGCTAATCCTGCCTGCCAATTGAGCCTCATTGTCACGGGGATGCACCTCTCTCCCGAGTACGGCAATACCGTGGCGGAAATCGAGCACGATGGCCTGCCCATCCTGGCCCGCATCGTGCTCCCCATGAATACCGGCACGGGCGCAGGGATGGCCCGCGCGATCGGGTACATGGTCATGCAGTTCAGCGACGTCCTCGAACAAGCCCGGCCGGATATCGTCTTGCTGCTCGGTGACCGAGGTGAAATGCTGGCCGGCGCCATCGCTGCCGCACACCTGGGCATTCCGATCGTGCATATCCATGGCGGCGAGCGTTCCGGCACGATTGACGAACCCGTGCGGCACGCCATTTCCAAGCTTGCGCACTGGCATTGCGTCGCCACCCAGCAGTCGCGCGACCGCCTGATCCGCATGGGCGAGCAACCACGACATATTACCGTCACCGGCGCCCCCGGGCTGGACGGACTCGCCGAAACGCCTCGCGCGAATCGCACGGAACTTTGCCAGTCGCAGGGCCTGGACCCCGATTTGCCCCTGGCGCTGATGGTGTTCCACCCCGTCGTGCAAGAAGCCGACCGAGCCGCCGAACAGGTCGATACGCTGCTGCGGGCCGTCCTCGCCCACGGCTACCAGTTATTGGCGCTGAAGCCCAATTCCGATGCAGGTAGTACGGCGGTGGCCCAAGTTCTGGAGTCCCTGAAGGACAGGCCCGATGTCCGCGTGCTCACGCATCTGAGACGCCCGGAATTCATCGCCTGGATGGCCGCGGCCGACCTGATGATCGGCAACTCCAGCAGCGGCATTATCGAGGCCGCCACATTCGGCACGCCCGTCATCAATGTGGGGTCACGCCAAAACTTGCGTGAGCGCAATCCGAATGTCCGGGATTGCGACACCGACGCAGCGTCTATCGAGGCCGCGCTCAAGCACGTGCGACAGAGTCCCGGCCGCATATCTTCGGCTAACGTCTATGGCGACGGCCATGCCAGCGAACGCATTGCAGCGCTGCTGACCATGATGCCTCTGGACGATTCGATCTTGATGAAATCCAATGCCTACTAGCCAGGTGCTGATAGTCGGCGCGGGCGGCCATGCCAAAGTCGTCTTGGATGCCCTGCTGCTCATGGGCGGCTACTCGCCAGTCGTCATCGATGACAACCCCGCCCTGGACGGCACGACATTGCTGCATGTCGGTATTCGTGCGCCGCTGGATGACTCGATGTTCCGTGACCAGTATTTCCATATCGCCATCGGTTCAAATGTCGCGCGGGCAAAATTGTTCGCCCGATTTGTTCGCGCTGGTGGCAAGCCGCTGACCATCGCACATCCGACGGCATGCATTTCCCCGCACGCCTGCATTGCCGATGGCGTATTCATTGCCGCGCGCGCCGTCGTGGCGCCCGCGAGCCGCATCGAATCTGGGGTCATCGTCAATCACGGCGCCATCATCGATCACGACTGTGTCGTGGGCCAACATGCCCATATCGCTCCGCAAGCCTCGCTCGCCGGTGGCGTTCAGATCGGCGAACAGGTCATGATTGGCGCGGGTGCAAACATCCTGCCTGGACTGAAGATCGATTCACGCGCCACCGTCGGCGCGGGCGCAGTCCTGCGCAACGATGCCGGTCCGGACTCCCTGTGGGCGGGCGTTCCCGCCGTCCTGCGAAAGGCAACGGCGACATGAAGATACTCGTCATCGGCACAGGGTCGATCGGCCGGCGCCATATCAACAGCCTGAAATCGCTGCGCCAGGACCTTGGTTGGGTGCTGCTGCGGTCCCGCGCTTACCACGATGCGCTCAGTGCGAGCCTGGACGCGATCGTGTGCGACAACCTCGACGACGCCCTCGCCGAGAAGCCGGACCTCGCTGTCATCGCCAGCCCTTCCTCCCTGCATATCGAGGTCCTGCCAAAGCTGCTTGACGCCGGCATCGCGCTGTACATCGAGAAGCCTGTCGTGACGAATCGCGCACAGCTTGCCCAGCTCATCGAGGCGGCAGACAGGCACCGCGGCAAGGCGCCGACGCTGGTGGGCTGCAATCTCCGATTCCTGCCAGCGCTCGCGCAGATGCGCCAGCGGCTGCTCGAGACAGATATGGGAGCAATCGTGCGCGGCGACTTCCAGGCGGGCCAATGGCTGCCTGACTGGAGACCCGCGAGCGACTACCGCAAGAGCTACAGCGCCTCGTACGCGCTGGGTGGCGGCGTCATGCTGGATCTCATCCACGAGGTGGATGCCGCTCGCTGGCTGCTGGGCGAATTCGACAGCGTCAAGGCGTTTTCGGGCAAAGTGAGTTCGCTTGAAATCGAGACGGAAGATGTGGCCTGCATCGCGATGCGAGCCCGGCAAGGCGCGCTGGCGACCGTCAGCGTCGATTACATCTCGCGCCAGCCCTTGCGGCGTTATCTCGTCGTTACGGAGTCGGGCACCCTGGTCTGCGACCTGATCGGCAAGACGCTCCATCTGAACCAGGCGGGCGGCCGTCAACTGCTTTTGACCAATGACCCGGCAGATTTCGACGTGGCTGCCACATATCCCGCAGCCATGGCCGAGTTGCTCAGTGCCTTGGATACCAATCGAGAAACCAGTCAACCCCTTACCGAAGGCATCGCCAGCCTTGACTTGTTGTTGCGAGCCCGCGAAGCCTGCTGAAATCCATGAAAACCATTGCTACTATCTGCGCACGCGGGGGATCTGTTGGCGTGCCCCGCAAGAATATTCGGCTACTGCACGGCAAACCGCTGATTACTCACACGATTGAGCAGGCGCTTGCCTGCGACCTGATCGACGAAGTCTACGTTTCGACCGATGACGACGAGATCGCCGCCGTGGCGCGCCACGCAGGCGCGTTGGTGCCGCTTCTCCGTCCGGCTCATCTTGCCACCAGCGAGGCCGGTAAATTGCCGGTGATTCAACACATGGCCGATTGGGTGAACGCTAACGCGGGCCCCGTCGGGCGGGTGATTGATCTCGATGCCACATCCCCGCTGCGCAATGCGCAGGACATCGTTGACTGCATCGCCCTGCTGGACGACGATACCGATGTAGTGATCACGGGATACGAGGCCGAAAAGAACCCATATTTCAACATGGTGGAGCGTCAGCCGAACGGCAATATCGGTCTGGTCAAAGTGCCCGATCAGGCCGTGCTGGGTCGCCAACACGCTCCAAAGGTCTATGCAATGAATGCATCGATCTATGTATGGCATTACCATTCCCTGACAAAGGGCTTGTGGAACGGACGCACGCGGCTGCATGTCATGCCGCGCGAAAGATCAATCGATATCGATAGCGAAATCGACTTCCGAATTGTCGAGCTGATCATGGCATCCGCGCAGACGACTCAAGGCAAATAATGACTGACTTCACACTGACCGGAAAAACCATCCTGCTCACAGGCGCTGCTGGCATCCTGGGCTCACGACTGACCCGTCATCTTCTGGATGCCGGCGCACAGACTGTCATTGCGCTTGACCACTCCGAAGCAGCCTTGCGCACACTGGAACAGGATATCGGAGAGCCGTCTCGCTTGCGCGCTGAATGCGCCGACATCACGTCCAAGCCCGCACTGGAAGCGATCCGCGAACGCCTCAGCGCCGACATGCCCGCCATCGATGTATTGATCAACAACGCGGCAACCAAAAGTCCGAACTTCTTCGAGCCGTTCGAGACGTTCCCGCGAGACGACTGGGACATGGTCATGGACGTCAACGTGACCGGCGCCATGCATTGTTGCCAGGTGTTCGGGACCCCGATGGCGCAAGCAGGTCGAGGCAGCATCATCAACACCCTGTCCATCTATGGAATCGTCGCCCCCGATCAGCGCATATACGAAGGCTCCAGCTATCTGGGAAGAGCCATCAACACTCCCGCCATCTACAGCGTCAGCAAGGCCGCCCTCTGGGGCCTGACTCACTATCTGTCATCTTATTGGGGCGCTCAGGGTGTGCGCGTCAATGCCGTGACTCCCGGAGGTATATTCAGCGGACAGAACACTACCTTCGTTGACCGCTACTCAGCGCGAGTGCCGCTCAACCGCATGGCGCAACCTGATGAACTCATGGGGGCCTACCTGTACTTGGCCTCGGACGCATCCTCGTACACTACAGGCCAGAATCTCGTCGTCGATGGCGGCCTGACCGTTTGGTAAATGAGACAGAACATGAAACCTACCGAGAAAAAGAGTCCGATCACAGAGCTCTGCGTTACGCGGGGTGTCACGCTGCGCGAAGCGCTGGAGCGATTGAACCAATCCAACCACGCGCACGGCATGCTGCTCTTGGTCTCGCCGGACGGGCAATTGGAACGCACCGTGACCGACGGGGACTTGCGCCGTCTCATTCTCAATGGGGCAACGCTGGAAAAAACCCTGGAAACGCTGGATCGCACGACCCCCATTGTTCTGACGGAGGGGTATACCCGCCATACCGCGCTTGAATTGATGAACCAGCACGACATCAACCATCTTCCGGTGACGGATGCGCAAGGCAGGCCAATCAAGGTAGTAACGAGAGCAGACCTGGACGCTCAAGTTTTCCTTTCGTCACCCCACTTGGGAGAGCTGGAGCGAGAGTACGTCGAAGAAGCCTTCCGTACCAACTGGATCGCCCCCCTGGGGCCAAACGTCGACAATTTCGAGAAGGAGCTGGCAGCCTATGTCGGCATCGGCCACGCTGCCGCGCTCAGCTCGGGCACCGCTGCGATTCATTTGGCGTTGCGCATATTGGGAGTCACCACCGGTGACACCGTGTTCTGCTCTTCGCTGACGTTTTCGGCTAGCGCCAACCCGATTGTCTACCAGGGAGCGCAACCCGTTTTCATCGATTCGGAGCCAGAAAGCTGGAACATGTCGCCGCAGGCGCTCGCGCGCGCATTTGAAGACGCCAAGCGCAAGGGAAAACTGCCCAAGGCGGTGATCGTGGTGAACCTGTACGGCCAGAGCGCCGACATGGACCCGATCCTTGCCCTTTGCGACCAGTACGGGGTCCCCCTGGTTGAAGACGCCGCCGAGTCCCTCGGCGCACGCTACAAAGGCCGCGCCAGCGGCACGCTCGGCGCCATCGGCATCTACTCGTTTAACGGCAACAAGATCATCACCACGTCGGGTGGCGGCATGCTCGTGTCGAATGACAAAGCGATCGTCGACCGGGCCCGTTTTCTGTCCACTCAGGCCCGGGATCCGGCCCCGCACTATCAGCACAGCGAAATCGGTTTCAATTACCGCATGAGCAACATTCTGGCGGGCGTCGGCCGAGGTCAGCTCAAGGTGCTGGAGGACCGGGTACAAAGCCGGCGACACGTCTACGCCCAGTACCTCGACCGCTTCCAGCGCGTGCCTGGTGTCCACATGATGCCCGAACCCGATTGGAGTTTCTCGACCCACTGGTTGAGCGCGCTCACGCTGGATCCGAAGATCGGGGTGACGCCGACCGATTTGATCCAGGCGCTGGGTGCCGAGCACATCGAAGCTCGCCCGGTCTGGAAGCCGATGCATCTGCAGCCAGTCTTTGCATCTTGCGAGTATTTCAAGCACGGTGAAGAATCCGTTTCAGACGGACTCTTCCACAACGGTATCTGCCTGCCCTCCGGTTCGAACATGAGCGAAGGCCAGCTCGAGCGCACCATTGCGTGCATCGAAACAGCACTGAAAAAGCGCAAATAAACGCCTATTCAGGCTTAGAAGGCCTTCAGCAAAATGAGACTGCCGGTGATCCAGTTCAACACTTGAAGCTGGTCACCGCTGCAGCGCACGGTCAAGGGATCGAACAGCCTCCCCTTGCCTCGCCCGAATCCAAGCCGCTCACCGCGAGGCATGAAAGCGTGATCAAACGCAAAGACATTGCCTTGCTGCTTGCAGACCGCGTAGAAGCCTTTGGCCCCCTCGCAGATGTCATTCAATAGCAGTATTCCCGGCAGAGCCTGAACCCGGCAGGCAAGACTGCCAAGCTCCACTACGACGATGACGCCCGGGGCGGTCCAATCGGACAGATAGAGCCGATCGCCGATACGGCGCGCGCGATCCACCTGCCGAATAGGCAATTTGACTCCTGCCGCGTGATCGCCGATCGGAAAGACATGGCCGTCGTAATCCACTGCCCAGAGTTCCGCTGCCATGGAGAACATCAGGACAATAGGCCGATGATGTTCCACATGATCAATGGTGCCGTTATCAAATACATCAGCGCCATTTGAAAAAATCGAACCGATGCTAATGCGCCCAGGAGCGATCAAGTCCAGCTGACTCGGGTATCCGCAAGACTGCCCGCCGGATTTTCCCTGCCAATGCCACCGGACATTGTCTGGCCCCGAAATCAACAGGAGTCGCCCCCCTCCCTCCAGGTCCAGCCAGTCCCATGGCGCCGGCGCACCGAGCAACGTCTCTCCCTGCACGTCACGCACCACATCGACGTCGCGATCCAGCCAATCGCGCAGGAAGAAGTTCAATTGCTGCAACTTCATGCGTAGCGGTCTACGGCTCTTCCCGCCTTCAAGCAAGCGCGAGTAGAGCCTGGATGCATGGTCCGCCAGAGCAGTCAACCGCTCGTCCCGCTCTTGGTCCGCGCCGCCACCCAACAGCGCCGCCCGGATCAGATCGAGATCGCCTTCCGCCACCGTGTCGACCGTAGCTGCCAATAACCTGTCCACCAAATCGCCGATAACCGGCTTCTCGGGCAGACCCCGAACCGACCAGCCGTCCGATGGCAAGATATCGTAGAAGACCAGGGGATCCAGCGGCCGCGCAAGAAACGCGGCGACGTCCAGGGTTTTAGGCAACCGCGTCATAACCAAAGATTTTCTCAATGACTTCGAGATGAGCCACCAGATCGTTCAAACCCACGACGGCCGATTGACCAGCCGGCGCCAGCCAAGCCCTTAGCATTGGCTCAAAACCGCACTTGACCTCGCCCGAATAGGGCGCCATCAACGTTTGGGGTGCGATGGTCCCGCGTTCGGTGAAGGTCACGCCTTCCATCGGCATCAGGTCGTAGCGCCCCCGCGTTGTGCTCACGCTCAGCCACCAGCGTCCAGCGCTGCGCCAATCCGACATGTAAGTGAACGGAATATCTCTGTCCGAGCTTCCTGATCCGGCGAACACGGCGCCCGCAGGATGCCAGGATATGGTGTCCTTGCCGCCGATAACGCTATGCAGCGCCTTGGGCATGCCGATAAGGTCGAATGCGGTTGCTATCACGTGGATGCAGTTGCTGGCCCCCCACCGAGCGAGCTCGAGAGTGGAATACGCGGTGGCATCAATGCGATGCACCCACTCCGTGAACGAAAACGCGGCGCTGGTGACTTCTTCGCCCTTCATGTGCTCGCGCAGCAATTGAACGGAAGGGAAGTACAGGCGGTTCAGCGCGACGGCCGCATCAAACGACGGATGCGCCGCAATAAAGGTGCGCAACGCCTGGCTCGACAGCGCGACAGGCTTTTCGACGAGCACTTTTTGTGCGCCGATGTCAGCCAGCACATTCATCAGGGGCATCAAGCTTTCGATCGCGGATGCCAGCACAACGCCGTCGTACTTTCCACCGACCTTGGCCAGCGTATCCGCCCCACCGCCGAACGCCTGGCCCAATTGCCAATCCCGCGCAAGCTTCTGTGCGGAGGCTTCTGTGCGAGCCAACACATCGATATTCTGAACGCCTACAGCACGCAGCGCCTTGACATACTCGGGGGCAATCCCGCCCGCGCCAACCAACAAGATATTCATGAGTTCCAACTCCTCGTGCGCAACAGGCTATTCAGGTGATGGGGCAAGCGAGGTCACGCTCATGCCGCCCAGTCAATTGAACATTGAATGTCTTCAACATCAGACGGTTCATAGCCGCGGATTGCTCCAGGGTCGGCAACAAGCAGCGGCCCTCACGTTGCTCCGCAAGAATTGGCGCAGTCAGCGCGCTCACCCGTGGCACATTGAAGACAAGACCCTGCAATGGGGCGAGATCGCTGACCACGGAACCCGTCGCTTCATCGAACACGACCCGGCCGAATTCGCCTTCCACACAGATGCGCGGAGCCGCGGCTGGTGCCTTGTCGTGGTAAGTCACGCGAAGTTGACCTCCGAGATCATCGGACGCAACGGCCTTGCCCGTGAACTCCACGAAATTGCCGCCCCGCTTGGATTCGTGGACCGGCTTGTCGATTTCCGCCGCCAGCTCGCTCACGTTCGAGCCGGTCAGATAGGCAAAGAGATCGACGTAGTGAATGAGATTGCAGCCCATGCCATCGCCGTCGATGTCCACGGACATGGACACTTGCTGGCCGACCGTCAGGGCGCGCAATTTGTAAAGAGCGTCCAGGTAACGGTAGATATGGTTCACGCGGATATCTGCGCCTGCCTCGGCCGCCACCATCAACGCGTCATCCAGTTCTGCTTCGCTTTGAAAAAGCACCTTCTCGCACAGGACTCGCTTGATCCCCAGGCCAAGCACCGCGCGCAATACTTGCAAACGTCCTGGAGCGGGGGTGGCAATCACGGCCGCATGAAACGGCCCGCGCCGTGCAACATCGTCCAATGCGGCGAAAATCAACTCCTTGCCCTGGCAATTCGGCACATCGTGCCATCGCGTACGGGCAACTTCCGCAGCCGCCTGGCTGGGTTCCACCACCACCACGCGCCCGATCCACGGAGCATCTGCCAGACTCTGCAAATGCCGGCTTCCCAGGTTGCCAGCGCCAATTAGTAAGATGCTCTCATTCATAGTCAGGATTTCCAGAAAATTCGGTGTACAGCTTCACGCCAGAGACGGAGATAGGTTCGCTCTTGCTCTTGCCGGTCAACGTGAACCGGTAATAGTCATAACCCGGCGTTGACCGCAGCGCATACCACTCGGTTGCCCCTGGGGTCAGATCCTCACGGCGGCTGCGCCGATCCAGGTCGACCCAGGATTGACCATCGTTTGATCCCTCGAAGACCCAACTGACTGGCGGCTTGCCGTCTGGCTTGGCGTAGTTCGGCAGCATGATTTCATAAAGGAACGGTGCCGCGCGCTTGGCCCTGCGGGCATCGATTACGATTTGATCGCCATCACGTCCTGCCCACGACGTCGTGGCCTTTTCATCCCCCAGCACAGGCGCGGGCTTCACACCCTCCGCCGTCACCGTGGTAATTGCATCAGGACGCGCCAGATTCATGCCTACAGCGATCACGGCACCCGACTCCAGGCGTACGTAAGGGGCGTTGACGCGCATCGTCATATCAACCGCCTTCAGACGCTCTCCCTCGCCGAAAGCCAGGGGGATACTCCGATCCTCATCGATATGGACGCTGCGGCCATCCTGATAGATCAAGTCGAACTCCAAACCCGTGTGCCGCACTGGGGTCAGTTGCCGTTGAATGCGGCTGCGCTTTTCGGCTTCTGTCTGCGAGTCGCTCAGCTTGAACTGCAACTGAGTCACGAACGGTGCGATACGCCGCCATTCGCTCAGCTCATTCACCGGGACATGCGGGGCGCAGTCGCGCGGCGTTCCAAACAGCGAAACATCATCGTCACGGACTTTGCCGCACAGGACGTCGTCCAGCCCCAATGGCGCCACGTATGGTGAAGACCCCACCCTCAGCAGCGACACCGCCGGCGAACTGCTGCGGACCATCTCCCAACCATAGGGCAAATTGAAACTTGGCGCCAGGCCGTAAGGGCGGTAAAAATTGAAACGCTGGCTCTTCACCAGGTTGGGATAGGCACTGTCGTGCGCCCCAGACCAGAAGACCCAGGATCCCGTAGGCAGATCAAGCGCCTCGCCGTTATCACGCAATTGACGGAACGACACGTTCTTTATAGAGGGAATCCAGTTGCCCATCACGGAAAAGGCAAATCGTCCCACCGCCGTCAACAGACCCGAATTGCTGTAGACCACCTGAGGCACATGTTGCGCGTTCATGAGCGCGCGAGCGCGCAGAAAGTCCGTCAAGGGCATTGTGTAAGTCGGGCTCGTGAGCACGACCCAAAGGATCGATGCAAACGCGCTAAGCGCAATGCCAACCCGGCCCCAGCGGTTCACAAGGATCGAGCGCTCCCCCGTTGTAACCGACCCGTTGGGAGCACAGACTGCCAGCGCCAGGATCGCGAACACCATGAGAAGATTCCAGTCGCGCTCCTTGGGGAAGAACAAGGTGGCAATGCCCAGCATTACCACCATACCCACGACGCCAACCATGTACAGCCCGCAGGGATCACGACGGAACAAGACACGCCACAGGCAGTACCCGCCGATGCCCGCGAAGAACAGGAACAATAGCACCGGAGCCGGAATGCCCAGCATCAGCGCGGCGTCCACTAGAAGCACGTGAGACGAATCGGTGCAACGTTCGCCGCCCAACACGCGGCCGGACAAGGGAATCACGCAACTCGGACCATATCCCGACAGGGGCTGCTTTTCAATCGCCTTTAGCGCGCCGCCTGCCAGATCGAAACGGGCCACGTTGGTCTGAGCAAGGATTTCAACCGACGTACCATCTCCCTCGATCTTGCGTTCCGCTTTGTCATAGAACACCAGCGACGCAAACATGGGAATGACGAGTATCAACGCCACAATCATCGGGCGATACAGGCTTGCCCGCACCCGCCAAAAACAGACCAGGCATGCGACGGCGCCGAGACAGATACCAACACTCAATGCGCGGGTACTGTTCAGCGCCAACGTACAGGCCAGTATTGCAAAACCCGCCACTGGCAACCATTTCCGCCGCACGTTCGCCGTCAGCGACACCATGACGAACAGACCAATCGTCAGGAACAAATCCAGACTGCCGTGGTAATAATATGCTCCACGCACCCGGCGGATGTAGTCCAAGCCATCTGGAAATTCCAGGATGTAGGCCCAGTCTCCCACCGCCATCTGCACCAAAGCGATCAACGCCTGGAACACCATGGCCAGACCGACCGTCGATAGCAATAGGGTGCGATCGCGCTCGGTCTTGACCAAGAGCATGACCAAGAATGCAGTCAGGATGAATGCGTACCAGATGGCCGAGGCCGCCATTACGCTACTGACAGAACGCTCAAGCAAGGAGGCGCTCTCGGCGTCCGTCGACAACTCGCGAACGGCATCATAGAGACTCCACAGCGCATTGCCGAACAACCAGACGCCGAACAGCGCCAGCACGATGAGTACATACCGGCCCATCGGGTTATGCCGCGTATCCCGCCAGCAGAGAAACCCGAGCCCAGCGAAAAGAACACTATCGACGATGAGCAATTGCACTGCCGGCGCGAGGTTGAGCGGATAGCCCATGACATAGTGCACGGCATCCGCCACATACTGCAGCGGCCTGACCAGCAAGCCGGCATGCGAATGAGCCATTGGCAGGAGCATCAATCCCACCAGAGTCAACCCCAGGACCACACCCAGCCATCGGGGCACACGGGGATGAAGCACGAGAACGACGATTGCGAACAATCTACATGCATCGCCCCAGACGGGAAGGATCGGCAGACTCGCGGCGGTGAACAGCCCTAGGGCAAGCAGAACCAGCAACCTGCCCCGCCAGCGCGTCGCCACGTCATCGGCCACCAGCGGTGCCGAGGCGTCCTGCGCCGGCCCAGTCTCGCCGAATATTGCATTCTGCGGGCTCATGAACGGGCCTCTCGAATCTCGGCGAGCGTCTTCGCATGCTCATTTTCAAGCACATCGCAGACACGCTCGGCCGCGTTTCCTGGAGGCGGCAACGTCTTGCGGGCCGCAGCGAGTTTGCGGGCAAGCGGCGTGTCGTTCAGCACCTGTTCCAGACCTTGCCCCACTTCCTGCAGATCGCCAAGCACTAGCGCGCCGTCCGCTTCGCTGTAGCTTACCAACGCATCGTATTGGGACAACTGTAGGACGATGGCGGGTTTACCCGTCAGCAACATCTCCATCGCCACCGTGGACGTCAGCGTAACAACGGCATCCGCCGCGGCCGCCACCACCGGCAACGCATCTTCCGCAGGGCTGTGCAACGCGCCGTCGGGAATAACCTCACCACGCGGATCGGTACTGCTGGGGTGCAGTCGTACAACCAGGCGCCACCCTGCGCGCCGTGCGCAAAGCTCAGCGAGGAACGCCCTTACCCGCCGGGGCAGTTCGGGATTCGACGGTTCGGGCTGCTCCGCCCAGAGGATGAGCTTTTCTTGATCCGCGACCCCATGTCGATGGCGCCACTCCGCGCCCAGCCGTTGCAATTCGGGATCATTGAGCGCATCGAATGCCGGATTGCCAGTCACGAAAATACGTTCGCGCATCCGCCCGGCCTCCACCAGGCGATCGACCACGGTCTGCGAATAGACCGTCAGCAAGTGCCCGTTGTCAGGGCGGCGCAACCAAGGCAACTCAAGGATGGCAAAAAGATCGATGACGCAGATGCTGGGGATATGCAGCTGGCAGGCCGCCCGCAATAGCGCGGATTCCATGCGGGGCGAGGCTGTCGCCACCACCCAGTCAGGCTGTTCCGATTTGAGAATGCGGCTCGCCGTGGCCACCGGTGAAAACGCATTGAGGCCGCGCTCTTCATAAGCAGCCCACGCCGCGGTCTCTCCAATCTCATCAACCAGATCCCGCATCGAAGCGCCGAGGTAGGCAATGGACTCTTCCCTCGGAATGCCCTTGCCTTCCGTATGGTGCTTCTCGGCTAGCTTGCCACCATACAGCGCGACCCGCGCGTCAGTCGCATCAACATAATCACGGACCGTCCGGTGCGCGATACCCAATCGGCTCAACACCGCGGAAGCCGTCGTCAACGCGAGCGGCACAACCTCGTGACCTCTGTTTTTCAGCGAGCGGATAAGCGGAACGGCGGCGGTGACATGGCCCCCTCCGTAAAACACCAAGAATACTTTCATTATCTCTGGATCAGTATCGACGTTTCGAATCTGCTCGAATCATTTGTTCGGATCAATTATGAGGTCCGAGCAAGATTTCGGCGCTGCATCATACAACCGTATGTAACGCTACGTGGTATCCGCCAAAGCGACCCGCTGCTCCCACGCCAATGTGCGACAGACTCTGCAACATCATTGTCTGGTCGTCCAGCACATAAGTCCATTCGGAATTCGGCGTGATGACATCAAAATTGTCGTGAAAATAGCGCCCATCACGCGTGCGCAATGCAAGGAATGGCTGCGGACCGAAGACCTGTCCCGCAACCACGTTCACGTAAATACGATTATTTTCCACCCGAAGCGCAAGCTCCAACGGCTTTATCGATTCGCTTTCAGCGCTGACGTGCGCCTGTGCCGCCTCATGGGCCCCGGAAAACCGTATTTTCACGTCAGGAAACTCGGCACGCACCTCTTGCAACATTGCGCGCAAGGTTTGGACGTCTGGTCGAATATCCCGATAATCGTGATCGGCAAAGGCCAGAATCGCCGACCCATTCTCACTCGCCTGCCTGAAAGCATCCCTCACATGCTCGATCTGCATTACCCGCAAGCGCGTTCCCAGATTTAAACACCGAAAAATCCAGCGCCGGCAGTTTCCAGGCACTTGATAGTCGTCGTGACTGGGATGATAACCAAGCCAATCCGCCGGGGCACGGGACCAATCGCCAAACCGACCAAGCTGAGTATCACGCTGCGCCGAGATCGCCGACTCATGCGACTGACTGGCATAGTCAAAGGGAATCCACTGTTCGAAAAACAAATGCGAATCCGGGCGCTCGGCATGGAAGCCGGGCCGGTTGGTAGTGGGGAACCAGTGATTATCTATAATGCGTCGCGCAATAGTAGGCATCAAAATATCCATACTATTCGCAAAAGACGTTGCAGCATGAAGCGGGTGCCGAGTCAATGACAGCGGGTGGAAATGCCAATCAATTTCATCGAGCTCGGAATTCGTCTCGCGTATCTTGTCTTGGTAGTAGCGAAAAATATTTCCGTACCCAAAATCCTTACGCCGGGGATTCTCATTCAATCCCAAATGGTCCATGCAATGCCAGCTATAGACCCAACCACGGCCAAAATCATCGACCATCTGGTTGCGAAAGGGGGCGCTCATGCAATCATCAAGCATCGCGCCCACGTCATGCCAAGTGCGGTTATAGGCCATCAGCGAGGGCGAAACGACCTTGGCAACCTCGTCTTCCAGGCCATCCAGCGGGATCTGACGTTGCTGCAGCTTGGCCAGGTTCTCACGCGTGGGGGGAAGCACCACGTTAAACAACTGCCGCAGGCGAACAAAGGTATCCGCAAGGCTCTCGTCGAGCGGGCCCTCTGTGTCAATGCAGTGCACGACATGTAACGTGGGGTTATTTTTCATGGATAATTTCGCGGCAGTGGCCAATGTAGGTAGGCGAACATTATAGTGCGATGCCCGGGCTAGCCACACCCAAAACCGCCCACGCCCCGCCTACCTGTGCAAAAATTGCGCACTTCCGTCGCACCCCACCATTTCAATCGATGACATGATGACTTTCGCTCTGAGCGCCGGCTCCGCAGCCCATCCCAAGGACACCCTGGTTGCTCTGCCGCCTCGCAACAACTTCGACGCCCTGCGCCTTGCAGCGGCGTTCATGGTCGTGTACTCCCATGTGTTGCGCATCTTCGCCCTTGGCCCCTGTCCCGTGTTGCAATGGTCCGGCTATGACGACTTGGCGACCGTCGGCGTGATCACCTTTTTCGTGATCAGCGGCTTTTTGGTAACGCGCAGCTTGATTGCCTCGCCAACTATTGGCGGCTACATCGTCAATCGCTCAGTGCGCATCTTCCCCGGCCTGATCGTCTGCATGCTATGGAGCGCCTTGATCCTGGGCCCGATGGTCACAAGCCTGCCCCTTGCGAGCTACTTGTCCCACGAACGCACGTGGCTTTATCTGCTGAATATTTTCCTGTTCCCACTGCAAACCGTACTGCCTGGCGTTTTCGAAGGCCAACCCCGGCCCTTCACCGTCAACGGTTCCATCTGGACCCTCAGCATCGAGTTCTCGGCTTATCTCATCGCGATAGCCTTGCTGTTTGTCAGGGGCCGCAAGTGGCCGTACGTCCTCGCCCTGGCCATCATTGCCGCGGCCTTTTTTCTCAATGGCATGGCTACCAATGACAAGACACTTTGGTATGCGATGCAATCGATCAACAACAATAAAGAAGATTATTTTTTCTGGCTGTATTTTCAACCAGTGAATGCAGCCCGCTTCATCGCCTTTTTTTTCATCGGGGCGCTATTCAATTGGATACCCCTGCGCTTCTTGCGGCTTGACGTTGCGGCGATCCTGGTTGTTGTTTACATACTGACTTTCAAGACCAGCGCCTACTATCCTGTGCACTTCATCGCACTGCCATATATTGTCATGGCCATTGGAGTGCGCCATTCGCGACTGGCCGATGCCATCCACCGGATGGGAGACATCTCCTACGGTGTATACATATATTCGACACCGCTGCAGCAAATGGCGTATTACTACCTGAACGGCAAGGTTTCGCCCGTTGCAGGCGCATGGATCTCGGTCGCGTTCAGCATCACAGCGGGCCTGTTGTCCTGGTACTTGGTAGAGAAACCCGCCTTGCGGCTCAAGCGCTACTCAACGCGTCCTGAAGACCCCTCTCGCCGCGCCACAGCTGACATGCAGGCAAAGTAAGCATCGAACTGGCTCCCGTGCGCTGCCCGCGGCGGGAGCCGATGCTTCCTAGACCTTGACCGGTTTACGGAAAATTCCTCGCCAGAATCGCTTGAATGGCGCCCACATATCAAAACCGAATCCCCGCCGGTTAAAATAGTTGTCTGTCACGCCATAAACGGGATCAACATCCTTCCCTTTGTACCTTGTACCAAACAAGTCATCCCAAAACGAGAAAACCACAGCATAGTTTTGGTCGAAATGCTCAGGCTTGGACGAATGGTGCAACAGGTGAAAGCGCGGTGACACGATAATACGACCAAACCAGCCGAAGCCGACATTGAAATTGGAATGCTGCAGCAGAATCACCGCGTGGTGAATCATTGTGTAGACCACGTACTCCGGAATGCTGGGCCCGACCAGAATCAACGGAATCGCGCGCAGCGGATACTGCATCGCCACTTCGAATGGATGATTTCTGTGCGCCGTCAGCAGATTCATGCTGAGTGCGGAATGGTGGAACTTGTGCAGCTCCCAAAGCGACGTCGTTGTATGAGCGAAGCGGTGAAACCAATACGCCAGAAAATCCGCAACCAGGATGAATACAAGAAACGCCGCCCACGACGGCATATATTGCCCAATACCGATCTGGACGTTATTGACGAGAATCCCAAAAATAATAAAGGGCCCCAACAAGCCCAACGCCATG
Source organism: Achromobacter sp. HNDS-1 (assembly GCF_040084795.1). NCBI lineage: Bacteria > Pseudomonadati > Pseudomonadota > Betaproteobacteria > Burkholderiales > Alcaligenaceae > Achromobacter > Achromobacter sp. HNDS-1. The sequence goes on from NZ_CP157584.1 coordinate 3,025,863, forward strand.
ACCACCAACCCATCAAGCGACAGCGCGTAATACAGGAATAGGTAGAGATCGGTCCGTTCGCTCTTGTCGCCGAATGCAAAGCGATACAGCGACGTTTCGCGCATTCCAATTCGGAAGTCGCCCCGCTTCCACCAGTAGTAGAAAATCTCAAACACCAGCAAGGCAGTGGCAATTCCAATAATCATCAGAAAACCCACTGACGCGACCACCCCCCAAAAATCATATTTCTCCAGGACATTGTAGAAATAGTAGCTGGCGTAGCTTGAAATCGCAGCAGGCGTAGAGGTGAACAGATAATGCAGCACCGGACGAGGCCTTAGGCTACCCGAACCACTTGCCCCCACGATATAAAACCCGATGCACAATACGACAAACACCAGACCAACTCGGAGCATGGTTTGTCGAAAATTGAGATCGGGAGTTTCTTCCGAAGCGACGAGCTGACTTGATCTACTCATAGTTATTCATTGGTTCCGCTGACCAGAAACACACCAATTTGTATCTGACCGAAAACCCATTTATGGGCAGGATAGTGTACACTCTGCCCGCTATAGACGGGTGGACCACGATGAACTACATGCTGATCACGAACTTGCCGGACATCGCCCGGTACGTCGTCAAACACGGAGTAAGTCGTGTGTTTGTCGACCTTGAGTTCACAGGAAAACTGGCCCGCCAGGGTCATTTGAACACTGTCATCAGCCGCCACACGCTAAGCGACGTGGATACCATCCGGCAAGCAGCTCCCGACGCAGACCTCCTCGTACGCATCAATCCCCTGGACGGCAACACCCAGGAAGAGATTGAGCAGGTTTTGAGGCGGGGCGCCGACATCATCATGCTTCCGATGTTCGCGGACGCGGCTGCGGTCCGCCAAGTTAGCCAATGGATCGACGGCCGCGCCCGCCTGATTCCCCTGCTGGAAACCGTAGGCGCCACGCGATCTCTCGCCGAAATCGTCGAGATCGCCGGCGTATCCGAACTTCACATCGGGCTCAACGATCTGCATCTTGAGCTAGGCTGTACCTTCATGTTCGAGCCGCTGGCCAGCGGCCTCATCGACGAACTGGCCGCCATCGTGTGCAGCCAGGGACTCCCCTTTGGCATTGGAGGCATTGCCCGGGTTGGCGAAGGACAATTGCCCGCCGAAGTCATCCTCGGCGAACACGTCCGCCTCGGCTCGTCCAGCGTCATTCTGTCGCGCACCTTCCACCGGATGGCACAGAGCCTCGACGAACTCAAGTCCAACATGGACTTTGAACACGAAATCGGCAGGCTGAACCAGGCAATCGCCCAATTCAAGGCATCGCCCGCATTGGTGGATGAAAATCGGCTGCGCCTGCGGCGCATCGTGGATGATATCGTCTCGCAGAAGCAAATTGCCGCGGCCGCAGCCGGCTCAGCATCCAAGCCCTGACAACGCCGCCTCGCACCACGACACTCGATGGGCAAAAGCCTGATACGAATGGGAGTAGTCCTGTCCGTCGCCATCCTGGCGGGACGTATTACAGGCTTCCTACGCGAAATCGTTCTTGCCAGCCACTTCGGCGCCACCGCCCAGGCAGATGCCGCGGTGCTGGTGTTGACCCTGCCCGACCTGCTGGTCAATCTGCTGCTCGCTGGAGGGCTTGCAGGAGCACTCGTCCCGGAATTCAAGAGCCTGGACAAAACGCGCGCGGCGAACTTGTTCGTGCAATCCTCGCTTGTGATCGGTGGCCTGTTCGGCACACTCGCCCTGCTGATCGCATCGTTTCCCATCCAGGTTCTCGGCCTGCTCGGTCCCGGCCTTGTCGCGCAAGCCTATGACGACGGTGCGGTCGCAATGCGAATCATGGCGTGGGCGATCCCACTGAGCGCTCTGGCCGGCACAACAACCGCCTATCTACAAGCCAACGAGCGGTTCCTCTCCAGCGGGCTTGGCACACTGATTTTCAACACGTGCATCATCGCCGTTTTATTGATCCCCGGCGTGAACACATCGTTGATCGTAGCCCTGGCCCTCGCCATCAACGCCGGCGCGTTTTTCCGCTGGGCCGCGCAATTGGCGAATATCCCCCGGGAAAGGCCACGCAACATCTGGACGGACTGGCTAATAAACCGCGCCCTTTTGACCCGCTACTTCCAGGCACTCCTGTCCAGCAGCATCCTGTTGGCGGTACCCGTGCTTGCGCGCGCCTACGCCTCCGCCAGCGGAGAAGGCGGCGTCGCCATCTTCAACTACGCCAGCAAGCTAGTGGAACTCCCGCTATCTGTATTCATCACGCTGATCGCATCCATCACGTTCCCCAGGCTATCAAAGCACTTCACCGCTTCCATCCGGTCACCCGAAGGGTATGTGTTGCTGGGGCAGGCGCTGCGCCTGACGATCCTGCTGTCCGTGTCGATCACGCTAATCTGCGCGTGGTACGCCCTCCCCCTCGCAACGCTCGTCTATGGCCAGAGCGGTAGCCTGTCTGGCAAGGAACTCGACGATCTCGGCAGCCTGGCGGGAATCGGCTTCTTATCCTTGCCGCTGCAAGGGGCGTGCTATATGCTCGCCACAGCCCTGAACGCGCAAAAGCGCACCCACGTCCCTATGTGGATAAGCGGGTTGTGTGTCGGTGCGATGGCCATCGCCATGGCCTGGTTCGCGGGCGACCTCGCCATTGGCTCCGTTATGCTTATACTTAACGCGACCTACGCAGTGATGACGGTTTGCCTATGGATTGCAACCGGCCCGAAACTCTGGGGCAACAACGGAGTTTTCGACTCGCGAGTTGTGAGTGCGATCGTGATGTCATCTGCCGTCTTTGCGATGCTTGCCACCCTCCAGACCTACCTCTCCCTGCCGCACTGGATGCTGCTCGGATGGATAGCGCTGGCCGGCCTCGCGGTCCTCGCCGTGAATCTTGGCGTTGGCATACCAAATCTTAAATCTCTAGTCAGGCGCTGAAAATGCCGGCCCTGAAATCCAGATAGGAATTAAATAAATGTGCGGCATTTTTGGCTATTTTGACCGAGACAAGGCAAGTCTCAGCGCAGACACGCTTTCCGCCATGGCGAAGGTATTGCACCATCGCGGGCCGGATGAAAATGGCGTGCATGCCGAGGCAGGCGCTGCGCTGGGAAACTGTCGTCTTTCCATTATCGATGTCAAAGATGGGCATCAGCCCTTTATCTCCGATGATGGCCAGATCATTCTGGTTCAGAACGGCGAGATTTTCAATCACGTCGAACTCGCGGCGGAATTGGCGACAAAGGGGGTACACTGCCGCACCCATTCCGATACCGAGGTACTGCTTCGCCTGTATGAAACAGAGGGCATTTCGTTCGTAAGCAAACTCAATGGCATGTTTGCGATCGCTATTCTGGATAAGCGCGAGCAAGCCATGTACCTGATCCGCGATCGAATCGGCGTCAAACCGCTGTACATCGCCGAGCAAGGCAAGCGACTGGTTTTTGGATCGGAGATCAAGGCCTTGCTGCTGGCAGGCATTCCGGCCGTGCGTGACGAAGAGGCACTCCACCACTATCTGACCTACAACTACGTTCCCGCGCCTTACACCATGTTCAAGGGCGTGCGGCATCTGATGCCCGGACATTGGATGAAAATCAGCGCCGTCGGTAGTTCCGTACATCAGTGGTGGGATCTGGCCAAGGTGCAGCCAGAGCACAACCGCAGTGAATCCGACTGGATCGAAGAATTCAACGCCATCCTGGACGATGCGGTCCGCATTCGCCTGCGCTCCGACGTGCCAATCGGCGCATTCCTGTCGGGCGGCGTCGACTCAAGCAGCGTCGTCGGTCTGATGGCGCGCCACATGTCGCGCCCCGTACAGACATTCTGTATCGGCTTTGACGACCCGCGGTACGATGAAGCGTCTTTCGCTCAGGCCGCAGCGGATCGCTTTGGCACGCAGCACACGATGGAACGTGTTTCTCCCAACATGCTTGATCGTTGGCCCAAGGCAACCTGGTACTGCGACCAACCTCACGGAGACGTATCGTTTCTGCCGACGTGGCGTGTTTCCCAGCTTGCCGCCAAGCACGTCAAGGTGGTGCTGACCGGCGACGGCGGCGACGAGCTGTTCGCAGGCTACGACAAGTACCTGAGCTTCTTCTCGCAACCCGGCATTGATGAACTGGATCAGGCCTCATTTACCCGGCGCTATTTCGACAGCATCAGCCTGTTCTCGCCGGAAGCCAAGATCGACCTTTATCGGCCGGCGGATCAGCAACGCCTGAGCAACGTGGATTCGTTCGTCATGGCCCGCGACATCATGGCCCAGGTCCCGCACCAGGACCGGATCAATCAGGCCCTGTTTCTGGACATGCAATTGCTGCTGTCTGGCAATAACCTCGTAAAGCCGGACCGCATGGGCATGGCGGAGTCGCTCGAGGCGCGCACGCCGTTCCTCGATTACCGCATGATGGAATTCGCCTTCCGCATGCCCGGCACGCTGAAGCTGCGCGACGGCGTGACCAAGTACCTCTACAAGAAGGCAGTCGCGCCGATGATCGGCGATGATCTGGCGTACCGCCGTAAACAAATGTTCACGGTGCCGGTTGGTGACTGGTTCCGCAATGAGCTCGCGGGTTTTTGCAAAGACCATCTGGTTGGCGAAAAATCGAATCTGCCGGCCCTCTTCAAGCCTGAGCGTCTCAGATCGATACTGGACGATCACATCAGCGGCAGCCACAACTACACTCGCGAAATCCGGGCCTTGATCGCGCAGAACCTATGGGAAGAAGTTTTCCTGCGGAACACCGGGGAAAACCAACGTGCAGGGTAAGACCAAGCAGGCGTATTGCCTGAAACGCCCGATGGATTTCCTGGCGGCTTTGCTATTGCTGCTCGTTCTAGCGCCTGTCCTGGCAGGGTTGGCGCTGGCAGTCCTGATCAAGGAAGGCCGTCCGATTTTCTTTCGGCAGACCAGGGTAGGCAAGGATCTGCGCAGGTTTCGCATGCTTAAATTCCGAACGATGACTGTCGCTGTCGATGGCGGTGATGTACCGGAGAGCGTGCCCTTGGAAGACGTCAAGATGCAGAGGTCGGCATTCCGCACGACCGAAGTGAATGATTCGCGCATTACACCAATCGGGGCTTTCCTGAGAAGCACCAGCTTGGATGAACTGCCGCAACTCCTGAATGTGCTGACGGGAGACATGTCTCTGATCGGACCTCGGCCCATGACCCCCGTGCAACGTGCCGATTTCGCTGCTGATGATTGGCAACTGCGTCATGGCGTCAGACCCGGCATCACGGGCCTGGCCCAAGTCTGTGGCCGCAGCGCACTCACCCAGGAGGAGCTCGTCGCCTACGACACCGAGTATGTGCGCAATTGCACCTTGCGGCAGGATCTTCGCATCGCCTTCCTGACCCTGAAGATTGTTCTCAAACGCAGCGGCGCGAACTGACTGCGTCTACTATGCATAGATCTTTGAAATCTTTGCTGGTGGCGGTACTTGCCGCCATTCCATTGCTGAACATGGCCTCTGGTTACGGAGGCAGTCTGCTGTCCTACTTGGCGATAGTGATGGCTTTGGCGCTGTTGGCATGGCCGCGCAGCGCGCCCTCGCCCGATGCGCTCACGGCGACAGGCTACAGGGTGTTCATCGTGTTGATGTGCCTTCCGATGCTCACCGTCGTGCTGAGCCAATGGGCCAAGCACGGATGGTCATCATCGGATATCGAACGCGCCTTCCGACTGGGCCCGAGCGTTGTCATATTGCTCTTTGCGCTATTGCGCATCGATGAACAGAAACTCCGATTCGCAATCCTCGGCACTCTCGGGGCCGCGGTGGTCGGAGCAGCCACGGTGCTCGAACTCGCACTGACCACGAGCGGGCGGCCCGTTACCGGGGACTACAACGCCGTCAGCTATGCGAACTTGCTGCTGCTGTTCGGATGCATGAGCCTGTATTCATTGGCGGTGCCCTTCTCGCGACATCCTCGCGCGGAAAGAATCGCGAAACTGTTGATAACGGCCGCTTCCGTGATAGGTGTCATCCTGACGTTCACCCGCTCGACGTGGATGGCATTCCCAATTTTCGCGGCGATCGGACTGGTGCTTTTCTTTCCGAAGATTCGCCCGGTGCGCCTGGTGGCGGCAATGCTGGCGTTCACCGCCGCGGCATCCGCCCTCGCCTTCAGCAGCAGCGGATTCCGTGAGCGAATCTATCTGGCTCAGCAAGAAATACATGAGTGCATGACGCAAAATGATCGGGCTGACAGCTCGGTTTGCATCCGCGTCCAGCTGGCACGTGCTGCATGGCACATGTTCCAGCAGGATCCCTGGCTTGGCAGCGGCAATGGCAAGCGATATGAACAATCCTTGCCACGGCTTCAGGAAGCCGGAATAGTCTCGGAGTATGTCACCAACAACTTTGGTGAAACCCACAACGATATGCTCATGGCAATGGCCAGCTATGGCATCCTCGGCGCAAGCGCCCTGCTGATTGTTTATTTCGCACCAGCCGTCGTTTTCTTGCGTAGACTCAGGCAGCCTTTAGCGATGCCCGCCCGAGCCTCAGCGGCGATGGGATTGGCGCTCTGCCTGAGTTTTGTTGTATTTGGCCTGACTGAACTGATGTTCCGAGGCATGCGCACCATATCAATGTACGGCATGCTGATCGCCCTGTTTTTGGCCTTGTCTCACCCTCGCAGCGCCACCGGATCACCTGCGGAACGACGCTGATCACCAACTGAACCCGTGCAAGGGGGCCACCCGAGGGCTCGCACACGCTCATGGCAGATTTCCTGGTTTAGGGCCACAATACTCAAACAAGGCCCGAAAAGGAGACAGCCATGCGCATAGCCGATGCCCAGTGGATTCCTTCGACCCAGCATCAAACCTGGGACGCCCTCACGGATCCCGCTGTGTTACAGCGATGCATACCGGGTTGCATCAGCGTGACACAGCGGTCCGCCACCGAATATGCGGTCACATTGCGGGCCAAGGTGGCCGGCATCGATACCGACTACGAAGGCGAAATCCTGCTATCCGACGTAGACCCTCCCAATAGCTGCACGCTGGTATTCGAAGGCAAGGGGCTGGCGGCCTGCCTGGCGATCGGCACCGCCCAGGTCAATCTCAGCATCAAGGACGAAGGCACCCGCGTTGCCTACACCGTCGCCGGCATGACGGGGGGCAAGCTGGCCGAATGCGGCGAAAGCCTGGTGCTGAAGGCCGGAGAGAAAATCATCGACCGGTTTTTCACTGAATTCATCGATTACATGGCGGCGCAGCCCCGGGTGGCGCCGCCCCCCCCTCCGCCTGAGCCCCCGGGCCGCGGACTGTCTAATTCGCGCTGGTCGTGGGCGATCGTGGTGCTGGTCATCGCGGTTTTCTGGAGTTACCACGCGTTCTACAAGTGAAAACCCTAGTGGGCCGATGATATGCTTGGCGGCATGAACCCGCCCCCCCCATCGACCCAGCCCGCCGCCCCCGTGCATTCCCGCCGCGATCTGCTGATGGCCATGGCAGGGGTATCCGCCACCGTCGTGCTGGCGGCATTCGATTCCACCATCATCAGCACCACCTTGCCACGCGTGGCTGAGGCCCTCGACGGCATGTCCCTGTATGCCTGGGTGGGCACCGGCTACCTGCTGGCCACTGCTGCATCGATCCTGATCTTCGGTCGCCTGGGCGACATGTTTGGCCGCAAGCCGTTGATGTTGGTGTCGGTCCTGATCATCGCCTTGGGCTCCATCGCCTGCGGCCTGTCGCAATCCATGACGCAGTTGATCGTATTCCGCTCGCTGCAAGGCATCGGCGGCGGCATGATGATCGCGACCGCGTTCGCGGCGCCAGCCGACCTGTTCCCCGACGCCAAACAACGCGTACGCTGGATGGCGCTGGTGTCCGCCGCGTTCGCCATGGCGAGTGGAATCGGCCCGGTACTGGGCGGCGCAGTGACACAGGCCATGGGCTGGCGCGCCGCATTCTTCATTTCCCCGGTCGCGGCGGCCATCACGCTCTTCCTGCTCGCGCGCTATTTCCCTCGGATCCGGCCACTGCACAATGAAAGCCGCAAGATCGACTGGCTTGGCGCCATACTGCTGGTGGTCGCGGTGGGTGCGCCCCTGGCAGCCCTGGAGCTGGCCTTCGCCAGCGGCGACCACGCCCACCCCTTGGTGGGACTGGCCCTCGCCGTTGCTGGCGCGCTAGCCATCGCCGCCTTGATTCCCATCGAACGCCGCGTCGCATCCCCGATATTTCCGCTGCGTGTACTGGCGGCCTGGGAATCACGGTTGCTGAACCTTGCCGCCATGATGGTGGGCGCCGTCATGTTCGTCCTGATCTTCTACAGCCCGCTGCTGCTGCAACAAGTGCTCGGCTACACCCCGAGCGAGGCCGGCCTGCTGCTGACCCCGCTGGTGGCCGCGATCTCGGTGGGCAGCGTCATCAATGGCCGCCTGTTTCCCCGGCAGACGGAACCGCAGCGCCTGATGGTGTTCGGCGCCGGCCTGCTGGCGGTGGGCACGCTGATGGTGCTGCTGATTTCGCCGGGCACCTCGGCCTGGTGGATCCTGGCGGCGTTCTTCGTCAACGGCTGCGCGCTGGGCTTCCTGCTGCCCAACCTGACGTTGTTCATGCAGATGCTGAGCGAACGACGCGACGTGGGCGTGGCCTCGGCCCTGGTGCAGACCACCCGCGCCATCGGTAGCGCATTGGGCACCGCCGTAGTCGGCATCCTGATCTCCCACGGCACGATACTAAACGGAGTGCGCACCGGGCTGGTCCTGTGTATTGTCCTGTGCCTGACCTGCGCGGTACTCGCGCATCGGGTCAAGATGAAGAATCTGGCAACCAGCCGGAATTCCACCTGATTCTCAGGATTTATCATGCGCCGCCGCGATTTGCTGGACCTTCTGCTCCTGGCCGCCGTCTGGGGCGGCTCTTTCCTGTTCATGCGCTTGGCCGTGGGGGAATTCGGCCCGGTTGCGCTGATCGAGCTGCGCGTGGGCCTGGCCGCGCTGTTCCTGCTGCCAGCCGCTTTGTGGCGCGGCAAGCTGACCATCATCGGCAGGCACTGGAAGGCCATATTGGTGGTGGGCGTCTTGAACGCCGCCCTGCCGTTCCTGCTATACGCTTACGCCGCCCAATCGCTCGGCGCGGGATTCCTTTCCGTGGCCAACGCCGTCACACCAGTATGGGGTGCGGTGGTCGGCTGGCTATGGTTAAAGGACAGGCTGCCCTGGTCGCGTTCGCTGGGCCTCGCGATCGGCCTGCTGGGAATCGTGGTGCTGGTGTGGGACAAGCTCGATTTCCAGCGCGGCGGGACCGGCCCTGCCGTGCTGGCGGCTGTGTCGGCCCCCATCTTCTACGGCATCGCGGCAAACTGGACCAAGCGCTTCCTGACGGGCGTGGACGCCCTGTCCAACGCGACCGGCAGCATGCTCGCCGCCAGCCTGGTACTGCTGCCGCTGGCGCTGGCCGCTTGGCCCGAAGCGCCGATATCGGTCCGCGCGTGGGGGGCCACCGTTTTGCTGGCAGTTGTCTGCACCGGTGCCGCCTACATCATCTTCTTCCGATTGATCGCCAATGTCGGTCCCACCGGCGCGGTCAGTGTCACATTTCTAGTCCCGGTATTCGGGGTGGTGTGGGGCGCGTGGTTCCTGGACGAGGCCATCACCGTGTCGATCCTGACTGGCGCCGGCATCATCCTCGTGGGCACGGCGCTGGCACTGGGCCTGGTTGGCGGCAAGCGGCGTGCGGCGCCAGGCTAGCCCAGTTGGATCCGGGGAGCGCGATCCAGGGTCAGGCCATGCTGGTCCGGCAGCGACAATTGGGGGGGATCGCTCAATGGCCAGGGTACCGCCAGGGCCGGATCATTCCACAACAGGCACTGTTGATGCGCCGGTTGGTAGTAGGCCGTCGCCTTGTACGACACCACGGCACGCTCGGACAACACCAAAAAGCCATGCGCGTAGCCTTCCGGAATCCACAACTGAAGATGGTTCTCTGCCGACAAGCGCTGGGCCACCCACTGCCCGACGGTCGGCGAGTCCAGGCGCATGTCTACGGCCACATCGTAGATCTCGCCTTCGGTCACGCGTACCAACTTGCCCTGGGGATCCTGGGTCTGGTAGTGCAAGCCACGCAGGACGTGCCGATAGGACTCCGACTGGTTATCCTGGACGAAGCGCAGCTCGCGTCCGACCACGGCGTCCAGCACTGATTGCCGATAGGTCTCGAGAAAGCACCCGCGCGCATCGCGGTGCACTTCAGGTTCGATCAGCAGGATATCGGACAGCGACAGGGGTGTGATTTTCATCAGAAAGGCAGCCGTTTGAGCAGGCTCATCAAATAGTCGCCATAGCCGCTTTTCTGCAATGGACGTGCCAACGCCTCCAATTGCCCGGCATCGATCCATTGCTTGCGAAAGGCGATTTCCTCGGGACAGGCCACTTTCAGTCCCTGACGGCGCTCCAGCGTAGCGATGAACTGGCTGGCCTCAAGCAGACTGTCGTGCGTGCCCGTATCCAGCCAGGCATGCCCGCGGCCCATGATCTCGACATTGAGGCGGCCCAGTTGCAAATACGCTTGGTTCAAGTCCGTGATTTCCAGTTCGTTGCGGGAGGACGGACGGATGTGGCGCGCCATCTCCACCACTTGTTCGTCATAGAAATACAGGCCGGTGACGGCATAGCTGGACTGCGGCAAAGCCGGTTTCTCGTCAATCCGCTGCGCGCGGCCAGCGGCATCGAACTGCACCACGCCATAGCGTTGCGGATCCTGCACGTGATACGCAAACACGGTGGCGCCCGCCTGGCGCGCGTCGGCCCGCGCCAGCAACTGCGGCAGATCATGCCCGTAGAAAAGGTTGTCACCCAGGATCAACGCGCAAGGCGCCCCGCCAATGAAATCGGCACCGATGAGGAAAGCCTGCGCCAACCCGTCAGGCGACGGTTGCACGGCATACCGCAGGCTCAACCCCCAACGTCTACCATCCCCCAGCAAGTGGGCAAAGCGCGGCGCATCGTCGGGGGTGGTGATGATGAGAATTTCGCGTATGCCCGCCAGCATCAGCGTGCTGAGCGGATAGTAGATCATCGGCTTGTCGTAGACCGGCATCAGTTGCTTGCTCAGGGCCAGCGTGGCTGGATGCAACCGGGTACCGGACCCGCCGGCCAGGATGATGCCTTTGCGCGGCACGGTCGGACTCATGGCGCTGGATCTCCCTGGCGGTAGGCGCCCGATACGATGTCGGCAACCCATTGCGGGTTGTCCAGATACCAACGCACGGTTTTCTCCAACCCCGAAGCGAACGTCTCGGAAGGCCGCCAGCCCAATTCGCGCTGGGCCCGCGTCGTGTCGATGGCGTAGCGGCGATCGTGCCCAGGGCGATCCGCGACCTTCGCGATCTGCGTCTTGTAGGCCGCGCCATCGGCACGCGGGCGCAGCTGGTCCAACAGTTTGCAGACGGCCAGCACCACGTCCAGGTTGGTGCGCTCGCTGTTGCCCCCCAGATTGTAAGTTTCGCCGGGAAGGCCGCGGTCGAGCACCTTGCGCAGGCCGGCGCAATGATCCGTCACGTACAGCCAGTCGCGCACATGTAGGCCATCTCCGTAGACGGGCAATGGCAGGCCGGCCAGCGCATTTTGGATCATCAATGGAATCAGTTTCTCCGGAAATTGGCGCGGCCCGAAGTTGTTGGAGCAGTGCGTGGTCAGCACCGGCAGGCCGTGCGTCTTGCCGCAGGCCCGCACCAGGTGATCGCTGGCCGCCTTGCTGGCGGAATAGGGATTATTGGGCTGAAACGGGCTCGATTCGGTGAAGGCGGGGGCATCGGGCGACAGCGAGCCGTAGACCTCGTCGGTGGAAACATGCAGGAAGCGGAAGTCGTCGCGGGCCGGGCCGGTCAGGCCCGCCCAATACGTGCGCGCCGCCTCCAGCAGGCCATGCGTGCCGCAGATATTGCTCTGGATGAAATCCCCCGCCCCGGCAATGGAGCGGTCCACGTGCGACTCCGCCGCGAAATGCAGGATCGCGCGCGGCTGGTGCGTTTGCAGCAGACGGGTCACCAACGCGATGTCGCCGACATCGCCCACCACGAACACATGGCGCGCGTCGTCCTTCAACCCGTCCAGGTTGTGCCGGTTGCCGGCATAGGTCAGCTTGTCCAGATTGACCACGGGCTCGCCCCCCTGCGCCAGCCAATCCAGCACAAAGTTGGAACCGATGAATCCGGCGCCGCCGGTGACGAGAATGCTCATTGCGTAGTGCCCGAGTGAAGGCGCCGCCTTCCAATCCGGCAGTTTACCGCCGTGGCCGCCGGCTCAATACTTATCCGACGTCCCCGTCAACGCCACCCCGATCCGCAGCAACGTATACGACATCGCATCCACCCACCGCCGCACCCACCCCCGCCGCTGATACTCCAACGGACGGATGAAGCGCCCGCCTTCCTGGATCGCCGCTTCCAGCCGTTCCTGCAGGTCCCAGGCAAACGGCTGGTCGTCGACCACCACATTGGCCTCGCGCGCCAGCAGCAGGCTGAACGGATCCAGGTTGGACGAACCGACCGTGGCGACGTTGTCGATCACCGCCACCTTGGCATGCAGATAGCTTGGCATGTACTCATAGATCTCGATGCCATCGCGCAGCAGCTGGTCGTACAGCGAGCGAGTGGCGTGGTACTGCATGCGGTATTCGACCTTGCCCTGCAGTAGCAGCCGCACGCGCACGCCGCGCGCGGCGGCCTTGGCCAGGGCGCGGCGGAACTGGCGGCCGGGAAAGAAATAGGCGTTGGCGATGAGGATGTCGCGCCGCGCCTGCGTGATGCCATACAGGTAGGCGCGTTCGAAGGTCTGGCGGAAACGCAGGTTGTCCCGCAGCACCAGCGCGGCGCGCAGGGTGCCACAGGGCGCCACCGGCGCGTGGCTGGGCTTGGTCAGCCGCATGCGGTTCCAGTCGCGCGGATGGCGCCGCAGACGCGCCCAGTTCAGGCGCACCCACAGCAGGTCCTGCGCGTACGCCGCCTCTGTCACCAGCGGGCCGCGCACCTGGACCGCGAAATCGAATCGCGGCGCCGAGATGCCGTCGGTGGGATCGAGATCGTCATAATCGTCGATGATGTTGATCCCGCCGATGAAGGCGACGCTGCCATCGACGATGGTGACCTTGCGGTGCAGGCGCCGCAGGCGGCTGCGCGAGGGAATGAACTTCGCGAACCAGCGCGGCTCGGGACGGAAGATGCGGCATTGCGCCCCCGCGCTGGTCAAGCGCTCACGCAGGGTATCCGCGGTTTCGGCCGCGCCGAAGCCATCGAGCACCACGCGCACCTTGACGCCGCGCGCGGCCGCCGCCGTCAGGCAGTCCAGCACCTTCACGCCGGTGCGGTCCAGCATGAAGATGTAGGTTTCCAGATGCACGCTGGATTGCGCCGCATCGATCGCCTGGCACAGCGCCGGAAAGAAGTCGGTGCCGTTCTGCAGCAGCCGGATGTCGTTGCCGTCGGTCCACTCCAGCCTGACCTGCTCGGCCTTCACGGGAGTTCCAGCTCGGCCAGCAAGGGGGAATGATCGGACAGCCGCGCCCATTCGCGGCCGCGCAGCACGCGCGCGCTGCGCACGGCGAAGCCGCGCTGGTAGATGCGGTCCAGGCGGAACCAGGGAAACACGGCGGGAAAGGTGCGCGGCGGCGGCAGCAACAGGGGCGAATTGCCGTCCATGCCCAGCTGATTGGTGCGTTCCAGCACGGATACGCCGCTGTTGGGCAGGCCGCGCAGGGCGTTGCTCAGGCGCTTGACCGAATCGCGCAAGCGCGGCAATTCGCCGCCATGACTGCGCGGGGCGTGCGAAAACACCTCGTACAGGCCCAACTGCTGCACGAACAGCGGCGCCAGCCGGTCGCCCCAGTCGTTGAAATCGCCCGCGATCAGGATCGGTTCGCCATCGGGCACCATGCGCCGGATGCGCTCGGTCAGCGCCAGGATCTGGCGGCTGCGGCTGCCGGCGAACAGGCCCAGGTGCACCACGAAGCAATGCACCGCCCGGCCGTCGAGTTCGATGGTCGCGTGCAGCAGCCCGCGCTGCTCCAGGCGATGATCGGAGATGTCCTGGTTTTCGTGATCGAGGATGGGAAAGCGCGACAACAGGGCGTTGCCGTGGTCCGTGGCGCTGCGGATCGCGTTGCGGCCGTAGGCCACGTCCAGCTTGAGCGCGGCGGCCAGCGACTCGTGCTGGGCGTCGAGCAGCGATTTCTGCTCGTTGCGGCCCTGCACTTCCTGCAGGAAGACCAGGTCGGGGCGCAGGCCGTAAAGGCCCAGGCGCAGTTCGTTCAACGAGTCGCGACGACCCAGCGCCGAGCGACCTTTATGGATGTTGTAGCTGACGACACGAATGAGCGACATGGAGGAGATGGCGCCTTCTCAAGACAGTGAAACCGCCAACCGAGGCCCACAAAAAAGAAGCGTCCCGGCAAGCACCGCCAACCCAGGCGGCGTTTGCCAGATTACTCCAATTCCATGAACCCTTCCCACCTCGGAGACACCCTGAAACGCAGCGAACGGGCCCGGCGCGGCTCAGAGGCGCATCCGCTCAGGCAAAGCCCCGCACCCGGGACGCCCCCAAGCCGAGCACACACAAGGCAAGCAGAAAAACGCCACAAACCCGAGACACCATCCCTAGCCAGGCCGCCGGGATCCGGCTCCGCCGGTCCCGCGCGGCGCCCCCTTGAGGGGGAGCGCCGCAGGCGCTCGGGGGTGGGCTTACTTCGGCTCTGCGTTGCGCAGGCGGATATGCAGCTCGCGCAGTTGCTTCTCGTCGACTTCCGACGGCGCCTGGGTCAGCAGATCCTGCGCGCGCTGGGTCTTCGGGAAAGCGATCACGTCGCGGATCGATTCGGCGCCGGTCATCATCGTGACGATGCGGTCCAGGCCGAAGGCGATGCCGCCGTGCGGAGGCGCGCCGTACTGCAGCGCGTCCAGCAGGTAGCCGAACTTCTCGCGGGCTTCCTCGGCGCCGATCTTGAGCGCGCGGAACACCTTGCTCTGCACTTCCTCGCGGTGGATACGGACCGAGCCGCCGCCGATTTCCCAGCCGTTCAGGACCATGTCGTAGGCCTTGGCGAACGCCTTGCTGGGATCGGTCTCGAGGAAGTCCTCGTGGCCGTCCTTGGGGCTGGTGAACGGGTGGTGGGCGGCGGTGTAGCGGCCGTCTTCCTCGTCGTATTCGAACATCGGGAAGTCGACCACCCACAGCGGCATCCAGCCCGCGGTGAACAGGCCGGTCTTCTTGCCGAATTCGCTGTGGCCGATCTTCACGCGCAGCGCGCCGATGGCGTCGTTGACGACCTTCTCGCGGTCGGCGCCGAAGAAGATGATGTCGCCGTCCTGCGCGCCGGTGCGCTTGACCAGTTCGGCCAGGGCGGTGTCATGCAGGTTCTTGACGATGGGCGATTGCAGGCCGTCGCGGCCCTTGGCCACTTCGTTGACCTTAATGTAGGCCAGGCCCTTGGCGCCGTAGATGCCGACGAACTGGGTGTAGGCGTCGATCTCGCTGCGCGACATCTCGGCGCCGCCGGGCACGCGCAGGGCGACCACGCGGCTGCCGGGCGCCGTGGCGGCGGCGGCGAACACCTTGAAGTCCACGTCGCGCATGACGTCGGTCATGTCGGTGAATTCGAGCTGCACGCGCAGGTCGGGCTTGTCCGAACCGTAGCGACGCATCGCTTCGGTCCAGGTCATGATGGGGAACGGGTTGGCCAGGTCGACGCCCTGCACCACCTTGAACACGTGGCGGATCATGTTCTCGAAGATCTCGCGGATCTCGAGCTCGTTCAGGAACGAGGTTTCGCAGTCGATCTGGGTGAATTCCGGCTGGCGGTCGGCGCGCAGGTCTTCGTCGCGGAAGCACTTGGTGATCTGGTAGTAACGGTCAAAGCCCGACACCATCAGCATCTGCTTGAACAGCTGCGGCGACTGCGGCAGGGCGAAGAAGTGGCCGGCGTTGACGCGCGAGGGCACCAGGTAGTCGCGCGCGCCTTCCGGCGTGCTCTTGGCCAGCATCGGGGTTTCGATGTCGATGAAGCCCAGCTGGTCCAGGAACTTGCGGGTTTCGATCGAGACGCGGTAGCGCAGCATCAGGTTGCGCTGCATCTGCGGGCGGCGCAGGTCCAGCACGCGGTGCGTCAGGCGGGTGGTTTCCGACAGGTTGTCGTCGTCCAGCTGGAACGGCGGCGTGACCGACGCGTTCAGGATCTCGACTTCCTTGCACAGCACTTCGATCTCGCCCGAGGCCAGCTCGGCATTGGCGGTGCCCGCCGGACGCTCGCGCACCAGGCCGGTGACGCGGATGCAGAATTCGTTGCGCAGGCGCTCGGCGGTGGCGAAGGCGGCGTTATCCGGATCGAACACGATCTGCGCCAGGCCCGCGCGGTCGCGCAAGTCGATGAAGATGACCCCGCCGTGGTCGCGGCGGCGGTTCACCCAGCCATACAGGGTGACGGTCTGGCCGAGATGGTCGCGGCAAACCTGGCCGGTGTAGCAGGTACGCATCGGGATAACTCCGTTGTGTGCTTGGTAGTAGCGTAAAGGGTTACAGGTCGACGCCCGGCGCGCGCTGCGCGTCCGGCGTCGGAGAGAGCGGCGCCGGCCGGGCGCCCGGCGCGGCCGGACCCGGGGCGACGACGCCCATGGAAACGATGTACTTCAAGGCCGCGTCCACGCTCATCTGCAGGTCCACCGTGTCGGCACGGGGCACCATCAGGAAGAAGCCGGACGTGGGATTCGGCGTGGTCGGCACGTACACGCTGATGTGGTCCCCGGGCAGCCGGTCGGCCACTTCGCCGCTAGGCGTGCCGGTGACAAATGCGATGGTCCAGCTGCCGGCGCGCGGATACTGCACCAGCACCGCGCGGCGGAATGCCTGGCCATTCGGGGCCAGCACGGTGTCGCTGACCTGCTTGACCGAGTTGTAGATCGAGCGCACCAGGGGAATGCGGCCCAGCAGGTTTTCCCACTGGTCCACCATGGTGCGGCCGATCAGGTTGGCCGCGAAAATGCCCGTCAACAGCACCACCACGATGACCAGGACGAAGCGGAAGCCGGGAATGTCGACGCCGAACAGCGACTCGGACGACAGAAAACCAGGCACGAACCCTTCGAGGGTGGCGACCAGCAGACCCAGCACCCACACCGTGATGACCAGGGGAACCCAGATCAGCAGGCCGGTGATGAAGTACTTCTTGATGACGCGCATACGCATCGCGCGGTTACTCAGGAGGCGGTGGACGGCCCCGCGGCGGGCGCGGGGGCAGCGGCCGGCGCAGCCGGTGCGCTGGCCGCCGGCGCGGCGCTTTCAGCGGGCGTCGACGGGGCACTGGCGCCAGTGGCCTGCTGGCCGCCGCTGCCGTTGCCGCGGAAATCGGTGACGTACCAGCCCGAGCCCTTGAGCTGGAAGCCAGCCGCGGTCACTTGCTTGGAAAACGTGCTTTGGCCGCACTCGGGGCAAACCGAAAGCGGCGCGTCGGAAATCTTCTGCAGGACGTCTTTGGCATGGCCGCAGGCGCTGCACTTATAGGCGTAGATGGGCATCGAGGGCTCCCAGGCGCGGGCCCGGTGTATCAGTAACCGTCGGCCAGACGTTGCAAACCCATTGCGCAAAACCAGGGGCTCGAGGAGTCCTCCAAACCAAAGGGAGGCCCCGGGGCCGGAACTGGCGCTGGACCGGACAACGGCCGGGCACGGCCGGAAAAATACGGGAAAGTCTTGAATTTTAGCGGTTTTTCGTGAAAGGCCGGTGGCGTCCCCACAGCGGGGTGCCCGGGGGCTCCGCCGACGGGCTCGCCCCGCGCCCTCAGACGGGCAACAGGAACATCACGGCGGCCACCGCCGTCGGCCCCAGCGCGGACAAAAACAGCCGCCCGGACGAGATACTGCCGTCCGGAAAATGGTTCTTCAGGATGGCGAAACCGGCCGGATTCGGCGCGTTGGCGATCACGGTCAGACCGCCCCCCGTCACCGCGCCCGCCACCAGCATGTAGCGCCAGGCTTCGCTGGTGCCTTCCACCAGCGACCCCAGGTAGGTCAGCGCGGCGTTGTCGGTAATGGCCGTCAGCGCGGTCGCGCCCCAGAACAGCACGAACGGCTCCAGCCCGCCCAGCAGGTCCTGCAGCCACCACTTCTGCAGGCCGCCCAGCACCACCAGGCCGGCCAGGAAGAAGCCCACCATCAGCCCTTCCTTGATCAACAGGCGGTTCTGGTGGCGCTTGTAGGCCTCGGCAAAGCCGATGAACATCATCAGCAGGCCGAGGAAGATCGCCGGGTGGTGCGCGCTCAACACCACCGCCACCAGGAACACCAGGTGGATCAGCATCACCAGCGCCGGCACGGGCGGCCGGTTGTCCTTGCCTTCCGGGGCGTCGACTCCACCGCCCGTGCCCACCGAGCGCTCCAGCAACGCCTTGCGGCAGATGAAGGTCAGCAGGCCCGCGTTCAGGCACACCGCCACCGCCGCGCGCCAGCCGAAATGCTGCGCCATGAAGGCCGAGTCCCAGCCGAAGGTGGACGCCACCATCAGCACCGGCGGCGCCGCGTAGGAGGTCAGCACGCCGCCGATCGACACGTTGACGAACAGCACGCCCAGCGTCAGGTACTTGAAGCCGGCGCGGCCGCTGGTGCGGAAATAGGCATCACGCAGCAGGATTGCCGCCAGCGTCATGGCCGCCGGCTCGGTGATGAACGAGCCGCCCAGCGGCACCAGCGACATCACCACGAAGAACGTCGCCAGCTCGCGCGGCAGCGGCAGCGCGCGCGCCGTGGCGCGCACCAGCAACCCCACCAGCTCCAGGATCGGCCGGCTGGCCGCCACCACCATGATGGTGAAGACGAACAGCGGCTCGGTGAAGTTGCGGGTGTCCATGTAGCCGATGGCCGCGGACGGCCCCGACAGTGCCGCCATCGCCACGATCAGGGCGAACGCCCACACCCCGAAAACCGCCTCGACCTCGGCCAGCAGGTGCCAGAAGCCGGCATGCGGCCCGCCGCGATGGGCCAGGCGGGCGAACATGGGAACGGAAAAGGTGTGCAACACCGCCACGACGAACAGGAGGGTGGCGATGATCTCTATGGGCTGGGGCATCGAAAGCGCTTCCGGAATGAAGACCCGGGCCGCGCGCACGCGACCCCGAATCGGCGGACAAGGGTCGCACTATAGCGTAGCGAACCCGACCCGCCCTACAGGGACAACGCTAGGATTCGACCACTTTTCAGGCGATAGGCGCGGGCGGTTCGCCGCCCTGCTGTGCATCGCGCATCTCCATCAGCAGGCTGTGCAGCATTTCGGTCGACAGCCCATGCAGCACCAGCCGGTACCCGGCGCGCAGCGTCGACATGGGCACCAGCGGATGACTGTTGTTGACCAGGATCAGGTGCTGCGGCGCGCCCAGCAATTTGGCCGCGTAGATGCCGATGGTCTCATCCAGCTGCAGCGAATTGGCCGCGCGCCAGAAGTCGTTGTCGGTCAGCATCAGCTGGTAGAGCGGCGTGAACAGCTCGATGGCGCTTTGCAGGTCGAGGAAATTCAGCTTGCCCTGCGGCATGTCCTCGAGCTTGAGATCCGGGTCGCGGATCATCGAAAAGTCCACGCGCTCGGGCGCATGCATCTCCACGCCCGCGTCGCGCAAGGCCTGGTTCAGCCGGATCACGAAGTTGAACAGGTTGAGGTCGTGCTTGACGAACAGTTCGTCCTTGAGATCGTCGATCTCCATCGGTTCGAGCGGCGTGGTGGTGATGCGCACCGGCGAGTTGGCCGCGATGAACGCCAGGATCTGCGCGCCCAGATGGAAATGCCGCAGGATCAGCCAGTTGGCCTCTGGCGAGACGAAGCGCTTCAGGCCCCACGCCAGGATGCGATGCAGCAGCCGCGAATGCGACCAGCGGCGCGGCAGGAAGGTCTTGATGACCTGGATCAGGATGATGCAGGCGCGCGCCAGCGGCCGCAGGAACGGCAGCAGGTACTGGCGCGAGCCGCAGCTCGAATCGGTCAGCCAGGCCTTCTTGACCTTGTCCGGCAGCGGCGTGCTGCGATCCAGGTACAGCGCCAGCCACGGACTCGGATCGGCGGGATCGTGGCCCTTGGCCAGGAATTCCGGTTCCTTGTTCATGCGGCATCATCCTCCATCACGTGATGAAACTGCATCAGGTACAGCGCGGCCGTGCGGCGCGCGGTGTCGACGATACGCTGCTCGGCGCGGCCGTCCTCGTCGCAGTCCAGCGCCAGTTCCACCGCCGTCAGCCAGCGCGCCAGGTGGTTCTCGTCGTTGTGGCCATGGTATTCCAGGAAGCGGAAGGCGTCCGGCGGCAGCTTCAGGCTGGCCTTGAGCAGCGGCAGCAGGGCCGGCACGATGCGCTGGCCGGTGCCCTCGATGATGTAGATGGCGCCCAGGAGGCCGATCGGGTCGCGCGTGGCGGCCAGGCTGTGCAGATAGGCGTTGAGCGCCTCGCCGCCGGGGTTGCGGCGCAGCGCGTCGATGTTGTCGATGGCGCCGCCGGCCGTGCGGTAGTCCTGGAACAGGATCTGGAAATCGTTCTGCTCCTCGCCCGCATGCATGTCGATCAGCGCAGCCAGCGGCTGATATTGCTCGGTCAGCGAGGCCGCGCCTTCGCGCATCCACTTGCTGCCCTCGCGCACCTGCGGGATCCAGTTCTCCATCCAGTTCAGGTAATCGGCGGTCTCGAAGCGGCGGTTGCGCAGGCGCCGCACCACCGGCGTGCGCCAGACGCGCGAGCGGTAGTCGTGCCAGATCGCCGCCAGTTCGGTGAGCAACTGGCCCAGGCCCTGCGGCGCCATGTCCGGATCGTGCGGCGGCGCGATGGCGTCGGCATCGGCGCTGTGGGCGTCCTCGCGCCCGGCCGCCGCCGGCGTGGCGCCCACGGCCACCGACGGCGCGGCGTCATGCGCGGCCTCGGCCTCCAGCAGCATGTAGGCCGCCATGAAGCGGCCCGACTCGGGGATGTAGCAGAAGATCTGCTCGCCCGGCTTGATCTCGCGCGTTTCCAGGAACTCGGCCAGCATGATCAGGATCGACGCCGCGCCGGTGTTGCCACGCCAGGCCAGGTTGCTGAACCAGCGCTCTCGCGGGATCACCAGGCCGGCCTTCTCCATCAGGTCCTCGACCACCGGAATGAATTTCTCGGATGAGTAGTGGCACAGGAAATGATCGACCTGGTCCGGATCCAGCCAACCGTCGCGCACCAGCTTGGCGTACTCGTGGATGCCGATGTCGAACAGGTGCGGCAGCAGCCGGATGTCCTGGCGCAGCGACAGCGCGCCATCGGCCTCGGCCTCGTTCCACGACGGATAGTCCAGGTGGCCCTTCTGCCGGTCGGCCGACAGGCCCAGCTGCATGCACACCGGATAGTCGCCCGAGAACGAGCGCTGGTGCACCCACTTCAGGCGCAGCCGCACGCCCTTGGAGGCGCCCGGCAACGGCCGGCCGCCGCGTCCCAGCAGCAACGCGCCAGCGCCATCGGACAGCATCCAGCGCAGGAAATGCGCGTCGAAGTCGGCGTCGTAGCCGCGCGCGGCAAAGCGCGACCGCTTGAAAAGGCGTGACGGCAGCTCGGCCGCGACCGCCAGCGCGCTGGCATGGCCGCCCATCTCGACGCCCTGCGCCGCCACCTGGATCGCCGACACGCCCGCCGCGCAGATGCCGTGTACCGACAGCGTCTCCATCGGATGCGCGGCCAGCTCGCCCTGGATCATGTTGGCAAAGCCCGGCATCAGCGCATCGCCGCCGGACGAGCCGCTGGTCAGCAACGACACATCCGCCAGGTCGCCGTCATTGCGCCGCAGGCAATCGCGGATGGCGTTGGCGGCCAGCTGCGCGTTGGTGAAGACGGTGCCGCCCTCGGCATCGATCGCGTAGTAGCGCTGCTTGATGCCGTTCTCGGCCAGAATGCGGCTCTTGATGCGGCTGGACATGCGGTTCAGCGGCGCGATGTAGCTGTCCATGGCCTCGTTGGACACGGGTTCGCCCGGCATGAAATAGCCGGCGCTTTCCAGGTAGACACGATTGAACGCGATAGGCATGGCGGGTCTCTAGTGGCAGGTATGGAGTGGCGGCGCTAGCGCACGTGCTCGGGCGCCATGCACGAGCGGCTGCGAAAGCGCGGCAGGAAGGTGCCCAGCACGAACACGCGGAACATGTAGGGCGTCAGGCCGCCCTCGTTCAGCGCGGGCGTCACGCGGGCCCGGTAGTGGTCGCGGTGCAACCGGGTCAGTTCGGACCAGTGCGCGCGCGGATTCTCGTGGTGCGCGGTGTGCAGGCCGATGTTGAACAGCAGCGGATTGACCAGTCCTTCGAAGTTGCGGGCGTAGTTCAGGCCGGCGACGGCGCGCGGTCCGCCATCGGCGTGCGCATGTTGCAGGTAGTTGGTGGCCAGCAGCCAGTGCAGGCCGTGCAGTTGCGGGATGATGACGAACACCAGCGCCTTGACCGGATTGATGGCCAGCAGGCCGCCCCACAGCCCCAGCCAGGCGCCGTACTGGCACATGCAGTAGCGCCACGCGCCCGGCCAGTGCCGGCGCAGCCGTCCCAGCCAGGCGAAAAACAGCGGATACAGCACCCACACGGCCTGCACTGGATGGATCAGGTAGCCCCACAGGTGATTGGTGTCGCCGCCGAAGCGGTAGGTGCGTGCCACGTCGCGCGCGCCATGCTTGTAGCGGTGGTGGTTGGCCACGTGCGCCGGATAGAACACGAAAGTGGGATGCCCCTGCAGCAGCGTGATCCAGAAATCGGTGGCGCGGTTGGCCCAGCGGCCATGCCACATGCGGATGTGCGTGTGGTTGTGGTGGATCACGCCGATGCCCAGCGTCAGGAACAGCATCAGCGCGTACAGCGGCCACCAGAAGCCATGCAGCCACTGCCACGCCGCCAGGGCGGGCAGCGCGGCCAGGTAGGCCAGGCTCTGCCAATCGCGCCGGTTGCGCAGCGCGGGCAGCCGGCGCGTCTTGCTAAGCCCGTCCGCCAAGCGATTCTCGCTGCCGGAAAGCTTCCAGCTGGGGCGCGGCCGCCTCGGCCTTCAGCCGGGTGCGGAACAGGCGGTCCATGAACGTGAACTGGAAACCAAAATTGCCGTTGTAGCAGGCGTGGTGCAGGTGATGCCGACGGCTCGCCGCAAACCAGTGCGCATACGACACGTTGGGAAAGAAGTCGTAGTTGGCGTGGCCGATGCAGTTGAAGAACAGGCTGAACAGCGGCACCGACGCCAGCGACCAGAAGCTGAAATCATGCAGCACCATCGGCAGCATGATCACGTTGCCCAGCATTAGCGCTTCGATCGGATGGAAGCTGTAAGTCGAGAACGGCGTCGTCACCACCGAACGGTGGTGCGGCAGGTGGAAACGGCGCAGCAGCTTGGTGTGCAGCAGCCGGTGGTTGATCCAGAAATGCACGTCGTTCCAGGCCACCAGGGCCAGGATCTCCAGCGTGATTTTCTGCCAGCTGGCATCCGGATCCAGGTGCGCCCAGCCCAGCTGCAGCAGGCCCCACGGAAAGATCATGCCGGTGCCGAACAGCAGAATCGACACGCCCGACTGCGTGAATTCACGGCGCAACTGGCCCGGCGCCAGCGGCCGCGGATCGAGCGGCCGGCCGATGCCTAGCGCCGGCAGGATGTACTGGGTCAGCAGCCAGGTGGCCGCGCCGAACAGCAGGTAGATGCCGCCGAAGAACAGCAGGCCCGCCAGCATGACCTGCCAGGCGGACAACGCGACAAAAGCTTGGGCCATGAACGTTTTGTTTCACCCCGGAGAATGGCCGCATCATAAGCAATCCGTCAGCCGCGCGGTGAGACATTTATTACTAAATGAATCCGGACGCCACAAAGCTGCCGCTCCCAGGCCGAAGTTGCGCCTATTGGCAGGGAAACTGCCGGTTCAAGCCTGCTACCGCCGCATCCATGCGCCGAGCCAGGGCCGCGCTCGCGGCCGGCATCGGCTCGCGCAGCTCCGCGCTCAACAGCCCCTGGCGCCCCAGTTGCGCCTTGACCGGTCCCGGATTGGGTTCGGCGAACGCCAGTTGAATCACCGGCGCCAGCGCCTGGAACAGCTTGCGGGCCAGATCCAGTTGCTGCGCCCGCACCGCCTGGTACATGGCCACGAACAGGTCGGGCCGGATGTGCGCCGCCGCCGCGATCAGGCCGCTGCCGCCCAGGCACAGCAGCGACAGCGATTGCAGGTCCTCGCCCGCCAGCACGTTCATGTTGCCGTCGGCGATCAGCGCCAGGGTCTTGTCGAGCGAACCGCCGCAGTCCTTGACCGCGGCGATGTTCGGATGCGCGGCCAGCGACAGCAATGTCGCGGTCTCCAGCGTTGTGCCTGTGCGATAGGGAATGTCGTACAGCACCAGGGGAAAACGCGAGGCATCGGCCAGGCTGCGGAAATAAGCGGCCGCGCCGTCCTGGCCCGGGCGCACGTAGTACGGCGCCGGCGCCAGGATGCCGGCCAGCGGCCGGGTGCCGAACGCGGCCAGCCGCTGCAGCACGTGCCCCTGGTGATTGCCCGCCAGGCCCATCACCACCGGCATGGCGCCGGCCTCGTTCAGCACGGCGTCCAGCACCGCCAGCTGCTCGGCGTCATCGAGCGCCGCGGCTTCGCCCGTGCTGCCGCAGACGACCAGGCCGTCGACGCCCGCGGCCTTGAAATGGCGCACCAGCCGGCGCAAGGCCCCGCCATCGACGGCGCCGCCGGAAAACGGCGTCACCAGGGGGATCCAGACGCCTTGGAACGGGGATTGATGAGTTTGCATGAACACTCCTTCGGTGTAAGCGGACCGTGGTTGGGCCGTACAGAAGTGCTCGGGATACCAGGGGGTGCGCGCGAAGGCGCCGTGGCGCCGCCGTGAGGCCGCTGTTCCGTCGCCCATCTGACGGAACAGCATGCTCCGGTCAGATGAGCGGCTGTTTTTTGGATTTCAGGCCGGCGCAAACCGTCGCCACGCCGAGGGCGCGGAACAGGAAAGCGGACTGGATGGCCTGAGGAATCATGAATGGAATAAAGGGTTGAAACCGGCCGCGGGCGACCGATGCGCAAATCTACCGGGCCGCCGCCACGCTGTCAACGCAGGCTGGCCAGGAAGATCGCGCACAGCGCTTCCATGCCCTGGCGATCGTCTTCGTCGAAGCGGTCCGGCACCGGGCTGTCCACGTCCCACACGCCGATCAACTCGCCCTGGTGCACCAGCGGCACCACGATCTCGGAACGCGAGGCCGCGTCGCAGGCGATGTGGCCGGGGAACGCGTGCACGTCCGGCACCAGTTGCGTCTTGCGCTGGCTGGCGGCCGCGCCGCACACGCCGCGATTGAGCGGAATGCGCACGCAGGCCGGCTTGCCCTGGAACGGGCCCAGCACCAGCTCGGTGCCGTCGAACAGATAGAACCCGACCCAGTTCAGGTCGGGCAGCGCCTGGTAGGCCAGCGCGCTCAGGTTGGCGGCATTGGCGATGCGGTCGTGCTCGCCGTCCAGCAGGGCGCGGGCCTGCTTGGCCAGTTCGGCGTACAGCGCGGCCTTGGAGTCGGCGGTGATCGGGGCGGCTTCAAACATATATCTAAATGTAACTGTACAGGCGATTATCGATGCAAGTGATTTTAGGGGCTGCCCACGATAAAGGGGCCGCCTTGCCACGCTGTGGGACAATAGTTTACGCAGTAACGTCTTTACCGCGCCGTTGTCATCACCCCGTCACTCCCTTCTTGATTAAGAAGCAAACCATGGACAAGCCTCTCGAACCGACGTTCGCCTTTTCCGAACGCGCCCTGCAACTCACCAGCTCCGCGATCCGCGAGATCCTCAAGGTCACCGAGCGCCCCGAAGTCATTTCGTTCGCAGGCGGCCTGCCGGCGCCCGGCGGCTTCCCGGTGGAAGTGGTGCGTGCGGCATTCGACAAGGTACTGTCCACCAATGGCCGCGCGGCCTTGCAATACGGCCCCACCGAAGGCTACGCGCCGCTGCGCCAATGGGTCGCCGACGACCTGAACCGCGCCGGCGCCAACGTCGCCGCCGACCAGGTCCTGATCGTGTCCGGCTCGCAGCAGGCGCTCGACCTGCTGGGCAAGGTGCTGGTCGACAAGGACAGCAAGGTGCTGGTCGAAGACCCCAGCTACCTGGGCGCCCTGCAGTCGTTCAGCCTGTACCAGCCCAAGTACGTGCCGGTGCCCACCGATGACGGCGGCCTGATTCCCGAGGCCATCACCCCCGAGCTGGCCGCCGGCGCCCGCTTCCTGTACGCGCTGCCCAACTTCCAGAACCCCACCGGCCGCACCCTCAGCCTGGAACGCCGCATCGCGCTGGTCAAGCGCGCCGCCGAGCTCGGCTTGACCATCATCGAGGACGATCCCTACGGTGAACTGCGCTACGCCGGCGAACCGCAACCGGGCCTGATCGCCCTGGCCGCCGAATACGGCGCCAACGTCGTGCGCCTGGGCACGTTCTCCAAGGTGCTGGCCCCTGGCCTGCGCCTGGGCTACATCGCCGCCGCCCGTCCGCTGATCAACAAGCTGGTGCAGGCCAAGCAGGCCACCGACCTGCACACGCCCACGCTGACCCAGATGGCCGTGTACGAAATCGTCAAGGACGGCTTCCTCGAAGAGCACCTGCCCAACGTGCGCGAGATCTACCGCGCCCAGGGCAGCTGCATGCTGGACGCCATCGCGCGCGAATTTCCCGCCACCGTCAGCTGGACCAAGCCCGAAGGCGGCATGTTCATCTGGGTGACGCTGCCCGAGCACATCGACAGCACCAAGCTGCTGGAAAAGGCCATCGCCCAGAACGTCGCGTTCGTGCCGGGCGCGCCGTTCTACAGCGGCGCCGGCCGCGCCAACACGCTGCGCCTGAGCTTCGCCACCGTGCCGGAAGACAAGATCCGCACCGGCATCGCCATCCTGGGCAAGCTGCTCAAGGAATACACGGCCTGAAAACCGGGTCCTGACCAGGCTTGACGGTCCCACGGCCGGGCGCGATGCCTGGCCGTTGTTTTATGCTGTCGGCTTTCCTCCCTTTTCTTTCGCCGTGACAGTGAGCGCTCCGCAATCCTCTCCCGTCGACCTCAGCGACATTGTTTTCACCGACTGGGTCGAACGTTGGCTGCCCAAATCGTGGCGGCCCTACGCCCGCCTGTGCCGGCTCGATCGCCCCATCGGCACCTGGCTGACACTGCTGCCCTGTATCGCCGCACTGGTCCAGGCTGCCGGCGGCCTGCCCGACCTGCAACGCCTGGTGGTGTTCTCGCTGGGCGCGCTGCTGATGCGCGGCATCGGCTGCACCGTCAACGACATGTGCGATCGCAACTTTGACAAGCACGTCGAACGCACGCGCTTCCGTCCGCTGACCAGCGGGCAGCTCAGCATGCGTAATGCGGTCTGGTTTTTGCTGGGCCAATTGGTGGTCTGTGGGTCGCTTTTGTTCTTCCTGAATGGCATGAGTCGCTGGCTCGCCGTCGCCGTTCTGCCGTTCGTTTTCATCTATCCGCTGTGCAAGCGCGTGACCTACTGGCCGCAGGTGGTGCTGGGCATCTGCTTCAACTGGGGCATGCTGATGGCGTGGTCGGATACGCAGAACCATGTGCCCCTGGCGGCCATCGCGATGTGGTTCGGCGCGGTGCTGTGGCAGGTGGGTTACGACAGCATCTATGCCTACGTCGATGTGCGCGATGACCGCAGCCTGGGCCTGCATTCCACGGCCATGCGCTTCGGCGACCAGGGCAAATTATGGATCGGCGGCTTCTATCTCGGCACCGTGATTTTGTGGGCCTGGGGCGGCTTTGCCATCGGCATGTCGTGGGCCTATTACGTCGGCATGGCGGCGATCGCCGTGCACCTGGCGTGGCAGTTGAAAGTGTTCGATATCCAGCGTCCGGATCGCAACTTCATGCTGTTCCGCGCCAACCTCTGGCTGGGTGCGATCCTGGTCGCGGCGGCGCTCGCGGGCACCCTGATCGGCTGATCCGGCGCATTGCGGACGCGCCATGCTTGGGAGATGATGGCCGCTCCGACATGCTTTACGGAGTCACCGATGTCCGCTCTGACCAAAACCCTGCTGGCCTTTGCTTCGGCCAGCGCCCTGCTCGGCGCCCTGCCGGCTCACGCCCAGGCCACCACCGATTGCTCGGCGCAACGGGGCTGCGCCGCCAAGTTCTGCCGTCTCGAGAACGAAATCACCTACGCGCGCGCCCACGGCAACACGCACCGGGTGGCCGGCTTGCAGAGGGCGCTGGCCGAGGCCAAGGCGTACTGCACTGACAGCCGCCTGCAATCGCAACGCGAGGCCGATGTGCGCGACAAGCAGAACAAGGTGTCCGAGCGCGAAGACGAACTCAAGGCCGCCCGCGCCAAGGGCAAGCAGGAAAAGATCGACAAGGCCCAACGCAAGCTGGATGAGGCCCGTGCCGAATACGACGCCGCGCTGGCCGACCTGAACCGCTGATCCCTCCCCCTTGATCCGCCCCCGGGGCATCGTCCCGGGGTGGCGCGCGTTGCCCCTCGCTTGCGCTGCGGTATCTCCCCCGTCCTCGCCTCTGTTCCCGGCACGCCTGGCTCTGCCGCGTGCGCCCCATCGCGGGTCCGGCCCCCGCCCCTCCCCGCCCGATCTCTCCTGCGACCACTACCTATTGCGTCATCAAATGGAAATATCGCCACCTATGGTGCCATTTGGTAAGTTCCATCGTGATTAGTATTCATTTTGGAAAGATGTTTTCAGGGAATAAGGGTTTATCCCAAGGTTATTTGGGCCGAGAATGCAACTCATCGGGACACAGCAAGCGACCCCCGGCAATCAGGCCAGAGGATCGGATCCCAAGCTCAAGACATATGGAGGTCTGCTATGAAAACCCTTGCTACCGCTTTGATGCTGTCCATGTCCGTTCTGGCCGCCGCTGGCGCCCAAGCCGCTGAAGCCGACCAAGGCCCGACGCGCGCCCAGGTCCAGGCCGAACTGCAACAGGCCAAGGTTTCCGGCCAGTACACCTTCGGCGAAGAAGGCTACCCCGCCGCCATCGCCCAGAAGTCCAGCCTGACCTCGCAGCAAGTGCAAGAACAGCTTGCCCAGGCCAAGAACGCCGGTGAAGTCACCTTCGGCAACATGGACTACCCGCCCGTCGCCCACGCCGCCAGCACCACGTCGCTGAGCCGCAGCCAGGTCCAGACCGAACTGGCCCAAGCCAAGGCGGAAGGCCTGGTCACCTTCGGCAACATGGACTACCCCCCCATGGGCAGCTGATTGCATGGCCTGGCTTCCAGGCCCTGGCAATCGCCCCCCAAAAGCCCTCCGGCCTCACCCGGAGGGCTTTTCTTTTTGACGTTTCGGCATTCAATTAAGTCATAACGACGTTAGATATAACCGTTACGACGCTTTGGTATCTACAAATCGACAGCGCCCACGCATAGGATGAGGCCAACCCATCCCCCCTCTATGCAGGAGCCGCACCATGTCCCCCTCCCCCAAGCCCGTCCTCCTCCTGGGCGCCGGAAAAATCGGTTTCGCCATTGCCTTGATGCTTGAGCGCAGCGGCGACTATTCGGTCCTGGTCGCCGACCAGGACCCGGCGCGCCTAAGTGTTGTCGCGGAACTGGGCTGCGACACGCGCCAGATCAGTGACGATGCGTCGCTGGCCCGCTGCATCGAGGGCCGCTATGCGGTCGTCAACGCCTTGCCGTTTCATCGCGCCATCGCCGTCGCGCAACTGTGCGCGCAGGCCGGTGTGCACTATTTCGACCTGACCGAGGATGTCGCCAGCACGCACGCCATCCAGGCGCTGGCCGGCGATGCCCGCGCCGTCTTGATGCCGCAATGCGGCCTGGCGCCGGGTTTCATCGGCATCGTCGGCAACGCGCTGGCGCGACGCTTTGACACCTTGCTGGACCTGCGCATGCGCGTGGGCGCATTGCCGCGCTACCCCTCCAACAGCCTGCGCTACAACCTGACCTGGAGCACGGAAGGGTTGATCAACGAATACTGCAATCCGTGCGAGGCCATCGTTGACGGCCAGTTGACCAGCGTGCCGGCGCTCGAAGGCTACGAGACCTTCGCGCTGGATGGGGTCGAGTACGAGGCCTTCAACACCTCGGGCGGCCTGGGCACGCTGCCCGCGACCCTGCTGGGCCGCGCCCGCAATGTCGACTACAAGTCGGTACGCTATCCGGGCCACTGCAACCTCATGAAGCTGCTGCTCAATGACCTGCGCCTGCGTGACCGCCGCGATCTGCTCAAGGACATCTTCGAAACCGCCATTCCCACCACCGAGCAGGACGTGATCGTCATCCAGGCGCAGGCATCGGGCCATCGCCACGGCCGGCTGGAAGAAGAGTCGTATCCGATCCGCGTGTTCGGCGCCGATGTCGACGGCCATCGCCTCAGCGCGATCCAGTTGTCGACGGCGGCCGGCATCTGCGCGGCGCTGGATCTGGTGGCACAGGGTGTGTTGCCGCAGCGCGGTTTCGTGGGCCAGGAACAGATCGCGCTGGAAGCCCTGCTGGGCAACCGCTTCGGCCGCGTCTACGCCGGCAAGCCGCTGGCGCTGGCCAACGCCATGACCGAAGACCGCTAACGCTAAGTCCAGCCCTCCAGGCGCAGCGTCGCCCGCACCAGGCGCTGCTCTTCCTGCTCGATCTCGGCCAGGTTCTGCCGCACGCTGTCGACATGGTCGGCCGCGGCGCGGCGCGCCTGCTCCGGCTGGCGGCCGATAACGGCGTTGAACAGCCGCGCATGCTGCTTGTCGATCTGGCGCTTCTCGGGTTCGCGGTGGTACAGATTGTTGACACAGGCGAACACGGAACCAAGCATCAGGTCATTGAGCGACTGCAGCGTGTGCACCAGCACCGGGTTGTGCGAAGCCTCGCAGATGGCCAGGTGGAAGGCATGATCCAGGTGCGCGTGCGTGGCGGTGTCGGCGGCCTGGGCGTTCACCATCTCGTCGTAACGACGGCGGATCATGATGAAGTCGGCCTCGGTGCCGCGCAAGGCCGCCAGCCGCGCCGAATCCGCTTCCAGCAGCGAGCGCACTTCCAGCAGGTCGTACAGCGTGCGCGGCTGCGAATTGAACAGGTGCATCAGCGGACCGGCATCCACCTTCGAGATACGGGCCACGAACGAGCCCTTGCCTTGCGAGGTGTGGATGATTTCCCGGGCGCGCAGCAGCTTCAGGCCTTCGCGCAACGCGGTACGCGACACGCCCAGCTTCTCGGTCAGCCGCCGTTCCGACGGCAGCGCCTGGCCGGCCTTCAGGACACCGTCCAGGATCAGGCGTTCGATGCGCTCCGCTACTTCATCCGCCACCTGGCGGGGTTTTGCTTCAGTTTCCGCGTGCATGGGCTCTCCGCGCCAGTGGTATGACCAAGCACGCATACCAAGCAGCCTGCCAGATTCCACCTTCGTAAGTAGCTGATATAAAACCATAAAAAAACGATGTTTGCCCAGCAGTCCGCGAACAAACTGGTATGACCAGCGGGTTTTGATATGGACTTTGCGGCGCACGCGAACGATGATGTACGGACAGATTCGCCCGGCGCGCGCGCCGCCCAGACCTCCAATCGTCAGAGACCCGCATGACTCAACGCATCCAGCACCACGGCCTGCAAGTGGCGGCCAATCTCAGCCAGTTCATCGAACAAGAGGCGCTGCCCGGCTCCGGCCTGGACGCCGACGCGTTCTGGAAAGGGTTCGCGGCCCTGGTACACGACCTGGCGCCCAAGAACCGCGCCCTGCTGGCCGAACGCGATCGCCTGCAGGCTGAGCTCGACCGCTGGCATCGCGCCCACCCCGGCCCCATCGCCGACCCGGCCGCCTATCGCCAGTTCCTGGAAAGCATCGGCTACCTGCTGCCGCAGCCGGCCAGCGTGCGCGCCACCACCGACAACGTCGACACCGAAATCTCGCACCAGGCCGGGCCGCAACTGGTGGTGCCGGTGTCCAACTCCCGCTACGCCCTGAATGCCGCCAACGCGCGCTGGGGCAGCCTGTACGACGCGCTGTACGGCACCGACGCGATTCCCGCCACGCCCGGCGACAACGGCGCCGGCTACAACCCGGAACGCGGCCGCGCCGTCATCGCCCGCGCCCGCGCCTTCCTGGATGGCGCGGCGCCGCTGGCACAGGGGTCGCACGCCGACGCCCACGGCTACTCGGTCGAGAACGGACAGCTCAAGGTGGCGCTTGCCAACGGCGCCACCACGCTCAAGACGCCGGCCCAGTTCCTTGGCTACCAGGGCGACGCCGCGGCACCCGGCGCCATCCTGCTCAAGAACAATGGCCTGCATTTCGAGATCCAGGTTGATCGCGCCCACGCCATTGGCGCCACGGATGCCGCTGGGGTCAAGGACGTGTTGATCGAGGCCGCGCTGACCACCATCATGGATTGCGAGGACTCGGTTGCCGCGGTCGACGCGGACGACAAGGTTCACATCTACCGCAACTGGCTCGGCCTGATGAAGGGCGACCTGACCGAGGACGTCACCAAGGGCGGCAAGACCTTCACCCGCAAGCTCAATCCCGACCGCCAGTACACGCGTCCGGACGGCTCGGCGCTGACGCTGCATGGCCGCTCGCTGATGTTCGTGCGCAACGTTGGCCACCTCATGACCAACCCGGCCGTGCTCGACCGCGACAGCCAGGAGATCCCGGAAGGCATCCTCGACGCCGTCGTCACCAGCCTGGCGGCGCTGCACGACCGTGAGCGCAAGCTCAATTCGCGCACCGGCTCTGTCTACATCGTCAAGCCCAAGATGCACGGCCCCGCCGAAGCCGCCTTCGCGAGCGAGCTGTTCGACCGCGTTGAAGATCTCCTGGCGCTGCCGCGCCACACCCTGAAAATGGGCATCATGGACGAGGAGCGCCGCACCAGCATCAACCTCAAGGCCTGCATCGCGGCCGCGGCGGCGCGCGTGGCGTTCATCAACACGGGCTTTCTCGATCGCACCGGCGACGAAATGCACTCCAGCATGGAGGCCGGTCCGATGCTGCGCAAGGGCGACATGAAGTCCACCGCCTGGATCACCGCCTACGAGCGCAACAACGTGCTGGTCGGCCTGGACGCAGGCCTGCGCGGCCGCGCCCAGATCGGCAAGGGCATGTGGGCCATGCCCGACCTGATGGCCGCCATGCTCGAGCAGAAAATCGCGCACCCCAAGGCCGGCGCCAATACGGCCTGGGTGCCCTCGCCCACCGCCGCGACGCTGCACGCGCTGCACTACCACCAGGTGGACGTGCAGGCGGTCCAGCAGGGACTCGAACGCACCAAGCTCGACAGCGTGCGCGACGAACTGCTGGCCGGCCTGCTGACGGTGCCGGTGGGCGACCGTTCCAAGTGGTCCGCCGCCGATATCCAGCAGGAGCTGGACAACAACGTGCAGGGCATCCTGGGCTACGTGGTCCGCTGGATCGACCAGGGCGTGGGCTGCTCCAAGGTGCCGGACATCCATAACGTCGGCCTCATGGAAGACCGCGCCACGCTGCGCATTTCCAGCCAGCACATCGCCAACTGGCTGCGCCACGGCGTGACCAACAACGACCAGGTCATGGAGACCTTCAAGCGCATGGCCAAGGTAGTCGACGGCCAGAACGCCGGCGATCCCCACTACCTGCCGATGGCCGGCAACTTCGACCGTTCGCTGGCGTTCAAGGCCGCCTGCGCCCTGGTGTTCGAAGGCCTGACCCAGCCCAATGGCTACACCGAACCGCTGCTGCACAAGTTCCGCCTGGAATTCAAGGCCGCCCAGGCCTGATTGCCAGAGGCCGCCGGCTACGGCGGCACGCCTCACATTCCGGACAGCCCAGGCTGTCCGTTTTTTTTGCCGGCTTCAGGAATGGCCGAACCATTTTTCGCACAGTCGTGCTAAATTTCAGCGCATGACTGCCAAGACTGAAAAAAGCGAACTGACGTTCGCGGCCATCGTGGACGCGGCGCTGGACATGGCCGCCGCCCAGGGCCTCGAAAGCCTGTCGCTCGGCCAGGTGGCCAAGCGACTGGACATCAGCAAGAGCGGCGTATTTTCGCGCGTAGGGTCGCGCGAAGCCTTGCAGCAGGCCGTGCTGGACGAATACGAACGCCGTTTCGTGGCCGCCGTCTTCACCCCCGCCATGTCGCAGCCACGGGGGTTGCCGCGCCTGAATGCGCTGATGAGCCTGTGGATCGAACGCGCCTGCAACGTCGAACTGCTGACCGGCTGCATCTATATCGCCGGCGCGTTCGAATTCGACGACGTCGAATCCCCCTTGCGCGAAATCCTGGAAAACAACCTGCGGCGCTGGCGCGGGGTCATGGTGCGCACGGTGCGGCAGGCGCTCGACGAAGGCCACTTGCGGCCGGACACCGATCCCGAGCAACTGGTGTTCGAGGTCTACAGTCTCATGATCGGGCTGATGCATGACGCCCGCTTCCTGCGCGACCCCAAGGCCCGCGAGCGGGTCCGCGCCGCTTATGAACGCCTGATTTCCACGTATCGCAGTTTCAAGTACATCGAGTAGTCGTTATCCGGAAGCCGGCGCCAGCCGGCATGGTTTTCAATCAATTTCGCACGATCGTGCGATTTATGCGGCATGGAGCGGATCATGGTTTTCTATCTCAGCGCGGCGGCAGTAGCGGTGGCGGGCATGGCGCGAGCGTGGCTCTCATGGCGTGCGCTGCTGCGCCAGTTGCCCGATCTGCCCCGCCACTTGGTACTGTTCTGAGACACGTTGGCCGCGGGGGCCGGCCAGGGCCGCAGACGCGCGGACGCTCGCGCGCAGCGCGCCTCCCGGTCTATATTGCATACTCACTCCCCGCCTGTGCCTCCATGTCGCGTTCCGCTCATCTCCTGATCATCGATCCGCAGAATGATTTCTGTGACCTGCCCGCCAGCCATCTGCCTGTCGATCCCCTGAGCGGCCAGGCCATGGCCCCCGCGCTGCCGGTCCCCGGCGCGCATGCCGATATGCAGCGGCTGGCGCGCTTCATCGACGCCACCGCGCCCGCCTTGTCGGCCATTACCGTCACGCTGGATTCACACCACCGGCTGGATATCGCCCATCCCACCTTCTGGCGCACCGGCGACGGTCGCGCGGTCGCCCCTTTCACCCCCATCACCGCCAGCCAGGTACGCTCGGGCGCCTTCCAGCCGCGCCACGCCGACGACCTGCCGCGCACGTTGACCTACCTGGAGGAGCTGGAGGCGCGCGGCCGCTACACCCTGATGGTATGGCCGGTGCATTGCGAGATCGGCAGCTGGGGCCACAACGTCCATGCGGATGTGCGCGCGGCCTATGCCCGTTGGGAAGACGAACGCCAGTTCATCGTGCGCAAAGTGCCCAAGGGCGCCAACCCGTGGACGGAGCACTACAGCGCACTGATGGCTGAAGTGCCCGACGCCGATGACCCGCGCAGCCAGCTCAACCGCCGGCTGCTCGATTCGCTCGACCGCGCCGATCTCATCATCGTTGCCGGCGAGGCTGGCAGCCATTGCGTCAAGGCCACCGTCGAGCACATTGCCGAATACCTGCCGGGAGGCAATCTGTCACGCGTGGTCCTGCTGACGGACTGCATCAGCCCGGTCACGGGTTTTGGCGAAGCCCAGGCGGGTTTCCTGCAACGCATGCGCGACCTGGGCATGCAGGCACGCAGCAGCACGGACATGGCGCGCGCACTGACGGCCTGACGCTACGGGCGGCCGGACTTCCCGACGTCCGCGACTGGCGGCGCACAACACGACAGCGTCGGCGCGGATCCGTAAACACAACGGCCGCAAGCTTGCGCGTTGCGGCCGTGGCGGAGGAAAGACGGAAAGCCTCAGGCGGCGGGCTTGTCCTGGCATTGGACGTAGAGGGCGCTGATCGCCTCGCACAAGGCCGGCGGCGCCTGGAACAGGCGCGACACCAGCATGCAGCCCTGCACCGTGGCGAACACCGCCCGGCCGGCCGCTTCGGCGGAGCCCGAGAACTTCAGCGTGCCTTCCTCGGCGCCTTGCGCCAGCACGCGAGCCAGCCAGGCTTCGTGCGCCCGGAAAAATCCCTGCAAGGCGCCGCGCACGCGGTCGGGCAGGCTCATCATTTCGGCGGCCAGCATGCCACCCAGGCACAACTCACCGTGGCCACAGGCCTTGGACTCCATCATCGACAGATACGCGTCGAGCTGGGCATGTGCCGGCTGCGCGGTGTCGATGCTGCGCACGGACGCCAGGGCGCGGGCGCTGTAGGCCTCGACGGCCTCGTACAACAGGTCGTCCTTGCCGGGAAAGTAGTAATGGATGCTGGACGTCTTCACGCCCACATGCTCGGCCAGATCTCGATAGCTGAAGCCGTTGCAGCCGCGGGTACGGATCAGCTTCTCGGCGTGGGCCAGCAGCTGGTCGCGGGTGGTGTTGGGGGTCGGAGTGTCCATGGCTGAATATTACCTACTAATAGGTCGGTACGTCATCGGCGGTATTCCCTATGCGGGGCTCCGATGCAACCGTGCGAACCCCGGCCGGGAATGTTCCCGCCCCCCGGGGTTCGCAGTGGCCGACATCGGACTCAGCCTTGCACGGGCGGATAGTCCAGTTCACCGCTTTCGGTCAGGCCCTGGGCGCGGGCGGCGGCCAATTCCTGCTTGACCTGGGCGCGGCTCTTGTCGCCGGCGCTGGCGTAAGCGGTAGCTGCGTAGCCTTCTTCGCCGCTGGCCAGTTCACCGTTGGCGCGAGCGGCCGCCAGTTCTTGCTGCACCTGCGCGCGGGTCACCGTGCTGTGGGTGTCGACGGCGGGCGGATAGTCCAGTTCGCCGGCATGGGCGGCACCGAGGAACGAGGCGGTCAGGATCAGGGCGGATACGAGGGTCTTCATGGTTGATCTCCAGTAAGGATCGGCA
Organism: Achromobacter sp. HNDS-1; assembly: GCF_040084795.1. Classification (NCBI taxonomy): domain Bacteria; kingdom Pseudomonadati; phylum Pseudomonadota; class Betaproteobacteria; order Burkholderiales; family Alcaligenaceae; genus Achromobacter; species Achromobacter sp. HNDS-1. Next base: position 3,062,660 of record NZ_CP157584.1, read on the forward strand.
ATGCGATTCAGGAAGTGCTATCTATCCATAGATAGATTCGAGGTCAAAAACATCAGCCTTGGACGGGCGGGTAGTCCAGTTCGCCGCTTTCGGTCAGGCCTTGGGCGCGAGCGGCGGCCAGTTCCTGCTTGACCTGGGCGCGGCTCTTGTCGCCAGCGCTGGCAAACGCGGTGGCGGCGTAGCCTTCTTCGGTCGTGGCCAGTTCACCGTTGGCGCGGGCCGCGGCGAGTTCTTGCTGCACTTGGGCGCGCGTCACGGTGCTGTGGGTGTCCTGGGCGGGCGGATAGTCCAGTTCGCCGGCTTGGGCGGCGCCGATGAAGGAAGCGGACAGGATCAGGGCGGATACGAGGGTCTTCATGAGGGATCTCCAAATAGCGATGGCTAGGTTGTTTCGTCTAAACTATCTACTTATAGGTAGATAACACGGCAAATAAAAAGGGGGGTGCTACTGTATTTCTGGTTTGGGCGACGCCGCGTTGCTGTCTGGGTGCTGCGTCGATGGATGAATCTTACCTACTACTAGATAGATAGCGCAAGCAGGTTTTGTGCAACATATTATTTCACTGTATTCGACGTCCCCTCTTCCCTCCCGCCAGGGCGTTCTCCCCTACCGGTTTGCCGCCACCAGCAGCATCATGGGCCGATCCCGCTCCTGCGCCAGCGCCGGTTGCGCGGCCAGCTGGGCCGCGTCGGGCGCCCATTCGTCCAAGTGCGTGAGCGTGAACCCGGCGCCGATCAGCAGGTTCACATAGTCCGCCACCGTGCGGTGCTGCTTGATCACGCCTTCGGCGAGCCAATCCGTGCGCCGTTCGCCACGCAAGGCGTATTGGTTCAACGGCCAGATTCGTTGCCCTTCGCTATCCTCGATGAACCCGGGGCGCGCCGGCGCGGTGTAGATGGGATGCTCGCAGGAAAACACGAAGCGCCCTCCGGGCCTGAGCGCCCGGTGCACGGTCGCGACCAAGGCTGGCAGGCGCTCCAGGTAATGCAGGGTCAGCGAGCTGTAGGCAAGGTCGACGCTTTGCGCGGGCAACTGCAACCGCTCCAGGTCTGAATGTTCATAGCGGATGGTGGCGCTGATGGTCGTGGCGCGCGCCCGCGCCAGCATGTTGGCGGACACGTCCAGCCCCAGGATGCTGGCCGCTCCCTGTTCATCGGCCCAGCGGCAGAACCAGCCAAAGCCGCAACCCAGGTCGACCACGTAGCGCCCCCTCACGTCCGCCACCAGTGCCCGCAGCGCCGGCCATTCCGGCGCGCCGTCCAGGCCATGCACCGAACGGGCCAGGCGGCTGTAGCCCTCGAAGAATTCGGGCGTGTCGTAGATGTTCTGAGTCATGGGGATTTCCTCGCGGGACCGGTCGGCGCGGTCACGGCATGTGGCGCACGGATGATCGACGGCTGATGGCGGACAGCGACAATCCTAGCGCGAACCCGACAACCCGCCCCGCCCCCTGTTGAAAAGCTGTGGAAAACCCCCGAATAGCGCTGGATAAGCTGTGTAAATGCTGTGGGCAGCCTGTGGATAGGGACCGCCCCGCACCGATGCGGACCAAGGCGGCTTGCGGGCTACCGTCGATCACGAAGTTGGCGGACGATATCCCGCCAAGTGGAAAGACTGGAAAGCCTCGATAACAGCGCCAATCCGGCCTTTGCACCCCTTGTGCAAAAGCTGTGGAAAAGGCCGGAAAATCGGTGGGAAAGCTGTTGAAATGCTGTGCACAGCCTGTGGACAGCTGTCCGGGATTCAGGGGGAAGACCACGGTTTCCGTAGACACACGGGAGCGGCGAGACGCCCAAACGACACAAAGCCCGGCAAGCGCGAGGCTTGCCGGGCTTTGTCGATCGACCGCCGGGAAGGCGGAAATCAGAACGGAATATCGTCGTCCATATCGGCCAGGTTGGCGCCGCCGCCCGCGGGCGCGGCCTGGGGCGCGGGACGCTGTTGCGGCGCCGGACGCTGGGCCGGGGCGCGCTGCTGCGGCTGGCGCGCCGGGGCGTCGTCGTAACCGCCGCCGCCACCGTAGCTGCCGCCACCGCCGCCGCCGTCTTCGCGGCCACCCAGCATCTGCATCTGGTCGGCGACGATTTCGGTGCTGTAGCGGTCAGCGCCGGTGTCCTTGTCCTGCCACTTGCGGGTCTTCAGACGGCCTTCGATGTAGACCGAGCGGCCCTTCTTCAGGTATTCGCCGGCGATTTCGGCCAGGCGGTTGTACATGACCACGCGGTGCCATTCGGTTTCTTCGCGGCGTTCGCCCGAGGCCTTGTCCTTCCAGGTGGAGGTGGTGGCGATGGACATGTTGCAGATTGCGGCCCCGTCGGGGCTGTAGCGGACTTCCGGGTCGCGACCCAGGTTGCCCACGAGAATGACTTTGTTAACCGATGCCATGCCGTTGTCCCTCTGTTGTTGACAGCCTGTGCCACGCGTTGCCGCGAGCGCGCCGGCAACAACATAAATAGCAATGTTGAAGACCGGCTTCATGAAACTCGCCGGTCATCGCAGCGATGACCGGCGACGCCGGTGAAGCCCTAATTTGCCTTCTATTATCGACGAAAAGCGCCCGCCGCGCCAAACCCGATTGGTGACAAAGCCGTCCACCCGGGGAAACGATTTCACCGCTGTTGGACACCGTTGGCGGCGCGATCCGCGACTTTCGCCAACGGCAGCCGCCTAGGCCAGCGGCTTGAGCGCCCAGGTCACGGCCAGCCAGACGGCGGCCAGCACCGCGGCGCCGATGAACACGGCGCCGGCGCCGGAATGCGAAGCGACCCAGCCGCCCAGCGCGCCGCCCGTGAACAGGCCAGCGGCCTGGGCGGTGTTGTAGAAGCCCAGCGCCAGGCCCTTGTAGGCCTGCGGCGCCACGCGCGACACCAGCGAGGGCTGCAGCGCCTCCAGTACGTTGAAGGCCACGAAGAAACCGGTCAGGGCCGCCGCCAGGGGGTAGAAGCCATGGCTGGCCGCCGGCAGCAGCGCGCACACCAGCACCAGCCCGGCCACGGCGGCGCGTAGCGCACCGCGGTGGGCGCGGCGCTTTTCGGCCACGAACACCACTGGCACCATCAACACGAACGACACCAGGATCACAGGCAGGTAGACCTTCCAGAGCTCACGCGCGTCCAGGCCGCCGGCCTTGGCCAGCAGCGCTGGCACCACCACGAACAGCGACACCTGGATCATGTGCAGCACGAACACGCCAAAATTGAGCCGCAACAGATCGGTGTGGGTAAGAACCTGGCGCGGACTGGCGGCCTGCATGCTGCGGGCCTGCGTGCGCGGCACCACCGGCACCACCCAGCGCGCCACCGCCAGGCAGATCACGCCCAGGCAGGCAATGGTCCAGAACAGGCCCGACAGGCCCCACCAGCCCACCAGCACGGGCGACAGCACCAGCGACGCGGCGAACGACAGGCCGATCGAGCCGCCCACCATGGCCATGGCGCGGGTGCGCACCTCGTCACGGGTGGCGTCGGCCAGCCAGGCGGTCACGGCGGCCGAAATCGCGCCCGCGCCCTGGATGGCGCGGCCGATGGTGATCCAGAACACATCATCGGCCTGCGCACAGACCACGCTGCCCGCCACGAACAGCAGCAGGCCGAACAGCACCACGGGCCGGCGCCCCCAACGGTCCGACGCCAGCCCGAAGGGAATCTGCATGAACGCCTGGGTCAAACCGTACATGCCCAGCGCCAGCCCGACCCGGGCGGGGTCGTCGCCCCCGGGCAGGCCACGGGCGGCCACGGCGAACACCGGCAGCAACAGGAACAACCCCAGCATCCGCGCGGCGAACAAACCGGCCAGCGCCACGCTGGCGCGGCGCTCGGAAGGCGTCAATTTCAGTTTCGTGTCTGCCGGCATGCGAATTTTCAACGGTGACGAGGGCCGTTCGCGCGCGGATGTCATGCGCTTGCGGTCTGATCTATGGCCTGAGGACTCGGCGCGCTATAGTACCAAGTTGGCCTTTGCAACCGCTTAAAAGAGCCCGATAGACGTGACCATACGCATTCGGGGTGCCCGCACCCACAATCTCAAGAACGTCTCGCTGGATCTGCCGCGCCACAAGCTGGTGGTGGTCACGGGCCTGTCCGGCTCGGGCAAGTCCTCGCTGGCATTCGATACGCTCTACGCGGAGGGGCAGCGGCGCTACGTCGAAAGCCTGTCCGCCTACGCCCGCCAATTCCTGCAGTTGATGGACAAGCCCGACGTCGATCTGATCGAGGGCCTGTCGCCGGCCATCTCGATCGAACAGAAGGCGGCGGGCCACAACCCGCGCTCCACGGTCGGCACCATCACCGAAATCCACGACTACCTGCGCCTCTTGTACGCGCGGGTCGGCACGCCCTATTGCCCGGACCACGGCCTGCCGTTGCAGGCGCAGAGCGTCAGCCAGATGGTGGACGCGGTGCTGTCCTGGCCCGCCGACACCCGCCTGGCGGTGCTGGCTCCCATCGCGCGCGGCAAGAAGGGCAGCTTCGAGGACGAATGCGCCAGCCTGCAGGCGCAGGGCTACGTGCGTCTGCGCGTGGACGGCCAGATGGTGGAAATCGACGGCATGGCGCCGCTGAAGAAAACCGAGAAGCACGACATCGACGTGGTCATCGACCGCCTGCGCATCAAGCCCGAAAGCAAGCAGCGCCTGGCCGAGAGCTTCGAGACCGCGCTGCAGCTGGCCGACGGCCGCGCGCTGGCGCTGGACATGGACGGCAGCCGCGAACAGGTGTTCTCCAGCCGCTACGCCTGCCCGGTCTGCAGCCACAGCCTGCCGGAACTGGAACCGCGCCTGTTCAGCTTCAACAACCCGATGGGCGCCTGCCCCAGCTGCGACGGCATCGGCCAGGTCGGTTTCTTCGATCCCAAGCGCGTGGTCGCCTTCCCCGAGCTGAGCCTGGCGGCCGGCGCCATCCGCGGCTGGGACCGCCGCAACGCGTTCACCCACTCGCTGCTGACCAGCCTGGCGGCGCACTACGAATTCGATATCGAGGCGCCCTTCGAGGACTTGCCCGAAGCGCTGCGCGACAAAGTGCTGTATGGCTCGGGCGACGAGGAAATCTCGTTCCTGTACCTGAACGAAAAGGGCCGCAGCACCGTCAAGCGCCACACCTTCGAAGGCGTGATCCCGAACCTCGAACGCCGTTGGCGCGAGACCGATTCGGCCACCGTGCGCGAGGAGCTGGGCAAGTACCGCAACATCAAGACCTGCCCCGACTGCGGCGGCTCGCGCCTGCGGCCGGAAGCGCGCAACGTGTTGATCGGCCAGGACCCGCGCGGCGGCGAACGCCATGGCCAGGCCATCTATGAAGTCGAAGCGATGCCGCTGTCGACCTGCCTGGCGTGGTTCCGCGACCTGGCCCTGACCGGCGCCAAGCAAGAGATCGCGCAGCGCATCGTGCGCGAGATCGAGGCGCGCCTGAGCTTTCTGAACAACGTCGGGCTGAACTATCTGTCGCTGGACCGAAGCGCCGACACCATCTCCGGCGGCGAGGCCCAGCGCATCCGCCTGGCCAGCCAGATCGGCTCAGGCCTGACCGGCGTGATGTACGTGCTGGACGAGCCCTCCATCGGCCTGCACCAGCGCGACAACGATCGCCTCATTGGCACGCTGCAGCATCTGCGCGACCTGGGCAACAGCGTCATCGTGGTCGAGCACGACGAAGACATGATCCGCATGGCCGACTGGGTCGTGGACATGGGGCCGGGCGCGGGCGAGCATGGCGGCGAGGTGGTTTCGCAAGGCGATCCCGAGACCGTGCAGCGCGACCCGAATTCGCTCACTGGCCAGTACCTGAGCGGCCAGCGCGCCATCGCCATTCCCAAGCGCCGGCCGGTCACCGAGGACCTGCCCTGGTTGACGCTCACGGGCGCCAGCGGCAACAACCTCAAGAACGTCGACCTGCGCCTGCCCGCCGGCCGCCTGATCTGCGTCACCGGCGTGTCCGGTTCGGGCAAGTCGACCCTGGTCAACGACACGCTGGCGGTAGCGGTATCGCGCCAGTTGCATCACGCCCAGAGCGAACCCGCCCCCTACGCCGCGATGCAGGGCCTGGAGAACTTCGACAAAATCATCAGCGTCGACCAGAGCCCGATCGGCCGCACGCCGCGCAGCAACCCGGCCACCTACACCGGCCTGTTCACGCCGATCCGCGAACTGTTCGCGGGCGTGCCCGAGGCCCGCACCCGCGGCTACGATCCCGGCCGCTTCAGCTTCAACGTCAAGGGCGGGCGCTGCGAGGCCTGCCAGGGCGACGGCGTGGTCAAGGTCGAGATGCACTTCCTGCCCGACATGTACGTGCCCTGCGACGTGTGCCACGGCAAGCGCTACAACCGCGAAACGCTCGAGATCCGCTACCGCGGCCGCAACATCAGCGAAGTGCTGGACCTGACCGTCGAGCAGGCGCTGGAGTATTTCGAATCGGTGCCGGCGATCGCGCGCAAGCTGCACACGCTGATCGACGTCGGCCTGTCGTACATCCGGCTGGGCCAGAGCGCCACCACGCTGTCGGGCGGTGAAGCGCAGCGCGTGAAGCTGTCGCAGGAACTGTCGCGCCGCAGCACCGGCCGCACGCTGTACATCCTGGACGAACCCACCACCGGCCTGCATTTCCGCGACATCGAACTGCTGCTGCAGGTGCTCAACCAGCTGGTGGACAGCGGCAACACCGTGCTCATCATCGAGCACAACCTGGACGTCATCAAGACCGCGGACTGGCTCGTCGACATGGGCCCGGAAGGCGGCGACGGCGGCGGCCGGGTGGTGGCGCAAGGCACGCCGGAAGACGTGGCGGCGGCGCCGGAAAGCCACACCGGACACTATCTCGGCAAACTGCTGCGCCGCACGCCCGGCGGCTGAACGGCGCGGCGCAATCAGGGCCTGTCACGAAGGGGAATCGGCATGTACACCTTGATCATCGGCAACAAGAACTACTCGTCGTGGTCGCTGCGGCCCTGGCTCGCGCTGCGCGCCACCGGCGTCGCCTTCACCGAACAGAAGCTGGGCCTGTTCACCGAGGCATTCGCCCGCCATCTGGAAACGCTTACGCCGGCCGGACTGGTGCCGGTGCTGCTGGATGGCGACCTGGCGGTCTGGGACTCGCTGGCGATCTGCGAATACGTGGCTGAACAGCATCCCGAGGCCCGCCTGTGGCCGCAGGACGCCCGCGCCCGGGCCCGCGCCCGTTCGCTGACCGCGCAGATGCACAGCGGTTTCGGCGCGCTGCGCCAGGCGCTGCCGATGAACATCGAGGCGCACCTGCCCGGCATCGACATCCCCGAGGCCGCGCGCCAGGAGATTTCGCGCATGCACGCCATCTGGCAGGACACGCGCGCGGAATTCGGCCAGGGCGGCCCGTTCCTGTTCGGCGCCTTCTCGATCGCCGATGCGTTCTTCGCCCCCGTGGTGTCGCGCTTCGTCACCTACGGCATCGCCGCGGCCGGCCCGGTGCGCGACTACATGGACGCGGTGCTGGCGCTGCCGGCGATGCAGGAATGGATGCGCGACGCGCGCGCCGAAGCCACCTTCGTCGAAGCCGACGAACCCTACCGCAAGCATCGTTGACGCCGCAGGGCCGCGTCTCGCCACCAGAACCCGGCGCGGGTGCCGCCAAGGACACGCCAGCCTGAACGCCGCCTGGCGCCGGCTCCTAGCTCATGTCGAACAGGCGCCGGTGCTCGCGGATGGCGTAGCGGTCGGTCATGCCGGCGATGTAGTCGGCGATGGCGCGGGCCTGGTCGTTGAAGGCGGCGCGCCGATAGTCCGGCGGCAACAGACGCGGATCATCCAGGAACGCCGCGAACAGTTCGCGCACGATGCGCCGCGCCTTGGTGGTCATGCGCAACACGCGGTAGTGTCGGTAGAGATTGTCGAACAGGAACTTCTTGAGTTCGTCGGCTTCGCGCCGAATGTCGTCCGAAAATCCAGCCAGCGGCGGCGCGCGGCGCACGTCGTCGGCGCAGGCTGGCGCCGCCTCGCGGATGCGCGCCAGCGACGTGCGCGTCAGGTCGCCGATCAGCGTATTTATCATGCGGCGGATGGTCTCGGCCACCGCGCGGCGCGACGCCAGATCGGGGTAACGCGCCAGCACCTCGGCATGATGACGCTGGAAGATGGACACGCCCTGCAATTGCTCCAGTGTGATCAGTCCCGAGCGCAGGCCGTCATCGATGTCGTGGTTGTTGTAGGCCACTTCGTCGGCCAGGTTGGCGATCTGCGCCTCCAGCGACGGCTGAGTGCGGGCCAGGAAGCGTTCGCCCACTGCGCCCAGCTGCCGCGCATGGGCCGCCGAGCAATGCTTGAGGATGCCCTCGCGGGTCTCGAAGCACAGGTTCAGGCCGTTGAAGTCGGCATAGCGCTCTTCGAGCTCGTCGACCACCCGCAGGCTCTGCAGGTTGTGCTCGAAGCCGCCGGCCTCGGGCGCCAGCTCGCGCATGCAGGCATTGAGTTCGTCCTGGCCGGCGTGCCCGAACGGCGTGTGGCCCAGGTCGTGCGCCAGCGAAATGGCTTCGGTCAGGTCTTCCGACAGCCCCAGGCTGCGCGCCAGGGTCCGCGCGATCTGCGCCACTTCCAGGCTGTGCGTCAGGCGCGTGCGGAACAGATCGCCTTCGTGGTTCACGAAGACCTGGGTCTTGTACTCCAGCCGCCGGAACGCGCCGGAATGGATGATGCGGTCGCGATCGCGCTGGAATTCCGTGCGGTTTTCCGGCGCGGGTTCGGCATAGGCCCGGCCGCGCGATCGGGACGGGTCGGATGCATAGGAAGCCAGTTCTTTCATCTGCGACACCGTCTCTCCAGCGATCTTTATTGAGTGGTTCGGGCCAGTACGGCGCGCACGGCATCGGCCGGCGCCGCCCGCATCATCGCTTCGCCGATGCGGGTCATGAGCACGTAGCGGATCTCGCCGCCCTCGGTCTTCTTGTCGACCTGCATCAGGTCGAGCCAGCGATCGGCTCCCAGGTCGGGCGCGACCACGGGACAGCCAATGGCTTCGACCAGGGCGCGCACGCGGGCCACGTCGGCGCGGGGGAAGCCGGCCACGTCGGCCGACAGTTCCGCCGCCTGCACCATGCCGCAGCCGACCGCCTCGCCGTGCAACCAGGCGCCATAGCCCAGGCCCGCCTCGATGGCGTGGCCGAAGGTGTGGCCCAGGTTCAGGATGGCGCGCAGGCCGGATTCGCGTTCGTCCTTGCCCACCACCTGCGCCTTCAGTTCGCACGAGCGGCGGATGGCGTAGGCAATGGCCTGCGGGTCCAGGCTGCGCAATTTCCGCGCATTCTGTTCGCACCAGGTCCAGAATTCCGGATCCAGGATCAGGCCGTACTTGATGACTTCGGCCAGGCCGGCCGACACTTCGCGCGCCGGCAGCGTGGCCAGCACGGCGGTGTCGATCTCGACCGCCAGCGGCTGGTAGAACGCGCCGATCATGTTCTTGCCAAGCGGGTGGTTCACGGCCGTCTTGCCGCCGACCGACGAATCGACCTGGGCCAGCAGGGTCGTGGGCACCTGCACGAAACGCACCCCGCGCATGTACACCGCGGCGGCAAAGCCGGTCATGTCGCCAATCACGCCGCCGCCCAGGGCCACCAGCACGCAGCGGCGGTCCAGGCGATTGCCCAGCAGCGCGTCGAAGATCAGGTTCAGGGACTGCCAGTCCTTGTACGACTCGCCGTCGGGCAGTTCGATGCGCAGCACCCGCTTGCCGGTGCGCGCCAGGGCGGCTTCGGCGCGCTCGCCATACAGCGCCGCCACGGTCGGGTTGGTCACCACCGCGATGGCGGTGGCGTCGGCGGGGATGCTTTCGTCCAGGGCATCCAGGCGCCTCGGCGCGATGCGGATGGGGTACTGTCCGCCCGGGGTGTCGACCTCAACAACGTTCATATCTGCTTCTCGAAGGCTTGTAATTGCGGCAGGAGCGCCTTGACCAGGGTGTGGATGGGCATGGAGCCGGTTTCCACCACCAGGTCGGCGACTTCCTTGTAGAGGGGCTCGCGCAGGGTCATGAGGTCGCGCAGCGTGCCGCGCGGATCGGCGGTGGCCAGCAGCGGCCGGTTGCGATCGCGGCAGGTGCGGCGGAACAATTCGTCCACGCTGGCCCTCAAATAGACCACGATGCCCCGCTCGCGCAGGCGCAACCGGTTCTCGGCGGCCAGGATGGCGCCGCCACCGGTGGCGAGAATTATGTTGCGCCGTTGGGTACACTCTTCCAGGGCGGCGGATTCCCGGCGACGGAAACCGGCCTCACCCTCGATTTCAAAGATTACCGGCACCCGTACGCCGCAACGCGCCTCGAGCTCATGGTCCAGATCGATAAAATCGCGCCCCAGGGCACGCGCCAGGCCACGGCCGATGGTCGTCTTGCCCGCCCCCATCATCCCCACCAGGAAGATGGGCAGGTCGTGCGGCAACGACACGGTCTTGCCCAGGCACTCCGAGGCGCAAGGCGGGTTTTCGGGCGCCTCGCCGGAGGGCGCCGGGTCCGGGTCAGCCTCCGGACATGAATGAGCGGAAAAGTTCATGACGGCATTATCACATCTGCCGCCAAGTTGCCCGCGCACCACACTGAACTATCTTGTTACAGAAACCGATCCGCCACACTGAGGCGGGACCGGAGATACCCGTAAAATCGCCGCGATGAGCAAGCCGCAGAATTCCTCCAAAAAAGACAAGCCCGCCAATAACGGTTCCCCGATATTGCGTTTTTTCGTCAAGACCGGCATTTTCTTTGCCGGCCTGTTCCTGTGCGGCGTGCTGCTGGCGGGCATGGCGCTGGCGCTGGCCTGGCCCAACCTGCCGGACCTGAACGCCATGACGGACTACCGCCCGCGGGTGCCGCTGCGCGTCTACACGGCGGACAAGGTGCTCATCGGCGAATTCGGCGAAGAACGCCGCAACGTGCTGCGCTTCAATGAAATCCCGGACGTGATGAAGTCCGCGGTGCTGGCGGCCGAAGACGACCGCTTCTACCAGCACGGCGGGATCGACTGGACCGGCGTGGTGCGCGCCGGCCTGACCAACCTGATCAACATGTCCAAGACGCAGGGGGCCAGCACGATCACCATGCAGGTGGCGCGCAACTTCTACCTGTCGTCCGAAAAGACGTACTCGCGCAAGTTCTACGAACTGCTGCTGACGTTCAAGATCGAATCGGAGCTCACCAAGGACCAGATCCTCGAGCTCTACATGAACCAGATCTACCTGGGTCACCGCGCCTACGGCTTCGCCGCCGCCTCGCGCACCTATTTCGGCAAGCCGCTGTCCGAAGTAACCCCGGCCGAAGCCGCCATGCTGGCGGGCATCCCCAAGGCCCCGTCGCGCTTCAACCCGATCTCCAACCGCCCCCGCGCCGAGCTGCGCCAGCGCTACGTGCTGGGCCGCATGCTGTCGCTCGGCTACCTGACCGAGCCTGAATACAAGACGGCGATGGCGCAGCAGATCGTCATGAAGTCGGCCGAAGGCACGCCGGCCGGCGGCTACAGCATCCATGGCGAATACGTGGCCGAACTGGCGCGCCAACTGCTGTTCAACGTGTACCAGGACAACGTCTATTCGCGCGGCATCAACATCTACACCACGGTCCAGTCCAAGGACCAGGAAGCGGCCTACCGCGCCGTGCGCGAAGGCGTGCTTGAATACACCCGCCGCGCGCCCTACCCCGGCCCCGAGGAACAGCTCGACCTGCCCCCGGGCACCGAAAACAACCCGCAGGCCCTGGACGAATTCCTGGACGGCGTGTTCGACAAGTTCAGCGACAGCGGCGACCTGCTGACCGCGCTGGTGCTGTCGGCCAGCCCCACCGAAGTGAAGCTGGCGCGCAGCTCGCGCGAGATCATCACCGTCACCGACAAGAAGGTGCTGGGCGTGGTGGCGCGCGCGCTCAACGACAAGGCCAAGCCCGAGCAGCGCATCAAGCGCGGCTCGGTGGTCTACATCCGCAAGCTGGGCGACAACTGGGAAATCATCAACCTGCCGTCGGTGCAGGCGGCGTTCGTGGCACTGTCGCCGCAGGACGGCGCGATCCGCGCCATGGTCGGCGGCTTCGACTTCTACCGCGGCAACTTCAACCGCGTGACGCAGGCCTGGCGCCAGCCCGGCTCGAACATCAAACCGTTCATCTACGCCGCGTCGCTTGAGCGCGGCCTGACGCCGGCCACGCAGATCTCCGACCAGCCGTTCGAACTGACCGCGGCGCAGACCGGCTCCAAGGCCTGGAACCCGAAGAACTACGGCAACCAGTACGAGCCCATGCTGACGCTGCGCCAGGGCCTGTACAAGTCCAAGAACATGGTCTCGATCCGCATCCTGCAGGCCATCGGTCCGCAGTACGCGCAGGACTACCTGACCCGCTTCGGTTTCGACAAGGCGCGCCAGCCCGCGGTGCTGCCGCTGGCGCTGGGCGCCGGGTCGGTGACCCCGCTGCAACTGGCCGGCGCGTTCTCGGTGTTCGCCAACGGCGGCTATCGCGTCACGCCCTACCTGATCGACCGCGTCACCGACAGCAGCGGCAAGATCGTGATGCAGGCCAAGCCCACCGTGGCCGGCGACGCCGCGGCCCGCGCCATCGACCCGCGCACCGCCTGGATCATGGACGACGTGCTGCGCGGCGTGGCCACCTACGGCACCGCCGCCCGCGCCCGCGTGCTGCTCAAGCGCAACGACATCGCCGGCAAGACCGGCACCACCAACGAATCCGTGGACGCCTGGTTCTCGGGCTACACGCCGTCGCTGGTGGCCACCGCCTGGCTCGGCTTCGACCAGCCCAAGTCGCTGGGTTCGCGCGAAACCGGCGGCGGCGTGGCCATGCCGATCTGGGTCGACTACATGCAGGACGTGCTCAAGGGCGTGCCGGAAGAAAAGCCGCGCCCCCGTCCCGACGGCATCATCGTCGAGAATGGCGAGTACTACTTCTCGGAATTCCCGCCCGGCCAGGCGGTGGCGCGCCTGGGCCTGCCGCAGGCGGATACCCTGGGCGAGTTCCTGAACGGCCTGAACAGCGACAGCGGCGAGGACAACCGCATCAAGGTCGCGCCTGGCGTGGGCACGCAGAGTGCCCAGCCCTGGTCGCAGAAGATCCCGTTCTGAACGGAATGAAAAAAGCCGGCGATTTCGCCGGCTTTTTTTGTTGAACGCTACAGTCGGATCGTGACGGGCACGCCGGCCGCGGCCGAACAGATCTGCGATAGCGCATCGGGCAGATTCGGGCCGCCTCGGGTATCGTTCCAGTGTTGGCCGTCGTAGCGATAGTGGAAGCCGCCGCTGCGCGCGGCCACCCACAGTTCCTGCATGGCGGCCTGGCTGTTCACCACCACGTGGGTATTGTCCTCGAACACCATCGTCAGCACATTGCCGCTGCGGCTGGTTTCGACGTCGACGTCGAGCGAAGCCGCCCAGTCATCGGCCTGGCTTTCGATGCTGTTCAGCACCTGGTCGATCAACGCAAGAAATTCGGATTCGGTCATAATCGAGCCTGCAAGAATTACGGAGTTCCCAGTGTTCCAATTGGCATTCAGCCGCATGTCTCTTCGCATTGTAGCCACGCTCGTGGCGACCGGCATGGTTGCGGCCTGCGGCTACAAGGGTCCTTTGTACATGCCCACGCCCGACGGCAAGCCGCCACCCGCCGGGCAGGGCCAGACCACGCCCCAGGTGCCGCAGATACCATCCGCGCCCTCGCTGCCATGACCGCCGCGTTCCCGGTTCCGCCCGACCTGGCCGGGCACCCGTTCTTCCAGTACCGCAACAACGTGCTGTACGCCGAAGACGTGCCGCTGGACCATCTGGCCGGGCAACTGGGAACGCCGCTCTACGTCTACTCCCGCGCGGCGCTGCGAGCCGCCTGGAACACCTACCACAGCGCTGTCGGCCAGCGGCCCGTGCTGGTCTGCTACGGCATGAAGGCCAACTCCAACCTGGCCGTCCTGAAGGAATTCGCCCGCCTCGGCGCCGGCTTCGATATCGTCTCTGGTGGCGAACTCAAGCGCGCCCTGGCCGTCGGCGCCGACCCCGCCCGCATCGTTTTCTCCGGCGTCGGCAAGCAGGCCTGGGAAATGCGCGCGGCCCTGGATGCCGGCGTCATGTGCTTCAACGTCGAATCCGAAGCCGAGCTGCAGCGGCTGTCCGACGTAGCCCAGGAAGCCGGCCGGCGCGCCAGGGTGGCGCTGCGGGTCAACCCGGACGTCGACGCACAGACCCACCCCTACATTTCCACCGGCCTCAAGGAAAACAAGTTCGGCATCCCCATCGGGGCGGCGCTGGACGCCTATCGCAGCGCCCGGCTGCTACCCGGCCTGGAAGTCACCGGCCTGGACTGCCATATCGGATCGCAGCTGACCGACATCAGTCCCTATTTTGATGCGCTGGAAAAGCTGCTCGATCTGGTCGCCGACCTGGAAGGCATCGGCATCCGCCTGTCGCACCTGGACCTGGGCGGCGGCCTGGGCATCCGCTACAGCGATGAAACACCGCCCTCGCCCAAGGCGTTGCTGGACGGCGTGTTCCAGCGTCTGCAGGCCCGCGGCCAGGGCCATTTGCGCCTGGTGCTGGAGCCCGGCCGCTCGCTGGTGGGCAACGCCGGCCTGCTGCTGACCACCGTCCAATACCTCAAGCACGGCGAGGCGCGCAATTTCGCCATCGTCGACGCCGCCATGAACGACCTGCTGCGGCCGGCGCTGTACGATGCCTGGCACGGCTTGCGGCCATTGCTGCCGCGCGCCGGCGATGCGCTCGACTATGACGTCGTCGGCCCGGTCTGCGAAAGCGCCGACTGGCTCGCGCGCCAGCGCGCGCTGGTCATCGAGCAAGGCGACGTGCTGGCGCTGGAATCAGCCGGCGCCTACGGCATGACCATGGCCGGCAACTACAACACCCGCCCGCGCGCGGCCGAGGTCATGGTCGACGGCGACCACTATCACGTGGTGCGCCAGCGCGAAACACTGGACGACCTGCTGCGCGGCGAATCGACGCTGCCCTGAACCTCTCCTGCCACGCATGAAAAAGGCCCCGTCGAGACGGGGCCTTTAGCCATGCGAGCTGGAATTACAGCTGCCCGTAGGAATGCAGCCCCGACAGGAACATGTTCACGCCCAGGAAGGCGAAGCCGGTGATCAGCAGGCCCGTCAGCGCCCAATAGGCCGCCATCGTGCCGCGCAGGCCCTTGATCAAACGCATGTGCAGCCAGGCCGCGTAGTTCAGCCAGACGATCAGCGCCCAGGTTTCCTTGGGGTCCCACTGCCAGTACGCGCCCCAGGCGTCCGCGGCCCACAGCGCGCCCAGGATGGTCGCCACGGTGAAGAAGGCGAAGCCGATGGCGATGGCGCGGTACATGATGTCGTCCAGCACCTCCAGCGGCGGCAGCGCGGCGGCGATGCGGCGCCGGCCCAGCAGGATGGCGCCGACGATCACGGCGCCGATGCCGAAATACAGCATCCAGGTGGCCGACAGGCCGTCGGTGCGGAATACCATCGGCTCGGCGCACAGCAGCACGCCCAGCACGAACAGCGGCGCCAGCTTGAGCCACGACGAGGTCTGCCCGTGCTGCTTGACCAGGTAGGCAAAGCCGACCATCGCCGCCAGCGAGAAGGTGCCGTAGCCGATGAAGTTGGCCGGCACGTGCAGCTTCATCCACCAGCTCTTGAGCGCCGGCACCAGCGGCTGGATCTGCCCGGCATCGCGCGTGAACGAATACCACAGCAGGAACACAACCGCCGAGGTCACCACCAACAGCACGAAGCCGCCCAGCGCGCGCGTGGCGTACTTGCGTTCGTAGTAGAGATAGAACAACGCCGTGATCAGCGCGAACAGCACGAACACTTCGTACAGGTTGCTGACCGGGATGTGGCCCAGGTCGGGGCCCATCAGATGGCCCTCGCGCCAGCGCACCAGCAGGCCGGTGACGCCCGCGAACACCGCGCCCCAGGTCAGGGCCGTGCCCAGCCAGGCCGCGGTCGGGCTGAAGAAGCCGATCCAGTAACACACCATGGCCAGCGCGAACAGCGCGCTCATCCACAGGATGGCCGATTGCGACGAGAACAGGTATTTCAGGAAGAACACCTGCTCGGCCCGCGCCAGGTCGTTGCCGTAGAGCATCAGCGCCAGGCCGGCCGCGATCGCACAGGCCACCATCAGGCGGCGCAGGGGCCGCCACAGCCAGCCCATCCAGGCCAGCACCGGCACGGTGCCGCACAGGATGATCTTCTCGTAGTAGTCCATGGCGCCGCTGAAGCGCGTCAGGGCGAAACCGGCGCCCGCCGCCAGCAGCAGGAAGAACACGATGTCAGTCCAGTCCGGCCGGCCACGCTGCGCGCGGCTGTCACCGGTCTCGGACAGGCTGTCCTGCCAGAGGTTGTCGGGCGTGGGGGAATGCGTGGTGGTCGTCGTGGACATAGGAAACCTTAAGACCCTTTCTGGCGCAGCAGCGCCTGCTTGAAGCGATCGAACTCCTGGTTGAAGTCGAGTGTACGCTTCTGCGAAGTCATCGCCGCCAGGATGCCGCTGCCGCCTTCCTGCGGCTTGATCCAGATCCAGACACGACGATCCCGAATATAGAACATCGAGAACACGCCCAGCACCAGCAGCAGGCTGCCAAGGTAGACCGTATTCTTGCCCGGCGTGCGGCTGACCTGGAACACGCTGGCCTGCACGTGGTTGAAATCGGCCAGGGAGAAGAATACCGGCGCCGGGTAGACGGTCAGGTCGGACAGCGCCGCGACCGACAGGCGCGACCACAGCGCCGCGCGCTCGGCCTCGGGCCCCTCGGTGGCCACGGGCGGCAGGCCGGCGCGTTCGCGCTCGACCGCGCGCAGCTCGTTCATGCTGGCGCCGATCAGCCGGATCACCACGTCCGCCGCGCGCTCCAGGTCGGTCGCCGGCGTGTTGGCCTGCAGGAACGCCGCCACGGCCTGCAGGCCGCCGCCGGCGTAGGTTTCCAGGGCGCGCTCGGCGGCCGTCTGCAGCGGCTGGCGATCGGCGCCGCTCGGGCTGTTGCGCTCCGCGAAGCGGCGCGCCGCCTCCTGGCGCGCCGTCGGGTCGGCGAGCGCGGCGCGCAAGCGCATGAATTCGGCCACCGAACCCTCATCGTCCGCCGGGATCCGCAGGTAGCGGAACGGCTCCGAGGCGTTGTTGCGCACGCCGGCCAGGAACACGCTGGCGCCGTCCAGCTGGACCGGCAGCATGTAATTTTGGAATTCATGCGCCTGGCCGGCGTCGTCGATCAGCTTGTATTCGACGCTGGGGCCCACATTGCGCAGGTTTTCGTTCTTCTTGCCCGCCGCGCTGCCGGCCACCGAAGCCACGTGCTCAGCGAAGCTCTGGCTGCCCCCCTTGGGTTCGCCGCGGGTCAGGTCCTCGACGTTGATCGGGCGCAGGGCCGTGATCTCCACGCCCATGCTGCGCGGGCCACGCGCAGTGTTAGCGCTTACTTCCGCGGTCTTGCCCACGGTACCATCGACTGTGAACGTGGTGTTGGCCGTACCCACCAGCGGATAACCCTTGAGCACCACCGTGCTGCCGCCGTCATCGAAGCTGGACTGGTAGACCGTCATGCCCTTGAAGCGCAGCGGTTCATTGACCTCGATGGTGGAATCGAAACTCTTGCCCGTATCCGGATCCGTCACCTCCACTTCGCTGGCGAAGCGGCTGGGCATGCCCGTCGAGTAGTAGTCGACAACGAATTTCTTCAACTTGAGGGTGAAAGGCATCGGCTGCACCAGGGCGCCATCCCCCACCATCACCACCGCCGTGCTGGCCTGGCCGTTCTCCGGCACCAGCACACTGGCGCGGAAACTCGGATTGTTGACCGACAGCCTGCCGCTCTCCGGCACCTCGGAAATCAGCATGTTCTCGACGATCGGCTTCTTGCCGCCAAACATGACCTGCAGGCGCACCGGCAGCTCGCTGTCGAGCAGGCCGCCGATACAGATGATGACCATGGCGGCGTGGGCGAACACGTAACCCAGCCGGTTGGCGCTGCCCTTCTTGGCCGCCAGCAGCACGCCCGTGCTGTCCTGGCGCTCGCGCACCGCATAGCCCATGCGCTTGAGCAGCGCCGTCAGGCCGGCCGCGGTGCGCGGCACGTCGGTGGGCGCCTCGGTCTCGACGCGGTGCGGAAAGGCCCGCAGGCTGCCGCCGCGCACGTGCTCGCGGAACGAACGCGCGTCGCGCAGCATCTTGGGCGCGTTGCGGATCAGGCAGACGGACGTCGAGATGACCAGGAACGCCATGATCAGCAGGAACCACCAGCTGTTGTAGACGTGCCAGATCGAGAACTTGTCGAACACCTCGAACCAGAACGGCCCGAACTGGTCGATGTAGTTGTTGGACGAGCGGTTTTGCTGCAGAACCGTCCCCACCAGGCTCGCCACGCAGATGAACATCAGCAGGCTGACGGCGAAACGCATCGAGCCTAGCAATTCAAACAGATCGCGGGGCAGGCTGCGCAGGGAGGGACGGGAGTGTGTCTGAGTCGAATTCATGAAAAAAGGGGGGCCGCGCGATCGGCTACCCCCCTCGTAGACAGCGCATGACGGAATCAGGTTCCGCCATGCCAGGTTGCGTGAACGCGGACCAGCCGCGCGCGTGCCGGCGTACGGCTACCGCAGGCCAGCCGCGTAGTCCGCCACGGCCTTGATGTCGGCATCCGACATCCGGTCGGCCACGGCGTGCATCACGTCGTTGGCGCGATCGCCGCTGCGGAACAGCTTGAGCTGCTCTTCGATGTACAAGGGGAACTGGCCCGACAGGCGGGGGTACTGGCCCGGAATGCCCGCGCCATTGGCAGAATGGCATGCGGCACAGGCCGGAACATTGCGCTCGGGCAAACCGCCGCGCCAGATCTTTTGACCCAGGTCAACCAACTTCTCCTGGCCGGCCGTGGCGGGTTCTTTCAGCGGCTGCTGCGCCAGATACAGCGCAATGTTCTGCATGTCTGCCGGCGTCAGGTTCTGCGCCATGGCGGTCATGGGGGTCGGATTGCCGCCGGGGCCATTGCGCACCGGCAGCTTGGCGCCCTGCTTGACCTGGAAATCGGTCAACTGCTTGACCAGGTATTCGTGGGGTTGCGCGGCCAGGTTGGGGTTCACCGGGATGGTGCTGTTACCCGCCGCGCCATGACAGGACGCACAGGCGATGATGCCGCGCGAGGCATCGCCCTGGTCAAACAGCTGCCCGCCCTTGGCGGCATCCGGCTTGGCCGGGCCCGCGGCGCCGTCAGCGGCGAAGCTCGTAGTAGAAAAGGCGGAGGCGCCGAGCAACAGCCCGCTCGCAACCAACATCCGGGACAGCACACGCTTCATGAAGACCTCGACGATCACATCGATCAAGGCGCAAAAAGGCGCCCACGCCTGCCCGCACATCTGGAAAACCGTATCGAACCTGATTTGCCCATTTGCCTGCGCGTCAAAGGCGGGTGTACCTGCGAAGCCGGATGACCGGCGGGTACGAAATGCCCTCAACGGTAAGCAAAAGAGACGGCTCCGCGCACGGGGACCACTGTTGCAAACGCCGGATTATACAATAGGGCTCGAAACCAACCGTATCCAAAGCCACCCGTGTCCCTCCTACATCGCGCCTCTTTTCTCACGTCGGCCGCTCGCCTCGACCAGTTGCCGCCTCCTGACGCGCCCGAGGTTTGCTTCGTCGGCCGCTCCAACGCCGGCAAGTCCACGGCCATCAACGTGCTGTGCAACCAGCGCCGTCTCGCCTTCTCCAGCAAGACGCCGGGCCGCACGCGCCTGATCAACATGTTCGGCCTGCCCGACCCGTTGAACCCCGAAGGCCACATCGGCTATCTGGTCGACCTGCCCGGCTACGGCTATGCCTCCGTGGCCCGCGACGAAAAGGAAAAGTGGGCCGACATCCTGGGCGGTTATTTGCGCGACCGCGAATCGCTGGCCGGCATCGTGCTGCTCATCGACATCCGCCGCGGCGTCACCGAACTGGACCGCCGCCTGGCCAATTTCATCGCCCCCACCGGACGCCCGGTGCTGGCGCTGCTCACCAAAGCCGACAAGCTGCCCTACGGCCAGCGCGTGCGCACCGTGTTCTCGGTGCGCAAAGACCTGGCGGACATCGGCGCCCTGCACACCATCCCCTTCTCGGCGCCGGAGCGCATCGGCCTGGAAGAAGCTGGCGCGCACATAGAAAACTGGATTTCTCCCAAGGTCGTACCATGAACCCGCAGATCATCACCCCCGACTTCCCGGTTTCCCGCCCCCGCCGCCTGCGCCGCGACGACTACACCCGCCGCCTGGTGCGCGAGAACGCCCTCACCGTCAACGACCTGATCTATCCGGTCTTCGTGGCCGAGGGCAGCGGGCTGAAACAGGCCGTGCCGTCGCTGCCGGGCGTGGTGCGCTATTCGCTGGATACGTTGCTGCCGGTGGCCGAGGAATGCGTGGCGCTGGGCATCCCGGTGCTGTCGCTGTTTCCCGCCATCGACCCGGCGCTCAAGACCCCCGACGGCATCGAAGCCACCAACCCCGACGGACTGATCCCGCGCGTGGTGCGCGAGCTGAAGAAGCAATTCCCCGACCTGGGCGTGCTGTGCGACGTGGCGCTGGACCCGTACACCAGCCACGGCCAGGACGGCGTCATTGATGAAAACGGCTACGTCGTGAACGAGCCGACCGTCGAGATCCTCGTCAAGCAGGCGTTGACGCAGGCCGCGGCCGGCGTCGACATGGTCGCCCCCAGCGACATGATGGACGGCCGCATCGGCGCCGTGCGCCGCGCGCTGGAGGCCAACGGCTACATCCACACCCAGATCATGGCCTACTCGGCCAAGTACGCCAGCGCCTTCTACGGCCCGTTCCGCGACGCCGTGGGCTCGGCCACCAATCTGGGCAAGTCCAACAAGATGGCCTACCAGATGGACCCGGGCAACCTGGACGAAGCGCTGCGCGAAGTCGCCGCCGACCTGCAGGAAGGCGCCGACATGGTCATGGTCAAGCCCGGCATGCCGTACCTGGACGTGCTGCGCCGCGTCAAGGACACCTTCCGCGTGCCGACCTTCGCCTACCAGGTGAGCGGTGAATACGCGATGATCAAGGCGGCTTCCGCCAATGGCTGGCTGGACCACGACAAGGTCATGATGGAAGCGCTGCTGGCGTTCAAGCGCGCCGGCGCCGACGGCATCCTGACGTACTTCGCGATCGAAGCGGCGCGGCTGCTCAAGCAGCAGCGCTGATCCCGGCTGGCGGGGCCTGCTCGGCCCTGCCCCGCTCGTCATCCGCGCGCCTCGGCATGAAACGCGCACACGAAACGCGCCCATGCAACGCCAACTACCGGCGGGCCCTTGCGGCCCGCCGCGGTTTCAACGCGACGCCGGCGCGCCGCGGCGCAGGCCCAGCCAGGTGCCACTGAGAATGCAGGCCAGCCCCGCCACGTGCACCAGCGTGACGTGCTCGTCCAGGAACAGCGCGGCGAACAGCAGGCCGAAGATCGGGAGCCAGTTCACGAACAGCGCCGCGCGGCTGATGCCCAACCGGGCGATGCCCGCGTTCCACAGGATGTTGCTGACACCCGAGGCGATCACCGCCGAGAACAGCAGCACCAGCCACGGCCACCACGTCATGCTCCAGTTGTCCGCGTCATACGACGATGGCGTCATCGCCGCGTGCACCATCAGCATCAGGCCGCCGGCCAGGTACATGTACCAGAGCATCGCCAGCGGATCGAGCGTGCGCGAGATGCGCTGGATCACCAGCCCGCCGAACACGAACACCGCCACTGCCAGGAACACGATGGCGTCGCCCCAGCCGGTCAGGCCAATCTGCGCGCCGCTGCCCACCACCACCATCGCCACGCCGGCCAGGCCCAGCAAGGCGCCGGCGATGCGCAGCCATGTCAGCCGCTCGCGATAGAACAGGGCCGCCAGCAGCGCCGACAGCAAGGGGCTGGTGGCCATCAGCAGCGTGCCGTTGGCGGCCGACGAGAACTGCAGCCCGTACACCAGCGCGGTCTGGTGCGCATACACCACCAGGAAGCCCGCCAGCGCCACCCAGGCCAGTTCCACGCGTCCCAGCTTCGGAATGCGGCCGCGCCGCGCCTTGACGATGAGGGTGACGGCGACGAACGCCACGGCGATCCGCAAGGCCGCCAGGGCGCGGATATCCATGTGCTGCGTCAGATACTTGATGGAGACGATGTTCAGGCCCCAGGTGGCCATCACGAACATCAATTGCAGATAGATCAGACCGGTGCGGTCCTGGCTTGCATCGACTGTCGGAGACGTCACGGGCGCCGGCCTGAGGGGTTGGAGGCGCCGCCCACGCGGCGCGAACCCTCATGGTAGCGGCCGGCCGCCGCTCAACGCAATAGCACGCGGTCCAGCGACTCGGTGAAGCGCTTGGCGTCCTGGAAGCCCACCACGCGCGCGTCCGGCAATTCCTTGCCGCCGGGTTCGAAGAACATGATCCCCGGCGGGCCGAACAGGCGGAAACGCTTGAGCAACGCCCGATCGTCGGCATTGTTGGCGGTCACGTCGGCCTGCACCAGCAACATGCCGGCCATGCGTTGCGCCACGCCCGGATCGGTGAAGGTGAAGCGCTCCATCTCGCGGCACGACACGCACCAGTCGGCGTAGAAGTCCAGCATCACCGGCTGCGTGCTCGCGGCCAGCAGCGCGTCCAGCTCGGCGTTATTGCGCACGCGCTTGAACTGCAGCTCGCCAGCATGCGCGGCGGCGCCCGAGGCCGCCGGGCCGCCGGAGGCAAAATGCGACAGCGGCTGCAGCACGTCGCGGCCGCCGCTGGCCGCGCCAATCAGCCACGCGGCGGCGGCCAGGGCCAGCAGCAGGCCGATGCCCTTGCCGAACATGCGCGCCGAGCCGGCGCCCGCCGGCAACGCGTCGAACGCGCGCAGCATCACCGCGCCGACGATCGCCAGGAAGGCCCAGCCCGTCATCTGCACCCAGGTCGGCACCACCGGAATCAGCATCCACCAAGCCGTCGCCAGCAGCAGCATGCCGAACAGCCGCTTGACACCGTCCATCCACGGCCCGGCCTTGGGCAGCAGCGCGCCCGACGAGGCGCCGACGATCAGCAGCGGCACGCCCATGCCCCACGCCATCGCGAACAGGGCCGCGCCGCCCAGCACCACGTCGCCGGTCTGCGAGATGTACAGCAGCGCGCCGGCCAGCGGCGCGGCCACGCAAGGCCCGACGATCAGCGCCGACAACGCGCCCATCAGCAACGCGCCGGTGTAACGGCCGCCAGGAATGCGCGACGAGCGCTCGGCCAGCCGCGCCTGGATGCCGGACGGCATCTGGAAGGTGAAGGCATCGAACATCGCCAGCGCCAGCACCGCCAGCAGGATCGCGAACAGCGTCAGGATCCACGGCGTCTGCAGCCACGCGGCCAGGCCCGCGCCGCTCAAGCCGGCGGCCACGCCCAGCGCGGTATAGACCACCGACATGCCCAGCACGTAGGTCGCCGCCAGCGCCAGGCCGCGGCCGCGCGTCGGACGTTCCTGGCTGGCGCCGCCCAGCACGATCGAGGACAGGATGGGAATCATGGGCAGCACGCAGGGCGTGAACGCCAGCAGCAGGCCCAGCACCAGGAACACGCCGGCCGTCTTGATCCAGCCCAGTCCGCCCAGGGCATCGGCCAGGCCGGTGTCGCCCGCGTTCACCAGCGCGCTCAGGCCACCGCCCGAAGCCACCGGCGCGGCCGAGGCGCCGCCGCTGCCCGCCAGCGCGTAGCCGCCCGCCACCGGCGTCAGCTTCACGCTGCTGTCCATCGGCGGATAGCACAGGCCGGCATCGGCGCAGCCCTGCCCGGTCAGCGTCAGCGTGAACGGCTGGCCTCCGGCCGTCACCGGCACGCGGATCAGCACGTCCTGGTGATAGACCTCCATGTCCTTCTCGAAGGTCGGGTCGTATTTGACGTCGCCCTTGGGGTAGACCGGCTCGCCCAGCGTGGCCGCGCCCAGCGGACTGATGCTGATGCCGAAGCGCTCGCGGTACATGTAATAGCCCGGCGCCACCCGGAAGCGCAACTCGACGGTATCCGGCGTGGCCATCGCCGCGCTGAAGACGAAGGCCTTTTCGGGTTCGAGGAACTCGGCCTCGGCGCGCGCCGGCGCGTGCCAGGCCAGCCACAGCATGGCCATGGCCAGCAGCGCCAGCAGCTTGGGGAAAAAGGCACGCATCGGTGCGCCGGTTCGGACCGCGGGTTGCAACATCAGTCTCTCTTGTTCTGCTCGATGGCCGTCTGCTGGCGCACCCAGTCGAGATAGGGCGCCGCGCCGCCGATAACCGGCAGCACGATGATTTCGGGCACGTCGTAGGGATGCATCTGCGCCAGGGCCTGGACCACGGCCTTGTGGCGCGCGTAGGTGGTCTTGATGTGGATGGGGATTTCCTCGGCCCCTTCCACCTCGCCTTGCCACCGGTAGATGGACAGGCCCGGCGCCCCAAGGTTCACGCAGGCGGCCAGGCCATCCTCGACCAGCACGTGGGCGATACGCTTGGCCAGCAACAGGTCCGGCGCATTGCTGATGACCAGCACGACGTCGTCATCGCGCAACATGGAGCCTCCTGGGAATACCCGTGTGGGATGTAACTCGGGGTATTTTATCGGTATCGCCGCCCGCGTCCGCCGACAATCAGACCCGCGGCCACCGCGCACCCATCCCCTCCGAGGCAAGCATGTCCGATAACTGCCTGTTCTGCCGCATCGCCCGCCACGAGATCCCGGCCCACATCATCCACGAAGACGACCGCCTGATGGCCTTCCTGGACATCCAGCCGGTGCGCCCCGGCCACACGCTCATCATTCCCAAGCAGCACTATCCCTACTACGAGGACATGCCCGCCGACCTGGCCGGCCACATCGTCAACCTGGGGCAGAAGCTGGGGCGCCACATGAAGCGGCTTTACGGCGTGGACCGCGTCGGCTTCGCCTTCACCGGCATCCACGTCGCGCATACCCATGCGCACGTGATCCCGATGCATCATCCACAGGACGTCACCTCGACCCAGTACATCGAGCAGCAGGACCTGACCTTCCGCATGCCGCCGCAGGCGCCCCAGGAGGCCCTGGCGGCCACCGCCGCGCAATTGCGAGGGGAACTGTACGCCTCGTAGCGATCGGCCCGCCTGCGCCGCCTGGGCGATCCGCAAGCGTCGCGCAAAAAAAACAAGGGCGGGTCCGAAGACCCGCCCTTGTCGCTTATCTAGACACCGAAACTTATTCGGCGCTGTCCTCAGCGGCCTCATCGACTTCCGGACGGTCGACCAGCTCCATGAAAGCCATGGGCGCGTTGTCGCCTTGACGGAAACCCATCTTCAGCACGCGGGTGTAGCCGCCGTTGCGGGCCGCGTAGCGCGGGCCGATTTCGGCGAACAGCTTCACCACGGCGTCGCGATCGCGCAGACGGGCAAAAGCCAGACGCTTGTTCGCGAGGGTGGGTTCTTTACCCAGCGTGATCAGGGGTTCGATGACGCGGCGCAGTTCTTTCGCCTTGGGCAGCGTGGTCTTGATGGCTTCGTGGGTGATCAACGAAACGGCCATGTTGCGGAACATGGCAAGACGGTGACTGCTGGTGCGGTTGAGCTTACGCAAGCCATTACCGTGACGCATGATAAGTATCCTTTGAATCTAATGAAGGCGTTTCCGCCATCGGGTTATCCGGCTCTTCTATCAACCTGCGATCAGGCCGCGGTCCGGTGGAAAACGGTGCATTTTACGACGGTTTCGCAAACCGCCCGGCGGTGAGGCCGGGCGCCGCGGGAAACGCCCCCGCGAGAGGGGCGCCACCCTGCAAGACTTACGGACGCTCCAGGCCCAGCGGGGGCCAGTTTTCGAGCTTCATGCCCAGCGTCAGGCCGCGTGCGGCCAGGACTTCCTTGATCTCGTTGAGCGACTTGCGACCCAGGTTCGGGGTCTTGAGCAGTTCGTTCTCGGTACGCTGGATCAGGTCGCCGATGTAGTAGATGTTTTCGGCCTTCAGGCAGTTGGCCGAACGCACGGTCAGTTCCAGGTCGTCGACCGGACGCAGCAGCACCGGGTCGATCTGCGGCGTGCCGCGGACCGGGGCTTCGTACGAATCGCCGGCGCCTTCCAGGGCGGCGAAGACCGAGATCTGGTCCATCAGGATGCGAGCCGACTGGCGCACCGCTTCCTCGGGCGAGATGACGCCGTTGGTTTCGATGTCCAGGACCAGCTTGTCCAGGTCGGTGCGCTGTTCCACACGGGCGCTTTCAACCGCGTAGCTGACGCGGCGGACCGGGCTGAACGAGGCGTCCAGGACGATGCGGCCGATGGTGTGGGTGCGGTCTTCCGACAGCGCGCGCACGTTGCCCGGCACGTAGCCGCGGCCCTTCTCGACCTTGATCTGCATTTCCAGCTTGCCCGCGTCCGTCAGGTTGCAGATGGCGTGGCCGGGGTTGATGATCTCGACGTCGTGCGGCAGCTCGATGTCGCTGGCCAGCACGGTGCCGGCGCCGGTCTTGCGCAGGACCAGGGTGACTTCGTCACGGTTGTGCAGCTTGAAGACCACGCCCTTCAGGTTCAGCAGGATGTCGACGACATCTTCGCGAACGCCCGGGATGGTCGAGTATTCGTGCACCACGCCCGTCATCTGGACTTCGGTCGGCGCGTAGCCGGTCATCGAAGACAGCAGGATGCGGCGCAGGGCGTTGCCCAGCGTATGGCCGTAGCCGCGCTCGAACGGCTCCATCACGATCTTGGCATGGTGGGTGCCGACCGGTTCGACTTCAATGGAGCGCGGCTTCAGGAAACCTTGAGTGGACATGTACTGTGTTCCTTTTCAATACCCTCGGCTCGTTACACCGATAAGGCTGATGGACAGGTTGAAACGTGAAACGCGGGCAGCGCAAAAAGCCGCCCGATACTTACCGCAAAGCCCGCCCCGCCAAAAGGCGGAAAGCGGGCTGCTGCGAGACTTGCAAACCGGTCGCGAAACCAGCGTGCCAGCACCTTGCGAAGGAGGCGCCGGCAGGCGTGATTAACGCGAGTACAGTTCGACGACCATCGATTCGTTGATGTCGCGAGCGACGTCAGCGCGATCGGGAGCCGACTTGAACGTGCCGGTCAGCTTGGTCGTGTCGACTTCCACCCACTGGGGGATGCCGATGCTGGTGGCCAGGTCGAGCGATTCCTTGATACGGCCTTGCTTCTTGGCCTTTTCGCGGATCGAGATGACGTCGCCAGCCTTGACCAGCATCGAAGCGATGTCGGCGGTGTGGCCGTTCAGTTCGATGGCGCGGTGGCTCACCAGCTGGCGAGCTTCGGCGCGGGTCGAGCCGAAGCCCATGCGGTAGACGACGTTGTCCAGGCGCGATTCCAGCAGCTGGATCAGCGTTTCGCCGGTGTTGCCACGGCGACGCTCGGCTTCAGCGAAGTACTTGCGGAATTGCTTTTCCAGCACGCCGTACATGCGCTTGAGCTTTTGCTTTTCGCGCAGCTGCAGGCCGTAGTCGGAAGTGCGGGCACCCGAAGTGCGGCCGTGTTGGCCAGGCTTGGAATCCAGCTTGCACTTGGAATCCAGCGAGCGGCGGGCGCTCTTCAGGAACAGGTCAGTACCCTCGCGACGCGAGAGCTTGCATTTGGGTCCAATATAACGTGCCATGTGGATTCCCTTTAGATACGACGACGCTTCGGCGGACGGCAGCCGTTGTGCGGAACGGGCGTGATGTCGGCGATGGACGAGATCTTGATGCCCAGCGCGTTCAGGGCGCGGACCGACGATTCACGGCCGGGGCCGGGGCCCTTGATACGCACTTCCAGCGTCTTGATGCCGTATTCCAGCGCGACACGGCCGGCCGTTTCAGCGGCGACCTGCGCGGCGAACGGGGTCGACTTACGCGAACCCTTGAAGCCAGCACCGCCCGACGTGGCCCACGACAAAGCGTTGCCCTGACGGTCGGTGATGGTGATGATGGTGTTGTTGAACGAAGCGTGAACGTGCGCGATGCCGTCCGAGACGTTCTTCTTGACCTTTTTGCGCACGCGCGAAGCGCCGCTGGTGGAAGCTTTCGCCATAATCCAGTTCCTCGATTATTTCTTCAGGGACGCAGCAGCACGACGCGGGCCCTTGCGGGTGCGGGCGTTGGTGCGAGTGCGCTGGCCGCGCACGGGCAGGCCGCGCTTGTGGCGCATGCCGCGGTAGGTTCCCAGGTCGATCAAACGCTTGATCGAGAGCTGCACTTCACGACGCAGGTCACCTTCGACCGTGAACACACCAACGTGTTCGCGGACGCGTTCCAGTTCAGCGTCGCTCAGATCCTTGACCTTTTTGTCAAACGGGACGTTAGCCGCTTCGCAGATCTTGCGAGCGCGCGTACGACCGATGCCAAAAATGGCGGTCAGGCCGATCTCGGCGTGCTGATGCGGCGGAATGTTAATGCCAGCAATACGGGCCATGACTGTTCCTTGAATAAATCCGTTGCGTAGTCGCTAACCCGAGTTAGCCTTGACGCTGCTTGTGACGCGGGTCGGTGCAGATAACGCGCACCACGCCGTGACGTTTGATAACTTTGCAGTTGCGGCAGATCCGCTTAACCGATGCCATTACTTTCATGGTTGACTCCTAATTTTCCGTAATCCGGTTTCGCTCACTTGGAGCGGAAAACAATCCTGGCTCGCGTCAGGTCATAGGGCGTGAGCTCCACTGTGACCTTGTCACCCGGCAGGATCCGGATGTAATGCATACGCATCTTGCCGGAAATATGGCCCAACACCACGTGGCCGTTTTCGAGCTTGACGCGAAATGTCGCGTTCGGGAGGTTCTCAAGAACCTCGCCTTGCATCTGAATGACGTCGTCCTTGGACATCTTTTGCTTACCGCATCGGCAAACCCGCGCCCTTGAAGTTAGCCTTCTTGAGCAACGAGTCGTACTGGTGAGACATCATGTAGGCCTGGACCTGCGCCATGAAATCCATCGTCACCACCACAATAATCAACAGAGACGTACCACCGAAGTAGAAGGGGACGTTCCACCGCATCACCAGGAATTCCGGCAACAGGCACACCAACGTGATGTAGATGGCACCTGCGAGCGTCAGACGCATCAGGATCTTGTCGATGTAGCGGGCCGTCTGTTCGCCCGGACGGATGCCCGGAACAAACGCACCACTCTTCTTCAGGTTGTCCGCCGTTTCGCGGCTGTTGAACACCAGAGCCGTGTAGAAAAAGCAGAAGAAAATAATCGCGACCGAATACAGCGTGATGTAGAGCGGTTGACGAGGCGACAGGGCCGCAGCCAGGTCGCTAAGCCAGCGCATGTTCTCACTGCTGGAGAACCAGCTCGTGATCGTGGCCGGGAACAGGATGATCGACGACGCGAAGATCGGCGGAATCACCCCGGCCATGTTCAGCTTCAGCGGCAGGTGCGAGCTTTGACCACCGTAGACCTTGTTGCCGACCTGACGCTTGGCGTAGTTCACCGTGATCTTGCGCTGTCCGCGTTCCACGAACACCACAAAAGCGGTAACCAGCACCACCAGGGCCACGATGAACAGTGCCGACAGCACGGACATCGCGTTGGTGCGGACCAGGTCCAACAGTGCAGCCAGCGCCGCGGGCAGGCCCGCAACGATACCTGCGAAGATCAGGATGGAAATCCCGTTGCCGAGACCGCGTTCCGTGATCTGCTCACCCAGCCACATGACGAACATGGTGCCGGTGACCAGGGTCACGACGGTCGTGAAGCGAAACAGCATGCCCGGATCGATCACAAGTCCCTGCTGGGACTCAAGCGCAACCGAAATGCCCACTGCCTGCACCAGCGCCAGCACGACCGTGCCGTAGCGGGTGTATTGGGTAATCTTCCGACGGCCGGCCTCGCCCTCTTTCTTGAGCGCTTCCAGCGACGGCACCACCACCGACATCAACTGCATGATGATGGATGCCGAAATGTACGGCATGATCCCCAGGGCAAAAATCGAGAAGCGCGAGAGCGCCCCGCCCGAGAACATGTTGAACAGGCCCAGGATCCCGCCCTGGTTCTGACGGAACAAGTCCGCCAGCGCGTCCGGGTTGATACCCGGAACGGGGATGTGTGTACCCAAACGGTAAACCACCAGGGCGAGCACCAGGAACACGAGGCGGCGCTTGAGGTCGCCGTACCGCGTTCCGGTTTTACCCAATGCCTGCGCGTTAGCCACTCGTCACCTCGTGATCAAGCAAGCGAGCCGCCCGCGGCTTCGATGGCGGCGCGAGCGCCAGCCGTCGCGGTAATGCCCTTGAGCACGACCTTGCGCGAGAGTTCACCCGACTTGATGACCTTGGCGTAACGAACCGCCTGGCCAATCACGCCAGCCGCCTTCAGCACTTGCACGTCGATTTCGTCGACGGGCACGGCTTGCAGGTCCGACAGACGGACTTCGGCGTACAGGTGCTGACCGAGCGGGGTGAAACCACGCTTGGGCAGGCGACGCTGCAGCGGCATTTGACCGCCTTCGAAGCCAACCTTATGGAAACCGCCCGAGCGCGACTTCTGACCCTTGTGACCACGGCCGGCGGTCTTACCCAGACCCGAACCGATGCCACGGCCGACGCGGCGCTTGGCGTGCTTGCTGCCCTCGGCGGGCTTCAGCGTATTAAGTTGCATATCCGACATGGTGATTCCTTAGGCTTCCGAGACGGAAACGAGATAATCCACCTTACGGATCATCCCACGCACCTCGGGCGTATCGACCAGCACGCGGCTGCTGTTGATACGGCCCAAGCCCAGACCGCGAACCGTGTCACGGTGCGATTGCTTGGTACCGATCACGGAGCGCACGAGGGTCACTTTGATCTGCTTCTGAGCCATGATTTACCCCAGGATCTCTTCGACGGTCTTGCCGCGCTTGGCAGCAACATCCGCCGGGGTCAGGGAAGCGCGCAGGCCATTCAACGTGGCGCGAACCATGTTGTAGGGGTTGCTCGAGCCCAGGCTCTTGGCAACCACGTTACGCACACCCATCACTTCGAAAATAGCGCGCATCGGGCCGCCGGCGATGACGCCGGTACCTTCAGCAGCGGGCGAAATCAGCACGGTGGCGGCGCCATGCTTGCCGACCACGGTGTGGTGCAGCGTGCCGTTCTTCAGGGCCACCTTGAACATGCCGCGACGGGCCTGTTCCATAGCCTTCTGAACCGACACCGGCACTTCACGCGCCTTGCCCTTGCCCATGCCGACGCGGCCATCGCCATCGCCAACCACGGTCAGCGCGGCAAAGCTCATGGTGCGACCACCCTTGACCACTTTGCTCACGCGGTTGACCGCGATCATCTTTTCGCGGAGGCCGTCATCGTTCTCTTTTTCCGCGGCGTTCTTGCCTTGTACTTTAGCCATTTGACAGATCCTCGCTTAGAACTTCAGGCCGGCTTCACGCGCGGCATCGGCCAGCGCTTTCACGCGGCCATGGTAACGAAAGCCCGAGCGATCGAAAGCGACCAGTTCGATACCGGCAGCCTTGGCCTTTTCAGCCACGCGCTTGCCAACCAGCGAAGCGGCGGCCTTGTTGCCACCTTGGCCGGTCTGGCCAGCCAGCTGGGCGCGCACTTCGGCTTCCACCGTCGAGGCGCTGACCAGAACGCGATCGCCTTCCGGCGAAATGATATTGGCGTAGATGTGCTGGTTCGAGCGGAAAACCGAGAGGCGATGAACGCGCAGCTCGTTGATCTTCCGGCGGGTCGGAACCGCACGACGCAAACGGGAAACTTTTTTGTCCATGATTCGTCCTTGCGTGCGCCGTTATTTCTTCTTGGTTTCTTTGATGACGACGCGTTCGTCCGAGTAACGCACGCCCTTGCCCTTGTAGGGTTCGGGTTCGCGGTACGCGCGGATTTCAGCGGCCACCTGACCGACGACTTGCTTGTTGGAGCCCTTGATGACGATTTCCGTCTGGGTGGGGCATTCGGCCTTGATACCGGCCGGCAACTTGTGCAAAACGTCGTGCGAGAAACCGAGCTGCAGCTTAACGGCGTCGCCTTGAATCGAGGCGCGGTAACCCACGCCAACCAGATTCAGCTTGCGCTCGAATCCCTTGCTCACGCCGTTGACCATGTTGGCCACCAGCGCGCGCACGGTACCCGACATGGCGTTGGCGTGACGGGTTTCGTTGGCGGCGACAAACGTCAGCTTGCCGTTGTCCAACTGAACCGTAACGTCGCCAGTCAGGGCTTGGGTCAGGGAACCCAGCGGGCCCTTGACGGTGATCTGATCCTGCTTGATGTCGGCTTCGACACCCTTGGGCAGGTCGACCGGATACTTAGCGATACGTGACATTCGAATTTCTCCTTAGGCCACGTAGCACAGCACTTCGCCGCCGACGCCGTTGGCGCGAGCCTTACGGTCGGTCATGACGCCGCGCGAGGTCGACACGATAGCCACGCCCAGGCCGTTCATGACCTGAGGAATGCTGGTACGGCCCTTGTAGATACGCAGACCAGGGCGCGAAACGCGTTCGATGCGCTCGATGACCGGACGGCCAGCGTAGTACTTCAGGGTGATCTCGAGCTCAGGCTTGGCCTGGGTGCCCTTGATTTCAAAGCTGTCGATGTAGCCTTCGTCCTTCAGCACGGCGGCAATGGCCGCCTTCAGCTTCGAGGAGGGCATGCTCACCGTAACTTTGTCCACTTGCTGCGCATTGCGAATGCGGGTCAGCATATCGGCGATGGGATCGCTCATGCTCATATTCTTTCTCCTACCAGCTGGCCTTGGTGATGCCGGGGATTTCACCCTTCATCGCCATTTCACGCAGTTTGTGGCGCGTCAGGCCGAACTTGCGGAACACACCGCGCGGACGACCGGTGACCACGCAACGGTTACGTTGACGCGTCGGGTTGGCATTGCGCGGCAGCTGTTGCAGCTTGAGCCGAGCTTGGTAACGTTCTTCGTCGGTCTTCGACTGGTCGTCGATGATCGACTTCAACTCAGCGCGCTTGGCGGCGAACTTGTCAGCCAGCTTGGCGCGCTTGATGTCGCGATTGATGAGGGAAAGTTTAGCCACGTCATCAGCCCCTTAGTTACGGAACGGGAAGCTGAAGGCCGTCAACAGCGCCTTGGCTTCTTCGTCGGTCTTCGCGGTGGTGGTGATGCTGATGTTCAGCCCACGCAGCGCGTCGATCTTGTCGTACTCGATTTCGGGGAAAATGATCTGCTCTTTCACCCCGATGTTGTAGTTGCCACGGCCGTCGAAAGCACGACCCGAGATGCCGCGGAAGTCGCGCACGCGAGGCAGCGCAACCGCCACCAGGCGATCCAGGAATTCGTACATGCGTTGACCACGCAGCGTGACCATGCAACCGATCGGGTAGTTTTCGCGGATCTTGAAACCGGCGATAGCCTTCTTGGTCTTGGTCACGACAGGCTTTTGGCCAGCGATCTTGGTCAGGTCCGAGACAGCGTGCTCGATGACCTTCTTGTCGGCGACGGCTTCCGAGACACCCATGTTCAGGGTGATCTTGGTGATGCGCGGCACTTCCATGGCGCTCTTGTAGCCGAACTTGGCCTGCAGGTCGCCAGCGACCTTGCTCTTGTAGAAATCTTGCAAACGAGACATGTCTATCGCCCCTTACGCCTTGGCGCCGACAACGGCACCATTGGAACGGAACACGCGAACCTTGCGGCCTTCGACTTCTTGCACGCCGACGCGGTCGCCACGACCGGTGGCGGGGTTGAAGAGCGCCACATTCGAGATGTGGATCGGCATGGTCTTTTCGACGATGCCACCCGGGTTGTTGGCCATCGGGTTGGCTTTCACGTGCTTCTTGACGACGTTGACGCCTTCGACCAGGACGTGGTCGGCATCGACGCGCGCCAGCACGGTACCGCGACGCTTCTTGTCGCGGCCGGTCAGGACGATGACTTCGTCGCCTTTACGAATGTTGTTCATCGTAGGGCTCCTTACAGCACTTCCGGGGCCAGCGACACGATCTTCATGAACTTCTCGGTACGCAGTTCACGCGTAACGGGTCCGAAGATGCGGGTGCCGATGGGCTCCAGCTTGGCATTGAGCAACACGGCGGCATTGCCACCGAAACGAATCAGCGAACCGTCCTTACGGCGCACGCCCTTGGCGGTACGAACCACCACGGCATTGTAAATTTCGCCTTTCTTGACGCGTCCGCGCGGAGCCGCATCTTTGACGCTCACCTTGATGATGTCGCCGATACCGGCATAACGGCGCTTGGAGCCACCGAGCACCTTAATGCACATGACATGACGCGCACCAGTGTTATCGGCCACGTCCAGCGTGGTCTGCATTTGGATCATGATTTTTCCTGTTCCAACTTAACTGGAAATACGGTTTTCCCCAAAAAAGGGAACACTGCAATTCCTGCCAGTTTTGGTCCCGTCAGGTCAGCCGCCCTGCTTTGTTGCTGGCTGGTCTTGAGC
Organism: Achromobacter sp. HNDS-1; assembly: GCF_040084795.1. Classification (NCBI taxonomy): domain Bacteria; kingdom Pseudomonadati; phylum Pseudomonadota; class Betaproteobacteria; order Burkholderiales; family Alcaligenaceae; genus Achromobacter; species Achromobacter sp. HNDS-1. The sequence continues at coordinate 3,096,989 of NZ_CP157584.1, forward strand.
TTTCGCCCTAAAACCATCAGCTGGTGGCAACGCAACGACCCTGGGTTGAAATCCTGCGGGTATTCCCCCAACACGTTGGCCCGGCTAGTTCCAGGCCAATCGACAATCTGGGAAAGCTGACCATTCTAGCCTGGTTAGATTTTGAGCGCAAGCCCTTTGTGAAAGAGAGAGCAAATACACGACAGTGCCTGTGGACAACTGTCGCGTTGCCCCCGCCGAGGATGCCGCCTTAATCCACCCCCGTTTTATTTCGATAGTAGTTCCGCTCCCAGGCGTCGTGGTTGGCCTTGCCACGCCGGATCTCGTCGGTGAAGGGCGCCGCCATCAGCACCAGCCGGTTCAGCCAACGGATCGGGGCACGACAGGGACGCTCGAAGTCGACGAACAACACGGCGCGGGTGCCGTCCGTGTCGTTGTGCACCTGGTGCGGATACAGGTCGTCGAACACCACGGCCTCGCCCTCCTTCCACTGGTAGCGCTCGCCCCCCACCTCGATCCAGCAGCGCTCGGCCGGCTCGGGCACCAGCAGTCCCAGGTGCAGGCGCAGCACCCCGTTATAGGGACCGGTATGCAGGGGAATGCGTTTGCCGGGTTCGAGGATCGAATAGAAGGCCGTGCGCAGGCCGGGGATTTCGCGCAGCGCCTGCGCCGTGGCCGGGCAGCGGGCCAGGTTGCGGTCGGAACGCAGGCCATAGCCCATGAAGACGAAGGTCTTCCACTGATCATCGGAGGTGATCATGCCGACATCCGGGGACAGTTCATGGAAAGACGGCAGCCGCTCGCGCTCGGCCAGCAACGCCATCAACTCGGCGCGGATGGCGGGCGCCTGGGCCTCCAGGCGCGCGACCCAGGGGAACTGACTGTTGTGGAAGATCGGGCGGTCGCCCACCAGGGACGCCTGCGCGATACGGTGGCGCAGCCAATCGATGAAACGGAAAAAGACACGGGAATAGGCACTGGGCTGGCTGGGCGGACGCGTATCGACAGGTTGCACAATAAGTATCTGTATAGACAGCCAAAGATGCACCATTTTGTCCATGCCGCCCCCGCGACGCAAGAGGCGTCCATTGGCTCCAAGGCGGCGACAGGGATTGGCCCTCCCCGCGGCGGACAAGCTGGTTTAGACTGGCATGGGCGATTGCGATCGCTACCCACTCCTATTTCGCAAGGAAAGACAGGCATGTATGAACAGTTGGCGCTGTATATCGACGGCGAATTCGTCGCCGGCGAGGGCAGGCGCACCCAGGACGTCATCAACCCGGCCACGCTGGAAGTGCTCGGCCAGCTGCCTCACGCCACCGAAGCGGATCTGGACCGTGCGCTAGCCGCCGCCCAGCGCGCGTTCGAATTCTGGAAGAAATCTTCTCCCATGGATCGTTCGGCCATCCTGCGCAAGGTCGCCACCCTGTCGCGCGAGCGCGCCAAGGAAATCGGCCGCAACATGACGCTGGACCAGGGCAAGCCGCTGGCCGAGGCCATCGGCGAAGTCACCTCCTGCGCCGAACACGCCGACTGGCACGCCGAGGAATGCCGCCGCATCTACGGCCGCGTGATCCCGCCGCGCAACCCCGACGTGCGCCAGATCGTGGTGCGCGAGCCGATCGGCGTCTGCGCCGCCTTCACGCCCTGGAACTTCCCTTACAACCAGGCCATCCGCAAGATCGCCGCCGCGCTCGGCGCCGGCTGCACGGTCGTGCTCAAGGGCCCGGAAGATTCGCCCAGCGCCGTCATGGCGATCGCGCGCATGTTCCATGACGCCGGGCTTCCCAAGGGCTGCCTGAACATCGTCTGGGGCGAACCGGCCAAGATTTCCGACTACCTGATCCGTTCGCCGATCGTGCGCAAGGTGTCGTTCACCGGTTCCGTGCCGGTGGGCAAGCAGCTGGCCGCGTTGGCCGGCGCGCACATGAAGCGCGTCACGATGGAACTGGGCGGCCACTCGCCGGTGCTGGTGTTCGACGACGCCGACATCGACCGCGCCGCCACCATGCTGGCCAAGTTCAAGATCCGCAACGCCGGCCAGGTGTGTGTCTCGCCGACCCGTTTCTACGTCCAGAACGGCGCCTACGAGCAATTCCTGGCGCGCTTCTCCGACGTGCTCAAGAACATCAAGGTTGGCGACGGCCTGGAAGCCGGCACCGACATGGGCCCGCTGGCGCACGAGCGCCGCGTCCCCGCCATGAGCGCCTTCATCGACGACGCCAAGAAGCATGGCGGCAAGGTAGTGGTCGGCGGCGGCCCGCTGGACCGCAAGGGCTTCTTCTTCGCCCCCACGGTCGTGACCGACCTGCCCGACAACTCCATGCTGATGACCGAGGAACCCTTCGGTCCGGTCGCGCCGGTGGTTCGCTTCACGGACACCGATGAAGTGCTGGCGCGCGCCAACAGCCTGCCGTTCGGCCTGTCTTCCTACGTCTTCACCAACTCGTTGCAGACCGCCACCAAGGTCTCCAACGGCCTGGAAGCCGGCATGGTCAACATCAACCATTTCGGCAGCGCGCTGGCCGAGACGCCGTTCGGCGGCATCAAGGACAGCGGGATCGGCAGCGAAGGCGGCCTGGAAACGTTCGACGGCTACCTGGTCACGAAGTACATCACGCACATCTGACCTCGGCGCTTCGCCCCCAGAAAAGCCCCTTACGGGGCTTTTTTTTCGCCCGCGCGCAAGCAACCCCATTCATTTTGGCGCCATTCTTTCATGTTGCTGTAACCCTGGCCGGCGAGGATTGCGCCTCACTCGCGGGCGGCATCTCCCAGGAACAGGGAAGCCACGCCTGAAGAAAAACTTGTTCCAACCCGAGAAGCACAATGCATCGATATCAGCAAAGCGCGCGCGCGCTGGGCGCGGCCGCGCTCATCAGCCTGGTGGCCGCCTGTGGCGGCGACAAGGACGACGACAACGACACCTCCCCGGTTGCCGAGACGCCGCCGGTGGCGCAACCCGCCGCGGTGCAGGTCGCCTTCATGCCGGACATCCATTTCCACGATGTCTACGCGGACTTCAAGGACGGCTCGTTCCCGGGCATCCCGAATCCCAAGCGCGGCGACAACGCCACCATCCGCACGATGTACGCGCAGCTGACCTCGACGCGCCTGTTCAACGAGAACTACTTCGCCTTCCTGGCCGCGCTGGACGACGCGGTGGCGCGTGGCGTGAAGTACATCGCCCTTCCCGGCGACTTCTCCGACGACGGCCAGCCGGTGCACATGCGCGGCCTGGTCAAGATCATGGACGATTACACGCGCAAGCATGGCATCCAGTTCTTCGCCGCCCCCGGCAACCATGACCCGGTGCGGCCGTTCAACCAGGCCAACGGCAAAAGCGACTACCTGGGCCTCGATCCGACGACGGGCGCGATCGGCTTCTCGCAGCCGATCTACAGCCGCGGCGGCAACGCCGCCTGCAGCACGCCCTATGCCGGCGACTGGGCGCGCGTGGGCGATACCTACTGCACCGAGGAGGTGCTGCACATGGGCTACGCGGGCATCACCGAGGCCCTGACCCAGCACGGCTTCATGCCCAAGCCCGAATACCTGTACTACGAGACCCCGTACAGCAGCTACAAGTACGAGGACTACAACTACAACACCGCGTTGTCGCAGGCCAGCTGGATCAACCGCCAGTACGAGATCTGCGCGCAAGGCACCGGCGGCCCGAACAAGCCGGCCAACTACACCTTCTGCAAGATGGTGCCGGACACCTCGTACGTGGTCGAGCCGGTCAAGGGCGTGTGGCTGGTCGGCATCGACGCGAACGTCTACGTGCCGACCGGCAACGGCGCCAACGACTTCACCGGCTCGGGCGACCAGGGCTACAACAAGATGCTCACGCACAAGGCGCACGTCATCAAGTGGCTGGCCGACGTGGTGGCGCGCGGCAAGGCGCAGGGCAAGCAGGTAGTGGCGTTCAGCCATTTCCCGATGACCGAGTTCTTCAACGGCGCCTCGGACGATATCGAGGCGCTGCTGGGCGCCAACAAGATGCAGATGGTGCGCCGCCCGGCCGAGAACACCACGCGCGCGCTGGCCGACACCGGCCTGAAGGTGCACGTGGGCGGCCACATGCACTTCAACGACACCGCGTCGCGCAACTACGGCGGCGACAAGGCGCTGTTCAACATCCAGGCGCCGTCGATGGCGGCCTACGTGCCGGCCTACAAGCTGATGACGATGCAAGGCCCCGACCAGATCGAGCTGCAGACCATCCGCCTGGACAAGGTGCCGCGCTTTGACGAACTGTTCGACCTTTACCGCGCCGAGCACGCCTACACCGTGCCGCCGCGCTGGGACGTGTCGATTCTGGATGCCAAGGACTACGGCGACTTCAACTACCGCTACATGAGCGAACTGGTGCGCCTGCGCCTGCTGAACGATGACTGGCGCTGCGAAATGCGCGAGCTGGTCAAGAGCCCGCTGACCGGCGCCGACCTGCTGGTGCTGTCGCAGCTGCGCACTTCGGTGACGCTGGGCGAACTGCAGAACACCGGCGACCGCGCCCAGCTGACGCCCGAGTTCTTCAACTGCCTGTACGTCGCGGGCGGCCCGACCGCCAGCAACCCGGCCTTCGCCGGCGACATGGCCGACGCCACCACCCGCGCCCAGGCGCTGGCGCAGGCCAACGGCATGCAGCTGGCCGACTTTGCCAGGTGGAAGGCGCTGGACATGGCGGGCGACTTCGTGCGCCTGGCCAACGCCGGCGACCTGGCCTACGCCGACATCCCGGCGCAGCGCGCCAGCCAGTACAAGCTGCTGGCCCAGGCCCTGAGCCAGACCAACGCCAGCATGCAGATGAACGGCGACCGGGTCAGCGACGCCAACACCCCGGCCGACATGTTCAAGGCGCGCTTCAAGCCGCTGATGGCGATCATGCTGAAGCTGGCCGATGGCCTGCCGTCCGAGCACATCCGCCTGGACCTGAAGACCAACAGCCTGGTCAACCTGTCAGCCACGCCGTCACCGTTCTGATCGAACACGGGGCGCTAGCCCGATGCGACAAGGCCCGCGCGAGCGGGCCTTTTCATTGCGCGGCGCGAACCTAGCCGCGCGCGCGCCATTCGCGCGGCGACACGCCGAAGCGGCGCTTGAACAGCCGGCTGAAATGCGAGGGATGGGCGAAGCCGGCCTGGTACGCCAGCTCGGCGATGCCGCGGTGGCGTTGCGCCGGGTTCAGCAGCAATTCGCGGCAGCGCTCCAGGCGCTGGTCGAAGACGAAGCTTTCCACCGACAGGTCGCCCGCCTGGAAGATGCGGTGCAGGTAGGCCACCGACAGGCCGCAGCCCTGCGCCACCCGCTGCGGCGACAGCGCCGGGTCAGCCAGGTGCTGGCGGATGTAGGCCATGGCGCGCTGGCGATGCGCCATGGTCACGCTGCTGTCGGCTTCCGAGGCGTGGCCCTGCCCCGGCTGCACCAGGAACAGCACGATCAGGTCGATCAGCCGTTCGCCCAGTTCGGCCGCCTCCGCCGGCGACCAGCCGTCCAGCCCCTTGAAAAGGTGGTCCATGTAGCTGGCCAGCATCGCGCCGCGCGGCGACCCGTCATCGACGCGCAGCTTGTAGAAGGGGCCGATGCGCGAATCGCGCTGCGACAGCGCGCTGCGCGGGAACGACACGCTCAGGCTGCGGTAGCCGTCGGCGCCGAGCGCGGTGGCCTGGTAAGGCAGGCTCTGGTTCATCAGGTAGACGCAGCCGGGCTCGACCTGGAACTCGCGGCCCTGCTGCACCACGGCCAGCGGCCCGGCCAGCGGCAGGCCGAAGGTGTAGAACTCCTGGTCCAGCCGCGAGGCATTGCCGGCGGTGCGCTCGATCTTCTGTCCCTGATAGTGCAGGTCGTTGAACTGCAGGCTGGCGCGCCGCACATAGCGCACGTGGCCGGCGAACTGGCCGGCCTGGCCGTGGTGCACCTCGAACGGCCCGAAGGCATCCGACAGGGCCGCGCGCCATTGCTCGTACCGCTCGACGCCAGCGATGGCCGAAGTGGCGAATTCCGTGTCGGGCATGGCGCGGTCTCCTGGTTCGCGAGGGTCGGCGGGGGCTCGTGACCCTGCGTCTACATATTCTTGACTCACCCTGCCGCGGGTGGTCCGGCGCATTGTGGCCGCGCCTGGCGCAAGTCTATAGTCAGCGCCACAAGCATACAACCTGGACAACCCGGGAGGAGACGCATGGCCAACGCGCCCGCACAGGCCGCTCGCCACACGCCGGCTTCGCGCTATCTGCGCTGCGAAGGCCGCGAGCTGCATTACACCGAATGGGGCCGCCCGGACGCCCCCACGCTCATCATGTGGCACGGCCTGGCCCGGACCGGCCGCGACTTCGACGAGCTGGCGCAGGCGCTGGCCGGCGACTACCGCATCCTCTGCCCCGACACGATCGGGCGCGGACTGTCGCAATGGAGCCCCGATCCGGTGGCCGAGTACCGGCTGGACTTCTACGCCCGGCTGGCGCGCGCCCTGCTCGACGGCCTGGGGCTGGACCGGGTGCGCTGGGTCGGCACCTCGATGGGCGGCGCCACCGGCATGTACGCCGCCGCCACCACGCTCAAGGACCGCATCTCGCACCTGGTGGTCAACGACATCGGGCCGTCGCTGCCGCAGCCGGCCATCGACCGCATTCTGGCCTATGCCGGCAACCCGCCGGCCTTCGACACTGTCACCGAGCTGGAGACCTGGCTGCGCGCCGCCTACAAGCCGTATGGCTGGCAGAGCGACGAGCAATGGCGCCGCATGGCCGAGACCTCGGTGCGCCGCCTGCCCGACGGCCGCGTCACGGCGCATTACGATCCGGCCATCGTCGGCCAGTTCCACCACCACCCGGCGGACTATGAACGCTGGGCCGAATACGACACGCTGCGCCTGCCGCTGTTGCTGCTGCGCGGCGCCGATTCCGACCTGCTGCTGCCCGAGGTCGCCGAGGCCATGACCCGCCGCGGCCCGCGCGCCCGGCGCATCGACTTCCCTGACTGCGGTCATGCGCCGGCCTTGAACGTCGAGCCGCAGATCGAGGCCGTCCGCCAATTTCTCGCCACGCCGGCCGCCGACGCAGCCGCCGGCGCCTACTAGAACCAAGGAGACTCCCATGAAACGCATCCTGCTCGCCGCGCTGGCCGGCCTGTGCCTGAGTTCGGCCGCCATGGCCAAGGACTTCGTCGTGGCGCACGTCTACGACAAGACCGGGCCGCTGGAGGCCTACGCCAAGCAGACCCACAACGGCCTGATGCTGGGCCTGGAATACGCCACGCAAGGCACCATGACGGTGGCCGGGCGCAAGATCCGCGTGATCGAGAAGGACAACCAGGGCAAGCCCGACGTTGCTCGCGCCCAGCTCGCCTCGGCCTACGCCGATGACAACGCCGACATCGCGGTGGGCCCGACCTCGTCGGGCGTGGCGCTGGCCATGCTGCCGATCGCCGAGGAATACGAGAAGATCCTGCTGGTGGAACCCGCGGTGGCCGACTCGATCACCGGCGACAAGTGGAACAAGTACATCTTCCGCACCGGCCGCAATTCGTCGCAGGACGCCATCGCCAACGCTGTCGCCTTCGACCAGCCGGATACGTCCATCGCCATGCTGGCGCAGGACTACGCGTTCGGCCGCGACGGCGTCAAGGCCTTCAAGGGCGCGCTCAAGCAGGCCAGGATCGTGCACGAGGAATACCTGCCGGCCAACGCCACCGACTTCACCGCCGGCGCGCAACGCCTGTTCGACGCGCTCAAGGACAAGCCGGGCCGCAAGATCATCTTCATCCTGTGGGCCGGCGCCGGCAATCCGTTCAAGATCGCCGATCTCGACCCCAAGCGCTTCGGCATCGAGATCGCCACCGGCGGCAACACGTTGGCCGCGATGACGCCGCTCAAATCGCTGGCCGGCATGGAAGGCGCGACCTATTACTACTACGGCATCCCCAAGAACCCGATCAACGACTGGCTGGTGGCCGAGCACCAGAAGCGCTACGGCCAGCCGCCGGACTTCTTCACCGCCGGCGGCATGTCGGCCGCCATCGCCATTGTGACGGCGCTGAACAAGAGCGCCGGCAAGAGCGACACCGACACGCTCATCAAGACGATGGAAGGCATGAGCTTCGACACGCCCAAGGGCAAGATGACCTTCCGCCCGGAAGACCACCAGGCCATGCAGTCGATGTACCACTTCCGCATCAAGAACGACGCCTCGGTGCCGTGGGCGGTGCAGGATCTGGTCAAGGAAATCACGCCCGACCAGATGGCGGTGCCGATCCAGAACAAACGCTGAGCCCTGCCCTTCATGCTGGAAACCCAATCGCTCACGATCCGCTTCGGCGGCCACGTGGCCGTCAACGCGGTGAGCTGCCGCTTCGCGCCGGGCAGCCTGACGGCCATCGTCGGGCCCAACGGCGCGGGCAAGACCACCTATTTCAACCTGATCTCGGGGCAACTGCGCGCCAGCGCCGGTTCGGTGCACCTGAACGGCCGCGACCTGACCGGGCTGTCGGCGCCGGCGCGCATGCATGCCGGCCTGGGGCGCGCCTTCCAGCTGACGCAGCTGTTCCCGCGCCTGTCGGTGCGCGAGAACGTGCGGCTGGCGCTGCAATCGCGCCAGCAGGGCCTGGGCTGGCGCCAGATCCGCTTCTGGCGCACCTGGGACGATGACCGGGCGCTGCTGGCGCGCGCCGACGCGCTGCTCGAACGCACCCGCCTGACGGCCCGCCGCGACCAGGCCGCGGCCGACCTGCCGCACGGCGACCAGCGCAAGCTCGAGATCGCCATGCTGATCGCGCTGGAGCCGCAGGTGTTCATGTTCGACGAACCCACCGCTGGCATGAGCGTGGACGACGTGCCCGTGGTGCTGGACCTGATCCGCGAGATCAAGGCCGACGCGTCCAAGACGATCCTGCTGGTGGAACACAAGATGGACGTGGTGCGCGAACTGGCGGACCGCATCGTGGTGCTGCACAACGGCGAATTGATGGCCGACGGCGAGCCCGCCGAGGTGATCGCCTCGCCGATCGTGCAGCAGGCCTACCTGGGCGCCGCCCTGCCGGAGAAGACGACATGAGCGCGGCCACCTTGCTGGAACTGAAGGACGTGCACACGCACATCGGCGCGTATCACATCCTGCACGGCGTGGACCTGGCGGTTCCCGCCGCGGGCGTCACCATGCTGCTGGGCCGCAATGGCGCGGGCAAGACCACCACGCTGCGCACCATCATGGGCCTGTGGAAGGCGACACAGGGCCACATCGGCTTTGACGGCGCCGCGGTCGGCGGTCCGGGCGTGCGCACCTCGCCGCCCGACATGGCGCGCCAGGGCATCGCCTACGTGCCGGAGAACATGGGCATCTTCGCCGACCTGTCGGTGAAAGAGAACATCCTGCTGGCCGCGCGCCAGGCGCGAAGCGCCGCGCAGCTGGACACCGCGCGGCTGGAATGGATCTTCGGCTTCTTCCCCGCGCTGCGCAAATTCTGGCTGTACCCCGCCGGCAAGCTGTCGGGCGGCCAGAAGCAGATGCTGGCCGTGGCGCGCGCCATCATCGAGCCGCGCCGCCTGCTGCTGGTCGACGAGCCCAGCAAGGGCCTGGCGCCCGCCATCATCCAGAACATGATCGACGCCTTCATGGAACTCAAGCAGGCCTCCACCACCATCCTGCTGGTGGAGCAGAACTTCAATTTCGCGCGCCAGGTGGGCGACCACGTCGCGGTCATGGACAACGGCCGGGTGGTGCACGCCGGCGGCATGGCCGAGCTGGCGCACGACGACGCGCTGCAGACCCGCCTGCTGGGCCTGTCGCTGGGAGCGCACCAATGAGCGCCGCCGATATCGATACGCCGCTGCCGCAAACCCGCGCGGACCTGCGCCCGGTGCTGCTGGTGCTGGCGCTGGCCGCCATCGCGCTGCCGCTGGTCGGCTCGTTCTCGACCTGGGTGACGCTGACCTTCGCCGGCCTGGCGATGGGCATGATCATCTTCATCGTGGCCTCCGGCATGACGCTGGTGTTCGGCCTGATGGACGTGCTGAACTTCGGCCATGGCCTGTTCATTGCGATCGGCGCCTACATGGCGGCCACGGTGCTTGGCGCGATGTCCGACTGGACCCAGACCGGCAGCCTGTGGCTGAACCTGGCCGCGGTGCTGCCCGCCATGATCGTCGGCATGCTGGTGGCCGGCGCGGTGGGCGTGGCGTTCGAGCGCGTGATCGTGCGGCCGGTCTATGGCCAGCACCTCAAGCAGATCCTCATCACCATGGGCGGCATGATCATCGGCGAAGAGATCATCAAGATGCTGTGGGGTCCGCAGACGCTGTCGCTGCCCCTGCCCGAAGCGTTGCGCGGCGCGCTGCTGGTCGGCGACGCCGCCATCGAGAAATTCCGCATCGTCGCGCTGGTGGTGGGCCTGGCGGTGCTGGGCGGCATGCTGTGGCTGCTCAACCGCACCAAGCTCGGCCTGCTGATCCGCGCCGGGGTCGAGGACCGCGAGATGGTCGAGAGCCTGGGCTACCGCATCCGCCATCTGTTCGTCGGCGTATTCGTGGCCGGCTCGATGCTCGCCGGCCTGGGCGGCGTGCTGTGGGGCCTGTACCAGCAATCCATCGTGCCGCAGTTGGGCGCGCAGGTGAACGTGCTGATCTTCATCGTCATCATGATCGGCGGGCTGGGCTCGACGGTGGGCTGCCTGATCGGCGCGCTGCTGGTCGGCTTGATGGCCAACTACACCGGCTTCCTGATGCCCAAGGCCGCGCTGTTCTCGAACATCGCGCTGATGGTCGCCATCCTGCTGTGGCGCCCGCAAGGCGTGTACCCGGTCACGAATCGCTAGGAATCGCCCCATGTCCTTCCGCCTGCTATCCGGCGATCCTCCGCGCAGCACGCTGCTGGCGGTCATGCTGATCGTCATCGTCGTCGCGCTGGCCGCGGCGCCCTTCCTGTTTCCCGGCCCCAAGTCGCTGGCCGTGGCGGCCAAGATCCTGGTATTTGTGATCCTGGTCGCCAGCTACGATCTGCTGCTGGGTTATACCGGCATCGTCAGCTTCGCCCACACCATGTTCTTCGGCATCGGCGCCTACGGCGTGGCAATCGCCAGCGTCCGCATGGAGGCCGGTTGGCTGGCGGTGCTGACGGGCACGGCCGCGGGCCTAGCCGTGTCGCTGGTGTTCGCCCTCATCATCGGCCTGGCCAGCCTGCGTGTTCGCGCCATCTTCTACGCCATGATCACGCTGGCAGTGGCGGCGGCATTCCAGACCCTGGTGTCACAGCTGTCCGACCTGACAGGCGGCGAGGACGGACTGAACTTCAAGGTGCCCCAGGCCCTGCGCCCGGCCTTCCGGCCCCTGTCCGAACCGCTGTTCGGCGTGAACATCGATGGCCGCATCATCACCTACTATCTGATTGCCGCGGTTTGCGTGGCGCTGTTCCTGATGCTGCTGCGCATCGTCAATTCGCCGTTCGGCCGCGTGCTGCAGGCGATCCGCGAGAATCCGTTCCGCGCCGAAGCGATCGGCTACCGCACGGTGCTGTACCGCAGCCTGTCGAACCTGCTGGCGGCGGCCTTCGCCACGCTGGCCGGCGCGCTGTATGCGCTCTGGCTGCGCTACAACGGGCCGGACACCTCGCTGTCGTTCGAGATCATGCTCAACATCCTGCTGATGGTGGTGATCGGCGGCATGGGCACGATGTACGGCGCAGTGATCGGCGCCAGCCTGTTTGTGTTCGCGCAAAGCTACCTGCAGGACGGTCTGCACGTCATCCACGATGCCGTAGGCAGCGTGGCACCGTTGGCCCTGTTGTTCGAACCCGACCGCTGGCTGCTGTGGCTGGGCATCCTGTTCGTGCTGTCCGTGTATTACTTTCCCACCGGGGTCGCCGGACGCCTGCGGGAGCTGGCCCGGCCGCGCTAAGCCGTCCGTGCCCTTGCCCGCCGGAATCGCCGGAGGGGACAGCCGCGCTCAGCGCGGTCCCTGCCTCAGCGCCTCGCCGCCACGCCGCATTTCGTTGACCCGCCTTTGCATCTGGTCCACGCTGCGTTGCGCCTCGCCACCGCCCAATTGCGAGCCGGAGGGCGCGGGCGCGAGCGGCGCCATATTCATAGGCGTGCCGGTGGTCAGCGGGATCATTGCCGGTGGAAACGGGTCCGTCGCCGCCGGCTTCCGCGTCAGCAGCCGCTCCAGGACACGCAGTTGCTCTTGCTGCGCCTGTAGCGCGCGTTCGTTGTCCAGCAACGCCTGTTCATCCTCATCCTGCGTGCCGAAGATGGCCGCGTGATCGAGCGACAGGCCATCCAGCCGCACGCGCGGATCCGGGCCCGCATTGAGCGCGTTGCGGCCGATCGCGGCGGGATCGGCGCTGGGCGTCACGACACCTGGCGGCCTTGCCTGGGCGTCGGCGGGGGCGGTAGCCACCGGCGCCGCCGGCCCGCCTCGTTCCGCATCCGCGGCCTGGGCACCCGTACCTGCCGTCAGCGCACCCATGGCGACCCACCCGCCGTGCACAATCGCTTTCCTGAAACCGCGCATGATGTCCTTGGACAATCCATTCCAAAACGAAACCGCGAGACGAAAAAAAACGGCAAGGGCCTGAACCCTTGCCGTTTTACCTCAGAACGGCGAACCGTTCCGAAATCTTCACTTAGATGATACGCGCGGCTTCAACCAGACGCACCACACGCCACGACTTCGAGCGCGAGATGGGACGGCCTTCAGCGATTTCAACCGTATCGCCTTCGTTGTACTGGTTCGACTCATCGTGCGCCTTGTACTTCGCGGAACGCATGATGATCTTGCCGAAGATGGGGTGCTTGACGCGGCGTTCAACCAGAACGACGACAGTCTTGTCCATCTTGTTGCTGACGACCTTGCCGACCAGCGTACGCTGGCGCTTGGCCACTTGGGTGTTTTGAGTTTCGCTCATCTTTATTTCCCTGCCTTCTCGGTCAGCAAGGTACGCACGCGCGCGATGTCGCGGCGCACGTTACGCAGCTGGCTGGTGTTGGCAAGCTGCTGCGTGGCCTTCTGCATACGCAGACCGAATTGTGCCTTCAGCAGGCTTTCGAGCTCTTTGCCGAGCTCGGCGGCGTCTTTCGAACGGAGTTCGCTGGCTTTCATGTCTTAGTACTCCTTAAGCACCGATATGACGCGCGACGAACGTGGTCGAAATCGGCAGCTTGGCAGCGGCCAGGCGGAAAGCTTCACGCGCGAGCTCTTCGCTAACCCCTTCCATTTCGTAGAGCACCTTGCCGGGCTGAATCTCGGCGACCCAGTACTCCGGGTTGCCCTTACCGTTACCCATACGGACTTCGGCAGGCTTTTGCGAGATGGGCTTGTCCGGGAAAATGCGAATCCAGATGCGGCCGCCGCGCTTGATGTGACGGTTGATGGCACGACGAGCGGCTTCGATCTGGCGAGCGGTCAGACGGCCACGGCCGGTGGCCTTCAGACCGAATTCGCCGAACGACACGTGGGTGCCACGGGTCGCCAGACCGGTGTTGCGGCCCTTCTGCTCTTTGCGATACTTTCTGCGAGAGGGTTGCAGCATGGTTATTCTCCTTCAGGCGCCGGAGCAGCGTCCGCCTTGCGGGGACCACGGCCACGACCACCCGGACGACCGGTGCGAGCACCGTCCGGACGATCACCACGCGGAGCGCGGCGCGGACGACGTTCTTCTTCACGCGGGGCGGCGGTTTCCGGCGGCAGTTCGCCGTTGGCCAGCATGTCGCCCTTGTAGACCCAGACCTTGATGCCGATCACGCCGTACGTGGTGTGGGCTTCGGAGGTGCCGTAGTCGATGTTGGCCTTGAGGGTGTGCAGCGGCACACGGCCTTCGCGATACCACTCGGTGCGAGCAATTTCGATACCGTTCAGACGGCCCGAGCTCATGATCTTGATGCCTTGGGCACCCAGACGCATGGCGTTCTGCATCGCGCGCTTCATGGCGCGGCGGAACATGATGCGCTTCTCGAGCTGTTGCGAGATCGAGTCGGCGATCAGTTGAGCATCGGTTTCCGGCTTGCGGATTTCTTCGATGTTGACGTGCACGGGCACGCCCATCAGGCGCTGCAGATCAGCCTTCAGGCTTTCGATGTCTTCGCCGCGCTTGCCGATCACCACGCCCGGACGAGCCGAGTAGACGGTGATGCGGGCATTCTTGGCGGGACGCTCGATGATCACGCGACCGACGGAGGCGCTCTTGAGCTTCTTCTTCAGGTACTCGCGGACGCGGATGTCTTCGGCCAGCATGCTGCCGAAGGCCTTGTCGTCGGCGAACCAACGCGAGGACCAATTACGGGTGACCGCGAGACGGAACCCAGTGGGGTGAATTTTCTGACCCATCGTGACTCCTTAAGCTCCGACCTTGACCGTGATGTGGCAGGTCTGCTTCTCGATACGGTTGCCGCGGCCCTTGGCGCGAGCGGAGAAGCGCTTCATCGACTGAGCCTTGTCCACGAAGATCGTGGTGACTTTCAGTTCGTCGATATCGGCGCCGTCGTTGTGCTCGGCGTTGGCGATGGCGGACTCGACAGCCTTCTTCAGGATGGCGGCGGCCTTCTTCGGCGAGAAGGTGAGGATCTCGAGCGCACGGCCGACCTTCTGGCCGCGGATCAGATCCGCAACCAGACGCGTCTTTTGAGCGGAGATGTGAACCCCACGGATAATGGCAGTAGTTTCCATCGCTTACCTCTTCGCCTTCTTGTCCGCGGCGTGACCCTTGAACGTACGGGTCAGCGCGAACTCGCCCAGCTTGTGACCGACCATGTTCTCGTTGATGTAAACGGGAACATGCTGCTTGCCGTTGTGCACAGCGATCGTCAGACCGATGAACTCGGGCAGGATCGTCGAGCGACGCGACCAGGTCTTGATCGGCTTCTTGTCTTTGCCCGCGACGGCCGTGTCCACCTTTTTGATCAGGTGAGCATCGACAAACGGGCCTTTCTTGATCGAACGTGACATAGTGTTCGCCTCTTACTTGCGCTTGCGCCGTTGGACGATCATATTGTTCGTCCGCTTGTTGCGACGGGTCTTGTAACCCTTCGCCGGAGTGCCCCACGGGCTGACCGGTTCGCGTGCTTCACCGGTACGGCCTTCACCGCCACCGTGCGGGTGGTCGACCGGGTTCATGGCCACGCCACGAACCGTCGGGCGGACACCGCGCCAACGCATTGCACCGGCCTTGCCGATTTGGCGCAGGCTGTGTTCTTCGTTACCGACTTCACCGATGGTGGCACGGCATTCGATGTGCACACGGCGAACTTCACCCGAGCGCAGACGCACTTGAGCGTAGGTACCTTCGCGGGCCAGCAGGACGGCGGAAGCGCCGGCCGAACGGACCATCTGGGCACCCTTGCCAGGCAGCATTTCGACGCAGTGAATCGTCGTACCCACCGGGATGTTGCGGATCGGCAGCGTGTTGCCGGCGCGGATCGGGGCTTCGATGCCCGAGATCAGCGTGGCGCCCACTTCCAGGCCGCGCGGAGCGATGATGTAGCGACGCTCGCCGTCGGCGTAGCACAGCAGAGCGATGTGCGCCGTACGGTTCGGGTCGTATTCCAGACGCTCGACCTTCGCGGGGATGCCGTCCTTGTCGCGACGGAAGTCGACGACACGGTAGTGTTGCTTGTGACCGCCGCCACGGTGGCGGATCGTGATGTGACCGTTGTTGTTACGGCCCGAACCACGGGTCTTCTTTTCCAGCAGCGGCGCGTAGGGCTCACCCTTGTGCAGGTTCGGGCTGACAACCTTCACCATGCCACGGCGGCCAGCCGAAGTCGGCTTAACTTTTACGAGGGCCATTTACTTCACCTCCGCAAAGTCGATTTCCTGGCCGTCCTTGAGCGAAACGTAGGCCTTGCGCTCGTCGCGACGACGGCCAACGAATCGGCCAAAGCGCTTGACTTTGCCCTTACGGTTGAGGACCTGCACGGACTCGACCTGCACCTTGAAGAGCAGTTCGACGGCAGCCTTGATTTCCGGCTTGGTAGCGTCAGCCACGACACGGAAAGCGACTTGCTGATTCTTCTCAGCGACGAACGTGGCCTTTTCGGTCACGATCGGAGCCAGAATGACTTGCATCAAGCGTTCAGCGTTCATCCCAGCATCTCCTCGAGTTGAGCGATGGCCGGCTTGGTGATCAGCACTTTCTTGTAGTGGACCAGCGACAACGGATCGGCATAACGGGGCTCGACAACGGCAACGTGCGGCAGGTTGCGGGTGGCGAGGTAAACATTTTCATCGACGTTGTCGGTGATGATCAGGACCGAGTCCAGGCCCAGGCTCTTCAGCTTTGCAGCGGCAGCCTTGGTCTTGGGCGATTCCAGATCGAACGATTCGACGACGGCGATGCGGTCTTCGCGAGCCAGCTGCGACAGGATCGAGCGGATCCCGGCGCGGTACATCTTCTTGTTGACCTTCTGGCTGAAGTTCTCTTCCGGCGAGTTCGGGAAAATCCGACCACCGCCACGCCACAGCGGCGACGAGGTCATACCGGCGCGAGCGCGGCCGGTACCCTTCTGGCGCCAGGGCTTCTTGGTCGAGTGCTTGACTTCCGAGCGATCCTTCTGAGCGCGGTTGCCGGCACGGGCGTTGGCTTGGAAAGCCACCACGATCTGATGAATCAGCGCTTCGTTGAAGTCACGGCCGAAGATCGTGTCGGGCGCGCTGAAAGTCGCGGCCTGACCTTGGTCGTTCAGGAGCTTGAGATCCATTTACTTACGCTCCCTTCTTGGCCGGGGCCTTGATGGCCGGACGCACGACGATATCGGCGCCAGCGTGGCCGGGGACAGCGCCCTTGACCAGCAGCAGGCCGCGCTCCACGTCAACGCGAACGACGTCGAGGTTTTGAACGGTGCGGGTGACATCACCCAGGTGACCCGCCATGCGCTTACCCGGGAAAATACGGCCCGGATCTTGAGCTTGGCCGATCGAGCCGGGAACGCGGTGCGAACGGGAGTTACCGTGCGAGGCGCGTTGCGAGCCGAAGTTGTGGCGCTTGATGGTACCGGCAAAGCCCTTACCAATGGTGGTGCCCGTGACGTCGACCTGTTGGCCGGCTTCGAACACCGATTCCACGGCAATCACGGAACCGGCCGCAAATTCAGCGGCGCGAGCGGGATCAAGGCGGAATTCTTTGAGGATGCTACCGGCTTCAACGCCGGCCTTGGCGTAGTGGCCCGTTTGTGCTTGCGGCACGCGCGAGGCGCGACGAGCGCCATAAGCCACCTGGATCGCGGCGTAGCCGTCGGTTTCCAGCGACTTAACTTGGGTCACGCGGTTGTTCGACACGTCCAGCACGGTCACCGGGATGGATTCACCTTCCTCGGTAAAAATGCGGGTCATGCCGACCTTGCGACCCACCAGCCCCAGCCGGTGAGCGGCGGGCGTGGGTGTCGAATTCGACATCGTTTTCTCCATTCCCGACTGCGATTGGTCGGGGCTAATCAGGCAAAAGGTAACGGCCTTTGCCCTACGACTATGTTCAACCTGGCTTGGGGTTGCCGGCCCGGAAAATCCCGGACTTGCGCGCGCCTCACCATAGTTAGACCTGCCACAAAATGGCAAGCTTGGCATATTAGCACGTTTTTTTCAGGCAGCACAAGCACTTAGCGTAAAAGGACCTATGCCCACTGCCGGCACGCCAGGGTTGTGGCGCAAAAACAAAATGGCCGCAGTCCCGAAGGATTGCGGCCATTCTTCACGAGCCCACCGGCGAAGGTGGCGGACCCGGGAGCGCCTTATTGCAGCGCGATTTCGACGTCGACGCCGGCCGGCAGGTCCAGACGCATCAGGGCGTCAACGGTCTTGTCGGTGGGGTCAACGATGTCCATCAGGCGCTGATGGGTGCGGATTTCGAACTGGTCACGCGACGTCTTGTTGACGTGCGGCGAACGCAGCACGTCGTAACGACGGATACGCGTGGGCAGCGGCACCGGGCCGCGGACAACGGCGCCCGTGCGCTTGGCGGTGTCGACGATTTCAGCGGCCGATTGATCGATCAGCTTGTAATCGAAAGCCTTCAAGCGGATACGGATCTTTTGGTTTTTCATGGCGTTTCCTAAAGAACGAGAGGCGAGGGCTTTGATAGGCCCTCGCTGGTTGTGTGCTGCTTAAGTGATCCGGATTACTTCAGGATCTTGGCGACGACGCCGGCGCCGACGGTACGACCGCCTTCACGGATGGCGAAACGCAGGCCTTCTTCCATGGCGATCGGGGCCAGCAGCTTGACGGTCATCGTCACGTTGTCGCCCGGCAGGACCATTTCCTTGTCGGCCGGCAGGTCGATCGTGCCCGTCACGTCCGTCGTGCGGAAGTAGAACTGGGGACGGTAGCCGTTGAAGAACGGGGTGTGGCGGCCGCCTTCTTCCTTGGACAGGATGTACACCTCGGAGGTGAAGTCCGTGTGCGGGGTGATCGAGCCCGGCTTGGCCAGAACCTGGCCGCGCTGGACGTCTTCACGCTTGGTGCCGCGCAGCAGGATGCCCACGTTGTCGCCGGCTTGACCTTGGTCCAGCAGCTTGCGGAACATTTCCACGCCGGTGCAGGTCGTCTTGACCGTCGGGACGATACCGACGATTTCGATTTCTTCGCCGACCTTGATCACGCCGCGCTCGATACGGCCGGTCACCACGGTGCCGCGACCCGAGATCGAGAACACGTCTTCGACCGGCATCAGGAACGCGCCGTCAACGGCACGCTCGGGCGTCGGGATGTACGTGTCCAGGGCTTGGGCCAGCGACAGGATCGCTTGCTCGCCCAGTTCGCCCTTGTCGCCTTCCAGCGCCAGCTTGGCCGAACCCTTCACGATCGGGGTGTCGTCGCCCGGGAAGTCGTACTTGCTCAGCAGTTCGCGAACTTCCATTTCCACCAGCTCGAGCAGCTCGGCGTCGTCAACCATGTCAGCCTTGTTCAGGAAGACGATGATGTACGGCACGCCAACCTGGCGGCTCAGCAGGATGTGTTCACGCGTTTGCGGCATCGGGCCGTCAGCGGCCGACACGACCAGGATCGCGCCGTCCATCTGCGCCGCGCCCGTGATCATGTTCTTGACGTAGTCAGCGTGGCCCGGGCAGTCAACGTGCGCGTAGTGACGCGTTTCCGTTTCGTACTCGACGTGCGCCGTGTTGATCGTGATGCCGCGAGCCTTTTCTTCAGGTGCCGCGTCGATCTGGTCGTAGCCCTTGGCTTCGCCACCGAACTTGGTCGACAGAACGGTCGTGATGGCCGCCGTCAGGGTGGTCTTGCCGTGGTCGACGTGACCGATGGTGCCGACGTTCACGTGCGGCTTGGTGCGTTCAAACTTGCCTTTTGCCATGATCTCTATCCTTTGACTTTCAAGGAAATTTCGATATTTGCCGCGCCGCCTTGTGGGCGGTCGCGGCGAGGGTTATTTACTTGGCCCGAGCGGCGATGACTTCGTCAGCGACGTTCTTGGGGGCCTCGGAGTAATGCTTGAATTCCATCGTGTACGTGGCACGACCTTGCGTCAGCGAACGCAGGTTCGTGGCGTAACCGAACATCTCGGCCAGCGGGACTTCGGCCTTGATGGTCTTGCCACCACCGACCATGTCGTCCATGCCCTGGACCATGCCGCGACGCGAGGACAGATCGCCCATCACGGTACCGGCGTAGTCTTCAGGCGTTTCGACTTCAACGGCCATCATCGGTTCCAGCAGCACGGGGCTAGCCTTGCGCATGCCTTCCTTGAACGCCATCGAGCCGGCCATCTTGAACGCGTTTTCGTTCGAGTCCACATCGTGGTACGAACCGAAGAACAGCGTGACCTTGACGTCCACGACCGGGTAACCGGCCAGGATGCCGGCAGGCAGCGTTTCCTGGATGCCCTTGTCCACCGCGGGGATGAATTCGCGAGGAACCACACCGCCCTTGATGGCGTCGACGAATTCGTAGCCACCGCCCGGCTCGAGCGGCTCGACCTTCAGGACCACGTGACCGTACTGACCACGACCGCCCGACTGCTTGACGAACTTGCCTTCGACTTCTTCGCAGGTCTTGCGGATCGTTTCGCGGTAGGCCACCTGGGGCTTGCCGACGTTCGCTTCCACGCCGAATTCGCGCTTCATGCGGTCGACCAGAATTTCCAGGTGCAGCTCGCCCATGCCGGAAATGATGGTCTGGCCGGATTCTTCGTCGCTGCGCACGCGGAACGACGGATCTTCCTGCGCCAGGCGCGACAGCGCCAGGCCCATCTTTTCCTGGTCAGCCTTCGACTTGGGTTCGACGGCCTGCGAAATCACGGGCTCGGGGAACTCCATGCGCTCCAGCAGGATGTGCGAATCGACGTCGCACAGCGTTTCGCCGGTCGTCACGTCCTTCAGGCCCACCACGGCGGCGATGTCGCCGGCCAGAACTTCCTTGATTTCCTCGCGGTTGTTCGCGTGCATCTGCAGGATGCGGCCGATACGTTCCTTCTTGCCCTTGATGGGGTTGTAGACCGTGTCGCCCGACTTCAGGACGCCCGAGTAGACGCGCACGAAGGTCAGCTGACCCACGAACGGATCGCTCATCAGCTTGAACGCCAGCGCCGAGAACTTCTCGTTGTCGTCAGCCTTGCGGTTGATGGCGTTGCCATCGTCGTCCTGGCCGTCAACCGGGGGAATGTCCACGGGCGAAGGCAGGTAGTCGATGACCGCGTCCAGCATGCGCTGCACGCCCTTGTTCTTGAAGGCGGTGCCGCACAGCATCGGCTGGATTTCGCCAGCGATGGTGCGTTGACGGATGGCCAGGTTGATTTCGGCTTCGTCCAAGGAACCCGTTTCCAGGTACTTGTTCATCAGCTCTTCCGACGATTCGGCGGCGGCTTCAACCAGCTTTTCGCGCCATTCGGCGGCGGCGCCTTCCAGTTCGGCCGGAATGTCCTTGTAGTCGAACTTGGTGCCTTGGCTGGCTTCGTCCCAGATGATCGCCTTCATCTTGACCAGGTCGATCACGCCTTGGAACGTGTCTTCGGCGCCGATGGGGATCACGATGGGCACGGGGTTCGCGCGCAGACGCGTCTTCAGCTGGTCATAGACCTTGAAGAAGTTCGCGCCGGTACGGTCCATCTTGTTGACGAACGCCAGACGCGGCACGCCGTACTTGTTGGCTTGGCGCCACACGGTTTCGGACTGGGGCTGAACACCACCCACCGCGCAGTAGACCATGCAGGCACCGTCCAGGACGCGCATGGAACGTTCCACCTCGATGGTGAAGTCCACGTGCCCCGGGGTGTCGATGATGTTGATGCGGTGCTCGGGGTAGTTGCCGGCCATGCCACGCCAAAACGCCGTCGTAGCAGCCGACGTAATGGTGATGCCACGCTCTTGCTCTTGTTCCATCCAGTCCATGGTGGCGGCGCCATCATGCACTTCGCCAATCTTGTGATTGACGCCGGTGTAGAACAGGATACGTTCGGTCGTGGTGGTTTTCCCTGCATCGATGTGCGCAGAGATGCCAATGTTGCGATAGCGCTCGATCGGGGTTTTGCGGGCCATGGTGGGTTAGTCCTTAAATTACCAGCGGAAATGGCTGAAGGCCTTGTTGGCCTCGGCCATCTTGTGCGTGTCTTCGCGCTTCTTCATCGCGGCGCCACGACCTTCGGAGGCGTCGATCAGTTCGCCAGCAAGACGCAGATCCATCGACTTCTCGCCACGCTTCTTGGCGGCTTCACGGAGCCAACGCATAGCCAGGGCCAGGCGGCGCACGGGGCGCACTTCAACCGGCACTTGGTAGTTGGCACCGCCAACGCGGCGGCTCTTCACTTCGACGATCGGCTTGATGTTGTTGATCGCCAGGCTGAACACCTCGATCGGCTCCTTGCCGGTCTTGGTGGCGACTTGCTCGAGGGCACCGTAGACGATGCGCTCGGCGACGGCCTTCTTGCCGTCCAGCATGACGACGTTCATGAACTTGGCGAGTTCGACGCTGCCGAACTTGGGATCGGGCAGAATCTCGCGCTTGGGTACTTCGCGACGACGGGGCATTGTTGCTTCCTTGTGTCTGTTCAGTTGAACCGTGTTTCATTACACGGCCATGGCCGTCCAATAAGACGACCCCTTACGTGCCGCGCACCTTCCTGTATTGCGGACGGCGCGGTTGCACTTCCCTAATGACGGATGGCCGCCACGCGGGGGTACTGCTGATTCGCGTTGCGAACCCTTAGGCCTTCTTCGGGCGCTTGGCGCCGTACTTCGAGCGGGCTTGCTTGCGATCCTTGACGCCTTGCAGGTCGAGGGAACCGCGCACGATGTGATAACGCACACCGGGCAAGTCCTTCACACGACCGCCACGCACCAGAACCACCGAGTGCTCTTGCAGGTTGTGGCCTTCACCGCCGATGTACGAAATGACTTCGTAACCGTTGGTCAGACGCACTTTGGCAACCTTACGCAGAGCGGAGTTCGGCTTCTTGGGGGTGGTGGTGTACACGCGAGTGCACACGCCGCGGCGTTGCGGGCAGTTTTCGAGCGCGGGGCTCTTGCTTTTGATGATGCTGACTTCGCGCGGCTTGCGCACGAGTTGGCTAATGGTAGGCATGACCTTTGAAATCCCTTTTACGTACCACTGGTAAGTACTTACGTACTCGTCTCCTCAAGCGATGACTCTTGGAGAAGGCGGCTCGCGCAAGACCGCCTCAAACGTTCAAATACGTAAAAGAGCGGGCCTGCCAACAAACCATGACAAACGCACAAACCGGATGCTTCGGAGATGGCAGCGTCGGATGACGGGGGCTCGTGACGCACCCCTTTGGCCTTGGGCCGCCGGATGATTGCGTTCGAAGTTCATTCGAACGTTTCACCGGAAAACGACTGGCCGGACCTGTCTTTCCTGGCGCCTTGATCACACGTGATCGCCATTCCTGGCATCAAACTTTGCGCGCGAATAAAGCAGTAAGCCCTTTAGCATAGCTTAGAACTTGGCGCACTGTCAAAAACTTTTGTGCGCGAAACGCGCGGGCGCGTTGCCGGCAAAAGACGGCCAGATAAGCGCAGGTCAAACGCAGGTCGATAAAAATGGGGCCAAATTACCGACCGACCCATTGATGGCGATCCGGAGGGCCCGGAGTCGACAAGCCCGCCATGGCGCCGGGCGGCGGACGGGAGTCCGCAAGCCAGCCGGCAGTGTAGCCGGTGACGATGGGCGTGGATAGTTTATTGGTCGGCGAACAGGTAGCCGCTTCCGTAGACGGTGCGGATCGGCAACATCACCCCGGCCAGCTCGGCCTTGCGGCGCAGACGGCTGACGATGACGTCGATGCTGCGCGTGCCGCTGGAGCGCGCCCCGCCCCCCTCCACCCGAAGCTCATCTCCCAACTCGTTGCGACCGACTGCCCGGCCCGCCACTTCCAGCAGCGACCGCACGATCAAGCGCTCGTTGGCGGACAGCGAGATCGTGGTGCCGGAGGGCGCCGCCAGGGTCCAGCCCTGGTCGCGCAGTTCCCATTGACCTGGCACGGGCTCCTCGACCGCGGCGGCGTCCTGGCCGGCAGGCAGGCGTCGGGCCAGCGCCAGCAGGATGCAGGCCAGTTCGCGCGGATCGTGCGGCGGCGGCAGGCAGGCGTCCGCGCCGCTCTGCAGACAGCGCAGGCGGGTTTCCAGGGACAGGTTGGTGCCCATCACCACGATGCCCAGGGGCGAGGAGCCATGCAGGCGAGCCACCAGGGCATAGCCGATTTCGCCGAGCGTGCCCACATTGAGCACGACGGCGTCGTAGGTGCCATTGCTGAGCAGGCCAAATAATTCCAGAGAAGTCGAACAGCCGCGGGCCGAAATTCCCGCTTGAAGCAGTGCGGACACAGCGGTGTTACGTGCAGCCTCGTCCGGCGACATCATCAGTACGCGCAATTGATTCATAGGTTCTTTCCATCCCTTCTGCCCCCCCGGTGCCGGCAGACCGCGCCGGTTCGCGGGAAGGTTGAGGACAGTTTGACCGGTTGTTGTGCAACAACTCCAGTCAAGATTCGTCAAGTTTGCAATGTTTGACAGTTCTTGGCACAACGTAGCCAACGGTGACGCGACGCGAGTTATCATTCCATTACACAATCCTTTCCTCTTCTTGCATTGGGGCGCCACAGGGCGCGCTTGCGCAGCCAACCTTCGCGAGACCACGTCTGATGAAAATCGCGTCGCTGGAAGACGACCTGGACCAGGCGAAACGTATCCAGCAAGTCCTGACTGCCGCCGGATACACCTGCACCAGCTATCAGCAAAGCCGCGACCTGCTTGCCGCTTTGCGCAATGAATCGTTTGACCTGGTGCTGCTGGACTGGCACCTGCCTGATATCGATGGCGACGATGTGGTGCGCTGGTTGCGCGCCAACATCGGCCCGCGCATTCCCGTCATCTTCCTGACCAACCGTTCCAGCGAGGATGACCTGGTCGAGGGCCTGCGCGCCGGCGCCGACGATTACATCGTCAAGCCCCTGCGGCCGCTGGAACTGCTGGCGCGCGTCGCGGCACTACTGCGCCGCAGCCAGATCGCCGAACCGGCCGATGAAGCATTCGATGTCGCCAACTACCGCGTCGATCCCGCCGCGCGCACGATCTCGCTCGATGGCGCGGCGGTTGCGCTGGCGCCCAAGGAATTCGAACTTGCGCTGCTGTTTTTCCGCAACCTGGGCCGGCTGATGTCTCGCGACGTGCTGGCCGAATGCGTCTGGAATCGCGAGATTCCCGCCACCTCCCGCACACTCGACACCCATCTGTCGAACATCCGCCAGAAGCTCCAGCTGCGTCCGGAGCATGGCGTGCGCCTGAGCTCGTCCTACGCGCTCGGCTACCGGCTGGAATTGATCAGCGCGTCGGAAGATAGCCCGCCCTCCGCGCCCTAGCGCCTGACGGCCTTACCTGGAGAATTGAAAGTCATGAGCCGCTGCCGCGCGCTTTCTTTGCTTGCCCTGCTTTCCGGCCTGCTGCTCGCAACAACCTCGCATAGCCAACCCGCGGGCGCGCTGGGAGAGAACTTCATCTACCGCGTGCGCCCTGGCGATACGCTGATCAACATCGCTTCGACCTACACGCGCAACCAGGCCAACTGGAACCCGCTGCAGACGCTCAATAACGTGACCACCCCTGAACGCCTGCCGATCGGGCTGGAGCTGCGCATTCCGCTGTCGATGATTCCCGAACGCGCCGCCCAAGCGCGCGTGGTGCATGTCAGCGGCCAGGCCAACCTGGACGGACAGGCGCTCAAGCCGGGCGCCAACGTGGCCGAAGGCAGCAAGGTCGTCACGGCGCCAAACGGCTTCGTGACGCTGGAACTGGCCGACGGTTCCAAGCTCACGCTGCCGGCCGACGGCTCCGTGGAACTGACCCGCCTGCGGCAATTCGAAGGCACCAACCTGACCGATTCGGTCATCCATGTGGAGCGCGGCAGTGTCGAATCCAGCGTCGCCCCCGCGGGCCAGGGCGTGGGCCGCTTCGAGGTGCGGACACCTGTTGCCGTAACCGGCGTGCGCGGCACGCGTTTTCGGGTGCAGAGCGGCAGCCATGGGGTGCACAGCGAAGTGCTGGAAGGCAGCGTAAGGTTGCAGCCGCACGCGCCCGGCGCGGCGCCGGCACGGCCGGTGGCGGTGGCCAAGGGCTATGGCGCGGCCGTCGGCGCCGATGGCAATGTCGCCGGGGTGCGGCCGCTGCTGGCGGCGCCGCAACTGGCGGAACCGGTGCGCGCCGGCGGCGGGGTCTGGACCAGCACGTTCGCCCCCGTGCCCGGCGCGCAGGGCTACCTGGTGCGCGTGGCGCGCGATGCCGAGGGAACGCAGCCGGTCTCCTCGACCCGCTTTCCCAGCCCCGACATCCGCTTCAGCGCGCCCGGCGCCGGCACCTTCTATGTATCGGTGCGCGCCATCGACGAGCTGGGCCTGGGGGGCGAGGACGCGATGGCCACGTTCATCGGCGTAAGCCAGCTGATGACCAGCAGCGGGCTGGGCGTCGCCACCGGCAGCGGCGGATTCGTGACGCTGACCGAATACTAGAAAGGCGCCCATGGCAGACGCCGCCGACCCCATCGACCGGACCTCGCGATCAGGCCTGTGGTTGACGGTGGCGCTGGCGCTGCTGGCGGCGCTGCTCGGCTGGGTCAATGGACTCGGACGCGTCGACCAGATCCTGTATGACCGCGCCGTCGCGCTGACCGGACGCGACATCTCGCCCGACATCGTGATCGTCGCGATCGACGATGCCAGCATCGACGCGTTGGGCCGCTGGCCCTGGCGCCGGGCGGTCCACGCGGCACTGCTGGACCGACTGCGAGACGCCCGCGCGGTCGGCCTGGACCTTATCTTCGCCGAACCCGACACCACCCATCCGGGCGACGACGCCATCCTCGCCGACAGCATCCGGCGCAACGGCCGCACCGTGCTGCCGGTCGTGCTGGATCGTCTGGCCTACCCTTCCTCGATCAGCACGCCCATTCCCCTGCTGGCGCAAGCCGCGGCGGGCAGCGGCTTCATCAATGCCAGCCTGGACGCGGACGGCGTGTTGCGATCGGCGGTGCTGACCACGCGCTACGGGGGCGAGCGCTGGCAGCATTTCGCGTTGAGCATGCTCGACGTAGGCGGACAGAAGCCGCTGGCCGACAGGCTGCTGCGGCGCGCCGCCCCGGACGGCAGCATCCTGATCCCGTACGCGGGACCGGTAGCGCATACGCGCGCGGTCTCGTACCTGTCGGTATTGCGTGGCGACGTGCCGACCGAACAGCTGCGCGGAAAATATGTCCTGGTGGGCGCCTGGGCCACCGGACTGGGCGACGCCTACACCACGCCGGTATCGCACAACGTCAGCGGCATGCCGGGCGTAGAGATCATCGCCAACCTGCTGCAGGCCGCCAATGACGACATCGCCTTCCAGCCCGCCGCCCCCTGGCTCAACGCCCTGTTCTCCGCGCTGCCGGTGCTGTTGGCCTGTCTGGCGCTGTGGCGCCTGTCACCCAACCGGGCGCTGCTCGTCAACATCGCCCTGCTGGCGCTGATTCTGCTCGCCAGCCTGCTGCTGCTTGGCCACAGCTACCGGTGGTTTGCGCCGACTGCCGCGCTGCTGGGCGTGGCGCTGTGCTATCCGCTATGGAGCTGGCGCAGCCAGGAGGCCGCGCTGCGCTACATGGACAACGAGCTACGGCGGCTGCAACGCGAATATCCGCCGGTGCTGAACGAGGCTCGGGCGCAGTCCGGCGGGCCCAGCGCTTCGCTCGAAAGCCGTGTCGGCGAATTGCGGCGCGCGCTGGCGCGCGTGCGCAACCTGCGGCGCTTCCTGGCGGACGGGCTGGACGGGATGCCCGATGCGACGTTGGTGTTCGACCAGGACGGCCGCATGCAATTCCGCAACCAGGCCGCCGTGATGTACTTCCAGCGGCTGGGTATGCGCCCGCCGCGCGTCGGCCACCCGGCCATCCACCTGCTGGAGAAAACCATCGGCGACGAGCCGACGCGGCAACGCGTGGCGCAGGTGCTGAGCGGCCAGGGGCCGGTCGCCGAGCAATCGCCGTGGAGCGCCGACCTGGAGGTGCGCGACCATGCCGGCCGCGACCTGATCCTGAAGTGCGCGCCGATCCACACGGCCGAAGGCAATTTCGCGGGCACCGTCGCCACGTTGACCGATATTTCCGGCATCCGCCAGGCCGAGCGCCAGCGCGAAGAGACGCTGCGCTTCATCTCGCACGACATGCGCGCGCCGCAAAGCTCCATCCTGGCACTGGTCGAAATGAAGCAGGACGGAGATCCCGCGGATAGCCGCGACGATACGCTCACCCGCATCGCCGCGCTGGCCAACCGCACGCTGCATCTGGTCGACGACTTCGTGCACCTGACGCGCGCCGAATCGATGGCCATCAACGCGGTCGACCTGGACCTGGGCGGCTTGCTGCAGGATGGCGTCGACGAGTTCTGGGCGGCCGCGCACAAGCGCGGCATCGTGCTGGAAGTGACCTCGCCGCTGCCGGCGGCCTACGTCCGCGGCGACCAGACGCTGCTGATGCGGGCCTTGAGCAACCTGATCGACAACGCCATCAAGTACAGTCCGCCCCACACCCGCATCACCTGCGCCATCGAGGAGGCGGCCGGCTATTGGCGCGTGCACATCCGCGACCAGGGACAAGGCATCGCGCCGCCGGACCTGGCGCGCCTGTTCGAGCCTTTCTCGCGCGTCGGCGTGGCCAAGCGCGGCGATGTGGGAGGAGCGGGACTGGGGCTGGCCTTCGTGCGCACCGTGGCCCAACGCCACGGCGGCGAGGTCGAAGTGACGAGCGAAACGGGCGTGGGATCGGTGTTCACGCTGTGCCTGCCGATGGCGCCCGAGGAAACCGCGGACTGACGGTCCGCCTTGCCGGCGCCCTATTCGAAGACGTGCGAGATGACGGCCGGCTTGCCGGCTTTCACTTCCAGCGTCGCCCGGTAAGGCGGCAGGTTGGCATTGCGTAGCACCACCTGGTACTTGCCGGGAATCAGCCGCAACTCCTTCACCGGCGGGCTGATGCCGCGGGCAACACCGTTGATCCACACCTCGCCCCACGGCCGGATATCCAGCCGCACCAGGACCGGCACGGGCTTGGGCTTGGGCGCCTCTTCCTGGACCGCGGGCGCGGCTGGCTCCTGGACCGCCGGCGGGATCGGCGCTGGCGCGGACATGCCCGGTTCGGCGGGCGTGACGGGCACCGGCGCAACGGGCGGGACCGCGGCCGAGCCAGGCGTTACGGGCGCCCCCGCTTCCGGAGCGGACGTCGTCGTACCCGGATTGGCGGATTCGGGCGGGGCCGGCTGCGATGCGGAGGGCGCGGGCGGTTCAGGCGACGGTGCGGGAGCAGCCGGCGCAACGGGCGCGGGCGCAATCGCGGGCGGATTTGGCTGCACCAGCTCCGAACGGGTGATCACGGCATTGCTGCCTCCCAGGCCGTAACGGACCCAGGCATAGATACCCGCGCCGATCAACGCCAACACCAGCAACAACGCCAACAGGGGCCGGCCGCCGCCGCGCGGCTTGCCGGCAACCGCCACCGGGGCGGGAGGCGCGGATATCGCCTCCGCCTGCGACGTTTTCTGGGCCGCGGGGGGCGTCTCGGCGTAGGCGGAGATTTCCAGCATGGCCGCCAGTTCGGCCAACGTCTGCGGCCGGTCGGCCGGCAGCATCGCCAGGCCACGGTCAATCACGCCCAGGAAAGCCGGGCTGTACTTCGTCAGGCCGAGCGAGACCAGGGGTTCGTAGCTGTCGGCGGCGCGGCGCTCGGGCGCCGGAGGCGGGCGCAGGCCGGTGACCAGCGCATGCATCACCGCGCAGAGCGCGTAGACGTCGGTCCAGGGACCGCGCGGCCATTCCGCGGAATCCGTATAAAGCTCAAATGGAGCGAAACCCGGAACCGGCGTGACTCCCGCCCGGTGCGAACGCGGCACCGCCAGTTCCGGCAACAGATGGGCGCGCGCGCCTTCATCCATGCCCACCGTGTCCAGGGAAATATCGCCGCATATTTCCCCCTGCGCATGCAGGCCCATCAGCGCTGGCAGCAGATCCGCCAACAAGCGCTTGATGCGCGACTCCGGCACGCCCCCGGCCGCGCTGGCGGCGATGGCGCTCAAGGGTCGCAAGGCGAGCGGCGCGGCGCCAGAAAAGGGGCTGCGCGGCGTATGCAGGCCGACGGATGAAGACATATTCAAAAATGCTGGGCGACGGACGCGAAAACGGGTTGGCGGCTGGTAGGCGGAATATTATCCAATCCGTTACGCAAGGACATTGCCGAAAATGTCCGAGCGCATCAGGCTGTGGCACGATAGCGTATCGCCAAATTCCCTCAATTCACTGAAAGCCTATGAAAATTCGCCTTCTCTGCAGTTCGCTCGGATTATCGATGGTATTGGCCGGCTGCGCCGGCCTGCCCACCAGCGCGCCCGAACACCCGCCCACGCCGGAGGCGCTGGAACAGCTGCAACGGGTGCGCGACCAGTACAGCGCCGGCCAGTACGGCGAAGTGATCCGCGGCGTGGCCCGCTCCGACGAGCTGGCCGCGTCCAGCAAGGCCGTGCGCATCGAGGCCTACAAGCTGCAGGCGTTCAGCTACTGCGTCAGCCGCTACACGCAATTGTGCGAGGACAGCTTCAGCCGCATTCTGCAGATCGATCCCGCCTTTGAGCTGGCGCCCAACGAGGCCGGCCATCCGGTCTGGGGCCCGGTGTTCCAGCGCGCCAAGAGCCAGGCCGCCAAATAGCGCCGCCCCGCCCCGCGCGGGCAAAAAAAGGCCGCTGATTCGCATCAGCGGCCTTTTTGCTTCTGGCCTCCCCCGCCGGACCTGCGCGGGGGGTGCTCCGGACGTCGCCCTTATTCGGCGGCGTCCTCGCTGCCCAGGTCGGACGACGGGACATCGGCGTCCGAGCCCACCGTGACCGGCGAGTCTTCGAACGGGTTGGCCAGCTGGCGGGCGGCTTCGCGTTCCGCGGCCTCCAGGGCTTCCTTGTCCTTGCGGGCATGGTGGTACGCCAGGCCGGTACCGGCCGGGATCAGGCGGCCGACGATGACGTTTTCCTTCAGGCCACGCAGGTCGTCGCGCTTGCCCATGATGGCGGCTTCGGTCAGGACACGCGTGGTTTCCTGGAACGAGGCGGCCGAGATGAACGAGTCGGTCGACAGCGAGGCCTTGGTGATACCCAGCAGCACGTTTTCGTACGTGGCCGGACGCTTGTCTTCAGCGTTGACGCGGTCGTTCTCGTTCAACAGCTCGGAGCGCTCGACCTGCTCGCCCGGGATGAACTCGGTATCGCCCGCATCGACGATGTTCACACGGCGCAGCATCTGACGAACAATCACTTCGATGTGCTTGTCGTTGATCTTCACGCCCTGCAGACGGTACACGTCCTGCACTTCGTCGACGATGTAGGTCGCCAGCTTCTCGATGCCCTGCAGGCGCAGGATGTCGTGGGGATCGGCCGGGCCGTCCACGATCATTTCGCCCTTGTTCACCACCTGGCCGTCGTGCACCAGCACCTGCTTTTCCTTCGGAATCAGGAACTCGTGGCTGACGCCTTCCAGGTCGGTGATGACCAGGCGCTGCTTGCCCTTGGTGTCCTTGCCGAACGAGACCGTGCCGGTGACGTCGGCGAGCATGCCGGCATCCTTGGGCGAACGGGCTTCGAACAGCTCGGCCACGCGCGGCAGACCGCCGGTAATGTCGCGGGTCTTTTGCGATTCCTGCGGAATACGCGCCAGGACTTCACCCACGGCAACCTGCTGGCCGTCACGCACCGTGATCAGCGCGCCGACCGGGAACGAGATGTTCACCGAGTGATCGGTGCCAGCGATCTTGACGTCTTCGCCGTTCTCGTTGACCAGCTTGATCTGCGGACGCATGACGATCTTGCCGCCACGGGTCTTGGGCGTGATGACGACGAGCGTCGACAGGCCGGTGACTTCGTCCACCTGCTTGGCCACGGTCACGCCTTCCTCGATGTTCTCGAAGCGGACGGCGCCACCGTATTCCGACACGATCGGACGGGTCAGCGGATCCCACGTCGCCAGGCGCGCGCCGGCCTTCACGGCCTCGCCATCGCCCACCAGCACGGTCGCGCCGTACGGGATCTTGTGGCGTTCGCGTTCGCGGCCGTTGTCGTCGAAGATCGCCAGTTCGCCCGAGCGCGAAATCGCGACGCGTTCGCCCTTGGCGTTGGTGACGTAGCGCATGGTGCTGGCAAAGCCGACCACGCCGCTGGACTTGGTTTCCACCGCGCTGGCCAGGGCCGAACGCGACGCCGCGCCACCGATGTGGAACGTACGCATCGTCAGCTGCGTGCCCGGTTCACCGATGGACTGGGCGGCGACGACGCCAACCGCTTCGCCCTGGTTGACCGGCGTGCCGCGGCCGAGGTCACGGCCATAGCAGTGCGCGCAGAGGCCATGGCGCGTTTCGCACGTCAGCGGCGTGCGGACCTTGACTTCGTCCACGCCGATGCGGTCGATCATGTCGACCATGTCTTCGTCCAGCAGGGTGCCGGCGGTGATCGCCGTTTCCTGCGTGTCCGGGTTGACGATGTCGATGGCGGCCACGCGGCCCAGGATGCGGTCGCGCAGCGGCTCGATGACTTCACCGCCTTCCACCAGGGCCTTCATGTTGTAGCCCTGCGAGGTGCCGCAATCGTCCTCGGTGATCACCAGGTCCTGCGTCACGTCGACCAGACGACGGGTCAGGTAACCCGAGTTCGCGGTCTTCAGTGCCGTGTCGGCCAGACCCTTACGCGCGCCGTGAGTCGAGATGAAGTACTGAAGCACGTTCAGGCCTTCACGGAAGTTCGCGGTAATGGGCGTCTCGATGATCGAGCCGTCCGGCTTGGCCATCAGGCCGCGCATGCCGGCCAGCTGGCGGATCTGGGCGGCCGAACCGCGGGCGCCCGAGTCAGCCATCATGTAGATGGAGTTGAACGACTCCTGGCGCACTTCCTCGCCGTGACGGTTGATCACGGGTTCGGTGGCCAGTTGCTCCATCATCGCCTTGCCGACCTTGTCGCCGGCCTTGCCCCAGATGTCCACCACGTTGTTGTAGCGTTCCTGGGACGTGACCAGACCCGACGAGTACTGCTTGTCGATTTCCTTCACTTCACGGCTGGCTTCGGCCAGGATGCCTTCCTTGGCCGACGGGATCAGCATGTCGCCCATGGCGATCGAGATACCGCCGCGGGTGGCCAGGCGGAAGCCCGACTGCATCAGCTTGTCGGCGAAGATCACCGTGTCGCGCAGGCCGCAACGGCGGAACGACTGGTTGATCAGGCGCGAGATTTCCTTCTTCTTCAGCGCCTTGTTCAGCACGGTGAAGGGCAGGCCCTTGGGCAGGATCTCGGACAGCAGCGCGCGGCCGACGGTGGTTTCGTGGCGGCGGATCACCGGCTGCCATTCGCCATTCTCGTCACGCTCGTGTTCCTTCAGGCGCACGGTGATGCGGCTTTGCAGCTCCACTTCGCCGTTGTCGTAGGCGCGTTGCACTTCAGCGACGTCGGTGAAGAAAATGCCTTCGCCCTTGCCGTTGATGCGCTCGCGCGTCGTGTAGTACAGACCCAGCACGATGTCCTGGGACGGCACGATCGACGGTTCGCCGTTGGCCGGGAACAGCACGTTGTTCGAAGCCAGCATCAGCGTGCGCGCTTCCAGCTGGGCTTCCAGCGACAGCGGCACGTGGACGGCCATCTGGTCACCGTCAAAGTCGGCGTTGAACGCCGCGCAGACCAGCGGGTGCAGCTGGATGGCCTTGCCTTCGATCAGGACCGGCTCGAACGCCTGGATGCCCAAACGGTGCAGCGTGGGCGCACGGTTCAGCATGACCGGGTGTTCGCGGATGACTTCTTCCAGGATGTCCCAGACCACCGGTTCCTGGCTTTCCACCAGCTTCTTGGCGGCCTTGATGGTCGTGGCCAGGCCCATCATCTCCAGGCGATTGAAGATGAACGGCTTGAACAGTTCCAGGGCCATCAGCTTGGGCAGGCCGCACTGGTGCAGCTTGAGCTGCGGACCCACCACGATGACCGAACGGCCCGAGTAGTCGACGCGCTTGCCCAGCAGGTTCTGACGGAAACGACCGCTCTTGCCCTTGATCATGTCGGCCAGGGACTTGAGCTGGCGCTTGTTGGCGCCGGTCATGGCCTTGCCGCGGCGACCGTTGTCCAGCAGCGAGTCGACGGCTTCCTGCAGCATGCGCTTTTCGTTGCGCAGGATGATTTCAGGGGCCTTCAGCTCCAGCAGGCGCTTCAGACGGTTGTTGCGGTTGATGACGCGGCGGTACAGGTCGTTCAGGTCGGAGGTCGCGAAGCGGCCGCCGTCCAGCGGCACCAGCGGACGCAGGTCCGGCGGCAGCACGGGCAGCACTTCCATGACCATCCACTCGGCCTTGATGCCGGACTTCTGGAAGCCTTCCAGCACCTTCAGGCGCTTGGAGATCTTCTTGATCTTGGCTTCCGAGCTGGTGGCCTTCAGTTCGCCGCGCAGCGTTTCCACTTCGCGGTCGATGTCGATGGTGCGCAGCAGTTCGCGCACGGCTTCGGCGCCCATCAGGGCACGGAAGTCGTCGCCGTATTCCTCGGTCTTGGCCAGGAAATCGTCGTCCGACATGATCTGGCCGCGCTTGAGCGGCGTCATGCCGGGTTCGATCACGCACCAGGCTTCGAAGTACAGGACGCGTTCGATGTCGCGCAGGGTCATGTCGAGCACCATGCCCAGACGTGACGGCAGGCTCTTCAGGAACCAGATGTGCGCGACGGGGCTGGCCAGCTCGATGTGGCCCATGCGTTCACGGCGAACCTTGGCAACGGTAACTTCAACGCCGCACTTCTCGCAGATCACGCCACGGTGCTTCAGGCGCTTGTACTTGCCGCACAGGCACTCGTAGTCCTTGATCGGGCCGAAGATCTTGGAGCAGAACAGACCGTCACGCTCGGGCTTGAACGTGCGGTAGTTGATGGTCTCGGGCTTGCGAACTTCGCCGTAGGACCACGAACGGATCTTCTCGGGCGAGGCGATGCCGATCTTGATGGCATCGAATTGCTCGTCTTGCGAGACTTGCTTAAAGAGGTCGAGTAGCGCTTTCATTAGTTACGCTCCAAATCCATGTCCAGGGCCAACGAGCGGATTTCCTTGACCAGCACGTTGAACGATTCCGGCATGCCGGCATCGATGACGTGATCGCCCTTGACGATGTTTTCGTATACCTTGGTGCGGCCGGTGATGTCGTCGGACTTCACCGTCAGCATTTCCTGCAGGGTGTAGGCGGCGCCGTAGGCTTCCAGCGCCCACACTTCCATTTCCCCGAAACGCTGGCCACCGAACTGCGCCTTGCCGCCCAGCGGCTGCTGGGTCACGAGCGAGTACGGACCGGTCGAACGCGCGTGCATCTTGTCGTCGACCAAGTGGTGCAGCTTCAGGTAGTGCATGTAGCCGACGGTGACCGGACGCTCGAACTTCTCGCCGGTGCGGCCGTCGTACAGCCACGCCTGCGTGCGCGAGGGCGTCAGCGCCATGCGCTTGGCGACGTCGTCCGGATAGGCCAGTTCCAGCATCTTGGTGATTTCCTCTTCGGTCGCGCCGTCGAAGACGGGCGTCGCGAACGGCACGCCGTTCTTGAGGTTCTGGGCCATTTCCATGACTTCTTCGTCGGTCAGCTCGTCGATGCGCGCGCCGGTGCCGGTCGTGTTGTAGACCTTGTCCAGGTACGCACGGACGTTCTTGACCTGCGCGGTGCGCTCGTCGCGCAGCATGTCGGCGATGCGGTGACCCACGCCCTTGGCAGCCCAGCCCAAGTGCACTTCCAGCACCTGGCCCACGTTCATCCGCGAGGGCACGCCCAGCGGGTTCAGAACGATGTCGGCCGGCGTGCCGTCAGCCATGTGCGGCATGTCTTCCACCGGGGTGATGCGCGAGACGACGCCCTTGTTGCCGTGACGGCCTGCCATCTTGTCGCCAGGCTGCAGACGACGCTTCACGGCCAGGTAGACCTTGATCATCTTCAGCACGCCCGGGGGCAGCTCGTCGCCCTGCGTCAGCTTCTTGCGCTTCTCTTCGAAGGCCAGGTCGAACTGGTGACGCTTCTGCTCGAGCGATTCCTTGGCCTGCTCCAGCACGACGGCGTGGGGCTCGTCGGCCAGGCGGATGTCGAACCACTGCCAGCGATCCAGGTCGGCCAGGTAGGCCTTGGTGATCGTCGCGCCCTTGGCCAGCTTGCGCGGGCCGCCGTTGACGGTCTTGCCGACCAGCATCTTCTCGATACGGTCGAACTGGTCGTTTTCAACGATGCGCAGCTGGTCATTCAGGTCCTGGCGATAGCGGCGCAGTTCATCGTCGATGATGGACTGGGCGCGCTTGTCGCGCACGATGCCTTCGCGGGTGAACACCTGCACGTCGATGACGGTGCCGGTCATGCCCGAAGGCACGCGCAGCGAGGTGTCCTTAACGTCGGACGCCTTTTCACCGAAAATGGCGCGCAGCAGCTTTTCTTCCGGCGTCAGCTGGGTCTCGCCCTTGGGCGTGACCTTGCCGACCAGCACGTCGTCGGCGCTGACTTCGGCGCCGATGTAGGTGATGCCGGAATCGTCCAGGCGGTTCAGTTGCGTCTCGGCCAGGTTGCTGATGTCGCGCGTGATTTCTTCCGGACCCAGCTTGGTGTCACGGGCCACGACCGTCAGTTCCTCGATGTGCACCGAGGTGTAGCGGTCATCGGCCACGACCTTTTCGGAGATCAGGATCGAGTCTTCGAAGTTGTAGCCGTTCCAGGGCATGAACGCGATCAGCATGTTTTGGCCCAGGGCGAGTTCGCCCAGGTCCGTCGATGCGCCGTCGGCCAGCACGTCACCCTTGGCGACACGGTCGCCGCGCTTGACGATGGGACGCTGGTTGATGTTCGTGTTCTGGTTGGAACGCGTGTACTTGATCAGGTTGTAGATATCGACACCGACTTCGCCGGCGACGTTTTCTTCGTCGTTCACGCGAATAACCACGCGCTCGGCGTCGACGTGGTCGACCAGGCCGCCACGCAGCGCCTGCACGGTGGTGCCCGAGTCAACGGCCACGGTGCGCTCGATACCCGTGCCCACGACCGGCTTTTCCGGACGCAGGCAAGGCACGGCCTGACGTTGCATGTTGGCACCCATCAGCGCGCGGTTCGCGTCGTCGTGCTCCAGGAACGGAATCAGCGAGGCGGCGACCGACACGATCTGCGACGGGGCCACGTCCATGTAGTGCACGTTGGCCGGGGCGGTCAGCATGGTTTCGCCGGCTTCACGGCAAGCCACCAGGTCGTCCACGAACTTGCCTTCGTCATCGAGCGCGGCGTTGGCCTGCGCGATCACGTAATGGCTTTCTTCGATGGCCGACAGGTAGTCGATCTGGTCGCTGACGCGGCCGTCGACGATCTTGCGGTAAGGCGTTTCCAGGAAGCCGTACTCGTTCAGGCGAGCGTACAGCGCCATGGAGTTGATCAGGCCGATGTTCGGGCCTTCCGGCGTTTCGATCGGGCAGACGCGGCCGTAGTGGGTCGGATGCACGTCACGGACTTCGAAGCCGGCGCGCTCGCGGGTCAGGCCGCCCGGGCCCAGTGCCGAAACACGACGCTTGTGCGTGATTTCCGACAGCGGGTTGGTCTGGTCCATGAACTGCGACAGCTGGCTCGAACCGAAGAACTCCTTGATGGCGGCCGAGATCGGCTTGGAGTTGATCAGGTCATGCGGCATCAGGTTTTCGGTCTCGGCCTGGCCCAGACGTTCCTTGACGGCGCGTTCGACGCGCACGAGGCCGGCGCGGAACTGGTTCTCGGCCAGTTCGCCGACGCAACGCACGCGGCGGTTGCCCAGGTGATCGATGTCGTCGATCTGGCCACGGCCGTTACGCAGCTCGACCAGCACCTTGATGGTTTCAAGGATGTCTTCGTTGGTCAGCGTCATCGGACCGGTGATGTCTTCACCACGGCCCAGACGGCTGTTGACCTTCATGCGGCCGACGCGCGACAGATCGTACGTTTCTTCGCTGTAGAACAGGCGCTGGAACAGCGCTTCCACCGCTTCCTCGGTGGGCGGTTCGCCAGGACGCATCATGCGGTAGATGGCAACGCGCGCGGCCATCTGGTCGGCGGTTTCATCGGTGCGCAGCGTCTGCGAGATGTACGGGCCGCGATCCAGATCGTTCGTGTAGAGCGTCTGGATGTCGTGCACGTTGGCGGCGCGCAGGGCGCCCAGCACGCTTTCGGTGATCTCGTCGTTGGCGTTGGCGATGACTTCGCCGGTATCGGCGTCAACGATGTTCTTGGCCAGCACGCGGCCGTACAGGAAGTCTTCCGGCACGGAGATGCGCTGGATGCCGCCGGCAGCCAGGTCGCGCAGATGCTTGGCGTTGATACGCTTGTCTTTTTCGACGATGACCTTGCCGGAGCGGTCCGCGATGTCGAAGCGGGCCATTTCGCCCTTCCAGCGCTCGGGCACGAATTCCATCATGGCGCCTTCGCTCTTCAACTCGAAGTTGTCGAAGTCGAAGAAGTTGGCCAGGATCGATTCCGGCGTCATGCCGATGGCCTTGCACAGGATCGTGACAGGCATCTTGCGGCGACGGTCGACGCGGAAGAACAGGATGTCCTTGGGGTCGAATTCGAAGTCCAGCCACGAGCCGCGGTAGGGAATCACGCGGGCCGAGAACAGCAGCTTGCCCGAGCTGTGCGTCTTGCCGCGGTCGTGTTCGAAGAACACGCCGGGCGAGCGGTGCAGCTGCGAGACGATGACACGCTCGGTGCCGTTGATGACGAACGAACCGGTGCCCGTCATGAGCGGAATTTCGCCCATGTAGACTTCCTGTTCCTTCACTTCCTTGACGGTGGGCTTGCTGACTTCGCGGTCAAGCAGCACCAGGCGGACCTTGGCTCGCAGGGGCGAGGCATAGGTCAGGCCACGTTGCTGACATTCCTTGACATCGAACACCGGTTCGCCGAGCACATAGCTCACGAACTCCAAGCGCGCCATACCGTTGTGACTAACGATCGGGAAAATCGACGAAAACGCCGCCTGCAAACCGTCGGCTACGCGATCGGACGGGGCGGTATCCGCCTGCAGGAAAGTTAGGTAGGATTGAAGCTGAGTCGCCAAAAGGAAGGGAACGTTTTGAACGTCTTCACGCTTGGCGAAGCTTTTGCGGATGCGCTTTTTTTCGGTGTACGAGTAAGGCATGAGCACTCCGACTCGAGGTTGCATGGGCCGTCAACCACGGCCCCAGGTGATACGACTCCAGGAAACCCCTCTGGAAAGGGCATGACCCCAGCAGGGGTTTCCTGGAAACGCAAAAGCCCGGGGACGGCAAATTGCGCTGTCCCCGGGCAAATTGACGCAGGTCTTACTTGACTTCGACCTTGGCGCCAGCTTCTTCCAGCTTCTTCTTGGCGGCTTCGGCGTCAGCCTTGGCAACGCCTTCCTTGACGGGCTTCGGCGCGCCGTCGACCAGGTCCTTGGCTTCCTTCAGGCCCAGACCGGTCAGCTCGCGCACGGCCTTGATGACGGAAACCTTGTTGGCGCCGGCTTCAGCCAGGACAACGGTGAACTCGGTCTGCTCTTCAGCAGCGGCGGCAGCGCCACCGGCGGCCGGAGCGGCCACGGCCACAGCGGCGGCAGCAGCCGACACGCCGAACTTCTCTTCCATTTCCTTGATCAGCTCGGACAGTTCGAGCACGGTCATGCCAGCGATGGCGTCAAGGATTTCAGCTTTGTTAAGTGCCATTTTTAAGAACTCCAAATATTGGGTAATGCCAGGGTTTGGGTGTCGCTCGGTCGTTCAGCGAATTTCCGTGAAGGGCGGGGATTAAGCCGCGGCCTTCTGGTCGCGCACGGCGGCGAGGCCACGGGCGAACTTGGTCGGAACTTCGTTGAGCGTACGCACGAATTGCGCGATGGGGGCTTGCATGGTGCCCAGCAGTTTCGACAGCAACTCTTCGCGCGAGGGCATGGTGGCCAGAGCCTTCACGCCTTCTTGGTTCAGCAGGCTGTTGGGCAGAGCGCCCGCCTTGATGACCAGCTTGTCGTTGCTTTTCGCGAAACCTGCGAGGACCTTGGCCGCCGTAACCGGGTCAGCGCTGATGCCATAGATCAGCGGACCGGTCAGTTGCTCGGCCAACGGCTCGAAAGCCGTGCCGGCAACAGCACGACGGGCCAGCGAGTTCTTCAGAACACGCAGATACACGCCCGATTCACGCGCAGTTTTGCGCAGTACGGTGACAGAGGCGACGTCCAGACCACGGTACTCGGCGATAACAATCGATTGCGCCTTGGCCACTTCGGCCGAGACTTCCTCGATTACCACCGCTTTCTCTTGACGATTGAGACTCACGGTTTGAACACTCCATCAAAAGACGCCTGGGGCCGGAGCCTTGCGCGTCAACCGAATGCGGCGCCTGGTCGAGTTCTTCGGGTAAAGAAATCTTCCTGGGGACGCCGTCTACGCTGGATCCGAACTGTGCGAGCTTCGGGATTAAGCGGGGCAGCGAGGGTACTGCTTCCAGCGGAAGGAGAACCTTCGCGCTGACCTGCTCCAGCGGTCTTTGACAGCAGCATCCGGAGGAATCCGGATGCGGCCCAAAGTACGTTTACAGCTGTTGGCTTAGTTGGTAGCCGACAGCGAGGCAATTTCCACGCGCGCACCGCCGCCCATCGTGGACGAAACGGCCAGCTTGCGCAGGTAGATGCCCTTGGCAGCGGCGGGACGAGCCTTTTGCAGGGCGTCGACCAGCGCGGCCAGGTTGGTTTGCAGCTGTTCCACGCCGAACGACGCGCGGCCGATCGTGGCGTGGATGATGCCGGCCTTGTCGGTGCGGTACTGAACCTGACCGGCCTTGGCGTTCTTGACGGCGGTGGCGACGTCGGGGGTCACGGTGCCGACCTTCGGGTTCGGCATCAGGCCACGCGGGCCCAGGATCTGACCCAGGGCGCCGACGACACGCATCGTGTCGGGCGAGGCGATGACCACGTCGAAGTCCATTTGACCGGCCTTGATCTGGTCAGCCAGGTCGTCCAGGCCGACGATGTCGGCGCCAGCGGCCTTGGCGGCCTCGGCCTTGTCGCCTTGGGCGAACACGGCGACACGGACCGACTTGCCGGTGCCGGCGGGCAGCACGACCGAGCCGCGGACCAGTTGGTCCGACTTCTTCGGGTCGATGCCCAGCTGCACGGCCACGTCAATCGATTCGTTGAACTTGGCGACAGCGGTTTCCTTGACCAGGGTCAGGGCTTCGGCGACCGGGTACAGCTTGGTGCGGTCGATCTTTTGCGCAATGGCGGCGGCGCGCTTGCTCAGTTTTGCCATGATTAGATCCCCTCAACCGTGATGCCCATGCTGCGGGCGCTGCCAGCGATCGTACGGACGGCGGCGTCCAGATCGGCGGCGGTCAGATCGGGGCCCTTGGCCTTGGCGATTTCTTCAGCTTGCGCGCGGGTCAGCGTGCCGACCTTGTCGGTATGCGGCTTGGACGAACCCTTTTGCACGCCGGCGGCCTTCTTGATGAGGACCGTCGCGGGCGGGGTCTTCATGATGAAGGTGAAGCTCTTGTCGGCGAAAGCGGTGATCACCACCGGAATCGGCAGACCAGGCTCCATGCCTTGGGTCTTGGCGTTGAACGCCTTGCAGAATTCCATGATGTTCAGGCCACGCTGACCCAGGGCCGGGCCAATCGGGGGGGAGGGGTTAGCCTTACCAGCCGGCACTTGCAGCTTGATAAAGCCGACGATCTTCTTCGCCATGCTTTGCTCCTTGCGGGTTATATCGCCCTAGCGCGCGGCCAGGGCTCCCCGGGGGTTGAAATCAGGTCTTTTCGACCTGGCTGAAATCCAGTTCGACGGGGGTGGCACGACCGAAGATCGTGACAGACACGCGAACCTTGCTCTTTTCGTAGTTGACTTCTTCGACGTTGCCGTTGAAGTCCGCAAACGGACCTTCCTTGACCCGAACCATCTCGCCCACTTCGAACAGGATCTTGGGGCGGGGTTTCTCGACGCCCTCTTCCATCTGGGAGAGGATTTTTTCGACTTCCTTTTCGGAAATCGGGGTCGGACGATTGCCCGAGCCACCCAAAAAACCGGTGACGCGGTTAGTGTTCTTGACCAGGTGCCACGTTTCGTCGGTCAGGTCCATTTCAACCAGGACGTAACCGGGGAAAATGCGGCGCTCGGTGATCGACTTCTGGCCACCCTTGACCTCGACGACTTCCTCGGAGGGCACAAGAATGCGGCCGAAAGACGTTTGCAGGCCCGCGCGCTCGATGCGCTCGTTCAGGGCCTTGTGTACGCTTTTTTCCATGCCGGAGTACACATGGACGACATACCAACGCTTACTCATTCGCCGTCCTTATTTCCAGCCCAACAACAGGCCGTAGAGAATCCATTCGATGCCCTTGTCGAGCACCCACATGAAAATGCCCATGACCGCCACGAACGCGAAAACGATGCCCGTCATCTGGGTCGTTTCCTTGCGGGTCGGCCACGACACACGCTTGACTTCGTTGTAGGACTCGCTGGCAAAGCTCAGGGTGCGACGGCCGGGTTCGCTGAACCAGGCGATCACGGCTGCGATCACGAGGCCGCCGACAAAGACGCCGATACGGGCAGGCATCGGCTGTGCGCTGAGCACGGAAAACCCGACGATGCCAGCAATAACGACAAGAACCGCCAGCCCGAGCTTGACCCGGTCGGCGGTACTGGTTACGGTTTCTACGCTGGTATTAGACATATTGCGACGCGAGCCGCCTGAATGCGTAACTCGCGATGATCTCCCGCGGGTTTATCCTGGCGGTGGCAGGGGCAGTAGGAATCGAACCTACAACCTTCGGTTTTGGAGACCGACGCTCTGCCAATTGAGCTATGCCCCTAAAACTCACACATCACTACACGTGCACTACACTTTCGCCGTTCCTGCCAGGCCGCCACGCGTAGCGGCTTGCGGAACCAAACATCATACTACTTTTACAGCAAAGATGGATAGAGGGACTTGAGAGTCCACTCTACCCATCCGGGTATTGCTTACTTCAGGATCTTGGCGACGACGCCGGCGCCGACGGTACGACCGCCTTCACGGATGGCGAAACGCAGGCCTTCTTCCATGGCGATCGGGGCCAGCAGCTTGACGGTCATCGTCACGTTGTCGCCCGGCAGAACCATTTCCTTGTCGGCCGGCAGGTCGATCGTGCCCGTCACGTCCGTCGTGCGGAAGTAGAACTGGGGACGGTAGCCGTTGAAGAACGGGGTGTGGCGGCCGCCTTCTTCCTTGGACAGGATGTACACCTCGGAGGTGAAGTCCGTGTGCGGGGTGATCGAGCCCGGCTTGGCCAGAACCTGGCCGCGCTGGACGTCTTCACGCTTGGTGCCGCGCAGCAGGATGCCCACGTTGTCGCCGGCTTGACCTTGGTCCAGCAGCTTGCGGAACATTTCCACGCCGGTGCAGGTCGTCTTGACCGTCGGGACGATACCGACGATTTCGATTTCTTCGCCGACCTTGATCACGCCGCGCTCGATACGGCCGGTCACCACGGTGCCGCGACCCGAGATCGAGAACACGTCTTCGACCGGCATCAGGAACGCGCCGTCAACGGCACGCTCGGGCGTCGGGATGTACGTATCCAGGGCTTGGGCCAGCGACAGGATCGCTTGCTCGCCCAGTTCGCCCTTGTCGCCTTCCAGCGCCAGCTTGGCCGAACCCTTCACGATCGGGGTGTCGTCGCCCGGGAAGTCGTACTTGCTCAGCAGTTCGCGAACTTCCATTTCCACCAGCTCGAGCAGCTCGGCGTCGTCAACCATGTCGGCCTTATTCAGGAAGACGATGATGTACGGCACGCCAACCTGGCGGCTCAGCAGGATGTGTTCACGCGTTTGCGGCATCGGGCCGTCAGCGGCCGACACGACCAGGATCGCGCCGTCCATCTGCGCTGCGCCCGTGATCATGTTCTTGACGTAGTCAGCGTGGCCCGGGCAGTCAACGTGCGCGTAGTGACGCGTTTCCGTTTCGTACTCGACGTGCGCCGTGTTGATCGTGATGCCGCGAGCCTTTTCTTCAGGTGCCGCGTCGATCTGGTCGTAGCCCTTGGCTTCGCCACCGAACTTGGTCGACAGAACGGTCGTGATGGCCGCCGTCAACGTCGTTTTGCCGTGGTCAACGTGACCAATCGTACCCACGTTCACGTGCGGCTTGGTACGTTCAAACTTGCCTTTTGCCATGGCTGACTCCTGACCTGGATTGCGCTTTTGACTGAAGCTGCTGACTGAAGAAAAGACTTTGGAATTTGTGGTGCCCATGGCGCGGATCGAACGCGCGACCTCTCCCTTACCAAGGGAGTGCTCTACCACTGAGCCACATGGGCATGTGTACTGCTTGGAGCGGGTGAAGGGAATCGAACCCTCGTCGTAAGCTTGGAAGGCTTCTGCTCTACCATTGAGCTACACCCGCGGCTGTCCTTTCACCACCTCACTATCTATCCCAGACTTTCAAAACTAAGGCCTTGGAGAACCAGCCACCTTCGTTGCGAAGGCCGCCCAGTTCCCTAGGCCTACATTTTAAAATCCAGGCAAACATCGCCTGGATTCAGGTTTGGGTCTCTGGTGGAGGAGGTTGGATTCGAACCAACGTAGGCGCAAGGCCAACAGATTTACAGTCTGCCCCCTTTAACCACTCGGGCACCCCTCCAGCGGAGAACTTGAGATTATGAACACTTTCAAATCCGCTGTCAAACGCCTGGGACGAAAAATATTCAAAACTTTCGTTCTGCCTGCCGCGTTTCCGCGCAGAGGGGGCGAAGCTTACAAGATTCCGCGAACGGCTGCACGAAAAAGTTCGGCGTACTGGTCCGGGGTGTAGGTAACCGGGTTGGTACCGCCGGACGGATCCTCGCTGGCCATGCGCCCTATCCGCTCGGCTTGTGCGTCGTCGATGCCGATATCGGCCAGGGTGTGCGGGATGCCGACGGTCTCGCGCAACGCCAGCACCCAGTCGAGCACGGCGCCGGGACTGTCGTCCGGCAACGCCAGGTAGCGCGCCAGCGCCTGCAGCCGCGGCGCGACCGCGTGCTGGTTGGCCTTGAGCACGTAAGGCATGAGGATGGCGTTGAGCATGCCGTGGTGGGCGTCGTACAACGCCCCCAGCGGATGCGCCAGCGCGTGCATCGCGCCGAGCCCGCGCTGGAATGCGGTGGCGCCCATGCTGGAGGCCACCAGCATCTGCTGGCGCGCCTGCAGGTCGGCGCCATCGGCCACGGCCTGCGGCAGGTATTC
The DNA here is from genome assembly GCF_040084795.1 of Achromobacter sp. HNDS-1. Lineage (NCBI taxonomy): Bacteria > Pseudomonadati > Pseudomonadota > Betaproteobacteria > Burkholderiales > Alcaligenaceae > Achromobacter > Achromobacter sp. HNDS-1. The sequence goes on from NZ_CP157584.1 coordinate 3,141,661, forward strand.
CTTGATCATGCGCATGCCTTCCAGCGCGATGCCGGCGGCCATCGGATGGAAGAACGGCGAACAGTAGGCCTCGAGGTTGTGCGACAGCGCATCCATGCCGGTGGCCGCGGTGATGCGCGGCGGCAGGCCGACGGTGAGCTCGGGATCGAGGATGACGATGGCGGGCAGCATGCGCGCGTGGAAGATGATGCGCTTGACCTGCGCCGCCTCGTCGGTGATGACGGAGGCGCGCCCCACCTCCGAACCGGTGCCCGCGGTGGTCGGCACCGCGACGACTGGCGCCATGCCGGCCACGTTCACGCGCAGGTAGTTGTCACCCACATCTTCGAAGTCCCACAGCGGACGTTTCTGTCCGGCCATCAGCGCGATGGCCTTGGCCGCGTCCAGCGCCGAGCCGCCGCCGAACGCGATCACGCCGTCGTGGCGGCCTTCGCGATAGCGCGCCACGCCATCGTCCACGTTCTTGCCGGTGGGGTTGCCCTTCACTTCGTGGAACAGGCCGCATTCGAGTCCGGCCTGGCGGCAGCCGCGCACCGCATCGGCGATCATGGGCAGCGCGGCCAGGCCGGGATCGGTGACCAACAAGGGGCGCGCCATGCCGAGTTCGCGGCACCAGTCGGGCAACTCCTTGATGCGGCCGGGGCCGGCCTTGATGGCGGTGGGATAGTTCCAGTTGACGCTGGGGACGGTCATATCGGCTCCTGGTCGCGCGCTCAGGCGTTGCGGCGCAGATGGAAGGATTTGGCTTGGGTGAGCTGTTCGTAGCCGACGCGCGACAACGAAACGCCGCGGCCGGTTTGCTTGACGCCGGTCCACGCCAGGGCGGGATCGAGGTAGTCGCAGCGGTTCATGAAGACGGTGCCGGTGCGCAACTGGCGACCGAGGTGCAACGCGGCCTCTTCATCCTGCGTGAAGACGGCGGCGGTCAGGCCGTAGGGACTGTCGTTCATCAGGGCCACGGCCTCTTCGTCGCTGTCGACCGGCATCACGCCGACCACGGGGCCGAAGCATTCATCGTTCATCACACGCATGCGGTGATCCACCTGCGTCAGCAGCGTCGGCGCCACATACGGCGTGCCGGCGCGCGCGGCGTCGAAACGCGCGGCATCGACCAAATTGCGGGCGCCGCGCGCTTCGGCTTCGGCGATCACCTCGCGCACCTCGTCGGCGGCGCGCGTGCGCACCACCGGACCGAGCGTGGTGTCCGGCTGCAAGGGATCGCCCAGCACGTACTCCTGGGTCAGCGCCGCGGCGCGATCGATGAAATCCTGGTAGCGGTCGCGCGCCACGTAGATGCGCTGGATGCCACAGCACGATTGGCCGGAGTTGAAGAAGGCGCCGTCGACCAACGTCTCGACCGCGTGCGCCAGATTGGCGTCGGCGCGCACATAGGCGGGGTCGTTGCCGCCCAGCTCCAGGCCCACGCCGATGAAGCGGCCGGCGGCGGCCTGCTCCACGCTCTGGCCGCCGCGCACCGAACCGGTGAAGGACACGTAGCCGATCTCGGGCGCGCGGATCAGGCGTTGCGCGATGTCGTGGTTCGCGTGCAGGTACTGGAACACGCCATGCGGCACGCCCGCTTCGCTGAAAGCGCGGCCGATGAGCTCGGCGCACAGCGGGGTCTGGTCGGAGTGCTTGAGGATGACAGTGTTGCCGGCCATCAGCGCCGGCACGATGCTGTTCACGGCCGTCAGCAGCGGATAGTTCCACGGCGCGATCGTCAACGCCACGCCGATCGGCTCGCGGCTGATGAAGCGCGTGAAGCCCGCGATCTCGGGCACCTGGATCGGCGCCAGCGCTTCGGCGGCGATGCCGATCATGTGACGCGCGCGCGCCTCGAAGCCATCGACCTCACCCGGCGTGTAGCGCAGCGGACGGCCCATCTGGATCGTGATGGCCCGCGCGATCTCGGCCTTGCCCGCGACAAAGCGCGTCACCGCCTCGGACAGGATGCGGCCGCGCTGCTCGATGCCGAGCGCGTGCCAGGCACCCTGCGCGGCCTGCGCGTCGGCCAGCGCCTGCGCGACCTGCGCCTCGCTGGCGTAGGGACGGCGCACGACTTCGCGGCCGTCGATGGGACTGATGGTGATGAGTTCCTGCGTCATGGCGACCCTGTGCATGCGTGGAGAAAAGATGAAGCGGCGGCGTTCAGATGATCTCGAAATAGCGAGCCAGTTCCCAGTCCGTGACGTGACGGCGGAACTGGCGTTCTTCCCATTCGCGCGTGGCGGCGTAATGCTCGACGAAGGCATCGCCGAACAGCTCGCGCGCGGCTTCGGATTGGCGCAGGCGCTGCGCCGCTTCCCACAACGTCGTGGGCAGGCGCAGGTGCTCGGGAAACTGCTGCGTGTAGGCGTTGCCCTGCACCATCGGTTCGGGTTGCAGGCCCTGTTCGATCCCGCGCAGGCCCGACGCCAGCGCGGCCGACAGCGCCAGGTACGGATTGGCATCGGCCGAGCCGATACGCACTTCGACACGTTGCGACTTGTCGCTGCCCGGGATGAGACGCAGCGCGGTGGTGCGGTTCTCCATGCCCCAGGTCGCGTCCAGCGGGGCCCAGTAGCCCGGCACCAGGCGCGAATAACTGTTGATGGTCTGCGCGTATAGCGCCATGAATTCGGGCAGGTAGCGCTGCACGCCGGCCATGAAGGCTTCCTGTGTCGCGCTCATGCCGTGCGGGCGCGACTCGTCGTGGAACGCCGAGCGGCCGCTGGTGCGGTCGCGCAGCGACAGATGGATGTGACCGCTCTGGCCGGGATGATCGTGCGACCACTTCGCCATGAAGGTGGCCATCAGCCCATTCTGCTGCGCCAGCGCCTTGGTGAAGGTCTTGAAGAGGAAGGCCTTGTCGCCGGCGGCGGCGGCCTGGTCGACCGCGATGGCCGCCTCCAGCACGCCGGGACCGGTCTCGGTATGCAGGCCCTCGATCGGCATGTCCATGCGCTCGCACATGTCGAGCAGCTTGCGGTAGAAATCGCCCTGCACCGTGCTGCGCAGCACCGAGTAGCCGAAGTTGCCGGGGGTCCAGTTCTCCATGTCGCGGTAGTGCTTGGCGCGCACCGAGTGCGGCGTTTCGCGGAACATGAAGAACTCGTATTCGAGCGCGGCGTAGACCTCGAAGCCCATGTCGGCGGCGCGGTCCAGCGTGCGGTGCAGCAGGCGGCGCGGGCAGATGTCGGCGGCGGGGCCTTCGAACTCGGCCAGGAACAGCAACATGTCCTCGCCCCCGGGGCCCTGCTCCAGCGGCAGCCGGCGGCAGGTGCTGGGCACGATGCGCAGCTTGGCATCGGGATAGGCCGTGTGCCAGCCGGTGTACTTGGTGTTGTCGTAGAGCTGGTCGTCCAGGTCCCAGCCGAACACCACGTCGCAGAACGCCAGCCCGCCGCGCAGCGCGGCCAGGAATTTATCGCGCCTGACATACTTGCCCAGCATGACGCCATCGACGTCGGACAGGCCGATCTTGATATGCGAGAGCGTGCTGGCCTGGACCAGCCGCTCCGCGTCTTCCACCGTTGCTACCCCTAGTGCATGCATGGCTCGTTCACCTTGTCGTGGCTGAAGCGTTGCGTTGACGTGCGGGGTCGCGGGGCGCGGTGTATCAGGTCACGGCCGCCCCCAGCATCCGCATCGCCTCGCGATGCAGTTGCGGCGTGGCGGCCGCGATCACGCGGCCCTGCGACGCGAGGCCTAACGGCTGCCCCGACCAATCGGTAATGACGCCGCCCGCGCCTTCGATCACGGGCATCAGCGCCAGATAGTCATACGGCTGCAGGCCGGCCTCGACCACCAGGTCGACATGGCCGCTGGCCAGCAGGCCATAGCTGTAGCAATCGCCGCCATAGCGGCGCATGCGCACCGAGCGCGCCAGCGCCTCGAACGCGTCCAGGTCGGCGCCTTCGAAGATGTCGGGCGAGGTGGCGTAGAGAATCGCCTGGTCCAGTTCGGTGCAGGGGCGCGCGCGGCAGGGTTCGCCGTTCAGGCGCGCGGGCGAACCGGCAACGCCCAGCCAGCGTTCGGCCATCATGGGAATGTCGATCAGGCCCAGCACCGGGCGGCCGCGGTGCAGCAGGCCCAGCAGCGTGCCCCACAGGGGATTGCCGGAGATAAAGGCGCGGGTGCCGTCGATGGGATCGAGCGACCACACCCACTCGGCCTCCGCATGGCTGGCGCCGTATTCCTCGCCGAAGATGCCGTGATCCGGATACTGGCGGGCGATGGCTTCGCGCAACGCCTGCTCGACCTCGCGGTCGGCACGGGTGACGGGACTTTCATCCGCTTTGGTTTCGACCATCAGGGGGTGGCGGAACCACTGGCGCGACAAGGGCCTGACCTGGTCCGCCAGCGTCTGGGCGAACGAGGAAAACGCGGCCAATTGCTGCGCGGTAAGCGGCGGCGAAGTTTGCATGACGAGCTCCGAGGCGTAACGCGGCGCGGAAAGACCCATGCGATTCGGGTTTTTCCAGTCTAGACACGTTGCCACAAATTTGCAAATATACCTAAAAACGCAACCCGGGAAACGCAACGTTTCCTCGCGCAACCCTACCGCCCCGCCCCGCAGGTCGCCGTTCGCAGAAAAGCAGCTCATCGCCGTTGCCGTGTATTCCTTTCCGGAGTCCCATCATGCAATGTAAGAAGAAGCTTGGTCTCGTGGTTGCAGTGATTTCCCTAGTTTTGACCCAGGCCGTCCACGCTGGCGCCATCACCGTCTACACCGCGCTGGAGGAAGACGAGATCGCCGCCTACCTGAAGGCCGCCAATGCCGCGCTGCCGGACGTGAAGGTGAACGTGCTGCGGCTGTCCACCGGCGACCTGGGCGCGCGCCTGATCGCCGAGGCCGGCAATCCGCAGCAGGACGTGATCTGGGGATTTGCCGTCAGCAACATGCTGGATCCGCGCCTGCAGAAGCTGCTGGAGCCCTATGCGGCCAAGGGCATCGACGCCCTGCCGGCGCAATACAAGGCCGCCGACAACAAGTGGTTCGCCGCCACCGGCTACGTGGCCGCGTTCTGTGTCAACACCGACCGGCTCAAGTCCAAGAACCTGCCGATGCCGACCTCATGGGAAGACCTGACCAAGCCGGTCTACAAGGGCGAGATCGTCATCCCCAGTCCGGCCGCATCCGGCACCGGTTATCTGCAGATCGTGGCGCTGCTGCAGGGCCTGGGCGCCGAGAAAGGCTGGGCGCTGCTCAAGGACCTGGACAAGAACGTGGCGCAGTACACGCCGTCGGGTTCCCGCCCCTGCAAGATGGCGCGCGCCGGCGAGTATGCGATCGGCGTGTCGTTCGCGTTCCCGGCGATGCAATCGATCGAGGAAGGCTTTCCGGTGAAGATGGTGATCCCGTCGAAATGGGTGGGCTATGAACTCGAAGCCTCCGGCCTGATGAAGACGTCGAAGAATCCCGCGGACGCCAAGCGCTTCCTCGACTGGACGCTGTCGGCGCAGGCCGGCGGGCTGTACAGCAAGTACAAGGAACTGGTGACGATTCCCGGCGCCGCCCCCAACAAGGCGGCCGAAGCCGCGGGCTTGCCCAAGGACCTGACCGCCGTGCTGTATCCGGTGGACTTCCAGAAATCGGCGGCGGAACGCGACGCCATCATCAAGACCTGGCAGGACACCATCAAACGCTGACGGCGCGCGCGGCCGGCGCCGCCGGCCGCCACGCCACCGCCTGGAGCGGCCATGTACCTGGAATTGCGCGGGATCCGCAAGACCTTCGACGGCGCGGTGGCGCTGGAAGGCATCGACCTGTCGGTGGGCGAACATGAATTCGTCTGCCTGCTGGGACCCAGCGGCTGCGGCAAGACGACCCTGCTGCGCATCGTCGCCGGGTTGCTGCCGTTCGACAGCGGCACCATCACCCTGGGCGGACGCGACCTGTCGGCGCTGCCGGCGCGCAAGCGCGGCTTTGGCATCGTGTTCCAGTCGTATTCACTGTTTCCCAACATGACCGTGGCCGAGAACGTCGGCTACGGGTTGCGCATCCGCGGCGAGACGCGCGAGCGCATCGACGCACGGGTGCGCGAATTGCTGGCGCTGATCAAGCTGCCGGATTATGCACAGCGTTATCCCCACCAGTTGTCCGGCGGCCAGCAGCAGCGCGTGGCGTTGGCGCGCGCGCTGGCGGTGGACCCGGCGCTGATCCTGCTGGACGAACCCTTGTCGGCGCTGGATGCGCGCGTGCGCACCGACATGCGCGCCGAGATCCACGAGGTGCAGCGCCGCCTGCGGATACCGACCATCATGGTGACGCACGACCAGGAGGAAGCGCTGACGCTGGCCGACAAGATCGTGTGCATGAATGACGGCCGCGTCGAGCAGGTGGGAACGCCCTCCGATCTGTATCTGCGGCCGAGCACACGCTTCGTCGCCAACTTCGTCGGCCTGAGCAACCTGCTGCCGACCGACTGGGTGCGCGAGGCCATGCCGGCGTTGCTGGCGACCCGGCCCGATGGCGCCAGCGAGCGTTTCGAGGCCTGCCTGCGGCCGGAAAGCCTGCGCATCGCCGCCGACGAGCGCGGGCCGGGCCGGGTGCGCGAAATGACCTTCATGGGCAACCTGACGCGCGTGCGGGTGGACTGGCGAGGCCGCGAGTTGCTGGTCGAACAACAGGGCGCGGCAGGCTTGTCGCAGGGCGCGCCCGTGCGGCTGGACATGGCGCCGGAGCAATGCGCCTGGGTTCGCGTATGACTGCGTCCGCCACGCCGGCACGCGCGGGAGTCCGAGTATGAATACGGTTCGTATCGGCGCCGCCGCGTCGTCCCGCGCCGGCCGCGCGTCCGTGTCGCTGGACCGGGTGTTGCTCTGGACCTGCGTCGGCATCCCGATGGCCGGGCTGGCGTTGTTCTTCCTGTATCCATTGGCCACGGTCGGCTGGCGCAGCCTGGTGGAAAAGGACGGCGCTATCGGCCTGGGCAACTACGCCGACGTGTTCGCCACCCGCGGCATTCTGACCGCCACCGCCAACAGCCTGACGATGAGCGCGGCCACCACCGTCGTCAGCCTGCTGCTGGGCTTTGCCATCGCCTTCGGCCTGGACCGCAGCCGCATGCGCGGCAAGGCGCTGGTGAAACTGGCGCTGGTGCTGCCGCTGCTGGCGCCGTCGCTGGTGCAGGGGCTGGGACTGATCTTTCTGCTCGGCCGCAACGGCCTGGTGCATCGCTGGACCGGGTGGGAATTCGATATCTACGGCTTCTGGGGCCTGCTGATCTCGAACGTGTTCTACGCCCTGCCCCAGGCCGTGCTGATCCTGCAGGCGGCGCTGCGCAACACCGATGCGCGTTATTACGACGCGGCCGAGGTGATGGGCGCGTCGAGCGCGCGGCAGTTCTTCGACATCACGCTGCCCAACTGCAAATTCGGGCTGCTGAGCGCGGCGTTCGTCGTGTTCGTCATCACCATCACCGACTTCGGCAACGCCGCGGTGATCGGCGGCAACTATCGCGTGCTGGCCACCGAGATCTACAGCCAGGTGTCGGGGCAGATGAATTTCGGCATGGGCTCGGTGGTCGGCATCCTGCTGCTGCTGCCGTCGCTGATCTCGGTGCAGATCGAACGGGTGGCGTCGCAGCGCCAGTTCGGCGCCGCCTCGCCCAGCGGGCTGCGCGTCACGCCGCAGCCGGCGCGCGGCCGCGACCTGGCGTTCACGGCCGGCGTATTGCTGTGCGCCAGCGCCATCGTGGTGACGGTGGGCACGGTGGTGTTCGCGAGCTTCATGCGGCTGTGGCCCTACCGCATGGAGTGGACTTTGAAGCACTACGACATCACCGTCAGCGGCGGTTATGCGCCGTTGTGGACCTCGCTATACCTGTCGCTGGCGGCCGCGGCCGGCGGGGTGCTGCTGCTGTTCTTCCTGACCTTCGGTGTCTGCCGCATCCCGCGCGCCTGGGCCAAGCTGGTGTACCTGGTGTCGGTGCTGCCGGTGGGCGTGCCGGGGCTGGTGCTGGGGCTGTCCTACATCTTCGCCTTCAACTCGCCCGCCAATCCGCTCTACGCGCTGTATGGCAGCGCCGCGCTGATCGCGCTGTGCAACTTCTACCACTATCACACGCAGGGCTTCCTGACGATGATGACCGGCATGCGCGCGGTGCCGCAGGCGCTGGAGGAGGCGGTGAACTGCCTGGGCGGCGGCACCCTGCAGGTGCTGCGCGACGCGGTGCTGCCGCAGATCGCCCCAACGGTGCTGGGCGTGTTCTTTTTCCTGTTCATGCGTTCCATGGTGACGCTGTCGGCGGTGATCTTCCTGGTCACGCCGTCGGTCAGCGTCGCGCCGGTTTCCGTACTGCGGCTGGACGAAGCGGGATTCGTCTCGCAGGCGGCGGCCTATTCGACGCTTATCATGCTGGTCGTGGGCGGTTCGCTGCTGGCGATGCGCGCGTTGATCGCGCTGCCGACGCGACGCCGCAAATAGAGATTAGGAAGCATCCGATATGTGGCAAGAAGAGCGGTATCAGAGAATCCGCGCCCTGCTGTCTTCGCTGCAGCAGGTATCGACCGACCGTATCGTCGGCGAATTGGGGGTATCGCGGGAGACCGTCCGGCGCGATCTGCTGGAACTGGAGGCGATGGGCGAATTGCGCCGCGTGCATGGCGGCGCGGTGCCGGTGCACAGCGAGCCGCCGATCACCGAGCGCGTGCACACCCGCGTCAAGTACAAGCGCGCCATCGCGCGCGCCGCCGCCGGCCTGGTGACGAGCGGCCAGACGCTGTTCCTGGACGCCGGCAGCACCACCAGCATGCTGGCGGACGAGCTGGCCAAGCTGAGCGGCCTGACCCTCATCACCAATTCGTTCGACGTGGCGCTCAAGGTCGGCGCCGCCGGTAGCGGCGCCAATGAACTCATCATGCTGGGCGGATCGGTGGGCGGGCCGGTGTGCGCCACCGCCGGCGACATCACCATCGCCGAGATCCATCGCTACCGCGCCGACGTGGCGTTGCTGTCGCCGGTGGGCGTGGATGCCGAATGCGGCGCCACCAGCTACGACCTGCGCGAAGCCGAGGTGGCGCGCGCCATGGCGGCCAACGCCAAGCAGCGCATCCTGCTGGCCGACTTCAGCAAGATCGGCCTGTGCAGCCGGGTGTCGTACTGCGAGGTGAACCGCATCGATCACCTCGTCACCAACACCAATGCGCAGAAGCAGCCGGCCTTCGCGGCCCTGAAGAACGCGGTCGGCAAGATGCTGGTGGTGTAGCGCCGCCTCAATCCACCGACACACCCGCAACCTTCACCATGTCTGCCCAGTACGCGGTGTCCTGCTGCAGGCGCTTGCCGAACGCATTGGGCGCGCTGCCGACGGGCTGGCTGCCGCCCGCCTGGATCTTGGCGATGACGTTAGGCGACTTCATGGCCTGCGCCACCGCCTGCGCCAGGTAGGCGACGCGTTCGGGCGGCGTGCCGGCCGGCGCGAACAGGCCGTACCAGTCGTCGGCCGTGATGCCGTCCATGCCGGATTGGCCAAGCGTGGGCGCGCCCTTGAAGATGCCGATGCCGTTCTCATGGCTCAGCGCCAGGATGCGCAGCTTGCCGGCCGCCACCATCGGCTCGGCCGAGGCCGGCGAGGTGATCAGCATATCGACCGTGCCGCCCATCAGGTCGGTGATGGCGGGCGCGGCGCCACGGTACGGCACGTGCACCAGCTTGACGTTGGCCTTCTGCGACAGCAGCGCCCCCATCAGGTGGCTCATGGTACCGTTGCCGGGCGTGGCGTAGGTGATGACGCCGGGCTGCTTGCGCGCGGCGTCCAGGTAGTCGCCCAGCGACTTGTAGGCGCTTTCGCTGCGCGCCACCAGCACCAGCGGCGCCGAGGTGATCTGCGAGATCGGCACGAAATCCTTGAGCGGATCGAAGCCGACGTTCTTGTACAGGCGCGGATTGACCGCCATGACGCTGGTCTGCGACATCACCAGCGTGTAGCCATCGGGCTTGGCGCGCGACACCTGCGAGGTGCCAACGTTGCCGCCCGCGCCGGAGCGGTTTTCCACCACCACGCTCTGGCCGATGAGGGCGCCCAGTTCCTGCGCGATGAGACGCGCCACGCCATCATTGCCGCCCCCGGGCGGGAACGGCGACACCACGGTGATCGCCTGCTTGGGATAGTCGGCCAATGGCGCCGGCGCCTGGGCGTGGACATTCATCCCCCAGGCCAGGCAGGCCAGGGCCGCGGCGGTCTTGCAGGCATGCTGCAGGTTGAGCTTGTTCATCGGTATTTCCCCTTGTGGTTGGCGGCCGGATGCTCGGCCGTCCATTGCATTTCGGTTCGCCATGAACCGTCCGCGCCCCGCCGTCGAAAGCGTCGGGGCGTGCTGATCGGATGAAGCGTTGCGCGCGGCCGCCATGGCGGCCGCGAGGGTCATGCAGTCGCGGCGGTCACCCGGCCGGGAAGCGGTAGGCGGCGCGTTCGCGCGCGTCGATCTGCTTGACCAGGTTGGTCTCCCAGGCGAGGTACTGGCGCGCGGCGGCCTTGTTGCCGTCGTGGCGGTCGTGCACGAAGAACAGGTAGTCGATGCAATCGGCGTCGGCCGGTTCGGCCGGCGTGGACACCAGCGCCAGGCCGGCAGCCGACCAGCCCGCGGGCGTGCCCAGGTTGGCCTTGACGTCGCGCACGCCGAGCGCGCGCAGGTCCGCCGCGGCCCAGGCGGCCACCGCGCGCTCTTCGGCCAGCAGCACCAGCGGACGCGAGGGATCCAGCGCCAGGTCGGCAAAACGCGGCCGCACCGACCAGCGCGCCCCATCGATGTGCTGCGCGCGATAGCGCATGCTGGGACGGATGTCGAGCAACTGGGCGCCTTGCGCCTGCGCGTCGACCAGGGCCGCGTCGTCGAGCAGCGTCAACGCGGGCTCCGCCGCCGGGGCGAGCGGCGCTTGCAGGTCGGCGGCCACGCCTTCCCGCAACACGCTCGCGTCCCAGCCCATCTGGCGCAGCCAACTGGCCACCACCGGCGCGCGCACGCCTTCGCCATCGAACACCACGATGCGTGCGCCGCGCACCGCCAGGTATTGGTCGGTGGCCTGGATCAACTGGCCGCCAGGCGTGTGCTGGGCGCCTGGCAGCGAGCCGCGCGCGAATTCCTCGGCGCTGCGCACGTCGCACAGGAAGGTGCTGCGGCTGGCGTCGTCGAGCCATGCGCGTACCTGCGCGGCATTCACTTCCGGCACGCCATGACGACGCGCCAGGCCGGCCGAGCGCTGCGCCAGGTCGGGCAGGTCCGCGGCGGCAACGGCGTCGTCGTAGCGGCGGCTGGCGCCGTGGTCCAGCTTGAAGTCCGCCAGATACCAGCCCTGCGTGCCGTTCTCCAGCGCATAGACGGGGTTGGGGACGCCCAGGTTGATGAGCGTCTGTGCGCCGATGATGCTGCGCGTGCGGCCGGCGCAATTGACCACGATGGTGGTGTTCGGGTCGCGCGCCAGCGTGTGGGCGCGCAGGGCCAGCTCGCCGTTGGGGCAGCAGATGCCGCCGGGAATGCTCATCTTCTGGTACTCGCTGTAGGGCCGGCCGTCCAGCACAATCAGGTTGTCGCCACGGCGCTGGCGCTCGGCCAGCTCGGCGGCGCTGATGCGCGGGGTGTGGAAAACCTCTTCGGCCAGTTCGCCAAAGGTCTTGCTCGGCACGTTGACCCCGGCGAAGGCCGCGTAGCCGTCGCGCTGCCATTGCGCGATGCCGCCGGCGAGGCGATAGACCCGCGTGTAGCCCAGGGCGCGCAACGCTGTCGCCGAACGCGCGGCGACGTCGTCATCGCCGCCTTCGTCATAAACCACCAGGCGCACGTCGCGGCGCGGCGCCAGGCGCGCGATGTCGGCCTCGAGCCGGCTGAACGGCACGGGCGCCGCATAGAACAGATGGGACTCGCCATACTGGCCGTGTTCGCGCACGTCCAGCAGCGCAATCTCGCCGCCGTCGTGCAGCCAGCCCTTGAGGGTGTGCGAGTCGATATCGGCCAGTTTCAGGTCGGAATGGGAATGCATCGTTAAATCCGCAGGGAATCGGGAGAATGGGAGTTCGGGGCCTGCAGGCTCGGCCGCAATTGGCCGAATGCCTGTTCGAGGTCGGCGATCAGGTCGTCCGGGTCCTCCAGGCCGATATGCAGGCGCAACATGGCGCCGTGCGCGGCGACGGGCAGGGAACGCGCCTTGGCCAGATTGACGGGAATCACCAGGCTTTCGAAGCCGCCCCAGGAGGCGCCGATGCCGAACAGGCGCAGCGCGTCGATGGCGCGTTCCATGTCGGCGTCGGCGATGCCGGCGGCGAACTCAAGCGTCAGCAGGCCGTTGGCGCCGGAGCATTCGCGCCGCCAGACCGCATGCGCGGGATCGTCGGGCAAGGCCGGGCACAGCACGCGCGCCACTTCCGCCCTGCCCTGCAGCCACTGGGCCACGCGCAAGGCGCTGCGGGCGTGCTGCGCCATGCGCAGCGGCAGCGAACGCATGCCGCGCAGCACCAGGAAGGCGTCGTCGGCGCCGACGGTCTGGCCGAAGTCGATGCTGGCGCGTTCCAGCGCGCGCCAGGCGCGGGCATTGGTCACCACCGCGCCCATCATCACGTCGGCATGGCCGCCCAGGTATTTGGTGGCGGCGAGGATCGAGATATCCGCGCCCAGCGCCAGCGGCCGGCATAGCAATCCCGACGCCCAGGTGTTATCCACAGCCAGCCAGCAATCGTGGCGCCGCGCCAACTCGGCCAGCTGCCGCAGGTCCGGCATCTCGTAGGTCAGCGAGCCGGGCGACTCGGCATAGATCATGCGCGTGTTGGGACGCAGCAGCTGCGCCAGGCCGGCGCCGTCCGGCCGATAGAAGGTGAATTCGATGCCCAGCCGCGCCAGGTGCTCGGCGCAGAAGCGGCGCACCGGTTCATAGACCGCGTCGGTCACCAGCACGTGATCGCCGGCGCGCAGATAGGCCAGCAGCACGACGGCGATGGCGGCCTGACCCGTGGGATACAGCTGGGCGCGATGGCCCTGCTCCAGCTCGACCAGCGCGTCTTCCAGCGCGTGCGTGCTGTCGGTGCCGCGCGCGCCGTATGACGGCAGGCGTTCCTGTTCGCGGCGGGCGCGGGTGTCACGCCAGGCCGCGACGCTGTCGAACACAAACGTGCTGGCGCGCGTGACCGGGGTATTGACCCAGCCGGCATGGGGACGCCCGGCGCGCAGCAGGCGCGTCGCGGGTCGCAGGGGCTTGTTCATGATGCTCAGCGACGCGTCTGCACGCCGATCGGCATGACCTTGCAGGTGCCTGCCGCCAGGTCGAAAGCGAGTCGTTCGGTCAGCGTCTCCAGGGCGCGGCCATACATGTGCAGGTGGCGGATGACGCTGTCGCCCTGGATCTCGACGGCATGGATGTCGTCGGGCATCAGCGCGATGCCGGTGCCGGGTCCCACCACCACGGTGCCGGTCTTTTCCAGGCGGCCCACGCCCGGCACCGAACCGTCGTCGGTGCGGTCGTAGACGTAGTTGTATTCCACCCCTTCCACGGCGGCGATACAGGCCCAGGTGGTGTGGTTGTGCGGCACGATCTGCTTGCCGGGGCGCATCACGTTCAGGTAGAGCGCGTAGCGCTTGTCGGCGTCTTCGCCGATCAGGTAGCGCGCCTGGCGCTCGCCCTCTTCCGGCGCCGGGTAGCGGTCCTGGCCCCACCAGTCGGTGTGGCTGGCCAGGCCGATCAGCTCATCCAGCACGGCCTTCAGGCTGTTGCGGTTCAGGCCCTTATTTCCTAAAGTATTTTTAATATTTCCGATGGCAGTGTCGATGCCCTGCTGGTGGGGGTGCGTGGTGCTCACAGTGATTTTCCCTCGTGTTCCATGAGTTATTTGAGCCACTGTATCGCCGCAAGCGAGGTCCAACAATTTAAATTGCCTTAATATTCCATAAGCGTTTCTAATACTTCCCCTGCCCTTTGCTGCACCCGCCATGCGCCATCTCGACCTCGACCTGCTGCGTACGCTGACCGCGATCGCGCGCCACGAAACGTTCTCCGAGGCCGCCAACCGGCTGCATAAGACGCAATCGGCGGTGACGCAGCAGATGCAGCGGCTGGAAGCGACGCTTGGCCTGCCCTTGTTCGAAAAGCAGGGCCGCAACAAGATCCTGTCCTCGCATGGCAGGCGGCTGGTGGAATACGCGCGCCATATGCTTGCCATCAACGACGAGGCGTTGCGCGCGCTGCAGGACGGCCCGCTGGAGGGCGACCTGCGCCTGGGCGCGCCGCTGGATGTGGCGGACACCATCCTGCCGACGCTGCTGACTCATATCGCGCGCTCGGCGCCGCGCGTGAAACTGGAGATCCGCACCGACCGCAGCCCGTTCCTGATGGACGCGCTACGCGCGGGCGAACTGGACCTGACGATCTCGACGCGTTTCGACCAGGACTTCGAAGGGGTGGCATTGCGCACTTCGCCCACGGTGTGGCTGGCTTCAGCCGACTATGTCCACGATGTGACCGCGCCCGTGCCACTGGTGCTTGCTGACGAGCCCAGTATCTTCCGCCGGCTGGCGTTGACGGCCCTGGAACAGGCGCAGGTACGCTGGCACACCAATTACGTCGCGCCCAACCTGGTCGGCATCAAGGCCGCGCTGCGGGCAGGCTTGGGCGTGACGGCGCGCAGCGTCGAGCTGCTGGCGCCGGAAATGCGGGTGCTGGGAGAAAAGGAGGGGCTGCCGCCCTTGCCGGACGTGACCTACTTCCTGTGGATAAGGCGCGACCTGATCAATCCGCTGACGCGGCAGGTCTATGACATGTTGCGGACCAGCCTGGGGCTGGCGCATGGCGCGGATGCGCCGGTCGGTCCATGACGCTGGCGCGGGCATTCAAAGGCGGCCCCTTGAATGCCCTGCGTATCTCAATAACGATCGAAGCAGCGCTGCAGCGCCGCGGTGTCGCGCGTGACGCATAGTGCCAGCATCAGCAGGATCCTGGCCTTCTGCGGATTGAGATCGCCGGCGGCGATGAAGCCGAGGGCCGCGTCGTCCAGTTCGACATCCCGCGCGACGAAGCCGCTGCCGGTACGGCTGGACCGCGCCACCGCGACGCCGGCGGCCGCGGCGCGCGTCAGACCGTCGATGGCCAGGTCGGTGGCGTTGCCATCGCCCACGCCGGCCAGCACGATACCGTCGGCGTGGCGGGCGACGAAGTCGATGACGTCCGACTGCAGATTGGCGTGCGCATAGACGACGTCCACCCGGGGCCAGCCGGCCTGTTCCAGTAATGCGAGTGAAAACTCGCTTTGTGTCGTGTGCGTGGTGGTGTTGCGCGAATAGAAGCACGGCGTGCCGCCATGCATCACGCCGGCACGACCGCGATTGGGCGACGCGAAAGCGTTGATGCCGGCGCTGGCGATCTTCTGGATCTCGCGGGCATAGTGCACGTCTTCATTCATGACGACCAACGGACCGCGGCCGCGCGCGTCGGGATGGCGCGCCAGCGCCACCGCGTTGTACAGGTTGGCGGGACCTTCCGCCCCCAGCGCGGTGGCCGGACGCATCGCGCCCACCAGCACCACCGGCTTGTCGTGCTGAATCACCAGGCTCAGGAAGTAGGCGGTTTCCTCGAGCGTGTCGGTGCCGTGCGTGATGACGATGCCGGCAACGGACGGATCCGCGCACAAGGCCTCGACACGCTGCGCCAGCGCGCGCCACACGTCGTGCGTCATGTTCTGGCTGCCGACGTTGGCAACCTGCTCGGCGCGGATCTCGGCCAGGTTCGACAATTGCGGCACCGCCGCCAGCAGATCGCCCACCGAGAACGAACCGGCCTTGTAGCCGGCGGACGTGGCATCGGCCTGGGCGCCGGCGATCGTGCCGCCGGTGGCCAGCACCGCGATAACGGGCAGCGCCTGCTCAGGCATCAACCACCCCGGACAGGCCTTGGCGCTCGAGCAGCGAATTCAGATGTTCCCAGCCGTGGAAGTCGATGACGATCTGGCCCTTTTCCTTGGCGCCGACCTTGAGCGCCACGCGCGTGCCCAGGTGATCGGACAGCGCTTCTTCCAGGCGCGTCAGGTCGCGCGACACGCCGTTGGCCTTTTTCTTGGGCGAGGCGGCGCTCTCGGCTTCCTTGGCGGTCTTGGCTACGAGCTTTTCGGCTTCGCGCACCGACAGGCGACGCGCGATGATCTGGTTGGCCAGCTGGATCTGCGTGGCCGCGTCCACCGCCAGCAGCGCGCGCGCATGGCCCATGTCGACATCGCCGGCCAGCAGCATGGTCTGCACCGCGGAAGCCAGGTTCAACAGGCGCAGCAGGTTGCTGGTGGCCGAACGCGAGCGGCCGATGGCCTGGGCGGCCTGCTCGTGGGTCAGGCCGAATTCGTCCAGCAGGCGGCGCACGCCATGCGCCTCTTCGAGCGGATTGAGGTCTTCGCGCTGGATGTTCTCGATCAGCGCCATGACGGCCGCGTTCTCGTCGGCGACTTCGCGCACCAGCACCGGCACTTCCTTCAGGCCGGCCAGCTGCGCGGCGCGGAAACGGCGTTCGCCCGCGATGATCTCGTAGTGGCCGGGCGCATCGCTCAGCGCGCGCACAAGAATGGGTTGCATGATGCCTTGTGTGCGAATCGACTCGGCCAGTTCGCCCAACGCGCCCTCGTCCATGCGGGTGCGCGGCTGGTATTTGCCGGCCCGCATCTTCGAAACAGGCAAGGTGGACGGCAGACCCTCGGGCTTGGCCGGGGCCTTGCCGATATTGTCGATGGCAGGCGCGTCGGCGCCCAGCAAGGCGTCGAGTCCGCGACCCAATCCCTTGGGTTTCTTGGTGGCCATAGTTAAATCCTCTTTCCTTCTGTTTTTGGTATCCCGAGCCGGGGCTCAGGCGGCCGCCTGCTCGGCGGGCAGGCGGTACCAATACGCGTAACAGTCTTTGAAACCGTAGCGGCCATACAAAGCGCGCGCGGCGGTGTTTTGCGGCTCCACCTGCAGGTAGGCCGTGCTGGCGCCGTCTTCGACGCACAGCGCCAGCAGATGGTCGACCAGCATCGCGGCGTATCCCTTGCGCCGCTGCGCCGGGTCCGTCACCACGTCGAACAGGCCTGCCAGATCACCGTCGCGCACGGCCATGCCGCCGGCCACGCAGGCGCCAGCGGCGTCGAATGCCAGCACCGGCAGGATATCCACAGCCAGGCCTTCCAGGCGCGCCTGGTGCTCGGCGATGTGCTCGGGGCGGGATTCGCGCATGCGTCCGACCGCCGCCGCAAAGCGGGCGGCGTCCACCGTCCTGAAAAGCAGATCGCCCCGGGCGGCCAGCCTGGGGGCGAGCGGCATGCTCATGACTCGGGTCTCTTCGGTAAGGAGGTAACCCCGGGAAGCCAGTTGGGCGTCCAGGGAGAAATCGGGGCCGATGGAGGTCAGGCGCAACACCATGGGCAAGCCATGGCGCGCGTACAACGTTGAACAATACGCCAGCCGCTCATCGAGCGGACGTGTGGATAACCCCAGCACATTGATGCTGCGTACCCGTTTGGCCGAAGACGGCGCGTAACGAACCAGCCAGCCATCGTAGAGCACCTGCGCGCGCACCGCCGTGGCGTTGAGCGCGGCCTCTTCCAGCCGCACGCGCAGCCCGTCCCGCACGTCGGCAGGCGGCGTGTGGGTGGCGTCCGGGGACAGGCGGATGACGGCGGACATGATGCGGACAGCTTATTTGTTGAGTTCACGGACGCGCTCGATCATCTCGGCGCCAAAAGAGATGTACGCCTGCGCGCCACGCGAGGCACGGTCGTACACCACCCCGGGCATGCCGTAGCTGGGCGCTTCGGCCAGGCGCACGTTGCGCGGCACGACGGTCTTGAAGACCTTGTCGCCGAAGTGCGATTCGAGCTGGGCCGACACCTGCTGTTGCAGGGTCATGCGCGGATCGAACATCACGCGCAACAAGCCGATGACGCGCAGGTCGTCGTTGATGTTGCGATGCACGCGCTTGATGGTGTTGACCAGGTCGGACAGGCCTTCGAGCGCGAAGTACTCGCACTGCATCGGGATGATGACGCCGTGCGCCGCGGCCAGGCCGTTCAGCGTCAACAGCGACAGCGTGGGCGGGCAATCGATGAGCACGAAGTCGTACTGGCTGCCGACGGTGTCGATGGCGGCCTTGAGCTGACGCTCGCGTTCGTCCATCTGCACCAGGTCGATCTCGGCGCCGGACAGTTCGCGGTTGGCGGGCAGCACGTCGTAGCCACCCGACTCCGAGCGCACGCGCGCCTGTTCGATGGTGGCTTCACCGATGAGCACCTGGTACAGGTTCGACTCGAGCGAATTCTTGTCGATGCCGCTGCCCATGGTGGCGTTGCCCTGCGGATCCAGGTCCACCAGCAGCACGCGTTGCTTGTGCGTGGCCAGCCCGGCCGCCAGGTTGATGGCGGTGGTCGTCTTGCCGACGCCGCCCTTCTGGTTGGCGATGCAGAAAACGCGGGCGGTCGAGCTGGGGGGTAAGTTCTTCATAGGGTTCCTTGACTGCGGCGCATCCAGATCAGGCAGCGTTCCGCTTGCAGCTCCGGCACCTGGAGCGGCTGTATGTGGTCGACCTGCCATTCACCACGCGCGTGCAGCGCCTGGATTTCATCATCCGGGACCTTGCCCTTCATGGCGACGAGGGTACCATCGTTGCCCACATGTCTGCCTGCGAGCATCGCAAAATCCTCCAAGGAGGCGAATGCCCGCGACGTCACAATGTTGCAGCCGGCCGGTTCCAGCGTTTCGATGCGCGCATGGCGCGCCTGCAGATTCGGCAATGCCAGCGCGCCGCTCATCTGCCGGACGAATGCGGTTTTCTTTTCAACGGCGTCGATGCAGGTCACCGACCATTCGGGCCGCATGACGGCCAGGACCACGCCCGGCAGGCCGCCGCCGGATCCAACGTCGTAGATCTTCGCCGGCGTGCCGGGCGCGCCCAGCGCCTGGCTGAAAGGCCCCACGGCGGCCAGGCTGTCGAACAGGTGCTGCACCAGCATCTGCCGTGGATCGCGAATCGCGGTCAGGTTGTAGGTCCGGTTCCAGCGCTGCATCTGCGCCAGGTAGTCGAGCAGCTTGGCGGACGCCGCGGCGTCCGCCTGCAGTCCGAGCTGCTCGAAGGCATGCGAGAGGCGGCCGGCCATGTCCGCGCCGGCCGGGTTGGGCTGGGCGCTCATGCGGCTTGCTTGCGCGAGCCGTAGTGCAGGCGCTTCAGGTGGATGAGCAACAGCGAGATCGCCGCCGGCGTCACACCCGAGATGCGGCCGGCCTGGCCGATGGTCTCGGGCCGGTGGGTCTTGAGCTTCTGGCGCACCTCGAACGACAGGCTGGTGACGGCGTCGTAATCGACGTCCGCCGGAATCGGCTGCTGCTCGTGCGCAATCTGCTTCTGGACTTCGTCCTGCTGGCGGGCGATGTAGCCCGCGTACTTCACCTGGATTTCGACCTGCTCGGCCAGCACCTCGTCGGCGGACACGCCCGGACCGGCCAGCAGCGTGCCGTCGACGTTGCGGGCGGCCATCAGCGCTTCATAGGAAACATTGGGCCGTTTCAGAAGGTCTGCAAGTGAGTACTCACGTTCAATCGCCTTGCCCAATAGCGGTTCGGCCACTTCCTGCGGCAGCACACGGGGATTGACCCACGACGACTTCAGGCGTTCAACCTCGGCCGCGACAGCATCCCGCTTGCGGTTGAAGGCATCCCAGCGGGCATCATCGACGATACCGAGCTGGCGGCCGATTTCGGTCAGGCGCAGATCGGCATTGTCTTCGCGCAGGCTGAGGCGATATTCCGCGCGCGAGGTGAACATGCGGTACGGTTCGGTCACGCCGCGCGTGACCAGGTCGTCCACCAGCACGCCCAGGTAAGCTTCGTCGCGGCGCGGCGTCCACTGCTCGCGGTCCAGCGCGGACAGGGCGGCGTTGACGCCGGCCAGCAGGCCCTGGGCCGCGGCTTCTTCATAGCCGGTGGTGCCGTTGATCTGGCCGGCAAAGTACAGGCCGGCGATCGCCTTGGTTTCCAGCGTGCTCTTCAATCCACGTGGATCGAAGTAGTCGTATTCGATGGCGTAGCCCGGGCGCAGGATATGTGCGTTCTCCAGGCCCGGCAGGGAATGGATCAGCGCCAGTTGCACGTCGAACGGCAGGCTGGTGGAAACGCCATTGGGATAGACCTCATGCGTGTCCAGCCCTTCGGGTTCCAGGAAGACCTGGTGCGATTCCTTGTCGGCGAAGCGGTGAATCTTGTCTTCGATCGACGGACAGTAACGCGGGCCAACGCCTTCGATGACGCCGCTGTACATCGGCGAGCGGTCCAGACCGCCGCGGATGATGTCATGGGTACGGGCGTTGGTGTGCGTGATCCAGCACGGCAGTTGCCGCGGGTGCATGGCCACGTTGCCCATGTAAGAAAACACCGGGATCGGATCCAGGTCGCCCGGCTGCTCTTCCAGAATGCCGTAGTTGATGCTGCGGCCATCGATACGCGGCGGCGTGCCCGTCTTCAGGCGCCCTTGGGGCAACTGCAATTCCTTCAGGCGCTGCCCCAGTGAGATCGCGGGCGGATCGCCCGCACGGCCACCGGAATAGTTCTGCAGTCCCACGTGGATCAAGCCATTCAGGAACGTGCCGGCGGTCAGCACCACCGTCTTGGCGCGGAACTTCAGGCCAACCTGGGTCACGGCGCCCACCACTCGGTCGCCCTCCACCATCAGGTCTTCCACCGCTTGCTGGAACAGCCAGAGGTTCGGCTGGTTCTCCAGGCGGCCACGGATAGCCTTGCGGTACAACACCCTGTCGGCTTGGGCACGGGTAGCGCGCACGGCCGGGCCCTTTGAGCCGTTCAGGATGCGGAATTGAATCCCTGCTTCGTCCGTCGCCAGCGCCATCGCACCGCCAAGGGCGTCGACTTCTTTGACGAGGTGGCCCTTGCCGATCCCGCCAATGGAGGGATTGCAGGACATTTGGCCTAGGGTCTCGATGTTGTGGGTCAGCAGCAGCGTCTGGGCACCAGTGCGTGCCGCAGCCAGCGCCGCTTCGGTACCGGCGTGGCCGCCTCCGACGACGATGACATCGAATTCGCGGGGATAATCCATGATGGGGAGATAAGAGAGCGTTCGGTGCTCATTATAGAGGCAGGGGGGGCATGTTTCACGTGAAACATGGCCAAGCAGGGAAAAGCTGGTGGAGATGCGCCGAGCGTGTGCAAATTGGCAACGGGGCATGGGTCGCACGGCGTTTGAATATGTCGGCAATTGCCGGTGTTCAGCGGTGTTCCACGTGAAACAGCAAGTGGAACAACGCTCTGCCGGGATGTTTCACGTGAAACATCGACTGCGTAGTTACGCCTGGGCTTGTCCAATACCGGTCATTATCTAGGAAAAGTGGAAAGTGCCTGGGGCTGAGCGCAAGCATCGTTCCGCAAGAAAAGTGGGGCGCACTCGGCCGGCGATGTTTCACGTGAAACATCGCCGACTTCGGGTTGCCGTGACCGGGCTTAACCTCCGTTATGCTGCCCCTCTTGCCGCCAGTTAACCTCACCGACGGACTGTGCTTATGTTTCACGTGGAACATTGCTTCCTTCCACCGTAAGGTTACGTCGTCGGTGGGGTAGCGTTCCGCATCGCCCCGACCGCCAGTCAGCATCTGACACCCTGCGTGCTTCCGCCAATAAGCACGTAGCCGGATCAGCCAGCCTCGGATCAATTTTCACAAATCTTCCCGCTGCTGTTCAATGTTCCACGTGAAACAACACAGATAAGAGCCTGAGCGCCTCTGTGACACGCCTACCAGGCGGGAGACAGTATCGGTGACATCCCGGTTTGGCACGTAAAAGGCATCTTCAAATTCAGCGCCTGAGTACGGTTATATCGACGTTCCACGTGAAACCAATGTCGAGAAAAAAGCGATTTTTCCACCCCTACCTCTACCCCACCCCTGAAATGTCGAATTTTTCGCCGTTTCACGTGAAACAGCGCGCTGCCAGCCATCAACCACCGAGGCGCCCATCCTCAACACACATGCGCTTATTTGGCCCGCGCACTTTGAATATCATCCGTCATTCCCGTGAAACATTGCACCCCTAAGACAAACTTGTCGCACCTTGGCGGAGGCAATACCTAAGCGCCGCCAGGAATCGACAAACCGTATGGGAAACCTGCCATACGGGCCTTGGTCTATTCTTGGCGTCCCCGGACAATTGATTCGCCGGTAACGCCACCCTTGGCAGCGCACAGCCAAGTCGGCTATGGGCTATTTCTGCCGGATCGAGGGCCCCACCCCTTGGCGAACCCCATCGGCGACTTATCAACACCCGGCGTCACATTCAAGACCCGGTTTCACGTGGAACAACTCTGGGGATAAGTTACTCGTCCGGCCCGGACTAGAATCTGCCGCGCTGGGCAAAAGGCGCAACGGTATTCTTCTCGTCACGGCAAATACCCAGATTCAGGAAAACACACAAAACCCCAAAGAGGTTGGAAAATTCGCCCCGACTCACATCCCGAGAACCCGTAACCGACGCGGCCATGAACCAGGAATTCCGGGCGTCGACGAAGGCCCACAAACCGGTGGAAAAAGATGTGGATAAGCCTGGACTATCGGCTCGATAAAGATAGCCTGGAGGGACGCGGCTGAGCCCGGCAGTCAGTGACTCCGGATCTCGAATATGAGCTGCGAGTTCGGGGCGGCCGCCGCGGGAACTTCAACATCGGCCAAGGGTCCAATCGCCGCCCGGATCTCTTCCTGGTGTTTTCCACATGCCGATCCCCCGGGCCGAGCCACCATCGCCGCGCTGTGCATAACTATGGACAGGCGACGCTTGAGGGGACAACTATCTTGCCTCTCTCCCCTCCTTCGCGCCATCATCCTTTCGGCTGAGACCCGCGAACAGGTGCCGAGCTTAATTGCTCGCGCTGTGGAAAAGTCATCGGGCCGTCGCGCGGGTCAAAATCTCTTCCACATGAAATAACCCCGCGTCCCAGAGCGGCAATCCGCCGCGACAATTGCACCGCGCGGGAATCGACTTACCCTGTTCCAGCACCGCTATCCCCATTTCTATCCACAGGTTGAGCACCCCTCTTTTGGCTATCCCGGGTGTCATTCTGTGCATAACCAGCATGGGGATATCTTTGTGAACAACCACCGCTGGAAGCGTGCGACATCGGCTTAGCGGCCCGGCAAAGGGCCCTCTGGCAAGCAGCGGCTATGGCCGTCCCGACACCGAAAATCGGGCGTAAGCGCCTGGTTTTCATAGGGAAAAGCACTCTTCTGGCTCGGTTCGCACAGGCTCTCCAGTATTGGCAGGGCGTGTTGCACGTCTTCAGGACAACGCGTCGGACTCATCACAAAAATGTGCAAAACCGTCATCCGCAAATCGCTGTTGCTTCATTACTGCGCAACGAATTGCTCATGTCCCAAAATAATTATCCACAAACTTATCCAAGGGTAGAAAATATGTTAGTGAACACTAACAATCGCTGTGGAACGCCCACACAGCCGCCCCACGCCAAATGAAACAACGCCCCAGACCGTGAGGTTCTGGGGCGTTGTAGCCAGGCCTGGCCTGGCGGACGGGAAATTGGGATTTCCCGATTTAGAGCGGGCGAATTTCGGCCGCTTGAGGTCCTTTCGGACCATCCTTGACTTCGAATTCGACTTCCTGGCCTTCGTTCAGGCTGCGATAGCCGCGGCCCTGGATGGCGGAAAAGTGTGCGAAAACATCGGTACCGCCGGCGTCCGGCGTGATGAAACCGTAACCCTTGTCAGCGTTGAACCACTTAACTTTGCCCTTCTGAGCCATTTTCCTAGCGTCCTGTAATTAACGAGATGCAATGAATCAAGGACGCCGTGAGAACTGAACGACCGGTAGGGATACCTGCGTTGCTGCTGCGTTCTCGCTTGCCGCAAAAGCGGCAGACAAGTCCGCGCGCTGCTTGAATCAACTGCGGAAACCAGCATACTCACCCCACATTACAGAGTCATATAGTTGTTTTCCCCAATGTCGTATTTTTCTGACTGGAAACCCAATACCGCTACGCGGAATTTGCCTGCCGCCGCGCCAGCCACGCATACATCGGACCCGTGACGAGCACGACGAATACCATGCGGGTCACGTGGAATGCGGTAACCACCGGCACGCCCAGCTGCAGCACCTTGGCCGTGATCGCCATCTCGGCGATGCCGCCCGGCGTGGTGCCCAGGATCAACGTCGGAATCGGCGCCGCAGACCATAGGGACAGCAACGCGCCCAGGCCGAATGCCAGCGCCAGCGCGACCACCGTGAACGCCGCCACCACCGCGATGAAGCGCGGCGCGGCGCGAAAGAAGTCCGGCCGATACCGATCGCCCAAGGACCAGCCGATCAGCAGTTGGCCGATCTTCGGCACGTAGTCCGGCAACGCCGACAGTTCGATGCCGAACGCGGTCAACGTCATCGCCACCAGCATCGGCCCCAATACCCAGGGATTGGGCCAACGCAGCTTCATGAAAAGCAGGCCGCCGACACAGGTCAGCGCCACCAGCTCCGCCAGGCCCGCGCCATGCACGGTACGCGGCCCCGGCACGGTGGGATCCAGGCCTGCCACGCCCCACCACTGGAAGATGAACGGCACCGTCACCACCACCAGCAGCACCCGCACGCTGTGCGCAGTCGCCACGCGATCGATACGGGCGCCATGGCGCTCGGCCAGGCTCGCCATTTCGCTGGCGCCGCCGATCGCCGATGCAAACCAGGCGGTCTTGAAATCCGCATCGGTGTAGCGCCGCAGCAGCGCCGTGCCGATGAATGCCAACCCCAATGCGAACAGCATGCCCGCAATGATGGGGCCGGCATTGCTGCCGATATGACCGATGACCTGTGGCGTGAAATACAGGCCCAGCGAGGTGCCGATGACCCATTGGCCGGCGTTGCGCGCCGGCCGTGGACACACCGTGCCGCCGCCCGCGATGCGCACCGCCGCCGTCAACAGCAGCGCGCCCAGCATCCATGGCAAGGGCAGATGCGCCCATACCGCCAGCAACGCGCCGGCCAGCGCGATCGCCAAACCGCCAACGACCCTCCACCACATGTTCCGAAGCACGATACCGCCCACGCCATAAGCTCATGAGAATCCCGAATTATGAGTTAGTGGGATACTTACGAAAACTCTTGCGCACACCCAGCGTTCCTTTTCGCGTCCACCATGATCCGATCCAAACTTCCCGACGTCGGCACCACCATCTTC
Source organism: Achromobacter sp. HNDS-1 (assembly GCF_040084795.1). Classification (NCBI taxonomy): domain Bacteria; kingdom Pseudomonadati; phylum Pseudomonadota; class Betaproteobacteria; order Burkholderiales; family Alcaligenaceae; genus Achromobacter; species Achromobacter sp. HNDS-1. The sequence goes on from NZ_CP157584.1 coordinate 3,166,808, forward strand.
ACCGTCATGAGCCGCCTGGCCATCGAGCACAAGGCCATCAACCTGGGCCAGGGCTTTCCGGACTTCGATCCCGATCCCGCGCTATGCGCGCTGGTCAGCAAGGCCATGGCCGACGGCCACAACCAGTATCCCTACATGCCCGGCGTGGCGCCGTTGCGCGAGGCCATCGCCGCCAAGACGCAGGCCCTGTACGGCCGCGCCTACGATCCGGAAACCGAGATCACCGTCACCAGCGGCGCCACCGAAGCGCTGATGGCCACCGTGCTGGCCGCGGTCAACAGCGGCGACGAGGTCGTGGTCATCGAGCCGTGCTACGACTCCTACCTGCCCGCCATCCGCCTGGCCGGCGGCACGGCCGTGCCGGTGCCGCTGCGCGCGCCGACCGCGGACGATCCCTACTACCGCATCGACTGGCAGCGTGTGCGCGACGCCATCACGTCGAAGACCCGCCTGCTGATGCTGAACTTTCCGCACAACCCGACCGGGGCGGTGCTGGACGACAGCGACCTGGATGCGCTCGAAGCCATCGTGCGCGATACCGGCGTGCTGCTGGTGTCGGACGAGGTCTACGAACACATCGTGTTCGACGGCAAACCGCACGCCAGCGTGGCGCGCCGCCCGTTGCTGGCCGAGCACGCATTCGTGATCTCGTCGTTCGGCAAGACCTATCACACCACCGGCTGGAAGATCGGCTACTGCTGCGCGCCGCGCCAGCTCAGCGCCGAGCTGCGCAAGGTGCACCAGTTCATGGTGTTCACGGTCCCGTCGCCGATGCAGTTCGCACTGGCTGAATTCATGCGCGACCCCAAGCCTTACCTGGCGCTGCCGGCCTTCTACCAGGCCAAGCGCGACCGCCTGTCGCAAGGCCTGGCCAAGACACGCTTCAAGCCGTTGCCCAGCCCCGGCACCTTCTTCCTGCTGGCGGACTACAGCGAAATCTCCAAGCAGAACGAAGCGGACTTCGCGCGCGACCTGACGGTGCGCCACGGCGTTACGGTGATTCCGGTTTCCGCCTTCTACCAGAAGCCCGACGCGGCCGAATCGAACCATCGCATCGTGCGCTTCTGCTTCGCCAAGAAGGACGCCACGCTCGATGCGGCGCTGGAACGCCTGGCGCAGGTCTGAGAACGTCTCGGTTCAAGACAAAGCGCCCTGCCCGGGCGCTTTTGTTTTGTCTCGACACAAAACGCGGCGATGAAAAAAGGAGCGCCGCGGCGCTCCTGAACGACCTCCGGCGTGACAGGCTCCGACGTCGCGCGGCCCCGCGCCGGCGGGGCCGCGGCGCGGAACCCGTCACACCGGTTCGGCGGCAACCTTCCTGGCCCGGCGCGCGCGGCGCAGTATCTGCGGCACCACCACGACGGCGATGGCGGCCGTCCACAGCGCAATGGCGACCGGGCTGGCGAACAGCACCGACACATTGCCGTCGGTTATCGACAGGGCGCGGCGCAGGTTCTGTTCCATCATGTCCCCCAGCACCACGCCCAGCACCAGCGGCGCCATTGGCACGCCGAACTTGCGCAGGAAGTAGCCCAGCGTGCCGATGCCGGCCACCAGCAGCAGATCGAACGTGCCCGCGTTGATCGCGTACACGCCGATGTAGCTGATGCACAGGATGCCCGGCACCATCAGCCAGCCCGGCACCGACAGCACCTTCGAGAACAGGCGCACCATGGGCACATTCATGACGAACAGCAGCACGTTGGCCACGAACAGCGAGGCGATCAGGCCCCACACCAATTCCGGCTTGGAATCGAACAGCACCGGCCCCGGCGTGATGTTGTAGAGCGTCAGCGCGCCCATCATCACCGCGGTGGTGCCCGAACCCGGCACGCCCAGCGTCAGCATGGGCACGAAAGAACCGATGGCCGAGGAAGTGGCGGCGGCTTCGGGCGCGACCAGGCCGCGCATGTCTCCCTTGCCAAACTTGGCATCGGGATCCTTGGCTTCGATGATGCGCTTTTCCTGCGAATAGGCCACGGCGGCGGCCACGCTGGCGCCCGCGCCCGGCAGCACGCCCACGCCGAAGCCGACGAAGGCGCTGCGCACCACGCTCCACCAGGTGAAGGCCAGCTCTTTCAGGTTGAACAGCTTGCGGCCGCTGGGCTTGACCTCGACACTGTGACCCGCCATCACCTTCTCGAGCATCTCCAGCATCTCGCTGACCGCGAACAGCGCGATCACCACCACCACGAAATCGATGCCGTCGGCCAGGTGCACCGAGTCGAAGGTGTAGCGGTATACGCCCGAATTCGCGTCCACGCCAATCACCGAGATCGACAAGCCGATCATCGCCGCCAGCACGCCCTTGATGGGCTGCTTGCCGAGCAGGCTGGTCAGGCAGCAGAAGGCGAAGATCATCAGCACGAAGTATTCGGCCGGACCGAAGGCCAGCGCCCATTTGGCCAACAGCGGCGCCAGCAGGATGATGCCCACCACCGACACGATGGCGCCGAAGAACGCCGACCACGCCGACAGCGACAGGGCGACGTTGGCCAGCCCCTGGCGCGCCAGCGGATAACCGTCGAGCGTGGTCATGATGGCGCTGGCCTCGCCCGGCACGTTCAGCAGGATCGAGGTGATGCGGCCGCCGTATTCCGCGCCGACGTACACGGCCGCCAGCAGGATCAGCGCGGTCTCGGGCGGCAGGTTCATGGCGAACGCGATCGGGATCAGCATCGCCACGCCGTTGATCGGGCCCAGGCCGGGCAGCACGCCGACCATGGTGCCGAAGAATGAACCGATCGCGGCCACCAGGATGTTGGTCCACGACAGCGCCACGCCAAAGCCGATCGACAGGTGATCGAGGATTCCGCTCATATCAGGTTCTCCAGCAGTCCGCCGGGCAGGACCACGTCCAGCACCTTGTCGAACAGGACAAAGAAGAAAGCGCTCATGACGATGCCGCCGATCGCGCACTTGGCCCAGCCGCCGCCGAACAGGCGGCCGACGAAGACCGTCATCAGCGCGGTGGCGATGATGAAGCCGAGCCACTGGAACAGGAACGCATACGCCGCGGCGAACACCACCATCAGCGCGATGCGGCCATTGGCGCCGGCGGGATTGGGCTCGACCGCGTTGCCGCCCTTGTAGGCCAGGCGCAACCCGCACAGGCCGATGATCAACGCCAGCAGCAGCGGGAAGGCGCGCGGGCCCACCGGTTCATAGGCGAACGGTGCCTCGATGCCCCACCCCGCCCAGGTCATGAAGGCCGCCAGCGCCAACGCCGCGATGCCCAGTATTCGATCGTTCATGATCAGCTTTCCGTTAGTAGAAGGACCGCGCGGCGCAAGCCCGCCCCGGCCGCCGGTTGCGGGCCGGCGGCACAAGGTGCGCGTTCACCCGCGCGCGGTCGGAGGGCAAGCCTTGTGGCTTATTTCTTGATCAGGCCGAAGGAATCGGCCAGTTCGGCGTATTGCTTGACCTGCTGCTTGACGTAGGCATCGAGGTCGGCGCCGGTTTTGTTGAAGGGGAACAGGCCCTGCTGTTCGCGCAGCTTGGCGAACTCGGGCGCGTCGGCAACGCGATTGAAGGCATTGACCCAGAACTGGTAGTCGGCATCCGAGACCTTGGGACCGACATAGAAACCACGGATGATGGGCCAGACGATGTCGTAGCCCTGTTCTTTCGCGGTCGGCACCGTGCCCAGCTTGCCTGGCAGGCGCTGGTCATTGAACACCGCGAGCACGCGGATGGGGGCGCCGCCTTCCAGCATCGTGAAGGCCTCGGCGGCATCGCCCATGTAGGCCTGGATATGGCCGCCACGCAGCGCCGTCACGGCCTCGCCGCCGCCTTCAAAGGCCACGAAGCGCATCTTCTTGAAATCGACACCGGCCGCCTTGGCGGTCAGCGCGGCTTTCATCCAGTCCTGGCTGCCGACGGTGCCGCCCGCGCCCAGCACGATCTTGGTCGGATCCTGCCTGAAGGCTTCCATCAGCCCTTTCAGGTCGGTGTACGGCGAATCGTTGCGCACCACGGCCACGCCGTAATCGGTGCCGATGGCCGCCAGCCAGCGCACGTCGTTGACGTTGTACTTGCCGAACTTGCCTTGCGCCAGGTTCAGCAGCGAACCGCCCGAGAATGCGACGATAGTGCCGGGCTCGTTGGGATGCTGCGCCACGATGTTGTTGTAGGCCACGGCGCCGATGCCGCCAGGCATGTAGACGATGCGCATGGCGCTCTTGAGCGCCCCGCTCTGCTTCAGGCCCTCGGTGGCCAGGCGGCAGGTCAGGTCGAAGCCGCCGCCGGGCTGGGCCGGCGCAATGCACTCGGGGCGGCGCGGCTCGTCAGCGGCATGGGCGGCGCCCAGGGAAAGGGTGATCGCGCCGAGCGCCGCGACGGCGGCCAGGCGCAGCTTGAGGCTGGTCTGCATTCTTGCGTCTCCGAATTTATAGGTCTAGGCATGGCTGGCGATCGGGGCGGTGGTCTGCCGCCGGGTCGGGCTCCAGCGGATGCAACCGTACAAAATCGAAGCTTTCCAATACCTTTCAAAAATCGCCATTTTCCTGATGCGGCGCAACATCGGACGCCGTTTCGAGGGAAAACACCAAAGCGGCGCGCAGGCCTGGCAGGGGCGCCCGGTTCTCCAGCACCAGGCGCGCTCCCAGCAGCCCGGCAATGGTGTCGACGATGGCCAGTCCGAGGCCGGCGCCGGGCTTGTTCTTGCCGGCCGCGCCGCGGCGAAAGCGGATGCCGGCCCGGGCGATGTCTTCGGCCGACATGCCGGGACCGCTGTCTTCCACGGCCAGGCTGGCCTGGCCCGACTCGCCGCGCACCACCACCGTGACCACGCCGCCTGGGGCGGTGTAGCGGATGGCATTGTCGACCAGGTTGCTGACCGCCTCGCGCAGCAGCCAGTCCACGCCCTGGACCCGCACCGGGTCGTCGCCGGCGTCCAGGCCGATGTCGATCTGCCGCGCACGGGCGGTCGGCAACAGGGCCCGGATGACGCCGTGGGCCAGCCCGACCAGGTCGACCGGCTCGGCCGCCAGGCCGCCTTCGGCCAGCGAGGCGTCTTTAGCGCGCGCCAGGGCGAGCATCTGGTTGGTGGTGCGTACGGCCCTGTCCAACCCCTCCTGCATCGCCAGAAGGGCTGTACGGACCTCCTGGGGGCATGTTTCGCGCAAGGCATATGCCGTCTGGGTGCGCAAAACCGACAAAGGCGTGCGCAACTGGTGCGAGGCGTCGTCCAGGAACTGGCTCTGGACCCTCGCCTGGGCCGCGTAGCGGGCCATGTGGAGGTTTACGGCCGCCACCAGGGGTAGGACCTCACCTGGCATCTCCGATGCGCTGACGGGGCTTAAATCGTCCGCGGAACGCCTTTCCACTTCCTGGCGCAGGCGCTCCAGGGGGCGCAGGGCCATGAAAACCCCCAGGACGATGACCAGGACGCTGATCAGGATCACCGCCAGGTCGCGTTCGACCGAGCGTACCAGCACCTGGTGCAGGAAGGCCTGGCGGCTTTCCAGGCCCTCGGCAACCTGGACGATAACCCGTCCCCCTTTGTTGGCATACAGCGGCGGGTCCATGGCCCGGGCCAGGGCCGCGACGCGGACCGGCGCGCCCAGGTAGGTGGCGTAGAAAAACTGCGGTTCGCCGGATACCAGCGGCTGGCTTGGCATGGGCAGGCCGGGATGGCCGATTTCGGCCAGCCCGTCCTCGGTGGCCACGCGGTAGAACACGCTGCCATTGGCCGTCAGCTCGAAGAATTCCAGCATCAGGTACGGCTGCTCCATGGCTAATCCACCGCTGGCTGTGGATATGTTGTGGTCGATCGCGCGCAGCGCGCCGGCGAGCGATCGGTCATAGGCGATGTCGACCTGGTTGCGCAGCTGGTGGTTGGACAGCCACAGGGCGCCCATCATCACCAGCACCAGTGTCGGAATCAGCCACCAGAGCAACTGCGTCTTCAAGGTGCGATTGCGGCTTTTTTTCCTGGAAACCGGGGTTTTTTCCGGAAAACTAGTTGTCAACAGCGTTCTCCAGGCAGTACCCCATGCCCCGCATGGTGGTGATCTGCACGCCGGTATCCGTCAATTTTTTGCGCAGCCGGTGCACCAGCACCTCAATGGCTTCGAGGTTGATGTCGGCATCGTCGGTCACGATGCGATCCAGGATCTGCTGCTTGTTGATCGGTTCGCCGCTTTTCTGGATCAGCACTCGCAGGACCGCGTGTTCACGTGGGGATAACTGCAAAGTCTGTCCGGAGACAGAGAATTTTTGCGCGGAAGTCTCGAAAACCAGGTTTCCCAGGGCGAGCCGCGGATGTTCGCGACCGCGGCTGCGGCGTACCAGCGCGATCAATCGCGCTTCCAACTCTTCCACAACAAACGGTTTCGGCAGGAAATCGTCCGCGCCTTCATGAAGTGTCCCGATTTTTTCGGCCAGTGAATCGCGCGCGGTCAGGACCAGCACCGGCGTACGGTCGTCCCGCGCGCGGATCTTCGCCAGCAAGGTATGGCCATCCATGCCCGGCAGTCCCAGGTCGAGGATGACCGCATCGAACTCTTCGACCGCCAACCTTCTTTCGGCGATCAATCCGTCATCAGCCCATTCGACAACGAAGCCCGCATGCCGGGCCAGGCTTCTTGAGAGCCAGCGAGCAAGTTCGGCTTCGTCTTCTATCAGGAGGATGCGCATGGACGGAGTCCGGGGGGGCGTGGCTGGGAGGTAGGAGAAAGCATGTTTGTCTTTTCCCTGTATTTCTCTTTATATAAAGACTAATAATTAATAAGGCCTGTGGATAACTACCTTAACCTTGGAAACCTGTTTTTTTTCATCAGGTTGCGAGCGTTTTTGGCTGTGCAAGAACTCTGTGTGGGAAAAGAGCCGAAGTTGGACAAGATTTCGGACCCGACCGAAAACCCCCGCTTGTTCAACTCGCCTCCACACAATGTGCACAACCCGCCGCCTTAGGAGTTATCCACAGCCCTGTTCTGCCGAACCGGGTCGGGAAGCGGCACTTTTACCCCGAAAAAACACCCCTTGCCTACCCAGGTTTTCGCCCCTTTCCAGGCCCGTAAAGGCCCCTGGAGGCGTTGCCGGAACCGACTATGTGAGGGGTGGCGTCTCTCTGCGGTTGACGTTGCGCTGAACAAAAAGTGAGCAGATTTCCGCCGTAGAATCCGCCCATGGCACGACAACTCAGAATCAAGAAACCGGCCTGGGCGACCTGGCTGAGAGGCCGTTTGCTGGCCGACAATCTGCCCGCGACCTTGTGCGCGGCCGCGCTGATGGGATTGGCCGGCGCGCTGGCGACCGTGATCTTTCGGGAGCTGTTGGGCTGGATACAGATGTTGCTGGGCGGGGTCGATTCGCCGCACGGCATGGTGTCGCTGGCGCGCGGGCTGGCGTCCTGGGAGCGTTTCCTGCTGCCGGCGGCCGGAGGCGCGATCGCCGGGCTGATCCTGCAGGCCGCCGCCAGGCGCCTGCCGCCCCGTGGCGCCGCCGACTACATGGAAGCCATTGCCATCGGCCGCGGCGTGATCGGCTTTCGCCAGACCGTGGCGCGCAGCATTTCTTCTTTGTTTTCAATCGGTTCGGGGGCGTCGATCGGCCGTGAAGGGCCGATGGTGCAGCTGGCGGCGATGTTCTCGTCGCTGTCGGGCCGCTACCTGGTCTTGCCGCCCCGGCATCTGCGGCTGCTGGTGGCCTGCGGCGCCACCGCCGGGATCACCGCTGCCTACAACGCGCCGATCGCGGGCGCGCTGTTCATTTCCGAGATCGTCTACGGCGCCATCTCGTCGGCCACGCTGGTGCCCCTGGTGGTGTCATCGGTGGTCGCCAATATCGTGACGCGCCAGATCCTGCACTACGACGCGGTCTTTCACATGCCGCCGTTCGAATTCGTGTCGGGTTGGGAAGTCGTCAATTACCTGGGGCTGGGCCTGATCGCCGGGATGGTGGCGCCGCAATTCCTGCGGTTTCTCGATGGGTCGAAGGCGCTTTTTCGCCGCCTGACCCTGCCGTTGTGGGCCAAGATGGCGCTGGGCGGACTGGTGGTCGGCGCCCTGTCGGTGTTCAAACCCGAGGTCTGGGGCAACGGCTACAGCGTGGTCAACAGCATGTTGCACACGGAATGGGCCTGGCAGGCAGTGGCGGCGATCCTGCTGTTCAAGATCGTGGCCACCGGCGCCAGCGTCGGCTCCGGCGCGATCGGCGGCGTGTTCACGCCAACCCTGTTCGTGGGCGCGGCGGTCGGGGCGCTGTACGGCTCCGGACTGCATGCGTTGTTTCCCGCTGGCGACCTGTCGGCGGTGTCGAGCTACGCGGTGGTTGGCATGGGGGCGCTGCTGGCGGCCACGACCTATGCGCCGCTGATGTCGATCTTGATGATCTTCGAGATGACGTTGAGCTATGAGGTGATGTTGCCGCTGATGCTGGCGTGCATCACCGGCTTCGTGATCGCGCAACGCATCCGGCCGGATTCGGTGTATGCGAAATCGCTGGCCAGCAATCGCATTGCGCGCGAGACCTTGAAGGCGGCGCCGGTGCTGCCAGGCAAGAAGCCGCGTGATGCCTGATTCGCGTTTTTTTCATGAAAAGTCCCATGAAAATAGGTGTGAGCAAAAGCTCATATATTTTTTTGGAATGGATGTTGATGAATGAGAGCGGAGGGAGATGGGCGCTGGATTCCTTCGTTCTGCCTGTCGTCATTGACGTCGAAATCGGTTGCCTTGACGAGCGGTGTCAACCTGTCGTGGCGAAACGGCCGTGGATGGATTTGCTGTCGCCAGCGGCGTGGAGTTTTTTAAATAAGTGAGCTATTGCTCATTTATTCCGAGCTGATCAATCCAGGCATTTGGCCATGAATACGCGCTTCAGGCCGATCTCTTCGGCGCGATGCGTTTCGACATAGCCATAGCGCTGATAGATGGCGATGTTCTCGCTCATCGCTTCCTGGGTATAGAGCCGGATGCGGCGATACCCGGCCTGCCGCGCCGCGATTTCCGCCCATTGCATCAACGCGCGGCCATAGCCGCGCCCTTGCGCGCCAGGCGACACCGCCACATTGTCGAGCAACAGGCAATCCGCTTCGCGCACCAGGACCAGCACGGCCTGGACGCCGGTTTCGTCTTCCAGCACCTGCGTCTGGCCCTGCGCGATGCGCATGCGGTAATCGTCGCGCATCGGTCCCGGCGTGGCGCCGATGCGCGCCACGTAATGACGGTAGGCGTCGTGGACGATGCGTTCGACCGCCGCCAGGTCATCGACCGTCGCCGGGCGGATCCGGTGAGGCGTACTGGCTGAGGCGGCCATGAGCGCTATTTCCCGATGCAGAAGCTTGAGAAGATCTCGCCCAGCAAATCGTCGCTGGTGAACTTTCCGGTGATGCTCGACAGGCTGTCATGCGCCAGCCGTAGTTCCTCGGCGAACAGGTCTAGCACGCGGTCGTCCTGTTCGGCGTGCTCGGCCGCCAGCGCCAGGTGGTCGGCGGCGTCCTGCAGCGCGTGCAGATGGCGCTCGCGCGCCAGCCAGGGCGACTCGGCGCCGGGATTCCAGCCGGCGATGCGCAGCAGTTCGGCCCGCAACGCGTCCAGGCCGGCGCCGCGCTTGGCGGAAATGCCCAGTTCGCCGGGACCGGCGACAAACGCTGTGGATAACAGGTCCACCTTGTTGAAAACCTTCAACACCGGCGTGCGCGGCGGCAGGCGCGCGGTGATCTGCGCGTCCAGTTCGTCGCCCGGCTGGGTGGCGTCCTGCAGGTGCAGGATGACGTCGGCGCGTTCGATTTCCTGCCAGCTGCGGGCGATGCCGATGCTCTCCACCGTGTCTTCGGTTTCGCGCAGGCCGGCGGTGTCTACGATGTGCAGCGGCACGCCGTCGATATGGATCTGCTGCACCACTTTGTCGCGCGTGGTGCCGGCGATCGGCGTGACGATGGCGACGTCGTCGCCGGCCAGCGCGTTCAGCAGGCTGGATTTGCCGACGTTGGGCTGGCCCGCCAGCACCACATGCAGGCCTTCGCGCAGGATCACGCCCTGGCGCGCCTGGGCGATGAGATGACCGAGGTCGCCGGCCAGCTTTTCCAGCGTGGGGCGCGCCTGGTATTTCTCAAGGAAGTCGATTTCCTCTTCGGGGAAATCGAGCGTGGCCTCGACCAGCATGCGCAGGTGGATGATGCGGTCGGACAGGTCGTTGACGCGCGCCGAGAAGTCGCCCGACAGCGAGGCCATGGCGCCGCGCGCGGCCGCCACCGAAGAGGCCTCGATCAGGTCGGCGACCGCTTCGGCCTGCGCCAGATCCATGCGGTCATTGAGGAACGCGCGGCGGGTGAACTCACCCGGTTCGGCCAGCCGCAGCCCGAGGTCACGGCCCGCCGCCAGGCAGCTGTCGAGCACGCGTCGCAGCACCGCGGGGCCGCCGTGGCCTTGCAGTTCGAGCACGTCTTCGCCGGTGTAGGAATGCGGCCCCTTGAAGTACAGCGCGATGCCTTCGTCGAGCAGCTCGCCATCGACCGCCTTGAACGGCAGATAGTGCGCATGGCGCGGCGTGAGTTCGCGCTGGAACAGGCGACGCACCAATTCGGACAGGTCCGCACCAGAAACGCGCACGACGCCGATGCCGCCTCTTCCGGGGGCGGTGGCAATGGCGGCAATAGGGGCATGGACGGACATATCGGGGACAACGCGAGGCAAGGACAATAGGGGAATATAACTGTTGCGCGGGGCCTTGTTTGCTGGTTAAGGTGCGCCAGAGGTTTAAAACCCGAAACATCCCTGGGAGATCATGATGGCATCTCGGTTTTCGCGTGCGTTGGCCTGTGGTTCGGTAGCGGTTCTATTGGCCTTCGGCACCCTCAATTCGGCGCTGGCGCGCGATCTGGTGATCGGGCTGAAGACCGAGCCATCGTCGATGGATCCGCAGTATCACGCGCTGACGCCGAACACCCAGATCTCCCAGACCATCTTCGACACGCTGGTGGCCACCGACGCGCAGCTCAAGCCGGTGCCGGCGCTGGCCGAGTCCTGGACCGTCGATGGCAAGGTGTGGACCTTCAAGCTGCGGCCTGGCGTCAAATTCTCCGATGGGTCGCCGTTCACCGCCGAGGACGTGGTCTTCACCTATGACCGCGTGCCCAAGGTGCCGAACAGCCCGTCGCCGTTCACGCTGTACCTGGGCTCGGTGGCCAAGGCCGAAGCGGTGGATCCGATGACCCTGCGTATCACCACCAAGGAAGTGGCGCCGAACCTGCTGGTGAACCTGGCGCAACTGCCCATCATGTCGAAGAAGGCCGCCTCCGGCCCCGCGGCCGAAGGCAAGACCACCACCGAATTGAACAGCGGCGACGGCCTCATCGGCACCGGTCCCTACAAGTTCGTCTCGTGGAAGCGCGGCGCCGAATTCGTGCTGGCGCGCAATGAAAACTACTGGGGCAAGAAGCCCGTGTGGGACAAGGTGATCTATCGCCCGATCAGCAATGCCGCGGCGCGTGTGGCCGCCCTGCTGGCCGGCGATGTCGACATGATCGAGGATCCCCCGACCGATGACCTGCCCAAGCTCAAGGGCGACAAGAAGCTGTACGTCGAAGAGACGCCGTCGGTGCGCGTGGTGTACGTGGCGCTGGACCAGTACGCCGAGCCCTCGCCCGGCATCCAGGGCACCGACAAGAATCCGTTGAAAGACAAGCGCGTGCGCGAAGCGCTGTCGCTGGCGATCAACCGCGATGCGCTGGTCGAGCGCGTGATGGGGGGCGTGGCGCTGCCCGCCGGCAATCTGCTGCCCTACCCCATGTTCGGTTCCAGCAAGGAACATTCCAAGGCGCCCAAGGCCGATGTCGAAAAGGCCAAGGCGCTGCTGAAGGAAGCCGGCTATCCCAACGGTTTCTCGATCACGCTGGGCTCGCCCTCGGGCCGCTACGTCAACGACTCCAAGGTGGCGCAGGCGATCGCCTCGATGTGGACCCGCGTGGGCGTGAAGACCAGCGTCGACGCCATGGCGCCGCCGGTGTTCTTCAAGAACCGCGACAGCTATGCATTCTCGGCCTATCTGGCCGGCTGGTCGGTGACCAGCGGCGAGATGTCGAACGCGCTGACTTCGCTCCTGGTGACGCGCAATCCGGAAGCCGGCCTGGGCACCACCAACCGCAGCCGCTACTCGAATCCCAAGATGGACGAGTTGGTCAAGGAAGCCTCGTCCACCATGGATGACGCCAAGCGCGCCGAGCTGCTGTCCAAGGCCAGCAACATCGCCATGGACGACTTCGCGATGCTGCCGGTGCACTTCGAGCTGTCGGTGTGGGCGATGAAGAACGACATCCGCTACCAGGGCCGTCCCGACCAGGTCACGCTGGCGCAGTTCGCAACGCTGAAGAAGTAATGCGCGCAGCGGGCGGTATGACGTGCTAGCGACAATCGTACGAAGACTGCTGCAAACCATCGTCGTCATGCTGGTCATGTCGGCGCTGGTCTTCGCCGGCATCTACATGGTCGGCGATCCGGTATCGATGCTGGCCAGTCCGGAGGCCACCGAGGCGCAGCGCGCCGCCATCCGCGCCTCGCTTGGCCTGGACCTGCCGCTGTGGCGGCAGTACCTGATCTTCATGGGCCAGGCGGTGCGCGGCGATTTCGGCAACAGCTTCCTGACCGGCGAGCCGGCCATGCGCCTGATCCTGGAGCGCATGCCGGCCACCGTCGAGTTGGCCTGTGTGGCCATGCTGCTGTCGGTGCTGATCGGGGTGCCGCTGGGCATCATCGCGGGCCTCAAGCCCAAGGCGGCCGGCTCGCGCGCCATCATGACCGGATCGGTGCTGGGCTTCTCGCTGCCCAATTTCTGGGTGGGCCTGATGCTCATCATGGTGTTCGCGGTGATGCTGGGCTGGGTGCCGGCCGGCGGCCGCGGCCAGACCGTCAGCATCGGTTCGCTGCAGCTGAGCGTGCTGACGCTGGATGGCTGGCTGAGCCTGGCGCTGCCGGCCGCCACCATCGCCTTCGCCAAGTGCGCCATGATCATCCGCGTGACGCGCGCCGCCACGCGCGAGGCGCTGCCGATGGACTACATCAAGTTCGCGCGCGCCAAGGGGCTTTCGGAAAAGCGCGTGCTGGGCGTGCACCTGCTCAAGAACATCCTGATCCCGGTGGTCACCGTGGCGGGCCTGGAGTTCGGCCAGGTGATGGCCTTCGCGGTGGTGACCGAGACGGTGTTCTCGTGGCCCGGCATGGGCAAGCTGCTGATCGACTCCATCATCAACCTGGACCGGCCGGTGGTGGTGGCGTACCTGTTGCTGATCGTGTTCTTCCTTGTGATGCTGAACCTCGTGGTGGACATCATCTATACGGTGCTGGATCCCCGCGTACGCCTGGATAGCCGCCGATGACCGCCCCCGTGACTGCTGCCGTACCCGCCGCCGCCAGGGAACAGACGCCGTGGCGCCGTTTCGTGGGCGATTTCTTTGCCAGCAAGCTGGCCACGCTGGGCCTGGTGATGCTGGTGCTGATCGTGGGCGCCGCCTTGCTGGCGCCGTGGATCGCGCCGCATAATCCGTATGACCTGGCGACGCTGGACATCATGGATTCCAAGCTCAAGCCCGGCAGCGAAAGCGGCGATGGCAGCATGCATTACTGGCTGGGCACCGATGGCCAGGCGCGCGACCTGTTGTCGGCGATCCTGTACGGTATGCGCACCAGCCTGCTGGTGGCCACCGTGTCGGTGCTGGCGGCCTTCGGCATCGGCGCCACCGTGGGGCTGATCGCGGCGTACTTCGGCGGGCGCATCGACGCGCTGCTGATGCGCATTGTGGATATCCAGTTGTCGTTCCCGGCGATCCTGGTGGCGTTGATGCTGCTGGCGATCCTGGGCAAGGGTGTGGATAAGGTGATCATCGCGCTGATCGTGGTGCAGTGGGCCTATTTCGCCCGCGCCGCGCGCGGCGCCGCATTGGTCGAACGCGGCAAGGAATACGTCGAGGCGGCGCGCTGCATGTCGCTGTCGTGGGGGCGGGTGCTGTTCCGCCACGTGCTGCCCAACTGCATGCCGCCGCTGATCGTGATCGCCACCATCGACCTGGCGCACGCCATCGCGCTGGAAGCCACGCTGTCGTTCCTGGGCGTGGGCGTGCCGGTGACCGAGCCGTCGCTGGGCATGCTGATCTACAACGGTTTCGAGTACCTGCTGTCGGGCCAGTACTGGATCTCGTTCTTCCCCGGCATCGCGCTGGCGCTGGCCATCATCGCCATCAACCTGGTGGGCGACCACCTGCGCGATGTGCTCAACCCGCGCCACGCGAATTGAGGGCGGACGCGATGCAGATACAAGCTGTGGAAAAGTCGCCGGTCCTCGATGTGCGCGGACTGAAGACGCATTTCTTCACCCGTAACGGCGTGGTCAAGGCGGTCGATGGCGTCGACCTGACGCTGGCCGAGGGCGAGATCCTGGGGCTGGTGGGTGAATCCGGGTCGGGCAAGAGCATCACCGGCTTCTCGCTGATGGGCCTGCTGGACGAGCCCGGCCGCATCGTCGAGGGCGAACTGCGCCTGAACGGCGAGGACCTGCGCGGCGCGTCGCCGGCGCGCTGGCGGCAACTGCGGGGCCAGGAGATCGCCATGATCTTCCAGGACCCGATGATGACGCTGAACCCGGTGCTGCGCGTCGATACGCAGATGATCGAAGCGGTGCAGGCGCACCACAAGGTATCGCGCGAACAGGCGCGTGAGCGCGCCCTGCAGACGCTGACGATGGTCGGCATTCCGTCGCCGCAGGAACGCCTGCGCACCTATCCGCACCAGTTGTCCGGCGGCATGCGGCAACGCGTGGCGATCGCGATCGCGCTGCTGAATTCACCGCGCGTCATCATCGCCGACGAGCCCACCACGGCGCTGGACGTGACCATCCAGGGGCAGATCCTGTTCGAAGTGCAGAAGCTGTGCCGCGAGACCGGCACCGGCCTGGTGTGGATCACCCACGACCTGGCGGTGGTGGCGGGCCTGGCCGACCGCGTGTCGGTGATGTACGCCGGCCGCGTGGTCGAGACCGGCAGCACGCGCGACGTCATCAGCCATCCGATGCATCCCTACACGCACGGCCTGATCGCCTCGATTCCGACGCCGGAATCGCGCGGCCGGCCGCTGGTGCCGATTCCCGGCATGACGCCGTCGTTGCTGAACCTGCCGCAGGGCTGTGCGTTCCGCGGGCGTTGCCCGCGTGCCAGCGAGGCCTGTCTGACCGAACCGCAGCCCGTGGAAGTGCGCCCGTCGCAATGGGTGCGTTGCTGGCATGCCGGCGCGCCGGAGGTCCAATGAACGCCGCCGATCGCAACGCCGCCCCCATCCTGTCGCTGCGCGGCGTGGAGCTGCGCTTCACGCAACATGTGGACCTGGCCGGCCGCATTGCCAACCTGCTGGGCGCGGGTTTGAAGACGCAAGTGGTGCACGCCGTGGCGGGCGTGGACCTGGACGTGCAGCCGGGTGAGGTCATCGGCATCGTCGGTGAATCGGGTTGTGGCAAGTCGACGCTGGGACGCATCGTTTCCGGCATCCTGCCGCCCTCTTCCGGCGAGGTGCACTACCAAGGCCAGGCCGTGAAAGCCATGGCGCCGCCGCAGCGGCGCGCCTACGAGCTGGGCGTGCAGATGATTTTCCAGGATCCCTACGCCTCGCTCAACCCGCGCATGCGGGTGCGCGAGATCATCGGCGAGGCGCCGGTGGCGCACGGCCTGATCCGCGCGCGCGACAAGGCCGAGTATGTCGCCGGCCTGATGCGCCAGGTGGGGCTCGACCCGGCCTTCGCGCAGCGCTATCCACACCAGTTCTCGGGCGGCCAGCGCCAGCGCATCGGCATCGCGCGGGCCCTGGCGCTGAAACCCTCGGTGATCGTGTGCGACGAGGCCGTGGCGGCGCTGGACGTGTCGATCCAGGCGCAGGTGCTGAACCTGTTCGAGCAACTGCGCGACGAGCTGGATCTGACGTATCTGTTCATCAGCCACAACCTGAGCGTGGTCAGCCACATCTCGGATCGCGTCGCCATCATGTACCTGGGCCGCGTGGTCGAGCTGGCGCCAACCGACACCGTGTTTCAGCGCGCCAACCATCCGTACACGCAGGCGCTGCTCAAGGAGTTGCCGACGCTCACGCCGGGGCGCCGCAGCTACCAGCCGATCAAGGGCGAGCTGCCGTCGCCGCTGGATCCGCCGGGCGGCTGCGCCTTCCATCCGCGTTGTCCCCAGGCGATGCCGCGCTGCAAGACCGAACGGCCGCTGCTGCGCGAGGTGGCGCCGATGCAGTTCAGCGCCTGTCACCTGAACGACGCGGCCTGACGCCAATCCGTAACAACGCTGGACGCGGTCGGCGACGGGCGCGAGAATTTTCCGATACGCTGTCATACGACATCCGTTCTCTCGTTTGCGTCCTGTCCTTTCCGCCCTATTCTCTTCCGCCTATCCACCGCCATGAAAACCCTAGCCGAAATCGAACGCGCCCACGGTGAACTGACCGAACTGCGCCGTGACATCCACGCCCATCCCGAACTGGCCTTCCAGGAAACGCGCACCTCCAACCTGGTGGCCGAGCGCCTGCGGCAATGGGGGCTGGAAGTCCACACCGGGCTGGGGAAAACCGGCGTGGTCGGCGTCCTGCGCGGCGGCAGCGGCGGCAAGACCATCGGCCTGCGCGCCGACATGGATGCGCTGCCCATGCCCGAGCACAACCGCTTCGCGCACAAGTCCACCATCAGCGGCCGCATGCACGGCTGCGGCCACGACGGCCACACCACGATGCTGCTGGGCGCGGCGCAATACCTGTCCACGCATCGCGATTTCGACGGCACCGTGGTGTTCATCTTCCAGCCGGCCGAGGAAGGCGGCAACGCCGGCGCGCGCGCCATGATGCAGGACGGCCTGTTCGAAAAATTCCCCTGTGACGCGGTATTCGGCATTCACAACATGCCCGGCATGCCGGTCAACCAGTTCGGCTTTCGCGCCGGTCCCACCATGGCGTCGAGCAACCGCTGGGACATCGTCATCAAGGGCGTGGGCGGCCACGCCGCGCAGCCGCATGCGTCGGTCGACCCGATCATCGTCGCGGCCGACATGGTGCACGCGCTGCAGACGGTCATCTCGCGCAGCAAGAATCCGCTGGAGCAAGCGGTGCTGTCGATCACGCAGATCCATGCCGGCGATGCCTACAACGTGATTCCCGGCGAAGCGGTGCTGCGCGGCACGGTGCGCACCTATTCGGTCGAAGTGCTCGACAAGATCGAGGAAGACATGCGCCGCATCGCCACCACGCTGCCGCAGGTGTATGGCGGCACCGGCACGCTGGACTTCGTGCGCGCCTACCCGCCGCTGGTGAACTGGGACAAGGAAACCGCGTTTGCCGCGCAGGTGGCCGAGGACACCTTCGGCGCCGAGAACGTGGTGCGCGACATGCCGCCCTTCATGGGCGCAGAGGACTTCTCGTTCTTCCTGGAAGCCCTGCCCGGCACCTATCTGTTCCTGGGCAACGGCGACGGCGACCATCGCATGGAGAGCTATCACGGCATGGGGCCTTGCCAGCTGCACAATCCGAACTACGACTTCAACGACGCGCTGCTGCCGGTGGGCGCGACGTATTGGGTCAAGCTGGTCGAGGCCTACCTGCCCAAGCACAAGTAGCGTGCCACGGCGCTTCAGGCATTGCGGTTATTTGCTTATGCGCCATGCCGCCCCAAGCCGCCCGGCTCTCCGGGCGGTTTTTCTATATGACGCCAGGCTTTGTTCAAACGCCGATAACTTCGTTTGAGATACAAGGCGCGCTTTCCATAATCAGTCATTCCTGATCCATCCGCGGATGGACCGCAGCGCCGGCGGCAACGCCGCCACGCCAACCGGAGTGACCGATGTCCCAGAGCAACGCCGTGCGGCGCGAAGAGGCCGCCCCCGTCCCGCCGCCCCCGGCCGCGCAGGCGTTCGAGCTGCGGCCGCTGCCGGGCCCGGTGGGCGCCGAACTGATCGGCCTGGACCTGGGCCGCGAGCTGTCGCCTGCCGACTTCAAGCGCGTGCACCAGGCGCATCTGGACCACCATCTGCTGGTGTTCCGCGACCAGCGCATCACGCCGCGACAGCACATCGACTTCAGCCGCCGCTTCGGGCCGCTGATGATCCACGTGCTGCACCAGTTCCACCTGGCCAATCATCCCGAGATCCTGATCGTCTCCAACATCGTCGAGAACGGCCAGCCGGTCGGCCTGGGCGATGCGGGCAAGTACTGGCATTCGGACATCTCGTACAAGGAACTGCCCAGCCTGGGCTCGCTGCTGCACGCGCAGGAATTGCCGGCGCAAGGCGGCGACACGCTCTTCGCCAACATGCACCTGGCCTATGACACCCTGCCCGCCGCATTGCGCAACGCCGTCGAGGGCAAGCGCGCGGTGCATTCGTACCTGGCCAAGTACGGCCAGTTGCAGAAGGAAGGCAACTGGCGGCCCAACCTGAGCGCGCAGCAGGTGGCGCAGGTGCAGGCGGTATCGCATCCGGTGGTGCGCACCCATCCCGAGAATGGCCGCCGCGCCCTGTTCGTGAGCGAAGGCTTCACCACCCACATCGAAGGCCTGCCGGAAGACGAGAGCCGGCAATTGCTGGACGAACTGTTCGCGCACAGCGTGCGGCCCGAACACATCTACCGTCACCGCTGGCAGCCGCACGATCTGGTGTTCTGGGACAACCGCTCGCTGATCCACCTGGCGGGCGGTACGCCGGATCATCTGCGCCGCAAGCTGTACCGCACCACCATCGAAGGCGACGTGCCGTTCTAGGCCGGCCCGCGACTTATCCACAAGGAACGCCATGCGTCTGTCTCCTGAACTGCGCGAACGATTGATCCGCACCGTCACGGCGGCGGGCGTGGCATTGGCGCTGGCCGTGGTGGCCCTGGCCTCGCCCACGCCCGCGCTGGCCGCCCCGTCCATCGACAGCGTCCGCGCCACGCCCGCGCACGATACGGCCCTCGCGCCGTCCGGGATCGCGCCCCGACGCGGGTGAGCGGCGCCCGCCCCGACCTGTGGATACCCCAGCATCCCTAAAATAGTCCGGTACGCATCGACCGCGCCTTCGGCATCCCACGGATGCGCGCGGTTGCGCCTATCGGACTCGACATGCTGGCAACCTCTTCCATTGAACTCATCGGCAACACCCCCCTGATCACGTTGAGCCGGGCGCACGACGGTCCCGGCCGAATCGTGGCCAAGGCCGAATTCCTGCAACCGGGCGGCAGCGTCAAGGATCGCGCCGCCAAGGCCATCCTGCTGGCCGCGCGCGCCGACGGCCGCCTGGCGCCCGGGATGCCGGTGGTGGAGATGACCAGCGGCAACATGGGGGCGGGCCTGGCCGTGGCCTGCGCCGCGCTAAGGCATCCGCTGGTGGTCACCATGTCCGCGGGCAACAGCCCGGCCCGCGCCCGCATGCTGGAAGGACTGGGCGCCGAGGTGGTGCTGGTGCCGCAGGTCGATGGCGCCCCAGGGCAGGTCACCGGCGCCGACGTCCAGGCGGCGGCCGAGGTGGCGGCGGCTTTGGCGCGCGAACGCGGCGGCTTCTACGTCGACCAGTTCAACGCCGTCGAATGCATGGCCGCGCACGAAAGCGGCACCGGCCGCGAAATCCTGCAACAGCTTGGCGCGCCCGTGGACGGCTGGGTCGCGGCCGTCGGCACCGGCTGCACCTTCATGGGCGTGGCGCGCGCGCTCAAGGCGGCCAGCGCCGCCACCGTTTGCGCGGCGGTCGAGCCGCTGGGCTGCGAAGTGCTGGCCGGCGCGCCGGTGACCAAGGCGCGCCACTTGATCCAGGGCACCAGCTATGGCGCGGTGCCGCCGCACTGGGATCCGTCCCTGATGGACCTGAGCATTGCGGTCACCGACGACGAGGCGCAGGAATGGCGGCGCCTGCTGGCCGTGCGCGAGGGCCTGTACGTGGGTTATTCCGCCGCCGCCAATGTATGCGCGGCCGCCAGGCTGTTGCGCTCGGGCCGGCTGCGTGCGGACGCGACGGTGGCCACGGTGCTGTGCGATACGGGCCTGAAATACTAGCAAGCGGGTTTTCCACAGCATGCCCGGGCAAGACTATCCACAGCGCCTGTGAAAATCCTGTGGATTGCCTGTGAATTGGCTGTGGACGAATGGGGATAACTTTTTTCGGCCCTGCTGTGGAAAAGTCGCTTGCGGCGGTTTCGGGAGCAAAGCGCAGGCGAGGAATGCGGACGCGGCCACGGGAACAAGCCGTGAAGGCCGGCGAAAAGCGCTCGATAGACAAAGAAATCGGGCGACCCGCGGGCCGCCCGATGTGTATTGCACGGCGTGTCGGCCGCGCGTGGACGCGGCCCTTACCGCCTTACAGCTTCAGCCCCAGCGCCTTGGCCACGCCCGCCGCGTAGGCCGGATCGGCCTTGCGGAAGTGTTCCAGCTGGCGGCGCTGGATTTCCTCGGGCACGCCGGCCATGTGGCGGCCGATGTTGCCGAACAGCAGTTCCTGCTGCGCCGGCGTCATCAGGCGGAACAGCGCGCCCGGCTGCGAGTAGTAGTCGTCATCGACGCGGTGGTTCCAGCGCGCGGCGGCCTGGCCGTCCAGCGGCAGCGGCGGTTCGCCGGCCGACGGGGTTTCCTTCCATTCACCGGCGCTGTTGGGTTCGTAGTTGAGCGTGCCGCCGGCATTGCCGTCGACCCGGGCCGCGCCGTCGCGGTGATAGCTGTGGAACGGGCAGCGCGGGGCGTTCACCGGGATCTGGTGATGGTTGATGCCCAGGCGGTAGCGGTGCGTGTCACCGTAGGAGAACAGGCGGCCCTGCAGCATCTTGTCCGGCGAGAAGTCGATGCCGGGCACCACGTTGGCGGGCGTAAAGGCGGCCTGCTCGACCTCGGCGAAGTAGTTCTCCGGGTTCTTGTTCAGTTCCAGCACGCCCACTTCGATCAGCGGGTAATCGCCGTGCGGCCACACCTTGGTCAGATCGAACGGATTGATGTGATAGGTCTCGGCTTCGGCCGCGGGCATGATCTGCACCTTCAGCGTCCACTTCGGGAAGTTGCCCTGCTCGATGTTGTCGAACAGGTCGCGCTGCGAGCTCTCGCGATCGTGGGCCACGACCTGCGCGGCTTCCTCGTCAGTCAGACAGGCGATGCCCTGCTGCGACTTGAAGTGGAATTTCACGTAGAAGCGTTCCCCTTCGGCATTGACGAAGCTGAAGGTGTGCGAGCCGAAGCCATGCTGCTGGCGCAGGTTGGCCGGAATGCCGCGGTCGCTCATCAGGATGGTGACCTGGTGCAGCGATTCGGGGCTGAGCGACCAGAAATCCCAGGCCGCCGTGGCGCTGCGCAGGTTGGTCTTGGGATCGCGCTTCTGGGTGTGGATGAAGTCGGGGAACTTGAGCGGGTCGCGGATGAAGAACACCGGGGTGTTGTTGCCGACCAGGTCCCAGTTGCCTTCGTCGGTGTAGAACTTGATGGCGAAGCCGCGCACGTCGCGCTCGGCGTCGGCGGCGCCGCGTTCGCCGGCCACGGTCGAAAAACGCAGGAACAACGGAGTCTGCTTGCCGACCTTGGAGAAGATGCTGGCGCGGGTGTACTTGGTGATGTCGTGGGTGACGGTGAAGGTGCCGTAGGCGCCCGAGCCCTTGGCGTGCACCACGCGTTCGGGGATGCGTTCACGGTCGAAATGGGCGAGCTTTTCTATCAGCCAGAAGTCCTGCAACAGCGCCGGGCCGCGCGGACCGGCGGTCAGGGTGTTGGTGTTGTCGGCCACCGGGGCGCCCGAGGCGGTGGTCAGATGCTTCTTGTCGGTCATGGACACACTCCCTACGTAATTCCTGGAATGCGCGGCGCCTCAGGGGCCGCGCAACGTGATCGGATACCGCTCCGTATCATTGCCGGCCGGAGGGATATCTCCGACACATCATAGGGGTCATCGTTTGTAGTGTGAAGTTGATTGATTAACCAAATTCAATTGAAAATAACTATGATGAACACGACTTGACCCGCATCGCCGACAAACCGCGCTGAAACATGGACAAAAAAAGCCGGCCCCTGAGGGCCGGCTTTTCATTGCGCGAGCAGAAGGTCAGCGGTTGGCCGCGGCTTCCGTCTTGCGCTGCATGGCGCGCGTGATGGACCACTGCTGCGCGATCGACAAGGTGTTGTTGACGCACCAGTAGAGCACCAGGCCGGCCGGGAAGAAGAACATCATCCCGCCGAACACCAGCGGCATGATCATCATGACCTTGGCCTGGACGGGGTCCGGGGGCGTCGGGTTCAGTTTGATCTGCAGGAACATGGTGGCCATCATGATGGCGGGCAGAATGAAGTACGGGTCGCGGATCGACAGGTCGTGCACCCACAGGATCCACGGCGCGCCGCGCATTTCCACGCTGGCCAGCAGCACCCAGTACAGCGAGATGAACACCGGGATCTGCACCACCATCGGCAGGCAGCCGCCCAGCGGATTGATCTTCTCGGTGCGGTACATCTCCATCATGGCCGCGTTGAGCTTCTGCTTGTCGTCGCCGTACTTTTCCTTCAGGGCCTGCAGGCGCGGGGCGACCTGCTTCATGCGGGCCATGGAGCGGTAGCTGGCGGCGGCCAGGGGGTAGAACAGCGCCTTGATCAGCACGGTCAGGGCGACGATGGTCCAGCCCCAGTTGCCCAGGATGGAGTGCAGCCAGGTCATCAGCGTGAACAGCGGCTTGGCGATGATGGTCAGCCAGCCGTAGTCGACCACCAGTTCCAGGCCGGGGGCAAGCGCCGCCATGGCCTTCTGGTCCTGCGGGCCGACCCACAGGTGCGAATCGACGCGGGCGGCGGCGCCCGGGGCGATCTCGCCGACGGCTTCGATGGTGCGGGCGGCGTACAGGTTCTTCTGCACTTCCAGCACTTCGTTGTTGCGCGGCTTGCCTTGCGGCGGCACCCAGGCGGTGGCGAAGTAGTGCTGCACCACGGCGATCCAGCCGTTGTCCGCCTGCTTGATGTAGTTGGCCTTTTTCTTCTCGATGTCGGCGAAGGTCATCTTCTGGAACTTGTCCTGTTCCGAGTAGACGGCAATGCCGGTGAACGTGTGATAGAAGCTGGAGGTATCGGCCGGATCGTTGCCGTCGCGCTCGAGCTGCAGGTACAGCGCCGGCGTCACGGGGGCGGCGCCGACGTTGGCCAGGTCGTGGCGCACGTCGATGTCATAGCGGCCGCGATGCAGCGTGAAGGTCTTGGTGACCTTGACGCCACCCGATTCGGCTTCGAACGCCACCACCAGGCTGTCGCCGGTCAGCTGGCGGTCGGTCGAGACCACGCGGAACGGCGTCTGGTGGGTGGGGAAATTCTGGCCGTTGGCGGCGCCGACCACGCCGGTCTGGGCAACGTAGTTCAGGCCCGCGGTGCGGTCCAGCAGCACGGTGGGCTTGTCGGGCTGGCCGGTGGCCGGGTACTTCAGCAGCTCGGCGCGCACCAGTTGGGCGCCCAGCGTGTCGAAGGTCAGGCGCAGCACGTCGGTGGTGACGACCACTTCTTCCGAGCGCGTCGGCACCGGCGCGGCGGCGCCAGGCACGGCCGAAGGCGCGGCGGCGGCGGTCGCGGGCGGCGCATTGGGCACCGAGGGCGTCGCGTTGTTCGCGGCGGCCGGCGTGCCGTTGGCGGTCGTGCTGGCCGTGGGCGTGGGCGCCCCGAACAACGACGGTTTGCCGTTATGGATCTGCCAGTTGTTCCAAAGGAGCAACAGCGAGAAGGAGAAAATCATCCAGAGGACGGTTCGTCGGATATCCATGGTGCCTACTGAAGTGAATACGGGCCAGCAAAGCCCGCCAGTTTAGCGTCAATCATGCTCGGTGCGGTGGCCATGGGAGCAGCAGGCCCCGCGCTTGGTTCCCTTGTCGGCGGGAACCGGGTCCCAGCCGCCGGGCGACCAGGGGTGGCAGCGGCCAATGCGTCGCAGCATCAGCCAGAAGCCGCGCCAGGGTCCGTGGCGCTCGATCGCCTCGATCGCGTACGCCGAGCAGGTCGGGGTGAAGCGGCATTGCCGGCCGATCCAGGGACTCAGGAAAAACCTGTAGAACCGGATCGGGGCAATGAGGATTGCGGCCCCCACGGAACGCCCGCGCTGCGCGCGGCCTGCCTGCCGGGGGGATGGGCCGTTCATCGCGCGATCCGCTCGAAGTGAGCGTCCGCTTCGGCCCGGGCCGCCTGTTTCAGCGCGGTGAGCGTGGCGGGCGTTACCTTGCTGTGCAGCCGGACGACGTAGTCTTTCGCCGGCAACCCCAGCCGCCGGTGGCGGAACGCCTCGCGGATGACCCGCTTGAGGGCGTTGCGCGTGGTGGCGTGGGCGGCGAAGCGCTTGGCGATCACCAGGCCCAGCCGGGCACAGGGAGCCTGGCCGGGGGGCAGATCGTTGGAAGCGGCGCTCACAACGAAAAACGCCCCTCGGGCCAGACGCCGGCCTTTGAGGGCGGCGGCGAACTCGGAGGGGCGATGCAGCCGCGCCTCCGGCGGAAGCGTGGCGCGCGGCATGGACTGCGGGTCAGGCGTGGGTCAAGTGTCTGCGCGACAGCGAGACTTAGACGGCCAGACGCTTGCGGCCCTTGGCGCGGCGGGCGTTCAGGATGGCGCGGCCAGCGCGGGTCTTCATGCGCACGCGGAAACCATGGGTGCGCTTGCGGCGGGTAACGGAAGGTTGGTAGGTGCGTTTCATGGACGATCCACAAAAAGAACAAAAGTCAGAAGGGACCTGCCCGGAGGGTTCCTGGTCGCAAATCCGGTAGCGGGTATCTAGTAAGCGTTTCGCTGCGAATCCGTATGTGACATTGACATGCACATGCGGATTCGCTGGCAAAGACAGGCTTGTAGACGGGGCTCTGGTCCGGGCAATACCCGGGCGACCTATTCAGCAAGGCACAGTTCCGGGGGCGGGGTAAGTGTAACCATTACCCTATTACCCGTGTGAACCTGGGCCTTCTGCGAAACCTTCTGACAGACAGAATTCGGAAAAGCCCACCATTTCAGCAAGTTTTCCCTGTCTTGTCAAACAGTTAAGGGGGCAGATTGTGCACGCCCATGCCCTACCCTGTGGATAACCCGTGCCCAGGCAAGGTAGAATCGAGGTTTGAATAAGAGCGACATGAAAGAATTCTGGCAGACCTGCGTCAGTCGTCTTGAGCAGGAACTCCCCCCCCAACAAATCAGCGCGTGGATACGACCGCTGGTCCCGCTTGCGTATGACGAAACGCAGGCGGTGCTGCGCGTTGCCGCCCCCAACCGGTTCAAGCTGGACTGGGTGCGCAAGAACTTCTCCCACCAGATCGAAGCGTTGGCCGCGGAGTGGTTCGAGCGTCCGGTACAGGTGCTGTTCGAGTTGCCCACGCAGGGCGCCACGCCGCGCATGCCGGTGGCGCCGGTGCGCGCCGCGCAGCCGTCCGCGCCGTCCGCGTCCGCGGGCGCCATGCCCATGGGCGGCGCGCCGCCACCCGGCATGCCGGCGCAGCAGCCCGCCGCGCCCGCCCCCGTCGCGACCACCGCGGCGGCCGCGGCCGTGAACGCGGACGCCGCCAACATCGTGTACGAGCGCTCGCGCCTGAACACCGACCTGACGTTCGAGAACTTCGTGACGGGTAAGGCCAACCAGCTGGCGCGCGCCGCCGCGCTGCAGGTGGCCGAGAACCCGGGCACGTCGTACAACCCGCTGTTCCTGTACGGCGGCGTGGGCCTGGGCAAGACCCACCTGATCCACGCTATCGGCAACGCCATGGTGGCGGCGGGCACCGGGGTGCGCGTGCGCTACGTGCATGCCGACCAGTACGTGTCCGACGTGGTCAAGGCGTACCAGCGCAAGGCATTCGATGACTTCAAGCGCTACTACCATTCGCTCGACCTGCTGCTGATCGACGATATCCAGTTCTTCTCCGGCAAGAACCGCACGCAGGAAGAATTCTTCTATGCGTTCGAAGCGATGGTGGCGCAGCGCAAGCAGATCATCATCACCAGCGATACGTATCCGAAGGAACTGTCGGGCATCGACAGCCGCCTGATCTCGCGCTTCGATTCCGGCCTGACGGTCGCGATCGAGCCGCCCGAACTCGAAATGCGCGTGGCGATCCTGCTGCGCAAGGCCGAGTCCGAAGGCGTGCCCATGCCCGAGGAAGTGGCGTTCTTCATCGCCAAGCACCTGCGCAGCAACGTGCGCGAGCTCGAAGGCGCGTTGCGCAAGGTGCTGGCCTATGCCCGTTTCCACGGCCGCGACGTGCTCACCGTGGACGTCTGCAAGGAAGCCTTGAAGGATCTGCTGTCCGTGTCCAACGGCCAGATCACCGTCGAGAACATCCAGAAGACGGTGGCGGATTTCTACAAGATCAAGGTGGCCGACATGTATTCGAAACGCCGGCCGGCCAATATCGCTTTGCCGCGCCAGGTCGCCATGTACCTGGCCAAGGAGCTGACCCAGAAAAGCCTGCCGGAAATCGGCGATCTGTTCGGTGGCCGTGACCACACCACCGTGCTGCACGCCGTACGCAAGATTTCCGACGCCCGCGCCAAGCAAGCGGAGCTCAACCATACCCTGCACGTGTTGGAACAAACTCTAAAAGGATGACCATGCAACTCGTACAAACCACACGCGATGCATTGCTGAAACCGCTGTCGACCGTGGCGGGCATCGTCGAAAGACGCCATACCCTGCCCATCCTGGCGAACATCCTGATGCGCAAGGAAGGCAACAAGGTTGCCTTCATTGCGACCGACCTGGAAGTGCAGATCACCACGCACGCCGACTTCGGCGTGGGTCACGACAACGAGTCCACCACGGTGGCGGCGCGCAAGCTGCTGGACATCCTGAAAGCCCTGCCGGACACCGGCGACGTGCGCCTGGCGCTGGCCAGCAACAAGCTGTCGGTGCAGTCGGCCAAGAGCCGCTTCGCGCTGCAGACGCTGGCCGCCAGCGAATTCCCCACCGTGGCCCAGCCCGAGCAGTGGGACGTGTCGCTGACCATGCCGCAACGCACGCTGCGCCACCTGTTCAACATGGTGCACTTCGCCATGGCGCAACAGGACATCCGCTACTACCTGAACGGCATGCTGCTGGTGTTCGAACCGGGCCGCGTGCGCGCGGTCGCCACCGACGGCCACCGCCTGGCGCACTGCTCCACCGAAGCCGACGGCATCAGCGAGCGCCACGAAGTGATCGTGCCGCGCAAGACCGTGCTGGAAATGCAGCGCCTGCTGGAAGACTCCGACGAACCCGTCTCGATCGACGTGGCGCCGGGCCAGATCCGTTTCCGCTTCGGCGACGTCGAGCTGGTGTCCAAGCTGGTCGAAGGCAAGTTCCCCGACTTCACCCGCGTCATCCCGACCAACTACACGCGCCACTTCCTGGTGAACCGCGAAGCCCTGCAGGGCAGCCTGCAGCGCGCCGCCATCCTGACCACCGACAAGTTCAAGGGCGTGCGCCTGCAACTGGCGCAGAACCAGATGAAGATTTCTTCTTCCAACGCCGAGCAGGAAGAGGCGCAGGAAGAAATCGACATCGACTACGGCCACGAGCCGCTGGACGTGGGCTTCAACGTCGGCTATCTGCTCGACGTGCTGTCCAACGTCAAGGTGGACAACATCCAGTGGTCGGTCATGCCCGATGCGAACGCGTCGGCGCTCATCACCCTGCCCGAAGACGACCAGTTCAAGTACGTCGTCATGCCCATGCGGATCTGAGTCCGCGCAGCTGTGGGTTTGTGCCGCCCGCGGGCCCGATGGCCCGCCGGCGGTCCGGCCGCCAGGCCGTTCTTTAAAGCGTTATCGATACAGACATGTCAGATCAGCAGAACACCACTCCCGAGAACGGCGGCTACGGCGCCGACTCGATCAAGATGCTCAAGGGGCTGGAGGCCGTGCGCAAGCGCCCCGGCATGTACATCGGCGACACATCGGACGGCACCGGTCTGCACCACATGGTGTTCGAAGTCGTCGACAACGCCATTGACGAAGCGCTGGCTGGCTATTGCGACGACATCGTCGTCACCATCCACACCGACAACTCTATCTCGGTCACCGACAACGGCCGCGGCATTCCCACGGATATCCACAAGGACGACGAATTCCACCGCAGCGCGGCGGAAATCGTCATGACCGAACTGCACGCCGGCGGCAAGTTCGACCAGAACTCCTACAAGGTGTCCGGCGGCCTGCACGGCGTGGGCGTGTCGTGCGTGAACGCGCTGTCCGAGTGGCTGCGCCTGACCATCCGCCGCAACGGTGAAGTGCACCAGATGGAATTCCGCCAGGGCGAGCGCGTCGCGCCCCTGGCCGTGACCGGCACGACCGACAAGCGCGGCACCGAAGTGCGCTTCCTGGCCGACCCGATCATCTTCACCAACGTCGAATACCACTACGAGATCCTCTCCAAGCGCCTGCGCGAGCTCTCGTTCCTGAACAACGGCGTCAAGATCCGCCTGATCGACCAGCGCCAGGGCAAGGAAGAGAACTTCGCCTTCTCCGGCGGCGTGAAGGGCTTCGTCGAATACATCAACCGCGCCAAGACGGTGCTGCACCCGAACGTGTTCTCGGTCACCACCGAGTCGTCGGCGGGCGGCGTGCCAGTGGGCGTGGAAGTGGCGATGCAGTGGAACGACAGCTACAGCGAAAGCGTGCTGTGCTTCACCAACAACATCCCGCAGCGCGACGGCGGCTCGCACCTGACCGGCCTGCGCGCGGCGATGACCCGCATCATCAACAAGTACATCACCGACAACGAACTGGCCAAGAAGGCCAAGGTCGAGACCTCCGGCGACGACATGCGCGAAGGCCTGGCCTGCGTGCTGTCGGTGAAGGTGCCCGAGCCCAAGTTCAGCAGCCAGACCAAGGACAAGCTGGTCTCGAGCGAAGTGCGTCCGGCGGTCGAAGAGGCCGTGGCCCGCACGCTGGAAACCTGGCTGCTGGAGCATCCGAACGACGCCAAGGCCCTGTGCGGCAAGATCGTCGAAGCCGCCCGCGCGCGCGAAGCGGCCCGCAAGGCGCGCGAAATGACGCGCCGCAAGAGCGTGCTGGAAGGCGCCGGCCTGCCCGGCAAGCTGGCCGACTGCCAGGAAAAGGATCCGGCGCTGTGCGAGCTGTACATCGTCGAGGGCGACTCGGCAGGCGGCTCGGCCAAGCAGGGCCGCGACCGCAAGTTCCAGGCCATCCTGCCGCTGCGCGGCAAGGTGCTGAACGTCGAGAAGGCGCGCTTTGACCGCCTGATCGCCAGCGAACAGATCGCCACGCTGATCACCGCGCTAGGCACCAGCATCGGCCCGGACTTCAACGTCGACAAGCTGCGCTACCACCGCCTGATCATCATGACCGACGCGGACGTGGACGGCGCGCACATCCGCACGCTGCTGCTGACGCTGCTGTACCGCCAGATGCCCGAGCTGGTGCAGCGCGGTTATGTGTACATCGCCCAGCCGCCGCTCTACAAGGTCAAGGTCGGCCGCGAAGAGCGCTACCTGAAGGATGACCAGGAAGAAGCGCAGTTCATGCTGCAACTGGCCCTGAAGGATGCCGAGATCATCGCGGGCGGCAACATCATCCGCGGCGATGAGCTCAACGAACTGGCGCGCCAGTACGTGGCCGCCGACGGCGTCATCGCGCGCCTGTCGCGCGTGTTCGACGTGGCCGCGCTGTCGGCCATGGCCGAGGGCGTCGAGATCAATCTGGACACGGCCGAGGCCGCCGCCGATTCGGCCAAGCGCCTGGCCGATGCCATGCGCGATCCGATCAGCGGCAATGGCGTCGAAGTCGTGCCCGAATTCGATGCGGCCACCGAACGCCATCGCCTGTCGATCCAGCGCATGCATCACGGCAACGTGCGCGTCAGCATCATCGACGCCGACTTCATTGGCGGTTCGGATTACGCCATCCTGTCCAAGGCCGCCAAGAGTTTCTCCGGCAAGGTCGGCCCGCAGTCGCTGGTCGCCCGTGGCGAAGGCGACAAGCGCAAGGAGCAAAGCGTCTCCGACTTCCGCGAGGCCATGCAGTGGCTGCGCGGCGAAGCCGAACGCGGCATCTCCAAGCAGCGCTACAAGGGCCTGGGCGAAATGAACCCCGATCAGTTGTGGGAAACCACCATGGACCCGAAGGTGCGCCGCCTGCTGCGCGTGCAGATCGAGGACGCCATCGCGGCCGACGAGGTCTTCACCACGCTGATGGGCGACGACGTGGAGCCGCGCCGCAACTTCATCGAGGCGCATGCGCTGTCGGCGGGGAATATCGACGTTTGAGCGCGATGGGTTGCCCGCAAGCCCTACCGGGCTTCGCGGCATGCATGAAAAAGGGGCTGCCTTGCGCAGCCCCTTTTTATTTGCCGGCGCCTTTGCATGGGGCGCCTGCCCAGCCCGTTGCCTACCCCTGCACGTCACTCGCCCAAGGTTCCGCCGTCAACCGTTCCGCAAGATACTCGATCAGCGCCTGCACCCGCGCCGGCCGCCGGCGCCCGGGCGGCGTGACGATGTGCAGCGCGATGGGGTCGACCCGCCAGTCGTCCATGGCGGTTTCCAGCGCGCCCGATTGCAGGTCTTCCCAGGCCAGGAATTCCGGTTGCAGCGCCAGGCCCAGGCCGGCCTGCAGCGCGGGTGACAGCGCCTCGGCGTTGTTGACGTTCAGCTGCACCGGCAGCGACTGCGAGAACTCGCCGTGCTTGTCGTGGCGGAAGCGCCAGCTCGAGCCGTTGCGCGCGTACATGTATTGCAGCGCGGTGTGCTGCGCCAGGTCGCGCGGATGCTTGGGCTTGCCGGCGCGTTTGAAGTAGCCGGGCGCGCCCACCAGCAGGATGCGCACCGAGCACAGCCGCCGCGCCAGCAGCGTCGAGTCCACCAGGTTGGAGATGCGCAGGGCCAGGTCGAAGCGCTCGGACACCAGGTCCGACTGCTTGTCGTTGAATTCGATCTCCAGGTCGACGTCGGGATGCGCCTGCATGAAGGGCGGCAGCATCGGCGCCAGGTGCGTGACGCCGAAGGACATGGGCGCGGCCAGGCGGATCTTGCCGCGCAGGCTGGTGGATTTCTCGGTGACCTCGGCCTCGACCGCCTCGCCCTCTTCCAGGATGCGGGCGGCGCGCTCCAGCGCCGCGTAGCCGGACTCCGTCAACGACATGCTGCGCGAGGTGCGGTGGAACAGCATGGTCTTCATCTTGGTCTCCAGACGGGTGATGGTCTTGGACACCGTGGCCTGGGACAGGGACAGTTCGGCCGCCGCCTTGGCGAACGAGCCCGTGTCGGCGACCTTGGCGAAGATCGCCCAGCCTTCCAGATCCGGCAGTTTGTTCATGATGATTCTCGCAAAGAAAGTGGCGTCGATGATAGCGGCTGGCTATGTGACGAACAAGAACGCCCGGGGAAGGCCGGGCCGGAAACGTCCGGGTCATGGGGATCATGCAAAAAATGGAAAGGATGCAATTCCCGGTTGCGGATTCTCAGGCGGAGGGCGGATCCCTAATATGCCCATACCGACAGACGACGTGAACGAAACCCCTCAAGCGGCATTCGGACACGGCGGCAGCGGGGCAAGCCGGAACGGTTTGCGCAGTGCCCGAATTCACCTAGCCGCATTTCCTTGAACGATTCCTTGAAAGAGAGAGCCACCATGTCCGCCAACAAGTACCTCGAAGTCCTGACCCCGCAAAACAGCCAGATCATCTTCATCGATCAGCAGCCGCAGATGGCCTTCGGCGTGCAGTCGATCGATCGCCAGACGCTCAAGAACAACGTGGTGGGCCTGGCCAAGGCCGCGCGCACCTTCAACATCCCGACCACCATCACCACGGTGGAAACCGACGGCTTCTCGGGCAACACCTTTCCCGAACTGCTGGCCGTGTTCCCCGAGAACAAGATCCTGGAACGCACCTCGATGAATTCGTGGGACGACCAGAACGTGCGCGATGCGCTGGCCGCCAACGGCCGCAAGAAGATCGTGGTGGCGGGCCTGTGGACTGAAGTCTGCAACACCACCTTCGCGCTGTGCGCCATGCTGGAAGGCGACTACGAGATCTACATGGTGGCCGACGCCTCGGGCGGCACCTCGGCCGACGCGCACAAGTACGCGATGGACCGCATGATCCAGGCCGGCGTGGTGCCGGTGACCTGGCAGCAGGTGATGCTGGAGTGGCAGCGCGACTGGGCCCGCAAGGAGACCTATGACGCCGTGACCGGCATCGCCAAGGAACACTCGGGCGCCTACGGCATGGGCATCGACTACGCCGTCACCCATGTGCACAAGCTGGCCGAGCGCGTGACGCACGGCGAACGCATCGGCCCCAACCCGGCCAAGTAAGCCGCCTGCCGGGCCGGCGGTGGCGCTGCCCCTCCGGCCCGGCGTGATTCCCTTTCGAACACGGCAGGCGGCATGATGAACGCCCCTGGCGACCCCCGAGCGATCCAGGAGCGTTCCATGCCGAACACCCCCCCTCATTCCCCGGGCAGCGGCTTCGCGCCGCTGCGCCAACCCGTCTTCGCCGTGCTGTGGGCGGCCGCGGTGCTGGGCAACGTCGGCAGCTTCATGCGCGACGTCGCCAGCTCCTGGCTGGTGACCGACCTGTCGGCCAGCCCGGCGGCGGTGGCGCTGATCCAGACGGCGGCGACGCTGCCGATCTTCCTGCTGGCGATTCCGGCCGGCGTGCTGTCGGACATCCTGGACCGCCGGCGCTTCCTGATCTTCGTGCAGTTGCTGCTGGCATCGGTCAGCGGCACGTTGCTGCTGCTGTCGCACTTTGGCGCGTTGACGGTGGACTACCTGATCGCCCTGACGTTCGTCGGCGGCATCGGCGCGGCGCTGATGGGGCCGACGTGGCAGTCGATCGTGCCGGAGCTGGTGCCGCGCGAGGACCTCAAGGGCGCCGTGGCGCTCAATTCCCTGGGCATCAACATCGCGCGCGCCATCGGTCCGGCGGCGGGCGGCCTGATCCTGGCCAGCTTCGGCGCGGCGGTGACCTACGGCATGGACGTATTGAGCTACGCGTTCGTGATTGCCGCCTTGCTGTGGTGGAAGCGCCCCGCCAAGGTCGACAGCGCCCTGTCGGAGAACTTCTTCGGCGCGTTCCGGGCCGGCCTGCGCTACACGCGGGCCAGCAAGGAACTGCATCGCGTGCTGCTGCGCGCCGCCGTGTTCTTCCTGTTCGCCAGCGCGGTCTGGGCCCTGCTGCCGCTGGTGGCGCGGCAGATGCTGGGCGGCTCCTCGGGCTTCTATGGCGTGCTGCTGGGCGCCGTGGGCGCGGGGGCCATCATCGGCGCGCTGGTCATGCCCAAGCTGGGCGCCAAGCTCAATGCGGACGGCCTGGTGCTGCTGGCCTCGGTCGTCAGCGCGGTGGTGATGGGCGTGCTGGTGTTCGCGCCGCCCAAGTGGCTGGCGGTGCTGATGCTGGTGCTGCTGGGCATGGGCTGGATCACGGCGCTGACCACGTTCAATGGCGTGGCCCAGGCGATCCTGCCCAACTGGGTGCGGGGCCGCGGCCTGGCGGTGTACCTGATGGTGTTCAACGGCGCGATGGCGGCGGGCAGCCTGGGCTGGGGCCTGGTCGCGCGGGAGATCGGCGTGCCGTATGCGCTGGTGGTGAGCGCGGTCGGCCTGGTGGCCGTGGCGCTGCTGTTTCACCGGGCGCGGCTGCCGGTGGGCGAGGCCGACCTGCAGGCGTCGAACCACTGGCCCGAGCCGCTGGTGTCCGCGCCGGTGGCCAATGACCGCGGTCCGGTGCTGATCCAGGTCGAATATCGCGTTCGGCAGGCGGATCGTCCCGCCTTCCTGGAAGCGATGCAGCGCCTGTCGCAGGAGCGACTGCGCGACGGCGCCTACGCCTGGGGCGTGGTCGAGCACACGGGCGATCCGGAGCGCGTGATGGAGTGGTTCTTCGTCGAGTCGTGGGCCGAGCATCTGCGCCAGCATCATCGCGTCTCGCACGCCGATGCCGACCTGCAAGCCGAAGCGCTGCGCTTTCACATCGGTCCCGACAAACCCGAAGTGCATCACTTCCTGGCGTTGAAACGCTGACCGCAACGCGCGGCACCCATTCCCCCGACCTGGAGTCTTGTCATGATCGAGCGCCGTCCCCTTACTACCCTGGGCCATGCCCGCCGTGGCTGGCTCGACGTGAAGCACCATTTCTCCTTTGCCAACTACCAGGATCCCGCGCGCATGCGCTGGGGGGCGCTACGCGCCTGGAACGACGAGACCATCGCGCCAGGCGCGGGCTTTGAACCGCTGCTGCACACGGATGTGGAAATCATTACCTGCGTGCGCGAAGGCGCGCTGACGCACGAGGATGACCTGGGCAACCGCGGCCGCACGCGTGCCGGCGACGTGCAGGTCATGAGCGCCGGCAGCGGCGTGACGCACGCCGAATTCAATATGGAAGGCGGCCCCGCGCGCGTGTTCCAGATCTGGCTGGAGCCGGACCGCCGCGGCGTGCCGCCTAGCTGGGGCCGCAAGTCGTTCGCCCGCGAGGCCTGCAACGGCCGCTTCGTCACGCTGGCCAGCGGCATCGAGGGTGACGACGACGCCCTGCCGATCCGCAGCGACGCGCGGCTGCTGGCCGTGGCGCTCAAGGCCGGCGAAGCCGCCACGTATCGCTTTGCGCACGGACGGCGCCGTGGCTACCTGGTGTCTTCCAAGGGACGGCTGACCATCAACGATGTCGAGATCGGCAGCGGCGACGGCGCCGCGATCCTGGACGAGACCGACGTGCGCATCACCGCGCTGGACGATGCCGAGCTGCTGTTGGCCGATACCCATGCATGACCCATCACACACACGAGGACGCACATGAAGATCTATCTACTTTCCCTGGGCGCCGGCCTGCTGGTCGGCGTGGTGTACAGCCTGCTGCAGGTGCGTTCGCCCGCGCCGCCGCTGGTGGCGCTGATCGGCCTGCTCGGCATCCTGGTCGGCGAGCAGATCGTGCCGGTAGGCAAGCAACTGCTCAACGGCACGGCGTTCGTTGCCGCCTGCGACAAGGAGAAGGCGGTCAGCCACGTATTCGGGCAACTGCCCGGCCGACAGGTGAAAGACAAGGACCATAGCTGATTCCCTTCCCGCACCAGAGGAGATAATCGTATGCCGACCCGCCGCGACCTTATCGGTGTTGCTTCCACGCTTGCTCTGAACAGCCTGTTGGGCGGATGTGCCACTGCCCGTTCCAAAGGAGAACCCCCCATGTCAAATGCCTCGAACGCCACTCCCGATGTCATCTTCCACAACGGCCGCATCACCACGCTGGACCGCGCCAAGCCGCTGGCCAGCGCCGTGGCCATCAAGGACGGCCGCTTCGTCGCCGTCGGCACCGACGCCGAGGTCATGGCGCTGGCCGGGCCCGCCACCCGGCGCGTCGACCTCAAGCAGCGCAGCGCCCTGCCCGGCCTGTTCGACAACCACACTCATGTGGTGCGCGGCGGCCTGAACTACAACATGGAACTGCGCTGGGACGGCGTGCGCTCGCTGGCCGACGCCATGGCGATGCTCAAGCGCCAGGTCGCCATCACGCCGGCGCCGCAATGGGTGCGGGTGGTGGGCGGTTTCACCGAGCACCAGTTCGCCGAGAAGCGCCTGCCCACGATCGAAGAAATCAACGCCATCGCGCCCGACACGCCGGTGTTCCTGCTGCACCTGTATGACCGCGCCCTGCTCAACGGCGCCGCGCTGCGCGCGGTGGGCTACACCAAGACCACGCCCAATCCGCCGGGCGGCGAGATCATCCGCGACGCGCAGGGCAACCCCACCGGGCTGCTGCTGGCCAAGCCGAATGCGACCATCCTGTACGCCACGCTGGCCAAGGGCCCCAAGCTGCCGTTCGACTACCAGGTCAATTCCACGCGCCATTTCATGCGCGAGCTGAACCGCCTGGGCGTGACCGGCGTGATCGACGCGGGCGGCGGTTTCCAGAACTACCCCGACGACTATGCCGTGATCCAGAAGCTGGCCGACGAAGGCCAGATGACGGTGCGGCTGGCCTACAACCTGTTCACGCAGAAACCCAAGCAGGAGAAGGAAGACTTCCTCAAGTGGACTTCGAGCGTGAAGTACAAGCAGGGCACCGACTACTTCCGCCACAACGGCGCCGGCGAAATGCTGGTGTTCTCGGCCGCCGACTTCGAGGACTTCCGCGTCGAGCGCCCGGACATGCCGCCGGAGATGGAAGGCGAGCTGGAGGAAGTGGTGCGCGTGCTGGTGCAGAACAAGTGGCCGTGGCGGCTGCATGCCACCTATGACGAGACCATTTCGCGCGCGCTGGACGTGTTCGAGAAGGTCAACCAGGACACGCCGCTGACCGGGCTGAACTGGTTCTTCGACCATGCCGAGACCATTTCCGACAAGTCGATCGACCGCATCGCCGCCCTGGGCGGCGGCATCGCCGTGCAGCACCGCATGGCCTATCAGGGCGAGTATTTCATCGAGCGCTACGGCGCGGCCGCGGCCGAGGCCACCCCGCCCATCGCCAAGATGCTGGATCGCGGCGTGAAGGTCTCGGCCGGCACCGACGCCACCCGGGTCGCGTCCTACAACCCTTGGGTGTCGCTGTCGTGGATGGTGACCGGCAAGACCGTGGGCGGCACGCGCCTCTATCCGGCGCGCAACTGCCTGGACCGCGAGACCGCGCTGCGCATGTGGACCGAGAACGTGGCCTGGTTCGCCAACGAGGAAGGCAAGCGCGGCCGCATTCAGCCGGGCCAGCTGGCCGACTTCATCGTGCCGAGCAAGGACTATTTCCGCTGCAGCGAGGACGAGATCTCGTTCCTGACCTCGGACCTGACGGTGGTCGGCGGCCGCGTGGTCTACGGCGCGGGCGAATTCGGGTCCGAGGACGACAACGCGCTGCCGCCGGCCATGCCGGACTGGTCGCCCACGCGCCTGTTCGGTGGCTATGCCGCCTGGGGCGACCCCGACGGCGCCGGCCGCAATTCGCTGGGCTACCGCAACATGGCGGCCTGCGCGTGCGCCAGCAGCTGCGGGCTGCATGGGCATGACCATGCCAAGGCCTGGGCCTCGAACGCGCCCAGTTCCGACCTCCAGGGCTTCTTCGGCGCGCTGGGTTGTTCCTGCTGGGCAGTCTGAGGAGGCCGGCCATGAACGCGACCTTTCAATGGGAGCGGCGGCTGGCCAGCCTGGCCCGGCCGCTGTTCGGCTCCTCCGCCGTGCGGTTCCTGGCCTACCTGGGCCTGTGCGCCGCGTACCTGCAGGGCGGGCTGGTCAAGCTGACCGACTTTCCCGGCGCGCTGGCGGAGATGGCGCATTTCGGGCTGGCGCCCGGGCCGTTGTTCGCGGTGCTGGTGATCGCGCTGGAACTGGCGGCCTCCGCCATGATCCTGAGCGGCCGCCTGCGCTGGCTGGGAGCGCTGGCGCTGGCTGTCTTCACGCTGGTGGCCACGGGCATTGCGCTGCGCTACTGGGAGATGCCGGTCGGCCAGGAACGCTTCATGGCCGCCAATGCGTTCTATGAGCACCTGGGGCTGGCGGGGGGATTGTTGCTGGTGGCGTGGCTGGATCTGCGCGAGCCGCGCCCGGACGGCGCGACCGCCTGACGGCGGGACGCCGCGGGCAAAAAAAGGCCCCGATTCCGGGGCCTTGTCGTTTCCAGGCGAGGGGGGCCGCTGCCCTCACCGCCCCGGCCGCGCCTTCAGGTCCGCCATTTCCTCCTGCATCAGCTGGTGCGCATAGCGCGAGAACACGCTCACCAGCCGGGTACGGGTATGGTACGGCGGGTACAGCAGCGCCACCGTGACCGGCACCGCCGGGCTGAAGGGGCGGACCTCGACGCCGTTGGCTTCGTATTCCTCGCGCGCCGCCAGCGGGTTGATCAGCGCCACGCCCAGGCCGGCGCCGACCAGCGCACAGACCGACGAGCCCAGCCCGGCCTCGGCCACCGTCTGGCGCTCGACCTTGGCGGCCTTGAAGACCGCGTCGATCTTCTCCCGCAGCGGCGTGGCGCTGGGGAAGGCGATGAAGGGTTCGCCGGCGAAGTCGGCGGGCTTGAGCTTTTTCAGCTTGGTCAGCCGGTGGCCCTTGGGCAGCACCGCCACGCAGTTCATGGTCAGCACCGGTTCAACCTGGATGCCGGGGCTGTCGCCCGACAGCATGGCCAGGCCGGTGTCGCAGAAACCCGAGCTGATCCAGTTGTGCACGGCGCTGGCGTTGCCGGAGTGGATCGAGACCATGACGTCCGGGTATTCGGTCTTGAAGGCGGCCACGATGCGCGCCAGCAGGCCGCCGGCCAGGCGCGGCATGGCGGCCACGCTCAGGCGGCTGGCGCTGAACGAGCGGATGCTGGCCGCCGCCGATTCCAGGCCGGCCAGGCCAATGAAGGTCTTTTCCACCTCTTGAAAGAAGCGCGAGCCGTCCTGGGTGGGGGTCAGGCGGCTGCCATTGCGGTCGAACAGGGGAAACTGGGTGATTGCTTCCAATTGCGCGATTAAGCGGCTAACGTGCGGCTGCGAGGTGTGCACTCGTCGCGCCGCCGCCGTCATGGATCCGGTCATCATGACAGCACGGAAAGCCTCGATGTGTCGCAAGCCCATTCGTGTAATGGCCATATCAAATCCGTATAGAGGAATACCCGATTGGAACTGGATAAAACCATAACGCTAGTTGATACTTTTTGCCAGCCGCGGGGCTCATCGCGGGACGCGGCGGTTCGCATGCAATCCGGCACCGCTGTTCGTGAACATAAACACGCGCCGCACGACCGGCGCCAAGGGAATACGATGAAAGCATTTGCCGCGATTTCGGTCGCCGCCGCCCTGTTCGGCAGCGCCGCCGCCCACGCCGAAGGCCCCAGCCGCCTGGACAAGATCCGCGACACCGGCGTGATCACCATCGGCCACCCCGAGACCTCGGTGCCGTTCGCCTACCTGGACGGCAACCAGAAGCCGATCGGCTATACCGTCGAGATCTGCCAGGAAATCGCCCAGCACATCAAGACCGCGCTGAAACTGCCCAAGCTGGACGTGCGCTACAACCCGACCACGTCCGCCACCCGTATCCCGCTGCTGGCCAACGGCACCATCGACCTGGAATGCGGCAACACCACCAACAACCTCGAACGCCACAAGCTGGTGTCGTTCGCGCCCACCACGTTCGTGGCGCAGGTGGTGCTGGTGGCGCGCAAGGACGGCGGCGTCGATCCCAACAACCTGGCGTCGTTCCGCGGCAAGACCATCGCCGCGCAGGCCGGCGGCCAGACCTTCAAGCTGATCTCGCGCCTGAACGCCGAGGGCAACCTGGGCATCAGCATGGCGCCCACCAAGGATACGGCGGAAACGCTGCTGATGGTGGAATCCGGACGCGCCGCCGGGTCGGCCAACGATGACGGCATCGCCTATGGCGTGGTGGCCTCGTCCAAGAACCCGGACGCTTTCGTGATCGGCACCAAGGGCCTGGAACTGGCGCCCTACGGCATCATGCAGCCCAAGGACGATCCGGCCTTCAAGAAGGTGGTGGACGACGCCGTGCTGGACCTGATCAAGACCGGCCGCGTCGCCGCGATCTACGACAAGTACTTCAACTCGCCGATCCCGCCCAAGCAGATCAACCTGAAGTACCCGATGAGCGACGCGCTCAAGCGCGCGCTGGCGCATCCGACCGACTCCGGCGACCCCAAGGCCTACGAGTAAGCCGGCCCGCCGCGGCGGCCCTGTCATGGGCGCCGCGGCGCCGCGCGACCCGGGGCGCCGCCCGCCGGCGCCCTCTTCTTTGGTTGTCCACAGGTCCTGAAGCATGAATTACAACTGGAACTGGAGCATCTTCCTGGAGATGTCGCCCGACGGCGTGCATACCTTCCTGGAGACGATCCTGATCGGCGTGGGCTGGACCCTGGCGCTGGCCCTGACGGCGTGGGTGTTCTCGCTGTTGCTGGGGTCGTGCCTGGGCGTGATGCGCACCGCCTCGTCGCGCCTGGCCAATGCCGTCGGCGCGACCTATGTCGAGATTTTCCGCAACGTGCCGCTGCTGGTGCAGATGTTCCTGTGGTACTTCGTGCTGCCCGAGCTGCTGCCGCACGCCTGGGGGCTGGCCATGAAGCAGATGCCGCAGCCCTGGGGGCAATTCCTGCCGGCGGTGCTGTGCCTGGGCTTCTACGGTTCGGCGCGCGTGGCCGAGCAGCTGCGCGCCGGCATCCAGTCGCTGCCGCGCGGCCAGTTCCAGGCGGGCACGGCGCTGGGGCTGACCGAGACGCAGGTGTACCGCTACATCATCCTGCCCGAGGCCTATCGCATCGTGCTGCCGCCCCTGACCTCGGAGTTCATGGGCACGATCAAGTATTCGTCGGTGGCGCTGACCATCGGCCTGCTGGAACTGACCGGCCAGACCCGCTCGATGGCCGAGTTCAGCTTCCATATCTTCGAGGCCTTCACGGCCGCGACCGTGATCTACCTGATCCTGAACGGCATCGTGGTCCTGGGCATGCGCCTGCTTGAACGCCATGTGGCGGTTCCCGGCCTGATCGGCGCGGCGGCCAAGAACGGGCGCTAGGAATCGACATGGGCAAATTCGATTTCGACGTCATCGGCAGCGCGCTGCCGTACCTGTTCCAGACCGGCATGACCTTCACGCTGACCCTGACGCTGCTGGCGGCGGTGATGGGGCTGGCGCTGGGCACGGTGCTGGCCATGATGCGGCTGTCGCGCTTCCGGATCCTGTCGGTGCCGGCGGGCATCTACGTGAACGTGATGCGTTCGGTGCCGCTGCTGCTGGTGATCTTCTGGTTCTACTTCCTGGTGCCCTATATCGCCGCCTGGATCGTGGGTTCGCCCACGCCGCTGCGGGTGGGAGCGTTCAATTCGGCGGTGGTCACGTTCACGCTGTTCGAGGCCGCGTACTTCTGCGAGATCATGCGCGCCGGCATCCAGTCGATCGCGCGCGGCCAGGTCTCGGCCAGCATGGCGCTGGGCCTGAACCACTGGCAGGGCATGCGCTACGTGATCCTGCCGCAGGCCATCCGCAACATGGTGCCGGCGCTGCTGACGCGGGTCATCATCCTGTTCCAGGACACCTCGCTGGTGTACGTGCTGTCGCTGACCGACTTCCTGGGCGCGGCGTCCAAGATCGGCCAGCGCGACGGCCGGCTGGTGGAACTCTATCTCTTCGTGGCGGTGGTGTATTTCGTGATCTGCTTCACGGCATCCCGTCTGGTCAAACGGCTGGAAAAGCGCGTGCGGGTGCTGCGCTAGGCGCCCAGGTTATCCACAGGTCCAACGATGCAACTCTCTTCGAAACCCCCGATGATCGAGATCAAGCAGGTCAGCAAGTGGTATGGCGACTTCCAGGTGCTGGATGACTGCTCCACCACCGTTGGCCGGGGCGAGGTCGTGGTGGTGTGCGGCCCGTCCGGGTCGGGCAAGTCGACCCTGATCAAGACCGTCAACGCGCTCGAACCCTTCCAGAAGGGCGACATCGTGGTCAACGGCATCCATGTGGGCGATCCACGCACCGACCTGCCCAAGCTGCGTTCGGTGGCCGGCATGGTGTTCCAGCACTTCGAGCTGTTCCCGCACCTGTCGGTGACCGAGAACCTGTGCCTGGGCCAGCTCAAGGTGCTCAAGCGCGGCAAGGACGAGGCCCGCGCCCGCGCGCTGGCGCTGCTGGAGCGGGTCGGCCTGTCGGCGCACAAGGACAAGCATCCGGGCGAGCTGTCCGGCGGCCAGCAGCAGCGCGTGGCGATCGCCCGCGCCCTGTCGATGGATCCGGTGGTGATGCTGTTCGACGAGCCGACCTCGGCGCTGGATCCGGAGAT
Source organism: Achromobacter sp. HNDS-1 (assembly GCF_040084795.1). Classification (NCBI taxonomy): domain Bacteria; kingdom Pseudomonadati; phylum Pseudomonadota; class Betaproteobacteria; order Burkholderiales; family Alcaligenaceae; genus Achromobacter; species Achromobacter sp. HNDS-1. Next base: position 3,208,461 of record NZ_CP157584.1, read on the forward strand.
GGTCAACGAAGTGCTGGACGTGATGACCGACCTGGCCGGCGAAGGCATGACGATGATGGTGGTGACCCATGAAATGGGGTTCGCCCGCCGCGTGGCCGACCGTGTGATTTTCATGGACGGCGGCAAGATCGTCGAAGACTGCCCGAAGACGGCCTTCTTCGACGATGTCGAGGCGCGCGCGCCGCGCACGCGCCAATTTCTTTCCAAAATTCTGCAGCACTGATTGTTATGACCCAGCGGATTTCCGTCGACTCCTCCAGCGCACTCGTCGACCTGCGCAGCGACACGGTGACCCACCCCACCGCCGCCATGTACGAGCGCATGCGCACCGCCCCGATCGGTGACGACGGGCTCGATGGCGACCCCAGCGTGCGCGCGTTGGAGGCCCACGTTGCCGCGCGCCTGGGCAAGGAAGCCGGGCTGTTCGTGCCCAGCTGCACCATGGCGAACCTGCTGGCGGTGCTGGCGCAGAGCCAGCGCAACGAGCAGGTGGTGCTGGAATCGGCCGCGCACATGTATACGTCCGAGCGCGGCGCCGCCACTTTCACCGGGCTGTTCTACCAGGGCGTGACGGGCACCGATGGTGCCATGGACCTGAACCGCCTGGAAGACGCGCTGCAGTCCGGCGGCCACAAGCTCAAGACCGCGCTGGTGGCGATGGAGACTTCGCACAACAACGCTGGCGGCACGGTGCTGCCGCTGGAACACATGCAGGCGGTCCATGGCATGGCGCAGGACTGCGGCGTGCCGGTGCACCTGGACGGGGCGCGCCTGTTCAACGCCGCGGTGGCGCTGGGCGTGGCGCCGGCCGAGATCACGCGCCATGCCGACACGGTGTCGCTGTGCCTGTCCAAGGGCCTGAGCGCGCCGGTGGGCGCGGTGCTGACCGGCGCGCGGCCGGTGATGGCGCGCGCCCGCATGCTGCGCCGCATGCTTGGCGGCACGCAGCGCCAGGCCGGCATCATGGCCGCGGCCGGGCTGGAAGGCGTGCAGACCATGGGCGACCGCCTGGTCGAGGACCACGCGCGCGCGCGCCGCCTGAGCGATGGCCTGAACCGGCTCGATCCGTCCTTGTCGGCCACGGTGCCGCAGACCAACATCGTCCAGGTCGAGACCGCCGACACGGGCATGACCAATGCGCACTGGGTCACGGCGCTGGAAGGCGCGGGCCTGCTGACGCGGCCGTGGGGCCGCACGCGCCTGCGCTGCGTGACGCACCGCCATATCGACGACGAGGACATCGACCGCGCCATCGAGGCCTTCAAAAAGGTGCTGGCAAGCCGCTGAATCGGCGTTTTTCGGGGGCGGGCGATGCGATAATGCAGGCATGTCCGCTACCCACCTCTCCAAGAAAGACTATCTCTGCGCGCTGGCGGTAGTGGTGATCTGGGGCCTGAACTTCGTGGTCATGAAGTTCGGCCTCAAAGGCCTCTCGCCCATGATGCTGGGCGCCCTGCGGTTCGCCCTGGCGGCTTTCCCCCTGGTGTTGTTCGTGCGGCCGCCGCGCCTGCCCTGGCAATGGATCGCGGCCTATGGACTGGTGCAGGGCCTGGGCCAGTTCGGCCTGTTGTTCACGGCCCTCAAGTTCGGCATGCCGGCGGGCATGGCTTCGCTGGTGATCCAGACCCAGGCGTTCTTCACGCTGCTGCTGGCCGCGCCGATGCTGCGCGAGCGAGCCCGGCCGCATCATTGGGCCGGATTGGGCGTGGCGGCGCTGGGGCTGGCGGTGATCGCCGCGGGCCGCGGCGACGGGCCGGGGCAGATGACCATGGTGGGCTTTGTCCTGACGCTGGGCGCGGCTTCCATGTGGGCGGTGTCCAACATCATCGTGCGGCTGGCCAGCCGCAAGGCCCCTGGCTACGATCCTTTCGCCTTCATTGCCTGGAGCAGCGCCGCGCCGGTGTTGCCCTTTCTGGCGTTGGCGGTGATGGCGGATGGCTGGGACGCGGTGACGGACATGATCCTGGGCATCGGCTGGGGCGAGGCGCTGTCGGTGCTGTACCTGGCGGTGCTGGCCACGCTGCTGGCCTATACCCTGTGGACCCAGCTGCTGACGCGCCATCCGGCCGCCAAGATCGCGCCGTTCTCGCTGCTGGTGCCGGTGGTGGGGTTGTGGGCCGCATCGGCGGCCTTCGACGAACGGTTGCAGCCGTTGCAGTGGGCCGGCGCGGGCTGCGTGCTGATGGGGCTGGTCATCAACCAGGTGGGCGGGCGCTGGCTGCGCAACCGCTGATCCCGCCGCGCGCATTGCGCTTCGTCGATTCGGCGGTCGCCGCGCCCGCCTCGGCGTTGCTGCGCCGGTTCTCATCCCGCGGTATTCATCCTTCCCTGGCCGTGTCCTCCACCCACTTTGGGATGAAAGGCGGGACGCCTGGCGTGCGTTCTACAGCTGTTCGAAATGGGCGTAGCGCTTGTCGGTGTACTCCCGTCGCGTGACCATTTCGGTGACCTCGGCGCCCGGCGGCCCGCGCCGCAGCCATTCCAGCATGTGATCGACCTGGTCGGGCGTGCCCTGCACCAGCGCCTGCACGGTGCCGTCCAGCATGTTCTGCACCCAGCCGCGCGCGCCCAGCAGGTGGGCGCGGCGCACGGCGGCATGGCGGTAGCCCACGCCCTGCACGGCGCCGCTGACGGTCACATGAACGGTTTCTATATGGGTGTCTTGCATTGGAATTCCTTCGGATGATGCGCCGCGGCGCGCCGGCGGGCTAGACGGTTCCGGCTACAGCGGATGGTCGATAGGCCCCCCGGGCATCGAAGCGATACGTTAGTGCACATGTCGAAACGTGCCAACGGGAACGCCCGCAAGCAAAGCTTGGAGAAGCCATTATGGAAGAGACCAGTTTGTTGTCGGAAGCAGAAACAGCGCGGTACAGGGAACGGGGCTACCTGGCCCTGCAGGATATGTGCCCGCAGGACGAGGTGGGCTACATCCGGCGCACGTTGCTGGACTTGTTCGCGAACAAGACCGGCTATAACGAGGGGGCGCAGTACGACTTCATCAGCCGCGACGACCCGACCAAGCCGGCCAAGTTTCCCAGTCTGCACGATCCTCGCCATTATGCCCCGGGCCTGCTGAAGACCCAGTATCACGAACGCACGCTGGAGCTGGCGCGCCAGCTGTTGGGCGAGGACGCCGCGCTGTACGGCGAACACGCGCTGCTCAAGCCGGCGCTGGTCGGGCCCGAGACGCCGTGGCACCAGGACGAGGCGTTCCGTTCGCCCGATTTCATCTACAACGAGCTGAGTATCTGGCTGGCGCTGCAGCCGGCCACGCTGGAGAACGGCTGCATGCAGTTCATTCCGGGATCGAACAAGGGCGAGGTGCTGGAGCACCGCTCGCCGGGCGGCGACAAGACGCTGCATCCGCTCGAATGCTGCGCCGACTTCCCGCGCGAGCAGGCGGTGGCCGAGCCGCTGCAACCCGGCGGCTGCACCGTGCACGATGCGCGCACGCTGCATTTCACCGGCGCCAATACCTCGCCGCAGCCGCGGCTGGCGTACATCCTGATCTACAACACGCCGCCGGTCTACAAGCCGGGACGGCGCGAGTTTCCGTGGCTGGAAGGCCGTTGGACCGACAGCCAGACGCGCAAGAAGGAATGGCATCGCCGCGGCGGCCTGGCGGTGGATGTGATGCGGCGCTTGCCAGCGGCGCGCCTGACCAGCCCGCGCTGGGTGGCGTGGGCCACGATCCGGGCGGTGAGCAAGGTCTGGCCGAGGTAGCGGCGGCCGGGCAATCGGCGGCGACGTAGGGGGGGCACGGGGCCGGCAAGGGACGCTTGCCGGCCTCGGCGCGTATACTGGGCGGCGCCGCAGGGCCTGGCCGCCATGCGCGACCCCGGATGTCCTTGCGACGCGGGCGGGTTGCGCGCAGGGGTGGGCGCGCTGCGGGATCGCGACCCCTCTTTCCCCAGAAGAATAACCATGACCGCTGACCTTTCCACGATCACCTGCATCGAAGACCTGCGCGCGATCGCGCGCAAGCGCGTGCCGCGCATGTTCTACGACTACGCCGATTCGGGCGCCTGGACCGAGGGCACCTACCGCGCCAACGAAAGCGATTTCCAGAAGATCAAGCTGCGCCAGCGCGTGGCGGTGAACATGGAAGGCCGTTCGCTGCGCACCACGCTGGTGGGCCAGGATGCGGTGATGCCGCTGGCGATTTCGCCGACGGGCCTGACCGGCATGCAGCACGCCGATGGCGAGATCCTGGCGGCCAAGGCGGCGGCCGATTTCGGCGTGCCGTTCACGCTGTCGACCATGAGCATCTGCTCGCTGGAAGACGTGGCCGCGGCCACCGGAAAGCCGTTCTGGTTCCAGCTGTACGTGATGCGCGACCGCGAGTTCGTCGGCAACCTGATCGACCGGGCCAAGGCGGCGGGCTGCTCGGCGCTGGTGCTGACGCTGGACCTGCAGATCCTGGGCCAGCGCCACAAGGACATCAAGAACGGGCTGTCGACGCCGCCCAAGCCGACCCTCCGCAATCTCATCAACCTGGCGACCAAGCCGCGCTGGTGCCTGGGCATGCTGGGCACCAAGCGCCGCACGTTCGGCAACATCGTCGGCCATGCGAAGGGCGTGAGCGACCTGTCGTCGCTGTCGTCGTGGACGGCCGAGCAGTTCGATCCGCGCCTGAGCTGGGACGATGTGGAGTGGATCAAGCAGCGCTGGGGCGGCAAGCTGATCATCAAGGGCATCCTGGATGTCGAAGATGCGCAGCTGGCGGCCAACAGCGGGGCGGATGCGCTGATCGTCAGCAACCACGGCGGGCGCCAGCTCGATGGCGCGATGTCGTCGATCGCGGCGCTGCCGTCGATCGCGGATGCGGTGGGGTCGAAGATCGAAGTGTGGATGGATGGCGGCGTGCGCTCGGGGCAGGATATCCTCAAGGCGGTGGCACTGGGCGCGCGCGGCGCGATGATCGGGCGGGCGTTCCTTTACGGCCTGGGCGCATATGGGCAGGCGGGCGTCAAGCGCGTGCTGGAGATCCTGTACAAGGAAATGGATACGACGATGGCGCTTTGCGGGCGGCGCAATATCGAAGTCGGGGATCGGAGCATTCTCCTGCCGGGGACTTATCCCGTTTGAGCGTTGCGCTGATTGGCTGGAAGCCGGTGGGTCGCTGTTGCGGCTTGCCGGCTTTTTTGTTTTCTTGCTTTGGGGTTTTTGCTTGGCGAGTCGTGCTTCGTAGGTCGGCCGGCGCGGCGAGGGGCGGGCGGGGCGCGCCTACGATTGCGGTCCGGAGCCTTCGCTCCGGACTGCCCCATCGTCATCCTCGTTGCCGCCTGAGGCGGCTGCCTACGGATTCCCTCGGGCGCATCTACACGGCGCGCCCCGCCCGCCCCTCGCCGCGCCGGCCTGCGGGTGTCGAGAGTTGAGGCGTTGTTGGAGCGGAGGGGGCATGAAGAGTGTGCGTTGCCCGTCATGGTCGGCTGCGCGGGCAGCCGGCCATGACTTACGCGGTGTCTTGTGGTGGCGCGATGTGCGCTGCGCGACGTTGATGCGGGGCTGGGTTGGCCCGGCCTTGGGTGGGGAGAGGGGGCGGTGTGGCTGGTCGTTTCAGTCGCGGTTGCCGGTTCCCAGGAATTGGCTGGGGCGCCTTAGCGCCGGGTCGAAGGGGTTGAGTTGGGCGCTGATGCCGGCGGCTTCGCGGCGCAGAATCTCCACGATCAGGGGCAGGCGTTCGTCGCTGATGCGTTCGACGGGGGCGGCGATGCTGAGGGCGGCGACGGTGATGCCGTTGGGGTCGTGCACGGGGACGGCGAGGCCGGCGATGTTGGGGAAGATGCCCTGGCCCTTGCTGCGGGCGTATTGGAGTTCCTGGCATTCCTTGATGCCGGCGCGCATGGTGATTTCGTCGACGAAGCCCAGGTGGTGCAGGCGCGGGATGTTGAAGCGCAGGACTTCCTCGCGTTCGGCGTCTGGCAGGTTGGCCAGCAGCAGCAGGCCGCCCTGGCCGAGGCCGAGCGGGACGCGGCCGCCGATGTCGCCGGTGTGCGAGCGCACCGGGAAGGCGCCGTCGATGCGGTCCAGGCAGACGGCGTCGAAGCCGCTGCGCACCAGCAGGAAGATGGTGTCGTTGAGCATGCCGCTCAGGCGCAGCATGGCGGGACGGTAGATCGAACGCAGGGTCGATTGGTGGTTGCCGGCGTTGGCCGCGAGCGAGAAGAAGGCGACGGTGAGTTGGTAGCCCTTGCTCTGCGCGGGCTGTTCGACCATGCCTTCCTGCACCAGGCCCTGCAGCACGCGGTGCACGGTGGCCTGGGCCTGGCCGGTGCGGGCGGCGATGTCGGTCAGGCGCAATTTTTCGCCCTTGGCGTCGGACAGGACGCGCAGCACGGCGAAGGCGCGTTGCAGGACGCCCTGAGCGCCGGCGTCGTCGGCGGCTTCTGATTTCTTCATTGTTCAATTCCGATAATCAAAATATACGGCTGTATTTTTATCAGGAAATTCAGCTATACGGAAATAATAAGTAGAAAATTCGATTCTTCGGAAAACCCTAATTGACCGGCCTTTTCGGCCCCTCCTAGACTGCCCTGCATCGATTGCAACGCGGGCGGGTCCCGCGCACCGCGCCTTACCGGGCAGGGGGTTGGAATATGTCATTTCTGCGGCTGGACAACGTCTCCAAGAATTACGGCGACCTGCGGGTGGTCTCGGACCTGAGCCTGGCGGTCGAGAAAGGGGAATTCGTGTCCTTGCTGGGGCCGTCGGGCTGCGGCAAGACCACCACGCTGCAGATGATCGCGGGCTTTGCCGACGTGACGCGCGGCAGCATCACGCTCGACGGCCGCGACATCACCCATGCCAAGCCGAACACGCGCGGGCTGGGCATCGTGTTCCAGAGCTATGCGCTGTTTCCGCACCTGACGGTGGCGGACAACGTGGCGTTCGGGCTGAAGATGCGCAAGGTCGAGCGCGCCGAGCGCCAGGCGCGGGTGCGCGAGGCGCTGGCGCTGGTGAAGCTGGACAAGCACGCCGACCGCTTTCCGCGTGAACTGTCGGGCGGGCAGCGCCAGCGGGTGGCGCTGGCGCGCGCGCTGGTGATCCGGCCGCCGGTGCTGTTGCTGGACGAGCCGTTGTCGAACCTGGACGCCAAGCTGCGCGAGGACATGCAGTTCGAGCTGCGCAGCATCCAGAAGCAGATCGGCACCACCACCGTGATGGTGACGCACGACCAGGCGGAGGCGCTGTCCATCAGCGACCGCGTGGTGGTGATGCAGGACGGCCGCGCCACGCAGGTGGATGCGCCCTACCGCATGTACGAGCATCCGCAGAGCGAGTTCATCTCTCGTTTCGTCGGCAAGACCAATCTGCTGCCGGGCCGCGTGACGCGCTGCGGCGCGCAGGCCGAGGTGGAGACCGGCGCGCTGCGCGTGCTGGTCGACGGCGCGGGGCTGCGCCATGGCGACAGTGTGCAGCTGTCGCTGCGGCCGGAGAAGCTGGTGCCGGTGCCGGCCGGCCAGGGCAAGCTGTCCTGTGTGGTCAGCACGCGCTACTTCCTGGGCAGCCAGTGGATGTACGGGCTGGATTCGCCGGTGGGGGCGCTGACGGTGCTCACGCCCAACGACGGCCGCCGGCCGCACGATGATGGCGACCAGATCGGCCTGGACTGGGCCGAGGGCGTGCTGCGCGTGCTGCCCGTCGCGGCCGTTGCCGAAGAGGCCTGACATGGCGACGCTGACCCAACCCGGCGCCGCCAGCGCGCCCAAGCCGCGCACCGACGGGCTGCTGGCCATCCTCGGTTCGATCCCGCTGGCGATCGTGTTCCTGACGCTGGTGCTGACGCCGCTGGCGTTGACGCTGGTGCTGTCGTTCCGTCCGTTCGACTACAGCGCGGGCATCCTGCCCGGGCACACCTTCGAACACTACCTGGCGGTGGTGACCGACGGCTATTTCCTGGAGATCTTCTGGCGCACGTTCTGGATCGCGGGCGTGACCACGCTGATCTGCGTGCTGATCGGCGCGCCCGAGGCCTACATCCTGTCGCGCATGGGCAAGCCGTGGCGCTCGATCTTCCTGCTGGTGGTGCTGTCGCCGCTCTTGATCTCGCTGGTGGTGCGCGCCTTCGGCTGGAGCATGCTGCTGGGGCCGGGCGGGGCCATCGGCCGCGCGGCCGCGGCGCTGGGCCTGGGACCACTGCTGTACACGCCTACCGCCGTCATCATCGGCCTGGTGCACGTGATGCTGCCGTTCATGGTGATTCCGGTGTGGACCTCGCTGCAGAAGCTGGACCCGACCGTGGAGCACGCGGCGCTGTCGCTCAATGCGTCGCGCTTGCAGACGCTGCTGCGTATCGTGCTGCCGCAGGCCATGCCGGGCATCCTTTCGGGCAGCCTGATCGTGTTCGGGCTGTCGGCCAGTTCGTTCGCCATTCCCGCGCTGCTGGGCGGACGCCGCCTGAAGATGGTGGCCACGGTGGTCTACGACGAATTCCTGACCGAATTGAACTGGCCGCTGGGCGCGGCCATCGCCATCGTGCTGCTGGTGGTCAACGTCGTCATCATGATGGCGTACAACCGCGTGGTGGAACGTTCCTACCGGCGCAGCCTGGGTTGAGCGAGGACAGCGATCATGCAGAAAAACGGTCCCTTCGCCCTGCTCTTCAATGCCCTGGTGGTGCTGTTCGTGCTGGCGCCGCTGGCCATCGTGTGTCTGGTGGCGTTCACGCCCGAGTCGACGCTGACGGTGCCGACCACGCAGTTCTCGCTGCGCTGGTTCCACGCGGTGTTCGAGCATCCCAACTTCATGCAGGCGTTCAAGAACAGCTTGTGGCTGGCGTTCCTGTCGGCCAGCATCGCCGTGTGCCTGGCGGTGCCGGCGGCCATCGCCATTACGCGCTACCGCTTTCCGGGACGCGATGCGCTCAACGGCCTGTTCCTGTCGCCGCTGATGATCCCGCACCTGGTGCTGGGCGTGGCGCTGCTGCGCTTTTTCGCGCTGCTGGGCACCACCGGCAGCTTCGGCTGGCTGGTGTTCAGCCACGTGGTGGTGATCACGCCGTATGTGATGCGGCTGGTGATCGGCGCGCTGGTGGGCTTTGACCGCTCGGTCGAGCACGCCGCGCTGTCGCTGGGCGCGAGCCGCGCCACCGTGTTCTTCCAGGTGACGCTGCCGCTCATCATTCCAGGCGTGTCGGGCGGCTGGCTGCTGGCCTTCATCAACAGTTTCGACGAACTGACCATGTCGGTGTTCATCACCGCGCCCTCGACCATCACGCTGCCGGTGCGCATGTACATGTACGCCACCGAGTCGATCGACCCGATGATGGCGGCCGTGTCGGCGCTGGTGATCGGCCTGACCGCGGTGACCATGCTGCTGCTGGACCGTGTCTACGGCCTGGACCGCGTGCTGGTGGGACAGAAATGACGATCACGCCGGGTACGCAACGGGAGACCCCGCCATCATGGCAATACTGAAACGCCTGGCCGAAACGGCCCGGCCCGCCGTCGCCTTCACGCTGGACGGCAAACCCTGCAGCGCGCTGGCGGGCGATACCGTGCTGACGGCGGTGCTGACGCAGGCCGAGCGCCTGCGCGTCTCGGAATTCGGCGGCGGGCCGCGCGCCGGCTTCTGCATGATGGGCGCCTGCCAGGACTGCTGGATGCAGCGCGAGGACGGCACGCGGCTGCGCGCCTGTTCCACCTACATCGAAGCGGGCATGCGCCTGCGCAGCGCGCCGCTGCGCGCCGAGCAGGTGCCGGGCACGCTGGCGGCGGAGGGCGACGCCTCATGAACCTGATCCTGCCCGTGATCGTGGGCGCCGGCCCCGCCGGCATCCGCGCCGCGCAGACGCTGGCGTCCCAGGGCCTGCGGCCGGTGGTGCTGGACGAGGCGCCGCGCGCCGGCGGCCAGATCTACCGGCAGCCGCCGCCGGGCTTCGCGCGCTCCAAGGCGTCGCTGTATGGCTTCGAGCACCGCAAGGCCGATGCGCTGCATCGCAAGATGGACGAGCTGGCGCCGCAACTGGATTACCGGCCCGGCAGCCTGGTGTGGAACGCCGAAGGCAAGACGCTCGATGTGCTGCGCGACGGCAAGAGCGCGCCCGTGCCCTACACCCACTTGATCCTGGCCACCGGCGCCACCGATCGCGTGCTGCCGTTCCCGGGCTGGCTGACGCCGGGCGTGTACACGCTGGGCGGTTCGCAGGTGGCGTTGAAGCACCAGGGCTGCGCCATCGGCGAGCGCGTCGCGTTCCTGGGCACCGGCCCCCTGCTCTATCTGGTCGCCTACCAGTACGCCAAGGCCGGCGCCCGCGTTGTGGCGGTGCTGGATACCTCGCGCTTCGCCGACCGCCTGGCGGCGTTGCCCGGCATGCTGCGCGCGCCGGGCCTGCTGGCCAAGGGGCTGTACTACATGGCCTGGCTGCGCGCGCATGGCGTGCCCATGGCCAGCGGCGTGCGGCCGGTGCGGGTCGAGGGCGAGACGCGCGTCACCGGGCTGGCCTACCGCCAGGGATCGCGGCAGCGGCGGGTGGATTGCGACGCCTTGGGCTATGGCTTGTCGCTGCGCTCCGAAACGCAACTGGCCAGCCTGGTGGGCTGCCAGTTCGCCTTCAATGTCCGCGACCGTGGCTGGACGCCGCGCCTGGACGCGGCCGGGCGCAGCAGCGTGGCCGGCGTGTACGTGGCTGGCGACGGCGCCGGCATCGGCGGCGCCGACGCGGCCGAGCTGGCCGGCGAGCGCGCCGCGCTCGCCTTACTGGAGGATGCGGGCCATGCGCAGCCGGCGCAGCGGGCGCGCCAGCTCGAAGCCCGCCTGGCCGCCAACGGCCGCGTGCGCGATGCGCTGGAGCGCGCCTTTCCGTTTCCCGAGGATTGGGCCGCCGACATCGCCGACGACACCGTGGTGTGCCGCTGCGAGGAAGTCACCGCCGGCACGCTGCGCGCGGCGGTCCACGGCACCGGCGCGCGCGAACTGAACCGCCTGAAGGCGCTGACGCGCGTCGGCATGGGCCGCTGCCAGGGCCGCATGTGCGGCGCCGGCGCGGCCGAAGTGCTGGCGCACGCCTGCGGCGCCGGGCCGGACGGCGTCGGCCGCCTGCGTGGCCAGCCGCCGGTCAAGCCGATCCCTGTGGATATCGTCTGTCTCGACCGCACGGAGAAGGCCGCGCCATGACCGAACGCATCGACACCGAAGTCGCCATTCTTGGCGGCGGCATCGTCGGCGGCAGCGCCGCGCTGTTCCTGCGCCGGCTGGGCGTGCCGGTGGTGCTGCTGGAGGCCGCGCTGTGCGGGGCCCGCGCCAGCGGCGTCAACTATGGCGGCGTGCGCCGCCAGGGCCGCGACCTGGAGCAGATGCCGCTGGCGCGCCGCGCGCACGAACTCTGGGGCCAGCTGCCGCAACTGATCGGCATCGACGGGGAATACGTACGCTCGGGGCACCTGAAGCTGGCGTGTTCCGATGCGGACCTGGAAGCCCTGCATGCCTACCGCGCGCGGACGCGCGGCTTCGGCATGAACCTGGAAATGCTGGACCGCGCCGCGCTGGCGCGGCGTTTCGGCTGGCTGGGCGCGCACGTGGTGGGCGGCTCGTTCTGCCCCGAGGATGGCCACGCCAACCCGCGCCTGGTGTCGCCGGCCTTCGGCCGCGCCGCCCGCGCACTGGGCGCCGATGTGCGCGAAGGCACCCCCGTCACGCAGGCCATCCACGACGGCGAGCGCTTTATCCTGCGCGCCGGCGATGCGCTGGAGGTGCGTTCGCGCTTCCTGCTCAATTGCGCCGGCGCCTGGGCCGGACGCTTCGCGCAGGACTTCGGCGAAACCGTGCCCGAGACCGCGATCCATCCGCTGATGATGGTGACCGAGCCGCTGCCGCTGTTCATGGATGTCAGCCTCGGCATGCAGGGCGGCGGCATCTACGCGCGCCAGGTGGCGCGAGGCAACTGCGTCATCGGTGGGGGCCGCGCCGTGTCCGCCGGCCCCGATTACGCCCGTCCCGGCCGCGAGGCGCTGGGCCCGCTGATGGCCAACGCCGCGCGCCTGCTGCCGCCGTTGCGCGGGGCGCAGGTCATCCGCTTCTGGACCGGGGTCGAGGGCAACATGCCCGACCACAACCCGGTGCTGGGCCCCAGCGCCACCGTGCCGGGCCTGTTCCATGCCTTCGGCCTGTCCGGCGCGGGCTTCCAGATCGGCCCCGCCGTGGGCGAAGTGCTTTCCGAACTGGTCGTTAACGGCCGGTCTTCCATTCCCATCGACGCCTTCGGCATCGGACGATACACGGGGGCCGCTCACGGCGCCGTGGCTCGGTTGGGGCCTGTTCGTGAGCAAACGCTGGAGTCACCATGAAGCACAACAAACAGGGCGTTCGCCGCCCGTCCAAGGGGAAGTGGCTGCTGGGCCTGGCGCTGGCCGCGCTGTCGGCGGGCGCCATGGCGCAGCAGAAGACGCTGTACGTCGGCATGAACGGCGGCGACATGGAGCGCGCCTTCACGCAGTACGTGTTCCCGGATTTCGAGAAGGCCAACAACGTCAAGATCGTGGTGGTGCCCGGCACCTCCACCGACGTGCTGGCCAAGGCCCAGGCGTTCAAGGACAAGCCGCAGATGCACGTCATGTTCCTGGACGACGGCATCATGGCGCGCGCCATCTCCATGGGCCTGTGCGAGCCGCTCAACGACGATCCGGTGCTCAAGGACCTCTACCCCACCGCCGTCATGAAGGACCGCATGGCCGCGGGCATCGACATCGGCATGACCGGCCTGGGCTACAACACCCGCCTGTTCAAGGAGAAAGGCTGGGCCGCGCCGACCTCGTGGATGGACCTGGCCGATCCCAAGTTCAAGGGCAAAGTGGTGTTCCAGTCGGCCTCGGGCAGCACCTTCGGCCTGCACGGCTTCCTGATGTTCAACCGCATCCAGGGCGGCAACGACCAGAACACCGAGCCCGGCTTCAAGCAGTGGCCGTCCACCATCGGCCCCAACGTGCTGGAATACATCCCCAACTCGGCCAAGCTGGCCGAGATGATCCAGTCCAACGAAGCCGCCATCTTCCCGCTCACGCCCACCGCCATCGCCCGCCTGAAGAAGCGCGACATCCCGGTGGAATACGCCCAGCCCAAGGAAGGCTCGGTGATCCTGATGGTGGCCGAGTGCGTCATCGCCAAGAACAGCGAGCCGGAACTGGCGCAGAAGCTGGCGCTGTACCTGCTGTCGCCGCAGGCGCAGGCCAAGGCACTGGAAATGGGCGGCCATTTCCCGTCCAATAAGAACGTTCAACCGCCGGCCGGCAGCGAAGAGGCGCTCAAGCGCTTCCAGGGCTACATGGCCAACGCCAAGATCCTGGACTGGGACCAGATCAACGCCACCCGTCCCGCCTTCAACGCGCGCTGGAACCGCTCGGTCGAACGCTGAGGACAGGCGCGCCTTGCCGACCGCGACGCTGCGCGCGTCGCGGTCGGCAAGGCGCCGATCACATCCAGGGCGCGCGCGCCCTTCACGCAGGAGCGAGGCATGCGGCTCATCATCAGGTCTGGCGGCGAATCGGCCATGGAAGAATGGCGCGAGCAGTTCAAGCGCCACGCGCCCGATCTGGAGATCGTCAGCTGGTTCGACGACGTCGACCCCGCCTCGGTCGACTACGCCCTGGTCTGGGCGCCCGAGCCCGGCCGCCTGGCCACCTTCCCCAACCTCAAGCTCATCATCAGCGCCGGCGCCGGCGTCGACCACATCGTCTCCGACCCCGCCTGGCCGCGCCACCTGCGCATTGCCCGCATGGTCACCCCGCGCACCGAAACCGAGATGGCCGAGTTCGTGCTGACCAGCGCCCTGATGCTGACCCGCGACCTCAAGCGCGCCATCGACCAGCAGGCCCGTCGCCACTGGGAACTGTACGACTCGCTGCGCGTGGCCGCCGACATGCGCGTCGGCATCATGGGCCTGGGCCACCTCGGCATCGCCGCCGCCCGCCTGCTGGCCAAGGTCGGTTTCCCCGTCAGCGGCTGGTCGCGCGGCGCGACCACCTTGCCCGACGGCCTGCCCTCCTACGCCGGTCCCGACCAGTTCCCCGAATTCCTGTCCCGCACCGACCTGCTGGTCTGCCTGCTGCCCGCCACCGAAGCCACCCGCGGCATCCTCAACCGCGACACCTTCGCCCGTCTCCCTCGCGGCGCCAGCCTCATCAACGCCGGCCGCGGCGCCCACATGGTCACGCAGGACCTTCTCGACGCCCTCGACAGCGGCCACCTGCACCAGGCCTTGCTGGACGTCTTCGACCCCGAACCCCTGCCGCCCGAGTCCCCCCTCTGGACCCACCCCCAAATCATCATCACCCCGCACTGCGCCGCCATCCCCGACCGCCAGGAACGCGCCCGCCACACCGCCTGGCTCATCACCGCCAACGAACGCGGCGAGGCCTTGCCCAACATCTACGACCCCATCCGCGGCTACTGAAAACCCCGCCAAGCACTTATCCACAGCCGGCGCGTTGCACAGAAAAACGAGACCCTGTGGAAAACTCGCTTTCCCCACCAGCGCCCTTGAAGTGAAATCAACAAGAGCCCGGCACGCCGGGGCGAGGGGATGCGGGGCGTGTAGATGCGCCCGACGGAATCCGTAGGGAGCCGAAGGCGGACGAGGATGAGGATGGGGCAGTCCGGAGCGGAGGCTCCGGACCGCAATCGTAGCCCCGCATCCCCTCGCCCCGGCGTGCCGGGCGTCTAAAGAACCCCACTCCCCACCAGCAACAACAACTACCCAACTCAAAGAAAAAAAACCGCAAAATCTGCAAACCAGGCCCGCCTACATTGCTCCCCAAGGAGCCACGCACTTGAAACCCCAAACCCGCGCCACCTACGCCCACCGCCTGGACCCCGTCCTGCGCTGGCTGGCAAGCCACCCCGACGCCGACCCCGACCTGTACCAGTTGGCCGACCTGGCTTGCCTCTCGCCCTATCACTTCCACCGCGTCTACCGCGCCGTGATGGGCGAAACCGTGAACGCCACCGTGCAGCGCATCCGCATGCACCGCGCGGCCGTTTCATTGGGCAGTACCGGGGATTCCTTGCGTGACGTTGCGCAGCGCGCCGGCTATGAGTCGGACGCCGCCTTCAACCGCGCGTTCGGCGCGACCTTCGGCATCCCGCCGGGGCGCTACCGCGCGACCCGCTCCCGACCCTTCGACCCCAAGGAGCTAGGCATGTACCCCATCACCATCGAAACCTTCCCCGGCGCCGTGCTGGCCGCCCTGCCGCACCGTGGCAGCTACCAGGAAATCGGCCCGGTCTTCTCCCGCGCCTTCATGCTCGCCGCCAGCCGCGGCCTGGCGCGTCCCGAGGCCATCGGCTTCGGCATCTACTTCGACGATCCCGAGCAGGTGCCGCCGGCCCAGTTGCGCTCGATGGCGGGTGTGTCGGTCGCGCCCGACGCCGTGCTGGGCGACGAGCTGGAGCGCTTCGAAATCCCCGCCAGCCGCTGCGCCATGCTGACCTACACCGGCCCGTACAACGAGATGGACAAGGCCTACAACTGGATGTTCTCGGAATGGCTGCCCGGCAGCGGCATGGTGCCGGCGGACTTCCCCATGTTCGAGCAATACCTGAACGACCCGCGCACCACGCCACCGGCGCAACTGCAGACGCGCATCTGCATGCCGTTGAAGTAAACGCCGGACACCACGCGATGGCCCGCGCTGCCGGGGCCGTCGTTCACGCCGTGGGCGCGGCGGCCCTGGCATCGAGCGCCGCCGCTACCCCAGCACGCTCGCCAGGTACTGCCGCAGCCACGCATGCGCCGGGTCATCCTGGTAGCGCTCGTGCCAGTACAACGACACGGTGATCGCCGGCAGGCTCAGCGGCGCCTTGAGCGTGACGATGCGCGCGCTGCCCGACATCGCCTTGGCGATGCTCGCCGGCATCGTGGCGATGAGGTCCGAGGCCTCGACGATGAACGGGCACACCATGTAGCTCGACAACGTCGCCACGATGCGGCGGCTGCGGTTCTGCCCCATCAGGATGCGGTCGATGGCCTTGCTGAAGTAGCGCGTGTGGGCCGCCAGGTCCAGGTGCCCATAGCTCAGGTAGGCGTCCAGGTTCCAGCGCTTGCGCAGACAGGGATGGCCTTCGCGCACGATACACACCGCCGGCTCCTGGTACAGGAAGCGCGTGCGCAGGTCCGGCGCCGGGTCCGGAAAATAGCCGGCGATCAGCTCCACATGGTTGGTGTCCAGCATGCTCAGGCCGTGCTGCGGCCGCGCCGGCACGATCAGCAATTGGAAGTGCGGCGCGTCCACCGCCAGGCGCGGGATCAGCTTGGGCAGCAGCGTGTACTGCACGTAATCGGTGGCGTAGAACGACAGGCTGCGGGCCGAGTGCGCCGGGTCAAACACCTCGCGCGTGCGGGTGGCGCGACGCCAACCTTCCAATAGCGGCAGAAAGCCCTGGTGCAGTTCGTGCGCGCGCTGCGTCGGCTGCCACGCGCCGCCTTCGCGCACCAGCAGCGGATCGCCGAACAGTTGCCGCAGACGGTTCATCGCGGCGCTCATGGCGGGCTGGCTGATGCCGAGTTGCTCGGCCGCGCGCGACACATTGCGGCAGGTCATCAACGCGTCGAAATGCACAAGCAGATTCAGGTCCGGATGCTTCACCGCCGCCCACCTATAAATGGCATCTATATCAATATAAACCGCAAGGACTGCTGGCGCGCGCCGGCCAGGCCTAGGATGTTCCCGTTGTTGCAGTGAACCCGAGGCAATGCCTCTCAGGCCCGGCGTCCATGATCGGGCCGCAAGGAAGTTCTATCAACAAGGGGAAGTCATGAACGCAGCGTTCATTCGCAGTTGCTGTCTTGCATTCGGGGCGGCGGCGCTGGCCGCCACCGCGCTACCGGCCCGCGCCGAGTGGCCCGACAAGGTGATCCGCATCGTGGTGCCGTTCGCGGCGGGCGGGTCCACCGACCTGATCGCGCGCAAGATCGCCGAAGGCCTGGGCCAGCGCCTGTCGGCCAATGTCATTGTCGAGAACCGGCCCGGCGCCGGCGGCACCGTCGGCACCGAGTACGTGGCGCGCCAGCCGGCCGATGGCTACACCATCCTGATGGGCTCGGTCAGCACGCACGGCAGCGCGCCCTGCGTGTATTCGAAGCTGCCGTACGACGCGCTCAAGGATTTCACGCCGCTGACCGTCGTCGCCACCATTCCCAACGTCATGTCGGTGAACAAGTCGGTGCCGGCCAGCAACCTGCGGGAATTCGTGGCGCTGCTCAAGAAGGAGCCCGAGAAATACTCGTTCGCCTCCAACGGCCAGGGCACATCGAACCATCTGGCCGCCGAGCTGTTCAAGAGCACGGCCGGCGTGTCGATGGTGCATGTGCCCTACCGCGGTTCGGGCCCCGCGTTGATCGACCTGGTGGGCGGCCAGATCAACATGATGATGGACGTGGTGATGACGTCCTATCCGTATATCAAGGACGGCAAGATCAAGGCGCTGGCGGTGACGTCGCTGCAACGCTCGCCGATGCTGCCCGACGTGCCGACGGTGGCCGAGTCCGGCTATCCCGGTTACGAAGCGATGGTGTGGTTCGGCATGCTGGCCCCGGCCAGGCTGCCCGAGCCGCTACGCGTCAAGCTCACCGACGCGCTGGCGCAGACGCTGCACGCGCCCGCCATGAAGACCTATCTGGAACAACAGGGCGCGCAGGTCTCGGACGTGGCCGGGCCGGCCTTCGGCGCCATGATCAAGAGCGAAATCGACAAATGGTGCGGCGTGGTCAAACAGGCCGGCATCAAGCTGGACTGAGCGCGGCCGCGCCCTTCTTTTCTTTCAGGGAAGCACAAGCATGTATCGCATAGGGATAGACGTCGGAGGCACGTTTACCGACTTCACGATGATCGACGAAGATCAAGGCATCGTGCATTTTCACAAGGTGCCGTCGACGCCGTCCGATCCGTCGGAAGCCATCGCCACCGGCATCGGGCAGATGCTTAATGACCATGGCGTGGCGCCGTCGCAGGTGTCGCACGTGGGCCATGGCACCACGGTGGCGACCAACCTCATCATCGAGCGCAAGGGCGCGCGCGTCGGCCTGATCACCACGCAGGGGTTTCGCGACGTGCTGGAGATCGGCCGGCAGACGCGGCCGCACCTGTACGACTACAGCGTCGGCAAGCCGCCGGTGGCGGTGACGCGCGAGTTCCGCGCCGAGGTCAATGAACGCGTCAATGCGCAGGGCGAGGTGCTGACGCCGCTGGATGCGGACGCGGTGCGGGCGGCGGCGCGGCGCTTTGCCGCCGCCGGCATCGACGCGGTCACGATCTGCTTCCTGCATGCCTACCGCAACCCGGCGCACGAGCAGCTGGCCGCGCGCATCGTGGCCGAGGAAATGCCCGATGCGTATATCAGCCTGTCGTCGGACGTGCTGCCGGAGTTCCGCGAATACGAACGCCTGTCGACCACGGTACTGAACGCGGCGGTGGGCCCGAAGATGGCGCGCTACCTGGAACGCTTCCTGCAGCGCGTGCGCGAGCTGGATATCGGCCACGAGCCGCACACCATCCATTCCAACGGCGGCCTGATGTCGATCGCCACGGTGCGCCAGTATCCGGTGCGCACCTGCCTGTCGGGGCCGGCCGCCGGCGTGGTGGGCGCGGCGGCCGTGGGCCGCGCCATCGGCAGCCTGAACCTGGTGACGTTCGACGTCGGCGGCACCAGCACCGACGTGTCGCTGATCTGCGATGGCCGGCCGCTGTTCACCTCGCATCGCCAGGTGGCGGGCTATCCGGTGAAGACGCCGATGGTGGACATCCACGTGATCGGCGCGGGCGGCGGCAGCATTGCCTGGCTCGATGACGCGGGCGCGCTGAAGGTCGGACCGCACAGCGCCGGCGCGGTGCCGGGGCCGGTGGGCTACGGCCGCGGCGGCAGCGAGCCGACCATCACCGATGCCGAGATCGCGTTGCAGCGCCTGAATCCGGTGGCGCTGCTCAACGGCCGCATGCCGGTGCACGCCGAGGCCGCGCGCCAGGTGATCGACGAACGCGTGGCGCGGCCGCTGGGCCTGACGCGCGAGGCGGCGGCAGAAGGCATTTTGCGCATCGCGGCGGCCAACATGAGCCGCGCCATCCGCGCCGTGTCGACCGAACGCGGCTATGACCTGTCGCAATTCGCCCTGTATGCCTATGGCGGCGCGGGCCCGCTGCACGCGGTCGAGGTGGCCGAGGAATGCGGCATCCCCACGGTGATCGTGCCGCAGGAGCCGGGCACCATGTGCGCGCGCGGCATCCTGCTCAGCGACATCTCGTTCGACTTCGTGCGCAGCGAGATCGCGCTGGCCAGCGCGGAAAGCTGGGACGGCGTATCGACGATCTTCGACGGACTGCGCGATCAGGCCGAGCGCTGGCTGGAAGAAGAACGCGTGGAACCGGCGCTGCGCCTGTACCGCAGCGCCATCGACGCGCGCTACGAGGGCCAGAACTTCGAAGTGCAGGTGGCGCTGGACGATACCGGCGCCGGCGGCTACGCCGAGTTCGCGCGCCGCTTCGCCGAGGCGCACGAGCGCGAGTACGGCTACACCGTCGATGACCGCAAGGTGCAGATCATCAACTGCCGCATGCAGGCGGTGGGCCAGGTGGTGAAGGCGCCGCTGGCGCCGCGCCAGGTCGATGGCACGCTGGACGGCGCGCGCATCGGCGAACGCCGCGCCCATTTCGGCGAGCGCCACGGCTGGCTGGACACGCCGGTCTATGACCGCGACCGCGTGCCCACCGGGGTGCGCTTCCGCGGCCCGGCGCTGCTGGAGGAAATGAGCTCGACCACCGTGGTCGGCGCGGGCCAGGACGTCGAGGTCGACGCCTACGGCAACCTGATCATCCGTTTGCAAGGAGGCTCGCATGCGTGAAGCCCATCAAGCCAATCAAGACACCGGCGTGGCCCTGGCCGACCCGGTCGGCATGGAGGTGTTCTGCAACCGCCTGCTGTCGATCACCGAAGACATGAACAACACGCTGGTGCGGGCCTCGTTCTCGACCAACATCAAGGAACGCAAGGACTGCTCGGTGGCGCTGTTCGACGCCGCCGGCCGGCTGGTGGCGCAGGGCACGCAGATTCCGCTGCACCTGGGCTCGCTGGACGGCGCCATGGGCGCGATATTGCGCGCCTTCCCGGCCGACCAGATCCGCGACGGCGATGTGTTCATCTGCAACGACCCCTACCTGGCCGACGGCAGTCACCTGCCCGACATCAACATCGTCACGCCGGTGTTCTGGGAAGGCACGCTGCGCTTTTTCGCCGCCAACATCGCCCACCATTCCGATGTGGGCGGCGCGGTGCCCGGCTCGATCGCCGGCGGCCTGAAGTCGATCTTCGAGGAAGGCATCCGCATTCCCGCCTGCCGCATCGCGCGCGCCGGCGAGGTGGACGAGGATTTGCTGCGCCTGATCTGCGCCAACACCCGCGACCCCGAGGAGCGGGTGCTGGACCTGCGCGTGCAGATGGCCACCAATCGCCGTGGCGCGGCCGCGGTGCAGGGCCTGATCCGGCAGATGGGCCTGGCGGCCGTGCTGCGCTCGGTGGATGACGTCATCACGTACACGCGCCGCCGCCTGCTCAACCGCATCGGCGAGCTGGCGCAGGGCAGCTACACCTTCCGCAGCGACCTGGACGACGACGGCATGGGCGGCGATCCGGTGCCGATCCAGGTGACGCTGACGGTCAGCCGCGACCGCCTGCATTTCGATTTCGAGGGCTCGGGTAAGCAGGCGCGCGGCGCCATGAACCTGCCGTTCAACGCGCTGCGGGCCTGCGTGTATTACGCGGTCAAGGCGCTGCTGGATCCGGACCTGGCGCCCAACGCCGGCCTGTTCGACCCGATCAGCGTATCAGCGCCGGTGGGCACCATCACCAACCCCGAGCATCCGGCGGCGGTGGGCGCGCGCTCGATCACCGCGCAGAAGGTCGCGGGCGCCATCTTCGGCGCGTTCCGCGGCCTGCTGCCGGCGGAAAAGACCATGGCGTCCAGCAACGACTGCTGCCCGGCCATCGTGTTCTCGGGCCGCTGGCGCGAGCGCGCCGGGCACTTCGTCTACCTGGAGACGCTGGGCGGCGGGGCCGGCGCGCGCTACGACAGCGACGGCATGGACGCGGTGCACGTGCACATGACCAATACCTCCAACCTGCCGGTGGAAGCGCTGGAGAACGAGTATCCGCTGCTGATGGACGAGTACGCCATGATCCCCGATTCCGGCGGCGCCGGCCGCACCCGCGGCGGCATGGGCATCGCCAAGCAGATCCGCGCGGTCGGACCGGGCATCGTGTTCTCGGCGCGCTCGGACAGCCACACCGTGGGCGTGGCCGCCGGCGTCGATGGCGGCGCCGATGGCCGCCGCGCGCGGCTGGTGCGCAATTTCGGCACGCCGGCCGAAGAGGAACTGTTCTCCAAGACCGCCAACATCACGCTGGCGCCGGGCGAGAGCGTGCGCATCGAGACCCCGGGCGCGGGCGGCTACGGCCCCGCGGCCGAGCGGGCCCGTAGCCGCATCGAGCGCGATCTGGCCGACGGCAAGATCAGTCCGGAAGCGGCGCGCGCGGCCTATGGCTACGAAGCCCCCGTTACGCCACGTTGAGCGACATCGAGTACTTCATCTTGTCATGCGGAAAAGTGGTGATCGTGGCCAGCAGCAACACCCCGCCGCTGCCGTAGTAGCGGCGGGTGATGACAAAACCCGCCGTCTGCGGTTCGACCTGGAGCTGTCTGGCGATCCCCGCCGCGATGGGCGTGGCCGAGAACTCCTGGTTGACCTCGTGGATGCGGTTGCCGAAGTGGTCCTCGATCAGCCGCAGCAGCGAAATGCGCGGCTGGATGTCGGCGCGCAGGTCGGAATGCGCCGGATCGGCGTAGATCAGCGTGCACGCCACCGGCGTGTCCTGGTCGCCCAGCGTCTTGATGGAGTTGATGTGCAGCCACGGCTGGCCGGGCTCGGCGCCCAGGCTCTCGGCCAGCCGCTTGGTGAGCTTGATGGTGCGCACGTCCTGCACCAGCAGCGCGGCGTTGCGCGCGTACTGCAGCAGGTCGGGAAACTGCGAGATGCGTTGGGTGAAGCGGGTGCTGGCGTGGGCGGTCTCGACGCGCGTGCCGACGCCGGGGCGCCGCGACACCATGCCGGCCACCGTCAGCATGCGGATGGCCTCGCGGATGGTGTGGCGGCTGGCGCCGAATTGTTCGCACAGTTCGTGTTCGGTCGGCAGCAGCGTCATGACCGGGTAGCGGCCGCTGCCGATGTCGCGCGCCAACTGCTGGTAGATGCTTTTGTAGCGCGGACCGCCAGCCTCGTCGTCCGGCCCCGTGGCCTGGCCGCGGGCCTCGCGCGCGGCGGCCGGGTCGGGCGCGCGTTCGGAGGATCGGGTCATGGGGGTGGCTCCTTTTCTCGTTCTATCGGGGTTTGTACGGACAATAACCCATTGACAGGGCCCGCCTTGCGGATCCATTATTTGTCCGGACATTCATGTACGGACAAATTGTACGGCGGACATGAGGTCGCGGGGCAAGCGGGTCCGCATTTTTTTCTGCGGCGAGTCCATCCCCGGATTCAGGCAGCACCGGCAGTTCTTGCAGTTCTCTTCCAATAAACGGGGGTTTTCATGGGCAAGGTACTCGCAGTCCTGGCGGCGGCCACGGTGGCCGTCGGCGTATGCGCCACGGCGCAGGCGCAGCAGAAGTTGGTGGTGGCCGGCTACGGCGGCTCGTTCGAAGACATCATGCGCAAGGACATCTTCCCGCCCTTCGCCAAGCAGCATGGCGTCGAGCTGGATTACGTGGCCGGCAACTCCACCAACACGGTGGCGCGCCTGCAGGCGCAGAAAAGCAACCAGCAGATTGACGTCGCCATCATCGACGACGGCCCCATGTACCAGGCCATCGCGCTGGGCTTCTGCGCGCCCATCCAGGGCCTGCCGGCCGACGACATCTACGGCACCGCGCGCTACAAGGACGACAAGGCCGTGGCCATCGGCATCGTCGCCACCGGCATCATGTACAACAAGAAGGTCTTCGACGAGCGCAAGTGGGCCGCGCCCACCTCGTGGAAGGACCTGAAGGACCCCAAGTACAAGAAGCAATTGGTGGTGCCGCCGCTGAACAACACCTACGGCCTGCACGCGCTGGTGGAATACGCCCGGGAGGGCGGCGGCGGCGAGAAGAAGATCGACGCCGGCTTCAAGACCTTCAAGGACGAGGTCGGCCCCAACGTGCTGGTGTACGAACCGTCGCCGGGCAAGATGACCGAGCTGTTCTCCAGCGGACAGGCCACCATCGCCGTGTGGGGCAGCGGCCGCGTCAAGGCCTTCGCCGACACCGGCTTCCCGGTGGGCTTCGTCTATCCGCAGGAGGGCGCCTACGCGTTGCTGTCGTCGGTGTGCCCGGTGGCCAAGGCCAACGCCAATCCGCTGGCGCAGGCCTTCGTCAACTATCTGGTCAGCCCGAAGGTGCAGGAGCAGCTGGCCAGCGCCTACGGCTATGGTCCGGTCAACAAGCAGGCCAAGGTGGCCGACGATCCGCGCGTGCCGCTGCCGATCGGCAAACGCGCCGCCGACCTGATCGTGATCGACTGGGACACGGTCAACCAGAACCGGGACGACTGGAACAAGCGCTGGACGCGTGAAATCGAGCGTTGACGTTTCGTACACCAGGACGCAACGGCGGCGCGGGCGCGCCGCCAGCGGGAGCATCCATGAGTTATCTCGTATTGAACCGCCTGTCCAAGCGCTACGGCGACCTGACGGCGGTCGAGGACCTGAGTCTGTCGGTCGAACGCGGCGAGTTCATCTCGCTGCTGGGGCCGTCCGGCTGCGGCAAGACCACCACCCTGCAGATGATCGCCGGGTTCGTCGAACCCAGCGGCGGCAGCATCGTGCTGGACGGCAAGGACGTCAGCAGGACGCCCGCGAACAAGCGCGGGCTGGGCATGGTGTTCCAGAACTACGCGCTGTTTCCGCACATGACCGCGGCCGAGAACGTGTCGTTCGGCCTGGAGATGCAGCGGGTCGGCAAAGACGAGCGGCAGGCGCGGGTGGCCGAGGCGCTCAAGCTGGTGGGACTGTCGCACCTGGCGGATCGTCATCCGGCGCGCATGTCGGGCGGCCAGCAGCAGCGCGTGGCGCTGGCGCGCGCGCTGGTGATCCGCCCCAGCGTGCTGCTGCTGGACGAGCCGCTGTCGAACCTGGACGCCAAGCTGCGCGAGGAAATGCAGCTGGAGCTGCGCAGCATCCAGCGCACCGTCGGCACCACCACCATCCTGGTGACGCACGACCAGTCCGAAGCGCTGGCGCTGTCCGATCGTATCGTGGTGATGAACCAGGGCCGGGTCGAGCAGGTGGCCGAGCCGTTCGCCGCGTATGAAGGGCCATCCAACCGCTTCGTCGGCGGCTTCCTGGGCAAGGCCAATGTGTTCACGCCCACGCCCCAGTCTTATGACGGCGAGGTGCGGGCGCGCATCGGCGAGGCCCACATCGCCATGGACGGGCAGCCCGTGCCGCAGGGCGCGGTGATCGTGCGGCCCGAGAAGATCCTGTTTGCCGAGGCCGGCGCCTGTGCCCTGCCCGGCCGCATGAAGACGCGCGTGTTCCAGGGCAACCACTGGCTGTGCCAGGTCGAGACCTCGGTGGGCGAAGTCATGGTGATCCGCCAGAACGACGGCGTGCCGGTGCCCGCCGAGGGCGCGACGGTACATCTGCGCTGGCGCGCGCAGGACATGTGCGCGTTGGCCGGCCAGGAGCCGGCAAAATGAGCGCGCGCGCCAACCCCTGGCTGCTGAGCGCGCCGGCGCTGGCGGTGTACGCCACCTTCCTGGTGGTGCCGATGGCCCTGGTGCTGCTGATCAGCTTCTTCGAGTTCCAGTTCTACGGCGGCATGCAGGCCACCTTCACCTGGAAGAACTACATCGAGATTTTCAGCGACGGCTATTACTACGAGATCTACGCCCGCACCTTCGGCGTGGCGGCGCTGGTGACGCTGGCCTGCCTGGTGCTGGGCACGGCCGAGGCCTACGTGCTGTCGCGCATGGCCAATCCGTGGAAGGGCCTGTTCCTGATGGTGGTGCTGGGGCCGCTGCTGATCTCGGTGGTGGTGCGCACGCTGGGCTGGGCGCTGCTGTTCGGGTCCACCGGACTCATCAACAAGGCGTTGATGGGAATCGGCCTGATCGCCACACCGATCGACCTGATGTACAGCAACCTGGGCGTGGGCATCGCGCTCACGCACGTGCTGGTGCCGTTCATGGTGATCGCGGTGTGGGCGTCGTTGCAGCGGATCAATCCGTCGACCGAGGCCGCCGCGCTGTCGCTGGGCGCCAGCCAGTTCACCGTGATCCGTCGCGTGATCGTGCCGCAGGTCATGCCGGGCATCCTGTCGGGTTCGATCATGGTGTTCGCGATGGCCGCCAGTTCCTTCGCCACGCCGGCCATCATCGGCGGCCGGCGCCTGAAGAACGTGGCCACCGCCGCCTACGACGAGTTCCTCAACACGCTCAACTGGCCGCTGGGCGCGGCGCTGGCGGTGGTGCTGCTGGTGGCGACCGTAGTGGTGCTGTTGTCGGCCAACCGGCTGATCGAGCGCCGCTATGGCGCGGTCTTCAATCCGTCGGGGGCCTGACATGAACTTCCGCAACGGTCCCATCGGCCTGCTGTTCCATACGCTTTTCATCCTGTTCATCCTGGCGCCCATCGTGATGGTGTGCGCGGTGGCGTTCACGTCCGAAGGCTTCATCTCGCTGCCCAGCGGGGGGCTGTCGCTGCGCTGGTTCCGCGCCATCCTGGACAACCCGCGCTTCATCGAGGCGTTCTGGTTCAGCCTGGGGCTGGGCACGCTGTCGGCCACGCTGGCGATCGCGCTGGCGGTGCCGAGCGCGCTGGCGCTGGCGCGCAACCGCTTTCGCGGCCGCGAGGCGCTGGTGGCGTTCTTCCTGTCGCCGCTGATGATTCCGCACGTGGTGCTGGGGCTGGCCTTCCTGAAGTTCTTCACCACCGTGGACCTGGCCGGCACTTACGTGGGGTTGGTGGTGGCGCACGTGATCCTGGTGATGCCCTATGCGCTGCGGCTGGTGCTGGCCTCGGCCACCGGCATCGATCCGGCGCTGGAGCGCGCGGCGCAGTCGCTGGGCGCGTCCCACTGGACCGCGTTCCGGCGGGTGGTGCTGCCGCTGCTGCTGCCGGGCGTGGTCAGCGGCTGGGTGATCGCCTTCATCACCAGCTTCGACGAGCTGACCATGTCGATCTTCATCGCCTCGCCGTCCACCACCACGCTGCCGGTGCGCATCTTCCTGCACATCGAGGACACCATCGACCCGCTGGTGACGGCGGTGTCGGCCGTGCTGATCTATGTGACCATCATCGCCATCTTCATCCTGGACCGCCTGGTCGGCCTGGAAAAGCTGTTTGTCGGAAAGGGACGCTAATGACGGAAGAAATACAACAGGCGCCGCGCGCGCCGGCGCATCGCGGCGTCTACGACGCCGTGGTGATCGGCGGCGGCCTGGTCGGCTCGGCCGTGGCCTACGGGCTGCGGCGCGAACTCGACCACGTCGCGGTATTGGACGAAGGCGACGTGGCCTACCGCGCCTCGCGCGGCAACTTCGGCCTGGTCTGGGTGCAGAGCAAGGGCATGGGCCTGCCGCGCTACGGCGTGTGGACCATGACCTCGGCCGGCGCCTGGCCGCGGCTGGCGGCCGAGCTGCGGGAGCAGACCGGCGTGGACGTGCACCTGGAGCAGCGCGGCGGCCTGCACGCGTTGTTGAGCGACGAGGAAATGGAAGCGCGCGCCACCTTCATGCGCACGCTGCTGGCGCAGCCCGGCATGGCGCAGTACGACTGGAAAATGCTGGACCGCCACGAGCTTGCCGACATGGTGCCCGGCATCGGCCCCGAGGTGCGCGGCGCCACCTGGACGCCGGTGGACGGCATCGCCAATCCGCTCAAGCTGCTACGCGCGCTGCACATGAGTTTTGCACAGCGGGCTGTGGATTACCTGCCGCGCTGCCCGGCGCAGCAGATCCGCCAGCGCGACGGCGTGTTCGAGGTGACCACGCCCACCGGCACGGTGCGGGCGCGCAAGCTGGTGCTGGCCAGCGGCCTGTCGAACAAGGCGCTGGGCGAACAGGTCGGCCTGACGGTGCCGGTGCGGCCGCAGCGCGGCCAGATCGTGGTGCTGGAGCGCACCCGCCGCCTGCTGGAAACGCCACTGTCCACGCTGCGCCAGACCGACGAAGGCACCTGGCTGATCGGCGACTCGCAGGAAGAAGCCGGCTATGTGGACAACCAGGTGGGCCTGCCGATCCTGGGCACGCTGGCCGACCGCGCCGTGCGCACCCTGCCCGCCCTGCGCGAAGTGCGGGTGGTGCGTAGCTGGGCCGCGCTGCGCGTGATGTCCAAGGACGGTTTCCCCATCTATCAACAATCCGAGACGTGCCCCGGCGCCTTCGTCGCCACCTGTCACAGCGGCGTCACCCTGGCGGCCGCGCACGCGCTCAAACTGGCGCCCATGATCGCCGCCGGCCAGTTGGCCGACGACATGGCGCCCTTCTCGACCCGGAGGTTCCATGTTCAAGAGGCTTGACGAGGCGCAGCGCCAGGCGCAGGGCGCGCCGGTGCGGGTGACGGTGAATGGCGCCGAGCTGCAATGCCGCGCCGGCGACAGCGTGGCCGCGGCGCTCTTTGCCGGCGGCATGCAGGCCTGTCGCGACACCGCGGTGGGCGAAGTGCCGCGCGGCCCCTATTGCATGATGGGCGTGTGCTACGACTGCCTGGTCACGATCGACGGCCAGGCCAACCAGCAGGGCTGCATGACGGCCGTGCGTGATGGCATGAAGATCGAGCGCCAGCTGGGCGCGCGCAAGGTGCAGGCATGATCGAGACGACGCAATGCGATTTGCTGGTGGTGGGCGCGGGTCCCGCCGGGCTGGCCGCCGCCACCACCGCCGCCCGGCTGGGGGTGGATACGGTGCTGCTGGATGAGCAACCCGCGCCGGGCGGACAGATCTACCGCGCCATCACCACCACGCCGGTCACCGACCGCGCGGTGTTGGGACCGGATTACTGGCACGGCGCCTCCCTGGTCGAGCCGTTCCGGCAGTCGGGCGCGCGTTATGTGCCGGGCGCGACCGTGTGGGCGGTGGCCGAGCGCACCGCGCCCGAGCCGCAGCGCGGCTTCGAGGTGGCGTACTCGGTGGCGGGCGAGGCGCGCATCCTGCATGCGCGGCGCCTGCTGCTGGCCACCGGCGCGCAGGAACGGCCGTTCCCGATTCCGGGCTGGACGCTGCCCGGCGTCATCACCGCCGGCGCGGCGCAGATCCTGCTGAAGTCCGCCGGCGTGGTGCCGGCCGACCGCACCGTGCTGGCCGGCTGCGGCCCGCTGCTGTACCTGGTGGCCTGGCAATACCTGAACGCCGGCGTCAAGGTCGACGCGCTGCTCGAAACCACGCCGCCCGGCCGCTTGCGCCAGGCCTTGCCGAAGGTGTGGGACTTCCTGCGCTCGCCCTATCTGGGCAAGGGGCTGTCGCTGCTGCGCGCGGTCAAGGCGGAAATACCCATCATCAGGGGCGTGACGGCGCTGGAAGCGTTGGGGCAGGACAAGCTGGAAAGCGTGCGCTACTCCGCCGGCGGCATTACCAAGACGCTGCCGGCGCAACAGTTGATGCTCCACCAGGGCGTGGTGCCCAACGTCAACCTGTCGCGCGCCATCGGCGCCGAGCATCGCTGGAACGCGGCGCTCGATTGCTGGGAACCGGACGTGGATGACTGGGGCCTGACCTCGGTGGACGGCGTTGGCATGGCGGGCGACGGCGCCGGCATCGCGGGCGCGCTGGCCGCCGAACAACGCGGCCGGCTGGCGGCGTTGCAGGCCGCGCATCTGCTGGGCCGCATCGACGCGGCGCGGCGCGACAGCGAGGCCACCGCGCCCCGCGCCGCGCTGGCGCGGGCGGTGCGCGGACGCGAGTTCTTCGATGCCTTGTACAAGGCGCCCGAGCGTTTCCGCCGCCCTACCGGCGACACCATCGTCTGCCGCTGCGAGGAAGTGACGGCGGCGCAGGTGCGCGATACCGTCAAGCTCGGCTGCAGCGGCCCGAACCAGATGAAGGCCTTCCTGCGCTGCGGCATGGGGCCGTGCCAGGGCCGCTTCTGTGGCCTGACGGTATCGGAGATCATCGCCGAGGAACGCGGCGTGCCGGTGCCCGAGGTCGGCTACTACCGCCTGCGCTTCCCGACCAAGCCGTTGACGCTGGGCGAGCTGGCCTCGCTGCCGCAGACCGACGAGTCGCGCCAGGCGGTGGTGCGGCTGAAGAAATAGGAGCCCGCCATGACGGACGCTTCGCGCTCGGCCGCCGTCATCATCATCGGCGGCGGCCTGCACGGCAGTTCGGCGGCGCTGCATCTGGCGCGCGCCGGCGTGCCGGCGCTGGTGATCGAGAAGAACTACGTCGGCCGCCATGCCTCGGGTGTGAACGCCGGCGGCGTGCGCACCCTGGCGCGGCACCTGGCCGAAGTGCCGCTGGCGCTGGCCTCGCGCGAGCTCTGGTATCGCATTGGCGAGCTGGTCGATGACGATTGCGGTTTCGAACAGCATGGGCAGGTGCGCGTGGCCGAGAACGAGGCCGACGCGGCGGCGCTGCGCGCGCGCCTGGCGACCATGCAACAGCATGGCTACACGCATGAACAATGGATCGACCGTGACGAATTGCTGGCGATGATTCCCGCGCTGACGCCCACGGTGCAAGGCGGCCTGATCGCGCGCGAGGACGCCGCCGCCGATCCCTACCGCACCACGCTGGCGTTCCGCCGCAAGGCCGCCAGCCTGGGCGCGCGCTTCCTGGAAGGCGTGCGCGTGCTGCGCACCGCGCATGAAAATGGCCAGTGGCGGGTCGAGACCGACGCTGGCGTCTACACCGCGCCGCAGGTGCTCAACTGCGCCGGCGCCTGGGCCGACCGCGTCGCGGCCGAATGGGGCGAGCCGGTGCCGCTGACCGCCATCAGCCCGATGATGCTGGTGACGCTGCGCATGGATCATTTCCTGGACGCGGTGGTGCTGGGCACCGGCCGGCCGCTGTCGTTCAAGCAGCGCGCCAACGGCACGGTGCTGATCGGTGGCGGCCGCCGCGCCTGGGTCGATCGCGACGCGGAATGGACCGAGCTGGACTTCCGTTCACTGGCCGAGGGCGCGCGCACTGTCTGCGACCTGTTTCCGCACATGCGGCAAGCGATCGTGAACCGCGGCTGGGCCGGCATCGAGGCCGCCATGCCCGACGAGATCCCGGTGATCGGCCGCAGCCAGCGTTACGACAGCGCCTTCCACGCCTTCGGCTTCTCGGCCCACGGCTTCGAGTTGGGCCCGATCGTTGGCCGTATCATGGCCGATCTGATCACCACTGGCGCGACCGATCTGCCGATCGCGCCGTTCGCCATCGATCGTTTCGCCGGCGCCGCGGGCGCGCCGGCATCCACTTCAAAGGAGCAGCACTCATGAATGACATCGTGCGCAAGGATTCCAACGAGCGCCTGAGCCGCATCGTGATTCACGGCAACACCGTGTACGTCGCGGGCGTGACCTCGTCGGCCGAAGGCGGCATCGCCGCGCAGACGCGCGACGTGCTGGCCAAGATCGACGGCTATCTGAAGCAGGCTGATTCGGACAAGACGCGGCTGCTGTCGGCGCAGATCTGGCTCAAGGACATCGAGCGCGATTTCGCCGGCATGAACGCGGTGTGGGCCGAGTGGGCGCCGGCCAATGCGCTGCCGACGCGCGCGACCTGCGAGGCCAAGCTGGCCTCGCCCGATCTGCTGGTCGAGATCATCGTCACGGCCGCCAAGCGGCCGGGATATGTCGGCGGGCCAGTGTCGGAAGCCTGATCGGCCACAACGATCCGGCAGCGTGCTGCCGGATCTTTCCCGTGGCGTCCCGTCGCGATCCTGACAGCGGCGGGTGAAGGCCAGGTCCAGCCTCGGACACGCCTTATTTCGTTATCCCGCGATGCATTTTCCCGGTTTTGCGCTTTCTCGCTGTTGATAATCGGCGCGTTGACAAGGAAGTGCTTTGGATGGGCCGGCAAGTTCGGCCTTCGGGAATTCGTAGCGTGCCAGCCGGTCAGGTTTTCATCCGCAATATCGAGGCCTCTTGCCGCCACCATCATGGTGCGCCGCGAGGCTGGTGGCGTCCCAGGCGGGCCGCCGCGCACCGTGCCGCCAGCCTGAGGCTGTGCCTTGGGTTCACCGCCGCCCTGGCTTTCCCGTCATGGCCGGCCGCGCAACCCCTGCCCGCGGATGCCGCGACGCGCGCCAGCGAGATTCAACGCCGCCAGGAGCAGGAGCTTGACGCGCAGCGCGCCCGCGCCGCCGAAAGGCCGGACGTGCTGTCGGCGCCGCCCGCCGTCCCCGGCGAGGGGCCGCTCGTCTTCCCCGAGGAATCGCCCTGCTTCACCATCGCCCAGGTGGTGTGGGATGGCTCACCGCCACCGGCCGCGCTGCGCCGCAACGTCAATACCGTCTTGGGGCAATGCATCGGCGGGCAGGGCCTGCGCGTCCTTCAGGAACACCTGATGGCGCGCCTGATCGACCGCGGCCAGATCACCGCCCGCGTGCTGGTGCCTGAGCAATCGCTGGCCAGCGGCACCCTGACCCTGCGCTATGTGCCGGGCCGTATCTCCGGGGTCAAGAGCGACGGCGCGCCCGGCTGGTGGCGCACCGCGCTGCCCACCTGGCCGGGCGGCGAGGTCAACCAGCGCGATCTGGACCAGGCGCTGGAGAACATCCGTCGCCTGGGCGGCCAGGCGGACGCGTCGATCGACGTCGCGCCCGGCCCTGAACTGGGCGACTCGGACATCATCATCAAGCCCGGCACGGGCAAGCGCTGGCATGCCTACTTGGGCGGGGACAACGCCGGCATGGAATCCACCGGCAAGAACCAGGTCAACGCCGGACTCACGCTCGACTCGCCGCTGTTCCTGTATGACCAGTTGTCGGTCTCCTGGAACAGCAACGCCGACCTGCGCAACAGCGACGCCGGCTCGCGCGCCGCCTCCGTCAACTACAGCATCCCGTTCGGCTACTGGACCCTGTTCGCCGGCGCCAGCAAGTCGCGCTACCGCCAGACCGTGGCCGGCTTCGATGAGCCCATCGTCTACGGCGGCACCAGCAAGCAGGTTGAGGCGGGCGTGTCGGTGGTGCCCTACCGCGGCGCCAGCTACAAGGGCACCGCCATGCTGAAGTTCCTGCGCAAGCGTGCCAACAGCACCCTCAACGACATCGACATCGAGGTGCAGCGGCGCGACGTGGTCGGCTACGAGTTCAGCTACGGCCATCGTCACTACATCGACCAGATGGTGCTGGACGTTGGCGGCGGCGTGCGCGGCACGTTGCCGCAGTTCTCCGACCAGCCCGGCTACGTCTACGGCGATCCGGACTGGAACGGGCGCAGCACCATCCTGACGGCCAATGCAGGTCTATACCTGCCCTTCAAAGTGGCGGGGCAGCAGATGGCGTACCAGGTC
Organism: Achromobacter sp. HNDS-1; assembly: GCF_040084795.1. Taxonomy (NCBI): domain Bacteria; kingdom Pseudomonadati; phylum Pseudomonadota; class Betaproteobacteria; order Burkholderiales; family Alcaligenaceae; genus Achromobacter; species Achromobacter sp. HNDS-1. The sequence goes on from NZ_CP157584.1 coordinate 3,240,920, forward strand.
AACTGGCAGATCCAGCACGCCAAGACGCCCATCGTGCCCGCCGACTACTTCACCATCGGCAACCGCTACGCGGTGCGCGGCTTCGATGGCCAGATGACGCTGGCCGCGGAAGACGGCTGGACCCTGCGTAATGACCTGTCGCTGGACCTGGGCGAGCTGCTGCGCGCGCCCGGCCATCAGGGGTATGCGGGTCTGGACGTGGGCCGCGTGGGCGGCCCGTCTGCGATGTGGCTGTCCGGCCGCACGCTGGCCGGCGCGGTGATCGGGCTGCGCGGCCGCGCCGCCCTGCCCGGTGCCGCCAATGCGGTCAGCGCCAGCTACGACGTTTCCGCTGGCTGGCCATTGCAAAAGCCTGAGTCGTTGAAAACCGCCTCCCCCGTATTCGCAGCGACGCTGATGTTCGAGTTCTAAGCCCGCCGCCTTGCGTTGTCGAGACATTCACAAGGCCAGTTCCCATTCTTGGTTCAACCGAGTACGCATGATGTCCAAGTTACGTTCCCTGATCGTGTGGTCCGTGGTCTTCACGCAGGTCTGGTCGCCGGTGCTGGCGCAGACCCTGCCGATCTCGGTGGACAGAAGCGTGCCGGGTGCCAAGCCCTTCGTGAGCGTCAGCCATGGCGTGCCGGTGGTCAACATCGCGCCGCCTTCGGCCGGCGGCGTGTCTAACAACCGCTACACGCAATTCAACGTCGGCCCATCCGGTGTGGTGCTCAACAACAGCGGCGGCGCCAGCCAGACGCAACTGGCCGGGCAAGTGTCGGGCAATCTCATGCTGGGCAATCGGCATGCTGGCACCATTCTCAACCAGGTCACCGCGCCCAACCCGTCGCAATTGCTCGGCACGTTGGAAGTGGCGGGCAATCGGGCCAACATCATCGTCGCCAACCCGGCGGGCATCACCTGCAATGGCTGCGGATTCCTGAACGCGGACCGCGCCACGTTGACCACCGGCAAGCCGCGCGTCGGGCCGGACGGCGGCATCGGTTTTGACGTGACGACAGGCCGGCTCGCGGTCGAGGGGCAAGGCCTGAACGGCATGAACCTCAGCCAAGTGGACCTGCTCGCGCGCACGCTGGAGATCAACGCGGGCATCTGGGCGAACCGGCTGAATGTGACGGCTGGCGCATCGCGCGTTGACTATGGCTCGGACGCCATATCCGCGCAGGCGGGTGATGGCCCCGCGCCCATCGTGGCGCTGGACACCGCCGCGCTGGGCGGCATGTACGCCAACAGCATCCGCCTGATCGGCACCGAGGCCGGCGTGGGGGTGAACATCGGCGGCAATCTGGCCGCGCTGACGGGCGATCTGCAAGTCAATGCCGCCGGCGATGTGCGCATTGCGCCGCGCGCCACTGTGCAGGCGGCCGGCGATCTGCGCATGCGCAGCGGCGGCGAACTGGCCGTGCAGGGCGCGGCGCAGGCGACAGGCGCGGCCGCGCTCGTCGCCACGCGCAACGTGACGATCCCGGGCGCGGTCGGCGCGGGCTCGTCGCTGAGTATCGAGGCGGGCGGCGATGCGGCGGTGGGCGCACAAGGCAGCCTGCGCACCCAGGGCGCCTTGCGCGTGGCCGCAGGCCGGGATCTTTCGCTGTCGGGAGGCCTGCTAACGTCCGGACAGGACGCGCGCGCGCAATCGGGCCGCAATCTGACGGTGGCCGCTCAGGCGGCAATGCCGGGCGGAGCCACCGAAAGCGGCGCCGGCGCGGACGCGGAGGCAGGTGCGCAGCCGGGCAAGCCATTCGGCCCAGCCACGCCCAGCGAGCCGCCCGGCGGCGTATCCACGGTGGACGGCGTGGTGTCCGCGCAAGATGGCGTCACGCTGCAAGCGGGCCGCGACCTGGTGCTGCCGCAACAGGTGCTGGTGTCGGGAACGCTGCTCACCGAGGCAGACGGGCGCGTGGCCTTGGCGGCCGGCACGCAATTGCAGTCGGCCGGCAACGTGACGATACGAGCGAGCCAGGACATGGCCCTGGGCGGTGCGGTCCTGACCGACGCGGCGCTGAGCCTGATCAGTGGCGGCGATCTGGTGCAGGGCGCGGCGGGCAGGCTGCAAGGCAAGCAGGTGCAGGCCAGTGCCGGCCGCGACCTGGCCTTGGGCGGCGCATGGGTGTCCGCAGCCGATGCCCAGGCGCGGGCCACGCGCGATATGCGCTTGGACGGAAAACTCAGCGCCGGTGGATCGTTGGATCTGGATGCGGGGCGTCATCTGCGGGTTGGCGCCGACGGGCAAGCAGACGCGTCGGGCCAGGCGCGCATGCACGCGGCCGGCGACCTCTCGCTGGCTGGCCTCGCGCAAAGCAATGCTGGCCTGACCTTATCATCCGGCCGTGATCTGCAGGTCGATGGCGGCGCGTTGGCCGATGGCGGCTCCGTGTCCATGACCGCTGGCCAGGCGTTGACGCTAGGCGCCGCGAGCCGCGTGCAAGGTGGGGACCTCATCGCGCGCGCGGGCAGCGATGTGGACGCCCGAGGCGAAATGGGCGCGCAGGGTGATATCGGGCTCCTGTCCGGCCGCGATCTGCGGCTTTCGGGCAAGAGCGCCGCCTCGGGCAATCTCGGCCTGCAGGCCAGGCGCGACCTGTTCGCCGACGCCAATGGGCTTTGGGAGGCGAACTGCGGCGCAACTATCGAGGCCGGGCACGATGCGGCATGGGCAGGCACCTTGCGCGCCAATCGCGGCATCGCGCTGGATGCCGCGCGCCGGCTGTCCGTCGACGGCCTCGTCACCACGGCCGAAGGCGGGCTGCTGAGCGCGGCGGGGGACGCGTTGTCCATCGGCGTGACGGGCCGCCTGATTTCCAGGGATCGCCTGGGGGTGACGGCGGGCGCGGACCTGGTGATCGATGGCGAACTCAGTTCGTTGGACGAACTGTCTGTGCAGGCGGCGCGCGATGCGCGGGCCGGCGGCAAGCTGCATGCCACGACCTCGTTGCGCATGGCGGCCGGTGGCGACCTTGCCCTGCTGCGCGGCGCCAGCGTCCGCAGCGATGGCGAAGTGGCGCTGCACGCCGACCAGGATCTGGCGCTGGCCGGCATGGCGGCGGCGGACGGTGGCATGGTCTTGAACGGGGCGCGTGACCTGACGATGGCGGGCGAGGCATTCGCTTTCGGCGGGCGGTTGCGCCTGGAGGTTAGCCAGAATGCGCGGTTGGAAGCGGGCAGCCGCCTGCAAGGCCTGGGCGTGGACGCGCGCGCTGGTGGCGACTTGAGCCAGGATGGCCAACTGGTGTCCTTCGCGGACATCAATCTGGCTGCCGGCCATGACCTGAGCGCAGGCGGCGGAATCGTTGCCGATGGCAAGCTGGATCTGTCCGCTCAGGGCGACGCGCGGATTGGCGAGGCGGGGCGTCTGCAATCGGCGGGTCTGGCCACGCTGCGCGCGGACGGCGAAGTCGCCGTCGCCGGCGAACTGCGCGGCGATGGCGGCACGGCGGTCAATGCGGGCGGCACGCTGAATGTGCAGGGCTTGATCGCGTCGGCGCAAGGTGCGCTGACCATGAATGCCGAACAGGACCTGACGTTGGGCGCGAACGGCAGCGCCTTGGCGAGCGGCCCATTGAAGGCGCAGGCCGGCGGGGCGTTGGCCAGCGCGGGAATGCTGTCATCGCTAGCCGACCTGGCATTGGAGGCAAGCAGGAACCTGACCTTGCAGGGCCAGAGTCTCGCCACCGGCGACATGCGCCTGAATGCGGGTGGCAGGCTCGTCAGTGCCTCCAGCGCGCAGACGCAGGCCAACGGCGCGTTGAGCGTGAACGCCGATTCGGCGATGCTGGCCGGCCAGGTTGTCGCTGGGGGCGTGACCAATCTGCGCACGAACGGCGAACTGCTCCTGGACGGTAGCTTGCTGGCACCCGGGAACACACTCACGCTGGCCAGCGGCGGCGATCTGAAACTGGCCGCATCCAGCGCCATGAAGGCGGGCGGACGGCTGACCGCGCGAGCTGGCGGCGCGTTGCTTGCCGACGGCGCGATACAGGGCGACAGCGATATTCACCTGTCCGCCACGTCGGACGCGGTGCTGAACGGCAACACGGCCGCCAACGGCCTGTTGAACGTCATGGCAGGCAAGGGCCTGGGCGACCTGCGGGTCGGGCAAGACGCGCACCTGCGGGCGGCCACCACGTTGGACATGCGCGCAGGCCGCGACCTGACCGTCGCGGGGACGCTGGCTTCGACCGCGGATCTGACGCTGGCCGCTGCGCGCGACATACGCGTGGATGGCGTGGCGGCCAGCGACGCGGGTTTGACCTTGACCGGGCGCGACATCACGGTGGGCGACCCGGGCCTGATCCAGGCGGCCGCCACCATGGCTGGCGTGGCCGACCGCTCGATGACGATCGCGGGCCGCGCGGTGGCGGGCCGTACGCAATCGCTGGGCGCGGGCGAGCGCCTGTCGATCGCGGGCACGGTCGCGGCCTTGCAGGGCGATCTGTCTCTGGCTGCCACGCGCGGCGATGCCATCTTCGGCGCGGCATCGCGTCAACAGGCGGGCGGCTCGCTCATGTTGACGGCGGGCGGCGCATTGCAGATGTCGGGCAGCAGCAGCGCCGGCCAGGATTTGTTCTTGCGCGCCGGCACTGATGCCCAGCTCGATGGCGTGATCGCCACGCGGCAAGGCACGCTCGCGGCCACCGCCGCCCGCGACCTGCGGATAGCGGCGGGCGGCCGCCTGCAAGCAGGCGCCGGACTGGCCCTGGCGGCTGGCGACGTCCTGACGCATGCGGGTGTCGCCGTTGCGGGCGCACAGGCAGACCTGAGCGCCAATACCGCATTGAGCAATACCGGCTCGGTGCTCGCCGCCGGTGATCTGCGCGTTCGCGTTCCGGGTCTGCTGCACAACGCCGGCCGCCTGGTGGCCGGTGTCGACGCCGATGGCGGATTGCGCCTGCCAGGCGGCCTCCAGGTCGACGCGGGCACGATCCAGCATCCTGGCGTCAGCCTGGCCGGCAAGGACATGACGTTGTCCGCCAATGGGTTGCAGCTTGACGGCGGCGCGCTGTCGGCGATGGGCCAGATGACGCTGGCCGTCACGGGCGACATCGACACGGCCGGGGCCCTCCTGCACGCCGGGGCGTTGGATCTGTCGGCGGTTCACCTGCGCAACCCGGGTGGCGCGCTCACCGCCACGGGCGCGGCCCGCATCTGCCTGGGCGCGGGCCTGGACAACACCAACGGCAAGCTGATCGCCGCCGGCCATGCGCGCGTGGACGCAGCCAGCATCGACAACCGCGACGGAACGCTCGCCGGCGGCGATCTGACCATCGTCACCCCGGGCGCGGTCGACAACCGCAGTGGCCTGATCCAGGCGGACGGCACGCTAGCGCTGTCGGCCGCAAGCCTGGACAACCGCGCAGCCACCGCGCCGGCCGTGCCGGTTCGTGGCTTGCTGGGCCGAGTGGTCGCCGTCGAGGCTGACGGCATCAACAATCAGGGCGGCGCGATCAACGCCATCGAAGGCCTGTCGCTCAAGGCCCGTGACATTGACAACACCGCGGGCCGGATCGTCTCGCAAGGCGATGCCAGCATCGAGACCGACGTCCTGCAAAACGGCCGAGGCGAGCTGGCGGCGGGCCGGAACCTGGCGCTCGGCATCAAGGCCTCGCGGACCCTGGGCGCGCTGCGCGCGGGCGGCGATCTGTTGCTGGATTACGCCGGCTCGCTGAACCTGGATAGCGATATCACCGCGGGCCGTGACCTGACACTGAAGCTGGGCGGCGCGCTTGATAACCGGGCGCGCGTCAGTGCCGGGCGCGACCTCGGCATCCGCGCCGAGTCGTTCGTGAACCATGAGACGGGCGAATGGATTGCCGGCCGCGGCAACACGATTGATGTCGCCAACGGGCTGGTCAATGAAGGCCTGATCGATGGCAAGACCACCCGCATTGCGGCCGGCTTTGTGGATAACCGGGGCCGCATTTACGGCGACCAGGTATCGATCGGCGCCGGCACACTGATCAACACGGTTGGAACCAAGGGCGCGGCGGTGATCGCCTCGCGAGCGGACATGGATCTGGGCGCTGGCTCGCTCGTCAACGAGCAGGGCGCCCTGATTTACTCGGCGGCGGACCTGCGAGTGGGCGGCGCGCTGGACGCGGTAGGTACCGCCACGGGCCAGGCCGCGCGGGTGCGCAACAGCGCGGCGACGATCGAGGCGGCAGGTCAGGCCAGCATCGCCGCGTCGCTGATCGAGAACTTGAATCCCAGCTATGCGAGCCGGACTGAACAGGTTTCGTCCGAGCCGAAATTCTATTTCCGGCAGGTCAATCAGGACCGGCAGGAGTTCGGGCCGTTGATGGACGGCAGCGAGTTCTTCTGGGTGTGCCATGAGTACCGGGGAATCTGCTCGCAGAATCCCGCGCAGGGCGTGGGCAAGCAGAACTGGCTGCTGCTATTGCCACCCAGCGAGAAGTACCCGGCCGCGCGCTATGGGCCGCCCTTCGACTATGGCGTGCCGAACTGGTATGGAGACTGGGGCCTGGATCCGACGGCGACCACCTGGCCGATCGCGCCCTCGTACACCCCGGCGGAGCCGGGCTGCGCGGGCATGGCCGACGACGACTGCGATATCCCGCAAGACCTCTTCGCCTACGCCCCGGATGCACGGATCTGGTCGGTCTTCGGGGTCACCCCGCCCGACGGTCCGATGCCGCAATGGGATGAAACCGAACCGGCGACATGCCGTAACGGCAAATCATCGGTTTGCGAAGCCTATGCCGCGCGCCGCGGCGCGTATGAGCAAGCCTACGCCGACTACAAGGCGCGGCACCTCGAACTCGACACACGCATCAAGGCCTTCAACCGCGACGTGAACGACCGCTGGCAACACGCGTTCATGTACTACCGCGTCAATGAGACGGTTGTCGAGACCCGGACGGTGTCGTCCGATCCCGGGCAGATCCTGTCTGGCGCCGCGATGACCTTGACCGGGGCGGTCACCAACGACAAGAGCCGCATCGCCGCTGGCGGCGCGCTGTCCGTGGTCGGACCCGCCATCGACAACATCGGCGCCAGCGGCACGCACACCGTGACGCGCGAAGGCGTCATGACCTTGAGCTTCGAGAAGCAGCGGCACGCGCGCAAATCCACGCGCTGGGAAAGCAGTAGCCCCTACGCCAGCACCTTGGCGGCCGAAGCGATTGACCTGCCGGTCGCCACCGCGACGGGCGGCGCCGCCCTGACGCTGTCGGGCGGCGCGCCGGCCGCGACCCCCATAGGCGCGCCGGAGCCGGTGCGGGTCTTCAGTGTCGACCTGCCGGGCGGCAAGGCCATCCGCACCGTTGCCCGTCCGGCCGGTATTCCCGACAACCAGCTCTTCGTGGTCAACAGGCAGCCGCAGGCGCCCTACCTGGTGGCGACCGACCCGCGCTTTACTGCCGGCCACGCCCACGTCTCCAGCGACTACCTGCTCGATCTGCTGCGGCAGCCCGGCACGCTGCCTGAGGCCTCGGCCGGCGAGAACGCGGGCGGTGGCGATCGCCGCGCCGGCGATCCCGTCCTGGTATCGCCACCCGCGCGCCAGAACGGCGATATGGCAGGCGCGGGGGACGCCGTGACGGTGGCACATCTGGGCGGCTGGGACGACCTGATCCCGCCGGGCGCCAAGTTCCTCACGCCGGCGGGCCAGCCCCGGCGCCTGGGCGACGGATTCCATGAGCAAAAGGTGGTATCCGACCAGATTCTCGCCACCAGCGGCCAGCGCTTCCTGGAGAACTACAGCAATCAGGATGCGCAGTACAAGGCCTTGCTCGCGGCCGGCGCCCGCTTCGCGCAGGCGCACGGCATCAAGCTGGGCGCCAGGCTGACCGAAGCCCAGCAGCAGTTGCTGCTCACCGATCTGGTATGGCTGGTGGAACAGCCCGTGACCCTGGCCGATGGCAGCGTCCAGTCGGTGCTGGTGCCGCAGGTGTATCTCCTGGTCCGGAAGGACGACCTGAAGGGGGACGGCACGTTGATCGCCGGGCGCGACGTCGACATTGCCGCCGAGGGCGATTTCGTCAACAGTGGCGCCGTCGCGGGGCGTCAAGCCACCGTGATCCGCGCCGGCAACATCGTCAACCGGGCCGGCGGCACTCTCCAGGCGGGCGGCACCATCGACCTGATCGCGCGCCAAGACATGACCAATCTGGCATCGCTGATCAAAGGCGACAAGATTGGCCTGAGCGCCGGACGCGACATTGCGCTGACCTCGACCTCGGCGTCCGAACGCGCCAGCAATACCTGGGGCACCTATCTCACGGGCAAGGCGCGGATCGACGCGGGCAGCCTGGACGTGCGGGCGGGGCGCGACCTGCGCCTGACCACGGCGCAAATCGCCGCCCGGGACGACGCGCGCCTGCAAGCCGGCCGCGACGTCAACATGGCCACCCTGACCGAGCGCAAGGGCGAACGCCTCGAGCGCGACCCGCGCAACCGCTACGAACTGAGCACAGGCCGCGAGATCGGCGCGGCGCTTGCCGCCGGCGGCAGCCTGACCCTGGCGGCGGGCCGGGACATCAACGCGCGCGCGGCCGATGTCACCGCGGGCAAGCATCTGGCGGTGCAAGCCGGGCGCGACATCAACGCGACGGCCGGCGTGCGGACGCAGCACTCCTATATCGAGTCCTACAGCAAGCAGCGCGGCTTCCTGTCCAGCCGTTCCAATCACATGGTCAACGCCATCACGACCGAGCGGGCGCAGGCCACGACCTTCACGGGCGACACGGCAACGCTGACGGCCGGCCGGGACGTAGCGGTCAGCGGCTCGAACCTGGGCGCGCAGCATGACCTGGCGGTGTCGGGCGCGCGGGATGTGAAGATCACCGCCGGCGCCAACACCATGGACATCCGCCACTACGAGCAGGACAAGCAGTCCGGCTTGGGCGCGATGGGCGGGTTGAGCTACGGCACGCGCAGGCAAACCGACTCGCTCGATGGCAAGAACGTGTTCCATACCGCGAGCATGGTGGGCAGCGTTGAGGGCGACACGCTGATTCGCGCGAACCGCGCGCTGAACCTGACGGGCAGCAACATCGTGGCGCGCCAGGGCGATGTGGCGCTGATCGGGCGCGGCGTCAATATCGCCGCGGCGATCGACACCACGCGCGACAAGGAATACCACGAGGTCAAGCAGTCCGGCTTCAGCATCAACGCCAGGACACCCGTGATCGATGCGATGCAGACGGCGGGAAAAATGCACCAGGCCGCCGGCAAGACCGACAACAAGGTCATGCAGGGCCTGGCGCTGGCGACCACGGGTATGGCCGCGCTCAATGCCTACGACTCGGTGATGGCGGATCCCAAGAGCGCCGGCGGCGCAAGCCTGAGCATCGACCTGGGCGCCAGCAAGAGCCAGAGCGCCACGGACCGCGCGTCTGCATCGACGGCCGGATCGACCGTGGCCGCCGGCAGGGATATCACGCTCCTGGCCCGGGGCGCTGGGGCCGCTTCGGACATTGCGGTCACGGGATCGCGCTTGTCGGCGGGCGGCAATGCCGTGCTTGAGGCCGAGGGAAGCATCCTGCTGCGGGCCGCGCAAAACACATACGAGCAACGCACAAAGAACAAGAGTTCCAGCGCAAGCGTGGGTATCGGCGTGTCGGCCGATAGCGAGAACGGGGTTGGCGTCATGGTCAACATCGGCGTCAGCGGCGCTCGCGGCCATGCCGATGGCCAGGATGCGAGTTGGGCCTACAGCAACGTGAGCGCCGGCAATGTGCTTGCGCTGCACTCCGGCGGCGACACCTCCTTGATCGGCGCGGCGGCACAGGCCGACCGGATCATGGCGTCGGTAGGAGGTGGCTTGCGCATCGAGACCTTGCAGGATGTCAGCACGTACGCCTCCAAGCAGCAGAGCGCCGGTGTCCAAGCCAAGATCTGCGTTTATGGCTACTGCAAGAGCTCCGTATCCGGCAACGTGGCGCAAGGCCGGATGGACAGCAACTTCAAGTCCGCCAGCGAACAGGCGGGATTGAAGGCCGGTGATGGCGGCTTCCAGCTGGATATCGCGCGAAACACAACCTTGGTCGGCGCGGCGATATCCAGCAGCGAGCGCGCGGCGCTGAAAGGCCGAAACGCGCTCGCTACCGGCACGCTGGTGGTTCAGGACGTCAAGAACACGGCGCGATACAAGGCCGATCAGATTGCCCTGAGCGGGGGCTATAGCTGGGGCGGCGACGGCGGGGGCGCACCCAAGAAAGACGACGCAGGCAAAACGGACGTAGGCGCGAACACCAACGGCCAGGCGGCGGGCGGCGCCGACAAGGCGCGGGACCCGGGCGACAAGGGCGGGGCGTCGGCAGGCCTGCCTGTCGTCGTGGGCGCGTCCGGCAATGCCAGCTCGACCACGCGCAGCGCGATCAGCGTGGGTGCGATTGTGATTCGCAATGAGGCCGCGCAGCAGGATCTGACGGGGATGACAGCGGTACAGACGATTGCTGCGCTGAATCGCGACACGTCGTCGGATACGTTGAATGCGCTCAAGCCGATCTTCGACAAGGAGAAGATCGAGGCGGGGTTCGAGATCGCGTCGGAGGCGCAGAAGCAGGTCGGGCAGTTCCTGGAGACTCGGGCCAGGCAAGCCAAGGCACTGGAAGATGCGCTGAAGAACGAGCCTGAAGGACCGCGTCGCGATCAATTAAAGCAAGCTTTTGAGGATGCGAAGACGTGGGGGCCGGGTGGCGAGAGCCGTCGTTGGCTGACCGCGATCTTGGGGGCTGTGAGCGGCAATGTGACCGGCGCGGCGGGTGACGCGATCCAGGCGACCGCAGTCAATTATCTGCAAGGATTGGCGGCATCCGACGTGAAGCAAATCGTCTCGGCGTTGGGCGACGGCCCCATGGCGGAGACGGCTCGCGCCGCCATGCACGCGATTGTGGGTTGCGCGGGCGCGGCAGGCAAAGGCAGCGATTGCGGCGCGGGCGCGCTGGGCGCGGGTTCCGGTGCGGTGCTGAATGCGCTGTTGGCGGGCGATGCCTCGAAGATGACCCCGGAAGAGAAGGAAGTTCGTCGCAACCTGATCGGCTCGCTGGTGGCGGGGATTGCGGAAACGTCAGGCGTCTCGGGCGCGGAGGCAGTCTTCGCGGCGATCAATGAAACGGAAAACAACTATCTCAAGCCGGATGAGTTGAAGTTGTACCTTGCGGCGCGGCAGGTATTGAAGGATTGCGCCGGGGATGTTTGCGTGCAAGCCCGCAAGGAAGTGGATCGGCTCAATGCCATCAGTGTGAACCGCAACAACGGGGCGGAACGCGCTTGCATTGAGAACCCGCAGGCATGCGCGGCGGTGGCGCAAGTGCTGCGCGCCGATATCACAGCCCTGGAGACACAGGCCAACAGCCTGGACCGCACGGAAGCAGCCACGGCCGCCAACAATCTGCTGCAGGCGCGCACGCAGTACTACACGAACCTGGAATTGCGGGCGCTTGCCGCCGAGCAGGCGCGCGAGCGCGAGGGCCAGGGATCATGGCTGAATACGCTGTCCAAGGAAGATCTGTCTGCGAGTGGCTATCTGACGGCGCAGGAGGTGCAGGATCTGGAAGCGATGCGAAGCCAGGGACTGAAGGTGGGGGTTCTGGCGGTATTGCCGGCGGTGGCCGATGGCGTGATGAAGGGGATCGGATCGGTTGGGGGGCGGCGGGTGCAATTGGCGCCTGAGAAGGCGAAATCTCCAAACTTGAATGGTGCAAAAGATGAAGGCGCAGGCTTTAGTGGTGGTAAGCCGACTGTTCCAGGTGATCCGTATAACCCAAGCACTGTTTCTGAGCGGTCCGGATTAAACAGAAATAATTATGGGCGGGAAAATTCTACTGATGAATTTCCTGCCGGTCTTCCCAATTACGCAAACCACTCCACTGCAAAGAATTATCAGTCTAGGGTGCCGCGAGACTTGAATGAGCAGATTTTGTGGAACAGAGTTAAAGAGAATCCCTCTGCTGGTCGAGACACCAAGCTGGCTGGTGACAAAGATTTTCCACGAGCTGAGGGATGGAAAAAAATGGAAGTGAGCCACAGATTGCCTAGCGGAGAGAACATAACCATTCATTATCAGTACAATTCCGCGACGGGAAAAGCATACGATATGAAAATTACTACCCCTCAACCATTGCCTCCCGCACTCCAGCCCGGGAAAACCTTAGAGTAATGCGAAATGATTATTAAAGAGCTAGGACGCGAAGAGCCGGTGCAGGTATATGGAGTGTATTGGATTAATAGTGAAAGATTTTATTGGGTCATTCCCTATGAGGGTTACGGTGGTTTGATGGCACTCGGTGATAAGGATGTCAAGATCGTTGACTCTTCCTTATCAAGTGATCTTATCCTCTGCAAAGATGGGGACGGGTCGGACATGATTTTGCACTGGGCTGCGGAAGGCTTGATCGATGATTTGGCTGAGCGTGATCCAATAGCGATGGCCGAGTTTTTAAGGCGCTTAAAGAGTTGATAGTTGGTAGCGAGCGACTTCCGGGGTTATCGGAGGTCGGTAGAGTCGTATGCCGGTGCAGATAGCCAACTGAAGCGGACGTGAGGGGATTGTTACCGCAGGTCAAAAATAGAGGTCCCCGCGATGAGTGAATTGGAAAAAAGAATGCAAGCTGTTCTGGACGAGATTTCGCAATATCTTGTCCCCGATACAGAAAGAAATGTCAGAGAGCTGCTTGTGCACGGGGAGGCAGGAATAGCTTTGGAACTACTCTGCTCTCAATTGGCGGAGTTCGATATAGCTATTCCACTGAAAATCAAAGAGCAGCTCGCGGTGTTTGCGAAGGATATGGGTATAGAGGTTAGTGAGTTGCAGGAGTTGAGGTCTTTTACGGGAGTTTCACGAGATGGCTCCTATTGAGCCATCGGTGCGAAATGAACCTCCCGGGTGTTTCGCAGAGGTCAGTCAGCTTGAGTCAGACTGCGCCGACCAGCCCCCCGCTCACGCGCGCACCTGAAAACTCACCTGCCCCGGCCGCCCCGGCAGGTTCAACGTCGCCGTGGCCGGCGGCGTTGTCGCCACGACCACCCCGGCGCGCAGCACCATCAGGCGCGTGGCGCGCAGGCGCAGCGCCTCGACCGGGTCGCGGGCCTGCAGCAGCACCATATCGGCGCGCTTGCCCACTTCCAGCCCGGTCTCGTCCAGGCCCAGGATCTTCGCCGGCGTGGCCGTGACGGCCTGGAAACAGGCGCGCATGGCGTCCTGCCCGGTCATCTGCGCCACGTGCAGCCCCATGTGCGCCACTTCCAGCATGTCGCCCGAACCCAGGCTGTACCAGGGGTCCATCACGCAGTCGTGGCCGAAGGCCACCGGCACGCCGGCGGCCAGCAGCTCGGGTACGCGGGTCATGCCGCGGCGCTTCGGGTAGGTGTCGTGGCGGCCCTGCAGCGTGATGTTGATGAGCGGGTTGGCGATGGCCGACACGCCGGCCTCGCGCATCAGCGGGATCAGCTTGGACACGTAGTAGTTGTCCATCGAGTGCATCGAGGTCAGGTGCGAGCCCGTGACGCGGCCCTGCAGGCCCAGGCGCTGCGTGTGATAGGCCAGCGTCTCGATGTGGCGCGACAGCGGGTCGTCGCTTTCGTCGCAGTGCATGTCCACGCGCAGGCCGCGCTCGGCCGCCAGTTCGCACAGGATGCGCACCGATTCGGCGCCGTCCTGCATGGTGCGCTCGAAGTGCGGAATGCCGCCGACCACGTCCACGCCCATGTCCAGCGCGCGCTTCAGGTTATCGAGCGCGCCCGGCGCGCGCAGCACGCCGTCCTGCGGGAAGGCGACCAGTTGCAGGTCCAGGTACGGCTTGACCTGCTCGCGCACGTGCAGCAGCGCTTCCACCGCCAGCAGGCGCGGGTCGCACACGTCGACGTGCGAGCGGATCGCCAGCAGGCCGCGCGCCACCGCCCAGTCGCAATAGGCCAGCGCGCGCTCGACCAGCGCTTCCTGCGTCAGCAGCGGCTTGAGTTCACCCCACAGCGCGATGCCTTCGAGCAGCGTGCCCGATTGGTTCACTCGCGGCAGGCCGAACGACAGGGTCGAGTCCATGTGGAAGTGGGCGTCGACGAACGGCGAGGTCACCAGTTGGCCGGCGGCGTCGATGGTCTGCGCGGCCTCGGCCTTCAGCGCCGGTTCGAGCGCCACGATGCGGCCCTGGGCCACGCCGATGTCGATGTGCTGGCGGCCGTCCGGCAGCGTGCAGTTCTTGAGGATCAGATCGAGCATAGTCAAACCTTGTGGATCACCGTTCGCCCTTGCGGTAGGGCTTCATCAGGGCCTGCGGGTAGGCGGCGCGGCGCGCCATCACCACCAGGGCCAGGATGGACAGAATATAGGGCAGCATCAGGTAGACCTGATAGGGCAGCTCGGGCAGGCCCGGCAGCGCCGCCCCGCCCTGCTGCAGCCGCAGCTGCAGCGCGTCGAAGAAGGCGAAGATCAACGCGCCCAGCAGCGCCTTGCCGGGCCGCCACGAGGCGAACACCACCAGCGCCACGCAGACCCAGCCACGGCCGTTGACCATGTTGAAGAAGAAGGCGTTGAAGGCCGCCAGCGTGAGGAAGCTGCCGGCCACGCCCATCAGCGCCGAGCCGGCGACGATGGCGCCCATCCGCAGTTTCGTTACCGACAGGCCCTGGCCCTCGGCGGCGGCGGGGTTCTCGCCCACCATGCGGATCGCCAGGCCCACCGGGGTGCGGTTCAGCACCCAGGCCAGGATCGGCACCGCGGCCAGCGCCAGCAGCGTCATCGGCGTCTGCCCGGCCAGCACCGGGCCGATCAGCGGAATGCCGTCCAGGAATTTCATTTCGGCGAACGGCGTGATGGTGGGCGGCGTGTTCACGCTGGGAAACGTGACGCGGTACGCGAAGTAGCTCAGGCTGGTGGCCAGCAGCGTCACGCCCAGGCCCGAGACGTGCTGCGACAGGCCCAGCGGCACCGTCAGCACCGCGTGCAGCAGGCCGAACACGGCACCCGCCAGCGCGGCGGCCAGCACGCCCACGTACAGCGGCGCGCCCAGGTACACCACCAGCCAGCCGGTGAAGGCGCCGGCGGCCATGATGCCTTCGATGCCCAGGTTCAGCACGCCGGCGCGCTCGCACAGCAGCACGCCCAGCGTGCCCAGGATCAGCGGCGTCGCCAGCCGCAACACCGCGACCCAGAAGGCCGCGGAACTCAACAGGTCCATCCATTCCATGGCGTGCTCCTCAAGCCCGGTTGCGGCGCAGGCGGTACTGCGCGAACAGCGTCGCGACCAGCATGGCGAGCAACGACGTGGCGACGATGACGTCGGCGATGTAGTTCGGCACCGCGATGGCGCGGCTCATGCTGTCCGCGCCCACCAGCATGCCGGCCACGAAGATGCTGGCCAGGATCACGCCCAGCGGGTGCAGGCCGGCCAGCATGGCCACCACCACGCCGGTGTAGCCGTAGCCCGGCGACATGTCGAGCGTGACGTAGCCGGTGCGGCCGGCCACCTCGATGGCGCCGGCCAGTCCGGCCAGCGCGCCCGACAGCATGGCCGTGCCCAGCATCACGCGGTTGACCGGCAGGCCCAGGAAGCGCGAGGCGTGGGCGTTGGCGCCGACCGCGCGCATCTGGAAGCCGAACACCGTGTAGCGGTTCAGCAGCCACAGGCCCAGCGCCAGGCCGGCGGCCCACAGCAGGCCAGTGTGGGCGCGGGTGCGCTCGATCAGCTTGCCCAGCTCCAGGTCGGGATTGAGCGCCACCGATTGCGGCCAGCCCATCGCCATCGGGTCTTTCATGGGGCCGTCCAGCATCATCGAGACGAACAGCAGCACGATGAAGTTGCCCAGCAGCGTGGTCACCACTTCGTCCACGCCCAGGCGCGTCTTGAGGAGCGCCGGGATCAGCAGCAGCAAGGCGCCGGCCAGCGCCGCCGCCAGCATCATGCCGCCGAATAGCGCCGGCAGGGGCAGGTCGAAGCCGGTGCCGTCATGCAGGCCGCCCACCGCCACGGCGGCCAGCGCGCCCAGGTACAACTGGCCTTCGGCGCCGATGTTGTAGAAGCGCGCGCGAAAGGCTACGGCGCAGGCCAGGCCGGTCAGCATCAGCGGCGTGGCGCGCGTCAGAGTCTCGGACAGCGCGAATTTGGAGCCGAACGCGCCTTCGAACAGCAGCGCGTAGGTGCGGCCCACCGGCGCGCCGGCCCAGGCCACCAGCAGCGTGCACACCGCCAGCGTAAAGAGGATGGCCGCGATCGGGGCCAGGGCCAGCGCGGTGCGGCTGGGCTCGGGGCGGCGTTCCAGGATCAGTTTCATTCGAGAAATGCTCAGTAGAGGGGGCACGGTGTCAGGCGCGCGTGCCCGTCATGGCCAGCCCGACGGTGGCGGGCGTCCATTGCGCGACCGGCTTGTCGGCGACCAGCTTGCCGCCGCACAGCACCGCGATGCGGTCGGCCAGCGCGAAGATCTCTTCCAGGTCTTCCGATACCAGCAGGATGCCGGCGCCGCGCCGGCGCGCGGCCAGCAGCTGTTCGCGCACGTAGGCCACCGCGCCGATGTCCAGGCCCCAGGTGGGCTGGTCGGCGACGATGAAGCGCGGTTCGCGCGCCAGGGTGCGGCCCAGGATCAGCTTCTGCATGTTGCCGCCCGACAGGCTGCGGGTGCGCACATCCAGCGAGGCGGCGCGCACGTCGAACTGCTTGGCCAGCGCCGCCGCGTAGGCGCGGCCGGCCTTGGCGCGGATCAGCCCGAAGCGCGAGAAGCGCGGGTCCTTCAGGTCTTCGACGATGGCGTTTTCCCACAGCGGGCTGTCGCCGATCATGCCTTCGCCGTGGCGATCCTCGGGAATGCGGCCCACGTGCGCGGCGGTCCAGCCGGCCGGCGTGGTGGGCGCGGCCGCGTGTTCGGGGCCCAGGCGGATGGTGCCGTCGGCGGGCTGGCGCAGGCCGGTCAGCACCGACACGAGCGCCTGCTGGCCGTTGCCGGCGACGCCGGCGATGGCCACGATCTCATGCTTGTGCACCACCAGGTCCAGGCTGTCCAGGCGCGGCGCGCCGCCGCGCGGGTCGCGCACGGTGACCTGCGACAGCGTCACCACCGGCGCGGCTTGGCCGGCCGCCGCCATGGCTTCGGCGTGCGGCATGGCGACCTTGCGGCCCACCATCAGCTCGGCCAGTTCGGCCGGCGTGGTGGCGGCGGTGTCGCGCTCGGCCACCAGCTTGCCCTGGCGCAGCACCGCGACGCGGCGCGACACGGCCATGACCTCGTCCAGCTTGTGCGAAATGAAGATGACGGCCAGGCCCTCGTCGACGAAGCCGCGCAGCGTGGCGAACAGGTCCTGCACTTCCTGCGGCGTGAGGACGGCGGTGGGCTCGTCCAGGATCAGCACCTTGGCGCCGCGGTACAGCGCCTTGAGGATCTCGACGCGCTGCTTCTCGCCCACCGACAGGCTGCCGACGCGCGCGTCCGGATCCACCCCCAGGCCGAAGCGCTGGCCCAGTTCCACCAGGCGGCGGCGCGCCGGGCCGCGGCCCGAGGCCAGCTTCCACAGCGACTCGGTGCCGACCATGATGTTGTCCAGCACGGTCAGGTTGTCGGCCAGCGTGAAGTGCTGGTGCACCATGCCGACCCCCGCCGCCAGCGCGGCGTCGGGCCGGCCCGGCGGCAAGGGTTGGCCGAAGACTTCGATACTGCCGGCGTCGGCCACGTAGTGGCCGAACAGGATCGACACCAGGGTCGATTTGCCGGCGCCGTTCTCGCCCAGCAGGGCCAGCACTTCGCCTTGCGCCAGCGTCAGCGAGACATCGTCATTGGCCGTCAGGCTGCCGAAGCGTTTGGTGATCCCTGCCAGCCGCAGGGCGAGAGCCGCTTGATTCATCGTGCCGACGACTTGGGTTCTTTGTCGTTGACCTGCACGCTGAAGCTGCCGTCCAGGATGGCCTTCTGCTTGGCCTGCACCTTGGCGATCAGGTCAGCGGGGATCTTGCTCTCGAAGGTGCCCAGCGGCGCCAGCGACGAACCCTTGTATTTCATCAGCGAGTATTGGCCGAAGTCGGCGGCCTTGAAGGTGCCGGCCTTGACCTGCTTGAGCGCCTCGTCGATGGTCGGCTCCATGCTCCACAGCGCCGAGGCCACCACGGTCTCGGGGTACTGCGGCTGGGTGTCGATGACGTTGCCGATGGCCAGCTTGCCGCGTTCCTTGGCGGCGTCCGACACGCCGAAGCGCTCGGCGTACAGCACGTCCGCGCCCTTGTCGATCATGGCGAAGGCGGCTTCCTTGGCCTTCGGGGGATCGAACCACGAACCGATGAAGGTCACGGTGAATTCGGTCTTGGGGTTGATTTCCTTGGCGCCCTCGATGAAGGCCTGCATCAGGCGGTTCACTTCGGGGATGGGGTAGCCGCCCACCAGGCCGATCTTGCCGGTCTTGCTCATGCCGGCGGCGATCATGCCGGTCAGGTAGGCCGGTTCCTGGATGTAGTTGTCGAACACCGAGAAGTTGGGCTGCTGCGGCTTACCCGACGAACCCATCAGGAAGGCGGTCTGCGGGTAGTCCTTGGCCACCTTGCGGGCGGCGGCCTCGACCGCGAAGGCCTCGCCCACCACCAGCTTGTTGCCCTGCTCGGCGTACTGGCGCATGACGCGCTCGTAGTCGGCGTTGGTGACGTTTTCCGAGAACGTGTATTCGATTTCACCCCGGTCGCGCGCGGCGGTCAGCGCCTTGTGGATGCGCGACACCCATTGCTGTTCCACCGGCACCGTGTAGATGGCGGCAACCTTGGTCTTGGCGGGCGCCTGGGCCTGGGCGCCAGCCGACAGCAGCAGCGCGCCGGCGGCGGCCGCGGCCAGCTTCAGCAGGCCACGGCGGGCAATGCCGCCGGCGGCCGGGAGGGAAAGGGATTTCATGCGCAAGTCTCCTTCGCGGGGATGGAAAGGGAATGGGAGGAATGGCGGCGATGTCCGGGCGTCGCGGTGCGGCACGCGTGGGCGGGCGGGGTCGAGGGCGTGGGATCGGTCATCGGATGGGGGAGCGCCGGGGCGGCGCGCCCCATCCGAATGGGCAGGTTCGCGGCCAGTCCTGGCGAAGCAAGTTGTATGCCATGCGGCATTCCCGCGACAAGTCGGGGGAATCCTGATGGCCGGGCGCGATTATAGGCACCCTGGCGGCCAAGCGTGGCACCAGCATGGTGCGCACCGTTGCGGTGCGTGGACACTTTTCGGCGTGGAACAGCCTGTTGCGGCTGAAATGGGCCCGAAAGGCCCTGGAGGCCTATCGCCATGCGGCCATCGGCGCGGCCGCGGGCCTAAAATTCCCGCATAGCGCCGCGCCCGTGCGCGGCAAGCCGGAATCCATCATGCAAGACATTCAATTGCTGCTTGAGCAGTACGGCGGCTGGCTCGTCTTCGCCAACGTGCTGGTCGAGCAGGCGGGCCTGCCCGTGCCCGCCTATCCCATGCTGATCGCCGCCGGCGCCCTGGCCGGCGCGGCCGGCTGGCTGGTGCCGTGGCTGGCGGCCACCGTCGCCTGTCTGCTGGCCGACTCGCTCTGGTACGCGGCCGGCCAGCGCTACGGCTCGCGCCTGCTGGGCGTGATCTGCAGGATGTCGCTGTCGCAGGACTCTTGCATCCGCCAGACCCAGCGCCTGTATCTGCGCATCGGCGTGCGCGCCCTGCTGGTCTGCAAGTTCCTGCCCGGCGCCGGCGCCCTGTCCACCGTGATGGCCGGCCTGACCGGCACGCCGTACCGCCGTTTCCTGGCCTATGACCTGGTGGGCGCCATGATCTGGGCGGGCTCGGCGCTGCTGCTGGGCGGGCTGTTTCACGGCGTGGTCAACGACGTGCTGGACGTGCTGGGCACTTACGGCCCCATGGGGCTGGCCCTGCTGGCGGCGGTGCTGGCGCTGTACATCATCGCCCGCGCCCTGCGGCGCTGGATCCTCAAGCGCCACCTGCGCGTGATTCCGCGGCTGTCGGTGGACGAGCTGATGCAGTGGCGCCAGGACGGCCGCCAGGCGCTGGTGTTCGACGTGCGCCCCGAGGCGGTGCGCGAGGAAGACCGCATCCCCGGCGCCATCGCCGTTGACCTGCGCGCCCCGCTGCCGGCGCTTGAAGCCGGCAGCGAGGAGGCCGATATCGTGGTCTATTGCGCCTGCCCCAACGAGGTTTCGGCCGCGATGCTGGCCGCGCGCCTGCGCGCCGCCGGCTACCCCAAGACCTGGGCGCTGCGCGGCGGCTACGAAGCCTGGGCGCGCCACGCGCACCCGGCCTGACATCGTGCCGGGGGCGTGACGGCGGCCGCCGGTCGCAGGTCACGCGGGCGCTCCGCCCGCGATCGTTCCCCTCTACCTCCACCCACCTGGATGCGGGCCTTTGGCGGGCCGCGCCGGCGTCTGTCCGGGCCATGGGCGCCCGCGCGGTTTCGGTCCGCGCCCGGCGCCGCCACGGGCGCATAATGGCTCCATCGGCCCGCGCCTTTGACGGGCCAGGGAGACAGGCATGAAGTTGTTGTTCTTGGGCGCCGGTGGAACCGGCGGCTATTTCGGCGGCCGCGCCGCCCAGGCGGGCGCGGACGTGACCTTCCTGGTGCGCGAGGCCCGCGCCGCGCGCCTGCGCGAGCAGGGCCTGCGCATCGAAAGCCCGTTCGGCGACGCCACGCTGCAGCCGCAATTGGCCACCGCCGACACGCTGAAGGGCTTCTACGACGTGGTGGTGCTCAGCTGCAAGGCCTATGACCTGCAAAGCGCCATCGACGCCATCCGCCCCGCCGTGGGCCCCGACACCGCGGTGCTGCCCATCATGAACGGCGTGCTGCAGTACGACGTGCTGGACCGCGAATTCGAACCGCACCGCGTGCTGGGCGGCCTGTGCCAGATCAACGCCACGCTCGGCCCCGAAGGGCAGGTGATCCACCTGGGCAAGCACGCCAGCATCGTCTTCGGCGAACGCGCCGGCCCGGCCCGCAGCGCCCGCTGCGAGGCACTGGCAGAGGCCCTGGCCGGCGGCGAATACGTCAGCCGCCTGAGCGAAGACATCTACCAGGACATCTGGGAAAAATACGTGTTCCTGACGACGCTGGCCGCCGCCACCTGCCTGATGCGCGGCACGGTCGGCCAGATCGCCGCCACCGACGACGGCGCCGACATCGTGCGCGGCCTGCTGCGCGAATCGCAGGCGGTTGCCGCCGCCAGCGGCCACGCGGTGCGGCCCGAGGCCGACGCCAACGCGCTCAAGATCCTGACCGATCCGTCCCAGGCCATGACCGCCTCGATGTTCCGCGACCTGCGCCAGGGCCTGCCGGTCGAGGCCGACCACATCGTCGGCGACATGGTGCGGCGCGCGCGTACGCTGGGGGTGGATGCCTCCACGCTGCGCACGGCCTACGCGCATTTGCAGGTCTACCAGGCGCAGCGCGCCGCGGCCTGACCGCGCGGCCCGGGCTCATTGGTGCATGGATTGCAAAAAACTCTTCCGTGCCCGTGGGTTCCGGGATCCGATCCGGCCGAATAGTATGGGTTTGCCCGTGCTCCGGACCGTCCAGCGCCGCCTGTCGCGGCCATCGTCCGGGGCCCACCTACCAGGAGCAACACCATGAAAATCGCATTGATCGGAATCACGGGCCGCGTCGGCTCGCGCGTGGCGGACGAGCTGCTCAAGCGCGGCCACCAGGTCACGGGCATTGCCCGCAACCTGGGCGACGTCAACGCCCAGCCCGGCCTGACCGTCCAGCAGGGCGACGCCACCGACCCGCAGGCGCTGACGCCCCTGCTCAAGGGCCATGACGCCGTGGTCAGCGCCTCGCGCTTCGTGTCCGCCGACGCCAAGCCGCTGCTGGCGGCCGTGAAGGACGCCGGCGTGCCGCGCCTGCTGGTGGTCGGCGGCGCCGGCAGCCTGGAAGTGGCGCCCGGCAAGATGCTGATCGACACCCCGGAATTCCCTGACGCCTACAAGCCCGAGGCGCGCGCCGGCGTCGTGTTCCTGGACGCCTTGCGCCAGGAAAAGGTGCTGAACTGGACCTTCCTGTCGCCGTCGGCGCTGTTCGAGCCGGGCGAGCGCACCGGCGCCTTCCGCCTTGGCGATGACAGCCTGCTGGTCGATGCCGGCGGCAAGAGCTGGATCTCGATGGAAGACTACGCCATCGCCCTGGCCGACGAGATCGAGACGCCCAAGCACTCGCGCCGCCGCTTCACCGTGGGCTACTGATTCCGTCCGCTTCCCCCCGGATCGCCTGACGCGGCTCCTTGGACCCAAGGGGCCGCGTCGTTTTTCAGGCGAAAGCCGCAATGGCGGCAGGGTCGAATCGGCCGGTTTTGTTTGTAAACTGGCAAACCGCCAGCCGGCGTCACGATCCCCGAGTAGTCAGTATGAGCATGAAGTTCAAATCGTTGGCCCTTTGCCTGTTGCTGGCCGCCAGCTGTGTGGCGCCGGTACAGGCCGCCGCGCCGCAGTCCAACAAGGACATCGTGTTGGCGTTTTTCCGCATGATGTTCCAGGACCGCGAGATCGACGAGGCGGTGCGCCTGTATGTCGGCAAGAACTACATCCAGCACAACCCCTACATGCGCGACGGCGTCGAGCCGATGGTGGATTTCTTCCCGCACTACTTCGAGCAGCATCCGCAGGCCACGGTCGACATCAAGCGCGTCATCGCCGAGGGCGACCTGGTGATGATCCACAACCTGTGGCGCGAATCGCCCGAAGACCGCGGCCAGGCCGTGGTCGACATCTTCCGGGTCGAGAACGGCAAGATCGTCGAGCACTGGGACGTCAGCCAGGAAATCCCGGAAAATCCCGCCAACAAGAACGGCATGTTCTGAGACCGGTAAACCATGTCCGCCATCGAACCCGTCGACCTGCCACGCGCCTACCTGCTGCTGAACCACGGCCCCACCGTGCTGGTCACCAGCGCCCACGGCGCCGAGCGCAACGTCATGGCCGCGGCCTGGGCCATGCCGCTGGATTTCAGCCCGCCCAAGATGCTGGTGGTGGTGGACAAGAACACCCACACGCGCACGCTGATCGAGGCTTCCGGCGAATTCGCGCTGTGCATCCCCTCGCGCGCGCAGGCCCAGGCCACCCTGCAGGTTGGCTCGCATTCGGGGCGCGACGAAGACAAGTTCAAGGCCAGCGGCCTGGCCACCTTCGCCGCCAGCAAGATCGGCGCGCCGCTGATCGAAGGCTGCCTCGGCTGGCTCGAATGCAAGGTGGTGCCCGAGCCGCATAACCAGCAGGCCTACGACCTGTTCATCGGCGAGGTGGTGGCCGCCTGGGCCGCGCCCGACGTGTTCTCCGGCAACCGCTGGCACTTCAATGACGACGCGCGCCGCTCGGTGCATTACGTCGCGGGCGGTTCGTTCTTCGCCACCGGCGAAGCGTTCTCGGTTGCCGATCCGGAGTAAGCCCATGCGCCGCGTCTACCTTGCCGGCTTCGACGTGTTCCTGCCCGACGCGGTGGCGCACGGCGAGCGGCTCAAGACGCTGGCGGCCGCGCATGGCTTCGAGGGGCTCTACCCGCTCGACAACACGCCGCCGGCCGGTCTGTCCGGCGCCGCGCTGGCGCAATGGATCTACCAGGCCAACGCGGCGATGATCCAGCGCGCCGACCTGGTGATGGCCAACCTCAACCCGTTCCGTGGCGCCGAACCCGATTCGGGCACGGCCTTCGAGGTCGGCTACGCCATCGCGTTGGGCAAGCCGGTGTGGGGCTATACGTCGCAGGCCGGCAGCGTGCGTGAGCAGGTCGCCGTGGGCGTGGCCGCCGACGATGCGGCGCGCGCGGTGGACGCGCAGGGCTACACGGTGGAGGACTTCGGCTTGAACCTGAACCTGATGCTGGCGTGCAGCGCCCGCATCGTGGTGGGCGACGCGGCCGACTGCCTGGCGCACATGGCGCGCGGTTAGCGCGCCAGCGGCGGCCCGTTGGCGCCCGCCGTCATCCCCGGCTTCAGGCCTCGCCGGCGCGGCCTGGCTTGCGGGCCGTGGCGCGATTGGCCCGGGCCTTGACGCTGGCGGTCGGCGTGCCCAGGTATCCCATCACCGCGTCCACCACCGCCCGTTCCAGTTGCCGCGGATCGAACCCGGCCGGCGGCTCCAGCGCCACCGCGTGCACCAGCGACTCCATGATGCGCAACACCACGTAGGTCGCCAGCTCGCGATCCTGCTGCGCGATTTCTTCGCGATGCAGCTCCAGCAGGTGGCGCATGCGGCGGTGGATGTCCTGGTCGGCGCGGCTGTGGTCGCGCGGCTGGTCAAAGAGCGGGAATTCGCGCTCCAGCACGCGGTGCAGCGCCGGCTCCAGCAGGTGCGCGCGCAGCGACGCGGCAACGATGGCCGCGACCCGTTCGCGCAGCGTGGCCGCGGGGTTGCCGTCCAGCACCTCGTCGATCAGCGCCAGCATCTGCTGGTCGTGGCGGTCGTGCAAGGCCGCGATCAGCGCGTTCTTGTTGGGGAAGTACTGGTACAGCGAACCGACGCTGACGCCGGCGGTCTCGGCGATGCGGTTGGTGTTGGTGCCGGCGTAGCCGTGCTCGGCCAGAACGCGAGCTGTCGCTTGCAAAATGATGTCGACGGTTTGCTGTGAACGTTGCTGGCGCGGCGATTTACGGGGCTGCGGGATGGATGTCATTGGGTTCGGGGAAAGCGAGTTTCAAACCTGAGCATCGGTTCATAAAATTTCGGTACGCAACGGGCATCGCGCCGAACTCCGGCCGATTATGCCATCGTCGATTGCGACGAGCGGGCCACCGGGTGCGTTTCCCACTTCCAAGGAATCCTCATGTCGACTTCATCGACGGCCACGGCGCTGCCCGCGGCCGGCGGGACCGCGCGTCCCGTTTTCATGCAGATATTGCCCCTGACGCTGGCGGTCTTCGTCGGCTTTTTCATGGTCGGCCTGCCCATGCCGGTGCTGCCGCTGTACGTCGACGGCGTGCTGGCGCAGGGGGCGCTGGTGGTCGGCATCGTGGCCGGCCTGCAGTTCGCGGCGGCGCTGCTGTCGCGTGCCTGGTCCGGTTCGCTGGCCGATCGGCGCGGCGCCAGGCGCGCGGTGGTCACCGGCTTCCTGCTGGGGTCGGTGGCGGGTCTGCTGTACCTGCTGGCCAACGCGCAGGCAGCGCAACCGCGCGCGGCGCTGGCCGCGTTGATGGCCGGCCGCGCCCTCATGGGCTGCGCCGAAAGCCTGATCGTCACCGGCGCGTTGAGCTGGGGCGTGGGCCGCGTCGGGCCGCGGAACGCGGGCCGCGTGATGGCCTGGATCGGCGTGGCGATCTACGCCGCATTCGGGTTGGGCGCGCCCGCTGGCATGCGCTTGTACGGCGCGGCCGGTTTCGAAGGCATCGCCTGGGCCACGGTGTTCATCCCCGTGCTGGCGTTGGCGCTGGTGCTGCCACAGCGCGGCGTGCCAGCGGCCGGGGGCGCGCGCACGCCGTTCTACCGCGTGCTGGGCATGGTGATGCTGCCGGGCCTGGGGTTGGCGCTGACCAGCGTGGGATTTGGCGTCATCACCGCCTTCATCAGCCTGCTGTTCGCGCAGCGCGGCTGGGACGGCGCTGCGTGGATGTTCAGCCTGTTCGGCGTGGGCTTCATCGTGGCGCGGCTGTTCTTCGCCGGGCTGCCCGACAAGCTGGGTGGCGCGCGCGTGGCGTTGGTGTGCGTGCTGATCGAGGCGGTCGGCCAGTGGCTGATCTGGATGGGCCCGACGCCGGCGTGGGCGTTTGCCGGCGCGCTGTTGAGCGGCGCGGGTTATTCGCTGGCGTTCCCGGCGTTCGGCGTGGAAGCGGTGCGCCGGGTGCCGCCGGCCAGCCGTGGCGCGGCCATGGGGGCGTATGTGGCGTTCCTGGACGTGGCGCTGGGCATTGCCAGTCCCGTTGCCGGCTGGCTGGCCGGCGTGCAGGGCTACGGCGCGGTGTATGCGTTGGGGGGCGCGTGCGCGCTGGGCGCGGTGCTGGTGGCGATGGCGCTGCGCGGTCGCGTTGCCGTGCCATAGGGTGATTGCCGCCAGGCAACGGCAGCGCGCCGACGCCGACGGTTGGCGAGGCTGCCAGGTCGCGCGTATTTATTGATTGAGGGTGACGGCGCCCGCCGATGCGGGCGCCGTTGGCGTTCAGACCGTGGCGGCCATTTCCAGCACTTCGTCATCGACCGGCTGGGCCTGGCCGTCGCGCAGTTGCCGCAGGTGGTCGGCCAGTTCGGCGATGGTCAGGGCGACCAGGCCGTGCTGGGCGGCATAACGCTCCAGCGCGGCGCCGCGCATCATGGTGCCGTCGGCGTTCATCAGTTCGCACAGCACGCCGGCGGGACGCAGGCCGGCCAGCGTGGCCAGGTCGACCGAACCTTCGGTGTGGCCACGGCGGGTCAGCACGCCGCCGGGCTGGGCGCGCAGCGGGAAGACGTGGCCGGGGCTGACGATGTCGTCGGCCTGCGCGGTGGGCGAGATGGCGGCGCGGATGGTGGTGACGCGGTCCACGGCCGACACGCCGGTGCTGACGCCTTCGCGCGCTTCGATCGAGACGGTGAAGGCGGTGGCGAAGCGGCTCTGGTTGCGCTGGACCATGGGGGCCAGGTCGAGGCGGTCGAGGGTTTCGCCGGGCAGGCACAGGCAGACGATGCCACTGCCGTCGCGGATCAACTGGGCCATGACGGGCACGGTCAGCTTGTCGGCGGCGACGATGAGGTCGGCTTCGTTTTCACGGTCGAAGTCATCCATGAGGATGACGGGACGGCCCAGGCGCAGGTGATGCAGGGCGCGTTGCAGGCGCGCGGCGAAGGGCTGGGCGGCCAGGCTGGGGATGGGGGACTGCGGGGTAAGGGTAACGTTGGACATTGAAACGCTCTCGCGAAAAAGTGGGCGAAAAACGTTTCAGGGCTAATCGACAGCCGAACGCAAACCAATTGCCCGCGCGTGTGGGGCGCGGACAGGGGGCGTGTGACGGCACATCTTCTCTCATCCGGACTGTGACCGTCGGCCCTGGCATCTCACCAGATCTGCTGACCCCGGTGTCCTCCGTGAAGGACGCCGGGCGCTCGCGGGCTCGCCAAATTGCTTGGCATACCGCCGGTGGGGAATTTCGCCCCGCCCTGAAGACGTACTGCTTGTTTGTCGTGTTAACGACATCGGGGATTTTACGCTGGTCTTGGGGGTGGTGCTGAATATGCTTATTGCGGGTGGGGTTTTGGGTGGGGGTGGGTTCTTAAGACGCCGGGGTGGCGGGGCTTGGGGGAGCGGGGCTACGATTGCGGTCCGGAGCGTTCGCTCCGGACTGCCCCTTCGTCATCTTCGTCACAGCCTTCGGCTGTTCCTTCAGATTCCCTCGGGCGCATCTACACGCCCCGCTCCCCCCAAGCCCCGCCACCCCCGGCTCGGTCGGTTGTCACTTCACGGGCGTGGGGGCGGGTGGCTTGCTTGGCGTTTTGGCCAAGAGCCGGGCTGGGTCGGAGGGGGGGGCGGGGTCGCCAAAGGCGGCCGCGCGGGCGGCCTTCTTTGGCATTTGGGTGTGTTGCGTCGGGGCGGTGCCGGGTTGGCTGCTGGGCCGGCGTGGCGGCGCAGCGGCTGGCGTTAGGGATGGGCGTCGCGTGGTCTTGGGATGGGTGGGCCGTAGATTCGGGCGGGGCGGGTATCGCCTCGGCCGCGGGCCGCATGGCTGTGGCGCGAGCGTGGTTGGGGCGGGCTGGATAACGGGTGTTGGGCGAGCGCAGCCGTTGTGGCTGCGCTGTTGGCGCCCGCGCCGCTTGCTTACTTCGTGGTTTCCGGTTCCGCTGGCGCTTCGGCCTTTTTCTTTTTCTTCTTCTTTTCGGGCAGCGCCAGCATGGTGCCGCGGCACGGGGGGGTGCCGCAGAGGCACTTGTAGCCTTCCTTCAGGGCCTTGGTGATGCGGCCGTCCAGGACGAGGCCGTAGTCGTAGGAGAGTTCCGTGCCGCGCGGGATGTCCTGCAGCGCGACGATGTAGACGCGCTTGCCGTGCTTGCCTTCCTGGGCCTCGCAGTTGGGCTCACAGGAGTGGTTGATCCAGCGGGCGTCGTTGCCCTGGTCGCCGCCGTCGATGACGCGGCCGGAGCTGAGGGCGAAGAAGAAGGTGTGGAAGGGATCGTCGGGGTTGGTGGGGTGGCGACGGTCGGCTTCCTTGGCGCTGATGCGGGCGCCGCCGTACTCGATGATGCGGGTGCCCGCGGGAATCTTGCGGGCGGCGAAGACGCCGTTGCCGTGCAGCTTGGAGCGGCGCACGACGTACCAGGGCTTGATGGGGGTGTCTTCGGAGGTCATTGAGTGGCGGCAGTGTGGC
Source organism: Achromobacter sp. HNDS-1 (assembly GCF_040084795.1). Lineage (NCBI taxonomy): Bacteria > Pseudomonadati > Pseudomonadota > Betaproteobacteria > Burkholderiales > Alcaligenaceae > Achromobacter > Achromobacter sp. HNDS-1. The sequence continues at coordinate 3,269,104 of NZ_CP157584.1, forward strand.
GGTGAGACGAAACAGAATTATATCGGCGCGCTCATGACAGGATGACAGGCGTATAGTGAGCGCCGCCTTGTTTCTTTGTTTACCCGCACCATGATTGTCCGTCCGCGTCCTTCCGCGCTGGGTTTGTTCTTTGTTTTGCGCGGTTCGATCATTCCCCGCATCTTCAGCCGCATCCTGGTCATTACGCTGCTGTCGTGCGTGGTGGTGTGGATGTACCACCGTCAATGGTTCTCGCCCACGCACCTGTCGGCGGTGCCGTTCTCGCTGTTCGGGCTGGCGCTGTCGGTGTTCATGGGGTTTCGCAACAACGTCTGCTACGACCGCTGGTGGGAAGCGCGCAAGCAATGGGGCGACCTGATCGTGCAGGCCCGCAGCCTGGCGCGCGAGAGCGCGGTGCTGCTGGCGGCCAGCACCGCCAATCCGGTGCAGGAAAGGCTGGTGCGGCGCTGCATCGGCTTCGGTTATGCGCTGGCGGCGCGGCTGCGCGACCAGGACGTGCTGGAAGCGGTGCGGCCCTGGGTGCAGCCGGATGAGCTGGAAACGCTGGCCGGCAACCGCAATGTGCCCGACGCGCTGCTGCTGGCGATCAACCGCGACCTGGCGGCCTGCCTGCGGCGCGGGGAATTGACCGACATCCTCTATCAGGCGCTGACCCAGCGCGTGGCGCAGTGCGCGGCAATCCAGGCGGCCTGTGAGCGCATCAAGTACACGCCGACGCCGTTCGCCTATTCGCTGCTGCTGCATCGCACGGCCTGGCTGTTCTGCCTGCTGCTGCCGTTCGGGCTGGTGGGCACGCTGGAATACCTGATGCCGGTGGCGGTCACCATCATCGCCTATACCTTCTTCGGGCTGGACGCGCTGGGCGACGAGCTGGAAGATCCGTTCGGCCTGGAGGAAAACGACCTGCCGCTGTCGGCGCTGGCGCGGGTGATCGAGATCGACCTGCTGGACGGGCTGGGCGTGCGGCCGCTGCCCGAGCCGGCGCAGCCGGTGGACTGCGTGCTGCGCTGACCTCGCCGCGGCGCCGTGCAGGCGGCGCGTAGCGCCTGGCGCGTGTCTGGGCGCGGCATGCGTTGTCTTGACCGGCCCCGGCGCGCCTGCGCGCCCACGGTTCCTGCGCGCCGGCTCCGCTGCCCGGCCGCGCTCGTTCAGGTCGTCGGCCCGTTCAGCGGCAGCATGGTTTCCTTCAGGCGGCGCAATACGAAGCAGGATTTGCTGTGGCGGATGCCGGGGATGCGGTACAGCTGCTCGCGCAGCAGCCGCTCGTAGTCGCGGGTGTCGCGCACGGCGATGCGGATGTAATAGTCGTAGTCGCCCGACACCAGGAAGGCTTCCAGCACCTCCGGAATCTGCGCCAGCGCCCGCCCGAACTCATACAGCGTTTCCTCGCTGTGGCTCTCCAGCGTGACGTGGACGATGACGGTGTCCATGAAGCCCAGGCTGGCCGGGTCGATGTCGACCGTATAGCCGCGGATCACGCCGGCGGCCTCCATGCGCTTGATCCGGTTCCAACAGGGCGTGGACGACAGGCCGACCGCCGCGCCGATGTCGTTGAGGCTGGCGCGGGCGTTCTCTTGCAGCACGCGCAAAATCGCCAAATCAAACTTGTCCAGGTTCATTTTCTTTGATTTCTCCGATCCAAAGATAAATTTACTGCGTTTGCCGGCAATGCGTGGAAAAGAAGATAAATATTCTCCCGGATTCCCAATAAGATGGATAGCATGAACGATCGCCTGCACCCCTCCGTCGCCGCCGCGCTTGCCGCCCCTGAAACTCCCCCCGCCAATGGGGCCAGGATTTTGCTGGAAACGCTGATTGCGCACGGCGTGGACACCGTGTTCGGCTATCCCGGCGGCGCCGTGCTGCCGCTGTACGACGCGCTCTACGCCGAGCCGCGCCTGCGCCACGTGCTGGTGCGCCACGAGCAGGCCGCCGTGCATGCCGCCGAGGGCTACGCCCGCACCACCGGCCGCACCGGCGTGGTGTTCGTGACCTCCGGCCCCGGCATGGCCAACACCACCTCGGGCCTGCTGGACGCCATGTGCGACTCGATCCCGGTGCTGTGCATCAGCGGCCAGGTCGCCACCAGCGCCATCGGCACCGACGCCTTCCAGGAGTGCGACGCCATCGGCATCTCGCGTTCCGTGACCAAGTGGAACACCCAGGTGCGGTCGGTGGACGACGTCGCCGCCGTCACCGCCCGCGCCTTTGAACTGACGCGCCAGGGCCGGCCCGGCCCGGTGCTGCTGGACTTCCCCAAGGACGTGCAGTTGGCCGTGCCGCGCGACGCGGACGGCGACGACGACACCCCGTCGCAGCAGAAGCTGGCGGCGCTGCGCGCGCGGCGCCAGTCGGGCAAGCTGGCGCCCAAGCTGCCGCAGTCGGCGGTGCGCCGCGCCGCCGCGCTGATCGCGCAGGCCAAGCGCCCCATCTTCTACGGCGGCGGCGGGCTGGTGAACGCCGGCCCCGAGGCCTGCGCCGCCTTCACCGAGCTGGTGCGCGCCAGCGGCGCGCCCTGCACCCTGACGCTGATGGGCCTGGGGGCGTTCCCCGCCTCCGACCCGCAATTCGTCGGCATGCTGGGCATGCACGGCACCGTCGAGGCCAACCTGGCCATGCACAACGCCGACCTGGTGGTCTGCATCGGCGCCCGCTTTGACGACCGCATCACCGGCAAGCTGTCCGAGTTCTGCCCGCATGCGCGCAAGATCCACATCGACATCGACCCCGCTTCCATCAACAAGGTGGTGCGCGTGGACGTGGCCCTGGTGGGCGACTGCCTGCCGCTGGTGCGCGCCCTGCAGGCCGAGCTGGGCGGGCCGCTGGACCCGGCGCGTCTGGCGCCGTGGTGGGCGCGGGTGCAGGCCTGGCGCGCGCAGGACTGCCTGGGCTATACCCCGGCGGCCGACGCCATCCTGCCGCAGCACCTGATGTCGCGCCTGAACGCGGCGCTGGCCGGGCGCGACGCCATCGTCTCGACCGACGTCGGCCAGCACCAGATGTGGGCCGCGCAGTATCTGCGCTTCGACCAGCCGTACCGTTGGCTCACCTCCGGCGGCGCCGGCACCATGGGCTACGGCGTGCCGGCCGCCATCGGCGCGCAGGTCGCGCATCCGGACAAGACCGTGGTGTGCGTCAGCGGCGACGCCTCGGTGCTGATGAACATCCAGGAACTCTCCACCGCCATGCAGCACCAGGCGCCCGTCAAGGTCGTGCTGTGCAACAACGGCTACATGGGCATGGTGCGCCAGTGGCAGGAACTGATCCACGGCGGACGCTACAGCCACAGCTACAACGCCTCGCTGCCCGACTTCGTTGCGCTGGCGCGGGCCTTCGGCTGGGGCGCGGCGCGGGTCGAGGATCCGGCGCAACTGGACGCGGCGCTGGCCGAGTGCCTGGCGCACGACGGCCCCTACTTCCTCGACGTGGCGGTGACGGCGCAGGAGAACTGCTTCCCCATGATGCCGGCCGGCCATGGCCACCACAAGATGATGCTGGCCGAGGGCGTCTGGTACCAGGACGAGACGACCTGAGCCGGCGGCGATTGCCGGGCAGGCGGACATCCCTGCCGGGACCGCCGGAATGATGAAGGGGCCCTTTGCGGGCCCCTTCGTTTTTGCCGCACGGCCAGCGCGCTGTCAGAACTGGATCGACAGGCCGCCGTCCACCACCAGCACGTGGCCGTTCACGTACGACGCCGCCTTGGACGCCAGGAACACCGCCGCGCCGGCGATCTCCTCCGGCTCGCCCCAGCGCCCGGTCGGGTTGCGGGCCGCGATGCGCGGGCCGACCGCCGGGTCGGCCACCATCTGCGCATTGGTCTCGGTGGCGAACGTGCCCGGCGCGATCGCGTTGCTGGTGATGCCGCGCCCGCCGAACTCCGCCGCCAGCGCCCGCACCATGCCGGTCAGGCCCTGCTTGGCGGCCGGATAGACGGCGTCGCCGGCGCGCGCCAGCTCGCCCACCACCGAGGTGATGGCGATCAGGCGGCCGCCGCCCTGGCGCGCCATGCGTTCGGCGGCGTGCTTGGCCAGCAGGATGCCGGCCACCAGGTCGGTGTCGATCAGTTCGCGGATCTCGGCGGCGCTGGTGTCGGCCAGCGTCTTGCGGTTGCGCGCGCCGACGTTGTTCACCAGGATGTCCAGGCGGCCGTGTTCGGCGTCGATGCGCGCGAACGCCCGCGCCATGGCCGTATCGTCGCTGACGTCGAAGGCCAGCGCGTGCGCGTCCAGGCCGTCGCCGCGCAGCGCGGCGGCGGTGCTTGCCGCGGCCTGCTCGTTGCGGCCGTTGATCAGCACGCGCGCGCCGCTGCCGGCCAGCGCGCGGGCGATACAGAAGCCCAGCCCGCGGGCCGAGCCGGTCACCAGCGCGACCTGGCCGCTCAGGTCGAAGTTGCGCAGATAGGGCAAGGAAGTCGTCATGGTTGCGGCTCGGTTCATTCGCGGAATTCGGGCGCCCAGTGCAGCAGCCGCCGTTCCAGCCAGGTGACGCAGTACACCAGCGCGATGCCGACGATGGACAACAGCGTGACCGCCGCGAACATGTCGGTGGCGTTCAGTGTAGCCAGCGCGGTGATCATCAGGTAGCCCATGCCGGTGGTCGAGCCGACGAACTCGGCCAGCACCACGCCGATCAGCGCGAAGCTGATGGCGTTGGGCAGCGCGGCGAAGGTCCAGGCGGCGGCGGTCGGGATGCGCACGCGCCACAGGATCTGGCGCGGCGATCCGCCCAGCGTGCGGCAGAAGTCCACCAGTTCGCGCTCGACGCTGCGCCCGCCCTTGTAGGTGTTGAAGAACACCAGGAAGAACACCACGAACCACGAGGTCACCACCTTGGACGCCAGCCCCAGGCCGAAGAACATGGTGATGAGCGGCACGAAGGCGATGCGCGGCATCGAGTTGAAGGCCACGATGAACGGGTTGAACACGTCCGCCAGGAAGCGGCTGCGGCTGAGCGTCATGCCGACGATGAAGCCGCTGCCCACGCCCACCACCAGCCCCACCAGCGTGGCCTGCAGCGTCAGCCACAGGTGCGGCCAGACCGAGCGCGGCCCGGGCTGCAGCCATTCCCACAGCCGCACCGCCACGCGCGACGGCTGGCTGATGAAGAACGGATCGAACAGCGTGTTCTGGGTGAACCACGGGATGCGCGTCAGCGTTTCCCAGGAACCGAGGATGAGGGCAAGGATCAGCACTTGCCACAAGGTGATGCGCAGGCGCCGCCGCGCGCTGGCGCGGCGGTCCAGCCGCAACTGGTCCTGCAGGGTATCGTTGAATTCGGGAGCGGTCATGGCGGAATCAGGCGGCGGCGCGGAACTGCTGGCCCAGCACGCTCCAGAGGCTTTGCACGTGGGTGACGAACTGCGGCGTCTCGCGCAGGGTGAAGACGTCGCGCGGATGCGGGATGGCGATGCGCTCGTCCAGCAGCACGCGGCTGGGCGGGCCGGACAGCACCACCACGCGGTCGGACAGCAGGATGGCCTCGTCCAGGTCGTGCGTGACCAGCACCACGGTCTGGCCCAGCTTGCGCCAGATCTCCATCAGCTCGCGGTGCAGGTGGGTCTTGGTGTGCGTATCGAGCGCGCCGAACGGCTCGTCCAGCAGCAGGATGCGCGGCTCCACCGCCAGGCTCATCAGCAGCGCCACGCGCCGCCGCATGCCGCCCGACAGTTGGTGCGGAAAGGCGTCGGCGAAGGCCGTCAGGTGGCCCAGCTCCAGCAGCTCGGCCACCCGGCTGGCGATGCGCGCGGCAGGCACGCCCTGGAACTTCAGGCCCAGCGCCACGTTCTTCCTGACGCTGAACCACGGCAGCAGCGTGTCCTTCTGGAAGATGTAGCCCAGCGCCGGCGGCACCTGGCCGTCGACCACCCGTCCGTCCACCACGATGCGGCCGGTGGTGGGCGGCAGGAAGCCGGCGATCATGTTCAGCAGCGTGCTCTTGCCGCAGCCCGAGGGGCCGACGATCGACACGAACTCGCCCGCCGCGATCTCCAGGCTGACTTCGCCCACCGCGTGGGTGGTGCCCTGGCGCGTCTGGTAGGCCTTGCCCACCCGGTCCAGCGTGATCATCGCTAGCTCCGCGCGCGGCGCACGAAGCGCATGTCGACGCACTTGTCGTACGGCACCGTCTTGATCTCGTCGTTCGAGAACTGGCGGCCGTCGCCCATGATGGCGGTCATGCGGTTGTAGGCGTCCTCGGTGATGACGTTGTCCCCCAGGAACACCGTGTCCTTGTACACGCCCAGCGTCTTCTCGATGGCGGCGCGCGGGAAGGCGTTCAGGTAATCGTCGTAGATCACGTCGGCGATCTCGGCGGCGCTGTGGGCGGTGATGAAGTTCTGTGCCTTCACCAGGCCGGTGACGAAGGCCTGCACGGTTTCCGGCCGCTTCTGGATGGTGTCCTGCAGCGTCAGCGCGGCGATGCCCGGCACGTCGCCGCCCATGAATTCGTTCCACGAGGCCTCGGTGGTGGCGTCGAAGATCGGCACGCCCCAGCCTTCCTGCCGGGCCTGCTCCATCATCGACATGGTGGCCATGCTGGCGGCCACCGAGCCGGTCTTGAGCGCGCCCAGCATGGTGGCCAGGTCGCCCAGGGGGCGGATATCGACCTTGTCGGCCACGCCGGCCTTCTGCATCAGGTACAGCGCCATCAGCCAGGTGCTGGACTGCGGCTGGGTCGCGCCCACGCGCTTGCCGGCCAGGTCCTTGAGCGACTTGATCTTGCCGCTGTCGAAATCCTCGCGCCGCACGATGACGTTGGCGTAGGTCAGCTTGCGGTCGAAGCCGAACACCAGCGCGGCCGGCTTGCCGGCCAGCGTCAGCGCCGGCGCGGCGGTGGCGGCCGTGGCGCCGAACGCGATCTGGCCGGCCGCCAGCAACTGGTTGGTGCGCGGGCCGCTCTGCGAATTCAGGTACTCGACCTCCAGCCCCGCTTCGCCGAAGTAACCCTTCTTGAGCGCCACGTAGCCAGCCGCGAAGAACGGGTCGATGCTGCCCTGCCCGTAGACTACGCGGCCCAGCTTGGGCTGCGCGAAGGCGACGCGGCCGCCGATCAGGGTGACGCCGGCCAGCGCCCCGGTAGCGGCCAGCACGCGGCGGCGGGTGGTGAAGTGGGGGCTCGTGCTCATGTCTTCCTCGGTCTCGATCGGGTGTGGTTGTTTGGCGTCAACAATACCGCAGCGGCGCCTGCCGTCCAACAATGGAAAACGCCCGGTTGCCCGGGCGTTCTCGTCGTGCCACGCAAGTGTAGACCGTGGCGGCTTATGCCGCGGTCTTCTTGGGCGCGGCCTTCTTCACGGCTTTCTTGGCGGCGGTCTTGGTCGCCGTCTTGGTGGCCGTTTTCGTGGCGGTCTTGGTGGCGGTCTTCTTCACCGCGGCCTTCTTGGCCGGCGCCTTCTTCGCCGCCGTCTTGGTGGCGGCGCCGGCGGTCTTGGCCGGGGCGCGGCCGCGGCCGGGTTTCTCCGGACGCGGTTCGAACTCGAAGCCGATCTTGCCGTCGGGCTGGCGCACCAGGAAAGCCTTGAACTTGCGGTTGGTGCGGCTGGACACGAAGCCGTCGAGCAGGTCGGTGCGGCCGTCGGTCAGCAGCTTTTCCATCTGCTCGCGCGAGATTTCCTGCTGCAGGATGACCTTGCCCGAGCGGAAGTCGCAGCTCTTTTCAGGGCCGACAGACTTTTCGCAGACGTAGCTCATGCCGTGCTCGAACACGCGCGACTGGCATTTGGGGCAGGTGCCCACCGGCGTGTGGCCGGAGAAGTCCACCGCCTCGTTGTCGTCCTCGTCGTTCTGGCCGAAGTCGAATTCCAGCTTGTACTCGTCGCTGATGCGCAGGATGGCGGCGAACGGCCGGCCCATCTTGCTGATGAAGCCCTGCAGCGGACCGATCTCGCGCTTGGCCAGCAGTTCCTCGACTTCCGGCAGCTCGAAGGTGCGGCCGCCCGGGTGCTTGCCGATCGAGAAGTCGCAGTTGGTGCAGGCAAAGCGGCGGTAGTTTTCCTTGACCACCCCGCCGCACTTGGGGCACGGCGTCTGCAGCGTGGCGTAGTCGCCGGGCACCGTGTCGCGCTCGTATTCCTTGGCGCGCTTGACGATCACCTGCGTCATCTGGGCGATCTCGCGCATGAAGGCCTGGCGGTCCAGCGCGCCCTGCTCGATCTGCTTGAGCTTGTGTTCCCATTCGCCGGTCAGCTCGGGCGAGGTCAGTTCCGACACGTCCAGGCCCGACAGCAGCGTCATCAGCTGGCGCGCCTTGGCGGTCGGCACCAGGTCGCGGCCCTCGCGGCGCAGGTAGACCTCGTTGAGCAGGCCTTCGATGATGGCCGCGCGCGTGGCCGGCGTGCCCAGGCCGCGCTCGGACATGGCCTCGCGCAGTTCCTCGTCGTCCACCAGCTTGCCGGCGCCTTCCATGGCCGACAGCAGCGTGCCTTCGTTAAAGCGCGCCGGCGGCTTGGTGGTCAGGCCCACGGCTTCGACGTCCTCGGTGCGCACGGTCTCGCCGTCGCCCACCGGCACCAGGTTGGCGTCCTCGCCCTGGGCTTCCTTGCCGTACACGGCCAGCCAGCCCGGATTGACCAGCACCTTGCCGTCGGTGCGGAAGCGATGCCCCTGCACCTCGGTCATGCGGGTGGTGACGCGGTATTCGGCGGCCGGGAAGAACACGGCCAGGAAGCGCTTGAGCACCAGGTCGTACAGCTTGGCCTCGGCCTCGCTCAGGTCGTGCGGGATCTGCAGCGTCGGGATGATGGCAAAGTGGTCCGACACCTTCTTGTTGTCGAAGATGCGGCGGTTCGGCTTGACCCAGTGCTGGCTGACCACGGTCTCGGCATGGCGCGACAGCCCGCCGACGGCGTTGGAGCCGCCCTTGGCCAGCGCGCGCATGGTTTCCTGCACCGTGCCGATGTAGTCCTCGGGCAGATAGCGCGAATCGGTACGCGGGTAGGTCAGCGCCTTGTGGCGTTCGTACAGGGTCTGGGCCAGCGCCAGGGTGGTCTTGGCCGAGAAGCCGAAGCGGCCGTTGGCCTCGCGCTGCAGCGAGGTCAGGTCGTACAGGGCCGGCGACATCTGGGTCGACGGCTTGGATTCCTCGGTGACGCTGCCCGGCTGGTCGCGGCAGGCGGCCACCACGCTCTGGGCGGCGGCCTGCGACCACAGGCGCGACTCGCGCTTCTCGGGGTCGCGCTCGTCCTTCTTGAAGTCCGGATCGATCCAGCGGCCTTCGTACAGGCCGGCGGCGGCCACGAAGGTGGCGCGCACTTCCCAGTAGTCGCGCGGCACGAAGCGGCGGATGCGTTCCTCGCGCTCGGCCACGATGGCCAGCGTGGGGGTCTGCACCCGGCCCACCGGCGTCTTGAAGAAGCCGCCGTCCTTGCTGTTGAAGGCGGTCATGGCGCGGGTGCCGTTGATGCCCACCAGCCAGTCGGCCTCGGCGCGCGAGCGGGCGGCGGCCTCCAGCGGCTTGAGCTGGCTGTCGTCGCGCAGGTTGGCGAAGGCCTCGCGGATGGCGGCCTGCGTCATGGATTGCAGCCACAGGCGCTGGATGGGCTTTTTCACGCCCGCATACTGAATGATGTAGCGGAAGATCAGTTCGCCCTCGCGCCCCGCGTCACAGGCGTTGATGATGGCATCGACGTCCTTGCGCTTGGCCAGGCGCACCAGCAGCTTGAGGCGCTCGGCGGATTTCTTGTCGGTCGGCCCCAGCTCGAATTCAGGCGGAATTACTGGCAGGTGCGTGAAGCTCCATTTCCCCTTGACCGGATCGTTGGGCGCGACCAAGCTAAGCAAATGCCCGATGCTGGACGCCAGTACGTAACGTTCGCTTTCAAAATAGTCGCCCTCGCGCGCAAAGCCTCCCAAGGCGCGTGATATATCAAGGGCCACCGAGGGCTTCTCGGCAATAATCAGCGTTTTATTCATGTGTATCCAGTGGCGGCAGTCCCGCCGTAGTAGCGCGGATAATAAGATCGGAGTTTCGCGAGATGCAAGTCGGCATTGAACGGCAAGTGGGATCGGAACTTCACGCATGGCGTCAATTCCTGGCGCGCAGCACCCTCTGGCTGGGGGTCCTGCTGCTCGGCAGCGCCGCCATCTGCTGGGTCGCGGCGAACTGGCAGGACATGACAAAAATCCAGCGCTTCTCCGGCACGCAGGGCCTCCTGGCCCTGACCGCGCTGGCGGCCGCCTGGACCGGTTTGCGCCTGCGCGCCACCCCTGGCGTGCGCCGCAGCATTCCCGGCGCGCTGCTGGCCCTGGCCGGCATCCTGCTCGGCGCCCTGCTCGCGTTATTAGGCCAAACTTACCAGACTGGCGCCGATACCTGGGAATTGTTCGCCTGGTGGGCGGTCCTGCTGCTGCCGTGGGCATTGGTGGCGGCCAGCCAGGCCGTCTGGCTGCTGTGGGCGCTGGTGACCAACGTCGCCCTGGTCCTGTGGCTGGGCGAGCGCGCCTTCACCTGGTGGCTGATCCTGGGCGGTCCCCAGATCGCCAGCCTGATCGTGGCCGCCTGGAACCTGCTGTTGCTGCTGGGCTGGGAACTGGCGGCGCGCCGCTGGCGCGCCAGCACCTTGGTCGGACCGCGGGTCCTGGCGGCGCTGGTGATCAGCGCGCTGGTGACGGCGCTGGTGTTCGGCCCGATGGTGACGGTGCTGGTGATCGGCAACGGCCTGTCGCGCGGCCTGGGCTCCGTCAACAGCCTGGCCTGGATCGCGGTGACGCTGGGCCTGGGTTTCTATTACCAGCGCGGCCGCCGCGACCTGGTCATCCTGGCCATGCTGGTGGCCGGCGTCATCTGCGTCTCGCTGCGGGTGGTAGGCGAATGGCTGCTGCGGCTGGAGCCTGGTATCTGGGCGGCCCTGCCGCTGGCGGCGCTGCTGATGGCCGAGGCCGTCTGGGCGGCGCGCTGGCTGCGCGGACTGGCCGCCGGGCCGCGGGCGGCGGTCGCGGCCCCGGCCGATGCCGAGCCCGCCGCCGCCTCGGCCGGCAACGCGGTCGATCCCGGCGAGGCCGGCGAACCCGTGGCGCAACTGGCGCCGCCCGCCGTGCCGCACACCGAGCCGCCCTGGTACGTGCAATGCATCCTGGCGCTGAGCGCCTGGCTGTCGACGGTGCTGTTGCTGGCGTTCGTCGCCTTCTCGGGCATGATCAATTCAGAGGAAGGCGCGCTGGTGGCCGGCCTGGTGCTGTGCGCCGCCGGCGTGGCCGTGCTGCGCAGCGACGCCGGCCCGTTCTGGCGCCAGTGCGGCACCGCCATGGCCTTCGCCGGGCAGATCCTCATCATCTACGGCATGTCCAGCTCGACCTCGTTCGCCAGCGCCTGCCTGTTCGTGCTGCTGATGGCCACGGCGGTGTACGCGCTGGGGCCGGACGTGATTCTGCGCTTCCTGAGCGGCGGGCTGATCGCCCTGGCCGGCGCCGGCCTGATCTGGCGCATCCTGGCGCCCGAGCTGCTGCGCGAGGACATGATCGACTCCCTGCTGTATCTCGACATGGCCCGCGCCGCCTTCATCTGGCTGCCCATCGCCGTGACCGGCGCCTGGGCCACGGCGGTGATCCTGACCCTGGCGCACCGGCTGGGCGGCAAGCGCGGCCACGCGCTGCAACCGCTGGCCTGGGCCTTTCTGCTGTCGGTGCAGGGCATGGTGTGGCTGGCCAGCGGCCTGTCGGTGCTGCAACTGCCGGCCATGTGGCAACTGCACGCACAGACCGCCGTGCTGGTATGCGCGGGCGCGCTGCTGCCAGCGGCGGCGGCAATGGCGGTGCTGTGGCCGCGCCGCCAGGTGCTGACGGGCGGCGTCACCTGGGGCGTGCCCATCGCCCTGCTGCTGCTGGCGCTGTTCTGGCTGCCCAGCCCCGGCGTGGGCTTCGCGCTGGCCTGGCTGCTGCTGGGCTTCGGCCTGAACCAGCCGCGGGTGGCGCTGTTCGGCGTCTTCAGCCTGCTGGCTTACCTGGGCGTCTATTACTACCAGCTGGACGTGCCGCTGCTGCAGAAGTCCTTGTGGCTGGGCGGCGGCGCCGTGCTGCTGTTCGTGCTGCGGGGGCTGGTGTGGCTGGTGCCGCGCTTGATGCGCACCCAGGAGCCGTCGCGCCGCGCGCCGCTGCCGCCGGTCTCGCCGGCCCTGCGCTGGCGCACCCTGGCGATCCTGGGCGGCCTGGCGCTGGTGCTGGTGGTGGCCAACGGCAGTATCTGGCAGCGCGAAAAACTGCTGGCCAACGGCAGGCTGGTGATCCTGGAATTGGCGCCGGTCGACCCGCGCTCGCTGATGCAGGGCGACTACATGGCGCTCAACTTCGCCGCCGGGCGCGAAGTCACCCGGCTGCGGTTGAGCGGCGAGCGCCGGGACACGGAGGACGCCGTCATGGGCGAAGCGTCCGACGGCTACGTCATGCTGACCGGCGATTCGCGCGGCGTGTACCAGCCCGTGCGCATCCAGACCGACGCCAAGCCGCATGGCGACGGCGAAGTGCCGCTGCGCTATCGCGTGCGCGACAACCAGGTGCGTATCGTCACCAATGCCTATTTCTTCCCTGAAGGCCAGGCCAAGCGCTATGAGGTCGCCAAGTTCGGCGAGCTGCGCGTGGCCGAGAACGGCGAGGCCCTGCTGGTGCGCATGCTGGGCGAGGATCTGCAGCCGTTGTAGGGATCACAGGTCGGCGGCGCTCCACCCGGCGTGATGTGGCCGGGTGGCCGTCGGCCATGCATCGGAACGGGCGTCTCGGCACGCGCGATTGCACTGCCCGTGACGGCCGCCGGCTCCTGCCGGCCATGCCGGATCAGGGCAGCGGAAAGCGCGCGGCCCAGCGCGCCGTCGCCTCGCGCAGGAAGGCCGCCGTGTCCGGCGCGTCCAGCGGCGCGAAGCCCAGCGCGCGCCAGGCGTCTTGCAGCGACGCCAGCGGCGCGCTCGTGTCGATGGCCGGGGCGCCGTTCTGCTTGGACAGCTTCAGGCCGCTGGCAGGGTCCAGGATCAGCGGCACGTGCAGATAGCGCACCGGCGGCAGGCCCAGCAGCCGGCCCAGCACGCGTTGGCGCGCCGTGGAGCTGAGCAGGTCGGCGCCGCGCACCACGTCGGTCACGCCCTGCGCGCCGTCGTCCACCACCACCGCCAGTTGATAGGCCCACAGGCCATCCGCGCGCTTCACGGCGATGTCGCCCACCGCCCGCGCCACGTCCTGCTCCTGCGGCCCCAGCCAGCGGTCCTCGAAACGCTCCACCCCTTCCGGCATGATCACGCGCCAGGCGCGCGCCTCGCGTCCCGGCGCCAGGCCGTGGCGGCAGGTGCCGGGGTATGGGCGTTCACCGTCCGCGCCCGGCGCCGCCTGGCCGCGCAGCGCCGAATCGGCGATCTCGCGGCGGGTGCAGCCGCAGCCATAGACCAGCCCGCGCGCGGCCAGCGCGTCGAAGGCCGACTGATAGGCGTCGCCGCGTTGCGATTGCCAGACGATGTCGCCATCCCAGCGCAGGCCCAGGGCCTCCAATTGGCCCATGATGGTCTCGGCCGCGCCGGGCACCGTGCGCGGCGTGTCCACGTCCTCGATGCGCAGCAGCCAACGGCCGTGGTGGGCGCGCGCATCCAGCCAGCTGGCCAGCGCGGCCACCAGCGAGCCCGCGTGCAACGGGCCGCTGGGGCTGGGGGCGAAGCGGCCGGTGTAGGTCACGGGATGGCGAAGCGGAGCAAGGGGGTTGCGGCGTGGCGACGCCGCGCGCAGCAAGCGCGCGCGTCGCGGGGATACGAACGCCGGCCGGCGCCGGCGCCGTCAGTGCAGCAAGCGCGTGCCGTCTTCGTCCAGCAGCTCTTCCAGGACCAGGTTGTCGATCTCGGCTTCCTGGCTCCAGAGAACCATGAGGGCGATGATCTTGATCTTGGAGAGCGGCACGGGCGATTCCGGCGCCGCCAGGCCCCGGTCGATGACGATCTCGCGCAAGGGCGCGGGCAGCACGCCGGCCGATTCCAGGAAGGCGATGAAGCCGATGGATTCGGAGCCGAGCTGCTGGTATTCGTTATCGGTGTAGATCCGGGTACCGGTGGCGGGGGCTTGGGCGAGATCGACGCAGCGTTCGGTGGTTTCGGCCAGGCCGTAGAGCCAGCCGAGCGCGTCATCGATGTCCTCGTGCTCGAACCCGGCGGCGGCCAGCCGTTTGGCCAGCACGTCAGCGGCGGGACAGGCTTGCGGCGTGTAGTAATTCTCGTACAGGTAAACCAGGATATCGAACATATGGCGCAGTCTTGTGCCTGTTTGCACAGTCGGCCCGCATATCGGCAGACCAGCAAACATGAATTTTACTTTACGCTGATTTATTTGCCCGGGCAACCGCCGGAAAGACTGGGAACGGGGGGCGTAGTGGCCTTGCGACAGTCATGAAAACCGCGCGGAAAGGCTGACAGAATAAGGGGTTGCGCGATGTGGCCGAGGCGGACTGCCGGGGTCCGCCCCTCTTTAATACCCCTACGCTTCAGACGGTTTTCGGCGCCGTTTCCAGTTTCAGCTGCGCCAGCTGGCGGATGAACACCGGAATGCAGATGGCCAGTCCGATCAGCCCGCTGGTCAGCCCCGGCAGGATGGTCAGCAGCGCGCCCAGCGTGCACAGCCAGCGTTCCCAGCTTTTCATGCCCACCAGCATGTAGCGCGAGAACGCCGCCGAGAGCAGCACCAGCCCCACCATGCAGCCGAACAGCGTCACGAAGAAGTCGTACCACGTGAAGCCCTGCACCGAGATCAGCAGCGACGGCGAGAACACGAACACGAACGGCACGATCAGCTTGGTGATGCCCAACCGGAACGCGGTATTGCCGGTCTTGAAGGGATCGCTGCCCGCCATGCCCGCCGCCGCGTAGGCCGCCAGCGCCACCGGCGGCGTGATGTCGGCCAGGATGCCGAAATAGAACACGAAGAAGTGCGCCGCGATCGGCTGCACCCCCAGCTGCACCAGCGTCGGCGCGGCCACCGCCACCATGATCAGGTAGTTGGCGGTGGTGGGAATGCCGCAACCCATCAGGATGCAGACGATGCCCGTCATGATCAGCGCCGCGACCAGCGTCAGCGACTGGGCGTTGGCGATGGTCTCGGGAATGATCGCGCCCGCCACGCCGGCGATCGATTGCGCCGCCGAGATCACGATGTACGAGATCTTGAAGCCCACGCCCGTCAGCGTCACCACGCCGATCACGATGCCCACGGTGCCGGCCGCCGCGCCCACCGCCAGCGCGTACTTGGCGCCGGTCTCGAAGGCTTCGTACAGATCGCGCCAGTGCAGCCGCTGGAACGGATTGAGCAGGCCCACGATGATGCAGCCCGTGATGCCGGCAAACGCCGCCAGGTACGGCGTGCGGCCGCTGGCCAGCACGCCGATCAGCAGGATGAGCGGAATCAGCGTCGGCCAGCGCATCTTGAACGACTGCTTCAGCTTGGGCATTTCCTCGGCCGTCAGCCCGCGCAGGCCCTCGCGCTTGGCCTCGAAGTGCACCTGCATGAACATGCCGAAGAAATACAGAAAGGCCGGGAAGATGCCCGCAATCGCGATCTGCTGGTACGGAATGCCCAGGAACTCGATCATCAGGAACGCCGCCGCGCCCATGATCGGCGGCGTGATCTGTCCGCCCGTGCTGCTGGCCGCCTCCACCCCCGCCGCGAAGTGGCGCGGATAGCCGATGCGGATCATCGCCGGAATGGTCAGCGAGCCCACCGTCACGGCGTTGGCCACCGACGAACCCGACAGCATGCCGAACATGGCCGACCCGAACACCGATACCTTGGCCGGGCCGCCCGCATAGCGTCCGGCGATGGTGGACGCCACGTCCAGGAACAGCTGGCCCAGGCCGATGCGCGTGGCCAGCACGCCGAACAGCACGAAGTGGAACACGTAGGTGGCCACCACGCCCACCGCCACGCCGTACACGCCCTGGCTGGTCAGGTACATGTGGTTGACGATCTGCGACCACGTATTGCCCGCGTGCTGCAGCAGCCCGGGGAAATACGGCCCGAAGGCGGCGTAGGCCATGAACACCAGCGCGATGATCGGCAGCGGCCAGCCCATGGCGCGGCGCGTGGCCTCCAGCAACCCGATCAACAGAATCGAGCCCATCAGCACGTCGATCGGCAGCGGGTTGCCGACGCGGAACGCCAGATCCTCGAAGATATAAGGGATGTACAGCACCGACAACGCCAGCGCGATGGCGATGATCCAGTCATACAGCGGCACGCCGCCCGGCGCGTACCAGGTGGACTTCGGCTCGCGCTGGTAGTGCGCCTTGGAAAAGCCGAACACCAGGAAGATCAGGCTCAGCACGAAGGCCAGGTGCACGCCGCGATGCGTGGCTTCGCGCAGCAGGCCGAAGCCGGCGGTGTAGTAGTGGAACAGCGACAGCGCCACCAGCAGGCCCGAGACGATCCAGGTTGCGCTCTTGTGCAGCGGCCGGAAGCGGATCTCGGAATCGTACTTTTCCGCCAGCTGCTGTGTTTTCTCGTGGTCTATTTCCATAGCCGTGTTTCTCAGGTGAATCGCGAACAGGGCCGCCCGAGGCGGCCCTGTGCAAGCGCGGCGCCGGCGGCCGCGCGCTTCCCGATGGGAACGGATCGGCGCTTACTTCAGCAGGCCGATTTCCTTGTAGAACTTCTCGGCGCCCGGATGGAACGGGATGCCCGCGCCCTTGACCGCGTTGTCGCGGGTGATGAGCTTGCCCTTGGCGTGGCCGTTGTCCAGGGTCTTGCGGGTGGCGTCGCTGTACAGCGCCTTGGTGACGTCATACACCACCTGCTCGGACAGCTTGGCCGACGTGACCATCTGCGCGTTGACCGAGATGGTCTTGACCTCGGGCAGATTTTGGTAGGTGTTGGCGGCGATGGTGTCCGGCGTGAAGAATTCCTGCTTGGCGCGCAATGCGTCGATTTCCGGGCCGACCAGCGACACCAGTTCGATGTTGCCGGAAGACGCCAGTTCGGCGATGGCGCCAGCCGGCGCGCCGCCCACGAAGAAGAACGCATCCAGGCCGCCGTCCTTGAGCTTGTCGCCGGCCTGGTTGGGCTTGAGGTACTCGGCCTTGACGTCCTTGTCGGTCATGCCATAGGCGCCCAGGATCAGGCGCACGTCCACCAGCGTGCCGGAACCCGGCTCGTCCATCGACACACGCTTGCCCTTCAGGTCGGCCACGCTCTTGATGCCCGCGCCCTTGCGCGTCACCAGGTGGATGCTTTCCGGATACAGCGTGGCGATCAGGCGCAGGTCCTGCGCCTTGGGCTTGCCTTCGAAGGTGCCGGTGCCGCTGTAGGCCCAGAACGCCACGTCCGACTGCGTGAAGCCGGCTTCGAACGAACCGCCCATGATGCCGTTGATGTTGGCCACCGAACCGTTGGAGGCGACCGCGGTGGCGATCAGCTTGCCGGGTTGGGACACGGCGTTGGCAATGATGCCGCCGATGGGGTAGTAGGTGCCGGCGGTGCCGCCGGTGCCGATACGGAAGAACTGCTGGGCTTGCGCGGCCCCGGTCGCGCCGACAGCGGCGGCGGCCATGGCCAGGGTGGCGATCCAATTCCTGAGTTTCATGCGAGCTTCTCCGTTATGAGTGGAAGTAACCTATTGTTGTGTTGAAATTCTGGCACGCCACCCGCCCTGCGCCAATGGCCTGGAAGCTATCGTTTACCAGGGGTTGCCGCAGTGTGGAAACGTCAACGGTCCGGCGTGGGCCATCGCGCGCGGCGGCGGTTCACGGTTACGCCGCAGGTTTGATCACGGAGCTATTCGATGTCCCAAGAAGTCATACGCGGCATTGCGCTGCCCCCGCCCGCGCAGGCCGGCGATCCCCTGGCCAGCGTCGACACGCCCAGCCTGGTGCTGGATCTGGCCGCGTTCGAGGCCAACCTGCGCGCCATGCAGGCCTGGGCCGACCGCCACGAGGTCGCGCTGCGGCCCCACGCCAAGGCCCACAAATGCCCCGAGATCGCGCGCCGCCAGCTGGCGCTGGGCGCGCGCGGCATCTGTTGCCAGAAGGTCAGCGAGGCCGTGCCCTTCGTGGCCGCCGGCATCACCGACATTCACATCAGCAACGAAGTGGTCGGCCCGGCCAAGCTGCGCCTCTTGGCCCAACT
Organism: Achromobacter sp. HNDS-1; assembly: GCF_040084795.1. NCBI lineage: Bacteria > Pseudomonadati > Pseudomonadota > Betaproteobacteria > Burkholderiales > Alcaligenaceae > Achromobacter > Achromobacter sp. HNDS-1. Next base: position 3,287,175 of record NZ_CP157584.1, read on the forward strand.
GGCGCGCGCTGCCAAGCTCAGCGTCTGCGTCGACAACGCCGCCAACCTGGCGCGGATCTCGCAGGCCATGGCCGCGGCCGGCGCCGAGATCGACGTGCTGGTGGAAGTGGACGTGGGCCAGGGCCGCTGCGGCGCGTCCGACGACGCCACCGTGCTGGCGCTGGCGCAGCAGGCGCGCGACCTGCCGGGCGTGACCTTCGTCGGCCTGCAGGCCTACCACGGCTCGGTGCAGCACTTGCGCACCCGCGAAGAACGCGCCGCGGTCTGCCGCCAGGCCGCGCGCATCGCCGCGTCGTATCAACTGCTGCTGCGCGAGAGCGGCATCGCCTGCGACATCATCACCGGCGGCGGCACCGGCAGCGCCGAATTCGATGCCGCCAGCGGCGTCTACACCGAACTGCAGGCCGGTTCCTACGCCTTCATGGACGGCGACTACGGCGCCAACGAATGGGACGGCGCGCTCGCCTTCCAGAACAGCCTGTTCGTGCTGTCCACCGTGATGAGCACGCCGGCGCCGGACCGCGTCATCCTCGACGCCGGCCTGAAGTCCACCACCGCCGAATGCGGCCCGCCCGCGATCCACGGCGCCCAGGGCCTGCAATACGCCGCCATCAACGACGAACACGGCGTGGTGCGCGTGGCGCCCGACGCGCAGCCGCCGGCGCTGGGCGACACGCTGCTGCTGGTGCCCTCGCACGTCGATCCCACCTTCAACCTGCACGACGGGCTGGTGGTGTATCGCGACGGCATCGTGCAGGACATCTGGGAAATCTCGGCGCGCGGGTTCTCGCGCTGATGGCGGGGGCGGGCCGTCGGCAACGGCCCGCGCCTAGCGCGCCAGATCCGTCATCCCCAGGAACTGCCGCAGCTCCGGCGTGGCCGGCGCAGTGAACAATTCCTCCGGCGGCCCGATCTCGTGCACGCGCCCCTGGTGCATGAACACCACGCGGTCGCACACCTCGCGCGCAAAGCGCATCTCGTGCGTCACCATCAGCAGCGTCATGCCGTCGGCGGCCAGCTCGCGCACCACCGCCAGCACCTCGTTGACCAGCTCCGGGTCCAGCGCCGACGTGATCTCGTCGCACAGCAGCGCCAGCGGCTGCATCGCCAGCGCGCGCGCGATCGCCACGCGCTGCTGCTGCCCGCCCGACAACTCCTCGGGCCAGGCGTCGAACTTGTGTGCCAGCCCCACCCGCGTCAGCATCGCCCGCGCCAGGTCGGCGGCCTGGTCCTGCGGCATGCGCTTGGCCACCATCGGCGACAGCATCACGTTGCGCCCCACCGTCAGGTGCGGGAACAGGTTGAACTGCTGGAAGATCATGCCCACCTTCAGCCGCAGCGCGCGCAACCGCAACTCGTCGTCGCCCAGTTGCGCGTCCGCCACCATGATGGCGCCGCTGTCGATCTGCTCCAGCCCGTTCACGCAGCGCAGCAGCGTGCTCTTGCCGGAACCGCTTTTGCCGATGATGGCGATGACCTCGCCGGGCTCGACGCGCAACGTCACCCCTTTCAGGACTTCGTTGTCGCCGAACTTCTTGCGGACGTCTTCAAGGGCGATGAGGGGCATGCAACTTCCTTTCCAGCAGCAGGCTGAGGCGCGACAGGGGCCAGCACAGCGCGAAATAGATCAGCGCGGCGCAGGCATAGACAGTGAAGGGGCTGAAGGTGGCGTTGGTGATCACCGTGCTGGCCTTGGACAGCTCGGTGAAGCCGATGATGGAGGTGAGCGCCGTGCTCTTGACGATCTGCACCGCGAAACCTACGGTCGGCGCCACCGCGATGCGCAGCGCCTGCGGCAGCACCACGTAGCGCATCTGCTGCACGTAGCCCAACGCCAGGCTGGCCGAGGCTTCCCACTGGCCTTTCGGAATCGCTTCCACGCAGCCGCGCCAGATCTCGGCCAGGAACGCGCCCGACCACAACGTCAGCGCCGCGCCCGCGGCCAGCCACGGCGGCACCTCGACCCCGGCCAGCGACAAGCCGAAGAACGCCAGGAACAACTGCATCAGCAGCGGTGTGCCCTGGAACAGTTCGATATACGCCCAGCTCACGCGCCGCAGCAGCGCCACGCGCGAGGTCCGCATCATCAGCGCCAGCCCGCCCATCAGCGCGCCGCCGGCAAACGCCACCAGCGACAGCACGATGGTCCAGCGCGCCGCCAGCAGCAGGTTGCGGACAATGTCCCAGGTGGTGAACTCGATCATCGCGCCGCCTTGCGGAACAACCGCCTGCCCGTCATGCGCAGCAACTGGCGCAACAACACCGCCAGCACCAGATAGATGCCGGTGGTCACGAAATACACCTCGAACGCGCGGAAATTGCGCGACTGGATGAAATTGGCCGCGAACGTCAGGTCCTCGGCCGCGATCTGCGAGCACACCGCCGACCCCAGCATCACGATCACGATCTGCGACGACAGCGCCGGCCAGATGCGCGCCAATGCGGGTTTCAGCACCACATGGCGGAACACCTGCAAACGCGTCATCGCCAGGCTGGCGCCGGCCTCGTACTGGCCCTTGGGCGTGGCGTCGATGCCGGCGCGGATGATCTCGGCGCTGTAGGCGCCCAGGTTCAGCGCCATCGCCAGGCAGGCCGCCTGCATCTCGCTGAACTGCACGCCCAGCGACGGCAGCCCGAAGAACACGAAAAACAACTGGATCAGGAACGGCGTGTTGCGCACCACCTCCACATAGGCGGTGACCGGCGCGCGCAGCCAGCGCGGCCCCTGCGTGCGGGCCCAGGCGCAGGCGATGCCCAGCGCCACGCCCGCCACCGCGCCAAACGCGATCAGCTCGACCGTCACGCCAATGCCCTTGATGAGCACCGGCGTGTAGTCGAACACGGAAGCGAAGTCGAATTGATAAGCCATGAACAGCGCTCCGGCGCGCGCGCCTGCCTTACAGATCCTTGGGCAGATCGGCGCCCAGCCACTTCTTGGAGATCGCCGTCAGCGAGCCGTCGCGCTTGGCATTGGCCAGGATCTCGTTGACCTTGGCGCGCAGCTTCGGCTCGTCCTTGTTCAGGCCGATATAGCAGGGCGAATCCTTGATCAGGAACTTGGTCTCCGGCTTCTTCGGCGGGTTGCGCGCCAGGATCGCGGCCGCCACCACGTTGCCCGTGGCGATCAGCGGCACCTGACCCGACAGAAAGGCGGTGATGGTGCCGTTGTTGTCTTCATAGCGCTTGAGCGTGGCCGTGGGCGGCGCGATCTTGGTCAGCTCGATGTCCTCGACCGCGCCGCGCGTCACGCCGATGGTCTTGCCCGCCAGGTCGGCGGCCGACGCCACCTTCACATCGGCCGGGCCGAACACGCCATTGAAGAACGGCGCATACGCGTCGGAGAAATCGATCGCCTTCTCGCGCTCGGGATTCTTGCCCAGGCTGGAGATCACCAGATCCACCTTGCGGGTCTGCAGGTACGGCACGCGGTTGGCGCTGGTCACCGGCACCAGCTCCAGCTTCACACCCAGCTGCTTGGCGATCAGCGCGGCCGTGTCGATGTCATAGCCCAGCGGCTTCATGTCGGCGCCGACCGAGCCGAACGGCGGGAAGTCCTGCGGCACCGCGACCTTGAGGGTGCCGCGCTTGACGATGTCGTCCAGGGTGTCGGCATGCGTGAGCGGCGCGGCCAGCAGCGTGGCGGCGGTGCAGAGGGACAGCAACAGGGTTCTACGGTTCATGAGGACCTCTCCAGGGCGCGCCGCCCCGGGAGCGGGGTCGAGCGTTGCACACCAATTCGGTATACAAAACTGGAAAAGCAAGTTCCGTGCCATTTTGGGCACGCCGTGGGCCGCCGCGACGAGGGTCGCGAAATGCACCGAGGTGGTGCGCGACGCGCCAAGGCGGCGCATTGCCGGCACCGCAATGGGCCGGGCTCCGTTACTATCGTCCGGCGTTCACCTGCACGCATCGCAGTATCAGCCAATCCTCGAAGCATCCCCCTACGGAGATTTCCATGAGTGGTTACTACGATTTGAAGCGCAGCGGCGACCAATACATGTTCAACCTCAAGGCCGCCAATCATGAGGTCATCCTGACCAGCGAGCGCTACACCAGCAAGGCCAGCGCCCTGGAAGGCATTGCCTCGGTCCGCCAGAATTCGCCGGTGGATGCGCGCTACCAGCGCAAGACGGCCACCAACGGCTCGCCCTTTTTCAACCTGACCGCCACCAACGGGCAAATCATCGGCCATAGCGAGATGTATTCCAGCGCCGCGGCCCGCGACAACGGCATCGAATCCGTCAAGAGCAACGGCCCCACCCCCACGGTCAAAGACAACACCTGAACGTGAACAGGGGCGGCGGCATCACTGCCACCGCCCCTGTTTCGCAGAGGGGGCACGGGGCGCGGCGATTCGTCGCCATGCCCCGCCCCACGACGCACTCGGCAGGCCTGGCGCAAGAGGCCATCCGGCCCCTGCGATCCCCCCGCGCGTTTTCAAACGAGCAATCAGTCCACCTGCGCGCCCGACTGCTTGACCGCCTTGCCCCACTTGTCGACCTCGCCGGCGATGAACGCGCCGGTGGCCTCGGGCTTCATCGGCATCGGCTCCGCGCCGCGATCACGGAAGAACTTCTGCATCTCGGGCGTGCCCAGCACGTGGGCGATCTGTTGGCTCAGGTAATTGGTCACAGCCGGCGGCGTATCACGCGGCGCCAGCACCGCCGCCCAGCCGATCGCCTCGAAACCGGGATAACCGCTCTCGGCCACCGTCGGCACGTCCGGCAGTTGCGGCAGGCGCTTGGCCGTCGTCACCGCCAGCGCCACCGCCTTCTTGCTCTGCACGTGCGGCAGCCCCGCCGTCACCGAATCCACCATCAGCGGCACCTGGTGCCCCAGGAAATCCGCCTGCGCCGGGCCGCTGCCCTTGTACGGAATATGGCGGATGTCGATATTGGCCGCCGCCTTGAACATCTCGGCCGACAGATGCTGCGTGCCGCCGATGCCGGCGCTGGCATACGCCAGCTCGCCCGGATTGGCGCGCGCCTGCTTGACCAGCTGCTGCAGCGACGTGATGCCCGAAGCCGGCGTCGCCAGGAACATCAGCGGCACCGAGAACACCCCCGACACCGGCGCGAAATCCTTGGTCAGGCTGTAGTTGATGGTCTTGTACAGCGTCTGGTTCACCGCCGCGGCCGAGCCCGCGATCACCAGCGTGTAACCGTCCGGCGTCGCGCGCGCGGCCTGCTCCATGCCGATATTGCTGCCGGCGCCGGCGCGGTTCTCCACCACGATCGGTTGTTTGACGGCCGTGCCCAGCTTCTCGGCCAGCGCGCGGGCGAAGATATCGGTGGCCTGCCCCGGCGGGAACGGCACGATCAGGCGGATGGGACGGTCGGGATATTCGGCATGCGCGGCCGTCGCGGCCGCCGCCAGCACCAGGCCGGCGGCAAGACTGGAAAGAATTCGTGTCATGATCGGTCAGTAAAAAGCGACAAAGCGCGGCGTCCGGCGCCGGCCCTGTTGCATAAAATAGAGAGCCCCGCGCAAGCGGCCCTTTTGGGGCGGCCGTGGGGCGGATCGGCTGGGGGTGCGTCACGATAGCATTCCCCCGCCGGTGCTAAATTCGGCATTTAGCGTTTCCCCTTCTTTTTCAACCCCTGTTCTCTCCTTTCAGCAGGAACCGCCATGGAATTCAGCCAGTACAACGTCAACGCCCTCATGGAGATCACCTCCCGTCCGGACCTCGTGTTCGTGCGCGGCCAGGGGTCCTGGCTGGAGGATCACGCGGGCAAGCGATACCTGGACTTCGTCCAGGGCTGGGCCGTCAACACCCTGGGCCACAGCGCCCCGGAAATGCAGAAAGCCCTGCTGGACCAGTCCAAGCTGCTGATGAACCCGTCGCCGGCGTTCTACAACCTGCCCTCCATCGAACTGGCCACCCGCCTGACCGGCGCCTCGGTCTTCGACCGCGTCTTCTTCGCCAACAGCGGCGGCGAAGCCAACGAAGGCGCCATCAAGCTGGCGCGCAAATGGGGCCAGGTCAACAAGAAAGGCGCCTACAAGATCATCACCATGAACCACGGCTTCCACGGCCGCACCCTGGCCACGATGTCCGCGTCCGGCAAGCCGGGCTGGGACAAGATGTTCGCGCCGCAGGTGGAAGGTTTCCCGAAGGCCGAGATCAATGATCTGGAATCGGTGCGCAAGCTGATCGATGATCAGACCGTGGCGATCATGCTCGAACCCGTCCAGGGTGAAGCCGGCGTCATCCCGGCGACGAAGGAATTCATGCAGGGGCTGCGCAAGCTGGCGGATGAGCACAAGCTGCTGTTTATTGTGGATGAAGTGCAGACGGGAATGGGCCGTACCGGCACCCTGTTCGCCTATCAGCAATCCGACGTGGTGCCGGACATCATGACGCTGGCCAAGGGGATTGGTGGTGGGGTGCCGCTGGCTGCGTTGCTGGCCCGTCAGGAAGTTTGCGTGTTCTCGCATGGGGACCAGGGTGGCACGTATAACGGGAATCCGTTGATGGCGGCTGTCGGGGTGGCGGTGTTTGATGCGCTGGCTGCGCCGGGCTTCATGGAATCGGTTAATGCGCGCGCCAAGCAACTGTCCGAAGGGCTGCTGGCTTTGTCGGCCAAGTATGGTATGAAGGGTGAGCGCGGGATGGGGTTGCTGCGTGCGCTGGTGATGGATCGCGATGATGGCCCCGCTATCGTCGAGGCTGCGCGGAATCTGGCGCCCAATGGCCTGCTGCTGAATGCGCCGCGGGGGAATTTGCTGCGCTTTATGCCGGCGTTGAATGTGACGGCGGAAGAAATCGATACGATGCTTACGCAGTTGGATGGGTTGATTGCGCAGGTGCGTAAGGTTTGAATATCGTTTTATCGTAGGTAAAACACGGGCTGCTTCTGCGGCCTTTGTTTTTTCCATATGACTATTTATTTGGCATCGAAATCGAATTATGGCCGCTTTCGGTCAAAGCAGTCGTACTGATCACGGGAAAGCAGAAATTCAACGGTCACGCTAAGCTGCGCCGAATCGAATCGGAGGGAGGCTTCGCCGCGCACGTCGTCCAGAGGCTCAGCCTCTTGGCGGCATGCGGGCCCGGTCAAGGCGGCGATGGATAAGAGAGACCATCGTCAGTAAGTCCTCGGCGTCCTCCTTCGGCATCGCCCAGTTAACTCTTGCTTCGTGAGCCGTCGGGTTGCGGAACATACCGAATGTTCCACGCACGAGGTTGGCGAAACCATTCTGCTCGCTTTTTTCGCTGGCCGTGGAGCGCGGATTGATTGCGAGCAATGGAGGTTCACCGCTTAGGGCTCGATCTACCAAGGAGGCACCGTCATCGGTGAGGCCGGTCCGGGATCGCATCTTGTCGGCAACACTCTTCACGGCTTCCTGCACGGCGTGAAAATAGTTGTCGGCCAAAAGTTCGGCGCGGCAGAATCTTAGGACATCTGGGTGGACGCCTCGGCCCTCAAGGTCGGCCCGCAATTCGCGTGCACGTCGCTGTGCTTCGGGCAGAGTCCGTGCTACCTCCGAAGAACTGAGCTCGCCGGCCTGGTCCACGACCAGTCCAGCAAAGGCGAGCGCTTGATTAAGAAGTGCGCGCAACGGCTCGTAGCGGCTGGGCTCGCGGCTATAGCGTGCGGGCTTCATAGCGTGCCGGATGAACGCCAACACATGGGTCCGGTTCTGCTTAGTGTTTTGGCTCTCGGCAAACGCGTTGTAGATGCGAACCCTTTTCGTAATCGGGCCGGGATCGGTCATCTTGCTCGAGGCGATAAGGTGTTGGATCTCATTGCCAGTAAGCCCGGCGCTCGTATCGCCAAGCGCTCCCGCTATTGCTTCCAACTGATCTTGCGAAAAGAGTGCCATCAAACTTACCTCCTTTCTTCGCGGGTGGCTGTAGGTAGAAGGCCTGTAAACCCCGGACAGGTATGCCGTGTAAGGTGCGCGCAAGTGGGCCGAGATGCACGAGTCAAGACGGTGAGGCGGATCACATTATTCAACGGTGTCAGAGGCGGGGTCACGCCTGTTGGTTTCGTCCAGCGGTGTGTTCAATAGTGCCGAATTCATCTGCCGGTAGAGCGGACCAATGTCGGTTTCGACCTCTTCGTAGAACTCAGAAAGCAGCATGCTGTACTTCTTGTCGAAAATGATCGTCTTGTCGAGCTGCGTGTCCGAGTGCTTCGTGACGCAGACTATTAACTGCATGGAAACCGGAAGGTTTTCGGCAATAAATCCGAGTACGACGTGCAGGTTCAGATCGTCCTGGTCCTGCTGGTTTGGAGAGTCGATGACCACGGGGATCGACATACCCACTTGCTCATCGTGGCATACCTTCCATAGCGCGGCGTAGTAAGCGAGGAGTAGGCGGGGACCGCCGCTACCCGATCGGTTAGGTCTGCTGACAATGTTGGGGTTGCCCGCTGGATCTGGCACGTTGAGCGCCTTCCTCGCGTGTGCGTAAGCTTCCCTGAATGCCGTTACGATTCTTTTTGTCCGCTTCTTGTCGGTCAATGCGACCAGACGTGCATCGATTTCTAATAGCTTGACGTTCCAGTCCGCAAGTTCACTAGTAATCTGTTCCCTTTCCGCGTCGAACGCCCTATGGGCAGCTTGCGACCCGTGGGATTCCACGACTTCGCGGAATCGTAGCTCCCCGCGCTTATGCTCAAGTATGTCGTTGATCCTCGCGTAGTTGCCTCGTAGCGACTGGAGCTCCTTGCTAGTCGATTCCAGTTGGCGCTTCGCATCAACAAGGTGTTTTTGGAGCGTTCGCGTCAGTTCCTCCAGGATCCTCGCATCCTCCGCATAACCAAGGTGGTGTAGGAACGATTGCTCGTGCTCAGCCCCGCAGGTAGGGCATACAATTTCGTGTGCGTTGGCCGTACTGGCAAGGTATTTTTGGTCACCCGCGTATTCCCTTAACGATGCGAAGGCCACTTGGATTTGGTGGTTGATACTTGCGATCACCTCGCCTTCGCGGACGTGCTTAGCACGTAGCGCCTCCTGAAGACGGTTGAGGTCGTTCGCTTCTGCCGTTAGGCGTCGGATATCCTCTTCGAAACCTTTCTCTGAAAGCTTTACGGTATCAACCGGGAGCGCGTGACTAAGTCGACTGCGAGTGCGCTCAAGAAGCTTCATCTCATTAACCAGCGCGTCAGCCTCCCTCGACACCTCACTGTGCTCGCTTTTGAGGTCATAGTATTTTGCAGGCTTGATTCCGCTGAAATACTCGAGAATGCTGCGAACCGGGGCCGCATACTGCATCGTTGCAGGGAAGGTGTCCCACTTGTCCCGCCAGCTTCCGTCTTGGTCGATGTAGAAAGGAAGGAAAAAGCACGCAGGATCGGCAAGCGTGCCTTGGCCCGTCTTTTTAGAGGTCAGCATGAGTTTGAAGCCGACGAGCGTCGCGAACGCCTCCGTCCAGGCCGCATGCGAATCAGTTGCCTTTAGGAGTTTGCCCGAAGAATCGTAAAGCGCGCGCGAGCCGCTGTGGTGGATCGCCGTGAAAGACTTTCCGTCTACTTTGAACCGCACCGCGGAGACGGTCTGCGGATCCCACTGTTCAAGGGTACCCAGAGGTTTGGCTCCGAGCGTTAAGAAGAGATGTTTAACGAGGCTTGACTTGCCTGTGTGATTCTCCCCTTGGATCAGGTTCCTGTGAGGGTGAAAGCTCACCTTCCTTGCCCTTTTGTCGCGGTGCGATAGCAGCGAAATGCTGTCGAATTGGAAGGTTCTCATAGGATCTTGTAGATAAAGCTCGGAGGAGTTTCCTGAAATTAGGCTGCGGCATTTTTCGTGACCTGAATTAGCAAATACGCAAACACTTCAGCTTTTTTGAATGCCGGATGCAATGCGGCGATCCTTTCAACCTCGGCGCCCAGCGCCGGAAGCAACGGCGCAGCGCCCATTAGCGCCGGCGCCGCCTTGACGCATTCGTCGATCAAAGCAAGTTCGTCGGTTCCCCATACTCCCGAGACGAGGGCGGAAAAGTATTTCGCAATCCCGATGTCTATCGTTATGCGCATGAGTGGCGAAAGCCCCTCTAGCAACAGTGCAACAAGGACAGAGTCGAGGTGCAATTTCAGGTCGGGCACGCCCTTGAGGTCTGCTAGAGCAGCGTCCAATTCGGCGATCGAGTACCCCCGTTGGCGCCGGAGTTCCCTAAAGGAGGTAACGGGTTCCGTCTGCCTTCCGAGCGCGCTGAGTTGGACAAACAGAGCGTCTATGAATGCCTTCGCCTGACCAGCGCTCGCCGGCAGATGCTTGCTCAGGTAGGCTGTTGCGGCCCCAAGCGCCAAGAGATGCGGATTGTCTGGATGCAGGGTGGTTTTTCGGAGGGCAAGCCGTTTGAGATCAGGTATCTCGCTAGGGGTCGCATGTAGCAGGGCCAAACCTTCGGTCAGCAAGGACGCGTGGCTGCTGTCCAGTTCCGACGCTAAGCACTTGAGCAGAGACGACGCGGTTCCGCTCGCCGCCAGCGGAAGGTCGCAACCCGCGTTTGATACGAAATGCGCGGTGGCGTCCAATTGCTGTATGGCTAAGCCAGCCTTGTAGAGTTTGCCGACAGGGCTCTTCTCCACTCTGGACAAGGTAGGAGCCACCTTCTTTTTACGGGCGTCCGGCTTGCGTATTCCAGTAAGTTCATTGAACGACCACTCGCCGCCATCCTTCTTTTTGATTTGATAGATATCGATCCGAGTGGGAGCCGTTTCGGAATCAAACTCAGCAACATCTTGGATCGATTCAAAAAGGAGGAGAAAATCGGTCGCCGCAGCTTCCTTAAGCTCAATTATCCGAAGGATTGCCCAGTAGCGCTGGAAGTCCACTCCTTTCTGTCCGTGGCCGCCGCCAGCCTCCGCAAAAGCCGGATTTTGGCTAAGCGAGAATATTTCGGTGAATTTTTCTTCTGCGGGCGCCATAGCTGGTTTGATGGATATCGCTCGTGGAACCGTAGTTTCGCGTGCCGTTGTACCGCGTGGATCCGGCTAATTTATCAGCGCGAGGGCCGGTGTGCAACCTCTTGTTACTGACCGGAAAAAAGCAAACCAACTAGCGTTTTTTAGGTTGAAAACTCAACTTTCTGTATAAGTGTCGCGATTGACGTCCGCTTTGGGTCGAAAGCAGACCTCACTTGTTGTCTGCGCCAGTGGCAAAATTGCCTCCTTTTGCAGATAAAGTACCGATCACCGCCTTATACTCCCTACACTACTGTCACCAACGGTAGCCCCGGTTTGGAAGCCGGCAATGTCTTTGGCGGACCGCCGCCGCTTGGCGGCTTTTTCACGTCCGTACGCCTCTGCACGTCCCTATGGGCGGGCCCTGGCGAGGGTGCGTTCGCGCACGCCGGTTTCCAAAGACGCCGGTCTTCCAACCTTGCCTTGCGCCCGCCCACCCCATTTGGAAGTGGGGAGCGGGCTTCATCAGTCTTTGGAGCCTGTCATGCAATCCCACCCCCTCACCCAAAACCCCTGGCTGGTCGACACCGACCCCGAGCACGCCCCGGTCCCCCTCTCCCACCTCTACAACATCGAACGCGCCCGCTACGCCATCCAGACCATCGCCCGCCTGGTCGGCAACAGCGCCTCGGAGCCCGCCGCCACCGGCAGCCAGCCGCTGGATGCATGGACGGTGGCCGCGTTGATGGGCGGCGTGGAGGGCCTGTGCGATCACCTCGGCACCCTGACCGACGCCATGCTGGAATCGGCCCGCGCTTACGCCGATGACGCCGCGTTCGACGCCGCCACGCACAACGCGCCGCGCTCGATCCAGTAACCCGAAAAAGACCAACGGCCTGCCGCGTAATGCGTCAGGCCAGTTCTAGACCAAGCGTCAGGCTGCCCCATTCCCAAGCATCAAGCCACCCTCACCCCGCCCGCCGGAACGCCCGTCGATACCCCATCGGGCTCGTCCCCACGATCCCCGTGAAATGCTCCCGTAGCGACACCGCTGACCCGAACCCCACCTCCATCGCCACCCGCTCCACCGGCAGGTCCGTCGTCTCCAGCATTCCGCGAGCACGATTCACCCTCGCCTGGATCACCCATTGCAGCGGACTGACCCCCAGCAGTTCCTGAAACCGCCGGTTCAAGGTGCGCACGCTGACCGCGGCCTGGGCGGCCAGCGCGGCGACGGTCAGGTTCTCGGCCAGCCGGTGTTCGATCCAGTGCAGCAGCGGCGTCAGGTTGGTGTGCGAGGCCGGCGTGGGCCGGACGATGAATTGCGCCTGGCCGCCGGCGCGTTCCAGCGGCACGACGGCGAGGCGGGCGCTGTTGGCCGCGCCGGTGCTGATCATTCTGCTGGTGGTGCTGAAGCCGTTCTGACCTCGTCCGTGAAGCGCAGTCATTCGCTTCGTCCGAAACCCACGGCCTGCACGCGCATGGACGCCTTGAAGCCCTTCAAAATGGGTTTCAGTCTATCCACGATAGTGATACGCGTGCATTGCCATGAATGCCCTGTTTGTCGAACGGCCCGAGTTCTCGCGCGACCGCGAGAAGTTCCTGGACGATGACGCATTTCGCGCGCTGCAATGCATGATGCTGAAAATGCCGGAGGCGGGCGTGGTGCTCGAAGGCACGGGCGGACTGCGCAAGCTGCGCTACGCCGATCCCCACCGCAGCCGGGGCAAGCGCAGCGGCCTGCGGGTGATCTATTACTGGTGCGATGCCGAACGGCAATTCTGGCTGTTCCGGCTGTACGTCAAGGTGGACGTGGACGAAGACACCGTCGGCCGCCGAATCGTGTCAGGCAAGCAACTGGCGCGGGCGCTGGGCAAGGCGGGACTACCCCTTGAGGCCGCGACGCGGCAATCACGCAAGCGTTCGTCGCATTATCGGGCGCCCAAGCATTCGGCGAAGGTGGGCCTGGACTGAACGGACGAAAGGCATTGAGCGAGGCCGGCGCGGGGCTTTCGATCCCGCGCAGCGCGATTGCCGCCGATGCGCGCACTACCCACACAACATGCCATTCATCCGATTTTCGTGCGCATCGCGCCGAATCTCGGATCGTTCCTACGTCGTGCACGAACGGAGCGCGACTAAAAATGAAGTCCTGCATGGCGCTTTGCGAAGCGCGCAATTGCCGATTCCAGATATCGCCGGCGATCCGTGGCGGGTGACGGGGTGTGGGGAGTCCCGCAGTCATCAAGACGATTGCGACGCCCTCCCTCCAAGCCGCCTTCAACCGAATACGAATGATGTCCAAGCTCCGTTCCCTGATGGCGTGGTCCGTGGCCTTCACGCAGGTCTGGTCGCCCGTGCTGGCGCAGACCCTGCCGATCGCGGTGGACAGAAGCGTGCCGGGCGCCAAGCCCTTCGTGAGCGTCAGCCATGGCGTGCCGGTGGTCAACATCGCGCCGCCTTCGGCCGGCGGCGTGTCGAACAACCGCTACACGCAATTCAACGTCGGCCCGTCCGGTGTGGTGCTCAACAACAGCGGCGGCGCCAGCCCGTCGCAACTGGCCGGGCAAGTGGACGGCAACCCCATGCTGGGCAATCGGCATGCGGGCACCATTCTCAACCAGGTCACCGCGCCCAATCCGTCGCAACTGCTCGGCACGTTGGAAGTGGCAGGCAACCGGGCCAACGTCATCGTCGCCAACCCGGCGGGCATTACCTGCAATGGCTGCGGATTCCTGAACGCGGACCGCGCCACGTTGACCACCGGCAAGCCGCGCATCGGGCCGGACGGCGGCATTGCCTTTGACGTGACGACAGGCCGGCTTGGCATCGAGGGGCAAGGCCTGAACGGCATGAACCTGAGCCAGGTGGACCTGATCGCGCGCACGCTGGAGATCAACGCCGGCATCTGGGTGAACCGGCTGAACGTGACGGCTGGCGCATCGCGCGTTGACTATGGCTCGGGTGCCATATCCGCGCAGGCGGGCGACGGCCCCGCGCCCATCGTGGCGCTGGACACCGCCGCGCTGGGCGGCATGTACGCCAACAGCATCCGCCTGATCGGCACCGAGGCCGGCGTCGGCGTGAACATCGGCGGCAATCTCGCCGCGTTGACGGGCGCGCTGTCGGTCGACGTGAACGGTGATGTCCGTATCCAGCCATCGGGGCATATGCAGGCCGCCACCGACTTGACGGTACGTAGCGCGGGCGATGTCGTGAACGCGGGCGCGGTTGCCGCGGCCGGCGCTTTGGCCTTGGATGCCGCAGGCAGGATCGCCAACGACGGGGCCATGTCCTCGGGCGCCGGCAGCCGCCTTGTGGCTGGCCGTTTCGACAACGGGGGGGCGGTGACCGCTGGCCTGCAAGCGGATGGCTCGCTGCGGCCGGCCACGCTGGATGTGCAAGCCGCGCGCATCGGCAACACGGGCACCCTGCTGGCGGGCGGCGATGTCCTGTTGCGCGGCGACACCCTCGATCTGTCGAACGGTCAGTCGGCGGCCAGCGGCGTATTGGCGTTGGACGCCACGGGCGCGTTCGTCAACCGAGGCGGCGCGCTATATGGCGCATCGGTCTCGCTGCATGCCGGCAGCCTGGACAACGCGCTTGGCAAGCTCACCAGCGGTGGCGCGCTCAACGGCCACGTGGCAGGCGCTATCGATAACGGTGGCGGCACGATCGCTGGCGGGGATACGGTGGCGCTGGACGGCGACGTGGTCGTCAACGGGACTGGCGGCGTGGTGTCGGGCCGTGCCGTGGCGATCAGCGGCACCCGCCGAATCGACAACCAGGAAGGCGTGATCCAGGCCCGCGACACCGCCCGCATCGATGGCGGCGGCGCGTTCCACAACCGGGGCGGCAAGCTGCTGGGCGGCGATATCGCGCTGCAAGCGGCCGATGTCGATAACCGCGATGGCGTCTTGCAGGCGCAAGGCACGCTGGCGGTCGCCAGCGTGGGCGCGCTGCGCAACCAGGGCGGCCGCGTCTATGGCGGCGTGGTTGGCATCGATGCCGGCAGCCTGGTCAATGCCGCAGGCAAGCTCGCCAGCGCTGGCGCCTTGGACCTTGCCATCTCGGGCCGCCTCGACAACGCGGACGGCAGCCTGCTCGCCCAGGGGCGCGCCACGCTGGGCGCGGCGGACATGTTCAACGAACGTGGCC
The DNA here is from genome assembly GCF_040084795.1 of Achromobacter sp. HNDS-1. Taxonomy (NCBI): domain Bacteria; kingdom Pseudomonadati; phylum Pseudomonadota; class Betaproteobacteria; order Burkholderiales; family Alcaligenaceae; genus Achromobacter; species Achromobacter sp. HNDS-1. The sequence continues at coordinate 3,302,189 of NZ_CP157584.1, forward strand.
ACGTCGCGGCCGACAGGTTGGCGTTGGACATCCTTGGCGACCTGCGCAACCAGGATGGCAGCGTCTACGGCGGCGTGGCCGACATCCGCGCCGCGGGCGTGGACAATGCGCGAGGCAAGATTCTTGGCGCTGACGAACTTACGCTGAATGCCGGCGGCAAGTTCGACAACGCTGGCGGCACCTTCGCCGCCGAGGGCGTGGCCTTGCTGCGCGCGCAGGAGGTGGCGAACGCAAACGGCCTGCTGGCAGCCAGCGACCTCACCCTGCAGACGCAAGGCGTGCTCGACAACCGTGCCGGCCGGATCCAGGGAGACGATGCGCTGGTCCTGCGCGCGGGCCGCGTGGACAATCGCGACACGCTGGCCGGCGGTATCGCGAGCGCTGTTGCCGGCGCCACGGACACTGACGCGGCCGATACCGATTCCCTCCCCGTTCGCCTTGGGTTGGCGGGGGCGCGCATCGCGCTGGTGACGGATGCCCTCGACAACCAGTCCGGCCGCATCGGCGCCGGCCGCGAACTGGACCTGACTGCCGGCGCGCTCGACAACAGCGGCGGCAGACTCGCCTCCCAAGGCGATGCGCGGTTTCAGGTCGGCGACCTGCGCAATGGCGAGGGCGAGCTGGCCACGGCCGGGTCGCTGGCCTTGGCCACCGGCACGCTGCGCAACGACGGCAAGCTGCACGCGGGCCAAGACTTGCGGATCACCGCCGACGCGCTCACCAATGGCGCGACGGGGGAACTCATCGGCCTGCGCGGCGTCGACCTGGCCATCAGCGGAGAGCTGGCCAATGCCGGCCTGATCGACGCAGGCGACAGCCACATCCGGGCGGGCAGTCTGCGCAACAGCGGGCGCCTTTACGGCGACCGCATCGCCATCCTGGCGCCGACGTTGTTGAACGATGCCGACGCCGTCATCGCCTCGCGTGGCGATATGGATCTGGGCGCGGGCACGCTGACCAACCGCGAGCATGCCCTGCTGTACGCGGCGGACGACCTGCGGATCGGGCGCGAGTTGGATACCGCGGGTCTCGCGGCGGGCCAGGCGGACACGGTATCGAACATCTCCGCCACCATCGAGGCCGGCGGTGACGCCCGCATCGCCGCCGACCGCATCGAAAACCTCAATCCGCACTTCACCAGCGAACAGGTGCAGGTCAGCCATGCCGACCGCAAGATCTACTACCGGCTGGAGAACGGCACCGAACTGCTGGACGGCGCCACCACGTGGCTGTGCGATTCGGTCACCACCTCGTGCGGCAAGGACCCGGCGTTCCTGAACGACGACCCCGACCGCAGCCTGTTGCTGCCGTCGGCCAAGTATCCGGAGTCGCGCTACGGTCCGCCGTTCGACTACGTGCCCCGGGTCAAGGGTGAAGAGGGCGTGGACGCACCTATTCCCCCGGCCTATGCGTGGGTACGGTCAGGGGGCGTACTGTCGGCACGCGTTCCTGTCCCTCGCTACCACGCCGGCGATCGCGTCTGGCAAGTGTTCGACGTGGAAGAACCGGTGCCCGTCCCTGCCCCACGGCAAGGCCAGTGCAATACCGACGATTGCGCAAAGGCAGCCGCCGCAGCGCGGGAAGAGGCGCAGGCGATCAACAAGGCGCGCCACGACGAACTGCAAGCCAGAATCCGCGCCTTCAACGCCGACTTCAACAACCGTCTGGTCCGCAACTTCTTCTACTACATCGTGCGCGAGGACGTCAGCGAGACCCGCGTCACGTCGTCGGACCCGGCCAGCATCGTGGCGGGCGGAGATGCCATTTTCACGGGCGCCGTCTTCAACGACAAGAGCCGCATCATCGCCGGCGGCATGCTGGGCGTGAACGGTCCGGCCATCGACAACCGGGGCGCGCAGGGCGAGCGGCGGGTCGAGCGCGTCGGTGTCGAGGTCCACACCGTCACCCGCAGGCGCCATCGCAACGAGTCCCAGGCGACGTACCAGGACACCGCCGGCTCCGAGCGCCGGGACGTGCCGGTAGGGGCCGTCACGGACCACGCCGTCCCTGGTGACACTGCGCTCACCGCGCCGCCGACGAGGCCCGCCCTCAATCCCCCAAGCTTTGCGCCGCCGTCCCGGCGGCCCGTCGCACGCATCATCGACATCGGCGCTCCGGGCAGCCAGACGGTGCGCGTGGTCACCCTGCCGCCCGTATTGCCGGCCAACAAGCTCTATCAGGTGATCACCGCGCCGGACGCGCCGGCCCTGGTCGTCACCGACCGCCAGTTCACCGGCTCGCGCAGTGCCGTCTCCAGCGACATGCTGCTGCGCCGTCTCAACCAGGACCCAGGCCTGACACTCAAGCGCCTGGGCGATGGCTTCTACGAACAGCGCCAGGTGGCCGAGCAGATCATGCTGGCCACCGGCAGCCGCTTTGTCGGCGACTACGCCGACAATGAATCGCAGTACAAGGCGCTGCTCGCGGCCGGCGCCGACTTTGCCGGCCGATTCGACCTGACGCTGGGCACCGCCCTTACCGAAGACCAGATGCGCCGCCTGACCGGCGACATCGTCTGGCTGGTCGAGACCACTGTCACGCTGCCCGACGGCTCGCGCCAGACAGTGCTTGCGCCCCAGGTCTACCTGGCCGTCAAGCCGGGCGACCTGCGCGGCGACGGCACCCTGATCGCCGGCCGCGATACCCGCATCGACGTGGCCGGCGACCTGACCAACAGCGGCACGCTGGGGGCGCGCCGCGCCCTGGTCGTCAACGCCGGCGACGTGCGCAATGCCGTCGGCGCCATGCAGGCCGGCAGCATCGACCTGAGCGCCCGCAACGACATCCACGACCTGGCGGGCCTGCTCAAGGGCGGCGCCATCGCGCTCAAGGCGGGCCGCGACATCACCCTGTCGGCCTCGACCCGATCCAGCGCCAGCGGCGGCGTCTCCAGCACCCGCATCGATGGCGTGTCGCGCATCGACGCCGGCACGCTCGACATCCAGGCCGGGCGCGACCTCTCGGCCCAGGCCGCCGTCATCGACGCCACGGGCGATGCGCGCATCCAGGCCGGCAACGACATCAACCTGACCAGCGCCGAGACCCGCTACGCCGAATCCTTCCGCTACGACAGCCGCAACCGCGCCGAGCTGCGCGCCGCGACCGATGTCGGCACGCGCATCGCCGCGGGCGGCGACCTGACGCTGCTCGCCGGCAACGATGTCAACGCCCGCGCCGCCGATGTCTCGGCGTCGGGCGCCCTGGGCGTGAACGCGCAGCGCGATATCAACGTGCTGGCGGGAGACTCGGCCGGCTACACGTACAACGAGACCTACTTCAAGGAAAAGGGATTCCTGTCCAGCAAGAAAACCCATCGCAAGAGCGAGACGGAATGGACGCAAGGCGTGAGCTCGACCTTCGGCGGCGACACGGTCGCGATGCTGGCCGGGCGTGACATCACTGTCCTTGGCTCGAACGTCCTGGGCGACCACGACGTCGGGATCGCTGTCGGCAGGGACTTGCAGGTTCTGGCCAAGGACGAAACCTACAAGGACTACCAGTACGAAAAGGTCAAGAAGTCGGGCTTCGGCGGCGGGGGCGGATTCAGCATCGGCTACAGCACGCAACAGCGCACCGATTGGATGCGCGGCGCCAGCGGGGGCTATTCGGCCAGCACGGTGGGCAGCGCGGGCGGCAACCTCGGTATCGATGCGGCACGCAATGTCGATGTCATGGCCAGCAACCTGCTGGCCCAGGATGGCAACATTTCCGTGGCCGGCAGCAACGTGGCGATCCTCGCCGGTGTCGGCGACGCGCGGCAACACGAATACCACGAGCTCAAGCAGTCCGGCCTGACCATCGGCGTGGCTGGCGGCATGCTGGGCGCGGCCCAGCAGGTCCAGGGAACCTTGCAGCAAGCCAGAGAGGCCAAGGATGGCCGCCTGGCCGCCGTCAAGGTCGGGCAGGCGGCCTATCAGGTCGTGCAGGCCAATCGGATGATGGAGGCGGCGAAGGCCGACAACGCAACGGCGGCGCGGAAGGAAGCCGCCAGCGCCCAGATCCAGATCAGCCTGGGCGCCAGCAAATCCGTCAGTGAAACCCGGCGCACCCAGGACACCGCCTTTGCCTCGTCCGTCATGGCCGGGGGCGATCTTTCCCTTGTGGCCGCGGGCGAAAAAGACGCCGCCGGCACGGGCAACGTGTCCCTCATCGGCAGCGATCTGGCCGGCAGGAACGTCCTGCTGGCGGCCACCAATGACTTGATGCTGCAAAGCCAGGCCGAGACCGCCACCGAAGTCTCCACCAGCAAGAACAGCGGCTGGAAGGTCGGCGTCGGCATCGGCGTGTCCGATAGCGGTAGTGGCGGCGGCATCAACATCTTTGCCAGCGGCTACGTGGGCAGTGGCAAGGCCCACGGCAACGGCACGACCCATCGCGAGACGCAGGTCAGCGCGCGAGACAACCTCGCGCTGCTTTCCGGGCGCGACACCCTGCTGGAGGGCGCCCAGGCGCGCGCCGACCGCATCCGCGCCGATCTCGGCCGCAACCTGACGCTGGCGAGCCAGCAGGATTCAGACCGCTACGACGCCAGGCAGAAGCAGGTCAACGCCGGAGGGAGCTTCAGCTTTGGTTCGATGACAGGCAGTGCCTATCTGGGCGCGAGTGTCGGCAAGACCAAGTCCAACTACGACAGCGTCATCGAGCAGACGGGGCTGTATGCGGGCGCGGGCGGTTACGACATCCACGTGGGCAGGCACACCCAATTGGATGGCTCGGTCATCGCCAGCGACGCCGATGCGGCGAAAAACGGATTGTCCACCGAGACGCTGGGATTCCGCGATATCCACAACACGGCGCAATACAAGTCGACCACGGTCGGCATCAACCTGGGCATGTCGGGTGCGTTCGACAAGCCGAACAAAGGCGCCGCGCTGGGCGCCGGGCCATCGGGGTTGAGTTTCGCCAGCACCAGCGGCAGCGAATCCGGCACGACCCGCGCGGCGGTGTCGGCGGGCACGCTGGCGGTGCGTTCGGACGCGGGAACGGGACGGGATAGCACGGCCGGGCTGAGCCGGGATACGGCCGGGGCGAACGGCAGTATTGGGAAGATCTTCGACAAGGACAAGGTCCGCGAGCAACTGGAGTTCCAGCAGGCGTTTGGGCAGTTGGGGATGCAGATTGCGGGGGATGTTGCCGATAGGCTCACGGCGGACGATCAACAACTCTGGGGCGAGGGCAAGCCTGGGCGCATGGCGCTGCATGCGGCCATCGCCGGGATTGGCGCGGCGCTGGGCGGTGGCGATGTGGCCGGCGCCATCTCGGGCACGCTGGCCGGTGACGCGGCCTCTAACCTCTTGCGCGATCAGGTCAATCAGGCGGTTGCGGGTTTGCCGGCGGATGCGCGCGATCAGGTGTCCAAGGTCATTCTGAACGTCGTGGCGAGCGCTGCGGGGGGAGCGACCGGCGGTATGAGCGGCGCCTCGGGTGCGTCGTTGGCCGATATGTACAACCGGCAACTGCACCCTGACGAAGGCGATTGGATCAAGAAAAATGCCAAGCGCTATGCCGAAAAGGAAGGGATCTCCATTGCTCAAGCCGAAGCCGAGCTTACATCGCAGGCATTGAGGCAAACGGATTCGGTCGCGGCTGAGCGGTACATTGAAAATAAGAATGCCAGGTCATTCTTGGCAGAAATGACGGGCTCGCAAGGGACGGACTTTGTCTTCTTTGACGGACGAGCTGGCGCCACGTTCGACAACCAACTCTTGCACGCGGGTGGCATCAAGGGCAATGCCGATCTAGCGGAGCTTTACGAACTTGCTTGGCAGCGCCGGCAGGAGGGTCTAGAGCATCGCTCGAATCTGTCGGGTTCAAATCTGGCGCTTGCCGATGCGACACGTGACGTTGCGAACTACGTCAATAATCCCGAGGATGTCGCGAAGGTGGCGCAGGCCCTACGAGACGAAAGAGCCAAGGCGGAAGCTGCTCGGGATTTCACGCTGGTTCGCGTTATAGACGACAAGCTAACGAACATTACCCTTATGGAACAGGGAGGAGTGTTTGATCTCAGAAATCTCACATGGGAACAACGTGAGGCGTTGGGAATGGCCCTGCAGGCCGGACTGGAGGGCGGTAGGCTTTCGGCCTCTCAGGTTCGGGCTATGGTCGCCAAGGCTCGAGTTGAAGCTGTGGCAGCAGGGAAGGGATCTTCTACTCTGCTACCGATTGACGCGTCGAAGAACGGAACAGCACAGACGTTACGCAATTCCGAGGTGGTGGACAAGGATGGAACCGTATTGGTTCGTCAGAATCCGGCAACGGGAGAGTACGAGGTAGTCAATCAACGGCAGTATTCCGGCAACGTGACAGTCGGAGGGGAGCTTATTGAGAGCCCATTGCGTCTTGTATTTACTCCGACCCCCGCTGTGCTTCAGACTCCGCGCGTTGGCTCTGTGGTCGCGAATGCTCTCTCTGCAGAGGAGGCAGCGCAGGCTAACGACATAGTGGCTCAAAGAGGTGGGCATTTTATCGGCGCACCGACAAGCAACTTTGCTGGTATTGATGGATGGTTGGATGGCATGCCTGTCCAAATGAAAATCGTGAAGGGACAGAGTATGCTGGCAATTCAGAGAAATATTGTTGGTGCGGCAAAGGATATGGACAGGGAAGGCTATAAAGGTGATGTATATATTGATGCTGTGGCATCGGGGATTAAAATAAATGAAATTACGGCCTTTGTGAAGGCGGGAGGCCCTATCGGAAATATTCTAAACGAAGGTGTTGTGAATAATATTAATATAAAAACCTCGGAAGGATGGTTGGTGATTACACGCTCCACGCTAAAGATAAGGCAGTAGCATGGCTAACAGCATATATGTCCCGGTACGCACGCTCCCTGTCAGTTTGGAGCAACTTAAGGAATGGTTGGAGAGTGCGGCAGTGTTGTTTGGCGGCAGTGAGGTTCGAATAAATGTATCTAATGAGAAAGGCAAAATTCCTTTTAATGAGGGTTCGTTGACTGTTGAGGGGTGGGCGTCAGGGTTTGAATGCTCGTTATCCTTTTTTTCTTGTTCTGAGGAAATCTCCGAACGTGAAGGATATTTTCATATGGCCGACATAAAAACTAGGGGGGATTGGTGGTTCGCCGGTGTGGTTGCATATGCAGTGCTTGTTAATTCCGGATATATTGTTTTCGATGATTCCGGGAGATTGGGCGTCAAGTCGGCTTACACGGAGGAGTCTCTGCGGCTTATCCTAAAAAAAAAGAACATGCCGTCTAGCTAATTTAGTGAAAATCGAATTCGGTCGGCTCAGGCAGGCTACGGCCGAGTAGACGGCTTCCGCCCGTCCGCAGTTTGCTTCATTGAATACCACGAATATCGTGCGTTCACTCAAGCTTGGACGAAGCACGCCGGCATGAGTATTACGAGTTCAAACAGTCCGGTCTGACCATTAGCGTGGCAGGCGGCATGTTGGGCGCTGCCCAGCAGGTTCAGGGCTCGCTGCAGCAAGCTGGCAACGCCAAGAGCGGTAGGCTCACATATATTTATAGTCCCGGAGGATGAATTCGATAAGGGAATTGCAATGAATGTGATGATTGGGGGGTATTTGGTAATGCCAAGAAAGGGGCGTACGCAGCTTCAAGTTTTGCTGAATCCAGATTCAGCGGCGTTGGACGAAAGGCTGCGGGAATATTCAAACGGGCTGCCTGGCGTGCTTGTGGCGAGATTGGATCCATTGCCGAAATTTGGACCGCATAAATTAAGGCTGTATGCTGAGGAATTTAATTATCTATTAATGCTTGAGGAATATTCTGGCAATGGAGATTGTTTGGTTCGAACTCTTAGGACCTCATCGGCAGACACTTTCAAGACTATTTTTGGGGAGCCTTATCCAGCTGCTGCCATAACGACTGATTTCTTACTTGTTTGTCAGATATTCAAAGAGTTTGTCGAGCGCCATGATGTTTCGAAGGAAATGATGTCGGAATGAAAAGAGGCGTTTGCCATCTGTTCTGATTATATCTTTGCCCGCAGTGATGCAATATATATGAGTGGTATCCCCTCTGCCGTTCAGAGGGAGCTGGCTAATTGGCCTGAATGCGCTGCAGGCTTGGCAAGGTTATGAGCCCTGCGGACTATAACGATCGCGGCAACCAGAATGCGGATGTGATTGCATATCTGGCTAAAGCAAATGGTCATTTCGGCGCGCTAGCGGGAACGCTCGGGAGAGTGCCAAGTCCGTACGCTCTTATAGTTAGATAAGGGGGGCTTGTGTTCATAAAAAACGGGAATTTTCATCCGCTGTTTCAACTCTTCCTCGTAATTTCTGGCATGGGAGTGGGTTGGCTCGGTTCTTGGTTGTCTTCCTATTGGATAACTCTTGTCGGGGTGATTATTTGTGCAGTCGGGGGATATTCAGCTAGGGCAGGTTCTATTGGAGTGAAGCCATTCAAAGAGCGACGACAGCATGACAAAACCTGATGGATGTGAAAGGAGTCAATTTTGGATGAACGATAGGATTTTTGGAATCCGTCGGACAACACGGCCGGGCTGAGCCGCGTTTTGAGCCGCCTAACTGACTGCTACGGAGTGCCAGACGCGATTCGGTTGGACAATGGTCCCGAGATGATCACCCAGGCCTTCACTGAATGGGCCGCCACCCGGGGCATCGCAGTGCGCTACATCCAGCCGGGCAAGCCGAATCAGAATGCCTTCATCGAGCGTTTCAACCGAACGTACCGAACCGAAGTGCTCGACGCACATCTGTTCGCCAATCTGGACCAGGTCCAGGCTATCACCGACCAATGGCTGGTCGACTACAACGAATACCGTCCGCACGAAGCGCTGGGCGGCATCCCGCCGGTGCAATACATGCCCCGGTTAACCCACGCTCCGAATCTCTATCGGGCTCTGTCTACTTGACAGGGGTGCTTACGAAGGAAAGTGAGATGCAAATCTGTGATGCTCTGGTTATTGCTGAAAATTATATAGAAAATAGTATGAGGCCATGCGACGGCGATCGCTATGTTGTTATAAAGGACGCAATAGTCTCTGCGAAAGATGGTTGGTATTTTCCATATCAATCGAAGAGATATTTGGACACGGGTGATATGGATTTCTCACTTGTCGGTAATTGGCCCATATTCGTCGCGATCGACGGTAGTTGCAATGGAGGGAAGATTCCTGCCAAATGAAATGTAGCGTCAAATCGATTTTCCTCTTAGGAAGAATCATTGCGACAATTTAGCACCGTTGGCAGGTGGGTGCTGCATTTTGGAATGAAACCATCCGTCGATTCGGAACTGCGGTTGAAAAAAATGGTCGACGTGCCTTGGCTTGATGCTCTCAAAAAAGCATTTTTTTCCACGGGTCTTGATTATGAAGATCTTTACGCGTTGATAGAGACCTCTATAATTAGAGAGAAAACTAATTTCCCTGCGTTTGTCTATGACGCCTCGCACGGATTCGGCTTCACTGTGAGCGAAGGTTTTTCCTATTCTCTTGATCAGAACTGGGACGATCCGGAGAGTTTCAACGAGGTTAGCTTTTTCTTGGGCGAAATGGAAACCTCCAGTATTTCCGTGTCTGACTACGTATCTCTTATGAAAATTGCTGCTGATATTTATTCAGCCTTCTTCCCTGATGAAGGGAATGGTGTTCTCAGATCTGCTGAAAGACTAGAAGAGCGGTATTCAAGGAGACTCTAGATCGAGGTGAATCGACGTTCAGGCAGCAGTCCGAACGGAGCCTACGTGGTTGGTGGCGGAGTTGTCCTAGCTGTGAAAGGGCTGGTGCAGTTGTTCCGGATGGGGGCATTCTATTCGACGAGCTTGGTGAATATCTGAAGGCTAGATATGCAGATTAAAACGAATTCGATTGTTGATGTGGTTTATCGAATTTTCGTGAAAGAGGGTAACGTGGCCCCTGTTTGCCGCTACTCTTTGTTAATTATTGGGGTGGCCGTAATTTTTTTGATATCAAGATCTGGAATACGGGTTGGGTTTTTTATTTAGGCCTTGTATTTGCGTCGGTTGGTGGGTACTCGGCACGGGCGGCTCAGTTGAATATCCGTCCCTTCGATCGTGCGCCTTATCCATCAGGGTGGCTGAAGGCCAGAAAGAAAGAGCGAAGGGATAGAACTGTTCAAGATAATGAGAGGCGTTGAATCATTTGACGTCAAAAGCGCCGGTTGCAAGGGTAGTTATTGTGCGTTGGCGCGTAAAGGCTATTCGAATGTAGTTCGTGGGGAGTAAGGTGGAGTTTGATAATTTGATCATTGCTGAAGGGAATTTCAAGCGCTGGTTTCGCGGGTTGCTAATGTGCGTCGGGGTTGCCTTGACCCTGCTTGGACTGAAGTTCAATGTTTACGTCTTGGCATTGGTCGGCGTGGTAATCGGAGCTGTAGGAATGTATGCAGCGAAGGCGTCGATGCTAGGCATCAAGCCATTTGCTGATCGCCCCAAGGTGCAGTCAAGGTATGGCGATGACAATTCTGATACGCCATAGAACGCGAAGCTGAAGTTTGGCCAGAAAGCGATGAATGAGCCAAGCGGCCCACGCGCTCCGTTATTTCAAGGACCGGCGAAAGGAACTGATGTCTGAGGAATGTGGGGAGCAGTTGGGCAGATCGAACCTAAACGCCTCCAAGGCTGGTGGAGGGGTGATCTAGCCTTGAATACGGCCGAAGTAGCTCCGTCGAATGGAGCTATTGCAGATTGGCGGTATGGGAACGCGTGGTCTCGATGCTGCAAAAGAACGAGACGATGTGCTCGATTCAGGCCAGCCAGTTTTCCACGGCGAGTCCGGGGATACGTTCGAATTCCCGGGTATTACCCGTCACCAGCGTCAGCCCGAGCGTGCAGGCGTGCGCGCCTATCCACAGATCGTTTGCGCCAATCGGCTCGCCAGCGGCTTCCAGTTCGGCGCGCAGGCTGCCGTACTTAATGTCGACGGGCACATCCACGGGCAGTACAGGGAGCGCGCCCAGCAGGCTTGCGACTTTCGCTTGCAGCTTCGCCGACCCCTTTGGCGCAGCCGTAGCGCAGTTCCGCCGCGACGACGGCACTGGTGAAGATCACCTTTGGGCCTACCCGCTCTGTGGCGGGCCACCGGGCCGTTGGGATCACGCAGCAGCGCACTGATTGTCGGTGTCCAGCAGATAACTGTTCACAGGACGTCTTCCGACTTGAGCGGCGCGTCGGCGACGTCTGGAAATTGGTCTTCCGCCCCAAGCGGTTCGTCCTGTCGCCATTTGGCCAATAATTCCGCGATGTCGCGTGGCCCGATTACCGGCTCAATAAAGAGGGATTGGTCTGGCATGGTGGTCGTCTATCGTCGGCCACAAACGCTGCAACCGACTTTTGCAGTCCATCGAAGGTAGCGCCAGGGTTGCTCATCCCACATAGCCACCGGTCTGATTTGCCACGGATGTAGATCAGACCCCCTGCACAAACGCCAGCCTATATGGATCGCCCGACTGTGGTTTTATCCTTCGGGTTATCAGCGTGGAATTCATCGCCGTTCCGCGAGCCGTAGAGCCCATCCCATGTCAACCCGCGACCGCCTCAAAACCTGGGCCCGGCGCATCAAGCGCGATGGCCTGACCCTCTGGTTCGCCGGCAAGCACCCCCGCACGCCGTGGCACGCCAAGGCGCTGGGCGTGTTCGTGGTGGCCTACGCGCTGAGTCCGATCGACCTGATTCCCGACTTCATCCCGGTGCTGGGGTATCTGGACGACGTGCTGTTGCTGCCGGGCCTGATCTGGCTGGCCATCAAGCTGTTGCCGCCCGATGTGCTGCGGGAATGCCGCAACCAGGCGGACGCGTGGATCCAGGCCAAGCGCGAAAAGCCGCGCAGCCGGGTGGGCGCGGTTGTGATCGTGGCGTTGTGGGTGGCGGTGGTGACGGCAGTCGGCTACTGGCTATGGCGCTGACGCGGCACGCGCTTCACTCTTCCAAAAATCCCAGCGTGCGCAACTCCGCGATCGCGCCCAGCTCCTCGTCACGCCGCTTCTTCGGCGCGCCCATTGATGCGGCCAGCAGCATGGCTGGCCTGTCGGATTCGTCGAAGCCGCGCAGCACGCTGTCGGCAACGGGAAAGGCCTTGGCGAAGCTCGCATCCAGCGCCTGCTGCCCACGATAGCGCCCGCGCTTGTCCAGGATCACCTGCGTTTGCGGATCGCGCCGGATCAGGTGCAGCGGCACGCCTTCGCAGCGCAGCCCCAGCAGCCTGGCTTCGCTGATGTCCAGCGCCCAATCGGTCTCGGCATAGAACGTGGCGCGGGCGGTCTCGAACTGCCGCAGGCGATCCGCATCCGTGCAGAACGCTTCGGGCGTCAGGTTCAAGTTGATCTTGCCGATCTTGCCCTTCAACGTGACCCGGCGAAGGAACGCGGCCCACACCAGCAGGATGGGGTTGGTGGACAGGTCTTCGACCACCACGTCCTCGAACACGCACGGCTTGATTTCTGAATTCACGACGCGGCATTGCGACAGCGTCACGTTCCGCACGCGCGACATGCGTTGCGGATACTTGACCATGGATAGGCCGCAGTTGTCGAAGGCGCAGTCGTGCAGGTACAGGTCGTGGAAATGCGTGTTGCCCTTGTCCAGGGCCTTGCGGAATTCCTGGCCTTCGATCTTTTGCATGGAGCGCGCGCGTCAGTTGCGGCTGGCGGTGGCCAGGCGCAGCGCCAGCGCCAGGAACACCGAGCCCAGCACGTACTGCGGCCAGCGCGACACGCGTTGGCGGCCGGCCCAGCGCCGGCTGAGCTGGTGCGCGGCCAGGATGACGGCGCCGTTGATGAACAGGCCGATGACGTTGAGGAGGGTGGCCAGCACCAGGATCTGCAGGGCCACCGAGCCGTCCTGCGGGCGCACGAACTGCGGGAACAGCGCCAGCACGAACAGCGCCATCTTGGGGTTGAGCAGGTTGGTCAGCAGGCCTTGCAGGAAGACTTCGCGCACGGGCGAGCGGGCCCGGCCGGCATCGGGCATGTGCGACACGGGGCGCGAGCGGAACGCGCGCACGGCCAGGTACAGCAGGTAGAGCGCGCCGGCGAAGCGCACCGCGTCGTAGGCCATGGGCACCGCCACGAATAGCTGCGACAGGCCGAAGGCCGCCAGCAGCGCGTGGCAGTAGGTGCCGGCCTGGATGCCGGCCAGCGAGGCGAAGCCGGCGGCCCTGCCCTGCGCGGCGCTGCGCGAGGCGATCAGCAGCATGTCGGGGCCGGGCGTCATGGCCAGCGCGACGCAGGCGCCGCCAAAGAGGACGAGGGTGGCGGGGTCGAGCATGGAAGGTCCTTCGAGGGATGCGGGCCGGCGAGACGCCGATTATTGAGCCGGCGGGGGCAGGCTGCAACCGGTGTAGAACGTTTGGCAGCTGGCGCCAGCGCCTTTCTCGCAGCTCTCCAAAGCGCGCATGCGGGCCAGTTCCTCGCTGGCGGCGGTGGCGGAATTGACCAGCACGCCGCTGCCTTGGGGCGACGGGCCGTAGGCCACGGCCACGCACTGGTCGTGATAGGTGGTGTTGATGACGCAGCGCGCGCCGCCCTTGGTGGCGCATTGGCCCAGCGCGTCTTTTTCGGCCTTGGCCTTGCTGGCCCGGTCGGCCGAGATGCCGATCGCGCCGGAGAGCGCGTCATAGGCCACGGCGCCCCAGCGCTGGGCGTCGCGCGAGGCGGGGGTGGACGCGGCGCCCGCGGCGGGCGCGATCTCCACGGGGATCGGCACGCATTGCTGGCCGGGCGTGCCGACGCTGGGCGCGTAGCCGTCGGGGCAGCCTTGTTCGGCTTGCGCCAGGGCGGCGTGCGAGAAATTCAGGGCGACGAGGAAGGAGGCAGTGATCAGGGTACGCATGGGTCAACTCATTCTTTGTGGTGCAGCCCGGGCCCGGCGGCGGTGGCCAGCAAGGACAGGGCATCGTCCAGGGAAAGCACCGTGGTGCGCGACTCGAAGGCGGTCGCGAACAGGTGGTCGTGCACGACCGGGTCGGGGTCGTAGCAACAGTCCTTGACGGTCAGCAGGCGGTAGTCGGCGTCGCTGGCGTGGGCGATGGACGACAGCATGACGCCGGTGGACGCGACGCCCACCATGATCAGGGTGTCGATGCCCTGCGCCGATAGCCGGGGTTGCAGGTCGGTGCCGAAGAACACGCTGGCGCGGTGGGCGAGGATGATGGGTTCGTCGTCGCGCCGGCCGAGTTCGGGCGAGACGCGGTCATGCACGAAGCGGCCCAACTGGCGGATGCCCTGCCCGTTCTTGTTGAGCGGGCTGACTTCCGGGTAGCCGGGACTGAAATGGATCTTGGCGAAGTAGACGCTCACACCGGCGCGGCGGGCGGCATCGCATAGCTGCCGCGTGTTGGCCAGCAGCGTGGGGGCGACCGACGGGAACAGGTCCATGATGTCGGTCTGGTAGTGCATGACCAGCAGGGCGCTGCGCGCCGGGATGATGGCCAGGGGCTGGGAGGTCATGGTTCGCTCCGTGAAGAGGGTCTGCATGACCTGTCAGTGTAGCGGCAGTCGCGGGAGGGGTTGGGCGGGCGGCGGCGCGGGCCGGGGGGCCGGCGCGCCTGCCGCGTCATCGTTTACTTCTCGGTGTACTTCTTGCCGGCTTCGTCGTAGACGTAGCTGACCGCGTCGGCGGGGCCCAGTTTGCGGGTCTTGCCCGGGCCGGAGATTTCGGTGCCGCTGGGGGTGACGGTCAGGCGCGGCATGTCGCTGCCGTTCTGCGCGGTGAAGGTCAGCTTGCCGGTCTTGGCGACGCAGGGCATGACGTCGCCGTCGGCGCAGGCGGCGCTGTTGTCGTCGCCGGTGAGAATGCTGCCCAGGTAGGTCCAGACCTTGTCCTTGAGCTCGTCGCGCGGGCCGGGGTTGAAGACGAACAGGGCGTAGCCTTCGAAGCTGGTGCCGTTGTCAAAGCCCTGGGTCGGCACGGCCAGCAGCAGCTTGCCTTCCGGGGTGCGGTAGTCGAGCGGCTTGCGGCCGAGGTCCACGGCTTCGGCCCGTTCGTAGGCGCCGAACATGCCGATGGTGTGCTCAATGCCGCGGAACTTCCAGGGGCGTTCGGCGGTGGAGCCGGTCAGGGTGAAGGTGGCTTCGGCCAGGTTGACCTGGGTTTCGGGGCCGGCTTCGTCTTCGCCGGGCTTGCCGTATTTTTCGCGGGTGTCCCAGGTGAACCCGGTGAAGTATTGCGTGCCGTTCAGTTCGAAGGCGTGGCCGAACCAGTAGGTGGCGACGCTGCCGTTGGCGACTTCGTACGAGTCGGCGCCCTTGCCGTCGATCTGGTAGATGGCGTACATCACCGTGGGGGCATCGGGCGGGGTGACGGCGGTGGCCTGGGCGGCGGCGGGCTTGGGGGCGGCCGGCTCGGCGGCGTCGGCCGCCAGGGCGCCCGGGCTGGCGAACGCGGCCAGTGTGGCGGCAAACAGGCCGGCGAGCGTGGCGCGCAGCAGCGGGCGGGGGGACGGGCGGACGTTCAGACGCGTTTTCATGTCGGACTTGTTCTCATCGGTCTTCGGTAAGCGCATGTGGCGCATGATGCGGCGCCATCTTAGTGGCCGGCCTGGGCTGGCGTCGGACAGCAATTTGCCAATTGTGTCCGACTGCAAGGCCTGCGCGCAGGCGCGTCGATGGCGCGGGCGGAAAAGCAACAGTGGGCGCATCCGGCAAGGCGGCCGTCCGGCATTCCCGCCGGGGGGGCGAATCGCCCTTGCGCGTTGCGCAGGCCTGCCCGCCCTACCTGTCCGTCTGGTCCGCCACCACCCGCGCCACCGCTTCCAATGCGCGCCGCAAGGCGTCCAGGTCCACCGAGCCCAGCGCCAGCCGGATCGCGTGCGGCACGTGTGAGACGGCGAAGGGATGAGCCGTGGAGACGGCGATGCGTTCGCGCATCAGCGCCATGGCGATGGCGTCGGCGCGCACTTCCGGCGCCAGCGGCAGCCAGACGAAGTATGACGAGGGATGGGCGACCGGATGCAGCGGCCCCAGGATCTGCGCGGCGATGCGTTGGCGCTGCGCGGCATCGCGGCGCTTCTCGGTCTCGAGCCGCCGCACGGTGCCGTCTTCGAACCAGCCCTGGACGATGGCCGTCAGGGTGGCGGGCGTGTTCCAGGTGGTGGCGCGGATGGCGCGTTCCAGCTTGGGAATCCAGGCTGGCGGCGCGCTGACCGAGCCGACGCGCAGGCCGGTGGCGACGCTCTTGGACAGACTCGATATGTACAGCGTTGCCTCGGGCGCCAGGGCCGCCAGCGGCGATGGCGCTTGCGCGGCGAGGAAGGCGTAGGCGCCGTCCTCGATCAGCATCAGGCCGTGGCGGCGCGCCAGATCCACCAGGCTCTCGCGCCAGGCCAGGCCGGTGACCCAGCCTAGCGGGTTGTGCAGGGTCGGCATGGCGTAGACCGCGCGGACGCGGCGCCGGCGGCAGAGGTCGGCCAGCGCATCCAGGTCCATGCCGTTGTCGGCGGCGGGCACGGGCGCCAGTTCCAGCCGCGAGAATTCCGCCGCCAGCTTGAAGCCGGGGTAGGTCAGCGCGTCCACGGCCACCACGTCGCCTGGTTCGAACAGCGCCATGGCGGCGATGGTCAGGCCGTGCTGCGCGCCGCTGACGAGCAGGGTCGAGGCGGCTGTCGCCGCGACGCCCCGATGCGCCAGGTGCGCGGCGGCGGCGGCGCGTTCGGGGTCGCTGCCGCCATGCGGGCGGTAGCGCAGCAAGGCGTCGGCGTCGCCTTTGGCGGCCAGACGGCGCAAGGCGCTGCGGTACAGCGCGGCCTGGCCCGGCAGGGTCGGCGAATTGAAGGTCAGTTCGGTGGTGTCGTCGTTCCAGGCGCGCAGGTCGATGCCGTGGCCGCGCGGCAGCGCCTCTTTGACGAAGGTGCCGCGGCCGGATTCGCCGCTGACCAGGCCCATGGTCTGCAGCTCGGCGTAGACGCGGGTGGCCGTCATCAGCGCCAGGCCTTCGCGCGCCGCCAGTTCGCGGTGCGTGGGCAGGCGCGTGCCGGGCGGCAGGCGGCCGCCGCGGATGTCGGCCGCCAGTTGATCCACCAACTGCTTGTAGCGCGACGCGGGCATGGCGAAAGCGTATCCAGGACGATTATTTTGATGGGCAGATTATCCGGCCTAGGATGGCGTCACACAACGCCGCGCGGCGGCGTTTTTCAATGTCTGCTTCTGTCTTGCCGGGCCATGGATCTGAATTTCTACGTTGTTGCGATGTCGCTGCTTGCCGTCGGGGTGATCGGTTTCATGAAGGGGGCGTTTGGCGGCGGGTTCGCCATCATCGGCATTCCGCTGATGGCGCTGGTGATGGACCCGATCACGGCCGGCAGCGTGCTGGCGCCGGTGTTCGTGGCGATGGATCTGTTCGCCCTGCGCTACTGGAAGCCGCGCACCTGGTCGCGGCCGGACCTGGCGTGGCTGGTGCCGGGTTTGCTGGTAGGCGTCGCCGCGGGCTACGTGGTGCTGCGGCAGGTCGACCGCCATTTCGTCGAGGTGTTGATGGCCGTGACGACGTTGCTGTTCGCCTGGCTGTGGTGGCGCGGCGGCGCATCGGTGACGGCGCGGCCGCGTTCCAGCGGCAAGGCCTTGCTGGCGGGCGGCGCGTCCGGCATCACGACGATGGTGGCGCACTCGGGCGGGCCGCCGCTGGCCATGTACTTGTTGCCGCTGGGCCTGTCCAAGGAAGTCTATGGCGGCACCACCAGCATGTTCTTCACCATCGGCAATCTGCTCAAGGCCGGGCCGTGGCTGGCGGTGGCTGACCTGTCGCGCGGCTACTGGAGCCTGGTGGCCATGAGCCTGCCGGCGGCGTTCGTGGGGGTCTGGGCGGGGTGGCGGTTGCATCACCGCTTGAACCAGGCGCAGATGTACCGACTGTGCTACGGGCTGCTGGTGGTGACGGCGGTGAAGCTGCTGTGGGACGGCATCGCGGGGTACGTCACGGCGCCGTCCTAGAATGGTGCATTCGGCGGCGACGCCCGCCGCACTTTCGCCAGCGCGCCGCGCCCCAGGAGGATTCGCCGTCATGGACTTCACCCCGTTGCCTTCGGACCAGGACGCCCTGCGTCGTTCGCTCGACGCCACCGATCTGCCAGCCGGCGTGATCTCCCGACTGCTGGAACAGGCGCGTCCCGCGCTGGTGCTGGCGACCACCGCCTGCGAGGAGGACGCGATCCCCCTGGGCGCCAGCAAGATCGGCGGACGCCCGGACCTGCCGCGCGGCACGGCCTGGCCGACGCGGCCGGCCTATCCGGACGCGAACGAGCGCGCCGCCGGCCATCGCAAGGAGGCCGAGCGCCTGCTGGCGGACTCGAAGAAAAAAGGATCGTGGATGACGCCGGCGCAGGGCGAGCGTTTCAGCGCGGATGCCCGCGCCCGGGCGGATGCGGTGGAAACGGCGTTTCCGCTGACATTCCTTGGGCAGTTCGATCTGGCCGCGTTGTCGCGGGAAGCGGGATTCGACGCCGCGCTGCCGCGCGAGGGCCGGCTGCTGGTGTTCTACGATTTCCTGGAACAGGCCGAGAGCTTCACGCCGGCGGCTTCGGTGGGTTGGCGCGTGCTGTGGGACACCACGCCCGCGGCGGGGCTAGAACGGGCGCCGGCGCCGCATGCGCTGGCCTCGCTGTCGGACGACGAATGGACCTGCGTGTTCCGCGCGGCGCCGGTCTCGGCCCGCACGGTGCTGACGCCGATCGGTGTCGATGACGCGGGCTGGGATGCGTTTGCCCTGGAGGACGACGAGGCCTACGAAAGCTACCAGGATTGGCGGTCGCGGTTCGGCACGCCGGACATGGATGGCCGCGACAACCATCAGCTCGGCGGCTATCCACAGTCGTTGCAGAATGGCATGCAGGCCACTTGCCAGCTGGTGTCGCACGGCCTGGATTGCGGCGGCAGCGCGGTCTGGCGCAGCGAGGCCGCGCAGGCCCTGTTGCCGGGGGCGCGGGACTGGCGGCTGGTGTTGCAGATCGGCGCCGACCCGCACGCCGGCATTCCGCAGCCGGGCGCCTATTACGTGCTGATGCGCGAGCAGGATATCGCGGCGCGCCGGTTCGACCTGGCGCGTGTCACGTATCAATGCGACTAGTCGCCCGGACGCGCGCGTCGTGGCCCTTGCCGGGTCAGGCCGGTTCGGTTTCCGGATGCAGCGAACGCAGCCTGCGCAGTTCCGGGAACCAGTGCATCCACAGCCCCGCCACCGCGATGGTGCCCAGGCCGCCGACCACCACCGCCGGCACCGCGCCCAACAGCGCCGCCATCACGCCGGACTCGAATTCGCCCAACTGGTTCGAGGCGCCGATGAACAGCGTGTTGACCGCGCTGACGCGGCCCAGCATGTGGTCGGGCGTGTTCAGCTGCACCAGCGACGAGCGCACCACCACGCTGATGGCGTCGGCCGCGCCCAGCACCACCAGCGCGCCCACCGAGAGCGGGATCGAGGTCGACAGGCCGAACACGGTGGTGGCCAGGCCGAACAGGATCAGCGCGCCGAACAGCAGGCGGCCGACGTGCTCGCCCAGGCTCAGCCGCGCCAGCGTCAGCGACATCAGCATGGCGCCACAGGCCGGCGCGGCGCGCAGCGCGCCCAGCGCCCACGGACCGGCGTTGAGAATGTCCTTGGCGAAGATCGGCAATAGCGCCGTGGCGCCGCCCAGCAGCACCGCGAACAGGTCCAGCGACAGCGTGCCCAGCAGGATGCGGCGCTGGAAGATGAAGGTGATGCCGGCGAACAGCGTGCGCCAGGTGGTGGGCTCCCTGCGCGGCGGGGCGCGGTCGATCGACATGCTGGCGATGCACGCGAAGCCGCACAGGTACAGCGCGGCCGCCACGCAGTAGATCCACCCTGCTCCCAGGCCGTAGCCGATACCGCCCAGCGCCGGGCCGGCGATCTGCGCGATCTGGCCGCCGGAGGACGACAGCGCGGTGGCGCGCGGCAGCCACTCGCGCGGCACGATGGCCGGAATCAGCGTGGTCAGCGTGGGCGCCTCGAAGGCGCGCGCCGAGCTCATGATGATGAGGGTGGCGTAGATCAGCGTCTTGCCGCCGACGCCGTGCAGCGCCGCGATCGCCAGCAGCAGCGTGGCCAGGGTCTCGACCGCCATGCAGATGGCGACGATCTTGCGGCGGTCGTAGCGGTCGGCCACGTGGCCCACCACCAGCGTCAGCGCCGCCATCGGCAGGAACTGCGCCAGCCCGATCAGGCCCAGGTCGAGCGCGCTGCCCGAGAGCGCGTAGATCTGCCAGCCCACCGCCACCGAGACGATCTGGAAGGCCAGCGACGCGCCGATGCGCGCGAACAGGAAGTGCAGGAAGGCGGG
The DNA here is from genome assembly GCF_040084795.1 of Achromobacter sp. HNDS-1. Lineage (NCBI taxonomy): Bacteria > Pseudomonadati > Pseudomonadota > Betaproteobacteria > Burkholderiales > Alcaligenaceae > Achromobacter > Achromobacter sp. HNDS-1. The sequence continues at coordinate 3,322,444 of NZ_CP157584.1, forward strand.
TCGGTAAAGCGGACTGGGGGAGTCGGGGGCGGGCATCGGGGCGGAACGCGCGGCAGGCGCGCGGACGGCGCCGGAATGCGCATTCTATAAACAGCCGGCTGACGCCAAACTAAAGCGCCAGCCGGCCGTGGGGTCTTGCGCGCCGCGGGGGCGGGGCCGCTTCAGCTGCCGATCGACACCAGTTCCGCGCCTTCCGTGACCTGGTCGCCCACCGCGTAGAACAGTTCCTCGACCTTGCCGTCGGCCGGCGCGGAGATGGTGTGCTCCATCTTCATGGCTTCCATCACCAGCAGCGGCTGGCCCTTGGCGACGCTGTCGCCGGCCTTGACGGCGATGGAGATGATCTTGCCCGGCATGGGGGCGGTCAGGCCGCCGCCGTGGTCGCCCTGGGTGTCCTGGGCGTGCGCCAGCGGGTCGTACAGGTCCAGCACGCGCGCGCCGCCGTCGCCGAAGACGTGGGCCTTGTCGGCGTGCAGCACCACGGTGCCGGCGCGTTCGCGGCCGTCCAGGGTGATGCGCAGCACGCGGGCGGGGCCGTTGTGGTCCTCGGCGCGCCAGGCGAAGGGCCGGGCGCCGTCGCCGCTGTCCAGCGTCCAGTCGGCGCCCTGGCGCGCGACGGTGACGTGACGGGTCTCGCCATTGTCGATCCATTGCAGCGTGCGCTGGTAGCGGCCGCCCAGGCGCCAGCCATCGCGCGTGTCCCACGGATCGGCCGGGGCGGCGGCATGCGGCGCCGATTGCGCCTGGCCCTGGCAGGCCAGCACGGCGGCCGTGGCCAGCGCCAGCGTGGCGGCGTCGGCCGGGGTCGGCTCGGGCAGCAGCGTGGCGCGCTGGCGCTCGATCAGGCCGGTGTCGAGGTCGGCGGCGGCGAAGGCGCTGTCGCGCATCAGGCGCGACAGGAAGGCGACGTTGGTCTGCACCCCCACCGCCTGGGTCTGCGCCAGCGCCCGCAGCATGCGGGCGCGGGCCTGGTCGCGGTCCGCGCCGTGCACGATCAGCTTGGCGATCATGGGGTCGTAGAACGGCGTGATGGTGTCGCCGGTGCGCACCCCGCCATCGACGCGGATGTCGCCGTTGGCGAAGGCGACGTGGGCCGGCAGGCCCAGGTAGGCCAGCGTGCCGATGGAAGGCAGGAAGCCTTTCTCGGGGTTCTCGGCGTAGATGCGGGCCTCGATGGCGTGGCCGTGGATGCGCAGGTCTTCCTGGCGCGCCGGCAGCGGCTGGCCGGCGGCCACGCGCAACTGCCATTCGACCAGGTCATGGCCGGTGATCATCTCGGTGACCGGATGCTCGACCTGCAGGCGCGTGTTCATTTCCATGAAGTAGAAGCGGCCGTCGGGCTCGGCGATGAATTCCACCGTGCCGGCGCCCACGTAGCCAACCGCGCGCGCGGCGGCCACGGCGGCTTCGCCCATGGCGCGGCGGCGTTCCTCGGTCATGCCGGGCGCGGGCGCTTCCTCGATCACCTTCTGGTGGCGGCGCTGCACCGAGCAGTCGCGCTCGAACAGGTAGACGCAGTTGCCGTGGGTGTCGGCGAACACCTGGATCTCGATGTGGCGCGGCTTCTGCAGATAGCGTTCGATCAGCACGCGGTCGTCGCCGAAGCTGGAGGCGGCCTCGCGCTGGCACGAGGCCAGCGCATCGAGGAACGCGCCGGACGATTCGACCACGCGCATGCCCTTGCCGCCGCCGCCGGCGCTGGCCTTGATCAGCACCGGGTAGCCGATGGCGTCGGCCTGCTCCTTGAGGAATTGCGGGTCCTGGTTGTCGCCGTGGTAGCCGGGCACCAGCGGCACGCCGGCTTTTTCCATCAGCGACTTGGCCGCGGACTTGCTGCCCATGGCGGCGATGGCCGAGGCCGGCGGGCCGACGAAGGCGATGCCGGCCTGTTCGGCGGCTTCGGCGAAGGCTTCGTTTTCCGACAGGAAGCCGTAGCCGGGGTGGATGGCTTGGGCGCCGGTATCGCGCGCGGCCTGCAGGATGGCGTCGGCGCGCAGGTAGCTGGCGCGCGGCTCGGGGCCGCCGATGTGCACCGCGATGTCGCAGGCGGCGACGTGGCGGGCGTTGGCGTCGGCGTCGGAATAGACGGCGACGGTGCGGATGCCCAGGCGGTGGGCGGTGGCGGCGACGCGGCAGGCGATTTCGCCGCGGTTGGCAATCAGCAGGGTATCGAACATGGCGTTATCCAGACTGGGATGATTCGTTGACTACGTGCAGCGGCGAGCGCGTTGCATCCAAAACCCTCACACGTCGCATCACGCCGACCTTACCGGGGACACCGCGGATCCGGCTTCGCCGGTCCGCCGGTGTCGCCCCCTTGAGGCGGCGCGCGCAGCGCGTAGGGGGTGGGCTTTCTTCTACATCCGGAAGACGCCGAAGCGCGTGTCTTCGATCGGCGCGTTCAGCGCCGCCGACAGCGCCAGCCCCAGCACGCGGCGCGTGTCCGCCGGCGCGATGATGCCGTCGTCCCACAGCCGCGCGGTGGCGTAGTACGGATGGCCCTCGCGTTCGTACTGCTCGCGGATCGGCGCCTTGAAGGCGTCTTCCTCGGCCGCCGACCACTGGCCGCCGCGCGCCTCGATGCCGTCGCGCTTGACCGTGGCCAGCACGCTGGCGGCCTGCTCGCCGCCCATCACCGAGATGCGCGCGTTGGGCCACATGAACAACAGGCGCGGCGAGTAGGCGCGGCCGCACATGCCGTAGTTGCCGGCGCCGAACGAGCCGCCGATCAGCACGGTGAACTTGGGCACGTTGGCCGTGGCCACCGCCGTCACCATCTTGGCGCCGTGGCGCGCGATGCCTTCGTTTTCGTACTTGCGGCCGACCATGAAGCCGGTGATGTTCTGCAGGAACACCAGCGGGATCTTGCGCTGCGCGCACAGCTCGATGAAGTGCGCGCCCTTCTGCGCCGATTCCGAGAACAGGATGCCGTTGTTGGCGACGATGCCCACCGGCATGCCGTGGATGTGGGCAAAGCCCGTCACCAGCGTGGGGCCGAAGCGCGCCTTGAATTCGTCGAACTCGGAGCCGTCGACGATGCGCGCGATGACCTCGCGCACGTCATACGGCTTGCGCGTGTCGGCGGGGATGATGCCGTTCAGTTCGGCCGGGTCGTAGCGCGGTTCGCGCACCGGCACGGTGGCCAGCGGCGCCGGCTTCTTGCGGTTCAGGCGCGCCACGGCGCCGCGCGCCAGCTGCAGCGCGTGCATGTCGTTGGCGGCCAGGTGGTCGGCCACGCCCGACAGGCGCGTGTGCACGTCGCCGCCGCCCAGGTCCTCGGCGCTGACTTCCTCGCCGGTGGCGGCCTTCACCAGCGGCGGGCCGCCCAGGAAGATGGTGCCCTGGTTCTTGACGATGATGGACTCGTCGCTCATGGCGGGCACGTAGGCGCCGCCGGCGGTGCACGAGCCCATCACCACCGCGATCTGCGCGATGCCCTGCGCCGACATCTGCGCCTGGTTGTAGAAGATGCGGCCGAAGTGTTCGCGGTCGGGAAAGACCTCGTCCTGCTGCGGCAGGTTGGCGCCGCCGGAATCGACCAGGTACACGCACGGCAGCCGGTTCTGCGCGGCGATCTCCTGCGCGCGCAGGTGCTTCTTGACCGTCATCGGGTAGTAGGTGCCGCCCTTGACGGTGGCGTCGTTGCAGACAATCACGCATTCGGTGCCGGCGATGCGGCCGATGCCGGTGATGACGCCCGCGCCCGGCGCGTCGCCGTCGTACATGCCGTGCGCCGCCATCGGCGACAGTTCCAGGAACGGCGACCCCGGATCAATCAGTTGCTCGACGCGGTCGCGCGGCAGCAGCTTGCCGCGCGCCACGTGCTTGGCGCGCGACGATTCGCTGCCGCCTAGCGCGGTCCGCGCCAGTTGCTGGCTCAGGTCGTCCAGCTGCGCCTGCATGGCGCGCGCGTTGTCGGTGTAGTCCTGCGACCGCGGATTGATGCGGGATTCGATGATGGGCATGGGGTACCACCCGTCCTGCTGATTGGGATGTTGAAGGCGCTCGGAGGGCCGGCAGGCGCTTCCTAGCGGTTTGTCTCGCTGCCCGCTGAACCGGGCATTCTTGTCATGGATTAACTCAGCTGCATTTCGTTGCGCCTCTCCCGCACGGCCCGCGACCGACCCGTCGCGGACTTCGCCTTGCGGAAAAGGCGCAGCGAAATGATGCCCCTCGGTGTGCCCGCCACGCGGGCTTGCGGCCTCCCGAGGCGGCGCTTTTTCCCAGGGACATCCAGGGAAAAAGCGCGGCTCGGGAGAAATACCGCCTTAGACCATCTCGATTGCCATCGCCACGGCTTCGCCGCCGCCGATGCACAGCGTGGCCACGCCGCGCTTGCCGCCGGTCTTGCGCAGCGCGCCGATCAGCGTGGTCATCAGGCGCGCGCCGGAGGCGCCGATGGGGTGGCCCAGGGCGGTGGCGCCGCCGTGGATGTTGACCTTTTCATGCGGCAGCTTGAAGTCGGTCATGGCGGCCATGGTGACCACGGCGAAGGCTTCGTTGATCTCGTACAGGTCCACGTCCTCGGCCTTCCAGCCGGTCTTGGCGAACAGGTTCTTCAAGGCGCCGACCGGGGCGGTGGTGAACCAGTTCGGTTCCTGCGAGTGCTGGCTGTGCGCCACGATGCGGGCCAGCGGCTTGACGCCGAGCTTCTCGGCGGTGGAGGCGCGCATCAGCACCATGGCGGCGGCGCCGTCGGAGATCGACGACGAGTTGGCGGCGGTGACGGTGCCGTCCTTCTTGAATGCCGGCTTGAGCGTCGGGATCTTTTCCGGCATGGCCTTGGTGGGGGCCTCGTCGGTGTCGACCACGGTGTCACCCTTGCGGCCGGCGACCGTGACCGGGGTGATTTCCCACTTGAAGCTGCCGTCTTCGGTGGCGGCGCGGGCGCGGCGCAGCGATTCCAGCGAGAACGCATCCTGCTGCTCGCGCGTGAAGGAATACTTGGCGGCGCAATCCTCGGCGAACACGCCCATGGCTTTGCCCTTGTCGTAGGCGTCTTCCAGGCCGTCCAGGGCCATGTGGTCATAGATGGTGCTGTGGCCGTAGCGATAGCCCTGGCGGCCCTTGAGCATCAGGTAGGGGGCGTTGCTCATGCTTTCCTGGCCGCCGGCGACGACGATGTTGGCCGAACCCGCGGCCAGCAGGTCGTGGCCGAACATGGCGGCCTTCAGGCCCGAGCCGCACACCTTGTGGATGGTGGTGCACGCCACGCCCAGCGGCAGGCCCGCGCCCAGGGCGGCCTGGCGCGCCGGGGCCTGGCCCTGGCCGGCCTGCAGCACGTTGCCCATGATGACTTCTTCGATCTGCTCCGGCTTGAGGCCGGCGCGTTCGACGGCCGCCTTGATGGCGACCGAGCCCAGCTCGTGCGCGGCCAGGCCGGACAGGCTGCCGAGCATGCCGCCCATGGGCGTGCGGGCGACGGAAACGATAACGATGGGATCTGACATGACTAGCTCCTGTGAGGGTCGGGACAGCGTGTTTTATGCGGTGGCGCCAGCGGGTGCCGGACGCAGCCGTCTGTCCGTATCGTAAGGGAAAAATTCTTCGATCCGGCCTTGCGCCACGTGGGCGCGACAGGCCTGCCACCATTCCGGTTCCAGCAGGTCGGCATGGTGGCGCAGGAAGGCGCCGCGCACACGCGCGTCGCCCAGCAGGAAGCGGCCGAATTCCTCCGGAAAGACGTCGTTCGGTCCGACGGCATACCAGGGTTCGGAGGCCATTTCCGCTTCCTCGTTGGGGGCGGGAGGAATCCGTCGGAAATTCATTTCGGTCATGCGCTGGATTTCGTCGTAGTCGTAGAACACGACCCGGCCCAGCCGCGTCACGCCGAAGTTCTTGTAGAGCATGTCGCCGGGGAAGATGTTGGCGGCGGCCAGCTGGCGGATGGCGTCGCCGTATTCGCGCACGGCCGGCTCCAGCAGCGCGTCCGGCGCCTGGCTCAGGTACAGGTTCAGCGGCGTCATGCGCCGTTCGATGTAGACGTGGCGGATGACCACCGTGTCCCCGGTTTCTTCGATCAGGCTGGGCACCAGGCGCCGCAGTTCGTCTAGCAGCCGCGGCGCGAAGCGGGCGCGCGGCAGCGCCACCTGCGAGTATTCCCAGGTGTCGGCCATGCGGCCGACGCGATCGTGCAGCTTGACCATCTGGTACTTGCGCCGCACGGTGGCGTGGTCCATGCCGTCTTTGTCGATATGGTCCTTGATCAGCTTGAACACGTAGGGATAGGACGGCAGCGTGAACACGCACATCACCATGCCCTTGATGCCGGGCGCGATGTCGAAGGCGTCGCGCGAATGCGCCAGGTGGTGCAGGAAATCGCGATAGAACAGCGTCTTGCCCTGCTTCTGCAGGCCGATCATGGTGTACAGCTCGGCCTTGGGCTTGCGCGGCAAGAGGCTGGCCAGGAAGTTGACCACCGCGGCGGGCGTCTCCATGTCCACCAGGAAATACGCGCGCGTGAAGCTGAACAGCGTGCTCAGGTCGTCCGCGCCCAGCAGCAGCGCGTCCAGGTTCACCTGCCCGGCCGGGTTGCGCGTGAGCGCCACGGCGAAGGGGTAGACGGTGCCCTGGTTGATCAGGCGGCCGACGATGTAGGCGCCCTTGTTGCGAAAGAACAGCGAACCCAGCGCATGCACCTGGCAGTCGCTGGCGATGCGGCGGCCGACGTGGCGCGGCAATTGCCGGCGCAGCTGGCCGATGGCGGCGCGCGCCAGCAGGCGGGTGTCGCGCGGCAGGTCCTCGAACGGCAGCGCCAGGCCGAAGTCGGCCACCATGCGGATGAGGCTTTTGTGCAGGCCCTCGGTCACCGGGTAGTAGACCCGGTACGACGGCATGCGGCTGTCCAGGTAGTCGGTGGCTACGGCCGGCCGCACGAACAGGAAATCGTTGTGGAAATAGTCGCGGTGCAGCAGCCGGCACGACACCGAATTGAAGAACGTCTCGGCGCATTCGGGCTGGCGGTGCTCGCCCAGCAGGCCGACGAATTCCTGCTTGATCTGCTGCCAGTAGGCGGTCTGCGCATCTGTCAGCGCGGCGCCCGCGGCGCCGTTCGCGCCGTTGGGGGCATGGGCGCCGACCGCGCCCTCGGGCCGGCCGCGCAGCACGCCTTCGAGCTGGCTGGCGCATTCGCGCACCCGCATGTCGTAGTACTCGATGCGCTCGCGCGACAGGTGCTGGATGCCGTGCCAGTCGCCCGATTCGAACAGCGCCTTGGCGCGCTGCGCGCTGTAGCGGAACAGCGCGTAGTGGCGGTCGAAGCCGGCCAGGATGCGGCGCGCGACGTCCAGCGGCGAGGGGCCCCGGACGGGCGCCTGCTCGATGTGCTGGACGTCGGACGTGCGGATCATGGCAAACGACTTCCGGGGGGACTCAGGCCGTCTCGGCGAACAGCTCGCGGCCGATCAGCATGCGGCGGATCTCGCTGGTGCCGGCGCCGATTTCGTACAGCTTGGCGTCGCGCCACAGGCGGCCCACCGGGTATTCGTTGATGTAGCCGTTGCCGCCCAGGATCTGCACGCCCTCGCCGGCCATCCAGGTGGCCTTCTCGGCGGTGTACAGGATCAGCGCGGCGCAGTCCTTGCGCACTTGGCGCACGTGCTCGGCGCCGAGGCGGTCGAGGTTCTTGCCGACCTGGTAGCAGAAGGCGCGGCTGGCCTGCAGCGTGGTGTACAGGTCCGCCACCTTGCCCTGGATCAGCTGGAATTCGCCGATGGCCTGGCCGAACTGCTTGCGGTCATGGATATACGGCACCACCACGTCCATCACGGCCTGCATGATGCCGACCGGGCCGCCCGACAGCACGGCGCGCTCGTAGTCCAGTCCGCTCATCAGCACCTTGACGCCGCCGTTGACCTGGCCCAGCACGTTTTCCTCGGGGATCTCGCAGTCCTGGAACACCAGTTCGCCGGTGTGGCTGCCGCGCATGCCGAGCTTATCCAGCTTCTGCGCCACCGAGAAACCCTTGAAGCCCTTTTCCACCAGGAACGCGGTGATGCCGCGCTGGTGCGCCTCGGGGTCGGTCTTGGCGTAGACCACCAGGGTGTCGGCGTCGGGGCCGTTGGTGATCCACATCTTGGAGCCGTTCAGCACGTAGCGGTCGCCCTTCTTGTCGGCGCGCAGCTTCATGCTGACCACGTCCGAGCCGGCGCCCGGTTCGCTCATGGCCAGCGCGCCGATGTGTTCGCCGGAAATCAGCTTGGGCAGGTACTTGGCCTTCTGGGCGGGGGTGCCGTTGCGGTTGATCTGGTTGACGCACAGGTTGGAGTGCGCGCCATAGGACAGGCCGATCGAGGCGCTGGCGCGGGAAATTTCCTCCATCGCCACCATGTGGGCCAGGTAGCCCATGTTGGCGCCGCCGTATTCCTCGCTGGCCGTCATGCCCAGCACGCCCAGGTCGCCAAACTTGCGCCAGAGGTCCATGGGGAACTGGTCGCTGCGGTCGACTTCGGCCGCGCGCGGCGCGATCTCGGCCTGCGCGAAAGTGCGCACCGCGTCGCGCAGCATGTCCAGGTCTTCGCCCAGATCGAAGTTCAGGCCAGGAAGGTTCATCGCTGTCTCCGTGATAGTGGGTACTTACATTCTTATGGGCGCCTGCGATCGCGCCGGATCCCGCCGCGTGGCCCCATGATGCGCTGATCGACGCTGGCTACGCAATGATGCAGCGCAAATATTACGTTTACGTAAACGTAAATATGAGTCGGGTTTTCCCTAGGCAAATGTTTGCGTCCACGGGAAGCGCCCTGGGTACTATTCCCCGGGTCCTTGAAACTTCAAATTTTGTTACGGAGTCAGCGGTGTCCGACCTGGCCAATCTTGACGATATCGTGGCGCTGCGGCGCGATCTGCACGCCCATCCCGAGCTCTGCTACGAAGAGCACCGCACCGCCAAGGTGGTGGCCGACGCCCTGCGCGGCTGGGGCATCGAGACCCACACCGGCATCGCCAAGACCGGCGTGGTCGGCGTCATCAAGCGCGGCGCTTCCGACCGCGCCATCATGTTGCGCGCCGACATGGACGCCCTGCCGATGCAGGAAGAGAACCAGTTCGAACACCGTTCGCGCCACGACGGCAAGATGCATGGCTGCGGCCATGACGGCCACACCGCCATGCTGTTGGCCGCCGCGCGCCACCTGCAACAGCAAGGCGGTTTCGACGGCACGGTCTATTTCTGCTTCCAGCCGGCCGAGGAAGGCGGCGCCGGCGGCCGCGCCATGATCCAGGACGGCCTGTTCGACCGCTTCCCCTGCGAGGCCGTGTTCGGCATGCACAACTGGCCCGGCCTGGAGGCCGGCTCGTTCGGCGTCTGCGCCGGCCCGATGATGGCGTCCGCCAACGGCTTCAAGATCACCGTGCGCGGCAAGGGCGGCCACGCCGCCGCGCCGCACGATTGCGCCGACCCGGTGCCGGCGCTGTTCGCCATCGGCCAGTCGCTGCAGACCATCCTGACCCGCAGCAAGCGCCCGCTGGACGCCGCCGTGCTGTCCATCACCCAGGTGCAGGCCGGCGGCAGCGTCATCAACGTGATCCCGGGCAGCGCCTGGCTGGGCGGCTCGGTGCGCGCCTACAGCACCGACGTGGTCGACCTGATCGAGCGCCGCATGCACGAGATCGCCGGCAGCATTGCCGCCGCCCATGGCTGCGAGGCCGAGGTCTATTTCGAGCGCCGCTATCCGGCGCTGATCAACACGCCGGCCGAAACCGCGTTCTGCATGGAGGTCATGCGCGAGGTGGCCGGCGCCGACCACGCCCGCGTGATCGAGCCGGTGATGGCCTCGGAGGACTTCGCCTTTCTGTTGCAGGCCAAGCCCGGCTGCTACGTGTTCCTGGGCAACGGCGATGGCGACCACCGCATGGCCGGCCACGGCCTGGGCCCGTGCATGCTGCACAACACCAGCTACGACTTCAACGACGCCCTGATCGCGCCGGGCGCGAGCTACTGGGTGCGGCTGACGCAGCGCTACCTGGCCGGCTGATTCACGCGCGGCCGTCGCGACGCGCGTGTCGCCTTCGCGGTGACTGCCTTTGTCGCCACCACAAGTTTTCCTTTTGCCTTACCCGTTTCACGCATTACCTCACGCAGTGCTACGCAACACCACAAGGAAGCTATGAAAAAGAAGATGCTGTTCACGGCCGCGGGGGCGGCCCTGGCGATCATGACGGGCGGCGCCGCGCTGGCGCAGGGCTGGCCCGCCAAGCCCATCACCCTGGTCGTGCCCTACACCGCCGGCGGCAGCGCCGACGCGATCGGGCGCCGCCTGGGCGACGTGCTGCGCAAGGAGACCAACGCCACCGTCATCGTCGAAAACAAGCCCGGCGCGGGCGCCTCGGTCGGCACCGACTTCGTGGCGCGCGCCCAGCCGGACGGCGCCACCCTGCTGCTGGCTTCCACCAGCCCGCTGACCATCTTCCCGCACCTGGCCAAGACCAACTACGACCCGATGAAGGACCTGACGCCGGTGGCCAGCGTGGCCGTGGCGCCCGTGGCCATCGTCGCCACCAAGGCCCTGCCGGTGAAGGACTTCGCCGGCCTGATCGACTACGCCAAGTCGCACCCGGACGGCGTGCGCTACGGCACGCCGGGCCAGGGCACCGTGGCCCACATCGGCATGGCGGCGCTGACCACGCAGACCGGCACCAGGATGCTGCACGTGCCCTACCGCGGCAACAGCCAGGCGCTGACCGACGGCCTGGGCGGCGTGGTCGAACTGCTGGTGGTCAACACCGACGTGGTGCTGCCGCACGTGGCCAGCGGCGCGCTCAAACCGCTGGCGGTGATGGCGCCCGAGCGCCTGGCCGCCTGGCCCGACGTGCCCACCATGGCCGAACTGAAGCTGCCGCAGGCGCAGTACTACTCGAACTTCGGCATCTTCGCGCCGGCCAACCTGCCGCCGGCGGTGTCGGGTCCGCTGCAGGCCGCGCTGGCCAAGGCCGTGGCCAGCGCCGAGTTCAAGGACCTGCTGACCAAGTCCTACCTGCAGCCGGGCACCGCGTCCGGCGACGCCTTCGCCAAGCAGGTGCAGGCCGAGTTCGCCAACAACGCCCGCATCATCAAGGAAGGCAACATCAAGGCGGAATGACGCCGGCGCCGCGCATCCCGGCCGGGATGCCGCGCAGGCAATGCAAAGCGCGCTCCACGGGGAGCGCGCTTTTTCATTTTCGGAGAGGCGGGCCGGCGTCGCGCCGCGTGAGTCGGACCCGCCACCGCGCGCTGGCCCGTCGTGCGCCCACGCGCCTTCGCGGCAATCGGTCAGGCCGTCTTGGGCCCGAACATGATCACCAGCATGCCGGCCAGGCACAGCCCCACGCCGACATAATCGCTGACGCTGGGCCGCACGCCATCGACCGCCCACAGCCACAGCAGCGCCATGCCGATGTACACGCCGCCGTAGGCCGCATACACGCGTCCCGACGCGGTCGGGTGCAGCGTCAGCAGCCAGGCGAACAGCGCCAGGCTGACGGCGGCTGGCGCCAGCAGCCAGATGGAATGACCGCGGCGCAACCACAGGTACGGCAGGTAGCAGCCGATGATCTCGGCCAGCGCGGTCAGGACGAACAGCGCGAAGGTTTGCAGCATCGCCATGTCAGGCGCTTCAGGCTCGTTGCTGCGCCAGCAGCTCGCGGCACTGGCGTTCCTGCACCGCGATCTCCTGCAGCGTATCCTCGATGTCGCGGCGCTGCTGTTCCAGCGTGGCCCGGTGCTGGGCCAGCACCGCCAGGTACTGGCGCAACTGCACCTCGGTGTCGCCGGGGCCGTCGTACATGTCGATCAGCGTCAGGATCTCCGACAACTGCAGGCCCAGGCGCTTGCCGCGCAGGGCCAGCTTCAGGCGCGTGCGGTCGCGCGGCCCGAAGATGCGGTTGCGGCCCTCGCGCGCCGGGCTGACGATCCCCTGGTCTTCATAGAAGCGGATCGTGCGGGGCGTGACGTCGAACTCGCGGGCGAGCTCGGAGATGGTCCAGGTTGACGGGGACATGCGACGTGTGGCAGTTTACGTAAACGTAAATTATGATGACTTGACGCGATCGTCAAGCGTGGAGAGCGAGGCAATGAACCCCAACGAACAGAAGCTGCAGTATCCCTGGGCCGATTTCCAGCCCGAAGCCGGCCGCGCCCACCCGGTGGCCGAGGGCGTCAAGTGGATCCGCATGCCGCTGCCGTTCGCGCTGGATCATATCAATCTCTGGCTGCTGCGCGATCGCATCGACGGCCGCGACGGCTGGACCATCGTCGACTGCGGCATCTCGCGCGACGAGGTCAAGACGCTGTGGGAACAGGTGTTCGAGAACGAACTGGACGGCCTGCCGGTGCTGCGCGTCATCGTCACCCACATGCACCCCGACCACATCGGCCTGGCCCACTGGCTCTGTGAACGCTGGGACGCGCGGCTGTGGATGACCATGACCGACTTCATGGTCGCGTCGCTGTGGTCGTCGCGCCGCAATGACGCCGGCGCCGGTCCCGGGGGCCAGTCGGCCGTCGACCACTTCGCCCGCCACGGCCTGACCGATCCGGACGCGCAGGAACAGATCCGCCAGCGCGCCAACTACTTCCCCAACCTGGTGCCGGCCGTGCCGTCGCGCTACACGCGCATCATGCATGGCGACGCGGTGCGCATCGGCGCGCACGACTGGCGCGTCATCGTCGGCTACGGCCACGCGCCCGAGCACGCCTCACTGCATTCGCCCGACCTGGGCGTGCTGATCTCCGGTGACATGGTGCTGCCGCGCATCTCCACCAACGTCAGTGTGTTCGACTACGAGCCCGACGCCAACCCGCTGCCGCTGTACCTGCGCTCGCTCGACGGCTACGCCGACGTGCCGCGCGACACGCTGGTGCTGCCGTCGCATGGCCGGCCTTTCAAGGGCCTGCACGAGCGCATCGCGCAGCAGCACGAGCATCACCGCGACCGTCTGGCCGAAGTGTTGGAGGCCTGTAAGGCCGGACCGCAATCGACCTCCGACATCGTGCCGGTGCTGTTCAAGCGCAAGCTCGACCTGCACCAGCTGACCTTCGCCATGGGCGAGGCGCTGGCGCACCTGCATGCGCTGTACTTCGAAGGCAAGCTGACGCGCGGCACAGGCGCGGACGGCATCGTGCGCTTCAAGGCGGCCTGACGCCGCTCCCAGCCACGTTGCGCGGCGGCGTCCCGCGGGCGCGATCCGGCGCGCGTGGCTGCGCCGGGGCGGCCCTTGCCAGGCTCGCGCCGGCCGGCGGCCTTAGCGCGTGGCCGTCGCCAGCCGCACGGCCAGCCCCACGAACACCAGCGCCGCGACGCGGTTGAGCCAGCGCTTGGCCGTGACCGAGCGCTGCAGCAGTTCGCCGAACGCGCCCGAGAAGAAGGCGATGGCGCCGAACACCAGCAGCGTGGCCAGCATGAACACCGCGCCCAGTTGCACCGTCTGCCAGCCCACCGAACCCAGTTTGGGCGAGGTGAACTGCGGCAGGAAGGCGAAGAAGAACAGCAGCACCTTAGGATTGGTCAGGTTCATGACGATGCCGCGCCGGTACAGCGCGGAGGTCTTCATCGGCTCGGGCCGCTGGCCGTCCTCGGCATGCACCGGCGCCCGCAGGATCTGCCACGCCAGGTAGGCCAGATACGCCGCGCCCGCCAGTTTCAGCGCCGTGAAGGCCACAGGGGAAGCCGCGAACACGGCGGCCAGCCCCAGCGCCACGGCGGCGGTGTGGCCCAGCAGCCCGGTGCACAGCCCCAGCACCACGAACAGCCCGGCCTTGCGGCCCCAGATGGCCGATTGCATCAGCACGAACAGGTTGTCGGGCCCGGGCGTGAGGGCCAGCAATACGGCAATGCCGAAGAACGCGATCAGGGAATCGAGGGGCAGCATGGGGTCTCGCCAGGGTCGGGCGGCGCCTTGCGCGCCGGCAATCAAGTGGCATCATACGAGGAAACCAAGGAGACACCATGTCCGCCGTACCCGAATCCGCCGCCGCGCGCCCCGACGCCGCGCTCGAAGACTGGCTGCGCGCGCGCCACAGTTGCCGCGCCTTCCTGCCCGAGCCGGTGCCGCGCGCCACCATCGAGCGCATCCTGACGCTGGCGCAGCGCACCGCGTCCTGGTGCAACTGCCAGCCGTGGCAGGTGACGGTGGCCTCGGGCGACGGCGCGCGGCGCCTGAGCCGGGCCCTGGTGGAACGCGCCGGGCAAGCGGGCTTCACGCCCGACTTCCCGTTCCCGCGCGAGTACCGGGGCGACTACCTGGCGCGGCGCCGCGAGTCGGGCTTCCAGTTGTATGGGGCCGTGGGCGTGGCGCGCGGCGACCGCGAGGCCTACCGGCGGCAGGAACTGCGCAACTTCCAGTTGTTCGACGCGCCGCACGTGGCCATCATCACCACCGACGAGGCGCTGGGCGAATACGGCGCCATCGACTGCGGCGGCTATGTCGCCAATTTCCTGCTGGCGGCGCAGGCCAACGGCGTGGCCACGGTGGCCCAGGCCTCGCTGGCGATGTATCCCGAGGTGCTGCGCGAACAGCTCGGCATCGGCTCCGAGCGGCGCGTGGTCTGCGCCATCTCGTTCGGCTATGCCGATACCGCGCATCCGGCCAACAGCTATCGCACCAGCCGCGCCGACCTGGACGCGGCGGTGCGCTGGATCGACTGACCCGGATCGGGGGCGCGACAGCCGCGCGCGTTCCTGCTACGGTTCGGGTTCTCCCAATACGCACGCATTCCCTCTTGAAGATGGCTACCAAACACATCGATACGGTTCTGCAGCACGCGGGCACCGCCCCGTTCAACCCCGAGACGGGCACGGCCCCGGTGCCGCTGCCGCCGATGCGGGCCAGCACGGTGCGCTTCGAGAACCTGGCGGCCCTGGAAAAGGCCCAGCGCAGCAAGGCCGCCGGCGGCCGCGCCACCACCTATGGCCGCATGGGCATGGACACGCACGCGGCGCTGGAGCAGGTTTTCGCGCAGCTCGAAGGCGGCACCCACGCGTATCTGGCGCCGTCGGGCCTGTCGGCCATGACGATGGTGATGCTGGCGCTGTGCTCGGCCGGCGACCACGCGCTGATCTCCGATTGCGTCTACGGCCCGATGCGCGAGCTCGACGATGCCGTGCTCAAGCGCATGAACATCGCCGTCACCTACTTCGCCGCCGGCGAGGACCTGGACGCGCTGGTGCAGCCCAACACCAAGCTGCTGTACGTGGAATCGCCCGGCTCGCTGCTGTTCGAGATGCTCGACATGGGCGCCATGGCCGCCATCGCGCAACGCCACGGCCTGGTGCTGGCTACCGACAACACCTGGGGTTCGGGCTACATCTACCGGCCGCTGACGCTGGGCGCGCAGGTGTCGGTCATCGCCGGCACCAAGTACGTGGGCGGCCATTCCGACCTGATGCTGGGCGCGGTCGTCACCAATGACGAGGCGATTGCCAAGAAGCTGAACCGCACCCAGTACGCCATGGGCTACTCCATCAGCGCCGACGATGCCTGGCTGGCGCTGCGCGGCGTGCGCACCATGCCGATCCGCATGGCGCAGCACGCGCGCCACGCGCTGCAGGTCTGCGAATTCTTCAAGCAGCGCCCCGAGACCGTGCGCCTGTTCCACCCGGCCTGGCCGCAGGATCCGGGCCATGCGCTGTGGCAGCGCGACTGCACCGGTTCGAACGGCATGCTGTCGGTCGAGCTGCGCCTGTCGCCGGCGGCCGCGCGGGTGTTCGTCGACGAACTGGAACTGTTCGGTATCGGTTTCTCGTGGGGCGGCTACGAAAGCCTGGTGCAACTGGTGTCGCCCAAGGACCTGTCGCACCATCGCTATTGGGGCGAGGGCGACAACGCGCTGGTGCGCCTGCATATCGGCCTGGAGTCGCCGCAGGACATCATCGCCGACCTGACCCAGGCGCTGGAGAAGGCCGCGGCGGTCAAGGGCTGACCCGGGCGTGACCGCCGGCCGGGCCCGGCCGGCGCGCCAGCCCCACCCGCCCCGCCCGGTATGAAGGCCGGCGCAAGGCCCGTGCGGCAAGGCGCCGCCGTATGTCAGGCGTTGGCGCGGATCCACGCGCCGATGCGCGCGGCGATGTCGTCGCTGTTGTCGTCCATCATCGGCATGTGCGAATTGCCGCGGATACCCATGTCGGCCAGTCGCCAGCGGGTAACGCGGCCGCCCCGTGCCGCCAACTGGTCGGCGTAGGCCTGCCCGGCGGCATCCAGCCTGGCCCATAGCGGCGTGGCGTCGAGATAGTCGCCATAGACGAACAGAAAGGGCTTGCCCGCCACCGCCGCCGCGTTCACTTCCGCCGAGAACCCCGACGGCTCGATGCCGATGACCCCGCGCACCAGTTCCGGCCGCGCCTGCAGCGCGCGGTAGGCCACTTCGCCGCCATGGCTGTGCGCCAGCACCAGGCACGGGCCGATGCGTTCCAGCGCGGCGCACAAGCCCGCCAGCGCCGCATCGTTGTTGCCCAGCCAGCGCGGCACGGCGTGGCGGATGAAATCGTCGAAGGCCGCCAGCGGAAAGCGCTGGCCGTCGAAGGCGCGGCGCTGCGCGTAGTCCTCGGCGCGGCCCAAGCGGAACAGCGACCAGCTTTCCTCGGCGTTGCGCACGATCGGCGCATCGGGCCAGACCTCCTCGAACGGCGTCCAGCCGGCGCGGCCGCGCTCGACGTTGTCGACCACGTAGACCGCGTGGCCCTGCCGCACGAAATGCTGCAGCCAGCCATGCCGGCCGTCCGGCGTCTGTTCCCACATCGCGCCGGTCATGCCGCCGCCGTGCAGCAGCACCAGCGGCAGCGGATGGCGGCGTTCGGCCGGGATGAAGTACTGCACGTACGCCTGTTCGACGTGGTACAGCCCGTTGGGGTCGTACGTCAGCGAGGCGGTCTTGGTGAAGGCGATCTCGCGCACCGGGCGGCCGCTGATATGCGCCTGCCGCCCGCCCGCGTAGAAGCTGCCGAAATCGGCAAGCGCCAGGGGGCCTACTTCTTGACCAGCGGACATTGGCTTTCCGACAGGGGCCAGGCGAGCGAGTCGCCGGGAATGGTGCGCACGATGTTGTAGTAGTCCCAGGGCGCCTTGGACTGGTCGGGCGATTTCACCTGTGCCAGCATCATGTCGCGCACCACCAGGCCGTCTTCGCGAATGCGCGCGTTCAGGCTGAACGGGTCGTCGATCGGCATCGACTTCATCTTCGCCATCACCGCGTCCGAATCGGTGGTGCCGGCCGCCTGCACCGCGCGCAGGTAGTGGCGCACCGAGCTGTACACGCCGGCCTGCAGGAAGGTGGGCGGGCGGCCCAGGCGGGCTTCGAACTTTTTGGTGAAGGCGCGCGTGCCGTCGTTCATGTCCCAATAGGACGGCACCGTCAGGTAGGTGTGCTGCGCGGCCTGCAATCCCAGGCTGTGCACGTCGGTCAGCAGCAACAGCATTGCCGCCAGCTTCTGGCCGCCGCTGGCGATGCCGAATTCGGCCGCCTGCTTGATCGCCGAGATGGTGTCGCCGCCGGCGTTGGCGACGGCGATGATCTGCGCCTTGGAGGCCTGCGCCTGCAGCAGGAACGAGGCGAAGTCCGAGGCGTTGAGCGGGTGGAACACCGTGCCCACCACTTCGCCGCCGTTGGCCTTGACCACGGTCTCGGTGTCGGCGGCCAGTTGCTTGCCGAAGGCGTAATCGGACGCCAGGATGAACCAGCGCTTGTTGCCTTCCTTGACCACGGCGGTGGCGGTGCCGCGCGACAGCGCGTAGGTGGTGTAGGTCCATTGCACGCCATAGGGCGAGCATTGCGCCTGCGTCAGCGCGGTGGTGCCGGGGCTGGAGAACAGCACCAGCTTCTTCTTTTCGCGCGCGATGCCCTGCACCGCCAGCGCCACCGACGAATTGGGCACGTCCACCACCACGTCGACGCCGTCGGTGTCGTACCACTTGCGCACCATGCCGCTGCCGATGTCGGGCCGGTGCTGGTGGTCGCCCGATACTAGCGCCACGGGCTTGCCGAGCACGCTGCCGCCCAGTTCCTCGATCGCCAGGCGCGCGGCCTCGACCGAGCCGCGCCCGGTGGCATCGGCGGTGACGCCGGCCATGTCGGTCAGGACGCCGATCTTCACGCCGTCGGCGTCATTGGCTTGCGCTGAAAGGCCGGCCAGCGCCAGGCTCACGCCCAGCGCCGCGCGGCGCAGGAATTGCTGTCTCATCTTCCACCCCTTGTAGGCCGCGCGTGGCGGCGAATAATTATGGGAGGAAGTGTATATCGCGGCGGGCGCTTTGCCGCGTCCGCGCGCCTTGGGGATGACCCCATGAAAAACGCCCCGGCCAACTGAACTGCCCCGAAAGCTGGATATTGGCCAACGTCCGGATCAGAACCGGTATGCCACGGTCGCCTGGACCGCCTGCGATTGCGTGGCACCACCGTAGCGGCCGTAGTAGCCGATCTGGCCACTCCAGGACGCTCCGCTTGAGAAGGCTAATCCCGCCGTTGCCAGCAGCGTATCGGCGGCTGCCTGCGGCATGGTTTGGGCGAAGCTGCCGGCCATGTCACGCACGTGCGCCCGAACCTCGCGGGTGTCGTGGTTGAACTCATGTTCCCAGGCTAGGCCGCCGTAGGGTTGCCACAGATAGTCGCCTTGCCGCAGATCGGCTTGCAGACGCAGGCCCAGTGTGGATGCGAGCGAACGCCGTTGTTGTTCATGATAGTTCATGCTGGTTGCGGTGCGTCCGCCATCGCGCGATTCGTTGTAGCCCCGCACGCTGACGTTCTGCAAGGTGACGCCGGCCGATGGCGTCAGGGTGAATACGCCTGCGTGCCAGTCATACTGGGTCAGCATGGACAAGGCCGACGCCATGCCGGTGGTCGAACCTTCCTCGCGCAGACGGGCGGAGCCGATGGAAAAGTCGCGCGACACATTGCGATAGCTCAGGTAGCCGGCGCTACCTATCAACGCCGTCGACCAATCGCCCAGGCGATAGCGCGCATAGGCGGACACCTGCGTCTGGCCCAGGCGGAACGATCCCGCATCCTGGCCAAGCGTGGCATTGTGCTGGATTTGCGCCGCATTCACGCCAAGCGTCCAGTGCTGGCCGACGCCACCGTCCACGCCCATGGACAGAAGGTCCATCTGGTTGCCCAGTCCGGGTTTCCAGATGCCGTCATCGCGCCGACGGTCGTTGACATGCTGGTACGAGGCGTAAGTTTGCACTGCCGATGAGTCATCGCGGTTGCGCAAGCGCGTCTCGATGACTTGCAGGCCGCTTCGCGTGCCGGCCAGCGGCGCCTCGGCGAGCAGACCGATGCGCGCGGGTGCTTGCAGTACCGACAATGCATAGTCAGCAATGAACTCATGTCCGATGCCGCTGGGGTGGATGTCGTCAGCGAACAGATAGGTACGGTTTGCGCCTGGTTCCACCAGTGTGCTGGTGTTGCACCAGATGGCGCTGACCTTGCCGCAGGCAGGCTCGGTGACATTGCGCAGGCCGTAGCGTGCCGGTCGGTCGATCAGTTCGTCTAGCATGGCGCGAGCATCCAGCATGACGAGGTTGCCTTTGTAGTCCGCCAGTTGACTGTTGAGCGAGTCATTGAAGCGGGCAGTCATGTAGCTCATCAAATTGCGGGTATCGGTCGGGAAGGCGAGAGCCCGAGGCGTGCGGCCGATGTCCGGCAGGTTCAAGGCGAGTACGGTTCCGGCGCCGGCACTGCCCAGGCGTTGGATCTGGGCGGCCACTTCGGCACCGGAAAGGCTGGAGAGGCCGAGCACTTGTTCGATCGCTTGCGCCTGTGTCTCGGACGAGATCAACATGTCCCTGTGCGTGGTCAGCGTTTCGATCAAATCGTTCGCGCCGGCCCATACCGTGTACAGACCTGTGCTGCGCAGGCCTGAAGGCCGTTGCAGGATGAAGCTGATTTGCTCCTTTACAGAGGGAATAAGGAAGTGAAGGGGCGGTGTGGCGAGACCCAGGAAGTTTGTTGATGGAAAGTCATATGTGACGCTTTGTGTTGCACGCGCGCCGCCCCAGGCCTGGTTGTTGCCTCCATCTCCCGCCGCTCTCCAGGCGTTGATATTGTCGCCGCCGAGTTTGGTGGCTAGGTGGAATGCCCAGGTTGGATCGGGGTTCGTTGTATGGGCAGACTGTATCTGATCGCCTTTCAGGGCAAGAATGACATTGGCAACGGTCGATGCAGACGTCAGGCGTGACAATGGAGATGCGAGATCGTAGGCGGCCAAGGAAGAAGATATTCTGCTGGTTGCCGTAGCGCGTATTTGAGGCATGGCTTTTTCAACCGCCCAATCTAATAAGCCGGGGACATTGATTATGCGCTTCCAATCACCCATCCATTTACTAATGGCAGCGGCGAGCGGCGCCTTTGCCGCAACGATCGTCTCTTCGAATTTCTTGGCAATTAGCGAAGCGATTTGTGGCGGCAGGGTGCTACGCAGGGACTCCGTGAACGGCGTTCCGTCAGGACCGAGGATCTTGTCCGCGGTGAAAGCCCGGGACGTCATCGCGCCGCTGTCCGTGAGTGAGTCCCCGAAGAAAATGACTTCATCGTAAGGCGAGGCCTGAGCCTGGACCCCGGTAGTCAAGACGATCACCGATGCGGCAACGGCCGCTAACGCCGGTCGCCGTTGCTTCGAGCGAATTTGTTCAGCCATATTGGAAGTCTCCTATGAATTTTCTTATGCAGCACCCAATTTCCGATGAGCGCTGAGGCTTTCGGAATGGGCCGTCGTAATGGTTTTCGATCGACCGTGGATGCGCCGTTTTGCCGTGAATTTGAAATTGATACGGCGTTTGTTTTCGACGCCAAATTAATCAAACTTCTTTTAAAACATTGAATGAAAATTGATTAATGTTGGCGTTCATAAAATCTATCACTCGCAAAACCAGCACGGGTTTCGAGGGAGAAAATCCGGAATCATCTGAGGGTGGTTACCCTTACTGGCGTGAGCGGCCGCGCTCAGCGGAGGGAACGGCATCAGCCAAAGAACACGCTCTATGCCTGGATCGAAGCGGAAAGGATCCAAGCGCTTGTTGGAAAGCGTAGGTGGTTCAAGGATCGAGCCAGGCGCATGGGCTGGAACGACTGCTGTGCGGCCGGGTTGTTTCGCAGCACGTTCTACTTTCAGTGCTTGAAGGCGCAGGGGCCTGTACAACGGTGAGATCGTGGCCTACGAGACCAGCCGTCGGTCGGTGTTCAACCTTGTGAAGTCACTCAAGGACCTGCCTGGACAATGTCGCCAAGGAAAGCTCCTTCGGCGCGCTCAAGGTCGGGTTCTTCCGCATGAACCGCTTCGAGAGCGTCGACCCATTGCAAGCCGGCACCAGGCAGTACATCCATTACTACATTCAATCACGACAGCATCAAGCACAAGCCAAAAGGCCTGAGTTCGGTGCAATACCGAGCTCAGGCCTTCGGGCTTTGGCTTTGACTGTCCAACGTCCCGGGGCAGTTCACTGCCGCGAGGCGTCTCGCTGTCAGGCGCGGCGGGGAATTACTTGCCGCGGGCCATCGGGATCAGCTTGTTCACTTCCTGCAGGGCGCCTTCGTAGCTGTTGCCCGCCATGACCGGCGAGGTCATGAACTTGCCGCCGACGGCGAACGACGGCGTGCCTTCGATGCGATAGGCTTCGGCCAGCTGGTTGGCGCGCTGGACCTGGGTCTGCACGCTGAACGAATCGAACACCGAGTCGAACTTGGCGCGGTCCACGCCCTGCGCGGCGGCCCACTCGCCCATGGCCTTCTTGTCGATCAGGCGCTTGTGCTCGCCGTGGATGGCGGTGAAGACCTTGGCGTGCAGGTCGGGGCGATCCAGGGCCACCAGGGTGTAGTACAGCTGTTGCAGCGGCTTCATGCCGGCGTTGAAGGCGATCGGCACCTGCTTGAGCACGACGTCGTCGGGCTTGGTCTTGGCCCAGTCCTCGACCATGGGTTCCATGGCGGCGCAGTGCGGGCAGGTGTAGGCGAAGAATTCCAGGACCTCGATCTTGCCCGGGGTATCCGACGGCAGCGGCGGATTGATCGGCACATAGGCCTGGGTGCCCTGGGCGTGGCTGACCGGGCTGAAGAACGCGGTGGCGGTCAGCGCGGCGGCTGCCAGGATGCGGATGAGCTTGGGGGACAGCATGATGGGGTGAGGTTCCTGAACAAAGAGGTTACAGACAGGGCCAGGCCCGGATTAGTTCAATCAAAAACCATGATGCGGGCGCCGTGTTACTGGCGCACCACCGCCGTTTCGATCTTGTTTTCGCCCAGGCGGCCGCGGGCGCGGTTCATGTCGTCCAGGCGGGCGAACGGACCGACGCGCACACGGTTGATCGGCTTGCCGTTGACCTCGGCTTTCTGCACCGCCACCGGCAGGCCCAGCAGGATGATGCGGGCCTTGAGCGATTCGGCGTCGTCCTGGCCCCGGAAGGCGCCAGCCTGCAGGTAGTACGAGCCATTGGCCGAAGCGGTCGGGGCGGCGCTGGCGACCGGCGCCTTGGCCGCGGGGGCCGGGGTCGGCGCCACCTTGGCGATGGGCGTGGGCGGCGCGCTGGCGGCCGGCGCGGGGGCGGCCGCGGGCGTGTTGTTGGAGGTCGGCAGGGTGGCGATCAGCGCGCCCAGGTCGTCCGACTTGCCCGCCGGCGCGGTGCCGCCCGCGCCCGGCAGCGGCGCGGGCGCCGTGGCGGTCGGGCCGGTGGGCGGGGAGCCCGCCGCGCCGTCGCGGCCGTACAGGCCGGCGTTGGGATCCGGCGCCTGGCGCGGATCGGGCAGCTTGCCGGCGTCGCCCTGGCGGGTGGCGCGATCGACAAAGGGCACGGGCGCCTTGGTGACGTAGAACGCCACGACGGCGGCGACGATCAAGCCGAGGAGCAATCCGGCCAGCGCCCCGTACAGGGTGCTGCCGCTTTCGCCGGACCGGCGGGTGGGTTTGCGCTTGGTGGCCATGTACCGATGTTACATCCGCTCGGGGGCGGACACGCCCAACAGCGCCAGGCCGTTGGCCAGCACCTGGCGCGTGGTCGCGGCCAGGCGCAGGCGCGCCAGCTTGAGCGCGGTGTCGTCGACCAGCACGCGCTCGGCGTTGTACCAGCCGTGGAAGTCCGCGGCGCAGTCGCGCAGCCAGAAGGCGATGTGGTGCGGGGCCAGTTCCTGGGCGGCCAGCGCCACCACGTGGGGGAACTCGGCCAGGCGCTGCATCAGCGCGAATTCGCTGGGGGCGGTCAGCAGGGACGCGTCGGCAGCGGCCACGTCGGCCGCGGGCATGCCGGCGTTGTTGATCACCGAGCAGATGCGCGCGTGGGCGTACTGGATGTAATAGACCGGGTTCTCGTCGCTCTTGGACAGGGCCAGGTCGACGTCGAACACGAATTCGGTATCGGCGCGGCGCTGGATCAGGAAGTAGCGCACGGCGTCGCGGCCGACCCAGTCGATCAGGTCGCGCATGGTGACGTAGCTGCCGGCGCGCTTGGAGATCTTGACCTCCTGGCCGCCGCGCATCACCTTGACCATCTTGTGCAGCACGTAGGACGGGTAGTCCTTGGGAATGCCCTCTTCCAGCGCCTGCAGGCCGGCGCGCACGCGCGCCACGGTGCCGTGGTGGTCGCTGCCCTGGATGTTCACGGCGCGGTGGAAGCCGCGTTCCCACTTGGCCTTGTGGTAGGCCACGTCCGGCACGAAATAGGTGTATCCGCCCTCGCTCTTGCGCATGACGCGGTCTTTGTCGTCGCCCGTGCCCAGCTCGGTGGTGCGCAGCCACAGCGCGCCGCCTTCTTCATAGGTATGGCCGCCGGCGATCAGCGCCTTGACGGTGGCCTCGACCCGGCCCGAGGTGTACAGCGAGCTTTCCAGGTAATAGTTGTCGAACTTCAGCCCGAACGCCTGCAGGTCCAGGTCCTGCTCGCGGCGCAGGTAGGCCACGGCGAAGGCGCGGATGTCTTCCAGGCTGTCGATGTTGCCGGTGGCGGTGACGGGCTCGCCGTCCGAGGCCTGGATGGTCTTGCCGGCCTGGAAGTCGCGGGCGATGTCCAGGATGTAGTCGCCCTTGTAGCCGTCGGCGGGCCACTCGGGCGAGTCGGTCGTCAGGCCGCGGGCGCGCGCCTGCACGCTGATGGCCAGGTTCTCGATCTGGTTGCCGGCGTCGTTGTAATAGAACTCGCGGGTCACATCCCAGCCGATGGCGTCGTACAGGCGGCACAGGGCGTCGCCCAGGGCGGCCTGGCGGGCGTGGCCGACGTGCAGCGGGCCGGTGGGGTTGGCGGACACGAATTCCACCAGGATCTTCTCGCCGCTGCGGGCGGCGCGGCCGAAGGCCTCGCCCTGTTCGGCCACGGCCGTGATGACGGCCTGGCGGGCGGCGGCGGTGACGCGCAGGTTGATGAAGCCGGGACCGGCGATTTCCGCGCTTTCGACCAGGTCGCGGGCGCCCGGCAGGGCCAGCAGGGCCTCGACGATGGCCTGGGCCAGTTCACGCGGATTGCGCTTGGCCGGCTTGGCCAGCTGCATGGCCACGTTGGTGGCGACGTCGCCGTGGGCGGCGACCTTGGGGCGCTCCAGCAGCACGTTGGCTCGGGCCGCATCGGCCTGGGCATCGGGCAGGCTCTGCGCGACGGCGGCCTGGATCAGGGAGATAAGCTGTTTTTGTTGCTCGGGGAGCATGGGCGTCTGGAGAAGTTCTGGGTGGGTGACGAGGGCGGCGGGCCGTGGGCTCGCGCGCGGCGCCAGGGGGGCGGGATCGGCCGGCTGGCGGGCCTCGGGGGCATGACCGCGCGAGGCGCCGGATTCTCGGCCGCTGCGGATCCTGCCGTCACGGGAATCTCCTGAATCATAGCTTGATTTGGCGGCCGTTACCGCGCGGGGGCGCGGCCGGCCGGGCCGCCCGCCGACCCTCGCCCGGGGGCGCCAGTTGGCATCCCCAGGGTGTTGCGGTAGTGTATTGAGGGTATTCAATCCGTAGGAGACCGGAATATGCTGATTACGTTTCACTCCAAGGTCGTGGCCGAAGTCCTGATGCTCACCGACCACGCCGGCGTCCTGCTGCAAGCCGCGGGCAAGTCCTTTGGCGACAAGATCCCCGAGCGCGGCGTGTTCACCGTCGACCAGCTCGGTCCGGCCATCCAGGGTATCGAACGGGCCATTGAAGAATCCCAGGGCAATCCCGCCGAGGACGAGGAAGACGAGGACAAGCCGGCGGTGGCGCCCATGGCGCGCGCGGTCGGCCTGAAGGAGCGCGCCTTCCCGCTGCTGGACATGATGCGCCAGTCGCAGGCCGCCGGCGCCGAGGTCACCTGGGAAGTGTCGCGCGGCTGGTAAGCCAATGTCGCCGGACGGACAATCTGCCCGGCGTTTTTTGCCTACCCTTTGCGGCTGACGCCATTTCAAGGAATCCCCGCCATGCGCAGCGACATCACCATCGTTTTCGACACCCGGCGCTCGCTGGACCTGTCGGCCAACGTCGAACCCAGCCCGCAGCGCCAGAACGACGCCCGCGACTGGTTCGACGGCGCCTGGGAAACCCTGGGCTGTGAACCCCTGCGCCCCAGCGGCAAGGTGCTGCTGCTGGACAAGGTGCTGGGCGTGGCCGACGCGCTCGGCTACGACATCCTGTCCACCGACGCCAAGGAAGCCCGCGAGTTCGCCGAGCACCTGGCGCTGGCGCTGGAACGCCCGCGCATCACGGTGGACCTGCCCGGCCTGACGGTCGGTTACTGACCGCCTGGCCGCGCCAACGAAAAGACCCCGCGCGGTGCGGGGTCTTTTGCTTTCCAGGGAAGGCTCAGCGGATGCCGGCGCGCATGAACGATTGCACGAACTGGCGCTGGAACAGCAGGAAGGCAATCAGCAGCGGCGCCGCCGACATCAGCGTGGCGGCGGTGATCACCGACCAGTCGATGCCCTGGTCGGTCGACGAGAACACCTGCAGGCCCACCGTCAGCGGCCGCGATTCCACCGAGTTGGTGATGATCAGCGGCCACAGGAAGTTGTTCCAGTGGTGGCTGACCGACACCAGCCCGTAGGCCACGTAGATCGGCTTGGCCAGCGGCACGTAGACCTTCCACAGCACCTGCAGCGCGTTGGCGCCTTCCATGCGCGCGGCCTCCTCCAATTCGCGCGGCACCGTCTTGAAGGTCTGGCGCAGCAGGAAGATGCCGAAGGCCGAGGCGAAGTACGGCAGGCCGATGGCGAACACCGTGTCGCGGATGCCGAGCTGGCTCATGGAGCGGTAGTTCTCCACCAGCAGCACGTCCGGCATGATCATCAGCTGCAGCAGCACCAGCATGAAGACGAAGTCGCGGCCGCGGAACTCGAAGCGCGCGAAGGCGTAGCCGGCCAGCGTCGACAGCACCAGCTGCGCCGCCAGCACCATCGTCACCAGCAAAAACGTGTTGGCGAAGTAGCGCGGGAACGGCGCGGCCTGCCAGGCCCGCGCGAAGTTGTCGAGCGTGAGCGGCGCGAACAGGTCGAAGCGGGTGGCGTAGGCCGGCGGGTGAAACGCCGCCCACACGGCATACGCCAGCGGCAGGATCCACAACAGGCCAAGCGCCCACGCGCCCAGGGTATCGAGCTTGTCTTTCATTGGTAGTGCGTCCTGCGGTCCAGCCAGCGGAACTTGACCAGCGCCGTCAGCGCCAGCACCACCAGCAGCACGACGGTCAGCGTCGCGGCGTAGGCGGTGTCCCAGAAGCTGAAGCCGACCTGGTAGATGTAGTACAGCAGCAGCGTGCTGGCGTTGTCGGGCCCGCCGCGGGTCATGACCACTACGTGGTCCACCAGCCGGAAGGCGTTGATCAGCGCATTGATCAGCACGAACAGCGTCGTCGGCATCAACAGCGGCCACAGCACGCGCCGGAAGTACTGCCAGCGTGAGGCCCCTTCCAGCATCGCCGCCTCGCGCAGCGACGGCGACACCGTCTGCAGCGCGGCCAGGTAGAAGATCATGAAGAAGCCGGATTCCTTCCACACCGTCACCAGCATCAGCGCCGGCAGCGCGGTTTCGCGGTTGCCGAGCCAGTTGGGACCTGGCGAGCCGAACAACTGCATCACCTGCGCGATCAGGCCGTACTGCGGGGTGTAGAAGAACAGCCAGATATTGGCCACCGCCACCATCGGCAGCACCGTCGGCGTGAAGTACGCCATGCGCAGGAAACCGCGCCCGCGCAGGTTGCGGTTGACCCACAGCGCCATGACCAGCGCGATGCCGATCGAGGTCGGGATGGTGCCCAGGGCGAACCACAGGTTGTTCCAGAGCGATTGCCAGAACACCGGGTCGTCGCGCATGACGGCGTAGTTGTCCAGCCCGACGAAGCGGGCCGGGCGCGCGCCCTTGGGAGTGGAATAGAAGCTGTGCCAGAGCGTCGCCAGCGCCGGGTAATGCGTGAACGCGGCGAGCAGCACGATGGCTGGCAGCAACAGCAGCCAGCCATAAAGCGCATTCAAGGAGCGGCTCATCGTGCTTGCGGATTTACTTGTAGGAACGCAGTATGCGGTCGGCTTCGCGCTGGGCGTCGGTCAGCGCCTGCTGCGGCGTCTTCGAACCCGTCAGCGCCGCCTGCAGGGCGTCGTTCAGGGTCTTGGTGACGCGCTGGTTCTCGTGGGTCGAAAATTCGGCCACGCTCACCTGCAGCTGGTCGCGCGCCACGGCGGCGGCCGGCACATCCTGCGCGTACTTCTTCATCTTCTCGGTCTGCCAGGCGGCCGGCGTCACGGCCACGTAGCCGGTGGCGATGCTCCAGTCGGCGGCGCGCTCGGGCGTGGTGGCCCACTGCGCGAACTTGAGCGCGGCCTGCTGTTGTTCAGGCGTGCCGCTCTTGAAGATGTAGAAGTTGCCGCCGCCGGTCGGGCTGCCCCCGCGCTTTTGCTGCGGCATCATCGCCACGCCGAACGGGAAGTCGGCGTTCTTGCGGATGTTGGTCAGGTTGCCGGTGGTGGTCCAGATGATGGCGGCCTTCTTTTCCAGGAAGTCCTTGGGCGTGGTGCCCCAGTCGATCGTGCCGGTCGGCATGACCTTGTGCTTGGCCGACAGGTCGCGCCAGAACTGCGCGGCCTCGACCACGGCGGGCTTGTCCAGGTAGACCTCGTTGCCGGCCTCGTTCATCAGGATCGCGCCGTTGGGCGTGGTCAGGGCCTGGAACAGCCAGTAGGCGAAGGCGCCGCCCGACGGGATCTCGATGCCCCACTGGGTGGTGTTGCCGCTGGCGTCCTGCTTGGTCAGTTTCTTGCCGTACTCGACCAGCTCGGCCCAGGTGGCCGGCGCGCGCTCGGGATCCAGGCCGGCGGCCTTGAACAGATCCTTGTTGTAGTACATCACGATGGTCGAGCGCTGGAACGGCACGCCCCAGGTGTGGCCGCCGGTGCGGCTGTTCTGCATGAAGGCGTCGTAGAAGCCGCCCAGCCACTGCTTGTCGGCGTCGCTTTTGGCCAGCGAGTCGATCGGCACGATGGCGTCTTCGTCGATCAGCGTGAACATGTCGGTCGACAGCAGCACGGCCAGTTGCGGCGGCGTGCCGCCCTTCAGGGCGGTCAGCGCCTTGGCGATCGAGTCCTGGTACGAGCCGGCGTAGATCGGCTTGATCTTGATGCCGGGGTTTTCCTTTTCGAAGTCCGTCACCATGTCATCGACGATCTTGGTGATCGGGCCGCCCACGGCGACCGGATAGTAGAACTCCACTTCGACGGGCTTTTGCTGCGCCTGCGCGGGCAGCGACAGGCAGGCGGCGGCAAGGCTGGCGGCCAGGGTCTTGAGTACGATGCGTCGCATGATTGCGTTTCCTTTCCTGTGGATTGGGCGTCTTCAGCGCCCGACGGTGTCGATGACCGCCGAGTCGGCGGCAAAGAAATGCTGTTGTTCGGCCGGCCACGACAGGCGCAGCGCCTCGCCGGCGCGGGCTCGCAGGTGGCCGCCCACGCGCACCGCCACGCCGCCGCTGTCGCCGATCCGGCAGACCACGATGGAATCGGCGCCGAAGTACTCCACGCTTTCCACCGTGGCGGCGATGCCGTCGCTGTCGATGCGGATGTGCTCGGGGCGCACGCCCAGCTTGGCGGCGCCCTCCGGCGCGCCGGCGATGGCCGGACCGTGGGTGCCGGCGATCACCGTGGCGCCCTGGAGCGGCATCAGGTTGATCAGGTTCATGGGCGGCGTGCCGATGAAGCGCGCCGCGAATTCGCTGGCCGGACGGGCGTACAGGCCGTCCGGCGTGTCGTGCTGTTCGATCTGGCCGCCGCGCAGCAGCACTACCTGGTCGGCCATGCTCATGGCCTCGGTCTGGTCGTGCGTGACGTACACCATGGTGATGCCCAGGTCCTGCTGCAAGGCGCGGATCTCGCGCCGCATCTCATGGCGCAGCTGCGCGTCCAGGTTGGACAGCGGCTCGTCCATCAGGCACACCGGCGCCTCCGAAATCACCGCGCGGCCCAGCGCCACGCGCTGCTGCTGGCCACCGGACAGTTGCGACGGCTTGCGGTCCAGCAGGTGCCCCAGGCCCAGCAGCGAAGCCACGCGTTGCAGGCGGCGGTCGTAGTCGCGCGCCGGTTCCTTGCGCACCTTCAGGCCGAACAGAATGTTCTCGCGCACCGACAGGTGCGGAAACAGCGCGTACGACTGGAACACCATGGAAATGCGGCGCTTGGCCGGCGGCAAGT
The DNA here is from genome assembly GCF_040084795.1 of Achromobacter sp. HNDS-1. Classification (NCBI taxonomy): domain Bacteria; kingdom Pseudomonadati; phylum Pseudomonadota; class Betaproteobacteria; order Burkholderiales; family Alcaligenaceae; genus Achromobacter; species Achromobacter sp. HNDS-1. The sequence goes on from NZ_CP157584.1 coordinate 3,352,016, forward strand.
GGGTGACGTCGCGGTCGCCGATGCGGATGGTGCCGGACGTGGGCGTGTCGAGCCCGGCGATCATGCGCAGGGTGGTCGACTTGCCGCAGCCCGACGGGCCCAGCAGCACGGTGAAGCTGCCGGCCGGCACGGTGAAGCTGACGCCGTGGATCGCGGCCGCGCCGCCGTATTGCTTGGTGAGGTTATCCAGAACGATGGATGACATGCTGTCTCTTGGATCTAGTTTTCTGATCCGTCTGCGGCGCGTGCGATGAAAACCTTTTCATTGTGCAGCGCAAACATGACGGAGATATGGCAGGGCATAGTGTTTGTAATCGAGATCGGGGGCTCAGGCGAAGGGATAGGGCCCGGGGTATTCCCCAATCACGGCGTGGTGGGTGACCAGCGCGCCATCGTGCCACCAGTGCAACTGGTAGCCCGGCGGCTCCATGATGTATTGCAGCGTCGGTCGGGGCCCCAGCTCCAGCGCCAACTGGTGCGCGGTGCCGGGACAGGTCGAGGCAATGGTGCCGCCGAAGCGGCGGAAGATGGTGCGGTGCAGGTGGCCGCACAGCACGCGCTCGACGCGCGGATAGCGCGCCACGATGCGTTCAAGTTCCGCGCCGCCCGCCAGCAGGCCGATGTCGTCCATGTGCTCGATGCCGGTCTGGAACGGCGGGTGATGCATCAGCACCAGCGTCGGCCGGTCGGGTTGCTCGGCCAGGCGCGCGGCCAGCCAGCCCAGGCGTTCGTCGCACAGCTCGCCGTGGCTCTTCATCGGCACCACCGTGTCCAGCGCCAGCAGGCGCAGCGGATACGTTTCCACCGCGTACTGGATGAACGGCCCCTGGCCTTGCAGGTAGCCGTGGTCGGGGAAGGCGGCGCGCAATTGCGCGCGGTCATCGTGGTTGCCGGGCAGCAGGAAATAAGGAATTTCAAGCGCCTGCAACTGCTCGCGCAGCGCCTGGTATTCATGCGGACGGCCCAGGTCCGTCAGGTCGCCCGTGATCAGCACGCAGTCGGGCCGCGGCGTCAGCGCGTTGAGCGCGCGCACCGCCGGGCCGAGGAAGGCGGCCGGGTCGATGATGCCGTAGGCCTTGTCGCCCGGGGTGCGCATGTGCAGGTCGGTAATCTGTGCGATGAGCATGACGCGTGTCTCGATCGTTATTTTTGTGGATGAAGTTCAGCGGCGCACCGGCGCCGCGGTGCCGCCGACCACGATGCAGTGCGGCAGGCGATTGGATTGGGGCGGCTGGCCGTGGATCTGCGCCAGCAGGTTGGAGCAGGCGGCCTGGCCGATGCCGTCGCTGGGTTGCGCCACCGTGGTCAGCGGCGGCGTCAGCAAGGCGCCGAAGCGCATGCCGTCGAAGCCGCAGACGGAAATATCGGACGGAACCGAAAGACCCAACGCCACCAGATCGGCAATCACCGCGGTAGCCAGCAGGTCGTTGGAGCAGAACAGCGCCGTCGGCGCCTGCTTGCCGCGCAATGCGGACTTGAGCGCATCGGCGTCGCTGCCGGTGTGCGAACCCATGGCGATGTGCTGGATCGGTTCCAGGCCCAGCTTCTTGGCGCAGGCGCGCGCGCCCGACAGGCGGCGGCGGGCACGATCCGATGCCGTCAGCGGGCCGGTCACGATGGCGATGCGCCGATGCCCCAGCGCCGCCAGGTGCGAGACCATGTCGATGGCGGCGGCGCGGTTGTCGACCGAGGCATAGGGGTGGTCGGTGGATTCGTTGTAGACCAGCACGTAGGGCATGCCGGCGCTGTCCAGGTCGTCCAGCGTGGCGCTGCGGGCCGCGTCGGCCACCGTCAGGATCAGGCCATCGACCTGGTGGTCGATCAGGCCCTGGACCGCGGCCGATTCCACCGCCGGGTCATAGCCGGTGGCGGTCAGCATCACGCTGTAGCCGGACTCGCGGGCGCGCCGTTCGGCGCCCTCGAAGCACTCGGCGAATACCGGATTGGACAGCGTCGGCAGAATCAATCCGATCGTGCGCGTGCTGCCCGAACGCAGGCTGCGGCCGACGCGATTGGGCCGGAAGCCCGCGCGCTTGGCGATGGCGCGGATGTGCGCCAGCGTATCCGGATGGACGATTTCGGGCTGGTTGAACGCGCGCGAAACCGTGGCGGGGGAAACCCCCGCCTTACGGGCCACTTCGATGATGGAAAAGCGGGGCGATGCGCGCGACGCCATGGCTACATTGCTGCCGGTTTGCTGAAAACGTTTTCATCTTACAAGACAAATATGACCTTTGTGTTGCACCCGTTTGCGCTATGCTGATAACAACGCAACAACATAAGGCCAAGGCGCGACGCGGCTCGAAATCCCTGTGAAAACGCGGTTTTTTCAGTGGTTTTCCCAATTGACGCGGCGCGCACAATGGCTGGGTTTGTCATGATTGGCACGCACCATCGGGCGCGCCGTATCCGGACAAACCCCAGGTCAAGGGGACCGGGTGCGGAAGTCAGTACCGCGCATCTCGCGCGGCTCCGGGAAAGAGGAAAGGATCATGTCTACTGCCTTAAACAGACTTGGCGCGCTTGACGCGGCGCGCAAGCTGCAACGGCGCGAATTGACCGCGGTGCAATTGGTGCGCGCCTGCTTTGCGCGCATCGAACAACGCGAAAACACCATCCATGCCTGGACGGCGCTGCAAAAGCAGGCTGCCCTGGACCACGCGGAAATGCTGGACCGCAGCCCGCTGCGCGGCCCGCTGCATGGGCTGCCGATCGGCGTCAAGGACCTGTTCGACACCGTCGACCTGCCCACCCGCTACGGATCTCCCATCTACGAGCGCCACCATCCCGGGCTGGATGCGGCCGCCGTGGCGCTGTGCCGCCATGCCGGCGCCATCGTGATCGGCAAGACCGTCACCACCGAATTCGCCACCTACCAGGCCGGCCCGACGCGCAATCCGCGCAACGAGGCCTACACCCCCGGCGGCTCCTCCAGCGGCTCGGCCGCGGCGGTGGCCGACGACATGGTGCCGTTCGCGCTGGGCTCGCAGACCGCGGGCTCCATCATCCGCCCCGCTTCGTATTGCGGCATCGTCGGCTACAAGCCCACGTTCGGCGCGATCCCTCGCGCCGGCGTGAAGAGCCTGGCCGAATCGCTCGACACCGTGGGCGGCTTTGCCCGCTCGGTGCCGGACGTGGCCCTGTTCGCTTCGGTCCTGATGCGCGATCCGCGCCTGCTGAACCTGAGCTACGACGCCAAGCCACGCATCGGCATGTACCGCAGCCTGCAATGGCGTCACGCCCAGTCCGAAACCAAGGAAGCCTTCGCCCAGGCCGCCGCCACGCTGTCGCGCGCGGGCGCCCATGTCGAAGAGGTGCCGCTGCCGCCCGAGCATTGCATGCTGGTGCAACTGCACGCGGACATCATGGCGTTCGAATCGTCGCAGTCGCTGGCCTACGAACGGCTGGAACACGCCGCGCAACTCAGCCCGAAGATCCAGGCAATCCTCGAGGCCGGCGCGCAGATCTCCGCCGAACAGCACATCAACAACCTGGCGCGCGCCGCCGAATCGCGCGCGCGGGTGGATGGCTGGTTCGACAAGTACGACGTGCTGCTGGCGCCCGCGGCCAGCGGCGAGGCGCCGTTCGCCGACCTCGGCACGGGCGATCCGCAGTTCTCGCGCGCCTGGACGCTGTTCGGCCTGCCGTGCCTGAACCTCCCGTTCGCCACCGGCCCGCAGGGCCTGCCGGTGGGCCTGCAACTGATCGGCAAGCGCCACGATGACCACCGCACCCTCGCGATCGCCGCCTGGGTCCACGAGCGGCTGCTGGCCGCGCGCGAACCCGACATCGGCGCTTCCGACATGTGGCCGCGCGGTTGACCCGACCCGCTGCGCCTGTCGTGGCGCGGTCGAATGCGTCGCGCAAAAGAAGAAAGCCCGCCGGATAAAGGCGGGCTTTGTTTGTGCGGAGCGGCTTCACCGTAAGAAGCGCGCGGGGGACGCGGCGGCGGTAACCGCCACGCCCGCGGCCTGGCGGCGGATCACGCGGCCTCGGCGGCTTCCTGTTCGGTGGTGACGGCGCCGGCGTTGATGTGGCGGTTCACCGCGCTCAGCACGGCCTGGAACGAGGCCGTCACGATGTCGCGGTCGATGCCCACGCCGAAGCCCGTGCTCGAATCGCCTACGCGCAGTTCCACGTAGGAGGCGGCGCGGGTGTCGGTGCCGGTGCCGATGGCATGCTCGTGGTAGTCCATGATGCGCACCGGCACGTCCAGCGCGGCCACGAAGGCCGAGATGGCGCCATCGCCCTTGCCCGTCACCACGCGGCGTTCGCCGTTGTATTCGAGTTCGGCCTCGATGCTGAAGTGCTGGCCTTCGCCGGCCGACGGATTGCCGTCGATGCGGTGACGCACCAGTTTCCACGGGGCCTTCTGTTCCAGGTACTCGCGGTTGAAGATGGTGTGCACGTCGTCGGCGGTGACTTCGCGGCCGGTCTCGTCGGTGACGCGCTGGATGGCGCGGCTGAATTCGATCTGCAGGCGGCGCGGCAACACCAGGCCGTGTTCCTGTTCGAGCAGGTACGACACGCCGCCCTTGCCCGACTGGCTGTTGACGCGGATCACGGCGTCGTAGCTGCGGCCGAGGTCGGCCGGGTCGATCGGCAGGTACGGCACTTCCCAGACGGCGTCCGGCTGTTGCTGCGCGAAGCCCTTCTTGATGGCGTCCTGGTGCGAACCGGAGAAGGCCGTGAAGACCAGGTCGCCGGCATACGGGTGGCGTGGGTGCACGGGCAACTGGTTGCAGTACTCGGCGCAGCGGCGCACTTCGTCGATGTCCGAGAAGTCCAGGCCCGGGTGCACGCCCTGGGTGTAGAGGTTCAAGGCCAGCGTGACCAGGTCGACGTTGCCGGTGCGCTCGCCGCTGCCGAACAGGCAGCCTTCGATGCGGTCGGCGCCGGCCATCACGGCGAATTCGGCGGCGGCCACGGCGGTGCCGCGGTCATTGTGCGGGTGCACGCTCAGGACGATGCTGTCGCGGCGCGCCAGGTTCTTGTGCATCCACTCGATCTGGTCGGCGTACATGTTCGGCGTGGTGGCCTCGATGGTGGCGGGCAGGTTCAGCACCATCTTGCAGTCCGGCGTGGGCTCCCATACGTCGGCCACGGCGTTCGAGACTTCCAGCGCGAATTCGGGTTCGGTCGTGCTGAAGACTTCGGGCGAGTACTGGTAGCGCCACTTGGTTTCCGGGTGCTTGGCCATGTACTGCTTGACCAGGCGCGTGCCGGTCGTGGCGATGTTCTTGATTTCGTCCTTGGTCATGTTGAACACGACCTTGCGGAACGCCGGGGCGCAGGCGTTGTACAGGTGGACGATGGCCTGCTTGGCGCCGGCGGCCGATTCCACCGTGCGGCTGATCAGGTCTTCACGCGACTGCGTCAGCACGATGATGGTGACGTCGTCGGGGATGCGCTTTTCGTCGATGAGCTTGCGCACGAAATCGAAGTCGGTCTGCGAGGCCGACGGGAAACCCACTTCGATTTCCTTGAAGCCGATCTTGACCAGCTGTTCGAAGAAGCGGAGCTTGCGCTCGACGCTCATCGGTTCGATCAGGGCCTGGTTGCCGTCGCGCAGGTCGGTGCTCATCCAGATCGGCGGCTGCGTGATGCGGCGGCTGGGCCAGGTGCGCTCGGAAAAGTCGCGAGTGAACGGCGTGAAGGGGACGTATTTGGCGGCGGGGTTGGCAAGCATCATCACTACACCTCGATCGGTTTCTTGTGAATCCCGGGATCGGTTTCCTCGGCCGGCATGCGGCCGGATGGCGGCCTGGTGCCAGGGTTGGCCGCATTCGCGCGGCGCAAGATTCAGTTTTGAAAAAGGGAAATCGCGTGTGGCAAGCGTGGCTGCCGAGCTACCACGGGGACACTAGGCCCGGCAACCGATCGGTAGGTATAGCGATAGCGCGATGAAGGCGGTGCGAGCGCGCAGGCCGGCAACCGGAGCGGCGGAGCGTCCGGTGGCAATCGCGAGGGAGGTGCGGTAAGCGGCCATAGGTTGCTAGTCAAACATACTTTTGCGGACAGCGCAATCGGAAAGGCGATAAAAAAAGCCGGGGACGGATCCGTCCCCGGCGTGTTCGGCGCCTGCGGCCATCGATCGCGCGAAAGATCCCGCGAAAGATCGCGCGAAAGGCTCGGCAGGCGCGTGGCCGACGCCCGGGGCCCTTTCGCCCTGGGGCGATTGCCGAATGGCGCGGCAGGCGTGAAGGGCGCGACAGGCGTTATTGCGTCTGCATGTGCCCGTTCTTGACCACCTGGCCCAGGCGCTCGCGCTCGCTCTTGGCGAACTCGACGAAGCTGGCGCGCGAACCGCCGCCCGGCTCGATGCTGCTCTGGCGCAGCGCGTCCTGCACTTCCTTGGTCTGCAGCGATTGCTCGACGGCGGCGTTCATCTTGTCGAGCACGTCGGCGGGCGTGCCGGCGGGCGCGTACAGGCCGGCCCAGTGGCCGATGCGGATGGCGGGGAAGCCCAGTTCGGCGGTGGTGGGGATGTCCGGCGCGCTGGCCATGCGCTTGTCCCAGGTGGTGGCCAGGGCCTTGAGCTTGCCGCTTTGCACCAGCGGCAGCGTGACGATGCTGGCTTCCGAGGTGGCGTCGACCTGCTTGCCGATCACCGCGGTCACGCCTTCCGAGCCGCTCTTGTAGGCGATCGGTTCGACCGGCAGGCCGGTGGCTTCCTTGACCATCTCGGCCACGAAGTGCGGCGTGCTGCCGTTGCCGGCGGTCGAGAACGTGATACGGTCGGTCTTGGCCTGCTTGGCGCGTTCGACGAAGTCCTTCAGGTCCTTGGCCGGGTTCGACGGGTTGGCCACGATCACCGACGGCGTGATCGACAGCAGCGCGACCGGGGTCAGTTCTTCATCCTTGTAGGGCTGGTCCGAGCGGATCAGGCTGTTGGTGACCGTGCCGTTGCTGCCCACCAGGTAGGTGTAGCCGTCGGCCGCGCTGCGCGCGACGTGCGCGGCGCCGACCACGCCGCCGGCGCCGGGGCGGTTTTCGACGATGACGGGTTGGTTCAGGGTCGTGCCCACCGCCTTGGCGATGATGCGGGCGACCAGGTCGTTGGCGCCGCCGGCGCTGAAGGGCGCGACGAAGGTGATGGGTTTGTCGGGCCAGGCGGCGGATGCCGGGGCGGCGACGAAGGCGGCCGAGCAGGCCAGCAGAAGGCCGGCGGCATACCGGACGGGGGTACGGAACATGTAAAGCAACTCCAGGGGGCCGGCCGCGCATCCGACTGGTCTCTGCAGTCGGCTTGGTCTGGTTCTAAAGGTGCGCGGCCCGCGGTTGCGCGAGCCTGGAGGGGCAGTATAGGGGAGCCCGGCTGGCAGGGGACTGAAACAAACAGGCCGCCTGACGGCGGCCTGCAAGGATCGGACGAACGGCGATGCGCGCCGTTCAGCGGGCGGGGCCGCCGATGCGCGGCTCGATGTAACGTTGTTCGCGGGAATCGCGGCGGTCGTCGTCGCGGCCGTCACGCGATGGCCGGGCGGCCTTGCCGTCGAGGATCTCGGCCTGTTCGGCCACCATGGCGATCTTGCCGATGCGGTTGTGGCGGATTTCCGACAGCGAGCGATGCAGGTCGCCGACGGTGAAGGGTTCTTCGCGGTCGCCCCAGGTCCAGCGCAGCACGCCCAGGGATTCGTCCGACAGTTGCGGCGCCAGGTCGGCCAGCACGCCCGTGCCGACCGGCGTGGCGCGGCCCGAAGCCAGGCTGGCCGACAGCCAGGCGCGCAGGATGAAGAAGACGATCAGGGTCCAGATGCCGGCCACGACCCACCAGATGTACGGGTTGACCTTCTGCACCATGTCCATGGTGGGCTGGCCGAGCGAATGCAGGAATTCGTAGTTGACGCGCTTGCCGAAATCCAGGATCCAGGAGGCGGCGAGATACCAGACGATCACGGCGACGGCGATCACGATCGCGCGCACGAGAAGCCTGGGAAGCGCCAGTTTGAGCAGGGTCTGGCCGATAAGACGGCAATCCTGGCGAACGCGTGCGGGCGAAGTCTGATTCATCATGCAAAATATTGTACCTATGACCCGTCCTATTTTAGAACTGCGGCCCGGTCAGCATCTGACGCTGACCCCTCAACTGCAGCAATCCATCCGGTTGCTGCAGCTGTCCACGCTCGAGCTCGAGGCGGAAATCTCGCAAGTGCTCGCGGACAATCCGTTGCTGGAACGCGACGATGAACCCTCCTCGGTCGAGACCCAGGCCGAATCCGAGCGTGAATCATCGGTGCAGGACGACGAACCCGCGCCCGAACGCGACACGCCGGTGGAGGAGATGCCGGGGTCGGGCGGCGTCTATCCCGATGACGATTCCAGCATGCCCGAGGCGGCCCGGCCCGATACCCTGCGCGAACACCTGCTGGGCCAGCTGGTGCTGACGCGCGCGGCGCCGCGCGATGCCGCGCTGACCGCGCTGCTGATCGACGAATTGGACGAGAACGGCTATCTGGGCTCGCCGCTGGAGGAAATCCTGGGCTGGCTGCCGGCCGAGATGGAGCCGGACCTGGATGAGCTGCGCGCGGCCTTGTCGCTGTTGCAGTCGTTCGACCCGCCGGGCATCGGCGCGCGCGACATGGCCGATTGCCTGCTGTTGCAACTGCGCAACCCCGACCCGGCGCGACTGCCGGAGGCCGCCGACCCGAAGGTGCTGGCCTGTGCTCGTCAGGTCTGCGCCCAGCATCTTGCGCTGCTGGCCACGGGCAACACCGCCAAGCTGTGCGCGGCCACGGGTTGTGACGAGGCGACGCTGCGCGCCGCCCATTCCCTGATCCTGCGCCTGGAGCCGCGTCCGGGCCGCGCCTGGACGGTGCCGGCGGCGGACTACGCCGTGCCCGACGTCATCGTGCGCAAGACGCGCCGCGGTTGGCAGGTGACGCTCAACAGCGCGGCCGTGCCGCGGCTGCAGATCAACGGGCTGTACGCGCAGATGCTGGGCAACCAGAAGGAGTCCGCCCACGCCGGCCTGCAGTCGCAGTTGCAGCAGGCCAAGTGGATGATCCGCAACGTCGAGCAGCGCTTCGACACCATCCTGCGCGTGGCCCAGGCCATCGTCGATCGCCAGACCGCCTTCTTCAGCCAGGGGCCGGCGGCCATGCGGCCGCTCATCCTGAAGGACATCGCGGGCGAACTGGGCCTGCACGAGTCCACGATTTCACGCGCCACGACACAGAAGTACATGCTCACTCCGTTTGGCACGTTGGAACTCAAGCGCTTCTTCGGGACAGGGGTGTCGACCGATGGCGGCGACGCCACCTCGGCCACGGCGGTGCAGACCTTCATCCGCCAGATGGTGGCCGAGGAGAACCGCGCCAAGCCACTGTCGGACAGCCAGATCATGGAAAAACTGGCCGACCAGGGCATCGTCATCGCCCGCCGCACCGTGGCCAAATACCGCGAGGCGCTGCGGATTGCGCCAGCGGCATTGCGCAAGGCGCAGGCTGCCGCGCGATGAAATAAGGGACGTTTCTTCGCAAAAATGTCCCTTATTTCAACAAGTTAGAAGATCGCGTGGTTGCAAATTATTTACGCTGAGTACTTGCCATTGCATGAACAAATGCCGATAATTATTCTCATGTACATTTGCGTATGTAATGCCATCACCGAACGCCAAGTCCGCGCCAGCGTGGACGCGGGCGCGACGTCGCTTTCCGACCTGCAGTTCGAGCTGGGCGTGGCCACGTGCTGCGGCTGCTGCGCGGCCACCGCCGCCGAATACCTGCCGGGCGGCCGCTGCTCCAGCGTGTGCGATGTGCGCTCGATCGCCGTTCCGGTCAACCCGCCGGCCACCATGGCCGAGCCGGGCGCGTCCGCGGCGAACAGCAGCTATCCGGTCATCCAGGTCGCCGTCGCCTGAGCGGCATCGCCACCTGCCACGGCTTGCAGGCCCAGCCCTGCAAGCCGTTGTGTTTCCGTTTCACAAAAATCCCTGATCATTCCCGCCAATTGGCGCACTGGCTCGCGTGCCGGTTCCGACAGGCATAGCGCCAGTTCGGACGGCGGCACCGCCGGCAGCATGTCGTCGACCAGCCGATGGCCGGCTGCGATGCAGCGGCGTTCCAGCAAGGCCACCCCCAATCCTCCCGCCAGCGCGGCCTGGATTCCCATGAGGTTGGGACTTTCGTAAGCGATGCGCCAGCGCCGTCCTGCGCGTTCCAGTGCATGGATGGCGCGGTTGCGGTAGATGCAGCCCTGCGGAAAGGCCACCAGCGGCACCGGTTCGGTGCTGGCGGGAAGCGCGTGCGAGCCGGCGATCCAGTGCAGGTGTTCCGACCAGGTCGTCAGCGCCGGACCGGCGCCGGGTTCGCGCTTGAGCAACGCCAGATCGAGGTCGCCGCGTTCCAGGCCGCGCGTCAGGGCCACGGTCAGGTCGCAGCGCACCGACAGCCTGACCGCCGGCCGGGCGCGGGCGAACTGCGCCACGATGGCCGTCAGCGTGTCCGCCGCGAAATCGTCGGGGATGCCCAGCCGGATCACCTCCACCCGCTTGCGGCCGCTGACCGCTTCGCGCACCTCGCTGGACAGCGCCAGCATGCGCCGCGCATAGCCCAGCAGACGCTCGCCGTCCTCGGTCAGGTGGACCTGGCGGCCTTCGCGCACGAACAGCGTGCATTCGAGCGTTTCCTCCAGCTTGCGGATCTGCTGACTCACGGTGGACTGGCTGCGGTGCACCCGTTCGCCGGCGCGGGTGAAGCCGCCCGCGTCGACGACAGAGACGAAGCTGTGCAATAGATCGAGATCGAGCATGGGAGGCGCCTTTGCATCGGTTTTTCAAATACTTTTGATCCAAATAAAGCGTTTGTCAATGGATAGGGCCGCGCCCAGAATGGGCTCCTCTTCCTTTGCCCGGACCTGCTGCCATGAAGGCGTCATCGACTTTGCCCGCCACCGCCCTGCCCACAGACGCGCCAATGGGGGTGGCCTGGGCGCCCATTGCGGCGTTCTGTTTTCTGTGGAGTTCGGCGTTCGCGGCGGCCAAGATCGCGGTGCGCGACTGCCCGCCGCTGACCCTGCTGACCATCCGCTTCCTGATCGCCGGGGCCCTGATGCTGGGCGTGGCGGCGGCCAGCGGCCGGTGGTCGCGGCCCAGCGCCCGCGATCTGGCGGCGCTGGTGCTGCTGGGGGTGTTGAACAACGGGGCCTACCTGGGCCTGAGCTGGAGCGGCATGACGACCGTGTCGTCCGCGTTCACGGCGGTGCTGATCAGCACCAATCCGCTGCTGATCGGGGTGCTGGCCGGGCCCGTGCTGGGCGAGCGGCTGGGCTGGCGCAAGATGCTCGGGCTGTGCCTGGGCCTGGCGGGCGTGGCGCTGGTGCTGCGCTCGCGGCTGTCGGGCATGCAGGAGGATCTGTATGGCACCCTGCTGGTGACGGGCGGCCTGGTGGCGCTGGTGGCGGGCACGCTGCTCTACAAACGCCTCAAGCCGTCGACGGGACTGTGGATGGCGACGGGCATCCAGTCGCTGGCCGGCGCGGTGGCGCTGATGCCGGTGGCGCTGCTGCACGAGAGCATTGGTGACGCGCGCATGACGGCCAGCCTGTTCTGGAGCATGGCCTACATGATCGTGGCGGTGTCCATCGGCGGCTATTACCTGTGGTTCATGATCCTTGGACGCGCCAGCGCCACCGCGGCCAGCGCACTGCATTTCCTGATGCCGCCGCTGGGCCTGCTGTTCGGCTGGGTGGTACTGCGCGAGTCGGTGTCGTGGCTCGACCTGCTGGGCATCGTGCCGATCGCGTTCGGTATCTGGCTGGCGACGCGGCGCGCCGCCTAGGCGAGGACAGCGCGCGCGTCACGCGTGCCGAGGCCGGGACGTGCGCCTGGCGCGGGGGCTCGCGCGGTGGCCAGGGTTGGGTCTGCACATCGCGGCTTGATGTCGGAACGGTCTGATAGATTCATGGCGTCATCGCGGCATTCACGCGGTGCGGCGCGCATGAAATGCCACGGTGAATGCGCCACCCGTGTCCGCGCAGGCCGCGAAACCGCGATGCGCCGCCTGCGGGACATCGCGCATGCATACTCATTCTCATTCGTCTGTCGCTTTCTTGTAGCGCTCGTAAAGCGGTTTACCAAATGCGCGCCAAGGCTAGTCGCGGCCCCGCGGCCGATGTTAGTCTGCCGGGGTTGCGTACTCGCGGCATCGTGCGCTTCTTGTCGCGATGCAGTGCGCGTCGCGCCTGACTGCAAGGAGTCCATCATGAAAGGCGATAAAACCGTCATCCAATTCTTGAACAAGCAGCTGACCAACGAGCTGACGGCGATCAACCAATACTTCCTGCATGCGCGCATGTTGAACCACTGGGGTTTCGACAAGCTGGGCAAGCACGAATACGAAGAATCCATCGGCGAAATGAAGCATGCGGATCGCCTGATCGCGCGCATCTTCATGCTCGACGGCCTGCCCAACCTGCAGGACCTGCACAAGCTGCTGATCGGCGAGGACGTGCCGGAACTGCTGGCCTGTGACCTGAAGCTGGAGCAAGGCGCCCAGGCCACCGTCAAGGAAGCCATCGCCTATTGCGAATCGGTGCGCGACTACGTGTCGCGCGATCTGTTCCAGGACATCCTGGACGATACCGAAGAGCACATCGACTATCTGGAAACCCAGATCGACCTGATCGACAAGGTCGGCCTGCAAAACTACCTGCAAAGCCAGATGTCCGTGCCCGATTGATCCATCGGCCCGGCATGAAAATGGCGCCCCTCGGGGCGCCATTTCTTTTGGTGACCGCGCGTGGCGCGATCCGGGCGAGGCGGCCTATTGCGGGCGCGCCGGGCATTCGGCCATCGTGCCCCAGGCCCGGTTGGGACCACAGTACTTGTTGCGGGCTGCCCACGAGCACGAGGGGCGCTCGAAGAAGCCTTGCGTGGCACAGTGGGCCAGTTCGCGCTTGAGCGCGTCCTGCCAGCCGGGCGCGCCGGGCGCGGGCGACGAATTGGGCGGGGGCGGCGCCTGCACCATCTGGGTGTTGCCATAGCCGGCAGCCTGTTGACCCGGGGCCTGGCCCTGGCCGCCATTGACGGCGGCGCCGGTGCCCGGCGCCTGCAGGTCCAGCGTGCTGACGTCGGAGCCGCCTTGCGGCAGCGGCACTTGCGAGGCGGCGGCGATTTCGCGGGCCTGTTCCTGGCTGATGCGTTCGCGCGAGATTTTCACGGCCGGATCGCTGACGGTGTCGAACAGCGAGACGGTGTTGATGGCCCATTCGCGGTCGGCGGGCTTGTCGGGCACGCCGAGCGTGCCGTCGATGCGCGGCTGCGGCGGCTGGGCCACGTAGGGACGCCCGTTGGCGTCGAGCACGGGCTGCTGCGACGCGGCCGCATCCTGGCCGGGCGCAGGCGCGGCGGGCGGCGCATGCGCCACCAGCCAATCACCCAGTTGAATGCCGCCCCAGGCCGACGCGCCAAGCGCCAGCAGGAGCGTTGCGAATAATAAACGCCAAGACATTGCTACCCTCATCTGCCGTGCGGTACCCGAACGGGTCTACGCCTTGTCTCCGAAGACCTTGCCGCCGTGCTCCCGCATGGCGTGGAATTTCACATCCGGATACAGTTCCTCGGCCACGCGCAACTGCGCGGGGGAACTGATCAAAAACGCCGCCGCATCGACCACATCATAGGCGATATGGGCGGCATTGGCATCCATGAACTTGCGCAGCGCCTTGGGGTTATCAGAAGTAATCCAACGTGCCATTGTGTAGCGCGAAGGCATCATCCGGGCGTCCACGCCGTACTCGGTCTTGAGGCGGTGCGCGACCACTTCAAACTGCAGCTGGCCGACCGCGCCCAGCAGCAGCGAGCCGCCGGCGGCCTCGGGGCGGAACACCTGGATGGCGCCCTCTTCGCCCAACTGCGTCAGGCCGGTGCGCAACTGCTTGGTGCGCAGCGGGTCCTTCACTTCGACGGCCTGGAACAGTTCCGGCGCGAAGAACGGCAGGCCGGTGAATTGCAGCGTTTCGCCTTCGGTCAGCACGTCGCCCAGTTGCAGCACGCCGTGGTTGGGAATACCGATCACGTCGCCGGCATAGGCCTCGTCCAGCAGTTCGCGGCGTTGCGACAGGAACGACACCACGTTGTTGGGGCGCATTTCCTTGTTGGTGCGCGCGACCTTCAGGCGCATGCCGCGCTCGAAGCGGCCGGAGCTCACGCGCACGAAGGCGACGCGGTCGCGGTGGGCCGGATCCATGTTGGCCTGCACCTTGAACACGACGCCGGTGAACTTGGGTTCCTCGGGCTGCACTTCGCGTTGCAGCGCGACGCGCGGGCCGGGGGGCGGGGCCTGCTCGACCAGCGCGTCCAGCACTTCCTGCACGCCGAAGTTGTTGATGGCCGAGCCAAAGAACACCGGGGTCTGCTTGCCGGCCAGGAATTGATCGCGGTCGAACGCGGGCGCGGCTTCGTTGATCAGCTCGATCTCGCCGCTGGCCTGGTCGAAGGCCGAGCCGAAGCGGCGCGCGATCTCGGGGTTGCTCAGGCCTTCGATGAAGTCGTCGTTGTCGGAACGGCGCTCCTGGCCGGGGCGGAACACGCGCATGCGGTCGCGGCGGATGTCGAACACGCCGCCGAAGGCCTTGCCCATGCCCACCGGCCACGAGAACGGCACGGCGTCCATGCCCAGGTGGCCTTCGATTTCCGACAGCAGCTCGAGCGGCTCGCGCACTTCACGGTCCATCTTGTTGATGAACGTGATGATGGGCGTGTTGCGCGCGCGGCAGACCTGCAGCAGGCGGATGGTCTGCGGCTCGACGCCGTTGGCGGCGTCGATCACCATCAGCGCGGCGTCGACCGCCGTCAGCACGCGGTAGGTGTCTTCCGAGAAGTCCTGGTGGCCCGGGGTGTCGAGCAGGTTGATGACGCAGTCGCGGTATTCCATCTGCATCACCGACGACGCCACCGAAATGCCGCGCTGCTTTTCGATTTCCATCCAGTCGGACGAGGCGTGGCGCGAGGCCTTGCGCGCCTTGACGCTGCCGGCGATCTGGATCGCGCCTGCGAACAGCAGCAGCTTTTCGGTCAGCGTGGTCTTGCCCGCGTCAGGGTGGGAAATGATGGCGAAGGTACGGCGCCGCGCTACTTCTTGTGGGATGTTCATGATCGGAGGATTCAACCTGACGCCGCGGCCTGGGCCCGGCGCGGTCCGGTATCGTGCATCGAAACAAGCGGGGCACGCGCCGTTGCCGGCGCATGCCCCGCGCGTGGAAATTCAGGAATGGCGGCGGAACGACGCCAGGAACACGCCGGCCAGGATGAACAGCGAACCGAAGGTGCGGTTCATCCAGCGGATGTGCTTGGCATCGCGCAGCAGGCGCAGCACGCGCGCCGCCAGCAGCGTGTACACGCCCATCGCCACCAGGTCGGTGAACGCCAGCGTGCCGGCCAGCGCCGCGTACTGCGGCGTCAGCGGCAAGGCGGTGTCGACGAACTGCGGCACCACGGCCAGCAGGAACACCGTGCCCTTGGGGTTCATGGTGTTGATCAGGAAGCCGCGCATCACCAGCTCGCGGATCGAGGCCTGCTTGGGATCGCCGGCATCGACCGCGACCGGCGCGGCGTCGGTGCGGATCTGGCGCACGCCCAGGTAGATCAGGTAGGCGACGCCGAGGTACTTGACCACGTTGAAGGCCATCTCGGAGGTGGCCAGCACCGCGCCCAGGCCGACCGCGACCACCACGAACTGGAACAGGATGCCCAGGATCAGGCCGGCCGTGTTCCAGTAGCCGCGGGCAAAGCCGTACTTCAGTCCGGAGGACATCGCGGAGATGGCCCCCGCGCCAGGCGAGAACGAAATGGCCCAGGAGGCCAGGAAGAACGTCAACCAGGTGGAAAGAGGCATGATGGCGCGGGTCCGTGGGTCGCAGTAACAGAAATGCCGCTGATATTACTTGGAGAGCAGCGCCGCGCGCGGGCCGCCGGCCGGGCGGCCGCCGTTGCCGCTGCCGGCGGGACGGGCGCTGCCTTCGGGGCGGCGGTGGTTCTGCTGCGGGCGGGCGTCGCCCCGGCCGGCGTGGGCCGGACGGTCGGACGGCTTGCCGTCGCGCTGGCCCTGGCCGCCGCGGTTGTCGCCGCCGGCACGGGCCGGCGCCGGGGCGCGGCCGCCGTTGGCGTTGCGCGGCGCGGCGTTGGCCGGGCGCGAACGGGGCGCGCCGGCGTTGCCGCCGCGGCCGCCGTTACGGCCGCCGCCGCCACGCGGCTGGCGCGAGTCTTCGTCGCGTTCCTGGCGTTCGAAGGCGGCGGCGCTGGTGGCGGGCGGGGTCCAGTCGGCCACCGGCTTGCGCTCGATGGTCTTCTTGATCAGGCGCTCGATGTCCTTGAGCAGCTTGATTTCGCTGTTGTCCACCAGCGAGACCGCGGCGCCGGTGGCGCCGGCGCGGCCGGTGCGGCCGATGCGGTGCACGTAGTCTTCCGGCACGTTGGGCAGTTCGAAGTTCACCACCTGGGGCAACTGGTCGATGTCCAGGCCGCGGGCGGCGATGTCGGTGGCCACCAGCACCGTCACGGTGCCGTCCTTGAAGCCGGCCAGCGCGCGGGTGCGGGCCGACTGGCTCTTGTTGCCGTGGATCGCGGCGGCGGTCAGGCCGTCCTTGACCAGCTTTTCGGCCAGGCGGTTGGCGCCGTGCTTGGTGCGCGTGAACACCAGCACCTGGTGCCAGCCGCTTTCGCGGATGATGTGGCTGATGAGGTCGCGCTTGTGGTGCTGTTCGACCAGGTGCACCGTCTGGGTGACCAGTTCGGTGGCGGTGTTGCGCGGGGTGACCGAGACTTCGCCCGGGTTGTTCAGCACGCCGCGCGCCAGCGAACGGATCTCATCCGAGAAGGTGGCCGAGAACAGCAGGTTCTGGCGCTGCTTGGGCAGCAGGGCCAGGATCTTGCGGATGTCGCGGATGAAGCCCATGTCCAGCATGCGGTCGGCTTCGTCCAGCACCAGGATCTCGACGCCGGACAGGTCGACCGTCTTCTGGCCGCAGTGGTCCAGCAGGCGGCCGGGAGTGGCCACCAGGATGTCCAGCGGCTTGCGCAGGGCGGAGATCTGGGGGTTGATGTTGACGCCGCCGAACATCACCATGGACGTCAGCGAGGTGTGCTTGCCGTAGGTCTGCACCGATTCGGCCACCTGCGCGGTCAGTTCGCGCGTCGGCGTCAGGATCAGGCAGCGCGGGCGGCCGGCCTTGCGGGCTTCCGGCTTGCGCTGCATCAGCAGATGAAGGATGGGCAGCGTGAAGCCGGCGGTCTTGCCGGTGCCGGTCTGGGCGGCGGCCAGCAGGTCGCCGCCCTTGAGGACCTGCGGAATCGCCTGGGCCTGGATGGGGGTGGGCGCGGTGTAGCCGGTATCGGCAATGGCGCGCAACAGGGAATCGGCCAGCCCGAGGTCGGCGAAAGAGGAAGAGGTAGTCAAAACAACTCCAGCGGCAGCCCGTCGCTCAAGTTGAGAGACTCCAATCCAGGCGGACGAATAAGGAGAAAAGGGAAGCGCCCCTGAGGGCGAAGCTTGGCGGCGAAGTGCCTAGCGGACGCGTGCGGATTGGCAAAGCACGCGAAGCGATTGTAGCCGATGCGGCGCTGCGGCACGCATGGGCCGCCGGGCATGGTATTGCAGGGTAACAATTTGCATAACAATCGCACGAAATTAGTGTAATCCCTAGGCTGCCCTCCCTATAATCCGTCGGCTTACCTCCACCAAAAGAATCAAGGGTTGCTATGAAAAAGGCGGCAATAGCGGGTCTGGTCGTTGCACTGGGCGCAATCTGGACCGGCACGGCCTGGTACACCGGCCAGAAGGCCGAGGCGTTCGTCAAGCAGTCGATCGAAGACGGCAACGTCGAACTGCGCAAATTCGGTGAAAAGTGGGGCGTGACGCCCGTGATCGAACTGATGTCGTTCGAGCGCGGCGTGTTCTCGTCGACCGAGCGCTATCGCGTCAAGTTCACCCTGCCCGCCAAGGATGGCAAGCCGGCGGAGGAGCGCGAGCTGCAGTTCGTCGAACACCTGTCGCACGGCCCCTTCCCGTTCTCGAACCTGGCCTCGGGCAAGCTGGCTCCGGCCATGGTCGCGAGCCGCTTCCAGATCGAGGAAACCCCGGCGATCAAGGGCTGGTTCACGGCCACCAAGGGCGCCACGCCGCTGTCCGGCGCCTATAGCGTCAGCTACGGCAAGCAGGTCACCGGCAGCTTCAATCTGGCGCCGGCCGAAGCCTCCAGCAACCAGACCAAGCTGACCTTCTCCGGCATGACCGGCGATGTCGACTTCGACACCAACACCAAGCATGGCGTCCTGGCGCTCAAGAGCGACAGCCTGGCGCTGGACGGTCCGGCCGGCGAGAGCGATATCGTCGGCATGGCGGTCAAGGGCATCACGCTCAACAGCGACCTGACGCCGGGCAAGAGCGATATGGCCATGGGCAGCCAGAAGCTGGTCTTCAAGGAATGGACCATCACGTCCAAGACCCAGCCGCCGGTGCTGTTCAAGGACACCAGCATCGCCGTGGACCTGGCCGAGGCCGACACCGGCGTGAACGCCAAGATGGTGCTGGATTTCGGCATGATCAATGTCCGGGAAAAGGACATGGCGGGCCTGCAGCTGGCCATCGGCATGAAGAACATGGACCCCAAGGCGCTCAAGGCGCTGAATGACGTCTATGAGGCGTCCTCGCGCCGCATGATGCAAAGCGGCGACGACGAAGCCAAGCCCGAGTTCACGCCCGAAGAGCAGCAGATCCTGAAGACCAACGTCGAACTGCTGCTGGCCGGCAATCCCAGCCTGTCGGTGTCGCCGCTGCAGGTGCGCACCGCCAACGGCACCTCGACCTTCAACCTGGACGTGGACCTGGCCAAGCCGGCCTCGACCGACAAGCCGGCCAGCGATGTGGCCATGGAAGCCATCCGCAAGCTCAACGCCAAGCTGGTGCTGTCCAAGGCCAATCTGGCCGACCTGATGGCGATCGAGCCGCAGATGCGTGGCGTGCCGGCCGACCGCGCGGCCCAGACCGCCAAGGGCCAGGCCGAAATGGTCGGCACCATGGCGGTGGCGATGGGCGTGGCCAAGGCGGAAAACGACAACATCGTTTCCTACCTGAACTACGCCGACGGCCAGGTCGACTTCAATGGCAAGAAGATGCCGCTGCAGCAGTTCGTGATGATGGTCATGAGCGGCGCGATGGGCGGCATGCGCTGAGGCGCGGACGACACCCTGGCGCCGGCATGATGCCGGCGCCCAATGCGGGCTGCGGCGCCATCGGGCGTGGCAGCCCGTTTTTCATGCGCGGCGTATGCTTGCGGAGCCGGCCCATGGGGGGCCGCACGGATGCGGGGGCGGGACGGACATCATGCGGAAATGGGTAGCGGCGGGTTGCACCGCGCTGGCGTTGGGCGTTATCTGGACGGGGACGGCCTGGTACACCGGCAGGCAGCTGGAGACCGGCATGGCGCAGTTGGCCGAAAGCGCCGCCGAACAGGCGCGGCTGATCGGCGCGAAGCTGGGCGAAACGCTGTCGTTCGAGCAGCTGTCGTACGAACGCGGCGTCTTCACGTCGCGGGGGCGCTACCGCCTGAAGGCGACGCCGTCGCCCAAGGACGGCCCCGGCGCGGCAGGGCGCGATTTCGAGGTGGTGGTGCGCCTGGACCACGGCCCCTTCCCCCTGTATCGCCTGGCGCGCGGACAGCTGTTCCCGGCGATGGTGGCGGCCCGCGCCGACCTGGCGCAGACGCCGTCGGTCGAAACCTGGTTCATGGCAGCCGGGGGCGCCGTGCCCATGACCGCCGAGGCCGTGGCGGGCTATGGCCGCGACATCCGCGCCACGCTGGAACTGGCGCCGGTCGAGCGCGCGCGCGACGAGTCGCGCTTCAGCTTTTCGGGCCTGACGCTCGAGGCCGACGTGGCCGCCGGCGGCAGGCACGCCGCGGTGGACATCCGCGCCGACCGCGCCGACCTGTTCGAACCCTACACCGAGGACGGTCAGCGCCATACGCGCCGCCTGGCCATGCGCGATCTGGCGATCAGGTACGACGCGAGCCGCGCCGCCGATGAGGCGGGGACTGCGGCTACCCGCGCGAACCTCAAGCAATGGACCATCGAGATCGACGGCGAACCGGTCACGCTGCGCGATGTCGCCGTGACCGCCGACGCCAGGGGCGCCGAGAGCGCGATGAACGCCAAGCTGGCCGTGCAGGTCGCGGGCATCGACACGCGGGCTGGCCAGGCGGCCAACCTGCGCCTGGCCGCCGAGGCGCGCAACTTCGACATCGTGTCGTTCCGCGCATTCCAGGCGTCGGTGGAGGCGACCCGAGGGAACGCCAGCCTGGGCGACAAGATGGTGGGCGTGGGCCACCTGATGAAGTTCCTGCTGGCCCAGCCGGGCTTTTCGCTGTCGCCGCTGCAGGTGGATACCGCCAACGGTTCCGCGACCCTGCGGCTGGATCTCGACCTGAGCGCGCCCACGCTGTGGAACCACTCGCCCGGCGCGGTCGTCAAGGAAACCGTGCGCAAGCTCGATGCGCGGATGTCGGTGCCGGTCGTCAGCCTGGCCGACCTGATCGCGGTGCGGATGCAGGCCGAGGGCATGCCCGAGGCCGCCGCGCGCGAGGCGGCTGGCCGGCGGGCCGACGAGATGCGCGATCGCTTCCTGCGCGGCCAGTGGGGGCGCCTGGAGGACGGCAAGCTGGTCGCGAGCCTGAACTATGAGGGCGGCCAGGTGGACCTCAATGGCGAACGCATGCCGGTCGAGAGTTTCCTGAGCTGGCTGATGGCGCGTGGCGTGAAGTAAGGCGCCGGCGCGCGTTGCCGTTCAGGCCGGCAACGCGCCGGCCATGACTTCGCCATTGCGTAGCACCGCCACATGGAAGCGCTTGTCGGCGGCCCGCATGATGTCCTCGGTGGGGTCGCCGCGCACCAGCAGCAGGTCCGCCACGGCGCCCGCCTCCACCACGCCGTGACCGGCCATGCCCATCAGGTCATGGCCGCGCGAGGTGGCGGCAATCAGGGCGTCGACCGGCGTCATGCCGAATTCCACCATGTAGGCCAACTCCATCGCGTTCTCGCCATGCAGGTTGAACGGCGTGCCGGCATCCGTGCCCAGCGCGATGCGCCCTCCCGCCTTGTAGTACATCTGGATCGATTCGCGATGGCGCTGCTCCACCGCGCGCGCCTTTTCCACGGCATAGGCGGGAATGCCGTTGTCGGCGTTGGCGACGATGTTGCGCACGGCCGCGATGGTCGGCACCAGGTAGGTTTCGGCCGCCAGCATTTCCTCCAGGCACTGTTCGTCCATGAAGATGCCGTGCTCGATCGAGTCGATGCCGGCGCGCACCGCGTTCAGGATGCCCTGCGTGCCTTGCGCATGGCTGGCGGTGCTCTTGCGAAAGCGCTTGGCTTCGTGCACGCCCGCCTTCATTTCGTCGAAGCTGTAGTGCGCATCCATCGGGCTCACGCCCGGCGTCATGACGCCGCCGGTGGCCATGATCTTGACCAGGTCGCAACCGGCGTGGACCTGCTCGCGCACGGCCTTGACCACCTCTTCGCAGCCGTCGGCGACACGGCCGATGCGGTTGCCGTGGCCCCCCGTCATGCAGATGATGCGGCCCGAGGCCTTGATGGTCGGGCCCGGGAACACGCCGCGCGCGATGGCGTCGCGCACGCCGAACTCCAGGTAGTCCTTGCCGCCGCAATCGCGCAGCGCCGTGAAGCCGCCGCGCAGCGCGGCCTGCGCGTTCTCCAGCGCGGTCAGCGTAATCTGGGCCGGGCCTTGTTTCGACATCTGTGTCTGCGGGTCGGCGCCGCCGGTGTAGACCAGGTGCACGTGGCAGTCGGCCATGCCGGGCATCAGCGTCATGCCCGTGGTGTCGATGCGCCGCCCGGCGAAGCCGTTGAATTCGGCGGCCGGCGCCACCCGCGTGACCTGCTTGCCCTCGACCAGCACGCCATGGCCCGGCAGCATTGCGCCATGTCCGTCGAACACCTTGCCGCCGATGAACAGGGTCTGTGGCAACGCACTCATGTCTCGCTCCTTGTCGTGTGGGTGGGGCTCAGCCTTCCACCTCCAGTCCCTCGCGGGACATGGATTGCAAGCGGGGCATCAGCCCCAGCAGGTGCTGGCTGTAGGGATGTTGCGGATGCTCGAACAGCGCCTCGGTGTCCGCCACCTCCAGCAGTTCGCCGTAGCGCATCACGCCGACGCGGTCGCACATCTGGCGGATCACGGGCAGGTCGTGGCTGATGAACAGCATCGTCAGGCCCAGCTGTTCCTGCAGGTCCTTGAGCAGGTTCAGGATCTGCGCCTGGATCGACACGTCCAGCGCCGAGGTCGGTTCGTCGCAGATCAGAAAACGCGGCCGCGTGGCCAGCGCCCGCGCGATGCAGATGCGCTGGCGCTGGCCGCCGGAAAACTCGTGCGGGAAGCGCTCGGCGGCGCGCTCGCCCAGCCCGACCACGTCGAGCAGGTCCGCCACCACGCGGCGCGTCTCGGCCTCGCTGGCCGCCAGCTTGTGGAAGCGGATCGGCTCGGCCACGATGTCCAGCACGCGCATGCGCGGATTGAGCGACGAGAACGGATCCTGGAAGATCATCTGGATCTGGCGCCGGAACGGGTTGAGCTGCTTTTCGCCCTTGAGCGCGGTCAGGTCGGTGCCGCCGAACGTGACCGAACCGCCGCTGGGCGTGTACAGGCCCGAGATCAGCCGCGCCACGGTCGACTTGCCCGAGCCGGATTCGCCCACCAGGCCGAATACCTCGCCTTCGCCGATCGAGAAGTTGACGCGCTTGACGGCATCCAGCGTGCGCTGGTTGCGCTTGAACAAGGCGCTCTTGAGCACGAAGCGCATGCTCAGGTCCCGGACCTGCACCAGCGGGCCTTCGCCGCGTGCGCCGAAGTCGCGCCGCTGGCCGAGCCAGTGCGTGGCCAGGTCGAGCGGCTGGGCCGGCGTCTTGACGTCCTCGATGTAGGTGACCAGCGGAAAGCGCTTGAGCTTGATGTCCGGGCGCGGCACGGCCGAGATCAGGCTGCGGGTGTAGGGATGATCGGGATCGCCCAGGATCTTGGCGGTGGGGCCCTGCTCGACCAGCTTGCCGTGGTACAGCACCGCCACCCGGTCGGTGACGTCCGCGATCACGCCCATGTCGTGGGTGATGATGATCATGCCGACCTGTTCCTGGCGGCAGAGCTTTTTCAGCAGCTCCAGGATCTGCGCCTGGATCGACACGTCGAGCGCGGTGGTGGGTTCGTCGGCAATGATGACCTCGGGTTCGCAGCACAGCGCCAGCGCGATCACCACGCGCTGCCGCATGCCGCCCGAGAACTGGTGCGGATACTGTTGAACGCGCAGCTCGGGCTGGTCGATGCCGACCTGCGCCAGCAATTGCACCGCGCGCTGCCTGGCCTGGTCGTGCGTCAGGTCCAGGTGCACCAGCATGGTTTCGACCAGCTGGCTTTCCACGGTCTGCAGCGGGTCGAGCGAGGTCAGCGGATCCTGGAAGATCATGCCGATGCGGCGTCCGCGCACCTTGCGCTTCTGCGCCGGGGTAAGGGTGTCGATGCGTTCGCCGTCGAGCAGCACCGCGCCGCCGGCCAGGCGGCCGGGCGCTTCGAGCAGGCCGATCACGGCGTTGCCGATGGTCGACTTGCCGGCGCCGGACTCGCCAACCACGCCCAGGATCTCGCCTTTCTCCAGCGACAGCGACACGCCGTCCACCGCCACCAGCGTGCCGCGGCGGCTTGGGAATTCAATGCGGATGTCTTCGATGTTCAACAGGGCCATGGCATCCTCAGCGCAGCTTGGGGTTGAGCGCGTCGCGCAGCCAGTCGCCCAGCAGGTTGACCGACAGCACCAGCGCGACCAGCGCGATGCCGGGGAAGATCGAGATCCACCACATGCCCGAGAACAGATAGCTG
This sequence comes from Achromobacter sp. HNDS-1, assembly GCF_040084795.1. Taxonomy (NCBI): domain Bacteria; kingdom Pseudomonadati; phylum Pseudomonadota; class Betaproteobacteria; order Burkholderiales; family Alcaligenaceae; genus Achromobacter; species Achromobacter sp. HNDS-1. The sequence goes on from NZ_CP157584.1 coordinate 3,375,895, forward strand.
TTGCCGATGCGGATCAGCGTGCCCAGCGACGGCGCGGTGGGCGGCACGCCCACGCCCAGGAACGACAGCGTGGCTTCGGTGATGATGGCGATCGCCAGGTGGATGGTGGCGATCACCAGCACCGGTCCCATGACGTTGGGCAGGATGTGGCGGCGCAGGATGGTGACCGGGCCGATGCCGATCAGCCTTGCCGCCTGCACGTATTCCTTGTTGCGTTCCACCAGCGTCGAGCCGCGCACGGTGCGGGCATACTGGACCCAGCCCGAGATGCCGATGGCGAAGATCAGCACGTACAGGGCCAGCTGGTCGTGCATGTCGCGCGGCAGCAGGCCGCGCGCCACGCCGTCGATCAGCAGCGCCACCAGGATGGCGGGGAACGATAGCTGAACGTCGGCGATGCGCATGATGAAACTGTCGACGCGGCCGCCGGCGTAGCCGCTGATGAGACCCAGCGTGACGCCCAGCACCATCGAGAACAGCACCGAGGCGAAGCCTACCAGCAGCGACACGCGCGAGCCATACAGCACGGCCGAGAGGATGTCGCGGCCCTGGTCATCGGTGCCGAGCAGGAAGTCGGGGCTGCCGCCCTCCTGCCACGCTGGCGGGGTGTTGGCGTCCATGATGTTCAGGGAAGCCAGGTCGAAGGGGTTGTGCGGCGCGATCACCGGCGCGAACAGCGCGCCCAGCAGGATGGCCAATGTGACCACGGCGGCGATGATGGCGCCGGGCGAGCGCTTGAAGCTGTGCCAGAGGTCGCTGTCGGCGGCGCGCGCGAAGAAGGGAGCGATGCGGGCGTTCATGAGGCGGTTCCCTTATTTGCTCTGCACGCGCAGGCGCGGGTCGACGGCGAAATACAGCAGATCGACCACCAGGTTGATGACGACGAACATGAAGGCGATCAGCACCAGGTAGGCGGCCATCACCGGGATGTCCACCATGCTGATGGCCTGGATGAACAGCAGGCCCATGCCGGGCCACTGGAACACCGTCTCGGTGATGATGGCGAAGGCGATGATGGAGCCCAGTTGCAGGCCGGTGATGGTAATGACCGGCACCATGGTGTTCTTGAGCGCATGGCGGAAATTGATCAGCCGCTCCGGCAGGCCGCGGGCGCGCGCGAACTTGATGAAGTCGGCGCGCAGCACTTCCAGCATCTCGGCGCGCACCAGCCGCATGATCAGGGTCATCTGGAACAGCGCCAGCGTGATGGCCGGCATGATCAGCGCCAGCAGGCCGGATTTGGTCAGAAAGCCCGTGGTCCACCAGCCCAGCCCGACCACGTCGCCGCGCCCGAAGCTGGGCAGCCATCGCAACTGCACGCCGAAGAACAGGATCAGCAGGATGCCGATGAGGAAGGTGGGCAGCGAGATGCCGGCCAGCGAGATCGCCATGAAGGTCTTGGACAGCACGCCGTGGCGCTTGAGCGCGGTGTAGATGCCCATGGGGATGCCGAGCGCCAGCGCCATCACGGCGGAGACGAACGACAGCTCCAGCGTGGCCGGCAGGCGTTCTTCGAGCAGTTCGCTGACCGGCCGGCGGTGGCGGTAGGAAATGCCGAAGTCGCCGCGCACCGCGTTGGCGACGAAATGCGCGTACTGCACCACGAAGGGATCGTTCAGGCCCAACTGTTCACGCAGCTGTTCGCGCTGTTCGGGCGTGGTGTCCTGCCCCACCATGCTGGCGATCGGGTCGCCGACATACCGGAACATGGAGAACGCGATCAGCGCCACCGTCAACATCACCAGCACCGACTGGATCAGCCGCTGCGCAATAAAGGAAAGCATGGTTGGATGCCCTCTTGGTCGGATAACGCCGGGCCGCGCGTTGCCGGTCGCGGCAAGCGGGGCTGGGCCGGGCGCGCCCGGACGGCTGGCGCCGTCGCGGGGGTCGCATCAAACACGGCGCCGTGCACGCCCTGCGGCGTGGCGCGGCGCCCGGGGACTACGGCAGGACCACGTCGCGCAGGTCGAGCACGTCGTCGGCGCGCTGGATGACCTTGATGTTGTCCTTCACGCCCCACGACATCGGCTGCTGGTGCAGCGGCAGGTAGCCGAAGTCGCTGCGCACGATGCCGAAGGCTTCCTTGATCATCGCGTTGCGCTTGGCCTGGTCGGTCTCGACGCCGATCTTGGCGGTGAGGTCATCGACCTTCTTGTTGCAGTAGCCGCCCAGGTTGAACTGGCCCGCCGCCGTCTTGGCGTCGCGGCACGCGGCCAGGTTCAGCAGCGTGTTGTGCGCGTCCGTCGAGCTGGGCGTCCATCCGAGCATGTACATGCTGGTCTGGTTGCCGGCCTGCAGCAGGATCTTGCCGAAGTACTTGGACTTGGTCTGCGCCAGCAGGTTGATCTTGATGCCGACGCGCGCCAGCATGCCGGCCACCGCCTGGCAGACCTTTTCGTCATTGACGTAGCGGTCGTTGGGGCAGTCCATGGTGACGGTGAAGCCCTTCGGGTAGCCGGCCTCGGCCAGCAGCTTCTTGGCGCGTTCCGGGTCCGGTTTGTAGGGCGCGCCGAACGATTCGTCGTAGCCGTTGATGGCGGTGGCGATCAGCGAACCCAGCGGCTTGGCGGCGTTGCGCATGATCTTTTCATTGATGGCCTTGGTGTCCACGGCCAGCACCACCGCTTCGCGCACCTTCGGGTCCTTGAAGGGGTTCTTGCCCTTCACGTCCGAGAACAGCAGTTCGTCGCGGTCCTGGTCCATGCCGATGAAGATGGCGCGGGCCTCGGGCGCGGTCAGCGGCTTGACGCCCTTGGCGTCTTCCAGGCGCTTCCAGTCCTGCACCGGCACCGGCTGCACCAGGTCCATCTCGCCGGAGATCAGCGCGGCCACGCGCGTGGCTTCCTGCGTGATCGGCTGGAAGATGACCTCATCGACGTTGGTCTTGATGTTCTTGTTCCAGTAGCCGTCGTAGCGCTTGAGCACGGTCTTTACGTCCGGCTGGCGCGACACCAGCATGAAGGGGCCGGTGCCGTTGGCGTTGAGGTTGGCGTAGTTGCCCTGGTTGTCGCCCTTGACGTTGGTGGCTTCGGTGGTCTTGTTCTTTTCCGACCACGACTTGCTCATGATGTAGAGGAACACCCATTCGCGCGGCAGGATCGGGTTGGGCGTGGGGGTGGTGACCTCGATGGTGTAGTCGTCGATCTTCTTGATGTCGGAGGCCTTGGCGCCGTAGCCCTTCATGTCGGAGCCCGGCGTCAGGCTGCGCTTCCAGGAGAAGATCACGTCATCGGCGGTGAACGGCGAGCCGTCGTGGAACTTCACGCCCTTGCGCAGCTTGAAGACCCATTTGGTGGGCTCCGGGTTTTCCCAGCTCTCGGCCAGCAGCGGCGTCAGTTTCAGGTTGCCGTCATAGCCGGCCAGCGTTTCGTAGATGTTGCCCTGGAAGCCCAGCGTGAAGGTTTCGTTCAGCGCCATCGGGTCCATCGACGTGGCGTCGCCCTGGTATGACCAATGGAAGGTCTTGGCGGCCGCGCCGGCGCTGAATGCCAATGAGGCAGTCAGCGCAGCCGCCAGCGCCGCTTGTTTCAGGTGGGGGAAAGTACGCATAGCCCTCATGCTCCGTAATGCGCGGATAGCGCGACAGAAGTGATAGGGCCCTGGCCCCACGGGGAGCCGGGGCATGGCGTTGCTGCTTACGACGAAAGGCGGTTCACGGTAGATCCAACCCCTTGTGATTGTCATGGCGGGATGGACCGCACCGATGCAGAACGAATCTTATAGATCGATTCGTTTAAGCGTCAATCGGTTTGGATTGGGGTTAGTACTTGCTTGCTTCGCGTTGCGAATGGTGGGTTTGGCGCGCCATCGGACGGCCGGCCTCAGGCCCTGGGCGCGGGATCGGCGGCCAGGGTCCGCGCCAATTCGCGCACGATCTGCTTGCGCCGTTCGCTGTCTTCATGGCCCTTGGCCAGCGCCGACCATTCGGGCCGGCTGCGCGCTTCCTTCAGGACCTCGGGCAAGGGGCCGCGGCGCAGCGCCTCGTCGTCGGGACGGTCGAGCCGCAGCGGCGCGCGGGCGGCGTGGCCGCGGCGTTCCAGTGCGTCGATCAGCTGCCGCTGGCGCAGCGCCAACAGGCGCAGCACCGCGTCGTCGACGCTGATCTCGCGCCAGCCGCGCAGTTTGCCGGCAACGCGTTTGCCAAGCTTTTCCACGCCCTGCCACAGTCCGCCGGCGGCGGCCCCGATCAGCATGCCGGTGCCCAGGCTGAGGCCGGCGCTGAGCAGGTCCACCGCCGCGCCGGCCATGGCGCCGGCCGCGGCGCCCATGCCGACCTGCACGCCCATGTCCTTGAGGGCCTGAGGGTGGAACAGGTCCATGCCCCAGCGTTCGCCTTGCAGCGGCAACGCATCATCGTCGTAATCCGACGCGCGGAAGTTGTACAGCGCCAGCAACGCGGTGACGCAGGCCTGCTCGCGCTGGCGCACTTGCTCACGCAGTTGCCGCGCCGCGGCCGCCAGCGCGGCTTCGTCGCTGGCGCTGGCGATATGCAGCGCGGCGACATCGACCAGCAGGTCGGCCAGCAGTTCGCAGGCGGCGGCGTGGCGCTCGCGGCGTTGGCGCGCCAGATTGTCGGCCAGGCGCGCCAAGGTGTCGGCGTGGCGGTCCAGCAGCACGCCGAGCTTGGCATACAGCTGTTGTTCGCCATCGAGCGGCGGCGCGACGGTATCGAACTCGACGGCGGCGTGCAGGCCCAGCCGCGCCAGCGCCTCGCGCCACTCGGCGGCGCGATGCGCTGGCGCATTGACGAAATTCAGCACCGGCAGCAAGGGCCGGCCGCAGGCCGCCAGGATGGCGAGTTCGTCGCGATGCTTGCCCAGCACCGGATCGCGCGCATCGATCACGTACAGCGCGGCGTCGCAGTCCAGCATCTTCTTCAGGACTCGGGCTTCCTGCTCGTAGCGGCCGTGCGCTTCGGGCGTGTCGAGAAAGCGCCGGATCCGGGCCGGCCCGTCCAGCCGCTCGCCCGGCGCTTCCAGCCGTTCCAGGTATTCGAGCAGCGCGATGCTGTCTTCCATGCCGGGCGTGTCGAACCATTCCAGCACGGCGCGCCCGTCGAGCCGCAGGCGCGCGCCCTCGACGTGGCGGGTGGTGCCGGGCTGGTCGGCGACCTCGCCGAAACGGGTATCGCGGGTCAGCGTTCGCAGCAGCGAGGTCTTGCCGGTGTTGGTGTGGCCCACCACCGCAATGTTGATGAGGCGTTCAGTCATGGCCGTGCTCCAACCACGCCAGCGCGGCGCCTTGGGCGCCAATGACGGCCTGGGCATCCATTCCCAGGGCCGCCAGCCGCTCGCGCCAGAGCGGTTCGCGCGTGTCCGCGCCGGCCGGCGCCAGCAACCAAACCCGGGTCAGCGCGGCATGCGCGGCCAGCTCGGCGATCAGCGCCAGCGTGCCGCGATCGGGCGTCTGGCGCGCGTCGCAGGCGATCACGAGGCGCGAGGCGGCCGCGCGCGACAGCGCATCGAGCAGCTGATTGCGCTGCTCGCGGGTATCCAGCGTGCCCGCCATGCGGACCGAGGCGGGCAGGTCGGGCGGCGGCCAGGACAGGTCCGCGGGCAGTTCCAGGCCCAGCAGCACGGGCTGGCCCCCCAGGCCCTGCGGCGCCGATGAGGCCACGCGGGGCTGATGCAGCGGGTCGACCGGACGATCGATGCCGGTGGACTGCGCGGGCGGATCGAGCCGGTCGCGCAAGGCGGCATGGCCAGCCAGCGTGGGATCGATGGCGATGGCGCGCAGCGCGCGCCGGGCGGCGGCCATGCAGGCGAGCCAGGCCGCCAGCCGAGGCAGGATGCCGTAGGTCACCAGCACGCCGATCAACCATAGCGACCATTGCACCTGGGCATCGGCGGCCAGGGCCTGGCTGCCGTCGCTGGCCCGCACCATGGCGGCGTCGGGCAGCGGAAAGCCCAGTTGCGCCGGCAGCCAGCCCATGGCGTGCGTCAACCAGACAAAGGTGTCGGGCGCCAGCAGCGTGGTGGCCCAGACGAAGCGGTAGCTGGCGGTGGTCAGCAGCGCCAGCAGGGTGGCCAGCGCCGCGCCCAGCCCGGCCAGCCAGAGGCCATGGCTGACCGAACCGAACAGCCAGCGCAACGCGCCGGCGCGGCCGAGCAGGTTGAGGAACGCCTGCGGCACCAGGGCGCCGTCGGGGCCGCGGGCCAGCTTGCGCGTCGCCCAGAGCCAGAGCCGTCCCAATGGCGTCATGGCCGCCGGCCGCAGCAGGAAGCTGGCCAGCCACAGCAGGAAGGTGATGGCGTGCAGGCCCAGCAGCGCGCCCAGCGCCCACAGCACATTGACCGGACGGCTGCCGTCGCCCAGGGCGCCGGCGGCCACGCCAGCGCCCGACAGCAGGGCCAGCAGCACCAGCACGACCAGCACGGCGGCGGCGCTGCGGCGCCAGCCGTCGACCAGCGGCGTCAACTGCTCGCGTTGCGCCAGCAATTGGGCGCGGGCCAGGATGCGTTGCGGCAGGGGGACGTCGAGCTGGCGCACCTGGCGCACCACGCCGCTGTCTTCCAGCGGTCCCCAGTGCGCTTCGCGCAATCGGACCAGTTCGGCCAGCCAATGGGCGCGCAGCGGCGTCTGGCCGGCGGCATCGAGGGGGATGGAAACGTCGCGGGAAGTCGGCGATGGCATCGCGGGCGGGGCAGGCGATCAGGCCGCGAAGGGCGATGCGCCATTGTAGACCGCGCGGCCCGCGCGCTTACTGCCGGCGGTGGGCGGCGCGGTACTGGCCGGGCGTGACGCCGATGGCGTCGCGGAACACCCGCGACAGGTGGCTGGCGTTGCCGAAGCCGGCCGCCTGCGCGACGCCGGCCAGATCGCCCCTGCCGCTGGCCAGCAGGCCGCGCGCGTGGGCCAGGCGCCGGGCGCGGACCCAGGCGTGCGGCGGCTCGCCGAACGAGGTGTGGAACATGCGGGCGAAGTGGTAAGTGGACAGCGCCGCCACGCCGGCCAACTGGTCCAGCGTCAGGGGCTCGGCGAGGTGCGCGTCGATGTAGTCCATGATCCGACGCCGCACCGCCGGCGCCAGGCCGCCGCGCGCGGGCGTCGCGGCCTTGCGCGACACGCCCTGGCGCAACAGGTGGTGCAGCACCGTCTCGGCCGCGCTGCTGGCCGCCAGGCGGTCGGCGGGCGCGTTCCAGTCGGTGTCCAGCAGGGCCCGGCAGACATCGGTCAGCGAGGCGTCATGGATATAGGTGCGGTCGCGCAGTTCCAGCGCACGCGGTTCGCAGTCGAGCCGCAGCACGGCCTCGCGCGCCAGGCGTTCGGGCGCGATGTACAGGTGCAGGAAATGCACCGTGTCGTTCATGCACCAGCGCGAATGGTGTTCGGCGGGCAGCACGCAGAACTTGCCGGCGCCGCCATGCAGCGGATTGCCGATCCGGAATGATTTCTCGCCGCCATGCAGGTAAAGCGACAGCGTGTGGTGTCCGGGCGTGTCATAGCCCAGCGTTTCGTGGGCGCTACGGCCCCACTGCGAAATGGCGATGCCATCGCCCAGCGAAGCGGCCCGTGCCAGCGTCGCACTGGACGCGGACAGCGTGCGAAAAACGGAGAAGTCGGACGGAGCCGAAGCGGTGGTGCCCATGGAACCGAAATGCTACTGCGATCCCCGCGCGCGTGGCAGGCGCAGGTGCGGAAAAACCGCAAGAACCGGCAATTTTTCCGTCCGCGGCAGGCGCAGACTGGGCGCCGGAGCCCGCGATTTTCGCGGTCCTGGATGTCATGTCCTTTTTGGCCCTGCCGAGCGTCCCAAAGTGAATCTCTTCCTGTATTTCCTGACCGTCATCATCTGGGGCACCACCTGGATCGCCATCAAGCTGCAGCTTGGGGTCGTGGCGATTCCCGTGTCCATCTTCTACCGTTTCGCGCTGGCCGGCCTGGTGCTGTTCGCCGCGTTGCTGCTGACCCGCAAACTGCAGCGCCTGGATCGTCGCGGGCACCTGTTATGCCTGGGCCAGGGGCTGTGCCTGTTCTGCCTGAATTTCCTCTGCTTCTACACGGCCACGCAGTGGATTCCCAGTGGCCTGGTATCGGTGGTGTTTTCCGCCGCCACGCTGTGGAACGCGTTGAACGCGCGGCTGTGGTTCGGTACGCGGATCGCGCCGCGCGTCATGGTCGCTGGCGCGGTGGGCTTTTCCGGGCTGGTGTTGCTGTTCTGGCCCGAGCTGTCCGGCCAGGAGGCCAGCCACGAGACGTTGCTCGGGCTGGGCTTCGCGTTGCTGGGCACGTTCTGTTTTTCCACCGGCAACATGCTGTCGTCGCTGCAGCAGCGCGCCGGCATCCGGCCGCTGACGGGCAACGCCTACAGCATGCTGTACGGTGCCGCGGTGTTGCTGGCCGGTTGCGCGGCGGCAGGCGTGCCGTTCCGCTTCGATACCTCGTCGGCCTATGTCGGCGCCCTGCTCTACCTGGCGATTCCCGGATCGGTCATTGGCTTCACCGCCTACCTCACGCTGGTCGGGCGCATGGGCCCGGCGCGCGCCGCCTACTGCACGGTGCTGTTTCCGGTGGTGGCGCTGAGCGTGTCCACCTTCGCCGAGGGCTACCAGTGGACGCCGGCCGCGCTGCTGGGCCTGGGGCTGGTGATGTTCGGCAACCTGCTGGTCTTCACCAGGTGGTCGCCGTTCACGCGGCGGTTGGCGGCATAGGGATCAACGCGCTTGCCGCGCCAGGGTGCGCAAGGCATCGAGCAGGCGCTCGATCTCGTCGTCGCGGGTCAGGTAGCTGACCGAGGCGCGCGCGATCTGCGCCAGGCCGCGCGCCTGCATGTCGAGCGGCGTGTACGGCACGCCGTTGCTGCCGATAGTGATGCCTTGCGCCGCCAGGGCGCGTTGGACGGCGCCGGCTTCCAGTCCGGCAAGATTGAACGACACCAGGCCGGAGCGTTCGCGGCCCTGGTCCAGCACCTCGATGCCGTCGATCGCGGTCAGTCCGGCGCGCAAGGCTTGCGCCACCGTATCGATGCGCGCGCGGATGGCGTCCAGCCCGATATCGAGCGCCTCGCGCAACGCATTGGCCAGGCCGGCGCGCAACGCCAGCGAGGCTTCGGCCGATTCGAAGCGCGCCGCGTCGCCGCGCAGTTGCGGCTGGCCATCGGCGCCCAGCGGCGCGGAATAGGTGTCGACGAAGGCAGGCGCCAAGCGCGGCAGGAAATCACGCCGCACATACAGCAGGCCGGTGCCACGCGGGCCGCGCAAGGCCTTGCGGCCGGCGCCGCTGAGCACGTCGCAGCCTACCTCGGCCACGTCCACCGGCAATTGCCCCACCGCTTGCGCCGCGTCGATGAAATACGGCACGCCGGCCGCGCGCGTGACGCGGCCGATGGCGGCGGCCGGGTTGATCAGGCCGCCATTGGCGGGCAGCCAGGTCAGGGCCACCAGCCGCACCCGTTCGTCCAGCATGGCCTGGAGCGCGGCCGGATCGACACAGCCGCTGTCGTCCGACGGAATTGTCTCGATCGAGGCGCCGGTGTGTTGCGTGGCCAGCCGCATGGCAGCGAGATTGCCGCCCCATTCATGGCGGCCCACCAGGATGCGATCGCCGTCACGCCAAGGCCCGAGCGCCGCGAACGCCGCGCCCCAACCGGGCGAGTTGCCGCCGGTCAGGGCGATTTCGTCGGGTTGGGCATTGAGCAGGCGCGCGGCCAGTTGGCGCGCCTGGTCGGTCTGCGCGCGCGCGGCGACACCCGCTTCCATCGGCCCTTGTTCGGCTTCGCGCCGCAGGTGGGCCAGAATGGCCTCGAGCGTGGCCGTGGACGGCAGCGACGCGCCGGCATGGTTGAAGTGGACGGTGGTGCGCGTGCCGGGCGCGGCGGCGCGCAACGCGTCGAGGGCGGCGGGTGTCAGGATGGGGGCGGTCATGGCGATTCCAGGAAGGGCGCGCCGGGCGTGGCCCGGCGCCAGAGGGGCATCAGGCGGGCGTGAGGGCGACGACCGCTTCCACTTCCACCGCCACGCCCTGCGGCAGCGAGGCCACGCCGACCGCGCTGCGCGCGTGGCGGCCGGCGTCGCCGAACACTTCCACCATCAGGTCCGACGCGCCGTTGGCGACCGCGCTCTGGCGGTTGAAATCCGGCGTGCTGGCGACGAACACGCCCAAGCGCACCACCCGTGCCACGCGGTCGAGACGGTCGCCGGTGGCGGCGGCGATCTGCGCCAGGAGGCCCAGCGCCGACAGGCGCGCGGCGGCGACGCCGTCGGCCTCGGAGACCTGGTTGCCCAGCTGGCCCAGGAATGCCGGCTTGCCCCCCGTCCGTGAAATCTGGCCGGAGATGTACAGCAGGTTGCCCTCCTGGACGAAGGGAACGTAATTGGCGGCGGGCGCGGCCGCCGCTTCCAGCGCAAGGCCGAGTTCGGCCACGCGGCCGGAGATCGTACGGGTCATGGGGTCACCTGTGAAATGGACGAGGGAATAAGTGATTCCCATGCTATCGGCGCGCGCGGCGCCTGACCAATCAATTCTTGCGCACTACGTATGAGCAAAAGTAATGCGTCAATCGGCGGCCGCGGCCCGCGCCAGCCATGCGTGGAAGGCCTGCGCGGTGGCATCGGCTTTGCCGCGCGGGCTGACGAACCACCAGCCGATGCGCGGATCGTCCAGCGCCGTGCCGGGCAGCGCTTCCACCAGGGCGCCGCTGGCCAGTTGCGCGGCGATCAGGCGGTGGCGGCCCATGGCAATGCCCTGTCCCGCCAGCGCCGCCTCCACCACGATGTTGTAGTCGTGCAGGTGCACTGTCTGGGCCCGGCCCAGGTCCAGTCCATGCTGGCGGGCCCAGGCATCCCACTCGAACGGCAACTGCGCGTGCGAGACCAGCAAGGGGTAGCGCAACAGGTCCGCCGGCACGCGCGGGCGCCGCCGTCCCGCCACCAGCGCGGGCGCGCACACCACCGACAGCCGTTCCGGCATCAGGCGCCGTGCCCGCAGGCCCGGCCAGGTGCCGCGGCCATAACGTATGGCCACGTCCACTTCGCCCGCCGCCACGTCGGCCAGCCCGATCGCCGGCAGCAGCTGCAGGTCGATGTCCGGATGCGTGGCGGCGAAGTCCGGCAGGCGCGGCGCCAGCCAGCGGGTGGCGAACGAGGCCAGCAGGCCGACCCGCAGCGTGCGTCGCGCGACGGTCGGCGCGCGGATCGCATCCGTACCCTGGCGCAGCAGCTCGAAAGCGGCGTGGACCCGCTCGTAATAGGCCTGCCCGGCCGGCGTCAGCGCCACCGCGCGGGTCCGGCGTTCGAACAGCGGCACGCCCAGCTCGGTTTCCAGCCGCTGGATATGGTGGCTGATGGCGCTTTGCGTGACGAACAGTTCCTCGCCCGCCAGGCTGAAGCTCAGGCGCCGGGCGGCCGCCTCAAAGGCGCGCAGCGAGACCAGGGCGGGCAGGGAGCGGTGGGAACGCATGAGGCGGGTATGGGAGGCCTGAAACCGGGGGAGCCCCCATTCTCGCAAATCAGGCGCGGGCGTGGAAACGGTTCAGCGCGGCTGGGCGGTGATCGGCGTGCTGCGCAGGATTTCGTGCCGCACGATCTGCAGCGCCTGGACATGCGGCGGCTGGTCAACGGGGATTTCCCAGGCGCGGGCCGCAAACGGCGACGCCGGATCGAGCAGCCTGAAGGCCAGGTCCGTCAGCAGGTAGGACGCCGTGGCCCGGGTGTCGCGTTGTGTTTGCGTCGGCCAGCCGGTCAGGTCGCCGGTTTCGCAGATCCAGAGAATCGCGTTGACCGCATCGGCCTGATGGGCCTTCATTACCGCGACTTCCGGCAGCGCCCGCGAGGCATCGCGAACCAGCCAGGGCATGCCCTGCAACAGGCCGAACACAAGTTCAAAGGCGGTGGTCGAGTCGACGTTCTTCGTACGTTGGGGCATGCGCGGATCCAGGCTGGGACCAAGGCTTTGGCGATGATTCAACCGCAATCGTAAAACCTTTCGGCCGCGTATCCGGGCCCTTGTCAGCGCTTGAAGGGGTGATCGCGTCCGAGTTCGCGCGTGCCGCAAGCCCCGGGCGCGGGACCCTGCCCTGATGCGCGGCCCCAGATGCAAAAGGCCCGCAACCAGGTTGCGGGCCTTTCAGTACTGCATTCTTTGGCTCCCCGAGCTGGGCTCGAACCAGCGACCTGCGGATTAACAGTCCGTCGCTCTACCGACTGAGCTATCGGGGAACAGGTAGAGGGGGCGAATTATGCACAAATTTCGCGGGGAATGCAAAACGGCCCGGATGACCGCAGGGGTTATGACGGTTGGGCGTCAGGGCGATCCCTTATCATGGCAACCAGAAGGTTCGCGACCTCTCACGTTTTTTCCGGATTTCATACATGTCTTCGTTCGACATCCAATTGTTGCTTACCGCCCTGGTAAGCGTGCTGGTGCTGGTCGCACTCATTGTCTCGCGCATCCGCATGCATCCGCTGCTGGCGCTGCTGATCGTGTCCATCGGCGTCGGTTTCGCCACCGGCATGGAGCCCACCGCCATCGTCAAGAACCTGACCGACGGCGCGGGCAAGACTCTGGGCGCGGTGGGCGTGGTGATCGCGCTGGGCGCCATGCTCGGCAAGATCCTGGCGGATTCGGGCACCACCGAGCGGCTGGCCAATGCGATCCTGGCCCGCACCTCGCCTCGCCTGATTCCGTGGACCATGACGCTGGTGGCGTTCATCATCGGCATCCCGATGTTCTTCGAAGTGGGCCTGGTGGTGATGCTGCCGCTGATCTTCAGCGTGGCCCGCAAGCTGGAAGGCCAGGAACGCTTCAAGGGCTCGGCCTACGTGTACGTGGGGGTGCCGGTGATCTCGGCCCTGGCCGCCATGCACGGCATGGTGCCGCCCCATCCTGGCCCGCTGACGGCGATCGCGAGCCTGAAGACCACGGTCGGGCCGACCATGATCTACGGTTTTCTCGCGGCCCTGCCCGCCATGATCCTGGGCGGCCCGCTGTACGGCGCCTTCATCGCCCCGCGCATGACGACCCGCCCGGACGAAGCGCTGCTTGAGCAATTCACCGCCGTCCGCGCGGCCGATGCCGGCCATTCGGTGCCCGGCGTCGGCCTGGGCGTGCTGGCGGCCCTGCTGCCGGCGTTGCTGATGCTGCTGCACGCGGTGGCCGAGATGCTGTTGCCCAAGGCCTCGCCCCTGATGCACGTGGCGGCCTTCCTGGGCAATCCGTTGGTGGCCATGCTGCTGGGCGTGCTGTTCGCGGCCGTGGCGCTGGTGCTGGCGCGGGGCGGCGACGCCGAGAAACTGCGCGACGCGCTCGGCAAGAGCCTCAAGCCCATTGCCGGCATCATGCTGATCATCGCCGGCGGCGGCGCCTTCCAGCAGGTGCTGACCAGCGCCAAGGTCGGCGACGCCATCGTCCACCTGACCCACCAGTTCGCATTTCCGCCGCTGGTGCTGGGCTGGCTGATCGCCATGCTGCTGTCGGTGTCCACCGGCTCGGCCACCGTCGGCATCGTCGGCGCCGCCGGCCTGCTGGCGCCGCTGGCCGGCGCCGATCCCTCGCTGAACCTGCCGCTGCTGGCGCTGTCGATCGGCTGCGGTTCGCTGTTCTTCAACTACGCCAATCACGCCGGTTTCTGGATGGTGAAGGAATCGTTCGGCATGACCATGGGCGAGGCCACCAAGACGATCTCGGTGGTGCAGTCCATCGTGTCGGTGGCCGGCCTGGTCATGGTGCTGTTGTTCAACATGCTGCCGGCGCTGGGGTGAGCCGCGGCACGGGCGGGCCGGAACGCGGCCGCTGCCTGCGTGCAAGGAAACGCAAAAAAACGGCCGAATGGCCGTTTTTTTGTCGGCTGCACGCCGGAACTCCATTAGACAACGCGCAAGCGCGGGAAAATCAGGTCTTCGATAGCAACAGCCGGATGCCGGCATAGGCGAAGGCCGCAGACAGAATGCCCTCTATCCAGCGCCGTGATCTCTGGTAGGCCCGCACCATCAGCGGCGTGGAAAACACCACCGCGTATCCACCGAACACGAAAAGGCCGAGCGCGGCGCAACCCATGACGATGGCGGGGAACGTATAGGAGGGCGAGTCGGCGCGCAGGCCGAGCGACATGATGGCAATCCAGGCCAGCACGGCCTTCGGATTGGTCAGGTGCAACAGGACGCCGCGGCGATAGAGTTGCCATGCGTTCGCGGTCGCGCCGCCAGCCTCGGGCGCGGGGCGCCGCGGGGCGAGCGCCGAGCGGGCCGCCTTGCAGGCTAGATAGAGCAGATACAGGCCGCCGGCGACCTTGATGATGAACAGGGCTTCGGCATAGCTCGCCAGGATCGCCGAAACGCCCGTGGCCGCGAGGACCGCCCAGAACAGGCTGCCCGTCGTGACGCCAAGCGCCAGGGCCAGCGCCGATGCCCGGCCCTGGCTCATTGCCACGCCCATGATGGCCATGTTGCTCGGCCCGGGACTCGCCGTGGCGATCAGATAGGTCGCGTAAACCAGCAGCAGCTGGTACAGGTGTTCGGGCGCCATTGGCATCAGGGATTCACCCTGCCGGTAGTTGACGTCTCGGCGTCCTGGACGATATCGCCTCGATAGACGAGGTGGATCTTGTTGCCGTCGGGGTCGCGCAGGTAGGCGCCATAGTAGCCGTTGCCATAGTGGGGGCGCGGGCCCGGAGCCCCCTCGTCCACGCCTCCCGCGGCAAGCCCGAGGGCATGCGCGTGCCTCACCGCCTGCTCGTCGGGGGCGAGGAACGCCACCATGCTGCCGTTACCCGCGGAGCAGGGCTTTCCATCAAACGGCGCGTATGCGTAGAACCGAGGCAGCGTGGCGCCGGGAACCACCCAGCAGAGCGATGCCGGCCCGCCGTCGGGTGTGACCTGCCGTTGGCGCAGGCCAAGGGGTGCGAGGATCGCATCGTAGAAAACCGAGGCGCGGGCCAGATCGCTGACGCCGACCGTGATGTGACTGAACATGGATCTGCATTTCCCCAATCAAGTGCTTCACAGGCAAGCGATCCTCGCTGCCATGGCCCATCGTGTTACCGCGGCGTTCGGCCCTGTGCGCGGGACCGGGACAAGTATAGCCACGCCGGACTGGCCGGATGGCCGCACTTTCATCGAATCGATCATTTACCGGTGGCACGGCACGCGACGCAATCGCGTGATTGGCGAACTGGGACGTTCGGCCTGACCTTGTGCGCTGAGGGAGGATCCCGGGGGATGCTGATGGTGCCGGTGAAAGGAATCGAACCCTCGACCTTCTCATTACAAGTGAGCTGCTCTACCAACTGAGCTACACCGGCACGGCGCGCCCGGGGGGGGGGGGCACGCGCAGGGACTGCATTGTAATGAAAAAAGGAGATTCTTTCCGGCTCCTGGCGCGCATGCAGGACGGGTGCGGGATCGTCATGCCTGCCGGGTAGCCGTGGCGCAGCGCCGCCTGGCTTCCCAGCCGTGCAGGCGTTCGGCGCGCAGGGCGCGCCACAATTCGTCCGAGCAGAAATAGCCGCTGATGCCGCTGTGCGCAGAGGCCGGCCTGACACCGAATTGGCGCGGCAGCCGCCAGAAGCAGCGGTTCGCGATGGCGGCCTGGTCCAGCACCAGCGGCGTGCCCTTGAGGAACGAGAAGCCGGCGCTGATTTCGTAGCCGGCCCGGCCCATGCCCTTGGAGAATTCGGTCTTTTCGATGATCACGGCGTCGACGCGGGGCGGGCACAGCAGCAGGTGGTAGGTGCGGAAGGGCCGGCTCTTGCGGCCCGGGAGCATGGTTTCGACGTCGATCGGCAGGAAGCGATGCGTATCGGGCTCCAGCGTTTCCATCAGGTGGCGCACCCTCGCGCTGACCACGAACGGCCCGTCTTCCCAACCCAGGATCGCGGGCGCGCGGCTGGCGCCGCGCAGCGTGAGGCGGATCTGTCGCGGGACCTGTGCCAGATCCTCTTCGGACAGGCCGTCGAACAGGCACAGCTTGGCGAGCAATTGGCGGTCGATCTGCGGGACGAATTGCGTCGACGGGCCGCCGGCGGGTGGCATTCCGATCAGGTACGGCATGGGTCTGTGGCGGCTCCTGGCGGGCCGGGCGGTGCGTTGCGCGCGGACAGCGGGCCCGGGTTCAGGCGTATGAGACCGGATTACGGCGATATTTGCAAATGATACGCACTATCGTTACAGGTTTCAAAGCCACCGCGTCGGGTCCGCTCCGGCCCGGATCCGCGGCCGCGAGGCGGCTATGGCGCGGGGTTGGCCGCGAGCCAGTCGCGGGCCGGGCCATGGCCGCGCTCGGCCGCCGCCTGCATCAGCTGGCGCCCCATGGCGGCATCCTGCGGCACGCCCCAGCCCCGCAGATACAGCTCGGCCAGGTTGCCGAGCGCCTGCGGGTTGCCCTGCCGGGCGGATAGTTCATACCAGCGGGCCGCCTCGGCGTAGTCGCGGGGCACGCCAAGCCCCGCGGCGTAGATGTGGCCCAGGTAGAGTTTGCCGAGATCGTCGTTGCCGTCGGCGGCCTGCCGGTATAGCCGCGCCGCCTCGGCGTAGTCCTGGGTCACGCCCTGCCCGGTGCGATACAGGTCGCCCAGTCCCACATAGGCCTGCGTACCGCCCTGCGCTGCCGCCAACCGGTACAGGCGCAGTGCCTCGGCGTCGTCCTGGCGCACGCCCCAGCCGCGCGCGTAGAGCACGGCAAGATTGGTCTGGGCGTTCATGTGGCCCTGCTCGGCGGCAAGGCGATACAGGCTCGCCGCCGCGGCCGGATCCTGTGGGACGCCGCGCCCTTCGATATGGAGATCGCCCAGGTTGGCCTGGCCCGCGCTGCTGCCACGATCGGCGGCGTAACGGAACAGCCGGGCGGCCTCGGCATCGTCGCGCGCCGCGCCCATGCCGTGCAGCGAGAGCAGACCCAGTCCGACATGGGCGGGAACGTCACCCTGCGCGACGGCCCGCCGGAACCACCCTGCCGCTTGCGGCAGGTCTTGCGCCAGGCCGGCCACGAGGCTGTGCTCGCTGGCGTAGATGAAACCAAGCAGCGCCTGGGCCCGGGCATTGCCCGATTCCGCCAGCGCGCGATAGTCGGCCAGTGGCGCCGCGTTGGCCAGCCGGGCCAGCATGTCGTTGTGCATGGCCACCCATTGCGCGTGCGTCACGGCGTCGAGCGCGGCCCGCGCCGTGGCGCTGTCCGCGGCGTTGGCGGCGGGCGCCGGCCGCGGGGAGGCCTGCGCCATGACGGCGGGAGGAAGGCCTCCCGCCAGCGCCACGCAAAGCCATGCGGTCGGGAGGTGTCTCATCGTTCTCTCCGATCAGGGCGGACATCGAAAACGGACGGAAATGCCTGTCGCGCCCCGCCGTCCGCCCGGCGGGGCGAGGACGATGAGGGACGAAGAAACGCCCCTCGGGAGGGGCGTGCAAGATCGGCCAGGTGGCGCCGGCGCGACTGGCCGGAGCGGTGCGCGGGGATGGCCTGTCGGTTCAAGAGAGCCCGGTCCCCGCGCGGCGCGTCATTTGACGATTGTCAGGCGCGGGCGCTTGGGTTCGTCGTCGCCGCCATCGTCACCCGGCGCGGTGTCCGCGTCGGCTTCGGTCGTGGCCAGGTCGGACGCGCCCGGCGTACCCGGGGCCGGCGGTTCGTAGGGCTGCACTTCGAAGCCCATGCCGGCGCCGGTTTCGCGCGCATAGATGGCGCTGACGGCGCCCACCGGCACGTAGACGTTTTCGGTCACGCCGCTGAAGCGGGCCTGGAATTCGATGAATTCGTTGCCCAGCACCAGGCGGTTGGTGGCCAGCGTGCCCACGTTCAGGGTGATCTGGCCGTCGCGCACGTGGGCGACGGGCACCATGGTGTGCTCGTCGACCTGCACGGTGATGTACGGCGTGTAGCCGTTATCGGTGCACCATTCGTGCAGCGCGCGGATCAGATACGGTTTGGTCGAAGTTTCACCCATCACGCAACAGCCTTAGCGACGCATCACTTTTTCCGAAGGCGTCAGCGCTTCGATGTAGGCCGGGCGCGAGAAGATGCGTTCGGCGTACTTTTGCAGCGGAGCCGCGTTCTTGGGCAGTTCGATGCCGTAGTGGTCCAGGCGCCACAGCAGCGGGGCCACGGCCACGTCGAGCATGGAGAATTCCTCGCCCAGCATGTACTTGTTCTTGAGCAGCATCGGGGCCAGCTGGGCCAGGCGGTCGCGGATGTTCTGGCGGGCGTTGGCCAGCTTCTTCTCGTCGGGCTTGGCGCTGCGGTCTTCCAGCGTCGAGACGTGGACGAACAGCTCTTTCTCGAAGTTGTACAGGAACAGGCGGGTGCGCGCGCGCATGACCGGGTCGGCCGGCATGAGCTGCGGGTGCGGGAAGCGCTCGTCGATGTACTCGTTGATGATGTTCGACTCGTACAGGACCAGGTCGCGCTCGACCAGAATGGGCACTTGACCGTACGGATTCATCACCGAGATGTCTTCGGGCTTGTTGTACAGGTCGATGTCGCGGATCTCGAAATCCATGCCCTTTTCGAACAACACGAAGCGGCAGCGTTGCGAAAACGGACACGTGGTTCCGGAATAGAGCACCATCATGGCGAAAAATCCTTTATGAAAAACGAAAGGCCAGCGCCCTAATCTAGCAGGCGCTGGCCCCGATTGCCAGGCGGGGGGTAGGCATACAGCCCTAACCCGCCATTATCCACCCTGGAGAAAATGGGGGCGGATAAGCCTGGCGGGGCGTTGCGGTTAGCGCACGTGTTTCCAGTAAGAGGCGTTCAGGCGCCACATCACCAGGAAGAACAAGAGCAGGAACAACATGACACCGACGCCCAACTGGACGCGGAAAGTCTGGACGGGCTCGGCCATCCAGGACATGAACGCGGTCAGGTCGGCGACGTCGTTGTCGTATGTTGCGGTTTGGGCCGGGTTGGCGGCCTTGAATTTGGCCTCGAAGGTGGCATGGCCGTGGTAGCTGGCTACCGGCTCGGCCTTGACCGTGGCAAAACCTTGCGCATCGTACACCGTCGTGACCCGTTCCCACGACTTCGGCGCGCCGTCCTTGCCTTCGACCTCGTGCATCGCCACCGTGGTCAGCTCGCGCGGACCCTGCCGTTCCCACAGCGCGTGCGGCATGCCGACGGCCGGGAACACCAGGTTGTTCCAGCCCGTGGCACGCGAGGTGTCGCGGTAGAACGTGCGCAGGTAGGTGTAGATGTAGTCGGAACCCGAGGGGCCGGCGTTGACGGATTTGGCGCGCGCGATCACGGACAGGTCCGGGGGCGTGGTGCCAAACCACTTCTTGGCGTCCTTGGGCGTCATGGCGACATTCATCATGTCGCCGACCTTCTCGCCGGTGAACAGCAGGCTTTCCTTGATTTGCTGGTCGGTCAGGCCAATGTCCTTGAGCTTGTTGTAGCGCATCGACGATGCGCTGTGACAGTTCAGGCAGTAGTTGACGAACAGCTTGGCGCCGTTTTGCAGCGACGCCATGTCGTTGACGCGGTAAGGCGCCTTGTCCAGCGGATAGCCGCCCTCGGCGGCGAACGTGGCGGTACACGTGAGCAGCATCAACGCCACGGCACCAATCAGCTTCTTGATCATGGTCAGTCCGTTATTTTCGTGGGGCTCAGTGGGCGTGGAACGTCACGCGGTCAGGCACTTTCTTGAAAGTGCCCAGGCGGCTCCAGACCGGCATCAGGAAGAAGAATGCCAGGTACAGCAGCGTGCCGATCTGCGACGTGATGTTCAACGGCGGACTGGGCGGCTGCGTACCGATGTAGCCGAGCACCAGGAAGTTGACCATGAAGATGCCGTAGATCCACTTGTGCCAGGTGGGGCGGTAGCGGATCGACTTGACCGGGGAATGGTCCAGCCACGGCAGGAAGAACAGGATGACCACGGTGCCGCCCATGGCGACCACGCCCCAGAACTTGGCGTCGATCACGCGCAGCAGCACGGCCACGACGATCAGGATGCCGGGCACGGCGATGCGCATGAAGCCCTTCAGGTTGCTCTTGACGAGCAGCGCGATGGCGCCCAGCACCGAAGCGCCGGCCAGCACCCACGTGAACTCGTCGGTGGTGGCGCGCAGCATCGAGTAGAACGGCGTGAAGTACCAGACCGGGGCGATGTGCGGCGGCGTCTTGAGCGAGTCGGCCGGGATGAAGTTGTTGAACTCCAGGAAGTACCCGCCCATTTCCGGCGCGAAGAACACGATGAAGGCGAACACCAGCAGGAAGCCCGCGACGCCGACCAGGTCGTGCACCGTGTAGAACGGATGGAACGGAATGCCGTCCTTCGGGCGACCGTACTTGTCCTTCGGGCCTTCCTTGATCTCGATGCCGTCCGGGTTGTTCGAGCCGACTTCGTGCAACGCCACCAGGTGGGCCGCCACCAGGCCCACCAGCACCAGCGGAATGGCGATGACGTGGAAGGCGAAGAAGCGGTTCAGCGTGGCGTCGGAGACGACGTAGTCGCCGCGGATCCAGATCGACAGCTCGGGGCCGATGAACGGGATGGCCGCGAACAGGTTCACGATCACCTGTGCGCCCCAGTAGGACATCTGGCCCCACGGCAGGAGGTAGCCGAAGAATGCTTCGGCCATCAGACAGAGGAAGATCGCGACGCCGAAGATCCAGACCAGTTCACGCGGCTTGCGGTACGAGCCGTAGAGCAGGCCGCGCAGCATGTGCAGGTAGACGACGACGAAGAACATCGAGGCGCCGGTCGAGTGCATGTAGCGCACCAGCCAGCCCCACGGGACTTCGCGCATGATGTATTCGACGGATTGGAACGCGCGTTCGGCGTCCGGCTTGTAGTGCATGACCAGGAAGATGCCGGTCACGATCTGCAGCACCAGCACCAACAGCGCCAGTGAGCCGAAGAAATACCAGAAGTTGAAGTTTTTCGGTGCGTAGTATTCGGACAGATGCGCTTTCCAGGTGGAGGTCACCGGGAAGCGCCGATCCAGCCAGCCCAACAGGCCTGTCGTCTCGACGGTTTTCTCGCCAGCCATGTAACGGCTCCTTCTCTAATACGTGGCGTATTTGTTTTACTTACGTAATTCGGGAAAAAAGCGCGACGCGAGCGTCAGGCCTTGTTGTCTTCATCGACGCCCACGATGATGCGGGAGTCGGTGAGATACTGGTACGGCGGGACTTCGAGATTATCGGGAGCGGGCTTGTTCTTGTAGACCCGGCCTGCCAGGTCGAACGTGGAGCCGTGGCACGGACAGAGGAATCCGCCTTGCCAGGAGGCGCCCATGCCGCCACCGCCGCCCGTTTCGAAGTGCGAGGTGGGCGAACAGCCCAGATGAGTACAGATGCCAACACAGACGAAGATCTCGGGCTTGCGCGAGCGACCTTCGTTTTCTGCGTATTTGGGAGTGAAGCCGGGGCGTTTGGATTGAGGGTCCGCCAGGAGCGCGTCCTGGGTCTTGAGGCCGGCGATCTGTTCAGGAGACCGGTGGATGATCCAGACCGGCTTGCCACGCCATTCCACGGTTTTCATGGTGCCGACCGGGATATCGCCGATGTCGACTTCGACGGGGGCGCCGGCCGCGCGGGCTTTTTCAGAAGGGGAAAACGTGCTCACAAGCGGTATTGCCGTTGCGACACCTGCTACGCCACCCACAGCACAGGCGGTGGTTACCCAGAAACGTCGCGAAGGATCGGGCGGCAGATTTGGATCAACCGCACCGTCATCATCATGCACCAGCGTATCCTGACTCATCTTCCTATCCTTGTTGATGCGCCCGCTCTACGAGTAGCATCACTTCTGCGGCATCGGCTTCGCGGGAATATGTAACAACATAGCAACCGCGTATTATAGCGCCAGCCTACTGGTGGGCGTATCACGAAGGGAGTGCTTTTATGAGCAAAGCGACTGGTTTCGTCAAAGAATTCCGAGATTTCGCTGTCAAAGGCAATGCGGTTGATTTGGCGGTTGGTGTGATCATCGGCGCGGCATTCGGGAAGATTGTCGACTCGCTGGTCAAGGATATCGTCATGCCGCTGGTGAACTTCGTGCTTGGCGGATCCGTCGATTTTTCGAACAAGTTCCTGGTGCTGTCGATGCCGGCCGGTTACAACGGGCCGATGACGTATGCCGATCTGACCAAGGCGGGGGCCAACGTTTTCGCCTGGGGGAACTTCGTCACGATCATCATCAACTTCGTGTTGCTGGCGTTTGTGATCTTCTGGATGGTGAAGGCGATCTACAAGGCGCGCACCAAGGCCGAGGAAGCGCCGGCCCCGGCCGCTCCGGCCGCGACGCCCGAGGATGTGGCGTTGTTGCGCGAGATTCGGGATTTGCTGAAGAAGCAGCCTTGAGGTGAATGGAAGAGCGCCCTGCGGGGCGCTTTTTTATTGGTTCAGTGGGGTTGTTTGCTTGCGGGGGGGGCTTCGTAGGCCGCCCGGCGCGGGTGGTCGCGGGCGGGGCGCGCCTGCGATTGCGGTCCGGAGCGTTCGCTCCGGACTGCCCCGAGCTCAACCTCGTTGCCGCCTGCCGGCGGCTGCCTTCGGTTTCCGCCGGGCGCATCTGACGGCGCGCCCCGCCCGCGACCACCCGCGCCGGGCTACCGGTTTCGAGGTTTCATGCGCTGCTGGACCGAGGGGGCATGGGAGAGGCTTGGGTTGCCCGCCACAACCGGCTGCGCGGGCAGCCGGTTGTGGCATACGTGCTTCTGGGGAGTGGTAGGGGGTGCGCTGCGCGCTGGCGGTGAGTGTCGCGGGTGGCCCGGCGGCGTTCAGACGCTGCGTGGCTGCGGGTGGGCGAGTACGCGCACGGATCAGCGTTGCGGCCATACCCTTTCGTTGCCGTTACACCGGGTTGTCCAGGTCCACGAATTCCACCTTGATGCCGAAGCGCTCGGCCACGGCCTGGCCCAGGGCCTGGACGCCGTAGCGTTCGGTGGCGTGGTGGCCGGCGCCGAGGAAGGCGACGCCGGTTTCCTGCGCCAGGTGGAAGGTGGATTCGGAGGCTTCGCCGGTGATGTAGGCGGTGGCGCCGGCGTCGATGGCGTCGGCGAGCATGCCCTGGGCGCCGCCGGTGCACCAGGCGATGCGGGCGACGGGCTGGTCGGGGTTGCCGACGACCAGGGGCTGACGGCCCAGGCGTTGCTGGATGCGGGCGGCGAGCTGGCCGAGCGTGGCGACGTCGGGGGCGGTGCCGAGCCAGACCAGGTTGTCGGGGCCACAGGTGCGCGGGGCGCCGTCGTCGCGGCGTTCGGGTTCGAGGCCGAGGACGCGGGCCAGCTGGGCGTTGTTGCCCAGGGTGGGATGGGCGTCCAGGGGCAGGTGGTAGGCGAAAAGGTTGAGGTCATTTTTCAGCGCCAGCGCCATGCGGGTGCGGCGCGTGCCGATGACGCGGCGGTCCTCGTTGCGCCACATCCAGCCGTGGTGGACCAGCACCGCGTCGGCGCCGCGTTCGACGGCGATGCGCAACAGCGCTTCGCTGGCGGTGACACCGGTGATAATGTGTCCGACTTCGGATCGGCCTTCCACCTGCAGCCCGTTGGGGCAGTAGTCCTTGAAACGGGCGGCTTGCAGGGTGTCGTCCAGCCAGGCGGCCAGGACGTGGGAGTCCACTTTACTCATTGCTAGTCCTATCAGAAACATGCGCCGATATTGGCTGATCTTCGCTCAGGCCGTCACGGTCTGCCTGGCTATTCTATTCGTCGTCACCACCTTGCGGCCGGATCTGCTGCGGCTGGTCGGGCCGGACGCCGCGCCGGCGGCGACGCCGCAGGCGGTCCAGGCCCCCGCCAGGCCGCTGGCGGGGGCGGTGTCCTATGCCGATGGGGTGGCGCGCGCCGCGCCGTCGGTGGTCAACGTCTACACCACCAAGCACGTGGATGTGCCGCTGGTGCCGCTGCCGGACGATCCGATCCTGCGCCAGCTGTTCGGCCAGGTGCCGGGCGTGAGCCGGCGGCAGGCCAGCACCAGCCTGGGCTCGGGCGTGGTGGTCAATCATGATGGCTACGTGCTGACCAATTATCACGTGGTGCAAGCCGCGGATGCCATCGAGGTGGCGCTGGCGGACGGGCGCAAGGACTCGGCCAAGGTGGTGGGGGCGGACCCGGACACCGACCTGGCGGTGCTGAAACTGGCGACGCTGCGCAACCTGCCGGCGGCCACGCTGGCGCCGGACCGCGGCCTGCGGGTGGGCGATGTGGTGCTGGCCATCGGCAATCCATTCGGCGTGGGGCAGACCACCACACAGGGGATCGTGTCGGCGCTGGGCCGCAACGGGCTGGGCCTGAATACGTACGAGAACTTCATCCAGACCGATGCCGCGATCAATCCGGGCAATTCGGGCGGCGCGCTGGTGGACGCGCAGGGCAACCTGGTGGGCATCAACACGGCCATCTATTCCGAGTCGGGCGGCTCGATGGGCATCGGTTTCGCCACGCCGATCGACATCGCGCGCAAGGTAATGGACGAGATCGTCAAGACCGGCGGCGTCAAGCGCGGCTGGCTGGGGGTGGAGCCGCAGGACCTGACGCCGGAGCTGGCGCGCGCCTTCCAGATGGACCGCGAAGTCCGCGGCGTGATCATCGCCGGCGTGCTGCGCGACGGGCCCGCCGCCAAGGGCGGCCTGCGGGTTGGCGACATCGTGCAGACGGTGAATGGCAAACCGATGATGGATACTTCCGGGCTGCTGGCCGCGATCGCGCAGTTGACGCCGGGCCAGCGCGCGACGCTGGGCGTGCTGCGTGGCGGCAAGGTGACCGAGGTGACGGTGATGGTGGGAACGCGGCCGGGGCTGCCGCGCTAACGGCGCTGCCGCGCTACGGGACCGCAGGGCTTCGGGATAGCAGGGCTAACGGGACTGCCGAGACGGCCCGGGACGACGTGGCCGGCATGGAGTGTCGAGCACCAGGCGCACGACCTGCAGCACGCGCTTGCGGGTGGTTTCGGGTTGGTGCCGCAGCAGCGCGCAGATTTCGGCGCAATAGGCATCGGTTCGTTCTTCTTCGCGCGGCTCGGGCATGGCGGCGGCCTGCGCCACCATGCCATCGGCCAGCCAGGGGACCTGCGTATCCAGCGCCCGCGCCAGCCGTTGCAGCGTGGCGCGGGTGGGCGCGTAGTGTTCATCGCGGGTAAGGATGCGGTGGATGCAGGACTGCGGCACGCCGGAGATGCGGGCAAGCTGGTTCTGGCTTTTGATGCCGCGCCACCGCATCAGGGTGCGCAGGCGTAGGGCGAGCGACATGGCTGCAATGTAAGTTTGCAGTCACCACCGGACAAGCGGAAACGGTCCGTTTATGCAATGACAACGGGGCCCGCAAGGGGCCCCGTCAGGATCGGCAACGAGGGTTCAGTGGCGCTCGGTCAGCGAGCCGTCGTTCACGGCTTCGTCGGCGCCGGGCTTGGGCGTGACCATGCGCGCGCAGATCAGTCCCAGCTCGTACAGCAGGCACAGCGGCACCGCCAGCATGAACTGGCTGACTACGTCGGGCGGCGTCACCACCGCGGCGATGATGAAGGCGCCGACCACCACGTAGCCGCGCGCGCTCTTGAGCTTGGACAGTTCCACCACGCCCATGCGCACCAGCAGCACCACGGCCACCGGCACCTCGAAGGTGATGCCGAACGCCATGAACATGGTCATGACGAAGCTCAGGTAGGCCTCGATGTCCGGCGCCGGCGTGATCGATTGCGGCGCGAAGGTGGCGATGAAGTGGAAGACCGTGCGGAACACCACGAAATAGCAGAACGCCATGCCCGCGATGAACAGCAGCGTGCTGGAGATGATGAGCGGCAGCGCCAGGCGCTTCTCGTGCTTGTACAGGCCGGGCGCGACGAAGGCCCAGGCCTGGTACAGCACCACCGGCAACGCGACGATGAAGGCGGCCATCATGGTGACCTTGACCGGCACCATGAAGGGCGTGATGACGCCGGTGGCGATCATGCGGGTGCCTTGCGGCAGCGAGGCCAGCATGGGCTGGGCCAGCACGTCGTAGATGGCGGACGCGCCGGGGTAGATGAACAGGATGATGAACACCGCCACCACCGCGCCGACGGCGCGCAGCAGGCGGGTGCGCAGTTCGACCAGGTGGGAGATGAAGCTTTCCTGCTGGCCGTCTTCTTGGGAGGCGTCCTGGGTCACGTTGTCGTTCCGGAGGGCGTGGCGGGCTTGTTGGCCGGCGGGGTCTCGCTGGCGGCCGGGACGCCGGGCGCCGGCGCCGGTTGCGGGGCGGGCTCGGGCTGGGCGGCCGGCGCGGCGGCGGGCGGATCCAGGTCCAGGCTCAGGTTCGGGTTGGGCGGCGCGATGGTGCGCGGCGGCTCGGCCGGCTGGGCCGCGTGCGGCGTCATCAGCGGTTCGGCCGACGCGGCGGGCGCGGCGCCGGCGCCAGCCGTATTGGCGGGCGCGGCGTGCGGGTCGGCGGCGGCGGTGGTTTCGGCGCCGACCGTCAGCGCGGGCTTGCCGCTGGCTTCGCGGGCGACTTCGTCGAGTTCGGCGCGGAATTGCTGCACCGGCTCCTGCAAGGCGTTGTGGGTATCGTTCAGCGACTGGTGCACATCCTGTGCCGCGGTCTCCATTTCGCTCTTGAATTTGCGCAGCTCGTCCAGCTCGATCTCGCGCTGGATATCGGATTTCACGTCATTGACGTAACGCTGCGCGCGGCCCAGCAGGTGGCCGACCGTGCGGGCGACCTTGGGCAGGCGTTCGGGGCCGATGACGATCAGCGCGACGACGCCGATCACCATCAGTTCAGTGAGGCTGACATCAAACATTCGACGGCCGCTCGGGAATTGAGGCTATGAGGGCCGGCCGGTGCAGGCCGGGCCCGGGGGCGCGCAGGCGCTCAGGAGTTGGACTTTTCCTTGGCCTGCACGTCGATGGTGTCGCCGGCCACGCGCTGCTGGGCGATGGGTTCGGCCGGCTTGTCGCTGTTGGCATCCTTCATGCCTTCCTTGAAGCCCTTGACGGCGCCGCCCAGGTCCGAGCCGATGTTGCGCAGTTTCTTGGTGCCGAAGATCAGCGCCACAATGACCAGAACGACCAGCCAATGCCAAATGCTAAAGCTACCCATGATGGTTCTCCGTATTACGCAGTGGGGGCCATGCGCCCTTTCCAGGGTCGCTGACCGCCGATGATGTGGAAATGCAGATGCGGGACTTCCTGGCCGCCTTCGACGCCAGAATTGATCATGATGCGAAACCCGCCATCAGGGCCCGGGGTGCAACCGTTTTCAGCGGCAAGCCGCGGCGCCAATGCCATCATTCTACCCAACCAACCTGCGTCCTCGGCCGTAATATCCTGCATGGATGTGACATGACGTCGAGGGATCAGCAATAAATGCACCGGCGCGGCCGGGTTGATATCGTGGAATGCAACAAAGTCCTCGTCCTCGTAGACCTTCTTGGACGGGATCTCGCCGGCGGCGATCTTGCAGAAAATACAGTTGGCGCTCATTTTTCCGGTTCCGTGTCAGTCCTGGGGACGGCTGGCCTTCTCGGCCAGGCCCGACAGCCCTTCGCGGCGGGCCAGTTCGGCCAGCACGTCGTCGGGGCGCAGGTTGAAGTGCGTCAGCGCCACCAGGCAATGAAACCACAGGTCGGCGGTTTCGCTGACGATGCGTTCGGGCACGCCGTCCTTGGCGGCCATGACCAGCTCGGTGGCTTCCTCGCCGATCTTCTTGAGGAAGGCGTCGGGGCCCTTGGACAGCAGCTTGGCCGCGTACGAGGCCTTGGGATCGCCGCCATTCTCGGGGCGGCGGGTCTCCAGCGTGTCGGCGATGCGGGCCAGGACGTCGTGGGCGGTCGGGGGCGAGTCGGTCATTTGTAGATCAGTTCGGGGTCTTTCAGCACCGGGTCCACGGTAACCCAGGCGGCCTGGTCGGTCTGCCCTTCCAGGCGGCGGTAGAAGCAGCTGGCGCGGCCCGTGTGGCAGGCGATGCCGCCTTCCTGGTGCACCTTGAGCAGCACCACGTCGCCGTCGCAGTCCAGGCGCAGCTCGTGCACCTGCTGCACGTGGCCGGATTCCTCGCCCTTGCGCCACAGGCGCTGGCGCGAGCGCGACCAGTACACCGCGCGGCCGGTGGCGGCGGTCTCGGCCAGCGATTCGCGGTTCATCCAGGCCACCATCATGATCTGGCCGTTGTCGGCGTCCTGCGCGATGGCGGGGATCAGGCCGTTCTCGTCGAAGACGACGTCGGCCATCCAGCTGGGTTCGTTGCTCATCGTCATATCCTTACTTCGATGCCCTGCTCGGCCATGAAGCGCTTGCATTCCCCGACCGTGTGCTGGCCGAAGTGGAAGATGCTGGCGGCCAGCACGGCGCTGGCGCGGCCGGTGGTGACGCCGTCGGCCAGGTGCTGCAGGGTGCCGACGCCGCCCGAGGCGATGACCGGCACCGGCACGGCATCCGACACGGTGCGGGTCAGTTCCAGGTCGAAGCCGGATTTGGTGCCGTCGCGGTCCATGCTGGTCAGCAGGATCTCGCCGGCGCCGTAGGCGGCCATGCGGCGGGCCCAGGCCACGGCGTCCAGGCCGGTGGCCTTGCGGCCGCCGTGGGTGAAGACTTCCCAGCGCGGCGCTTCGCCCGCGGCCGAGACCCGGCGCGCGTCGATCGCCACCACCACGCACTGCGAGCCGTGGTAGTCGGAGGCCGCGCGCACCAGTTCCGGATTGGCCACGGCGGCGCTGTTGATGCTGATCTTGTCGGCGCCGGCGTTCAGCAGGCGCTGGATGTCGGACACCTGGCGCACGCCGCCGCCCACCGTCAGGGGGATGAAGACCTGCGAGGCGACCTGCTCGATGATGGGCAGGATCAGGTCGCGGCCATCGCTGGTGGCGGTGATGTCCAGGAAGGTGAGCTCGTCGGCGCCCTGCTCGTTGTAGCGGCGGGCGATCTCGACGGGGTCGCCGGCGTCGGCCAGGTTGACGAAGTTGACGCCCTTGACGACCCGGCCGGCGGTGACGTCAAGGCAGGGAATGATGCGGCGGGTCAGCGCGCTCTGGGCGGGCGCGCCCGCCCCGGAGGTACTGCTGGAGGTGGTCATTTGGCCAATTCGTCGGCGCGGGCCTGCGCCGCCTGGAAGTTGAGCGTGCCTTCGTAGATGCTGCGGCCCAGGATGGCGCCTTCGACGCCCTCTTCCTCGACGGCGCACAGCGCCTCGATGTCCTGGATGCCGGCGATGCCGCCCGAGGCGTACACGGGGATGCGCACGTGCTGCGCCAGGCGCACGGTGGCCTCGACGTTCACGCCCGACAGCATGCCGTCGCGGCCGATGTCGGTATAGATGATGGCTTCGCAGCCGTAGTCCTCGAACTTCTTGGCCAGGTCGAGCACGTCGTGGCGGGTCAGCTTGCTCCAGCCGTCGGTGGCGATCTTGCCGTCGCGGGCGTCCAGGCCGACGATGATCTGGCCGGGGAAGGCACCGCAGGCGTCCTGCAGGAAGCCCGGGTTCTTGACCGCGGCGGTGCCGATGATCACGTAGGAGATGCCGGCGTCGAGGTAGCGCTCGATGGTGTCGAGGTCGCGGATGCCGCCGCCGATCTGGACGGGGATGTCGTCGCCGACGGCGTCCAGGATGGCCTTGATGGGCGCTTCGTTCTTCGGTTTGCCGGCGACGGCGCCGTTCAGGTCGACCAGGTGCAGGCGGCGGGCGCCCTGTTCGAGCCATTTGGAGGCCATGGAGGCGGGGTCTTCGGAGAACACCGTTGCATCGTCCAGGTCGCCCTGGCGCAGACGCACGCAGCGTCCGTCTTTGAGATCGATGGCGGGGATCAGCAGCATGGTGGGCAGCGGGAAAATATGGGGTTGAACGGGCTGGCGCGCGTCGGCCGGATCGGCTTACGGCTGCCAGTCTACAAAATTGCGATACAGGCGCAAACCGTGCTCGGCGCTCTTCTCGGGGTGGAACTGCACCGCGAAAATGTTAGCTGCCGCCACCGCGCAGGTAAAGGCGACGCCATAATCGGTTTCACCAACGGTCAGGCTCGTATCGGCCGGGTCGGCGTAATAACTATGGACGAAATAGAAATGCGTGTCGTCCGGAATGCCGTCCCAGATAGGGTGAGAGCGCGTCTGGCGCACTTTGTTCCATCCCATGTGCGGGACTTTCAGGCGTTCAGGGCGGACATCGACCGGGCCGGCCGTGCCGGTGTCGGCCTCGCAGGCCGCGTCGTCGGCCGCGACCGGGTCGGCGAAGCGCGGACCGGCAAAGCGGCGCACCACGCCGGGGAACAGGCCCAGGCACGGGGTGGCGCCCTCTTCGCTGGAATCGAACAGCATCTGTTCGCCCACGCAGACGCCCAGCAGCGGCTTGGCGCGGGCGGCCTTGACGACCGCTTCGCGCAGGCCGGATTCGTTCAGGGTGCGCATGCAGTCGGCCATGGCGCCCTGGCCCGGGAACACCACGCGGTCGGCCGCGTCGATTTCATGGGGCTGGTTGCAGATGCGGATGTCCGCGTCCGGGGCGGCGTACTTGAGCGCGCGCGCGACGGAGTGGAAGTTGCCCATTCCGTAGTCGACGATGGCGATAGTGGTCACTTCGGTTTACCTGATGCGTGGCGGGAGGTCGCGCAGCTTACAGCACGCCCTTGGTCGAGGGGACGACGTCGCCCATGCGCGGGTCGACTTCGATGGCCATGCGCAGCGCGCGGCCACAGGCCTTGAAGACCGTTTCGCATTGGTGGTGGGCGTTGGTGCCGCGCAGGTTGTCGATGTGCAGGGTGATTAGCGCGTGGTTGACCAGGCCCTGGAAGAATTCGCGCGTCAGGTCGACGTCGAAGGCGCCGATGTGCGAACGGGTGAACGGGATGTGGTATTCCAGGCCGGGACGGCCGGAGAAATCGACCACCACGCGCGACAGCGCCTCGTCCAGCGGCACGTAGGCGTGGCCGTAGCGGCGCAGGCCGGCCTTGGTGCCGACCGCCTTGGCGATGGCCATGCCCAGCGTGATGCCCACGTCTTCCACCGTGTGATGCGCATCGATGTGCAGGTCGCCCTCGGCCTTGATGTCGAGGTCGATCAGGCCGTGGCGCGCGATCTGGTCCAGCATGTGGTCCAGGAAGGGCACGCCCGTGTCGATCGTCTGCTTGCCGGTGCCATCCAGGTTGATGGCCACGCGGATGCGGGTTTCGTTGGTGTTGCGGGTGATCTCTGCGGTACGCATGTCAGGACTCGATTAGGCACTCAGGATGTCTTGCAGTGCCGATAGCAAAGCGGCGTTCTCGTCCGGGGAACCTACCGAGATGCGGAGGCAGCCGGCCAGGAGCGGATGGGCGTTGGAGAAGTTTCGAACCAATATTTTGCGCTGTTTCAGGGCAAGATGCACGGCGTTGCCGTCCAGCTTGCCGGAAAAGCGGGCGAGGACGAAGTTGGCGGCGGACGGGAATACCCTGACGCCGGGCAGCGCCGCCAGGGCCGCGGCCAGCGGCTCGCGGTCGGCGCGCAGGCGGGCGGCCTGCTGGTCCAGCACCGGCTTGTGGCGCAGCACGGTCAGCAGCGCGGCCTGGGTCAGCACGTCCAGGTTGTAGGGCGGACGCACCTTGTCCAACTCTGCGACCCAGTCGGGATGGCCGGCCAGGTAGCCGAAGCGCAGGCCCGCCAGGCCGATCTTGGACACCGTGCGCATCACCACCACGTTGGGCGCGTCCAGCAGGCGCGGCATCCAGCTGCGGTCGGTGAAGGGCTGGTAGGCCTCGTCCACCACCACCAGGCCGGGGGCGGCTGCGATGATGGCGGCCATGTCGGCGTCCGACCAGGCGCCGCCGGTGGGGTTGTTGGGCACCGCCAGGAACACCACCTTGGGCTGGTGCTCGCGGATCGCCGCCAGCATCGCCGGAAGATCCAGGGACAGATCTTCCGTGAGCGGCACGCCGACGAAGCGGGCGTGGTCGAAGCGCGCCGCCATGTCGAAATAGACGAACGACGGCCACGGCGCCAGCACCACCTCGCCCGGGTTGCAGCAGGCCTGCACCACGATGTGGATCAACTCGTCCGAGCCGTTGCCGAACAGCACGCCGGCGTCAGCCGGCACGCCGAAGGCCGCTTTCACGGCCTGGCGCAGTTCGGACAGGTCGGCGGCCGGGTAGCGGTTCAGCGGCGTATCGCGCAGCACCCGGGCCAGGTCGTCGCGCACCGCCTCGGGCAGTTCGTAGGGCGATTCCATCGCATCCAGCTTGATGCAGCCTTCGGCGTGCGCCACCTGATACGCGGTCAGTTCACGGATATCGGGCCGGATGGTGCCGGCGATGCGGCCGGCGACCTCGCTCATGGCTGGTCGATCCGGTACTGGGCGCTGGCGGCGTGGGCCTGCAGGCCTTCGCCCAGCGCCAGTTCGGCGGCGATGCGGCCGAGTGTCTGGGCGCCCTGGTGCGAAACCTGGATCAGGCTGGAGCGCTTCTGGAAGTCATAGACGCCCAGCGGCGACGAGAAACGGGCCGTGCGCGAGGTCGGCAGCACGTGGTTGGGGCCGGCGCAGTAATCGCCCAGGGCCTCCGAACTGAAACGGCCCATGAAGATGGCGCCGGCGTGGCGGATCCTGGCGGTCCAGATTTCCGGTTGCTCGGTGGAGATCTCCAGGTGTTCCGGGGCGATGTCGTTGGCGATGCGGCAGGCTTCGTCCAGGTCGCGCACCTGGATCAGCGCGCCGCGGTTGGCCAGGCTGGTGCGCAGGATGTCGGCGCGCGGCATGGTCGGCAGCAGGCGCGCGATGGCGGCCTCGACCTCGGCGATGAAGGCGGCGTCCGGGCACAGCAGGATGGACTGGGCCAGTTCATCGTGCTCGGCCTGCGAGAACAGGTCCATGGCGATCCAGTCGGCCGGCGTCTTGCCGTCGCAGATCACCAGGATTTCGCTGGGGCCGGCGATCATGTCGATGCCGACCACGCCGAACACGCGGCGCTTGGCGGCGGCCACGTAGGCGTTGCCCGGGCCGACGATCTTGTCCACGGCCGGCACGGTGGCGGTGCCGTAGGCCAGCGCGCCGACGGCCTGCGCGCCGCCGATGGCGAACACGCGGTCGACGCCGCTGATGGCGGCGGCGGCCAGCACGATCGGGTTGCGCGCGCCGTCTGGCGTGGGCGTGACCATGACCAGTTCCTGCACGCCGGCGACCTTGGCCGGGATGGCGTTCATCAGCACGGACGACGGATACGCGGCCTTGCCGCCCGGCACGTACAGGCCGACGCGGTCCAGCGGCGTGACCTGCTGGCCCAGCACCGTGCCGTCGGCTTCGGTGTAGGTCCAGGTCTCGGCGCGCTGGCGTTCGTGGTAGCGGCGCACGCGCTCGGCGGCGGCCTGCAGCGCGTCGCGCTGGGCGGCCGGCAGCGCCGCCAGGGCCGCATGCCAGTCGGCCTTGGGAATTTCCAGCGTGTCCGCGGACGCGTGCGGCATGCGGTCGAAGCGCTGGGTGTATTCCACCAGCGCGGCGTCGCCGCGGGCGAGCACGTCGGCCAGGATGCCGGCGGCGGCGCGGTCGATGGACTCGTCCTCGGTGGCCTCGAAGGCCAGCAGCTTGGACAGGGCGGATGCGAATCCGGGATCGCGGGAGTCGAGACGATTGATCAGGGCCATGGCGTTCAGGCGGGTGGCGGTCGCCGCGCGGGGGCGGCGAGCCGGTTTCAGGCGTTGCGGGAAGCGGCGCGCTCGAAGGCGTCCAGCAGCGGTTGCAGGCGTTCGCCGCGGGTCTTCAGCGCGGCCTGGTTGACGATCAGGCGCGAGGAGATCGGCATGATGTCCTCGACCGCGACCAGGTTGTTGGCGCGCAGCGTGCCGCCGGTCGACACCAGGTCCACGATGCAGTCGGCCAGGCCCACCAGCGGCGCCAGTTCCATCGAACCATACAGCTTGATGATGTCGACGTATACACCCTTGGAGGCGAAGTGTTCACGGGCTGACTGCACGTACTTGGTGGCCACGCGCAGGCGCGCGCCCTGGTGCACCGCGGCTTCGTAGTCGAAGCCGTTGCGCACGGCCACGGCCAGGCGGCACTTGGCGATGTTCAGGTCGATCGGCTGGTACAGGCCGCCGGGCTGCTGCGCGGCGTGCTCGATCAGCACGTCCTTGCCGGCGATGCCGAGGTCGGCCGCGCCGTACTGCACGTAGGTCGGCACGTCGGAAGCGCGCACGATGATCAGGCGCAGGCCGGGATCGCTGGTCGGCAGGATCAGCTTGCGCGAGCTTTCCGGGTTCTCGGGCACCTCGATGCCGGCTTCCGCCAGCAGAGGCATGGTTTCTTCGAAGATGCGCCCTTTGGACAGAGCCAGGGTCAGGGGGGGGAGCGGGGCATTGCTCATGCCGATTCCTTACCGCTAGTGCGTTCAACGACGCGTTGAATATTGGCGCCCAGGGCGCGCAGCTTGACTTCCATCCGATCGTAGCCGCGATCCAGATGGTAGATGCGGTCGACCAGCGTGTCGCCATCGGCGGCCAGGCCGGCGATCACCAGGCTGGCCGAGGCCCGCAGGTCGGTGGCCATCACGGTCGCGCCCGACAGGCGGGCGATGCCGCGGACGACGGCGGTGTGGCCGTCGATGTCGATGTCCGCGCCCATGCGGCGCAGTTCCTGCACGTGCATGTAGCGGTTCTCGAAAATCGTTTCGACGATGACCGAGGTGCCCTCGGCCACGGTGTTCAGGGTCATCAGCTGGGCCTGCATGTCGGTGGCGAAGCCCGGGTATTCATGCGTCCGGAAGCCCACGGCCTTGGGGCGTTTCGACATGGCGCCGCGGATCCAGTCGGGGCCGGTCTCGATGGTCAGGCCGGCCTCGGCCAGCTTGTCGAGCGTGGCGCCGAGGATGCCGGCATCGGTGTTGCGCAGCACGATGTCGCCGCCGGCCGCGCCCACGGCGCACAGGAAGGTGCCGGCCTCGATGCGGTCGGAGATCACGCGGTGTTCCGCGCCGTGCAGGCGCTCGACGCCGTCGATCACGATGCGGTCGGTGCCGTGGCCCTGGATGCGGGCGCCCATCTTGATGAGCAGTTCGGCCAGGTCGACGACCTCGGGCTCGCGCGCGGCGTTTTCCAGCACGGTGCGGCCTTCGGCCAGCACCGCGGCCATCAGCAGATTCTCGGTGCCGGTGACGGTGACCATGTCGGTGCGGATCGAGGCGCCCTTCAGGCGTTTGGCGCGCGCCACCACGAAGCCGTGCTCGATGCTGATGTCGGCGCCCAGGGCGGCCAGGCCCTTGATGTGCTGGTCCACCGGCCGCTGGCCGATGGTGCAGCCGCCCGGCAGGCTGACGCGGGCTTCGCCGAAGCGCGCCACCAGCGGGCCCAGCACCAGGATCGAGGCGCGCATGGTCTTGACCAGGTCGTACGGCGCTTCAAGGCTGTCGACGCGGTCGGCCTGCAGGGTCACGATGCCGTCGTTGGCGCGTTCGGCGCGCACGCCCATGCGCCCCAAGAGGCGCAGCATGGTGGCGGTGTCATTCAGGTGCGGCACGTTGGCGATGGTCAGCGGGTCCGCCGTCAGCAGGCCGGCGCACAGGATCGGCAGGGCCGAGTTCTTGGCGCCGGAGATGGTGACTTCGCCGTGCAGGCGCGCACCGCCGGTAATGCGTAGCTTGTCCATGGTTACTTGCCCGCCTGGGCGTATTCGGCGGGGGTCAGGGTGCGCATCGACAAGGCGTGGATCTCGGCCTTCATGCGGTCGCCCAGCGCCGCGTAGACCAGTTGGTGGCGCTGGATCAGGCGCTTGCCTTCGAAGGCCGTGCTGACGATGACCGCGTCGAAATGCGAGCCGTCGCCCTGTACGTCGAGGTGTTCACAGGGCAGGCCGTCCGCGATGTATTGGCGGACTTGCGCGGGAGTGGGAAGCATGGACGTCAGTTCCTGAGTTTGTAGCCGCTGGCCAGGAGCCGCAGCGCATAGATCGAAAGCGCGAGGAACACCCCCGTCACCACCGCCAGGCTGCGCCAGGGGGAGACGTCCGACACCGAGAAGAATCCGTAGCGGAAACCGTCGATGGTGTAGAAGATGGGGTTCCAGTGGGACACGCCCTGCCAGAAGGCCGGGAGCGTGTGGATGGAATAGAACACGCCGGACAGGAAGGTGGCCGGCATGATGAGGAAGTTCTGGAACGCCGCCAGCTGGTCGAATTTCTCGGACCACAGGCCGGCGATCAGGCCCAGCACGCCCATGATGCCGCAGGCCAGCACCGCGAACACCAGCAGCCACAGCGGGTTGGACGGCACCAGCGAGACGAAGAACAGCGCCACCACCCACACGCACAGGCCCACGGCCAGGCCGCGCACCACGGCCGCCAGCACGTAGGCGGCGAAGATGTCGCGGTGCGACAGCGGCGGCAGCAGCATGAACACCAGGTTGCCGGTGATGCGGCTCTGGATCAGTGACGACGACGGGTTGGCGAAGGCGTTTTGCAGCATGCTCATCATCATGAGCCCGGGGATCAGGAACGCGGTGTACGGCACGCTGCCGTAGACCATGACGCGTCCTTCCAGCACGTGGGCGAACACCAGCAGGTACAGCAGCGCGGTGATGACGGGCGCGGCGATGGTCTGGAAGCTGACCTTCCAGAAGCGCAGCAATTCCTTGCGCAGCAGGGTCGGAAAGCCCGAGCCCGCGTCCAGGCGGGGCTGCACCAGCGGCTGGCTGGCATTGGCGGCGGGCTGCGTCATTGCGGAATCTCTTCGGGTTGCGGAGCGTCGTCCTGGTGCATGATGCGCACGAAGGCGTCCTCGAGGTCGACGCCGCCGACGCGGGCCAGCAGCGCCTGGGTGGTGTCCAGCGCCACGATGCGCCCGCCCTTGAGCATGGCGATGCGGCCGCACAGGGCTTCCGCTTCTTCCAGGTAGTGGGTGGTCAGCATGATGGTGTGGCCGGCCTTGTTCAGGCGCGAGATGAATTCCCACAGGGTGCGGCGCAGGTCGACGTCGACGCCGGCGGTGGGCTCGTCCAGCACGATCACCGGCGGGCGGTGCACCAGCGCCTGCGCCACCAGCACGCGGCGCTTCATGCCGCCGGACAGCGCGCGCATGTTCGAGTTGGCCTTGTCGGCCAGGCCCAGGTTGAAGAGGATCTCGTCGATCCAGTCGTCGTTCTTGCGCAGGCCGAAGTAGCCCGACTGGATGCGCAGCGTCTCGCGCACGGTGAAGAACGGGTCGTAGACCAGTTCCTGGGGCACGACGCCCAGTGCCCGCCGTGCCGACTTGTAGTCGGCCACGACGTCGTAGCCACAGACGGTGGCGCGGCCGGCGGTGGCGTGCGCCAGTCCGGCCAGGATGGAAATCAGGGTGGTCTTGCCGGCGCCGTTGGGGCCGAGCAGGCCGAAGAACTCGCCGTGCTCGATGTTCAGGCTGACATTGTCCAGCGCCTGGAAGCCGGCGCCAGGCGCGCGCCCGGTGAGCCTGCCCCAGCCGCTGCGGCGCGGCGAGTAGATTTTGGAGACGTTCTCAAGACTGACGGCAGACATGACGGCGGCGAGGGTGCCCGGCAAAGAGCGAATTGATCATTATATAAGCGCCCCGTTACGCGAGGCGCCGATAGCCCCGGCGGCCGTGGGGGCGTGGCGCGATGGTCTGTCCCCAAAAATGACAGGCCCGGCGGACCGCAGGGGCGCGCCGGGCCGGGACAAGCCGGACGGGATCGTTACTTGTTGCGCTGGTTCAGCGCCTGGATCAGGCCGTCGATGCCGTTCTGGTTGATCTGCTGGGCGAACTGGTTGCGGTAGTTCTCGATCAGCCAGATGCCTTCGACGTTCATGTCGTAGATCTTCCAGCCCTGGGGCGTCTTTTCCAGGCGGTAGTCGACGCCGACCGGCTGGCCGTTGGGCTGGCTGATGAGCGTGCGCACGACCGCGTCGTCGGCCTTGGGGTCGCCGCGGAACGGCAGGGCCGTAATGGTGGTGCCGGACGTGACGCGGGTCAGCGCGCCGCTGTAGGTGCGCACCAGGGTGCCGCGGAAGGCGTCGGCCAGCGCCGTCTTCTGCTGCTCGGTGGCCTGGCGCCAGTAGCGCCCGGCGGCCAGGCGCGTGGTCTTCTGGAAGTTGACGTAGGGCAGGATGTGCTCGTTCACGACTTGGTTGATGCGGGCCGTGTTGCCGGCCTTGACGGCGCCGTCGGCCTTCAGGACGTCCAGCGCCTCATTGGCGGCGGCCAGCACGAACTCGTTGGGCGTGCCGTTCGCATTGGGTTGCGCCTGCACGGCGGGCGTTGCCGCCAGTCCCAGCAGCCCGGCAAAGGCCAGGCGTTGGAGCAGGGGGAAAAAAGAAAACCGCATGGAAACTCCTTGCTGTACTGAAATCGCAATCCGACAGCTTACTTGGTTGCGGGGTTGGCGACCGGAGCGGGCGCGCCCTTGGCCTTGGCGGCGTCGTCCTCGTCGTCTTCGTAGTTGGGCAGGCTGGATTCGTCATCCACGCGCTGGCCGGCGACCATGGCGGCGCGGCGCTGCAGGTAGGCATCGCGCACGAAGCTGTACGGATCCAGCGCGACGCGGTCGACGGTGTCGGTGGCGTTGAGCAGGCTGGCGCGGGTATCGACCACTTCCAGGCCCCACAGCGAGTTGCGCAGCGCCACGTTGTCGATGGCGCTCACGCCCATGTAGCCGTGCATGCGGCCCTGCCAGTCGCCAACCAGGCCGACGCCGTCGCGCACGCTGGCCGAACCGAAGAACGGCAGCACCAGGTACGGGCCCTGGCCGAAGCCCCACACGCCCAGCGTGGTGCCGAAGTCGTTGGGGATCTTGCGCGCGCCATTGGCCGAGGCGACGTCGAAGCAGCCGCCCACGCCCATGGTGGTGTTGAACAGGAAGCGGCCGAGCGTATTGACGAAGTCGTGGCCGCGGCCCTGCAGGAAGCTGTTGGTGCCCGACCAGAGGTCGCCGACGTTGCTGAAGATGTTGTGCACGCAGCTGCGCACCGGTTCCGGCGTGACGTAGGTGTAGGCCTGCGCCACCGGCTTGAAGACGGCGCGGTCGACGGTGTCGTTGAACTTGTAGACGCCGCGGTTGAAGCCTTCCCAGGGATCGCGCGGATCCGGGTGTTGCGGCGCGGCGCAACCCGCCATCAGCGCGCCGGCGGCGGCCACGGTGGCGATTCGGGAGAGAGCTTTCTTGTTCATGATCAGGGCATCCCTATCAACAGATTTGTATTCTTATTGCAGCGTGCGTCAAGCGTCCGATTGTTGCCGGGGGTGACGCATCCTCTTTAATTTGCCGGGGCTTTCGTTTCCGGCGCGCCAGCCGCGTTCGAGCCTTCTTTTTCCGCCGAGCCATACAGGAACTTGCTGATCAGCTGTTCCAGCACCACGGCGCTCTGGGTATAGCGGATCTTGCCGCCGTCGGCCAGGTTGTCCTCTTCGCTGCCCGGGGTCAGGCCCAGGTACTGCTCGCCCAGCAGGCCGGACGTCAGGATCGCCGCGGACGAGTCCTTGGGGAACTGGTAGGCGGTTTCCAGGTTGATCGCGACGACGGCCTGGAAGGTCTTGTCGTCAAAGGAAATCTTGGCGATCCGGCCCACCACGACCCCGGCGCTTTTCACCGGGGCGCGCACCTTGAGGCCGCCTACGTTATCGAAATTGGCCGTCAGCGTATAGGTGGGCGCGAAAGAAAAGGTGCTCAAGTTGCCGGCGCGCAACGCCAGGAACGCCAGCGCGGCCGCGCCCAGCAAGACGAACAGGCCTACCCAGAAATCGGTTTTTTCACGAGACATGATCGATCCGTAATCAGTTTCCAAACATCAAGGCGGTCAGCAGGAAGTCCAGCCCCAGCACCGCCAGCGAACCCACCACGACCGTGCGGGTGGTGGCGCGGGCGACGCCTTCGGGCGTGGGCTTGGCCTGCCAGCCTTCGTAAAGCGCCACCAGCGTCACCGTGACACCGAACACCAGGCTCTTGATGACGCCGTTGACGACGTCGTTCCAGACATCCACGCCGCCCTGCATCTGCGACCAGAAGGCGCCGGCGTCCACGCCGATCATCAGCACCCCGACCACCCAGCCGCCCAGGATGCCCACCATGGAGAACACGGCGGCCAGAATCGGCATGGCGATGATGCCGCCCCACAGGCGCGGCACCAGCACGCGGCGCATCGGGTCGACCGCCATGACTTCCATGGCCGACAGTTGCTCGCCGGCCTTCATCAGCCCGATCTCGGCGGTCAGCGACGTGCCGGCGCGGCCGGCGAACAGCAGCGCCGTCACCACCGGCCCCAGTTCGCGCACCAGCGACAGCGCCACCAGCAGGCCGAGCGATTCCTCGGCGCCATAGCGGTTCAGCGTGTAGTAGCCCTGCAGGCCCAGCACGAAACCCACGAACATGCCGGACACGGCGATGATCAGCAGCGAGTAGTTGCCGATGAAATGGATCTGCTGCGACACCAGCCGCGGCCGCGACAGGGCGATGCCGCTGCGCGCCAGCATGGCGCCGAAGAAACGGGTGAAGTAGCCGATGCCGGCGATGCGGGTGCGCACCCAGCCGCCCAGCGCGCCGATGGCGTTGTTGGATCCGCTCATGCCTTGCGCCCTTGTTGTTGCGAAAGCCACTTCTGGAAAGCCGGCGTTTCGGGATACTGGAACGCGACCGGGCCGTCGGGTTCGCCCTTGAGGAACTGCTGCACGTACGGGTCCTGCGACGCCGACAGGCTGTCGGGCGTGCCGGCGGCCTTGAGCTGGCCCTGACCGACCAGGTAGACCTGGTCGGCGATCGCGAACGATTCGTGCACGTCGTGGGTGATCAGCACCGAGGCGCAGCCCAGGCGGTCGGCCAGGTTGCGGATCAGGCGGGCGGTGATGCCCAGCGAGATCGGATCGAGCCCGGCGAAGGGTTCATCGTACAGGATCAGTTCGGGTTCCAGCACCACCGCGCGGGCCAGCGCCACCCGGCGCGACATGCCGCCGGAGATCTCGGCCACCTTCAGGTGGGCGGCGGCGCGCAGGCCGACGGCGTCGAGCTTGTCCAGCACGCGGGCGGTGATCTCGGGTTCGGCCAGCTGGGTGTGTTCGCGCAGCGGGAAGGCGACGTTCTCGAATACGTTCAGGTCGGTGAACAGCGCGCCCTGCTGGAACAGCACGCCCATGCGCTTGCGCAGCGATTGCAGTTCGGCGGGCGTGGCGCGGGCGATGTCCTGGCCGAACGCCAGCACGGTGCCCTGCTGCGCCGTGAGCTGGCCGGTGGCGGCCCGCAGCAGCGTGGTCTTGCCCGAGCCCGAGCCGCCCATGATGGCGACCACCTGGCCCGGACGCGCTTCCATGGAAATGTCGCGCAAGACGGTGAAATCACCGTAGCCTAGCGCCACACCTTCCAGGCGCAGGGCGAATTCCGAGGTGCTGCGGGTTTGATCGGGCATGGGCAACAAAAGGGTGTTTCGGTGGCGGATGCCCCGCCGCCACGCTCATGCGCGGGCGGGGAACCGGCCGGCGCGAGCGAGGCGGGCTGCGTCGGGAAGCGCCCTGTTACTCATAAGCCGGGGACGTGAAAAGACCCGTCGTACCCGGCGGCGAGGGGCCATTGTAGCCCGATGAATTGTCACCGCAGTGGGATATGGCTGTCCGTGGAACAGTGTTTTCGCCTGGGGGAACAATCCGGGGACGCTCCGGATCCTCTCCGGGAAGGCCGGGCGTCAGCCCCGGCCGCGCGCGGCGGCGGTCTCGCGCGCCAGCCGCGCCACCAGCGCGGCCGTGCTTTCGCGCCGGGCGAGCGGCGCGCCCTGGCCGGCCCATAGCGACAGGACGGCGATGTTGCCGGCCTTGCCGCCCGCCGTGCGCATGGGGCGGGTCAGCGCGTTCTGCAACGGGTACGGCAGGATATCGTCCGATAGTTGGTCGGCGTCGCGCATGAAGGCATTCACGATGCCGCGCGCCGGCCGGCCGGAAAAGGCCCGGGTGATGCGCGATTGTTCCGGCCGGGACGCCGGCAGTGCCGCCTTGTAGGCATCGCCGATGCCGGCTTCGTCCGTGGCCAGGAAGGCCGTCCCCATTTGTGCGGCATCCGCGCCCAGGGTCAGCGCGGCGGCGATGCCGCGGCCATCCATGATGCCGCCGGAGGCGATCACCGGGATCGACACCGCGTCGGCCACCTGGGGCACCAGGGCCATGGTGCCGATCAGCGAATGCTCGAAATCGTCCAGGAAGGTGCCGCGATGTCCGCCCGCCTCGGCCCCCTGGGCCACGACGGCGTCGACGCCGTCCTGCTCCAGGGCCACGGCTTCGCGCACGGTGGTGGCGGTGCCGACCGTCAGGATGCCCAGTTCGCGGCAGCGCGCCAGCACGTCCGCCGGCAGGCGGCCGAAGGTGAAACTCAGGACCGCCGGTTTCACGCGCAGCACGGCCTCGATCTGGCCGGGCAGCGGGTCGGCCTGCGGGCCGGGCGCGACGGGCGCTGGCAGGCCCAGCTGGGCGTGGTAGCGCGCCAGCAGCGCCAGCATGCGGCTGGCGTCGCCCTGGTACGGTTGCTCGGGCACCGCCGCGAACAGGTTGATGCCGAACGCCCGGTCGGTGCGCGCGCGGATCCCGGCGGCCGCCGTCTCGATCTGCTCGGGCGTCAGGTAGGCCGCGCCCAGCGAACCCAGGACACCCGCCTTGGAGGCCTCCGACACCAGTTCCACCGTCGTCGCGCCGCCCGCCATGGGCGCCTGGATGATGGGGTGGTCAAGCTTGAGCAGATCGGAAAGGCGGGATGTCATGGGGAAACCTCCTGGTTGGCTTATTGCAGCTGGATGTTTCCAGCCTGGATGACGTGCGCCCACTTGGCCGTTTCGCTCTTGATGAAGGCGCCGAATTCCTCGGGCGTGCCGCCGCCGGCCTGGCTGCCGGTGTCGGCGATGGCCTTCTGCACGTCGGGTTCCTTCAGGATGCGGTTGAACTCGGCATTGAGCTTGGCGATGATGGGCGCGGGGGTCCCGGCGGGAGCGACGATGCCCTGCCAGTTGTACGACTCGAAGCCCGGCAGGCCGGATTCGGCCATGGTCGGCACGTCCGGCAGCACCGCGAGGCGCTTGGCGGAGGTCACCGCGATCGGGTGGATCTTCTGGCCCTGGATGGCCGGCAGCGCCGAGTAGCCCATCTCGAACATCATCGAGATATGGCCGCCCATCAGGTCGGTCGCGGCCAGGCTGCCGCCTTTGTAGGGGACGTGCACGATGTCGATCTTGGCCTGCTCGCGGAACATCTCGCCGGACAGGTGATGGGCGCCGCCCACGCCGGACGAGCCGAACGACAGCTTGCCCGGCTGCTTCTTGGCCATGGCGATCAGGTCGGCCAGGGTCTTGACCGGCAGTTCGTTGTTCACGCTCAGCACCAGCGGGCTGTTCTCGATCAGGATGACCGGCGCCAGATCCTTTTGCGGGTTGTACGGCATGTCCTTCATCAGCGACGGGTTGACCGCCATCGGCGC
Source organism: Achromobacter sp. HNDS-1 (assembly GCF_040084795.1). NCBI lineage: Bacteria > Pseudomonadati > Pseudomonadota > Betaproteobacteria > Burkholderiales > Alcaligenaceae > Achromobacter > Achromobacter sp. HNDS-1. The sequence goes on from NZ_CP157584.1 coordinate 3,419,102, forward strand.
CAGGTTGCCGGTGCCGATGGTGTAGCCGTCGGGCGCCGCCTTGGCGATCAGGTTGGTGCCGACCACGCCGCCCGCGCCCGCCTTGTTCTCGACCACGATCGGCTGGCCCAGCGATTCGCCCAGCTTGCGCGCCAGCAGGCGCACGCGGGTATCGGCAAAGCCGCCCGGGGCGTAGGGCACGATCATGGTGATGGGCTTGGCGGGCCAGTCGGCGGCCTGGGCGTGGGCGGTGCCGCTCAGGGCGGCAAAGGCGGCCAGGGCGGCGACCAGGGGGCGTAGCGATTTCATGCTGGGTGACTCCTCTTTCTCTTAATGTGATGGTTCCCGGGAACCGATCGCATTATGCCCAGCGTTGCCGCCCGTGGTGCTGATTTTCCCCAAGCGCCAGGCCGACAGCGCCAGCAATGCCGCGCCTGCCGCCAGCACTTGCGGCAGCGTGGCGCCCCAGCGCGCGGTGGCGGAGGCCAGCAGCGGCCCCACGATCTGGCCGGCGGCGAAGGCCGAGGTCATGACGGCCGCGGCGCGCGGCGCGGCATTGCCGGCCAGCCGCTGCGCCACCAGCATGCCCGATTGCGTGATGACCATGAAGGTGCCGCCCACCAGCAGCGCGGCGACGATGATCGCGGCGATGTCGTGCCATAGCGCCACCGCCAGCATGCCCAGCGCCATCAGCGCCTGCGCGCCGCGCCACACCGACTTGTCGTCGCGGGCCTGCGCCACGCGCGGCGCCACCAGGCAGGAGAGCGCGGCGGCCAGGCCGAACAGCGGCCAGGCCCAGCCGAACACCGCGGGATCGGGGATGATCTCGCGCGCCATGGCGGGCAGGAAGGTGGCGGGAATGATGTAGCCGGCGCCGAACACGCCGTAATGCAGCGCCAGGCGGCCGATGCCTGGCGGCAGGCGCCCGGGCGCGGGCGCGGCGGCCAGGTGGCGGGCCGGCCCGGGGCGCTTCAGCCCGGGCCAGGCCAGGGCCGACAGCAGCAGCGCCAGCGCGCCCAGCGCGATCCAGTTTGCGTTGGCGCCGGCGCCGGCGGCCATCAACCCCAGGCAGGCCAGGCCGGTCAGCGCGATGCCCGCGCCGACGCCGGCGTAGGTGATGGCCGACACCGCTGGCGCGCGCGGGTCGCCCGGGGTGACCGCGCGCGACGCGGCCACGCAGATGAAGGCGCTGGCGCTGCCATAGCCCGCCGCCAGCCGCAGCAGGCTCCAGGCCAGGACGCCGTGGAATGCCGGCATGGCCAGCGTCAGGACGGCCACGGCCAGCAGGCTGATGGCCAGCATGACGCGCGGATGGCGCGGCGGCCGCACCGCCGCCGCCAGCGCGCCCAGCAGGTAACCCGCGTAATTGGCCGACGCCAACCAACTGCCCTGAGCCAACGACAAGCCGGCTTCCTGCGCCATCAACGGCCAGACCGGCGTGAAGGCGAAGCGGCCGATGCCCATGGCGGCGGCCAGCGCCAGCGCGGCCGGCAAGGCCAGGCTGAGGGCGCCGCGCGGGGGCGCGGGATCGGGGTGGGCGGCTATTGACATGGCTCCCACTCTACGGCTGTACTAATATCTTGAATAGTGAATTATTCAGAACATGAGTTCTTGAAATGAGAAACTTAGACCTCGACGCGCTGCAGATCTTCAAGGCGGTGGCCGACCACGGCGGTGTGGCGCGCGCCGCGGCCCACTTGAACCGGGTGCAGTCGAATGTCTCGACCCGCCTCAAGCAGCTGGAAGCGACGCTGGAGGCGCCGCTGTTCCGTCGCCAGAACCGGCGCCTGGTGCTGTCGGAACAGGGGCGCGTGCTGCTGTCCTACGCCGACCGCATGCTGCGCCTGTCGGCCGAGGCCCAGGCGGCCGTGCGCGACGGCGCGCCGCAGGGCCTGCTGCGCATCGGCACCATGGAAAGCACGGCCGCGGCGCGCCTGCCCCCTATCCTGGCGGCGTATCACGCGGCCTGGCCGAAGGTGCGGATCGAACTGGTCACGGGCACGTCGGGCGCGTTGGCGGCCATGGTGCGCAACTACGAGATCGAGGCCGCCTTCGTGGCGCAGCCCTTCGACGCGCAGGGTCTGGCGCAGCAACCGGCTTTCGAGGAAGAACTGGCGCTGATCTCGCCGCTGGCCTGGCCCGAGATCCGTGGCCCCAAAGACGTCGGCGATCGCAGTGTCATCGCGTTCGCGGCGGGCTGCTCGTACCGCCGCATCCTGGAATCCTGGTTCGGCCAGGAAGGCGTGGCGCCGGGCAAGGTGATGGAATTCGCGTCGTACCACGCCATCGTCGCGTGCGTGGCGGCAGGCTCGGGCGTGGCGATCGTGCCGCGCTCGGTGCTGGCGCTGCTGGGCGCGGAGCCGTCGCTGCGCGTAACGCCGCTGGCTGGCAGGCATGGCCGCGCGCAGACGCGATTGATCTGGCGCGCGGACGACGAAACGCCTGCATTGCAGGCGTTGCGGCAGCTACTGGCGCAGCGGCGCCAGTAGCCGATGGGGCGTGGGTATCAGAAGCGGTAGCCGACGCCCAGCGTGGCGACCCACGGGTTGATGCGGGCGGTGCCGATGTGTTCGCCGTTGAGCTTCACCTTGGACTTGATGTCGATGTAGCGGATGTCGGCGTTCATGAACCAGCGTTCGCTGATCTTGATGTCCGCGCCCAGTTGCGCGGCCACGCCCCAGGAATCGCCCATCTTCAGGTCGGAACCCTTGAGCGCGCCTTCGGCCTTGGTGTCGAAGAACTTGGTGTAGTTGATGCCGACGCCGATGTAGGGCTGCACCATGCTGTCGGGCAGGATGTGCCATTGCAGGCTGAGGGTCGGCGGCAATTGCTTGCTGGAGCCGATCTTGCCCAGGCCGCTGCCGCGCACGTCGTGCTGGAACGGCCAGGCGCCCAGCAGTTCGATGCCGATGTTGCGCGTGGCCATGTAGGCCAGCGTGAAGCTGGGGCGCACGTTGTTGTTGGCGTCGAGCTTGACGGTGCCATCGAGCACCGTGCCGTTGTTGGACGCGGGGCGTACCTGGGTCGCGCCGACCCGGAGCAGGATGTCGCCGGCTTCGTGGGCATGGGCGGGGGCGGCAAGCATCAGGGGGGCGCCGCAGGCAGTGGCCAGGGCAAGGGCGCGCAGGCGCCGAGACATCGCGAACATTTTCCTCTCTCCGTGTATTGCATGAATGCAGGCATTCAGGTTCGCAGAGGCGGGAAAAGCGGGCCTTGACGTGTATCAAGCGGCAACGCGGCGCGTGGTAGCGGCGCCACAACTACGTACGAATCGGACTCAACGCAAGTTGTCGGTGCCGCGCGGCACGGCATAGGCGTGGCGGAAATAATCGCGCACCGCGCGCATCGGGCCGGTGATGTCCGCGCCCTTGCGCCACGCCAGCCCCACGTTCATCGGCGGAATCGGGTCCTTCAACTGGATGGTCTCGATGCGCCGGCCTTCCAGCGACCACGGCCGATAGACCATGTCCGACAGCACCGCCACGCCGCCGCCGTTGGCCACCATGCTGCGCACCGCTTCCACCGACGAAGTGCGCAGGCGCACGTCGGGGCGGAACGGCGTCTCGCTCCAGTACCGCAGCGCGGTGTGCGCGGCCTCGTCGACGGTCAGCATGATGAATGGTTCATGCGCCACGTCTTCCAGCGTGACGGTGTCGCGCGCCAGCAGCGGATGGCGCGCCGGCACCCACAGCCGCCGCGGCGAACCGAAGAAGTGCTCGACCGCCAGTTCCGGGTTCACCACGTTCGAGGTCAGCAGCACCGCCATGTCGTAGCGGTGCGCGATCAGGCCTTCCTCGATGGCGTTGCGGTTGAGCTCGTGCAGCTGGATGTCCAGGTTGGGATAAAGCTGCGACAGGCGCTGCAGGTGGTACGGCAGGAAGTAGCCGATCACGGTATAGGACGCCGCCAGCAGCAGGCGCCCGCTCTCGCGCCCGTCGGCGCTGGGCATGCGCAGCGCCTCGTCGACCGACGACAGGATGTTGTAGGCGTGGTTGAGGAAGCCGCGCCCGGTCTCGGTCAGCGCCACGCCGCTGGCGCTGCGCTGGAACAGCGGCGAGCCCACGATCTCTTCCAGTTCGCGGATGGCGGTGGTGACGGCGGATTGCGAGATCGCCAACTGGATCGCCGCCTGCGAGATCTGCCCGAGTTCGGCGGCCGCGACGAAATATTTGAGCTGCCGGAGGGTAAGCGACATGGCGGCAATATCTGATTAATAGATAGTCAGCCACCAGAATATCTGTTTATCCGCGCCATGGGGGTGCGCCGAATCTCAGGGAAATCCCTGAAATTTCATAGGAATCCGGTAATCGCCCTGATTTGGTGCGCAACGCGGGGCATCAAAAATTCAGATAACCATTGATCCGAAAAAAGAACTTTTTATCCCCCGGGCGCTTCGCTACTGTGCAGGCATTGCACGGGCCACCGGCCCGCAAACGGAAGGAGATCCTGTTTCATGAGCAAGGCGACGATAGACCTGAACTCCGATATGGGCGAGGGCTTTGGTTCCTGGAAGATCGGCGATGACGTGGACGACGCCATCATGCCGCTGATCAGCTCGGCCAACATCGCCACCGGCTTTCACGCCGGCGATCCCAACATCATGAACCGCACCGTGGTGATGGCGCGCGAGCATGGCATCGGCATCGGCGCGCATCCCGGCTTTCGCGACCTGGTCGGCTTCGGTCGCCGCGACCTGAACGAGAACGCCGAGGGCCTGGTCAACGACATCGTCTACCAGGTCGGCGCGCTGCGCGAATTCGCCCGCCTCTATGGCCTGCGGCTGCAGCACGTCAAGCCGCATGGCGCGCTCTACATGCGCGCCGCGCGCGACGAAACCCTGTCGCGCCGCCTGGTGCAGACGCTGCGCGACCTGGAGCCCACGCTGATGCTGTATTGCATGGAGAACTCGCTGACCTGCAAGGTGGCGCGCGAGCTGGGCCTGCCGGTGGTGCGCGAGTTCTACGCGGACCGCGACTACGACGCCAGCGGCTCGATCGTGTTCACGCGCTACACCCAGGCGCTCGATCCGGAGCAGGTGGCCGACAAGGTGCTGCGCGCGTGCACCGACGGCAAGGTGCGCACCGTGGACGGCCGCGACATTCCAATCGGCTTCGACTCCGTCTGCATCCACAGCGACACCCCCGGCGCGCTGGCGCTGGTGCAGGCCACCCGCGCCCGCCTGGAGGCGCACGGCATCCGCATCGCGCCGCCGCGGCTGTCCTGATCCGTCCATCATTCCCATACATTCCAAGGAGAAAACCCATGTCGCAGCAAGAAATCCAGAGCCCCCTGCCCGGCACCTTCTATCGCCGTCCCAGTCCCGACGCCGCGCCGTTCGTCGAGGTGGGTGCCGCCATCCAGCCCGGCGACGTGGTCGGCATCGTCGAGGTGATGAAGCAGTTCAACCAGATCGAGGCCGAGATCGGCGGCGTGGTCGCCGAGATCCTGGTGGCCGACGGCGACCCGGTCGAACCCGGCCAGGCGCTGCTGCGGATCGAGGGCTGAGGCATGGGCGTGCATTCCTTCTACCGGCCGCGCCGCATCCACACCCTGCTGGTCGCCAACCGCGGCGAGATCGCGCTGCGCGTGATCCGCGCCGCGCGCGAACTCGGCATGCGCACGGTGGCGGTCTACAGCGACGCCGACCGCGACGCCCTGGCGGTGCGCCTGGCGGACGCGGCGGTGCACATCGGACCGGCGCACGCCACGCGCAGCTATCTGAACGCCGAGGCCCTGCTGGCGGCGGCGCGCGACAGCGGCGCCGACGCGATCCATCCGGGCTATGGCTTCCTGGCCGAGAACGCCGACTTCTCGCAGGCCGTGACCGACGCCGGCCTGGTGTTCGTCGGGCCCGATGCCCGCACCATCCGCGGCATGGGCGACAAGGCCGCGGCGCGCGCCTGCGCCAAGGCGGCGGGCGTGCCCACCGTGCCGGGCAGCGAGGGCGTGGTCGGCTCGCTGGACGAGGCCCTGAGCCACGCGGCGCAGATCGGTTATCCCCTGATGATCAAGGCGAGTGCCGGCGGCGGCGGACGCGGCATCCGCGTGGCGGCCGACGAGGCGCAGCTGCGCGAGGCCATCCCGATGGCCCAGGCCGAGGCGCGCGCCGCGTTCGGCGATGGCGGCGTTTACCTGGAGCGCTACCTGCCGCGCGCCCGCCATATCGAGGTGCAGGTGCTGGGCGACGGCGAGCGCGCGGTGCACCTGTTCGAGCGCGAATGCTCGCTGCAGCGCCGCCGCCAGAAGGTGTTCGAGGAAGCGCCGTCGCCGGCGCTGAGCCCCGCGCTGCGCCAGGCGCTGTGCGAATCGGCGCTGCGCCTGACCGAATCGGTGGGCTATCGCGGCGCCGGCACGCTGGAATACCTGTACGACGAGGCCCGCGGCGAGTTCTACTTCATCGAGATGAACACGCGTATCCAGGTCGAGCATCCCATCACCGAGGCCATCACCGGCATCGACCTGGTGCGCGAGATGCTGCGCATCGCCGACGGCGAGCCGCTGCGTTTCAAGCAAGCGGACATCGTCATGCGCGGCGCCGCCATCGAATGCCGCCTGAACGCCGAAGACCCGGCGCGCAACTTCGCGCCCGGCCCCGGCACCGTGTCGCACGTGCGCTGGCCGGCCGGTCCGGGCGTGCGCATCGACTCGATGGTGTATGCCGGCAGCGTGGTGCCGCCCTACTACGATTCGCTGCTGGCCAAGTTGATCGTATGGGACGAGGACCGCGACGCCGCGCTGGCGCGGATGGCGCGCGCGCTGGATGAAACCGAATTCGAAGGCGTGCCGTCGACGCTGGCCCTGCACCGCGCCCTGGTGGCCGATGCGGGCGTGCTGGCCGGCGACTATCACACCAACTATCTGGAAAGCTGGATGCAGCAGCGGGAGGGGACCCAATGACGGTGCGCTACACCCATGGCGGCGATGAATTCATCTTCGCCGAGATCAGCGAATCGATGTCGCTGGCGGCGTTCTTCAAGGGCATGGCGATCACGCGCGCGCTGCGCGAACGCGCCGTGCCCGGCGTCAGCGAGATCTGCCCGGCCAACGCTTCGTACCAGATCCGCTACGACCCCGAGCAGGTCGCGCCCGAGGCCATGCTGGCCATCCTGCGCGAGATCGAGGCCACCATCGATCTGGACAACCTGCGGCTCGACACCCGCGTCATCCAGGTGCCGGTGCTCTACAACGACCCCTGGACCCACGAGACGCTGATGCGCTTTCGCGAGCGCCATCAGGACCCGGACTCGACCGACCTGGAATACGCGGCGCGCATCAACGGCTTTGCCGATACCGATGCATTCATCGCCGCGCATTCCAGCGCGCCGTGGTTCGTGTCGATGGTCGGCTTCGTGGCCGGGCTGCCGTTCATGTTCCAGATGGTCGAACGTGAACGCCAGCTGGAAGTGCCCAAGTACCTGCGGCCGCGCACCGACACGCCCAAGCACACGGTGGGACATGGCGGTTGCTTCGCCTGCATCTATTCCGTGCGCGGCGCGGGCGGCTACCAGATGTTCGGCGTGACGCCCGCGCCGATCTTCGAGCCCGCGCAGCGCCAGGCGCACCTGCGCGACTCGATGGTGTTCTTCCGTCCCGGGGACATCGTCAAGTTCAAGCCGATCAGCCGCGCCGAGTACGACGCCGCGGTGGCGCGGGTCGAGGCCGGCACCTTCCAGCTCGACATCCGTCCCGTGTCGTTCTCGCTGTCCGAATTCATGGCGGCGCCCGACCAGTACAACGCCCGCCTTCTGGAGACGCTCCATGTCGCATGACGAACCGCTCATCGAAGTAATCAAGCCCGGGCTGGCGACGTCGGTCCAGGATCGTGGCCGCCAGGGCTACTACCACCTGGGCATTCCGCCCTCGGGCGCGCTGGACCAGTACGCGCTGGCCGCCGCCAATCTGCTGGTGGGCAATCCCGAGGACGCGGCGGTGCTGGAATGCACGCTGATGGGCCCCGAATTGCGCTTCACCCGCGCCGCGGTGATTGCCGTCACCGGCGCCACCATGACGCCCAAGATCGATGGCCAGGCACAGGCCTGCAACACCGCGCTGGCGGTGCCGGCCGGCGCCCGGCTGTCGTTCGATTTCGTGCAGGCAGGCGCGCGCGCCTGCCTGGCGATCGCCGGCGGGATCGACGTGCCCGAGGTGCTGGGGAGCCGTTCGACCTACACGCTGGGCGCCATTGGCGGCTTCGAGGGCCGCCGCCTGCAGGCCGGCGACCGCCTGCGCGTGGGCGCGCCGCGCCCCGGGACGCGGGTCGGCCGCGCGCTGCCGGCGGCGCTCGCCAGCGAGTGTCCCAAGGAACAGGTGCTGCGCGTGGTGCCGGGCCTGTACGACCATCGCCTGATGCCGGAATCGGCCGCCTCGTTCTACGAGGACGCCTGGAGCGTGACCTCGGAAGCCGACCGCATCGGCTACCGCTACAAGAAGGGCCGCGCGCTGAAGTTCCAGCCGCGCGAACAGCCGTTCGGCGCTGGCGCCGATCCGTCCAACATCGTCGACGCCTGCTATCCCATTGGTTCGATCCAGGTGCCGGCGGGGGTGGAACCCATCATCCTGCATCGCGATGCCGTGTCCGGCGGCGGCTACGCCATGATCGGCACCGTGATCAGCGCGGATCTCGACAAGGTCGGCCAGATGCAGCCCAACCAGCAGGCCCGCTTCGAGCGGGTCACGTTGGAGACGGCCTTGCAGGCCCGCAAGGACTACCGCGCCCGCCTCGAGCGGCTGCGCGCCGCCCTGGGCTGATCCCCGCCCCGCTTTCCCGTTGATTGCTGTTTTCCTTCCGGCCCGTTCCGACGGGCCGGACGGGCGCGCTCGCGCCTGTGCATTTAAGTCTCACACGCTGCACGCCGTACCCGTCCGCATTCCGCGGTTCTTCAGCACGTCAGGAGAGCCTCCATGGCCAACCTTGCTTCCAGCTCCTCGTCCTCCGACCGGGACACTTCCCTAGCCACCGTGGCCGATGCCGATCGCATGGGCCGATTCCCGCTCACCATGGCCTGGTGGGCCGTGTGCAGCGCCATCTTCTACATCGTGGTCGGCGCCACGCTGGCGCTCAACTACGGCGCCCGCAACGCCATCATCGGCATGGTGCTGTCGGTGATTTCCTATGGCCTGATCAACGCCGTGATCTCGCGTTACGCCATCCGCACCGGCCAGTCGGTGGCGCTGTTCTCTCGCAGCGTGTTCGGCACCTCGGGCGCGGCGCTGGCCACCCTGATCTTCTTTGCCACCGCCATCTACTACGCCGTGTTCGAGGGCTCGGTGATGGCGGTCGCCGCGCACCACATGTTTCCGGCCGTGCCCTATTGGGCCTTCGCGCTGCTGGTGGTCGTCTACAGCGTGCTGCTGATCTTCGGCAGCGTGCAGCGCTGGCTCGACAAGTTCAACGGCGTGCTGCTGCCGTTCTACCTGGGCGGCCTGCTGCTGGCGGTGGCGCTGGCCACGCGCGAGTACGGCTACAGCGACGCCTGGCTGGCGTTCGGCCCGGCCGGCGGGCCGGTGGCGGGCGGCTGGTGGGACGCCTACGTGTACTACATGGGCGTGTGGATCCTGATGATGTTCACCTTCGACTACGCGCGCTTCGGCCGTCGCGAAGACGCGCGCTACCACGGCCGCTACAACTTCGGCATGCCGTTCTACCTGGTGACCTTCCTGCTCAACGGCGTGGCCGGCATCTACCTGGTCGCCATCATTCCCGGCGACGGCGCCCTGAGCGAGGTGTCGGTAGTGCTGGCGCTGCTCAAGCTGATGGGGCTGGGCGGCCTGTTCTTCGTCTGGGTGACGCAGACCCGCATCAATACCGCCAACTACTACCTGGCCACCATCAACATGCAGGCCTTCTTCGCGCGCTTCGGCCAGGCGCGCCTGTCCAAGGCCGCCTGGGCGGTGATCGTGGGCGCGGTGTCATACGCGCTGATGCTGTTCGACGTGTTCGCCTATCTGCTGCAGGCGCTGGCCTACCAGGGCATCTTCGTGGTGGCGTGGGTCGCCGTGGCGCTGGTGCACATCCTGGCGGTGGACGAAGCCGCGCCGGCGCCAGGCGGGGGCAGCGCCTACAACCGCCGCGGCCTGGGCGCCTGGTTCGCGGGCGCGGCCAGCGGCCTGGTGCTGATGCACCTGAACGGTATCGCCGCGACCTTCGCGGCGCCGGCCAGCTTTGTGGTGGCGGGCGCGGTGTACTGGCTGGGGCAGGCGGCGGTCTCGGGGCCGCGCATGCAGCGCGGCGGCGCCTAGCCGCGCGGCGTCCGGCGCTGGTTGGGGCGCCGGCTCAGGCCAGCGCGGCCAGGAATACGAGCGCGCCCAATGCCAGCATCAGAAACGGGCTGACGCGGGTATAGACCAGCGCCAGCGTGGAAGCCGCGGCCATGCCCCAGGCCCAGGCGCCGCCTTCGGCGGCCCGCAGTACCGTGCACGACGAGGCCAGGATCATGCCGGCGGCCACCGGCACCAGGCCCGCCTCGATGGCGCGGACGCAGGTGGCGTGGCGGTAGCGCGCCCAGACCCGCGCCAGCGCGTAGATCAGCAGCGAGCAGGGCAGGAAGATCGCGATCGAGGCGGCCATCGCGCCCAGCCACCCGCCCACCTGCCAGCCGATCAGCGTCACCAGCAGTGACGCCGGGCCCGGCGTGATGCGGGACAACGCAAAGTAATCCAGGAACTGCGATTCGCTGATCCAGCCATAGCTGTCCACCGCCTGGCGGTGGATGTCGGGCAGGATGCTCTGGCCGCCTCCGACCGTCAGGAAGGACAGCGGCGTGAACACCGAGAACAGGTCGTGCAGCGTGGCCAGGTCCATGGTTGCCGCTCCCGGCGCCGCAGTCGCGCGTAGGCGATGCCGATCGACAGGGGCGCCATCGCGCCCACCACCCACAGCAGCGGCAGGCGCAGCAGGAAGATGGCGGCGAAGGTCACGCCCATGACGGCGGCCGGCACCCAGCCCTGCAACGCGCGCCGGGCGGCGCGCAGGCCGGTCTGCAGCGACACCCCGACCGCCGCCGCCGCCACGCCCGCCATGGCCACGTGCAGGCCCTGCGACTGCGCCATGCTGGTGGCGAACAGCGCGGCCGCGCCGATCGCCACCAGCATGGGCGGCACGGTGATGCCCAGTCCGCCCAGCAGCGCGCCGGCGCCGCCGCGCAGGCGAAAGCCGATCCAGATGGCCAGGTTCACCACGTTCACCCCCGGGAACGACTGCGCCAGCGCCAGGCCGCTGAGGAAATCGGCTTCGGACAGCCAGCGCCGCTGCTGCACGAATTCGCGCATCATCCAGCCGCTCAGGCCGCCGCCGAAGCTGGTCAGGCCGACCTTGGCGAAGGCCAGGAAAATCTGCGGCAGTGTCGGCGGGGCGGCAACGGCGGGGTCAGCGGAGGACATGGCAGGCAGCGCGATGGGGCGATGACCGCATCTTACGCAATGCGAAATGTCGGCTGGCTGAAAGAATTTCGCCGCCGAGCACGACGTGCCGGGCGGCGAAAGCGGGGGCCGGTCGGTGACCGGCGCGGCAGCGCGGCGCGCTCAGCGCGGCAAGTCGCTCGACCCCATCAGGTAGGCGTCCACCGAGCGCGCGCACTGGCGGCCTTCGCGGATGGCCCAGACCACCAGCGACTGGCCGCGACGCATGTCGCCGGCGGTGAAGACCTTTTCCACGTTGGTGCGGTAGTCGTCGGTGTTGGCGCGCACGTTGCCGCGCGCGTCGCGGTCGACGCCGAAGGCATCCAGCACGGCCTGCACCGGCGACACGAAGCCCATGGCCAGCAGCACCAGGTCGGCCTTGATCTCGAATTCCGAGCCCTCGACCTCGCGCATCTTCATCTGGCCGGTCGATTCATCCTTGAACCACTCGACGCGGGCGCCGACCAGCTTCTCGACCTTGCCGTTGCTGCCCTTGAGCAGCTTGGTGGTCACCGACCAGTCGCGTTCGCAGCCTTCCTCGTGCGAGGACGAGGTGCGCATCTTCAGCGGCCAGTAGGGCCAGGTCATGGCCTTGTTCTCGGACTCGGGCGGCTGCGGCAGCAGTTCGAACTGGGTGACCGAGGCGGCGCCATGGCGGTTGCTGGTGCCGACGCAGTCGGAACCGGTGTCGCCGCCGCCGATCACCACCACGTGCTTGCCCTTGGCCAGCGTCTGGTTGGTGAGGCGGTCGCCCGCCACGGCCTTGTTCTGCTGGCGCAGGAAGTCCATGGCGAAATAGACGCCCGACAGCTCGCGGCCCGGCACCGGCAGGTCGCGCGGGGTTTCCGAACCGCCGCTCATCACCACGGCGTCGAATTCGGCCAGCAGCGAGTCGGGGGTGCGCACGGTCAGGCCGTCGGCCACCGGGTCGGACGGGTTGCCGACGTAGGTGGAGGGCGCGAATTCCACGCCTTCGGCTTCCATCTGCGAGATGCGGCGGTCGATCTGGTGCTTTTCCAGCTTGAAGTCGGGGATGCCGTAGCGCAGCAGCCCGCCGATGCGGTCGCTCTTCTCGAACAGCGTCACCGAGTGGCCGGCGCGCGCCAGTTGCTGCGCGCAGGCCAGGCCGGCGGGGCCGGAGCCCACCACGGCGACCTTCTTGCCGGTCTTGCGCGCCGGCACTTGCGGCGTCACCCAGCCCTCGGCCCAGCCCTTATCGATGATGGCGTGCTCGATGGACTTGATGCCCACGGCGTCGCTGTTGATGTTCAAGGTACAGGCGGCCTCGCACGGCGCCGGGCAGATGCGGCCGGTGAATTCCGGGAAGTTGTTGGTGGAGTGCAGCACGTCCAGCGCGCGGCGCCAGTCCTGCTTGTACACCAGGTCATTCCAGTCGGGGATGATGTTGTTGACCGGGCAGCCGTTGTTGCAGAACGGGATGCCGCAGTCCATGCAGCGCGCCGCCTGCTGCTTGGCCTGGTCGTCGGTCAGGTGCAGCACGAATTCGCGCCAGTTCTTCAGCCGCTTCTGCGGGGCCTCGGCGGCCTCCTGCAGGCGCTGGTATTCCATAAAGCCGGTAATCTTTCCCATGGTATCCCTCACGCAGCCAGTTGTTGCGGGTTGGCTGCACGCCACATTTCACCCAATGCGCGGCGGTAGTCCGTCGGCATGACCTTTACGAATTTGCCGCGCGAGGCTTCCCAGTCGCCCAGGATTTCGCGGGCGCGGAAGCTGCCGGTGTAGCGGAAGTGGTCTTCCACCAGGCGGCGCAGGATGGCTTCATCCGTCTCGCGCTCGCCGCCGCGCTGCGCGCTGTGCCAGACGTCGATGTTGTTCTGGGCCTGCTGTTCCGCGTGCGGCAGCACGGCTTCCAGTTCGACCATCGACAGGTTGGCGCGCTGCTTGAGCGTGCGTTCCGGATCCCACACATAGGCCACGCCGCCCGACATGCCGGCGGCGAAGTTGCGGCCGGTGGCGCCCAGCACCACCACGGTGCCGCCCGTCATGTATTCGCAGCCGTGGTCGCCGGTGCCTTCCACGACCGTGGCGGCGCCCGAGTTGCGCACCGCGAAGCGTTCGCCGGCCACGCCGTTGAAGAAGGCCTCGCCCGCCAGCGCGCCGTACAGGACGGTATTGCCGGCGATGATGTGGTCGGGGCCGAAGCCGCGGAAGTCATTGGGCGAGCGCACGATGATGCGGCCGCCCGACAGGCCCTTGCCGACGTAGTCGTTGCCTTCGCCCACCAGGTCCATGGTGATGCCATGGGCCAGGAACGCGCCGAAACTCTGGCCGGCGGTGCCGTTGCACTGGATGTGGATGGTGTCGTCCGGCAGGCCGTCGTGGCCGTAGCGCGCGGCCACGGCGCCCGACAGCATGGCGCCGATGGTGCGGTTGCGGTTGCGCACCGGCACGATGAACGAGACCTTCTCGCCGCGCTCCAGCGCCGGCTTGCTGCGTTCGATCAACTGGTGATCGAGCGCGCCGGCCAGGCCGTGATCCTGTTCTTCGGTCTGGCGCACTTCGGCGTCGGACTGCGTCTGGTGGAACACGCGGGTGAAGTCCAGGCCCTGCGCCTTCCAGTGCTCGACGCCCGAGCGCATGTCCAGCAGGTCGGCGCGGCCGATCAGGTCGTCGAACTTGCGGATGCCCAGCTGGGCCATGATCTCGCGCACTTCCTCGGCAATGAAGAAGAAGAAGTTGACGACGTGCTCGGGCTTGCCCTGGAACTTCTTGCGCAGCACCGGATCCTGCGTGGCCACGCCCACCGGGCAGGTGTTCAGGTGGCACTTGCGCATCATGATGCAGCCTTCGACAACCAGCGGCGCCGTGGCGAAACCGAATTCGTCCGCGCCCAGCAGCGCGCCGATGACGACGTCGCGGCCGGTCTTCATCTGGCCGTCGGCCTGCACGCGGATGCGGCTGCGCAGACGGTTCAGCACCAGCGTCTGCTGGGTTTCAGCCAGGCCCAGTTCCCAGGGCGTGCCGACGTGCTTGATGGACGAGACCGGCGAGGCGCCCGTGCCGCCGTCATGGCCGGCGATCACGACGTGGTCGGCCTTGGCCTTGGCCACGCCCGCGGCCACCGTGCCGACGCCGACTTCCGACACCAGCTTGACCGAGATCGAGGCCTTGGCGTTGACGTTCTTCAGGTCGTGGATCAGCTGCGCCAGGTCTTCGATCGAGTAGATGTCGTGGTGCGGCGGCGGCGAGATCAGGCCCACGCCCGGCACCGAGTAGCGCAGCTTGGCGATGTATTCGGAGACCTTGTGGCCGGGCAACTGGCCGCCTTCGCCGGGCTTGGCGCCCTGCGCCATCTTGATCTGGATCTGGTCGGCCGACGACAGATACTCGGCGGTGACGCCGAAGCGGCCGGAGGCCACCTGCTTGATCTTCGAGCGCAGCGAGTCGCCCTTCTTGAGCGCGACGTCGGCTTCGATGCGATCGGAACCGAGCACCGAGGCCAGCGTGTCGCCGTCCTTGATGGTGCTGCGGCCTTCGCGCATTTCGGCGCGGTAGCGCAGTTCGTCTTCGCCGCCTTCGCCGGTGTTGGACTTGCCGCCGATGCGGTTCATGGCCACGGCCAGCACCGAGTGGGCCTCGGTCGAGATCGAGCCCAGCGACATGGCGCCGGTGGCGAAGCGCTTGACGATGTCCTTGGCCGGCTCGACGTCATCGAGCGGGATGGCGCGCGACGGATCGAAGCGGAACTCGAACAGACCACGCAGCGTCATGTGACGGCGGCTCTGGTCGTTGATGATCTGCGCGTACTCCTTGTACGTGCGGTAGTTGTTGGCGCGCGAGGCATGCTGCAGCTTGGCGATGGAGTCGGGCGTCCACATGTGCTCTTCGCCCCGCACGCGGTAGGCGTACTCGCCGCCCGCTTCGAGGTCGTTCGCCAGGACCGGGTCGCTGCCGAAGGCGGCGCGGTGCTGGCGCAGCGCTTCCTCGGCCACCTGGAAGATGCCGATGCCTTCGATGTTGGAGGCGGTGCCGGTGAAGTACTTGTTCACCAGGCTGCTCTGCAGGCCGACCGCTTCGAAGATCTGGGCGCCGGTGTAGGACATGTAGGTGGAGATGCCCATCTTGGACATCACCTTGTTCAGGCCCTTGCCGATCGCCTTGATGAAGTTCTTGACGGCCTTTTCCGGGTCGCTCATCTTGCCCAGCGATTCCAGCGCCAGGTAGGGGTGGATGGCTTCGGCGCCATAGCCGCCGAGCAGCGCGAAGTGGTGCACTTCGCGGGCCGATCCGGTTTCCACCACCAGGCCGGTGTTGGTGCGCAGGCCGGCGCGGATCAGGTGCTGGTGCACCGCCGAGGTGGCCAGCAGCGCCGGAATCGCCACGCGCTCGCTGTCGACCAGGCGGTCCGACACGATCAGGATGTTGTAGCCGCTTTGCACGGCGTCCACGGCGCGCGCGCACAGCGCGGCCACGCGGGCTTCGATGCCCTCGGGACCCCAGGCGGCCGGGTAGGTGATGTCCAGCTCGAAGCTGCGGAATTTCTTGCCCGTCACCTGCTCGATGTCGCGGATCTGCGCCATGGCGGCGAAGTCCAGCACCGGCTGCGACACTTCCAGGCGCAGCGGCGGGTTGACGTTGTTGATGTCCAGCAGGTTGGGCTTGGGGCCGATGAACGACACCAGCGACATCACCATCTGCTCGCGGATCGGGTCGATCGGCGGGTTGGTGACCTGGGCGAACAGCTGGCGGAAATAGTTGTAGAACGGCTTGGCGCGGTCGGACAGCACGGCCAGCGGGGCGTCGTTGCCCATCGAGCCGATCACTTCCTCGCCGGTCGAGGCCATGGGTTCCAGGATGA
Organism: Achromobacter sp. HNDS-1; assembly: GCF_040084795.1. Classification (NCBI taxonomy): domain Bacteria; kingdom Pseudomonadati; phylum Pseudomonadota; class Betaproteobacteria; order Burkholderiales; family Alcaligenaceae; genus Achromobacter; species Achromobacter sp. HNDS-1. The sequence continues at coordinate 3,435,297 of NZ_CP157584.1, forward strand.
ACTTGTAGTCTTCCTGGGTCCAGCCGAAGGCCTGCTGGCGATCCAGCAGCGACACCGAAGATTGCGTGGCGACGGCGGCCTGGCGCGGGGCCGGCAGCGATTCCAGCTTGATCTGCAGGCGTTCGATCCACTGGCGGTACGGACGGCTGTTGGCCAGTTGCAGCTTGATCTCGGCGTCGTCGATGATGCGGCCCTGTTCCAGGTCGATCAGGAACATCTTGCCCGGCTGCAGGCGCCACTTCTTGACGATGCGGTTCTCGGGGATCGACAGGGTGCCGGCTTCCGAGGCCAGGATGACCATGTCGTCGTCGGTCACCAGGTAGCGCGCCGGGCGCAGGCCATTGCGGTCGAGCGTGGCGCCGATCTGGCGGCCGTCGGTGAACGCGACCGCGGCGGGGCCGTCCCACGGCTCCATCATGGCGGCGTGGTATTCATAGAAAGCGCGGCGGCTTTCGTCCATCTGCGTGTGCTGTTCCCAGGCTTCCGGGATCATCATCATCATGGCGTGGGCCAGCGAGTAGCCCGAGTTCACCAGCAGTTCCAGGCAGTTGTCGAACGTGGCGGTGTCCGACTGGCCTTCATAGACGATGGGGTAGAGCTTTTTCAGGTCGTCGCCCAGCACGGCCGACTGCATCATGCCTTCGCGGGCGCGCAGCCAGTTGAAGTTGCCCTTGACCGTGTTGATTTCGCCGTTGTGGGCGATCATGCGGTACGGGTGGGCCAGCGGCCAGGCCGGGAAGGTGTTGGTCGAGAAGCGTTGGTGCACCAGCGCCAGCGCCGACACGGTGCGCGGATCGGCCAGGTCGCGGTAGTAGCGGCCGACCTGGTCGGCCAGCAGCAGGCCCTTGTAGACCACGGTGCGCACCGAAGCCGAGGGCACGAAGTATTCCTTGCCGTGCGCCAGATGCATGTTCTGGATGGCGTGGCTGGCGGTCTTGCGGATCACGTACAGCTTGCGTTCGAGCGCGTCGGGCACCATCACATCGGCGCCGCGGCCGATGAACAGCTGGCGGATCACGGGTTCGCAGTCGCGCACGGTGGGCGACATGGGCATGTCGACGTCCACGGGCACGTTGCGCCAGCCCAGCACGACCTGGCCCTCGGCGCGCACCGAGCGCTCCAGTTCCTGTTCGCAGGCCAGGCGCGAGGCGGTTTCCTTGGGCAGGAACACCATGGCCACGCCGTATTCGCCGGGCGGCGGCAGGGTGATGCCGTGCTGGGCGAACTCGTCGCGGTAGAGCGTGTCGGGGATCTGGATCAGGATGCCGGCGCCGTCGCCCATCAGCTTGTCCGCGCCCACCGCGCCGCGGTGATCGAGGTTTTCCAGGATCTTCAGGCCCTGCTGGATGATGGCGTGGCTTTTCTTGCCCTTGATGTGCGCCACGAAGCCCACGCCACAGGCGTCATGCTCGTTGTTGGGGTGGTACAGGCCCTGGGCCGGCGGCAGGCCGATGCGGCTGGCATCGATCGGGGTCGCCTTGGGGGTGGGACAGGATTCGTTCGGGGTGATTTGGGGCATGGCGCGCTCCGCAGTAAGACTGCGTTCTAATGTTGCAGTGCAGGAACGGACAATACCCCCGCGCGCAGTAGGGTGCAATAGGAATATAAGGGGTGCGACCCTAAATAATACGCCGCACCATCATAGAGCATTAATATGGGGACAAAACAACGGCCGCGCCAATAAAGGCTCTCCCGGTGGCGTAGTGTGGGGGTCGGGTGCCGAGGGTAGTGAAACCCCTATTTTTCCTGTTTTGTGTCCCCATTTATTTTGATGTTTTTTGGCTGATCGAGTAACGCTCGCCCGCAGGCGCCGGCCGTGCCATCACCTCGCGCAGGCTCGCGCGAAGCGGGCATGAAAAAAGCGCCCGAAGGCGCTCTGTCAGGAAGTGGAGCCGGGGTTGCCGGTCCCGGAGCCAGTACCGGGCCCATTGCCAGGGCTGGTCGGCGCCGGCGATGGGGCCGGTGAGGGGGGAGCCGCCTGATCGGTGTCGGCCGTGGCCGGCGCGGCGGGCTTCTTGCGCGGGCGTCCGCGCTGGCCAGGGGCCACGCGCCGGCTGGCGGTGTGGGCCAGGCTGGCGATGAAGCTCGGGCCGCCCAGCGCCCATTGGCCCGAGACGGCTTGATCAATGCGCTGGGTTTCCTCGCGCGACAGGCCGTCCTGCAGGCGCTTGCGATAGTTGGCCTGGCGGTCGAACGGCGTATTGCCGCAGGCCCAGTAGTCGGCGTGGTCGGACTGCCACTGCGCCGGAGCGGCGGTGGTGTTGCCGGTATGGCTGGAGGCCGACGACCAGGGCCAGGAATCGGGGTCTTGGGAAGCGCCGCTACGCACCGGGTAGGTTTCCAGCCAGACCAGCGCCGGCAGCACCCACGCGCCGGGCTCGAGCAGGGCCGAGCGGTAGCGGCCGGCGAACACGCGGCCGCCCCGCAGGCGCGCGGCCAGGTTGCGGCCCAGCGTCTGCATCAGGCGCGGCAGGCCTTCCTCGTCGGCCGGGGTGGCCAGCAGCAGGATGCGGTCGTTGGCCAGCAGCCAGCCGTGCACCGACACCCGATGGCGCTGGGCGGATTCGCCCAGCCACGCGGCCAGTTGGTTGAGGATATCGGCCGGGGCGGGCTGGGACGGCGCCGCCAGCGGCTGAATGAAGTTGGCCTGCACCAGTTGGGGCAGCCCAGGGGCGTACAGACGGGGCAGACGGGCCATAGTGTCAGGGCTTGCGCTTCCAGAAGAACGGGTTGTCTTCTCTCACGTATATAAATAGTGCCACGGTGGACGCTGGTCAAGCCCCGTGATCACAATATGGGCACGGAATCGATACTTTTTGTGGGAAGGACTCCGTTTCGGGCAGGTTAACATTCGGCGACGGATCGTCGTAACGTGGATATACCCTAATCCCGCCCGAATTTTCTTCACTTTCAGACCCGGAGACCCCCGCCATGCCCGCCGCCCTGGAACTCATTTCCCAGCATCGCTGTTTCGGGGGCTCGCAGCGCTATTACCGCCACGAGTCGGCCGAGATCGGCCTGCCGATGCGATTTTCCGTGTTCGTGCCGCCGCAGGCCGAACAGGGCAAGGTGCCGGTGCTGTTCTACCTGGCCGGCCTGACCTGCACCGAGGAAACCTTCATGATCAAGGCGGGTGCCCAGCGCCTGGCCGCCGAGCTGGGGGTGATGCTGGTGGCGCCCGACACCAGCCCGCGGGGGGCCAACGTGCCCGGCGAAGATGAAAGCTGGGACCTGGGCACCGGCGCCGGTTTCTACCTGGACGCCACCACCGGCCCGTGGCGCGCCCATTACCGCATGGACAGCTACGTGACGCGCGAGCTGCACGCCCTCGTTACCAGCGCCCTGCCCGGCGACGCCGACCGGGTCGGCATCTTCGGGCATTCGATGGGCGGCCACGGCGCGCTGGTGCTGGCGCTGCGCAACCCGGGCAAGTACCGCTCGGTCTCGGCCTTTGCCCCGATCGCGGCGCCCAGCCTGTGCCCTTGGGGCAAGAAGGCGTTCGGCGCCTACCTGGGCGACAACCCCGACGATTGGGCCGCCTACGACGCCTCGGCGCTGATGCGCGGCCTGCGCCAGCCGTTTCCGGCAGGCATCCTGGTCGACCAGGGCACGGCCGACCAGTTCCTGGCCGAGCAGTTGTATCCCGAGGTATTCGAGGCCGCCTGCGCCACCGCCGGCCAGCCGCTGGAACTGCGCCGCCAGGATGGTTACGACCATGGCTATTACTTCATCTCGACGTTTATCGAGGATCACATCCGGTTTCACGTCGAACGGCTTGGAAAACCGGCCGCCTGACGCCCCGCTTCTATACTGGGCGGCCTGTCGTGGCAGGCCCGGTGCCCGGCCACGGCGTTCCCTGCATAGGATCGCCTGATTTGATCAACGGAATCGCTCCCTTCGTCTGGATCCTGCTGGCCGCGGTGATCGTGTTCCTGCCGGGCCTGGCGATGCTGCTGGGCCGGGGCGGCCCGCGCGACGAGCGCGGCCGGCGGACCTTCCAGTTCCGCCCGGTGCGGCGCCTGTTCGGCCTGATGCTGTTGCTGCTGGGCGGCGTGTCGGGGCTGCTGGCCCTGTCGCTGGTGCAATTCTTCCGCTTGACCACCGACGAGCCCGTGGCCCGTATCGAGGTGCGCCAGCAGGCCGAGGGCCAATACCAGGTCAACGCCACCGCGCCCGGGGTCGGCGCCAAGCAATATGTGCTGTACGGAGACCAATGGCAGATCGACGCTCGCGTGGTGCGCTGGCGCCTGCCCGCCCTGATGGCCGGCGCGCCGCCGCTGTACCGCCTGGAACGCCTGTCCGGCCGCTATAGCGACGCCGCGCGCGAAGCCACGGCCACGCGCTCGGTCCATGCCCTGGATGACTGGCCGGCGCCTGACCTGGGCTCGCTCAAGCAGAGTTTCCCGAACTGGTTCCCCTTCGTCGATGTCCAATTCGGCAGCGCGGCCTACATGCCGCTGTTCGACGGCGCCAAGTACCAGGTGTTCATGGATCCCCGCGGCGCGCTGTTCGTGCGCCCGGACGGCGAAGCCACCGCGGCGGGATTGAAGCGCCTGGGGTGGTAGCCAGCGGCGTCCAGCTCCGTGGCGGACCCGCCCGGCGAAGGCGGCATAGCCCTGGGAACAAGTCGGAAATTAAAATGGGGTCGCATTGCGTGGAGGAAACTTTGACGCGCCGCAATAGTCGAATTAGCACTCCCTTTACTAGAGTGCTAACATCGAATCCATGTCTTTACCCCTTCGCCTTCCGGAGACCGCCGCAATGAAGCAACCCAGTACCTCGTTGGCCACGTCCGGCAACGCCCTGGCGTTGGCCATCGCCAATCCGGGCGCGCTCGGCACCATCGACGCCTACATCTCGGCCGTGAACCGCCTGCCGGTCCTGTCGGCCGAACGTGAAACCGAACTCGGTCGCCGCCTGCGCGACAGCGAAGACCTGGGCGCCGCGCGCGAACTGGTGCTGTCGCACCTGCGCCTGGTGGTGTCGGTGGCGCGCCAGTACCTGGGCTATGGATTGCCCCACGCCGACCTGATCCAGGAAGGCAACGTCGGCCTGATGAAGGCCGTCAAGCGGTTCGACCCCGAGCGCGGCGTGCGCCTGGTGTCGTTCGCCGTGCACTGGATCAAGGCCGAGATCCACGAATACATCATCCGCAACTGGCGCCTGGTCAAGGTGGCCACCACCAAGGCGCAGCGCAAGCTGTTCTTCAACCTGCGCAGCATGCGCCCGGACGGCCAGACGCTGGATCCGGAACAGGTGGACCACATCGCGCGCGAACTCAACGTGCGCCGCGAAGACGTCAGCGAAATGGAAGTGCGTCTGTCCGGCCGCGACATGTCGCTCGAGAACCAGGACGACGATGACGACAGCTACGCGCCCATCGCCTACCTGTCCGACGAAGGCCGCCAGGAACCGACCCGCGTGCTGGAGCGCGCCGCCCGCGACCAGTTGCAGAGCTCGGGTCTGTCGAGCGCGCTGGAAGCGCTCGACCCGCGTTCGCGCCGCATCGTCGAGGCCCGTTGGTTGCAGGACGACGGTGGCGCCACGCTGCACGAACTGGCGCAGGAATTCGGCGTGTCGGCCGAACGCATCCGCCAGATCGAGGCCGCCGCGTTGAAGAAGATGCGTGGCAACCTGGCCGCCTGAATCTCCCCGCCGCAAGCATGCACAGGGCCGCGAATTCGCGGCCCTTTTTCTTGCGACGGCCGCATGGCGGCCGGATTGGACGTCGAGGCGGGGTTATCCTGGCGCGCCAATAAATTGATACAAATTCGCCTCGAATTAACGCGCAATTTCAGAAACTTAATGAAGTTCGGGCCGCCTAACTTCACGTAGACCGCGAACTTCGGTTAGCAGTCTTGTCATCCGTCTCGGCTTCTCCTCTTTCCCCTCCCCTATGAGACGGATGCTTGCGGGGCACCACGCATATGGTGCCCCGTTTTTTATTGCGCGCGCGCAACGCGCGCGGCCGGTTCAGGCCGCCTGCGCACTGTCCGGCCCGGCCTGCGCCGCCTGCCACAGCGCGTCCTGCACGCGTCGCACGCCGGTCGCCATGGAGCCGTCCTGGTAGAGCTTGATCCAGCGGTAGCCGGGCGCGAGGTTGTCGACCACATGCTTGCCGTCGCGGATGCTGAACTGGAAGCAGGTGGACGGCGTGGCCAGCAGGCGCAAGTTGTGGCGGCGGCGATCGAATTCGTGGTGCACATGGCCCCACAGCAGTACCCGCACCTGCGGCCAGCGGGTCAACCGCTTGAACAGCGCCTGCGGGTTGTCGATCATCATCGAGTCGTGCCAGTGGCTGTCGATCTGCATCGGGTTGTGGTGCATGGCCAGCAGCGTATGGCGTCCCGGGGCTTCGGCCAGGGCAGCCTCCAGCATGTCCAGTTCGCTGTCGGGCAGGTGGCCGGCGTTCGAGCCGGGCACCGTGGTGTCCAGCGAGATCACGCGCCAGGCGCCGACGTCGCTCACCGGCGTCGACCATTCGGGCAGTTCCTGGCGCATCGCGGACGGCAGGTCGTGGTTGCCGGGCAGGCAGCGGATGCGGGCGCGCTCCAGCGCGGGCGCGGCCTCCAGCAGCGCGGCCAGGCGTCGGTAGGCGGCGGGTTCCCCATCCTGGGACAGGTCTCCGGTGGCCAGGAGCAGGTCGGGGTGCTTGCCGTCGGCTTCGATCTGGCGCAGCACGGCACGCAGGCTGGCGTCGGTATTGACGCCCAGCATCACGGTGTCGGGCTCGCCGAACAGATGGCAATCGGTCAATTGGACAAGCATGGCCGGGGCATCGTTGCGCCGGGCCAGGGTGTGGACGCGTGCCAAGTGCGGCTCCTGCGAAGTTTCTGCACGGCCCCCTACCTTACCGAAAAATCGCGTCGCGGCGCGTATCGCGTGGCCCGATCGGGGTAACGAAACGTGCGTCCGAACAATCTGTTCGCCGGAATCGACCGGAAAACCCGCTATTCTTGTCGAACTTCTCACAAGCTTCATGATCGGGACGCGGCGCTATCCATGGATGTAGGTTTTCTCGTATTCGGCCTGGCCGGGCTGTTGACCCTGGTGTGCTTCATGCCGCCGCTGGCTGGTCGCCTCAAGCTGCCGTACTCGGTGCTGCTGGCGATCGTCGGCTGCCTGCTGGGCATCATCGTGCACGTCCATGGCTGGGCGCCGAGCTGGATCGGCGATTTCCTCGACTCGCTGGAACGATTCGAGATTTCCTCCGAGACCTTCCTGATGGTGTTCCTGCCGGTGCTGCTGTTCGAGACCGCGCTGTCCATGAACGTGCGGCGCCTGATGGACGACATCGGCCCGATCCTGATGATGGCGATCGTGGCCGTGGTGGTGTGCACCGTGGTGGTGGGCGTGACGCTGAACGCGATCTCGCCCTATGGCCTGGTGGTCTGCCTGCTGCTGGGCGCCATCGTGGCGACCACCGATCCGGTGGCGGTGGTGGGCATCTTCCGCGAGGTGGGCGCGCCCAAGCGCCTGACCACGCTGGTGGAAGGCGAAAGCCTGTTCAACGACGCCGCGTCCATCGCCTTGTACTCGGTGCTGCTGGCGGTGCTGGGCGGCCATGGCGAGTTGACGGCCAGCGGCATCTTCAATGATTTCATCGTGCACTTCATCGGCGGCGGCATCGCCGGTTTCGCCATGGGGCGCCTGGCCTGTTTCCTGTTCGCCTGGCTGCGCGGCTTTCCCACGGCCGAGATCACGCTGACGCTGACGCTGGCCTATCTGTCCTTCTTCATCTCCGAGCACTACCTGAACGTGTCGGGCGTGGTCGCCACGGTGATCGCCGGCCTGGTGGTGGGGTCGACCGGCCGCACCCGCATGTCGCCCACCACCTTCGAGTACCTGTCGAGCGCCTGGGAACAATTCGGCTTCTGGGCCAACTCCCTCATCTTCCTGTTCGCGGCCATGCTGATCCCCAAGCTGATGGCGGCGGCCGACTGGCAGGAACTGGTGCTGGTGGCGGTGGTGTTCGTGGCGACGCTGGTGGCGCGGGCCATCGTGGTGTTCGGGCTGCTGCCGTTGCTGGGGCTGACCAAGTTGGGCACCAAGGTCAGCAATCCCTACAAGGTGGTGATGCTATGGGGGGGCCTGCGCGGCGCGGTGTCGCTGGCGCTGGCGCTGGCCGTGACCGAGCAGACCGGCGTGGCCGAAGAGGCGCGCCAGTTCATCGCGGTGGCCACCACCGGCTTCGTGCTGCTGACGCTGTTCGTCAATGGCATCAGCCTGCGCCCGCTGATCCGCATGCTGGGGCTGAACCAGCTGTCGCCGGTCGAGCGCACCATCCGCAACCAGGCGCTGGCGGTGGCGCTGGAGGACCTGCAGGGCAAGACCGAGGAAGTGGCCAAGACCGAGCACATCGGCAGCGAGGTGCGCGACCGCATCCGCGCGGTGTTCGACGCCAGCCTGACCAGCGTGCACGACGGCCAGGTCAGCCAGATGAGCGACGAGCAGCGCGTGGCCGTCGGGCTGGCGATCGTGGCGCAGCGCGAGGAGGAAATGTTCTTCGACATCCTCAAGGCGCAGATCGTCGACTGGCGCATGGCGGAAACGCTGCTGGCGCGGGCCGAACGGCTGGAGGACGCGATCCGCATGGGCGGGGTGCCGGGCTTCGAGCGCGCCATCGTCGCCGACGTGCGCTATTCCACCGGCTTCCGGCTGGCCCTGCGGGTGCACTACCTGTTCGGTTTCCAGGGCTGGCTGGCGCGCGAACTGGGCCAGCGTTTCGCCAACCTGATGAGCAAGCGGTCGGTGGCGCAGCGCCTGATCGTGTTCGCGCGCGAACAGATTACGCCGCTGCTGGGCGAGACCGCCACACAGCGCATCGTGGCGCTGCACCAGCGCCGCCTGGACCTGATCGAGAACGCCATGCAGGCGCTGAACCTGCAATATCCGTCGTACGCGCAGTGGTTGCAGGAAAGCTATCTGGGCCGGGTGGCGCGCGAGCTGGAGCGGATCCGCTACCGCGACATGCTGGAACAGTTCCTGATCAGCGGCGAGGTCTACGCCGACCTGATGGCGCAGTTGAAGAGCCGCTGGGCGCACATCGACACGCATCCGCCGCTGGACATCGAGATGAGCGCGGCCGACCTGATCAAGCGCGTGCCGCTGTTCGAGGGGTTGTCGGCCGATTCGCTGCGCGCCATCAGCAAACTGCTCAAACCGCGCCTGTCGTTGCCCGACCAGCGCGTGCTGACCAAGGGCCGGCATGGCGAAGAGATGTGTTTCGTGGCGTCGGGCGCGGTGGCGGTGCACCTGCCGGACAACACCATGATCGAGCTGGGCAGCGGCGAGTTCTTCGGCGAACTCGGGCTGTTGGGCGAACAGCAGATCGCGCCCGAGGTGACCTCGCTGGGCTACAGCAAGCTGCTGATGCTGTCATCGCGCGATTTCCATGCCCTGCTGGCGCGCGACGAACATCTGCGCGAGCGCATCCAGGTGGTGGCCAAGCAGCGCCTGCGCGCCATCGAGGTGTGGAAGCAGTTCTCGCAGGCCAATGCGGCGCAGGCGCAGGCGCCCGTCCAGGCGCCGGTGCCCTCGCCGGCGCAGGCGGCGGAAGCGGCCGAGGCCGCGGGCGCCGACAGCGAGCTGGATACGCGGGCGGTGCAGGCGCTGCGGGCGGCCGAACCGGGCGCGCCCCGCGCGTCCGAGGCACGGCCGGCCGTGCCGCAGCAGGTCGAGACCCATGTCGCCACGCCGCGGCAGGTCGAGACGCAGCCGGCCGAAACGCCGTCGGCCACGCCGCGGCAGGTCGAGACGCGCCAGGTTGAAACGCGTGAATCGGACGCGGCGCCGGGGGGCGCCAGCGCCTGACGGCGGGCGGCGCGCCGGTTCAGATTTCGCCGGCCGCGCGGCGCCGCATGATGTCTTCGAGGATCACCAGCGCCGCTTCCAGCGTGAATTCGCCTTCGGCCACGCGGCGCACGACCGTGTCGACGTCGGCCGCGTCGATTTCCATGACTTCGCCATCGCGGTTCGCCGGCCGGGCGTCGGCCGCCAGCACACAGGTGCTGGTGAGCACGTCCTCGACCTGGTAGCCCTCGGGCAGCCGGCGATGGATGCGCAGGATGGTGCGCAGCGGCGTGCGCTGCGTCAGGTCCGGCGCGTCCAGGCCGGCTTCCTCCCCGCATTCGCGCACCAGGGCGGTTTCCAGGGATTCACCGCTGCCGGCCAGTCCGCCCACCAGGGTGTCCCACATGCCGGGGTCGGTGGACTTGCTGAGCGCGCGCCGGGCGATCCAGATGCGGCCGTCCGGGGTCCAGGCGTTCAGGTGCACGGCCTTGGTCAGCAGGCCCAGCGGCCGCACCGCGGCGCGCTCGATGACGCCCAGCGCGGCATCGCCATCCAGCACGTCCAGCAGTTCATCGCGCCAGCCGCGCAGGCAGTTGGCTTGGCGCAACAGTTGCGCGACCTGTTCGAGCGCCGCGTCCAGGGCCGCGCCGGGCGACAGCCTCGCGCCGATGTGCAAGGCGTCGGCATCGGACTCGATATGGGCGGCGCCCTGCAAGGCATCGCAGGCGGCATGCGTGGCCCAGCCGCAGCGGCGCCCCGCTATATAGAGCGCGTGCGCGCCAACCGGGGCGGGCTCCTGGGCCCGTGCGCTCAGGGCGGCATACAGATCGGACAACTGTTTGGGCATCGTGAGGCGGTGTTAATAAGACTGTCCGCGATTTTATGCCACCCCTGTTTACCCTGGGTCGTGAACGAACGCGCGCAGATGGGGGCGGGCGGTATGAATTCAAGAGCACAAACTTACATCCATTTGCGCGTCCGCTATAATCCGCCAGTTTCTTTGTGATTTCGAGTGGGAACGCGGGGGCCGCTCTATCTCCCCCTGCCTAACCCTGCCATCTAATAATTGCGCGTAGTCCTGTTGCAGTGACATCCGTGCCAACAGGCGACAAGGGCCCTCGCGCCGTGTTTCGAGGTAAGCATGAAGAAGTGGAGAGGGATACTGGGCGCTTGTGCGCTGCTGATTGGCAGCGCGGCCATTGCCCAGGTGCAAGACATGCCCGGCGGCCCGAAGGTCAATCAGCTGAACCTGCATGAAGGCGTTACGCAGATCACGCGTGATGTCATGTGGTTGCACTGGCTACTGCTCACGATCTGTATTGTGATTTTCGTGGGCGTCTTCGGAGTGATGTTCTACTCCATCTGGGCGCACCGGAAATCCCGCGGACACAAGGCCGCGACCTTCCACGAACACCTCGGCGTGGAAGTGGCCTGGACGGTCATCCCCTTCATCATCGTCATCGCCATGGCGCTGCCGGCCACCAAGACGGTCGTCGCCATGAAAGACACTTCCAGCGCCGACCTGACCATCAAGGTCACCGGCTACCAGTGGAAGTGGGGCTACGAATACCTCGACGGCCCCGCCGCTGGCGTCAAGTTCCTCGCCACCCTGTCCACGCCGCGCGCCCAGATCGAAGGCCGCGAGCCCAAGGGCCAGTTCTACCTGATGGAAACGGACAACCACATGGTGGTGCCCGTGGACAAGAAGGTGCGCGTCGTCCTGACCGCCGCCGACGTCATCCACTCCTGGATGATCCCGGACTTCGGCGTCAAGCAGGACGCGATCCCCGGTTTCCTGCGCGACGCCTGGTTCCGCGCCGAAAAGCCCGGTATCTACCGTGGCCAGTGCGCCGAACTGTGCGGCAAGGACCACGCCTTCATGCCCATCGTCGTGGAAGTCCTGGCGCAAGCGGACTACGATAAGTGGGTTGAGGACCAAAAGAAGAAGATGGCGGCAAACGCCGACGATCCCAATAAAGAGTGGACGGAAGCCGAACTGGTTGCCCGTGGCGAGAAGGTCTTCGCCGCCAATTGCGTGGCCTGTCACCAGGCCAACGGCAAGGGCATCCCGGGCAGCTTCCCCGCCCTCGATGGAGACAAGGTTGTGCTGGGCCCGAAAGCCGCCCAGATCAACACCGTGCTGAAGGGCAAGCCCGGAACCGCCATGGCGGCGTTCGGTCCCCAGCTCAATGATGTCGAGATCGCCGCGGTCATCAGCTATACGCGCCATGCCTGGAGCAACGCCGGCAAGGGGCAGGACCCGACAGTGATGCCGAAGGACGTGGCGGCCGCGCGTTGATCGCGCCCGCTTCCCAACGCAGAGCTGGTTCCGTTTAGTCAGAGATACCCTGCCGGTTCCGTGGAACGGAGCCGGCACTCAGCAGGAAGGAGTCCATCATGAGCAGCGTCACTGTAGACCACGTGTCGCCGGGCCACGGCCACGGTCACGATGACCACCACCACGCCACCCCCACCGGCTGGCGCCGCTGGCTTTTCGCCACCAACCACAAAGACATCGGGACGATGTATCTCATCTTCTCGTTCGTCATGCTGCTCGAAGGCGGCACGCTGGCGCTGCTGCTGCGTACCGAGCTGTTCGAGCCGGGCCTGCAGTTCTTCCGCCCCGAACTGTTCAACCAGTTCACCACCATGCACGGCCTGATCATGGTGTTCGGCGCCATCATGCCGGCGTTCGTGGGCTTCGCGAACTGGATGATCCCGATGCAGATCGGCGCGTCCGACATGGCCTTCGCCCGCATGAACAACTTCAGCTTCTGGCTGCTGCCGGTAGCCGCGATCATGCTGACGGCCTCGTTCTTCGTGCCGGGCGGCGCCACCGCCGCCGGCTGGACGCTGTACGCGCCGCTGTCGCTGCAGATGGGTCCGGGCATGGACCTGGCCATCTTCGCCATGCACATCATGGGCGCGTCCTCGATCATGGGCGCCATCAACATCATCGTGACCGTGCTGAACATGCGCGCGCCGGGCATGACGCTGATGAAGATGCCGCTGTTCTGCTGGACCTGGCTGATCACCGCGTTCCTGCTGCTTGCCGTGATGCCGGTGCTGGCCGCCGCCATCACCATGGTGCTGACCGACCGCCACTTCGGCACCGGCTTCTTCAACGCCGCCGCCGGCGGCGACCCGGTGCTGTACCAGCACGTGTTCTGGTTCTTCGGGCACCCCGAGGTCTACATCATGATCCTGCCGGCGTTCGGTATCGTGTCGGCCATCGTGCCCGCGTTCGCCCGCAAGAAGCTGTTCGGCTACGCCTCGATGGTGTATGCCACCGCCTCGATCGCCGTGCTGTCGTTCATCGTCTGGGCCCACCACATGTTCACGACGGGCATGCCGGTGACCGGCCAGCTGTATTTCATGTACGCCACCATGCTCATCTCCATCCCGACCGGGGTGAAGGTGTTCAACTGGGTCGCCACCATGTGGCGCGGCTCGATGACGTTCGAGACGCCGATGCTGTTCTCGATCGGCTTCATCTTCGTGTTCACCATGGGCGGCTTCACCGGCCTGATCCTGTCGGTGGCGCCGATCGACATCCAGGTTCACGACACGTATTACGTGGTGGCCCACTTCCACTACGTGCTGGTGGCCGGCTCGCTGTTCGCGCTGTTCGCCGGCACCTACTACTGGCTGCCCAAGTGGACCGGCCGCATGTACAGCGAAAAGCTGGGCAAGCTGCATTTCTGGTCGACGCTGATCTCGTTCAACGTGACCTTCTTCCCGATGCACTTCCTGGGCCTGGCCGGCATGCCGCGCCGCTATGCCGACTACGCCGCGCAGTTCACGACGTTCCACCAGATCGCCACCATTGGCGCCTTCTGGTTCGGCCTGTCGCAGCTGATCTTCCTGTGGGCGGTGCTGCGCTGCTACATGGGCAAGGGCGAGAAGGCCACCGCCAAGCCGTGGGAAGGCGCCGAAGGCCTGGAATGGACGGTGCCGTCGCCCGCCCCGTTCCACACTTTCGAAACGCCGCCCGAAGTCAAGTGAGCGCCGATTCCAACCCCGCAACAGGCAGCATGGCAATGACCCCCGAGCAGCGCCGACGCAACAAGATCGCAGGACTGATTCTGCTGGTATTCGTCATTGCCGTGTTCGCCTGGACCGTGTTCCGCGGTTCGGCGTTGTTGACGGGCAAGGCCATCGGCGGCTAGCGAACCATGAGCGACGACCTGCGTGAATCCGCCCAGCGCAAGCTGAGTTTTCTTCAGACGATGAAGGCGGTGGCGTGGGGGTTTTTCGGCGTCCGCAAGGGCGCGGGCTACCGCGAGGACAGCGCCAGGCTCAATCCCGTGCACGTGATCGTGGCGGGACTGTTGGCGGCGGCGATCTTCGTGACCGTGCTGGTGTTAATTGTGCGTTGGGCGGTTTCCAGCCTGACTTGAATCACTTAATTCTATAAATCAGTACCAGGGAGAAAGCCATGAGTGCAAGCCACTCGGTTCAAGGTAAAGAGGCACCCTATTACTACGTGCCCGCCGATTCGGGGCATCCCGTGCGCACGGCGGTGGCGCTGCTGCTCATGGGCCTGGGCGCCGCCGGCTGGATCAACGGCGTGAGCTGGGCCAAGTGGTCGGTGCTGGCCGGCTTCATCGCGCTGATCGTGGTGCTGTACTACTGGTTCGGCGACGCCATCCAGGAATCCGAGGCCGGCATGAACAGCAAGCGCATCGACGGGTCGTACCGTTGGGGCATGAGCTGGTTCATCTTCTCGGAAGTGATGTTCTTCGCGGCGTTCTTCGGCGCCCTGTGGTACGTGCGCACCATCACCACGCCGTGGCTGGGCGACATGGACCACCGCCTGATGCTGTGGCCCGATTTCCAGGCGGTGTGGCCCAACTTCGGCCCGGCCGGCGTGGTCGAGCACTTCCAGACCGTGGGCCCCTTCTGGCTGCCGACGATCAACACCGCGCTGCTGCTGAGCTCGGGCGTGACGCTGACCATCGCCCACCACGCGCTGCGCGAGAACCATCGCGGCAAGACCATGTTCTGGCTGGCCGCCACGGTCATCCTGGGTTTCATCTTCGTGGCCTGCCAGGCCGCCGAATACCACCATGCGTACACCGAGCTGAACCTGAAGTTCAATTCGGGCGCCTACGGTTCGCTGTTCTATATGCTGACCGGCTTCCACGGCTTTCACGTGATCCTGGGCGCCACGATGCTGACGGTCATCCTGATCCGCCTGATGCGCGGCCATTTCCGGCCCGATCACCACTTCGGCTTCGAAGGCGCCGCCTGGTACTGGCACTTCGTGGACGTGGTGTGGCTGGGCCTGTACCTGTTCGTCTACTGGTTCTGAGGCGCGAGCCCGGCGCTGCCGGGCCGGCGGCTGGACGGGGCGAGGCTGGCGGGCCGCCGGGAAACCGGCGCCGCGGGCCTCGCCCTTCGCTCGACGGCGGTCCGTGTTCCAATAGGCGGCTGGACGCGCGCCGGGAACCGGCGGCCAGCGGGGCTATCTAAGCCCGGTGCTTTCGATCCAGCCCATGTGGTGGGCGAACAGCACGAACAGAAACAGGGCCACCGACAGGCCGATGCGCACCGTCAGCGCGTTGACCGTGCGGTTGGTGCTGCCTTTGTCCCGCATCAGGTAGACCAGGGCGGATGCCAGACTGGCCAGGATACCGATGAAGGCCAGTACGACGAAAACGCGCATGATGGTCTCCGGACAAAATCGATTGATTCAATACAGATGGCCCGACCGCATTCAACCCGCTACACGGTAGCCGCTTTGCTCCTGCTGGGGATCGCCGTGGTGATCCTGGCCTCGCTGGGCCAATGGCAACTGCGGCGGGCCGACGAGCGACGCGACATTCTGGCGGCTATCGAGGCCGGCCGCAAGCAAGCGCCGCTGGTGCTGGCGCCGTCAACCGCGCCGGCCGACCTGAAGCCGTGGCGCGTGGCGCAGGCCAGCGGCACCTGGCTGCCTGAATTCAGTGTACTGCTGGACAACCGCAACCACGATGGCAAGCCGGGCTACTGGCTGGCCACGCCGCTGCTGCTGGATGCGGAAAAGCGCACGGCGGTGCTGGTGCTGCGCGGCTGGCTGCCGCGGGTGATCCAGGGCCAGGGCGCTCCGGTGCTGCCCGCCGCGCCTGAAGGCGTACAGACCATCAAGGGCGAGCTGTCGCCGCGCGTGCCGCGCATGTTCGAGCTGTGGTCGCTGGGCGGCCAGGACGCCTCCAGCCTGCCTGCCACGCTGCCGGCGCCCGGCGGCGTCGTGCCGCAGGTGCAGAACCTGCCGCTGGAGGCCTACGCAAAGGCCACCGGACTGACCCTGCTGCCCACGGTGGTGAGCCAGTTTGGCCTGGGCGAGGACGACGGGCTGGTGCACGACTGGCCGCAGCCGTCGGTGAATTTCCAGCAGAACACGATCTACGCGGTAGAGTGGTTCTCTTTTGCCTTGTTCGCCGCGATTGCGTGGCTGGTGGTGCTGGGGGGCGCCATCAAGCGCATGCGCCAACGCGCGGCCAACGACCCGGCGGCCTGAACGGCGGCCTTCCCGACAACAGGATTTCGAATCAACGTGGCTCGCGACATGACTGCTTCCCAACCCGCCCGGCGCTCGCTGACGCCGATGGTGCTGGTGTTCCTGTGCACGCTGGCGCCGATCGTGGCGGCCTTCGTGGTCTATATGAACCCGCAATGGTGGCCGGCCGACGCCAGCAACTACGGCCGGCTGGTCGAACCGCAGCGGCCCGTCCCCGCGCCCGAGGCGCTCAAGCTGACCACGCTGGACGGCAAGCCGTTCGACCTGCAGAGCCTGAAGGGCAAGTGGCTGCTGGTCGCGGCCGACGGCGCGGCCTGCCCGGAAAGCTGCGCCCGCAAGCTCTACATCACCCGCAATACCCACGCCAGCCAGGGCAAGAACGTCGATCGCCTGGCGCGCGTCTGGTTTATCACCGACGACGGCCCGGTGCCGGACAAGGTGTTGGAGGCCTACCAGGGCACGATCATGCTGCGCGCCGATCCGGACCAGCTGGCGCGCTTCCTGCTGGCGCGCGACGCCGCGGCCGGCCAGCCCGGCCTGGCGCAGCCGATCTGGGTGATCGATCCCCTGGGCAACCTGATGATGCAGTATCCCGCCGACGCCGACGGCGTGAAGGTGCGCAAGGACATCAGCAAGCTGGTCTATAACTCGCGCATCGGTTGAATCGGTATTTCGTTGATTTCCATGGAACGCATCAAAGCGCGGTATCGCAAACTCGTCTTCTTCACCTGGTTCCTGACGCTGGACCTGATCATGTTCGGCGCCTTCGTGCGCCTGACGGACTCGGGCCTGGGCTGCCCGGACTGGCCCGGCTGCTACGGCAGCGTCACGCCGCTGGGGGCGATGGGCGATATCCACGAGGCCTCGCAGGCCATGCCGTTCGGGCCGGTGACCTTGTCCAAGGCCTGGATCGAGATGATCCACCGCTACGTCGGCTCGATCCTGGGCATGCTGATCATCGGCATCGTCTACATGGCCTGGCGCTACCGCCGCGAACTGGGCCGCTCGCCGGCCCTGGCGGTGACGACGCTGGTGGCCGTGTGCGTGCAGGGCGCGTTCGGCGCCTGGACCGTGACCCACAAGCTGATGCCCGCCGTGGTCACGGCGCACCTGGTGTTCGGCCTGTCGGTGCTGGCGCTGATGACCTGGCTGTCGGCGCGCGAACGCCCGCACCATGCGGTGGCCGCCGCGGCGCGGCGCTTCAAGCCCTGGGTGATCGGCGGCTTCGTGCTGCTGCTGATCCAGGTGACGCTGGGCGGCTGGGTCAGCACCAACTACGCGGCGCTGGCCTGCATGGATTTCCCCATGTGCCACGGCAAGTGGGTGCCGGACATGGACTTCCATGGCGGCTATTCCATCATCCGCGGGCTGGGCGAACTGCCGTCCGGGGAAATGATTTCGCAGCCGGCGCTGACGGCGATCCACTGGGTGCACCGCAATTTCGCCTTCGTCGTGTTTGCCTACCTGGGCGTGCTGGCCTGGCGCCTGCGGGCCGACCGCGGCCTGCGGGGACCGGCCACGCTCATGCTGGCGCTGCTGGGCGCCCAGTTGCTGACCGGCCTGACGACGATCTTCTTCCAGTGGCCTTTGTTGATCGCGGTGTTGCACAATGGCGGGGCCGCCGGCCTGACGCTGGCCGCGGTGGTCCTGATGGTGCGCCTGTCCACCGCGGGCGGGGCGCCGGCCGGGGGCTACGGCCCCAATTCGGTGCGCGTTTAAAATAGGGTGCATGATGACCAGTCTTGCCGCTCCCCAATCCGGATTGCTCCGCCAGTATTTCGTTCTCACCAAGCCGCGCGTCACCCAATTGGCGGTGTTCTGCGCGGTGATCGGCATGTTCCTGGCCGTGCCGGGCGTGCCGGACATGCGTCGCGTGCTGTTCGGCACCCTTGGCATCTGGCTGCTGGCCGCGGCCGCCTTCGCCATCAACTGCCTGATCGAGCAGGAAGTCGACGCCCGCATGCTGCGCACGGCGCGGCGCGCCACCGCGCGCGGCACCATTTCCGCCTTCCAGGTGCTGAGCCTGTCGGGCCTGCTGGGCGGCGCCGGCATGTTCGTGCTGTACACGCTGGTCAACCCGCTGACCATGTGGCTGACCTTCGCCACCTTCGTCGGTTACGCGGTCATCTACACCGTCATCCTGAAGCCGCGCACGCCGCAGAACATCGTCATCGGCGGCCTGTCGGGCGCCATGCCGCCGGCGCTGGGCTGGGCGGCGGTGGCCGATTCCGTGCCGGCCGAGGCCTGGCTGCTGGTGCTGATCATCTTCATCTGGACGCCGCCGCATTTCTGGGCGCTGGCCCTGTATCGCAACCATGACTACGTCAAGGCCGGCCTGCCGATGCTGCCGGTGACGCATGGCCAGCAGTTCACCCGCCTGCAGATCCTGCTCTACAGCATCGCGCTGGTCGCCACCACGCTGCTGCCCACCGCGATCCGCATGAGCGGCGCGCTGTACCTGGCGTCGGCGCTGGTGCTGGGCGGCATGTTCGTGTCGTACGCCTGGCGGCTGTACCGCAACTACAGCGACGAGCTGGCGCGCAGCATGTTCCGTTTTTCCATTCTCTACCTGGCGCTGCTGTTCGGCGCCCTGCTGGTGGACCACTGGGTCGCGCTGATCTGACCCCCTGGAGAGAGTCGATGTCCGTATTTTCCGCCAGCCGGCGCCTGGCCCTGCGCCTGGCCACGGCCGCCGCGTTCACCGCCGCCCTGGCCGCCTGCGGCGACAATGCGCCCCAATTCAAGGGCAGCGACATCAGCGGCACCCAGCTGGGCCGCGGCCTGGAGCTGTCCGACTACAACGGCAAGACGCGTACGTTGCAGGACTTCGCCGGCAAGGCGGTGGTGGTGTTCTTCGGTTTCACGCAATGCCCGGACGTCTGCCCGACGTCGCTGGCCGAACTGACCGAAGTGATGAAGAAGCTGGGCCCGGACGCCGACCGCGTCCAGGTGCTGCTGATCACGGTGGATCCCGAGCGTGACACGCCGGAAGTGCTCAAGCAATACGTAACCGCGTTCGACCCGCGTTTTCTGGGTTTGACCGGCACGCCGGACCAGGTGAAGAAGGCGGCGGCCTCGTTCAAGGCCTATTACGCCAAGGCGCCGACCAAGGACGGCAACTACACCATGGACCACACCGCGGCCTTCTACCTGCTGGACGGCAAGGGTGAATCGCGGGTGCTGGCCAACAACAACATCGGGGTCGATGCCCTGGTGCACGACATCCAGGTCCTGCTCAAGGGCTGAACCAGCGGCCAGGGGCCGCGCCCGGCGCGGTTTTCAGGCGCCGCCGGCGGCGACCCAGCCCGCCAGCGCGGCGCGCGCCTTGTCGCCGAGTTCCCCGGCCGGGATTTCGCGGCGGTGCGACATGATCATCAAGGCATAGGGCGCCGCCAGCGCGGCCGCCTCGGGGCACAGGCGGGATTCGTCGCCGGTCGAGGGCGAGAGATTGCGCCAATAGTTGATGGCCGCTTCGATCTGAGGCATGGTGATGACATTCATGGTCCTATTTTCCACGAATGGCGCGGCCTGTCCAACCGCACGCGTGCAGCAATGAAGCGTCACCATCGCAACATGCCGAAACCGCATCCGGGTGCTATACCACTGCCGGTTAGTAACGATGGAGCATCGTCATGAATTATCCCGCCCCTACCGAATCTCCCCGCCGTGGCCTGCATCCCCTGTTCGCGGCCGCCGCCATTGCCGTGATCGTCATGTGCTCGGTCGGCGTGGCCGCCGTGATGGGCTGGCTGCCGACGCCGTCAGCCACGCCGCACCCCGAGGATCCGGCGCTGGTCCAGGCCGGTCCCGAGGGCGCCAACCTGGCCCCGGCCCAGCCCGGAGCCCCCGGCCAGCCGCAGGCGCCGGCCGCGCGACCGCCGGCGGCCCAGGCCCAGGCTCCCGCCCAGGCGCAGGGCCGGCCAGCGCCCGCGCCGGCGCCGGCCGCGCAGGCCTGCCGCACTTGCGGCGTGGTGGAAACCATTCGCCAGGTGCCGGTCAAGGACAATAGCGACCACCTGGTCGGCACTATCGCCGGCGGCGTCGCCGGGGGCGTGGTCGGCAACCAGTTTGGCGGCGGCAACGGCAAGACGGCGCTGACCGTGCTGGGCGCGGTGGGCGGCGCTTTGGCAGGCCGTGAAGTTGAGCGTAATATCAGGCAGCAACAAACGGTGACGCACTACGAGCTCACGGTACGCATGAACGACGGCAGCACGCGCCAGTTCCGCAGCGCGCAGCCGTTCGCCTTTGCGTCCGGCGACCACGTGCGCGTGGAGAATAATCAGCTGCTGCCGGGATGACCGTGCCGGCCGGCAGCGTTTTGGGATCTATGGGAAGACAGGAATGAGCGATCAACACACCAACCCGTTCGTCCTGCCCGGCATGGGCCAGAATTCCGACCTGTCGGGCAACCCGCTGCTGGCCAGCATGGAAATGATGCGCCAGGCCTGGGCAGGCCTGACCGGGCCGGGCGGGCTGGCGAGCAGCCTGCCGATGGCGCCGCCCATGAACCTGGAAGACCTGGATCGCCGTATCGCCGAGCTGCGTTCGGTGGAGAACTGGCTGCGCATGAACCTGTCGATGCTGTCCAGCACGATCCAGGGCATGGAAGTGCAGCGCTCCACCATCAGCACGCTGCGCGCGTTTGTCGATTCGGCCGCCAACCTGGACCTGGGCGCGGTGCGCGACAGCGGCGCGGCGTCGCCGCTGGAAGTGGTGCTGGGCCTGAAGCCGGCCCCGGCCGCCAAGAGCGCGCCGAAAGGCGCGTCGCAAGATTCGGCGGGCGCGGCGCAGGCCGAGGCCAAGGCGTCCGAGGCCGAAGGCGGCGATGCCCGTGCCCAGCCCGGCATGAGCGAGCAGATGGGCGCGGCGGCGCAGTCGGCCTCCAAGGCCTGGTGGGACCTGCTGCAACAGCAGTTCAACCAGATCGCGGCGGCCACGGCCGCATCGATGCCGGGCAGCCAGCCTGCCCCCGCGGCCGACAAACCCAAGGCCAAGCCGGGCGGGCCGCAGGCCGCGGCCGCCCCGGCGGCCAAGGCCGCCAAGACGGTCGCCAAGCCCGCCCGCAAGGCCGCGCGCAAACCGGCCGCCAAGGCGGCCGCCAAGAACAGCGGGCCTGCTGACGGCAAGCCCTGATATTTTCAATCCAGTCCCGGACCGTCGGACGGCGGTTGCGGGCGCATTCACATACCGGAACCTATGCTCAATGTAGTGATTCTCGCAGCCGGACTCGGCAAGCGCATGCAGTCCGATCTGCCCAAGGTGCTGCACACCCTGGCCGGCAAACCCATGCTGGCGCACGTGCTGGACAGCGCCCGCCAGCTCGAGCCGGCCCGTATCATCGTGGTGGTCGGCCATGGCGCCGACCGCGTCAAGCAGGCTTTCGCGGGCCAGGACGACCTGCAATTCGCGTTGCAGCAACCGCAGCAAGGCACCGGCCACGCGGTCCAGCAGGCCGTGCCGCTGCTGCGCGAGGGCGACGGCAAGGACGACGTGACCCTGGTGCTGTACGGCGACGTGCCGCTGGTGCAGCCCGAGACGTTGCGCCGCCTGCTGCAGGCGCGCGGCGCTGGCGCCGCGGTGCTGACCGAAGTGCTGGCCGATTCCACCGGCTACGGCCGCATCGTGCGCGACGCCGCCGGCAACGTCTGCCGCATCGTCGAGCACAAGGATGCCTCCGAGGCCGAACGCGCCATCAAGGAAGTGAACACCGGCATCCTGGCCGCGCCGACCGCGCGGCTCAAGGACTGGCTCTCGCGCATCGACAACAACAACGCCCAGGGCGAGTACTACCTGACCGACGTGGTCGGCCTGGCCGTGGTGGACGGCGTGCCGGTGGGCGCGGCCCAGCCGGGGGCATCGTGGGAGACGCTGGGCGTGAACAGCCGCGTGCAGCAGGCCGAACTGGAGCGCCGCTGGCAGGGCGAGCAGGCGCGTCGCCAGCTCGAGGCCGGCGTGACGCTGGCCGATCCCGCCCGTTTTGACGTGCGCGGCACGCTGACCTGCGGCCGCGACGTGTTCATCGACGTGGGCTGCGTGTTCGAGGGCCAGGTGACGCTGGCCGACGGCGTGCGCGTCGGCCCCCATTGTGTGCTGCGCGATGTGAGCATCGGCGCGGGCACGCAGATCGAGGCCTTCAGCCATCTGCAACAGGCCCAGGTGGGCGGCGATGCGCGCATCGGCCCGTATGCCCGCCTGCGGCCGGGCGCCGAGCTGGGCGACCGCACCCATGTGGGCAACTTCGTCGAGATCAAGAAGAGCGTGCTGGGCGCCGACAGCAAGGCCAACCACCTGGCCTACATCGGCGACGCCGACATCGGCGCGCGCGTGAACGTGGGCGCGGGCACCATCACCTGCAACTACGACGGCGTCAACAAGCACCGCACCGTGATCGAGGACGACGCCTTCATCGGTTCGGACACGCAACTGGTGGCCCCGGTGCGCGTGGGCCGCGGCGCCACGCTGGGCGCGGGCACCACCCTGACCCGCGACGCGCCGGCCGACAAGCTGACGGTGTCGCGCGGCAAGCAGGTCACTGTCGACGGTTGGCAACGGCCGGTCAAGAAGTCGTGACCGGGCCGGCGTCCCAGGCGGCGGCGGGCAGCGCCAAGCCCGCCGCCGCCGACGGCCTGCCGGCGCCGCGCCGCTACTGGGCGGCCGCGACCGTGATGACGGGCATCAGCCTGTCAGTGCTGGACACCACCATTGCCAACGTCGCCCTGCCGACCATCGCGGCCGATCTGAACGCCTCGCCGGCACAGGCGGTGTGGGTGGTCAATGCCTACAACCTGGCGGTGGTGATGATGCTGCTGCCGTTGTCGGCCCTGGCCGAGCGCATCGGCTTTCGCCGCATGTTCACCTTCGGGTTGATGCTGTTCACGCTGGCCTCGCTGGGGTGCGCGCTGGCCGGCACGCTGGCGCAGCTGACGGCGGCGCGCGTGTTCCAGGGCGTGGGCGCGGCGACGCTGATGTGCCTGTTTGGCGGCCTGGTGCGCAACATCTATCCGCTCAAGATGCTGGGGCGCGGCATCAGCATCAACGCCACCACGGTGGCGGTGATGTCGGTGCTGGGTCCCACCATCGGCTCGGCGATCCTGTCGGTGGCGCCGTGGCCGTGGATCTTCGCGGTCAACCTGCCCATTTGCGTGCTGGCCATGTTCGGCCTGCGCCACCTGCCGGAAGTGCCGCGCAACGATGTGCGGCTGGACGGGATCAGCGCGCTGCTGTGCATGGCGACGCTGGGCGTGTTCATTTCCGGCGTCGACATGATGGGCGAGGACCTGCTGCGCGGCATCGGTCTGGTGGCGATCGCGGCGGTGGCCGGCCTGGTGCTCGTGCGCCGCGCCAGCCGCCAGCCCGCGCCGCTGGTGCCGGTGGACCTGCTGCGCATCCGGCCGCTGGCGTTCGCGGTGGGGGCGTCGGCCTGCACCTTCGCGGCGCAGATGGCCTCGTATGTGTCGCTGCCCTTCTATTTCCAGCAGGTGCTGGGCCGGCCCTACCTTGAGGTGGGCATGCTGATGGGCGCCTGGCCGGTGGGCACGGCCCTGATCGCGCCGCTGGCCGGACGCCTGTCGGACCGCTATTCCGCCGCCACCCTGAGCGGCATCGGCGCGGCCACCATGGTGGCCGGCATGCTGTGGCTGGCGGCGCTGCCGGCCGCGGTGGGCAACGTGCCCATCATTGCCGGCATGTTCGTGGCCGGCGTGGGCTTCGGTTTCTTCCAGACGCCGAACAACCGCGCCATGCTGTCGGCGGCGCCGCGCGCCCGCAGCGGTGCCGCGGGCGGCCTGCAGGCCACCACCCGGGTGTTCGGGCAGAGCTTCGGCACCGCGCTGGTGGCGATCGCCTTCAGCGTCAGCGCGGCGCATGGCCCGGGGCTGGCGCTGGTGCTGGGCACGATCTGCGCCGGCCTGGCGGTGGTGGTGAACACGGTGCGCTTCAGCAAGCTGCGGGCGCCCTAGCGCGTAGCGGCCGCCGCGCGCCGGGCGGCCGGCCCGCCCTTCTATAATGGCCACCGGCGCCGGGGCGGGATGTCCCGGCGCGATGATTACCTATTCTTAAGGCGTTCAGGCATGAAAATCACGGTCGTGGGTACCGGTTACGTAGGGTTGGTGTCGGGAGCGTGCCTGGCCGACATGGGCAACGACGTCATGTGCCTGGACGTGGACGCGGCCAAGATCGCCCTGCTGCGCCAGGGTGGCATCCCCATCTACGAGCCCGGCCTGGAAGACCTGGTGCGGCGCAACGTGCAGGCCGGCCGCCTGCATTTCACCGACGACGTGGCCCAGAGCGTGGCCTTCGGCGACGTGCAGTTCATCGCCGTGGGCACACCGCCCGGCGAGGACGGCTCGGCCGACCTGAAATACGTGCTGGCCGCGGCCCGCAACATTGCCCGCCATATGACCAGCCGCAAGCTGATCGTGGACAAGTCCACCGTGCCGGTCGGCACCGCCGACAAGGTGCGCGCCGCGGTGGCCGAGGAATTGGCCAGGCGCGGCGTCGAGGTACCGTTCAGCGTCGCCTCCAACCCGGAATTCCTGAAGGAAGGCGCGGCGATCAACGACTTCATGAGCCCGGACCGGGTCATCGTCGGTGCCGACGACGACTACACCATCGGCGTCATGCGCCGCATCTACGAGCCGTTCCAGCGCACCCACGATCGCCTGATGGTGATGGACGTGCGCTCGGCCGAGCTGACCAAGTACGCCGCCAACGCCATGCTGGCCACCCGCATCTCGTTCATGAACGAGATGGCCAACCTGGCCGAAGCGTTGGGCGCCGACATCGAGCAGGTGCGCCGCGGCATCGGCGCCGATCCGCGCATCGGCTATCACTTCCTGTATCCGGGCGCCGGCTATGGCGGCTCGTGTTTCCCCAAGGACGTGCAGGCGCTGGTCAACACCGCCGCCGAGAATGCGTTGCCGATGCGCGTCATCGAGGCGGCCGAGGCCGCTAACCACGCGCAGAAGTTCCGCCTGTCGGAAAAGCTGGTGGCTCGCTATGGCGAGGACCTGAGCGGCCGCAGGATCGCGCTGTGGGGCCTGTCGTTCAAGCCCAACACCGATGACATGCGCGAGGCGCCCAGCCTGACCGTGATCGCCGAGCTGACGCGCCGCGGCGCCACCGTGCGCGCCTACGATCCGGTGGCCATGCACGAGGCCGCCCGCGTCCTCGACGGCAAGCCCGGCGTGAGCTTCGCCACCGACATGTACGACGCGCTGGACGGCGCCGACGCGCTGCTGATCGCCACCGAGTGGAAAGTCTTCCGCGCGCCCGACTTCGACCGCGTCAAGGCCCTGCTCAAGACCCCGCTCATCATCGACGGCCGCAACCTCTACACGCCGGCCGACGTGCGCGCGCAGGGCTTCGAGTACTCGGGCATCGGCCGCGCATGAAGATCCTGCAGCTCAACTTCGAAAAGGGTTGGCGCGGGGGCGAACGCCAGACGCTGTACTGCATGCGCGCGTTCCGCAACGCCGGCCACCAGGTCGAAGTGCTATGCCGCGAAGGCGGCCCGCTGGCCGAGCGCGTGCGCCAGGAGGGCTTCGTGGCGCACACCGTCCGCAACGTGCCGGCGCAGCTGGCGTTCCTGGCGCGCGCGGGCAGCGGCTACGACATCATCCACGCCCAGACCGCCAACACCGTCACCTGGGCGGTGCTGACCAAGTGGCTGCACCGGCGCCCGGTGGCGTTTTCACGGCGCACCTCGTTCGTGGTCAAGCCCAACGAGGAATGGAAGACCGGCTTCAAGTGGCGCCACACCGACCTGTTCGTGGCGATCAGCGACATGGCGGCCAGCGAGCCGCGGCGCCTGGGGCTGGACCCGGTCATCATCCGCAGCGCGGTCGAGCCGCACCAGATCAACCAGGAGAACGTCGCCGCGCTGGTGCGCGAGTTCGATCTGGAAGGCAAGACGGTCATGGCCACGTCGGCCGCGCTGATCCGCGACAAGGACCCGGTGACGCTGGTGCGCGCGGTGGCCGAACTGGCCAGGACGCGGCGCGATTTCGTCTTCCTGCATTTCGGCGCCGGCGGCGACCGCGAACAGCAGGCGCGCGACGAGGCGCGCGCGCTGGGCGTCGAGGACATCTACCGTTTCGCGGGCTTTCGCAAGGGCGTCGAGGATTTCTACAGCATCCTCGACGTGTTCGTCATGAGTTCCGAGGAAGAGGCGCTGGGCAGCAGCGTGCTGGACGCCTTCCTGCAGCGGGTGCCGGTGGTGTCCACCGACGCTGGCGGCTTGAAGGAAAGCCTGGCCGACGGGCGCGGCGTGCTGTGCGCGGTGGCCGATTTCCATGCCATGGCCCAGGGCATGGCGCGTTGCCTGGACGATGCCGCGTTCCGCCAGGAGATCACCGACCGCGCCTATGACTACGTGCGCGACGAGCACGACGTGCAGAAGATGGGCAATCGTTATCTGGCGCAGTTCGAGCGGTTGCTGGCGGCCCGCTGAGGCGCGTCGCTATGGCGTCCGCACGTCGATGCGGGTCTCGAACTTGGCGCGGTGCACCGAGAAGAACGTGCGCACGTTGCGCACGTTGGCGTGCGCGGTGAAGGCGCGGTGCGCCAGCGCGTGATAGGCGGGCATGTCCCGGACCTGCGCGATCACCACGAAATCCGGCCCCGGCGACACGCGGTAGCACTGCAGCACCGCCGGTTCCGCCAACATGATCTGTTCGAAGGCGTCCAGGCTTTCTGCCGCCTGCACGTCCAGCGTGATCTCGACGATGGCGGTCAGCGTGCTGCCCAGCTTCCCGGCCGCCAGGATGGCCACCTGGCGCGCGATCACCCCTTCTTCCACCAGGCGCCGCACCCGCCGCAGGCAGGTCGGCGGCGAAGCGTGCACGCGCGCGGCCAGCTCCTGGTTGGTCAGCGAGTTGTCGTCCTGCAGCTGTTCCAGGATGCGCAGGTCCAGATCGTCCAATTCCGGCAGGGTGATCGACTGGTTTTGCATGATTAATTCATGAATGGATGATTGGTGAAATATTATTTAATCACAAATATGTAAGTGAATAAACTGTCAAATATACGCAGATAAAGAAATCAAATTTCTTGTGGCTGCGCGCACAATGCGTTCCGTACTCGAACTTTCCGGAGTCTCTCCTATGTGCGGCATTGTTGGCGCCGTCGCCCAGCGCGACATCACCCCGATCCTGGTCGAAGGCCTGAAGCGGCTGGAATACCGCGGCTATGACTCCTGCGGCGTCGCCGTGTACGCCGACGGCCACCTGCGCCGCACGCGCAGCACCCAGCGCGTGGCCGAGCTGGCCGAGCAGGTCGCGCAGGACAAGGTGCAAGGTTTCACCGGCATCGCCCATACCCGCTGGGCCACCCACGGCGTGCCGGCCACGCACAACGCCCACCCGCATTTCTCGCATCTGGGCAACGACGAGCCGCGCATCGCGCTGGTGCACAACGGCATCATCGAGAACCACGACGAACTGCGCGCCGAGCTGCAGGCCGTGGGCTACGTCTTCGAAAGCCAGACCGACACCGAAGTGATCGCGCATCTGGTCAACCACCTGTACGCCGGCGACCTGTTCGAAGCCGTGCAGAACGCCGTGCGCCGCCTGCATGGCGCCTACGCCATCGCCGTGTTCTGCCGCGACGAGCCGCACCGCGTGGTCGGCGCGCGCCAGGGCTCGCCGCTGGTGGTGGGCGTGGGGCAGAACGAGAACTTCCTGGCCTCGGACGCGCTGGCGCTGGCCGGCACGACCGACCAGATCATCTACCTGGAAGACGGCGACGTCGTCGACCTGCAGCTGTCGCGCGTCTGGATCGTGGACGCCAACGGCAAGAACGTGGAACGCCAGGTGCACACGGTGCAGGTGCATACCGGCGCGGCCGAACTCGGCCCCTACCGCCACTACATGCAGAAGGAGATCTTCGAGCAGCCGCGCGCCGTGGGCGACACGCTGCAGGACATCGAGGCCATCACGCCCGAACTGTTCGGCGACGACGCCTACAAGATCTTCAAGGACATCGATTCGTTGCTGATCCTGGCCTGCGGCACCAGCTATTACGCCGGCCTGACCGCCAAGTATTGGATCGAATCGATCGCCAAGATCCCCGTGGCCGTCGAAATCGCCAGCGAATACCGCTACCGCGACAGCGTGCCGAATCCGCGCTCGCTGGTGGTGACGATCTCGCAGTCGGGCGAGACCGCCGACACCCTGGCCGCGCTCAAGCACGCCCGTTCGCTGGGCATGGAAAACACGCTGACCATCTGCAACGTGTCCACCAGCGCCATGGTGCGCGAGTGCAAGCTGTCGTACATCACGCGTGCTGGCGTCGAAATCGGCGTGGCCTCGACCAAGGCTTTCACCACGCAGTTGACCGCGCTGTTCCTCTTGACGCTGGCGCTGGCGCAGGTGCGCGGCCGCCTGACCGACGAGCAGGAGGCAGAACACCTGAAGGCGCTGCGCCACCTGCCCGTGGCCATCGGCTCGGTGCTGGCGCTGGAACCGCAGATCATGGCCTGGGCCGACCGCTTTGCCTCGAAGGAAAACGCGCTGTTCCTGGGCCGCGGCATGCATTACCCGATCGCGCTGGAAGGCGCGCTCAAGCTCAAGGAAATCAGCTACATCCACGCCGAGGCCTATCCGGCCGGCGAACTCAAGCACGGCCCGCTGGCCCTGGTGACCGAGCACATGCCCGTGGTCACCATCGCGCCCAAGGACGAGCTGCTGGAAAAGCTGAAGTCCAACATGCAGGAAGTGCGCGCGCGCGGCGGCGAGCTGTATGTGTTCGCCGACGCCGACAGCAAGATCCAGAGCGCCGAAGGCATGCACGTGATCCGCATGCCCGAGCACTACGGCAAGCTGTCGCCGATCCTGCACACGGTGCCGCTGCAGCTGCTGTCGTACCACACGGCCTGCGCCCGTGGGACCGATGTGGACAAGCCGCGCAACCTGGCCAAGAGCGTGACGGTGGAGTGATATCGCGGCGTGGGCTTGGGGCCGCCGCCGTGGCGGCCCTTTCCATTGCCGGGCGGCGCCGACCCGAGCCGGCCCCGGCGGCTAGTCGATAATCGGGACGTGCGCGGCGGCAGTTCTCGGCAAGTCGCCGCTCAACCTCGGATCTCTCTGCACTTCCACGCGGATTGCGTAGGGTTTGAAGCCCGCTTTCATGTAGAAGCGCAGGGCCGAGGGATGGTCGTAGGTGCAGGTGTGGACCCACATCCGGCTGATGGGCCGCGCCCAGGCCAGTTCTACCGCCTTGCTCATCAGCGCGCGGCCGACACCCCGGCCCGTGCAGTCCGCGGTGAGCCCCAGGAACGCCAACTCGCATTCCCCTTCCGTGCGGAAGTCCAACTCCAGAATGCCAACGTCCCCGAGTCCGTTCCGGACAATGTGGATGTCGACGTCGGGGTGCGCCAGGATGGAGGCCAGCTCGCCGTCTTCCATGAAAAGGCGCGAAAACCACAGCCAGTCGGCCCCGACCTTGCGGAACAGCGCGCGGTAGGCATCCAGGCCGATTTCGGCAACCGGGGCCAGCTCGAAACCTTGGGGCAAGGAAGCGCCGGGCAAGTTGGGCCTGGACAGCATTTCGAGGTCGGTGACGACACTGGCAATGTGTCCGCGGGGGATGGCGGTGTAGCCGATGGGAATGGGCGAAGAGGCGGCGGTCATAGTCTGCTCGTTCAGTAACGGCAGCACTATGCCCGCGGGCGCGCGGCCCTGTCTTGAACGCTATTTCAGCCGTTGCGCCATTGGCCGGGCGGGACGCCGACGACGGCCCGGAACCTGCGCGTCAGGTGGGACTGGTCGGCAAATCCCAGGTCCAGCGCCACCGCCGCAATGTTCTCGCCTTGGGCGATTCTCTTGCGCGCTTCGACAACCCGTTGGTTCCAGCGCCACGCCAGCGGGGGCATGCCATAGACCCTGGAAAAGGCCCGAACGAGCTGCACGGGCGTCATCCCCGCCGATGCCGCCAGGTCCGTTAGCGTCGGCAAGGCAGGGTCGTCGCGCAGGCGGTCGGCGATGCCGCCGATGGACGCCGGCACGTGCCTGGATGTCGCGGGTCCGCCCGATCCCGCCATCTGCAACAGTTCGTCGAAAACGTGGACCAGCCCTTCCTGCGCCACGCTCTCGGGCGTGTTCCGGTTCAGCGCTGACAGGATGGCGCCGCGCAGCCTGGCTGCAATGCCTGGCGCTTGCAGCAGGGGCTTGTCGAAAACGGTTTCCGGGTGGATGCCGAGCAGGACCGGGAGGGCGGCCGGGTCCACATACATGCTCGCGAATTGCCACGACTCACTGATGACATGGGAGCTTTGGACCTGCGCCGGGTTGTAGAGCGTGACGTCGCCCTCGGCGGCGTCGAAGCATTTCCTGTCTAGCTTGATTTTTTCCCAGCCCCGCACATTGACGCTGATCACGAATTCGTCGTGGAAATGGGGCGCAAAGCCGCGCGTGCCGTCCGCGATGTGCGCGACCTCGATACCGGTGAATTGACGGCGATTGAACGACCCCATGGCGGCCATGTTAGCGCGACGCCCTGGCGCGCCGCGCGGCCGGGCGCTGCCCTGCCGGACCATGCCCCGCCGGCATGGGGGCGCCCGGCCTCGGCCGGAGCATGAGCGGAACTAATGATTTGATCCAAATAAAATCATTTTTATTCATGGAAGGCGCAACATAAAATACGGCTCGAATATTGAAAGTGTCAAGACTGCCAAATCAAAAATCCGAAGAAATTTGGAAATAAATGACGGCGGAAAATAGACGCGAGCTTTTTGTCAGAAATTTGAGCGCCGGATCAGAATGAGTAAAGAGTTTACATTTGCCATCAAGAGCATTTGTTTCGATGAGGATTATCGTCCCGCGGACAATACGCGAATCACGACCAACTTCGCCAATTTGGCCCGGGGAGCGAGCCGTCAGGAGAATCTGCGCAATACGCTCAGGATGATCGACAATCGCTTCAACGCCTTGGCGCACTGGGATAATCCCAAGGGCGATCGCTATTCCGTAAATCTCGAGATCATTTCCGTCGAATTGAATATCGAAGGCCAAAGCAGCGGTAACGGCCTGCCGCTGATCGAAGTGCTGAAGACGAGCATTTTCGACCGGCACACCAATGAACGCTTCGAGGGCATCGTAGGCAATAACTTTTCCTCGTACGTGCGGGATTACGACTTCAGCGTGCTGCTGCTGGAACACAACAAGAACACGACCGCCTTCAGCACGCCGGAGAATTTTGGCGACCTGCACGGCAAGCTCTTCAAGAGCTTCGTGAATTCGAGCACCTACAAAGAGAACTTCCACAAGGCGCCCGTCATCTGCCTGAGCGTTTCGAGCAGCAAGGTCTATCAGCGCACCGAAAACCAGCATCCCGTGCTGGGCGTCGAATACCTGCAGGACGAGTATTCGTTGACGGACGAGTATTTCAAGAAAATGGGCATGAAGGTGCGCTACTTCATGCCGCCCAACAGCGCCGCGCCGCTGGCGTTCTATTTCACCGGCGATCTGCTGGGCGATTACACCAATCTCGAGCTGATCAGCACCATCAGCACGATGGATACCTTCCAGAAGATCTATCGGCCCGAGATCTACAACGCCAACTCGGCTGCCGGGAAGTCCTACCAGCCGAGCCTGAAGCACCAGGATTATTCCCTGACCCGCATTGTCTACGATCGGGAAGAGCGTAGCCGGCTGGCTGTCGAGCAGGGCAAGTTCGTCGAGGAAAACTTCATCAAGCCGTATCAGACGGTTCTTGAGCAGTGGTCCGCGGCCACCCCACATTGATTAATAAAGAGCATCAGGTCTTATTGTGAAAAAACTGCTTCCCACCTCCACCGCCGGCAGCCTGCCCAAACCTTCCTGGCTGGCAGAGCCCGAGACCCTGTGGTCGCCCTGGAAATTGCAGGATGGCGGACTGATCGAGGGCAAACAGGATGCCCTGCGCCTGTCGCTGCAGGAACAGCAGCACGCGGGCATCGACATCGTCAGCGATGGCGAACAGACGCGCCAGCATTTCGTGACGACGTTCATCGAGCACCTGGACGGCGTCGATTTCGAGAACCGCAAGACCGTCCGTATCCGCGACCGCTATGACGCGAGCGTGCCGACGGTGGTGGGCGCGGTCGCGCGCAAGAAACCGGTCTTCGTCGAGGATGCCAAGTTCCTGCGCCAGCAGACCAAGCAGCCGATCAAGTGGGCCCTGCCCGGTCCGATGACGATGATCGACACGCTGTATGACGATCACTACAAGAGCCGCGAGAAGCTGGCTTGGGAATTCGCCACGATCCTCAACCAGGAAGCCAAGGAGCTGGAAGCGGCCGGCGTCGACATCATCCAGTTCGACGAGCCCGCCTTCAATGTCTTCTTCGACGAGGTCAATGACTGGGGCGTCGCCACGCTGGAACGGGCCATCGAAGGGCTGAAGTGCGAAACCGCCGTCCACATCTGCTATGGCTATGGCATCAAGGCCAACACGGATTGGAAGAAGACGCTGGGTTCGGAATGGCGGCAATACGAGGAAGCCTTCCCCAAGCTGCAGAAGTCCAACATCGACATCGTTTCGCTGGAGTGCCACAACTCGCACGTGCCGATGGAGCTGATCGAACTGATCCGTGGCAAGAAGGTGATGGTGGGGGCCATCGACGTGGCATCCAACACCATTGAAACCCCCGAGGAAGTGGCCGACACGCTGCGCAAGGCGCTGCGGTTCGTCGATGCCGACAAGCTCTATCCTTGCACCAATTGCGGCATGGCTCCGCTGTCCCGCGCCATCGCGCGCGCCAAGCTGAGCGCCCTGAGCGCGGGCGCGGAAATCGTCCGCCAGGAACTCTCGAACTGATTCCGAGGCGGAAATGGCCGTCGCAAGCGGTTTGCGGCGGCCAGCCTCCCGGGGCTTTCCTGGGCTCTCGCGCAGCATCCTAGTATTCCGTACCTACCATGTCATTCCCCAGCACGGCCATCGAACCATCGCGCTTTCGCGAAGCTCTCGGGCACTACGCATCCGGTATCACGGTGGTCACTTCACACCTCGATGGCGAGCGGGTCGGATTCACCTGCCAGTCGTTCCATAGCGTGTCGATGAGTCCGCCGCTGGTGTCATTCAGCGTCATGTCCAGTTCGGCCAGCTATCCCAAGATTCGCCAGGCGGGTCGCTTCGCCGTCAATATCCTGTCGGATGGGCAGGTCGAGGTGTCCAACCAATTCGCCCGGCGAGGCACGGACAAGTGGCACGGCATCGAATGGCGGGAATCGCCTTTGGGCAATCCGCTGATTGCCGGCTGCCTGCACTGGATCGATTGCGAAATCCATGCCGAACACGCCGCGGGCGACCATGTGATCGTGATTGGTGAAGTGAAGGCGTTGAACCTGCAGGAAGCAGGGACCGCGCAGCCCCTGCTGTATTTCAAAGGGCAGTATCGCAACATCGCCGCGCACGGCGCGGCCTGAGCGCTTGCCGCCACGGGGCTCGCGCCGATCCGCGCGAGCCCCGTGGCGTTTCTTTGATTGATACGGTATCGAGCTGTCTTGAATTCATTGAAACAGGCGCTGGACGAAAAACGCTTCGCCTGCGTGCTGGAGGTCATTCCCCAACAGTCCCCTGCGCGCCTGGCCGCGCTTGAGCCGATCATGCGGCGCGGGCAACTGGCCGGCTGGCCGTTGCTGCCGGCCTTCGCGGACCGTGTCGGCCCGCACGCTGACTTGAGCCCTCTGCAAGGCGCTGGCGCGTTGGGCGATCCGGCCTCGTCCCTGCTGCACTTTTCCGGCAAGGACCGTGAGCGTGCCGATTTGTTGCGCCAGATGGCGGCGATGGGCGCGCGCGGCCTGAAGCAATTGTTGCTGCTCAGCGGCGATCGCTTGTCGGGCCACGATCCGGGCCGGGCGCCGGTGCGCTATCTGGAGTCGGTGCCCGCCTTGCAGATTGCCCGCGAGCATGGCCCGGACTGGTTGCTCGGCGCTGCCTTGAACCCGTTCAAATACCGCGAGGAAGAAGGCGGCGCCCAGTATCTGAAGGCGCGCAAGAAACTGCTGGCCGGGGCCGATTTCCTGACCCTGCAGCTGGGTTTCGACGCCGCCAAGCACATCGAAGCCCAGGCCTGGATGCGCGCCCAGCCCGGCGCCAAGCCCATGCTCGCCTGCGTGATGAACCTGAGCGAAAGGCGCGCTGACGTTCTTCAGGCCGTGCCCGGCATCGTCATCACCGAATCCATGCGCCAGCTGCTGGGCAAGGAGCGAGAGGTGTCCCACGCCTATGCCAGCGCGCGTAGCCTGGCGCGCCTGGCGTTGCAGATCGTGGGCCTGCAATGGATGGGCTATGCCGGCGTGCACCTGTCGGGCGTGCATACGCTGGACGAACTGCTGCTGCTGGAGCAGGCCATCATCGAGCAGCGAGGCAAGGTGACCTCGCTGGCCGACTGGAGCGAGCGATGGCAAGCGGGTTGGCGGCTGCCCGGGGCGCCCGAGGTCCGCTTCACCCCCGGCATCGACGCCTGGACGCTGGGGCAAGCCGATGTCGTCGCCACCCGCCGCGAGCGCCTGCGCTACGCGCTGCTTGCCACGGCGCATGAACAGTTCTTCGATCGCGCCGGGTGGTTCAGCCGCGCCTTCGGCTGGAGCGTGACGCGGCCGTTGTGGCAGGCAGGCGTGGCGGCGAATGCGTTGCGCGCGGTCGAGCGGACGATCAAGCGGCCTCTGGTCGGCTGCGATACCTGTGGCAGCTGCCGCTTGCAGGACACGCTTTATGTGTGCCCCGAGACCTGCCCCAAGGGCCTGGCGAACGGCCCCTGTGGCGGCACCCGGCTCAATCGCTGCGAATTCGGCGACCGGGAATGCGTGCACAGCGTCAAGTATCGGATCGCCAAGTCCACCAATCAGCTGCCCGCGCTGGCACAGACCTTGATTCCCGGTGTCGAAGCGCAGGACAGGCACCGCAGTTCCTGGCCGGAATGGTTCAAGCGGGAGGATTCCGCGCCGGGGTCATGATTGCGAATCATGGCCAGAGCTGGTCGGCGCCCGGGCGGTCCCCCGCAGATTGCTTACAGCGCTCCAGGCGCGGGCGGCCCGGGCCGTGATCGGTTGCGCGGCTTGAGTCCTAGTCGACGACATTGCCTTGCAGGTCGATCGACTGCCAGCGGCCTCCCGACCACCAGCGGTGTTCACCATCGCTCTCATTCTTGCAACCGTATCCCACCCTGGCCCTGCCGTTCTTGAACGGAAAGGCGCAGTCATAGACCGGGGCGACGACGATGGCGCCGGTTTCCTCGTCCGCGAAGCCGATCTTGCCGTCCAGGCGGATGCGATAGCGTCCGTCTTGCGGATAATCCGGGCCGTTGTCGAACAGATATACCTGGTAAGGCTCGCGCAGTTGCGCGTCGACGACGCGGAATGCGCCGGCGTCCTTGTCGAGATAGATGCAATACCGGAAGGGATTGCCGGCGACGAAGCAATCATCGATCCATTCGGGTTCCGTGGCGCGCTGTTTCAGGGTTGCGCGGGCTTGCGCGGGGTCGATGTCGGCGCGCGCCAGCGTTGTCAGCGGCAGGGCCAGGAGAGTGAGCAGAAGCGGACGGATGAGGCGCATGCGAGGGGCGGGACCGGCCGCCGTGGCAAATGGGGAAGGATTGCCATCATAGGCCGATTGTCGCGCGCGATGCGCCCGGCGTGTATCAGGCGGAGGCGGCCATGGCGCCGCCGGCATCCGCGCCGCCGACGTTCATGGCGCCGCCCTGGACGCCATCGAGGCCGCCGTCTTCGATCGCCTGGGCCGTCTTGGTCGCTTCGTCCAGGTCGTGCTGGATCTCGTGGACCTGCTTCTGGGCGTCTTTGTCGTGCTGCCGCAGTTTGCTCTTGAGCATGGCGAGCAGTTCCTTCATGGCGCGAATGGCCTCGCGCACGGCCTGGGCGTCGTTCTGGCGGCGCTTCTGCGCGGCCTGCGGGTCCTGGCGGGATTCGGCGGTGGCGGCGGCCTTGTCGGCCTGGTCGTCCGCCTTGTCGGTTTCGCCGGGCACGGATGCGCCCTTGGCGGCGTCCGCCCTGGCCGCGGCGGCGGCGCCTTGGGCCGCGACATCGGCCGCGGGGGGGGCGGCGTCGGCGTCGACGGCCGTGGCGGTGTCGCCGACGGTGGCGTAGGCCGCCAGGGCGCGGGCCGTGGCGGCGGTGGACGCGGCCGGGCCGGCTTCGGCACTGGCGGCTTCGGCGCCGTCGGCGTCATTGGCCGTGTCGGCCGGGGAGACCGCCTGGGCGCCGTCGCTGACGCCAGGCGCGGCCGGGCCGTCCGCGCCGTGCACCACGGGAGCGGCCGCGCCAGACGCGGCGCCGGTGGCGGCCGGGGCGCCGCCGCTGTCCTTGAGCGCGCTGGCGGCCTGCCCGAGTTCACCGGCCAGTTGGCGCAGTTCGCGCAGGATGGCCTTGGCGGCGGCCGCGCCCAGGAACATCAGCATCTTCTTGAGCGTGTCGATGCGCTGCTTGATCTGCGCGACGCGGGCGCGCGCCAGATCCTGGCGCGACTGGGCCGCGTCGGTGGCCATCTGGAAGGCGGCCTTGCGTGCCTTGGCGGCGCGTTCCAGGGCCTCGTCGCTGAGGATCACGCGGATCGAGACGGGTTTTTCCGCGGACTGCGCGGCGTCGCGGTCTTGTGCCGCGTCGGCGTCGCGCCTGACGGTGGCGCGCGGGTCGTTGCCCGTGGGGGCGGGCGAAGGAAGGAGGGTATCGGTGAGCAGGGACTGCATGGCAGGTTCCGGTAAAGCGGTACACGTGGCGTCGTGGCCGGGCCGCAATGGCCGGGGCGACGGCGAGGTGACAACGATATGTACGGCACCCCGGCCGCGCTTCTTTAACCGGGCCGGCTGGGAATTCGTCCGAGAACACGGGCTGGCCCCGCGGCGGCGGTGGTATCTTCTGCCCCATGTCCGTCCGAGATCCTTCCCCGTCCCTGTCCAGCGCGCCGGTGGCGCCAGATGCCGCCAGCGGCGCCGCGCCCGCCGCCCTGCCCTATGTGCACGCGTCCGGCACCACACGCAGCCTGCATTTTTCCGACAAGGTCATCCAGAGCCGCATGTCCACGCTCAGTCCGGACGCGCTCGACCTGGAATACACGCGGATGATGATGGGATTCGTGCTGTTCGCGCCGGCGCCCGCGGACATCCTGATGGTGGGACTGGGCGGCGGATCGCTGGCCAAGTTCTGCCATCGCTACCTGGCGCAGTCGCGCATCGAGGTGGTCGAGATCGATCCCGGGGTCATCGCGCTGCGCGATGCCTTCATGGTGCCGCCCGACGGCGCGCGCTTCAAGGTGATCCAGGCCGACGCGGCCGATCATCTGCGCGGCCTGCGCGACGCCGCCGACGTGCTGCTGCTGGACGGCTTCGACGATGCCGGCATTCCGCCGGCCCTGTGCTCGGCGGATTTCTACGCGGATTGCCATCGCGCGCTGCGCGACGACGGCATCCTGGTGATCAATTTCCATGTGAACCATCCGCTGCACCACCACTACCTGGAGCGGGTGCGCGCCGCGTTCGGCGGCGCGATGTTCGAGGTGGTGGACGACGACATGACCAACAGCATCGTTTTCGCCTGCAAGGGCGATCTGCTGGATGATCCTGCGGCGGCCGACCTGAAGCGGCCGGCGGTCATTCCCAAGGATGCCTGGCGCCAGCTGATGCCGACCTTGCGCGTCATCGGCGCGACGCGTGAATTGAAGTGAGGCTGCGGGGGCGTCGTTAACGTCCGGTAGCGCGCGGCGGGGTTTTGTTGCACATGGCGGGACAGCGCCGGCCGGCGCCTTGCTAGCATCCTCGCTTTCCCAGCATCGCCAGGATTGCGCCCATGAGTATCTTTTCCCGTTTCTTCGGTCGTTCCGAATCGCCCGCCGACGCCGTCGCCCTGACGGCCAATCCCGACATGAAGGACGGCCCGAGCCTGCAGGTGGTGTTCGCCGCGCCGCTGGCGCCGCGGGCCGAGGCGCTGACGGCGGCGCTGCGCGCCTATCACCCCGAGATGCGCGAGGCGCGCGCGGAGATCGAACCGGACATGCCGGAATTGCTGGCCCTGGTCGGCTGGGGCAAGCACGTGGTGCGCGTGGTGGGTTTCAACGCGCCCTTCCCCCAGGACGCGCTGGAGGCGTGCGTGGCGCCGGCGCATTATCCCGCCGAGGTCAAGGAGCAGGTACGCAACCATGCCAGCCACGCGCTGCTGTACTACGCCGGCTTCGAGGAAGACCCGCTGGAGCAGTACGTGGCGCTGGCGGCGGTGGCCGGCGCGCTGACCGAACTGCAGGCCGTCGCGGTGTTGAACGAGGATGCCCACACCTCGTTGCCGGCCGCGGTGTTCTCGCGCGAGTCGATGGGCGACGAGAGCCTGGAACTGCTGCGTTCGCTGCCCTTGAACATGTTGTACTGCGGCTTCGTGAAGTACGAGGTGGAAGGCACGCAGGGCGTGTGGATGCGCACCTATGGCGCCGGCCGTTTCGGTCTGCAGGATTTCGCGGTGCTGGCCGAGGGCCATCACCAGGGCGAGCAGTATTCGAACATGTTCAACAACATCATGGCGTACCAGCTGGACAGCGGCGCCGAGCTGGCCGCCGGCCACACCATGCAGATCGGCGAGGCCCGCTACATGAAGCTGCGCGAGCCGCTGGAGGCCGAATATTTCCTGCACGGCCCGGGCGCGGTGCTGGTGACGGAGATCATCGACGCCTCCGAGATCAATCAGCCCGATACGCCGGCATAGGCGCCGGCGGCGGGCCGGGGCGGTCCACGTTGAAATGGGCGCCGCGGCTTTCCCGCCGCGCGCGCGCGTCGCGCACGATCAGGGCGGCGACCGTCGCCAGGTTGCGCAATTCCCGCAACGCCGGGCCATCATCGATTCGCCTGGCGAGCGCGCGCCGCAGTCGGGCGATATGCCCGGCCGCGCGGCGCAACGAGGCGTCGCTGCGCACGATGCCGGCATCGCGCGTCATGATGGCGCGCAGCGTTTCGCGGCGGGACTGGATCCAGGCGGCCGGGGTGACATCGAGGCTGGCTTGCGCCGTGTCGCCGGACGGCGGGGCGGGCACGGACGCGGGCGGCGGGCCGGCCAGGATGTCGCGCGCGGCGGCGCGGCCGGTGACGACGCATTCCAGCAGCGAATTGCTGGCCAGCCGGTTGGCGCCGTGCAGGCCGGTGCAGGCCGCCTCGCCCACCGCATACAGGCCGGCCACGCTGCTGCGGCCGCGGGTGTCGGTGGCGATGCCGCCGCAGGTGTAATGCGCGGTGGGCGCCACGGGGATCGGCGTGGTCGTGATGTCCAGGCCCAGCGCCAGGCAGTGCGCGTGGATCGCGGGAAAGTGCGCCAGCAGGAAATCGCGCGGGCGGTGGCTGATGTCCAGGTAGACGCAATCGAGCGCATGGCGCCGCATTTCGGCATGGATGGCGC
This sequence comes from Achromobacter sp. HNDS-1, assembly GCF_040084795.1. Taxonomy (NCBI): domain Bacteria; kingdom Pseudomonadati; phylum Pseudomonadota; class Betaproteobacteria; order Burkholderiales; family Alcaligenaceae; genus Achromobacter; species Achromobacter sp. HNDS-1. The sequence continues at coordinate 3,474,954 of NZ_CP157584.1, forward strand.
GCGCGACGATGTCGCGCGGCGCCAGCTCGGCGCGGGGATCGTGGGCCGGCATGAAGCGGCTGCCGTCCGGCAGGCACAGCCGCCCGCCCTCGCCGCGCACGGCTTCGGAGATCAGGAAGCCGCCGCCGCGCGGATGATGCAGGCCGGTGGGGTGGAACTGGGTGAAAGCCAGGTTGGCGGTGCGGGCGCCGGCGCGCGCGGCAAGCGCGATGCCGTCGCCGGTGGCGCCTGGCGGCGCGGTGGTGGTGGCGTAGACCTGGCCGGCGCCGCCGCTGGCGATCACCACGTGGTTGGCGGCGACGTCGCGCTGCAGGCGCCGGTCCAGGTCCAGCAGACGCACGCCTTGGCAGCGGGCGCCGGGGGTGGCGGGCAGCAACAGCTCGACGGCGCAGTGCCGCTCCAGCACCGTGATGGCGGTTTGCCGGCGTACCTGCGCGCCGAGCGCTGCCATGATGGCGCGGCCCGTGGCGTCGGCGGCGTGCGCGATGCGGCGCTGGCCATGGCCGCCTTCGCGGGTCAGGTGCAGTCCCGCGCCTTCCATCGAGAAGGCCACGCCTTGCGCCTGTAACCAGGCGATGGCGGCGCAGGCTTGGTCGATGATGGCGCGGGCGGCGTTCGCATCGCACAGGCCGGCGCCGGCGTCCAGGGTGTCGCGCAGGTGGTCGGCCACGCTGTCGCCGGGCCCTAGCGGCGCGGCGATGCCACCCTGCGCGTGGGCGCTGGCGCCGGCCAGCAGCGCGCCTTTGCTGACCAGCGCGACGCGCCGGTGCGGCGCCAGTTCCAGCGCGGCGGCCATGCCGGCCAGGCCGCTGCCGATGATGATGACGTCGAAGGACATGGCGCCGCTCCTGTGGTGTTGGCGTGTGTTGGCTGGCGCGCGCTTCAGGCCGGTCCGACCCGCTGGAACAGCGCGCCATCGCGGGCCAGGTCGCCGCTGGCCCGCACCGGGCGCTTGCGCGCGTCGGCGAAGTCGAGCATGCGGTCGATGGGGGCCTTGGCGCGCTGCGCCAGGTCCGGGTCGAGCAGGATTTCGTTGGCGCCGTGCTCCAGGGCGTCGATCATGCCGGCCAGGCCATTCATTGCCATCCAGGGGCAGTGGGCGCAGCTCTTGCAGGTGGCGCTGTCGCCGGCGGTGGGGGCGGCCAGGAAGGTCTTGGCGGGCGCCCGCTGGCGCATCTTGTGCAGGATGCCCTGGTCGGTGGCGACGATCAGGCGCTGTGTGTCCAGTGCATGCGCGGCCTCGATCAGCTGCGTGGTGGACCCGATTACGTCGGCCTGCGCCAGCACGGACGCGGGCGATTCGGGATGGGCCAGCACGCGGGCGTCGGGATACTCGGCGCGCATCAGCGCCAGTTCGGCGCCCTTGAATTCGTCATGCACCAGGCAGGCGCCCTGCCACAGCAGCATGTCGGCGCCGGTCTGGCGCTGGACGTAGCGGCCCAGATGGCGGTCGGGGGCCCACAGGATTTTCTCTCCGCGCGCGTGCAGGTGGGCGATCAGTTCCAGCGCGATCGACGACGTTACGACCCAGTCGGCGCGCGCCTTCACCGCGGCGCTGGTGTTGGCATAGACCACCACGGTGCGGTCGGGATGGGCGTCGCACCAGTCGGCGAAGGCCGGCGCGGGACAGCCCAGGTCGAGCGAGCAGGTGGCTTGCGGGTCCGGCATCAGCACGCGCTTGGCGGGGCTGAGAATCTTGGCGGTCTCGCCCATGAAGCGCACGCCGGCCACCAGCAGCGTCGCCGCCGCATGGTCGCGGCCGAAGCGCGCCATTTCCAGGGAATCGCCGACGCAGCCGCCGCTGGCTTCGGCCAGTTCCTGGATGTCGGCATCGACGTAGTAATGCGCCACCAGCACCGCGTTCTCGCGCGCCAGGAGCGCGCGCACGCGTTGCGCCGCCGCGGCGCGTTGCGGGGCGGACAGCGGCGCGGGCACGCGGGCCCAGGCCTGGCCGACCGCGCCGGGATGGCCCACGGCGGGCAGGTCGAATGCGACGGAGCGGACGGGGACGTCGGTCATGGCGGATTCCTTGGGAGATATAAGTGCTCAAAATGAGCATTTATGGGGCAAAAAAAGAGCCGATCCATTTATGCTTTTATTGAGCATAAAGCAGATCGGCCGGATTTTCATCCCTGTTTTCCCGGGGGGCAGGTCCAGGAACGGGGCCAGCCCCCCTCCCGGGACCCTGCAGGCGGGAGCGGGCCGGCCGTGAGGGGGGGCACCGCGTGACCGGGGGCTGTCACGGGCCGGCGGCGTCCTGCGCGGCCGCCGGCGCGGGCGCTCACGCCGGGCAGCCGGCGCGTTGGCGACGCGCCCGCAGGCTGGGCCAGATGCGCAGAAGCAACGCGCCGCCGGCCGCCGCCGTGGCCACCAGGGTCACGCCGGTCCAGCCCCACCGCGCCAGCGCCAGGCTGCCCAGCGCGCCGCCGGCGGCCATGCCGATGAAAACGCTGACCATCAACACGGCGTTGAGCCGGCTGCGGGCGGCAGGGTCGATGCCGTAGACGATGCTCTGATGCGCGATCAGCGCCACCTGGATGCCCAGATCGAAGCCGATGGCGCTGGCGGCGATCAGCCACAGGCCTGACTGCGCGGACAGCAGCGGCAGCAGCGCCATGGTCGCGAACGAGACGGCGGTGAGCGCGGCGCCCAGGCGGCTGACGGCATGGGGGCCGCGCCGGTCGGCGTAGCGTCCCGCCAGCGGCGCGGCCAGCGCGCCCGCGGCGCCCGCCAGGCCGAAGGCGCCGGCCGCGGCCGCGCCCAGATGGAACGGCGCGCCGTGCAGCATCACCGCCAGCGTCGACCAGAAGGCGCTGAAACCCAGCGACAGCAGGCCCTGCGCGGTGGCGGCGCGGCGCAGTTCGCCGTGCTGGCGCCACAGCCGCGGCAGCGAGCGCAGCAGTTCGGCATAGGGCAGCGTGGTGGTGGGCGTGAACGCCGGCAGGCCGCGCCACAGCGCCGCGCCCAGCGCCAGGATCGATACCGCCGCCACCAGGAACATCGCGCGCCAGCCGAACTGTTCGGCCACCACGCCGCTGATGACGCGCGATAGCAGGATGCCCAGCAGCAATCCGGTCATCACGGTGCCGACGATGCGGCCGCGGTGCGCGGGGGGCGCCAGGGTGGCGGCGGCCGGGACAATGTCCTGCGCCAGGGTGGCTGACAGCCCAATGGCGAAACTGGCTGCCAGCAGCACGCCGATGGCGGGCGCCATGGCCGCCAGCAGCAGCGCCGCGCTGAGGGCGCCGGCCTTGATCAGGACAATGCGCTTGCGATCGTAGCGGTCGCCCAGCGGAGCGAGCGTCAATATGCCGAACGCATAACCGAGTTGGGTCAGCGTGGGAATCCAGCCGAGCGCGCCGGGGGTGGCGCCCAGGTCCGCGCCCAGGATGCCGAGCATGGGCTGGTTGTAATAGAGCGACGCGACCGCCAGGCCGGCGCCGATGGCCAGCAGCAGTACCAGTCCGGCGGACAGGTCGGTGGATGGTGGCGCGGGGTGCGCCCGGGTATCAGGGGACATGATGGGAATCCGTTCAGGGGAAGGCACCATGAGGTGCGTACGGCGCAGATTCTGAGCGTGTGGCGGGGCCTTGGGTAGCCGTCCGCCGGGTAGATCCGTTATACGATAGGCGTATGACCATTCCCGCCCTGGCCGCCGCGACCGGCACCGACCGCATGCTGTTGATCGAGACCTTCGTGCGCATCGTGGAGGCCGGCAGCCTGTCGGCCGCCGCGGCGCAGCTGGGCGGCACGCAGCCTACCGTCAGCCGCCGCCTGCAGTTGCTGGAACGGACGCTGGGCGTGCGGCTGCTGCAGCGCTCGACCCATGCCATCCGGCTGACCGAGGACGGCCGGCGTTGTTACGAGCGCGCCAAGGAACTGCTGGCCAGCTGGCAATCGCTTGAGAACGACGTGCGCGGCGCCGGCGAGGAACTGGCGGGCACGTTGCGCGTGGTCGCGCCCCACGCTTTCGGCCAGAACCAGTTCATGGACGCGTTGGCGCAATACCTGCGCCAGTATCCGCGCATGCGGGTCGAATGGTTGCTGCACGACCGCGTGCCGGATTTCATCGCCGAGAACATCGATTGCGCCATCAAGGTCGGGCCGGTGCAGGATCCTTCGGTGGTGGCGGTCAAGCTGGGCGAAGTGCCGCGCAGCGTGATGGCGGCGCCGTCGCTGCTGGCCGGCGGACCGGTTCCCGAGCACCCGTCGGAACTGGCGCGCCTGCCCTGGCTGGCGCTGCGCACGTTCTACCGCGACGAGGTCAGCCTGACGCACGTGGACAGCGGCGAAGTGGCGTGTTTCGAGATCCAGCCGCGCCTGTCCACCGATGGCCTGTATGCCCTGCGCAAGGCCGCCCTGCTGGGCCTGGGGGCGGGCATTGCGTCGGCCTGGGCGCTGCGCGACGAACTGGCCAGCGGCCAACTGGTGCAACTGGCGCCGGCATGGCGCGCCGCGCCCCTGCCCGTGTACCTGGTCTATGCGCCGTCGCGCTTGCAGCCGGCGCGCCTGCGGCGTTTCATCGAGATCATGCGCGAGCACCTGCCGGTCGAACTGCGCGCCGGGCAGGACGCGGCCTGACGGCCGGTGCGGACCCTGCGCCGTCTTTCGCGGCCGCTTTGCGACAAGTGGCAAGGGCCGTTGCCAGAATGGCAGGTTCCTTGCGTTTTGTGTGGAAAGTGGGCGCTAGGCATTGACCTGGGCATCGGACAGAATTTCTGTATCGAATCATCAGGGGAAAACAATGACGACACTGCTCACCACCACAGACGTTGCGAAGATCGTGGCCGCACAGGGCCCGCGCAAGGTATTCGAGGACTTGCTGGATTATCTGCTGGCCGATTTCCTGCGCTGGCCGGAGTTCGACAAGAGCGCGCGCGTCGCCAATCATTCGGCGACCGGCGTGATCGAGCTGATGCCCACCGCCGACCATGATCTCTACAGCTTCAAGTACGTCAACGGCCACCCCGGCAATCCGGCGGCCGGCCTGAGCACCGTGATGGCCTTTGGCGCGCTGGCGCAGGTCAACACCGGCGAACCGCTGTTGATCAGCGAACTGACCCTGACCACCGCGCTGCGCACCGCCGCCACCTCGGCGCTGGCCGCGCGCGCCCTGGCCCGTCCGGGTTCGCGCAGCATGGCCTTGATCGGCAACGGCGCGCAGAGCGAATTCCAGGCGCTGGCGTTTCACCACATCCTGGGCATCGACACGCTGCACCTTTACGACGTCGATCCCGCCGCCAGCGACAAGCTGGCGCGCAATCTGGCCGACGTGCCGGGCCTGCGCCTGCGCCGCTTCGGCAGCGCCGCCGCCGCCGTCAAGGGCGTGGATATCGTGACCACGGTGACGGCCGACAAGGCCTACGCCACCATTCTCACCGCCGACATGGTCGAGCCGGGCATGCACATCAATGCCGTGGGCGGCGATTGTCCCGGCAAGACCGAACTGCATGCGGACGTGCTGCGGGCTGGCGCCGTGTTCGTGGAATACGAACCGCAGACGCGCATCGAGGGCGACCTGCAGCAGATGCCGGCCGACTTCGCGGTGACCGAGCTGTGGCGCGTGCTGACGGGCCAGAGCGCCGGCCGCCAGGACGGACGCGACATCACCGTGTTCGACTCGGTCGGCTTCGCGCTGGAGGATTTCTCGGCCCTGCGCTGGCTGCGCGACTGCGCCGTCAGGCACGGCATCGGCACGCGCGTCGAAGTGGCGCCGCGTCTGGCCGATCCGAAGAACCTGTTCGACCTGGTGCGGGGCCGCCAGGCCGCCGCGCAGGCCGCGGCCCGCGCCAGCCAGGCGTTGCTCAGGGATTGAGGCGCCGCGCCCCTATTCGGAGCCTGGCGGTTCGTGCGACACCGGCCGGCCCAGCAGGAAACCCTGGAAATGCGAGCAGCCTTCCTGGGTCAGCCGTTCAAGCTGGGCCGCGGTTTCGACGCCTTCGGCGGTGGTGGGGATGTCCAGGCTGCGGCCGATGCCGTTGATGGCGCGGATGATGGCCAGCGCTTCCCTGCTCGACTCCACGTCCTGGGTGAACGACTTGTCGATCTTGATCTTGTCGAACTCGAAGCTGCGCAGGTAGCCCAGCGATGAATAGCCGGTGCCGAAGTCGTCCAGCGCCACTTTCACGCCGAGCTGCTTGAGCCGGTTCAAGGTATTCAGGTTGCTCTCGGAGTTGGCCAGCAACACCGATTCGGTGATCTCCAGTTCCAGCCGGCTGGCCGCCAGGCCGGAGGTGGCCAGCGCCGACTCGACCAGCGAGACCAGGGCGTTGTTGGTGAACTGCGTGGCCGACAGGTTCACCGCCACGGTTTCGTGCGCGTCCCAGGTCATGGCCTCGCGGCACGCTTCGTGCAGGGTGAAGGCGCCCAGTTCGTGGATCAGCCCGGTTTCCTCGGCGATCGGGATGAAGTCGTTGGGCATGATCAGCCCCTTGACCGGATGCCGCCAGCGCATCAGGGCCTCGCGGCCCACGGTGCGCACGTGGCTGGTGTCCTTGATGGGCTGGTAGTACAGCTGCAGCTGCTGCGACAGGATCGCCTGGCGCAGATCCATTTCCATTTCGTGGCGCTTGAGCGCGGCGGCTTCCATCTCGGGCTTGAAGAACGCCAGGCAGTTGCGGCCGTTGCGTTTGGCTTCGTACAGTGCCATGTCGGCGTAGCGCAGCAGATGGTCGGCGCCATCCTCCTGGGCGGTGGCGACGGCGATGCCGATGCTGACGCTGACCGGCACGGTGTGGCCATCCACCTGGAACGGTTCGCGCATCGCGTCGATCAGGCGCTGCGCCATCTGGCGCAGGTCGTCGGTTTTCTCGATGCCGGGCAGCACCACCGCGAATTCGTCGCCGCCCAGGCGCGCCAGCGTGTCCTGTTCGCGCAGATTCCTGGCCAGGCGCCGCGACAGCTGGCGCAGCAGTTCATCGCCGCACTGGTGGCCGAGCGTGTCGTTGACGCTCTTGAAGTTGTCCAGGTCCAGGCACAGCACGGCGGCGCTACGTTCGCGGCCGTCGGGCGCCAGCGCCTTGAGCAGCCGTTCGCGGAACAGGCGGCGGTTGGGGATGCCGGTCAGGGTGTCGTGGTGCGCCATATAGCGCACCTGGGCCTGGGCCGCGTTCTCGTCGGTGATGTCGTCGGCGATCAGCAGCACGTAGCGCGAACGGGGGTCGCTGCTATGGAACACCAGCGTGCGGCTGCGCAGCGTGCGCGGGCCGCGCTCGGTGACCACTTCCTCCTGCCCGGCCTCGCGCAGCGCGCCGTCCGAGCGCAGCGCGTCGTTGGTCAGGCGCTCGAAGAACTCGTGCACGCCGGGCGGCAGGCATTGCTGGATGGTCTGCCCCTGCATCCGCTCGCGGCGCGCGCCGAAGGCGGCTTCGGTCTGCCGGTTGGCCAGCAGGATGCGGCGCGACACGGCATCCAGCACCAGGACGCACGAGGGAATGTGCGAAACCACCGCCTCCAGGAAGCTCGACAACGAGGTCAGTTCGCTGTTGTAGCGTTCGGCCAGTTCCTTGGCGTGCAGCAGCTGCAGTTCGCGTTCGCGGCGTTCGGTGCAGTCGCGCGTGATCTTGGCGTAGCCGATGAGCGCGCCGGCGTCGTCCTGGATGGCGTCGATCACCACATGCGCCCAGAACGGCGTGCCGTCCTTGCGGATGCGCCAGCCTTCGGCCTCGAAGCGGCCCTGCTCGCGGGCGGCTGCCAGACCGCGCGCGGGCAGGCCGGCGGCCTGGTCGGCGGGGCTGTAGAAGCAGGAAAAATGCCGCCCCACGACCTCTTCGCGGGTATAGCCCTTGGCGCGTTCGGCCCCGGCATTCCAGTTGGCGACGGTGCCGTCGGGGTTCAGCATGTAGATTGCGTAGTCAACCACACCTTGCACAAGGTGACGGTACATCACGTCGGAATTGTCGATGATCATGGGGGATTGGGGGGGGGCGTTGCGGGATTCGCGGCTTTACGTTTACGTCGTGCCGCCGCGATTATTTACCGCCGCCGCGCGAAAAGGCCGATCCTGGCGGATTAAGTCCAATCTTTGCGCGTTGTTGCGCGCTCAGGGCTTCAGGCGTTGCTTCAGGGCCTGTGTGATCATCGGGATGTCGAGGTCCTGGCCCGGATGTTTCTGGCAGAAGTCGTACAACACCGCGATGTAGGCGTTGCCGAGCAGTTTGGTGATGGCGCCCGCCGTGGTGGCGGCGATGGTGCCGCCCACGGCGCTGCCGGCGCCGGGAATGAACTTGAGCAGGCTCGATACCACCGAGCGCCCCACCAGCGTGGCGGCGGACGCGCCCAATGACGAGGTGACCAGCGTGCTGATGGCGGCGGTGTTCAGTTCCATGCCGAAGGTAATGCCGATCTTGGCGATCATGCCGACCTGGATCGGCACCAGGGCCACGGCGTCCGAGAACGGGATCGGCGCGGCGGCGGCCGACGCGGCCAGGCCGGCGGCCACGTTGACCTCTATTTCAGCCCGCTTTTTTTTTACTTCCAGGGCCTTCAGGTTGCGGGTCGAGAGTGCGTTGGCATAGGCGCGCTGCTGGGATTCGGGGATGTACCGCGCGGTGGCTTCGATCAGGGCGTCCAGGCCCATCGGCGGCAGGTCCGCGCCCAGTTCCTCGATGTGCTCGGGCAGGGCGCGCACCGCCACCATCTGCCGCGCGCGCGGCAGCAGCGCGCGGGCCTGTTCCAGGAACGGGCTGTTCTTGCGAGCCTTGGTGAGCACGCCGATGACCGGGATGCCGGCGTCGGCCAGCAATGCGCTCAGTTCGACTTCGGCGTCCTCGACGCGGTGGCTGCTGTCCTGGATGCAGAGCCAGGCGACGTGCAGGTGCCGGTCCTGGTCTTCGGCGGCCGCGCGTTCGCGGATCAGGTCGGCCAGCTGCTGGCGCGAGCGCGCGTAGTCGCCCACTTCCAGGCCACGCGTGTCGATGATGGTGAGCGGGTGGCCGGGGCGCGAGAATTCCTGCGTGGTCTGCGTGACCGGCTTGCCGGCGCCGGTCCGGGCCAGGTCGCCGCGGAACACCGCGTTGATCAGCGTGCTCTTGCCCACGCCGGTCTTGCCGGCCACCAGGATGTTGACGCGGCCCGCGCCGCGCGTGGCGGTGCTGATCGCATCGGCGATCGCGTCCTGCAACTGGGGCGTGTCCTGGCGGGGCGGCGTCATGGCTGGCGGGAAGCGTGGAAATCGGGCATGGCTTGATTCTAGCGAGAAATCCGCGACGGGAAATGCCCGGTCTCAGCCATACAGGTGCGCCGCTTCGGGGAAGCGGCGCGCGCGCACGTCCGCCGCGTAGCCGCGGGCGGCGGCCTGGATGCGGTCGGACAGGGCGTCATAGCGTTTGACGAAGCGCGCGGTGCGATCGAACATGCCCAGCATGTCGTCCACCACCAGCACCTGGCCGTCGCAGCCGGCCGAGGCGCCGATGCCGATGGTGGGGCAACCGATGGCCTCGGTGATGGCCAGCGCCAGCGGTTCGACCACGCCCTCGATCACCACGGCGAAGGCGCCGGCTTCAGCCACCGCCGTGGCATCGGCGGCGATGCGGGCGTACTCGGCCTCGCCCCTGCCGCGCGCGCCGTAGCCGCCAAGGATGTTGACGGCCTGCGGCGTCAGGCCGATGTGCGCCATGACGGGAATGCCGCGCGCCGAAAGATAGGCGATGGCGGGCGCCATGGCCTGGCCGCCCTCCAGCTTGACGGCGCTGGCGCCGGTTTCCTTGAGGACGCGGGCGGCCGAGCGGAAAGCCTGTTCCGGGCTTTCCTCATAGCTGCCGAAGGGCATGTCGACCACCACCAGCGCCTGGCGCGCGCCGCGCACGACGGCGGCGCCGTGCGCGATCATCATGTCCAGCGTGACGGGCACGGTGGACGGCAGCCCATAGATGGTCTGCGCCAGGCTGTCGCCCACCAGCAGCGCGTCGCAGTGGGGATCGAGCAATTCGGCCATGCGCGCGGTGTAGGCGGTGAGCATGACCAGCGGCTCGGCGCGCTTGCGGGCGCGGAAGGCCGGGACGGTCATGCGGCGCGGCGTGGCGGCCGCGGAATTCAGGGTGGCGGTGGTGGACATGCAGGGCTCCTGGGATGCGGTGCGTCGGGCCCGTGGGCGGGCGCGGCGCGCGGCACAGGTATATCACGGCGTGGCCTCGGGCGTAGTCAGCAGGGCCGCGCGCATGTCTTCGAGAAAGGCCGCGGCGATGTCGTCGAGCTGGCCGCGACGCTTGGCCACCATGCTGATCTCGACGTCGTAGTGGTAGGTGTCGGCATCCAGCGCGTGCAGCAGGCCGGCCGCCACGTAGGGCGCGGCATAGTGTTCGGGCAGGTATCCCAGGTGCGCGCCCGACAGGATCAGGATCAGCGCGGCCTCCATGTTGTCGGCCTCGGAGGTGATGTGGCGCGGCCGGCCGGCGAACGAGGACTCCGGCAAGGGGTAGGTGCGCCAGGTCCAGTCGGCGTCGGCCAGGTCCTGCTCGGTGACGCGGCCGGCGCGCGCCGCCAGCGGATGGGTGGCGCCACAGTAAGCGATCTGGCGTTCCTGGAACAGCGTGGTGTAGTCCAGCATCGGCACCCGGTGCAGGAAGTAGCCGATGGCGACCTGCATCTCGTCCTTGAGGATCAGATCTTCCAGCTCGCGCGGACTGCGGATCAGCACCGACAGGCGCACGGCCTCGTCGCGCCGGCGGAATTTCTGAATGGCCTGGCCGATGCGTGCGTTCTGCGCCATGGTGGCGTTGCCGATCAGGCCCAGCGTCAGGTTGCCGACCAGTTGCCGGTGCATGTTGCGCGCCTGCGCGCTGAAGTCGTCCAGCGAGGCCAGCGCGCGCCGCGCCAGCTTGTCGAAGCGCTGCCCCTTGGCGGTCAGGCGAAAGCCGCCGCGGCCGCGTTCGCACAGCGTGAAGCCCAGGCGGGTCTCGAGCGTGGCGAGCTGGCTGCTGATGGTGGACTGGCCCACGCCCAGCAGGGCCTGCGCGGCCGACACGCCGCCCGCGTCGACGATGGTGAGGAAGACGCGGATCAGTCGCAGGTCGAGGTCGGAAACGGTCGAGAGCATAGGGTAATCACGGACGAAACATTGATGGATATCGATGTGAATTTTCCGAACTAGGCATGGATGGAAAAAGTCCGGATTCCTATTATTCCACCGGAGTTGCCGATTCATCCCGGCGCTGGTGCCGCCGGCGGCCGAGGGGCGATCGGCGGTCCGGAAAACCGATTTTTTCCAGATTCACTTCTACGTAAATAGTTGTTTGGCCGGCGGCGGTGATTCAGCGCGCGGATCGCGCGCGACGAGACAAGGGGAAGGACATGTTTGTCGACATCGGCGTGGTCGTGGCCTATCTGGCCGCGATGCTGCTACTGGGCTGGTACGGCATGCGGCGGGCCAGGACGCACGAGGATTTCCTGGTGGCGGGCCGCAATCTCGGACCGGCCTTCTACATGGGCACCATGGCGGCCACGGTGCTCGGCGGCGCCAGCACCGTCGGCACGGTGCGGCTGGGGTATGTGCATGGCATCTCCGGCTTCTGGCTGTGCGCCATGCTGGGCCTGGGCATCATCGTGCTGAACGTGTTCCTGGCCCGACCGCTGCTGAAGCTGCGCATCTTCACCGTGACGCAGATCCTGGAGTTCCGCTACAGCGCGCGCACCCGGCATGTCAGCGCGCTGGTGATGATGGCCTACGCGCTGATGCTGGCCGCGACCTCGGTGATCGCGACCGGCACGGTGATGCAGGTGCTGTTCGACATGCCCTTCTGGCTGGCGATCCTGGTGGGCGGCGGCGTGGTGGTGGTCTATTCGGCGGTGGGCGGCATGTGGTCGCTGACCCTGACCGACATCGTGCAGTTCCTGATCAAGACCGTCGGCCTGATGGCCGTGCTGCTGCCGATCTGCCTGTCGCGGGTCGGCGGCTGGGACCAACTGGTGGCGAAACTGCCGGCGGCCAGCTTCGCGCCGACCGCGATCGGCTGGCCCACCATCGTGACGTATTTCCTGATCTATTTCTTCGGCATCCTGATCGGCCAGGACATCTGGCAACGCGTCTTTACCGCCCGCAGCGAGGGGGTGGCGAGGCTGGCGGGGGCGGCGGCGGGGCTGTATTGCATCGTCTATGGCCTGGTGGGCGCGCTGATCGGCATGACGGCGAGGGTCTTGCTGCCCGACCTGGACAACGTCAACAACGCTTTCGCCGCCATCGTGCAGGCCGAGTTGCCCGCCGGCATCCGCGGCCTGGTGATCGCGGCGGCGCTGGCGGCCATGATGTCCACCGCCAGCGCGGCGATGCTGGCGTCTTCCACCGTGTTGGCCGAGGACCTGCTGCCGGCCTTGCGCGGCGGCCGCGGCTTCACCCACGTGCGCAGCCATCGCCTGATGACACTGCTGGTCGGCCTGGCCACGCTCGGCATCGCGCTGGTGGTCGATGACGTGCTGGACGCGCTTACCTGCGCCTACAACCTGCTGGTCGGCGGCATGCTGGTGCCGATCCTGGGCGCCATCTGGTGGCGCCGTGGAACGACCACCGGCGCGATCGCCAGCATGCTGCTGGGCTGCGCCACGGCGATCGGCTTCATGATCCGCGACGGCCTGGCCGCCAACACGCCGATCTACGCCAGCCTGGCCGTCAGCGCCGTCAGTTTCATCATCGTCAGCCTGATGGGACAGGCGGCGGCGCCGGTTCACGGCGATTCATCTTCCAGGAGCACCCCATGAGTTTCACCCCCGAGAAGCTGGCCGCGTTGCGCGCCCGGTTCGGCGGCGCCAACGAAGCCGTCATCCACGATCCGCACTTTCGCGCGGTGGCGGCCAACGTCATCGACGACAGCGGCACGCGCAGCGCGCCCTATGCCGGGATGCCGACACTGCTGGACGCGCCGGCCCGGCAGATCGACTGGAGCCGGCCGGATTTCGGCGACCTGCAGGTGGCGCTGCTGGGCGTGCCGATGGATCTGGGGGCCAGCAATCGCAGCGGCTGTCGCTTCGGGCCGCGCGCGCTGCGCGCCATCGAGCGGGTCGGGCCGTACAACCACGCGCTCAAATGCACGCCGGTGCGCGAGCTGCGCGTGGCCGACATCGGCGACGTGCCGATGCGCAGCCGCTACAGCCTGGAACAGTCGCACGAGGACATCCACGCGGCCTACGAGAAGATCGTGGCGGCCGGCGTCACGCCGCTGTCGGTCGGCGGCGACCATTCCGTGACGCTGCCGATCCTGCGCGCGCTGGGGGCACGGCAGCCGGTGGCGCTGGTGCATTTCGACGCGCATTGCGACACCGGCGGTCCGTTCGACGGCAGCCGCTTCCATCATGGCGGGCCGTTCCGGCAGGCGGTGCTGGAAGGCGTGCTCGACCCGACCCGCACGATCCAGATCGGCATCCGCGGCTCGGCCGAGTACCTGTGGGAGTTCTCGTACGAATCCGGCATGACCGTGATCCATGCCGAGGACATTCCGCGCCTGGGGGTGGACGCCATCATTGCCCAGGCGCGGGCCGTGGTCGGCGACGCGCCCGTGTATGTGTCGTTCGACATCGATTGCCTGGATCCGGCTTTCGCGCCCGGCACCGGCACCCCCGAGGTCGGCGGCGTGACGGTGCGCGAGGCCCAGGCCATGCTGCGCGGATTGGCGGGCCTGGACATCGTCGGCGGCGACCTGGTGGAGGTGGCGCCGTCCTACGATGCCACCGCCAACACGGCGCACGCGGGCGCGCAGATCCTGTTCGAGATCCTGAGCCTGATGCGCCTGCGCGGCGCGCGCTGATGCGCCGGCGTCAGGGCGCCGTGGCGCCCTCGCCTGCCACTTGCAGCAAGGTGTAGCGCCGGCTCGAGTACAGCGGCGTGACCTGTCCGCGCCAGGTCGCCAGCAAGGTGGTCGCCTCGCGCCTGCGCACGGCGAGGAATACCCGCTGGCCCGGGGCGGGCAGCACCGCGGTCAGGGCTTGCGGACCGTCCACCAGGCCAGCCGTGTCGCGCGAATAGTACCGGGCGGAGAACGGGCGGCTGCCGACGAAATAAAGCCGATCGCCGCTTTGCATGGCGGCTTCGGCGCGCTGCACCAGTTGCTTTTCCGTCTTGTAGTGCGTCGGCAGCAGCCAGGCCAGCAGGGCCAGGACCAGCGCGGCGGCGGGCGCCAGCGTCATGCCCGCCAGCATCAGGCGTCCCTGGCGCGCGTCACGCCATTGCGCCACCCGCATGCCGAGCGCCAGCGCAACGGGCGGCAGCGCCGGCAGCACATAGGTCCACAGGATGTTGCCCGACAGCGTGAAGAACGCCGGCGTGGCCAGTGCCCACGTCAGCAGATAGGTCTGGTCGGGGTCGCGCGCCGCCGCGGCCACGCGGCGCCCCAGCGGCGCGTCGCGCCGGGGCCACAGCAACAGGCCGAGCCAGGCGGCGCCCCACGGCATGGTCGCGAGCAGCCAGTCCAGCCAGATGCTGCCGTAGGGGCGCTCGTGGGCCGAGCCGTAGCGGTCGCCTTCCCACCCTGGATCGACGAAGCGCAGGATGTGCTCGCCGAGGATGAAGTAGCGCAGGAATCCCGGCGTCTTCAGCTCGGCCGCGATGTACCAGGGCAAGGTCAACGCCAGCGTCAGGACGATGCCGGCCGCCCACGGCAATGCGCTCAACTGCGCGCGCGCGTTGCGGTGCCACAGCATCCAGGGCACGATCGCGCCGCTGGTCAGCACCAGCGCCAGCGGCCCTTTGGCGAGCAGGCCGATGGCCAGCCCGGCGAAGAAGCCGTAGCGCCAGAGCGGCCGCGGATCGCGCGGCGCCAGCAGGAACGACACCATCGACAGCGTGATGCCCAGGGCCAGGAAGGCGTCGGTCAGCACCGCGCCGGCGCTGGCGTACGGCAGCAGCATGGTGGCGAACAGCAGCGTGGCCCAGCGCGCGGCCTGTTCGCCGCGCAACTGCCGCGCGCAGCGGTGGACCAGCGCCAGCACCCCCAGCATCGCCAGCCAGGACGGCAGGCGCACCGCCAGTTCGGACAGGCCGAACAGGCGGATGGACAGGGCCTGGGCCCAGAAGGCCAGCGGCGGCTTGCCCCAGAACGGTTCGCCGGGTTCGAACCAGGGCGTGATCCAGTCGCCGGTCGTCGCCATCAGGCGGGCGATCTCGGCGTAGCGCGGCTCGGACGTGTCCGCGAACGGCATTGCCGCCATGGCCAGCAGCCGCAGCGCCAGGATGCCGATCAGGCCCAGCAGCAGGCCCTTAGCAGTTAACCGCATGCGGACCCTTTGCGGCTTCGGCCAGCGGCATGGCCATCGTGGCGCTGCCTTGTACGTCGCGCACCAGGTAGACCGGGCGCTGCTTGGTTTCCATATAAGTCTTGCCCATGTACTCGCCCAACAACCCGATGGTGATCAGCTGGATGCCGCTCAGGAACGTGATCATGGCCATCAGCGAGGGATAACCCTGGACGTCGTGGCCATAGATCAGTGTCTTGAAGATGATGATGATACCGAACAAGGCGCCCAGCAGCGCGGCCGTCATGCCCGCGATCGTGGCCCAGCGCAGCGGGGCCGTGGAGAACGACGTGATGCCCTCCAGCGCGAGCCGCAGCAGCGCAAAGACGTTCCACTTGGTGGCGCCGGCGGCGCGCGGCGCGCGGTCGTAGTCGATGACGCGCGTGGGCATGCCGATCCAGGCATACAAGCCCTTCATGTAGCGGCAGCGCTCAGGCAGCCGCAGCAGCGCGTCGACCGCGCGCCGGCTCATCAGGCGGAAATCGCCGGTGTCCGCCGGGATCGCGGCCCGGCTCAGGCGGCTGAGCAGGCGGTAGTAGGCATAGGCAGAGGCGCGCTTGAACCAGTTTTCGCCGGCGCGGCTGCGGCGTCGCATGCAGACCACGTCGGCGCCTTCGCGCCAGGCCCGCACCATGTCCGGGATCAGCTCCGGCGGATCCTGCAGGTCGGCATCCAGCAGGATCACGGCGGCGCCCGAGGCATGCTCCAGGCCGGCCGTCATGGCGGCTTCCTTGCCGAAGTTGCGGCTCAGCCGCACCAGTTTCAATCCGGCTTCGCGCGCCATCAGGCCCGCCAGGTATTCGGCGCTGCCGTCCTGGCTGCCGTCGTCGACGAACACGATCTCCCACGGCTCGCCAAGCGCGTCCAGGACCTGCCGCAGCCGCGCGTGACACAACGGCAGCACTTCGCGTTCGTTCAGGAAAGGGATGATGATGGAGATTTGCACCGGGCGCGGCTGGGCGCGCGGCGGGGTCGGGATATCGAGATAGGGACGCATGGTCTGGGTACTTTTCAGTCGATCGGGCGGGCCGCGCCGGCCGTGCGGCGCCGACGTGCCACCACTCTATTGAGCCGCCCTCGACAGCGCGCTGACGGTCACATTACATTTGCGCAAGCTCGGGCCCGCCACGGCGATCATCCGGCCGCCGGCCGCTCCTGGCGCCGCGCCTCGCTCTCGGCCAACTCCACCTCTTCGGCATCCTTGCGGTGCATCAGCCGGTACAGCGCCGGCAGCACCAACAGCGTCAGGATGGTCGAGGAAATGATGCCGCCGATGACCACCGTGGCCAGCGGCCGCTGCACCTCGGCGCCGGTGCCGGTGGCGATTGCCATGGGCACGAAGCCGAGCGAGGCCACCAGCGCGGTCATCAGTACCGGCCGCAGCCGCGTCAGGGCGCCCTCGCGCACCGCCTGGTCGAGCGGCTTGCCGGATTCGCGCAGCGAGCTGATGAACGACAGCAGCACCAGGCCGTTCAGCACCGCCACGCCGCACAGCGCGATGAAGCCCACCGCCGCGGTAATCGACAGCGGAATCCCGCGCAGCCACAACGAGATGACGCCGCCGGTCAGCGCGAAGGGAATGCCGGTGAATACGATCAGGCCGTCTTTGATGTTGCCGAACATCGCGAACAGCAGCCCGAACACCAGCAGCAGTGCCGCGGGCACGACGATCCGCAGGCGCTGCGCCGCCGATTGCAGCTGCTCGAAGGTGCCGCCCCAGGCGGTCCAGTAGCCGGCGGGCACCTTGATCTTCTCGGCCAGCGCCGCCTCGGCGTCGGCCACGAACGAGCCCAGGTCGCGGCCGCGCACGTTGGCGCTGACCACGATGCGGCGCTTGCCGTCTTCGCGCGAGATCTGGTTGGGGCCGGGCGCCAGGTCGAAGGTGGCTACTTCCGACAGCGGGATGTAGGCGGTCTGGGTCTGTCCTTCGCTCCGGGGCAGCGCGATGGGCAGCTTGCGCAGCGCCGGGATGCTCTCGCGCACGGTCTCCGGCAGGCGCACCACGATGTCGAAGCGGCGGTCGCCCTGGAAGAAGGTGCCGGCCTCGCGGCCGCCGATGGCGATGCCCAGCGTGTCCTGCACGTCGGCCAGATTCAGGCCGTAGCGGGCGGCGCGGGCGCGGTCGATGTTGACCGTCAGCACCGGCAGGCCGGTGGTCTGCTCGATCTTGACTTCGGAGGCGCCGGGAATCGCCTGCAGCACCTGGGCGACCTCGGCGGCGGAGCGGTTCAGCACCTCGTTGTCGTCGCCGAATATCTTCACCGCCACGTCGCTGCGCACGCCGGAGATGAGCTCGTTGAAGCGCAGCTGGATCGGTTGCGAGAACTCGTAGTTGTCGCCCGGAATCCGCGCGGCCTCTTCCTGGATCGCCTGCAACAGCTCGGCCTGGGTCTTGCGCGGGGCGGGCCACTGATCGCGGGGCTTGAGCATGATGTAGCCGTCGGAGATGTTGGGCGGCATCGGGTCGGAGGCGATCTCGGCGGTGCCGGTGCGGGCGAACACGCGTTCGATCTCGGGGAATTTCTGCTTCAGCCGGGTCTCCAGCTGCTTCTGCATTTCCAGCGACTGGCTCAGGCTGGTGCCGGGAATGCGCAGCGCCTGGATGGCGATGTCGCCCTCGTTCAGATTGGGGATGAATTCGCTGCCCATGCGCGCGGCGATCACGCCGCACACCGCCACGAACAGGGTGGCCGCGGCCAGCACCAGCGGCCTGCGGCGCAGGGCCAGGTCCAGCAGCGGCGCGTAGCGGCGCCTGGCCCACAGCATCAGGCGGTTTTCCTTTTCCGAGACCTTCTTGCCGATGAACAGCGCCACCGCCGCCGGCACGAAGGTGACCGACAGGATCATCGCGCCCAGCAGCGCCAGCACCACGGTCAGGGCCATGGGATGGAACATGCGCCCCTCGACCCCGCTGAGCGCGAAGATCGGCAGGTACACCACCATGATGATCAGCTGGCCGAACAGCAATGGCCGGCGCGCCTCGCGCGCGGCGGCGAAGACCTCGTGGAAACGCTCGCTGCGTGTCAGGGGCCGGCCCTGCTGTTCCTGCGCGTGGCTCAGGCGCCGCACGCAGTTCTCGACGATCACCACGGCGCCGTCGACGATGATGCCGAAGTCCAGCGCGCCCAGGCTCATCAGGTTGGCGCTGACCTTGTAGGTGACCATGCCGGTGAAGGTGAACAGCATCGACAGCGGGATCACCATGGCGGTGATCAGCGCGGCGCGGATGTTGCCCAGGAACAGGAACAGGATCACGATCACCAGGGTCGCGCCTTCCAGCAGGTTCTTCTTGACCGTGGCGATGGCCTTGTCGATCAGGTTGCTGCGGTCGTACACGGTGACGGCCTGGATCCCGGCCGGCAGGGTCTTGTTGATGGCGTCGATGCGCGCCGACACCGCCCGTGACACCGCGCGGCTGTTCTCGCCGATCAGCATGAAGACGGTGCCCAGCACCACTTCCTGGCCGTTGTCGGTGGCCGCGCCGGTGCGCAGCTCGCGGCCGATGCCGACCTCGGCCACGTCGCGGATGCGGATGGCCTGGCCGTCCACGGCGGTTAGCACCACGTCGCGGATGTCGTCGATGGAGCGCACCTGGCCCGGCGCGCGGATCAGGTACTGCTCGCCCTTGCGTTCGATGTAGCCGGCGCCGACGTTGGCGTTGTTGCGGTCCAGCGCCGTCATGATGTCGGTCAGCGACAGGCCGTAGGAGGCCAGCCGCTCGGTGTCGGGCGCCACCTGGTATTCCTTGGCGAAGCCGCCGATCGAGTTGATCTCGGTGACGCCGGTGATGTTGCGCAGCTGCGGCTTGATGACCCAATCCTGGATCTCGCGCAGGTCGGTCGGCGTGTAGGGCGTGCCGTCTTCCTTCTTGGCGCCCGGCTCGGCCTCCACCGTCCACAGGTAGATCTCGCCCAGGCCGGTGGAGATCGGCCCCATGGTCGGCGTGATGCCTTCCGGCAGGCTCTCCTTGGCTTCCTGCAGCCGCTGGTTGACCAGCTGGCGGGCGAAGTAAATGTCGGTGCCGTCCTGGAAGATCACCGTCACTTGCGACAGGCCGTAGCGTGACAGCGAGCGGGTCTGCTGCAAACCGGGCAGGCCGGCCATGACGGTTTCGATCGGATAGGTGATGCGCTGCTCGGTCTCCAGCGGCGAATAGCCCGGCGCGCCGACGTTGATCTGCACCTGCACGTTGGTGATGTCCGGCACGGCGTCGATGGCCAGCCGGGTGTAGTTGTAGACCCCGATGGCGGCGACGCCCAGGGTGACGAAGATGACGAGCCAGCGCTGCTCGATGGCGAAGCGGATGAGGCGTTCGAACATGTCTGCGTGCTCCGGCTCAGTGCGCGTGGCTGGCGCTGGCCTTGCCCTGCTCGGCCTTGAGCACGAAGGCATTGCGGGCGACGTAGCGGGTGCCGGCGGCCAGGCCCGACAGCACTTCGACCTGCTCGCCCGTGGCGCGGCCCAGCTTGACCGGCCGCGCCAGGAAGCCGTCCGGCACTTCCACGTACACCACCGATTCGTTCTCGACGGTCTGGACCGCGTCGGCCGCCACCACCACCGCGGCGTCGGCGCTGCTGGTGACGACGTTGACCGAGACGAACAGGCCCGGGCGCCAGGCCATGTCGGGGTTGTCGAGGGTGACGCGGGCCGTGGCGGTGCGGGTCTGCTGGCCCAGCAGCGAGCCGATGTACGACACCTCGCCCCTGGCGCGGCCCGAGAACGCCGCGGAGTCGACGCTGGCGGCCTCGCCCACGCGCACGTCCTGCAGGTCCTTGGGCGCGATCACGAACTCCGCCCAGACGGTGCGCAGGTCCGATAGCGTGAAGATGCTGGCGGTGTCGGCCAGCGCCTCGCCCAGTGCGATGTGTTTCTCGACCACCACGCCATCGAACGGCGCGCGGATCTCCAGCCGGCTCAGGTCATTGGACTGTGGCGGTGCGCCAATGGCCGCCAGCTTCTGCGCGGCGTTCTGCACCGCGATCTGGGCTTCCTGCAGCGCGGTGCGCGCCTGCTGGTAGTCCTGCTCGGCCGAGACTTTCTCGCGCCACAGCTTGAGTTCGCGCTGGTGGGTGGCGGCGGCCAGGTCGCGGCGCTTGCTGGCGGCCAGCCATTCGCTGCGCAGCTCCGACAGCGCGGTGCTGGACAGCGCCGCCAGCAGGTCGCCCTTTTTCACTTGCTGGCCCAGGTCCGCCGATACCTCCTGCACCACGCCGGCCAGTCGCGGCACCACGTGCGCGGTGCGGTCGGCGTTGAACTTGATCTCGCCGGGGAAACGCGACGCGGTTTCCAGTTTGGCGGGGCCGGCCGTTTCGATCCCGAGGCCGGCGGCCTGAATCTGCTCGGCGCTCAGCGTGATCTTGTCTTCATTGTGATCGGCGGCCGCTTCGGCGTCGCCGGCCTTGGCCTGCGGCGCGGCGTCGGCGGCCGGGTGACGGTGTCCGTCGCCGGCGGCGTCGGCCTGGGCCGGGCGTGGCAGGGCCAGCGCCAGCAGGCAGGCGGCGGACAGGGCGGCGGCCAGCGCCGGTCGGGAAAAGGCGGAAAGCGCGGTGTGCATGGTCATGAGAGGAATAAGGTCAACGGCCGAGAATGCGATCGATGTCCGCCGCCGCCTGATAGGCGCTGGCCAGGACGTTCAGGTAAGCGATGTTTCCTTGCGACAGCGTGCGCTGCGCGTCCAGCACTTCCAGGAAACTGACCTTGCCGGCCTCGAAGCCCTTGCGAGCGCTCTCGTAGGCCTCGTTGGCGCCGGGCAGCACGGTGCCGCGGTACTCGCGCACCGAATTGGCGGCCAGGTCGAATCGCGACACGGATTGCAGCAGGTCGGCGGTCAGGCGCGACTCCAGCTCGCGGTACAGGTCCTGCGCCTTGTATGACTGCATCGTGGCCGAATAGACGTTGCCCTGGTTGCGGTCGAACAGCGGCAGGGGGATCGATACGCCGAACTGCGCCTTGTTGCGGCCCTGTTCGTTGTCGCGCGCGACGCCGGCGCTGAGCGTGATGTCGGGATAGCGCTTGCTTTTCTCGACCTCCAGCTGGGCCCGTCCCAGTTCGACCGAGAGGCGGCCCGCCTCCATGCGCGGCGAGGCGGCCAGCGCGGCGCGCAGGTCGTCGATGGCGTCGCGCCGTGGCAGGGCCTGAAGGTCCGCGCTGACCCGCGCGAAATCCGCTTCCGGCGCGCCCCACAACTGCCCCAGCTTGCGCCGCGCCGCGTCCAGCGCGGAGTCGGCGGCGCGGGCTTCGATGCGCGAGTTGGCCAGTTCGACGCGGGCCTTGCTGCTTTCCAGCGGCGGCGCCTTGCCAGCCGCCACGCGCCGTTCAGCCAGGCGCAGGGCGTTCTGGGCAATCTCGACCGTGCCCTGCGCCACCCGTACCGTTTCCTGCGCCACCGCTACGTCGAAGAAGGCGGCGATGACGGCGGCGCGCAGGTCGGCGCGCGCGCTGGACAGATCGCGCCGGGCGATGTCGCGCGCCAGGCCGGCGGCCGTGATGCGCGCGCCGCGCTTGCCGCCCAGCTCGACCGGCATGCTCAGGGCGGTGGTGGTGGTGCGGGTGCTGCGGCGGTTGTCGTCGATGCCGACTTCGAGGCTGGGGTTGGGGATGACGCCGGCCTGCGTGACCTGGCCTTCGCTGGCCGCGGCCTCGTTGCGCGCGGCCGCCAACAGCGGGTTGCGTTCATAAGCGGCGGCCAGCGCCTGTTCCAGGGTCAGGGAGGGCGCGACGCGGGAGGCCGGCGCGGCCGCCCCGGGGCCCGCCTGGCTCCAGGCGGGCGAGAGGAAGACGGCGGCCGCCACGAGGAGCGGTATCGGGGATAAACGCATGAGGTCAACCAAGGGAGGGAAGCCACGGACTCGGGCTGAGACAGGCATTGGTGGGCACTCTATCCAACGGGCCTCGTCAGATCCTCGACAGAAAAATGACATTTCCGTAAGGTTCGCGCGCCTTACGAATTCGTAATCGGCGTGTTGGCGAATTGACGCGGTCGTGTCCGTAGAGTGTCTTCACCGCTTAACAAAAAGCGTGCAGGCGCGGCGTCCTGGCCGCCCCGGCAAGTCACCGAAACTGGGAGATATCCTCATGAAGCAACGCATCGTCGCCACCCTTGCCCTGTGCGGCGCCCTGGCCGTGCCGGCCCTGGCCAGCGCCAACAGCACCTGGCACCCGACCAACACCGAGATCGGCTACAGCATCGCGCCGGACCATGCGGCCATGGGCAAGACCGGCGAGCAGGTCGCCAGCGAACTGGCCGCCGCCAAGGCCGACAGGCGCCAGTGGTTTTTCACCTACTACAACCTGGGCAAGCCGGGCTGGGCCAAGCAGGGCACGTCGCGCACCCGCGCCGACGCGCTGGCGGAAGTCGAGGCGATGACGCCGGCCGAGCGCGCCCGGCTGGACGCGATCTATACCCCCGGTTGAACGCGCCCCGTCGTTTCCGCGCCGTTCGCGGCCAGCGCGCCGCGGGCGGCAACCGGTGCGGCCCGGCCGCCGCCGCCGTCCCGCGCCCTGGCGCGTGGACGGCGGCTGTCGTATTCCGACGCCGCGAACGTAGAATAGGGTGGCACTGCGTCGCGGTTCGTCCCTTTCTCCATCCGGGGCCTCATGAAAATACTGGTCATTGAAGACGAAAAGAAACTCGCCGAATACCTGCGCCGCGCGCTCACCGAGCACAGCTACGTGGTCGACGTGGCGATGGACGGCGTCAGCGGCCTGCACCTGGCGCGCGAAAGCCAGTACGACCTGATTCTGCTGGATGTGATGCTGCCGGGCATGGACGGTTTTTCGGTGCTGCACGAACTGCGCAAGACCGACCGCGTGCCGGTGCTGATGCTGACCGCGCGCGACAAGCTGGAAGACCGCGTCAAGGGGCTGCGCGATGGCGCCGACGATTACCTGGCCAAGCCTTTCGCCTTGTCCGAACTGCTGGCGCGGGTGCTGGCGCTGGGTCGTCGCAGTGGCCACAACGTGGCCGAGGCCGGCGGCCAGAATGTGCTGCGCATCGGCGACCTGGAACTCGACCTGCTGCGCCGGCGCGCCTATCGCGCCGGCACCCGGCTGGACCTGACCGCCAAGGAATTCACCCTGCTGGCGCTGCTGATGCGCAAGCAGGGCGAGGTGCTGTCGCGCCTGGAGCTGGCCGAGCAGGTCTGGGACATCAACTTCAACAGCAACACCAACGTGGTCGAGGTGGCGGTGCGGCGCCTGCGCGGCAAGGTCGACGACCCGTTCGAAAAGAAGCTGCTGCACACCGTGCGCGGCATGGGCTACGTGCTGGAAACGCGGGACGACTGATGCCGGCGCCGCGTCCCAGGTCATTGCGCCGCTGGCTCACGCGCTGGCTGGCGATCCTGACGTTCGCCGGCCTGGGCCTGGTGTGCGTGGCGGTCTATTGGGCCACCAATCGCAATCTGTCGACCCGGCAGGAAGCGCTGCTGGCGCAGAAGATGGAAGTGATCAAGCACCTGGTCGAGGAGAACGCGGCCAAGGGCGATTCGGCCTCGCTGCGGCATAAGCTCGATGACTTCTTCTACGGCCGGCCCGATTTTTCGCTGGCGCTGGAGATCGATGGCAGAAGGGTGGTTTATGGCCTGCCCGATGACAACGACGCCGGTCACGACAGACGCATCAATTTCACGCTGCCGGTGCCGGGCTCGCCCGGGGGCTCCATGAATGCGGAACTGGTGCTGGATATCACTTCCGACCTGCACCTGCGGGCCGCGCTGGCCTGGACCCTGTTCGCCTGCGCGCTGGCCGGCGCCATCGTGGTGTCGGCGCTCGGCACGCGGCTGGTGCGGCGCGCCATGGCGCCGGTCGACGAACTGGGCCGCCAGGCCGCGCGGCTGTCGCCCGACCGCATCGGCGAGCGGCTCGACGAAAGCCACCAGGCCGAGGAGATCCGGCCGCTGGTGCACCAGTTCAATGCGGTGCTGCAGCGGGTGGAGCGCGCCTATGTGCAAATGGAAGGTTTCAACGCCGACGTGGCGCACGAGCTGCGCACGCCGCTGGCGACGCTGATCGGCGAGACCGAACTGGCGCTGAGCGGCCGGCGTTCGGAGCAGGAGCTGCGCGAAATCCTGGGATCGAACCTGGAGGAACTGCAGCGGATGTCCGGCATCGTCAACGACATGTTGTTCCTGTCGCAGGCCGACCGCGGCGCGCAAGCGCGCGGCGCCTGGATCCCGAGCCTGGCGCAGGTGTTGTCGGAGGTGGCGGACTACCATGAAGCGGAAGCCATGGACGCGGGCCTGTCGTTCGCGGTCTCGGGCGAGGCGGCGGCGCAGGCCGATCGCTCGCTGCTGCAGCGGGCGGTCTCCAACCTGGTGTCCAATGCCGTGCGCTATGCGCACCGGGGCAGTCGCGTCGATCTGCTGATCGACCGGGGCGAGGCGGGCATCCGCGTCGCCGTGCGCAACCAGGGCGATCCCATCGGCCAGGAGCATCTGCCGCGGCTGTTCTACCGCTTCTACCGCATGGACGCGGCGCGGCCCTTCGATGCCAATCACCATGGGCTGGGACTGGCCATCGTCGCCGCCATCGCCCGCATGCACGGCGGCAGGCCGTTCGCGTGCTCGGAGGGCGGCGTCGTCACCATCGGCTTCTGGATTGCCGACCGCCACATTACAGAAAACTAATCTTCCTGTGCGGCTTCTGTTGGCATGCCTTGCCTAGACTGCTTCTGTACGCCGGCCGCGCCCCTGTGAGGGTGCGCGGGTCCGAGCGCGATGGAGCGTTTATGCAGCGATGGAAGCGGGCGGCATGTGCCGCCATGGTGACGGCGGGCCTGGCCGCGGCCTGGCCCGCATCGGCGGCCCGGCCGGCGCCTGGCCTGGACGGCGCCGCGGCGGTGGACTGGCAATGCGACGTGCCGGCCGAGGCGCGGCGCGAGTTCGCCGCGCGGCGCGCGCAGGGCGCAACGACGCGCGAGGAAGTGCGCGCCGACGTCGAGGTCTGGCGCGCATCCGGCATGGCGCAGCTGTCGCGCGCGCGTCCCTTGCCCGACGTCTTCAGCGAGCGCTATCGGCAACACTACGCGACGTATCTGCGGATGCGCGGCGGACCGGAATTCGAGGCCGCGCTTTGCAGGGAGTTGCAGGATGCGCGCTGAACCGGCGCCGCCGGCGGCGCGGCCATGCCGCACAGCATGGCCTGCCTGGGCTAGCGTGGTTACTCGCTATACGTCTTGGTGCTGTAGAGGCTGATCGGCAGCAGGTTCAGCACCGGCAGGCCGGACACCGGATCCTTGGCCTGCTTGTCGATGTAGGCCTGCAGCACGTCGGCATCCAGCACGCCGATGTCCTGGCGCCGCGCCGCCGGCACGTTGGCAAGGGTCTTGTAGCCATCGCCGCCGGTGGCGTTGAAGCTCAGCACGAACAGCTTGTAGGTGCGGTTCAGGTCCAGCGGCAGCCAGTTGCCGCTGGCGCTGTCCAGCACTTCGATGTTCGACACCCGGCTGCCCTGGGCCAGGGCGGCATTCACGTCCCAGCGCAGTCCGCCCGCGTACGGGTAAGGGCCGGTGGAGCCGCCCGGGCCGTAGACCGCCTGCATGCCGTCTTCCAGCATGCCCTTGACCTCGGCGCCGGTGATATCCAGGCGCCAGAGCATGTTGCCGAACGGCACGACCTCGATCACGTTGGCCGCCGTCACATTACCCAGCAGCGGCACGCGCACGCCGCCACCGCTTTGCAGGGAAATGTCGGCGCCGCCGTAGCTGGCATTGGCCACTTCCAGGTAGGCCTGGGCCACCAGCTGCTGGATGTCGCCGCCGTGCAGGCTGACGTTGCCCAGCGTGTTGCAGGCGACACTGGAACGGCCATAGTCGCGCGAACCGGGGCCGCCGGGCACGCGCCGCGAGCACAGCTCCTGCGGCACCGTGGCCACCAGGCTGGCGCTGAACGCGTCGACCTTGGCCTTGAAAGGCTGCAGCACGGCGGTGGCTTGCGGGTCCGGCGCCTGCACCCGCAGGAAGCCACTGGCGGCCACGTCCGCCAGGATGGCGGCCTGGTCGGCCGCGGCGGGCGTCGCGCCGCCGATCTTGAAGGCATCGCCCACCAGCACGTGCGGCGTGCCGGCGCAGGCCGTGACATCGCCGTTGGCGTCGAAGCTGACCTTCAGTTCGCCGACCACCTGCGAGTATTCCCAGGCCTGCACCAGACAGACGCGTTTGCCGTCCTTGTTGCGCAGTTCGGTGGGGTATGGGCCGGCGGGCGAGCCGACGCCATAGGTCGACAGGGCGGCCGGTCCCAGCAGGGTGTGCGAATCTCCACCCACCACCACGTCCACGCCGCTCAGGTTGGGGATGATCTGCTTGTCGTACTCGTAGCCGATGTGGCTCATCACCACGATCTTGTTCACGCCCTGCGCGCGCAGGGCATCGATCTGTTGCTGCGCGGCGGCGGTTTCGTCGGAGAATAGCGTGCCGGGGTCGGGGCTGGACGACTGCTGCGTCTTGTTGGCGATGGTCAGGCCGACCAGGCCGATCGGCTGGTCGTCGCGCCGCAGCACGATGGAAGGCTTGACCATGCCGGGCGCGCGCGCCGGGTTCAGCGCCGAGTTGGCGCCGAACGTCACGTTGGCGCTGAGCACGGGCGTCTGGCAGGTGCCTGCATGCAATAGTTCGATGAAGCGCTTCAGGCCGCTGTCGCCCTTGTCGAATTCATGGTTGCCCAGCGTCATGGCGTCGAAGCAGACCGTGTTCATCAGGGCCGCGTCGGCCTCGCCCGGCTCGCCGGCGCGATTGAAGTACAGCGTGCCGGTGGTGGCGTCGCCGGCGTGCAGCTTGAGCACGTTGGGCGCCTGCGCCGCCAGCGCCTGGAACGCGGCGGTCACGCGCGGGAAGCCGCCGATGTCGTCATTGACCGCGACGCGCGAACCCGCGGCGTTCAGCAGCTTCAGGTCTTTCTTCTTGCTGTCCAGGTTGGAATGATGATCGTTGATGTGCAGGATCGTCAGTTCCATCGGCCGGCTGGCGACCGGCGCCGGCTCGGGCGGGGGACTGGCCGGCGTCTCGTCGTCGTCGCCGCCGCCGCAACCGGCCAGCAGGGCCACCAGGCTCAATGCGGCCGCGCCGGCCGTCCTCTTCCACGTGATCATTCGCGCGCATCCCTCTGTCTTCGGAGGGCGCATGGTCGCGGGCCGAGATTACGCGAAGATGAATGACGGGCCTGTCATATTTGGCGCGGCGGCTGTCGCCGACTTGTCATGAAAGAAAACGGGCCCGGCGCATGCGCGCCGGGCCCGCGGGAACCTCAGCCGGGGCGTCAGTAGTGGATCACGGTGCGGATCGACTTGCCTTCATGCATCAGGTCGAAGGCTTCGTTGATGCGTTCCAGCGGCAGCGTGTGGGTGACGAACGGATCCAGGTCGATCTTGCCGCTCATGGCATCCTCGACCATGCCCGGCAGCTGGGTGCGGCCCTTGACGCCGCCGAAGGCCGAGCCGCGCCAGACGCGGCCGGTGACCAGCTGGAACGGGCGCGTGCTGATTTCCTGGCCGGCGCCGGCCACGCCGATGATGATGCTCTCGCCCCAGCCCTTGTGGCAGCATTCGAGCGCGGCGCGCATCACGTGCACGTTGCCGATGCACTCGAACGAGAAGTCCACGCCGCCGTCGGTAAGCTCGACGATCACTTCCTGGATCGGCTTGTCGTGGTCCTTGGGGTTGATGCAGTCGGTGGCGCCCATGGCGCTGGCCAGCACGAACTTGTTCGGGTTGGTGTCGACCGCGATGATGCGGCCGGCCTTGGCCTGCACCGCGCCCTGGATCACCGCCAGGCCGATGCCGCCCAGGCCGAACACGGCCACGGTGTCGCCTTCCTTGACCTTGGCGGTGTTGTGCACCGCGCCCAGCCCGGTGGTGACGCCGCAGCCCAGCAGGCAGACCTTTTCGTGCGGCGCGGCCGGGTTGATCTTGGCCAGCGAGATCTCGTTGACCACGGTGTACTCGCTGAAAGTGGAGCAGCCCATGTAGTGGTAGAGCGGCTTGCCTTCATAGCTGAAGCGCGAGGTGCCGTCGGGCATCACGCCCTTGCCCTGGGTGGCGCGCACCTTCTGGCACAGGTTGGTCTTGCCCGACAGGCAGAACTTGCACTCGCGGCACTCGGCCGTATACAGGGGAATGACGTGGTCGCCCGGCTTGAGCGAGGTCACGCCTTCGCCGACCTCGACCACCACGCCAGCGCCTTCGTGGCCCAGCACGGCGGGGAACAGGCCTTCGGGGTCGTCGCCGCTCAGGGTGAAGGCGTCGGTATGACAGACGCCGGTGTGGGTGATCTGCACCAGCACTTCGCCGCGTTGCGGCGGGGCGACGTCGATTTCAACGATTTCCAGCGGCTTGCCAGGGCCGAATGCGACGGCTGCGCGTGATTTCATGAGGGGCTCCAGAAGGTCGGATGGGTTATTTGAGATAAGAGCGGACGATGCGCATGACCTGGTCGATCTCCGCTTCGGGTTCGAGCGCCGCGCCGGGTCGTGCGCCCTGGGCGGATTGCAGGAAGGTCTCGCGCAGGTGGCTTTCGAGCACTTCGGCCATCAGCCCCGTGGCCGCGCCGCGCAGGGCCGCCAGCTGCTGCAGCAGCGCGCCGCATTCCGTGCCTTCGTTGACGGCGCGCTCGAGCGCCAGGGCCTGGCCCTGGATGCGGCGCAGGCGCGTGGTGACGCGCTTTTTTTCTGCGGGGGAATGGGGCACGGCGGCCTCCGGATGGATACAGGGGGGGAGTATAAGCCGGCTGACCGGGTGCGTCCAGCGCGGGCTGCCTGTCTGTACATGTCCAGCCGACCCCTATAATCGGCATTCGTTCCACGGCACGACACAGGATACCCCTTGGCTTCTCCCCCGCCCCGTTTGCCGGCCCAGCCCTCGGCCCCGCCGGCGCCGCTGTACGCACAGCTCAAGCAGATGATCGCCCAGCAGATCCGCAGCGGCGCCTGGCCGGCGCACTACCGCGTGCCTTCGGAAAGCGAGCTGGTGCAGGAGCTGGGCTACTCGCGCATGACGGTCAATCGCGCGCTGCGCGAACTGACGGCCGAAGGCCTGCTGGTGCGCATGCAGGGCGTGGGCACGTTCGTGGCCCAGCCCAAGACCCGCTCGGCGCTGTTCGCGGTCAACAACATCGCCGACGAGATCAGCGCGCGCGGGCATCGCCACCACGCGCGCGTGGTGCGGCTGGCCGAGGAACCCGCCGGCAGCGAGCAGGCCGCCGCGCTCGACATCCGCGAGGGCCAGCCGGTGTTCCATTCGCTCATCGTGCACTACGAGGACGACGTGCCGATCCAGCTCGAAGACCGCTACGTCAATGTGCGCCTGGCGCCAGACTATCTGAAGCAGGACTTCACCCAGCACACGCCCTATGAGTACCTGACGCGCGTGGCGCCGCTGACCGAGGGCGAGCACGTAGTCGAGGCCATCGTCGCCAAGCCGCGCGAGTGCCAACTGTTGCAGATCGAGCGCAGCGAACCCTGCCTGCTGATCCGCCGGCGCACCTGGTCGGGCGAACGCGCCGTCACCCTGGCGCGCCTGATCCATCCCGGTTCGCGCCATCGCCTTGAAGGAAAATTCTCCACATGATCCCGTTCGATGTGCGCCTGTACCGGGCACAGGATTACCCGCGCATGCCCTGGCGCAATGGCGGCGGCACCACCCAGGAAGTGGCCTGCAACGATGGCGGCGACAGCGCCGCGTTCGAATGGCGCCTGTCCATCGCCGACGTGGCCCAGGATGGCGGGTTCTCGTCGTTCAATGGCCTGCAGCGCATCATCACGGTGCTCGAAGGCGCCGGCATCGCCCTGACCGTCGACGGCCAGGCGCAGGCGCCGCTGCGGCCGCGCCAGGCCTACGCGTTTTCCGGCGATGCGCGGGTCGACTGCCGCCTGCTGGACGGCGCCATCCGCGACTTCAATCTGATCTACTCGCCGCGTCACTACCGCGCCCGGCTGCAGTGGATCGGCGGCGTGCGCGAGTGGGCGTTCCATAGCGCCGCCAGCACGGTGTTGCTGCTGAACGCGGGGCAGGCGCTGACCGTCCGGCGCGACGGCCGCGCCTTGCCCGAACCGGCGCGCTACGACTGCCTGCACATCGAACAGCAGGCCGCGGCGCGCGAGGACGGCCGCGATGATCTGGCCGAGTACCGGCTGGCGTCGGCGTCGATGCTGGACGCCTGCCTGATCGAACTGCAGCGGCGCCACGGTTGAACGGCCTCAGCCACTGATCGGTCGTTTTTGTACGGGAAATCCCTGACCTTAAAACAACTCCATCGGACTTGTATATACAAGCATAGGCATCCTATGATTCGGCATCCGCCGCGTTTCACCGCGCGCCGCCCTCGAACACGGAGACTGCCTTGGAAAAATCGAACCGATACCGCGACGTCGAGATCCGCGCCCCGCGCGGCAACCAGCTGACGGCCAAGAGCTGGCTGACCGAAGCGCCGCTGCGGATGCTGATGAACAACCTCGACCCGGACGTGGCCGAGAATCCCAGGGAGCTGGTGGTGTACGGCG
This sequence comes from Achromobacter sp. HNDS-1, assembly GCF_040084795.1. Classification (NCBI taxonomy): domain Bacteria; kingdom Pseudomonadati; phylum Pseudomonadota; class Betaproteobacteria; order Burkholderiales; family Alcaligenaceae; genus Achromobacter; species Achromobacter sp. HNDS-1. The sequence goes on from NZ_CP157584.1 coordinate 3,505,658, forward strand.
GCATTGGCCGCGCCGCGCGCGACTGGGACTGCTACGACCGGATCGTCGAGACGCTCAAGCGCCTGGAGGACGACGAAACCCTGCTGGTACAGTCGGGCAAGCCGGTGGGTGTGTTCAAGACCCACGCCAACGCGCCGCGCGTGCTGATCGCCAATTCCAACCTGGTGCCGCACTGGGCCACCTGGGAACACTTCAACGAGCTGGACGCCAAGGGCCTGGCGATGTATGGCCAGATGACCGCCGGCAGCTGGATCTACATCGGCAGCCAGGGCATCGTGCAAGGCACCTACGAGACCTTCGTCGAGGCCGGCCGCCAGCACTACGGCGGCGACCTGGCCGGCCGCTGGGTGCTGACCGCCGGCCTGGGCGGCATGGGCGGCGCGCAGCCGCTGGCCGCGACGCTGGCCGGCGCCTGCTCGCTGAACATCGAGTGCCAGCAGGCCAGCATCGACTTTCGCCTGCGCACCCGCTACGTCGACGAGCAGGCCCGCGACCTGGACGACGCGCTGGCGCGCATCGCTCGCTACACGGCGGAAGGCCGCGCGGTATCGATCGCGCTGTGCGGCAACGCCGCCGAGGTGCTGCCCGAGCTGGTGCGCCGTGGCGTGCGTCCGGACATGGTGACCGACCAGACCAGCGCCCACGATCCGCTCAACGGCTATCTGCCCGCCGGCTGGACCTGGTCCGAGTACCGCGAGCGCGCCCAGCGCGAGCCTGCGGCGGTGGTCAAGGCGGCCAAGCAGTCGATGGCCGTGCATGTCAAGGCCATGCTCGACTTCCAGAAGCAGGGCGTCCCGACCTTCGACTATGGCAATAACATCCGGCAGATGGCCAAGGACGAGGGCGTGGCGAACGCCTTCGATTTCCCGGGCTTCGTGCCCGCCTACATCCGGCCGCTGTTCTGCCGCGGCGTCGGTCCGTTCCGCTGGGCCGCGCTGTCGGGCGACCCGCAGGACATCTACAAGACCGACGCCAAGGTCAAGGAACTGATTCCCGACGATGCCCACCTGCATCGCTGGCTCGACATGGCGCGCGAACGCATCCGCTTTCAGGGCCTGCCGGCGCGCATCTGCTGGGTCGGCCTGGGCCAGCGCGCCAGGCTGGGCCTGGCGTTCAACGAGATGGTGCGCAGCGGCGAACTGTCGGCGCCCGTGGTGATCGGCCGCGACCACCTGGACTCCGGTTCGGTGGCCAGCCCCAACCGCGAGACCGAGGCCATGCGCGATGGCACCGACGCGGTGTCCGATTGGCCGCTGCTCAACGCCCTGCTGAACACCGCGGGCGGCGCCACCTGGGTCTCGCTGCATCACGGCGGCGGCGTGGGCATGGGCTTCTCGCAGCACGCCGGCATGGTGATCGTGTGCGATGGCACCGACGCGGCGGCCGAGCGCATCGCCCGCGTGCTGACCAACGATCCGGGCACCGGCGTGATGCGCCATGCCGATGCCGGCTACGACATCGCCATCGACTGCGCCCGCGAACAGGGCCTGGACCTGCCCATGATCAACGCCACCCGCTGAGCCGGCGGCACGCTGTGGAACAACCAGGGCGCCGCCGGACGGTGTCCACGAGGAGACCTCGCATGCAGCAGGACCGCGCGGCGCAAAAAGGGGCGTTGATCGAACGACGCTCCATCGACTACATCCCGGAGAGCGAGCGCCACGGCCGGCTCTACAGCCAGTTCACGCTCTGGCTCGGCGCCAACCTGCAGATCACCGCCATTGTCACGGGCGCGCTGGCGGTGGTGCTGGGCGGCGATGTGTTCTGGTCGCTGATCGGCCTGTTCCTCGGCCAGGTGTTCGGCGGCGCCGTGATGGCCCTGCACGCGGCGCAGGGGCCCAGGCTGGGCCTGCCGCAGATGATCTCCAGCCGGGTGCAGTTCGGCGTCTACGGCGCGGCGATCCCCATCGTACTGGTGTGCCTGATGTACCTGGGCTTCACCGCCACGGGCACGGTGCTGTCGGGCCAGGCCATCGGCCAGCTGCTCGGGGTCAGCGACAGCGCGGGCATCCTGCTGTTCGCCGCCGTCATCGTGCTGGTGACCGTGTTCGGCTACCGCATGATCCACATCATCGGCCGCGTGGCCAGTGTGCTGGGGCTGGTCGCCTTCGTTTACCTGTTCAGCCGCGTGGTCACGCTGGGCGACCTCAGCCAGTTGCTGCGGATCCGCCATTTCAGCTGGACCGCGTTCCTGCTGGCGGTATCGCTGGCGGCCTCCTGGCAGATCGCCTACGGCCCCTACGTGGCCGACTATTCGCGCTACCTGCCCAGCCGCACGTCGCCGCTCAGGACCTTCCTGGCGGTCGGCGCGGGCTCGGTGCTGGGTGCGCAGATCGCCATGACCCTGGGCGTGCTGGCGGCGGCCATGGCGGCCGGACAGTTCGCCGGCCGCGAGGTGGCCTACATCGTCGGCCTGGGCGGCGCGGGCGCCACGGCGGCGCTGCTGTACTTCAGCATCGCGTTCGGCAAGGTCACCATCTCGACGCTGAATTCGTATGGCAGCTTCATGTGCATCGCCACCATCATCAGCGGCTTTCGCGGCCATGTGGACATCTCGCGGCGCCAGCGGCTGGTGTTCGTGCTGCTGATCGTGGGCGCGGCCACCTGTGTGGCGCTGGCGGGGCAGCACTCGTTCCTGAACGCCTTCAAGTCGTTCATCCTGTTCCTGCTGGCCTTCTTCACGCCCTGGAGCGCCGTCAACCTGGTCGACTACTACTTCATCAACCGCGAACGCTACGACGTGGCCGCGCTGTCGGACCCCGATGGCCGCTACGGCCGCTGGAACTGGCCCGGCATCCTGGTCTACGTGACGGGCGTGCTGGTGCAGATGCCCTTCATCTCGACCAAGCTCTACACCGGTCCGATGGTCGCGCACCTGGGCGGCGTGGATATTTCCTGGATCATCGGGCTGGTGGTGCCCGGCATCCTCTACTTCATCTTCGCCCGCCGCGCCGGGCAACCCGCGCACCTGCCGGCGCGGCGCGGCCACGATATCGCATGACACCGAAGCCTCATCCTGGAGAACAAGAAATGGATCTGCACCTCAAGCCCGGCCACCTGACGCTGGCGCAATTGCGCCAGGTGTACCAGCAGCCCGGCCGCCTGACGCTGGACCCTGCCGCCCATGGCCCGATCGACGCCAGCGTCGCCTGCGTGGACCGCATCATCGCCGAAGGCCGCACGGCCTACGGCATCAATACCGGCTTCGGCCTGCTGGCCTCCACCAAGATCGCCCGCGAAGACCTGCAGGCGCTGCAAAGCTCGCTGGTGCTGTCGCACGCGGCCGGCGTGGGCGAAGCGCTGGACGACGCCATGGTGCGCCTGATCATGGTGCTCAAGATCAACAGCCTGGCGCGCGGCCGCTCGGGTATCCGCCGCAAGGTCATCGACAGCCTGATCGCGCTGGTCAACGCCGGCGTCTATCCGCATATCCCGCTGAAGGGGTCGGTGGGCGCTTCCGGCGACCTGGCGCCGCTGGCGCACATGTCGCTGCTGTTGCTGGGCGAAAGCCGCGCCCGCTGCGACGGCGAGTGGCTGCCGGCCAAGGCGGCGCTGGCCCGCGCCGGACTGGAGCCGCTGACGCTGGCGGCCAAGGAAGGCCTGGCGCTGCTGAACGGCACCCAGGTGTCCACCGCCTACGCCTTGCGCGGACTGTTCGAGGCCGAGGACCTGCTGGCCGCCGGCCTGGTTTGTGGCAGCCTCAGTGTGGAAGCCATGCTCGGCTCGCGCGTGCCGTTCGACGCCCGCATCCACGAGGCCCGCGGCCAGCCGGGGCAGATCGACGTGGCCGCCGTGTACCGCGACCTGCTGACCGAAGACAGCGAGGTCGGCCACTCGCATGCCGACTGCGACAAGGTGCAGGACCCCTACTCGCTGCGCTGCCAGCCGCAGGTGATGGGCGCCTGCCTGACGCAGATCCGTCACGTGGCGCAGGTGCTGCAGATCGAGGCCAACGCTGTCTCCGACAATCCGCTGGTGTTCGCGGAACAGGGCGACGTGCTGTCGGGCGGCAACTTCCATGCCGAGCCGGTGGCGCTGGTGGCCGACAACCTGGCCCTGGCGCTGGCCGAGATCGGCGCGCTGTCCGAACGCCGCATTTCGCTGATGATGGACAAGCACATGTCGCAGTTGCCGCCGTTCCTGGTGAGCAATGGCGGCGTGAACTCCGGCTTCATGATCGCGCAGGTGACCGCGGCCGCCCTGGCCAGCGACAACAAGGCGCTGGCCCACCCGGCCAGCGTCGACAGCCTGCCGACCTCGGCCAACCAGGAGGACCACGTGTCGATGGCGCCCAACGCCGGCAAGCGTCTCTGGCCCATGGCCGATAACGTGCGCGACATCCTGGCGATCGAGTGGCTCGGCGCTTGCCAGGGCCTGGACTTCCGCGCTGGCCTGAAAACCTCGCCGAAGCTGGAGCGCGCGCGCGGCCTGCTGCGCGAGAAGGTCGCGCACTACGAGAAGGACCGCTTCTTCGCGCCCGACATCGAGGCCGCCAGCCAGCTGATCGCCGGCCGGCAACTGAACGCGCTGATGCCGGCGGGTCTGCTGCCCAGCCTGTGACGCTTCCGGGCGGCCGGCGCGCGCCGAGCGGGGCGCCGGCTCCCTGACGCTGGCCGTCCACGGGCGGCCGGCCGCCGCTCGGCCAGAAAACGATACGGAGACAAGGATGGAAACTCAGGAGCGGGATCTCAGGCGAGGCCTGTCGGCGCGGCACATCCGCTTCATGGCCCTGGGGTCGGCCATAGGCACCGGCCTGTTCTATGGCTCGGCCAAGGCCATTCAGGAGGCGGGACCGTCGGTGCTGCTGGCCTATCTGATCGCCGGCGCGGCGGTCTACATGGTGATGCGCGCGCTGGGCGAAATGGCGGTGCGCACGCCCGTGTCCGGCTCCTTCGGCCAGTACGCCACCAGCTATCTGGGACCGGTTGCCGGTTTCGTCACCGGCTGGACCTACACTTTCGAGATGATCATCGTCTGCCTGGCCGACATCACCGCGTTCGGGCTGTACATGGGCTTCTGGTTTCCCGACGTGCCGCAGTGGATCTGGGTGCTGTCCATCGTGTTCTTCATCGGCGGGCTCAACCTGTGCGCCGTGAAGGTGTTCGGCGAAATGGAGTTCTGGCTGTCGCTGGTCAAGGTCGCGGCGATCATCGCGATGATCGCCGGCGGCCTGGGCATCATGCTGTTCGGCATCGGCCTGGGCGCGGACAGCGCGGCCACCGGCGTGCACAACCTGTGGCAGCACGGCGGCTTCATGCCCAATGGCCTGGGCGGCCTGGTGGCATCGCTGGCGGTGGTGGTGTTCGCGTTCGGCGGCATCGAGATCATCGGTATCACCGCAGGCGAGGCCAGGGACCCGGCGCGCGTGATTCCGCGCGCCATCAACGCGGTGCCCTTGCGCATCCTGCTGTTCTACGTCCTGACGCTGCTGGTGCTGATGTCGATCTTTCCGTGGAACCAGATCGGCAGCCAGGGCAGTCCGTTCGTGCAGATCTTCGATAGCCTGGGCATCGGCTCGGCGGCCCACATCCTGAACCTGGTGGTGATTTCGGCGGCGGTGTCGGCGATCAACAGCGACATTTTCGGCGCGGGCCGCATGCTCTACGGCATGGCGCGGCAAGGCCAGGCGCCGCAGGGCTTTGCGCGCGTGTCGCGCGGCGGCGTGCCCTGGATGACGGTGGTGGTGATGACGCTGTCGCTGCTGATGGGCGTGCTGCTGAACTACCTGATTCCCAAGGACGTGTTCGTGCTGATCGCCTCGATTGCCACGTTCGCCACGGTTTGGGTATGGTTGATGATCCTGCTGTCGCAGGTGGCCATGCGCCGCGCCATGCGGCGCGAGGAAGTGGCGGCGTTGAAGTTCCCGGTGCCGTGGTGGCCGGTGGCGCCGATCGCGGCCATCGTGTTTATGCTGTTCGTGCTGGGCGTGCTGGGCTATTTCCCCAAGACGCAGGCCGCCCTGGTCGTGGGCGCGGTGTGGCTCGCGCTGCTGTGCGTGGCTTATCGCCTGTGGGTGTGGCCGAAGGGCCCCGGCGGCGGCATCGGCTTGCCGGCCGCCGAGGGCGCGGATTGAGCCGCCGGCATGGCGGAGGACAGGAGTCTTGCGATGAAACAGGTATGGCGCAATTGCCAGGCGGCGACGATGGCCGGCGGGCGGTATGCGGTGATCGAGCGGGCCGCGCTGGTGACGCGCGGCGAGCGTATCGAATGGATCGGCCCCGAACAGGCGCTGCCCGGTGGCATCGATGCGCCCGAGCATGACCTGGGCGGCGCCTGGGTGACGCCGGGGCTGATCGACTGCCATACCCATCTGGTGTTCGGCGGCAATCGCAGCCAGGAGTTCGAGCAGCGCCTGCAGGGGGTGGACTACGCGGCGATCGCGGCCCAGGGCGGCGGCATCGCCAGCACGGTGCGCGCCACCCGCGAGGCCACCGAGCAGGCGCTGTATGCCAGCGCCCGATTGCGCGCGCTGCACCTGCTGCGCGACGGTGTCACCACGCTGGAGATCAAGTCCGGCTATGGCCTGGACCTGCCCAACGAGCGCAAGATGCTGCGGGTGGCGCGCCAGCTGGGGCAGACGCTGCCGCTGACCGTGCGCGCCACTTGCCTGGCGGCGCACGCGCTGCCGCCGGAATTCGCCGGCCGCGCCGATGACTACATCGACGAGGTCGCGCGCCGCATGCTGCCGGTGCTGGCGGCCGAGGGTCTGGTGGATGCCGTGGACGCGTTCTGCGAGCACCTGGCGTTCTCGCCCGCGCAGGTGGAACGGGTGTTCCAGGCCGCGGCCCAGCTGGGCCTGCCGGTCAAGCTGCACGCCGAGCAGCTGTCGTCGCTGCACGGCGCCAGCCTGGCCGCGCGTCATGGCGCGCTGTCCGCCGATCACCTGGAATACCTGACCGAAGCGGATGTGCGCGCCATGGCCGCGGCCGGCACGGTGGCGGTGCTGCTGCCGGGCGCGTTCTATGCCCTGCGCGAAACGCAAGTGCCGCCCGTCGACCTGCTGCGCCGCCATGGGGTGCCCATCGCGATCTCCAGCGACCTGAATCCGGGCACGTCGCCGGCCCTGTCGCTGCGGTTGATGCTGAGCATGGCGTGCACGCTGTTCCGGCTCACGCCCGAGGAGGCGCTGGCCGGCGCCACCGTCCATGCGGCGCGCGCGCTCGGCCTGCAGGCCAGCCATGGCGTGCTGGCTGCCGGCATGGTCGCGGATTTCGTGGCGTGGGAGATCTCGCATCCGGCCGAGCTGGCGTACTGGATCGGCGGCGAGCTGCCCAAGCGGGTCATCCGCCATGGCCAGCAGGTCTGCGCGACCACGCTGGCCTGAAGCGGGCGCACGGCCGCGCCGGCGACGCCGGCACGGCCGCAACGGCGTTTCAGGCCGACAGCGCCAGCCGCTCGCGCACCGGCAGGGTCCGCTGTTCGTGGTCGAGCCCGCTGGCCGGCAGCCGGAAGATGCTGACCGAATGCTGCAGCCGCTGGGCCTGTGCTTCCAGCGACGCCGCGGCGGCGGCGGCCTGTTCGACCAGCGCCGCGTTCTGCTGCGTGACCTGGTCCATCTGCGTCACCGCGGTGTTGACCTGGTCGATGCCCGTGACCTGTTCGTGCGAGGCGGTGGCGATGTCTCCGACCAGCATGGTGAGGCGTTCGATGGCTGCCTGGATTTCCGCCATGGTGCGGCCGGCCGTCTCCACCTGCGCCGCGCCGGCCTGCACCGTCGCGCCCGAGGCGCCCAGCAGTTGCTTGATCTCCTTGGCGGCGCTGGCGCTGCGCTGCGCCAGCGAGCGCACTTCGCCCGCCACCACCGCGAAGCCCTTGCCTTGCTCACCGGCGCGCGCGGCTTCCACGGCGGCGTTCAGGGCCAGGATGTTGGTCTGGAAAGCGATGCCGTCGATCACGCCGACGATGTCCTCGATGCGCCCGGAGTCCTGTGCGATCTCGCGCATGGTGGCCACCGCGCTCTGCACCGCCGCGCCGCCGCGACGGGCGACGTCCGACGCTTCGGCGGCCATGGCATTGGCCTGGCGCGCGTTGTCGGCGTTGCTGGTGACGGTGGACAACAGTTGCTCCATGCTCGCCGCGGTTTCCTCGAGCGACGCGGCCTGCTGTTCGGTGCGGCTGGACAGGTCCTGGTTGCCGGCCGCGATTTCGCTGGAACCGGTGTTGATTTCGGCCACGCCGTCGCGCACCGCGTGCACGGTGCGCACCAGGCTGGACTGCATCTCCTGCAGATAGGGAATGAGCTGGCCGACGCAGTTGCCGCCGAAGGGGGCGATGGGCGCGGTCAGGTCGCCGCTGGCGATGTGCTGGAAGTGCCGCTTGATATCGTTGAGCGGCTGCCGCACGAAGCGCACCACGTAGCGGTCGCCCAGGAACAGCAGCAGCAGGGTGATCCCCAGCAGGATGCCGATGCCGAGGTAGGCGCGCTGGCGCGCGGCGACCGCGCTGATGATCAACGTGTCCTCGCGCTCGCGGGCATAGGCTTCATACTTTTCCATGCTCTCGCCAAAGGCCCGGCTGGCCGCAATGATCGGACCGGCGGCGTGGGCGCGCGCCTTTTCGATGTCATCCGCCGCAAGGAATTTGCGTTGCATGGCTATGCCTTCGACAAGGCTGTCGAATCCACGCTGCAGCGGCTCCAGGATGTCGGCGGGGGTGTCGTCACGCGCCGTTGCCAGGAATGCGGCCCGGTGCTTGCGCGCCAGGTCCAGTGCCGCGTCGATGCCGCGGTTTTCCTCGGCGGCGGGGCCGGGCAGGCCGTCGCGCGCGTATTCCAGCTGGCGGGATAGGCGCAGCCGCGCCCGCATGATCTGGTCGTTCACGCGGGAAAGTGATGAAACTTCGTTCAGGAGTTCATAGCTGTCGGCGAGCGCCTCGCCCGCGCCACGCAGCCCATTTACGCTGATGGCCGACTGGCCTGCCAGCAGGACGCTGATGATGAGCAGGGTGCTCAGGATCATGCGGCGGATGGTGATGTCTTTCAGGAACTGTGTCATACGCGTCGTTCTGGGGTGTAGGAGACTGCTACACCCCGGACAACGGCCCCGCCCGATCGATATTTAGCCGGTGTTGCACATCTTACGTATATGTCTGGCGGCCCATGATTTATAACGCCACAAAGCGCAATAAATGCCGAGAATTCAGCGGGCGGCGGGCAATTCGGCCGGCTCGACCGCGCCGAAGCGCAGCCGCGCGAAACTGGCCAGGCTGGCCAGCGCGGCGCACAGCCCGCCCAGCCACAGCGCCATCACGGCGCCGTGGCTGCTGGACACGTTGAAGCAGGCCGCCACCAGGGCCGCGCCGCTGGCCTGGCCCAGCAGCCGCACGGTGCCGATCATGCCGCTGGCGCCGCCCGCGCGCGAAGGCGGCGCCGAGGTCATGATGGCGCGCAGGTTGGGCGACTGGAAAAAGCCGAAGCCGGCGCCGCACAGCGCCATGCGCCACGAGATATCCCAGGCCGATGGCGCCGCCGGCAGCAGGGCCAGCGAGGCCATGCCCAGGGCCAGCAGCGCCAGCCCCACGCCGCCCAGCATGCCCGCCGGATAGTGGTCCGACAGGCGCCCGGCGATGGGCGCCATGAACGCCACCACCACCGGCCAGGGCGTGATGAGGAAACCGGTATGCACCTGGGTGTAGCCAAGCCCCGTCTGGAACAGGAACGGCAGCGACACGAATGCCAGCGCCTGCGCCGCGAAGGCGCAGACCGCGGTGGCGGCGGACAGGGCGAACAACGGGCGGCGCAGCAGGTCGACCGCCAGGATCGGCGCCGGGTGGCCGGCCTGGCGCCGCATCAGCAGCCACAGGCTGGCGGCCGCCAGGCCCCACTCCAGCGTGACGCGCTGCCACGGCGCGCTGTGCGCCAGTTCGTTCGAGCCCAGTACGAACAGCCCCAGTGTCAGCGCGCACAGCGCCGCCGCCAGGCCGTCGAAGCCGTGCGGCGCGCGCGTGGTCTGCGGCAGCCCGCGCAGGCCCAGCCCCACGGCCAGCAGGCCGATCGGCACGTTGATCAGGAACAGCCAGTGCCATGACCCCAGCAGCAGGATGGCGGATGCCGCGGTCGGCCCGGCGGCGAACGACAGGCCCACCACCATCGCGTTCAGGCCCATGCCGCGCCCCAGCACCGGCGCGGGATAGATGAAGCGCAGCAAGGCCGCGTTCACGCTCATGACGCCGGCCGCGCCCAGCCCCTGCAGGATGCGGGCCGCGACCAGCACCGGCAGCGACGGCGCCAGCCCACAGGCCAGCGAGGACAGCGTGAACACCACGATGCCGACCATGTAGACGCGGCGATGCCCGAGGATTTCGCCCAGCGCCGCGGCCGGCAGCAGGCCCGCGACCATCGCCAGCTGGTAGCCGCTGATGACCCAGATGGAGCCGGCGTCGCTGGCCCGCAGGTCGCGCGCGATGGTGGGCAGCGCGGTGTTGGCGATGGCGGTGTCCAGGCTGGCCATGCAGACGGCCAGCATCACGGCCAGCAACGCGCCCAGGCGTTCTGACGCAGGCAGGCCCTGGCCCGCGGGGTGGATGGTGTTGCGTGAGAAGGAGAACATGGGATGCCGCGGCAAGGCGCCGGGGCGCGGGAGGCCGCCGGCTGTGGGGGTGAGCGTTGATTCTAGTGCGACATGCCGATTCAACGCTTCGTCAGGCGCGGCCGTGCCGCCGGCGCGTGTCCGTGGCCGCGGCGCCTGATTATCAGATCGTCCGCGGATAATGCGACCGGGCGGTCACTTTCCCCTGCGGCGGGATAATCATCGAAGCATAATATCCTTGCCGGAAAGCTCTCGAGCATTTGAATATCTGTTACTAATTGAAATTCTCTAGTGTGCTGAATTACAACAAATTATCCAATCTCGCCTTAATCGTGTTTTCATAGGGAAAATTCAGTTTATTGCCCTTGTTTTTTAATCCGATTGGTGAGAAGTGGTAAGTGCCAGGGGGTTTGGTTTAAACAGATTGTGCCGCGCCGGTTTATTGGCCTTACCATGATTCTTCACGCAGGTCTGACAGTGCAGCAGTAATTCGTGGGAGTGATTCATGAAACGCTTGTCCTTGTGCGCGACGACTCTGACTTTGACACTGGCGCTGGCCGGGGCGTTGCCGGGGGCCGCGCAGGCCCAGACCACGGCCAACATGACCGTGACGCTGACCATTACCGCGAACTGCACCATCGGCGCGAATAATCTGAATTTTGGCAGTCATGGGGTGCTAAGCACGGCGCTGACCAACACCACCACGGTCAATGTCACCTGCACCAACACCACGCCGTATACCGTGGGCCTGAGCGCCGGCACCGGCACCGGCTCCACCTTCGCCACTCGCTATATGCAGGGCACCACCACGGGTAACACGACGTCCGTCGTGTCTTATCAGCTGTACCAGCCCGCGCCCAACCAGACCGTGGTCTGGGGCGACACGGGCACCGCGGATCGGGTCGGCGGCACCGGCAACGGTTCGGCGCAGGCGTTGACGGTGAATGGCACCGTGCCTGCGCAGACCACGCCCGCGCCGGATACCTATTCGTCCACCGTCACCGCCACGGTGTACTTCTAGTGGCCCGCGCGCTCCGCAGGCTGGCCGGCGCGATATTGACGGTGGCGATCAGCCTGGCGGCCCAGTCCGTCCAGGCCGCCACCCTGCAGATTTCCCCCGTGCTGGTGGACCTGGCGCCGCAACAGGGCGCCACCGGCATCCTGTTGCGCAACCCGGGCACGACGCCGATCTACGGCCAGGTGCGCGTCTATGCCTGGGATCAGGCGCAGGGCGACGATGTGCTGACGCCCACTCAGGAGATCCAGGCCAGTCCGCCGATCATCCAGGTGCCGCCCAATGGCGAACAGCTGGTGCGGCTGGTGCGGCTCGGCAAGGACCTGGCGCCGGTCGAGCAAAGCTACCGGCTGGTGATCGACGAGATTCCCGATCCCTCCACGCCGCTGGTCAATGGCGTGGTGCTGCGCATGCGCTATTCCGTGCCGGTGTTCGTGGCCGGCGCCACGCCGGAGCCCGCGCCGGCCTTGGCCTGGCACCTGTCGCGGCAGGGCAGGGAATGGGTCCTGCGGCTGGACAACAGCGGTACCCGCTATGCGCAGGTGGCGTCGCTGCAATTGCTGTCCGGCGCCGACGCGCCGCTGGCGAAAGTGGACGGCCTGCTGGGATACGCCCTGGCCCGCCGCGAGCGGCAGTGGCGCTTTCCCGCCAAACACGACGCGGCCGGCCAGATCAGGATCCGGGCCCTGGTGAACGGCAGCCCCGTCACCATCACGCCGCGAGTCGACTGACTGATTGCGTCCCGCGCCGCCTGCGCGCGCGGGGTAAGAGAAGGCAGCCCATGGCAGTACGCGCGATCCGTGCTTGCGGGCGCTGCGCCTGCCGCCTCGCGCTCACACTGTCCGGCGCGACGGCGGTGGCGGCGGATTTGCCCATCCAACTGGTGTCGTTCGGCAATATCGCCGAGCGCGATGTCTATTTGGAGGTGAGTATCAACGGCGTCAACACCACGCAACTGCTGCGCTTTCGCGACGCGCAGGGCCGGCTGTCCGCCAGTCCCGGCGCGCTGGGTTCGGTCGGCGTGGATGTAAGCAAGCTGGGCGCGCCGCGCGACAGCCAGGTCCCGCTCGATGACATCGCCGGCCTGCGCTATACCTACAACGCCGCCATGCAGACGGTGAACCTGGTGGTGCCGGACGCGCTGCGCCGGCCGTTCGAGGTGGACACCCGCGGCTTGCCGCGGACACCGCGCGCGACCTCGGGCCGCGGGCTGATCCTGAACTACGAGGCCTATGCGCAGACTGATGCCTACAGCAAGGTGTCGATGTACACGGAGCAGCGCTATTTCGATCCACATGGCACCTTGAACAACACCGGCACCGCCTACCTGGGGGGGCGCGCCGACCGCTACATCCGCTACGACACCTACTGGACCCATTCCGACCAGGACAGCCTGCGCACCCTGCGGATCGGCGACACCATCACCTCGTCGCTGAACTGGTCGCGCTCGGTGCGCGTGGCCGGCATCCAGTGGGGGCGCAACTTCGCGCTGCGCCCCGACCTGGTGACGTTTCCCGTGTCGTCGCTGAGCGCCTCTTCGGTGGTGCCCTCCTCCGTGTCGCTGTACGTCAACGGCGTGCAGCAGTATTCGGGCAACGTGCCGGCCGGCCCGTTCGTGGTCAACCAGATTCCGGGCATCACCGGCTCGGGCCAGGCCACGCTCGTCACGCGCGATGCGTTGGGACGCAGCGTCAGCACCTCGGTGCCGCTCTACATTGATACGCGCATGCTGGCGGCCGGCCTGTCCAGTTACTCCATCGAAGCGGGCGTGGCGCGGCGCCAGTTCAGCGTGCGCTCGTTCGACTACGACAAGCGCCCGGCCCTCACCGCGTCGGGGCGCTACGGCCTGGACGACGCGCTGACGCTGGAAGGGCATACGGAGATGAGCGCCGGCGTCTACAACGTCGGCGCCGGCGCGTTCGTCAGGCTGGGGCAGGCCGGCGTCATCAACGGCGCGCTGTCCGGCAGCGCTGGCCACGACAACGGCGGCCAGGTCAGCCTGGGCTACCAATACGTGGAGCCGGCCTTCAGCGTGGAATTGCAGACGGTGCGCGCCCTGGGGGACTACGGCGACCTGGGTTCGCGCGAGGATGTGCCAGTGCCGCGGCAGACCGACCGGGTCACCTTCTCGCTGCCGCTGACCCAGTCGCAGAGCGTCGCGCTGAGCTACATCGGCTTTCGCATGCCGCAGGTGCCGGCCGCCCGTATCGGGTCGGCCTCGTACACCGCCAACCTGCACAGCCGGGTGTCCATGAACGTCAGCGCGTACAACGATTTCGCGCAGGCCAATTCGCACGGTGTCTATCTGGGCTTTTCCATCCTGCTGGGCGACAACACCCAGGTGAATGCCTCGGTCGGCCGGCAGGGTGAGCAGGGCATCTACAGCGTCGGCGCGCAGCGCAATGTGGACTACGGCGGCGGCTGGGGCTGGGGCGTCGAGAACGGGCGCAGCGGCGCCATGCAGTACAACCAGGGCAAGGTGCAGTTCCTGGGCCGCTATGGCCAGCTGACCGCGCTCGGCCAGGACTACGGCGGACGCAGCCAGGCCGCGGTGCAGGCGGTCGGCGCGCTGGTGTTGATGGACGGCGCCTTGACGCCATCGCGCCGCATCAACGACGGCTTCGCGCTGGTCAGCACCGACGGCACGCCGGATGTGGCGGTGCTGCACGAGAACCGCAAGCTGGGCCGGACCAACAGCGCCGGCCATCTGTTGGTGCCGGACCTGAATTCCTACCAGGCCAACCGCCTGTCGATCGATCCGGACGAGCTGCCGGTGGACATGAAGCTGGAGACGACCAAGGCCGTGGTGGTGCCGCAGGCGGGTTCCGGCGTGCTGGTCAAGTTCGAACTGCAGCGCTATGCGGCGGCGTCGGTCATCCTGCACCTGCCGGACGGCGGCGTCCTGCCCGTGGGCGCGCGCGTGGCGCACGTCGAAAGCGGCAAGCAGTCGGTGGTGGGCTACGACGGCATCGCTTTCGTGGAGGATCTGCAGGCCGACAACCACCTGCGCGTCCAGGGCGGCGGGGTGTCGTGCGCGGTGGATTTCCCGTACCGGCACGACCCGGCGCGGCCGCTGCCCACGCTCGGGCCATTCATCTGCCAGCCGTTCAAGGAACCGGGCCAATGAAGTCGATTCTGTTGATCCTGTCGCTGCTGCTGGGCGCGGGCGCAGCCGCGGATGCCAGGGCCACCTCGTGTTCGCTGGGCGCCGCGACCACCGGCACGGTCAACTTCGGCGCCGTCAATCCGCTGCTCTCCGCCGATACCTTCGCCGACAGCAACAGCGTGGCGGTGACGTGCAATTTCACGGCGCTGGCGTTCGGCGCGCGGCTGTGCTTTTCGGCGGGCGTGGGCACCACCAGTCCCTCGACGGCCGCGCGCGCGCTGGGCGCGGGCAGCTATCGCATGAATTACAACCTGTACACCGACAGCGGCCATAGCCAGGTCTGGAGCAGCGCGACCACCTCCGCTCCGACCTCCGTCCTGCTGGCCGGTCCGGTATTGACGACCGGTCCGGCGTCGACCTCGTTCTCCTACTACGCGAAGCTGCCGGGCGGACAGACCACCGTTTCGACCATCGGCAATGCCAACACCCTGTACAGCGAGACCTACAGCAACACTGTCCGTGTCGACATCGCCTGGGGGTTGCTGTCGACCCTGCTGGTGAACTGCCCCATCGCGGCGCCCAGCCAGACCTTGTTCGTGCCGCTGACCGTGCAGGCCACGGTGCAGAAGAACTGCAGCGTCAATACCGCCAGCAATCTGACGTTTCCACCGCAGGGTCTGCTGAACCAGGCGGTGACCGGCAGCGGACAGATCACCGTGCGTTGCACCAACAACAATGCCTTCGCGGTGGCGATCAACGGCGGCACGGTGGCCAACAACGTGATGGCGCGCAAGATGAAGCACGCGACCGCCGCCGACACGGTCGGCTACCAGCTGTACCAGGATGCCAACTACGCGACCGTCTGGGGCGACGGGGTGACCGGCGGCACGACGTTCAATGGCACGGGCACTGGCGCCAACCAGGCGTTCACGGTCTATGGCCGGGTGCCCGCGCAGGCCACGCCTCGCCCCGGCAACTACAGCGACACCGTCCTGGTCACGATCACGTTTTGAGGTCCGCGCGCGGCTTGACCGGCCAGAACAGCGTGGCCGGCCGTTGCCAGATGCGGCGGCGCACGCCCAGCGCCAGCGCCTTGCGGTCGCCGCGGCGCAGATTGCGCGAACGCAGCGCCACGTTGAAGGCCAGCGCGAAGCTCACGCCCACGTTGAGGATGCCGGTCAGGGCGGTGCCCGCCACGGCCATCCAGAACGCGTGCGTATGCACCACCTCCCAGCCCAGCGCGCCGATGGCCGAGCCGATCTGGCCGGCGCTCAAGGTGACGTGGCGGACCTCGACGGGCGGGCCGAAGAAACTGACGATGGCCGGTCCCAGGCCCAGCATCAGGCCCAGCGAGACGTTGCCGGCGATGCCGGAGATATTGCGCTGCCAGAAGCCGGCCCAGCGCGCCGCGCTGCGCGCGCCCACCAGGTGGCGCAGGCGCCGGTCGTAGGCCATGACGTCGTGCACGCGGTGCAGCGCGAACCAGTTGTCGGCCCAGCCCGCGATCAGGCTCGACAGCCACAGCAGCACGCCGGTGGCGGCGGCGTAGATCGGCGTCGGCCCCCAGGCGGAAAACGAATCCAGCGTCGCCTGCGCCTTCTGCGCGTCGATCAGGGGCCGCTGCAGCCAGTGCTGCGCCACCCATTGCACCGCCCAGGCCAGGGGGAACACCACCGCCAGGTTGCCCAGGATGGCCGCCGCGTTCGAGCGGATCATGGACAGCGTGTCGTCCAGGAAGGCTTCGCGGCCCTCAGGGGTATTGGCCTCGTCCAGCCGGTGCGCCAGGGCCGGGCCGGTCATCGCCGGCTGCTTGGTGGCCAGGGTGAAGTGGGCGAAGTGGATCGCCAGGAAACCGCCGGCGTAGTTCAGCGAGGCCAGCAGCCCTTCGATGAACTTGTCCAGATGCAGCGAGACGATGAAGAATTTCAGGTAGACGGTCAGCACCATCACCAGTCCGCCGCCGGCCGAGGCCTTGAGCATCGAGAGATACTCGGCCGGATCGCGCGCGATGTAGTGTTCACCGGTCTCGGCGGTGCGTTCCATCACGCGCCGCGCCAGCTGCGCGAACGACGAAGCCGCCAGGTGACGGATGCTGCTGCGCGCCTGGGTCGAGCGGATCAGCTCGGCAATCAGGTGCACGTACTTGTGACGCTGGGTCGGGTCCACCCACACGCCCAGCAGCAGTTCGATGCGCGCCAGCCGCAGCTTCATGCGCTCGATCTGGAACACCACTTCGACCGACACGCCGTTCTGTTCCAGTTCGGCGTAGACGTGCTGCGAGGCGGCGCGGCAACTGTCGAGCAGCGCGCGGAACACGTTGAGGCGGCGCGCGAAGACCTCGCGCGGCGTGTCGGGCGGGCTGTCGCAGAGCTCGGCGGCGGCCGCCGCCAGCGCGAAGAACGGGCTTTCGCGCACCCGGCCCGGCAGGCGCGAGCGGATGTCCTGGCTCAGGCCGGTGGCGCGCACCTGGCTGGCCAACACCTGGATGCTGCTGGTGAGCGCCTCCACCAGATGCCGCGGCGGCGGTTCCGGGGCGTCCGGGTCGGCGCGCTCAATGCTGTCGCCGTGGCGCAGCAGGCGCCGCATGCGGGCGCGGGTGTCGTCGTCCAGGGCCTCGATCCAGCTGGCGTCGTGGTCGTTGCGGAAAATCAGCGAGAACAGCCCGAACATGTCGCTGCGGTTCGGCGGCGGCGGCAGCAGCCGCGCCTGGGCCCGCTCCCAGAACTCG
Source organism: Achromobacter sp. HNDS-1 (assembly GCF_040084795.1). NCBI lineage: Bacteria > Pseudomonadati > Pseudomonadota > Betaproteobacteria > Burkholderiales > Alcaligenaceae > Achromobacter > Achromobacter sp. HNDS-1. The sequence goes on from NZ_CP157584.1 coordinate 3,523,033, forward strand.
CCCCAGAAGCCGGGGTGCGATGCCACGCCCGTATCGCATAGCAGCGACGTGGGATCGTTGTCGCGGACCAGCGAGCGCAGGGTGGCGGCCACCGGCGCCGCCAGCGCCGGATTGTTTTCCAGCACCTGCAGCACGTAGCGCAGCCGCGCATGTTGCGGATGGCGGCCGTCTTCGGCGGGGTCGCGCCCGGGGCGGTCGATCCAGCGGCACAGGTCGACCATCCACAGGTTGCGCTGCGCCAGCGGCGCCTGCGGATCGGCGCCGGCCAGGATCGTATCGAGCTGCGGCCCGCCATGCCGCGATGCGCGCCATTTACGCCAGAGGGAAGTCAGCATGATCGCACCTCGCGGGTCAGAGCGATTCGGGTTCGCGGCGCAGCGAGAAACCCTGCGCCTCGTTCATGGCCAGGTAGCTGACATTGCGCGACACCACCGGCGGCTTGTCGCCGTCATGCAGCGCCAGCAGCCCGTCCAGCACCATTTTGTCGGCCAGGGTCATGCGGTCGATCATGCGCAGGTACTGCATCCAGCTTTCCACCAGGAACACCTCGCGCCACACGCCCTCGCGTTCCAGGTCGCGGAACAGCTGCCATTGCTGCGCGCCATTGCGCAGCCGCAGCAGGCGCAGCGGCCGCGCCGCATCAATCAGGGCGGACAGCTTTTCCCTGGGGATCAGGTATTCCACCGCCACCAGCACCGCGCCGTGCTGGGTGTTGAAGCCGGCCGCCGACAACGCCGGTTCGGTGGTGTCGGCGCGCGCCAGCGACTGCGTGTTGACCTGTTCTGGCAGGCGCGAGCGGTACAGCAGCGCGACGGTGATGGCCAGCATCACGCCGGCGGCCGACAACGCCCCGGATACGCCCATGGTGCCCGCGAAGTGGCCCCACATGAACGAGCCGGCCGCCAGGCCGCCGAAGATCGCCGTCTGGTACAGCGCCAGCGAACGCGCCTTGACCCAGTCGGGTACCAGCATCTGCACCGTGGTGTTGTAGGTGGCCAGCACGCCGATCCAGCAGGCGCCGGACACAAGCAGGGCCGGAAACGCCAGCCACAGCGTGCTGGTCAGCCCCAGACCCAGCAGGCAGGCGGCCAGCAGCCCCGCCGCCACGCTCACCAGGCCGCTGGCGCCCCAGGCCGCCTGCAGCCGCCGCACCACCGCACTGCCCAGGATGGCGCCCACGCCCAGCGCGCCCAGCATGTAGCCATACAGCAGCGCGTCGCCCTGTTCATGGGCGTAGGCCAGCAGCGGCAGCAGCGCCCATAGCGCGCTGGCCGACAGGCCGAAGGCGAAGGCGCGCAGCATCACCACCCGCGTCACCGTGGAATGCTGGGTATAGCGCAGGGCCGCCACCACGCCTTCGAACAGCCGTTCCGGCGGCAGCCGCCGCGCCGGCACGTCGCGGCGCCAGCGCCAGATGGCCCAGATCAGGCTGCCGTAGCAGACGCAGTTCAGCAGGAACACGGTGGGCGCGCCGGCGGCGCCCAGCAGCAGGCCGCCGATGGCCGGTCCGACCGCGCGCGCCACGTTGTAGTTGACGCTGTTGAGCAGCACCGCGCTGCCGATATGCTCGCGCGGCACCTGTTCGCCCACCGCGGCCTGCCAGGCGGGCGTGACGATGGCGCTGCCGATGGCGATGCAGAACACCGAAATGATCAGCGTGATGGGATGCAGCAGGCCGATATAGGCCAGGATCGTGATGAAGATGCCGCCGGCCAGCTCCAGCAGCATGCCGACCAGCATGACCTTGCGGCGGTCGTAGTTGTCCGCCAGCACGCCGGTCAGGATCGACAGCGCCACCAGCGGAAAGGCCGCGGCCACCTGGATCATGGCGACCATCAGCGGGCTGCTCTGCTCGGTGGTGATGACCCAGGCCGCCGCCACCGACTGCGCCCAGGTGCCGAGATTGGCGAACAGGTTGGCGATCCAGATGATGCGGAACGCGGGGAAGGCGAAGGGCGATAGCGTGCTGACCCGCAGCACGGGCTGGGGCGGCGCGGCGGGGGTGCCCGGCGAGGTGGGGGGAAGATCGTTGTTGGCCGAGACGGGCTGGAGCATGGAGGCCTCTGTGATCACCCGGACAGGACGGGCGGGGGCCGTCCAATGGTACGCCTATTGCGCGGCGTCAGGATGAAGGCGAGGCGATGCGGCGACGCCGCGCGCCCGATGGGGCGCGCGGCTGGGGTCAGGGCTTGGCGCGCGGCGCGGGCGGCGGATAGGCCTGGTTCAGGTACTCGACGATCAGCGGCACCTGCTCGGCCGGGATCGGCGCGCCGTAGGTGCCGATCATCTTCTTGACCTCGGCGTCCCAGAAGCCCGGCGGCATGGGCGGCTGCGACGAAATGTAGTCGACCGAGTGGCACATCAGGCACAGCGTGGCGCCCTGGGCGCCTGGACTGGCGCCGGGGCGCAGGGTGGCGGTTTCCGGTGGCAACTGGATGTCCAGGGCCAGCGCGGGGACGCAGGCGCCAGCGGCGGCCAGGGCCAGGGCGAGGCGGGCGAGTCGGATCATGGCGGTCTCCTCAGGCGGCGTCGACGCGCACGGTTTCGACCACGTTGCGCATGTAGCCAGCCGGGTTCCACAGCGGTTCCAGGGGCTGGGTGTCGCCGGCCATGTTGGTGGCGCGCGCCTGCAGCTGATACGCGCCGGCCTGCGCCGGGGTGAACTCGGCGTGCCATTCACGGAACGAATAGCGGCCCAGGTCGCGGCCCAGCGTGGCGGCGCGCCAGGTCTTGCCGCCGTCGGCCGAGAACTGCACGTCGCGGATGCCGCGGCCGCCGTCGAAGGCGATGCCGCGCACCCGCACCCGCGCGCCCTTGGCGACGCGGGCGCCGTCGGCCAGGCTGGTGATGAAGCTGCGCACGTTGTAGCGGCCGATAGGACGCGTCTTTTCCGGCGCCTTGCCTGCCGGCGTACAGGCGCAGTCGTTGTCGGGGATGCGGTAGGCCTTCTGCATCCAGAAGCCGTCGAATTCCTTGTCCAGCACCTTGATGTCGGCCAGGTGCTTGACCCAGTAGGTGCCGTAATAGCCCGGCACCACCAGGCGCACCGGGTAGCCGTTGAGCAGGGGCAGGTCGGCGCCGTTCATGGCGTACGCCAGCATGACCTCGCCGTCGAGCGCGTGGGCCGCGTCCAGCGCCTTGACGAATTCGGGCGTGCCTTGCAGCACCGGCCGGTCCAGGCCCTCGAACGTCACCTGGCGCGCGCCGGCCTGGATGCCGGCCTTTTCCAGCACGCGCTTGAGCGGAATGCCGAGCCAGCGGGCGTTGCCCATGGCGCCGTTGCCCAGCTGGCCGCCGCCCACGCGCGGTTCGAAGAAGCCGCGGCTGTTGCCGGAGCACTGGGTCACCGCCACCAATTCGACCGGCGCGCCGAATTGCTGTTTCAGGTCGGTCAGCGACAATTCCAGCGGCTTGCCCACCCGTCCGCCCACGCGCAACCGGTAGGCGGCGGGGTCGATGGCGGTGGGGATGTTGCCCAGGTGATAACGCACGAAGAAGGCGTCGTTGGGCGTGATCAGGTCTTCGTTGAAGACCGCGAACGGGGTTTCCAGTTGCGGCGGCCGCGAGGTCTGGCGGATCAGGGGGCGTTTCTGCGGATAGGCGACCAGGTCGCGCTCGCCATTGGCGAAAGGCAGGGTGACGGTGGCCGGGGCGGCCAGGCTGGTCAGGGCATGGCCGGCCAGCGTGCCGGTCGCGCCCAGCGTACAGGCCTGGCGCAGGAAGCGTCGGCGCCCATCCGGATCGAATGCGCTCATGCTTGTCTCCTCTTGTTTTCTAGTACCCTCGCCTGCGGCGCGGTCGAATCAGGCTACGCCCGCCGGCCTGACAAATGCGTTAACAGTTGCATCGGCCGTTCCAATAACCGTGTTTTCCGCGCCTGGTGCGCACGACCCCTTCATGAAACTGACTTTCAACCGATCGGCCTTCGCCGCGCTGCTGGCCGTGACCGCCGTGGAAGCGCTGATCGCCACCCTGGGCAAGCCCTATCCGCTGCTGCGCGGCTTCGTGGGCGACGTGGTGGCGGTGGGCTGGGCCTATCTGGTGTATCGCAGCTTCATCCGCGCCGGCGTGCTGCCGCTGGCGCTGGCGGCGTTGTTGACCGGCTACGCGGTCGAACTGGGCCAGTACCTGGCGCGCCACTACGGCTGGCGCCTGGAGCAGCCGGTGCTGCGCGTGATCCTGGGCAGCGTGCCAGACTGGTGGGACATGCTGGCCTACACGCTGGGGTTCCTGCTGGTGCTGCTGCTGGCCGGCGCGCGCCGGATGCGCGGTCCGGATCGCACGCGCGGCAGCGGCGCTCGGGCCGCCGGGGGCGCGGCCAAGCCTTGAGCGAGGAATATGGCCGGGGGCGTGCCGGGTCGGGGGCGGGGTCGGATTGTGTGGCGCCTGGCTTGCGGCAACCTTCAACAAGCGGCCAGGCCACGGCCACGCGGCCAGGCACGGGCCAGGGCAGGGACGTCTGACATCGCGCGGCCTCCTGGCAACCACTGCGAGCGGTCCCGAGGCCGGCGGCGCGCCCAGGCGGGCGTGGCAGGGGGAGCGCCCGGACGCGACGCCGGGCGGGCTTAGCCGGCCTGGCCGACCGCTGCGCTCTCGCCGCGCTGCGGGGCGGCTTTTGCCTGCGGGCGCAACCGTGCGTTGCGGAAGGGGGCCAGACATTCGGCCCAGGACGACGGGAACAGGGGCGTGGCATGGCGAACGGCATCGCGGGCGGCGTAATGCGCTAGCAGCTGCTGGCCGATCGGGGCGTCTCCCAGGGGGTGGCGGGTCTTCATGGTATTTCCGGATTGCATTGAAAGTGTATTCATTGTACCAGGGTAAACCCTGACGTCCAACCCGCGCAGGTTGCGCCAAGTCATTGAAATGATGGGGACCGTCCCCCTTGGTGTGCGCGGCAACGGGAATACCCTAGTCGAACAAAACGGTAGACGGTATACAATGTTCTGCATCGGTCGAGGTTTTCGGCCGGCCCCTCCCCCATAGACCTGGAGCGCGTCATGGCAGAACTGATGAACCGAGATGAATTCCGCACCGCGTTGGAAAACGCGATCAAGGGCAAGAGCGCCAACGCCTCGCCCTTTTCCATTGCCTGGGCCGAAGGCAAGCTCAGCCGTGAGCACCTGTCGCGCTGGGCCGAAAACCACTACCACTACGTCGGCCCGTTCGCCGACTACCTGGGCTATCTGTACGCCCGCACGCCCGACACCTATACCGAGGCCAAGGACTTCCTGCTGGCCAACATGTACGAAGAGGAAATCGGCGGCGACCGCCATACCGACCTGCTGATCCGCTTTGCCGAGGCCTGCGGCACCACCCGCGAGCGGGTCACCAACCCCGACAACATGTCGCCCACCACCCGGGCGCTGCAAAGCTGGTGCTACGCCGTGGCCATGCGCGAAGACCCCATCGTGGCCGTGGCCGGCCTGGTGGTGGGCCTGGAATCGCAGGTGCCGTCGATCTACCGCAAGCAGACCCCGACGCTGCGCGAGAAGTACGGCTTCACCGACGAAGAGGTCGAATTCTTCGACCTGCACATCGTGTCCGACGAAATCCATGGCGAACGCGGTTACCAGATCGTGCTGGAGCATGCCAACACGGTCGAGCTGCAGCAGCGCTGCCTGAAGATCTGCGAGATCGGCGCGCAGATGCGGCTGCTGTATACCACCGCGCTCTACACCGACTACGTGCAGCAGGAAATCGCGCTGCCGGAGCTGGGCCTGGCGGCCTGACACCCGCCGCCGGCGGCGTCGCGCGCGCACGTCGCGCGGGCGGCCGCGGCGGCCCATCGGATGACCGATACATGCCTACCGTCACATTCCACAAAGGCGGCCAGACCTACACCGGCGAGGTGCCGGACAACGCCAATCTGGTGGTGCGCGCCGGCATCCGGCAGTTTCCGTTCCCGCACCTGCGCTACGAGTGCGGCATGGGCAAGTGCGCCAAGTGCGCCTGCCGCGTGCTGGCGGGGGCCGAGCACCTGCCGCCGGTGAACTGGAAGGAAAAGAAACAGCTGGGCGAGCGCATCGAGTCCGGCTACCGGCTGGCCTGCCAGCTATGGCTGGGCCACGACATCGAGCTGGCGCAGGACGCCGAGGTGGCGCCAGCGCGCGAGCCCGCGGCAGCGGTCGGGCAACCCTAGCGCCCGCGCCGCGTGCCACGGGGCGTCACCGCGTCCCGGCCCCCAAACCCCGATGCAAAGGAACCGCGCATGACCCGCGACGCGAATGACGCCGTGTTCGTGATCCTGACCTCCAAGCCCGGTGTGTACCGCACCGAGGTGGACGCGCAGGCCGAGATCGTCGAAACCTACGACTACGCCTGCGACGGCAGGACGCGCGCCGTGTTCAGCATCGCCCGCTTGCGGGGGCCGGCGCGATTGCTCGTCACCGAGGAAACCCCGCCCTACATCGTCAACCGCGTGCCGTCCAAGTTCCTGGAATCGTTCGTCTCGCTCGAGGCCGCGCGCCGCGAGCTGGCGCACCTGAGCCGTTTCGGCAGCATGCAAACCACCTTGACGCGGCGTCCCGGCCCCGTCGCGGAGCATTGAGCAGCATATGGTCAAGATCACGTTTCTATCGAATGGCGGCAAAGTCGCCAGCGCGCCCGAGAACAGCAACCTGCTGCGGGTGTCGCTGAAGGAACAGGGCGGCATTCCGTTCAAGTGCGGCGGCGGCCTGTGCGGCACCTGCAAGTGCCGTATTGAACAGGGGCTGGAGCACACCGACGCCATCAAGCCCAAGGAACGCAAGCATCTGCGGCCCGAGGATTTCGAGGCCGGCTACCGCATGGCCTGCCAGACCTTCGTGCTGGGCGACGTGGCGGTGTCTTGGGTGGTGCGAGACGGCAAGGGCGTGGTGGTGGACGGCGCCAGCCAGCCGGCGCCGGCGGCGTCCTGATCGCGTGGCCGGGCGGCCGCGCTCAGGCGGCCGAGGAATGCGCCTGGCGCGTGTCGGTGTAGGCCTTGGCGGCGTTGTGCACGTGCTGGCTGGCCAACAGCGCGGCCAGGTCGCCGTTGCCGGCGATGACGGCATTCAGGATCTGCGAGTGCTCGTCCCAGTTCTGCTTGGCGCGGTGCATGTTGCTGGGCGCGAACAGCAGCGCGGTGCGATCGCGCAGCGAGCGCATCAGGTCGGTCAGCACCACGTTGCCGCCGATGGTGGCCAGCATCTCGTGGAATTGGGAATTCAGCGCCAGGAACTTGTCCAGCTGCTCGCTGCGCGCGGCTTCGGTGCCTTCGCGCAGGAACGCCTGCAGGCGTTCGACCGTCTTGTCGTCGCGCCGCTGCGCCGCCAGCTTGGCGTTCAGGCCTTCGAGCGTGGCGCGCACTTCCACCATGTCGTAGGCCACCGCGTCCGACAGCACCGACACCGAGGCGCCGCGGCGCGGCTCGATGGTGACCAGCCCTTCGGCGGCCAGCGCCCGCAGCGCTTCGCGCACCGGGATGCGCGACACGCCCATTTCCTCCGACAGCCGCCCTTCGACCAGGCGGTCGCCGGGCGTGAATTCGCCGCTGAGGATGCGCTCGCGCAGCTTGTCGCGGATGACCGCGAACAACTGCGGATGCTGCTCGCCGATCTTCAGCGGGGCAGATTGCTGCGTGTCTACGGCTTGCGAGCTGACGGGCGTGGTGGTCATGGCGAGCAGGTCTGGCGGAATGGATACAGTCTTCATTGTATTACCGGGCGGCGCGCCGGCGACGGGGGCAAGCGGTTTCAACCGGCCCACAGGGCCTTGGCGATCACGCCCAGCGCGCCCACCGCGCAGGCCCCCAGCAGCACGCCGCGCACCGCGCGCGGCGGCAGGCGGTGGCGCAGGCGTCCGGAAACGGCGAAGCCGGCCAGCAGGAACGGCGCCAGGCTGAGCGCCAGGCCGGCGTGGTAGCCGGTGTAGCGCCGCGCCCAGGCCAGCATCGCCAGCGAGAAGATCGAACCCAGGAACAGCACCATGCCCAGCGTGGCGCGCAGCCGTGGCGGGTCGGCGTGTTGCAGCACCAGGGCGATGGGCGGGGCGCCGACCGAGGTCATTGTGCCCATGATGCCGGAGGCCACCCCCGCGCCGGAAACCCGCCCCGGCGTGGCGACAAAGCGCAGGCCGGCCGCGCTGAGGGCGACCGCGGCGAGGATCATGGCCGCGAACAGCAGGCCCAGCGTCTGCGGCGCGAAGCGCGCCATGGCGTAGATGGCGATCAGGGTGCCGGCGGCGCGTCCGCCCAGGGCGTAGGCGACCGCGCGCCAGTCGATCGCGGCGCGCTCGCGCAGCGCCGTCAGCAGCGAGATGAAACCGCCCAGCGTCAGTAATGGGCCGGGGGCGAGCTGGGGGAAGCACAGCGCCGCCACCGGGGCTGCGAACATGGCGAAGCCGATGCCGCCCACGCCCTGCGCCAGCGCGGCGCCGAACACCACCGCAGCCATGGCGGCGTAATGCCAGAGATCGGGTAGGGAAGCCGTCATGCCGAATTCGTTTTTTTGTATACGGTAGTCTATTGAAATATCGGCGATGCACCAAGCCAGGGCTTATGCCCCAAGTTAATGCACTGATTTTCCTCGAATATTCATGGAAATTTCAGAATTATCGCTTTCCCTAGGCGCTGCATATTTCGGTTGGTATAGCCCCAAACGAAATATAGTATACCGAAGTGGCGACCCAACAGCCACGTCGACAAGGGGAATAGCGCATGCAATCGGACGTCGTGCTCAACGCCGCTCACTGGATGTACCTGATCAGCGTTGCCGCGATCATTCTGACGATGATCCTGCGGGCAAACGTGGTGGTGCCATCGGTGATCGGCACTTTCCTGGTGGTGCTGGCCATCACCGGCAACCCGATCAGCGCGCTGATCGGCATCTTCTCGGCCAGCTTCGTGGCCGCCAAAGAGCTTTTCAACATCTTCCTGGTCATCACCTTCATGACCGCCCTGCTCAACGCGCTCAAGACGCTGCAGGCGGACGTGCGCATGGTGCAGCCGTTCCGGCGGGTGATGCGCGGCGGCCATTCGTCGTTCCTCATCATTGCCCTCTGCACCTATGTGATCTCGCTGTTCTTCTGGCCGACGCCGGCGGTGCCGCTGGTGTCCGCGATCCTGCTGCCGGCGGCCATCGCGGCCGGGCTGCCGCCGCTGGCCGGGGCCATGGCGATCGCCATCGCCGGGCAGGGCATGGCGCTGTCGTCCGACTACGTGATCGGCGTGGCGCCCGGCATCAGCGCCAAGGCCGCCGGCGCGGCGGTCAGCGCCGCGGTGGTGGCGGACCGCGCGCTGGTGCTGTCGCTGATCACCGGCGCGGTGGCGCTCACCGTCGCCTACCTGCTGATCCGCAAGCACATCGTGCCGGCCGATGCGGGGCTGCTGTCGGCCTGGCAGGCGCGGGCGCAGGACGGCAGCCTGGCCGAGATCGAGCAGTCCGGCTCGTTCGACAAGGCCGAACTGGCGCGCGGCACCATGGGCGCCAACCCGGCGCTGCCGCGCGGCCCGGGGCTGGACGACGAGGAACGGCGCCGGGTGCGCTGGTCGCGCGTGTTCGCGGTGGTGACGCCGCTGGCGTTCCTGGGCGTGATCGCGGTGATGGTGCTGCCGCGGCTGTTCCCGTCGCTGCCTGCGCTGCGCGGCGGCGATGCGGCGGCCCTGGTGGGCGGCGTGGCGTTCGTGGTGATGATGCTGGTGACGCTGGCGGCCGAAGGGCCGCGCAAGATGCTGGATGTTTGTCCCGAGCACGTCACCGACGGTTTCGTGTTCGCCTTCAAGGCGATGGGCTCGGTGCTGCCGATCGCCGGCTTTTTCTTCGTCGGCGCCAATGAGACGGCCGCGCAGATCCTGGGCATGCCGCAGGCCCAGGCCCCCGGGCTGTTGTTCGAAGTGATCTCGGCGGGCCAGCACCTGATCCCGGAGAACCACTTCCTGGTGGCTTTCGGCGTGCTGCTGGTGGGGATGATCACCGGCATCGACGGTTCGGGTTTCGCCGGCCTGCCGTTGACCGGCACGCTGTCGGGCGCGCTGGGGCCGGTGGTGGGGGTGGATCCGGCGACGCTGGCGGCGGTGGGCCAGATGGGCGCGGTGTGGACCGGGGGCGGCACCTTGATCGCCTGGTCGTCGCTGATCGCGGTGGCGGGGTTCGCGCGGGTCCATGTGCTGTCGCTGGTGCGGGCGCTGCTGCTGCCCGTATTGCTGGCGCTGTTTGTATCCACGATCTGCGCCGTGCTGATCTGGCATTGACGCCGGTTCGGGTTTACGTGGATCGAACCATTTGGATTAAAGTATACAATGTTCAGAAATTACCTCAGACGGCCAATTTCCGGGCATTCCGGCCAGCCCGGCAAAGGAAGGACTTCCGTGGACGAGCTTTCGCAGCAGGAATTTCTGAATCACATCGGCGGCGAATGGGTTGCCTGCGCCTCGGGCGCGACAGTGCCGAACCTGAACCCGGCCGACAGCGCCGACGTGGTGGGACGGTTCCAGCAATCGGACGCCGCCGATGGCGCCCGCGCCGTGGCGGCGGCCGCCGCCGCCTTTCCCGCCTGGCGCGACACGCCGATCTCCAAGCGCGCCGCCATCCTGTTCCGCGCGGCGCAACTGCTGGAGGACCGCGCCGACAGCGTGGCGCGCGAACTGACCCGCGAGGAAGGCAAGAGCCTGGCGCTGGCGCGCGACGAAGTGCTGCGCTCGGCCCAGACCCTGCGCTTCTACGCGGTGGAAGGGCAGTCGTTCACCGGCGAGACCTTCGTCAACGACGATCCGGACATGGTGGTCTACAGCCAGCGCGAACCGCTGGGGGTGGTGACGGTGATCTCGCCGTGGAACTTCCCGATCTCGATTCCGGCGCGCAAGATCGCGCCGGCGCTGATCACTGGCAACACCGTGGTGTTCAAGCCGTCGTCGGACGCGCCGCTGTCCGGCTACCGGCTGGCGCAGGCACTGGTCGAGGCGGGCCTGCCGCCGGGCGTGCTGAATTTCGTGACGGGACCGGCCTCGAAGGTGGGCCAGGCCATCACCGCCGCGCCGGCAGTGCGCGCCATTTCCTTCACCGGCTCGACCGCCGCCGGCGAGCAGATCCACCGCGGCGCCGGCCTGACCACGCGCACGCAGATGGAGCTGGGTGGCAAGAACCCGCTGATCGTGCTGGCCGACGCCGACCTGGAGCGCGCGGTGGACCTGGCGGTCAAGGGCGGGTTCTCGCTCAGCGGCCAGGCCTGCACCGGCACCAGCCGGCTGCTGGTCGATCGCAAGGTGCTGGCGGCGTTCACCGACAAGCTGCTGGCGCGCATGCGCAAGCTGACCATCGGCAACGGCCTGGAGGGCAATTTCGACCTGGGTCCGCTGGCCACGCGCAAACAACTCGACACGGTGCTGAGCTACATCGCGCTGGGCAAGCAGGAAGCCACCCACCTGATCGGCGGCGAGCGCCTGGACGGTCCGGGCTTCGAGCGCGGCTATTACGTGACGCCGGCCCTGTTCACCGACGTGACGCAGCAGATGCGGATCGCGCGCGAAGAGATTTTCGGGCCGGTGCTGGCGCTGATCGCGGTGGATGGCTATGACGAGGCCATCGCCTGCGCCAACGACACCGAATATGGCCTGTCCGCCGCCATCGCCACCAGCGACGCGCGCTACGCCCATCGCTTCGCCCGCGACATCCAGGCCGGCACCGTCAAGATCAACCGCACCACCACCGGCAATCTCATCAACGCGCCGTTCGGCGGCCTGAAAAGTTCCAGCACCTCGACCTTCCGCGAATCGGGCCGGGTCGGGCTGGAGTTCTACACGCAGATCAAGACCGTCTACCGCGCAGGCTGACGGCCCTACCTGGAGTCAAGCAACATGAAGCAGATCTATCGCCTGGAACTCGAAGAAGCGCGTCTCATGGTGCGCGCCGCCATCGCCCGCTCGGAGCAGATCGGCGTGCTGGAATCGGTGTGCATCGTCGATGACGGCGGCTATCCGATCGCGCTGGAGCGCATGGACGGCGCCCGCATCACCGGCCCGCAGATCGCCTGGAACAAGGCCTTCACCGCCGCCGGCCACAAGCGTTCTACGCACCTGTTCACCACGCCGCCCAACGGGCCGGCGCTGCCCGGCAACGAGGCCTTCGGCATCCAGTGGAGCTTCGAAGGCAAGTTCGCCGCGTTCGTGGGGGGCTTTCCCATCGTGGTCAATGACGAGGTCATCGGCGGCGTGGGCCTGAGCGGCGGCAACGGCGAACAGGACACCCAGGCTGGCCTGGCGGCGCTGGGCGCGCTGGCCGAACTGCTGGAGCCGCGCGGCCTGAAGGTGCTGGTGCAGGCGGACATCAAGAAATAGGCGCCGAAACCCCATGGCATATCGTGTTCATCTGCTGGAGACCGGCCAGACCTTCGAGGCCGAGGCGGGCGAATCCGTGCTGGCGGCGGCCGAGCGCGCCTCGGTGCGGCTGCCGCACGAGTGCACCTTTGGCGGCTGCGGCACCTGCCGCATCAAAGTGGCCGAAGGCGCCGTCGACTACGAGGAATTCCCGATGGCGCTGACGCCGGAGGAGGCGGCCCAGGGTTACGCCCTGGCCTGCCAGGCGCGGCCGCGTGGCGACCTGAGCATCAGCGTCGCCAACAGCCGGCAGTTCGCCGCGCCGCGCCGGCTGGGCGCCACCGTGCACCGCATCGCCGCGCTCTGCGACGACGTCATCCACCTGACGCTGGCGCTGCCGCCGGACACGCCGCTGGACTACGCGCCGGGCCAGTACATGAACGTGGTGTTGCCCGACGGCGCCACCCGCAGCTTTTCGATGGCCTCGGCGCCGGCCGGCAACCTGGTGGATTTCCACGTGCGCCGCATTCCGGGCGGCCGCTACACCGACCAGTGGCTGGGGCAGGCGCGGCCGGGCGCGGCGCTCGAGATCGAGGCGCCGCTGGGCGTGTTCAGCTATCACGAGGAAGATTGGCGGCCGATGATCATGATGGCCACGGGCACCGGCATCGCGCCGATCAAGGCGATCCTGGAGTCGCTGCTGGACAACGACGACTGCCCGCCCGTGACGCTCTACTGGGGCATGCGGACCGAGGCCGACCTGTATCTGCGCGACCAGATCGCGGGCTGGGCCGAGCGCCTGTACGAATTCAACTTCGTGCCGGTGCTGTCGCGCGCCGGCGCCGATTGGCGGGGGCGGCGCGGCCACGTGCAGCAGGCGGTGCTGGCGGACCACGGCGACCTGTCCGAACACGCTTTCTATCTGTGCGGCGCGCCGGCTATGGTCAGCGAGGCCACCGCGCTGCTGGCCGGGCGCGGCGCCAGCCTGGATCACCTCTACGCCGACAGCTTCACCTTCCAGCACGCGCCAGCCGCGGCCGCGATGCCCTAACGGCGCCCGCGGGCCGCGGCGTGAGCCCGCCTAGCGGAACACCAGCACCGGCAGCTTGGTGCGCGCCAGCACGCGCTGGGTCTCGCTGCCGAGCAGGAAGCCGGTCATGCCGTGGCGGCCGTGCGACCCCATCACAATCAGGTCGCAGCCGCGCTTTTGCGCCGTATCGACGATGGCCTCGTGCGGATGGTCGTTGACGGCGACGGCGGTTTCGCACGGCACCAGGGCGTGGCGCGCCTCGGTTGCCAGCCCGTCGAGATAGGCGGTGGCGTTCTTGCGGGCCTGGTCGGTGTGCTGGGCCTGGTGCGCGCCCAGCATCTCAGCCTGGTAGACCGTCAGATGATCTTCCGGGATGGCGCGCAACAGGGTGATGGAGGCGTTCATTTCCTTGGCGAAAACGAGCGCCTTCTTGAACGCCGACTCGGACAGCAGGGAGCCGTCCACGGCGATGAGCAGATGCCTGTACATGTTGCGTCTCCTTTGGGAAAAAGGAACGTCCAGCAAGGGCGAATTCAGTATAGGCCCGCCCCTGCCCGCAATCCAGTACCGCATTCGGATGAACGCCGGGCTCCTTCCACGCGCTCCCTGTCAGGCGCGGCGGCGCAGGGTTTCCCCTTCCCCCTCCAAGCCGCGCGGCAGCGCGTCGATCAGGCTGCGCGTGTAGGGATGGCGCGGCGCGCGCCACAGCGTGGCGTTGGGGCCTTCCTCGACGATGCAGCCGGCGTGCATCACCAGCACCCGGTCGGCCAGGTAGTGCACCACCGACAGGTCGTGCGAGATGAACAGGTACGACAGGTTGAACTCGGCCTTCAGGTCGACCAGCAGGTTCAGGATCTGCGCTTGCACCGAGACGTCCAGCGCCGATACCGGTTCGTCGCAGATCACCAGCGACGGCCGCAGCACCAGGGCGCGGGCGATGCCGATGCGCTGGCGCTGGCCGCCCGAGAATTCGCTGGGGTAGCGCGCCAGGGCGCCGGAGGGCAGGCCGACCGCGTCCAGCATGTGGGCGATGCGGCGGCGCCGTTCCTGGCGGTCGGCGATGTGGTGGATGCGTAGCGCCGATTCCAGGATGTCGCCGACGGTGTGGCGCGGGTTGAGCGAGGCGTAGGGGTCCTGGAAGATCATCTGCACGTTCTGGCGGTAGGCCGCCAGGCCGCGCCGGTCCAGGCGCGCGGTGTCGTGCCCGCGCAGCAGGATCTGTCCGGCGGCGGGGGCCAGCAGTCGTACGAGGGTGCGCGACAGGGTCGATTTGCCGCAACCGGATTCGCCCACCAGGCCCAGCGTCTCGCCGGCGGCGATCTGGAACGACACGCCGTCCACGGCGCGCTTGGCGCCCTGGCGCGTGGCGTAGTCGACCCGCAGGTCGCGCACCTGCATCAAGGGCAGGGGATGGGGGTCGCCCACGGCGGCGTCGTTGGCGGCCGCCACGCGCGGCGGCGTCACCAGGCCGAAGACCGGCCGCCCCGAGGCCGGATCCAGCCGGGAGCGGATCTCCGGCAGGCGTCGCTGGCGGTAGTGGGTGGCGTCGTCCAGCCGCAGCGAAGCGCCCAGCAGACCCTGGGTATAGGGATGGCGCGGCCGCGCCAGCAGCGTGGCGGCGGCGCCTTCCTCGACCTTCTCGCCGTTCACCATGACCGCGACGCGGTCGGCCCAGTCGCCGACCACCGCCAGGTCATGGGTGATCAGCAGCAGGCCCATGCCCAGCGCCGAGCGCAGGTCGTCCAGCAGCCGCAATATCTGCGCCTGCACCGTCACGTCGAGCGCGGTGGTGGGCTCGTCGGCCACCAGCAGCGCGGGCTCGCAGGCGATGGCGGCGGCGATCATGGCGCGCTGGCGCTGGCCGCCCGACAGCAGGTGGGGGTAGTCGTCGACGCGCCGCTGCGGCTCGGGCACGCGCACCAGGTCCAGCAGTTCGATCGCGCGTTGCCGCGCGGCCCGGGCCGAGGCGCCGCGATGCAGCCGCAGGGCCTCGCCGATCTGCTGGCCCAGCGTCAGCACCGGGTTCAGGCTGGTCATGGGTTCCTGGAAGATCATGGCGATGCGGTCGCCGCGCAGGGCGCAGCGCTGGCGCTCGGGCAGCGCCAGCAGGTCGCGCCCCTCGAACAGGATGCGGCCGCTGGCGCGGGCGTGGCGCGGCAGCAGGCCCAGCAGCGCCAACGCGGTGGTGGACTTGCCGCAACCGGATTCGCCCACCAGCGCCAGGGTCTCGCCGGCGGCGATGCGCAGGTCCAGTCCGTTGACGGCCTGATGGCCGGGGAAGGCCACGTTCAGCCCTTGGATGTCGATCAGTGTGCTCATGGGGAGGCAGTCGGTAGCGGGGCGGCGGGCGCCACGGCGGCGCGCCGCCGCAGCTTGGGATTGAGCGCGTCGTTGATGGCGTCGCTCAGCAGGTTCAGGGCCAGCACGGCCGCCATGATGGTCAGGCCCGGCAGGGCGGTCATGTACCAGGCGGTGCGCAGCGCCTCGCGCCCGGCGCCCACCATGCTGCCCCAGCTGACTACGTTGGGGTCACCCAGGCCGAGGAACGACAGGCCGGCTTCGGACAGGATGGCGTTGGCCACCAGAACGGCGGTGGTCACGATGATGGGCGGCAGGGCGTTGGGCAGGATCTCGCGGAAGATGATGCGGGCGTGGCCGGCGCCCAGCGCCTGCGCGGCGCGCACGAATTCGCGTTGGCGCAGGGTGATGAACTCGCCGCGCGTCAGGCGCGCGATGCCGGTCCAGGAGGTCACGCCCAGCGCGAAGATGATGGTCGACAGCGACGGCCCCAGGATCGCCACCAGCACGATCGCCAGCAGGAACGAGGGCACCGTCTGGAACAGCTCGGTCAGGCGCATCAGCACCGCGTCCACGCGCGGCCCGGCGTAGCCGGCGATGGCGCCCACCAGCAGCCCCAGCGCCAGCGCGATGGCGGCGGAGGCGCCGCCCACCAGCAGCGAGACTCGGGCGCCGTGGAACAGGCCGGCCAGGATGTCGCGGCCCATCAGGTCGGTGCCGGCCGGAAATTCCGCGTCGGTGCCGGGCCAGGTGAAGGGCGCGCCCACCATTTCCAGCGGGTCGCCCGGATACAGCCAGCCGGCCGTGGCGGCGGCGGCCACCAGCAACAGCAGCACAGCCGCGCCGATGGCGGCGGAAGGCGCCCGCAACAGGCGCGCCAGGAACGTCAAGGCGTGCTTCATGCTTTCCTCACGCGCGGGTCGAGCAGGCCGTAACAGGCATCCACGACGATGTTCATCACCGCCACCAGCGCCGCGCTCATCAGCAGAATGCCCAGCAGCAGGTTGACGTCGCGGCTGGCGATGGCCTCGAACGACAGCTGGCCCAGGCCGGGCCAGGCGAATACGGTCTCGACCACGATGCTGCCGCCCAGCAGCGCGCTGCTCTGCAGGCCGAGCATGGTGACCACCGGCAGGATCGCGTTGCGCAGCGCGTGGCGCCAGATCACCCGGCCCTCCCCATTGCCGCGGGCGCGGGCGGTGCGGATGTAGTCTTCCTGCAGCGTCTCGATCATGGACGCGCGCGACAGCCGCGCGTAGATGGCGACGTAGTAGATCGCCACCGTGGCCACCGGCAGCACCAGGTGCCGCGCGTAGTCCAGCCACAGCGCGCCGCCGGTATGGGCGGCGCCGACGTCGCGGATGCCGCCGACCGGCAGCCAGTCCAGGTGCACGCCAAAGCCGACGATCAGCATCAACGCCGTCCAGAACATCGGCGCCGAATAACCCGCCGTGGCCAGGCCGGACAGCAGCGTGTCCAGCAGCCCGTGCGGCCGCCGCGCCGCCAGCACGCCCAGCAGCACGCCCAATGCCACCGACAAGGCCAGGCCGGTGCCGATCAGCGCCAGGGTGGCCGGCAGGCGGCCGAAGATCAGGTCGGCCACCGGTTCGCCATAGCGGAACGAATAGCCCAGGTCCAGCGAAGCCAGGCTCTTGAGGTAGTAGCCCAGTTGCGCCAGCAGGCCCCGGTCCAGGCCGTAGGCCTGGCGCAGCTCGGCCACGTGGGCGGGAGTGATGCCGCTGTTCTCGGCGGCGATCACGTCCACCAGGTCGCCCGGCACCAGCTTGAGCAGGAAGAAATTGGCGACGCCCGTGGCGGCCACCACGAACAGGATCTGCAGCAGGTAGCGGACGGGACGGGGCAGGCGCGCAAGCATATCGCCGGCCCCTCAGGCCTTGCCGAGCCAGACGTGGGCGAAGTTGTTGCGCGAGTGCGACGACGCGTCGGTCACGTTGCGCAACTGCTTGTCCCACACGCCGAACCAGCGGAACTCGAACAGGCCGATCAGCGGCAGGTCGCGCTGCGCCAGCCGTTGCAGCTCGTTGTAGTGTTCGATGCGCTTCTGTGGATCGGTCTCGACCTGGGCCGCCTCGATGACGCGGTCCATGTCGGGATTCTTGTAGCCGGACACGTTGTACCAGGGGGTGCCGCGCGCCTCCGCCTTGCTCCAGTAGCGCGTCTCCACGCCCAGTTGCGGGTCGATCAATACCGTGCCCCACGAACTGATGAGCTGGAAGTTGTAGTCGGTGAAGACGTTGCGCGTCCAGGTGGCCAGGTCCAGGCCGCGCAGCGTCACGTCGATGCCGATCT
Source organism: Achromobacter sp. HNDS-1 (assembly GCF_040084795.1). NCBI lineage: Bacteria > Pseudomonadati > Pseudomonadota > Betaproteobacteria > Burkholderiales > Alcaligenaceae > Achromobacter > Achromobacter sp. HNDS-1. The sequence goes on from NZ_CP157584.1 coordinate 3,540,939, forward strand.
TGCGCAGCGCCTGCCGCACGAATTCGCCGGTGCGGCGATAGTCGTCGCCGAACGGGATGTAGTCGTGCGTCAGCGCGAAGCGCCAGCCGCCGGCGCCGCGCGGGTAGCCGGCCTCGTCCAGCAGTTTCTCGGCCAGCGCCGGGTCGTAGGGATACTGCTGCACGTTGGGGTTGTGATAAGGCTTGACCAGCGACGGCACCGGGCTGACGAAGGGCTCGGCATAGCCGTTCCACACGGTCTTGACCAGCGCCTGCTTGTTGACGGCGTGCGCGATGGCCTGGCGCACCTTGAGGTTCGACAGGATCGGGTCGCGCAGGTTGGTTTCCAGCCATAGCCAGGCCGCGAAGCCGTTGTAGCCGGCGGTGTCCACCGCCAGCTTGGGCAGTTTGGCGAGCCGGGTGGCGTCGGTGAAGGCGACCGGATTGCGCTCGCCATACGAGACCGCGCCGGTCTCCAGCGCCGTCGCGCGGCCGGAGACGTCGGGCACGATCTTCCAGACGATACGGTCCAGGAACGGGCGCTCCGGCTGCCAATAGCGCTCGTTGCGCTCAAGCACGATGTAGTTGCCGCGATTCCATTCCTTGAAGACGAACGGCCCGGTGCCCACCGGTTTGTTGTTGTAGGGATTGTTCTGGATGTCGGTGCCTTCAAACAGGTGGCGCGGCAGGATCGGCGCGCCCAGCGAGTCGATGGCATTGAGCGCCACCGGCGTGGGCTGCGACAGGTGCAGCACCACGGTGTGGTCGTCGGGCGTCTCGATCCGCTGCAGGTACTGGAACACGCGGCGCGCGCTGGGCGCGTGCTTGAGCCAGACCTCTTCGGCCGACCATTTCACGTCGGCGGCGGTGAACGGCTTGCCGTCGTGCCACAGCACGCCCTGCCGCAGCTTGAAGGTGAGGGTCTTGCCGTCTTCCGACACGCTCCAGCTTTCCGCCAGGACCGGCCGCGGCTTCAGGTCGGGGCCGTATTCCACCAGGCCGTCGAAGATCTTGCTCGCGACCGCGCCGGTAGGGGTGGAGGAGTTCAGGTAGAAAGCCAGCGTGGGCGGCTCGGGGTGCACCACCGCGTTCAGCACGCCGCCCTTGACCGCGCCGTCCAGCGTGTTCGGCAGGCTCTGCGTGTCGGCATGGGCGGGCGCCATGATCACATTGGGAAAGAGGGCGCCGACGCCCATCAGCGCGCCGGCGCCCATCAGCCAGCGACGCAAGGGGTTGACGGTATCCTGCGGCGCGTCGGTCTCGTGCGCCGGGGGCAAGGGCTGGGTCATGCGGATTCCTTCGGTCGTAAGGGGAGCGGCCGCGTCAGGCGGCCAGGCTGGTCAGGGAAGGCAGGTCGTCGGGCGCCACGCGCAGCAGGGTGGCGAGCAGTTCGCGCCGCCAGGCGTCGTACAGCGCCACGTGGTTGCGCGTGTCCAGGCCGGTGGCGCGCAGGTTCAGTTGCCAGGAGTCGCGCAGGTAGGGGCCGAGCAGGCGCTGCACGTCCTCGTCGGCCTGGACCAGGCCTTCGGTCCAGTCGTGGCGCTCGCTGTCGCCGGCGCCGGCCAGCTTGCGCAGCCACCATTGCGTGATGCGGATGCGGTGGGCTTCCTCATCGGGCAGGATGCGGTTTTCGCCGAACTCGCGGTGGCCGAAGTCCAGCACCTTCGCGGTGCGGCGGTTCACGAACAGCCGCGCCAGGATGTAGTGCTCGTAGTGGAACTGCCAGGCCAGGAAGTTCTGCCAGTTGCGCAAAGCGAAGCCGCCGACCAGGTCCCAGGCGTCGCGCACGCCCTGCTCGACCTCGGGCCTGGCATCGCGGCCCAGCAGCAGGGTGGCCCGCGCCAGCGAGAACTCCGCATGGGCCGCGTCATCGCCCAGCTGGCGCGCAAGCGCGAACTGGAACTCGGTGTCGTCGCGGAACAGGCCGGCGATGGCGTGCGCCGCGACCTGCGTGATGAACAGGTCGTGCACGGTGTTCCAGACGGCGTACTCGCCGGCCGCGCGCCGTTCCTCGGCGCTGGCCAGGTCGCGCGGCGGGTCGTCGCGCGCGGCGGGAATGTTGGGGGCCACCGCCAGGCGGATGTCGTCGAACAGGCGCGCTTCCAGGGCGCCGTCGTAGTCCAGGGCAATGGGTAGATCCAGTTCGGGCATGGGGCGGCGCGGGGCGTTCGAGGAAAAACTCGACTCTAAGCAAGCGCCGAAGCGCGCCGCAAACACTCTTTCGTGATTTGGATATGCCGGCTTGCGGATCGCTAATAGAGGCGCATGACGCGATCGCGGCGCATATACCGATTCCAAATATCCGCATGAGAAATCCGTCCTTCCGTGCGTCGCGGCGTGTCGATAGGCTGATCTTTTCCCCTCCGTGCGCAACCTCCCATGCCGCAAGCCGCGAGTTTTTCCCAGCCCATCGATGATGACGACGCGCCGCGCGTCGTGCCCGCCGCCCGCATTCGCGATGACGCCGAAGCCATCGACGCCGCGCGCATCCTTGCCGCCGATTTCGCCCAGGGCGCGGCGCACCGCGACCAGACCCGCAGCCTGCCGTGGCGCGAGATCGAGCGCTATTCGGCCAGCGGCCTGGGCGGCATCACGGTGCCGCGCGAGTACGGTGGCGCCCAGGTATCCCATGTGACCCTGGCGGACGTGTTCCGCATCCTCAGCGCGGCCGATCCGTCGCTGGGCCAGATTCCGCAGAACCATTTCGGTTCGCTCAACCTGCTGCGGCAGGTCGGCACGCCGGGGCAGAAGCGGCGCTACTACGAGGGCGTGCTGGCCGGCCGCAGGCTGGGCAACGCCGGGCCCGAGCGCCACACCCGCCATGCGCGTGACGTGCAGGCGCGGCTGGTGGCCGATGGCGACGGCTATCGCCTGTCCGGGCGCAAGTTCTATTCCACTGGCGCGCTGTATGCGCACTGGATTCCCACCAAGGCGCTGGACACCGAAGGCCGCCTGGTGACGGTGTTGCTGGAACGGGACGCCGCCGGCCTGACGGTGGTGGACGACTGGTCCAGCTTCGGCCAGCGCACCACCGCCAGCGGCACGGTGCTGCTGGACAACGTGCGGGTCGAGGCGGACAGCGTGCTGCCCGCCTGGCGAGTGCAGGAAGCGCCAGCCTTGCAGGGCCCGTTCGCGCAACTGATGCAGGCCGCCATCGACGCCGGCATCGCCGAAGCGGCCCTGAACGACACTGTCAAGTTCCTGCGCGAGCGCGCCCGGCCCTGGGCCGAGGCCGGCGTCGAACGCGCCACGCAGGATCCCTACGTGATCGGCGACGTCGGCCGGCTGTTCATTGACCTGCACGCGGCGCAGGCGGTGCTGGCCGAGGCCGCGGCGCACCTGGACGAGGCCACCCCGCGCGCGCTGGATGCCGACGACGTGGCCGCCGCGTCGATCGCGGTGGCGCGGGCCAAGGCGCTGACCACGGAAATCGCCCTGGCGGCCAGCGAGACGCTGTTCGAATTGTCCGGCGCCCGAGCCTCGCTGGCGGAGTTCAACCTGGACCGTCATTGGCGCAACGCCCGTACCCATACCTTGCACGATCCGGTGCGCTGGAAATACCACGCGGTCGGCAATTACCTGTTGAACGGGCGTCGCCCCAACCGCCATTCCTGGATCTGATGCCATGACCGACATCGCCATCTCGACCCTGGCGCCGCGGCGCGCCGCGATCATCGACAGCGACGCGCAAGCGATCGAGGTCGCGCGCGAACTGGCCGCGGACTTCGCCCGCGACGCCGCCGTGCGCGACCGCGAGCGGCGCCTGCCGCTGCCCGAACTGGAGCGCTATTCGCAGTCCGGCCTGTGGGGCATCACGGTGCCGCGCGAGCACGGCGGCGCCGGCGTGTCGCGAGTGACGCTGGCCGAGGTCACCGCGATCATCTCGGGCGCCGACGGCTCGCTCGGGCAGATCCCGCAGAACCATTACTACGCGCTGGAGGTGCTGCGGGTCAACGGCAATGCCGACCAGCAGCGCCGCTTTTACGCCCGCGCCCTGGCGGGCGAACGCTTTGGCAACGCGCTGGCCGAGATCGGCACGCGCACCGCCGCCGAGCGCCGCACAAGATTGTCGGCCGATGGCCGGGGCGGCTGGCGCATCAACGGCAGCAAGTTCTATTGCACCGGCGCGCTTTACGCGCAATGGATTCCCACCGCCACCGTGGGCGAGGACGGCCTGCAGCGGCTCGCCTTCGTGCGCCGCGACAGCCCCGGGGTGGAGGTGATCGACGACTGGTCGGGCTTCGGCCAACGCGTGACCGGCAGCGGCACGGTGCTATTCCAGGACGTGGCGGTGCCGGCGGAGGACGTGATGGTGCTGGTCGACCCTTCCGCGCCGCCCAACACCATCAAGCCGCTGGCGCAGATCATCCATGCGGCCATTGACCTGGGCATCGGCCAGGCTGCCCTGGCCGATGCGCTCGATTTCGTGCGGGAGCGTTCGCGGCCGTGGATCGACGCGGGCGTCGAGCGCGCCGCCGATGATCCCTTGACCATCAGCGAGTTCGGGCGCCTGTCGATCCGCCTGGACGCCGCCCGCGCGCTGGTGGCGCGCGCCGGCCGCATCCTCGACGTCGCTACCGCCGACCCGCAGCCGCATCTGGTGGCGGCCGCCGCCATCGCCGTGGCCGAGGCCCGGGCCCTGACCACGGAATCGGCCCTGGCCGCCGGCACCAAGCTGTTCGAGCTGGCGGGCACGCAAGCCACGCTCGATCAACTCAATCTTGACCGCCACTGGCGCAATGCCCGCACCCACACGCTGCACGATCCGGTGCGCTGGAAGCGCCACGCGGTCGGCAACTACTACCTGAACGACGCCGCGCCCGGCCGCGTCGGCACCACTTGATTCCCTCGGAACGGCACGCTATGGCGAAAAAACAGATCCTCCTGAACGCGTTCAACATGAACTGCGTCGGCCACATCAACCACGGCCTGTGGACCCACCCGCGCGATACCTCGACGCAGTACAAAACGCTGGACTACTGGACCGACCTGGCGCGCCTGCTGGAGCGCGGCCTGTTCGACGGCCTGTTCCTGGCCGATATCGTCGGCGTCTACGACGTGTACCAGGACTCGGCCGACCTGACGCTGCGCGAGTCGATCCAGCTGCCGGTCAACGACCCGCTGCTGACCGTCTCCGCCATGGCCGCCGCGACCCGCCACCTGGGCTTCGGCGTGACGGTGAACCTGACCTACGAGGCGCCGTACCTGCTGGCGCGCCGCTTTTCGACGCTGGACCACCTGACCGATGGCCGCATCGGCTGGAACATCGTCACCGGCTACCTGGAAAGTGCGGCGCGCGCCATGGGCCTGTCCGAACAGATCGCGCACGACGAGCGCTACGACCGCGCCGACGAGTTCCTGGAAGTGGCCTACAAGCTGTGGGAAGGCAGCTGGGACGACGACGCGGTGCGCGCCGACAGGCGCGCGCGTGTCTACGCGGACCCGGCCGCCGTGCGGCGCATCGATCACGAAGGCAAGTACTACAAGGTCCAGGGCTACCATCTTTCGGAGCCGTCGCGCCAGCGCACGCCGGTGCTGTACCAGGCCGGTTCCTCGGGCCGCGGCCAGGCCTTCGCGGCCCGCCACGCCGAATGCGTGTTCGTGTCGAGCCAGACCAAGGAAGGCCTGCGCAAGCTGGTGGCGGGCGTGCGCGAGTCGGTGGCGCGCGAGGGCCGGGATCCGCGCGACATCAAGTTCTTCATGGGCGTGACGGCGGTGGTGGGCCGCACCGAGGCCGAGGCGCGCGAGAAGCACGCGGAGTACCTGCGCTATGCCAATCCGGAAGCCGGCCTGGCCCACTACGCCAGCTCCACCGGCATCGACTTTTCACGCTATGCGGCGGACGAGCCGATCCGTTATGTGAAGAACAACGCGATCGAGTCGGCGGTAAAGAACCTGACGGTGGCGCGCACGGACCGCACTGTGCGCGATCTGTTGGCCGACATGGCGCTGGGCGGACGCTATCCGGCGCTGGTGGGCAGCGCGTCGCAGGTGGCCGATGAGCTGGCGTCGTGGGTCGAAGAGACGGACATCGATGGCTTCAACCTGGCGCGGACGGTGACGCCGGAGTGCTATGCGGATTTCGTCGATCTGGTGGTGCCGGAGTTGCAGGAGCGCGGGGTTTACAAGACGGCTTATGCGGAGGGGACGTTGCGGGAGAAGTTGTTTGGGGCGGGGCGGGCGTTGCTGGCGGGGGGGCATGCTGCTGGGGAGTATCGGCGGGTGGTGGCTTAGGTTTTTGGGGGCTGGGGGCGGAGCTTCGTAGGTCGCCCCTCGGTCGGGCGGACCCGATGGCGGGCGCCCGCGATTGCGGTCCGGAGCGTTCGCTCCGGACTTCCCCTTCGTCATCCTCGTTGCCGCCTGCCGGCGACTCCTTCGGATTCCCTCGGGCGCATCGAGGTTGCCCGCCATCGGGTCCGCCCGCCCGAGGGGCTACGAGCGTCTGGGCTTGTCGCGCTGCTAGAGCCGGGTGCGGGGAAGGGAATTTGCGGGGTTGCCCATCGCGGCCGCGCGGGCGGCCACGATGGGCGTCTGTGCATCTGAAATTTAAGCGGGTGCGCTGCGCGCGGGTGGCGAGCGGTTTTCTAGGGGATCCGCTCCGAAGGAGAGGGGGGTAATGGCGGCGCGGTGGGGGCTGGCTTGCGCGTGACGAGCGCGTGCGCCGCCGACAACAGTCGTGGTGCTGGCAGCCGCGCAATAGCACCGGATAGCGCCCTTTTCGTGGTGCCGGCAGCCGCGCAATCGCGTCGGATGGGCCCTTTCCACCCGCGAGGGGAGTGTCAGTATTTTTGCGGTTAAGGCATTAAAAACCTGACCGCCGTCTAGATCAGGCCTGTTGATGCTATCGCAGCGAGAGGGGTCAGTGCGGCGCCCTACAGGGAGCGTCATCATCCCGACGCAAGACACCACGTAAGCCGCAAAAGGCCGCCCGCGCGGCCGGCTTGCGGCGGGCCCCGCAAGACCTTTCCCTCCCCCCCGCTGTGCGCCAGAACGCCAAGCACACCGCCCGCCCCTGAGACCGTCATTACGTCTCATCGCGAGCGCGTGGCGGGGTCGGTGGGGGATGGCGGGGCGTGTAGATGCGCCCGAGGGAAACCGTAGGGAGCCGAAGGCGTACGAGGTTGACAACGGGGAAGTCCGGAGCGAACGCTCCGGACCGCAATCGTAGCCCCGCCATCCCCCACCGACCCCGACACGCGCGCCTTAAGAACCCAACTTCACCGCCCAACACATCAATCCAAACTCCCCGAAATAACCTCATATTTCCAAAACCCCAAAACCGGAAAAAAAACCAACCCTCACCACATATCCTCATACCCACTAAGTATTTTTCCCAAGGATTTCGCAATGACAGAATCCAGTCATCCCATTCGAATTCAGCCGGAAAGACACGATGTCCCTCACCCGCCACCTGCTCACCGCGACCACCCTCGCCCTGACCCTGATCGGCACCGCTCACGCCGACACGCAGGAAAAAAAGACCATCACCGTCGGCATCTCCGTCGGCACCACCGAAAAGATCTTCGACGTCGTCAAGCAGGTTGCCGCCCGTGAAGGCCTGGAGATCAAGCTGGTCAAGTTCAACGACTACCAACTTCCGAACGCCGCCCTCAACGCCGGCGACCTCGACGCCAACGCCTTCCAGCACAAGCCGTTCCTCGACAACCAGATCAAGGCGCGCGGCTTCGACATCGTGCCCGTCGGCCTGACCGTCACCGCGCCGCTGGGCTTCTACTCGCGCAAGATCAAGTCGCTCAACGACCTGCCCGAAGGCGCGTCGGTGGGCATCCAGAACGATCCCTCCAACGGCAACCGCGCCCTGCGCCTGCTGGCCGCCTACAAGCTCATCACCCTCAAGCCGGAGGCCGAGCAGAAGAACAACGCCACCCCGCTGGACGTGGTGTCCAACCCGCGCAAGCTCAAGCTGGTGGCGCTGGACGCGGCGCAGCTGCCGCGCTCGCTCGACGATCTGACGGCGGCGTCGATCAACAACGACTACGCCACCCAGGCCGGCCTGGTGCCGGCGCGCGACGCCATCGGTCGCGAGGCTGCCGACGGCCCTTATGCCAACGTGATCGCGGTGCGCACCAAGGACCGCGACCAGCCCTGGGTCAAGAAGCTGGTGGCCGCCTACCAGTCGCCCGAAGTCCGCACCTTCATCGAAACCGAATTCAAGGGCTCGCTGATTCCCGCCTTCTGAGCCGGCCTGCGCCGCGCACGATTCTCCAACGCAACACCGGCATCCAACATGAGCATTCTTACCCTGGCGGGCAGTCCGTCGCAGCGTTCCCGTTCCTCCGCACTGCTGCGCCATGCCGCGCAATTGCTGCGCGCGCGCGGGTTGGGCATCAGCGAGCTGGGCCTGCGCGACGTGCCCGCCGAAGACCTGGTCGAAGGCCATTACGCCGGGCCGGCGGCCCATGCGCTGCGGGCCCGCGTGGCGGCGGCCGACGCCGTGCTGATCTCGACGCCGGTCTACAAGGCCTCGTTTTCCGGCGGCCTGAAGGCCGTGCTGGATCTGTTGGACGAGAAGGCGCTGGCCGGCAAGGTGGTGCTGCCGATCGCCACCGGCGGCAGTCCGGCGCATTTGCTGGCGCTGGAATACGGGCTCAAGCCGGTGCTGTCGGCGTTGGGCGCGCGCCACATCCTGGCCGGGGTCTACGCCACCGACAAGCAGGTGCGCGTCGATGACGATGGCGTCAGCCATATCGATGACGACGTGCGCACGCGGCTGGAGGATTCGGTGGAGCGCCTGGCCGAGCAACTGCGCCCGCGCGGCGTGGTCGTCAATGAAGCCTTCGATCTCGGCCGGCTCGCGCTCGCGGGCGGCTTCAGCGTCTGAACCAAAAAGGGGTTTCCATGCGCAGCATGATCTGGATGTCGCGTCTTTCCGTCTTCCGCTGGCTGGCGGTGCTGCTGTGCGCGGCGTTGCTGTGGCCCGCCGCGCAGGCGCAGGACGCCAAGACGTTGCGCATCGGCTTCCAGAAGTACGGCACGCTGACCATCGTGCGCGCCCTGGGCGACCTGGACAAGCGACTGGCGGCGCAGGGCATCACGGTGAAGTGGACCGAGTTTCCCGCCGGCCCGCAGCTGCTGGAAGGACTGAACGTCGGCTCGATCGACTTCGGCACGGTGGGCGAGGCGCCGCCGGTATTCGCGCAGGCCGCCGGCGCGGCGCTGGTGTACGTCGGCAACGAACCGCCGTCGCCCACCAGCGAGGCGATCCTGGTGCCCAAGGATTCGCCGATCAAGAGCGTCGCCGACCTGAAGGGCAAGAAAGTCGCGCTGAACAAGGGCTCCAACGTGCACTACCTGCTGGTCAAGCAGCTCGAGCGCGCCGGCGTGCCCTATGCCGACGTGAACGTGGCCTACCTGACGCCGGCCGACGCCCGCGCGGCGTTCGAGCGCGGATCGGTCGACGCCTGGGTGATCTGGGATCCGTTCCAGGCCGCGGCCGAGAAGCAATTGGGCGCGCGCGTGCTGGCCGATGGCACCGGCGTGGTCAAGAACTATCAGTTCTTCCTGGCCGCGCGACCGTACCAGCAAGCGCATCCCGAAGTGATCCAGACCGTGCTGGAGGAAATCCGCAAGGGCGACCTGTGGGCGCGCGATCATCGCGCGGAGGCCGTGGCGCTGCTGCAGCCGGTGCTAGGACTGGACAAGGCGGTGGTCGAACTGGCCGCCGAGCGGCTGGCCTACGGCGTGCAGCCGATCACGCGGGAAGTGCTGCTGGAACAGCAGCAGGTGGCCAATGCGTTCCACGCGCTCAAGCTGATTCCCAAACCCCTCAACGTGTTCGACGCCGCGCCGTCGGGCCTGAAATAGACAAGGGCAGGTATTCCATGGACGTCTTCTGGTTCATTCCCACCCACGGCGATTCGCGCTATCTCGGCACCAGCCGCGGCGCGCGCGCGGCCGGCTACGACTACTTCCGCCAGGTGGCGGTGGCCGCCGACACGCTGGGCTACGACGGCGTGCTGCTGCCCACCGGCCGCTCCTGCGAGGATGCGTGGGTGGTGGCGTCGAGCCTGATCGGCGCCACGCGCCGCTTGAAATTCCTGGTGGCGATCCGTCCCGGCGTCAGCTCGCCGCAGTTCTCGGCGCGCATGGCCGCCACTTTCGACCGCCTGTCCGAAGGGCGGCTGCTGGTCAATGTGGTGACCGGCGGCGACCCCGGCGAGCTGGAGGGCGACGGCGTCTTCGTCAGCCACGACGAGCGCTACGCCATCACCGCCGACTACCTGCGCATCTGGCGCGGCATCCTGGAGAACAGCCACGAGGCCGAGGGCTACAGCTTCGAGGGCGAACAACTGGTGTCCAAGGGCGGCAAGGTGATCTACCCCCCGGTGCAGAAGCCGTATCCGCCGCTGTATTTCGGCGGCTCATCGGAGGCCGCGCACGAACTGGCCGCCGAGCAGCTCGACGTGTACCTGACCTGGGGCGAGCCGCCCGAGGCCGTGGCGAAAAAGATCGCCGACATCAAGGCGCGCGCCGCGCGGCATGGGCGCACGGTTCGCTTCGGCATCCGCCTGCATGTCATCGTGCGCGAGACCGAGGCGGCCGCCTGGGCCGCCGCCGACGCCCTCATCAGCCACCTGAGCGAGGACGCCGTGCGCGCCGCGCAGACGGCATTCTCGAAAATGGATTCCGAAGGCCAGCGCCGCATGGCGGCGCTGCACGGCGGCAAGCTCAACGACGAGCATGGCGGCCGCAAGCACCTGGAGATCTCGCCCAACCTGTGGGCCGGCGTCGGCCTGGTGCGCGGCGGCGCGGGCACCGCCCTGGTGGGCGATCCCAAGACCGTGGCCGCGCGCATCCAGGAATACGCCGACCTGGGCATCGAGACCTTCATCTTCTCCGGCTATCCACACCTGGAAGAGTCGTACCGCTTTGCCGAGCTGGTGTTCCCGCTGCTGCCCGGCAAGGGCGGCAAGCAGGTCGGCAACACGGTGCTCACCGGGCCGTTCGGCGAAGTCATGGCCACCGAACTGGTGCCCAAGGAAGCGGCCAGCTGATGGCAGCCGCCCGCAAGCCCGGCGGCTGGCGCGCGGCGCTGGCGCCCTGGCTGGTCCCCGCCCTGATCCTGGGCCTGTGGCAGCTGTCCGCGCAGGCCGGCTGGCTGTCGTCGCGCATCCTGCCGGCCCCGTCGTCGGTGGCGGCCGCGGCCTGGTCGCTGGCGGCGTCGGGCGAGCTCTGGCAGCACGTGCGGGTGAGCGCGCTGCGGGCGCTGTGGGGCCTGCTGCTGGGCGGCGGGCTGGGCCTGGCGCTGGGCCTGTTGAACGGTTCCTCGCGCACCGCCGAGACCTTGCTGGACACCACCTTGCAGATGATCCGCAACATTCCGGTGCTGGCGCTGATTCCGCTGATCATCCTGTGGTTCGGCATCGAAGAGACCGCCAAGCTGGCGCTGCTGTCGCTGGGCGTGTTCTTCCCGGTCTACCTGAATACCTTCCACGGCATCCGTTCGGTCGATCCGGCGCTGATCGAAATGGGGCGCTCCTACGGCCTGACGGGCTGGCGCCTGTATCGCGACGTGATCCTGCCGGGCGCGTTGCCGTCGATCCTGGTCGGCCTGCGCTTCGCGCTGGGGCTGGTGTGGGTGATCCTGATCGTGACCGAGACCATCTCGGCGCAATCGGGCATCGGCTACATGACGATGAACGCGCGCGAATTCCTGCAGACCGACGTGGTGCTGCTGGGCATCCTGCTCTACGCGTTGCTGGGCAAGGTGGCCGACACCCTGGCGGGGCTGCTGGAGCGCCGCCTGCTGCGCTGGAACCCGGCCTACCGGCCGGCCTGACCCGCCTTTTCCACCACGAGATTCCATGGCCAAGATCCAGACCGACCCCGATACCGCACGCGCGCCTGCCGCCGGCGCCGCGCCGGCGCGCGCGGCCGACGACATCCCGCGCGCCGTCCAGGCCCTGGCCGATCAACTGGCCGTCACCGCCGTCGAGCGCGACCGCCAGGGCGGCCACGCCGCCGCCGAGCGCGAACAGATCCGCGCCAGCGGCCTGCTGCGCCTGTCGGTGCCGACCCCATACGGCGGTGCCGGCGCCAGCTGGTCGACCGTGCTGGCGGCGGTGCGCACGCTGGCCGAGGCCGACAGCGCGCTGGCGCACGTGTTTGGCTTTCACCATCTGCAAGTGGCAGGCGTGCTGCTCTATGGCACGCCTGAACAGCACGCGTATTTCCTGAAACCCACGGTCGAACGCAATCTGTTCTGGGGCAACGCGCTCAATCCGCTGGACCGGCGGGTGGTGGCGCGGCCCGAGCTGGACGGCTACCGCATCGACGGCGTCAAGAACTTCAGCTCCGGCTCCGTCGGCTCCGACCTGCTGACATTCTCCGCCTGGCACAAGGCCTCGGATACGGCGTTGATCGCCGCGCTGCCGACCCGCGCCGAGGGCATCACCGTCAATCCCGATTGGGACGCCTTCGGCCAGCGGCAGACCGACAGCGGCACCGTGCGCTTCGACCACGTGCGCCTGGAGCCTGTGCAGGTGCTGCAGGCGCCTGGCGTCGCGCCCACGCCGCGCGCCACGCTGCGCTCGCAGGTGGCCCAACTGATCATGACCAACCTGTACCTGGGCATCGCCCGCGGCGCCTTCCGCGAAGCGCGCCGCTATGTGCGCGACGACGCCCGGCCCTGGTTCGCGTCGGGCGTGCAGCGCCATGCCGACGACCCCTACGTGCAGGAGCGCTTCGGCGAATTCTGGCTGCGGGTGCAGGCGGCGCAGGCGCTGGCCGACGTGGCCGGCCTCAGGCTCGACGCCGCGCTGGCGCGCGGGCCGTCGCTGACGGCGGACGAGCGCGGCGAGGTGGCGGTGGCCGGCGCCCAGGCCAAGGTGCTGGCGCATCGCGCCGCGCTGGAGGTGGGCAACGGCCTGTTCGACGTCACCGGCGCCTCGTCCACCGCGGCGCGCTATGGCTACGACCGCTACTGGCGCAACGCGCGCGTGCACACCCTGCACGACCCCGTGGCCTACAAGATCCGCGACCTGGGCCGCTACGCGCTGCTGGACCAGATCCCCGAACCCACCGCGTATTCCTGATGCGCATGACTCTCACCCTGATTCGCCGATGACCGATCTTTCCTCCCTACCCGAACCGGCCTCGCTGCCGCAGCCGCTGATCCGGCTGGACGCGGTGAGCAAGTCGTTCGCCACCCGCGCCGGCCGCTTCGACGCGGTGCGCGACGTGTCGCTGTCGATCCGCGCCGGCGACACCTTCGGCATCATCGGCAAGAGCGGCGCCGGCAAGTCGACGCTGCTGCGCCTGATCAACCTGCTCGAACGTCCCGACCAAGGCACGGTGCGGGTCGGCGGCACCGAGTTGACCGCGCTTGGCAAGCCGGCGCTGCGCGCCGCGCGCCAGAACATCGGCATGATCTTCCAGCAGTTCAACCTGCTGCAGAACGAGACCGTGTTCGAGAACGTGGCCTTCCCGTTGCGGGTGCATGGCGGCCGCGGCCGCGAACAGATCGCGGCGCGGGTGCGCGAGTGCCTGGAAATTGTCGACCTGACGGACAAGACCGCCAGCTATCCCGCGCAGCTGTCCGGCGGCCAGAAGCAGCGCGTGGCGATTGCGCGCGCGCTGGCCAGCGAGCCGGCGGTGCTGTTGTGCGACGAGCCGACCTCGGCGCTCGACCCCGAGACCACGCGCTCGGTGCTGAGCGTGCTGCGCGACATCAACAAACGCCTGGGCGTGACCATCGTCATCGTCACGCACGAATTGGCGGTGGTCCGGGCGCTGTGCCGCCACGTCGCCGTGATGGAGAACGGCCAGGTGCTGGAGCAGGCCGAGATCTCCGGCGCCGGCGTGCACCTGACCTCGGCGCTCGGCCGCGAGCTGATCCGCGAAGCCTCCCATCCCTATGAAGAGGTCGCCTGATGCTGGACACCTTTGTGCAATTGCTGCCCGAACTGGGCGTGGCGGTCGGCCAGACCTTCCTGATGCTGGGCATCGCGCTGGCCGCGTCGATCCTGCTGGGCGGACCGCTCGGCGTGCTGGTGTTCCTGACCGGCCCGGGCCAGTCGCTGGACCGCCCGCTGGCGCACCGGCTGCTGAGCTGGACGGTCAATACCGTGCGCTCATTCCCCTTCATCATCCTGCTGGTGGCGCTGGTGCCGTTCACCCGCGTCATTGCCGGCACCTCTATCGGCCCGGTGGCGGCGGCGGTGCCGCTGTCGTTCGCGGCGATTCCGTACTTCGCCCGGCTGGTCGAGCAATGCCTGCGCGAAGTGCCGCGCGGCGTCATCGAGGCCGCGCACGCCGCCGGCGCATCCGAACTGCAGATCGTGCGCCGGGTGCTGCTGGTGGAAGCGCGGTCCGGGCTGGTGCTGGCCCTGACCGTGCTGGCGGTGAGCTTCCTGTCGTATTCCGCGGTGGCCGGCGTGGTGGGCGGCGGCGGCATCGGCGACCTGGCCATCCGCTATGGCTATTACCGCTTCCAGACCGACGTGATGGTGCTGACCGTGGCGCTGCTCGTGGTGCTGGTGCAGATCATCCAGTTCGCCGGCAATACCGTCGCGCGACGCATCGACAAACGTTGATCCCGAGAGGAATCCCATGTCCGTCAAACGCAATCTCCTGAGCCTGGCGCTGGCCGCCACCGTCCTGTCGCTGTCCGGCGCCGCGCTGGCCGCCGATCCCGCCAAAAAGGAAATCGTCTTCGGCGCCACCGCCGGCCCCTACAGCGACCAGATCAAGCTCGGCATCAAGCCGATCCTGGAGAAGCAGGGCTACACCGTGCGCATCGTCGAATTCAACGACTACGTGCAGCCGAACTTCGCTCTGGCGCAAGGCGCGCTGGACGCCAATGCTTTCCAGCACATCGTGTACCTGCAGAACTTCGCCGCCAAGAACAAGCTGGAGCTGTCGGAGCTGGTCAAGGTGCCGACCGCGCCCATCGCCATCTACAGCCGCAAGTACAAGAGCGTGGACGCCGCGCCCGAGGGCGTGAGCGTGGCGGTGCCGAACGATCCGACCAACCAGGCGCGCGCGCTGGTGGTGCTGCAGGAACTGGGCTGGATCAAGCTGCGCGAAGGCTACGACCCGTTGCGGGTATCGGAGAAGGACGTGGCCGTGAACGTGAAGAAGATCAAGCTTATCCCGCTGGAGGCGGCGCAGTTGCCGCGCTCGCTGGAGGACACCGACTACTCGTTCGTGAACGGCAACTTCGCGCTGGCCTCGGGCCTGAAGCTGACCGAGGCGCTGGCGCTGGAGAAGACCACGCCCACCTACCAGAACCTGGTGGCGGTGCGCACGGCCGACCTGGACAAGCCGTTCGTCAAGGACATCGCCGCGGCCTACGCCTCGCCCGAGTTCCTGGCGGTGACCGAGAAATCGTTCGCCGGCTTCGTCAAGACCGACTATCAGCAGAAGCTGGCGGCGTCCCGCTGAGGACGCGGCGCCCGGAGGCCACGCCATGTTCGTCAACCCCAACGAGTTCGAGCTGTTGCAGCACCTGGACGTGCCCGGGCGCGCCGATCGCGAACCGGCCGCCGACGAGGTGATGCCGGCCCGGGCCGCGCTGCGCGTGACCCTGCGGCAGCTGTCCAAGCGCTATGGCGAGCGCCTGGTGCTCAAGGGGCTGGACCTGGATATCGCGCCGGGCGAGTTCGTGGCGGTGGTGGGACAGAGCGGCTGCGGCAAGAGCACCCTGCTGCGCCTGCTGGCCGGGCTGGAGACGCCCAGCGCGGCGCAGGGCGGCGTGCCGTCGCGCTCGCCGGTGCTGTTCGACAACTTTCCGCAATGGTCGGCCGACAGCCGGGTGCGGATGATGTTCCAGGACGCGCGCCTGCTGCCTTGGAAAAGCGTGGCGCAGAACGTGGCGCTGGGCCTGCCCGGCCAGGCACGGGCCCAGGCGGCCGAAGTGCTGCGGCAGGTGGGCCTGGGCGACCGCGGCGGCGACTGGCCGGCGCAACTGTCCGGCGGCCAGCGCCAGCGCGTGGCGCTGGCCCGCGCGCTGGTGCACCGGCCGGGCCTGCTGCTGCTGGATGAGCCGCTGGGCGCGCTGGACGCGCTGACCCGCATCGGCATGCAGCAACTGATCGAGGACATCTGGCGTCGCGACGGCTTCACCGCGGTGCTGGTGACGCACGACGTGGGCGAGGCGGTGGCGCTGGCCGACCGCATCCTGGTGATCGACGAGGGCCGCGTGGTGCTGGACGAGCGCGTCGAGCTGGCGCGGCCGCGTTCGCGGGGCTCGGCCGCCTTCGCGGCGCTGGAGGCGCGGGTGCTGCGGGTGGTGATGAAGCAGGAGGCGCCGGCGGCGGGGGACAGGCCCCTTGCGCCGGTCATACAGATACGGCACCTGCGGCTCGCGGTTTAGTCCGCGGCCGCGGGGGCGGTTTTCCTGGCAAGCGCCGCCCGGGCGCGAGCGGGACCCAACGGAAATCCTTCCATTTTTTCAGGAGCAGGACCATGAGCATTCAATCCATCAACGCCCGCAACCAGTTCCGCGGCAAGATCAAGGAAATCATCCTGGGCCCGGTGGTCTCGGAGGTCGACGTGGACACGCCCGCCGGCATCGTCACGTCCGTCATCACGACCCGTTCGGTCAAGGAACTCGACCTGCAGGTCGGCACCGAGGTGCTGGCCTTCGTCAAGGCCACGGAAGTCTCGGTCGCCAAGCTGTAGGCATGCGCTGCCGGAATCGGCGCCTTTCCGGCGCCGGTTTCGGTACATGTCGCCGGCCACGCCAAGGGCCCGGTGTGTCGTTCGGAACCTGGAATAACATCACGCCGCAACCCATTGGCGCCAAATGTTTTTTTACGATTGTTGCAGGTGTGGCGGCGCGAGCGTTGTAGCGGTGCCGCAACCTGCCTGCCGCGCGGCCCGGTCGGCCGGGGTTTACGGTTTTTTGACAGTTGGCTATGCCAAAATGGCGAGCACTGGGATCGGCGCCCGATCCCCTTTTGTCGGACCTGGAAATTGAATCCCTTGCATTTTGTCCGCTGCGCCATTTTCGGCGCAGGGATGGCGCTCAGCGCCGCCGCGGCGTCGGCCCCGATCTTCGTCCTGAACTCCCTGGACGCCAACGTCAGCATCGTCGATCCCGCCACGTACACGGAACTGCGGCGCGTCCCCACGGGCAAGGAACCGCACCACCTGTATCTCACGCCTGACAAGAAGTCGCTGATGGTCGCCAACGCCACCGGCGACTCGATCACGCTGATGGATCCCAAGACCGGCGAGGTGCAGCGCACCCTGACCGGCATCGTCGATCCCTACCAGTTGCAGTTCTCGCCGGACATGAAGTGGTTCGTCACGGCCGCCAATCGCCTGGACCACATCGACATCTACGCCTGGAAGCCGCTGGAAAAGGGCTTTGACCTGACGCTGGTCAAGCGCATCCCGGCCGGCAAGACGCCCAGCCACATCATGATCGACGCCAAGAGCACCACGGCGTACGTCACGCTGCAGGACAGCGACCAGCTCATCGCCATCGACCTGGCCACGCAGACGCCCAAATGGACCGTCTCGGTTGGCAAGACCCCGGCCGACGTGTTCCTCACGCCCGACCAGAAGACGCTGCTGGTGGCGCTGACCGGCGATTCCTACGTCGAGGCCTATGACGTCAGCAAGGGCCCGGCCAAGCTGATCTCGCGCATCAAGACCGCCGCCGGCGCGCACGCCTTCCGCGCCCAGGGCGACCAGCGCCACCTGTTCGTCAGCAACCGCACCGCCAACTCCATCAGCCGCATCGACCTGCAGACGCTGGCCGTGGTCGACACCTTCCCGGTGCCGGGCGGTCCCGATTGCATGGACGTGCTGGCCGACGGCAAGACCCTGCTGGTCACGTCGCGCTGGGCCCGCAAGCTCACCGTGGTGGACCTGGAGCAGAAGAAGGTCGTCAAGCAGGTCAACGTCGGCAAGTCGCCGCACGGCGTCTGGACGCTGAACCATGCGGCGACCCGCTAAACGGCAACTGGCCGCCGCCGTCTGCCTGGCGCTGGCGGCGCAGGCCGCCACGGCGGCCCCCGCGTCCTGTGACAAGCCGGTCTACCTGACCTTCGACACCGGCCACATGGGCGTGGCGCCGCTGATCGCCGACGTGCTGGCGCGCCACCACGTCAAGGTCACGTTCTTCCTGGCCAACGAGCGCACGCTGACCGACGGCAGCAGCCTGGACGACCAGTGGGCGCCGTGGTGGAAGGCGCGCGCGGCCGAGGGCCACGTGTTCGGCTCGCACACCTACGACCACGTCTACTGGCAGGGCGACCTGCCGGACGGCAAGTTCCGCGTCAAGCCCAGCGCCGGCCCCGACACGGGTAAGCGCGAGACCTGGACCGCCGAGCAGTACTGCGCCGAGATCAAGCGCTCCGCCACCCGCTTCACGCAGATGACCGGCAAGCAGATGCTGCCGCTGTACCGCGCGCCGGGCGGCAAGACCTCGCCGGCCCTGCTGCGCGCCGCCAAGGCCTGCGGCTTCGAGCACGTGGGCTGGGCGCCGGCCGGTTTCCTGGGCGACGAACTGCCCAGCGACAAGTACCCCAATGCCAAGCTGCTGGACCAGGCGCTGCGCACCATCAAGCCCGGCGACATCCTGCTGGCGCACCTGGGCATCTGGTCGCGCCAGGACCCCTGGGCGCCCGCCGTGCTGGAGCCGCTGATTGAAGGCCTGCAGCGCAAGGGCTATTGTTTTGCTACCTTGGATACGCATCCGGCTTACCGCGACTGGATCGCCACGCATCACTGATCATGGATACGCTTAGTCAATGGTTCGGGAACTGCCAGCAATGGCTGTTCGAAACCCTGGTGCAGCCGGCGCTGTTCCACCTGGGCCTGAGCAATTTCATCGAGGACGGCTACGACGCCACCATGTGGCTGCTGGTCGGCCTGCTGCAGGTGGCCGTGCTGCTGCTGGTGTTCGGCCCGCTGCAGCGCCTGCGCCCGGTCGAGCCGGTCACCGACCGCCGCCAGATCGGCATCGACGTGCTCTACACGCTGATCCATCGCCTGGGCGTGTTCCGCCTGGCGTTGTTCTTCACCATCGACCCGTTCTGGGACAGCATCTTCGGGCAGCTGCACATCTGGGGCTTCGCGCCGTTCCAGCTCGACCAGTACTGGCCCGGCGTGACCGACCAGGCCTGGGTCAGCCTGATCATCTACCTGCTGCTGTTCGACCTGGTGGACTACCTGTACCACCGCGCCCAGCACCGTTTCGCCTGGCTCTGGGCGCTGCACGCGGTGCACCACAGCCAGCGCCAGATGACCATGTGGAGCGATGACCGCAACCACCTGCTGGACGACATGCTGCGCGACGTCGTGGTGGTGTTCGTGTCGCAGCTGGTGGGCGTGCCGCCCGCGCAGTTCGTGGCGATCGTGGCCATCACCCAGCTGGCGCAGAGCTTCTCGCACGCCAACCTGCGCATGCACTTCGGCGCCATTGGCGAACGCCTGCTGGTCAGCCCGCGTTTCCACCGCCATCACCATTCCATCGCCTATGACGCGTCGACGCCGGGGCCGGCCGGCGGCTATAACTTTGCCGCGCTGTTCCCGATCTGGGACGTGTTGTTCCGCTCGGCGCGCTTCGGCGTCGGCTACGGCCCCACCGGCATCCATGACCAGCAGCCGGAACTGGGCGGCCGCGACTACGGCCAGGGCTTCTGGTCGCAACAGTGGCTGGGCCTCAAGCGCATGGTCGGCCGCGACCGTGAACCGGCCGTGACGGCGCCGCCGTCGCGCCCGCCGGGCGCGGCCGAAGGCGCGTGACGCGCCGCGTTGCGCCGTCGCCCAAAAAAACCGGGCCTCAAGGCCCGGTTTTCATGTCCGCTCACCTGCGACCTGGACGCCGCTCATCGCAAGAATAGCCGCCCGCCCGCCGGGCCGCCCCAAGGGCGGGCAGCCCCCTTGGGGGGCAGCTAGCGTGCGAAGCGCGCGCGGCGTGGGGGTCCGTTCCTTCCGCCCGCCGGGCCGCCCCAAGGGCGGGCAGCCCCCTCGGGGGGCAGCTAGCGCGCGAAGCGCGCGCGGCGTGGGGGTCCGTTCCTTCCGCCCGCCGGGCCGCCCCAAGGGCGGGCAGCCCCCTCGGGGGGCAGCTAGCGTGCGAAGCGCGCGCGGCGTGGGGGCGTTCACCCCTCATGGGTGGTTTCGCGCTTGATCTCGTCGTGGCGCCGTTCCATTTCCTGGCGCAGTTCGCGGCGCAGGCGGGCGGCCTCGAAGCGCTGCTTTTCCTCGAGGTTGCGCGGCGCCAGCGGCGGCACCGCGGTGGGGGCGCCGTTGTCGTCCACCGCCACCATCGTGAAGTAACAGCTGTTGGTGTGGCGCACCAGCTTCTTGCGGATGTCCTCGGTGACCACCTTGATGCCGATTTCCATCGAGGTACGGCCGGTGTAGTTCACCGCCGCCAGGAAGGTCACCAGCTCGCCAACGTGAATCGGCTCGCGGAATACGACCTGGTCGACCGACAGGGTCACCACGTACTGGCCGGCGTAGCGGCTGGCACAGGCGTAGGCGACCTGGTCCAGGTACTTGAGGATGGTTCCGCCGTGCACATTGCCTGAGAAGTTCGCCATATCGGGCGTCATCAGGATGGTCATCGACAGTTGGTGGCTAAAGGCTTCGTCCATGGCGGGCGTTCTACTCGGCGACAAAACGCCTATGGTAGTGGCGAAACCCTGTCATGGCGCCGTCGGCGGCGGGTTTGTCAGGGTTTCTTCGCGGGGCCGGGGACGGGAGCGCCGGGCGGCGTCGTGGCGGGCGTTGCGACGGGCGCCGGCGCGGCCCCCGCCCGGGGTTCCGCCTCGGGCGCGGATTCCGGTTCGGCCTCCGGTTCGTCGCGCACGGCCGGCGGTGGCGTCCACAGCCCGTCCAGCAGGGCCGGACCCGGGGCATAGACCCGCAGCAGCACGTATACCGGGCCGCTGGCCGCCACCGGCAGCCAGTTGGCCTGCGCGCCGGGCTCGGGGGCGGCGTGGCTGATCAGCAGGTCGAGCGAGCCGTCGGCGTTGTACTGCAGCGGATCGCGTTCGCCCAGCGCGTAGCGGTCGATGGGATTGGCCACCGGCAGGCCTTGCGCGTCGTAGGCGGCCAGCGACCACCGCGCGCCGGCTGGCGGCAACTGGCCGCTGTCGAAGTGCAGCGTATAGCGATGGGCGCCATCCAGCGGCCGGCCCTGGCTGTCGGCGGCCAGCAGCAGCGCCGACAGGTCCTCGGGCAGCCCCGCGCCCGGCTGGGCCTGGGCCGACAGCGCGCGCCGCAGGTAGGCGTTGCCGTAGACGCCGGCGCTGGCCGTCTCGCGCTGCCAGCCGTTGACGCTGGCCAGGCTGACGCCGGCGGCCGCCAGCATGCGTTCGCGCGCTTCGCGCAGGCCGCGCCGCAGGCCCTGCTTGACCGGGTGGTCGAGCTTGTCGAAGTCGAACGGCCGGCCGGGGATCAGCCCGACCCGGCGCAGCTTGGCCAGCACGGGCTGGTCGGTGGCATGCGCCGGATTGCGGCGCAGCAGCTCGGCGGCATAGGTGAAGAAGGCGTCGGTCGGCATCGATTCGACCTGCTCGCGCACCGGCGTCTTCAGGTCCAGCGACGGATCGGCCTTGATGCGCTGCGACTGCGGCGGCAGGTTCCACTGCGCCAGGGGCGTCAGAGTGAAGCCATCCTGCAGCGCGTGGACCGCCGGATAGTCAGCCGGGCCGTCGGTCTGGACCAGTGAGCGGGCCCAGACATACGCCGTGGGCGCGTCGATGCGCGGCATGCCCGAAGGCAGGGTGCCGGACCAGCCCGGCGGCACGATCGCGGTATTGCCGCGGGCGGTGCCCGTGCTGCGCTTGCCAACCGTGGCGAAGGCCTCGTTCCACAGATCCAGCAGCGTCAGGGTATACGGGCGTCCCTGACTGTCCGGCACCGACAGCACCACCGGCCCGGCGCTCAGGTCGATCCAGGCGGTGCTGCGCAGCATGTCAGGGTTGCCCCAGGGCGTGGCCGCGCCCGGCCGGGGCAGGGCGCGGGTGTGCAGGAAGGTGTTGGCGGGCGCGCCCAGGCCGCCCTGCGACGGATGCGTGAACTGGCGCCGGGTCAGGTCCAGGGTGAGCAGCGGGTAGAAATACAGATAGCCTTCCATTGCCGCCTCGCGGGCGGATTCGGTGGCCGCCGCCGCCGGGGTCGGCGCCGGCGCGGCGACGGCTGGCGCGGGCGACAGGCCGTGCGCGGCCAGCGACAGGGACAGGACCAGGGGGGCAAAACGGCGCATCGGCGCTCCAACGGGCAGGCAAGAAGGGCGTAAAAGCGGGCCGGAACCCGCCGCGAGCAATGGTAGCAGTCTCGCGATCATCCAAAATCCGCGAAAAAGCCCGATCCTGGCGGTAAATCGTTCTCATTGCCCGATTTTGTGTTCAGGGGACGCAAGGCATGGCAACTCGCTCGCGCTGCGCCTATACTTGCTTGCATATCCTTGGAATTCGTAGGGCTTTTCCCCCGGACCGGCCCGCGCTTTCCTCCTATTCACCCGGAGAGGAGTGCTTCATGGTCAACATGAACCGCCGCCAGTTCTTCAAGGTGACCGGTACCACGCTGGCTGGCTCGAGCCTGGCATTGCTGGGGGTAGCCCCTGGCACGGCCATGGCCGAGGTGCGCCAGTACAAGCTTGCGCGCATGACGGAAACGCGCAACACCTGTCCCTACTGTTCGGTCGCCTGTGGTCTGCTGATGTATGGCCTGGGCGATGGCGCCAAGAATGCCCGCGCCAGCATCATGCACATCGAGGGCGACCCCGACCACCCCGTCAACCGCGGCACGCTCTGTCCCAAGGGCGCGGCCCTGATCGACTTCATCCACAGCCCCAACCGCCTGAAGTACCCGGAATACCGGGCGCCCGGTTCGGACAAGTGGGAACGGATCTCCTGGGACGACGCGCTCACGCGCATCACCAAGCTCATGAAGGCCGACCGTGACGCCAACTTCGTCGAAAAGACCGAAGACGGCAAGACGGTCAACCGCTGGCTGACCACCGGCATGCTGGCCGCCTCGGCAAGCAGCAACGAGGTCGGCTATATCACGCACAAGACCGTGCGTAGCATGGGGATGCTGGCGTTCGACAACCAAGCCCGTGTCTGACATGGCCCGACGGTGGCAGGTCTTGCCCCGACGTTTGGCCGTGGAGCGATGACGAACCATTGGGTCGACATCAAGAACGCGGACGTAGTACTGATCATGGGCGGCAATGCCGCCGAGGCCCACCCCTGCGGGTTCAAATGGGTCACGGAAGCGAAAGCCCATAACAAGGCGAAGCTGATCGTCGTGGATCCGCGCTTCACGCGCTCGGCATCCGTGGCGGACTTCTACGCGCCCATACGCACCGGCACCGACATCATCTTCCTGGGTGGCGTCATCAAGTACCTGTTGGATCACGACAAGATCCAGCACGAGTACGTGCGCAACTACACCGACTTTTCCTACATCGTGCGCGAGGACTTCGCGTTCGACGCGGGCCTGTACTCCGGCTACAACGCCGAGAAGCGGACCTACGACAAGGCCAGTTGGGACTACGAGCGCGGCGACGACGGCTACGTCAAGACCGATCCGACGCTGGCGCATCCGCGTTCGGTCTACCAACTGCTCAAGAAGCACTACTCGCGCTATACCGAAGAGATGGTCGAACGCGTCTGCGGCACGCCGCGCGACAAGTTCCTGAAGGTCTGCGAGATGCTGGCGTCCACCGCCACCACCGACCGGGCCGCCACCATCCTGTACGCGCTGGGCTGGACGCAGCACTCGATCGGTTCGCAGATCATCCGCACCGGCGCCATGGTGCAGCTGCTGCTGGGCAACATCGGCATCGCCGGCGGCGGCATGAACGCGCTGCGCGGGCACTCGAACATCCAGGGCCTGACCGACCTGGGCCTGATGTCGAACCTGCTGCCCGGCTACATGACGCTGCCCAACGAGCCCGAGCAGGACTACGGCAAGTACATCGCCGCGCGCGCGCTCAAGCCGCTGCGGCCGAACCAGCTCAGCTACTGGCAGAACTACGGCAAGTTCCACGTGAGCCTGATGAAGGCCTGGTGGGGCAAGGCCGCGACCGCCGAGAACAACTGGGCGTTCGACTACCTGCCCAAGCTCGACAAGCTCTACGACATGCTGCAGGTCTACGAGCTGATGAACCAGGGCAAGATGAACGGCTACCTGGCGCAGGGCTTCAACCCGCTGGCGGCCGCGCCCAACAAGGCCAAGCTGAACGCCGGTTTCGCCAAGCTCAAGTTCCTGGTCATCATGGACCCGCTGGTCACCGAGACCTCGGAATTCTGGCGCAATGCCGGCGAGGCCAACGACGTCGATCCCAAGCAGATCCAGACCGAAGTGTTCCGCCTGCCCACCACCTGTTTCGCCGAGGAAGACGGCGCGCTGGTGAACTCCGGGCGCTGGCTGCAATGGCACTGGAAGGGCGCCGAGCCGCCGGGCGAGGCCAAGAGCGACATCGAGATCATGTCGCTGATCTTCACGCGCCTGCGCAAGATGTACCAGGAAGAGGGCGGCAAGTACCCCGACCCCATCGTCAACCTGTCCTGGCCGTATTCCAACCCGCAGAGCCCGACCGCGGAAGAGCTGGCCAAGGAATACTCGGGCAAGGCGCTGGTGGACCTGGTCGACCCCAAGGACCCGACCAAGGTCACGCGCAAGGGCGGCGAACAACTGGCCGGCTTTGCCGAGCTGCGCGACGACGGTTCCACCGCCAGCGGCTGCTGGATCTTCGCCGGCGCCTGGGGGCCCGGCGGCAACCTGATGGCGCGCCGCGACAACAGCGACCCGACCGGCATCGGCCAGACGCTGAACTGGGCCTGGGCCTGGCCGGCCAACCGCCGCATCCTGTACAACCGCGCCTCCTGCGACGTCGCGGGCAAGCCGTTCAACCCGCGCCGCAGCCTGATCTCGTGGAACGGCAAGGCCTGGGTCGGCGCCGACATCCCCGACTTCAAGGGCGATGAAAACCCCGACGGCGGCATGGGCCCGTTCATCATGAACCCCGAGGGCGTGGCGCGCTTCTTCGCGCGCGCCGGCATGGCCGAAGGGCCGTTCCCGGAACACTACGAGCCGTTCGAGACGCCGCTGGGCTACAACCCGCTGTATCCGAAGGCCAAGGGCGTCACCAGCAACCCGGCGGCGCGCGTGTTCAAGGACGACCTGGCGGCGATGGGCACGGTGGACAAGTTCCCCTACGTGGCCACCACCTACCGCCTCACCGAGCACTTCCACTACTGGACCAAGAACGTCCGCATCAACGCGATCCTGCAACCCGAGCAGTTCGTCGAGATCAGCGAGGTCATGGCCAAGGAACTGGGCATCGCCAACGGTTCGCGCGTGAAGGTGTCGTCCAACCGCGGCTACATCAAGGCGGTGGCGCTGGTCACCAAGCGCCTGCGCCCGCTGACCATCGAGGGCAAGACGGTCTACCACGTCGGCATCCCGATCCACTGGGGCTTTGTCGGCATTGCCAAACCGGGCTTCCTGACCAACACCCTGACCCCGTTCGTGGGCGACGGCAATTCGCAGACACCGGAATTCAAGTCGTTCCTGGTGCAGGTCGAGAAGATCTAGGAGAGCGCTCATGTCTATGCAATCCCTCGACATCAAACGGCGCTCGGCCACCACCACGCCGCCGCCGGGCGTGCGCGAACCCATCACCGGGTCCGTGGCCAAGCTGATCGACGTCTCCAAGTGCATCGGCTGCAAGGCCTGCCAGAGCGCGTGCATGGAGTGGAACGATCTGCGCGACGAGATCGGCACCAACGTCGGCGTCTACGACAACCCGGCCGACCTGACCGAGCATTCCTGGACCGTCATGCGCTTCTCGGAATACGAGAACCCGCAGGGCGACCTGGAGTGGCTGATCCGCAAGGACGGCTGCATGCACTGCGAAGATCCGGGCTGCCTGAAGGCCTGTCCGTCGCCGGGCGCCATCATCCAGTACAACAACGGCATCGTCGACTTCCACGAAGAGAACTGCATCGGTTGCGGCTACTGCATCACCGGCTGCCCGTTCAACGTGCCGCGCATCAGCAAGAAGGACCACAAGGCGTACAAGTGCACCCTGTGTTCCGACCGCGTGGCCGTCGGCCAGGAGCCGGCCTGCGTCAAGTCCTGCCCCACCGGCGCCATCGTGTTCGGCACCAAGGACGACATGAAGCAGCACGCGGCCGAACGCATCGAGGACCTGAAATCGCGCGGTTTCGAGCAGGCCGGCCTGTATGACCCGCAGGGCGTGGGCGGCACCCACGTGATGTACGTGCTGCATCATGCCGACCAGCCCGGGCTGTACCACGGGCTGCCGAAGGACCCGCAGATCAGCCCGATGGTCTCGCTGTGGAAGGGCATCGCCAAGCCGCTGGGCGTGGCCGCCATGGCGCTGACGGCGCTGGCTGGCTTCTTCCACTACGCCCGCGTCGGCCGCAACGAGGTCGACGAGGAAGACGAACGTCGCGCCGAAGAGGAGATCCGCCATGAGTGACGACCGCCATCACCGCCGGATCAAGCGCTATTCCCCCGGCGAGCGCACCAACCACTGGATCATCGCCCTCACGTTCATCCTGTTGGCGCTGTCCGGGCTGGCGCTGTTCCATCCCTCGATGTTCTGGCTCACCAACCTGTTCGGCGGCGGTCCCTGGACCCGCATCCTGCATCCGTTCATCGGGCTGGTGATGTTCTTCTGCTTCGTGGTGTTCGCCGGCCACATGTGGCGCCACAACCTGATGACCAAGGCCGACCGCCAGTGGCTCAGCCAGCTCAACGACGTGGTCGAGAACCGCGAGGACAAGCTGCCGGAAGTCGGCAAGTACAACGCCGGCCAGAAGCTGCTGTTCTATGTGCTGATCCTGTGCATGCTGGGGCTGTTCGTCAGCGGCATCGTGATCTGGCGCGAGTTCTTCGCCTTCTATTTCCCGATCTGGGTGGTGCGCGCCGCCTCGGTGCTGCATGCCGTTTGTGCATTGGTGCTGATTTGCGCGATCATTGTGCATATTTATGCGGCGATCTGGGTCAAGGGCTCGCTCACGGCGATGCTGCGCGGCTACGTGACCGCGGGCTGGGCATGGAAGCACCACCGCGCCTGGTTCCGGGAACAAATCGGCAAGCAGTCCACGACGAAGTAAGCGGGCCCCGCGCGGCGGGCGCCACCTGGCGGTGGCGGCGCCGCCGGGTGGATCCCGCCCGATCCCACCGCACGGCTGCCTCCCCCTGTCGGGGCGGCAGCCGTGTTTGTTTATCTGGAGACGCAATTGCAGCGAATTCTTCCGCGTGGCGAGATCGAGGCGCTCGATCACAACACCATCCCCCGCATCCAGCTGCCGGCGCGCGATTCGGTTTTCGCGACGCGCGCGGCGCGCCTGCGGCAGCTGGCCGTGGATAGCCCGGTGGCCGACTACCTGCTGCTGATGGCGCGGCTGGTCGACGCCCAGCAGAACGCCCTGCGCGGCTGCAACGCGCCGCCGGCCTCGGAAGACCGCATCGCCCTGGCGCAGGCCCATGGCATGCCGCCGTTGCAGGCGGTGGGCTGGCCGCGCGACCCGCTGTGGCGCGACATCCTGCGCCAACTGGTCGGCGAGGTTGCCGGCGGCCAGGACGTGCCGGCCGAGGCCCTGGATGTCTGCGCGGCGTTGCGCCGCGCGCTCGACGAAGACACCGAATCGCTCGAAGACCTGGCCGAGGCGGTGCTGTCGGAACAGCATCGCGGCGTCGACGGCGCCGCCGCGCCGTTCGTCATGGCTGCCCTGCAGGTGTACTGGACCGACCTGGCCAGCCGCTTCGACGAAAAGCAATTGCCGGTGGCCTCGCCCTTCGGCGTCTGCCCGGTGTGCGCCAGCCTGCCGGTGGCCAGCGTGGTGCGCGTGGGCGGGCAGTTCGAGGGCTACCGCTACCTGTGCTGCAGCCTGTGCGCGACCCAGTGGCACATGGTGCGGGTCAAGTGTTCGCACTGCGAGGACGTCGAGTCCGTGGCCTACCAGGCCATCGAGGGCCGCGCGCCCGCCATCAAGGCCGAGACCTGCGACCGCTGCCATACCTACCGCAAGATCTTCTACCAGGACAAGGACCTGCACGTGGAGCCGGTGGCCGACGACCTCGCCAGCCTGATGCTGGACGTGCTGGTGGGCGAGGCCGGCTATTCGCGCGCCAGCGGCAATCCGCTGCTGTGGCACGGCGCCGAGGAGGAATAGCCATGACCGGGTTCGCCGCCGCCGCCGACATCCCCGCGCTCGACCGGCTGCTGAACGCGCCGGCGCTGGCCGCGGCGCTGGACTCGCATGGCCGCACGCAGGTGGTGGCGGCCCTGCGCCGGCACCTGGACGTCCTGCGCCAGCGCGCCCTGGCCGGCGAGCTGCCGCGCGCGGACCTGGCGGAAGCCGCCGTGGCCGCCGCCGTCGACAGCGCCCTGGCGCGTGCCGCCGCCCCGCGTCTGCGCGCCGTCTACAACCTGACCGGCACTGTGCTGCACACCAACCTGGGCCGCGCGTTGCTGCCCGACGAGGCGGTGGCCTCGGTGCTGCGCGCGCTGACCACGCCGGCCAACCTGGAATTCGACCTGGACAGCGGCGGCCGCGGCGACCGCGACGACCTGATCGACGACCTGCTGTGCGAACTGACCGGGGCCGAGGCCGCCACGGTGGTCAACAACAACGCGGCCGCCGTGCTGCTGATGCTGAACGCGCTGGCCGACCGTCGCGAGGTGGTGGTGTCGCGCGGCGAGCTGGTCGAGATCGGCGGCGCCTTCCGCATCCCGGACATCATGAAGCGCGCCGGCGCCAAATTGGTCGAGGTCGGCACCACCAACCGCACCCACGCCGCCGACTACGAGAACGCCATCGGCCCGCGCACCGCGATGCTGATGAAGGTGCATTGCAGCAACTACGCCGTCACCGGCTTCACCAAGAGCGTCGGCGTGGCCGAGGTGGCGGCACTGGCGCATGCGCGCGGCCTGCCGGCCACGGTGGACCTGGGCAGCGGCACGCTGGTGGACCTGACCCAGTTCGGCCTGCCGCGCGAGGACACGGTGCGCGAGACCATTGCCGCCGGCGCTGACCTGGTCACCTTCAGCGGCGACAAGCTGCTGGGCGGCCCGCAGGCCGGCCTGCTGGTCGGGCGCGCCGACCTGATCCGCAAGATCAAGAAGAACCCGCTCAAGCGCGCCCTGCGCGTGGGCAAGCTGACGCTGGCCGCGCTCGAACCGGTATTGCAGCTGTACCGCGCGCCGGAATTCCTGGCGCAGCGCCTGACCACGCTGCGCCTGCTGACGCGGCCGCAGCGCGAGATCCAGCCGCTGGCCGAGCGCCTGCGCGGCGTGCTGGCGCACGCGGCGGGCGCGGACTACGAGGTCGAGGCGGTGCCGATGTTCAGCCAGATCGGCAGCGGCGCATTGCCGGTGGACCAGTTGCCCAGTTACGGGCTGGCGGTGCGCTATCGCGGCAAGGGCCGTCCCGGCCGCCATCTGGACCGCCTGGAGACGCGCTTGCGCAACCTGCCGGTGCCGGTGATCGGCCGTATCGCCGATGATGCGCTGTGGCTCGATCTGCGCTGCCTGGAGGCGCGCGACGAGGCCGCCTTCACCGCACAACTCGCCGAAAGACTCGCTGAAGCCTCCGCCGCGTCATCGGCGCCGCAATCCGTGGAGCCGCGGGCATGATCGTCGGCACCGCCGGCCATATCGACCATGGCAAGACCACGCTGGTGCGGGCGCTGACGGGGGTCGACACCGACCGTCTCAAGGAAGAGAAGGCGCGCGGCATTTCAATCGAACTGGGCTACGCCTACACGCCCCTGCCCAACGGCGACGTGCTGGGCTTCATCGACGTGCCGGGCCACGAGAAGCTGGTGCACACCATGGCGGCGGGCGCCAGCGGCATCGACTTCGGCCTGCTGGTGGTGGCGGCCGATGACGGCGTCATGCCGCAGACCCGCGAACACCTGGCCATCCTGGCGCTGCTGGGCGTGGCGCGCGGCGCGGTGGCCTTGACCAAGGCCGACCGCGCCGACCCGGCCCGGCTGGCGGCGGTGCGCGGCGAGATCGCGGCGCTGGCGGCCGACACCTTCCTGCGGGACGCGCCCGTGTTCGAAGTGTGCGCGGCGCGCATCGGCGACGATGGCGTCGCGCGCCTCAAACAGCATCTGGATGAGACGGCGCAGGCGCTGGGCGCGCGCGACGGCGCGGGCCTGTTCCGGCTGGCGGTGGACCGCGTCTTCACGCTGGCCGGCCACGGCACCGTGGTCACCGGCACCGCGCACGGCGGCCGCGTCCGCGTCGGCGACGACGACGCCGACCTGCGCCTGATGCCGGCGGGCACGCGGGTGCGGGTGCGCGGCATCCACGCGCAGAACCAGCCCAGCGAGACCGGCGCGGCTGGCCAGCGCTGCGCGCTGAACCTGGCGGGCATCGACAAGAGCGCCATCACGCGCGGCGACTGGATTGCCGATGCGCGCTGCTTTCTGCCGTCGCGCCACGTCGATGTGGCCTTGACGCTGCTGCCCTCGGCCGACGCGCCGCTGCGGGCCTGGACGCCGCTGCACGTGCACATCGGCGCGGCGCGCCACGTGGGGCATGTGGTGCCGCTGTCGGCCGATGCCTTGGCGCCGGGCCAGTCGGGTTGGGTGCAACTGGTATTCGACGAATTGGTGTGCGCGATGCCGGGCGACCGCTACATTGTGCGCAATGCGCAGGCCACGCGCACGGTCGGCGGCGGCCGCGTGCTCGATCCGAACGCGCCGGACCGCAAGCGCCGCGCGCCGGCGCGGATGCAATGGCTGCGAGGCGTGGCGGAGATGCTGGACGGCGGCGGGCTGCAACCGCTGCTGGCGCAGGCCGTGCTGGGACTGGACGAGACGGCGCTGCAACGCCTGGCAGGCCGGCCGGTGCGCGAGCTGGCGGCGCCCGATGGCGCGATCTGGATCGAGCCGCGCGCGCCGCAGGGCGCGCGCACGCTGATCCTGGCCACGCACTGGGAAGCGCTGCGGGCGCGGGTGGAGCAGGCGCTGGCGACCTTTCACCAGGGCGCGCCGGACGAACCCGGGCCGGACGGCTCGCGCCTGCGCCGCATGGCGCTGCCGGCGGCGCCGGAGGCATTGTGGCAGGGGCTGCTGGACGATCTGCAGCAGCAGGGCCGGGTGTTGCGCAACGGGCCGTGGCTGCATCTGCCGGGCCACACCGCGGCGCTGGCCGAGGCCGAGGCGCAACTGGCGCAACGCCTGTTGCCGCTGCTGGCCGCGGGCGCCTACGACCCTCCCTGGGTGCGCGATCTGGCGCGCGCGCAGGGCGAGCCCGAGGAGCGCGTGCGGCAGGTGCTGCGCAAGCTGCTGCGGCGTGGCGAGGTGGCGCAGGTGGTGAAGGATCTGTTCTATCACCGCGAGCGGGTGGCGGAGCTGGCGGCGCTGGCGGTCGCGCTTGCCGGCAAACCCGAAGGGTTGAACGCGGCGGCCTTCCGGGATGCCACCGGCCTGGGGCGCAAACGCGCGATCCAGATCCTGGAATTCTTCGATCGGACGGGGCTGACACGGCGGCTGCGTGACACGCATGTGCTGCGCACGGACAGCGCGTACCTGGGGGCCGGGCAGGCGGTATCATAGGCGGGTTTTCGAGGAAGGCATCCGTGTCCGGTGGCACGGCCGGGCTTCAAACCCGGTTGGGGGCGTCAGACGTTCCCAGGTAGGTTCGACTCCTGCTGCCTTCCGCCATTCGTTCCCGCGATGGTCGTTCGGCCAAAAACAGGCGGACCGGTCTTGTATTGATGAGTCTGGTCCCTGTGGCCTCGTAATCCAGCGTAGTTTACCGATCCACCCGCGCCTGTTGGACGATGGATCGAATAATCGAAGACCCATGGCAAGACCCGGTTCAGGGCGCGAGGATTCACGCGCCTACGCATTACCGGATATGAACCACGTCGACCCCATTGCGCCACAGATCAGCCTGATCGTCCCTGTCTATAACTGCGAGCGGTATCTTGCCCACCAACTGGATGCGCTGTTGGGCAATGCCGCGATGAACATGGAGGTGATCGCGGTCGATGATGGTTCCGCCGATGGCGGCATGGCGATCCTGCAGGCCTATGCCGCCAAGGATGCGCGCCTGCGCATCATCAGGCAGACCCATCTCGGGCAGGGCGCCGCAAGGAATGCCGGCTTGCAGGCGGCGCGTGGTACCTGGATCGCATTCGCCGATGCCGATGACGTGTTGCCCGTGGCGGGGCTCGCTGCGTGGTACGAACAGGCCGTCTCGCAGGATCTGGACGTGTTGATCGGTAACGCATATCGCTTCACGGACACACCCCCTCCCGCGCCCCGGCCCGCGGTCCTGACACGGCAGCCGGTCGCGCGGACGATGGCCGGCACGGACTGGATCGTCCACTGTGTAGGCGTCGGGGAATGGCCGCACTACGTTTGCCTGCAACTTATCAGGCGTGACCTCATCTGCCGGCACCGGCTGGCATTCGAACCCACGATATTCCACGAAGACATTCTCTGGACTACCGAGCTCGCCCTTGTTGCCAAGCGGATCGGCTTCGCGCCCGAACCTGTGTATGGCTATCGCCGCAACCCCGATTCGACAACGCTGTCGACTTCGCCTCAGATCCGCCAGCGGCGCGGCATCAGCTATGTCCATATCATCGGCAGGTTGCTTGTCCTGTCCTCGCGACGAGAACTCGGCCGCAGGACTCGCATTGCCCTCGTCCGCCACGTTGTGCATGAACTTCTGTGCTTCGTAAGTCTGCTTCGCAATGACGTGGGCGATCCGCAGATGCGGGCCCACCTTGCGCGCGCCATGCTCGATCTTCGCGCCTGGCCGCGGCTGGTTCGCCACGCACGCGGTATTACCCAACTTCGACGCCTGCTCAAGGCGTATTGGCGCCTGCGACGGATGGTCCGCGCGGAAAGTCTCGCCGTGGCGGACGTGTCCACCAGCCGGTAGCCAATGCCTACGCGCGCAACATCCGCGTGACGACGCTGCTGACGTTCTCGGCTTTCCAGTCCAGCGCGCCCAGGTGCCAGTGGCGGATGCTGCCGCCGCGATCGACGAGGTAGTTTGCGGGCAGGCCGACGGCGTCCCATTTCTTGGAAGCGGTGCTGTTGCGGTCGTGCAGCACGGCGCCGGCGACGGGCCATTTGGCCAGGAAGGTGGTGATCTTGCCGAGGGCTTCGCCGACGTTGACAGCGACCAGGCGCAGGCCTTCCTCGCGGTGGCGCCTGGCCATGGCGGACATCAGGGGGATTTCGTCGCGGCAGGGGTCGCACCATGTCGCCCAGAAGCTGACGATGACGACATTGCCGCGCCAGTTGGCGAGTTTCTGTTCGCGGCCGGAGAGGTCGGGCAGGGCCAGGGGCGGGGTGGCGGCGGTCCAGGGCGCCCAGTCGGGGCCGGTGGCGAGCTTGAGGGCGCTGTCGCTGGCGGCGCCCGCCCAGGCAGGCAGGGCCGCCAGCGACAGGGCGGATTGCAGCAGTTGGCGGCGGCTGAGCATGGCGTGGCCCGCTCAGGTGGACAGCGGGCGCGCGGTCAGGGTGTAGCGGAAGCTGTCGGGGTCGAGGCTGTCCAGGCGGCCGTCGGCGGTTTCGCCGTTGGGGTACATCAGGAAGGGCACCGGGCCGTGGGCGGTGCCGGGCAGGGCGACGTCGTGGCCGTGGTTGTAGGCGACCCAGTTCATTTCCCAGGCGCCGAACAGCATGACGCGGGCGCTGCGCACGCGGGCATCGGTGGCCGGCAGGTCGCCGGGCGGCTCTTCCAGCATGACCTTGCGCACGTCCGCCGGGTCGACCGGGATCCAGCCGTAGCCGTCGGCGTAGAACTCGGCGCGGCAGTGCTGTGCTTTCGTCACGTCGCCGGCCTTGCCCAGGCTCTTGAAGCCGAGCTGCGAGTCGGCCACGCGCAGGCCGTAGGCGTCGCGTGCCGGGATGCCGGAAGCGCGCGCCAGGGCCACGAACAGCGCGTTGATATCGGCGCATTTGCCGTTCAGGTCGTTGGCGGTGAGCATGTAGCGCACGTCGCCGGTGCCGCAGCCGCGGGTGGAGGCGGTGCGGCAGGTGTTGTCGACCACCCAGTCATAGATCGCCCGGGCCCGCGCCAGCGTGCCGTGGTGACCCTGGGTGATGCGGTCGGCGGTGGTCTTGACGATGCCGTCGGTGGGCAGCAGCGCGGTCGGCTTGAGGAATTCGCGCAGCGTGGCGGCGCTTTCACGCGGCGCGCCGGGGGGCGGCTGGGTCAGGTCGACGCGGCGGTTGCGGGTCTGGAAGCGGCTGGTCACCGTGACCTCGCGCGGCGCCTGGGCGTCGGGCCATTGCACGGCGAGCATGCGCACGTCGTAGCCGGGGGCCTGCACCAGCTGCGCGGCCCCGCCGCCGCTGACCAGCCAGGCGCTTTGCGCGCCGCGCTGGTAACCGGTGTCGGTGGCATAGGGCAGCGGAATCCAGAGGCGCGGGTGGGCGCCGGGATCGCGGACCTGGATGTGGGTGGTCAGTTCGAAGCCGCGCCAGTCGGCGCTGACGGGCGCCTGTTCGGCGCGGGCGGCCAGGGGCAAGGCGGCCTGGGCGGCGCACAGCGCGCCCGAGAAACGGAGAAAGTGTCGGCGATCCATGAAGCCCTCACGCACGGTGAAGTTTGGCTGTCGGTGCGCCCGGTGGCGGGCGGCCGTCCGTTGCTGCCCGATCATCATAGGGCCATTCGGGGGCGCGATGCTATCCTTTTCCCATCACTTACGGAGAGACTGACATGACCCAGGATGCAGCGTCCGCGGCGGTGCCGCGCTTGACTTCGCTGTCGCACGGCGGCGGCTGTGGCTGCAAGATCGCGCCCGGCGTGCTGTCGCAATTGCTGGCCCGCTTCGGGCCGGCCGCCAGCTACCCCAACCTGCTGGTGGGCACCGAGACGGCCGACGATGCGGCGGTCTACCGGCTCAACGACGAGCAGGCCCTGATCGCGACCACCGACTTCTTCATGCCGATTGTCGACGATCCCTACGACTTCGGCCGCATCGCCGCGACCAACGCGCTGTCGGACGTGTACGCCATGGGCGGCACGCCGATCATGGCGCTGGCGATCGTCGGCATGCCCATCAACGTGCTGCCGCACGATGTCATCGCCGAGATCCTGCGCGGCGGCGAATCGGTGTGCAAGGACGCGGGCATTCCGGTGGCCGGCGGCCACAGCATCGACTCGGTCGAGCCGATCTACGGCCTGGCGGCGATGGGGCTGGTGCATCCGGACCGCATCAAGCGCAACGCCGACGCGCGCGCCGGCGACGTGCTGGTGCTGGGCAAGGGGCTGGGCGTGGGCATCCTGTCGGCGGCGCTCAAGAAGAACCGGCTGGACGCCGATGGCTACCGCGTGATGATCGACAACACCACCCGCCTGAATCGTCCGGGCGCGGCATTGGCCGCGATGGACGGCGTCCATGCCATCACCGACGTCACCGGCTTCGGCCTGCTCGGCCACGCGCTGGAGATGGCGCGCGGCGCGGGGCTGACCGCCGTGCTGCGGCGCGACACGCTGCCGTGGCTGCCGGGCGTGCAGGCCTTCGCCGCCGAGGGCGTGATCACCGGCGCGTCGGGCCGCAACTGGGCCTCGTATGGCGAGTCCGTGCGGCTGGGCGCGAGCGTGAGCGATGTCGAGCGGGCCCTGTTGACCGACCCGCAGACTTCGGGCGGCCTGCTGGTGGCCTGCGCGCCGGAAGCGGCGCAAGCGGTGCTGGCGCTGTTCCGCGAGCAGGGATTCGCGGATGCCGCGGTGGTCGGCGAGATGGCCGCCGGCGAGCCGCTGGTGCGCGTCGACTAGTCCGCGCCATGGGCTGCGCGGCGCGCCGGGCGGCCCAAGCCTGCGCGGTGGCGGACAGTCTTACGGCCGGTCCGGCCGCGCTGACGTCTGGTTCTGCACCTGGTAGTTGATCTGCCATTGCAGCAGCGGACCGTATGCCCCGAGCCGCGCCTGCTCGGCCGCCTGCGCGGGCGAAGCGGCCTGCTCCGGCGCCAGGGCCAGGCCGGTGGAGCCAGCCCATGGCTGGATGCGGCCGGGGCGATCGCGCTGATAGGCACCGTCGCGCGTGATCACCAATCGCGGATTGTTGAAGCCGAAGCACCATCGCGGATCGGGCCGCGCGGCCAGCAGGTCGCAGCCGCTGCGGAAATAGGGGGTGTCGGGCAGGCTCAGGTGGTACAGCGTGGGCAGGATGTCCTTGTGGCTGCCCGGCCGCGACGGGTCATACGTCGATTGCCCGCGGTAGCCGGGCGGCACATACAGGTAGAAGGGCACCGCGCGCGCCAGCGCGATGTCGCTGTCGGCGGCATAGTCCACGCCCAGGATGTTGTGGTCGCCGGTCACCGCGACGATGGTGCGGGCGCCCTGGGCCGAGGCTTTCAGGCCGGTCAGGAAGCGCCCCAGCTGGTCGTTCGCATAGCGCAGCGTGTCGAAGGCTTCGTCCAGGCCGGACCAGCTGTCATAGTAGGGCAGTCGTTCGATATCGCTCAGGTCCAGGCCGCCGCGCTGGCCTCCTTCGGGCACCAGGAACGGCGGATGATGGGTGGTGGACAGGGCGACGACGAACAGCGGTTCGCCGTCGCGGTCGGCCCGCGCCAGGCGCTCGGCGATGTAGCGGAACATGTATTCGTCGGGCACGCCCCAGGCGCCCGGCTGCGCCTCGGGGTAGCGCTGCCTCAGCGTCAGCTGGTCGGCGAATTCCTGCGCGCCCAGGTGCGTGGCGAAGCGGCCCAGATTGCGCCAGGTGGCCGCGCCCGAGGTGACGAAGACCACCCGGTAGCCGCGCGCCAGGAACGGCGTGAAGGCATTGCTGGCGAAGGTGGCGCTGGCCGCCGACGACTGGCTGGTGGCCAGCACCGGGCTGCGCACCAGCAGCCGGCTGAGCGAATCGATGGTGCCATTGCCTTCCGACAGGAATCGGT
The DNA here is from genome assembly GCF_040084795.1 of Achromobacter sp. HNDS-1. Lineage (NCBI taxonomy): Bacteria > Pseudomonadati > Pseudomonadota > Betaproteobacteria > Burkholderiales > Alcaligenaceae > Achromobacter > Achromobacter sp. HNDS-1. The sequence goes on from NZ_CP157584.1 coordinate 3,577,772, forward strand.
CGAAGCGCCAGTCCTGCTGCCAGTGCGGCCGCAGCGCGCCCAGCAGGTCGCGGCCTGGACGGTCGTACATGTTCATGTGGTAACCCATGCTTTCCATCACTTGCAGCACCACGTGCGGCGGGCGGGCGCGGGCCTGCGGGTTGGCGCCGGTGCTGGCCATGAAAGGCTGCAGCCCGTGGCCAGGTCGTCCCAGGAAGCGCTGGTAGAGCTGTTCGCCCTCTTCGGCGGTGACCGGTTTGAAGCGCTTGTCGTTGTCGCGCTCGGACAGGGCCCAGAAGAACGCCGATATGCCGTTGGGCGCGATGTCGTTGAGCAGGCGCAGCGAGGAAATGCCGGTGTCGTCCCTGTTGAGCGGGAAGGGTCCGAGCGAACCCCGGCAGGCCAGCACGGTGATGGCGATGATCAGCGACAGCCTCAGCGCGCTGGGCGCCAGCGCCCGGCGCGCCAGGCGCGTGCGCAGGATGAGGGCGCTCCAGCGCCGCGCCAGCCAGTAGGTGGCGCCCAGCACCGCCGCCAGCAGCGCCAGCGTCCGCAGCACCGGATAGCCGTGCCACAGCGTCACCAGGATGGCATGGGTATCGTCGTCCATCAGGCCGAACACGAAGATGTCGATCGAGCGCGAGAACGTGGCGAAGTAGCACACGCTGATCACGGTGCTGGCGGTGAACAGCATGGCCAGCACGGCGGCCAGCCAGGGCAGGGCGCGCAGCCACAGGGCGTACGCCGCTGGCCGCGCGGCCAGCAGCAGCGCGGCCAGCAACGGCACCGAGAACGCGATCGCCGCGACCTTGATGTCGAATAGCAGGCCGATCACCAGGGTGCGGTTGATGTCCTGCGGCAAGGCCGCGTAGGCGCCCGGCGGCGCGTACGCCGCCAGCAGGTAGGCGCGGCCCAGGCCTTGCGCGATTACGGACACCAGCCAGGGCGCCAGCAGGATGAGGAAGGAACGCTGGAAATTGAGAAACCAGTCTTGCCAGGCGTCGGCGGAACGGAAAAGCTTCATCTGCACCATGAATGGATAGCGTCGGTGCGCGTCGGACCAGGGCGGACGGCGCACGAATCAAGCGCGGGAAGCCGGGTCCGGACCCATGACTTGTCATGCAGGCGCAATCTACAGCAGGGCGCGGCCGAATCTGTGAAGGTTTGTATAGTTCTTGTAGCGCGGCGCTCCGGACTGGCCAGTGTCGGTCGGTCCGAAAACCTCGGCACACCCGTGGGGCGTGGCGTTTATCGGCCCGAATCCGCCGTCAGCAGTTGTGCCGTGGTCGCGGCCTGCCGTACCAGCCAGCGCGTCACGATCTCGGCGTCAGGCGTGCTGCGGCGCGCGTTGCGCACCAGCCAGTAGGCATGCTCGGTGGCATCGGCCGGCTGGCCGTCGACCGCGGCCAGGCGCCGGTCCGCCAGCATCGGCGCGATCAGCGCCAGCCGCCCGAGCGCGATGCCATGGCCGGCCAGCGCCGCATGCACGATCTGGTCGTACTGGTTGAAGCGCAACATGCCCTTGGGCCGCACCCGGCCCAGGCCGCGCGCGTTGAGCCATTCCGACCATTGCAGCCAGGGCCGGGTGGGGTCGTCGAATTCCAGCAGCACGTGGCGCTGCAATTCGCGCGCATCCAGGGCGCGCGCCCGCAGCGACGGGTGGGCCACCGGCACCACCGACTCCCCGAACAGCCAGACGGCGCCGTCCGGCACCGTGTCGCGCAGACTGTAGCGGATGGCGATGTCGACGCTTTCACGGTCGATGTCGATGACCCGGTTATCGGCCGCCACCCGCACGTCGATCTGCGGATGGGCGGCCTGGAAGTCGCCCAGGCGCGGCAGCAGCCACAGCGAGGCCACCCCGATGGTGGTGGTGACGGTGACCGGCGTGCGGCGTTCGGGCGCGCGCAATTGCTCGGTCAGGTCGCCCAGCTGGCCCAGCCAGGCGTCGGCCATGCGGAACAGCTGCGCGCCTTCGGACGTGAACGAGACGCTGCGAAAGCCGCGCACCAGCAGCGGCACGCCCAGGTGGGCCTCCAGCGCCCGGATCTGCCGGCTGACGGCCGACTGCGTCACGTGCAGGTCCTGCGCCGCCAGCGTGATGCTCATGCGGCGGCCCACGGCGACGAAGCCTCGGACCAGGTCGAGCGGGGGAAGTTTGGCCAGGGGATATGACATTCTTTAAAATCATGCGTATGCGGCGGAAATGTCGCTTGTGCAATATAACGCCTGCGGCGTCCAATATGCCTCAGACGACGGGTGACGCGGTGCCAAGGCGCCGATGCCCGGCAGGCTGGCCGCCAAGGCGGCGTGGGATGCGCCATGATCCGACTATGTTGCACTGCGGGAATGTCATTCCGTTTGGCGCGGGGTTCGACTATGCTGCTCAGGCGCGCGTCGGGCCTGCGGATCGAGTGCCAGGCCGGCACGGTGTGGCTGTCCGCCTACCGCCGCCCGGACGACAGCGTGCTGCAAGCCGGCGAGTCCATCATCGTGGACAGCGATCGCGACGTCGTTCTCAGCGGCCTGCCGGATGCGCAGGTCGCCCTGGTTTCCCAGGTTTCCCAGCCGTTGGAGCTTTTGTCATGAATGCGCCCCTGCCCGCCACGCCCCGCCTCGAGATGTGGTTCGATTTCGCCAGTCCCTACAGCTACCTGGCGATCGAACGCATCGGCGACCTGGCGGCGCGGGCCGAGGTGCGGGTCGACCTGCGGCCATTCCTGCTGGGCCCGATCTTCCAGGCCCAGGGCTGGAACGACACGCCGTTCCGCCTGTTCCCCGGCAAGGGCGCCTACATGATGCGCGACATCGCGCGCCTGGCCGAAAAGTATGGCGTGCCCTATAACCGGCCGCGCCTGTTTCCGCGCATGAGCGTGCTGCCGGCCCGCATTGCGCTGCTGGGCCAGGACGAGCCCTGGGGCCGTGACTTCTGCCTGGCCGTGTTCCGCGCCAATTTCCAGCACGACCAGGACATCCAGGCCGAGGATGTGGTGCATGCGCTGCTGACCGACCTGTCGCTCGACGCCGACGCGCTGATCGCGCGCGGCAAGTCCGAGGCCGCCAAGGAGGCGCTGCGCCGCCGGGTCGACGAAGCCCGCCACCTGGGGCTGTTCGGCGCCCCGACCTTCCTGGTGGACGGCGAGATGTTCTGGGGCAACGACCGCCTGGAAGACGCGCTCGAATGGACCCGCCGCGCGCCCGTCAGCGCCTGGGCCGCCGCGGCGGGTTGATGCCCGTGGCCGCGCCCGTCCTTTTCGTCATTGCCGCCGGCGTGGCCGGCGACGCAAGGCAACCGTAGAGTTTTTCCGCCAACGCTTTTCCCGCAATGAAAAACACCAGCAGTCCGCTACGCGGCGCACCCATGCCGGGTGGCCGTTCGTTCACGCAATTCCGCGCCGCGCGCATCCGCCGCGTCTCGTTCCAGTGGCAGCAACAGGCCGGTGGCGCCGAACCGCCCGGCAAGGACGGCGCGCCGCGTCGCGCGTGACGCGGCGCGTTCGCGCAGCGGGACGCGGCCTCAACCGCGCGTGACCGGGGCCACGCCGGCCCATTCCTCGTCCGAGTACAGCCGCGAGCGCAGCAGGAAGCGCTTGCCCTCGGCGCTGTCCAGCGAGAACGCGCCGCCGCGTCCGGGCACCGCGTCGATGATGAGCTGAGTGTGCTCCCAGTAGGCGAACTGGTCTTCGCCCATGTAGAACGGGCAGCCCTCCAGTTCGCCCAGCAGCACGTCCGAGCCGCCCACCATGAATTCACCCTGCGCGTAGCACATGGGCGAACTGCCGTCGCAGCAGCCGCCCGACTGGTGGAACATCAGCGGGCCGTGCTTGGCGCGCAAGGTTTCGATCAGCGCGCGCGCCGCGTCGGTGGCGACCACGCGCGGAGTGGGTCCTGGCATGATGCAACTCCCGCGACGCCACGCCGGCGCGGCGCGGCCGACCCGGCATGGGTCGATCCGCGACGCACCGGCGGGCATCGCCTGTGGGTCAGAAGAAACCCAGTTTCTTGGGCGAGTAGCTCACCAGCAGGTTCTTGGTCTGCTGGTAGTGGTTGAGCATCATCTTGTGGTTCTCGCGGCCGATCCCGGACTGCTTGTAGCCGCCGAACGCGGCGTGCGCCGGATAGGCGTGGTAGCAGTTGGTCCAGACCCGCCCGGCCTTGATGGCGCGGCCCATGCGATAGCACGTGTTGGCGTCGCGCGACCAGACCCCCGCGCCCAGGCCGTAGAGCGTGTCGTTGGCCAGCGCCAGCGCGTCGTCGGCGTCCTTGAACGTGGTCACCGCCACCACCGGCCCGAAGATCTCTTCCTGGAACACGCGCATCTTGTTGTGGCCCTTGAAGACGGTGGGCTGCACGTAGTAGCCGCCTTCGAGCGCGCCCGGCAACTGCGCGCGCGCGCCGCCGGCCAGCACCGCCGCGCCCTCCTGCTTGCCGATGTCGAGGTACGACAGGATCTTCTCCAGCTGCTCGGTGGAGGCCTGCGCGCCCAGCATGGTGTCGCCATCGAGCGGGTTGCCCTGCTTGATCTCGGCCACGCGCTTGAGCGCGCGCTCCATGAACCTGTCGTAGAGCGATTCCTGGATCAGCGCCCGGCTGGGGCAAGTGCAGACTTCGCCCTGGTTCAGCGCGAACATGACGAAGCCTTCGATGGCCTTGTCGAGGAAGTCGTCGTCCTGCGCCGCCACGTCGGCAAAGAAGATGTTGGGCGACTTGCCGCCCAGCTCCAGCGTCACGGGGATGATGTTCTGCGACGCGTACTGCATGATCAGGCGGCCCGTGGTGGTCTCGCCGGTGAAGGCGATCTTGGCGATGCGCTTGCTGGAGGCCAACGGTTTGCCCGCTTCCAGGCCGAAGCCGGTGACCACGTTGACCACGCCCGGCGGCACCAGGTCGCCGATCAGTTCCATCAGCAGCAGGATGCCCAGCGGCGTCTGCTCGGCCGGCTTGAGCACCACGCAGTTGCCCGCCGCCAGCGCCGGCGCCAGCTTCCACGCGGCCATCAGGATGGGGAAGTTCCACGGGATGATCTGGCCGACCACGCCCAGCGGCTCGTTGAAGTGGTAGGCGACGGTGTCGTGGTCGATCTCGGACAGCCCGCCTTCCTGGCTGCGGATGCACGAGGCGAAGTAGCGGAAGTGGTCGATCGCCAGCGGGATGTCGGCGGCGCGGGCCTCGCGGATCGGCTTGCCGTTGTCCCAGGTCTCGGCGGTGGCCAGGCGTTCCAGGTTGGCCTCCATCACGTCGGCGATACGCATCAGGATCTGCGCGCGCTCGGCGGCCGGGGTCGCACCCCATTTGGGCGCGGCGCGATGCGCCGCATCCAGCGCCAGCTCGATGTCGCGCTCTTTCGAGCGGGCGTTGCGGGTCAGCACCTGGCCGGTGACCGGCGTGACGTTGTCGAAGTATTCGCCGTCGGCGGGCGCCTGCCATTTGCCGTCGATGAAGTTGTCATACTGCGTCCTGAGGTCCAGGCGCGTGCCATAGGATTCTGGGGTGACGCGGGTCGCGATGTCCATGCTTGTCTCCGTATAGTCGGTGTAACGGCAGTCGGGTGCCTGCTTCGTATCAAGCAAACCGCGTGCCATGTCGGGGGACGCGGCTGGACAAGCGCGCATGCCGCGTGCGAAAGTAGATTGCCACGCGCCGGCAGGGGCGTGGGCGGCGTTTCGCCGCTACCGGGTGTCGCGTTTCGCGACACTGTCGCGGAACAGGTGTCGCAGAACACCGTCCAAGGAGACATGCATGGCCACTCAATCCGGTCGGCACCCGCTGACGCAAGCGCGCCAGCTGTTCAACCAGCAGGGCGTGGTGCCCGGCGGCCTGGTCGCCGAACCCATCCTGCGATCCTGGCGCCGCTGCGCCGACCTGGGTTTCGACATGCGCGGCAAGCGCCGCGCCGAGCCCATGACCGCCGCCGAACTGCGCGAGGCACGCCAGCGCAACGAGGCCTTGCGGCGGCTGTCCGAACCCGCCATGTCGCTGCTGCGCCGCGAAGGCGGCAGCGACGGCCTGGTGATCCTGTCGGACGCCCAGGGCCTGGTGCTGGACAGCGACGGCGACATCGATTTCGCGCAACGCGCCTCGCGCGTCGCGCTGATGCCCGGGGCGGCCTGGGACGAGGCCGGCGCGGGCACCAACGCCATCGGCACCGCGCTGGTGGAAGGCCGTTCACTGGTGGTGCACGGCGCCGAACACTATTTCGAACCCAACCGCATCCTGACCTGCGCCGCGGTGCCGATCACCGACAGCGAAGGGCGCATGCTGGGCGTGCTGGATCTTTCCAGCCCCGCGCGCGAGGTGCGCCCCGACGTGCTGGCGCTGGTGCGGGCCGCCGTCGACCTGATCGAGCACCGGCTGTTCGACAGCGCGCACGAATCCTGCGCGGTGCTGCGCCTGCATGCCGACCGTTCCGCGTTGGGCACGCCGGGCGAGGCCTTGCTGGCCTTCGAGGGCGACCTGCTGGTGGGCGCCAACCGCCGCGCCCTGCAGGTGCTGGGCCTGGCGTCCACGGCGCTGGGCGTCTATCGCTACGCCGACCTGTTCGAGGGCGTCATGGAACAGGCGCCCGACGCGGCCGGGCGGGTGCAGGCGCGCGGCGGCGCGGTCTACCACGCGCGCCTGCGCCTGCCCCGGTCGCGGCCGACGGTCGCCCCGCAACCGGCGCTGCGCCTGCCGGCCACGGCCGCGCTGCCGGCGCCCCAGACTCAGCGCGATGCCGCCAGCTTCGACGCGGCCACGCTGGGCGCGCTGGCGCGCGCGGTGCATCTGTCGGACGCGGGCGTATCGATCCTGTTGCAGGGCGAGACCGGCGCGGGCAAGGAGGTCTTCGCGCGCCAGCTGCATGCGCGCAGTCGGCGTGCGGCCGGCCCGTTCGTGGCGGTCAATTGCGCCGCGCTGCCCGAAAGCCTGATCGAATCCGAACTGTTCGGCTATGAAGACGGCGCCTTCACCGGCGCGCGCCGCCAGGGCAGCAAGGGCCTGCTGCGGCAGGCGCATGGGGGCGTGCTGTTCCTGGACGAGATCGGCGACATGCCGCTGGCGCTGCAGGCGCGCCTGTTGCGGGTGCTGCAGTCGCGCGAGGTGTCGCCGCTGGGCGCGGCGCGGCCGGTGGCGGTGGACTTCGCGCTGGTGTGCGCGACCCATCGCGCGCTGGCGCATGATGGCCCGGACGCGCCGGTGCGCCCCGATCTGTACTTCCGTATCGCCGAATACACCGTGACGCTCGCGCCGCTGCGCGCCCGCCCCGACCTGCGCGAATTACTGCGCACGCTATGGGCCGCGCAGGGCAGCGGGCCGGCGCTGCCGGGCGGCATCGAGGACGCGCTGGCGCAATACGCCTGGCCCGGCAACTATCGCCAGATGGCCGCGGTGCTGCGCACGCTGCACGTGCTGGCGGGCGCGTCCGGCAGGGTCGATGAAGAAATGCTGCCGGCGGACATCCGCGGCATGCCGGCGGCGCCGGCGTCCGCCGGCGCGCCCAGCCTGCAGGCCATGGCCGACGAGGCGATCCGCGCGGCGCTGGCCGCGCACGCCGGCAACGTCAGCGCCGCGGCGCGCGCCCTGGGCGTGCATCGCAGCACGTTGTACCGACGCGCGGCGGCGCTGGGGCTGGCACGGCCGGGTTGAATCGACGCGCAAGAGCACGCATGCATGAACACGCATGCATGAACACGCATGCAACAACACGTATGCAACATCACGCATGCATGAGCATGGATGAACATGCAAGGACGCCGTGGCGCGCCGCGCCCCGGGTCGTGCATGGCGCGGGACCGGCGGCGGCTCAGCCGACCACGCGGGCCAGCTCGGCGCCCGGGTCCTGGGCGCGCATGAAGGCCTCGCCCACCAGGAAGGCGTCGACCTTGTGCGCTCGCATCAGCTTCACGTCTTCCGGCTTGAGGATGCCGCTTTCCGTCACCACGCGCTTGCCGGCGGGAATGCGCGGCAGCAGGTCCAGCGTGTTCTGCAGGCTGGTCTCGAAGGTGCGCAGGTTGCGGTTGTTGATGCCCAGCAGCGGCGTCTTCAGCGTCAGCGCGATGTCCAGTTCCTGGGCGTCGTGCACTTCCACCAGCACGTCCATGCCCAGTTCCATGGCCAGCGTTTCCATCTCGCGCAGCTGCGTGGGCGTGAGCGCGGCGACGATCAGCAGCACGCAGTCGGCGCCCATCGCGCGGGCGGCGATGATCTGGTAGGGATCGATCACGAAGTCCTTGCGCAGCACCGGCAGCGAGCAGGCGGCGCGCGCCTGGCGCAGGTGGTCGTGCGAGCCCTGGAAGAACTGCACGTCGGTCAGCACCGACAGGCAGGCGGCGCCATGCACGGCATAGGAGGCCGCGATTTCAGCGGGCTGAAAGGTCTCGCGCAGCACGCCCTTGGACGGCGACGCTTTCTTGATTTCGGCGATGACGCCGGCCTTGCCCTGCGAGATCTTGTCTTCGATGGCCTGGGCAAAGCCGCGCACGTCCTGGCGCGCCTGCGCTTCGCGCAGGACTTCGGCTTCGCTGCGCATCTGGCGCGCGGCGGCGACTTCCTCGGCCTTGACGGCGAGGATCTTCGCGAGAATATCGTTCATTTCTGGAATTTCCGGGTATATGCGCAGAAATCTTCCAGCTTGGCTCGCGCCGCGCCGGTGGAAATCAGTTCAAATGCTAGCGCTAACGCTGCGGGAATGGAATCGGCTTTGTTGCCTGCGTAAATGGCGAGACCCGCATTCAGCGCGACGATGTCGCGGGCGGTGCCCTCGACATTGTCCAGCGCCTCTATGACAAGCTCGCGCGACTGTTCGCGATTGGACACCTTGATGCTGCGATTGGACATCATGGATAGCCCGTAGTCCTCGGGGTGGATCTCGTACTCGCTGACCTTGCCGTCCTTGAGCTCGCCCACCATGGTGGCGCCGCCCAGCGAAGCCTCGTCCATGCCGTCCTTGCCGTGCACCACCAGCACGTGGCGCGAGCCCAGGCGTTCCAGCACGCGTACCTGGATGCCCACCAGGTCGGGGTGGAACACGCCCATCAGCTGGTTGGCGGCGCCGGCCGGGTTGGTCAGCGGGCCGAGGATGTTGAAGATGGTGCGCACCGCCAGTTCCTTGCGCACCGCGGCCACGTTCTTCATGGCGCCGTGATGGGCGGGCGCGAACATGAAGCCGATGCCGGTGGCCTGGATGCACTCGGCCACCTGTTCGGGCGTCAGCACCAGGTTGGCGCCCAGCGCTTCCAGCACGTCGGCGCTGCCGCTCGACGAGGACGCGCTGCGGTTGCCGTGCTTGGCGATCGGCACGCCGGCCGCCGCCGCCACGAACATGGCGGTGGTGGAGATGTTGAAGGTGTGGCTGCCGTCGCCGCCGGTGCCGCACATGTCGAGCAGGTCTTCGGGGTTGGGCGTGACCACCGGCGTGGCGAACTCGCGCATGACCTGCGCGGCCGCGGTGATTTCACCCACCGTTTCCTTTTTCACGCGCAGACCCATCAGCAGGGCGCTTGCGATCTGCGGCGACATCTCGCCGCGCATCAGCATGCGCATCAGATGCAGCATTTCGTCGTGGAAAATTTCGCGGTGTTCGATACAGCGCGTCAGCGCTTCGGAGGGGGAGATCGTCACGGTGCGTCCTTCTTAGGCGAGGTTCAGGAAATTGCGCAGCAGGGCGTGGCCGTGTTCGCTGAGCACGGATTCGGGGTGGAACTGTACTCCGTACAGGGGCAGCGTCTTGTGGCGCACGCCCATGATGTCGCCGTCCGGCGCCGTGGCGGTCACGGCCAGGCACTCGGGCAGCGTCGCCGGGTCGATGGTCAGCGAGTTGTAGCGGATGACAGTGTACGGCGTCGGCAGGTCGGTGAAGATGTCCGTCCCGGTATGCGAGATGCGCACGGTCTTGCCGTGCATGATCTGCTGGGCGCGGACGATGTTGCCGCCGTAGGCGGCGCCGATGGCCTGGTGGCCCAGGCACACGCCCAGGATCGGCTTCTTGCCGGCAAAGGCCTGGATGACGGGCACCGAGATGCCGGCCTCGGCCGGCGAGCACGGGCCGGGCGACACGCAGATGCGGTCGGGGTTGAGCGCGGCGATCTCTTCCAGGGTGATCTGGTCGTTGCGCGCCACGCGCACGTCCTCGCCCAGTTCACCGAAGTACTGGACCAGGTTGTAGGTAAACGAGTCGTAGTTGTCGATCATCAACAGCATTTTTTTCTCCAGGCGGGCCGATTCGCGGCCCGGGGCGGTCATTGGGGCGGCGGGCGTCTCAGATGGGCTCGTCCAGGCCGTGCTGGACCTGCTCGGCGGCGCGCAGCACGGCGCGGGCCTTGGCCTCGGTCTCGGCCCATTCGGCTTCGGGGTTGGAGTCGGCCACGATGCCGGCGGCGGCCTGCACGTACAGCGTGCCGTCCTTGATGACGCCGGTGCGGATGGCGATGGCCACATCCATTTCGCCGCCGTAGCTGAGGTAGCCGGCCGCGCCGCCGTAGATGCCGCGGCGCACGGGCTCGAGCTCGTCGATGATCTTCATGGCCTCGACCTTGGGCGCGCCGGTCAGGGTGCCGGCCGGGAACGAGGCGCGCAGCACGTCCATGCTGCTCATGCCGGGATTCAGGTTACCGGTGACGTTGGACACCAGGTGCATCACGTGCGAATAGCGCTCGATCACCATGGTGTCGCTGACCTTGACCGACCCCACCTCGGCGACGCGGCCGACGTCGTTGCGGGCCAGGTCGATCAGCATCACGTGCTCGGCCACTTCCTTGGGGTCGGCCTTGAGCTCGGCGGCCAGGGCGGCGTCTTCCTCGGGCGTGGCGCCGCGCTTGCGGGTGCCGGCCAGCGGGCGGATGGTGACCTGCGACTTGGGCGCGCCGTCCACCACCACGCGCTCCTGGCGCACCAGGATCTCGGGCGACGCGCCCACCACCTGGAAGTCACCGAAGTTCCAGAAGTACATGTAGGGGGAGGGGTTGAGCGACCGCAGGGCGCGGTAGAGGGAGAGGGGGGAGTCGCGGAACGGCTTGGCGATGACCTGGCCGATCTGCACCTGCATCAGGTCGCCGGCGGCGATGTGTTCCTTGGCGCGGTGCACGGCCGCCAGGTAGTCTTCTTTCTTGAAGTCGCGCCGCTCTTCGGTCTGCATGCTGGCGTGGCTGTAGGGAATTTCCACCGGGCGTCGCAGGCGCGCGCGCAGGTCGTGCAGGCGCTGCTGGGCGCGGCTGTAGCTTTCGGGCTGGCCCGGATCGGCGTAGACCATCAGGTAGATGCGGCCGGCCAGGTTGTCGACGATGACCAGTTCGTCCACGTGCATCAGCATCAGGTCGGGCGTGCCGCCTTCCATGCCGGCCGGGAACGGCTTCACGGCGGGACCCAGGCACGGTTCGATGTGGCGCACGGTGTCGTAGCCGAAGTAGCCGGCCAGGCCGCCGCAGAAGCGCGGCATGCCGGGGCGCAGGGCCACCTTGAAGCGGGCCTGGTACTGCTCGATTAAGGCCAGCGGGTCGCCGTCATGGGTTTCCACGACCTTGCCGTCGTGCAGCACTTCGGTGCGGGTGCCGCTGGCGCGAATCACCGTGCGGGCCGGCAGGCCGATGAACGAGTAGCGGCCGAAGCGCTCGCCGCCCACCACCGACTCCATCAGGCAGGTCATGCGGCCGGCCTGCGGGCCGGCGTGGGCCAGCTTCAGGTAGATGCCCAGGGGGGTGTCCAGGTCGGCGTAGGTCTCGGCCACCAGCGGGATGCGGTTGTAGCCTTGGGCGGCGAGGGCTTTGAATTCGATTTCGGTCATGTCGGTCTCGGGGCGATGGGTATCTGCTGGGGACCGGGCACACAGCAAAAAGCCCGGTCCAGGTTACTGGTTCCGGGCTTGGCTCTGTGTTCTACACAGTATCGGCGCTGGGAGGCGGGGACGCGTCCAGGGCCGGGAAGGGAATCATCGCCACCCGGAAGACAAACGCCACCAGCGCCACGAGGCGCCGAGCATTTGGTTCTGGATGGAAACGTTCATCAGGTGATAGCGGTTCGATGTTCAAGTGGGCCGTCAAGGGCGCGGACCCCGGCTTCAGGCCTGGGCTTTCGCGGCGTTCTGGTTCTGATTCCAGAGCTCCACCCACTGGGCGGCGTTGACAAGCGTGTCCACTATACCATCGACATCGAGCTCGCGCACGTCACGGCCTTCGTTGTAACCATACGGCACCACCAGCACCTGGGTGCCGGCGCTGCGGCCGGCCTGGGCGTCGTTGATGGAATCGCCGATGGTGACGGCCTCGGCCACCGTCACGCCCAGCAGTTCGCAGGCGTGCAGCACCTGGTCGGGGTCGGGCTTGCGGCGGGCGCAGGTGTCGCCGCACACCACCGCGTCGAAGAACCCGGCCAGGCCGGTGCGTTGCAGCAGCGGCAGGGTGAATTCGGTGGGCTTGTTGGTGACCACGGCCAGCTTCAGGCCCTGGTCGCGCATGTGCTTGAGCCCTTCCATGACGCCCGGGTAGACCTGGGCGCGTTCGCCGTTGACCAGGTGGTAGTGGCGGTAGAAGGCCTCGCGCGCCCGGGCGAAGTCCTCGGGCGACGGATCGGCGGCGTCCAGGCTGCCGGCCAGGCTGCGGCGCACCAGGTTGTCCACCCCCTTGCCGACGAAGGTGGCCACGACATCCTCGCGCAGCGCGATCATGCCGAGTTCCACGCGCATGGCGTTGGCCGCGAAGGCCAGGTCGGGGATGGAGTCGAGCAGGGTGCCGTCCAGGTCCAGCAGCGCGGCGCGGAAGGGAGTCATGGCGGGTATTCCTCAGACGGCGGTGGTTTCGCCGATGGCGATCTGCTCGCGCATGGACTTGATGATGCCGGGGTAGTCGGGCTTGCCGAAGATGGCCGAGCCGGCCACGAAGGTGTCGGCGCCGGCGCGGCGGATTTCGGCGATGTTGTCGATCTTCACGCCGCCGTCCACCTGCAGCACGATTTCGTGGCCGCCGGCCTGGGTCCAGGCGTCGATGCGGGCGCGGGCCTCGCGCAGTTTGGTCAGCGCGCCGGGGATGAAGCTCTGGCCGCCGAAGCCGGGGTTGACCGACATGATCAGCACCAGGTCGACCTTGTCCATGACGTGGTCCAGGTACGACAGGGGCGTGGCGGGGTTGAAAACCAGGCCGGCCTTACAGCCGTTCTCGCGGATCAGCGACAGGGTGCGGTCGACGTGGCGGCTGGCTTCCGGGTGGAAGCTGATGTAGTTGGCGCCGGCCTTGGCGAACATCGGCACCAGGGCGTCCACCGGCTCGACCATGAGGTGCACGTCGATCGGCACGGAAACATGGGGACGGATCGCCGCGCAGACCATCGGGCCGATGGTCAGGTTGGGCACGTAGTGGTTGTCCATCACATCGAAATGGATCCAGTCGGCGCCGGCGGCGACCACGTCACGCACTTCCTCGCCCAGGCGGGCGAAGTCGGCGGACAGGATGCTGGGGGTGATGCGGGTGGTGGTAGACATGGTGTTCGGGGTGGGTGAAGGCATAATGTGCCATTATTGCAGCTTGCTCGTGCCACACAGGAAAGGACTGTGAAACCCTACGACCTGAGCGTCTCTGTCACTCCGCGCTTCGTGCCTGAACAGTCCGATCCCGGCGAGCAGCAATTCGTGTTCGCCTATACCGTGCGCATCACCAATACCGGGGAACACCCGGCCCAGGTGATCAGCCGCCACTGGATTATCACCGATGGCAACCAGCGCGTGCAGGAAGTGCGCGGGCTGGGCGTCGTGGGCCAGCAGCCCCTGCTGGCGCCCGGCGAGACCTTCGAATACACCAGCGGCTGCCCCTTGCCCACGCCGGTCGGCACGATGCGCGGCACCTACCATTGCGTCGGCGAGAACGGCATTCCGTTCGAAGTGCCGATTCCCGAATTCGTCCTGGCCATGCCGCGTACCCTGCATTGACGCGGGGCGCGGCCATACGTTGTACGGTTTTCCATCTGCTCATGAAGCGCATTCTTAGCCTGTCCGTGCTGTCGGTCCTGCTGGCGGCATGTACCACCCCCTCGGAGATCCCGCCCGAATCCGGCGAACCCGGCGCTGGCGCGCGCCCCACGGCCGTCGATGGCCCGCTGGTGGTGCCGGCGCTGTCGGCCCTGCCCGATACGCCGCCCCGCGCGCTGGCCGGCAAGTACAAGGCCGGCACCTGGGCCGAGATGCCGGGCTGGACCAATGACGATCTGGCCCAGATCTGGCCCCTGTTCCTGCGCAACTGCAAGGGGCTGATGCGCCCGACCAGCGGCAACCTGGCCGCGCCGGCGCGCGCCACCCCGCGCGCCTGGCAGCCGGTGTGCGCCGCGGCGGCCGATCCGTCGCGGGCGCCGGCCGCCAACGACCCCGAGGGCGTGCGCCGCTTCCTGCAGACCTACCTGCAACCCTGGCGCCTGAACGCCGCCGACGGCAAGCCGGCCACCAATACCGTCACCGGCTATTACGAGCCGCTGGTGCGCGGTTCGCGCCGCCAGGGCGGCAACTATCAATGGCCCCTGTACGCGGTGCCGGCCGACCTGCTGACCATCGACCTGGGGTCGGTCTATCCGGAACTGGCTGGCAAGCGCGTGCGCGGCAAGCTCGACGGCAAGCGCGTGGTGCCCTATGACACCCGCGCGGCCATCGAGTCGACCGGCCGCCGTCCGCCGGTGGTGGTGTGGGTCGACGACCCGGTCGACAACTTCTTCCTGCAGGTGCAGGGTTCGGGCCGCGTGCTGTTGACCGATGGCCCCGACAGCGGCAAGACCATCCGCGTGGCCTACGCCGACCACAACGGCCAGCCCTACGTGTCCATCGGCCGCTGGCTGGCGGACCGCGGCGAGCTGTCGGCCGACCAGGCCTCGATGCAAAACATCCGCGCGTGGGCGCAGCGCAATCCCAAGCGCGTGCCCGAGATGCTCAACGCCAACCCGGCGGTGGTGTTCTTCCGCGAAGAGCCGGTGATCGATCCCGAACTCGGCCCCAAGGGCGCCTATGGCGTCAACCTGGCGCCGAAACGCGCGATCGCGGTGGACGCCGGCTTCGTGCCGCTGGGCACGCCGGTGTTCCTGGCCACCACCTTCCCTGCCTCCGACCGACCGTTGCAGCGCCTGGTGTTCGCGCAGGACACCGGCACCGCCATCCGCGGCGCGGCGCGCGCCGACTTCTACTGGGGCTACGGCGACGAGGCCGGCCAGCAGGCCGGGCGCATGAAGCAGCGCGGCCAGATGTGGCTGCTGTGGCCGAAACAGGCCGGGGAGCCGAGCGCAAGATGACACACCAGATCGTGGTTTGCGGGGCCGGCATCGTCGGCCTGTCCTCCGCCCTGGCGCTGGCCCGCCGCGGCCAGCGCGTGGCCCTGCTGGCGCCGCGCATGAGCGTGCCGCCGGCCGATCCCAACCATTACCACGCCCGCGTCTACGCCATTTCGCCCGCCAGCCAGCGTTTCCTGGCCGAGCTGGGCGTGTGGGACGCGCTGCCGTCGGCCCGCCTGACGCCGGTGCAGGCCATGGAGATCCATGGCGACGCCGATGGCCTGGTACACCTGAACGCCTGGCAGGCGGCCCTGCCGCAACTGGCCTGGATCGTCGAATCCGGCGAGATCGAGCGGGTGCTGATCCAGGCCGTGCGCATGTTCGGCATCCCCTGGCTTGAAGACCGCTGCACCGGCTACCAGGCCGGCACGGTGGAAACCGAGAGCGGCGCCCGCATCCAGGCCGAATTGTTCGTCGGCGCCGATGGCGCCGCTTCGCCACTGCGCACCGCCGCCGGCCTCAAGCACGACGCCGTGTCCTACCACGACACCGGGCTGGTGGTGAACCTGGACGCCGAGCGCGCCCACCAGGGCACCGCCTTCCAGTGGTTCCGCGACGACGGCGTGCTGGCGCTGCTGCCGCTGCCGGACACGGCGGACGGCCCGCAGGTGTCGATGGTCTGGTCGATGCGCGACGCGCAGGCCCGGGAATTGCTGGCCCTGCCGCCCGAGGAACAGGCCGCGCGGCTCGAATCGATGCTGGAACACGCGGCGCAGGGCCGCCTGGGCCGCCTGAAGGTGCGCAGCACGCTGCACGGTTTCCCGCTGACGCTGGAGCGCGCCCAGATGGTGGCGCCCGGCATCGCGCTGGCCGGCGACGCGGCGCATCGCCTTCACCCGCTGGCCGGGCAGGGCCTGAACCTGGGCCTGGGCGACGTCGAGGCGCTGGCCCGCACCGTGGCCGGACGCGAACCCTACCGCCAGGCCGGCGACCTGCGCGTGCTGCACCGCTACCAGCGCGCCCGCGCCGAGCCGGTGCTGGCGTTGCGGCTGGCCACCGACGGCCTGCACAAGCTGTTCGGCTCGCGCGCCACGCCGCTGGTGTGGCTGCGCAATGCCGGCATGCACTGGGTCGAGCGCGCGCCGCTGGTCAAGCGGCGCCTGATCGCCGGCGCATCGACGAATTAGGGACCGGTCCCGGGACGGAACCCGCCCGCGGCGGGCGTGTCTGATTCCCGGAAGGCCGGCCCGGGCCGGGCGCCGGATCGGTTACGCTTTCGGCCATCGAAGGCGAGACGTCACAAATACAGGAGTCCCCATGAATTTCCGTTTTTCCGCCGTGCTGGCGGCCTGCTTCATGGCCGCCGGGCTGGGCCTGTCGGCCGGCGCCCAGGCGCAGGCCAGCGGCGACAAGTCCGTCTCCACCAATTCGGTCGGCAAGGCGGACAAGGGCGGCAAGAGCTATTCCACCACCCAGGTGGCGCCGGCGGACCCCGTGGCGGACGCGGTCAAGGAACGTTTCAAGCAACGCTTCACCGGCATGGACGTGACCGCCGTGCGCCGCACGCCCTACGGCCTGTTCGAGGTGCAGCTGGGCATGGACCTGCTGTACACCGATGAAAAGGTGACCTGGGTCATGGAAGGGCCGTTGATCGACGCCATGACGCGCCGCGACGTCACCCGCGAGGCGCAGGAAAAGCTCGGCTCCATCCCGTTCGACCAGTTGCCGCTGGACCTGGCCATCAAGCAGGTCAAGGGCGACGGCTCGCGCAAGGTCGCCATTTTCGAAGACCCCAACTGCGGCTACTGCAAGCAGTTGCGCAAGACGCTCGAAGACGTGGACAACCTCACCGTCTACACCTTCCTATACCCGATCCTGTCGCCGGACTCGAACACCAAGGTGCGCGATGTCTGGTGCGCGCCGGACCCGGGCAAGGCCTGGGACGACTGGATGCTGCGCGGCCAGAAGCCGGCCACCGCCAATTGCAGCGTGCCCGAGGACAAGCTGCTGGCGCTGGGCAAGCAACTGATGGTGCGCGGCACCCCCACCTTGTTCTTTGCCGACGGCACGCGCATCAGCGGCGCGCTGCCGCTGGACCAGCTCAAGGCACGACTGAACTGACCGGCGCGGGTCGCGTCGGCCGGGCGGCTGGCGCGGCAAGCGCCACGCCACCCGGAGACAGACTTGAAAATCGCAATACTCGACGATTACCACGACGTTGCCAAACGCTACGCGGACTGGGGTTCCCTGGGCGGCGACGCCGACGTGCGGATCTTCAACAACTTCATCCCCGACGACCAGGTCGAGGCGACGCTCGAACCGTTCGACGTGATCGTGGCCATGCGCGAGCGCACGCCGTTCCCGGCCGACCGCATCCGCGCGCTGCCCAACCTGCGCCTGCTGGTCACCACCGGCATGCGCAACAACGCCATCGACATGCCGGCCTGCGCCGCGCAGGGCATCGTGGTCAGCGGCGCGCCTGGCAGCGCCGACGCCAACACCGCCACCGCCGAACTGGCGTGGGCCCACATCCTGGCCCTGTTCAAGCACCTGCCCGCCGAGGACGCCGCCATGCGCCGCGGCATGTGGCAGACCGGCATGCCCGAGCCGCTGGCCGGCAAGCGCCTGGGCGTGCTGGGGCTGGGCAAGTTGGGCGCGGCGGTGGCCAAGGTGGGCCTCGCGTTCGGCATGGACGTGGTGGCCTGGAGCCCCAACCTGACCGACGAGCGCGCCGCCGAGGCGGGCGTCAGGCGGGTCGATAAGCACGAGCTCTTCGCCACCTCCGACGTGGTCAGCCTGCACCTGATCCTGTCCGACCGCAGCCGCCACATCGTCGACGCCGCGGCGCTGGCCGCGATGAAGCCGACGGCCTACCTGGTGAACACCTCGCGCGCCGGGCTGGTGGACCAGGAAGCCCTGATGGACGCGCTGGTGAAGTTCCGCATCGCCGGCGCCGGCCTGGACGTGTATCCGGAAGAGCCGCTATCGCCCACCGACAGCGTGCGCGACCTGGACAACGTCATCCTGACGCCGCACCTGGGCTACGTCAGCCGCGAGAACTTCGAGGCCTTCTACCGCAACGCGCTGGAGGCCGTGAAGGCCTGGCGCGCCGGCCAGCCGGTGCGGGTGTTGAACGGCTGAGCCGCCAGGGGAAAGGCGACCCCCACGCCGCGCCTTCGGCTTGCTGCCCCCCGAGGGGGCGTTTTCATCTTGAGGCGGCTCGGCGATGAAAGGGCCCCCCACGCCGCGCCTTCGGCTTGCTGCCCCCCGGGGGGGCGCCTTTCATCTTGAGGCGGCTCGGCGATGAAAGGGCCCCCACGCCGCGCCTTCGGCTTGCTGCCCCCCGAGGGGGGCGTTTTCATCTTGAGGCGGCTCGGCGATGAAAGGGCCCCCCACGCCGCGCCTTCGGCTTGCTGCCCCCCGAAGGGGGGCGTTTTCATCTTGAGGCGGCTCGGCGATGAAAAGGCCCCGGCGCTTCGTCCCACGCGGGTCGGAAGATCGGGGCCTTTTGCTGTCCGCGCCGGGCGCGGACGGGGGTGTTCAATTGCGGGTGAACACCACTTTCTTTTCGACGATGCCAGCCGCGTCGGGCGTGGCGGGCGTATCGCCACAGGCTTCGTCCGCCTCATCCGACGGATCGACCGCGTCGAAGGCGGTGTCGCCGTTGGCGTCCGGCACGCCGGTCGGCTTGAGGCCGACGAAGTCGAACAGGTCGCGGTCCATCAGGTGCGACGGCACCACGCGCGACAGCGCGTTGAAGACGTTCCACGAGCGGCCCGGGTGCTGCTTGTCCCACTCCTTGATCATGCGGCCGACTTCCTTGCGCTTCAGGTTTTCCTGGGAGCCGCACAGGTTGCACGGAATGATCGGGAACTGCTTGAGTTCGGCGTAGGCGATCAGGTCGGTTTCCGGCACGTAGGCGAGCGGGCGGATGACGGTGTGGCGGCCATCGTCGGACACCAGCTTGGGCGGCATGCCCTTGGCCTTGCCGCCGTAGAACAGGTTCAGGAAGAACGTGCCCAGGATGTCGTCGCGGTGGTGGCCGAGCGCGATCTTGGTGGCGCCCAGTTCCGAGGCCACGCGGTACAGGATGCCGCGGCGCAGGCGCGAACAGAGCGAGCACATCGTCTTGCCCTCTTCGAGCACGCGCGTGACGATGGAATAGGTATCCTGCGTCTCGATGTGGAACGGCACGCCCAGTTCGGTCAGGTAGCGCGGCAGGATGTCGGCCGGAAAGCCGGGCTGCTTCTGGTCCAGGTTGACCGCGATCAGTTCGAACCGGAACGGCGCGCGCTTTTGCAGCTGGAGCAGGATGTCCAGCATGGCGTAGGAGTCCTTGCCGCCCGACAGGCACACCATGACGCGGTCGCCCGCCTCGATCATGTTGTAGTCGGAGAGGGCGCGGGTGGTCTCGCGCGCCAGGCGCTTGGTGAGCTTGTTGCCTTCGTGGCGGGCCTTCTTGTCGTCGGGGCCGGCCACGGAGACGGCGCGGGTCGGCGCCGCCGCGTCGGGAGAGTCCGCCACGGCGCGGATGTCGGGGGAGGCGATATCGTTCATGGTCAACGCGAGATCTGGATTTCCACGCCCACCGCCGCACAGTCGGAGAAGGCCATGGGCTTGCTGATGCGCAGGCGCAGCGAGCGGATTTCATGGAAGTCGGCCAACAGGCGCGCGGCGACTTGTTCCACCAGGGTTTCGATCAGGTTCACGTGCGCCTGGGTGCACTCCTCGACGATGGCCTCGCGCAGGCGGCGATAGTCCAGCACGCTGTGGATATCGTGATCGTCGACCGAGCGCTGGATATCGACGTCGAACTCGGCGTCGACGTGCAGCGGCTGGGTGGCGCGGCGTTCATGTTCGAGGATGCCGATGCGGGCGTCGAGCGCGAGCCCGGATAGGATGATGCGGCGAGTGGGCATGATGAAAACCTGGGTGGAATCCCGGAATTGTAAGGCGGCGCCGAACCGGGCCGGCGCGCTGGCTACAATTCGGCCATGGCCGGACGCCCGCGTGGGGGCGGCGACGGCAAACAAGGGATGAAATGCAACAGATGCACGATGCGGTCATTGTAGGCGGCGGCCCGGCCGGCGCCTCCTGCGCCCTCTGGCTGGCCCGGCTCGGCCTGGCGCCGTTGCTGGTCGAGGCCAGCGGCCGCCTGGGCGGGCTGGCCGTGGACAACCCCTTCGCCGACGACTGGATCGCGGTGCTGCCCGGCATGACCGGCCAGCAGGTGGCCGCCAATATCGATACCAGCGTGCGCGCCGCCGGCGTTCCGCTGCGCCTGGACACCCGGGTGACGGCGGTGCGGCCCTGCAAGGGCGGCATCGAGGCGACCCTTTCCGACGCCAAGGGGGACGTATCGCTGGCGCGCGGCCGCACCCTGGTGATCGCCTCGGGCGTGCGCGCCAAGGGCTTTCCGGAACATCCGCCGGGTTCTCAGTGGCCGGGGGTGCTGATCGGGCCGGGTTCGCCGATCGTGGCGCAGGATTACTCCGGCCTGTCGGTGGCGGTGCTGGGGGGCGGCGACAACGCCTTCGAGAACTACGTCTATGTGCGCAACCGCGGCGCCCGCGCCGTGCACCTGTACGCCCGCAGCGTGCGGGCCCAGCAGCAGTGGGTGCTGCGCGCCGGCAAGGAAGGCGTGCGCATCGGCCCGTACCAGGTCGATCCGGCCACCCGCAGCGTCGACGGCCAGCGCTACGACCTGATCCTGGTGTTCTACGGCTGGGAGCCGCAGGCCGCGTTCGCCGACGGCCTGCAACTGGCGCGCGATGAGCGTGGCTACATCCGCACCGATTTCGCCACCGCCGAGACCAGCGTCCCGGACATCTACGCTATCGGCGAGGTGGCCCATCGCATGCATCCCTGCGTGGTCACGTCGCTGGCGGACGGCGTGGTGGCGGCCAAGGCGATCCAGCGGCGCTGGGAACGCGCCGGGGAATAACGCCGGGGCCGTTGTGCGGCGCCGCTGACATCACGCCCGTCGACGCCGCCATCGCGTCGCCGAATGTCCGCCCCTGCAAATGGCCGTAGCCGGCATCGGGCGACGCGCCCGGGCCTCAGCGCGCCAGCAGGAATCCCAGCACCGCGTCGCGGAATTCATCCGGCCGCTCGATGTTGGACAGGTGCACCGCCTCCAACAGCAGCCACTGCGCGCCCGGCACGGTCGCGGCGATCTGTTCGCCGTGGCTGGCGGCCGTGACGGTGTCGTCGCGGCCCGCGATCACCAGCGTCGGCCGCGGAATCAGCGCGATGGTGCGGCGCAGGTCCGTGTCGCGCACCGCCGCGAATGCGCCCGCCAGGCCTTGCGGATCGGTGTTCAGCAGCATGTCGCGGAAGGTGTCGATGACCGGCCCGCCGGCGCGCAGCATCGCGGCCGGGAACCAGTTCGCCAGGAACGTCTCGGCGGCCTGTGTCATGTCCGGCGCCCGCAACGTGGTGGCGATGCGTTCATCCCACTGCGGCGCGGGGCCGAGATAGGGCGAGGTGTTGGCCAGGATCAGCCGGTCGATGCGGTCCGGCGCATGCACGCCCAGCCATTGGCCGATGATGCCGCCCAGCGACAGGCCGAGGAAGTGGGCGCGCGTCACGTCCAGCGCATCGAACAGCTCCAGCACGTCGCGGCCGAGCCGGTCCAGCGAGTAGGCGCCGGCCGGCACGCTGGAACTGCCATGCCCGCGGGTATCGAAGCGCAGCACGCGGAAATGCCGCGCCAGCGCCGGCACCAGGTCGTCCCACATGTGCAGCGTGGTGCCGATGGAGTTGGACAAGGCCAGCAGCGGCAGGCCGGCATCGCCGTCCCAGCGGTAGGCGATGCGGGCGCCGTCGCCCGTGGTGATGAAAGTCGTGTTGGCAGGCATGATGAGCGTCCTGTTTATGAAGGGGATGCGAGGCCTGGAGCGGATGTCGCGCTCATCTGCCGGGCCGGGCAACGGGGTAGCCGTTGAAGACATCGTAGTTGCCGCCCGGCCTGAAAGAAATTACAAAGATCGCACCGTCACTGTAGGAAAACCTGACATGAGCGAATTCACCCTGCACGACCTGCAGTGCTTTGACGCGGTGGTGCGGGCCGGCGGCTTCCAGGCCGCCGCCGAGACGCTGCACCGCTCGCACCCAGCGGTATTCGCCGCCGTGGCCAAACTGGAACGCCAATTGGACCTGGCGCTGCTGGACCGCAGCGGCTACCGGGTGCGGCTCACCGCCGCGGGCCAGTCGTTCCATCTGCGCGCGCAGGCCCTGCTGCGCGAACTGGCCGGCCTGCGCGCCCACGCCGAACAGCTGGCGATGGGCCAGGAAAGCGAGTTGAACGTGGTGATTGGCGACTTCTGTCCGCGTCCGCTGCTGCTGGGGCTGCTGGGCCAGTTCTTCGCGCAGTGGCCGGCCACCCGCCTGAACCTGCACTTCGAGGCCGTGACCGGGCCGTGGGAACGGCTGCTGGACGGCGATGCCGACCTGATCCTGCACCGCGTGGAGCCGGGCGATGCGCGCGTCGAATGGCTGGAACTGGGCAGCGTGCCGTTCGTGCCGGTGGCCGCGCCAGGGTATCTGGCGGCGTCGCCGCGCGCCCCGCGGCCCGAGCACCTGCGCGACTACACCCAATGCGTCATGCGCGACACCGCCCGCCACACGCCGGCGCGCGATTACTTCATGGTGGCGGGGGCGCGTCAGTGCACCGTGGCCGACCAACTGATGAAGAAGGAGATCATCCTGCAGGGGCTGGGCTGGGGCCACATGCCGCGCTTCCTGGTGGAAGACGAGTTGCGCGATGGCCGGCTGCGGTCGCTGGCCAATCGTCACCTGCCGGGCAGCACCGAGACGCTGGCGGCCGCGCGCCGCGCCGACCGGCCGCAGGGACCGGTCATGACGCGCTTGTGGGACACGTTGCGCGCCCACGCGCCCGCCATTCGACAGGCTGTGTCGCCGGCAAAAAAGCGCAAGCCCTGATCCCGCATCCGAAAGCCGTTTCCTTGCCCGCTGCGCAGGGGGCAGGCCGCGCCGCTCAGTACTTGCCGGTCAGCAGTTCGCCGGCGTCGGGCACGCGCGTCTCCAGGTCCAGCACCTTGAGCATGCGATAGACCGTGGCCGCGGCGGCGGTCACCACCGGCAGGCCCAGGCGGTCCTGCACCGGCTGGATCGACGCCAGCGACGGCATCTGCACGCAGGCCGACAGCACCACCGCGTCGACGCCGCGCGTGTCCAGGCGCGCGACATGGCTGGCGGGCGCCATTGGGTCCTGCGCGCCCACCTTCAGGTTGTCGGCGATCTCCAGCGACAGGCTGTCGTGCACCTCGATGCCTTCGTGTTCGATATAGTCCACCACCAGCTTGGTCAGCGGCTTCATGTAGGGCGTCAGGATCGCGACCTTGCGCGCGCCGATGGCGTGCAGGCCCTCGACCAGCGCGCCGGCGCTGGAGACGATGGGCGCGGGCGCGCCATTGTCTACGGTGGCCTGGTGCAGCCGTTCCTGCGAGGCGCGATGGTAGCCCAGGCCCTGCGCCATGATGGCCACCAGGCAGGCGTAGCCCAGCACGTCGACGCGCGCGTCCGACAGTTCCTGCGCGCAGCGGTCGGACTCGCGATCCATCGAGGCCAGCTCGGCCGCCGTAACCTGCTTCATGCGCATGCGGCTGGAATGGAAGGTGAAGCGCTCGGGCGCGATGGTCTCGCGTCGGCGCAGCATCGCGGGGATCTCCGTTTCCATGGTGGTGTTGGAACTGGGAACGATCTGGCCGATGCGCAGGACGCGGGGCGACGGGGTCATGGCGGGTCTCCGATAAGCGTTGTCAGCGCCCGGGAGGGCGCGAGAAGCCGATTCTGCTCGCCGCGAACGATAGTTTCCAATATAGTTTTTGTCTGGTTTCATATCTTTCGCAAATCATTGGCCGCCATGGAAATCCGCCAACTCCGCTATTTCGCCGTGCTGGCCGAAGAACTCAACTTCACCCGCGCCGCCGCCCGGCTGCACATTTCGCAGCCGCCGCTGAGCCTGCAGATCGCCCAGCTCGAGCGCGAGCTGGAGGTCAGGCTGTTCGACCGCACCAACCGGCGGGTGACGCTGACCGAGGCCGGCGCCGCGTTCCTGAACGACGTGCGCGCCACGCTCGCGGGCCTGAAGGACGCCACGGTGCGGGCGCGCGCCGTCGACCAGGGCAGGGCGGGGCGGGTCGAGATTGGCCTGTCCGGCTCGCACTTCCTGGGGCCGGTGCCGGCGCTGATCGCGCGCCATGCGCAGACCCACCCGCAGGTGTCGGTGCTGCTCAATGAAATGAATCCTGCCGCGCAGTTGGACGCGGTGCGCGGCCACCGGATCGACGTCAGCATCTCGCGCACCGCCGTGGACGACGACGAACTGCAATCGCTGGCGCTGTGGCCCGATCCGGTGGTGGCGGCGCTGCCGCCCGGGCACCGCCTGGCCGGACGCAAGCGCCTGGCGCTGGCCGACCTCAGGCAGGACGCGTTCGTGATGCTGCGCACCGAGACCTCGGCCTTCGCCCGCGAGCTGGCCGATACCTGCGCCCGCGCCGGCCTGGCGCAGTCGGTGGCGCAGCGCGTGGCCGAAGTGCCGGCGCAGCTGGCGCTGGTGGCGGCCGGGCTGGGCGTGGCCCTGGTGCCGGCCTCGGCGTGCGGCCATTTCGGCGCGCGCATCGCGGTGTGCGCGCTGCCGGCCGCGGTCGGCAGCGGCACGGTCTACGCGGTCACGCGGCGCGACGACGGCAACCGCGCGCTGCAGGCGTTCCTGCGCACGGCGGCGCAGATCGCGGCGCGCCCGCCGCGCTGAGACGCGCGCTCTTTTGCGTAGGCGAAGCCGCTCCTCC
The DNA here is from genome assembly GCF_040084795.1 of Achromobacter sp. HNDS-1. Taxonomy (NCBI): domain Bacteria; kingdom Pseudomonadati; phylum Pseudomonadota; class Betaproteobacteria; order Burkholderiales; family Alcaligenaceae; genus Achromobacter; species Achromobacter sp. HNDS-1. The sequence goes on from NZ_CP157584.1 coordinate 3,602,773, forward strand.
AGATTCCGGAATAGGCATTTCGCGGCAGCGCGGCCACACTTTCCCGCACAAGTTGATTCGCACCAGGATCGCGCAGGGAGACAAGCATGCCGCACCCGCAACGCTGGCTGGCCGCCAGCGCGCTGTCGCTCGCCATGGCGGGCCCCGCCCTGGCGGCGTGGCCCGAACGGCCCATCACCCTCATCGTGCCGGCCTCGCCCGGCGGCACCACCGACATCGCGGCGCGCCTGATCGCCGACAAGCTGGCCACGAAGCTGGGCCAGCAGGTCATCGTGGAGAACCGCGCCGGCGCCGCCGGCATCATCGGCGCGCAGACCCTGGCGCGCGCCAAGCCTGACGGCTACACGGTGCTGATGGGCAACATCGGCCCCAACGCCATCAACTACGCGCTCTACAAGACGCTGCCCTACAAGCCGGCCGACTTCGCGCCGGTGACGCTGGTGATTTCCGTGCCCAACGTGCTGGTGGTCAACGAGGCCTCGCCCGCGCGCAGCGTGGCCGACCTGCTGGCGCTGGCTCGCAAGGACCCGGGCAAGGTGTCGTTCGGCAGTTCGGGCAGCGGCCAGTCGCCGCACCTGTCGGCCGAGCTGTTCAAGCAGCGCGCCGGCATCGGCGGCACGCACGTGCCCTACAAGGGCGCGGGCCCGGCGGTGGCGGCGCTGCTGGGCCAGCAGTTCACCTTCATGATCGACAACCTGCCCAGCTCCATGCCCTACATCCAGTCGGGCAAGCTGCGCGCGCTGGCCGTCACCAGCGCGCGGCGCCTGGCGGAACTGCCCGACGTGCCGACGATGGCCGAGGCCGGCGTGCCCGACATGGTGGTCACCGCCTGGTTCGGCCTGGTGGCGCCGGCCGGCACGCCCGCCACCGTCATCGACACGCTTTATGCCGCCACCCGCGACGTGGTGCGCAGCCCCGACATCGCCGAGCGCTTTCGCGCCATGGGCGGGCAGGCCGGCGGCAACACGCCAGCCGAGTTCGCCGCCTTCATCGACCAGGAACGCACGCGCTGGAAACAGATCGTGGACGCCGCGGGCATCGCGCAGGAGCAATAAGTGATCGACAAGATTCAGGCTTGCATGAGGGACGCCGTGGCCGTCATTCCCGACGGCGCCAGCGTGCTGGTGGGCGGCTTCGGCGAGGCCGGCGTGCCGTACGAACTGCTGCACTGCCTGGCCGAGCTGGGCCGGCGCGACCTGACCCTCATCGCGAACAACGCCGGCACCCATGACCGCGGCATCGCCGCGCTGCTCAACCGGCGGCAGGTGCGCAAGATCATCTGCTCGCATCCGCGCCCGCCCAATTCCGAGGCCTTCGCCCGCGCCTTCCGCGCCGGCGAGGTGGAGCTGGAATGCGTGCCGCAGGGCACCCTGGCCGAACGCCTGCGCGCGGCCGGCGCCGGCCTGGGGCCGTTCTACACGCCCACCGGCTACGGCACCGAGCTGGCGCAAGGCCGCCGCCAGGAAGTGATCGACGGCGTAGGCTACGTGCTGGAGCAGCCGCTGCGCGGCGACTACGCGCTGATCCGCGCGCACCAGGGCGATCGCTGGGGCAACCTGATGTACCGCCACGCCGCGCGCAATTTCAATCCCGTGATGTGCATGGCCGCCGGCCACGCCATCGCCCAGGTCGACGAGGTCGTGCCGCTGGGCGCCTTCACGTCCGAGCACGTCATGACGCCCGGCCTGTTCGTGAAAACCGTGGTGCGGGTGGAGACCTGACATGCCGACGATCACCCCCATGACCCGCCAGCAGGTCGCGCAACTGCTGGCCGGCGATATTCCCGACGGCTCGGTCGTCAACCTCGGCATCGGCATGCCGACCCTGGTGGGCGACTACCTGCCGCCCGACAAGGACATCCTCTTGCACAGCGAGAACGGCATCACCGGCATGGGGCCCGCGGCGGCTGGAGACGCCATCGATCCGGACCTCATCAACGCCAGCCGCCAGCCCATCACGCTGCTGCCGGGCGCCTCCATCACCGAGCACACCGTGTCGTTCGCCATGATGCGTGGTGGCCATCTCGACTACGCCGTGCTCGGCGCCTTCCAGGTCTCGGAACGCGGCGACCTGGCCAACTGGAAGACCGACGCCGCCGACGCCATTCCCGCCGTTGGTGGCGCCATGGACCTGGCCGTGGGCGCGCGCCAGGTGCTGGCCATGATGGAACACCGCGGCCGCGACGGCGCGCCCAAGATCCTGCGCCAGTGCCGCTACCCGCTGACGGGCGCTGGCGTCGTCACACGCATCTACACCGACCTGGCCGTGATCGACGTTACGCCCGACGGCCTGCGCGTGCACGCCATGCTGCAAGGCATCAGCGCCGACGACCTGCAGGCCGCCACTGAAGCGCCTTTGCGATTTCCCGACGCGCCCTGGGTTATCGCCCTGGACGGCGCGGGTGCGCCGCGTTATGTGCGCGGCTGAGACAAGCCGTCCATGTCTCGATCGTGGCGGCCATCGCCGGGGCGTTGCCGCATCGTTCCTCCGCGCAGCGTGTTGTCGCGTTGGATGCCGCCAGCATTCCCCGCCCTAGCCGAGCCATTCCGGAGTCCACCATGCACCGTCCTGTCCTTGCCGTCCTGGCAACTGCCAGCCTGTTGTTCGCCGCGTCGACCACCGTGCACGCACAACCGGCGGATGCCGCACCTCCCGGCGCCTACCCCGACAAGCCCATCACGCTGCTGATCCCGTACCCGCCCGGCGGCAGCGCCGACATGCTGGCCCGCCCGCTCGGCGCGGCCCTGCAGAAGAAGTGGAACCAGCCGGTGGTGCTGGAATACAAGCCCGGCGCCGGCGGCGCCATCGCCTCGTCGCAGCTGGCGCGTGCCAAGCCCGATGGCTATACCCTACTGATGGTGCTGGCCGCCCACGCCATCAACCCCAGCCTCTACCCCTCGCTGCCCTACGACACCCGCAGCGACTTTGCCCCAGTCTCGCTGGTCGCGACCCTGCCCATGCTGGTCTCGGCCCCGCTGTCCACCCCCGCCAATAGCATCCCGGAACTCATCGCCTACGCCAGACAGCATCCCGGCAAGCTCAGCTTCGCCTCCGCCGGCAACGGCAACACCAGCCACCTGGCCGCCGAGATCTTCAAGCACCGCACCGGCGCCGACATGCTGCACGTCCCCTACAAAGGCAGCGGCCCCGCCGTCGTCGCCCTGCTGGGCGGCGAGGTCTCCCTGATGTTCGACAGCATCTCCACCTCGCTCCCCCAAGTGCAGTCCGGCAAGCTCAAGGCCCTGGCCGTCACCGGCGAACACCGCTCCCCCTTGCTGCCCGACGTCCCCACCGTCGCCGAAGCCGTCCCCGGCTTCGTCATCAACGGCTGGTACGGCATCCTGGCCCCCGCCAACACGCCACCCGCCATCCTCGACACCCTCAGCACCGCCATCGCCGCCGCCATCAACACTCCCGACCTGAAGGCCCAACTGAACAGCTACGGCTACGAAACCGTAGGCTCCACCGCCGCCGCCTTCGCCGACCACATCAACAACGAACTCGACACCTGGAAACAAGCCGTCGAAGTCTCCGGCGCGAAGTTGAACTGACCCGGCAGGGCGCTTCGCGCCCACCGTGTGCAACCGGAAAAAGTCACTGTAGGCGCAAGCGAGACAGCCCCCCAAAGCCCCACATACCCGAGAAAACGCTCGCGCAAGACGCAAATCCCCGCATACGCGACAGCGCCCTCATCGCGACGCAAGACACAACGTAAGCCGCAAAAGGCCGCCCGCGCGGCCGCCTTGCGGCGGGCCCCGCAAGACCCTCCCCACCCCACACCTAGACGGCAAAAAAAGCCAAGCAAACAGCCCGCCCCAGCAACGGCCGTTAAGTTTCAACGCGAGCGTGTGGCGGGGCAGGCGGGGGAGGGCGGGGCGTGTAGATGCGCCCAAGGGAAACCGAAGGGAGCCGAAGGCGTACGAGGTTGACGCAGGGGCAGTCCGGAGCGAAGGCTCCGGACCGCAATCGTAGCCCCGTCCTCCCCCGCCTGCCCCGCCACACGCGCCTAAAGAAGAACCCCACCGCCCCAATGCAACAAGGGCCTTCCAATCAAGAAGAAGGCCCTAAAAAAATACTCACCCAACCGACAACACACAATCCAACGCCTCAGGCCCATTCAAACGAACCTGAAACACCCGCAACTCATCCCGCCTGAACACATGCACGCTCACGCGATCCCCCACCCGATACTGCCCCAGCAACACTTCGACGCCCGCGGCCCCTTCCACCTTCAAGCCATCGATCGCCACCAGCACATCCCCGGCAGACAACCCGCCCTTATGTCCCGCGCCGCCCTCCAGCACCGTCGCCAGCACCAGTGAATCCCCCTGCTTGCGCGTGCGCACGTCCAGCGAAGGAATGTTGACCGAGGCTTTCCATTGCAGCTTGATGCCTTGAGCGGCCAGCAGCTCGGCCAGCGGCACATCCGCCGTCCCATAGGCATGCCGCGCGATGAAGCGCCGCGCATCCACCCCGGTCGCCTCCTTGATCAGCGCCGGCAGCCCGTCTTCCGGCAGCCCCTGCGCCTTGCCGCGATAGAAGTCGCGCCCGTACCGCTGCCACAGCAGCCGCATCACATCGTCCAGCGAATGCGCGCCCGCAGACTCCTGGCGGATCAGCAGATCCAGCCCCAGCGCCACCAGCGCGCCCTTGGTGTAATAACTCACCAGCGCATTGGGCGAATTCTCGTCCTGCTTGTAATAGCGCGTCCACGCGTCGAACGAACTTTCCGCCACCGACTGCTTGTGCCGCCCCGGCGTGCGCGCCACGCTGGTGATGGTCTTGGCCAGCAGGCGCAGGTAATCGTTCTGTGTGATGACGTTGGAGCGCAGCAGCAGCAGATCGTCGTAGTAGGACGTGAACCCCTCGAACACCCACAACAGCCGCGTCAGGTCCGGCTGCGCCAGGTCGTAGGGAACGAACGCCTGCGGCTTGATGCGCTTGACGTTCCAGGTGTGGAAATACTCGTGGCTGACCAACCCAAGAAAGCCGCGATAGCCTTCGCCCTGGCCCTGCTGGCCCAGCACCGGCAGGTCCTTGCGCGCCGTCATCAGCGCCGTGCTGGCGCGGTGCTCCAGGCCGCCGTAGCCGTCGCCCGTCACCATGGTCATGAAGACATAGCGATCGCTGCTGTCCAGGAAGGGCGCGCGCTTGCCGCGCGGTTCGAAAAAGGCGATCTGGGTTTCGCAGATCCTGCGCACGTCGTCGGTGATGCGGGCCAGGTCCAGGTTGGGCGCCACGCCCGTGAACACCAGTTCGTGCTCGGCGCCATGCGCCGTGAAGCTGGCCACCTGCGGCGTGCCCATTTCAACGGGATGATCGATCAGCGCGTCGTAGTCTGGCGCCAGGTACAGGCCGAAGCCGTGGCGGCGCGCCGCGCCCTTGTGGCCGCGGGCCTCGGGCAGGCTGGTGTAGACCTTCCAGCCGTCGATGCCGCGCGGCGGCGCCAGGTCCACCAGGCAGGGCAGGTGGTCCTGCCCATGCACGCGCAGGAACACGCTGGTGCCGTTGAAGAAACCGTGCGCTTCGTCCAGGTGCGCGCCGCGCACCGACAGGTCCCAGGCGTAAACCGTGTACTCGACCCGCAGCGGGCCGTCGCAGGGCGCGGCCTGCCAGGTGTGATTGTCTATTTTGTCGACAGCCACGCGGCGGTTGCCGCAATGGGCCGTCAGCGACTCGATCTGGCGCGAAAAATCGCGGATCAGGTAGCTGCCCGGAATCCAGGCCGGCAGCGACAGGCGCTGGCCGTCCGGCGAGGGGGCCTGGATGGTTAGGGTTATCCGGTAGCGGTGCCCCGCGGGGTCGTGGGGCGCGAGGCGGTAAAGTATGGGGAAAGCATCGGTTTTTTCCATGCGTATATCTTATTTCATCCCATCCTCTGGAGACAGGTAATGAGCGAGTCGTTTGTGCTGGTCGAAACCCGCGGCCGCGTCGGTCTGCTGACGCTGAACCGCCCCAAGGCGCTCAACGCGCTCAACGATCAACTGATGAACGAACTCGGGGCGGCGCTGCTGGCTTTCGAGGCGGATGCGGACATCGGCGCGGTCGTCATCACCGGCAGCGAAAAGGCCTTCGCCGCGGGCGCCGACATCGGCGCCATGAAAGACTGGTCGTACATGGACGTGTACGGCAGCGAATACATCACCCGCAACTGGGAAACCCTCAAGCGCATCCGCAAGCCCGTGATCGCCGCGGTCGCCGGCTACGCGCTGGGCGGCGGCTGCGAACTGGCGATGATGTGCGACATCATCATCGCCGCCGACACGGCCAAGTTCGGCCAGCCCGAGATCAAGCTGGGCGTCATTCCCGGCGCCGGCGGCACCCAGCGCCTGCCGCGCGCGGTGGGCAAGGCCAAGGCCATGGACATGGCCCTGACCGCCCGCATGATGGGCGCCGAGGAAGCCGAGCGCGCCGGCCTGGTGTCGCGCGTGGTGCCGGCCGACAAGCTGATGGACGAAGCCCTGGAGGCCGCCACCGTGATCGCGTCGATGTCGCTGCCGTCGGTCATGATGGCCAAGGAATGCGTCAATCGCGCCTTCGAGAGCTCGCTCAACGAAGGCCTGCTGTTCGAGCGCCGCGTCTTCCATTCGCTGTTCGCCACCGAGGACCAGAAGGAAGGCATGGCCGCCTTCACCGAAAAGCGCAAACCGGACTTCAAACACCGTTAAGCCTTGTTACGCCGGCCCGATCCCGCTCGGGCCGGCTATCGCGGGTGCGAGGACCCTGGCGTCCGGCCCTGTTTTCCCGTGCGCGCCCTTACCGGGCGCGTTTTTCATGCCTGCGCGATCGGGTTGGCGCGTTGCGCCTTGAAACTTTTGGACAGCACCTTGTTGCAGTGATCGGCCCTATCCTGAAAAGGCGTCACTCTGAAAACGAGATGTCGCGCCAGAGAGGCTTGCCCGAACTGGTAAGCCCCAAGCGCGGCGGCTCGTCTGCAAACAATAGCAACAAGGAGCCTTGCATGCGTACTTCCCCCTTCAATCGCCGGTGGTCCGCCGCCGTGCTCGCGGGCGCCCTCAGCGCCTGCTTCATGACCGCTACGCAAGCCCAATCGCCGCAGCCGACGCTGCGGCTGGTATCGGAAACGCCGTATCCCGCCGCCAACGCGCCCGCGCCGCAGATGAGCGCGCAGGAGCTGCGCGAGATCGCCATCGATGCCTACGTCTACGCCTATCCGATGGTGCTGATGGAGCTGGCGCGCCGCAAGGCCACCGCGGTGCAGTCGCCGCTGGACGGCAAGGCGCCGGTCAACCAGTTCGGCCACAAGGCCGCGTTCCCCGATCCGCGCGCGGCTGACACGCCGTGGCCCAGCGCCGACGCGCTGTATTCGAGCCTGTGGTTCGACGTGTCGCGCGCGCCGCTGATCGTGCGGCTGCCCGATACCGGCAAGCGCTACACCGTGCTGTCGGCGCTGGACATGTGGAGCGATGTGTTCGCCTCGCGCGGCACGCGCACCAATGGCCCCGGCGCCCAGTCGTTCGCCATCGTCGGCCCCAACTGGCAGGGCGCGCTGCCGCCGGGCATGGACGTGATCCACAGCCCGACCTCGACCGGCTGGCTGATCGGCTGGACCCAGACCGGCGGTCCGCAGGATTACGCCGCGGTCAACCAGCTCCAGGCCAACATGACGGCCAGCCCGATGGTGGCGCCGGTGGCGCCGGTCCCCGGCCGTCATCGCGGCGCCAGCGGCGCCACGCCCTATCCGCAGACCGGCCCGGGCGTGGGGTCGGCGCCGATCGGCAGCGACGTGCCGATGCCGATGCCCGTGACGGTGCCCGATGGCACCCCGGCCGAGCAGGCCGCGAGCATGGACGCCGCGTCATTCTTCACGCTGTTCTTCGACGTGCTGCGCAACAATCCGCCGCACGCCAACGACACGCCGATGCTGGACCGCATGCGCCGCATCGGCCTGGATGGCCGCCAGCCGTTCTCGTATGGCCGCCTCAGCCCCACCGTGCAGCAGGCCCTGGCCGACGCGCAGCCGCTGGCCGGCCGCCGCATCGCCGACGGCGTGTCGCGCCTGGCCACGCCGATCAACGGCTGGAACACCGTGCTCACCGGCATCGGCACCTACGGCACCGACTACACCCGCCGCGCCGCCATCGCCTACGCCGGCCTGGGCGCGCCGACGCCGGAAGACGTGCTTTATCCGGTCACGGTCGCCGACAGCAAGGGCCGCGCGCTCAACTCGAACGAAGACTATGTGCTGCACTTCGAGAAGGGCCAATTGCCGCCGGCCAATGCCTTCTGGTCGCTGCATGTCTATAACGACAAGCACGCCTTCCCCGACAATCCCGCCAACCGCTACGCGCTGCGCAGCACCGACGGCCTGAAGTACAACGCCGACGGCTCGCTGGACATCTACATCCAGCGCCGCGATCCGGGCGAGCGCAAGCGCTCCAACTGGCTGGCCACGCCGGCCGCCGACGGCCCGTTCCTGCTCAGCATGCGCCTGTACTGGCCACAGGACGTCGCGCTCGACGGGCTGTGGGCGCCGCCGCCGGTCAAGGAAGACTGACGCGCCGCGGCGCGGCCGGGGCGGGTGGGCGCCATCGGCCGGGCAGCACCCTGGCGGCTCCTTCGGGAGCCGCTTTTTTTTGTTCCGGCCGTTCGCGCTTTGGCGCGGCGGCAGGCCGCATTCACGTCCCCAATTTCCGTCCCGACACGCCGTCCGGCAAGGCCTGTTGCCGCCTTACAAACCGCCGAAAGTTCATTTGCTCGGGTAAAAAAAAACACGCTATACTCTGCGGGTTTGACGCTTGCGGGATAAGAACACAGGGCGATGATTTCGCCGGTTCTGACGGGGGCAAGGCGGGCCGGTTAGGCCAATTCCGTTTAGGCCAATTCGTACGGCCGGTTCGTACGGCCACGGCCAGTGGCGGCTTTGGCATGACGGCATTGGTACGGCTTTAAGCGGGGAAGTTTGATGCAGCAGAACACAGTGCGGCACGAACCTGCGCGCGGTTGGAATGAAGCCCGGGAGCAATCCTGTGGAATGAATCCGCAACCTGCGCAACAGGGCAAGGCACGCCAGGTTCTGGCGGATCAGGATCCGGTGGACCGGGTGCTGGTTCTGAGCGACGCGGATCGCGCGGCGCTGAATGCACAGGCTGGCCGCGGTCTCCTGTTGGCACTGGCGGCGCAAGGCGCCATGGGGCTCGCAGCAGCAGTAATAGCGGGGGTTGTCGGAGGGGCGGCGGCAGGTTGGTCGGCGCTGGCGGGGGCAGGAGCGTATTTCATACCCAATGCGTTGTTCGCATTGCGCCTGGCTGTCAGTGTCCGGACCGGCAAGGCCAGTCCCTTTACCTTTCTCTCTGGTGAGTTGATCAAGTTGTTCGCAACGGCACTGCTGTTGTGGCTGCTTTCGCGTGTGGCGCAGGACAGTCTCGTCTGGCCTGCCGCGCTGCTGGGCTTGATACTCACGCTGAAGGGATATCTCCTGCTTTTGATGTTCCGCAAGTTGTCATAGCGCGCCGGGTAGGTAACGGCAAACGGAATCGTGGAATCGTCCGGCTCGCAAGGGCTCGGGCATACAGCAAATAGGGTAGGATTCAAATGGCTGCTGCCAGCGACGTGTCGCCTCAGTCCGCTTATATTCAGCACCACCTGGTGCACCTGAACAATACGGGCGAAAAACAGACTGCAATTGCTCAGTTTGACATCATCAACTACGACTCGTTGTTCTGGTCCGGCCTGACGGGCCTGATCGTCATCTTCTTCCTGTGGCGCGCCGCCCGCCGTGCGACCGCCGGCGTCCCGGGCCGCTTCCAGGCCTTCGTGGAAATGATCGTCGACATGGTCGACGACCAGGCCAAGGGCATCGTCCACAATGCCAAGAGCCGCCTCTTCATCGCTCCGCTCGCCCTCACCGTGTTCCTCTGGATCATCCTGATGAACGCGCTGGACCTGCTGCCCGTCGACCTGATGCCGTCGATCTGGCGCCTGACCGGCCTGGGCGCGCACCACGGCGACCCCCTCTACTACCACCGCGTGCTGCCGACCGCCGACCTGAACGTGCCGATGGGCATGTCGCTGGGCGTGCTGCTGCTGATGTTCTACTACGGCATCAAGATCAAGCACCCGGGCGGCTTCGTCAAGGAACTGTTCACCGCGCCGTTCCATGCGCATGGCCTGGGCGCGCTCGTCCTGGCGCCGTTCAACCTGCTGCTGAACCTGATCGAATACGCCGCCAAGTCCGTGTCGCTGGGCATGCGGTTGTTCGGCAACATGTTCGCCGGCGAATTGATTTTCATGCTGATCGCCCTCTTGGGCGGTGCCTGGACCGGTTTCAACGGCGCCAGCATCGGCTTGGGAATCGGCCACGTGCTGGCCGGCTCGATCTGGGCCATCTTCCACATCCTGATCGTGTTGCTCCAGGCCTTCATCTTCATGATGCTGACCCTGGTGTACCTCGGCCAGGCGCACGAAGGCCACTGATCCCCCGAATTTCCGGCGTCGGCCTCCGGGCCGGCGCTGGATAGCAAGATCCTCTTGCATTGAGCAGTACCCCAATCTTTTATTTTTTTGACTTCAGATTTCTAACCAAGGAGTTGTCATGACCAACGTCGCTTTCGTTGCTCTCGCTTGCGGTCTTATCATCGGTCTGGGCGCTATCGGCGCTTGCATCGGCATCGCACTGATGGGCGGCAAATACCTGGAAGCTTCGGCTCGTCAGCCTGAACTGATGAACGCTCTGCAAACCAAGATGTTCCTGCTGGCTGGCCTGATCGACGCGGCATTCCTGATCGGCGTGGGTATCGCCATGCTGTTCGCCTTCGCCAACCCGTTCGTCGGCTAAGGCACGCCCGCCGGCGAAAAGGCGGGTCATGACGCTGGCGGCGATGCGGGCCTGAGCCCCGTCGCCGACCGGCAAAGTATCGAGTGCTCCGCGTTGCCCGCCCCGGGTGTCGTCGGAGCCGCAAGGTGTTAAAGGAACGACCGTGAATCTGAACGCGACGATCATTTTCCAGATGCTCGTGTTCTTCGTTCTGGGCTGGTTCACGATGAAATTCGTGTGGCCTCCTCTGACGAAGGCGATGGACGAGCGCCGCCAAAAAATCGCCGACGGCCTTGCCGCCGCGGAGAAGGGCAAGGCCGATCTGGCCCAGGCCCAGGCGCGTGTCAGTCTGATCGAGGCTTCTGCCAAGTCCGAAAACCACGCCCGCATCATCGAGGCCGAGAAGCAAGCCGCCTCCCTGATCGAGCAGGCCCGCCGTGAAGCGGAAGCCGAGCGTGCCCGCATCGTGGCGCAAGCTGCACAGGATGCCGCGCAGGAAGTCCAGCGCGCCCGTGATTCGCTGCGCGACGACGTCGCCGCGCTGGCCGTCAAGGGTGCTGAACAGATCCTCAAGCGCGAGGTTGACGCCCGCGCCCACGCCGAGCTGCTGAACCAGCTCCGCGCGCAGCTTTAATCCGGGACCGTCATGGCTGAACTTTCCACTGTTGCCAGGCCCTACGCCGAAGCCTTGTTCGCCGCCGCGCGCGACGACAAGGCCGGCCTGCAGGCTTGGGCCGACCTGGTCAGCGAGCTGTCGCAGGTCGCCTCCAACCCCGACGTGCGCGAGGCCATGGCCGATCCGCGTCTGGGCGACAAGCAGCGCGTCGAGCTGTTTACCGGCCTGGTGAAGGCCGAACTGCCCCAGGCCGCCCGCAATTTCATCGAGCTGCTGGTCGAAAACGACCGGTTGCTGCTGCTGCCCGAGATCGCCACGCAATTCGTGGTGCTGCGGAACCGTCACGACGGCACGGCGCAGGCGGAAATCACCAGCGCGTTCGAGCTGAGCGACGCCCAGGTCCAAGAACTGGTCGTTGCCCTCGAGAAGAAATTCGGCCTGAAGCTCAAGCCCGTCGTCACCGTCGACCAGTCGTTGATCGGCGGCGTGCGCGTGGCCGTCGGGGACCAGGTGCTCGATACTTCCGTACAAGCCCAATTGGCCCGCATGCGCGATACGCTCGCCGCTTAAAGGCAGCACTAACAGGATTCCAGGAGTCAATATGCAACTCAATCCCTCCGAGATCAGCGAACTGCTCAAGAGCCGCATCGAGGGCCTGGGCGCTTCGGCTGATGTCCGTACTCAGGGCACCGTCGTGTCCGTGACCGACGGTATTACCCGCATCCACGGCCTGTCCGACGTGATGCAGGGCGAAATGCTCGAATTCCCCAACAACGTCTTCGGTCTGGCGCTCAACCTCGAGCGTGATTCCGTCGGCGCCGTTATTCTCGGTGACTACACCGGCGTGTCCGAAGGCGACGCGGTCAAGACGACCGGCCGCATTCTGGAAGTGCCGGTCGGCCCCGAGCTGAAAGGCCGCGTGGTCAACACGCTGGGCGAGCCGATCGACGGCAAGGGCCCCGTGAACGCCAAGGCCACCGACATCATCGAAAAAGTGGCCCCCGGCGTTATCGCCCGCCGCTCGGTGTCGCAGCCGCTGCAAACCGGCATCAAGGCTATCGACTCGATGGTTCCCATCGGCCGTGGCCAGCGCGAACTGATCATTGGCGACCGCCAGACCGGCAAGACCGCCGTGGCCGTCGACACCATCATCAGCCAGAAGGGCAAGGGCGTCACCTGCGTGTACGTCGCCATCGGCCAGAAGGCTTCGACGATCAACAACGTGGTGCGCAAGCTGGAAGAGCACGGCGCGATGGAATACACCATCGTCGTGGCCGCCTCGGCTTCGGACTCCGCCGCCATGCAGTACCTGGCCGCCTACGCCGGCTGCACGATGGGCGAATACTTCCGCGATCGCGGCGAAGACGCCCTGATCGTCTATGACGACCTGACCAAGCAAGCCTGGGCCTACCGCCAGGTCTCGCTGCTGCTGCGCCGTCCGCCGGGCCGCGAAGCCTACCCGGGCGACGTGTTCTACCTGCACTCGCGCCTGCTGGAACGCGCCGCTCGCGTGAACGAAGACTACGTCGAGAAGTTCACCGGTGGCGCCGTCAAGGGCAAGACCGGCTCGCTGACCGCGCTGCCGATCATCGAAACCCAGGCGGGCGACGTGTCGGCCTTCGTTCCGACCAACGTGATCTCGATCACGGACGGCCAGATCTTCCTGGAAACCGACCTGTTCAACGCTGGTGTGCGTCCCGCCATCAACGCCGGTATCTCGGTGTCGCGCGTGGGCGGCGCCGCCCAGACCAAGGTCGTCAAGAAGCTGTCCGGCGGTATCCGTACCGACCTGGCGCAGTACCGTGAACTGGCCGCCTTCGCGCAGTTCGCCTCGGACCTGGACGACGCCACCCGTCGCCAGCTCGAGCGCGGCAAGCGCGTGGTCGAACTGCTCAAGCAGCCGCAATACCAGCCGCTGCAAGTGTGGGAACTGGCCGTCACGCTGTACACGGTCAACAACGGCTACCTGGATGACGTGGACGTGGCCCAGGTGCTGTCGTTCGAAAAGGCGCTCAAGGACCAGCTCAAGGCCAAGCACGCGGCCCTGATCCAGCGCGTCGAAGACACCAAGGAACTGTCCAAGGATGACGAAAGCGAACTCGCCGCCGCCATCCAGGAATTCAAGAAGCACGGTGCTTTTTAAGAAAGTGATGGGTTAGGCGCGCAAGCGCCTCACCCATCCTTATCGGATGGTTGAGGCGCAAGCGACAACCCATCGGCCAGTCTTCACAGGAAAGCGCAATGCCCGGAATTAAGGAAATCCGAACCAAGATCAAGAGCGTGCAAAACACGCGCAAGATCACCAAGGCGATGGAAATGGTCGCCGCATCCAAGATGCGCAAGGCGCAGGAGCGGATGCGCGCGGGCCGTCCGTACGCCACCAAGGTGCGCGAGATCGCCGCGCACCTGATGCAGGCCAACCCCGAGTACAGCCACCCGTACCTGGTCGAGCGCGAAATCAAGGCGGTCGGCGTGGTCATGGTGACGACGGACAAGGGTCTGTGCGGCGGCTTGAACACCAACATCACCCGCGTGGTGTTGACGAAGCTGAAAGAGTTCGAGAAGAACGGCATCGCCGTTCAGGCGACCGCTTTCGGCAACAAGGGCGTGGGCGTGCTGTCCCGTATCGGCGCCAAGCTGGTTTCCCAGGAAGTGCAACTGGGCGACAAGCCGCAACTGGATCGCCTGCTGGGCGCGATCAAGGTGCAGCTGGACGCCTACCTGGAAGGCCGTATCGACGCGCTGTACGTGGCTTCGACCCGCTTCGTCAACACGATGAAGCAGGAGCCGCTGTTCCTGCGCCTGCTGCCCCTGGCCAGCGGTTTGGAAGATCCGTACCAGACGGGCGCCGAAAGCCTGGCCAAGACTTCGGAAGTGAAATCGGATTACAGCTGGGATTACATCTACGAACCCGACGCTCGTAGCGTGATCGACGACCTGCTGCAGCGTTACGTGGAAGGCCTGCTGTACCAAGCCGTGGCCGAGAACATGGCTTCGGAGCAGTCGGCCCGGATGGTCGCCATGAAGGCGGCGTCGGACAACGCCAAGAAGGTCATCGGCGATCTGCAGCTGGTCTACAACAAGACCCGCCAGGCCGCGATCACCAAGGAAATTTCGGAAATCGTAGGGGGCGCTGCCGCCGTCTGAGGCAGGCAGCATCCCGTCAAAAGCTATCAAGCAAGGAATCGACATGAGCAACGGAACCATCGTTCAGTGCATCGGCGCCGTGGTGGATATTCAGTTCCCCCGCGATCACATGCCCAAGATCTACGAAGCGCTTACTCTGGTCGACGAGGGTTCCTCGTTCGCCGAAAAGGGTCTGACGCTGGAAGTGCAGCAACAGCTGGGTGACGGCGTGGTGCGTACCATCGCCCTGGGCTCCAGCGACGGCCTGCGCCGCGGCATGAAGGTCGCCGGCACCGGCGCCCCGATCTCGGTGCCGGTCGGCACCGGCACGCTCGGCCGCATCATGGACGTGCTGGGCCGCCCGATCGACGAAGCTGGCGAAATCCAGCACGACGAAAAGCGTGGCATCCACCAACCGGCTCCCCGTTTCGACGAGCTGTCGCCGTCGGTGGAACTGCTGGAAACCGGCATCAAGGTTATTGACCTGGTGTGCCCGTTCGCCAAGGGCGGCAAGGTCGGCCTGTTCGGCGGCGCCGGCGTGGGCAAGACCGTCAACATGATGGAACTGATCAACAACATCGCCAAGCAGCACAGCGGCTTGTCGGTGTTCGCCGGCGTGGGTGAGCGTACCCGTGAAGGCAACGACTTCTACCACGAAATGGAAGAGTCGAACGTTCTGGACAAGGTCGCCATGGTGTTCGGTCAGATGAACGAACCCCCGGGCAACCGTCTGCGCGTGGCGCTGACCGGCCTGACGATGGCCGAGAAGTTCCGCGACGAAGGCCGCGACATCCTCTTCTTCGTGGACAACATCTACCGCTACACCCTGGCCGGTACCGAAGTGTCGGCACTGCTGGGCCGTATGCCGTCGGCGGTGGGCTACCAGCCCACGCTGGCCGAGGAAATGGGCAAGCTGCAAGAGCGCATCACGTCCACCAAGACCGGCTCGATCACCTCGATCCAGGCCGTGTACGTGCCCGCTGACGACTTGACCGACCCGTCGCCCGCCACCACCTTCCAGCACTTGGACTCGACCGTCGTGCTGTCGCGTGACATCGCCGCCCTGGGTATCTACCCGGCCGTGGACCCGCTGGATTCGTCCAGCCGCCAGCTCGACCCGCAAGTCGTCGGCGAAGAGCACTACGCCGTGGCCCGTGGCGTGCAGCAGACGCTGCAGCGCTACAAGGAACTGCGCGACATCATCGCGATTCTGGGCATGGACGAACTGTCGCCGGAAGACAAGCAGGCCGTGGCCCGCGCCCGTAAGATCCAGCGTTTCCTGTCGCAGCCGTTCCACGTGGCCGAAGTGTTCACCGGTTCGCCCGGCAAGTACGTGCCGCTGGCCGAAACCATCCGTGGTTTCAAGATGATCGTGAACGGCGAGTGCGATGCGCTGCCGGAACAGGCCTTCTACATGGTCGGCTCGATCGACGAGGCCTTCGAGAAGGCCAAGAAACTGCAATAAGGAACCGATATGGCTACCCTGCATGTGGATGTCGTCAGCGCAGAGGAAGCGATCTTCTCCGGTGAGGCGAAGTTCGTGGTGCTGCCTGGCGAGGCGGGTGAGCTGGGCATCCTGCCCGGTCACACCCCGCTGATTTCGCGCATACGCCCCGGGACGGTCAAGATCGTTCGTGCCGACCAAGGCGAGGAAAACATCTTCGTCGCCGGGGGCATTCTGGAAGTGCAGCCGGGCAGCGTGACGGTCCTGGCCGACACGGCCATCCGTGCCGCCGACCTGGACGAGGCCCGTGCCCTGGAAGCGCGCAAGCGCGCCGAAGAGGCCCTGGCCAACGCCAAGGACAAGGCCGACATCGCGGTTGTCGAAGCCGAGCTGGCGATGCTGGCGGCGCAAGCCGTCGCCGCGCGCAAACTGCGTCAAGGCGGTCGCTCGCACTGAGCGCACGACCAGCCGGGGTTCGCCCCGGATCCGGAAAAAGCGGCCCTGGGCCGCTTTTTTTTCGCGCGCGCTGGTCGGTGGCCCCTCGGTCAACCGCAGGCCGGCTTGCGTTCGCTACGAATGGCGAGCGGAATGGCGCGCCGGTAGCCTTCAGGGATTGCAATTTGAACCTGGAGGAACGGCGTGCGAGAAACCATGGATTGCGGCGTGCTGCTGGCCCCGGGCCACGAAGCCGCCATGGGCGACTGGGTGGCCCGTGCCCAGCCGAGGCTGGCGCGGGTGCGCTTGCACCTGGTGCCGCTGCGGCAATCGGGAGGCGGCCCGTGCGGCCCGGATACCCACGCGCTGGCCGGGCTGGCCGTCGGCCTGCGCCGATACGATCATTGCGTCCTGCCGGTCGCGCCGGCCTCGCTGGCCTGGACCCGCCTGTCGCTGCAGCAGGCGCGCGATGCGCTGGCAACCCCGATCCTGCTGCTGGTGCACGACATGACGGCGCCCGCCATCGAAGATCTGCTGCGGTTGGGCGCCGCCGATTTCATCGCCGCGCCGTATTGCCTGGAGAGCCTGCGCGTGCGCCTGGGGCGGCTGGCGCGGCGCGCGCCCCTGGCGGGCGAACGCCTGGAAGAGCCCGGCCTGGTGTACGCCGCCCGTGCGCCGCGGCCCCCCGGAGGCGCCGGCGCCCGGCCGCGGGTGCCGCGGCAGGTGCTGCAGCAGGGCCTGGCCGGGCTGCGCTACCAGCCGCCGCGCGATGCGCAGGAACCTTTCCGGCAGGCCAAGGCGCGCGTCGTCGACGGTTTCGAATCCGACTACATCCGCCTGGCGCTGTCACGCCACCAGGGCAACGTGGCGCGCGCCGCGCGGGCTTCCTCCAAGCACCGGCGGGCATTCTGGGCGCTGATGCGCAAACATGGCATCGACGCCTCGCCATACCGCCGCCAGGCCCAGGAGGCGCGCATCTGACTGGTGCCACGGCGGCTGGCGGCGAGGCGCGACCGACGTCACCCGGCCGGCGCCACGTGGCGGGGCCCGTCACAAAGGCGGCGCGACTTGCGCCCCGGCAAGCCCGGGCCGGATGGGCGTCGTGCCCTGTCAGCTTGGGGCAGTAAAATCATGGCTTCCGATCATCGAGGATAGTCGTGTCCGCTTCCGTCTTGAAGAACGATGTGTTCTTGCGCGCCTTGTTGCGCGAGCCCGTGCCCTACACCCCGATCTGGCTGATGCGCCAGGCGGGCCGTTACCTGCCCGAATACCGCCAGACGCGGGCCCGGGCCGGTTCCTTCATGGGCCTGGCTCAGAATCCGGACTACGCCTGCGAAGTCACCCTGCAGCCGCTCGCGCGCTATGACCTGGACGCGGCCATCCTGTTTTCCGACATCCTGACCGTGCCGCATGCCATGGGGCTGGGCCTGGACTTCGCCGAAGGCGAGGGCCCGCGTTTCGCCCGTCCGGTGCGCACCGAGGAAGACGTGGCGCGCCTGGCGGTGCCCGACATGGACAAGCTGCGCTATGTGTTCGACGCCGTCGGCACCATCCGCCGCGAGCTGGACGGCAAGGTGCCGCTGATCGGCTTCGCCGGCAGTCCCTGGACCATCGCCTGCTATATGGTCGAGGGGCAGGGCAGCGACGACTACCGCCTGATCAAGACCATGCTGTATTCGCGCCCGGACCTGCTGCACCGCATCCTGGAAATCAATGCCGAGGCCACGCTGCAATATCTGAATGCGCAGATCGCCGCCGGCGCCCAGGCCGTGATGCTGTTCGACAGCTGGGGCGGCGTGCTGGCCGACGGCCTGTTCCAGCAGTTCTCGCTGGCCTACACCCGCAAGGTAGTGGCTGGCCTGACGCGCGAACACGACGGCCGTCGCGTGCCGGCCATCGTCTTCACCAAGGGCGGCGGCCAGTGGCTGGAAGACATCGCCGCCTGCGGCTGCGATGCCGTGGGCCTGGACTGGACCGTCGACCTGGCCGCGGCGCGACGCCGCACCGGCGACTCGGTCGCGTTCCAGGGCAACCTGGATCCGATGGCCTTGTTCGGTGGTGGTGAGGCCATTCGCGCCGAGGCGCGTCGTGTGCTGGATGCGTTCGGGCCAGTGGGCAAGGGCGGCCATGTGTTCAACCTGGGCCATGGTATTTCGCGCTTCACCCCCCCTGAAGCCGTAGCCGAATTGGTCGATGAAGTCCACCGTCACAGTCGCTCGCTGAGAGGGTAAGTGAGTGAACGCTTCGGCCCGCAGGGCCGGGCGTCGAGGGCCCTCGGACGCAGTTGTGCACAGCAAGATTGCGCTCGGGGAAAACCCTTTATAAGCTGGTTTACAATCTTGGAAGTTTGTTCAAATTATTGTTTTTATTGGAATAAAATGGGTTTTCAACAGGATTGCAAGAGTTGATGCAATCTTGCCTTATTCCAATTTCTGACGTTGCTCTCGCCTTTTCCCCAAAGTTATCCACAGGCCGGGACTGGAGTTCCGGACCTGGTTGCGGTGACAATCCTTCATGGCCCGGACAGCCCAGGCCTGTCATCCTGATTCCGTCTGTCCCGGCCCTGGCCGGGCCGCCCAGCCCATGTTGTGTTTCCTGATCCATGTCTGAAGTTTTCGCGCTGGTCGAATCCACGCCGGCCGCGCACGCGGCGGCTTGCTGGGTGCGCGTCGCGCTGGACGTGCCGCTGCCCGGCCCATTCGATTACCGTCACCACGAGCCGATCGAGCCGGGCCTGCGGGTGATCGTGCCGTTCGGCCGCCGCAAGCTGATCGGCGTGGTGGTGGACAATCCGGCAGCGCCGTCCTATGAGCCGAAGCAGATCAAACCGATCGAGGAAGTGCTGCGCGACCTGCCGCCCTTCGACGAGGCGTGGCTGCGCCTGGCGCGTTTTGCCGCCGAGTATTACCAGCGGCCGTTGGGCGAGGTGATGCTGCCGACGTTGCCGCCGCCGCTGCGCAAGCCGACCGCCTATCAGGGCAAGCGCTCGGCCGGCGGCCCGGTGGCGCGGCTGGACGGACGCAAGCGCAAGGCGGTCCGCAACCCGGCCGAGGCCGACCAGCCACCCGAGCTGAACGATGCGCAGCGCGAGGCCGTGGACACCATCGCCGGACTCACCAAGTTCAAGCCGGTGCTGCTGTACGGCGTGACCGGCAGCGGCAAGACCGAGGTCTACCTGCGCGCCGCCGAGAAAGTGCTGGCCGCCGGCCGCCAGGTGCTGCTGCTGGTGCCGGAAATCAACCTGACGCCGCAGCTGGAAGGCGCGTTGCGCGCCCGCCTGGAAGGCCTGGTCGGGCCGGACGGCCTGGCGGTGCTGCACAGCGGCCTGTCCGATGGCGAGCGCCTGCAGGCCTGGGCGCGCGCGCAGCGTGGGCAGGCGCGCATGCTGCTCGGCACGCGCATGGCGATCTTCGCGCCCATGAGCGAGCTGGGCCTGATCGTGGTGGACGAAGAACACGACGCCTCGTACAAGCAGCAGGACGGCCTGCGCTATTCCGCGCGCGATCTGGCGGTGTGGCGCGCGCATGACCTGGACATCCCGGTGGTGCTGGGCTCGGCCACGCCGTCGCTGGAGACCTGGCAGCATGCCGAGCGCGGCCGCTACCTGCGGCTGGCGCTGCCGGCGCGCGCCCGCGCCAGTTCGCTGCCCGCCATGAAGCTGGTGGACACGCGCCGCCTGCAGATGAAGCACGGCATGTCGCCGCAGCTGCTGGAGGCCCTGGGCGAACGGCTGGCGCGCAAGGAACAGTCGCTGATCTTCCTGAACCGGCGCGGTTTCGCGCCCGTGCTGCATTGCCAGTCCTGCGGCTGGGTCAGCAACTGCCCGCGCTGCACCGCGTTCACGGTGTTGCACCGCACGGCCGGACGCGGCCATCGCCTGCAGTGCCACCACTGCGGCTACCAGGCGCCGGTGCCGCACGCCTGCCCCGAATGCGGCGACCAGGACCTGGCGCCGATGGGGCGCGGCACGCAGCGGGTCGAGGAGCACCTGGCCGAACTGTTTCCCGAGGCGCGCATCCTGCGCATCGACGCCGACAGCACCCGCAAGAAGGGCAGCGCCGAGGCGCTGTTCGCGTCGGTGCACGCGGGCGAGGTCGACATCCTGGTCGGCACGCAGATGGTGTCCAAGGGGCATGACTTCGCGCGGCTTGGCCTGGTGGGCGTGCTCAATCCCGATTCCGCCTTGTTCGCGCATGACTTCCGCGCGCCCGAACGGCTGTTCGCCCAATTGATGCAGGTGGCCGGCCGCGCCGGCCGCCACCAGGGAAACGGCCAGGTCATCATCCAGACCGGCTATCCCGAGCAGCCGGTGTACCAGGCGCTGCTGCGCCATGACTACGCGGGCTTCGCGCGCCATGCGCTGCAGGAACGCGAAAGCACCGGCCTGCCGCCGTTCGCCTACCAGGCGCTGTTGACGGCCGAGGCGCGCGAACTGGCGGTGGCGCAGGCCTTCCTGCAACAGGCCCGCGCCCTGCCCGAAGGCGAATGGGCCGCGGACTTCCCGGGGCTCGACGCGATCATGCTGTACGACCCGGTGCCGCTGCGCGTGGTGCGGGTGGCCAATATCGAGCGCGCCCAGTTGCTGGTGGAAAGCACCAGCCGTCCGGCGCTGCAGGCTTTCCTGGCGTCGTGGTCGCACCACCTGCCGTACCTGGCCAACGAGGCCCGGGTGCGCTGGCAGCTGGAGGTCGACCCGCTGGAAATCTGACAGGCGCCGCGCATTCGTCCGTTTACTCTATGTCGTTCCCCTTTCCCCGACTCCCATGTCCGCACACGAACCCATCGGCCACGGCCTGAACCCCGCGCAGAAAGAGGCGGTGCTGTACCTGGACGGCCCCTGCCTGGTGCTGGCCGGCGCCGGCAGCGGCAAGACGCGCGTCATCACGCAGAAGATCGCCTACCTGCTGCGCGAATGCGGCTACATGGGCCGCAACGTGGTGGCGCTGACCTTCACCAACAAGGCCGCGCGCGAGATGGATGAGCGCGTCAAGACGCTGGTGGACCGCAAGCTGGGCAAGGGCCTGACCATCAGCACCTTCCACTCGCTGGGCGTGAAGCTCTTGCGCGAAGAGGCGCGCAACGCGGGTCTCAAGCCGACCTTCTCGATCCTGGACGCCGATGACGCCATGGCGATCATCCAGGAGCTGCTGGCCACCACCGACAAGGGCCGCCTGCGCCACGTGCAGGGCATCATCTCGCTGTGGAAGAACGCGCTGATGGAACCCGACGACGCCGCGCGCGAAGCCATCACGCCGGGCGACGTCGAGGCCGCCAACGTCTATCGCAGTTACGCCGCCACGCTGGCCGCCTACCAGGCCGTGGATTTCGACGACCTGATCCGCATCCCCGCCATCCTGCTGGCCAACAACGAAGAGGTGCGCACGCGCTGGCAGAACCGCGTGCGCTACCTGCTGGTCGATGAATACCAGGACACCAACGTCTGCCAGTACCGCCTGGTGCAGCTGCTGACTGGCCCGCGCGCCATGTTCACGGCGGTGGGCGACGACGATCAGGCCATCTACGCCTGGCGCGGCGCCACCATCGAGAACCTGGCCAAGCTGACCACCGACTATCCCAATCTCAAGCTCATCAAGCTGGAGCAGAACTACCGCTCGGTGCAGCGCATCCTGGCGGCGGCCAACCAGGTGATCGAGAAGAACCCCAAGCTGTTCGAAAAGAAGCTGTGGTCGGACCTGGGCGTGGGCGAGCCGATCGTCGTTTCGGCGATGGACGGCGAGGAGCACGAGGCCGAGTCCATCGCCATGAAGATCTCGGCGTCGCGTTTCGAGCGTCAGGCGCAGTGGAAGGATTTCGCCATCCTGTATCGCGGCAATCACCAGTCGCGCATCCTGGAGCAGGCGCTGCGCAACCTGAAAATCCCGTACACGATCGCGGGCGGGCAGAGTTTCTTCGACAAGGCCGAGGTGCGCGACATCCTGGCCTACCTGCGGCTGCTGGCCAACGACGAGGACGATCCGGCCTTTATCCGCGCCGCCACCACGCCCAAGCGCGGCATCGGCCAGGCCACTTTGCAGACGCTGGGCCAGTATGCCGCCAGCCGCGAACTGTCGCTGCTGGCGGCGGTCGACGAAACCGGGCTGGAGAGCCTGCTGGCGCCGCGCCAGCTCGAACCGCTGCGCACCTTCACCGAATTCATCCGCCGCATGCAGTGGCGCGCCGGCCGTGGCGCCACCGCCGGCACCGATGGCGCGCCCGCCGAACCCGCCGGCGTGATCCTGGACGATCTGGTGCAGGCGATCCAGTACGAACGGCATCTGTTCGAGCTGTTCGACGAACGCCCGGCGCAGACCCGCTGGCAGAACGTGCTGGAGCTGACCGGCTGGCTCAAGCGCAAGGCCGAAGAGGACAACATGTCGCTGTTCGAGCTGGTGCAGCACGTTGCGCTGGTGACGATGCTCGAACGGGGCGAGGAAGAGGAGCCGGACGCGGTCAAGATGTCGACCCTGCATGCCTCCAAGGGCCTGGAGTATCCGCACGTGTATCTGGCGGGGGTCGAAGAAGGCCTGCTGCCGCACCTGGGCAAGGACGACGAGGTGGGCGATCCGGCGCGCGCCGCGGAGAACCTGGCCACCCGTATCCAGGAAGAGCGGCGGCTGATGTACGTGGGCATCACACGCGCCCAGCGCAGCCTCAACCTGAGCTGGTGCAAGCGCCGGCGCCGGGCGCGCGAGGACCTGGTGCGCGAGCCGTCGCGCTTCATCGAGGAAATGGGCCTGGACGCTCCGGGCATCCAGGAAGACGAGACCACCGCCGCCATGAATCCCAAGGAACGCATGGCCATGCTCAAGGCCTTGCTGAAGAAATAGCCCCGCAATAAATTACATGACGGGGGGAGCGTCCAGGATCTATACCTGCCGCTTTGCATCATGGCGCTGATGATGAAGGATGACGTGCGTTACCAACCGGTGCCCGGCACGCCGGGCCTGGTGCTGGGCGTGGCGCGGCTGGTCGATTTCCAGTTCGACCGGCACTACCATGTCGATTACCACATCGGCCTGGTGACCCAGGGCGTGCAGCGCCAGACCTTCCGTGGCCGCAGCACGCTGCTGGGGCCCGGTGGCATCGCCCTGATGCCGCCCGGCGAGGTCCACGACGGCGCCGGCGTGGCCGACTATGGCCAGTCCTACACCCTGAAGACCTTCCGTCTGTCGCCCGATCTGATGCGCGATTTCATCGCCGAAGTCTCGGGCGGCGCATCTGACGAGCGGTTCCTGGGCACCTTGATCGAGGAACCCGCGCTGGCGGCCCGCTTCAAGGCGTTGCACGCTTCCTGGATGGCGGATGCGGCCGCCGGGCCGTTGGCGCACGAGTCCGCCTCGCTGGCCCTGATGGGGGCGCTGTTCGCGCGCACGGGGGGCGTGACGCCCCAGGCGGTGCGCGGCGGCCTGTCGCTCGCGCACCAGCGGGTCGTGCGGGAGTATTGCCAGGCCCACCTGGGCGACAAGATCGGTCTGGAAGACCTGGCGCGGCTCTGCGGCCTGAGCCGCTACCAGTTCCTGCGCCGCTTCGCGCTGTCGGTGGGGCTGACGCCGCACGCCTGGCTGACGCGGCTGCGCCTGGAGCGGGCCTGCGCCGCGCTGGCGCGAGCGCGCGCTTCGATCGCGCAGGTGGCGGCCGATGTGGGCTTCTACGACCAGAGCCATTTCAACCGCGCCTTCCGCACGGCCTATGGGGTGCCGCCCTCGGCCTACCGGCGCGCGGCCTGAGCGCACCGATTCCCGCGTCGTCCTGGCGCTGGCGCGCGGCGCGCCGGAGGAACGGCGCGGGTCGTTATCGCACCAGCGCGCGCAACGCCGCCAGGAAGTGATCGACGTCCTGCTCGTGCGTGGTGAACGACGTCACCAGCCGCGCCACGCCCGGGCCCCAGCGGTCGTGGTAGAAGCGAAAGCCCTGCGCCAGCAGGCCGTCAATGGTGGCGATCGGCAGCCGGCAGAACAGGATGTTGGCCTCGACCGGACCCTGGAGTTCAACGCCTGGCAGGTTCGCCATGCCCGCCGCCAGCCGCGCCGCCATGGCGTTGGCCTGGCGCGCGTTGCGCAGCCACAGGTCGTCCGCCAGATAGGCTTCCATCTGCGCCGACAGCAGCCGCATCTTCGAAAACAGGTGGCCGCCGCGCTTGCGCCGGTAGGCCAGTTCTGCGGCGCGTCTGGGTTCGAACAGCACGATGGCCTCGGCGCCCAGCACGCCGTTCTTGGTGGCGCCGAACGACAGCGCCGCGACGCCGGCCTTCCAGGTCATTTCCGCGGGCGTGCAGCCCAGGCTGACCAGGGCGTTGGCGAAGCGCGCGCCGTCCATGTGCAGGGGCAACCCGGCCTCGCGGCAGACGTCGCCGATGGCCGTGATCTCGTCGCGCGTGTAGACGCTGCCGGTTTCAGTGGCCTGGGTAATGCTGACGCAGGCGGGCGGCATCGAATGCACGTCACCGGCCTTGCGGCGCGCTTCCACGGCGAGCTGGGCGGGGTCGAGCTTGGAGGCGGCGCCCTCCAGCAGCGCCAGGCGCGCGCCGCCGCTGTAGAACTGCGGCGCGCCGCATTCGTCGTTGGCGATGTGGCTGTGCGCATGGCACAGCACGCTGCCCCAGGGCGGCGTCAGCGCCGCCAGCGCCAGCGAATTGGCGGCGGTGCCGGTGGGCACCAGCAGCACGTCGACCTCGCGTTCGAAGATCTCGGCCAGGCGCCGTTCGACGCGCTGGGTGATGTCGTCGGCGCCATAGGCGGGGGCCTGTCCCTCATTGGCGCGCAGCAGCGCGGCCAGGATCTGGGGGCTGGCGCCGGCGGTGTTGTCGCTGGCGAAACCCTGTTGGGGCGAGGCGGCGGCGGGGGTGTCCAATACGGGGCTCCGGTGAAGACAGACAGGTCCTCACTATGCCCGCCGGCGCCGGGCCGGGCTTGTAGAAAATTGCGCCTCGCTCCTACACTGGGGCGGACCCGGCGAGCCCGCGCCGGGCCGGTTTTCAAGGAGCGCATCATGTGCCGCTGGCTGGCTTACACCGGGAGTCCCCTGCAAATGGAGAGCGTGCTGTTCAAGGCCACGCACTCGCTGATCGACCAGAGCCTGCATGCGCGCATGGGCGCCACCACCACCAATGGCGACGGTTTCGGCCTGGGCTGGTACGGCCGGCCGCCCGAGCCGCCGTTCCGCTACCGCAGCGTGCATCCGGCCTGGAACGACCGGAACCTGCGCGAGGCCGCGCGCGCCATCCATTCGCCGCTGTTCGTGGCGCACATCCGCGCCGCCACCGACACGCCAGCCCAGGAAACCAACTGCCATCCGTTCCGCCATGGCAACTGGCTGTTCGTGCACAACGGCGTGATCCGCGACTATCCGCTGCTGCGGCGCGACCTGATGCTGATGATCGCGCCGGCCTACTTCGGTTCACTGGAAGGGTCGACCGATTCCGAAGTGATGTTCCTGCTGGCGCTGACCTTCGGCCTGGAGGAAGACGCCTTGCCGGCGCTGGCGCGCATGGTCGGCGCGGTCGAGGAGACCGGCCGGCGCCACGGGGTGGCCCGGCCCATCAACATGACCGTGTGCGCGCTGGATGGCGAGCGCCTGATCGCGGTGCGCTATTCCAGCGAGCGCGATTCGCGCACGCTGTTCCACAACACCTGCGTGCGGCACCTGCGCGAGCTTTATCCCGACGATCCGAAGGTCGCGGCGCTGGACGATGACGCATTCCTGTTGCTGTCCGAGCCGCTGAGCGAGATGCCGGGCGCCTGGGAAGAGGTGCCCGAATCCACCGCCATCATCGCGGGCCGGGGCCGCGTCGAGCACTATCCGTTCGTGCCGGTGCCGCCGGGCGCCTGAATGCCATAGCGCGCCGCCGGCGTGTTGCGCGACAGTTCCGGCCCCAGGGCCTGGCGTGCCGCTTCCAGGCGTTCCAGCAGCGCCGGGTCGGTCAGCGACGGGATGGTGACGAACTCGCCCTGGTCCAGGCCCGCCAGGGCGCTGCGCACCATGTCGTCCGCGCTCATCACGATGGCGGACGGCAACTCGCTGGCCGGCTTGCCGGCCAGGTCCCAGAACTCGGTGCCGGTGGCGCCGGGCAGCACCGCCTGGACGCGCAGGCCCTTGTCCGCCAGTTCGTGGCGCAGCGACTGCGAGTAGGCCAGCACATAGGCCTTGCTGGCGCCGTAGACGCCGTTGAGCAGCTCGGGGTGCAGGCCGACGATCGACGCGATATTGATGATGGTGCCGCCGCCGCGCGCCACGAAGGCGGGCGCGGCCGCCATGGTCAGGTGGGTGAGGGCGCTGATGTTCAGGTCGATCATGGCCTGCATCTGGGCGGGATCGGATTGCAGCAGCGGCGCCACCGCGCCGATGCCGGCGTTGTTCACCAGCAGGGTCAGCGAGTCGTCCTCGCGCAGCGCTTGCGCCACGCGTTGCACGCCGTCGGCCCGCGACAGGTCGGCTGGCAGCACGCGCACGTCACGGCCGGTCTCGGCGCGCAGTCGCGCGGCCAGGGTTTCCAGGCGTTCGACGTTGCGCGCCACCAGCGTCAGGTCGTGGCCGCGATGGGCCAGGTGGTGGGCGTAGCGCGCGCCGATGCCGGACGAGGCGCCGGTGACCAGGGCGCGGCCGGGGGATTTGCCAGACGGGGTGTTGCTCATGAAGGACTCCGAAATGGGGACGGCGGGTAGTGCCGGTACGCTTGCAGAGTAGAACCGGGATGGAATATCCTCAATGACATAGAAACGTCTTTTCAGGACATGCGATGAAAGCAGACGGTCCAGCCATGAAAACCATTGCGATCCTGTTGCACCCCGGCTTCCAGCTCATGAGCCTGGCGGCCAGCGCCGTCTTCGAGATGGCCAACCGCCAGTGCGGCGAACCGGCCTATCGCGTCGTCCTGGTGTCCGAGCACGGCGGCCCGGTGGCCAGTTCGCTGGGGTTTGCGCAGGACACGCAGAAGCTGGGGCGGCGCACGTTCGACACGTTGATCGTCGCCGGCGACAACACCGGCGAGGGCGCGTCCGAGAGCCTGTTGCGCGCGCTGCGCGGCGCCAGCGAACGGGTGCGCCGTTGCGCCTCGATGTGCACCGGCGCGTTCGTGCTGGCGCAGGCCGGCCTGCTCGACGGCCGCCGCGCCACCACTCACTGGTTCTATGCGCGGCGCCTGCAGCGCGAGTATCCGCGGGTCAAGGTGGACGAGGACCGCATCTTCGTGGCCGACGGCCCGATCTGGACCTCGGCGGGCATGAGCGCCGGCATTGATCTGGCGCTGGCCATGGTGGAGGCGGACCTGGGGGCGGACATGGCGCGCGCGGTCGCGCGCAAGCTGGTGCTGACACAACGCCGGGCGGGCGGACAGTCGCAGTATTCGGCGTTGCTGGAGCTGGATGCGAAGTCCGATCGGGTGCAGACGGCGCTGGCCTACGCCAAGGCCAACCTGAAGGCCGAATTGTCGGTGGACGAGCTGGCGCGCGCCGCGCACCTGAGCCCGCGCCAGTTCAGCCGTGTGTTCCGCCAGGAAACGGGCCAGTCTCCGGCCAAGGCGGTGGAACATCTGCGCCTGGAGGCGGCGCAGGACATGATGCAGTCCGGCCGCCACGCGGCCGAGGTGGTGGCGCGCGAAACCGGCTTTGGCGACCGCGACCGCATGCGCAAGGCTTTTCTGCGCGCGTTCGGCCAGTCGCCGCAGGCGATGCGGCGGTTGCTGCACGCCTGACGACGGCGCCGCGCCGCGGGCCCGCGACGGGCCCGCCCGTTCAGTGCCCGGTGTGCAGCGCCGGGTTCAAGGTGCCCCAGGCGGCCGTGCGCACCAGCGTTTCGACCGCACCGGTCTGCGAATTGCGGCGGAACAGCAGCCCGTGCTGTCCGGCCAGTTCCACGGCCTTGACCACCGCGCCCTCCGGCGTCAGCACGCGCGTGCCGGCGGTGATGTAGCAGCCCGCTTCCACCACGCAGTCGTCGCCCAGCGAAATGCCGATGCCGGAGTTGGCGCCCAGCAGGCAGCGCTTGCCAATGGCCACGACCTGCTTGCCGCCGCCGGACATGGTGCCCATGATGGAGGCGCCGCCGCCGATGTCGGTGCCGTCGTCGACGATAACGCCGGCGCTGATGCGGCCCTCGACCATCGACGCGCCGAGCGTGCCGGCGTTGAAGTTGCAGAAGCCTTCGTGCAGCACGGTGGTGCCGGCCGCCAGGTGCGCGCCGAGCCGCACGCGCGCGGTGTCGGCGATGCGCACGCCAACGGGCACGACGTAGTCGGTCATGCGCGGGATCTTGTCGACGCCGCGGATTTCGAGGATCTGCCCGGTGGCGCGCAGTTGCCAGCGCAGCGCCTCGACCTGGTCGACGGCGCAGGGGCCGGCGGAGGTCCAGGCGACGTTGGCAAGCACGTTGAACAGGCCGTCGAGGTTGGCGCCGTGCGGCCGGATCAGCCGGTGGCTGAGCAGATGCAGGCGCAGGTAGGCGTCGTGCGCGTCGGCGGGCGGCTGGTCGAGCGAGGCGATGGCGGTGCGCACGGCGACGATGTCGACCTTGCGCCGGGTGTCGCGTCCCAGCGAGGTGGGCACGTGCTCGCCGAGCGCGGCGCGGGCTTCTTCGGGCGTCAGGTGCCGGGTTCCGCCCGCCGGCGTCTTGTCGGTCAGGGACGGGCGCGGATACCAGGTATCGAGGACGGTGCCGTCGGCTGCGATCGTGGCCAGGCCGTAGGCGATGGCGCTGGTGGCGGTGGGTGCATGCATGGGCATTCTTGCTGAGCTTCTCCGGCGGATATTCTAGGCGAAGCCGGAGCTGGTCGCGTCTTGCCGGGTAGCACCCGGCGTGGCCAGGACCACGCCGGCCTCGCTGTCTTCAGCGACTGATCGCGGCCGGACCAGTGGTAGCCGTGGCGGCGCTTGCCTGAGCGCTGGGCAGTTTATCTTTCGTCCAGAGGACGAAGGCATTGAGCATGGGGCGGAACATCGGCACATCGAGGCCGTCCCAGTTGAAGGCTTGAACCGAGCTCTTGAACATGGTCTTGCCGGTGCTCGCGTCGATTGCCTGTAATGTACTCTCGAAGTTGTAGCTGCCCTTCCATTGGCTGTCCACATCAATGATAAGAAAATTGCCGATCTGCTTGCTTAGGAGATTCAGCCCCAGCAGATCGGAAACATTCGTCACTTTTTCCTGTAACTGCTTTTCGATGATCATTGGCTCGATCTCGGCTTTAGTCACGACCTGTTCGAATACCTCCATGTTTTTGATGGAGGTCTGGAAGTACGCGACGAATTGCGGATTCGGCCGATCGGCGTTGAACTTGAGGAACGCCATGTGGCGGTAGGCTGGATTGAATGGCTCGGCAACCTGGATATGAGACGGCGTGACGGCGACGGTCGTCGGGAACAAACCGGTTTGAGCGTTGGGCTTGACGGGCTTCAACGTGGTCCCGCATCCGGCGAGACTGAAGAACAGGGCAATCGCGAGCAGGTGGCGCAGCATGGTTTGGCAGGAGGTGAGTGAAAGGGGAGTAATGTATCATTTTATAAAAAATGTAAATACTCCGAAACACGACCCATGTCCGCTTTCTCCGGCTCCCCCATCTGGCCCTGCGTGAGTCTCAAGCCGACCCGGGCGTTTCATTATGCCCAGCCCTCCGCGGCGCCAACCTCCTGGAGACGCCGCGGTAAGGCAGTAGTTAAGCAAGTTCCTTCAACAACAACTCCCAGAACTTCAGGCGCTGTTCCAGCGTCGACACCAGGATGTACTCGTTCAGCGTGTGCGCGCCGTCGCCGTCCGCGCCCAGGCCATCCAGCGTCGGGATCCCCATGGCCGAGGTGAAGTTGGCGTCGCTGCCGCCGCCGGTCATCGGCGCGTCTTCCAGCAGGAAGCCGGCGCGTTCCGCGTAGCCTTGCACCAGCGCCAGCAGCGCGGCGGCTTCCTCGGTCTTCACCATCGGCGGGCGGTTCAGTTCCACGTCGATGTCCAGTTCCACGTCCGGTCCCACCGCGCACAGCTCGCGCATGCGGCGCAGCACGTCTTCGGCCGCGCCCATGTCGGGCACGCGGAAGTCCACCACGCAGCGGCACAGCGCCGGCACGGTGTTGGTGACGGTGCCGCCGGCGATGGTGCCCACGCTCACGGTGATGCCGCGCTCGTAGTCCGTCATCGCTTCCAGCGCCAGCACCTGGTGCGCCATTTCGCGGATCGCGCTGCGGCCCTTCTCGTGCTGCATGCCGGCGTGGGCCGGGCGGCCCTTGACGTTCAGGTTCAGCATGCCGGTGCCCTTGCGCGCCGTCACGCACTTGCCGCCGTTGGGGCGGGCCGGTTCGCACACCAGGGCGTACTTGGCATTGGCGGCGAAGCGTTCGATGTGCGCGCGCGAGGCATGGCTGCCGGTTTCCTCGTCGGGCACCACCAGGAAGTCCACCGGCAGTTGCGTCGCGCCGGGGCGGGCCACGCTGGCCAGCGCCGTCAGCGCCAGGTAGATGCCGGCCTTCATGTCGTAGCTGCCGGGGCCGTAGAGGCGGTCGCCCTCGATGCGCACCGGGTTCTCCAGCAACGTGCCGACCGGATGCACCGTGTCCATGTGCGCCAGGATCAGGATGCCGGGGCGGGTGTCGCCGGGGGCGCGGTTGGTGGCGTACAGCAGCGGGCCGGTGGCGGGACCGAGGGAGGACAGTTCCACCGTCAGACCGGCCGCGGCGGCGTAGTCGGCGATGATGCGGGCCATCGCGGCGATGCCGTCGGGGAAGTTCGAAGGCGATTCGCATTGCAGCCAGCTCTGGATGCCGGCGACGAGTTGTTCAGTGCGGGAAGTGGAGGACATGGCGATTCTGCTAGCGGAAATGAAAGGGAACGTTCAGGCGACCTGCTGGCCGGCCAGGCGGGCCAGTTCGGCGTCGCTCGGCATGCCGCCCTCGAACCACAGGCTGGCGCAGACCGCGGACATGGCGCGGCCGTCGTGGCCGATGCCGGGCACCACCTGCAGCGTCCAGTTGAACGGCACGCCGCGGCGCTCGGCTTCCTTGCGGCCGGCCTCGAAATAGTTGTGGGCGCGGGCGAAGCGGTGCGGGCCCTGGCGCATGGCGGCCGGTTCCGACGGCAGGTTGGGATCGTCGGTGGCGATGTCCTGGTCGCCGGCCAGGATCGTCATCGGGTACGCCAGCAGCTTGACCAGGTGGTCTTCGGTCAGGCCGACGCCGTCCATGCCTTCGGGGAAGGGGTAGTCGAAGGTCGGCAGGGTGTACCAGCCGGGGTTGCCGGCCGTCACGGCCTTGAACGGCGCGTGCGACTGGCTGCTCATCAGGCGGTGCACGAACTGGCCGCCGGCCGAGTGGCCGAACAGGTAGACGTTCTCGCCATCGGTGATCTCGGCCGCGATCATGTCGCGAATCACGTTGCCCACCAGCGCGTAGGTCCAGCCGTCGATGTGGCGCGGATTGCCGCCGGCCGAGAACACGCGGCCATTGTTGTAGCTTTCCACGCCGGGCCAGATCTCGTTGGAGAAGGTCAGCGCCACGATCAGCAGCTTGTGCTTGTCGGCGGCCTCGACCCAGAAGTCGCGGTATTCGTCGCCGTTGCGCAGCACGCCGTGCTGCACGATCACCACCGGGCGATCCGGGGTGTAGCCGTAGGGGCGGTAGGTCTGCAGCTTGAACGGGCGATCGGAATTGCGATCCTCGTCGATATAGGTGATGGCGTTGCGGCCGGCATGGCCCATTTCGATGGCGATGCGGTCCACGTTGGACATGTCAGAGGGTTTCATGGCGTTCAGGCGGTGGCTTCGTTCAGGTGGCAGGCCGACCAGTGGCCCGGAGAGATTTCCTTCAGCGTCGGCGCCTGCTCGCGGCAGCGCGGCATGGCGTGCGGGCAGCGCGGGTTGAAGGTACAGCCCGACGGCGGATTCAGCGGCGACG
The DNA here is from genome assembly GCF_040084795.1 of Achromobacter sp. HNDS-1. Classification (NCBI taxonomy): domain Bacteria; kingdom Pseudomonadati; phylum Pseudomonadota; class Betaproteobacteria; order Burkholderiales; family Alcaligenaceae; genus Achromobacter; species Achromobacter sp. HNDS-1. Next base: position 3,635,034 of record NZ_CP157584.1, read on the forward strand.
GGATCTCGCCCTTGATCGGCGTGAACTTGCGGCCGCGGCGCGCCACGTCCGGCACCTCGGCCATCAGGGCCTGGGTGTACGGATGGTTGGCGCGCGCGAAGATCTCGGCCGAGGTCGAGATCTCGACGATCTTGCCCAGGTACATGATAGCCACGCGATCCGAGATGTGGCGCACCACGCCCAGGTCGTGGCTGATGAAGAGGTAGGTGAAACCGTGCTGCTCGCGCAGGTCCATGAACAGGTTGATCACCTGCGCCTGGATCGACACGTCCAGCGCCGCCACCGGTTCGTCGCACACCAGGAACTTGGGCGCCACCATCAGCGCGCGGGCGATGCCGATGCGCTGGCGCTGGCCGCCCGAAATCTGGTGCGGGAAGCGATCGCGGTACTCGGTGTCCAGGCCGACTTCCTTCAGGGCCTGGTCGATGCGCGCGGGAATCTCGGCCGGCGGCGCCAGCTTGTGCACCTTGAGCGATTCGCCCAGGATCTGGCGCAGGCGCTGGCGCGGGTTGAGCGAGGCCTGCGGATCCTGGAAGATCATCTGCACGCCCAGTGTGTAGGCCAGCTTGTCGGCGCCGCGCAGTCGACGCGCGTCCTGGCCCTGGTAGAGCAGGTCGCCTTCGGTCTGGTGGTGCAGGCCGGCAACGACGCGGCCCAGGGTGGACTTGCCGCAGCCGGACTCGCCCACCAGGCCGACGACTTCGCCGCGGCCGATGCGCAGGTCAACGCCGTTGACGGCGTACACGGTGCGGCGGTCGATCGGGCGGCCGCCCAGGGCCAGGATGCGCTGGGCCAGGTCGGGACGCTGTTCGAAGCGCTTGTGGACGTTCCTGAGCTCGATGACGGGGGTATCGGCTTGACTCATGCTTGCTCGGCCTCGCGGGCGATCGGGACGTAACAGCGATAGCTGCGCGAACCTTCGGTGGTAACGGTGGGGGCTTGTTCGGTGCAGCGCGTGACCGCGTGGGTGCAGCGCGGCCGGAAGGCACAGCCCGACGGGCGGCCGGCCAGGCTGGGCGCCATGCCGTTGATCTGGTGCAGGCGCGCGCCCGGGGTGGTGGCGCCGGGCATCGAGTCCAGCAGGCCGCGGGTGTACGGATGGCGCGGCGCGTCCAGCACCTGTTCGACCGGGCCGCTCTCGACGATGCGGCCGGCGTACATGACCGCGACGCGGTCGGCCAGCTCGGCCACCACGCCCAGGTCGTGGGTGATCCAGATCAGCGCCGTATTGTGCTCGCGGCAGATCTCCTGCATGCGGTACAGGATCTGGCCCTGGATGGTCACGTCCAGCGCCGTGGTCGGCTCGTCGCAGATGATCAGGTCCGGCTTGTTGAGCATGGCGATGGCGATCGCCACGCGCTGGCGCATGCCGCCCGAGAACTCGTGCGGGTAGCTCTTCAGGCGCTTCTCCGGCGACGGAATGCCGACCATGGCCAGCGCCTCGCGGCAGCGTTCCAGCGCTTCGGCGCGCGGCACGTCCTCGTGCGTCAGGATGGCTTCCATCATCTGCTCGCCGATGCGCAGCACCGGGTTGAGCGTCATCAGCGGGTCCTGGAAGATCATGGCGATGCGGTTGCCGCGCAACTGGCGCATCTGCTCTTCGGAGAGCTTGCGCAGGTCGTTGCCCTTGAACTTCACTTCGCCGTCGACGACTTCCCCGGGCGGATCGATCAGGCCCAGCAGCGAGAAGCCGGTGACCGACTTGCCCGAGCCGGACTCGCCGACCAGGCCCACGATCTCGCCGCGGCGCACGGTCAGGTCGACGCCGTCGACCGCCAGCCAGGCGCCGGCCTCGGTATGGAATGCGGTGCGCAGGCCGCGCACTTCTAGAAGCGTGTCACTCATATCATTTGTCCATTGCGCCAGCCGCCAAGCAGGCGGGAGGCCTTGCCCAATCGGGATGCCGCGGAGCCGGCTCCGCCGGTCCGCTGGCATGCCCCCTTGAGGGGGGAGCGCGAAGCGCTTCGGGGGTGGGTCATTTCCTCGGATCCAGGCTTTCGCGCAGGCGGTCGCCCACGATGTTGATAGAGAGAATCAGCAGCAACAGCGCAATGCCCGGGAACAGGCTGATCCAGTAGTCGCCCGACAGCAGGTACTGGAAGCCGTTGGAGATCAGCAGGCCCAGCGACGGTTCGGTGATCGGCACGCCGACGCCCAGGAACGACAGCGTCGCCTCCAGCGCGATGGCGGTGGCGATCTGGATGGTGGCGAACACCATGACCGGGCCCAGGCAGTTTGGCAGCAGGTGGAACACCATGATGCGCCAGGCCGGGAAGCCCAGGTTGGCGGCGGCCTCGACGTACTCCTTGCGCCGCTCCTGCAGCGCGCGGCTGCGCATGATGCGGGCATAGTGGCCCCACTGCACCAGCACCAGCGCCAGGATCACCTTGTCGACCCCGCGCCCCAGCACCACCAGCAGCACCAGCGCCACCAGGATGGTCGGGAAACCCAGGATGAAGTCGACGATGCGCATCAGCACGGTGTCGACCAGGCCGCCGACGTAGGCGGCCACCAGGCCGACCGCGCCGCCCACGGCGGTGGCAAGCACCACGGCCGACAGGCCCACCATCAGGCTGATGCGCAGGCCGTAGAGAATGGCGCTGAGCATGTCGCGGCCCTGGTCGTCGGTGCCGAGCCAGGCGATGCTGCCGTCCATCAGCGCCTGGCGCGGCGCCAGCCGGCCGTCCATCAGCGACAGGTTGGCCAGATCATAGGGATTCTGCGGCGCGAAGTAGGGCGCGAACACCACCAGCAGCACCAGGATGGCCAGCGCGATGACCGAGCCGCGCACGGTCGGGCGGGCCCGCAGTTTCTTCAGGATCGAGGCGCGCTTGGGCGTATCGGCCAGGGGCTGGACGGTACGGGTGCGGCCGGTATTGGGAGATTGAGCCATGACGATTATTGAGCAGGGGTCACGAGCTGCACGCGCGGATCGAGCGCGGCGTACAGGATGTCCACAACCAGGTTGATGACCACGAAGATCAGGGTGACCAGCATCACGTACGCGACCACCACGGGCCGGTCGAGCTGGTAGACGCTGTCGATGAGTAGCTTGCCCATGCCGGGCCACGCGAACACGGTCTCGGTGATGGTGGAATAGGCGATCAGGCTGCCGAATTCCATGCCGATGACAGTGACCACCGGGATCAGGATGTTGCGCAGGATGTGGCGGCGCACGATGCGGCCGGGCTTGATGCCCTTGGCGCGCGCGAACTTCACGTAGTCCTGGCTGCGGGCCTCGACCACGCCGGAGGCGGTCAGGCGCAGCACCAGCGCGATGTTGGCCAGCGCCAGGTTGATGGCCGGCATGATCAGGTGCGACCAGCCGTCGGCCGTCAGGATCGACAGGCGCACGCCCAGCACCGTCACGGTGTCGCCGCGGCCGGTGGCGGGCAGCCAGCCGAGCCACACCGCGAACAGCAGGATCAGCATCATGCCCTGCCAGAAGTTGGGCAGCGAGAAGCCCAGCACCGACGACGCCATGATGCCGCGGCCCAGGGGCTCATCGCGGTACAGGCCGGCCACCAGGCCCAGCGGAATGCCGATCACACAGGTCAGGCCGATGGCCACGATCACCAGCTCGAAGGTGGCGGGGATGCGCTGCACGATCAGCTCGATGGCCGGGATGCCGTGCACGAACGACGTGCCCAGGTCGCCGTGCAGCGCGCGCCACAGGAATCCTGTGTATTGCTGCCACACGGGCAGGTCCAGGCCGAGGCGGGCGATCATCGCCTCGCGCGCCGCCTGGCTGGCTTCGGGGCTGACCAGCAGTTCGATCGGGTCGCCCACGGCATACACCGCGAAGAAGACCACGACCGAGACGGCCAGCAGCACGAACAGACTTTGGATCAGTCTGCGTAGGATGAAAAGGGCCACGTGATATTTCCTTGGTGGGCTCGGGGTTGCAGGCGCCGGAAACGGCGATCTTAATTAGCGGGCTTGGCCGACATGGCCAGGGTGTATTGGTCGGCGCGGCCTTCGTAAGTCAGGCCCTTGCGGAACGCCCAGATGCTGCTTTCGAAATGCAGCGGAATGCTGGGCAGGTCGGCCAGCGCCAGGGTCAGGGACTCCTGCAGCAGCTTTTCGCGCACCGCCGGATCGACGGTGGTCAGGGCGCGCTTGAAGACCTTGTCGAAGGCCGGATTGTCATAGCCGCCGTAGTTGCTGGTGCCCAGGCCGTGTTCCTTGTCGAAGGCGCTGACCCAGTACTGCAGGAACGACGAGGCCTCGCCGGTTTCCGACGACCAGCCGCCCATGGCGAAGCTGAACTCGCGCTTGGCGCGCTTGGGGAAGTAGACCGAGCGCGTCATGGCATCCACGGTCGTCTTGATGCCCACGCGCGACAGATATTGGGCCACGGCCTGCGAGATCTGCGCGTCGTTGATGTAGCGGTCGTTGGTCGACGAGATGGTCAGCTCGAAGCCGTCCGGGTAGCCGGCCTCGGCCAGCAGCTTTTTGGCGGCGGCCGGATCGTACTTCAGTTCTGGCGGCGGCTGCAGCGTGCCGAACATGCCGTCGGGCAGGAACTGGTTGGCCGGGGTGGCGGCGCCGTCCATGATGCGGGCGGTAATGGCCTTGCGGTCGATCGCCATCGAGATGGCGCGGCGCACGCGCACGTCCTGCAGCGGGTTCTTGCCGTCGGCGGCGCGCACCATCGGGCTGGGGCTGCGCGCCACGTCGAACTGGAAGTACACCACCCGCACCGACGGCGTGATGACGTAGCCGAAGCCCGGCGTTTCCGAGATGCGCTTGACGTCGCGCGCGGCGGGGTTCTCGATCAGGTCGAAGTCGCCGGCCAGGAGGCCGGTCAGGCGCGGGCCGGCGGCCGGCACCGGGATCAGCCGCACGTTCGGCCAGGCCGGTTTGTCGCCCCAGTAGGCGTCGTTGCGCGCCAGCTCGATGGCGCTGCCCTTGACGTACGACTTGAGCGTGTACGGGCCGGTGCCGATGGCGGATTTGCCGCTGTTGAAGTCGCTGATGGTGGGCCAGGGGCCGGTCACGCCGCAACCATTCTTGGGATCGAAGCGGATCGGCCCATGCTCGACGATGCCGCTCCACAGCATGGCGTTGCGGGTCAGGTCGTTGGGCAGCAGCGGGTAGGGCAGGTGGGTCTTGATGACCAGCACGTTGCCGTCGCGCACGTCGATGCTGGCCAGCTTCTGCACCACGCTCAGGTACGAGCCGCCGATCGACTGCTCGTTGTGGAACGCGCGGCACAGCGTGAAGATCACGTCCTGGGGCGTGAACGGCTGGCCATTGGAGAACTTCACGCCGTCGCGCAGCGTGAATTCCCAGGTGGTGTCGTCCACCGCCTTCCAGGCGGTCGCCAGCCGCGGCACCAGATTCATCTTGGCGTCCTGGCCGATCAGCGTCTCGAAGATGTGCGAGGTCATCGCGTCGTTGGGCGTGACCTGGTGGTAGTGCGGGTCCATCGCCGTGGGTTCGGACGACAGGCCGATCCGCAGCGTCTGCGGGGCCGACTGGGCCTGGGCCATGGCGCCAGCGGCCAGGGCGGCCGCCAGCGTACAGGTCGATAACGCGCTGCGGATGAAAACGTTTGCGGACATGCTGCTTCCCTTGGTGGTTTTTTTATATGAGGCGGCGCGCCAGCAAGGGCGCGCCGCGCGATGCATCAAACGATCGGTTGCGCCAGCCGCACCACCGTCACCCCGGCCCGCAGGTTGGCGGTCGACGGCATGATCAGGACGCAGTTGTCGTACGGCGTGGTCACGGCCTCGCCCTCGGACCAGCCGATGACGGTGCCGGCGCGCGCCAGCGTCTCCAGGCCCTTCCAGGGCTCGGCGAAACGGAAGTCGGCGCTCTTGGCGGCGATCGCGTGGGTCACGCGCAGCGCGCGCTGGGCGCTGGCCTGGGGGGCGAACCAGGCGGCGGGCAGGTCGGCCTCGTCCACGGTGCCGGCCGCCACCAGGAAACGCGCCATCTGGTCGACCGCCACGCCGCGCGCCTCGGGCGCGCCATGGAAGCCGCATTCGATCAGCAGCGAACGGGTGCCGTTGTCGCCGGCCTCGCCGAAACGGCCGTAGTCGCGCATGCGCACGCCGGCGGCATGGCCGGCGTCGGCGATGATCGTGGCGGGGTTGCCCAGCGACAGGGCCAGGTCGATGTTGCGCTGTTCCATGCCGGTCAGCTGCAGCGGCACATCGGAATTGCTCATCGAGTGGAAGTCCAGCAGCCAGTCGGCCTGCGCCACCCACGGGCGCAGGGCGGCAGCGCGGCGGCGTTCCTGGCTGATGGGCTGGGCCAGCTTGTCGTCGCTCCAGACGCGGTTCATGTCTTCATCGACGAAGCGCGCCGGCGCGTAGTTGGCGGGGTCGAAGCGGTCGAACGCGGCCAGGTTGCAGAACGCCAGCGTCAGCGAACCACGGCGCGGCCGCAGGCCGGCCGCCAGCGCATCCTTCAGGGCCCAGGCGCCGCACAGCTCGTTGCCGTGGACCAGGGCGCTGAGCATCACGCGCTTGCCCGGCACGCCGGAGTCGAAATGCCAGACGCCGGGGGTATCCGTGTTGCCCACGCGCTCGGCCGCCAGATCCGGACAGGCGAGCAAAAAGGGGCGCGGACGGGACGCGGTAGGGGACGAGGACATGGGAACTCCGATCAAGCGAGGGGGATTGTATAAGGGATGGCGCCCGAAGGCGGTCAGGTGGCGGTCAGGCGCTCGCGTTGCGCGGCCACGGCCGCGCCCTGTTCGCCCAGGTCCCAGAACAGGCCGGCCATCACCGCCGCGCCTTCGCGCGCCACGGAGGCGAGCAGGTGTTCGTCGGGGCCATGCTGGCAACAGGCGGGATAGGAATGCGGCACCCAGATGGTGGGCAGCCCCAACACTTCCGAGAAAGCGTCGTTGGGCACGGTGCCGCCCAGGTTCGGCAGCAGCGCGGGCGTCTTGCCGGTGGTGGCGGCCAGCGAGGCCACGGCCCAGCGCGCCCACGGATCGTCCGGGTCCAGCCGGGTGGCCGGCGTGCCGCGCCGCACGCGAACCTGGACCTGCCGCAGGCCCTGCGCGTCCAGGTGCTGGCGCAGGATGCCCTCGGCCTGGCGCCAGTCGGTGCCGACCACGAAGCGCAGGTTGCAGGTGGCGCTGGCGCGAGGCGGAATCGCGCCCACCGGGTTGTCGGGGTTGCCGGTCTTGTAGGCCAGCACTTCCAGCGTGTTCCAGCCGAACAGGCGCTCGGCCAGCGACAGGCCGGGCTCGCCCCAGTCCGGGTCGATCTCGGGGGCGTCGTCGTCCTGTCCGACCTGGATGTCCGCCAGCGCCTGGCGCACGGCGGGCGGAATCGCCGGCGGACGCAGGCCGTCGACCAGCAATCGGCCGCGCGCATCCACCAGGCTGGCCAGCGCGTGCGCCAGGATGAGGCCGGGATTGGGCAGCACGCCGCCCCAGTTGCCGGAGTGGTGGGCGTGGCCGCGCAGGTCCACCGTCAGGTCGAACAGCAGCGTGCCGCGCGACCCCAGGAACAGCGTCGGCAGGTCGGCCGCCAGCCGCGGCCCGTCGGAGGCGATAAAGACATCCGCCGCCAGCGACTCGCGCCACGCGGCGCAGGCCTGGTGCAGGCCGGGCGAGCCGACTTCCTCGCCGCATTCCACCAGCATGCGCAGGTTGAAGCCCAGGCGCCCGCCGCGTTCGGCCCGGACCTGCTCCAGCGCGGTCATGTTGACGCAGTACTGTCCCTTGTTGTCGGCGGCGCCGCGGCCGTACCAGCGATCGCCCTCGGCCGTCAGGCGCCACGGCGCCAGGCCGGCGCGCCATTGCTCGTCATAGCCGCGCACCACGTCGCCGTGGGCGTACATCAGCACGGCGGGCAGGGCCGGGTCCTCGATGCGCTCGGCCAGCAGGAACGGCGGACCGCCGGCGACGGGGTTGTCCTCCACGCGCCAGGAACAGCCCAGCGCTTCCAGGCGCGGCGCGACCGCCGCGCGCAGGTAGTCGTAGAGCGCGGCGCGCTGGTCCGGGTTCTGGCTTTCGGTGCGGTGCGCGACCAGCTCCGCCAGATCGCGCTGCAAGGCGCCGCTATCTGCATATGCGACCGCGCGGCCGATGGCGGCGGCGCGGCTGGCGCTCGTGACTGCTGCTGGCACGGACTTCCCCTTGTCTGGCAGGGCGCGTCATTGCGCACCCTGCTGAATCGTTGCGCAAATTCTAGGATCAGGGAAGCTTTCTCTACAATTAGAATATTTATCGGAAGCTTTGCAAAAAAGGCAAAGCTATTTTCATCGGCGTCAGGCCCCAGCGAGGGGGAAACATGCACGGCATCGCCCTGCGTTACTTTGTCGAGGTCGCCCAGGCGGGCAGCCTGAGCGGGGCGTCCGAACGCCTGCACGTGGCGGTGTCCGCCATCAGCCGCCAGATCGCCAAGCTGGAGGAAGAAGCGGGCGCGCCGCTGTTCGAGCGCGCCGCGCGCGGCATGGTGCTGAGCGAGGCCGGCCGGCTGCTGCTGGCCCACGCGCGGCGCACGCTGCTGGAATCGGATTCGGTGCTGCAGGAGATCGCCGCGCTCAAGGGCATGGCGCGCAACGAGATCCGCATGGCGGCGGTCGAGGGCGTGGCGCGCATCTTCCTGCCGTCGGCCATGGCGCGCTTTCGCCGCGACTGGCCCGAGGCGCGCTTCGATCTGCATGTGGGCACGCCGGCCGATGTCGCCCGCCGCGTCGCCGAAGGCAGCGTCGAACTGGGCATGACCTTCAACGTCGAACGGCTCAGCGGCGTCAGCGTGCGCTATTCGCGGCGCGCGCCGGTGCACGCCGTCATGGCCGCGGGCCACCCGCTGGCCGGCCGCAAGAGCGTCAGCCTGCAGGACCTGGGCCGCTACCCGCTGGCGCTGACCGGCCCTGGCACCACCACCCGCCATCTGTTCGAGATGGGCTGCCTGCTGGAATCGGTGCAGCTCGAACCGACCTTTACCTGCAATGATTCCTCGCCGCTGCATGGCTTCGTGTTTGGTTCCGACGCCATCATGCTCAGCGGCTACATCTCGGTGGCCTGGAGCCTCAAGCGCGACGAGCTGGTGGCGGTGCCGATCTCCAACGCCCAGTTGCAGTCGCGCACCTTGCAGTTGCACGTCATGCAGGGGCGCCAGCTGCCGCCCAAGACGGAAGCCTTCATCGACCTGTTGTCGCGCGAGCTGGACGTGCTGCTGGCGCAAGGGCCGGGCGCCTGAGACCGCCACGGCCGCCCGGTGGGGACGCGACGCGCATCCAAAGAAAAACGGCTGCCCGAAGGCAGCCGTTTTCCTGTCGCGCGCGCCGGATTACTTGGCGTCGGGCTTGACCGAGGTGGCCAGCGTGAACTGGTCGCGTCGGCCTTCATAGGAGATGCCCTTGCGGAAGGCCCAGATGCTGCTTTCGAAGTGCAGCGGAATCAGCGGCACGTTGTCCAGCGCGATCTGGGTGGCTTCCTGCAGCAGCTTCTCGCGCTTGGGCGCGTCGACGGTGACGATGGCCTGCTTGTAGACCTTGTCGAAGTCGGCGTTGGTGAAGCCGCCGTAGTTGCTGGTGCCCAGGCTGTTGGGCGAGTCGAGCGAGGCGACCCACAGCTGGAACAGCGCCGAGGCTTCGCCCGTTTCCGCCGGCCAGCCGCCCATCGAGAAGCTGAACTCGCGCTTGGCGCGCTTGGGGAAGTAGATCGAGGCGGTCATGGCGTCGACGTTGGTCTTGATGCCGACGCGGGCCAGGTACTGGGCCACGGCCTGCGCCACCTGGCCGTCATTGACGTAGCGGTCGTTGGTCGACGACAGCGTCAGCTCGAAGCCGTTGGGGTAGCCGGCTTCGGCCAGCAGCTTCTTGGCGCCTTCCGGGTCGTACTTGATTTCCGGGGCCTTGGGCAGCGCGCCGAACATGCCGTCGGGCATGTACTGGTAGGCCGGGGTGGCCATGCCGTCCATGATGCGGGCGGTGATGGTCTTGCGGTCGATGGCCATCGAAATCGCGCGGCGCACGCGCAGGTCCTGCAGCGGGTTCTTGCCGTCGGCGCTCTTGACGAACGGGCTCGGGTTGCGCGCCACGTCGGGCTGGAAGAACACCAGGCGGGTCGAGGGCGTGGCCACGAAACCGAACTTGGGGTTGTCCTTCAGGCGCTGCAGGTCGCGCGCGGCGGGGTTCTCGATCATGTCGAAGTCGCCCGACAGCAGGCCGGTCAGGCGCGGGCCGGCGGCCGGCACCGGCACGAACTTCACTTCCTTCCAGTAGGGCTTCGGGCCCCAGTAGTTCTCGTTGCGCACCAGCTCGATGCCGGTGCCCTTGACGTAGGACTTCAGGGTGTACGGGCCGGTGCCGATGGCGTCCTTGCCGTTGTTGAAGTCGGCCACCGTCGGCCAGGCGCCGGTCACGCCGCAACCCTTCTTCGGGTCGAACGTCAGCTTGCCGTGCTCGACGATGCCGTTCCAGATGATCGGCAGCGAGCGCGCCATTTCGGCGGGCATCAGCGGGAAGGGGGCGCCGGTCTTGATGATGACGGTGTGCGCATCCGGCGTCTGCACGTCGGTGATCAGCTTGGTCGTGTCCATGTAGGACTGCGACACGTTGGTCTCGTTGTTCAGCGTGCGGCAGATCGTGAACAGCACGTCTTCGGACGTGAACGGCTTGCCATTGGAGAACTTGACGTCGTCGCGCAGCTTGAATTCCCAGGTCAGGTCGTCGAGGTTCTTCCAGGACGTGGCCAGCGCGGGCACCAGCTTCATGTCGGCACTGCGACCCACCAGCGAACTGTAGACGTGCGCGGAGAACGCGTCGTTCTGCGTCATCTTGTGGTAGTGGGGGTCGGCCGAGGTGGGTTCGGCGGACAGGCCGATCTTCAGCGTCTGGGCCTGGGCAGCGGCCAAGGGAATGGCGGCGGCCACAAGGGCCAGGGTGGTGCGCAACTTCATGGTGACAACTCCGGATGGGGAACGAACCGGATCGTGCTGGCGGGGGGAAACAGCGGCGGGGCCAACCGGGGGAACGCAACGTCGGCCGGGGGGCTTGCGGTGTTTTTGGCGCCAGGCACGACGGCAAGGGGCCGATTATCGATAGGGGCTTCGCGCGCTGTCAATGCGCGCCGGGCCGGCGTCAGGGTAAACGCCGAGAGGGGGAATAGCGGGCGAAGCCGTGCGAAAAATGCCGATCGCCCCAGTTCGAGGCGGTCCCGCTTCGGGACGGCTTCGCACTGGGGCGATCGAGTATTGCGTCGTGGAGGGCGTCGCGGGGGCCCCGCAAGTGGGGCCGGCGCGGCGCGATGGCGCCCGGTGATGAAGACCCGGGCGCCGGGTCCGATGCAGCGGGCGCCGCGTGGGCGGCGGGCGTCGCACCGGCAGCGTGCCAGGCTGAATCGCGGGAGATCGGTCGCGACTCAGGCCGGCACGGCTGGTCTTACCACTGCGAACCGGAGAAGCGCGAGCTGGCGGCGCGGGCCTTGTTCATCGACTCGTTGACTTCGTCGATGAAGGCGAACACGCCAGCAACGGCGGCGGCGATCGCCTTGCCAGCCTTCTTCAGGTTGGTCAGCGGGTGGGAATTCGGTTGGTTCTCGAGGGCGCCGCGGAGCAGGTCGCGCTCCAGCGCGTCGGTCAGGCGGGCAGTGTGGTTCAGGGTCAGTTCGCTCATGGTTTTCTCCAGTCCGTTTCGTCTTGGGGTAAACCATTATAGGGATAACCCTAAATCAAAAGCAACGCGTTTTTAGGGGAAAACCCTAGTATGTTGTAAAAATGTTTTTGCCCCCAGGGACTTAGGCGGTCGGCCCGCCGTTGCGCAGTCCCCGGGCGGCGTCCGCCAGTTCGCCTGCAGTCAGCCCGATCGGCCCGATGCCCCGGGCCACCAGGGCGTCGGCCGCCGCGCCGTGCAGCCAGACCGCGCCGGCCACGGCTTGCGCCAGCGGCAGGCGCTGGGCCAGCAGCGAGCCCAGGATGCCGGCCAATACGTCCCCGGTTCCGGCCGTGGCCAGGCCGGGGTTGCCGCTGGTATTGCGCCACCAGGTGCCGTCCGGCGCGCAGACCACGGTGCCCGCGCCCTTCAGGACCACCCAGGCGCCGAAGCGCCGCGCCAGCGCCTGGGCGGCGGCGGGGCGGTCGGCCTGGATGCCGGGGGTGTCCAGGCCGAGCAGCCGGCCGGCCTCGGCCGGGTGAGGGGTCAGCACCACCGGGCCGTCGCCCCAGTTGGGCTGGATGCCGCCGTTGGCCAGCAGGTTCAGGCCGTCGGCGTCCAGCACCAGCGGCGCGCCATGGCGCAACACGAACAGCTCGGACAGGGCGTTGGCCGCGCCCGGGCCGGCGCCGATGCCGCACCCGGCAACCCAGGCGGTCACGCCCCAGTCCGTGTCGAGCAGCGAGCGCGCGTCGCGCAGCATCAGTTCGGGTTGCAGCGGATCGCAGGGCAGCGGCGCCGCGTCCTGGGCGAAGCCCACCAGCACCTTGCCGGCGCCGGTCTTGAGCGCGGCGCGCGCGGCCAGCAGCGCCGCGCCTTCCATGCCGCGCCCGCCGCCCACCACGCCAACGGTGCCGAAACTGCCCTTGTGGGTGTCCGGATCGCGCACGGCGAACAACGCCGGCAGGTCGTCGCGGCGGATCTCGCCGGCAAAGGAGGGGGCGGGGGTGTTCATGGGCTGAGGCTCCGGGATCGGCGGCGGGCGCTGGGGATGGGGCTATCCACTATAGTGCCCCAAAACGCGCGGCCTTCCGCCCGCGCCACCGGAGACGACGATGACCGATATCACGCTGGAACACTATTCCGCCTACGAGTCCCTCAAGCTGCGCCGCCATCCCAATGGCGTGCTGGAGCTGATCATGGGGTCCAAGGACGGCAAGCCGGGCAAGCTGTCCACCGCCGACGACCGCATGCACCGCGAGCTGGCCGACATCTGGCGCGATATCGACACCGACCCCGACACCCGCGTGGTGGTGATCCGCGGCGAGGGCAAGGGTTTCTCGGGCGGCGGCGACCTGGACCTGGTGCAGCAGATGGCGGACGACTTCGACGTGCGCACCCGCGTCTGGCGCGAGGCGCGCGACCTGGTCTACAACATCATCAACTGCAGCAAGCCGATCGTGTCGGCGATGCACGGCGCCGCCGTGGGCGCGGGGCTGGTGGCCGGCTTGCTGGCCGACATCTCGATCGCCGCGCGCGACGCCCGCATCATCGACGGCCACACCCGCCTGGGCGTCACCGCCGGCGACCATGCCGCCATCGTCTGGCCGCTGCTGTGCGGCATGGCGCGCGCCAAGTACTACCTGATGCTGTGCGAAACCGTGAGCGGCGAAGAGGCCGAGCGCATCGGCCTGGTGTCGCTGTGCGTGGACGAGGCCGAGTTGATCGGCCGCGCTTTCGAGGTGGCCAACCGCCTGGCGGCGGGCTCGCAGACCGCGATCCGCTGGACCAAGTATTCACTGAACAACTGGCTGCGCATGGCCGGCCCGACCTTCGATACGTCGCTGGCGCTGGAGTTCATGGGATTTGGCGGCCCGGACGTGCGCGAAGGCGTGCAGTCGCTGCGCGAGCGGCGGGCGCCGAACTTCCGGCCCGACTCGCCCTTCTGACAAGGACGGCTGCCGGCCGCGTCCGGCCCCGCGCCGGGCGGGATCTGGCCAAGCGTCCCGGCCCAGGCGTCGCATGCGGCGGCGCGGGCGCGCAAGGCGCCCGGCCGTGCCGGATTCACTTCTTGAAGAACGCCGCGAACGCCGCCTGCGCCTCTTCCGTCTGCAGGCGGGCGCGGAACTGCTGCGCCTCGTAATCGAGCGTGTCCTGGATCGCCTGCCGGTCCGGGCGCTTGAGCATGGCCTTGGTCAGCCGCAGCGCGGCCGGCGGTTGTTTCGCCAGGCTGGCGGCGGTGGCCTGCGCGGCCGCCAGGGCGCCGCCCTTGGCGGTGACCGCGGTGGCCAGGCCGGCCTCGCACGCTTCCCGTGCCGAGAACGCCTTGCCCTGCAACAGCCATTCGGCGGCCCGGCGGGCGCCGGCCAGGCGCGGCATCAGCAGGCTGGACGCGCCCTCCGGGCACAGGCCCAGCGCTACGAACGGCATGCGCAGGGTGGCGCCTTCGCCGATGTAGACGAAGTCGCAATGCTGCAGCAGCGTCACGCCGATGCCGATGGCGTAGCCCTCGACGGCGGCGATGACCGGCACGTCGGCCTGCGTCAGCGCGCGCAGGAAGGTCAGGCCGGCGCTGTCGCCGGCGCCGCGTTCGGCCTGGAAATCGCGCAGGTCGTTGCCGGCAGTGAAGTGTTCGCCGGCCCCGGCCAGGATCACCGCCGACACGCCGGTGTCGGCGCTGGCCAGCGCGATCTGTTCGGTCAGCGCCGTGTAGGTGGCCGTGTCGAGGGCGTTGCGGCGGTCCTGGCGGTCGATCACCAGCGTCAGCACCGCGCCGTCGCGCGTGACCCGCAGCCCGGCGCTCATGCGAAGGTCCTGGCGGCCAGTTGCGTCTTGGCCTCGGCGTATTCGCGGCGCAGCGTGTCGACGATCTGGCGCGTCGGCTGCACGCTGCCGATGTTGCCCACGCCCTGGCCCGCGCCCCAGATGTCCTTCCACGGCTTGACGCGGCTGGAGCCGAAATTGGAGGCGCTGCTGTCCGGCTGCGGCAGGTTGGCCGGATCGAGGCCGGCGGCGCTGATGCTGGCCTTCAGGTAGTTGCCGGGGATGCCGGTGAAGAACGGGGTGTAGAGGATGTCGGCGGCGCTGGCCTCGACGATGGCGGCCTTGTAGCCCTCGCTGGCGTTGGCTTCCTCGCTGGCGATGAAGCGCGTGCCCATGTAGGCGAAGTCCACGCCCATGGCGAGCGCGGCCAGCACCTGGGCGCCGGAGGTGATGGCGCCCGACAGGATCAGCGGGCCATCGTAGAAGCGGCGCACCTCGGACACCAGCGCGAACGGGCTGAGCGTGCCGGCATGGCCGCCCGCGCCCGCGCACACCAGGATCAGGCCGTCCACGCCCGCTTCCAGCGCCTTTTCGGCGTGGCGGATGGTGGTGACGTCGTGGAACACCTTGCCGCCCCAGTCGTGGATGCCTTTGACCAGGTCGCCGGGGGCGCGCAGGCTGGTGATGATCAGCGGCACGCGATGGCTGGCGCACACAGCCAGGTCCTGGTCGAGCCGGTCGTTGGACTGGTGGATGATCTGGTTGACGGCGTAGGGCGCGACGGCGGCGCCGGGGTTGGCCTCGCGGTACGAGGCCAGGCCGGCCTGGATCTCGTCCAGCCAGTCGGTCAGCAGGCTCTGCGGACGCGCGTTCAGCGCCGGAAACGAACCGACGATGCCGCTCGTGCATTGGGCGACGACCAGCTTCGGGTTGGACACGATGAACATGGGGGCGCTGATGACCGGCAGGGACATCTGGCCATACAGATCTGTCACTAGGGAGTGGGGCATAACGGCGTCACGTGTGGTTTCGGGTTGAGCGCCCAAGCCGCGCTTGCATGGCGGAAAGGGATGTGCCTACAATTACCTACCGACCGTCCGGTAATTAATTAATCTTTATTTAACGGCAAGCGTCGAACCGCTGTCAATGGAACGGAACCGCCCGTGGTCCGGCATTGCCTGCCTCGACGCCGCCTTACCAGGTTCCCTCATGGCGACTTCCGCAGCCCCCGCCACCAAACGCGCCCGCGCCGGCCGACCGCCAACGCTGGCGGCCCCGCGCGAACGCATCCTGGCCGAAGCCGCCAAGCTGTTCGCGCGCAGCGGCTACGACGGCAGTTCGGTGTCGGACCTGGCCGCCGCCATTGGCGTGTCCAAGGCCGCCATCTATCACTACTTCACCACCAAGCAGGACATCTACGACGCCATCATCCTGGCGGTGCTCAATGGCCTGAACCAGAGCGTCGGCCAGGACGTGGCGCGCGCCGAGGGCGGCGCCGCCCGCCTGCGCGCCTTCATGGTCGGCCACGCCCGCTATTTCGAGCAGCACCACGCCGAGTTCGTCACCATGCTGATCGGCTATTCCGGCATGGCGCTGCCCGAGCGCGAGGACGCCGCCCGGCTGCGCGACGGCTACGAGAAGCGCCTGCGCGACCTGATCGCGCAGGGCGTGGCCGAGGGCGCGTTCCGGCCGCTGGACGTGCCCGCCACCGGCCGCGCCGTGCTGTCGATGCTGAACTGGATGGTGCGCTGGTACAAGCCCGGCCAGGGCGACAGCGCCGAGACCATCGCCGCCGGCTATTTCGATTTACTGGTTGGCGGCATGCGCCCCTGAGCGCCGCCGCCCCGCACTCCCGAGAGACTGACATCATGGCCCTGGATACCGAAACCCTGACCCTGTTGCTGGACGCCGTGCGCCGCTTCGTGCACGAACGCCTGATTCCCGCCGAGGACGAACTGGCCGCCAGCGGCCAGGTGCCGCCGGACATCGTCGCCGAAATGCGCGAGCTGGGCCTGTTCGGCCTGTCGATCTCGCCCGACCACGGCGGCCTGGGCCTGACGATGGAAGAAGAAGTGAAGGTGGTGTTCGAACTGGGCCAGACCTCGCCCGCGTTCCGTTCGCTGGCCGGCACCAACATCGGCATCGGCTCGCAGGCCATCGTGCTGGCCGGCACGGACGAACAGCGCGCCCGTTACCTGCCGCGCCTGGCCAGCGGCGAACTGATCGGCTCGTTCGCGCTGACCGAACCCGATGCCGGCTCCGACGCCATGGCGCTGCGCCTGTCGGCCGAACGCGACGGCGACCATTACGTGCTCAACGGCACCAAGCGCTACATCACCAACGCGCCCATCGCCGGCCTGTTCTCGGTGATGGCGCGCACCGCGCCCGAACGCCGCGCCAATTCCATTTCGTGCTTCCTGGTCGAAGCCGGCACGCCCGGCCTCATCATCGGCAAGCCCGACAAGAAAATGGGCCAGGCCGGCGCGCTCACCAGCGACGTGGTGTTCGACAACTGCCGCGTCCCCGCCTCGGCCCTGCTGGGCGGCGAGGAAGGCAATGGTTTCCGCACCTCGATGCGCGTGCTCGACAAGGGCCGCCTTCACATCTCGGCCCTGTGCGTCGGCATCGCCGACCGCCTGCTGCGCGACGCCGTCAAGTACGCCACCGAACGCAAGCAGTTCGGCCAGCCCATCGCCGAGTTCCAGCTGATCCAGGCCATGATCGCCGACAGCCAGGCCGAACTCTACGCCGCCCGCTGCATGGTCCTGGACGCCGCCCGCCTGCGCGACCGCGGCGAGAACACCACCATGCAGGCCGCCTGCTGCAAGCTCTACGCCACCGAAATGGTCGGCCGCGTCGCCGACCGCGCCGTCCAGATCCACGGCGGCGCCGGCTACATGTCCGAATACGCCGTGGAACGCTTCTACCGCGACGTGCGCCTCTTCCGCATCTTCGAAGGCACCTCGCAAATCCAGCAACTGGTCATCGCCCGCGAGGTCATCAAGGCCAACAGTTAAGCAGGGAGAAGGTGTGGCGGGCATCCACCCGCCACCCCCGATGCCGACACCTCAACACTGGAGCAATAGGGCAGGGCGCCATGCCTCGTGTGCCGCCAGGCGCTCATGCAACGTGAAGGTCCTCCACCCCCGCGCAGCGTCATCACCCAACCGCAAAACAGCATGTAAGCCAAAGAAGGCTGCCCGCGCAGCCGCCTTTGGCGGGCCCCGCACTACCTCTCCACCCCCCCGATGGTCGCCATCAAAATGCCAAGCAAACCGTCCGCCCCAGCACCCGCCATGAACCTTCAGCGCAGCCCTTTGCGGTGTGGCGTGGGGAATGGGGGGCGTGTAGATGCGCCCGACGGAATCCGAAGGAGTCGCCGCAGGCGAGGACGAGGATGAGTAAGGGGCAGTCCGGAGCGAACGCTCCTGACCGCAATCGTAGCCCCCCATTCCCCACGCCACACCGCAAAGGGCGTCTAAAGAACCCACCCGCGTCCCCCCAAAACGACCACCCCAACACACCCAAGCCCCCACCGGCTAATATCCCCACTGACCTAATACTCTTTGGCGAAAAGATAAAAGATGTCGCAACGTCCCGCTCCCCTGACAGGCATCCGCGTCCTGGACCTGACCCGCGTTCTCGCCGGCCCCTGGTGCACCCAGAACCTGGCCGACCTCGGCGCCGAAGTCATCAAGATCGAGCGCCCCGGCGCCGGTGACGACACCCGCGCCTGGGGCCCCCCGTACCTGAAGGACGCGGCCGGCAACGACACCACCGAAGCCGCCTACTACCTCTCGGCCAACCGCAACAAGTTCTCCGTCGCCCTCGACATCGCCTCGCCGCGCGGCGCCGAACTGGTGCGCGAACTGGCCCTGCAGAGCGACATCCTGGTCGAGAACTTCAAGGTCGGCGGCCTGGCCAAGTACGGCCTGGACTACGCCAGCCTCAAGGAAGCGAACCCGCGCCTGATCTACTGCTCGATCACCGGCTTCGGCCAGACCGGTCCGTACGCCAGCCGCCCGGGTTATGACTTCATGATCCAGGGCATGGGCGGCCTGATGAGCATCACCGGCGAGCGCGACGACCTGCCCGGCGGCGGCCCGCAGAAAGCGGGCGTGGCCGTGGCCGACCTGATGACCGGCATGTACTCCACCGTCGGCATCCTGGCCGCGCTGCACGAGCGCTCGGTCAGCGGCCTGGGCCAGCACATCGACATGGCGCTGCTGGATTGCCAGGTCGCCATGCTGGCGAACCAGAACCTGAACTTCATGACCTCCGGCAACGCGCCGCGCCGGGCCGGCAACGCGCACCAGAACCTGGTGCCGTACCAGGTATTCGCCGCCAGCGACGGCCACCTGATCGTCGCGGTCGGCAACGACAGCCAGTTCCGCAACTACTGCGGCGCCATCGGCCTGCCCGAGCTGTCGGCCGATCCGCGTTTTTCCACCAACCCGCAGCGCGTCAAGAACCGCGAGGCGCTGGTGCCGCTGCTGGCCGAACGCATGGCCACCGGCGCGCGCGATCACTGGCTCGCCTCGCTCGAGGCCGTGGGCGTGCCGGCCGGCCCGATCAATACGCTCGACCAGGTCTACGAAGACCCGCAGGTGCTGGCGCGCGGCATGAAGCGCGAATTGCCGCATCCGACCGCGGGCACCGTGCCGATGGCCGCCAGTCCGCTGAAGTTCTCGGGCAGCCCGGTCGAATATCGCCGCGCGCCGCCCATGCTGGGCGAACACACCGCGCAGGTGCTGGCCGAAAAGCTCGGGCTGTCGGCCGCGGAAATCCAGGCGCTGGCGCAAAGCCCGTCCTGATCCGCGCGCGCCATCCCGTCGCCGCGCTGGGCGCGGCGCACACACCATTCCAATGACAGGCAGGAGAAGTTGATGACGGAGATTCAAACCATCGGCGTCGTGGGCGCCGGGGCCATGGGGCGGGGCATCGCCCAGATCGCGGCGCAGGCCGGCCTGCGCGTGCGCCTGTACGACACCAGCGCCGACGCCGTGGCCGCCGCGCGCGAGTCGCTGCGCCAGACCTGGGACAAGCTGGCCGAGAAGGGCAAGCTGACCGCCGCCGACGCGCAGGCCGCGCTGGCGCGCGTCGAGTCCGCCACGGCGCTGACCGACATGTCGCAATGCCAGTTGGTGGTCGAAGCCATTGTCGAGCGCCTGGACGTCAAGCGCGACCTGTTCGCCGCCCTGGAGGGCGTGGTGGCCGACGACTGCATCCTGGCCTCGAACACCTCGTCGCTGTCGATCACCGCCATCGCCGCGGCTTGCAAGCTGCCGCAGCGCGTCGCGGGCTATCACTTCTTCAACCCGGTGGCGCTGATGAAGGTGGTCGAGGTCATCGACGGCCTGCGCAGCGCGCCCGAGACCGGCGACGCGCTGGCCGAACTGGCGCGCCGCATGGGCCACACGCCGGTGCGCGCCAAGGACATGCCCGGCTTCATCGTCAACCACGCCGGTCGCGGCATGAACACCGAAGGCCTGCGCGTGGCGCAGGAATCGGTGGCGAGCTTCGCGCAGGTGGATGCCATCATGCGCGAGCAGGCCGGTTTCCGCATGGGCCCGTTCGAGCTGCTGGACCTGACCGCGCTGGACGTCTCGCATCCGGTGATGGAATCCATCTACCGCCAGTTCTTCGACGAACCGCGCTTCCGTCCGTCGCCCATCACCACCGTGCGCCTGGCCGGCGGCCTGATCGGCCGCAAGGCCGGCGAGGGCTTCTACAAGTATGTGGACGGCCAGAAGCAGGTGCCGGCCGAGCCGCCCGTGCCGGCGCTGCCGCAAGGCCTGAAGGTCTGGGTCAGCCCGCGCCACGCGGAAGGTTACGCGCGCGCCACCGCGCTACTGGAAAAGCTGGGCGCGCCGCTGGTGTCCGGCGCCACGCCGGCGGCCGATGCGCTCATCATCGTCACGCCGTTCGGTGAAGACGTATCCACCACGGTGTCGGCGCAAGGGCTGGATCCGGCGCGCTGCGTCGGCCTCGATACGCTGCACGCGTTCGACAAGGCCAAGCGCCGCACCCTGATGGTGTCGCCGGGAACCGACGCCAAATGGCGCGATGCCGCGCACGCGGTGCTGGCCGGCGACGGCGTGCCGGTGTCGGTGGTCGAGGATTCTCCCGGCTTCGTCGCGCAGCGCATCGTGGCCATGATTGTCAACATCGCCGCCGATATCGCGCAACAGCAGATCGCCACCCCCGAGGACATCGACCGCGCCGTGACGCTGGGCCTGGGGTATCCGGTGGGCCCGCTGGCCCTGGGCGACGCGCTGGGCGCGGAGCGCATCCTGGAGATCCTGAAGAACATCCAGCGCGTCACCGGCGATCCGCGCTATCGTCCCAGCCTGTGGCTGCAACGCCGCGTGCAGCTGGGCATGTCGCTGCTCAAGACCTCGGCCGCCGACTGACGGCGCGGCCCCAAACAAAAAGCCCCTCGATGCATCGAGGGGCTTTTTTTTCGACCGGCGCGGCGCCGCGCCCGGGGTGTGCGCGGCTTACTTGGCCGCGTCCACCATGTATTGCACGGCCGCGCGGATGTCGTCTTCCGAGGCGTTGGCCGCGCCGCCCTTGGGAGGCATCGGCGGCTTGCCCTGCATCGCGACCTTGACCATGGCGTCCATGCCGGTCTTGATGTACGGCTCCCAGGCGGCCTTGTCGCCGAACTTGGGAGCGTTGGCCACGCCGGTGGCGTGGCAGGCGAAACAGACGCTCTTGTAGAGCTTCTCGCCAGCGGGGTTGACCGCGGCGGCCTGTTGCGGCGCGGGCGCGGCGGCGGGAGCGGGAGCCGGCGCAGCGGCAGCGGGCGCGGCAGCAGCAGGAGCCGCGGCAGCCGGTGCGGCGGCGGGAGCGGCACCGGCGGGCGCGGCCGGCGCGGCGTCGGCTTCCTTCTTGGCGCCTTCTTCAGCGGGGGCGGCCGGCTCCGGCAGCGAGCCGCCGGATTTGTTGGCCATGTACACCACGGCGCGCGCAACCTCGAAATCGGACAGAGTCGGGTTGCCGCCCTTGGCGGGCATGCCGCCCTTGCCATGCAGGGCGACGTTCATCATCGCGTCGAAGCCGGACTTGATGAAGGGGGCCCACGCGGCGTTGTCGCCGACCTTGGGCGCGCCCGCCACGCCGGCGGTATGACAGGCCGTACAGACGGCCTGGAAGACCTGTTCGCCGGTCTTGAAGACCTTGGGCGCGTTGGCGTCGACCAGTTCGAATCCCGCGACGGGGGCGATGCGTTTCGTGACGGCTTCCGTGGACAGGGTATCCGAGCCGGCGCCGACCTTGGCGCCCGAGGCGACCATGTTCACCAGTAGGATGATGATGGCGATAGGCACCACGAAGGCCAGTATGACCGTGACGATCAGTTGCTTCGGGGTCTTGATGGGGGAGGAGTGCTCTTCTATGTGTTCCTGCTCGTTGCTCATGACCAAATCCTGCTAACGGGTACCGGGGCGCCTGGCGGCGGCAACAGAAAATCAGTACTGCACAAAGGGCGGCAAAAAGCAGACCGCCTTGCAAGCAAACGCTGGATTATATAACGGTGTCAGGGACGCGCGTCCAACGGACGGACGGGGTTTTCACGCAGTTTGCCCGGCGAATCGATCCACTTCATGCAGATTGCGCAAAACTAGGTACAATACCGCCTCCTTGCGCTGCGCCCGTAGTTCAATGGATAGAATGAGAGTTTCCGAAGCTCTTGATACAGGTTCGATTCCTGTCGGGCGCGCCATCAGATCAAGCACTTGCGTTTTTTCGGGTCCACTTCGGATCCAGGCTGCGCCCATCAGCGCGAGTGCTTCGCCTCTTTTTTGTTCCCTTCCTTGCCCCCCAAGTCTGGCGACAGCGCCGAATGCTCGGCGTGGCGGCAGCCTCTTTCGTCTTTTCCTGCTGGTCGGCTTCGCCATGAATCCACTTGCCGCGTGCGGAGCTCACAGGCGTCTGCAGGCGGGAGCCGTCGACCTCGCCCTCTGCGCCGACACCCTGCCCGCGGGGCTGCCGGCGACTCCCGTCGAATAACCCCGGCTGTCCGGTCTTTCCCGATTGACGCGGCATTGCCGCGTTCCGTATCCTGCCCGCACGACCGGCTTTCCGGCACAGTCCGTGGTTGCCTGGTTCATCCGCACGGGGCGAAACGTCGCAGCATGGATTCCAGAGCAAAGCGCTTGAACAGCATGACCCTGGATGGCGTGATCCACGACATCTACATGGCCGGACTCGGCGAACATGGCTGGGACGTGCCGCTGCACAGGATCCGGCGCCTGGCCGATGGACGCCTTGCCGTCCTCATGGCGTTGGACCAGACCTCGTTGCGCCCATCGGTGAATGTCGCGGCGGGCGACGATGACGCCTGGACGGTCACGTTCCAGCAAGCCTATGGCGGAGAGTTCTTCGCGCTCGACCCGGTGGTGCCGGTCGTGTCCGCGTGGCGGGCCGGACGCTGGTTCGAGGACACCAGGGCCTTTTCGCAACGCCAGCGCCAATCCCATCCCTATTACCAGGAGTTCCTGCGGCCGTATGGACTGGGCGGCCTGTCGGGGCTTTTCCTGCATCGCGGCGCGTTCGACAGCGCCTACCTGAGCCTGAGCGGCGCGACGGATTCACGCGGGCTGTCCGACGGACAGCGGCGCGCCATCGATACGCTCTACCCGCATGTCAGCCGCGCCCTGCGCCTGCGGGCGCGGGTGGGGCACCTGGAAACACGGCTGGCCATCGCCGAGTCCGTCCTGGACGGCATCGGAACGCCGTTGTTGATCCTGGACGAATACCGCCGGCTCGTCATGACGAACCGCGCGGCCGAGAGGTTGATGGCCGCCGAGCCCGAGCTGCGCATCGTCGATGGCCGCCTGGCTGTCCGGCATTGCGGCAGCGACGCCGAATGGCATGCGGCCTGCCTGGCCGGCGGCCTGCTGCTGCGCAAGCGTTGCGGTGCGCCCTTGCCGTTGGCGCTGACGCCGGTCCCGGAAGGATCGCGCCTCGCGGGCCTGGCGCCAGGGCGCCTGACGCTGATGAGCGGCGCGGCACTCGCCGCACCCGCCGCCAGGGCGCGGCGCCTGCGGTTGTTCCACGGCCTGACCCAGGCCGAGGCCGAGCTGGCCCTGCTGCTTTGCCGCGACGGCCTGTCGCCACGCGAATGCGCCGAGGCGCGGGGCGTGACGCTCGGAACGGTGCGGTTCCAACTGAAGGCGATCTACGCCAAGACCGGCGTCACGCGGGCCGCGCAGTTGAGCGCGCTGGTGCTGGGGGCGTAGGGCGTTCGGCCGCATCCCCCATCCTGGAGATGCGCACGCCGGTCGCTTGCGAATACTGTCTCCATCCGTCCGTCTTTCGCTGGAAGGCCTTATGCGCGCCCTGATCCGCAAGCTTCTGCTCCGTTCGTCCCTGGTCCTGCCCGGCCTGCTTGCCGCGCACTCCGCGCTGGCCGCATCCGCTTTTTGCGAGGCCCGCATCCAGCTGGCGCGGGTGGGCGATGGAATCGGCCGCGACCAGTACCAGTACTACCGGACGGCGGTCTTCCAGGTCGACCGCGCGGAGGGGGCCAGATTGAAGGCGCTCAATGCGCAGTGGATCGACTATCTCAAAAGTAGCGGTGTCTACCGCGAAGACAATGGCGAGCGCGACGGCAATCCGCACTCCTATTTTTGTCATATCGCGGGACTGGGTGAGGATAGCGATGAAGCCGAGTTGCGCTCCGAATACGAAAACCGCATCCGCACGCTGCGCCAGAACGGCTATCCGCCCCAGATCGTCCAGTGGGTGCCGGCGACATCACCATCGACCGCCACGGCCGGCGCCAAGGCGGACGCCGCGGTAAAGCCGGTGTGCGAAGCGGAGATCCGGCAGACGTACGGACCCGGCAACACCGCCGGCGCCACCGCTTCCATTGCCCGGCATGCCAGGCAGTTGAGCAGCGCCAACCTGGCCGAAGCGCGGGAAAGCCTGCGCCAATATGAGTCGCTCCAGACGGGAGGCGCGGGGGCGCCCATGGTGGCGTGCCTGAAGAGCGCCTGGGCGCGGCGGGTGGCACAGTTGTCCGGCACTGCGGCGGCGCCAGTCAAGCCGGCGGCCGGGGCGCCGGGGGCCACGTCTGGCGGCGCCGGGCCGGCCGCCGATACCAAGGGGCTCGCGTACGGGCCTAACCAGGGCGAGTGCCTGAAGCGGGGCATGACGTCCGAAGGCTACATCACCTACACCAACGTCTGCGGCGCATCCGTGACCGTGGGATATTGCAACGTCGTTCCGGCCAAGGGCGCCCATGATGGCACCGTGTGCCGGCCGCACGACAGCGAATTCTCGCGAACTGGAAAAACCTATGTCACGCAGGGCCTCGGCCTGGCGCCCGGGGCCACCCACCGGATGGCGTACCGATACGACACGCAGTCCACCTTCATCGTGGCCTGCGTGGGTGGCCAGCCCTTGATCGAGTCGTTCGACACGACCACGATCACCACGGGCAGCAAGGCTCGGACGGCGTGCTGGCGCTTTGCATCGCGCAAGCGATAGCGGGCGCGGCCCGTGCTGATTGTTGCCGCCAAGGCAACATCGTGGTCCCTTGTCAGGGCCTACCGCGGCCGGCGGGGCCGACCTACGATCTGGTCGTTGTTCCAGCGGGCGCGCTGTCCGGCGCCGCACGGGCTGGAGCTGTCCATCCACCGAGGAAGTCACCATGAGTCAACGCCTGAACGCTTTCGCCCAATCGCCCGAACTGTTCAAGAAATTCGTCGAATTCGGCATGCTGGTGCGGTCCGGGGCCATCGAGCCGTCGATCCTGTCCCTGGTCGAGATCCGCGCCTCGCAGATCAACGGCTGCGGCTTCTGCCTGGACATGCACGTGAAAGAAGCCAAGATCCATGGCGAGCGCGAACTGCGACTGCACCACGTCGCGATCTGGCGCGAGTCGACCGAGTTCTCGCCGCGTGAGCGCGCCTGCCTGGCATGGACCGAGGCGCTGACCACGCTGGGCGCGCACGGCGTGCCCGACGAGGTCTACGAGCGCGTGCGCACGCAACTGTCGGAAAAGGAGATATCCGACCTGAGTTTCGCCATCATGGCGATCAATGGCTGGAACCGCCTCAATGTGGGCTTTCGGACCGTGCCGGGTTCGGCCGACAAGGCCTATGGCCTGGACAAGGCCAAGTTCAACTGAGGAGGCGGCATGAAGATCCTGGTAATCGGTGGTACCGGCCTGATCGGCTCCAAACTCGTCCGGCTGCTCGTCGAGCGCGGCCATGAAGCGATCGCCGCCTCGCCCGCGACGGGCGTCAACACAATCACCGGCGAAGGGCTGGACGCCGCGCTGGCCGGCGTCGATACCGTGGTCGACGTGGCCAACTCGCCGTCGTTCGAGGACAAGGCCGTGCTGGAGTTCTTTCAGACCTCGGGGCGCAACCTGCTGGCCGCCGAGGCCCGCGCCGGTGTGCGCCATCATGTTGCGTTGTCGGTGGTGGGAACGCAGCGCCTGGCGGAAAGCGGCTATTTTCGCGGCAAGATCGCGCAGGAAGAACTGATCGAGGCGGCCGGCATTCCCTACACCATCGTGCACAGCACGCAGTTCTTCGAGTTCCTGAGCGGCATCGTGCAGTCGGGTGCCGAGGGCGACCGGGTACGGCTGTCGCCAGCCTACGTACAGCCGATTGCTTCCGACGACGTGGCGCTGGCCATGGCCGACGCCGCCCTGGCCGCGCCGGTCAATGGCATCGTGGAAATCGCCGGGCCCGAGCGCGTGCGCCTGGCCGAGCTGGCGCAGCGCTACCTGGCCCGCATCGGCGATCCGCGAAGCGTGCAGTCGGATGCGGGGGCGCGCTACTTTGGCGCCCGCCTTGATGACACGACGCTGGTGGCGGCCGCCGGCGCACGCCTGGGCGCGATCGACTTCGATACCTGGTTCGCGCGCTCGGGCGCGCGTCGGTAGCGGCAGGCCCGAAGACCGCCATGCGCAAGCCGCGGCCACCTTCGCAGGCGCTTCTGGACAAGTATCGCGGTCGGGATTTCCAACCCCTGTACGCCGCCAGCGTGACGGTGCGTGGCGGCGAGGCCGAGCATGGCCGCGCGTCCGGCATCGCCATGTCGGATGACGGCGAGCTGGCGGTCGAACTGCGGCTGCCAGTCGAGCTGGGTGGCGCGGGCGGGGGCACCAACCCTGAGCAGTTGTTCGCCGCCAGCTACGCGGCGTGTTTCCACGGCGCGCTGGCCTTGCTGGCCGGGCGCGCCGGCATTGCTGTCGCCGATGCCTCGGTGACGGTCACCATCGCGTTCGGCCGCGATCCGGTCGACGGCCTGTTCACGTTGAGCGCGGACGTCAACATCCATCTTCCCGGCGTCGACGAGGCGGTGGCCGCGGCGCT
Organism: Achromobacter sp. HNDS-1; assembly: GCF_040084795.1. Taxonomy (NCBI): domain Bacteria; kingdom Pseudomonadati; phylum Pseudomonadota; class Betaproteobacteria; order Burkholderiales; family Alcaligenaceae; genus Achromobacter; species Achromobacter sp. HNDS-1. The sequence continues at coordinate 3,661,703 of NZ_CP157584.1, forward strand.
GGTGCGCGATACCGAGCGCCTGTGCCCCTACGCCAAGATGGCACGGGGCGGCATCGACAGCGTGGTTGCGCTGACGCAATGAGGGTCACGCGGCGCGCGGCGACAGGCTGTCGATGATCTGCAGGTCCATCGCGCGGATGCATTCGGTCATGTAGTCGATGAAGACGCGCATGCGCGTTGGCAGGTGCTGCCGGCTCAGGAAGCACAGGTAATGGCCGCGGTCGTCCGGCGCATATTGCTGCAAGCAAGACACCAGCCTGCCGGCGCGCAGGTGTTCACAGGCCTGGTAGCCGGCGATCTGCGCCAAACCGTGGCCATCCAACACCGACTGCAGCACCAGGTCAGCATCGTTGAACGTGAGCATGGCGGGCGGGGCCACTTTGCGCAGGTGCCCGTCGACCTTGAATTCCCACTCGTACACCCGGCCTGAAGCCAGGCGGAAGTTGACGCAGCGGTGGCGGCCGATGGCGTCGACGCTGTCCGGCAGGCCGTGGCGTGCCGCATAGTCCGGCGAAGCGCACAGCATCATCTGCATGGGGATCACCTTGCGGGCGATCACCTGGCTGTCTTCCATGCGGCCGTTGCGGAACGAGATGTCGACGCGGTCGGTGGTGAAGTCGGTGGGGCCGTCATCCAGCAGCAGTTCCACCGAAATTCCCGGATGGGCGGCGCGGAACGCCTGCAGCAGGGGCGCGACCACCTTGCGGCCGAAACCCACGGTAGAGCACACCCGTAACTGGCCGGCCGGCGGCCCCTCGCGCAGCTCGCGCATGTCGTCCAGGGCCCGCAAGATGCTCTCCACCCCGGGATGGCACTGTTCATAGAAGCGTTTGCCTTCGACGGTCAGCGAAGTGCTGCGGGTGGTACGCAGGAACAGGCGAATGCCCAACTGGTCTTCCAGCTTCTGGATGCTGCGGCTGACGGCTGAACGGCCGATGCCCAGGCGGTCGCCCGCCTTGGCGAAATTGCCCTCGGCGGCGACGGCGATGAAGGCCACCACGCCGGCATAGCTGGTGGCGAAACTGTCGGCCAGCGAATCCGGTGCGGCGCAGGGGGGGGAAGACGACGAGGCGGGAGAGGAGATCGACATGGTGGCGGCTCGGCGAGTGGGTGGGTCCTACCCTCCAAGACGCGGCGCCCGCCGGCTTTGTGACATCGTCCCTGAAAAAAATGCGCCAGCGGCCAACCCGCCGCGCGCCGGGGCAGGCGGTGGTATCGCCTACTGGATGGGAACCAGCGCGGGCGCGCCGGGGTTCTTGATCAGTACCACCAGAAAGCGGGCGGGCCGGGTCTGGCTCGCGTTGCGGCCCACCGTGTGGATATCGTCCGGGCCTTCGTAGTAGGTCTGGCCGGCATTCAGCGTGACCTCCCTGCCCCCCTTGACCTGCATGACGATGCTGCCTTCGAGCACGTAGACGAAGGCGGAGGCGTCATGGCGGTGGATGGGGTCGGCCGCGCCGGGCGGGTAGTCGACGGTGATCATCAGCGCTTCCTTGCCGGGGATGCCTGGCAACGCCTTGCTCATCAGTTCCGTGACGACCGGATCGGCCGCGCCGCCGGCATGCGGAGGATTGGGGGCGACGGCCTGCGCCAGCGGGCCCAGCAGCGACCCGCCGGCGAAGGCAAGGGTGATGGCGATTTTCTTGGGCTTTGACATGGCCTGTCCTCGATTCAATGGCGACAGGCGCATCGTAGGAGTGCCGCCCGCCCGGCGGTAGTACCCTGCGAGGGATCACCATGTTGCCCGCCACGCACCAACGCGGGCGCTCAGGCGTGGGCCAGCGCGGCGGCGATGCGTGCGAGTTTGTCGGGATTGCGCTGCACCAGCACGCGCGTCAGGCGTTCGCCGTCCGTCTCGTAGGACTGCACGGATTCGAGCTGGCCGTCGATGAAGCGCAGCAGGGTCCATTGCCCATTCACTTCGACCACCTCGGTGCGCAGCGCGTCGCGGTAGCGGCGCTTGCCCGCATAGAACAACTGCGCCAGCCGTTTTCCGCCCACCAGGCTGGCGAAGCTGCCGACCTTGCCGCCGCCATCGCCGATGAGTTCGGCGTCATCGCTCAACAGGGCATGCAGGCCATGGAAATCGCTGCGCTGCATGGCGTCGGCGAAGGCCAGCAGCAGGCGCCGCAGCGTGGCTCGCGGCACGGCCTCGCGCGGGGTGCCCTGGCGCAACTGCAAGCGGGCCCGGTGCACTAGCTGGCGGACCGCGGCCGGACGCTTGCCCAGGGTCTGCGCGATGTCTTCGTAGTCGGCGTCGAAGACATCGCGCATCAGGAAGGCGGCGCGGGCGTCCGGCGACAGGCGTTCCAGCATGAACAGGAACGCCACCGACACGTCGTCGGCGAGTTCGTGGATCTGCTCGGGCGTGGCGGGGGGCGGCGCCATCAACATGGGTTCGGGCAGCCACACGCCCACGTAGCGCGCGCGCTCGGCCTTGGCCAGGCGCAGACGGTCGATGGCTAGGCGAGTGGTGGTGGTTACCAGCCACGCCTCGGCGTTGTCCACGCTGGCGCGGTCGGTGCCGTGCCAGCGCAGCCAGGCATCCTGCACGACGTCTTCGGCCTCGGCCACTTCACCGAGCATGCGGTAGGCGATGGCATACAGGCGGGGGCGATGACGGTCGAACAGGGTCACCGAATCGATCATGGCGGGAAGGGGGGAGGGAAGGCAGGGTACGAACATTTTGCCGCAGCCGGCCGGGGCCGGACAAGCCGCGCGTCGCGCATATTGGTGCGCGCCACACAACAGCATGCTTCCCGCCGCGGGCCTACCGCCCGCGCCGGGCCATCCCTACGATGGCCGCACCTTTCCCCGTCAACTCGAGGTATTCATGAACGACTTGCACAACCCCGCCCGCAGCAGCCTGCCATCCCTCGGCGATTCCGCCGCCGACCTGGTCCCGTCTCGCTATGCGCTGCGGATCGGCGCGATCGATGCGCTGGTGGTCAGCGATGGCGTGCTGCCCTTGCCCACCGCGACCATGGCCACCAATGCGGAGCCGGCCGCGCTGGCCGGCTGGCTGGAACGCATGTTCATGCCGCCGGATGCGTTCGACTGGCCGTTGAATGTGATGGTGGCGCGCAGCGGCGGGCAGACCATTCTGATCGATGCGGGCCTGGGGGGCCAGTTCCCGGGCTTTCCGCGCGCTGGGCAGTTCCCGCAGCGGCTGCAAGCGGCTGGCATCGCGCTGGAGTCGGTGACGGACATCATCATCACCCATATGCACATGGATCACGTGGGCGGATTGCTAGTCGATGGCGTGAAGCAGCGCCTGCGGCCCGACGTGCGCATCCATGTGGCGGCGACGGAGGTCGCGTTCTGGACCGATCCGGACTTTTCGCACACGGTCATGCCGCGGCCGGTGCCCGACGTGCTCAGGTCCACCGCCACCCGCTTCCACAGCGAATACCGTGACCGGCTTTGCCTGTTCGAGGACCGGCGCGAGGTCGCGCCGGGCGTGGTCGTGCGCCTGACGGGCGGACACACGCCGGGGCACAGCGTGGTTGACCTGATTTCAGGCGATGAGCGCCTGACCTTTGCCGGCGATGCCATGTTTCCGGTCGGCTTCGACCATCCGGAGTGGCACAACGGCTTCGAGCATGATCCCGAGGAATCGGCGCACGTGCGCATCGGCCTGTTCCGGGAACTGGCCGCCAACCGCGGGTTGCTGGTGGCTGCACACCTGCCATTTCCCTCGGTCGGCCGGGTGGCCGTGGATGGCGATGCCTTCCGTTGGGTGCCCGTTATCTGGGACTATTGATCCTGTCCTTCATAGCACACCGCCATGACAGGCAGCGGCGCGAGGGAGATGTCCGGGCGGATGTCGGTCTCGCGCCACAACCAAGTCCGATTTCCGTTGATCTCCAGACTTTGCGGCAGTGCGAAAAAAGGCTGACATACAGCGTTCCTAGAATCCGTTCCGGTCATGCGCGGAAGTTGCCGCCTGGGCGGCGTGCCGATCCGCATGCGCATGTCTGTTCAATCAACGGGAATCTGTAATGAAAAAGACTCTGTTCGTCACCGCTCTGTTCGCCGCGCTGTCCGGTGTTGCACATGCTGAAACCTCGGTGACGCTGTACGGCCTGATCGATACCGGCATCGGTTTCCAGCGCATCAAGGGCAACGACGGCTACAAGGAATCGAAGGTTGGCATGTCCAACGGCCTGTCCAGCGGTTCGCGCTGGGGCCTGCGTGGCGCCGAAGACCTGGGCGATGGCCTGAGCGCCGTGTTCACGCTGGAAAGCGGCTTCAACTCGGCCAACGGCCAGTCGGGCCAGAGCAGCCGCCTGTTCGGCCGCCAGGCCACCGTTGGCCTGAAGGGTGATTCGTGGGGCCTGCTGGAATTCGGCCGCCAGACCAACATCGCCTCGAAGTACATCGCCGCGATCGATCCGTTCGGCGCCAGCTACGGCCAGGCCAACGTGGGTGCGGCCTTCGGCGCCGCCAACACGGTCCGCCACGACAACATGGTCATGTACCAGACCCCGTCGTTCAGCGGCTTCCAGTTCGGCCTGGGCTACTCGTTCAACGTGGCCGACACGACCGCCGCGCAAACCGGCTTCAAGACCGCCAACAACACCCGCGCCATCACCACCGGCCTGCGCTACGTCAACGGTCCGCTGAACCTGGCGCTGACGTATGACCAGCTGAACATGGCCAACCAGCTCGGCACCGACGAGAAGCCGAAGCAGTGGATCATTGGCGGTTCGTACGACTTCGAAGTGGTCAAGCTGGCGCTGGCCTACGGCCAGACGCGTGACGGCTGGTTCACCGGCCAGTCGCTCAACAACTTCAGCAGCGCCGCCAACCCGTCGGGCAAGAGCTTCAGCTCCAACGTCGTGGCCAAGGACTTCAAGTCGAATTCGTACCTGGTCGGCCTGTCGGCTCCGGTCGGTGGCGCGGGCAGCATCCTGGCCTCGTGGCAGCGTGCCGACGCCAACAACACTTCGTTGACCGGCGACGACGCGACCATGAACATCTACAGCCTGGGCTACACCTACAACCTGTCCAAGCGCACCAACCTGTACGCGCTGGGTTCGTACGCCACGAACTTCGCGTTCGTCGACGGCCTGAAGAGCACCGTCGGCATGGTCGGCGTGCGTCACCGCTTCTAAGCGGCGATTCGCCTCGTCCGGCGGCGCGCGCGGGTTGCGCGTCGCCGGACGCCGCGGTTGCAGTGAGCGGACTGGGCGTCTTACCCGGCCACAGACGCGAAAAAAGCGGCCACCTCCCTAGCTCCACTCTCAGTCCGCTCACCCCAACCCTGTGTGGGATGAGCTCCCCGAAGCGGCATGCGCGCCGCCGGCATGCAGATGCCGGCGGCGTTTTGCTTTGCGCGCGGCGGTCAGTCGTCGAGCGACGGCACCGTGCCGATCTGCGCGAGGATGCGCGGCGATTCCATGTCGCCGGTTTCCTTGTCGATCATGACTTCGTAGGCGGCGACGCCGGCGAACTTGCCGGCCATGGAGTTGGCGATGCGGATGGCGCCGAACTCGCTGCTGGCGGGCCGGATTTCGCCGGGGGCCACGCCATTGGCGGCGGCGCGGTAGGGAACGACGATGTATTGGACGACGTGGGTCTGGGCGATTTGAGCGGCTTCGGACACAGGAGTCTCCTGGAAGACGTTTTTCGGGCGAGCGCAATGTAGCACGTCGCACTGTGTTTTTGTACAGTATTTTCGGATTCGTCGCTGGTTTTTTTCCAGGCGGATGACGGGCCCCAGGAAAACCCCTAGCGCGCAATCATTGCCCGATTCGGCCGCCACCTCTAATATTTTCGAAAATCTTTTGATTTTTATAAAAAGAGGCAAGGGATGGAAGCGAACAGGTACGACGCCTATCGGGAAGACACCGCTGGCCGCGCCAACGTGGCGGATTCGCCGGAGCGCATCGCCTATTACCAGGATCTGGCCCGGCTCGAGACCGGCGCGCTCTGGACGGTGGCCAACAAGATCGAGCCCTGGGCGCCGCGCTCGGCCTCGGTACCGGTGGTCTGGCGCTACCAGGAACTGCGCGGCCACGTGCTGCGCTCGGCCGAGCTGGTGTCGCCCGAGGAAGCGGGCCGCCGCGTGATCTACCTGAACAACCCGGGCCGGCGCGACGTCGCCGCCGCGGTCGGCTGGCTGTATTCGGGCCTGCAGGTGATGCGGCCGGGCGAGCTGGCGTCGGCGCACAAGCATTCGCATTCGGCGCTGCGCTTCATCATGGAAGGCAAGGGCGCGTTCACGGTGGTGGACGGCCACAAGATGACGCTGGGCGCGAACGACTTCGTGCTCACGCCCAATGGCACCTGGCACGAGCACGGCGTGGCCGAGGATGGCACCACCTGCATCTGGCAGGACGGCCTGGACATTCCGCTGGTCAACGCGTTCGAGGCCGGCTTCTACGCCGTGCATCCCGACCTGAACCAGACCGTGACGCACCCGGTGGACGACACCAGCGCGCTGTGGGGCAGCGCGGCGCTGCGGCCGCAGACGACGGGCTGGACCAAGCCGTATTCGCCGCTGTTCAAGTACGAATGGGAACCCACCTACGAGGCGCTGCGCCGCCACGCGCGGGTGTCGGCGGGCAGCCCCTATGACGGCATCCTGATGGAGTACGTCAACCCGGCCACCGGCGGCCCGGTCATGCCGACCATCGGCGCCAGCATGCAGCTGCTGCGCCCGGGCGAGCACACCAAGGCCCACCGCCACACCGGCAGCTTTCTCTACCAGGTGGCCAAGGGCAGCGGCTTTTCGGTCATCGACGGCAAGCGCTACGACTGGACCGAGCGCGACATCTTCTGTGTGCCGTCGTGGGCCGTGCACGAGCACGCCAACCTGTCGTCCAGCGACGACGCGTGCCTGTTCTGCTTCAACGACCTGCCGGTGATGCGATCGCTGGCGCTCTACCGCGAGGAAGCGGTCAAGGACAACGACGGCCACCAGCAACTGATCTAGCGGCTGGCGCCAACCCCCACTGAATTTTCATCCGCCGCCCGGCGCAGGCCGGGCGCCTGTCTCAACTCGTCTTGAATTTCCTGGAGTTCCTATGCGCTTGGTAACTTTTCGCGCCCATCCCACCGCCGCCGCCCGCCTGGGCGCGCTGGCCGAAGGCTATGTGATCGACCTGGCCCTGCTGGGGCAGGCCGGCGGCGTGGCGCTGCCGGACGACATGCTGGCCTTCATTGACCTGGGCCCGGTGGCCGTGGCGCAGGCCTCGAAGCTGATGGAGTCGTACCGCGGCGCCTGGCCCGTGGGCACCGCGCTGCCGCAGGAGAACGTCAAGCTGCTGGCGCCGATTCCGCGTCCGCGCAAGAACATCTTCGGCATCGGCCTGAACTACGTCGAGCACGTGGCCGAGTCGAGCCGCACGCTCGATACCTCGGCCGACCTGCCCAAGCAGCCGGTGATCTTCTCCAAGCCGCCCACCACCGTGATCGGCCCGGGCGACGCCATCGAGCACAACGCCAAGATCACCCAACAGCTGGACTGGGAAGTCGAGCTGGCGGTGATCATGGGCCGCCGCGCCACGCGCGTGGCCGAGGCCGACGCGCTGTCGTATGTGTTCGGTTACAGCGTGATGCTGGACATGAGCGCGCGCGACTGCCGCCGCGCCGGCCAGTGGATCTATTCCAAGGGCCAGGATACCTACGCGCCGTTCGGCCCCTGCATCGTCACGGCCGACGAGATTCCCGATCCGCAGGTGCTGGATCTGTGGCTGACGGTCAACGGCGAGAAGAAGCAGGGCTCGAACACGCGCCACATGCTGTTCAAGGTGCCCTTCCTGATCTCGGACATCAGCGCCGGCATCACGCTGGAGCCGGGCGACATCATCGCCACCGGCACGCCCGAGGGCGTGGGCGCGGGCCGCAAGCCGCAGGAGTGGCTGTGGCCGGGCGACGTGGTGGTGGCGTGCGTGGAAGGCATCGGCACGCTGCGGCATCCGGTGGTGGCGGTCTAGGCGAAATTCCAGCGCCCGCCACGAGACGGCGGGCGCGGCGGTCTCCAAGGGGAAAACAATGATCAAGCAAACCATGTTGGCGGCGGGCCTGGCCTGGACGCTGGGGGGCATCGCGCACGCCGCGGAGCCAGTCAAGATCGGCTTCATCGCCACGCTGTCGACGCCGGCCGGCTACATCGGCGAGGACGAGCGCGACGCCTTCAATCTGGCGATCAAGCAGGGCGGCGGCAAGCTGGGCGGGGTGCCGGTGCAGTTGGTGATCGAGGACGATGGCCTCAAGCCGGCCAACGCCAAGCAGGCGGCCGACCGCATGCTGCAGTCGGGCGTCAAGCTGTTCACCGGCGTGAACTTTTCGAATGTGCTGGCGGCGGTGGCGCCGGGCGTGGTCAAGTCGGGCGCGTTCTACGTCAGCCTGAACCCCGGCCCGTCGAGCTTTGCCGGCGAGAAGTGCGACCCGAACTATTTCGTGGCCTCGTACCAGAACGATGCCTTCCACACGGCGGGCGGCGTGGCCGCCAATGAGCTGGGCTACAAGCGCGTGGCGCTGCTGGCGCCGAACTACCAGGCCGGGCGCGACGCCATCGAGGGTTTCAAGCGCACCTACAAGGGCGAGGTGGTGGCCGAGATCTACACCAAGCTGGACCAGTCGGACTTCTCGGTCGAGCTGGCGCGGGTGCGGTCGCTGGCGCCCGATGCCGTCTACCAGTTCCATCCGGGCGGCACCGGCATCAACTTCGTCAAGCAATACGCCGCGGCCGGCCTGAACAAGACCGTGCCGATGCTGATGCCGAGCTTCTCGATGGATGCGCGCATGATCAAGGCCACCGGCGACGCGGCGCAGGGCGCTTACATCACCGGCATCTGGTCGCAGGACTTCGACAATCCGCAGTCCAAAGCCTTCGTGCAGGCGTTCAAGGAAGCCTATGGCCGCGTGCCCACCGATTACGCGATGCAGGCCTATGACACGGCGCAGCTGATCGGCGTCGGCCTGAAGGCCACCGGCGGCGACCTGTCGCGCCAGGCCGAGTTCCGCGCCGCGCTGCGCAAGCCCGAGTTCGCCTCGCTGCGCGGCAAGTTCAGCATGAACACCAACCAGCATCCGGTGCAGGACCTGTACCTGATGCGCATCGAGAAGGACGCCGACGGCGGCCTGTCGCCGCGCCTGGTGCGCAAGCTGGTGTCCGATGACAAGGACGCCTACGCCCAATTCTGCAAGATGCCGTCATGACATTGCTCTTCGAACAGTTGCTCAACGGGCTGCAGTTCGGCGCGATGCTGTTCCTGCTCGCCGCCGGGCTGACCCTGATCTTCGGGATCATGGGCGTGGTGAACCTGACCCACGGCTCCTTCTACATGGTGGGCGCATATTGCGCGGCCTATGCCATCGGCACCACCGGCTCGTTCCTGGCGGGCGTGCTGGCGGCGTTGCTGGGGGCGGGGCTGTACGGCCTGTCGGTGGAGGTGCTGGTGATCCGCAAGCTGTACAAGCGCGACCACCTGTACCAGGTGCTGGCCACCTTCGGCCTGCTGCTGTTCTCGAACGAGGCGGTCAGCCTGATCTTCGGCCGGCGGCCGCCGCTGGTGGGCATCCCGTCGTTCCTGGAAGGCGCGGTGACGCTGGCGCCGGGGTTCCAGTATCCGCTGATCCGGCTGTCGTTCATCGCGGTCGGCGCGCTGGTGGCGGTGGGGCTGTGGTGGCTGGTGAACCGCACCCGCATCGGCATGCTGATCCGCGCCGGCGCCGACGACCGTGAAATGGTCGATGCGCTGGGCGTGGATATCAAGAAGCTCTACACCCTGGTGTTCGGCCTGGGCGCGCTGCTGTGCGGACTGGCGGGCGTGATGGCGGCGCCGCTGCTGGCCGTCGAGATCGGCATGGGCGAGCGCATCCTGATCACCACCTTCGTGGTCATCGTGATCGGCGGCGTGGGCTCGGTGCGCGGCGCGCTGGCGGGGGCGCTGCTGGTCGGCATGGTCGACAGCATGGGGCGGGCCTTCCTGCCACAGCTGCTGGGCGCGGTGTTCTCGCCGGCCACGGCGGATCCGCTGGCGGCGGGCCTGGCCTCGGCCAGTATCTATGTGTTGATGGCGATCGTGCTGATCGCCAAGCCGGGCGGGCTGTTCCCGGCGCGAGGATGATGATGGCAAAGACACTTTCGAATCGTGCGCGCTGGGGGCTGGCCGGGCTGATCCTGCTGCTGGCGCTGCCGGGCGCGGCGGCGGCCACCGACACGCCGTTCCTGATCGGCGTGGTGACGCGCTTCCTGATCTACGGCCTGGCCGCGGTCAGCCTGGACCTGGTGATCGGCTACGGCGCCATGGTCAGCTTCGGCCACGCGATGTTCTTCGGGCTGGGCGGCTATGCGGTGGGCATCATCGCCTTCCACACCACCGAAGCCGGGCCGCTGTTCGGCTGGGCCGGCAGCAACGCCGCGCTGGTGGTGTGGCCGATCGCGCTGGCGGTGTGCGCGCTGGCGGGCTGGCTGTTCGGCTACCTGGCGCTGCGCACGCGCGGTGTGCAGTTCATCATGATCACACTGGCGTTCGGGCAGATGGTGTACTTCATCCTGGTGTCGCTGCAGTTCTATGGCGGCGACGACGGGCTGATGATCTCGCAGCGCAACGTGCTGCCGGGCCTGAACCTGGAGAACCCGCTGACGTTCTACTACGTCTGCCTGGCGCTGCTGACCCTCTGGACGCTGCTGTGCATCCGCGTTACCAACTCGCGCTTCGGCATGGTGCTGCAGGCGCTGCGCCAGAGCGAACGGCGCGCCATCAACCTGGGCGTGGCGCCCACGCCCTACCGCCTGAGCGCTTTCGTGCTGTCGGCGGTGGGCACCGGGCTGGCCGGCGTGCTGTGGGCCAACTATGCCGGGCTGGTGACGCCGGACATGGCGGCCTGGACCAAGTCGGGCGAGCTGATGGCCATCGTCATCCTCGGCGGCGTCGGCACGCTGCTGGGCCCGATCGCGGGGGCGGCGGTGTTCCTGGGGCTGGAGCAGATGTTGTCGTCGCTGACCGAGCATTGGCTGCTGTACATGGGGCCGGTGCTGGTGCTGGTGGTGCTGTGGGGACAGAAGGGCCTGTTCGGCCGCCTCCTGGAGACGCGCCATGCGGATTGAGACCACCCCCGGAGCGCTGCGCGCTTCCCCCTCAAGGGTGCATGCCGGCGGACCGGTGGAGCCGGATCCGCGGCATTCCGATGAGGCATCGACAGTGGGGACGACTGATATGCAGACGCTGTTGCGTCTATCCGGGCTGCGCAAGGCCTTCGACGCGGTCGTCGCCACCAACGGCGTCGACCTGGACGTGCGCGCCGGCGAGATCCACGCCATCATCGGCCCGAATGGCGCCGGCAAGTCGACGCTGATCGCGCAGATCTGCGGCGAGATCCGGCCCGACTCGGGCACCATCGAACTGGACGGACGCGACGTGACGGCGCTGCGCGCCTTCGAGCGCGCCCGGCTGGGGCTGGGCCGCTCGTTCCAGATCACCGAGCTGTGCCAGGAATACACCGCGCTCGAAAACGTCATCCTGTCCAGCATGCTCAAGGGCGGCCGCGCCTTTGGCGCCTGGTCCGATCCGCGCCGCGACGCCGGCCTGAAGGCGCAGGCGATGCAATGGCTGACCCATGTCGGCCTGGCGGACCGGCGCCACGTGCGCACCGCCGATCTGGCGCACGGCGAGAAGCGCCAGCTGGAACTGGCGGTGGCCCTGGCGCGCTCGCCGCGCCTGTTGCTGCTGGACGAGCCCATGGCCGGCATGGGGCCGGAGGAATCGGCGCGCATGACGCGCCTGCTGCTGGGCATGAAGGGCGACTACGGCATCCTGCTGGTGGAGCACGACATGGACGCGGTGTTCGCGCTGGCCGACCGCATCAGCGTGCTGGTCTACGGCAAGGTGGTGTTCAGCGGCGCGCCCGACGAGGTGCGGCGCCATCCGGAAGTGCGCGCCGCCTACCTGGGAGAAGAACATGTTGAAGGTTGAGGGCCTGACCGGCGGCTACGGGTCGAGCAAGGTGCTGTTCGGCATGGCCTTCGAGGCCGCCGAGGGCGAGGTGATCTCGCTGATCGGCCGCAACGGCATGGGCAAGACCACCACCATCAAGACGCTGATGGGCATGCTGCCGGCCACCGGCGGGCAGGTCCGGTTCCGCGGCCAGACGCTGTCGCGGCCCGCGCCCAGCGCGGTGGCGCGGCTGGGCGTGGGACTGGTGCCGGAAGGGCGGCGCGTGTTCGGCTCGCTGACGGTGGAGGAGAACCTGGTGGCGACCTCGCGCGCCGCGCCTGGCGGCTGGGACCTGGCGCGGGTCTACGCGCTGTTCCCGCGCCTGAAGGAGCGCCGCGCGCAGTCGTCGCGCACGCTGTCGGGCGGCGAGCAGCAGATGCTGGTGGTCGGCCGCGCGCTCATGACCAATCCCAAGCTGCTGATCCTGGACGAGGCCACCGAAGGGCTGGCCCCACTGATCCGCCAGGAAATCTGGCGTTGCCTGCGGGCGCTGAAGGCCGAGGGCCAGACCATCCTGGTGATCGACAAGAACCTGCCCGAGATGGCGACGCTGGTGGACCGTCACTACATCGTCGACAAGGGCCGCGTGGCCTGGTCGGGCGCGCCCGCGGAACTGTCCGCGCAGCCCGACCTGGCGCAACGCTATCTCGGCATCTGACCGCAATAGGAGCACACGCATGTTGAACCTGCCCGTTTTCAAGGCCGCCGCCGTCCAGGCCGCGCCGGTGTTCCTGGACACCGACGCCACCGTCGACAAGACCTGCGCGCTGATCGCCGAGGCCGCCGGCAACGGCGCCAGCCTGGTGGCCTTTCCCGAAGTGTTCGTCTCGGCCTATCCCTACTGGAGCTGGGTGATGAACCCGGTGCAGGGCAGCCCGTGGTTCGAAAAGCTCTGCAAGAGCGCCATCGAGCTGCCGGGGCCGGAGATCCGCCGCATCGCCCAGGCCGCGCGCCAGCACCGCGTCAACGTGGTGGTGGGCGTGAATGAGCGCAGCCGCCATGGCGTCGGCACGATCTACAACACCATGGTCTTCATCAACGAAGAGGGCCGCGTCCTGGGCCGCCACCGCAAGCTGGTGCCGACCTGGGCCGAGAAGCTGACCTGGGCCCACGGTGACGGCGAGTCGCTGCGCGTGTATGACACGTCCGTCGGCAAGCTCGGCGGCCTGGCCTGCGGCGAGAACACCAACACGCTGGCGCGCTTCTCGCTGTTGGCGCAGGGCGAGATGGTGCACGTCGCCAGCTATATCTCGCTGCCGGTGGCGCCGCCCGACTACGACATGGCCGAGGCCATCCGCCTGCGGGCGGCAGCCCACTCGTTCGAGGGCAAGGTGTTCACGGTGGTGTCGTGCTCGACCATTTCCACCGAGATCCAGGACGCCATCAGCGCCAGCCATCCGGAAGCGCGCGAGATGCTGGCGCGCCGCAACAGCGCGTTTTCGGGAATATTGGGGCCGGACGGGCGTGTCATCGGCGAACCGCTGATCGACGACGAAGGCATCGTCTACGCCGAGATCGACCTGTCGCGCTGCATCCAGCCGCGCCAGATGCATGACATCGTCGGCCACTACAACCGCTTCGACGTGTTCGACCTGCGCGTGAACCGGCGGCCGCTGCAGGCGGCGCGCTACGACGACCTGGCCGAATCGGGCGCCGCCGAGCTGGACGCAGACTTCGAGCCGTTGCCCGAGGCGCGCGGCTAGGGGCGACCGGGCCGCGGGTAGAATGGGCCGCCTGAGCGCCCGCCGGCCCCGGCCTCAAGGCCGCTGACATCTGGAGAGCACGTTGAAGCCAAGAATCAAAGCTTCCCGCCAGGACGAGCCCGGCGCCGACGGGAACGCCGAGGTAGAGGAAATCACGCTGTCCGAGCAGGTCTACCGCCTGCTCCGGCGCGACATCATGAGCGGGGCGTTCGCGCCGGGCCAGTCGCTGCGCCTGGAATTGCTCAAGCAACGCTACGGCAGCAGCTTTTCCCCGATCCGCGAAGCCCTGAACCGGCTGCGCAGCGAACGCATGGTGATCACCACCACCTCGCGCGGTTTTCGCATCGCGCCGCTGTCGGTCGAGGAAATGTGGGACGCCTGCGAGACCCGCATCCTGATCGATTGCGACGCCCTGCGGCGCTCGCTGGCCAACGCCGATGACGCCTGGGAGGCGCGGCTGGTCGGCGCCTACCATGCGCTGACGCTGGCGGCGCAGCGCGCCGGCGAGGCCGTGCCGCCCAGCCAGGAGCTGGAGGAGTCGCTCGAGGCGCGCCACCTGGACTTCCACCACGCGCTGATCGGGGCCTGCCGCTCGCACTGGCTGCTGGACCTGTCCACGCAGCTGTATGCGCAGACTGAACGCTACCGGCGCCCGGCGCGCGCCGGCGCCACCGCCTACGGCCCCGAGCGCAATGTCGACGACGAGCACCGCCAGTTGCTGGACGCGGCGCTGTCGCGCGACGTCGAAGGCTCGGTGGCGATGCTGGCGGCGCATTACCGCAAGACGGCGCAATTCATCGAACACATCATTTCCCAGGACGACAGGCAGGCCATTCATGCGTGACGCGGACATCGATCTCTTTTTCCCCACCATCGCCGAGCGCGAGGTGCAATACAACGCCCGCGAGTCGGTGGCGGACTTCGACGCCTGCGTGCGCCGCTACGCCGAGTCGGCCGCCGCGGTGAAGTCGCGCCGTCCCGGCCTGCTGAACCTGCGTTACGGCATGGGCCAGGACGAGCGGCTGGACCTGTTCCTGCCGGCGGCGAATCGCGGCCCGGCGCCGCTGTTCGTGTTCATCCATGGCGGCTACTGGCGCGGCCAGCGCAAGGAAGACGCGCCGGTGATGGCCGAGGCCTTCAACGCCGCCGGCGCGGCGGTGGCGGTGCCGGAATACACGCTGGCGCCCGAAGCGACGCTGCCGGAAATCGTGCGCGAGATGCGCTCGGCGCTGGCCTGGCTGTACCACAATGCGGCGACGTACGGCGTCGATCCCGAGCGTATCTACGTGGGCGGCAGTTCGGCGGGCGGTCATCTGGCGGCGATGCTGGCCGCGCCGGCCTGGCCGGCGCGCTACGGCGTGCCGGACGACGTGATCAAGGGCACGCTGGCGCTGAGCGGCCTGTTCGACCTGCGGCCGCTGTGCGACGTCCTGCCCAATACCTGGCTGCAACTGACGCCGGAGCAGGCGGCGCGCCACAGCCCGATCTTCAACCTGCCCGAGCGCGCCGGCCCCATGTTGCTGGCCGTCGGCGGCCTGGAGACGCAGGGTTTCAAGAACCAGACCGAAGCCTTCGAACGCGCCTGGACCGGCGCCGGCCTGCAGGCCACGCGCATCCCGACGCCGCATTGCAATCACTTCGACCTGGTGAACGAGCTGGAGGACCCGGCCAGCGACCTGACCCGCGCCACCCTGGCGATGATGGGCCTGGCGCAAGCCTGAGCGCGTTCACGGACACGGGCGCGCCATGGCCGACCTGAAACTGCTCGAAGACCTGATCGCGCTGGCGCAGAGCGGCAGCTTCGTGCGCGCCGCCGAGGCGCGGCACGTCACGCATCCGGCCTTCGGGCGCCGCATCCGCGCGCTGGAGGCCTGGGCCGGCGCGCCGCTGGTGGAACGCCAGCGCGTGCCGGTGACGCTGACCGCCGAGGGCGAGGCCCTGCTCAAGACCGCCACCCAGGTGGTCGAGCAGATGGGCCTGGTGCGCCATCGCATCCGCAGCTCCGGCGCGGGCGGCGAGGCGGTGCTGCGCATCGCCACCGGCCGCAGCCTGTCGCGCACCGTGGTGGGCGACTGGATCGCGCGGCTGCGCCATCGCGCGCCGAAGGTGCTGGTCGAAGGCACGCAACTGGAGATCTCCACCGGCAAGATGGAAGACATGGCGATGCGGCTGGAGCAGGGCAAGGTCGACCTGCTGTGCTGTTACGAGCATCCGGCTCTGTCCATGCAGCTCAACCCGGTGCGCTACCGCTACATGACGCTGGGCACCGACAAGCTGGTGCCGGTCAGCCAGGCCGATGGCCGCGGCCGCGCCCGCTATGTGCTGAGCGAGGGCGGGCAGCCGGCGCCGCTGATTACCTACGCCGGCGGCCTGTCGATGGAGCGCATCCTGGGCGACAGGCTCGAATCCACGCCCTATGCGCTGACGCCGTTCGTGCGCATCGATTCGCTCGATGCCGCGCATGGCGCGGCGCTCAAGGGATTGGGCGTGGCCTGGCTGCCCTGGTCGATGGTGGCGGCCGACTGTCGCCGCGGCGTCCTGGTGTCGCTGGGCGGCCGCAGCGACGAGATCGCCTTCGAAGTGCGGCTGTACCGCTCGCGGGCGCGCCTGGCCGACCTCGCCGAGGCGGCTTGGGAAGCCACCGCCAATCGCAAGGCCTGAAGCGGCGCGTCATTGCTCGCAGGGGCGGGCCGGCGGCGATCTGAATTAGCACGGAAATGTGCCGACTTGGCACATCATGCCGCCGGCCCACGCGCAGAATGTCTCCCGAAACTCGAACGAGACGGCGCCGCCGTCCACCTCAGCACCCCAGGGAGAAATTCATGAAATTCGTTCCGCACGCCTTGCGCGGCGCGTCGGTCGCGCTTTGTGCCGCCGTTTCGTTGATCGCCTCGCCGGCCATCGCCGCCGGTTACCCCGACCACCCGGTCTCGTTGATCGTCGGCTACCCGGCCGGCGGCAGCGTCGACCTGACCGCCCGCCTGTTCGGCGAGGAGCTGGCCAAGCGTATCGGCCAGAGCGTGGTGGTGGAGAACGCCGGCGGCGCCGGCGGCACCATCGGCGCGCAGCGCGTGGCCCGCGCCACGCCCGACGGCTACACGCTGTTGCTGGGCTCGACCAATGAAATGGTCGTCGCCCGCATGATCAACAGCGCCGTCAAGTACGACGGCGCCAAGGACTTCACCGCGCTGGGCGTGATTGCCTCGCAACCCATGGTGCTGGCGGCCAGCAAGAATTCCGGCGTGAAGAGCGCCGCCGAATACCTGCAGAAGCTGCGCGCGGCCGCGCCGGGCAGCTTCAACTACGGCTCGTCGGGCGTTGGCACCACGCTGCACCTGGCCGGCGAGATGATCAATCAGGAGACCAGGACGCGCGCCGAGCATGTGCCGTATCGCGGGGTCTCGCCGCTGGTGACTGACCTGATGAGCGGCCAGCTGGACTTCGGCATGCTGGTGCTGTCCTCGGGCCTGCCGCAAGTGCGCGCCGACAAGATCGTGGCGCTGGGCGTGACGCAGCCCAAGCGCTCTCCGGTGGCGCCGGACATTCCCGCTTTGGCCGAGACGCCGGGCTTCGAGGCCGTCGATCTCAGCATCACGTTCTCGCTGTACGGGCCGGCCGGCCTGCCGGAGCCGGTGGCCGCCAAGCTGCGCGAGGCCCTGGCCGATACGCTCAAGTCGGAACAATTCCGCGCCAAGATGCTGGAGGCCGGCGGCGTGCTGGCGCAGCCGGGCGTGGATCCGGTGGCCTCGCAGGCGGCCGAGACGCGCAAGTATGGCGAGCTGGTCAAGGCGGCCAAGATCGAAGCGCAATAAGCGCGATGCCTTCCCGCGCCGGCGGCCGCCCCAGCGCGGCCGCCGGCGCATCCGGA
This sequence comes from Achromobacter sp. HNDS-1, assembly GCF_040084795.1. Classification (NCBI taxonomy): domain Bacteria; kingdom Pseudomonadati; phylum Pseudomonadota; class Betaproteobacteria; order Burkholderiales; family Alcaligenaceae; genus Achromobacter; species Achromobacter sp. HNDS-1. The sequence continues at coordinate 3,679,225 of NZ_CP157584.1, forward strand.
TCCATTCCACACCCTATCAACGCAGGCCGTTCCATGGATTTCACGCTTTCCGTTCCCGACCTCGCCGCCGAGCGCCTGGGCAACACCGATACGCCGGGCGTCTGGCATTTCGACTCGGGCCTGCCCGGCCGCACCCTCATGCTGTCCGCGCTGGTGCACGGCAACGAGCTGTGTGGCGCCTGGGCGCTGAAGGACCTGCTGGCCGCGGGCCTGCGGCCGCGCCGCGGCCGCCTGACGCTCGCGTTCTGCAACCTGCCGGCGTTCGACCGTTTCGACCTGGCGCGCCATGACGCTTCGCGTTTCGTCGACGAGGACATGAACCGGGTCTGGAGCGCCGAGCGCCTGGACAATCCCACGACCCGCGACCGCCAGCGCGCGGCGCAATTGCGGCCATGGGTCGAGCGCGCCGATTGGCTGCTGGACCTGCATTCCATGCACGAGCCGGGCGCGCCGCTTTTGTTGACGGGCCTTCTGCCGCGCAATATCGCCCTGGCGCGGCGCCTGAAGGCGCCGCGGCACGTCATCGTGGACGCCGGCCACAAGGACGGCGTGCGCATGCGCGATTTCGCGCAGTTCGGCGATCCGGCGCGCGAGGACGCCTGCGCGCTGCTGATCGAATGCGGCTTTCACGGCGATCCGGCGGCGCGCGACGTGGCGCGCGACATGGTGGCGCGGATGCTGGTCGCGGCGGATGTGGTGGATGCCGCCGACATCCCGGCCGGCTGGCTGCGCCCCGACGCCGCGCAGCGGGTGCTGGAAGTGACCGACGCCGTGGTGGCGCCGTCGATGGACGTGAGCTTCGCGCAGCCCTGGCAGGGCCTGGAGACACTGGAAAAGGCGGGATCGGTGATCGGCTGGGCCGACGGCCGGGCGATCGTTTCGCCTTATGACCGCTGCACGCTGGTGATGCCGTCGCTGCGCCAGCTCAAGCCGGGCGTGACGGTGGTGCGATTGGCGCGCGACTACGCGGGCTGACGGCGCGGACGGTTGGCGCGGCCTGATCGCCGCGCCGATCCGCCCGGCCGGGCGTCGCGTCGCATGCCCTCCGGGCATTGCGACGCCGGGCCGGCCGTGTCGTTACTTCTGCGGCGTATAACGCAATTCGTCGAGTTGATAGCCCTGCGCCGTAGCGGCGGCCAGGGCGCGGTCCAGGTCTTCCTTGGGCAGTTGCGGCGAGCGCGACAGGATCCACAGGTACTTGCGGTCGGGCGTGCCGACCACCGCCCAGCGGTAGTCCGGGTCCAGTCCGATGACCCAGTAGTCGCCCTTGAACGGCTTGAAGAACGAGACTTCGAGCTTGGCGTTGTTGCTGCCTTCGACCACCGTGGCGGTGCCCGAGGCCGAGTCGATGTCGCCGTCCTTGGTGCGGCAGCGGTTGTTGACTCCCACGGTGCCGTCCGGATGCAGCGTGTATTCCGCGGTGGTGTCGCCCACGCAATTGCGCTGGAAGAACATCGGGAAGTTGGCGATCTCGTACCACATGCCGGCATAGCGCTTCAGGTCGACCGACTCCACGGTCTGCATGGGCGGCGGCGCGGCGTGGGAGATTCCGGCCGCGCTGGCGGCGACGGCCAACAGTAATGTTGCAATGCGGCGCATGGGGAAAGCCTCCTGATCCAAAACCCTAACGATACGCCTTATTTGCGCGGCGCCTTCAGCGCGGCGTGGTAGCGGGCGACGTAGGTATCGAAATCGACGTCATCGGATTGCTCGATGCGCCGCTGTTCGGCGCTGGAGTCCAGCGCGGCCTGGCGGTATTCGGCCGCCACGTCCGCCGGCAGCGGCTGGGCCCGCAGTGACTGCGCATGCTCGCGGCTCTGGCGCAGCGAATAGTCGTGGAACGATTCGCCGCTGTCGACCAGCGCGGCCAGCAGGCGCGCCGACGGCGTGGCGTCGGGCCGGCCCAGCTTGGCGCGCTGCGCGGCCAGGCTGTCGGCATAGGCGCTGCCGCCCAGGGCCGAGTCATACAGGGCCGCATAGGGCGCGATCTGGTCCAGCAGTTCCTGGCCCCATTGCGCCAGGCCGATGGCCTTGCCGTCGCGGTCCAGTTGCAGGCCGGGCTTGCGGCCTTCCTTGACCACGGTGGAGAAGTTGTCGGCGCTGCGCTGACAGTAGCCGTTGGCGGGGAAGAAGGGGCTGTCGGAGGCGGCGCAGAACAGCAGGAAGGCGTCGACGAAGCGGCTGGTGTCGGCATCGATGCCCACCGGCGATTCGGGGTTGATGTCCAGGCAGCGCACTTCCACGTACTGCACGCCGCGCTCGGCCAGCGCGGTGATCGGGCGCTCGCAGCGGCCGGTGGCGCGCTTGGGGCGGATGCTGGAGTAGTACTCGTTTTCGATCTGCAGCACGTTGGTGTTGAGCTGGATCCATTCGCCATTGCGATGCGTGCCGAGCTTCTGGTAGTCGGGCCACGGTTGCGTGACCGCGTCGTACAGGCGGCCCAGGAAGGTATCGAGATCGTTGTAGCAGAGCTTGAGCTGCGACTGGGCCTTATTCTGGTAACCCAGGTCGCTCATGCGCAGGCTGGTGGCGTGGGGCAGGTACAGGGTGTGGTCGCCCAGGCGTTGCAGGCCGTGTTCGCCATCGCGCAGGAAATCGCGGGCCAGCGCCGGCGCGGCGCCGAACAGGTACATCAGCAGCCAGGAGTAGCGCGTGAAATTGCGGATCAGGCCGATGTAGCCGCGCGAGCGGCGGTCCTGGTCGGTGCCGGGCTGGGTGTCGAGCACCGACCACAGCGCTTCGGGCAGCGAGAAGTTGTAGTGGACGCCGGCGATGCATTGCATGGTCTTGCCGTAGCGCTCGGCCAGGCCGCGGCGGTAGACGTGCTTGAGCATGCCGGTGTTGGACGTGCCATACCAGGCGATGGGAATGTCGGCCTCGGCCGGCAGCGTGGCCGGCATCGACTGGTTCCAGATCAGCTCGTGGTCCAGCACGCTGTAGACGTGGCGGTGGGTGGCGGTCAGTTCGGCCAGCAGGGCGTCGACGTTGTCGTGGGTGCCGGTGATCAGTTCGAGCAGCGATTCCGAATAGTCGGTGGTGACGTGTTCGTTGGTCAGCGCGGAACCGAGCCCGGCCGGGTGCGGCGTGCGGGCCAGGATGCCTTGCTCGTCGACGCGCAGGCCTTCTTTCTCGATGCCCCGCAGGGTCTGGGTCAGGAGCGAGCGGTTGGCCTCCAGGCGGGAGAGGCGTTGGGCGGCGGTATCAGTCACGGAATCTTCTCGATGGGGTCTGTCGCCGGATTTTACGGGGTGCTGGCCTCCTCTGCCGAGGGAGCCTGTACTGGGGACAGGGACAATTGCGCGGCGGTGCGCGCCAGCCACTCGTCCAGGTCGGCGTAGACCGGGTCGGCGATGGGGGCGGTTTCGTTGAAAATCTCGTGCCAGGCGGTGTCGTACCAGCGCAATGTCAGCAATTCGGCGGGCGCGCGCTGGGCGAACTGGCGGCTGCCCTCGGCCGCCACGATGGAATCGTCGCCGGCCACCATCAGCAGGGTGCGGCAGGCCAGGAGATGGGCTTCCCGCAGGGAATCGCGGCCGCCGTCATCGACGAAGCGGGCCAGCCGGCCGGTCATGCTGCGCCGCACCAGGGGGTCGGACCGGTAGGCCTTGACCACCGCCCGGTCGTGCGAGATGCGGGCCGGCGCCAGGCCGTGAGGAACCCGCAGGTCCGGCGCGTGCAGCGACATCCAGGTCAGGGTACGGCGCACCCACAGGGGCACGTTGACCACGAAGGGCGGCGAACTCAGCACCAGGGCGTCGATCGGGGCCAGCCGCTGCAGGGCGATCCGCACCGCCACCAGGGCGCCCAGGCTGTGGCCCAGCAGGATCGGCGGGCGGCCGTGGGCGGCGGTCCAGTCGGCCAGGCGCGCCACGGCGTCGGTTACCAGGTCCTCCTGGCGCGCCAGGGTGGCGGGCCGGCCGCCGGAGCGGCCATGGCCGCGGTGGTCGTGGGCGCCCACCGTCCAGCCGCGCGCGGTCAGCCAGCGCGCCAGCCGGTCATAGCGCCCGGCATGCTCGCTCAGGCCATGCAGCAGGTAGATGCCGGGCGTGCCGGGGCCGATGATCGGCGGGGGCACATTCGGGGCGGCGGGCCAGACATAATTGGCCAGGGGCGTGCCGTCGGGCGCTGGGGTGGTCGAAATCGGCGACAATTTGGGGCTGTCCTCGAAATGAAAAGACCGTGGGGTCTTTACGGTAATGACGATTTCATCGCTGTTTCGTTTCATGTTCAAGAAAGCCGGCCTGATTCTTGTGGTGGCCCTGCTGGCCAGCGCCTGCTCGCCCCGTTACAACTGGCGCGAAGTGGACGTGGCGGACGGCCGGGTGCGGGCGGCGTTCCCGGACCGGGTGCAGACCGAGACCCGCCAGCTGCGGCTGGACACCCATACGCTGTCGTTCACGCTGGCCACCGCCACTGTGGGCGAGGCGGTGTTCGCGATCGGATCGGCGCCGCTGCCGCCGGAGATCGCGGCCGACCCCGTGGCGCGGCAGGCGCTGGGCATGGCCCTGATGCGCTCGCTGTACGTCAACATGCAGGCGCCGCCGCCCACCGAATGGCCGCCCTACGGGCAGGACATCGACGTGCAGGGCAAGGCCATGGGCAAGCCTGGCTGGCTGCGGGCGCGGGTGTGGGTGACCGACACCATGCTGATCGAGGCGGTGGCGGCGGGCACCGAAGCCAGCCTGCCCGAGGAACGGGCGCGTGAATTCCTGAGGTCGGTCGTGGTCAAGCCGTGACGGTTCACACCAATCCCCGCCGGATCGCCGCCGCCACCGCGGCGCGGCGGCCGCGCACCTGCAGCTTGCGGCAGGCGTTGCGCAAATGGAAATTGACGGTGCTTTCGCTGATGTCGAGGATGCGGGCGGTTTCCCAACTGGTCTTGCCGATGGCGCTCCAGTGCAGCGAGGCCGATTCTCGCGGCGACAGGCGGATGGCGGCGGGCGCCCGCGGCGGGGCGAAAGCGGGTTTGGCGGACATGGCGGATACGGCGTGGTGCGACTGGCAAAAGACAACCCATGCTCCGGCCCGGGATGGCCGACGGACAAGCGCCGATGCCGCTACGTATCTCACTTTGAATCTCTGATGGAATAAACGGATGCTGGCCATCGCGCAGTTCTATTTGTCGGCCATCGTGCTGATGCTGCCCCTGTTGTCGTGCGTCGGCATCGGCGTGTTCTGGGGCAAGCGCGACCTGCCGTTCGGCGGCGCCTTCATCACCACCCTGGTCACGTCCGTGACCACGCCGGCGCTGGTGTTCCATACCTTCGTCACCACCCACCTGGACGACCGCGCGCTGGCCGACGTGGCGGCGGCCACGCTGCTGGCGCTGCTGCTGTGCGCGCTGGCCTGCGCCGCGCTCCTCAAGCTGGGCCGCCTGCCGGTGCGCACCCTGTTGCCGACGGCCTTCCTGCCCAACGCCGGCAACCTGGGCCTGCCGATCTCGCAACTGGCGTTCGGCGATGCCGGACTGTCGGTGGCGGTGGCGTTCTTTGCCGTCAATTCTTTCGTGATGCACACCATCGCGGTGCGGCTGCTGCCCGGCGTCAACACCAAGGGCAGTTGGAAGAGCCCGATCCTGTTGGCCTCGGTGGTGGCCGTGGCCATGCGCCTGCTGCACGTTCCCGTGCCGGCCTGGCTGATCGAGACCGCCCGCATGCTGGGCGCGGTGACCGTGCCGCTGATGCTGCTGAGCCTGGGGCATGCATTGGCGCTGATCCCGGCCAATGGCCTGCGCGATGGCGCCAAGGTGGCGGCGATGCGGCTGGTGACCGGACTGGCCGCGGGCCTGGCGATCGTGTGGATCCTCGATCTGGAGCCGGTGCTGGCCGGTGCGCTGACGCTGCAGATGGCCATGCCGTGCGCGGTGGTCAGCTACATGTACGCCAAGCGCTATACCGAAATGGGCGATACGGCCGCCGGCGCGGTGCTGGTGTCGACCGTGGTGTTCCTGTTGCTGGCGCCGCTGATGCTCTGGTTCAGCCACGCCGGCCCATAGGGTCTGTTCACTCTGGCAAGAGCCTCACACAGGCAGGCAATCAGGCGCCTGGCCTGGCGGGGGCGCCACCGCGCGGCGCCGGGCAACGGCGGCCGCGTTTTTTTTGCGTGCGCTCATGCGGTCCGCGCCGCCGGAATGTGATGCCTCGTGTCATTTTTCCGCCCCGATTTTCGCCCTTTGAGGACTGCGCATTCCGGCCGTCCGATTCTGGATAGCGCGCGCTTCTTTCGCCGCAGGCATTCAGATACTTTGCTTATCCAAAATTGACCGTGGTGGTCGATTCGCTCACTTAATTTTGTGCGTCGGCCGCGCGGTCTTTTCGTCCATTTCAGGTACCTGGAATCAACGCATTCCTCGTGATTCAGGTTCCGGCGACATCGTCGCGGCCGATGTTGGAAGTATCAAAATGCCTCAGCCCGTTCCCTTGCGGAAATCCATCGCCCATCGCGCGGCCCATTCCAATACGGAATCGTCTCCTGGCAAGATGCCTGCCGACCGTGGCGGGCCCCTGTCCTGCCACGGCATGCGGGCGCTGCTGCTAGCGCTGGCCGCGGCCTTCGCCTCGCCCACGCCAGCCAGGGCGGCCGGGTTGCCCGACTTGCCGGCGCCGCAAGCCGGCGACAAGCGCGAAATCGAACGGGCCTTCGCTTCGTTCCTGCAGGACTCCGCGCGGGCCGAGCAGGCGCGGCGCGATGCCCGCGGCAATCCCATGATGGCCGCGGCGGCCGACACGCGCATGGGCGCGTCAAATGCGAACCTGACCGTGCCCGTGGGCGACGGCACCCTGGCGCTGGGGCGGGATTCCTTCGCGCTGTCCACGCCCGATTCGCGTTTCCGGGTCGGCGGCGGCGCCATGGACAACGCGCCGATCGGCCGCATCGAATATTCCCGGCTCATCACCGATCGTTTCGCGCTCGGCGCGAGCGTGCAGCTCGGTGAATACCAGCGCGAACTGATCGGCCGCGGCATTTTCGTCGACGCCAGCAAGCAATACGAATTCGACGCCGCGGTGTCGCTGATGAAGGGCCGGCCGTCGTTCGATTTCGATTCCGGCAGCGCGCGCGTGCCGGTCACCCAGTTGGCGGGCATCGTGGCGGCGCGCCGCCTGTTCGCACCGGAATCGGGGCTGGGACTGCATGCGCTGGGCGCATCCGCGTGGGGCGCGCGCGCCCACAGCCCGAACGACCTGTCCAGCCGCACGGTGGTCGAGGACTACGCCAGCTACACCCGCGTGCTGTACGATCCGCGCCGCATCTCCACGGGCCGCTTGTTCGGCGCCAGCGTCGACATGCAATACGCGCCGTTCTCCACGCTGGTGCTCAACACGTCGCTCGGCTTGGAACACGAACGCTATCCGATGGGCGACGGCTCGGTCGAGAGCCGCCACCGTCCCTATCTGTCCGGCGGCGTGAAGTTCGCGGTCTACAAGGACTACCTGTTCGACATGCGCGTATCGACCGGCGTGTCGCGCGACCTGGTCGCCAGCCTGTCGGGCGACAAGGCGCGGCTGTCGTTCGGCATGTCGCGCGGCCGCGATGGCGCGCTCAACAGCAAGACGGTCATGGTCTACGTCGACCTGATGAAGCTGATCTCGCCGTCGCGCTATAGGTCCGACGGCAGCTCGCTGGCCATGCGCGAATCGCTGCGGCAGTACACCGGCGAGCGCCTGCTGGACAAGGCCGTCACGCGGCCCGACCGCATTCCGCAGACGTTCCTGGCCAAGGTCGACCGCACCGGCGTGCAGGAAGTCTTCATCGAGAAGGCCGGCCTGCCGCCGGGCGCCAAGGTCAGCGCCGATGGCCAGCGCCTGACCATCGCCGTGGGCAGTGGCGCGCTGACGCTGGCGGCCGTGCAGAAAAACGGCGCCGCGGTGGCGATGCTGCCGCAGTTCGCGGTCGCGCCCGCGCAACTCTCGGTCGACCTGTTCAGGCTGCCTGTGCCGGCGCAGACCGACGAGTACGTGGTGCGTGTCAGCGACGCCACCATGGCGACCTACAACGTCAAGATCACCGTTGGCCGCAAATGAACGGCCGGATGAAGATGTCAAAATACCTCCAAACCCTTTCCGACCTGGTCGCCTACTTCCTGGCCGGGGTCTGCCTTGTCCTGGGCCTGTCCTGGACCGGCGCGACATTTGCGCAGTCGCGGCTGAGCGTGATCAACGTTGTCGTCGAGAGGGCCACCGCGACTCCGACGCTGAGCTTCGCGCAACCGGCGCTCACCCTGACGCTCGGCGACACGGCCGCCAATCCCGCGCGCAGCGACCAGCCGGCCAGCAAGGGGGCCATCACCTACCGTTCCAGCGATGACGCCATCGCGCGCGTCGCCGCCGATGGCACGGTCACCGCGGTGGCCCCGGGCACCGCCACCATCACCGCCACGCAGGCGGCCGACCTGCCCGCGTTCGAGGCGGGCACCGGCAGCTATCAGGTGGCTGTCGTGGGGCCCCTGTCGGCCAGCGCCAACTTCACCTCCAGGACCTGGCTGGTCAACGAACCGGTCGGTGTCGCTGTGGTTCCCGTGAGTGGCAGCGGTGGGATCGGCAAGCTGCGTTATGCCGTCTCCCCGGCCTTGCCCGCGGGGTTGGATTTCTCGGTGGACTCCGGCACCCTGACGGGTAGCGCCAGCGCCCAGTCGCCGCTGACTACCTATACCGTGACAGTGACCGACGGCGCCACGCCGCCGGGATCGGCCACGGCCACATTCAACCTGGAGGTCGGGCCGGCCATGCGCTCCTTCATCAACAGCGCCACCTTGACCTGGGTGGCGCAGGTAGGTGATGCGCTCAGTGGCACGCCAATGTTGGCCGACGGGGGAATCGGTACGCTCAGCTACGCCGTTGCGCCGGCGCTACCGGAGGGGCTGACAATGAATGCGGCAAACGGCCTCATCACAGGGTCGGCCGCGGTTGCATCGCCCCTGACCGAGTACACCGTGACGATCACTGATAGCGCCTCGCCCGCGCACCAGGTTAGCAGTACCTTCACGTTGGAGATCAGGGGCGCGCTGACGGCGGTTCCTTTCTCCTCGGAGAGAACGCGGGCGGCCGTGGGCTATAAGCTCAGCTATCAGCCGGTGAGTGCCGCGGGCGGTGTGGGCGCGCTTCATTACGCCATTTCCCCCGCATTGCCGTCGGGACTGAACCTGGATGAGGCGACTGGGGCGTTGACAGGAGCCGCGGTCGCGGTAGCGCCCTTGACTACGTACACCGTCACGGTTACCGATAGCGATACGCCGGCGCATACGGTCACGGCCAGTTTCATGATGGAGATTGATGAAATGCTCCTGGCGACGTCTCGGGTCGATTTGGTCTCCGTGATGGCGGAAGATCCCGTGACGGTAACGGCTCCGGTCAATGCTTCTGGGGGTGTGGGTACGTTCCATTTCGAGATTTCACCTGCGTTGCCGCCCGGCCTGGCCATGAATGCGAGCGACGGCAGCATCTCCGGTTCCGCCGTTGGCGAGTCGGCCGAGACCGTTTACACCGTCACCATCAGCGACAGCATCGCGCAGAGGGCCAGCGCGACCTTCTCGCTCCGGGTTTTTCCGACGCTCAAGACGTTCGTATTCAATGCCAGCGAAACGCATCGGGTAAATGACACGGTTTCCTATACGCCGGCCACCACCTCGGGCGGCTTGCGTCCGTATCACTACACCGTGACGCCGGCGTTGCCGGCGGGGCTGGTCATGAATGAGGGAACCGGCGCCGTCACCGGGATCGCCACTGCGGCGTCCGCGTTCACCACATATACCTACACCGTGATGGATGGCCTCGGGCATTTTGTGACTGGCAAGTTCTCTCTGCTGATCGAACCGGAACTGTCCGCGATCACGGTGACTCCGACGATCTCCGTGGTGGCCGATGCCAACGTCATGGAAATCCCGATCAAGGCCGAGGGCGGCCTGGGCCTGCATCATTTCAGCGTGCAGCCTGCCTTGCCGGCCGGGCTGACGATGGATGAACTGAGCGGCGCGATCAAGAATATTCCCGGCACGCGGATCGAGCTGTCGCCCGAGACCGTGTATTCCGTCACGGTCACGGACAGCGCCAATCCCCGGCAGTCGGCATCTGCCACCTTCAAGCTGGGCGTATCTCCCAATCCGGGCATCGCCATTACACTGAATGCGCCGGCAAAGCCCCAGCGCGTCAATCAGGCCTTCCCGCCCTACGCGCCGGTGACGGCGTCCAGCGGCGTCGGCAGCGCGCTCACGTACAAGGTGGCGCCAGCGCTGCCGGCCGGGCTGTCGATGGATTCCGCCACCGGCATCATCTCCGGCATGCCGACTGTCGAACAGATTGATGACGACGCCGCCAGGTACACCGTCACGGTCACCGACAGCGCTTCGCCTGCGCATGAGGCCGAGGCCCGTTTCGGCCTGGTGACGTACCAGTTGCCGACGGCGACGGTCCTGGAGTCGTCGAAGACGTATCAGGTCGGGGAAGCCGTCAATTATCAACCCGCGTCAGGCGTCAGTGCCGCGGGGCGGCCGGTCACCTATCGCGTGGCGGGAGGCGGATTGCCCCCCGGGTTGAAGATGGATCCCAACACGGGTGTCATTACTGGCATGGCCCGCGAGAAAATGAAGAACGAATTCTTCGTTTATATCTCCGACCTTGCCGTACCAGGCGTTGTGTCCGCCTCGGCTTTCTTCTCGCTGGAGATCGTGCAGCCGGCGGTGCCGTGATCGTCTGCGCGGCAGTGGATGGGGGGGCGGACCAAGGGTTGGTCAGCCCGAGTGGCGATCGGGCCGCCGCCACAGGGGCGCCGGCCAGATCGTCACGGGTCATGCCGAAGAGGGGTCATGGCGAGGAGCGTCGGGCCGGCTGTGCCCGGCGGCCGGTGCGATCCCGGGGAGCAGCCGCCAGGGACAATATCAAGCCACGCCCGCCATCGCGCGCAACTGCGCCATCAGCGCCTCGGGAATCTCCACCCCATGCTTGAGCGCTTCGTCGCGCAGCTTGCGGCGGCGATCGCCGGGCAGGCGCACGCCGTCGTCTTCCAGCATGGCCTCCACCAGCGTTTCGACTCTTTCCAGGTAGGCCTCGTTGCCCGCCAGCGCGCCCGGGTCGATGGCCATGAAGGCCTGCCCCAGCCGCGCCGGGCCACCCTCGTCGACGAAGAACGACTCGGTCTCGAAACCGAAGTGCGAGCCGGTCAGGGCGCAGGCCAGCAGTTCGATGATCAGCGCCAGCATCGCGCCCTTGACGCCGCCGGCCGGCAGCATGCTGCCGGCCAGGCCGGCCTTGGGATCGGTGGTGGGCTGGCCGTCGGCGTCCAGCGCCCAGCCCAGCGGGATCGGCTGGTTGTCGCGCGCCGCGATCATGAGCTTGCCGCGCGCCACCTGCGACAAGGACAGGTCGATGACGATGCGGCCGCCGCCGCGACGCGGAAAGACGGCGGCGATGGGGTTGGTGCCAAACAGCGGACGCTTGCCGCCCCAGGCCGGCATGGCGGCGGGCGAGTTGCTCAGCGCCAGCGCCACCAGGCCGGCATCGGCCAGGGCTTCCAGGTGATAGCCGGCCTCGCCGAAATGGTGGCTGTTGGCCACGCCGATGAAGGCCACGCCGTGTTCGCGCGCGCGGCGGCCGGCTTCGGCCACCGCCAGCGCGCACGCCGGGAACGCCAGGCCCGAGCCGGCATCGATCAGCGCCGCGCCGCCGCGCTCGTGCACGATGCGCGGCACGGCGTTGCCGATGGCGCGTCCGGTGCGCAGGTGGCCGGCGTAGAACGGCACGCGCGACAGGCCGTGGGAACTGAGTCCCTGGCTTTCGGCGAAGACCAGCGCGCGGGCGGTGCTGTCGGCCATGGCCGGGTTGGCGCCCGCGGCGGCCAGGCTGGCCGCGGCCAGGTGTTGGAGTTCGTCCAGATAAATGTGAGCCATATCCTTCCTGTCAGGGAGGCGCGCCGCGCTTCATCGGGCACCGCCGGTAAGCGCTATTGTCACACCGGCGGCCACCATGTCGGAAACGCGGGTGTTGGCTTCCCGCGTCAGGCCGGCGATGTGCGGGGTCAGGATCAGGTTGGGCGCGCCGGCCAGCGGGCCGCCGGCGGGCAACGGTTCCTGTTCGAACACGTCCAGCGCCGCGCCGCCCAGGTGCCCGCCGCGCAAGGCCGCCGCCAGCGCGGTCTCGTCGACGATGCCCCCGCGCGACGTGTTGATCAGCACCGCGCCCGGCCGCATGCGGGCGATGCGGGTGGCGTCCAGCAGGTGGCGGGTGCCGGCGGTCAGGGGCACGTGCAGGGTGACGGCGTCGGCCTGGGCCAGCAGGTCGTCCAGTTCCAGCCGCGTGGCGCCGGTTTCGGCCCAGGCGGGATGATCTGCCGGCAAGGCGGCGTCACAGGCGACGATGCGCATGCCCAGCCCGGCCGCGAGCCGCGCGGTCAACTGGCCGATGCCGCCGAACCCCACCACGCCCAGGGTGCGGCCGTGCGCCTCCAGGCCCTGCGACAAGGCCGCGCGCGGCCACTGTCCGCCGGCCACCTCGGCACTGGCGGCATAGGCGCCCCGCAGCAGCGCCAGCAGCGTGCCGATGACGTATTCCGACACCGCGCGCGCGTTGGCGCCGGTGGCCGGCACCACCTGGATGCCACGCGCGGCGCAGCCGGGCAGGTCGATGTTATCCAGCCCCACGCCCAGCCGGCCGACTGCCCGCAGGCGCGGCGCGGCCGCCAGCAGCGCCGCGTCCACCTGGCTGCGGTTGCGCACGATGAGGGCGTCGGCCTGGCCGGCAGCGCGCAGCAGGGCTTCGCGCCGCTCCACCAGGTCGGGGGCGTAGCGCACGTCGAAGCGCTGGCGCAGCGCGTCGACCGCGGGCGCGTCCATGAATTCCGAGATAAGCACGTGCATGGCGGCTCCGGCGTCAGGCGATCTGGATGTTGGCGTCGCGGATGATCCTGGCCCAGCGGTCGACCTCGGATCGCAGATAGCTGCCGAATTCCGCCGGTCCGCGCGGCTGCGGCACGAAGCCCAGTTGTTGCAGGGCCTGCTGCATGGCGGGCTGCGAAATCTGTTTGACGATGGCATCGCCGATGCGCTGCACCAGCGCCGGCGGCGTGCTGGCGGGCGCCATGACGCCGGTGAAATTCTCCACGATCAGGTCCGGCAGGCCGGCCTGCGCCACGGTGGGCACGTCGGGCAGATCCCGGCTGCGCTCCCGGGTCGTGATGGCCAGCGCCCGCAACGATCCGTTCTTCACGTGCGACAGGGATTCGGGATAGTTCGAGAACACCACGTCCAGGTGGCCGCCGATGAGGTCGGTCAGCGACGGCGCGCCGCCCTTGTAGGGCACGTGCATCAGCGGCGCGCCGGTCAGCTTCTGGTACAGCGCCAGCGTCAGGTGCGGCGGCGTGCCGTTGCCGCTGGAGCCGGCCGCCAGCGGCTTGGCGGCCGCCGCGCGGGCCAGGTCGTCCATGGTCTTGATCGGGCTCTTGGCGTTGACCACCACCATGATGGGCGAGGACGCCAGGCCGGCCACCGGTGTCAGGTCGCGGGTCAGGTCGTAGCCGGCCTTGCCGGCGAACAGGGTGGCATTGGCGGCGTGCGACAGGGTGATGGCCAGCCAGGTATAGCCGTCAGGCGCGGCGTGCGAGACGTGAGCGGCGCCGATGTTGGCGCTGCCGCCGGGCTTGTTCTCCACCACCACGTTCCAGCGTTCGGCGTCGCCAAGCGCCTTGCCCACCTGGCGGGCGGCCACGTCGGTCAGGCCGCCGGGCGGGAAGGGCACGACGTAGTTGATGGGGCGATCGGGCCAGTTGCCCTTCTGCGCCAGCGCCTGTTGCCACGGCGCCAGCGCACAGAGGCCGGCGGCGCCCAGCGCGCCGAGTACGCGCCGGCGTTGCGCGTCGTCGATAGGGGGGTGTTGCTCGCGGTTCATCGGTCTTCCTCCTTGGGGATGGGCGCCCGGGTAGGAATGCTTGCGCCTGTGCTGCCGTGGCGGCTTGCGCCCGGGTCTGCATGCATTTTTTCGCGTGTGCTGCGAGGGACTGCGGGTGCTGCGCGAGAGCGGGGTGTTGCAAGGACTGCGGGTGCTGCGCGAGAGCGGGGTGTTGCAAGGACTGCGGGTGCTGCGCGAGAGCGGGGTGTTGCAAGGACTGCGGGTGCTGCGCGAGAGCGAGGTGTTGCAGGGACTGCGGGTGCCGCGCGAGAGCGCGGTGTTGCAAGGACTGCGATTGCGGCAGGGCCGCCGCCGCGACGGTCCCGCGCGCGGCGGCGCGGACGGCCGCCGCGCGTCGGGCCGGGACCCCGTCAGGCGCTTTCGAAGATGCGGGTCAGGACGAACTCGCGGTGCCCCAGGGCCTCGGCCGCGGTCCAGCGGCCGTTGGCGGTGGCCAGCATGCATTCGAGCAGCTTGTCGCCGGCCTGGTTCAGGTCGATTTCGCGTTGCAGCAGGGCGCTGGTGTCGACGTCGATGTGTTCCGACATGGTGCGCACCGTGCGCGGATTGGCGCAGATCTTGATGACCGGCAGGATCGGGTTGCCGATGACGTTGCCCTGGCCGGTGGGGAAGAAATGCACCGCGTAGCCCGAGGCCGCGCACAGCGTCACCATCTCGGCGGCGGCCGAGGACGAGTCCATGAACCACAGGCCCGGGCCGTCGGGAATCTCGGCCTTGTCGATCACGCCGTCGACGCGGCACTGCTTGCCGATCTTCTGGATGTTGCCCAGCGCCTTTTCCTCGATGGTGGTCAGGCCGCCGGCGATGTTGCCCTTGGTGGGCTGCGATTCGGACAGGTCGCTGGTCTTCCAGCGGTCGATCATGGCCTGGTAGCGGTCGAACATGAACATGAAGCGTTCCCGCACGGCGTCGTTGGCGCAGCGCTCGGCCACGATGTGCTCGCCGCCGGTCAGTTCCGAGGTCTCGCCGAACACCAGCGTCGAGCCCAGCGCGTAGAGTTTGTCGAAGGCGTTGCCGACGGTGGGGTTGGCGCCACAGCCCGAGGTGGTGTCCGACTCGCCGCACTTGGTCGAGACCCACAGGTCGGAGATGGGACACGTGCTGCGGGTGAGCGCGGTGGCGTAGTGCACGAATTCCTTGGCGCAGCGCGAGGCGCGCATGATGGTGTCGTGGTCGCCGTGCAGTTCGATGCTGAAGCCCATGACCGGCTTGCCGGTGGCGGCGATGCCGTCGACCACGCGCTTGGTCCAGCCTTCCTCGATGCCGATCACCACCACCGCCGCGACGTTGGGGTTGCAGCCGGTGCCGATGAGGGTGCGGAAGTGCAGTTCCAGGTCTTCGCCGAATTGCAGGCGGCCGTAGGGGTGGGGCAGGGCCAGCGTGCCCTTGATGTTGTTGGCGACGGCCTCGGCCGCGGCGTTGGAGATGTCGTCCACGGGCAGCACGATGACGTGGTTGCGCACGCCGACCCGGCCGTTGTCGCGGCGGTAGCCCTGGAAGGTGGTCTGAGCATTGATGACGGACATGATGGTTTCCTGTGTGGGCGAAGGATCGGCTTACCAGCGCTTGGTCTTGATGTTGTGCACGTGGGCGTGCTGGCCGGCCTGGATCGGCGCGACCACGCGGCCGATGTCCACGCCGTACTTGTAGACCGTGTCGCCCACGGCCATGTCCTTCATCGCGACCTTGTGGCCGATGGGGATGTCCTGCGAGGCCCGCACATGGATGATCTTGTCCTCGTCCATGATCCAGGCATTGAGCTCCGTTCCAGCGGTCAGGCCTTCCACCACGGCGACCGCCACCGTGTCCTTGGCATCGTGCAATACGGCGTGAATCATCGTCTTCCTCTCCTGGGTGAGCGCCGCGGCGGAGTGCCGCGGGCGCTTCGGATCACAACGTCCGGCAAATCTTATGGCGGGCTTTTTTGCATGTCAACTAAATCATATATATGAATTGTATGACTTGAGCCGAGGCCGTTCGCGCCGCTACACTGGAGGCCCGGATTTATTGCGATGCACCCATGAACACCAGCCTGTCATCGACTGTGCCTTTGGGCAGTCCCTTGTACGAGCAGGTCAAGCAGGCCGTGCTTGCCGCGCTGGCCCAAGGCGAATGGAAGCAGGGCGAGGCGATTCCGCCGGAAAAGAACCTCGCCGAGCGTTTCGGCGTGTCGATCGGCACGCTGCGCAAGGCGATCGACGAACTGGCCGCCGAGAACATCCTGGTGCGGCACCAGGGCCGCGGCACCTATGTGGCGGTGCACACCCGCAACCACCACTTCTTCAAGTTCTTCCGCATCCTGCGCCAGGACGGCCACAAGTCGTACCCGACCACCGAGCTGCTGCGCTTTCGTCGCGTCAAGGCCTCGGTCGAGGCGCGCGACAAGCTGGGGCTGCCGGCCGGCGCCTACGTGTTCGAGTTCCTCAACATGCTGTCGCTGAACGGCGACGTGGTCATGGTCGATGACATCTGCCTGCCGGAATCGCGCTTTCCCGGCATGACCGAGGCGCACCTGCGCGAGCGTGCCAGCACGCTGTATGCGCTGTACCAGGACGTCTTCGGCGTCAATGTCATCGCCACCGACGAACGCCTGCGCACCTGCCTGGCGGACCGCGCCCATGCCCGCTGGCTCGGCGTGGCCGAGGGCGCGGCGCTGCTGGAGATCCGCCGCGTGGCTTATTCGTACAACCGCCAGCCGGTCGAATGGCGCATCTCGCGCGTCAATACCGAACGCTACGAGTACCTGGGCCATGAGCCCTGGGAGGCGGGGGCCTGAGGCGCCTGCCGCCCCGCAGCGGAAGGAGGCGGCCGGCGGGGAAGGGGGCTGGCATTCCGATGCGGGCCTTCCCGCGATCACGGCGCTGACGGCCACGGCCGTTCCCGGCCGCTTGCCGTCCCTGCCGCCAGCAGTGCTAGAATTCCTGCCGCACTACCCAATTTTCGGCGCCGATTTGCCTGATCCGCTTGCGGGCGCCTTCCAATAAATCCAGCTAAAGAGGTCCGTATGACCACTCCTGCCCAACATTTGGCCGGTGATTCGGCCAGCGCCGCGCTCGCGACCCTGCCCGCCGCCGCCATCACGCAGTCCGACGCCGCTGATCCCGGTTCCGTCGGACTCGTCGCTCCCATCTTCCTGCGTTTCGACGAGCCGCTGCCGCTCCTGAGCGGCCAGTCGCTGGCCAGCTACGAGCTGGCGGTCGAGACCTATGGCACGCTCAACGCCACGCGCAGCAATGCGGTGCTGATCTGCCATGCCCTGAACGCCTCGCACCACGTGGCCGGCCAGGCCGCGGACAGCCCCAGCGACGTCGGCTGGTGGGACAACATGGTGGGCCCCGGCAAGCCGGTCGACACCAACGTGTTCTTCGTCATCGGCGTCAACAACCTGGGCTCGTGCTTTGGCTCGACCGGCCCGGCCAGCATCAATCCCGAGACCGGCAAGCCCTGGGGCGCCGCCTTTCCGGTGCTGACGGTGGAGGACTGGGTGCAGGCGCAGGCGCGGGTCGCGGACCACTTCGGCATCGAGCGCTTCGCCGCCGTGATGGGCGGGTCGCTGGGCGGCATGCAGGCCCTGAGCTGGGCCATCACGCTGCCCGAGCGCGTGGCCCATTGCGTGGTCATCGCCAGCACACCGCGCCTGTCGGCGCAGAACATCGGCTTTAACGAAGTGGCGCGGCGCGCCATCATCACCGATCCGGATTTCCATGGCGGCGACTATTACGCGCAGGAAACCGTGCCGCGCCGCGGCCTGTCGGTGGCGCGCATGATCGGCCACATCACCTACCTGTCCGACGACGACATGGCCGAGAAATTCGGCCGCGCCCAGCGCGAACCCGCCGCCAATGGCGCCTACCGCTACGGCTACGACGTTGAGTTCGAGGTCGAGTCGTATCTGCGCTACCAGGGCGAGAAGTTCACCCGCTATTTCGACGCCAATACCTACCTGCTGATCACCCGCGCGCTGGATTATTTCGATCCGGCGCGCAAGACCGGCGGCGACCTGGCGCGCGCGCTGGCGCCGGCCAAGGCCGACTTCCTGCTGGTGTCATTCACCACCGACTGGCGTTTCCCGCCGGAGCGCTCGCGCGAGATCGTGCGCGCCCTGCTCAAGAATTCCAGCCCCGTCACCTATGCCGAGATCGACGCGCCGCATGGTCACGATGCCTTCCTGCTGGACGACGCGCGCTACCATGCCGTGGTTCGCGGCTATTACGAGCGCATCGCCCGCGAATTGGGGCTGACCGGCGCCGCTCAGACCGAAGGACGCTCCGCATGAATCCCGTGACTCCCCGTCCCGCCGTCAATACGCTGCGTCCCGACCTGGCGCGCATTGCCAGCTGGATCGAACCCGGCAGCCGGGTGCTGGACCTGGGCTGCGGCGACGGCGCGCTGCTGGCGCACCTGCGCGACCATCGCCAGGTGCGCGGCGCTGGCGTCGAACTGGACGACACCTGCGTCATCGCCTGCGTGCGGCGCGGCGTCGAGGTGATCCAGCAGAACCTGGAAGACGGCCTGGCGCTGTTCGACGACAAGCAATTCGATACCGTGGTGCTGTCGCAGACGCTGCAGTCGATGCATCGCACCGAGCACATCCTGCGCGAAATGGCGCGGGTGGCACGCCATGGCGTGGTGTCGTTTCCCAACTTCGGCTACTGGCCGCACGGTTGGGCCATCCTGCGCGGCCGCATGCCGGTGACGGGCCAGATGCCGTATCAGTGGTACAACACGCCCAACATCCACCTGTGCACGCTGCGCGATTTCGAGCAGCTGGCTGGCGAACTCGGCCTGCGCATCCTGGAGCGCGCCACCTTCAACGAGGGGCGCGAGATCAAGGCCTTTCCGAGCTGGCGCAGCACGCTGGCGGTGTACCGCTTCGCCTCGCCCTGACATTCTGAAACGCAGGCTGACGGCCCGGGCGCCAGCGCCTAAAATGCCGCAAGCCCGCCGCGCCCGTCCGTGCGCCCGCCCGGGCCGTTTCAGGAGACCGTCATTACCGCTGTATCCAACGTCTACACCAGTCCCCGCGTCGCGCCCCTGCTGGTCCTGGGGTTCGCCAGCGGATTGCCGCTGGCGCTGACCAGCGGCACCCTGCAGGCCTGGGCCACGGTGGCCGGCGTGCCCTTGCAGCAAATCGGTTTCCTGACCCTGGTGGGCACGGCCTACACGCTCAAGTTCCTGTGGGCGCCGCTGGTGGACCGCTATGCGCCGCCGCTGCTGGGCCGGCGCCGCGGCTGGATGCTGGTGACGCAGGTGCTGCTGGGGCTGGCGATCATGGTCATGGGCACGCTGTCGCCGTCCTCGGCGCTGCAGACGCTGGCCCTGCTGGCCGTGCTGGTGGCGTTCCTCTCGGCCACCCAGGATATCGCCTTCGACGCCTATTGCACCGACGTGCTGCGCAAGGAAGAGCGCGGCGCGGGCGCGGCCATCAAGGTCATGGGCTACCGGGTGGCGATGATCGTCTCGGGCGGGCTGGCGCTGATCCTGGCCGACCAGTGGATCGGCTGGGGCAATACCTACGTGGTGATGGGCGGCCTGATGCTGCTGTGCGCGCTGGCGACGCTGTGGGCGCCCGAGCCGGAGCACGTGGCCAAGCCGCCGCGCAGCCTGGGCGAGGCCGTGTCGGCGCCCCTGCAGGAATTCTTCACCCGGCGCGGCGCGCTGGCGGTGCTGCTGCTGATCGTGCTGTACAAGCTGGGCGACGCCTTTGCCGGCGCGCTCTCGACCACCTTCCTGATCCGAGGCGCGGGCTACACGCCCACCGAGGTCGGCGCGGTCAACAAGGTCATGGGCATGGCCGCGACCGTGGTGGGGGCGCTGGCCGGTGGCCTCGTCATGTCGCGCTGGACCTTGTACCGGTCGCTGATGGTGTTCGGCCTGCTGCAAGCGGTGTCCAACCTGGGCTACTGGCTGATCGCCGTCACCCCCAAGAGCATCTGGCTGATGGGCGCGGCGGTGGGGCTGGAAAACCTGTGCGGCGGCCTGGGCACGGCGGCCTTCGTCGGGCTCTTGATGGCCCTGTGCCGCCAGCGCTTCTCGGCCACGCAGTTCGCGCTGCTGTCGGCCTTGTCGGCGGTGGGCCGGACCTATCTGGCCGGGCCTTTGACGCCGCCATTGGTGGAGCATCTGGGCTGGCCCGGATTCTTCCTGGTGACGGTCGTCATCGCGCTGCCGGGTCTGTTGCTGCTGTATCTGCTGCGTGGCCGCATCGAGGCCATGATGCAGGACGGCGACGCCTGACGCCAGGCCCGCCAGGACCCGGCGCCAGGGCGGTGGGCTACGCCTCGTCGGTCAGGCGCACGATCAGCACGTCGCTCGGCAGGGCTTCCAGCAGGCGCTCGGCAACGCTGCCGATGGCCGTGCGCAGCAGGCCGGTGCGGCCATGGGTGCCCGTGACGACCAGGTCGGAACGGTGGTTGAACGAGTATTCCGACAGCACCGTTTCCGGCTGGCCGCATTCCAGCACCACCTTGGGCGGCGCCACGTTGGCCAGTTCCGGCGTTTCGGCGATGAATTCGCGCGAGCTCTGCTCGGCCGCGTGATAAAAGCTGCGGGTCACCGCATCGTCCGGCACGTTCTTGCCCTGGAACGGCACATCGTAGGCATGGAACAGCGTCAGGTCGGCGTTGGGCACCAGTTGCAGCGCGGCGCGCAGCGCCCGGCGCGAGCCGGCCGAGAAGTCGGTGGCCACCAGCACGTCGCGGTACGGCTTGCGCGGCCGGTTCTTGACCACCAGCACCGGCTGGCGCGCCTGGCGAACCAGTTTTTCGACCGTGGTGCCCAGCAGCAGACGGCCCAGGGTTTCGTCGCGGGCGAGGCCGGCGATGATCAGCGAGCAGCCGAAGCTGTCGGCGGTTTCCATGATGCGCACCAGCGGATCGCCCGAGACCACCACGACTTCGGTGGCGACGCCGGCGTTGGCGAGGTCCTCGGCCAGCTCGCGTTCGGCCACCGCCTTGTGGTCGGCGGCCAGGCGGCGCCAGACCGGCGTGGTCAGGCGCGGCGACACGCCGTGACTTTCCATCACGTGCAGCACGACCAGCTTGGTATCGAGTTCCTTGGCCAGTTGCAGCGCGCGATCGAGGGCGCGATCGCCCCGCGCGCTGAGGTCCGTGGCCAGTAGGATGGGGCCAGGTTGTTGCGACATACGTTTCTCCCGATATGGGGCCCGCCGGTGGCTCCCGCTAGCCCGCCGGTGGCCGAAATCGCCCTTGCGGGCACATCCCCATTGTCCCGCCGGGGCATGGACAGGGGCTTGACCGATATCAACGCGCTTCCAGGGTAAGGGAGGATCGGGCGGGGAGCAATCGCCCGGCCCGTGGGCTGTCAATACAATGGGGCCTGCCGCGCCGCGGCTTCGTCCATCGCCCACCTGTTTCATGTTCTACGACCTTTCTCCTGCCCTGCTGCACACCCTGTACCTGGTCGCCATCGTGGCCGAAGCCATGACGGCGGCGCTGTCGGCCGGCCGGCGCGACATGGACTGGATGGGCGTCTGCATCATCGCCTGCGTCACCGCGCTGGGCGGAGGCTCGCTGCGCGATGTGCTGCTGGGTCACTATCCGCTGACCTGGGTGGTGCATCCCGAATACCTGTGGATGACGGCGGGCGCGGCCTTGCTGACCGCCCTGATCGCGCCGGTGATGCGGCGCCTGCGCAGTGTGTTCCTGCTGGCGGACGCGCTGGGCCTGGTGGCATTCACGGTTATCGGCTGCCAGGTGGCGCAGCTGATGCAGCTGCCGATCACGGTCGTGCTGATCAGCGGCATGATCACCGGCTGCGCCGGCGGGGTCTTGCGCGACGTGCTCTGCAACGAGGTGCCGCTGCTGTTCCGCAAGGAGCTGTATGCCAGCGTGTCGGTGGTGACCGGAGCGCTCTACCTGGGCGCGCAGTCCCTGGGACTGCCGGCCAACGCGGCCGTGCCCATCGCGCTGGCGGTCGGGCTGGCGCTGCGCCTGCTGGCCCTGCGCTTCAATTGGCAGATGCCGAAGTTCGTATACCGCGACGACTGGCACTGAGATTTCCCGGCACGCGCTCCTGCAACAATTTTCCTATTTGTGTTTCAATAGATTTCTAGTATCTTGTCGCTGTCGCAATACTTGCATCACGCAGTACAAGGGGAGCCGATTGGACGTCAAAGCGCCCGCCACGATTCCGTATTTCCTACAGGAACAGATTCGTGAGTTGATAGTGGATGGCACTATCAGGCCCGGGCAGCCATTGCGGGAACAGGAACTGGAGCAGCGTTTCGGCACCAGCCGCAGCCCCATCCGGGAAGCGCTGCGTCTGCTGGAACTGAGCGGCCTGGTGACCCACGTCCAACGCAAAGGCTTCCGGGTCACCCTGTATTCCGAAACCCAGATCCGCCACCTGTACAAGCTGCGCGCGGAGCTGGAGGCTTATTGCATCCGCCAGGTCGCCGAGATCGACGACATCTCGCCCCTGGTGGCCGAGCTGCGCACCTATGACGAGGCGATCGCCGCCGCCATGGCCAAGCGCGACGTGCGCGCCTATATCGCGGCGTTGCGCGAGTTCTACCTGGCCGGCGCGCGCTTCACCGGCAACGCGCCGCTGGCGGACGTGCTGACCAAGCTTTACGAGCAGGTCGAGCCGCTTCGCTACCTTTTGGCGCGGCAGACCATGGCATCGAACAACCTGCAGACCTATACGCAGGGCATCACGCAGGCCCTGGCCAGCCGCGATTTCGACCGCGCCGCCGAGCTGACGCGCAATTACGTGATCGATGTGCTGCCGGGCATCCTGCGGGCCTACCATGAGGCCTCGCTGCAGGACGCCGAAGAGGCCGCGCCGCGCTACGGGCGCGCCTAAGCCCGTGACCGTGCCCGGCGCTTGAGGTGCCGACGCGGCCCCGACCCTGCGCGGTGAAGCACGACGGTCCGCCACCCGCGTCCGCGGATGGCGGCGCCGACGGGTTTCAGGCGTGCGCGGCCGGCGTGCGCACGGCGATGCCGGCCCGTTCCAGCGCTTCGCGGATGGCGCGGGCGAACACCAGCGCATTGGGCTGGTCGCCGTGGATACAGAGCGTGTCGGCCTGCACGGGCACGTCCTTGCCGTCGACCGAGCGCACCTTGCCTTCCCGAACCATGCGCACCACTTGCGCCACCGCCTGGTCGACGTCCTCGATCATGGCGCCGGCGCGGGTGCGCGGCGTGAGCGAACCGTCGTCCTGGTAGGAACGGTCGGCGAAGACTTCGTTGGCCGCCGCCAGCCCGATGGCGCGCGCGGCGTCGATCAGCTTGCTGCCGGCCAGCCCGTACAGCAGCAGCGAGGCATCCACGTCCTTGACCGCCTGGCAGATGGCGCGCGCCAGGCCCTCGTCCTTGGCGGCCATGTTGTAGAGCGCGCCGTGCGCCTTGACGTGGTGCAGCCGCGCGCCTTGCGAGGCGGCCACGCCGGCCAGCGCGCCGATCTGGTAGACCGTGATGTCATAGGCTTCGTCCGGCGTGATCGGAATCGCGCGGCGGCCGAAGCCGACCAGGTCCTGCAGGCTGGGATGCGCGCCCAGCGCCACGCCCTGCTTGAGGGCGGCGGCCACGGTCTTGCGCATGGTGGCGGGGTCGCCGCCATGGAAGCCGCAGGCAATGTTGGCCGAGCTGACGAAGGCCAGCACCGCGGCGTCGTTGCCCATGCTCCAGGCGCCATAGCTTTCGCCCATGTCGCAGTTCAGGTCGATGCTTGTGCTCATGATGAGGTTCCTGTGGAGGTTCGGGCTGTTATTCGGGGGCGCGTGCGAGCAGGCCTCAAGGGTGGCCAGGCCCCAGCAGCGCGCGCAGCGGCGCCAGCGCGTCCAGCAACTGGGCGAAGGCGCGTTCGCGCTCGCCGTCCAGGCGTTGCGCCTCGTCGAGTTCGATCATGGCGAACCGCAGCGTGCGTCCCGGCGCATACTGCGCCAGCAAGGGCAGGTCGACGCTGGCGATCTGCGCGATCTTGGGATAGCCGCCGGTGGTCTGCCGGTCGGCCATGAGAATGATGGCCTCGCCGCCCGAGGGCACCTGCACGGTGCCGAAGCAGGCGGCCTCCGACAGCATCTGGCGCGGCTGGCTCATGGACAGCGCCGGACCCTGCAGGCGGTAGCCCATGCGGTCGGACTGCGGGCTGATGCGGAATTCCGCGCCGCCGAAGGCATGGCGGGAGGCTTCGGAGAATTCCTGCCACTGCATGCCGGGCAGGAAGCGGATGGTGTCGCGTTGCTTGTTGCCGAGCGCGCCGGGCAGGTAGATGCGCAGGTCCCACAGGGCCTTTTGCAACGCATCGAGGTCGCGGCCGGCAAGCGTGTGGCGCAGGCCGACCTGGTCGCCCTTGGCCAGCGCGCGGCCTTCGAAGCCGCCGAAGCCGCTGCGCAGATAGGTGGTTTCGCTGCCCATCACCGGCGCCAGCGCAAAGCCGCCGTGCACCGCCAGATAGGCGCGCACGCCGTTGGCCGGCCGCGCGCCAAAGGCCAGCGTGTCGCCGGCGCGGGCGACCAGCGGCCGGTGCCGGGGGATATCCTGGCCGTTGAGCGTGGCGCCCAGGTCGGCGCCCGCCAGCGCGAAGCAGGCCGGCGCGTCGAAGCGCAGCGTCGGGCCGGTCAGGGTCATTTCCAGGGTGGCGGGATCGCCGGTGTTGCCGGCGAGCGCGTTGGCCAGGCGGTGGGCGCGTTCGTCCATGGCGCCGGCGGCCGGGATGCCCTGGTGCTGGTAGCCCTCGCGGCCGCGGTTCTGGAAGCTGGACAGCATGCCCGGCTTGATGACGGCAACGCTCACGGCCGCGCCTCCCGCAGGCGTTGGAATTCGTCGGGGGTGATGGGCACGAAGCGCACCGAGTCACCCGGTTGCAGATACGCGGCGGGGTCGCGCGCGGGGTCGAACATGGTCAGCGGGGTGGTGCCGATGATGTGCCAGCCGCCGGGCAGGCGGTTGGGGTAGATCACGGTCTGGCGGTTGGCGATGGCCACCGCGCCGGGAGGCACGGCGGTGCGCGGCGAGGCGCGCCGCGGCAGGTTCAGTTTTTCGTCGTGCACGCCCAGGTAGGCGTGGCCGGGGGCGAAGCCCAGCATGAACACCATGCTGCGCGGCCCGCTGTGCAGCGCGATGACGTCGTCGGCAGTCAGGCCGGCGGCGCGGGCGACGTCGTCGAGGTCGGGCCCGTGCTCGCCGCCGTAGCAGACCGGCACGTCGACCTCGCGGCCAGCGGCGGCGTCGGCCTGGATGCCGTCGGCCAGCAGCGCCTCGATGCGTTCGGCCAGGTCGGCGTAGGTGGGGCCGTTGCCCAGGCCGTCGGGCCGGTAATGCACCGCCACCGCCACGAACGACGGCACCACGTCGGTCACGCCCGGCAGGCCGGCGTCGCGCAGCTTGCGCGCCGCCGCCAGGCAGGTGCGGCCGATGGCGGCGTCGATCTGGTCACCGAATGAGACGATCAGGCAGCGGTCGCCCTGGGGCTGGATGCGCCAGGCGGTTTCGGCCGGAGAAGAAGTGTCTGATGTAGCGTTCAACGGCACGAAACCTGTAGAGACGGATTACTTGGCGAACAACGAATCCAGGTTCTTGAACGCCTTGAATTCCAGCGCGTTGCCCGACGGATCCAGGAAGAACATGGTGGCCTGTTCGCCGACTTCGCCCTTGAAGCGGATGTAGGGCTCGATGACGAACTCGGTGCCGGCATCGGTCAGGCGCTTGGCCATGGCTTCCCATTGTTCCATGGAAAGCACCGCGCCGAAATGGCGCACGGGCACATTGTGCGAATCGACCGCGCTGGTGGCCTTGTGGCCGCACTCGCTGGGCGCCAGGTGGGCGACGATCTGGTGGCCGTAGAAGTTGAAGTCGATCCATTCGGACGAGCTGCGGCCCTCCGGACAGCCCAGCTTTTCGCCATAGAAGGCGCGGGCTTCGGCCAGGTCGCGGACCGGGAAGGCCAGGTGGAACGGCGGCAGGTTGGTTTGAGCGGTCATGAAAAGCTCCGGATAAGGCGGAAAAGGTAATTCAGAATGCGGACCGTCACCATCGGGGCGTGTCCGGAGTCGATAGTTTATGAATTGTTTTTTTGATTGAAAAACGATATTTTTTGTGTCTTAGCATCGAAAATATTGATCGTGATCAAAGAATTCAAGACCTTCATCGCCGTGGCGCGCGACGGCACCTTCACCGGGGCGGGCGCGCAGTTGGGCCTGACCCAGTCCGCGGTCAGCGCCCAGATCAAGCGCCTGGAGGACTACCTGGGCGTGGCGCTGTTCGACCGCAGCGCGCGCGCCGCCGTGCTGAACGACCATGGCCGCGAGATGCTGCCGCAGGCCGAGGAACTGGTGGCCATGGCCGAGCGCATGGCGTCCACGGCCGGGGCCGGCCACGTCAGCGGTTCGCTGCGCATCGGCGCCATCGCCTCGGTACAGCAGGACCTGCTGGTGCGGGCGCTGGGCGAGTTCCGCGCCGGCTATCCCGACGTGCGGGTGCGCATCGTGCCCGGGGTGTCGCTGTCGCTGCTGGGACAGGTGGACGCCGGCGAGGTCGACATGGCGCTGCTGATCCGGCCGCCGTTCGCGCTGCCGCCGGAGCTGGGCTGGCAGCCACTGCTGCGCGAGGAAGTGGTGCTGGCGATGCCGGCCGCGATGCCGCCCGCGCCGTGGCGCGAGGCGCTGGCCGCGCAACCCTTCATCCGCTACGACCGCGCCTCCTTCGGCGGGCGCGTGGTGGACCTGTTCCTGAAGAAGCAGCGCATCACGGTGCACGAGGCGGTGGAGCTCGATGAGATCGAGGCCATCGCCAACCTGGTGCGGCACGGTCTGGGCGTGGCGCTGTTGCCGCGATTGCGCGGGCTCGATCTGGACGGCCTGCGGCTGGTTTCGCTGGGCGAGGCGGCGTTTCACCGCGAGATCGGCCTCATCGGGCGGTTGCCGTTCGATGCGGGCAGCGTCCGCGGCAAGATGGCCGAGTGCCTGGCGCGGGCGGCGGGGGCCACGCTGGCGCCCTGAGCCAGCCGGGTGGCCGAGCACCGCACGGCAAGGTCCCGCGGCGGCCGGGGCATGGCCATGCCTTCCGGCCGCGTTGTCCGCGACCGCGCCGCCTTGGCGTCGTTAACGCCATGCATGAAAAAGAAAGGCCCGCGCAAGCGGGCCTTTTGCTGGCTTGAACCCGTTTACAGCCGGTCGCAACGCACCGTGATCGGGTGATCGCGCAGCGTCGTCATGACCAGGTCATCGACCTGGCCTTCGACGTCGGTGATCACGTAGCCGATCTGGCCCTTGGTCTGCAGCGTCTGGCTGACGATGTTCAGGCCGTGCTGCGCCATCAGGTTGTCCAGCGTGCCGAGCGCGCCGGGGGCGTTGCGGTGCACATGCAGGATGCGGGTGGCGCCGGCCGGCTCCAGGTAGGGCAGCTCGGGGAAGTTGACCGCGCCCTTGGTGGTGCCGGCCTGCAGGAAGCGCACCAGCTTCTCGGCCACTTCGCGGCCGATGTTCTCTTGCGATTCCTGCGTGCTGCCGCCGATGTGCGGGGTCAGGATGACGTTGGGCAGGCCGATCAGCGGACTGGCCAGGGGTTCGTCGGCGCCCTTGGGCTCGGTGGGGAACACGTCGAGCGCGGCGCCCGCCAGGTGGCCGGACTTGAGCGCGGCGTGCAGGGCGTCGATGTCGACCACGGTGCCGCGGGAGGCGTTGATGAGGATGGCGCCGCGGCGCATGCGCGCGATGGTCTCCGCATTCATGATGTTCTCGGTGGACTTGCCGCCGGGCACGTGCAGGGTGACCACGTCGGCCTGTTCCAGCAGGTCGTTGAGCGAGCCGGCCGGGCGGGCGTTGCCCAGCGGCAGCTTGGCTTCGACGTCGTGGTAGATGACGCGCATGCCGAGGCCTTCGGCCAGCGTGCTGATCTGCGAGCCGATGTTGCCGTAGCCGACGATGCCGAGCGTCTTGCCGCGAGTCTCGAAGGCGCCGGCGGCGCTCTTGTCCCAGTGGCCGAGATGGACGCGGGCGTTCTTCTCGGGAATGCGGCGCAACAGCAGGATGGCTTCGCCCAGCACCAGCTCGGCGACCGAGCGGGTGTTGGAGAACGGCGCGTTGAACACCGGGATGCCGCGTTGCATGGCGGTGTCGAGGTCGACCTGGTTGGTGCCGATGCAGAAGCAGCCGACCACGCGCAGGTCGGGGCTGCCGGACAGCAGGGCGGCATCCAGGTGGGTACGAGAACGGATGCCCGCGACGTGGGCGCCGCGCAGGGCGTCCTGCAGCTGCGCCGGCGGCAGGGCCGCGGCATGCGTGACGATGTCGGTGTAGCCGGCGGCTTCGAAGACGGCGCGGGCGCTCGGGTGGATGTTCTCGAACAGGACGATGTGTGCCATGACTGCCAGGGGTCGGGTGAAGAATGCGTTTTATTTATTGTGGCGCATTTTTGCTGCGGTGCAAGAGGTACCCATTGCCCGGGTGGGGATGAATTGTTTCAGGCGGGTGGCCGGGGCTTGCCCCGGCCCGGTGCTTCAACGATACGCCTGGAACACCTTGGCGCCGCCGCGCTTGTCCACCAGCAGGACATCGTGCGGGGTCTTGCGGCCGCCGTATTCGGGGCCGTCCATGCCGGGCGAGCCCAGCGGCATGCCGGGGGCGGCCAGGCCGGCGGCATCGGGCTTTTCGAGCAGCAGGCGGCGCACGTCGCTGGCCGGCACGTGGCCCTCGATGGCATAGCCGTCCACCATGGCCGTGTGGCAGGAGCCATAGTCGGCCATGCCGGCGTTGCGGCGCACCGCGCCGGTGTCCTGCACGTCGTGGGTGGTGACCTCGAAGCCGTTGTCGCGCATGTGCTTGACCCAGTCTTCGCAACAGCCGCAGGTGGGGGTCTTCCAGACCTGCACCTTGGGCGCGGACTGGGCCTGTGCGAGGAGCGGCGCGTACAGGGGCAGGGATAGCGTGGCCGCCAGCAGCAGGCGGGCAGGGGTGAGGATTCTTTTCATGGGTCTCCGCGAGAAGGATCAGAACCAGAAGCGCACGCCCGCCAGCACGGCGGCCTGCGAGCGACCTTGGCCGGCGGCGGAGGCATAGTCCGCGGTGCGGCCGAACTTACGTTCGAAGGATACCCCGACGTAGGGCGCGAACTGGCGCGTGACCTCGTAGCGCAGCCGCAGCGACAGCGAACCGCTGGACAGGCCCGCGCCGATGCCGCGCGCGGGGTCGTTGCGGCCGTAGGCGCTGGCCTCGATTTCGGGCGTGAAAATCAGACGTTGGGTAAGCAGCAGGTCATACTCGGCCTTCATGGCCAGCGCAGTGCGGCCGGACGGGCCGGCGTAGGCGGTGGTCTCGAACTCGATGTTGTAGGGCAGCACGCCCTCGATGCCGAGCGCGGCCCAGTTGCGCTTGGGGCCGGCGCCGACGTCGCGGCGCGCGCCCAGTTGCAGGTCCCAGAACGGCGAGATGGCGTGGCTCCAGAAGGCTTCGACCTTGGCTTCGGAGCCGCCGCCGCTTTCGCGCGCGCCTTCGCTCTTGACCACCAGCCGGTCGGTGGCGGTGCCCCACCAGAAGCGGCCGTCCCATTCCAGCGCGTTCTGGCCGTCGCGGTTGCGCGACCAGCCGAACTTGTCGAACAGCAGCCGCGATGACGCATCCTTGTCCATCATGTGCGGGTGGATGCCGTAGCTGTCGTAGCCGCGCGGGCCGGCGCCGTCGCTGGACGGCAGGCTGCCGACCGGCGGGGCGGCGGCGGGCGCGCCGTGGTCCATGCCGGGCATGGCGGAATGATCCATGGCGGGCGGCATCGCGGGCTGTGGCTTGGCGCCGTCGTGATTCATGCCTGGCATGGAGGAATGATCCATGGCGGGCGGCATTGCCGGCTGTGGCTTGGCGCCGTCGTGATTCATGCCTGGCATGGAGGAATGGTCCATGGCGGGCGGCATCGCCGGCTGTGGCTTGGCGCCGCCGGGATTCGTGCCGGGCATGGGCGAATGGTCCATGCCGGGTGGCATCGCGGGCTGGGGCGGGGCGCCGCCGGGGTTCATGTCCGGCATCGAGCCATGATCCATGCCGGCGTGGTCGCCCGCGGCCTGGCCGAGGGCCGGCTGGCCGGCCAGGGCCGCCAGCAGGGCGGTGGCCAGCGCGGCGTGGCGGAACGGGGGAAAGGGGGGGCGCATAGTCCGGTTTCTCATCGCCTACTCCACCACGACCGCCCTGAACATGCCGGCCTCCATGTGGTACAGCAGGTGGCAGTGGTAGGCCCAGTTGCCGCGCGCATCGGCGCTGACGCGATAGCTCAGGCGCTGCGCGGGGTTGAGCGACAGGGTGTGCTTGCGCACCTGGAAGGCGCCGTCGGGCGATTCCAGGTCGCTCCACAGGCCGTGCAGGTGGATGGGGTGGGTCATCATGGTGTCGTTGACCAGCACGAAGCGCACGCGCTCGCCATGGCGCAGCACGATGGGCTTGGCGTCGGAGAACGTCACGCCGTTGAACGACCACATGTAGCGCTCCATGTTGCCGGTCAGGTGCAGTTCGATCTCGCGGGTCGGCGCGCGGTTGTCGTCGGGTTCGCGGATCGAGCGCAGGTCGGCGTAGGTCAGCACGCGGCGGCCGTTGTCGCGCAGGCCGATGCCGGGGTCGTCCAGGCGGGTGGACACCACGTCGGGCAGCATCGAGTTGCCGGGGCCGCGCTCCTCGGGATAGGGGTGCCTGACCTCGACGATGCCTCCCTGGCCGGCGCCGCTGTCGTGGGAGCTGCCATGGTCCATGCCGGGCATGGCGTCGTGGTTCATGCCGGCCATCGCGGCGGGGGCGGCGGCCGCGGCGCCGTGGTCCATGCCAGTCATTGCGTCGCCGGGCGCCGCCGTCGCCGCGCCGCCATGATCCCTGCCGCTCATGCCCGCCATGTCGTGGCCGCCTGCGCCCATACCGTGCTTCATGCCCATGTCCATCATGCCGAGCAACTGCACGCGATCGACGGCCGGCACCTCGGCCTGCATGCCGGGGCGCGGCGCCAGGGTGGCGCGGGCGTAGCCGGAACGGTCCATGGCCTGCGAGAAGATGGTGTAGGCGCGGTCCTCGGCGGGCTCGACGATCACGTCGTAGGTCTCGGCCACGGCGATGCGGAATTCCTCCACGTCGACCGGCCGCACGTCCTGGCCGTCGGCCGCCACCACCGTCATCTTCAGGCCGGGGATGCGCACGTCGAAGTAAGTCATGGCCGAGCCGTTGATGAAGCGCAGCCGCACGCGTTCGCCCGGTTTGAACAGGCCGGTCCAGTTGCCGGCGGGCGTCGCGCCGTTGGTCAGGAAGGTGTAGGTGGCGCCCGACACGTCCGCCAGGTCGGACGGGTTCATGCGCATCCGTTCCCACATCAGGCGCTCGGACAGCGCCGCGCGCCAGCCCTTCTCATCCGCCTCGCGCATCAGGCCCTGGACGCTGGGCTGGTTGCGGTTGTAGTAGTCGGGCATGGCCTTGAGCTTGTCGAACACCCGCATCGGGTCTTCGTCCGTCCAGTCCGACAGCAGCACGGTGTAGTCGCGGTCCGCGGCGATGGGGTCGCGCCGCTTCGGGTCGATGACGATGGCGCCGTACAGGCCGGTCTGCTCCTGGAAACCCGAATGGCTGTGATACCAGTAGGTGCCGCTCTGGCGCACGTCGAAGCGGTAGGTGAAGGTCTGGCCAGGATCGATGCCCGGGAAGCTCAGGCCCGGCACGCCGTCCATTTCCGTGGGCAGCAGGATGCCGTGCCAGTGGATCGAGGTCTGTTCGCGCAGGCGGTTGGTGACGTGCAGCGTGACCGTGTCGCCCTCGCGCCAGCGCAGCAGCGGGGCCGGCACTTGGCCGTTGACGGTGGTGGCGATGCGGGCGGCGCCGGTGAAGTTCACCGGGGTCTCGCCGATCTCCAGGTGGAATTCGGTGCCGCGCAGTTCGGCGGGCAAAGCGGGGGCCGCGTGCCGGCTCGCGGCGGCGGCGCGCCAGCCGCCCAGCGCCGCGAGCGCGCCGCCGGCGGCCAACCCCTGCACGAAGCGGCGGCGGGCGGGAATGAGGAAGGCTGTCATGACGGATCCGCGGCGGCGCTACTGCACCGACACCGCGCCCTTCATGCCGGCGGCGTAGTGGCCGGGTTCCAGGCAGCCGAAGGACACGGTGCCGGCGCGGTCGAACTTCCAGACGATCCGGCCGCTCTTGCCGCCGTCCAGCGACACGGCATTGGCCTCTTCGTGGCGCATGCCGGGGTCCTTCATCATCATGGCGTAGTGGGCCTGCAGGTCGGCGTCGCTGCCCAGCACCATTTCGTGGCGGATGCGGCCCGAGTTGCGCACGTTGAAGCGCACGGTCTCGCCGGCCTTGACCTGCACCTGCGCCGGCGTGAAGCGCATGGCGTCGGTCATGTCGATGTCGATGCTGCGGGTGACGCGGGCGGCGTCGCCGGGCGTGCCGATGGGGGCGGAGGCCGCCGGCATGGCGTGGCCGGCGTGTTCGCCGTGGGCGCCGGCCGCGAAGGCGGTGCCGGTGCCGAGCAGGGCGGCCAGGGCCGTGATCTGGGTGATGCGGAGCAAAGTGCCGTTCATGCTGTTCCCTTGATGGGGGTTGACCATGGGGGGCACTTTAGGAAAACCGGGGTGACCCGGTTCTGTCGCGAAGATTACTTCTTTGTAATGTGGCCGCCGGCGGTGTCCGGGTCCGACCCGCGCAGGGTGATGCCGACTACGGTGCCGCCGGGGCCGGAGGCCGCGTCGACCTCGCCGCCGTGCATGCGGGCGATGGCGCGCACGATCGCCAGGCCCAGCCCGTGACCCTCGCTGCGCGGCGCGCGCGCCTGGCCCGAGCGGAAGAAGCGGTCGAAGATGCGCGGCAGGTCGGCCTCGGGGATCGGCGCCCCGGGGTTGCGCACTTCGACCCGCGCGCCGGCCGGCCGCGGCTGGCAGGCCAGCACGATCTCGCCGCCGCGCGGCGTGGCCTTGATGGCGTTGGAGATCAGGTTGGCCAGCGCGCGGCGCACCAGCCCCGGATTGGCGGCGACGACGGCGTCGCCGTCGCAACGCAACGTGACGCCGCGGTCTTCCAGCGCCGCCTCGTAGAAGTCGGCGACGCGCCGGGCTTCGGCGGCCAGTGATACCGGCGCCAGGTCGGCGGCGCGTTCGCCACGGTCGGCGCGCGCCAGGAACAGCATGTCGTTGACCAGCGTTTTCAGGTCTTCCAGCGTCTCCAGGTTGGATTCCAGCGCATCGCGCAGCTCGGCCGCGTCGCGGCCGCTGGACAGAGTCACCTGGGTGCCGTTGATCAGCGTGGCCAGCGGCGTGCGCAGTTCGTGCGCGACGTCGGCGTTGAAGCCTTCCATCTGCTGGTAGGCGGCCTGCAGGCGCTCCAGCGTGCGGTTGAACGACAGCACCAGCTCGTGCAGCTCGCGGTCGGTGTCGCGCAGCGGCAGGCGCACGGCGAGGTTGTCGGGCTGGATGCGGGCGGCCTGTTCCGACAGGCGGCGGGTGGGCGCCATGCTGCGGCGCACCGCCCAGGCCGCCAGCACCACGGTGGCGCCGACCCACAGCGCGCAGATCAGCGCCAGCGCGGTGCCGTAGGCGTATAGGAACTGCGAGCTGGTGCGGGTGCTGACCGCCACGGTAAGCTGCGCGCCCGGCAGGATGCGGTCGTCGACCGCGACGCGCAGGCCGCGCATGCGGCTGCCGTCGGCCAGTTGCAGCAGCACCTGCCGGTCGGGCAGCGTCTGCAATGTCAGGGGCGCGTCGCCGCCGTAGACCGGATGCCCCTGCGCGTCGACGATCCAGATGCCCAGCTGGCTCTGGCCGGTGCGCATGTCGTCGAACGTGGCGGCCAGGTCGTGCAGGCCGCGCGCGTTGTTCTGCATGTCGATCAGGTGGTTGATGAGCTCCAGCTTGCCGCTGACCTCGGTGATCTCCTGGCGTTCGACCTCGCGCTTGAGGGCCCAGAACAGGGTGGCGCCGGCCAGGCTGGAAACCAGCAGGGCGATGGCGCCCAGCAGCAGGGTCAGGCGCGCCTGCATCGAGCGCACGCGCGGCGCTTTCATTCGCGCGCCGGCTCCGGCCGCGATTCGAGCACGTAGCCCATGCCGCGCACGGTGTGCAGCAGCTTGGCCTCGAACGGGTCGTCCAGCTTGCCGCGCAGGCGCCGCACGGCCACGTCGATGACGTTGGTGTCGCTGTCGAAGTTCATATCCCAGACCTGCTCGGCCAGGGTGGTTCGCGACAGCACCTGGCCCTGGCGCCGCAGCAGCAGGGCCAGCAGGTTGAATTCCTTGGCGGTCAGGTCCAGGCGCCGGCCGCCGCGCGCGACCTTGCGGCGCGCCAGGTCCAGTTCCAGGTCGGCCAGGCGGAACACGGTGGGCTCCTGCGAACGGCCGCGCCGCAGCAGGGCCTGCACGCGCGCCAGCAACTCGGAGAAGGCGAAGGGCTTGACCAGGTAGTCGTCGGCGCCGCCTTCGAGCCCGCGCACGCGGTCCTCGACGGCGTCGCGCGCGGTCAGCATCAGGATCGGGGTGTCCTTGGTGGCGCGCACGGCGGCCAGGATGCCGAAGCCGTCCACGCCGGGCAGCATCACGTCCAGCACGATCAGGTCGTAGGCGCCTTCCAGCGCCAGGTGCAGGCCGTTGACGCCGTCGCGCGCCAGGTCGACGACGTGGCTTTGCTCCGACAACCCTTTCTTGAGGTAGTCGGCCAGCTTGGGTTCGTCTTCGATGACCAGGATGCGCATGGCGGGAAATTTACCATCCGCGCCGCGATTGCGGCGCGGATCCCGCGCGTGGCGTGACGCCGCTTCAGGCGGACGGATCGACGGCGATGCGGTCGGGCGGGAAGCGCAGCGCGAACACGCTGCCCTTGCCAGGTTCGCTGGTGATGAACAGTTCGGCGTCGTGGCGCATGGCGATGTGCTTGGTGATCGCCAGCCCCAGCCCGGTGCCGCCGACGGCGCGCGAGCGGCCGCGGTCGACGCGGTAGAAGCGTTCGGTCAGGCGCGGGATATGGCGGGCGGGAATGCCGATGCCGGTGTCCTGCACGCTGTAGCGGCCGCTGCCATCGGCCTCGCGTTCCCAGCGCACGGTGATGGTGCCGCCGTCGGGCGTGTAGCGCACGGCGTTGGTCAGCAGGTTCGACAGGGCCGAGGTCAGCTCGGTCTCGGCGCCCAGCACGTCCAGGGTTTCGTCGATGTGCCATTCAATCACATGGCGCCCGCCGGACAGGGCCTCGATCTGCTGGCGCGCCTTCTGCAGCAGCGCGCCCATGTTGACCGCGCGCGGGTCGCTGCCCGGCGACGATTCCAGCGTCGACAGCGTCAGCAGATCCTCGACGATGGCCTGCATGCGCTGGGCCTGCTCGTGCATCATGTCCAGGTACTGCGCGCGCTGCTCGGGCGGCAGGGCGTCGGCGGGCATGTCGCGCAGCGTTTCCAGGAAACCGGCCAGCACCGTCAGCGGCGTGCGCAGTTCGTGCGAGACGTTGGCGACGAAATCGCGGCGGGTGGTCTCCAGGCGCTCGATCTGGGTGACGTCGCGGGTGATGAGCAGGCGCTGGTTGCTGGCGTAGGCCGTCAGCTGCATCATCATCAGCCGTTCCTGGCCGTTCTGGCCCAGGCGCACCAGGATCGGATCGGGCCAGGAGGCGCGGTGGGCGTATTCGACGAATTCCGGCGCGCGCAGCAGGTTCAGCAGGTTGTGGCCGCGATCGGCCGGCAGGCGCAGGCCCAGGTGCTGGCGCGCCATGCGGTTGCACCAGTCGATCTGGAAGTCTTCATTGAGCGTGACCGCGCCGTCCGGCAGCGCCTGGGCGGCCGCCAGCATGCCTTGCATGGTGTCGCGGGTCTCGGCCAGTTCGCGGGCGCGGGCCCGGGTGTAGCGGTAGAGGGGGGCGAGGATGTCGTCCCAGGGGCCGACCGAGGCGGGAGGGGAGGTGTCGGGGTGCCGGGCCCAATGGGACACCAGGTGCAGGCGCCAGCTGCGCCACAGCAGCATGGTGACCAGCGCGGCGCTGAACAGCGCCCAGCCCGCCGGGTCGCCGATCAGCCATTGCGCCAATAGCGCGATCGCCGCCCACAGGGCGACCAGGACAAGGGTGCGCAGCCAGATCATCGTGCGGGTGTTTTACCGCGCCGGGACCTGTGCCGTAAACCGGTAGCCGCTGCCGCGCACCGTTTCCACGTGCGCATCGTGGCCGCTGGGCTCCAGCGCCTTGCGCAGGCGGCGGATGTGCACGTCGACGGTGCGTTCCTCGACGAACACGTGATCGCCCCAGACCTGGTCCAGCAGCTGCGAGCGCGAGAACACGCGTTCCGGGTGGGTCATGAAGAAGTGCAGCAGGCGGAATTCGGTGGGGCCGATCTGCAGCGACTGGCTGTTGCCCGACAGGCGGTGCGTGACGGGGTCCAGCTTGAGGCCGCCCACGTCGATCACGTCGTCGGTCAGCTGCGGCGCGCGGCGGCGCAGCACGGCCTTGATGCGGGCCATCAGCTCCTTGGGCGAGAAGGGCTTGGTGATGTAGTCGTCGGCGCCGGCTTCGAGGCCGTCGACCTTGTCCTGCTCGGAACCCTTGGCGGTCAGCATGATGACCGGGACGGCGCGGGTGCGCTCGTCGTTGCGCAGCTTGCGCGCCATGGCCAGGCCGGAGGTGCCGGGCAGCATCCAGTCCAGCAGGATCAGGTCGGGCAGCTCGGCGCGGATCAGCGTCTGGGCCTGGTCGGCGTCGAAGGCGCGCAGCACTTTGTGGCCGGCGAAGGACAGGTTGACGGCGATCAGTTCCTGGATGGCGGGTTCGTCTTCGACGACGAGGATGGTGCTGGACATGGCGGATAGGGCACGCTTCGGAGCGCCGGCGCGGCGCGAACATTGCGATAGTATGGCCGCAATATTTCAGGTATGTGACCGCAGGGTGCCTTGCGCCGCCCGCGGGCGGCATCCGGCGGGCCCCGATAGGCTACCATTGGACGATATATCGGGAATTCACCATGCAAAACCCCTCCGAATCGCAACATTCCGCGGATTCCGCGTCCCAATCGACGCATTTCGGCTTCCAATCGGTGCCGGAAAGCGAAAAAGCCCGCAAAGTCGCCGAAGTCTTCCATTCGGTGGCGCAGCGCTACGACATCATGAACGATTTCATGTCGGCCGGCCTGCACCGCGTCTGGAAGGCCTTCACCATCGGCCGCGCCGCCATCCGACCCGGCATGAAGGTGCTGGACATCGCCGGCGGCACCGGCGATCTGGCCAAGGCTTTCGCCAAGCGCGCCGGCCCCACCGGCGAGGTCTGGCTGACCGACATCAACGATTCCATGCTGCGGGTCGGCCGCGACCGCCTGGCCGACGCCGGCCTGCTGGTGCCCACCGCTGTCTGTGACGCCGAGCGCCTGCCGTTCCCGACGGGGTATTTCGACCGCGTCAGCGTGGCCTTCGGCCTGCGCAACATGACCCACAAGGACCGCGCGCTGGCCGAGATGGCCCGCGTGCTCAAGCCGGGCGGCAAGCTGCTGGTGCTGGAATTCTCCCGCATCGCCAAGCCGCTGGCGCCGGCCTACGACTGGTACTCCTTCAACGTGCTGCCCTGGCTGGGCAAGACCGTGGCCAAGGACGAAGCCAGCTACCGCTACCTGGCGGAATCGATCCGCATGCACCCCGACCAGGAAACCCTGGCGGACATGCTGCGCACCGCCGGCCTGGAGCGGGTGCAGTACTTCAACCTGACGGCCGGCATCGCCGCCCTGCATGAGGGCGTGCGCCTGGGCTGACCTGCCCTGGGTCCGATACGGCTTTTCTTTGCCCCGGGGGAACTTGTGGGGCGACGGCTTGTCCGTTATTCTTACGTCATTCAGATTATTGTAAGAAAGTCGCGCTGAACGGCCGCACGATCCGTGCGGCTTTCCGCTGCTCGGGGCAGCGGGAAGCGCGGGTACGAGGGAGCAAATCCATGACCAAATTCTGTTTCTCGCGGTTTGTCGCCGCGGCGCTCATCGCCATCTCCGGCGCTGCGCTGGTGACGGCGTCGTTTGACGCCGAAGCCCGCCGCGCCGGCGGCGGCAGCAGCGTCGGCCGCCAATCCTCCAATGTGACCCAGCAGCGCCAGGCCACCACGCCGCCGACCGCCGCCAGCAACACCGCGGGCGCCACCGCGGCCCCGGCGGCCGCCGGCGCCGCCAC
Source organism: Achromobacter sp. HNDS-1 (assembly GCF_040084795.1). NCBI lineage: Bacteria > Pseudomonadati > Pseudomonadota > Betaproteobacteria > Burkholderiales > Alcaligenaceae > Achromobacter > Achromobacter sp. HNDS-1. The sequence goes on from NZ_CP157584.1 coordinate 3,717,206, forward strand.
GGCCGGCGCCGCGGGCGCGGCCGCCAAGAGCGGCGCGTCGCGCTGGCTCGGTCCCATCGCCGGCATCGCCGCCGGCCTGGGCATCGCCGCGCTGCTCTCGAGCATGGGCCTGTCGGGCGCCTTCGCCGAATTCCTGTCGTCCGCGCTGCTGATCGCCGTGGTCGTGTTCGCCGTGATGTTCATCATCCGCCGCCTGCGCGGCGCGGCGCCGCGTCCGGCCACGCAGGGCGCCTTCGGCGGCGCCAACAACGCGCCTGGCCAACCGCAGCAGCAGCCCATGTGGCGTGAGGCGCTGAAGCCGGCCGCCCCGGCGGCGGCGCCGGTCGCAGCCGCCGCTGCCGCCCCGGCCGCTGTGCTGCCCAAGGCGGGTGACGACAACAACTGGTTCGTGCCCGGCGACTTCGATACGCCCAACTTCCTGAAGCAGGCCAAGGAACAGTTCGTGCGCATCCAGGCCGTGTGGGACAGCGGCAGCACCGACCGCCTGCGCGACTACCTGACCGATGACCTGATCACCGAGCTCAAGCCGCAGCTGGCAGAGCGTGGCGCCGCGCCCAACAAGACCGAAGTGGTGCTGTTGAACGCCGAGCTGCTGGGCATCGAAACCGTGTCCGACGGTCACCTGGCCAGCGTGCGCTTCTCGGGCATGCTGCGCGAAACCCCGGGCGCCGAAGCCTTCCGCTTCGAGGAAGTCTGGAACCTGTTCAAGCCCGCCAACGGCGGCTGGCTGCTGGCCGGCATCCAGCAGATTCCGGTGGAATACGCCAGCTGATCCGGCTGGCGCCATCTCCCTGATCTCGCGGCGGCCTCGCGGCCGTCCGTCCCAACCGGCCCCTCAGGGCCGGTTTTTCCATGCGCGGGCGCAAACCGCGCCCAGACTGCCCGGAACACACCCCCATCCAACCCGGTACACTCCCGATTTACCCATCAACTTCGTCAGCCCCGTTGCGCGGGGTCGCGGACTGTCATGTTGCCTTTTTCGTTTCTGCCCACTCCTGCACGGCTGGCCGTCGGCGCGCTCAACGCCCTGTTGAAGCGTGAGGACTGGGCGCGCGAACGCCTGGCCCGCCACGCCGGCAAGACCGTGCGCTTCGCGCTGGGCGGCTTCACCCTGGGCCTGACCATCGACAGCGAGGGGCTGGCGGCCCAGGCCGATGCCGCCGTAGTGCCCGACGTGACCCTGACGGTGGCGCCCGAGAAGCTGCCGCTGCCGCGCCTGGGCGCGGGCGGCGCGGCGCCCGATTTCGCCGAAGCCACGCACATTTCCGGCGACGCCGCGCTGGCGCAGGTGGTGGCGGACCTGTCCAGGCAGTTGCGCTGGGACCCGGAAGACAGCCTGGCCAGGATGGTGGGCGACATCCCCGCGCTGCGCATCGCTGGCGGGCTGCGCGCGGCTGCCGGCGGCGCGCGCCAGGCCGGCCAGCGCATGGCCGAGAACGTATCCGAGTATCTGGCCGAGGAAAGCGGCATGCTGCTGGGCCGCCCGGCGCTGGAGCAATGGCGCCTGGACCTGGCCGAGCTGAACGCCCGCGCCGATGCGCTGGCGCGTTCGGCCGCCACCCTGTCCACCCGGCTGGCCTCGGCCGCCGCCAAGCGGGGCGCCTGACCTATGTTTCCGTTGCTGCGCCTGTTCCGCATCATTCTGGTTTCGCTGCGCTATGGCCTGGACGAGCTGGTGCTGTCCAGCCTGAACCATCCGTTGGCCACCTGCCTGCTGCGCGTCATCCGCCTGGGCACCCGGCCGCGCAAGCCGCGCGGCCTGCGGCTGCGCCTGGCGCTGGAATCGCTGGGCCCGATCTTCGTGAAGTTCGGCCAGGTGCTGTCCACCCGCCGCGACCTGATTCCGGCCGACATCGCCAACGAGCTGGCGCTGCTGCAGGATCGCGTGCCGCCGTTCCCGTCGGCCCAGGCCGCTGCCTGCATCGAGGCCGCGCTGGGCGCGCCGCCCGAAAAGCTGTTCGCGCAGTTCCAGGTGGACCCGGTGGCGTCGGCCTCCATCGCCCAGGTGCACTTCGCGGTGCTGCACGACGGCCGCGAGGTGGCGGTCAAGGTGCTGCGCCCGGGCATGCTCAGCATCATCGAGAAGGACCTGTCGCTGCTCAAGATCGTGGCCCGCATCATCGAGCGCCTGGGCGCCGACGGCCGCCGGCTCAAGCCGCGCGAGGTGGTGGCCGAGTTCGACAAATACCTGCACGATGAACTCGACCTGGTGCGCGAGGCTTCCAACTGCAGCCAGCTGCGCCGCAACTTCGGTCCGGAATCGGGCCGCGGCGACATGCTGATGGTGCCCGAGGTGATCTGGGAATACACCGCGTCCACCGTGTTCACCATGCAGCGCATGTATGGCGTGCCGGTGGGCCAGGTCGAGCGCATGCGCGCCGCCGGCATCGACATCCCGACCCTGGCGCGCACCGGCGTCGAGATCTTCTTCACCCAGGTGTTCACCGACGGCTTCTTCCACGCCGACATGCACCCGGGCAACATCTACGTGTCCGACCGGCCCGAGACGCTGGGCAGCTACATCGCCCTGGACTTCGGCATCGTCGGCTCGCTGTCGGAATTCGACAAGAACTACCTGGCGCAGAACTTCCTGGCCTTCTTCCACCGCGACTACCGCCGCGTGGCGCAATTGCATATCGAGTCCGGCTGGGTGCCGCCCGACACGCGGGAGGAAGAACTGGAGGGCGCGGTGCGCGCCGTCTGCGAACCCTATTTTGACCGGCCGTTGTCCGAGATTTCCCTGGGCCAGGTGCTGTTGCGCCTGTTCCAGACCTCGCGCCGGTTCAATGTGGAGATCCAGCCGCAGCTGGTGCTGCTGCAGAAGACGTTGCTGAACGTCGAAGGCCTGGGGCGGCAGCTCGACCCCAACCTGGATCTCTGGAAGACCGCCAAGCCCTATCTGGAACGCTGGATGCGCCAGCGTGTCGGAATCAAGGGCCTGCGGCAGAGCCTGGAAAAAGAAGCCGCGCAGTGGTCGCAGATGCTGCCGGCGCTTCCCAGGCTGGTCCACGACCACCTGAACCGCCCGAACCTCTCGCCGGCGCTGCTGGCCGAGATGGCGCAGCTGCGGCGGGCCCAGGAACAGAACAACCGGCTCGTCGCGGCGCTGGTTGGCGTGCTGGCCCTGGCCATCGGGGTGGCGTTGTGGGCATTGACCCGATAGGCGGCGCGATGGTGTAAGTGCGATCCCCTGTCATGTTTCATTCATGAAACGGTCATCATAGCTTCGCGGGAGACGGCGAAAAATAGCGCTGGGCAGACCTCTGTGCAGCGTCGCGCCGGCAAGCGCGTGCGCCATTCATCAATTTCTATAGCCCCACTAGCGGGACGAAAACAAGGGCAGAACATGCTTTATCCTGAACTCTTCAAGACCATGGAAGCGGTGCGCTGGAACATGGCGCACGATATTCCCTGGGGCGACTTCGATCGCAGCAAGCTCTCGGACGAGCAGGCGCATACGATCAAGATGAACGCCATCACCGAATGGGCCGCGCTGCCGGCCACCGAGATGTTCCTGCGCGACAATCGCGGCGACAGCGATTTCTGCGCGTTCATGTCGGTGTGGTTCTTCGAAGAACAGAAGCATTCCCTGGTGCTGATCGAATACCTGCGCCGCTTCCGTCCCGACCTGGTGCCCACTGAGGAAGAGCTGCACAACGTGCGCTTCGAATTCGACGTCGCGCCCGAGCTGGAAACGCTGATGCTGCATTTCTGCGGCGAAGTGCGCCTGAACCACTGGTATCGCCGCGCCGCCGAATGGCATACCGAGCCGGTCATCAAGGCCATCTACAAGACCGTGGCGCAGGACGAGGCCCGCCATGCCGGCGCCTACCTGCAGTACATGCGCCGCGCCCTGCACAACCGTGGCGAGGACACCAGCGTGCAGGCGCGCCTGGCGTTCTCCAAGATCGGCGTGCTGATGGCCTCGGCTGGCCGCACCCAGCAGGCGCTGCACCCGACCAACCTGCACGTCAACAAGGACCTGTTCCCCAACGACACGGTGCAGTCGCGCCTGCCCGAGCCGGGCTGGCTGGAGCATTGGCTGGACACCCAGATCCGCTTTGACGGCGTGTGGGAACAGAAGGTCGCCACCCGCATCCTGCACATCCTGTCCAAGCTGATGGACCGCAGCTTCGAGACGGTCAAGGACCTGAACCGCTACCGCAAGGAAATGACGGCGCTGATCGTGCCCAAGGAAAAGGAAATCGTGCTGGCCGGCGCCTGACCGGGCGCCACGGCGGCGGGCGCCGGCCCTGTCCGGGGGCGTCAGATGACCGATGACGGCGGCCACGGCCGCCGTCGTACAATCGCGGCATGCCAGCCGCCCGTTTCGAATCCAAAGTCCTGTCCCGCGACGACTGCGTCGCCGCCGTTGCCGCCGGCCGCCTGCCGCGGCCGCTGGTGTTCACCAATGGCGTCTTCGACATCCTGCATCGGGGCCACGCCACCTACCTGGACCAGGCCGCCCAACTGGGCGCCACGCTGGTCGTGGCGGTCAACACCGATGAATCGGTGCGCCGCCTGGGCAAGGGCGCCGAGCGCCCGCTGAACCGCATGGAAGACCGCGCCGCGCTGCTGGCGGCGCTGGGTTTTGTCACCGTGGTCACCTCGTTCCACGAGGACACGCCCGAGGCGCTGATCGGCCAGCTCAAGCCGGACCTGATCGTCAAGGGCGGCGACTACGACATGGAAAAGCTGCCCGAGACCGCCCTGGTCAAGACCTGGGGCGGCCGCGCGGTGGCCATTCCGTTCGAGTTCGAGCGTTCCACCACGGCGCTGGTCAAGAAGATCCAGGGCGCCTGAGACGCTGCCGCGCGCTTAGCGCGGTTCGCGCAGCAAGCGGTTGATGGCTTCCAGGTCGGACTCGGCCAGGATGCCGCTGGTGGCCTTCAGGCGCAGCCCCGACAGCACCGTGCTGTAGCGCGCCAGCGCCAGGTCGCGCTGGGTGGCGTAGAGCTGCTGCTGGGCGTTGAGCACGTCCAGGTTGATGCGCACGCCCACTTCATAGCCGGTGCGGTTGGCCTCGACCGCGGCGCGGCTGGACTTCTCGCCGGCTTCCAGCGCCTGGATGCGCGCCAGGCCGCTGGTGACGCCGGTGTAGTACTGGCGCGCGGCCTGCACCGCCTGGCGCCGCGCGGCCTCGAAATCGTGGCGGGCCTTTTGCTCCAGCTGCACCTTTTCCGTGACCTGCGAGGACACCCCGCCGCCCGAATACAAGGGAATCGACAGCACCACGCCGATGGTGCTGTCGATCGGCTTGCCGGGGGTGGCATTGCGCATCACCGCGTCGCTGGCGCTGCCGCTGGTGGCGCGCAGGTTCAGGGTGGGGTAGTGGCCGCTCTTGGCGATCTGGATCTCGCGGCCGGCGATGCGCGTCAGCAGCTGGGCGCGCAGCACCTCCAGACTGGAGGATTCGGCCTGGTTGCTCCAGTCGGCCACGCGGGCCGGCTGCGGCGCGGGCAACTGCACACCCGGCGGCAGTTCGGCCAGCGCGCCGGGGGCGGTGCCGATGATCCTGGCCAGTTCATCGCGGCGCACGTCCAGGTCGTTCTGCAGGCGCAGTTCCTGCGCCACCACCAGGTCGTAGCGCGCCTGCGCCTCGTAGGTGTCGGTGATGGTGGCGTTGCCCAGCTCGAAGTTGCGCTTGGCCGACTCCAGCTGGCCGGCCACGGCGGCCTTTTCGGCCTCGGTGGCGGTCAGGGCGTCCTGGGCATACAGCACGTTGAAATAGGCGTCGGCCACGCGCAGCAGCAGGTCCTGGTAGGCCTGCTGCAATTGCACCTCGACATCGGCGACGATGAGCTTGGACTGTTCGTGGTTCTGCCAGCGGCCCCAGTCGAACAGCGGCTGCGTCAGCGCCAGGTCCCAGACGCCCCGGCCGCCGCTGTAGGCCATGCTCAGGCCGCGGGTGCTGCGGGTTTCCTGGTAGGCGCCGCCGACCCCGGCCGAGACCTCGGGCAGCAGCAGGGCGCGCGCCTGCGGTTCCTTTTCCAGCCCGGCGCGGTAATTGGCGCGGGCCGCCGCATAGATGGGGTCATTGCCCAGGGCGGATTGCCACACCTGCAGCAGATTCTGCGCGCACGCGACAGACGGGCCGACACTTGCGGCGGAGGTAAAAACCAGTAAAGCCGTAAGCAGTCGGACGCGCATGATCTGTCAGGGGGAGGGGTGCTGCTCCAGGGGATCCAGGGCGTGGGCCCGTGTGGCCGGGCGGGCCGGCGTGGCGGGGCCGCACGGCCCCGCCTGGGAACTCAGAACTTGAACTGCGACACCGTGGCGCCGCGCAGGGGCTTGATGACCGTTTCGAACAGATTGACGGTCTCGAAGCTGGCGGCGGTGGTGCGGGTGATGCGACAGGCCGTCATGACGGGGGCCTGGCCGACGACGACGACCAGGCGGCCGCCCACGCGCAGCTGGTACTTGAGCGCGTCGGGCACGACCGGCACCGAACCCGTCACCAGGATCGCGTCGTATTCGGTGGAACCCCAGCCGTTGCGGCCGTCGCCGGTTTCGACCTTGACGTTGGTGACGTTGTTCATCTGCAGGTTCTGCTGCGCGAACGTGACCAGGCGGCTGTCGATCTCGACCGAGGTGACCTGCTGCGCCAGGTAGCCCAGCAGCGCGGCCTGATAGCCGGAGCCGGTGCCGATTTCCAGCACGCAGTCGGATTTGCTCAGTTGCAGTTCCTGGGCGAGGCGGGCTTCGACCTTGGGGGCGAGCATGGTCTGGCGGGTATTGACCGCGTTGATTTCCAGCGGCAGTTCCAGGTCGGAAAACGCCAGGGCGCGCAGGGCCGGCGGAACGAACTGTTCGCGGCGCACATCGAACAGTGCTTGCAGCACGTTGGCGTCCAGGACGTCCCACGGGCGGATCTGCTGTTCCACCATGTTGAAGCGGGCTTGTTCTACGTCGGGCAGGGTCGAAGCGTTCATGACGGTCAGGAAAAAAGCGGAGGAATCAGCCGACCATTGTACCGATTCGTAGCGTCCTGTGACGCCGGGGAGCGGGCCGCCTGGTTACACGCCCGGAAACGGGCCGGCGGTCGCGGCGCTTTCGGACGCAATCACGGCCAGCCGGGCGGACGGGAGGAGAGCGCGGGGAGCCGGGTTACATCGGCCCTGGCGGCCGGCCGGGGCGGGTGACCGGATGCGAAGTCCGATACCGCCCCGCCGGTCTCACCACCAGGCGTGGAAGTGGTGCACCGGGCCGTGGCCGGAGCCGACCGACAGGCGCTCGGCGTGGCGGATGGCTTCGGTCAGGTAGGCCTTGGCGCGGCGCGCCGCCTCGGGCACGTCCTCGACCTGGGGCAGCAGGGCGGCCAGGGCGGCCGACAGGGTGCAGCCGGTGCCGTGGGTGTTGGCGGTCTCGATGCGGTGACCCGGCAGCTCGATCATGCGGTCGCCGTCGTGCAGCAGGTCGATGGTGTCGTTGCCGGGCAGGTGGCCGCCCTTGACCATGACCCAGCGCTGGCCGGAATGCGCCAGCTTGTTGCGCAGGCGTTCGGCCACGCGCCGCATTTCCTTGACCGTCTCCACCGGGCGCTCTTCCAGCAGCACGCCGGCCTCGGGCAGGTTCGGGGTCAGCAGCGTGGCCTGCGGCAGCAGCGCTTCGCGCATGGCGCCGACGGCATCGCGTTCCAGCAGCAGGTCGCCGCTCTTGGCAACCATGACCGGGTCCAGCACCACGTGCGCCGGGGTCCACTTGGCCAGCTTTTCGGCCACCACCTGGATCACCGGCTGCTGGCCCAGCATGCCGATCTTGACCGCGTCGATGCGCACGTCGGCGAACAGGGTGTCGATCTGCTGGCCGACGAAGGCCGGCGGCACCGGCGAGATGCCGCTGACGCCCTGGGTGTTCTGCGCGGTGAGCGCGGCGATGACGGCGCAGCCATAGGCGCCCAGGGCGCTCATGGCCTTGACGTCGGCCAGGATGCCGGCGCCGCCGGACGGGTCGACGCCGGCGATGGTCAGCGCGTTGGGGATCGGGCGGCCAGTGGCGGCCGGCTGGCGGCTGCTCATTTGGCGGCGCCGGGGGCGGCGGTGATCAGGCCTTCGGTCGGCGAGCTGGGCGCGCCGCTGTAGAGCTTTTTCGGCATGCGGCCGGCCAGGAAGGCCTCGCGGCCGGACTCGACGCCCTTTTTCATGGCGCTGGCCATCAGCACCGGGTCGCGCGCGGCGGCGATGGCGGTGTTCATCAGCACGGCGTCGCAGCCCAGTTCCATGGCGATGGCGGCGTCCGAGGCGGTGCCCACGCCGGCGTCCACCACCACCGGCACGCGCGCCTGGTCGATGATCAGGCGCAGGTTCCAGGGGTTCAGGATGCCCATGCCGGAGCCGATCAGCGAGGCCAGCGGCATCACGGCCACGGCGCCCATGTCTTCGAGCATGCGGCACTGGATGGGATCGTCGGTGCAATAGACCATGACCTGGAAGCCCTCATCCACCAGCGTCTTGGTGGCCTTGAGCGTTTCCGGCATGTTGGGGAACAGCGTGTGCGGATCGCCCAGCACTTCCAGCTTGACCAGGGCGTGGCCGTCCAGCAGCTCGCGCGCCAGGCGCAGCGTGCGCACGGCGTCGTCGGCCGAATAGCAGCCGGCGGTGTTGGGCAGCAGCGTGAACTTGGACATCGGCACGTAGTCGAGCAGGTTGGGCTCGCCCGGGTTCTGGCCGATGTTGGTGCGGCGGATGGCGACCGTGACGATCTCGGTGCCGCTGGCATCCAGCGCCGCGCGGGTCTGTTCGAAATCCTTGTACTTGCCGGTGCCGACGAGCAGGCGCGACGAGTAGGCGCGGCCGGCGATGGTGAGAGTGTCTTGAGTGGTCATGGCGATGCTTCAAAGGGCGGGCGCGCGCAGCGGGACCCGCGGGGGCTGGCTGATCATCGGGCGGATCAATGGGTTGATCCCGGTTAGGCGAATCATAAAGCACGGCGCGGCGCGCCTGCGCGAAAGGCCACGTTGGCGCGTTCCAGAAATCGCGCTTGCCGCGCAGCGGTGGCCGGTGCGAATGACCGGGACGCGGGCAGGGGTATCCGGGGAGCGCGCCGCGCTGCATGGGGATGGCGATAGCGCGGCCGCGCGCGGCGGCCCGCGGGTGCCGCGATGCCCAGGGCCTGCGCGAGACGCTCCTGGATGCCGCTACGCCTCAGGGCTGGCGCAACCGGTCCAGGTCGGCGCACAACTGTTCGGCCGCATCGATCAGGCGCGGACCGGGACGGTACAGCGCGTCGGCGTCAATGCCGTAGACGTGGCCCGCCAACGCCGCCGGCAGGCCCATGGCGCGCCAGGCGGCCAGGTTGCGGGTGGTGTCGGCGGGCGCGGAGACGCCGGCCAGCACCGCATCGGGCCGCGCCGCCAGCACGCTTTCCAGGCCGACCTGCGGCGCCACCACCGGCGCCTGGGCGAAGACGTTGACGCCGCCACACAGGCGCAGCGCGTCGCTGACGATGCTGGCGTGGTTCAGCGTGTAGATGGGGTCCAGGCCCGCCTGCACGAAGACCCGCACCGGCGCGCGGCCGGCGTAGCGCGCGGCCAGCGCGTCCAGGCGCGCGCGCAGGGCCTGGGCGGCGGGGCCGGCCTGCGCCTCGGTGCCGAACAGCACGCCCAGGCGTTCGACCGCGTCGGGAATGGCCGCGAGCGTCTGCGGGTCGCTGTAGTAGACCGCCACGCCCAGCTTGTCCATCACGCGCGCCAGCGGCGCGGCGGCGGAAGGCTGCCAGGCGATCACCAGGTCCGGACGGGTGGCGGCCACGCGCTCGGGATCGGGCTGGGTGCCGTCGCCGATGACCGGCAGGGCGCGTGCCGCGGGCGGATAGTCGCTGCCGCGGATCGTGGCGACCAAGTAGGCGCCGGCGCCGGCCGCGTAGACCAGCTCGGTGGCGTGCGGCGCCAGGGTCACCGCGCGCCGCGCCGGGGCGGCCAGGGTGACGTCGCGGCCGCGGTCGTCGCGCGCGTGGACCGCCGCCGGGGCTTCGACCGAGGTCGCGGCTGCAGTCTTGGGCGAGGGGGCGGCCGCCGCCGGCCCCGGGGCGCACAGCAGCCCCAGGACGGCGAACGGAAGGGCGCGGACGAACGTCATGCGAGGGATCGATACGGTCGGCGTGGAGGAACGCCGACTATATCGGATCGCCGCTTAGTAGCGCACCGTGAGGGAGGCGTAGAAGTTGCGGCCGGGCGCGGGGTACAGGTTGTAGTTGGCAACCGGGCCCAGCATCTGGAACGAGGCATCGCCGCCACGGATGCCGTAGGTGGCGTACTTGCGGTCCAGCAGGTTGTTGATGCCGAACGCGCCTTCGATGTTGCGGGTGAACTTGTAGGCCACCTTGGTATTGAAGAGCACGTAGGCGTCCAGCTGCGTGTCGAACTGGTTGGCCTGGTCGTTGTCCATGCGCGACTTGCCCACGTACTGCGCCGTCACGTTCCACAGGAACGCGTCGGTGGGGCGCCAGGTCACGCCGGCGTTGGCCAGCCACTTGGGCGCCAGCGGCACGGTCTTGCCCGCCAGGTCGACGCCGCCATAGGTGCCCGAGCGGAATTGCGCTTCCATCCAGGTCAGGTTGGCGTCCAGCGTCAGGCTGCTGGTCAGCTTGTGGTGGCCTTCCAGTTCGATGCCCTGGCGACGGGTCGGATCCAGGTTGGTGTTGGCGCCGGTGCCCGGGCCCCACATGCCGTCGGCCAGCGGGTTGTACTGGATCTCGTTGGTCAGGTCATAGCGGAACCACGACAGGCGCGCGCTGGTGCTGTCCGAGGCCCAGGTCACGCCCAGTTCCTTGTCGGTGGACGTCTGCGGCGCCAGCGGCGATTGCACCGACAGGGCTTCGTCGGCATTGGGCAGGCGGAAGCTGCGGCCGACCTTGCCGTACAGGCCGAAGCCGGCGGGCAGGTCCTGGCGCACGCCGAGCTGCCAGGCGGTCAGGTGGTGGCCCTTGTCGGATTCCTCGCCCGAGCCGGAAATCACTTCCAGCTTGTCGGAGGCGTACTGGCGGCGCGCGCCCAGGGTGACGTAGGTGCTGTCGGTGGCGCGGATCTGGCCTTCGGCGAACAGGCCGTACTGATGCTGGCGCGACTGCCACTTGGAGGGGGCGAAGTCGTAGTAGGCGTTCTGGTCGGCGGAGGTCTTTGCTTCCTGCGCGTCGGCGCCGAACACCACGCTGTGGCCGCCGTTGATCGGCAGGCGGTAGCGCAGGCTGGCCAGGTTCTCTTCCAGCTTCTGCTGGCGCAGCGTGTCGCCGAAACCGTCGTACGACAGGCCGTTGAGCTTCTTCTCGCGGGTCGAGGCGTCGGCGTACAGCGTGCCCACGCCGAGCTGCTGCTCGACCTGCAGGCCGAAGGTGGTGGTGGTGGTCTTGACGAAGTCGACCTTGTTCTTGGCGCCGCGCGGGTCGCTTTCGAACTGGTTCTCGCCCGTGGTCGGGTTGATCAGGCGCGGGCCCGGCAGGTCCAGCTTCTGCGTGGTGGTGTTGCCATACAGGCGGATCGAGCCGTTGTCGTGGCGGAAAGTGATGCCGCCGCCGCCGCCCTCGCGGCTCTCGCCGCTGTGCTCGCGGTAGCCGTCGCTGTGCAGCGACTGCATGTAGGCGTCCACGCCCACCTTCTGGTTGTTCAGCGCCACGGCGGCGTCGTACTGGCGCAGGCCGTAGCTGCCGAAAGTGGCGGTGGCGCGGGCCGTGACCGGCTCCTTGGCGAAGTCCTTGCGGGTGATGATGTTGATCACGCCGCCGGTGGTGCCGCCGCCGTATTGCACCGAACCGCTGCCGCGCACGATTTCGACGCGTTCGACCTGGTCCAGCGGCACCACGCCCAGGCTGGGGGCGGACAGATCGTTGGTGTTCTGCTTGACGCCGTCGATCATGATCAGCGTGTTGCTGGCGCCGGTGATGCCGAAGCCGCGCAGGTCGACGATGGCGTTGTCGCTGGCGCTGGTGGTGTTGACCAGGTGGATGCCGGCCTGCGTCGACAGCAGGTCCTGCATGGTGCGGGCGCTGCTGGCGGCGATGTCTTCGGCGGTGATGACGGAGATCGATACCGGCAGGGTGCGGCCATCGCTGGGCACGCGCTGGGCGGTGACGGTGACGGTGTCGAGTTCGGGGGTGGCGGCTTGCTGGGCGGCCGAGAGGGCCGGGGCGGAACAGAGCAGGGCGCCAGCGTAGCGCCGGATGGAGCGGGATTTCATCTACAAGACCTCGATGCGACCCGCGACCCCGCAGGTCAATCACGATGGGGAGGAAACCCGGGCCACGCCGCGATCCCTGGGGAGCGGGCGCCGGACGGGCGTCCTGGCGATCGAACAGGCCGGTATCGGGCTGCCATGGGCGCATCGCGCGCATGGGGACCGTTGCGGGGGCAGCACAGGCTGGATGTCCGGGCCGGCCGGCCTTGTGGGCGGCGGGGCGGATGTCTTCCTGTTTCCCGTTTACCTTTCGCGCGCGGACCGGCAAGTGTTGCGTTCTTGCCTGTCCCTGTGCGCCGAAAGCACCGGTTCGGGGCCGAAACTGTATCACCGGAGGGCGAAACAGGGCCTGTTTTGTTACGATCAGGGGTTGATTTTTCGGCCTTTATCGTTTTTTAGCGACATTTGCGCGGCCGCTTTCGTTGCCCAACCCTCCTTTCGGACCTGAACGTGTCGTATCCCCGCCTGCCTTACCCGCCCGAGAGTTTCACCCGCGGCGGCGATTTCGCCCGCCTGCTGGGCCAGCGCATCCTGATCCTGGACGGCGCCATGGGCACGATGATCCAGCGCTACAAGCTGGGCGAGGCCGATTTCCGCGGCGAGCGCTTCGCCGGCCATGGCAAGGACCTGAAGGGCGACAACGAACTGCTGTCGCTGGTGCGGCCGGACGTGATCTCGGAGATCCACCGCCAGTACCTGGAAGCCGGCGCCGACGTCATCGAGACCAACACCTTCGGCGCCACCTCGATCGCGCAGGGCGACTACGACCTGCCGGAACTGGCCTACGAGCTGAACCTGGTGTCCGCGCAACTGGCGCGCCAGGCCTGTGACCAGTACAGCACGCCGGACAAGCCGCGCTTCGTGGCCGGCGCGCTCGGCCCGCAGCCCAAGACGGCGTCGATCTCGCCCGACGTGAACGACCCGGGCGCGCGCAACGTCACCTTCGACGAGTTGCGCGTGGCCTACGTTGAACAGCTCAACGGCCTGCTCGATGGCGGCATCGACATCGTCCTGATCGAAACCATCTTCGACACGCTCAACGCCAAGGCCGCGATCTTCGCCACCGAGGAAGTGTTCGAGCAGCGCGGCATCCGCCTGCCGGTGATGATCTCGGGCACCGTCACCGACGCCTCCGGCCGCATCCTGTCGGGCCAGACCGTCGAGGCCTTCTGGAACTCGGTGCGCCATGCGCGGCCGGTCACCATCGGCCTGAACTGCGCGCTGGGCGCGGCGCTGATGCGCCCGTACGTGGCCGAGCTGTCCAAGATCTGCGACACCTACGTCTGTGTCTACCCCAACGCCGGCCTGCCCAACCCGATGGCCGAGACCGGCTTTGACGAGACCCCGGCCGACACTTCCGCGCTGCTGGAGGAATTCGCCCGCGCCGGGCTGGTGAACATGTCCGGCGGCTGCTGCGGCACCACGCCCGACCACATCCGCGCGATTGCCGACAAGGTCGCGGCGCTGACGCCGCGGGTGGTGCCGGAGATCCCGGTCAAGACCCGCCTGTCGGGCCTGGAGCCGCTGAACATCGACGAGGACACGCTGTTCGTGAACGTGGGCGAACGCACCAACGTCACCGGCAGCAAGATGTTCGCGCGCCTGATCCGCGAAGAGAAATACGACGAGGCGCTGGCGGTGGCCCGCCAGCAGGTCGAGAACGGCGCGCAGATCATCGACATCAACATGGACGAGGCCATGCTGGATTCGGTGGCGTGCATGCACCGCTTCCTGAACCTGATTGCCTCCGAGCCCGACATCGCGCGCGTGCCGGTGATGATCGACAGCTCCAAGTGGGACGTGATCGAGACCGGCCTGAAGTGCGTGCAGGGCAAGCCGGTGGTCAACTCGATCTCCATGAAGGAAGGCCTGGAGCCGTTCCGCCACCACGCCCGCCTGTGCCGCCGCTACGGCGCGGCGGTGGTGGTGATGGCGTTCGACGAATTGGGCCAGGCCGACACGCTGGAGCGCCGCAAGGAAATCTGCGGCCGCGCCTACAAGATCCTGGTCGAGGAAGAGGGTTTCCCGCCGGAAGACATCATTTTCGATCCCAACGTGTTCGCGGTCGCCACCGGCATCGACGAGCACAACCATTACGCCGTCGACTTCATCGAGGGCACCCGCTGGATCCGCGAGAACCTGCCCCACGCCCGCATCTCGGGCGGGGTCTCGAACGTGAGCTTCTCGTTCCGCGGCAACGAGCCGATGCGCGAGGCCATCCACACCGTGTTCCTGTATTACGCGGTCAAGGAAGGCATGACGATGGGCATCGTCAACGCCGGCCAGCTGGGCGTCTACGCCGATCTGGATCCCCAGCTGCGCGACCTGGTCGAGGACGTGGTGCTGGACCGCGCCGAGCCGGTCGGCAAGACCGACCCGGCCGACGAACGCACGCCGACCGAGCGCCTGGTGCAGTTCGCCGACACGGTGAAGGGCTCGGGCGCCAAGAAGGAAGAAGACCTGGCCTGGCGCAATGCGCAGGTCGAGGCGCGCCTGTCGCACGCTTTGGTGCACGGCATTACCGCTTTCATCGTCGAGGACACCGAAGAGGTGCGCCAGAAGATCGCCGCGCGCGGCGGCCGTCCGATCGAGGTGATCGAAGGCCCGCTGATGGACGGCATGAACGTGGTGGGCGACCTGTTCGGCGCCGGCAAGATGTTCCTGCCGCAGGTGGTGAAGTCGGCGCGCGTGATGAAGCAGGCCGTGGCCCACCTGATCCCCTTCATCGAAGAGGAAAAGCGCCAGATCGCGGCCGCCGGCGGCGACGTGCGCGCCAAGGGCAAGATCGTCATCGCCACCGTCAAGGGCGACGTGCACGACATCGGCAAGAACATCGTGTCGGTGGTCCTGCAGTGCAACAACTTCGAAGTGGTGAACATGGGCGTGATGGTGCCCTGCGCCCAGATTCTGGAGAAGGCCAAGGAAGAGAATGCCGACATCGTCGGCCTGTCCGGTCTGATCACGCCCAGCCTGGAAGAGATGGCCTACGTCGCCTCGGAAATGCAGCGCGACGAGTATTTCCGCAGCCGCAAGGTGCCGCTGATGATCGGCGGCGCCACCACCAGCCGCGTGCACACGGCCGTGAAGATCGCGCCCAACTACGAAGGCCCGGTGATCTACGTGCCGGACGCCAGCCGTTCGGTGGGCGTGGCCACCAGCCTGATGTCCGACCAGGCGGACGCCTACCTGGCGGAGCTGGCCGAGGAATACGAGGACGTGCGCCGCCGCCACGCCAACCGCAAGGCCACGCCGATCCTGCCGCTGGCCGAGGCGCGCGCCTCGCGCCCGCGGATCGACTGGGACAGCTACACGCCGCCGCGCCCCAAGTTCATCGGCCGCCGCACCTTCAAGAGCTATGACCTGGCCGAGATTGCCAAGTATGTGGACTGGGGCCCGTTCTTCCAGACCTGGAGCCTGTTCGGGCCGTTCCCGGCGATCCTGGACGACAAGGTGGTGGGCGAGCAGGCGCGCAAGGTCTACGCCGACGGCCAGGCCATGATGAAGCGCATCGTCGAGGGCCGCTGGCTGACCGCCAACGGCGTGGTCGGCTTCTATCCGGCCAACAGCGTCAACGACGAGGACATCGAGGTCTACAAGGACGAGAGCCGCAGCGAGGTGCTGTTCACCTATCGCAACCTGCGCCAGCAGGGCGCCAAGCGCGAGGGCGTCAGCAACAAGTCGCTGTCGGACTTCATCGCGCCCAAATCCAGCGGCAAGCTCGACTACATCGGCATGTTCGCGGTGACGGCCGGCATCGGCATCGAGAAGAAGGAAGCCGAGTTCGAGAAGGCGCTGGACGACTATTCCGGCATCATGCTCAAGTCGCTGGCCGACCGCCTGGCCGAAGCCTTCGCCGAATGCCTGCACGCCCGCGTGCGCCAGGACCTGTGGGGCTACGCGCCGGACGAGGCGCTGTCCAACGACGACATGATCGCCGAGAAGTACGTCGGCATCCGCCCGGCGCCGGGCTATCCGGCCTGCCCGGAGCACGTGGTCAAGACCGACATGTTCCGCGTGCTGGACGGCGCCGACATCGGCATGATGCTGACCGACAGCTACGCCATGTTCCCGGCCTCGAGCGTGTCGGGCTTCTACTTCAGCCATCCGCAGTCGCAGTACTTCAACGTCGGCATCATCGGCGAAGACCAGTTGCAGGACTACGCCGCGCGCAGCGGCCGCAGCATCGAGGATCTGAAGCGCACGCTGGCGCCGAACCTGGGCTGACGGCCGGTTCCGCCGCCGCGCCGGGCCCGCCCGGCATCTTAGTGCCACCCCAGCGCCGCCCCGGCTCGTCCGGCGCGGCGCTTTGTTTTATTCGGACGGTTTACCAAATGGATAGTGGTAAACCATGATGTGCCAAATTGGTAAACCACATAATATTTGGTCCAACCACTTTCAACCGACATGACACTACAACTGATCCCCAAGCCCGAGGAACCCGCCAGCAAGCCGGTGGCCGACCGCGCCTACCTGCGGCTGGCCGCGCAGATCCAGGCCCTGGTCGCGCAGGGCGAGTTCGCGGTGGGCAAGCGCCTGCCGGCCGAGCGCGCGCTGGCCGAGCGCTTCGACGTCAGCCGCACCTCGCTGCGCGAGGCCATCATCGCGCTGGAACTGCAGGGCGTGGTGGAAGTGCGCGGCGGCTCGGGCATCTACGTCTGTGAGCCCAAGCCGGGCGTGGCGCGCCTGCCGGCCGCGCAGGAGCCGGGCGCCGGTCCGTTCGAACTGCTGCGCGCGCGCTGCCTGGTGGAATCCGAGATCGCGGCGCTGGCGGCCACGACGCGCAACGACGCCGACCTGGACCGCATCTTCGAAGCGCTGACCACCATGCGCGAACAGATGATGCACAAGGAAGAGAACCAGGAGGCCGACCGCCGTTTCCACCTGTACATCGCGCAGTCCACCGGCAACAGCGTGCTGCTGGGCACGGTGACGGCCATGTGGGACCAGGCGCAAGGCCCCATCTGGGAAAAGATCGAACAGCATTTCCACACGCAGGAATTGCGCCAGGCCTCGCAGGAAGACCATCAGCGCATCTTCAGCGCGCTGGTGGCGCGCGATGCGGATGGCGCGCGGCAGGCAATGCGCAATCACCTCGAACGCGTGATCGGCGAGTTCGCGCAGGGGTGGCGTTGACGTAATACCGGCAGGCGGCCCCCGGCTGAGCGCGGAAGATACCGCGCCCCGGAACCGGGCGACACACATCAGGAGACAACAGGATGCAGCAAAGGAACAAGGGGAGCCGCGCCTGGCACAGGGCGGCGGCGATGTTGTCGGCGTGCGCGCTGACGGCCTATGCGCTGGCGGCGCCGGCGATGGCGCAGGAAGCGCCCGCGGCGGGCCAGAGCGCGCGCATCGATGCGATCCGCAAGGCGGGCGAGCTGCGCGTCGGCGTGCTGCAGAATGCGCCCTGGCTGCTGCAGGACGTGTCCGGCAAGGGCGGCGAGGGCTGGAGCGGCCCGGCCTGGCTGCTGGCCAAGGAATACGCCCGCCTGCTGGGCGTGAAGCTGACGCCGGTGCAGGTCTCGCACGAGACCAAGGTGCCGGTGCTGGCGGCCAACCAGGTCGACATGACCATCAGCCCGCTGGCCGAGACGCCGGAGCGCCTGAAAGTGGTGGACTTCGTGCTGTATTCGTCCACCAGCGTCTGCCTGTTCGGCCTGGCGTCCAATCCCAAAATGGCCGCGGCCAAGTCGGTCGATGACCTGAACCGGCCCGGCGTCACCATCGCCTACTTCACCGGCGGCGCCGAGGAAGCCTGGGTCAAGCAGCGCTTTCCCAACGCCACGCTGCGCGCCGTGGCCAACTCGGGCGCCACCGCGCCGATCGAGGAAATCATGGCCAAGCGCGCCGACGCGGCGCCGATCAACCGCGTGCCCTGGGTCGGCCTGAGCCGCAAGGTGCGCGGCCTGACCGCGCTGCCCGCCGAGGCCAACTGCCAGCAGAGCACCGAAAAGGCCTCGCCGGTGGGCCTGGCGATCGACAAGAACCAACCCGAATACCTGGCCTGGCTGCGGCAGGTGGCCGCCGGCATGAAGACGCGCCTGGACGCCGACGAAATGCGCATCATCGAACAGACCCCGTAGGCCGCTCCGGCCTTTCCCCACCCCACTGGATTCACCGACCCCGCGCAAGGCGCGCGGCCCGGGCGACTGCCCGCGGCCTCGCGCGCCCGCATCCGGCGTCCGCCGCCGGGCTTGCCTCCAAGGAGACCGCAATGCAACCGTCCTTCCTCACCCGTTTCGCCGCCACCGCCCTGCTGCTGGCCGGCGCCGCCACCGCCCAGGCGCAAACGCCGCCCGCGCCCGGCGAGAGCCCGCGCATCGACGCCATCCGCAAGGCCGGCGTGCTGCGCGTGGGCGTGGTCAACAACCCGCCGTGGCTGGTGCAGAACACCACCGGCTCGGGCGAGCCCTGGATGGGCTCGTCGTGGCTGCTGGGCAAGGAATTCGCGCGCCTGCTGGACGTGAAGATCGTGCCGGTGCAGGTCAGCCACGAAACCAAGGTGCCGGCGCTGATCGCCAACCAGATGGACATCATGATCGGGCCGCTGAACCAGAACGCCGAGCGCGCCAAGATCATCGACTTCGTCACCTTCTCGAACACCAGCGTCTGCATGTTCGGCCTGGCGTCCAACCCCAAGTTCACCAGCGCCACCAAGGTCGAGGACTTCAACCAGCCCGGCATCACCATGGCGTACTTCTCGGGCGCGGGCGAAGAGCCGCTGGTGCTGGAGAACTTCCCCAAGGCCAAGCTGCGCGGCGTCACCAACTCGGGTTCGGTGGCGCCGATCGAGGAAGTGCTGGCGGGCCGCTCCGACGTGGCGCCGCTGAACCGCATGCTGTGGCCTAACATCAGCAGGAAGGTCAAGGGCCTGGCCGTGTTCCCCAAGGAAAACGACTGCCAGGACAGCAAGATCTTCGCGATCGACGCGGGCATGGGCGTGGCCAAGAACCAGCCGGTGTACCTGGAGTGGCTGCGCAAGGTGGAAGCGCGCATGCATCCCGAACTGGTGGCCGAAGAGCGCCGCATGACGCAGAACCTGAAGTAAGGCGGACACACCATGCTCAATTGCGCGATTCATGGGGCCGAGGACTTGCGGCTGGTGGAACAGGCGCCCGAGCCGCTGGGCCCGACGCAGGTGCGCGTCGGCGTCAAGGCGGTCGGCATCTGCGGTTCGGACCTGCATTACTACCGCCACGGCCGGGTCGGCGACTTCATCATCCGCGAACCGCTGACGCCGGGCCACGAGGCCTCGGGCCAGGTGCTGGAGGTCGGTTCGGCGGTCACCGCCGTCAAACCCGGCGACCGCGTGGCGCTGGATCCGGCCCGCACCTGCGGCGTGTGCCGCTACTGCCGCCAGGGCGATTCCAACCACTGCGAGGCGGTGTTCTTCTTCGGCAGCGCCAGCCGTTATCCGCACATGCAGGGCGCGATGCGCGAGCAGGTGGTGGTGCAGGAAAAGCAGTGCGTGCCGGTCCCGGACAGCCTGTCGTTCGAGCTGGCCGCCTTCGGCGAGCCGCTGGCGGTGGCGCTGCACGCGGTGCGCAGCGCCGGCACGCTGCTGGGCAAGACGGTGATGGTGGTGGGCGCCGGGCCGATCGGCGCGCTGGTGCTGATGGCGGCGCGCCTGGCCGGCGCCAGCCAGGTCATCGTGGTCGACATCGTCGACCAGACCCTGGCGACCTGCGCCAAGGTCGGCGCCACGCGCACCATCAACGCCGCCACCGAGCCGGCCGCGCTGGACGAGCTGGCGGCGGGCAAGGGCACGGTCGATGTGTGCTTCGAGGCTTCCGGCAACTACGCCGGGCTGGCCAACTGCATCCGCGCCACGCGGCCGCGCGGCACCATCGTCACGGTGGGCACGCTCAATGGCAGCAGCGAGCAGTGCCCGTTCAACCAGATCATGGTCAAGAGCCTGAACGTCATCGGCAGCTTCCGCTTCGTCGATGAATACGCCTGGGCGATCGACTACCTGGGCCGCGGCCTGGTGGACGTGGCGCCGCTGCTGACGGCGGCGGTGCCGGCGCGCCAGGCGCACGAGGCCTTCGCGCTGGCGGCGGACCGGCGCCAGGCCATGAAAGTGATGGTGACGTTCTGAGCCCGGCCGCGCTCGCGACCGCACGGAGATTCCATGGACTTCGATTTTTCCCCCATCGTCGATAACTGGCGCTTCTTCGCCAGCGGCCTGGGCATCACGGTGGCGCTGAGCGCCGTCACGGCGGTGTCCAGCATCCTGCTGGGCCTGGTGATCGCGCTGCTGCGCCTGTACGGGCCGCGCTGGCTGCGGGTGCTGCTGGTGTTCTACATCGACAGCATGCGCGCCATTCCGGTGCTGGTGGTGCTGGTGTGGATCTACTTCGCCTTCCCGCTGCTGGCCGGGGTGACCTTCGCGCCGTTCTGGGCGGCGCTGGTGGCGTTGACGCTGCACATCGCGGCCTATTCGGCCGAGGTGATCCGCGCCGGCATCGAGTCGGTGCGCCCGGGGCAGATGCGCGCCGGCCTGGCGCTCGGCATGTCGCGGGCCCAGGCGCTGCGCAAGATCATCCTGCCGCAGGCCACCATCCGCATGCTGCCGGCCTTCGGCTCGGTGCTGACGGTGGCGATCAAGGACACCGCCATCGCCACGGTGATCGCGGTGCCCGAGCTGATGCACAAGGCCGAGACCATCGCCGGGCAGAGCTACCGGCCGATCGAGGTGTTCACCGCGGTGATCGTGGCGTACTTCGTGATCCTGTTCCCGGTGACGCGCGGCGTGGACCGGCTGTACCAACGTTACGCACACCTGGGGCGCTCATGAATCTGGACTGGGGAATTATCTGGGATTCGCGCCAGGTGCTGCTGCAGGGCGCGGCCATGACCGTGATGCTGACGGTGGTGACGATGGCGCTGGCGGTGCCCGGCGGCATGGTGCTGGCGCTGATGCGGCTGTCGTCGAACCGCGTGGCCAATGGCATCGCCGTGGCGATCGTCGAGTTCTTCCGCAACCTGCCGCTGATCCTGGTGATCTATTGGGCGTTCTACGTGATGCCGATGGCGCTGGACGTGCAGTTCTCGGCGGTGACCACGGCGCTGGTGGCGCTGGTGCTGAACGTGTCGGCCTACAACTCCGAGACCTTCCGCGCCGGCATCAATTCGATCCGCAAGGGCCAGATGGAGGCGGCGCTGGCGATGGGCATGTCGCGCCGCCAGGCCATGTTCAAGGTGCTGGTGCCGCAGGCGGCGCGGCGCATCCTGCCGGTGCTGGCCAGCACCTGGATTTCGCTGTTCAAGGACACCTCGCTGGTATCGGTGATCGCCGTCAGCGAGCTGGCCTATGCCTCGATGCAGGTGCGCGCGCAGAGCTTCCGCGTGCTGGAAATGCTGACCGCGATGGCGGTGATCTATTGGCTGATGGGCTATCCGCAGGCCAAGCTGGTCGACTGGATCCACCGCAAATACGGAGTCAAGGAGTGAACGAGATGATCCTGGAACAAGTGGCCGGCACGGCCGGCGCGGCGGCGGCCGCCGCAACAACGCCTGCCGCAACAACGGCCGCCGCGCGCAAGGGCGCCGACCAGCCGCCGGTGCTGGTGTACGAGCACGTGCGCAAGGTCTTCGGCGATTTCGTGGCGTTGAACGACGTCTCGCTGCAGGTCAACAAGGGCGAGGTGATGTGCCTGATCGGCCCGTCCGGCTCGGGCAAGTCCACGCTCCTGCGCTGCACCAATGCATTGGAGAAGATCGACGGCGGCCGCGTGCTGCTGGATGGCGTGGCGGTGCCGGAGGCCGAATCGGAAGTGCGCAAGGTGCGCCAGCGCATGGGCATGGTGTTCCAGAGCTTCGAGCTGTTCCCGCACAAGTCGGCGCTGGACAACGTCGCCATGGGGCCCATCACCGTGCTCGGCATGGCGCCGGAACTGGCGCGGGCCCGCGCCATGGCGCTGCTGGAGAAGGTCGGCCTGGCCAGCAAGGCCGGCAACTTTCCCGCCAACTTGTCCGGCGGCCAGCAGCAGCGCGTGGCCATCGCCCGCGCCCTGGCGATGGAGCCGGAAGTGATGCTGTTCGACGAGCCGACCTCGGCGCTCGACCCCGAGACCGTGGGCGAGGTGCTGAACGTCATGAAGAAGCTGGCGCAGGAAGGCATGACCATGATCGTGGTCACGCATGAAATGAGTTTCGCGCGGCGCGTGGCCAACTGGGTAGTGGTTTTCGAGAACGGCGCCATTCTGGAACAGGGCCCGCCCGCGCAGATTTTCGACAACCCGCAGGTCGCCCGTACCCGCGACTTCCTCAGCCACCTGGGCTGGGAAGGCTGAACACCCTCCCGTTTCACGGAATCCATGATGAAAATTACGAACGCACGCGTCATTGTTTGTTCGCCGGGCCGCAATTTCGTGACCCTGAAGATCGAGACCGACCAGGGCCTGACCGGCATCGGCGATGCCACCCTGAACGGACGCGAGCTGGCCGTGGCGGCCTACCTGACCGAACACGTGGTGCCTTGCCTGATCGGCCGCGACGCGCACCAGATCGAGGATATCTGGCAATACCTGTACAAGGGCGCCTACTGGCGCCGGGGCCCGGTCACCATGACCGCCATCGCCGCAGTCGACACCGCGCTGTGGGACCTGAAGGCCAAGGCCGCCGGCCTGCCGCTGTACCAGCTGCTGGGCGGCAAGAGCCGCACCGGCGTCATGGTCTACGGCCACGCCAACGGCAGCGACATCGAACACACCGTTGACGAGGTGCTGCGCTATGCCGACATGGGCTACCGCGCGATCCGTGCGCAGAGCGGCGTGCCGGGGCTGGACAAGGTCTACGGCGTGGGCCGCGGCAACCTGTTCTACGAACCCGCCGACGCCGACCTGCCCAGCGAGCACGACTGGTCCACGGAGAAGTACCTGCGGCACACGCCCAAGCTGTTCGATCGCATCCGCGAAAAGCTCGGCTTCGAGCACCACCTGCTGCACGACGTGCACCACCGCCTGACGCCGATCGAGGCCGGCCGGCTGGGCAAGTCGCTGGAGCCGTACAACCTGTTCTGGATGGAAGACGCCACGCCGGCCGAGAACCAGGAGGCCTTCCGCCTGATCCGCCAGCACACCACCACGCCGCTGGCGGTGGGCGAGATCTTCAATTCGATCTGGGACTGCAAGGACCTGGTGCAGAACCAGCTGATCGACTACATCCGGACCACCGTGGTGCACGCCGGCGGCATCACGCACCTGCGCCGCATCGCCGACCTGGCCTCGCTGTACCAGGTGCGCACCGGCTGCCATGGCGCCACCGACCTGTCGCCGGTGTGCATGGGCGCGGCGCTGCACTTCGACCTGTGGGTGCCGAACTTCGGCATCCAGGAATACATGCGCCACACCGAGGAGACGGACGCGGTGTTCCCCCACGCCTACACCTTCTCGCAGGGCATGCTGTATCCGGGCGACGTGCCGGGTCACGGCGTGGACATCGACGAGAAGCTGGCCGCCAAGTATCCGTACAAGCGCGCCTACCTGCCGGTGAACCGCTTGCAGCAGGACGGCACGCTATGGAATTGGTAGCCCCCGCGGCCCTCCGGCTGCATCCGGCGCGCCTGCCCGCGCTGGCGCCGGGCGTGGCGCGGCCGGCCTACGATAGGGGCGCGTTGCGCGCCGGCATCGTGCACCTGGGGCTGGGCGCGTTCGCGCGCGGCCATCTGGCGGCGGTGAATGAGGCGGCCATCCACGCCAGCGGCGACCCGCGCTGGGGCATCTGCGGCGTGTCGCTGCGCCAGGCCGACACCCGCGACGCGCTGGCGCCGCAGGACGGGCTGTACACGCTGGCGCTGCGCAGCGCCGACGCCGAGGGCCGGCCGCGACAGCAACTGGCCGTGATCGGCTGCCTGCTGGAAACGCTGGTGGCGCCGGAGGATCCGCAGGCGGTGCTGGCGCGCATCGCCAGCCCGTACACGCGCATCGTGAGCCTGACCGTGACCGAGAAGGGCTATTGCCACGATCCGGCCAGCGGCGCGTTGAACCTGGCGCATCCCGACATCGTGCACGACCTGGGCCAGCCGCTGGCGCCGCGCAGCACCATCGGCTTCCTGGTGTGGGGGCTGCAACGGCGCCGCGCCTCGGGCCTGGGCCCGGTGACGCTGCTGTCGCTGGACAACCTGCCCGGCAACGGCCATCTGCTGCGCGGCCTGGTGCTGGCGTTCGCCGCGCAGGTCGACGCCCGCCTGGCCGAATGGATCGGCCAGGCCTGCACGTTTCCGTGCTCCATGGTGGACCGCATCGTGCCGCGCACCACCGATGAGGATCGCGCCGCCGTGGCGCAGGCGCTGGGCATGACGGACGCCTGGCCGGTGCAGGCCGAGCCGTTCCTGGAATGGGTGGTGGAAGATCGCTTTGCCGCCGGTCGGCCGGACTGGGCCGTGGGCGGCGCGCGCTTTGTCGACGAGGCGGCGCCGTTCGAGACCCTCAAGCTGCGCATGGTGAACGGCGCGCATTCGGCGCTGGCCTACCTGTCGGTGATGGCGGGGTGGGGCACGGTGGATCAGGCCGTGGCGCAGCCGGCGCTGCGGCGCTATCTGGCGGACCTGATGCGCATGGAAATCGCGCCGACCCTGCCGGTGCTGCCGGGCCTGGACCTGGCGGCTTACCAGGAGCGGCTGTTGCAACGCTACGCCAATCCGGCGCTGCGGCATCAGACGCGGCAGATCGCCATGGACGGGTCGCAGAAGATGCCGCAGCGCCTGCTGGGCACGGTGCGGGCGCGGCTGGCGGCGGACCGGCCGATCGCCGGGCTGGCGCTGGCGCTGGCCGGCTGGCTGCATTTCCTGCGCGGGGTGGATCAGGCAGGACGGCGTTATCCCATCGATGACCCGTTGGCCGAGACGCTGGCGCAGCGGCTGGCGCAGGCCGAGCAGGCGGCGCGCGATGCTTCGCCCGGACCGGCCGCCGCGCTGGCCTGGGCGCGCGAGATGACGGCCCTGACCGCCGTGTTCGGCGACCTGGGCCGCGACGAGCGTTTCGTGCGCGAGGTGGCGCAGGCGGCGCAGTCGTTGCGCACGCTGGGCGTGGCGGGCGCGCTGGAGGCGACCCTGGCCGCGATGCGCGCGGACGCCGGCTAGGGCGGCGTCCGCGTCAGGCAGCCGGCGGCGCCAGCCGGCCCAGCAATGGTTCGATTGCCATGCCAATGGCGAGGATCTGGCGGTCCTCGCCCGGCAGGCCATCCACCTCCAGTCCGATCGGCAGGCCGCCGTCCGACAGGCCGGCGGGCAGGCTCAGGCCGGGCAGGCCCGCGTTGCTGCCGGGGTCGACGTTGCGCGCCAGCCGCAGGAACGACTCCAGGCTGCTGGCCTCGGGCGCGGCGAGCGGCGCCAGCACCGGCACCGTGGGGAACAGCAGCCCGTGCAGCCCGTGCCGCGCGAACGCACGGCGGTAGACGTCGATGAGCGCGTTGCGATGTTCCGCGATGGCGCTGTCGTAAAGCGGTTGCAGCGGCAGCAGCTCGCCCGATGGCGTGGGCAGCACGCCCGGCACGACCAGGTCGTCGAAGATGGCTTTCACGTCGGGGCTGGAAATCCGAGCCACCAGTTCCTCGAATGACACGCCCGCGTCGTGGCGTTGCAGATAGGCGATCAGATCGTGCTTCTGCTCGTACAGGCACAGCGGCATGCCGGTCGCGGCGTTGCTGGCTTCCAGGCCGGGCAGGTCCAGCGGGACCAGGGTCACGCCGGCCGCGCGCAGACGCTCCAGGGCGGCCTGCGCCTTGGCCTCTACCCGCGGGTCCAGGTCCTGCCAGAAATAGCCGGGCAGGCCCAGGCGCAGGTCGGCGGCGCGCAGCGCCGGCAGTGGCGTGTCATCGCCGGTCAGGACGGCATCCAGCAGCGCGATGTCGGCCATGCCGGTGGCGATGGGTCCGGGCGTATCGCGGGTATGCGAAATCGGCGTAATGCCCGAACCGTCATAGCGACCCACGGAAGGTCGGAAGCCGACGGCGCCATTGAGGGCGGCGGGCAGGCGCACGGAAGCGCCCGTGTCGGTGCCTAGCGCGGCCGGCACCAGGCGCGCGCCCACCGCCGCGCCGCTGCCCGAGGACGAGCCGCCGGCGATGCGTTCGGCGTCATAAGCGTTGCGCGTGCCCGCGCCGCGCGGGCCGGGGTAGGCGGTGTTGTAGCCGGACACGCCGAAGGCCAGTTCATGCATGTGCGCCTTGCCGACGATGACGGCGCCCGCCTCGCGCAACCGGCGCACCACCGGCGCGTCTTCCTTGGGGATGAAGCCATGCAGGGCCGGGGTGCCGGCGGTGTTGGGCAGCCCCGCCACATGGATGTTGTCCTTGATCGCCAACGGCACGCCCTCCAGCGGCCGGGGCGCGCGGCCGGCGGCGCGCCCGGCGTCGGCGGCCCTTGCCTGGGCCAGCGCGCCCTCGGCGTCGACGGTGATGAAGGCATTGAGGTCCTGGCGGGACGCGATGCGGTCCAGACAGGCCCGGGTGAGGGCCTCGCTGGTGATCTGGCCGTCGCGGAACAGCGCCGCGGCCTCGGTCACGGTGGGGCAGCTCGAGGACGTCTGGTGGGCGGTCATGGCGGGGTTGTCTCCTTGGTTTTGGGGCGGTTGCGTCGGGTCGATACCGTTCTGTGCAGGGTTGACCGTAGCGCGGCCGGGCGCCGTTCGTCGATATGGCGGTCCGGCCCGTGGTCGCCCGCGGGCGGGGCGCGGTACCGCGGGGGCGGCCAGGCGCTAAGATAGGTGGAGCTTATACACGTACAAGTCCCTCTCTTATCCTGGTATGAACACTTCCCCCCAGGCCGGCGCCGCCGGCCACGAAGGCTCCCGCTTGCGCCGCCAGGCGCTGGGCGAATTCGTGCGCAGCGCCCGATCGCGCATCACGCCGCAGATGGCCGGCCTGCCCGAGGGCATGCGCCGGCGCACGCCGGGGCTGCGGCGCGAAGAGGTGGCGCAGCTGTGCGGCATCAGCGTCACCTGGTACACCTGGATCGAGCAGGGGCGCGAGGTATCGGTGTCGCCCTCGGTCTGGTCGCGCATCGCGGGCGTGCTGCAACTGGCGCGGGCCGAGCGGGCCTATCTGTTCGATCTGGCCGACTGCGCCGATCCGCAGCATGCGCGCGACGACGCGATGGGGGCACCGGGTTCGCTGCGCGAGTGCGTGGACGCCATCACCGCGCCGGCCTACGTGCTGGACCGGGCCTGGAACGTGCTGGCCTGTAATGAACCGCTGCGGGAACTGTTCGACGACTGGC
Source organism: Achromobacter sp. HNDS-1 (assembly GCF_040084795.1). Taxonomy (NCBI): domain Bacteria; kingdom Pseudomonadati; phylum Pseudomonadota; class Betaproteobacteria; order Burkholderiales; family Alcaligenaceae; genus Achromobacter; species Achromobacter sp. HNDS-1. The sequence continues at coordinate 3,744,593 of NZ_CP157584.1, forward strand.
CGACCCGGGATCCGGAGCCGAACCTGCTGCGCTACATCTTCCTGGACCCGGCGGCGCGCGAGCTGGTGGTGGATTGGGAGCAGCGCGCGCGGCGCGTGGTGGCGGAGTTTCGGGCCGACGCGGGCGCGCATCTGGACGAGCCGGCGGTGCTGGCGCTGATCGACGCCCTGAACCGGCAGAGCGCGGTGTTCGCGCATTGGTGGAACCGGCACGCGGTGGTCGAGCGCGAGGGCGGCCTGCGTGAATTCGCGCATCCGCGGCGGGGGCGGATGGCGTTTCAGCAGATTACCTTCCGCCTGGCGACGCACCTGGATCTGAAGCTGGTGATGTTGCTGGGGGATGAGTGACGGGTGGGTTCTTGAGGCGCGAGTGGCGGGGCAGGCGGGGGATGGCGGGGCTACGATTGCGGTCCGGAGCGTTCGCTCCGGACTGCCCCGTGCTCAACCTCGTTGCCGCCTACGGCGGCTGCCTTCGGTTTCCGCCGGGCGCATCTACACGCGCCGCCATCCCCCGCCTGCCCCGCCACTCGCTCGCGTCGTGACTTAACGGCGGCTGTTGGGGCGGGTCTTGTGCTTGGCATTTTTGCCTGCAATCGTGGGCGGGGCAGGAACCTTGCGGGGGCGCCAAAGGCGGCCGCACGGGCGGCCTTCTTTGGCGTTTGGGTGTCTGGCGTCGGGGTGGTGACGCTGCGCGCGGGGGGCGGTCGGAGGGCGCTACTTGCTGTTGGCCAGCAGGTCGCCGGGGAGGCCGGCGTCGATCAGGCCCAGCAGGAGTTTCTTGACGGGGGCGGGCAGGGCGGTGTCGGGGAGTTCGGCCTGGGTGACCCAGCGTTCGGGTTGCGTGGGTTGGCGCAGCGAGGCGCTGCGCACGGGCACATACCAGGGGCGGATGTGCAGGCGGTAGTGGGTGAAGGTGTGGGCGAAGGCGGCGAGTTCGAAGCGCTGTTCGGGGTCCAGGCCGAGGGCGCGCGAGGCGGCCAGGGGGTCGCCGGCGGCGTCGAATTCGGGCAGGCTCCAGAGGCCGCCCCAGATACCGGGTTCGGGCCGTTGCTGCAGCAGGAACGCGCCCTGGTGCTGCAGCACCAGCATCGCGGTCTCGCGTTCCGGGATCGCCTTGCGCGCCTTGGGCGTGGGCAGTTCGGCCTGGCGGCCGTCGCGCTTGGCGACGCAGGTGTCGGCGACCGGGCAGCGTTCACAGGCCGGCTTGCCGCGCGTACAGAGGGTGGCGCCCAGGTCCATCAGGCCCTGCGTGTAGGCGGCCATGTCCAGGCCGGGCGCGGCCTCGACCTGGGCGTCGGCCAGGGCCCACAGGCGCTGTTCGACCTCGCGCCTGGCGGGGTCGCCGGCGATGCCGAAGTGACGGGTGAAGACGCGTTTGACGTTGCCATCCAGGATGGGCGAGCGCTCGCCGTAGGCGAAGGCGGCGATGGCGGCGGCGGTCGAGCGGCCGATGCCGGGCAGCGTGGCGATGGCTTCGGCGCTGGGCGGGAAGCGGCCGTTCCAGTCGCGCGCGATTTCCTGGGCGCAGCGGTGCAGGTTGCGGGCGCGGGCGTAGTAGCCCAGGCCGGCCCAGTAGGGCATCACCTCTTCCTGGGCGGCGGCGGCCAGCGCGGCCACGTCGGGGAAGCGCTGCAGGAAGCGTTCGTAGTAGGGGATCACCGTGGCCACCTGCGTCTGCTGCAGCATGATCTCGGAGAGCCAGATGCGGTAGGGATCCCGGGTGTTTTGCCAGGGGAGATCGTGGCGGCCGTGCTGGCGCTGCCAGGCGACGATGCGAGAGGCGAAGTCCATGCCCGCAATTATCGCATCGCCCTATTGCCGGGGGTGGGGCGAGCGGTTACAACCGTGGGACAGAGGCGCATCGAGCGCCCGGAATTCACCTCCCGCCGCTTGCCTGCATGCGCTTCAAGAGGGCGTGGTGCGTTGGCTGCCGCGGGCGTTCCACGACCCTCGGAGTAGACATGAATGCCCCCCTCACGCCCGCGCTGCGCGCGGCGCTCGAATCCGTCCAGCTGGACGACAAATACACCCTGGAAAGCGGCCGCGCCTGGATGAGCGGCATCCATGCCCTGGTGCGCCTGCCGATGATGCAGCGGCTGCGCGACCTGCGCGCGGGGCTGAACACGGCCGGGTTCGTGTCGGGCTACCGGGGCTCGCCGCTGGGCGGGGTCGACCAGAACATGTGGAAGGCGGCCAAGTACCTGAAGGCGCACCACGTCGAGTTCCAGCCGGGCATCAACGAGGACCTGGCGGCCACCGCGGTGTGGGGCACGCAGCAGGTCAACCTGTTCCCGGGCGCCAAGTACGACGGCGTGTTCGGCATGTGGTACGGCAAGGGGCCGGGCGTGGACCGCTGCGGCGACGTGTTCAAGCACGCCAACGCCGCCGGCACGTCGCCGCACGGCGGCGTGCTGGTGGTGGCCGGCGATGACCATCCGGCCAAGTCGTCGACGCTGCCGCACCAGAGCGACCACATCCTCAAGGCCTGCATGATCCCGGCGCTGTTCCCCTCCAGCGTGCAGGAAGTGCTGGACTACGGCCTGCACGGCTGGGCCATGAGCCGCTATGCCGGCGTCTGGGTCGGCATGAAGTGCATCACCGACATCGTCGAAGTGTCGGCCTCGGTGGACGTGGATCCGTACCGTGTGCAGATCGTGCTGCCCGGGGATTTCCAGCTGCCGCCGGACGGCCTGAACATCCGCATCCCGGACACGCCTTTGCAGCAGGAAGCGCGGCTGCTGGATTACAAGCTGTACGCGGCGCTGGCCTACGCCCGCGCCAACAAACTGAACCGCGAACTGTGGCAGGTGCCGGCGCGCGACGCGCGCTTTGGCATCATGACCTCGGGCAAGGCCTACCTGGACACGCGCCAGGCGCTGTCCGACCTGGGGTTGAGCGAGGCGGTGTGCCAGCGCATCGGCCTGCGGCTGTTCAAGGTGGGCATGGTGTGGCCGCTGGAGTCCACCGGCATGGCGCGCTTCGCCGATGGCCTGGACGAGATCCTGGTGGTCGAGGAAAAGCGCCAGGTGCTGGAATACCAGTTGAAGGAAGAACTGTTCAGCTGGATCGGCAGCGGCAAGAAGATCCCGCGCGTGGTCGGCAAGTTCGACGACAAGGATGGCGGCGAGTGGGCGGTGCCGCAGGGCAACTGGCTGCTGCCGGCGCACTACGAGTTTTCGCCGGCGATGGTGGCCAAGGCCATCGCCGCGCGCCTGCTGCGCTTCGAATTGCCGGCCGACGTGCGCGCCGGCATCGAGGCGCGCCTGGCCTTCATCGCCGATCGCGAACAGGCGCTGGCGCGCCCGCGCGTGGTGGAAGACCGCAAGCCGTGGTTCTGTTCGGGGTGTCCGCACAATACCTCGACACGGGTGCCGGAAGGCTCGCGCGGCATGGCCGGCATCGGCTGCCATTACATGGTCACCTGGATGGGCCGCAACACGCAGGTGTACACACAGATGGGCGGCGAGGGCGTGCCGTGGCTGGGACAGGCGCCGTTCACCGAAGAGAAGCACGTGTTCGCCAACCTTGGGGACGGCACCTACTTCCATTCCGGCCTGCTGGCGATCCGCGCGGCGGTGGCGGCCAAGGCGCCGATCACCTACAAGATCCTGTTCAACGACGCGGTGGCCATGACCGGCGGGCAGCCGGTGGACGGCCCCATCAGCGTGCCGATGATCAGCCGCCAGGTGGCGGCCGAGGGCATCGACAAGATCGTGGTAGTGACCGACGAGCCGGAGAAATACCAGGGCATGGCCGGCATGGCGCCGGGCGTGCCGGTGAAACACCGCGACGAGCTGGACGCGGTGATGCGCGAGTTGCGCGAGCACCCCGGCGTATCGGTGCTGATCTATGACCAGACCTGTGCCACCGAGAAGCGCCGCCGCCGCAAGCGCGGCGCCTATCCCGATCCGGCGCGGCGCGTGGTCATCAACGAGCGCGTGTGCGAAGGCTGCGGCGACTGTTCGCAGAAATCGCACTGCCTGTCGGTGGAACCGCTGGAGACCGAGTTCGGCCGCAAGCGCGCCATCAACCAGTCCAGCTGCAACAAGGACTTCTCCTGTCTGAAGGGCTTCTGCCCCAGCTTCGTCACGGTGGAAGGCGGCAAGCTGCGCAGGCCGCGCGCGCTGGCGCCGGAAGGCGCGGTCGACGACGACGTGCCGCAACCGGCGCTGCCGGCGCTGGCGCAGGCCTATGGCGTGTTCATCGCCGGCGTCGGCGGCACCGGCGTGGTCACCATCGGCCAGTTGCTGGGCATGGCCGCGCACCTGGAAGGCAAGGGCTGTTCGGTGCTGGACATGGCCGGCCTGGCGCAGAAGGGCGGCGCGGTGTATTCGCACGTGGTGCTGGCGCAGACGCCGGACCACTTGATGAACACGCGCGTGGCGATGGGCGAGGCCGACCTGATGCTGGCCGGCGACCTGGTGGTGGCCACCAGCGCCGACGCCATGGCGCGGCTGCGTCCAGGCCGCTCGCGCGCGCTGCTCAACAGCGACACCGCGCCCACCGCGGCATTCGTGACCAATCCCGACTGGACGCTGCCGGGCGCCAACCTGACGGCCGACCTGCAGGCCGCCTGCGGCAAGGACAACCTGCACATGGTGGACGCGTCGGCGCTGGCCGTGGGCCTGCTGGGCGACGCCATCTATTCCAACCCGCTGATGATGGGCTACGCCTACCAGAAGGGCTGGCTGCCGCTGTCGCGCGAGTCCTTGCTGCGCGCCATCGAACTGAACGGCCAGCAGGTGCCCAACAACCTGGCGGCGTTCGCCTGGGGCCGCCGCGCGGCGCATGACCTGGCCGGCGTGACGCGCCTGCTGGCAAGCGGCGGCGCGCCCGCGCATCCGGAGGGCATCATCGAGATCCGCCGGCCGCGCGTGGCCCAACCCGTGGCGGAACTGAAGAAGCCGGCCGGCGAGCTGGCGCGCCTGGTCGAAACGCGCCGCGCGTTCCTGACGCAGTACCAGGACGCGGCTTACGCCAAGCAGTACACCGACCTGGTGGACAAGGTGGCGCACGCCGAGCGCGAGGCCACCGGCACCCAGCGCCTGGCGCTGGCGGTGGCGCGCTACTACTTCAAGCTGCTGGCCTACAAGGACGAGTACGAGGTGGCGCGGCTGTACACGGACGGGGAGTTCCTCAAGCGCATTGGCGAGCAGTTCGAGGGCGACTGGAAGCTGCGCTTCCATCTGGCGCCGCCGCTGTTCGCGCGGCGCGGCGCGGACGGCCATCTGGTCAAGAAGGCCTACGGTCCCGGCATGCTGCGGGTGTTCCGCCTGCTGGCGCGCATGAAGCGCCTGCGCGGCACGCGCTTCGATCCGTTCGGCTACACCCGCGAGCGCCGCGCCGAGCGCGAGCTGGCGCGCGAGTATCGCGAGACGCTGAGCGCGATCCTGTCCAAGCTCAATCGCGGCAACCTGGATCGCGCGGTCGCCCTGGCCAGCGTGCCGGAGGAGATCCGCGGCTACGGCCACGTGAAGGAGGCGGCGATGGAGAAGGCCGCCGCGCGGCGCGAGGCGCTGCTCAAGGACTTCAGCGCCAGCGTGGTGTCGATCGGCGGCGCGCGGGCGGCGTGAGACACGCGGGCCGGTGCCGCTCAAGGCCGTGGCCTTTTATCGCGGCTTGCGCGAAGTTTCCTGCGGCGGCCGGGTGTGCCGTCCAGCCAACGCCGCGCCAGCTTCGGCCGTTGACGCGGATCAGCCGCCCGCGGTCTCGGGCTTGCGGCGGCGGGTGACGCCGGTGTCGAAGCGTTCGACGCCGGGACGCGAGGCAGGGCGATCGAAACGCTCGACGCCAGGACGATCGAAGCGCTCCACGCCTGGGCGCGTGGCGGGGCGGTCGAAGCGTTCCACGCCGGGACGCGCGAAGCGTTCGACGCGCGGCGGGCTCTGGGTCTTGGCCTGCACGCTTTCGGCGGCGGCCTGTTCGCGCTTGGCGATGATTTCTTCGGCGCGCTGGTGGTGCGGCGCCATCTTGCGCACCATCACGCGGCCGTCGCGCGGGAAATAGTTGATGCGGCGGGCGTGCACGTCGCCCAGGTCCTGGGCCTTGACCGGGATGCCTTCGGTGCGCAGGTAGTTCAGCACGAACTGGCCGTTGCGTTCGCCGATGTTCATCTGCTGCATGGCCGACAGCACCGCGCCGCCGCCGAACACCTTGGCCTCGAGGCGGTCGCGCACCGCGCCGGCCTTGAGCAGTTCGTTGATCAACACTTCCATGGCGAAGGCGCCATAGCGCATGGTGGCCGAGGCGGGCGACTGCATGTCGCCCTCGGGCAGCATGAAGTGGTTCATGCCGCCGACCCCGTTGACCGGGTCGTGGATGCAGGCGGCCACGCACGAACCGAGCACGGTCGAGATCATGATGTCTTCGTCGGTGACGTAGTACTCGTTGGGGAGTACTTTCACCGCCTGGGACTGGAACGCGCTATCGAAATAGTGGCGCGTCGCGCGGGCTTCAAGACGGGCGACCATGGGGCGGAATCAAGGGCAAGGACAACGGTTGGAACACGAAGGCGGCGCTCGGTAGGACGGAAAACGTTTCAAAATATGTAAAAACATGTCGCTTTATTCTTACACATTTGTCCTGAAATGGGGTGAAAACCTGTGTAACCGCAACTTTGTTATGTCCCTGAAAAATATGGTGGTTTGCACGCGGCGCGAGCCTTTCGGCGCCTGTCCTGGCGCGCCCCAGGGGCTCCGAAGCGGAGCGCCCCATGCGGGTGCCACGATCCCGGCGCCGGGCCGGATGGGGCCACGACGGGGCAGGTGCAGCCATCGTACCCACGGCGGGACGCGGCCGTTCCCCGGATCACGGGGACGAACGGGGGCTATACGTGGCTTTAGGCGGATCGGTCTTCAGGGAAATCGGACGAAGACCGATGCCTTTCAGAAGCGCGTGCTGCGCGTAACGGACCAGCGCGCCGACAGCGCGCCCAGGGCGGCCGAGGCGACGATGGCCGCCAGCAGCACGGGGGCGCCGGGCAAATGCAAGGCGAATTCAGCCCCATAACTGCGGGCCAGGCCGAGCAGGGCGTTGTTCAGCGGCGACAGCGCCACCGCCGCCACGCCGATGGCCAGCAGCGAGGCCAGGGCGCCGGACAGCGCGCCCAGGTACAGGAAGGGCCGCCGCACGAACGACTCGGTGGCGCCCACCAGCCGTGCCACGGCGATCTCTTCGCGCTGTGACAACGCCTGCATGCGCACCGTGTTGAATACCGTGGCCAGCACCACCACCGCCACGCAGGCGGCCAGGAAGCCCAGGCCGATGCGGGCGAAGCGCAGGATGGCCTCGAGGCGCTGGACCCAGGCGCTGTCCAGCTGCACCAGATCCACCTGGTCCCATTGCTTCCAGGCGCGCGCCAGCTTGTCGGCGCGGCCGGCCAGATCTTCGCCGTCGGCCAGCGTCACCACCACCGCGTCGGGCAGGGGATTGCCGGGCAGCACGGCCAGCGCCTGCTGCCAGGCGGGATTGGCGCGCAGGTCGGCCAGGGCGTCGTCGCGGCCAACCACGCGCACCGCGCGCACGTCGCTGGCGTACTCGCCCTGGATGCGCTTGGCGATGTCGGCGGCGGCGCCGGCCGGCGCGTCGACCCGCAGGAAGACGGTGACCTCGGGGGTGACGGACATCTGCCGCGCCACCGGCTGCACCGACACCAGGATGGCGCTGCCCAGCAGCGGCAGGGCCAGCGCCAGCGCCATCACCAGCAGGTTGGCGAGCGAGGAGAACGGCTGCTTGAGCAGCCGGCGCAGGGTGACCATGAGGGCATAGCGATGCTGCCGCAGCCAGGCGTTCATGCCGGTTCTCCGGCGATGCCGTGGCCGGCATCGGCCGGCGGCGTGGCCGGGCCGTGCGAATCGGCGAACTTGCCCGGGTCGATGCGCAGGGTGCGGGTGGCGTAGCGCGCCATGAGTTCCTGGTCGTGCGAGGCGATCAGCGTGGTGACGCCGACGCGGTTGAAGTCGCGGAACACATTCATGATGCGTTGGGCGTTGTCGTGGTCGAGGTTGGCGGTGGGTTCGTCGGCGATCAGGATGGCGGGCCGGTTGACGATGGCGCGCGCGATCGCCAGGCGCTGCTGCTCGCCGCCCGACAGTTCGATGGGGTTGAGGTCTTCCTTGCCCGACAGGCCGACCTTGTCCAGCGCGGCGCGGGCGCGCGCGGCGGCCGAGTCGCGCGGGTGGCCGGTGACCGCCAGCGGCAGCATCACGTTTTCAAAGGCGCTGCGATCGAACAGCAGGTGGGTGTCCTGCAGGATCACGCCGACAGCGCGGCGCAGGTAAGGCCGGGCGCGGGCGGGCAGCTTGTCGAGCCGCTGGCCGTTGACCTGGATCGAGCCGCGGCTGGCGGGCTCGAGCCCGCCGATCAGCTTGAGCAGGGTGGACTTGCCGGCGCCGGACGGGCCGGACACGAAAACGAACTCTCCCGCGCTGACGCGGAAGTTGATGTCGGCCAGGATATTGCGGCCGCGGCCATACGATTTGAAGACGTGCTGGAATTCGATCATGGCGGCTGTCGGATGAAGCCGCAATAGTAACTCGGGGACAGTAAGCTGGCCTAAAACGGCGTGGCGCGCACGCGGGAAAAAGTGTCCCGATGTGACGGCATCGGGCCGGGAAAGGTGACCAGTTGGACACGTTCTTCGCGGATTTAAGATCGTCCCCGTTTTTGGTGCCAAACCCCGTTTGATTTCATCCAGTGTCCCTATATTTCAAGGGAATTCCCGGATGCGGAGGCCGCTTTGCGGACGCTACCATCCGCCCCATGCGTAAAGCCCAACCCGGCCTTGCGTTCGGCTTCGCAACACCCCTACGGAGATCAAGATGAAAGTACTGAAACTCGCTGCCATTGGCACCGCCCTGTTCGCTGCGTCCGCGGCTGCCAATGCGGGTGCGACCTTCGATAACGTCAAGAAAAAAGGGTTTGTCCAATGCGGCGTTTCGACCGGCATTCCGGGATTCTCGATCGCGGACAGCAAGGGTGAATACAAGGGCCTGGACGTTGATCTGTGCCGCGCCGTCGCCGCCACCATGTTCGGCGACGCCAGCAAGTTCAAGGTCACGCCGCTGAACACGCAGCAGCGTTTCACCGCCCTGCAATCGGGCGAAGTGGACGTGCTGACCCGCAACACCACCGTCACGCTGACGCGCGACACCACCCTGGGCCTGATCGGCGTGGGCGTGAACTACTACGACAGCCAGGGCGTCATGGTCTCGAAGGACCTGAACGTCAAGAGCGCCAAGGAACTGAACGGCGCCACCATCTGCGTGCAGCCGGGCACCACCACCGAGCTGAACCTGGCCGACTGGTTCCGTGGCCAGAAGATCGAATTCAAGCCCGTCGTGATCGACAAGTACGACGAAATCATCCGCGCCTTCTCGGCCGGCCGTTGCGATGCCTTCACGACCGACAAGTCGCAGCTGGCCTCGACCCGCACCACGCTGGAGAATCCGGACAAGTACATCATCCTGCCGGAAGACTTCTCCAAGGAGCCGCTGGGCCCCATGGTGCGCCAGGGCGACGAGCAATGGTTCAACGTGATCCGCTGGTCGCTGAACGCGATGCTGGAAGCCGAGGAATACGGCATCACGTCCAAGAACGTCGATGAAATGACCAAGAGCACCAATCCCAACATCCAGCGCATCCTGGGCGTGACCCCGGGCATGGGCAAGAACCTGGGCGTGGACGACAAGTGGGCGTATAACATCATCAAGCAGGTCGGCAACTACGGCGAAAGCTTCGAAGCCACGCTCGGCAAGAGCAGCGCGATGAAGCTGGAGCGCGGCCTGAACGCCAGCTACAAGCAAGGCGGCTTGATGTACGGCTGGCCGGTGCGCTAACACACGGCTGCCCGGCATGGCGTCCGCGTGGCGCCATGCCTAGCCCGCCTTCGAGCGGGCGGCAGGAGTGGGCGGCGCGGTCTTTCGGGCCAGCCGCCCGGTGTCCGACTTCTGTAGATTCATTCATGACGACTCCCAACAAAAACGCCCCGATTTCGGCACCCCCCCGGCGTCTGAACTGGAACGATCCCGGCGTGCGCGCCGTGGTCTATCAAGTGATCGCACTGGCCGCCGTCGCCCTGGCGGTGTGGTTCCTGGTTTCAAACACGCTTCACAACCTGTCCGTGCGCAACATCGCCACGGGCTTCGGTTTCCTGCAACGCGAGGCCGGCTTCGCCATCGGCGAAACGCCCATCGCCTATACCCCCGCCGACACGTATGGCCGCGCCATCTGGGTGGGCCTGCTCAACACGCTGCGCGTGGCCGTGCTCGGCATCGTGCTGGCGACCATCCTCGGCACGCTGATCGGCGTCGGCCGGCTGTCCAAGAACTGGCTCGTGGCCAAGATCACCTCGGTCTACGTCGAAGTGATGCGCAACGTGCCGCTGCTGCTGCAGCTGTTCTTCTGGTATGCGCTGATCACCGAGAACATGCCGGGTCCGCGCCAGGCGCACAACCCGCTGCCGGGCGTGTTCATCTCCAACCGGGGCCTGAAGGTGCCGGCGCTGGAGGGCAACTCGCTCGACTGGATGCTGGCCGGCCTGGGCCTGGCCATCGTCGCCATCCTGTTCCTGGGCCACTGGGGCAAGAAGCGCCAGGAAGCCACCGGCCACGTGTTCCCGCTGGGCCGCGCCGCCATCGGCCTGCTGATCGGCTTGCCGATCGTCGGCTGGCTGGTCAGCGGCGCTTCGTTGACGCTGGACATGCCGGAGCTGAAGGGCTTCAACTTCAGCGGCGGCCTGACGCTGTCGCCGGAGTTCGCCGCGCTGCTGGCGGGCCTGGTGATCTACACCTCGGCCTTCATCGCCGAAGTGGTGCGCTCGGGCATCCAGGCGGTCAACAATGGCCAATGGGAAGCGGCCGGGGCCCTGGGCCTGCGCCGCAAGCAGGTGCTGCGCCTGGTGGTGCTGCCGCAAGCGCTGCGCGTGATCATCCCGCCGATGACCAGCCAGTTCCTCAACCTCACCAAGAACAGCTCGCTGGCCGTGGCCATCGGTTACCCGGACATCGTGTCGGTGGTCAACACCACGCTGAACCAGACCGGGCAGGCCATCGAGGGCATTCTCATCATCATGGGCGCGTACCTCACGGTCAGCCTGTCGATCTCGATCTTCATGAACTGGTACAACAAGCGCATCGCGCTGGTGGAGCGTTGATATGAGCAGCACTACGCATATCCCCAGTGAAGGGCTGCCGCCGCCCAAGACCCATGTCGGCGCGTGGGCGTGGCTGCGCTCGCGCCTGTTTTCCTCGCCGCTGAACATCCTGATCACGGTGCTGCTGGCGTGGTTCCTGTTGATGTCGGTGCCGGCGCTGGTCGAGTGGGCCTTCATCAAGGCCAACTTCACCGCCGCCAACGCGCAGGAATGCCGCGCCTCGGTGGGCGGGGCCTGCTGGGCCTTCATCATCGAGAAGCACCGGCTGATCCTGTTCGGCACCTATCCGTACGACGAGCAATGGCGGCCGCTGATCGCGACCATCATCCTGGTCGCCGTGATCGTGTGCAGCGGCATCCGTCGTTTCTGGAACTGGAAGCTCGCCATCATCTGGACCGTCGGCCTGACCGCCGTGGCGATCCTGATGTGGGGCGGCGTGCTGGGCCTGACCTACGTCGAGAACGCGCGCTGGGGCGGCCTGCCGCTGACGCTGATCCTGTCGACGTTCGGCATCGCCTTCGCCTTCCCGATCGGCGTGCTGCTGGCCCTGGGCCGGCGCTCGAAGATGCCGGCCATCAAGGCGCTGTGCGTCGTGTACATCGAGCTGATCCGCGGCGTGCCGCTGATCAGCCTGCTGTTCATGTCGTCGGTGATGCTGCCGCTGTTCCTGCCCGAAGGCTTCTCCATCGACAAGCTGCTGCGCGCGCAGATCGCGATCATCATGTTCGCGGCCGCGTACATCGCCGAAACGGTGCGCGGCGGGTTGCAGGCGATCCCCAAGGGCCAGTACGAAGGCGCCGACTCGCTCGGCCTGAACTACTGGCAGCAGATGCGCAAGATCATCCTGCCGCAGGCGCTCAAGATCGTGATCCCGCCGCTGGTCAGCATTTTCATCGCGCTGTTCAAGGACACGTCGCTGGTGGTAATCATCGGCATCTTCGACCTGACGCTGGCGGCCAAGGCGGCCCTGTCCGACGCGGCATGGCGCGGATTCGGGGTGGAGGCGTATCTATTCATCTCGCTGATCTACTTCGTCTTCTGCTTCTCCATGTCCAAATACAGCCAGGCGCTGGAAAAACGTCTGGCCACCGGTCACGCACGATAGAACCTTGCCGCGGGCCCGCCACGGGCGGGCCCGCAACGCGATATTTACGGGAGTACAGGCATGTCTGATGCCATCATTCGACTGCAGGACGTGAACAAGTGGTACGGCCAGTTCCACGTGCTGCGCAACATCAACCTGGACGTGGCGCCGGGTGAGCGCATCGTGGTGTGCGGGCCGTCCGGCTCGGGCAAGTCCACCATGATCCGCTGCATCAACCGGCTCGAAGAGCACCAGAAAGGCCACATCATCGTGGACGGCACGGAGCTCACCAACGACCTCAAGCACATCGAGACCATCCGCAAGGACGTCGGCATGGTGTTCCAGCACTTCAACCTGTTCCCGCACCTGACGGTGCTGGAGAACCTGACGCTGGGCCCGATGTGGGTCTTGAAGAAGCCGCGCGCCGAAGCCGAGGCCACGGCCATGAAATACCTGGAACGCGTGCGCATCCCGGACCAGGCCAAGAAATTCCCCGGCCAGCTCTCGGGCGGCCAGCAGCAGCGCGTGGCCATCGCCCGTTCGCTGTGCATGAGCCCCAAGATCATGCTGTTCGATGAGCCGACCTCGGCGCTGGACCCGGAAATGGTCAAGGAAGTGCTGGACGTGATGGTCAACCTGGCCCAGGAAAGCGGCATGACGATGCTGTGCGTGACCCACGAAATGGGCTTCGCGCGCAAGGTCGCCAACCGCGTCATCTTCATGGACCGCGGCGAGATCATCGAGCAGAACAGCCCGGACGAGTTCTTCGACCACCCGCAGAACGAGCGCACCAAGCTGTTCCTGAGCCAGATCCTGCATTGAGGCCGGGCGCCGCCGCGCGCCGCGACCCCAACCGGAGCCGCCTTCCCTGGAAGGCGGCTTTTTTTTAGGCGTCGGCCGTTGGCGAGGCGGCGCGAAAGGGAAAGCGCCGAGCACGCCGGGGTGGCCGGCGCACGTTGTTTCCAGTCGGCCGGGGCGCGCCGTTCACGGGAAAAGCGCTCGGTTCTCCCGGTAGCCCTTTGTTACGCCGTTCACCCCGCTGCGGTATGCTACCGACCGCCATCGATGCAATGAGAGGAGCAAACCAGATGAAACAGACCCCCCGCGGCGCGATGCGCCGCGTCCTGCTGGGCGGCGCCGCGGCCCTGGCCGCCACGCTGACCCTGGGCGCGCCCGCGCTGGCGCAGAACACCGATTTCCCCACCAAGCCGCTGCGCTTCGTGGTGCCTTACCCGCCCGGCGGCCCGCTCGACACCATGGCCCGCATGCTGGCCGAGAAGGTGCGCGGCTCGCTCGGCCAACCCGTCGTGGTGGAAAACCGCTCGGGCGCCGGCGGCAACATCGGCGCCGACCTGGTGGCCAAGGCCCCGGCCGACGGCTACACCCTGGTGATGGGCGCCGTCGCGACCCACGCCATCAACCCCTGGCTGTTCGCCAACCTGCCCTATGACCCGGTGAAGGACTTCGCCCCGGTCACCATCGTGGCGTCGGTGCCGAACGTGCTGGTGATGAACGTCGAGTTCGCCGCCAAGAACAAGATCGAGAAGCTGTCTGACCTGATCGAGTACGCCAAGAAGAATCCGGGCAAGCTGAACTACGGTTCCGGCGGCAACGGCAGCGCCGGCCACCTGTCGGGCGAGCTGCTCAAGGCGCGCGCCGGCATCAACGTCGAGCACATTCCCTACCAGGGCGCGGCCCCGGCGCAGCTGGCGCTGCTGTCGGGCCAATCGGACTTCATGTTCGACAACCTGGCGGCCTCGGCTCCGCTGATCAAGGACGGCAAGGTCAAGGCGCTGGCCGTGACCACGGCCAAGCGCTCGTCGCTGCTGGCCGACGTGCCGACGGTGGAAGAGTCGGGCATCAAGGGCTTCGACCTGGGCACCTGGTTCGGCGTCTTCACGACTGGCGGCACGCCGGCGCCGGTGGTGGCCAAGCTGAACAAGGCCTACGCGGAAGCGATGCAGCAGCCCGACGTCAAGCAGCGCCTGCTGACCATGGGTTCGGAAGCGCCGCCCATGACGCCCGAAGCCTTCGCCGAGTTCGTCAAGAACGAGAAGGCCAAGTACCAGGAGATCGTGAAGATCTCCGGCGCCAGCCTGAACTGAGGCCGGCGCGCCTGGCGCGTTCTGTCGGGAACGCGCCTGTCCGCATGACGCCCGCCGCGAGCGGGCGATGCATCCGCCGGGGGCCGCGATCGCGGCCCTCGCGCTTTGTTCCTGTCTTGTGGTTATCCGCGCGGTGCGGCCAGCAGGCCGTCCACCAGCCGCGCCAGCAGCTTGCGGTCGGTTTCCAGGTCGGTGCAGCCGTACTGGTCGGCCTCGCGGTTCACCCAGGCGTCATGCGCGCGCCACTGGTCGCCCACGGCGTCCAGCCGCAGGGCGTAGATCCAGATGCCGGTCCAGCTGCGATGAAAACGCAGCACGCCATCATCCAGGTAGATGAACCACTTGTCTTCCATCTCCGCGGGGATGCGCCCCTGGCGCAGCCGCGCGTATTGCTCGGCCGTGTAGACGGCGTCGAACGGCAGCTTGGCGCGCTTCTTCGGCGCGGGCAGGTGTTTCCAGGATGCGGCTTGGGCGTCGGGCATGGCGAGCGGTTTGATTTATGCTGGCAAGATGCGCGCATGCACGATGGTCAGCCTGCGCGACCCCTTGAATACTAAGGCCTGATCATGCATTTGTCCCCCGCCATTCCCATCCTGCGCATCTTTTCGGTCGAGAAGGCGCGCGAGTTCTACCTGGATTTCCTCGGCTTCGAGTGGGACTGGGAACATCGCTTCGAACCGGGCCTGCCGCTGTACGCGCAGGTGCATCGGGGCGAGCTGGTGCTGCACCTGAGCGAGCACTACGGCGATGCCACGCCGGGCGCGGCCATCTTCGTGCGTACCACCGGCGTTGACGATTACCAGGCCGAGCTGATCGGCAAGCAATACGGCTACGCCCGCCCGGGCGTCGAGGATGCGCCCTGGGGCCGGCTGCTGAAGGTCACCGACCCGTTCGGCAACCGCCTGACGTTCTGCGAATCGCAAGACTGAGTCCGCGGGCCGCGCTACCCGGGCGCGTGGCGCACACGTCCAGGTAGCGCCGCGCGCGCTCCAGCGTTCCCGGCGGATCCGCGACGCCAGGTCCTCGGCGGCTACATCTTGCAGTCGGCCGCGTGCACGTCGGTGTGGTCGCGGGCGATGACCTTGAGATTCCTGTAGACCAGCTTGCCGTCCGCGCCGGCCTCGATGTGCAGCAGATACCAGTCCTGCACCGGATGCTGGTTGGGGCCGAACTTGAACTTGCCGCGCACGCTGGGGAAGTCGGCGCGGCGCAGCGCGTCGCGGAACGCGTCGGCCTTGCCGGTGATGTCGCCGTCCACGGCCTTCAGGCCCGAGGCGATCAGGTTGGCGGTGTCGTAGGCCTGCGCCGCATAGGCGGTGGGCGCGCGGTTGTAGGCCTTGGTGAAGGCCTCGACGAAGTGCCTGTTCTGCGGGTTGTCCAGGTCCGCGCTCCACAGCGAACTCAGGTAGAAGCCCTTGCCGGCGGTGCCGGTGGCGGCCAGCATGCGTTCGTCCATCGAGTAGATGGGCGTGATCATCTTGATCTTGTCGGCCAGGCCGGAGTTGGCGTATTGCTTGGTCAGGTTGATGCCGGCGCCGCCCGGGTGGAACTGGAAGATGGCGTCCGGGTTGAGCGAGCGGATGCGCGCCAGCTCGACCGAGAAGTCGGCCTGTTCGAGCTTGGTGTAGATCTCCTCGGCGATCTCGCCCTTGTAGGTGCGCTTGAAGCCGGCGACGGCGTCGCGCCCGGCCTGGTAGTTCGGCGCCATGACGACGACGCGCTTGGCGCCCAACTCGTTGGCGGCGATGCCGGCGGTGTCGGCGTACGAGTCGTTCTGGAAGGCGACGGCGAAGTAGTTGGGGTTGCAGGCCTTGCCGGCGTAGTTGGAGGGACCGGCGTTCAGGCTGACGTAAAAGCCGCCGGCGTTGAGCACCGTCGGCCCGACCGCCGCCATGACGTTGGAGAAGTTCACGCCGGTGAACAGGCGCACGCCGCCCTGCACCATCTTGTCGGCGATCTGCTTGGCGTTGGCCGGCTTGAGCGCGTCGTCCTCCACGCGCACGTTGACCGGCACGCCGCCGAGCTTGCCGCCGCCTTCCTTGACCGCCAGCATGAAGGCGTCGCGCTCGTCCTCGCCGATGTAGCCGGCCGGCGTGGACAGCGTGCCGATGAAGCCGATGTCCACGGGTTTCTGCTGGGCCTGGATGCCGCCGGCGGCCAGTGCCAGCAGCAGCGCGGCGCCGCCGCGGGTGATGCGTGTCGTCATGGTTGTCTCCTCCTGTGCCTGCTTTTTTTTATGGCTGGATGGGTCCCGCGAGACAGTTCTCCACCTTCCAGCCGTAGAGCCACTGCAACGCGTCGTAGAACTGGGACTGGCCGCGGCCGGTCCACAGCATGTTGCGCACGGTGCGTTCGACACCGCGCGCGTGATAGAGCCTGCCCATTTCGCGGGTCGACCAGACCACGCGCGCGCTGCGCGGGATGCGCACCGATTCGTACAGGCGGAAGGCGGCTTCCAGGTCGTGGTCGCAGCGCTTGACGGCCTCGCCCAAGGTCACCGCGTCTTCCAGCGCCATGCAGGCGCCCTGGGCCATGTACTGGGTCATCGGGTGGGCGGCGTCGCCCAGGATGGTGAGGCGGCCCTGGCCCCACTGTTCGACCGGCTCGCGGTCGGCGGTGGCCCAGCGCTTCCACGACGTGGGGCGGTCGAGCATCTGGTGCGGGCGCGGGTGGATGCCCTGGAAGTACGACAGCACTTCCTCCTTGCTGCCTTCGCGCACGCCCCATTGCTCCTGCTCGCGACTGTGGAAGGTCACCACCAGGTTGTATTGCTGGCCGCCGCGCAGCGGGTAGTGCACCAGGTGGCAGTGCGGGCCGGCCCACAGCACTGGCGCGTTGATGCGCAGTTCCTCGGGCATGTTGTCGCGCTCGACCACGGCGCGGTAGACCACGTGGCCGGTCACGCGCGGCGGATCGCCGATCAGGTGTTCGCGGATCACGGACTTGACGCCGTCGGCGCCCACCACCGCGTCGGCCTGGTAGCGGTTGCCTTCGGTATCCGTGACTTCCACGCGCTTGCCGTCCTGCGCGACGCTGGCGATCTGCGTCGAGGTGCGAAAGCGGATCAGCGGGTTCTGCTGCACCGCTTCCAGGATGGACAGGTGGATGTCGGCGCGGTGGATCACGGCGTAGGGGCCGCCGAAGCGTTCGCGGAAGGCCTCGCCGGTGTCGATGCGCACCACTTCGCGCGCGTCGACCGCGTCCATCATGATGATGTGGTCGGTGAACACCGCGCGCTGGCGCGCCGTGGCGCCCACGCCCAGCGCATCGAGCGCGGCGAAGGCGTTGGGGCCGAGCTGGATGCCGGCGCCGATCTCGCCGATGTGCGCGGCCTGTTCCAGCAACTGCACGGCGATGCCCTGGCGCGTCAGCGCCAGCGCCGCGGCCAGGCCGCCGATGCCGCCGCCCACGACGATGACGGATTGGGGCGGGTTCTTTGCGGGGGTTGCATTCATTGCCAGGTTCCTTGCGTGTTCATTCTTGGCGGCCGAGGAAGGCGCCTTGCCGTTGCAGCTGCGCCTGCAGCGCCGCCACCGGCACGTCGGCGGGCGCGTGGCCGCCGCGCAGCGCCATGGCGGCCGCGGTGCCGGCGGCCTCGCCCATGACAAAGCAGCTGCCGCTGACGCGGGCGGCCGACTGGCCTTCGTGCGTCATCGAGGCGCAGCGGCCGGCCACCAGCACGTTGCCGGCCACGCCGGGGCCGCGGCGCGGCACCATCATGCGGAACGGCAGCTGGTTGTAGCCGCGCGATTCGGGAATCGGCGGCCACAGCCATTGCACGTCGCCGGCGGTGTGCATTTCCAGCGGCCAGCCGTTCACGCCGATGCTGTCCTCGAAGTCGGCGCAGCCCAGCACGTCCTCCTTGGTCAGCATGGCCTCGCCGACGATGCGGCGGGTTTCGCGGATGCCGAGCTGCGGCGCGATGTCGAGCACATAGGCGTTCTCAAAGCCCGGCACCTTGGCGCGCAGGAACTTCAGGTATTCGGTGATCTGGCGGCGGCCTTCCAGCTCGCCGGCCGAGAGCGAGGCGGCGTCGGTGCCGTCGGCCGCGCTGCCGTCGGCGTTGGCCAGTTGCGTGACGTTGACGCGCCACTCGTAGTCATGCTTTTGCGGCCGCACGATGGCGCCGCGCCGCGGGAAAGTGAATTCGCCGCTGGCGGCGGCCTGGTCCATCAGTTGGGGAATGGTCTTCCAGGCCTCCTGGGCGCGGGCGCCGTCGACGTTGCCGACCTTGAACATCAGCGTGGGGTAGAGCAGGTGGCCGTGCGCGTCGCCCTTTTCGAACGGCAGGCCGCCCCATTGCGCGATGTCGGCGTCGCCCGAGCAGTCGATGAAGACCTTGCCGCGCACCGCGCAGCGGCCGGACTTGGTCTCCAGGAACAGCGCGTCGACATTGCCGGCGGCGTCGCGCGCCAGGCCGGTGGCCAATGCGTGGAACAGTATTTTTGCGCCGCTGTCCTGCACCAT
Organism: Achromobacter sp. HNDS-1; assembly: GCF_040084795.1. NCBI lineage: Bacteria > Pseudomonadati > Pseudomonadota > Betaproteobacteria > Burkholderiales > Alcaligenaceae > Achromobacter > Achromobacter sp. HNDS-1. The sequence continues at coordinate 3,763,400 of NZ_CP157584.1, forward strand.
GCCGTCGGCGGCGCACTTGAAGGCCGAGATGTCGTAGGCCTGGGCGTGGATCTTGCCCAGGATCAGGTGCGGGTCGTTCAGGCCGTCCAGCGCGCGCATGCGGTCCAGCAGCTCGTCCGTCATGCCGTGCACCACCTGGCGGATGGCGCCGCGCACGTTGGCGTGCAGGCCGCAAAAGTTGGAGACGCCCGCCGCCGTGCCCATGCCGCCGAGAAAGCCATAGCGTTCCACCAGCAGCACGCTGGCGCCGTTGCGGGCGGCGCTGGCGGCCGCTAGGATGCCGGCGGGGCCGCCGCCCAGCACGACGACGTCGTATTCGCCGTAGAGCGGCACCTGGCGGGCGGGTTCGGTGAGGGTCATGCTTGTCTCCTTGCTGTCCTGCTTGACTGTCTGGTGTTGCGAAATGCGAAATGCCGGGCGGCGAGGCCGCCCGTTCACAGGCCTGCTTATTGGCCCTTGATGCCGAGCTTGGTGATCAGCGGTTCCCAGCGCTTGAGCTCATCGTCCATGTAGGCGCGGAACTCGGCCGGTGTGCTGCCCACCGGATCCATGAACTGCGCCTGCAGGCGCTTGACCACCTCGGGGTCGCGGATCGCCTGGATCAGCGCGTCCGACAGCTTCTTCTGGATGTCGGCGGGCACCTTGGACGAAATCACGAAGCCGATCCAGGCCGAGCCCTCGATGCCGGGCACGCCGACTTCGGCCAGCGTGGGGATCTCGGGCAGCAGCGTGGAACGCTTGGACGAGGTCACGGCCAGCGCCTTCAGGCGGCCGTCCTTGACCATGCTCATGACCGCGATCGGCGGCAGCGCGGCGAACTGCGTGTCGCCCGACAGCAGCGAAGTCAGCGCGGCCGGCGACGATGGATACGGCACGTGCGTGGCGCGCGCGCCGATCCGCTGCAGCAACAGTTCCACCGCCAGGTGCGAGACGGTGCCGGCGCCCGGCGAGGGGAAGTTGTACTTGTCCGGGTTCTTCTTGAGCGCTTCCAGCAATTGGCCGACGTTGTCGATGCCGGAGTTGGCCGGCACCACCAGCACGTTGGGTTGGTGCACCGCCAGCGTCAGCGGCGCCAGGTCGGTGGCGGGCGCGTAGGGCAGCTTGTCGAACAGCAGCGTGTTGTTCACCAGCGGGCCGGTGATCGAGACGCCGAAGGTGTAGCCGTCGGGCTTGGCGTTGGCGATGGCGAAGGTGCCGATGTTGCCGCTGGCGCCCGGTTTGTTCTCCACCACCACGGTCTGGCCGAGGATGGCGCCGGCTTTCTCGCCGACGATGCGCGCCACCTGGTCGGGGCTGGAGCCCGGACCGAACGGCACCAGCGCCTTGAGCGGCTGCGACGGCCAGGCGTCGGCGGCCTGCGCCGCGCCCAGCGGCGCCAGGGCCACCAGTCCCAGCGCCAGCGCGCGCGCCGTCAAAGCGCGCGCCCGCGCCAGGGTTGAGGGCTTATGCATGCTTGTCTCCCGCGATCTTCATATTGTTGAAATAGGTCTGCTCATTGGCGATGAAGGCCGCCACCATGGCGCGGTAGGCGGCGTCCACCACCTGGTCCAGGTTCTCGAAGCCCTGGTTGTGGCGCTCGGCCAGGCGCCGCACTTTCTCGAATACCTCGGCCTGGCGCGCCGGCGCGCTGACCTGGAAGGCGTCGCGCTTGAAGCGCGCGGCGTCCTTGACGTACATGGCGCGCTCGGCCATCAGGCGCACGATCTCGTCGTCCAGGCGGTCGATGTTGGCGCGCACTTCGGCCAGGTTGGCGCACAGCGGGCGGTAGGCCGGATCGGTGTATTCGCGCAGCGGCGCGCCCAGGGTGTCGGGCTCCTGGCCCGGGGAAGCTTGCGAGTTCACTTGATGTAGTCCGGTTGGTTGGCGGGCGCGGCCTGCTGGAAGGCGGGTTGCGCGAGGCAATGTTCGTAGACGCCTACAAGGCGCGGGTAGGCCGACAGGTCGCAGCCCATGCGCTGGGCGTTGGCGACCTGCGGCACGACGCAGCAGTCCGCCAGCGTCGGCGCGTCGCCAAAGCAATAGGCGCCGTGGCCATGGCGCGTCAACAGGGATTCGACCGCGGTCAGGCCTTCGCGGATCCAGTGGTGATACCAGGCATTCTTCTGCGCGTCGGTGGCGCCCAGCTCTTCCTGCAGATAGCGCAGGATGCGCATGTTGTTGACCGGATGGATGTCGCAGGCGATGGCGTTGGAAAGCTCCAGCACGCGGGCGCGTTCGCGCGGCGCGGCCGGGATCAGGCGCGGCTCGGGGTGGGTGGCGTCCAGGTAGTCGATGATGGCGAGCGATTGCGACAGCTGGAAATCGCCGTCGGTCAGCAGCGGCACGCCGGCCGACGGATTCCGCGCGACGTAATCGGCGGCGCGCTGTTCCTGCTTGCGCAGGTTCACCGGCACGACGTCGAACGGCAGGCCCTTGAGCGCCAGCGCGATGCGCACGCGGTACGAGGTGGAGCTGTTGAAGAAGCTGTGCAGTTGCATGGGCGGGTTTCCTCAGGCGATCCGCACGCTCAGCGTGCCCAGGCCGTCGACGCCGCCGACCATCGTGTCGCCGCGCACCACCGGGCCCACGCCTTCCGGCGTGCCGGTATAGATCAGGTCGCCCGCTTCGAGGCGGAAGTACCGGGACAGATAGGCGATGGTTTCGGCAACGGACCAGATCAGCTTGCCGATGTCGCTGCGTTGCTTGTCGGCGCCGTTGACCTGCAGCCAGATGCCGGCCCGGTGGATGTCGCGGGCCTGTGCGGCGGGCACCAGTGGACCGATCGGCGCGCTCTGGTCGAAGGCCTTGCCCAGTTCCCAGGGGCGGCCGGCCTCGCGCATCTTCATCTGCAGGTCGCGGCGCGTCATGTCCAGGCCGACGGCGTAGCCCCACACGTGTTCCAGCGCGGATTCGACCGCGATGTTGGCGCCGCCCTTGCCGATGGCCGCGACCAGCTCGATCTCGTAATGCAGGTTGGCGGTCTCGGGCGGGTAGGGCAGCGACAGCGTGCTGCCCTCGGCCACCGGCACCACGGCGTCGGCCGGCTTGCAGAAGAAGAAGGGCGGTTCGCGGTCGGGATCGAAGCCCATTTCGCGGGCGTGGGCGGCGTAGTTGCGGCCGACGCAATAGACGCGGCGCACCGGGAAGCTGTCCTGGCTGCCGGCGACGGGCACGGCAACGGGGGCGGCGGGATCAAACACAAAAGACATGGGTCACCTTTCTGGAATGCGGCGCCGGGGCCCGCGCGGGCCCTGGCCGGAATGGAAATGATGGGAGGGAGCCGCCTTCAGGCGGTGCGTTCTTCGCGCCACAGGCCCAGCGCGTCCTGCACCGGGCGGTCGGAATAGCTGAACAGGGTGGCGTCTTCCAGCGCCGCCAGCTGCACCGGCTGCCACGACGGCGCCACGAACACGTCGCGCGGGCCGAAATGGAATTCGGCGTCGCCGATGCGAGCAATGCCGCGGCCTTCCACCACGCTGTAGACGGTGGAGTCGGTGCTGCGATAGGGCTTGCCCTGGAAGCCGGCCGGCAGCAGCTGCATGAAGGTGGCCATGGTGGGCATGGGATAGCCGCCCGTGGCCGGGTTCAGGTAGCGCAGCTTGACGCCGTCCCAGGGGTCGAGCTCGCCGTGGCGGTAGAGCGCGTCCAGCGCCTCGCGGCTGCGCTCGTAGGGATAGTTGAAGATCGGCGAGGTGCCGCTGGTGGCGCGATGCCGCACCGGCGCCATGTTGTGGCCGTAGCGCGCCATGCTGTCGCCTTCCGGGCGCGTGACCGGCTGGGTGGCGGACGGATAGTTCTCGGCGAAGCCGGCGTCCAGGAAGCGCAGCAGCGGGATGTCCAGGCCATCCAGCCAGACCACCGGTTCGCCGCCGTCGACGGTCTCGGCGTTGCCGTGGTCGTGCCAGGTCCAGGACGGCGTGATGATGAAGTCGCCCGGATGCATGGTGGTGCGCTCGCCGTTGACGGCGGTGTAGGCGCCGCGGCCCTCGACGATGAAGCGCAGGGCGGACTGGGTGTGGCGGTGGCTGGGCGCGATCTCGCCCGGCAGGATCAGTTGCAGGCCGGCGTACAGGCTCTGCGTGATGCTGGCCTGGCCGGGCAGGCCCGGGTTCTCCAGGATCAGCACGCGCCGCACGGCTTCCTCGGCGCTGATGAGCGAGCCGGAGGCCAGCACGTCGTCGCGCACCTCGTCGTATTTCCAGATGGCGGGCACGCAGCGCGGCGCGGGTTGGCGCGGCACCAGGTTGTGCAGCGACTCCCACAGGGGGGCCATGTGCTTCTGGGCGATGCGGGCGTAATAGGCGGCGCGATCCGCGCCGGGGGGGTGACCGTCGGGCATGTTTGTCTCCTGGGGCCGGCGTCGGGGCCGGCTTCTGTGGGCCCGTCGCGGCGGGCGCGGCGGGGCCTGATATGGAGACGATTATGCGGAACGAGCTATGTGTTTTGAAATGAAATTATCTTATTATCCATACCAATAACAATATGGATAAGAGACAAAAGAGGGCTCCATGGACTGGACTCACCGGTTGCGCCTGCGCAATCTGAAAATGCTGCTCAGCCTGGCCCAGACCCGCAACATCAGCCACTCGGCCGCCATGCTCAACACGACCCAGCCGGGCTTGTCGAAATGGCTGAAGGATCTGGAAGACGACATCGGCCTGCCGCTGTTCGAGCGCCATGCGCGCGGCCTGCGGCCGACGCCGCACGGCGATGTGCTGATCGCGCACGCGCAGCGGGTCGAGGCGCAGCTGGACCGCGCCAGCGCCGACATGGCCGCCTTGCGCGAAGGGGGCGGCGGGCGGGTGGTGATCGGCGCGTCCGGCGCCTCGGCGTCGGATACCGTGCCGCTGGCGGTGATGAAGCTGCTCGAACGCATGCCGCAGGCCCGCGTGAAACTGGTGGAAGGCACCACCGACCGCCTGCTGGCGCAACTGGCGCAGGGCGACCTGGACATCGTGGTGGGCCGCTCGGCGCCCGAGCATCACGATCCGGCCATCCGCTTCGAGGCCCTGTACCTGGAGCCGATCCACCTGGTGGCGCGGCCGCGCCATCCGCTGTTCGCGCGGGAGCAGCCGGGCTGGCCGGAGTTGCTGTCATACCGCTGGATCCTGTGGCCCAAGGGCACGCCGATCCGCAACGCGGTCGACGCCGCGCTGGCCGCGGCCGGCCAGGCGCCGCCGGCCGACCATATCGAATCCAATTCGGTCACCATCAATCTCACGCTGATCAACAACAGCGACATGATCGGCGTCGCTTCGCACCGCGCCGCGCTGCGCTTCACGCAGATGAAGGCGATGCGCATCATTCCGATGCGGCTGTCGGGCTTCGGCTCGGTGGCCATGTACTGGCGCGAGGATGCGTTCCGGCCGACCGCCGTGCAGGAGGCGATGGCCGCGCTGCGCAACACGGTGGCCGAACACGCGCCGGGCGTGACGAGGCTGTGATGGCGCCGTCCGGCCCCGGCCTGAATGCGCTGATCGCGCAATGCCGCCGCCTGGAGGCGGCGCTGCGCGACGAGGCGGGCGCGCCGGACGCGTCCGCGGCCATGCACCGTTTCGTCGCCGAGATGGATGCGCGCGCCGCGCCGCCGGGGCTGTGGTCGCCGCTGGCGCTGGCGGTGCTGACCATGGTCGGCGGCATCGGTGTCGGCATCGGCCTGCTGAGCCTGTTGCTGCGCCCGGCCGGCCCGGCGCTGGCGGCCTTCGCGCTGGTGCTGGCCTGCGCCGTCACGGCCCTGGCGCTGGCGATCGGCGTGGTGGCCTTCATGGGCGGCTACAGCCTGGGGCTGGTGCTGCTCAAGCGCACCGCGCTGGCGTTGGCCACTGCCGGCGTGCTGGGCCTGATCGCCTGGTCGCAGGGCGACATGCGCGCGGTCGGCCCGGTGGTCGCGCTGCTGGGCGGCGCCGGCGCGTGGCTGCTGATGAACAGCAATGCGTTCTATGTGTTCGCCGGCTATCGCGTGGCGTTGCGAGTGATGCAGGCGCAGGCGCGGCGGCCGTAAGCGGCCGGCTGCGTGCGCGTGATGGGCGGCGGGGGAGCGCCGATGCCTCGCGGCGATCCGCGCGCAGGCAGCCGGCGCGTGTCAGCGGCGCGCCGGGCGGCCTCCGTTCACTTCGCGGTGTTGGACCAGCCCTTGGACAGTTCCACCGCCTGGCGCCAGCGCCGCATGCGGGCCTCGCGCACCGAGTCCGGCCAGGACGGTTCGAAGGTGCGTTCGGCCTGCCACTTGGAGGCGAACTCGTCCTGATCCGACCAGAAGCCGACCGCCAGGCCCGCCAGGCCGGCCGCGCCCAGCGCGGTCGATTCGGGCACCCGCGGGCGCACCACCGGCACGCCCAGCAGGTCGGCCTGCATCTGCATCAGCAGGTCGTTGCGGGCGGCGCCGCCGTCCACCCGCAGCTCGGTCAGCGCGATGCCGCTGTCGCCGTTCATGCAGGTCAGCAGTTCGGCGCTCTGCAGGGCGATGGATTCGAGCGTGGCGCGGGCGATGTGGGCGCGGGTGGTGCCGCGCGTCAGGCCCACCAGGGTGCCGCGGGCGTAGGGGTCCCAGTGCGGCGCGCCCAGGCCGGCGAAGGCCGGGACCATGAAGACGTCATCGGTGTCGGCCACGCTGGCGGCCAGCGATTCGATTTCCTCGGAACGCTGGATGATGCCCAGGCCGTCGCGCAGCCATTGCACCGCGGCGCCGGCGACGAACACGCCGCCTTCCAGCATGTAGGCCGGACGCCAGCCTGGCTGGCCTTGCGCCGGCAGGCCCCAGCCGACGGTCGACAGCAGGTGGTTGTGCGACTGCACCGGCTTGTCGCCCACGTTCATCAGCATGAAGCAGCCGGTGCCGTAGGTGTTCTTGGCCATGCCCGGCTTGAAGCAGGCCTGGCCGAAGGTGGCGGCCTGCTGGTCGCCGGCCACGCCGGCGATGGGAATCGAGCCGCCCAGCCATTCGGGCAGGGACTCGCCCACCACCGCGCTGCTGGGCGCGATGGAGGGCAGCACGCTGCGCGGAATGTTGAGCAGCGCCAGGATCTCGTCGTTCCAGTCCTGCGTGTGCAGGTCGAACAGCATGGTGCGCGAGGCGTTGCTGGGGTCGGTGCTGTGCACCGCGCCGCCGGTCAGCTGCCAGATCAGCCAGGTGTCGACGGTGCCGAAGGCCAGTTCGCCGCGCTCGGCCTTCTGGCGCGCGCCGGGCACGTGATCCAGCAGCCAGGCCAGCTTGGTGCCCGAGAAATAGGCGTCCAGCACCAGCCCGGTGCGCGATTGCAGGAAGTCGGCGTGGCCGTCCTGGCGCAACTGGTCGCACATCGGCGCGGTGCGGCGGTCCTGCCAGACGATGGCGCGGGCCAGGGGGCGGCCGCTGGCGCGGTCCCAGATCAGGGTGGTTTCGCGCTGGTTGGTGATGCCGATGGCGGCCACGTCGGCGGCGCTGGCGGCGGCGTTGCGCAGGGCCTCGCGCGCCACGTCCAGCTGGCTGTGCCAGATCTCGCCGGGGTCATGTTCGACCCAGCCCGGCCGCGGATAGTGCTGGCGGAATTCACGTTGGCCGATGCCGCGCACCACGCCATCGCGATCGAACACGATGGCGCGGGAGCTGGTGGTGCCCTGGTCCAGGGCTAGGACAAATTCATTCGTCGTCACTGTTCTTGGCGCCGTTCAGGTGTGCCCCGGCCAGCGGGTCGAGGCGTCTAAAGGAAAAGACCGAAGCCGCGCACAGCAGGCCGATGACGATGAAGCCGACGATCACGTCGCCCACCACCAGGCTTTCCGCCCCGCGCAGGGTCATGCTGATGTTCAGGGTCACCGCGGCCACGCCCACGCCCAGGCTGATGCCGAGCTGCTGCGCCATGGCGGCGAAACTGCTGGCGCGGCTCATCTTGGCCGGGGGAATGTCGGCATAGGTTAGCGTATTTACGCCGGTGAACTGCAGCGAGCGGAAGAAGCCGCCGACCAGCAGGATGGCGATCATCAGCCAGACCGGGGTGGTGGGGGTGAACGTGGCGCAGACCACGATGAAGGCGCCGGTCAGCACCGCGTTCACGGTCAGCACCCGGCGAAAGCCGAAATGCCTGACGATGGGCGTGGCGACGAATTTCATCAGCAGCGCGCCGGCGGCGCTGGCGAAGGTGATCAGGCCGGCCGAGAACGGCGACAGGCCGAAGCCCACCTGCAGCAGCATGGCCAGCAGGAAGGGCGTGGCGCCGACCGCGAAGCGGCACAGGTTGCCGCCCAGCGTCGAGATGGCGAAGGTCGGGATGCGCATCAGCGCCAGATCGATGATGGGGTGTTCGGTGCGGCGCGCATGCCAGCCGTAGAGCAGGCCGCAGACGATGCCGACCGCGATCAGGCCCAGCAGCATCGGCAGCGGCATGACGTCGCGGCCGATGGCCTCGAAGCCGCTGACCAGCGTGGCCAGGCACACCGCGCTGAGCAGGAAGCCCAGCCAGTCCAGGCGCGGCGCCGATTCTTCCTTGATCTCGGCCACGTAGCGCAGCACCAGCGCGATGCCGAGCACGCCAATGGGGATATTGATCAGGAAGATCCAGTGCCACGACATGTACGTGACCATGAAACCGCCCAGTGGCGGCCCGATCACCGGCCCCAGCAGCGCCGGGATCGACAGGAACGACATGGCTTTCAACAGATCCTGCTTGGGCACCGTGCGCAGCAGGATGATGCGGCCCACCGGCACCATCATGGCCCCGGCCATGCCCTGCACCACCCGGGCGATGACCAGCTGCGGCAGGTCCTGCGACAGGGCGCAGGCCACGGAACTGAGGGTGAACAGGCCGATGGCGGCGATGAACACGCGGCGCGCGCCGTAGCGGTCGGCGGCCCAGCCGCTGACCGGCACGAACACGGCCACCGACAGCAGGTAGGAGGTGATGGCCACGTTCAACCGCACCGGGGTCGATCCCAGTGCCCGCGCCATGGCCGGCAGGGCGGTGGCGACCACCGTGGCGTCCAGCATCTGCATGAACAGCGCACAGCCGACGATGAAGGGAATCATGCGCGCCGCGCGCACCGCGTCCGGGGTTGAGGGAGGAGCGGGATTGGCTGCGGCTGCGGATTCGGCTGACATGGCGGAGGGGGGCGGTGGGACCCGGAAGATTGTAACGCCGGCTCCCGGCCCCGCGTGCAGTAAACTCCGGGTATCCGAAACCCACTGAAATTGGTGCCATGGCAACCAACTACGAATCCGAGATCACCAAGTTCCTCAAAGACTACAAGCAGTCGCACCCTGGCACCGAAGAGCGCCAGCGCGAGGGCCGCGCCCGTCTGTGGGACAAGCCGCAGGACGCGGAACTGCTGGAAGGCTTCCGCGCCGCCCGCGTGCCGCAAAAGCCGTACGTGTATCAGGCCGACTGATACCGTTGCGGCAGCCATGGCCCACACCCCCTCCGTCCCGGGCGACGCCCTGGCCGCGCTAGTGGAACCCCCCGTCGACAGCACGCCCGACACCGTTGACAGCGTCGCGTTCGCGCGCCTGTACGGCGAGCCGCTGTTCCAGATGCCGACGGATCTGTATATCCCGCCGGACGCGCTGGAGGTGTTCCTCGAAGCCTTCGAGGGACCGCTGGACCTGCTGCTGTACCTGATCCGCAAGCAGAACTTCAACGTGCTGGACATCCCCATGGCGGATGTCACGCGGCAGTATCTGTCCTATGTGGAACAGATCCGCATCCACAATCTGGAGCTGGCCGCCGAGTATCTGCTGATGGCGGCCATGCTCATCGAGATCAAGTCGCGCATGCTGCTGCCGGTCAAGAAGACCGACACCGGCGAAGAGCCCGAGGATCCGCGCGCCGAGCTGGTGCGCCGCCTGCTCGAATACGAACAGATGAAGCTGGCCGCGCAGAAGCTCGACGCCATGCCGCAGCTGGGCCGCGACTTCGTCAGCAGCCACGCGGTCGCCGACCTGAGCGTCGAACGCATGCTGCCCGAGGTCAGCGTCGACGACCTGCGCGCCGCGTGGGCCGACATCATGAAGCGGGCCAAGCTCAACCAGCACCATCACATCACCCGCGAACAGCTGTCGGTGCGCGATCACATGACGCACATCCTGCGGCGCCTGAACGACGTGCGCTTCATGGAGTTCGGCGACCTGTTCATGGAACGCGTGCGCGAGGGCGCGCCGGCCGCGGTGGTGGTGGTGCACTTCATCGCCATGCTGGAACTGGCGCGCGAATCGCTGCTGGAAATCACGCAGGCCGAGCCTTACGCGCCCATCTACGTGCGCCTGGCCTACACCAGCGTCGCGGCGGTCGCGGCCTGATCCGATTCCCCCCGGGCTGTGCGCCCAATCCCGGAGATCCCCCTTGAAAGTCGTCCACACCATCCAGGAATTGCGCGACCACCTGCGCGGCCAGAACCGCGTCTCGTTCGTGCCCACCATGGGCAACCTGCACGAGGGCCACCTGGCGCTGATGAAGCTGGCGCGCCAGCACGGCGACCCGGTGGTCGCCAGCATCTTCGTGAACCGCCTGCAGTTCGGGCCGAACGAGGATTTCGACCAATACCCGCGCACCCTGGCCGCCGACATCGAGAAGCTCGAACGCGAGCGCGACGTGTACGTGCTGTTCGCGCCCAACGAGCGCGAGATGTACCCCGAACCGCAGAACTACCGCGTGCAGCCGCCGGACGACCTGGGCGACATCCTCGAAGGCGAGTTCCGACCGGGCTTCTTCGCCGGCGTCAGCACCGTGGTGCTCAAGCTGTTCTCCTGCGTGCAGCCCAAGGTGGCGGTGTTCGGCAAGAAGGACTACCAGCAGCTGATGGTGGTGCGCAACATGTGCCGCCAGTTCCAGCTGCCGGTGGAAGTGCTGGCGCACGAGACCGTGCGCGCCGACGACGGCCTGGCGCTGTCCTCGCGCAACCGCTACCTGAGCCAGGCCGAGCGCGCCGAGGCGCCGGCCCTGTACGCCGCGCTGCGGGGCGTCGGCCAGCGGCTGGCGGCCGGCGAGCGCGATGCCGCCGGGCTGGAGCGCGAGGCCACTCAGCACCTGACCGATCGTGGCTGGAAGGTGGACTACATCGCCCTGCGTCGCCAGCGCGACCTGAAGCGTCCGGAAGCCGCCGACCTGCAGGCCGGCGAGCCCGTGGTGGTGCTGGCCGCCGCCAAGCTGGGCGCGACGCGCCTGATCGACAACCTGGAACTGTCCTACACGGCCTGATGCCAGGCGCCGCCGCCGGCCCGTTTGCCGCGGGCCGCGCCGTCGCCCCTGGCAAAATTGCCAGCTTACGTCGCCGCCGGCGGCGGGGCAGACTCTCTGCAACCTTTCATTGCAGAGCCGTTCCATGCCCGTTCCCCGCCCCGATCTTCCCGCCATCCTGGCCGTCCTGACGCCGCGCGAACGCGAGATCGTCGACTACATCGTCGCCGGACGCCCCAACAAGGTCATCGCCATCGACCTGGGTATCTCGCTGCGCACGGTCGAGGCCCATCGCGCCCGCATCTTCACCAAGCTGGGGGTGCGCAACGCCATGCGGCTGGCCTGCCGGCTATGCGCCTACGGACACCTGGACGGCGGACCGCCGTTGCCGGTCGGGCCCGCTGGCCACGTTCAGGATGCGGCGGCCGGTGACGGCCCGGCCAGGGCGGAGACGGGGTGCCCGGGCTCGGGCGCGTATGCCGTCCATCCCAGGCCGATCGCCACCGTGATCGCGGATTGTTCCGCGATGCTGATCAACAAGGGGTTGTGGGGTAAGTAGGCGCTCACATCGAGCGTGTTCGCTGGCGGCGTTCGCGAGTCCGGCCGGGCGCGGGCGGCGGAAAGCACAAGGGCCTGGCGGACGCGGTGTCCGGCAGGCCCTCGGGGCGGTGGGCGGTCGGTCAGGCCAGAGGCAGTGTCTGGCCTGCCGGCCTTACGGGCACTGGGGCGCGTTGGCCTTGGCCAGTTCGTCGATCGGATCCAGGTCCGGCTGGCGCGTCAGGTTGTAGTTCAGGTTCGGCGTCTGGCCGCCGATGGAGCGCACGCGCAGCACGTTGTTGGCGGCCACCACGAATTCGACCCGCACATTGCCCTTGCCGTCGAGCAGGATGACGCGCGGCGGGCGCTCGTCGGTGGCATCCCAGCAGCCCTGCTCGACCACCGGGGCGGCCTTCTTGGGATCGTTTTCGAGGTAGGCGGTGCGGCCGCGCCAGCGGCCGTTGGGCGCCAGGGTCAGCGTGACGCGCTGCGCCGTGCACTGCATGGCGGGCGAGAAACACGGCAGGGTGCCCATGTAGGTCTGCGGTTGGGGCACCAGGCTGTTGGCGGCCGCGCTTTGCATGGAGGCCGGGGCCGGAGCGGGCGCCGGGGCGGCCGCGGCGCCGCCGCTGTCGGCGCCTTCCGGCACGGCCTGGCCGTCCTCGGTGGTGGCGCCCTGGCTGGCCGCGGCCTGGTTCGGGGTCTTTTTCTGGTCCGGCTTGAGCGCGATCTGCACCTGCGACGGCGCCCGCAGCACGGTGCGGTAGCCGGCGCCGGAGCCCTGGTACTGGGCGTCGGTCACGGTGCTTTCCGCCGGAGGATCGTAATAGCCTTCGGTGCGTTGCTGGGCGCAGCCCGCGGCACCCAGCGCCGTGCCCGCGAGCAGCAGCCCCAAGATGCCGAGTTTGCGGGGGCGGGTAAGGAGTTCGACGCGCGCGGCCATGGCAGCTGATCCGTAAATTGAGTCTGTCTCCGATTTTACGCACTTATGCGAAGATTCGATACGTTCCCCCACACCCTGAAAGGCGTAGCCGGCACTTTATGCACAAATTACGACACGGCCCCGCACGGCCCGGCCGCCGCCGCGCCCGCCGCGCCGCGCCGCGAGGGCGCGCATGACCACGCTGTGGCATGTCCTTCCCGTGCCGCTGGCACTGTTCGTCGCGCTGGCCGCGCTGGGCGGTCTGGCCGTCGGCGGCTGGCTGACGCGGGTAACTCACCGCCTGCCGCGCATGATGGAACGCGAATGGCAGGCGCAATGCCAGGAGGCGGCGGGCCAGGCCCGGCCGGCCGCCAGCTATGGCCTGTGGGCGCCGGCCGCGCACTGCCCGCGGTGCGAAGCGCCCGTGACCGGCTGGCGCCGCCTGCCGCTGGCGGGCTGGCTGGCGCTGCGCGGCCGCTGCGCCGCCTGCCGGGCGCCGATCGGCTGGCGCTATCCCGCCATCGAGGCCATCACCTGCGTGCTGTTCGCGGCCTGCGCCTGGCGCTTCGGCGCCACGCCTATCGCGCTGTGCGCCATGGGGCTGTCGGCGGCGCTGGTGGCGCTGGCCTGGATCGATCTCGAATCGACCCTCCTGCCCGATGCCATCACTCTGCCACTGGCCTGGGCCGGCCTGCTGGTGAACCTGTTCGATGCCTTCACCCCGTTGTCGATGGCGGTGGTGGGCGCGGTGGCCGGCTATTCGTTCCTGTGGGTTATCTTTCATGCATTCCGCCTGCTGACGGGGCGCGAGGGCATGGGCTACGGCGACTTCAAGCTGCTGGCGGCGCTGGGCGCCTGGTTCGGCGTCGGCGCGTTGCCGATGCTGCTGCTGGCCGCGTCGGTGGCGGGGGTGGTGGTGGGCGGCGCGTTGACGCTCAGCGGCCGCGCCAGTCGCGGCCAGGCGCTGCCGTTCGGGCCCTACCTGGCGCTGGCGGGCGTGGCCGTGCTGCTGCTGGGCGGCGAGCAGGGCCTGGGATGGTTGCTGCATTGAGGGCGCGCGGGGCGCGCCGGTCCGGCCGGATCGCGGCCGCGAGGGAATGAAGAGCATGTTCAAGATTGGTCTGACAGGAGGCATCGGCTCGGGCAAGTCGCGCGTGGCCGACATGCTGGGCGAATGGGGCGCGTCGGTGGTCGACACGGACGAGATCGCGCGCGCGCTGACAGCGGTCGGGGGCGCGGCCATGCCCGCCATCGAACGCGAGTTCGGGCCCGACGCGTTGACACCGGATGGCGCCCTCGACCGCGACTGGATGCGGGAACGCGCCTTCGCCGATCCGCGAGTCCGCCTGCGCCTTGAGGCCATCCTGCACCCGGCCATCGGCCATGAAACCGAACGCCAGGCCGAGGCCGCGCGCGGCGCCTATCTGGTGTTCGTGGTGCCGCTGCTGGTGGAGTCGATCACGCGCTGGCGCGACCGCGTCGATCGCATCTGCGTGGTCGATTGCGATCCCGAAACGCAGGTGGCGCGCGTGCAGTCGCGCAGCGGGCTGACGGACTCCGCCATCCGGCGTATCATGGCGGCACAGGCTGCGCGGGCCAGCCGGCTCGAAGTCGCGGATGACGTCATCGACAATGGCGGCGCGACCTCGCCGGAGCAATTGCGCGCGCAGGCGAAGACCCTGCATGACCGCTGGCTTGCGCTGGCGGCCGCGACGGGCCGGCAAGCCCCGGGCTTGGCCGGCACCCCTGAATAATCTCGGCCCGCGGGTCGACCTCTGATGGGCCTGTTTACAAGCGTGATTGTTTTCGAATATCCCTTCAATGAGCGCATCCGCGCTTACCTGCGGCTCGAATACCTGTTCGACAGGCTGTTCTTCTTTGCCCGCGAGGGGGATTCACGCCTGCACCAGGTCGCGGTCACCTCGTTGTTCGATCTGCTCGACGTCTGCGAGCGCACCGACGTGAAAGGCGCGGTGCTGCAGGATCTCGAACGCCAGCGCGTGGCGCTGGTGGGCCTGCGCGATCACCCCGGGGTGGCGCAGGACGCGCTCGAAGGCATGCTGCGCGAACTCGAAAAGGTCTCCTCGACCCTGGCCGCGCCCGGCAAGACCGGCCAGTCGCTGCGCGAGAACGAATGGCTCACCAGCCTGCGCGGCCGCCTGGCGGTGCCCGGCGGCGCCACCCAGGTGGACATGCCGTCGTACTACGCCTGGCAGCAAAAGCCCGAGGCCGCGCGCTGCGCGGACCTGCAGGCCTGGCTGGCGCCCTTCATCCCCCTGTTCGACGGCCTGACCATGGCGCTGCGCCTGCTGCGCGAGTCCGGCCGCAAGACCGACATCGTGGCCGAACAGGGCGCCTACCAGCAGATGCTGGGCGGCAAGCAGTACCAGTTGCTGCGCGTGTGGGTCGACCAGGCCCAGGGCGTATTCCCCGAGATCAGTGCCAACAAGTACATGATCTGGATCCGCTTTTCGACCCAGGACGGCGAGTTCAAGCCCCAGCAGGTGGCCCGCAGCATCCCGTTCCAGATGACCCTCTGCAATTCCTGATCCGTCCGGGCCTCCGGGCGCGGCAGCCGGCGGCGATCCCGCCCCGATTCCTGTTGCGGCCTATTTCAGCGGCAACGGACAATCACGGAAATGTCGGCCGCCTGGGTCACAATACGGCTTTCTCCGTCAGTGCCGGAACCGTATCCCATGTCCGATAGCCGTCCCGTTTCGTCGCCTTCCCGCTGGACCCGCCGCAGAATCATCGGGTTGGCGGTGCTTTTGCTGGTGGTCGCCGGCATCGCCTGGCTGGCGCTGCGGCCGGCCGCCAAGCCGGGAGGCGCGGGCGGCGGGCGTCCGGGCGCGGCCGGACGGCCCAACATGGCCGCGGCCATGGCCAACCTGGCCGTGCCGGTGCGGGTGGCCAGCGCCGTCACGCAGGACATCGACATCTTCCTCAAGTCCCTGGGCACCGTCACGGCCTACAACACTGTCACCGTGCGCAGCCGCGTCAGCGGCGAGCTGGTCGACGTGCCGTTCAAGGAAGGCCAGCAGGTCAAGGCCGGCGACCTGCTGGCGCAGGTCGACCCGCGCGCCTTCCAGGTGGCCCTGGACCAGGCCCGCGGCACCCAGATGCAGAACCTGGCGCTGCTGGAGAACGCGCGCCGCGACCTGCAGCGCTATCAGGCCCTGTTCAAGCAGGACTCCATCGCCAAGCAGCAGGTCGACACCCAGGCGGCGCTGGTGCGGCAATACGAAGGCACCATCAAGAGCGACCAGGCGAATGTCGACAATGCCCGCCTGCAGCTGGACTACGCCCGCATCACGGCGCCGATCAGCGGCCGCCTCGGCCTGCGCCAGGTCGACCGGGGCAACCTGGTGTCCAGCTCGGACACCAATGGCCTGGTGGTGATCACGCAGACCCAGCCGATCTCGGTGGTGTTCACGCTGCCCGAGACGCAATTGCCGGAAGTGCGCGCCGAACTGGCCCAGGGCCGCACCCTGGCGGTGGAGGCCTATGACCGCGCCGACACCCGCCGCATCGCGTCCGGCACGCTGGAGACGCTGGACAACCAGATCGACGTCACCACCGGCACCCTCAAGCTCAAGGCCAGGTTCGACAACCAGGACGACGCGCTGTTTCCCAACCAGTTCGTCAACGTGCGCCTGCACGTGCTGACGCGCAAGGGCGTGACCGCGATTCCAACGGCGGCGGTGCAGCAGGGCTCGGCCGGCGCCTTCGTGTTCCTGGTGCAGCCGGACAATACCGTGCAGGTCAGGCAGGTCAAGCTGGGCGCTATCAACAATGGCATGGTGGCCGTGAACGAGGGCCTGCAGCCGGGCGACCGCGTCGTCACCGAGGGCACCGACCGCCTGCGCGCCGGCGCCAAGGTCGAGGTGGTGGGCGGCGACGAGGTGATCCCCGCCGCCAAGGACAAGTCGCTGGGCGGGGGCGCGCCGGCGGGCACCACGCCCGCCACGCGCTGATCGGGGGGCCGCGCCGTGAGCCCGTCGCGCCTGTTCATCCTGCGGCCCGTGGCCACCACGCTGTCGATGGTGGCCATCCTGATCGCCGGCTTCATCGCCTACCGCCTGCTGCCGGTCTCGGCGCTGCCCGAAGTCGACTACCCCACCATCCAGGTGACCACGCTGTACCCGGGCGCCAGCCCGGACGTGATGACCTCGCTGGTGACCTCGCCGCTGGAGCGGCAGTTTGGCCAGATGCCGGGCCTGAACCAGATGTCGTCGACCAGTTCGGGCGGCGCCTCGGTCATCACCATGCAGTTCAACCTGACGCTGCCGCTGGACGTGGCCGAGCAGCAGGTGCAGGCCGCCATCAACGCGGCGTCGAACCTGCTGCCCAGCGACCTGCCGGTGCCGCCGACCTACAACAAGGTCAACCCGGCCGACGCGGCGGTGCTGACGCTGGCCATCACCTCGCCCACCATGCCCTTGCCGCAGGTGCGCGACCTGGTCGATACGCGGGTGGCGCAGAAGCTGTCGCAGATTCCGGGCGTGGGCCTGGTGAGCGTGGCGGGCGGGCAGCGCCCGGCCGTGCGGGTGCAGGTCAATCCGCAGGCGCTGGCGGCCAACGGCCTGGGGCTGACCGACCTGCGCACCGCGGTGGTGGGCGCCAACGTCAATCAGCCCAAGGGCAACCTGGACGGGCCGCTGCGCTCGACCACCATCAACGCCAATGACCAGCTCAAGTCGCCCACCGACTACAACGACCTGATCATCGCCTACAAGAACAACGCGCCGCTGCGCCTGTCGGACGTGGCGCGCGCGGTCGAGGGCGCCGAGGATACGCGCCAGGCCGCCTGGGCCGGCGACAAGCCGGCCATCCTGCTGAACATCCAGCGCCAGCCCGGCGCCAACGTCATCGACGTGGTCAACCGCATCCAGGCGCTGCTGCCGCAATTGCGCGCCGCGCTGCCGGCCACGCTGGACGTGGCGGTGGTGTCGGACCGCACCCAGACCATCCGCGATTCGGTGGCCGACGTGCAGTTCGAGATGCTGCTGGCGGTGGCGCTGGTGGTGATGGTGACCTTCGTGTTCCTGCGCAGCCTCACCGCGACGCTGATTCCCAGCGTGGTGGTGCCGCTGTCGCTGGTGGGCACCTTCGGCATCATGTACCTGGCCGGCTTCTCCATCAACAACCTGACGCTGATGGCGCTGACCATCGCCACCGGCTTCGTGGTGGACGACGCCATCGTCATGATCGAGAACATCGCCCGCCACATCGAAGAGGGCGAGACGCCGCTGCAGGCCGCGCTCAAGGGCGCGCAGCAGATCGGTTTCACGCTGATCTCGCTGACCTTCTCGCTGATCGCGGTGCTGATTCCGCTGCTGTTCATGACCGAGGTGGTGGGGCGGCTGTTCCGCGAGTTCGCCATCACGCTGGCGGTGTCGATCCTGATTTCGCTGGTGGTGTCGCTGACGCTGACGCCGATGATGTGCGCGCGACTGCTGCGCGCCGAGTCCGAGCAGAAGCACGGGCGCTTTCACCAGGTCACCGGCGCCTTTATCGACCGCACCATCGCCGCCTACGACCGCATGCTGCAGAAGGTGCTGCGGCACCAGCCGTTGACGCTGCTGGTGGCCCTGGCCACCTTCGCGCTGACGGTGCTGCTGTACATCCTGGTTCCCAAGGGCTTTTTCCCGCAGCAGGACACCGGACTGATCCAGGCCATCACACAGGCGCCGCAGTCCATTTCGTTCACCGCCATGGCCGAGCGCCAGCAGGCGGCGGCGCGGCTGGCGCTGGAGGATCCGGACGTGCAGGCGGTGTCGTCATTCATTGGCGTGGACGGCAGCAACGCCACCCTCAGCGCCGGGCGCATGCAGATCGCGCTCAAGCCGCAGGCCGAGCGCAACGGCGACCTGCGCACGGTCATGGCGCGGCTGCAGGAAGCCTTTGGCAAGCAGGACGGCCTGACCGTCTACATGCAGCCGGTGCAGGACCTGACCATCGAGGACCGCGTCAGCCGCACGCAGTACCAGATGACCCTGTCCAATCCGGACCTGAAGGTGCTGAGCGAATGGACGCCCAAGCTGATCGACCGGCTGCGCCAGGTGCCGGGCCTGAAGGACGTGACCGATGATCTGCAGGACGACGGCCTGCAGACCTGGGTCGAGATCGACCGCGACGCGGCCTCGCGCCTGGGCATCACGGCGGCGGTGGTGGACGAGGCGCTGTACGACGCTTTCGGCCAGCGCCTGATCTCGACCATCTTCACCCAGTCCAACCAGTACCGCGTGGTGCTGGAGGTGCAGCCGCAGTTCCAGATGAACCCGGCCTCGCTCGGCCAGATCCACGTGCCGACCTCGACCGGCGCGCAGGTGCCGCTGTCGTCGATTGCCCGCATCACCGAGGGCAAGACGGTGCTGGCGGTGAACCGGCTGGACCAGTTCCCGATGGTCACGGTGTCGTTCAATCTGGCGCCGGGCGCATCGCTGTCGGCCGCGGTCGAGGCAATCACCGCGGCCGAGGCCGAGATCGGCATGCCGGCCAGCGTCGAGACGCGCTTCCAGGGCGCGGCGCTGGCGTTCCAGAATTCGCTATCGAGCACGCTATGGCTGATCCTGGCGGCCATCGTCACCATGTACATTGTGCTGGGCGTGCTGTACGAAAGCTACATCCACCCGATCACCATTCTGTCGACGCTGCCGTCGGCCGGCGTGGGGGCGCTGCTGGCGCTGCTGATCAGCGGCACCGAGCTCGACATGATCGGCATCATCGGCATCATTCTGCTGATCGGCATCGTCAAGAAGAACGCCATCATGATGATCGACTTCGCGCTCGACGCCGAGCGCAAGCGCGGTCTGTCGCCGCGCGCGGCGATCCATGAGGCGGCGCTGCTGCGTTTCCGGCCGATCCTGATGACCACGCTGGCGGCGTTGTTCGGCGCGCTGCCGCTGATGCTGTCCACGGGCACGGGCGCCGAGGTGCGCCAGCCGCTGGGCCTGGTGATGGTGGGCGGCCTGCTGCTGAGCCAGGTGCTGACGCTGTTCACCACGCCGGTGATCTACCTGATGTTCGACCGCATGTCGCGGCGCTGGCGCGGCATGCGCGAGGCGCGCGCCGGGAGCGCGCCGTGATCCTGTCGGCGCCCTTCATCGTCCGGCCGGTGGCTACCACGCTGCTGTCGCTGGCGGTCGTGCTGGCGGGCATGCTGTCGTTCTTCCTGTTGCCGGTGGCGCCGCTGCCGCAGATGGACATTCCCACCATCTCGGTGTCGGCCAGCCTGCCCGGCGCCAGCCCGGAGACCATGGCGTCCAGTGTCGCCACGCCGCTGGAGCGCTCGCTGGGCAGCATCGCCGGCGTGACGGAGATGACTTCCAGCAGCACGCAGGGCTCGACGCGGGTGACCTTGCAGTTCGACCTGTCGCGCGACATCAACGGCGCCGCGCGCGACGTGCAGGCGGCCATCAACGCCGCCCGCTCGCTGCTGCCGACCAGCCTGCGCAGCAACCCCACGTACCACAAGTCCAATCCCTCGGACGCGCCCATCATGACGCTGGCGATGACGTCCGACACCCTGAGCCAGGGCCAGATGTACGACCTGGCCTCGACCATCGTGGCGCAGAAGCTGTCGCAGGTCGATGGCGTGGGCGAGGTCACGGTGGGCGGCAGTTCGCTGCCGGCGGTGCGCGTGACGGTGCTGCCGGGCGCGCTGGCCAATCGCGGGGTGTCGCTGGACGAAGTGCGCACGGCGCTGGCCAATGCCAACGCCAACCGGCCCAAGGGCGTGCTGGAAAACGACCAGTACCACTGGCAGATCATGGTCAACGATCAGCTCAGCCGCGCCGAACAGTACCGGCCGCTGATCGTGGCCTGGCGCGACGGCGCGCCGGTGCGGGTGTCGGACGTGGCCAGGGTCGAGGATTCGGTCGAGGACCTGTACCAGACCGGCTTCTACAACCAGCGCAACGCGATCCTGATGATCGTGCGGCGCCAGGCCGACGCCAACATCATCGAAACCGTGGACGCGGTGCGCGCGCAACTGCCGACGCTGCTGGCGCTGATGCCGGCCGACGTGCAGCTGACCGTGGCGCAGGACCGCACCCCCAGCATCCGCGCCTCGCTGCACGAGGCCGAGCTGACGCTGATCATCGCGGTGGGCCTGGTGGTGCTGGTGGTGCTGCTGTTCCTGCGGCGCTGGCGCGCGGCCATCATTCCCAGCGTCGCGGTGCCGGTGTCGCTGATCGGCACCTTCTGCGTCATGTATCTGTGCGGCTTCACGCTCAACACCATCTCGCTGATGGCGTTGATCGTGGCCACCGGCTTCGTGGTGGACGATGCCATCGTGGTGCTGGAGAACATCATGCGCCACGTCGAGAACGGCATGTCGCCGATGCGGGCGGCGCTGCGCGGCTCGCGCGAGGTGGGCTTCACGGTGCTGTCGATGAGCCTGTCGCTGGTGGCGGTGTTCATCCCGATCCTGCTGATGGGCGGGGTGGCGGGGCGCCTGTTCCGGGAGTTCGCGGTGACGCTGTCGGCCTCCATCATGGTGTCGCTGGTGGTGTCGCTGACGCTGACGCCGATGATGTGCGCGCGCCTGCTCAAGGCCGAGCCCAAGGAACCGAAGCCGCCCGGCCGGCTGGCGCGCTGGGCCGAGGACGGCTTTGCCTGGATGCAGGACGGCTACCGCCGCAGCCTGGCGTGGGCGCTGGCTCATAGCCGCCTGATGATGCTGGTCCTGGCGGCGGCGGTGGGCCTGAACGTGTACCTGTACACCGTCGTGCCCAAGGGCTTCTTCCCGCAGCAGGACACCGGCCAGTTGCTGGGCTTTTTCCGGGTGGACCAGGGCACGTCGTTCCAGGCCACGGTGCCCAAGCTGGAGGCCTTGCGCAAGGTGGTGCTGGCCGATCCGGCGGTGCAGAGCATGACCGGCTACGCCGGCGGGCGCGGCGGCAGCAACAGCAGCTTCATGCAGATCCAGCTCAAGCCGCTGGGCGAGCGCAATGTCTCGGCCGAGCAGGTCATCAACCGCCTGCGGGCGCGGCTGCAGAACATGCCGGGCGCGCGCATGTTCCTGGTGGCGCAGCAGGACATCCGCGTCGGCGGCCGCCAGAGCCAGGGTTCCTATGACTACACGCTGATGTCCGGCGACCTGCAATTGCTGCGTTCGTGGATGCCCAAGGTGCAGCAGGCCATGGCCAAGGTTCCGGAGATCACCGATGTCGATACCGACGTCGAGGACAAGGGCCGCGAAATCAACCTGGTGATCGACCGCGACGCCGCCACCCGGCTGGGCGTGAGCATGGCGACGATCTCGACCGTGCTGAACAACTCCTTCAGCCAGCGCCAGGTGTCGGTGATGTACGGGCCGCTGAACCAGTACCACGTGGTGCTGGGGGTGGACCCGAAGTTCGCGCAGGACATCGAGTCGCTCAAGCAGGTCGAGGTCATCACCGCCAGCGGGGCGCGGGTGCCGATGGCGGCCTTCGCCCGCTTCGAGAACGCCAATGCCCCGCTGAGCGTGCAGCACCAGGGCCTGTTCGTGGCCGATACGGTGTCGTTCAGCCTGGCGCCGGGCGTGTCGCTGGGCCAGGCCACCGCCGCCATCGATGCGGCGGTGGCGCGCATCGGCCTGCCGTCGGACCAGATACAGGCCGGTTTCCAGGGCACGGCGGCGGTGCTGCAGCAGACGCTGGCGCAGCAGCCCTGGCTGATCCTGGCGGCGCTGGTCACCATGTATATCGTGCTGGGCATCCTGTACGAGAGCTTCGTGCATCCGCTGACGATCCTGTCGACGCTGCCGTCGGCCGGGCTGGGCGCGTTGCTGGCGCTGCTGCTGGTGCGCACCGACTTCACGTTGATCGCGCTGATCGGGGTGTTCCTGCTGATCGGCATCGTCAAGAAGAACGCCATCATGATGGTGGATTTCGCGCTCGAGGCCGAGCGCAATCAGGGCATGGCGCCCAAGGAAGCCATCTTCCAGGCCTGCCTGACGCGCTTCCGGCCGATCATGATGACCACCATGGCCGCCATCTTCGGCGCGTTGCCGCTGGTGGTGGCCACGGGCGCCGGCGTCGAGATGCGCCAGCCGCTGGGCATTACCATCGTGGGCGGACTGGTGCTGAGCCAGGTCCTGACGCTGTACACCACGCCGGTGGTCTATCTCTACCTTGACCGTTTCCGCCTCTGGGCCGCGCGCGGGCGCGCCCGGCGTGGCGGGGCCGCTTCGATAGAACAACTATGATCCGCAACGCCAAGCCTTTTCCTTCCGCCTTCCTGCCGCGCGCCGGCATCACCCTGGCGCTATGCGCGGCACTGGCCGCCTGCGCCGTCGGTCCCGACTACCAGCGGCCGGCGCTGGACGTGGGCGCGGCCTACAAGGAAGGCCAGGACGAGGTGCCGGGCTGGAAGCGCGCCGAGCCGCGCGACGACGCCGACCGCGGCCAGTGGTGGCGCGTCTATGACGACGCCACGCTCAATGGCCTGGTGGACAACCTCAATGCCTCCAACCAGACCATTGCCCAGGCCGAGGCCAATTACCGCCAGGCGCTGGGCCTGGTGCGCGGCGCCCGCGCCGGCTTCTTCCCCACGGTGGGGGCGGGCGCCGGCCTGACCCGTTCGGGCAGTGGCGGCGGCAGCGGCGGTTCGTCGTCCGCCTCGTCGGGCGGCGGCGGCAACGTGTCCAACCAGTATTCGCTGACCGGCAGCGTCAGTTGGGAGCTGGATGTGTGGGGCCGGGTGCGCCGCAGCGTCGAGTCGTCCGAGGCCAGCGCCGCGGCCAGCCTGGCCGACCTGGCCGCGACCCGCCTGAGCGCGCAGGCCGCGCTGGTGCAGGCCTATCTGCAACTGCGCGTGCTGGACGAACAGAAGCGCCTGCTGGACGCCACCGTGGCGGCCTACGAGAAATCGCTGCAGTTGACGCAGAACCGCTACAACGTGGGCGTGGCGGGGCAGTCGGACGTGGCGGTGGCGCGCACCCAGGTCGAAAGCACGCGCGCGCAGTCGATCGACCTGGACTGGCAGCGCGGCCAGTACGAACATGCCATCGCGGTGCTGATGGGCCAGGCGCCGTCGCGCTTCAGCCTGCCGCCGGCGCCGTTCTCGCTGCAGTTGCCGCGGATTCCGGTGGGCCTGCCGTCCGAGCTGCTGGAGCGCCGTCCCGACGTGGCCGCCGCCGAGCGCCGCGCGGCCGCCGCCAATGCGCAGATCGGCGTGGCGCAGGCGGCCTGGTTCCCCAGCCTGACCCTGTCGGCCGACGGCGGCTTTCGCAACGGCCAGTTCGCCGAACTGCTGACCGCGCCGGCGCGCTTCTGGTCGCTGGGCCCGGCGTTGGCGTTGACGATTTTCGATGGCGGCGCGCGCCAGGCGCAGGTCGAGCAGGCGCGCGCCTCCTACGATGCGCAGGCGGCGGCCTACCGCCAGGCGGCGCTGACCGGGCTGCGCGAGGTCGAGGACTACCTGATCCAGCTGCGCGTGATGGAGAACGAACAGACCGTGCAGCGCCGCGCGCTGGAATCGGCGCGCGAATCGCTGCGGCTGATCCAGAACCAGTACAAGGCCGGACTGGTCGATTACCTGAGCGTAGCGGTGGTGGACGCCACCGCGCTCAGCAACGAACGCAGCGCGCTCAGCCTGTATGGCAACCGGCTGGTGGCCAGCGTCAACCTGATCGTCGCGCTGGGCGGCGGCTGGGATGGCCTGGCGCCGGCGCAAGGCGGCGCGGCGGCCAACGGCCAGGCCGGTGGCGGCCAGCCGGGCGCGGGTCAGGCCGTGGCGCCGGCCGGCGCGCAACCGGTCAACCAACCTTAGGGATAACGCCCGATTCCTCCTTCTCCCGATTGACAAGCCGGGGCCCCGGGTTCTTAATGCGGAAAAAGTGACCGTATGGTCACGTCGGGCGCCAGCCCGCGACGCGATGTCCTGCCCATGGCAAGGGCGCCCGTGTCGAACCGCGAAGTACCGATGCACCCGATTCCGTTTGATCAATCGAACACTTCACACGAAGGGGAAAGAGGATGGGCAGGTTGTTTCGTGCAGGGACAGGCGCCGCCGCGGTCTGCGTCGGCGTGGCCGCGATGGCGGGCGCAATGGCCGCGCCGGCGGCCGCGGCCACGTGGCCGGAACGGCCCATCACCCTGATCGTGCCGTTCCCGCCCGGGGGCACCACCGATATCTTCGCGCGCACCATCGCCGAGCACATGCGGCCGGCGCTGGGCCAGTCCATCGTGGTCGAGAACAAGCCCGGCGCCGCCGGCAACCTGGGCGTGGCCGCCGCCACGCGCGCCCAGCCGGACGGCTACACCATCGTGCTGGGTTCGGTCGGCACGCAGAGCGTCAATCAGTTCCTGTACGGCAACATCGGCTTCAATCCCGCCACCGACCTGGTGCCGCTGGGCATGATCGCGTCCACGCCCAATGTGATGGCGGTGGCGGCTGGCTCGCCATGGCGCACGTTGCAGGATGTCATGGCCGCGGTGAAGAAAGACCCGGGCAAGTATTCCTACGCCTCGCCGGGTATCGGCTCGTCGGTGCACCTGACGGGCGCCTACTTCGAATCGATGGCGGGTCTGCAGATGCTGCACGTGCCGTTCAAGGGCTCGTCGGCGGCGATCCCCGCGGTGATCGGCGGCCAGGTCGACATCCTGATGGACAACCTGCCCAGTTCGATGGCCGCGCTCAAGGCCGGTGACCGTCTGCGCGGCATCGCGGTCACGTCGGCCGAGCGCAGCCCCGCCGCGCCCGATCTGCCCACCATGGCCGAGGCCGGCCTGCCGGGCTTCGAAGTCACCGCGTGGTCGGGCCTGTATGCGCCGCGCGGCACGCCGGCGCCGGTGGTCGACAAGCTGATCGCCGCCATGAAGCAGGCGCTGCAATCGCCGGCCCTGAAACAGTCGCTGGCGCAAGGCGGCGCGACCCCGGGCAACCTGTTTGGCGCCGACCTGGCGGCCTTCGAGGTGAAGGAACGCGACAAGTGGGGCAAGCTGATCCAGAGCCGCGGCATCAAGGCGGATTGAGGCGGCGTGGGCGGCCGGGGGCCTGCCCGGCCGCGATCCTCCCGCCGGCGCCGGCCTGAAGCGCCGGCGGCGCGGGACCGGGCCGAGCCGTCAGGCGGCCAGCGCGAATGCCGCCGGGTCGACGGCGGGGCGGCGCCCGCGCATCAGGTCCACCAGCATCCGGGCGCTGCCCGCCGCCAGCGTGAAACCCAGGCCGCCGTGCCCGGCGTTCAACCACAGGTTGCGCCACGGCGTGGCGCCGATCAGCGGCTTGCCATCGGGACGCGCCGGACGCAAACCGGCCCAGGGCTGCGGCGCGCCGGCGGGGTTCAGGCGCGGGAAGAAGCGCGCCACATCCGCCGCCAGGCTGTCCGTGCGCAGCGGGTCGATGGCCGCATCGGCGGCGCCGATATCGACCATGCCCGCGACCCGCAGGCGCTGCCCCAGGCGCGCATAGACGACCTTGCGGCCGATGTCGCTGATGCTCGACACCGGCGCCACGCTGTCCGCTGTCAGGGTGTAGGTGAGGCTGTAGCCCTTGAGCGGATAGATGCGCAGGTCCAGCCCGAGACGGCGCGCCAGGGCCTGGGCGCCGATGCCGCCCGCCAGCACGTACTGGTCGGCTTGCAGTTCGCCTTGCGGCGTGGCCAGCGCCACGATGCGGCCGCCTTCGCCGCGCAGGGCCGTGACCGGGGTGTCGAAGTGAAAATCCACCGCGCCGGGCGCGGCGCGCAACAGGCGTTCGAGTTCGGTGCACAGCCGCTGGCAGTCGCCGGCGTCCTCGGTCGGCGTGTAGATGGCGCCGGCGATACTGGCGCCGATGTCGGCCAGCGCCGGTTCCAGGTCGAGGCAGGCCTGGCGGTCCAGGGCGCGCTGCGCGCAGCCGAGCGTCGCCTGATAATCCATCTGCGCCAGCGCGCGGCCATAGGCGGCGGCGTCCTGGTACACCAGCAGCTTGCCGCGCGAACTGAAATCGAAGTCGGGCCGTTCGCGCCCCACCAGTTCGTGCACGCACTGGCGGCTGTAGAGTCCCAGCGCCAGCAGTTCGCGGGTGGTGGCGCGGCTGCGGCCGCGGGTGCAGGCGCGCAGGAAATCCAGGCACCAGCGCCATTGCGCCGGATCCAGCCGCGGCCGCCAGCGCAGCGGCGTGTCGCGGCCCAGCAGCCAGGCAGGCAGCTTGGGCAGCACGGCGGGGTCGGCCAGCGGCGCGACGAAGCTGTAGCTGAGCTGGGCGCCGTTGGCCCGGCTGGTGGCCAGGCCCGGTCCCGGGCCGGCGTCGACCACGCTGACCCGATGGCCCTCGCGATGCAGGTAGTAGGCGGTGGCCATGCCGACCACGCCGGCGCCGATGACGACTGTGTGCATGATGCTCCGAAGGTGGGGCGTCGTGCGCCGACGACGCCGGATGGCGGGATTCAGGCGGCCCAGGCGGGCGTCTCGAAGCCGGGCGCGGCGCGGTCCGCGCCGCGCAGCAGGCGGCCGGGGCGGGCGCCGGTGGCGGCGCCGCGCTCCTCCACCAGCTGGCCGTTGACCAGCACCGCCTGGATGCCGGCGGACGGTTGCAGCGGCTCGGCGAAGGTGGCCAGGTCGGCCACCACGGCGGGGTCGAACACCACCACGTCGGCGTAGCAACCGGCGCGCAGCACGCCGCGGTCGCGCAGGCCGAACTGGGCCGCCGTCAGGCTGGTCATGCGGCGGATCGCCTCTTCCATGCCCAGCACGCGCATCTCGCGCACGTATCGCCCCAGCACCCGCGAAAACGCGCCCCACAGGCGCGGGTGCGGCCGCTGGTCGTGCGGCAGGCCGTCGGAACCGATCATCACGCTGCCGTGGCCGATGACGCGCTTGACGTCGTCCTCGTCCATCGAGAAATAGATGGCGCCGCCGGGCGACAGTTCCTCGGCCAGCCGCTGCGGATCCTTGCCCTCGCGCGCCGCCAGTTCGCGCAGGTCCACGCCCTGGATCTCGGGCCGCGTCTGCGACCACGTGACGATGATCTTCTCGCCGGCCGGCACGCGACGCGGTTCCAGGATGGTGGACGAGGCGGCGTAGGGATAGACGTCCATGCCCAGCGGCTGGTCGGCGCGGGCGCGGTCGAACAGCGCCAGCGTTTCGGCGGTGCGGCCGTGGTTGTGCTTGCCGGTGACCTTGTGGTGCGACAGGATCGCCGGCACGTCGGCGGCGCGGCCGATCAGGAAGGCTTCTTCCATGGCGTCGCAGACGTGGTCGGCCTCGTCGCGCAGATGGGTGGTGTACAGGCCCTGCCACGACGCCAGCGGTTCGGCCACGCCGATCACCTCCTCGGTGCTGGCGTGCATGGCGGTGGGGTAATACAGGCCGGTGGACAGGCCCGCCGCGCCGGCGGCCATGGCCTGGTCCAGCGCTTGCCGCATGGCGGCGATCTCGCGCTTGTCGGCGGGCCGGTCCAGGCGTTCCATGGCCGACACTCGCAGGCTGGAATGCCCCACCAGCGCCAGGCTGTTGACCGCGGCCGGGCTGGCGTCGAGGGCGGCGGCGTAGTCCTGCATGCGGGCGTACAGTTCGCCGGTGTGCTGCGCCAGCAGATTAAGGGGCGGCGGCACGGTGTCGCCGGGCGCGTGCACCGGCGCCAGGCTGATGCCGCAGTTGCCGGTGACCACGGTGGTGACCCCCTGGCTGACCTTGGGCCGCATCAGCGGCGAACCGAGCAGGGCGCGGTCGTCGTGGGTGTGGCAGTCGATGAAGCCCGGCGCCACCACCTGGCCGCTCGCGTCGATGCGGCGCCGCGCCCGCCAGCCCGAGCCGTCGCCGATGGCGGCGATGCGTTCGCCGTTGATCGCCACGTCGGCGCGGCGAGCCGGGCCGCCCAGGCCGTCGGCGACCAGGCCGCCGCTGATGATGAGGTCGTATTCCTGCGGGTCGGGTTGCGCGGGCATGGCGGGCGTCAGGTCTCGGTGTCGGCGGGCGGCCGCGGCTTCTTGCGGCGCGCCTCCAGGTTGGCCAGGGATTCGTGGTTGAGCGCGTCGGGAAAGCCGCGCTTGACCAGGTGTTCGAGCGCGCCGTTGATCCGGTCCCAGCCTTCCTGGGTGCGCAGCGGCACGCCCAGGAAGTGGCTCTCGGTCTTGGCGCGCAGCATCAGGTACAGCACGCCCGCCAGCATCACGCTGACCACGGCGGGCGCGTCCATGTCGTCGGTCAGGCCGTCGACGCGGTCGATGAAGCCGCGCGCGGCGCGTTCGCGGCGCTCGGCCAGCGGCGCGGACACCTCGTTGCGTTCGATCAGCTCCCAGCGGCGCACTTCGCGCAGCGTCTCGTTGCCGGCCAGCGCGTCCAGTTGCGCGCGCAGCATCGACAGCACCAGTTCGCCGGGGCTGCGCTGGCTGGATTCGTCGGCCGCCAGCAGGCCGGGGTTGCGGGTCCAGAAGTCCTGTTCCTGCATCCAGGCCAGCATCAGGCCGGGCATACCGTCGAAGTAGCGGTAGATCAGTTCCTTGCTGACGCCGGCGCGCTTGGCGATGGCGTTGATGCCCACGCCGCCCATGCCGGTTTCCTTGATCTGGTCTTCCAGGGCCTGCAGTATCTGGCGCTCGGTATTCTCACGTCGGGACATTGGCCGGTTCCTTCATGATGATGAGGGAGCGGGCGGGGTCCGGCAGACCGAACACCCGGCCGTCGGCCATGTCCACAACCAGTTCGCTGACGGTATGGCCGATATGCCTGCCATCTTGCCAGACTTCGCTGCCCAGGTAGATGGCGCTGGCGCGTCGCCGGGTGGTCGGCAGCGACGGATCGGCCTGCTCGATGCCGGTGACGCGCAGGCGGTCGTCCACCCGCACGCGGTCGCGCGGGCCGGCGCTGATGGCCACGGGCGCGCGCAGGCTCAGGGCGCGGTAGGCCCCGACGCCGCCGGTCAGCGCGTGCCAGGCCAGGTCGGCCATGGCCTCGGCCAGGGGCGGGCAGGGGAATATCGAGTTGTGCAGGATCGCCAGATGGCAGGCGCCGTTGTCGCGCCAGGCCTGGCCCTGGTCGGGCCGGCGCGCCACGCGGTCGCTGTTGCCCCAGGCTAGTTGGCCCGACGCGGACAGCGCGATCAGGCCGGCGTCGACTTCCGGATGGGCCTGCAGCACCTCGGCCACGGCGTCGGCGGGGGCCTGGCCGGCGGCCAGGCGCCGCAGCACCGCCTGGTTTATCGGCACGCCATCGACGCCGGGGCGGTTGGGCAGGCGGTGGCCGGTCACCAGGCCGACGCCGTCGGCGCCGGGCAGGAACTGCGCCAGCGGCTCGGGGCGGTCGGGGCCGCTTTCGATCAGGGCGGCATGGCGCGTCCGCAGCCAATCCGGCGGCAGGTCCAGCGCGGTCACGCCGCCGCGCTGGACGGTCGCGTGGCGGGCGCGGCCCTGTTCGTCCAGCACCGCGAACACGGCAAAGCCGCCGATGGCGCCGTGCCCCAGCAGTTCGGCGCCCAGGGCGGCGGCGCGTACCGCCGCGCCGGCGTTGGGTCCGTAAGCCGCGATGCCGATGGTCATGCGTGCTTCTTCCTAGTCCGTGTTGCTCGTCACGGGATCGACGATGTTCAGGTTGGTGATGAAGCGCTGGAACAGCATGGCCAGCGCCAGCGGCGGCAGGGCGGCGAGCATGCTGGCCGCGGCGAACAGCCCCAGGTCGGCGCGAAAGCCGGGCATCAGCGGCGACAGGCCCAGCAGCGCCGCCGACAGCGTCTGCGCCGAGGTGCCGCCGGTCAGCACGATGGCGAACAGCAGGTCGTTCCAGCCCACCAGGAAGGCGATGATGAAAGCCGCAGCGATGCCGGGCAACGCCATCGGCAGGGTCACGTGGCGCAGCATCTGCCAGCGGGTGCAGCCGTCCATGCGCGCGGCGCGCTCGATTTCGACCGGCAGCGAGGCGAAATAGCCCATCAGTACCCACGACAGCAGCGGGATCACCGCCGTCAGGTAGACGATCCACAGGCCGAACAGGCTGCCGGCCAGGCCGATGGCGGCGAAGAACACGTAATACGGGATCAGCAGCGCGATCGGCGGCAGGGTGCGCGAGGCCAGCAGCACGTACAGCAGCGGTCCCTTGAACGGGAACTCGAAGCGCCCCAGCACGTAGCCGGCCAGCGTCGCGATGGCCGTGCCGGCGGCGGCGGCCGGCAGCGCCACCAGCGCGCTGTTGACGAAGCCGGCCATGATGGCGCGGGTCTGGCCGCCGAAGATGGAATCGGAACTGGACAGGCCCAGCACCCGCAGGTAGTTCTCGAAGGTGTAGCCCCCGGCATGGTGCGCCACGCCCATGATGATGGCCGACTCGTCCATGAACGAGGCCTTCAGCGTCCAGTACAGCGGGAACAGGCACCAGAACGCCACCAGGGCCACGCCCGCGCCCACCAGCCAGGGGCGCCAGCCTTCGCCGGCCACGCGGGCCGCGTCATTGCGCATGGTTGACTCCTTGCGGGCGCTTCTTGCGGATCAGCATGAAGTAGGCAGTGGCCAGCAGCAGCGACAGCACCGTCAGCAGGAACGCGGCGGCCGAGGCCAGGCCATACTTCGAGAACTCGAAGTTGTAGCGGAAGATCAGCAGCGGCAGGATCTGCGTGGACGTGCCGGGCCCGCCGCGGGTCAGCGAGAACAGCAGGTCGAACTGGCGCACGGCTTCCACCGTCATCACCACCAGCACGATCAGCGTGGTGTGCTTCAGGTGCGGCAGCGTGATGTGCCGCAAGCGCGCCAGCGGGCCGGCGCCGTCGACCCGCGCGGCCCGGTACAGGTCACGCGGAATGGTCTGCAGCGCCGCCAGGTAGAAGAAGCTGCCCAGCGGCGCGACGTGCCAGACGAAGGCCAGCGCCACCCAGAACAGGGCCCAGTCGCTGCTCAGCCACACCGTGCCCGGCCCTGCCAGCCCGAGCGGCGCCAGCAGTCCCGTGAGCGCGCCGAAGCTGGGATTGAGCAGGAACGAGAACACGGTTGCCGTCACCACCTGCGACATGGCCCATGGCAGCAATGCCAGGCCGCGCACCAGGCCGCGCAGCGGCATCTCCTCGTTCAGCACCAGGGCAATGCCCAGCGCCGCCACGAACGAGCCGGCCACGCACATCGCCACGAAGCCCAGGCTGCGCCAGATGGCATCGGTGACGGCGCTGTCGGACAGCACTTCGCCATACAGGTCGGCGCCCACGAACTCCTGGGTCCGCAGGATCGCGTTGGTGTCGTGCAGGCTGAGCCAGAACGAATAGCCCAGCGGGACGCCGATGATGAGGGTGTTGAGCGCGTAGACCGCGATGATCACCGTCATCGCGAAACCCAAGTCCGACATCTCCTTGCCGCCGCGCGCGGGCAACGGCAGGGACGCGCGTGGCAGGCTGGCGGCGCTCATGCGCGCGGCTCCTCGCCGCCATGGACCCGCAGGCCGGCGGCGTCGAACAGGTACAGGCGGGCGGCCGGCAGCGCCAGCGCGATCGGCGCGCCGACTTCGTAGCGCCGTTCCGGCGACAGCCTGGCGCGCAGGCGCGGGCCGTCCTCGCCGGCGGTGATGACGTCGACGAACTGGTCCGATCCGACCGGTTCCACCGCCCACACCTGGCCTTGCAGCAGCAGGCCGTCGCCGGCCAGCGGCGCCGGCGCCATGGCTTCGGGGCGGATGCCGATCGCCGCCTCGCTGCCCGCCGGCAGCCCGCGCGCGGCGGCCGCCAGCGCGGCGGGCAGCGGATAGGCGCCACCCGCGGTGCGCAGCGCCGGTGCGCCGTCGTGCGTCTCCAGCGTGCCGCGCAGGAAGTTCATGCCGGGGTTGCCGATGAAGTCCGCCACTTCCATGGTCGCGGGGCGACGGTAGATGGTGTCCGGGTCGGCGAATTGCAGCAGGTTGCCGCCCGACATGACGGCGATGCGGTCCGCCAGCGTCATGGCCTCGACCTGGTCGTGGGTGACGTAGATGAAGGTCGCGTTCAGGCTGCGATGCAGGCGCTTGAGCTCGACCCGCATGTCGGTGCGCAGCTTGGCGTCCAGGCTGGACAGCGGCTCGTCGAACAGGAACAGGTCGGGGTCGCGCACCACCGCGCGGCCGATCGCCACGCGCTGGCGCTGGCCGCCGGACAGCTGGTAGGGCTTGCGGTCCAGCATCGATTCGACCCGCAGCAGCGCGGCCGCGCGCTCGACCTTGCCGCGCACTTCGGCGGCGGGCAGCTTCTGCATCCGCAGCGGAAAGCCGATGTTCTCGCGCACCGTCATGTGCGGATACAGCGCGATGCTCTGGAACACCATGGCCACGTTACGCCGGTGCGGCGGCACCTGGTCCACGCGCCGGTCGTCGATGCGGATCTGGCCGCCGGTGGGCGTGTCCAGGCCGGCGATCATGTTCAGCGTGGTGGTCTTGCCGCAGCCCGACGGCCCCAGCAGCACCACGAATTCGCCGTCGCGGATGTCCAGGTCGAGCGAGCGCACCGCCTGGAAGTGGGTGTATGACTTCTCGATGCCTTGCAGGGAGACGCTGGCCATGTCATCAGCTCCGCTTGAGGATCTTGGCGTACTTCTTGTACAGGCCGTCCCAGCGCGCGCGCAGCTCGGTGGCCACCTGCGCGGGCGTGCGGGTGCCCTTGATCAGCATGTCCTGGGCGATCATCTCGTGCATGCCGGTGTCCCATTCCTGGTACCACGGCGCCTTCAGGATGTTGGCGGCCACGGCCTTCTCGCGCCCCTCGAACAGCCATTGGTAGACCTGTTCCCGATGGGCCGGGTACATCCACTTCATGATGGCGGCGCGGCTGTCGGGATCGCGGTACAGCTCGGGGAAGGGCACTTCCAGGTTGGCCTTGGCGATCCAGTTCTTGTGCGTGGTCAGCTGGCCGGCGCGGTCGCGGTAGCCGAAATACTTGACCAGCTCCCACAGCGCGGCCTGCTCGGCGTCGCTGCGCTTGCGCGTCGACATGCACAGCAGCGCGTGCCCCACCAGCACGGTGTCGTGGGTGGCGCCGGGCACCACCGGGTTATAGCTGGAGTATTCGGCGATCTGGCTCTTGGCGGGATCGTTGTAGTTGAAGCTGTAGTAATCGATGTTCAGGTGGAAGGCGTGCTGGCCTTTCATCCACGAGCTGGAGGTCTCGGTGCCCGACCACGTCAGCACGGCGCGCTGCACCAGTTCATCGTCCCACCAGCGCTTCCAGTCGCTCAGCACCTTGGTCAGCGGCGTGTCGGGTCCGAAGGTGGCGCGCAGCTCGCCGTCGACGAAGCGCTCGCCCTCGGCGAAGCATTGCGCGATCAGGGCCCATGGCAGGCCGGTCCAGGCGTTGTACCAGGGCATCAGCATCGGATGCTGCGTCAACCCCTTCTTCTTGATCTCGCGCGCCTGTTTTTCGACCGTGGCCCAGTCCCGCGGGTAGTCGGCGGCGTTGGCAGTGCCGCCGTAGCCCGCTTCGCCCAGGATTTTCTCGTTGCGGAACAGCGCGTAGGGACCGCCGTTGTAATAGGTCAGGCCGAGGTAGCGGCCGTCGGTGGCCTTGGCGTCCTCGACGATGCCGGGGAACATCTGCTTCTGGATGTCGGCCAGGCCGGGCATGTCGTCGATCGGGCGGATCCAGCCGGCCGCGTACCAGCGCGAGGCCTGGCCGCGCTGGGCGTAGAACATGTCCAGCGGCGCCTTGGCGGCCAGTTGCGTTTCCAGCACGGCGGCGTAGTCGCCGGGGATCGGCGACAGGTTCACCGGCACGCCGCTTTCCTGCGTGAAGCGGGCCGCGCCCTGTTGCACGATCTCGCTGCCCCAGGGCCAGAAGGCGAAGGTCAGCGGCGAGGCGGCCTGTGCCAGCGCCCGCAGGGGCCAGCCGCCTGCCGCCAGCCCGGCCGCGGCGGCCAGGCCCGCGGCGCCGCGCAGGATGAAGTCGCGACGCTGGGCGTCGGCCGGGAACGGGCCGGGTCGGCCATCGGGATGCAGGGACAGGGGCATGCTGGACTTCCTTGTTGTGGGAACGACGACAAAGAAACGGTGCAGCAAAAGCGGTGTGGCGGGACGGCGGCGCGATGGCGCCCGCGAGCGGGCGCCGGCGTGTGGAACGCGTTGCGTGGCCGCGTGTCCGTCGCGCCGACAACCAGAAGTGACCATACGGTCACATCAAGAGCGAAGATAGGACCTGGCCACCTTGCGCGGCAAGGGGGGAGTTTCCCTAGGACAAAAAAAACCGGCGCGGCGCGCCGATCGGGAGGGCGGGTGTCGGGCCGGCGATCCTGCCCCGACCCGCTCGCGTCAGATCAGGCCGCGGATGCCGGCGATGCCGTGCGCGCCGTGGCGCAGGGCCTGCGAGACGGTCTGGGTGGATTGCCCGCCGAGCGCGAAGACCGGGATGCCGGCGTCGCGGTTGCCTTCGACGAAGCCGTCCCAGCCCAGCGTCGGCGCGCCGGGGTGGCTGGGCGTGTCCAGCACCGGGCCCAGCACGGCGAAGTCCGCGCCCAGCTCGCGCGCGTGCACCACCTGGGCGTTGTCGTGCGCCGAGACGCCAACCAGCGCGCCGGCCGGCAGGTCGGGCCGGGCGCTCAGACGCGCGGCGTCGGCGCCGCGCAGGTGCACGCCGTCGGCCTCGCGCCACCAGGCGGCCGGATGGGCGCTGTTGACCAGCACTTTCGCGCCAGCGGCGTGGCAGCGCTTGACGATCTGCTGCAGCGCTTCATGCAGCGAGGTCGAGGCCGGGCCGTCGGGCCACTGCGGTTCACGCAGTTGCACCAGCCTGATGCCGCGCGCCAGCGCCGCGTCCAGCCGGCCCAGGAACGCCGACAGGCCGGCGCGCGAGCCGATCGAACTGATGCCATAGGCGGTCGGCAGCTGCAGCCAGCGCAGCGGCGGCAGGGTGGCGGGCAGCAAGTCGCCGACGGACGCGGCGTTGGCCGGGTCGACCCATTCCAGGCGCTGGTTCTCCAGGCTGCGCGGTTCGCCTTCCCAGCCGGTGACGTGGCAGAACGCCAGGCGCACCGTGGTGTGGGGGTAGGCGTGCACGTAGGTCACCCACGGCCGCGACTGCGTCACGCGGATGCCGATCTCTTCCTGCAGTTCGCGCGCCAGCGCCTGCAGCACGGTCTCGCCGGGTTCGAGCTTGCCGCCGGGCAGCTCCCACCAGCCCGACCAGGGCTTGCCTTCGGGGCGTTGCCCCAGCAACAGCATGCCGTCCGGACGCAGGATCAGGCCGGCGGCGACATCGATGATTTTGTCAGACATGGCGGGCAGCCCAGTCACGGGCGAATTGGTAGGCGACGCGGCCCGAGCGCGAACCGCGCTCGATGGTCCATTGCAGCGCCTCGGTGCGGGACGGTTCGATCTGGTCTTCCGGGCAGCCCAGCTCGCGCAGCCAGTGGTAGACGATGTCGAGGTAGTCGTCCTGCTTGAAGGGATAGAACGACAGCCACAGGCCGAAGCGCTCGGACAGCGAGATCTTTTCCTCGACGGTTTCGCCGGGGTGGATCTCGCCGTCGGGCTGGTGCTTGGCCTGCAGGTTCTCGCTCATGTATTCCGGCATCAGGTGGCGCCGGTTGGAGGTGGCGTAGATCAGCACGTTGTCGCCCGAGGCGGCCACCGAGCCGTCCAGCACGGACTTGAGCGCCTTGTAGCCAGCCTCGCCTTCCTCGAACGACAGGTCGTCGCAGAACACGATGAAGCGCTCGGGGCGCGCGGCCACCAGTTCGACGATGTCGGCCAGGTCGCCCAGGTCGGATTTGTCGACTTCGATCAGGCGCAGCCCGCGGTCGCCGTAGGCGGCCAGCATGGCCTTGACCAGCGAGCTCTTGCCGGTGCCGCGGGCGCCGGTCATGAGCACGTTGTTGGCGGGCTTCTTCTCGATGAACTGCACGGTGTTGCGGTCGATGATGCCTTTCTGGCGCTCGATGTGCTGCAGGTCTTCGAGGTCGATGCGGGCCACGTGGCGCACGGCGTCGAGCCAGCCGCGCGAGCCGCGTTTGCGCCAGCGGAACGCGTGGGCGTTCCAGTCGATATCGGGGGGCGCGGGGGGCAGCCAGGCTTCGAGCTGGGCCAGGACGCGCTCGGCGCGCTGGATGAGGGTGGTGAATTCGTTCGCGGTCACGGTGTGATCCTGGAAGAGCGAACGGGCGGGCCCGGCACCGGGCCCGCGTCGCGTTCGCGGGCATCGTCGGAAGAAGAGGGCGCGTGTCCCGCCGCAAAGGCGTCGTGGGGACGCGCGCCGCTCAACGGCTGTCACCTGCCGGGGACCGCGGTGATGCCACGGATTCCCCGGGGGGCAGTGACCGGCGATGGGTAAGGCGCAGCCACTGGATTTCATTGCTGCCGCCATCCCGCGAGGCCCGGCGCGCAACAGAACGCCGTCGCTTCGCGCCCGGGGTCAGCCGGGCGGATGGCGGGTCTTGATCAGGAACGGTAATCGGCGTTGATCGACACGTACTCGTGCGAGAAATCGCAGGTGTAGACGGTGTCGCTGACCTGGCCGCGGCCCAGCGCGATGCGCACGGCGATCTCGGCCTGCTTCATCACGCGCTGGCCATCGGTTTCCTGGTAGGCCGGGTTGCGGCCGCCGTCCTTGGCCACCAGCACGTCGTCGAGCCACAGGCGGATCTTCGACACGTCCAGGTCATCGATGCCGGCATAGCCGACGGCGGCCAGGATGCGGCCCAGGTTGGGGTCCGAGGCGAAGAAGGCGGTCTTTACCAGCGGCGAGTGGGCCACGGCGTAGGCCACCTTGAGGGCTTCCTCGGTGGTGCCGGCTTCCTCGACGCGGATGGTCATGAACTTGGTGGCGCCTTCGGCGTCGCGCACGATCTTCTGCGCCAGCTCCAGCGCGGCGGCGGTCAGGGCCTCGCGCACGGCGGCGTAGGCGGCGTCCGATTCGGCGTTGACCTCGACGCCCGACTTGCCGGTGGCGACGATGATGAACGAGTCATTGGTGGAGGTGTCGCCGTCCACGGTGATGCGGTTGAACGAGGCGTCGGCGATCTCGACCGCCAGCTTGCGCAAGAGCGGCTGGGCGATGCCGGCGTCGGTGGCCAGGAAGCTCAGCATGGTCGCCATGTTGGGGCGGATCATGCCGGCGCCCTTGCTGATGCCGGTGAAGGTGACGGTCTTGCCGCCGATCTGGACGCGGCGCGACGAGATCTTGGGCAGCGTGTCGGTGGTCATGATGCCGTGCGCGGCGCTGGACCAATGGTCGGCGCCCAGGTTGGCGATGGCGCCCGGCAGGCCGGCGAACAGACGGTCCAGCGGCAACGGCTCCAGGATCACGCCGGTCGAGAACGGCAGCACCTGGGCGGCGGGCACGCCGAGCAGGCGGCCGAGTTCGGCGCAGGTGTCCTGGGCTTTCTTCAGGCCTTCGGCGCCGGTGCCGGCGTTGGCGTTGCCAGTGTTGATGACCAGCGCGCGGATCGGGCCGCCGTCGGCCAGATGGGCCTGGCACACCTGCACGGGCGCGGCGCAGAAGCGGTTGCGGGTGAACACGCCGGCCACGCTGCTGCCTTCGGCCAGGCGGAATACCGTCAGGTCGCGTCGGTTGGCTTTGCGGATGCCGGCCTCGGTGACGCCGATTTCAACGCCGGCAACAGGGAAAATTTCGGACTCGGAGGGGATCTGCAGGTTAACGGCCATGACTTCGTCTCATGAATGAGCAGGACGGAAATCGCCGCCAGGGCAAGGCGGCGCGCGGGGGAAAGCTTCGTATTATCCCACTGCTTTGCGACAGCCGGCGGCGGTGGCCTGAAAGCCGGCTGTCAGGGGGCGGTGCGCATGGCGGCCACGTCCAGCACGCCGGCTTCGCGGTTGGACAGGATGGCGCGCACATTGCCGTCCGGCGCCTGCAACACCGACATGCCGGCCGCGATTTCCTTGCCGTCGGCCTGGCGCGCCGAGCGGCCGCGCGAGGGCGAGAACAGCAGGTCGCCGGGTTGCACGCCGGGCACCCGCGGGCCGGCGGTCAGCAGGCGGGTGCCGGTGGGATAGGTGATGCCGCCCAGCGTGCTTTCACGGCCCAGCAGGCCCTCGAACGCCAGCAGGCGGCGCTGGGCGTCCAGCGTCATGTCCACTTTCAGCAGCGGCATGCCGGCCACGGTCAGGGGCTCGCTGCCTTCGGCGCGCAGCAGCCAGCGGGGCGCCGGGCTGGCCGGGTCGGGCGCGCTGGCGCGGGCCGCGTCGTCGACCTTGAGCCAGGCGCCAGGGGGGATGGGCTGCTGGTTCAGGGTGTTGCCGATGGCCAGGTGGCAGCTGGCAAAGCGGGGCTGGCCGCCCAGCAGGACGAATTCGACCCGGTGGCCGTGGGCGCAGAGCCAGCCGTCCTGGGCCTGGTCGCGGGCGATCTCGGCCGACAGTGTTTCGGGCTGCCGGCTGGTGGCCGGATAGTGGAACAGGCGCGTGGCGCTGATGCCCTGCACGGTGGCTGGATGGCCGTCCGGGAAGGTGGCGCGGTCGAACGAGGCCGGGTCGCCGGCGGTGGCCAGGCGCAGCACCGTGCCGGCCGGCATGTCGACCCCGGCCAGCCGCGTGGGCTGGTCCAGCACCCGGTCAAGGCTGGCGCCCAGGCGCGCGTCGCGCTGGGCTTCCAGCCATTGGCTCAGTTGCTGGTAGGGAAAGATGCCGCCGACCAGGGCCAGCAGCGCCATCAGGATCGTGCCGCGGCGGCGATGGTCGACCAGCCACAGCCGGGCGCCGCGGCTGGTGGCCAGGACGGCCAGCCAGGTCAGCAGCGTGGAGAGGCAGGCCAGCGACACTGCCATCAACACATAGTAATTACCGCCAGGAAGGGATACCGGAATCATGGCGGCAATTATGCGCCAAACCGCCGTCGTTTTTGGTGGCGCCCGATCGGCTTCGGACGGGTGCCGGCACGCTGGGGCGCGCCATCGGCGCAAGCGGCGGGCCGGCGCCGCGGCCGCCTCAGTCCTTGGCGCCGGCCGAGCGGGTGGCCACCACCTGCAGCTTCAGTTCGCCCAGGGCCTGGAACAGCGCGTTGCGGCTGCCTTCGGGCAGTTCGCCGAACATCGACTTGACCCACGACTCGTGCGCCCGCGCCATCCTGGCGAAGCTCTTCCTGCCCTGCGGGGTCAGCTTGATGAGCGAACTGCGGCGGTCGGACTCGACCTTGGTGCGCACCACCAGGCCTTCTTTTTCGAGTTGGTCGGTGATACCGGTAATATTGCCGTTGGTCACCATCATGTGGCGCGACAATTCACCCATCTTCATGCCCTTGGGGGCGCGCTGCAATTGCGCCATCAGGTCGAAACGGGGCAGGGTGGTGTCGAATTCGTTGCGCAGCCGGCTGCGGATCTCGCCTTCGATGAGATTGGCGCAGGTCAGCATGCGCAGCCACAGACGCAGCGCATGGTGATCATCGGGGGCGGCGCGGGATTCCAGGTCGGGGGCGTCTGTCATGGTCGGCAGGTTACCGGGAATGCGTGGATCGGTCTGTATTCATGAGTCACTGGTAAAAACCCTAGACTTGTTTTGCCGGATACTTTAAACCTAAACTATGAACCACGCCAGTTCTCCCCTTGCCGCACCACGGGATCGGCTGCTGCGGGCGCCGGTCTGACGCGCCGCCTGAACGGGTCGGCAGGCCGGGCATAGAAGTCCTTCGAATCGCAATCCCAGAAAAACACCCTCTGCGCGGCTCGCGCACGGAGCACACCACCATGCGTTTCATCACTTCCCTCGTTGCCGCCGCCGCGTTGGTTCCGGCACTGGCGCACGCCGATCCGGTCAAGGTCGGCATCGCGAATGACATTTCCGGCCCGTTCTCGGCCCTGGGCGCCGAGGCCCGCGACGGCTTCAACCTGGCCATCAAGCAACTGGGCAGCAAGCTGGGCGGCCAGCCCGCCGAGTTCCTGCAGACCGACATGGGCGGCAACCCCGATCAGGCGCGCCAGCTGGTGACGCGCTACATCCAGCGCGACAAGGTCGATTTCTTCACCGGCCCGATCGGCTCGAACGTGGCGCTGGCCGTCGGCCCCGCGCTGTTCGCCGCCAAGGTGCCGTACCTGTCGAACAACCCGGGCCCCAGCCAGTTCGCCGGCGCCCAATGCAATAACTACTGGTTCGGTTCGTCCTACCAGAACGACGCCTTCCACGAAGCCGCCGGCAAGGTCGCGGCCGACCGCGGCTTCAAGAAGATGTTCATCATGGCCCCGGACTACCCGGCCGGCAAGGATGCGCTGGCCGGCTTCAAGCGCGGCTACAAGACCGCCCCGGGCGACGAGGTCTACACCAAGCTGGGCCAGATCGACTACGCCGCCGAAATCGCCCAGATCCGCGCCGCCAAGCCGGACGCGGTCTATATCTTCCTGCCGGGCGGCATGGGCATCAACTTCGTCAAGCAGTTCGTGTCGGCCGGCCTGTCGCAGAGCGTCAAGCTGATCGGCCCGGGCTTCTCGGCCGACGAGGACGTGATCCAGGCCGTGGGAGAGCCGATGCTGGGCATGTACAACACGGCGCAGTGGGCGCATGACCTGGACGTGCCGCAGAACAAGGCCTTCGTCGAGGCCTTCCGCAAGGAATACAACGGCCGCTACCCGTCGGTGTATGCCGCCCAGGCCTACGACGTCATCATGGCCATGGACGCCGCCGTCAAGCAGGCCGGCGGCAAGGCCTCCGACCGCGAGGCCATCGTCCAGGCGCTGGCCAAGGCCGACTATCCCTCGGTGCGCGGCAGCTACACCTACG
The DNA here is from genome assembly GCF_040084795.1 of Achromobacter sp. HNDS-1. NCBI lineage: Bacteria > Pseudomonadati > Pseudomonadota > Betaproteobacteria > Burkholderiales > Alcaligenaceae > Achromobacter > Achromobacter sp. HNDS-1. Next base: position 3,804,547 of record NZ_CP157584.1, read on the forward strand.
GCAAGAACCACTACCCGATCCAGGCCTACTACCTGCGCGTGGTCGACAAGGACGCCAGCGGCCGCATCACCAACAAGCTGGTGGGCAAGGTGTTCGACAAGTACCAGGACGTCTACGTCGGCGACTGCAAACTATAAAAGGCGGCGGGACGCGTAAAGCGTCGCGGCTACACAATGTAGCCTGGCCCCGCGGGGTCGCGCGGATCCGGCTTCGCCGGTCCGTCGCGACGCCCCCTTGAGGGGGAAGCGCGCAGCGCTCCGGGGGTGGGCCCACCAGGGGATTTATTCATGACGTTCACGCTCATCGTCGAGCAATTGCTGAACGGTCTGCAGTTTGGGTTGATGTTGTTTCTGATCGCGGCCGGGCTGACCCTGGTGTTCGGCATCATGGACATCATGAATCTGGCGCACGGCTCGCTCTATATGGCAGGCGCCTATGTCGCCGCCGAAACCATGCAGCGCACGGGTTCCTTCACCGCCGCCGTGCTGGTGGCCGCCGTCGCCACCGGCCTGGTCGGGGTGGCGCTGGAACTGACGCTGATCCGCCGCCTGGCGCTGCGCGACCATCTGGCACAGGTGCTGGGCACCTACGCCGTCATCCTCATCGCCAATGACCTGGTCAAGATGATCTGGGGGCCGGCCCCGGTCATGCTGAACATGCCGGCGCTGCTGTCCGGGCCGGTGCGCCTGCTGCCCGACCTGCTGTATCCGGCCTACCGCCTGATGATCATCGTCTTCGGCGTGGCCTCGGCCGTCGGGCTGTACTGGTTCGTGACGCGCACCCGCGCCGGCGTGCTGGTGCGGGCCGGCGCCTCGAACCGGCAGATGGCCACCCTGATGGGCGTGCGCGTGCCGCTGCTGTTCCTGGGCGTGTTCGTGCTGGGCGCCATGCTGGCGGCCGTGGCCGGCGCGCTGCTGGGCCCGATCACCTCGGTGCAGGTCGGCATGGGCGAGGAAATCCTGATCCTGGTGCTGGTGTGCATCGTCATCGGCGGCATCGGCTCGATCCGCGGCGCCTTCGTCGGCGCGCTGCTGGTGGGCATGGTCGATACCGCCGGGCGGGCCTTCCTGCCGATGCTGCTGCGCCAGGTGTTCTCGCCGGCCGTTGCGTCCAGCGTCGGCCCGACGCTGGCGGCCATTGCCATCTACGTACTGATGGCGGCGGTCCTGGTGTTCCGGCCTTCCGGCCTGTTTCCGGCGCGAGGCTGATGATGCGGACCTCTTCGATGCTCTGGACCCTGGCCCTTTTGGCCGCGCTGGCGGCGTTCCCGCTGGTGGCGCCCGCGCTGGGCCTGGATTTCTATATCTCCTTCGTGCGGCGCGTGCTGATCTACGCGCTGGCCGCCACCAGCCTGAACCTGATCCTGGGCTACGGCGGCATGGTGGCGCTGGGCCACGCGGCTTTCTTCGGCGCCGGCGCTTACGCGGTCGGCATCCTGGCGATGTCGGGCGTGAGTTCGGCGCTGGTGTCGTGGCCGGTGGCGATGCTGCTGGCGGCGCTGCTGGCCTTCATCACCGGCGCGATCTCGCTGCGCACGCGCGGCGTGTACTTCATCATGATCACGCTGGCGTTCGCGCAGATGCTGTTCTACATCTTCATCTCGCTGCGCCAGTACGGCGGCGAGGACGGCCTGAACCTGCCGGGCTACTCCACGCTGCCGGGCATCGACCTGGCCAACGACGTGGCGTTCTATTATCTGGTGCTGGCCATCTTCGCCGTGATGATGTGGCTGTTCGGGCGGGTGACGCTGTCGCGCTTCGGCACCGCGCTGCAGGGCATCCGCGAAAACGAGTCGCGCATGGAATCCATGGGCTACCCGGTCTACCGCATCAAGCTCACCGCCTTCACGCTGAGCGGCGCGGCGGCGGGGCTGGCCGGCGCGCTGCTGGCCAACCATAACCTGTTCATCTCGCCCAGCCTGATGCACTGGACCCAGTCGGCCAACCTGCTGATCATGGTGCTGGTGGGCGGCATCGGCCTGCGCTATGGCGGCGTGGCCGGCGCGGTGGTGATGCTGGTGCTGGAAGAAGTGCTGCGCCAGTGGACCGAATACTGGCACCTGCCCCTGGGCGTGCTGCTGCTGGGCGTGGTGTTCGGCGCGCCGCGCGGCCTGGTGGGCCTGTTCGGCCCGCTGTTCGGCGGCCGTGCCGCGCAAAGCGGCAAGGCGGGATCATGAACCAGACCCATACCCCCACGCAGGCCCCCGCGCTGCAGGCCAGCAACCTGGTGCGCCGCTTTGGCGCGCTGGTGGCCACCGACAATGTCTCGATCTCGCTGAACCCGGGCGAGATCCACGCCTTGATCGGCCCCAACGGCGCCGGCAAATCCACCCTGATCCACCTGCTGTCCGGCACGCTGGCGGCCGATTCCGGTTCGCTGGCCGTGGATGGCCGCGACGTCACCGCCATGAACGCGCACCAGCGCGTGGCGGCGGGCCTGTCGCGTTCGTACCAGATCACCAACATCTTCAAGCAGTCCAGCGTGCTGGACAACCTGGTGCTGGCGGTGCAGGCCCACGCCGGCAGCAGCTTCCGCTTCTGGCGGCCGCGCGCCGCCGAGTCGGCCCTGTACGAGCAGGCCCGCGAGCTGGCGCGCGAATGCGCCATCGACGCCAGCCTGCTGGACCGCGCCGCGGGCACCTTGCCGCACGGCGAACAGCGCAAGGTGGAGTTCGCGCTGGCCCTGGCCGCGCGGCCGCGCGTGCTGCTGCTGGACGAACCCATGGCCGGCATGGGGCCCGACGAGACCCTGCGCCTGACCGACCTGATCGAATCCCTGCGCGGCCGCGCCGCCATGCTGCTGGTCGAGCACGACATGCAGGCGGTGTTCCGGCTGGCCGACCGCATCTCGGTGCTGGTCTACGGCCGCGTGATCGCCACCGGCACGCCGGACGAGATCCGCGCCAACCCGGATGTGCGCCAGGCCTACCTCGGCGATGACGAAACGGCGCCCGCGCGCCAGGAGCTTGCCTGATGCTCAGCATTGAATCGGCCCAGAGCGGCTACGGCGCCAGCCAGGTGCTGTTCGGCGTGGACCTGCAGATCGGCGCGGGCCAGGTGGTGACACTGCTGGGCCGCAACGGCATGGGCAAGACCACGCTGCTGCGCACCCTGTTCGGCCAACTGCCGCTGCGCGGCGGCAGGATCCATTTCGCCGACCAGGACATCAGCGGCTGGAGTCCGGACCGCATCGCCCGCACCGGCATGGCCATCGTGCCCGAGGGGCGCCAGTGCTTTCCCAACCTGACGGTGCGCGAGCACCTGACCGCCTTCGTGGCCGCGCGCAATCCCGCCATCGGCGAGCCGTGGACGCCCGAACGCGTGTTCGAGCTGTTCCCGCGCCTGGGCGAACGCGCCCGCAACATGGGCAACCAGTTGTCCGGCGGCGAGCAGCAGATGCTGGCCATCGGCCGCGCGCTGGTCACCAACCCGCGCCTCTTGATTCTGGATGAGGCCACCGAGGGCCTGGCGCCCAAGATCCGCGAGGAGATCTGGAACTGCCTGGCGCGCCTGCGCCAGGCCGGCCAGACCATCCTGGTGATCGACAAGTACGTCGAGCGCCTGCTGAGCCTGGCCGACCGCCACGTCATCCTGGAACGCGGCAAGGTGGTCTGGACGGGCGACTCCGCCGCGCTCGATGCCGATCGCGGATTGTGGGAACGCTACCTGGGCGTGTAGCGCGAAAGCCGCAATCCCGGCGCGGGCGGTGGCTTTTCTTTCGATATAAAGCGCAATAAAGACGAGGTTTGCCGCGGTCGGCCCGAAATAGGCTGACCTTTGGCAAATCCGCGCGTTTACGCCTGTTTTCATTCATCCCGTGGTTCTCTACACTTAGCGCGCCGTGCGTACCGCGTGGATGCGTCACGTCTTAACAAGCTGTCAGGGAAGACTTCGCATGGCGAAATGGGGTTTGCGCAAAAAATCATTGATGGCGCTGTTGCTGGCATGCCTGGTCGCGCTGGCGCCGGCCGCGCTGATCGGCTGGCAGGTGCTGGACGGCGTGCGCGATCACTTCGGCCGCGCCTTCGCCGATAACTTCACGCAACTGAACCGGCAGCGCATCCTGGCGCCGGTGTCGCGCGAGCTGGCGCTGTCGCAGCGGCTGGCCGACAGCGAGGTCACGCGCCGCTGGCTGCGTAACGAAAGCGATCCGGCCGCGCGCGAACTGTTCTTCCGCGAGGCCGACGGCTACCGGCGCGACCTGCTGGGCCGCGCCTATTTCATCGCCAGCGCCGCCACCGGCCACTATTACTTCAATGACGACCAGCCGCTGTCGGAGGCGCCGCGCTACACGCTCAGCCGCGACGCGGCCGACGATGGCTGGTTCTACAACTCGCTCAAGGCGAGCGCGCGCTACAACATCAACGTCAATCCGGACCTCAAGCTCAAGACCACCCGGGTCTGGATCAACGTGCAGGTGCGCGACGGCGACAAGGTCATCGGCCTGACCGGCGCCGGCCTGGACGTGGGCGGTTTCCTGCGCGACTTCGTCAACAGCGGCCAGCCCGGCGTGACGCCCATCATCGTTGACGAGGAGGGCGCGATCCAGGCGCACATGGATCCCACGCTGATCGCCTACAACTCAGGGGCCGGCGGCGCGGAAGGCGCCAGTGGCCGCGGCAGGGTGTTCAACCTGCTCGACGCAGGCAACGGCCGCGACGAGCTGCGCTCGGCGATGCACGCGGCCCAGGCCGATCCGCAATCGGTGCAGTCGGCCTGGGTCACCATCGACGGCGTGCGCCAGCTGGTGTCGGTGGCCTACATGCCCGAACTGCACTGGCACGTGCTGACGGTGGTCGACCTGGGCGCGGCCCGCGTGCTGGACACCGACTGGCTGTGGCCGGCCGCCATCGGCCTGGTGCTGCTGTTCGCGGCCCTGCTGCTGTGCTTCGGCTATGCCATCGAGCGCCTGATGCTGCGGCCGCTGCGCCGCCTGCAGCAATCGGCCCGCGCCATCGCCAACGGCAGCTACGACGTGCGCCTGCCGCCGGGCGGCCAGGACGAGATCGGCGACCTGAGCCGCGCCTTCGGTGTCATGGCCGACAAGGTGCGCCAGCACACCGCTGAACTGGAAAGCAAGGTGCGCGAGCGCACCTCCGAGCTGGAGGACGCCAACCGCGCCATGGCGGCCGCGCACAAGAAGATTGGCGATTCCATCGACTACGCCAGCCTGATCCAGCGCGCCATCCTGCCCGATCGCCAGCTGACCCAGTCGCTCGGCGCCCACCATTTCGTGTTGTGGAAGCCGCGCGACGTGGTCGGCGGCGACTTCTACGTATTCCGCTCGGACGGCGCCAACTGCCTGCTGGGCATCATGGACTGCGCCGGCCATGGCGTGCCGGGCGCGCTGATGACCATGTTGGCGCGCGCGGCCATCGACCTGGCCATCACCGAGGCCGGCCCGGCCGACCCGGCCGGCATCCTGGCGCGCACCGACAGCGCCATCCGCGCCATGCTCGCGGACGCGCAATTGCCACGGGCCCTGGCCACCAATACCGACGCGGGGCTGGTATATATTGACCGCCAATCCGGCAGCTTGCGGTATGCCGGCGCCAAGATCAGCCTGTACGCCAGCGACGGCGAGACCCTGCGCGAAGTGCCGGGGGGCAAGCGCGCGCTGGGCGACAAGCGGACCGGGACCTACCAGAACATCGAGTTGCGCATGGAGCCGGGCTGGACGTACTACCTGGCGACCGACGGCTTCCTGGACCAGGCCGGCGGCGAGCATGGCTTCGGCTTCGGCAACACGCGTTTCGCCGAAATGCTCAAGAGACACGCGCGGCAGCCGTTAACCGACCAGGCGGCGGCCTTTACCGAGGCCCTGGCCCGGTACCAGGGCGGAAGGCCGCAGCGCGACGACATTACCTTGCTGTCTTTCCGTTTCGAATAATCGTTATCAGGGCGGTAACTCCCATGAATGCCTCCGATCTCTACGCATTGGGCGAGCGGTTCGACCAGAACCGCACGCTGTTGTGCTTCAACGGGCCCATCTCCCGCAGCCTGATCGAGGAAATCGGCAATGCGCTGAAGAATTACCTGAACGCCGAGCACGCGCGGCCCGCCGAAGCCATGGACGTGTTTTCGGTCTACATCGAGATGATCCAGAACATCCGCCAGTATGCCGCGCAGAACGGCGACACGGACGCCGCCGCCACCGTGGTCATCGGGCGCCGCGACGAGAGCCGCTACGTGGTGTCGGCCGGCAACCTGGTCAAGGCCGAGGATGGCCGCAGCCTGGTGGCCCGCATCCAGCAGTTGGCCGCGCTGGACAAGGCCGCCCTCAAGGCGGAATACAAGGCCCAGTTGCACAAGCCGCGCACGCCCGGCGTGGCCTCGGGCGCGGGGCTGGGCCTGATCGATATCGCCCGCCGGGCCGGGGCGCCGCTGGAAGCCAGCCTGACGCCCGCGGCGGGCGAGGGCCGGGCATTCTTCAGCCTGAGCGTCGTGATCTGACCGCGCCCCTGAGCCATAGACCTTTTCGGAGTTACTGATGAAAGACCTGAATATTCCGGGGACCCAGTCCACGCCCGCCATCACCGCCGACGCCGCCGCCGGCGTGCTGGCGATGCGCGGCGACTCCTACCCCGAGAATTCCTTCGAGCTGTTCGGCCCGGTGATCGAATGGGTGGAGGCCTATCTGCTCAGTGGCGACGCGCCGCTCAACCTGGAACTGGAACTGCTGTACCTGAACACCAGCAGCATCAAGTCCGTGATGGACATCTTCGATCTGCTGGAAGCCGCCCACGCCAAGGGCCGCGGCGTCAGCGTGACCTGGTTCTACGACATGCGCAACGAGCGCGTCGGCGAGCTGGCCGAGGAATTCAAGGAAGACTGCACCTTCCCGTTCTCGGTCGTCGGCCGCCAATGAAGCCCGGCAACGCCGAGCTGGACGAACGCATCGCCGCCCTGCTGGCGGATCCGGCCTATGCCGGCCATCCGCTGCGCGAGGCCCTGCAGGACCTGTGGCGGCACACCGCCGAGCAGATGGCGCGGATCGAGCGGGTCACCCACCTGTCGGATGCCTACCAGTCGATGGCGCACCAGCGCGAGATGGGGCTGTGCGAACAGTTCGACCGGCAACTGCGGCGGCTGGCGCGCATCGCGCGCATCTCCGACCACTACCAGAGCATGATGCGCGACCTGAACGCGACGCTGGAAGAGACCTCGCGCCGCGATCCGCTGACCGGGCTGCTGAACCGCCGCGCCCTGACGGAGATGATCAAGCAGGAAGTGCAGCGCGCCGCGCGCGGCGGCCAGGCCTTCGTGGTCGCCATGCTCGACGTCGACCATTTCAAGGCCGTCAATGACCGCCACGGCCACGAGGTCGGCGACCGCGCCCTGGTCGAGCTGGCCGGCGCCATGCGCGCCAGCGTGCGCGAATACGACCTGTGCGGCCGCTGGGGCGGCGAGGAATTCCTGGTATTGCTGCCCGCCACGCCGCCCGGGACGGCGCAAGGCGTGATGGACCGGCTGGTTGGCGCGGTGCGCGCCCTGGCCATCGACGTCGGCGCCGAGGTGCTGCGCCTGACCGTGAGTATCGGCATGGCCTACCACCAGCTCGGTGAAACCTTTTCAGAAACGCTCAGCCGGGCGGACCAGGCCTTGTACCTGGCCAAGCAGGATGGACGCGACCGCGTCGCGCTTGGCTTTCCCCGGCCCTGAATGAACCCGGAATCGCTGTCTTCCGGTATGGAGCCCCTTATGCTTGATTCTCATCCAGGCGGTTCGAGCGTGGCCCCGCAGGGCGCCGCGTGGCAGGTGAGCAACTATCTGGCGACGATGGACCGGGCGCTGCTGCTGTTCGACTTCGACGCCGCCGGTTCGCTGCTGAGCGCGAACGACAACTTCCTGGCCGCGCTGGACTATGCCCGCGCCGATATCGCCGGCCTGCGCCACGACCTGCTGTGCGACAGCATGGACGAAGGCAAGGGCATCGCCAGCGCCGAACAGATCTGGGCCCGCCTGCGTCGCGGCGAATTCTTCTCCGGCACCTGCCGCTACCGCACGCGCGGCGGCGCGTCGCTGTGGATCGAGGCCACCTATCTGCCGATGCGCGACGAGAGCGGCGAAGTGCGCCGCATTGCGATCATCTCGCGCAAGTCCATCGCCGATGCGGAACGCCAGGAAGAGATCCGCCTGCTGCTGCTGGGGATCAACGAAACCGGCAATGCCGTGGCCGTGTCCGGGCGCGACGGCCGAATCGTCTACGTCAACGATGGCTTCCAGCGCATGCTGGGCTTTTCGCGCGCCGATGCGCTCGGGCAGGAAATGGGCGAGCTGCTGGCCGGCGGCCGCCCCGACGGTGGCACCCGCGAGGAACTGGACCGCCGCATCGCCTGCCGCGAGGGCTATCACAAGGACGTGCTGGTCTATGACCGCGCCGGCAAGCCCCTGTGGGTATCGATGATGGCCAACTCGGTGTTCGACGAGCGCGGCTCGCTGGTCAACATCGTCGATGTGCTGACCGACATCACGCCCACCAAGGTGCACGAGGTGCTGCAACGCCGCGTGCTGCAGGCGATGGTCAATGAGGCCTCGGTGGTCGAGGTGATGAACATGGTCTGCCGCGAGGTCGAGCGCCTGGCGCCCGAAGTCGCGGCCACCGTGCTGCGGGTGGACGAGGCCGGCAAGCTGCGGCCCCTGGCCGCGCCAAGCATGCCTTCGGCCTACTCCGACGCGCTGGAGGGCGAGGCCATCGGCCCCCGGTCCGGCGCCTGCGGCACCGCGGCCTTCCTGGGACGGCCGGTGATCGTGCCCGATATCGCCACCGACCCGCTGTGGGACGACTATCGCCACCTGCCGCTGCCGGAAGACATCAAGGCCTGCTGGTCCTCGCCCATCAAGTCGAGCGACGGCCGCGTGATCGGCACGTTCGGGTTCTATTTCCGCGAACGCCGCCTGCCGGACGACTTCCATCATCGCCTGGTGGACGTGTGCGTGTACCTGTGCGCCCTGGCGCTGGAGCGCGAAGAGGCCCGCGCCCGCATCCGCCAGCTGGCGTTCTACGACGAACTGACCGGCCTGCCGAACCGCAACCTGCTGCTGGCCCAGGCCGAGCAGGCCATCGCCCGCGCCGAGCCCGAGCGCAAGCGGGTGGCGGTGCTGTTCCTGGACCTGGACCGCTTCAAGCAGGTCAACGACACGCTCGGCCACCCCATCGGCGACGCCCTGCTGCGCGACATCGCCCAACGCCTGCGCCGCCTGGCGCGCGCCACGGATATCGTCGGCCGCCTGTCGGGCGACGAGTTCGTGATGCTGATGCCCGATTTCGAGCATGGCCGCCTGACGGCGGCGGCCGAGCACATCCTTGTGTCGCTGTCGCACCCGTTCGTGGTGGGCGGCATTACGCTCAATCCGTCGGTGAGCATCGGCATCAGCGTGTTCCCGGAAAATGGCCGCGACATGGATACGCTGCTGCGTCATGCCGACATGGCGATGTACCAGGCCAAGACGGCGGGACGCAACCGTATTTCGTTCTTCAGCGCGGAGATGAACCGCCAGGCCCAGGAGCGCCTGGCGCTGGAAGCGGCGCTGCGCGATGCGCTGGAGGGCCGCGCGCTGCGGCTGCACTACCAACCCCAGGTGGGCCTGAAGAACGGCAGCCTGTACGGGGTGGAGGCGCTGGCCCGCTGGCGCCATCCGACGCTGGGCGAGATCTCGCCGGCCCGCTTCGTGCCCTTGGCCGAGGAGTGCGGGTTGATCGGCGATCTGGGCGACTGGGCGGTGCGCGAGGCATGCTCGCAATTGTCGATCTGGCGCCACAACGGGCTGCGGGTGCCGTCGGTGTCGGTGAATCTTTCGGCCACCAATTTCCACAACCTGAACCTGCCGCGCATGATCGCCGCGACGCTGGCGGAGTTCGGGCTGGCGGCGTCGGATCTGATGCTGGAGATCACCGAGGGGGTGGTGCTGGACGCGACGGCGGGCACGCTGCGAACGATCGCGGAGCTGCACCGCCTGGGCGTGCGGCTGTCGATGGACGATTTCGGCACGGGCTATTCCAGCCTGGGGCATTTGCGGCGCTTGATCGTGGACGAACTGAAGCTGGACCGCAGTTTCGTCCAGGGGCTGGAGAGCGATGACGCGGCCCGGGCGCTGACGAGCGCGGTGATCCGCATCGGGGAGAGCCTCAGCCTGCCGGTGGTGGCTGAAGGGATCGAGAATGAAGAGCAGCGGCGCTTTCTGATCGAGCAGGGGTGCGCGGCGGGGCAGGGGTTTCTGTTCTCGCCGCCGTTGCCGGCGGGGGATCTCGAGGAGTGGTTGCGGGCTAGGGGGTGAGCGGTTTGCTCTTTCCGCGGGGGTAGGTTCTTAAGGCGCGCGTGTCGGGGTCGGTGGGGGATGGCGGGGCTACGATTGCGGTCCGGAGCGTTCGCTCCGGACTTCCCCGGGCTCAACCTCGTTGCCGCCTGGCGGCGGCTGCCTTCGGTTTCCGCCGGGCGCATCTACACGCCCCGCCGTCCCCCACCGACCCCGCCACGCGCTCGCGATGAGACGTAATGACGGTCTCAGGGGCGGGAGGTGTGCTTGGCATGCTGGTGACCGTCACTGTGAGAGGGGAAGGTCTTGCGGGGCCCGCCGCAAGCCGGCCGCGCGGGCGGCCTTTTGCGGCTTACGTGGTGTCTTGCGTCGGGATGATGACGCTCTCTTCAGGGCGTCACTGCCCCCTCTCGCTGCGATAGCATCAACAGGCCTGATCTAAACGACGATCAGGCTTTTAATGCCTTAAACACAAAAATACTGACATTCCCCTCGCGGGTGGAAAGGGCCCATCCGACGCGATTGCACGGCTATCGGCACCAGGAAAAGGGCGCTATCCGGTGCGATTGCGTGGCTGCGGGCACCACGATTGTTGTCGGCGGCGCACGCGCTCGTCACGCGCAAGCCAGCCCCCACCGCGCCGCCATTACCCCCTCCCCCTTCGGAGCGGAACCACCAGAAAACCGCTCGCCACCCGCGCGCAGCGCACCCGCCTCACTTTCAAATGCACAGACGCCCATCGTGGCCGCCCGCGCGGCCGCGATGGGCAGCCCCGCAAATTCCCTTCCCCGCACCCGGCTCTAGCAGCGCGACAAGCCCAGACGCTCGTAGCCCCTCGGTCGGGCGGACCCGATGGCGGGCAACCTCGATGCGCCCGACGGAATCCGAAGGAGTCGCCGAAGGCGAGGACGAGGATGAGGCAGGGGCAGTCCGGAGCGAACGCTCCGGACCGCAATCGCGGGCGCCCGCCATCGGGTCCGCCCGACCGAGGGGCGACCTACGAAGCTCGATCCGGCAACAACCCACCCCAACGGCACCATCAAGCCCGTCCCCAGAATTCAACCCCCACGTTTCCCCCATTTGCGATCCTCCCATTCCAGGTATATATTTCAAGCCTAAACTATCAAGGCCTAAAAATAGCAGCGACCCGCCCCAAGCTTCCGGGCCGCACTTCTTGGAGCGTTACGGCAATGAAAATCGTATGCATTGGTGGTGGTCCCGCCGGCCTGTATTTCGGTCTGCTCATGAAGCTGCAAGACCCGGCCAACGAAGTCACGGTGATCGAGCGCAACCGCCCCTACGACACCTTCGGCTGGGGCGTGGTGTTCTCGGACGCCACCATGCAGAACCTGCGCGAAGCCGATCCGGTTTCCGCCCAGACCATCGGTGACGCCTTCAATCACTGGGACGACATCGACATCCACTTCAAGGGCCGCAGCATCCGCAGTGGCGGCCATGGCTTCATCGGCATCGGCCGCAAGAAGCTGCTCAACATCCTGCAGGCGCGTTGCGAAGATGTTGGCGTCAAACTGGTGTTCGAGAATTTCGTCCAGGACGACCAGGCCATCGCCCGCGAATACGACGCCGACCTGGTCATCGCCTCCGACGGCATCAACAGCCAGGTCCGCACCCGCTACGCCGACACCTTCCACCCCGACATCGACCAGCGCCGCTGCCGCTTCGTCTGGCTCGGCACCAAGAAGGTCTTCGACGCCTTCACCTTCGCCTTCGTCCAGACCGAGCACGGCTGGTTCCAGGCGCACGCCTACCGTTACGAAGACGGCATGTCGACCTTCATCGTCGAAACGCCCGAAGAGACTTGGCAGGCCGCCGGCATCGAGCAGATGAGCCAGGAAGAGGGCATCGCCTACTGCGAAAAACTGTTTGCGCCCTGGCTGGACGGCAATCCCCTGGTCAGCAACGCGTCGCACCTGCGCGGCTCGGCCATCTGGATCCGCTTCCCGCGCGTCATCTGCAACACCTGGGTCCACTGGAACCAGCTGGAAACCCGCCGCGGCAAGCGCGCCGTGCCGGTGGTGCTGATGGGCGACGCGGCCCATACCGCGCATTTCTCCATTGGCTCGGGCACCAAGCTGGCGCTGGAAGACGCCATCGAACTGGCGCGCTGCCTGAGCGGCGCCGAAGGCAGCGTCGAGCGCGGCCTGAAGCACTACGAGGAAGTGCGCAGCGTCGAAGTGCTGAAGATCCAGAATGCCGCCCGCAACTCCACCGAGTGGTTCGAGAACGTGGCGCGCTACGCCGAACTCGAACCCGAACAATTCGCCTATTCGCTGTTGACCCGCTCGCAGCGCATTTCGCACGAAAACCTGCGGCTGCGCGACCCGGCCTGGCTGGAAGGCTTCGAGCGCTGGATCGCCGAGCACGCCGGCGCGCAGGCGCCGGCCGGCCAGCGGCCGCCGCTGCCCATGCTGACGCCGTACCAGGCGCGCGGCGTCAAGCTCAAGAACCGCATCCTGGTGTCGCCGATGGCCATGTATTCCTGCACCGAGGGCGTGCCGGGCGACTTCCACCTGGTGCACCTGGGCGCCCGCGCCATGGGCGGCGCCGGGCTGGTGATGGTGGAAATGACCTGCGTCTCGCCCGACGGCCGCATCACCCCGGGGTGCCCGGGCCTGTGGAACGACGAACAGCAGCAGGCCTTTGCCCGTATCGTCGGCTTCGTGCACGGCAACAGCGACGCCCGCATCGGCGTGCAGTTGGGCCATGCCGGCCGCAAGGGTTCGACGCAGCTGGGCTGGCAGAAGATCGACCATCCGCTGCCCGAAGGCAACTGGCCGCTGCTGTCGGCCTCGGCCCTGCCGTACATCGAGGGCGTGTCGCAGACGCCGCGCGCCATGACGCGCGCCGACATGGACGACGTGCGCGACAACTTCGTGGCCGCGGCCCGCCGCGCCCAGGCCGCCGGCTTCGACTGGCTCGAACTGCACTGCGCCCACGGCTATCTGCTGTCCAGCTTCATCTCGCCGCTGACCAACCGCCGCGACGACGAATACGGCGGCAGCCTGGAAAACCGCCTGCGCTTCCCGCTGGAAGTGTTCCGCGCGGTGCGCGCCGTCTGGCCCGAGGACAAGCCGATGTCGGTGCGGATCTCGGCCAGCGACTGGGTCGAGGGCGGCATCACCCCCGATGACGCCGTCGAGATCGCGCGCCATTTCAAGGCCGCCGGCGCCGACATGATCGACTGCTCGTCGGGCCAGGTCAGCAAGGAAGAAAAGCCGGTCTACGGCCGCATGTTCCAGACGCCGTTCGCCGACCGCGTGCGCAACGAGGCAGGCATCCCCACCATCGCGGTGGGCGCCATCTTCGAGGCCGACCACGCCAACGGCATCATCGCCTCGGGCCGCGCCGATCTCTGCGCGCTGGCGCGTCCCCATCTGGCGGACGCCTCCTGGACGCTGCGCGAAGCGGCCCGCGTGGGCTATCGTGATGTGGCCTGGCCGAGCCAGTACTTCGCCGGCAAGCGCCAGCTGGAAACCAATTTCGAACGCGCCGCCGCCATGGCGCAACTGGACATCAAATGAGCACGTCCTCCCTTCCCCTGGCCGGCCGCCACGCGCTGGTGACGGGCGGCGCCCGCGGCATCGGCCTGGCCAGCGCCCGCGCGCTGCTGGAACGCGGCGCGCGGGTCACGCTGCTGGGCCGCGACGGCGGCGCGCTGGAGGCGGCCGTCGACAGCCTGGCCAGCCTGGGCCAGGTGCAGGCGGTCAGCGCCGACATCGCCGACGAGGCCTCGGTGCGCCAGGCCTTCGCCCAGGCGGAGGCCGAACTGGGCCCGGTGCTGGTGCTGGTCAACAACGCCGGCCAGGCCGTCAGCCAGCGCTTTGACCGCACCGACGCGGCGCTGTGGCAGTCGATGCTGGCGGTCAACCTGACCGGCACTTTCCATTGCATCCAGGCCGCCCTGCCCGGCATGCTGGCGGCCAAGTGGGGCCGCGTCATCAACGTGGCCAGCACCGCCGGCCTGATCGGCTACGCCTACGTCAGCGCCTACTGCGCGGCCAAGCACGGCGTGATCGGCCTGACCCGCTCGCTGGCGCTGGAAACGGCGCAGAAGGGCGTCACCGTCAACGCCGTGTGCCCGGGCTACACCGAGACCGACATCGTGCGCGGCGCGGTCGCCAATATCGTCGAGAAGACCGGCATGACGCCGGAAGCCGCCCGCGCCAAGCTGGCCGAGCGCAACCCGCAGGGCCGCCTGGTGCAGCCCGAGGAAGTGGCCGAGACGGTCGCCTGGCTGGCGCTGCCGGCCTCGTCGTCCATCAACGGCCAGGCCATCGCCGTCGACGGCGGCGAAGTGATGACCGGCTGAGCCGGCGCCCACCCCTACGATTCCAGAACGGAGACACCATGAGCACGCAGCCCGAAGAGCACACCATGAAGCACCACAAGCGCCCGCTGGCCGGCTACCAGGCCCGGACGTTCCTGTGGCAGGTGTCGGCCGACGGCAAGGTCGCCACCATCACGCTCAACCGCCCCGAGCGCAAGAATCCGCTGACCTTCGATTCCTACGCCGAGCTGCGCGACCTGTTCCGCGCGCTGGTGTACGCGACCGACATCAAGGTGGTGGTGGTGACAGGCGCCGGCGGCAACTTCTGCTCCGGCGGCGACGTGCATGAAATCATCGGGCCGCTGACCAAGATGAGCATGCCCGAACTGCTGGACTTCACCCGCATGACGGGCGACCTGGTCAAGGCCATGCGCGCCTGCCCGCAGCCGATCGTGGCGGCGGTGGACGGCGTCTGCGCCGGCGCCGGCGCGATGGTGGCGCTGGCCTCCGACATGCGCCTGGGCACGCCGGCCGCGCGCACCGCCTTCCTGTTCACGCGGGTGGGCCTGGCGGGGGCCGACATGGGCGCCTGCACGCTGCTGCCGCGCATGATCGGCCAGGGCCGCGCCTCCGAACTGCTGTACACCGGCCGCGCCATGACGGCCGAGGAGGGCGCAAGCTGGGGTTTCTTCAACGCGCTGCACGAGTCGGACGCCCTGATGGACGCGGCGGCCAAGCTGGCCGCGCAGTTGGCCGCGGGTCCCACCTTCGCCCACGGCGTGACCAAGAAACTGCTGCACCAGGAATGGAACATGGGCGTGGACGAGGCCATCGAGGCCGAAGCCGAGGCCCAGGCCATCTGCATGCAGACGCGCGATTTCCATCGCGCCTACGAGGCCTTCGTGGCCAAACAGAAGCCGGTCTTCGAGGGGAACTGATGATGCGCGACGCAAGCTGGCTGGACTGGCCGTTCTTCGACGACGCCCATCGCAAACTGGCGCATGAGGTGGACGGCTGGTGCGAGAGCGCCCTGGGCCATGTCGACCATCACGACGCCGACGCGGCCTGCCGCAAGCTGGTCAAGGCCATGGGCCAGGCAGGCTGGCTGCGCTACGCGGTCGCGGGCGGCCCCGGTGGCGCCTGGGGCGGCGCGCTGCCCGAGGTGGATTCGCGTTCGGTCTGCATCCTGCGCGAAACGTTCGCGCGCCACGAGGGCCTGGCGGACTTCGCCTTCGCCATGCAGGGCCTGGGCAGCGGCGCGATCTCGCTAATGGGTTCGGACGCGCTGCGCCAGCGCTACCTGCCGCGCGTGGCCAGCGGCGAGGCCATCGCGGCGTTCGCGCTGTCCGAGCCGGATGCCGGCTCGGATGTAGCGGCGCTGGCCTGCGAGGCCCGGCTGGAGGGCGACCACTACGTGCTCAACGGCGCCAAGACCTGGATTTCCAACGGCGGCATCGCCGACTTCTATTGCGTGTTCGCCCGCACCGGCGAGGCGCCGGGCGCGCGCGGCATCAGCGCCTTCGTGGTGGATGCCGACACCCCGGGCTTCGAGATCTCGGAGCGCATCGAGCTGATCGCGCCGCACCCGCTGGCCACCATCACCTTCGACAACTGCCGCATCCCGGTGTCGCAGCGGCTGGGCGAGGCGGGGCAGGGCTTCAAGCTGGCGATGATGACGCTGGACATCTTCCGCGCCTCGGTGGCGGCCGCCGCGCTGGGCTTTGCGCGCCGCGCGCTGGACGAAGGCCTGGCGCGCGCCAGGTCGCGCCGCATGTTCGGCCAGACCCTGGCCGACCTGCAACTGACGCAGGCCGCGCTGGGCGACATGGCCACGGCCATCGACGCCTCGGCGCTGTTGACCTATCGCGCCGCGTGGATGCGCGACGTGCAGAAACAACGCACCACGCGCGAAGCGGCCATGGCCAAGATGACGGCCACCGAATCGGCGCAGACCGTGATCGACCGCGCGCTGCAGATGTTCGGCGGCGCGGGCGTGGTGTCGGGGATGCCGGTGGAGAAGCTTTACAGGGAAATCAGAGCGCTGCGTATCTACGAAGGCGCCACCGAAGTGCAGAAGTTGATCATCGCCCGGGAACTGCTGAAGGCCTGAAGAAACCATCGAGTTTCCGCTTTCGGCAGTCAACTACACCGCATCAGCAAGGGGAATTTCATGGAAGTATCCGCCCACATCGACACTTTCGCCCGGGACAATCTGCCCCCGGGCGAACAATGGCCCGAGTTCCTGCTGGACGGCCCCGACGTGGCCTATCCCAAGCGCTTCAATTGCGCGGTTGAGCTGGTGGACGCCATGGTCGACCGTGGCCACGGCGAGCGCGTCGCGCTGCGCTGGGCGCAGGACGGCAAGCCGGCCACCATGACCTACCGCGAACTGGCGGCGCTGACCAACCGCATCGCGCGCGTGCTGGTCGAGGACATGAAGCTGGTGCCGGGCAACCGCCTGCTGCTGCGCGGTCCCAACAATCCGATGATGGCGGCGTCCTGGCTGGCCGCCATCAAGGCGGGCCTGGTGACGGTGCCGACCATGC
Organism: Achromobacter sp. HNDS-1; assembly: GCF_040084795.1. NCBI lineage: Bacteria > Pseudomonadati > Pseudomonadota > Betaproteobacteria > Burkholderiales > Alcaligenaceae > Achromobacter > Achromobacter sp. HNDS-1. The sequence goes on from NZ_CP157584.1 coordinate 3,821,637, forward strand.
CGCTGCTGCGCGCCAAGGAGCTCAAGCAGATCATCGACAAGGCGCGGATACAGGCGGTGCTGTGCGACGTGCGCCTGAAGGACGAGGCGCAGTTCTGCGCCCAACCGGATCACGAACACCATTGCCCGGGGCTGGCGCAGATCGTGTATTTCAACGACACGGCGCCCGAGGCGCTGGACACGCTGGCAGCGGCCAAGCCGGATGATTTCACGGCCTGCGATACCGCCGCCGACGACGTCTGCCTGATCGCCTTCACCAGCGGCACCACCGGCGCGCCCAAGGGCTGCATGCATTTCCATCGCGATGTGCTGGCGATGTGCGACCTGTTTCCCAAGCATGTCATCAAGCCGGGTCCGGACGATATTTTCTGCGGCACGCCGCCGCTGGCGTTCACCTTCGGCCTGGGCGGCCTGCTGTGCTTCCCGCTGCGGGTCGGCGCCAGCACCGTGCTGGCCGAGCGCCTGACGCCGGAAAGCCTGCTGCAGCTGATCCAGGACTTCCGCGCCACCATCGTTTTCACCGCGCCCACGTTCTACCGCCAGATGGCGGCGCTGGTGGGCAAGTTCGACCTGTCCTCGCTCAAGAAGAGCGTGTCGGCCGGCGAGGCGCTGCCCGACGCGACCCGTCAGTTGTGGAAAGAGGCCAGCGGCATCGAGATGATCGACGGCATCGGCGGCACGGAGATGATCCACGTGTTCGTGTCCAGCCCGCCCGAGTCGGTGCGGCGCGGCGCCATCGGCCGCGTGGTGCCCGGCTACATCGCGCAGATCGTGGACGACGACATGAACCCGGTGCCCAATGGTACGGTGGGCCGCCTGGCGATCAAGGGGCCGACCGGCTGCCGCTACCTGGCCGACGAGCGCCAGCGCCGCTTCGTGCAGAAGGGCTGGAACCTGCCTGGCGATACGTTCGTGCAGGACGACGACGGCTATCTGTTCTACCAGGCGCGCAATGACGACATGATCGTCTCGGCCGGCTACAACATCGCCGGCCCGGAGGTCGAGGACGCGCTGCTGCGCCACGAAGCGGTGGCCGAATGCGGCGTGGTCGGCGCGCCCGATGACGAGCGCGGCCAATTGGTCAAGGCCTTCGTGGTGCTCAAGCCCGGCTTCGCGCCGAGCGAGGCGCTGGTGGCGGCCATGCAGCAATTCGTCAAGGCCACGATCGCGCCCTACAAGTATCCCCGCGCCATCGAGTTCGTGTCCGCGCTGCCGCGCACCGAGACGGGCAAGCTGCAGCGATTCGCGCTGCGCAAGATGGCGTGATTTTTTTGCATCAAGGAAATGCCATGGCAGCACCATTCATCAGTCAGGTAGAGGTCCGCTTCCGTCATTGCGATCCGGCGGGCATCGTTTTCTATCCGCGCTATTTCGAGATGATCAATGACTTTGTCGAGGAGTGGTTCGACAAGGGCATGGGGCTGCCATTCCACGCGCTGCACGTGGAGCGTCACATCGGCACGCCGATGGCGTCGGTGACGTGCGATTTCAGCGCGCCGAGCCGCTGGCACGAGAAACTGCGGCAGACGCTGCAGGTGCAGCGCATCGGCGGCGCGTCGTTCAAGGCGCTGGTGCGGTTCGAGGGGCCGGACGGGCAGTTGCGGCTGTCGGCGACGCTGACGATCGTGACGGTGGATCTGCGCACGATGAAGTCGATGCCGCTGCCGGCGGATCTGCGCGAGCGCATGCAGGATTATCTGGTTGCCGCCGAGTGAGTTCGGCGGGGGCCGCCCTGGTGTTTGTTTTTTGAAAATAGGATGAGACGTTATGAAGATTCTGCAACCGCCGGATTGGATGGCGCCGAGGGGCTATTCGAATGGGATCCTGACCGAGATGACGGTGGGGAGCAAGCTGGTGTTCGTGGGCGGGCAGGTGGGCTGGAACGGGCAGCAGCAGTTCGAGTCGGATGATCTGGCCGATCAGGTGCGGCAGACGTTGGCCAACATCGTGGCGATTCTCGCCGAGGGCGGGGCCAGGCCTGAGCATATCGTGCGGATGACGTGGTATGTGACGGACAAGGATGCCTATGTGGCGGCTTATCCGGAGATCGGGAAGCACTATCGTGAATTGATCGGGAGGCATTTTCCGGCGATGACGGCGGTGGAGGTGGCGGATCTGGTGGAGGATCGGGCCAAGGTGGAGATTGAAGTTACGGCGGTGGTGCCGGCTTGATGGTGGGCCGGCCTTGACGTGTTGATGCGCGGCGAGGTGGGTTCTTGAGCCGCGGGTGAGGGGGCAGGCGGGGGGATGGCGGGGCTACGATTGCGGTCCGGAGCCTTCGCTCCGGACTGCCCCTTCGTCATCCTCGTCCTCGCCTTCGGCGACTCCTTCGGATTCCCTCGGGCGCATCTACACGCCCCGCCATCCCCCCGCCTGCCCCCTCACCCGCTCACGATAAGAATTAATGGCGGGTGCTGGGGCGATTGAGGTTCTTGGCGTTTTGATGGTCGGCAACGCGGGTTCAGAGCGATTTGCGGGGCCCGCTTCAAGGCGGCCGCGCGGGCGGCCTTTTGAAGCTTACGTGGTGTCTTGCGGGGGCGGATGACGCTGCGCGCTTGCGGGCGGATTTATCACTTATGTGTGGTTTTAACTACGTTAGTGATTTTGTGCCTGTGGCTGTGGGGTTGGCGCATGGCGCCAGGATTTGGGGGTTACTTGTTGGCCTGGAAAGTTTCGCGCGGGAGTTCGCCGAAGCGGTCGCGGTAGTACTCGGAGAAGCGGCCCAGGTGGCTGATGCCTACGGAGACGGCCACCTCGGTCACGCTTTCGCAGGCGCCTTGTTGCAGCTTTTCGCGGGCGGCGTCCAGGCGCAGGACGCGTAGCGCCTGCATGGGGGTGGTCTCGCGGTGTTGCTGGAACAGGCGGGTGAGGGCGCTGGGGCTGGCGCCGGCGCCGCGGGCGATGTCGGTGAGGGTCAGGGGGGCGGCCAGGTGGGCGCGCATGTAGGCTTCGGCCTGGGCGACGCGGCGCGGCAGGGCGGGGGGCAGGCCGGCGTGGCGTTGCCAGGTGTTGGGCTGGTTGTAGAGCAGGTGCAGGACGAGCGTGTCTTCCAGGTGTTCGAGCCAGGCGGCGGGGGGTCTTGGGGCGCCGTCGTCCAGGGTGGGCAACAGGTGGATCAGGCTGGTCATCATGCTGCGCCAGGCGGCGCCGACGGGGGTATCCAGGCGTAGCGCGGGGCTGAAGTCCAGGGGGCGGGCGGCGGCGTCGCCGAAAATGCGGTGGCCGATGGCTTCGAGCTTGCCGCGCGGAATCTTCAGCAGCAGTTGTTCGCAGCCGGCTTCCCAGTGCAGTTTCAGGGCGCGGTTGGGGGCGATGACGGCGGCGCAGTCGGGGTGGGCGTCGACGCAGTCGGTGCCGCATTCGATGCGGGCGCGGCCGCGCAGCGGCACTTGCACCAGCATGAAGTCCTGCAGGCGGTCGGGTTCGATGTGGACTTCGGCGCCGTAGCGCAGCGTACAGACGCTCAAGGCGCCGAAGCGGGCGCGGTTCAGTTCGGCGTCGACGCGGCCGCCTTTCCAGGTCAGGCGGTGGTCCTTGAGCGCTTCGGAGACGCGCTCGCGGGTTTCGGCCGGCTGGGTGGAACTGAAGACGCGTCGTTTGAGCAATGGCGCCAGCTCGATGCGGGACCAGCCGTGCATGAATGCCTCCGGGACGGGAACGCTCCCGTATCGCCGTCGAGCGTAATGCAATCGTCAAGCCTTGGGAATTAAGTGAATCCCGGATAAGCGTGGGCCGATTCGGATAGAGCCGCGCGCCCGGCCGTCCTAAGCTGGGGGTTGTTGGAAGGCGGCGCCGTGGCGCGTAAGCTGGCAGTTTTCATCGTTGGCAGGGTGTACCGACGGCAGACGGATTCTGTCAGCATTGCGCCGGCGGCGCCGGCGGACACGAACGGGGTGGCTCATGAAGGGAAAGCTATGGGGCCGGCGCGCGCTGGCGATGCTGGTGTCGGTGGGCTGTATGACGGCCGCGGCCGGGGCATCGGCGGCGGACAAGATCAAGGTAGGCCTGCTGACCACGCTGTCGGGGCCGGGCGCGGCGCTGGGCAACGAGATCCGCGACGGTTTCAATCTCGCGCTGCAGCATACCGGCGGCAAGCTGGGCGGGCTGCCTGCCGAGGTGGTGGTGGCCGATGACCAGCAGAAGGCCGATGCCGGACGCCAGGCGGTCGAGCGCCTGCTCAAGCGCGACAAGGTCGACGTCATGACGGGGATCGTGTTCTCGAATGTGCTGCTGCCGGTGATGCCGGCCATCCTGCAGTCGGGCACGATCTACCTCAGCACCAATACCGGGCCCGAGAACTATGCGGGCGCGGGTTGCAATCCGAATTTCTTCGCGGTGGCCTGGCAGAACGAGGACATCCCGGCGGCGATGGGCAAATACGCCGCTGACCAGGGCTTCAAGCGGGTGGCGCTGATCGCGCCCGATTATCCCGGCGGGCGCGAATCGCTCAACGGCTTCAAGCGCCTGTACAAGGGCGGGCTGTCGGAAGAGATCTATACCCAGCTCGGCCAGCTCGACTACGGCGTCGAGATCACGCGGCTGCGCGCCAGCAAGCCGGACGCGGTGTTCTTCTTCCTGCCGGGCGGCATGGGCGTGAACTTCATCAAGCAGTTCAACGGCGCCGGCCTGGGCAAGGAGATCGCGCTGCTGGCGCCGGGCTTCTCGGGCGACGAGGATACGATCGCGGCGGTGGGCGCGCCGATCGAAGGCCTGCACAACTCGTCGCAATGGGCGGCCGACCTGGATAACCCGGCCAACCGCAAGTTCGTCGAGGACTTCAGGAAGACCTACAACCGCACCCCCACGCTCTACGCCTCGCAAGGCTACGACGCCGCCATGCTGCTGGACAGCGCGGTCAGGCAGACCGGCGGCAAGCTGGGCGCCGACGCGTTGCGCCCGGCCCTGCGCCGCGCCGATTTCAAGTCGGTGCGCGGCGACTTCACCTTCAACCGCAACCAGTACCCGATCCAGAACTACTACCTGCGCACCATCGTCAAGGGCGCGGACGGCAAGCTGGCCAACAAGCTGTCGGGCACGGTGCTGACGCAGTATCACGACCCGTTCGCCGCCGCCTGCCAGATGAAGTAAGGCAGGCGACGCACGCATCAAGGAGAGACGCATGACCGCAACCATCACGACGCGCGAGGTGACCATCGCCTCGCACGACGGCCAATCATTCAGCGCCTACCTGGCCGTGCCCGCCGCGGGCCACGGGCCGGGGCTGGTGCTGTGCCAGGAGATCTTCGGCATCAATGACTTCATGCGGCGCACCGCGCAGGCGTTGGCCGAGGAAGGCTACGTGGTGCTGGCGCCGGACCTGTTCTGGCGCCAGCAGCCCGGCATCCAGCTGACCGACGGCCCGGCCGACATGCCGCGCGCCTTCGAGCTGTATCAGCGTTTCGACGTTGAGCTGGGCGTCAAGGACATCGCCTCGACCCTGGCCGCGCTGCGCGCGCTGCCCGAGCAGCAGGGCGGCGCCGGCGTGCTGGGCTATTGCCTGGGTGGCAAGCTGGCCTATCTGGCCGCCTGCCGCACGGATGCCGACGTGGCCATCGGCTACTACGGCGTGGGCATCGAGGACAGCCTGGAAGAAGCCGCCAACCTGCGCGGCCGGCTGGTGCTGCACATCGCCGAGCAGGACGGCTTCTGTCCGCCGCCGGCGCGCCAGCGCATCCTGGAGGCGCTGGGCGGCAAGGCCAACGTCGAGCTGTATGTGTACCCCGGCATGGACCACGCCTTTGCCCGCACCGGCGGCGCGCACTACGACAAGCCGTCGGCGCTGATGGCGCACCAGCGCAGCATGGCCGCGCTGCAACGCGTGATCGGTCCGCAGTTCGACTATTCGGCCCTCTGGGACAAGCACTGCGAGTACGAATTCGGCACGCGCGATGTGGCCGCGACCATGGCCACGATGGTGGCCGAGCCCTATGTCAATCACATCCCCACCATGACCGGCGGCGTCGGCTACCGCGAGCTGTCGCGCTTCTACCAGCACCACTTCGTCAATAGCAATCCGCCCGACACCAGACTGGTGCCGCTGTCGCGCACCGTGGGCGCGACCCAGATCGTCGACGAGCTGCTGTTCTGCTTCACCCACACCACCGAGATCGACTGGCTGCTGCCCGGCGTCGCGCCTACCGGAAAATACGTCGAGATTCCGCTGGTGGCCATCGTCAAGTTCCGCGGCGACAAGCTCTGCCACGAACACATCTATTGGGACCAGGCCAGCGTGCTGGTGCAGATCGGCGTGCTCGACCCCAAGGGCCTGCCGGTGGCCGGCCGCGAGACCGCGCGGAAGCTGCTGGACGAGACCCTGCCTTCCAACACCCTGATGGCGCGCTGGAAAGACAGCGAGAACAAGTAGGAGACCGCCATGCCGTATAGCGATCAACAATTGGGCGAGATGGTGCGCGGCGACAGCGTGCACCGCGCCCTGTACACCGACCCGGCGATTTTCGAGCTGGAGATGCAGCGCATCTATGGCCGCGCCTGGGTCTACGTCGGCCACGAAAGCCAGGTGCCCAAGACCGGCGACTATCACACCACGCGCCTGGGCGACCAGGACGTGCTGATGGTGCGCGCCAGCGACGGCCGCGTGCACGTGCTTTACAACCGCTGCCCGCACAAGGGCGCCAAGGTGGTGGCGGATGGCGACGGCTGTGTCGGCAAGTTCTTCCGCTGCCCGTACCACGCCTGGACCTTCAAGCTCGACGGCAGCCACCTCGGCGTGCCGCTCAAGCAGGGATTGGAGGGCACCTCGTACGATCCGACCGACCCCAGCTTCTCGATGCGGCGCCTGCCGCGCGTGGAAAGCTATCGCGGCTTCGTCTTCGCCAGCCAGGCCCGCGACGGCCAGGGCCTGGAGGAATTCCTGGGCGGCGTGCGTTCGTCCATCGACAACCTGTGCGACCGCTCGCCGGTGGGCGAGGTCGAGGTGGCCGGCGGCATCTTCCGCGTGATGCAGCGTTCCAACTGGAAGGTGTTCTACGAGAACCTGCACGACACCATGCATGCCCGCGTGACGCACGAATCGTCCTTCGCCGCCGCGCGCGACGAGGCCAAGGAAATCGGCGAGATGCCGTTCGAGCTGCATATCATGGACGGCAACGGCGAGCCCTACGAGTTCTGGGAAAAGCTGGAGCTGCGCGCCTACGACAACGGCCACGGCTACATGGAAGGCATCTTCAACCCGGGCGCGGCCGAACGCGATCCGGTGTCGCGTGCGCATTTCGAGGCGCTGACAGCGGCCTACGGCGCCGACCGCGCCCGCGAGATCCTCGGCATGAACCGCCACAACACCGTCATCTACGGCAGCGGTTCGCCGCACACAGTGTTCCAGCAGTTCCGCGTGATCCGCCCGATCGCCGTCGACCGCACGCTGATCGAGATCCAGACCTTCCGCTGCAAGGGCGCGCCGGACGGCGTGTTCAAGCGCGCCATGCTGTACGCCAACGTGATCAACTCGCCGTCGTCCAACGTCATGCCGGACGACATCGAGCTCTACAACCGCTGCCAGGAAGGCAACGCCACCCGTGGCGGCGAATGGGTCAGCATGCACCGCTACCATGGCACCGACCGCAGCGACGCGGACGGCATGGTGTCGATCAACGGCACCAGCGAGCTGCCGATGCGCAACCAGTTCCGCGCCTGGAAGCACTATATGGAGGCCGGTCCCGTGGCGTCCGCCCATGGCCAAGGAGAAGGCGCATGTTGCTAGACCTGGAATTCGACGTATCCACCGCCGACCTGGCGCCGGCCGACGTGCCGGCCGAGGCCTATCACCGCATCGCCCAGTTCCTGTACCGCGAGGCGCGGCTGCTGGACGAGCGCCGTTACGACGAGTGGCAGTCGCTGTGGACCGACGACGGCATGTACTGGATGCCGCGCGAGCCGGGTCAGTCCAGCCCCTACGACCACATCTCGCTGTTCTGGGAAGACCGCATGCTGCGCGACGTGCGCATCCGCCGGCTGGAACATCCGCGCAACTGGTCGCAGCAGCCGCCCACGCGCAGCGCGCGGCTGGTGGGCGGGGTGCAGGTCGAGGGCATGGACGCCGGCGGCAACCTGGTGGTGCACTCGGCGTTCCAGATGACCGAGTGGCGCAAGCGCCAGCCGCGCCAACTGGCGGGCCGCTACACCCATAAGCTGGCCGCCGACGGCGACAGCTGGCGCATCCGCATGAAGCGGGTGGACCTGGTGAACTGCGACGACGCGCACGATGTGTTCGAGGTGTTCGTGTGAGTGCCGCCGACGCCGCGGTGCTGGCGCTGCACTACCAGAACGACGTGCTGCATCCCGAGGGCAAGATCCGCGTCGGGCTGGACGCCGCCGGCGCGGAGCGCCAGCGCCTGCTGCGCGGCGCCGCCGACCTGCTCGACGGCGCGCGCCATCACGGCCTGCCGATCGTGCACGTGCGCATCGCTTTCCGCCCCGACTATGCCGACCTGCTGCCCAATTGCGATATCTTCCGCAACGTCGCCCGCATCGGCGCCGTGGCCGAGGGGCAATGGGGCAGTGCCTTCTACGAAGGCTTGCAACCGTTGACCGGCAGCGCGCGCGAGTTCGTCGTCAAGCACACCCGCATCAGCGCCTTCTACGGCACGCCGCTGGAAGAGACGCTGCGGCTGCTGGGCGCGCGTCGCCTGGTGGTGGCGGGCGTGGCGACCCATTCGGTGGTCGAGGGCACGGTGCGGCACGCGGCGGATATCGGTTTCAATGTCATGGTGGCCGAAGACGCCTGCGCCTCGGCCGATCCGGCGGTGCATGACGCCTCGCTGGCCAGCATGCGCCTGATCGCGCAGACCGGCTCGGTGGCGCAGGCGGTACGCTGGGCCGCCACCTCCCACTGATCGAAAGGACTCATCATGGATTTTTCCGGCTTTCCCGGCCTGGCCGGCAAGACGGCCATCGTCACCGGCAGCACCCAGGGGCTGGGCGCGGACATCGCGCGCGGGCTGGCGGCGGCCGGGGCCAACGTGGTGCTGGTGGGGCGCAACGCCGCGGCCGGCCTGGCGCTGGCGGGCGAGATGGGCGACCGCGCGCTGTTCCACGAGACCGATATCGGCCAGGACGACCAGATCCGGCAATGCCTGGATGCCGCGCGGGCGCGCTTCGGCCGGGTCGATATCCTGGTGAATAACGCCTGCCAGTACAACGATCGCGGCCTGGCCTCCAGCCGCGAGGAATGGCACGCCACGCTCGACACCAACCTGGTGTCGGCCGCCATCTTCACGCAGATGGCGGCGCCGCTGCTGCCGCGCGGTGGCGTGGTGATCAACCTGGGCAGCACCGGCGGCAAGTTCGGCGCCGCCGGACGCGCGCTGTATCCGGCGTCCAAGGCCGCCTTGCTGCAGATCACCAAGAACTTCGCGGTGGAATTGGCGCCGGCCGGCATTCGCGTGCTGGCGGTGTCGCCGGCCTGGACCTGGTCGCCGTCGGTCGAACAATTGGCGGGCGGCTCGCGCGAAGCCGCCGACGCGGTGGGCGCGCACTTTCATCCGCTGGGCCGGGTCGGCTCGGGCGAGGAGATCGCGGCGGCGGTGTGTTTCGCCTGCTCCGACGCGGCTTCGTGGATGACGGGCGTGGATATCCCGGTGGACGGCGGTTTCTCGATCCTGGGTCCGGACCGCGGCATTTCGCCGCGCGCGTGGTTCAAGCAACTGGCGCCCTGAGGCGGACTGCCGGCCACGGCGGCGGCGGGGCCGCGTGGCGCGGGCCAGGGCGGCATCGCGCCTCCCCCCTGGCGCGGACCGGGCGGCGGGCCATCCCGGTCCCCGGGGCGCGCGTCAGCGGATGACGATCTCGCCTTCTTCCAGGGCCGCCTTGCCGCCGACCTGGTCTTCCAGGAATTCCTGCACCCGGTTGCCCACCTGGATCTTGGTGCCGCCGCAAAAGCGCCGCGCGGCGATGATGGTGGCGGTATGCAGCGGCTGCAGGTCGCGGATCAGCTGGGCCTCTTCCTCGTCCAGCTCGATCAGGTCGCGGCCCAGTTTGGTGTGGGTGTTGCGGGCGCGTTCGACCACGTCGCCGGCCGCGCGCCCCGGATTGGCGTGCAGGAACAGCAGCAGTTGCTCCAGCTTGGCCTTTTCCTCGTTCATCTTCAGGCGCTTGCGCGTCAGGGCCGAACGCTTGATGTCGGCATGCGGGTCCAGGCCGGCCTGCACCAGCGTGGGCACGCCGGCGGGCGAGCCGATGGTGCCGGCGCGCACCGATTGCAGGGCGCGGGTCTGGCCGCCGGTGATGGCGGTCTGCTGGGTGTTGGGTGCGCCCACATTGACGCTGCCGCCGGCGGCGATGCTGCTCTGGCGGATCTCGCGTTCCACTTCGACGTTCTGCCCGGCGCTGATGATGGCGTTGGTGATGAAGCGGGCCCGCACTTCGCCGCCACAGACGATATGGGCGGTGCGCGCGGCGGCGTTGGCGGCGCCGCCGCCGGCGTCCGGCACGGCCTCGGCCATGCCGATGATGCCGCCCTTGACCGTGACGTTGCCGCCGGCCTCGACCAGCGCGGCTTCCATGGTGCCGTTGACGACCACGTCGCCGGTCACGCGCACTTCCATGGTGGCGCTGATGTCGCCGCGCACCTGCAGCGAACCCTGGAAATTGATGTTGCCGGTGGACAGGTCGACGGCGTCGACCTCGACCACCGGATTGACCTGCGCGCCCTGGTGGATCAGCTTGGGCGAGCCGGCGATGGCGGCGCGCAGCAGGTTCGGGTCTTCCGGATCGATCTCGACGCCGGACATCTCGGCGTTGAACGGCGTGTCCGGCAGCTCCTCGGGCAGCACCGGCTGGCCCAGCACGTTGCAGCCGTCGATGCCGGGCAGCGGCGGGATGCGGCGCATCAGCGGCATGCCCGGCGTTACCAGCAGCAGGCTGCCCAGGTCGCGGTAATCGATCTGGGCCAGCTCATCGATCTCCTGGGCGCGCGGCTTCAGGCGGTCCAGCAGGCTCTCGAAGCGGGTCGGGGTGCCGCGCGTGGGCGGCGTGCCCTGCGCGATCAGCACGGTCTGCGCGCCGCCGCGCTCGACGGCCTCGGCCAGTTCCTTTTCCAGCACGCCATGGACGATGCCCTGGTCGGCGATGGCCTGGCGCAGCACGGCCAGGGTCACCGGCCTGCCGCCCTTGGGCGGGTGCAGCGTGACCAGGGCCGACATGCAGGTGGCGTCCACTTCCAGGTCGAACGAGCCGTCGACCAGCTTGCCCACCGGCACCTGGACGGGCTCGGTGGCCTGACGGCACAGGTCGATGAAGGCGATGACGGCATGGTTGTCCAGCGCTTCGGTTGCCCAGCCCTGGGCGGTGGCCAGGGCGGCCAGGGAATCCCAGGTGGGCAGGGGGGGCGCCGGGGGCGTGGCGGAAGCGGCGTCCGCCTCTTCTTCCCCGGCCGGCACGTCCGGGGCCGAGGCGGCGCTCTCCACGGCGGGTGGCGGCGTGTATAGCGCCGTCAGGACGTTGGTATTGGCATCCAGCACCAGCTGGAGCGTGTTGTCTGCGCCCATCTCCGCCTCCCGCCCGGCAGTCTCCGCCGGGTTCCATTCATTTAGTAATTAAACGAAATATTGCGACATATGTTAACCCATGAACCAGGGGCTACTGCGCAGTAGGAGGGGGTGGTCAACCATAAAAAGATGTAGGTCCGGCCCTTATTTCAGACCGATGGCCACGGGGACCGCGCGGGGGCCGGGCGCGCGTGCGGACGGTAACGGCGACGTGCCCTAGTCCATCGGCAGGAGCGACAAAGCGCGCGCGCCGGCTCAGCATAGGCGTTCGATCCCGCGTCCGCGGACGCCGCCGGAGCCTCGATGCTATGTCCCGACCTCTTTCCCTCCCGCCGGCCGTGCCGCGCCGCCGCCACGCGCGCGTGGCCGGCCTGGTGATCGCGGCCCTGGTTGCCGGGGCCGCGGCGCTGGCGCCGGTCGGCGGCGCCGGCGCCACCGAGATCTACCGTTACAAGGATCCGTTCGGCGTCTGGCGCGCCATGAAGGTGCCCAATGGCTACGCCAAGTATTACAAGCGCGCCCAGGCCCGCGTCGCGCTGCGCGGCGCCCGCATCAAGGTCTGCCTGGACTGTGAGCCGCGCGCCGGTGACGGCGCCAGCCTGCTGACCCTGGGCGACCGGGCCGCGCGCTGGGGGCCCGCGCCACCGTCCACGGCGCATGACGAACTGATCGCGCAGGCGGCCAGGGATTCGGGGGTGGACCGGGCGCTGCTGACGGCGGTGATCGCGGTGGAGTCGGGATTCCGCAGCGACGCGCGCTCGCCCAAGGGGGCGCTGGGCCTGATGCAGCTGATGCCGGCGACGGCGGCGACCCTGCTGGTGTCGGATGACATCGAGCGGGCGCTGGTGGACCCGGCCACCAACGTGAAGGCCGGATCGAGCCTGCTGCGCCGCCTGATCGACCAGTATCCCAACCGCCTGGACCTGGCGCTGGCCGCCTACAACGCGGGCGAGGGCGCGGTGCGCAAGTACGACGCGGTGCCGCCCTATGCCGAGACCCAGCAGTACGTGCGCAACGTCACGGCGCTATACCAGCAATACAAGACCCCCTAGGGGCGGATGCCACAACGCCCTGGCAGCCGCTGTCGGGCCGCCAGGGCGTTGTGGGGCGAGCGCGCGCCGGCAGCCTCGCGCCGGCGCTCAGATCGCCGCGAAGACCTTCTCGGCGATATCCAGCGTGGACTGGATCACCGCGTCGTCGTGGGTGGCCGAGACGAAGCCGGCCTCGAACGCCGACGGTGCGAAATGCACGCCGTGGTCCAGCATGGCGTGGAAGAAGCGGTTGAAGCGCGCCGTGTCGCAGGCCGAGACCTCGGCGAACGTGGCCGGCACCTTGTCGCTGAAATAGATGCCGAACATGCCGCCGACCGAGTCTGCCGAGAACGCCAGGCCGGCGGCGCGGGCGCGTTCCTGCAGGCCCTGGGCCAGCTTGGCGGTCTGCGCCGCCAGCTTGTCGTAGAAACCGGGGGCGGCGATCAGGCGAAGCGTGGCCAGGCCGGCGGCCACGGCCACCGGGTTGCCCGACAGCGTGCCCGCCTGGTAGACACCGCCCAGCGGCGCGATGTGCTTCATGATCTCGGCGCTGCCGCCGAAGGCGCCCACCGGCATGCCGCCGCCGATCACCTTGGCCAGCGTGGTCAGGTCGGGCTTGACGCCCGACAGACCCTGCACGCCCTGCGGGCCGACGCGGAAGCCGGTCATGACCTCGTCGAAGATCAGCAGCGCACCGTGCTGCGTGCAGACCTCGCGCAGCCCTTCCAGGAAGCCGGCAGCCGGCTTGATCAGGTTCATGTTGCCGGCGATCGGCTCGACGATGATGCAGGCGATGTCGGCGCCGTGCTGGGCGAAGGCCTCGCGCACCGCGTCCAGGTTGTTGTATTCCAGGGTCAGCGTGTGCGAGACGAATTCGGGCGGCACGCCGGCCGAGCTGGGGTTGCCGAAGGTCAGGAGGCCCGAGCCGGCCTTGACCAGCAGGCTGTCGGAATGGCCGTGGTAGCAGCCTTCGAACTTGACGATCTTGTTGCGGCCGGTGGCGCCGCGCGCCAGGCGGATGGCCGTCATGGTGGCTTCGGTGCCGGAGCTGACCAGGCGCACCTGTTCCAGCGACGGCAGGCGCGCGATCAGCACTTCGGCCAGTTCGATCTCGGCCTCGGTGGGAGCGCCGAACGACAGGCCGTTGACGGCCGCCTCCTGCACCGCGCGCACCACCTCGGGATGCGAGTGGCCCAGGATGGCCGGGCCCCACGAACCGACGTAGTCGATGTACTGCTTGTCTTCCGCATCCCACACGTACGGCCCCTGCGCGCGCTTGATGAAGCGCGGCGTGCCGCCCACGGAGCGGAAGGCGCGCACGGGCGAGTTGACGCCGCCGGGGATGCTGCGGCTGGCGCGTTCGAAAAGCTGGGCGTTACGGGACATGGCGGTCAGGGCTTCAGGTTGCGGTTGATGGAGTAGGGCGCGGCGCAGGCCGCGGCGGCGGCGCGGATGGCGGGCGCCTCGAACAGGCCGGTGATGACGGCGACCGAATCGGCGCCGGCGGCGGCCACCGACGCCACGTTCCCGGGCGTGATGCCGCCGATGGCGACCACGGCGGGGCGCGGCGCGTCGCGTTGCTCGACCAGGGCGCGAGCCTCGGTCAGCACCGACAGCGGCGCGCGCACGGTGTCCGGCTTGACGCGCGAGGGGAACATGGCGCCGAAGGCGATGTAGTCGGCGCCGGCGTCCAGCAGCTCGCGGGCGCGGCCCAGGTCGTCGTAGCTGGAGCCGCCCAGGATCAGGTCGGGGCCGGCTTCGGCGCGGATGCGGGCCAGGCTGTCGTCGTCGCGGCCGACGTGGGCGCCGTCGGCGCCGACCTCCAGCGCCAGGCGCCAGTCGTCATTGATGAGGAACACCACGCCCAGCTCGCGGCACAGCGGCGCCAGGGCGCGCGCCTGCTCGGCGCGCACCGCGTCGGGCACGTCCTTGCGGCGCAGCTGCAGCGCGCGCATGCCGCCCTCGGCGGCCTGGCGCACCGCGCGCAACAGCCGCTCGGTGTCGTCCCATTCAGGGGTGACGCCGTACAGGCCGGCGGGAAAACGCAGGGCTTTCATTGCGGTTGGATCCGGTTGGGAATGCGCCGGCCCATGCCCGGCAGGAAGCTGGCGGCGACCGCCGCGTCGGCGTGGGCCAGGCCCTGGCGCACGGCCTCGGGCATCTCCAGGCCGCGCGCCAGCAGGGCGGTGATGGCGGTGGCGGCCAGCCCGCCGGCGTCGCCGTTGCGATCCGGGGGCGCCTGCCACGGCAGGGTGGTGGTCTGGCCGTTGGGGCCGAGCAGCACGTTGGCGTGGTGGCCGGGCCGCTGCGGGCTGCCCAGCACCAGCACCCATTCGGCGCCGGCGGCCACCAGGGCGTGCATCGGCGATGGTGCGTCCCCGATATCGATGTCGCCATCGGCATGCCATTGCGCCAGCCGCAGGTGCTCGACGATCAGCAGGTCGGTCTGCGGCAGCACCAGCTCGAGGATCGCGGCCAGCAGGTCGTCGGCATCGTCCTCGTCGGCGGCGTCGGCCGGCACCTGGGCGCGCTGGCCCAGGTGCAGCACCAGCGGCACCTGGCTGTAATCGGCGGCTACCTGGGCGGCTACGCTTGCCGTTTCGGCGGTGTATAGTCCGCCCACCTTGATCGCCTGCACCGACATGTCTTCGAGCAGGCAGCGGGCCTGGTCGTCGAGCAGGTCGGGCGACACAGGATGGATTTCTTCGATGCCGGCGGTATCCTGCACGGTCAGCGCCGTGACGGCCGCCAAGCCATGGCAGCCCAGGCGGGCGCAGGTGACGGCGTCCGCGGGCAAGCCGTCGGCGCCCGACGGATCGAGCGGGCCGAAGACCAAAACGAGAGGGGGAGTAACGGGGGCCACGTGGACAGCGCTAGAGTAAGGGTGCCCGGACTCATTTGCGGAGAATCAGGGGAACCCCTATTGGGTTTCGGTAAGATTGTCCCCATTCTAATGGAAGCCTCCCGCCTTTGCCCCGCAGCGGGGACGACGGCAGGGAATTGATGTAAGAGAGAACTATGCGTACTTGGATGTGTCTGATTTGTGGCTGGGTCTACGACGAAGAGGCCGGCCTGCCCGACGAAGGCATCGCGCCCGGCACCCGCTGGGAAGACGTGCCGCCGAACTGGGTCTGTCCTGAATGCGGCGCCCGCAAAGAGGACTTCGAACTGATGGAAATCTGAATCCGCAGCGCCGACGTATTCCGCCAAGGCTTGCAACGAGGGGAGACCATGCCTGCCCCGCGCTCCCGACGGGCCACGCCAGCGTGGCGGGCCCCCGGTTCTATCAGACTACCCACAGAGGGGTTGCCATGACGGAAAAACACCACGAAGACGCCTCCACGCAGGCCGCCAACTTCGCCAACCAGTTCCTCATCGCCATGCCGGGCATGGTCGAAGGCAGCCTGGCTGGCTCGGTCATCTACATCTGCGAGCACACCGAACGCGGCGCATTGGGACTGGTCATCAACCGCCCCACCGACCTGACGCTCGGCACCCTGTTCGAACGCATCGACCTGGCGCTCGAGATCGGCCCGGTCAAGGACACGCTGGTGTTCTTCGGCGGTCCGGTTCAGACCGACCGCGGTTTCGTGCTGCACGCGCCCGCTGGCGACTACAGCTCCAGCATCAAGCTGGGCGACATGGCCTTGACCACCTCGCGCGACGTGCTCCAGGCCGTGGCCGACGGCAACGGCCCCGCCCGCATGCTGGTTACGCTGGGCTACGCTGGCTGGGGCGCCGGCCAGCTCGAAAGCGAGATGGGCCAGAACGCCTGGCTGTCGGTCGGCGCCGATGCCCACATCATCTTCGACGTGCCGCCCGAGGACCGCTACCCCGCCGCGCTCAAGCTGCTGGGCATCGATCCCGTGATGCTGGCCGGCGACGCGGGCCATGCCTGAAGAAACCCTGCTGGCCTTCGACTTCGGCGAAAAGAAAATCGGCGTGGCCATCGGCAATACGCTGACGCGCCACGCGCGGCCGCTCGAAATCATCTTCAGCGAAGTGCGCGACGTGCGCTTCGCGCGCATCGAGGCGCTGCTGCGCGAATGGCAGCCGCACCGCGTCGTGGTCGGCCTGGCGCTCGACAGCGACGGCGGCGAACAGCCCGCCACCGCGCGCTGCCGCCGCTTCGCCAACCAACTGCACGGCCGCTTCGGCGTCGCGGTGGAGCTGGTCGACGAGCGCGGCTCCAGCATGGAGGCGCAACGCCTGCTCGGCACGCACGCGGCCGACGACGCCATGGCCGCCGCCGTCATCCTGCAACGCTACCTGGACAAGCCGCCGGCGGCTTGACGCCGACGCCGGCCCGCTCATGCTCAACCCGCAACTCGACCGCCGTGGCGAACTGATTCATCTGCTGACCACGGAAGGCTTGCCGCGCCGCCATGTCGAGCGCCTGCTCGACGCGGCGGCCGGTTTTGCCGCTGGCCAGGCGCCCGCCGTGGCCGCTACCGGCCTGCCCGTGTTTCTGGGCCTGCCCGCCGGCGACACCGATCTGCGGCAGGGGTTCGAGGCCGCGGCCGCGCGCCTGGGCCTGCGGCCCGTGGCGCTGGCGGATGGCACGGGCCCGGGCGCCGACGCCGGCGTGGATCGCGGTCATGGCGTGGGCGCCGGCGACCCGCCCGCGGCGGAAAGTGCCGCGGCGCTGTCTCCAGCCGCCGTTGCCGCCGGCCTGCCCGCCGGCATCCTGGCATTGCGGCACCCGGCCAGCGGCGCCGCCGTCTGCGCCGCCGCCGCCGCCGCGCCCGGCTTGCGCATCCTCAACGCCGGCGACGGCGCGCACGCCGATCCGCTGCCGGCGCTGGCGCGCGTGCAGGCGATGCTGCGAGCCGGACGCGACCTGACCAACCTGGCCGTGGCGCTGGTGGGTGACATCCGCCACAGCGCCGTGGCGCGCAGCCTGATCCATGTAATGACCACCCTGGGCGTGCCGGAAGTGCGCGCCGCCGCGCCGCGCCCCTTGTTGCCCGACGGCCTGCCGCAACTGGGCGTGCGCGCCTGCGCCACGCTGCATGAATGCCTGGCCGGCGCCGATGTCGTGATCGTGCTGCCCCTGCGGGCCGAACGCATGAGCGGCGCGCTGCTGCCGTCGGCGCGTGAGTATGCCGCCGGCCATGGCCTGACGACGGCGCGGCTGGCCGTGGCCCGTCCCGGCGCCCTGTTGCTGCCCGCCGCCCCGCTGACGCCGGGTATCGAGGTCGATGGCGACATCGCCGCCGGTCTGGTCGATGCCGAGGCCGGACTGGCGCGGTTCGAACGTGATTTGCGCGTCGCCGCCCTGAGTGTCCTGGCGGGAGGCGCCGCATGAGACTGCATATCGCCCACGGCCGGCTGATCGACCCGGCGCACGGCCGCGACGGCCGCCACGACCTGTTCATTGCCGACGGCCGCGTGGTGGCGATCGATCAGGCGCCCGACGGCTTCCAGGCCGACCGACGTATCGAGGCCGCCGGCCTGGCCGTGCTGCCGGGCCTGGTGGACCTGTCGGCGCGCGTGCTGCGCCCGGACGCCGGCGCGCCGACGCAGGCGCGCCTGTCCGCCGCCGAGCTGCGCGCCGCCCTGGCCGGCGGCGTGACCACGCTGGCCGTGCCGCCGGACGCCGACACGCCGCTGGACGAACCGGCCAAGGTCGAGGCGCTGTTGCGCGAGGCCCCGCCCGGCCAGGGCCGGGTGTTGCCGATCGGCGCCCTGACGGTGGGCCTGCGCGGCGCAACCTTGGCCGAAATGGCCCTGCTGGCGCAGGCGGGCTGCCTGGCGTTCTCGCCGGGCGAATCCGGCATCGTCGACACCCGGGTGCTGTGGGGCGCCATGCGCTACGCCGCCGGGCAGGGCCTGGCGCTGTGGCTGCGGCCGCAGGATCCGTGGCTGGGGCAGGGCGCGGTGGTCGCCGCTGGCGCCTACGCCGACCGCCTCGGCCTGGAGGGCCTGCCGCCGCAGGCCGAAGTGCTGGCCCTGCAAACAATTTTCGAACTGCAACGCGCCACCGGCGTGCGCGTGCACCTGTCGCGCCTGTCCACCGCCAGCGGCCTGGAATTGCTGCGGGCCGCGCGCCGCGAAGGCCTGCCGGTCAGCGCGGACGTCTCTGCCAATAGCCTGCACCTGACCGACGTCGACATCGGGTATTTCAATACCGCGTTCCATCTGCGTCCGCCGCTGCGCGGCCAGCGTGACCGCGATGCGATCCAGGCGGCGCTGCGCGAGGGGCTGGTGGATGCGCTGTGTTCGGATCACGCGCTGGTGGACGACGCAGGCAAGTCCGTTCCGTTCCCGCATTCGCAGCCTGGCGCCACGGGCCTGGAGCTGCTGTTGTCGCTGGCGCTGAAATGGGCCCGCGACAGCCGCCTGCCGCTGCCGCAGGCGCTGGCGCGGGTGACGTCGGGGCCGGCCACGGTGCTGCGTGGCCTGTCGCCGACGCTGTCCGGCCTGGGTGAGCTGGGGGTGGGCGCGCCCGCGGATCTGTGCCTGGTGGACCTGGAGGCGGAATGGCTGGTGGCGCCGGGCGTGCTGCAAAGCCACAGCCGTCATACGCCGTTCGCGGGTATGATGCTGCCCGGTCGAGTCCGCGCCACCCTGGTGGGTGGCCGCCCGGCCTGGGAGACCCCTGTTTGAAGCTGCTGCGCTTTGTCCTTCGCCTGATGCTGGTGGTGCCGTTGATCGTCTTCGGCCTGCTGTGCGTGGGGCTGGTGTATCCGCTGCTGCGCCCGAAGTCGCGGGCCTGGCTCAATCGAACCTGGTCACGCTGCCTGATGGCGGCCTGTGGCCTGCGGGTCGTCTTCAAGGGCGAGCCGCGCATGAGCGGGCCGGTGCTGCTGGTGGCGAACCACGTGTCCTGGATCGACATCTTCGTGCTGAATTCGGCGCGCGCCACGTCGTTCGTGGCCAAGAGCGAGATCCGCAGCTGGCCGGTGATCGGCTGGCTGGTGGCGGGGGCGGGCACGCTGTTCATCGAACGCGGCCAACGGCACGCGGTGCATGCGATGGGCGAGTCGATGCTGGCGCGCTTCAAGCAGGGCGATGCGGTGGGCCTGTTTCCGGAGGGCACGACCAGCGATGGTTTCGAGCTGCGCCCTTTCCACGCCAGCCTGTTCGAGCCGGCGCGCGCGGCGGCTGTGGAAATCCAGCCGGTGGCCTTGCGTTTCCTGCAGCACGGCAAACGCAGCGGTTTCGCGGCGTTCGTGGGCGAGGAAACGCTGGTGGCGAACCTGTGGCGGGTGATGGGGACGACGGGGCTGTCGGTGGAGGTGGTGTTCTTGCCGGTATTGGCGACGAAACATGCGGATGGGACGTTGCCGACGCGGTTGGAATTGTCGCATCAGGCTCGGGATGCGATTCAGGCGGTGCTTTGAGGTGCTGCTGCTGCTGCTGACAGCTTGAACGGTTGCTTCTGGCTGGTTTTTTGCTTCGTTGGGCGGCTTCGTAGGTCGCCCCTCGGTCGGGCGGACCCGATGGCGGGCGCCCGCGATTGCGGTCCGGAGCGTTCGCTCCGGACGTCCCCTGCCTCATCCTCGTCCTCGCCTTCGGCGACTCCTTCGGATTCCGTCGGGCGCATCGAGGTTGCCCGCCATCGGGTCCGCCCGCCCGAGGGGCTACGTGCGTCTGGGCTTGTCGCGTTGCTAGAGCCGGGGGCGGGGAAGGGAATTTGCGGGGCTGCCCATCGCGGCCGCGCGGGCGGCCACGATGGGCGTCTGTGCATTTGAAAGTGGGGCGGGTGCGCTGCGCGCGGGTGGCGAGCGGTTTTCTGGTGGTTCCGCTCCGAAGGAGAGGGGGGTAATGGCGGCGCGGTGGGGGCTGGCTTGCGCGTGACGAGCGCGTGCGCCGCCCACAACAGTCGTGGTGCCGGCAACCGCGCAATCGCACCGGATAGCGCCCTTTTCCTGGTGCCGATAGCCGTGCAATCGCGTCGGATGGGGGCCTTTCCACCCGCGAGGGGAGTGTCAGTATTTTTGTGCTTAAGGCATTAAAAGCCTGATCGTCGTTTAGATCAGGTCTGTTGATGCTATCGCAGCGAGAGGGGTCAGTGAGGCGCCCTGCAGGAAGCGTCATCATTCCGACGCAAGACACCACGTAAGCCGCAAAAGGCCGCCCGCGCGGCCGGCTTGCGGCGGGCCCCGCAAGACCTTCCCCTCTCACAGTGACGGTCACCAGCATGCCAAGCACACCGCCCGCCCCAGCGACCGTCATTACGTCTCATCGCGACCCCGTCACGCGCGCCTTAAGAACCTACCCTCAAGCGCAAAACACCCAATTCACCCCCGGATCTCGGCCAGGAACTTCCGTGCCCGCTCCGTCTCCGGCCGACCAAAAAACGCCTCCGGCCCGGCCACCTCCACAATCCGCCCAGCATCCATGAACCACACGGTATCGGCCACCTCCCGCGCGAACCCCATCTCGTGCGTCACGCACACCATGGTCATGCCGTCGCGCGCCAGGCCCTTCATCACCTGCAGCACCTCGCCCACCATCTCGGGGTCCAGGGCGCTGGTCGGCTCGTCGAACAGCATCACCGGCGGATTCATCGCCAGCGCCCGCGCGATTGCCACTCGCTGCTGCTGACCGCCGGACAACTGCGCCGGATACGCGTCGGCCTTGTGCGCCAGGCCGACGCGTTCCAGCAACTGCATGGCGCGTTCGCGCGCCTCGGGGCGGCGGGCGCGCTTGAGTTGCAGCGGCGCCAGCATCAGGTTCTCCAGCACCGACAGGTGCGGAAACAGGTTGAACTGCTGGAACACGAAACCGATGTGGCTGCGCAGCGTGTCCAGATGGACCTTGGCGCCATAGATGTCCTGGCCGTCGACCTCGATCACGCCCTTCTGGATCGGCTCCAGCCGGTTCACCGTGCGGATCAGGGTCGACTTGCCGGAGCCCGACGGTCCGCACACCACGACCACCTCGCCGCGCCGCACCTGCGCGGTCACGTCGGTCAGCGCCTGATAGTCGCCGTACCACTTCTGCACTTCGGAAAAACGGATCATGTCGGTATCGCCTTGGGAACGGGGGCCCGGCCGGCGCGGCGGCTGCCGATGCGTCTCTCGGTCAGGTGCACCAGGGCGCTCAGGCCGAAATTCAGGATGAAATAGGTCAGCGCCAACAGCGCGAACACCTCGAACGGCTTGGTCAGCAGCACGCTGTTGATCTGGTTGGCGGCATAGGTCAGCTCCTGCACGCTGATCACGTAGGCCAGCGACGTTTCCTTCACGGTCGAAACGAACTGGCTCAGCATGCTCGGCAGCATGTTGTAGAGCGCTTGCGGCAGGATCACCCGGCGCATGGTCTGCAGGTACGACAGTCCCAAGGCGCGCCCGGCTTCCTGCTGGCCGGGCGGCAGCGCCTGGATGCCGGCGCGGATGATCTCGGCCAGGTAGGCGCTTTCGTAGCAGACCAGCGCCACCACCATCGTCGTGGTGCCCGCCACCGGCCGGCCGATGACGAGCGGCACGAAGAAGTAGGCCCAGAAGATGAACATCAGCAGCGGCAGGCCGCGCACCAGGTACACCACGGTCGAGGCCGGCCAGCGCAGCACGCGGAACGGGCTGATACGGCCCAGCGCCAGCAGGACGCCGCAGGGCAGGGCCAGCGCCAGGCTGATCGCGGCCAGGCCCAGCGTGGCGGCCAGTCCGCCGATCGGGCCGTGCGGATACTGGCCGATGAGCAGCAGCAGCCAGTTGTCTTTGAGTATGTCCCACATGATCAATGGCCTCCCAGGGGCCGGTAGCGCCGCTGCAGCAGCGCGCCGCCGCCCATGATCAGGAACGACAGCGCCAGGTAGATCGCCGTCACCACCGCATAGGCCTCGAAGGTGCGGAACGTGTAGTTCTCGATCTCGCGGCCGGCGGCGGTCAGTTCCGCCACGCCGATGGCCATGGCCAGGCTGGTGTTCTTGACCAGCAGCAGCGTCTGGTTCAGAAGCGGCGGGATGGCGATGCGGAAGGCCTGCGGCAGCACCACGCACCGCATGGTGCGCAGAAAGCCCAGGCCCAGCGCGCGCGCCGCCTCGACCTGCCCGGCCGGGATGCCGCGCACGGCGCTGCGCAGGTCTTCGCAGACGTAGGCCGACATCACCAGGCCGATGGCGATGCACGACAGGATGAACTCGCTGCCATGATTATTGAGCCAGTCGGTGGCCGCCTGCGGCAGCAGCGCCGGCACGCCGAAATACCAGAACAGGATGTGCACCAGCATGGGCACGTTGCGGTGGAAGGCCACGTACAGCGCGATCAGCGCATTGGCCACGGGCGAGCCGGTCAGGCGGATGACCGCCAGCAGGCTGCCCACCAGGAAGGCCAGCATCCAGGCCAGCCCGGCCAGCGCCAGGGTGGTGACGAACCCCCTGAGCAGCCAGGCCGGATACTCCCCCTGGAAGATGGCGGAGAAGTCGAAGACGTAATGCATCGCAGGCTCCGGCGCGCGTGGCGCGTCAACCCTTGATCGCTTCGATGCGGAAGTCGCGCTTCATGTTGAACGGGGTGCCGGCGCCGAACCACTTGTCGAAGATCTGCGCGGCCTTGCCAGACGCTTCCAGGCCGTCCAGCACCTGGTTGACCTGGCTAAGCATCGCCGTGTCCCCGCGCCGCACGCCCATGCCCCAGGGTTCCACGAACAGCGCGGGTTCGAGGATCTTGGCAGGCACCGCGCTGGTCGCGGCCTGTTGCTTGAGCTTGACCAGCATCAGCTCGGAGCCGACGAAGCCGCTGACCTTGCCTTGTTGCAACGCCAGGAAGGCGCCGCTGGGGTCCTTGAAGGTCACGGGTTCGACGTTGGGGATGAACTTGCGCGCGCCTTGCTCCGACGACGAGCCGCGCACCGCGCTGACGCGCTTGCCGGCCAGGTCGGCGGGCGCCTTCAGGTCCTTGTCCGATTCGCGCGCCAGCACTTTCTGCAGGCTGACGAAATGCTGGTGCGAATAGTCGATCTGCTGCGCCCGCTCGGGACTCCATCCCAGATTGGCCGCGACCACGTCGACGCGGCCGGCGATCAGTTCGGGGATGCGGGCCTCGACCGCGATCAGCTTGAGTTCCAGCGGCACGCCCAGGCTGTCGGCCACCGCCTGGCACATGTCGACCTCGTAGCCGACGATGGCGCGGGTCTTGGGGTCCTGGAAGCTGAACGGCTCGGCCGTGCCCATGGTGCCGCAGATGAACTTGCCGCGCGTCTTGATGTCCTGCAGCGTGTCGGCGTGGGCCGCGGGCGCCAGGGTGGCGGCCAGGCCGATGGCGGCCGCGCAGGTGATGATCCAGTGCTTCATGTCGATTCCCTTGAAATATAGGTATGGGTACTGCCAACGGCGGCGGCCCCGGCGCGGGGCCGCCAGATTCAAGCCAGCCGGCCGCAGGCTTCGGCGATGCGGCGGCAGCCTTCCTCGATGTGGTCCATCGAAGTCGCGAAACTCAAGCGCAGATAGGGCGACAGCCCGTAGGCGGCGCCGTCCAGCACCGCCACGCCGGCCTCGTCCAGCAGGTACATGACCACGTCCAGGTCGCTGCGCAAGGTCGCGCCTGCCGGCGTGCGCCGGCCCAGCAGGCCTTCCACATTGGGATAGACGTAGAACGCGCCCTGCGGCCGCGGGCAGCGGATGCCCGGCGCCGCGTCCAGCAGCGCCACGATGCGGTCGCGGCGCGCGTGAAACACGGCGGCGGCCTCGCCGACGCAGGCCTGGTCGGCGCTCAGCGCCACGCGCGCCGCCGCCTGGCTGATGGCGCTGACGCAACTGGTGCTTTGCGAGATCAGCGTGGCCATGGCCTTGATCAGCGCCTTGGGGCCGCCGGCGTAACCCAGGCGCCAGCCCGTCATGGCGTAGGCCTTGGAAACGCCGTTGACCGTCAGCGTGCGGCCCGCCAGTTCCGGCGCGGCGGCGGCCGGCGAGGCATGGCGCTCGTCGCCATAGGCCAGGTGTTCATAAATCTCGTCCGTCATCAGCCAGACGTGCGGATGGCGCGCCAGCACGTCGGCCAGCGCGCGCAGTTCCGCCGCGCTGTACATCGCGCCGGTCGGATTGGAGGGCGTGTTCAGCAACAGCCATCGGGTGCGCGGCGTGATGGCGCGCGCCAGCGCCTCGGGCGTGAGCTTGAAGCCGTCGGCCTCGGGGCAGGCCACCACCACCGGCGTGCCGTCATTGACCAGCACCATGTCGGGATACGAGACCCAGTACGGCGCGGGAATGATGACTTCGTCGCCGGCCTGCACGGTGGCGGCCAGCGCGGTGTAGAGCAGCTGCTTGGCGCCCACGCCGACGATCAGCTCATCGAGCGCGTAGTCCAGCCCGTTCTCGCGCTGGAACTTGGCGCGCGCCGCTTCCAGCAATGGCCGCCAGCCGGCCGACGCGGTGTAGCGGATGTCGCCGCTGTTGAGGGCGTCGATGCCGGCCTGCACGATGTGCGCCGGCGTCGCCAGGTCGGGCTCGCCGACGGTGAAGTCGATGATGTCGCGCCCTTGCGCCCGCAACTGGTCGACGCGGGTCTTGGCCGCCATGCTGGGCGAGGGCTTGATGGCGCGGGCGCGCGCCGCCAGCCGCAAGGTGTCGGCGCCGCTCATGCCAGCCCCTTGGCGGCAAAGGCCGCCTGCATCCAGCTCTGGGTGCGGGCGCCGCCATCGATCTCGGCCATGATGCGCGCTTCCTTGTCGGCATGCGCGCGCGCCGCCGCGATCAGCGCCGGCGCTTCCTCGACCGCGAAGCTCACCAGGCCGTCCTCGTCGCCCACGACGATGTCGCCGGGCTGGATCACCTGGCCGCCGATGGACACCGGCACGTTGACCTCGCCGGGGCCGTCCTTGTACGGGCCACGGTGAATGTGGCCGCGCGCATAGCAGGGAAACGCGTCGGCCTCGAACGCGCCCACGTCGCGGATGGCGCCGTCCACCACCACGCCGGCGCAGCCGTGCGCCTGCAGGTAGCGCTTCATGATCTCGCCCAGCACGGCGTTGGACAGGTCGCCGCCGGCATCCACCACCAGCACGTGGCCAGGCTGCACCTGCATCATGGCCTTGTAGATCATCAGGTTGTCGCCGGGACGGGTCTTGACGGTGAGCGCCGTGCCGACCAGTTTGCCGGCGCGGTTGTAGCGATGCAGCCCGGCGATGCCTTCGCGGCGCGCCAGATTGTCGCTGAGATGCGGCGTGACGATGCCGGCCAGCGCCTGCAGGATGGATTCCGGGGCAACGGGGGCGGCAGGCAATATGCGCGTGCCGGTGATGAGAGTGGCCATGGCGGTCTGTGTAGTCCTGAAACGAATGAGTCAGACTGCATGGTCGGCGCTTTCGGCGATCCGAAAAAGGGATTAAATTTCCACGAACTTGATCCCTTTTAGGAATATAAGGGTTAGCCCTTAACGGAAATTTCGGAATGAATCAGACCCTCCACCGGAGCGCTGTATGCTGACCTTCAAGCAGATCGAGGCGCTCTACTGGACCGTGCGCCTGGGCACGTTCTCGGCCTCGGCGCAGAAGCTGCACACCACCCAGTCGGCCATCACCAAGCGCATCCAGGAACTGGAGGCGGATTTCGACGTGGCCCTGTTCGACCGCTCCGGCCACCGCGCCGAACTGACCGCGCGCGGACACGAGGTCTTTGCGCTGGCCGAGGAAATGCTGGGCCACCGCGACCGGCTGCTGGTGCGCCTGAAGGGCCAGCACACGCTGACCGGCACGTTCCGTTTCGGCATCACCGAGATCACCGCGATGACCTGGCTGCCGGCCCTGATCCGCCTGTTGCGCGCGCACTATCCGCGCATCACGCTGGAGCCGCACATCGATCTGGGCGCGGACCTGCAGAAGCGGTTGCAGGCCGGGCAACTGGACATGGCGTTTCTGCATGGCGAATTCGCCGAGCCGGGCCTGCAGGTGGTGGCGCTGCAGCGGCTGGAGTTCGCCTGGATGGGCAGCCCCGACATGATCGACCCGAGCCGCGTCTATACCCCCGCCGACATCGCCGCCCTGCCGCTGCTGCGCCAGAGCCGGGAGTCAGGGCTGAACATGATCTACGACGGCTGGCTCAAGCCGCACACGCCGGCCAGCAACATGTTCACCATCAACAGCCTGATCGCCATGGCGGGCCTGACCGCGGCGGGTTTCGGAGTGAGTTGCCTGCCGCGGGATTATTTCGCGGAGATGGTTAGCGCCAGACAACTGGTGATCGCGCGGACCAGCACCGCGGCGCCGCAATCGGTGTATTGCGCGATGTACCGCAAGGGGGCTGATGATGCGTTTTGTGAGAGTGTTGCCGAGTTGGCGCGGAGTTGTTGTGATTTTTCTTCTAGCGGGCGGCATTGAGGGGAGGGGGTTTGTGGCGCGGGGGTGAGTTCTTGAGGCGCGCGTGTCGGGGTCGGTGGGGGATGGCGGGGCTACGATTGCGGTCCGGAGCGTTCGCTCCGGACTTCCCCTTCGTCATCCTCGTCCGCCTTCGGCTCCCTACGGATTCCCTCGGGCGCATCTACACGCCCCGCCATCCCCCACCGACCCCGCCACGCGCTCGCGATGAGACGTAATGACGGTCTCAGGGGCGGGCGGTGTGCTTGGCGTTCTGGCGCACAGCGGGGAGTAGGGAAAGGTCTTGCGGGGCCCGCCGCAAGCCGGCCGCGCGGGCGGCCTTTTGCGGCTTACGTGGTGTCTTGCGTCGGGATGATGACGCTCTCTTCAGGGCGTCACTGCCCCCTCTCGCTGCGATAGCACCAACGGACCTGATCTAAACGACGGTCAGGCTTTTAATGCCTTAAGCACAAAAATACTGACACTCCCCTCGCGGGTGGAAAGGCCCCCATCCGATGCTATTGCACGGCTATCGGCACCACGAAAAGGGCGCTATCCGGTGCGATTGCGTGGCTGCCGGCACCACGACTGTTGTTGGCGGCGCACGCGCTCTTCACGCGCAAACCAGCCCCCACCGCGCCGCCATTACCCCCTCCCCCTTCGGAGCGGATCCCCTAGAAAACCGCTCGCCACCCGCGCGCAGCGCACCCGCTTAAATTTCAGATGCACAGACGCCCATCGTGGCCGCCCGCGCGGCCGCGATGGGCAGCCCCGCAAATTCCCTTCCCCGCACCCGGCTCTAGCAGCGCGACAAGCCCAGACGCTCGTAGCCCCTCGGTCGGGCGGACCCGATGGCGGGCAACCTCGATGCGCCCGACGGAATCCGAAGGAGTCGCCGAAGGCGAGGACGAGGATGAGGCAGGGGCAGTCCGGAGCGAACGCTCCGGACCGCAATCGCGGGCGCCCGCCATCGGGTCCGCCCGACCGAGGGGCGACCTACGAAGCCGCCCAACGAGGCCCCCCCCAAGGTCCCAGCAACCAGCGCCCCGCAAGCGCCTTCACTCAGACAACGGATCCTGAAACTGCGAACACTTAACCTGCACCAGCTTCCGATCCTGCAACCGCAACGCCGTCAACGCCCCGCCCCACACGCATCCCGTGTCCAGGCAGATCACATCGGGCCGCATCATCAGGCCCAGCGTCGACCAGTGGCCGAATACCGTCGTCACGTTGCGTGTCGCGCGGTTCGGCACGTCGAACCAGGGCACCAGGCCCGGCGGCCACGCGCCCGGCGTCACCTTGGTGGCGAACTCCATGTGGCCGTTCGGCGTGCACAGGCGGATGCGCGTCAGTGCATTGATGATCACCCGCATCCGCTTGCCGCCCTTGTGGTCTTCCTTCCAGGTGGCCGGCTCGTTGCCGTACATCTTCTGCAACGCCTTCTGCCAGTTCGGGCCGCGCAGCGCCTCCTGCACCTCGGCCGCCAGCGACAGCGTCTTGGCCACGTCCCACTTGGCCAGCGTGCCCGCGTGCACCATCAGGTGGTCCTGCTCGAAATGCGCCAGCGGGCGCGAGCGCAGCCAGTCGATCAGGTCGGCCGAATCCGGCGCCCGCAGGATCTCGTCGAGCGTGTCGGACTTGGACGGCTTGCGCACCCCGGCGGCGGCGGCCAGCAGGTGCAGGTCATGGTTGCCCAGCACCACCGTGGCGCGCTCGCCCAGGTCGATGATGCGGCGCAGCGTCGCGAGCGACTGCGGGCCGCGATTGACCAGATCCCCGGCGAACCAGAAGCGCGATTGCGGGTCGCCGACCAGTTCGGGATGGGACAGCAAGCGATCCAGCGGCGAGCAGCAACCTTGCACGTCGCCGATCATCCAGATACTGCCGTTCATGCGGGACTCTTGCTCCAGGGCCAACGTTGTTGGACGATTCGGGTGATGGTGTGGCGGTACTCCATGTAGCTCATGGCGCCCAGCGCCAGGGCCATGGCGCCGATGTTCGGCCCCAGGGCGGTGAGCCAGGGCGGCCACTTACCCAGCATGCCGACGTTCAGCGCCAACTGGTTGAGCATGAAGAAGCCCACGCCCAGCAGGATGCCGATGAACACCTTGGCGCCCACGCCGCCGCGGCGCGTCTGCATCAGGCCGATGGGGGCGGCGATGGTGATCATCACCAGCAACGTGAACGGATATGCCAGTTTGCGCCACAAGGCGACAACCTGTCGACCATATTGCAGCTGGTTGTTGCGCAAATAATCCACATAGTCGAGCAGCGTCACGATCGACATGCGTTCGGGCGTCAGGACCCGGGCCAGCAGGCGTTCGGCGCTCAAGGTGGTATCGACGGTGCGCTCGGGCACCTTGACCACCACCGCGGGGGGATTCTTCGGCGGGCGGGCGTCGGCCAGCGCCTCGGCGGCGTTATCGTCCAGGCGCGTCTCGGCCACATCCTTGAGCACCAGGTCGCCATGGGCGAACAGGCCGGTCGGGGCGGTCGACAGGACGGACAGGGTCAGGTCCTTCTTGAATTCGTACAGGGTGACGTCGGTGACCTGGCCGTCGCCCTTGAGTTCGCCGATGTTGATGATGCGGGTGCCGCCGTTGGCCGTGGGTTCCTTGAACCAGTAGCCGCTGTTCAGGCGGTCGCCGCCGGCCTTGCCGCGGAACATCAGGTTGGCCTCGCCGGACTTCATCTCGGCCCAGGGGGTGACGTACTCGGACAGCAGGGCCGCGCCGATCATCAGCGGAATGGTGACGATCCAGAGCATGCGCAGCAGGCGCATGCCGCTGACGCCCGAGACCCGCAGGATCACCAGTTCGTTGCGCTGGGCCAGGCCGGCCAGCGCCAGGATGGCGCCGATCAGCAGGCCGATGGGCAGCAGGTCGTACAGACGGGTGGGGATGGCCAGCGCCTGCATGTACAGCAGGGCCATCATGGAGAACTTGTCGCCCACGTTGTCCAGGTCGTCCACCAGCGCGAAGAACGTGAAAAGGCCCAGCAGGGCCATGAGGACCACTGCACAAGAGCGATAGATCTCGCGGGCCAGGTAGCGACGTGCGGTACGCATGAAAAAGGGCGAAGTAGCGCTAAACGTGAAAGCTTAACAAATCCGGCCGTCCAGGGTGGGCCGTGACCTGTCGAAGCCGCCGGTTTCCGTGTCAGGGAATGTCAACCATCTGCATGCGCCGGGTCAGGGTGTAGACGCGGGAGTTCAGGTAATTCGAGTTGCGGTGGCTGTCATAGAAGCGCGGATTGGGCAGCATGGCCGCCAGCCGGGCCGACTGGGCGGCCCCCAGGCTGGCCGCCGGCACGTTGAAATAGTGCCGGGCCGCCGCCTGGGCGCCGAACACCCCGACGCCCCATTCCGCCACATTCAGGTACAGCTCCAGGATGCGCTCCTTGCTCATGACGTGTTCGATCATGTAGGTCAGCACCAGTTCCTGGCCTTTGCGCAGGTAGCTGCGGGAACTGGACAGGAACAGGTTCTTGGCCAGCTGCTGGGTGATGGTCGAGCCGCCGCGCATCTTGCTGCGCCCGGCCGCCTCCTGTTTCTGGTTGTATTCCCAGGCCTTGCGGATGGCGTCCCATTCGACGCCATCGTGTTCGGTGAAGTTGGAATCCTCGGACGCGACCACCGCCAGCTTCAGGCTGCGGTTGATCTTGTCATAGGGCACCCACTCGTATTTCAGCTGGAAATCGGGATTGCCGTCGCGCAGACGCGATAGTTCCTCGCGCATCACCGCGCTGCTGCCCGGGTTCTGGTAGTTGTACCAGACCACCAGGCCGAACAGCCAGAACTGGTACAGCAGCACCGCGCAC
Organism: Achromobacter sp. HNDS-1; assembly: GCF_040084795.1. NCBI lineage: Bacteria > Pseudomonadati > Pseudomonadota > Betaproteobacteria > Burkholderiales > Alcaligenaceae > Achromobacter > Achromobacter sp. HNDS-1. The sequence continues at coordinate 3,852,225 of NZ_CP157584.1, forward strand.
ACCAGCGCCATCAGCGTGCCGGTGAGGATCCGGAACCAGGAGCGGCGCTTGCCGCTCTTGCCGCGGGCGGCCATTGGCTCAGTTCCCGGCCATGAGCGCCTCGCGCAGCGCGGCCAGCACCGGGGCGGGGTCGGGCCGCACGCCGTGCCAGATGAAGAAGCTCTCGGCCGCCTGGCCCACCAGCATGCCCAGGCCGTCGGCGGTCAAGGCGGCGCCGTCCTGGCGGGCCTGGCGCATGAACGCCGTCGGCTGGGCGCCGTACATCATGTCGTAGGCGGCCGCGCCCTCGGCGTACAGGCCGGCGGGCAGGTCCGGGGCGGCGTCCTGCAGCCCGCTGGCGGTGGCATTGACCACCAGGTTCCAGCCGCCGGGCTGGGCGGCGTCGGCCAGCCCGCCTGCGCTGACCCGGGTCTGCGGCTCGGCGCCGGTCTCGCGCCAGCCCTCGGCCAGCTCCAGCGCGCGGGCGGCGGTGCGGTTGACGATATGGATGCGGGCGCAACCGGCCTGCGCCAAGGGCTGCAGCACGCCGCGGGCGGCGCCGCCGGCGCCCACCAGCAGCACCGAGGCGCCCGTCAGGCGCACGCCCAGGCGCAGCAGATCGGAAACCAGGCCCACGCCGTCGGTGTTGCAGCCATGCCAGGCGCCGTCGCGCCAGGACAGGGTGTTGACCGCGCCGGCCAGCCGGGCGCGGCTCGACAGGCGGCCCGCGGCCAGCGCGTAGGCGTCCTGCTTGAACGGCACCGTCACATTCAGGCCCAGGCCGCCCTCGGCGGCAAAGGCGGCCACGGCTGCCGTGAAGCCGTCCACCGGCGCCAGCAGGCGCTCGTAGCTGAGCGGCTTGCCGGTCTGGCGGGAAAACAGGGCGTGGATCTGCGGCGAGCGGCTGTGCGCGATGGGGTTGCCGATCACGGCATAGCGGGCAAGAGGGGACGCCTCGGTCATGGGGCTTCGGTTTCCAGGGTGTCGTTGACGAAATGCCAGGTGCGGGTAATGACCAGCACGTCGGTATCGCGCGCGATGTCGGGCGGGAAAGGCGGGAAGGGCGCGGCCAGTTGCACGATGCGGCGCGCGGCCTGGTTCAGCACGGCGTGCGGCGAGGGCTGGTCGATCTCGACGTTGGCGATGCTGCCGTCGGCGCGCACCGACACGGTGATGCGCAGCGAACCATAGATGCGGCCGCGCGCCTCGTCCGGGTAGTGCTGGGTGCCGACCGTCTCGATGCGGGTGCGCCAGGCGTCCAGGTAGGCGGCATAGCGCGAGGCTTCGGCCGAGGGCGCCACGAACTGCTTGCGCGGTTCCGCGCTGTATTGCTGGACCTTGGCCGCCAGGGCGGCGACCTGGGCGTTCTGGATGACGCTGGCCTGGTCCTCGGCGTCCTTGCCGCGATCGTTGCCGTCGGGCCAGGGGTTGACGGCCTGGCGCTCGGCGCCGGCCTTGTCGGCCGCCCGCAACTGGGTCATCAGGCGGGTCTGCTCGGCCTCCAGCTGGACCTGGCGCTTGCGCATGGCTTCGAGCACGATGGTCTCGGCCGAGGCGCCGGTCTGGGGCAGCGGAGTGGTGGACAGGCCGCGTTCGGCGTTGCCGCCGCCGCTCATCTGGTTCTGCGCCTGGGCCCGTGGCGCGTCGGGCGGGGTTTCGCTGCGCGCATTGAGCAGCACGATTTCCAGACTGGCCGCCGGCGGCCGCGACAGGGCGGGCGCGCCGAAGCGCCACGCCAGGGCGCCGGCGTGCACCAACAGCGAAATCGCGAGGCCGATGCGCAGGTAATGCTGGGCGGGCGCGCCCAGCCACCGCAGCGGACGGCTCAGCGGGGGAGGGGAGTCAGCGACGTGTTGCACGCACGCATTGTAGAGCCACTCCGCCCGCCGCCGTCACCTTACTTGGCCGGGCGCGGGAACACCCAGACCTTGTCCGCCGGCAGGGCCAGGCGGCAGGGGCCGGGCTCGCGGCCCTCGGGGCCGTAGGCGCGCAGCGCCAGCGTGTTGGCCGGGTCCGCATCGGGGGTGCGGAACAGGTATTCCCAGCGGTCGCCCAGGTACATGCTGGTCAGCAGCGGCATGTCGATGTGGTTGCCGTCGGGGTCGTCCGACAGGCGGACCTGTTCGACCCGGATCACGGCGGTGGCGTCCTGGCCCGCGGCCACGCCTTCGCCGGCCTTGCCCCACAGCGCCCAGCCGCGGCCCTCGATGCGGGCGCGGCCATCGCGCACTTCAGTGACCTTGCCGTCCAGGCGGTTGTTGCTGCCCATGAATTCGGCGGTGAACAGCGTCGACGGCGCGCCGTACATCTCCTGCGGCGTGCCCTGCTGCTCGATCTTGCCGTTGTTCAGCAGCAGGATGCGGTCGGAAATGGCCATGGCTTCGCTCTGGTCATGCGTCACCATCAACGCCGACAGGCCCAGGCGGATGATCAGCTCGCGCAGGAAGGCGCGGGCCTCCTCGCGCAGCTTGGCGTCCAGGTTGGACAGCGGCTCGTCCAGCAGGATCACGGGCGGGCTGTACACCAGCGCGCGGCCGATGGCCACGCGCTGCTGCTGGCCGCCGGACAGCGCGTGCGGATGGCGCTGGCCGAGCTTGCCCAGGCCGAGCTGGTCCAGCACTGCCTGTACGCGTTCGCGCACTTCGCCCGAAGGCACCTTGCGCAGCTTGAGCGGGTAGGCGACGTTGTCGAACACGGTCTTGTGCGGCCACAGGGCATACGACTGGAACACCAGGCCGAGGTTGCGCTCCTCGGCCGGGATCTCCTGGCGCGCGGCGCCGTCGTAGACGGTGCGATCGCCGATGGTGATGCGGCCGCGCTTGGGGCCTTCCAGGCCGGCCACGGCGCGCAGCAGGGTGGTCTTGCCGCTGCCCGAGGGGCCCAGCAGCGATACCACTTCGCCCTGGCGCAGTTGCATCGACACGCCCTTGAGCACCGGGTTGTCGCCGTAATCCAGGTGCAGGTCTTCTACAGAAAGCTCAATCATGAAGTTTGACTCCGAATCGCAGGGCGATGCCCAGGCCGATCACGACCAGAACGATATTGATGAAGGAAAGCGCGGCCACGATGTCGATGGCGCCCGAGGCCCACAGCGACACCAGCATGGAGCCGATGGTCTCGGTGCCGGGCGACAGCAGATAGACGCCGGTGGAGTATTCGCGCTCGAAAATCAGGAACATCAGCAGCCACGAACCGATCAGGCCGTACTTGGCCAGCGGCACGGTGACGTGGCGCGTGACCTGGCCGCGGCGCGCGCCGGCGCTGCGGGCGGCTTCTTCCAGTTCGGGGCCGACCTGCAACAGCGTCGACGAGATCAGCCGCAGGCCATAGGCCATCCAGACCACCGTGTAGGCCAGCCACACGCTGAAAATGGTGCTGCGCATCGAACGCAGCCATTCGACGAAGTTCTCGCGCGCCCACTCGGCGAACGGCAGGCCCGACAGCCAACCGCCCAGGTCGGCGTCGAGCGCGTTGTCCAGCCACATCGGCACGAACAGGAACACCCACAGGAACGCCAGGCCCGCCAGCAGGCCGGGCACGGCGCGCGGCACCAGCACGCTGTAGTCCATGAAGCGGGTGACGTTGTCCGGCTTGCGGTGCATCGCCAGGCCGACGAAGGTGTAGCAGATCACCGCCAGCGCGCCGCCGAAGACGCCGATGGCCACCGAGTTGACGATCGCGCGCATCAGGTTGGGTTGCGAGAACACCGTGCGGAACGCGTCCAGCGACAGCACGTCGAACAGCGACACGCCCATGCCCCAGTTGGACACGAAGGCGCGCAGCAACACGCCCAGCAGCGGCACCACGATGGTGACCAGCAGCCAGAACGCCACCACGCCGCCGGCCACCCAGCGCCACTTGCCCAGCGGCAGCGGACGGGCGCGCGAGGCCTTGCCCTTGACGGTGACGAAGCGGTTGGCGGTGCGCATCAGGCGGCGCTGCAGCATGACCAGCGGGATCGTCATGCAGATCAGCACCACGGCCACCGCGGCCATCAGGTGGTACGAGGGGATGCCGAGCTTGTTGGTCAGCTTGTACAGGTACGTCGCCAGCACCAGGTTGCCTTCGGGGTCACCCAGCACCAGCACCAGGCCGAACACTTCCAGGCCCAGGAAGAACAGCAGCACGGTGGCGTACAGCATGGCCGGGCGCACCATCGGCAGGCTCACCGACACCATCACGCGCAGGGGCGAAGCGCCACTGACGCGGGCCGCTTCCTCGACGTCCGAGCCCATGCTGCGCAGCGCCGACGAGATGTACAGGTAGGCGTGCGGCACGTGCGTCAGGCCGGCGATGATGACGATGCTGGTCAGCGAATACACATTCCAGGGCACGAAGCCCAGGATGTTCTGCGCCCAGGTCGAGAAGAAGCCGACCGGGCCCGCCGCCACCACGTAGCCGAAGCCCAGCACCATCGGCGACACGAAGATCGGCACCAGGATCAGCGGTTCGATCCAGCGCCGGCCCGGCAGGTCGGTGCGGATCATCAGGAACGCCAGCATGCCGCCCAGCGGGATGGCGATGATGGCCAGCCCGAACGCCAGGATGAAGCCGCTTTTCAGCGCCTTGTAGAAATCGGGGTCCGCGAAGATGAAGCGGAACGCATCCAGGCTGAAGACCTTGGACGGCGAAAAGAAGGGCGCGGATAGAAAGCTCTGGATGATGATGAACGACAGCGGCACGTAGATGGCCAAGGCTGTGATCAGCACCACCACGCCGCGTGGCAGGGACTGCCATTTTCTGCGCAATGACTGCATGGGGAAAATCCTGTTATCTCGATAGACGCGGGTCGCGCCCACTGGCCATGAACACCCGGGCCACGGGCGGCCTGGCGGGCGGCGGTGCTACGCCCTCCCGCGTGCTTGCGGCCGGGGGCGCGCGGCCCCCGGCGGTACCGGCGACAGCCTTACTTGCCGGCGGCGGCGCGCCAGTCCTTGATGAACTGCAGGCGCTTGTTCTGCTCCAGGTAGTCCAGCAGCGTCTCGTTGACCGGGATCGGCTTGAGCGAGGCGCCCAGCTTCTTGGTCATGCCGTCGACGTCGTTGTCGCCTTCGATGTCGTCGCGGACCGAGGCCAGGTCGGCCTGGTTGGCCATGATTTCCTGGCCCTTCTGCGACAGCAGGTAGTCCATCCACAGCTTGGCGGCGTTACGGTTCTTGGCCTTCTTGCTGATGAACGCCACGCGCGACAGCACCAGCGCGTAGTCGGTCGGGTAGGCCACGCCCAGCGACGGGTCGGTCTTGGCGCGGGTCTCGGCGTACGAACCCAGGATGTTGTAGCCGATCAGGTTCTCGCCCGACGACACGCGTTCCATCATGGTGCCGGTGGACGACTGCACGATCAGGCCGCCCTTGGCGATGTCCTTGAGCGTCTCGAAGTACTTGGGATCGTTGGCCTTGTCCTGCACGGCCAGCATGAAGCCCACGGCCGACTTCTCGATGTCGTAGGTGGTGACCTTGTTCTTGAACTTGTCCGGCTGGCTGGCGATCAGCTTGGCCAGGGCGCCGTGCGTGGTCGGCACTTCGTTGGCCGGGATCAGGCGCTTGTTATAGATGAACACCGCCGGTTCGTAGGTGGTGCCATAGGCCGAATCCTTCCACACCGCCCAGGCCGGCAGCTTGGCGATTTCCGGCGACTTGTACTGCAGCGCGTAGTCGGTGGCCAGCTTGAGGGCCGAGTCCATCGACGAGCTCCAGACGATGTCGCCGCTGCTGCCGCCCGCCGCCTGCTCGCTGATGTAGCGGTTGTACAGCTCGGTGCTGTTCATGTCGTTGTATTCGACCTTGATGCCCGGGTACAGCGCTTCGAAGCCCTTGATGATGGGGCCGGCGGCCTTGGTGTCGGTGGTCGAATAGATCACGACCTTGCCTTCCTTCTTGGCGCCGTCGAGGATCTTCTGATAATCGGCCGGGTAGCCCGCGGGAACCGTTTGGGCGTAGGCGCTGCCGGCGGCGATGGCGAATGCAGCGGCGCAGGCGGCCGCCAGTCTGGACTTGGCAAGCATGTCTTGTCTCCGTTTGGATTTGGTATCGACAGGCGCAAGGGCCTGCTTGGCGTCCATCTTAGGTTTCGGCGTCTGTCGTCGTCCTGTCATGGCGCGACAGCCGGGATAGGGGTAATCCCGGTGTCCGCGGCGGGCGGCGGGACCGATGGCCCGCTCGCGGACGCGGCGGGAGGAGCGGTCGCCGCGCCCTAGGGCCGTTCAGGCGTGTCGGTGACCAGCCGGATCCAGTTCTGCACGAAGCGCGAATGGCGCCGCTGGTCCAGCCCTACCAGCAGCGCGGGCGACAGCACCACCGGCTGCACGATGCCCTGTGAGCGCGCCAGCACCGCTTCCGAGGTCCAGCGGCCGGGGGTGTCTTCCATGATCGACCCCAGCGCCGCGTGGCTGGAGGCCACCTGCTGGCCGGCCGGCGACAACAGCCAGTCGACCAGCGCGCGGCCCAGGTCCGGGTTGGGCGCGCGCCGCGCGATCAGCACCGAGCGCGCCAGCACCAGCACGTAGTCCTGCGGGAACACCACGCCGATCTTGCTGCCCGCCGCCTGGCGCGACAGGGCGTAGGAACCGAGGATGTTGTAGCCCAGGTCCATCTCGTCGTTCTCGATGGCGTCGAGCAGTTCGGCGCTGGTGGCCGACAGCCGCACGCCGACCTGGCCGAAGGCGTTGGCCAGGCCCCAGAAGTTCGACGACACCAGCTCGTCCTGCTCGGCCATCAGGTAGCCCACGCTGCTGCGCGAGATGTCGTAGGTGCCGACGCGGCCATGCAGCCGAGCACGGTCGTGCTCCAGCGTGCGCAGCAGGTCCTGGCGCGAGCGCGGCACCGTGGCCTCGGTGTAGCGCTTGGGGTTGTAGACGATCACGGCCGGCTCGAAGGTGAAGCCGTAGACCTCGTTGCGCCACACCGCCCACGAGGGCAGCTTGGCGGCGTAGGGCGAGGCGTAGCGCTGGGCATAGCCGTCGTTGGCCAGGCGGATCTGCAGGTCCGAGGCGGAGCTCATCAGCACGTCCACGTCCTTGAGCCGGTCCTCGATGGCGGCTTCGTACAGCTCGCGGCTGCCCATCTCGCGGTAAACCACCGTGACGTCGGGCCGCTGCGCCTGGAAGCCAAGGATCAGCGGCGCCACCACCGGCGTGTCGGTGGGACCGGCGATGGTCAGCACGCGCGACGACGGCTGCGGCGCGGGATAACGGGTGACGACCTCGGGGATCCCGGCGGCGCGCACGTCCGCGGGCGCGGCGGCCAGCAGCAACAGCGTTGTGCCGATGGCCCCGAGCAATCCGGCCAGGGCGCGGCCCGCGCGCTGCCGCGCCAGCGGCAGGATGACGCGCGCCGACAGGCCGCCGCCGGGGCGGTCCTGCAGCCACAGCGAGCCGCCGTGCGCCATGGCCACCGAGCGCACGATGGCCAGGCCCAGGCCCGAGCCCGGCTGCGATCCGCCGGCGCGGCCGCGCGTGAAGCGTTGCTGCACGGCGTCCTTTTCGTCGTCGGCGATGCCCGGGCCGCGGTCGGACACGGTCAGCGCGACCCGGTAGCCCGCCACCGGCGTCGCCTGGATATCGACGGTGCCCTCGGGCGCATAACGCAGCGCGTTGTCGACCAGATTGCGCAGCATTTCCCGCAGCGCCACGCGGTCGCCGGCGATGCGGGCGCGCCGCACCTGCGGCGCGATTTCGATGCGTAGCCGCTGCGCCTCCAGCGGACCGATGCGGCGGCGTGTTTCGTTGATGGTCTCGGCCACGCCCACTGGCGCGCGCGCGCCCTTGCCCAGCCGGTGCGTGATGGTGGCGTCCATCAGCAATTGGTTGATCAACTGGCTGGCGTGGGTGGCGTTCAGGTGGATGCGGCCCAGCCGTTCGCGCAGGCGCTTGGGATCGGTTTCATCCAGCGCCACCTCGGCCTGGGCGCGCAGCGAGGCCAGCGGGGTGCGCACCTGGTGCGCGGCGTCGGCGACCAGGGTGTTGAGGGTGTCCATGATGCCCGACAGGCGTTGCATGAAGGCGTTCAGGGCCTCGACCAGCCGCCGCACCTCGGTCGGCACCGGCGTCACCAGCGGCGCCAGGTCGTCCGGCGCCCGTTGCCGCAGTTCGCGTTCGATCACCGCCAGCGGCGCGAAGGCGCGCTGCACGCCGAACCACAGCAGGCCCAGCGCCACCAGCGACACCACCACCAGCGGCAGCACGCTGCGGCCCAGGATCTCGTCGGCCAGCTCCTCGCGCGATCCCAGCGTCTCGGCCACCCGCACGGTGACCCAGCCGGCATGCTGGCTGGCAGACACCAGCCGTCCCACCGTGGCCACGCGCACCGGCTCGTCGTGGTAGCTGAGGTAAGTGAAGACCGGGGTGGCCGACTGCGCCAGCGGCAAGCCCGGCGCCAGGTCGGCGTAGCCGGTGATGAGGCGGCCGTTGGACGCGCGGGCTTCGTAGAACACCCGTTCGCTGCCCGACAGCATGGCCAGCGACGATACCGGCGGCTCGACGGTGACGCCGTTGTCCTCGATCTGCACGGAGCCGGCAATCGTCAGCGCCGACGCCGCCAGCAACCGGTCGAAGGCCTGCTCGGCGGCGCGCTGGGCGTAGTCGCGCAGGAAGAACACCAGCCCGATCAGCGCGCAGGCCAGCAGCACCGCGCCCAGTGTGAAGACGCGGCGGCGGATGGAGGCGCTTTCAGGCAGGCTCATGGCTGCGGGCCTGGTAGCCGACGCCGCGCACGGTGACGATATCGATGGAAGCGCCGGCCAGCTTCTTGCGCAGGCGCGAGATCAGCAGTTCCAGCGCGTTCAAAGATCCATCATCCAGGTCGAACAGCTGGTTCATCAGCCGTTCCTTGGCGACGGTCTGCCCCAACTTGCCCAGCAGGATCTCCAGCAGCCGGAACTCGCGCCGGCCCAGCTCCAGCGGCGCGCCGGCCAGCGTGACGTGGCGATTGGCCAGGTCCAGGCTCAGGTTGCCGTAGGCGGTGACGCTGCTGGTCTGCCCGGCCGGGCGCCGCAGCAGGGCGCGCAGCCGGGCTTCGAGTTCGCGCAGGTCGAAGGGTTTGACGAGGTAGTCGTCGGCGCCCAGGTCGAGCATGTCGATCTTGTCTTCGATTTCGGAACGCGCGGTGACGACGAGCACGGGCGCTTCGAGCCCGGCGGCGCGCAGTTCGCGGATGACGCTGAAGCCGTCCTTGCCGGGCAGGTTGATGTCCAGCACCAGCGCATCCCAGGTTTCGTCCAGCCCCCAGCGCAGCGCGGCGACGCCATCATGCACCCATTGCACGCTATGGCCCGCCGAGCGCAGTTTGCTCTCCACGGCATCGCCCAGGTCGAGGTTGTCCTCGACCAGCAGAATGCGCATGTCCGTCCTCCGATATCGATTGTGATTTTTTCGGGAGTTTAACGGGAGGCTTTGATGCTGTCGCTGTCGGGGGGGCTGTGGTGTTCCTTTGGCCGCCCGTGGCGTCGGCGGCCGGCGGGGCGCGGGGCTACGATTGCGGTCCGGAGCGTTCGCTCCGGACTTCCCCGTTGTCAACCTCGTACGCCTTCGGCTCCCTACGGTTTCCCTCGGGCGCATCTACACGCCCCGCGCCCCACCGGCCGCCGACGCCACGGGCTACGGCGTGATCACTTCACCGGCGCGGGGGCGAATCGTGTGCTTGGCGTTCTGGCGGCAGACCGGGTCGGGACGGAAGATTTGGCGGGGCCGCCAAAACCGGCCGCGCGGGCGGCCTTCTTTGGCATTTGGGGAGAGGTCGGGCGAGATGCGGAGGAATCGGAGAGGCAATGCCGGCGGTACTACGTTTGGAAGAATCCGGGATGCATCGGCCGTTTTCTTCCGTGGAAAGGATTCGCGATACATCGGGCGTTCTTCTCCCTTGGAAGGATCCGCGATGCATCGCCAGACCTCTTCCCTATCAGCCGTTCTTCTCCAGTATCAGGCGCGCCAAGCTCGTCACGCGCAAGCCACCCTCCATCGCGCGCCGCCACTCTCTTCCCCCCGACCGGACGGCACCCCAAACAAGCAACCCGCCACCCGCGCGCAGCGCCAACACGCCAAGCCAAGACACCGCGTAAGTTGCGGGCGGCCGCCCGCGCGGCCACCCGCAACGGGCATCAGCAATCTCGTGAAGTTTCCTCGCTCTTGCAGCGCCACAGGCCAAGAAAAACGTAGCTCGTCTGGCAGGCGGCCCGGGCGGCGGCCGCCCACGATTGCGGTCCGGAGCGTTCGCTCCGGACTTCCCCTGCCTCATCCTCGTGGCCGCCTGCCGGCGGCTGCCTTCGGATTCCGTCGGGCGCATCGAGGTTGCCCGCCGCCCGGGCCGCCTGCCAGACGAGCGGCCTAAGAAAGCCCCCCGCCGTCAGCAGAAACAACCCAGCGACAAGCCAAATGCCGCCTCAGGCAGCAGCCTCTTCAGCCGCCGGCCCCACCTGCCCCACATACCGGCAATCCAGCTCCAGCGACAACTCATCCATCCCCAGGATCTCCACCTCCACCGCCGTCCCGCGCTCCAGCTCGGGCATCCCCCCGATGCGGGTCACGAGCGGGCAGTTGGCGAAGCGCACCAGGTCTTCGCGCAGCACGTGGGCCACCGTGCGGGTGATGTTGTGCTGCTTGAGCCAGCGCAGGCACCAGTAGCGCTCCATCGCGCTCTGGAACTCGGCCCAGGCCGCGTACTGCGCGTCGAATGCGCCGATGATCGCGAACAGATCCGCGTCGCGCGGCTTGAAGGGAGCCACCAGGCGCGCCGAGACGCCGTGCTCGACCGCGGCGATCAACTGCCACTGGTTCACCAGGTCGACGTAGCGGCGCAGCGGCGACGTGCTCCAGGCGTACTGCGGCACGCCGATGGCTTCGTGCGGCAGCGCCTGCGTGCTCATGCGCACGCGGCCGGCCTGTTGCGAGCGGTAGATGCCGGGCACGCCGTGCTGGTTCAGCAGGCCGCCCCACAGGTTATTGGCCAGGATCATGTACTCGGCCACCATCCGGTCCAGCGGCGCGTTGCGCTGGCGCGGCACCAGGCGCACCGGGGTGTCGGGATCGTCGGGGTCGCCGTCCAGGTAGAAGCTGTACTCCACCCGCGAATTGTTCTCGGGCTTGCCGCGCACGTTTTCGCGCTGCGCCGACAGCGCCTGCGCCAGCTTCCACAGCGGGCGCAGCCAGTGGCCGTAGGGCAGGTCAGTGGAAGTGTCGTTCAGGCTCTCTTCGGTGACCTGGGCGTCGAGCATGTTGTGGCGCAGGTTCTCGCGCACCACCACGCGCTCCAGGCGCGTGTCGGATTCGATGACCTCGCCGGTTTCCGGATTGGCCGTCACGTACAGCGACAGCGCCGGCACCTCGCGGCCGGCGTCCAGCGAGAATGCCTTGATGACGTTGTCGGGCTGCATCGGGATCTTGTCGCCCGGCATGTAGACGGTCGACAGGCGCGCGCGCGCCAGCTTGTCGAACTCGCTGTCGCGCGTCACGGTCAGGCCGGGCGCGGCCACGTGGATGCCCACGCGCAGATTGCCGTCGGGCAGGGTAGAGACCGACAGCGCGTCGTCGATTTCGGTGGTGGTGACGTCGTCGACCGAATAGATTTCGGCGTCCGACAGCGGCAGGTCGCGGTCGATTGGCGGCAGTTCCAGCTCGGGGAAGGCCAGGCCACGGGGGAAGTTCACCGCCAGGAAGCGGCGCTTGTGCAGCGCCAGCGCGTGCGGCCAGGCGCCCAATTCCAGCAGCAGGCGGTCGGGGCTCTTGCCGAGCCTGGCGCAGGCGGCGTCCAGCGCCTTCCATTGCTGCGAATTCTTGTCGGGCCGGATCAGCAGCGATTCGGCCACCTGGGCGATGGGCTCGGGCAGGCGGCCGGCGGCCATCTCGTCCACCCATTCCTGTTGCTGCTCGGCCTGGCGCTGTTTCTTTTCGAGCGCGGCCAGGGCGGCGGCCAGGATGTCGGGCGGGGCGGGGCGGTAGCTGCCCTTGCCGCGGCGGTGGAAATAGGCGGGCGCGCCGTGCAGGCGCATCAGCAGCGCGGCTTGTTCCACCGGGGTGGGGGCGTGACCGAAGTAGTCGGCCGCCAGCGCGGGCGAATCGAATTCTTCCTGGGGCGCGCATTCCCACAGGAATTGCAGATCCAGGGTTTCGGCCAGCGCCGCCGCCTGGGCCATCAGCGCGGTCGGTTCGGGCGCGGCGAAATTGAACAGCGTGTTGGCGCGCTTGATCTTGCTGCGCTTGCCCGACTCCGACTCCACCTGCAGGCTGGCGTCGGTTTCGGACAGGATATGGCCGGCCTTGAAGCTGCCGTCGTCTTCGTAAAACACATACATGGTGAGGGTCGTCCTGGGCGGCGCGCACGCGCCGCCTTGCGCAGCTATATATAAGCGTGTTGATGTCAGAGTTATCGGGGGCCGTCCGGGGCGGCGCCAAGGGCGAATTCCAGCACCTCGGGCATCCAGTCGGCGAAATCGGACAGGCCGTGGTCGCTGCCCTGCACGATACGCTGGCGGCAACCCGCGTAGCGATCGCGCATTTCGCGCCAGTCCAGCACCTCGTCGCCCGTCGCCGCCACCAGGAAATACCGTTCCGGCTGGGTGACGCGGCCGACGTGCAAGGCGGCCAGTTCCGCCACATATTCCGGCAGGAACTGGAACGGCGCGTCGGAATGATACATGCGGTGCTCGCCCACCTGGGTCGCCAGATCGCGCGCGGCCTCGACCGCGGGGTTGAGCAGCACCGCCTTGCAGCCGAGCTGTTCGGCCAGCCAGGTGGCGTAGAAACCGCCCAGCGACGAGCCGATCACGGTCAGCGCGCGCGGGTCGGCGGCGCCGGCCAGCTGCCGGCGGGCGATACCCAGCGCCAGGTCAATGGCCTCGCGCGGGCTGGCCGGCAGTTGCGGGCAGGCCCAATCGCGTTCCAGGCCGCGGGCGGCCATGGCGTCGGCCATCATGCGGGCCTTGAACGAGGTCGGCGAGGAACGAAAGCCGTGCAGGTAAAGGATCATTTCGCGCCTTTCCGGTCTGTCAGCCTGGATCGCGGGCGGCCGGCCTCAGCCGCGCGCCTCCAGGGCGGCCAGCAGCTTGCCATGGATGCCGCCGAAGCCGCCGTTGCTCATCACCAGCACCTGGTCGCCCGGTCGGGCAGCCTGGGTCACGGCGGCCACCAGGGCGTCGATATCATCGTAACTGGAAGCGCGCTCGCCCAGGGGCGCCAGCACCTCGGCCGGATTCCAGCCCAGGGCATGCTTGCCGGCGCGGGCGCCAAAGCAGAACACCAGGTCGGCGTCGCGTAGCGAATCCGGCAGACGCGCCGCCATGGCGCCCAGCTTCATGGTGTTCGAGCGCGGCTCCAGCACCGCCAGGATGCGCGCCGCGCCCACTTGGCGCCGCAGGCCTTCCAGGGTGGTGGCGATGGCGGTGGGGTGATGGGCGAAATCGTCGTAGACCTTGACGCCATTGACCGTGCCGCGCAGTTCCATGCGGCGCTTCACGCCACCGAAACGGCTCAAGGCCTCGACGCCCTCGGCGGCCGGCACGCCGGCGTGGTCGGCGGCGGCCAGCGCCGCCAGCGCATTCAGGCGGTTGTGCTCACCGCCCAGCGACCAGCGCACCGTGCCCACGGCGATGCCTTCGCGCCACACCTCGAAGGCGCCGTCGGCGTCGGGCGCGCCGGCACGCCAGGCGCCATTGGCGCCGAACGTGACGGTTTCAGACCAGCATCCGCGCGCAATCACGCGGTCCAGCGCGTCGGAGTGCGTCGGGCGGATGATGCGGCCCGATCCCGGAATGGTGCGCACCAGGTGATGAAATTGGGTTTCGATGGCGGCCAGATCGGGGAAGATGTCGGCGTGATCGTATTCCAGGTTATTCAGGATGGCGGTGCGGGGGCGGTAGTGCAGAAACTTCGAACGCTTGTCGAAGAACGCGGTGTCGTATTCGTCCGCCTCGATCACGAAGGGGCGCCGCGCCGGGTCGTAGCGCGCCGACACCTGCAGGTCCGTGGCCACGCCGCCGATCAGGAAGTTGGGCGCCAGGCCCGCGGCCTCCAGGATCCAGGCCAGCATCGAACTGGTGGTGGTCTTGCCATGGGTGCCGGCCACCGCCAGCACGTGGGCCCCGGGCAGGATGTTATCGCCCAGCCATTGCGGCCCTGACACGTAGCGGGCGCCCGACTCCAGGATGGCTTCCATCAGGGGATTGCCACGGCTGACGACGTTGCCGATCACGTACAGGTCCGGCTTGAGGGCCATCTGCTCGGGGCCGAAGCCCTCGATCAGCTCGATTCCCTGTTCGGATAGCTGGGTGCTCATGGGCGGGTAGACGCCCGCGTCGCAACCGGTGACCTTGTGGCCGGCGGCGCGCGCGATCAGCGCCAGCCCGCCCATGAACGTACCGCAGATGCCAAGAATGTGCAGGTGCATTGAAAACTCTCCTGTCCTGCATTGTATATATAGGCGGCCGTCATGCCGGCGCGCCGGCGGTTGCGGCGCAAACCGGCCGCAGCGGTTATGATCGCGCCATGAATCGACGCCTACTCCTTTCCGCCGCCGTGGCCGTTGCCGCCACGGTCGCGGGTGGCTACACCCTGCTGGGCCGCAACAAGCCCCAGCCCGCGGCGCCCGCCGCCGAGGATCCCGTCGCCGCCCTGATGCAATTGCAGCTGCCTGACCTGAACGGCGCGACCCAGTCGCTGGCCGCCTGGAAGGGCCAGCCCATCGTGGTCAATTTCTGGGCGACCTGGTGCGCGCCCTGCGTCAAGGAAATGCCCGAACTCGACGCGTTGCAGAAAAAATATCCGCAAATCAAGTTTGTCGGTATCGGCGTGGATTCTGCCGCCAACATGCAAAAATTTGTCGAGAAAGTACAGGTTTCCTATCCGCTATGGGTCATTGGCGCTGGGGCCATCGATACGCTTCGCAAGCTCGGAAATCCCAGTGGAGGCCTGCCATTTACCATTGTTTTCAATGCAGATGGCAGCATTAACCGGAAGATACTGGGTGAAATCCAGCCCGACGACCTGAATCAAACGCTCTCCGGTTTGAAGGCGTAAGTCTGTTGGACAAATAGTAGGAATTGGCGTAAAAAGCTGGTTTATCGGCTGTTTTGCCAACAATTGGCAATCCACTCATTGGCAAGCGCATGGCGCAAAACATACTGGTATTGCATGGCCCGAATCTGAACCTGCTCGGCACCCGGGAACCTCACATCTACGGCAGCCTCACGCTGTCCCAGATCAACGAGGGCCTGGAGCGGCTGGCCGGTGAATTGGGCGCCACGCTGACCGCGTGGCAAGGCAATCATGAAGGCGCGCTGGTTGACCGCATTCAGGCGGCCCGGCAAGACGGCACCGATTTCATCATCATCAACGCGGCGGCATATACGCACACCAGCGTCGCGATTCGCGATGCGCTGGCCGGGGTCGCGATCCCATTTATTGAAGTACATTTGTCCAACCTGTATAAGCGAGAGCCCTTCAGGCATCACTCATACCTGTCCGACTTGGCGGTAGGCCTCATCAGCGGCCTGGGCGCGGATGGCTACGAAGCGGCTCTGCGTTACGCAGTGCGGCACTGATCTCGCACCAACTCTCAGCTTTTACATCTTATATGGCGCGGACCCGACGACCGGGACGTTGCCGACACTATCTCGGGAAGCAGCTTCTATGGACCTTCGAAAACTCAAAACCCTGATCGACCTGGTGGCTGAATCGGGCATCGCCGAGCTGGAAATCACCGAAGGCGAAGGCAAGGTTCGCATCGTCAAGTTCTCGCAGACCCTGCAGCCGGTGGCCTATCACCAGCCGGAAGCCGGTGTCGCCGTCGCCCCGGCGGCCCCCGCGGCCCCCGCCGCGCCCGCCGCGCCCGCGGCCGAGGCCGCCCCGGTGATCCAGGGCCACGTGGTCAAGGCGCCCATGGTCGGCACCTTCTACCGTTCGCCGAACCCGGGCGCCGCGCCGTTCATCGATGTGGGCGCCACGGTCAAGGAAGGCGATCCGCTGTGCATCATTGAAGCCATGAAGCTGCTCAATGAAATCGAAGCCGACAAGTCCGGCGTCATCAAAGAAATCCTGGTCGAAAACGGCGAGCCCGTCGAGTACGGTCAACCCCTGTTCGTCATTGGCTGATAGCTGAAAATGTTCGAAAAAATCCTGATCGCCAACCGGGGCGAAATCGCCCTGCGCATTCAGCGCGCCTGCCGCGAGCTGGGCATCAAGACCGTGGTGGTGCACTCCGAGGCCGACCGCGAAGCCAAGTACGTGCGTCTGGCCGACGAATCCGTGTGCATCGGGCCTGCGCCGTCGCGTGAAAGCTACCTCAACATGCCGGCCATCATTTCGGCGGCCGAAGTCACGGATTCCGAGGCAATCCACCCGGGTTACGGGTTCTTGTCCGAAAATGCCGACTTCGCCGATCGCGTCGAAAAGAGCGGCTTCGTGTTCATCGGCCCGCGTCCCGACACCATCCGCCTGATGGGCGACAAGGTCAGCGCCAAGCGCGCCATGATCGAAGCCGGCGTGCCGGTGGTGCCCGGTTCCGAAGGCGCGTTGCCCGACGATCCGCAGGAAATCATCCGCGTTGCGCGCGAAGTCGGCTATCCGGTCATCATCAAGGCCGCTGGCGGCGGCGGTGGCCGTGGCATGCGCGTGGTGTACACCGAGGCCGCGCTGTTGAACGCCGTCACAATGACGCGTTCGGAAGCGGGCGCCGCGTTCAACAACCCGGAAGTCTATATGGAGAAGTTCCTCGAGAACCCGCGCCATGTGGAAATCCAGGTGCTGGCCGACGGCGGTCGCAACGCCGTGTGGCTGGGCGAACGCGACTGCTCCATGCAGCGCCGCCACCAGAAGGTCATCGAGGAAGCGCCGGCCCCCGGCATCGCGCGCCGCCTGATCGAGCGCATCGGCGACCGCTGCGCCGACGCCTGCCGCAAGATGGGCTACCGTGGCGCCGGCACGTTCGAGTTCCTGTATGAAAACGGCGAGTTCTATTTCATCGAAATGAACACCCGTATCCAGGTCGAACACCCGGTCACCGAGCTGATCACCGGCGTCGACCTGGTGCAGCAGCAGATCCTGATCGCCGCCGGCGAGAAGTTCACGCTGCGCCAGCGCGACATCACCTTCAAGGGCCACGCGATCGAGTGCCGCATCAACGCCGAGGACCCGTTCCGCTTCGTGCCCAGCCCTGGCCGCATCACCAACTGGCACACGCCGGGCGGTCCGGGCGTGCGTATCGATTCGCACGCGTTCAACGGCTATTTCGTGCCGCCGAACTATGATTCGATGATCGCCAAGGTCATCACCTACGGCGACACGCGCGACCAGGCCCTGGCGCGCATGCGCACCGCGCTGTCGGAAATGGTGGTGGAAGGCATTTCCACCAACATCCCGCTGCATCGTGAACTGCTGCAGGATGCCCGCTTCGTCGAAGGCGGCACCAGCATCCACTATCTGGAAAACAAGCTGGCCCAGCGTCCCTGACCAGCGCATAGCAGGGGGCCTTGGCCCCCTTTTTACTGCCTTAACCGGCTGACCGGGCCGCGGCGCATGCCGCGGCCCGTTGGCCAGATGGAAGAATCATCATGCGTGAACTCGTGCTCCACTGCCAGGAGGCCCAGGCCGAAGCGTTGTCCGACGCGCTGCTGGAAGCGGGCGTGCTGTCGGTGTCCGTCGAGGACGCCGACCTGGGCACCGACGACGAGCGCCCGCTGTTCGGCGAGCCGGGCACCGAGCCCGACGTGCAGGCCTGGGAACGCAACCGCGTCGTGGCCCTGCTGCCGGACGGAGCCGATCCCGCGCAGATCATGGAAGAAGCCGCCGCCGCGGGCGAGCTGGACCCGGCGCTGTTTGCCGGCTGGAGTCTGCGCGACGTGCCCGACGCCGACTGGGTGCGCCTGACGCAATCGCAGTTCGGGCCCATCCACATCGCCGAACGCCTCTGGATCGTGCCCAGCTGGCACCGCGACAGCCCGGACGTGCCGGGCCTGGAAGCGGCAGCGGCCGAGGACGGCGCCATCCATATCGAACTGGATCCGGGCCTGGCCTTTGGCACCGGCAGCCATCCGACCACGCACCTGTGCCTGGCCTGGCTGGAGGCTGAATTGCCCAAGGGCGCGACCCTGCTGGACTACGGCTGCGGCTCGGGCATCCTGGCCATCGCCGCGCGCAAGCTGGGCGCCGGTCCGACCCAGGCGGTCGACATCGACGCCCAGGCGGTGCAGAGCACCGTCTTCAACGCCGAGGTCAACCACGTCGAACTGCAGGCCATGTTGCCCGACGGCCTGGCCGACGGCACCTTCGAAGTGGTGGTGGCCAACATCCTGTCCAACCCGTTGAAGGTGCTGGCCCCGATGCTGGCCGGCCGCGTGGCCGCCGGCGGCCACCTGGTGCTGTCCGGCGTGCTGGAGCGGCAGGCCGAGGAAGTCGCCGCGGCCTACGCGCCCTGGATCGCCATGTCGGTCTGGCGCGCCCGCGACGGCTGGGTCTGCCTGCACGGCCAGAAGGCCTGAGTCCGTTTTCACCGGATCGCGCCATGGCCCTGACCACCCGCTGCCCGCAATGCGGCACGTCATTCAAGGTGGTGCCCGACCAGCTTCGGGTCCGCAACGGCCTGGTGCGCTGCGGCGCCTGCGCCACCGTATTCGACGGCCGCGCCTGCCTGCTGCCCGAGCGGGATGCCGGCATGCCGGCCACGGGCGCCAACCCGACCGTTCCCGCCGCGAACACGCCGCCCGCGCCCGTCGCGCCGCAGACGATCGCCGCGCCGGTCCTGGGGACGCCGCCGGCGCCGCCCGTCGACGACGAGGCGCCGCCGCCGGTGCGCCGTCCCTCCATCGAGCCGCGCTCGGTCGCGCCCTGGGACGACCTGCCCGCTGCGCCCGCCTCGCCGGGCGTTTACCCGGGAGCCATCGGCGCGTCCCCGCCCTCCGCTCCGTCTGTCGCGCCGAGCGATGAACCGTCGCCTCGGCCTCCCGCGCCCGCCGTGCCGCCTGCCGTGCTGCGCGGCCGCGACGACATCCGCCGCCGCATCGAACCCGACGCCGCGCTGGCGGAAGAGGGCGACGATGATGAAGACGAAAACGAAGACCTGGATCGCTACGACGACGAGCCGCGCCTGGGCCATGCGCCGCGCTGGCCGGAGCCGGTGGCGCCGCGCGACGAACCCATCGTGGCGGTACGCGACAGCGCGAGCCGCGAGGCGCCGCGCCCTGTCCGGCCCGCCGAACCGGTATTCGTGGTGCGCAACGACGCGCGCCCCACGCCGCCCGGCGATGAGGATGACGATGACATCGACCAGCGCCATCACGACGACGAGGATGCCGACGACCGGCGCGGCCTCGACGACGCCGCCGAACCGATCCTGGGAGACACGCGCACGCGCTATTCCAGCGCCACGGATGTCGGCCGCGCCCCGCCCGAGTTCCTCGATGAGGACCGCCAGCAACGCCGCGGCCTGCTGCGCAAGGTCTGGGGCTATGCCTGCCTGATCGGCCTGCTCGCGCTGGGCCTGCAACTGCTGTACGTGTACCGCATCGACATCGCCAATTCGGTGCCGGTGCTGCGCCCGGCACTCGAAGCCGCCTGCAAACCGCTGGGCTGCACGGTGGGCTATGCGCGCCGCCTGGAACGCATTGCCATTTCCTCATCGTCGCTGCAGCCGCCCACGGGCGCGGCCGCCATCGACGACGGCCGCACCCGGCTGGTGTTGAACCTGGTGCTGCGCAACCGCTACGACAAACCGCAGCATTGGCCGGCGTTGGTGCTGGACCTGACTGATTTGTCGGATACCGTGGTGGTGCGCCGCGTGCTGATGCCCGAGAATTACCTGACGCCCGAGCAGTTGCGCGGCCCCTTCGGGCCGGCGGGCGAACTGAAGATTTCCGTGCCGATTGAAGTGACGGGTGTTCAAGTCAACGGCTACCAACTCGACAAATTCTTTCCCTGAAGGATGACATTCATGGCGACCCCTGTCCTGGTCTGCGGTTCGATGGCGTTCGACACCATCGCGGTGTTCGAAGGCCGCTTCAAGGAGCACATCCTGGCCGACCGCATCCAATCCCTGAGCGTGTCGTTCCTGGTGCCCAGCATGCGCAAGGAATACGGCGGCTGCTCGGGCAACATCGCCTACAACATGAACCTTCTGGGCGGCAAGCCGGTGCCCGTGGCCACCGTGGGCGAGGACGCCGGCGAATACCTGGAGCGCCTGACCGGCCTGGGCATCGACGTCAGCCGCGTCAAGGTGGTGCCGGGCACGTTCACCGCGCAATGCTTCATCACCACCGACCTGGACGACAACCAGATCACCGCCTTCCACCCGGGCGCCATGTCGTTCTCGGCCAGCAACGACCTGAGCGATGCCAAGGCCAGCTGGGGCATCGTCGCTCCGGACGCCAAGGAAGGCATGTTCGCCCACGCCGAACGCCTGCACCGCAGCGGCATCCCCTTCATCTTCGACCTGGGCCAGGCCATGCCGCTGTTCGACGGCGCTGACCTTGAACGCATGCTCGGCCTGGCGCAGGCCCTGACGGTCAACGACTACGAAGCCGGGGTGGTCGAGCAGCGCACGGGCCGCAGCATGGCGGACATCGCCACCGGGCTGCGGGCCGTGGTCGTCACCCGCGGCGCCGAAGGCGCCACGCTGCTGACCGAAGGCAAGAGCATCCAGATCGAACCGGTGCGCGCCACGCAGGTGGTCGATCCCACCGGTTGTGGCGATGCCCAGCGCGGCGGCCTGCTGTACGGCCTGACCAGCGGCTGGAACTGGGAAGACAGCTGCCGCCTGGGCAACGTCATGGGCGCCATCAAGATCGCCTCGCGCGGCCCGCAGAACCACGCCCCGTCGCGCGCCGAGATCGACGCCGTGCTGCACGCCACCTACGGCATCCATCTGCCGGCCTGATCCCGCTCCGGATTGGCGGGCTGGCCTCGCGGGGAACCCGGGCGCGTCGACACGGTCAAACCGCCGGAAAAAACAGGCCGCGGCGGCACACCGCCGCAGCCGTTTCGCAAACGGGTTTTCCGCCCGTGGCGGTGCGTTTCAGTGTGTTGCACGTTAGGCTACCGTCCCCGTTGGGCGGAGTATGATCAGATCGTCGGCTGTGCCCGATCGAGGAGTCCAAATGAACCAAAGCAAAACCTTTTCCTTGTTGACGCCGCGTACCGGTCGGTGGGTGGCCGTGGCTGCCATCGTGACCTCGATGGCTGTCCTGGGCGGTTGCGCCAATCGCAGCGCGTCCAGCGGTGTGTATAGCTATGATCAAGCCCAGCGCGAGCAGATCGTTCGCACGGGCACCGTGACGGGGGTGCGTCCCATCGTCATCCAGAACGACAGGTCCAGCGGCGTCGGCATGCTGGCGGGTGGCGCGCTGGGCGGCGTGGCCGGCAACGCCGTCGGCGGCGGCACGGGCCGCACCATTGCCACCGTGGGCGGCGCCATCCTGGGCGCCCTGGCGGGCAACGCCGTGGAAAACCAGGTGGGCAAGAATTCCGGCTACGAAATCACGGTGCGCCTGGACAACGGCGAAACCCGCGTCGTGGCGCAGGAAGCCGATGTGCCGATCAGCGTCGGCCAGCGCGTGCAGGTCATCAGCGGCTCCGGCCCGACCCGCGTCACGCCGATGTAATCCGCTGACTGCTCCAGCCAGCGAAAAGCCCGCGCGAGCGGGCTTTTTTTCGTCCGGCGGCGCGCCAGCGGCGGGCGAGCCGGCATCACACAGGGCGGGGGAGACGGGCCTCCGCCGCCCGGAATCTGTCGTTCCGCCGCAACGCGGCACCCGGGATTTACCCGCAGGCGTTACCTTTACCAGCTATTTATAGCGATTTGGTCTGTAAGTTTCATGGCGATTCGACGTTCGTAGTGCCATGATTGCACCCGTGAACGAAGTCGCCGCGCGAAATTGATGTAACCAACTGCATCGGCGCCTCGCTCTGGAAGACTGGAATTGTCAGTCGACTTTCAGCTGTTTTCTATATACTCGCCGTCCAGAAACTCGGGGCGGGGATGATTTTGCCGACGAGGCAATGTAACGCCGTACTAGCTATGCATACCGAGCAAGAACTCCACACCAAGATCGGCGCGATCGTCGAGTCGATCGTCATGAAGAAAGTCACTCCCGATACCCAACTGATTGCCACCGGCCTGGTCGATTCGCTCGCCGCGGTGGACATCACGCTGGCGGTCGAGGCTGAGTACGGCTGCAGCATCCCGGCTCCCGAGATCGCCGAGCATCTGCAGTCGGTACGCACGCTCGCCGGCTATGTCGCTGCCAATCTTTCGTAATTCCCGCCTGCTGTCCCACGTCGCGGCCGCCACCACGGCGGTGGCGGTGGCGTATGGGGCGTACTGTGGCGCCGATGATGTGCTGTCGCGCGTCGTCAGCCCGGTTTCGACCGTGGCGGCGTCCAGCAGCAACTATCTGCCGAACCTGGGGCCGGACTGGGGGACTCAGCACGTCAACCTGACCCGCCTGGGCAATGCGCTCAGCGACGGCACCCTGGTGGTGTTGGGCTCTTCCGAGTTGTCCAGCCACGACCTGCGCTTCGTGCCCTATCGCTTCTTCCCCGAAGAACTGAAAGTGCCGACGCTGGCCTACGGCCACGCGATGTTCCAGTCGTACGGCATCGTCAGCGTGCTGGAATCGGTCGCGGATTCCCTGACCCCCAACACACGCCTGGTGATCATGGTGTCGCCGGCCTGGTTCGCCTCGGGCGGCCAACTGCCGCGCAGTGCGTTCGCCGAACACGTCACCGGACCTGTCTGGGATCGCCTCTGGGACAAACCCAACACGCGCGAACAGATGCAGAACTGGATCAGCGACAACGCCAACTGGGGGCTGCTCTGGCTGATCGCCAATGGCCAGGTCGCCGAGCTCAAGGACAAGCTGTCGCTGTGGTGGAACGCGCGCAAGGAACCCGCGCCCGATCGTCCGCGCAGCAAGCTGTCGGTGCCCGCGCATCGTTTCGTGACGTGGCCGTCGTCGGCGAAGCTCAACGCTGGCCAGTGGTCGCGCCTGACGCACGAGGCGCGCGAAGTCGAGCACCAATTGGGGGGCAACAACCCCTATGACGTGCGCGACGACTACTACAAGCAGTACCTGGCCCCGCTGTACTCGCCGGCGCGCAACGAGTTCGCCGACGTCGACCCGCTCACCCGCACCGAGCTGGGCGACCTGTCGCGTGTCATGGCCTTGCTGCAACGGCGCAAGGTCAAGGCCTACTTCGTGATCCAGCCGTTCAATCCCAAGCTCATCCTGGATGTCGAGCGCTTCGATCCGGTGGTGGCCGCCATTACCGGCATGTGCCAGCGCTACCAGATGGGGTGCCTGGACATGTACAGCATTCCCTTCGAACCGGGCATGGTGCGTGACGACATGCATCTGGCCGAGCTCGGTTGGGCGATGGCGGACCAAGGCATTGCGGAGTATTTTTCCCGATGAAACTCTTTCAGAAAGACGATGCGGCGCAGGACGACGCCGGCCAGGCCCCGGACGCGCGCAAGTCGGCCAAGGCCTGGGGACGCCGCTTCTTCTGGCATCTTTGCCTGTATATCGGGGTGATCCTGGTGTTCGTGCTGCAGGCGCAGCCCACCACGGGTAGCGGCGGACCTATCAAGGTCGAATTCCAATATCAACAGTTCTGACCGCAGCATGGAATTGTTCGCAAGTTTGAGCTTTTTCGGCGGCGCCCTGTTCGGCGGCCTGGGGCTGTTGGCATACCGTTCTTTCGGCATGCCGCTGCGCATCGGCTATCGCCACATCATCGGCGTGATCTGCCTGGGCGTGTGGATGGCGGTGTTCTGGGCGCGTCCCTACCAGCCCATCGCGTTGCTGGCCATCTCGGGCAGCGCGCTGTGGGCCATGCGCCGCAACTACATTCCGACCTGGCTGGCCGTCGTCATCACCATGACGCCGCTGCTGCTGGTCAAGACCGGCGTCTCGCACCTGGGCGCGATGCTGGGCCTGTCGTTCGCCACCTTCCGCGCCATCGACGTGCTGCTGTTCGCGCCGCGCAACGAGCGCGTGTCGCCGCTGGACTACTTCATCTACCTGTTCTTCCCGCTGACGCTGCTGGCCGGCCCGATGTACCGCTGGCGCAGTTTCCAGGCCGACCTCAAGCGCGGCTATGAAGGCGTCAACCTGAACACCTGGCTGACCGGCCTGGAACTGATCATGCTGGGCGTGATCCAGAAGTTCGGCCTGGCCGAACTGATCTGGCGCTACGGCCTGTCGACCCTGGACGCGCACGACTACTCGTTCACCGGCGTGGCGCTGAACGCCTCGCTCTACAGCGCCTACCTGTTCTTCGATTTCGCCGGCTATTCCACCATGGCCATCGGCATCGGCATGTTGTTCGGCTTCACCTTGCCGATCAACTTCCGCAACCCGCTGGCGACGCTCAATCCGCAGGACTTCTGGCGCCGTTGGCACATCAGCCTGTCCGAATGGCTGCGCGACGTGGTGTTCATGCCGATCTACAAGGCGCTGAGCAAGACCGCGTTCTTCGCGCGTCACCGGATGGCGGCGCAGAACATCGGCATCTTCGCCACGCTGCTGGCGATGGGCGTGTGGAACGGGCTGTCGTTGCACTACATCGTCAGCGGCCTGATGTTCGGCGCGTACTCGGTGGGCCATAACCTGCTGATCAACGCGGCGCGCACCCGGCCGGCGCTGCAGGCCACGCTGGCGCGGCCCGTCATGCGTTTCCTCGGACGCGTGCTCACCCTGATCCTGGCTGCCCTGGCGCTCTACGTGTTCAGCGGTCGCAGCCCCATCTGATGCCCGGAGTTTCGGCATGCGTTTCGACCTGAAGACTTTCCAGTTCGTTGATTCCGCGCGCGCGCCCGACGCGCTCGCGGTGGTCGGCGCCGACCGCAGCCTGACCTGGGCGCAACTGCGCGACGAGGCCATGGCGTGGGCCGACGAGGCGCGTGCGCACGGCGCGGCGCCGGACGTGCCGGTGGCCATCTATGGCCATAAAGAGGCCTCGTTCTTCGTCGCCATGGTCGGCGCGCTGCTGATCGGCGCGCCGTTCGTGCCCGTCGACACCATCTACCCGCCGGAACGCCTGCGCCGCATCGTCGAGATCGTGCGCGCCGCCGCCGTCTACGATGCCGCGGCCCGGGGCTTCGAGCCGGGCGAGGGCGCCGAACTGGCCGAGCGCGGCCTGGCTTACGTCATGTTCACCTCCGGCAGCACCGGCGATCCCAAGGGCGTGCAGATTGGCCGCGAAAGCGTCGGCCTGCTGGGCGACTGGATGCTGGGCAGCTTCGGTCTGGGCGATGCGCCGGTGTTCATGAACCAGGCGCCTTTCAGCTTCGACCTGTCGATGTACGAGGTGTTCGCCACGCTGGCCGCCGGCGGCACCTGCGTGCTGAACTCGCGCGAGCAGATCGGCGCGGCCGCGACCTGGATGAGCCGGCTGGCGCGGCACGGCGTGACCGTGTGGGTGTCGACGCCGTCGTTCGCGCACCAGCAGCTGGCCAACCGCGATTTCTCGCCGGCCACGCTGCCGACGCTGCGCACCTTCCTGTTCTGCGGCGAGCCCCTGCCGGCGGCGTTGGCGAAAAAGCTGCGCCAGCGTTTCCCGGACGCGGTGATCCTGAACACCTATGGCCCGACCGAGGCCACCGTTGCCACCACCTGGATCGCCATCACCGATGCGGTGCTGGCGGCGCATGATCCGCTGCCGGTCGGCCACGCCAAGCCCGATTGCGAGCTGCGCATCCAGGAGGGCGAGATCTGCATCATCGGCGATCACGTCATGCGGGGCTACCTGAACCGCCCGGATCTGAACGAGGCCAAGCTGTTCGTGACCGAGGATGGCCGCCGCGGTTTTCGCACCGGCGACCTGGGTGAACTGGGCACGGACGGGCTGCTGTTCTGCCGCGGTCGCATGGACGACCAGATCAAGCTGAACGGTTATCGCATCGAACTGGCCGAGATCGACGAGGCCCTGCACGGGTTGCCGGGCGTGGAGGGCGGCGCCTGCGCGGTGCTGCGCCGGCCGGATGGCACGGCGGTGCGCCTGATCGGCTTTGTCGCCGGACTGGCGCAGGCGGATGCCAGTCTGCTTGAGCTCGATGCGCTATCGGGATGGAAGGAGCGGCTGGGCCAGCGCCTGCCGCCCTACATGGTGCCGTCCGAGCTGGTTTCGTGCGCGGCGCTGCCGATGTCGAACAACCACAAGATCGATCGCAAGAAGCTGCTCGACATCTACGCCGCGATTCCGGCGTAAGGGATGAGGCAGGCGCGCGCCGCGACCGCCGCGCCATGGAAACGGCCCGGGCAAGGCTTGCCGGGCCGTCGTCGTTTTCAGACGCCCATCAGGCCGTAGCTCAGGCGGGCAAGGACCATCAACAGCACCTGGGCCACGATCAGCAGCACCAGCGGCGAGAAGTCGATCGAGGTGCGCGGCAGCAGCCGGCGGATGGGATCGAGCATGGGCGCGGTCAGCGCCTGCAGCAGCGGCATCATCGGCGCCATCGGATTGACCCACGACAGCACCGCCTGGATCAGCGTCAGCCACACCACCAGGTTCAGCGCCCACTTGAGCGCCATCAGCAGCGCCGACAGCATGGCCGAGGGCAGCAGCACGGCGGGGATCAGGGCGCCGATGGCGACCAGCCAGATCAGCACCAGGTACACCAGCGCGGCCAGCCAGGTGGCCACCAGGCTGGTCCAGTCGATCTTGTTGCCCGCCGGAATGATCTTGCGCAGCGGCAGCACCAGCCAGTTGGTGGCCTGGTAGATGACGCGCGCCAGCGGATTGAACGGATGCAACCGGATCGCGTGCATCCAGGCGCGGGCGATCAGGGCGGCGCCGAACAGCGTGAACGCGATTTCGAGCAGGAAGCGGAGGATTTCACCGAGCATGGACGCGATCTACCTAATGAAGACAACATTTATTGTCTCACGCCAAGGCGTCAACGGCGCTGTCCGGATGGCCGCGGCGAAATGAGATTGACGCGGCTGGCGCCCGAATAAAAACCGCCTGGCCAGGGCCAGGCGGTTTGAGGTACTGCTACCGTTATGACCGGTCCGATTACGGACGGCCACCCGTCGGGAACGGCCACGACGCGGCGGGGTTCAGCGCGGTCTTCGCGCCCGGGGCAGCGGCCGTGGACGGCGGCGTGGCGGGCTTCTTCGGAGCGGCTTTCTTCGCAGCGGGCTTCTTGGCAGCGGCGGGCTTGGCAGCCGGCTTGGCAGCGGGCTTCTTGGCGGCCGGCGCCTTCTTGGCTACGACCTTCTTGGCAACCGCCTTCTTGGCCGGGGCCTTCTTGGCAACCGCCTTCTTGGCGACGGCCTTCTTGGCAACCGCCTTCTTGGCGACGACCTTCTTGGCTACCGCTTTCTTGGCGACGGCCTTTTTGGCGACGGCCTTCTTGGCAACCGCCTTCTTGGCGACGACCTTCTTGGCCGCTGCCTTCTTGGCTACCGGCTTCTTGGCCGCGACTTTCTTGGCGACGGCCTTCTTGGCTACCGCTTTCTTCGCGACCTTCTTGGCGGCCGGCTTCTTGGCGGCAACCTTCTTCACCGCCGGCTTCTTGGCGGCGACCTTCTTGACGGCTACCTTCTTGACGGCAGCTTTCTTGGCCGGGGCGGCCTTCTTCGCTACTGCCTTCTTGGCGGCGGGCTTCTTCACCGCTTTCTTTACGGCTTTCTTGGCTGTTGCCATGGTCATGCTCCTTAGGTTCAGGGGTCCCAGAACTTAAACCCGTGCCCCGATCCGCCAACAAGGCGAACCGTGCCCGGGCTATTCATCGGCGCATGCCGCTGTTCTGTGCGAGCAACAGCTACTACGGTTTGCGCTAATGAATTCGGCACAGCCATTTGATATGGCCCCCGCTCCTTTGGCGCGAGCCATTTCAAATGGCGCCGGTGGGCAGTCTGATCACAGACCGCCTACCGCTTGTTCTACGTGTTCGAAAACACCCTGACCTGGGAGATCACCCTCAAGGCCTGGCGCGAACGCAACGCTCTTGCAAGAGCGTGCCCGCGCCGGGCCCGAAGGCGAACTGCGTTACTCCCAGCTCAGCGTGCCACCGGTTTGGTATTCGATCACGCGAGTTTCAAAAAAGTTGCGTTCCTTCTTAAGATCGATCATTTCCGCCATCCACGGGAAGGGATTCTCTTCCTGCGGGTACAGCGGTTCGATACCGATTTGCTGGCAACGACGGTTGGCGATGAAGCGCAGGTAGGATTTGAACATGGGAGCGTTCAAGCCCAACACGCCACGCGGCATCGTGTCTTCGGCGTAAGCGTATTCGAGTTCGACCGCTTTGCGGAAGAGTTCTCGAATTTCTTCGCGGAATTCCGGCGTCCACAGATGCGGATTTTCCAGTTTGACGGTGTTGATCAGGTCGATGCCGAAATTGCAGTGCATGGATTCATCGCGCAGGATGTACATGTACTGCTCGGCGGCGCCGGTCATCTTGTTCTGGCGACCCAGCGCCAGGATCTGCGTGAAGCCAACGTAGAAGAACAGGCCTTCCATCAGGCACGCGAAGACGATCAGCGACTTCAGCAGCGTCTGGTCGGCTTCGGGCGTGCCCGTCTTGAAGTTGGGGTCCGCGATCGCGTCGATGAACGGAATCAGGAACTCGTCCTTGGCGCGGATGGACGGCACTTCGTTGTAAGCGTTGAAGATCTCCGCTTCGTCCAGGTCCAGGCTTTCGACGATGTATTGATAGGCGTGCGTGTGGATGGCTTCCTCGAATGCCTGGCGCAGCAGGAACTGGCGGCATTCGGGCGCCGTGATGTGGCGGTAGGTGCCCAGCACGATGTTGTTCGCGGCCAGCGAGTCGGCCGTGACGAAGAAACCCAGGTTGCGCTTGACGATGCGGCGCTCGTCCTCGGTGAGCCCGTTCGGGTTCTTCCAGAGGGCGATGTCGCGCGACATGTTGATTTCTTGCGGCATCCAGTGGTTCGCGCACGTGGCCAGGTATTTCTCCCATGCCCACTTGTACTTGAACGGCACCAGCTGGTTGACGTCGGTCTGGCCGTTGATGATGCGCTTGTCGGCAACCTTCACGCGTTGCGAGGTGGCGCTGCCGCTGGCCGCCAGGCCGGCCGCATGCTGCGGCGCGGCTGGGGTCGGCATGGCGGTGTCACCGAACACGCCGGTCGCCGCCCGGACTTCGGGCACAGCCTGCCCGCCCGCCGCGGGCGCGGGGGCTTGTGCAGGTTGCGTGGCGAGGGTGTCGTCTTCCCAATTAATCATGATTCATTCTCCGGAGGCGGTTATTGGCAGGCTTCGCACTCTTCGAAGCCGGGGTCGCCCGGCCGCATGGTGCAAACCGCCCCGAGAACTTCGGGTTCCGGCAAAACAGGTGCAGCGGACACGGGGGCCGCGGTGGACTGGCCACCGGCGCTGACGGCGTTCAGTTCGCCGCCGCGTCCCGTCGACTTCTCGGCGCTGGTGGCGCCAAGGGTACGCAGGTAATAGGTCGTCTTCAGGCCACGCTTCCAGGCCAGCTTGTAGGTGTCGTCCAGCTTCTTGCCGGAAGCGCCGGCCATGTAGATGTTCAGCGACTGGGCTTGATCGATCCACTTCTGGCGACGCGAGGCGCATTCCACCAGCCAGCTCGGTTCGACTTCGAACGCGGTGGCGTAGAGTTCGCGGAGTTCGGAAGGTACGCGATCGATGCGGGACAGGCTGCCGTCGAAGTACTTGAGGTCGGCGACCATGACTTCGTCCCAGAGACCGAGTTTCTTCAGGTCACGCACGAGGTAATCGTTAACGACCGTGAACTCGCCGGAGAGATTCGATTTGACGTACAAGTTCTGGAAAGTGGGTTCGATGCACGCAGATACACCAATGATATTGGAAATAGTCGCGGTTGGGGCGATTGCGATGCAATTGGAGTTGCGCATGCCATGTTGTTTGATGCGCGCGCGCAACGCATCCCAATCGAGCGTGCTCGATTCATCGACCTCGACATGACCACCGCGTTCGTCACGCAGCATCTTCAACGTGTCTTGCGGCAGGATGCCACGCGACCACAGCGAGCCTTCGTACGATTGATAGCGGCCACGTTCTTCGGCCAGCAGGCTCGAGGCCCAGTAGGCGTGATAGCACACCGCTTCCATCGAACGATCGGCGAATTCGACGGCGGCTTGCGATGCGTACGGCACGCGCATCATCTGCAGGCAGTCCTGGAAACCCATGATGCCCATGCCCACCGGACGATGGCGCGCGTTGGAGTTGCGGGCCTTGTCGACGGCGTAATAGTTGATGTCGATGACGTTGTCGAGCATGCGCATGGCGATGCTGACGGTGCGCTTGATCTTGTCGTGGTCGAGTTCGAAACCGCCGCCAGCGGCCGGCTTCATGTGCGCGACCAGGTTCACCGAACCCAGGTTGCAAACCGCGATTTCCGATTCGTTGGTGTTCAGCGTGATCTCGGTGCACAGGTTCGAGCTGTGGACCACACCGACGTGCTGCTGCGGCGAACGGATGTTGCACGGATCCTTGAACGTGATCCACGGGTGGCCGGTTTCGAACAGCATCGACAGCATCTTGCGCCACAGGGTCAGCGCCGGCATCTTCTTGAACAGCTTCAGGTCGCCGCTGGCGACGCGCGCTTCATAGCCGACGTAGGCTTCTTCGAAGGCCTTGCCGTACTTGTCGTGCAGGTCGGGGCAGTCGGACGGCGAGAACAGGGTCCATTCGCCGCCTTCCATGACGCGCTTCATGAACAGGTCGGGAATCCAGTTCGCCGTGTTCATGTCGTGGGTGCGACGGCGCTCGTCGCCGGTGTTCTTGCGCAGTTCGAGGAATTCCTCGATGTCCAGGTGCCACGATTCCAGGTAGGTGCAGACCGCGCCCTTGCGCTTGCCGCCCTGGTTCACCGCCACGGCGGTGTCGTTGACGACCTTCAGGAACGGGACCACGCCCTGGCTTTCGCCGTTGGTGCCCTTGATGTGGCTGCGCAGCGCGCGCACCGGGGTCCAGTCGTTGCCCAGGCCGCCGGCGTACTTGGCCAGCAGCGCGTTTTCCTTGATGGCGTCGTAGATGCCTTCCAGGTCGTCGGAGACGGTGGTCAGGTAGCACGACGACAGTTGCGAGTGCAGGGTGCCCGAGTTGAACAGCGTCGGGGTCGAGCTCATGAAGTCGAACGACGACAGGATTTCGTAGAACTCGATGGCGCGGGCTTCGCGGTCGGTCTCGCGCAGCGCCAGGCCCATGGCCACGCGCATGAAGAACACCTGCGGCAGTTCGATGCGGGTGCCGCGGATGTGCAGGAAGTAGCGGTCGTACAGGGTCTGCAGGCCGAGGTAGCCGAACTGCAGGTCGCGCTTGGCGTTCAGGGCCTTGCCCAGCTTGGTCAGGTCATAGCTGGCCAGGTCGGGCGACAGCAGGCCGCCTTCGATGCCGCGGGCGATGAAGGTGGGGAAGTACTCGGCGTAGCGGGCGGCCATGCCGTCCTGCGAGACTTCCTCGCCCAGCACTTCCTTGCGGATCGTGTGCAGCAGCAGGCGGGCGGTGACCTGGCTGTAGGCCGGGTCCTTCTCGACCAGCGCGCGCGCCGACAGGATGGCGGACTTGAACACTTCGTCGACGGGGATGCCGTCGTACAGGTTCTTGACCGTTTCCTTCAGGATGGCTTCGGAGTCGATGAATTCGGCCAGGCCTTCACCGGCGGCGACGATGGTGGCGCGCAGTTCGGCGATGTCCAGCGGACGGCGGACACCCGCGTCCGTGACGTGCAGCACGTTTTCCTGCGGCGTCGTGTCGGCCTTCTGCTGGCCTTCGGCGGCCGCGGCGGCGGCGCGTTCCTGCGTGCGCTTTTCGCGATAGAGCACATAGGCGCGGGCGACGTCATGCTGGCCCGAGCGCATCAGGGCCAGTTCGACCTGGTCCTGCACGTCTTCGATATGGAAGGTGCCGCCGCCCGGGCGGTTGCGCACCAGCGCGTTGACGGCCTGGGTCGTCAGCTGTTCAACCAGCTCGCGCACGCGGGCCGAGGCCGCGCCCTGGCCGCCGTTCACGGCCAGGAAGGCCTTGGTCATGGCGATGGCGATCTTGCCGGGTTCGAACCCGACCACCGAGCCATTGCGGCGGATGATGTTGTAGCTGGCCCATTGCCCGCCGTTGGCGTCGGCCGGGGAATCGGTTTGAGAGGGCGGCACGGCCGAGGGCCGGGTCACAGAGGCGATCGTAGTCTGCATGGAAGCTCCTGTGCGAAAAGCGCGTAGATAGCGACATGACGACGTCATGTCAGGTACGAAATTTGGATCTTATTGAGGGGGTCGCAACGCTTGGACGGACGAATCCGCATGGCGTGGCCGACGAGTATCAGCGGTTAGGCGACCACAACATATAGTGTAGCACCCCTCGTTGGACACTAATTCTAGTGATCGAGTACGACAGCTACAAGAAGAAGATAGGATCAGGTTCCCAAAACATTGTTACTAAATGCACTGGGCGCGCCTAGCAAGGCGCGCCCAGGAGAATGCCGCTCAGCGCGAGTGTTTATGCGGTTTTCCGCAGGGGTACATCGCGCGGGGCAGGCGCCGTATAGCTTTGCATCAAGCGGGCCAGCTCCGTCCTGTACTTCTCGACGTTCGCAGCCTTCACGTGGCCGAAGCCGCGGATGGTTTCTGCAAGGGCGGCGATTGTAGCCGCTTGCGCCAGGTTGTCGCGATTCAACCCTGCGAGCAACTGGTCTATGGTCTGGCGGTATTCGACCACCAGGGCCCGCTCCATCTTGCGCTCGGCCGTGTGGCCGAACGGATCGAACCAGGTGCCGCGCAGGCGCTTGAAACGGGTCAGCAGCTTGAGCGCGGTCATGGTGCGCGGGCCCAGCGTCATTTTGCGCGGCACGCCGGTGCGCGGGTCCTTGCGCGCGAAGATCGGCGGCGCCATGTGGAAGCGCAGGCTGTAGTCGCCTTCGAACTGGCCCTTGAGCTGGGCCTGGAAGGCTTCGCCGGTATAGAGGCGGGCGACTTCGTATTCGTCCTTGTAGGCCATCAGCTTGAACAGGCCGCGCGCCACCGCCATGGCCAGGCGCGGCGTCCTGGCGTCGGGCGCCAGCTCGCGTTCGCGCGCGGCGACGCGCTCGACCACGTCGCGATAGGCCTGCGCGTAGGCGGCGTCCTGGTAAGCGGTCAGGTCCTCGACGCGGCGCGCCACGGCGCGCTCGAACGTTTCCGGCACATGCAGTTGCACCACCTGGGCGCGCGGGCGCAGCGCGCCGTCCAGCGCTTCGGGTTGGTGCGCGGCGAGGCGGCCGCTGTCGAACGCGGCGCGGTTGGCGGCCACGGCGACGCCGTTCAGTTCGATGGCGCGGTTGATGGCGGCCTGCGACAGCGGCACGCCGCCGCGCTGCCAGGCGTAGCCCAGCATGAACATGTTCGACAGGATGCTGTCGCCGAACAGCGCCAGCGCGGCCTCGTGCGCGTCGATGGCGGCGGTGTGGTCGTCGCCGGCGGCGTGGCGGATCTTGGCCAGCAGCGCTTCCGGCCGCATGGCGGCGTCCGGGTTGCGGGTGAAATCGGACACCGGCGCGACGTAGGTGTTGACGGTGACCTGGGTGTGGCCGCGGCGCAGCGCGCCGAGCGAGTCGGGCGCCACGGCGGCGACCGGATCGCACAGGATGGCGGCGTCGGCCTGCTGCCAGTCCAGGCGCACCGGGCCGGCGGCCGCGCCCGCGGGCGCCAGGCGGATGTGGCTGACGACCGTGCCGCCCTTCTGCGCCAGGCCGGTCAGGTCCAGCACCGCGGCCGACAGGCCTTCCAGGTGCGCGGCCATCGAGACGATGGCGCCGATGGTGATGACGCCGGTGCCGCCCATGCCCGCCACCAGCAGGCGGTAGGGGCGTTCCAGCGCCGGGGGGTGCGGCAGCGGCAGTTGCTGGATCAGGCGTTGCAGGCGTTCCTGGTCGGCCTTGGGCGCGGCGCTCTTTCTGGGCTTGCCGCCCATGACCGAGACGAAGCTGGGGCAGAAGCCTTCGGCGCAGGAGTAGTCCTTGTTGCAGCTGGACTGGTCGATGGCGCGCTTGCGGCCGTAGGGCGTTTCCAGCGGCACCACCGACAGGCAGTTCGATTTCACGCCGCAGTCGCCGCAGCCTTCGCACACGGCGCTGTTGATCAGCATGCGGCGGGCCGGATCGGGGAACTGGTTCTTCTTCCTGCGGCGGCGCTTTTCGGCGGCACAGGTCTGGTCGTGGATCAGCACGGTGACGCCGGGGATCTCGCGCAGCTCGCGCTGCAGGGCGTCGAGCTCGCGGCGGTGATGCACCTTGATGCCGGCGCCCAGGTCCACGCCCCGGTATTTCTCGGGCTCATCGCTGGTGACGACGATGCGGGCGACGTTCTCGCCGCGCAGCTGCTGGCAGATCTGCGGCACCGAGATCGGGCCATCCACCGGCTGGCCGCCGGTCATGGCTACGGCGTCGTTGAACAGGATCTTGTAGGTGATGTTGGCCTTGGCGGCCACGGCCTGGCGGATCGCCAGGTAGCCGGAGTGGTAGTAGGTGCCTTCCCCCATGTTCTGGAAGATATGCGGCATCCTGGTGTAGCGCGACAGGCCGATCCAGTCGACCCCTTCGCCGCCCATCTGGGTCAGGCCGCCGGTGTCGCGGTCCATCCAGGCGGCCATGTAGTGGCAGCCCACGCCCGACAGCGCCTGGCTGCCTTCCGGCACCTTGGTCGAGGTGCTGTGCGGACAGCCGGAACAGAAATAGGGGCGGCGGCGCATGCCGTCGGCGTCGTTGGACAGCATGTCCTGGCAGTCGAAGGTGGCCAGGTCGACGCCGGGCTGCAGGCCGGCGCTGCGCGACAGCCATTGGGCCAGCGGCCGCGCCAGCAACGACGGGCGCAACTGGCCGGCGGACGGCACCAGCGTCTCGCCGTCGAAACCCTTCTTGCCGACCACGGTGGCGCGCTCGGGCAGGTTGAACAGCAGGTCCTTGAGCTGGGTCTCGACCACGGCGCCTTTTTCCTCGATCACGAGGATGTGCGAGAGGCCGCGCGCGAACTCGAGCATGCGTTCGGCGTCCAGCGGCCAGGTCAGGCCCGGCTTGTAGATGCGCACCGGCGCATTGGCGGTGACGGTGTCCACGCCCAGGCGCGTCAGCGCTTCCATGGCGTCCAGGTGGGCCTTGCCGACGGTGACGATGCCGACGGTGGCCTTGGGCGCCGGACAGGTGAGGCGGTCGATGCTGTGGCGGCGGGCGAAGGCGGCGACCGCCTTCATGCGCAGGTTCATGCGGGTTTCGACCGCCAGCGACAGGAAGTCACGGGCGGAGTATTCCAGCGCTTCCGGCGGCAGGTCGGGATCGGCCGGCATGTCGTAGTGGCGCACCGGCGCGGGGGTGAACGAGTGACCGCTTTCGATGGTCTCGGACACGGCCTTGAAGGCGACCCAGGCGCCGGAATGGCGCGACAGGGCCCAGCCCCACAGCGCGAAGGTCTCGTATTCGTCGATCGAGGCCGGGTGCACGATGGGCATCTGCCAGCCGATCAGCGAGGCTTCGCTGGCGTGCGGGATCGAGGAGGAGACGGCGGTGTGGTCGTCGCCCACCACCACCAGCACGCCGCCGTGACGCGAGGCGCCGGCGGCGTTGCCGTGGTGCAGGGCGTCGCCGGCGCGATCCACGCCGGGGCCCTTGCCGTACCACATGGCGAAGACGCCATCGACATTGCGGTCGGCGCGCACGCCGGCCTGCTGGGTGCCCATGACGGCGGTGGCGGCCATGTCTTCGTTGATGCCGGGCAGGAACGAGATCTGGTTGGCGTCCAGCGCCTTCTGCGCCTTCCACATCGCCATGTCGACGCCGCCCAGGGGCGAGCCACGATAGCCGGAGACGAAGCCCGCGGTGTTCAGGCCGCGCTCGCGGTCGATGCGGCGCTGGGTCAGCATGATGCGCACCAGGGCCTGGGTGCCGGTCAGGAAGATGCGGCCGGTCTCACGGGTGAGGTTGTCGGCGAGCTGGTAGTCGAGGTCCAGCGTGGGCTCGGGGGCGGGGGTGCCGTCCATCATGAATGCTCCTGTAGTCGGCACCATGATAGGTTCGCGAGGCATCGGGTTTATTGCGTTTTCGGATCGTGCTATCCCTATAATTCGCAATGAATATTTCGTGTTCGCGGAATTTCGACCCAAACAGGAGACAAAGCAATGGACAAGACCGATATCGGCATCCTCAAGGCCCTGCAGGAGGATGGCCGGGCCTCGGCGCAGCAGCTTTCAGAAAAGGTGGGGCTATCGGCGGCGCCGGTGTGGCGGCGGGTGAAGGCGCTGGAGGCCAGCGGCGTGATCCAGGGCTACAGCGCGCAGGTGGATCGCAGCAAGGTGGGGCTGGGCTGTATGTTCGCGCAGATCAGTCTGGAGCGGCATTCGGCGAACACGGTGGAGAACTTCGAGCGGTCGGTGCGGGATGCGCCGGAGATTCTCGAGTGCTATGCGGTGACGGGGGATTCGGATTTTCTGCTCAAGATTCTTGTGGAGAGTCCGGAGGCTTATGACCGGTTCTTGCATCGGTTCTTGTTCAATATGCCTGGGATTCGGCAGACGCGGACGATTGTGGCGTTGCGGGAGATCAAGCATGAGTTGAAGTTGCCTTTGTAGGGGGGGCTTCTATGTGGGCTCTTGTGGCGGGTTGGGTTCTTTAGTCGCGGGAGCCGGGGCAGGCGGGGGATGGCGGGGCTACGATTGCGGTCCGGAGCGTTCGCTCCGGACTGCCCCGGGCTCAACCTCGTCCGCCTTCGGCTCCCTACGGTTTCCGCCGGGCGCATCTACACGCCCCGCCATCCCCCGCCTGCCCCGGCTCCCGCTTTTGATGAGACTTAACGGCCGGGCTTTGGGGCGAGTTGTGTGCTTGGCGTTTTTGCCGTCAATCTGGGGAGTAGGGAGGATCTTGCGGGGTCGCCAAAAAGCGGCCGCGCGGGCGGCCGCCTTTTGGCATTTGGGTGTCTTGCGTCGAGGCGGCGGACGCTGCGCGCTGCTGGAGAGAGGCGTTGCTCGAGGGGGCAATGGCGCGGCGCGATCGTGATGGGAGGGGCTGGTGAATCCTGCGTCATCGCGCTTGATTCGATGGGCGCAATCTTTTGATGGTCTCTATATTGCGACGCCCTCTATATATAGAGGGCGTTTCTTTATTTGCTGTGGGCGGTTACTGCGGCTGGATGCCGGAGATCTTGATCCATTCCTTCCAGCGGGCGGTGTCCTCCTTGACGAAGGTGTCGAAGCGGGCGGTGTCCATGGCTTCGGGGGTCAGGCCGAGGGCGCGGAGTTTGTCGGCGGTGGCGGGATCGTTGACGGCGGCCTGGGTGGCGGCGTTCATCCTGGCGACGATGTCGGGCGGGGTGCCGGCGGGGGCGGAGATGCCGAGCCAGCCGGCGACGATGAAGTCGGGGAAGTAGGTCGACATGGTGGGGACGTCGGGCCAGGCGGGGTGGCGCTGGGCGGCGGTGACGGCGAGAGGGGCGAGGCCCTTGCCGTCGATCTGGCCCATGGCGGTCAGGTAGTCGACGAAGGCGAAGCCGATCTGCTTGCCGCGCAGGTCGGTAATGATCTGGGTGATGTTCTTGTAGCCGGCGGCGCCGATGTTGATGCCGGCGCGTTGCTTGAACAGTTCGGACGGCACTTGCGAGGACGAGCTGTAGTAGCCGAAGAAGACTTCGCCGGGATGCTTCTTGGCGTAGTCGACCAGCTCGGGCACGGTGCGATAGGGGCTGTCGGGGGCGACGATGCCCACGGTGCCGAAGGTGCCGAGCATGCCGATCTGCACGAAGTCCTTTTGCGCGTCGTAGGGCAGGCGCTTGTAGAGGAACTGGTTGGCGGCGTGGGTGGAGTTGGTGGATAAGAGGAAGGTGTAGCCGTCGCCGGCGGCGTTCTTGGCGGCATTGGTGCCGACGATGCCGCCGGCGCCGGGGCGGTCCTCGACGATGACGGTCTGGCCGGTCTGCTTACCCAGGAACTGGGCGAAGGTGCGGGCGGTGAGGTCGGCGGCGCCGCCGGCGGCGGAGGGCACGATCAGCGTGATGGGTTTCTCGGGCCAGCCGGCGGCGTGCGTGGTGGCGGCCAGCAGCAGGCTGGCGGCGGCGAGCGCAGGGCGCAGGAAGGCGCGGGGCGCGAAGGCGGTGAGGGTCATGCTTGTCTCCTGGGGCGGCGCTGGCGCCGTCATGTTCTATGGCTTGCGGTGTGCTTCATGGCGCGCTGGACGCGGGCTGGGTGGATCTGTCTGGCGGTCGTTGGCGGATGTCGATGGTTGAGGATGTATCGGGCGTCAGGGGCGTCGCGGGTCAGCCGAACTGTTGGCGATACCAGCCGAGGATCGCGTCCGCGCTGGCCCGCCATGCGTCGCCGTACATCATGCAATGGGGCTGTCGGGCGAGGACGGCATGGGAAAAGCCGAACAGTCGCGCGATGGCGCGGTCCTGGCCGGGCGGATGGCGGTCGTGGGTGTCCAGGCCGGCTTCCAGGCACAGGCCGGGGGCGGTGATGGCGGCGGGGTCGACGGGCACGCGCAGCAGGTAACGGTCGTTGAGCACGCGCGGGCTTTCGGGATTCAGGCGTTGGGTGACGGCGCTGACGTCGCGCGTCGGCGAGGTGGCCAGGAAGCGGGCGCGGATCTCGCTGGCGGCGGGCGCGGCGCGCACGGCGTCAGCGGGCACCGGCGGCAGGCCCAGCGCGCCGGGCAGGTTGGCGGGCGGCGAGGGCGCCATCAGCACCACGCCGGCGACGGTGCGTTGGCTGGCGGCCAGCAGCGCGGGCAGGGCGCCCATGCTGTGGCCCACCACGACGGTGGGCGCGTCCAGCAGGTCGAGCGCGCTGACGACGTCGGCGGCCAGGTCGGCGATGCCCGTGTCGAGGAAGCCGGGCGGTTGCGGCAAGGGGCCGTGGCCGCGCAGGTCGATGGCGGCGCAGGCCAGGCCGGCTCGGGCGAAATAGTCCAGGTAGTGCGCGTAGCACCAGGCGCCGTGATAGGCGCCGGGCACGAGCAGCAGGCCGGGCCTGCCGTTGGGCGCGGCAGCGGTCAGCAGCCGGCCCTGGCCGGCAGCGCGGGCGGGCAGCCGGTCGGCGAGGCTGAAGTCGAGCGGATCGACGGCCTGGGCGCGGGCGGGGGAGAGAGTCGCGGTAGTCATTGCGGCCATGTTAAGTGCCGCCCTATGATGAGAAAACTTTATTTTTCCTATGATTTGATAAGTTCATCAAATCAGGTGTCACGATGCCCGCCTTGCCCGAACTTTCCATTGCGCACTACCGCCACTTCCTGCTGGTGGCCGAATTGCGCAGCTTCCGCGCCGCCGCCGCGCGCGCGTTCCGCTCGCAGCCGGCGCTGTCGCTGTCGATCCGCGAAATGGAGCAGCGCCTGGGCCAGCCGCTGTTCGAGCGCGGCAATGGCAACGCGCTGACGCGGTTCGGCCAGGACTGCCTGCCGCTGGCGCGCGAACTGGTCGAGCACCACGACCGCGTGGCCGGGACGCTGGCGGGGCTGGCCAGCAACGAGGCCGGCACCCTGACCATGGCATCGGTGGCGACGGTGGCGACCCATTGGCTGCCCGAACTGGTGGCAACCTATCGCGAGCGCTACCCGGCGGTGGCGCTGCGCCTGTTCGACGACAATTCCGAAGGCGTTGAGCGCATGGTGCTGGCGGGCGAGGTCGAGCTGGGGGTGTGCAGCCCGGTGCTGCGCGACCGGCGGCTGGCGTTCGAACCGCTGCTGCGCGATGCCTTCGGACTGGTCTGCCATCGCGGCCATCCCCTGGCGGGGCGCAAGTCCGTGACCTGGCGCGAGATCGCCGGGCTGCCGCTGGTGGGCACGGTGGCGCACCGGCAACTGGCGGACTATCCGCAGGCCGCCTTCATGATGGAACGCCAGGTGTTCGTGTCCAACATGATGTCGCTGCTGGCGATGCTGGAGCGCGGCGTGGGCGTGACGGTGCTGGCGCGGCTGGGCGTGCCGCCGGATTCGCCCGGTCTGGTTTTCGTGCCGTTGGCCCGGCCGCGTATCGAGCGCGAACTGGGCATCACGCGGCTGGCCGGCCGCAGCCTGTCGCCGGCCGCCGCGCGCATGGAGGAAATGCTGCGCGCCAAGGCCGCGCGCGGCGCCCGCAGTGTCGCTTGAAACCAACGCATTTTTGCGCGTTGAGCCCTTAAAACACGGGGTTTCCGGCAAGGACTGTTGCGCAATTGCACACGGCGCCGATCGTCGTTGATTCTTCACCTGGGCATCTTTAGAGTGCGTGATGTTTGCTGCGCGAGGGGCGTGCCGGTTTGAGCGGCGCGGCGCGTCGACAGACGTGTTGAGGAATTCATGAGCAGTGTGTATTTGCGTTCGGCGGGCGTGGCCTGCGCCCTTCTGATCCTGGCCGGCTGCGCCGCCAGGAAACCCGCCTCCATTACCGAGGCCCAGCCGGAAGCGGCGCCCAAGCCGGTGGCATGCGTGCCCGCCAAGAGCGGCGATCCCATGGTCGGCACCTGGTATTCGAATTCCAAGCCGAAAGGCGTCAGCGGCGATTTCCAGGCCCTCACGGTGCTGTATGCCGATGGCCGCATGGCCTATGAAACCCAGCTGAAGATCGGCCGCAAGACGCGTCCGGCGCTGCGCGAGACGGGTTGCTGGAGCGTGGTGGACGGCGTCTACACGATGCAGACCACGCAATCGAACGGCGAGATCGTCGACGCCGCCGATCCGATTTACATCAACCGCTACCGTGTCGAGAAGGTCGAGCAGGCCAAGCTGACGCTGCGCGAGCTCAAGAGCGGCGGCCAGATCGTGACCGCGCGCCGCATGCCGCAGGGCTATCGCCTGCCGTATTGATCCCTGGGGCAGCCGGCGATTCCGCGTTCCGTCGCGCGGACGGAATCCGGGCGCCGGCGTCGCCAAGCGGGCGCGGCTGCGGTAAGGTGCGGACTTCGTCCTTCATTGCGCCGCCGGCCCTCCATGCCCGCCCTGTCATCCGAAGCGCGCGCCATCGCGCTGCTTGCCCTGGCCGCCTTCGTCAGCGCCAGCGCCTTCCGTATCTGTGATCCCATGCTGCCCCAGCTGGCGGCTGAATTCGGCGCCAGCACCGGCCAGGCCGCGCGCGCCGTCACCGCTTTCGCGGTGGCCTACGGCGTGCTGCAGATGTTCTTCGGTCCGGTCGGCGACCGCTACGGCAAATACCGCGTCGTCAGCGTGGCGACGTTCGCCTGCGCACTGGGCAGCGCCGGCGCGTTCCTGGCCGAGACGCTGGACGTGCTGGTGTTCTGCCGCGCCCTGTCGGGGGCGGCGGGCGCCGGCATCGTGCCGCTGTCGATGGCCTGGATCGGCGACACCGTGCCTTACGAGCGTCGCCAGGCGACGCTGGCGCGCTTTCTGACCGGCACCATCCTGGGCATGGCGGCCGGGCAGCTGGCCGGCGGCCTGTTCGCCGATACCCTGGGCTGGCGCTGGGCCTTCGCGGCGCTGGTGGCCGGCTACCTGGTGGTGGGCACGCTGCTGCACCGGGAAGTGCGGCGCCAGCGCGCGCTGGGACTGGGCGTGGTCGATCCGAACGCGCCGCGCCAGGGCTTCGTGGCACAGGCGCGGCTGGTGCTGGGCACGCCATGGGCGCGCGTGGTGCTGGCCACGGTGTTCATCGAGGGCCTGCTGGTGTTCGGCGCTCTGGCGTTCGCGCCGTCCTACCTGCATGAGCGCTTCGACATCTCGCTGACGGCGGCCGGCGCGCTGGTGGCGGTGTACGCGGTGGGCGGGCTGCTCTATACGGTGGTGGCGGGCCGCATCCTCAAACGCCTGGGCGAGCGCGGCCTGGCGGTGGCGGGCGGGCTGGTGCTGGGCGTGGCCTTCCTGTCGTACCTGCTGGGGCCGGTGTGGTTGTGGAGCCTGGTTGCCAGCGTGCTGGCGGGCTTCGGCTACTACCTGCTGCACGCGACCTTGCAGACCAACGCCACCCAGATGGTGCCGTCGGCGCGCGGCACGGCGGTGGCCTGGTTCGCCTCCTGCCTGTTCATGGGCCAGGCGGCGGGCGTGGCGCTGGCCGGCTCGGTGGTGGACGAGGCCGGCGCGGCGGTGCTGTTCGGCGGTTCGGCCGTGTTGCTGCCGCTGCTGGGCGCGTTCTTCTCGTGGGCCTTGAAGGCGCGGCCCAAGGCCGCCTAGGGATGCCTGCCGCCGCGCGGCGCCGGAACGGTAACCGGCCCGTGAGGCGAAAAAAAGCCCCGAACGGCCAGGCCGGTCGGGGCTTTTTCGTGGACGGAAGTCCGATCAGATGGCGGCCAGGCGCTTGATCACGACGTCCTTGCCCAGCAGGGCCAGCACCGCGTCCACCGCGGGCGTCTGGGTCTGGCCGGTGACGGCCACGCGCAGCGGGATCGCCAGTTGCGGCATCTTCAGGCCGCGGTCGGCCAGCACGGCCTTGATCAGCGCCGAGATGGCCTCGCGGGTCCAGTCGGCGCCCTGGGCGCGCTGGGCGAAGTCGGCCAGCGCCTCGCGGGCGGCGGCGGTCAGGTGCTGCTCGACCAGCTCCGGCGCGGCCGGCTTGAACTCGCCGCAGAACAGCATGGCGCCGTCGGCCAGTTGTTCCAGGGTCTCGGCGCGGTCCTTGAGCAGGCCCATCACGCCCGGCAGGTCGATCTTTTCCGGATAGCCGCCGCGATGGGCGACGCGCGGCGCCACGCGTTCGGCCAGTTCGGCGTTGTCCATCTGCTTGATGTAGTGGGCGTTGACCCAGTTCAGCTTCTTCGGGTCCCACTGCGAGGCCGACTTGGACAGGTGGCGGGTGTCGAACCATTCCACCAGCTGGTCGCGGCTGAAGAGTTCGTCGTCGCCGTGGCTCCAGCCCAGGCGCGCCAGGTAGTTGATCATGGCCTCGGGCAGGTAGCCCTCGTTGTCGTACTCCATGACGTTGACCGCGCCGTGGCGCTTGGACAGCTTTTCGCCGTCCGGGCCGAGGATCATGGGCACGTGGCCGTATTCGGGCAGGGTGGCGCCCAGCGCGCGCAGGATGTTGATCTGGCGCGGAGTGTTGTTGACGTGGTCATCGCCGCGCAGCACGTGGGTAATGCCCATGTCCCAGTCGTCCACCACCACGCAGAAGTTGTAGGTGGGGGTGCCGTCCGGGCGCGCGATGATCAGGTCGTCCAGCTCGGTGTTGTCGAAGCTGATGGGGCCCTTGACCATGTCGTTCCAGGCGGTGGCGCCGTCCTGGGGATTCTTGAAGCGCACCACCGGCTTGCGGCCTGCGGGCACCGGCGGCAGGGTCTTGCCGGGCTCGGGGCGCCAGGTACCGTCGTAGCGCGGCTTGTCGCCGCGGGCGCGGGCGGCCTCGCGCATGGCCTCGACTTCCTCGGGCGAGCTGTAGCAGTGGTAGGCGGTGCCGGCGGCCAGCATCTGCGCGACCACTTCACGGTAGCGGTCCATGCGCTGCATCTGGTAGAACGGGCCTTCGTCTGGCTGCATGCCGAGCCAGTCCATGCTGTCCAGGATGGCCTGCACTGCTTCCGGCGTGGAGCGTTCGACGTCCGTGTCTTCGATGCGCAGCACGAAGGTGCCCTTGTGGTGGCGCGCGAAGGCCCAGGAGAACAGCGCGGTGCGGGCGCCGCCCAGATGCAGGAAGCCGGTGGGCGAAGGCGCGAAGCGGGTGCGGATAGGGGAGGAGGCGTTGGAGGTCATAGGTGGCAATGATAGCGGCTGCGGCGCCACGAAGCGGCGGCGGACCGGGCCTGGATCAAGCGGACGTGGGGGTTGTCTTGTTACGATGAACGCTATTTTAGATTAGTGCCTGTTCCCGCCATGCTGCGACACGCTCTTGCCCCGATGTTCGAACCCGGTTCGCTGGTGATCGTCGCCGATCGGCCGCTGCCGGCGGCGACGTCGCTGCCACCCGCGCTCAAGGCGAAAACCACGGTGGTGGCCTGCGACCCTGGCGCCGCGCCCGACCTGCCGGAGACGCTTCTGGGGCTGGCCGCTGGCGAGCGGCCCGATCTGGCCCTGGTTTGCGTTTCGCCGGCCGTGCTGCCCGAGACCCTGCGCCGGCTGTCCCCGCTGGCCCCGCGCTCGGTCATCCTGTTGCCGCACGAGCTGCCCGACCCGTACCCGCGCGGCACGCTGGCGCTGTGCCGCGCCTGGGCCGAGGAAAACCGCTGCGAATTGCTGGGGCCGCGCTCGTTCGGCGCGCAGCGCCCGCATGCGGGCCTGAACCTGAGCCAGCACCCGGTGCTGGCGCGCGCCGGCCGCGTGGCGCTGCTGGCGCAGTCGCGCTCCATCATGGCGGCCGTCATGGACTGGGCCGAGGACGTGCATATCGGTTTTTCCACCGCCGTGTCGCTGGGCGACGAGGCGGTGGTGGGCCTGTCCAAGGTGCTGGACTACCTGGCCAGCGACCCGCGCACCGACAGCATCGTGCTGTACCTGGAAGACGTCGGCCCGGCGCGCGAATTCATGAGCACGCTGCGGGCCGCGGCCAGCGTCAAGCCGGTCATCGTGCTCAAGGCCGGCCGCGCCGACACCGACAGCGCCGACGCCATCTTCGACGCCGCCCTGCGGCGCGCCGGCGCGGTGCGGGTGCGCTACTTCGTGCAGCTGTTTTCGGCGGTCAAGGTGCTGGGCTACACGCGCCGTCCCAAGGGCCGGCGCGTGGCGCTGATCTCCAACGGCAGCGGGCCTCCCCAACTGGCCATGGACCTGATCGGCCCGGACGCCGCGGTGCTGCGGGCCGACCTGGCGCCGGCCACGCAGCGCGCGCTGGCGGCGATGCTGGAGCCGGACGCGGCCAGCGCCAATCCGGTCATCACCTACGTGCCGCTGACGCCGGAACGTATCCGCGCCAT
Source organism: Achromobacter sp. HNDS-1 (assembly GCF_040084795.1). Taxonomy (NCBI): domain Bacteria; kingdom Pseudomonadati; phylum Pseudomonadota; class Betaproteobacteria; order Burkholderiales; family Alcaligenaceae; genus Achromobacter; species Achromobacter sp. HNDS-1. Next base: position 3,896,905 of record NZ_CP157584.1, read on the forward strand.
TCTCGACGTGGTGCTGGACGACACTGGCGTGGACGGCGTGCTGGTGCTGCTGGCGCCCGACGCGCTGGCCGACATGCCGGCGGTGGCGCGCGAGCTGGCGCAGATCGCGCCCAAGGCCAAGAAACCGGTGGTCACCTGCTTCATGGGCGATGCCGGCATGCGGCCGCTGCGGCGCATGCTGGACGACGCCGGCACCTCGGCGTTCCGCACGCCCGAGTCCGCCGCCGACGCGTTCGGCGTGCTGGCCACGCATCATTACAACCAGCAACTGCTGCTGCAGACCCAGCCGCCCGAGCCGGCCACCCATGTGCCCGACCTGGCCGCCGCGCGCGAAATCCTGGCGCGGGTGCGGGCCGATTGCCGGCGCGAGTTGAATACCGCGGAGATCCGCGCGCTGCTCGCGCTGTTCTACGTGCCGCTGCGCGACATGCCGCTGGACGTGGCGGCGGCCGAGCCCGAGTCGCGCCCCATGGCGATCCGGGTGCGGCGCGATCCGCAGTTCGGGCCGGTCATCCGCTTCGGCGCCGGCGGCCCGGACGCGGTGTTGTCGCAATCGGATCGCGGCATCGACCTGCCGCCGCTCAACGGCTTCCTGGCGCGCCAGATGATCGAGCGCAGCCGGCTGTGGCGCCGGGTGCTGGCGCCGCGCGTCGGCCACCTGGCCGCCGAGGCCTTGCAGCAGGCGCTGGTGCTGGTCTCGGAGATGGTGTCGGAGCTGCCGGACATCGAAACGCTCGACATCGATCCGCTGTATGCCGGCGAGACCCATCTGCGGGCCGGCGGCCTGCGCATGACCCTGGCTGAGAAGCCGGGCTGCGAGACGCCCCAGACCGCCGGCTATCCGCACATGGCGATCCACCCGTACCCGGCGCGCCTGGTGCAGGTGCGCCGTTTCGCCGACGGCATCCCGTGGGTGCTGCGGCCCATCCGCCCCGAGGACGGCCAGCCGCTGCAGGATTTCATCCGTGGCCTGTCGGAACGCTCGCGCTACATGCGATTCGTGTCGATGATGCGCGAGCTGACCCCGCGCATGGTGTCGCGCTACACCCAGGTGGACTACCACCGCGAGCTGGCGCTGGTGGCCGCCACCCAGGTGCCCAACCCGGCCAACCGCGGCCATCCGCACGAAGTGCTGGTGGGGTTTGCGCACTACCTGCGCAACCCTGACGGGCGCGGCGCGGAATACGCGCTGGTGATCGGCGACGACTGGCAGCGGCGCGGCCTGGGCCGCCAGCTGATGACCGCGCTGATCGACGCGGCGCGCGAGCAGGGGCTGGAATACATCGACGGCCTGGTGCTGTCGACCAACCGGCCGATGCTGTCGCTGATGACCAGCCTGGGCTTCACCAACGATCCGGATCCGGAAGACCCGACCATGCGGCGGGTCTGGCTCAACCTGCGCTGAGCGCCGCGGTCGGCGCGTGCCCGCGCCCGGCCGCGGCCATGCCGGCTTCAGGCCGTCTTGCGCGCGGCCTGCGCCGGCCGCAGCCGCGTCGCCACCTCGTCCACCGACAGCACGTCGCCGAAGAACAGCAGCCAGCCGTGCAGGGCGTTTTCGTGTTCGGCCGGCGTCACCGCGGCCAGCGCGTCGTCCACCATGATGGTGCGGAAGTCGCGCATCATGGCGTCGCGCGCCGTCGATTCGCAACAGACGTTGGTGACCGTGCCGGCGATCAGCAGCGTGTCCACGCCGCGTCCGCGCAGCAGCGGCTCCAGTTCCGACGAGCCCGTGGCCATGGCGCTGTAGAAGCGCTTGGTCACGCGCAGGTCGCTGTCGGCCGGCCGCAGGTCCGGATGCAGGGCGAAACCCGGCGCATCGCGGCGCAGGGTTTCCAGGCGCCGCGCGCTGCGCTCGGGCGTCAGCATCACGCCATGGTGGTGCGACCAGAAGGCGTCGGCGTTGTCGGAGGCGGTCTGCACCCAGACCACCGTGCCGCCGGCCGCGCGCACCGCGTCGCACAGGCGGTTGACCGGCGCGATGATGTCGCGCGCCGCCGCGCATTCGCCCTGGTAGCCGGGCAGCGTGAAGTACTGCTGCATGTCGATCACCACCACCGCGGTGCGGGCGCCGGGCAGGCTGTCGTAGGGATGCAGGCAGCCCTGGCGGGCGATGACGCGGTCCTGCACCCATTGCGGAATCTGCATGGCGGCTCCTTATCCGTAACGCCGCGCCACGGCGGCTTCGATGCGGTACACCACCAGGTACATGACGCTGGAGATCAGCGCCAGCATGGCGATGGCGGTCATGACGATGTTCAGCTTGAAGACCTGGCTGCCGTTCATGATGAGAAAGCCCAGGCCCGAGTCGGCCGACTGGAATTCGCCGACGATGACGCCCACCAGCGCCAGGCCGATGTTCATCTTCACCGCGGCGATCAGGGTCGGCACGCTGCCGGGCAGCACCACCTTGGTCAGCACCTGCCAGCGGCTGGCGCCGAAGGTGCGGGCCAGCTTGACCTTGTTCAGGTCGATGGCGCGAAAGCCGGCGTACACCACCATGATGGTCACGAACACCGCGATCGCCACGGCCATGCCGTAGACGGCGTAGTCCGACCCCAGCCACAGGTAGAAGATCGGCACGAAGGCGATCTTGGGCATGGCGTTGGCCACCACCAGGAACGGATCGAGCACCTTGTAGAGGAAGTCCGACCACCACAGCGCGGCGGCGACGATGATGCCGATCACCATGCTGAGCGTGAAGCCGACCAGCGTGGCCGACAGCGTGGTGGCGATGTGGTGGGCCAGGTTGCCCTGGTTCCACAGCTCCAGGAAGGTCGGCCACAGCGCGCTCGGATAGCTGGTCAGCAGCGGGTTCAGGATGTGCATGCGCGGCAGGATCTCCCAGGCGCACAGGAACACCACCAGCAGCAGCGCCTGGGCGATGCGGATGTTGCGGCGGCGGGCGCGGTCGCGCCGCAGGTAGTCCAGGTACTTCTGGCTGGGCGCGGGCACGGCGCGCAGCGGCACGGTGTTGGCAATCGGTGCGTTCACGGCTCAACCCTCCACATGGACGTCCAGCTCGTCCCAGAGCTGCTTGAAGTAGGCATTGAATTCCGGCCGCGAGCGGGCCTGGAACGGCGTGGGGCGCGCGCCGTCGCCATAATGGATGCGGTACTGGCTCTTGAGCCGGCCGGGCCGGCGCGACAGCACGATGACGCGATCGGTCATGGCGATGGCCTCGCCGATATCGTGGGTCACCAGCACCACCGTCTTGCCTTCGCGCCGCAGGATGTCGACGACCTCGTCGGAGATCGCCAGCCGGGTCTGCGAATCCAGCGCCGAGAACGGTTCATCCAGCAGGATCACGTCGGGCTCGGTGACCAGCGTGCGCGCCAGCGCCGCGCGCTGGCGCATGCCGCCCGACAACTGGCGCGGGGTGTGCGACAGGAACGCGCCCAGTCCGCACTTTTCCAGCAGGTGCACGGCCCGCGCCTCGCTGCGCGCATCGCGCCGGCCCTGGATCTCGGCGCCCAGCATGACATTGTCGAGAATGGTGCGCCACTCGAAAAGATAGTCCTGCTGCAGCATGTAGCCGATGCGCGGGTTGGGTTCGGTGACCGCCTGGCCGTCGATCATCACCGTGCCCGAGGTTGGCGCGTGCAGGCCGGCGATCAGCGACAGCAGCGTGCTCTTGCCGCAGCCGCTCTGGCCGATCAGGCTGACGAATTCGCCCGGCGCCAGCGCGAACGACACCTGGGACAGCGCTTCGGTCTCGCCCTCCGGCGTGAAATAGCTCAGGCAGACATCGCGCAGTTCGATCTTGGCGGTGGCCGGGTCCGGCTTGAGGTTGTGGACGACGGCGCTCATCACGGCACCTTCCTGGCGAAGTCCGCCACCACCACGTCTTCGTATTTGACGCGGGCGCTATCCTTCATGACCGCGCTGGCGATCAGCATGTCCTGCAGCTGGCTCATGGCCTCGGCCGTCACCAGCGGCGTGGTCTTCCAGATCTGGTACTGCTTGTAGCGCTCGATGGCGTCGGTCACCGCGGCCGCGTCCATGCCGGGGAAATAGGTCATGATCTGCGGCGCCAGCGTGGCCGCCGGCGTGTCCTTGACGTATTTCTCGGCGCGCGCCACCACGTTGGTCCAGGCCTGGATCACCTTGGGGTTGTCGCGGATGTACTTGTCGGTGGCGGTGAAGACCGTGTAGTCCACCTGGCCGACCTCATGGCCGACCGAGGCCACGATGTAGCCCTTGCCGTTGCGCACCAGTTCGCCGGCCTCGGGTTCCAGGAAGATGCCGTACTCGCCCTGGCCGGCCATCCAGGCGCCGGCGCGCGCGGGGATGCCGATGTTGTTGAGCAGCTTGACGTCCTTCTGCGGGTCCAGGCCGTGCTTGCGCAGCGCGGTCTCCAGGAACACGATGGGGTTCGACCCGGGCCGGAAGCCGATCACCTCCTTGCCCTTGAGCATGCTCCAGTCGAATTTCTCGACCGGCTTGCGCGCCAGCAGGAAGAAGCCGTCGGTGGCGGTCAGGCCGGCGAAGATCTTCGGCTTGACCGGCGATTCGCTGTTCTGCACGTAGATCGAGGCTTCGGGACCGATCAGCACGATGTCGGCGCTGCCCGAGAGCAGGGCGGTCATGCCCTTGTCGGTGCCCTGCGAGGTCTTCATGGACACGTCCAGCCCGGCGTCCTTGAAATAGCCCTGCGACAGGGCGACGTACTTGGGCACGTAGAGGATGGAGCGGACCACCTCTTCGTAGCGTACCTTTACCGGGGGATTGAGGGCTTCGCCGTGGCTGGCGAAAGGGGCGAGGACGGCGGCAAGCAGCGCCGCCGCCGCCAGGCGAGGCAATGGCAAGGGCTTCACGGGACTTTCTCCTGCGTCTATATGCCTCGCCGAAACCCGGCGCGGCACGGCCAATGGGATGGATCGACTGCAACAACAGGGAAGCCCGAGGCGATTGCGATCGGGCCAATACGGCTTGGATTGAATACTATATTCAACAATCGCGAGCGACAAGCGTTTTGGTATTGGCGTTTTTCTCTATGGACGAGCGAAGTGGTGCCCCGGAAAATTCGGGGCTGGAATACCACTTGGTATACAAAGCAGGGAATCCCCGTGCGAACGGCCCGGCGAATCCGGGCCTCGGGGGAAGGCGGCGGCGCGGCGCGCGCCGCCCGCGTTACACCAGCACCTGGTTCAGAAAGCGCGAGATGTCCGCCACTTCCTCGGCGCAGACCGAGTGCGGCATGGGGTAGGTGTGCCAGCGCACGTCGTAGCCCAGGCGCTCCAGCTCGGCCCGCGAGGCCTCGGCGCGCGGCAGCGATACCACCGGGTCATACAGGCCGTGGGCCAGGAAGATCGGGGTGCGCTGGTTGGCCGGGGCGCGCTCGGCCTCGGCGCTGTCCAGCAGCGGCAGGTAGCCCGACAGGCCCATCATGCCGGCCAGCTTGTCCTGCAGCCGCAGGCCCGTGTGCAGCGTCATGGCGCAGCCCTGCGAGAAGCCCGCCAGCACGATGTTCGAGGTCGGGACGCCGCGGGCGTTCTCGCGCGCGATCAGCTTGTGGATCGCGGCTTCCGAGGCGCGGATGCCCTTGGCGTCTTCCACCCGCACCAGGTCCATCACCAGGATGTCGTACCAGGAGCGCATCGCCATGCCATTGTTGATGGTGACGCGCTGCACCGGCGCATTGGGGAAGACGAAGCGCACGCCCAGGCCGGCCGGCAGGTCCAGCTCCGGCACGAGGGGCGCGAAGTCGTTGCCGTCGGCGCCCAGGCCGTGCAGCCAGATCACGGCGTGCGTGGGATTGGAGGCGGTTTCGATCTCGATGCAATCGAGCAGGTCGGTGGGGGCGTTCATGGACGGCGGGCGCAATCAGTGGGTGAGGGTCTTGAGGGCCTGGAACAGGGCGCGATAGTGCTTCTTCTGCGGTTCCTGGCCTTGCAGCAGCACGGCGTTGGCTGCCTTTTCCTTGCGGGCGGCGCGGATCACCGCGCGTAGCTGCTGCACATCCGCCTGCGGATTGTCGTTCAGCAGCTTGGTCAGGGCGTCGTCGTCGTCGAGCAGCCGGTCGCGCAGGGTTTCCAGGCGGTGCATGGCCGCGGTTTCCTCGCGCGAGCCGTTTTCCCACACGTCGAGCTGGGCGCGGATCTCGTCGGCGGGGGCGTCGCGCATCAGCTTGCCCACGAAGTGGGTCTGGCGGCGCCGGCCTTCGCGGCTGGTGGTGCGCTGCGCCTCGCGGATCGCTTCGTAGAGGCGTTCGGCCAGGGGCAACTGCTTGAGGCGTTCGGGGGACAGTTCGATCAGCTGCTTGCCCAGATCCAGCAGCGCGTGCATGTCGCGCTTGACCTGGGACTTGCTGGGACGATCGTAGCCGTTCTCGTCGTAGCCGTCGGTGGATTCTTCTTCGATGTGGGAATTCATGGAAAACTGCGCAATGACAGACTTGGCTATGATAACCGTCTCTGCAAATTGGACAGCAATGGTCAAATCCTCCTCCTCCTTGCCGCTGGCGGCCAATCACGCGCGTTTTTCCGAACTCGTCGAGCAAACCCTGGCCTACGCGCGCCAGATCGGCGCCTCGGACGCCGCGGCCGAAGTCTCCGAAAGCCTGGGCCTGTCGGTGTCGGTGCGCAAGAACGACATCGAGACCGTCGAACAGACCCGTGACCGCTCGCTCGACCTGACGGTCTACGCCGGCCAGAGCCGCGGCTCCGCCTCGACTTCCGACTTCTCCGAAGCCGCGCTGCGCCAGACGGTCGAAGCCGCCTGGCACATCGCCCGCCACACCGCCGCCGATCCGGCCGCCGGCCTGCCCGACGCCGACCAGCTGGCCACCGAATTCCCCGACCTCGACCTGCATCGCGCCTGGACGGTTTCCACCGAGGAGGCCGCCGAGCTGGCCCTGCGCGCCGAGCGCGCCGCGCGCGAGGTCGATGCCCGCATCACCAACACCGATGGCGCCACGGTCGGCACTTACGAAGGCCAGTTCGTCATGGGCAACACCCGTGGCTTCCTGGGCGGCTACCCGTATTCGCGCCACAGCCTGTCGGTGGCGCCCATCGCCGGGCGCGGCAACGGCATGCAGCGCGATTACTGGTACACCTCCGAGCGCGATCCGGCCAAGCTGGCCACGCCCGAGGCCGTCGGCCGCTATGCCGCCGAGCGCACGCTGTCGCGCCTGTCGGCGCGCCGCATCCGCACCGGCAAGTTCCCGGTCCTGTTCGAGGCGCCGCTGGCGCTCGGCCTGGTCGGCGCCCTGACGCAGGCGGCCAATGGCGGCGCGCTGTACCGCAAGGCCAGCTTCCTGCTCGACGCCCTGGGCAAGCCGATCTTCCCGGAACACATCAACCTGACCGAAGACCCGCACATCCGCGGCGCCATGGGCAGCTCGCCGTTCGACGACGAAGGCGTGCGCACCCGCAAGCGCAACGTGGTGTCGGCCGGCGTGCTGGAAGGCTACTTCCTGTCCTCCTACACCGCGCGCAAGCTCGGCATGCAGACCACCGGCAACGCGGGCGGCTCGCACAACTTGGTCTTCAGCTCCACGCTGACGCGCCGCGGCGACGATTTCGAGGCGATGCTCAAGAAGATGGGCACGGGCTTCCTGGTCACCGAGCTGATCGGCCAGGGCGTGAACTACGTCACCGGCGACTACTCGCGCGGCGCGTTCGGCTATTGGGTCGAGAACGGCCAGATCCAGCACGCGGTGCAGGAAGTCACCATCGCCGGCAACCTGTCGGACATGTTCCGCCAGATCGTCGCGGTGGGCGCGGACACCATCTCGCGCGGCACCAAGACCACCGGCTCGATCCTGATCGAGCAGATGGCGATCGCGGGCACCTGATCCCGGGTGCGAGCGCGACCTGCGCCCGCCTGCGCGGGGCCTGCGGGCCTCGACAGGCGGGCGTTGTCGTTTTCGCCTCGCGGCCACGCCGCCGCCGTGGTGCGGACATGGCCGGGCCGCCCTTTGCAATCCTTGACCGCTCGGGAATTCCTCTAGCCGTCAGCGGCGATGGCAACGTGTAATATCCGGCGGGTATTGCTCAAACTGGTATCGCTGTAGAGGAGCAAAGAGATGCAACGACGTTCATTCTTGAAGCAGGCCGGCCTGGGCGCCATGGCGGCGGGGGCGGCGGTCAGCGCTCCCGCCCTGGCGCAGGATTCCCCTTCGATCAGTTGGCGCCTGGCGTCGGGCTTCCCGGCCGCGCTGGACCTGCGTGTCGGCGCTGGCGAGATTTTCCGCAAGTTCGTCTCCGAGGCCACTGGCGGCAAGTTCAGCATCAAGCAGGTGGACGGCGGCGAGGTCGCGCCCGCGCTGGAACTGATGGACGCGGTCGGCGCCGCCAAGGTCGAATGCGCCCACGTGTCATCGGCCATCTACTTCGCCAGGAATCCCGCCTTCTGCTTCGACGCGGCCGTGCCGTTCGGCCTGGACGCCGCGCTGATGGACGCCTGGATGCTCGAGGGTGATGGCCTGCGCCTGACCCGCGAACTGTTCAAGGCGCAGAAGATCGTCAATTTCCCGCTGGGCAATACCGGCCCGCAGATGGGGCTGTGGTCCAACCGCGAAATCAAGCGCGCCACTGACTTGAAAGACCTGAAGATGCGCGTCGACGGCCTCGCGGCGCAGGTGCTGGCGCGTCTTGGCGTCGTGCCGCAGGATGTCGCGGCGGCCAAGGACGCCAAGAATGCCGGGGCTGCCAAGGATGCCGGGGCCGCCAAGGACGCCGGAACCTCCAAGGATGCCGCGGCCGCGAATGATGCCAAACCCGGCGAGGGCGCGGCAAAGTCCGGTCCGGACGCGGTGGCCGGCGCGGGCGCCTACGACGACGGCAAGCTGGGCCTGAACAAGACCGCGAAGTTCTATTACGGTCCGAGCTGGTGGGCCGCCAGTGAGCAGTTGTCCCTCTATATCAATGAGGAAGCCTGGGCCAAGCTGCCCAAGCATTACCAGGCTGTGCTCGAGGCCGCCGCCCTGGCCGCGCATACGCGCACCACGGCGGCCTATGCGGCCCGCAATCCGGCCGCGCTGGCCCAGTTGGTCGCGGCCGGCGCCCAGGTGCGCGCCTTGCCGCGCTCGGTCATGGACGCCGCCTTCGAAGCCACCCAGCAGGTCTATAAGGAATTGGGCGAGAAGGACCCGAAATTCAAGGCGATCCACGACAACTACATGGGTTTTCGCGACAACGCGATGCCCTGGTTCCGCTTGACCGAGGGTGCCTACGACCAGTACCTGGGCGTGGCGCTGTCCGCCCGCAGTTGAGCAGGCTCCGGATGCCGAATGGCATTCGGCAGGAGGTGGGGTTTTCGCTGATAACCCCGTGTTTTTTACAAAAAAATGGGCGGTTTTGCTCCTTTTGTTGAACGGCATTCGAGTTTCGGCCTGATACAAAGGAGTAATATCCCGGGTCTTGACGCGCAAACGTGACGCCTTCAGGCGCCATTGGACGTCAATCCGGCGGGAACATCCCGGCCTGGATAACCAACATTCCGAGACAGACTTTAAGGTGGTATCAACCATGCAATCCAAGACCAAGAAGCTGCTGGCCGCGCTGATCGCCGCCGGCATCGTCCCGGCTGCCCATGCGGCCGACCTCAAGCTGGGCGTGGCTGAAGCCCTGTCCGGCGGCGCCGCCCAGTACGGCGCGTCGATCCGCAACGGCTTCCAGCTGGCGGCCGACGAGATCAACGCCGCGGGCGGGATCAATGGCAACAAGATCGTGCTGGTGGTCGAGGACGAGCAAGGCAAGAAAGAAGAAGCCATCAACGTCTTCAAGAAGCTGATCTTCAAGGACAACGTCCTGATGGTGTTCGGCCCGACGCTGTCGAACTCGGCCCAGGCCGCCGACCCGATCGCCCAGGCCGCCAAGACGGTCGCCTTCGGCACCTCCAACACCGCCGACGGCATCACCTCCATCGGCAACTACGTGTTCCGCAACTCGGTCACCGAAGCCGACGTGCTGCCCGCCACCATCTCCACCGTCAAGGCCAAGACCGGCCTGAAGAACGTGGCCGTGCTGTACGGCAACGACGACGTCTTCACCAAGAGCGGCTACGACAACTTCAAGAAGGCCCTGGAAGACCAGAAGATCCCGGTCACCACGACCGAAACGTTCGCCAAGGGCGACGTCGACTTCAAGGCCCAGCTGACCAAGATCAAGGGCACCAACCCCGACGCCATCGTGCTGTCGGCGCTGCTGGCCGAAGGCGCCCCGATCATGGTGCAGGCCCGCCAGCTGGGCATCAACGTGCCCGTCATCGGCGGCAACGGCATGAACTCGGTCAAGATCTTCGACCTGGCCCCCGGCGGCGCGTCGAACAACCTGTGGATCGGCAGCCCGTGGTCGATCGAGAACAAGGCCCCCGAGAACGTCAAGTTCATCGACGCCTACAAGGCCAAGTTCAACGGCGCGCCCGACCAGTTCGCCGCGCAGTCGTACGACGCCATGTACATCGTCGCCCAGGCCCTGAAGAACACCAAGATCACCGGCGAACTGGCCAAGGATCGCGCCGCCCTGCGTGACGCGCTGCCCTCGGTGCAATGGACCGGCGCCACCGGCGCCTTCAAGTTCCGCCAGGCCACCGACCGCGCCGGCAAGCCCGCCGGCTACGACGCCGACCAGGCGCCGATCGTCAGCGTGACCAAGGACGGCAAGTACGTCATCGAGAAGTAAGCAATCCGCATCCCCGCGCGGGGGGATGCGCCTTGCGGACCGCGGCTGGCCGCGGTCCGCAAGGCGCTTTTTATCGTAGGACTCCCCAGGAATAGAACGGCTCTCTCAGGGCGGCAGGTCCACGCAATGCGCGGCGTGGAAGGCCTTACACAGGCCTGCCCCGGGTCCCGAAGCCGAGCCTGGCGAGCGGCAAGTCCACGCAGGGGGCGCGGCGTGGGGGCTCTTTTTTGATTTGGAATATGTCCCATCATGTTGGAACAACAATTCGTTAACGCCTTGTCGCTGGGCTGTGTGTACGCACTGTTCGCGCTGGGCTTCACGCTGGTATTCGGCGTGCTCGGGGTGATCAACCTCGCGCATGGCGCCGTCTTCATGGTGGGGGCCTACGCGGCGCTCTCCGTGGTGCAGCATTTCGGGCTGCCCCTGTGGGCGGCGCTGATGGTGGCATTTTTCGTCGCCGGGTTCACCGGGGTCATCATCGACTACCTGGTGCTCAAGCCGCTGCGCAAGCGCAATGCGCCCCACCTGATCCCCATGATCGCCACGATCGGCGTGGGCATCATCCTGAACAACGGCGCGCAAGGCATCTTCGGCGCCAGCAACCTGCGCTTCCCGCACGGCACCGTGCCCGAGGAAGTCATCGAGATCGCCGGCCTGCACCTGACCGTGATCGAACTGGGCATCATCTTCCTGTCGTTCGCGCTGATGGCCCTGCTGATGTTCGTGATGCGTCGCACGCAGTTCGGCCGCGCCCTGCGCGCCATTGCCGAATCGCCCAAGGCCGCCTGGCTGCTGGGCATCAACGTCGAAAAGCTCTTCATCACCACCTCGTTCGCCGCCGCCGCTTTGGGCGGTGTCGCGGGCGTGCTGATCGGCCTGTACTCGAACGCGCTGTTCCCGCTGATGGGCCAGCCGATGCTGCACAAGGGCATCGCGGTCATCATCCTGGGCGGCATGGGCGACATTCGTGGCGCCATGCTGGGCGGGCTGTTCCTGGGCTTCGCGGAAGTGCTGTCGGTGGCCTACATCGGCTCCACCATGCGCGACGCGGTGGCATTCGGCCTGCTGTTCCTGATCCTGCTGGTGCGCCCGCAAGGTCTGTTCGGCAAAGTGGTTCAACGCAAGGCTTGAGTATGAGCGGATTCGAAAACTTCTGGGCCATCTATGGCAACCTGGTGCTGACGCTCGGCACCAACGCCCTGCTGGCCCTCTCCATTTGGCTGACGCTTGCCTGCGGCATGCTGGCCATGGCCAATGCGGCCTTCATGGGCATCGGCGCCTACGCGGCGGCGTTGCTCACCATGAACTACGACGTCTCGTTCCCGGTCGCGCTGGCCGGCGGCATGGCGGCGCCGGCCCTGGTGGCGGCGCTGATCGGCTTGCCGACCTTGCGGCTGTCAGGGGTCTACCTCGCCATGGCCACGCTGGGCTTTGGCGAAGTGGTGCGGGTGACGGTGCTGAACACCGAGTCGATCACCGGCGGCGCGCTGGGCCTTAACGGCATTCCGCAGCTGACGCAGTGGTGGCACGTCATCCTGGCGGTCGTCATCGTGCTGTTCGTGCTGTGGCGCGTGCGCGCCTCCAAGATCGGACGCGCCTTCGAGGCCATCCGCGGCGACGAGACCGCGGCCGGCCTGATGGGCATCGACGTGCGCGCCAACAAGATGCTGGCCTTCGTGGCGGGCGCCATGATCGCCGGCCTGGCCGGCGCGCTGAATGCGCACCTGACCTTCTTCATCGGCCCCAACGAATACGGCTTCGACCGTGGCGTGGAAATCCTGACGATGGCCATCCTGGGCGGTATCGGCGGCCTGGCCGGCCCCGTGCTGGGCAGCTTCATCATCACCGTGCTGCCCGAGCTGCTGCGCGGGTTCGCGGATTTCCGCCTGGTCATCAACGGAGTGATCCTGGTGGTGATTGTGCTGTTCCTGCCGCAAGGCATCTGGGATCCGGCGCGCTTCAAGCGCTGGATGCGTCAAGGAGGCAAGCGCCATGCTTGAGCTGACCTCCGTTTCCAAGAGCTTCGGCGGCCTGCACGTGCTGCATGACGTCAGCCTGTCGGTGCCCGAAGGCGCGATCTTTGGCCTGATCGGTCCCAACGGCGCCGGCAAGACCACGGTGTTCAACCTGATCACCGGCCTGCTGCCGCCCAGCGGCGGCGGCATCGCCTTCAATGGCGAGAGCCTGCTGCGTCGCAAGCCGCACGCCATCACCCGCATGGGCATCGCCCGCACCTTCCAGAACATCCGTCTCTTCAAGGAGATGACGCTGCTGGAAAACGTGGTGGTGGGCGCCTACCGCCACATGAACTACGGCTTTCCCAGCCTCTTGCTGGGCCTGCCGGGCTACCGCGAGCACGAAAAGCGCGCCCGCGAGCGCGCCCACGAGCTGCTGACGTGGATGCGCCTGGATCACAAGGCCAACGACCTGGCCGACAACCTGTCGTACGGCGAGCAGCGCCGCCTGGAGCTGGCGCGCGCGCTGGCCACCGAGCCCAAGCTGCTGCTGCTGGACGAGCCGGTCGCCGGCATGAACACCGGCGAGCGCGCCGAGCTGATGCGCGAGATCCTGGCGATCCGCGACCGCGGCTACACCATCCTCATGATCGAGCACGACATGCGCTTCGTGATGGGGCTGTGCGAACGCATCGCGGTGCTGAACTTCGGCAAGATCATCGCTTGCGGCGGGCCTGAAGAGATCCGCAACAACGAGCAGGTCATCGAGGCCTACCTGGGCCGCGAGGACGACGACGACACCGACAACGCGGAGGCCGCACAATGAGCAGCGCAATGCTGGAAGTCCGCGGACTCGAGGTCAACTACGGCCACATCGAAGCCGTCCGCGGCATCGACCTGGACCTGGAAGCCAAGGAAATCACCGCCCTGGTCGGCGCCAACGGCGCCGGCAAGTCGACCACGCTGCTGGCGCTGTCGGGCCTGCTGCCCAAGGCGCGCGGCAAGATCCTGTTCGAAGGCGAGGACGTCACCAACCTGGCGCCGCACCAGCTGGTGGCGCGCGGCATCGTCCAGGTGCCCGAAGGCCGGGCCATCCTCACCACCATGACCGTGCTGGAGAACCTCGAGCTGGGCGCCTACCGCCGCGGCCTGAAGAACATCGACTCGGACCTGGAATACGTCTTCAACCTGTTCCCGCGCCTGAAAGAGCGGATCACCGGCATCGCCGGCAACCTCTCCGGCGGCGAACAGCAGATGCTGGCGATCGGCCGCGCCCTGATGGCCAAGCCGCGCTTGCTGCTGCTGGACGAGCCGTCGATGGGCCTGGCGCCGATCGTGGTGCAGGAGATCTTCCGCTCGCTGCGCGCGATCAACGCCGACGGCCTGACCCTGTTCCTGGTGGAGCAGAACGTGCGCCAGGCGCTCAAGATCGCCCAGCACGGCTACGTGCTGGAGAACGGCGCCATGGCGCTGTCGGGCACCGGCCGCGGCCTGCTCGGCCATCCGCGGGTGCTGGAAGCCTACCTGGGCGCCTGATCCGCGCCGCGCGGCACGGACGGGAGCAGGAGCGCGCGGGCAGGGTCACTGGCAGCGCGCAATTGCGTCCCTTTTAAAAATGCGACAGTCGTTCCCCCGGGAACGCCTGTCCATCCACCTGGATTCGACCGCGGCTGCCCATTTTTTGAGCATCCGTGGTAGAATTTCAGGCTTTCCCTCATTTTGACCATTGCACGGGCGGGTAATAACGCTTAGGCGGGACGTCGATAGGGACAACGGATGGGCTAAAACCCGATCGGCTGAAACCCGGCACTGAACCCCAGTTGCTGGAAAGATGCCGGCTCCATTGTCTAGTTGAGGGGAAAAGCCTGGCTGGATCGTCCAGTCAGAGACCATTTTTCATATCTAGGAACCATCATGAAGACCTTTGTGGCCAAGCCGCATGAAGTCCAACGTGACTGGTTTGTGATCGACGCCAAGGGCAAAGTCCTCGGTCGTGTGGCCAGCGAAGTCGCACGTCGTCTGCGTGGCAAGCACAAACCTGAATTCACGCCGCACGTTGATACCGGCGATTACATCGTCATCATCAACGCTTCCGATATCGTCGTTACCGGTACCAAGGCGAAGGACAAGAAGTACTTCCGCCACACCACGTACCCGGGCGGTATCCGCGAAACGAACTTCGAGAAGATGCAAGAGCGTTTTCCCGGTCGCGCCATTCAGAAGGCCGTCAAGGGCATGCTGCCCAAGGGTCCTCTGGGCTACGCCATGATCAAGAAGCTGAAGGTCTATGCCGGTGCCGAGCACCCGCACACCGCCCAGCAGCCCAAGACGCTGGATATCTAAGGAAACGCCATGATCGGTAACTGGAACTACGGAACCGGCCGTCGCAAAACTTCGGTGGCTCGCGTTTTCATCAAGAAGGGCACCGGCAAGATCGTCGTCAACGGCAAGCCCGTCGACGAGTTCTTCGCTCGTGAAACCGGCCGCATGGTCGTGCGCCAGCCGCTGGAACTGACCGGCCACCTGGAATCGTTCGACATCAAGGTCAACGTGCACGGCGGCGGTGAAACCGGCCAGGCCGGCGCAGTCCGTCACGGCATCACGCGTGCCCTGATCGACTACGACGCGACCCTGAAGCCCGCGCTGTCGCAAGCTGGTTTCGTGACCCGCGATGCCCGCGAAGTCGAACGCAAGAAGGTCGGCTTCCGCAAGGCGCGCCGTCGCAAGCAGTTCAGCAAGCGTTAATCGCTGCGAAAAAAGCCCGCCTCGTGCGGGCTTTTTTTTACATCCCGGGGCCCAGGCCCCCATGCCGGCCCGCGGAACTCCGCGGGCTTCGTCCGGTCGGACACCGGCCGCCACGCGGATTGCGCAGGGCGGCAAGGCCGGTTGTCCGAGCGATACAATCGAGCCTCGTTCTACGAAGAGCACACATCATGGCCCAAGCATCGAACTCCCGTATCAAGGTTGGTATCGTCGGCGGCACCGGTTACACCGGCGTCGAACTGCTGCGCTTGCTGTCGCAGCATCCCCATGTGGAATTGACCTCCATCACGTCCCGCAAGGAAGACGGGCTGCCGGTGGCCGACATGTACCCGAACCTGCGCGGCCGCGTGCGGATCGCCTTTTCCTCGCCGGAAAAGGCCACGCTGACCGACTGCGACGTGGTGTTCTTCGCCACGCCCCACGGCGTGGCCATGGCCCAGGCCCAGGAACTGATCGCCGCCGGCACCAAGGTCATCGACCTGGCCGCCGACTTCCGCCTGCAGGACGTGCCCACCTTCGAACGCTGGTACAAGATTCCCCACACCTGCCCGGACATCCTGGCCGAATCGCAGTACGGCCTGGTCGAGCTGAACCGCGAAGCCATCGCCAAGGCGCGCGTCATCGGCAACCCGGGTTGCTACCCGACCACCGTGCTGCTGGGCCTGGCCCCGCTGCTCGAAGGCGGCAAGCAGCTGGTCGATGCGCAGACCCTGATCGCCGACTGCAAGTCGGGCGTGTCCGGCGCCGGCCGCAAGGCCGAGGTCGGCTCGCTGTTCTCCGAAGCCTCGGACAACTTCAAGGCCTACGGCGTGGCCGGCCACCGCCACCATCCCGAAATCGTCGCCCAGCTCGAGAAGATCGCCGGCGGCAAGGTCGGCCTGACCTTCGTGCCGCACCTGGTGCCGATGATCCGGGGCATGTACTCGACCCTCTACGCCCGCATCAAGCCCGAGGCGCGCGACACCGACTTCCAGGCCCTGTTCGAGCAGCGCTACGCCGACGAGCCGTTCGTCGACGTCATGCCGGCCGGCAGCCTGCCCGAGACGCGCTCGGTGCGCGCTTCCAACAACCTGCGCATCGCGCTGTCGCGTCCGGGTGGCGGCGACCAGCTCATCATCATGGTGGTGCAGGACAATCTGGTGAAGGGCGCGGCCGGCCAGGCCGTGCAGAACATGAACCTGATGTTCGGCTTGCCCGAGACCATCGGTCTGGACCAGGTCGCGATCCTGCCCTGACGTCGCGCCGGGCCGACGGCAAGCCCGCCGGCCCGCTTTTCATGTCCAACGATTCCTCCGCCACCCCTCGAACCTCCCGCCCCGGCCCCGGCCTGCGGGTCGCCGCCGGCGTGCTGGTGGGGCTCCTGGCGGGCGGGGCGGCAGGGTATTACTACGCGCGCGGCGTCTACCAGCCGGTCGATGCGGTCGTGCTCAGCGCGGCGCAGGTCGAGACGCGTGACGAAGCCATGCGCCAGCAGGCGGTCCAGTTGCGCTACCTGCGCGGCCAGCTCGATACCGCCGACGGCGAACTGGTGATCGAGCGCTCGGCGCGCCAGGAACTCGAAACGCAGTTGCATGCCGCGCAGGCCGAAGTCGGCCGGGTGCGCGACCAGTTGGCGTTTTACGAGCAATTGCTGCCGCCGGGGCCGGAAGGCACCGTGGACATCCGTGGCGCCCAGATCGACCGCGAAGGCGGCGGGCTGCGCTACAAGGTGCTGCTGATGCGCAGCGGCCGCAACGGTGGCGCCCAGTTCACCGGTACGCTGCGGTTCCAGGCCACCGGCACGCTCAAGGGCGAAACCGTCACCGTCGACCTTGCGCCGATGCAGGTCAAGGCGGAAAGCGGGCCGGTGCCCGCCACTGGTGAAACCACGACAGCGGCGTCGCTGGCCTTGCAGTTCGACCAGTACCAGCGCAGCCAGGGCGTCCTGGCCCTGCCCGAGGGATTTGTCCCCGAAAGCGTCACCATCAGCATCCTGGAGGGCGATGTGGTCCGTGCCTCCCGCAGTGTCAAGCTCGAACTTTGAGTCCGGGCGGCGCCTGCGCTATAGTGACTACATGCGAGTGGCGCAGCCGCTCATCGGAATACGGCCCCAGCGGCCAGGAGTGAATCATGAATGCAGTGACCGAAACCGTCGACCTGCAGGCCGCCCCGCCTGCTCCCCTGGTGTTCACCGACTCGGCGGCCGCCAAGGTCAAGGACCTGCTGGCCGAGGAAGGCAATCCCGAGCTGAAGCTGCGCGTGTTCGTGCAGGGCGGCGGCTGTTCGGGTTTCCAGTACGGTTTCACCTTCGATGAAGTCGTCAACGAAGACGACACCGTGCTCGACAAGGCCGGCGTGCAACTGCTGGTCGACCCCATGAGCTTCCAGTACCTGGTCGGCGCCGAGATCGACTACAAGGAAGACCTCGAAGGCGCCCAGTTCGTCATCCGCAATCCCAACGCCAGCACCACCTGCGGCTGCGGTTCGTCGTTCTCGGTGTAAGCCGCGCTCGGCTTGATGCCGAGATGACGGCGCGGACCAAGCGTCCGGCCGATAAAAAAGCCCTTCGGTTTTCCGAAGGGCTTTTTGCTGGGCGCGGGCCGCGTGTCAGGCGGGATATAGCGCGCCCAGGATACGCGGGCCGCGGGCGCCGGTGACGCTGGGCAGGCCGGCGGGTTGGCGCGCCAGGAAGGCCTGCGCCAGCCAGGCGAAGGCCAGCGCCTCGACCTGCTGCGCCGGGACGCCCAGGGCGTCGGTGGCATGCACCGGGCGCTGCAGGCAGTAAGCCAATTCGCGCATCAGACCCGGGTTGCAGGCGCCGCCGCCGCACACGTAGAGTTCGCGCACGTCCGCGCCGGCGGCGTCGATGGCGTTGGCGACGGTGCGCGCCGTCAGGCGCTGCAATGTCGCCTGCACATCCTGCGGCGTCGGCTTGGGGCCGTCATAGGCCGCCAGCCGGTCGTCCAGCCAGCGCATGTTGAAGAGGTCGCGGCCGGTCGATTTGGGTGGCGGCAGCGCGAACCAGGGTTCGCTCGCGATCAGTTGTTCCAGCAGCGGCGCCAGCACCTGACCGCTCGCGGCCCAGCGGCCGTCGGCATCGTAGGGCAGGCCCAGGTGCCGCTGGCACCAGCCGTCCAGGAACACGTTGGCCGGACCGGTGTCGAAGCCGCGCGGCGCCTGGCCGGGCGCCAGCAGCGTGACGTTGGCGATGCCGCCCAGGTTGAGCACCGCGCGGCCTTGCGGCGCGCCGAACACGGCCGCGTGAAAGGGCGGCACCAGCGGCGCGCCCTGGCCGCCAGCGGCCACATCTCGGCTGCGGAAGTCGGCCACCACATCGATGCCGGTCAGCTCGGCCAGCAGGGCGGGCGCGTTCAATTGCAAGGTATAGCCGCTATCGGGGCGGTGGCGCACCGTCTGGCCATGGGCGCCGATGGCGGCAATGTCCTGTGCCCGCAGGCCGGCGGCGGCCAGCAGGTCGGCGCTCACCTGCGCATACAGGCGGGCCAGTTCGTTGGCGGCGAGCGCGGCGCGGGCCAGCTCGTCGTCGCCGGCCTGGTTCAGCGCCAGGAATTCGGTGCGCAGCGCCGCTGGCATCGGCAGGCTGGCGCTGGCCAGCACCTGCGGCGGCTGGCCGTCGCGCAGGCGCGCCAGGACGCCGTCGACGCCGTCCACGCTGGTGCCGGACATCAGGCCGATGAAGTGCTGGGGTACGGTCATGTCGGGGCTGCCTGGAAAAAAAAGCGGCCCGGCATCGAGATGCGCGGGCCGCCTTGCGGGTGCGTCATGCAGGTCCGCCTCAGCGGCTGGCCACGTTGGTCAGCGCGTCGGGCAGGGTCTGCTGGAATTCGGTGAGCAGCTGGATCTGCTGCTTGTACGGCGCCACAGCCTGGTTGAAAGCGCGGATCTCGGCGGGTTCCAGGGCGCGGGCGACGGGCAGGTCGACCGACAGCGGGTCGATCGGCTGGTTGTCGACGCGGAACTCGTAGTGCAGGTGCGGACCGGTGGCCCAGCCGGTGGCGCCGACGTAGCCGATCAGTTGGCCCTGCGAGATCTTGCTGCCCTTGGTGATGCCTTCGGCGATGCGGCTCTGGTGCGCGTACAGCGTCGAGTACTTGCCGTGGTGCTTGATGATGACCACGTTGCCGTAGCCGTTTTGCCAGCCCGAGAACTCCACCGTGCCGTCGGCCGTGGAGTGGATCGGCGTGCCCGAGGGCGCGGCGTAGTCCACGCCCTTGTGGCCGGTCCAGGTCTTGTGGATCGGATGCATGCGCATGCCGAACGTCGAGCTGATGCGGCTGAACTTCAGGGCGGTGCGCAGGAAGGCGCCGCGCAGGCTGGTGCCGTCGAAGTCGTAGTACGAGCCGGTCTTGTTGTTGTCGGCGCTGAACCAGACGGCGGAGTAGGTCTTGCCGCCGTTGATGAACTCCAGGGCCAGCACGCGGCCGGCGCCGGCGTAGCGGCCGTCGTGCGAGCGCACTTCGTAGACCACGCGGAACTGGTCGCCCTGGCGCAGGTCGCGCAGGAAGTCGATCTTGGCGCTGAGGATGTCGGCCATCTGCATGGTGACCGAATCCGGGATGCCGGCGGCATCGGTGGCGCCGAACAGCGAGGAGCGGATGGTGCCCACGGCGACGCGGGTCTGGCGATCGGTGCTCTCGGTGATTTCCTCGGCCTTGTAGCCGTTGTCGGTGCGCGCCACGTGCAGCATGCGGGTGACGACCTGGCCGTCAGCCTCGTTGCCGGGGGTGTGGATGTAGCGCAGCCAGATCAGGTTGCCTTCCGCGTCGGTCGCGGCCTGCACCGAACGACCCGGGTACAGCTTGTAGATGCTGCGCGCGCTGGCGTCGTGGGTGAGGAAGGTCTGCAGATCCGGGGAATCCAGTTCCAGGCGCTGCAGCACGGCGGCCAGCGTGTCGCCCGCGCGGATGCGGGTTTCGCTGATGTAGGGCGCGGCGCTGGGCGTGCTGACTTCGACCTGTTCGGTGGTCAGCGGCAGGATGCTCTGGATGACGCGGGTGGGGGGGATTTCGCTGCGGTCGGGTTGCTGCACCATGCCCAAGGCGGCGGCGCCGGCAAACAGACCCATGGCGGTGACGAGGAGAGTGCGACGGAGAAGTCCCGAGCGATGGGGCTTGGGTTCGACGGGCGCAAACACGGCAGCAACTTTGCGCTTGATGCTACTCGCCAGGTCGTGGAGGCCACGATTCATCGTGAAGATACCCTCTCAGGTGGCATGAGCTCGCAGGGTGCGTGACACGAACGGCCCCCGCGCGCCACGTTTTCCGGGGCAAGGGCTGGCGCGGGGCGCATCTTGTGAACAACGGGTGGTAACCGGACGCGCAACTGCGTATATATGACAGTTGCGTATGATTAGGGCGGTATCCTAGCTGATTCGGCTAGAATTTTCGATAGTTTTCGTCACTTTTTACACCTTTTTATCGGCTGAAGCCGTCGCGGCCCCCCTAAAAATGTCACCTTCAGAAGCCCCCATCACCCCCGAAGTCGAAGCCGATCTGCGTATTGCCAAGCGCGGATGCGATGAGCTGCTGGTCGAGTCCGAATTCGCCCGCAAGCTGGCCCGCAGCCGCGCCACCGGCGTGCCGCTGCGGATCAAGCTGGGGCTGGACCCGACCGCGCCGGACATCCATCTGGGGCACACCGTGGTGCTCAACAAGATGCGCCAGTTGCAGGACCTGGGCCACGAGGTCATCTTCCTGATCGGCGACTTCACCTCGACCATCGGCGACCCCAGCGGCCGCAACAGCACCCGCCCGCCGCTGACGCGCGAGCAGATCGAGGCCAACGCCAAGACCTACTATGCGCAGGCCAGCCTGGTGCTGGATCCGGCCCGCACCGAGATCCGTTACAACTCCGAGTGGTGCGACCCGCTGGGCGCGCGCGGCATGATCCAGCTGGCGTCGCGCTATACCGTGGCGCGCATGATGGAGCGCGAGGATTTCACCAAGCGCTTCAAGGGCGGCATCCCGATTTCGGTGCATGAATTCCTGTACCCGCTGATGCAGGGGTACGACTCGGTGGCGCTGAAGTCCGATCTGGAGCTGGGGGGCACCGATCAGAAGTTCAACCTGCTGGTTGGCCGCGAACTGCAGAAGGAGTATGGACAGGAGCCGCAGTGCATCCTGACGATGCCGCTGCTGGTCGGCACCGATGGCGTCGAGAAGATGTCCAAGTCCAAGGGCAACTACATCGGCATTTCGGAGTCGCCCGATTCGATGTTCGGCAAGCTGATGTCGATTTCCGACACGCTGATGTGGCGCTACTTCGAGCTGCTGTCGTTCCGCTCGCTGGAAGACATCGCCGCGCTGCGCCAGGAGATCGACGGCGGCCGCAATCCGCGCGACGCCAAGGTCATGCTGGCCCAGGAAATCATCGCCCGTTTCCACTCGGCCAAGGCGGCCGACGACGCGCTGGCCGCGTTCGAGGCGCGTTTCCGCGACGGCGCGATTCCGGAGGACATGCCCGAGGTCAGCATCGGCGGCGCGCCGGTCGGCATCCTCAAGCTGCTGCGCGAGGCCGGGCTGGTGGCATCGGGTTCCGAGGCCCAGCGCAACGTCGAGCAGGGCGGGGTGCGCGTCAATGGCGACCGGGTCGAAGACAAATCGTTGCAACTGCCTGCCGGGACTTACGTCGTCCAGGTGGGCAAGCGCAAGTTCGCGCGTGTTAAGTTGAACCCATAATCGCGAAGATTTTGATACGCTGGAGGGACGTTCAAGGCTGGAATGCCTTCGCAGCACTTCAAGGAGCACGACATGAAACTTTCGAGTTTGTCTTTTTCCGATCACGAGTCGATTCCGGAGCGCTACGCCTTCGGCAAGATCGATGCGCAATCGCACGTCGCGCTGGCTGACAACTACAACCCGCAGTTTTCCTGGGACGACGTCCCGGCGGGCACGCAGTCGTTCGCCTTGATCTGCCACGATCCGGACGTTCCCTCCAAGCCCGACGACGTCAACCAGGAGGGACGCGAAGTCCCCGCCGACCTGCCGCGCGTGGATTTCTTCCACTGGGTGCTGGTCGACCTGGCGGCCGACATGCGCGAAATCGACGAAGGCGCCTTTTCCAGCGGCATCACGCCGCGCGGCAAGGGCGGCCCGCTGGCGCCGCTGGATGCCCGCCAGGGCATCAACTCGTACTCGTCCTGGTTCGCCAACGACCACGACATGAGCGGCGACTATTTCGGCTATGACGGCCCGTGCCCGCCCTGGAACGACGCGCTGGTGCACCGTTACGTGTTCACCTTGTACGCGCTGGACGTGCGCACGTTGAACTTGCAAGGGGCATTCACGGGCGAGGACGCGTTGCGGGCCATCCAGAAGCACGTGCTGGCGCAGGCGTCGCTGACGGGCACCTATACGCTCAACCCGAAGCTGGCGCCCAAGCAGATCGGGGCGACCTCGGCGTCCTGATTGCCGCGATCAGCAAAAAGGGCCGCATTCGATGCGGCCCTTTTTTATTTCCGACATATCCGTCGGACGCGCCGCGCCCTCAGGCGCCTGCGCGCTTCAGGCGCAACAGCGCCACGCCGAAGGCCACGAATACCGAACCCACGGCCCGGTTGATCCAGCGCACCGCGCGCGGCTGCTGGAACAGTCGGCGGGCGCGGCGCGCCAGCAGGCCGTAGGCCAGCAGTGACGGCAGCGACAGGCCCATGAAGATGCCGGTCAGGATGAAGAACTGCGGCAGCAGCGGTTCGGCCGCGTTCAGGAACTGCGGGAACAGCGCGGTGAAGAACAGGATGGGCTTGGGATTCAGGCCGGCCACGAAGGTCGCTTCGAGATACAGCGCCAGCGCGCCGCGCGGCGGGCGGCCGGCGCTGTCGGGCGGCGGCGCGGCCACGCTGCTGCGGCCCAGCAGATGGCGCAGGCCCAGGTAAATCAGGTAGGCGGCGCCGGCGATCTTGAGCGCGGCGAACAGCAGGGCGGACGATTGCAGCACCACGCCCAGGCCCAGCATGGCGGCGGCGGACAGCAGGAACAGGCCGGTGACATTGCCCAGCGACGAGGGCAGCACCGCGCGCAGGCCGCCGGCGGCGCCATTGCGCATGGCCAGGATGCTGGCGGGGCCGGGGGTGACGACGCTGACGGCGGCGACCAGGGTGTACGCGATCAAAGTCTGGGTTTGCATGAAAGTTTCTCAAGTCGGGTTGAGCGCGTTTTCCAGCCATGGACGGATGCCCGAATTTTCGCGCCCTTGGCGGGAATTTTGCCGCCATTCGGGGCATTTTGGCGACAGGGGAAGCGGCGCGACGCGGTAAACTATCCGTCATTATCCGGGTTTACCCACCCGGGCGCAGTTTCCTCCTCTCTTACCGCCTCAGGAACCCCCCGTCATGTTTGACCGCAACCTCACCCTCTCCAAGGCTGACCCGGATGTCTGGGCCGCCATCCAGAAGGAAGACGTTCGCCAGGAACAGCACATCGAGCTGATCGCTTCGGAGAACTACGCCAGCCCGGCCGTCATGGAAGCCCAGGGCACGCAGCTCACGAACAAGTACGCCGAAGGCTACCCGGGCAAGCGCTACTACGGCGGTTGCGAATACGTCGACGTGGTCGAGCAGTTGGCCATCGACCGCCTGAAGCAGATCTTCGGCGCCGAAGCCGCCAACGTGCAGCCCAACTCGGGTTCGCAGGCCAACCAGGGCGTGTACATGGCCGTCCTGAAGCCGGGCGACACCGTGCTGGGCATGAGCCTGGCCGAAGGCGGCCACCTGACGCACGGCGCCTCGGTCAACGCCTCGGGCAAGCTGTACAACTTCATCTCGTACGGCCTGGACGAAAACGAAGTCCTGAACTACGCCCAGGTCGAGCAGCTGGCCAAGGAACACAAGCCCAAGCTGATCGTCGCCGGCGCCTCGGCCTACGCCCTGCACATCGACTTCGAGCGCATGGCCCGCATCGCCCACGACAACGGCGCGCTGTTCATGGTCGACATCGCCCACTACGCCGGCCTGGTGGCCGGTGGCGCCTACCCCAACCCGGTGCCGCACGCCGACTTCGTCACCTCGACCACGCACAAGTCGCTGCGCGGCCCGCGCGGCGGCGTCATCATGATGAAGGCCGAGTTCGAAAAGGCCGTCAATTCGGCCATCTTCCCCGGCATCCAGGGCGGTCCGCTGATGCACGTCATCGCCGGCAAGGCGGTGGCTTTCAAGGAAGCGCTGGAACCCGAATTCAAGACCTACGCGCAGCAAGTGGTCAAGAACGCCAAGGTGCTGGCCGATACGCTGGTCAAGCGTGGCCTGCGCATCGTTTCGGGCCGCACCGAAAGCCACGTCATGCTGGTGGACCTGCGCTCCAAGGGCATCACGGGCAAGGAAGCCGAAGCCGTGCTGGGCCAGGCCCACATCACGGTCAACAAGAACGCCATCCCGAACGATCCGGAAAAGCCTTTCGTGACCAGCGGCATCCGCCTGGGCACCCCGGCCATGACGACCCGCGGCTTCACCGAAGCCGAGGCCGAGCTGACCGCCAACCTGATCGCCGACGTGCTGGACAACCCGCGCGACGAAGCCAACATCGCCGCCGTGCGCGCCAAGGTCAACGAACTGACCTCGCGCCTGCCGGTGTACGGCAAGAAGTAATGCGACGGCGGATTTTTTCCGCCCGTGGCTGACAAGGACGGCTCCGCAAGGGGCCGTCCTTTTGTTTTCAGGCCAATGGCGCTTGCGCGCCGGCGGTCATCGTGGCAAAAATAATAGGGACGAATTTGTCATAGTCGACGCGGACAGACTGTCGCATCGTTACAATATCGGCGAATTATTGCTTTCCGTGTTTTCAGGGATCACACATGCGGTGTCCATTTTGCGGCAACTCCGAAACGCAGGTCGTCGACAGCCGTGTCTCGGAAGAGGGCGACGCGATCCGCCGCCGGCGCCGTTGCCAGTCCTGTGACAAGCGCTTCACCACCTACGAGCGGGTGGAGCTGGCGCTGCCCTCCGTGGTCAAGCGCAATGGCAGCCGCAGCGACTACGATCCCGCCAAGCTGCGCGCCAGCCTTAGCCTGGCGCTGCGCAAGCGCCCGGTCAGCACCGAGGACGTGGACGCGGCCGTGGCCCGCATCGAGGAACAACTGCTGGCCAGCGGCCTGCGCGAAGTGGCTTCCGGGCACATCGGCGAGCTGGTCATGAACGAGCTGCGCAAGCTCGACAAGGTGGCCTACGTGCGCTTCGCCTCGGTCTACAAGAGCTTCGAGGACATCGGCGAGTTCGTCGAGGCGATCCGCGAGATGCAGGGGCCGGTGTTGCCCGGCAAGCTGCGCAAGGAGTGATGCCGTCGCGCGGGTCGGCCTATCGCAGCCCGGCTTGTCGTGGCCCGGCTTGCCGCAGCCCGGCTTGTCGCGGCCCGACGCGGCCCGGCCCGGCCTGACGCGGCCGGCCCTGGCGCGGCCTGATCCGCAGGCGGCCGCGGTGGCGCTACCGGCGGTTTGCCGCCCGGCGCGCTACGGCGCCACCGTTCGCGCCATGCTGGGCGTCTGCGGCTGGAACCGGCGCCACACGCGGCGCAGGTGCTGGGCCGAGCCGAAGCCCGATTTCTCCGCCACCAACTCCAGGTTCAAGCGCGTTTCGCGCAGCATGTCGCGCGCCAGCGCCACGCGTATCTGATACAGGTAGTCCATCGGCGTGCAGCCGGCGTGCTCGCGGAACAGCCGCGTCAGGTGGCGCGGGCTGGTGTGGGCCTGTTCGGCCAGCGACTGGGCCGACCACGGCGCCGCCGGGTTGCGCACCACCGCGTCCTGCACGCGGTGCACGCCCGGATGCATGTGGTTGCGGTGTTCCAGCCAGGGCGACAGCGCCGAGTCGGTGCCGGCGCGGCGCTGGTACACCACCATGTCGCGCGCCACTTCGCTGGCCACGCGCGGGCCGCAATGGCGCGACACCATGTGCAGCGCCAGGTCGATGCCGGCGGTGATGCCGGCGCTGCTGACCAGATTGCCGTCTTCCACGAAGATGCGGTTGTCGTGCAGCCGGGCGCTGGGATCCAGGTCGGCCAGTTGCGCCAGGCAGCTATGGTGGGTGGTGCATTCGCGTTGGCGCGTCAGGCCTGCCGCCGCGGCGAACAGGGCGCCGGCGCAGACCGTCATCAGCGTGAAGCCGTCGGCCGGATGGCGGGCCGCCAGCCAGTCGATGATGAGGCGGGCCTCGGGCTCATCCAGGCGGATGTGCTTGCCGACCACGCCGGACACGATCACCAGCGCCTCGGGCGGCAGTTTCTCGGGCAGCGGCTGGATCCGGGCCAGGTGCAGCCCGGGAATGCCGCTTTCGATTTCGGTGGACGGACCGCAGAAATGCTGGGCGAAGGCGTCCGGGCACAGCTTGTTGGCGACCCGGAACGCCTCGGCCGGCCCGGCCACGTCGAGCAGCACGATTCCCCGGGGCAGGACGAAGTGCACGGGAATCATGGCCATGCCGTCCTATTGCGCGTCGGCGAAGACGTCGGCGGCGCGGGCGATGCGGGCGAAGCGGCCCTGCAGCACCAGTTCGGTGGCGTCGCGGATCTCGGCCGGCGTGTAGTGCTTGCCGGAGGGGCTCTGCATCGCGAAGGTCAGCGTGGCGTCGGTCGGGAACACCACCTTGAAGCCGTCGTCGCTGGCGTGGCGGGTGGTGGTCTCGCAGCACTGCTCGGTGCGGATGCCGCTGACGATGACGCCTTCGATGCCGTGCTCGCGCAGCCAGTCCCGCAGCGTGGCGCCGTCGGCGTCCTTGGCGTAGAGCGAGGAATGCACGGTCTTGTGGAACACGGCGTCGGGGGCGATGCGCAGTTCCTTGAGCGTCTTGACGTGGCCGGAGGCCAGCGAGAACGGGTTGGCCGGATCGTTGGCGGCGCTGATGTGGAACACCTGCAGCACCGGGATGTCGCGGGCGCGGGCGGCGTCGATCAGGCCCTGCAGTTGCGAGACGAATGCCGGGTATTCCGATTCGTCCCAAAACGGACGCTGGCGGAAGGAATCCTGGACGTCGATGACGATCAATGCTTGTTTCATGGCGGCGGGCTCCGTGCCTTGAGATTTCAGGGGTGTGTGGCGTATTGTGGTCCCGCTCCGGCACCCGGGCGAGACCGTCCCGAGACCAGCATCGGCCCAAAACGGACATGGCTTCAGCGCCGCTGGCATGATCATAGCGCGCCGGCTTGTGAGGGCAAGCGCGGCGTGCCGGCGATCCGCCGCGGACATACAATCCCTGCATGATGAAGAACCCCAGCGAATCCGACGACCTGTCCTGGATGCGGCGCGCCCTGGCCCTGGCGCAGACCGTCATGTACTCGACCGCGCCCAACCCCCGGGTGGGCTGCGTCATCGTGCGCGACGGCCGGGTGCTGGGCGAAGGCGCGACCCAGCCGCCCGGCGGCCCGCACGCGGAAGTCTGCGCCCTGCGCGATGCCCAGGCGCGCGGCGAATCGGTGGCGGGGGCCACCGTCTATGTCACGCTGGAGCCGTGCAGCCATTTCGGCCGCACGCCGCCGTGCGTGGATGCGCTGCTGGCGGCCGCGCCGGCGCGCGTGGTGGTGGCGATCGGCGATCCCAATCCGCTGGTCAACGGCAAGGGGCTGGCGCGGCTGCGCGAGGCCGGCATCGCTGTCACCACCGGCATTTGCCGCGAAGAGGCGCTGGCCCTGAATGCCGGTTTCATCTCGCGCATGAGTCGCGGGTTGCCCTGGACCTGGCTCAAGATGGCGACGTCGCTGGACGGCCGCAGCGCGTTGCGCAACGGCCTGTCGCAATGGATCACCGGGCCCGAGGCGCGCGCCGACGGCCATCACTGGCGCGCCCGCAGCTGCGTGGTGCTGACTGGCATCGGCACTGTGCTCAAGGATGATCCGCAACTGACCGTACGCAGCGTCCAGACGCCGCGCCAGCCGCGCCGGGCGGTGGTCGACGGCCGCTTCGAGATTCCCGAGGACGCGCGGCTGTTCGACGGCGGCGAGGTCATCGTGTTCACGGCCCGCGCCGACGCCGCCAAGCAGGCGCGTCTGGAGGCCAGGAACGTGCGGGTGGTGGCGCTGCCCGCCGAGACGCCCGACCGGGTCGACCTGCCGGCCATGATGCGCTGGCTGGCCGCGCAGCAGTTCAACGAAGTCCACGTCGAAGCCGGCGCCGGCCTGAGCGGCGCGCTGGTCGCGGCCGGCTGCATCGACGAGCTGCTTATCTATATGGCGCCGATGCTGCTGGGCGACGCCGCGGGCCTGGTCAAGCTGCCTTTGCTGGAACGGCTGGACGCGGCTCCGCGCTACGAGTTCATCGAAGCCGAGCGGGTGGCGGCCGACCTGCGTGTGCGGGCGCGGGTGCCCGAGCATTGGCGCGGGCTGCTGCGCAGGGTCGAACTGCCCGCCGCCGGGTAGCCGCGGGGGCGTCGATATTCAAAGACCGTCCTGGCGCCGCTTGCCGCCGCCCGTCGGCGTGCCATTGCGCCAGGCCCACAGCCCGGCGCCGAGCGCCGCCAGCGCCAGCAGGCCGCCGGCGAGCAGGATGCCCGGATGCTGCTGGCGCGCGCGCTCCCAGGCCTTCCACGCCTGGATGTAGTGAAAGCGCGCGGCCGACTGGAAGTCCGGCTCCGGACATTCGCGGCCGAAGGTGGCGCTGAAGGGCACCTGGGCGCCCTGGTCGACATAGCGCAGGTACAGGGCGGTGGCCCTTTCCGGCGTGTCGTCGATGACGTAACGGGCGCCTCGGCACAGCACCGCCGCGAACGCCTGCGAGCGGGTCGGCAGTTCGTCGGCGGCTTTCATCGCGTAGTCGGCCGCGATCTGGCGGTAGTGGTAGCGCACGTTGGGCCGGGCCTCGCTGGCCGCATAGCGCGCGCGTTCCTCCTGGGTGACGAAGGGGCCGGGCAGGTCGGCCTCGGCCCGCTGTTGCGGCGTTTCCATCGGCATGCCGGCATCGGCGCGGGGCTCGCGCCACCAGGGGTTGGCATCGCGGCCGGCGCCGGCGGAATAGTTGCCTTCATAGACGGCGTAGTCCGGTCCCTGCTCATAGCCCATGATGCGCATGCCGTCGCGGCGTGCCAGCGTGGCGGCGTTGTACCAGGCTTCGGCGCGAGCGGTGCGGCCCCAGGCGTTGCCGGCGGCCTGCAGCGCGTCGCCGTATTGCGCGGCGCGCTGGCGGACATTGGATTCCTGGATCTTCCAGTTGCCGTTGTCGTAGTCGAGCGAGGCGAAGCGCGGGTCGGAATCCGCGGGGAAGTAGGGCAGGGCCTCGGCCACCCGGTTCTCCCGCACCAGCCGCCGCGCCAGCAGCTGGCGCAGGCGGTCATGCACGGGCGGCTGGTTCAGCCGGCTCCATTCGTAGAACTGGTCGGTCGTGTAGCGGCTGAAACCCGGCGGCCGCGATGGCGCGGGCGGGGGCGCCGGCAGCCGGTCGACATAGGCCTTGAGCTCATCGGTCGTCAGCACGCGTTCGGCCACGTAGGCCGCGTCGTTCCAATAGGGCGAGAGCGGCCAGCCTTCTTCCGGCGGCGGGGCGCCATCGCCGGCCGCCGCGGCCCGGTACAACTGGTCCAGGGCTTCGACGTATTGGCCGCGCGACAGCGACAGCACGCCCTGTTCGCCTTTGAGCAGGGCGCCCGCTTCCGCCTCGACGCTGCCGTCGCCGCGCGGGAACGCGGCCACCGCGCGGGCGTAGGCTTGGGCGGCGAGCGCGTTGTCACCGCGACGGATCGCCAGCTTGGCGCGTACCCACCAGGCCAGCGCCGTGTCGAGCCGGTCGGCCAGACCTTGCGCCAGGTCGTAGCGACCGACACGGTAGGCCAGCGCCGCGACCCGGTCGGCGTCGGCGATGCGTTGCGGATCCCGGGCCTGCAGCGCGGCCACCAGCGATTGCAGCGCGGGGTTGGGCGTGACATTGGGCGTGCCGTCGGCGGCATCGGCCAGGCTCAGGCGGCCGGTGGCCTCGAAGTTGGCGAAGGGATCGCGCGCGCTGTCGGGCTTGCCGTCGACGATGTCGCCGATGCGGGCCAGGCCGTACGCCACCAGCAGGCGCTGGCTGACCGGATCGTCGATCAGGCGGAGGGCGCGCGCCGGCGCGGCCAGCGCCCAGTCGGCCATCAGGCGCAACGATTCGCGGCCGCTGACCGACTCGCGCGCGGCCTGGGCGGCGTACAGGCGCACGGCCCGCTGCAGGTCGGCCGGCGCGATCGCATCCATGCAGGGCGAGGCGTTGAACAGGTCTTCGTAGGCGCATTGGCCCAGGCTGCCGGACAACGACAGGCGCGCTTCCTGGCCGTAGCTGGCGACGGCCAGGCCCAGGGGGTCGGGCGCGCCTTGCCGCGCCAGTTCGCGCACCCGGGCATAGGCCTGCGCCGGGTGATCCGTCGCCGGCGTGGTTCCGATGTCCCCGATTTCGGCCAGCAGATAGGCCGCCCAGACGCTGCGGGTCGCGGCCTGCTCCGCCGGCAGCGCCAGGATGGCCAGCAGGCGCTGGCGCGCGCGTTCCAGGCGCGGTTCGTCCGGCGCCTGGGCGGCGCTGCGGTAGTCCACCGCGGCGGCGGCATAGAGGCGCGCGGCTTCCGGCAGGCCGTCGCCGGCGGCATAGGCCTGGTCGCCGTCGGGACGGGCGCGCATCGCCCGCGCCTGTTCCCGTTGCGCCGGCGTCAACGCCGTGTCGAACGCTTCAGGAATGGCGTTGGAGCGGTAGCTGCCGTCGGGCAGCAAGGGTGATTCGTTGGCCCGCAGTGTGTCCGTGGCCGGCAGCAGCCGCGCCGCCTCGTACGCAAACGAGTTGGCGGGCGTGCCCTGCAGCGTGCCGGCGCGGTCGTCCAGCAACTGCGGCGGGAAGTCCGGGCCGCAGGCGATGACGATGCCGGCGCCGGCGGCGCAGGCCAGCACCAGCGCGGCGACAAGCGATTTACGGTTGTACATGGAAGCTCGGGGTTGTGGCGTCACAGCGGATCCATCCAATGGCGCGTTCGGCGCCGGCGCGCAGCAGGCCGTCCCGCGCGCGGCGAAGATACCTGCCGTCGCGGTCGTATTCAAGGGTGTAGCCGTTGATGCCGTCGGCGGCGTCGCAGGCGGCGTCCAGCCTGACGATGAAGGGCAGCGGCGTGTCGGCGTTGCCACGATTGGCCAGCATCACGTTGCGCGCGCCGTCCGCCCCGGCCGGATCGGCCGCGACCGCCAGCGCCGGCGCCAGGGGCTGGCGCGCCAGCACCGCGCGCCAGGTCGACAGGCTCCAGGCGCGGGCGTCGGTCTGGGTTGGCAGGCGGAACCAGACAATGCCCGCCAGCCCCGCGGGCGGTTCGCGGTCCAGCGCGCGGACGAAGGCCGCGAGGGTTTCGGGCGCGGCGAGCAGCTCGGCTGAACGGCCGCCGGGCAGCAAGGCGGGCCGTTCGCTTTCAACCGCGGCGATCCGGCCGTTTTCGTCCCAGGAGACGCGGCTGCCGTATGCCGGCAGCGCTACCCGCCACGGTTTGCCGGTGCGGCGGGCATAGGCATCGATCCAGGCGCGAGCGCGCGTGGCGTCGAACAACAACCCTTGCGCGGGGTTCAGCACGGCGTGGACCTGCAGCACGGTTTCGTCCGGCACCGCCAGCAGGTCGGCCAGCGCGGGGCTGTCTAGCCAGGTGGGCAGCGCGGTGATCGACAGCGGCAGGTCCGCGGGCAGCCATGTCTTCAGTTTGGCAAGCAGCGCGGCATAGGCCGGTAATCGCGCGGTGGCGCAGTCGTAGTCGATTTCCAGGCCGGCCACGTGGATGCCGGCGCCGCGCCACGCGGCAAGCGTGGCGGCGATACGCGCGGCGATGTCGGCCTCGCGCAGATCGTCGACGCGACCGTCCAGCCGCAGCACCGGCACGACCGGGCGCGCGGTCGCGGCCAGCGCGGCCAGATCGGGCGCCGCGTCGACCCAGGCGCCGTCGGCGCGCAGTTCCGCCGCCAGCACCCGCCACGAGCGCAGCACGTCCGCGCTGTCGCGCAGCGCATGCGCCAAGGCCGGCGTCCAGCGTCGTTGCCAGACATAGGCATCGTTGGGCAAAGGAGGCGTGGCGCGTTCGCAGGCCGCCAGCAGCAGGGCG
The DNA here is from genome assembly GCF_040084795.1 of Achromobacter sp. HNDS-1. Taxonomy (NCBI): domain Bacteria; kingdom Pseudomonadati; phylum Pseudomonadota; class Betaproteobacteria; order Burkholderiales; family Alcaligenaceae; genus Achromobacter; species Achromobacter sp. HNDS-1. The sequence goes on from NZ_CP157584.1 coordinate 3,929,247, forward strand.
CAGAGCGGCAGCGCGCAAAGTGCCGCGAGGCGCCGGCCGCGCCTGGCCACGCGAGTGATGCGCGACCCCTGCATGATCAGGCGCGGGCGTGGCGACATGGGTAGGCGGGACAGCGTTTGAATAAAGGCGTGGGACGCGGGTTCGACGAATGCGTGATTCTATCCTTGACGGCGCAATGGGTATTAGCACTCGACCTGCCCGGCTGCCAATTGATCGCGCGATAGCGCATGGCGATCGCGGGGATAGCGTTTGCCGGCGCGGCTTGCGGCGGGATCGCAGCAAGTTTGGGAACGATTTTCGCGACACGGGCTGAGGGTTGTCGATGGTGTTTTTTTACCCTGTAGCCCCAAATGAATTGCCACAAAACCGTCAATTGGGCTTAAGCTAGGCCATGACTTGGCGCTACGCGCGCATGGCTTGCACCACGACCCGCCACGCGCCCTCGTCACCACGGATTCCAGTATCGCGTACCGGCGCTTTCACACACCGGATCGATACTTGCTGAACGCAGTCGCTGTCGCGCCGTTCAGACCGTTCGCTGCCATCGCATAGCGAACGCACCGGACTTGCGTCCGGATCATAAGAATCCACCGGGATATCGCTCATCCCTTCAAATAATTGCTGACCATTTCATGCATGGACGCATCCCGTGCGCGTTCTACAGCAATATGCTGAAGGCGAACGAGTGAACTTATTCACGTTGGTTGCAATCCCTGACGGAACTTGTGTCCGAAGGGCGCAGCCTAAACGGAAAGGGCCCGATCGTGCTCATGGTTGATGTGTGGCGAAAGCAACATACGACCGTGCCGAAATTGCTAATAGCGAGATTGACTAGTCACGCTGAAGCACTGAGGCACACAATGGGGACACGTAGGGACGTCATGGCTTTTTCGCGTGTTGTAGGAGGTTTCCGTGCAAAACATCGTCGAAGGCTTCAAGTCGCAGTATGCAAGAGAACAGGAGTCAGAGCTCTCTCTCGAGGAGTATCTGGATCTCGCCCGACGCGACCCGATGGCATACGCCAGCCCCGCTGAGCGCATGCTGGCGGCGATTGGCGAACCTGAAATCGTGGATACGCGCAACGACCCACGTCTTTCCCGTTTGTTTTCCAACCGGACCATCCGGCGCTATCCAGCGTTTCAGGAGTTCTACGGCATGGAGGACGTCATCGGGCAGATCGTGGCGTTCTTCAAGCACGCCGCGCAGGGACTGGAAGAGCGCAAGCAAATCCTCTATCTGCTGGGGCCCGTCGGCGGCGGCAAGTCGTCCATCGCCGAACGCCTCAAGGTGCTGATGGAGCGCTTCCCCATCTACGCGCTCAAGGGCTCGCCGGTGAACGAGTCGCCGCTGGGCCTGTTCCACCCAGAACGCTTCGGCGACACGCTCGAAAAGGAATACGGCATTCCGCGCCGCTACCTCACGGGCATCATGTCGCCGTGGGCGGTCAAGCGGCTGAAGGAGTTCGACGGCGACATCTCGCAGTTCCGCGTGGTGCGCCTGAACCCGTCGGTGCTGCGCCAGGTGGCGATCGCCAAGACCGAACCGGGCGACGAGAACAACCAGGACATCTCGTCGCTGGTCGGCAAGGTCGACATCCGCAAGCTCGATCGCCATTCGCAGGACGACCCGGACGCCTACAGCTATTCCGGCGGCCTGTGCCTGGCCAACCAGGGGCTGCTCGAGTTCGTGGAAATGTTCAAGGCGCCGATCAAGATGCTGCATCCGCTCTTGACGGCGACCCAGGAAGGCAACTTCAAGGGCACCGAGGGTTTCTCGGCGATCCCGTTCAACGGTTGCATCCTGGCGCACTCGAACGAGTCGGAATGGCAGACCTTCCGCAACAACAAGCACAACGAGGCGTTCCTCGACCGTATCTATATCGTCAAGGTGCCTTACTGCCTGCAGGTCTCGGAAGAAGTCCGCATCTACGAGAAGCTGCTGCATCACAGCTCGCTGTCGACGGCGCCGTGCGCGCCGGGAACGCTGGACATGATGGCGCAGTTCTCGGTGCTGACCCGGCTGAAGGAGCCGGAGAATTCCAGCATCTACTCGAAGCTGCGCGTCTATGACGGCGAAAGCCTGAAGGACGTCGATCCGAAGGCCAAGGCGTTGCAGGAGTACAAGGACTACGCCGGCACCGACGAGGGCATGAACGGGGTCTCGACGCGCTTCGCGTACAAGATCCTGTCCAGCGTCTTCAACTACGACCAGACCGAGGTGGCGGCCAATCCGGTGCACCTGATGTACGTGCTGGAGCAGCGCATCGGGCGCGAGGACTATCCGGAGGAAATCCGCCGGCGCTACCTGGAGTTCATCAAGGGCTTCCTGGCGCCGCGCTACGCCGAATTCATCGGCAAGGAGATCCAGACCGCGTATCTGGAATCGTATTCGGAGTATGGCCAGAACATTTTCGACCGCTACGTCACGTTCGCCGACTGCTGGATCCAGGACGAGGAATTCCGCGACCCGGAAACCGGCGAGAGCTTCGACCGCAGCGCCCTGAACGACGAACTGGAGAAGATCGAGAAGCCGGCCGGCATCGCCAATCCGAAGGACTTCCGCAACGAGATCGTGAACTTCGTGCTGCGGGCGCGCGCCAACAACAACGGCCGCAACCCGACCTGGACCAGCTATGAAAAGCTGCGCGAAGTGATCGAGAAGAAGATGTTCTCGAACACGGAAGACCTGCTGCCGGTGATCTCGTTCAACGCCAAGGCGTCGGCCGAGGACAAGTCCAAGCACCAGAGCTTCGTGGATCGGATGGTGGAGAAGGGCTACACGGAAAAGCAGGTCAGGCTGCTGTGCGAGTGGTATCTCCGTGTGAGGAAGTCTTCCTGAGCGAGGTGAATCATGAATTCACTGATCGATCGCCGTCTTAACGGGCGCAACAAGAGCGCCGTTAACCGGGAGCGCTTTCTGCGGCGTTACAAGGACCAGATCCGCAAGGCGGTCCACGGGATGATCCGCGACCGCTCGATCCAGGACATGGATCAGGGCGGCGAGATCAACCTGCCCGCCCGCGATATTTCCGAGCCGACCTTCCGGCACGGCGCGGGCGGCGACCGGGAAATGGTGCATCCGGGCAATCGCGAGTTCGCCAAGGGCGACACGTTCGACCGGCCTCAGGGGGGAGAAGGCCAGGGCGGCTCCGAGCCCGGCGAGGGCGAGGCGGTCGATCAGTTCACCTTCAGCCTGTCGCGGGCCGAATTCCTCAACCTGTTCTTCGAAGACCTGGAACTGCCTCACCTGGCGCGCACCCAGCTGGGCGAGGTCAGCCAGAAGAAATGGCAACGCGCCGGCTATACCACTACCGGCTCGCCCAGCATGCTCAGCATCAGCCGCACGCTGAAGTCGTCGCTGGCGCGGCGGGTGGCGCTGAGCGTGAAGGCGCGCGCCGACCTGGAAGACGCGGAAGAACGCCTGGCCAAGGCCAAGGCGGCGGGCGCGCCCGCCGACCAGATCAAGGCCCTGGAGCAGGACGTCGAGGACTGCCGCGAGCGCCTGGCGCGCGTGCCGTTCCTGGACGATCTGGACCTGCGCTACCGCAACCGCGTGTCGGTCGCGATCCCGATGGCGCGCGCGGTCATGTTCTGCCTGATGGACGTGTCCGGCTCGATGGACGAGGGCAAGAAGGACCTGGCCAAGCGCTTCTTCACGCTGCTGTACCTGTTCCTGTCGCGCAAGTACGAGCACGTCGACCTGGTCTTCATCCGCCATACCGACAATGCCGAGGAAGTGGACGAGCAGACCTTCTTCTACGATCCCAAGAGCGGCGGCACCATCGTGCTGTCGGCGCTGGAGCTGATGCGCGAGATCGTCGAGAAGCGCTATCCGCCCACGGCCTGGAACGTGTATGCGGCGCAGGCCAGCGACGGCGACTCGTTCGGCGCCGACGCGGGCAAGAGCGCGCGCTTTTTGGCCGAGCACCTGCTGCCGGCCACGCGCTACTTCGCCTATATCGAGGTGCCCGACTCGCAGGAGGCGCGCAAGAGCAGCCTGTGGGCGGAATATGAACAGAAGCTGGCGCCGCATTTCGTGATGCGGCGGATTTGCGATCGCGGGGAAATCTATCCCGTGTTCCATGACCTGTTCAAGAAGGAAACCGCATGAATGCCATCCTGGGCGCACTGGTGGAGCCGGAATCGGCCGACAGCCCCCGGCCGTTGTCGCAAGGTTCCGAATGGACGTTCGAACTGATCCAGTCCTATGACGACGCGATCTCGCAGGTCGCGCGCGAGTACGGGCTGGACACCTATCCGAACCAGATCGAGGTCATCACCTCGGAGCAGATGCTGGACGCGTACGCGTCGGCGGGCCTGCCCATCGGCTATCCGCACTGGTCGTACGGCAAGGAGTTCATCCGCAACGAGCAGTACTACCGGCGCGGCATGCAGGGCCTGGCCTACGAGATCGTGATCAACTCCAACCCCTGCATCGCATATCTCATGGAAGAGAACTCCATGACGATGCAGGCGCTGGTGATCGCGCACGCCTGCTACGGCCATAACTCGTTCTTCAAGGGCAACTACCTGTTCCGCCAGTGGACCGACGCCGACGGCGTGCTGGACTACCTGGTGTTCGCCCGCAAGTACGTGATGGACTGCGAGGACCGCTACGGCATCGACGCGGTGGAGGCGCTGCTGGATTCCTGCCACGCGCTGTCGCACCATGGCGTGGACCGCTACAAGCGGCCGACGCCGATCTCGTACAAGGAAGAGGCCGCGCGCCAGGCGGAGCGCCAGGAGCACGCGCGGCTGCAATACAACGACCTGTGGCGCACGCTGCCGCGGCTGGAGGCCGACAAGGACGAGCGGGTCGCCGCGTCGGTGTTCCCGCCCGAGCCGGAAGAGAACCTGCTGTACTTCATCGAGAAGTATTCGCCCAAGCTGGCGCCGTGGCAGAAAGAACTGGTGCGCATTGTGCGCAAGGTGGCCCAGTACTTCTATCCGCAGACGCAGACCAAGGTGATGAACGAAGGCTGGGCCACGTTCTGGCACTACACCATCCTGAACCGGCTGCACGAGAAGGGACTGGTCAACGACGGCTTCATGATGGAGTTCCTGCAGAGCCACACCAACGTCGTCAGCCAGCGCGGCTTCGACGAACGCGGCTACGGTGGCATCAACCCGTACGCGCTGGGCTTCGCGATGATGTCGGATATCCGCCGCATCTGCGAAAAGCCCACCGACGAGGATCGCCGCTGGTTCCCGGACATCGCGGGAGGCGATTGGCTGAAGACGCTGGACTTCGCCATGCGCAACTTCAAGGACGAGTCCTTCATCTCGCAGTACCTGTCGCCGCGCCTGATCCGCGAGTTCCGCTTCTTCGCGATCTCGGACCACCAGGCCAATCCCAAGCTGGAGGTCGCCGCGATCCACGACGACGAGGGTTACCGCGACATCCGCCGCCTGCTGGCCGCGCAGCACAACCGCGACAATCTGGTGCCGGACATCCAGGTGGTCCGCTTCAACCGCGACACCGACCGTTCGCTGGTGCTGCGGCACCTGAAGAGCCGCGGCCGGCCGCTCGCGGCCGAGGACGCGGAGCAGGTGATGAAGCATCTGGCGCGGCTGTGGGGCTTCCGGGTGCGGCTGGAGGAGACCGAACCCGACGGCACCGTCAGTTCGTACCGCGAGCAGGATCCGCCCAACGCTTGAGCGGCCAAGGGCTGCCCCGGGCAACTGCGTCCGGGGCGGTCGCCACCGGGTGCGCACGGGCGCCCGTGGCAAAAAGGGGACGCAATCGCGTCCCCTTTTTTCTGGGGCCGCCGCGCCGCTGCAGCTTTCTTGCCGATCTGCTAGAATCGCGGATTCGCATTTTCAGCAATGCGTACCGGATCAGGACAGGTGGCCGAGTGGTTGAAGGCGCACGCCTGGAAAGCGTGTATACGTCAAAAGCGTATCGGGGGTTCGAATCCCCCTCTGTCCGCCAAGAATCTAGCAAGAGCCGTCCCGGCGCAGCCCGTTGGCGCTTTGCCCCGAAAACCCGCATGAACATTGGTTCTGCGGGTTTTTTGTTGTCCGGAGGATCGCCGGCGGCGACGTTCTCCTTTGTCGGGGGCCCGAAGGGGGGCGTGGCATCGCTTGCAGATCCTAGCTTCGCGCCACGCCGCGAAAGGCTGCCGAGAGCGCGGCCAGCGCATCCCGCGCGCGGCTGTCCCGGACCCGGGTGTGCAGAAGGATGGGCAGCCGCGGCAGGTCCGGCAGCCCCAGCCTGGGGCCGACGTCGACCGCGCCGAACGGCACCATGCGCGGGGCGAGCGCGGCAACCCCCAGCCCGGCCATGACGGCGGCGGCGACCGTCATCACGCCGCCGCCGACGAAAACCTCGGTCCAGGGCATGCCGGCCTCGTCGAGCAGTTGTCCGGCCAGGGCGCGCACGCCGCAGGGTTCCGCCATCGTGGCCAGCGGCAGCGGCTCGCCCGCGCGATGCTGCCAACCCGGCATCGCGAACCAACCGAATTTTTCTTCGGCCAGGATTTCCCCATCGCCGCGCCCCGCCTGGAAGCGCACGATCACTGTATCGAGTTCGCGGCGGTCGAAACGTTGAAGCAGTTCCGCCGACGATCCGATCCGGATCTCGATCAGCAGGTGAGGATCCTGGGCATTCATGCGCGCGATCAGCGCGGGCAGTTCCGGACCCGCGACGTGGTCGCTGATGCCGATGGCAAGGCGCTGCCGCGTTCCTCCAACGACCGAGATCGCCCGGTCATGGGCTTCGATCAGCTTGCGCGCATGTTCAAGAAAGGTCGCGCCCTGGGCCGAAAGCTCCACGTAGCGCGGCGTTCGCTCGACCAGTCTGAAGCCCAGCCTTTCTTCCAGCCGTTTCAGCTTCAAGCTGACCGCGGCCTGCGTGGTCCGTGACGCTTCGGCGGCGCGGGTGAAGCTGCCCAGCTCGGCGATGCGGATGAAGGCTCTGACGGCTTCCAGGTCAAGGGCACGCTTTGTCATTTCAAAATTTTATCGTTGAAATAAAAATGGATAAGTTATCAGAATAGATAATAGGCCACGGGACCACAAAGGAGGAATTTCCCATGCCATTCGCTCAAATCTCGTTGCGTTCCGGAAAGACGGAGGCCTACCGGCAGGCCATCTTCGACGGCGTTTACCGCGCGCTGCATGAAACGTTCGACGTGCCCGAAGATGACCAGTTCATGGTCATGACCGAGCACGAGGCCGCCAACTTCCGCTACGGCGCGACCTATTTTGATATCGCTCGCAGCGACGATCTCGTGTTCATCCAGATCACCGCGAACAATACGCGCACGCTGGAACAGAAGAAGGCGCTGTTCCGGCGGATTGCGCAGCTGCTCGGTGAAAATCCCGGCCTGCGGTCGGAGGACGTGTTCGTGAATCTCGTCGAGGTCTTGAAGGAAAACTGGTCGCTGGGAGGCGGCCTCGCGCAGTACGCCTGATCCGGCCGACGACAGGATTCTCGTGTAGGCGGCCAGGCCGGCCGCCGCGAGCAGGTTGGCCTTGGACGGGTCGCGCTTGCCGCGACCCGCGGCGCGAGCGGCATTCGAGAAAGCCGGTTGAAAGTTCTGTTGGGCCTGGAAAGGCGCTTCAGAGGGAAGCCGCGCGAAGAATGTTTCAGCGTGACGATTTGGATTTCGACTGATTGCAATAGCATCGACGCTTATCGCGTCGATCCATAAACTCCGCCTGCGCTTCGACCCCGTGCCCGTCTCGCCCGCCCTCTGTGCGTCGCATGACGGCGGGAGGAGCGTTGTGCGAGCCTGCCGCCGCGCTGTCGCCATGACGTTGCCGGTACGCCCGCTTTACCTGATCTCGAAAAGCGTGGCGCATCATGTTCGATTGGTTTCGACGCAAGTGGTTCGGCTGGTCCGCGGAGCAGACGCGGGTGGTTCCGAGCTTTCCGGGGCCCGACAAGGCGGCGCCGGCCGGGCGGGGAGGCAGCGCGACGGGCATGGTGGTGGCATTCTTCACCCGCGACAGTATTTACGAGACGGAAAAGAACCGCCTGCTGCGCTCGGCGCAACGGCTGGGGCTTGCCGTCGATGCCGAACCGATCGAGTCCACCGGGTCCTGGGTGCGCAACGCGTCCATGAAGCCGTCGGTGCTGGTCGCCATGCGCAGGAAACACACGGGGCCGTTGTTGTATGTCGACGTGGACGCGGTGTTCCACCGCGATCCGTGGCCGACGCTGGCGGCGCTGGACTGTGACATCGCCGCCTACCATGAGCCCGAAGGCCATTTGCTGAGCAGCACGCTGTTCATCAACCATACGCCGGCCGCCGCCGAGCTGTTGCAGGCCTGGGCCCAGGCCTGCGCGGAGAATCCCGAGGAGTGGGATCAGCGGGTGCTGGAGCGCCTGCTTGCCAGCGATGCCGCATCGGCCGCGCCGCGCTATCGGCAGGCGCGTCTGCCCGTCGCCTACTGCTGGATCTTCGACAAGACTGACAACGCGCCGTGCGCCGAGGTGTTCATCGAGCACCTGCAGGCCAGCCGGGAAGCCACGCAGCGCAAGCGTTTTTTCGGCAGGCCGGTGCGCGCGGTCAGGCGCCGCCGGGATAGGGTGCGCGCGATCGAGCGGATCCTGTTCGATCGGGACGCGGCGCGATAGCGGGCGCTGCCGCCCCGGCATGTCAGCGCCGCCAGGCGGCCGTTCGATCTACGGTCGGGCAACTTCAAAGACAGGCGGATTCGTGCGTGTCCAGCGCTGTAATGCGGTGGAGCTGAAAAGTCTGCCGCGTCCGGAAGCCCAGGCGCTGGTAGAGCGCGATGGCCGCCGCGTTGTTGTCGCGGACATGCAGGAACGGTGTGTCGCCGCGCAGACGGATATCGCGCCGTAGTCGATCCATCAGACGGCCGGCAAGGCCCTGGCCACGGCAACTGGCGTCCACGCACACCGCGCTGATCTCCACGTAGCCGTCCAGCCGCATGCGTTCACCGGCCATGGCGACCAGGCGGCCCCGGCGCCGCATGCCGACGTATTGGCCGGTCTCGATGGTGCGCGGACCGAACGGGCCCGGCCGCGTGGCGGCGGCCAGCGCCATCATGTCGGCGACGTCGCTCGCGCCCAGCGTCAGTAAATCCTGCTCGTCGTCGGCGGCGGGGGCGGGGCCTTGGTCGATCATCTGGAAGAAGGAGAACAGCGGCTCCGAGTGCAGGCCGTCGAGCGGGGGCGGCAGATACAAGGCCTGCAGCATGGCGGGCGTGTCCGGGGCAATGAGTCGCCGCAGCGCGTCGAAGGCGTCACGCGTGGTGTTGCGCACGGCGGCGAAGGGCGCGACGTCGGGCATGTAACGCGCGGCCAGGCCATCGCCTTGGCGCAGGTGCGCCTGGCGGCCGGCCAGGGCGAACCAGGCCGGATTGTCGAGCTGGGTCTGATCGGGGTGTTCCATGATGGGGGTCTCGTTTGTGGGACTCCGTGGGACCGGACGGATGCCGGGACCGTTGAATCCGAGAGAATTCTAGACAGCGCGAGAGGCGCCGATCTATAGTCGTAAATGACAATATTCGGGTTATTTACGACATGCGCATCTGCCTGCTCGCGCTGGATGGGGTGTTCGACACCGGCCTGACGGCGCTGCTGGACACCTTCGACACCGCCAACGAACTGGCATCCATGCAGTCGGATGCGCCGGCGCCGTTCGAGGTGACCGTGGCAGGCGTGGGCCGGCGCATCCGCACCGCGCTGGGACTGTCCATGGCGGTGCGGCCGGCCGGCGAGGTGGCGCGGCCGGATTGGGTCGTGGTGCCAGCGCTGAACGCCAAGACGCCGCCCAAGCTGCTGGCCGCGCTGGCGCGGCCCGACGTGGTGCGCGCCAAGGCGCAGTTGCGCGCATGGCGCGGGCAGGGCATCGGGGTGGCGGCGGCGTGCATTGGCACTTTCGTGGTGGCCGACAGTGGTCTTCTGGATGGACGCGAGGCCACCACCACCTGGTCGCTGGCGCCGCTTTTCCGCGAGCGCTACCCGACGGTGCGCCTGGATGACACGCGCATGATTGTTGCCGGTGACGGCTTGGTGACAGCGGGCGCGGCCATGGGGCACCTGGATCTGGCGCTGTGGTTGATGCGGCAGGCCAGCCCCGGGCTGGCGGAGGTGGTGGCGCGATTCCTGTTGATCGACAACCGTTCGTCGCAGGCGCAATACATCATCCCCGACTTCCTGGCGCATGCCGATCCGCTGGTGGCGCGCTTCGAGCGCTGGGCGCGCGAGAATCTGTCCAGGGGCTTTGCCTTGCAGGAGGCGGCCGCGGCCCTGCGCGTGCATGCCAGAACGCTGCAGCGGCGCACCGAGCTGGTCCTGGGCAAGTCGCCGCTGGCGTTTGTGCAGGACCTGCGGGTGCAGCGCGCGCGGCAGCTGGTGGCCAATGGTTGCGACCTGGACACCGTTGCGGCGCAGGTCGGCTATGCCGACACCTCGACGCTGCGCAGCCTGTTGCGCAGGAAGCTCGGGCGCGGGGTGCGGGAATTGCGGCGCGACGCCGGGGCCTGAGGCGGCCCGGCATGGGCTGCGCGCGGGACGCGCGGCGGGGCATGAGGATACGGCGCGAACATAGCGGCGCCCTGGCCCTGGCGCATCCAGGGTTTCTTGATCGACGCGCGCCGGTTTGGTCTACGCTTGAGGACTGTTCCCGGAGATTGCCATGTCCAAGATCACTATCGATTTCGTGTCCGATGTTGCCTGCCCGTGGTGCGCGGTCGGCCTGGGAGGCCTGCTGGCCGCCATTGAGCGTGTGCGGGATGAGGCCGAGGTCGAATTGCATTTCCGGCCGTTCGAACTCAACCCCGACATGCCCAAGGGCGGGCAGAACACCATCGAACGACTCATGGCGAAGTACGGCTACAGCCGCGAACAGGTGCAGGCCAATCGCAAGGTCATCAGCGAACGCGCGGCGGCCGTCGGCATGCGCATGCGCATGGCCGATGACAACCGCTCGTTCAATACCTTCGATGCCCATCGCCTGCTGTACTGGGCGGGCCTGGAAGGGCAGGGCAGCCAGACGGCGCTGAAGAAGCGCCTGCTGGAGACCTATCACTACGACAACCAGGACACCAGCGACGTCGAGGTGCTGGTGCAGGCGGCGGCCGACGCCGGCCTGGACGCGGCCGAGGCGCGCGCGGTGCTGGCCTCGGGCCGCTACACCGAAGAGGTGCGCAAGGAAGAGGCCGAGTGGCGCGATCGCGGCATCACGTCGGTGCCGTCGGTGATCCTGAACGGCAAGTACCTGGTGTCCGGCGGACAGCCGCCGGACGTGTTCGAGCAGGCGCTGCGCCAGGTGGCGCGCGAAGGTTGAGGGGCCGGCGCCACCGCCGGGTTCAAGTCCGCACGATCGGCGCGACGTCCAGCACGTACATCTGCCGCTCGCCTTCGTGCACCGAGTCGATGCAGACCTGGGTGCCATCACGGCTCCAGCGGGGATGCAGGTCGCAGCGGTTTTCCTTGGACAGCTTGGGGTCGGCGTAGAAGCTGCCGAGGTCATGGCGCTGCCCGGTTTCCATGTCGTACAGGAACAGGACGCGTTCGTGAGTGACGGGATCGGGATAGGTGTCGCTCAGCAGCCAGCGAGTGTCCACGGGCGAGAAGGTCATGTGGCCGTTTTCGGTGAGGATGCCGTCGCCCACCACCTGCACCGGGCCGCCGTCGGCGTCTTCGTATAAGTGGTAGTGGATGCTGCCGGCGTGCGGGCCCCAGACGATGATCGAACGGTCGTCGCGCCACAGCGGATGCGAGATCTGGTATTCCGACTTCTCGTAGTCGAAGGTGCCGACCGCGGCCGGGTCGAAGTCGGCGGCCAGTTGCGGCAGGGGGTGGTCGGAACATTCCAGCAGGCGCATGTCGCTGCCGTCCGGGTTCATGGTGATGAGGCGGTGCAGGAAGCAGGTCTCGTCCTCGACCCGCTCGGTCCAGCGGTGCAGGAACAGGATGCGCGTGGACGAGGGGTTGACCTCGATGTGGCTGACCCAGTGGATGGCGCGTTCCATCGACGCGCGCGGATGGAAATTGCGCAGGTCGGCGTAGCTGACCAGCAGGCGGTGGTCGCCGCTGTCCAGGTCGAGCGCATGGATGCCGTCGTCGGCCGGGGCGTTGGCCACGGGGCCGGGCGCGTGCTCGCTGTAGCCGATGGTCTGGTGCGTGATGTAGAGCCTGCGGTAATCCACGCACAGCGCGTAGCGGCTGTTGGGCGCGGCGACATAGATGGGCAATGGCAGGTAGCGGGTTTCGCCGCTGGCGAGGTTGTGCACGGCCGAGCGAAAGCCGGGATAGAAGCCGCTGCCGTCATCGCGGCGGCAGTTGTAGATCAGCTGCGGTTCGGCCTTGCCGTCCAGCCATTGCAGCTGGCAGCCCATCTGCCAGTTCCATGCCGTGGTGGCGCCGACGGCGTGGTAGCGGCCGCCTTCATGCAGGTCGAAGTAGCCGACCTCGGCATGCAGGCCGGGCGTGAGCACCGCATCCTTGAAGGCGGTCCGATTGGCAAGCAGATAGCGGCCGCTCTGGTGCCAGACGGTCTTGTTGTAGTAGCCGAAGAAGTGGTGGCCCGGCGGGCCACCCAGGCGCCGGCAGGCGATGGCGGGAGTGGTCATGCGATTCATCAATGAAGGAAGGGGAAGGGCGTTCAGCCGGCGCTGATGTGTTCGGTTTCGATGACCTTGTTCCAGCGGGCGCGCTCGCGCTCGACGAAGGCGCGCGCCTCGGCCGGGCTGTTGCCCACCGGCGTCATGCCCAGGTGCTCGAGGCCGGCGCGGAATTCCGGATCGGCGTAGACGCGGCGCAGGTCGGCGCTGAGCTTGTCGATCAGCGCGTCGGGCACGTCCTTGCCGGCGGCCAGGGTGGTCCAGGAGGTCACGGTCAGGCCAGGCAGGCCGGCCTCGGCGGCGGTGGGCACGTCGGGCAGTGCGGCCGAGCGCGTGGCGCCGGTGATGGCCAGCGCCTTGAGCTTGCCGGTCTGGATGTAGCCGATGGTGGTGGGCACGTTTTCGAACAGCAGCTGGATCTGGCCGCCGATCAGGTCGTTGATGGCGGCCGAGCTGCCGCGATAGGGAATGTGCGCGATCGGGGCCTGCGCGGCCATTTTGTAGAGTTCGCCTACCATATGCACCGAGGAGCCGACGCCGGCCGAGCCGAAATGCAGGCTGTCGGGGCTGGCCTTGGCCTGGGCGGTGAGTTCGGCCAGGGTGTTGGCCTGGAGCGTCGGACTGGCCACGACCACGTGCGGCATCTCGGCGACGATGGTGATGACCTTGAGGGCGTCGGCAGGGCGGTAGTTCAGGTGCTTGTAGACGCCGTAGGTGGCATGCAGGCCGATGGAGCCGAGCAGCAGGGTGTAGCCGTCGGGGTCGGATTCGGCGACGAATTTGCCGCCGATGTGGCCGCCGGCGCCGGGCCGGTTCTCGACCACGACTGGCTGGTTGTAGAGCTTGCCCAGGTACTTGGCCAGCAGCCGGCCCTGGATGTCGGAGCTACCGCCGGCGGTGAACGGCACGATGATTCGTAACGGGCGGTCCGGATAATTGGACTGGGCCTGGGCGGCGAACGGCAGGGCCGCGCTCGCCAGGGTCAGGCAGAAGGCTTGCAGGACGCGGCGGCGCCAGGGACGGCTTGAACGCATGGTATTTCCCCTACAGCGGTTGGTTTTCGTTGGGGTGCGGGAGCAAGAGCACCTGAGGAGCCACGAGTGTAGGAGTCGATAAGTATTTGAAAAAATTCTTTTTTCGGCATAGTCTATGCAAGTTTGCTATACCCTGTGACCCCATGAGCCGACCGCTGAATTTCCGTCAGATCGAAGCCTTCCACGCGGTAATGCTGGCCGGCACCACCACCGGCGCGGCGCAAATGCTGCGCACCACGCAACCCTCGATCAGCCGCCTGCTGGCGCAGGCGCAGCAGGCCAGCGGCCTCAAGCTGTTCGACATGGAGCGTGGCCGCCTGCGGCCGACGCGCGAGGCCAAGGACCTGTTCGATACGGTCAAACGCCACTTCGTCGGCCTGGAGCGCATCGAGGACCGCGTGGCCGCCATGCGCCGCAGCGGCAGCGGCGTGCTGCGGCTGGCCTGCACGCCGGCGCTGGGCCTGGGCATGTTGCCCGGCGCGGTCGAGGAATTCGCGCAGCGCTATCCCGATGTGCACATCAACATGCAGACGGTGGGCAGCCAGTACCTGCGCGAAGGCCTGCTGCATGGCACCTATGACGTGGTGGTGACGACGGTGCCGCTGGACGGCGCGCACCTGGCGCTGCAAACCCTGCACGAGAGCGCCGCGGTCTGCGTGATGCGGCCGGATCATCCGCTGGCCGCGCTGCCGGCCATCGGCATCGCGGACCTGAACGAGCGCCGGCTGCTGGTGCTGAACGCGGACGACGACGTGTACCTGCAGTTGCGCGGCGCGATGCTGGCGCACCAGGTGCAGCCGGTGTCCGAAATCGAGACCACTTATTCTTCGACGATCTGCGCGCTGGCCGCGGCCGGCACCGGGCTGGGCATCGTCAATCCCTACATTGCCGACGTGTTCGCGCAACAGCTGTCGATACGGCCGTTCACGCCCAAGCTGCCCGTGCGGGTCTGCATGGCGTATCCCGCGCAGACGGCGCCGTCGGTGGTGACCGAGGCCTTCGTCGATATTCTGACGCGGCGCTTCCAGGACATGGCCGAGCCCGCCTGAGGCGATCGCGCCGGCCGCCGGGGAACGCCGGCGCCATCGGTGTTACTCAGCTTGCGGCGCGCCCCGCGCCAGAAGAACAAGGAGACAGTCTTGATGCACGCCGCCACCGCTTCCGTTCCGCCTGTGCGGACCCGTCCGCGCGCCGCCGGAGCGGCGCGATGACGGCGCGCGCGGGACGCACGCTGGGACTGGAGATGGAAATGGCGGTGGCGCGGCGCGATACCGGCGCCAGCCATCCGGTGGACGGCTACTTCGAGGCCCTGGCCGCGATCAAGGCGGCGCGCGGCGAGGCGCCGGACCTGGCGCGCATCGACGGGCGCATTGTGGGTGTGTCGGTGGCGGCCGGCGAGAGCGGCCTGGACAATGGCTTCAATCTGCTCGAGACCGCGTTCGCCCCGGTGTCCGAAGACGAGGGCGGACTGGATGAACTGGCGCGGCGCGCCACGCGTGAATTGCACGACGCCTGCCGCGCGCTGGAAGCGGAAGGCGCGGTGCTGCTGAACGCGTCGGAACACCCGGATTGCACGCTGGACGCGTCGTGGTACGCGGCGGTGCACGTGCCGCGTCCGATCTACCGCGAGCTGGTGGACCATCGCGAATGGCTGCATCGCGTGGGGATCGACGCCAAGGCCCAGAACAGTCCGTGCACCTCGGTGGACGTGACGCAGGCGGCGCGCGCGCTCAATGTGGTGCTGGCACTGGCGCCCGCCAGTATTGCGCTGTTTGCCAACAGTCCGCTGGAGAGCGGTCGCGTCACCGGCCTGAAGGAGAACCGGCTGACGGTGTGGGACCGCATGTTCCGCCATTCGCGCTATGCCGGCGACCACCACCTGCAACGCCTGCCCGAGCGGCCGTTCGTGGATCTGGGCGATTACTTCCGCTGGATGTTCGCGCCCGGCACCGCCAGCCGCTGCCTGCCGCTGGCGACGGACGATGGCTATAAGTCGGCCACCGGGGTGTACCTGCGCGGATCGCCCTGCCTGTCGGCGTTCCTGGCGTCGGATGGATGGCCGGGCCGCCGTTCGGACACCGGCGAAAACCTTTGCATCGCGCCGCGGGGCGCGCACTTCGAGTACTCGCAGTTTGCGCACTTCCTCGATGCGCGCTGGCGCTACCGGCTGGCGACGCCGCCGTCGCTGGAGGCGTTGCGCGAGGCCTGGCGGCGGCCGGGCGGCATCGAGGAGCTGTATGCGCAGCTTGGCGCCGACGGCTATATCGAAGGCCGTGCGCCCGGGGCCGGTTTTGCCGACGCGCAACTGCTGCGGGAGGCGGGGCGCGAGATCGCGGCCACGCTGGTGATGGCGCCGTCGGCGCTGCAATTGGGCCTGATGCGCAATCTGTCGCAAGCCGAAGACCTGCTGCGCGCATGGGGCTGGCTGCGGCTGCGGGCCATGCGCGCCGACGCCATGCGCAACGCGCTGCACGATCCCGCGGTGCACGCGCTGGCCGGCGAGGTGCTGGCAGTGGCCGAAGGCGGGCTGGCGCCGGGAGAACGCCATTGGCTCGGCTACGCGCGCTACGCGCTGGCCGCGCGCAGCAGCGGCGCGGACCGCCTGCTGCGCCTGTGGCACGAACTGGACGGCGATCCGAGGCGCCTGGCCAAGGTGTGCGAGGCCCGGGCGGTGGTGCCGCTCTGAATCGCGCGGCCGGTCCCGGGAGGGGGGCGGCCGTCGCTCAGGCCAGTTGCGGCATCAGTCCCGGTCCGGGCGCGACGTTGCCGTCCACCAGCGCCAGTAGCTGGCGTTGCGGGCCATCCAGCGCGGCATGAGCGCGCAGCGCCTGCTTTTCGCCGTCGGTCAGCAAGCCCGCCAGGTCGGCCAGGTTGTCGCATTCCATCGAATAGGCCTGATTGATGCGCACCGCGATCTGCTCCAGCGACTTCCAAGCCGACAGCATGTGCGCCTGGTGCTGGACTTCGTCGCTGATGCCCGAGGTCAGCGTGCTGATGCCGCCGTGGAACACCGGCAAGGCGTTCGGGCCGGACGCGTGGAGCTTGACCTTGTCGGCGAAGTCGGCGCCGGCCTGATCGGGATGGCTGGTGATCAGGTTGACGAAGAACGACTTGATCTTGCCCAGCACGCCCGGCGTCGGGGCCTGAGGCGGGCCGCCATGCATGATCTGGTAGGCCTTGCCGTTTTCGTCGAAGGTCAGCAGCAGGGTGCGGGCCTGCGTCTGGCCGAGCGCGTCGCCCGTCAATGCGGTGGGCACGCCTTGCGCGTCCTTCGGGTGGGTGAAGACCTCGGACGGCATGTTGCTGCCGATGCCGCCGTCGGCGTAGACCTTCTTGCCGCCGTCGGCCGTCTCCACCGACACCGCCTTGAACGCGATCGGGAACGACATCGACATGCGCGCGGCATAGGCGATGGGCATGTCCGGCGCGCTGTCGGCGTCGAAGTATTCCTCGACCTGGTCGGTCTTGTTCCAGCCGGTGAGCGTCAGCTGCTTGAACTTGTCGGGCGCCAGCGTGTTCAGCAGCTTCAGGTCGCCGAACGTGATCATGCTGTCCTTGTGTTCCTTGTCGAAATCCGGCAACTGCTGCAATCGGCTCAGGCGTTCGAGTTGGCGGTCGCTCAGCTGGCCCTGGCCGGCGAGCGCGACCAGCTTGTCCTGGAACGCATGCGTGTTCCAGTGCGTCGTGAGGTAGTCGTGCACGCTGCGCGCGGTGGTCTGGTCGACCACCTTCAAGGAAGCGACGGCGGGCGCCAGGCCGCCTTCCATTTTCAGGTCGGGATAGATGCGCGCCAGGTCGCCGCCGCCCTTGAGCGCATCGAGCATGCCCGGGCGGAACAACGCGTCGGCCGGCCCCTGCTCGAATTGCGCGGCGCTCAGGCCCGCCGCCAGGCAGGTGGCGGTGAGGGCGCCGGCGGACGAGCCCGACAGGTGCTTGAGTCCGGCCAGCATGCCGCTCTTTTCCATCTGGTCCAGGTGGGCGCTGTAACCAATGCCCTTGGCGCCGCCGCCGCGCAGCGCCATGTTTTCGAGCTGCGGCGCAGGGCGGATGACGATGTACTTGTCGCCACGCGGAATGATCTGCGGCCGGATGTCGGCCTGTGGCTGGTTGGCCATCAGCTCGGATCGCGCCGCGTCCACTTTCAACCGGTCCAGGGCCATGGAGGCGGCCTTGCCGGCCGACTTCATGGCGCTGGCGAAGTCCTTGCCATCGACCGAGCCGTCCTGCTTGCGCGGCAGCGCGTCGAAGGCGCGCTGGACGATGGCGTCGAAACGCGCCTGCACGTCGCCGGCGAAGTTCTCGATGCCCTTGGGGCCCATCATGTCAGCGAGCGCGCTGGTCTCGCGCATGAAGTACTGTTCGAACGAGCGCTTGGCCGCGTCAACGTGGGCGGCGTCGCGGTCGGGCGTGACGAATAGGCCTTTGAGCTGGCCGAGCAGCGAGGTGGGCGTCTGCGCTGGCGGTTGCCAGACGGAGGTGGCGGCGCTGTTCTGGATGGCGCTGGAGATGCCGTTCATACCAGCGCTCCCGGCGCGGCGGCGTTCGTGGCGCCAGCCGACATGCCAAAGGAAATCTGCGCGCCTTCGAGCGCCAGGTCGCGCACCAGCGCGCGCGTGTCCCGCGCCTGCGCCAGCTGGTATTGCAGCCAGCGCGGCCAGGTGTCGTCGTCCAGCCTGTCGAGCGCGATGCGGCCGGTGCCAGTCATGAACTGGCGGCTGTCCAGACCCACCACATAGGCGTGGCCGCGCAGCGCGTTCTGGTTGACCAGCAGCGCGCTCTTGATGACGGCGCGGCGCAGGCTGCCATGCAGCACGGCGGCGTCGTGCAGGAAGAAATCGGTCAGCAGCCGGCGGTTGTCGGGATGCAGCGTGACGCGGCCGGGCAGGTCGTCGAACAGCAGGTCGAACTGCCGCGCGCCGGCGGGCAGCGCATCTCGTCCGCAGGCCCGCGCCAGCCGCGCCAGGTCGCGTTCGGCCTGCCGCGCATCGCCTTGCGGACCGCGCGGCAGCGGCGCGGGCGGCGCGTCGTCGGGGGCGGGGCCGGCCAGGCGGTCGAGTTCGCGCAACAGAGCCTCGGCGATGTCGTGCAGCGCCTGCGCGTCGCAGGCCGCGTACAGCGGCAGGCTGAGGCTCGGACCCAGCTCGGGCGAGATGCCGCCGATCAGGCCGGCGCCCAGGCGCGTATCGAAGCTGCGGCGCAGCAACGCTTCGCCCTGCGGGTCGTCGAAGCCGGGCGCGTCGTTGAAGGCGAGGCGCCAGGCGGTCAGCACCACGCTGCCGTCGTGCGCGTTGCGCGCCATGCCCAGTTGATGATGGTCGTCCAGCGGGACGGCCCATTGCGCGGGCTGTTCGGTGTCGCCGGCCTGGAAATGCGCCTGTGCGTATTCGGCGGCGGCCCGCGCGATGTCGGTGAGGGAGTTGTGCGCCATGGATAACTCGCGGAGTGGAAATCACCCCATGAGTAACGGCAGCATGCCTTCCGGTTCCGTGGGACTTGGGATTCGCGCGGCGCGAGTGCCATAATGTCGCCTCGTCCATCTCGCGCTCCGGCGCGGCCGCGCCAGTCCGCGCCCGCCTCGCCACTCGTCACCGTGTCAGACCCTCATTTCGCCCAGGTGCTTTCCGAACTCGGCCAGGCGCTGGGCATTCCCGCGCTGGCGCCCGCCGACGGCGGCCTGTGCCAGCTGGCCTTCGATGGCCGCCACCTGGTGCAACTGATGGCGCACGGCGCGCGCGGCCAGATCCTGCTGTCGTGCGTGGTGGGCGGGGGCAAGATGGATGGCGCGCTGGCCCTGCTGGCCGCGCAGGGCAATTTCCTGCAGGCGGGCGGCGGCGTGGTGGCGTGCGCGGCCCCCGACGGCCGCATGCATCTGCAGCTGGCCGTGGCGCGCGAACAATGCGGCGCGGACGCGCTGCTGGCCGCGATCGACGCGTTGCTCAACCAGGTCGAGGCCTGGGAAAAACGCGCCGCGCGCGCGGAGCCGGGCGCGGATGCGCCGTGGCGCAATCCCGCCTTCATGATGCAGTCGGTCTGAACCCGCGCGGCCGAAGCCGGGCAGGGCTTAGCTGGCCTTCTGGATCACGCCCTTGAGCGAGTCCGCGATCTGCTTGGTGATGGTGCTCTGGATTTCGATCAGCATGGTCCATTGCTGCACCTGCTGCTGCATCTTCAGCATGTCGGCCTGCGATACGCTGCCGTCGGCGTTGGTGCGCATGTTCGACAGCGTTGTCTGCAGATTGCTTTCCTGCGAGCGGATGCTGTCGTAGATGGTGTTGTTCACGCTGTTGAAATTCAGGCCGGACGAGCCGGTCAATCCGTTCAGGGCCATGGTGCGTCTCCTAGCGGTTCAGGGGAGAAAAGGGCGTGCGCGGCGCGGGGGCGCCGGTGTCGGAATCGAGGGCGAGCCCGGCCAGCACTTCGCGCGCGGCGGCGGCGGCCTGCGCCACCGCCTGGCATTGCTGGAACGCGACGGGCACCAGGCCGGAGTCCAGGCGCTGGCGGGCCTGCTGCTCGAGCGTGGCAAGGCGTTGCGCCAGCGCGGCGCGCAGCGTGGCGCCGTCGGGGCCGGCGAGGCGTTGTTCCAGTTCAGTGAGGGCGGTCGGGTCGTTCATGTGTGCGGGCGGGCGGTTGACATGTCAGCGCGTCACGATGGCGGTGCGCGGGCCTTCGAAAATGATGCGGGTGTTTTCCACGGCGACCAGGCGGTACTTGCGATAGACCCCGCCCACGAGCAGCTTACTGCCGTCTTCGAGCACCACAAAGGGCTGCGGGCCGCCGACGACGCTGCGGATCACGAAAGGCACGCTGTCGGCGGCGGGCGCGGCACTGGCGGCCGCCAATCTGGCCACGCCCAGGTGGCGTTTGTTGAAGTCGTCCAGCACGTCCGCCAGGCGCGCCTGCTGGTCGTCGTCCAGCGCGCCGGCGGCGATTTCGAGATGGTCGGGTTTCCAGGTCAGCGTGACGCCGGAGAGGCCGGCGTCCACCAGTTGGCTCGACAGCGTGTCGCTGAGCTGCTGGGTCAGCGCGATGTCGTTGCCCAGCACCGTCATGCCCGGCAGTTGCGCCCGCAGCGCGTCCAGCGCCGAGGCCCGTTCGCGCGCGCTGCTGGCGACGCCAGCCACCGCCAGCCGGCCGTCGCCTTCGTAGCGCGGTTCGTAGCGCACGTTGAAGGCGCGCAGCGCGCCACGGGCCGTGCGCACCACCTCGTCTTCGTTGCTGATGCGCATCGCCGGCATCGGCCAGATCTGCGATAGCGCCGCCGCCACCGCGTCCTGTTCGGCGGCATTGCGCACCCAGCCCGACACCGTGACCATGCCGTCGCGCGCCATGGAGACATGCAGCCGCGAGGTCAGGCCCATGCGTTCGAACACGGCGGAGATCTGGCCCACCGACTGCTCGGCGGCGGCCAGGCGCGGGTCGATCCGCGGCGCGCGGCTGGCGGTCGAGGGCGGCATCAAGGCCAGGAAGATGGCGACGCAGATGGTCAGCACCACCGCGCCCAGGCCCAGCAGCACCGGCCAGGAGTCGCGTTTTCGGCGCCTGCCGGGCGCCGGTGGCAGGGGCAGCCGCCGTTCCAGCTGGCGTTCCTCGTCAGCGTTGTCGGCAGTGGCCGTGGGCGTGGGCGGCGCCGCGGGCTCGGACACGGGCGCCTCGGCATCGTTGGCGGCATCCGGCGCGTGGGTCCAGGGATCGCCGCGCCGCGCCACCGTGATCCAGACCGGGCCCAGCGGCACCGGGCGGTTGAACGGCGTGCCAGGCTGCCGGGCGGGCGTGGCATCGTCCAGCGTCAGGTCCCAGCCGGCTTCGCCGATGCGGATGCGCGCGGCGCGCGGGCCCATGCCATCGTCGGCCAGCACAATGTCGCAGGCCGGATCGGCGCCCAGCACCGAGCCATCCGCGACCTGGCAGCGGGCATCGCGGTGCAGCCCGGACAGCACGCGCAATTCCAGCGCTTCGCTCATGAGGGGGCTCCGGTTGCGGGGGCGTTCACAGGTCCACCCTGGCCAGCGGCTGTACGTTGATCTCCTGCGTCAGCTCCTGGTAGGACAGCACCGGCAATTCGTACAGGTCCTGCTCGATCATCTTGCGCAGGTAGCGGCGGATATCCATCGAGGTCAGCAGCACGGGCTTTTGCGCGGCGGCGGCCAGGTCGCCGGTGGCGCGCTTGATGTTGTCCACCAGCTTGCGCGAGGCATTGGGATCGAGCGCCAGGTAGCTGCCGGCCGAGGTCTGGCGAATGGCGCCGCGCACGGTCTCTTCGACGTTGGGCGCCAGCAGGTAGGCGGGCAGGATGTTCTGGCCGCTCGAATATTTGTAGCTGATATGGCGCTTGAGCGAGACGCGCACGTATTCGGTCAGCAGCACCGAGTCCTTCTCTTTCTGGCCCCATTCGATCAGCGCTTCCAGCACCGCGCGCAGGTTGCGCACCGAGATATCCTCGGACACCAGCCGCTGCAGGATCTCGGCGATTTTCTGCACCGGCATCACGCGCAGCGCTTCCTTGACCAGATCGGGGAAGCGGTCTTCCATCGCCGTCAGCAGGAAGCGCGTCTCCTGGATGCCGATGAAGTCCGACGAGTATTTCTTCAGCACGAAGGCCAGATGCCAGGTCAGTACCTGGTGCGGGTCCAGGAACGGAATGCCGGCGGCCGACAGCGTCGGCGCCAGGCCGGCGTCGACCCACAGCGTGGGGATGTTGGGCAGGAAGCGCTTGTCGGTTTCGTAGGGCACCTGCAGCGCCTGCAGGTTCTGTTCCGTGTCGCGCACCAGCACCGCGCCCGGCCGCAGCTTGCCTTGCGATACCGGCACTTCGGACAGCAGGATGTTGTAGGTGTCGGCGGGCAGCGCATCGTTGAAGCGCAGCTGGATGCCGGGGAACGGCACGCCCAGGTCGAAGTAGAGCGCGCGGCGGATCTTCAGCAGTTCCTCGTTCAGTTCATCGGCGTCGAAGCTGCGCTGCAGCGCGGCGGCCACGTCGATCATCAGCGGCAGCGTGGGCGCGAATTCGGCGCTGCCGTCGGCGCGCGGCTTGGCCTGCGGCTTCTGGCCGTCGGCCGCCAGCGCCGGGATCTCGGTGATTTCGCCGGTCTTTTCGTCCACCACCTTGCGCGTGCCGC
The DNA here is from genome assembly GCF_040084795.1 of Achromobacter sp. HNDS-1. Taxonomy (NCBI): domain Bacteria; kingdom Pseudomonadati; phylum Pseudomonadota; class Betaproteobacteria; order Burkholderiales; family Alcaligenaceae; genus Achromobacter; species Achromobacter sp. HNDS-1. The sequence goes on from NZ_CP157584.1 coordinate 3,951,939, forward strand.
GCAGCAGCACGAAGCCGATGGTGCCGACCACCGCGGCGAGCGCCAGGAAGGTCAGGGTGGGCATGCCGGGGATCAGGCCCATGCCGACGGCGATGGCGGCGGCAATCAACAGCGCGCGCGGTTGCGCCAGCACCTGGGCGCCGATGTCCTTGCCGACGTTGGAAGGGCCGTCGCCGGTCTGCACCCGGGTCACGATGATGCCGGCGCAGATGGCAATGAAGAGCGCGGGGATCTGCGCGATCAGGCCGTCGCCGATGGTCAGGATGGAATACACCTGCACCGCTTCGCCGGCGGACAGGCCGCGCTGCATGGTGCCGATGAGAATGCCGCCGAGCAGGTTGACCGCGACGATGATGAGACCGGCGATGGCGTCGCCCTTGACGAACTTCATGGCGCCGTCCATGGCGCCGTACAGCTGGCTTTCCTTTTCCACCACCGAGCGGCGCTTGCGCGCCTCGTCCATGTCGATGGTGCCGGCGCGCAGGTCGGCGTCGATCGACATCTGCTTGCCGGGCATGGCGTCCAGCGAGAAGCGCGCCGCCACTTCGGCCACCCGCTCGGCGCCCTTGGTGATCACGACGAACTGCACGATGGTGAGGATCAGGAACACCACCAGGCCGACGATCAGGTTGCCGCCGACCACGAAGTTGCCGAAGGTCTCGATGATGTGGCCGGCGTCGCCCTGCAGCAGGATCAGGCGGGTGGTGGCGATCGAGATGCCCAGGCGGAACAGCGTGGTGACCAGCAGCACCGACGGGAATGACGAGAACGCCAGCGGCGACGGCAGGTACATGGCCACCATCAGCAGGATGGCCGATAGCGTCATGTTGGCGCCGATCAGCACGTCGACCAGCGTCGTCGGCAGCGGCAGGATCATCATGAAGATGATCGAGACGATCAGGACCGCCAGGACGATATCGTTGCGGCTGGTGGCGGCGGCGACGACGCGGTTCAGGGCTTGCATGGGGCGGCTCACGGCGTTTCCGCTTCGGTGGGCGCGGCCGCGGGGGCGGGGCGCAGGGCAACGTAGGCGCGCATGGCCGCGGCGGCCTCGTCGCGCCGCTCCAGGGCCAGCAGGGCCTGCGAGCGGATCAGGTGGAAGGGCGCGTCGACGCCGCCCTGCATGGCCAGCTGGTCCAGGGTCGACAGGGCGGCGTCGGGCTTGCCGGCGCGCAATTGCGCCAGCGCCAGCGTGGCGAGCTGGCGGGGGTCCGCCAGCCCCAGCGTGCGCAGCGCGTTCAGCACCACGGCGGTCTTTTCGGGCCGGTTGTTTTCCAGGTAGACATAGGCCAGCAGGCTGAGCAGCTCGCGGGCGTCGGGCGTCAAGGGCATGGCGGCGGTCATCCCTGGTACAGCGCGCTGCGGTACATGGCGACCAGGTCGCGCAGGCCGGCCTCGTCCTTGAGCAGCCGCACGGCGCGGTTGAGCGCGCGGGCGTCCTCGGGGTTGCGGTCCTGGCTCTGCTCGGCCGCGGCGGACAGGCCATCCAGCGTCGCCTGCAGGGCCTGGGCGAACTTGCCGGGCAGCAGCAGGTCGCGGTTGGCCAGCGTGGGACGCAACTGGTTGTCCAGGTAGCGGTCGGTGTTGGGCGTGTCCAGCAATTGGGCCAGTTGCGCCTTGACCCCGTCGGCGGGCGGGGTCAGTTCCTGGCGCTCCGGCAAATGCTGGCCCGCCGCTTCGCGGCCGGCATAGGAAATGCCGTCCAGGCCGCGGTCGAAGGCGAAACCGCTGATGCGCATATCGGACATGGTGTGAGGGTCTCCGTCGCGGGGTCAATCGGCGCGGGTGTCGTCGAGCCAGCGCGCCAGCCGCTCCACCGCCTGGCGCAAGGCGGGGGCGTCGCTGTGGGCTGCCGGCAGCCGCGTCAGCGCCAGCAGGCGCGGGATGCCGTCCTGTTCGCGCAGGGCGGCCTGCACCGGCGAGCCGTCCAGGTGGGCATGGTGGGCCCGCCGCCAGGCCCGCAGCAGGCGCTGCGCGGCGTCGTAGGGCACCGGTTCGGACACGTAGACCAGCACCTCGTCGCCGGCCGCCTCGATGGCAACCCGGCGGCCCGAGTCCAGTTGCAGCGCCACATTGCCGCGGGGGCCCAGGGCCAGCCGCTCCAGGCCGATGGTTTCGCCGAAGGCGCCCAGGGCGCGATCCAGGCCGTTCATTCGTATTCCTCGTCGATGGCCGCGTCCAGGGCCAGTTGCGCCGCGCTCAGGGCCGACTGGCGCGCGTCCACGTCGGGAAACATCGGCAGCGGCAGGTCCTTGAGCACCGCCCGTACGCCGCCCAGGAATGTGATGCGCGCCGCCACCGAGTCCGCGCCATGCGAGGCCGCGAGCGCGGCGAAGCGCGATTCCGACAGCCATTTCTCGTTGCTGATGTTGACCAGGTCCTGCATCAGCCGGTCGGCCGCCAGCGGCTTGCCGTGGTCACGGGCCATCTTTTCGCCGAGTTCACCGCAGCCGTCGAGCACCGTGACCGCCACGCCCAGCTGATACAGATCCTGCATCAGCGCCTGCAGCCGGTCCGGGCTGGTGGACGGGCGCGCCGCCGCCAGGTCCTGGCCGAGCGCCTGGATCAGCTGCTGCAGGCCGCGGCCGACGTCCTTGCCGCCGAAGCGTTCCAGCGCCAGCGTCAGGGTCTTGGCCAGCGACGCTTCGCCCAGCACCACGTCCTGATAGGTGCGCTGGAAGTCGGCCACGCCGCGCGCGTCGCCGGCATAGCCGGCGGCCGCGCCGATAGTGTTCAGGCTGGCGCGGATCTGCGGGCCGCTTTCCAGTTCCAGGTCGGCCAGCGCCTCGCGCAGGCCGTCGAGCACGTCCTCGGGCGCGCCGTCGCGTTCGCCCTGGCGCAGCGCGTATTGCAGCCCAAGGTACTGGCGGGCGGCATCGCCGAAGGCCCGGGCGGCGGCCTGGCGCGGGTCGGCGCCGCCGGCCAGCAGGTGGCGCGCCAGTTCGATCAGTTTTTCCTGGGCGTCGGCATCGTGCGACTCGGCCAGGTAGGCCACGATGGCCTCGGCGCTGAGCAGCTGCAGCGGGGCGTCGCGGCCGATCTTGCGTTCGGCGTGGTGCTTGTCCTCGGTCTTCTCGGCCATGTGCAGGCTGAGTTCCTCGGCGGAATCGGCCAGCGAGACCTCGCCGTCGACCGCCACGGCGGCCTGGCCCAGCATCGTGCCAACCTGCTGCTGGCCGTGCTGGATGTCGGCGTGCGAGGTCGTGGACGAGAAAGCGGAAGGAGGCAGGCCGGCGTCGATACGGTTCATGAAGGCGCGAGGAACGGCGGACGAATGCCGCGCACAGTCAGGGGTAGTAACGGATGGGCGGGGAAAGTTCCATCTTCTTTGCATGGAACCCTGGCACGGCGGCGGTTACGTACACGGGCAGGCCGCGGATTCCACGGAGTTCGGACAGGCCGCAAGGCGTTTCAGGGTTAACCCGTGCCGTCCGGCTGTCGTGTGTCGACGAGGACGGTCGATCAAGGAGAAAGGAATGGCTACGGTTTCCGGAGTGGGAGTGGGGGGCGTTGCGGGCATGGACCTGTCCAGCATGGATCTGGAGACCGCATTGATGGCGGTGCAGACCCAGCGCTCGCAGATGCTGGAGGACGCCTTGCGCCAACAGCTGGATTCGGTCAATGGCCGCAATGCGCAGATGGCCGGCCTGAACGAGGCCATGAACGCCAAGAACGCCGATAGCCTGAAGCTGGAGTCGTCCAACGTGGCGCTGCAGGGGCAGATTGACCAGCTCAAGGACCTGCAGGGCCGCCTGTCGGCGAGCAAGTGTCCCAACCCCGAGGGCTGGTATGGGCTGTCCTGGGGGCAAGGCGATGATAAGGCGCTTTCGCACGCCACGCTGGACCAGATCAAGGCGGCCGGGCTGACGATTCCCAGCGGCGACGATGCGCCCCGCGACGTCGATCGCAACGGCACCATGGATGCAAAGGGGCGCGTGGTGCAGGGGTTCGTCGACCAGCTCGGCGCCAAGATCTCGGCGCTCGAGGCCCAGGTGGCCAGCAACGGCAAGGCCATCGATGCCAACAAGCAGGCGGTCAACGAGATCAAGAGCTCGCTCGATAACCTGAGCAATACCCAGCAGATGGAAATGCTGCGGCTGCAAGGGCTGACGGGCAAGCGCAATGAGGCCTTCGATGTCATGACCAACTTCATCAAGAAGATGCAGGAGAGCCGTTCTTCGATTCTCGGCAACATGCGGTGATGAAATAAAAGGGGGCGGATTATGGTCGGAGCAGCCAATGCCAGTCAGCCCAGCCTGGGAGGCGTAGGCCTGGAGAGTTCCAGCGGCGTGCGCGGCGCTGACCTGGTGGGCGCCGACCAGGAGACCGCGATGCTCAGCGTGCAGGGCGAGCGCGCCCGTCTGCTGGACAAGCAGGTCGAGACGCAGATCCAGGAATTACGCGCGCTGAACCGGCGCCTGGAGTTGCTCAACATCGTGCAGGCCGGCCTGAAAGCGGTGCAGGCGCAGTTCAATGCGGGCGCCAAGTACGACAAGGAATGGGATGACGCCAGCGGCGGCTGGAGCTATCGCCAGGCCGACCGCATAAACCGGGCGGCGGCGGAGGCCGGCATCAACCTGGGATTCGCCTCCGACAGCAATACCTGGCGCCTGTTCGGCCACATGGGCGACATGAAAGACTTTGCCCGCGCCTATTTGCCTTCGGAGCAGGCCCACCTGCTGGAGCAATGGCGCGACAAGGCAGACCTGCGCGGCCACTTGCTGGCCGCGCAACTTGTCGACCGGATGGCGGGCCACGACGGTTTCATGACGCCCGACTACCCCGGGCAAACCCTTAATCGTTGCCCGGGCGGCATCCGCTACGACTCGGAATATGGCGAATTGCGCAAAGCGGTGACCCGGGTCCAGGGCGCCATCGACGAGGCTTCGAATCTGCAACAGGACCAGCTGCTGCGGCTGCAGGCGCTGATGAACCGCCGCAATGAGTCCGCCGACATGCTGACCAACTACATCAGGAAGATGCAGGACAGCCGGATGGCGATTTCCGAAAAGATTCGTGGAACCTGACGCCCGGTTCCGTTACTTACGCAGCATAGTCGGCCAACCGCAACATCGAAACCAGGCGATTCGCCCGGACCAGGAGCCTCTCCCATGAGCGTGAACATGAACCCCGCCGGCGTCGGCGCCATCAACATGACCGATATCTCCGGCATGGATATCGAGACCGCCCTGATGATGGTGCAGACCGAGCGTACCAAGCTGCTGGACAGCCAGCTCAAGAGCCAGATCGAGGAAGTGCAGAAGCGCAACGAGCTTACCGGCGCGCTGAACGATATGCAGGCCAAGCTGAACGGCATGAAGGGCACGCTGGACTCCAAGGACGCCAAGCCGGGCGACAAGGTCAGCGAAGGCGCGGGCACGCCCACCAACAAGACGCTGGCCACCGAATATGCCACCCAGGCGTTCAAGCTGGGCATGGACCCGGCGCCGGTGACGGCCACGCCGATCAAGGACGCCGCCGGCAATGTCGTCGGCGCGAACGTGACCGGCATGCCGACCCGCGAAGGCCTGGAGAAGGCGATCCCGGACCTCAAGAGCAAGCTCGACTCGGCCAGCAACAGCCAGCAGATGGACATGCTGCGCCTGCAGAGCCTGTCGAACAAGCGCAATGAAGCCTTCGACACCATGACCAACTTCATCAAGAAGATGCAGGACAGCCGTTCGTCGATCATCGGCAATATGCGCTGACTCTCCTTTCCACCCGCTCGCAATCCGGAGAACGGCAATGGCCGACACCCAAGACCAGAACATCCAGGACCTCATCGAACGCGCAGAAGCCGCCGTGCGCGAGGCCCAGCGGTCAATCGAAGCATCGGACGACAACCTGCGCAAGCTCGGGCTGGATCCCGACAAGGTGCGCGCCACGCTGCAGGCGCAACCGATGGACGAGCGCCAGCGCCAGGAGGCCGAGGCGTTGTTCCGCCAGGACATGGAGGCTGTCGACCGCGAAGTCGAGCAGGAAGCCGCCTACGCCCGCCAGCGCAGCACGCCGCGCGCGCCAGGCGCGCCGGTCAAGCGTCCGCGCACGATGGTCTGACGCCTGACGTCTCCGGGAGCCCGTGATGAATACCGCCGCCCAGGCGCCGATGACCGGCGAGGAATATGCAGCGCTGCAAGACCAGATCGTCGACCAGATGGCCCGCGGGGGCAGCCTGCGCCAGCTCAAGGGCATGACCGCCGATGAATGCGAGGCGCTCTATGCGCTGGGCTACGGCCTGTATGAGAAGGGGCGCTATGCCGATGCCCTCAAGGTGCTGGCCTACCTGGTGACTCTGGACCACACCGAGCATCGCTATCTCGTGGCCCTGGGGGCCGCGGCCCAGGCCATGGGCAAGCATGCCGACGCGTTGCAGCAATACATGGCCGCGACACTGCTCGATCCGCTGGAGCCGGCGCCCGTGTTCCATGCCGCGCAATGCCTGCTGGAAATGGGCCAGCCCGCGGCCGCCCTGCAATCCTGCGATCTGGCGCTGGCCATGTGCAAACCGGATCGCCATGCCGCGCTGGCCGAGCGTGCGCGAGGCTTGCGCGATCTGTTGGCGGCGCGCGGCGCCAAGGAGAATTGAGATGATCAACGTCAATAATTCGGCCGGCATCAATCCGGCGTTGCTCGACCCGCTGGCCGGCGCGGAAGCCGCCAAGGCGACGGCTCCCGGTTACACCGCGCTGGACCCCGCGCAGTTCATTGGCAAGGGGGGCGCGGCCGACAAGCTGGCCGCGCTGGGTCTGCCGCCGCCGGCGAGCGGCGCCTTTGCCGGCGCCGCCGACGCGCTGAACAAACTGATGGCCAATGCCGACACCGATATGTATGCGGTGATGGCGTTGCTGCAGAAGATATCGCAGGAACAGCGCAACGCGGCCCGGGCCGATCGCGCCGCATCGCTGGATGCGCAGACACAGTCGCTGCTGGCCGCGGCCGACAAGATCAAGGAAGCGGCGGAGGAGCGCTTCAAGGGCGCGCTGGCGCAAGGCATCAGTCAGATCGTGGGAGGCGCGTTGCAGGCGGGCGTCGGCGCCGCTGGCGTGGCGGCCATGGGCGCCTCGGCCCGCATGACCACCACCTCCAGTCCGTTGACCGCGCAGCAGACCGTCACGCAGGCCAGGCTGGATGGCTTTGCCAGCAATTCCTCCGGCATTGGCCAAGGCTTGAGCGGCATGGCCGGAGGTGTCGGCGGCATTGTCCAGGCTGCCTATGACCGCAAGGCGGGCGAGGCCGATGCCGCCAGGGCCCAGCTGGAGGCCCAGGCCAAGGTGGCCGAGTCCGGCGCGCAGCATGCCAACGACATGATGCAGCAGATGATGGACGTCATCCGCGACATCCGCGACAAGCTCGGCGCGATCGAGCAGAGCCGTGGCGAGACCAATCGCGGCATCGCCCGCAATCTCTGAGTCCGTCAGAAGAGGAACCGACACCATGGACATCCGCCCATCGACCGTCAATGCCGGATTGACACCGACGCTGGAGCCGTCCGGCGCTGGAGCCGCCGCCGGCGCGGCGGCCGAGGCCGCCCTGCGCGCCGCCAGCGGCCTTGACCTGGCCGCGTTGGCATCGCAGTGGGCCTCCAGCGTGGCGCAGGCCCGCAGCGGCGGCGGAGATGGCGTGACCAACGCCAACGGCAAGCCGGCCATCGCGCCGCCGGCCCGTGAATTCTCTGCCGCCGAAATGGTCGATCTGCTGCGGGCCCTGCAAGGCAAGACGCAGGATGCGCAGTTGCGCAGCGCCAAGGAAAACATCGAAAACAACCGCATCGAGCAGGCCAAGAACAACGAGGAGCAGGCGCGCAAGGTCGACGAATGGATCCAGAAGAGCAAGGAGGCAGAGAAGGGCGGCATCCTGGGAAAGATCTTCGGCTGGATTGGCGCCATCGTGGCCGCTATCGCGGCGGCGCTGATGGTGGTGGCGGCGGTGGCGGCCACGGCCGTCACGGGCGGCGCGGCCGGCCCGGTCATGGTGACGCTCGCGGCCATCGCGGTGGCGGGGGCGGTCAGTCTGCTGGCCAATCAGATATCGGCCGAGTGCGGCGGCCCTGAAATCAGCATCAGCAATCTGGTCACCCAGGTGGTGAGCAAGCTGTTGCAGGCGTTTGGCGTGGAGCCGGAGCTGGCCGAGAAGATTGGCAACATCGTTGCCGGCGCCGCGATGCTGATGACCGGCGCCATCCTGATCGAGCCGGGTGCCTTGGGCAAGATGGCTGGCGCCATCGCGGTCGTCGCGGGAGCCGATCCGCAGACCGCGGGCTATATCGCGATGGCGGTCGGCCTGGCCGCGACGATTACGGTCGGGGTGGTGATGGCGGTGGCTTCGTTCGGCGCGGGGGCGGTGTCCGCTGGCGCCAACGCGGCCGCCAATGTCGGTTCGCAGACGGCGCGCACCGTGGCCGACAGCGTCAAGACCGCGGGCCAGGTGGCGTCGGGCGCGGCGGCGGTGGCAAAGGGGGCGGGGCAGGTCATCACGGGCGCCGAGACCATCAAGTCGGCGCAGGCGCAGGAGGCTGCCGACAAGGTGCTGGCCGACAAGAAAGCGCTCGAGGCGCTGCTGGTCAAGCTGCAGGCTTCGATGGAGGAGGACCGCGAGAAGATCAAGAGCGTGATGCAGGCCATGGACGAATCGATGCAGATGGTCAGCAAGATGATCAATGCGGCGGCCGACAGCATGAGCCAGGTCACCGCCAATATCGGCAAGCGCGCCATGGTCTGACTGGCGTCAATATCGGAGCAAACCACGTGTCCCAAACCTCATCCGCGACTTCGCGCAGCGCCTTCGGGCAGCAGCTGTATGACGGCCTGGCGGCCTTGCCGGCCAGCCAGCGGCTCACGGCCGACCAGCTCGAGGTGATCTACGCCATGGCCTATGCGCATGTGGCGCAGGCCCAATACGCCCAGGCGCTGCCGTTGTTCGCCTTTCTGTCGCAGTACGGTCCCACCCGCAAGCACTACCTGGCGGGACTGGCCCTGTGCCTGCAGATGCAGGCACGCTACGAAGAAGCGATCCGGATCCATTCATTGGTCGGCGTGCTGTTTCCGCTGGCGCCCGAAGCGACGCTGCGCGTGGCGGAATGCCAACTGGCATTGGGGCAGGCCGAGGCCGCGCGCGAATCGTTGCAATTGGTGGCGGCCGCCGCCCAGGACGACGACGCCTACGCCCAATTGGGCGCGCGCGCGGCGAGTCTGCTGGTTTTGACGGGAAAAGGAGCCTCCTCGTGAGACGGGAATGCAATGATCGATAGGGCGGGCGCAGGCGCGGCAACAGCCGTCTCGGGTGAGACGGCTTTTGTGCTTGATGCGGATGACGCGCGCATCCTGGCCGAAGTGGGATTCCTGGCCGCCGGTCGCGGCGACGTGCCTCATGCCGACGCCATCTTCCAGGCGTTGCGCGCCCTTCGGCCGGGGCGTGCCTATCCGTGGCTGGGGCTGGCAGTGGCGCGCCTGAACGCGGGTAGCGCGGACGAGGCGGTGCGACTGCTGGAACAGGGAGAGGCCAGCGCGGCGGGCGAGCGCGCGCTGTTGGCGGCCTGGCGCGGCCTGGCCCTGCAACTGGCTGGCCGCAAGGCCGAGAGCACGCGCGTGCTGCAGGCTTGCGCGCAGGGCGCGGCCGGTGACGAAGGCGCCGCGCTGGCGCGTTCGTTGCTGGGGTTGCGGAACGAGATGAACAACGACACGTTTTAGCTAGGAAAATCATGGAGATCACCGCGCTTTCCGCCGCAATGGCGCCCGTGCTGGACACGATAAAGACCGCGCCGTCCGAGCTGGTCACGCAACGCTTCGCGCAATTGATGGCCGCGCCCGAAGCCGGCGCGCCCGCGCTGACCGGCCTGCAGGCCGCGCTGCAGACTGCCTTCACGCCCGCGGTCGACGCCGCGCCGGCCACGCTCGGCAACCAGATCCTGGCCAGCCTGCGCAGCACCACCACCGAGTATTCGGAAAAGTGGCAGAACATCGCGGGCCGCCTGGACGCCATGTCGTCGGCGCCGGCCATCGCCGACATGCTGCGGTTGCAGGCCGACCTGGTGCAGGTGTCGGTGCAGTACGAGCTGGTCGGCAAGGCCGTCTCGCGCACCACGCAGAACATCGATTCGCTCGTCAGGATGTCCTAATGCACGCCGCTACAACCCTGCCTCTCGCGGCGCCGCGCGGCCCTGGCCCGGCCGGGGCGCTGCCGCGCCTGCGCTGGCTGCTGCTGTGCCTGGCGCTGCTGCTGGCCGCCTGCGGCTCGCGCGTGGAATTGTTCTCGGCCGCCAACGAAAGCGAGGCCAACGAGGTGCTGTCGGTGCTGCTGGACGCGGGCATCGCCGCGCAGAAGGCCACCACCAAGACCGGCGTGGCGGTGTCGGTGGATGGCCAGCAGGTGGCGCGCGCGCTCGATATCCTGCGGGCCCGCGGCCTGCCGCGCGAGCGTTTCGACGGCATGGGACAGATCTTCCGCAAGGAAGGGCTGGTGTCGTCGCCCCTGGAAGAGCGCGCCCGCTATATCTATGCCCTGTCGCAGGAACTGACCAACACGCTGTCGCAGATGGATGGCGTGCTGGCCGCGCGGGTGCACGTGGTGCTGCCCGAGCGCGGCGGCGTGGGCGAGAACACCACGCCGTCGACCGCCGCCGTGTTCATCAAGCACCAGACGGGCTACAACCTCGACGCCTTGCAACCGCAGATCCGCAAGCTGGTGACGCACGCGATTCCGGGGCTGACGGAAGACCGGGTTTCGATCGCGCTGGTGTCGGCGCAACCGGCCGCTTCGGCGTCGGCCGCCGGCGCCGCCACGCGCCAGGTGCTGGGCCTGGAGGTCGGGGAAGGATCGTCCGCCACGCTGCTGGCGTGGCTGGCGCTGCTGGTTCTGCTGGTGCTGGCGCTGGCCGGCGCCCTGGGCTATGTGCTGTGGCGCTATGGCGTGCCCGGCCGCGGCCGGCCCGAACGCCGCGAACCCGTGGCCGAGGCGCGCTAGCGATGGCGTCCGCATCGGCGCTGCTGGAGCGGGGACTGGTGGCTTTCAACCAGCTGCCCAGCCGTACCCTGCATCCGAGCCGCCACGCGACCTATGCGCCGCCCGCGGCGCTTGCGGTGATCGCCGCGGCGCCGGCGTTGGCGCCGGCCTGGCATCGGCATTGGTCGCGCGAGATCCTCGACGCGCTCGGGCTGCGCCAGCGCCCGGTGGTCGATGCGGCGCGGCCCGAGCTGGCGCTGGCGTTGCTGGCGCCGGATGCGCTGGCGCAGTGCGCCCGACGCCTGGGCGCGGTGCTGTGCGGTCCGCGCTTGCGCCGCGCCATTGCCGGTGACGAGGTGCGGACGCTGATCGCGCATTTCGGCGCGGAGCTGCTCGACTTCACGCGCCGCGCCGCCGCCGGCCTGCACGGCGGCCTGCCCGATAGCGCCGGCTGGACCCTGGCCGAAACCACCGCCGCGGTGGACACGCTGGGCCTGGGCGCCTTGCGCGCCGCCCTGAGCGGCGCCGGCCCCGAACTGGCGTTGCGGGCCGAATTGAAGCTGCCCGACCAGCCCACGCCGCCGGCGCCGCTGCCCGCGCCGCAGGCGCTGGCGCTGGGCCTGTCCCTGCTCAAGCAAACGGATTCCTCATGGCTTTCCTCATTCCCCGCGATCCGCTGACCCCGCGCCAGGCGGACGAGGGCGGCGCGGGCCGCGTCGATCCCGCCGCGCGCGTGCTGCGCGCCGCCGAACATCTGGCCTGGGCCGACGCCGGGCAGTTGCTGGCGCAGGCGCGGGCGCGCGCCGATGAGATCATCGGCGGCGCCCAGGCGGCATTCGAGGCCGAGCGCCAGCGCGGCTATGACGAGGGCCACGAAACGGCGCTGCTGGACCAGGCCGAGAAGATGATCGAAACCGTCGGCCGCACGGTCGAGTATTTCGCCGGCGTCGAGAACGAGATGGTGGAACTGGTGATGTCGGCCGTGCGCAAGGTGGTCGATGGCTTCGACGATCGTGAGAAGGTCATGGTGGTGGTGCGCAACGCCCTGGCGGTGGTGCGCAACCAGAAGCAGATGACCCTGCGCCTGAATCCGGCCGAGGTCGATACGGTGCGCGAGCAGATCAACGACCTGCTGGCCGCTTATCCGGGTGTCGGCTACCTTGACATCCTGGCCGACGGCCGGCTGGCGCGCGGCGCCTGCATCCTGGAAAGCGAGATCGGCATGGTCGAGGCCAGCCTGGAAGGGCAGATCCAGGCGCTGCGCCAGGCCTTCCAGCGCACCTTGGGAAGCCGGGTCTAGCGATGCGCCAGTTCGACTACATCTCCGAAATGATGGAGCTGGCGCTGCAGGACACGCCGACGCTGCGCATCAAGGGCCGCGTGACCCAGGTGATCGGCACCATCATCAAGGCGGTGGTGCCGTCGGTGAAGGTGGGCGAGGTCTGCATCCTGCGCAATCCCGGCGAGAACTTCGAGATGAAGGGCGAGGTGGTGGGATTCGCCCGCGACGCCGCGCTGCTGACGCCGATCGGCGACATGTACGGCATTTCCACCGCCACCGAGGTCATCCCCACCGGCCGCGCCCACATGGTGCCCGTGGGGCCGGGCCTGCTGGGCCGCGTGCTGGATGGACTGGGCCGGCCGCTGGACGAGGCCGAGCTGGGGCCGCTGGAGGCCAGCAAGTTCTACCCCGTGTTCGCCGAAGCGCCCGATCCGCTCAAGCGCCGCATCATTTCGCAACCGCTGGAACTGGGCGTGCGTGCGCTGGACAGCGTGCTGACCTGCGGCGAAGGCCAGCGCATGGGCATCTTCGCCGCCGCCGGCGGCGGCAAATCGACGCTGATGGGCATGCTGGTCAAGGGCGCGGCGGTGGATGTGACCGTGGTGGCGCTGATCGGCGAACGTGGCCGCGAAGTGCGTGAATTCCTGGAGCACGAGCTGGGCCGCGAAGGCCGGCGCAAGAGCGTGATCGTCTGCGCCACCAGCGACAAGTCGTCGATGGAGCGGGCCAAGGCCGCCTACGTGGCCACGGCCATCGCCGAATACTTCCGCGACCAGGGCAAGCGCGTGCTGTTCCTGATGGACTCGGTGACGCGTTTTGCGCGCGCCCAGCGCGAGATCGGCCTGGCCGCCGGTGAACCGCCGACCCGCCGCGGTTATCCGCCATCGGTATTCGCCACGCTGCCCAAGCTGATGGAGCGCGCCGGCATGAACGAACACGGCTCGATCACCGCGCTGTACACCGTGCTGGTGGAGGGCGACGACATGACCGAGCCCATCGCCGACGAGACCCGCTCCATCCTCGACGGCCACATCGTGCTGTCGCGCAAGCTGGGCGCGGCCAACCACTATCCGGCGATCGACGTGCTGGCCTCCGCCAGTCGCGTCATGAACGCGGTCATCACGCCCGAGCACAAACGCGCCGCCGGCCGGCTGCGCGAGTTGATGGCCAAGTACCAGGAAGTCGAGCTGCTGGTGAAGATTGGCGAATACAAGCGCGGCGGCGACGCCGTGACGGACGAGGCCATCGACAAGATCGGCGCGATCAACCAGTTCCTGCGGCAGCGCACCGATGAACGCGCCACGCTGCCCGAGGCGCTGGCGCAGATGTCCGGCATCGTGGGGACGGCATGAGCGTGTTCGACGAATTGCTCGCCATCAAGCGCTTTCGCGAAGGCCAGGCCGAGATCGCGGTGTCGCGCCAGCGCCTGCGGCACGCCGAGGCCGAGGCCGCGCGCCAGGCGTCCGAGCAAGCGCTGGCGGATTTCCGCGATGAGTCGGAGCGGCGTGAGCGCGCCATGTACCGCGACCTGTGCAGCCGGGTGGTGCGGGTGCGCGAGATCGAGAGCGTGCTGCAGGGCGTGGCTGGCCTGCGTGAAGGCGAGCGCCAGCGCGAGCAGGCGCTGGACCAGGCCGCGCAACGCCTGCGCGACGAAGCCCAGGCGCTGGCCGAGCGCCGCGACCAGCATCAGCAGGCGGTGCGCCTGACGGGCAAGTTCGTGGAACTGGCCAGCATTCACCTGGCCGAGCACCTGAAGGCACTGGAGCACAAGGAAGACATGGAGATGGAAGAGGCCGCATCGCTATCGCGCGACCGCGAGGACTGGGAGCAGCACGAGGAGTTCGAGCCGGTATGAGCATCGACCGACGCATCGGCCTGGACACCGCGATTGCCCAGGGTTCGGGGTTGACCCAGTCGGACGGGCAGGCGGCTGGCCGCCAGGCCAGCGATGCCGATCGCCGCGCATTCGAGCAGGCCTTGGCGCGAGACGGCGACGACCCGCGTCCGGCCCCGCCCGCGGCGCCCACGCCGTTTTCGCTGTTCGGCGCTGTGCGCGGCGATGCCGTCCCGCCCGCCGACGGGCCGTCCCGGGCGCTGGCCGAGGCCCTGCTGGGCAGCGCCGAGCAGCTGCTGGTGGCCGATGGCAGCCAGGGCCGGCGCCAGGTGCGGGTGGAATTGAAGGAAGAGGTGTTGCCGGGGGTGAGCGTGTCGGTCTACCAGGCCGAAGGACGCGTGATCGCCGATTTCATCTGCGCCCTCGAAACCTCGCGCGAGCGCCTCACCGCCCTGGCCCGGCCGCTGGCCGAACAACTGGCCGAGAGCCTGGGCCGGCCGACACGCGTGCGCGTCGCCACCGACGACCCGGAAGACCCCTGCCTGGCGGAGACCGACGCCGACGCGCCGCTCCGTTGATTGCTGGAACCCATGACCGAAAGCACGCTTCTCTCTCCGTCCCCGCTGCCCTTGCCGCGCCTGTCCGGCAACGAGGCCCGCGCGCGTTCGCTGGTGGCCCGCCACGGCGCCGATCTGGCGGTCACCCTGGCGCCGCTGGCCGGCGGCGATGCCGAGCCCACACGCTGGCGCCTGGGCTTTACGCCCGGGGTGCCCGACGCCTTGCGGCAGTCGGCCACGCTGTCGGCGGACCTGGAATGGGCCGGCGCGCGGTTGCGCCTGGGCCTGCCAGCGGGGGCCGCCGCGGCCTGGCTGGCGGCGCGGTTGCCGGACCTGGACGCGGGCGAACTGCCGCCGGCCCTGGCATCGGCCGCCATTGAGACGCTGTTGGCCGAAGTGGTCGCGGGGCTGGGCGAGGCATCGCCCGGCGGTCCGCTGCGGGTGGTGGGCCGCGATACCCCCGCGCCGGCGCTGGCGCATGACTGGACGCTGGCCGCGCGCCATCCCGCCAGCGGCGAGACGATCTACGCCACGCTGGCGGCGGATGGGCTGGGTCTGATGCTGCTGGCCGGCCTGGTCGGCCGCGCCGCGCCGACGGCCAATGAGATCGATACCGATGCCGTGCCGGTGCGCATCGCCGCCTGCCTGGGCTGGACCGACCTGGGCGCCGCTGAACTGCGCGGGCTGGCGCCGCGCGACACCCTTTTTCTCGACCACTATCTGGTGTCGCCCGACGGCGAACTGTGGCTGGGCGCCGGCGGCCAGGGGCTGCGCGTGCGCCGCCAGGATTCCTCATACCTCGTTACCCAAGGCTGGACTTCCCTCATGACCGAGACGCCGCAACCGCCGCAGGACGCCGAAGCGGGCGCCCAGACACCGCTCGATATCGACGCCATCCCCGTCCGACTGACGTTCGAGCTGGGCGAACGCCAGATTACGTTGGGCGAGCTGCGGCAACTGCAACCCGGCGAGACCTTCGACCTGGCGCGGCCGCTGGCCGATGGCCCGGTGCTGGTGCGCGCCAACGGCGCGCTGGTGGGCAGCGGCGAGCTGGTCGAGATCGACGGCCGCATCGGCGTCACGCTGCATCGGCTGGGCAAGGCGGGCGCATGAGCGGCGCGGATCCGATCAGCCTGGCGGTCGTCCTGGCGCTGCTGGCGCTGGTGCCGCTGGCCGCGGTCATGACCACCTCGTTCCTGAAGATCGCGGTGGTGCTGACGCTGGTGCGCAATGCCCTGGGCGTGCAGCAGGTGCCGCCCAACATGGCGCTGTACGGGCTGGCGCTGATCCTGTCCGCCTACGTCATGGGGCCGGTGGTGATGCAGATCGGCGACGAACTGCGCGCCCCGCCGGCGGCGGTGGCGCCGGGCACGCCGGAGCCGGACCGGCTCGAAGGCATCCTGGACGCGGTGGCGCGCGGCGCCGAGCCCATGCGCGCCTTCATGCTCAAGAACAGCCGCGCGGAGCAGCGCGATTTCTTCCTGCGCACCGCGCGCGGCCTGTGGGGCGAGCAGCAGGCCCGTAACCTCAAGGAAGACGACCTGCTGGTGCTGATCCCGTCGTTCCTGCTGTCGGAGCTGACCGCCGCGTTCCAGATCGGCTTCCTGCTGTATCTGCCGTTCGTCATCATCGACCTGATCGTCTCCAACATCCTGCTGGCGATGGGCATGATGATGGTGTCGCCGGTCACGATTTCCATGCCCCTGAAGCTGTTCCTGTTCGTCATGGTCGACGGTTGGACGCGGCTGATCCAGGGCCTGGTGCTGTCCTATACCTGAGGCCGCCATGGGCACCGTCGACCTCGTCTCTTACATGACCCAGGCGCTCTACCTGGTGCTGTGGCTGTCGCTGCCGCCGATCGCCGTGGCGGCGATCGTGGGCACGCTGTTTTCGCTGTTCCAGGCGTTGACGCAGATCCAGGAACAGACGCTGTCGTTCGCCATCAAGCTGATCGCGGTGTTCGCCACGATCCTGCTGACGGCGCGCTGGCTCAGCGCCGAGCTTTACAACTTCACGATCTCCGTGTTCGACCTCTTCTACAAGATCCACTAGGAGCGGCGCGCCACCATGATCTCGGGCATCACCTACGCCGAAGCGAAAGTCTTCCTGGGTACGCTGGCGCTGACGCAGCCGCGCATCCTGGCGCTGTGCGCGATGCTGCCGCTGTTCAACCGCCAGCTGCTGCCCGGCATGCTGCGCTACGCCTTGTGCGCCGCCATCGGCCTCGTGCTGGTTCCCGCGCTGGCGCCGCGCTATGCCGTGATCGAGCTGGGCGCGGTGGAATTGGTGCTGCTGGTGGCCAAGGAAGTCTTCATCGGCCTGGTGATGGGTTTCCTGGTGGCGATTCCGTTCTGGATTTTCGAGGCGGTGGGCTTCGTGGTCGACAATCAGCGCGGCGCCAGCCTGGGCGCCACCATCAACCCGGCCACCGGCAACGATTCCTCGCCGCTGGGCATCCTGTTCAACCAGGCCTTCATGGTGTTCTTCCTGGTGGGCGGCGGCTTCATGCTGATGCTGACCATGCTGTACGACAGTTTTCGCCTGTGGGACCTGTGGGACTGGGCGCCGACCCTGCGGCGCGAGAGCGTGCCCCTGATGCTGGACCAGCTGGGTCGCTTCCTGCGGCTGACGCTGCTGTTCGCCGCGCCCGCCATCATCTCGATGTTCCTGGCCGAAGTCGGGCTCGCGTTGGTCAGCCGCTTCGCGCCGCAGTTGCAGGTGTTCTTTCTGGCGATGCCGATCAAGAGCGCGCTGGCGCTGCTGGTGATGGTGCTCTACATGAGCACACTGTTCGAGTATGCCGCCGAGGCCACGGGGCAGATCGGTTCGGCGTTGCCGTTCCTGGACAACCAATGGCGGGCTCCATGAGCGGCGAAAAGACCGAACAGCCCACCCACAAGAAGCTGCGCGAAGCGCGCCAGAAGGGCGACGTCGCGCACAGCAAGGACTTCACGCAGACGTTGCTGGTGCTGGCGCTGTTCGGCTACCTGCTGGGCAATGCCCACGGCATCGTCGAGGCGCTGGGCCGGCTGATCCTGATCCCGTCCACGCTGGTGGGGCAGCCGTTCGAACAGGCGCTGCCCGTGGCGCTGGAGGCCGCCCTGCGCGAAGCCGTCTACCTGGTGCTGCCGTTCGTGCTGATCGTGCTGATCGTGGGCATGTTCGCCGAGTTCCTGCAGGTGGGCGTGGTGCTGGCGTTCGAGAAGCTCAAGCCCTCGGCCAAGAAGCTCAACGTGATGAGCAACCTGAAGAACATCTTTTCCAAGAAGAACCTGGTCGAGCTGCTCAAATCCGTCATCAAGATCGCCTTCCTGTCGGTGCTGGTGACGCTGGTGGTGCGCGACGCGCTGCCGGAACTGATGGCCGTGCCGCACAGCGGCCTGGCGGGCCTGGAGGCGGGCGTGGGCGGCATGATGCGCACGCTGATCGTGAACATCGCGGTGGCCTATGTGGTGATTTCCCTGGCCGATTTCGTCTGGCAACGCATGCAGTACCGCAAGGGGCTGATGATGAGCAAGGAAGACATCAAGCAGGAGTTCAAGGAGATGGAGGGCGACCCCCACATCAAGCACAAGCGCAAGCACCTGCACCAGGAGATGGTGATGCACGGCGCGGTCGCCAGCACGCGCAAGGCGTCGGTGCTGGTGACCAACCCGACCCACCTGGCGGTGGCCATTTACTACGAGCCCGACGAGACGCCGCTGCCGGTGGTGCTGGCCAAGGGCGAAGGCGCGCTGGCCGAGCAGATGATGGCCGCGGCGCGCGAGGCCGGCGTGCCGGTGATGCAGAACATTCCCCTGGCGCGCGCGCTGATGGCGTCCGCGCAGCCCGACCAATACATCCCCAGCGAACTGATCGAGCCGGTCGCCGAAGTCCTGCGGCTCGTCAGGAAGCTGGCCGGCAATCCGGACGACCCGACATGAATGCACCCCAACATCCCCTGATATCCGCCTACGCGGCGCGGCACGGCCTGCCGCCTTCGACCCGTGCCGATGGCCGCCTCACCGTGGTGGTCGACCAGACCTACCGCGTGCATCTGCAGCCGGCGCGCGACGGTTGGCTGGCGATGAGCGCGCGCCTGTGCGCGCTGCCGGCCGGCGATCTCGACCGCGACCGGCTGGTGACCGAAATCGGCAAGCTGGCCGCGGGCATGCTGGCGCGGCACGCGGCCACCTGCGTGGTCGACCCGCAGGGCCGCGCGCTGTGGCTGCAGCAGTCGCTGCAGCCCGGCAGCGGCGAACTGGCGCTGGACGAAGCCCTGGGCGCGTTCACCAATGCGCTTTCCTTTTGGGCCGGCGCCGTGCGGCGGCTGGCATGAACAAGCGTGACGGGCGTGGCGCCCGAGGAGAGAGAGTGTTGAAGCGGATGATTCTGGCGACCGCGTTGTCGCTGGGCCTGGCGGCGAGCGCGCAGGCCGCGCCGAACTGGCCGAACGTGCCCTACAGCTACTATGCCCGCGACGAGAACCTGCAGACGCTGCTGCGCGAGTTCGCCGGCGGCTTCAGCCTGTCGTTGCAGTTGGGCCCGAATGTCACCGGCACGGTCAACGGCAAGTTCAATGCCAACACGCCAACCGAGTTCATGGACCGCCTGGGCGGCGTGTATGGGTTTAACTGGTTCGTCTATGCCGGCACGTTGTTCGTCAGCCGCACCAACGACATGAAGACGCGTTCGGTCAGCGCCATGGGCAGTTCCATCAGCGCCCTGCGCCAGGCGCTGCAGCAGCTGGGCGTGCTGGACCCGCGCTTTGGCTGGGGCGAGTTGCCCGACCAGGGCATCGCGCTGGTGTCGGGCCCGCCGGGCTATGTCGATCTGGTGGAACGCACCGTGGCCGCGCTGCCGATGGGCGCCGGCGGCCAGCAGGTGGCGGTGTTCCGGCTCAAGCACGCCTCGGTCAACGACCGCACCATCAGCTACCGCGACCAGAAGGTGGTGACGCCGGGCCTGTCGACGGTGCTGCGCAACCTGATCACGGGCGGCGGCGGCGGCGCCAACAACGAGACCCTGGCCGCGATCGCGGCGCCGCTGCGCGACAATCCGCCGGCGTTCCCGCAGGTCGGCGGCGATGGCGGCGCGGCGCCCGCCGGGCAGGCGGGCGGCCAGCCAGCCGCGCCCGCCAGCACCGGCAAGTCGGGCCTGCGCCTGCGCGAGCCCACCGTGCAGGCCGATGCGCGCCTGAACGCCATCATCGTGCAGGACATCCCGGACCGCATTCCCATCTACCGCAGCCTGATCGAGCAACTCGACCTGCCCAGCACGCTGGTCGAGATCGAGGCCATGATCGTCGACGTCAATTCGGACCTGGTCAGCGAGCTGGGCGTGACATGGGGCGCGCGCGCCGGTTCGACCACGTTCGGCTACGGCAACCTGGCCCTGGGCACCAGCGGCGGCCTGCCGTTGGAAAGCGGCGCGGCGCTGTCGCCCGGCACCATCGGCGTCAGCGTCGGCAACACGCTGGCGGCGCGCCTGCGCGCGCTGCAGACCAAGGGCCAGGCCAACATCCTGTCGCAGCCGTCGATCCTGACGGCCGACAACCTGGGCGCCATGATCGACCTGTCGGATACCTTCTATATCCAGACCCGTGGCGAGCGCGTGGCCACCGTGACGCCGGTGACCGTGGGCACGTCGTTGCGCGTGACGCCGCGCCATATCGAATCGAAGAATGGCGCGCGCGTCGAGCTGACGGTCGACATCGAGGACGGCCGCATCCAGGAAGAGCGCCAGATCGACAACCTGCCCACGGTGCGCAAGAGCAACATCAGCACCCTGGCCATCGTCGGCAATGACCAGACGCTGCTGATCGGCGGCTACAACAGCAGCCAGAATTCCGAGCAGGTCGACAAGGTGCCGATCCTGGGCGACATCCCGGGCCTGGGGCTGTTGTTCTCGAACAAGTCCAAGACCGTGCAGCGGCGCGAGCGCCTGTTCCTGATCCGCCCCAAAGTGGTCGCGATCAACGGCGAAGTGGTGGCCACGCCGGGCGGGGCCGGCACCGGTCCCATGCTTAACGCCACCTGGGGGGGCGACCGCATGACGGCGGGCCAATACCTCGACCTGGCGCAGAGCCAGCGCACGCGCATCGTGTTCGGACCGAATGTGGAACTGCGCCGCAGCAGCGGCCCGGTGCGGGCCTCCGAGTGGCTGGATGGCACGCCCACGGCCGCGCCGGTGCTGGAAGGCAAGTCCAACGCACAGCAGGGGCCGGTGATCCAGGTCGAGCCGGTGGCGGCGCCCGGGACGGGCAGGGCGCCGTAGCGCTGACGGCGGCGCGCGGGGCGGGCGGCTCAGTCGTCGAGCCGCAGCCCCTTCTGGGCCAGCTTGTCGCGCAGCGCCGCGCGCGCGCGCGACAGGCGGCTGCGCACGGTGCCGACGGGCACCGTCAGCATCGCGGCGGCATCTTCGTACGAGATCTCGTCGACGCCGACCATGAGCAGGATGTCGCGCATGTTGTCGGGCAGTTCGTCCAGCGATTCCTGCAGCAGCGCCATGGTCTGGTTCTGTTCCAGCACGCGCTCGGGCGACAGGTCGCTGGCGGCATGCTCGGCCAGCACGCTGTCGCTGACGAAGTCATGGCGCCGTTCCGGCGCGCGCGACAGGTAGTTGCGCACCAGGTTCAGCGCGATGCCGTAGAGCCAGGAGGAAAGTTGCGATTCGCCGCGGAAGCTGCGGTACGAGCGGGCCGCTTCGACAAAGGCCTGCTGCGCCAGGTCTTCGGCCTCGGTGGTATTGCCGATGTGCTTGATGATGAAGCGTTGCAGCCGGGTGGCGTGTTCCCGCACCAGGTCGCGCAGCAGGTATTCCTCGCCCGAATCCCATCCCTGCCCCTCGCCGTCGGCGCGAACGGGCGGCAAATCCGCTTCCTGGGAAGCGGCTGTGCAGTCGCTGGGATGGGTCATGGATTGGGAAAAGAAACGTGTATTAAGCTACAAGTTACTACCGGCGTGCCGCGAATTATCGCAGCTTACCGGTGTCACAATATTTCGAAAATGGAAATATTGAGGCAAAAGTAGCTTTTTTTAAGTCAGATATGTAAAAACAAGTAAGCCAATCCGGGTGATATTTCGAGGGACGGAATCCGACGCCGCAAGGGCGCGCGGGCCCTCAGCCGGTCTTGAGCAGGTCGCGCAGCCAGGCGGCGGCGGTGGCCAGGGAGACCGGGCTCTGACCGGATTGGGCGGCCTGGTCGAAGCGGGCCTGCATGGCCAGGTCCAGGGCGCCGCGGCGGGCGGCGTCCAGGCTGGCGGGCGCCACGCCGACGTCGCTACAGGCTTGCTGGAAGGCAGGCGCCCCGTTGCTGGCCGACAGGGCCAGGCGCGTCAGGAAGTCGACGCCGGAAAGGGCGTCGCGAGAGGTTTGCGCCATATCCAGCGCCAGCGTGACGGTGCGCGCGGACAGCGGCTTGCCGGGATTCGGTTCCAGGCCCAGTTCACGCGACACCGCGCTGGCGATGCCCTGGCCGTAGCTGTGCGCCAGGGCCTGCGCGAACATCGCGGTGGTGTCGACATTGGGCGCGACCCACGCCACGCTGCGGCCGCCGGGCGTGGTGCCCATGCCCAACACCCGCAGTGTTTCGCCCGCGATGTCGACGTAGATGTCCTGGCCGCTCTGCGCCGCCTGGGCGAAGGCGTCGAGAGAGACGAACGGCGAGGAAGGGGTAACCGATGAGATTGTCATGCAGCCAATAAATCCGGCGTGTCCGATATCGGGCCCATAGGAGATTCAACAGCCCCTGTGATTGAGTAACCCGAGTAGCGCTTTGGTTCCATCGCCACGACACGTAGGCGGATTTTATGCCATTGTGAGATTTCCGGCCGCCGGCGGGAAACAGGGCGCCACCACCACGGCATCGCCGTCAGGCCGTCACTGCGCTTCGTAGACCTCGTCGGCCGCCAGCAGGATGTCCACCGGCGGGTCGAAGCCGATGACCCGCGCGGTCTGCAGATTCAAGGCGATCTTGGCGGGATCGATCCAGACCTGGCTCAGTTCGCGCGCCTTGGCGCCGTTGAAGATGCGCGCCATGGTTTCCGCGTAGAACAGACCCACGTACGAGTAGTCGGCCTGGGCCAGGCTCAGCAGCAGCCCGTGCTTGACCTCCTCGGAGCCCAGCATCGAGAAGCTCGGCACGCGGGCCTGGCGCAGGATCTCGGCGACCGTGTCGATCGACGCGGGCGTCACGCCGCGATGCACGGTGACATAGGCGGCGTCGATCTGCGGCGCCAGCCTGGCATAGCACTCGAGCGCGTTGCGGGTGGCGGCCTCCTGCGCAATGCCGTTGGACGGCGCATTGCAGGTGAGCACCTTGAAACCCTGTTCGCGCGCCACCTGTTCGACGGCGTCGACCGCGCTGTAGGTGCGGCCTTCCGGGCTGTCCTCGTACACCAGCCCGAGGCGCTTGAACGGCACGATCTCGTGGAACAGCCGCACCTGGCGCTGATAGCGCTCGGGCTGGACGCGGGCATGCAGGTTGTCCAGGCCGCTATCCTGCGCCGAACGGGTGATGCGGGCGCCGACCGCGTCGCTGGTCGAGGCGACGATGGTGGGCACCGGCGCGCCCATCGCCGCCATGTCCTGGCCGGCCCAGGTGCCCATGGCGATGATCAGGTCGATGTCTTTCTTGCCTTCCAGCCGCTGCTTGATCGCCGCGCGCACCGCCGGCCGCTGGGCGGCGTCGAAGTTGCCGGGCTGCCACCAGGCGTCGCGCACGAATTCCAGCGTGTCGCTGCGGGCGTTGTCCGCCAGGTACTCCCACATCTGCCTGCCGTTCAGGCCGTCCGGAATGGCAGGCACGGTGATCCAGCCCAGCTTCTGCAGGCCGTCGACCGTGACGCGCAGCGTGCGCGGATATTCGCTGTAGTCGCCGCTTTCGAAATAGCCGATGCGCCATTTCCCGCCATCGGGGCGCGCCACGGGCTTGGTGGGGAATACCTGCGGCGCGGCGGCCGCGGACGTGGCGGCCGTGGGGGACGGCGCCGCCCCGGCCTGGGCGTGGCTGGCGGCGGGCGCCAGCAGGGCCAGGCTCATCAAGAGGGTGGACAGCGATGTCTTCATGGGCGGCGGATCACGATCAAGGTGATGTCATCGGATTGTTCCGCGCCGTCGGCGAAGGCCTGCACGTCTTCCAGCAGACGCTTGGCCAGGCTGGCCGCCGGCACGGGAGGGTTGGACAGCACGGCCAGCAGGCGCGGGTCGCCGTACTGCGCATTCTGCGGATTGACGGCCTCGGTGATGCCGTCGGTATAGCCCACCAGCATTTCGCCGGGCGCCAGCACCGTCGACAGGCAGCGGTATTCCAGGTTTTCCTGCACGCCACAGGCCGGACCGCTGCGGCCTTCCAGCAGCCGCACCACGCCGTCGGCGCCGACCACCGCCGGCGGCAGGTGGCCGGCATTGGCCCACTTGAGTTCGCCCGTGGTCATGTCGAGCACGCCCACCAGCAGCGTGACGAACATCATGTTCGGGTTGTTCTCGGACAGGCGGTTGTTGATCTTCTGCATCATCAGCGCCGGGTCGGTCTCGTCCTCGGCGGTGGCGCGGATCAGGGTGCGCGTGACCGCCATGAACAACGCCGCCGGCACGCCCTTGTCCGACACGTCGCCGATGGCCAGGCACAGCCGGCCGTCGGGCAGCGTGAAGTAGTCGTACAGGTCGCCGCCCACTTCCTTGGCCGGCAGCATTACCGCGTTCAGGTCGATCTGTTCGCGCGTGATGGGCGACAACGGCACCGGCAGCAGCCCGAGCTGGATCGCGCGGGCAATGTTCAGTTCGCTTTCGAAGCGTTCGCGCGCGGTGGTCTCGCGCATCAGGCGGGCAATGTTCTCGCGCAGCTTGTGGTCCATGAACAGGAACGACGCCGCCAGCCGGCCGACTTCGTCCTTGTGTTTGTCGGGCAAGGCGGCGATGTGGGCCGGCACGCTCGACTGCGCGGTCAGGTCCTGTTCGGGCAGCTGGCGGGCATAGTGGGTCAGGGTTTCCAGCGGCCGCACGATGCGTGCCGCCACCAGCCAGGCGCACACCAGCGCCACCAGCATCATGCCCACGAAGATCAGCGCCTGCCGGTTCAGCAGCTCTTGCGCCGGCGCGGTGAGGTCGCTTTCGGGCACCACTGCCACCACGGTCCAGCCCAGCGGCGCGAAGCGCGCGCTGTCGATCTGCCAGGGGCCGTCGCCGCCCTCGAAGCGCAGGCTTTGCAGCTTGCCGCCAGCGTCCTGCCGCGCCAGCAGCGCGCGCAGGGTTGCACCGGCTTGGTCGGTGGCGTCCAGCAGGCCGGCGCGGGCCTCGGGCGGCGGCACAATCATGCGCCCGTCATCGGCCGCGATGAAGATGAAGCCCGACTGCGCCAGGGTCAGTTTCGACAGGGTGTCGCGCACCGAGTTTTCCAGCTGCGCGCGGCGCGTGTCGATCTGCTCGATCACGTCCTGGGCGCTGTCGGAAATGGCGAACACCCAGTTCCACGGCCGGAAATAGCCGAAATAGGCGTAGCGCGTTTCGCCATCGCCGCGCTGCGCGGACGGCGGCCAGCGGTAGATGGCGAAGCCGTAGCCCGAGGTGCGGCTTTCTTCCAGCAGCGCCTGCGCCAGCGGCCGGTTCTTGAAATCGGACAGCGTGGACAGGTCGCGGTCGATCATGTCGGGGTTGCCGCTGGCCAGCACCTGGAAGTCGGCGTCGTAGACGAAGGCGTAGCGGCGGTCGTCCAGCCGGAGGCGGTTGATCCAGGCGCGCGCCATGCCCTTGGCCGCGCCGGGCGTCACCAGGCCGCGCTCGGCCAGGTCGGCGTAGGCATTGAGCGCCGCCGCGACCACCGTGCCGCTTTGCATCAGCTGGCGCCGGCCGCTGCGCACGGTCGAGATCTTGTCGGCCAGCAGCGCGCCCCAGCGCGCCTCGGCGTCGCGCAACACCAGCTCCATCACGTTGCTGACGGCGTGGCGTTCGCTGTTCACCACCGTGCGCGTGACGTTGCGTTGCGACGTCAGCATCACGAATGCCGCCACCGCCAGAAGCAGCGCTACGACCAGTAGAAAAATCTTGCTACGGAGCGAGCGCAACGACATGGGGGCGATAGAGGGCGGGTGAGGTAAGGGCGTGAAATAAGATGCAATTTGCATTAATTGTAAATACCATTAGTGCCCGTGTGTAAATACTTTGCGGCGGCGTGGCCCCATGCGTAGCGAACCAATACAAATAGTGCTCGATGGGTTGCGTCGCCGCCCGGTACTGGAAGTCACTCTGGCCTGTCTGGCCGTGCTGCTGCTCGCACAGGCGCTGATCGGCGCGCTCAGCCTGTCCGCCTTGAACCGGCTGGTGGTCGACACCACCGCCGATCGCGTCGAAGTGGTGGCGCGGCGCGTGGCCGGCAACATCGAAAACGGCCTGCGCCTGGGCAAGCCGCTGGAACAATTCTTCGGCCTGCGCGATACCTTGCGTGACGGCGTCGCGGGCTCGCGCGGCCTGCAGGGCGCGGCGGTGCTGCTGGCCGACGGCCAGGCCCTGGCGACGCAGGGTGAGCTGCCTGACGACGCGGCGCAGTTGGCGCGCACGCTGGACAGCGGCGGCGCCACGGCGGCCGGCTTGTCGCGGCGCGGCTCCGGCGCGCTGGTCGCGGTGGCCGACGATCGCGTTACCGTGGCCGTGCCACTGACCGCCGCGGGCGGCAAGGCGCTGGGCGCCGTGGTGCTGTCGGCGGCCAAGGACGGCGAGGCCAGCCGCCAGCTGATCATCGACAACCTGCAGGTGCTGCTGGTGGTGACGGTGCTGGTGGGGCTGGGCCTGGCCGCGGTCTTCAAGTACATCGTGCCGCTGACCTCGCTGGCCGCGGGCGGCCGGGCCCGTTTCGTGGTGCCGTTGCTGGCGCTGGTGCTGGCGCAGGGCGTCTACGCCGCCTACACCATTTCCACCTTCCGCAGCGGCTGGCTCGACGTGACGCGCAACAACGTCGGGCTGCTGGCCGAAGGCCTGCAACGCGACCTGAACCGGGTGCTCGGGTATGGCCTGGAGGTGGACCGGCTGCGCGGCGTGGACGCGCCATTCACGCGCCTGGCCGCCACCTTTCCGGCGGTGGCGCAGATCGAGCTGGCCGATCGCGATGGCCGCATCCTCTACGGGGCCGATGCGCGCGGTCCGCTTGATGTGTCGGGCCTGCCGCGGGCCCGTCCGCGGGCCGACGATCTGACGCTGGTGCTGCCGCTGGGCGCGGCGCTGGCCGACCCCCGCGCCCATGGCGACCTGGTGTTGCGCCTGTCGGGCGACGTGATTGCCGCCGGGGTGCGCAGCCGCGCGCTCGACGCGGTCACGGTGGTCGCGGTGGCCCTGGTGGCCGCGATCGAAATGCTGTTGCTGCTGGCGCTGTTGATGAACCGCGCCTTCGCCGCGCGCGCCACGCTGCCCGACGGCAGTCGTGTCGGCCCGGATGACGAGTCCGAGGTGGGCCGCATCGCGCGGCCCGTGATGTTCGGCTTCCTGTTCGCCTGGGCCTTGCCGCTGGGCTTTCTGCCGCTGTATGCGCGCAGCCTGCCGACGGGCGGTCTCGAATTGCCTGCCAACCTGCTGCTGGCCTTGCCGATCTCGGTGGAAATGGGCTGCGGCCTGTTGACCTCGCTGCTGGCCGGCCGCCTGACCGACCGCAAGGGCTGGCAGGTGCCGGTGCTGGCGGGCCTGGGCGTGTCCGCCGCCGGCATGCTGGCGTGCGCGGCCGCCGCCAACCTGCTGATGTTCAGCGCCGCGCGCGGCCTGGTGGGCCTGGGTTATGGCCTGACCTGGATGGGCCTGCAGGGCTTCATCGTGACCCGCAGCCCGCCGCAATATCGCGGCCGCAACATGACTGGCGTGATCGCCGGCCTGTTCGCGGGGCACCTGTCCGGCGCGGCGGTCGGCGCAATGCTGATGGAGCAGGTCGGCTTTCGCGCGGTGTTCGCGGTGGGCGCCGTGATGCTGGCGATGCCGCTGGCCGGCGTGCTGATCCTGATGCGCCCCTACATGGATCGCGGCCGCAAGCTGGCCGCACAGGCCGCTGGGCGCGCCCGCGCCCATCTTTCGGATACCTTGAAACTGCTGTTCACGCGCGACTTCGGCCTGCTGCTGGTGGGCAGCGTGATTCCGTTCTCGATCGCGCAGGTGGGCCTGTTGTCGTTCGCGCTGCCGCTGTACCTGGAGGCCGAGGGCGTGGCCGCGTCCAGCATCGGCCGCGTGCTGATGATCTATGGCCTGTGTGTGATTTACGTCGGGCCGCTGATGGGCCGGGTGGTGGATCGCAGCCGCATCAAGAAAAGCTGGATCGTGCTGGGCGGGCTGGTGGGCAGCCTTGGCATGCTGGGGCTGTACTTCAACAGCGGCCTGCTGGCCGCCGCCGCCGCGGTGCTGCTGCTGGCGCTGGCCAGTTGCTTTGCCGGCGCTTCGCAATCGCCCTACATGCTGGCCTTGCCGCAGGTGCAGCGCTACGGCGCGGCGGGCGCCACCAGCGTCATGCGCGCCGCCGACAAGCTCGGGCAGATGGCGGGCCCGCTGGTGGTCGGCGCCATGTTCGGCGCGGCCGGCATGGGCGCGGGCCTGGCCGCGACCGGTGTGATCTATCTGGGCGCGACGCTGTTGTTCCTGCTGTTCGCGCCGGCCAGGCCGCGCCAGGACTCGGCCTGAACGGCCGCGGGCGGTGCGCGCCGCCGCGGTGCGGAGTGTGGCGCCGCGGTGCGGGGGCGCCGTCATTCAGCGCGCCGGACTCGCGCCCGCCAACGCCACCGGCACGCGTGCGCTCAGGCCCGTGAGCAATTGGGCGGCGATGGTGCCCGCGGCCATCGCCACTTCCTCGACCGGCAGGCCGTCCGCGCCCCACAGGGTCACGGGCGCGCCGATTGCGGCGTGTGGCACGGGGCCCAGGTCCACCGCCATCATGTCCATCGAGACGCGCCCCAGCAGACGCGTGCGCACGCCGGCCACCACCACCGGCGTGCCGGTGGGCGCATGGCGCGGATAGCCATCGGCGTAGCCGCAGGTGACGATGCCCACGTCCATGCCGGTGGGCGCCAGGAAGGCGCCGCTGTAGCCCACGCCCGCGCCGGCCTGCACGCGCTGGATGCCCACCACCTGCGAGTGCAGCGACATCGCCGGCAACAGGCCGAGCTGCGCGGCGCCGCGGTCGGCGAACGGGCTGGCGCCATACAGCGCCAGGCCGGGGCGTACCCATTGGGTGGTTGCCGCGCGCGCCGCATGGCCCAACACGGCGGCGGAATTGCTGGTGGAAACGGGGCCCGGCAGGCCGTCGATGAGGGCGCGAAAGCGCGCGTCGGCGTGATCCACGCCATCGGCTTCGTCGGCGCGCGCGTAGTGGTTCAGGTGGCCGACTTCGCCCACCACGCCACGCGCGGCCAGCGCGCGCGCCAGTTCGAACGCGGCGTGATAGTCCTCGGCGCTGAAACCGGTGTGGTGGATATCGCCGGCAAAACGCAGCCAGACCGCCGGCCGCTCGGCCGCCGGCGCTTGCGCCAGCCAGTGCAGTTGCGCGAGATGGGTGATGACCAGGTGCAGTTGCGGCGTGTCCAGCAACAGCGTATCGGCCGGCGAGTACAGGCCGCCATAGACCAGCACGGGGCCTTTCCAGCCCAGCCGGCGGCAGGTGCGCGCTTCGTCCAGGTGCAGCACCGCGAGGCCGTCGGCGCCGCGCAACGCCGGCAGCACCCTTGCCAGGCCATGGCCGTAGGCATCGGCCTTGACCGTGGCCCACAGCCGGGGCGCGCCGGTGGCGGGCAGCGCCGCGCGCAGGCGGGCGAGGTTGTGGGCCACGGCAGCCGCGTCGACGCGGGCATACAAGGGGCGGGCAAGCAATCCTTCTGGACGATAGGGAGCGTTCACGGGCGGCATCTGGGCGAGGGCTGCGCGCAACCGGCGCGCAGTCTATGCATGAGTGACAGATGACCGGGTTTTGTTCGGTACTTTCTGTCTATGCATTGCAAGTTGTCGATAGCGCGTCTTCATTGGACGCGCCGGTGAAGTCACGCGGCGCGCATCACGAGCGTCAGGCGGTTCTCGTTGCCGTCGCGCGTGTAGCGCAGGTCGTGCAGATAGTGCTGCATCAGCCGCACGCCGTGGCCGCCGATTTCGGCGTCATCGAGCGAAGTGGCCAATGGGGGAGGCGGGGTCAGGGTGGGATCGTACGGCCGGCCATTGTCGATTATCTCCAGCGAGATCCACGCGTCGTCCTGGCGGCAGGCCAGGCGGACATGGGCGGGACCGGGGGTGAGCAGGGGATCGTCGAAGGCATAGGAAACGATGTTCGTCAGCGCTTCGTCCAGGCTCAAGGACAGACCAAAACTCAGCTTCGGCGACCAGCCCTCGCGCTCGGCAATGGCCTCGAGCCATTCGATGGCGGAAGCGACGGCGCGGGCGTCGGGGACGAGATCAAGCGTATCGGACTGAGAGGGCATGGTTGCCTTGCGTTCAGGGGTACACGTGCAGGTGGAAGTATGCACGATTGCGGCCGGCAGGCGTATCGGCAGACGTATCGGCAGACGTATTGGCAGGCTATGGCGCGCGCGTTTTGAAGTTTGCGTTTGGCCGCGCCGGCGCCTCGCGTATCATCTCGGCATCGCGCCGCCGCCCGCAAGCGCCGGGATCCGGGGCGCCGGTCAATTTCCGGGAACCACTATGAATCTCGCAATCGAGAAAGTCGGGGAAGTGCTGGTTGTCTCGCCCGAAGGCCAGATCAACAGCGGCAACGCCGCGGGTATCGAGGCGGACCTGTTGTCGCATGTGGAAAAGGGCGAGCGCCGCTTTGTGCTCGATATGTCGAACCTGAACTACATCTCCAGCGCCGGGCTGCGCGTGGTGCTGGTGCTGGCCAAGCGGCTCAAGCAGGGGGCGGGCGCGCTGGCGTTGTGCGCGATGCAGCCGCACGTGCGCGAAGTGTTCGACATCAGCGGTTTCCTGGCCATCCTGACGGTGGTCGACACGCGCCAGGAAGCGGTCGCCAAGGTCGCCTGAAGCGGCGCGCGCCCTGGGTGGGCGCGCAGGCCGTCTCACGGCTTGCGGTTGTCGTGCGAGGTGTCGAGCAGATCGTCCTCGGGGGTGATGACGCCGGGATCGCCCGGCGCCTCGATGGCGCGGCCCTGCCGCGGCATGCCTGCCACCGTGGGACTCTGGTCGGGCATCGGCAGGATACCGGTGCCCTTGCGGGGATCGACGGCGGGGGCCGACTCCGGCTTGCTCGTGGCGGAGGAATCGATGACGGTTTTCAGCATGATGACGTCTCCGGTTGCGGGCGTCCCAGGATGGCGACGCGCCGGGTATTCCTCCCCATCTTAGGGCCGCTGGCGGCGCGCGGCGCCGTTTGCGTTGTCACGTTTGCAAGGGGCTGTTGCAGGGCCCGGCCCTTATAATGCCGAGCGCGTCGCGGTGTCGCCAAACAGGGCGCGCCCGGTGGCTCGCGACCTTGCCTCACGGCGCCCGGTTCCCCTCATTTCCAGCCATCTACCTTGACCGAATCCGTCGAACGCTCTGTCCATGCCGAACTCGTTGCCGTCCTGGTCGCCGTCACCAACGGCGAACCGCGCGTCCTGACGACCGAAGACGCGCGGGCCTTGCCGGCGGGGCCGTTCGAACTGTCGCACCGATCGCTGCAGGCCGGCCTGCGTGCGTGGGTCGAGGCGCAGACGCACCATCCGCTCGGCTACGTCGAGCAGCTCTACACGTTCGCCGACGGCGATCGCTCCGATGAGTCGGGCGCGCGCGTCATGTCGGTCAGCTACCTGGGCTTGACGCGCGAAGCCGGCGAGACCGGCGTGGCGCAGGTCGGCTGGCAGGATTGGTATCGCTATTTCCCCTGGGAAGACCGGCGCGCGGACACGCCGGCGCTGGTGGACGAACTGATCGTGCCGCGCCTGCGGGCCTGGTGCGACGCCGCCGCCGATGCCGCCACGCGCAGCCGCCGTGGCCAGCGCGTCGCCATCACCTTCGGGCTCGATGGCGCGGCCTGGAACGAAGACATGGTGCTGCAACGCTACGAACTGCTGTTCGAGGCCGGCCTGGTGCCCGAGGCCGCGCGGCGCCAGCCGGACGCGCGCGCCGCGCCGTTGCCGGGCGAGCCGATGCGCCACGACCACCGCCGCATCCTGGCCACCGGCATCGCGCGCCTGCGCGCCAAGATCAAGTACCGGCCGGTGGTGTTCGAACTGATGCCGGCGCAATTCACCCTGCTGCAGCTGCAGCAGGCGGTCGAAGCCTTGGCGGGGCGCGGCCTGCACAAGCAGAACTTCCGCCGCCTGATCGAGCAGCAGGCGCTGGTCGAAGAGACCGGCGAAATGGCGACGGGCACGGCGGGCCGGCCCGCCAAATTGTTCCGCTTCCGCCGCGACGTGCTGCTGGAGCGCGCCATCGCGGGCAGCAAGCTGCCGCTGTCGCGCAGCCTGTGACGCTTGACAAGGCCATATACTCATCTTTAGCATAAGTGCATGCGCAATTGGTGCGCGCCTTTTTTTAATCACAAAATACTCAAAATGAGCATTAATGCTGAAGCGCCTGCCGCCCGTTTGGCCGTTCCCTCCCTGCCGGATGTCATGCTGGAGCCGCTGGTGCGCGCGGCCCTGCTCGAAGACCTGGGACGGGCTGGAGACTTGACCACCGACGCCATCGTGCCCGCCGACGCGGTGGCGCAGACCCGCCTGGTGGCGCGCCAGGAAGGCGTGCTGGCCGGCCTGGACCTGGCGCGCCTGGCGTTCCGCGCGCTCGACCCCGCCATCGAGTTCCGCGCGGCGCGGCGCGATGGCGCCGAGCTCGCGCCCGGCACCGAAATCGCGACCGTGCGCGGCAATGCCCGCGCCATGCTCAGCGCCGAACGGGTGGCCCTGAACTTTCTCTGCCACCTCAGCGGCGTGGCCACGGCCACGGCCTCGATCGCCCGCGCCATCGCCGGCTACGGCGCCCGTGTCACCTGCACCCGCAAGACCCTGCCGGGCCTGCGCGCGGTGCAGAAGTACGCGGTGCGCGTGGGCGGCGGCAGCAACCACCGCTACGGTCTGGACGATGCCGTGCTGATCAAGGACAACCACATCGCCCTGGCCGGCGACGTGGAGACCGCGGTGCGGCGGGCCCGCGCCGGCGTCGGCCACATGGTCAGGATCGAACTGGAAGTGGACACCCTGGTGCAACTGGAAACCGCGTTGGCCCTGGGCGTGGACGTCGTGCTGCTGGACAACATGAGCCTGGACGAATTGCGCCAGGCGGTTGCCATGGCGCGAGGCCGCGCCGTCACCGAAGCCTCCGGCCGCATCACGCCCGAAACCGCCGCCGAAGTGGCCGCCACCGGCGTCGACCAGATCGCGGTGGGTTGGCTGACCCATAGCGCCAAGGTGCTGGATATCGGCCTGGACGCCTGAGACCGGCCGTCTGTCACGGACACGCATCATGAAACGCGCGCTTCGATTTTCCCTGCTACTGCTGGCCCTGGCGCTGGGCGCCTGCGGCAACCCGCCTTCGGGCGACACGCCGGCGGACGCGACCTATCCGACCCGCCCGGTCACCATCGTGGTGACATTTCCGCCCGGCGGCGGCACCGACCTGTTGGCGCGGCGCCTGGGCGCCAGCCTGCAGGAACAGTTCGGCCAGCCAGTGGTGGTCGAGAACCGGCCGGGCGCCAGCGGCAACATCGGCGCCCGCATCGTCGCCGAATCGCCGCCCGACGGCTATACGCTGCTGATGGTCAACAGTTCGTTCGCCATCAATCCCGGGGTCTACCGCAATCTGGGCTTTGCGCCCAGGCGCGATTTCGCGGCGGTGATCAATGTGGCCTTCGTGCCGTCCGTATTCGTGGTGCCGGCGGCGTCGCCGCTGCGCACGCTGGATGACGCGCTCAACGCCGCGCGGCCCGAGCGGCCGCTGGCGTTCGCCTCGTGCGGCAATGGCACGCCGCAGCACCTGGCCGGTGAAATGCTGGCGCGAGCCAGCGGCGCATCGTTGCAGCACGTGCCCTACAAGGGTTGCGGACCGGCCCTGACCGACGTCGCGTCCGGTCAGGTCGGCGTGGGCGTGGTCACCGCTTCCAGTGCCGCGCCGCTGATCGCCGCGGGCAGATTGCGCGCGCTGGCGGTCACGTCGCCGCAGCGCTCGCCCCTGTTGCCGGCGGTGCCGACGGTGGCCGAGCAGGGCGTGAGCGGCTACGCGCTGGACCAGTGGCACGGTCTGCTGGCGCCGGCCGCCACGCCGCCGGCGGTGGTGGCCAAGCTGAATGCCACGCTGACGCGCATCATGTCGCGGCCCGACGTGCAGGCGGCGTTGCGCGAACAGGGTTTCACGCCCGCGACCAGTTCGCCGCGCGCGTTCCAGGACATGATCAATGCCGACATCGACCGCTATACGGCGCTGACCAATGCGATCGGATTGCGCGCCGACTGACGGGCAAGAAAAAACCGCGGGGCAGGCGGCCTGGCCGCTTGCCCCGTCCCGCGTCGAGGCGAGGCGGCGCCGTCAGGCGGCCGCGCGCGCGTGTTGTTCCAACTGTTCCTTCAGGCCCGGCTGCAGCTTGAGCTGGCGCGCCAGTTCGTCCAGGTAGGCGCGTTCCATGTAGCTCTCCTCGTCCACCACCAGCAGGCTGGCCAGGTACATCTCGGCCGCCATCTCCGGCGTCCTGGCCGATTGCGCGATCTGGGCGGGATCGAGCGGACGCGCCAGTTCGGCCTCGAGCCAGCGCTGGTCCTGCGCGTCGCCGGACAGCTTGGCCATCTCGGTTTCCAGCAGCGAACGTTCTTCCGGCCCGATATGGCCGTCGGCCTTGGCTGCGCCGATCATCGCGGTCAGCACCGCGCTGCTGTGCTGCTCGGCCTCGGGGGGCGGCAGGCGATCCAGCGTCTGCGGCGGCGCGGCGGGCGCGCCGGCCTGATTGCGCTGCCAGTCGCCGTAGGCGCGGTAGGCCAGGGCGCCAAGCGCGGCCATCCCGCCGTACATGGCGACCTTGCCGCCGATCTTGCGGGCCTTCTTGCTGCCCAGCAGCAGCCCCAGCGCGCCGGCGCCCAGGGCGCCGCCGCCCAGGCCGGTCAGGAACGAGCCCCCCTTGCCGCCGGTGGCGGTCTGCACTTTCGAACCGGCGTCGGCCAACAGGCCCTGGCCGGATTGCAGCAATTGGTCTAGAAGTTGTCTGGCGCTCATGCGGGTTTCCTGGTGAATGCAATCCTCTTGCGGACAGGAATATGCGACCGCCATCTCTGCAGGAAGTTCAGCTTACAGTCAGAAATTGATGTTGCGCCGGACCGGGGGCGGCTGCGTCGGATGCTACAACCTGGGGTGGGGCGGCCATGCGCGCCGCCCGCAACGCGAGGAATTCCGCCCATGACTATCCACGTGCGCCAGAACGCGCCCAAGACCCTGCAATTCACCGCCACCGCCGAAGGCCACGACTTGCCGCTGGACATGCCGCAGCCGCAAGGCGCCGGCCCCGATCCGCACGATTACTTCGACACGGCGCTGGGCGGCTGCAAGGCCATGACGTTGATGGTCTACGCGCAGCGCAAGGGACTGCCGCTGGAATCGGTGGGGGTGGACGTGGTGCGCGATGCCAGTGAGGAACGCAAGGGCGTCTATCGTCTGACCGCCAAGCTGACGCTGCATGGCGAACTGTCGGACGCGCAGATCGACGAATTGCTGGCCGTGGCCGAAAAATGCCCGATCCACAAGCTGATGACGGCGGTGGACGTGCAGGTATCCACGCTGATCGTGCGGCCGGCCTGAGGGATCGGCCGCCGGGCGGATGAACCGCCTGGCGCGGGAAGGCGGCCGGGCAGGGCGCCCGGCCGGTCGGTCGAATTACTCTTCCATGCCCGGGACGATGGTCGAGAAACCGGCGTCCACGTGGGTGATTTCACCCGTGACGCCGGCGGCCAGGTCCGACAGCATGAACGAGGCGACGTTGCCGACGTCATCGATGGTGACGTTGCGGCGCAGCGGCGCCTGGGCCTCGACGAACTTCAGGATGGCCGAGAAGTCCTTGATGCCGCTGGCGGCCAGCGTCTTGATCGGGCCGGCCGAGATGCCGTTGGCGCGGATGCCGCGCGGGCCCAGCGCGGTGGCCAGGTAGCGCACGCTGGCTTCGAGCGAGGCCTTGGCCAGGCCCATGGTGTTGTAGTTGGGCACCACGCGTTCGGCGCCCAGGTAGGTCAGCGTCAGCACCGAGCCGTTGCGGCCTTCCATCAGCGGCAGCGCGGCCTTGGCCATGGCGGCGAAACTGTAGGCCGAGATGTCGTGGGCGATGCGGAAGCCTTCGCGCGACAGGCCGTCCAGGAAGTTGCCGGCGATGGCTTCGCGCGGGGCGAAACCGATCGAGTGCACCAGGCCGTCCAGGCCGTCCCAGCGCTTGGCCAGGTCGGTGAAGGTGGCTTCGATCTGGCTGTCTTCGGCGACGTCGCAGGGCAGCACGATGTCGCTGCCGAATTCGGCGGCGAATTCGGCCACGCGGTCCTTGAAGCGGTCACCCACGTAGGTGAAGGCCAGTTCGGCGCCCTGTTGGTGGCAGGCGCGCGCGATGCCGTAGGCGATGGAGCGGTTGGAAAGCACCCCGGTGACCAGGATGCGTTTGCCGGCGAGAAAGCCCATGTGTGATTCCTTTGATCTTTTACCTGCTGGAGACCGCCTATTTTAAGGAGTTTGGCGGTCTCGCGGACAAAACAGCGCGGCGCCCGGGTGGGCGCCGCTGCGAAAGACGGATCGGCGGAGAAATCAGCCGCGGGCGTTGGTGCCCGGCACGCGCAGCTGGGCGCCGATCTTGAGGGCGTTGCCCTTGAGGTTGTTCAGGGCGCGCAGCGCATCCACCGAGGTGCCGTACTGCTTGGCCAGCGAAAACAGCGTATCGCCCTGGCGCACTTTGTGCGTGCGCACATTGGGGCGGGCGGCCGCGCCGCGCGCGGCGGGGGCCGCGGCCTTGCCGCGCGGCGCCGGCGCCTTGCCGGTATTGACGGGGGCCGAATCCAGCGCGCCCACCGGCGCGGCCAGCGAGGCCAGTTGCACGCCGCCGGCGCCGGGGTCGCCCGGCACCAGCAATGATTGGCCGGAGGCCACCTTCTGGCGCGAGCCGATGTCGTTGGTCTCGCGCAGCTTGGCTTCGGTCACGCCGAAACGCTTGGCGATCGAGGCGTACGACTCGCCGCGGCGCGAGTGGTAGACCTTCCAGGCGCTCAGGTCGCCCTTGTAGTTGGTCAGGTTGGCGTTGAAGATCTCGACGCGGTCGGCCGGCAGCAGCAGCGTGGGGGCGTGGTCGCCGCGGATCACGGGCCGGTTGAACGACGGGTTCAGGGCCTTGAATTCGTCCAGCGGCATCTCGGCCAGCTTGGCGGCGATTTCCAGGTCGATGTCGCTGTTCTTCTGCACCGTCACGAAGTACGGCGTGTTGCCGACCGGCGGCAGCGCCACCGCGTAGCGCTGCGGGTCGGCGATGATGTTCTTGATGGCCTGCAGCTTGGGCACGTAGTTGCGGGTCTCGTCCGGCATGTTCAGGGACAGGTAGTCCGTGGGCTGGCCGGCGGCCTCGTTCTTGGCCATGGCGCGCTGCACCGAGCCCTCGCCCCAGTTGTACGAGGCCAGCGCCAGGTACCAGTCGCCCTGCATCTCGAACAGCTTTTCCAGGTAGTCCAGCGCCGCGTTGGTCGAGGCGATGGGGTCGCGGCGCTCATCGCGCCACCAGTCCTGCTTCAGGTTGAAGTGCTGGCCGGTGGCCGGCACGAACTGCCACAGGCCCGAGGCCTGGGCGCGCGAGAGCGCGGTGGGGTTGTAGGCGCTTTCGACGAACGGCAGCAGCGCCAGCTCGGTCGGCAGGCCGCGGCGGTTGATCTCGTCGACGATGAAATACAGGTACTTGCCGGCACGCTCGGCCATGCGCTGCACCGCCTCGGGGTGGGACGCGTAGTAGTCGGTCCACTGCTGCGAGAGGTCGGTGTTCAGGTTGGGGATGGCGAAGCCGCGGCGGATGCGGTCCCAGGCGTCGACCGGCGGATTGGTCAGGTCGACCGTGCGGGACGTGTCGCGGGCGATGTAGCGCCCTTGGGAGTTGGTGGTGAGGTTCTTGCTGTCGTGGGATTTGGTTCCTGCGCAACCGGCGAGGACTGCCAGCAGAAGCGGCAGAAGGAGTCGGGAGAAATTCATCGGGCGGTCACTTGAAATCGTTCTTCCATTCACGAAGGGAGGCAAAAACCTCTACCGGCGTCGGGTGGTCGTGGCCGGCCCAGTTGCCTGCGGCGCGGACGACGTCAACTTGCTGCGTACGCAAAAACGGATTGGTCGCGCATTCCTGGCCGATGGTCGACGGAAGCGTGGGGAGACCTTCTGCGCGTAATTGCCGGGCCCGCTGATACCACTGTTGCAGGGTGCGGTTGGCGGGTTCGACCGCCGTGGCCCAGCGCAAGTTCGCTAGAGTGTACTCGTGTGCGCAAAAAACCTGTGTATCTGGCGGTAAAACGGAAAATTTTTCCAAGGAATCATACATTTGCGCGGGAGTGCCCTCGAAAAGCCGGCCACAGCCCCCGGCAAACAGGGTGTCGCCACAGAACAGCACAGGCTGTTTTCCCGCCGCCCGGCCGGTGTAGGCGATGTGGCCGGCGGTATGCCCCGGCACGTCCAGCACGGTCAGGTCCAGGTCCAGCTCCGGCAGCACCACGCGGTCGCCCTCGGCCAGCGGCACGTCGCAGCGCGGCAGCTTCTCGCGCGCCGGGCCATATACCGTGATGTCGCCGATGCGGGACAATTCAAGCACGCCGCCCACATGGTCGCCATGGTGGTGCGTGAGTAGAATGGCGCGCAGCTTCAGGTCTTCACGGGCCAGCCATTGCAGTACCGGCCCGGCTTCTCCCGGGTCGACCACGGCGGCCTGGCCGTCGCGGACGATGGCCCAGATATAGTTGTCGGTGAAGGCGGGCAGAGGCAAGACCGCGGCGTTGCGCTCGCGGCCGCCTGCGGGGGCGGTCAAGGCTTGCATGGGATTCGAAGGGATGAAAACGTGGCAGAAGAAACTCCGCCGATTGTAGAACTGGCCGAATGGTTCCAGACTCCGCCAGGGCAATACGCCCTGGCCTGGGAGCGCGCGCAGTTCGACGCGGCCGTGGCGGACGTCTTTGGATATTACGCCTGGCAGGTCGGCCTGGCCGACCTGAATCTGCTGCGCGCCAACCGCATGCCCTTCAAGGGCTATGTTGGCACTGAAACCCCCACGCCCGAGAACATCGCCGGTTGGCAGTCGCGCGTGGTGCTGGCCCAGCCCGAAGCGCTGCCGTTCGAATCGCAGAGCGTCGACCTGCTGATCCTGCCGCACGCTTTCGAATGCACCAGCGAGCCGCACAACGTGCTGCGAGAGGTCGAGCGGGTGCTGGTGCCGGAAGGGCGGGTGGTGATCTCCGGTTTCAATCCCTGGAGCATGTGGGGCGCGCGCACCCGCATGCCCGGCATGGAGCCCTGGCTGCCGCAGCCGCCGTCGTCGCAGGTCTCGCTGCCGCGCCTGAAGGACTGGTTCAAGCTGCTGTCGCTGGAAGTGGAGCAAAGCCATTTCGGCTGCTACGCGCCGGCCTGCCGCAGCGAGAAATGGCTGCAGCGCTGGGGCTTCCTGGAATCGGCCGGCGCGCGCTGGTGGAGCCTGGGGGGCGCGGTCTACCTGGTGTCGGCGGTCAAGCGCGTGGCCGGCATGCGTATCATCGGCCCTGCCTGGAAAACCAAGCCCAAACGCGCCCGCGCCGCGTCGGTGGTGGTCAACCGTCAGGCCGGCGACGGCTTCGACCGCTCCTGAGCGGCGGGCCGGATTCATATCGAAAGAACAAGGACATACAAGCAGCACCATGCAGGACAACAACGCGAACGACCAGAAAGTGGAAATGTGGACCGACGGCGCCTGCAAGGGCAATCCCGGTCCGGGCGGCTGGGGCGTGTTGATGCGCGCCGGCGCGCACGAAAAGACCATGCACGGCGGCGAGGCCCAGACCACCAACAACCGCATGGAACTGCTGGCCGTGATCGAGGGCCTGCGCGCGCTCAAGCGTCCGTGCACGGTCACCATCCACACCGACTCCCAGTACGTCATGAAAGGCATGACCGAATGGCTGGCCAACTGGAAGCGGCGCGGCTGGATGACGGCCGACAAGAAGCCGGTCAAGAATGCCGAGCTGTGGCAGTCCCTGGACGAGCAGGTGCGGCGTCACACCGTGTCGTGGCGCTGGGTCCGCGGCCACGCCGGCGACCCCGGCAACGAGCGCGCCGACCAATTGGCCAACCAGGGCGTCGAGTCGGTCCGGCGCGCTTGAACCTCCCGCCGGGCGGCGCGGCGTGCCGCCTGGTGTCCGTCAATTGCTCCGTGTTTTCACCGATGCGGACGCGCGGGCGTGGCCGCCCGCATCGGGAAATACCCTGGGTCGGCTGGTTTAGTGCTTTCAGCGCGCTTCAGGATTGTTCCAGGTTGTAAATCCGGTGCTAAAGTGCCAACCCTTGATCCTGTTCCTGCGGCGCCGTCCCAGCGGGGGATGCCTGGCACGCGCCGCGATACCGCCACATTCGCATGAAAAAAGCTGCATTGCTGGCCGCCATCGCGGCAGGAGTGGCCGCGGGGGCCGCTCTGGGCGTATTCGTGCCGCGCTGGCTCGCGCCGGCCGCCACGCCGGCGCCCACCGCCGCCGCGCCCGCCAAGCCCGTTTCCAAGGCGGCGCCGGTACGGGTCGAAATCTCCGCCGTCACGGAAATTCCGTTTGCGCGCGGCCTGTCTGCCGTGGGCAGCCTGCGCTCGGATGAGGCCGTGATGCTGCGGCCCGAAGTGGCCGGTCGCATCCAATCGATCGAATTCAAGGAAGGGCAGCCGGTCCAGCGCGGCCAGGCGCTGATCCGCCTGGACGATTCCGTGCCGCGCGCCGAACTGGCACAGGCGCGCGCCAACCTGGCGCTGGCGCAGAGCCACTATCGCCGCGCCGTGGCGCTGCAGGCCAAGGGCTTCGTCAGCCAGCAGGCGCGCGACGAATCGGCCAGCACGCTCAAGGTGCAGGAAGCCGCGGTGGCGCTGGCGCAGGCGCGCCTGGACAAGATGACCATCAGCGCGCCGTTCGCCGGTTTTGCCGGATTGCGCAGCGTGTCGGTGGGCGACTACGTCAACCAGGGCCAGGACCTGGCGCCGCTGGAGGCGATCGACCCGCTCAAGGTGGATTTCCGCGTGCCCGAGATGTATCTGAGCAAGGTCGGCGTGGGCCAGCAGCTCACGCTGCGGCTGGACGCCTTGCCCGGCCAGGAACGTCCCGGCCTGGTGTATGCCGTCAGTCCGCTGGTCGACGCGGGCGGGCGCTCCATCCTGCTGCGCGCCACCGTGGCCAACGCCGATTCGCTGCTGCGCCCGGGCATGTTCGCGCGGGTGCAACTGCTGTTCAACCAGGACAAGGCGCTGGTCGCGCCCGAGGCGGCGTTGTCGCCGTCGGGCGAGACGCAGTACGTGTACCGGGTTAAGGACGGCGTGGCCGAGCGCCGCGAAGTCACCATCGGCGAGCGCCGCGAAGGCAAGGTCGAGATCCTGACGGGCGTGGCGGCCGGCGACCAGTTGGTGGTGTCGGGGCTGCAGCGCGTCACCGATGGCGGCGCCGTGCAGGTCGTGAACAACGGCGCCTGACGCCATCATTCCAGCGGACGGCGGCCCTTCATGCGTATCTCGGAAACCTGTATCAACCGGCCGGTGTTCGCGTCGGTGCTGTCGCTGGTCATCGTGCTGATCGGTCTGATCTCGTATTCGCGCCTGACGGTGCGCGAATATCCGAAGATCGACGAGCCCATCGTGTCGGTCGACACCACCTACAAGGGCGCCTCGCCCGAGGTGATCGAGTCGCAGGTGACCAAGCCGCTGGAGGACCAGCTGGCGGGCATCGAGGGCGTGGACGTGATGACCTCGCGCAGCCGCTCCGAGCGCAGCCTGATCAACATCAAGTTCAACCTGTCGCGCAATCCGGACGCGGCGGCGGCCGAGGTGCGCGACAAGGTCTCGCGCGCGCGCCGCTTCCTGCCCGACGAAATCGACGAGCCCATCATC
This sequence comes from Achromobacter sp. HNDS-1, assembly GCF_040084795.1. Taxonomy (NCBI): domain Bacteria; kingdom Pseudomonadati; phylum Pseudomonadota; class Betaproteobacteria; order Burkholderiales; family Alcaligenaceae; genus Achromobacter; species Achromobacter sp. HNDS-1. Next base: position 3,993,545 of record NZ_CP157584.1, read on the forward strand.
GGCAAGGTCGAGGCCGATTCGCAGCCCATCATCTACATCGCGGTCGAGTCCGGCGCGTATTCGGCGATCCAGACTTCCGACTACATCAACCGCTATATCAAGACCCGCTTGTCGGTGCTGCCCGGCGCGGCCGAGGTGCGCGTGTTCGGCGAACGCCTGCCGTCCATGCGCATCTACGTGGACCGCGACAAGCTGGCCGCCTACGGCCTGACGGTGCAGGACGTGGAATCGGCGCTGCGCAGCCAGAACGTGGAGATCCCGGCCGGCCGCATCGAGTCGCGGGCGCGCGAGTTCTCGGTGGTGTCGTCCACCGACCTGCAGACGCCGGCGCAGTTCGAGAACGTCATCGTCGCCAACGTCAAGGGCTATCCGGTGCGGCTGCGCGACGTCTCCAAGGTCGAGATCGGTGCGGCCAACGACCGCATCCTGTCGCGCTTCAACGGCAAGCCGGCCATCAACATCGGCGTGACGCGCCAGTCCACCGCCAACCCGCTGGAGCTGTCCAAGGCCGCGCGCGAGGAAGTGGCGCGGCTGAACGAGAACCTGCCCGCGGGCATGAAGCTGACCATCGCCTACGACTCGTCGGTGTTCATCGAGCGCTCCATCGACTCGGTGTTCCACACCATCGGCGAAGCCATCATCCTGGTGGTGCTGGTGATCTTCTTCTTCCTGCGCAACCTGCGCGCCAGCATCATTCCCATCGTCACCATCCCGGTGTCGCTGGTGGGCGCCTGCGCGCTGATGTACCTGTTCGGCTTCTCGATCAATACGCTGACGCTGCTGGCCATGGTGCTGGCCATCGGCCTGGTGGTGGACGACGCCATCGTGGTGCTGGAGAACATCTACCGCCACATCGAGGACGGCATGCCGCGCAAGGAAGCGGCGCTGCGCGGCTCGCGCGAGATCGGCTTCGCCGTGGTGGCCATGACCATGACGCTGGTGACGGTGTACGCGCCGCTGGCGTTCGCCACCGGCCGCACCGGGCGGCTGTTCATCGAGTTCGCGCTGGCGCTGGCCGGCGCGGTGCTGGTGTCCGGCTTCGTGGCGCTGACGCTGACGCCCATGATGTGCTCGGTGCTGCTGCGCCACCAGAGCAGCCACAGCCGCTGGTACAACCTGATCGAAGGCTGGCTCAACGCCATGAGCAACGGCTACCGGCGGGCGCTGGCGCTGTCGCTGCGCCATCGCTGGGTGGTGGTGGCGATCGGCCTGGCGGTCGCGGCCGGCAGCGGCGTGTTGTTCAAGGTGGTCAAGAGCGAGCTGGCCCCGGTCGAGGACCGCGGCGTGGTGTTCGGCATCGTCAGCTCGCCGGAAGGCGCGACGCTGAACTACACCCTCGACAGCATGCTCGGCATCGAGCAGTTCTACGCCGCCATTCCCGAGGCCAGCGGCAGCCAGGTCACGGTGGGCTTTCCCACGGTGACCGACGGCACCGCCATCCTGCGCCTCAAACCCTGGGAAGAGCGCGGCCGCCGCCAGCAGGCCATCACCCAGGAGCTGCAGCCGCTGTTCTCGTCGCTGCCGGGCGTGCGGGCGTTCCCCACCAATCCGCCGTCGCTGGGCCAGTCGGCGCGTTCCAAGCCGGTCGAGTTCATCATCATGAGCCAGGCCTCGTACGCGGAGCTGTCGCGCCTGACCGAAGTGTTCCTGGCGGAGCTGCGCAAGTATCCCGGCCTGCTCAACCTGGACACCGACCTGCGCCTGAACACGCCCGAGCTGCGGGTGCGGGTGGACCGCGACAAGATGGCCGACGTCGGCGCCAACGTCGACACCGTGGGCCGCACCCTCGAATCGATGCTGGGCGGGCGCCAGGTGACCCGCTACAAGGACCAGGGCGAGCAATACGACGTGATCGTGCAGGTCACGCCGCGCGACCGCGCCACGCCCACGGATATTTCCGGCATCCACGTGCGGGCGCGCGACGGCAGCATGGTGCAGCTGGACAACCTGGTGGCCGTGCACGAAGGCGTGTCGCCGCAGTCGCTGAACCACTTCAACCGCCTGCGCGCGGTCAAGATCGACGCCGCCGTGGCCCCCGGCTACGCGCTGGGCGAGGTGCTGGCCCACATGCACCAGGTGGCGCGCGAAGTGCTGCCCAACACGGTCGTGACCGATCTGGACGGCCAGTCGCGCGAATTCCGCGATTCGTCGGGCAGCATCTACCTGGTGTTCGCCATGGCGCTGGCCTTCATCTACCTGGTGCTGGCCGCGCAGTTCGAGAGCTGGCGCAACCCGTTCATCATCATGCTGTCGGTGCCGCTGTCCATGACCGGCGCGCTGCTGGCGTTGTGGCTGACCGGCGGCACGCTGTCGATCTACAGCCAGATCGGCCTGATCACGCTGGTGGGCCTGATCACCAAGCACGGCATCCTGATCGTCGAATTCACCAACCAGCTGCGCGACGAGGGCAAGGCGCTGTTCGAGGCCGTGACCGAGGCCAGCGTGCTGCGCCTGCGGCCGATTCTGATGACCACCGGCGCCATGGTGCTGGGCACCGTGCCGCTGGCGCTGTCCTCGGGCGCGGGCGCCGAATCGCGCCAGCAGATCGGCTGGGTCCTGGTGGGCGGCCTGATGCTGGGTACACTATTGACCTTGTTCGTCGTGCCGGTGGCCTACACCCTGATCGCCACCGCACGCAGGAAACCCGGCCCGGCCGGCAGCGCAGCGCATCCCCCGGCCGGCCCGGCGGATGGCCAGGCGCCGTCGGCGCCCGCGGCCCAAGCGTCGGAATAGCTTTATGCGCCAGATCATCTTTGACACTGAAACCACCGGGCTGGATCCCGCCCAGGGACACCGCATCGTCGAAATCGGCTGCGTCGAACTGGTCAACCGGATGGCCACCGGCAACAACCTGCACATCTACCTGAACCCGGACCGCGACAGCGACCCCGAGGCGCTGGCGGTGCACGGCCTGACCACCGAATTCCTGTCCGACAAGCCGCGCTTCGGCGACGTCGCCGACGAGTTCGTCAAGTTCATCCAGGGCGCCGAGCTGATCGCGCACAACGCCGCGTTCGACGTGAAGTTCTTCAACGCCGAGCTGGCCAAGACCGGCCGCGGCCCGATCACCGAGTACTGCGAAACGGTCACCGACTCGCTGCTGCACGCGCGCTCGCTGTTCCCGGGCAAGCGCAACTCGCTGGACGCGCTGTGCGACCGCTTCGGCATCTCCAATGCGCACCGGACGCTGCACGGCGCCTTGCTCGACTCGCAGTTGCTGGCGGAAGTCTGGCTGGCCATGACCCGCGGCCAGGACGCGCTGCTGATCGACGTCGACGACAACGACACGGGCGCGGGCGGCGGCGTGGTGCTGGCCAGGTTCGATGCCTCCGGCCTGCCGGTGGTCAAGGCCAGCGAGGCCGAACTGGCCGAGCACGAAACCTACCTGGCGGCGCTGGACAAGTCGGTGGGCGGCGAATGCGTCTGGCGCAAGCTCGACGCGCCGGTGGCGGCCGCCTGAAAGTTTTTGCGCGGCGACTTGCACACTTTCAAAAAAGCGTGCTAATATTTCGCCTCTTTCGGGGTGGTTAGCTCAGTGGTAGAGCACTGCCTTCACACGGCAGGGGTCACTGGTTCGAACCCAGTACTACCCACCAAAGACCCTCGAAGCGCATCGCCAGGCTGAAAAGCCGGCAATCGTGATTCGAGATCGGTGTAAGCGTTTTGCGCCAAGCAAAAACGCCAAAAACCCGAACGACAATGAAGCCAACCTTAGCCGGTTGGCTTTTTTGTTTTTCGCGCGCCCTTGATATGCCGCAAGCGTCGCTTGCGGATTTGCGCGCCATCGTGCCCCGGGTTGTCTATGATGAAACCTGAAGTCGCAATTTCGGCAGAATTTTCGGCCAAAAAGCGCGGCCGGGTCGCTTACCGGGAGACCTTCATGCACCCCAGCACCAACACCATGTTGATCATCATCGTCACGGGCGTGGCGCTCATGCTGCTCGGGTTTGGACTGCGCGACCGCAATATCGGCATGGGGCTGATGGGCATCGGCCTTATCACGGCCATCGGCACCATCATCTACAAGGCGTACATCACGTTCTATTGACGCGGCCGGGCGCGCGGTCCCGCGCCATTCAGGCCTTGGGCGCGGCCAGTCGCGCCGCGCGCGCCAGCAGCGTGTCGAGCTGGTTGGCGAAGGCCTTGCGGTCCGCCTGGCTGAACGAAGCCGGTCCGCCCGTGTCCACGCCGCTCGCGCGCAATTCCTCCATCATGTCCCGCAGGGCCAGCCGTTCGCGGATGGTCTCCGGTGAATAGCGTTCACCGCGCGGGTTCAGCGCCATGGCGCCTTTTTCAAGTACCTGCGCCGCCAGCGGGATGTCGCCCGTGATCACCAGGTCGCCGGCCGCCGCGCGTTCGGCGATGTGAGCGTCGGCCACGTCGAAGCCGCGCGGCACCTGCACCGCGCGGATCAGCGGGGAGGGCGGCGTATGCAGCGCCTGATTCGCCACCAGGGTCAGGGGCACCTGCCAGCGCTGCGCGGCGCGGAACAGGATGTCCTTGATGACCCCGGGGCAGGCATCTGCGTCGACCCAGATATGCATCAGCCCAGGGCCTTCTGCAAGGCTTCGGCGATGATGTCGTTGGTGCTCAGGCCGCGCTCGGCGGCCGCCGCGCGCAACTGGTCCGCCTGGGCCTGCGACAGCTTCAGCGGAAACGGCACCAGGCCGGCGGCCTGGTCGAGCTTGCGCTGTTCACGGCGGTCGGGCACCTGCGAGGCGGCGCCGAAACGGTCGGGCGTGCCGGCTTGCTTGAGTTGGCCGGCCAGTTTCAGCGCCTGGTTCTTTTGCAGATCGAATTTGTTCATGGATATTCCTGATTGGGAGCGCCATCATAAGCGCAAGCGCCGTCAGCGGGGTTTGGCATTCTCCAGCGCGGCCAAGCCTTCTTCCGCGCCGTCGTGCAGCGGCACGGTCAGGCCGCGCCGGGCGTTGGCAACGTTTACCTGGGCACCCTGGGTCGAGCCGGCGGCCAGCAGATCCAGCCCGGTCTGGTAGACCGCCCGCACCACCTGCAGGGCTTCGTCGCGGGTCAGCTCCGAGGTGGTCAGCAACAGCGCCGCGGTGCCGATGGTGGCGACCGGCTCGGGCTGGTTCGGATAGGTGCCCGCCGAGATCTCCAGCGGCATCAGCCCGTTGTCCTGCGCGGCCAGTGTCTTGACCGCGGCCGGATCGAGCGGCAGCAGCTTCAGGTGCGCCTGGGTCAACGCGTCGCGCAGGGGCGTGGCGGGAATGCCGATCACCTGCGCCGCCGCATCGATCGTGCCGGCCTTGAGCGCCGGCAGCGAGGCGGTGAAAGGCGTGGGAATCGCCTCGTAGTCGCGTCCGGCCTGCAGGCCATGCGCCGCCAGCACCGCCTCCAGTGTGGCCCGCACCGCCGAACCCTCCGCGCCGAGCGCGATCTTCTTGCCTTTCAGGTCGCGCACGCCGCGCAGTTTGGCGTCGTCGCGCACGACGATATGCACCATTTCGGGATAGAGGCTGCCCAGCGCGCGCAGGCCGGCGAACGGCCCCTGCGACGCGAACGGGCCGCGGCCCTCGTACGCCAGTTTGGCGGTGTCGGCCTGGGCCAGCCCGACCACGGCGTCGCCGCTGCGCAGCAGGGCGATGTTTTCGGCGCCGCCGCCGGTGATCAGCGGCGTGACGCGGATCTGGCGCGCCTGGCCCACCGCGCCCAGCGCCCGGGCGAAGGTGAGGTACTCACCGCGGTCTGGGCCGCCGGCCAGCGGATAGCCTTGTTGCATGCGCGCCAGCCGGCCGTTGATGCGTGCGACGGAGCGCTCCAGTTCCTGCTGCACCACGTGCTGCGCCGTGCTGGAGGCGCTGTAGGCGACCGAATGAGTGATCTGGTCCAGCGTTTCGAGCAGCCGCTGCGTCACGGGCGGCGGCGCGCCGGTATCGAGTGAGGGCGCTTCGGCGGCCTTGAAGCCGGCGGGCGTCACCAGCTCCCAGCCCTCGCCCGCTTTGCGGTAGATGGCGCTGGCATGCGCAACGATTTGGTCCCCGGCCTGGTTGCCGCTGGATTTCACGCCGCTGATACTGCGCGGGCCCGCGCCCAGCAGCGTCACCAGCGCGGCGGCGCCAGGCTGGTCCCAGGCGCCCAGCGCGATGTCGCGCGTCACTTCCAGCCGCAGGTCGTAATAGACCACGCGGCGGGTCTCGCCTGCCGGCGCGTTGCTGTCGGCGGCGGACCCCATGCGCTTGATTTCATCGATGCGGAACAGGTCCGCGCCATAGGTGGCGGCCAGGCCGCGTTCAACGTCGGCGCGCAGCGTATCGGTGTCGGGGGCGCGGCCGCAGGCGGCCAGAAGCAGGCACAGGGCCAGCAGGAAGAAGCGCTTGAACATGATCACATCCCTCCCACGAACGGCAGGGAAATCAACGAGGTCAAGACGATCACGTTGAGAATGTCCACCAGGAACGCGCCCGTCACCGGCACCACGATGAAGGCCTGCGGCGCGGGCCCGTGGCGCCGCGTCAGCGCCTGCATGTTGGCGATGGCGGTGGCGGTGGCGCCCAGCGAAAAGCCGCAGAACGCGGCCGACATGATGGCGGCCTCGTAGTCGCTCCTGAGCAGGCGGAACACCACCCAGGCCGAATACAGCGCGCAGAACAGCGTCTGCACCGCCAGGATCAGCGCGAGCGGCCCGGCCAGCCGCGCCACGCTGCCCAGGTCCAGCGTCATCATCGTCATGGCCAGGAACAGCGACAGCGTGATGGTGCCGATGATTTCGGTGGCGCGGTCATCCAGCTTCAGGCCCAGGCGCTCGCCGCCGTTGCGGATCAGCACGCCGGTCGCCAGGCACCAGAGGAAATTGGGCAGGCTGACCGGCGCGCCTTCCACCAGCGTGGCCAGGTAGCCGCCCGCCACCAGGCAGACGAAGGCGGCGGTCATCGAGGTGATGAACGAGGCCGACGTCGATGGCGGTTGCGCCCCGGTCAGGTCGGGCGCCTCGTGGCCCGCCGTCGAGCGGCGATCCAGGCTGCCGGCCAGCTTGTGGCGGCGCATCAGCCATTCCGCCACGGGGCCGCCCACCGCGCCGCCCAGCACCAGGCCCATCGTCGCCGCGGTCATGGCCAGCGCCATCACGTCCTGGATGTTGTTGACGTCGGCAAAGCGGGTGGCGTAGGCCGCGCCCGTGCCGTGTCCGCCGACCAGCGTGATGGTGCCGCCCAGCAGGCCCATCAGCGGGTGCATGTCCAGCAGCCAGGCCATGCCCAGCCCGACCGCGTTCTGCAGTACCAGGAAGGGGATCAGCGCCAGGAGGAAGGCGATCAGCCGCGGGCCGCCCTTGGCCAGCAGCTTCAGGTTGGCAGTCAGGCCGATGCAGCCGAAGAACAGCAGCAACAGGGTCGGCTTGATGCTGGTTTCCAGCGAGATGGCATGGCCGCCCCAGGTCGACAGCGCATAGGCGCCGATCGCGAACAGCAGGCCGCCGACGATCGGGTCCGGGATGCTGTAGCGCGCCAGCACGCCGATGCGGGTGGTCAGGACGCGGCCGATGGCCAGCACCAGGCAGCAGGCCAGCAGGGATTGGACGGGCGAGAGTGAAATCATGGAAACCTTCGCGTCCCGGCGCGGGACGCAGCGAAGTCAGGCTGTCGGGATCGTTGCCGCCATGTCTTTCAGGGATTGCGTCCCCCATCTTACCGGGGCGCGGGCGGCGCGACATGCGCGGCAACGGACGGAAAAGGGCGGGGCGCTCGGCCGCCGCGGGTCAGAGCGGAAAGGCGCGCGCCATGTAACTGGCCTGCGGCCCGTAGCCTTCGAGCTTGTCGGCCAGCTCGCGGCCGCCCGCGGCGACCGGCGCATAGCCGTGGCGTATCCAGTAGCCCACGGCCGAACCCAGCGAGACCAGGCTGGCGCGCCGCAGTCCCGCCTGCGCGGCGTGCCCGGCGGCGGTGCGCAGCAGGGCCTGGCCCACGCCCAGGCCCTGGGCCGTGGGCGCCACCGCGCAATCATGCAGGAACCAGTGGTCGGCCGCCTCGGGCAAGGCGGCCAGGGGCGCGTCCAGGGTCGGCGGCAGGCCCGCGTCCCAGGGATACGACACCAGATAGCCGAGCAAGTCGTCCGTGGCGGCCTGCGCCACCCAGCAGTGCGCGGGGGCCAGCGCCAGCCGGTTCAGGAAGAAGTCGGCGCTTTCCAGCAGGAAACCCGGGTAGGCGCGGGCCTGGACGGCCAGGATGCCGTCCACGTCGCCGGCCAGCATGGGGCGGACTCGGTATTGCATAACCACCTGTGAAAACAAGAACTTCGCGCATTTTACCGAGGCGCGCGGGCGGCCGCTTTACGTCCCTTCACAAACTAGGGACAGAGCTTAACCTCGTCTTCACGGCACTTCATAAATTGGCCCGCCATGCTTCCTAGAATCGTGCTGATTGCCCTCCGTCCGATAGCCGCCGCATTTGATGAAAATTCGACGACGGCCTGCGCATACTGCCCGTCATAGTGTCCCGCATTCCACTTCCAGAGCATCATGCATATCCAATTCCGGTCCGAGCCCATGGGGCAGCAAGTCTTGACCAAAGCGTTGCCCGTGGACGCGGTCTGGCGCACGGCGACCGTCAACGTGCCTTACGACGCCTGCGTGACCTGCGTCATTCCCTGCCTGAATGAATGCGAGAACCTGCGCGTGCTGCTGCCGCTGCTGCGCAGCCGGCTGGCGGCGCTGGCCACCGGCTGGGAAATCATCGTCGCCGATGATGGCAGCACCGACGGCACCGAAGCGCTGATGGCCGAATGGTCGCAGTACGACGGCTTTCGCTACGTGCAGCTGTCGCGCAACTTCGGCAAGGAGGCGGCGCTGAGCGCGGGGCTGGAAAGCGCCACCGGCGACGTCGTCATCTGCCTGGACGCCGACATGCAGCACCCGCCGGCCCTGATCGAACAGATGCTGGCGCGCTGGGCCGCGGGCGCCGAGATGGTCTACGCCGTGCGTGAGACCCGCAACGACGAATCCTGGGTCAAGCGCACCGGCGCCCGCTGGTTCTACAAGCTGCTCAGCGGCGCCCGCGGCGTTGATGTGCCGGCTCACGCCGGCGACTTCCGCCTGATGAGCCGCAACGTGGTGGACGCGCTGAACGCGTTGCCCGAGCGCACCCGTTTCATGAAGGGCCTGTACGCCTGGGTCGGCTTCAAGGCCGAGGCCTTGCCGTACACGCCCGACGAACGCATGCATGGCGACAGCCGCTTCGGCGGCATGCGCCTGGCGCGCCTCGCGCTGGACGGCCTGACCGCATTCACCACCTGGCCGCTGCGGCTGGTGAGCCTGGTCGGCGTGCTGTTCGCCGTGCTGGCGATGGCCTACGCGATCTTCCTGGTGATCGATTACCTGGTGTCCGGCAACCCGGTTTCCGGCTGGACCACGATCGTCACCGCGGTGCTGTTCTTTGCGGGCGTCAACCTGATATCGCTGGGCGTGGTGGGCGAGTATGTCGCCCGTATCTTCGACGAGGTCAAAGGGCGCCCGCTGTTCGTGGTGCGCCGTCGCCAGGGGCAGGCCGCCCGCTCCGACAAGGTCGCACACTGATGGGCGCCGCGATGCAAGATCCGGCGCGTTCCTACAGGATCCCGCCGGCGGGATGGTTCCTGCTCGCCATCGGCTTCTGGCTGGCCTTCCTGGCCTGGGTGCGGCCGCTGACGCTGCCCGACGAGGGCCGTTATGCCGGCGTCGCCTGGGACATGCTGCGCAGCGGGTCGCACATGGTGCCGCTGCTCGATGGCATGCCGTATTTCCACAAGCCGCCGCTGTACTACTGGCTGACCGAACTGTCGTTCAGCGTGTTCGGCGTGCATCCCTGGGCGGCGCGCCTGCCGTCGTTGCTGGCGGCCTGGGCCGCGATTGCCGCGCTGTACGGCTTCGTGCGGCGCTATCGCGACGCCGCCACCGCCACGCTGACCGCGCTGGTGCTGGCCACGGTGCCGTTCTTCTATGGCGGCTCGCAGTTCGCCAACCTCGACATGCTGGTGGCCGGCATGATCACGCTGTGCGTGCTGGCCGCGGCCGATACCGTGCTGCGCCTGGAGCGCGGCCAGGCCTATCGCTGGATGTCGCTGGCCGCCGCGGCGCTGGCGGGCCTGGCGGTGCTGGCCAAGGGGCTTATCGGGCTGGTGCTGCCCGGCGCCATCCTGTTCATCTGGCTGGTGTGGGGGCGCCGCTGGCGCGCGCTGGCCGCGTTGCTGTGGCCGCCGGCGCTGCTGGTGTTCGCGGCGGTCGCCGTGCCGTGGTTCGTGCTGATGCAGATCCGCTATCCCGGCTTTTACGACTATTTCTTCGTCTACCAGCACTTCCAGCGCTTTGCCGCCTCCGGCTTCAACAACGCCCAGCCGTTCTGGTTCTACCTGCCGGTGGTGGTGGGCCTGAGCCTGCCGTGGTCCCTGTGGGGCGGCGGCGTGCTGCGCAAGGCCTTCTGGGCCGACGGCCCGCAGCGCGACCTGCGGCGCCTGGCCTTGATCTGGTTCGTCGTGATCGTGGGCTTTTTCTCGCTGCCCAATTCCAAGCTGGTCGGCTACGTGCTGCCGGCGCTTGCGCCGCTGGCCTTCCTGCTGGCCGAAGTGATCGTCGCCGCGGGGCGCCAGAAGTCGGACGAGCTGACACCGCGCCTGGTGCGGATCTGCGTTGGCGTCGGCGCGGGCATCTGCGTGGTGGCCATCGGCATCGCCGCCCACAGTGCCCGGGGCAGCGCGGGACCGCTGGCCGCCGTGGTCCGGCCGCTGGCGCAGCCTGGCGATACCTATGTGTCGCTGCACACCTATCCGTTCGACCTGGCGTTGTACGCCCAGGCGCCCAAGCCGAGCTGGGTGGTGGACGACTGGCTCAATCCGGAAGTGCCGGTGCGCGACAACTGGCGCAAGGAACTCTACGACGCGGCCAAATTCGAACCCGAGGTGGGCAAGCAGGTGCTGATCAGTCCGCAGGAATTCCAGGCCCGCCTGTGCGCGGCGCCCGATGGGGCGCGCTACTGGGTCTGGGGCACCAAATCGGATTCGGGCGCTTACCCCGTGCTGGCGGGGCTGGAGCCGGTGGCGAACAGCGTGAAATACGTGATCTGGCAGGTGGTGTCGGACGCCGCCTTCAAGCAGCGGGTTTGTGGCGGAATGCCCAAAGCCGGCTCGTGATGAAGGTGGCGATCGCCAGGCCGATCAGGATGAACGCCAGCAGGATGTCGTAGCGGACGGCGGTTACCCGCAGCAACCAGGCGTAAGCGGATTCATTGATGACGAAGCCCGCGGCTGAAATGAAGAAGAAACGACGTACTGCTATGGTCCAGGGTGTTCTCGAATGTCTGAACGTGAGCCGATAGTGTCCGCTGAAGGACACCACGAACGCCACCAGCCAGCCGAGCAGGTTGGCCAGGAGCGGCGCGGCGCCCAGGCCTTCGACGCAGGCGACGGCGACGCCCCAGTGGGTGGCGGCCGCTGCGCATCCGACAATGATGAACAGGGTGACTTGCTGGACCAGGGCGCGCATGTGGGGCGTGTCGATGAAAAAAAGCGGGGTGAGAGCTTGACCAAACGCATAGTGGTTTGCGGTGATGATTTTGGCATGAATGCCGACATTGATGAAGGCATGATCACGCTGGCCGGCATGGGCCGGTTGAGCGCGGTCAGCTGCCTGTCGCTGGGCCCGACCTTCAACGCCAACGCCGCGCGGCTGGCCGCGCAGGATGCCGATCTCGGCCTGCATGTGAACTTCACCGAGCCCTTGGGCAATGCGTTCGATGCCGACCTGCCGTCGCTGTCGCAACTGATCCTGCGCGCCTACACCCGCCGCCTGGACATGGCCTGGATCGACCAGCATCTGGCGCGCCAGTTCGACGCTTTCGAGGCGGCCTTCGGCCGCGCGCCCGACTATGTCGACGGGCATCAGCACGTGCACCAACTGCCGATGATCCGCGAGCGCCTGCTGGCCATGCTCAAGCAGCGCTACGGCGCGCGCATGCCGTGGTTGCGCCAGACCGCGCCTGGCATGCTTTCCGGTATTCCGCTGAAGGAATCGATCAAGGCCCGCATCATCGGCGCGCTGGGCGCAGCCGAACTGGGCCGCCGCGCCAGCCGCGAAGGCCTGCGCACCAACCGGCGCCTGCTGGGCGTGTACGGTTTCGAAGGCGGCAAGCGGCGTTACGCCGACCTGCTGCAGAACTGGCTGTTCAATGCCCGGGATTGCGACCTTCTGATGTGCCACCCGGCCAAGGACTGCCAGGACGACAGCGCCATGGCGCGCCAGCGCCGCGCGGAATATGACGTGCTGGCCTGCCCCAAGCTCGGCGACTGGCTGGCCGCCAACGGCGTGCGCATTTCACGCCTGCCGCTCAACGCGCGCTAGGCGCGCCGGGGACGCCAGGGCGTCCGCGTTTTCCGTCATCAGGCCCGCGTCAGGCTCTGCAGCAGCCAGGCGCCGGCGGGCCCCAGCGGGCGGCGGGTCGACCACACCGCGTCCACCCGGATCTGGCGCGGCCAGCCCGGCACCGCCAGTTCCACCAGCTGCCCGCGGCCGAAGCGCTGCAACATCCAGCGCGGCAGTTCGGTCCAGCCGAATCCCAGCGTGGCCATTTCCAGCAGCATCAGGTAGCCCGGCGCCGACCAGGTCGACTGCGACGGCGCGGAGTCCTTGTCGTCCAGCTCATAGGTGCTCAGGCGCAGCTCGCGCTCGGTCTTCAGGTGGTCCCGGGTGACCCCCGACAGCGTCGCCAGCGGATGGCCGCGGCCCACGCACAGCACGATCTCCGACGCTTCGCGCAGCGTCGCGTGGGCCATGTCGGGCGGATAGCTTTCCTGCGCCGCCATCAGCCCCAGGTGGGCGCGGCCCTGCTGCACCAGCGCCACCACGTCCTCGTATTCCGCGATCAGGCATTCGAAGCGCAGCGCCGGATAGCGCTGGTCGATCTGGCTGAGCATGTTCTCAAAGGTTTCGGACTGAAACGTATCCGACAGCACCACGGTCAGGCGCGGCTCCAGGCCGGCCGACAGCTGGCTGGCGCTGCGGTTCAGGCGGTCGTTGGCCCCCAGCACCTGCAACGCCTGGCCCAGCAGCACCTGGCCGGCCTCGGTCAGGGATGGCTGGCGCTGGCTGCGGTCGAACAGCGTCACGTTCAGGTCGACCTCGAGGTTGGCGATGGTCTCGCTGACGGTGGACTGGCTCTTGCCCAGCTTGCGGGCCGCCGCTGAAAAGGTGCCCTCGGCGGCCACCTGGGCGAAGGTGGCCAGGGATTCCAGGGAATGGCGCATGGTGGGGTGTTGTATCGGAATTTCCGATGGATTCTATCTTTATCGTACCGGAAATATCGTCGAAAATCCTCCGGTCACTGAAACAAACGACCTCAGAGGTGGGTCATGACGCAAGCCAAGAAAACCATCAAAGAGCGCTTCATCCACGCTTTCCTGTTCGAAATCCTCGCCATCGGCCTGTGCGCGCCGGTGGCCGCCTGGGCCATGGGCAAGTCGCTGTTCGAAATGGGCGTGTTGACCGCCGTGATCGCCTGGATCGCGCTGGTCTGGAACATGATCTACAACGCCGGCTTCGACCGCCTCGAAAATCGCCTGGGCATCACCCGCAACCTGCGCGTGCGCGTGATCCACGCGTTCGGCTTCGAGCTCGGGCTGATCCTGATCGTGATCCCGCTGGCCGCCTGGTGGCTGAACATCAGCCTGTGGCAGGCCTTCGTGCTGGACATCGCGCTGGTGCTGTTCTACCTGCCGTACGCCTTCTTCTACAACCTGGGCTACGACCGCGCCCGCCCGCGCGTCATGGCCTGGCTGGCGCGCGGCGCCAAGGACGCCGCCGCCCCGGCCGCGAGCGCTACGCGTCAATCACCTTGCGCGTAAACATCTCCAGGTAGTCCATCAGCGAATCCGCGCCCTGGATGGCCGCCGCTTCGTCGCCCGTGGCGATGCCGGCGGCCATGGCCATGTGGCGGCGCGCGCCCTCGGCGATGTCGCCCTCGTGCTGGTAGGCGTACCAGAAGCGCCGGCACTGGATGATCAGCGGTTCCACCGCGTTCACCGCCGACACGTTGCGGCAGGCGCTGTGGCAGACGTGGTCGAGCAACTGGTCGGCCTGCATGTAGTCGTCCAGGTTGCCGCCCTCGGCCGCGCGCACCATCTGCGTCGCGCATTCGACGATCTGGGCGCGTTGCGCCGGCGTGGCGCGGCGCGCGGCGCTGGCGGCGATCAACTGCTCCAGCGCCCGGCGGGTCTGGATCAGGTCCATGTGGTCGGCCAGCTGGATCATCGAGACCCGCAGGCCGCGCCGCGGTTCCTGGCGGATCAGGCCGGCCGCCACCATGCGCAGCAAAGCTTCGCGCAGCGGGGTGCGGCCCAGGCCGGTCTTTTCGACCAGATCGGCTTCCACCACCGCGCTGCCCGGCTGCAATTGCAGGGTGGCGATCATGCTTTCGATCTGGTCATAGGCGACGTCTGCCGCGCGCCTTTTGGGTTCTGCTCCTGCCATCAACGGTTGTTTTCCTTCGTTTTGCGCCACTGCGTGTAGGCCAGCCATTCGCCGACGAACCCGCGCCGGAAGAACGACACGCACAACACGAAAATCAACCCGATGACGATGGTGACGACATCGCCCAGGGTGGCCAGGTAGTTCTGCAGGCTGACGACCAGCGTGGCGCCCACCACGGGGCCCCACACGGTGCCGATCCCGCCCAGCAGCGTCATCAGCAGGACTTCGGTGGAGGTGGCCAGCGACACGTCGTTCAGCGCCACCAGCTGCAGCACCAGCGCCTTGAGCGAACCCGCCAGGCCGGCCACCGAGGCCGACAGCACGAACGCCAGCAGCTTGCACCGATCCGTATCGTACCCCAGCGAAATCGCCCGCGGCGCGTTGTCGCGGATGGTCTTGAGCACCTGCCCGAAGGGCGAATGGATGACCCGGTAGACGAACAGGAACCCCAGCACGAACACGCCTAGCGTGAAGTAATACATGTTGGTGTCGGCGCTCAGGTCGACCAGGCCCAGGAACTTGCCGCGCGGAATGCCCTGCATGCCGTCCTCGCCGCGCGTCCAGCGCACCTGCACCGCCATGAAATAGGCCACCTGCGACAGCGCCAGCGTGATCATGGCGAAATAGATGCCGGTGCGGCGGATCGCCAGCCAGCCGATGGCATAGCCGATGGCGGCGGCCATGGCCACGCCGCACAGCATCGCCAGCTCGGGCGGCAGGCCGGCCGCTCCGTACAGGATCATCATTTCGCCGGCGGCATAGCCGGCCCAGCCGAAGAAGGCGGCATGGCCGAACGACACCAGGCCGGTGAAGCCGGTCAGCAGGTTGAAGGCCAGCGCGAACAGCGCGAAGCACAGCACCTTCATCACGAATACCGGATAGACCACTTGCGGGAACCACGGAACCAGCAGCGCGGGCACCAGCAGCAGCGCCAGGATGCGGAGGGAAAGAGGAAAGCGCGACACCTTATTTCTCCTTGCCGAACAGGCCCGCGGGGCGCGTCAGCAGCACCACCGCCATCACGATGAACACGACCACGGTGGACGCTTCGGGGTAGAACACCTTGGCCAGGCCCTCCAGCAGGCCCAGCGCCAGGCCGGTGACGATGGCGCCCATGATCGAGCCGAGGCCACCGATCACCACCACCGCGAACACGATATTGAGCAGGTTGGAGCCCATCAGCGGGTTGATCTGCATGACGGGCGCGGCCAGCACGCCCGCCACGCCGGCCAGCGCCACGCCGAAGCCGTAGGTCAGGGTGATCATCACCGGCACGTTGACGCCGAAGGCCTGCAGCAGCCGGGCGTTCTCGGTGCCGGCGCGCAGCAGCGCGCCCAGGCGGGTGCGCTCGAACAGGTACCAGGTCAGCAGGCACAGCAGCAGCGACGCCACCACCACGAAGGCGCGGTACGCCGGCAGGAACATGAAGCCCAGGTCGAAGCCGCCCTGCAGGATCTCGGGCGGCTCGTAGCCCACGCCGGAAATGCCGTAGAAGTAGCGGAACCCGCCTTCCATCATCAGCGCGATGCCGAAGGTCAGCAGCAGGCCGTACAGGTGGTCCAGATGGTAGAGTCGCTTGAGCAGCGTCTTCTCGATGACCACCCCGACCGCGCCGACAATCAGCGGCGCCAGCACCAGCGCCGCCCAGAAATTGATCTGCGCGCCCGGGCCCAGCAGCTGCGGCAGCTGGGTGAAGCCGATCCACGCCAGGAACGCCGCCATCATGAACTGGGCGCCGTGGGTGAAATTGACGATGTTGAGCAGGCCGAAGATGATGGCCAGTCCCATGCTGAGGATGGCGTAGAAGCAGCCGTTGATCAGCCCCACCAGCAGTTGGGCGAGCAGGGCGGGAAGCGAGATGTCGAACATAGTGGGCGGCGGTCGGACACGGGACGCGTCGGGTTGCGGGAGGCGCGCGCCAGCGCGCGCCACGGGCGGATCGCTCCGGCGCCGGGCGGGGGCCGCCCGGCGCCGGGCGCCGTCATGACTTGTTCAACGCGCAGGCGGCCTGCGGCTTGGGGAAGACCTCGTCGCCCTTGAGCACGGCCTTGACGTGGTAGTAGTCCCACGGCGCCTTGGACTCGGCCGGCGCCTTCACCTGCAACAGCAGCATGTCATGCACCAGCGCGCCGTCCGCGCGCAGCTTGCCGTTGCGGATCACGGCGTCGTTGATGGTCATCTCGCGCAGCTTGGCCATGACCGCCGGCGCCTCGTCGGTGCCGGCCGCCTCGATCGCCTTCAGGTACGACAGCGTGGCCGAGTAGACGCCGGCCTGCGAGGCCGTCGGCATTTTCTTGGCCTTCTCGAAGAACTTCCTGGCCCAGGCGCGCGAGGCGTCGTCGTAATCCCAATAGAACGCCTCGGTCAGGTACATGCCCTGCGCCTTGGCCAGGCCCATGCTGTGCACGTCCGAGATATAGGTCAGTAGCGGCGCCACGATCTGCTTCTTGGTGATGCCGAACTCGTTGGCCTGCTTGACCGCGTTGACGGTGTCGTTGCCGGCGTTGGCCAGGGCGATCACGTCGGCCTTGGAGGCCTGCGCCTTCAGCAGGAACGACGAGAAATCGTTGCCGGGGAAGGGATGGCGCGACACGCCGACGACGCTGCCGCCGTTCTCCTGGATGACTTCGGTCGCGTCCTTCTCCAGCGAGTGGCCGAAGGTATAGTCGGCGGTGATGAAGTACCAGGTCTTCTTGCCTTCCTTGACCAGCGCGCGCGCCGTGCCCGCCGCCAGCGCGTAGGTGTTGGTGGTCCACTGCGCGTTCAGCGGCGAGCATTTTTCGCCCAGGATCGCGGTCGACAGGCCCGCGGACGGCATGGTCACGCGGTTCTTCTGGCGCGCGATCTCCATCACGGCCAGCGCGGTCGAGGCGGTGGGAAAGTCGGTGATCATGTCGACCTTGCCCTGGTCGAACCATTCGCGCGCCAGGTTGGCGGCGACGTCGGGCTTGTTCTGGTGGTCGGCGGCCACCACTTCGACCGGCTTGCCCAGCACTTTGTTGCCCATCTCTTCGGCCGCCATGCGCGCCGCGATCACCGAGCCGTTGCCGGCCAGGTCGGAATAGACGCCGGACAGGTCGGTCAGCACGCCGACCTTGACGATGCCGTCGCTGATGCCGGCCTCGGCGTGGGCGACGCCCGCCAGGCCGATGGCGCACAGCGCCGCTGCGATTCGATTCAATTTCATCTGACTACGCTCCGTAGGGGAATGGGGGGACTGCGGTCGGAAGCACCACGGGAACTGCAACGACGGGGAACTGCGCGCGACGGCCTTCAGATGCCGAGCAGGGTGTTGAGCCGGTCCTGCGACCGCTCGACCTCGGCCCGCTCGATCACGGCGGCCACCTGGCCATGCTCGATGACGTAATGGCGGTCGGCCAGGTGCCGGGCGAAGCGGAAGTTCTGCTCGACCAGCACGGTGGTGTAGCCGCGCTCCTGCAATTGCCGGATCACCCGGCCCAGCGCCTGCACGATGACAGGCGCCAGCCCTTCGGTGATTTCATCGAGCAGCAGCAGGCGGGCGCCGGTGCGCAGGATGCGCGCCATCGCCAGCATCTGCTGCTCGCCGCCCGACAGCCGGGTGCCGGGGCTGTGGGCGCGTTCCTTCAGGTTGGGGAACATCGTGTAGATCTCTTCCACCGACATGCCGTCCGGCCCCACCGAGGGCAACAGCATGAGGTTCTCCTCGGCGGTCAGCGAGGCGTAGATGCCGCGCTCTTCGGGGCAATAGCCGATGCCCCGGCGCGCGATCTTGTGCGGCGGCAGGCCGATGGTTTCCTGGCCTTGCACCTTGATGGAGCCGCTGCGCCGGCCCACCAGGCCCAGCACCGACTTCAGGGTCGAACTGCGTCCGGCGCCGTTGCGGCCCAGCAGCGTGATGCACTCGCCCGCCTTCACGTCCAGGTCGATGCCGTGCAGGATGTGCGATTCGCCATACCAGGCGTGCAGATCGCGGATCTCCAGCATGGACCGCGCCGGGGTCTTGTCATTCATCTTCCGCTCCCATGTACGCTTCGCGCACCGCGGGGTTCGCGGACACCTCGGCGTACGGACCCTCGGCCAGGATCTCGCCGCGTTGCAGGACGGTGATGGTGTCGCAGATGTCGGCCACCACCTTCATGTTGTGTTCCACCATCAGGATGCTGCGGCCGGCCGAGACCTGCTTGATCAGGTGCTTGACGCGGTCCACGTCCTCGTGGCCCATGCCCTGCGTCGGCTCATCCAGCAACAGCAGCTCGGGCTCCAGCGCCAGCGTGGTGGCGATCTCCAGCGTGCGCTTGCGGCCGTAGGGCAGGTCGCCGGCGGCCACGTCCAGCTGCGCGCGCAGGCCGACCTGGTCGAGCAATTCCTCGACCCGCGCATGCAGCCGCTCCAGCGAGCGCTCCGAACGCCAGAAGCAGTAGTCCACGCCCAGCTTGCGCTGTAAGGCCACGCGCACGTTCTCGCGCACCGACAGCTGCGCAAACACCGCCGAGATCTGGAACGAGCGCACGATGCCGCGCCGCGCCGTCTGCGCCGGCCGTTCGCCGGTGATGTCGACGCCGTCGTAGACGATCTGGCCGCGGGTCGGGATGTGGAACTTGGTGAGCAGGTTGAAGACCGTGGTCTTGCCGGCCCCGTTGGGACCGATCAGCGCATGGATCGCGCCGCGCCTGACGCTCAGGTTGACGTCGTTGACCGCCACGAAGCCGCGGAATTCCTTGGTGAGGCCCCGGGTCTGAAGGATGATGTCGCTGTGCATGGTGTCCGAGAGGCTGGCGCAAGGACGGCGCGCCACGGCCATGCGGGCGCGCCGGTCCTGCTTCGGGCTGGGTCGTTTACTTCGACTGGTATTGCCGCGGCCGCTTGGCCAGCGCCGCTTCGATGATGCCGGCGCAGCGCTCGCGCTCGGCGCCCACCAGCGGCAGGCGCGGACGACGCACGTGCTCGTTGCCGACGCCGGCCAGGGTCTCGGCCAGCTTGATGTTCTGCACCAGCTTGGTCGACACATCCAGGTGCAGCAGCGGCGTGAACCACTGGTACAGCGCCAGCGCTTCCTGCCACTTGCCGGCCTTCATCAGGTCGTACAGCGCCACGGTCTCGCGCGGGAAGGCGGTCACCAGGCCGGCCAGCAGGCCGTCGGCGCCCAGCGCCAGGGCTTCGAACGACAGGTCGTCGACGCCGATGAACAGCTGATAGCGGTCGCCCAGCTTGTTGCGCAGGTCGGTCACGCGGCGGATGTCGTCGCTGCTTTCCTTGATCGCCACCAGCCAGGGGCAGTCGGCCAGCTCGACCATGTGCTCGGGCTTGAGGTCGACGCGGTAGGCGACCGGGTTGTTGTAGATCATGCAGGGCTTGGCGGCGGCCTCGGCCATGGTGCGGATGCTCTGCATCGCCTCGCGCGCATCGGCCACGTAGATGAGCGAGGGCATCAGCATGAAGCCGTCCACGCCCAGGTCCACCGCCGCCTTGATGAAGCGCAGCGCCTCGCGGGTGCTGGTCTCCGACACGTTGGCCAGCACCGGGATGCGGCCGCCGCTGACTTCCACGGCGCAACGCGTCACGGCCAGCTTTTCCTCCAGCGTCAGGGTGCTGGCTTCGCCCAGCGAACCGCAGGTGACGAGGCCATGCACGCCGTTGTCGATCAGGAAGCCGAAGTGCTTGCGCATCGCTTCGAAGTCGAGGGTTTCGTCGGCATGGAACTTACTGGTTACGGCAGGAAAGACGCCCTGCCAACGCACGTTACTCAACTGGATTCTCCTCGGATGGCCGGCGCCGCGAAGGAAGGGCGGCGGGTGGGAGAAAGTCTAATATCTGCTAAATATATTTAGAAGATATTTTGATATGGGAGTTTCCCGAGAGCGGGTTTCCCCGGGGAGGACGGCGCGGGCGCCTGATAAAAGGCGCAGGTAAATGGGCGGCAAGGGAGCCAGCGAATGCCGGGCGCGCACGCCCGATCTCGCCGGCGCAACGGATGGCTCGACCCGTGGTTGCGCGGCGCGAGGGTCAGCCGGCCTTGCGTTGATAGGCGCGGCTGGCGTCGCGCATGAAAGTCTTCACGGCGTCGTCGTATTGCTCGCCGCTGCGGAACGCGCCCGAATGCGTCGCGCCCTCGATCTTGACCAGCCGCTTCAGCTCGGGCGCCACGCCTCGGGCGGCGGCGTAGAGCTCATCGCTCATCGTGTGCGGCACCACCCGATCGGCGGTGCCATGCATGAACAGCATCGGGGTATGGAGCTGCGCCAGCGTCTGCACCGAGTCGAACGGTTGCGTGACCAGCAGGCTGGCGCCGGGCACGCGGCCCCACTTCATGGTGGCCAGCATCGCGCTGATGCTGGTGAAACTGGACTCCACGATCAGCCCGGCGAAGTCCGGTTGTTCCGGGCGCGCCGCCAGGTTGATGGCGATGGCGCCGCCCAGGCTGTGGCCATAGACGAAGCGGCGCGCCGGGTCCGGTTGCAACCGGGCCAGTTCCTTCAAGCCGGCCATGGCGTCCTCCAGCGCGCTGGCCTCGGACGGCAGGCGCGGCGTCGACGCGCCGAAGCCCCGGTAGTCGATGGCGAGCACGGAATAGCCCTTGCGGGTCCAGCCGTCGATGCGGAACGCGCTGCCGTTCAGGTTCCAGCGCGCGCCGTGCAGATACAGCACGGTGGGCGCGTCGGCTTGCGGGCTTTGCCAATACCAGGCCCGCACCTTGTCGCCATTGGCCAGCGCCAGGTCGTAGACCTGCGTGCCCTTGGCCGGCTCTCGCCACCAGGTCTGCGGCTCGGACTGCGGGGAGAAGATGGTCTGGCGTTGCCAGGAGTCGAGTTGCGAGCACCCGACCACGCTGGCGGCGGCGAGCACGGCGGCGCCGATCAGGCGGCGGACGGTGAATCGGGGCAGGGCGGGCATGATGGATGAGACCCACGCCGACGAGCGTGGTTGCGCCGCCAGCATACAACGCGGATCGTTGGCGGATCGCTTCAAGCCGTGTCCGGATGCATCTCGCGCGCCAGGGCCAGCCAGGCCTGCGCCGCCGGCGACAGATACCCGCCACGCCGCCACACCAGGCCCATCTCCCAGTCGGTCCGGGCATCGCGCAGCGGCACCAGCGCCACGCCCGCGTGCCGTTCTTCCTCGGCCTTCACGCGGGGCAGGAAGGCCACGCCCAGTCCGGCGCTGACCAGCGCCACGATGAAGTCGATCTGGCCGCTGCGCGCCGCGATGGCCGGCGCGAAACCGGCCCGTTGGCAGGCTTCCTGGATGATGCGGTTGAGGGCGAACCCGGTCTCGAACAGGATGAAAGGCGAATCGCGCAACTGTTCCAGGCCGACGGTGGCGGCGCGGGCACGCGCATGATCGGCTGGCAGCAGCGCCATCAGCGGCTCGCGCGCCACCGGCTGCCAGTCGAAATCCTCGGAGACCGGTCGCAGCGACGCCGCCAGCTCGATCTCGCCGGCCATGACCATTTCCTCCAGCCGGTGGCCGCCGTGTTCCAGCAGGCTGATCTCGACCTGCGGATAGCGGCTGCGAAAGCGCGCGAACATGGGCGCGAACAGTGTGCTGCTGCCCAGCGGCGGCAGGCCCAGCCGCAGCACGCCGCGCTTGAGGCCGCGCAACTCGTCCAGCTCGGCGTACAGATCGTCGCGTTCGGCCAACATCTTTACGGCCCGCCGGTACACGATTTCGCCGGCGTCTGTCAGCCGGGGCGGCTGCGCCTGGCGGTCCAGCAGCGGCATCCCGATTTCATCCTCCAGCTGGCGCACCGCCTTGCTGACCGTGGGCTGAGTGGCGAAAACGACTTTGGCGGCCTGGGAGAAGCCACCCTGGCGGACCACCTCCACCAGCGCGCGCAGCGGGCGCAGATCCATGGTTATGCCTGATTTGAATAGGGGGAATTCAACAAATTCATTTTATCTATGGCCATGCCCGGCGTAAAACGTTCCCTGTCCGCTGGAAATTTCCATGTCTCGCCCTCGCTACCCCATCGTCCTGCGCAGCCTGCTGCGCCGCAGCCGCGTGCTGCAGATCGTTCTCCTCATCCTGTTCTCCCTGCTGGGCCAGGCGCTGGCCAATGTCGCCGGCCTGCCGATCCCCGGCGGCGTCATCGGCATGGCGCTGGTGCTGGCGTTGCTGGCTTCGGGCCTGCTGCGGGTGCGCAACGTGCACCGGGGTGCGAGCTGGCTGCTGGGCGAGATGCTGTTGTTCTTCGTGCCCGCCGTGATGTCGCTGCTGGACCACCGTGAATTCCTGGGCGTGCTGGGCGCCAAGCTGCTGGCCGTGATCCTGCTGGGCACGGCCCTGGTCATGGTCGGCACGGCGCTGACGATCGACCTCTGCTACCGCTGGATGAACCGCCATGCGCGCTGAATTCAACCTGCTTTTCTGGCCGCTGGCCACGGTACTGGCCTATGCCTGCGCGCGCCTGTTCTACCGCCGCTATGCCTATTGGTGGACCTCCACGCTGGTGGTGGCTCCGGCTTTATTGCTGATGCTGGCGCTGCTGCTGCATACCGGCTACCGCGACTACATGTCGGGTTCGCACTGGCTGATGATGATGCTGGGCCCGGTGATCGTCGCGTTCGCGCTGCCGCTGTACGAGCAGCGCGCGTTGATCCGGCGCTACTGGCCGGTGCTGGTGGCGGGCGTGGCGGTCGGTAGCGCCATTGCCGGCGCCAGCGCCTGGCTGCTGGGCAGCCTGCTGGACCTGCCGCCAGACCTGCGGCTGAGCCTGCTGCCGCGTTCGGTGGCCACGCCGTTCGCGGTGGCGGTTTCCTCGCACGTCGGCGGCGCGCCGGACCTGACGGCGGTGTTCGTGATCGTCACCGGGGTGTTCGGCGCGGCCATCGGCCAGTTCATGCGGCGCTGGCTGCCGCTGCGCTCGGCCCTGGCGCGCGGCGCGCTGTTCGGCATGGGCGCGCATGGCGCCGGCACGGCCAAGGCGCGCGAACTGGCGGCCGAGGAGGGCGCGGTCGCAGGCCTGGTGATGGTGATGGCGGGCCTGTTCAACGTGCTCGTCACGCCGGCCGTGGTAGTGGCCCTGCTGGCCTGACGGCGTGGTGGACACGGCGGCCGGCCGACGCTTGCAGGCGCCGGCGGCGCGTTCAGCGCAGCGCTTCCAGCACCACCGGATACAGCGAGGCCACCAGCAACAGGGCCATGGTGATGTTGAAAGCCCGGATCGCCCACGGCTTGTGCAATACCCGGCGCAGCGCGGTGCCGAAGGTGACCCAGATGCCGATGCTGGGCAGGTTGACGAGGCCGCAGACCAGCGTGGCGATCACCAGGTTGGCGAAGAAACCCGCTTGCGGCGTGTAGGTCGCGATAATGCCCACCGCCATCACCCAGGCCTTGGGATTGACCCATTGGAAGGCTGCCGCCTGCAGGAAAGTCATCGGCTTGCCGCGGGCATGGCCTTCTTCCACCCCGCCCGAATTGGCGATCTTCCAGGCCAGGTACAGCAGGTAGGCGGCGCCGCCGTACTTCAGCACGGTGTACAGCACCGGCAACTCCTGGAACACGGAACCCAGGCCGATGCCCACCAGGAAGATCATCAGCGTGAAGCCCAGGTTCACGCCCAGCAGGTGCGGCATACTGCGGCGGAAGCCGAAGTTCAGGCCGGATGCGGCCAGCATGACGTTGTTGGGCCCGGGCGTGATCGAGCTGACCAGCGCGAACAGGGCCAGGGGCCCCAGCAAGGACAGGGAAGTGAGCGGCACGTCGGCCAGACTGGAAGGGAACAGCGTCATTTCTTGACTCCAACGATCGCGCGGCGGCCGCCGGCGATGACCACGATGACGGCGAGGGCGAACAGGAACGTGGTCAGGTCCACGGCCTCGCCGAAAAACAGGGCCGCGGCCAGGACCGTCAGGAACGGCTGCAGCAACTGGATCTGCCCGACGCGGGCAATGCCGCCCGCCGCCAGGCCGCGATACCAGGCAAAAAATCCCAGGAACATCGAGCCGAACGCCAGATAGGCGCAGGCCCAGATGACGTCGACGGCGGGCCAGCCGGCCTGCCGCGAGGCCATCCAGCCGACCGGCACCGCCAGCACCGGCGCGCTGATGGCCAGCGCCCAGCAGATGGTGCGCCAGCCCCCCAGCGTGCGCGAGGCGCGCGCACCCTCGGCATAGCCCATCCCGCCCAGCAGCACCGCCAGCAACAGCCAGAAATCGCCCATCGCCAGCGCGCCCTGCCCCTCGCGCAGCGCGAATGCGCACACCAGGGCGGCGCCCACCATGGCCCAGCCCCAGAATGCCGGCGAGGGACGTTCGCCGCTGCGCCAGGCCGCGAAGACGGCCGTGGACAGCGGCAGCAGGCCGTTGAACACCGCGCCGTGCGACGATGCGACGGTCTGCATCGCCAGCGTCGAGGCCAGCGGCCACCCCACCACGATGCCAAGCGCGGCCAGGATGACGCCGGGCCATTCGCGGCGATCGGGCCGCCGGCTGCGGGTCAGCCACAGCAGGGCCAGTGCCGGCACAGCCGCCAGCAAGGCCCGTCCCAGGCCCACCAGCAGCGGCGGCAATTCGGCCACCGCGAGCCGTGTCATCGGCAGTGTCAGCGAGAACACCAGCACGCCCAGCAGGCCGTAGCCATAGCCCTCCCAGGGCGAGGGGCGGGACGCAACGGGGGCGGCCTGGGGCGAGGGATACAACGCGGTGCGGCGCATCGGTGGGCGTCCAGAAAAAAGGGGCGGTCCACAGGGCTTGCGGGTTGACGCCATTGCTGTCACTCTACGCATAGTCATCGGTACAGTACCGGTACACCTTTGCATGTCACTTTAACCACTGGCCTGGTGAAATTCCCATGACAGTTGCTTCGCCTTCCATGCCCTGGCAGCCCGTGCGCCAGGCCGACGCCACGCTGGTGGCGCAACTGGCCGACGGCCTGGCCCGGCGCATCGACGAACAGGGCCTGCGGCCTGGCACCCGCCTGCCGTCGATCCGCAAGATGGCCGAGCAATCCGGCGTCAGCCGCTTCACGGTGGTGGAGGCCTATGACCGGCTGGTGGCGCGCGGCCTGGTGCAGTCGCGCCGTGGCGCCGGATTCTTCGTGCGCGCCCGCAGCGGTCCGCTGGCTCCCGCGGCCAGCGTGCCCGCGCCTGCCGGCCAGGCCTTTGTCCCGCCCGCGCGGGTCGACATCGCCTGGCTGTTGCGCAGCATGTTCCGCGAGGGGGGCGGTCCCGGCATGCCGGGCGGCGCCGGCCTGCTGCCGGCGGAATGGCTCGATCCGGAAATGGTGGCGGGCGCGGTGCGCGCCGTCGGCCGCTCGGTGCGCGGCCATCTGGTGTCCTATGGCCACCCGCAGGGGTTTTCGCCGCTGCGCCAGCAGATCGCGGCGTCGCTGCAGAGCGACGGCGTGCCGGCCCATCCCGAACGCAATCTGCTCACCACCAATGGCGTCACCCACGGGCTCGACCTGATCGCCCGCCTGCTGGTGCAGCCGGGCGATACCGTGCTGGTCGAGGACCCGGCCTGGTTCGTCATCTTCGGCCGCCTGGCGGCCTTCGGCGCGCGCCTGATCGGGGTGCCGCGCGGCCCCGACGGCCCCGATATCGCCCTGCTGGAGCAACTGGCGGCGCAGCACAAGCCCAAGCTGTTCATCATCAACAGCGCGGTGCACAACCCAACCGGCCATACCCTGTCGGCGGGCGCCGCCTACGACATCCTGCGCATCGCCGAGCGCCACGATTTCCTGGTGGTGGAAGACGACACCTACGGCGAGCTGCACCCCGGCGGCGCCATGAAGCTGGCGGTGCTGGACCGGCTCAACCGCGTTATCCTGGTCAGCGGTTATTCCAAGATGCTGGCGGCCAGCCTGCGGGTCGGCTACCTGGCCGCCAATCCCGATATCCTGCAGAAGCTGGCCGACCTGAAAATGCTGGCCGGGCTGACCTCGCCCGAACTGGGCGAGCGGGTGGTGCACCGGGTGCTGATGGAAGGCCAGTACCGACGCCACATCGAGCGTGTGCGCCAGCGCGTGGACGAGGCCCGCCAGCGCTGCCTGAAAGGGTTGCTCAAGCTGGGCTTGACCATCCGGCATGAGCCGCAGGCCGGCATGTTCGTCTGGGCCGATTGCGGCCGCGATAGCGAGGTGCTGGCTCGCGCCGCCGCCGACCGCGGCATGTTGCTGGCGCCCGGCACGCTGTTCTCGCCCTCGCAGGGGCCGTCGACGATGTTGCGCTTTTCCGTTTCCATGGCCGATGATCGCGGCGTCTGGAACGTGCTGGAAAAGCTTTTCGCCTGAAACGGCTCCTACAATAATACGCAGTCACCCCCATCAAGGAATCGCCATGTCCGCACCCATCAAGCCCCTCACCGAGAACTTCGCCGTCGCCCCGCAACTGGGTCCCGACGACATGGCCGACGTGGCCGCCGCCGGCTACAAGAGCGTCATCATCAACCGTCCCGACTTCGAGGGCGGCCCCGACCAGCCGACCGCCGCCGACGTGTCCAAGGCCGCCGCCGCCGCCGGCCTGAAAATCGAATACCAGCCGGTCGTCGGCAGCGCCATGACCGCGGCCGACGTGGTCCGCTTCGCCGAACTGCTGCGCACCCTGCCGGGCCCGGTGCTGGCGTACTGCCGTACCGGCACCCGCTGCACCAACCTGTTCGCCGCCGCCCAGCAACTGGGTTGATGCGTATCAATGGCGCCGGGTTCGCTTGATGTGAACCTGGCGGGTTTCCGGTAGCATGGAGCTTCCTCTCAAACAGGAGCAGGCAAGATGTTCAAGAAGATCCTGATTCCCACCGACGGCTCGCCGCTGTCGGCCCAAGCCGCCAACGCCGGCATTTCCTTCGCGCGCTCGGTGGGCGCTGACGTCGTCGCCCTCTACGTGACGCAGCCGTTCGCCGCCACCATCGGTTTCGACGGCATGGCCGCGGCCTACGCCATCACCGACGAAGACTACGAAAAGGCCTCGGCCGAGCAGGCCGACAAGTACCTCAAGCAGATCACCGACCGCGCCGACACCGCCGGCGTGAAGTCCGAGGCGCGCGCCGTGTCCAACTTCAACGTGGCCGACGGCATCGTCCAGGCCGCCGCCGACGCCGGTTGCGACCTGATCTTCATCGGCAGCCACGGCCGCAGCGGCCTGTCGCGCCTGCTGCTGGGCAGCGTCACCGCCAAGGTGCTGTCGCTGGCCAGCACCGCCGTGCTGGTGTATCGCGTCAAGGAAGAAAAGAAGTAATCCCGGCCCGCCTCGCCGGCGTCAGGCCGCTGTCAGGCCCGCCGGCGGCGCCGCCCGCCCAGCCCCTTCCCGCCGAGGGGCTTTTTCTTGCCCGCGCCATCCCCTATGGCGCTTATGGCTAAAGCTTGTAAACCGGCTCGCGGCGCGTAATATTCAAGGATAGTGCGGGCGCGGTTTCGCAACACCCGAGCACACCTCTCAACGCGGCATGGCGCCCGCCGCGGCAGTATCCGGTCGGACCTGCCGCCCATTCCTGGTGATTACTGCAAGGAACGAGGCCATGACTCGCAAGACGCCTATCGAGCTATACCGGAACATCGGCATCAGCGCCCACATCGACGCGGGCAAGACGACGACCACCGAGCGCATCCTCTTCTATACCGGTATCACCCACAAGATCGGCGAAGTGCATAACGGCGCCGCCGTGATGGACTGGATGGAGCAGGAACAGGAACGCGGCATCACCATCACGTCCGCCGCCACCACCGCCTTCTGGAAGGGCATGGGCGGCAATTACCCCGAACACCGCATCAACATCATCGACACGCCGGGCCACGTCGACTTCACCATCGAGGTCGAACGCTCCATGCGCGTGCTGGACGGCGCCGTCATGGTCTATGACGCGGTCGGCGGCGTGCAGCCGCAATCCGAGACCGTCTGGCGCCAGGCCAACAAGTACCGCGTGCCGCGGCTGGCCTTCGTCAACAAGATGGACCGCGTCGGCGCCGACTTCCTGCGCGTGCAGCGCCAGATCAGCGAACGCCTGAAGGGCGATGCCGTGCCGGTGCAACTGCCGGTGGGCGCCGAGGACGGCTTCGAGGGCGTCATCGACCTGGTCAAGATGAAGGCCATCATCTGGGACGACGCCAGCCAGGGCGTGCGTTTCGAGTACCGCGATATTCCGCCGGCGCTGCAGGCGCAGGCGCAGGAATGGCACGACAAGATGGTCGAGAAGGCCGCCGAGGCCAATGAAACGCTGCTGGAGAAATACCTGGGTGGCGAGGCGCTGACCGAGGCCGAGATCAAGCAGGGCCTGCGCCAGCGCACGGTCGCCAACGAGATCGTGCCCATGCTGTGCGGCAGCGCCTTCAAGAACAAGGGCGTGCAGGCCATGCTGGACGCGGTCATCGACTACCTGCCGTCGCCGGTCGACGTGCCCGCCATCAAGGGCCACGACGAGCGCGACCACGAAATCGAGCGCCATCCCACCGACAAGGAACCGTTCTCGGCGCTGGCCTTCAAGATCATGACCGACCCGTTCGTCGGCCAGCTGGTGTTCTTCCGCGTCTACTCCGGCGTGGTCAAGTCCGGCGACTCGGTCTACAACCCGGTCAAGGAAAAGAAGGAACGCCTGGGCCGCATCCTGCAGATGCACGCCAACGAGCGGCGCGAGATCACCGAGGTCTATGCCGGCGACATCGCCGCGGCGGTGGGCGTCAAGGATGTCACCACCGGCGACACGCTGACCGATCCGGCGCACGTCATCGTGCTCGAACGCATGGTGTTCCCCGAGCCGGTCATCTCGCAGGCGGTCGAGCCCAAGACCAAGGCCGACCAGGAAAAGATGGGCATCGCCCTGGGCCGGCTGGCGCAGGAAGATCCCTCGTTCCGCGTGCGCACCGACGAGGAATCCGGCCAGACCATCATCTCCGGCATGGGCGAGCTGCACCTGGAAATCCTGGTCGACCGCATGAAGCGCGAGTTCGGCGTCGAGGCCACGGTGGGCAAGCCGCAGGTGGCCTACCGCGAGACCATCCGCAAGACCTGTGACGAAGTCGAAGGCAAGTTCGTCAAGCAGTCGGGCGGCCGCGGCCAGTACGGCCACGTGGTGCTCAAGATCGAGCCGCAGGAACCGGGCAAGGGTTACGAGTTCGTCGACGCCATCAAGGGCGGCGTGGTGCCGCGCGAGTTCATCCCGGCGGTGGACAAGGGCATCCGCGAATCGCTCAACGCCGGCGTGCTGGCGGGCTATCCGGTGGTCGACGTCAAGGTGACGCTGTTCTTCGGTTCGTATCACGACGTGGACTCGAACGAAAACGCCTTCAAGATGGCCGGCTCGATGGCCTTCAAGGAAGGCATGCGGCGCGCCGATCCGGTGCTGCTGGAACCGATGATGCAGGTCGAGGTGGAAACGCCCGAGGACTTCACCGGCAACGTCATGGGCGACCTGTCGTCGCGTCGCGGCATGGTGCAGGGCATGGAAGACATCGCCGGGGGCGGCGGCAAGGTGGTGCGGGCCGAGGTGCCGCTGGCCGAGATGTTCGGCTACTCCACCTCGCTGCGCTCGCTGACGCAGGGCCGCGCCACTTACACAATGGAGTTCAAGCACTACGCCGAAGCGCCGCGCCAGGTGGCGCAGGAAGTGATCGCGGCCCAGGGTTCGGGCCGCTGAATTCCGATCGGCTCGGAACAAGGGCCACCCGTGCGGGTGGCCCTTTTTTCATGTCGGCGCTACGTGTGCCTCATGCCGGCGCGGCGGCCCCGGCCGTCGTCGCCCGCACGCGCGAGGACGCCAGCTTCACGCCCAGCAGGATCATCACGAAGCCGTAGGCATGGAACAGTTGCGGCGCCTCGCCCAGCAGCGGCCAGGCCAGCAGCGCGGCATACACCGGCACCAGGAACATCGACAGGCCCGCGGTGGCGGGGCCGGCGCGGCTGATCAGGCGGCCGTAGACGTAATACGCGCCCAGGCTGGGCACCACCGCCAGGAACAGCAGCACCGCCGCCAGCCGTGGATCGCTCCAGGGCGGGGTGGCGCCGGTGGCGGCTTCGATGCCGGCGAACGGCGCCAGCGCGATCGCGCCGCCCAGCATCATCGCCGCCAGCCGCGCGCCATCCGGCACCGCCGGCTGCGCCAGGCGCTTCTGCAGCACCGTATAGAGCGCCCAGCCGGTGGCGGCCAGCAGCACCCACAGGTCGCCCTGGCCGAACGCCAGCCGCGCCAGCGCCCAGGCGTCGCCGCGCGTCAGCACCACCAGCACGCCGCCCAGCGCCAGCGCCAGCCCGGCGGCGCGCAGGGGCGAAAGGGGCTTGCGCCAGATGACTGCCTCCAGCAGCGCCACCAGGATCGGGCTGCATGAGAAGATCAGGGCGATGTTGGTGGCGCTGGTGCTTTGGGCGCCGATGTACTGCGGCGCCACCGCCACGCCCATGCCCAGCACCGCCAGCGGCAGCAGCGTGGGCAGGCCGCGCCACAGCGCCCGGCGATGCCGCAGCAAGGTCGGCGCGGCCAGCGGCAACAGGATCAGGAAGGCGATCAGCCAGCGGCCGAAGGCCAGGAAAACGGGGGGAAGGGCGGCGTCGTGGGCCCAGCGGGCGGCCACCATGTTGGAGGCGAAGAGCGCCGGCGCGGCCAGGAGCATGGCGGTGCCGGACAGGCCCAGGCCGGTTCTTGCGGGGACTGCTGCTGCGTGAGACATGATTTCCCGCCGCGCGGATCGGCGCGCGGCACACTGCGGTGGACTACACCGGCGTCAGCGCCGGGTTGTGCCACGGCGCGGGCGCTGGATCCGACGGGCGGGGTAATGCCCGTCTTGATGGAGAGTCTACGGCCGGGTCGGGAAAATAGGTTTCCTGATTCCCGCCAATTTGTCGGTATTGAAGGAATATATATCCTCTAGAATCAGGTTTTGCAGGGATAGTCTCTTCTACGGATTTTCCGCCGTGTCCACCCCACCCAAAATCGACGAAACCGACCGCAAGATCCTGCGCGCCCTGCGCGCCGACGGCCGCCTCACCAACCTGAAACTGGCCGAGCAGGTCGGCCTGTCGCCCACGCCCTGCTGGAACCGGGTCAAGGCGCTGGAGGACGCGGGCGTCATCGAGGGCTACGCGGCCCTGTTGAACCAGAAGGCGCTGGGCCTGCCGGACACGGTCATGATCGAGGTCACGCTCGAGCACCACGACGACGACACGCTGGCGCGCTTCGGCGAGGCGATCACCCGCCTGCCGCAAGTGGTGGAAGCGTTCCTGGTGACGGGCGAATACGACTACCTGATCAAGGTCGCGGTGGCCGGCACCGAAGGTTATGAAGAGTTCCTGCGCAAGCGGCTCTACAAGCTGCCCGGTGTGCGGCACAGCCGCTCGACCTTCGTGCTCAAGCGCCTCAAGCACACGCCGTCGGTCGAGCCCTGACGGCGCGCGCCGCTCAACCGCGCAGGAACGATTCGATGGCGCCGTTGAAGGCGCGCGGATTGCCCAGGTTCATGCCGTGCGACGAGCCGGCAATGTCCACCCGCCGCGATTGCGGCAGCCAGCTCTCCAGCGCGTCGAGCACGGCGGGGTAGGGATCGGGGCTCAACGCGCCGCCGATGAGCAGCGTCGGGAGTGTCAGCGAGGCGATCTCCTGCGGACTCAGCGAGGCCGGCGTCTCGCGAGCCTGGCCGAACAGCGTGCCGGCGTTGTCGCGCACCATTTCCTTGAACCAGGGCACCATGCGTTGCCAGGTGTCCGGTCCGGTCACTGTGTCCACGAACAGCGCCAGGCCTTCTTCCACGGCGCCGTCGCGGATGAGTTCGAGCGCCCGCTGGCGAAAGCCGCCCCGGGCGTCGTCGCCGCCAGGCAGCGGCAGGCCGGGATCGGCCAGCGTCAGGCTGCGCAGTGCGTCGGGGCGGGTCAGCGCGGCTTCCAGGGCCACGCGGCCGCCGCGCGAATGGCCCACCAGATGGGCGGGACCGCCCGCCACCTTGTCGATGAACGCCAGCACGTCGGCGCCGTGCTGCGCCACCGAGAAACCGTCGCCTTCGCCATCCCAGCTTTCGGGCCAATAGCGGCGCAGGCACACCGCCAGCACCCGGAACGAACGGCCCAGCGGCGCCATCTGCGATTTCCAGTAGCGACAGTCCGACAGCGAGCCGTGCACCAGCACCAGGGGCGCCCCTTCGCCGTACTCGGTGTAGGACATGGCATAGCCGCCGATATCGGCGCTTTGCAGGGGCAGGACGGGTTCGGAACGCATCGGATCGGGGTCGGGAAAGCCAGCCGGGCATTCTAGCCGTTTCACTCCCGCGGCAGCGGCACGCCCGCGTCCGCGGCGGGGGCATTCGCCGGGCTGATAAACTCGATTCCCGATCTTTTTGTCCTGAACGGAGTTCGCCAGATGTCCCTCGCCACCCCCGCCGATCTTCCCGAGTCCGCCCA
Source organism: Achromobacter sp. HNDS-1 (assembly GCF_040084795.1). NCBI lineage: Bacteria > Pseudomonadati > Pseudomonadota > Betaproteobacteria > Burkholderiales > Alcaligenaceae > Achromobacter > Achromobacter sp. HNDS-1. The sequence continues at coordinate 4,026,286 of NZ_CP157584.1, forward strand.
ACGCGTCGCCCGCCTGCTGGCCGAGATGGGCCATGACAAGCCGGTGGTGGTGCTACCGCAGACGGGCAAGACCTCGGCCGAGGCGGCGGCGGGGCTGGGGTGCGAGGTGGCACAGATCGCCAAGTCGATCATCTTCCGCCGGGCCGCCGATGACGCGCCGGTGCTGGTCATCGCCAGCGGTATCAACCGCGTCGATGAGTCCAAGGTCGCCGAGCAGGTCGGCGCGCTGGCCAAGGCCGATGCCAAGTTCGTGCGCGAGATGACCGGTTACGCCATCGGCGGCGTCTGCCCGATCGGTCACGCGGTCAAGCCCGTGATGCTGCTCGACCAGGACCTGTTCCAGTACGACAGCCTGTGGGCGGCGGCGGGGCACCCGCACGCGGTCTTCAACCTGACGCCGCGGCAATTGGCCGCCATGACCGGCGCGCCGGTCGCCGACGTGGCGCAGCGCGCCTAGCGCAGCCTGGAAAGCCCCGCGCCATGGCGCGGGCAGGCGGACGCCGCCGCGGGGTCAGTGCGGATCGGCCTCCAGATCGTCGATCAGCACCTGCAGCCGTCCCCGCGAGCAGGCCTCGACCCGGCCTCGCACGCCATACACGGCGGCCAGCGAGGCCGGCGTGATGACGTCGGCCGGCGCGCCTGCGGCGACCAGCCTGCCGCCATGGATCATCACCGCCCGGTCGGCGTGCTGCAGCGCCACGTTCAGGTCATGCAGCACGATCACCGTGATCAGCCCGTGGTCGGCGGTTTCCTGTTTCAGCAGCCGCATCACATGGAACTGGTAATTCAGGTCCAGCGCCGACAGCGGTTCGTCCAGCAGCAGCACGCGCGGCCGCCGCACCAGCGCCTGCGCCAGCCCCACCAGCTGCTTCTGGCCGCCGGACAGCGCGTCCAGGTAGGACAGCGCCAGATGGCCGATGCCCAGCCTTTCCAGCAGCCGGTCGATCCCGTGCAGGTCCGTCGGCGGACCCTCGGCCTCACTGGCGCGGGCCGCCACCAGCACCGATTCGAACACGCGCAGGTGCACGGCGGCTGGCAGGCTTTGCGGCAGATAGACCAGATGGCGCGCGCGGGTGGCGAAATCCATCCGCGCCAGCTCCAGGTCGTTTAGTCGCGCCTGTCCGGCGCGCACCTTCACCAGTCCCGCCAGCGCCTTGAGCAGCGTCGATTTGCCGCTGCCATTCGGGCCCAGCAGGGCCGTGACCTCGCCAGCGCCCAGGCGCGGCAAGGACAGGTCGTGCAGCACGTCCGTGCCGCCATAGCCGGCGCTGATGCCGTCGATCGCCAGCGCCGGCGCACGCGTGGCGCCCGTCATGGCAGCCTCCGGCGCAGCACCACCGCGACGAAGAATGGAATGCCGATCAGCGAGGTAACGATCCCGACCGGCACGATGACGCCAGGCGCGAGGTTCTTGGACGCCACCGAGGCCAGCGACAGGATGACGCCGCCGACCAACGCGCTGCCCGGCAGGAAAAAGCGGTGATCCTCGCCCACCAGCCGGCGGGCGATATGGGGCGCGATCAGGCCGATGAAACCGATGGTGCCGACGAACGCCACCGCCAGCGCCGACAGCAGGCTGACGCGCGCCAGCGCCGTCACGCGCACACGGCGCACGTCCACGCCGAAACTGGCGGCGCGTTCCTCGCCCAGCCGCAGCGCGGTCAGTTTCCAGGACTGGCGCATGGCCAGCGGCAGCGCCAGCGCGAACGCCAGCCCAAGGGCGGCCACGGTGGTCCAGCTCGAGCGCGCCAGGCTGCCCATGGTCCAGAACACCAGGCTCTGCAGCGCCTCGGCGCTGGCGGTGAACTGCACCAGCGATACCAGCGCGTTGAAGGTGAACACCATGGCGATGCCGAACAGCACCACGCCCGAGGTGTTGATGCCGCCCCGGCGCGCCACGCCGTCCAGCAGCAGGGCCGCCAGCATGGCGAACAGGAAGGCGTTGCCGGCGATCAGCCAGCCGTCGGGGATGCCGGGCAGCCCCAGGTGCAGCACGATAGCCAGCGACGCGCCGAAGGCGGCCGCCGACGACACGCCCAGCGTGAACGGGCTGGCCAGGGGATTGTTCAGGATGGTCTGCATTTCCGCCCCGGCCAGGCCCAGCGCCATGCCGACCAGCGCGGCCATCAGGGCGTAGGGCAGCCGGATGTCCCAGACGATCACGCGCAGCGTCGGATCGGCCGACGCCGGCGCGCTCAGCGTGCGCCACAGCTCGCTCCAACCCAGGCCCGAGGGGCCGAGCGTGAAGTCGAGCAGCAGCCCAATGCAAATCGCCGCCAGCAGCAGGGCGATGAGCCCCGCGCGGCGGCGCAGGATGTGCCGGTAAGCGGCGACCGCGGAAGCGGCTTCCGCCATTACTGCAACAGTTGCAGGCGGCTCTTGGCCGTGTTGGCGGCCGGCGTGGTCGGGTAGTCGCGCACGATGCGCTGCAGCGTGGTCTTGGCGCCGGCGCGGTTGTTCATCTCGATCTGGCTGCCGGCGATGACCAGCAGCGCGTCGGGGGCGCGGGCGTTGTCGGGCGCCTTCTGCACCATGGCGTTCAATTGCTCGATGGCGCCCTTGAAGTCCTTCAGGGCGTAGCGGCTGCTGCCCAGGTAGAACTGGGCGCTGGGCGCCAGTTGGCTGGCGGGGTAGAGCGCGGTGAAGGCGGCCAGCGATTCGGACGCCTCCTTGTACTGACCCTTGCGGAACAGGTCGATGGCGCCGTCGTAGGCGGCCTGCTCCTGCGGGTCGCCGGCCGTGGCGCCCGGCGGGTTGGCGCCGCCTGGCGCGCCGCCCGGCTTATTGGCGCTGGGCTGCTGGCGCGACACCAGTTCGAGCTGGTCGCGCAATTGGGCGATTTCCTGCTGCAGCGCCTGGATCTGGTCGGCCAATTGCAGTTTGGCCCGTTGGCTCTGCTCGTTCTGTTGCTGCACCTGCTGGCGCAAATCCAGGATGGCCTTGCGGGCCTCATCATCGGAGAAAGCGTGGGCGGGCGCCGTCAGGGCGGCCAGCACCAGGCCAGTGGCCGCCATCAGGGGACGCAGGGACAGAACGTTATCGCGCATGAAAATTCCCGGGGGATAAAAGCAAACGTCGGGACGGCCGGTTGACCGTCCCGACGCGTGGTGGGGCACTTAACTATACGGAAAGCTTAGCGCTGATAAACGATATCGGCGCGGCGGTTTTCCGCAAAGTCGGCTTCCGACGAGCCAGTCGCCTTCGGCTTTTCTTTGCCGAAGCTGATGGTTTCGATCTGGTTGTCGCTGACGCCCAGCAGGGTCATCATGCGACGCACGGCGTCGGCACGGCGCTGGCCCAGGGCCAGGTTGTATTCGGCGCCGCCGCGTTCGTCGGTGTTGCCTTCGATCTTGATTTTCTGCTGCTGGTGCGAGGCCAGGTAACGGGCGTGGGTTTCCACCAAGCCGCGGTACTGGTCGGACACCGTGTAGCTGTCGAAGTCAAAGTATACCGAGCGCTGTTGCGCCAGGATGCTTTGGGGGTTGAAGGGATCAAGGATCTGGCCGGAGGCCGAGGATCCTTGGCCAGCGCCTCCGCCCTGACCCGCTTTATCGTCGAGAGGGACGGAGCTGCAAGCTGCCAGGGTGGCGGCCAGAGCGGCGATGGTTAGGCTTTTGGCAATGCGCGACTTCATGATAGTTCCTTTGCAAAGAGAGTCACACGTGTTATCGGGTAAATGGGCCCCAAGTCGGTTCACGTATTTCCCCGTTCAGTACCGAAAGCGTCTGCCGTACGCGACCATCGCTCGAAACACCTGCAAGCACGCTACGTCCGTTTTGGATCGCGGCGTAGAGGACTTGCATGCCGTTCGGCGCGAAGCTTGGCGACTGATCGTCACGACCATCGGTCAACAAGTTCTCCGAGCCGGAGGACAGGTTCAACGATGCGATACGGAACGCGCCATCGCGTCTGGCAACGTACAGCAGCGTCGATCCATCGGGGGAAATTCGGGGTGAGATGTTGTAACCACCATTAAACGTGAGGCGGCGAGCATCGCCACCGTCCAGGCCGGTTTGGTAAATCTGCGGCCCGCCGCTGCGGTCACTGGTAAAGATAATGGAACGGCCGTCCGGCGTAAAGCTCGGCTCGGTGTCAATCCCGGGAGAACGCGTAACTCGCTTCATATTCGAGCCACCGGCCGCGCTAACGATGTAAATTTGCGACAGACCGTCACGCGTCAGGGCCACGGCCAGCTGGGTGCCGTCGGGCGACCAGCCGGGGGCGCTGTTGTTGCCCTTGAAGTTGGCGACCGGCACGCGGGCGCTGGTGGCCAGCGTGTGCACGTACACCACCGGCTTGCCGGATTCGAAGCTCACGTACGCCAGCTTGGAGCCATCGGGCGACCAGGACGGCGAAATGATCGGCTCGCGCGAGCGCAGGGCGACCTGCGGATTCTGGCCATCGGCGTCCGCCACCTGCAGTTCATAGGTGGCGCCTTGCTTGAGCACGTAGGCGATGCGGGTCGAGAACACGCCGCGCACGCCGGTGATCTTTTCATAGATGCGGTCGGCGATCTGGTGGGCGACGCGGCGCAGTTCCTGCTCGGTGCCGGAGAATGCGACGCCATCCAGCTGGCCCTTCTTGACCGTGTCCGCCAGGCGGTAGCGCACGTCGTAGCGGCCGTCGTTGCCGCGCACGATGCTGCCATAGGCGATGAAGTCGGCGCCCTTGGCGCGCCAGTCGTCATGGGCGATGGGCGAATCGACGTTCAGGCCAGACCCGGCGGCGTTGATGAGGCGGAACTGGCCGGTACGGGTCAGGTCGGCGCGGATCACGTCGGCCAGGGCGCGGCCATGGGTGTCGTCCACCGCGAAATCGGCGATGGCGACGGGATATTGGGTGGCGCCGGTGCCGGAGATATCGACACGCAGCTGGGCCTGGGCGGGCTTGATGGCCATCAGGCAGGCAAGCGCCAGCAGCAACAGGCCGAATCCATACGATCGCCAGAGAACGAGGGGGGAAGCTCGTCGGCTATGGGCGGGAGTCATAATCAGCAATCTCCTGTCAATCATACATTCTGTACACAACGTCAATGATGGGCTCGTAGCGGCCGGTCGAAGGCTTGGGGAAGGGGTTGCAACGGCGGATGCCGGTCTCGACCGCGCGGTCGAAGCCCGGGTTGCCGGAAGAACTGGTCAACGTGACCCCGTTAACCTTCCCGTCAGAACCTAACTGTACCCGGTATTGGGCCGTCGGATTGTCCGATCCGCTGCGCGGCGGCGGCGGGTAGGCCACGCCGGGCTGCACGCAGGCGCGCACCTTGGCGCCATAGCCGCTGTCGCGCCCGCCACCGGCCTGGTTGCGGTCGGCGGTGCCGCCGGGGATGCCGGCCGCGCCCAGGGCGTCGTTGCGGAACGCATCCTTGAGGGCCTTGTCGGCGGCGGCCTTCTTGGCGGCCTCTTCCTTGGCCTTCTTTTCGGCCGCGGCCTTTTCAGCGGCGGCTTTCTCGGCAGCCGCCTTTTCCGCCGCGGCCTTGTCGGCGGCAGCCTTGTCAGCGGCAGCCTTTTTGGCGGCGTCTTCCTTGGCCTTCTTCTCGGCGGCCGCCTTCTCGGCAGCGGCCTTCTCGGCAGCGGCCTTCTCGGCAGCGGCCTTTTCCGCCGCCGCCTTGTCGGCCGCGGCTTTCTCGGCCGCCTGGCGTTCCTGTTCGAGGCGCTTCTTTTCCTTCAGTTCGGCCTGCTTGCGCTCTTCTTCCAGGCGCGCCTTCTCCTTGGCCGCTTCGGCGGCCTGGCGGGCCTTTTCTTCCTGCTCGCGCTTTTTCTTGGCTTCCTGCAGGGCGATCTCAGGGTCGACTTCGTCGGGCTTGGGCTGGACCTGGGCTTCCGGCTTGGGCGGCGGCGGAGGAGGAGGCGGCTCGGGCTTCTTTTCCGGTTCCGGCTCGGGTTGCGGCTTGGGCTGGGGCTGGGGCTTGGGAGGCTCGGGCTGGGGTTGCGGCGGGGGCGAGACGGGCGAATTGCCGTCGGCCCACAGTTGCACTTCCACCGGGCCGGGGTTTTCGGTGCGCCAGTTCAGGTTGAAGATCAACACGGCCAGCAGCAGCGCGTGCACCAGCAACGCCAGGATCAGGGCGATCCGGTTGTCGTTGTTGGGCGGCGTGGCCGGGGGGCCGCTGTGGTGTCGAATGATGGGTGGCGTCATGAGCGTTGCAAGCCGGCGGCGCCGGCGGAGGGCGTCGCGTTAGCGTTTCTTCGCGGGAGCGGGCTGGTTGCCGCCGGCGGACTGGTCCACCAGCAGGCCCAGGCGGGTGATGCCATTGGTACGCAGCTCGTCCATGACCTTCACGACCGTCTCGTAGGGCACCTTGCCGTCGGCCGCGATCACCACCGGGGTTTCCGCGGTGATGCGCGAACGCACCTGCGCCACCAGTTCGGGGCGGGCGATGTCCTGCAGGGTGGCGCCCGGTTCGCGCATGCGCAGCGCGATCTTGCCGTCTTCCGAAATCTGGACTTCAAGCGGCTTGACCGGGACATCGGACGCCGCGCCCACCGAGGGCAACTGGATCAGGCCCGGCGTGATCAGCGGCGCGGTCACCATGAAGATGACCAGCAGCACCAGCATCACGTCGATGTAGGGCACCACGTTGATGTCGGCCTTCATGCGGCGGCCGGATCTGCCGCGCGAGCTTACCGAGGGCATTAGCGCACCTGCCGTTGCAGAATGTTCAGGAACTCATCGACGAAACTGTCGAAGCGGATCGAGATGCGGTCGATGTCGTTGGTGAAGCGGTTGTAGGCGACCACCGCGGGAATGGCGGCGAACAGGCCGATGGCGGTGGCGATCAGCGCTTCGGCGATACCCGGAGCCACCGAGGCCAGCGTGGCCTGCTGCATGTTCGACAGGCCGATGAAGGCGTGCATGATGCCCCAGACCGTGCCCAGCAGGCCGATGTAGGGCGAAACGGAGCCGGCCGAAGCCAGGAAGTTCAGGTGCGATTCCAGCGCATCCATTTCGCGCTGGTAGGCGGCGCGCATGGCGCGGCGCGGGCCGTCGAGCAGGGCGGTGGCGTCCGTGCTGGCGCTGCCGCGGCGGGCTTTCAGGAATTCGGTCATGCCGGCGTCGAAGATGCGGGCCAGGGCGCCTTGCTCGTCGCGGCGCGAGGCCACGGCCTGCTGCAGCATGGACAGGTCGCCGCCCGACCAGAAATCATCCTCGAAGCGGCGGGTCTGGGCGTGGGCGCGCTTGATGGCCAGCCGCTTGGCGAAGATGTAGGTCCAGGACATGATCGAGATGCCCAGGAGCATCAGCATGATCAGCTGGACCGGCACGCTGGCGTGCGAAATCAACGAAAGCAACGACATGTCGTTGGTGGCTTGCATGGTTATTCCTGAATTGATTCCAGTTTGGCGCGGACGTCGGCCGGCAGTTCCACCGGCCGCATGTTGACGGCATCGACGCAGCAGACTTGGATATTGCCTTCGGCAAGCAGTTCCCCGTCCCGTTCTGCGCGCTGCGCGAAGTGTATCGAAGCGCGGCCCAGTCGTGTGACCCGGCTGCGTATGGTAAGCAAATCGTCCAGTCTGGCCGGCTTGCGATAGGACATGTCCAGCGAGCGGACGACGAACAGCCGTTGCTCGCTGGCGGCCAGGCCGGATTGGTTGACTCCCAGGTCGCGCAGCCACTCGGTGCGGGCGCGTTCCAGGAATTTCAAGTAGTTGGCGTAGAAAACCACCCCGCCCGCGTCCGTGTCTTCATAGTAGACACGGACCTGCAGGCGGGATTCGGGGGACTTCGGATCGGTCACGATGCGGGTTTCGATGATGCGGGTCGGGACGCGAAAAGTCCGTAGTTGCTATAAGGTTTACAGCGTGTCGAGTTTCGTCAGCACGGCTTCAAGCGCGGACTCTACCGGAATCTTGGCCGCTTCGGTTTCCCGACGGGCCTGCAATTCCACCACACCGTCGTTCAGACCGCGTTCTCCAACTGTTACACGGAGCGGCGCGCCGATCAATTCCCACTCGGCGAACATCACGCCGGGGCGGGCATCGCGGTCGTCCAGGATGACGTCCACGCCGCGCGCCAGCAGCGATTCGTACAGCTTCAAGGAGGTGTTACGCACGGTTTCGCTTTTGCCCCAGCCCACCGGGCAGATCACCACTTCGAACGGCGCGATGGCGCGCGGCCAGATGATGCCGCGGTCGTCGTGGTTCTGTTCGATGGCCGCGCCGACGATCCGGGTGATGCCGATGCCGTAGCAGCCCATCTCCAGGACGGCCGGCTTGCCGGTCTCGTCCAGGAAGGTGGCCTTGAGGGCTTCGGAGTACTTTTTACCCAGGTAGAAAACGTGTCCGACCTCGATGCCGCGCTGGATCGACAGCGTGCCCTTGCCGTCCGGCGAGGGGTCGCCGGCCACCACGTTGCGCAGGTCGGCCACTTGCTCGGGCTCGGGCAGGTCGCGGCCCCAGTTCACCCCCTGGATGTGGAAGTCTTCGCGGTTGGCGCCGCAGACGAAATCGGCCATGTTGGCCACGGTGCGGTCGGCGATGACGTGCACCGGGCGCGCGGTGCGCACCGGGCCCAGGTAGCCGGGCTTGCAGCCGAAATGCTCGACGATTTCGCTTTCGGTGGCGAAGCGGAAGCCTGCCAGGCCGGGCAGCTTGCTGGCCTTGATCTCGTTCAGTTCGTGGTCGCCGCGCAGCAGCAGCAGCCAGATATCGACCTTGCCCTTGTCGCCGTCGGTGGCCAGGACGATCGACTTCACCGTGCGTTCCAGCGGCAGGTCCAACAGGCGGGCCACGTCTTCGCACTTGGCGGCGCCCGGGGTGGCCACGTCGGCCATGGGCTGGGTGGCCGCGCCGCGTTCGGCGTACAGGCTGGGGGCCTCGGCCAGCTCGATGTTGGCGGCGTAGTCGGAATCGGCGTTGTAGACCAGCAGGTCTTCGCCGGTGTCGGCGATCACCTGGAATTCATGACTGCGGGTGCCGCCGATGGAGCCCGTGTCGGCCGCCACGGCGCGGAATTCCAGGCCCAGGCGGCCGAAGATGCGCATGTAGGCGGCGTACATGGTGTCGTAGCTCTTCTGGGCGCCGGCTTCGTCGCGGTCGAAGGAGTAGGCGTCCTTCATGGTGAATTCACGGCCGCGCATCAGGCCGAAGCGGGGGCGGCGCTCGTCCCGGAACTTGGTCTGGATGTGATAGAAATTCAGCGGCAGCTGACGATAGCTGTGGATCTCGTTGCGGGCGATGTCGGTGATCACCTCTTCCGAGGTCGGCTGCAGCACGAAATCGCGCTGGTGCCGGTCCTTGATGCGCAGGAGTTCCGCGCCGTATTGCTCCCAGCGGCCCGATTCCATCCAGAGCTCGGCCGGCTGAACCACCGGCATCAGCAGCTCGATCGCGCCCGAGGCGTTCATTTCCTCGCGGACGATGGCCTCGACCTTGCGGATGATCTTCAGGCCCAGGGGCATGTAGGTGTAGATGCCGCCCGCGAGCTTGCGGATCATGCCGGCCCGGGTCATCAGCTGGTGGCTGGCGACTTCGGCTTCGGAAGGGGCTTCTTTGAGGGTGTTGATGTGGTAGTTGGATGCGCGCATGTTTAAAGGTGGCAGCAGATACGTATAATCGACTGTAATTGTATTGAATTCGGTGGGGGTGGCCCATGCTTGACCGCGAAGGCTACCGCCCCAATGTCGGCATCATTCTCGTCAACGGTCGAAACGAGGTCTTTTGGGGCAAGCGTATCAGGGAACATGCCTGGCAGTTCCCGCAGGGCGGCATCAAGTACGGCGAAAGCCCGGTGCAGGCCATGTATCGCGAGCTCCATGAAGAGGTGGGCCTGAAGCCCGAGCATGTCCGTATTTTGGGGCGTACACGCGATTGGTTACGTTATAACGTGCCCGATCACTTCGTCCGGCGTGAGTGGCGTGGCCACTATAAAGGACAAAAACAGATTTGGTTCTTGTTGCGCCTGGTGGGACGTGACAGCGACGTTTGCCTGCGCGCGACGCAGCATCCGGAATTCGACGCCTGGCGCTGGAGCCAGTACTGGGTGCCGCTGGATGCCGTGATCGAGTTCAAGCGGGACGTCTATACCCAGGCGTTGAACGAGTTGTCGGCAATCCTCTTTCGGCGTCATCACGAAACCCGCTACCTGCGTCAGCGCGTGCATGGGCAGCGGACGGCAGAGAACTTGCCCGAAGGAACGGACGGTCATGCGCATATTGTTGGTTGAAGATGAACGGGACATGGCGTCCTGGCTGATGCGCGCGCTCGCGCAGAGCGGGTTCGTGCCGGATCACGCGGCCGATGCCCGCACGGCCGAAGCCTTCATGGCGGGCACCGAATACGATGCCATCGTCATGGACCTGCGCCTGCCCGACAAGCATGGCCTGGTGGTGCTGCGCGAGATGCGCAACCGCGACGACCGCACCCCGGTGCTGCTGCTGACCGCCCAGGGCGCGCTGCAGGACCGCGTGCGCGGCCTGAACCTGGGCGCCGACGACTTCCTCACCAAGCCGTTCGCGCTGGAAGAACTGGAAGCCCGCCTGACCGCGCTGGTGCGCCGCAGCCGCGGCCGCCAGCACCCGCGCCTGCAGTGCGGCTCGCTGTCCTACGACAGCGAGAGCCGCGCCTTCACGCTCGACGGCTCGCTGTTGTTCCTGACCCCGCGCGAGCACGCCGCCCTGGCGGCGCTGCTGACCCGCAGCGGCTATCCGGTGGACAAGTCGCAGCTGTTCGGCAAGGTCTTCACCCACGACAGCGAGGCCAACCCCGACGCCATCGAGGTGGTGCTGCACCGCCTGCGCAAGAAGCTCGCCGGCAGCGACGTGCGCATCGTCACCGTGCGCGGGCTCGGCTACATGCTGGAAAGCGTCGCCAGCGAAGCCGCCGACTCCTGACACCCTCGTGAGCCTCCGGATCCCTGGGTTGCCGCGGGTCGGCATTCGCGCCCTGTTGATCATCCTGCTGCTGCCCGGCGTGGTGGCGCTGCTGGTCATCGACAGCCTGAACGACTACCGCACCCTGTCCGAGATCACCAACGAGGCCTACGACAGCGCCCTGGTCGAGCCCGCCCGCGTGCTCGAAAGCAGCCTGGAATTCACGCCCGACGGCGCGTTGCAGGTGGCCACGCCGCTGTACGCCCAGGTCATGCTGGAGTCGCGCGCCGGGCTGCGCAAGTATTTCCGCATCGAGCAGATCGATCCGCCGCTGCCGGACGATTCCCCGGTTCCGGCCGAACAGGGCAAGACGCTGCTGGGCATGCCGGACCTGCCGCGCCCGCCGACCTGGCCCCGTTCCAATGGCCTGCCGGTGTTCTATGACGGGGTCTATCGCAACGACCCGGTGCGGGTAGTGTCGCTGGTGCGCGACCTGTATTACCAGGGCGCGCACCGTCAGGTGCTGGTGCTGGTCGCCGAAAGCACCGGCAAGCGCATCGAGGCCGAGAACAACGCCCGGCGCCAGGAAATCCTGCGTGATGCGCGCATGCTGGCGCTGGTCGTGCTGCTGGTCTGGTGGGGCGTGTCCTGGGCCTTGAAGCCGCTGCGCCGCCTGCGCGCCGACATCCGCAACCGCCGGCCCGATGACCTGACGCCGCTCGACGCCTCGCGCGTGCCCAGCGAAGTGGCGCCGCTGGTCGATGCCGTCAATCACCACATCGCCCGCTATCGCCGCGTCCTCGAAGAACAATCGCATTTCCTGGCGGATGCCTCGCACCAGTTGCGTACGCCGCTGGCCATCATGCTGACCCAGGCGCAATACGCCCTGCGCGAACGCGATCCGGCGCGCGCCCAGGAAGGCTTGCGCGCCATCGTCGATCAGCTGGGGCGCACCCGCCGCCTGACCGAGCAATTGCTGTCGCTGGCGCACGCCAACCAGGCGGACCCGTTGCCGCGCCAGTTGCTCGACATGAACGCGGTCTCGCGCGAAGTGGTGTTGCAATACCTGCCGCTGGCGCACGAAAAACAGCAGGACCTTGGCTGGGTGCAGGCCGCCAACGGACAAGGCCAGGAAATCGACGCTCCGGTGTCCGGCAACGAGGCCGAGCTGCACGAGGCGCTGTCCAACCTGGTGCACAACGCCATCCACTACGCGTCGGTCGGCGCCCGCATCACCGTCTCGGTCAGCCGGCTCGGCGACCGGGTCGAGGTCGCCGTGTCCGACAACGGCCCCGGCCTGGAACCGATGCTGCGCGCCCGCGCCTTCGCCCGCTTCGAGCGCGTCGGCACCGACAAGCCGGTGGCCTCATCGGGGTCGGGCCTGGGGCTGGCCATCGCCCGCGCCTATACGCGGCGCAACGACGGCGATATCGAACTGCGCGACGGCGAACCCAATGCGCAGGGGGGCGTGGGCCTGGCCTCGGTGCTGTGGTTGCCGCTGGCGACGACCGTGTCGCAGTATCCGCGGCCCGCCGACGTCGAGTTCACCGGCGAACAATAATTCCGCGAAGCTTTCATTCCTTCCTCCTAGTCCGCATTGCGCATCACACCGTTTTCCATCAGGGATAACCCCCGGATTCAGGATTGCGACAGCGCATAGAAAGCGGATTAGCAGCTTCCTTCCGTAATCTGCCAGCCGGCTTGTTGTAAAGAGCCGGATGGCGCACGCTCTTGGCGCCATCCCGAGGGCCGGCACGGCCCTGCTTCAGGAGGATGGAAGTGCAAAAAACAATTAATAGAAAGGACTATTACGGCGGCGCGCTGATGGTCCTTATCGGATTGGGGGCGATCTACGGTGGTACGGACTATCACATCGGAACGCTCAGCCACATGGGTCCGGGGTTCTTCCCCGCGGCATTGGGCGGCCTGCTGGCGTTGACGGGAATCCTGATCGCCATCTCGGCGCGTTCCGGCGAATCCACGCCGCCCGCCCCGGGTGACGGCCATGCGCATGGCCTGCCCGATCTGCGCGGCAGCGTCTGCATCCTGCTGGGTACGCTCGCGTTCCTGCTGCTGGGCCACTATGGCGGCCTGCTGCCCGCCACGTTTGCCATTGTCTTCATCTCCGCCCTGGGCGACCGCAAGAACACGGTCAAGCAGGCTTTCGTGCTGTCGGTCGGCATGTCCGTGATCGCGGTGGTGGTTTTCTGGTGGGCGCTGCAACTGCAGCTGCCGCTGTTTCGCTGGGGTTGATGCGCCATGATTTCTCAAGCTCTAACCGACCTCTGGTACGGCTTCGGCGTCGCCTTCCAGCTCCACAACCTGATGTGGTCGTTCTTCGGCGTGCTGGTGGGCAACCTCATCGGCGTGCTGCCCGGCATGGGCGCGCTGTCGGCCATCTCGATCCTGCTGCCGCTGACCTACGTGATGCAGCCGGTGCCTGCCATCCTGATGCTGGCCGGTATTTTCTACGGCTCGCAATACGGCGGCGCCATCGGCGCCATCCTGCTCAACCTGCCTTCGCACCCGCCGCACGCGGTGACGTGCCTTGACGGGTATCCATTGACCAAACAGGGCAAGGGAGGAACGGCGCTCGGCATTACGATGATCTGCTCGTTCTTCGCGGCCTCGGTCGGCATCATCGTCATGATCTTCGCCTCGCCGCTGCTGGTCGAAGTCGCCTTCAAGTTCGGCCCGACCGAGATCTTCTCGATCATGCTGCTGGGCCTGCTGGCCGGCGCCACCATGTCGCGCGGTTCGCCGCTCAAGGGCGTGGCCATGACGCTGTTCGGCCTGATGTGCGGCGTGGTCGGCACCGACGTGAACACCGGCACCATCCGCTTCTCGTTCGGCCTGCTCGACCTGTCCGACGGCCTGGAACTGGTGGCGATCTCGATGGGCCTGTTCGGCGTGGCCGACTTCCTGATGAGCGTCAACCGCATGACCATCATCGGCAGCGGCGCCAAGCTGCGCCTGCGCGACATGCGTCCCAGCAAGCAGGAATTGAAGACGGCCTTCTGGCCAATGGTGCGCGGCACCGCCGTGGGCACGCTGTTCGGCGCCATGCCCGGCACCGGCCCGACCATCACCACCTTCGTGGCCTACGCGCTGGAACGCAAGATTTCCAAGACGCCCGAGAAGTTCGGCACCGGCATGATCGCCGGCGTGGCCTCGCCCGAAGCCTCGTCGCACTCGAAGACGCAGGTCGACTTCATCCCCACGATGAGCCTGGGCATCCCCGGCGACGCGGTGATGGCGCTGATCCTGGGCGCGCTGCTGATCCAGGGCATCCAGCCCGGCCCGCAGCTGATCACCGAGCATCCGGACATCTTCTGGGGCCTGATCGCCAGCTTCTGGGTTGGCAACGTGCTGCTGATGGTGCTCAACGTGCCGCTGATCGGCGTCTGGGTCAAGCTGCTGCAGGTGCCTTACCGCTACCTGTTCCCGTCGGCGCTGTTCTTCATCGCGGTGGGCGTGTTCAGCACCCAGAACAGCCTCTTCCAGATCTGGGAAGTGCTGGCTTTCGGCGTGATCGGCGCCGTCCTGATGACGCTGGAATTCTCGGTCGCGCCGATCCTGCTCGGCTTCGTGCTGGGGCCCATGGTCGAAGAGAACTTCCGTCGCGCCTTGCTGTTGTCGCGCGGTGACCTGGCGGTGTTCGTCGAACGTCCGATCAGCGCCTGGTTCATCGGCGCCAGCGCGCTGCTGATCCTGCTGCAGGTGTGGGCTTTCCTGCGCCGCGGCAAGAACAAGAACAAGCCGCAAGTGACGCAAGCCGCCTGACCGGCCTCGCGTTCCGCGTGCAGACACGGCCCGGCTTTCATGCCGGGCCGTTTGATTTGTGCGCCGTCTTCCCCCATGCTTGCGATTTCCCGAGCCCGTCCGGATCTAGCCATGCATATCCTTTTCGCCTGCCCCCTGCACGACCCCGACGTCTGGGTTCCGCGCCTGCAAGCCGCCATGCCCGGCTGTCGCATCTCCGTCTGGAATCCCGATGGCCCGCCCTCCGGCGCCGAGGTCGCCCTGGTGTGGAAACCCCCTGTGGAACTGTTCCGGCACGAGACCCGCATCGAGACGCTGTTCAATCTGGGCGCGGGCGTGGATGCCTTGCTCAAGATGAAGGAAATCCCGCCGCACGTGCGCATCGTCCGCCTCGAGGACGCGGGCATGTCGGTGCAGATGGCCGAGTACGCCCTGTACGCGCTGCTGCGCGTGTCGCGCGACTTCCAGGCCTTCGACGAATCACAGGCGCGTCAGCACTGGGATACCCGCGAAGGCACGCGCCAGGCCGATTGGCCGGTGGGCGTGCTGGGCCTGGGCCAGGTGGGCGCGCGCGTGGCGCAGACGCTGGCCGAGTTCGGTTATCCGGTGGCGGGCTGGTCGCGCACGCCGCGCGATATCCCCGGCGTGGAGTCCTTCTTCGGGCAGGACGCGTTGCCGGCCTTCCTGGCACGCACTCGCTTCCTGGTGAACGTGCTGCCGCTCACGCCCGACACCCGTGGCATCCTCAACCGCGACACGCTCGGCCAACTGCTGCCCGAGGCGCACCTGGTCAACGTCGGCCGTGGTGAACACCTGGTCGAGGAAGACCTGGTGCGGATGCTGGAAGAGGGCGAGATCGCCGGCGCGACGCTCGACGTGTTCCATACCGAGCCGCTGCCCAAGGACCATCCGTTCTGGCGCGATCCGCGCGTGCATGTCACGCCGCACATCGCCGCCCGCACGCTGCGCGACGAAAGCATCGAGCAGATTGCCGGCAAGGTCGCCCGGCTGATGCGCGGCGAGCCCATCACCGGCGTGGTCGAGCGCGAGCGCGGCTACTGAGCGGCAGGCGCCGTGGCGCCTTGCTTCTCCAGCCGCTGGTAGGTGGGAGGCAGGCGCTGCGACAGAAAATCCAGCAAGGTGCGCACCGCCGGCATCATGCCGCGCCGCGACGGATAGATGCAGTGGACGATGCCTTCCGGCGACTGCCACTGCGGCAGGACCGGCACAAGTTGGCCGCGGCGCAGTTCCTCCTGGGTCGCGATCGACGGCAGCAACGCGATGCCGCGGCCGCGCACGGCGGCCTCCACCAGCACGATGAAGTCGTTGCACGACAACTGCGGCTTGAGTTCGATATGCACCTCTTCGCCCTTGTCGTTGCGCAGCGGCCAACGCACTTCGTTTTGCGGGTCGCTGAAGCTCAGGGTGGTGTGCGAGGCCAGGTCCTGCGGCGTGTCGGGCGCGCCGTGGCGCTGGATGTAGGCCGGGCTGGCCACGAGCGTGCCGCGCGCCGTGCCCAGGTGGCGCACCACCAGTTCGGCGTCGGTATCGAGCTTGGTGCGCACCCGCAGCGCCAGGTCGACCCCTTCGCGGATCAGGTCCACCCGGCGGTTGGTCACCAGCAGCTGGACCGAAATGGCCGGCCAGGCGTCCAGGAATTCCGGCAGCAGCGGCGCCAGCACGTCCTGCGCGATCGAGACCGGACAGCTCACCACCACCGGCCCGGTGGGTTCGGCCTGCAACTGGCGCATTGCGTCGTCGGCCGCGCGGGCCGAGGCAGCCATCTCGCGGCAGTAGTGCAGATAGCGTTCCCCGGCGGCGGTCAGGCGCAGGCGCCGCGTGGTGCGGTGCAGGAGCCGCACGCCCAGGCTTTCCTCCAGGTGGGAAATACGGCGCGACAGGCGGGATTTGGGGATATCCAGGGCCCGCGCCGCCGCGCTGAAGCCGCCTTGCTCTACGACTTGGGAAAAATAATAGAGGTCATTTAGATCTTGCATGATTGTTCTATGCTTGGAACGAACAGTTCATCATACCCGGGTTTATGTGATCAATTAAGCGATCTACAGTGAAGCCATGCACTCAAGACCCGCGCTTTTCGCGGTCCGCACTGGAGATCACGTTATGAAGACCCTCGTCATCCTGTCCTCGATTCTCGGCAACCGCTCGCACAGCAAGGAGCTGGCCGATCACATGGTGGCCCGCATCAAGCAGGCCGACCCCGCCGCTGTTATCACCACCCGTGATATCGGCGCCGAGCCGCTGCCGTACTTTGACGGCGCCACCGCCGGCGCGCTGTTCACGCCCGCCGATGCGCGCACCCTGGAGCAGCAGCGCATCGTCGAACGCAGTGACGCCCTGATCGCGGAACTGCTGCAGGCCGACCGCATCGTGTTCGCGGTGCCGGTATACAACTTCACCCTGCCGGCCCAGCTCAAGAGCTATCTGGATCACGTGGCCCGGGCCGGCGTCACGTTCCGTTATACGCCGGAAGGCGTGGCGGAGGGGTTGGTGAAGGGTAAGCAGGTGTTCGTGCTGACGGCGCGTGGCGGCAAGGCCGAAGGCACCCCCAACGACACCATGACGCCGTACCTGCGGCAGATGCTCGGCTTCCTGGGCATGAACGAGGTCACCTTCATCGCCGCCGAAGGCATGGCCATGGGCGAAGTCGCGGCGCTCGAAGGCGTGGCGCTGGCGCGCCAGCGTATCGACGCCCTCGACCTGGCCCCGGCGCGGGGTGCGCTGCAGGCCGCATGACGCAATGAAAAGCGGCCCCTCGGGGCCGCTTTTTTTTTGTCAGACGGTCGGTCAATCGCGCAGGCGCTTGATCAGGCTGGACGTATCCCAGCGGCCGCCGCCCATTTTCTGCACGTCGCCATAGAACTGATCCACCAGCGCCGTCAGTGGCAGCCGGGCGCCGTTGTGGCGCGCCTCGGCCAGCACCAGGCCGAGATCCTTGCGCATCCAGTCCACCGCGAAGCCGAAGTCGAACTTGTCGTCGACCATGGTGCCGCCGCGGTTCTCCATCTGCCAGCTCTGCGCCGCGCCCTTGCTGATCACATCCAGCACCAGTTTCATGTCGAGGTCGGCCGCCTGGCCGAACGCCACGGCTTCGGACAAGCCCTGCACGATGCCGGCGATACAGATCTGGTTGACCATCTTGGCCAGTTGTCCGGCGCCCGGCGGGCCCACGCGCGTGACGGCGCGGCCGAAGGCCTGCGCCACCGGCTTGACCGCATCGAACACCGCCTGCTCGCCGCCGCACATGACCGTCAGCACGCCGTTGACCGCGCCGGCCTGGCCGCCGGATACCGGCGCATCGATGAAATTCAGGCCCAGGTCCTTGGCTTGCGCGTACAGCTCGCGCGCCACGTCGGCCGAGGCGGTGGTGTGGTCCACGAACACCGCGCCCGGCGCCATGCCCGCGAACGCGCCATCGGGGCCCAGCGTCACGCTGCGCAGGTCGTCGTCATTGCCGACGCAGGCAAACACGATCTGCGCGCCGGCCACGGCCTCGCGCGGCGTCACGGCGCTGCGGCCCCCGAACTCGGCGGCCCAGGCCTGCGCCTTGGACGGCGTGCGGTTGTAGACGGTGACGTCGTGCCCGGCGCGGGCCAGGTGGCCGGCCATGGGCAGGCCCATCACGCCCAATCCGAGGAATGCGACTTTCTGGGCCACGACTGCGTCGTAGCTCTTGGTACCGATCGATGCCATGCAGGGGACTCCGCTGTGGAAAGGAAAACCTGAGGCAGTAACCTTAACGCAATCAAAAGCCGGCGGCGAGTCCGTCGCGACGGCTGTCGCTGGCGCTGACGTAGCCATCCACCGCCGGGTCGCCCAGGCGCCAGATGAACTGGCCGGAACCGAAATCCATGTACGGGTCGTCGATGCCTTCGAGCACGTGGCCGCGGGCGCGCAGGCCTTGCGCCACGGCGGCGGATATCGAGGGCTCCACATCCACCGCCAGCCCCTGGTTCCATTTCCAGCGCGGCGCGTCGCAAGCGGCCTGCGGCTGCTGGCCGTAGTCGAGCATGCGCACCAGCGTCTGCACCTGGCCTTGCGGCTGCATGTTGCCGCCCATCACGCCGAAACTCATGACCGGCGCGCCGTCGCGCATCAGGAAGCCCGGGATGATGGTGTGGAAGGGGCGCTTGCCACCCGCCACCGCGTTGGGGTGGTCGGCTTCGGTGCTAAAGCAATGGCCGCGGTTCTGCAGGCTGACGCCGGTGCCCGGCACCACCACGCCCGAACCGAACCCCATGTAGTTCGATTGGATGAAGCTGACCATCATGCCGCTGCGGTCGGCGGCAGTCAGGTAGACCGTGCCGCCCTGCGGCGCATGACCGCAGGCGAATGCCTGGGCGACATTCGGATCGATCAGCCGCGCGCGTTCGGCCAGGTAGTCGGCGCGCAGCATCTGTTCGGGCGTCACGCGCATGTGGCGCGCGTCCGCGACGTGCGCATAGACATCGGCGAAGGCCAGCTTCATGGCCTCGAGCAGCAGGTGCTGGGTGTCGGGATGATCGATCGGCCGCGCCGCCAGGTCGAAGTTCTGCAGGATCCCGAGCGCGATGAGGGCGGCGATGCCCTGGCCGTTGGGCGGAATCTGGTGCAGCGTATGGCCGCGATACGCCTGGCTGACGGGCGTCACCCATTCCGGCGCGTAGTCGCGCAGGTCGGCCAGCGTCATGGCGGCCTCGTGGGCCTGCGCATGGGCCACCAGCTTGTGGGCCGTTTCGCCTTCGTAGAAATCGCGGCCGCCGCTGGCGGCGATGCGCTTGAGCGTCGCCGCGGCGCCTTTCAGCGTGAAGTGCTCGCCGATGTGCGGCGCCCGGCCCCGCGGCAGGAAGTGTTCGGCGAAACCGGGTTGCGGCTGCAGCACGTCGGCCTGTGCGGCCCACTTCTGATGCACCATCGGGCTGATGGCGAAGCCGCGCTCGGCATAGTCGATGGCGGGCGCCAGCACGTCGGCGAACGACAGCCGGCCCAGTTTTTCATGCAGCGCGGCCCAGCCGGCCACGCAGCCCGGCACCGTGACGCTGTCCCAACCGCGGGTCGGAATCGCGCCCTGGTGCCGGCGGCGGAAATAGTCCGGACTCCAGGCGGCGGGCGCCGGCCCCGAGGCGTTCAGGCCATGCAGCTTGGAGCCGTCCCAGACGATGGCGAAGCAATCCGATCCCAGGCCATTGCTGACGGGTTCGGTCAGCGTCAGCGTCGCGGCCGCGGCGATGGCCGCATCCACCGCGTTGCCGCCACCGGCCAATACGCGCAGCCCGGCCTGCGCCGCCAGCGGCTGCGAAGTGGCCACGATGTTGCGGGCGAAGACCGGCGTGCGCGTTGTGGGATAGGGGTTGTTCCAGTCGAAATTCATCTCGAATCATCGCGTGGGGGTAAACCCGTAGCTTAACGTAGATGCCGGCGTTTGCATCCACACTCTGTATTGAGTTGTAGCAACTGGTTTCGAGCGCGGCACGCGCTCGGCGCAGGCGCAACCGCGCGGCCAAAGAAAAACCCCCGGCAAGCCGGGGGTTTGGGCGGGAGCGAAACCGCCGCGCAATGCGGCGGCGCCGTCCTCAGTCTTCTTCGACGAAAGTCTCTTCGCGCTTCTTGCGGATCGCCGGCAGGGCCACCAGGATCACCAGGAACACCGCCACGGCCAGCAGCGAGGCCGACAGCGGACGCGTCACGAAGGTGCTGAAGTCGCCGCGCGACAGCAGCAGGGCGCGACGGAAGTTCTCTTCCATCATGGGGCCGAGCACCAGGCCCAGCAGCAGCGGCGCGCCTTCGCACTTCAGCTTCGACCAGACATAGCCCACGACGCCGAACATGGCCGTCGTGAAGATGTCGAACGAGTTGTAGTTGAGCGAGTACACACCGATCGTGCAGAACACCAGGATCGCCGGGAACAGGATGCGGTAGGGAACCTTGAGCAGCTTGACCCACAGGCCGATCAGCGGCAGGTTCAGCACCACCAGCATCAGGTTGCCGATCCACATCGAGGCGATCAGGCCCCAGAACAGCTCGGGGTGGCTCGTCATCACTTGCGGGCCGGGCTGGATGTTGTGGATCGTCATCGCGCCGACCATCAGCGCCATCACGGCGTTGCCCGGGATACCCAGGGTCAGCAGCGGGATGAACGAGGTCTGCGCGGCCGCGTTGTTGGCCGATTCGGGGCCCGCCAGGCCGGCCGGGTGGCCCTTGCCGAAGCGTTCCGGATTCTTCGAGATCTTCTTTTCCAGCGTGTACGACGCGAACGAGGACAGCACCGCGCCGCCGCCCGGCAGGATGCCCAGGGCCGAACCCAGGGCCGTGCCACGCAGCACGGCGGGCGCGGATTCCTTGAATTCCTGCTTGTTCGGGTACAGCGAGCCGATCTTGTCGGTGATGTCGACGCGGTTTTCCTTCTGCTCCAGGTTGGTCATGATTTCGGCGAAGCCGAACACGCCCATGGCCACGATGGCGAAGTCGATGCCGTCCTGCAGTTCCGGCACGCCGAAGTCGAAGCGGGCCACGCCCGAGTTGACGTCGGTGCCGACCATGCCCAGCAGCAGACCCAGGATGATCATCGCGATCGCCTTGGGCAGCGAACCCGAGGCCAGCACCACGGCGCCGACCAGGCCCAGGCACATCAGCGAGAAGTACTCGGCGGGGCCGAACTTGAAAGCGACTTCAGCCAGCGGGGGCGCGAAGGCGGCCAGCAGCAGCGTGGCCACGCAACCGGCGAAGAACGAACCCAGGGCGGCGATGGCCAGCGCGGCGCCAGCACGGCCGTTACGGGCCATCTGGTGACCGTCCAGCACGGTCACCACCGCGGACGTTTCCCCTGGCAATGCCACCAGGATGGCCGTGGTCGAACCACCGTACTGGGCGCCGTAGTAGATACCCGCCAGCATGATCAGGCCGGCCACCGGCGGCAGCACGTACGTGATCGGCAGCAGCATCGCAATGGTCGGGACCGGGCCGATGCCCGGCAGCACGCCGATCAGCGTACCCAGAACGCAGCCCAGCAGCGCGTACAACAGGTTCTCGGGCGTGAACGCCACCGAGAAACCCAACATCAGGTTGTCAAACAATTCCATGACCGGTAGCTCCTCAGTTCATGCCCAGAAACGACGGCCACAGCGGGAAAATCAGCCCCAGCCCCTTGACGAACGCCAGATACGAGAACACCACCAGGAAGATGCCGTTGGCGACGGCGACCTTGAGGCTGAACTCGTGGCTGGCCAGGCTGCTGAGCACCACCAGCAGGAACACCGAGATATAGATACCCAGCAGTTTCAGGACCAGGCCGTAGACGACCACGGATCCGACCACGAGGAACACGATGCGCCAGTCGAACTTGTCGACGTGGGTTTCCTGGGCCTTCTTCGACATCGAGCCAAGCAGCACGATGGCACCCAGCAATGCGAGGACAATGCCCAGCCAGAAAGGAAAATACCCGGGGCCCATACGGGCGGCAGTACCCATTTGGTAGCTGCTGGCTTGCCAGGCGAATCCCAGTCCAAGGGCGATGAACATCACCCCCGACCAGAAGTCCTGTCGATTGCGTAGCTGCATGATTGGTTGGCTCCTGTTTACAGCATGTAGATAAAAAGAGGTTTGTGATCTGCCCCGGCTGCCGGAAAGCCATGTGACAGGCACAAAAAAGGCACGACTCGGTGCCCGGTGTTCTTCTGAAAGCTTCGGCGTGGCTTCTTGAAAGGGCGAATGGTAATGGACGCCTGCAGCGATGCAAACCCTGTAAGCTAGGTGAAAGCCTGGGGTTTTCCCTAAAATTGGGGAACTCCCGATCCCCAGATGTAACGGGGCGGTCAGATTGAGGGTTGTTTGAAAGCTAAGTGAAAGTTGATAGAAAGAAATGCGAAAGCAGGTTCGCGTGACCTGCCGCTTGCCGGACGCGCGGGACTTTTCTAGTTGTGCCTGATCAGGTATGTTGCCCGCCGCCGGCCATGCCGCTGCATTTCCTACTGAATATTGCCGTGTTTCTCACCTTGCGTGAAGCGGCCCGATTCCCACCTGGATGGTTTACGATAGCGCCCATGCTGCAAGACCTAGACCAACTCGCCGCCCGTATCGGGCAACTGGTGCAACGCACCCGGCAACTTCATGCCGAGCGTGACGCATTGCGCGCCCGCCTGAACGAAACCGAAGCGGAGACGCGCGCGCTCAAGCAACGCGCCGCCGACCGCGACGCCGATATTGCCGCCCTGCAGGCCAAATTGCAGGACAACGACGGCGCCGTCACCGCGATGCTGGAGCAGGCGCAGAAGGCCGAAGTGGCCTTGCGCGAACAGCTCGCTCGCGAAGCCGCCGAACGCCAGTCGCTCGAGGCGCGGTTCTCCGCCCGCGAAACCGAACTGCAGGGCAACCTGCAAAGCCGCGACACCGAACTACAGCGCCTGCGCGTGGCCGCCGCCGCGGCCCGCGAGCGCATCGACGCCGTCCTGGCCCGTCTGCCGGGTGCGCCGTCCGGAGAGCAACACTGATGGAACGCGTAGATGTAACGATACTCGGGCGCGACTACTCGCTGGCGTGCTCGGCCGAAGAAAAGCCCACGCTGCTGGCTGCCGTGCGCCACGTCGACCAGCTCATGCTGCGCATCCAGGGCACCGGCAAGGTTTCCAGCAACGAACGCATCGCGGTGATGGCCGCGTTGCAGGTGGCGGGCGAGCTGCTCGCCATGAAGGCGCCCGATGGTCCGCTGGGCGGTTTGGCGGTCGGCGACTTCAAGCGTAGAATCGAGGACATGAACGCAGTCCTAGACGACGCGCTGTCAGGGCAAGAAAAGCTGCTCTGACGTTCATAAGCGGTTTTCACCCAGGTTTTTTCAAGTTTTTCAGTTTGTCCCTGCCGTGTCCGTGACCTGGCCATACATTCTCTGAACCTATGTCTTATGGCATATTGGTTGCGGGAGTGCAGAGCTGGAGCGATTGTCTCTCGTAGACGAACCCGACGCTCTTCGGAACGCGACCACCTTGAACCTCAGGGTTCGAGATGCCGGCCTTGACGGCACAGGCGGGGCATCTATCCCAGCGGACCTGCCACGAGCGCAGGTCCGCGTCGGGCGCCTCCCCCATCGTCCTCCCTCATAGGACCAGTCCATGTCGAAATCCCCCGTTTTTTCGCTGACCAAACTTGGCGCGGCGTGCGCGGCCGTGGCCGCTCTCTCGCTGGCGCAGCCTGTTTTTGCGCAGGCACCGACGACGGCTCCCGCCACGGCGGAATCCGCCGCCAACCGGTCGCCGGAACTGACGTTGCAGGCCACCGCCTCCTCCGAGGTCAAGCAGGACACGGTGCGCATCTCGCTGTCGGCCGAGACCGAAGCGGCGGATCAGCCCACCGCCGGCAAGAAGCTGACCGAGATGCTGGACGACGTGGCCAAGCGCGCGCGCGACACCAAGGGCGTCGACGTGCGCACCGGCAGCTTCAACGTCTGGCCCAATTCCACCAGCAGCAGCAAGGGCAAGACCAGCACCACCTGGCGTGGCCAGGGTGAGATCATCCTGGAATCGAAGGATTTTGCCGCCGCCGCCGCGCTGGCCTCGAAGCTGTCGGACAAGACCGCCATTTCCAACATCAGCTTCTCGCTGTCGCGCGAGGTGCGCGAGGCCGAGGAGCGCAAGCTGCTCAAGGAAGCCGCGCAGGCCTTCAAGGATCGCGCGCTGGCCGCGGCCAACGCCTTCGGCTTCTCGGGCTACCGCCTGAGCAAGCTCGAACTCGGCGGCGCCGGCGGCGTCACGCCGATGCCGCGCATGATGGGCGCCATGGCCAAGGACGCTTCCGGTGGCGCCGGCTACAGCGCGGACGTCCCCCTGGAAGCAGGGGACGTCACGGTCAGCATTTCGGTCAACGGGACGATCGTTTTGCAGTAAGCACGAACATGATGGCGCCCAGGGCGACCATCGGCAGGGACAGCCACTGTCCCATGCTCAACCCGCCCGCGAGCAGGCCCAGGAAGTTGTCCGGCTCGCGGGTGAATTCCACCAGGAAACGGAACGTTCCGTAGCCCATCAGGAATACCGCGCTCACCTGGCCCAGGGGGCGCGGTTTGCTCGAAAACCACCACATCAGCGCGAACAGCACGATGCCTTCCAGCCCCAGCTCATACAGTTGGGACGGATGGCGCGCGATGCCGTCGCCGCTGCTCGGGAACACCATCGCCCACGGCACGTCGGTGGGGCGGCCCCACAACTCGCCATTGATGAAATTGCCCAGTCGGCCAAAGCCCAGCCCCAGCGGGATCAGCGGCGCGATGAAATCGCTGACGGCGAAGAAGGGCAAGCCCTTCTTGCGGGCGAACAGCAGCATCACCAGGATCACGCCGATCAGCCCGCCGTGGAACGACATGCCGCCTTCCCACAGGTAGGCCACTTCCAGCGGATGCGCCAGGTAATAGCTCGGCTTGTAGAACAGCACATAGCCCAGCCGTCCGCCCAGCACCACGCCCAGCACGCTGTAGAAGATCAGGTCCTCCAGGTCGCGCACGTTCAGGGAGGTGGTATGGCCGCGCGTGATGCGGCGCCGGCCCAGCACGTATACCAGCGCGAAGCCCACCAGGTACATCAGCCCGTACCAATGGATGGACAGGGGCCCGATCTGCAGGGCAACGGGGTCGAATTTTGGATATTGCAGCATGTTCCGCCCGACACAATGAAGTTGAATGATAATAACCGGCGAGCCCCGCGGTAGATCGACATGCAAGCCCCAGCATGCCGGTGTATCCCGAGACTCGCCCGCGAGCGAGCTGGCTACCCACCCGGGCGCGATCGCCATGTCCGCGCCCTGACGGCCGACAGGAGACAACAGACCATGTCGCACAATGAACGTTCCCGCCACATCACGCACGGCGTCGCCCGGGCTCCCAATCGCGCCATGTATTACGCGCTGGGCTACCAGGAAGCCGATTTCGAGAATCCCATGATCGGCGTGGCCAATGGCCATTCGACCATCACGCCGTGCAACAGCGGCCTGCAGCGCCTGGCCGATGCCGCCATCGAGGCCATCCGCGGCGCCAAGGCCAATCCGCAGGTGTTCGGCACGCCCACCATTTCCGATGGCATGTCCATGGGCACCGAGGGCATGAAGTACTCGCTGGTGTCGCGCGAGGTCATCGCCGACTGTATCGAGACCGCCGCGCAGGGCCAGTGGATGGACGGCGTGGTGGTCATCGGCGGCTGCGACAAGAACATGCCGGGCGGCATGATCGCCCTGGCGCGCATGAACGTGCCGGGCATCTACGTCTATGGCGGCACCATCAAGCCGGGCCGCTACCAGGGCAAGGACCTGACCATCGTCTCGGTGTTCGAGGCGGTCGGCGAATACACCATGGGCCGCATGGAAGAGGCCGACTTCAAGCAGATCGAGAAATGCGCCATCCCCGGTTCGGGCTCCTGTGGTGGCATGTACACCGCCAACACCATGAGCTCTGCCTTCGAAGCCATGGGCATGAGCCTGCCGTACTCCAGCACCATGGCCAACGAGGACGACGAAAAGGTCGTGTCGGCGGCGGAATCGGCCCGGGTGCTGGTGCAGGCCGTCAGGCGGGGGCTGCGTCCGCGCGACATCATCACGCGCGAGTCCATCGAGAACGCCGTTTCCGTCATCATGGCAACGGGCGGCTCGACCAATGCCGTGCTGCATTTCCTGGCCATCGCCCACGCCGCCGAGGTGCCCTGGACCATCGACGACTTCGAACGCATTCGCCAGCGCGTGCCGGTGCTGTGCGACCTCAAGCCATCCGGCAGATACGTGGCGACCGACCTGCATCGTGCCGGCGGCATTCCGCAGGTCATGAAGCTGTTGCTCAACGCCGGCCTGCTGCACGGGGATTGCATCACCATCACCGGCCAGACCGTGGCGCAATCGCTGGCCGACGTGCCCGATACGCCGCGCGCCGACCAGGACGTGATCATGCCGCTGGACCGCGCCCTCTATCCCCAGGGCCACCTGGCGATCCTCAAGGGCAACCTGTCGCCGGAAGGCTGCGTGGCCAAGATCACCGGCCTGAAGAACCCGGTCATCACCGGACCGGCGCGGGTCTTCGATTCCGAGGATGACGCCATGGCCGCCATCATGGCGCGCCAGATCCGCGACGGCGACGTGGTGGTGATCCGCTACGAAGGCCCCAAGGGCGGGCCAGGCATGCGCGAAATGCTGGCGCCGACCTCCGCGTTGGTCGGACAGGGGCTGGGCGAAACCGTGGGCCTCATCACCGATGGCCGCTTCTCCGGCGGCACCTGGGGTATGGTGGTCGGCCACGTCGCGCCCGAGGCCTTCGTGGGCGGGCCCATCGCGCTGATCCGGGAGGGAGATTCGGTTACCATCGATGCCCACCAGCTGCTGTTGCAGCTCAATATCAGCGACGAAGAAATGGCGGCTCGTCGCCAGGCCTGGGTCCAGCCCAAGCCGCGTTATACACGCGGTGTGCTTGCCAAGTTCGGCAAGCTCGCCAGCACCGCGAGCCGTGGGGCGGTAACCGATGCATTTGATACGTAGTCTGTTGGCGGTCGCCGCCGGCCTGCTGGCCGCCGGCGCGGCCCAGGGGCAAACCACCGGCCTGGATCTGGCCAAGAGCAAGGCCTGCATGGCCTGTCACCAGGTCGACGTCAAGCGCGTCGGACCGCCGCTGGCCAGCGTGGCCGAGCGCTACGCCGGGCAGGGAGATGCCATGGTGGATTACCTGGCGGGCAAGATCCGCGGGGGCGGCCGCGGCGCCTGGGGCGCCGTGCCGATGCCGGCGCAAACCCACGTCAGCCAGGAAGACGCCCGCCTGCTGGCCGAATGGATCCTGACGCTGGCGCCGGCCAAGAAGTAGTCGTATCGTCTCTGGAAAGTTTCAGCAAAGGAATCGTCATGGCAGAACAACCCTCCCCGGGCAATGAGGTCGCCGTTCTCGGCGGCGGCTGTTTCTGGTGCGTCGAGGCGGTCTTCACCGACCTGCGCGGCGTCAAGAGCGTGCTGCCCGGCTACAGCGGCGGGCACGTCGACAATCCCACCTACGAACAGGTCTGCGGCAAAGACACCGGCCACATCGAGGTGGCGCGCGTCGAATTCGATCCCGCCGAGCTGTCGTACAGCGACCTGCTGCGCGTCTTCTTCGCCACCCACGACCCGACCACCCCGGGCCGCCAGGGCAACGACATCGGCCCGCAGTACGAGTCGGCCATCTTCTGGCAGAACGACGCGCAGCGCGAGCAGGCCGAGGCCGTCATCGCCGAGGTCGAGGCGCAGAAAGTCTACGACGCGCCCATCGTGACCAAGCTGCTGGCGCCTGCGCGCTTCTGGCAGGCCGAGGACTATCACCGCGATTATTTCGCGCTGCATCCCGAGCAGGGCTATTGCCAGTTCGTGATCGCGCCCAAGGTCGCCAAGTTCCGCAAGCAGTTCCAGGATCGCCTGAAGAAGTAGGACAGGCGAAAAAAAACCTCGCGCAAGGCGAGGTTTCAAGGCCGGCGCCGGGCACATGGGTACCGGCGCTGGCGGGGGAAGCGGTCAGTCGACGGCCTTCACCACGCCGCGGCGCATCTGGTCCAGCTCGATGGACTCGAACAGCGCCTTGAAATTGCCTTCGCCGAAACCGTCGTTGCCCTTGCGCTGGATGATCTCGAAGAAGATCGGGCCGATCTGGTTCTCGGTGAAGATCTGCAGCAGCAGGCCGCCGTCGGGGGCGCCGTCCAGCAGGATGCGGTTCTTCTGCAGGCGCGCCACGTCCTCGCCATGGTTGGGCAGGCGGCGATCCAGCAGCTCGTAGTAGGTTTCCGGCGTATCCAGGAACACCACGCCGTTGGCGCGCAGCGCCTCGATCGTGCCGTAGATGTCCTCGGTGGCCATGGCGATGTGCTGGATGCCCTCGCCGCGGTACAGGTCCAGGTACTCCTGGATCTGGCCTTTCTCCTCGGTGCCTTCCTCGTTGATGGGAATGCGGATGTTGCCGCACGGCGAGGTCATGGCCTTGGACTTCACGCCCGTCACCTTGCCCTCGATGTCGAAGTAGCGCACCTCGCGGAAGTTGAACAGGCGCTCGTAGAACTCCGACCACTCGGCCATGCGGCCCTTGTGCACGTTGTGCGTCAGGTGGTCCACCAGCGTCAGCCCGGCGCCGCGGTGGTTCAGGTCGGCCTGCGCGTTCTGCGGATCCACCGGCACGAAGTCGACGTCATAGATGCTGATGTCGCCGATGCCGCCATGGCCTTCCTTGCCATTCCAGCGGTCCACCAGGTAGATCAGCGAATCGCCAATGCCCTTGATGGCGGGAATGTTCAGTTCCATCGGGCCGCTGTGCGAGTCGAAACCCCACGCGCCCAGTTCCAGCGCGCGCTTGTACGCGGCGGCCGCGTCCTGCACACGGAAACCGATCGCACAGATCGACGGACCGTGCAGGCGGGCAAAGCGCTGCGCAAAGGAATCGGGTTCGGCGTTGATCAGGAAATTCACGCCGCCCTGGCGGTACAGCGTCACGTCCTTGTGGCGATGCTTGGCGATCGCCTTGAAGCCCAGCAGTTCGAACACCTTGCGCAGCGCGGCGGGGTCCGGCGCGGCATATTCGATGAATTCGAACCCGGCGGTGCCCATCGGGTTGTCCCAGGGTTGGAAAGCGCTGCTCATGAGTCTGCTCCCTTGAGTCGTTATAGAGGCGACTTGTCGTTCAAGTCTAGGATGAAGATTGTAGGGAGGAAAGGCAGGCAGACAATTGCAAACATGTCGCGAAAGGGGCGATGTTGAGCAATAATATTGCCCAGGATAAAAAATATGGGGCTAAAAATGTCTGACATAGAGCTGGATAGGACAGATATAAGGATCCTGGCCGAATTGCAGCGCGACGGCCGCCTGAGCAACCAGGAGTTGGCCGACCGCGTTTCCCTGTCGCCCAGCCCCTGCCTGCGCCGGGTGCGACGGCTGGAAGAGAAGGGCTTCATCAAGAAATACGTGGCGCTGATCGACGCTGAAAAGGTCGGGCTGGGCCTGCTGGCCTACGTCAACATCCGCCTGAACAAGCACAGCGGCTCCAGCCATGCGCCCATGAGCGACTTCGCTCGCGACGTCCAGCTCTGGCCCGAGGTGGTCGAGTGCTACGCCATGTCCGGCGACATGGACTACCTGCTGCGCATTCAAGTCGCCGACCTGGCGCATTTCTCCAAGTTCGCCATGGACACCCTGATGCGACATCCCGCCGTGGTGGACATGCGCTCGTTCTTTGCGCTCCAGCAGATCAAGGAAACGACAGAGTTGCGGCTGTAGCGGAGCGGGATGCGTCCCTTCGTGTCTATCAGGCCTTCTATATCGGCCCCCCCATAGAGGATGTCTATATAGAGAGACCAGAGCGCGTGGCAGTGGGCGGATGTTCCCCGCCACGGCGCCTTCTTATATATAGGCCGCTATCAGGCGAGACCGTCTGCCAGGTCCACTGCACCTGGGCGTAAGGGTGAAAACGGATATGGCCCTATGGAAAACGGAGACACCTCTATATATAGAGTGGAGATGTATATCCATCTCGGCGCGCTACAGGTGTGCCGTCAGCCGCGGGGTGCTTCGCGCAAGGCTCGGTCCTGGTGATACGCATTCCATGTAGAGCAGATGGCGCAGAACGGATGACTTTTCCATGGCAAATGCGGGGTGCGTCCCCCGAAATCATCATCTTTCTGCAAAATGGCTGTCATGCCGGCGTGACAAGCCAAAAATCTGTGCTATAGTCTCGCTCCTTCGCAGTTCACGCAGTTTTGTGAGCCGCGAAGCCAGGCAAGTGCAACGGATTTGGCGCCACGGCGACGAATCTGCCGCAGGGCAGCAAGGCGGTGAGTCAGCGATGATTCTCTCGAACCGGCGGTCAGCGAATTTTGCGTAAGTCGGTGCAAATCAGGCAGAAGCCAGTTGCACGATCTGCAAAAATTGTGCTATAGTCTTGGGCTTGGCTGGTGACGGCGAATCAGGGTTTACCCGATAGGGTGGTCTGAATGGCGTTGCAAGCCGACTGGGCGGTAACCAACCTCTGGAGCTATCCGGGGCTGCTGCGAAGTGAAGCGATTCACGAGGTGGCGGGGTTGCAAGATAGGATGCAAATTAGGCAAAAGCCGGTTGCATAATCTGCAAAAGTTGTGTTATAGTTTCAGGCTTGGCAGTTACCGAAAACTTAGGGTTAACCCTGATATTTCGATAGCTGCTAAAGAGAAAGCCAGGCGCGAGCCTGGTGAGACCTGAAGAGGTCGTAGGCAAGGCAGCGAAGTGAAGCAAGCAACGCTGACTTGACAAACGATAAAAACTTCTTCATAATCTCGTTTCTCTGCTGCTGACACAGCGATCGACGCGAAAGCGAAATCGCCGAAGAAAGCAGAAGATGCAGCAAGTAGTTTGGTAGTACAGAATTTAGCAGTGCCGCTCTTTAACAATTAAACAACCGATAAGTGTGGGCGCTTGATGCGAGTGCACAGTGACTGGTTTTTAAAACCTGTCACAAGCACAATGAAATCAAGTGCTCACTAGAAGTGAAGTACCTTAGATGTCAAGTCTAAGCACATACCTCACTTCCTTTGAGTAGCGACGTATGACTCGGTTCTTCGGAACTAAGAAATACGAAACAAATACAGAGATTAAACTGAAGAGTTTGATCCTGGCTCAGATTGAACGCTAGCGGGATGCCTTACACATGCAAGTCGAACGGCAGCACGGACTTCGGTCTGGTGGCGAGTGGCGAACGGGTGAGTAATGTATCGGAACGTGCCCAGTAGCGGGGGATAACTACGCGAAAGCGTAGCTAATACCGCATACGCCCTACGGGGGAAAGCAGGGGATCGCAAGACCTTGCACTATTGGAGCGGCCGATATCGGATTAGCTAGTTGGTGGGGTAACGGCTCACCAAGGCGACGATCCGTAGCTGGTTTGAGAGGACGACCAGCCACACTGGGACTGAGACACGGCCCAGACTCCTACGGGAGGCAGCAGTGGGGAATTTTGGACAATGGGGGAAACCCTGATCCAGCCATCCCGCGTGTGCGATGAAGGCCTTCGGGTTGTAAAGCACTTTTGGCAGGAAAGAAACGTCGTGGGTTAATACCCCGCGAAACTGACGGTACCTGCAGAATAAGCACCGGCTAACTACGTGCCAGCAGCCGCGGTAATACGTAGGGTGCAAGCGTTAATCGGAATTACTGGGCGTAAAGCGTGCGCAGGCGGTTCGGAAAGAAAGATGTGAAATCCCAGAGCTTAACTTTGGAACTGCATTTTTAACTACCGGGCTAGAGTGTGTCAGAGGGAGGTGGAATTCCGCGTGTAGCAGTGAAATGCGTAGATATGCGGAGGAACACCGATGGCGAAGGCAGCCTCCTGGGATAACACTGACGCTCATGCACGAAAGCGTGGGGAGCAAACAGGATTAGATACCCTGGTAGTCCACGCCCTAAACGATGTCAACTAGCTGTTGGGGCCTTCGGGCCTTGGTAGCGCAGCTAACGCGTGAAGTTGACCGCCTGGGGAGTACGGTCGCAAGATTAAAACTCAAAGGAATTGACGGGGACCCGCACAAGCGGTGGATGATGTGGATTAATTCGATGCAACGCGAAAAACCTTACCTACCCTTGACATGTCTGGAATGCCGAAGAGATTTGGCAGTGCTCGCAAGAGAACCGGAACACAGGTGCTGCATGGCTGTCGTCAGCTCGTGTCGTGAGATGTTGGGTTAAGTCCCGCAACGAGCGCAACCCTTGTCATTAGTTGCTACGAAAGGGCACTCTAATGAGACTGCCGGTGACAAACCGGAGGAAGGTGGGGATGACGTCAAGTCCTCATGGCCCTTATGGGTAGGGCTTCACACGTCATACAATGGTCGGGACAGAGGGTCGCCAACCCGCGAGGGGGAGCCAATCCCAGAAACCCGATCGTAGTCCGGATCGCAGTCTGCAACTCGACTGCGTGAAGTCGGAATCGCTAGTAATCGCGGATCAGCATGTCGCGGTGAATACGTTCCCGGGTCTTGTACACACCGCCCGTCACACCATGGGAGTGGGTTTTACCAGAAGTAGTTAGCCTAACCGCAAGGGGGGCGATTACCACGGTAGGATTCATGACTGGGGTGAAGTCGTAACAAGGTAGCCGTATCGGAAGGTGCGGCTGGATCACCTCCTTTCAGAGCTTAGTGCTCGTGTTAAGCGTCCACTCTTATCGGTTGTTTGATATAGCTGGGATCGGTTGTGGGCTTGGGTAGAGGGACTCCTCCCTGTGTCCATGACTTCTGACTACTGATCCGAGAAGGTTTTGGGTCTGTAGCTCAGTCGGTTAGAGCACCGTCTTGATAAGGCGGGGGTCGTTGGTTCGAATCCAACCAGACCCACCAAGTATTCGCAGGTAGAGATGCTGTGGATATGGGGGTGTAGCTCAGCTGGGAGAGCGCCTGCTTTGCAAGCAGGATGTCATCGGTTCGATCCCGTTCACCTCCACCAAGACCTGTGCCTGGTGGGATGTAGAGGCTAACTCATAGCGTCGTGCGGATAATGTCTGCCCGGTCTTATGAGTTAGGTTTTACCTGACAGCTATATTCGTTCTTTAACAATCTGGAAGAAGCACAACGAAATGTGCTCATCGAGTAATCAGCTTGCTGATGAAGATGGGTACGGGTTGTGATTGCATTAATTTTGTTCCAAGTTCTCAAGACTGGGGTGAATAACCTCAGACTGCTTTGAAACTTATGAACGGCACAAACGCTAATACTCAGGTCCTATAGCCTACAGCGTTATAGGATCAAGCGACTAAGTGCATATGGTGGATGCCTTGGCGATCACAGGCGATGAAGGACGTAGTAGCCTGCGAAAAGCTGCGGGGAGCTGGCAAACAAGCTTTGATCCGCAGATGTCCGAATGGGGAAACCCACTCCGTAAGGAGTATCCCTGACTGAATACATAGGTCAGTGGAAGCGAACCGGGTGAACTGAAACATCTCAGTAGCTCGAGGAAAAGAAATCAACCGAGATTCCGAAAGTAGTGGCGAGCGAAATCGGAAGAGCCTTCACGTTTTAGCATGCAAGATAGTCGAACGGAATGGAAAGTCCGGCCGTAGCAGGTGATAGCCCTGTAGACGAAATTTTGTGTGTGGAACTAAGCGTGAGAAAAGTAGGGCGGGACACGTGAAATCCTGTTTGAAGATGGGGGGACCATCCTCCAAGGCTAAATACTCGTGATCGACCGATAGTGAACCAGTACCGTGAGGGAAAGGCGAAAAGAACCCCGGAAGGGGAGTGAAATAGATCCTGAAACCGTATGCATACAAACAGTAGGAGCCTCCTTGTGGGGTGACTGCGTACCTTTTGTATAATGGGTCAGCGACTTACATTCAGTGGCAAGGTTAACCGAATAGGGAAGCCGTAGCGAAAGCGAGTCCGAATAGGGCGATTCAGTCGCTGGGTGTAGACCCGAAACCAGATGATCTATCCATGGCCAGGTTGAAGGCACGGTAACACGTGCTGGAGGACCGAACCCACTAATGTTGAAAAATTAGGGGATGAGCTGTGGATAGGGGTGAAAGGCTAAACAAATCTGGAAATAGCTGGTTCTCTCCGAAAACTATTTAGGTAGTGCCTCAAGTATTACTGCGGGGGGTAGAGCACTGTTATAGCTAGGGGGTCATGGCGACTTACCAAACTATGGCAAACTCCGAATACCCGCAAGTACAGCTTGGGAGACAGAGCACCGGGTGCTAACGTCCGGACTCAAGAGGGAAACAACCCAGACCGCCAGCTAAGGTCCCAAATTATCGCTAAGTGGGAAACGAAGTGGGAAGGCATAGACAGTCAGGAGGTTGGCTTAGAAGCAGCCATCCTTTAAAGAAAGCGTAATAGCTCACTGATCGAGTCGTCCTGCGCGGAAGATGTAACGGGGCTAAGCGATAAACCGAAGCTGCGGGTGTGCACTTTGTGCACGCGGTAGGAGAGCGTTCTGTAAGCCTGCGAAGGTGGCTTGTAAAGGCTGCTGGAGGTATCAGAAGTGCGAATGCTGACATGAGTAGCGATAAAGGGGGTGAAAAGCCCCCTCGCCGTAAGTCCAAGGTTTCCTGCGCAACGTTCATCGGCGCAGGGTGAGTCGGCCCCTAAGGCGAGGCAGAGATGCGTAGCTGATGGGAAGCTGGTTAATATTCCAGCACCGTCGTACAGTGCGATGGGGGGACGGATCGCGGAAGATCATCAGGGTGTTGGATGTCCCTGTTGACGTATCGAAGATGGCGCTTAGGCAAATCCGGGCGCGTAAATCAAGGGTACGGCACGAGCGAGCATTGCTTGCGAAGTGATTGGAAGTGGTTCCAAGAAAAGCCTCTAAGCTTCAGCTGTACGAGACCGTACCGCAAACCGACACAGGTGGACGGGATGAATATTCCAAGGCGCTTGAGAGAACTCAGGAGAAGGAACTCGGCAAATTGATACCGTAACTTCGGGAGAAGGTATACCCCGGTAGTGTGAAGCGCCTGCGCGCTTAGCATGATGGGGTCGCAGAGAATCGGTGGCTGCGACTGTTTATTAAAAACACAGCACTCTGCAAAGACGAAAGTCGACGTATAGGGTGTGACGCCTGCCCGGTGCCGGAAGGTTAAGTGATGGGGTGCAAGCTCTTGATCGAAGCCCCGGTAAACGGCGGCCGTAACTATAACGGTCCTAAGGTAGCGAAATTCCTTGTCGGGTAAGTTCCGACCTGCACGAATGGCGTAACGATGGCCACACTGTCTCCTCCTGAGACTCAGCGAAGTTGAAGTGTTTGTGATGATGCAATCTACCCGCGGCTAGACGGAAAGACCCCATGAACCTTTACTGTAGCTTTGCATTGGACTGTGAACCGGCCTGTGTAGGATAGGTGGGAGGCTTTGAAGCGTGGTCGCTAGATCACGTGGAGCCATCCTTGAAATACCACCCTGGTTTGTTTGCGGTTCTAACCTTGGTCCGTTATCCGGATCGGGGACAGTGCATGGTGGGCAGTTTGACTGGGGCGGTCTCCTCCCAAAGTGTAACGGAGGAGTTCGAAGGTACGCTAGGTACGGTCGGAAATCGTGCTGATAGTGCAATGGCATAAGCGTGCTTGACTGTGAGACTGACAAGTCGAACAGGTGCGAAAGCAGGACATAGTGATCCGGTGGTTCTGAATGGAAGGGCCATCGCTCAACGGATAAAAGGTACTCTGGGGATAACAGGCTGATACCGCCCAAGAGTTCATATCGACGGCGGTGTTTGGCACCTCGATGTCGGCTCATCTCATCCTGGGGCTGTAGCCGGTCCCAAGGGTATGGCTGTTCGCCATTTAAAGAGGTACGTGAGCTGGGTTTAAAACGTCGTGAGACAGTTTGGTCCCTATCTGCCGTGGGCGTTGGATACTTGACGGAGCCTGCTCCTAGTACGAGAGGACCGGAGTGGACGTACCTCTGGTGTACCGGTTGTCATGCCAATGGCATTGCCGGGTAGCTAAGTACGGAAGAGATAACCGCTGAAGGCATCTAAGCGGGAAACTCGTCTGAAGATTAGGTATCCCGGGGACTTGATCCCCCTAAAGAGTCGTTCGAGACCAGGACGTTGATAGGTCGGGTGTGGAAGCGCAGTAATGCGTTAAGCTAACCGATACTAATTGCTCGTGAGGCTTGATCCTATAACACTGATGGTTATGACCTGGTGATATAGCGTTCCAAGTGTCGTTCAATACAAAATCTGGCTGCCCCGTCAGCAGCCAGCCAACACCAATTACACCCACTGTGCGGGATCATCGAGCCAGTCTCTGATCCCCCACACGTTGCGCTTCTTCCAAGATTGGAGCGGTTGTCCCTCAAAGACAATCTCTCAACCAGTTACGCCTGACGACCATAGCAAGGTGGTACCACTCCTTCCCATCCCGAACAGGACAGTGAAACGCCTTTGCGCCGATGATAGTGGACGGACGTCTGTGAAAGTAGGTCATCGTCAGGCTTTTATTGCTCAAAACCCCATAGGCTCGCGCCTGTGGGGTTTTGTTTTTGGTGCGCCTCAAAACCGTGTGAGCTTCGCCTCCGGGGCGGAATCGGGATCGGCGCGCTGTCCCTGGCGGCAGGCGCGTCTTGGGCCGACATCGCCCGCGCACGGCGCCGCGAACCCCAAAAAGAAACCCCCGTGCGGCTGGCGCCGCACGGGGGTTTTTGTTTGACGGCGTCGATCCCGCGCGGATCGGTCACCCCGGCGTGCCCGTGTATTCCTGGCGGTCGATGCCGTGGCGCTGCAGTTTGTCGTAGAAGGTCTTGCTTTCCATCAGCGCATTCAACGCTCTGCAAGGCGGCCGCTGACCGTCCATTGCCGCCTTCACAGCGGTTTTCAAGACGCCGCCACGACGACGTAATCGTCGACGCCGTGATCTTCCCAACGCTGAAAATGGTCTGCCAAAATCACCTTGAGCAAGCCTGCAACCCGCGCCAGCATTGAATGTGCCCAAATAACAACGCACGTGGGTCGGCTGGCTTTGTGCGGTAAGATTGACCGAGTCAATTGTTGGAGCGTAATCGTGAGTGATACCCAGACCCCCGCGCCCGGTACGGCATTAGACCTGCGCACGCTGACCCATGTGGCCTATGGCTTATTCGCCTTGGGCTTTCTGACCAGTGGTTTCCTGGGCATCGCCACGCTGGCGGCCGTCGTGCTGATGTATCTGAAGCGCTCGGATGTTGCCGGCACCGTCTATGCGGCCCATTTCGACTGGTTGCTGCGCACGTTCTGGTGGGCCCTGCTGTGGCTGGCAATCAGCAGCCTGGCTGTGCTTATCTATATTGGATGGATCGGCGTGATCGCGACCATCGTGTGGGGCTTGTACCGCCTGATCAAGGGCTGGCTGGCGCTGCTGGAAGGCACGGCGCCCACCTCCTACGCCTGAAACCGAGGCGTTTGGGACGAAGGCCGGCATTGCGCCGGCCTTTTTCATTGGCTGTGACCGCCCAGGGCTGGCCGCTTCTTCCTGCCGCGGATTCCCGGCGCTTTTCGATGAGACCGGCGCGATGTCAACTCGTGATCACGCACAACGCGACCAGGAGCATCGAAGTGGCGAAGACGGCGGCCTGGAGCCGCAGCGCCCGTCGTGAATTGAAGCGACCAGGGAGCACCCTGCCGCCAGGATCCATGGGAGGTGGCAACACAGGTCGAGGACGACGAATGTGATGCTGAGCTGGCCAACCCGCAGTGACAGGCCGAGCCCGGGCTTCAGGAACCGGGCGACATGACCGTGAACGTCACGTGCGCTGCAGGCATGCCTCGGCATTGACCCGCACGGGGCAGGGCTATCTGCGCGAGCTATCGCTCGCATTTGATTGCATGGCTGCGGCAACGGAGCAGCCGCGTGAAGCGCGCATGGTGCCGTAGCGCATTAAGACGCTGCCGTCATTTGCGTCGTGGCGACTGTTGTCGCGGCAGCCGGCGTTTCGCGAGCGCCATCCCGACATCGGGTTCCGGATCGCCAGCTCCACGCACTCGTGGGCAGCCGATGATGCATTCGACTGGGCCATCCATTCGACTTGGGCATCCGTTCGGGCCTGGGGCGGTGGCCTGAAAAACGGATCTGATCCTGCGGAAAATTTGAGCCTGGTCTGCCATCCGCGCCTGGCGCCGGCGTTGGCGACGCAGGGGGCTGGCAAAGGTCATGCTGCTTGACGAACCGCATGCCGCGTGGCGGCAGTGGTGCGAGCGGGCCGGCGTGGCGCTGGGCTTGACGCAGGGTGTGCGGTTCAGCGATGCCGCGCTGATGCGGCAGGCTGCCGTCGATGGCTCGGGTGTGGCGTCGGGACGCTTGATGTTGGCGGGCGATGACCGGCGGGCCGGGCGTCTGGTTTGCCAGTTCGAGCCGGTGTTGGCCGATGACCATAGCTCTTGGCTGGTTGCTTCGCGCGCAGCCGCGCAGCGGCCGCTGGCACTGGTGTTTCCCGGCTGGCTGCTCCGCGCCATTCACGCCCCGCTTTCACTTCGGCGAAACGCGCATAGCCAGTCGTGGTGCGGCCTTGCGACTTGCTGCTCCTGCCTTCGGCAAGACGGCGCGCATGTCGCGATGATGTCCAGCGGCGCAAAAGCGCGGGGAGCGTGGCAGGCTATCTGGGGAAGAAAGTGGTCGGGTGGCGGGGCCGTGCCCATCGCTTGTATGGGGCTGGCGGCGCAAACCGGAATGCTTGCGCAAGCGCGGCAGGCTGGGGGGCCGCAAGTCGAGTCCGCCCGGCGTTCAAGCCAGGGCGTCGCGACAGTATCGAGGCAGGGACGTACGGGGTACGCCCTTTGCCTGCTTACTTCAGATGCGCGTTGACCAGTTTGGTCAGTTCGAACATCGTGACCTGATCCTTGCCGAAGATCGGGCGCAGCTTGGCATCGGCGTTGATGTTGCGCTTGTTGCTCGCATCTTGCAGGTTGTGCTTCTTGATGTATTCCCAGATCTTCTTGGTGACCTCGGTGCGCGGCACGGCTTCCGAACCGATCACAGCGGCCAGTTCGGCGCTGGGAGTCAGGGGCTTCATGAATGCAGCGTTCGGCTTGCGCGCGGTCGCGGGTTTGGAGGTTGTGGCCATAATGCGGCGCTCCTTCTCTGGCTGTTGGAAAAATTGTCCTGCGGCCGGAGCATAACGTGTCTCTCCCGTAAAGACAAAGGCATTTATCCTCTGTAGCAACTAAAATATCCCCACTGTCCCCCCTATCACGTCATTCTGTAACCTCCTATGTACGCACGTTCTCCTTTGGAATCAATTCGCCTGTTCCATGACGAATTGACAGCGCTGCGGCGCGACTTGCATGCCCATCCCGAGCTTGGCTTCGAAGAGGTCCGGACGTCCGGGATCGTCGCGGGTGCGCTTGAGGCGTTGGGAATCGAGGTGCATCGCGGAATTGGCAAGACCGGCGTGGTGGGCGTCATTCGCGGCAAACGCTGCGACAGCGGCCGCATGATCGGCCTGCGAGCCGACATGGATGCGCTGCCGATGACCGAGGACAACGAGTTCGGCCACAAGTCGACCAAGCCCGGGCTGATGCACGGTTGCGGTCACGACGGCCACACGGCGGTGTTGATCGGGGCAGCCAAATATCTGGCCCAGACGCGCAATTTCGATGGCACGGCCGTGCTCATCTTCCAGCCGGCCGAGGAAGGGCGCGGTGGCGCCAAAGCCATGATGGAGGACGGGTTATTCGATACTTTTCCGTGCGATGCCATTTATGCCTTG
This sequence comes from Achromobacter sp. HNDS-1, assembly GCF_040084795.1. Classification (NCBI taxonomy): domain Bacteria; kingdom Pseudomonadati; phylum Pseudomonadota; class Betaproteobacteria; order Burkholderiales; family Alcaligenaceae; genus Achromobacter; species Achromobacter sp. HNDS-1. Next base: position 4,066,020 of record NZ_CP157584.1, read on the forward strand.
CACAACTGGCCGGGCTTGAGGCCCGGCACCATCGGCATCAATCCCGGGCCGATGATGGCGGCGGCCGACCGCTTCGAGATCCTGATCACAGGCCGTGGCGGCCACGGCGCGCATCCTTATCAGACGATTGACCCGGTCACGATCGCCGGCCAGGTCATCACGGCATTGCAGACCATTGTCTCGCGCAACGTCAATCCGCTGGATTCCGCGGTCGTGTCGATCGGGTCCCTGCAGGCGGGCCACCCTGGCGCGATGAGCGTGATCCCGCGCGAGGCGCGGCTGGTGGGCACGGTGCGCACATTCCGCAAGTCGGTGCAGGAGATGGTCGAGACGCGCATGCGCGAGCTGGTGACGGCGATCGCTGGCGCCTTCGGCGGCACGGCCGAACTGACCTACGAACGCATCTATCCCGCGACCCTGAACACGCCGCAGCACGCCAACCTGGTCGCGGACATCGCCACCGAGATGATCGGCAAGGAAAACGTGGTGCGGGATCTGGTACCGTCGATGGGGTCGGAGGATTTTTCCTTCATGCTGCAGAGCAAGCCAGGCGCCTACTTCCGCCTGGGGCAGGGCGGCGCCGAATCCGGCTGCGTGCTGCACAACTCGCATTTCGATTTCAACGATGCCGTCATTCCCCTGGGCAGCGCGATGTTCTGCGCGCTGGCCGAACGGGGCATGCCCCTGGCAGATTAAGAAGCCTCCCCATGTCCACGCAAAACACCAATCAACTGATCATCACCCGCCCCGACGACTGGCACCTGCATCTGCGCGACGGCGCGGCGCTGGAAGCGGTGGTTGCGGATACCGCGCGGCAGTTCGCCCGCGCCATCATCATGCCCAACCTGAAGCCGCCGGTGACCACCACCGAGCAGGCGCTGGCCTATCGCGGCCGCATCCTGGCGGCGCTGACCAAGGCGGGCGGCGATGCCGACGCTTTCACGCCGCTGATGACGCTGTACCTGACCGACAATACCTCGGCCGAGGAGATCTTCCGCGCGCATGAGTCCGGCCAGGTCTACGCGGTCAAGCTGTACCCCGCGGGCGCGACCACCAATTCCGACGCCGGCGTGACCGATCTGCTGGGCAAGTGCGCCAAGGCGCTGGAGGCGTTGGAAAAGTGTGGCATGCCGCTGCTGGTGCATGGCGAAGTGACGGATCCGTCGATCGACGTGTTCGATCGCGAGGCGATTTTCGTCGAGCGCGTGATGAAGCCGCTGCGCCGCGCGTTTCCGGCCTTGAAGGTGGTGTTCGAGCACATCACCACCAAGGAAGGCGCCGAGTACGTGCGCGATGCCGAAGGGCCGATCGCGGCCACGATCACGCCGCAGCACATGCTGTACAACCGCAATGCGATTTTCCAGGGTGGTGTGCGGCCGCATTGGTACTGCCTGCCGATCCTCAAGCGCGAGACGCACCGGCTGGCACTGGTGGAAGCGGCGACCAGCGGCAGCCCGCGTTTCTTCCTGGGCACCGACAGTGCGCCGCACGCGCGCGGCCTGAAAGAGCACGCTTGCGGCTGTGCCGGTTGCTACACCGCGCTGCATGCGATGGAGCTGTACGCGACGGCGTTCGATGCGGTTGGCAAGCTGGACAAGCTGGAAGGGTTCGCCAGCTTCCACGGCCCTGATTTCTATGGCCTGCCGCGCAATACTGGCAAGCTGACCCTGGTGCGCGAAAACTTCCAGATCCCGGACGAGGTGCCGTTCGGCAACACCGCGCTGGTGCCGCTGGCCGCCGGCGAGACGCTGGCCTGGCGCGCGTCGGTCTGAGCGCGGCAACTGCCCTCTATATATAGAGGGCAGGAGTCGCCGTGGTGGCGGCGCCAACGGGACGGGATCAGAGCGCGCTTTCGCGGCGCGCCTCGAGCAGTTCCCAGCGCGCGAACTTTTCCTCGAGTTCGCTTTCCAGCTTGGCCAACTCGCTGTTGATGCGTTCGACTTCGGCGGGCGCATCGCGGTAGAGACTGCCGTCGGCGAGCTTGCCGGCCAGTTCGGCCTGCTGCGCCTCGAGCGCGGCGATGGCGTCGGGCAGGCCTTCGAGTTCGCGCAATTCCCACGAATTCATCTTGGCGGCGCGGGCTGGTTTTGGCTTGGCGGCCTTGGCGCGGGCCGCGGCCTCGTCGGCGGCGTGAGCCGCCTTGGCCGCGTCTTCTTCCGCCGCAGCGGCGGGCGTCGGCGCAGGCCGCTGGGCTACCCATTCGTCGTAGCCGCCGACGTAGTCGCGCCAGTGGCCGTTGCCTTCGTAGGCAATGGTCTGGGTGACGACGTTGTTCAGGAAGGCGCGGTCGTGGCTGACCAGCAGCACGGTGCCCGAGTATTCCTGCAGCAGTTCTTCGAGCAGCTCCAGCGTTTCGATGTCGAGGTCGTTGGTGGGTTCGTCCAGCACCAGCACGTTGGCCGGACGCGCGAACAGGCGCGCCAGCAGCAGACGGGCGCGTTCGCCGCCCGACAGGCTGCGCACCGGCGAACCGGCGCGGGCGGGCGAGAACAGGAAGTCGCCCAGGTAGCTCATGACGTGCTTGCGGGTGCCGCCGATCTCGACCCACTCGCTGCCCGGACTGATGATGTCGACCAGGGTCGCGTTTTCGTCGAGCTGGGCGCGCATCTGGTCGAAGTAGGCCACCGATACATTGGTGCCCATGCGGGTCTTGCCGCTGTCGGGCTGCATCTCGCCCAGGATCAGCTTGAGTAGCGTGGTCTTGCCGGCGCCGTTGGGGCCGATGATGCCGATGCGGTCGCCGCGCAGGATGGTGGTGGAGTAGTCGTCCACCACGACCTTGTCGCCGAAGCGTTTGCCGACATGTTCGAGTTCGGCCACCAGCTTGCCCGAACGCTGGCCCTCGGCCAGCGCCAGCGACACGTCGCCGACCCGTTCGCGGCGCTCGGCGCGCTCGACGCGCAGGCGTTCCAGGCGGCGCACGCGGCCTTCATTGCGGGTGCGGCGGGCTTCCACGCCCTTGCGGATCCAGACTTCCTCCTGGGCCAGCAGCTTGTCGAAGCGGGCCTGTTCGAGGCGCTCGGATTCCAGCCACTGGGCTTTGCGCTCCTGCCATTGCGAGAAGTTGCCGGGGAAGCTGAGCAGCCGGCCGCGGTCCAGCTCGACGATGCGGGTGGCCACCGAATCCAGGAAGCGGCGGTCGTGGGTGATGATGACGGCGGCGCCCTTCCAGGTGCGCAGCATCTCTTCGAGCCAGGCGATGCCGTCGAAGTCGAGGTGGTTGGTGGGCTCGTCCAGCAGCAGCAGATCGGGTTCCTCGACCAGCGCGCGGGCCAGCGCGACGCGCTTGCGGGTGCCGCCCGACAGGCCGGCGATCTGGGCGTCCGCGGGAAGGCCGAGCTTTTCCAGCATGGCGCGCACGCGCGACGGGCGTTGCCAGTCCTCATGGTCGCCGTCGACGTTGCAGACCACGTCGAACACGGTGGCGTTTTCGTCCAGCTCCGGTTCCTGTTCGACCGTGGCCACGCGCAGGCCCGAGCTGCGGGCGATGTCGCCATCGTCGGGCACGGTGCGGCCGTCGAGCAGCCGCAGCAGCGAGGACTTGCCGGCGCCGTTGCGGCCGATGAGGCCGATGCGCTCGCCGGCCTGGATGGCGAAGTCGGCGTGGTCCAGCAGCGGATGGTGGCCATAGGCCAGCTGGATGTCGGTCAGGGTGATGAGCGTTGCGAGAGCCATGTAGTGAGTCGTTCTTGCGGCGGGGTAAGCGGATCAAGCCGTATTGTCGCAGGAACCCGGGAAGGTGTTCGGGGACGGAGCCGTGACCTGTACTAGAATACGCACCGCAAGGCGGGTCGGGCGATCGCGGTGGATGCGAGTCCATCGAGGAAGGTCCGGACTCCACAGGGCAGGGTAGCGGCTAACGGCCGTCCGGCCGCGTCTTCGGGCGCGGTCGAGGAATAGGGCCACAGAGACGAGTCTGCGGGGCGGGCGCGCCAGTCGCGCACCGATACGGCCATCTCCGTATCGCGCCGGTCGGCAACGGCCGGCGGCATCGCAGGGTGAAACGCGGCAACCTCTACCCGGAGCAACATCAAATAGGCATGCGTGCGGCTTTCGGGCCGCGAAGGGCGGCTCCGTCCGAGCATGCGGGTAGATGGCTACAGCGGCTCAGCAATGATCCGCGCAGAGGAATGATCGTCCGCCAGGGAAACCTGGTGTACAGAATCCGGCCTATAGACCCGTCTTGCATTGGATTTCCGATCGACGCGTGGCGCCGCGGCGCTTTTTTCTCGCCGCGATATCCGCCACCTGGCGCGCAACGCCCGCCAGTCTTCGGCAAGCGGGCTGGGTAAAACAATGCAAAGGCATTGTTAGCCGCCACTTCTTAAGAAGCACTTTTAGATAGTGACGCAACCTCCTGATTTATTGGGAGGTTTTTCTTTTTGCGTATTTACAAGTTGCTCTAAGTCCTTGTTGTGATTGAAAAAATTGCAACCGCGCGCTTGACCGCCCCATTGCCATACCGTAGAGTGGGAAATAGTAGGAAATTGTGCAATTAAGTGGGGTAAAAGTGGTGTTTCAGGGAAGCAGCGCGCTCACGCTGGATGCCAAGGGACGGATCTCGATTCCGACCCGGCATCGTGACGCGCTGATGGCGCAGGCCGAAGGCCGCCTGACCCTGACCCGCCACCCAGACGGCTGCCTGCTGGTGTACCCGCGGCCCGAGTGGGAAAAGAAGCGCGAGCAGATTGCCGCCTTTCCCATGACGGCGCGCGCGTTGCAGCGGCTGTTGCTGGGCAACGCTCAGGACGTGGAACTGGACGGCTCCGGCCGCGTCCTGATCGCGCCTGAACTGCGCAACGCTTCCGGTATGACGCGCGATGTGATGCTGCTCGGTCTGGGCGCCCACTTCGAGCTGTGGGATGCCGCTACCCTGGCGAGCCGCGAGGCTGAGGACCTGGCCAAGGGTATGCCGGATGTGTTGAATCAGTTTTCGTTCTGAAAGAGTTATGGAATTCGAACATCGGCCCGTCCTGCTGGAGCCGACGGTGGACGCGCTGTTGCTGGCCGATTTCGGCGGCAAGGGCGCGGCACGGTCGCAGGTCCAGGACGAGCCGGCCGCGGCTACGCGAGCGGAACGGGGTGTCTTCGTGGATGGCACCTTTGGTCGCGGCGGCCACAGCCGCGAGCTGCTCGGCCGCCTCGGTCCGGCGGCCCGCCTGGTGGTGTTCGACAAGGATCCCGAGGCGATCGCGGTAGCCAATGCGTTGGCGGCGGCGGACTCCCGGGTGACGGTGGTGCATGGCGGCTTTGCCACCATGGCCGAAGAATTGCGGCAGCTCGGCATCGACAAGGTCGATGGCGTGATGCTGGATCTGGGGGTGTCGTCGCCTCAGATCGACGATGCCGAGCGCGGCTTCTCGTTCATGCGGGACGGCCCGCTCGACATGCGGATGGACACCACTCGTGGACCCACGGTGGCGGATTGGCTGGCGCAAGCCAGTGTGGATGAGATGCGGGAGGTCATAGCGGATTATGGCGAAGAACGGTTTGCTTTTCAGGTTGCAAAGGCGATTGCTGCTCGCCGCGCAACAAGGCCGCTGCGCACCACGCTCGAGCTTGCCGAGTGCGTCGCCAGCGCCGTCCGCACGCGCGAAAAGGGGCAGCATCCGGCCACACGCACCTTTCAAGCTCTACGGATTTACATCAATCGGGAACTCGAAGAGCTCGCGCGCACCCTCGCGTCAGCTCTAGACCTGCTTGCCCCGGGGGGGAGGTTGGCGGTGATCAGCTTTCATTCGCTTGAAGACCGCATGGTCAAGCAGTGCATCGCGGCGGCGGCTCGTCCGGCTGCCGCGCATGCGCGCCTGCCCCTGCGCGAAAGCGAAATGCCCCAGCCGGTACTGCGTTCGCTGGGACGCGTGCTGGCCGAAGACGATGAGGTCTCGGCCAACGCCCGCGCCCGTTCGGCCGTGCTGCGCGTCGCCGAACGCACCGCCACGCCCCTGCCCGCCGAGGGCGGCATGGCGTTCGTGAAAATCGGATCGCTGCCAGGCAGCGATCTGGCTCCGCCGCCTCGTCGCGGCGGCAAGGGAGGGCGCCGCTGATGGGTCGCGTCAACCTGATCGTTGCGGCTTTGCTGATGCTGTCGGCCATTTCCCTGGTCACCAGCCGGTATCAGTCGCGCCAGCTCTTCGTCGAGCTGGGCCGCGATCAGGCGCAGGAGCGCGACCTGGAAACCAACTGGCGGCGTCTGCAGCTGGAGCGCGCCGAGCTGGCGCGCAACGCGCGAGTCGACGTGATCGCGCGCGACAGCCTGAAGATGATTCCCATCGTGCCTGACCGCACGCTCTATCTGAATCAGGCGCCGGTGCCGGCCAGCGGAGGTGCCCAATGAAGCGCGTTCCGTTCTTCGACAATCCGGTGCTGCGCGGGCAACTGCCGACCTGGCGCGCGCGTCTTGTGCTGATCCTGCTGTTTGGCGGTTTCACCGTGCTGGCCGGCCGCGCGTTGTTCCTGCAAGGGTTGTCCACCGAATTCCTGCAGCAGCAAGGCGAGCGTCGCTATGAGCGCACCCTGACGCTGTCCGCCACCCGCGGCAAGATCATGGACCGCAACGGCGCGGTGCTGGCCTCCAGTGTGCCGGCGCGCGCCATCTGGGCCATTCCCGAGGATCTGAAGCAGGCGACCCCGAGTCAGCTGGACTCGCTGGCCAAATTGCTGGAAACGCCGATCGCCGACTTGCGCCGCCGGGTCGAGGAAGACAAGAACTTCGTCTACCTGAAGCGGCAGGTCTCGATGGACGTGGCCGACAAGATCAAGCAGCTCGGCCTGCCGGGCGTGCACCAGCAGCCCGAGACCCGCCGCTATTACCCGGACGGCGACGTGATGGCCCACGTGGTGGGTTTCAACAGCGTCGAGGACCAGGGCCAGGAAGGCGTCGAACTGACCTTCAACCAGCAATTGTCGGGACGCCCGGGCAGCCGCCGCGTCATCAAGGACCGGCTGGGCCGCGTCATCGAGGACGTGCAGGCCGTGACGCTGCCGGTGGACGGCCGCGACCTGCGGCTGTCGATCGACACCCGCCTGCAGTACCTGGTGTTCAAGGAACTGAAGGACGCGATGGACAAGCACCAGGCCAAGGGCGCCACCGCCGTGGTCGTGGACGTCCATACCGGCGAGATCCTGGCGCTGGCCAACGTGCCGACGTTCGACCCGAACAAGCGCGAGACCTTCCACGGCGCCAATCTGCGCAACCAGGCCATTACCGACACGTTCGAGCCGGGCTCGATCATGAAGCCGTTCACCGCCGCGCTGGCGCTGGACCTGGGCCGCATCACCACCTCGACCCTGTTCGAGACCGGCAACGGCCGCTTCACGTATCAAGGCAGCACGATCAGCGACGTCAGCCGCAACGGCACGCTGGACGTGGCCGGCGTGCTGCGCAAGTCCAGCAACATCGGCATGACGATGATCTCCGAGAAGCTGGAATCGCGCGAGATGTGGGACCGCTTCACCGAACTGGGCCTGGGCCAGGCTCCTCAAGTGGGATTTCCCGGCGCGGCGCCCGGCCGCCTGCGCCCCTGGGACCGCTGGCGCCTGATCGAGAAGGCCACCATGGCCTACGGCTATGGCCTGTCGGTGTCGCTGCTGCAAGTGGCGCGCGCCTACACGGTGTTCGCCCGCAACGGCGACATGGTGTCGCTGACCCTGGTCAAGCGCGACAGCGATCCGACCAGCGTCAAGATCTATACGCCCAAGACCACCGCGCTGGTGCGCGGGATGCTGGAGGCCGCCACCGGGCCGGACGGCACCAAGGCCGCCCAGGTCCAGGGTTACCGTGTAGCCGGCAAGAGCGGCACCGCGCGCAAGATTGTCGACGGCAAGTACAGCACGCAGCGGTATCGCAGTTCGTATGTGGGCTTTGCGCCGGTGTCCGATCCCAAGATCGTGGTGGCCGTCTCGATCGACGAGCCCACGGTCGGCGGTTATTACGGCGGCGCGATCGCCGCGCCCGTGTTCTCCCACATTGTCGGCGGGAGTCTGCGGCTGATGGGGGTGCGGCCGGACGCGCCCTTCGAATCGACAATTGTTGCTGGTATCAAGGAGCCAGGCAGATGAGCGCCAAAGGCTTCCTCTCATCCCCCGCCGCCACGGTCGAACAAGCCGTGGCGTGGTTGCATTCGCGCGTGTCGTTGACCGCGCACCTGAAGCTGGACTCCCGCGAGATCGAGCCGGGCGACGTGTTCGTCGCCTGCCCGGGCCTGTCCAGCGACGGCCGTCTATATATAGAGAAGGCGTTGGCGCTGGGCGCCAGCGCGGTGCTGTTCGAGGCGCCCGCGACCGAGGCCATCGAGGCCGCGGCCGCCGCCGGCGATACGCCGATGCTGCCGGTGACCGGCTTGCGCGCCCTGCTGGGCGAGCTGGGCGACACCTGGTACGGCCGGCCGTCGTCGACCCTGGCCGTGGTGGCCGTGACCGGCACCAACGGCAAGACGTCGTCGGTGCAATGGATCGCCCACGCGCTGGGCCGCAACGACAAGCCCTGCGGCACCATTGGCACCTTGGGCGCCGTGCTGCCGGACGGGCAGACGCTGGGCGGCCATCTCACGACCCCGGACGTGCTGACCGTGCACCGCCTGCTGGCCGCCATGCGCGACGCCGGCGCCAAGGCGGTGGCGATGGAAGCGTCTTCGATCGGCATCGAGCAGGGCCGCATGGATGGCGTGCGGGTGGCGCTGGCCGCCTACACCAACCTGACCCGCGATCACCTCGACTATCACGGCACGATGGAACGTTACGAGGCGGCCAAGGCCAGCCTGTTCCGCTGGCCCGGCCTGAGCGCCGCGGTGGTCAATGCCGATGACGAAGCCGGACGCCGCCTGATCGCCTCGCTGCCGTCGGATCTGTCGGTGATGGGCTACAGCCTGAGCGCGGATCCCGCGATTCCCGCCGCGATGCGCGCACGCGACCTGCAGGCCACCGCGCAAGGGCAGATCTTCACGCTGGTGTCGCCGCATGGCGAGGCCCAGATCGTGACGCGCCTGCTGGGGGCGCACAATGTTTCCAACCTGCTGCTGGTGGCGGGCGTGCTGTACAAGCTGGGCCTGCCATTCGCGCAGATCGCGCGCGAACTGGCCGCGACCGATCCGGTCGATGGCCGCCTGCAGACCGTGGAACCGGTTGCCGCCAGCACGCAGGCCCACTCGGGCCGTGGCGCGCTGGTGGTGGTGGATTACTCCCACACCCCCGATTCGCTGGCGCGCGCGTTGATGGCATTGCGTCCGGTGGCGCAGGCGCGCGCCGGCCGCCTGGTGTGCGTGTTCGGTTGCGGCGGCGACCGCGACGCCGGCAAGCGCCCCGAGATGGGCCGCATCGCCGCCGAACTCGCGGACCACGTGGTGGTGTCCAGCGACAACCCGCGCAGCGAGTCGCCCGAAGCGATCGTGGCGCAGATCCTGGCCGGCATTCCGGCGTCGGCGGCGGTCGAGGTGCAGGTCGACCGCGCCCGCGCCATCATGCAGGCCATCTGGGCCAGTGCGCCCGAGGACGTGGTGCTGCTGGCTGGCAAGGGCCACGAAACCTATCAGGAGATCGCCGGCGAAAAGCTGCCGTTCGACGATCGCGAGTGGGCGCGCCTGGCGCTGCTGCTGCCGCTGGTCAAGGGTGTTTCCACGGATACGCGGCGCATCGGCGCTGGCGAGCTGTTCGTGGCGCTGGTGGGCGAGAACTTCGACGCGCACAACTACCTGGATCAGGCCGCCGAGCGTGGCGCCTGCGCCGCGGTGGTCGCGCACGCCGTGCCGGAATCGAACCTGCCGCAACTGGTGCTGGGCGATACCCGCGTGGCGCTGACGCGCATCGGCGCGGCCTGGCGCGCCCGCTTCACGCTGCCGGTGGTGGCTGTGACGGGCAGCAACGGCAAAACCACCACCAAGGAAATGATCTCGGCCATGCTGGCGGGTTGGCGTGGCGAGACGGGCCGCCTGGCCACGGCCGGCAACCTGAACAATGACATCGGCGTGCCGTTGACCCTGCTGCGCCTGCGTCCCGAACATCGCGCCGCCGTGTTCGAACTCGGCATGAACCATCCGGGCGAGATCGCGCAACTGGCCGCCATCGCGGCGCCCAGCGTGGCGCTGGTGACCAACGCGCAGCGCGAGCACCAGGAATTCATGCACACCGTGGAAGCGGTGGCGCTGGAAAATGGCGCCGCCATCGCGGCGCTGCCGGCCGATGGCGTGGCGGTCTATCCGGGCGACGAACCCTATGCGGCGATCTGGGACAAGCTGGCCGCGCCGCGCCGCGCGTTGCGTTTCGGCCTGCAGCCCGGCCTGGATGTCTATGCCGAGCAGATCCTGGCGGACGTCGATTCGACGCGCTGCCGCGTGGTGACGCCGGTGGGCAATGCCGACCTGACGCTGCCGGTGCCCGGTGTGCACAACCTGCGCAACGCGCTGGCGGCGATCGCCAGCGCCATCGCGGCGGGGGCGCCGCTGGACGTGGCGGTGCGGGCGCTGGCCGGTTTCAGCCCGGTCGCCGGGCGCATGCAGTACAAGAAATTGAGTGACGGAACGTTGCTCATCGATGACACCTACAATGCCAATCCCGACTCGGTTCGCGCGGCCATCGATGTGCTGGCGCGTATCGCCGGCACCCGCGTCCTGGTACTGGGTGACATGGGCGAGGTCGGGGACAACGGCCCCGCCATGCATGAAGAGGTGGGCAATTACGCGCGCGAGCTTGGCCTCGACGCGCTCATCACGCTAGGCGATGCCAGCCGGGCGGCCGCGGCCGCGTTCGGCACGGGCGCGCACGCCTGCGCATCGGTAGACGAAGTCGTTGCCGCATTGCGCGGCCTGCGCGCGTCCTGCGTATTGATAAAGGGATCGCGCTTTATGCGCATGGAGCGGGTAGTGACGGCTTTTACTTCGAATGACGGGCAAGCGGCCAAGGGGCAGGGGGACAACCATGCTGCTTGAGATCGCCCGCCTGCTTTCCGATGATGTGCGCGCGCTGGGCGTGTTCGAGTACATCACGCTGCGCGCGGTGCTGGCGTGCGCCACGGCGCTGCTGATCGGCCTGGTGGCCGGCCCGCGCGTGATCCGCAAGCTGACCGAGATGAAAATCGGCCAGGCCGTGCGTTCGTATGGCCCGGAAAGCCACCTGGTCAAGACCGGCACCCCGACCATGGGCGGCGTGCTGATCCTGATTTCCATCGCCATCAGCACGCTGCTGTGGGCCGACTGGACCAACCGCTTCGTGTGGGTGGTGCTGCTGGTGACGTTCGGCTTCGGTTGGATCGGCTGGATGGACGATTACCGCAAGGTGGTCTATCGCGATCCCGAAGGCATGCCGGCGCGCCAGAAGTTCTTCTGGCAGGCGACCATCGGCCTGGTGGCCGCGGTCTACCTGGCGTTCGCCGTGTCGGCGCCCGCCAACACCGAACTGTGGCCGCTGTTCAAGGCCTGGGTGGGAAGCGGCTTCACGATGTCGCTGCCGACGCGCGCCGACCTGATCGTGCCGTTCTTCAAGACTGTCAGCTATCCGCTGGGCGTGCTCGGCTTCGTGGCGCTGACGTGGGCCGTGATCGTCGGCACCAGCAACGCCGTCAACCTGACCGACGGCCTCGATGGCCTGGCGATCATGCCTACCGTGATGGTTGGCAGCGCGCTCGGCATCTTCGCCTACGTCGTCGGCCGGGTCGACTATTCGAAGTACCTGCTGTTCCCCTACATCCCCGGCGCCTCGGAATTGATGGTGCTGTGCGCGGCGATCGGGGGCGCGGGGCTGGCATTTTTGTGGTTCAACGCGTATCCGGCGCAGGTGTTCATGGGTGACGTCGGCGCGCTGGCGCTGGGCGGCGCGCTGGGCACCATCGCGGTCATCGTGCGCCAGGAGATCGTGCTGTTCATCATGGGCGGCGTGTTCGTGGTCGAGACCCTGTCGGTGATGATCCAGGTGACGTGGTTCAAGTACACCAAGCGACGTTATGGAACAGGTCGACGCATATTCCGCATGGCGCCGCTGCATCATCACTTCGAAGTGGGCGGCTGGAAGGAAACCCAGGTGGTCGTGCGTTTCTGGATCATCAGCATGATGCTGGTGCTGATTGGCCTCTCTACCCTGAAGTTGCGATGAATACGATGGAAACCTCCCGCGCCGATGCGCCGCTCGTCCTGATCCTCGGATTGGGCGAGTCGGGCGTGGCCGCCGCACGCTGGAGCGCCCGCCAGGGCGCCCGCCTGCGGGTGGCCGACACGCGCGCGGAGCCGGGTGGACTGGACGCGTTGCGCGACGCGCTGGCGCAGGCCGAGGTCGAGTACCGCCTGGGTTGCGATGCGTCTTTCGACATCGCGTTGCTGGATGGCGTGAGCCAGGTCGTCGTCAGCCCGGGACTCGCGCCCGAAGGCGCGCCGGCCGGCGAGTTGCTGCGCGAGGCCAAGGCCCGCGGCATCGAGGTCATCGGCGAGATCGAATTGTTCGCGCGGGCGCTGGCCGAACTGGCCGAGACCCGCGAATACCGCCCGCGCGTGCTGGCCGTGACCGGCACCAACGGCAAGACCACCGTCACCGCCCTGACGCGCGACCTGATCGCGGCCAGTGGCCTGTCGGTGCTGGCCGCCGGCAACATCAGCCCGGCCGCGCTGACCGCGCTGATGCAGGCGCTGGATGCCGACGCGCTGCCGCAGGTGTGGGTGCTGGAGCTGTCCAGCTTCCAACTCGAGACCACGCACACGCTGATGGCCGACGCGGCCGTCGTGCTGAACGTGACGCAGGATCACCTGGACTGGCATGGCGGCATGGACGCCTATGCGCGGAGCAAGGCGCGCCTGCTGAAGATGACGCGCATCGCCATCGTCAACCGCGATGATCCCTATACCGTGGACATGGTGCCGTCGTTGGATGCCATGCCGGTGCGCAGCTTTGGCCGCGAAGTGCCCGAGCTGGTGGGCGACATGGGCCTGGAGCTGGGCCAGGGCGTGGCCTGGCTGGTGGCGGCCGAGCCGGTCGACTTCGATGAGCCCGTCGCGCCGGTGCGCCGCAAGAAGGACGCGCCTGAGCCGACGCGCGCCAAGGGCCGCATGAGCCGCCTGATGCCGGTCGATGCCTTGCGCATCCGCGGCATCCACAATGCCTTGAACGCGCTGGCCGCGTTGCAGTTGGCGCGTTGCCTCGATCTGGGCTGGGGCCCGATGCTGCGGGCCCTGCGCGAATACGCCGGCGAACCGCATCGCGCCGCCTTCGTGCGCAGTATCGGCGGCGTGGACTATATCAACGACAGCAAGGGCACCAACGTTGGCGCCACCGTGGCCGCGCTTGAGGGCATGGGCCAGCCGGTGGTGCTGATCGCCGGCGGCCAGGGCAAGGGCCAGGACTTCTCGCCGCTGATCCCGGTGGTGTCGCGCCATGCGCGCGCCGTGCTGCTGATCGGCCAGGACGGCCCCGAGATCGGCCGCGTGCTGGCCGCCACCGGCGTCGACTGCATCGCCGTCGAATCGCTGCGCGACGCCGTGCGCCGCGCCGCCGAAGTGGCACAGGCCGGTGACGTGGTGCTGCTGTCGCCGGCCTGCGCCAGCCTGGACATGTTCCGCAATTACCCGCACCGCGGGCAAGTGTTCGTGGAAGAGGTCGAAGACCTGGCCCGCGACCGGGGGGAGGTGGCATGAGCCTGATCGCCGATCTCACCGCCAGCGTCAACGCCGTACGGCCCGGCCGTACCCGCATGCGCAATTTCGACATGCCGCTCGCGATTGCGGCGTCGACCTTGCTGCTGCTCGGCCTGCTGATGGTGTATTCGGCGTCGATCGCGCTGGCCGACGGCCCGCGCTATGCCTCCTATGGCCGCTACTACTTCGTGATCCGCCACGGCCTGTTCATCAGCGCGGGCCTGGTGGCGGGCGCGGTCGTGCTGGCGATTCCGATCCGCGTCTGGCAGCGTCTGGCGGTGCCGATGTTCGTGGTGGCCATGGTGTTGCTGGTGGCGGTGCTGATTCCCGGGATCGGCCGCGAGGTCAATGGCGCGCACCGCTGGATCCCGCTGGGTCCGCTGAATTTCCAGCCGTCCGAACTGATGAAGCTGGCCGCGCTGCTCTATGCCGCCGATTACACGGTGCGCAAGCAGGAACACATGCAGGCGTTTGCCCGCGGCTTCCTGCCGATGGCGTTCGCGCTGGCCGGCGTCGGCATGCTGCTGCTGCTCGAGCCGGACCTGGGCGCTTTCATGGTGATCGTGGCGATCGCGATCGGCATCCTGTTCCTGGGCGGCATCAACGGCAAGTACTTCAGCAGCCTGCTGGCGGTGTTGGTCAGCACCTTCCTGATGCTGATCTGGCTGTCGCCGTGGCGCCGCGCGCGCCTGTTCGCCTACCTGGATCCCTGGAACGAAGACAACGCCTACGGCAGCGCCTACCAGCTGTCGCACTCGCTGATCGCCCTGGGGCGTGGCGAATGGCTGGGCGTGGGCCTGGGCGCCAGCGTCGAAAAATTGCACTACCTGCCCGAAGCCCATACCGACTTCCTGATGGCGGTGGTGGGCGAGGAGCTGGGTTTCGCCGGCGTGATGCTGGTGATCACGCTGTTCGCCATCATCGTCTACCGCGGCTTCGACATCGGTCGCCAGGCCATCGCCATGGAACGCACCTTCGCGGGCCTGGTGGCGCATGGCGTGGCGATGTGGTTCGGGGTGCAGGCCTTCATCAACATGGGCGTGTGCCTGGGGCTGCTGCCGACCAAGGGCCTGACGCTGCCGCTGATGAGCTACGGCGGCTCGGGCGTGGTGATGAACTTGTGCGCCCTGGCCATGCTGATACGGGTGGATGTGGAAAGCCGCATCATGATGCGCGGAGGACGGGTATGACCGCCGCGTCGCGCACCATCCTGATCATGGCCGGCGGCACTGGCGGTCACATCATGCCCGGCCTGGCCGTGGCCGACGTGCTGCGCCAGCGCGGCTGGCGCGTGCTGTGGCTGGGCAACCCGGACAAGATGGAAGGCAAGCTGGTGCCGCCGCGCGGCATCGAGCTGGTGCCGCTGCGTTTCGCCGGCGTGCGCGGCAAGGGCGCGGCGGCGCTGCTGAAGCTGCCGTTCCTGCTGGTGCGCGCCTTCGCCCAGGCCTGGGCGCGGCTGTCGTCGGTGCGCCCGGACGTGGTGCTGGGCATGGGCGGCTACGTCGCCTTTCCCGGCGGCGTCATCGCGGCGCTGCGCGGCACCCCGCTGGTGGTGCACGAACAGAATGCGGTGGCCGGCACCGCCAACAAGTGGCTGGCCAGGATGGCGCGCCGCGTGTTGAGCGGGTTTCCCGGCGTGCTGCCCAAGGGCGAAGCCATGGGCAACCCGGTGCGCGCCGACCTGTGCGCCTTGCCCGATCCGGCGCAACGCTATGCCGGCCGCGGCGGCCCGCTGCGGCTGCTGGTGGTGGGCGGCAGCCTGGGCGCCCAGGCGCTCAATACCGCCGTGCCGCAAGCGCTGGCGCGCCTGCCGCGGGAGAGCCGTCCCGTGGTGGTGCACCAGGCCGGCGAGCAACATCTGCCGGCGCTGCAGCAGGCCTACGCCCAGGCGGGCGTGGCGGCCGACTGCCGCGCCTTCATCGACGACATGGCTGGCGCGATGGGCGACGCCGACCTGCTGATCTGCCGCGCGGGCGCCATGACGGTGTCCGAGGTGGCCGCGGCAGGCGTGGCGGCGCTGTTCGTGCCGTTCCCCCATGCCATCGATGATCACCAGACCGCCAACGCGCGCTTTCTGAGCGACGCGCAGGCCGCCTGGCTGCAGCCGCAGAACGCCTTGAGCCCGGCGTGGCTGGCGGACTGGCTGGGCCAGCGCAATCGACAAGAACTGCAAGCCGTCGCAGAACGGGCCCGCGCGCATGCGCAGCCGGATGCGGCGGCGCACATCGCCGACGTCTGTGAACAAGCAGCGGGGCGTTCATCATGAAACACAGAATCCAACATATCCATTTCGTAGGCATCGGCGGCTCCGGCATGAGCGGCATCGCCGAGGTGCTGCTCAACCTGGGCTACACCATCAGCGGCTCCGACCTGAACGAGTCGGCCGTGACCCGCCGCCTGGCCGGCCTGGGCGTGAACATCGCCATCGGCCACGTCGCCAGCAACGTCACCGGCGCCGGCGCCATCGTCACGTCGACCGCGGTGGCGGGCGACAACCCCGAGGTCATCGCCGCCCGCGCCGCGCGCATCCCGGTGGT
Source organism: Achromobacter sp. HNDS-1 (assembly GCF_040084795.1). Classification (NCBI taxonomy): domain Bacteria; kingdom Pseudomonadati; phylum Pseudomonadota; class Betaproteobacteria; order Burkholderiales; family Alcaligenaceae; genus Achromobacter; species Achromobacter sp. HNDS-1. Next base: position 4,082,167 of record NZ_CP157584.1, read on the forward strand.
GCCGCGCGCCATCATGCTGGCCGAATTGATGCGCCTGAAGCGCGGCATCGCGGTGGCCGGCACGCATGGCAAGACCACCACCACCAGCCTGGTGGCCAGCATCCTGGCCGCGGGCGACCTGGACCCGACCTTCGTGATCGGCGGGCGCCTGAATTCGGCCGGCGCCAATGCGCGCCTGGGGCAGGGCGACTACATCGTGGTCGAGGCCGACGAATCCGACGCTTCGTTCCTGAACCTGCTGCCGGTGATGGCCATCGTGACCAACATCGACGCGGACCACATGGACACCTATGGCCACGACGTGGCCCGCCTCAAGAGCGCGTTCATCGAATTCACCCAGCGCCTGCCGTTCTACGGCAGCGCGGTGCTGTGCACCGACGACGCCAACGTGCGCGAGATCATGCCGTTCGTGTCGCGCCCCATCACCTCGTATGGCCTGAACGAAGACGCGATGGTGCGCGGCTACGAAGTGCAGGCCGACGGCACGCGCATGCGCTTCAACGTGCAGCGCAGCCACCGCGACACGCTGCTGCCGCCGCTGCAGGTGGAGCTGAACCTGCCGGGCCTGCACAACGTTCGAAACGCGCTGGCGGCGATCGCCGTGGCGACCGAGCTGGGCGTGGCCGATGAAGCCATCCGCGACGCGCTGGCCTCGTTCAAGGGCGTGGGCCGCCGCTTCACGCAGACGGGCGAATTCCCGGTGCCGGCCGCGCATGGCGGCGGCATCTTCACGGTGATCGACGACTACGGCCACCACCCGGTGGAAATGGCCGCCACGCTGGCCGCCGCCCGCGGCGCCTGGCCCGACCGCCGCATCGTGCTGGCGTTCCAGCCGCACCGTTACACGCGCACCCGCGACTGTTTCGAGGATTTCGTGCGCGTGCTGGGCACGGCCGACGCGGTGTTGCTGACCGAAGTCTATTCGGCCGGCGAGCCGCCGCTGGTGGCCGCCGACGGTCGCGCCTTGTCGCGCGCCCTGCGCGTGGCCGGCAAGGTGGAACCGGTGTTCGTCGAGGACGTGGCCGACCTGCCGCAGGCGGTGGTCGACTTCGTGCGCGATGGCGACGTGGTGATCGTCATGGGGGCCGGCTCGATCAGCAAGGTTCCCGCACAGGTTGGAGAATTGGCATGAGCGCGAAATTCGGCAAGGTGGGTGTGTTGTACGGCGGCCGTTCCGCCGAACGCGAAGTGTCCCTGATGTCCGGGGCCGGCGTGCACCAGGCGCTGCTCAGCGCCGGCGTCGACGCGCACCTGTTCGACACGGGCGAGCGCAGCCTGGCCGAGCTGGCCGCCGAGGGCTTCGAGCGCGTGTTCATCGCGCTGCATGGCCGCTTCGGCGAAGACGGCTCGATCCAGGGCGCGCTGGAGCTGCTGGGCATTCCCTACACCGGCAGCGGCCCGCTGGCGTCGGCCCTGGCCATGGACAAGACCATGACCAAGCGCGTCTGGCTGCAGCATGGCCTGCCCACGCCGGCATTCGAATTGCTGGACGCCGACACCGAACTGCGCCTGGTGCCGGACCGCCTGAGCCTGCCGCTCATCATCAAGCCGCCGCACGAGGGCTCGACCGTGGGCATCACCAAGGTCGTGGGCTATTCCGATATGAAGGACGCCTACGCCCTGGCCGCCAAGTTCGACGCCGAGGTGCTGGCCGAGCAGTTCATCCAGGGCCGCGAACTGACCGTGGCAGTGCTGGGCAGCGGCAAGACCGCGCGCGCGCTGCCGGTGATCGAGATCGCCGCGCCCGGCGGCAACTACGACTACGAGCACAAGTACTTCTCCGACGACACGCAGTACTTCTGCCCGGCGGCGCTGCCGCCGGCCGTGGCCGAGGAAGTCGCCGACATCGCGGTGCGCGCCTATCGCGCGCTGGGCTGCGAAGGCTGGGGCCGCGCCGACTTCATGCTGGACGCCGACAACCGCCCCTGGCTGCTTGAAATGAATACCTCGCCCGGCATGACCAGCCATTCGCTGGTGCCGATGGCGGCCCGCGCCACCGGCATGAGCTATGCCGAGCTGTGTGTGGCGATTTTGGCCGACGCTTCGTGCAAATTGCACAGCGCCGCTCGCAATACTTGACCCGGACATTCTGTGTGGAACGACGCTCGCACGACCAACCTGATCGCCAACACGCTTGCCGTGCTGGCGGTCTGCGCCATGCTCCTGGCGGGCGTGGTGTGGGTGGCGCAGCGTCCGTACTTCACGCTGTCGGCCATCGAGCTGGAGTCCACGCCGGACACCGAACTGCACTATGTCTCGCCGGGCGCGGTGCGCGCGGCGATCGCGGGGCGCTTCAGGGGCAACTTCTTCACGGTGGACCTGGACGACGCGCGCGAGATCTTCGAGTCGGTGCCATGGGTGCGCCACGCCACCGTGCGGCGGATCTGGCCCAATGTGCTGCGCGTGCGCATCGAGGAACAGCAGCCGCTGGCGCTGTGGAACGAGAACCAGATGATCAACACCTGGGGCGAGGCGTTCACGGCCAACACGGGCGAGGTGGACGACGAGACGGTGTTGCCGCAGTTCTCCGGACCCGAGGGCACCGAATCGCTGGTGGTGCAACGCTACGCCGAACTGGCGCGCTGGTTCGCGCCGCTCGATATGCATGTCAAGCAGCTGGAGCTGAGTCCGCGCTACGCCTGGCGCGTGGTGCTGTCCAACGGCATGCTGCTGGACCTGGGCCGCGATCCGGGCGCCGATGCGCCGGATCCGCATGGCCTGCCTGGCGCGCTGCCGTTCGCCGCGCGCATTCAACGCTTTGTGCAGGCCTGGCCCGCCGTGGCGGCGCGCCTGGAAGGGCGCACCATCACACAGGCCGACCTGCGTTATCCCAATGGTTTCGCCCTGGCGCTGGCCCCGTTGCCCGCGTCAGCAAACAAACCCAAATCCACACCGAAACCTCCCAAGAAACGCTAACGCCATGACCCGTGACATCAAGGACCTTATCGTCGCCCTCGATATCGGCACCAGCAAGGTGGTGGCTGTGGTGGCTGAAATCCTGCCCGAAGGGCGATTCGAAGTGCTCGGCCTCGGCCAGCATGAATCGCGCGGCATGCGCAAGGGCGTGGTCGTCAATATCGAGACCACCGTGAATTCGATTCAGCGCGCGCTTGAAGAAGCCGAGCTGATGGCGGATTGCAAGATCCGCGACGTCTACACCGGCATCGCCGGCAGCCATATCCGCAGCTTCAATTCCAGCGGCATGGTCGCCGTGAAGGACAAGGAAGTCACCGCCACCGACGTCGCCCGCGTCATCGAGACCGCCAAGGCGGTGAACATTCCGACCGACCAGCAGGTGCTGCACGTGCTGACGCAGGAGTTCATCGTCGACGGCCAGGAAGACATCCGCGAGCCGATCGGCATGAGCGGCCTGCGCCTGGAAGTGCGCGTGCACATCGTGACCGGCGCCGTCAGCGCCGCGCAGAACATCGTCAAGTGCGTGCGCCGCTGCGGCCTGGAAGTGCAGGACCTGATTCTGCAGCCGCTGGCCTCGAGCCTGGCCGTGCTGACCGCCGACGAAAAGGAACTGGGCGTCGTGCTGGTGGACATCGGCGGCGGCACCACCGACGTGGCGATCTTCACCGGCGGCGCGATCCGCCACACCGCCGTGCTGCCGATCGCCGGCGACCAGATCACCAACGACATCGCGGCCATGCTGCGCACGCCGACGCCCGATGCCGAGGAAATCAAGCTGCGCTACGGCGTGGCCAAGCAGGTGCTGGCCAGCCCGGACGAGTCGGTGGAAGTGCCGGGCCTGGGTGACCGCGGCCCGCGCCAGGTCAAACGCCAGGCGCTGGGCGCCGTGATCGAGCCGCGCGTCGAAGAGCTGTTCACGCTGGTGCAGCAGGTGGTGCGCGACTCCGGCTACGAGGACCTGCTGGCTTCCGGCGTGGTGCTGACCGGCGGCTCGGCGCAATTGCCCGGCATGATCGAACTGGCTGAGGACGTGTTCCTCAAGCCGGTGCGCGTGGCGGTGCCCGAATACGAAGGCAGCCTGGCCGACGTGATGCGCAATCCGCGCTTCTCGACCGTGATGGGGCTGCTGCAGGAAGCGCGCATGCAACGCGTGCGCGGCCGCAAGGTCGCCGCGCAGACCGGCAATTTCAAGAGCCTGCTGGCGCGCATGAAGGAATGGTTCATGAATTGAAGAGGGGGGCAGGTTGGGGCCTGCTCCTTGGCACGATCCGCGGCGGTAGGGCGGGCCGGGCCAGAAAGGGGAGGCGTCTCAAACCCGTTGCGGACCAAAGCAGTCGGCTTCGGCTTTGAGGCGATTCACAAAATATAGGTTGTTGGGGAATTTTTGTGATTTGCAAAATCGGACTTGTGAGGGAGTCATCATGATGAACTTTGAGATGCTTGAGAACAACACCAAAGGGACCGTAATCAAGGTCGTTGGTGTGGGCGGTGCGGGCGGCAATGCCGTCGCGCACATGATTCGCAGCGGCGTGCACGGCGTGGATTTCATCTGCGCCAACACCGATGCGCAGGCACTGGCGGCGACCAACGCCCCGGTGCAGATTCGCCTGGGCCGCACCGGCCTGGGCGCGGGCGCCAAGCCCGAGCAAGGCCGCGCGTCGGCCGAAACCGCGCGTGAAGAGATCCGTGCCGCCCTGAACGGCGCGCACATGGTCTTCATCACCGCGGGCATGGGCGGCGGCACCGGCACGGGCGCGGGTCCGGTCGTGGCCGAAGTCGCCAAGGAGCTGGGCATTCTGACGGTGGGCGTGGTCACCAAGCCCTTCTCGTTCGAAGGCAACAAGCGCCTGAAGATGGCCGAAGACGGCATTGCCGAACTGGCCAAGCACGTGCATTCGCTCATCGTGGTGCTCAACGAGAACCTGTATGAACTGATGGACGAGGACGCGACGCAGGAAGACTGCTTCCGTTCGGCCGACGACATCCTGCACAACGCGTGCGCGGGTATCGCCGAAATCATCAACGTCGAAGGCAACGTCAACGTCGACTTCGAAGACGTCAAGACGATCATGGGCGAGCAGGGCCAGGCCATGATGGGCACGGCATCGGCTTCGGGCGCTGACCGCGCCCGCGTCGCCGCCGAGCACGCCATTGCCTGCCCGCTGCTGGAAGGCGTGGACCTGAACGGCGCTCGCGGCGTGCTGGTCAACATCACCGCCAGCCGCTCGCTGAAGATGCGCGAAACGCGCGAAATCATGGAAACGATCCGCAGCTACGCTTCGGACGACGCCACCGTGATCTTCGGCACCGCCTACGACGAATCGATGGGTGAAAACCTGCGCGTGACCGTGGTTGCGACCGGCCTGGGCCGTGCGCAGGCGCGTCCGCAACTGGTGCAGAACACCGCCGAGGCGCTGCGTACCGGCACCGACAACCTGCCCATGGGCACGATGCCGGCCGCCGGTCAGGGCGACTACCGCAATCTGGACATGCCGTCGGTCATGCGCAACCCGCGCAGCCAGGCGTCGGCCCAGGTGCGCGCGCTGGAAAGCTCGGGCATGGATCATTTCGACATCCCGGCGTTCCTGCGCAAGCAGGCGGATTGAACCAGGAGCCTGGTTTCAGGCTCCTATGCACTCCCTCATCTCCGGCCTGCCTGTCCCCGCGGGCAGGCCGGAGGCGGAGCGGTCCGTGTTTTCTTTGTATGGCGTGAATCGGGGACGGTTTTATCGGTCGGTCGTGACGCTTTGATGGCGTCAAGAACCGGACAGAGTTACAATACGTCAGTTACGCCGGCAATCTCTTGTCATCTTGCCGGCTTCCTGGCTCAAAAATACCTTAGTCTCATGTTCCGACAGCGCAGCATTCAGAATCTCGTCCGCACGACAGGCGTCGGCGTCCACTCCGGACGGCGGGTCGAGCTCACCCTGCGCCCGGCGGCGCCCAATACGGGCATCGTGTTCCATCGCGTTGACCTGCCCGAAGTCGTCGACCTGCCCGCGCAGGCCACGGGCGTGGGCGATACGCGCATGGCGTCCGTGCTGCAGCAGGGCAATGTCCGCGTGTCCACGGTGGAACATCTCATGTCGGCGCTGGCCGGCCTGGGCATAGACAACCTGCATATCGACCTCACTGCCGAAGAAGTCCCCATCATGGACGGCAGTGCGGCAACCTTCGTGTACCTGTTGCGCTCGGCGGGCATCGTCGAGCAGAACGCGCCGAAGCAGTTCATCCGCGTGTTGAAGACGGTGGAAGTGCGCGAGGGCGAAGGCCGCAACGAGAAGTGGGCCCGCCTCGAACCCCATGAAGGGTACGCGCTGGCCTTCTCGATCGACTTCCGCCACCCCGCCATCGACTCGACCGCGAATTTCGCCGAAATCGATTTCGCCACCCATTCGTATGTGCGCGAGATCGCGCGCGCCCGCACCTTCGGCTTCGTCAACGAAGTCGAGGCGCTGCGCTCGATGGGCCTGGCCCGCGGCGGCAGCCTGGACAACGCCATCGTGATGGACGAATACCGCGTCTTGAACAGCGATGGCCTGCGCTACGACGACGAATTCGTGAAGCACAAGATCCTGGACGCCATCGGCGATCTTTACCTGCTGGGCAAGCCGCTGGTGGCGCGCTATGTGGCGTGCAAGTCGGGCCATGGCCTGAACAACCAGTTGGCGCGCGCGCTGCTGGCGCAGCGTGACGCCTGGGAACTGGTCAGCTACGAATCGCAGGCCGAGGCGCCGCAGGCGTTCCGGCACGAATGGCAACTGGCCTGAGGCCGGTCAGCCGCTGATGGTCGGTGCGCCGGGGTCCGTCCCCGGCTGGCAACCGGCCATTTTCATTTGGATGGCTCCGCTTGGGGCCATGCCTCACTCCGCTGGCGCGGTCCCGGCGCCTACCGCGGGTCATCCCGTCCGGCAATGGAGCCATTGCGGTCATCCGAAAGGCGGGCATCCGGACAAGCCCGGCTATCTCAGCTACTCTTGTGGTGCTTCAATAGCCTGGCCACCGCGTCGGCCAACGGGCCGGGGCGCAGGTTGTCATGCAGGGTCTCGAAGGCGCCCAGGGCGGCATCGCCCAGCGGCTGCGCCTCTTTCGGCGGCAGCGGCTTGCGGGCGCCGGGCTTGGGCAGGCCGGCTTGTACCTTCACGGCAATTTCGTTAAGGTTCCAGCCTTGGTCCGCCAAGGCCTGCGCGATGCGCGGGGCCAATTGACGCATCTTCGCCGCGTGCGCGGCGCTGGGCACCACCAGTTGAAGGCGCTGGTTTTCCAGCTTGCCGACCTGGCAGACGGAGCCCAACGGGGCGGGCAGGATCGCCGCCACCGCATATTGGATTTGCAAGTGCTTGCGGGCGGTCGCCAGTACCCCGGCGCCCCGCATGTCATGACCCAGCCATCCCAGGGCGGTATTTTCCCCTCGCCGGCTGGAACTGGAACGTTGACGGTATGAAGTGGGTCTATTCATCCCGGCTCTGAGAATTAGGAAGCAAACCTTGAAAATCGTGATTATGCACGCCCGCGACGGGCAGGACGGGCATTTCACCCTGGGAGGCGCGCGCTTGGCGTTGTTTCTGGGGGGCGCGCTGATGACGGCCGCCATCTTCGGCGCCGCCCTTCAGCGCTACATTACACCCATCCTGCCCGCCGTACACACCGTCGGCTGGCCGCTGTCCGAACAGCCGGGGCGTGATGCCGATTTCCTGCGCGGCAACATGAACCTGCTGGCCGCCAAGGTGGGCGCGTTGCAGGCCAAGCTGGCCAGCATCGACGGCCTGGGTCAGCGGGTGGCGAAGGTGGCGGGGGTGGCCTACACCGACCCCGAGGTGGCCAAGCAACTGGCCTCGGCCCCGGTCGACACGCAGCATGCGCCCGAGGCCACCCAGGTGATGGACGACCTGTTCACCGAAGGCACGCCGCCCAGCGCCGCCTCGGCCGAGGCCCTGGGCCGCCAGCTGGACGAGATCCAGGAACGGCTGGCCCTGCAGACCGACAACCTCAAGCTGCTGGACGCGGCGCTGACCCGGCGCTCGGCCGATCAGGCGCGCATGCCGACGGCGATGCCGATCACCGATTATCCCTACCTCAGTTCTTCCTATGGCTGGCGGCGTAATCCCGTCACCGGACGCTCCGCCATGCACGAGGGGCTGGACTTCGCCGCGCCGCCGGGCACGCCCATCCTGGCGGCCTCGGGCGGGGTGGTGCTGGAAGCCAAATTCCACCCCGGCTATGGCAACATGGTCGAGATCGACCATGGCGACGGCCTGATCACACGGTATGCCCATGCCTCTTCCCTGATGGTCAAGCAGGGGCAATTGGTCGAACGGGGCCAGCAGGTGGCGCGGGTCGGTTCGTCCGGCCGCTCCACCGGGCCGCACCTGCATTTCGAGGTCCGCCTGGCCGGGCAGCCGCTGGATCCGCGGCTGTTCCTCGGCCCGCAGCAGCACGCGCCGCCGACGGTGGCGCAAGCCGCCGGCGACAGCGCCGCGCGCTGACGCCCGATCCAGGCTACAGTGCCACCCTGGCCATAGGTCCAGGCTATTACGCGCCAGGTGCGTTAAACTGGTTCGTTTCCCAGCGGACCCCCGCTCAACCAAATAAATCAAGTCACGGGCGACGCCGCCCTGGCCCCATGCGGGCGCGGCGGGGCTCGTGCGGCCGACATACGCATGGTTTCTCTGCTCAAAAAACTCATAGGCAGCCGCAACGACCGGCTGCTTAAGCAGTATCGCAAGCTGGTAACCCAGATCAATGGGCTGGAGCCCAAGATCTCCGCGCTCTCCGATGCGGAGCTGGCGGCCAAGACCGCGGAATTCCGTTCCCGTCATTCCCAGGGCACGTCGCTGGACGACCTGCTGCCCGAAGCCTTCGCCGTGGTGCGCGAAGCGGGCAAGCGGGTGTTCGGCATGCGCCACTTCGATGCCCAGCTGCTGGGCGGCATCGCCCTGCACAGCGGCAAGATCGCCGAAATGCGCACGGGCGAAGGCAAGACGCTGATGGCCACGCTGCCGGTCTACCTGAACGCGATCGCCGCCAAGGGCGTGCACGTGGTCACGGTGAACGACTACCTGGCCCGCCGCGACGCCGAATGGATGGGACGCCTGTATCACTTCCTCGGCCTGTCCACGGGCGTGGTGGTGCCGCAGCAGCCGAACGAGGAAAAGAAGGCCGCTTACGCCGCCGACATTACCTACGGCACCAACAACGAATTCGGTTTCGACTACCTGCGCGACAACATGGAATACCGTGTTGAGGACCGGCGCCAGCGCGGCCTGTTCTACGCCATCGTCGACGAAGTGGACTCGATCCTCATCGACGAAGCGCGCACGCCGCTGATCATCTCCGGCCAGGCCGAGGACCACACCGAACTCTACATCCGCATGAACGCGGTGCCGCCGCTGCTGACCCGCATGGCCAGCGAGCCCAAGCCGCAGGAGCCGGAACCCGAGGGCGACTACTGGGTCGATGAAAAGAGCCAGCAGGTCTACCTGTCGGAAGCCGGCCACGTCAACGCCGAAGGCATCCTGGCGCGCCTGGGCATCCTGCCCGAGGGCGAGTCGCTGTACGACCCGCGCCACATCGCGCTGATGCATCACCTGATGGTGGCGCTGCGCGCCAACACGCTGTTCTTCCGCGACCAGCAATACGTGGTGCAGGATGGCGAAGTCATCATCGTCGACGAATTCACCGGCCGCCTGATGGTGGGCCGCCGCTGGTCCGACGGCCTGCACCAGGCGGTCGAGGCCAAGGAAGGCGTGAAGATCCAGCACGAGAACCAGACGCTGGCGTCGATCACCTTCCAGAACTACTTCCGCATGTACGAGAAGCTGTCCGGCATGACCGGCACGGCCGACACGGAAGCGTACGAATTCCAGGAGATCTACGGGCTCGAGACGGTCATCATCCCGACCAACAAGCCCATGATCCGCAAGGACCAGAACGACCAGGTCTTCAAGACCGACGGCGAAAAGTACAACGCCATCCTCGAAGACATCCGCGATTGCCACGAGCGCGGCCAGCCGGTGCTGGTGGGCACCACCAGCATCGAGAACTCCGAGCTGCTGTCGGGCCTGCTGAAAAAGGCCAAGCTGCCGCACGAGGTGCTGAACGCCAAGCAGCACGCGCGTGAAGCCGAGATCGTCGCCGAAGCCGGCAAGCCGGGCCACATCACCATCGCCACCAACATGGCCGGCCGCGGCACCGACATCGTGCTGGGCGGCAGCGTCGACAAGCAGGTCGACCTGATCCGCGCCGACGAATCGCTGTCCGAAGCCGAAAAGACCGCGCGCATCGAGCAGGTCCGCGCCGACTGGAAGCCGCTCAACGAGCAGGTCAAGGCCGCGGGCGGCCTGCGCATCATCGGCACCGAGCGCCACGAATCGCGCCGTATCGACAACCAGCTGCGCGGCCGCGCCGGCCGCCAGGGCGACCCGGGTTCGTCGCGCTTCTACCTGTCGCTGGAAGATTCGCTGATGCGCATCTTCGCGGGCGACCGCGTGCGCGCCATCATGGAACGCCTGAAGCTGCCCGAGGGCGAGCCGATCGAGGCCGGCATGGTGACGCGTTCCATCGAGACCGCGCAGCGCAAGGTCGAAGGCCGCAACTTCGACATCCGCAAGCAACTGCTGGAATACGACGACGTCGCCAACGACCAGCGCAAGGTGCTGTACGCGCAGCGCAACGAAGTGCTGGAAGCGGCCAGCGTCAGCGCCACGGTCGAGAACCTGCGCGACGCCGCGGTGGTCGACCTGTTCAACACCTACGTGCCGCCGGAATCGGTGGAAGAGCAGTGGGACATCCCGGCCTTGCAGAAGGCGCTGGAGGCTGATTGGCAGATCCACCTGCCGTTGACCGAGATGCTCGAGAAGGAAGCCAACCTGACCGACGAGGATCTGCGCGAGCGCGTGATCGCGGCGGCGCGCGACGTCTACCAGGGCAAGGTCGACCAGGTCGGCGCCGAATCGTGGTCGCAGTTCGAGCGTTCGATCATGCTTCAGGCGATCGACACGCACTGGCGCGAGCACCTGTCGGCGCTGGACTATCTGCGCCAGGGCATCCATCTGCGCGGCTATGCGCAGAAGAACCCCAAGCAGGAATACAAGCGCGAAGCCTTCGAACTGTTCTCGGGCATGCTGGACCGCATCCGCGACGACGTGGTGCGCGTGCTGATGACGGTGCGCGTGCAGTCGTCCGAGCAGGTCGAGCAGGCCGAGGCCGAAGCGGCCCAGTCGCACGTGCAGAACGTGCAGTACCACCACTCCGACTACGACGAGGCCCTGGCCCAGTCGGCCGACGACGCGGGCGCCCAGCCGGTGCGCAACGTGCTGCCCAAGGTGGGCCGCAACGATCCGTGCCCGTGCGGCAGCGGCAAGAAGTACAAGCAGTGCCACGGCAAGCTGGTCTGAGCGGATAACGCCATGCTGCATGCCGTCGGCCAGACCGAGTTCGACCACGCCGTGGTCATGGTGCGCGACCGGCTGGATGCGCTGGCGCCGCACTTCGAGCGCCAGGGCTTTCACCTGAGCGACAAGGCGGTGCACAACCTGGGTTCGTGCAACCGCCTGATCGTGCTGGAAGGCACCTACGTCGAACTGCTGGGCTGGCCGCCCGGCGCGCCGCCGGCGCGCAAGGAAATCGCCGATTCGCCCTTCGGGCTCGAGGCGCTGGTGTTCCGCACCTACGACGCCGAGGCCACGCGCGAGCGCCTGCTCGCCGCCGGCTTCGCCGTCAATCCGATGCAGGAACTGTCCCGTCCCGCCATGCTGGACGGCCAGGAAGTCGAGGCCCGTTTCCATACCGTGCGTTTCGCCGAGCAGCCGCTGCCCGGCATTCGCATGTATTTCTGCCGTCACCTGACGCCCGAGTGCGTCTGGTCGCCTGAATTGATGGCCCATCCCAATGGCGCCCGCAGCCTGCTTCGCATCGACGCCCGTGCCGCGCAGCCGCGCCAGGTGGCCGAACGGCTGGCCCTGGTGGCAGGGGTGACGGCCGAGGCCGCCGCCGGCGGTTGGGACGTGCCGCTGGCCAACCTGCGCATCCACGTGCGGGAAGACGCCACGGCCGTGACCCCGGTGCTGTCCACGCTGACGCTGGAAAACCGCGACGGCGCTCACTACACGCTCGATACCGGCGTCTGATCCAACCTCCCGCGCGCGGTCGCCGCGCGGGTCTTTCCCTTCGTCCAACTTCCTTCCCCGTCTTTTCGGGGGCGGAACGCTGACGCGCGTCTTTCGGGCAAACCCGGGTTGCGGGGCAAAGTGTATGCACTTTAGTATGCACTTCGATCCCAACCCGGAGCGCCCTGGCGGCCGACACCCTCATGACGTCATCCCGACCCGCAGCCCGCACCACGGCCGGCCAGGCCGAGCTGTACAACGCCGTCAAGGCGATGGCGGTGAGTTTCGAGTTCAAGCCGGGCGAGCGCATCAACGAAGTCGAACTGGCCAGGCGCCTGAACGTGAGCCGTACGCCGCTGCGCGAGGTGCTCAACCAACTGATGGTGGAGGGCTTCCTGACCCGTTCGGTGAACCGCGGTTTCATCGCGCGGCTGCTCGACGCCAAGCAGATCCATAGCCTCTATGAATACCGCGCTGTGCTTGAAGCCGGCATCGTGCGCGCCGCCTGCGAACGCGCCACCGACGAGGAACTGGCGGCGCTGCGCGCGTTTGTCGAACGCTCGCGCGACGTGCCCGAGGACAGTGACGCGACCCGCCTGCTGGAGCTGGACGAGGCGTTTCACCTGACACTGGCGCGCTATTCGCGCAATGACGAATTCGTGCGCGCGCTGGAGAGCGTCAACGCCCGCATCCATTTCGTGCGCTGGATCGACATGCAGCAGGGCCGCCGCAGCCACACCCAGGGCGAACACTTGCGCATTGTCCAGGCGCTGGAGCGGCGCGACATGGATGCCCTGCCGGACATGATGCGCAGCCACATCGGCCGGCGGCTGGACCAGATCACCGATGTCATCCGCACCGGCTTTTCCACGATTTACATGCGGGACCAGGCCGAACCCGCTGTCGCAGCGCCGGCCAACACCACAACAGCAGGGGAAAACACATGACCTACACAACGATGCGGCGCGCCTTGGCGGCCGTCTGCGCGCTTGCCGCGATGGGAGGCGGCCTGGCCGCCGCGCCCGCCCATGCGGAGGAAAAGCCGCTGATCCTGGTGGTGCCGTATCCGCCCGGCGGCAGCACCGACATCCTGGCCCGCATCCTGCAGCCTCGGCTGTCCAAGGAACTGGGCGGCCGTGCCGTGGTGGTGGAGAACCGCCCGGGCGCCGCCAGCCAGATCGCCACCGCTTTCGTGGCGCGGGCCGAACCGGACGGCAGCACGCTGCTTGTCAGCTTCGACAATCACGGCATCAACCCGGCGGTGAAGCCCAAGCTGCCGTACGACACCTTCAAGGACTTCGTCGCCATCACCCAGACCGTGCGCTTTCCGCTGGTGCTGGGCGCCAATCCGGGCGTGCCGGGCGATAACCTGAAGGAATTCCTGGCGGCCGCGGCCAAGCAGCCGCCCAACAAGTTCAACTATGCCTCCACCGGCGTGGGATCGCTGAACCACCTGGCGCCCGAAGAACTCAAGCGCCTGTCCAAGGTGGAGCTACTGCACGTGCCGTACGGCGGCGGCGGACCGGCCATCCAGGCCGTGGTGGGCGGCCAGGCCAACATGACCTGGTTGAGCTTTGCCGCGCTGCGCGGCCAGATCCAGGCCGGCAAGATCAAGCCGCTGGCGGTGGCCGGCGAGAAGCGCCTGCCGGACCTGCCCAACGTGCCGACGGTGGCGGAGTCCGGTTTTCCGGGCTTCGTCGCCTATTCGTGGAGCGGCATGTTCGCGCCCAAGGGCACGCCGGCGGCGACCGTCAAGAAGCTGACGCAGGCGTTCAACACGGTGCTGGCCGATCCGGACGTCAAGAAGAAGCTGGAAGAGGCCGGCTTCGAGATCGTGGCCTCGAACGGCCCGGCGCTGGATGCCTACGTGAAGGCGGAATACGACCGCTGGAGCAAGTTCATCAAGAGCAGCAACATCAACCTGGATAACTGAGCGGCCGGTGGCGGCGCGCCTTCGCGCGCCGCCCGGTCCGCGCATCGCGTGGAGAAGACATGGATACCTTGACTGGCGCCGAAGCAATGGTGCGGATGCTGCAACACAACGGCGTCAAACATATTTTCGGCTTGTGCGGCGATACCAGCCTGCCGTTCTACGACGCGCTCTACCGGCTGGATCACGGCATGCAACACATCCTGACCCGTGACGAGCGCAGCGCTGGCTACATGGCCGACGCCTATGCCCGCGTGACCGGCAAGGTCGGCGTATGCGAAGGGCCCAGCGGCGGCGGTGCGACTTATCTGCTGCCGGGGCTGGTGGAGGCCAACGAGTCGTCCATTCCGGTGCTGGGCATCACGTCCGACGTGGCGGTGGGTTCGCGCGGCAAGTACCCGCTGACCGAGCTGGACCAGGAGGCGCTGTACCGGCCGCTGACGAAGTGGAACCGCACCATCGATCGCGCCGACCAGATCCCCGGCATGGTGCGCGCGGCGTTCCGCGCCATGACCACCGGCAAGCCCGGCGCGGCGCACCTGTGCTTTCCGTATGACGTGATGAAGCAGCAGGTCGATGGCGCCGACGTCTGGGCCCAGCCCGAGCACGCGCAATTTCCGTCGCTGCGCTACGCGCCGGATCCGTCGGACGTGGCGCGCGCGGCGCAGCGCCTGGTGGGCGCGCGTTCGCCGGTCATCATCTGCGGCGGCGGCGTGGTGATCGCCGGCGCCAGCGGCGCGCTGCAGGAACTGGCCGAGAGCCTGAAGGCGGCGGTCTGCGTGACCGTCAGCGGCCAGGGCAGCCTGGCCGACACGCATCCGCTGAACGCGGGCGTGGTGGGTTCGAACGGCGGCGTGATGGCCACGCGCGACGTGGTGGCCGCGGCCGACGTGGTGCTGTTTGTCGGCTGCCGCGCGGGTTCGACCTCGACCGAGCACTGGCGCTTCCCGAACCGCGACGTGCCGATCCTGCACATCGACATCGACCCGATGGTGATCGGCGCCAATTACCTGACCGAAGTCGGCATGGTGGGCGACGCCAAGCTGGCCCTGCAGGCGCTGGGCGCCGAGGTGCAGGCGCGCCTGGCGCACCGGCCGTCCGACGCCGTCGATGGCGCGGTGCTGGCGGGCCGCGCCAAGGCCGCGCGGCGCGCGCAACTGGAGCCGCTGGCGAGCAGCCTGGAGGCGCCGATCCGCCCCGAACGCGTGGTGCAGTCGCTCAATCGCCTGCTGCCCGACGACGCCGTGGTGTGCGCGGATCCCGGCACGCCGTGCCCGTACTTCTCGGCCTACTACGACGTGTCGCGGCCCGGCCGCCACTTCATCACCAACCGCGCCCATGGCGCCTTGGGCTTTTCGATGTCGGCGGCGCTGGGCGCCTGGGTCGGCCGGCCGAACGCCAAGTGCGTGTCGGTGATGGGCGACGGCAGCTTCGGCTTCACGGTCGGCGAGCTCGAGACCATCGTGCGCCACAAGGCGCCGCTGCTGATGATCGTGTTTTCGAACTCGGTCTATGGCTGGATCAAGGCCAGCCAGAAGGCCGGCTACGACAAGCGCTACTACAGCGTGGACTTCGACCGTACCGACCACGCCCGCATTGCCGAAGCCTATGGCGTGAAGGCCTGGCGGGTCGAGGACCCGGCCAAGCTGGACGCGGCGATCAAGGCGGCGATGGAGCATGACGGCCCGGCGCTGATCGACGTGGTGGCGCAGCCGCTGCAGGACGCCGCGGCGCCGGTCAGCCAGTGGATGGGCTGAGAACCCGGCCGGGAAATGTGCAGCGGGGCCTTGGAAGGCCCCGCTTTTTTTTCGGGATGCCGGTTGCGGCGGACGGCGTCAATGCGGCGCGGGCGTGGGCACCAGATGATTGACGCCGGTGCAGAGATCGGCCTGGTCGACCCCGTAGATATGCAGGGACACGGCAACGCCGGGGCCGGCATTGCCGAGGCGGTGGATCTGATGCAGGCCCTGGGACGCGGTGATGATGTCGCCCGGGCGGCGGCTGATTTCGCCGCAGGGCAGGGCGGCGCCGGCGGCGGGGTCCCAGCGGTAATGGGTTTCGGCCAGTTCGCCCTGCAGCACCTGGTACGTGCACCAGGTCTTGTGGCCATGGACCGGGCTGAATTGTCCCGGGCGCCAGATCAGGTAGGCGACGGTGAAGGCGCCGTGCGGGTCGGCATAGGCGATGTGGCGGGTGTAGCGGTCGGGGCGGCCGGCGCGCAGTTCCGCGGGCAGGGCTTGCAGCATGTCGCCGGCATTGGCGACGCTGGCGGCCAGCTCGCGCAGCAAGGCGCGGGCCGCGTTCATCTGGGCGGCCTGCACCGATTCGCACAGCGAGCGCAGGTCGGCGGTGGCGAGCGGGAGGTTGGGCATGGACGTACGCCTGAATGACAAGCTTTCATCTTAGGGTTTCATGCTGGAATGCCTTTGCCAAATTGGCCCGCATGGAACGGATGTTTAGAAAAAAATTCCACCCCGGCGCGCCGCCCCCGCTCCTATACTGATCCGCATCTTGGAACCACTCTGGAGGGGTTGGCATGGATCTCGGGATCAGCGGCAAGACGGCATTGGTATTCGGCGGCAGCCGCGGCATGGGACGGGCCTGCGCCCTGCAATTGGCGCGCGAAGGCGTGGCGGTGACAATCGCGGCGCGCAATCCGCAGACGCTGGAGCAGGCCGCGAGCGAGATCTCGCGGGAGGCCGGCATCGGCGTGGGCTGGGTCTCGGCCGACCTGACCCGGCCAGAGGGACGCGACGCCGCGCTGGCCGCCTGTCCCCATCCCGATATCCTGATCAACAATGCCGACGGCCCCATGCCGGGCGATTTCCGCGATTGGTCGCACGATGACTGGATCGCGGCGCTGGACTCGATGATGCTCGGCCCGATCGACATGATCCGGCGCGTGGTCGACGGCATGATCGAGCGGCGCTTCGGCCGCATCGTCAACATCGTGTCGCGCAGCGTGAAGGCGCCGCATGCCGAACTGGGCCTGTCCAACGGCGCGCGGGCCGGGCTGATCGGCTTTGTCAGCGGCCTTGCGCGACAGACCGTGAGGCACAACGTCACCATCAACAACCTGCTGCCCGGGGCCTTCGCCACCGATGCGCAGGCGCGCCATATCCGCGGGATGCTGGAGGAAGGCGGCAAGACCTTCGAGCAGCTGTGGGACGAGCGCGGCCGCGCCAGTCCCGCCGGCCGCTATGGCCAGCCCGAGGAGCTGGGGGCGCTGTGCGCCTATGTCTGCTCGGCGCAGGCGGGCTACATGACGGCGCAGAACATCCTGCTCGATGGCGGCGGCTACCCCGGCACGTACTGAATCCGCGCCGCCGGCGCTGTCCCGGGCCGCTTAGGGTGTTCCACGGCTGGACGCGGTCCGGGCGTCAGGGCAAGATTGCGGCGATATCGCTTGAGGAACCTCCATGGACCAGACGGACATCAAGATCCTGGCGTTGCTGCAGAAGGACGCCACCTGCTCGGTCGCCGAGATCGCCGAGCAGGTCAACCTGTCCGTCACGCCATGCTGGCGCCGCATCCAGAAGCTCAAGGACGACGGCGTCATCGCCCGCAACGCGATTCTGCTGGACCCGCGCGCACTGGGGCTGAACCTGACCGTGTTCGTCTCCATCAAGACCAGCCAGCACAACGAGAAATGGACCCAGAGCCTGATCAACGCCGTCATGGCGCTGCCGAACGTGGTCGAATTCCATCGCATGGCGGGCGACATCGACTACCTGCTCAAGGTGGTGGTCGAGGACATGGCGGCCTATGACCGCTTCTACCGCCGCCTGATCGCCGCGGTCGACCTGCTGGACGTCAGCGCCAGCTTCTCGATGGAAGTCATCAAGAGCACCACGGAATTGCCGCTGGACGCGCTCTAGGCGCGGCCGCCCGACACGCTCCGCGCGGGGTCGTTCCCAGAGGGGCGGCCGGTGGCAAACGGGCCCGGACGCCAACGCGCAATTTTTTTCCCTGGCGCCGGCCTCCGGCGAATACAAATTTCTTTCGGCCTGTTGCAGGCGCCCTATCTCGCAATTCTTTTGCGCGCCGGGCGGCGTAGCATATCCGTCATTCCCGCCATGGGAATGAACCCGGGATATCAGAGGACCCTATGTCGTTGGCAGTACCCGCCGGCTGTGCCGGACTGGCGAAGACGCAACCCGCGTCGGTGGAAGAGCTTTTGGTGGGATGGAACGGCACCGACGACCTGTGGGTGTTCGCCTACGGCTCCCTGATCTGGCATCCCGGCTTTGCCTGGCGCGAACGGCGCCTGGCCACGGTGCGCGGCTATCACCGCTCGCTTTGCCTGTGGTCGCATGACCACCGCGGCTCGCCCGACAATCCCGGACTGGTGTTCGGGCTGGACCGCGGCGGCTGCTGCCGCGGCGTGGCGTTTCAGATCGCGGCCGATGACGTGCCGATGGTGTTCCAGGCGTTGTGGCGCCGCGAGATGGTCACTGGCGCCTATACGCCGCGCTGGCTGACCTGCCATACCGAACAGGCGCCGGTGCGCGGCCTCGTGTTTCTGCTCAATCGCGCCTGCCAGGAATACGCCGCCGACCTGAGCGACGACCGCCTGCTGGCGTCGGTGCGCAACGCGGTCGGGCATTCAGGCCCCTGCCTGGATTACGTGGTGGAAACCGAAAAAGCGCTGCGCGCCCACGGCATTGACGATTGGCGCCTGGGCGAACTGGTGCGTCGCCTGGGCATGCAGCCCTGCTGAAAGGCGGCTCGCCCGAGGCCGCTGAAGCGCCTTGCGGCGGGCGCCTGGGACGGTTCCGCGGCGGCGCGCCGGGCCGTCAGAAGGCCCAGCGGCCGAACATGAACAGCACGTTGCCCGCGCCGCGCGAGCCGGGGATGTAGGTGGCGTACAGCATGGTGTCCTTGTAGCCGGCCGAGACCAGCGGCAGCACGCCGGGGAAGGGCACGTAGCTCATGATGTCGTGGCGCGCGGTCAGGAATACCGTATAGCCGGCGCCCAGCCGGAAGTTCTCGCTGACCCGTCCGATCTTCAGGAAACCATAGCCGGCGATCGGCTCGACCTTGCTGTGCGAGTCCAAGAAGGCCATGGCGTACAGGCCTTGCCAGTCGCCGTCCTCGTCGTAGATGCTGCGGCCATAGCCGCCGCCCCAGGCCAGCTCGTTGAAGCTGTTGATCTTCTCGCGGCTGTACATGGCGCGGTTGTGCCACGCGTAGCCGCTGAAATAGAGATCATTGCCGCCTTCGGTCCAGATCTGGTCGAGGCGTTGGCAGGCGGACTGGGCCCACGAGGGCAAATTGTCGCAGGCGTGCGCGGCGGCACTGAAGGTCGAGAGCAGCAGGCAAAAAAGCGCGGCCCGGAATCTGGCGGTCATTGTAAGAACAGAGAATGATGACAACTCCGTTACTGTAACGGAGCCGCCGCCATCTTGACTGTCATGCCGCTGTCAAAAAGCCGCCCTGGATATACGGTGAAACAATCCTGTGCAAGTCCGTTGTGGACGCGCTACAGCAGGAAAATGGTGGCCAGGCCCAGGAAGATGAAAAAGCCGAGCGAGTCGGTGGCGAAGGTCAGCAGCACCGACGACCCCATGGCGGGGTCCTTGCCGAAGCGGGCCCGCACCATCGGCACCAGCACGCCGACAGAGGCCCCGACCAGCATGTTGCAGACCATGGCCGCCATCATCACCAGCGCGATCGAGATCGAATGCGAGATGGCCCAGGCGAACAGGGCCGCGACCAGGCTGCCGCACAGCCCCACCATCAGGGTCACGAACAGTTCGCGCTTGACCAGCTGCCACAGGTTGCGGCCGGTGATGCGGCCCATGGCCAGGGCGCGGATGATCAGCGTCATGGTCTGGTTGCCCGAGTTGCCGCCGATGCCGGCGACGATCGACATCAGGAACGCCAGGATCACGATCTGGCTGACCGTGCCCTCGAATTGCGAGGCCACGAACGACGCCGTGGCGGCGGTACAGAGGTTGAACAGCAGCCAGGGCGCGCGGTTGCGCAGCGCGGTGCTGACCGGCGCGAAGATGTCCTCTTCCTGCAGGCCGGCGCGTGACAGGGCCTGCTCTTGCGAGTCTTCGCGCATCACGTCGACCACGTCGGCGATGGTGACGCGGCCGATCAGGCGGCCCTGGTCGTCCATCACGGGCGCGGACACCAGGTCGTAGCGTTCGAAGGCGCCGGCCGCGTCGGCGTCGGAGTCGAGCGGATTGAGCGTCAGGAAATCCGAGTTCATGACCGCGCGCACTTCGGTCTCGGGTTCGCTGACCAGCAGGCGCGACAGCGGCAGGATGCCCTGCAGCTTGTCCTGGCGGTCGACCACGAAGATCTGGTCGGTGTGGTCGGGCAGTTCGTGCAGGCGGCGCAGGTAGCGCAACACCACTTCGAGCGTGACGTCCTCGCGCACCCGGACCATTTCGAAGTCCATGATGGCGCCGACGCTGTCTTCCGGATAGCCCATGGCTTCCAGCAGTTGCGCGCGCTCTTCCTCGGTCAGGCCTTTCTGGACCTCGGCCACCACGTCCGGCGGCAGGTCGGGCGCCAGGTCCGCCAGTTCGTCGGCGTCCATGTTGCCGGTGGCGGCCACCAGGTCCTGGCGGTCCATCGCTTCGATCAGCGATTCGCGCACCCAGTCTTCGACCTCGAGCAGCACGTCGGCGTCGTGCTCGGGGCTGACCAGCTTCCAGATCGTCTGGCGTTCATCCTTGGGCAACGATTCGAGGATGAAGGCGATGTCCGCGGGATGCAGGCCGTCCAGCAGGGTCTTGAGCTCGGCCTCGTGCTGGCGGTGCACCAGGTCTTCGACCAGGTTGGCCTTGGCGTCGCCTTCTTCCTGGCGATGCACCAGGTCGGCGACCAGTTGCTGGCGGCGCAGGCGTTCCTGGACTTCGGCCAGGGCGTGCTGCGCGTCTTCCGGGTCGAGGCGGCGGGGCGTCGCGGGCGGTTTCTGCGCGGCGGCGGACTGCGTCATGCGTTACGACTCAAAGAATGGGAAGGGGGCGGCTGCGACGGGCTTCGTCGGTGGCCACGTAGGTCAGCGTGGCTTCGGTGACCTTGACGACTTCGGCGTCCAGGCGCTGGCGTTCCGCGTAGACCTCGACCGAGACGGTGATGGAGGTCTTGCCGGTCTTGACGATGGCCGCGTAGAAGCTGAGCAGGTCGCCCACGAACACGGGCTGCTTGAACTGGAAGGCGTTGACGGCGACCGTGGCGACGCGGCCGGCCGCGCGGCGGGCGGCGGGAATCGAGCCGGCGATGTCGACCTGGGACATGATCCAGCCGCCGAAAACGTCCCCGTGGATGTTGGCGTCCGCCGGCATCGGCATGACGCGCAATACGGCGTCGCGATTGGCGGGCAAGGTCGTGAAGGGAGTTTTGGTGCTGGAGGTCATGCGGCCGGCTCCAATGCAAGGCAACCAGCCGATTATGCAGGAAAAACGGGGCGCCGGCGCGGGCCGGCGCCCCGTCGGCGCGCTTTATCGAAGCGGGCGCGGATCAGGACGCCAGCTTGACGATGCCGTAGCCGCCGACCAGCAGCCAGGCGTACAGGATCAGGCCCAGCGCCATCACGCGCGGACCGGCCTTGCGGATATTGGCGAAGCGGGTCTCGATGCCCAGCGCGGTCATGGCCATGGTCAGGGCGAAGACGTCCAGGCGGCGGATGGCGGCGATCACGTCGGCGGGGATGATGTTGAGCGAGTTGACGATGGCCAGGACCAGGAAGCCGACCGCGAACCAGGGAATCGGCAGCTTGGCGCCCTTGGCGTTGCCGCCGGCATGGCTGGCGGCGCTGCGCAGGTACAGGCCGAGGATGAGCAGCACCGGCACCAGCAGCGCGACGCGGGTCATCTTGACGATGGTGGCGACTTCCGTGGTGGCGGGGTCGATGTTGCTGGCCGCGCCGACCACCTGCGCCACTTCGTGGATGGTGCCGCCGATGTAGATACCCAGCGACTGGGTGTCGAACGGCAGCCAGCCGGCGTGATACAGCACCGGGTACAGGAACATCGACAGCGTGCCGAACAGCACCACGGTAGCCACCGCCACGGCGCTCTTGTGCGGTTGCGCCCGCAGGGTCGGTTCGAAGGCCAGCACGGCGGCGGCGCCACAGATGGCGCTGCCGGCGGCGGTCAGCATGGCGGTGTCGCGGTCCAGCCCGAGCAGGCGCTGGCCCACCCAGGTGCCGATCAGCAGCGTGCCCACCACGACCGCCACCGAGACCGCCAGGCCCGGCAGGCCGACGGCGGCGATCTGCTGGATGCTGATGTTCAGGCCGTAGAAGGCCACGGCGATGCGCAGCAGGCGGCGCGCGGTGAAGTTGACGCCCACGCCCCAGTCGACCGGCATGGTGCCGCGCAGGAAGTTGCCGTACAGCATGCCGCAGACGATACCGACCACCAGCGGCGAAAAGCCCAGCTGGCGGATGGCGGGCAGGTCCGCCAGCTGCATGACCGCGGCCGACATGAGGCCGACGAACAGCACGCCGTTGAGCTTGTCGCGCCAGGGCGTGGCCGCGGCGGCCGTGGCGGGCGGCGCGGCGGGGGCGGCATGTTGGGGGGCGGTGGTGCTGGCGGTGCTCATGGCGGGCCTTTGTGCATATCTAAATAACCAGACGAAATATTAGTTTCGCCACAATTATTTGGAAAATTTTCATTTTTGATATGAAATATCGGAAATTCTGATAATACGGTTGCCGCCGGCCGGACCGCCCATGACCCCCGATCAATTGCTCACCTTCGCCACGGTGGCCGATGCCGGCAACATCAGCCGCGCGGCCCAGCAACTGCACCTGTCACAGCCGGCCGTGTCGGGCCAGCTGCGGGCCTTGCAGGAATGGTTCGGGGAACCGCTATACCGTCGCAGCGGCCACGGCATTGCGCTGACCGAGGCCGGCGAGCGCCTGGCCGAACAGGCGCGCCAGCTGCGCCAGGTGTATCGCCAGGCGCAGGCGGTGCGCGAGTCCTGGCGCGGCCTGGAAACCGGCGTGCTGCGGCTGGGGGCCAGCACCACGCCCGCGAGCTACCTGCTTCCTGCGCTGGTGGCCGACTTCCGCCAGGCGTTTCCGGCGGTCAGCCTGCACTTGTCCGATGGCAATACCCGCGAGATCGTCGAGCGCCTGCCGGCGTTGGACCTGGCCTTCATCGAGGGCGACGTGCCGGCGGGCCTGCCCGCCGATACCGCGGTGCACGCGTGGCGGCAGGACGAGGTGGTGGCGATCGTGCGGGCCGATCACGCGCTGGCCGGCAAGGGCGCGGTGACGCTGCGCGACCTGGCGCTGTCGGCGCTGGTGATGCGCGAGCCCGGTTCAGGCGTGCGGCGGCTGGTGGAGCGGGCGTTTGCCGATGCCGGCCTGGCGCCGTCGATCGGTCTGGAACTGGCCGGGGTGGAGGGCGTGAAGCAGGCGGTGCGCGCCGGACTCGGCGTGGGCTTCGTGTCGGCCATGTCGATGCGGCACGAGGACGGCGCGCTGGCGGCGTTGCGGCTGTTGCCGCGGCCGCTGACGCGCACACTGAGCATCCTGGTGCCGCACGCGGACGCCGCCGCCCGCGCCGCCCAGCGCTTCCTGGCGATGTGCCAGGCGGTGCGGACGGGGCAGGGGGGCGGTTTCTAGCGGCGCGTCAGGGCTTGGCCAGGCGCTTGAGCGCCAGCTGTACCCAGTAGGTGCCGCCCAGCGGCAGCAGGTCGTCGTTGAAGTCGTAGCTGCCGTTGTGCAGCATGCACGGGCCCAGCCCATGGCCGGCGGCGCGGTGATCGCCGACGCCGTTGCCGATCCAGACGTAGCAGCCCGGCAATTCCTGCAGCATGAAGGCGAAGTCCTCGGCGCCCATGGTGGGCTGCACGTGGTCGTTGACCTTGTCGTCGCCGACGATGTCGCGCATGACGTCGGCACAGAAAGCCGCTTCTTCCGGATGGTTGATGGTGGGCGGGTAGTTGCGCTGGAAGGTGAACTCCACCTCGCAGTCCATGGCGGCGCAGGTGTGGCGCGCGATCTCTTCCATACGCCGTTCGATCAGGTCCAGCACTTCCAGCGTGAAGGTGCGCACCGTGCCGCGCAGTTCGGCGTGGTTGGGCACCACGTTGTCGGCGCTGCCGGCGTGGATCTGCGTGATGCTGAGCACCGCGGCGTCGAGCGGATTGCGGTTGCGCGTGATGATGGTCTGCAGCGATTGCGCCAGCTGCACCGCCGCCATCACCGGGTCGATGCCCAGGTTGGGCATGCCGGCATGGGTGCCCTTGCCCTTGACCACGATGGAGAATTCGTTGCTGGACGCCATGATGGGGCCGGCGGTCACGCCGAACTGGCCGGGCGCCATGCCGGGCCAATTGTGCATGCCGAACACCGCTTCCATCGGGAAGCGGGTGAACAGGCCGTCGTCGATCATGCGCTTGGCGCCGCCGCCGCCTTCCTCGGCCGGCTGGAAGATCACATACACCGTGCCGGCGAAGTCGCGGTGCTGCGACAGGTAGCGGGCGGCGGCCAGCAGCATGGCGGTATGGCCGTCGTGGCCGCAGGCGTGCATCTTGCCGGCGTGCTTGCTGGCGTGGGCGAAGGTGTTGGCTTCCTGCATGGGCAGGGCGTCCATGTCGGCGCGCAGGCCGACGGCGCGCTCGCCGGGCCGGTCGCCGCGGATGATGCCGACCACGCCGGTACCGCCCAGGCCGCGATGGATTTCAATGCCCCATTCTTCGAGCTTGGCCGCGACCACGTCGGCGGTGCGGAATTCCTCGAACGCCAATTCGGGATGCGCGTGGATGTCGCGCCGGATCTGGGAGATATCGTCGCGCCAGGCAACGATGGGATCGAGCAGTTTCATGGGAAGAATCAGGCGGAATTTGGGAACGCAACAAGGTTATCATCAATCAAAAATCAATTTAATGGAGACAAACACCATGACCCGTCCGTGGCTTGCCCATTACCCGCAAGGGGTTCCCGCCGACATCTCCATCGACGGCTACACATCGCTGACCGACCTGCTGGACCGGGCCTGCAAGCAGTTCGCGGGGCGCGTCGCCTGTACCGCCATGGGCAGTGACATCACCTATGCGCAGCTGGACGCGCACGCGCGCGGGTTCGCCGGCTGGCTGCAAAGCCTGGATCTGCCGAAGGGCTCGCGGGTGGCGCTGATGATGCCCAACGTGCCGGCCTACCTGGTGGCCCTGCTGGGCACCCTGCGGGCCGGCCATGCGGTGGTCAACGTCAACCCGCTGTATACCGCCGAGGAATTGCAGCGGCAGTTGCTGGACAGCGGCGCGGCGGTCATCGTGATCCTCGAGAATTTCGCCCACACCCTGCAGAGCGTGTCCGACCGGGGCCAGCTCAGGCACATCGTGGTGACCGGGCCGGGCGACCTGCTGGGCGGCCTGAAGGCGCCGCTGGTGAACCTGGCGGCCCGCTATGTCAAGAAACTGGTGCCCGCCTGGCAGCTCGATGGCGCGCTGATGCTGCCGAAGGTGCTGGCCAAGGGGGCCGGCCTGCCGTTCACCGCGCCGGCGATCTCGATGGACGACCTGGCGGTGCTGCAATACACCGGCGGGACCACCGGCGTGCCCAAGGGGGCGATGCTGACGCATCGCAACCTGACCTCCAATGTGAAGCAGATGGAGGCGGTGGCGGCGCCGGCCCTGCGCGACATGACGGATCGGCAGATCACCGTGCTGAGCGCCTTGCCGCTTTATCACGTGTTTGCCATGACGGTCTGCGGCCTGTACGGCATGTACGCGGGCATGCGCAACGTGCTGATCATCAATCCGCGCGACCAGCCTTCGTTGATCAATGCCTGGCGCAAGGTGCCCATCAACGTGTTTCCCGGCGTCAATACGCTGTTCAACGCGCTGGTGCACAACGAGGATTTCGCCAGGCTCGATTTTTCCGGGCTGCGGCTGGCCCTGGGCGGCGGCATGGCGGTGCAGCAGGCGGTGGCCGAGCGCTGGCTGAAGATCACGGGCAAGCCCCTGATCGAAGGCTATGGCCTGTCGGAAACGTCGCCGGTGGCCACGGTCAATCCGTGCGATGCCACGGCGTATTCCGGTTCCATCGGCCTGCCGCTGCCGTCCACCTACGTCGCCATCCTCGACGACGCCGGCAACGAGGTGCCGCTGGGCGAGCGCGGCGAAGTCAGCATCCGCGGGCCGCAGGTCATGGCCGGCTATTGGCAGAAGCCCGAGGAAACGCGTCACGTGATGACGGCGGACGGCTATTTCCGCACTGGCGATATCGGCATCATGGACGACAAGGGCTACACGCGCATCGTCGACCGCAAGAAGGACATGATCACCGTGTCCGGCTTCAAGGTCTATCCGAACGAGGTGGAGGCGGCGGTGTCGCAGATGCCGGGCGTGCTGGAGTGCGCGGCCATCGGGGTGCCGGACGAGCACTCGGGCGAGGCGGTCAAGGTGTTCGTGGTGAAGAAGGATTCCGCGCTGACCGAGGCCCAGGTGCAGCAGTGGTGCAAGGACAAGCTGACCGGCTACAAGCGGCCGCGCTATGTGGAGTTCCGTGACGAACTGCCCAAGAGCAATGTCGGCAAGATCCTGCGGCGTGAATTGCGGCCGGACGCCGAGGCCGCCGCGCCGCAAGGCCAGCCGGCCTGAGGTCGCGGCGCGGCCGGGCGTTCAGCCCGGCTGGTCCAGGTGCGGCGCGATCATCTCGTGCAGGGCGCGTTCGATGTCCGGGTTGCCGGCCACCACGCGTCCGCCGATGGGCCAGGAATCCTGCCGGTGCATGTCGCTGCAGGCGCCGCCCGCCTCGCGCACGATCAGCGTGCCGGCGGCCACGTCCCAGGGCGCCAGGCCCATTTCCCAATAGCCGTCATAGCGGCCGCAGGCGGTCCAGGCCAGGTCGAGCGCGGCCGCGCCCATGCGCCGCACGCCGCGCGCGCGGTTGATGGCGTCGTGCAGCATCGGCATGTACTGACTGGCGAAGGAGAAGTCGCGGAACGGAAAGCCGGTGGCCAGCACCGAGTCTTCGAGCGTGCGGGTGCGCGAGCAGGTGATGCGGCGGCCATTGAGCCAGGCGCCCAGGCCATACACCGCGGTGAAGAGTTCTTCGCGGCTGGGGTCGTAGACCACGCCCGCCACCGGCATGTCCCGCGCCAGGCGCTCGTTGGCGGAGATGGCGGTGCCGGCGTGGGCGATCAGCGCGATCGACACCGCATAGTGCGGGATGTCGTGCAGGAAATTGGTGGTGCCGTCCAGCGGATCGATGTACCAGGTGGCCGCGCCCTGCGCCTGACCGCCGGTTTCCTCGGCGACGATGCCGAATTCCGGCGTGCGCGCCTGCAGTTCGTCGATGATGGCGGCTTCGGCCTCGCGGTCGGCCTGCGACACCAGATCGTTGCGCGCCTTGCGATCGATCACCAGATCGGCGCGGTGATGCGCGTAGGATTGCAGGATGGCCGCGCCGGCATGGGCGGCCGTGACCGCGGCATCCAGCGCCGCGCACAGGTCGATGGGCGAGGTCAGCGAGCGGGGCGGGTCATAGGTTTCCATGAAATCAGTGTAAGCCCAGGTATGCGTCAAAGCCGTTGCGGCGGGGCAAAAGCCGCGCCGCGCGTGGCGCGCATCCAACGCAGGCCGGCCGCGCCGTTCGATAATCCCGCTTTGCCGATATTCCCGAAATTTCCCTGAAGCGCCCGGTTTTCCCCATGTCTTCCTCCTATGTGCCCCTGACCCCCGCCGTTGCCGACGTCGACGCGCAAGGCCGGCTCTACAGCCCGGCGTATGGCGACGTCTATCACTCGCCCTCGGGAGCCCTGGGCCAGGCGGAACACGTGTTCCTGCGCGGCAACGGCCTGCCGGAACGCTGGCGCGGCCGCGACGCGTTCACGGTCTGCGAGACCGGCTTCGGCCTGGGCCTGAATTTCCTGGCGGCCTGGCGCGCGTGGCGCGACGATCCGCGGCGCGCGCGCCGCCTGCACGTGCTGTCACTGGAAGCGCACCCGTTCAGCCGCGAGGATCTGGCGGCGCTGCTGGCGCGCCATGCGCCCGAGGCGTTGGCGCCCCTGGCGACGCAACTGGCGGCGCAGTGGCCGTCCTTGCTGCCGGGCCTGCACCGGCTTGAATTCGAGGGCGGCGCGGTGACGCTGACGCTTGGATTCGGCGACGCGCAGGCGCTGGCGCCGCGCTTGTCGGCGCGGGTGGACGCGTACTTCCTGGATGGCTTCGCGCCCGAGCGCAACCCGCGCATGTGGGAGGCGCCATTGCTCAAGGAGCTGGCGCGGCTGGCCGCGCCGGGCGCCACATTGGCCACCTGGGCCTGCACCGGCGAGTTGCGGCGGGCCTTGCAGGAAGCGGGGTTCGAGGCGCGGCGCGCGCCGGGCTATGGCGGCAAATGGCATATGACGGTGGCCACGGCGATGCCGGGCGCGGCCGCCGCGCCAGCCGCGCAGGACGAGCGAGTCCGTCACGCGCTGGTGGTGGGGTCGGGGTTGGCCGGCGCCGGCATCGCGCAAGCGCTGGCCCTGCGCGGCTGGGGGGTGACGGTGCTGGATGCGGGACTGGCGCGCGGCGCGCCGGCCCATGCCGGCCATGTCGCGGCGGCGCTGACGCCGGTGCTGGCGCGCGACGACAACGCGCGCGCGCGCCTGTCGCGCGCCGGCAGTGGCCGCGCCCTGGCGCGCTGGGCCGGACTACCGGGCGGCGCGGCGCCGAGGGTGTGTGGCACGGTGCAGCTGGATCGCGATGCGGGCCGCGCGGCGGCCTTGGCGGACACCTTGGCGACCCTGGCGTTTCCCGCCGATTGGGTGCGCGCGGTGAGCCGCGACGAGGCCAGCGCGCTGGCGGGCCTGCCGTTGGCGCGCGGCGGCGTGTTTTTCGGCCAGGGCATGTTGGTGCAGCCGAGCGAATTGATTCCCGCCTTGCTGGCGACCGCCGGCGTGCGGGTGGCGCCGGGCTGCGTGGCGCGGCTGGCGCGCGACGCCGGGGGCTGGCGCGCGCTGGATGCGACGGGAGCGACGCTGGGCCAGGCCGCCCACGTGATCCTCGCCAATGCCTTCGGCGCGCGGCAGGTGCTGGCCGCCAGCGACCTGCTGGCGCCGTTGCCGCGCGTGGCGCAGATGCATGCGCTGGCGGGCGAGGTCACGCTGCTGCCGGCGGCCGCGCTGGGTGGCGGTCCGCGCTGCGTGGTGGGGGGCGAAGGCTACCTGCTGCCGGACACGGGCAGCGGCTGCGTGGCGGGCAGCACCTATGTGCATGGCGCCACCGAGGCGCGCATCGGCGCCGAAGGCCAGCGCGTCACCCTGGACAAGGCCGCGGGCCTGCTGGGCGACGGCTTGGCCGCGTTGCATGACCTGGTGCCCGGTAGCCTGCCGGGTTGGGCGGGGTGGCGGGCGGTGTTGCCGGGGCGCCTGCCGGCCGTGGGCGAACTGGCCCATGCGCCGGGCCTGTGGCTGGCCGCTGGCTATGCTTCGCGCGGGTTGTCCTGGTCGGCCTTGATGGGAGATCTGATCGCGTCCCGCCTTTGCGGCGAACCGTCACCTCTTGAAACCGATCTGTCCCAACTGATTGCGCCGCGCTGAAAAAACTTCCGGGGCGCGCGGAGGGCTGAAATGGGGTGGCGTAGAATGACGGCAAATGCCAGGATTTGGCGCCAAATGGGCCCGCGTTGGGGCAGGCATGGCGTTGCGGCGGCGCGCCGGCGATGAGCCGGATACGGGCCGGCCGGGGGCTTTGTGACCCTTTTTTTGGACGATATCGCCATCCAAAAGAGGGACCGAGTTTATTTCAAAGCTCAAATCCGTCAAAATAGCGTCTTTTGATGGTTTTTGGCTTAAGCCGGGGGATGCTCTGTGCCGCCCAAGTTCGACTTTGCCCATACTACCCAGCTCGACACCATCGAGCTGCTGACGTCCCGCCCCAGTCGCATCGATTTCGACGCGGGCGATGGGTTGCACCTGGTAGTCGAGGCGCATGCGCCTGGTGTGTTTCGCCTGCGCTGCGGCGAGGCGAACCACCTTACCGATGACAAGCCCGGCGCGCGCGCGCGCGCCGTGGCCGAGATGTTGCTCGCGCGCCAGGAGGCGGTGGGCGAGGCCGCCATCGCCCCGCGCGAAGGCGGGGACGGTTGGCGCATCACCCAGGGCGACGTGGCCCTGGAAGTCCAATCCAATCCCGTCCGCTTCGCGCTCTACCGCAATGAAGAGCGGGTGTTCGAGTCCGAGGTTTCCGCGCATACGCCCGCATTCGGGCACAACGCGCTGGACCAGGCCGACGACGCGGTCTGGACCGCCGGCTTCACGCTGCTGCCGGACGAGCGCGTCTACGGCCTGGGCGAGACCCCGGGCGACCTGAACCGCCGCGAGGAATCCGTCGTCTCCGACGACCCCGAACATCGCGCCTTGCCGCTGGCATGGAGTCCGCGCGGCTGGGGCCTGTACGTCAACACGATGCGCCGGGTACAGCACTCGGTCGGCGTGGCGCCGGCCGATTCGGCCTATGTCGTCAGCGTCGACGACGTGGTGCTGGACGTGTTCCTGTTCGCCGGCGAGCCCGCCGAAATCCTGAACCAGTACACCGCGCTGACCGGCCGTGCCGGCCAGCCGGTGCTGTGGGCCATGGGCGCCTGGCTGCAGCAGGCCAGCGGCGAAATGCCGACGCAGACCGTGGCGCTGCTGGGCCGCATGCGCGAGAACCAGATTCCGGTCGACGCCGTGACCCTGGCGCAGCCGGCGGCCTGGGGCTTCCAGGCCGACAAGACCGTGTTCGAATGGGACGCCCAGCGTTTCCCCGACGCCAAGCAGATGCTGGCGCTGTTCCACAAGCACAACGTGCACGTGGCGGCGTCCGGCTTCCCCGGCGTCATCAAGACCAGCCCGCTGTTCGAGGAACTCGAAGACCGCGGCTGGCTGCTGACGCGCGAAGACGGCTCCGCGCAGGTGTTCGACGGCATCGCCGCCACCTCCGGCCAGCCCTACGGCCTGCTGGACCTGACCTATCGCGACATCTACAACCTGTGGGTCGAGCGCCATCGCCAACTGGTCGAAGACGGCCTGGACGCGCCGGCCTGCGACGCCCAGATCGCCATTCCCGACGGTGTCTCGGCCCGCAATGGCGAAACCGGCCCGGCGCTGCGCAGCATGTATCCGCTGCTGGTGCGCCGCGCGCTGTTCGACGCCGTCGCCGGCCTGAAAGTGCCGCCCGAGGGCGTGGTGCCCAGCACCGACCTGTTCCCGGCCGCCCAACGCCTGCCTTGGCAGGTGGGCCCGCAGGTCGACAACACCTGGGAAGGCCTGCGCCATACCCTGCGCACCGCGCTGTCGATCGGCGCCTCGGGCCTGCCGGTCCAGGTGCACGGTATCGGCACCGCGTCGCGCGGCACGGCCGACATGACACCCGAGCTGTACCTGCGCTGGCTGACTGCCGGCGTGTTCTCGGCCAATTTCTCGTTCCAGGGCGTGAACGGCCTGCTGCCGTGGGACTTCGGCGACGAGACCCTGGCGCACGTCAAGACCTGGATGCAGTGGCGCTATCGCCTGGTGCCTTACGTGCTGGGCGCCATCGAGGACGCCGCCCGCACCGGCCTGCCGGTGCAGCGTTCCATGGCGCTGTCGTTCCCGAACGATCCGCATGCCCACGAATGGGATCTGCAATACCTGCTGGGCCCGGCCCTGCTGGTGGCGCCGATCACCGCGCCGGGCAAGCAGGTGCGGGTGTACCTGCCCAAGGGCGAGGCCTGGTGGGACCTGAACACCGGTCATCGCTACGAAGGCGGCACCACCTGGACCATCGATTGCGAGCTGGGCCAGTTCCCGGTGTTTGGCCGGGAAGGGCACATGCTCTGTCTCGGCCCGGCGGCGCAGCACACGGGCGAATTCAATTCGGCGCGCATCCTGGACGAAGTCTGGATGTTCGGCATGCCGGTGCACAACCCGGTGGTCATGCGCAACAAGATCCGCGTCATGCAGATGCAGGGCTCCAGCTACATCAAGGGGCTGGAAGGCCTGCGCATTTCGCCGTCCGAGGGCCTGGAGGTCAAGCGCCGCGGCGCGGAAGTCCGTATTTCGCGCGCTCGCTGAGCCAGGCGCGGCCGGTTCGCCGGCCATCCATGCAAAAGGGCAGTCAGGAAGGCTTTCCTTCCAGACTGCCCTTTACGTCTTTGCGCGGATGCATCTTATATTACTGATAGTTATTAAAAATGGAAAAAACGGTCGTTCTCTTTAGAAGAGAAAAGATACAAAATCGCTTGCCATGATTCAGATCGAGAACCTATCCAAGACCTACGCCACGCCGCACGGCCAGTTCCAGGCGCTGCGTGGCATCAACCTGCACATCCAGCAGGGCGAGGTCTTCGGCATCATCGGCCCCAGCGGGGCCGGTAAAAGCACGCTGGTCCAGTGCATCAACCTGCTGGAGCGTCCCAACGAAGGCTCCATCGCCATCGGCGGCCAGGCCCTGACCGGACTGAGCGAGGCGCAACTGCGCGCGCAGCGCCGCCGCATCGGCATGGTGTTCCAGGGCTTCAACCTGCTGTCGCGCCGCACGGTGTACGGCAACGTGGCGTTGCCGCTGGAAATCGCCGGCGTCGCCAAGAGCGAGATTCCGGCCCGCGTCGAACGCCTGCTGGCCCTGGTGGGCCTGGAGCACCTGCGCGACCGTTATCCCAGCCAGATCAGCGGCGGCCAGAAGCAGCGCGTCGGCATCGCGCGCGCCCTGGCCAACAAT
Source organism: Achromobacter sp. HNDS-1 (assembly GCF_040084795.1). NCBI lineage: Bacteria > Pseudomonadati > Pseudomonadota > Betaproteobacteria > Burkholderiales > Alcaligenaceae > Achromobacter > Achromobacter sp. HNDS-1. Next base: position 4,114,762 of record NZ_CP157584.1, read on the forward strand.
CCGGACGTGCTGCTCAGCGACGAGGCCACGTCCGCGCTCGATCCCGAGACTACCCACAACATCCTGGCACTGCTGCGCGACATCAACCGCAAGACCGGCGTGACCGTGGTCATGATCACGCACCAGATGGAAGTGGTGCGCGAGGTCTGCGACCGCGTGGCCGTGCTGTCGCAGGGCGAAGTGGTCGAGATGGGCAGCACCCGCGAAGTGTTCGCCCAGCCGCGCCACGAAGTGACCCGCGCCATGGTGTCGGCCGCGACCGCGTCGGACCTGACCGACGCCACGCTGGCCGCCGTCAAGCAGCGCATCGAGACGCTGGCCGCCGCCAAGCCGGGCCAGGCCGTGCGCCTGCTGCGCCTGTCGCTGACCGGCACCGACGCGTCGGGTTCGTTCCTGTCCGACCTGTCGACGCAGTATTCGCTGGACGTGGGCCTGGTGCAGGCGCGCGTCGAAGACATCCAGGGCGTGGCTGTCGGCACGATGTTCGTGCTGGCCCAAGGCGCGCCCGCCGCGGTCAAGGACGCCATCGCCGCGTTGACCGCCCGTGACATCACCGTTGAAGAAATCGCTCATGAGCCCGCAACTGATCGACCTGCTTATTACGTCGCTGCTTGACACCCTGCTGATGGTGGGCGTGGCCAGCGCCATCGCGGTGCTGGTCGGCATTCCGCTGGGCGTGATCCTGACGGTCACCGCGCGCGGCAACATGCTGGAGAACCAGGCCGTCAACCACGCGCTGGGCGCGGTCATCAACGCCACCCGCTCGGTGCCGTTCGTGATCCTGATGGTCGCCATCATTCCGTTCACGCGCCTGGTGGCGCAGACCTCGATCGGCACCACCGCCGCCATCGTGCCGCTGTCGGTGGCCGCGATTCCGTTCATGGCGCGCATCGCCGAGAACGCGATGCGCGAAGTCGATCCGGGCCTGATCACCGCCGCGCGCGCCATGGGCGCCTCGCCGATGCAGATCATCATGAAGGTGCTGTTGCCCGAGGCGCTGCCCGGCCTGATCGCCGCCACCATCGTCACCGTGGTCAGCCTGATCGGCTATTCGGCCATGGCTGGCGCCATCGGCGGCGGCGGCCTGGGCGACCTGGCGATCCGTTACGGCTACCAGCGCTTCCAGTCCGACGTGATGGCCGCGGTGGTCATCGTGCTGATCGTGCTGGTGCAGCTGATCCAGAGCCTGGGCGACCGCTACGTGCGCCGCATCTCGCATCGTTGATCACACCGAACATTCTTCTCCTCCTTCCGACATCCGGGAAATTCGCAACATGAGCATCAAGGTTTTGAAGTCGCTGGCCGCGTTCGCCCTCGGCGCCGCCGTATTCGCCCAGCCCGCGCTGGCCCAGGACAAGCCGCTGAAGGTTGGCGTCACCGCCGGCCCGCACGCCCAGATCTTCGACGTGGTCAAGCAGGAAGCCGCCAAGCAGGGCCTGAACATCCAGGTGATCGAGTTCACCGACTACGTGCAGCCCAACGTCGCGCTGGCCTCGGGCGACCTGGATCTGAACAGCTACCAGCACCAGCCGTACCTGGACAACGCCAACGCCGACCGCGGCTACAAGCTGGTCAGCATCGCCAAGACCGTGATCTTCCCGATCGGCATCTACAGCAAGAAGATCAAGTCGCTGTCCGAGCTGAAGGAAGGCGCCCGCATCGCGCTGCCGAACGACCCGACCAACGGCGGCCGCGCCCTGTTGCTGCTGCAGGCCAATGGCCTCATCAAGCTGCGTCCGGAAGCCGGCCTGAAGGCCACCCCGATCGACGTCATCGAGAACCCGAAGAAGCTGCGCTTCATCGAACTGGACGCCGCCCAGCTGCCGCGTTCGCTGGACGACACCGACGCATCCGCCGTGAACACCAACTTCGCGCTGGAAGCGGGCCTGAACCCGGCCACCGACGCCATCGCCCAGGAATCGCCCAACTCGCCGTACGCCAACGTGCTGGTGGTGCGTGAAAAGGACAAGGACCGTCCCGAGTTCGCCAAGCTGGTCAGCATCTATCACAGCCCGGCCGTGAAGCAGTTCATCGAGACCAAGTTCAAGGGCGCGGTGGTGGCTGCCTGGTAATCGAGCCGCGGTTTCCGCCTAGGGAGAGACGGCCGCGCAAGCGGCCGTTTTTTATGCGACTCGTTAAGGGCTCGACCGAGAGTGAGCGCTGGCGCGCCTGGCGGGAGAGGCCCGGATGTTGCGGCATTGAAGCGGACCCCGTCTCTATTTTTTGACAAGGTCTGCGAAATCAGCCATAATTTCTGGCTTCGGTCGGGCTGATAGCTCAGTCGGTAGAGCAGCGGACTTTTAATCCGTTGGTCGCGAGTTCGAGTCTCGCTCAGCCCACCACTCATTTCTGGTTCAGCGTTTGCTGGATCAACCGATGTGCAGATGTGCAAAAAAGCCCCTGGTTGCAAAACCAGGGGCTTTTTGTTTGTGGTGGCGTACCCGGGGGGGACCCAGCCCGGATACGTTCGAATTCGTGGCTGAATCAAAGCGGCAGCAGCGCTGTCGCTTCGATTTCCACCAGCATTCCGTCCAATGCCAGCCGCGGCACCGGGATCAGGGTGCAGGCGGGCGCCAGGTGGATGCCCCAGCGCGACTTGATCTCGTTGGAGAATAGCGCCAGGCGTTCCTGGCTGTGGTCGACCACCAGTACGGTCAACTTGGCGACATCGAACAGGGTGGCGCCGGCCGCCTGCAGGGCGGTCTGGACGTTATCCAGCGCCTGGCGCACCTGGGCCAGGAAGTCGGGTGAAAGCTCGCCCCGGGTGTTTTCGCCGCCCTGGCCGGCGGCGAACACCAGCCGGGCGGGCGTGTCGGCCACGGCGACGTGCGAGTAGCCGTTGGGACGGGGGTCGTACAGGCCGGGCGGGTTGATGAAGGCAAGCGAGGACAGGGCGGGGGTGATGCGGGACGACATGCGAAGGCTCCGTGGACAAGCGTATTGACGAAGCCGCAGTATCGAACCTCAACCATGGTTGAGGTCAAGGCGGCGGCCGCCGCCATCACTGGTCGGCCGGGCCGACGGATCAGGACAGGGTGCGCGGCGGCATCGCCGACAGGTCGGCCAGGCTCAGGCCGCAGCCCCGGGCGCGCTCGGCCAGGGTGGCGCTTTGTTCCAGCGCCCGCTTGCTTTCCAGCAGCAGCACGTCGAGCTGTTCGTCCAGCGATGACGCCATGGCCCAGGCCCGCTCGGTGAATTCGACGGAGAAGGCGTCGACACAGGCCTTGCAGATGGCCGTGCCGTTCCGTTCCAGCAGCGGGGCGCCTTGCGCCAGCGTCGAGAGGCAAAAATGACAGGCGAGGGCGCGGCTCATGCGGGGGGCTCGTGGTCGGGGGAAGGCCGGCCGCAGGGGAGCGGGGCCTGACCTTCTGGACAACGGCCGATCGGGCGCAGTCTTAAATCGGCGCGCCCGCGTCATTGGCCCTTTCAGTTCACGTAGGCCGGCCGCAGCGGCGCGGCGATGGCCTGCGGCGTGACGTCGATCACCGTCCCGGCCGGCAGCTTGAAGAATGCGGCGGTGGCCGCCAGGCGCTTGGCCTGTTCCTCCAGTGACGAGGCCGCCGCCGCCGCTTCCTCGACCAGGGCGGCGTTCTGCTGGGTGACGTCGTCCATCTGGGTCACGGCGCCGTTGATCTGGTCGATGCCGACGGACTGCTCGGTCGAGGCTTCGGTGATTTCCGCCATGATCTGGGTGACGCGCTGCACCGAGGCCACGATTTCCTGCATGGTGTCGCCGGCGGCGCGGACCTGTTCGGCGCCGCTTTCGACGTTGCTGGAGGACTGTTCGATCAGGTCCTTCACTTCGCGGGCGGCCTGGGCGCTGCGCTGGGCCAGCGTGCGCACCTCGCCGGCGACCACCGCGAAGCCCTTGCCCTGCTCGCCGGCGCGGGCGGCCTCGACCGCCGCGTTCAGGGCCAGGATGTTGGTCTGGAAGGCGATGCCGTCGATCACCGAGACGATCTCCGAGATGCGGCGCGAACTTTCCGAGATGCGGGTCATGGTCTGGACCACCTGGCCGACCACCTCGCCGCCCCGCAGGGCGATGCCGCGGCTCTCGGCCGCCAGGGTGTTGGCCTGGTGCGCGTGTTCGGTGTTCTGCTTGACGGCGGTGGCCAGTTCTTCCATGGATGCGGCGGTCTCTTCGAGCGAGGCGGCCTGTTCCTCGGTGCGCGCCGACAGGTTGGTGTTGCCCGAGGCGATTTCGGCCGCGCCGGTGTTGATCTCGGTGACGCTGCGGCGCACTTCGCTGACGGTGCGGGTCAGGCTCTCCTGCATGCGCTTGAGCGCCGTGAACAGCACGCCGATCTCATTGTTGGAATTGACCGTGACGCGCTGGGTCAGGTCGCCGGAGGCGATGCGGTCGAAATGCACCGCGGCGTCCCTGAGCGGTTGCAGCACCTGGCGGCCGATGAAGCGCCAGCAGCCCAGCGCCAGCGCGGCGGCCAGCGCCAGCATGATGATCGTGGACAGCTCGGCCCGTTCGTAGCGCAGGTCGGATGCGGAATTGATCGCGGCGCTGCGGCGCTCGGTGTGCGCCAGGAAGGCGGCCACGCGTTCGGCGAAGCGGGCGTCGGCGCCGCGGGTCTCGACCACGGCGGCGGCATAGCCGTCGGCGGATTGTTTCTGCAGCGCCTGCTCCAGCGCCTCGATGCTGCGCACATAGGCGGTGAAGACGGCGTCCAGTTCGCTGGCCAGCTTCAGGCCGGCCTCGGTGCTCTTGGGCACGCTCTGGTAGATGGCGAAGTGCTTGCGCGCTTCCCGCAGGTGCTGGTTGGCCTGGTCGATGCTGCCCTGGGATTGGCTGCCCTTGCCGGACACGATGTCCAGGTAGGCGGCCACCAGGGTCAGGCGGCTGCGCAGCAGCAGCGTCTGCGTCTCGTACAGCGGCCGGGTCTGTTCGGCGGCGACCGCGTTCAGGTCGTCCACCGCGATGTCGGCGTCCCTGGCATACAGCCAGCCCATGCCGGTGGCGGTTGCCAGCGCCAGGACGAAGATGGCCAGGACGGCCAGCAGGCCGGTGCGGATCTTCAGGTTCTTCAACATGGTGGGAGCTCCTGTGTGTGTCTTGGGGCGACCCGTCAAAGCGTGGTCTCGGAAAATCCGCTTGACTGTAAATTTAGATTACATATTTAACAATTGATCATTTTTCACCGGGGCATTCTGGTTTTGGCAATGCCCGGGTCTAGAACGGTTGCGGCGCGTCGCTGCGGATGAAGCGCAGGAAGCGATGGGCGGCATCCGACAGGGGGCGCGAGGCGTGGGTCTGGAACTGAAGTTGACCCGCGTTGAGCAGCGTGTCGTTGATGGGGCGGCAGATCAGCCGGCCGGTTTCGAGCTGGTCGGCGACGGTCAGGCGGGCGCAGAGGGTGATCGCGTCGCCGGTGAGGACGTAGTGGCAGGCGGCGTCCGGCTGGTTGGACGTGAAGGCGGGCGACAGCGTGATGTTGTACAGGCTGCAGGCCATGTCCAGCACCTGCCGCAAGGCGCTGCCGCCATGGGGCAGCGCAAGGGGATAGGCGGGCAGCTGGGTGATGTGCAGGGACTCGAAGGCGGCGAGGGGGTGGCCCGGACGCATCACCGCGACGATTTCGGCGGGATGCGCATGGATCACCGCGATGTCCTTTTCGGCGGTATGGCTGTAGGTCACGCCGATATCGGCCTGCGCCGAGCGCACGCGCTCGGCCACCAGGCCGGCATCGAGGATGTGCAGGCTGAAGCGGACCGAGGGGTGTTCGGCCTGGAAGGCGGCGAATTTGCGCGGCAGGGCGTAGGCGGCAAAGCCGGGGGCGCCGGCGATTTTCACGGTCTGGGTGTAGCGGCCATTCTGGCCATGGATTTCGGCATAGGTGCGGGCGGCGTCGGCTTCGACGCGGCGCGCGTGGTCGGCCAGGATGCGGCCGACCTCGGTCACCCGCATGCCCTTGGGATGGCGTTCGAACAATTGGTTGTGCAGGCGCTGTTCCAGGCCGGCGATCTGCCGGCTGACGGCGGAACTGACGACGTTGAGGCGCGCGGCGGCGCCATTGACGGATCCAGTGTCGACGACGGTGAGAAAGTAACGAAGCGCGGTGCTGTCGAATTGGAATCGCTTCATTGGTATGAGTGCCGTAAATCGCAGTGTCGAGTCCGGGCGGCGGGCGACCGCCGCAAACGGCGCGGGCGGCGGCGGCCCGGGGGCGGCCGCGTGCCGTGGCGTCTTGTGGACGCCGTGGCCACGGCGTTGGGCCACGGAAGCGAGGGCGGTTTGCGCCGCGGGGGACAGGCGCGCCATCCGGTGGGCCGGTGCGCCGGGATGCCCGCCCCGGGCCTGCGGGACAGGCGATGGGCCAGACGTGGAATTTATTCCAGCAACACCTTTTGCCACAATCGCAAATTTATCAATATTGCATTCTAATTTCGGCAATAAGGCGCGAGGCGGGCCGCTGCGGACGGGCGGGGCGCGGCGGCGAAAAAAAAGCGCGCCGGCAGGCGCGCTCGAGAGCGGAGGGAAACGGCGTCGCGCGGCTCAGTCAACCACGAAGCCGCCGGGCCCGGTCTGGCCGAGCAGTTCGCGCGCGCATTGCACCGCCTCATGGGGCGTGGCCACCGCCAGGAACGGCATGCCGAAGGCGCGCGCCATTTTCTCGCCGCGCTTGCGGATCTTGTCGAGCGCGCCGGCGTCGCGTTCGACGGCGATGAAGGCGCGGCAGCGGGCCTTCAGGCGCGGCATGTTGCTGGTCTGCCATTCGATCATGGCCTTGCGGTCGTCGTGGCTGGCCTCGCTGCGCATGTCCGGCACCACCATGACGAAGGTCTGCGGGTTGTCGACCAGCATTTCCATCTCGCGGATCCAGCTGGCGGAATAGCCTGCCGGGGCGCTGCCATGCCTGGCGGTGACGATGGGGAATTGGGACAGGTCGTGGAAGAAAAACTGATCGCGGTTCATTCGAATTCTCCAATGGAAGGGGCGGGCGTGTCCTTGCGGCAGCCGCAGCCGCCGTAAAGCACCAGACTGTAGGAATCCAGCGCGAAGCCGCTGTCCCTGGCGATCTTGCGCACCAGTTGCGCCATGGCGGTGTCGCTGGACTCCTGGATGCGGCCGCAATGGCGGCAGACCAGGTGGTCGTGGTGTCCCTTGTCGTTCAGTTCGTACACGGTCGAGTGCGAATCGAGCTGAGTACGTTTGAGCAGTCCGGCGTCCTCGAGTTGCGTGATGACGCGATAGACCGTGGCCAGGCCGATGCTGCTGTGTTCCGAGATGAGGTTGCGGTAGATGTCCGCCGCGCTCAGGTGCTGGTCCGCATGCTGGTGGAAGATGTCCAGGATCTTCAGGCGTGGGAAGGTGGCCTTGATGCCGGCCACGCGCAACCGGGTGTGGTCCATGATGATTCTCCATTCCGGGGCTGATGCCCGAATGATGAGAATGATGTACATTTTCAAAAAGCCCCGCTAACGGGAACCCGTCAACCTGTAGCTCAAATCTGCCAACCATGTCCGACATGGTCGTGGTCCACCACGCTCTCCCCGACGTCCTGCTGACGCCTTTCAGCATCCAGCATCCGCGGACGTCCAAAGGCATTTCCGTGCCAGACCATGCCCACGACGAGGGCATGCTGGTGCTGGTGCATGCCGGCCTGGTGCTGGTGCAGGCCGGCAAGCAGGTGTGGACGGTATTGCCCGGCAGCCTGGGCTGGATTCCGCCCGGCGTGCAACACGCCGCCCGCTGGTTCGGCGAGGCGCGCGGCTCGTTCCTGTACGTGCGGGCCGATGCCTGCGCGCGCCTGCCCGATCACTGCCGCTCCTGGCCGTCGTCGCGGCTGATCGACGCCCTGGTCGAACGTTTCACCACGAGTCCGTCCGGGGCGTTGTCGGAGGCTTACCTGGAACAGCTGTTCGATGTCCTGCTGGCCGAGATCGCGCAGCGCGAACACGCTTCCGTACTGCTGCCGATGCCGGCCGATCCGCGCCTGCAGGACCTGGCCAATTCGCTGCTGGGCACGCCGGACGACACCTCGGGCATCGACGAATGGGCCCAACGCCTGAACATGTCGTCGCGCACCCTGATGCGGCGCTTTCGCCAGGAAACCGGCGTCACGCTGGGCCAGTGGCGCCAGCAGGCGCGGCTGCTGCGCGCGCTGGAAATGCTGTGCCGCGGCGGTTCGGTGACCGAAGCCGCGCTGTCGGTGGGCTATGAAAGCACCAGCGCCTTCATCGGCAGCTTCCGCACCACGTTCGGCATGACGCCGACGCGTTACCTGGCCGGTCGCGAGTAAGCACACGCCAGCGCGCCGGCCGGCAGGCAGGCGTGGCGGGTCCCGAAGGACCCGCATCCGGGCCGGCGGAGCGCCTCCCCAGCCTTTACGGATCTTCACTTTTTCCCGACAGATTTGCGGATCTTCCCGCGCGCCCCTTGCCTACCATGGCGCCAGGGTAGGACAGGTCTTCTCGTCCCGCCCTCCATGCATCAAGGGTGTTCCATGACTTGCCAATCATTCCTCGTTCTCCCGCCGGCCGGGAGCGCCGGCGGCGCCGTGGCGCCGGCTCCGGTTATCGCTTTCGCCCAGATCCTGGCGCGCCTGCTGGCGGCCACGCGCAGCGCCTGGCAGCTCGATGCCGTGGCCGGGAGCGCGCCGTGACGACGCCCCGCACCGGTGCGCTGCTGATCCATGGCCTGGGCGGCACCGAATTCGACATGGGCTCGCTGCACAAGGTGCTGGCGCGCGCTGGCGTGGAAACCCATGGCGTGACGCTGCCCGGGCACGCGGGGCGGCCGGAGGACCTGCTGGACGTGCGGGTCGAGGATTGGATGGACGTGGTGACCCGCCGCTACCGCGAGCTGTGCGCGCAGTACGAGGTGGTGCATGTGATCGGCATGTGCCTGGGCGCGCTGCTGGCGGTGGAACTGTGCAAGCGCGAGTCGCACACCCGCGGCGCGCTGGTGTCGCTGTCGGCGCCGGTGTTCCTGGATGGCTGGAGCACGCCCTGGTACCGGGCGCTGCGTTATCTGCTGTACCACGTGCCGGGCGTGCCGCGCCGCATCCGCGTCGAGGAAGAGGATCCCTACGGCGTCAAGAGCGAGCTGGTGCGCGCCTTCATCAAGGCCGGATTCGCGCGCGGCGACGGCTTTCACTACCAATGGGTGCCGCTGGCCTGCGTGCGCCAGGTCGACCGGCTGCGCGGCATGGTCAAGCGCGGGCTGGAGCGCATGCGTTGCCCGACGCTGGTGATGCACGCGGTCGAGGACGAACTGACCAGTCCGCGGTCGGCGCGGCTGCTGGGCGCGCGCATTCCCGGGGCGTCGGTGGTATTGCTGCGGGACAGCTATCACATGATCTGCGTCGACCATGAACGTGAGCGTGTGATGCAGAACGTGCTGGCCTTCCTGGGCAAGGATCCGGGCATCGTGCGGGTACGGCGACGCGTCGGCGAGCCCCGGCGCGAGCGCGGCGAAGCGGCGCCGGTCGAGGCGGACGGCCTGCTCGCGGCCGCCCGCTAGCGCGCGGTCGATCCGGACAGGCGCGGCGGCGCGCCCGTTCAGGCGGCGGCGGGCTGGTCGGGCTGGTTGGGGTGGGACGGGCCCTGCGGGTCGTTTTCGGCGTCTGGGCGCGGCGGCACCGGCGCCAGGCCCAGCGCCAGCCGCAGGCGCTGGCAGTCGGGGTTGGGCGAGCCGTCAGGCTGCCAGATGTCGAATTCGCGGCAGGGCGTGGGGCGGTTTTCGTAGATGGCGCAATGGATGCCCGGCCGGCCCAGTTCGCCGCGCAGCGAGATGCAACGGCCGCCGCCCATCTCGGTGCCTTTCATGCAGGCGCGCAGCGGGCTCATCTGGGTGACCAGATCCAACGGCACCTGGCCGCCGTTTTCTCCGGCCAGTTCACCGATATAGAACGACACCCGGAAATGGGAACAACAGGCGCCGCAGTCCAGGCAGGGATTGGTGGCGGGGTTGTTGTCGCCGGCCAGCAGGGCGGGCGACACGAGGGTCAGGGCGGCTGTCTCGAGCAGGGACATGGCGGTGGATCCGAAAACCCGTCCCGGCCCCGGCTCGGACGCAAAACGGGCTTGCATGCCGCAAGCCCGCCAGGCCGATCCGGGAGGGCGCGCGGACACGGCCGGCGCGGGATCAGGGGTGGAAATAGTAGCTGGATTCGACTTGCGGCCGCTACGACTTTTTTCGGGGACGTTGCTGCGGTAGCATCGGGGACCCGACAGCCGCCAGGACCCATTCCATGACCGCCAACTCCGACTTTTCCGACGGCCTCGCCCGCTGCGGCTGGGTCGACACCTCCCCCGAATACATCGCGTACCACGACACCGAATGGGGATTTCCCCAGGGCGACGACCGCGCCCTGTTCGAGCAGCTGTGCCTGGAGGGATTCCAGTCCGGCCTGAGCTGGCGCACCATCCTGAACAAGCGCGAGGCGTTCCGCCGCGGTTTCGCCGGCTTCGATCCGGCCAAGGTCGCGCGCTTTGACGAAACGCGGATCCAGGCGCTGCTGGCCGACGCCGGCATCGTGCGCCATCGCGGCAAGATCGAGGCCGTCATCAACAACGCCGGGCGCGCGCTCGAGATGATCGAGCGCGAAGGCTCGCTGGGGGCGTTCCTGTGGCGCTTCGAGGCGCCGCCGGGGACGGCGTCCACGCGGGGCGCATCGACCTCGGCGCAATCCGAGGCCTTGTCCAAGGCGCTCAAGAAGCTGGGCTGGAAATTTGTCGGGCCGACCACCGTGTACGCGTTCATGCAGTCGGTGGGCATGGTCAACGACCACCATCCCGATTGCCATTGCCACGGTCCGAGCGAACGGGCCCGCAAGGCATTCCGGCGGCCGGCCTAGAGGCGCCGGACCGGGCCTTGGGCCGGCAGCGTGGCGGCCCCCCGAGGCGCCGCCACGTCGCAGCCTGTCTTAACGGGCGGCCGCCTGCGCGGCCGGCGCCCCTTGCATGACGGAAGCCGCGCCGGGGATGCAGTAGCGGCCTTCGCGATAGGCCCAGCTGGGCCACAGCGCGTGCGCCAGCGCTTCCTCGGCCAGTTCGGGATCCAACGGCGCCGGCGTGTAGTCTTCCGGCGCGGTGTAGCGGTATTGCACCGGCGCCTTGTTCGGCGCCAGCACCAGCAGGTCGTTTTCCTTCAGATAGCCGTAGGTGTTGTCGTACTGCATGATGGCGCGCCCCGGCGCGCTGCGGGTCAGGTCGTGGCCGAGCATCGGGTGTTCGGTGTCGACGCCGATCAGCGACAGCAGCGTCGGCGCCAGGTCGATCTGGCTGATCAGGCGGTCATCGCGCCGCGCTTCGATGCCGGCGCCCAGGATGACGGCCGGAATATGGAAATGGCGCACCGGCACCAGGCTGGCGCCGAACACGCGCGAGTCATGGTCGGCGGCGATCAGGAAAACCGTATTGTCCCAGTAGGGCGCGGTCTTGGCGCGCTCGAAGAAACGGCCCAGCGCCCAGTCGGCGTAGCGCACGGTGTTCTCGACCGTGGCCGGATTGCCCTCGGTCTGGATGCGGCCCGCCGGATATTCCCATGGCGAATGGTTCGAAACGCTGAAGGCCAGCGTGAAGGTGGGCTGGTCGCCGTCCTCGCGCAGCAGGCGGTCGAGCTGGTTGAACATGTCCTCGTCCGACGCGCCCCAGGTGCCGACGAAGGCGGGATCGACGAAGTCCTCGCGGTCGACGATCTGCTTGAAACCGTTGCCCAGGAAGAAGCCCTTCATGTTGTCGAAGTGCGATTCGCCGCCATAGATGAAGCGTGAATGGTAGCCATGGCGGCCCAGCAGGTCGGCCAGCGAGAAGAAACCGCGCTGCGAGCGCGGCAGCTTCAGCACCGCTTGCGCCGGGGTCGGCAGGAAGCCGGTCACCACCGCCTCCAGGCCGCGCACCGAGCGTGTGCCGGTGGCGTAGGCGCGGGTGAAGGTCCAGGCCTCGCGCGCCAGCGCGTCGAGTTCGGGCGTCAGGTCCATGCCGCCCAGGCCGGCGCTGTATTGGGCGCCCAGGCTTTCTTCCAGGATGATCACCAGGTTGAGCGGGCGGGCGGTCTTGCGGCTGGCAGGCTGGCGATGCAGGCTGGGATGGTCGGCGTTGGCCGGCGGGTAAGGCAGGCCCGCTTGCGCCAGCACGCGGCGGTGCATGTCGTCGTCGTCCATGCCGCCGTACACGGCGGAGGCCGACTTTTCGTTCTTCATGCTGTAGACGGCGTAGAACACGTTGTACAGCGAGTTCAGCGCCAGGGTGTTGAGCATGCCGTCGGAGCTGTAGGCGACCGACGACGGATTGATCGGACGGTGGCCCAGCGTGCCGCGGATCGCCATGATGACCACGGCCAGGATCGCCAGGCTGGCCAGCGGCATCTGCCACCAGGCCAGCGGCGCGTCGGGCACGGCATGGCCGAACAGCGTGTAGGCGCCCCAGCCGATCAGCCCCAGGGCGCCGAAACCGCCCAGCAGCGCGCCCTTGTAGCCGCGCCACAGCATGCCGGAGACCTCGCGCGGGTGCTTCAGGTATTCGACGAACAGCCGGTTGGGGCGGGTGTCATATTCGAGAATGAACGGCGGGGTGGCGACTTCCAGGAACGCCAGCAGGATGAAGGCGACCAGATACCAGATGCCGGCGGCGGTGGCGGCGAAGGGCAGGTGGCCGAACCAGGGCGACAGCACCGCCGGCAGCGCCGCCATCACGCCGATCTGGTGGGCGTCGATGCGCAGGCCGCCCAGCAGCAGGGGCACCAGCCCGCCGGCGTTGCGCACGCGCTGCCATTGCCATGCGGCCAGGGCCAGGCGGCTGACGGTCAGCAGCGCAAAGGCCGCCACCACGAAGATCAAGCTTGAATGCCGCATCGGGCCTCCAGGTAGTACTACGATTGCGCGCCCAGGGGGGCGGCGGGTCGATCGCCCCGGGCATTTGAACAGCGCCGGCGTCAAAAATTCGGTATGGATTATTCCTTCCATGCCGGCAAAACCCTCGGTCCGGCCTGGCCGCTTTGTAACTTTTGCCGACGGGTCTCTCTGTGACACGGAAAAATCCGTACACATTATCAGGCCGGCAAGCTTAACCCGCCCGGCGCGGCGCGCTACCCTTGAGGGTAAATAGGGCCGGGACATCCACGCCCCGGTGGCAACGGCAAGGATGATAACGATGACGCGCACAACAAAAATAGCGGTCGGAATCGTCGGAGGGCTGGCCCTCCTGGCGGCGATATTGGTGGTGGTGGTCGCCACGTTCGACTGGAATCGTGCCAGGCCGATGATCAATGAGCGCGTCAGCGCGGCCATCGGGCGGCCCTTTGCCATCAATGGCGATCTCAGCGTCGACTGGGCGCGGGAGCCGGACGAGGGGGGATGGCGCGCCTGGGTGCCATGGCCGCATGTGGTGGCCAATGACATCAGCATCGCCAACCCCGACTGGGCCAAGGCGCCTGAATTCGCCACGCTCAAGCGCGGCGAATTCAGCCTGTCGCCCCTGCCGCTGTTGCGCCAGCGGGTGGTGATCCGGCGCATCCAGCTGACGGAGCCGGCCGCCGACCTGGAGCGCCTGGCCGACGGCCGCGCCAATTGGGTCTTCACCCTGCCCGAGAGCGGCGAGCCTTCGCCCTGGGTGCTGGACATCAACGAGATCGGCTTCGACAAGGGCAGTGTCGGCCTGACCGACGCGATCCTGCAGGCCGACCTGACCGTGCTGGTCGACCCGCTGGGCAAGCCGGTGCCCTTCGCCGACGTGGCCGGGGCGGCCTTCGTGCCGGAGGACGCCGCCGCCGCGTCGCCGCGTGATTACGTATTCGGCTGGAAGGTCAAAGGCAAGTACAAGGGGCTGCCGACCCAGGGCGAGGGCAAGGTGGGCGGCATGCTGGCGCTGCAGGACCCCAGGCAGCCCTTCCCGGTGCAGGCCGACGTGACGATCGGCGGCACCAAGGCGGCCGTGACCGGCACCCTGACCGACCCGGCTAACCTGGGGGCGCTGGACCTGCGCCTGAAGCTGTCGGGCGGCTCGATGGCGCAGCTGTATCCGCTGACCGGCGTGACGCTGCCCGATACGCCGCCATATTCCACCGACGGCCACCTGGTGGCCAAGTTGCGCAATGCCGGCGGCGCGGTGTTCGACTATCGGGATTTCAACGGCCGCGTCGGCAGCAGTGATCTGCATGGCGACCTGTCGTTCTCGCTGGCGGCGCCGCGTCCCAAGCTGACGGGCAAGCTGTCGTCCAAGCAACTGCGCATGGCCGACCTGGGGCCGCTCATCGGGGTGCAGTCGGGCAAATCGGCGCCGGCCCAGGACAAGCCCAAGGACGCGCCGGCCAAGCCGCCCGGCGGCAAGGTGTTGCCGGTCCAGGAGTTCCGCACCGACCGTTGGCGCGACATGGATGCCGACGTGGCGCTGGAGGCGGGCCGCATCGTGCACGACGCCAAGCTGCCGCTGTCCGACCTGTCGGTGCATCTGGTGCTGCAGGACGGCCAATTGACGCTGGACCCGCTGCGCTTCGGCATGGCGGGCGGCAGCATGGCCGCGACGGTGCGGCTGGACGGCTCGAAGGCGCCGTTGACCGGGCGCGTGGAAATGCATGCGCGGCGGCTGCGCCTCAAGCAATTGTTCCCCGCCGCGGAGTCGATGCAGAAGACGCTGGGTGAATTGAACGGCGATCTGGCGCTGGCGGGCACGGGCAATTCGGTGGCCGCGTTGCTGGGATCGGCCGATGGCGATGTGAAGATGCTGGTCAACGATGGCGTGATCAGCCGCAGCCTGATGGAGATCGCCGGGCTGAACGTGGGCAACTACGTCGTCTCCAAGCTGTTCGGCGACGACGAGGTCAAGATCAACTGCGGCGCCGCCGACCTGGAGATGAAGCGCGGCGTCATGACACCCCGCGTGTTCGTGTTCGACACCGAGAACGCGCTGATCAACATCACGGGCACCACCGATTTCAAGAACGAGAAGCTCGACCTGGACATCACGCCCGACAGCAAGGGGTTCCGCATCTTCTCGTTGCGTTCGCCGCTCTACGTGCGCGGGACGTTCGGCAAACCCGATGTGGGCGTGCATGTGGGGCCGCTGGCCGCGCGGGGCGCGGGCATGGTGGCGCTGGGCGTCATCCTGACGCCCGCGGCGGGCCTGTTGGCGCTGATCGCGCCCAGCACGACCGACGACAATTCCTGCGGCACGCTTCTCAAGCAGATGCGCACGCCGCCCAAGGCGCCGGCGCCCAAGGGCAAGTAGCCGGCTTCAGCGCGGCAGCGCCATGCGCGCGCCGTCAGGCGCCTGGTTGTCGGCCACGCAGACGGCATTGCGGCCGTGGTTCTTGGCGTAGTACAGCGCCCGGTCGGCGCGCTGGATGACTTCGTCCAGCGTGGCGCCGTGCTCGGGGTAGCAGGCCACGCCGGCCGACAGCGTCACGGGCGCGGGCAGGCCGTCGTCGGCGCCCAGCCGCGCCAGTTTCTGGCGCAAGCGTTCGGCGGAGGCCACCGCCGCCGCCAGCGGCGCGCCCGGCATCAGCATGACGAATTCCTCGCCGCCGCTGCGGGCCACGGTGTCGCCCTGGCGCGAGCCCTCGGTCAACAGCGTCGCCAGTACCCGCAAGGCCTGGTCGCCGGCGGCGTGGCCGTAGCGGTCGTTGATGTTCTTGAAATGGTCGATGTCCACCGCGACGATGGCCAGCGGCGTTTCGGCGGCCTGCAGCAAGGCCATCGCCTCGTTCAGGCCGCGACGGTTCAGCAGGGCGGTGAGCGTGTCGGTGGTGGAGGCGCGGCGCAGGTCGCGGATCTTGTGCTGGATCGACGTCAGCCCCATCAGCAGCGCGCGCTTGAGTTGCGAGGCCTCGAAATACCAGGAACGCACCTTGCGGATGCGTTCGGCCGAATCGGGGTCCTGCATGCGCCTGGCGATGCCGGCCAGTTCGCCGAGCGGGCGGGCGATCCAGCGCGACAGCAGCCAGAGCAGCACGATGGATAGCAGCAGCAGCGGCAGCGTGTTGCGCGCGGTCGCCATCAACAGGTCGTTCAGCGGCAGCAGCGTGCTGGCCACCGGCCTTTGCGCGATGATGGTCCAGCCGGTGCTGGGCACCGGCGCGTAGCCGGCGAGCAGGGCGGTGCCGCTGGCGTCGGTGAAGCGCAGTTCGCCGGTCTCGCCGCGCAGCGCGCCCGCCAGCGCGCCCTTGTCGGCGGAGGCGTGCCCCAGCCGGCTGCGGTCGGGGTGGTAGATCAAGGTGCCGTCGCGCGACAGCACGTACAGCAGGGAATCATCGCGGTTGAAGTGCTGGCCCAGCAGCCGGTCGAGCACGTTGTCTTCGTGCAGGTAGAGCGTGCCGGCGACATAGCCGAGATAACGATAGTCGCGCGAGAAAATGGGATGGGTGTAGAGGATCAGCCAGCGGCCGTTGCTGGCCTGGAACGGTTCGCTGATGAAGGGGCGGCGCGTGGTCAGCGCGATCCTGGCGGCGTCGCTGGTCATCTGCTGGCCCATCAGTTGCGGATACGAGGTCGACACCGCCAGCACCTTGCCTTGCGGCGACACGACGAAGCTGGAATTGAAGTGTCCCAGTTGCTCCTCCAGGCGGCGGGCTTCCGACGCCATCAGTTGCGGCTGGGTCTCCATGTCGGCCAGCACGTCGGCGCTGTAGGCCAGGTGGCGCCGCAGGTCGCTCAGGAAATACTCGGTGGTGGCGGCCAGCTTGGCGGCGTAGACGCGATTGCTTTCCAGCGCGTTGTGCAGCAGCAGGTCGCGTTGCACCAGGTAGCTGGCGTGCAGCCCCGCCGCCAGCACCAGGAAGATCGACAGCAGGCTGATCCAGAGGATGAGGCGCCGTAGGTCGATGCGGAGCATGGAAGAATCCGTCAGGCGTGGATCCGGCCAGGTGGCGGGCCGGAAGGGGGGGCGTCGCCTGTGAGCGCGTCCCAGGCACACATCGCCTGGCGCGCTACGGCTTGCAGGGTCTTGCGGCTGGCGCCATCGCGCGCCTGGATCGACATTCCGTGAAGGATCGTGGTGTAGAAGGCGGCCAGCCCTTTCAGGTCGGCGCCGGCCGGCAGTTCGCCCGCGGCGGCCGCGGCGGTCAGGCGGGCCAGGATGCGGTTTTGCATCTCGCGGCGGTTGTCGCCCAGAAATGTGCCGACGTCGTCATGGCTTTCGGCGCCCGAGGGGGCGCCCAGCACGATCAGGCAGCCAGGCGGCGCGCCGGGTGTGGTGAAGCGTTCGGCTGCCGCCAGCAGCATGCCGCACACGCCTTCGCGGGCGGTGGCGCCGGCGGCCAGCGCGCGACGCGAGGCGGCGCCGTCGGTGTCGCGGTACAACTGCACCGCTTCGCGAAATAGCCCTTCTTTTGAGCCGAATGCGCCATAGAGACTGGGCGAGTTGATGCCCATCGCAGCCGTCAGATCGGTCAGCGATGCTCCTTCATATCCCTTCGACCAGAAGACTTCCATGGCCTTGCGCAAGGCCTGGGCTCGGTCGAAGTTCCGGGGGCGCCCACGTTCTGCCATATGTCCGCGATTTTACTCGGGACGGATATTTTGTGTTGATCGATAAGAAAATCATTGACGGACGTGCCGCGGCATCGGATGATATTTGTACTGATCACTACAAATTGAGGTTGACCCATGCAGAATCTGAGCGGAAAAGTTGCTTTCGTGACCGGCGGCAGCCGCGGCATCGGCGCGGCAATCGTGCGGCGTCTGGCGGCGGATGGCGCCGACGTTGCCTTCACCTATGTCAGCGCCGCGTCGCGCGACACCGCCGCCGCGCTGGCTCGCGAACTGGAGGCCGGCGGCCGCCGCGCGCGGGCCATCCAGGCCGACTCGGCCGATCCGGCGCAGGTGCGACGGGCGGTCGAGCAGGCCATCGCCGAACTGGGCCCGGTGGACGTGCTGGTGAACAACGCCGGCATCTTCCTGGCCGGCCCGCTGGGCGAGGTCACGCTGGATGACTACGAACGCACGATGAACATCAATGTGCGCGCGCCGTTCGTCGCCATCCAGGCGGCGCAGGCCGCGATGCCGGATGGCGGCCGCATCATCAACATCGGCAGCTGCCTGGCCGAACGCTCGGGGCGCGCCGGCGTGACCTTGTATTCGGCCAGCAAGTCGGCGCTGCTGGGCATGACCCGCGGCCTGGCGCGCGATCTGGGCGCGCGCGGCATCACCGCCAACGTGGTGCACCCGGGGCCGATCGATACCGACATGAATCCGGCCGATGGCGAGCGCGCGGGCGATCTGGTCGCGGTGCTGTCGCTGCCGCACTACGGCGAAGTGCGGGATATCGCCGGCATGGTGGCCTTCCTGGCCGGGCCCGATGGCCGCTACGTGACGGGCGCAAGCCTGGCGGTGGACGGGGGCTACGCAGCCTGAGGGCGACGGTGCAAGCGGCTTGCACCGCGCTCGGACGCCCGCCCTGGGGATCGTGCTGTCGAGGGGGCCGGCGACTTTTTTGTGGATGATTGGCCACCGACTTGCACTTTTAAAAAAAGCTCTCTATAATCTCGCTTCTTCGCTGATCAAACACAACGAAACGCAGCGGAAGCAAGCCAGAGCGCAATGCAAAAGCGATGTTTCCCAGCCGGATTTGTGGATGAACATGCAGGGCTGTTAGCTCAGTTGGTAGAGCAGCGGACTCTTAATCCGTAGGTCGAGTGTTCGAGCCACTCACAGCCCACCAGAATTCTCTAGTAGTATCAAGCGTAAAGCCCACCGGAAACGGTGGGCTTTTTGCGTTTCGTCCCGTTGGACTGCATGACGTCTGGAATCCCTATGTACGACATCATCGGTGACATTCACGGCGAAGACCGGAAACTGGAGGGCCTGCTGCGCCATCTCGGGTATGTGCCGGCAGGGAAGGGCTACAAGGCTCCCCAAGGCCGGCAGGCCGTCTTCCTGGGCGACCTGGTGGATCGAGGCAAAGGGCAGCGGCGGGTCCTGGAAATCGTACGGGCCATGATGGATGACGGCCAGGCCCTTTGCATCATGGGCAACCACGAGTTCAACGCCATCGGCTACGTCATTGAGGATCCGCACCATCCAGGCGAGTGCCTGCGGCCCAATCGTGGCGATTCGGAGAAAAGCCGGAAGAATCGCAAGCAGCACGGTGCCTTTATCAGCCAGATTGGCGAAGGCAGCCCGGAGCATGTTGCCTGGGTTGCCTGGTTCCGCCAATTGCCGCCCTATCTGGACTTGGGCGGCATTCGTGCCGCGCATGCCTGTTGGGACGATGGCGCCGTCAAGACGTTGAACGATGCGGGCTGGCTGCCAGGAAAACCGCTGGATGACGCCCTGCTGGTAGCCACTCACCAAAAGGGCTCGGCGCTGGAGCAGGCGAGAAAGCGGCTCACTTCAGGCGTGGAGCTGGCGTTGCCCGATGGCCGCTACATAGAGGACAAGGAAGGGCACCGCCATTACGAGGTGCGGCTGGCCAATTGGCGCGATTGGGCGAGCGCTTTGCATGAGGTCGCCCTGGTGCCGGCGGGCCAGGAGGCGCAGATCCACGGCTTGGCATTGCCCGGGGACTTCAATCGGACACCCATCACCGGTGCGCCTGTTTTCATCGGCCATCATTGGTTCAAGGGCCCGCCCCGGATCGAGAGTGCGAAGCTGGCCTGTCTGGACTGGTCGGCCGCGGCGGGCGGACCGCTGGTGGCGTACCGATGGGATGGCGAGGCGACCTTGTCCAATGACAAGCTGGTCTGGGAAAGGGGATAGCGTGGCCGCCGCGTCGCAGCGGCCTGTTCCTGCCACTGACACGCCGCCAGGATAGCTCGAGCGCCACCCTTGGGTGGCGCTTGTCATTGCGCGTCCGGTCTCTCGGTTGAGATCGAGAATCGCGAGTCGTGCCTTTGACGTGCCGCCGCGGGCTAGAAATTCCGCGCCATTGCGATCGCCTCGGCCTTGCCCTGTTCGATGGTCGCGGGGGCCAGGGCGTCCCAGGTGTGTTCGACCTGGATGCGCCGAATGTCGGTCACGCCGATGAAGGCCAGCCAGAAATCGAGGTAATCGGCCTGGTGGGTGAACCCGGGATTGTCGTCGCCAGCCGCCTTGTCCTGGCTTTGGCCGCGCACGTGGATGACCAGCGCCCGCGTGATCTGCAATAGCGGGCCGTAGGACTTGCCGTCGAAGCTGAAGAGCAGGTTGCGCTGGCTGACCAGATCGATCAGTTGCTTGAGCTTGTAGGGATAGCCGAAGTTCCACATGGGCACACCGATGACGATGCGGTCGGCTTGCTGGAAGCGTTGCGCCAGCGCGGTGATCCGGTTCCAGGTCGCGGCCTCGACGGAATTCATGGGTTCTCCGGCAACGCGTTTGTATTTCGCGCCGATGGCCTGGCTGTCGAACTCCGGCAGCGCTTCATCCCACACGTTCAAAGTGTCGACTTCCAGCGACGGATGGACGGCGCGGCAGGCGTCGAGGAATGCGTCGGCGATGGCGATCGAGGCGGAGCGGGGCCCCCGGGGGGAGGACACGATGTTGAGTACACGCATGGTGGGAATCCGGAAATGGGAAGGCGGTCCGGCGCCTGCGGCCGCCAGGGGTTGAACATACGATTGCAATTGCAATTATGTGGCCAGGCAATTGTATCGTGGCGCGATGGACTCGCAACCGGGGTGCAGCGGCCGGGGCGATTAAGGCGTGCCTTAATCGTGGTTGCACGCAGGCTGAACCCCGGCGCGGGCCGGCGTCTCTATAGTGGCTGGCACCGAATCCGAAGGAGTATCGCCATGTCTGTCCCGTCCGCCGCTTATCCCCGCGTGGTGCTGTTTGATCTGCTGACCGCGCTGCTGGATTCCTGGACCGTGTGGAACGCCGCGGCGGGATCGGAAGCGCGGGGCCGGGCCTGGCGCGCCGAATACCTGCGCCTGACATACGGCTGCGGCGCCTATCAGCCCTATGAGAAGCTGGTGCAAGCCGCGGCCGAGGCGGTGGGACTGCCGGCCAGCGCGCCCGCGGCGCTGGAGGCGGGCTGGGACGGCCTGCCGGCGTGGGATGGCGCGCGCGACCTGCTGCAGGCGCTGCGACCGCATTGCCGGCTGGGCGTGGTGACCAACTGTTCACGGCGCCTGGGGCATCGCGCGGCCGCCTTGCTGGGCGTGGACTGGGACGTGGTGGTGACCTCGGAAGAGGCCGGTTACTACAAGCCCGACCCGCGGCCATATCAATTGGCGCTGGCGCGCCTGGAAACACCGGCCTCGCAGGCGGCGTTCGTGGCGGGGTCGGGGTATGACCTGTTCGGCACCAGCCAGGTCGGGTTGCGCACGTATTGGCATAACCGCGTCGGCCTGGCCTTGCCGGCCGGAGCGCCGGCGCCCGAGGCGCAGTCGCCGCGGCTGGAGGCGGCGCTGCCATGGCTGGCCGGGTTTGGCGTCGCCGCGCGCTAAGGTGCGCCGCCAGGAGCGCGGTACAAACTGTTGCGCCTTGCCGGCTGACGCGGCGGAGGGGGCAGGGCTTAACATGATCCAGCCGGCATTGTGCCGGCGCACCGACAGGATCGTGGAGGTTGTCATGTACACAAGCACAATGCTCAAGCGTATCGCTGTAGTCGCCGCATCGGGCGCCCTGGTGGTGGGGTGCGCCACCCAGCAGCAGACCAACACCGCCGTGGGAACCGGCGCGGGCGCCGCCGTCGGGGCCGGCATCGGCGCCCTGATCGGCCATGGCACCGGCGCGGCGGTCGGCGCCGGCATCGGCGCGGTGGCCGGGGGCCTCATCGGCTACAACTGGAAGGTGGTGAAGGAGGATGTGCAGCGTTCGGGGGCGACCTCGCTGGGCATCGACGTGGTTGAAATGCCGGACGGCAGCCTGAAGGTCAACATCCCCAGCAACGTGTCTTTCGATACCGACAAGACCGATCTCAAGCCGGCGCTGCTGCCGGTGCTGGACAGCGTGGCGCGGTCCCTCAACCAGCATCCCGAACTGCGCGCCAAGGTGGTGGGCCATACCGACAGCACGGGGTCGCTGGCGCACAACCAGACCCTGTCGGTGAACCGCGCGCGCAGCGTGACCGACTACCTGTCGCGGCAGGGCGTGGCCGCGACGCGCCTGTCGATCGAGGGGCGCGGGCCCAACGATCCGATCGGCGACAATGCCACCGCCGAAGGCCGCGCGCTGAACCGCCGCGTCGAGATCTATCTGTACGCGGTCAAGCAGTAGCGCCGGGCGCCGCGCCGTCCATGCCGGGGCGGGCGGCCCGCGCGCGGCGCGGCGCCATTTTCCAACGGCCCATCCTGGAGTTCGCCATGAGCATGTTTCCCCCCGCGCGTATCGGCACCGACACCGCGGTCGCGGCCCTGTCCGGCTGGCAGGCCGTCGCGATGCGCGACGCCATCGAGAAGCGCTTTCGCTTTCCCAATTTCAATGCCGCGTTCGGCTTCATGGCGCGGGTGGCGATGTTCGCCGAAAAGCTGAACCATCACCCGGAATGGACCAATGTCTACAACCGGGTCGACGTGATGCTGACCACGCACGATGCCGGCGGCGTGACCGAGCTGGATGTGCGCATGGCGCAGTTCATGGACGAGGTGGCCGCGCAACTGGGCGCGACGGCGCCGAAGGCGGCGGGCTAGCGTCCCGGCGGAGCGGGCCGGACATGGCGGGTCAGTCTTCCGATGCGCCGGGATGATTGCGCTGATGCGCGAGCAATCGGTCGAGCATGTCGCCGAGCAGGCGTTGTTCGTCGGCGCTCAGGCAGCCGAAGATCTCCTGATTGCGCCGCGCGATCAGATCGATGATGCGCCGGTATTGCGCCTGGCCGGCGGCGGTCGGCGACAGCACGACGCCACGGCCGTCGGCGGCCGAATCTTTCTTCTCGATCAATCCGCGTTCGACCAGCGCCTGCGCCGAGCGGCTGGCCTGGCCCTTGTTCAAATTGGCGGCGCGCGCCAGGTCGTTGACCGACAGCGGCGCATAGCGGCCGATGGCGGCCAGGCAGCGCGCCTCGCCCAGCGGGATGCCGCAGTCTTCCAGGTAGGCGCGATTCGTGTCCCGGTCGGTGATCTTGTTGATCGCGTGCAGGCGGTACGTCAGGAATCGTTCGAGGGCGGGCGAGGTCACGTCGGGCGGTCGGCGGTGGGGGCGGGATAGTGTGCCACAGGGTCGGCGCAGGCCGCTTCGGCCTGCGCCAGCAGGGCGGTGGCGGCGGATGCGTCCGGCAGGCGCGCCAGCGCGGCCAGGCCCAGGATCGACAGGAACTGCGGCGCCCGCGCCGGTCCCACGCGTGTCAGCGCCTGCGCCATCGAGGTATAGACCTGATCCAGTTCGTCGTGGTTCATGCGCGCGGCTCCTGCGGGGTGGCGGGGATCATCGGGTAGTAGGGCGCCAGGGCGGCGCGCAGGGTGTCGTCGTCGCAAGCATCCCAGCGGCCGAGCACGTAGCCGTCGGGTCGCAGCAGGTACACCGTGCCGGGTTGCGCGCCGTAGCGGTCGCGCAGGTGGCCATGCGGGTCGCGCCAGGCGCGCGCCGCCGGTCCGCCGACGGGCAATACCCGCAGCGGATCGGGCACCGCGCGGGTGGCGGCGGCGAGCGCCTGCAGGCGCCCCTCGGCGGTGGCGTCGGGCGCGCAGGCCAGCAGCACGAAGCCGCTGCCGAAGCAGCTGCTGAGATAGCGTGGCGCCCCCTCGGCGTCGGCCAGCAACAGGTCGGGCGCCGGCTGGCCGGGCGCGGCGGCGGCGGTTTGCGGCGCGGCGCCATCGGCCAGGTTCAGGGGCGAGCCGTCGTAGGCGATGGGCGCCGATTGGCGCGGGTTGATCAGTGGCCGCACCCGCTCGTCCGTCAGCGCCAGCCGCAAGGCCGCTTCGCGCATCAGGCGGAAACCAAAGTCCGGCGGCGCCATGAATTCGGTGCTCTTGGCGCCGTAGGCCAGGTTCTGGCGGGTGGCGTGGACGCGTTCGTCGCTGTAGCTGTCGAGCAGGCGGTCGGAGGCGTGGCCACGCAGTACCCAGGCCAGTTTCCAGGCCAGGTTGCCGGCGTCGTCCAGCCCGGAATTCAGGCCGCGCACGCCGAAGATCGGCACCAGGTGGGCGGCGTCGCCGGCAAACAGCACCCGGCCGTGGCGGTAGCGCTCCAGCGTCAGGCATTTGGCGTTGTAGAGCGAGATCCACAGCGGCTTCCAGGGCGCGGTCTCGCCGATCATGTCCAGGTGGCTCTGGACGCGCGGCAGCACGTTCTCGGGCTTGACCGCCTCGGCCGCGTCCTCGTCGTCGCGGATCTGGTAGTCGACCCGCCAGACGTTGCCGGGCTGGCGATGCATCAGCAGGGTGGAGCCGGGATTGGAGGGCGGGTCGAACCAGGCCAGCCGCTCGACCGGGCGGCTGGAGGCCTGCTCAATGTCGACGATGACATAGCGGCCTTCGTATTGCATGCCTTCCAGCTTCAGGCCCAGCGCCTCGCGCACGCTGCTGCGGCCGCCGTCGCAGGCCACCACCCAGTCGGCCCGCACGCTGTGGCGCCGGCCGCCGATCTCGGCCTCGACGTCGACGCCGTCGGGTCCCGGCCGCACCGCGACGGCGCGGGCGGACCATTGCAGTGTCGCGTGGTCGGGCTGGCGCAGCATGGCCTGGTGGGCGAATTCCTCGACGAAGTACTGCTGGATGTTGACCATCGGCGCGAAGCGCTGGGTCGGGTCGTGCGGCATTTCGAAGTGCAGCACTTCGCGGTCGCGGTAGTAGCTGCGGCCGCCGGTCCAGGGCAGGCCGGTGGCGGTGAGGGCGGCGTCGGCGCCGGCCCAGCCCAGGATTTCCTGCGAACGGCGCGAGATGCAGATGGCGCGGCTGCCGCTGCAGTAGCCGTCGTCGGCCTCCAGCGTGAGCGAGGCGATGCCGTAGTGCGCCAGCAGCGCGGCCAGGGTCAGCCCGACCGGACCGCCGCCGACGATCAGGACGGGCACGCGGGAAGGCAGTGTCATGGTGTCTCCGATATAGTTGTTGGCGCAACTATATCGCGCAGTTGGTTGTGGGCGCAACCAACTCGCGCGCACGAAAAAAAACCCGCCTGTGGGGCGGGTCCTGGGGCGAGGCCGGGTTCAGTTGCGCACGTAGTAGATGCGCATGGCCTGCTGTTTCTGGTTGCCGTCCATGACGCGCAGCACCACGACCTTGGGGGTGAAGCCGTCGGGCAGCTTGAGCTGGCCCAGCGCGTAGTCGTAGCGGTCGACGTTCAGGGCCGGGCCTTCCGGCGTGACGGTGGCGGCGCGGCCATTGGGGTAGCTGCCGTCGATCGAGAAGGTCAGGGTGCCCTTGAACGGCGCGCCGGTGCGCTCTTCGCGCATTACCAGCACCTGATAGTCGAGCAGGCCGGGCTGGCGCTTGAAGGTGGCCGAACGGATGCCCAGGTTGCCGCCGCGGGGATCGGGCGGCATGGCGTCCTGGAACAGCACCAGTTCCTTGTTCTGGGTTTCCAGCTTGGCGCGGGCTTCGGCCAGATCGGCGGTGAGTTTTTCATGGCCGGACTTGTTGGCGTCGCGCTGCTGCGTGGCCTCTTCGAGCTGGCTTTGCAGGCGCTGGTTTTCCAGCTTGGAGGCGCTCAGTTCACTGTGCAGTTGTTCGGATTGCTCGACGGTCAGGCGTTGCGGGCCGTAATTGGTCTGCAGGAAGAGCACGCCGCCCGCGCCCAGGGCAATGCCCACCAGCAGCAGGACGAGCCAGCGCGGCATGCGGCGCGTGCGTTGGCCCGGTTGGTATACGGAGGGCTTGAATACGGCCCGTTGCGATCTTCCAAACATCCCCATTCCTAGAAAACGTCCTGTGTGTTGCCTGGCCGCGCGCCGCGCGCACTGGCCAAAGCGTCAGAGAATACCCGCTTAAGCGGGTGCGATGGGCGCGCGGACAAGCCTGGTTGCGCACCTTGATATTGTGAAATATGTGGGTATCGGGCGGGCTTCAGGCCCGGCCGGAACCCAGCTCGGCGTCGAGGTCGGCCAGCCGTTGCGGGGTGCCGACATCGATCCAGCGGCCGCTGTGGCGCGCGCCGCGGACCCGATCCCGCGCCATGGCCTGCCGCAATAGCGGCGCCAGCCGCGCGGCGCTGCCGCGCGCCACGTCCGCGAACAGCATGGGATGGTAGACGCCGATGCCGGAGAAGGTCAAACGGGGTTCGCCTTCATCGGCGACGCGGCCGTCGCGGCCCAGGACGAAATCGCCGGCCGGATGTTGCGGCGGATTGTCGACCAGCAGCAGCCAGGCGCCGCCCGCCGGCAGGGCGGCCGCCAGCGCGGGGGCGGCCGCCGGATGCCAGTCGCACCAGATGTCGCCGTTGATCACCAGGAACGGATCGGGTCCCAGCAGCGGCAGCGCCTGGGCGATGCCGCCGGCGGTTTCCAGGGCCGTGTCCTCGGGGGAGTACCGGATCCGCAGGCCGAAGGCCGCGCCGTCGCCCAGCGCGCGTTCGATCTCGTGCCCGAGCCAGGCATGGTTGATGACCACTTCGTGGAAGCCGGCCGCGGCCAGCCGTTCGAGATGCCAGGCGATCAGCGGCTTGCCGCCGACCGGCAGCAGGGGCTTGGGCAGCCGGTCGGTCAGCGGGCGCATGCGTTCGCCGCGGCCCGCGGCAAGGATCATGGCGCGCATCAGAAGGTGTATCCGACGCTGACCTGGCGGTCGTCGAGCTTGTCCAGCAGGCGCAGCAGGGGCGTGAAGACGCCGTAGCGCTGCGCCACCTGGCGCACGTAGGCGTTCACGCGCGGCATGTGGGCCAGGTAGTGGGCCTTGCCGTCGCGGTGGTTCAGGCGGGCGAACACCCCCAGGATCCGCAGGTTGCGCTGCAGGCCCATCCATTCGTAGGCGCGGTGGAATTCGGCGAAGTCGGCATCGACCGGCAGGCCGGCCGCGCGCGCCATTTCCCAGTAGCGGATGGCCCAGTCCAGCTGCTGCGGTTCTTCCCAGGTGGTGCGGGCATCCGTCACCAGCGACGCCAGGTCGTAGGTGATGGGGCCGGCCAGGGCGTCCTGGAAGTCGATGACCCCCGGATTGGGGCCGTATTGCGGCTGGTCGCAGAGCATCAGGTTGGGCGAGTGGTAATCGCGGTGCACCAGCACGGTGGGCTGGTTGCCGTTGCTGGCCGAGAGCAGGGCGAAGATCTTGTCCAGGGCCTGCGTGGTCTTGTCATCGAGCGTGGCGCCATGGTGTTTGCGCACGTACCACTCGGGGAACAGCGTCAGTTCGTCGGCCAGTCGCGCGCTGTCGTAGGCGGCCAGGCCGGTGGTCCTGGCCTGTTGCAGGCGCACCAGCGCCGCCAGCGCGTCGCGGTACATCGATTGCAGGCGGGCGTCGTCCACGCCGTCCTGGATGCGCTGGTAATAGGTCTGTTCGCCCAGGTCCGAGAGCAGCAGCAGGCCCTGGCCGAGGTCCTGCTCGATGACGGCGGGCACGTTCAGGCCGGCGTCGCGCAGCAGCTGGCCCACGTGCAGGAAGGGGCGGCAATCTTCGTGCCGGGGCGGGGCGTCCATCACAATCAGGGTACGGCCTGCCGCGTCCAGGCGGAAATAACGGCGGAAACTGGCGTCCGCGGACGCGGGGCGCAGGGTGTCCACCGCCAGGCCCAGGGCGGCGGGCAGGCCTTGCAGCCAGGCGCGGATCTGCTCCAGGCGGGGGTCATGATCGTTTTTCAAGGAAGATCCGTGTCAGAAGGGCAACATTGCGGAAAAATGGGTGGCGCGCACATAAGGCTGGGCGTCTGGCGCGGCTTCTCTATAATACCGGCTCGTTTCCGTTAGCATTGGCCCTTCGCGGGCGCCTCTGCCTGGTTCCCCCATCGTCAAAAAGGGCTGTTTTCACTCGTGCGCAAGGTTCGGTGGTTGATCCTATCTGCTATCAGCGTCGCCGGGGCCGTTCAGGCCCAGGGCAGCCAGGGTTCGGCTCCCTCATCGACGTCGATCACCGCGGCTCCCGAGCTGCGCACGTCTCCCGGCCTGCGGATGCACCGCCTGCCGGACGGCAACATCCCCGCCTATATGGAAGCGGACACCATCGAGGGTGATCCGGATTCCGACCTGACCCTGACCGGCGCGGCCCAGGTGCGCCGCATCGACGGCGTGATCAAGGGCGACCGGATCAACTACCGCAAGGACACCGGCGAAGTCGACGTGCAGGGCAACGCCCGCATGATGCGCGACGGCACGCTGGTCACCGGTCCCAACGCCAAGTTCAACGTCGACAAGTATTCCGGCGAAGTCGAGCAGCCGAGCTTCTGGCTGGGCGCCACCGGCGGTTTTGCCGTGGCCGACAAGGCCGACATCTTCAGCAAGTCGCAGATGCGGCTGCACACGGTCACCTACAGCGGCTGCCCATGTGAGACGCCGTCCTGGTACATCAAGGCCAACACGGTCGATATCGACTTCGACGAAAACGAAGGCGTGGCCCGCAACGGCGTGCTGTATTTCAAGGACGTGCCGATCCTGGCTTCGCCCTACATGACCTTTCCGGTCAAGAAAGAGCGCAAGTCGGGTTTCCTGGTCCCGACCTACGGCACCACCAGCAAGGGCGGTTTCGATTTCTCGCTGCCGTACTACCTGAATCTGGCGCCGAACTACGACGCGACGATCCAGCCGCGCTACTTCTCGAAGCGCGGGATGCAGTTGGGCGGGGAATTCCGTTATCTGGGCAAGAGCTACGGCGGCAGCATCTATGGTGCCTATCTGCCTAACGACCACGTCAGCGGCGATGACCGTTGGATGTACTGGTGGCGCCACCAGCAGCTGTTCGGCAACGGCTTCTATGCCGACTGGGATGTGGCTAAGGTGTCAGACAACGACTACTTCCGCGATATTTCCCAGTTAGGCCTAAACCAGGCGTCGACAACCTATCTGCCCCAGCGCGCGCGCGTAGGCTGGGGGTCGACTTACTGGAGCGCCTACGCTCAAGTCTATAAGTATCAGACGCTGCAGGACCCGAATGCACTGCTGACACCTCCCTATGACAAGGAGCCGGAATTCTATCTGCGCGGCGCCCGCTACGACTGGGGTGGTTTCGACGTGGACTGGACGTCGACGGCGGTACGCTTCAAGCAGCCTTTGCTGCTGGGCAACCGCACGGGCCCTACCGGTGATCGTCTGCAGACCTATCCCACCGTGTCCTATCCGATCGTTCGCCCCGGTTGGTTCGTGGTGCCCAAGGTCGGCGTGAACTACACGCAGTACCAAACCAACTGGTACAGCCGCGACTGGCTCAACCTGAACTCGGGCACGGCTAACGCCGGCACGGATTTTGGCTACCCACGTTCGCAGTCGCGTACGGTGCCGATCATGTCGCTCGATACAGGGCTGATCTTCGAACGGGACACTACGTTGTTCGGCAAGGCGTCGACGCAGACGCTGGAGCCTCGGTTGTATTACCTGCGGGTGCCGTATCGTGACCAATCCAAGATCCCGGTCTATGACACGTCGCTGTCCGACTTCAGCTTCTCGCAGGCCTTTGAGGAGAATATCTACACCGGTGGCTGGGATCGCATTTCCAACGCCAATCAGTTGACCGCCGCGCTGACCACGCGCTGGCTCGATGCTTCCACCGGTTTCGAACGCGCGTCGCTGGCCGTGGCGCAGCGTCTGTATTTTGCCGACCAGCAAGTGACGCTGCCCGGCGAGACGCCGCGCGAGAATGTGCGCTCCGACTTCCTGGTGGGCGCCAGCGCCGCGCTGACCGACACGTTCTCGACCGACGTGGCGGCGCAATACAATCCCTATGACAACCGCTGGTCGCGCGCGCTGCTCAGCGGCCGCTGGTCGCCACAGCGCTTGACGACGGTGGCCCTGGCCTATCGCTACCAGCGTGATCCGCAGACCGGTGTGGCCTATCAGCCGCAAGGGCAGAACCAGATCAGTCTGGCCGTGCAATGGCCATTCACCAAGCGGTGGTACGGCGTGGGCCGCGTCGACTACTCGCTGCGCAATGGTCCGTCGAGCACGGTCAGCGGCACCAACGATTCGCCGCGTATCACCCAGGCCATCGCCGGCCTCGAATACAAGGGTGATTGCTGCTGGGTCGGCCGGATGGTATTCCAGCGCTACGCGGTGTCCGCCACCGACGCCAACACGGCCTTGTTCTTCCAGCTGGAGTTGACCGGATTGGGGGCCCTGGGAACCGATCCGATGAACCTGCTGAACAGAAGTATCCCCGGTTACTCGCGCATTACTCCGCCCGCGCCCACCGGGACCACATTTGAAAGGTATGAATGATGCGTAGGTTGCACTCCTTGCGCCGCTACACCGGCAACGCGCTGTTGCTGGCGGTTTGCGCCGCCTTCTCCGCCGCGCACGCGGCGGAGCCGAATGGCAAGGGCGCCAAGAATGCGCCCGCCGCGCAGAAAAGCGCGCCGGCGCCCGCCGGAGAGCAGTTCGTCGACGGCATCGCGGCCGTGGTCGACAAAGACGTGATCACCTTGCGCGAACTGCGCGACGCCTCGCTGCGCATCGCCGGCGAACTGAAGGCGCGCGGCATCCAGGTACCCGATGACAAGACCTTGCAGCACCAGGTGCTGCAACGCCTGATCATGGAGCGCGTGCAGCGCCACGAGGCCGACCGCCTCGGCATCCGCGTCGACGACGCCCAGGTCGACCAGGCCATCACCACCATTGCCGGACGCAACAAGATCAGCGTGGCGCAACTGCGCCAGGAGATCGAAAAGTCCGGCGTCAGCTGGGATAGCTACCGCAAGTCGCTGAAGGACGAGATCCGCTCGGACCGCCTGCGCCAGCGCGCCGTGGACTCCAACATCGTCATTTCCGATGCCGAGGTCGACGCGTTCCTCAAGGACCAGCGCCGCAACCCGGCATTCGCCGCCGCGACCCAGCCCCAGGCCCAGCCGCAGCCGCAGCCGGAAGCCGCGCCCGAGCAGGCCGCCGCGCCCGCCGGCCCGATGCTCTATGCCGTGGCCCAGATCCTGGTGCGCGTGCCAGAAGGTTCGTCTTCGGAGCAATTGGCCGCGCTGCGCAAGAAGGCCGAGGACCTGCTGGCGCGCGTCAAGCGTGGCGATGACTTCGCCAGCCTGGCCGCCGCCAATTCCGACGGTCCCGAAGCCCTGCAGGGCGGCGTCATGGGCGTGCGTCCGCTGGACGGCTGGCCCGACCTGTTCGCCAAGGCCATCGCCAATCTGCAGAAAGGCCAGGTCAGCGGCCTACTGCAAAGCGGCAATGGTTTCCACATCCTCAAGGTGATGGACCGCGGCACCGCCGCGCCGCCGCCCAGCCGCACCGCGCGCGCCCCGGCGCCGACGCAGGCGCCGCAACCGCGGCCGCAACCGCAGGCGCAGGCGCCTCAGGGCCCCGTGGAAGTGATGCAGACGCATGCGCGCCACATCCTGATCAAGACCTCGACCGTCATGAGCGACGAGCAGGCCCGCCAGCGCCTGGAGCAGGTGCGCCAGCGCCTGGTCGCCGGCGATGCCAAGTTCGACGACATGGCGCGCCAGTATTCGCAGGACGCGACCGCGCCGCAAGGCGGCGACCTGGGGTGGCTCAACCCGGGCGAAACCGTGCCGCCTTTCGAGGCCGCGATGAACGCGCTCAAGCCCGGCGAGATCAGCCAGCCCATCCAGACGCCGTTCGGCTGGCACCTGATCCAGGTCGAAGAGCGCCGCCAGCATGACGCCACCGACGACCTGGCCCGCATGCGCGCCCGCCAGACGCTGTTCGAGCGCCGTGCCCAACCCGCTTTCGAAGATTGGCTGGATCAGTTGCGCGCCCAGGCGTACATCGACAACCGGCTGGAAAAGCAGGACCGTATCAACCAGAACAACCGCTGATCGCAGCCCGGGTTTTTCATGTCTCAACACCAGGCGCGCAAGCGCTTTGGCCAGAACTTCCTGACCGACGAGAGCGTGGTCGAGTCGATCGTGCGCGCGGTCAGTCCCGCTCGCACCGACACCGTGGTCGAGATCGGTCCGGGTCTGTCGGCGCTGACGCGGCCGCTGCTCGAGCGGCTCGATCACCTGACCGCGGTCGAGATCGACCGCGACCTGGCGGCGCGGCTGCGCAAGCAGTTCGACGCGGACCGCCTGACCGTGGTCGAGGCCGATGCGCTGACGGTGGATTTCTCGCAGTTCGGCGCGGGGCTGCGGGTGGTCGGCAACCTGCCGTACAACATCTCCAGCCCGCTGCTGTTCCATCTGATGACCTGGGCCGACCACGTCCGCGACCAGCATTTCATGCTGCAGCGTGAAGTGATCGACCGCATGGTCGCGCAACCTGGCAGCGGCGATTTCAGCCGCCTGTCGGTGATGCTGCAATCGCGCTATCGCATGCACAAGCTGTTCGACGTGCCGCCCGAGGCGTTCGATCCGCCGCCCAAGGTGGTGTCGGCCATCGTGCGCATGGTGCCGCTGCCGGCGGAGCGCCTGCGCCCGGTCAGCGAGCGCGCCTTCGAGACCGTCGTGGCACGCGCCTTCTCGCAGCGCCGCAAGATGCTGCGCCGGGTGCTGGCCGACTGGGCCCCGCAGGTGCCTTGGGAGGCGCTGGACATCGCGCCCACCGCGCGCGCCGAGGATATCTCGGTGGATCGCTACATCCGCCTGTCGGATGCGCTGGTCGAGGCCGGCGTGCTGCAGGGCGGTTGATTGCGCCCTTGCCATGCAAGCAAAAGCCCGCGTCGAGCGGGCTTTTTTTCGTCTTGAGCCGCCTCAGGATGAAAGCGCTCCCTTGAAGGCAGCAAGCCGGGCGCGCGCCTACAGCATGCGCTTCTGCGCCGCCATCCACAATTGCATGACGTCCCGGGCGCGGTCATGCAGCAGGCGTTCGGCGTCGGCCAGCGCCTGCTGCAGCGTGATGGGGCCGGGCGCCAGGCTGAAGGCGGCGCTGATGCCGCCGGCGTGCAGCGCTTCGTAGCCTTCACCAAGCGAGCCGGCCAGCGCCACCACCGGCACGCCGGCCTGGTGTGCAATGCGGGCCACGCCCGCCGGTGTCTTGCCGCGCAGGGTCTGCGCGTCCATGCGGCCTTCGCCGGTGAAGGCGAGCGTGGCGCCTTCCATGGCCTGCGCCAGGCCGCCGAGTTCGGCAACGATCTCGACGCCGGGACGGAAGTGCGCATTCAGGAACGTCTTGGCGGCGAAGCCGAGGCCGCCCGCGGCGCCCGCGCCGGCATCGTGGCGGCGGTCGCTGCCCAACTGGCGCGCGCAGATGTCGGCGAAGTGGCCGAGCATGGCGTCCAGCGTCTGCACCTGTTCGGGCGTGGCGCCTTTCTGCGGACCGAAGACGTGCGAGGCGCCCTGTGGGCCGCACAAGGGATTGTCGACGTCTGAGGCGATGACGATGCTTGTCTTCGCCAGCCGCGGATCGAGGCCGCGCATGTCGATGCTGGCCAGTTGGCCCAATGCGCCGCCGCCCGGCGGCAGGCTGCGGCCGTCCTGGTCGAACAGGCGCAGGCCCAGCGCGGTCAGCATGCCGGCGCCGCCGTCGTTGGTGGCGGAGCCGCCCAGGCCCAGGATGATGCGTTCGGCGCCGGCATCCAGCGCTGCCAGGATCAATTCGCCCACGCCGTGGCTGCTGGCGCGCATCGGATCGCGCTTGGACGGCGCGATCAGTTCGAGGCCGGCGGCCGCGG
This sequence comes from Achromobacter sp. HNDS-1, assembly GCF_040084795.1. Lineage (NCBI taxonomy): Bacteria > Pseudomonadati > Pseudomonadota > Betaproteobacteria > Burkholderiales > Alcaligenaceae > Achromobacter > Achromobacter sp. HNDS-1. The sequence goes on from NZ_CP157584.1 coordinate 4,148,219, forward strand.
CCATCTCGATGATGGCGGTGCCGTCGTCGAGCAGGCCCCATACGGCGTCGACCTTGTGACCCAGGGCATCGTTGACCGTGCGCTCGCGCGCCTGGCCGCCGGCCGCCGCCAGCACCGCCTCGACCGTGCCCTCGCCGCCGTCCGCCATCGGAATGCAGACCGTCTGCGCGCCGGGACAGGCGGCCTTGACGCCGCGCGCGATGGCCGCGGCCGCGTCGGGGGCGGAGACGCTTTCCTTGAAGGAGTCGGGTGCGATGACGATTTTCACGAGGTCGGCCACGGTGCGTTGAGGGTCGGGATGTCGATCATGATACCCGCGTGTCCGCCGCCGTCGTACCATAGCGCTTTCGTTGTTCATGTGAGAGTGGATCGCCATGCCTGTATTGCGCCGCACCAAAATTGTCGCCACCCTGGGCCCCTCGACGTCGACGCCGGAACGCATCGATGCCATGATCAAGGCCGGCCTGGATGTGGCGCGGCTGAACTTCTCGCACGGCAGCGCCGACGACCACCGCGAGCGCGCCCGCCTGGTGCGCGAGAGCGCCGCGCGGCAGGGCCGCTTCGTCGCCATCATGGGCGACCTGCAGGGCCCCAAGATCCGCATCGCGCGTTTCACCGACAAGCTGGTGCAGTTGCAGGTGGGCCAGCCGTTCACGCTGTCGCGGGTGCATCCGAAGGACGCCGGCACGGCCAGCATCGTCGGCATCGACTATCCCGAGCTGGTGACGGACTGCCGCGTCGGCGACGAGCTGCTGCTCGATGACGGCCGCGTGGTGCTGGTGGTCGACCGCGTCGAGGGCGACGAAGTCCACACCACCGTCACGGTGGGCGGCCCGCTGTCCAACAACAAGGGCATCAACCGGCGCGGCGGCGGCCTGTCGGCGCCGAGCCTGACCGACAAGGACCGCGTCGATATCAAGCTGGCGGCCGAAATGCAGCTGGACTACGTGGCGGTGTCGTTCCCGCGCTATGGCAGCGACATCGACGAGGCGCGCGAACTGCTGCGCGCCGCCGGCAGCGAAGCCTGGATCATCGCGAAGATCGAGCGCGCCGAAGCGGTGGCCGACGACGAGGCGCTGGACGCGCTGATCCGCGCCAGCGACGGCGTGATGGTGGCGCGCGGCGACCTGGGCGTGGAAGTGGGCGATGCCGAACTGGTCGGCATCCAGAAGCGCATCATCCAGCATGCCCGCACCCTGAACAAGGTGGTGATCACCGCGACCCAGATGATGGAGTCGATGATCTCCAGCCCGATGCCCACGCGCGCCGAAGTCTCGGACGTGGCCAACGCGGTGCTGGACTACACCGATGCGGTGATGCTGTCGGCCGAAAGCGCCTCGGGTTCGTATCCGGTCGAGACGGTGCAAGCCATGGCGCGTGTCTGCCTGGGCGCGGAAAAGCATCCCACCAGCACGCAGTCGCACCATCGCCTGGGCGAGACCTTCACGCGCTGCGACGAAACCATCGCGCTGGCGGCGATGTACGCGGCCAACCATTTCCCGGGCGTCAAGGCCATCATCGCGCTGACCGAAAGCGGCCACACGCCGCTGATCATGTCGCGCATCCGCTCGGGCGTGCCGATCTACTGCTACAGCCCGCACAGCATCACGCAGAACCGCGTGACCATGTTCCGCGGCGTCTACACCATCCCGTTCGCGCCGTCGGACTACGAGCCGGCGGATCTGAGCAACGCCGCCATCGACGAGCTGAAGAAGCGCAACCTGGTGAAAGCGGGTGACTGGGTGATCCTGACCAAGGGCGACTTCTACCGCGACAGCGGCGGCACCAACGGCATGAAGATCCTGCTGGTGGATTGAGCGGTCTCGCGGCGCGCGGCGCCTGTAGGCAGGCCTGGCGCGCCGTCGAGGCAGCGTGGCTGGCGGCCGGCGCCGTTCAGCCGAAGAACCAGTAGCACACGCCGATGGCCGCCAGCACGCCGGCCAGGTCGGCGACCAGCGCGCAACCCACCGCATGGCGCGCGCGCAGGATGCCGACCGAGCCGAAATACACCGCCAGCACGTAGAAGGTGGTTTCGGTGCTGCCTTGCACCACCGCCGCCAGCAGCGCGGGGAAGCTGTCCACGCCGAAGTGCGTCATGGTTTCGAGCATCATGGCGCGCGCCGCGCTGCCCGAGAACGGCTTGACCAGCGCGGTCGGCAGCGCGTCGACGAAGCGCGTGTCCCAGCCGGCATTGGCGGCCAGCCAGCGGATGCCGTCGAGCAGGAAGTCGAGCGCGCCCGAGGCCCGCAACACGCCGACCGCGCACAGCATCGCCACCAGGTAGGGCAGCAGGCTCTTGGCGATGTCGAAGCCTTCCTTGGCGCCTTCGATGAAGGCCTCGTAGACCGGCACCTTCTTGCACGCGCCGACGATGAGAAAGGCCAGCAGGATGCCGAACAGCGCCAGGTTGCCCATCAGCGACGACAGCGCGGCGATGGCGCTGGCCGACATGCTGGCCAGCAGCGCCATGAAGCCGCCCAGCAGCAGCGCCGCGCCGCCCAGCCACAGCATCACGACCGGATCGAGCAGCCGCAGGCGCTGGCACGCCGCCACCGCCAGGAAGCCGGCCAGCGTCGAGGCGCTGGTGGCCAGCAGGATGGGCAGGAACACCAGGGTCGGGTCGGCCGCGCCCTGCTGCGCGCGGAACATGAACAGCGTCACCGGCAGCAGCGTCAGTGACGAGGCGTTGAGCACCAGGAACAGGATCTGGGCGTTGCTGGCGGTGTCGGGCTTGGGATTGAGCGCTTGCAGTTCGCGCATCGCGCGCAAGCCGATGGGCGTGGCGGCATTGTCCAGGCCCAAGCCGTTGGCGGCGAAGTTGAGCGTGATCAAGCCGATCGCGGGGTGGTTGCGCGGCACCTCGGGCATCAGGCGCGCGAACAGCGGCCCCAGCAGCCGCGCCAGCCGTTCCACCAGCCCGGCGCTTTCGGCGATGCGCAGGAATCCCAGCCACAGCGTCAGCGTGCCGAACAGCAACACCATCACCTCGACCGACACTCGCGCCATGTCGAACAGGCTGGCGACCATGGCGCGGAACACGTCCGGATCGCCGATGGCCAGCCAGCGGTACAGCGCGGCCGCGGCGGCAGTCAGGAAGAAGCCCAGCCAGAGTTTGTTCAGCATGCGGTGTGTGCCCGGATAGCGAAGGGAATGCGCACCAGCGCGGGGAGGCCCATTGTCGCAGAGTCAGACCCATGGGGTTTGTCCCCGATGGCCCAATTCTGGTACTTTGCCCTGATATGCCCAGTGGCATCGAACGAGAGAGAGCACATGGATTTCAACGCCTGGCGCCGGCGCCGCATCTCCGAACCCGCATACCGTTGGGCCCGCAACGCGATGCCGCCGCTCTCGGCCACCGAACGCGAGGCCATCGAGGCCGGCGACACCTGGTGGGAAGCCGATCTGTTCACCGGCAATCCCGACTGGCGCAAGCTGCTGGACGTGCCCGCCGCCGCCCTGACGCCGGATGAGCAACGCTTCATCGACGGCCCGGTGGCGCAGCTGTGCGCCATGCTGGACGAATGGGACATCACCTGGCATCGGCGCGACCTGCCGCCCGAGGTCTGGGCCTTCCTGAAGGCGCAGCGCTTCTTCGGCATGATCATCCCCAAACGCCACGGCGGCCTGGGCTTCTCGCCCTACGCCCACTCCGAGGTGGTGCGGCGCATTTCCGCCTATTCCATCACCGCCGGCGTCACGGTCATGGTGCCCAATTCGCTGGGGCCGGGCGAGCTGCTGATGCAGTTCGGCACCCAGGCCCAGCGCGATTACTGGCTGCCGCGCCTGGCCGACGGCCGCGAGGTGCCGTGCTTCGGCCTCACCAGCCCCGAGGCCGGCTCGGATGCCGCGTCCATGGTGGATACCGGCGTGGTCTGTCGCCAGGTGGTGGACGGTCGCGAGCTGATCGGCGTGCGCCTGAACTGGCACAAGCGCTACATCACGCTGGGGCCGGTGGCCACGGTGCTGGGGCTGGCGTTCAAGATGTCGGACCCCGACGGCATCCTGGGCGGCGCGCGCGACATCGGCATTTCGGTGGCGCTGGTGCCGACCGACGCGCCCGGCGTCGAGATCGGCCGCCGCCATCTGCCGGCAATGCAGGTGTTCCAGAACGGACCCAATCGCGGCCGCGACGTGTTCGTGCCGCTGGACGCGCTGATCGGCGGCGTCGAGCGCGCCGGCCACGGCTGGCAGATGCTGATGAGCGCGTTGGCGGCGGGGCGCGGCATTTCCTTGCCGTCGCTGTCGGCGGCGGCGTGCGTGATGAGCGCGCACGCCACCGGCATGTACGCCCGGGTGCGCGAGCAGTTCGGCATTCCCGTTGGCAAGTTCGAGGGCGTGCAGGAAAAGCTGGCCAGCCTGGCGGGCAATGCCTACCTGGTGGAAGCGGCCCGGCGCCTGACCTGCGCCGCGCTGAACCAGGGCGTGAAGCCGGCGGTGGTGTCGGGCATCATGAAATACCACGCCACCGAGCGCATGCGGGTGTCGGTCAACGATGCCATGGACGTGCATGCCGGCCGCGCGGTGATCGACGGGCCCAGCAACTACCTGGGCGCGCTGTACCGGGCGGTGCCCATCGCCATCACGGTCGAGGGCGCCAACATCCTGACGCGCAACCTGATCATCTTCGGCCAGGGCGCGATCCGCGCCCACCCCTACCTGATGCCGGAGATCCTGGCGCTGGGCAATCCCGACGAAGAACGCGGCATGGAAGTGTTCCACGACGTGTTCTGGCGCCACCTGCGCCATACCGGCATGAACACGCTGCGCGCCATCGGCCGCGCCTGGACCGGCGGCCTGCTGGCGCCGTCGCCGGTGTCCGGCCCCACCGCCGGCCACTACCGTCGGCTGGGCCGCTATGCGGCCGGCTTCGCCCTGCTGGCCGACGCCGCGCTGTCGCGCCTGGGCGGCGGCCTCAAGCGCCGCGAGATGATCTCGGCGCGGCTGGGCGACATCCTGGCCGAACTCTATCTGTTGTCGGCGGTGCTCAAGCGCTGGGAAGACGAGGGGCGCAAGCACGACGACCTGCCGCTGGTGCGCTGGTGCATGGCGCAGGGCTATGCCGAGATCGAAAAACGCATGGACCAGGTGCTGTCGAACCTGCCTGGCCGGCCGTTGGCCTGGGCATTGCGCGCCGCCATCCTGCCGTGGCGGCTGGCCAAGGGGCCGGACGACGCGCTCAGCCGCGAATGCGCGGAGCTGCTGCTCAAGCCGTCGCCGACCCATGCGCGGCTGGCGGCCGACCTGCAACGTTCAGCGGGCGGCGCCCAGGGCGATGAGGATCCGCTGGCGCTGCTGACCCGCGCCTTCGCCCTGGTCGACGCGGTGCAACCGATCCGTGACCGGCTGCGCCAGTCTGGCGTGCGCGATTGGCGCGAGGCGCACCGGCACGGCGCCATCACGGCGACGCAGGCGGCGCAGCTGGAAGCGGCCGAGGCGATCGTCTCGCGGGTGCTGCAGGTGGATGATTTCGCGCCGGAAGAATTGTCGCCGGGTGAGGCGGGCGCGGCTGAGGCCGCTGGGCATGGCACGCGGATGGCATCGGCGCCGCGTCCAGCGGCGGTGTCCGAGGCGCGCGGCGAGACCGATCCGAAGCCGGACGCGGGCGCGGATCCGCGCACCGCGCCGCGGGACGATCAATCGTCCTGATTCGGGTCCATGCCCGGGAACAGGATTTCGGTGAAGCCGAACTTCGAGAAATCCTGGATCCGGGAAGGATAGAGCCGGCCGATCAGGTGGTCGCACTCGTGCTGCACCACGCGGGCGTGGAAGCCCTCGGCCTCGCGGTCGATGTCGCGGCCGTAGGGATCCTTGCCCTGGTAGCGGATGTGGCGGTAGCGCGGCACCAGGCCGCGCAGCCCCGGCACCGACAGGCAGCCCTCCCAGCCGTCTTCCATGTCGTCGGACAGCGGCGTGATGACCGGATTGCACAGGATCGTCTGCGGCACCGCCGGCGCGTCGGGATAGCGCTCGTTGCGGTCGAAGCCGAAGATGACCAGTTGCAGGTCCACGCCGATCTGCGGCGCGGCCAGGCCCACCCCTTGCGCCGCCGCCATGGTCTCGAACATGTCTTCGATCAGGGCGTGCAGCTCGGGGGTATCGAAGCGCTCGACCGGCGGCGCGACGCGCAGCAGCCGGGGATCGCCCATTTTGAGGATGGTGTGGATCATGGCGATGGTGGAAAAAAAGTGGTCCGTCGTTAGAAGGGGGCTTTCCCCGCCGGGCCGCCCCAAGGGGAAAGAGCCCCCTCGGGGGGCAGCTAGCCCACGCAGTGGGCGCGGCGTGGGGGCATCAATCCACTCGTCCCTTCTTCTGGATGAACTCGATCTTGTAGCCGTCCGGGTCCTCGACGAAGGCGATCACGGTGGTGCCATGCTTCATCGGGCCGGCCTCGCGGGTGACCTTGCCGCCGCGTTCCTTGACCTTGTCACAGGCTTCGTAGGCGTTGTCGACTTCCAGGGCGATGTGGCCGTAGCCGTTGCCCAGGTCGTACTTGTCGGTGTCCCAATTGTGGGTCAGTTCGATCACCGCGCCTTCCGATTCATCCTGGTAGCCGACGAACGCCAGCGTGAACTTGCCGTCCGGGTAGTCGTTGCGGCGCAGGACGCGCATGCCGAGCACGTTGGTGTAGAAGTCGATGGACTTGTCGAGGTTGCCGACTCGCAGCATGGTGTGGAGCATACGCATGGTGGAATTCCTTAAGCGATGAGGGGTGGCGGGAAGCCGTGGACGTGTCCGGCGGACTCCCGGGTTATGCCGAGGTCTTGCAGCGCGCCGCCCATGGCGTCGACCGCGAGCCGCATCTGGTCGGGCCCGAAGGCGCCGATGCAACCTACCCGGAAAGTGGGCAGTTCGGTGTTGGTGAAATTGCTGAGCACGAAGCCACGCTGCTTGAGCGCGTCCACGAACAGCTGCAGGTTCCAGGTCGGCGCGTCGGGCGCGTGCACGTTGACGACGATCGGGCCCTGCAGCGCGGGCGGCAAGTAGGGGCTGAGCCCCAGGCCGGCCACGCCGTCGTAGAGGGTGCGCATGTTGGCGGTGTAGCGCGCCAGCCGGGCTTCGCGGCCTTCCTGATGATACAGCTCCAGCGCCACGGCCAGCGCCGCCAGCGTCGGCGCCGGCGGGGTGAAGCGCGGGCCGGCGTTGGGCGCCAGGGTGTGCTGGTAGATGTCGGCCAGGTCCAGAGACCAACTGCCGGCGTTGCCGCGCGCGGCCTCCAGGCTGTCGCGGCGGCCCACCACGAAGGCGGCGCCGGGCAGGCCTTCCAGGCATTTGTTGGCCGTCAGCACCACGGCGTCCACGGCCGGCAGGGCGCGCACTGCCAGCGGCAGCGCGCCGAACGCAGACACCGCGTCAACGATGACGCGGCGTCCCAGCGCGTGGGCGATGCGGGCCAGTTCCGGCACGTCGTGGCAGATGCCGCTGCCGGTTTCGCTGTAGACCAGCGCGACGTGCGTCAGGCTCGGGTCCTGCTCCAGCGCCTGTGCCACGGCCTGCGGGTCGACGCGGTCGCGCGCGCCCACGTACAGCGGCACGGCGACGCGGCCGGCCTCGGCGGCCAGCTTCTGCAGGCGGCCGGCGTAGGCGCCGGTGGATGGCACCAGCAGGCGGCCGCCGGGCGGCACCAGGGTGCGGATGGCGGCTTCCACCGCGAAATGGCCACAGCCCGGCAGCGCCAGCGCCACGTGCGTGTCCGCGTCGGCCTCGGCCACGCGCAGCACGTCGGCGCAGACCTGGCGGTACAGCGCGCGGAATTCGTTGTCCCAGGGCGCATAGTCCTGCGCCATGGCGGCCTTCACCCGCGCATCGGTCGTGACCGGGCCGGGAATCAGCAGAAGCATGGTGTGTCTCCGTGGGTGCTCATGCGAGGCTTCTTTTAGTGGGAACTGGCCCCTGGGCCGGTTGCGCGGGCGTCTCGCGCCGACCCTAGAATTGCGGCAGCGAGGCGGGGTCGTGGCGCCGCAGCACGTTCTTGGCTTCCTCGAAGTCGGGCAGGATCTGGCCGACCTCGCGCCAGAAGTCCTGGCTGTGGTTCATTTCGCGCAGGTGCGCCAGTTCGTGCGCGATGACGTAGTCGATGATGGCCGGCGCGAAATGGATCAGGCGCCAGTTCAGCATGATGTTGCCGTCACTGGTGCACGAACCCCAGCGCGTGGCCGCCGACGACAGGCGCCAGCGGCGGATCTTCAGGCCGCTGATCTGCAGGAAGTGCGCCAGCCGGGCGCCGAACCAGGCGCCGGCGCGCTGCTGCAGCCAGGCCTGGGCGGCGTCGCGGATGCGGCCCTGGTCGGCGTCGGCCGGCAGCGCCAGCCACAGCGTGTCGCCGTCGGCCGGGGCGTCGGCATCGCCGGACAGGCGGGTCTGGCGGCTGTCGCCGCCCACGCCCAGCACGATGCGCTTGCCCAGGTAGGGCAGCTCGCCGCCCGCCTGCCAGCGCGTGTGCGCCATGGCCAGCTGCTGCTTGCGGGTGTGCCATTCGCGCAGCTTTGCGACGATCCAGCGGGATTTCTCGCGCACCGCGTCGTCGATCTGCGCCAGCGTGACCCAGTTGGGCGCCGTGACGCGCAGGCCGTCGTCGGTGATGACGAAGCCAATGCTGCGGCGGCGCGAGCGCAGCAGCACGAAGCCGATGGGTTGCGGATCGGTGTCCACCTCGCGCCAGCGCGCGCCGGGCGGCAGCGGATCGGGGCAGGGGGTGGGCACGCGCGCGGCGGCGTTGGGCGACAGCGTCAGCAGCGGTTCGCCGGCCGGCTTGGGCGCGGAGGAGGCAGGAGGGGGAGGGAACAGCGGCGCGGGCGGCGTGGCCACCGGCGCCTTGCGCGGCGCGGGAGACGCGCTCAAGGGCGACGCGTCGGCAGACGCATCGGAGTCTTGCACGTCGAACAGGAGTTCGAGCTGGTCAGTGCTGGGCATACCTTTCTGGATTGAGACGCCGCATTTCCCCTTCGATCCAGTCCTGCACTTTCTGGTTCAGTTCCTCGGGGGAGATTCCCTTCGATTCTATCGCGGGACCGATGGACAGCGTAACCATGCCCGGATATTTGACGAAGGCGTTGCGGCGCCAGCATTCGCCGGCATTGTGCGCCACCGGGATGACCAGCGCGCCGGTGCGCGAGGCCAGCAGCGCGCCGCCCATCTTGAAGCGCGCGGTCTTGCCCGGCGGCACGCGCGTCCCTTCCGGGAACAGCAGCGGCCAGCGGCCTTCGTCCAGCCGGACCTGTCCCTGCTTGACCACCTGCTCGAAGGCGTCGCGGCCCTTGGAACGGTCGATGGCGATCATGCGCAGCAGCGCCAGGCCCCAGCCGAAGAACGGCACCATGTGCAGTTCCTTCTTGTAGACGAAGCACACTTCGCGCGGCATGTAGGCCGGGAAGAACAGCGTTTCCCAGGCCGACTGGTGCTTGGACAGCAGCACCGCCGGGCCGTCAGGCAGGTTTTCCCAGCCCTTCACCTGCCAGCGGATGCCGCAGAACACCTTGGCGCCCCAGATCGCCAGGCGCGGCCAGCCCACCGTGAGCTTGTAGCGCAGGTGCAGCGGCAGCGGCGCCCACAGCACGCAGGCGAAGGCATAGGGGATGACCGTGATGGCCAGGAACAGGAAATAAAGGAGCGAGCGCAGCCGGGCCATCAGTTGTCCTGGAGCAAGGCGTCGACCACGGCCGACAGGTCGTCGCAGACCCGGGTGTTGTCGGGCAGGCCGCCCTTGGCCAGCGTCTTCTTGCCGTTGCCGGTCAGCACCAGCCACGGCGCGCAGCCGGCCGCGGTGGAGGCCTGCAGATCGCGCAGCGAGTCGCCCACGGCCGGCACGCCGGCCAGGTCGACGTCATAGCGGTGGCCGATCTGCTCGAACATGCCGGGACGCGGCTTGCGGCAGGTGCAGTCGTCGTCCGGGCCGTGCGGGCACATGAAGACGGCGTCGACGCTGCCGCCGACGGCGGCCAGCTCGCGCCGCATCTTGGTGTGGATGGCGGTCAGCGTGTCCATGTCGAACAGGCCGCGCGCCAGGCCGGACTGGTTGGTGGCGACCACCACCGTCCAGTCCGCCTGCGTCAGGCGGGCGATGGCCTGCAGGCTGCCGGGCAGGGCGATCCATTCGTCGGGACTTTTGACGAAGGCGTCGCTGTCCTGGTTGATGACGCCGTCGCGGTCGAGGATGATGAGCTTCACTGTGCCAGCCTGGAAATGTCAGCGACCTGGTTCATGAGGGTGTGCAGCTGGCCCAGCAGCGCCAGCCGGTTGGCGCGCACCGCCGGGTCTTCGGCCATGACCATGATGTCGGCGAAGAAAGCGTCCACCGGCTCGCGCGCCTGCGCCAGCGTGCGCAGGTTGGCGGCGAAGTCGCCGGCGGCCAGTTGCGCCTCGGCCTGCGGACGCAGCGCGGCGATGGCGGCGGCCAGCGCCTTTTCGGCGGGCTCGACCAGCGCGGCGTCATTGACCGCGCCGATTTCACCCTCGGCCTTCTTGAGCAGGTTGCCGATGCGCTTGTTGGCGGCGGCCAGGCTGGCGGCCTCGGGCATCTGCGCGAAGGCGGCGGCGGCGCGCACGCGCTCGCCCACCTGGTGCAGCGGCGGCGCCAGGGCGATGACGGCCTCGACCGCGTTGCGGTCGTGCTCGTTGATCAACTGGTTGCGGTAGCGTTCGTAGATGAAGGCGCGCACTTCCGCCAGCGTGTCGGCGGGGATCTTGCCGGCCGGGAAGGTGGCGGCGGTGGCGGCCAGCAGGCCGTCCAGGGACAGCGGGCCGTCCTGGTTGAGCTTGAGCCAGCCGCCGGCGGCCAGTTGCTCGAAGGCGCTGATCAGGCCCAGCGCGGCGCGGCGCAGGCCGAAGGGGTCGCGTTCGCCGGTGGGCGCCAGGCCGATGGCCCAGATGCCGACCAGGGTCTCGGCGCGTTCGGCGATGAACAGCGTGGCGGCGGTCAGGTCGTCCTGCGAGACCGGCGTGTCGTAACGGTTGCGGTACTGGCTGCGCAGCGCCTGCACGACGCTGTCCGGCTCGCCGTCGCCGGCGGCGTAGTAGGCGCCCATGATGCCTTGCAGCTCGGGGAACTCGCCCACCATGTTCGAGCCCAGGTCGGCCTTGGCCAGCAGCGCGGCGCGGTCGGCGGCGGCGACGTCGCCGCCCAGCTTGCCGGCCACGTCGCGGGCGATGGCGCGCACGCGCTCGACGCGTTCGAGCTGGGTGCCCAGCTTGTTGTGGTAGACGATCGAGCCCAGTTGCTCGACGCGCGCGGCCAGCGGCGTCTTGCGGTCGGTCTCGAAGAAGAACTGGGCGTCGGCCAGGCGCGGGCGCACCACGCGCTGGTTGCCTTCGACGATGTTCACCGGGTTGTCCGTGCGCATGTTGCTCACGATCAGGAAGCGGTGCGTCAGGCGGCCGCTGGCCGGGTCGAACAGCGGGAAGTACTTCTGGTTCAGGCGCATGGTCAGGATCAGGCATTCCTGCGGCACTTGCAGGAACTGTTCCTCGAACTCGCCGACGTAGACGGTGGGGTGTTCGACCAGGGCGGTGACTTCATCGAGCAGGGCGGCCACTTCGGGGTCGTCGCCCAGCGTGGCCGACAGGCGGCCGGCGTGGTCCAGCAGCTGGCGCTGGATCTCGTCGCGGCGGCCTTCGAACGAGGCCACCACGCGGCCCTTTTCGGCCAGGGTGGCGGCGTAGGCGTCGGCATCGGCGATGGCGATGGCACCGTTGCTCATGTAGCGGTGGCCCAGCGTCTCGCGGCCGGCGGTCAGGCCGAGGGCGGTCACGGGGACCACGTCGGCGCCGAACAGCGCGATCAGGCCGTGCGCCGGGCGCACGAACTTGACCGTGGTTTCGCCGTCGGCCAACTGGTAGCGCATGACCTTGGGGATCGGCAGGCCGTCGATGGCCGCGTCGATGCCTTCCTGCAGGCCGGCGGCCAGCGCGGCGCCGGGGGCGGTGCCGCGGGCGACCAGGTATTCCTGCTTGCCGTCGGATTCCCGTTCCAGGGTGGCCAGGTCGATGTTTTCCAGGCCCTTGGCGGCCAGCTTCTTTTGCAGCGCCGGAGTGGCCTTGCCGTCTTCGGTCAGGCCGATCTTCACGGGCATCAGCTTTTCGGCGTAGGCCTGGTCGGGCGCCTGGGCCAGCACGGCCGACAGGCGCACCGCCAGGCGGCGCGGCGTGGCGTAGGGCTCGACGGCGCAGCCGTCGGCCAGCAGGCCGTGGCGCGCCAGCGTGGCGCGCACGCCTTCGGCGAAAGCCTGGCCCAGCTTCTGCAGGGCCTTGGGCGGGAGTTCTTCGGTCAGCAGCTCGACCAGCAGGGGGCGGATGTTCGTCGTCATTTATGCAGCCTCCCCGGCGGCCTTGTCGCGGCCCAGCATGGGAAAGCCCAGTCGTTCGCGGGAATCGTAGTAGGCCTGCGCGACGGCGCGCGACAGGTTGCGGATGCGGCCGATATAGGCGGCGCGCTCGGTCACGCTGATCGCGCCGCGCGCGTCCAGCATGTTGAAGGTGTGCGCGGCCTTGAGCGTGGCTTCATAGGCCGGCAGCGCCAGCGGCACGTCCATCAGGCGCTTGGCCTCGGCTTCGTAGTCGTTGAAGTGCGCGAACAGCATCTCGGCCGACGAGTATTCGAAGTTGTAGGTGGATTGTTCCACTTCGTTCTGGTGGAACACGTCGCGGTACAGCACGCGGCGGCCGTTGGCGCCTTCGGTCCAGACCAGGTCGTACACGCTCTGCACGTCCTGCAGGTACATGGCCAGGCGTTCCAGGCCGTAGGTGATCTCGCCCGTGGTCGGGGTGCAATCCAGGCCGCCGACCTGCTGGAAGTAGGTGAACTGGGTTACTTCCATGCCGTTGAGCCACACTTCCCAGCCCAGGCCCCAGGCGCCCAGCGTCGGGTTTTCCCAGTCATCCTCGACAAAACGGATGTCGTGCTGGGTGGGGTCGATGCCCAGCGCCTTGAGCGAGCCGATGTACAGGTCCAGGATTTCCGGGGGGGCGGGTTTCAGCACCACCTGGTACTGGTAGTAGTGCTGCAGGCGGTTGGGGTTCTCGCCGTAACGGCCATCCTTGGGGCGGCGCGAGGGCTGCACGTAGGCCGCGCGCCAGGGCTCCGGGCCGATCGCCCGCAGGAAAGTGGCGGTGTGCGAGGTGCCGGCGCCGACTTCCATGTCGTAGGGCTGCAGCAGGGCGCAACCCTGCTTGTCCCAGTATTCCTGGAGCGTAAGGATGATTTGCTGAAAGGTGAGCATAGGATTCTTGGAATTCGATCGCCGGGCGACGTCTGCCGTGGGCGTGGGAAACCGGGCATTTTAACTGGCCCGGGGCGGCCCCGGGGGCGGACCCCGGGATGGCGGTTACATCCTGGCCGTTACATCTCGGACGGGGCGTGCTCCAGGCGGACACCGGCGGCGCGGCGCCCTGCGGCTGTCCGGCATTGGTCGTATCATTCCAGGTTGACCAGTCTTATATAAAACCAACATCCCCAAACCCCGGAAGGAGCATCCGCATGTCTGACCTGATCAAGGTGGAAGTCGCCGACGGCATCCAGATCATCACCATCAATCGCCCCGAGGCCAAGAACGCCATCAACCTGGAAACCGCCCAGGCCATGGCCGCCGCGCTGGATCAGCTGGACAGCCGCGACGACGTGCGCATCGGCATCCTGACGGGCGCGGGCGGCACGTTCTCGTCGGGCATGGATCTGAAGGCCTTCGCCAAGTCGGGCCAGCGTCCGTACGTCGAAGGCCGCGGTTTCGCCGGCCTGAACGAAGCGCCGCCGAAAAAGCCGCTGATCGCCGCGGTCGAAGGCTACGCCCTGGCCGGCGGCTGCGAAATGGCGCTGGCGTCCGACCTGATCGTGGCCGCCAGCAACGCCAAGTTCGGCCTGCCCGAAGTCAAGCGCGGCCTGGTGGCCGGCGCCGGCGGCATGCTGCGCCTGCCGCGCCGCCTGCCGTACCACATCGCCATGGAAGTGATCCTGACCGGCGACATGCTGGGCGCCGAGCGCGCCTACGGCTTCGGCCTGGTCAACCGCGTGACCGAGCCGGGTGGCGCCCTGGCCGGCGCGCTGGAACTGGCCCGCGCCATCGTCGAGAACGGTCCGCTGTCGGTGCAGACCGCCAAGAGCATCGTGGCGCAGTCCGGCGACTGGACCCAGGAAGAGATGTTCAGCCGCCAGCGTCCGCTGATCGCCCACATCTTCTCGTCGGCCGACGCCAAGGAAGGCGCCACGGCTTTCGCCGAGAAGCGCAAGCCCGTCTGGCAAGGCAAATAGAATAAGCTGCACCCCATCGCGCGCGGCCGGTTCGCCGGCCGCGCTTTCACGTTTCCCTCCGTAACCCGCATATCGCCATGTCCGTCCTCATCAAAGAAGAAGACTTCATCCAGTCGATAGCCGATGGCATCCAGTTCATCAGCTATTACCACCCCGTCGACTACATCCGCCACCTGGCCCGCGCCTACGAGCGCGAGGAAAGCCCGGCCGCGCGCGACGCGATGGCGCAGATCCTGACCAACTCGCGCATGTGCGCCGAAGGCAAGCGCCCGCTGTGCCAGGACACCGGCATCGTCAACGTGTTCCTGAAGGTCGGCATGGGCGTGCGCTTCGACACCAAGCGCACCCTGCAGGAACTGTGCGACGAAGGCGTGCGCCGCGGCTACCTGAACCCGGACAATCCCCTGCGCGCCTCGGTGCTGGACGATCCGCTGTTCGCCCGCAAGAACACTCGCGACAACACGCCCTGTATCCTGCACGTCGAGCTGGTCCCGGGTGACAAGGTCGACGTGCAGCTGGCTTCGAAGGGCGGCGGTTCGGAAAACAAGTCCAAGTTCGCCATGCTCAACCCCAGCGACTCGCTGGTGGACTGGGTGCTCAAGACGGTCCCGACCATGGGCGCCGGCTGGTGCCCGCCGGGCATGCTGGGCATCGGCGTCGGCGGCACCGCCGAAAAGGCCATGCTGATGGCCAAGCAGTCGTTGATGGAAGACATCGACATGTACGAACTGCTGGCCCGCGGCCCGCAGAACAAGCTCGAAGAGCTGCGCATCGAGCTGTACGAAAAGGTCAACGCGCTGGGCATCGGCGCCCAGGGCCTGGGCGGCCTGACCACCGTGCTGGACGTCAAGATCAACACCTTCCCGACGCACGCGGCCTCCAAGCCGGTTGCCATGATCCCGAACTGCGCGGCCACCCGCCACGCCCACTTCGAGCTGGACGGCTCGGGCCCGGCGCGCCTGGACCCGCCGTCGCTGTCGGAATGGCCGGAAGTGCACTGGGCGCCGGACTACAACAAGTCCAAGCAGGTCGACCTGAACACGCTGACCAAGGAAGAGGTCGCCAGCTGGAAGCCGGGCCAGACCCTGCTGCTGTCGGGCAAGATGCTGACCGGCCGCGACGCCGCGCACAAGCGCATCCAGGACATGCTGGCCAAGGGCGAGCCGCTGCCGGTGGACTTCACCAACCGCGTCATCTACTACGTCGGCCCGGTTGATCCGGTGCGCGACGAAGTGGTGGGCCCGGCCGGTCCGACCACCGCCACCCGCATGGACAAGTTCACCGACATGATGCTGGAGCAGACCGGCCTGATCGCGATGATCGGCAAGTCCGAGCGCGGCCCCGTCGCGATCGAGTCGATCAAGAAGCACGGCTCGGCCTACCTGATGGCCGTGGGCGGCGCGGCCTACCTGGTGTCCAAGGCGATCCGCGGCGCCAAGGTGCTGGGTTTCGCCGACCTGGGCATGGAAGCCATCTACGAGTTCGACGTGAAGGACATGCCGGTGACCGTGGCGGTTGACGCCCAGGGCACCTCGGTCCACACCACGGGGCCGAAGGAATGGCAGGCCAGGATCGGCAAGATCCCGGTCGCCGTGGCGTAAGCCGGCAGCGGCAACACACAGCGGGCGCTGATGACGGCGCCCGTTTTTCATTGCCACCGGCAATCGCCGGCGCGTTCGGGCGGGACGCCTTTCGCGCGTCAGCCCTATCGCGCGGGGTCAATAGCGCACGTACTCCAGCGCCGGCTGGGCGGGTGCCCGCTTGCCGGATGCGGCGACCCGCGCGGTGGCTGTTTCGCGGGACGTCACGGGCCTGGCCTGCACGTCATAGGCGCTTTGCAGTTCCTGGGCCGCTTCGGCCGTCATCTGCGTGATGTCCTCGGTAACCTCGACCAGCTTGGCCGATTGCGCCAGCGAGACCTCGACTACTTCACCCATGATCTCGGTGACCCGGCGCGACGAGGTGACGATGTTCTCCATGGTGACGCCGGCGGACTGCACCTGCCCGGCGCCGCTGCTTATCTGTTCGACCGAGGTGGTGATCAGATCCTTGATCTCCTTGGCCGCGGACGCGCTGTTCTGCGCCAAGCTGCGCACTTCCGCCGCCACCACCGCGAAACCCTTGCCGTGCGGGCCGGCGCGCGCCGCCTCGACCGCGGCGTTCAGGGCCAGGATATTGGTCTGGAAGGCGATGCCATCCATGACGCCGATGATTTCCGAGATGCGCCGCGAACTGTCGGTGATGGCGCCCATGGTGGCCACCACGCCGGCCACGGTCTTGCCGCCTTCCTCGGCGACCTGGCAGGCATCGCGCGCCAGCGTGTTGGCCTGGCTGGCGCGTTCGGCGTTCTCGGTCAGGCCCTGCACCGCCACCCGCAGCGTCTGCGCGGCGGTGAAGCGCTTGGTGATGTCGGTGGCGAACTTCACCACCTTGAATGGCCGGCCCTCGGCATCGAAGATCGGGTTGTAGCTGGCTTCGATCCAGACGCGGCGGCCGTTCTTGCCGATGCGCAGGTATTGGCCGGTGTCGTACTCGCCGCCGCGCAGCTTGCGCCAGAATTCCTTGTAGGCCGGGCTGCGCACCTCCTCGGGCAACACCAGCATGCTGTGATGCCGGCCGCGCAACTCGTCTTCGCGATAGCCCATCGCGTCCAGGAACAGGTCGTTGGCGCGGATGATGGCGCCGTCCAGCTCGAACTCGATGATGCCCTGCACCTTGGAGATGGCTTCGAGCTGGCCCTCGGTGTCGGCCTGGCGCCGCTGCTGCTCGGTGACGTCGGTGGCGTACTTGACCACCTTGAAGGGCCGTCCGGACGTGTCGAGGATCGGGTTGTAGCTGGCCTGCAACCAGACATCGCTGCCGTCCTTGTGGATGCGGCGGTAGCGTCCCGCGTCGTACTCGCCGCGCTTGAGCTTGTCCCAGAAGGCTTTGTACTCCGGCGAATCGCGGCGGTCGGGCGCGACGAAGATACGGTGGTGTTGGCCGATCAGTTCGTCGAGTTGGTAGCCCATGGCGTCGAGGAAGTTCTGATTGGCCATCAGCACATGGCCATCGAGGTCGAACTCGATAACCGCCTGCGCCTTGTGGATAGCCGCGATCTGACCGTACAGGTCGGCGCTTCGCGTGTCGCGCTTGCGATGGAACAGACGCTTGAGGGAAAACCAATGCATGTTGAACTCGAACGAAAATGTTCCGCCGCGTCATTGCGGCCGAGGCTTCGGAACCCCTCGGGTCACCGGTGCTGGCGACGCTGCGGGCGAACGTCGCAGCTTCAGGCCCAAGGCAGCGGCGCAAGCGGATAGTCAGTGGATTGGCGTGTGGACAGGACGGCGTCGGCCCGCGGAATCCTTTGTCGGTGGGTGACCGGCATCATACGGTTCAGGGGGTGCAAAACCGCGGCCTTCGTCTCGTTAAACGGTCTGATAAATAGCGGGCCGGCCGCTTCGCGAGGACGCCTGGAAACGATCCGGGCGCGCGCCGCGGGAGCGCGCCCGTGACCCGGTCAGAACGCCCAGCGCCAGCTCAGCGTGGCGCTGTGGTCGCGGTTACCCGCCCCGAGTTGGCCCGCGTAGTCCAGCGCGACCGTCGCATTGCGGCCAGTCTGCGCCTGCAGCCCGGCTTCGAGCAGCGCGGCGTTGCGGGCGATGGGCGCGCCGGTGACGGTAAAGGCGGAGCCGGTATCGAACGCCAGCGTCGAGGTCGGCCGCAGATCGCCGAACGCGCGGCGCCAGCCCGCGCCCGCCGTGACGCTGCCTTGCACCGTACCCAGCTCCAGCGCCTGGCGGGCACGCAACCCCACGGTGGTGGTGGTGGTGTGAGTGGCCTGGCGCGTGCCCGAGAGCGCGGCGCTGCCGCCGCTTTCCTGGAATGCACGGCTGTGCAGGCCGGCCCAGGCCAGGCCGGCGTAGGGTTCGAGCGCCAAGCCGCCTCCGGCGGCCAGGGTGTAGCCCAGTTCGGTGAAGACCTGGGTGGCGCCGGCGCGATAACTGGCGCGCAGCGTCTGGTCCAGGCCGCCGACGGCGACGCGGCGCCGCGTGTCGATGTGGTGCCAGGTATGGGACACGCCCAGCATCAGATTGAGCTTGCCGGGACCGGCCTCGAAGGCCTTGCCGCCGTAGGCGAGCGCGCTGTAGCTGTCGATGCCGCTTCTGGCGGCCGTGCCATCGGTGCGCAACTGGCTGTCGGTGTATCCGAGCGCGCCGCCCAGGCGCCAGCCGGCCCCGACGGCATGATCCGCGCCGACGAAGAGGCCGGTGGTGCGCAGTCGGACGGCGGCCGTGTCATCGGTCGCGTCGTGGCGCTGCCAGTTGCCGATCAGTTGCGCCCAGACCGGTCGGGCGCGGGCGGCGGGCAGCGTGGACGCGGCCGGCGCGGCGTCGCTCAGGCCGGCCGCCGCGGTCGGTTCGCCGGGACGCAGGCCCGCGGACAGATTGGCGCGCAGATGCGCCAGGGGCACGCTGCGGATCGTGGCGTCCAGGCCGGGCAGCGCATGGCGGACGCTGACGTGCAGCTCCCCGGCGAGCGCCGAAAAGTACGCCTGTGGCGCGCCTTCGGGCAGGTTCAGCGCGTGTCGGTAGAGCTCATGCCCGTCGGGTAGACCGTCGATCGCATTGGCGGCGGCGATGGCATTGCGCCCGGCGAGCAGGTCGGCGAAACGAATCGATTCCGATGGGGCGCCGCCGCCCGCTCCCGGCGCGACGGGAGCGGGCACAACGGGAGGCGTCGTATCGACCACGGGCGGGACCGGGCCGGTGGGCGGTGGCGTCGGCGCGGGAGCCGGCACGGCGGGGTCAGTCACAACGGGAGGCGTCGTATCGACCACGGGCGGGACCGGCCCGGGGGACGGCGGCGTCGGCGCGGGAGCCGGCACGGCGGGATCGGTCACGACGGGAGGCGTCGTATCGACCACGGGCGGTATCGGGGCGGGGGACGGCGGCGTCGGCGCGGGAGCCGGCGCGACGGGATCGGTCACGGCGGGAGGCGTCGTATCGACCTCGGGCGGAACCGGCCCGGGGGACGGCGGCGTCGGCGCGGGAGCCGGCACGGCGGGATCGGTCACGGCGGGAGGCGTCGTATCGACCACGGGCGGAACCGGGCCGGTGGGCGGTGGCGTCGGCGTGGGAGCCGGCGCGACGGGATCGGTCACGACGGGAGGCGTCGTATCGACCACGGGCGGAACCGGGGCGGGGGACGGCGGCGTCGGCGCGGGAGCCGGCGCGACGGGATCGGTCACGGCGGGAGGCGTCGTATCGACCACGGGCGGAACCGGCCCGGGGGACGGCGGCGTCGGCGCGGGAGCCGGCGCGACGGGATCGGTCACGACGGGAGGCGTCGCATCGACCACGGGCGGAACCGGCCCGGGGGACGGCGGCGCCGGATCGGGCGGCGGGGGTACGGGTGCCGCCTTGCGCGCCAGCGTCAACAGGACGTCCTGATCGTTGTCCGAGTAGTTGAGTGTGGGCGTGAGGTAGGCCAGGTTGGATGTCACGGTGCCAAAGCGCGTGCCGTTGAAGGTGCCGTCGGCATGCAGGATGGTGTAGGTGGCGTGCTCGGCGTACAGGTCCGATGTCATGGCGTCGACCAGCACGGCCGCGCCGGTGAGTCTGGCGGTTTCCACGACATTCAGGCGATCCGCCGCGGTGGGCGTGACGCGGACGACGTAGACGCCATCGATGCCGAAGTCGAGACGGCCGTCGCTCCAGATCTTCGCCGTGGTGGGCGCGCCGTCGTCGCTGCCCAGCGCGATTTGATTGCGCCGGCCCTCGAACCGGACGCTGCCCAGGATGTCGGAGCCCGACCACATGATCAGCTTGTTGTCGTCGCCTTCGAACACGATGGCGCTACCGCTGCTGCCATTGAAGCGGCGCTTGTTGGTGACGATGGTGTTGGAGCCGGCGCGCAGCGCGGCGCCGACCTTGCCATTGGCGGCGACATTGTCAACCGCGCCCGACGGGCCGCCGCGCACGATGCCATTGTTGACGACGGTGCCCGATCCGATCGATATGCCTGTGCCGCCGTTGCCACTGAACGTCACGGGTTTGCCGTTATAGAGACGCGCGCCGCCTTGGCCGCCGGTGATCGTCGCATTGACGATGATGTCGCCTCGTTCGAGCACCACGGCATCGCCGCCATCGCCCGGATGGCCTGGCGCGTGGCCGCCCGCGCCGCCCGTGACGGCGCCGTTCAGTGTCAGGGTTCCGGACTTGACGGCGATGCCCGCGCCGCCGCCGCCGCCGCCGCCCGCTCGCAGCATGGTGAAATCGGTGCTGATCTCCCCTGCGCTTCCCGGGCCGCCCGCGCCGCCCGCCACTTTTCCGCTCGCAGTGACGGTCACGTTGGTATTTTCACCCCCGAGGATGGCGACCCCTCCGCCCCCCCCGGAGTGATTCGGCCCATCGGGGTTGCAGGGGGACTCGCAGCTTCCATTGCTGCCGACCGTGTTCGTATCGACGACCCGTTCCGTGGCCGAGACAGAGGGGGCGGCGCCGCCCGTGTTCGGGCTGCCTGTGGCGTTGCTCCCCGCGCCGACGATGCCGCCCGCGTGGATGGCTTCCAGTCCGCCGCCTTCGCCGCCTTGGATGAGGGGGTTGGTCACGCCCCAGCTCTTCATGGCGTTTCCCCCCTGGCCGCCGCCCCGCTCGCCGGCCGCGGCAAGCGCCACGTCTGGCAAGGCCATGCCGGCGCCCAGGGCGAACACGAGCAACGCGGCGTAGGTGAGGCGATGGTGGGGAACGGCTTTTTTCGAGAAGACGGAAGCTTGCATGAGCATACCCAACGATTACCGGACGAATGAAAGACGTGGCGGTAAGTGTAGGTATGCGTACTCAGCGCTTTATCACCGAGCGAGAGTTGTTAAGAACCAAGTTGGTTGTCGCATGCTGACTTCTTATTGATTGCGGGAAATGTATGTCGAACGGGGTGGAAATTAAAAGGTTGCCGCAAAAAATAAGACCGTTAGCCCATGAATGCCGCGATGGCCTGCGGTGACTTTCCCAGGACCTCGCGCAGCACTTCCTCGGTGTGCTGGCCCAGCAGCGGCGGGGCGCGCCGATACACCACCGGCGAATCCGAAAAGCGCAGCGGACTGGCGGTGACGGGCGCGACACCGCCCGCCGGATGCGGCAGGTCACGGCGCAGTTGCCGCGCCTGCGCCTGCGGATGGGCAAACGCCTGGGCGATGTTGTTGATCGGCCCGCAGGGCACGCCGACCGCTTCCAGCCTGGCGATCCAGTCGTCCCGCGCGCCTTGGCGCATGATGGCGGCCAGTATCGCCACCAGTTCCTCGCGGTGGGTCACGCGCAGCCGGTTGGTGGCAAAGCGCGGATCGTCCCCCAGCTCCGGCGCGCCGATGGCCTTGCAATAGGCGCGGTACTGCGATTCGTTGCCGGTGGCCACGATCAGATGGCCGTCGCTGGCGGCGAAGACCTGGTAGGGCACCACGTTCTGGTGCGCGTTGCCGGCGCGCGTCGGCGCCACGCCGGAATTGAAATAGTTGGAATTCTGGTTGGCCAGCAGCGCCACGTGGCTGTCGAGCAGCGCGATGTCCAGGTGCTGGCCCAGCCCGCTGCGGTGGCGTTCCTGCAGCGCCGCCAGGATCGCCACCGTCGCATACATGCCGGTGACGATATCGGTGACTGCCACGCCGGCCTTCTGCGGTCCGCCGCCGGGCAGGTCGTCGCGTTCGCCGGTGATGCTCATCAGCCCGCCCATGCCCTGGATCATGAAGTCGTAGCCGGGACGTTGCGCGAACGGACCGTCCTGGCCGAAGCCGGTGACCGAGCAATAGATCAGGCGCGGATTGATGGCCTTCAGGCTGGCGTAGTCCAGGCCATACTTGGCCAGTCCGCCGACCTTGAAGTTCTCGACCAGGATGTCGCTGACCGCCGCCAGCTCGCGGATCAGCGCCGCGCCTTGCGGCGTGGCCATGTCGGCCTCGACCGAGCGCTTGTTGCGGTTGGCGCTGAGGTAGTAGGCGGATTCGTTGGTGTCGACGCCATTGCCGTCCTTCAGGAAGGGCGGGCCCCAGGCGCGGGTGTCGTCGCCGACGCCGGGGCGTTCGATCTTGATGACGTCGGCGCCCAGGTCGGCCAGGTTCTGCGTGCACCAGGGGCCTGCCAGGATGCGCGACAGGTCCAGCACGCGGATGCCGTCCAATGCGGGCGGGCGCGTCATGGTTGCACCTCGGCGGCGCCATGGCTCATCACGACGATGTCGCGCTCGACGGCGCGGGCGATGAAGCGGATCTGGCCATCCGGCATGCGCCACATATCGCATTGCAAGGTCTCGCCCGGATAGACCGGCGCCGAGAAGCGCGCATCCAGCCGGGTCAGGCGGGAGGCATCGTAGTCGCACCAGGTCTTGACCAGCGCGTGCGCGGCGATGCCGTAGGAGCACAGGCCATGCAGGATCGGCTTGGGATAACCCGCCTGATGCGCGACCTCGGGGTCGGCATGCAGCGGATTGCGATCGGCATTCAGGCGGTACAGCAGCGCCGCCTGCGGCGGAATGCGCAGCGCGCAACGGCGTTCCGGTTCGCCTTGCGGCGCGGCGGGCAGCGGCTCAGGGCTGGCGTCGCCCTGGCCGAAGCCGCCGTCGCCACGGCAGAAGGTGCTTTGCCGCAAGGTGGCCAGGTGCGTGCCGGCGCTGTCGTGCAGCGTGCGTTCGGTGACCACGATCGCACCCTTGTCCGCGCCCTTGTCGATTACGTGGGTGACGCGGCTCCTGCCGATCACGGTGCCGGACGTGGGCAGGGGCGCGTGCACCGCCAGCCGCTGCTCGCCATGCACCAGCCGGACCCAGTCGATGCCGGCGCGCGGGTCGCTCATCCAGAAGCCCGGATAGCCCAGCACCACGCTCATGGTGGGAAAGGCGCGCAGGTCTTTCTCGTACACGTAGCGCAGTTGCCGCTCGTCTTCCGGATCCTGCCCCAGGCCGATGCCCAGGGCGTACAGCATCGTGTCCTTGTCGTCGTAGTGCTGGCGCACGTCGTCGAAGCGCCAGTGCTTCACGGTTGCGTAATCGAGTGGCATGGCGGCCTCAGATGGGATCCCAGTCGATCACGTCGGGCGAGCGCTCCAACGCGTAGAAATGCTTGCGCATGGCGGGCACGGCGATCTCGCCGATCAGCTCGGGCGTCCAGCCTTCGCCATGGTGCACGCTGCGCAGCGGCCGCGGCTGGCTCATCAGCATGATCTCGTTGGCGCGCACCGCGAACACCTGCGCGGTGATGGCGCTGGCCGCGTCGCTGGCCAGGTACACCGCCATGGGCGCGACCTTGCCGGCTTCCATCTTCTTCAGCTTCTCGACGCGCGCCTTCTCCTCGTCGGTCTCGGCGGGAATGGAGCTGGTCATGCGGCTCCAGGCGAACGGCGCGATGCAGTTCGAGCGCACGTTGTAGCGCGCCATGTCGAGCGCGATCGACTTGGACAGCGCGACGATGCCGAGCTTGGCGGCGGCATAGTTGGCCTGGCCGAAATTGCCGATCAGGCCGGACGTGGACGTCATGTGCACGAAGGCGCCGGATTCCTGCTCGCGGAAATAGGGCGCGGCGGCGCGGCTCATGAAGAACGAGCCATTCAGGTGCACGTCGATGACCTGGCGCCACTCCTCTTCGCTCATCTTGTGGAATACGCGGTCGCGCAGGTTGCCGGCGTTGTTGACCACCGCATCGATGCGCCCGAAGGCGTCGACGGCGTTCTGGATGACGCGGCTGGCGCTGTCGTACGCGGCCACGCTGTCGGTGTTGGCGACGGCCTGCCCGCCCGCCGCGACGATCTCGCGCGCCACGGCCTGCGCGGGGCCTTCGCCGCCGCCCTCGCCGGTGAGCGAGACGCCGATGTCGTTGACCACGACCTTGGCGCCCGCCTGCGCCATGGCCAGCGCGATGCCGCGGCCGATGCCGCCGCCCGCGCCTGTAACGACCACTACCTTGCCGGAAACAATACCGCTCATTGGGGCTTACTCCAGATGCCGCGGCGCGCGCCGCGTGGGAAACAGTTCCGCGTCAAACCGTATGGTTTACGGGGTTGCCCCATGGTATGGTCGTCACGGCATTCGAAGAATTCAAAATTAGAAATGCCCCCCTTCTGTGTGGTGGAACATGAGACATGATCTGACTGACCTGCGGCTCTTCGTGAACGTGGGAGAAACGCTCAATCTGACCCGTGCGGCGGAACGCACCTTCTTGTCGCTGCCCGCCGCCAGCGCGCGCGTCAAGCACATGGAAGAGGCCTTCAAGGCGCGACTGCTGGTGCGCATGGCGACGGGCGTGGCGCTGACGCCGGCCGGTGAGGTGCTGCTCAAGCACGCCAACGCGGTGTTTCGCCAGCTCGAATGCCTGAACGCCGACCTGCAGCCCTACGCCAGCGGCCTGAAAGGGCGGCTGCGGCTGCTGGCCAATACCACCGCCACCAATTCCTTTCTGGCGGACGCGCTGTCGACCTTCCTGGCCGAGAACCCCGACGTGGACGTCGAGCTGGAAGAGAAGATCTCCGGCGACATCGTCATCGCGATCCGCGCGGGCGCCGGCGACCTGGGGCTGGTGGCCGGCAACATCGACGTCGAGGGCCTGGATGTGACGCCGCTGTTCCGCGATGAACTCACCGTGGTCACGGCGCTGGACCATCCGCTGGCGGCGTCGAAGTCAGCCCATTTCGCCGACCTGATCGATGCCTACCCGTTCGTCGGCATCCATCCCGACAGCGCCATCCAGACCTTCCTGGAGGACATCGCCAGCGGCCTGGGCAAGCGCATCTGCCAGCGCGTGCACGTGGGCAGTTTCGAGGCCGTGTGCCGCATGGTCGAGGCCGGCGCCGGCATCGCCGTGGTGCCGCGCGCCTGCGCGGCGCGCTACAGCCGGCCCGATGCCTTGCACGTGTTGAAACTGGAAGATCCCTGGGCCCTGCGCGACCGCCTGCTGTGCCGCCAGCGCGGCCGCGACCTGCCCAGCTTCGCCGAATGCTTCATCGAACACGTGCAGCGCGCGGCGCGGGGACAGTAGCCGTGGCGGGGGCGGTGTCGTGCCGCGGCGAGCGTGGCGTTGCGCCCGCGCCGACGGCTTGACGGGCCGCATGGCCGTCGCCGTGGCGCCACATCGGATGCGCGATAGTGTGCGTTCAGCGAACACGGCATCGCGGCGAAAGAGGGGCTTTTGAAAATGTGTAGCGGCAAAAGCGGCCGCGCGGCAAATAATAAAAAAAGCCCCGGCCGCGCCTGACGCGCAGGCAGTAGAAAAATGGGGCCGGCAGGCGGCAAGGCACCGCGTTGTTCCGGTGTGGCTTGCGGCCGCGCCACCGACAAGAACGAGACTCAGGAGACTGCCTTGCTAGATCCCCAACGCCGCCGCGTCATCGCGGGGCTGGGCGCTGCGTGCGCCACGACGTTGCTGCCCACTTTCGCCCGCGCCGCCGCCTGGCCCGGCCACGCCGTCACCTTCATCGTACCGTTTCCGGCCGGCGGTCCGGTGGACACCACCGCGCGCTTCACGGCGCAGCCGCTGGGCCACCTGTGGTCGGTGCCGACGGTGGTGGACAACCGCTCTGGCGCCGGCGGCATCGTTGGCGCGCAGTTCGCCGCCAAGGCCGAGCCGGACGGCTACAACTTCTTTTTCGCTTCCATCCATCATGCGGTGCTGCCGAGCCTGCGCGGCGACCTGACCTACGACATCACGCGCGATTTCGTGCCGGTGGGCATGGCGGCGGTGTTCCCCATCGTGCTGGTGGTGAATCCGTCGCTGCCGGTGAATACGGTGAGCGAACTCATTGCCTATGCCAAGGCGAATCCGGGCAAGCTGTCGTTCAGCTCCTCCGGAACGGGCGGCGGCACGCATCTGGCGGGCGAGCTGTTCAATGCGATGGCGGGCGTGAAGATCCAGCACATTCCTTACCGCGGCAGCGCGCCGGCGATGCAGGACCTGCTGGGCGGCCAGGTGCAGGTGATGTTCGCGGACGGGCCGTCGGCGGTGCCGCATCTGAAGACGGGCAAGGTGCGCGCGTTGGGGGTGGGGAATCCGACGCGGTCGAGCATGTTGCCGGACGTGCCTACGATCGCCGAGTCCGGCGTGCCGGGGTACGAAGCGTATTCGTGGAGCGGGGTGTTGGCGCCGAAAGGGACGCCCGCCGACATCGTGGCGCGGGTCAATGCGGACATGGTGAAGGTGTTGTCGGATCCCGCGACGGCCAAGGCGATGGTGGCGGCGGGGGCGGAACCCAAGCCCGGCAGCCCGGAGGCGTTTGGCGCGTTCGTGCGCGGCGAAGTCCTGAAATGGCGGGAAGTGATCAACAAGGCGGGCATCAAGCTGGAATAGGCGCCGTATCACGCTGCGCAGGGGTTCCCGTCCTCGCGCCGTCCGGTGGCGCGTCCCCCCGCCGGGAACGCCAGCATGGCGAACCACGAAACTTTGCATTACATTTGCTGCCGATGCGCGCTCAGACGGCGCAACGCTCCAGCGTTCGGCAGTTGAACACGCTTGGTCTTCCCCGGGCGCTGGCTTCCATATGATTGCCGTGCCGCGGGATTCTGGCGGTTGTCCCCTCCGGGTCATCCTGGTACTGGGCAGGGCGGAAGCAAGGGGAAATTCGTGCTCCAAGGCAAATCCGGGCTTGTGGCCCACTGTGACGCGCCGGCGTCTTCGACCGTTCCGACGTCACACCGCTACGATTTCGCGCCTGCGGCGGCCAGCTTGCGGTCGGCCGCAAGCGTCATGCTCGCGGCCGGCAGCGCCGCCCTGGCGCTGGCCCTTTTGACCGCGGCGGCGCCCGCCTTGGCCGCCTGTTCCGCCAGCGACACGACGGGTTGCGGCGCGCCCGGCGGAGCGGGTTATCCCGGTCGCGGCGGCGCTGGCGGCAATGGCAATGGCCAGGGGGGCGGCGCCAGCGAGCTCGGCCCGGGCAACGTGACCGTGCAGGTGCCGGGAAGCTGGGGCGGCTCGGGAACGGGGGGCGCGGGGGCTGCCGGCGACGCAGGCAACGCGGCCGCCAACACACCGGCACAAATGTTCACGGGGTCTGGATTGGCCATCAACGCGCCGATTGCGGGCGACGCCGGCAATGCCGGCCGCGACGGCACCAATTTCGGTGGCGGTGGCAATGGCGGCAATACAGCGCTTCAGTACCTGGGCAACGATATCACCATCAACAATTCGGCGGCGGCCGTGGGCGGCGCGGGCGGCAATGGCGGCAATGTCTTCAACACGGGCAGCGGCAACGGCGGTGGCGGCGGCGGGGGCGGCAGCGGCTTGACGTCGGCCGGGGCGGTGGCGTCGATCAACAATCATGGCACGATCACCGGTGGCGCTGGCGGCAACGGCGGCAGCGGCGGCTTTGGCGGCGGGGGAGGCGCCGGCGGCGACGGCTTGCTCGCGGTTGGCGGCAACGCCACCATCACCAATACCGGCAGCATCACTGGAGGCGCGGGCGGCAGCGGGGGGGCGGGCAATTCCGGCGCGGGGGCGGATGGGGCGGGCGGAGCCGGCATCAATCTTGCCGGCTCGCGCAATATGATCCTCAATGTCGGCACCATCGCCGGCGGCGCCGGCAATGGCGGCGGGGTCGGTATCGTGACGCGAGGCCTGGACACGATCGTCAATGCGGGCACCATCACCGGCGCGCCGAGTGGCCCGGGCGGGGCCCGCGCGGCGGCCATCCAGTTCGGCGGCACGGGCAACACGTTGACGCTGCTGACGGGCTCCAACATCGTAGGCGGCCTGTTGTTCGATGCGGGGGCGACCGCCACCATTTCCGCGAGCCACCCCGGGCTGACGCTGGGCAACGATGTGATCCTGACCGACGCCGCGTCCGGCGTCGCGTTCTCTTCGATGACGAACGGCCTGACGTTTGCGGGCGTCATCTCCGGCGCGGGCTCGGTAAGCGTCCAGGGCAGCAGGGTCCTGACGATGACGGGCGTCAACACCTACACGGGAACCACCACCATCGACAGCGGCGCGACGCTCGCGCTTACTGGCGGCGGCAGCGTGGCGGCATCCAGCGGGGTGACGAGCAACGGAACGCTGGACATTTCGGCGACGACGAGCGGCGCGTCCGTGGCCAGCCTTGCGGGCGGCGGGAGAGTCGCGCTCGGCGGCCGCACCCTGACCCTGACGAACGCGTCGGGCGTGTTTTCCGGCGTCATCGACGGCGCCGGCGGACTGGTGCTTAGCAGTGGCACGCAGACGCTTTCGGGGGTAAACACCTACACCGGCGCGACCACGATCAACGGCGGCACGCTGGTGCTCAACGGCGCGGGACGGCTGTCCGCGGCCTCGGCCATCTCGCTCATGGGCAGCGGCGCGACGCTCGACCTGTCGGCGGCATCGGGCCAGACGCTGGCCGGCTTGTACGGGGTGGCCGGTTCGCGCGTGCTGGCCGGCGCCAGCACGCTGACGCTCGGCGGGGCCACCGACAGCGTCTATGAAGGCGAGTTCACGGGCAGCGGCGCGTTGCTCAAGCAAGGGACCGGCATGCTCGTGCTCAATGGTTCGAATGCCGGATTCACGGGAGCGACGACTGTCGCTCAGGGCAGGCTCCAGGTGGGCGATGCCGGCCATGGCGCCGCGGTGTTGGGCGGCGACGTGGCGGTCGGGGCGCAAGGCACGCTCGGCGGGCACGGCACGATTCTCGGCGATGTGACGAACGGCGGCATGGTGTCGCCCGGTGGATCCATCGGCACGCTGAGCGTGGGCGGCAATTACACCCAGGCGTCGAATGCGACCTTGGCCATCGAAGTCAGTCCGACCCAGGCATCGTTGCTGAAGGTCGGTGGCAGTGCCACACTGAACGGGACGCTGGCGATCACATACGCGCCGGGCACCTATTCGGCCACGCGCTACAACGTGGTGAGCGCGGCCAATGGCATCAGCGGGCGCTTCTCGTCGGTAACGGGTTCGCTGGCCTCCGGCGCGGACCTGAACGGCCTGCGCTCATCGGTGGCCTACGGCGCCAACGACGTCGCGTTGCTGCTGAGCAATCCGGCCTCGGGCATGCCGGGCGACACGCCGGTGATCATCGCGCCGACCCGCACCAGCATCTATACGGCGCTTGGCAGCGCCGCGTTGATGAGCGCGCAGTCGGCCACGGCGGCGGTGCTCGAACGCGCGACCCGGCGCGCCGTCGCGTCCGGGCCAGCCGACACGACGGATGCCGTTTCGGTCTGGGCGAACGCCACGGGACGGCATGGCCGGCTGTCCGGCTCGGGGGGGCTGCCGGGCTTCCAGGAAAACCAGTACGGCTTTCTCGCCGGCGCCGACAAGCGGGTGGATCGCAACACCTTCGGCCTGGCGATGGGCTATTCCCATGCCGAGCTGTCGGAAGAGAGCACGGAAAGCGCCGGCACGCGCGACACGGTGCGCCTGGCCACCTATGCCAGCCGCGACCTGGGGTCGGTCGATGTGACGGGCATGCTCGGCTACGGCCTGCATTTTCTGTCGCAGAAGCGGCCCTTCGAGAATGTCGGCACGGCCAAGGGCGATCATGTCGGGCAGGAATTCACGGCGGCGGCGCAAGTCAGCAAGCCCCTGGCGCTTGGCGGACTGGTCATGACGCCCCGGCTGGGATTGCGCTATGCCTATTTCCACGCCAACAGCTTTGACGAAGGCGGCGCGAGGGGCCAAAACCTGCATGTCGGCTCGGACACCGCCCGCAGCCTGCAGCCCTACGTCGGCATGACCTTCGACACGGCGTTCGATAGCGCGCAGCGGCCGTTGAATCTCCAGTTCCGTGTGGCCTACGCCCACGAACTGCTCGATACCGGCCGCGCGATGACGGTCGTGTCGCAGGACGGCACGCGCTTCGCCGCGCCGGGCGCCGATCTGTCGCGCGGCTTCCTGACGTTCGGCGCAAGCGTCGGCTTGCCGCTGACGCGGCAACTGGACGTGTCTCTTGCCTATGATGCGCTCGTCAACACGTCCCGCGCGTCGTCGCAGGCGGGCAGTGTCAGGATGAGCTATCGCTTCTGACTGTCAGCGCAGCAGCGCTTGCCTGGCTGCCTGGTATTCCGCTTCGAGCAGATTCACCAGCTCGTGTACCGCCAGCACTTCCTGCGCGGCGCCCACGCCCTGGCCGGCGCTCCAGACGTCTTTCCAGGCTTTGGGGCGAGTGTGCTTGTCCAGGTTCGGGGGCGGGGCGTCGTAGTCGGGAAGCTGGGCGGGATCCAGGCCCACGGCGCGGATGCTCTCGCTCAGGTAGTTGGCGGGCACGCCCGAGAAGTAGGGAGTGTAGGTGACGTCGGCGGCCTGGGCGCGCAGGATCATTTCGCGGTAGGCGTCGTTGGCCAGGGATTCGCGGGTGGCGATGAAGCGGGTGCCCATGTAGGCGAAGTCGCAGCCCAGGGCCTGGGCTGCCAGGATGTCCTTGCCGTGGCTGATGCAGCCGGACAGGGCCAGGGGGCCGTCGTGGAAGGCGCGGATCTCGTTGACCAGGGCGATGGGGTTGAGCCGGCCGGCGTGGCCGCCGGCGCCGGCCGCGACCAGGATCAGGCCGTCGACGCCGGCGTCCAGGGCGCGGCGGGCGTGGCGCACCGTGGTGACGTCGTGGTAGACCTGGCCGCCGTAGGCGTGGACGGCGCGCACCACCGCTTCGGGTGGATGCAGCGAGGTGATGACGAGCGGCACGCGGCGCTCGGCGCAGATGGCCAGGTCGCCCTGCCAGCGGGCGTTGCTGGGGTGGACGATGAGGTTGACGCCATAGGGCGCGATGACGGCGTGCGGCGCCGCCCGGCGCGCGCGCGCCAGCTTGTCTTCGATGCGCGTGATCCACGCGTGCAGCTGTTCCTGCGGCCTGGCGTTGAGCGACGGGAAGGTGCCGATGATGCCGGCGCCGCATTGCGCCGCCACCAGGTCCGGGCCGGAGACCAGGAACATGGGGGCGCCGATGATGGGCAATCGGGTCTGCGTGCGCAATGCGGGCGGCGTCATGGGCGGTGTTCCCTCGGGGTCAGTTGGCCTGAATGTTGGCGCTCTGGATCACATCGGCCCACAGGGCATATTCGCGGTCGATGCGCTGTTGCAGCGCGGTGGCGTCGCCGGTGTTGATGGCGTAGCCGCCCTCGGTCATGGCGCGGCGGAAGGCGGGGTCCTTCGACACCTCGGATAGCGCGCGTTTCAGGCGTGCCTGTACCGCGTCAGGCAGCTTGCGCGGGCCGACCAGCGCGTACCAGCCGACCACCTCGTAGTCCTTCAGGCCGGCCTCGATCATGGTGGGCACGTCGGGCAGCTCGGGGTTGCGGGTGCGCGAGGTGACGGCCAGCGCGCGCGCCTTGCCGCTCTTGATGAACGGAATCGCGGTGCTGGTGATGTCGAACATGAAGGTGATCTTGCCGCTGACCACGTCCATCATCGCCGGCGAGTTGCCGCGATAGGGCACGTGCAGCATCGGCACGCCGGCCTGCTTCTTCAGCAGTTCGGCCGACAGGTGGTTCGACGCCCCGATGCCGGCCGAGCCGAAGGACACGGCGTCGGGGTGGGCGCGGGCGTAGTCGACCAGTTCGCCCACATTCTTCGCGGGGGCCTGCGGGCCGATCAGCAGCACGTTGGCGTAGTCGACGACCAGGCCGATCAGCGAGAAGTCCTTGCGCGGATCGAACAGGGTGCTGCGCTGGACCAATGGCGACATGGTCAGCGTGGGGCTGGCGGCGAAGCCCAGCAGGTAGCCGTCGGGCGGCGCCTTGGCGGTGGCGTCGGAGGCGATCATGCCGCTGGCGCCGGCGCGGTTCTCGACCACGACCGCCTGGCCCAGCTTGTCGCCCAGGTATTTGGCGAAGACGCGCGCGGTGGTGTCCACCGGGCCGCCGGGGGCGTAGCCCACCAGCAGGCGGATGGGGCGGTCGGGGTAGGCGCTGTCGGCGGCCGCGCTGGCGCCGGCCGTCATGGCCGCCACGGCGGCGGCCGCGGCGAGCAGGGTCTTGATGTTCACGCTCATGTCTCCTTGTGGAATGAGCCGGTCGTGGAGCGGAACAGCGGGGCCGCGCCTACGCCAGCCTTTCTTTCAGCGGCTGCTTGAGGATCTTGCCGCTGACGGTGGTGGGAATCGTGTCGATGCAGTGGATCCGCGCCGGCCGCTTGTACGGCGCCAGCTGGGCGCGCAGGTGCAGCATCAGCAGATGAGTGTCCAGGCGCGCGCCGGGCAGCGGCTCGACGAAGGCGATGACTTCCTCGTTGTGGTCCTCCGTGGGGCGGCCCACCACCGCAGACAGGCGCACGCCGGGAAAGGCGTTGATGACCGCCTCCACCTCGATCGGGTAGACGTTGAAGCCGGACCGGATGATGAGGTCCTTGGAGCGGCCGGCGATGTACAGCGCGCCGCGGTCGTCCAGGTAGCCGATGTCGCCGGTGTTGAGCCAGCCGCCGGGCAGCAGGGCCTGCGCGGTCTGTTCCGGGTCGCGGTAGTAGCCCAGCATCACGCCGGGGCCGCGGATCAGGATGTCGCCGCGTTCGCCGGGGCGCGGCGCGTCGGCGTCGGGACGGCCGATGCGCAATTGCACGCCGTCCACCGCGTAGCCGGCGCTGCAATCGGTCGGCGGGGCGTCGATGTCGGTGATGAACATGGAGCCGGCGTATTCGGTGATGCCATAGCCGTGATGCATGGCGACGCCGAAGTAGCGTTCGGCGTCGCGCTTGAGCGTCGGGTCGAGCGCCGCGCCGCCGGTGTAGACGTAGCGCAACGCCGGCGCGCGCAGTTCGCCGCGCGGCGGCGCGGCCGCCAGCATGCGGTTGAACATGGTCGGCACGCCCTGCAGGATGCTGATGCCGGGGTGGGCCAGCGCCTTGAAGGCGTCCTCGGGATCGAAGCGGCTGCGCAGCACCAGGCTGGCGCCGGCGTGCAGCGTCGCCATCAGCACGGTGGCGATGCCGAAGATGTGCGACAGCGGCAGGGCGGCGTAGCCGATGTCGCGCGGCGTCAGGCGGCGCGACGCGGCCGAGACGCCGGCGAAATGCAGCAGGCCGCGATGCGGCACCATGACGCCCTTGGGCGCGCCCGTGGTGCCGGACGTGTAGATCACGGTGGCGACCTCGGCGGCCTGGGCATCGGTTTCGGGTTGGGTCGGAGAATCCGCGCGCCGTGCCCGTACGCCTGGCCCCCAGGCGGCGGCATCGGCGGGTTGCGCGCCGGCCGCATCGGCATGGGCGGCGGCGGCGCCGGAAACCCCGCTGGTGTAGAGCGTGATCTCGGGTTGGGCGTGGGCGCTGATGGCGGCGATTTCCCGCGCCGACAAGCGCGCGTTCACGCCAACCGGCCAGGCCCCGATGATGCCGCAGCCGAACAACGCGGCGATCATGGCGGCGCAGTTCTCGCCGACCATCAGCACCCGGTGGCCCGGCTTCACGTCCGCCGCCGCAAGCCAGCGCGCCGCGTCCTCGGCGCGTTGCCACAGTTGCGCATAGGTCAGGATGCCGCCGCCTTCCTCGTACAGGCAGATGGCGTCGGGCTGGCTGCCGGCCTGGCGGGCCAGCAACTGGTGGATGCGGGTGAGCGGTTCGGCGTGCGACATGGTTGCTGCGATCGGGGTCAGAGGGTGGCGGCGGTGCCGAGGATGGCAGTGGCCTGGCTGGACAGCGTGCCGCCGTTGCCGTGCACCAGCGCCAGTTCGGCGCCGGTCACCTGGCGCGCGCCGGCCTCGCCGCGCAGTTGCCGCACGGCCTCGATCATGATGAAGACGCCGTACATGCCGGGATGCACGCAGCACAGGCCGCCGCCGTTGGTGTTGACGGGCAGCCGCCCGCCGGGCGCGATGGCGCCGTCGGCGATGAAGTCCTTGCTTTCGCCCTTGGCGCAGAAGCCAAGGTCTTCCAGGAACAGCAGGGTGTTGATGGTGAAGGCGTCGTACAGCTCGACCACGTCGATGTCCTGGACCGAGACGCCCGCCATGGCATAGGCGCGGCGGCCCGATTCGCTGGCGGCGGTGACGGTCAGGTCTTCCATCGACGAGATCTGCCGGTTCCACACGGCGGTGGCGTTGCCCAGCACGTAGACCGGCGGGCGCGGCAGGTCGCGGGCGCGGTCGGCCCGCACCAGCACGTAGGCGCCGGCGCCGTCGGTGACCAGGCAGCAATCGCGCACGCTCAAAGGGTCGGACACCATGCGCGCGGCCAGGATCTGTTCCAGCGTGGCCGGCTCGCGCAGCTGCGCCTCGGGATTGAGCTGGGCCCACTGGTTGGCGGCCAGCGCGACCTGCGCCAGGTGTTCGCGGCGGGTGCCGTACTGGTGCATGTGGCGCGCCGCGGCCAGCGCATACGACGACAGCGGGCTCAACGGGTCGTACGGCGTCTCGTAAGGTTGCGGATCGAACTGCTTGCGCACGCGGCCGATCTCGGCGCGGCTCAGCGTCGAGGTGCGCTGCGTGCTGCCATAGCAGACCAGCACCGCGTTGCATTGGCCCGAGGCCAGCGCGTGCAGCGCCGGCAGCAGGTGCGCCACGAAGCTGGAACCGCCCAGCATGGTGCTGTCGATGAAGCTGGGGCGGATGCCCAGGTGCTCGATGACCGGCATCGCCCACATCGGCGCCGCCACGCTGGCGGTGCAGAGGCCGTCGATGTCGCGCATCGACAGGCCGGCGTCGGCCACCGCGCGCTGCGCCGCCTGCACCAGGATTTCCATTTCGGTGTAGCCGTGGGCCTGGCCCAGGCCGGCATGGCCGACGCCCGCCACCGCGACGGCGCCGCGCAGATCGTTCAGCGTCATTGCGCCTCCTTGTTGGGAACAAAGACCAGCAGGCCGCGGCCTTCCGTCACGGCCACCTGGGCCCGCACCGCCATGCCGATGCGCACGGCGTCGGGCGCCACGCCCTCGACCCGGCTCATCAGGCGCACGCCTTCGAGCAGGTCGACCAGCGCCACGTTGTAGTCGCCGCCCGCCTCGGGCTTGCGCCGCACGGTGGTGGTGGAATAGACCGTGCCGCGCCCGTCCGGCGTGCGCCAGGACAACTGCTGCGCGCCGCAATGCGGGCAGATCATGCGGGGATAGAACACGGCGCGGTCGCAGGCGTCGCAATGCTGGATCTGGAAGCGTCCCTGATCGAGCGCCTGGCGGTATTGCGCCTCGACGCCTTCGGTGGCGCGTGGGTCGGTTGCGGTCATGGCATACGGTTTCGGATGGATGAGCCGCCAGTGTCGGGGCTGGCGCCGGCAGGTGCCATTCTTCATTGCTGAAGCAGGCCTTTTGCCGGCCCGTAGTGCCCGTTCGCGATGGCCCTACACCGAGGCAAAAGCCCGCCTTCGGCAACCGCAGATTGTCCGGCGCCGGGTCGGCATGGCTAGATAGCCGCCAAAGGAGGTAGGCCATGAATCTGACCTGGACGCCGGAAGAGATCCGGTTCCGCGAAATGGTGCGCGCGTTCGCCGCCGACCGGCTGCCGCGGGACATCCGCGACAAGGTGCGCCGGCACCAGCGGCTGGAGCGCGACGATTACGTGCGCTGGCACAACATCCTGGCCGACCAGGGCTGGGGCGCGCCGAACTGGCCCGTCGAGCACGGCGGCACCGGCTGGAACGCGCTGGAACGGCTGATCTTCGAAGTGGAATGCTTCAAGGCCGGCGCGCCGCGCCTGTTGCCGTTCGGCCTGTCCATGATCGGCCCGGTGCTGATGAAGTACGCCAGCGCCGAGCAGCAAGCGCGCTTCCTGCCGCGTATTCCCCGGGTGCAAGACTGGTGGTGCCAGGGTTATTCCGAACCGGGTTCGGGGTCGGACCTGGCCTCGCTCAAGACCCGCGCGGTGCGCGATGGGAATGAATACGTGGTCAACGGCCAGAAGACCTGGACCACGCTGGCGCAGTACGCCGACTGGATGTTCTGCCTGGCGCGCACCGATCCCGACGCGCGCGCCCAGCGCGGCATCTCGATGCTGCTGCTGGACATGCGCGCGCCGGGCGTGACCGTGCGTCCGATCCGCACGCTGGACGGCGGCCACGACGTCAACGAAGTGTGGCTGGAGAACGTGCGGGTGCCGGTCGCCAACCTGGTGGGCGAGGAGAACCAGGGCTGGACGTACGCCAAGTACCTGCTGGGACACGAACGCACCGGCATCGCCGGCCTGGGCCATTGCCATCGCGAACTCGGCATCCTCAAGGACATGGCGGCCCGCGCCACGTCGCGCGGCCGGCCGCTGCTGGCCGACAGCCGCATGCGCGACCGTATCTCGCGCATCGAGGTCGACATCATGGCGCTGGAAATGCTGCTGCTGCGCGTGGCGGCGAGCAATGGCGGCACGCCCGGCCCGGAGGCCTCGGTGCTGAAGATCCGCGGCTCCGAGATCCAGCAGGACCTGGCCATGCTGCAGATGGAAGTGGCCGGCCCCGATGCCTGGCCGTACGACCCCGAATGGATGCTGGCCGAGGCCGCGTATCACGGCCCCGGGCCGGAGATGGCGGCGGCGTCAGGCGCGGGCTATGCCGACATGCGCAAGACCTCGATCTACGGCGGCACCACCGAAGTGCAGAAGGGCATCATCGCCCGCCTGGTGCTGGGCCTGTAATCCGCCAATCCGGACGCCCGCCTGGATTGCAAGACAGGCGCGCGCCGCAAGGAGCACGACACATGGATTTCCTCTATACCGAAGAACAGCGCATGCTGGCCGACAGCCTGCGCCGCCTGGTGGACCAGGCATGGACCCGGCCTCGGCGCCGCGCCCGCGAGGCCGCCGGCCGGCTCGATCCGGCGGCCTGGAACGCGCTGGCCGAGCTGGGCGTGCTGGGGCTGAACATTCCGCAGGAAGCGGGCGGTTTCGGCGAAGTGCCGGCCAGCCTGCTGCCGGTGCACCTGGAACTGGGGCGCGGGCTGGTGGCCGAGCCTGTGATCCCGAGCGCCGTGATGGGCGCGGCCCTGATCGGCGCCTGCGACGCCGCCGCGCGTGAGCGCTGGTTGCCCGCCATCGCCTCGGGCGGGCAGGTGGTCAGCGTGGCGTACCAGGAACCCGGACGCCGCTACCAGGCCGATCCGAATGACTGCCGCGCAACGCGCGACGGCGACGGCTGGCGTTTGGACGGCGCCAAGCACCTGGTATGGCATGGCGCCGCGGCCCATGCCTGGCTGGTGAGCGCGCGGGCCGACGACGGCGCCACGCTGCTGCTGGCGGTGCCGGCGGATGCCACTGGGGTACGCGTCACCGACACGCCAACGCTGGACGGCGCGCGTTGCGCCCGCCTGGATTTCGACGCGGCACCGCTTGGCGCGGACGCGCTGCTGGCGCGGGGCGAGGCGGCCGACGGGGCCCTGGCGCACGCGCTGCAATGGGGGACGGCCGCGCTATGCGCCCACGCGGCGGGCGCGATGGAGCGGTTGCTCGAAATCACCGTCGACTATCTGAAGACGCGCAAGCAGTTCGGCCAGCCGCTGGCCGCGTTCCAGGCCTTGCAGCACCGCCTGGCGGAAATGCTGGTGGCCAAGGAACTGGCGCTATCCATGGCCTACGTGGCGGTGGCCGCGCTGACCGAACCCGAGCCGGCGCAGCGCCGCCGCATGCTGGCCTCGGCCAAGCTCGAAATCGCGCGCGCGGGCCGGCTGGTGGCGCAGATGGCGGTGCAATTGCATGGCGGCATGGGCATGACTGACGAGCTGGAGGTGGGCGACTACTTCAAGCGTCTGACGGTGGCGGACCTGCTGCTGGGCGACAGCGCCGAGCAACTGGCGGTGCTGGAGGAACTGGCATGAGCCATGACCGCTACACCGAGATCACGTTCACGCTGGAGCAGGGCGTTGGCGTCATCACCCTGAACCGCCCCGAGCGCCTGAACAGCTTTACCGCCGTCATGCACGCCGAGCTGGCGCGGGCGCTGGACGCGCTGGAGGCGCACGCCGGCTTGCGCGGCGTGATCCTGACTGGCGCCGGCCGCGGCTTCTGCGCCGGCCAGGACCTGGGCGAGCGCAAGCCGGCCGAGGACGGTTCGCGCCGCGACCTGAGCGAGAACCTGGAAAAACTGTACAAGCCGCTCATCCTGCGGCTGCGCGCGCTGCCGGCGCCGGTGGTGTGCGTCATGAACGGCGTGGCGGCCGGCGCCGGCGCCAGCCTGGTGCTGGCGTGCGACGTGGTGTTCGCGGTGGAGTCGGCGCGCTTTATCCAGGCCTTCAGCAAGATCGGCCTGTTGCCGGACGCGGGCGGCACCTGGTTCCTGCCGCGCCTGGTGGGCTCGGCGCGCGCCATGGGCGCCGCCTTGTTCGGCGAGGCCGTCAGCGCGCGCCAGGCCGAGGCCTGGGGGTTGATCTGGCGCGTGGTGCCGGACGCGGACCTGGAGGCCACCCTGGCTGACGTGCGCGCCACGCTGGCCGCCGGGCCGACTCGCGCCTATGCCGCGACCAAGACCGCCCTGCATGCGTCCAGCGGCAACACGCTGGCGCAGCAGTTCGACCTGGAATGCGCCTTGCAGCGCGAGCTGGGCTATACCGACGACTACCTGGAGGGCATGCGCGCCTTCGCGCAGAAGCGCGCGCCGGCGTTCACGGGGCGCTAGGGCTTGCGGCGCGAGGCGGCGTGTCGTGTGAACAGCCTGCTGGACGTGGCATCGCGGCGCGCGGGACGGTTGGGGCGCCTCCCGCCGCCAGCGCGTCAGGCGGCCGCCGGCTGCCGGATCTGCTCGATCAGTTCACGCGCGCAGCCGGGCAGGGCGTCAACGTCGCGCACCAGCAGCTTGCGCTCGCGTACCACCCAGGGCTCATCCAGCTCCACCACCCGCAGCTTCATCTCCGCGCCGTAGCGGCGCGCGGCGGAATCCGGGATCACGCCGACGCCGACGCCCGCCTGCACCATGCGGCAGATGGAATCGAAGCTGTACAGCTGGATGCGTTGCGGCAGGCGCTGGCCGATGCGCTCGAGCTGGTCGCGCAGGAACGCCACCAGGGTCGAGCCCTCATGCATGGTGATGAACGGATAGCGCACCGCGTCGGCCAGCTTGACCTTGTCCTGGTCCTGCAGCGGATGGCCGTTGGGCACCACCAGCACCAGCCGATCGGTGCTGAAGTGGATGGTCTGCAGTTTGGGCGCGTCGACCGGCCCGGCGACGATGCCCAGGTCGGTGGTGCCGTCCAGCACGCCGCGCACGATGTCGCGCGTCAGGCGTTCCTGCAGGTCGACGGTGACGCCGGGATGGCCCGCCAGGAACCGCGCCAGGATGTCCGGCATGAATTCGGTGACCGCCGTGGTGTTGGCGAAGATGCGGATGTGGCCGGCATCGCCATCGGCCTGCTCCTGGAAGTCGTGCTTCAGGTGATCGACCTGGCGCATGATGACCCGCGCGTGCTGCAACAGCCGCTGGCCGGCCGGGGTGATTTCCACGCCGCGGCTGTCGCGGTACAACAGGCGGGTGTTGAGCTGGTTCTCCAGCGCCTTGATGCGCACGCTGACCGCGGCCAGCGACAGGTGGGCGCGCTTGGCGGCCTGCGTCAGGCTGGGGGATTCGGCGATGTGGATGAACAGGCGGAGGTCGGCGAGATCGAAGTGCATGGCGCCTATATTACGGCGGCGGCCGCCGGGCGCACGATTCAGGCGCCCCAAAGCCGGCCTTGAGGAAAAATGAATTCACAGTGTCCCCGCCATGCGGGATGCTAGCCACCAGATCAATCATCAGAGGAATATCGGCATGACATCGACAGACCCGGCCGGCTGGATCGGCAGCGGCGAGCGCCAGGCGGACGCGCTGGATCCCGGCCATGCGGCGCGCGTCGCCGCCACGCTGGGCGGCCCGGCGCCCGCCGTGGGCGACCCCTTGCCCCCCTTGTGGCAATGGGCGTTCTTCATCAGCACGGTGGCGGCCGATGGCTTGGGGACGGATGGGCACCCGGCCCGCGGCGGCTTCCTGCCGCCGGCGCAGGACCGCAACCGCATGTGGGCCGGCGGCCGCGTCGAATTCCGCCAGCCGCTTAGGGTGGGCGTGCCGGCCGAACGGGTCTCGGTGGTGGCCGACGTCAAGGAAAAGGCCGGCCGCACCGGCGCGCTGCTGTTCGTGACGGTGCGCCACGAGTACCGCCAGGACGGCGAGGTGGCCATCCTGGAAGAGCAGGACATCGTCTACCGCCAGCCCACGCCGCCCAAGCTCGCCGGCACCGAGCCGGCGCCGCAGGCGCAGTGGCGCGACACCATCGAACCCTCGTCGGTGCTGCTGTTCCGCTATTCGGCCGTGACCTTCAATGGCCACCGCATCCATTACGACCATCCCTACGTGACCGGCACCGAAGGCTATCCGGGCCTGGTGGTGCACGGCCCGCTGATCGCCACCGAGATGGTCGCCGCCTTCCTGCGCGCCCACCCTGGCGCCCGTCCCACGCACCTGTCGTATCGCGGCCTGCGGCCGCTGGTTTCACCCACGCCCTTCCAGGTCGCCGGCCGCCTCGAGGAACCGGGCCTGGCCCGGCTCTGGGCCGAGCAGGACGGCACGCTGGCCCACCAGGCCGAACTGAGGTTCACCGCATGAGCACGCCTGCCCCCCGCCCGCTGGACGGCATTACCGTCGTCAGCCTCGAACACGCCATCGCCGCCCCGTTCTGCACCCGCCAGCTGGCGGACATGGGCGCGCGCGTCATCAAGATCGAACGCCCCGGCGCGGGCGACTTCGCCCGCGGCTACGACGAGCGCGTGCGCGGCCTGTCGTCGCACTTCGTCTGGACCAACCGTTCCAAGGAAAGCCTGACGCTGGACCTCAAGCGCGACGAAGCCGGCGACATCATGGAACGCCTGCTGCAACAGGCCGACGTGCTGGTGCAGAACCTGGCGCCCGGCGCCGCCGCGCGCCTGGGGCTGTCGTTCGAGGCGCTGCACGCCAGGCACCCGCGCCTGATCGTCTGCGACATCTCCGGCTATGGCGAAGGCGGTCCCTACCAGGACAAGAAGGCCTACGACCTGCTGATCCAGAGCGAAAGCGGCTTCCTGTCTGTCACCGGCACCGCCGACGACCCGGTCAAGGCCGGTTGCTCCATCGCCGACATTTCGGCCGGCATGTACGCCTATTCCGCCATTCTCAACGCGCTGCTGCTGCGCCAGAAGACCGGCCTGGGCAGCCGCCTGGACGTCTCCATGCTCGAGAGCATGGTCGAGTGGATGGGCTTCCCGATGTACTACGCGTTCGAGGGCGCGGCGCCGCCGGTGCGCGCCGGCGCGGCCCACGCCTCGATCTATCCCTACGGTCCGTTCCCCACCGGCGACGGCAATACCATCATGCTGGGCCTGCAGAACGAACGCGAATGGC
The DNA here is from genome assembly GCF_040084795.1 of Achromobacter sp. HNDS-1. Taxonomy (NCBI): domain Bacteria; kingdom Pseudomonadati; phylum Pseudomonadota; class Betaproteobacteria; order Burkholderiales; family Alcaligenaceae; genus Achromobacter; species Achromobacter sp. HNDS-1. The sequence goes on from NZ_CP157584.1 coordinate 4,189,612, forward strand.
GCGTGTTCTGCGCCCAGGTGCTGCGCCAGGCCGAGCTGGCCGAGGACCCGCGTTTCGCCACCAACTCGCTGCGCACCGCCAACCGCGAGGCCCTGCGCGCGCTGATCGTCGCGGCCTTCGCCGACCTCAGCGTGCAGCAGGTCACCGACCGGCTGGAAGACGCGCAGATCGCCAACGCCCGGGTCAACGACATGGCCGGGGTCTGGGCCCACCCGCAATTGCGGGCGCGCGACCGCTGGAGCCAGGTCGACAGCCCGGCCGGCGCGCTGCCGGCGCTGCTGCCGCCGGCCAGCAGCAACGCCTTCGCGCCGCGCATGGCGGCGGTGCCCGCCGTGGGCGAGAACACGGATGCGGTGCTAGCATCACTGGGATACGCGCCCGAACAGGTGGCGCGCTTCCATGCTTCGGAGGTGGTGTGATGCATTCCGTCGTTCGTACCGCGCTGTTCGTGCCGGCCTCCCGTGCCGAACGCATCCCCAAGGCCCTGGCCAGCGGCGCCGATGCCGTCATCGTCGACCTGGAAGACGCGGTCGAGCACCTGGCCAAGGCCTCGGCCCGCGAAGCGCTTTGCGACTTCCTCGGCACCCAGCCGCAGGCGCGGGTGTGGGTGCGGATCAACGACGCCTCCACCTCGTGGCACGACGACGACCTGAAGGCCTGCCGCGGCAAGCCCGCCGTGGCCGGCATCCTGCTGCCCAAGGCCGAAAGCCTGGCGCAGGTGCGCCACGTGGCGCAGGCGGGGCTGCCGGTCATTCCGATCCTGGAAACCGCGCGCGGCATCCTCAACGCCGCCGAGGTCGCCGGCACGCCCGGCGTGGCGCGGCTGGCGTTCGGCAGCCTCGACTACGGCCTGGACCTGGGCCTGGCGCCGGACACCGCCGGCGCCGAAGCCGTGCTGGACCACGCCCGCGTGCAGGTGCTGCTGCAGACCCGCGCCGCCGGGCTGGCGCCGGCGCTGGACGGCGTGTTCCCGGGGGTCGAGGACCACGCCGGGCTGTCCGCCGCCGCCGCGCGCGCCCAGCAGATGGGGTTCGGCGGCATGCTGTGCATCCATCCCGCGCAGGTGCCGGTGATCCACGCCGCCTTCGCGCCCGATCCGGCCGAGCTGGCCTGGGCCCGCCGCGTGGTTGACGCGCACCGCGACAAGGCCGCCGGCACCTTCATGCTGGACGGCAAGATGGTGGACGCGCCCGTCATCACCCGCGCCCGCCGCGTGCTGGCGCAGGCAGGCGAAGCCAGCGCCGCTTGATCCCGTCCGGCGGTGTCCGGCCTACAATCCGGCAAATCTTTCCGCGGACGGTCTCATGAGTGCAGCGCTTTTCATCGGGCATACCTACATCGACGTCACCGTGCTGGCCGACGAATGGCCTACCGGCGACGAGAAAAGCGTGGCGCGCGACTACGCCGTGTCGTTCGGCGGCAATGCCGTCACCGCGGCGTTCGCCTGCGGCAAGCTGGGCACCCGGCCCGACCTGATCTGCTCGCTGGCGCCGGACTGGCTCGGCCACATGTATACCGACATGGCGGCCGCGCACGGCGTCACGCTGCACGGGCGCCAGGTGCGGCGCTCGTCGCTGTCGTTCATCATGCCCAACCATGGCAAGCGCGCCATTGTGCGGGCGCGCGATGCCGACTACCTGAACGATTTCCCGCGCCTGGACGTCGATGGCTATCGCGCGCTGCACCTGGACGGCCACCAGCCCGACGCCGCGCTGCACTACGCGCGCGCCTGCCGCCAGGCCGGCATCCTGACCTCGCTGGACGGCGGCGGCGTGCGCGAGAACACCGACGAACTGCTGCGCCACATCGACGTGGCGGTCTGCGCCGAACGCATGTGCGAACAGCTCGACCTGTCGCCGCACGGCTTGCTGGACCTGCTCAAGCAGCGCGGCTGCCGCATCGGCGCGGTGACGCTGGGCGAGCGCGGCATGCTCTGGTACGACGAAAGCGGCAAGGTCGACACGTTGCCGTCGCTGGACGTGCCGGCGGACCGCATCATCGACACCTCCGGCGCGGGCGACGTGTTCCACGGCGCCTATGTCTGGTCGTACCTCAACCGGCCCGAGCTGGCCTGGAAGGAACACTTCACCTTCGCCCGCGCCGCCTCGGCGCACAAGATCCAGCACCTGGGCAACGAGGCGGGGCTCCCCGGCGTGGACGACGTCGAACGCGCCATGCTGGCGTTCGCGCCCAAGGCGTGACGCGGCCGCAGGGCCGATCTTCAAGGTAATCAGGAAGGCGGGGCAACCGCGCCGCCCGGCGCGGTTCAGTCCAGCCGTTCGATCGGCTGGTCGGTGATGTCGCCGAGCCAGGCGTCGAGGCCGCGGCCGGTCAGCGTCAGCGTCGGCGCCAGGTCGCGCAGCGGGCGCAGCACGAAGGCGCGCAACTGCATGCGGGGGTGCGGCAGGATCAGGCGCTCATGCGCCATGGCGGCGTCGCCATGCAGCAGCAGGTCCAGGTCAAGGGTGCGCGGCGCGTTGCGGTAGGGCCGCTCACGGCCATGGCGCAATTCCAGCGCCTGCAGCAGATCCAGCAGGTCGAGAGGCGCCAGCGTGGTGTCCAGCGCCGCGACCGCGTTGACGAAATCCGGGCCGGTGGCCTCCACCGGCGCCGTGCGATAGAACGGCGAGGCCGTCACCGCGACGATGCCGTCGGTGGCGGCCAGCTCGGCCAGCACGCTGCGCAGCGTTGCCGCGCTGTCGCCCAGGTTGGCGCCCAGCCCGATGTAGGCGCGCACGGGGGCGGCCATGGCTTTACTCGGCGCCGCCGGCACCGCCCGCGGCGCTGCCCGCGCCACGCGAGGACGAGCGGCGGCGCGGCCGGCGCTTGCGCGCGGCCGGCGCCGGGCCGTCGCTGGCTTCGCGCGGCAGGCGCGAGACTTCCTCGATCATGTCGGCGCGGGTGGCATCGTCGGCGTTGGCCAGGTCCATCCACCACTGCGCCAGCACGCTGTCGAACTCGCCGGCGGCGGCGCGCAGCTGCAGGAAGTCGCAGGCGGCGCGAAAGCGCGGTTGTTCGATCATGCGGAAGATGGTCTTGCCCATGCGGCGCTCGAAGCGCGGCTGCATGAACCAGATTTCGCGCATGTCCGACGAGAAGCGGCGCTGGATCGCGAGCTTCTCGGTCTGCTCGTCGAGCACCGAGTCGGCGGCCTGCGACAGCGCCGGGATGGTGTGTTCGCCCTGGGCGCGCAGCTGCTTCCAGCGCACCTCCACCTGCTGCCACAGCAGCGCGGCGAACAGGAAGCTGGGGCTGATGGTCTTGCCGGCGCGCACGCGGGCGTCGGTGCGTTCCAGCGCCAGTTCCACGAAGTGCTCGCCGCCCGGTTGTTCCAGCACCACGTCCAGCAGCGGCAGCAGGCCGTTGTGCAGGCCGTCGGCGCGCAATTGGCGCAGGCAGTCCATGGCGTGGCCGCAGGTCAGCAGCTTGAGCATCTCGTCGAACAGGCGCGAGGCCGGCACGTTCTCGATCAGGTCGGCCATGGTGCGGATCGGCTGGCGCGTGGCGGGGTCGATCGTGCCGTTCAGCTTGGCGGCGAAACGCACCGCGCGCAGCATGCGCACCGGATCTTCGCGGTAGCGCTTGGCCGGGTCGCCGATCATGCGGATCTGGCGCTTCTTCAGGTCGGCCACGCCGTTGTGGAAGTCGATCACTTCCTCGTTGTGCGGGTCGTAGTACAGCGCGTTCATGGTGAAGTCGCGGCGCGCCGCGTCTTCCTCGTGCGTGCCGAACACGTTGTCGCGCAGGATGCGGCCGTGCGCGTCGGTTTCCTGGTCTTCCGAGGCGGGGGCGCGGAAGGTGGAGGTCTCGATGATTTCCTGGCCGAACACCACGTGCACCAGCTGGAAGCGGCGGCCGATGATGCGGGCGCGGCGGAACAGCGGGCGGATCTGTTCGGGCGTGGCGTTGGTGGCGACGTCGAAGTCCTTGGGTTCCAGGCCGACGATCAGGTCGCGCACCGCGCCGCCGACGATATAGGCTTCATAGCCATGCTGGCGCAACACCTCGCATACCTTGATGGCGTGGCGCGAGACATTGCGGCGGTCGATGCCGTGCTTGTCGCGTCCGATGCGCAAAGGCCCCCGGGCTGCCGGCGCGAACAGTCGGCCGACGAATTTTTTTATGGTTTCGGTGATCATTTAGGACTTGGCATCTATGACGTGGTCGAACAGATCGATCACTTGCCAGCCGCGTTCCTGGGCGATGGCGCGCAGGGTGGGGCTGGGGTTGGCGGCGATCGGGCGGGTCACCTTTTCGAGCAGCGGGACATCATTGACCGAATCGCTATAGAAAAACGATTCGGGGAAATCCGCAAGCCCCAGGCCCATGGCGGCCAGCCAGTCGTTCACGCGCACCACCTTGCCTTCCTTGAAGCTGGGGGTGCCGAGGATGCGGCCGGTGTAACGGCCGCGCTGGACTTCGGCGTCGGTGGCCACCAGGTGGGGGATGCCGAAGGCGCGGGCGATGGGGGCGGTGACGAAACTGTTGGTGGCGGTGACCACGGCGCACAGGTCGCCGGCTTCCAGGTGCGATTCGACCAGCGCGCGCGCGGCGGGGGTGATCGACGGGCGGATGACCTCGGCCATGAAGGCCTCGTGCCAGGCGGCCAGGTCGAACGGCGCGTGCGCCGCCAGCAGGCCCAGCATGAACTCGGCGGCCTGTTCGGCGGTGAGTTCGCCGCGGTTGTAGCGGTCCATCAGGTCGTCGTTCTGGCGACGGGCCTCGTCCGGATCGCCGGCGCGGCCGGTGCGCGCCAGGTAGTCGGCCCATTGGTAGTCGCTGTCCAGCGGCAGCAGGGTGTGATCCAGGTCGAACAGGGCGAGACGTCGGGAGGTCATGTGCGTTGTGAATCCGGGTCTGCGAGCATGGCGCGCAGCAGGGGCAGGGTGATGGGACGGCCGGTGGCCAGGGAGTATCGGTCCAGCGCGTCCAGCAAGGCCGCCAGCTTGCGGATGTCGCGCTCGTGGTGCGTCAACATCCAGTTGATGATTTCGGGCGCCAGGTGCAGGCCGCGTTGGGCCGCCTGGGCCGCCAGCGCCGCCAGCTTGTCGGCGTCGGAAAGGGGATCGAGGCGGAACACCAGGTCCCAGCCCAGCCGGGTGCGCAGGTCTTCGCGCAGCGGCATCGACAGCGTCGAGCGGTCGCCCGCCACGGCCAGCGCGAAGGCGCGGCCGGTGGCGGCCGATTCGCGCCAGCGGTTGTACAGGGCGAACAGGCCCGCCTGGCGGTGCTCGTCCATGAGGTGCACGTCGTCCACCGCCACGAACTTGGGCATGGGCGACTTGGAATCGGCCTCGGCCAGCACGCGCAGGATGTTGGCGCTGTTGGCCGCTTCGATGTAGACAGCGTCGGGGCGCGCGGTCAGCGCGCGCAGCAGGTGGCTGCGGCCGCAGCCGGCCGCGCCCCAGATGTACAGCGCGCGGCCGGGAGCAAGCGTGCGCACGGCCGCCAGCGCCTCTCCGTTGGGACCGGCGATGAAGTTGTTCAGCGAGGGCGCTGGCGCGGGAAGAACGTCGAGCAGCAGCTGGCGGTTCATGAGAGGTTATCGATCAGGCGGGTAGAGCCAGGCTCCAGGGTGAGCCCACGGCCGGCGGCGGCGTTGCCCGCCAGAAACTGGCAAAATCGCTATCGGCCAACCCTACACTTTAAACCACCCGGGGCGCCGGTGTCGCGTCCAAGCCCTTTGCCTGGCTTGGGTTTGCGCCAAAATGGCGCCGCGCCGGGCCGGGGCCGTCCCGCCCGCCGCCGGCGGCTTTCGCCGGGCGCTGGCCAGGACCGGGCCGCAACATCGTAAAATGCAGGGCGTTCCACCCCAATTCCCAGCAATTGTTACATATCCCACGGCATTTCTCATGACGAATCAACCCAAAGCTCCCCTGACCTACCGTGACGCCGGTGTCGACATCGACGCGGGCGACGCCCTGGTCGACCGTATCAAACCGCTTGCGGCGCGCACCATGCGCCCCGGGGTGCTGGCCGGTATCGGCGGCTTTGGCGGCCTGTTCGAAGTGCCCAAGCACTACAAGGAGCCGGTGCTGGTCTCCGGCACCGACGGCGTCGGCACCAAGCTGCGCCTGGCGTTCGACTGGAACCGCCACGACACCGTCGGCATCGACCTGGTGGCGATGAGCGTCAACGACATCCTGGTGCAGGGCGCCGAGCCGCTGTTCTTCCTGGATTATTTCGGTTGCGGCAAGCTTTCGGTGGACACGGCGGCGTCGGTGGTGGGCGGCATCGCCAAGGGCTGCGAACTGTCGGGCTGCGCCCTGATCGGCGGCGAAACCGCCGAAATGCCGGGCATGTACCCCGATGGCGAATACGACCTGGCCGGGTTCGCGGTGGGCGCGGTCGAAAAGTCGGCCATCATCGACGGCAAGTCGATCAAGGTCGGCGACGTGGTGCTTGGCCTGGCGTCCAGCGGCGCGCACTCGAACGGCTATTCGCTGCTGCGCAAGATCCTGGAACGCGCCGGCGCCAAGCCCGACGACGACTTCCACGGCCAGCCGCTGGTCGACGTGGTCATGGCCCCGACCCGCATCTACGTCAAGCAGGTGCTGGCCGCGCTGGCCAAGCACGGCAGCGCCATCAAGGGCCTGGCCCATATCACCGGCGGCGGCCTGCTCGACAACGTGCCGCGCATCCTGCAGGACGGCCTGTCGGCCCGCCTGCGGCGCGACAGCTGGGAAATGCCCAAGCTGTTCCAGTGGCTGCAGGAGCAGGGCGGCGTCGAGGACACCGAGATGTACCGCGTCTTCAACTGCGGCATCGGCATGGTGCTGGTGGTGGATCCGGCCCAGGCCGACGCCATCGCCGCCACGCTGCGCGAGCAGGGCGAAACCGTCAGCAAGCTGGGCGAGATCGTCGCCCAGACCGAAGGCATGCCGCAGACCGTGGTGGTCTGAGCCGGCTGGCCTCGCAATGAAGAACCCGCCCTGGTGGCGGGTTTTTTATTTCGCTGTCCGGCTAGAAGAACTTGACCCGGCCCGCGTCCTCGCGGAATGCTTCTCCCGTATCCAGGTCCGTGCGCCAGATGGTGTCGTGAACGGACAGAAAGCCGCGCACCTGCCGATTGGCGTCCCGCGCGTCGCGCCAGGCCGCCTGGAACCAGGCGAGGTAGGTCTCCGTCATTATTTCGCGCAGTTCATCGCCGAAATCGTCGTCCTCGTTGTCCATGGCTTCGGTCAACGCGGCGTCGACATCGGGCGGAATCAACGGGTACTGCAATGCCAGCCGCAGGCCCCGGCCACAGTAGCCGGAACGCGTGTTCAAGGGAATCGCGACGGGAGCGAACGACTCCCAGTCGTACTCGAAGTGGATGGCGTCCACGGTCTCCCTGGAAACGCCCTGGTCCAGCGTGAACGGGCGTTCGCGGAGCAACCGCTGGATTTCGCCGATCAAGGCCTCGTGCTGCTTGCGCAGCATGGCGGCGAAAGACGTGCTTGCTTCGTTGATGTCCATCATCTCGATATCCAGTGATTGGTCGCCGTCGCGGGCGGCCGGTTGCGGCGAAAGGGCCCGAAGGCCCGCAGCCGCTTGCGTCAGGATGCGTCGGCCAGCGCCGCGGCCACCGCGTCGATGGTCTGCGCCACCGCGTCGGCCGCCAGGCAGTCGACGATCACGCGCTCGGGCTGGGCCCGCAGCCAGGTGATCTGGCGCTTGGCCAGCTGGCGGGTGGCGGCGATGCCCTGCTCGCGGGCTTCCTCCAGGCTGATCTCGCCGTCGAGATGGGCCCACATCTGGCGGTAGCCGACGCAGCGCACCGACGGCAGGCCCGGGTGCAGGTCGGCGCGTGCATGCAGGCCGCGCACTTCTTCCAACAGGCCGCTGGCCAGCATCGCGTCGAAGCGCTGTTCGATGCGCGCGTGCAGCGCGGCGCGCGCCGAGGGTTCCAGGCTGATGGTCAGGTAGCGGTTGTCGTCGTCGCCGGCGGCGGCGCGCTGGCGGCCGAGCAGCGCCGACATGGGCTGGCCCGATAACTGGCAGATCTCCAGCGCGCGCTGGATCCGCTGGCTGTCGTTGGGCGCCAGGCGCGCGGCGGTGACGGGGTCGAGCCGCGCCAGCTCGGCGTGCAGCGCCGGCCAGCCGTCACGGGCGGCGCGGGCTTCCAGTTCGGCGCGCAAGGCCGGGTCGGCCTGCGGCAGGTCGTCCAGGCCGTCGCGCAGCGCCTTGTAGTACATCATGGTGCCGCCGGCCAGAAGCGGAATGCGGCCGCGCGCGCGGATCGCGTCGATCAGGCGCAGCGCGTCGGCGCGGAATTCGGCCGCCGAATACGACTGTGCCGGGTCCCGGATATCCAGCAGGTGCTGGGGCACCTGCGCTTGTTCGGCCGGTGACGGCTTGGCGGTGCCGATGTCCATGCCGCGGTAGATGGTGGCGGAATCGACGTTGATGATTTCCAGCGGCCAGCGTTCGGCCAGCGCCAGGGTGGAGGCGCTCTTGCCGGCCGCGGTGGGGCCGGCCAGGCAGATGACGAGGGGAGGGGCGGACACGGACAAGATCTATTGCCCGCGCAGGAACAGCTTGTCCAGGTCGGACACCGACCATTGCACCCAGGTGGGCCGGCCGTGGTTGCACTGGTCGGCGCGCTCGGTGGCTTCCATCTGCCGCAGCAGGCCGTTCATCTCTTCGATCGTGAGCTTGCGGTTGGCGCGCACCGAGCCATGGCAGGCCATGGTCGAGAGCAGTTCGTTGCGCTGTTCGGTCAGCAGGCGCGACACGCCCACGCCGGCCAGGTCGCGCAGCACGGCGCGCGCCAGCGTCTCGATGTCGCCGCGCGCCAGGATGGCGGGCACCGAGCGCACCGCGATCGACGTGGGGCCCGAGGGGCGCATCTGGAAGCCGAGGTCTTCCAGCTGTTCCTCGAATTCCTCGACCACCGCCACATCCTTTTCCTGGGCGTGGAACACCACCGGCACCAGCAGGTCCTGGCGCGGCAGGCTGCGCGCGTCCAGCGCCTGCTTGAGTTGTTCGTAGACCACGCGCTCATGGGCCGCGTGCATGTCCACCAGCACCATGCCGCGGCGGTTCTGCGCCAGGATGTAGATGCCGTGCAACTGGCCCAGCGCCATGCCGAGCGGGTGTTCCTCGTCGGCCGGCAGCGTCGGCGCGGGCGCGGCCTGCGGCGCCAGCGCCGCCACGTCGCGCAGCGGCTCGACGCGCGCGGCGGTGTCTTCGGTCAGGGGGCGATACAGCGATTGCCAGTCGGCGGCGGGAATCCCGGCCGGCTCGGCGTGCAGGCGGAACGGCACCTGCGTGTGCGGGCGCTGCGGCGCCGGCGAGGGCCGCAGGCCGTAGGCGGGCGCGGCGCCCGGGCTGGCGCCGGTATAGCCGGGGCGAGGCGTGTCGGCCGGCGCGGAGGCGGGCAAGCCGCCGGTTGTCGTGGGCGCTGATGGCGCCACGGTCTCGAATCCGTCATCGTCATCGCGCGTCGCCGCGGCCGGCGCCACCGCCGACGATCCGCCCGTCTGCGCCAGCGTCTGGCTGACCGCGTGGTTGACGAAGCGGTGCACGGCGCCGCTGTCGCGAAAGCGCACCTCGTGCTTGGCCGGATGCACGTTGACGTCGACCGCGGCCGGGTCGATGTCCAGGAACAGTACGTAGGCCGGCTGGCGGTCGCCATGCAGCACGTCGGCATAGGCGGCGCGCAGCGCGTGGCTGACGGTGCGGTCGCGCACGTAGCGGCCGTTGACGTACAGATACTGCCGGTCGGCGCGGGCGCGGGCCGCGGTGGGGCGGGTGATCATGCCGGCCAGGCTGACCGTGCCGACGCTGTGCGACAGCAGCAGGCCATGTTCGGCGAATTCCGCGCCGAGCACGTCGCGGATGCGCTGCGGCGGTTCGGCCGGCAGCCACTGGCGCTGCGCGCGGTCGTGGTGGAACAGGCGGAAGGCGATCTGCGGATGGGCCAGCGCGATGCGCTCCATGGCGTCGACGCAGTGGCCGAATTCGGTGGCTTCCGAGCGCAGGAACTTGCGGCGCGCCGGCACCGCGTCGAACAGCTGGCGCACGTCCACGGTGGTGCCAGGCGGGCCCGACGCGGGCGTGACCTGCATGCTGCCGGCCTGGATCTGCCAGGCATGCTCGCCATCGCGGGTGCGCGAGATGATGGATACCTGCGCCACCGAGGCGATCGAGGCCAGCGCCTCGCCGCGGAACCCCATGGACGCGACCGATTCCAGCTCGTGCAGGTTACGGATCTTGCTGGTGGCGTGGCGCGCCAGCGCCAGCGGCAGCTCTTCCGGTGGAATGCCGCCGCCGTCGTCGGTCACCGCAATGCGGCGGATGCCGCCGCCCTCCAGGCGCACCTCGATCGCGCGGGCGCCGGCGTCGATGGCGTTCTCGAGGATTTCCTTGAGCACCGAGGCGGGTCTCTCGATCACTTCGCCCGCGGCGATCTGGCTGATCAGCAGGTCGGGCAGCGCAAGAATGGAGCGGCGTTCTGTCATGGGGTGTTCCGGTGTAGCCATAGGGAGGATTTTAGCCTCTGGACACGGTGGGCTATAGTCGTGGCCTGATTCCCCTTCCGCTTCCAGGGACGTATTGATGCTCGATTTTTTCCAAATGGTGCTCCACATCGACCAGACCCTTGGCGTCTGGGTCCAGCAGTACGGCGTGTGGGTCTATCTGGTGCTGTTCCTGATCGTTTTCGCGGAAACCGGGCTGGTGGTGCTGCCCTTCCTGCCGGGAGACTCCCTGCTGTTCATCGCTGGCGCCTTCGGCGCCACGGGCAGCCTGGATCCGGTATTGCTGGGCGCGCTGCTGATCGTGGCCGCGATTACCGGCAACAGCGTGAACTACGCCATCGGCCGCTACCTCGGGCCGCGCGTGTTCTCGATGAACCTGCGCTTCCTGGATCGTGGGGCGCTGATGCGCACGCATGCGTTCTACGAGAAGCATGGCGGCAAGACCATCGTCATGTCGCGCTTCATTCCGGTGGTGCGCACGTTCGCGCCGTTCGTGGCCGGCGTGGCCGACATGCCGTTGTCGCGCTTCCAGATGTTCAACATCCTGGGCGCGCTGTTGTGGGTGGTGAGCCTGGTGGCGGCGGGCTATTTCTTCGGCAACATCCCGTTGGTGAGGGAACACCTGAACACCATCGTCCTGATCGGCCTGGCCGCGGCCATCGTTCCGGTGGTCGGCGCGGCCCTGTTCAAGCTGCTGCGCGCGCGCCGGGGCGGCTAGCTGCGCCGACGGACGCGCAGCCGCCACCGGAAACGGAAAAGGATGGGGTCAGAAGATCGCGGTGACGCTTAACTGGTAGGTCCTGCCAGGCGCGACACCCAGGGCGATATCACGCTGGTCCTGGTCCGAGCCCATCGTCATGCGCTTGTTGCTGGCGTACTCCCAATACTTGCGGTTGGTGAGGTTGTAGACGCCCATCGCCACCGTCAGGTGCTTCTTCACGTTGTAATAAGCCGCCAGATCGAGAATGCTGTATCCCGGAATGCGCATGTAATTCTTTTCGTATTTGCCGGAATACTCCTCGAACGTCAGGCTGCCATTGTTCGGGAAGTTCTGCCGGACGGGATCGACGGCTTGCTTGCCCTTGACGAAGGTGGCGGTAATGCTTGCGCCGTAGCGGTTTTCAGGGTCATCCCAGGCCAACGATGCAATGGCCTTGACGGGCAGCACGCTGTCCAGTTCCACCCAGCCATCACCCGAATACGATGATTTCGATTTGCCCTGGTTGTACCCCAGGGCGAAAGTGCTGCTCAGCCCATGGGCTGCGCCGAACAGCGCGCCATAATCGATCCGGGTGACCACCTCGGCGCCATAAATGTAGGCCTTGTCGCGGTTTTCGGCGATGGTGAGGCTGGAAATCGAGGCCGGCAATCTGGCGAGCAGGCTTTCCACGCCAGGTTTCGGCGCGCCTGTCTGGTAATCCCTCAAGGCGTACTTGCGGTTATAGATGAAGTTGTCGTAACGGTTGTAGAAGACACTGCCGCGCACCATGAGGCCACGGGCTGCCTTGCCAGCCACCCCGAGTTCAAACTGATTGCTGGTTTCGGACTTCAGATCGGAATTGCCGACCATGGCCGGCGAGGCGCGTCCAATCCTGGGATGCAGCCAGATTCCCGCTATCTGGCTGCTGGTGGGATACGAAACGCCGCGTTTGTATTGCAGGTAGGTGTGGAACTCCGGGTTGAAGGCATACATGACGGTCAGTGAAGGCAATAGCTTGCCGTCCGTAAACGTCTTGCCATGTATTTCGTTGATTTCCGCCAGCGTCAAAGCGCCCAGCGCGTTGTCGTCGGATGGCGCCTCGAAGCCCTGCGGATTGATCCTGTGCCACGAATATTTCAGTCCCGGCATCACCGAAAACGCGCCGATGGTGATGGTGTCGCTCAGCCACACATTCGTGTCATAGGTTCTGTTGTTGCCCTGTGGCTGCAAGGTGGGATAGTCCGCGCCGACTTGTTCAAACGGCCGGGAAAAATCCGTTATCGAGAAATTCACGCCGTAATTCAATGCCTGGGCGCCATAGTCCTTGGTGATTTCGCTTTGCAGGCCATACGTCTTGGTGTTCATGTTGGAGAAGGTCGAAACATTCTCCAAGGGGTTCTCCGTCTCCATTCCGGTCGACCACGACCTGGATGAAGTGACGATATCCTGCGCTGAAACGGTGTCATCGCCAACGCGCGTTTGCTGATAGAAGACCTTGCTTTCCATCGTATCGATCAGCGCGTTGTTTCGCGGCGTGAAAACGTGCGCCAGGCTGATCGAATCGCGTTGCGTGGAATTCCGCTGCCTGCTTGCGCCGACGACGCTTTCGTGGGGGGCGCGGCTGTTCAGCTTTTTATACATGGGCGCGCTTTCGCGGCTGGACTTGCGATAGAAATCCAGGGTGCCTATGATGCGGCCGCTGCCGCCGGTGTCGATCACGCCGTTGATCAGCGCGGCGTCGGAATGCCAGCGCATCGGATAAGTATCCAGATAGCCGCTGTTGTTCTGCGTTTGCCTGCCATCACGGCGGCTGTAGGCGAACAATGCCCGGGCGCTGTCATTGCCGAACGCGGTGGTTGCGCCGTTGTGCCAGGCATGATCGGAGGTGTCGAACTCGCCGGTGTATTCCAGGTAGCTGCGTTTACCGTCCGTGAGGTAGGCGTCCGGGGATTTGCTGATGAATGACACGGAGCCGCCGACCACGTTCTTGACCGTGTTCTGGCGCGCCGATCCGGAAGTGATGTTCACCTGGCCGTAAAGATAGGGGTCGATGTAGTCGCGGCCAATGCCAAAAGTATCTTCGCCGCTGGAGACCGCGTAACTGCGCCCGGTGGCGTCCGGCAAGGGAATGCCGTTGACATCCAGCGCCACCCGGTTGCCATCCAGGCCGCGAATGTTGTAGCTGCTGTAACCGCCGCGGTCAAAACCCGATTTGCCGTTGCGGGAACCATTATTCACGCCTGATGCGCTGATCAGCGGTTGGTAGCGCATGATGGTGCCAAAGTTGTTTCCGCCAGTCCTTTTCAGCTCATCGGCGGAAATGGATTGCGTGGCGACATCTTCCGGCCTGATGGTTGCGCTAACAGTGATCGGCGAAAAAACCTTCAGCCCGTCACGAGCGTCGTGCCTGGCCTCGCCGGGCGTGGCCTCGTTCGGGATGGTCTGGCCATAAGAGGTTGTGGACAACAGGAGGGCTGCTGCCAGCGATATGTTGGTGCGTTTCATGTTCCAGAATCCCTGCATGATGAATACAGGATTGCGCTGGAACGCAACGCGGAGCGGATAACAGGCGGACGGCCATGGATCTTTCCAAAAGATGGCCGCTAATCTACCGGGGTCGCCTTTCGGCCTCTGTATGGATCCGTCTGAAAATCCAGAGACAAGTCTCGCACTCGCCGGCATATAGGATGGGATAACCCGGCGCTTGCGATAGCCGCATCGCATTCAAATCGAAGCCGGATCGTCCGAATGCATTGACGGCGCGCCGCAAAAGAAAATGGCCATGCGCAGGCATGGCCATTCTCGTATCCGGCGACGCCTCAGCTGACGTCGCCCAACCGCGCCAGCGGCGGGTTGGCGGTGAAGTAGCGCTGGATGCCCGTCAGCATGGCCTGCGCCAGTTTTTCCTGGTGCGCGGTGGTCTTGAGCAGCGCCTCTTCCTGCGGGTTGCTGATGAAGGCGGTCTCGACCAGCACCGACGGGATGTCGGGCGCCTTCAGCACGGCGAAGCCGGCCTGCTCGACGCTGTTCTTGTGCAACCGGTTGATCTTCTTGATCTCGTCCAGGAAGGCGTTGCCGACCTTGAGCGAGTCGTTGATCTGCGCGGTGGTGGACAGGTCCAGCAGCACCTTGGCCACCTGGCGGTCGTGGCTGCCGAGGTTGACGCCGCCGATCAGGTCGGCCGCGTTTTCCTTGTCGGCCATCCAGCGCGCCTGGGCGCTGCTGGCGCCGCGCTGCGACAGCGCGAATACCGAGGAACCGTTGGCCGAGGGCTTGATCCAGGCGTCGGCGTGGATCGACACGAACAGGTCGGCGTGCACCCGGCGCGCCTTCTGCACACGCACATGCAGCGGCACGAAGAAGTCATCGTCGCGCGTCAGGTAGGCGCGCATGTAGGGCTGGGCGTCGATCAGCGCCTTCAGGCGCCGCGCGATGCGCAGCACCACGTCTTTTTCACGCAGGCCGCTGCCGCCGATGGCGCCGGGGTCTTCGCCGCCGTGGCCGGGATCCAGCGCGATGGTCAGCATGCGTTGCTTGCCACGGCCGGCGGAGGCGGGCGGCGACTTCGGCACCGGCAGCGGCGCGGCCGGCTGCTGGCCGCGCACGCGCGGCGGCTCAGGCGGGTCGGCGCGGGTGGCCGGGTTGCGCTGGATGTCTTCGAGGATGCGCGCCAGCGGATCGTCGGCGTCGGGGCCGGTCTTGTTGAGGATGGCGACCAGCGGATCCTGCGCGACCTTGGGATACAGGTCCAGCACCAAACGGTACTGGTAGTCGGCCACCGGCTTGAGCGTGAACACCTGCGGCGCCACGGCCTGCTTCAGGTCGAACACCAGCCGCACCACGTTGGGCCGGTTCTGCGCCACGCGCAGGCTCTGGATGTAGGGATCGTCGGGGCGGACCTTGGACACCAGGTCGTTGAGTGCGGCGCTGAGGGTCAGTCCCTCGATATCGACCACCAGGCGGTGGGGATTTTCCAGGGTGAACTGTTCAGCCTTGAGCTCGCTGTCCAGCTCCAGCGTGACGCGGGTGTATTCGTCCGCCGGCCAGGTGCGCACGGCCAGGATGGTGGCGGCCTGCGCCAGCCGCGGCACCACCGGCAGGACGAGCAGGGTGGCAGCGACGCTGATCAGGCGACGTCGGGTGGCGCCTGCCGCGGGGAGGGCGCCGTGTCGGGCGGGGGGACAATCGCGTTCAACCATGTTTGTCCTCGAGCGGTGTGCGCGGTCAGCGTGACATCGCGTCCTTGGCCGGCGTACGACAGGGAAATCTGCAGGTCGGGAGGGGGCAAAAGGCCCTCGGCCCGTTCCGGCCATTCAATCAAAACGACCGCATCCTCACGCAGCAAATCCCGGAATCCGGCGTCCAGCCATTCGCGCGAATCACTAAATCTATAAAAATCAAGGTGATAGAAGTATAAGTTAGAAACTTTATAGGATTCAAGCAGCGCGTAGCTGGGACTCTTGATTCGGCCTGTGATGCCGCATTCCCGCAACAATGCCCTGGAGAAGGCCGTTTTTCCTGCCCCCAGGTCTCCCTGAAGATGGATACATGCGCCTGCCAGGCCGGTTTCGCGGCCGGAGACAAGCGGGGCGAGCTGTCGCGCCAGCGCCTCGGTGGCGGCTTCGTCGGGCAGGTGCAGGGTCAGGCTGCGAAGGGGAGCGGACATGGCGCGGGTCGCGGGGCGAGTGGTAAAAGGTCAGGATGGGAACACGGTTCGAACGCAATTATAGGAATTCGGGTTTCTGCTAATCTTATAAGTGATTGCTATTCTCAAATACGTCCGGCCAGGCGGGTTCCGCCGGCCGAGACGGACGCCGCCACGGAGCAGTAAGCGCCATGAAGACCCGCATCGAAAAAGACACTTTTGGCCCCATCGAAGTCCCCGAGGATCACCTCTGGGGCGCGCAGACGCAGCGTTCGCTGCATTTTTTCGCGATCTCCACCGAAAAGATGCCCGAGCCGCTGGTGATCGCGATGGCGCGCCTGAAGCGCGCGGCCGCCAAGGTCAACGCCGACCTGGGCGAACTCGATCCCAAGATCGCCGACGGCATCATCCGCGCCGCCGATGAAGTCATCGCGGGCAAGTGGCCCAACGAATTCCCGCTGTCCGTGTGGCAGACCGGCTCGGGCACGCAAAGCAACATGAATATGAACGAGGTGCTGGCCAACCGCGCCTCGGAACTGCTGGGTGGCGTGCGCGGCGAAGAACGCAAGGTGCACCCCAACGACCACGTCAACCGCGGCCAGTCGTCCAACGATACCTTCCCCACCGCCATGCACGTGGCCGCCGCCGTCCAGGTCGAGCACCATCTGCTGCCGGCGCTGAAGACCCTGCGCGCCACCTTCGCCACCAAGAGCGCCGAGTTCTACGACATCGTCAAGATCGGCCGCACCCACCTGCAGGACGCCACCCCGCTGACGCTGGGCCAGGAATTGTCCGGCTACGTCGCCCAGCTCGACCTGGCCGAACAGCAGATCCGCGCCACGCTGCCGGGCCTGCATCAGTTGGCCATCGGCGGCACCGCCGTCGGCACCGGCCTGAACGCACACCCGCAGTTTTCCGCCAAGGTCTCGGCCGAACTGGCCCACGCCACCGAAACCGCCTTCGTCTCCGCGCCCAACAAGTTCCAGGCCCTGGCCTCGCACGAAGCCCTGCTGTTCGCCCACGGCGCCCTCAAGTCGCTCGCCGCCGGCCTCATGAAGATCGCCAACGACGTGCGCTGGCTGTCCAGCGGTCCGCGTTCCGGCCTGGGCGAAATCAGCATCCCCGAAAATGAACCGGGCAGCTCCATCATGCCGGGCAAGGTCAACCCGACCCAGTGCGAAGCCATCACCATGCTGGCCGCCCAGGTCCTGGGCAACGACGTCGCCATCAACATCGGCGGCGCCAGCGGCAACTTCGAGCTGAACGTCTACAAGCCCCTGGTGATCCACAACTTCCTGCAGTCCGTGCGCCTCCTGACCGACGGCATGGCCAGCTTCGACAAGCACTGCGCCGCCGGCATCCAACCCAACCGCGAACGCATCGCCGAACTGGTCGACCGCTCGCTGATGCTGGTCACCGCCCTGAACCCCCACATCGGCTACGACAAGGCCGCCCAGATCGCCAAGAAGGCGCACAAGGAAGGCCTGTCGCTGAAGGAATCGGCCCTGGCCCTGGGCTACGTCACCGAAGCCCAATTCGCAGAATGGGTCGTGCCCGGCAGCATGACCAACGCTGGCAAGTAGTCCCGCCGCAAAAAAACGCCGCCCCGAGTGAACTGCCCCCCGAGAGTTGGACATGGATTCAACCTTCGGGGGCAGTTCAGAGGGGCGGCTTTTATTTTCGCGCCGCGCTTGATGGCGCGGCCGCACCACGCGGCTGACCGCCCCCCTCTTCGCCCAGAGGATGTGGTCCCCCCCGTCGTTCCAATCTCTCATCACGCCGTACTGCGCGCGCCGCCATAGCGCGCCGTCCGCGCAAACGCGCAGCGCACACCGCCCCGACGCCCACAACCATGTATGCCAGGTCCAGCCGCACGCGCGGCCGGACCTGGCGGGCAACGCAAATCCCCTCCCTGTCCCTCGGCCCAGCAGCGCGACATTTCTCACCCCCCGTAGCCCCTCGCGGCGGCGTTGGGCCGAGTGAGCAACCTCGATGCGCCCGAGGGAATCCGAAGGAGTCGCCGAAGGCGAAGACGAGGATGACAACGGGGCAGTCCGGAGCGAACGCTCCGGACCGCAATCGTGGGCGCTCACTCGGCCCAACGCCGCCACGAGGGGCGACCTACGAAGAAAGCAACCGCCGCAAAAACCCCCAAGCCACGCAACCAAGGAAGCCCCTAAGCGCTCCCCGCCAACAACACCCAAGCAGGAATCGTCAAAGCAGAAAATAACGTCCCCAGGGAAATGAGCACAGCCACCATCCTCCCATCTCCCCCCATCCGCATCGCCAGCACATAAGCCGCCGAAGCCGTCGGCAACGCCGCAAACAGCAACAGCATGCGCGCCTCCAGCGGCGCCAGCCCCAGCAACCTGGCCACGCCCAGCGCCACCAGCGGCAACGCCACCAGCTTCACTGCCAGCATCCACGCGATCAGTCCGCCATAGCCCTTGCCGCCTTCCCACGCCAGGCTGGCGCCCACGCACAGGATCCCCAGCGCGATCGCCGCCGCGCCCAGGCGCGCCAGCACCGTGTCCACCGGCCCCGGCAGATGCAGCCCCGCGAGATTGCACGCCAGGCCCGCCAGGGTCGACACCACCAGCGGATTGCGCGCCAGCTCGCGCAGCAGGTTGCCGCCGTTGTGGCGCGCCAGCCCGTACACCGCCGCGATGTTCGCCATCGGCACCGCGAAGCCGATGATCAGCGCCATCACTGTCTGCCCCTGCGTGCCGCCCAGGCTGGCGGATAGGGCCAGTCCGATATACGTGTTGAATCGATAGCCACACTGCGCCGACGAGGCCAGCCCCAGCGACGTCGGCTTGAGCACCAGCCCCGCCAGCCACGACAGCGCCACGCCCGAGACGATCACCGCCGCCGTGGCCTGCAACAGTATTGCGGCGTTGCCGGCGCTGATCGGCGTGCGCAGGATGGATTGGAACAGCAGGGCGGGGAACAGTACGAAGTACACCAGGCGCTCGGTGCCCGCGAAGAATTCACGTGAGAAATTGAGTTTGTGGCGCAGCGCCCAACCCAGCGCGACCAGCATGAAATCAGGGAAAACCAGCAGTGCGACCGACATGGGGATTGTGTTTTTTCGAGAGCGCCCGCCGGGGATCGGCACGCTATGCGACTGTAAGCATTTGCTGCTATTCTCCGTCATTCTGGCGGGCGCGTGTGCCACAAGCAACTCAATAAACAGCACGGCTTCCGGCCCTGCATACAAGCGATGCCCCGCCAACGCTAACTGCTGTCCCGTCCACAGACGGGGGCGCCACAAGACGGTCCGTTCACACTCGGGCTCGCACATTTGGAGGAAACACACCAATGATGAAAATTCGCTCCCTGGCTGTCGCCATCGCACTGGCCACCGGCACGATCGGCGCTTCGGCTGCGCATGCCGCCGACAAGTACCCCGACAAGCCGATCCGCGTCATCGTTCCGTTCGCGCCCGGCGGCTCCACCGACATCATCGCGCGCCTCGTGACGCAGCGCATGAGCCAGGAACTCGGCCAGCCCATGGTGGTCGAGAACAAGGGCGGCGCCGGTGGCGCCATCGGCGCGGCCGAAGCCGCGCGCGCGGCGCCGGATGGCTATACGCTGTCGATCGCCACCGTCTCCACCATGGCCGTCAATCCGGCGTGCCGTCCCAACGACCTGCCGTACGATCCGATCAAGGACTTCCAGCCGGTCACCAACTTCGCCAACACCGCCAACGTGGTCGCGGTGAATCCGAAGTTCCCGGCCAAGGACTTCAAGGGCTTCGTCGAAGAACTGAAGAAGAACCCGGGCAAGTATTCGTACGGCAGTTCGGGCACTTGCGGCGTGCTGCACCTGATGGGCGAATCGTTCAAGATGGCCACCGGCACCGACATCGTGCACGTGCCCTACAAGGGTTCGGGCCCGGCCGTGGCCGACGCCGTTGGCGGCCAGATCGAAATCATCTTCGACAACCTGCCGTCCTCCATGCCGCAGATCCAGGCGGGCAAGCTGAACGCCATGGCGATCGCCTGGCCGGAAGACATCGCCTCGCTCAAGGGCGTGCCGAACTTCAAGCAGGCCGGCTTCCCGGTGCTGAACCAGCCGGTCTGGTACGGCCTGCTGGCGCCCAAGGGCACGCCGATGGAAGTCGTGAACAAGCTGCGCGACGCCGCCGTGGTGGCCCTGAAGGACCCCAAGGTCATCAAGGCGCTGGACGATCAGGGCTCGGCCCCGTCGGGCAACACGCCGGAAGAGTTCGCCAAGGAAATCAAGGAACAGTACGACTGGGCGAAGGACGTCGTGAAGAAGCAGAACATCAAGCTGGATTGATGGCCTGAGGGCGCAGGCGCTTCGGCCCGCCGCCCGCCACCAGCCTGAAAAGGAGGCGCCCCGCGGGGCGCCTCTTGCTTTGTGGCGCGCGGGACCCCGCGGTCAGCGTTCCAGCGCTGCCTGGCTTGCTTCGCAGGCCGCGCGCAATCGATCGATCAGGTCGCGATGCACCGCCGTCAGCGGATCCTGGCTGCGCGTCAGCACGCTGATTGGCACGCCCAGCGTGGGCGACAGGCGCCGCAGGCGCATGTCGGGTCGCAGCATGGCCTGGGCGGTGATGGCGTCGACGATGGCGTCACCCGCGCCGGCCTGCGCCAGCGCGCAGGCGACGTAGTGGGTCTGCACCCGGATCGCGGCGTGCGGGTCCACGCCCTGCGCGTCCAGCGCCATTTGGAGCAGGGCGCCGGCGGCGTCGCTGGCGTCCAGCAGGATCAGGCTGTCGCCGGCGATGTCGGCCAGCGCCAGCGGGCCGCCGTCGGGGCCGCGACCCAGGTGGACCAGTTCGGTCTGGCCCAGTTCGGTGCGCGTCAGGCCCGGCGTCTCGCCGGTGTCGAAGGTCACCGCCAGGTCCAGCTCGCGTGTCAGCATGCCGCGCACCAGCTCGCTGCTGTGATAGGTGTGGATGTCGAAGGTCAGGCCGGGTTGCGCATCGCGGCTGTCGCGCACCACGCCGGGCAGCAGGCCCAGGCCCAGCGCCGGGGCGCAGCCCAGCCGCAGGTGCGCATGGGGCCGGTCGCGCAGGCTGGCGGCCAGCCGGCGCACGCTGTCCAGGTCCTGGTTCAGGCGCGCCACTTCGGGCGTCAGGATGTCGGCCTCGCGCGTGGCCACCAGGCGGCCCTTGACCCGCTCGAACAGCTTGAAGCCCAGTTGCGACTCGGCGCTGGCCAGCAGTTTGCTGGCCGCGGGCTGAGTGATGTGCAGCGCCGCCGCGGCCTGGGTCAGGGAACCGGTGCGGCGGATCGCTTCGAAGATCTCGATGTGGCGCAGGCGCATGGAGCAAAGGAGGGTATCGGCGCAATCCCGCATTCTACGGCGCGGCGGCGCGCGTGCGACAGCGGCGCGGGTCTTGTCTATCATGGACATCCGAGCCGGGCGTCCGGCGTCATCCTGGAGCTTGTCCCATGCGCGTGCGCCGTTCCTCCGCCGCCCTCCTGCTCGCCGTCATGCTGGCCGCGACGCCGTCCGCCTGGGCGCGTTCGCCGGCGGCCACGGAGGACCGGAATCCCGAGGCCGCCACGGGCAGCCAGGCCCGCGAATTGGCGCGCGCCGCGCATTTCATGGTGGTCGCCGCCAACCCCCTGGCGACCGCCGCCGGCAACGAAATGCTCAAGCGCGGCGGCAGCGTGGTGGATGCCGCCATCGCCACGCAGTTGGTGCTGAACCTGGTCGAGCCGCAATCCTCCGGCATCGGCGGCGGCGCCTTCATGGTGGTGTATTCGGCCAAGGACCGCGCCATCGTCACCTACGACAGCCGCGAGACCGCGCCGGCTGCGGCGCGGCCCGATCGCTTCCTGGATTCCGAGGGCAAGCCGCTGCCGTTCGCGCAGGCGGTCAACAACGGCATGGCCGTGGGCGTGCCGGGCCTGCTGCGCGGCCTGGAGATGGCGCACAAGCGCCAGGGCAAGCTGCCGTGGGCCGACCTGTTCCAGCCCGCCATCCGGCTGGCCGAGCAGGGCTTCGCGGTGTCGCCGCGCCTGCACAAGCTGCTGGCGGGCAACAAGGAATTGCCGCGCCAGCCGGCCGCCGCGGCCTATTTCTATGCGCCGGACGGCAGCGCCTGGCCGGTCGGCCACGTGCTGAAGAATCCCGCCTTCGCGGCCACGCTGCGGGCCGTGGCGCAGGGCGGCGCGGACGCCTTCTACCAGGGCGATATCGCCCGCGACATCGTGGCCGCGGTGCATGCGCATCCCAAGCCGGGCGATCTGACGCTGGCCGACCTGGCGGGCTATCAGGCGCGGCAGCGCGAGCCGGTCTGCGGCGCCTATCGCGGCTACGAGCTGTGCGGCATGGGGCCGCCCAGCAGCGGCCCGATCGCGGTGCTGCAGATGCTGGGCGAACTGGAGCAATATCCGATCGGCGATTTCGCGCCCGGCAGCGTCGAGGCGGTGCACTACTTCGCCGAGGCCGGCCGGCTGGCCTTCGCCGACCGCGATTTCTACGTGGCCGACCCGGATTTCGTCCGCGTGCCGGTGCGTGCGATGCTGGATCCGACGTACCTGCGCGCCCGCGGGGCGCTGATCCGGCCCGACCGCAGCATGAAGGTGGCGCTGCCCGGCGACCCCGAAGGCAAGCTGCTGTCGCTGGGCCGGGACAACGCCCTGGAGCAACCCTCCACCAGTCATCTGGTGGCGGTGGACGCGGACGGCAATGCGTTGTCGATGACCACCACCATCGAGAACGAATTCGGCAGCAAGATCTTCGTGCGCGGCTTCCTGCTGAACAACGAGATGACGGATTTTTCGTCGTCGTTCAAGGATCCCGAAGGGCGGCTGGTGGCCAACCGCGTCGAACCCGGCAAGCGCCCGCGCAGCGCCATGGCGCCGATGATCGTGCTGCGCGACGGCAAGCCCTACCTGCTGGTGGGATCGCCGGGCGGCAGCGCCATCATCAACTACGTCGCCAAGACCATCGTGGCGGTGCTGGACTGGAAACTCGACATCCAGGCGGCGGCGGCCCTGCCGAACCTGGGCAGCCGCAACAAGGAGACCGAGCTGGAGAAGGGCACCGCGCTGGAAGCGCTGGCGCCGGCCCTCGAACGCATGGGGCATCCGGTGAAGATCACCGAGTTCCCCAGCGGTATCCACGGCATCGTGATCGATGCCGATGGCCTGCAGGGCGGGGTCGACCCGCGCCGCGAGGGCCTGGCCCAAGGCGGTTGAAGCTTTTCATTGCGGGCCTGCCGCCCGGCTTCCGAAACGCTGGCCGCCCGGCCCCGCGAGCGGCGGGGCCGGGCGCAACGGTTCATTCCAGCGCCGACGGATCCAGCCGCATCTTTTCCTCGCGGCTGCGCGCCAGGTAGGTCACGCCCCACATCGCCACGCCCAGCAACAGCAGCCAGCCCGCTACCTGGTACTGGATCAGGTCGCGCCCGGTCAGCGGCGTGACCAGGAACAGGCAGGCGGCCGCGCCCAGCCACGGCACGATGCGGTTGATGCGGAAATGCTCGTGCTTGACCTGGTCACGGCGCAGCACCAGCACCGCCACGTTGACGAAGGCGAACACGCCCAATAGCAGCAGCGCCGTGGTGCCGCCCAGGGCGCGGATGGCCTCGGAATCGGCCAGCGCCACCAGGATGATCAGGCCGAAGGCCAGCGCGGTGGTGAACAGGATGGCCGTCCATGGGGTCTGGTTGCGGCGATGCACGTGCGCC
Organism: Achromobacter sp. HNDS-1; assembly: GCF_040084795.1. Lineage (NCBI taxonomy): Bacteria > Pseudomonadati > Pseudomonadota > Betaproteobacteria > Burkholderiales > Alcaligenaceae > Achromobacter > Achromobacter sp. HNDS-1. The sequence continues at coordinate 4,213,095 of NZ_CP157584.1, forward strand.
AGGAAGGCCGGCAGCACGCCCTGGCGCGACATGCCGTACAGCAGGCGGCTGGCCATCATCATGTTGATCAGGGCCGAGTTGGCCACGGCGAACATCGAGATCACCGGCATGATGTATTCCACCGGCAGGCCAGGCGCGGCGCGCTTGACCACCAGCACCAGCGGCGTGCTGCTGCTGGCCAGTTCGCCCACCGGCACCAGCGCCACCGCGCAGATCGACACCAGCACGTAGATCACCGCCGTCAGGCCCAATCCGGTCAGCATGACCTTGGGGAAGATGCGGCTGGGGTTGTGCGTTTCCTCGGCCATGTTGACGGAGTCCTCGAAGCCGACCATGGCGAAGAACGCCAGCGCCGTGGCCGAGGTGACGGCCAGGAACACGCTCTTGTCTTCCGGTGTGTCGAAAGCGATGACGCGCGAGAAATCGGCCTGGCCTTCCGACATGGCGTAGAAGCCCAGCAGAATGACCATCAGCAGGCCCGACAGTTCGATCAGCGTCAGGACCACATTGGCGCGCACGCTTTCGGACGCGCCGCGCAGGTTCACCAGCATCACCAGCGCCATGAAGCCCAGCGCGCCCATGGTGATCCAGGTCTTGCTGGCCTCGATGCCGAAGGCCGCGAACAGGTTGGCCGCGAAAGCCTGCGACGCCGTCGCGGCCGAGGTCAGGCCCGAGCACATCACGGTGAAGCAGACGATGAAGGTCAGGAAATGCACGCCGAACGCCTTGTGCACGTAAAGCGCGGCGCCCGCGGCTTTCGGGTACTTGGTGACCAGTTCCAGGTACGACAGCGCGGTCAGCAGCGCCACGCCGAAGGCCACCAGGAACGGCAGCCAGGCCGCGCCGCCGACTTCCTTGGCGACCTGTCCGGTCAGGGCGTAGACGCCCGTGCCCAGGATGTCGCCGACGATGAAAAGCAGCAGCAGCTTGGGGCCCATCACCCGCTTGAGCGGGGCGTTCTGTTGCGGCTCGCCGCTGGAGGCGTTCGTGGCCATAGTCTTTCTCCTTGTTCTCGTTCGATGGGGGAGTCGCGCCAGGGCAACGTCGAGGGAGCGGGCATGCTGCGCGGATGTCGCCGCGCGTCGCTCCCCCGGAGCCCGCCGGGAGGGGCGGGCCGGTGTAATGGGGAAAAGTCTAAATCGGCCGCGCGCGCGGCAGTGCAACAGTCATGCAACGAATTGTCTGTGCATGCAAGACATGCAAGCGCGTGTAGGGAAAGGCGGCAATCCCGGGTGCGATGGCCGCTTGGGCGGGCATGAAAATGCCCGCGCGAGGCGGGCGGGAAGGCGCTCGGAGCGGGGGCGCTGTCCTGGCCGCTATGGCTGGGACGGCGCCAGGTCGGGCGGCAGGCGGCGCAGCGTGGCGGGCGTGCGCGACAGCTTGATCGGCGAACCGACGCCGCGGTAGTCGCCCTGTTCCAGCACCATGCCGCGATGCTTCGTGTGCGGATGGGCCAGCGCCTGGTCCACGGTCTGCACCGCCGCGGCTGGCACGCCGGCGCGCAGCAGGCGGTCCGCCAGCGCCGCGGCATCGTGCTGCGCGAGCAGCGCGGACAGGTCGTCGCGCAGGGCCTGGCGGTGCGCCAGCCGGTCGGCGTTGGCGGCATAGCGCGGGTCCGTCGCCAGCGCCGGCGCCTCCAGCACCTGCGCCAGCTGCGCGAACTGACGGTTGTTGCCGACCGCCAGGAAGATCGGGCCGCTGGCCGTGGGCAGGGTTTCGTAGGGCGCGATGTTCGGATGCGCGTTGCCGCTGCGGCCCGGCGTCTTGCCGCTGTAGAAGTAATTGGGCGCGTGCGGATGCAGCAGCGACAGCGCGCAGTCGTACAGCGTGATGTCGAGGAACTGGCCCAGGCCGCTGCGCACGCGTTCGTTCAGCGCCAGCAGGATCGCCACTGCCGCGTTCAGGCCCGTCACCATGTCCACCACCGGCAGGCCGACGCGGGTGGCGTCGCCATCGGCCTCGCCGTTCACGCTCATCAGTCCGCACATGGCCTGCGCGCAGGCGTCGTAGCCCGGCAGGCCGCCCAGCGGGCCGTCGGCGCCGAAGCCGCTGACGCGGCAGTGGATCAGTTTCGGGAAGCGTTCTTTCAAGGTGTCGTAGCCCAGCCCCCACTTCTCCAGCGTGCCCGGCTTGAAGTTCTCGACCAGCACGTCGGCGTCGGCCAGCAGGTGGCGCAGCAGTTCCTGCCCGGCCGCCTGCGACAGGTCCAGCGTCATGCCGCGCTTGTTGCGGTTGACGCCGACGAAGTACGACGCCGTATCCCCCAGGAACGGCGGGCCCCAGCCGCGCGTCTCGTCGCCGCCGGGCGGCTCGATCTTGAGCACATCGGCGCCGTGGTCGGCCAGGATCTGGGTGCAATAAGGACCGCCCAGCACGCGCGACAGGTCGATCACTTTGCAGCCGGCGAGGGCGCCGGCATCGGGAAGCTTGGGAGCCATGGAGCCTCTGCGGTCAGTCGATGGAAACGTTGGCGCTCTTGATGAGCGTGCGCCACTTGGGTACTTCGGTCGTGATGAAGCGGGACAGTCCCTGCGGCGTCTGGTCCTGGGCGCGCACGATGCCCTGGCTGCGCAGGGTCTGTTCGATCGCGGGGTCCGACAGCGCGGCCTGGAATGCCTGGTTCAGTTTGGCCACGGTCTCGGGCGGGGTGGCCTTGGGCGCGACGATGCCGAAGAACACGCTGACGTCATAGCCCGACAGGCCCTGTTCGGACAGCGTCGGCAGGTCGGGAAGCGCGTCCGAGCGTTGCGCGCTGGCCAGGCCGATGGCGCGCAGCTTGCCGGCCTTGATGTATGGCAGCGCGGTCAGGATGTCGGTGAACGACATCGACACCTGGCCGCCCAGCAGGTCGTTGAGCGCCGGCCCCGTGCCCTTGTAGGGAATGTGCATGATGCGGGTGCCGGCCATCTGGTTGAACAGGATGCCGGCCAGGTGCGAGGACGCGCCGTTGCCGGACGAGGCATAGCTGAGCTTGTCCGGGTTCTTTTTGGCGTAGGCGATCAGTTCCTGCGCGTTGTTGGCGGGCACCGACGGGTTCACCACCAGGATGTTGGGCAGGTGGCCGATGCGGATGATGGGCGCGAAGCTGGTCTCGGGGTTGTATCCCTGGTTCTTGTACAGGCTGACGTTGATGGCCAGCGGTCCCGAGGTGCCGAACAGGATGGTGTAGCCGTCCGGCTTGGCGGCGGCCACGTATTCGGAACCGATGTTGCCGCCGGCGCCGGCGCGGTTCTCGACGATGACGGTCTGGCCCAGCGGCTGCTTGAGCTTTTCGGCCAGGCGGCGCGCCAGCGCGTCGGTCGGGCCGCCGGGCGGGAACGGCACCACCAGCGTGACGGGGCGCGACGGATAGGCGTCGGCCGCCAGCGCGGGAGGGACGGCGGCGATGGCGGCGGCCGCCAGCAGCAGGGGGGTGAACAGGCGTTTCATGGTTGTCTCCAGTGGGGGCGCGCCGGCTGTGCCGCCGGCGTCGGGGGCGCCAGGCTACAGCGCGTGTTGCAGGATGCCGCGGCAGGCGGCGCTTTCGTCGGCGGGAATGGCGTAGGGATCGCGCGGCGCCAGGCGGTGCTGCAGCACCTGGTCGGCCAGCAGCGCGCGGCTGGCCAGGCCGTCGCCGGCGGCCTCCCAGCGCAGCGCCGCCATCGACACCGCGTGGTACAGCAGCGAGGCGGCCTGGCGCGCCAGTTCGGCGTGGTCGCCCTGCGCGGCATGTTCGGCCAGCGCATAGGTCCGCTCCAGCGCATCGGCCTGGGTGGCGGCGAGCGGGGGCGGGCAGGGCAGGCCGTCGGCCAGCAACTGGTCGATATGGCGGCGCAGCGCGGGCAGCGAGCTTTCCTTCTTGATGGCTCGCAGCACGTCCAGCGCCACGATGTTGCTGGTGCCTTCCCAGATCGAGCCCAGGTGCGCGTCGCGCACCAGGCGCGGCTCGGTCCATTCCTCGATGTAGCCGCAGCCGCCGCGCACTTCCATGGCGTCGCCGGTGACCTTGCGCGCATCGCGGCAGGCGCGGAACTTGATCAGCGGCGTCAGGATGCGCGCCAGCGCCGGGTCGCCCTGGCCCTGGTCGGCGTCCGCCAGGGCGCGGGCGGTCTGGAACATGACGCTGCGGGCCTGTTCGGCCCATACCGTCATCTTCACCAGCTGGCGCTGCATCAGCGGCATGTCGATCAGGCGTTTGCCGAACGCGCGGCGGTGCTGCGAGACGTACGTGGCCTCGGTGACGGCGCGGCGCATCAGGCCGGCCGCGCGCATGCCGTTGGACAGGCGCGAGTTGTTGATCATGTCGGCCATGTGCTTGAAGCCCTTGCCGCGCTCGCCCACCAGCCACGCCACCGCGCCTTCCAGCCGGATTTCGCCGCTGGCCATGGAGCGGGTGCCGAGCTTGTCCTTCAGGCGCAGGATGCGGTAGTGGTTGTGCGTGCCGTCGGCCAGGTCGCGCGGCAGCAGGAACAGCGACACGCCCTTCAGGCCGGGCTCGCTTTCGCTGCGCGCCAGCACCATGGCGAAGCCGGCATCGGGATTGGAGCAGAACCACTTGTCGCCGTGGATGCGCCAGCTGCCGTCGTCCTGGCGCGTGGCCGTGACCTCGGTGGCGCTGACGTCCGAGCCGGCGCCCTGTTCGGTCATGAACATGGCGCCCTGGCGCAGGGCGTCGAAGTCCTGGCTGGTGACCTGCGGCAGCACCCGCTCGACCAGCGCCGGGTCGCCGAACTTGCGCAGCGTGCGCGCCAGCGAGTCGGTCATGCTGACCGGGCAGCACAGGCCGAACTCGGCCTGCACGAACAGATGGCTGAGCGCGTACTTGGCGGCGGCCGGCATCGGCTCGGGCCAACCCAGCACGCCGCCGCGATGCGACAGCGCCGCCAGGCCGAATTCGCTGTAGGCCAGGCGCTCCAGCTCGATATAGGCCGGATGCTTGTCGATGCGCGACTCGTCGGCGCCGGCGCGGCTGCGCACCGACAGGGTGGGGGGATGCTTGTCGGCGGTGGCCGCCAGCTCGTCCATCAGGCCGCCGGCCAGTCCGCCCAGGCGGTCCAGGTGCGGCAGCAGGTGCGCGTGCAGCGCGGCCGGCAGGTAGCGTCGGGCCAGCGGCGCGGCGTACGGATCGGCGCGGAACAGGTTCAGGCCGCGCGCGTCCGGGACGGGCGTGGCGGCGTGGGCGGGGGCGACGGGGGGCTGGGCGGGGGTATCCATGGCGGCATCCTGCGCAAAAGGGGAGTTTCCGGCATGGTGCGATGATGGATTAATCTATACAAATACCGTTTTGGTGTAGACCTATCCAATAAAAATATGGATCTCGGGCGCCGCCGGCAGGCGCGCCCCGGGAGGAGACCGATGGACCTGGATCCGCGCTTGCTGCGCTATTTCATCGCCGTGGCCGAAGAGCGCCATTTCAGCCGCGCCGCCGCGCGCCTGCACATTTCCCAGCCGCCCTTGAGCTACGCCATCCGCCAGCTCGAGGACAACGTCGGCGCGCGCCTGCTGGCGCGCACCAGCCGCCACGTCGAACTGACCGCCGCCGGCCAGGTGCTGTACCGCGAGGCCCTGACGCTGCTGCGCCAGGCCGAGGACGTGCGCATGCTGGTGCAGCGGGTCGACGCCGGCCTGCGCGGCCGGCTGCGCATCGGCTTCGTGGGCTCGATGCTGTACCGCGGCCTGCCGGCGCTGCTGGCGTCGATGCGGGCCGAACTGCCGGACGTGGAACACGTGCTGACCGAATTGAATTCGCACGACCAGATCGAGGCGGTGCGGCGCGGCGAGCAGGACCTGGGCTTCATCCACGCCAACCCGGTGCCGGCCGGCGTGGCGGCGCGCGACCTGCTGGCCGAACCCTTCGTGGTGTGCCTGCCGCAAAGCCATGCGCTGGCCGGGCGGCGTTCGCTGGCGTTGGCGGACCTGGCCGGCGACGATTTCGTGTTCTTCGCCCGCGCCGCTTCGCCCAGCTATTACGAGACCGTGCTGTCGCTGTGCGTGGCGGCGGGCTTCATGCCCGTGGTCCGGCACGAGGTGCGCCACTGGCTCAGCGTGGCCTCGCTGGTGTCGCAGGGGCTGGGCGTGTCGATCGTGCCGTCGTGCCTGTCGCGCAGCGGCCTGGCGGGCACCCGGTTCATCGCGTTCGAGCACGAGGCGCGCTCGGTCAGCCAGGTGATCTGGCCGGACGAGGATCGTTCGCCGCTGCAGGAAAAGGCGCTGGCGCTGGTCGAGCGCCAGTTTCCCGCGGCCGAGGCGGGTCAAGCAAAACGCCGGCACGGGGGCCGGCGTTCATGAGGCGGGCGGGGCCCCGCCAAGGAATGCGGGCGCCGGTGCCGTGCTAGCGGAACACCACGGTCTTGTTGCGGTTCAGCAGGATGCGGTGCTCGACGTGGCTGCGCACGGCGCGCGACAGCACCAGCGACTCGATGTCGCTGCCGACCTGGGTCAGGTCCTGCGCCGTCATGGTGTGGTCGACGCGCTCGATGTCCTGGTCGATGATCGGGCCTTCGTCCAGGTCCGAGGTGACGAAGTGGGCGGTGGCGCCGATGATCTTGACGCCGCGCGCATGCGCCTGGTGGTATGGGCGGGCGCCCTTGAAGCTGGGCAGGAAGCTGTGGTGGATGTTGATGGCGCGGCCATTGAGCGCGCGGCACATGTCGGCCGACAGAATCTGCATGTAGCGCGCCAGCACCACCAGGTCGATCTCGTAGCGGTCCACCAGCGCCAGCACCTGTTGCTCCTGTTCCGCCTTGGTGTCGGGCGTGACCGGCAGGTGGTGGAACGGGATGCCGTAGGACGCCGCCAGGCTGGCGTAGTCGTTGTGGTTCGAGACGATGGCCGCCACTTCGGCATGCAACTGGCCGCTGTGCACGCGGAACAGCAGGTCGTTCAGGCAGTGGCCCTGCTTGCTGACCATGATCAGCAGGCGTTCCTTGCGGCGCGCGTCATGCAGCTGCAAATCCATGTCGTACTCGGCCGCCATCTCGTCCAGCCGGGCGCGCAGCGCGTCCGGGGCCGCGCCGGCCGGCAGGTCGAAGTGCACCCGCAGGAAAAAGCGGCCGGTTTCCTCGTCACCGAACTGCTGCGAATCGAGGATGTTGCAACCCGATTCGAACAACAGGCCGCTGACGCGGAAGACGATGCCGGTGCGGTCGGGGCAGGACAGGGTCAGGATGTAGTCGTTGTGCTGCATGATTCAGTGGGAAGAATGAGAAGAAGCGTCGTCCGCCAGCCGCGCCAGGGTTTCCTCGGCCAGCGCCAGGCTGGAGGTCAGCCCGGGCGATTCTATGCCAAACAGGTTCACCAGGCCGGGCACGCCATGGGCGGCCGGGCCGGCGATGACGAAATCGGCGGCCGGCTCGTGCGGTCCGGAGATCTTGGGGCGGATGCCGGTATAGCCCGGCGCCAGGGCGTCGTCCGGCAGGGCCGGCCAGTAGCTGCGCACGGCGGCGTAGAAGACCTCGGCGCGGGCCGGGTCGATGGTGTAGTCCTCGGTGCCGACCCATTCGGTGTCGGGGCCGAACTTGGCCTGGCCGCCCATGTCGAGCGTCAGGTGCACGCCCAGGCCGGCGTGTTGCGGCACGGGGTAGATCAGGCGCGAGAACGGCGCGCGGCCGGACAGCGTGAAATAGCTGCCCTTGCACAGGTAATCGGTGGGGATGCTGGCGGCCGGCACGCCCTCGATGCGGCGCGCCAGCGCCGGCGCCTGCAGGCCGGCCGAATTGATCAGCACGTTGCAGCTCAGGCTCATGGCGTCATCGCCGCCGAACTGCAGATCGAAGCCGCCTTCGGGACGCACCCGGCCGGACACCAGCGGGGTGTGGAACACGCACTGGGCGCCGGCGTTCTCGGCATCGCCCTGGTAGGCCAGCATCAGCGCGTGGCTGTCGACGATGCCGGTGGACGGCGACACCAGCGCCGCCGTGCAGCGCAGCGCCGGTTCCAGCCGCATGGCGTCTTCGCCGGAAATGAACTGCAGATCGTCCACGCCGTTGGCGCGGGCGCGCTGCGCGATGCCTTCGAGCTGGGCGGCCTGCTCGGCGCTGGTGGCCACGATCAGCTTGCCCAGCCGCTTGTGCGGAATGCCGCGCTCGGCGCAATAGGCATACAGCAGATGCTTGCCGCGCACGCACAGGCGGGCCTTGAGGCTGCCCGCCGGGTAATAGATGCCGGCGTGGATGACTTCGGAATTGCGCGAGCTGGTGCCGGTGCCGATCGCCTCGGTGGCCTCGGCCACCAGCACCTCGCGGCCCGACTGGGCCAGGGCGCGGGCGATGGCCAGGCCGACCACGCCCGCGCCGATGACGACGCAATCGATGTCGGCGCTCATGGCTTTCCGCCTTCCGCGCGGGCGCCGGCGGGCGTCAGGTCGAAACCGCCCGCGTGGAAGACCAGCGGCGGTTCGCCGCTATGGCCGCAACGTTCGACTTCTCCCACCATGATGACGTGATCTCCCTCGACATAGCGGCTGCGGTTGTGGCATTCGAACCAGGCGGCGCAATGGCCGTCCAGCATCGGCGTGCCGCCCGGCGCGTGGTGCACGGTCAAGCCGGCATAACGGTCCGGCGTCTTGCCGGTGGCGAAGCGCCGCGCCAGCGCGATCTGGTCGGCGCTCAATACATTGACCACGTAGCGCTGGCACTGCTCGAAGGCGGCCAGCGACGAGGAGTTGCGCGACAGGCTCCACAGCACCAGCGGCGGGTTCAGGGACACCGAATTGAACGAGCTGACCGTCAGGCCGATGGGGGCGCCATCGAGGTCGGCGGTGGTCACGACCGTGACGCCGGTGGCGTAGCGGCCGAGCGCGGTGCGGAAGAAGGCAGCGTCGAAATCAGGGGAGGAGGCAGGCATGCAATTGAGAAATGGGGCGGGCGCCGGGGACGGCGCCCGGCGGCGTCAGGGCGACAGGCGCTCGATCTTCCAGCCCTGGCCGTCGGCGACGTAGCGCAGGCGGTCGTGCAGGCGCGAGGGCCGGCCTTGCCAGAATTCCATCGAGGTGGGCTTGAGGCGGTAGCCGCCCCAGTGCGGCGGGCGCGGCGGCTGGTCGCCGTAGCGGGCGCGGAATTCCTGCTCGCGGGCTTCGAGTTCGGCGCGGGTGATGGGCTGGCTCTGGCGCGAGGCCCAGGCGCCGATGCGCGAACCGGCCGGGCGGCTGTGGTAGTAGGCGTCCGATTCCTCGGCCGGCACTTTTTCCACCACGCCCTCGATGCGCACCTGGCGCTCGAGCGGCTGCCAGAAGAACAGCAGGCAGGCGCGCGGCTCGGCCAGCAGGTCGGCGCCCTTGCGCGACTCGTAGTTGGTGAAGAACGTGAAGCCGTGTTCGTCGAAACCCTTGATCAGGACGATGCGGGCGCTGGGCTGGCCGGCGGCGTCGACGGTGGCCAGGGTCATGGCGTTGGGCTCGGGCACCTTGGCGGCCAGGGCCTCGTCGAACCAGCGGGTGAACTGCTCGAACGGGGACGCGGCGGCCTCGCTTTCCAGCAGCACGTTCTTTTCGTAGCTTTGACGCAGATCGGAGACAGACATGGGACGTTTGATTCAGCGTTGATAACAAGCAGTTTATACCGCCGAAGAAACGCTCCCCTCATTGACCCCGCGCAGGGCCCGGGCAAGTTTTTGCGCCGCGAGGGCCTCCGGCGCCTTTCGGCCGGCCCTGGCGGCCCCGCGCCCGGCTCGCTTCAGGCGCCCTCGGGCAGGGTGTGGCTGTCCTGTTCCAGGCGCCGGGCGATGGCGTCCAGGCGGGCATCGTGGATGCCGGCGGCGCGCAGGGCCTGGGCGGTCTGCACCACGTAGTCGGTGCAGGGACCGTAGCGGCCGGCGGCCCGCCGCACGATGGCCAGCAGTTCGGCTTCGGGCAGCGCGCGGATGTAGGCCGGGTTGTCGCGGTTCATGATGAAGACCAGGGCGCGGACCGGGCCGGCCTCGGTGCTGCAATTGATCCAGCGGGGCAGGTAGGCGCCGGTGGACATTTCCCGGTCCCACAGGGCGGGGAAATAGGTCGGCACCTGCCGGCCGGCCAGGCGGTAGACCACGCCGCGGCAGGAGCCGCCGCGATCCAGGCCGAACACCAGCCCGGGGCATTCCGGCGTGCCGCGGTTGACCCGCGACCACAGGCACAGCGCGCGGTGGTGGCCGCGCAGGGTGGCCAGGCGGCGCTCTTCGAAATCGAAGTCGGGGCGCCAGATCAGTGATCCGTACCCATATACCCAGACGTCCTCGCCGTCGCGCCAATGGCGCAAGGCATCCTGCAACGATGCCTGCCGTTCTTCAGGGGTCCAGAGGCGGAAAGGCAGGCTGGCGCCGGCCACGGGAGGAGGGGACTGCATGTTCACGACTACGGTTTCCGGTCAGGCTCGAGCGGGGGGTTGCGATTGGCCCAGCCCCCAGCCATCAGGGCCACGGAATAGGCCCAGAACAGGGGAGCGACGCCAATGACCGCACCCAGCGCGCCGAAGGTCAGCGGCAGGGATACCTGGGAACCGTTGATCAGCGCCATCCGCAGCCCCACGGCCTCAGCGGCGCGGCCCGGCGGCGAATGCTGGTGCAGTAGTGAAAGCATACTCGGTTGGCAGCATCCCAGCGCAAGCCCCAGGATGAAGGACAGCACGATCAGGACGCCAACGTCGGTGAACAGCGGGTAAAGCATGAAGTCGATGGCGGCGGTGGCCATCGCCACCCGCACCAGCGTCCAGGAACGCACCCGGCGCTGGATCAGGGGCAGAACCAGGCGGATGATGAACGTTGCCGCCGCGAAGGACGCAAGAATGACGCCGATGGTGGTGGCGGACAGGCCGATGGCGACGCCGAAGATGGGCACCACGAACAGATGGGTGTCCCAGGCCCCGGACAGGATGGTGTTGACCATCAGGATGCGGCGCAGCGCGGGCACCGCCAGCAGCTCGGTCACGCGGCGGCGCTGCGCTTCCTTGGCGCCGGCCAGTTGCGAATCCACCGCCTTCAATTGGTGCCGCAGCGCGTACAGGCCGGCGGCCGACAGCAGCGGGCCCAGCGTCAGCAGGCCGAAGGCCAGCCGGGTGCCGAGATGGTCGATCGCCAGTCCGGCGATCAGCGGACCCGAGAAACCCGAACCGGCCAGCGCCAGCGACATCAGCGAGAAATTGCGCAGGCGCTGGGTTGGCTCGGCATGGCCCAGCAGGTCCTGCGTGGCCACTTGGTGCAGCATGAAGCCGATGCCGATGCAACAGGACGCCACCAGCAGCGCGAACTGGGTCTGCGACAGGAACGGCAACGCCGTGCCGACCGCCACCAGCGTGGTGCCGATGACCAGCGGCCGGACGATGCCGACCCGGTCCACCCAGCGGCCGGCGCGCACCGAGAACAGCATGGGCAGCACCGCGAACACGGCCACCAGTGTGCCGACCTTGAAGGTCGACAGGCCCATCTGCAGCGCCGTCAGGGACACGGTGATGCGTCCTCCGGTCAGCGCCACGTGGTTCAGCATGGCCAGCACGCACAACAGCGCCGCCCCGGAAAATTCCGGGGCGGCGCTGTTTGAAGAGGGGGAGGGGGGCGGATTGGACACGGATACGGCTTAACTGCATTCATTCTGTCCCTATCGTCGCCCTATGTCGAGGCGTGGTTTTTTTGCGCCGCCGCATTCCGCGATCGCCAGTGGCGACAAGATAGGCGCCATCTATGGCCCATCTGGGATAGGGATGCGGCAAGATGGCACCATGTTGGCGGCACGGTTCCGTAGAATGGAAACGCTAATGCGCCGCAACAGATGTATCGTTCGTGCAACGGAACAATTTTGCCCGCCCAGGACCCAATGCCGGGGCCTTTACCGTTTTTCACCCTTTCGCCACAGATTGGCCATGCTTTGACGCGGCCCCCCGTTTAGGATGAGCGGGCAGTATGGGTACGCACAGCCGGCCCGATCCGTATCGAGTTATTCGAGTGGTGGACGATGCCTCCGCCGCCTCCTCCGAACTGGTTCAATGAAAAAGCCTCGTAGCAAAGTCCAGCGTTACGTTCTGATCGCCGTCGTTCTCCTGATCATCGCCTTTGGCGTCCGCGCCGCCTTTTTCTCGTCGCCGCCGCCGCCCACTTTCGCCGTGGCCGAGGTCGTCCGCGGTAATCTCGAAGACAGTGTGCTGGCCAGCGGCACGATGGATGCCATCGAGCGTGTCAGCGTCGGCGCGCAAGCCACCGGCCAGTTGAAGTCGCTCAAGGTGGCGCTGGGCGATCGGGTGACCCGAGGCCAGTTGGTCGCCGAGATCGACGACCTGACCCAGCAGAATGAACTGCGCAATACACAGGCCGCGCTGCAGACGCGCCGCGCCGAGCGCGCCGCCAAGGTCGCCACCCTGAAGCAGGCCGAGCTGGCTTTCCGCCGCCAGCGCCAGATGCTGGCGGCCGACGCCAGTTCGCGCGAGGCGTATGAATCGGCCGAGGCCACGCTGAGCGTGACGCGGGCGGAGATCGCCGCGCTCGACGCCCAGATCGTCCAGGCCGAGATCGAGGTCGACAAGGCCAAGGTCAACCTGGGCTACACCCGCATCGTGTCGCCCATCGACGGCGTGGTGGTGGCGGTGGTCACCAAGGAAGGCCAGACCGTCAACGCGATCCAGAGCGCGCCCACCATCATCAAGGTGGCCCAGGTGGCCACCATGACCATCAAGGCGCAGATCTCGGAAGCCGACGTGACCCGCGTCAAGCCGGGCCTGCCGGTCTATTTCACCATCCTGGGCGAGCCGGACCAGCGTTACCACGCCACGCTGCGCGCGGTGGAGCCGGCGCCGGATTCGATCCAGAAGGACGATGCCACCGCATCGCTGACCTCTTCCAGCTCCACCTCCACCAGTGCGGCGGTCTACTACAACGGGCTGTTCGACGTGCCCAACCCCGACGAGAAGCTGCGCATTTCCATGACCGCGCAGGTTTCCATCGTGCTGGGCGAGGCCCGCGACGCCGTGGTGGTGCCGGCCTCGGCCCTGGGCAAGCGCGGCCAGGACGGCCGCTATGAGGTCCGCGTGGTCGGCAAGAACAACCAGACCGAGACCCGCCAGGTCAGGATCGGCATGAATAACAACGTGCAGGCGCAGGTGCTGGAAGGCCTGGAGGTGGGCGAGCGCGTGGTGTCGGCCGACGCCGCGCCGGTGGCCGCCGCGGCGGGACGCTGACATGGCCGAACCGTTGATTTCGCTGTCCGGCGTCCGGCGCGAATTCCCCGCGGGCGAGCAGACCATCGCCGTCCTCAAGGACATCAACCTGACCATCGAGGCCGGGGAGATGGTGGCCATCGTCGGCGCGTCGGGCTCGGGCAAGTCGACCCTGATGAATATCCTGGGCTGCCTGGACCGCGCCACCAGCGGCGACTACCGTGTCAGCGGCCGCAGCACGGGCGAACTGGATCCGGACGAACTGGCCGAATTGCGCCGCGAGCATTTCGGCTTCATCTTCCAGCGCTATCACCTGCTGTCCGACCTGACGGCGCAGGGCAACGTCGAGGTGCCGGCCGTCTACGCCGGCAAGCGCCGCGAGGCCCGGCTGGAACGCGCCGCCGACCTGCTGGAGCGCCTGGGGCTGGGCGAACGCACCGGCCACCGCCCGGGCCAGTTGTCCGGCGGTCAGCAGCAGCGCGTGAGCATCGCCCGCGCGCTGATGAATGGCGGCGACATCATCCTGGCCGACGAGCCCACCGGCGCGCTGGACACGCACACCGGCCAGGAAGTGCTGCGCATCCTGGAGGAACTGAACGCCGCCGGCCACACCATCATCCTGGTCACCCACGACATGAACGTGGCGCGGCACGCGCAGCGCATCATCGAGATCAGCGACGGCGAGATCGTCTCGGACCGGCGCAACCCCGACGCGCCGCGCATCGAGGTCAAGCGCGAGGAGGCGGCGCCGCTGCCACCGCGGCCGGCCTGGCAGGCCTACCTGGACCGCTGCGGCGAAGCGCTGCGCATGGCGCTGCTGGCCATGAACGCGCACCGCCTGCGCACCTCGCTGACCATGCTGGGCATCATCATCGGCATCGCCGCGGTGGTGTCGGTGGTGGCGCTGGGCGAGGGTTCGCGCCAGAAGATCCTGGACGACATCAGCGAGATCGGCACCAATACCGTCGAAGTGTTTCCCGGCAAGGACTTCGGCGACGAAAAGGCCCTGACCATCCGCACCCTGGTGCCGGCCGATGCCGAGGCCCTGTCACGCGAGTCCTACGTGGACAGCGTCACGCCCGAGGTCTCCACCAGCAACACGCTGCGCTATCGCAACGTGGCGGTGAATGGCTCGATCCAGGGCGTGGGCGAGCAGTATTTCCGGGTGCGCGCCGTCAAGCTGGCGCAGGGCAAGTTCTTCGACGCCACCAGCGTGGCCCGGCGCGCCCAGGAAGTGGTGATCGACGAGAGCACCCGCAAGACCCTGTTCGGCTCGCACACCGACCCGATCGGCCAGATCGTGTTCCTGGGGGCGATGCCGGCGCGGGTGATCGGCGTCACCAAGAAGAACGACACCGTGTTCGGCAACAACGAGACCCTGAACGTGTGGATTCCCTACACCACGGCGCTGTCGCGCGTGCTGGGGCAGCAGCATCTCAAAAGCATCACCGTGCGCGTCAACGACGCCGCGCCGCCGGCGGCGGCCGAGCAGGCCATCACCAAGGTGCTGCTGCGGCGCCACGTGGTGAAGGATTTCTTCGTGTTCAACACCGACGCGATCCGCAAGACTATCGAGCGCACCACGGCCACCATGACGCTGCTGGTGTCGCTGATCGCGCTGATCTCGCTGATGGTCGGCGGCATCGGCGTCATGAACATCATGCTGGTGTCGGTCACCGAGCGCACCCGCGAGATCGGCGTGCGCATGGCGGTGGGCGCGCGTCGCAGCGACATCATGCAGCAGTTCCTGATCGAAGCCGTGCTCGTCTGCCTGATTGGCGGCGCCGTGGGCATCGCGCTGTCGCTGGGCCTGGGCGTGCTGGTCTCGAAAGCGACCGGCGGGTCCTTCCGCATGATCTATTCCACCGCGTCGATGGTGGCGGCATTCACCTGCTCGACGCTGATTGGTGTGCTGTTTGGTTATCTCCCGGCGCGCAACGCGGCGCGCCTGGATCCCGTCGAGGCCCTGGCCCGGGAATGAGAACGATGAAAGCTGTTTCCCTGATCCGCAAACCCGCCGCCCTGGCTCTGGTGCTGGCCCTGGCCGGCTGCGGCGGCCTGCTCAAGAGCGAATACGAAACGCCGCGGACGCAGTCGCCGGCCGCCTGGCGCCACGGCGACGGCGCCGACGCGCCCGCCAACGCGCTGGCCGCTGGCGGCGCCTGGTGGCGCAATTTCAACGACCCGGTGCTGGACGGCCTGGTCGATGGCGCGCTGGCGCGCAACAACGACCTGGCCGCCGCCGCCATCCGCGTGCGCCGCGCGCAACTGCAGGCCGGGCTGGCGCAGGACCAACTGATCCCGCAACTGTCCGGCACCGGCAACGTGACGCGCGCGCGCAACCTGCGCGGCGAACGCGAAATCACGCGCACCAACAGCGCCGAATTGTCGATCGGCTACGAGGTCGACCTGTGGGGCAAGCTGTCGCGCCAGCTCGACGCCGCCGAGTGGGAGGCGCTGGCCAGCGAGCAGGACCGCCAGAGCTCGGCGTTGACCCTGGTGGGCACCACGGCCACGCTGTATTGGCAGACCGCCTTCATCAACCAGCGCATCGCCAGCAGCCTGGAGAGCATCGCTTACGCCCGCAAGACGCAGGAACTGGTGCGCGCGCAATATGCCGCCGGCGGCGCCTCGGCGCTGGAAGTGGCCGAGGCCGAACAGACCGTGGCCAGCCAGCAGGCGGCGCACGCGCTGCTGGTGCAGCAGCGCGTGGAATATGTGAACGCGCTGGCGATCCTGTTCGACGGCCCGCCCGACCGCACCATGGCCGACCCGCAACGCCTGCCGCAGTACCCGCTGCCGCAGGCGCGCGAAGGCGTGCCGGCCGAACTGCTGGGCCGCCGTCCGGACCTGCGCGCCGCCGAACTGCGCCTGCGGGAGTCGTTGTCGAACATCGACGCGGCCCGCGCCAGTTTCTATCCGACCCTGAACCTGACCGGCGCGCTGGGCAGCTCCAGCCCGACGCTGTCGAATGTGCTGCAGAACCCCGTGGGCACGCTGACAGGAGCGCTGACGCTGCCGTTCCTGCAATTCAACCGCCTGAACCTGAACCTGAAGGTCTCGCGCGCGGATTTCGACGAACGGGTGGTGAGCTTCCGCCAGGCGCTGTACCAGGCGATGGCGGATGTGGAAAACGCGTTGTCGAACCGGACGCAGTTGCGCCTGCAGGCGGAGCAGTTGGACGCGTCGCTGAAGGCGGCGCGCGAGGCGGAGCGCCTGTACGAGGTGCGCTACCGAGCGGGATCGGTGTCGCTGAGGTTCTGGTTGGACGCCCAGGAGAAGCGGCGGACGGCGGAGATTGCGCGGGATGAGAACGCGTTGAACCGCCTGATCAACCAGGTAAAGGTCTACCAGGCGCTAGGCGGTGACGATGCTGTCCTGGCAATGAACGGCTCCGTCGATACCAATGGGCGCTGATTATCCTGGAACGTCGGAGCCATTGAATGCGCCCGACGCAAGACACCACGTAAGCCTCCAAAGGCCGCCGGCGCGGCCGGCTTGAGGCGGGCCCCGCAAGATCCTCCATTTCCCCCCAATGTGCGCAACCACGCCAAGCACTCCGCCCTCCACGGCAACCGTGGTTCAACCTCATCATGAGCGCGCTGCGGGGCAGGGGGGGATGGCGGGGCGTGTAGATGCGCCCGCCGGAAACCGAAGGGAGCCGAAGGCGTACGAGGTTGAGGCCGGGGCAGTCCGGAGCGAACGCTCCGGACCGCAATCGTAGCCCCGCCATCCCCCCCTGCCCGGCAGCGCGCGGCTCAAGAACCCAACCCCGCGCCCATATAAAATACCCCCCCATGACCGCCCCAGAAGAAAAAGCCGACATCGCCCGCCGCTTCGGCAGCCTGTCCCGCCTCTACGGCCCCGAGGCTCCCGCCCGCCTCCAGAACGCCCACATCGCCGTCGCCGGCCTGGGTGGCGTAGGCTCGTGGACGGTCGAAGCGCTGGCCCGCTGCGGCGTCGGCGCGCTGACGCTGATCGACCTGGACCACATCGCCGAATCCAACGTCAACCGGCAGATCCACGCCCTGACGCAGACCCTGGGGCAATCCAAGGTGGATGCCATGGCCGAACGCATCCTGGCCATCAATCCCGAATGTCGCCTGACCCGTGTGGACGATTTCGTTTCTCCGGAAAACGTCGCGCAAGTGCTGCCCGGCCCCTATAGCGCCATCATCGACTGCACCGACCAGGCCGCCGCCAAGATCGCCATGATCCTGCGCGCGCGGGCGCTGGGGATTCCTATGCTGTTGTGCGGCGGCGCCGGCGGCAAGACCGATCCGCTGGCGTTGCGCGCCGGCGACCTGTCGGCCGCGGTCAATGACGCCTTGCTGTCCAAGCTGCGCAACAAGCTACGGCGCGAGCATGGGTTTCCGCGCGCATCGGACAAGAACGGCAAGGCGCTCAAGCGCGTGCCGAAGATGGGGATTCATGCCCTGTGGTTCGATCAGCCCGCCATCCTGCCCGATGAATGGACGCGGCAGGCCGAGGCCGAGGACGATATGGGCGCCTCGGCGCAGGCCGTGGCTCCGCAAGGATTGTCCTGCGCCGGCTATGGCTCGGTGGTCACCGTGACCGCCGCCATGGGCATGGCGGCCGCCAACGAGGCCTTGCGGCTGGCGTTGCAAGGCTAGCTGGGCGGCGACGGCCCGTCACGGAACGCCGCCGCGCCCGGGTCACAGCGCCACGAACACCACGCCGTCCTCGATCCTGACCGGGTAGGTCGCCAGGTTGTCGCGCAGCGGCGAACAGAGCGCGCGGCCGTCGCGCACGTCGAAGCGGCCCTGGTGCAGCGGGCACTCGATCTCGTGGCCCGTCAGGAAGCCGTCGCACAGGCGCGCATTGCCGTGCGTACAGAGGTTGTCGGTGGCGTAGACGTTGCCTTCCACGCCGTACAGCGCGATTTCACGGTCGCCCGCCTGCACGGCGATCACGTCTTCGTCCGGCACGTCGGCCAGCGCGATGGCCTTGATCCAGTTCGTACTCATGTCTTGGTGTCCTGGTCAGATGGGATAGATCAGCGAATTCGGGATCAGCTCGCTGTCGAAGATGCACAGCCGCGACTCGAACTTCAGCCCGTCGGGCGTCTGCCGGATCACGTCCAGGTAGCGGCCGACGTTGTAGACCGTGGTCAGCTGGTTCGGCTTGGTGCGGAACACCGCGTAGTTGGCTTCCGATTCGATGCGGTCGCCCCGCACCGACAGCACGCGCGGCGCGCCGACCACGTGGCGCTGGTAGTAGGGGTCGTGGAAGATGGTGTCGGTGGCGCCGTAGATGCGGTCCTTGAGCATGGCACGGCTCTCGAACGACATGGTCGCCAGCGGATAGCCGCGCTCGTGGTTCTCGCGCGGCAGCACCTTGTAGACGCAGTCCTCCAGGAAGAACTCCGGCCATTGCTCCCATTGCTCGGCGTCGAGCGCGGCGGCGTAGTCGGCGTACAGCCGGGTCAACTGGTAGTAGAGGGGAAAGTCCAGCATGTTCACGCCTCCGCTTCCATCACGCGGCGCCAGTAGGCGTACATGCCGCGGATCAGGGTTTCGGTCACCATGTGGTCGGTGTTCTCGGCGGTCTTGCCACCCAGTTCGGCCACGCTGCGGTGCCAGGGCTTCTGCGCGAAGCCGGATTGCGAGAACTCGATGACTTCGCCGTCATCCGCCGAGACGAAGCCGGCCGGGCCGAACAGGTTGGCCTGGCGCAGGCGGCGCTGTGTCATCTCGGGGGTGTCGTCGGCGAAGCCGAAGTGGGTCCAGACGAAGTCGAAGGCGTCGTGGCCGACCGGCTGGATGTGGCGCGTGGACAACGAGTTGACCTGCTGCTGGATGATGACGCTGGGGAACAGCGTCATCAGCACGGCGGTGGGGCCGTTCCACCAGGGTTCCGGCACGATGTCGAGAAAGCGGTCGTCGTTCAGCGTCATCTGTTCCTTGAAGCTGGACACGCCGCTGGTGACGCTGCCCTTGCCGCCCTGGCCGCGGGTCGAGATCATGGCCGCGTGGCGGAAGTGGCGGTCCATCTTCAGTTCCGAGCGGTTGTCGGCGCGCCACAGGCCGAAGGTGACGAACCAGGTGTGCAGCAGGCCGGGGTGGTACGGGTCCTTGATGTTCTCCTGCATCAGCTTCCAGTTGCCGGGGATGCGCTGGCGGCTGTAGCCGTGGATAACCAGTTGGCGGCCGTCGAAGACGCGGTCGAAGTAGTGCAGGATGTCCGGGCCCAGGTAGTCCTCCAGCGGCTCGATGTCGTGATCGAACGAGGCGAACACCACGCCGTTGCGGCAGGCCACGGCCAGCTTGGTCAGGCCGTGCTCTTCCGGCTTGAAATCGGGCGGCATGCCGCCGTTGACGCGGCCGTCCTGCTTGACGCCGCGGCGGAACGGCACGCCGATCAGGTTGCCCTGCAGGTCGTAGTTCCACTGGTGGTAGGGGCAGACGAACTCGCTGCGGTTGCCGGAGCGTTCGCGGCAGAACTGCACGCCGCGGTGGGCGCAGACGTTCTCCACCACGCGCACCTGGCCGTCGTTGTCGCGCAGCAGGATGACGGAGCGCTCGCCCACGGCGGTGCGCTTGAAGTCGCCGGGATTGGGGATTTCCGCTTCCAGGCCGACGTAGCTCCAGTGGCCGCGATAGAAGAAACGCTCCAGCTCGCGCTGGTGCAGGGCGGCGTCGGTGTAGACGCCGAAGGGAATGCGGTGGCTGCCGTCGCCCTGCCAGGGGGGCATGAACGACAGCGGCTGTTCGGGGGCGGCGCTGGCGGGGCAGGCGGAGTTGGCGCGGGTGCCGGGGATCGTGTCCGGCGCGGTATCCAGGGGAGTGTTCATCGGCGGCCTCCGGCGAGGCGGCCGCGCCTACAGGGCGTGACGGGGGGATGGCGCATGGTTGTCTCCTTCATCCATCGGAGCCGGCGCGACATGGGCGCAGGCGTTTGTTGCATCATCGGCCAGGGTGTGAAATAAATAAATAGAATCTGGATGATGACAACAATCACCAAAATAAATATTGGTGGAGACAAGCATGAACCTGCAAGACATGGACCTGAACCTGCTGGTCGTGTTCAACGAGCTGTGCAAGCACGGCCGGGTGTCGGCGGTGGCGCAGAACCTGGGCATTTCGCAGCCGGGGGTCAGCAACGCGCTGGGGCGGCTGCGCAAGCTGCTGGGCGACGAGCTGTTTCTGCGTACCTCGCGCGGCATGGTGCCCACGCCCTATGCCGAGGCGCTGGCGCAGCCGATCGCCGAGGCGCTGGCGGCGCTGCACGGCACGCTCAACGCGCGCGCCAGCTTCGATCCGGCGCGCAGCGAGCGCGCCTTCGTCATCGGCGTCAACGACGTCGGCGAGACCTACTTCCTGCCGCGCCTGATGCGGGCGCTGGACGACGCCGCGCCCGGCGTCACCATCCGCACCGTGCGCACCACCTCGATCGATGTGAAGGACGAGATGGAGCGCGGCCGCATCGACCTGGCGATGGGCTTTTTGCCGGGCCTGAAACACGGCTTCTTCCAGCGCCGGCTGTTCCGCCAGCCCTATGTGTGCATCTTTCGCGAGGATCATCCGCTGGCGCGCACCGGCGTGTCGGCGCGGCAGTTCCGCGCCGCCGAGCATGTCGCCATCGTGTCCGAGGGCACCGGCCACGGCGTGGTGGACCAGGTGATCGAGCAGGCCGGCATCCGCCGGCGCCTGCGCCTGACGGTGCCGCATTTCATGGCGGTGGGGCCGGTGTTGCAGGCCACCGACATGATCGCGGTGGTGCCGCGGCGCTTCGCCGATTGCGCCTGCAAGCCCTTCGGCCTGGCCACCGCGCCCTGTCCGGTGAAGATCCCCGAGTCCGTCATCAACGTGTTCTGGCACGCCCGCAATCACCGCGAGCCGGCCAACCAGTGGCTGCGGCAGGTGGTGGCGGAGCAGTTCGCGGATTAGGGCGGCGCGCGGCGACGGTCCGGCCGGCCAGGCTCCCGGGCACAGGTCTGGCGGCGTGGCGCGTCATCGCGTGGCATGGCCGCCGGTCCGGCCATCGGCGTCGTCCCGGGGCGGGCGGGTTCAGGTTTCGCGCAGGGTGACCGTGAACCAGCCGCGCAGGGCGTTGGACAGCCGGATTTCGTCGGCCGCGTGCAGGTCGGCCAGGGTCAGCACGCGTTCGCTGACGTTGCCGGTGTCCAGCAGTTCGGCGCGCTGCACGCCGGGCAGGCAGCCGCTGTCGACCGGCGGCGTGTACCAGTCGCCATCCAGGCGCAGGTAGACGTTGCTGCGGCTGCCTTCGCACAGCTCGCCGCGTTCGTTCAGGTAGACCAGGTCGAAGATGTGCGGATGGGCCGGCAGCCACTCGATGGTCTTGGTGTACCAGGGCCGATAGGTGGTCTTGTAGCGCAGCAGCGGCTCGGACGAGCGCAGCGCCTCGGGCGCCAGCATGATTTCCTGCACCGCCGGCAACGGTGGCAGCATGGCGGTCTGGATGTGGCGGCTGCCGTCGCGCGCCACCAACAGGCGCAAGCGGTGCGCGCCGGGGGTGTTCAGGCTGAGCGAAGCGATCATGATGTCGCTTTGCACCGCGTTGCCGCCCCAGGTGTAGCCCAGCGCCTTGCAGGAATGCTCCAGGCGATGCAGGTGGCGCGCCAGCAGGGGCACGCGGCGCTCGGCATCGACCAGGATGGTCTCGATCAGTTCGGGTTGCATGCGGGCTCCTGGTAAACGGCGGGCGAAGGAGGGCGGGGCCGGGATCTATCCTACCCCGCGGACGCGGATTGCGCACTCAGGCGCGCAGGATGCGGGCCTTCCAGTGGCATTCCTGCCATTCCTCGGCCGGATCGGAGTCGTGCACGATGCCGCCGCCGACGCTGTAGACGCCATGGCCGGCCGCGTCCAGCACCAGCGTGCGGATCGCCACGTTGAGCGAGAAGTCGCCGTCCGGCGCCAGCCAGCCGATGCTGCCGCAATACAGGCCGCGCGGCGCGGCCTCCATTTGCCGGATGCGGCGCATGGCGGCGACCTTGGGCGCGCCGGTGATGGAGCCGCACGGGAACAGCGCGCGCAGCACGTCCTCGAGCGTGGCGTGCGGCGCCTGCGCCGACACGGTCGAGGTCATGGTCCAGACCGTGGGATAGCGTTCCAGCGAGAACAGCGCCTCGACCTCGACCGAGCCGGGCTCGGCCAGCCGGCCCAGGTCGTTGCGCAGCAGGTCGACGATCATCAGGTTCTCGGCGCGGTTCTTGTCGCTGGCCAGCAGCGCCTGGCCCAGGCGCTGGTCCTCGGCCGGATCGGGGTGGCGCGGCGCGGTGCCCTTCATCGGCCGGGTGGTCAGTCGCGCGCCGCGGCGGGTCACGAACAGCTCTGGCGAGAACGACAGCACCGTGCGCGCGCCGTCCTCGATATAGGCGCCGTGCGCCACCGGATTGCGCGCGGCGATGCGGCGATACAGCGTGGCTGCGTCGCCCTGGTATTGCACGTCGAGCGGCTGGGTGTAGTTGACCTGGTACAGCTCGCCGGCGCCGATCAGCGCGCGGATGGCCTCGATCTGGCGCGTGTAGCCGGCCTCGGTCATGCGCGGCGCGGGAATGCTGAGGGCGGCCGGGGGGCTGTCGGCCGCTGGCACGTCCCACGGGGCTTCGTCGATCTTGCGTTCGAATACCAGGGCCGTCAGGCGCGCCCGGCCGTCGTCGCGCGGCGGCGTCCAGGGACCGGCGGGCGCGGGCCGGGTGGCTTCGGGCAGCAGCCATTCGCCCAGCTCGTAGTCCAGCAGCAGCGCGACCCAATGTCCGCGCCGGCGTGCCGCGTCGATGGCGGCCAGCGCGGGGCCGACCTCGGCCGCCGCGCGCGCCTCGATGCGGGCCAGGAAGCCGTCCAGCCGCAGCGCGCGGCCGGCCAGCCGGTCTTCAAAACGACAATGCATGACTCTCTTTACTGTTGCGCCAGGAACTCCGTCAGCACCCGGCCCGTGTGGGAGTGGTCGCGCAAGGTCATGACGTGTTCCGGCGACCCCTGCGCCACCAGCTTGCCGCCGCCGGTGCCGCCCTCGGGGCCCAGGTCCAGCAGCCAGTCGGCCTCGGCGATGACGTCGAGATTATGCTCGATCACCACCACCGTGTTGCCGGCTTCCACCAGGCGGTGCAGCACGTGGATCAGCTTTTCCACGTCGGCCATCGACAGGCCCACGGTCGGCTCGTCCAGCACGTACAGCGTGTGCGGGATGCGCGAGGCGCGGCCGGTCTTGATCAGGCCGTCGGTCAGGCGGGCCTTGGACAGCTCGGTCACCAGCTTGATGCGCTGCGCCTCGCCGCCAGATAGCGTCGGCGACGGCTGGCCCAGCGTCAGGTAGCCCAGGCCGACGTCCTGCATCAGCTGCAGCGGGCGATGGATCTTGGGATGCGCGGCGAAGTATTCGATCGCGTCATCGACTTCCATGGCCAGCAGTTCGCCGGCGTTCTTGCCGCGCATCTGCACGCTCAGCGTGTCGCTGTTGAAGCGCGCGCCGTTGCAGGCGTCGCACGGCACCTTGACGTCGGGCAGGAAGTTCATTTCGATGGTGCGCATGCCCTGGCCTTCGCAGATCGGGCAGCGGCCGTCGCCGGTATTGAACGAGAAGCGCGCCGAGGTCCAGCCGCGCATGCGCGCTTCGCGCGTGTCGGCGAACTGCTTGCGCACGTCGTCCCAGAAACCGACGTAGGTGGCCGGGCACGAGCGCGGCGTCTTGCCGATCGGGGTCTGGTCCACTTCCAGCACGCGGTCGATCGCTTCCCAGCCCTTGATGCTCTCGCAGCCGGCCCAGCCGGGCGCCTTGCCCTGCGAGACGGCCTGCATCAGGTTGTCCAGCAGCACTTCGCGCGCCAGGGTCGATTTGCCGGAACCGGACACGCCGGTGACCACGCTCAGGCGGCCGACCGGGATCTTGGCGTCGACGCTGCGCAGGTTGTGCAGGCGCGCGCCCTTGATCTCGATCATGGGCGTGTCGGCCTCGACCGGGCGGCGGCCCTGCAGCGGGTGCTGTAAGGGCTTGGCCAGGTAGCGGCCGGTGACGGATTCGGGCGCGTCGATCAGGTCCTGCGCGCTGCCCTGCGCCACCACGCGGCCGCCGCGGATGCCGGCGCCGGGGCCGATGTCGATGATGTGCGAGGCGCGGCGGATGGTGTCGTCGTCATGCTCGACCACCACCAGCGTGTTGCCGTTGCCTTCCAGGCGCGCCAGCGCGTCCAGCAGGATGCGGTTGTCGCGCGGGTGCAGGCCGATGGTGGGCTCGTCCAGCACGTAGCAGACGCCCTGCAGGTTCGAACCCAACTGCGCCGCCAGCCGGATGCGCTGCGCCTCGCCGCCCGACAGGGTGGGGGCGGCACGATCCAGCGCCAGGTAGTTCAGGCCGACTTCCTGCATGAAGTTCAGGCGCCCGCGGATCTCGGTGAGGATGTCGCGGGCGATCTCGCCTTCACGGCCGCGCGCCACCAGTCCGGTGAAGAAGGTGTGCGCGTCCGACACCGGCAGCGAGGCCAGCTCGGCGATCGACTTGTCACGCCAGCGCACGGCGCGCGCGACCCGGTTCAGGCGCTGGCCGTCGCACTGCGTGCAGACCTTGGCCTCGCCTTCGTACCAGGCGTTCCAGGCGGTCTCCTCGCCGGTCTGCTCTTCGTCGAAGCCCTGCAGTTGCAGGCCGGTGCCGAAGCAGCCGGTGCACCAGCCATGCTTGGAGTTGTACGAGAACAGGCGCGGGTCGGGTTCGGGGAAGCTGGTGCCGCACGAGGGGCAGGCGCGCTTGACCGAGAAGTGCTGCTGCTGCAGTTCGCTGTTCAGCGCCTCGTGCAGCTTGTCCACCGGCCACACCACCGACATCACGCCCTGGCCGTTTTCCAGCGCGCTCTTGACCGCGGCGCGCAGGTCAGCCTCGTTGGCCGGGTCGACCACCACGTCGGCCACCGGCAGTTCGATGGTGTGTTCCTTGTAGCGGTCCAGGCGCGGCCACGGCGCCACCGGGATGAATTCGCCGTCGACCCGCAGGTGCGTGTGGCCCTTGGAGCCGGCCCACTTGGCCAGGTCGGTGTAGTAGCCCTTGCGCGCGGTGACCAGCGGCGCCAGCAGGCCGATGTGCTCGCCCTTGCGCTCGCGCAGCAGGCGCGCCACGATCTGGTCGGTGTTCTGCGGCTCCACCGCGACGTTGCAGTCCGGGCAGTATTGCGTGCCCAGCTTCACGTACAGCAGCCGCAGGAAGTGGTGGATCTCGGTCATCGTGGCCACGGTCGACTTGCGGCCGCCGCGGCTGGTGCGCTGTTCGATGGCCACGGTCGGCGGGATGCCGAAGATGGCGTCCACATCCGGCTTGCCGGCCGGCTGCACGATGGCGCGGGCGTAGGCGTTGAGCGATTCGAGATAGCGGCGCTGGCCTTCGTTGAACAGGATGTCGAAGGCCAGGGTCGACTTGCCCGAGCCGGACACGCCGGTGATCACGGTGAACTTGTCGCGCGGGATCTCGACGCTGACGTTCTTCAGATTGTGCTCGCGCGCATTGCGGATCTCGATCGCCATGTTGTCCTGGCGGCGCTTGCGCATGACCGATTGCAGCGGCGTGCCTTCGCCGGCGCCATAGGCGGCGGTCGGCTCGGCGATGCGGGCCGTCAAGCCGGCCTGCTCGGCTTCCTGCGCGTCGATGTCGCTGCTGACCACCACGTCGGCCGGCAGGATGCTGACCTCGTAGTCGCGCAGCGCCGCGCCGGTGTGCGAGGCGGGGTTGGCCATCAGGTCCTGCGGCGTGCCGACGCCGATCACCAGGCCGCCGGCGTCGCCGCCTTCGGGGCCCAGGTCGATCAGCCAGTCGGCCGCGCGGATCACGTCCAGGTTGTGCTCGATGACCAGCAGCGTGTGGCCGGCGGCCAGCAGCTTGCGGAAGGCGCGCATCAGGCGCGCGACGTCATCGAAGTGCAGGCCGGTGGTGGGTTCGTCGAACAGGAACAGGCTGCCCTTCTTGGCGACCTTGGCGGTGGAGATGCCGCTGCGCGCGGCTTCGGCCAGGTGGCCGGCCAGCTTCAGGCGCTGCGCCTCGCCGCCCGACAGCGTCGGCACCGGCTGGCCCAGCCGCACGTATTCCAGGCCGACGTCGGCCAGCGGCGCCAGACCCGTCTGCACGTCGCGCAGGCCCTTGAAGAACTCCAGCGCCTCGCTCACGGTCATTTCCAGCACCTCGTCGATCGAGGCGCTCTTGCCCAGGTGCTCGACGCGCACTTCCAGCACTTCCGGGCGGAAGCGCTTGCCGTCGCAATCGGGGCAGCGCAGGTAGACGTCGGACAGGAACTGCATCTCGACGTGCTCGAAGCCGGTGCCGCCGCAGGTCGGGCAACGGCCGTCGCCGCCGTTGAAGCTGAAGGTGCCGGCGGTGTAGGCGCGTTCCCGCGCCAGCGGCGCCTGCGCGAACAGCTTGCGGATCGCGTCGAACGCACCCACATAGCTGGCCGGGTTGGAACGCGCGGTCTTGCCGATGGGGGTCTGGTCGACCATGACGACGTCGGCGATCTGCTCGGCGCCCAGCAGGCGCTCGAAGGCGCCCGGCGCTTCCGACGGCTTGCCCTTCTGCTTGAGCAGGGCGGGGAACAGCACATCCTGCACCAGCGTCGACTTGCCCGAGCCGGACACGCCGGTCACGCACACCAGGCGGCCCAGCGGCAGTTCGACCGAGACATTCTTGAGGTTGTGGGCGCTGACGCCTTCGAGCAGCAGGCGCGGCGTGTTGGCCGCCACCGGCATGGGGCGCGGCGCTTCGACGCGCTGGCGTCCGCCGAGATAGTCGCCGGTCAGCGTGCGGGCCGCGCGCAGCTGCGCCGGCGTGCCGTCGAACACGATCTGGCCGCCGCGTTCGCCGGGGCCGGGGCCGATGTCGATGATGCGGTCGGCGGCCACCATGACCTGCGGGTCGTGCTCCACCACCACCAGCGTGTTGCCGGCGTTGCGCAGCCGGTGCATGACTTCGACCACGCGGTGCATGTCGCGCGGGTGCAGGCCGATGGACGGCTCGTCCAGCACGAACAGCGTGTTCACCAGCGAGGTGCCGAGCGCCGTGGTCAGATTGATGCGCTGCACTTCGCCGCCGGACAGCGTGCGGCTCTGGCGGTCCAGCGTCAGGTAGCCCAGGCCGACGTCGCACAGGAACTTCAGGCGCGCGCGCACCTCGGTCATGAGCAGGTCGGTGGCGGCGTCCAGCGCGCCTTCGAACGACAGCTTGTCGAAGAACGTGCGAACCCGTTCGATGGGCAGCAGCATGACGTCATGGATCGACAGGCCGTCCAGGTTGTCGAGCTGCGCGCGGCTCCAGTTGGCGCCGACCGGCATGAAGCGCTTGTAGCGGCCGTCTTCCGGCGGCAGCACGCTGTCGGCCTCGGCCTTGGTGCCCAGGCGCCACAGCAGCGCATCGGGCTTGAGGCGCGCGCCGTTGCAGGTGGGGCAGGGCGTGTAGCTGCGGTACTTGGACAGCAGCACGCGCACGTGCATCTTGTACGACTTGGTCTCGAGCCAATCGAAGAAACGCTGCACGCCGTACCACTGGTGCTTCCAGGCGTCATTGCCGCCCTTCCAGTCGGGCGTGCCGTACAGCACCCAGCGCTTGTGCTCTTCGCTCATGCTCTTCCACGGCACGCCCAGCGGGATGCCGGCGCGCGGCGCGTACTTCTGCAGATCGTCCTGGCATTCCTTGTACGAGGGCGTGGTCCAGGGCTTGATGGCGCCTTCCAGCAGGGTCTTGTTCTCGTCCGGGATGACCAGGCCGAAGTCGATGCCGATCACGCGGCCGAAGCCGCGGCAGGCCTCGCAGGCGCCCAGCGGCGAGTTGAACGAGAAGCTGCTGGGCAGCGGGTCGGTGTATTCGATGTTGCAGTCGGCGCAGTGCAGGCGGTCGCTGTACTTCCAGGTGTGCGCGTCGGCGCCCTCGGCGTCCATGACGTACACGGCCAGGTGGCCGGCGCCCATGCGCAATGCCGTATCCAGTGCTTCCATTACGCGTTCGCGTTCGGTGCCGGCGAAGCGGAAGCGATCCTGGATCACGTGCAGGATGCGGCGTTCCTCGGTGGCGGCCTTGGCCTTGCCCTTTTCCTTCTTGGCGCCCTTGGCCGGCGCGGTGGCGTTCGGCACGGCGGTTTCCTCGGCGTGCACGCGGGTGTAGCCCTGCTGCTCGAGGAAGCCGCGCACTTCGTCTTCGGTGAAGTTGGCCGGCACGGCGATGGGGAAGGTCACCACCAGGCGCGGATCGCCGGCCGCGGCCGAGCGTTCGGCCAGCGAGCGGTAGATCGATTCGGGGGTGTCACGCTGCACCACCTTGCCACAGCCACGGCAGTGCAGGCGCGCGCCGCGCGCGAACAGCAGCTTGATGTGGTCATTGAGTTCGGTCATCGTGCCGACCGTGCTGCGCGAACTGCGCACCGGATTGGTCTGGTCGATGGCGATGGCCGGCAGGATGCCCTCGATGCGGTCCACCTGCGGCTTGTCCATGCGGTCCAGGAACTGGCGCGCGTAGGGCGAGAAGGTTTCCACGTAGCGGCGCTGGCCCTCGGCGTAGAGGGTGTCGAAGGCCAGCGAACTCTTGCCGGACCCCGACACGCCGGTCACGACCACCAGTTCGCCGGTGGCGATGGTCAGGTCCAGGTTCTTGAGATTGTTCTGGCGGGCGCCAACGATGCGGATTTGGGAGCTCATGGACGGTATCGTAGCCTGAGGAGGGGGGCGGCCCCGGACGACGGCCAATGGCTGGTTCCGGGCGCGGCGATATGGAATAATTGCCTATATCGTGAGGCATGTGTCCACAATGTGGTCAAGCATGCGCGACGAAGCTGTACAAATAAACAGTATCGCAGATTCGTCTGAAATTAGCGCGGTTTGCCGAGTGCTTTCCGCCGGCGCGTTGTTAACGCAGCGCATCTACCCGAGGTGGGGGCGGTTGTGTCGGAATCCAAGGTGGCGGGCGCGGCCGCGTTCGCCAAGTTCATGACGGTGTTGCAGGCGGTGGCCGACGCGCCCCGGCCGCCCACGGCGGCGGCGCTGGCGCGCAGCAGCGGCTATCCGCGGCCGACCGTCTACCGCATCGTGGCGGCGCTGGCCGAGCAGGGCATGGTGGCCGAAGCCGACGGCGCCTATCGCCTCGGACCGCGCCTCCTGGCCCTGGCCAGCCGCGCCTGGTCGCAGTTCGACCTGCGCGCCGCGCTGGCGGCCGACCTGCAGGCGCTGCGCGACGCCACCGGCGAGACCGTGCACCTGGCGGTGCCGGCCGGCGCCGAAATGATCTATATCGACAAGCTTGAAAGCCCCGGCCCGGTGCGCATGGCCTCGCGCGTGGGCGCGGCGGTGTCGCTGCATTCGAGCGCGGTCGGCAAGGCCTACCTGGCCGCGCTGGACGAGCCGGCGCGCGAACACCTGCTGCGCGACCTGCCGCTGGAATCGCGCATGCCCGGCACCGTGGCGAGCCTGCCCGCGCTGCGCGCGGCGCTGGCCGAGACGGCGGCGCGCGGCTACGCGCTGGACAACGAGGAAAACGAGCCCGGCATCGTCTGCTACGGCGTGGCGCTGCGCGATGCCGGCGGCCAGCCGGTCGCATGCGTCAGCGTCAGCACGCTGATGTTCCGGCGCAGCGACGATCCGCAATCGGCCTATATCGAACCCCTGCTGCGGCTGCGCGATGCGGCCGCCGCCAAACTCGCCGTGCTGCCATCCGGCGGCGCCTGAACGATCCATCCCGAAAGGAATGCCATGACCGCTGCTCCCCGTGCCTCGAAACTCGACGCCTTGCTCGCCGCCCGGGTCGTGCCCGTGCTGCGCTACCAGGATGCCGCCACCGCGGCCTACGCCGCCGAGGTGGCCGTGGCCGCCGGCTGCGCCACGCTGGAACTGACCTGGACCATTCCGGGCGTGACCGACCTGGTGCGCGCGCTGCGCGACAAGCACGGCCCCGCGCTGCTGCTGGGCGTGGGCACGGTGCTGGATGAAACCCAGGCGCGCGAGGCCCTGGTGGCCGGCGCCGACTTCCTGGTGTCGCCGGCACTGGCCACCGAGATTGTCGACCTGGCGCATGCCGCCGACGCCCTCTGCCTGCTGGGCGCCTTCACGCCCACCGAGGTGCTGGCCGCGCGCCGCGCTGGCGTCGATGTAGTCAAGGTGTTCCCGGCCGACACCGGCGGCCCCAAGCATCTGGCGGCGCTCAAATCGGTGTATCCGGACACGGTGTTCTGCCCCACCGGCGGCGTCACCGCCGAGAACATGGCCGCGTATTTCGCCGCCGGCGCGGGCTTGGTCGGCATCGGCAGCAACCTCTATGACAAGGCCGCCTTCGCCGCGCGCGACACGGCCGCCCTGGTGGCGCAGATCACCCGCACCCGCGAGGCCGCCCATGGCTGATTTCGATATCGTCGCGCTAGGCGAACCGCTGGTCGAACTGAACCAGACCAGCCAGGACCAGCGCCAATACCTGCAAGGCTTTGGCGGCGACACCTCCAACGCCGTCATCGCCGCCGCCCGCCAGGGCGCGCGCTGCGCCTACCTGACGCGCGTCGGCGATGACGCCTTTGGCGCGCAGTTCCTGGCCTTGTGGCGCGACGAGGGCGTGGACACCTCGGGCGTCGAGGTCGATGCCGCTGCGCACACCGGCCTGTACTTCGTGCAGCACGGCCCCGACGGCCACGCCTTCAGTTACCTGCGCCGCGGCTCGGCCGCCAGCCTGATGACGCCCGCCAGCCTCGACGGCGGCCTGATCGAACGCGCCCGCTTCCTGCACGTTTCCGGCATCAGCCTGGCGATCAGCACCAGCGCCTGCGACACGGTCTTCGCCGCCATCGCCCGCGCCCGCGCGGCCGGCGTGCAGGTCAGCCTGGACTCGAACCTGCGGCTGCGCCTGTGGCCGCTGGACCGCGCCCGCGCCGTGCTGCGCGAAGCGCTGTGCCACGCCGACCTGTTCCTGCCGAGCATGGACGACATGCAGCACCTGACCGGCAACGACGACCCCGAACGCACGCTCGACTGGATCCGCGACGCCGGCGCCACCGGCGTGGTGGTGCTGAAGCTGGGCAAGGATGGCTCCATCATCGACGACGGCAAGACCCGCACGCCGGTCGCGGCCCTGCGCGTGGACGCGGTCGACGCCACCGGCGCCGGCGACTGCTTCGCCGGCAGCCTGCTGGCGCGCCGCTGCCAGGGCGACGACTGGGCCGACGCGGTGCGCTATGCCAACGTGGCGGCGGCGCTGTCGACGCTGGGCTATGGCGCGGTCGACCCGTTGCCTCGCGCCGAGCAGGTGCTGGCGAAGCTGCGGGGTTGACGCCTGACGCTGAAGGGGGCGCCAGCGAGTGGGGCCGGCACCCACCGCCGGCGCCATGGGCGGCCCGTCGACAATGGCCTGCCGGCAACGCGCGGGTCGCCCTCCCGCCAGTCTCCCCGGGCCGTTTGTCTAGCGCTGGCGTGCCCGGCCGCCCAAACAAAAATCCCCGCCGGTTCGCACCAGCGGGGATTTTTTCGATCGGGCCGCATGCCAGGAACCTGGCGCGGCGGGCGGGTCATTTAGACGCGCTTGATCTTTTCCAGCATCTTGAACACACCCTTGGGCGACTTGACGAACAAGCGCTTGAAGGCCTTGCCCAGGCAACGGCGTTCCAGGGTGTTGCGACGCACGCGTTTGCGTTCAGCCATGTTGATTCTCCTGTTGAATTTGCGGAAATCGAATTAGCGGGGCGAAGCCGCCTTCAAGCTTGGCTTGCGGGTGTCTTCGACCCGGCCGCACAACCGGAAACTGGGCTGGCGGGGAAATTGGGTAACTCGGCATTCTAGCCTGAAAGTGGCGAGGGCGCCAATTTGGGGGGCTTGCCTGGAGACCCGGTAACGTCAAAAAATAGGGACGCATTTAACTTGGTAAGCCCCCTTTCGGTCCGCTCCGTGTGCAGGACATGCATCGACAGGCCAACTAATTGGCCCCTTCGCACACGCGAGAGCGCCATCATCCCGACGCCAGACACCGCGTAAGCCTCAAAAGACCGCCCGCGCGGCCGGTTTGAGGCGGACCCCGCAAGATCCTCCGCTCCACTCCTGATAGTCACCTGCATGCCAAGCAAACCGACCGTCCCGACGCCCGACGCCAAGTCTCATCATGAGCGCGTGGCGGGATCGGCGGGGGATGGCGGGGCGTGTAGATGCGCCCGACGGAAACCGAAGGGAGCCGAAGGCGTACGAGGTTGAGGCAGGGGTAGTCCGGAGCGAAGGCTCCGGACCGCAATCGTAGCCCCGCCATCCCCCGCCGATCCCGCCACGCGCGGCTCAAGAACCCCGCATCGCCCAAAAACAAAGACTACTCAGCCGGCCCCAACTTAGGCCGAATGAAATCCATGAACGCCCGCGTCTTGGCCGGCTGAATACTCGACGGATATACCACGTAGATCGAAATCGGATCCACCGACCAGCCCGGCAACACCCTTCGCAACGAATTGCGCTTGATGATCGGATCCAGCGCCTGGCAATGCGGCATCCGCGTGATCGCCAGGTCCAGCCCCGCCAGCGTCCCCGCGATACTCATGTTGTTCGCCGCCAGATGCCCGCTCACCGGCACCTGCTCGCTCACCCGCCCATTGTGCAGCGTCCAATGCGAATGCGCGTCATCGATCGTCGTGCGCAGGCATTGGTGCCGCGTCAGGTCTGACGGCGTCTTCGGTTCGCCGAAGCGTTCCAGATAGCGGTCCGAGGCATAAAGATAGTTGTCCAGCGACACCAGCTCCTGCACCACCGCGCCATCGCTGCGCGGCACCGGCGCGCCGCCATTGCCGTTGCCATTGTCGATGCTGGCAACCGGATAGTCGCTGTTGCGGCCGAATCGCAGCACGATGTCGAACGGCGTGCCCTGCGCGTCCGACGCCGTCATCATGCTCAGGTCGAACTCGCATTCCACCTCCGGATAGCGATCCGTGAAATCGTTGATCGTCTCCGGCAGCAGCCAGATCGCCAGGCTGTAGGGCATCGACACCCGCAGATTGCCCGACGGGCCGCCCGACAGCGCCTGCAGCTGTTCGTGCGCCAGGCGCGCCTCGTCGATCAGGCCCTGGCAGCGGCTCATGTAGGCCGCGCCGGCCTCGGTCAGGTCCAGGCGGCGGGTGTTGCGGTTGATCAGGCGCAGCCCGATCGCCCGTTCCAGCTCGTTGATACGGCGTGACAGCGTCGAGGTGGGCATGTTCAGGGCCCGGGCGGCCAGGCTGAAGCTCTTGCGCTTGGCAACCTCTACGAACAAGGCGATGTCATTGAGCTGGACGGTCGAAGCTTCCATAGGCATTCCGGTTTGGGCCGCCCGAGTTTACGCCACTCCGGCCAGTCACCCAATGACCAGGACCGCCGCCTAGGATAAGTCTGGAAATCCATGGATTGTCAGATTTGATTGCAAATTTGCATGCCATGGCATCAGTTGGCGCGGGCATATCCCCTACACTTCAGGCGAAAACAACACAGACCAAGACCGCAGCGGTTATCCGGAAATCGCAAAGGGGCCCAGTTCGCATGACCGACACGCCGACGTTCTTCACCGTTCTGACGCCCACCTACAACCGGGCGGGCACGCTGCATCGGGTGTATGAATCGCTTTCCCGCCAGACGTTCCGGGACTTCGAGTGGGTAATCGTGGACGATGGCTCCACCGACAACACGCACGAGGCCGTGCTCGACTGGCAGCAGCGCGCCGATTTTCCCATCCGCTATTTCTGGCAGAACAACCAGCACAAGAAAACCGCCTTCAACCGCGGCGTGCGCGAGGCGCGCGGCGAGCTGATCGTCGCCCTGGACAGCGATGACGAAATGCCGCCCGAATCGCTGGCCACCTTCAAGGCCGCCTGGGAGGCGATTCCGCCGGCCCGCCGCGATTCGTACGTGGCCGTGACCGGTCTTTGCGCGCGTCCCGACGGCAGCATCGTGGGCGACCGCTATCCCCAGGACGTGTTCGACAGCACCGCGGTCGACGTGTATTTCCGCTATCGCATCAAGGGCGAGAAGTTCGGCTGTATGCGCACCGACATCCTGCGCAAGTTTCCCTTTCCCGAGGACGTGGCCGGCTTCGTCCCCGAGAGCCTGGTGTGGTGGGCGATCGCCCGGGCCGGCTACCTCAGCCGCTTCATCAATCAGGTGGTGCGCACCTATCACGACACCCCGGGCGGCCTGAGCCAGGGCGCGGTATCGGTGGGCAACAACGCCCAGGGCCTGTACCTGCTGGCCTGGGACATGCTGCAGCATCACCTGGAATTCTTCCGCTTCCGGCCGCGTGAATTCGTCATGGCCGCCGCGCGCTACACCCGCTTTCGCCTGCACCTGAAGCACTCCGGCGTGCCGACGGCGGTGCAGGCCTACCGCCTGACCAACCCGTGGGCGCGCCTGATGGTCGGCGTGATGTGGCCGCTCGGGTACGCGCTGTACCGCCGCGACCGGCGCCGCGGCGTGGCCTGAGCCGCGGCGGTTCGCGGCGATCGCTACGCCGAGGCCGGCGCGGCGTGGCCCAATCCCAGATAGACCTCGACCACGCGCGGATCCTCCGCCACCTGCGCGGCCGGACCCTCCAGGGTGACGGCGCCGGTTTCCAGCACATAGGCGTAATCGGCCACCTGCAGCGCGGCGCGCGCGTTCTGTTCGATCAGCAGGATCGACACGCCCATGCCGCGCAACTGCTCGACGATGCGGAACACTTCGCGCACGATGCGCGGCGCCAGGCCCAAACTGGGTTCGTCCAGCATCAGCAGGCGCGGCTTGGCCATCAGCGCGCGGCCCACCGCCAGCATCTGGCGTTCGCCGCCGGACAGCGTGCCCGACAACTGCGCGCGGCGTTCGCGCAGGCGCGGGAACAGGTCGTAGACCTCGGCCAGCGTCTGGTCCTGGTCGCGCAGGCCGCGGCGGAAGCGGTCGAAGGCGCCCAGCATCAGGTTGTCCTCCACCGACATCTCGGCGAACAGCTCGCGTTTCTCCGGCACCAGGTTCATGCCGGCCGCCACCATTTCCTCGATCTCGGCGTGCTCCTGGCGCTTGCCGCCGAACACGATCTCGCCGCGCGAGGGCAGCACGCCCATGATGGCCGACAGCAGGGTGGTCTTGCCGGCGCCGTTGGGGCCGATGACGGTGACGATCTTGCCCTCGTCCACCGACAGGCTGACGCCCGAGACGGCCTCGACCTTGTCGTAGGCCACGCGCAGGTCGCGCACTTCCAGCAGTTTCGCGCTCATCATTCCACTCCGCCCAGATAGGCTTCCAGCACCGCGGGGTTGTGCTGGATCTCCGCCGGCAGGCCCTCGGCGATCTTCTCGCCGAAGTCCATCACCACCACGCGATCGACCAGGCCCATCACGAAATCCATGTCGTGCTCGACCAGCAGGATCGCCATGCCTTCGGCGCGCAGCTTCTTCAGCAGCTCGGCCAGTTCGCATTTTTCCTGGTAGCGCAGGCCGGCGGCTGGTTCGTCCAGCAGCAGGATGCAGGGATCCGACGCCAGCGCCCGCGCGATCTCCAGGATGCGCTGTTGCCCCAGCGCCAGCGAGCCGGCCTCGTCGTGCAGGTGTTTGCCCAGGCCGACGCGCTCGACCTGGCGCGCCGCCTCGGCCAGCAGGCGGGCCTCCTCGGCGCGGTCCAGGCGCCAGGCGGCCGGCAGCACGCCGCGATGGCCGCGCAGGTGGGCGCCGATGGCGACGTTCTCCAGCACGCTCATGCGGCCCAGCAGGCGCACGTGCTGGAAGGTGCGCGACAGGCCCAGGCGGGCGATGCGGCGCGCGCCGGCGCCGGCCACCTGCTGGCCCAGCAGCGTGACCTGGCCGGAGGTGGGCGTGTCCACGCCCGAGATCTGGTTGAACATGGTGCTCTTGCCGGCGCCGTTGGGGCCGATCAGCGCCAGGATCTCGCCGGCGCGGATCTCCAGGTTCATGGCGTTGTTGGCGACCAGGCCGCCGAACTTGCGGGTCACGTCGACCGCCTTCAGCACCACCTCGCCGCGCGGCGGCATCGGCTTGCGCGGCAGCGGCTCGGCCTGGGCGTCGATCTGCCGCTGGCGCCTGCGCACCGGCACGCAGCGCGCCAGCACCGGCCACAGGCCGCCGCGGAAGCGGTGCAGCAGCAGCACCATGCCGAAGCCGAACACGATCACCTCGAAGTTGCCGGTCTGGCCCAGCAGCTTGGGCAGCCAGTCCTGCAGCCATTGCTTGAGCACCGTGAACACGCCCGCCCCGACCAGCGCGCCCCACACCTGGCCGGCGCCGCCGATGACGGTCATGAACAGGTACTCGATGCCCATCTGCAGGCCGAACGGGTTCGGATTGACGAAGCGCTGCATGTGCGCGTACAGCCAGCCCGAGGCGCAGGCCTGCAGCGCGGCGATGATGAAGATCACCATGCGCGAGCGGGCCGTGTCCACGCCCATCGATTCGGCCATGACACGGCCGCCCTTGAGGGCGCGGATGGCGCGGCCCTCGCGCGAATCGAGCAGGTTGCTGGTCGACCACATGGCCACCAGCAGGAAGGCCCAGATCAGGTAGTAGATCTCATCGCCCTGCGTCAGTGCCCAGCCGAACAGGTGGATGGCCGGCACGTCGGGGATGCCGGTGTGGCCGCCCAGGCCCTCGACCGAGCCGAAGGCGAAGTACAGCGACAGGCCCCAGGCGATGGTGCCCAGCGGCAGGAAGTGGCCGGACAGCTTGAGCGTGATGGCGCCCAGCAGGTAGGCCACCACCAGCGTCAGCAACAGGCCGGCCAGCAGCGTCAGCCAGGGCGAGGCGCCGAGCCACGCCAGCCAGGCGGGCAGGGCGTCGGCGCGGGTGGTGAGCAGCGCGGTGGTGTAGGCGCCGACGCCGACGAAGGCGGCCTGGCCGAAGCTGGTCAGGCCGCCGACGCCGGTCAGCAGCACCAGCCCCAGCGCCACCATGGCGTACAGGCCGATGTAGTTCAGCAGCGTGACGTAGAACGGCGGCAACGCCAGCGGCGCGGCCGCCAGCAGCGCCAGGAACACGAGGACGAGGTGGCGCGGGGTCATTCTTCTTCTTCCTCGACGTGGTGGCTTTTCAGGGAACGCCAGAGCAGCACGGGGATGATCAGCGTGAAGACGATGATCTCCTTGTAGGCGCTGGCCCAGAACGAGGAGAAGGCCTCGATCAGGCCGACCAGCACGGCGCCGGCGGCGGCCAGCGGGTAGCTCACCAGGCCGCCGATGATGGCGCCGACGAAGCCCTTCAGGCTGACCATGAAGCCGGAATCGAAATACATGGTGGTGATGGGCGCGATCAGGATGCCCGAGACGGTGCCGATCAGCGCCGCCAGGAAGAACGTGGCCTTGCCGGCGAACACCGGCGAAATGCCCATCAGGCGCGCGCCCAGCCGGTTGAAGGCGGCGGCGCGCAAGGCCTTGCCGTACATCGAGCGCTCGAAGAACTGGTACAGCACCACGATCAGCAGCGCCGACACCGCCACCACCCACAGCGCCTGGCTGTTGACGTTGACCGGACCCAGCGCCAGGCTGGCGTCGCTGAACGGCGCGGTGCGCGCGCCTTCGGCGCCGAAGGCCAGCAGGCCCAGGCCGACCAGCGCCAGGTGCACCGCGATCGACACGATCAGCAGCACCAGCGTCGAGGCCGAGGCGATCGGCTGGTAGAACAGGCGGTACAGCTGCGGGCCCATCGGCACCACCAGCAGCAGCGTCAGCAGCGCCTGCACGGCCATCGGCAGCTGCGCCAGCGGCAGGCGGTAGAACAGCGCGGCCAGCAGCAGCGGATACACCACCTTGGCGATGATGCGCCACAGCGGCGCGCGGCGTCCTGGCCGCCTGGCGCGCGCCATCAGGTCGGCCACGGCTTCGGCCAGCGCGAACGCCAGCAGCAGCCACACCAGCAGCACCGGCTTGCCGGCCTGCAGCGCGGCCATGGTGAGCGCGCCGAAGGCGACGAACTCGCCCTGGGGGATGAACAGCACGCGGGTAACGGTAAAGACCAGCAGGATGGACAAGGCCAGCAGCGCGTAGATGGCGCCATTGGTGATGCCATCCTGCCCGAGTATCAGGGCGATCTGAGCATTCATCGGTACTTCCGGATAAAACGGAAAAACACTGCAGCGGTTTTATCTCCGCTTGAACCCTGCCCATCGGGATGCCGCGGAGCCGGCTCTGCCGGTCCGCAGGCATGCCCCCTGGGGGGGAGGCGCGCAGCGCTTCGGGGGGGGCTATTTCGGCTTACTTCACCAGCGTCCAGTTGCCGTCCTTCACCGTGATGAGTTCGCGGCCGCGGTCGTCGAAGCCGCTGTGGTCGGCGGCGCTCATGTTGTAGACGCCCTGGGTGCCGACCAGTTCGCGGGTCTGCTCCAGCGCGTCGCGCAGCGCGCTGCGGAACTCCTTGGTGCCCGGCTTGCCGGCTTTCTCGGCCAGCGGGATGGCCTTTTCCAGCAGCAGGCCGGCGTCGTAGACGTTGGCGCCGAAGGTGGCGGGCTTGGAGCCGTTGAGTTTTTCGTAGGCGGCGATGTAGTCGCTGGCGACCTTCTTGGACGGGTTGCTGTCGGGCATTTCCGGCAGCACCAGCATCAGGCTGGCGGCCAGCACGGTGCCTTCGACCTTCTTGCCGCCGAGCTTGAGAAAGTCGGGCAGCGCGGCGCCGTGGGTCTGGTAGAACTTGCCCTTGTAGCCCTGGTCGAACAGCGTCGTCTGCGGCAGCACGCTGGCGGCGCCGGGAGCGGCCACCAGCACGGCGTCGGGCTTGGCCGCCAGGATCTTCAGGGCCTGGCCGGTGACCGAGCTGTCAAAGCGCAGGTAGCGTTCGTTGGCGGTGATCTTGATGCCCTTCTCGGCCGCCAGGCCGGAGAACACCTTGTACCAGTTCTCGCCATAGGGATCGTTCAGGCCGATGAAGCCGACCGTCTTGATGCCGGTCTTGGCCATGTGGTCGACCAGCGCGCGGGCGATGATGTCGTCGTTCTGGGTGGTCTTGAAGACCCACTTCTTCTGCTCGTTCATCGGCAGCACCACGGCGGCGGTGCCCACCGGCGCCAGCATCGGCACGCCGGCCTCGGCGGCGAACTGGATCACGCCCATGGCGTTGGGCGAGCCCGACGGCCCGATCAGGGCGTCCACGTTCTGTTCGGTGATGAGCTTCTTGAAGGCCGTGACCGAGTTGGTGGAATCGCTGGCGTCGTCCAGCGAGATGTATTCCACGGTCAGGTCGCCGATCTTCTTGGGCAGCAGCGGCACGGTGTTCTTTTGCGGAATGCCGACCAGCGCGGTGGGGCCGGTGGACGAGGTGACCACGCCGACCTTGACCTGGGCCAGGACGGGCAGGGAGACCAGCGTGGCCAGCACGGCGGCGGCCAGGGGGAGTTTCTTCGACAGCATGGCAAAACCTCCGGATAGGGGGCAGAGTGGGTGCGGCTGGAAAACGGAGAAAACGGATACCGCGAAAATTGCTTTTGGCTTCAACTTTCTGGCACTGCACTGTAGACGCGGTCTGCGTGCTTACCTATCCGTCAAAACCCGAAGCGGATGCGTGGGACGCCGGTCAGATGGTGATGGAACTGACGCTGGCGCCGCCGCAGACGAACAGCGTCTGGCCGGTGACGAAGCTGTTGGCCGGGTCGGCGAAGAACATCACCGCCCGCGCCACGTCGTCCGAGCGTCCCAGGCGCTTGACCGGGATGCCGTTGGCCAGCTGCGTTTCGCGTTCGCTGCCGGGTTCGATCACTTCGTAGAACATGTCGGTCTGGATCGGGCCGGGCGCCACCACGTTGACGGTGATGCCAAAGGGGGCCAGTTCCAGCGACCAGGTGCGCGCCATGCCGACCATGCCGGCCTTGGTGGCGGAATAAGCGGTGCGGGTGGGCAGGCCCAGCGCGCCGCGCGAGGACATCATGACGATGCGGCCGAAATGGCGTTCCTGCATGCCGGGCAAGGCCGCCTGCACCAGGCTGATGGCCGCGCCCAGGTGGATCTGGGTCAGGCCGTGCAGTTCCTCCTGGGTCACCTGCGGCAGCAGGTTGGGCCAGATGACGCCGGCGTTGTGGATGACATGGCTGACCGGAAAGCGCGCCGCGATCTCGGCGCCCGCCTGGGCCGTGGCGTCGGCGTCCAGCAGGTCCACCTGCACGTTGTGCAGGCGCGGATGGCTGAAGTCGGCGGCGCGGCGCGCCATCGAGATCACCTCGTAGCCCGCGTCGAGCATGCTGCGGCAGACTTCGGCGCCGATGCCGGCGCTGCCGCCGGTGACGATGGCGACGTTGGTTTGCGTCATGATGAATCCCCCTGTGTTCTGTTGT
The DNA here is from genome assembly GCF_040084795.1 of Achromobacter sp. HNDS-1. NCBI lineage: Bacteria > Pseudomonadati > Pseudomonadota > Betaproteobacteria > Burkholderiales > Alcaligenaceae > Achromobacter > Achromobacter sp. HNDS-1. Next base: position 4,253,404 of record NZ_CP157584.1, read on the forward strand.
TCTTGACGGCCGCTCAGGCGCGCGGCGCCAGCGCCAGCACCCGCAGCGGGCTGCCCGAGCCGCTGCGGATCTTGAGCGGCGCCGAGAAGATCACCGCGCCGGTGGGCGGCAGCTGGTCCAGGTTGGTCAGGCACTGCAGGCCGTAGCGGTTGTTGCCGTGCATGAAGTAGTGGCAGGGGTAGGGCGGATTCAGGTGATGGGCCTGACCGGCGTCGGTGCCCACCGATTCGGTGCCGAAGCCGTGCACGTCGCGTTCCTTGATCAGCCACGGCACCACCTCGGCGTCGGGGCCGGGCGAATGCGCGCCGTCTTCCTGCATGTTCAGGTATTCGGCCGGCTTGGCGCGCTTGGACCAGTCGGTGCGCATCAGCACCCAGGAACGGGCCGGGATGCGGCCATGCTGTTCCTCCCACTTCTTGACGAAGTCGATGGTCAGCAGGAAGTCGGGGTTGTCGCGCGCCTCGGCCGAACAGTCGATGACGCAGGCGCTGGCGATGAAGGCCTCCACCGGGATGGTGTCGACGGTGTTGTCGGGCTGGTCCTTGCCGGTGACCCAGTGCACCGGCGCATCGAAGTGGGTGCCGGTGTGCTCGGAGCACGAGAAATTGTTCCAGTACCAGGCCGGGCCGCGCTCGTCGTAGCGCGAGATTTCCTCGATGCGGAACGGCCAGGCCTGGCCGAACTCCGGCGGCAGCACGATGGTGGGGAATTCGGGCGTCAGCGTCTCGGTCAGGTCCACCAGGCGGATGCGGCCCGACACCAGTTCGGTCATGAATTGGGCAAGTATGGGTTGGCTCATCTGTTGCTCCTTTGGTTTTCGTGTCGGGGCGTCAGGCGCCCAGTTCCCGTTCCAGTCCCTTGGGGTTTTCCGCCAGCCGCGCGCGGAATTCCTGCGCCACGTCGCCGACGTACACGTCCTCGACGCCGTCCTTCAGCGCGCGCACGATGGCGCTCGCGATGGCCGTGGGCGCCACGCGCGGGGGCGGCGTGCGCTGCTCCCATTCGTGGTCGACCGGGCCGGGGAACACGTTCACCACGCGCACGCCGGCCGGCCGCATTTCGGCGCGCAGGCATTGCGCCAGCGACAGCGCGGCGGCCTTGGAGGCCGACCACATGCCGCGCGCCGGCAGGTTGACGTGGGCGTAGATCGACAGCACGTTGACCCAGGCCGTGGCGTTGTTGACGCCGTCGGCGGCGCGGCCGCATAGCGCTGGCCCGAAACCCTGCGCCAGCCGCATCAGGCCCAGCACATTGACGTCCAGGGCGTCGCGCGCGGTGTTGACGTCCTTGCGGCCGAGCAGGCCGCCTTCGCGTTCCAGGTCGGCGGTGTTGACCAGGATCTCGACCTTGCCGCCGATCGATGCGGCGGCGCGTTCGACCGAGTCGCTGTCGGTCACGTCCAGCGCCAGCGCCTGCACCCGTGGATCGGCCGCCAGCGCGTCGAAGCCGGCGTCGCGGCGCCAGGCCTGCGGATCGCCCAGGAGCACAGTCGGGCAGCCGGCGTCGAGCAGGGCGCGCGCCACCGCCTGGCCCACCGCCGACTTGCCGTCGGTGACCAGCGCCCGGCGGAATTTCGGATCGCACGAGGTCTCGCGCAGGGTCTTGTCGTCTTCCATATGGGGCGTATTCCTTTCGGGCAGGGCGATCATCACGGCCTGGCCGCTGCGGTCGAGCTTGAGCGCCAGCCGCACGCGCGCGCCGTCGGCGCAATCCTGGTGCACGTGCGCGACAACTGACGGGCCGGCGTCCATGCGCACGGTGCCCACGCGCCACGGCAGGCGTTCACGGAAATAGAGATCGTTGCTGTGGTGCAGGGTGGTGCTGACCAGCAGCACGCCGTTGGGATCCACCGGCCGCCACGGCAGGCGCTCCGACAGGCAATGGCCGCAGACTTCGCGCGGCGGGTACTGCACCGCGCCGCAATCGGCGCACGTCTGCAGCTCGAAGCGGCCTTCGGCGGCCGCGGCCGTCAGGCCCAGGGCGGCGCGGCTGCGGGCGCCCGGCGGCAGGGTCGGCTGGCGCGTGCGCGCCACGGGATTCTTGCGCGGCGGCTTGGCTAGCGGCTCGGTCATGCGTCGCTCCTGGCCAGGATGGCCGCGGCGGTGCACAGCCCGCGGTCGTAGTTGATCATGCCGAAGCCGCTGACCAGGCCCAGGCGCGCGTTGGCCACCTGCGTGCCGCCGGCCGTGCCGGTCAGCTGGCGCAGCGCCTCGACCATGCCGAGATAGCCGCCGGCGGCGCCGGCCTGGCCCACCGACAACTGCCCGCCGTTGGTGTTGAAGGGGAAGCTGCCGTCGACGGTGAAGGTGTTGGCGCGCACGAATTGCGGCGCCTCGCCCTTGGCGCAGAAGCCCAGGTCCTCCATCTGCATCAGGTTGATGACGGGGTAGTCGTCGTAGGCCTGCAGGAAGTCCATGTCGGCCGGGGCCGCGTCCGCCATGCCATAGAGTTCGTCGATGTCCATGGTCCAGCCGCCGCGGGTCTGGATCGGGTCCTCGATCCAGGCGTTGTGGCGCTCGATGGTGGACAGGATGCGGGCGTAGGGCAGGTTCAGCGCCCGCGCCCGGTCTTCGCTCATCACCAGGAAGCCGTCGGCGCCAGCGCAGGGCATGACGCAGTCGAACAGGTGGATCGGGTCGGTGATGACGCGCGCGTCCAGGTATTGCTTGAGCGTCAGCGGCTTCTTCATCAGCGCGTGCGGATAGCGCAGCGCGTTGTCGCGCTGCGCCACGCAAACCTTGCCGAAGTCCTCGCGGGTGGCGCCGGTGCTGCGCATGTAGTGCGCGGTCAGCAGCGCGAAGCTGGCGTTGGGGCCGCCCGCGCCATAGGGGTAGACCGCGTCCTGGGCGAAGCGCGAGAACTGGCTGACGGTGTTGCGGAACGAGTCGACCTGGTTGGTGTCGCCCGCGATGCAGGCGACGATGCCGGCGTCGCCCGCCTGCACCGCGCGCGCGGCGCGGCGCAGCGCGGCCACGCCGCTGGCGCCGCCCATGGGGATGTGATCGAGCCAGCGCGGGCTCATGCCCAGGTGCTGCGTCAGGCCCACGGCGGTGTCCGGCGCCAGCGTGAAGCTGGACACGCACAGGCCGTCGACGTCGGTCTTGGCGATGCCGGCCTGGCGGATCAGCGCGCCCAGCGCGCGGCCGAGCCACCAATGCGCGGCATGGGTGGAATAGCGCTCATACGGAATGCTGACGGGCAGGGCCGCCACCACGCCGTCGTAGCGGGCGCGCGGCGGGCTCATCGGGCGGGCTCCTGGCGCTTCTTCATGGCGGTGGTGTCGACGCAGCTGGCCGTGCCCGGCAGGGTCGGCGCCAGCGCCTTCATTTCGCCGCGCTGGATCTTGTTGGTGGTGGTGAGCGGCAGGCTGTCGACGAAGGCGACGTAGCCGGGCGCCTTGTAATAGGCCAGTTGTTGCAGGCTCCACTGCACGATGTCGCGGGCCGCGTCGGCGCGGGCGGCGGCGTCGGCGGGCGCGGTTTCCGCCACCACGCAGGCCAGCACCTCGTCGCCGCGCACCGGGTCGGGCACGGCGGCCACCGCCACGGCCTTGACCAGCGGATGCTGCAGCAGCACGCTTTCGACTTCCACGGCGGAGATGTTCTCGCCGCTGCGGCGGATCACGTTCTTCTTGCGGTCGACGAAGCGCAGCGCGCCGTCGGCCTCGCGGCGCACGATGTCGCCGGTGTGGAACCAGCCGTCCTCCCAGGCCTGCGAAGTGGCCTCGGCGTCCTTCAGGTAGCCGGCGAAGAAGCCGTAGCGCGGGTCATCGCCGGCATGGCGCACCAGCAGCTCGCCCGGCTCGCCGGCGGCGGCCTCGCCGCCGTGATCGGCGACGATGCGCACCAGCACGTCATCCTCTTCGCGGCCGAAGCAGCTGCTGCCGATGTGGCGCGGCTCCTGGTTGGCGATGATGACGGCCCCGGCGCCCGTTTCGGTCATGGCCCAGGCTTCCAGCAGCGGAAAACCGAAGCGTTCCTCGAAGGGCTGGTGCAGCTTGCGGTCGACGCCCGCGCCGAAACCGAATCGGATGGCTGGCTGCCTGTCCCGCGCCGACGGCTCGGCCTTCATCAGGATCGCCGGCATCACGCCCAGGTAGTGCAGCACGGTGGCGCCGGATTCGCGCACGCTCTCCCACCAGGTCTTGGGATGGAAGCGGTCCAGCGGAATCAGGCAGCCGCCGGTCAGCACCATGGCCATGGCGGAATAGGCCATGGCGTTCATGTGCACCAGCGGCAGCGGCGTCAGCATGCGCTCCTCGCCGGGGCGCAGCTCGGCCAGGCCGCCGATGCGGGCGTACCAGCCGCCCGCGTGCAGGAAATAGCGGTTCGGCAGGATGCAGCCCTTGGGACGGCCGGTCGTGCCGGACGTGTACAGCAGCGCGCATTCGGTCAGTTCGTCGGGCGCGCCCGCCAGCGGCGCGGGGAAGGGCGCGGCGGGCGGGGCGGCGTCCGGCCCCATCACGCGCAGCGGCCGGCCGGCGCGCTCGGCGGCGGCCAGCAGGTCGGCGTGGCGCTCGGGCAGTGCCACCGCCAGCGCGATCTCGGAATGGCCCGTCAGGTACTCCAGTTCGGCCGCGCGCAGGTCGGGGTTGATCGGCACCACCGACACGCCCAGCGCGTTCAGCGCGAACCAGTGCAGGAAGAAGGCAGGCCGGTTTTCCAGCAGCAGGCCGGCGCGGTGGCCGTGGCCGTAGCCGGCGCGGGCGTAGGCCGCGCGCAGCGTCTCGATGGCGGCGGCCGCCTGGGCGTAGGTCAGCTCGCCGGCGCCGATGCCGTAGATGTCGGCGGTTTCCGGCAGGATGCACAGGAAGGGCCGGGCGCCATGCCGGGCCGCGGTGTCCAGGAAAGCCTGGTGGACGGTGGGGCTCACAAGCCGCTCCTACATGAACAATTGGATGTTGCCGAACGCGGCGTCGCAGTTCACCAGGTCGACGCGCTTGAGGCGGATACGCAGCGCGCCGTCCTGCTCGACCAGGTGATGCGTGGCCCAGCCGGCGTACAGCGTCTGCGCGTCCTGCCGCGTCTCGACGTAATGGAAGGCGGTGCGCACCACGTGGCGGCCCTGGTCCGGCGCCGAGTCGGGATGGTCGTGTTCGACCGTGGGCGCCTGTAGCAGATGATGGCAGCGGCTCTTGGGCTGCTGCGAGAAGGTGCGCTGGCCGGCCAGGCGCTCCACGCGCACGCGCAGCAGCAGCTTGTCCTCGTACATGAGCGAGGCATGCAGGCGGGCGTCGGTCTGGCCGTGGGCCAGCGGCATCCAGTAGTGGCCGTCCTCGGTGTACAGATCCAGCCAGTCCTCGAAGCGCAACTCGTCGAGCAGGCGCGCCTCGGCGTAGACGAAATCGATCAGGTCGCGGTCGCTCAAGCTCATGCCTGCTCCGTCATGTAGCGGCCCCATGCGCGGTACTGGTTGCGCATCTGCCATTCGTTGGTGCCGTTGGTGGTGACGTTCTTCTGGCCGAGCTCGGCGGGGTCGTACAGGCGGCCGACGTTGACCCAGTCGCGGGCGCGCGATTGCAGGCCATCCTGCGCGCGCTCGTACATCTCCAGGTCGTCGTGGCCGACCACCGAGGTGGGCGCGTTGATCAGGCGGTTGTACATGAGGGTGCGTTCCAGCAGCAGGTCGGGCGCGCCGACCAGGCGGAAGGTCCACGACTCCACCAGGGTGCGGTCGGCGGCGATCGGCTTGAACACGCGCAGGGTCTGGATCGGGCCCTTGACCATGATGTTGGGGAAGTACACGGTGTTGTGGCGCACGTCGCCCAGGATCTGGCGGGCGCGCTCCTCGCCATAGGCGGCGACCATGGACTCCCAGTAACCCGGAATGCCCGAATAGGCGGCGTGGATCGAATCGGACACGCCGGTGTGGCCGTGGCCGTTTTCCCAGACGCGGATGCCCATGTTCTCGAAAAACTCGTAGGGCGAGATGAATGGCGCGAACAGTTCCACCGCCATCGGCTTGGGCGTGCCGGCCGGGGCCTGTTCCCAGACCTTGACCGCGGTGCCGGCCGACGACTCGTGCGCCACCATCGGGTGGCAGGTGTCGGTCTGGTTGTCGACCAGCATCTTCCAGTTGCAGCGGTGCATGTAGCGCAGCACGCCGCCGGCCACTTCCAGCCGGCCTTCGGGCGAGCGGTCGACCATGTTGTCCAGCGTCGACAGCGCGTCACCGAAGAAGTCCTCGAACGACTGGCCGGTCGGGTTCAGGCGGCAGAACACGAAGCCGCGATGGTTGCGCACGTCTTTCACCGCCGCCATGCCCTGGCTGGCCTCGCACTGCTCCAGGCCGGTGTTTTCATAGCCTTTTTTCAGCGGGATCGACAGCAGGCTGCCGTCGGTCTTGAAAGTCCAGGCGTGGTACGGGCAGCGGAAGAACTTGCCGGTGTTGCCACAGGCGTCGCCCGCCACCATGGTGCCCTTGTGCGGGCAGCGGTTGTGCAGCACGCGCACCGAACGGTCGCTGTGGCGCACCATCACCACCGGCTGGTTGCCGACGGTGGTGGTGATGTAGTCGCCGGGGTTGGGCACCTGGCTGTCGTGGCCGACGTAGACCCAGGTGTTGGCGTACAGCCGTTCCATCTCCAGGTCGAACAGTTCGTCGTCGATGAACAGGTCCTTGTGCACCTCGGTCTCGCGCAGCAGGGCGCGGATGGCGTCGGGGTTGTCGCGGTATTTGGCCATGGGAGTCTCCTCTTGTCGCGCCCGGCCCTACAGGTCCAGCACCAGGCGCGCCGACTTGGCGCGCGAGATGCAGATCTGGATGATCTTGCCGCTGGCTTTCTCGGTATCCGACAGGTAATAGTCGCGGTGGTCCGGCTCGCCCTCCAGCACGGTGGCCTGGCACACGCCGCATTCGCCGCGCTTGCAGTCGTACATCGGGTCGCAGCCTTCTTCTTCCATGACGTCGACGATGGTCTTGTCGGCGGGAATCGTCAGCACCCGGCCGGACTGGCGCAGCTCGACCTCGAAGGGCTGGTCGCCCGCCTGCGGCGCGGCGGTCGCGAACAGCTCGAAATGGATGTGGGCGTCGGGCCAGTGGCGGGCGCGCGCTTCCTGGATGACGGCGTCGATCAGGCCCTTGGGGCCGCAGACGTACAGGTGCTGGCGCGGGTTGGCGGCGTCCAGCAGCGCCTTCAGGTCGAAGCGGCAGGAAGCGTCGTCGTCGGCATGGGGCACCAGCGCGTCGCCAGCCAGCGCCTGGAGTTCCGGCAAAAACGCCAGCTGGTCGCGGCTGCGGCCGCTGTAGTGCAGTTCGAAGGCGCGGCCGGCGGACTTGAGCGCCGCCGCCATCGACGCCACCGGCGTGATGCCGATGCCGCCGGCGATCAGCACCACCGGTTCGTCGCCAGCCGGACCCTCGTGCAGCGGGAAATCGTTCTTCGGTCCTTCGACGCTGAGCGTGTCGCCCACCGCCAGACCGTGCATGTGGCGCGAGCCGCCCGCGCTGGCTTCTTCCAGCCGCACGCCCAGGCGGTATTCGACGGGTTCGGCGAAGCGGCCGGCTTCCGGCGTCAGTTGCACCAGCGAGTAGCAGCGCGGTTCGCGCAGGCCGGGCACGCTGACCTTCAGGTGGGCGCCGGGGCCGAAGGCGGGCAGGGCGCCGCCGTCTTCGCGCGCCAGGCGCAGCGAGCGGATCAGCGGCGATTCCTGGCGGACTTCACGGACGATGAGTTTCAGGGTTTGCACGGCGTTCGTCTCTATCTCGATGTCAGGCGGCCAGTTTCTCGGCCAGTTGGCGTTCCATGGGGCCGCATTTCTCGTCGGCCAGCGCGGCCTGGCGCAAGGCGCGCAGCGAAGCCGCGGCATCGGGCCGGCCCGCCAGTTGGGCGGCGGCCGCGATCAGTTGGCGGTACTTGCCGCCGCCGCGCGCGTGGGTGTCGCTGTAGCCCTTGACCAGGCGGCGGCAGTTGACGGTCTCGACCGCCAGGTCGTAGTCGCGCGGCGCCAGGCTGGCGATCAGGTCGAGCCATTGGGTCAGACCCTCGGATTCGATCTGGTGGCGCAGCGTGCGGCGGCGGAAGCGCCGCATGCCGGCCAGCGTGTACAGCATCAGGAAGCCGCCCAGCGTGCCGCTCTGCATGCGGCGGCCCTTGCCCAGGCGGCGTTCAACGAAACCGCCGAAGGCCTTCGACCGTTCGAGCCAGCGGCCCAGCCCGGCCGGCAGCGTGCCGCAGATTTCCTCCAGCCGCGGATGCATGAATTCGGTGGTGTAGACCAACTGGTCCGGCTTGGCGCCGACCTCGGCGCGCACCCGCTCGAAGCGGCTGCCGCGCGTCTTCAGGTCGGCCACGCGGATCACGTCGTCATAGGCCATGGCGGTGGCCAGGTAGCGCGCGGCGGCACAGGTCAGCGCCCATTGCTTCGATTCGCCGCCGTGGCGCGCGTCGAGTTCGCGGATCGCGGCCATGCGGGCCAGGTAGTCCTCGGCATAGGCCAGGTCCTGGAACTCGATCTGGCGGCGCGCGCCGGCCGTCAACATCGGCTGCGCACAGGCGGGGAAATCGCGCGTGATGCGGTCCAGCAGCGCTTGCGCCGCCGGGCTGGCGGCGCGTTCGGGCACGACCGGCTGTGGCCGGGTCAGGTCGATCGCGGCCGGCTGCGCGGGCGCCTGGTCGGCGGCCTCGAAGCCGAGCGCGAAGGCGCGCAGGCTGGCGTCCACGCCGACGCCAGCGCGGCGCACGGTGGCCTCGAAGTCGTCGCGCGAGAACGGCAGCGCGCCGCTGCCGGCGACGGCGCCGAACAGGCTGGCGCTGATGACGCTGCCGGCGCGGTCGGCCAGGTCCTGCAGGTCGAAGCAGAGGAAGCGGCGGGCCGCGGCGCGGCCGGCCTCCAGCACCTTGTTGGGATCGGCGATGCCGTTGCCCGGCGCCGATTTCTCGCTGACCGCGTAGCTGCGGTGCGACGAGGCAATCAGCACGCTGCGGTCGGGCGTCACCAGCCCGCGCTGGATGGCGCGGCCGCCTTCCATCAGTTCGGCCGCCACCACCAGATCGACGTCGCCCGGCGTGGGCATCAGCGCCAGCGCGGGCGGGCGGCCGGCGCGCGTCACGTCGGATTCGGGCAGCAGCTCCAGGTAATAGATGGTGGCGCCGGTGCGCTGCGCCACGCCCGGCACCGAAGTGGTCTGGGCCCACCAGCCGGCGTGCTCGGCCATGTCGACGATCCAGTCGGCCAGCACGCCGCCGCCCTGGCCGCCCATGGCCAGGATGGCGATCTTGATGGGAGTGCCTTGCTGCAATGCCACCGGGTTCATGGGGCGGGTCCTCACAGGGCGAATTTGGCCAGGCGCGCTTCGCGGCGGCGCTGCAGGTAGCCGATCACGCCCTGGCGCAGGCGCGCCAGGAAACGGTCGCGGCCGCTGGGGTTGTGGACGATGTCGGCGCGGTAGAAGGACGGGCATAGCACGGCGGCGTGCGCCACTTCGCCGCAGTTGCCGCAGCCGACGCAGCTGCTCTCGACGTGGGCGACCGGATCTTCCTTGAGGGGATCGCCGCTGTCCTTGACCGTCAGCGACGGGCAGCCGGACAGCCGGATACAGGCATGGTCGCCGGTACAGACGTCGGGGTCGACGCCGAAGCGTTCCTTGACCACGCGCTTGCCGGCCTTGACCGCCTGGTTGAACAGCGGCTTGATGCGGCGCTGCTTGTTCAGCATGCATTCCGACTGGGCGATGATGACCTTGGGGCCCTTGATGTCGGTGGTCAGCGCTTCCTCGATGGTGGCGCGCACCTTGGCCACGTCATAGGTGCGGTCCAGCGTGCGCACCCACTTCACGCCCACGCCGCGCACGGCCTGGTCGATGGGATTGTTGGTGGAGCGGTCCGGATTCTCGGCGCGCGAGGACAGGATGTCCTGCCCGCCGGTGGCCGAGGCATAGAAGTTGTCGACGATGACGATGACGCCGTCGTACTTGTTGAACACCGCGTTGCCGATGCCCGAGGCCAGGCCGTTGTGCCAGAAGCCGCCGTCGCCCATGATCGAGATGGGCCGCTTGGCCGCCGGCACGTTGAAGGCCGCGGCGCTGGACGCGCCCAGGCCGTAGCCCATGGTGGTCGCGCCCAGGTTGAACGGCGGCAGAATCGAGAACAGGTGGCAGCCGATGTCGCAGGAGATATGGTGCTGGCCCAGCTTTTCCTGCGCCAGCGTCAGGGCCGAGAAGATCGGCCGCTCCGGACAGCCGGTACAGAAGCCGGCCGGGCGCGGCGGCACCACCGCGGCCAGTTCCGCGACGTGCTTGTGGAAGGTGATGGGCTGTTCGGCCGGACGCGGCGCGGGCTTGGGCCGGGTGATTTCGGTGACCTGCAGCGCGGGCTCGGCGGCGCCGGCGTCGGCGGCCACGGCCGGATGGGTCTGCAGCGATTCGGGGCGTTCGCGCTTGAGGAATTCGCGCAGGCCGTCGCGCATCACCTGGGTGGTGTATTCGCCCGCCATCGGCAGCACGTCCTTGCCGGACAGCTTCGTATCGACGCCGGCCTTGCGCAGCACCGCGTGCAGGGCCTGTTCCAGGTAGTCGGGCTGGCCTTCCTCCAGCAGCAGCACGGCGCGCTTGCCGCGGCAGAAGTCGATGACCTCGTCCTCGATCACGGGGTAGGCCACGTTCATCACATACAGCGGGATGCGGCTGTTGCCGAAGTTGTCGGCCAGGCCCAGCAGTTGCAGGGCGCGGATCACGCCGTTGTACAGGCCGCCCTGCAAGATCAGGCCGATGTCGTCCTGGTCGCCATCGAAGTGCTCGTTGAGCCTGTGCTCCTTGATATAGCGGATGGCGGCGGGCCAGCGTTCCTTGATCTTTTCCTGCTCGTGCAGGAACGACGCGGGAGGCAACACGATGCGGCTGGTGTCGCGCGCCGGGCTTTCCAGCGCCTGGGCCAGCGAGAACGCCGGCCGCTGGTTGTCCTTGGCAATGAAGCGGCCGTGCACGTGGCAGCCGCGGATGCGCAGTTGCAGCATCACTGGCGTCTTGCTGGCCTCCGACAGCGCGAAGCCGTCTTCCACCGCCTTGACCATGCTTTCCAGGTTAGGGCGCGGATCGAGCAGCCAGATCTGCGATTTCATGGCGAACGCGTGCGAGCGTTCCTGCATGATGGACGAGCCTTCGCCGTAGTCTTCGCCGACGATGATGAGCGAGCCGCCGGTGACGCCGCCCGAGGCCAGGTTGGCCAGCGCGTCGGAGGCGACGTTGGTGCCGACGGTGGATTTCCAGGTGACCGCGCCGCGGATCGGGTACATGACCGAGGCGGCCAGCGTGGCGGCGGCGGTGGCTTCCGAGGCGCTGGCCTCGAAGTGCACGCCGAGTTCCTGCAGGATGTCGTTGGCGTCGGCCAGCACGTCCATCAGGTGCGAGATGGGCGAGCCCTGGTAGCCCGCGACATAGCCCACGCCGGACTGCAGCAGCGCCTTGGTGACCGCGAGAATCCCCTCGCCGCGGAACTCCTCGCCCGCGCCGATGCGCAACTGCTGGACTTCTTTCTTGAAAGACCTTTCAGCCATCTCGAACTCCTCCACGCGGACCGGCATCCGGGTCCCGAAGCCATGCTGCTGCGCAGCACGCCCATGTCACGAAATTTCGCTCTGAAAAATACTTTAGGAGTCAACGTTTTAGCTGTCAACAAAAAAGATGAAATTTCATGGAATCAAAAAAATATCACGCGAAAACAAGGGTGTATATACTGGTTGTTCTCTATCCGAGTGCTCGTGAAAACGCGCTTTGATGGTGCAAAAACGGGTTGCGATTCGGGGTATACCCTGTGCTGCGCAACAGCATTGCGCCGCGTCATGGCGCCAGCGCGCGCCATCGTGGTGCAATGCGCCTGCCGGCCTCGGGTCGCCTATTCAATATTGATGCGTGGGAGCGGAACAACATGCGGTCGGACAAGCACGGCGGCGGTACCCGGGACGGCGGTGCGCGGTTCGTCGATGACTACCTGGCCTATCTGCTGGCGCAGGCCAGCCAGCGCATCTCGGCGGAGTTTCATCAGCAGGTGAAAGCGGCTGGCCTGTCGGTCACCGAATGGCGGGTGCTGGCCAGCCTGGAAGGCAGCGCTGGCGAAACCATCGGCGACCTGGCGGTGCTGGCGATCACCAAGCAACCGACCTTGAGCAAGGTGGTGCAGCGCATGGAAACCGAAGGGCTGGTGACGCGCACCGAAGTGCGCGCCGACCGCCGCCAGACGCGCGTGGTCATCACCACCAAGGGCCGCCATCTGATCGCCGCGCTATGCGAGCAGGCCATGCAGCACCAGAAGGCGGTGCTGGCGCCGTTCGGCGATGATCAGGCGGCCCTGCTGATTGACATGCTGCGCCGCCTGATGGCCGAGCACGTGCCGCTCGACCTGCCGCTGGACGCCGACGAATAGGGCGGTGCGCGCGGGCGGGGCGGCAAACAAGCCCCCGATCCGGGGGGCCGGGATGGGATGGGGCGACCGAACGCTGTTTACATACCGGGCCAGCGATTTTTTTGTCATATTTTTATACGTCCCTAAATATGTTCTCCCTCTGAAAACCCCCTCCGGTACGCATAAACCCTTAATTGACGCGGGTCTTGGGCCTAGGCAATATCGCGCCGGTATTCAGACTACAGTCAGGAGTTGAACCTATGCGCCGCACTTTGATTGCCATCGCGATCGCCGCCGCCGTGGCCGTGCCCTCGATCGGGCAGGCCAAGACCTTCCGTTGGGCCGCCCAGGGCGACATCCTCACCTTTGATCCGCACTCGCAGAACGAAGGCATGACGATTGCCGCCAACAGCTACGTCTATGAACCGCTGGTGGACTACGACAAGGACTTCAAGGTGGTGCCGCGCCTGGCGACCGAGTGGCAGCAGGTTTCGCCCACGCTGTACCGCTTCAAGCTGCGCCCCGGCGTCAAGTTCCACGACGGCGCCGCCTTCACGGCCGACGACGTGGTGTTCTCGGTGCATCGCGCCATGGCGCCCACCTCGAACTACAAGGCGTACACCACCGGCATCAAGGAAGCGCGCAAGATCGACGACCTGACGGTCGAGATCGAGACCACCGCGCCCAACCCGGTGCTGCTGCGCCAGTTGCCCAACGTGTTCATCATGAACAAGGCCTGGTCGGAGAAGAACAACATCGCCAAGCCGCAGGACTTCGTCAACAAGGAAGAGACCTTCGGCGCGCGCAACACCAACGGCACCGGCCCGTACAAGCTGAAGTCGCGCGAAGTCGACGTGCGCACCGTGTTCGAAGAGAACAAGGACTGGTGGAACAAGGCCGGCAAGGTCGGCAACGTGACCGAAGTGGTGTTCACGCCGATCAAGCAGAACGCCACCCGCACCGCCGCGCTGCTGTCCGGCGAGATCGACTTCGTGCTCGATCCGGCCGCTCAGGATCTGGACCGCCTGCGCCAGTCGGCCAAGGTGGTCGAGGGCAACGAGTACCGCACCATCTACCTGGGCCTGGACCAGAAGCGTCCCGAGCTGCAGTATTCCAACATCAAGGGCAAGAACCCGTTCCAGGACATCCGCGTGCGCGAGGCGCTGTACCGCGCCATCGACGTCGACGCCATCAAGCGCGCGGTGATGCGCGGCCTGTCGGCGCCCACCGGCACCATGATCGCGCCGCAGGTCCATGGCTGGGCCGAGTCGCTGCACAAGCGCGTGCCCTACGATCCCGAGAAGGCCCGCGCGCTGCTCAAGGACGCCGGCTATGACGGCACGCTGAACTTCACGCTCGACTGTCCCAACAACCGCTACATCAACGACGAGGCCATCTGCCAGGCGGTGGTCGGCATGTGGGCCAAGGTGGGCGTGAAGGCGACCATGAACGCCATGCCGCGTTCGACCTACTTCCCCAAGGTGCAGAATTCCGACACCAGCGCCTACCTGTTCGGCTGGGGCGTGCCGACGTTCGACGCCATGTACACGCTGCAGAACCTGATCCGCACCAAGGGCGAGGGCGCGGACGGCATGTACAACCTGGGCAACTACAGCAACAAGGACCTGGATGCGATCATCGACCGCATCAAGACCGAAACCGACGCGGCCAAGCGCGACGCCGACATCCGCAAGGTGCTGGAAGTGCACGCGCAGGAATTCGGCCACATCCCGCTGCATGACCAGGTCATTCCCTGGGCCATGCGCAAGAACGTGTCGGTGATCCACCGCGCGGACAACCGCCTCGTTGCCGACTGGGTCAAGGTCGACTGACCCCGCCCTTCCGGCTAACCAGACAGCGAAGCCCCGCGGGGCTTCGCCGTTTTGCCTTTCCCGCCTATGTTTGCTTTCATACTGCGTCGCCTGTTGCAGGCCGTAGCGGTGATGCTCACCGTCGCGCTACTGGCCTTCGTGCTTTTTCAATACGTCGGCGACCCTGTCACCATCATGCTGGGGCAGGACGCCACCGATGCCGAGCGCATCGAGCTGCGTGAGCGCCTGGGGCTGAACGAGCCCGCCATCGTCCAGTTCGGCCACTTCGTGGCCAACGCCGCGCAAGGCAATTTCGGCATTTCCCTGCGCCAGAGCGAACCGGTCTCGAGCCTGCTCAAGTCGCGCCTGCCGGCCACGCTGGAGCTGTCCCTGGTGGCGGCCCTGCTGGCGCTGGTGGTGGGCGTGCCGCTGGGCGTGTACACCGCGCTCAAGCGCAACAGCCTGCTGTCGCAGCTGCTGCTGGCCGGCTCGCTGCTGGGCGTGTCGTTGCCGACCTTCCTGATCGGCATCCTGCTGATCCTGGTGTTCTCGGTGCAACTGGGCTGGCTGCCCAGCTACGGCCGCGGCGATACCGTGGCGCTGGGCTGGTGGACCTCCGGCCTGTTCACCGCCAATGGCTGGAAGCACCTGATCCTGCCGTCGATCACGCTGTCGCTATTCCAGATGACGCTGGTGCTGCGGCTGGTGCGTTCGGAAATGCTGGAGGTGCTGCGTTCGGACTACATCAAGTTCGCGCGCGCCCGCGGCCTGAAGCGGCGCGCCATCCATTTCGGCCACGCGCTCAAGAACACCATGGTGCCCGTCATCACCATCACCGGCCTGCAGCTGGGCGGCATCATTGCTTTTGCCATCGTGACCGAGACGGTGTTCCAGTGGCCCGGCATGGGGTTGCTGTTCATCCAGGCGGTGCAATTCGCCGACGTGCCGGTGATGGCCGCGTACCTGTGCCTGATCGCGCTGGTGTTCGTGGTGATCAACCTGATCGTCGATCTTCTGTATTTTGTCGTGGACCCGCGCCTGCGCTCCGGGCTGACCCGCGGCGGAGGTGGCCACTGATGCGTGCCGTTCTGAAACGCTGGTGGGACAGCGATATTGCCTGGGCCTGGCGCCGGGCGCCCGTGGCCATTGTCGCCACCGTCATGCTGGCGCTGTTGCTGATCGGCTCCTTCGGGGCCGGCTGGGTGGCGCCGCACAATCCGTTCGACCTGACCAAGGTCGAGCTGCTGGACGCGCTGCTGCCGCCGGCCTGGTCGCCCAATGGCCAGTCGACCTATCTGCTGGGCACCGACAGCCAGGGCCGCGACCTGTATTCGGCGATCCTGTACGGCACTCGCGTGTCGCTGCTGATCGGCCTGGCCTCGGTGCTGCTGTCGATGCTGATCGGCATCGTGCTGGGGCTGATCTCGGGCTACGCGGGCGGGCGCATCGATGCTTTCATCATGCGCATCGCCGACGTGCAGTTGTCGTTCCCGGCGATCCTGATCGCGCTGCTGATCGACGGCGTGGCGCGCGCCGCGGTGCCGCGCGAGCTGCACGAGATCATCGCGTTCCCGGTGCTGATCGGCGCCATCGCGCTGGCCGGCTGGCCGCAGTACGCGCGCACGGTGCGCGGCTCGACCCTGGTGGAGAAGAACCGCGAATACGTGCAGGCGGCGCGCGTGATCGGCGTGGCCTCGCCCGTGATCATGTTCCGCCACGTGCTGCCCAACGTGCTGGGGCCGGTGCTGGTGCTGGCCACCGTGCACCTGGCGACGGCCATCATCACCGAGGCGACGCTGTCGTTCCTGGGCGTGGGGGTGCCGCCGACGGCGCCGTCGCTGGGCACGCTGATCCGCATCGGCAACGATTTCCTGTTTTCCGGCGAATGGTGGATCACCATCTTCCCGGGCGCGGCGCTGGTGCTGCTGGTGCTGTCGGTCAACCTGCTGGGTGACTGGCTGCGCGACGCACTCAACCCGCGCTTAGGGTGATGGCCCACCCCCGAAGCGCTGCGCGCTTCCCCCTCAAGGGGGCATGCTGGCGGACCGGCGAAGCCGGCTCCGCGGCATCCCGATGGCCCCGTCGGCATTTCATCGGCCTCGGGGGCGCTGTACGTGGAACACGAATTTGAGAAATACCTATGAGCGCATTACTTGAAGTCCGCAACCTGCGCGTGGAGTTCCCCACGCGTCGCGGCACGCTGCTGGCCCTGGACGACGTGTCCTTTTCGATCCAGGCGGGCGAAGTCCTGGGCGTGGTGGGGGAATCGGGCGCCGGCAAGTCGCTGACCGGCGCGTCGATCATCGGCCTGCTGGAACCGCCCGGCCGCATCGCCGGCGGCGAGATCCTGCTGGCGGGCCGGCGCATCGACAACCTGCCCGACGAGCAGATGCGCCGCGTGCGCGGCCGCGAGATCGGCGCGGTGTTCCAGGACCCGCTGACCTCCCTGAACCCGCTGTACACGGTGGGCCGGCAACTGGCCGAGACCATCGTGACGCACCTGGACATGAGCTGGTCGCAGGCGCGCAACCGCGCGGTCGAGCTGCTGGCGGCCACCGGCATCCCGGCGGCGCGCGAGCGCATCGATCACTATCCGCACCAGTTCTCGGGCGGCATGCGCCAGCGCGTGGTGATCGCGCTGGCGCTGGCGGCCGAGCCCAAGCTGGTGGTGGCGGACGAGCCGACCACGGCGCTGGACGTGTCGATCCAGGCGCAGATCATCGAGCTGCTCAAGCGCCTGTGCCGCGAACAGGGCACGGCGGTGATGCTGATCACGCACGACATGGGCGTGATCGCGGAAACGGCGGACCGGGTGGCGGTGATGTACGCGGGACGCGTGGCCGAGATCGGCCCCGTGCGCGACGTCATCCATCAGCCGCGCCATCCGTACACGATGGGGCTGATGGGATCGATCCCGTCGCTGCAAGGGCATGCCGAGCGGCTGGTGCAGATCGACGGCAGCATGCCGCGGCTGAACGCGATTCCGCCGGGCTGTGCCTTCAATCCGCGTTGCGGGCGGCGCCTGCCGCGCTGCGGCCAGGACCGGCCTGAATTGATGCCGGCGGGAACCTCCCGCGCGGCCTGTTGGTTGCATGAGAACGAAGTCGAGGTGACGCCATGAGCACGCCGTTGGTGCAAGTGAAGGATGCGGCGCGCTGGTTCGATGTGTCGCCGCCCTGGCTGGAGCGCAAGCTGGCCGGCAAGCCGCGGGTGATGCTGCGCGCGGTGGACGGCGTGTCGTTCGAGATCAATCGCGGCGAGACCCTGGCGCTGGTGGGCGAGTCGGGCTGCGGCAAGTCGACGGTGGCGCGCATGCTGGTGGGGCTGTATGGGCTGACGCGCGGCGATATCCGTTTCGACGGCCAGCCGCTGTCGCGCATGGCGGAGCCGGGCGGACGCGAGCTGCGCAAGCGGCTGCAGATGATTTTCCAGGATCCGTACGCGAGCCTGAATCCGCGCTGGCGCGTCGGCCGCATCATCGCCGAGCCGATGCTGACGCACACGAAGATGACGCCGGCCGAGCGCACGGCGCGAGTCGGCGAGCTGCTCCGTCAGGTGGGGCTGGATCCGGCCGACCAGGGCCGCTATCCGCACCAGTTCTCGGGCGGGCAGCGCCAGCGGATTTCGATCGCGCGGGCGCTGGCGGTGAATCCGGAGTTCCTGGTGTGCGACGAGCCGACCTCGGCGCTGGATGTGTCGGTGCAGGCGCAGGTGCTGAACCTGATGAAGGACCTGCAGCGCGAGCTGGGGCTGACCTATCTGTTCATCTCGCACAACCTGGCGGTGGTGCATCACGTGGCCGATCGGGTCGGGGTGATGTACCTGGGGCGGATGGTGGAGGTGGCGCCGCGCGATGAGCTGTTCGCGCGGCCGCGGCATCCGTATACGCGGATGCTGCTGGCGGCGATTCCGGATATCGACGGGGCCGGCAAGCCGCGCACGGCGGTGGCGGGGGAGGTGCCGAATCCGTTGAATCCGCCGTCGGGGTGCACGTTTCATCCTCGGTGTCCGCATGCGAATGAGCGGTGCAGGGGGGAGGCGCCGGTGGCTCGGATGGCGGGAGTGGCGGTGGTGGCTTGCCATGCGGTGGAGGAGGGGCGGATTGCGGGGTGATTCCAGTGTGGGCAGTTTGTTGAGTTCTTGAGGCGTCTGTCGCGGCGGGCGGCGGCGGGCGCGGGGCTACGATTGCGGTCCGGAGCGTTCGCTCCGGACTGCCCCTTCCTCATCCTCGTTGCCGCCTGCGGCGGCTGCCTTCGGATTCCGTCGGGCGCATCTACACGCCCCGCGCCCGCCGCCGCCCGCCGCGACAGACTTGCGTCAGCGGCTCATGACGGGTGCTGGGGCGACTGGTGTGCTTGGCGTGTTTGCCGGCACTGTCGTGGGGGGAGAGGGTCTTGCGGGGCTGCTGCAACGGGGCCGCGCGGGCGGCCCGTTGCAGCGTCTGGGTGGTGGGGCGTCGAGGCGGTGCCGGGTGGCCGGTTTCGGCGCGGGGTGTCTCGGGGAGTGAGTTTGGCAAAGGGCTTCTTCTTGGAAGCCCTTTTTTTATCGGCGGGCGGATGTGGGGGTATCGTGCCCTGCGTCTGTCATAGTGTTCAGTGACGATGACCCGGATCGTTGTGGTCGTGGGGGTGGTCGTGGGCGTCGTCTTCGTCCTCGTCGTCCTCGTCGTCGCCTTCTTCGTCTTCCTCATCCGGATCGGGCAGGGGTTCCTCGGTCAGGGCGAAGGGAAGGACGTCTTCCAGGTTGTCGGACCAGGCGGACTCTTCGCCGTCGTGGTCGAGCTTGATGAAGCGTTCGCCTTCGTTCAGCGAGATCTGGATGGCCCAGAGATAGAGGCAGTCGTAGGTGTCGTCGCCGGTCGGGGGCAGGCCGCCACGGTTGCCCAGGAGGCGGGCGCCGGGGCCGCCGAGCTGGACGTGTGTCTGGGCTTCGTCGGGTTCGGCGTTTTCGTCGATGGGCACGCCATAGGTGACCCATTCGGTGCCTTCTTCGCCCAGCACGACTTCGGCCAGGACCGGCTTGCCCAGGTAGGCGCTGAGGGCGTCGGCGGTCTTGGCGAGCATGTCCAGCTCGGTCGCGCTGAAGTGGGTCAGGGAAGGCGGGGGCGTGGCGGAGGCGGACATGAGGGTTCCTGGCGCGATGATGCCGCGGGGACGGCGTTACGAAAAAAATGCAGACGCTATTGTCTCGCGATCGCGCGCGGCTTGCATCGGACGCTTGGATTACGCGGCTTTCAGGCGGCCGTCGGCGTGCGCTTGCGGGCGCTGTCGGGTGACTGGCCGGTCAGGCGCTGGAACATGGCGATGAAGGCGGACGGCGTGCTGTAGCCGAGTTCGCGCGATACCACCTGTACTGACTGGCCGGCGTCGAGCATTTCCAGCGCGCTGACCACGCGCAAGCGTTGGCGCCACTCGTTGAACGACATGCCCAGGTGTTGCTGGCAGTGGCGAAGGAGGGTGCGTTCGGTGATGCCGGCGGTGGCGGCCCAGTAGGCGGCGCCGCGTTTGTCGCCGGGCTGGCGCTGCAGGGCGGCGAGGATGGGAGCCAGAACGGGTTCGGTGGCGGACGGCAGGTAGCTGGCGTAGGCCGGCGCGATGCGGATCTGGTCGATGACCACTTGCGCCAGGCGCCGGTCTTCCGGCGTATCTGGATAGGCGATGCCGCGCCGTTCGAAGTCGCCCAGAATGGCGCGCATGACGGGACTGATCTCCAGCGTGCAGGGCCTGGCGGGCAGGGCGGCGCAGGCGGCGGCAGGGATGTCGATGCAGGCGTAGTGCACTTCCCCCTGGTTTTGGCAGCAGTGCGAGACGTGCGGCGGTATCCAGATGGCGTAGTGGGGCGGCGACAGGTAGGTGCTGTCCTCGATGCCGATTTCCATGATGCCGGACAGGGCGAAATTCAGTTCGCCCCAGGGCGAGCTGTGGCGCTGGATGCGCGAGTGCGGCAGGAAGTGCAGGATGCGGCAGGCCAGCGGATAGGGGCGGCCCGGGCCAAGGTTGGGCGGGGAGTCGGCGAGGTCCATGTCCGAAGTTCGCTGGGGATTGTCGGTTTTTCATTATATACAGCGAGTCAGACAGGTCCTACACTGGCCAGCCGTTATCCTGTTTTTGGCTGTATCCCCATGACGCGCGCCGATGTTTCGCCCACTCCCGCCCGCTATCTGCTGTTCCCGCTGCTGGCGGCGCTGATCTGGTCGGTCAACATGATCGTCACCAAGATGGCGGCCGGCGTGATCGCGCCCGCCGCCATCGGCTTTTACCGCTGGGCGCTGGCCGGGCTGCTGCTGACGCCGTTCGCGCTGCCGGCCGCCTGGCGCCAGCGGCGCGCGCTGTGGCCGTACCTGCCCAAGTTCGCGGTGCTGGGCGGCCTGGGCATGGCGCTGTACCAGGGCCTGGCCTATGTGGCGGCCAGCAGCACCACCGCCACCAACATGGGCATCATCACCGCGATGATTCCGTTGCTGACGATCGCGGTCGGCGCCGTGGTGCTGCGCGAGCGTCCCTCCCTGATGGCGCTGCTGGGCGGCCTGCTGTCGCTGGCCGGGCTGGCGTTGCTGATCGGCGAAGGCGATCCGGCGCGCCTGTTGTCGGTGGGCGCGAACCATGGCGATGTGCTGATGGGCGTGGCGGCGTTGGCCTACGCGCTGTACGGCGTGCTGCTGCGGCGCTGGGGTTTGCCGGCCGGGCCATGGGTGTCGCTGTACGTGCAGGTGGCGTTCGGCGTGCTGTTCCAGTTGCCCGCCTTCCTGATGGCGCCGGCCTCGCCGCTCAATGGCGATAATCTGCCGCTGGTGCTGTATGCGGGGCTGTTCCCGTCGCTGTTCGCGCCGTTCCTGTGGATGCAGGGCGTGCGCCACCTGGGACCGGCCCGCGCCAGCGTGTTCCTGAACCTGATGCCGGTGGCCACCGTGGCGATCGCGGCGCTGTTCCTGGACGAGAAACCGCACCTCTTCCACATTGTCGGTGGCGCGATGGCGCTGGCCGGCGTGATGCTGGCGCAGATGCGGGCGCCCTTCGCCGCGGGCCGCCGCGCGCGGGCAGCCTCGTAGGGCGCCACGCGCCTCAGTCGGGCACGGGCTTGCCCTGCCAGTACCGCAGGGCGTGTTCCACCGCGACCCTGGCCGGCACGCGCAGGCCGTGGCCCGCGCCCAGCGCGAAGCGCCGCGCCAGCCCGGCATCGATCAACGACTGGCCGACCGGCAGGAAATGGTCGGAGTCGAGCAGTGCGGGCTGGTCATAACGCTTCCAGACACGCCGGCCGTGCTCGATGATGGGCGAGGCTTCGGGCTGGCGCGGTCGCGTCGGCCACGCGCGTTGTTCGGCCAGGTGCAGCATGGTGCAGACGTCAAAGCCGACGCCTAGCAGCAGGATCTCGGCGTCGGCGCGCAGCAGCTTGGCCAGCGGCGAGGTTTCGCCCAGCGGGTCGTCCAGCCGGTGGTTGGCGGTCAGCGCGTCGGCGCCGGCGCCGACGGCCGCGAACGAACAGGTGGGATGCAGGCTGCGGCGGGCGTCGGGCCAGGTACGGAATAGCTCGGCCACCGCGCCCATGCCACGCGTGGGCGTGATGGCGGGATCGTAAGCTGGCATGTGTTCGCGCAGGGTATCCAGCCACGCGTCCGGCACGGGTGGCGCCTGCCATTGCGCGGGATCGGTCAGGTCGGAGGAATGGGCCGGCATCGCCACCAGGCCGTCGGAACCGACGCAATCTAGCAAGGCCTGGATCAGCGCCACGGGACCGCCCGCGATCCAGCCCAGGGCGCGCAGCGAGGTGTGCACGAGCACCGTGGCGCCGGGGCGCAGGCCGCCCTCGCGCAATTGCGCCGCGAGGCTGTCGCGGGTGGCGGGAAACGGGGTGCGGGCCAGCAGGTCGGCTTCGGTCATCGGGGTGGGCAGGGCGCCGCGAAGGGCGTCATGGAACGGACACAAGCCGTAAATATAGCCTTGCCACCCGCGCGCGGACCCCGCCCGCGCGCCTGTCCGGGTTCCGGCCTACAATCAGCGATTCATCAGCTTTCTTTCCCTATACGAGCCCATGGCCCAATACGTCTACACCATGAACCGCGTCGGCAAGATCGTGCCGCCCAAGCGGCAGATCCTGCGTGACATCTCGCTTTCGTTTTTTCCTGGCGCCAAGATCGGCGTGCTGGGCCTGAACGGCTCGGGCAAGTCGACGCTGCTGAAGATCATGGCGGGCGTGGATCGCGAGATCGAAGGCGAAGCCATCCCCATGCCGGGCCTGAACATCGGCTACCTGCCGCAGGAGCCGCAGCTCAACCCCGAGCACACGGTGCGCCAGGCGGTTGAGGAAGGCCTGGGCGCGGTGGTCACCGCCAAGAAGCGCCTGGACGAGGTCTACGCGGCCTACGCCGAGCCCGATGCCGACTTCGACGCGCTGGCCGCCGAGCAGGCCGAGCTGGAAGCCATCATCGCGGCCGCCGCCTCCAGCGGCGCCGACGACATCGAACACCAGATGGAAATCGCCGCCGACGCGCTGCGCCTGCCGCCCTGGGATGCCATCGTCGGCAACCTGTCGGGCGGTGAAAAGCGCCGCGTGGCGCTGTGCCGCCTGCTGCTGTCCAAGCCCGACATGCTGCTGCTGGACGAACCCACCAACCACCTGGATGCCGAAAGCGTCGAGTGGCTGGAACAGTTCCTGCACAAGTTCCCGGGCACCGTCGTGGGCGTGACCCACGATCGCTACTTCCTGGACAACGCCGCCGAATGGATCCTCGAACTGGACCGCGGCTACGGCATCCCCTGGAAGGGCAACTACAGCTCGTGGCTGGAGCAGAAGGAAGACCGCCTCAAGCAGGAAGAGGCTTCCGAATCGGCCCGCCAGAAGACCATCAAGAAGGAACTGGAGTGGGTGCGCCAGAACCCGAAGGGCCGCCAGGCCAAGGCCAAGGCGCGCCTGGCCCGCTTCGAGGAACTGTCGTCCTACGAATACCAGAAGCGCAACGAGACCCAGGAAATCTTCATTCCGGTGGGTGAGCGCCTGGGCAACGAGGTCATCGAGTTCAACAACGTCAGCAAGGCCTACGGCGACCGCCTGCTGATCGACAACCTCAGCTTCAAGATTCCGGCTGGCGCCATCGTCGGCATCATCGGCGCCAACGGCGCCGGTAAATCGACGCTGTTCCGCATGATCGCGGGCCGCGAGCAACCGGATTCGGGCGAAGTGAAGATCGGCCAGACCGTCAAGCTGGCCTACGTCGACCAGTCGCGCGACGCGCTCGAAGACAAGAAGACCGTGTTCGACGCGGTCGCCGACGGCGCCGACCTGATCACCGTGGGCAAGTTCGAGATGTCCTCGCGCGCCTACCTGGGCCGCTTCAACTTCAAGGGCGGCGACCAGAACAAGGTGGTCGGCCAGCTGTCGGGCGGTGAACGCGGCCGCCTGCACATGGCCAAGACGCTGATCGCCGGCGGCAACGTGCTGCTGCTGGACGAACCGTCCAACGACCTCGACGTCGAAACGCTGCGCGCGCTGGAAGACGCGCTGCTGGAGTTCCCCGGCAGCGTCATGGTCATCAGCCACGACCGCTGGTTCCTGGACCGTATCGCCACGCACATCCTGGCTTTCGAGGGCGATTCGCAAGTGGTGTTCTTCGACGGCAACTACCAGGAGTACGAAGCCGACAAGAAGCGCCGCCTGGGCGAAGAGGGCGCCAAGCCCAAGCGCCTGCGCTACAAGGCGCTGAAGTAAGCCGGCCTGTCAGGCGGTCCGAAAATCCCGGCCATTGCGCGCCGGGATTTTTTTCGGGTGATAGAATCAAAAAGTTCATCATTTGATGCGAATTTTTGCTCCAATCATTGCAAGGAGGCCAGTGTGCGTACGACTGTGACGCTCGATGACGACCTGCTCGAATTGGCCCGTACCTATACCGGCGTCCAGGAGACATCGGCGCTCGTAACGCGAGCGTTGACCCAGCTCGTGCAGAAAGAGGCCGCGAAGCGGTTGGCCAAGCTTGGTGGTAGTTCGCCCAAGTTGAAGCCTATCCCGCGGCGGCAGACGGAAACCTGCAATGATCCTGGTTGACACTTCCATCTGGATAGACCATTTATCCGACGGCGAGCCATATCTGGTGCGCTTGCTGGAGGAAGAAAGTGTATTGATGCACCCGTTCATCGCGGGTGAATTGGCGCTGGGTTCGTTGGGCCGACGTGATGTCGTATTGGGCGCGATGTCGCTATTGCCTCAAGTCGTGCGTGCGAGTCATGACGAAGTCATGCACTTTCTTCAAAGCGAGAAATTGTTTGGAAAGGGCATCGGCTATGTGGATTTACACTTGTTGGCGTCCACGCGACTGACACCTGGCGCTGCGCTATGGACCCGGGACAAACGGCTGCGGGCACTCGCCAACACCTTGAGCCTGGCGGTTGATCCGCCGAGATATCATTGAATGAAGCGGTTTGGCGTGATGGTCATACCGTATCGTCGATACCGCCTTCAACCCCAGGAGACCTCCCATGCTGCTGCAAGCCTCCGATTCCACGCTGCTCATCGTCGACATGCAGGGCCGCCTGATGCCCGTGATCCACGACGGCGACGCGGTGGTGGCGGCCAACGCCAAGTTGGCGCAGGCGGCGCGGCTGCTCGACGTACCCGTGGTCGCCACCGAGCACCACAGCAAGATGCTGGGCGTCACCGTGGCGCCGCTCGCCGAATGGGTGCAATCCACTTTCCAGAAGATGCACTTTTCGGCCGCGCGCGAACGCGGCTTCGACGCCTGGCTGCCGGCGGCGCGCAAGACTGTGCTGGTGACTGGCTGCGAGGCCCACATCTGCGTGTTGCAGACCGTTATCGGTTTGATTGAGCTGGGTTACAAGGCGGTGCTGGTGGCCGATGCGGCCGGTTCGCGCAAATCGTCCGACCACCATGCCGCGCTGCGCCGCGCGCGCGCCCACGGGGCCGAGATCGTCACCACGGAAATGGCCATTTTCGAGTGGATGGAAACTTGCGAGCACGCCCGTTTCCGCGACGTGTTACGTCTGGTCAAATAGCCGGACCTGGCTGCAACATTGTCCCGGGGAGTCGCAAAGATTCCCTCGCCGTTTGACACAATTCCTGGGCAAACCTCACACCACCGCGCGGGATATTTTGCGATCCTGAAGGTTCTAAACCCATAAGGGGTGTCGTGCGCTCGCGTCTGGACCCAGGAGCGGCCCCGGGTACAAGAATAGGAGCCTCATCATGAAAATCGCATCTCTTTCCAAAATCTGTGTCGCTGTCGCCATGGCCGCCACCATGGCGGGTTGCTCGTCGTGGGACAGCATGAGCCATCGTCAGAAAAGCACGGTGGGCGGTGCGGCGCTCGGCGGTGTGGCGGGCGCGGTCATCACCAACGGCGGCATTCTTGGCACGGTGGGGGGCGCGGCCATCGGCGGTGTCATCGGCGATCAGGTGGGCAAGCACTGAGCCCTGGACCGGGCGGGCGCCAGCGCACGCTGGCGTACCGCGCCGAACGCAAAAACGCCCGGCATTGCCGGGCGTTTTTTTGCGCGCATCGCATGCGGATCCGGCGCCGGCCAGCGGCGCGCGGAACGCATCAGGTCTCGCTTTGCGGCATCTCGATCTTGACCTCGAGCACTTCGAGGGTGTCCTGGCGTTCCAGGTGCACCTTGATGTCCTCGGGGTTGATCTTGACGTACTTGGAGATCACCGCGATCAATTCCTGCTGCAACTGCGGCAGGTAGTCGGGCGAATCGCCACGGCCCCGCTCGTGGGCCAGGATGATCTGCAACCGTTCCTTGGCGACGGATGCGGAGGTTTTCTTTTGACCAAGCAGAAACGACAGGAAGGACATTGCTTACTTGCCTCCGAACAGGCGTTTCAGGAAACCCGGCTTTTCGTAGTCGGTAAAGCGCAGGGCCTTGTCTTCGCCCAGGTAGCGGGCCACGACGTCCTTGTAGGCCTCGGAGACGTCGGTATCTTTCAGGTGGATGGCGGGCAGGCCCTGGTTCGAGGCCTGCAGCACGGCTTCGGACTCGGGGATGACCCCGATCAGCTTGATGCGCAGGATGTCCTCGATGTCGCCCAGCGACAGCATTTCGCCGTCGACCACGCGCTTGGGGTTGTAGCGCGTCAGCAGCAGGAATTCCTTGACCGGCTCGTCGCCCTCGACGGCGCGCTTGGACTTGGCCGCCAGGATGCCCAGGATGCGGTCGGAGTCGCGCACCGACGAGACTTCGGGGTTGGTCACGACCAGCGCGTCGTCGGCGAAGTAGGCCGCCATGAGCGCGCCCGTCTCGATGCCGGCGGGCGAGTCGCAGACGATGTAGTCGAAGCCCATTTCCTTCAGGTCGTTGATGACCTTTTCCACGCCTTCCTGCGTCAGCGCATCCTTGTCGCGCGTCTGCGAGGCGGGCAGGATGAACAGGTTTTCAAGCTGCTTGTCCTTGATCAGCGCCTGGTTGAGCGTGGCTTCGCCCTGGATCACATTGACGAAGTCATACACCACGCGGCGCTCGCAACCCATGATGAGGTCGAGGTTGCGCAGGCCGACGTCGAAGTCGATGACAGCGGTCTTGTGGCCCCGCATCGCGAGGCCCGCGGAAAAACTGGCGCTCGTCGTGGTTTTGCCCACGCCGCCTTTGCCGGAAGTCACCACAACAATGCGTGTCATGACGATCAAACCCTTATGTTCGAATAAATCGCGTTATCGTAAAGCAAAAAGCCCGTGTAAGGCTTCTTACAGAATGTGTTGAACGGGGCACGGCCCGTTCGGGACTGACAGAGTATTGCGTTGCAGGACCCTTCCGCGTTGGCGCGGTCTCGCGCCCGTCCGGCCGGCCTGGATCCGGGGCAGGGCATCTCAGGCTTTCAGGGCCTCGATGCGCAGGGTGTCGCCATCCAGCCGCACCAGCGCGGGCTGGTTGTGCAGCGAGCGGTCGAGCTTGTCTTCGACTACGCGGTACACGCCGGCCACGGCCAGCAGCTCCGCGTCCAGGTGGGTGGTGAAGATGCGCGCCGACGTGTCGCCGCGCGCGCCGGCCATGGCCTTGCCGCGCAACGGACCGTACACGTGCACGTTGCCGTCGGCGATGACCTCGGCGCCCTGGCTGACCATGCCGATCACGACCAGGTCGGTGTGGCGCGCGTAGACCCGCTGGCCGGATCGCAGCGGCTTGGTGATGACCAATGCCGAGGACGATTGCGGCGCGGCCGGCGTCGGGCTCGGCGCCGACGTGGTGCTGGCGGCGGCGCGCTCGGGCAGCGGCTCGGCGGCGGGTTTGCCGGCAGTCTTGTCCGCGGATTTATCGGCCGTCTTTTCGGTTGCCTTTTCCGATGCCCCTTCCGTTGCCTTGCCGGCCGGCGCTTCGGCGGCGGCTGTGGGGGCGGGCGCGATCTCGACGGCGGCGGCCGGCACCGACGGCACCGGCGTGGCAACGTCGTTGGGCGGCGCCGTGTCGATCACCTGCGCGGGACGGGCCGCGGGCGTCGACAGCTCCACCGGCGTCAGGCCGGCGGCGCGGGCCGCGGCCAGGTTGGCGCCTTCGGCGACCACGCCGATGGGGGGCAGGTTGTGCCCGCGCAGGGCAGCGACCAGCGCGGGCCAGTCAATGGCGTCCTCGACGCGGCTGGCGTCGATCACCACGGGTTCGTTCTCGAAGAAGCTGCCGGCGTCGGCCATGCGCTTGGCCAGCGCGGCGTTCAGGCGTGCGGGGTCGGCACTGTGCAGGACCACCCGGATCGCATACAGGGTGGCGCTCTTGAAGTCCAGGGCTAGGGATTCAGTGTTCATCTTGATTGGGGCTGGCGGTTCGGGGCGCCTGGAAGGGGCGCGCGCAACCGGCTGCGGATTGTCGGGCATGATAACCCGCCCAGGCCCCGTTCAATCGTTCGGCCAAGGGTAAAAACCCCCCAGGTTGCGGGTGGCTTCGGCGGCGGCGGCCACCACCAGCGCCGCATGCTCGCGTTGCAGCCGAGGCGTCGGCATGGTCAGCGTGACGGCGCCGGCCAGGGCGCCCGTTTCATTGAAGACCGGCGCCGAGATGCCGGACAGCTCGGGCATGCGATCGCCCTCCAGCACCACCACGCCGCTATGGCGGATGGTCTCGTACGGCTCGCCGGCCGCGCCGGCGAAGGCCATCAGCACGCGTCCGCCCGCGCCCCGTTCCAGCGGCAGCAGGTCGCCGGCCTTGATGTGGTCGCGCACCGGCTGCGGCGAATCCACCCGGTACAGGCACAGGCGATGGTCGCCCTGGCGCACGTGGAACGCGGCGCTTTCGCGGGTCACGCGGGTCAGTTCCCGCAGCACCGGCATCACCACCCCTTCCAGCGAGAACGACGCCGCATACACGGCGTGCAGCCGCGCGATCTCCGCGCCCAGTGCGTATTGGCCATCCGCCGTGCGCTGCACCAGGCGGCCATGTTCCAGCGAGGCCAGCAGGCGCAGCACGGTGCTCTTGTAGAGCTGGGTGCGCTCGGCCAGTTCCGCCAGCGACAGCGAGGCGTCGCCCGCGCGAAAGGCGGACAGCACCGACAGCGCGCGATCGACCGCGGCGGCGCCGCCGGGCGCGGCGTGCTGGTCGGCGAGGGAGGGCTGGCTGGCTTTTCTGGGCATGGCGAAGCGGCCTTTCGGGCAGGCAGGGTTGACACCCGGAATCCGGATGGGGAATAATTTATAGAACGACGTTCTATCTTATAGAACTACAAGGAGAAAGTCAATGCCCCAGATTCTAGTCAGCGAGGTCGGCCCCCGGGATGGGTTGCAGAGCATCGCCACCGTCATGCCCACGCCCGCCAAGCTGCGCTGGATCGGCGCGCTGGCGGCGGCCGGCCTGCGCGAAATCGAGGTCTGCTCGTTCGTGCCGCCCAAGCTGCTGCCGCAGATGGCCGATGCCGCCGACGTGGTGGCGGCCGCGCGCGAACTGCCCGGCCTGCACGTCGCGGCGCTGGCCCCCAACCTGCGCGGCGCGCAGGCCGCCTTCGAGGCCGGCGCGGCCAAGGTCACGCTGCCGGTGTCGGTGAGCGAGGCCCACTCCCTGGCCAACGTGCGCAAGACCCACGCGCAGATGCGTGACGAAGTCGCGGCGGTGGTGGCGCTGCGCAATGCCCGCTTTCCTGGCGTGACGCTGGAGGCGGGGCTGTCCACCGCCTTCGGCTGCACCCTGGCCGGCCAGGTGCCGGAAGCCGACACGCTGCGCATGGCGGTGGCCATGGCGCAGTTGGGCGTTGACGAGGTCGGGCTATCGGACACCACCGGCTACGCCAATCCGGCGCAGGTGCGCCGCTTGTTCAAGGCGCTGCGCGCCGAGCTGGGCGGGCGCGCCGGCGGCGCCCATTTCCACAACACCCGCGGCCAGGGGCTGGCCAACGTGGTGGCGGCGCTGGAGGTCGGCGTCGACACCTTCGATGCCAGCCAGGGCGGCCTGGGCGGCTGCCCCTACGCGCCCGGCGCCACCGGCAACATCGTCACCGAGGACCTGGTGTTCCTGCTGGAGTCGATGGGCCTGGATACCGGCATCGACGTCGACGCGCTGATGGCGGCCCGCGCCGCGCTGCGCGACGGGCTGCCGGACGAACCGTTGTACGGTCACGTGCCCGACGCGGGCCTGCCGAAAGGATTCACCTACGCCCGGGAGGCCGCATGAGCACGCATGACGCACATCCAGCCAGCGACGAACCGGCGCTGCCGCTGACAGGCGTGCGGGTGGTCGAATTCACCCACATGGTGATGGGTCCCACCTGCGGCATGATGCTGGCCGACCTGGGGGCCGAGGTCATCAAGATCGAGCCGGTGCAGGGCGACAACACGCGCCGCCTGAAAGGCTCGGGCGCGGGTTTCTTCACCATGTTCAACCGCAACAAGAAGAGCCTGCCGGTCAATCTGCAGGATCCGCGTGGCATCGAACTGGTGCTCAAGCTGATCGCCACCGCCGACATCGTCAGCGAGAACTTCAAGGCCGGCACCATGGCCCGGCTGGGGCTGGACTACGCCACGCTGTCCAGGCTGAACGAGCGCCTGATCTATGTCTCGCACAAGGGCTTCCTGCCCGGCCCCTACCAGCACCGCACCGCGCTCGACGAAGTGGTGCAGATGATGGGCGGCCTGGCCTACATGACCGGCCCGGAAGGGCGGCCCCTGCGGGCGGGCGCGGCCGTCAACGACATCATGGGCGGCATGTTCGGCGCCATGGGCGCCATGGCCGCGCTGCTCGAACGCCAGCGCACCGGCCGCGGCCAGGAAGTGCAGAGCGCGCTGTTCGAGAACAACGTGTTCCTGGTCGGCCACCACATGATGCAGTACGCCGTCACCGGCAAACCGGCCGCGCCCATGCCCAGCCGCATCTCGGCGTGGGCGGTGTACGACGTCTTCACCGTCAAGGACAGCGAACAGATCTTCCTGGCCGTGGTGTCCGACACCCAGTGGAAGCTGTTCTGCGACGCCTTCGGCTTCGCCGACCTGGCCGCCGACGCTCGCCTGGCGGGCAACAACGACCGTGTCGAGGCCCGCGCCTGGCTGATGCCGATCCTGCGCGAACGCCTGGCGTCCGAGCCGGCCGCCGCCATCGCCGCCCGCTTCGAGGCGCACGGCCTGCCTTACGCGCCCATCGCC
Organism: Achromobacter sp. HNDS-1; assembly: GCF_040084795.1. Classification (NCBI taxonomy): domain Bacteria; kingdom Pseudomonadati; phylum Pseudomonadota; class Betaproteobacteria; order Burkholderiales; family Alcaligenaceae; genus Achromobacter; species Achromobacter sp. HNDS-1. The sequence goes on from NZ_CP157584.1 coordinate 4,284,113, forward strand.
AAGCCGCAGGACCTGTTCGACGATCCGCACCTGGCCGCCACCGGCGGCCTGGCCGACATCGCCCTGCCGCAAGACGGTGCGGGCAGCGGCGCGGCCAACGCGCATGCCAAGGTGCCGCTGCTGCCCATCACGCTGGGCGGCCGCCGCCCCGGCGTGCGTATCGATCCCCCGGCATTGGGCGCGCATGGCGCCCAATTGCTGGAAACCCTGGGGCTGAGCGCGACGCAGATCGCGGCCCTGACCGAAGCGGGCGTCGTCGGGCCCGTGAACTGACTCGGCCGGCCCCGGCCGTTCCGCTACGCATTCCATCTGGAGACAACCTCATGCAAGTTCTTTCGCGCCTCATGCCGCGCCGCCTGGCCGCGGCCGCGATCGCCGTCGCCACCCTGGCCGGCGCCGCGCCCGCCATCGCCGCCTATCCCGAACGTCCCATCAACCTGGTCGTGCCGATGCCGCCGGGCGGCGGCACCGACGTCGTCAGCCGCCTGCTGGCCGAGCGCCTGGGCGTGGCCACCGGCTGGAACCTGGTGGTGCAGAACAAGCCCGGCGCCACCGGCAACATCGGCATGGACTACGTGGCCCGCGCCCAGCCCGACGGCTACACCGTCGGCATGGGCCAGGCCGCCAACCTCGCGATCAACCCCGCGCTGTATCCGAAGATGCCCTTCGACCCGAAGAAGGACTTCACCCTGGTCGGCCTCGTCGCCGCCCAGCCGGTGGTCCTGGTGGTGCGCGCCGATTCGCCCTACAAGACCCTGGCCGACCTCGTCGACGACGCCAGGAAAAAACCCGCCGCCTCGCTGCGCCTGGCCTCCGCCGGCAACGGCACCATCGGCCACATGTCCGGCGTCATGCTCGCGCGCCGCGCCGGCGTCGAGTTCCTGCACGTCCCCTACAAGGGCGCCGGGCCCGCCGTCACCGACCTGGTCGGCGGCCAGACCGACCTCTACTTCATCACCCCGCAGACCGCCTTCCCCCTGCTCGCCGCCAACAAGCTGCGCGCCCTGGCCGTCACCTCCAACGCCCGCCTGGCCGCCTTGCCCGACGTCCCCACCGTGGCCGAATCCGGCTACCCCGGCTTCGAGGCCTCCGCCTGGACCGGCCTGGTCGGCCCCGCCGGCATGTCCGCCGACATGGTCAACCAACTCAACGCCCGCATGCAGGCCGTCCTCAAGGAACCCGCCGTCATCAAGCGCCTGGAAGACGAAGGCAGCCAACCCCTGGGTGGCACCCCCGCCGACTTCGAGGCCTACATGAAAAGCGAAACCGCCAAGTGGGCCGACGTAGTAAAGGCCGCCAACATCAAACTGGACTGAAAGAGGGCGGGGGGGCGTCCCCGCCCCCAAGCAACCACCACGCCTCCCTCCGCGCAGCGCCCATCACCCCGACGCCAGATCCCACGTATGCCAAAACCGGCCGCCCGCGCGGCCGATTTTGGCGGGCCCCGCAACCCTCTCCGGAACCCCTGTATCCAGCCCGGCCCACCGCGCGAGGCGCGGCCTACGAAGCCCACAACCTCGCGGGCCATAAAAAAAAGCGCCCGAAGGCGCTTTTTTCAATGCACAACGCAAAAAGGCAAATCCCGCTCACCCCTGCGCCCAAGAATCCCGCAACGTCACCACCCGATTCAGCACAGGCTTCTCCGCCGTCGACTCCTTCAAGTCAGCCGTGAAATACCCCAGCCGCTCGAACTGCCACGTCGCCCCCGGCGTCGCCACCGTGCCCGGCTCCAGCCACGCCGTCACCGTCTCCTTCGAATTCGGATTCAGGCAGGCCAGGAAATCCTTGTCGCCGCCATCCGGCCGCGGATCCGCGAACAGGCGGTCGTACAGGTGGATCTGCGCTGGCACCGCATGCGCCGCGCTCACCCAGGTGATATTGCCCTTGACCTTGACGCTGTCCGCGCCCGGCGTGCCGCTGCGCGTCTCCGGCAGGTACTCGGCCTGCACCTCGACCACTTCGCCGGCCTCGTTCTTGGTGAAGCCCGTGCAGCGCACCACATAGCCATACTTCAAACGCACCAGGTTGCCCGGGAACAGGCGGAAGTATTTCTTGGGCGCTTCCTCGCGGAAATCGTCACGCTCGATCCACAGCTCGCGCGACAGCGGGAATTCGCGCACGCCGGCTTCCGGATCGTGCGGATTGCGCGGCGCCGTGCAGATCTCGGTCTGGCCTTCCGGATAGTTGGTGATGACCAGCTTGAGCGGGTCCAGCACCGCCACCGAGCGCGGCGCGATCGGGTCCAGGTCGTCGCGCACGGCCTGCTCCAGCAGGCTGTAGTCGATGCGCGAATCCGACTTCGACACCGCCGTGCGGTCGCAGAACAGGCGGATCGAAGCCGGCGTGTAGCCGCGGCGGCGCAGGCCGAAAATGGTCGGCATGCGCGGATCGTCCCAGCCGTCCACGTGGCCTTCGCGCACCAGCTGCAGCAGCTTGCGCTTGCTGGTGACCACGTAGCTCAGGTTCAGGCGGGAGAACTCATATTGGTGCGGCAGCGGCCGGGCCAGCTTGCCCAGTTCGGCCAGGCGTTCCAGGATCCAGTCATAGAACGGGCGCTGGTCCTCGAACTCCAGCGTGCAGACGCTGTGGGTGATGCCTTCCAGCGCATCCTCCACCGGATGCGCCCAGCTGTACATCGGGTAGATGCACCACTGGTTGCCCGTGCGGTGGTGAGTGGCGTGACGCACGCGGTACATGACCGGGTCGCGCAGGTTGATGTTGGGCGACGCCATGTTGATCTTGGCGCGCAGCACCAGGCTGCCGTCCGGATGCTTGCCGTCGCGCATCTCGCGCAGCAGCGCGATCGACTCGGCGGCCGGGCGGTTGCGCCAGGGCGAGTCGACGCCGGGTTCTGTCAGGGTGCCGCGGTTGGCCCGGATCTCGTCGGGGCTCTGCTCGTCCACATAGGCGTGGCCGGCCTCGACCAGCGCCTCGGCGAACTCGTACATATAGCCAAAGTAGTCGCTGGCGAAATACAGGTTGTCGCGGCCGTCGGCCTTCCAGTCAAAGCCCAGCCAGTGCACCGCCTCGATGATGGCGTCGACGTATTCCTGGTCTTCCTTTTCGGGGTTGGTGTCGTCAAAGCGCAGGTGACAGACGCCGCCGAAGTCGCGGGCCAGGCCGAAGTTCACGCAGATGCTCTTGGCGTGGCCGATGTGCAGATAGCCGTTCGGCTCCGGCGGAAAACGGGTGCGGATCTTCGCCGGATCGGGTTCGCCCTGCTGCTGCACGGAGGCCGGCCCAGGCTTGCCCGCCCAACGCTTGCCCTGGAAGCGGTTGGCTTGCAGGTCGTCTTCGACGATGTTGAGCAGGAAATTGGATGCGGCGGGGGTCGGCGTCGTGGCGGAGGTCATTCTTGAAAGAATAGGAAAAAGCAGCGACAAAGCGTCAATTTTGCCACGTTCCCGGGACAAGCCATTTTTGGCCCGCTGCAAGCGGTTTCAAACTGGCCCCCATTGTCGTGTAACTGGCTCTACACTACGGGCCATCATGGATATCTCGACCCTTTCCCTGGCCCGCGCGCAATTCGTGGCCAGCCTGAGCTTCCTGGCGCTGTTCCTCGCCGTGGCCCTGGCGCTCGCCTGGGTCCTGCTGTTCTTCAAGATCCGCGCCCGCCTGTCGGGGCGGAGCGGCTGGACCGCCGCCTACCGTTTCTGGGTGCGCATCTTCGCCCTGTCTTTCGTGCTCACCCTGGCCGCCTGCGTGCCGGTGCTGATCCAGCTGGGCAGCCTGTGGGCCGGCCTGATGGACAAGATCGGCAACGTCGCCGGCCCGTTGCTGGGCTACGGCATCCTGTCGGTCTTCATCCTCAAGTCGTGTTTCCTGGGCGTCATGCTGTTCGGCCAGCGCCGCGTGTCCGACGGCGCCCACACCCTGGCGGTGCTGATGGTGGCCGTGGGGCAGCTGGTGGCGCTGTTCTGGGTGCTGGCGCTGCAATCGTGGATGCAGACGCCGGACGGCGCCGTGCTGGTCGATGGCCGCTACCAGGTCTACGACTGGACCGCGGTGGTGTTCAACCCGTCCGTCGGCTGGCGCATGGCCGTGGTGGTGGTAGGGGCGGCCCTGGCCGCGGCCTTCCTGATGATGGGCGTGACCGCGCTGCAATCCCTGCGCCGCCCGCTCGGCGACGGCGAACGCGCCACCTTCAAGACCGGCCTGGTGATCGCGGCGCTGGCCGCCGTGCTGCAGTTGCCGGTGGCCACCGGCGCCGGCCAGGTGGTCGCCAAGTACCAGCCCGCCAAGGCCGCCGCCGCAGCAGGCTACTGGGAAAGCGGCAGCGAGCCGCGCCTGGTGCTGTTCGGCTGGCCGGACGCTCGCAACCACGCCAATGTGGCCGACTGGACCTGGAACAACGCCGGCGGCAGGTGGCTGCACCGCAATGACGACGGCACCTACCAGGGCCTGGACAAGTATTCCGGCATGTTGCCGCCGGTGGCGCTGACCTTCTGGTCGCTGCGGGTCGCGGCCGGGCTGGGCCTGTTGATGCTGGCCGTGTCCTGGGTCACCTTTCTCTGGACCTGGCGCCGTGGCATGGATGTCTCGGTGCTGCCGCAATGGTGGCAGCGCGTGCTCTGCGGCATGATGTTCTCGGGCGGCATCGCCGTGGTGGCCGGCTGGTGGTTCTCGGTGATCGGCCTGCAGCCCTTCGTCGTCAATGGCACCGTCACCCAGACCGAGGTATTGGGCACCATGTCGGCCAGCACCGTGCTGTATGGCCTGATCGGCTATGGCCTGCTCTACGCGCTGCTGCTGGCGGCGTTTGCCGGCATGCTGTTCCACGCGGCCCGGTATGGCGTGGTGCCGGTGCGCAAACTTGGCGGAGGCGCATCATGATCGCCATGCTCGCCGCCTCGCAGGGCCTGAGCCCCGATGATCCATCCTTCTGGATGCCGCTGGCGTTCATGGGCCTGCTGTTCGTCGTCATCGCGGCGGGCGTGGTGCTGGACGGCTTCGACCTGGGCGTGGGCATCCTGTTGCAGCTGGCGCCCGAGCAGGAGCGTGGGCGCATGATGAGCCTGTTGAGCCCCTGGCGCGACGCCAATGAGTTCTGGCTGCTGCTGGGCATGGGCCTGTTTGCCTCGGCCTTCCCGTTCGCCTGGGGCGCGGTGCTGGGCAAATTGTATGGACCGCTCACCTTCATGGTGCTGGGCGTGGTGCTGCGCAGCGTGTCCTTCGAGTTCCGCATCCGCGCCCGCAACGAGTCCAAGCCGCGCTGGATCTTCGCCTTCTGGGCCGGCTCGCTGATGACCGCGTTCGGCCAGGGCATGCTGCTAGGCCGCATCGCCACCGGCTACCAATCCGACGCGGGCTATGGCTGGTTCGCGTTGTTCGTCGGCTTGTGCGCGGTGGCGGCCTATGTGCTGCTGGGCGCGTCCTGGCTGGTGATGCGGGTCGACGGCGACCTGCAGCGCCGCGCCGCCAACTGGGCGCGCCACGCCATTCGCTGGACCGCGGTGGGGATGGTCGCCATCGCCGTCACGCTGGGCCTGGCCAACGCCGGCATCTTCTACAAATGGAGCAACATCGCCCACTTGAGCCTGGCGGCCACGGTGTGGGTGATGATGCTGGCGGGCTTCGTCGCCGCCGAAATGCTGCTGGCGCGCCTGCCGGGCCGCGCCGACCGCTTCAGCTGGCTGCCGTTCGTGCTGTGCGTGGCGCTGTTCCTGCTGATGCTGAGCGGCCTGGCCTACAGCCTGTTCCCCTACCTGATCCTGGACGACATGACGCTGTGGGACGGCGCCGGCGCGCTGGGCTCGATGCGCCTGGTGATGGCCGGCGCGGTGGTGGGAATCCCGGTGGTGCTGGTTTTCAACATCCTGGCCTATCGCTCGGTGTTCGGCAAGGAGCGCGCGCCCGTGCCGCTGTTGCCGCCGCCGTCGCCTTGATGCCGCGGGGGTGAGGCGCCGGCGGATGGCCATGCCATCCGCCGTGCCGCGCCGCCGTCTTCGGCCGCCCCGGCTCCCGGGGATGCCGCGCCAAGCCCGGCCTTACAGCACCGGCCGCGCCACCCGCTGCAGGATTTCCTCGCCGTAGGCTTCCAGCTTGCGCGCGCCGACGCCGCTGATGTGGCTGAGCGCGTCCATCGAGTCGGGCTGGGCCAGCGCAATCTCGCGCAGCGTGGCGTCGTGGAAGATGACGTAGGCCGGCACGCCGTGGCTCTTGGCCACTTCGCCGCGCCAGGCGCGCAGCGCCTCGAACACCGGTTGCAGTTCGGCGGGCAGGTCGATCGCGGCGGCCTTGGCGCGGCTGCCGCTGGTCTTGCCGGAGCGGGCTTTCTTCTCGGATTCGCGCCGCAGCATCAGTTGGCGCTCGCCCTTGAGCACCGCGCGGCTGCCTTCGGTCAGGGCCAGCGTGCCGTAGCCTTCGTTGTCGACGGTCAGCAGGCCCTGCGCCAGCAACTGGCGCAGCACGCCGCGCCAGGCGGTATCACTGAGGTCTTCGCCCACGCCGAACACGCTGAGCGTTTCGTGGCCGTGCTGCTTGGTGCGGTCGGTGACCTTGCCGCGCAGGATGTCAATGATGTGGCCGGCGCCGTAGCGCTGGCCGCGTTCCTTCCACAGCCGGTACACGGCGGACAGCACCTTCTGCGCCGCCACCGTGCCGTCCCAGGCCTGCGGCGGGTCGAGGCAGACGTCGCAGTTGCCGCAGGCCGTGATGTGCTGGCCGAAGTACGCCAGCAGCCGCACGCGGCGGCATTCCACGGTTTCGCACAGGCCCAGCATGGCGTCCAGTTGCTGGCCAAGGCGGCGGCGGTAGGCGTCGTCGCCGGGGGACTCGTCGATCATGCGGCGCTGCTGCACCACGTCCTGCAGGCCGTAGGCCAGCCAGGCGGTGGCGGGCAGGCCGTCGCGGCCGGCGCGGCCGGTTTCCTGGTAGTAGCCCTCGACCGACTTGGGCAGGTCGATGTGCGCCACGAAGCGCACGTCGGGCTTGTCGATGCCCATGCCGAAGGCGATGGTGGCGACCATGACCACGCCGTCCTCGCGCAGGAAGCGCGCCTGGTTGGCGGCGCGCACCTGGGGGCTGAGCCCGGCGTGATAGGGCATGGCGTCGATGCCCTGGTTGCAGAGGAATTCGGCGGTCTCCTCGACCCGCGCCCGCGACAGGGCGTAGACCACGCCGGACTCGCCCTCGTGCTCGGTGCGGATCATGTCCAGCAACTGCTTGCGCACCTCGTTCTTCTCGACGATGCGGTAGCGGATGTTGGGACGGTCGAAGCTGGAGACGAAGTGGTGCGCGTCGGTCAGCGACAGGCGCTGGGCGATCTCGGTGCGGGTCTCGGCGGTGGCGGTGGCGGTGAGCGCGATGCGCGGCACGTCCGGCCAGCGCTCGTGCAGCATCGACAGGCCCAGGTACTCCGGCCGGAAATCGTGGCCCCATTGCGACACGCAGTGGGCCTCGTCGATGGCGAACAGGGCGATGTTGCCGCGTTCCAGCAGTTGCAGGCAGCGGTCGGTCAGCAGGCGTTCGGGCGCCACGTACAGCAGGTCCAGCTCGCCGGCCAGGAAAGCCTGTTCGACGTCGCGGGCCACGCGCCATTCCTGGGTCGAATTCAGGAACGCGGCGCGCACGCCCAGTTCGGTCAGCGCGTCGACCTGGTCCTGCATCAGCGCGATCAGGGGCGAGACGACGATGCCGGTGCCTTCGCGCACCAGGGACGGGATCTGGTAGCAGAGCGACTTGCCGCCGCCCGTGGGCATCAGGACCAGCGCGTCGCCGCCGTCGATGACTTGCTGGACGATGGCTTGCTGGTCGCCGCGGAAGGATTCGTAACCGAAAACGCGCTGCAGGACTCCGAGGGCGCGCGTGTCAGACATGGGGGTAGGCCGTGAGCATCATGGCGGGGATTTTAAGCCGCAAATTTGGCGGCCCGGGCGCGGGGGGGCATTTTCGTCCACCGGCCCGGCCGCGTCACCAGCTCAGCCAGGTGCCGCGCATGAAGGTGTCCACCGGCATGCTGAGGTTGGCGCGCCACTCGTAATTGCCCGAAATGATGTCGCGGTCGGCGCCCACCGCCAGCTTGACCTTGGGCGCCACGAACATGCTGTGGCTCAGGCCGACCCGCTGCTCGGCCAGCGCCGAGCCTTCGTGCAGGCCCGAATAGGTGCCGCTGAGCGTGCCCCAGCCGGTGATCGGCACCCCGGCGGTCAGGGTGTTGCGGGTCTGCGGCGCCGCGGCCACGCCGCCGGAATAGGTCGACAGGTCGCCAAAGCCGGCGCCGATCTGTTCGTTGGTGTAGCCCAGGTTGACCGCGTCGGCCACGTCCACGCTGTAGCCGAAGCGGTAGCGCCAGGCGCTGGCGGCATCGAACGAGCTCTGGGTGGCGCCGGCCTGGAAGGTGCCGTAGTCGCCGGCGGCATAGGTGGTGCCCATGCCGCGCGTGGTCAGCGACGGTGCGCTCTGCATCTGGCCTTCCAGCGTCAGCACCGGCGTCAGCCCGTAGCGCACGGTGCTGTTGCCGACCGAAGCGCCATAGTCGACCGCCCCGGAGGTGGCCGATGGATCCATGCGGTTGAGTCGCCCCAGCGACGAGGAATAGCCGAAGCTGCCCTCTGCCAGCGGCGCCGTGGTGCTCGGCAGATTGGAGATCTGCAGCCCGCCGACCGGCGCGCTGCTGCCCCAGGTGGGCGCATTGGCGTTGATGTTGCCCACCGAAAACGAGGGGCCGGTGGTGTTGCGGTAGACCCAGTTGCGGTCGCCGCCGTAGCGCAGGCCGTCCTGGCCGCTGACCGAGGCGAACCAGGGGCGGCTCGGCCGCGATACGCCGGAGATCACGACCACGGGCACCCGTGGTACGTCCCCGCTTTCCAGGTCGAACGAGTAGTCGGGGGTATCGGCCGGCGCCGCGGCCGTCTGTGGGGGCTCACAGCCCAGGGGGCTGGCGGCGGCGTCGCCGGACAGGGTTGAGCCCGTCCCCGGTATGACGTCGGCATCGGCGTTGCCCCCGGCCACGCTGGTGTCCATGGCCGGCTCGCTGGTCTGCAGGTCGCAGGGCGACGGGTCCAGCGGCACGGCCCGCGACGCCATCGACGGCGCTGGCCGCACCGGCACCGGCTGCACCGGCGACAGCACGCCGATGCCGCGCGCCACATAGGCCGGGGCCGGCGGGGGAGACGAGGGGGCGGCGGGCGCGCCGGACACGGGGATCAACGGGCTGGCCAGGCCAGCCGTCAACGCCGTGTGCAGCAGCCGCCTGCGCCAGGATGCAGGGGCGACCATAACCAACAGTGTAGAAAGGGGACGTTGCCCCAGCTGTAAACGATTTTTAGTAAACCGGACCAGCGTATGCGGGGCAATGTCCGGTATTTTAGGGCCAGTCCCGGCTGGCGGCGATGTCGGCGGCAACGGGCCAGCATCGCCGGCAAACATCGTGCAACAGGTATATTTCAGATGATTTCCCGGCTCTTGCCGCCAGCGGCGGACGGCTCCACTATGGCAACCATGGACAATCACCACACCAAGCTGCTGGTCGTCGACGACGACCCGGCCTTGCGCCAGTTGCTGGCCGACTACCTGAACCGCCACGGCTACGACACGCTGCTGGCGCCGGATGCCAGCGACCTGCCGTCACGCATCACCCGCTACGCCCCCGACCTGCTGGTGCTGGATCGCATGCTGCCCGGCGGCGACGGCGCCGATGCCTGTCGCCGCCTGCGCGAACAGGGCGAAGACATTCCCGTCATCCTGCTGACCGCCCGCGACGAGGCCGTCGACCGCATCATCGGCCTGGAGGCCGGCGCCGACGATTACGTCGGCAAGCCTTTCGATCCGCGCGAGCTGCTGGCCCGCATCGAGGCCGTGCTGCGGCGCAAGCGTGGCCCGTCGGCCTTGACCAAGGACGCCCCGGTCGCGTTCGGGCCGTTCCTGTTCGATCCCTCCACGCGTCAGCTGTCGCGCGACGGCACGGTGGTCAAGCTCACCGGCGGCGAAATCAACCTGCTCGAAGCCCTGGTGCGCAACGCCGGCAAGCCGCTGTCGCGCGAACGCCTGCTGGCGCTGGCGCGCGACGACGACGCCGGCGAACGCAACGACCGCGCCATCGACATCGCCATCCTGCGCCTGCGCCGCGTCATCGAGGACGATCCCAAGCAACCCCGCTGGATCCAGACCGTCTGGGGCATCGGCTACCGGTTCTCGCCCTGATGCGCCTTTCCGCCGGTTTCCTGGTTCCGCGTTCGCTGCGGGCGCGGCTCATCCTGCTGATTCTCGGGTCGGTGCTGCTGACGCAGGCGGCCACGCTCGTGACGGTCTCGTACTTCCGCCACAAGTTCATGGAAGACGTGGCCATCGGCTACATCACCACCACCATCCGCACCCTGCGCGCCGCTGTGTCGCAGGTGCCGGCCGAGGATCGCGCCGATTTCGTGCGGGCGGCTTCGCAGAACCAATGGCGCCTGTGGTCGCGGGTGCTGCCGGCCGAAGCCAAGCTGCAACGCTTCAATGGCCGCCGGCCGCCGCCGCGCAACATGCAGCATCCGCCGCCTCCGCCTCCACCGCCGCCCAGTTCGCAGATCCAGGGGCCGCCCCTGCCGCCCGAGATGCGCAGCGGCGAACGCGACATGGACGACGCGCAGGCCGAACGAGAGCGCCAGCGCGAGCACGAGGAGCGCGTGCGCCGCTACAAGCCCGAGCCCGACGACATCCGCCGCGACCTGCGTGGCCTGGTGCAGCAACTCAACGAACGCCTGAACGACGGTACCCGGGTGGCGCTGTCGCGCGGCCCCACGCCCGAGATATTCATCTCGCTGGCGCCCAATCCGGCCAGCGAGGATGCGCCGCGCCTGCGCGAATGGCTGGTGATCCCGCTGGACCGCCTCGATCCCCCGGTGGCCACGCCGCTGATCGCCGCCTGGCTAGGCGGACTGGGCCTGTTGCTGTTGCTGGCGGTGGGCTTCTCCTGGCACATCACCCGGCCCATCACGCGGCTCGCCGACGCCGCCGACCGCCTGGCCGCCGGCCAGCCGCAGCGGGTCGAGCCCTCCGGTCCGCACGAAACCCGCGTGCTGGGCGAACGCTTCAACGCCATGCTGGACGCGTTGGCCGAATCCGATTCGGTCCGGCGCACGCTGCTGTCGGGCCTGCCGCACGACCTGAAGGGGCCGCTGTCGCGCATGTGGCTGCGCATTGAACTGGCCGACGATTCGGCCCTGAAGGAAGGGCTGCGCACCGACCTGCAGGACATGCAGCACATGGTCGACCAGTTCATCGGTTTCGTGCGCGGCACCGATCCAGCGGCCTACCGATACGCGTCGATGGTGCTGCCCGACTGGCTGACCGAGCGCGTCAATGCCTGGCGCGGCGCGGGCACCGACATTCACCTCAAGACCGCGGACGGCGACGACACGCTGGTGGTGCAGGGCGACGCGGTCGCCCTGGGCCGCCTGCTCGACAACCTGATCGGCAATGCCCTGAACCACGGCGCGCCGCCCGTCGACGTCAGCCTGCGGCGCGAAGGCCGCCACGCGGTGCTGGATGTGGCCGACCACGGCCCCGGTATCGTGCCGGAACGCCGCCTGGAGGCGCTGCGGCCGTTCAGCCGCCTGGATGACGCCCGCACCCGCACCGGCAGCGTCGGCCTGGGCCTGGCGCTGGCCGAGGCCATCGCCCGCGCCCACGGCGGCTCGCTGGAATTGCTGCAGGCCGAATCGGGCGGGCTGTGCGTGCGGGTCAAGCTGCCGGTCGCGGACGGCGCCTGATCCGGCCCGGGCCCGTTTTGCGCCCGGCGCCGGCCCCGCGCCCGGCGGTTACGGTACGATGCAGCATCCCGCTCAGTATCCTGTCGTTCCCGCACCATGGCCATCCAGTCCGATTCGCTTTCCTCCCGTCCCGACGCGCCCCGTATCGTGGCGCCCCAGCCGGCGTCGCCCAACGAGGAGTCGATCGAACGCGCCCTGCGGCCCAAGGCGCTGGAAGAATACGTCGGCCAGCAGCGCGCGCGTGAACAGCTCGAAATCTTCATCGCCGCCGCCCGCAAGCGCGGCGAGGCGCTGGACCACGTGCTGCTGTTCGGCCCGCCCGGGTTGGGCAAGACCACGCTGGCCCACATCATCGCGCACGAAATGGGCGTGCAGCTGCGCCAGACCTCCGGCCCCGTGCTCGAGCGCCCGGGCGACCTGGCCGCGCTGCTGACCAACCTGGAAAAGAACGACGTCCTGTTCATCGACGAGATCCACCGCCTGTCGCCCGTGGTCGAGGAAATTCTCTACCCCGCGCTGGAGGATTTCCAGATCGACATCCTGATTGGCGAAGGGCCGGCGGCCCGCAGCGTCAAACTCGACCTGCAGCCGTTCACGCTGGTTGGCGCCACCACCCGCGCCGGCATGCTGACGAACCCGCTGCGCGACCGCTTCGGCATCGTTTCGCGGCTGGAGTTCTACAACGCCGACGATCTCGGCCGCATCGTCACCCGCAGCGCGGGCCTGCTCAACGCCACCATTACTTCCGATGGCGCCGCCGAGGTGGCGCGCCGCGCCCGCGGCACGCCGCGTATCGCCAACCGCCTGCTACGGCGCGTGCGCGATTACGCCGAGGTCAAGGCCGGCGGCACCATCGACGCCGACGTCGCCGGCCGCGCGCTGGCCATGCTCGAGGTCGACCCGCAGGGCCTGGACCTGATGGACCGCAAGCTGCTCGAAGCCATCATCCACAAGTTCGATGGCGGCCCGGTGGGCGTGGACAGCCTGGCCGCGGCCATCGGCGAAGAACGCGACACCATCGAGGACGTGATCGAACCCTACCTGATCCAGCATGGCTACCTGCAGCGCACGCCGCGCGGACGCACGGCCACGCTGACCACCTGGCGCCATCTGGGCCTGACGCCGCCCGCCGGCGCCGCCAGCGGCAGCGGCGAGCTGTTCGGCAAGTAAATCGGTCGGGCATCCCGGGGAGGGGGCGTCCCGGGGTTTATGATCCGTAGGTTCTGCTTTCGATTCTCTTCGCAATCAAAGGACCGTTTACATGCTGCCCGAACTGCCCACCTTCGACGACGTCGCGCGCGCCAGCGAGCGCCTGGCTGGCCAGGCGCACCGCACGCCGGTGCTGACCTCGACCACGGCCGACGCCATCGCCGGCGCCTCGTTGTTCTTCAAGTGCGAGAACTACCAGCGCATGGGCGCGTTCAAGTTCCGGGGCGGCTTCAACGCCATCGCCCGGCTGACGCCCGAGCAGCGCGCCGCCGGCGTGGTCACGTTCTCGTCGGGCAACCATGCGCAGGCGATCGCGCTGGCCTCCAGGCTGCAGGGCGTCAAGGCCACCATCATCATGCCGCTGGACGCGCCCGCGGCCAAGCGCGCCGCCACCGAAGGCTACGGCGGCCATATCGTCACCTACGACCGTTACACCGAGGATCGCGAAGAGATCGCCCGTCGCATCCAGGCCGAGACCGGCGCCACGCTGATTCCGCCGTACGACCACGAGGACGTGATCGCCGGCCAGGGCACCGCGGCCAAGGAATTGTTCGAGGACGTCGGCGAGCTGGACTACCTGTTCGTGTGCCTGGGGGGCGGCGGCCTGCTGTCGGGGTCGGCGCTGTCGGCGTTCGCGCTCAGTCCGCGCTGCCTGGTCTACGGGGTCGAGCCGGAAGCCGGCAACGACGGCCAACAGTCGCTGCGCAAGGGCGAGATCGTCCGCATCCAGGCGCCCAAGACGCTGGCCGACGGCGCCGCCACCACGCATCTGGGCCATCTGACCTTCCCGCTCATCCAGAAGCACGTGCGCGACATCGTCACGGTGACGGATGAGCAACTGGTCTCGACCATGAAGTTCTTCGCCGAGCGCATGAAGATGGTGGTCGAACCCACCGGCTGTCTCGCGGCCGCGGCCGTGCTGCAGGGCGTGGTGCCGGTGCGGGGCGCGCGGGTCGGCGTCATCATCAGCGGCGGCAACGTCGATCTTCCGGCCTACGGCAAGTTGCTGGCCGGCTGACCCGTTCAGGCTGAGGCGCCGGCGGGATATCGTCCGGTGCTTTGGTGGCACGCTTGCGGAGGCGGCCCGTGCAGGGCAGAATCGGGCCTGAATCCTGAAGAACAGGGGCTGCTTCATGCGTATCCTTGTCATTGGCGGCACCGGCTTCATCGGCCGTCATCTCATCGCCCGGCTGGCGGGCGGACAGCACCAGATCCTGGTGCCCACCCGCCGTTACGGCCAGGGGCGTGAACTCCAGCTTCTGCCCACCGTCACGCTGCTTGCCAGCGACGTGCACGACGATGACGCGCTCGATCGCCTGGTGCGCGACTGCGATGTGGTGGTCAACCTGGTCGGCATCCTGCATGGCAAGGCCGGCCGTCCCTACGGTTCCGACTTCGCGCAGGCGCACGTGCACCTGCCGCAGCGTATCGCGCGGGCCTGCCGCCGCCAGGGCGTGCGCCGGTTGCTGCACATCAGCGCGCTGGGGGCGGATTCCAATGGCGCCAGCATGTACCAGCGTTCCAAGGGCGACGGCGAGGCGGCCATCAAGCAGGAACTGGCCGATTGGCGCGAAGGGGGCTGGACCATATTCCGTCCTTCGGTGGTGTTCGGACCGGACGACAATTTCACCAACCTGTTCGCGCGTCTGGCGTGCTGGCTGCCGGTGCTGCCGCTGGCCGGCGCGAACGCGCGCATGCAGCCCGTGTACGTGGGCGACGTGGTGTCGGCGATGCTGGCGGCGCTGGGCGATACGCACACCTGCGGCAAGACCTACGAGCTGGGCGGCCCGCAGGTCTACACCCTGGGCGAGATCGCGCGCCTGTGCGCCGGCTGGGCCGGCCATCCGCGTCCGGTGGTGAGCGTGCCGATGGGCGTGGGACGCATGCAGGCGTTGCTGTTCGAATGCCTGCCGGGCCCGCCGCTGATGTCGCGCGACAACCTCGATTCCCTGCGCAGCGACAACATCTGCGGCGCGCCCATCGCGCCCGAGCTGAACGTGGTGCCGACCGGGCTGGAGGCGGTGGCGCCCGGTTACCTGGGGGCGGCGCGCTAGGGCGGGCCGCCTGCGTCGGCGGGGGGGCCGCAGGCGCATGACGTTTGCCCCGCGCCTGCCACGACCGCAATGATCCGCCAGCGGCGGCCCGGAGGGCGCGTCTTCAGCGCACCAGCGCTTTCAAGGCCTGCTTGATGCCGTCGGACACGCCCACGCCTTCGGGCAGCGTCTTGAGGGCCGACAACGATTCCTTCTCGGAGTACCCCAGCGCCAGCAAGGCGTTCAGGATGTCGGACTGGTTATCCTGCACCGGATGCGCGGTGGCGCCGATGTCCGCGCCCAGCTTGCCGCGCATTTCCAGCAGCAGGCGTTCGGCGGTCTTCTTGCCGATGCCGGGCACGCGCGTCAGGCGGCCCGATTCCTGCAGCGTGATGGCCTGGGCCAGGTCGGCCACCGATAGCCCGGACAGCACCGACAGCGCGGTGCGCGCGCCGATGCCGCTGACCTTGATCAGTTCACGGAAGGCGCTGCGTTCGCCCGCGGTGGCGAAGCCGTAGAGGATGTGGGCGTCTTCGCGCACGGTCAGGTGCGTGTACAGCGTGACGCGCGCGCCGGTTTCCGGCAGCGAGTACAGCGTGCTCATGGGCACGTCGATGTCATAGCCCAGACCGTTGACGTCCACGCAGACGGTGGGCGGCAGTTTCTCGATCAGGGTTCCGGTGATGCGTCCGATCATGGTGGCAATGGCCTGGCAAAAGAGGGGGCCGCGTCAGTCGCGGCGGATGCGGGGATTCTATACGGGTCCGCGCGAAGCGGGGGGCGGGGCTCAGCCGAGCAGGCGGCCGTTGCGCAGGCGGGTCTTGCCGCTCAGGCTCAGGCGCGTGCCCAATTCCGTCAGCCGGTCCTGCAAGGGGCCGACGTGGGCGTGGCAGATGGCGCAGGCCAGCGCGTCGGCCGAGTCGGGGGCCGGGGTGCCGTCCAGCGCCAGCAGGTGCTGCACCATCATCTGCACCTGTTCCTTGGCCGCGCGGCCGGTGCCGACCACGGCCTTCTTGATCTGCAGCGCGGTGTACTCATGCACCGCCAGCGAACTGTCGGCCAGCGCGCACAGCGCCGCGCCGCGGGCCTGGCCCAGCAGCAGGGTCGAGGCCGGATTGGTGTTCAGGAAGACGATTTCCAGCGCGGCCACGTCGGGCTGCGTGTCGCGCGCCACCTGGCGCAGGTTGTCCAGGATGACCTTGAGGCGTTCGGACAGCGTCAGCGCCGGCGGCACCACGATGGTGCCGCTGGCGACATAACGCAGGCGCGGGCCGTCGGCATCGATCACACCGAAGCCGGTGCGGCGCAGGCCGGGATCGATGCCGAGGACGCGCATCAGTGGCGGAAGTGGCGGGTGCCGGTCAGCACCATGGCGATGCCATGCTCGTCGGCCGCGGCGATGACTTCGTCATCGCGCACGCTGCCGCCGGGCTGGATCACGCAGGTCGCGCCCGCGGCCACCACCACGTCCAGGCCGTCGCGGAACGGGAAGAAGGCATCCGACGCCACCGCCGAGCCCTTCAGCGTCAGGCCGGCGTTCTCGGCCTTGATCGAGGCGATGCGGGCCGAGTCGATGCGGCTCATCTGGCCGGCGCCGACGCCCAGGGTCATGCCGCCGCCGACGAACACGATGGCGTTGGACTTGACGTACTTGGCGACCTTCCAGGCGAACGCCAGATCGTTCATTTCCTGTTCGGTGGGCTGGCGCTTGGTCACCACCTTCAGGGCGTCGCGCGGCACGTTGTAGGCGTCCGGGCTCTGCACCAGCCAGCCGCCGCCGACGCGCTTGACGTCGAAGGCGTTCTGGCCCGTGCCCATGGGCACTTCCAGCACGCGCACGTTCTTCTTGGCGGCCAGGATGGCCAGCGCGGCGCCGTCATAGGCCGGGGCCAGCAGCACTTCCAGGAACTGGGCGCTGACGGCCTCGGCGGTGGCGGCGTCGACCGGGCGGTTGAAGGCGATGATGCCGCCGAAGGCCGAGGTCGGGTCGGTCTTGAAGGCCTGCTGGTACGCGCCCAGCGTGTCGGCCGCGACCGCCACGCCGCAGGGGTTGGCGTGCTTGACGATGACGCAGGCGGGCGCCTCGAAGCTGCGCGCGCATTCCCAGGCGGCATCGGCGTCGGCGATGTTGTTGTACGACAGTTCCTTGCCCTGCAGTTGGCGGTAGTTGCCCAGCAGGCCGGCCGGACGCTGCGCGTCGACGTAGAACGCGGCGGTCTGGTGCGGGTTCTCGCCGTAGCGCAGGGCCTGTTCCTGCTTGACCTGCAGGGTCAGGGTGCCGGGCCATTCCTGGCGCGCCGGCACGGCGTCCTGCGCCGGTTCGGCGTCGGTCAGGCTGGTCAGGTAGGCGGCGATGGCGCCGTCGTAGGCCGCGGTGTGGGCGTAGACCTTGGCGGCCAGCGCCAGGCGCAGGCCGTACGAGGTGCCGCCGCCCTGGTCCATTTCGGACAGCACGCGCGAGTAGTCGACCGGGTCGATCACCACCGTCACGCCACCGGCCTCGGTGCCATGGTTCTTGGCGGCGGCGCGCAGCATGGCCGGGCCGCCGATGTCGATGTTCTCGACCGCGTCGGCGAAGGTGCAGTCGGGCTTGGCCACCGTTTCGCGGAACGGATACAGGTTGACCACCAGCATGTCGATGCGATCGATGCCGGCCGCCTTGATGGTGTCCATGTGCTCGGCGCTGTCGCGGCGGGCCAGCAGGCCGCCGTGGATCTTCGGATGCAGCGTCTTGACGCGGCCGTCCAGGATCTCGGGCGAGCCGGTGTGGGCAGCCACTTCGGTGACGGTCAGGCCGGACTCGGCCAGCAGCTTGGCGGTGCCGCCGGTCGACAGCAGGCGCACGCCGCGCGCGGCCAGGGCGCGGGCAAATTCAACGATGCCGGTCTTGTCGGACACCGAAAGCAGGGCGGTTTCGATTTTCATGGTGAGGGACGGGAGTGGGGCGCGGGGCGCCTGTCTCGCTTCAGGTCGGGATGGGAAATCTGTCATGCGGGGCGCGCCAGCGGCCGCCCACGCGGCGATGCGCTATACCTGGATGTTATGGGCCAGCAGTTTCTTGCGCAGGGTGTTGCGCGTGATGCCCAGCATTTCGGATGCCCGCGACTGGTTGCCGCCGGACCGTTCCAACGCCACTTCGAGGACCGGGCGCTCCACGCAGCGCATCACCATGTCCCACATGTCGTGGGGCTCGGATTCGCCCAAGTCTTCGAAATAGCGCTCCAGGCTGGCGCGCACGCATTCTTCCAGGACATCTTTCTTGCTCATCGGAGTACAGATATTTTTATGTTGGTGTTGAGGCGGTTATGCCGCCAGCAGGGCTTTCGCGACAGGCGCCGGGTTGGGGTTGCCGTCACGGGAAAGATTGAGGAACCATTCCGACACCGCCCGCCACTGGTCGCGGGTGTTGTCGATGAGGTTCATGCGGTCGCGGAACGAGTCCGCGCCCGGCAGGCCGTCCAGATACCATCCTATGTGCTTGCGCGCCGTGCGTACGCCGGTGTGTTCGCCATAGAAGCGGTAGTGGTCGTCGAGATGTTCGAGCAGCAGTTCGCGCATTTCCCCATAGCTGGGAGGGGCCAGTGTTTCGCCCGTGCGCAGGTAATGGTCGACCTCGCGGAAGATCCAGGGACGCCCTTGGGCCGCCCGGCCGATCATGACCGCGTCGGCGCCAGTGTAATCCAGGACGCGCCTGGCCTTTTCGGGCGAGTCGATGTCGCCATTGGCGATCAGCGGAATTTTCAGCTCGGCGCGGACGGCGCGGATAGTGTCATATTCCGCCTCGCCCGTATAGAGGTCGGCGCGGGTGCGTCCATGCAGCGTCAGGGCGGCGATGCCGGCATCCTGGGCCAGTCTGGCCACGCGCAGGGCGTTGCGGCTGTCGCGGTCCCAGCCGGTGCGGGTCTTGAGGGTGACCGGCACCCCCAGCGGCGCGCAGGCCTCGACCACGGCGTCCAGGATGCGGGCGATCAGGTCTTCGTGGCGCAGCAGGGCAGAGCCCGAGGCCACGTTGCAGACCTTTTTCACCGGGCAGCCCATGTTGATGTCGATGATGCGCGCGCCCTTGTGGGCGTTGAACACGGCGGCCTCGGCCATCATGGCCGGGTCGGCGCCGGCGATCTGCACCGAAATGGGGGCGATCTCGCCGTCGTGGTTCAGGCGCCGCGAGGTCTTGACGCTGTCCCACAGCTTCGGGTTGCTGGCGGCCATCTCCGAGACGGCGTAACCGGCCCCCAATTTCTTGCAGAGCTGTCGGAAAGGACGATCCGTCACGCCCGCCATGGGCGCGACCAGAACGTTGTTGGGGAGAGTCCACGGGCCGATGCGCATGGTCACATTTTAACCGGCTCGATCGAACCCTCTTTTTTCGTCCGCAACAGCTTGGTAACAGGCCGACAAAAAAAGGGAGGATCAGGCCCGGAAACCCTGCAGCAGATGGCGCGCCAGCGGCGCCCGCAGCGGCGCGGCCAGGTCCAGGCCCAGCAAGGCCAGGCCACAGGCGTGTTCGACCGGCGCCAGGCCGGTGGCGAAGATGCGCGGCATCAGGTCGGTGACGCTGGCGGTGATGAGCCGGTCGACCTGGCGCGCGCGGGCGAAGTCTTGCAGCGCGTGGGAGGGACTGGCATTCGGCTGGGTCAGCCAGCCGCCCAGGGACTGGGCCAGCCGGGCGGCGTCGCGCAGTCCCAGGTTGAGCCCCTGGCCGGCCACCGGGTGCAGCGTCTGCGCCGCATTGCCGATCACGGCCACGCGGCCTTGCACCAACCCGCGGCGCGCGCTCAGCGCCAGCGGGAAGACATGGCGCGGCGCCTGGCACGTCAGGCGGCCCAGGCGGTCGCCAAAGGCCGTCGTCAGCGCCTGCGAGAAGGCGGTGTTGTCCAGCGCCGCCAGTTCGGCCGCGCGCTCGGGCGCGCTGCACCAGACCACCGAATAGGCGTCCGCCATCTGCGGATGCGGCAGCAGCGCCAGCGGCCCTTCGGCGGTGAAGCGCTCCCAGGCCCAGCCACGGCGCGGCAGGCTGGCTTGGGTGGTGGTCAGCAGGGCGTGCTGACCGTAGTCGCGGCGCACATCGCTGCCTCCGGCCCCGTCGGACTGCACGGCGATGCGGCAGGCAAGGGCGGTGTCGCCCTGGCTGATGCGCACGCCGTCGGCGTCCTGGCCGTCGACCACGGCGGGCGGGCCGGACAGCAGCGTGACGCCACTGGCGGCCACGCATTCCTCCAGCCTGGCGTGCAGCGCCGAGTAGGCGACCACGCAGCCGAGCTGCGGCACGTCGAAGTCGGTGTTGCGGATCACGCTGCGGCCAAGCCGGCCGCGCTGGGAGACGTGGATATTGAGGATGTCCGCCGCCTTGGCGGGCCAGGCGTGCAGCGATTCGAGCAGCACGCGGCTGCCATGGTTCATGGCCAGCACGCGCGGATCGGCCGCGGGAATGGCGGCGGCTGGCGTCACGGGGGCCGGGCTGGCGCCTTGCAGCAGGGCGATGCGGGAGGGGTCCGGCGCCACGCGCGCCAGCATCAACGCCAGGACACGCCCCACGGGGCCGGCGCCGAGAATCGCAATGTCGA
This sequence comes from Achromobacter sp. HNDS-1, assembly GCF_040084795.1. Lineage (NCBI taxonomy): Bacteria > Pseudomonadati > Pseudomonadota > Betaproteobacteria > Burkholderiales > Alcaligenaceae > Achromobacter > Achromobacter sp. HNDS-1. The sequence continues at coordinate 4,304,615 of NZ_CP157584.1, forward strand.
AGGCGGAGATAGTCATGCCGGGATTTTACCCGTCCACTACAATCCAGGTCTGCCGGCGCGGCTTGGCGCCCGGGACCCTTCACCGGTTGATTGATATGACGCAGCTCGAGGCTTCTTCTTCGCTGTCCGCCGCAATCCCGCGCCGCCCCCGCGGCAAGGTCGCCGTCGGTCTGCTGGCCTGTCTGTTCGGGTGGCTCGGCGCACATTGGTGGTACCTGGGCCGGCGTTACGCCTGGCTGGTGACGGCGCTGTCCCTGCTCAGCCTGTTCTGCGCGTTCCGCTACTACCCGGTCTGGTACGACAACCCGGCCTTTTTCCTGGTGTTCATTCCCATGATCGACGGCTTCATCGAGAGCGCGGTGTTCTCGCTGATGCCCGACGAGAAGTTCGACCGCCGCTACAACCCCGGATTGCCGCCGTCCCCCAGGACCGGCTGGGGGCCGGTGCTGGTGGCCATCCTGGCCTGCCTGGTGGGCGCCACCGTGTCGATGTTCGCGATCGCGATGGTGGTGGTCTACGTGTGGGTGGCGATGGGCTGGCTGGACGGCCTGACACTGTAGCCCCTCGGGACGCCCTCACGAGCGTGGCCGAGGCCACGCCGGCCGGCCTGCGCGCTGCCCGCTCATTCGCGCATCAGCGCCTCGATCTCGCCGGCCTGCACCGGCACGCCGCGGGTGATCAGCTCGCAGCCCTCGTCCGTCACCAGCGCGTCGTCCTCGGTACGGATGCCGATGTTCCAGTAGGCCTCGGGCACGTCGTCGGCGGGGCGCACATAGATGCCCGGCTCGATCGTCAGCATCATGCCTGTTTCCAGCTTGCGCCACGGGCGTTCCGCACCGGCAGCGCCGCCCGGCTGGCGATAGTCGCCCACATCGTGCACGTCCAGGCCCAGCCAGTGGCCGGTGCGGTGCATGTAGAAACGGCTGTAGTCGCCCGACTCGATCACGCCATCCAGCGATCCCTTCAGCAGTTTCAGGTCCAGCATGCCCTGGGCCAGCACCCGCACCGCGGCGTCATGGCCATCGTTCCAGCCGCGGCCCGGCGCGGTGGCCTGGGCCGCGGCCTCCTGCGCCGCCACCGTCAGGTCGTACAGCGCGCGCTGCGGGCCGCTGTAGCGGCCGTTGACCGGAAAGGTGCGGGTGATGTCGCTGGCGTAGCTGTCGACCTCGCAGCCGGCGTCGATCAGCACCAGGTCGCCATCGCGCAGCACCGCCTCGCCGGCAGGGTAGTGCAGCACGCAGGCATTGGCCCCGGCCGCGACGATGCTGTTGTAGGCCACCGCCTGCGCGCCATGGCGGCGGAACTCATACAACAGCTCCGCTTCCAGTTCGTATTCGCGCATGCCAGCGCGGGCGGCCCGCATGGCGCGGGCGTGGGCGCCGGCGGAGATCTTGGCGGCGCGCCGCATCGCGGCGATTTCGCTGGCGTCCTTCACCAGCCGCATCTCGGCCAGGATCGGCCGGATGTCCTGCTGCCGCATGGGAGGCTGATGGCCGCCGCGGCTGGCCTCGCGCGCCGCCGCCAGCCAGCGGTGCAGCCGGCCGTCGGTGCGCTTGTCACCGGCCAGTGGCGCATACAGGGTCGGTTGGTCCAGCAGCAGCTTGGGCACCAGTTCGTCGAGCGCGTCCAGCGCATGCGCGTCGTCGAAGCCGAAATGCTCGGCCGCGGCCTCCGGGCCGAAGCGCCGTCCCTCCCAGATCTCGTGCTCGATATGGCGCGGGCGGCAGAACAGCAGGGCGCGGTCGGTGGCGCCGGCGATCAGCACCAGCCACGCGCCGGGCTCGGTGAAGCCGGTCAGGTAGAAGAAGTCGCTGTCGTGCCGGTAGGGGTATTCGGCGTCGCGGTTGCGGATGGCTTCGGGCGCGGTGGCCAGGATGGCGATGCCGCCGCCATCGGCGCGCATCCGCGCCATCAGGCGCTGGCGGCGGGCGGCGAAGGGGGCGATATCGGTGGGAGGCAGGCTCATGGGCAGGGGGCGCGGGGCCCGGCGGGAAACGGTGGTGCCACTTACTTTACTCGCCGTGCCGCCAATACGACAGTCCGGCGGCATTCACGCGCGCGCCGCGGAGATTCTCTGGACGGTCATGGCCGGGCTGCTACAATCGCGGCTCTGTCATTGGGGAGTAGCCATCCTTTGTCCCCAAAGGAGTTAGCGTCAACAGACTTGGTGGTCCGGTATCGCGTAGCGGTTTCCAGGACTCCATGGCGCTAACGGTCTCCGTGCCGCGGTACGCCCGCGCATGGATCAGCCAGGCGAGACCTTTGGCCGCGCAGCGTTCACCCTTGGCCGGGCGAGCCGTTGCGTCGCGCCAATTGGTTTCTGCTCGTCCGGCTCGCCTATATGTTGCTCACCCTGTTCCTGTTTTTCCTGTCCGCGGCAGTGATCTATCTTGCCTGCGAATTCTTCGTCAATGGCGTCGAATGGGTCGGACACCGCTTCCAGCTCGGCGCCACCGCCACCGGCACCGTGCTGGCGGCATTCGGCACCGCGCTGCCTGAAAGCGCGGTCACGTTCATGGCCGTGGTGTTCGGCGACACGCCTGAGCAAAAGGACATCGGCGTCGGCGCGGCCATGGGCGGCCCGCTGGTGCTGGCGACGCTGGCCTACGCGGTGGTCGGCCTTGCCTTGTGGCGCGCCCGTCGCGGGCAGCCCACGCAAGCCAACTGTATCAACGCGGACCAGCGCCGGCTGGCCCGCGACCAGGCGTGGTTCATGGGCATCTTCGTCTTCAAGGTCGGGCTGGGCCTGCTGGCGTTCGCCTGGAAGCCCTGGCTGGGCATCCTGTTCCTGGCCACCTACGGTCTGTATGTCAAGCGCGAGCTGAGCAACGACGAGGATTGCATCGACTGCGAAGATCTCGAGCCGCTCAAGCTGCGGCCGCGCGACGACAACCCTTCGATGTTCTGGGCGGCGACGCAGACGCTGCTGGCGCTGGTCGTGATCGCCGGCGCCTCGCACGTATTCGTCAACCAGATCGAACTGCTGGGCATCGCCATGGGCGCGTCGCCGCACGTGGCCGCGCTGCTGCTGGCGCCCGTCGCCACCGAACTGCCGGAAATCATGAACGCGCTGATCTGGGTGCGCCAGGGCAAGGAACGCCTGGCGCTGGCCAACATTTCCGGCGCCATGATGATCCAGGCCACCATTCCCAGCGCGCTCGGCATCTTCCTCACGCCGTGGCTGCTCGACGGCCCGCTGCTGGCCGCCGGCCTGTTCACCATGCTGTCCATCGGGCTGCTGTGGCTGCGCTTCCGCCGCGCTGGCATGAGCGTGCCGGCGCTGTCGGCGGCGGGCGGCTTCTATGCCCTGTTCGCGGCCTATCTGGGCTGGCATTTCTACGCCTGAGGGCGCAACGGCGCGCGGCCCCGCCGGGCCCGCGCCGGGTTGCACAAAAAGCAATTTTTGTGCCGGAAAACCTTGTCCATCAGTGGAAACCCGCGTAAAATTCTGCCCGTTATCCATCCCAGGAGCAGTCTTCGTGAATACCGATTCCGGCGAAAGTAGTCGATCTTGCATCGACGCCGCTGTTTGACAGGTCCACGCAGAACTCCGTCTGCCGCAACCTGTTGAGCAGGTTGCGGTTGTATCCCAAGCCCCGGGCTTCTTTCCGGGCAGCAGTGCAGGCCCACGGCTTGCCGGGATTCTCCCCAACGTAAACCGCCAGAACCGCCGCTAGTCGCAGCGCCCGCGTTCGTGCACGCCTTTTTCGTGCCCGCCCGCCATGCGCCGTGTGCCTGCGTGCGCGCGTATGCGCGAAAGCCGCTCCCCATTACGCAATGGAGGTCGCTATGCGTTTCTTCGACTTGTTCCTGCGCCGCGCCGGCGTCGACCGCGCCACCGCCCTGGGCCGCCGCCGCGGCACATCGCGCCTGACGGTCATCTGCCCGCGCGATGAACTGGGCGCGCTGCGCAAGCAGATCTGCCTGGACTTCAGCGCCGCCGGGCTCGATGTATCGCAAGTACAGATCGACCAGGGGCGCGACCCCGGCATGGCCTCGGCCTGCATCACCGTGAATTGCCCGCCCGAGCTGCGTGGCGAACTGATGTCGCAAGCGCGTCGGCTGAGCGCCAACCCCGCCGTGCGCCACGTCCATTTCGGCGCGCAACCGCTGGCGGCCTGAATCCGCCCGTCATTTCCCAGGAGAGACCATGCCCAGTGCCTTAGACCCCGAGCCTCGATTGCGCCACGTGCGCGGCGCCGGCCTGCCTGTCTGACCTGTCTTCTCCCTTGCGAGCCGACTGGCCGGAGAGTCACCCGGTCTAGTACGGAATCCGCAGCCCTGAACCCCCGGCCAGGCCCGCTCGACGCGCGCCGGTTCCGCCGGCCCCGGTTCTTCCGCTAGTTTCCCGTTCCGCTTCCCGCACCCGGCGCGCCTCGACGCGATCCGGACACCGGCAACATCGCCCCGGTGCCTGCGCACGCCCGTACGCGGCGGCAACGGCCTGCTCTGCGCAGGCCGCGGCCCCGTGCTGCCCGCGCAAAGGCATGGCGGCGGACTGCCTGTGTCTTCCAGAACAACATCAATAACGGGAACACTCCGATGTTCAAATTCCTGAAGACCTTCTTTTCCTCCGCGGCCGGCCTGCGGCGATCGGGGCGCCACTTCCGGCGTTCCCCCATGCTGGAGCAGGGCGGCGGACCGGCCGTCGCTTCGGCGGACTCCTCGGACGCCGCGCGCCGCGCCAACCGCCGCATGCTCGATGTCTCGCGCATGGATTTCGATGCCTTGTTCTCGATGTTCCGCAGCGGCCGTGGCGGCCTGTCCGAAGCCCAGGCCGATGAGGCCCGCGCCCGCTACGGCGCCAATGAAGTCGATCACGAAAAACCGCTAACCTGGCATGCCCACCTGTGGCAATCGTTCCGCAACCCCTTCAACCTGCTGCTGACCGGCCTGGCCTCGCTGTCGTGGGTCACGGATGTGTACATGGCCGAGCCCGACGACCAGTCGTGGAAGGGCGTCATCATCATCGGTTCGATGGTGGTGATCTCGACGCTGCTGCGCTTCGTGCAGGAGCGCCGTTCCAACCGCGCCGCCGAGGCCCTGAAGGCGATGGTGCAGAACACCGCCACGGTGCTGCGCAGCGACGCCGCCGGCGTGGCCGAGGGCGACGCGCGGCGCTTTTTCGGCGCCACGCTGCACGCCTCGGGCTCGCGCCAGATCGAGGTGCCGCTGGCCGACCTGGTGCCGGGCGACGTGGTGCTGCTGTCCGCGGGCGACATGATCCCGGCCGACTGCCGCATCCTCGGCGCCAAGGATCTGTTCGTGGCCCAGGCGGCCCTGACCGGCGAATCGCTGCCGGTCGAGAAATACGCTGTGCAGCGCGACGGAACCGCCAATGCGCTGGAACTGGAGAACATGGCCTTCATGGGCACCAACGTGGTCAGCGGCTCCGGCAGCGCCCTGGTGGTGGCCACCGGCGCCGGCACCTACTTCGGTCAGTTGGCCGGGCGGGTGACCCAGACTTCGCGCGTGCCGACCCAGTTCCAGCAGGGCATCAATCGCGTCAGCTGGGTGCTGATCCGCTTCATGCTGGTGATGGCGCCCATCGTGCTGCTGATCAACGGCTTCACCAAGGGCGACTGGCTCGAGGCGCTGCTCTTCGCGCTGGCCATCGCCGTCGGCCTGACACCGGAAATGCTGCCCATGATCGTCACCGCCACGCTGGCCAAGGGCGCGGTGCGGATGTCGCGGCGCAAGGTGGTGGTCAAGCGGCTCGACGCGATCCAGAACCTGGGCGCCATGAACGTGCTGTGCACCGATAAGACCGGCACCCTGACCCAGGACCGCATCGTGCTCGAACGCCACACCGACGTGTATGGCGCCACCAGCGACGATGTGCTGGCCTACGCCTACCTCAACAGCTATTACCAGACAGGCCTGAAGAACCTGCTCGACGTGGCCGTGCTGCGCCACGCCGAAGTGGAACGCAAGCTGGACCTGGCCGCCCGCTACCGCAAGATCGACGAGATCCCCTTCGACTTCTCGCGGCGGCGCATGTCGGTGGTGGTGAGCGAAACCGAAAATGGCCGCGAACACCATGAGCTGATCTGCAAGGGCGCGCTGGAGGAAATGCTGTCGGTATGCACCCGCCTTCGGGTGGGCAGCGATGTGCACCTGCTGACCGACGCACGGCGCGCCGATATCCGCCGCGTGACAGCCGATCTGAACCGCGACGGATTGCGCGTGATCGCGGTAGGCGTGCGTGAACTGCCGCCCACGCAGCAGGCCTACGGCGTGGCCGACGAGGCCGACCTGGTGCTGGTTGGCTATATCGCCTTCCTCGATCCTCCCAAGGAATCGACCGGCCCGGCCCTGGCCGCTTTGCGCGACTCCGGCATCGAGGTCAAGGTCCTGACCGGCGACGTCGAGCTGGTGACCCAGAAGGTGTGCCGCGAAGTCGGCTTCGAGGTCCGCAAGGTCTACCTGGGGGCCGATATCGAGGCCATGGACGACAGCCGGCTGGCCGTGGCGGTGCGCGAGGCCAACGTATTTGCCCGGCTTACGCCGGCGCACAAGGAGCGCATCGTGCGCGTGCTGCGCGCCCAGGGCAATACCGTTGGCTTCATGGGGGACGGCATCAATGATGCGCCGGCCCTGCGCGCCGCCGACGTCGGCATTTCGGTGGACTCGGCGGTGGATATCTCGAAGGAAGCCGCCGACATCATCCTGCTGGAAAAGAGCCTGATGGTGCTGGAGGACGGCGTGATCGAAGGCCGCAAGACCTTCTGCAACATGCTCAAGTACCTGAAGATGACCGCCAGCTCCAATTTCGGTAACGTCTTCTCGGTGCTGGTGGCCAGCGCATTCCTGCCGTTCCTGCCGATGCTGCCGATCCACCTGCTGCTGCAGAACTTGATGTACGACATCTCGCAGACCGCCATTCCCTTCGACAATGTCGACGAGGAACTGCTTAAAAGGCCGCAACAATGGGACCCGGCAGGACTAGGCCGATTCATGGTGTTCTTCGGTCCGATTAGCTCGATATTCGACATCACGACCTATGCCCTCATGTGGTACGTTTTCCAGGCCAATGCGCCAGAACACCAGACGCTGTTCCAGTCGGGCTGGTTCGTCGAAGGCCTGTTGTCGCAGACGCTGATCGTGCATATGATCCGCACACGCAAGATTCCCTTCCTGCAAAGCCGCGCCGCGTGGCCGTTGATGTGGATGACGGTCATGGTGGTCGGACTGGGGGTGTTCCTGCCGTTCTCGCCGCTGGCCGAGTACTTCCAGCTGCAAGCGCTGCCGTGGAGCTATTTCCCGTGGCTGGTCGGCATCCTTCTGAGCTACTGCGTGCTGACACAAATGCTCAAGGGCATCTGGGTGCGTCGCTATGGCTGGCAATAGTCACTATTGATACACCTGGCGGCGGGCAGGCGCCCGCCGCGGATTCAATACCTCCCGCGGTGGCGGCGCCACCCCGGATTCTGGAGAGAAGCATGAAAATCTCGACTGTCGCCACGACGCTCATGGCGGGCGCCGCCTGGCTTCCGCTGGCGGCCAATGCGGCCGGTGATGGCCCGGGCATCCAACTCTACGGCGTGGTCGATGCGGGCATCGCCACCACCCATACCTCCGGGCAGGGCACCCACAATGGTGTTCTCGATGGCGGCCTGACCGACTCCCTGTGGGGCCTGCGTGGTTCCGAGGACCTGGGCGACGGCTGGAGCACCCGCTTCCAGCTCGAAAGCGGCTTCGACCCGTCCACCGGCAAGCGCGCCGACGACGACCGCATGTTCAACTACGGCGCCTGGGTCGGACTGGCCCATGACAGCTACGGCGACCTGCGCCTGGGGCGCCAATACACCGTCGGCAAGACCTACGGCAACGCGCTGGAGCTGGCGTCCTGGAAGGAAATGGGCATGGGCGCCACCTTCAAGGCCTCGGACAACTATCAATTCAGCAACCTGGTGAACTACTACACCCCCACCTGGCAGGGTTTCCAGGCCGGCATCGGCTATTCCTTCGACGCTGACGGCCGCGACCGTTTCAAGACGGCGGCCAATAACCGCGCACTGAGCCTGGGCCTGAAGTACGAGGACGGCCCCCTGCTGGCGGTGGCCACCTGGGACCAGCTGCGCCTGGCCGAGCCGCCGGCGGGCCAGGCGGGACGGCCCCAGGCGGTGCAACTGGGGGCGTCCTACGACTTCGAGGTCGTCAAGGTATCGGTGGCCTGGTCCCGCCAGCGCAACGGTTATGTCGGGCTGGACGGCGGCGATCCCGACAGCCTGGGCCAGAACCTGGGGCCGGCGGCCTTCGCGCGCGGCGGCGCCGTCAACGCCTGGCTGCTGGGCGCCAGCGTGCCGCTGGGCCATGGCGCCGTGGTGGCGCAGTGGTCGCTGGCGCGCCCCGACTGGAAATGGGAGGATGGGTCGACGGCGCGCAATGCGCAATTGGTGACATTGGGGTATACGTATAACGTGTCGCCGCGCACCACGCTCTATGCGTTCGCCGGCTATGCGTCCAATTACACCCTGGACAACCAGTTCGACCCTGGCCATTCCCACACCTCGCGCTTCGGTACGGGCATTTCGCACCGGTTCTGAGCCGCATGGGGGGCTGCCGGGTCCACTACAATCGACCCGGCAGCGAGTTCCGGCCCGTCCAGGCGGGGGCCCGCCACGCCCCCGTCGGCATTTTCCGGATGACCCGCATGGACAGTCTCGAATGGCTCATACCCTGGGAGTTCTCTCCCACGCTGGTGGCCTCCTTCCTGGTGGCCATCGTGCTGTTCGTGCGCGGCCAGCGCGTGCACCACGTCACGGGCGCGCGCCGCATGCTGTTCTGGGCGGGCATGGTGCTGCTGTACCTGTCCATGCACACGCGCCTGGATTATTACGCCGAACGCATGTTCTTCATCCACCGCATCCAGCACCTGGTGTTGCACCATCTGGGGCCGCTGCTGGTGATGGCGGCGTTTCCCGGGCAGGTCATGCGGGCCGGGCTGCCGATGCGCTGGCGCGTGCGCCTGCGTGACTTCCTGCGCACCGGCGCCGGCCGCGCCACGGTGGCAGTCCTGACCCACAGGATCTTCGTTCCCGCGCTGTTCGTGTTCCTGGTGCTGGTCTGGCTGATCCCGTCGGTGCAGTTCTATTCCATGCTCGACTGGCGCCTGTATCGCCTGATGAACTGGTCGGTGGTGATCAGCGGCTTCATGTACTGGAATCTGATCCTGGACCGCCGTCCCGCGCCGCCGGCCGCGATGACGCCGGGCGGCCGCGTGATCTCGCCGATCCTGACAATGCTGCCGCAGATGGTGGCGGGGGCCGTCATCGCCTTCACCGAAAGCGACATCTATCCCTTGTTCGAACTGTGCGGCCGCGCCATCGCCATGTCGGCGCAGACCGACCAGACCATCGGCGGGCTGACCATGTGGATTCCCGCCGCCCTGGTCGAGGTGATCGGGCTGATGGTGGCGCTGGGCACGCTGATGCGCCTGTCGGCCAAGGGCCGCTTGCGCAAGGCCGATCGCGATGCCCTGGCGCGGGCCAGGGCGCGCCGCCGCGCGGCGTCTGCGTAGAACACGCGATATCGGAGGCGCCCCGCGCGAGGTGGCGACCGCTCCGGGGGAGGGTTGCCGCCGCCGGTCGATGCGCGGCGGCGGGTAGTCAAGCCGGCGCGCGTGGCCGCCGTGTCATTCCGGCAGCAGGCCGTGGTATTTCCTGCCGAGCGCCACCGTGGCCTGGAACATGCCAGCCTTGTTGCCGCAGTCATAGCGCGTGCCGTCGTAGCGGTGCGCATACACCGCGCGTTCGCGCATCATCGAGGCGATGCCGTCGGTCAGCTGGATCTCGTTGCCGGCGCCCATCTTGGTCGAACGCAGGTGGTCGAAGATGGCGGCTTCCAGCACGTAGCGTCCCACCACCGCCAGGGTCGAGGGAGCGGCTTCGGGGTCGGGCTTTTCAACGATGTGGGTGACGCGCTCGGTGCGGCCATCGCCCTGGCCCTCACGGGTGGCGACGATGCCGTATTTGCGCGTGTCCGCGCGCGGCACGTCCTGCACCCCCAGCACGCTGGCGTTTTGCGCAATGGCGATATCCACCAGCTGCTTCATGGCCGGCGTGTCGGCGTCGATCAGGTCATCGGCCAGCAGCACGGCGAACGGTTCGTCGCCCACCGCCGGCGCGGCCGACAGCACGGCGTGGCCCAGGCCCAGCGGCGCCGATTGGCGGATATAGAGGCAATTGACGTGGGCGGGTAGAATGCCCCGCACCATGGCAAGAAGCTCGTGCTTGCCCTTGCTTTCGAGGTCGGATTCCAGTTCGGGCGCGGAGTCGAAATGGTCTTCGATGGCCCGCTTGTTGCGACCGGTAACGAAAATCAGGTCGGTGATGCCGGCGGCCACGGCTTCTTCGACAGCGTACTGGATCAACGGCTTGTCGACGACGGGCAGCATTTCCTTGGGCATCGCCTTGGTGGCGGGCAGGAAGCGCGTGCCCATGCCGGCGACGGGAAAAACGGCTTTACGGACGGGACGCATTGAAACCTCGTTGGGGGTATCGATGAAACATTTTAAGCGCATCGCTATCATAGGCTCATGAACCGCAGGAAAATGCCATCCATTTGCTCGATTGCGCAGCGGGGCGCGATCATCGGAATCTGTGTCGCGCTGGCGTTGCCGGCCTTGCCGGCAACCGCCTGGGCCCAGCCGGTGGGGCTGCCCTCGATGGGCGCGGCTTCCGCCGCGGACCTGTCGCCCGCGCTGGAGCGCAGCCTTGGCGAGGCCATCATGTCTCAGGGGCGGCGCGACCCGACCTACGTCGACGATCCCGAACTCAGCCAGTACCTCACCACCATGGGGCGCAAGCTGGCGGCGTTCTCGCCCGGCGCGGTGCCGGACGTCGAGATGTTCGGCGTGCGCGATCCCGAAATCAACGCCTTCGCCATGCCGGGCGGCTTCATTGGCGTCAACACCGGCCTGATCGTCTCCTCCGGCAGCGAATCCGAACTGGCGGCGGTGCTGGCGCACGAAATCGGCCACGTGGTGCAGCGCCATATCGCGCGCGGCATGACGCAGCAGAACCAGAACAGCATGGTCATGCTGGCGAGCCTGGCGGGCGCGCTGCTGGCGGCGCTGGCCGGTGGCGGCGGCAACCTGGCGATGGGCGTGGCCGCGTTCGGCCAGGCCGCCGCCATCAACCGCCAATTGGGCTTCTCGCGCGACGCCGAACGCGAGGCCGACCGCGCCGGCTTCACCATGCTGACCAAGGCCGGCTACGACGCCCAGGGCATGGCGCAGATGTTCTCGCGCCTGATGAACGCCTCGCGCCTGAACGAAGGGGCGGGCGGGGGTTCCTGGGCCAGTACCCACCCGCTGTCCATCGAACGCATGTCCGACGTGCAGAACCGGGTGCGCTCGCTGCCGGTCTCGCGCCATGTCGACAGCGACGACTTCTGGTACATCCGCGCCAAGATGCGCGTGGTGCAGGGGCGCGACGCGGTCAGCCTGCGCACCGCCGGCCAGCAGCTGCAGGACGAGGCCCAGGCGTTGTCCGGCGTGCGCCGCTCGGCCGCCTATTACGGGCTGGCCCTGCAGGCTTTCCAGCGCAACAGCCTGGACGAGGCCGACCGCCAGCTCGCCCAGGCCCAGGCCGACGGCCGCGATTCGCCGCAGATGGCCAAGCTCGCCGTCGATATCGCGCTGGCGCGCAAGGACAACCGGCGCGCGCAGGACCTGGCGCAAGCCGCCACCCGTCGCTGGCCTGAGCAGCGGGCCTTGGGCATCGCCTACGCCACGGCGCTGCAGGCCAACGGCCGTCACGCCGAAGCGCAAGACTACCTGCGCGCCAAGATCAAGCAGTGGGGGGCGGACGAACCCAGTCTCTACCAGATGCTGGCGCAGAGCGAGGAACGCACCGGCAAGCCGGTGCAGGCGCGCCGCGACCTGGCGCGCTACTACGTCATGACTGGCGCTTTCGCCGCGGCGGAATCGCAACTGCAGCAGGCGCGCGGCATGTCCACCGACTTCTACGAGCAATCGCAGATCGACGTGCAGATCAAGGAAGTCAAGGACAAGCTGGCCGAAGAGCGCCAGCTGCTGGAACGCTTCAAGTCGGGCTGACGCCTGGCCGACCCGAGCCAGGAGGCGCCGCGGCGCCTACAGCCCGGTCTCGAAGAAGCGGCCCAGCCGCTGCGGCAGCCAGCCCAGGTGGGCCGGAAAGGCGCCCGTCGGGAAGCCCGCATGGCCGCCGTCGGTGGGCTGGTGCAGCAGGATGCTGGACGAACACTCGTCCGGCTTGGGCAAGGCGCTGGCCGGAATGAACGGATCGTTCAGCGCATTCAGCACCAGCGTCGGCACCGAGATGCGCGGCAGCCAGGGCTTGCTGGAGGCGCGCGTCCAGTAGTCGAGCGCATTACGAAAGCCATGCATGGGCGCGGTGTAGGCGTCATCGAAGTCGCGCAGGTCGCGCGCGTGGGCGATGCGCATCACGTCGATGGCGCCGGGGTAGCGGTGGGCCTTCTCCAGCACCTTGTGCTTGAGGGTCTTGAGAAAGTGGTTGGTGTAGACCTTGCGGTTGAAGAATCCGGTCGACAGGGTCTTGCCGCAGGCCACCAGGTCCAGCGGCACCGAGACGCCCGCGCAGGCGGTCAGCCAGCCGGTGTCTTCCTGGTGTTCGCCCAGGTATTTCAGCAGCGCATTGCCACCCAGCGACACGCCCACGGCGTGCCAGCGCGCATGCGGGATGCGGTTGCGCACGGTGTTCAGCAGGAAGCCGACCTCGGCCGAATCGCCCGAGTAATAGGCCCGCGCCAGGCGGTTGGGCACGCCGGAGCAACCGCGGAAATGCGCGATGACGACGATCCAGCCGCGCGCCCGGAAGTGGTGCGCAATGGATTGGGCATAGCGGCTGTTGCTGCCGCCCTCCAGGCCGTGGAACAGCAACAGCGCGGGCGTGTCGGCCGTTTGGGGCAAGGACTTCCAGTCGGCCTCGGTCATCCAGCGCGCGGCCGCGGTCTTGCCGTTGGCCACGGGCTGCTGGCCGCTCACGGGCGCGCCGTCGGCGGCCTTGTGCGGAAACAGCCCCGGCCCGGTCCAGTCGAAATCGACGAAATCCGTGTCGGGCGTCTCGACCCGGTCGCGCACGAAGGCGATGCGGTGGTACTGCGCGAACAGCGCGGCGTACACCGTCTGGGCATCGCCTCCGGGCAGCCAGGAGGGAACAGGACAGGGGGTGGTATCGAAACGTGCAGCAGCCAAAGTCGACCCGAGATCAGTGCAGCATATCGGGCACGTCGTGCAAGTCGAGCACCCCGGCTTCGGTGGGCGCCGACGAGGCGTGGTGCATGACCATGCGCCAGCCCGTGGGGCCCTTGTGATAGATGTTGGTGGCGTAGCAGTTGGCGAACTGCGTGCCTTCCCGCGTGCGCACCGCCACCTGCTCGACCAGCACGTGCACCGCGCACATCATGCTCAGCATGACCAGCGGGCGCAGCGGCCGGATGTGCAGCGGGCCATTCGCCAGCACGTGCTGCCAGGACTCGTGCACGGCCGAGTGGCCGACGAGGCGCAGGCCTCCCGGGTGGATGCAGACGACTTCCTCGTCGTCCGCCCACACTTGCATCAGGCGGACGGTGTCCCCCTGCTCAAGGGCTTCATAGAACGCGTGTTCTGCTTCTTCGGGCGTGGCGAACATGATGGCGGGACGGATGGCTGTTGAGCGGCGATTCTCAGTGGTGGCCGTGCAGCACGGTGCCGGGCTTGAGCTTGTATTCGGCGCCGCAGTAGGCGCAGCGCGCCGAACCGGTGCGGGCGACGTCCAGGAAGACGCGCGGGTGCATGCTCCACAGCGGGGCCTTCGGACCCGGACAGAACACAGGCAGGTCTTCGGCGCCGACTTCGATGACTTCGTGGGGGGCGGCGGCCGGGGCAGCGGCGGTCATGGAATTTCCTGAATAAAAAATACCGGTGATACGGTGGGTTGGGGCAGTAGTGCCGCCCTGCCGGGCAGGGCGGCGCGAATCAGACTTTGCTCAGCCAGTGATGGTACTTCGGGTTGCGGCCATTCACCATGTCAAAAAACGCCTTCTGCAGCTTCTCGGTGATGGGGCCGCGCCGGCCCGAGCCGATCTGGCGGTTGTCGACCTCGCGGATCGGCGTGACTTCGGCGGCGGTGCCGGTGAAGAAGGCCTCGTCGGCGATGTAGACGTCGTCGCGGGTCAGCCGCTTGGTCACCACGCGCAGGCCGAAATCGGCCGCCAGGGCGTGGATGGTGGAACGGGTGATGCCGGTCAGGGCGGAGGCGATCTCGGGTTCGCACAGCACGCCGTCCTTGACCAGGAAGAGGTTTTCGCCAGAGCCTTCGGCCACGAAGCCTTCGGTGTCCAGCAGCAGGGCCTCGTCGTAGCCGTCCTGCAGGGCCTCGGTGTTGGCCAGGATCGAGTTGGCGTAGGTGGTGGCAACCTTGGCGCGCGGCATGGTTACGTTGACGTGCTGGCGGGCGAACGACGACACCTTGACCCGGATGCCCTGCGACAGGGCTTCCTCGCCCAGGTAGGCACCCCAGGGCCAGGCGGCGATCGCCACGTGCACCTTGGCGCCCTTGGGCGATACGCCCATCTTTTCGGGGCCGTAGAACACCAGCGGGCGCAGGTAGCAGGATTCGAGCTGGTTCTCGCGCACCACCGTCCGCTGGGCCTCGTTGATCGTGTCGCGATCGAACGGCATGGGAATCTGGTAGATGTGCGCCGAATTGAACAGGCGATTGGTGTGGTCTTCGAGGCGGAAGATGGCGGTGCCGATCTCGGAGCGGTAGGCGCGCACGCCTTCGAATACCGACAGGCCATAGTGCAGGGAGTGCGTCAGGACGTGCGTGGTCGCGTCGCGCCAGGGCACGAGCTTGCCGTCATACCAGATGAAGCCATCGCGGTCAGCCATCGACATGGTCTGCTCCCTCAATAAACCCGAGGGCCGTATTGTATCAAGCGACGAGGTTACAATAATGGTCCATTCGTGCACCGGCACGGTGCCTGCGGGAGTTCGCAGGCCCGGCGGGCGAGCAGCTTGTCGTGCGGTTCCTTCCCCACAGAGTGTCCATGTCGTTCCGTTCGAATCCCCAGGGGCTCGCCGTTGTCCTCTGAGTCCGCGTTCCCCGAAACCGAAGACCCCCGGGAGGTCCGTCAGGAGCGCGTGGCCGCCTTCCGCGCCGGCGTGCATGCCATCGTGCCCGCCCTCATCGCCACGGCGACGTGGGGCCTGGTGACCGGCGTGGCCATGGTCAAATCGGGCCTGACCGAATCCATGGCGCTGGCGATGACCCTGTTGCTGTACGCCGGCTCGGCCCAGCTCACGTCCCTGCCGCTGATCGCCACCGGTGCGCCGCTGTGGCTGATCTTCGCCGCCGGCTGCGTGGTCAACCTGCGCTTCCTGATCTTCGGCGCGGCGTTGCAACCCTATTTCCGCCACCTGTCCTGGCCCAAGCGCCTGGGGCTGGGCTACTTCACCACCGACATGGGCTTTGTGCTGTTCATGCCGCGCTTTGGCGACGCGGCCGAGCGCGGCACCCGCGAACAGCTCTGGTACTTCATCGGCACCATTGCCCCGGGTTGGTTCGTCTGGCAGACCTCGTCGATCGTCGGCATCTACCTGGGCACCATGGTGCCCACGGGCTGGTCGCTGGACTTCGCGGCGGTGCTGGCGCTGCTGGCCATCACGGTGCCGCTGGCCAATTCCAAGCCCATGCTGATCTCGATGCTGGCCGCGGGCGTGGTCGCCTGGACCGGCCAGGTGCTGCCGCTGCGGCTGGGCCTGGCGGCGGCGGTCATCGCCGGCGTGGTGGCCGGCATGTGGGCCGAACGCTTCTTCAAGGCGCGCGCATGACCCTCTGGCCCTCCGAAATCTACGTCTATTCGGCGATCCTGCTGCTGGCGTTGTGCAGCGTGCTGACGCGCGCCGGCTTCATGCTGTTTGGCGACTATATTCCGCTGCCCGATGGCGTGCGGCGCGCCCTGCGCTATGCGCCCGCCGCCGCGCTCACCGCCATCGTGGTGCCCGATCTGCTGCCCTGGAAGGCGGGGCTGGGGCCGATCTTCGACTACAAGCTGGTCGCCGGCATTGCCGCCATCCTGGTGTTCCTGCGCACCCGCAGCGCCGTGCTGGTCATCGTGGTCGGCATGCTGGTGCTGTGGGGGTTGCGCTGGCTGGCGGGGTGACGGCGGTCATCCGCCCAGCGCGGCGGCGGCTTCCATTTCGGATTTCAGGCCGCTGAGGAAATAGCGCTTGAGGATCAGCCTGGGCAGCAGCCGCAAGGCCGTATTGCGCAGGCCGAAAGCGAGTGCCGAGTCCGGGACATAGACCGGGGCCAGCTTGCGGCTGCGCTGCTGCAGGCTTTCGATCACTGGCCGCAGCCGCCGCTCGTGGGCCGCCAGGGCCTGTTCAATCGGCAGCCTGCCCAATTCCTGCGCGAGCACGTAGGCGCCAGCCAATGCCATCCCCGCGCCCTGTCCAGAAATAAGGGACAGGCTATGCGCGGCGTCACCCGCCAGCAGGATGCGGCCCCGGTGCCAACAGGGCAGTTCGACCAGCGCCAGGTCGTCCATGACGATGGGCGTGTCGTGCGCCAGCATGGCCAGCTGACGCCCGACTTCCGCGTGTGTGCCGCGGGACAGTTCGCGCAGCAGGCCAAGCCGTTGCGGCGCCGCGACCCAACCGTGTTCATGGCTGCGCCATACGTGCAAGGCCGCTTTGCGGCCGCCGCCGAGCCCGTGGTATTCCACCTGGTGGCCGGGGGCTGCGTAGGACACGAAGTCCCGCGCCATGCCAGTGTCGTCCACGGAGTCGTAGGCGGCGTAGCGATAACCCAGCGTGGACAGCGGGGGATCGTCGGCGCCGAACACCTGGGCGCGCAATGCCGAGCGCACGCCGTCCGCCCCGATCAGGAGGTCGGCGCGCAATTGGCTGCCGTCCGACAGCGTGATGTCGACGCCGCCGGGGTCCTGGGTACAGTGGGCGACAGTGGTCGCCAACCGGATCTCGGCGTGGTCGCGCACCGCGCCATGCAGGACCTGCACCAGGTCCGTGCGGCGCAAGGTGATCCAGTCCAGTTCCTTCAGCAATTCGCGATAGCGGATCCGCATGACTTCGCGGCCCCGGCGGTCTCGGTAGATGTTTTCGCCGATCTCGCGTTCCACCGCGCGCAGCGCCGGTACCAGCTCCATGCGGCGCGCGGTCAGCAGGCCCGGGCCGGACAGGCCCATCATGTAGCCGCCATCGCGCAGGTGCGCGGCGCGTTCCGCGATGACGGCGCGCCAGCCGTGCCGCGTCAGCCACCAGGCGCAGGCCAGCCCGGCAACGCCGGCGCCGGCGATGACCACGGTGCGTTCAGACATGTTCGTTCTCCGGGGAAAAGGGCGGCGCCAGGCGCCGCATCAGGGTAGGGAGGGCCAGCAACCCGGCAGCGCCGAAGGCCGCCGCGGCGCCGAAGCTGATGCCATAGCCCCAGTGCTGCGCCAGCCAGCCGGCGGCCACGCCGCCGATCGTGGCGATCATGGCGTCGGCGCACTGGAACAGGGTGAAGTCGACGCCGGCCTGCGCTGGCGAGGCCCGGCCCATGAGGAAGGCGTACAAGGCCACGAAGCCGGTGGCCGCCGTCGCCGCTTTCAGCAACGCCAGCGCCACCAGCCAATGCGGGCCGGCGTGCGGCAGCCAGGATGACGCCAACACGGCGGCCAGGAAAAGGACCAACGCCACGGTCTGCAGGGCCAAGGCCACGACCACCGCCCGCGCCGCCGCGAGGCGCTGCAGGATCAAGGCGCCGAGCAGGGTGCCGGCCAGGCCCGCCACGACCGCGCCGGCTCCATTGATCCAGCCCACCGACGCCAGCGGCACACCGCGATCGAGCAGCAGCAGGGGCGTCATGCCATAGGCCAGCCGGGAGCCGGCCTGGAACACGATCGTGATGACCAGGCCCAGGCGCACGTCGGGGCGGCCCAGCGCATGCGCCAGGCTGGGGCGGTGCGCGGACGGTTGGGCCGTGCGCGCCGGCTCGCGCACCAGGGCGAATGGCAGCGTCAACAGCAGGACCAGTCCTCCCAT
The DNA here is from genome assembly GCF_040084795.1 of Achromobacter sp. HNDS-1. Taxonomy (NCBI): domain Bacteria; kingdom Pseudomonadati; phylum Pseudomonadota; class Betaproteobacteria; order Burkholderiales; family Alcaligenaceae; genus Achromobacter; species Achromobacter sp. HNDS-1. Next base: position 4,322,649 of record NZ_CP157584.1, read on the forward strand.
GGTGGCCGCCGCCACGCGCCAGCCGTAGCTGCCTGCCAGGATGACGAACAGCCCGGCGCCCAGGAACATGCCCAGATAGCTGGAGCCGACCTGAGTGGCGTTGCCCCAGCCGCGTCGGTTCTCCGCCAACTGTTCGACGGCGAACGCGTCGCCGGCGATGTCCACCGTGGCCGCGGTCAACGAAATCAGGCCCAGAATGGCCAGCAGCACGGGCATGGAGGGCTGGCCCAGGCCCGCCAGCAGGAACAGCAGCGCGGCCAGCAACCATTGCCCGGGCAGCACGATGCGGCGGGTGCGCCGCTCGGCATGGCCCGCCGGCAGCCGGTAGCGTTCGATCCAGGGCGCCCACAGGAACTTGAGCGCCCAGGGCAGGAACGCCAGGTAGGCCAGGCCGATCTGGTCCAGCGGCGCGCCGCTGTCGCGCAGCAAGGCGGGCACGCCCTGGAAGGCGATGCCGCTCACCAGGCTCTGGGCCATGCAGATGCCGCCGATGGCGGCGATCACCTGCGCCGTGGGCAGGCGCGCGGGCACATCTGGGCGCATGAAGCCGATCCTAGTATTCGAAGGCGACGTTCAGGCCGACCGTCCGGCCCGGATCGACCTGGGCGAAGTTGCCCATCGGTCCGCCAGCGAAGGCGAAGGTGCGGTAGCGCTTGTCGGTGAGGTTGTTGGCATACAGCGTGGCCTCGACCTGCGGCCGGATGCGCCAGGCCAGGCTGAGGTCTACCAGCGTGTAGGCGTCCTGGCGCAGGGTGTTGGCGATGTCGAAGAACTGCGCGCCGATGCGCCGCACGGCCAAGGTCGGCGACAGCCGCCCGATGCCGGTGTCGAAGTGGCCGCGGGCGCTGGCGGTCAGGCCGTAGCCCGGCGAGAACGGCACCCGGTTGCCGTCGCAGCCCTGGCAGGCGGAGGCGTCGCCGAAGCTGCGGAACGTGGTGTGGTTGACGAAGCCGTCCAGGCCCAGCGTCCACTGCGCCGAGACGTCCCAGCCCAGGTCGAACTCGACGCCCGTGGCGCGGGTGTTGCCGACGTTCTGCAGGTGTTGCTGCCCCATTCCGCCGACATAGAGCTGCGCGTCGCGGATGTCGGTGCGGTAGACGGCGGCGCCCAGGCGCAGCGTGTCGCCGTCATAGCGCGTGCCGACCTCGTAGCTCAGGCCTTTTTCCTTGCCGTAGGGGCGGGCGTCGCTGGGATTGGAGGGCGCCAGGTTGTAGCCGCCCGGTTTGTAGCCCTGCGCGGCGTTGGCGTATGCGCGCCATTCGTGCGACAGCCGGTAGCCGGCCGACAGTTTGCCCAGCACACTGTTGCCCGCGCTGGCGCCTGAACCGCCGAATGGCGTCTGGCCGAAGGTGGAGAAATCCAGCGTCTGGCCGTCATAGCGCGCGGCGGCCTTGTCGTGGGAATAGCGCAGGCCGGCCGACAGGTCGAGCGCATCGGTGGCGTGCCAGGTGGCGTCGGCATAGGCGGCGAGCGATTCGCTGGTGTTGCGCGAGTCGGACTGGTGCGTGTCCAGCGGCATCGGCCCCTGCATCTGGTTGAACACCGCCCGCGATTGGGTGACGCGCTGGCGATACAGGCCCAACACGCCGTCGACGGCGCGCTTGCCGGTGGTGGACACGCGCAGCTCCTGCACCTGCTGGCGCCAGCGCTCGGGCTGGCTGGTGTAGCTGGGGCCGATGGGGTAGTGGCGGTCGTAGTGCAGGGCCTGCCAGGCCGCCACCGCGTTCAAGCGCCAGCCGTCGAAGTCGTAGCGGCCGGTCAGCGACTGGCTATTGCCGCAGCGCTTCTGGTAGAAATCGGCCAGCGACGCCGGCATGCCCGGCGCGGTGTACGCGTGGCTGGCATGGAGATCGTCGAACGGGACGTAGGCGTCCTGGCTGGCGCGGGTGCATTCGCCGCTGACGGCCAGGCCCAGTTCCCACGGACTGCCGGCGGGCGCCAGCCGCAGCCGCGCGGCGCCCGCATTGGCCGAGGCGCCGCCGACATGGCTGGCGCCGGTTGCGGCGTTGTCCAGCCGGCCGGGCGCGTCGTTCGCCACGGCGGTGACCGACCCGTACAGCAGGTTGTCGACCAGCGGCCCGCCGCCGCTGGCCTTGAACAGGTACCCGTCCCGGCTGGCAACGCCGGCGCTGGCGCGGAAATAGGGTTCGTCGCCCGGTTGCCGCGACACGATGTCGAGGACGCCGCCCATGGCGCTCTTGCCGTAGAGCGTGCCCTGGGGGCCCTTCAGCAGCTCGACGCGGTCGACGTCGGTCAGCAGTTGCGAGGTGAACGTCGGCAGTTGCGGCACGCCGTCCACATAGACCGTCAGGGCGGGGTTGTAGAAGTCCTGCGCGGACGTGATGCCGCGAACCGAGATCACTGGGTACAGGAACGAGCCGCTGCTGGACATCTGCACGCCGGGCAGCACGCGCGACAACTGCATGGTGTTGTCGACCTGCGCGGCCTGCAGGGCCTCGGCCGGCACGACGACCACGGCGCCGTTGACGTCGCGCAGCGACTGTTCCTGCTTGCTGGCGGTAACGGTGATGGGGGCCAGCTCGCTGACGGATTGCGCCGCGGCGGGGAGCGCGAGGGCGCATAGCGCGGCCGCCAATGCGGTGTGTCGGAAAGGGAACGCAGTCGTCATGTTGTCGGTCCGGGCTTTCGGTAGAATCATTAATGAGAATTATTGTTGTTTGATAGGCGCCGCGCTGACGTTTTCGGTGCCGCCGTTGTTCAAATCGGGGTCTAAATTTGGATTTCGCCATCGGCGCTATGACGCCCCCCGCCGCCGCGTCTATCGCGCGCGCCGACCATCCGTTGCTGTCGGCGGTGGCCATGCCGCCCGAGTGGATGACGATGCTGCGTTCGGAGTCGCGTGACGACGACCTGGCCCTGACCGTCTGGAGCGGTACGCCTGCGATCGGGCTCAACGTCAACGCCGAAGGCCCGCCGATGTTCTGCATCGCGGTCTTCCTGGATGGCCGTGCGCGCATGTCGATCCAGGGGGGAGAGCCCTTGGCCGTGGGGCCCGGCATGGCCGTGGTGCAAACCGGTGAGCGCGGGACTCGCGGCTGGTTTCACATGCCGGGCAGGCAGAATGTCCGTCTGGTGGACATCCGTTATTCACCTGCCGGGCTGCTGCGCGCCGGCGGCAGGCCGCTGGCCGCGCTGCGCGGCGCTTTCGTGCTCGATCACAGCGTGCCGGCCACGGGATCGCTGATGGCGGGCTTTCCCGCGCCGCCAGGCTTGTTGCGGCTGGCGGCGGATGTGCTTGACTGCCGCCACGAAGACGCCACCGCGCGCCGCCTGTACATGCGCGCCAAGGCGCTTGAAGCCCTGGCCATCGTGCTCGAAACCATGAGCGATGCGGCGGGCGAGCCGCCGGCGGCGCCGCGCGAACGGCGCCAGCTGGCGCAGGCGCGGCGCCTGATAGAAGCCCGCTACGGCGAGGAATGGACAGTATCGCGGCTGGCGCGCGAGGTCGGCCTGAGCGAAAAGAAGCTCAAGGCCGGCTTTCGCCAGGTCGCCGGCCGTTCGGTCCATGCCTATCTGAAATCGGTCCGGCTGGACGCCGCGGCGTCCATGCTGGAGGCCGGTTACAGCGTCACCGACGCCGCGCTGGCCACCGGATTCGGCAACCTGAGCCATTTCAGCAAGAGCTTCCGCCAGGCCAAAGGAGTCGCCCCCAGGCACTGGCTTGACCGCCCCGGCGTCCGGCTGCGCTAAAATTAAGTTATCCACAGCAATCCGGGCCTGGTACTGCCCTCATAAGTATCGAAACCAGAATGCGCCACCTGGCCTGCAAGGCAGGGTGCCGATTGCCCGCGACGCGCTTGCGCTTAGGGTGGTTCGCACGTGGCCGCGCGAGCGTGGCGCGCGTTCCGGTTGTCCCGATGCATATGCATTGCAGTGCTCGCAGCACTCTCGTTTTGTTCTTTTTCACTGGTCCCGGTACTTGCCTAACCCTGATGACTGAATCCACTCAATCCGCAGCACCCACCGCCGAAGCGCCCGCGCCGACGCCCACGTTCTCCGACTTCGGGCTGCATCCCCTGCTGTTGCAGTCGATCGCCGAAACCGGCTACACCACGCCCACCCCGATCCAGGCGCAAGCCATTCCCGTCGTGGTCGAAGGGCGCGATGTCATGGGCGCGGCCCAGACCGGCACCGGCAAGACGGCGGCCTTCACGCTGCCGATCCTGCATCGCCTGATGCCGCTGGCCAACACCAGCGCCTCCCCCGCCCGCCATCCGGTGCGCGCGCTGATCCTCACGCCCACGCGCGAGCTGGCCGACCAGGTCTACGAAAGCGTCAAGCGCTACAGCAAGCAGACGCCGCTGCGTTCCGCGGTGGTGTTCGGCGGCGTCGATATCGGTCCGCAGAAGGAAGCGCTGCGCCGTGGCTGCGAAGTGCTGGTGGCCACGCCCGGCCGCCTGCTCGACCACGTCGAGCAGAAGAACGTGAACCTGAGCCAGGTCGGCATCCTGGTGCTGGACGAAGCCGACCGCATGCTCGACATGGGCTTCCTGCCCGACCTGGAACGCATCATCCGGCTGCTGCCCGCGCAGCGCCAGGGCCTGTTGTTCTCGGCCACCTTCAGCAACGAAATCCGCAAGCTCGGCCGTTCGTACCTGAACCACCCGGTCGAAATCGAAGTCGCGGCCCGCAACGCCACGGCCAACACCATCACGCAGATCGCCTACAAGATGAGCGGCGACCAGAAGCGCGCGGCGGTGGTGCACCTGGTGAAGTCGCGCGGCCTGAAGCAGGTCATCGTGTTCTCGAACACCAAGATCGGCACGGCGCGCCTGGCGCGCGAGCTCGAGCGCGACGGCGTCAAGGCCGAATCGATCCACGGCGACAAGACCCAGGCCGATCGCATGAAGGCGCTCGAAGCCTTCAAGGCCGGTGATCTCGAAGTACTGGTGGCTACCGACGTGGCCGCGCGCGGGCTGGACGTGGCCGGCGTGCCTTGCGTGATCAACTATGACCTGCCGTACAACGCCGAGGATTACGTGCACCGCATCGGCCGTACCGGCCGCGCCGGCGCCTCGGGCGAAGCCATCGCCCTGTTCACCGCCGACGAAGAACGTTTCCTGCTCGACATCGAAAAGCTGATCAAGCGCGAAGTGCCGCGCGGCACGCTGGAGTTGCCCGCCGACCTGGTCGCGCGCAGCCATCATGGCCATGGCCGCCGCGAAGAGCGCGCCGCGTCGCCGCGCGAAGGCGGCCGCGAGCGTGGCCGTTCGTCGGAACGCCGTTCGGGTGGCGGCTCGTCGCGCCAACCGGTGGACGACTTCTTCCTCAAGCCCTACGAACCGTCGGCGCCATCGGCCCCGGCCGAAGAGCCCGACGCCCCGCGCCAGGGTGGCAATTCGTCCGCGCCCAAGCGCCAGATCGCCGTCCTGCTGGGCGGCAGCCGCAAGTAGCGGCAGCGCCGCGCGCCCGCATCGCCGATGCGGCCCGCGCCAATGGAAAAGCGTCCTCGATGGACGCTTTTTTTATTTCAAGACAACGGTGGTGCGGCGTTCATGGGGCGCTTGTCGTCGCTGTATTGATCGGATCCGGGCGTCGCACGCCGGCCGCGATCGAGAACAATGCCGCAAGGATCGCGCAGCCCGTTACCTGGAGAATGCCGGCCTGAGTCCAACCCAGCGTCAATTTCAATTGACCCAGCAAATACCCGGCGAAGGCCGCGGGCACATACAGGCTGGCCACGAACAGGCCGGATGCCTGCGCCGCCTTGGCCCGGCTGACGGATTTGATGATGCCGGCCGACAGGTTGGCATACACCATGCCGCTGATGGCGGCGCCGAAGATGAACGACATGGCGGCGTGCGCGCTCAGCGATTTCTCCAGGTCGGTGAACAGCAGTCCTCCGGTCAACGCGGACAGCAGCAGCGACCCGAACAACAGTTTGCGATAGTCGTAGCGGTCTCCGAGCCAGCCTCCCAGCAGCGATAGCAGGGCGCCCAGGCCGTAGAAGCTGACTGCGCCCGCCGCCTGTTTGGGGCTGAAACCGAGGGCTTCGCGCAGGTAGGTGGGATACAAGCCCAGATAGCCATAGATCGACAGACCGGCGAACGCGGTCGCGATGGCCAGCATGGCCGGCGTGCGCGCCCACAGGCTTGTCCCGGCCGCCGGGCTGGCGGTGTCTTCGGCCTGCGTCGGCAGCGCCTGCGCTTCGCTGAACCAGGGTTTGACCAGCGGCACGATCAGGATGATGGCGATGATGCCCGACAGCCCGAAAACGATGAAGGGCATCTGCCAGTGGCTTGCGGCCAGGATCGCCGCGCCGAGATTGGGACCGATGATGGCGCCGATGCCGAATGTGAAATTCAGCGAGCTCGCGGCGACCGCCCGGTGCTGCAGAAAGTAGCTCGTGCCAATGGCGAGCAGCGCCGTCAGCTGCATGGCTTCGCCCAGGCCGGAAATGAACCGATAGGCCAGCAGGTCCGGCAGTCCTTTCGCATAGGCGGTGAGGAAGGTGGCCACGGAAAAGATGACCAGCCCGATCAGCGTGACGGACTTGCGCGACACCTTGCCCAGCAGATAGCCGGTGGGTATGCCGGCCAGGCCCATGCCCAGCGTGAAGACCGTCGACGCCAGGCCGACCTGCGGCAAGGTCAGGCCCAGGGCGTTGCGGACATCCGTGGCAAGGACTGAAAACAGCTGCCGGTCGATGGCGTTGATGACATATGAGAAAAGCAGTGCGGCGAACATCCCGAGCGCGTAGCGGCGCGTTTGCATGGCAGTCTCCTTTGAATGTCGATGGGCCCTAGGCGAGCGCGCCGCAGCGTCGGGCGAATTCGGCGGGCAGCGCCTCCGGGGAAGTGCCTGTGGCGAGCAGCAGGCGCAGCAGCAGGCGTGCCTTCAGGCCCCCCAGCGCGCCGCCATGGATCAGCCCGCGGGACAGCAGATCCTTCTCCGATCCGGGGAAGGCATAGGCGGCGCGCAGCACCGGACCGGCGGCCACCCGGGTGCTGAGCACGACGGGCATCCGCGCCGCCAGGTCGCCCAGCAGCGGAGCCAGGTGGCCTGGCACATGGCCGGCCCCCATCGCCTCGATGACCGCGCCGCGAAAGCCCAGGTCAGGTAGCGCGGGTAGCAACCTGCCGTCGTCGTCCAGGCCGATACGCAGCAACGCGATGGGCGCTTCCTGCAATGGGCGCGGAAACCGCAGCGCGGGTAGCGGCGTCAGTCGGCCGTGCAGATGCAGGCGCCCCTCGCACAGCGTGCCCAGCGGTCCCCGGCCGGGCGAATGGAAGGCCGACGGCAGCGTGGTATGCGCTTTCTGCGCATGGCGGGCGGCGTGCACCTGGTCGCCAAGCACCACCAGCGCGCCCATGCCGGCCGCCGCGGGGGCGGCGGCCACGGTGACTGCCGCCAGCAGATTGGCGGGCCCGTCGGCGCCCGGCGCCGCCGCGCCGCGCATCGCTCCGGTGACGACGATGGGCAGCGGGCGGCGCGCCAGCAATTCCAGGGCGAAGGCGGTTTCGTCGATGGTGTCGGTGCCCTGGACCACCACCGCGCCCTGGCAGCCGCGGGCGAATCCTTCCTCGATCAAGGCCGCCAGCCGTGCGAGATCTTGCTGCGTCAGGGACGCCCCGGGTTTGTTGGAGAAAGCGATGACCTCCAGGCTGGCCACCGCGGCCAGGTCCGGAACGGCGGCGACCAGGGCATGGGCGTCCAATGCGGGCGCGATGCCGCCATCGGCGCCGGGCGTCATGGCGATGGTGCCGCCAGTGGCCAGCAGGAGAACGCGGGGAAGGTCCATGTTCGGCTCCGGGCTAGGCCTGCTCGGGTTGGTCGGCTTGATTCCGATAGATATCGAGAATGTCGCCGCCGGTGCACAGACATACATCCGGGTGCGACAGGATGTGGTCGTACAGCTCGGCCAGGTAGCGGATGCGATGCGGCGCGCCCGTCAGATAGGGGTGGATCGAGATCGCCATGACCCGCGGGATGCTCGCCCCTTCCCGGTAGAGCTGGTCGAACTGGTCGCGGCCGCGGATCAGCAATTCCTCGGACCGGTGCTGCTGCACGGCGGAGATGACGACATCGTTGAGTTCGACGGTGTAGGGCACCGACAGCATGCTTCCCGTGCGTGTCCTGATGGGCACCGGCTGGTCGTCCAGCACCCAGTCGGCCACGTATTCGATGCCGGCGGCGGCCAGCAGGTCGATCGTGTCATCCGTCTCGGTCAGGCCGGGGCTTTCCCAGCCTCGCGGCGCCTGGCCGGTGACATCACGGATGGCCGCGATCGTGTCGCGGATCGCCGTGGCCTGGTCCGCCACCCGGTGCATCGGTTGCTGCACATGGCCGTGGCCCATGAATTCCCAGCCGGCCGCCAGCGCCGCCTGGCAAGCCTGGGCGTATTCGCGGCAGGCGGTGCCATTGACCGCCAGCGTGGCCTTCAGACCGCGCGCGCCCAAGGTCTCGAGGAAGCGCCAGAAGCCGACACGCATGCCGTACTCGTGCCAGCACCAATTGGGAATGTCCGGCAGCAACGGCTGTCCCATCGGCGGAGGCAGGACGGCGCGCGGCATCGCATGTTGCGGCAGCCAGTTTTCCACGTTGACGATGGTCCAGACGGCAACGCGCGCGCCGTCGGGCAGGACGAATGGGCGACGTTGGGTAATCGGCTCGTAGGCGACGCGATCGCGAGCGGACCAGACGGGCGAGGGGGGATTCATCGGCAGGCTCCATGTGAGGAAACACGCGGGAGCAGTTCACATCTGATTCCATTATTTGGAATTAAATGGAAATCAATGATTCGGTGAAATACTCCAGCAACTGGCGATAAATGCTAGCGTTGCGATAAATTCGCTCGCAACACAACCGAAAATAATTCCACTAATTGGAATAGCATGAACGATTCTCTCGCGCGGGTCGATGGCGCCCAAGGCATTACCCGGGCGGTGCTGGTGCTCAAACTGTTGGCGCGCCAAGCCGATGCCGGCCTGCGGCTGGTCGATCTGGCGCAGGCCGCACAATTGACGCGGCCCACCATGCATCGGCTGCTGAAGGCGCTCGTCGCGCAAGGCATGGCGGTGCAGGATGCCGCGACCCGTCGTTACCGGCTGGGTCCCCTGGTGTTCGAGCTGGGCCTGGCGGCGGCGCATCGTTTCAATCTGCGCGACCTGAGCACGGCCACCCTGGCGGACCTTGCGCGCGTGACGGGCGATACGACGTTCCTGTTTGTGCGCAGCGGCGACGACGCCGTCTGCATCAATCGCATCCAGGGGACCTATCCCGTGCAGACGCCGGCGCTGCCGCTGGGCAGCCGCCAACCGCTGGGGGTCAGCGCGGGCGGCCTGGCGCTGCTGGCGGCGTTACCGGCCGCGGAACAGAAACGCATCATCGAGGCCGTTGCGCCGCGGCTTGGGGCATATGGGGAATTGGACGCCGACGATGTCCGCGCGCATTGCGCGCTGGTGGCAAAGGCTGGCTACGCGCACATCGCCAATCGCGCGGTGCCCGGCATCAGCGCGCTAGGTGTCCCCGTGTATGGCGAGAGCGGTCTGTTGCTGGCCGCTGTCACGGTCGCCGCGACCCACAACCGCATGACGGACGCCCGGGTGCGTGAGATCGTGCCGCTGCTGCGCGGGGCGGCGCAAGCCATCGGCGCCTTGTTGCAGCAATAACGGCGAATTGGGCCGAGCCTCCCCGGGGGCGTGGATCTCCGGTCCGGCGTGGCCGTCAGGCGGCGAGCAGGCGGGGCAAATCGGGTAGCGCCGAGGTGACCGCCGCGCTGCGTTCGTCCAGGCTTTCCAGCAGACGTTCCAGATGGCCGATGTGCGGCAGCATCGGGCCGTAGAACACCACGCGGCCGCCGATCTGGATCAGCAGCGTGGGGAAGTTCTCGACGTCGACCTCGCCCAGCAATTCGGCGTGATCCTCGATGTCGATCCAGGCGAAAACATGCTGCGGCAAGGAGCTGGACAGCGCCCGCAGCTTGGGTTTGTATTCTTCGCAGGTGTCGCACCAGGCGGCGCAGAAACACGCCACCAGCCAGGCCTTGGGCGAGGCCGCCAGTTGGGCGCGCAGGGCAGTGAGATCGGAGCCGGGAACCAGTAATGTCATACGAGCGCGGGAAAGCGTGTTTGACTATCATACCCGGGATGATCACCTTCCATTTCTCCCGCCATGCCTGTCCTGCGCCCTGATACCGAGATGCCCGGCACCGGCCGCTTTGCCCGCAGCATGGGCGGCGTGGCACAGGCCTTCAAGCGCGCGCTGGTGTCGCAGTGCCATCCGACGATGCTGTTCGCGCTGCTGTTGCCCTTCCTGATCGCGCTGGTCGGCGCGCTGCTCCTGTTCTGGCTGTTCTGGACGCCCCTGACCGACTGGCTCGCCGCGCAGGCCTCGCACTGGGACTTCATCAACCGCACCGACGAATGGCTGCTGGCGATGGGGCTGTTCTCGCTCAAGCTCTACCTGGTGCCGCTGGTCGCGGTGTCTATCCTGCTGCCGCTGTCGGGCGTGCTGGGCCTGGCGATCGCGGCGGTTTTCGTCATGCCGCTGGTGCTGCGCCACGTGAGCCAGCGCGAATATGCCGGCCTCAGCCGGCAGGGCAAGCTGGCCACCACCGTCAGCGTCTGGAACGCCGTCTGGGTGTCGGGGGCGTTCGTGCTCGGTTGGCTATTCACCCTGCCGTTATGGCTGGTGCCGCCGATGGCCCTGGTGCTGCCGATCTTCTGGTGGACCTTCGCCTTCTCGCGCATGATGCGGGTCGACGCCATCGTCGAGCACGCCAGCCCGGCCGAGCGCAAACTCATCCTGGAACGCAACAACGGCGGCTTCTGGATCATCGGGCTGATCTGTGCGCTGCTGAACCTGTTGCCGCCAGCCTGGATCATCCTGCCAGTGTTCTCCGCCCTGGTCTATGCGCACTACGGACTGGACGCGGTACAGCGCCTGCGCCAGGAACGCACCATCGACGTCGCCTGACGCGGCGCCGTCGCCCGATCCCTCAACCGCCACTTTCTGGAACCGGACCATGGCAGCAGAATCCGCCTCCCGCCGCATCGGCCTCATCATCGTCGGTGACGAAATCCTGTCGGGCCGCCGGCAGGACAAGCATTTCTCCAAGGTCGTCGAACTGCTCGGCGCGCGCGGCATGCAGTTGGGCTGGGCGGAGTTCCTGCCGGACGACCGCGACACCCTGGTGGCCGCCTACCGGCGCAGCTTTGCCACGGGCGACGTGGTGTTTTCCTGCGGGGGCATCGGCGGCACGCCCGATGACCACACCCGCCAGGCCGCCGCCGCCGCGCTGGATCTGCCGCTGGCCCTGCATCCCGAGGCAGCCGAGGCGATTGCGTTGCGTACCGCCGAAATGGCGGCCAAGGGCCAGGGCACGGCCGACATGAGCGCCCCCGAAAACCAGCAGCGCCTGCAGATGGGCGTGTTTCCGCAGGGCTGCGAGATCGTGCCGAATCCGTACAACCGCATTCCGGGCTTTTTCATCCGCGATCACACCTTTGTGCCCGGCTTTCCGGTGATGGCGTGGCCGATGCTCGAATGGACGCTCGACACGCGCTATCGTGCATTGCAGCATACGCGGCGCCACGCGGAGCACTCGTTCCTCGTATTCAGCATGCCGGAATCGCGCATTACGCCGGCCATGCAGACCGTGGAAACCCGGTGGCCGGGCGTGCGGGCCTTCAGCCTGCCCAGCGTCGGCGAAGCCGGCGGCACGCCCCACATCGACCTGGGGGTGAAGGGGGAACCCGAGGCGGCGGCCGAGGCATTGGCCTTCCTGCGGGCCGAGGTGCTGCGCCTGGGCGGCAAGCTGGCGCCGCCCGGGGCCTGACGCGACGTCGCGGACGAATCGGGGAGCGTCCCCGATTCCGGGACCAAAAAACGGTTGCCAAATGTCCCGGTAAATTTCACAATACGGGAAAGAACTGTTTGCTGCGTTGCCGCAAGTAAGGTTTCTTTCGGTGGCGCCGCGCTAGCCCCTTTCCGTCCCATGTCCCGTCCTTCCTCCACACGCAATGCCCTGGATGCCGAAACCGACGGCGCCTCGGCTCATCCCATCGCCATCCAGGTCATCGAGCGCGCCATGCGCCTGCTTGACGCGCTGGCCGCGCAGCCCGATCCGGTCACGCTCAAGGAGTTGTCCGCGACCACCGGTCTGCATGCCTCCACCGCGCATCGCATCCTGAACGACCTGGTGGTGGGTCGCTATGTCGAGCGGGTGGACAATGGCCTGTACCAGCTGGGCATGCGGCTGCTGGAGCTGGGGTCGCTGGTCAAGGGACGGCTCAACGTGCGCGAGGCGGCCATCGCCGCCATGCGCTCGCTGCACAAGCTCACCGGGCAGACCATCAACCTGTCGGTGCAGCAGGGCGACGAAATCGTCTACATCGACCGCGCCTGGAGCGAGCGTTCTGGCATGCAGGTGGTGCGCGCCATTGGCGGCCGCGCGCCGCTGCACCTGACCTCCACCGGCAAGCTGTTCCTGTCCACGGGAGACGCCCGCCAGGTGCGCGCCTATGCCTTGCGCACCGGCCTGGCCGGCCACACCCGCAACAGCCTGACCGATCTCGACCGCCTCGAGCGCGAGCTGGCGCTGGTGCGCCGCCACGGCTACGCGCGCGACAACGAGGAACTGGAACTGGGCGTGCGCTGCATCGCCGCGGGCATTTTCGATGACACCGGCAAGCTGGTGGCTGGTCTGTCGATCTCGGCGCCCGCCGAACGCCTGCAGGACGAGTGGATCAAGGCCCTGGTGGACACGGCCGCCAGCATTTCCGAGGCGCTGGGCTACGAGCCCTCGGTGTCCAGCGGCTTCAACGGCCTGGGCATGGCGGCGGAAGCGATGCGCACCTGATCGCCTGCGTTGTCGCGGCCATGAAAAAGCCCCCCGGTTTCAGCAACCGAGGGGCTTTTTCATGGCCGTGGCGAAACTATCCGCCAGGCGCGATGCACAGCGCAGGCCCCGCCCGGCGGGGCCCGCCCTGAATTACTGCTGTTCGACGCCTGCCTTCTTGAACAGCTCGGCCCACTGCGGGACCTGTTGCTTGACCTTGGCGTCCAGGGCCTGCGGGTTGGCGTCGGCGGTCAACACCGTGGCGCCCAGCTGCTTCATGCGTTCCTGGAACTTCGGATCCGCCAGGCCGGCCTGCAGGCTCTTGACCAGCTTGTCGACCACCGGCTTGGGCGTGCCCTTCGGCACCCACATGCCATGCCAGATACCCACTTCGAAGCCCTTGAAGCCGGACTCGTCCATGGTCGGCAGCTTGGGCAGGGTGGGCACGCGCTGCAGGCTGGTGACGGCGTAGGCCTTGACCTTGCCGCTGTCGATCTGCTGCGTGGTGTTGGTGGTCTGGTCGCACAGCAGGTCGACCTGCTTGCCCAGCAGGTCGTTCATGGCCGGCGCCGTGCCCTTGTAGGGGATGGTCAGCAGTTGCACGCCCAGGGCCTCGACCAGCATGGTGCCGCACAGGTGGCTGGCGGCGCCGATGCCGGCGTTGGCCAGCGAGACCTTGTCCTTGTTCTTTTTGACGTAGTCGGCCAGTTCCTGGATGTTGTTGGGCGGGAAGTCCGAGCGCGCGATGATGGTCATGGGCACATCGACGACCAGGCCGATGGGCTCGAAACTCTTGTAGGGGTCATACCCCGGATTCTTATACAGCGAGGGCGCCGTCGAGAAGCCGGCGTGCATCAGCAGTACGGAATAGCCGTCCGGCTGCGAGCGGGCCACTTGCGTGGTGCCGATCGTGCCGCCCGCGCCACCCTTGTTTTCGACCACGACGGTCTGGCCCAGCGAGTGCCGCATGGCTTCAGCCAGCGAACGCGCGACGTTGTCCGTCGGACCGCCTGCGGCGAAAGGCACCACCATGTTGATGGGGCGTTCCGGGAATTCCGCGTGGGCGGCGCCGGCCGCGAGCATGGCGCTGGCCGCGAGCAGGGCCGAAAGCGTGCGGGGGATGAGGGTCATGAAGTCTCCAATTGCAGGGTTTTGCTTGCTGCGATGTGTTTTTGACCGCTGACTTATCGTTTGTGTTTATCTGTCATCAGCGTGCAAGCAGTGTAGAAAAGAATTGATACGCCGTCATGTCGGGTATTTCCCGAATCATGGGAAATGCTTGCGTTGGATCAACCCGGCACCGGCGCCTGCACTGTTAATGTGCAAATAGTTGTTGCGTTGCACCAATATTGCTTGACAAGGTTTTTTAGGCCCGTAGAATGTCAATTGTGCAGTGCATCAAACGGGCCGGCGGTAGCTTGTAGTACCAGTTTCCGCGCACGTTCCTTATTTCGTCGCAGACACCATCCTTACTCGCCGGACAGCCTCCGGCTACCCCTAAAAGGAGCAATTCTATGAGCGCTATCCCGCAACAAGTCCTGGACCGTCAAAAAGCCAGCATCAACACTTTCGTGGCCGCCCAGTCGGCCGTGTTCGCCGGCTTCGAAAAGCTGGTCGAACTGAACCTGAAGGTCGTGCGCGCCACGCTGGACGAAGTCGCCCAGAAGTCGCAACAAGCCGCCGAAGTGAAGGACCCGCAGGAAGCCGCGGCGTTCGCCTCCGGCCTGCTGCAGCCGGGCGCCGAAAAGGCCCTGGCCTACACCAAGCACGTGTATGACATCGTCGCCGGCGTGCAGGGCAACCTGGTCAAGCTGACCGAAGAACAGATCGCCGAAGGCCAGCAGCAGCTGACCGAGGCCGTCGAACAGTTCTCCAAGAACGCCCCCACGGGTTCGGAAAGCGCCGTCGCCCTGATCAAGTCCTCGCTGGCCACCGCCAACAGCGCCTACGATTCGCTGACCAAGGCCGCCAAGCAGGCCGCCGAAGTCGCCGAGTCGAACCTGAACGCCGCCGCCAACGCGACCTTCAAGGCCGCGACGGATGCCGCCGACGCCGCCACCAAGGTTGCCAGCCGCAGCCGCCGCAGCGCCGCCTGAGTATTTGGCGCGGCCTTGCTGCGCAAATTGCAGTTATGTAGTACTGTTGAGTGACAGAGCAGAGCTGGAATTAGGGCCACCCTTCGGGTGGCCTCTTTTTTTGCCCTTTTCCCGTGTCGGGGCGGCGGGGCGTGTCTCCACCACGTTGCGGCGCGTCGCGGGGCGGGCGCCTCGGCGGGCTTCCGATGGGGCAGAGGGGCGTCCCCGGCGTTCAGCGGGCGACAGCCCGCACGCACTCGCCCACCAAGGCCGGGCCACGGTAGATCAGGCCGGTATAGAGCTGCACCGCGTCGGCGCCAGCCTGCATCTTTTCCTTGGCCTGCCGGCCCGACAGCACGCCGCCCACCCCGATGATCGCCAGGCTGTCGCCCAGGCGCTCCTTGAGCCGGCGGATTACCGCCAGCGACAGCTCATGCACCGGCGCGCCGGAAAGGCCGCCCGCTTCCTCGGCGTGCGCCATGCCGGCGACGGCATCGCGCGACAGGGTCGTGTTGGTGGCGATGACGCCGTCGATGCCATGGCGCGGCAGCGCGTCGGCAATGGCGTCGATCTGTTCCGTGGTCAGGTCGGGGGCGATCTTCACCGCCATCGGCACGCGGCGCTGGTGCTGGTCTTCCAGCGCGCGGCGCTTGTCCGCCAGTTGCGCCAGCAGGGCCGACAGTTCGTCGCCGCCTTGCAGCGCGCGCAGGTTCTTGGTGTTGGGCGACGAGATGTTCACCGTGACGTAGTCGGCATGCGGGTACACGCCGGCCAGGCCGATCAGGTAATCGTCGGCGGCCCGTTCGATCGGGGTGTCGGCGTTCTTGCCGATGTTCAGGCCCAGGATGCCGCCCTGCTTGCGCCACTGGCTGCGCTGCACGTTGGCCAGGAATGCGTCCAGCCCCTGGTTGTTGAAACCCAGGCGGTTGATCAGCGCGTTGGCGCGCGGCAGCCGGAACATGCGTGGCTTGGGATTGCCCGGCTGCGCCCGCGGCGTCACCGTGCCGACCTCGACGAAACCGAATCCCAGGTTGCCGAGCGCATCGATATAGGCGCCGTTCTTGTCCAGTCCCGCCGCCAGCCCGATGGGGTTGGCCAACTGCATGCCCATCAGGGTGCAGGGCGCCTTGGGCTGCGCCTGCAGCAGCTTGCGCGTGGCGCCGCATTCGTAGGCCCGCTGCAGTCCCGACAGGGTGACTTCGTGGGCGGTTTCCGCGTCCATGGCGAACAGCGCCGGGCGGGCCAGGGGATAGGCGTGGAAGAGGATCGACATGGAGCGGGATTGTAAAGCGTCTTTGGCCGGCCCTGCGGGCCAGGCGCGGCGGCGGATCAGGCCTTGGGGCCGGACGCGGCGGGCGCGGGCCGGTCGCCCCAGGCGCCGTCGACCAGGTACTGGGCGGGATGGAAGCTGGCCTTGTACGACATTTTCTGGCTGTCGGCGATCCAGTAGCCCAGGTAGAGCCAGGGCAGGTTGAGCGTGCGGCATTGCTCGATCTGCCAGAGGATGCTGTAGGTGCCCAGGCTGCCCGCGACGTCCGGGTCGTAGAAGGTGTAGACGGACGACAGGCCGTCGTCGAGCACGTCGATGATCGAGACCATCATCAGTACGCCGGCGGGGTCGCGGAACTCCACCAGGCGGGTGTTGACGCGGCTGGTCAGCAGGAACTGCGCGTACTGGGTGCGGCTGTCCTCATCCATGCCGCCGCCTGGATGGCGGCCCTGCTGGTAGCGGGTATAGAGCCGGTAGTGCTCCGGCGACCAGGCCAATTCGGCCACGAACGATTGCAGGTCGCGATGGTCGCGCCAGGCGCGGCGCTGGCTGCGGTTGGGCGCGAAGCTGGCGGTGTCGACCCGCACCGGCACACAGGCGTGGCAGTTGTCACAATGCGGGCGGTAAGTGAACAGGCCGCTGCGGCGAAAGCCCTGCTCGACCAGTTGCGAATAGGTGCCCGCGTTGATCAGGTGGCCGGGCGCGGCAACCTGCGACCGCGCCTGGCGTCCCGGCAGATAGCTGCAAGGGTAGGGAGCGGTCGCGTAGAACTGCAGCGTGGAGAAAGGTAATTCTTTGAGCTGGCTCATGTGGAATCCCGGCGTCCGGCGCCAAGTCCGTGACGGGGACCACTACATATTAACGCCTAACCCGGCTGGTGATGTGGAGGAGGGCGGCGCGCGGCGCCGCCCGGCGGGAAGGCCGTCAGGCCTGGGCGCCCGGCGCCAGGGGCAGCAGCCGCCCCCCGCTGTCCAGCCGTCCCGGACCCCAGGTGAGCGGCGGTTGCGCGGTGGCGGCGCGTATGTGCTCCAGGAAGCGCGAGCGCGGCACCGGCCGCGCGCCCAGGCTGGCAAGGTGACGGGTCTGCTGCTGGCAATCGATCCACTGCACGCCCTGCGCGCTGACGTAGCGCACCAGGTAGGCCAGCGCGATCTTGGAGGCATTGGGCACGCGCGTGAACATCGATTCGCCGAAGAACATGCGGCCCAGGTTGATGCCATACAGGCCGCCGGCCAGTTCGCCGTCGATCCAGGTCTCGATGCTGTGGACGTAGCCAGCCTCGTGCCACGCTTGATAGGCCTGCCGCATCGCGGCGGTGATCCAGGTGCCCGGCTGGCCGTCGCGCGGCGCGGCGCATTGCGCCATCACCGCCGTGAAGGCTGTGTCGACTCGCACCTCGATGCGCGGCGCGGCCTCATGTTCGTGGTTGGCGATCTGCCGCAGCAGTTTGCGCAGCGAGTGCGACGGCGCGAAGTCCTGGCAGGCCAGCACCATGCGCGGGTCCGGGCTCCACCACAGGATCGGCTCGCCCTCGGAATACCAGGGGAAGATGCCGTTGGAATAGGCCTGGATCAGGCGCGGCGTGGACAGGTCGGCGCCGGCCGCCAGCAGGCCGTCCGGATCCGTCAGGGCGAACTCCGCCGGCGGGAATGGCGTATCGGCGGCAAGCCAGGGCAGCTTCAACGGTGCGATTCTAGGGTGTAGTGGTGAGGGCCGAACGTGCCGCGCTTGCGGTCCTCGAAATAGCGTTGCAACGTGGTCGCCACGGTGCGGAACGCCAGGTCGTCCCAGGGAATGTCGGCCTCGTCGTAGAAGCGGGCTTCCAGGCTTTCCGGGCCGGGATCCAGCTCGGGGCCCAGCACCTCGGCCAGATAGAAGACGTGCACCTGCTCGATCTGCGGCACGTCGATGATGGTGTAGATCTCGCCCAGGCGGATGCGCGCGCCGGATTCCTCCAGCGTTTCACGACCCGCGCCTTGCGCGGTGCTCTCGCCCAGTTCCATGAAGCCGGCCGGCAGCGTCCAGGTGTTGTAGCGCGGCTCGATCGCGCGCCGGCACAGCAGCACGCGATTGTCCAGCACCGGCACCGTGCCCACCACCAGGCGCGGGTTCTGGTAGTGGATCGCGCCGCAGTGGTCGCAGATGTCGCGTTCGCGGTTGTCGCCCTCCGGCACCCGGCGGTTCACGGGCGAGCCACACTGGCTGCAGAAGTTCGCGCGGCGCGGCGCGGGGAAGTATTCGAGGGGCGATTTGGCGGTCATGGCTACGATTCTAACGGCTGCGGCGCCGGCTGGCGCGCCGGGCGGGCGCCATGGGGGCGGGGCTGCCGAAGCGCTCTTCCAGGTGCTCGACGAACGAGCGCACCTTGGGCGACAGGAAGCGCCGGTGCGGATAGGCGGCGTACATGGAAATCGGGGTGTGGGCATAGTCCTGCAACAGGGCCGTCAGGCGGCCGCTGCGCACGTCCTCGCCCACCAGGAACTCCGGCTGCAGGATTACGCCGTGCCCGGCCAGCGCGGCGGTGCGCAGCACATCGCCGTTGTTGGCGCGCAGGGCGGCATTGACCCGCACCAGATGGATGATGCCGTCCTTCTCGAAATGCCATTCGTTGCCGGTGCTGGCATAGGCGTAGTGCAGGCAGCGGTGCTGCTTCAGGTCTTCGGGCGTGCGCGGCACGCCGTGGCGTTCCAGATAGGCCGGCGCCGCGCACACGAGCAGTTGCTGCGGCGCCAGCGGCCGGGCCACCAGCGAGGAATCCTGCAGCGGTCCGATACGCACCGCCACGTCATAGCCGTCTTCCACCAGGTCGACCACGCGGTCGTTCAGGTCCAGGTCAATGGTTACGTCCGGATAACGCAGCAGGTATTCGGCGATGGCCGGGCCCAGGTGCAGGATGCCGAACGACACCGGCGCGCTGACGCGCAGGCGGCCGCTGGGCGCCTGGCCCTCGGCCTGCAGCGACAGTTCCAGGTCGGCCACTTCGGCCAGGATCGGCCGCACCCGCTCGTAGAAGGCGCGGCCGGCGTCGGTCATGCTGAGCTTGCGGGTGGTGCGGTTGAGCAGCCGCACGCCGTACTTTTCTTCCAGAAAGGCGATCTGCCGCGTGACCACGGAGCGGGCCTGGCCCATCTTGTCCGCGGCGGCGGCGAACGAGCCCAATTCCACGACCCGGGCGTAGGTCTGCATGGCGGTGTGGGTATCCATGATTATTTCCCAAAGGGGAACAATAAGTTGCGATTTTGCATGTTTATCTTTGTTTTTGGAATCGCAAGAATAGCGGCCATGAAGAATCTTCCCGTCCTGGGCGATTCGCTCACGGAGAATGCAATGATCGATACCCGTACCGCGCCGTATGCCGCGCTCCTGCTCCGCATCGCGCTTGGCGTGATGTTCCTGGCCCATGGCCTGACCAAACTGCTGGTGTTCACGCTGCCCGGCACCGCACAGTTCTTCGCCAAGATTGGCTTTGCCGGCTGGCTGGCGTATCCGGTGACCTTCTTTGAGATCGGTGCCGGCGTGTTGCTGATCCTGGGCGTGTGGCCGCGCTGGATCGCCGTGATCGCCGCCGTGCAGTTGTTCGTGGCATCCACGGTCCACTTCGGCAATGGCTGGGGGTTCAGCAATCCGGGCGGCGGCTGGGAATACCCGATTTTCCTGGCGGTGGCGGCCGCGGCGCTGGCGTTGCTGGGCGATGGCAAGTACGCGCTGCTCAAGAGCGGCCGCGGCGGCTGACCGTCCCGCGCATCAAACTGTCTACTGGATTGGACGTCGTCCTCGAGGCGGCCGGCACCTAGAATGGGCCGGCCGCCTCGGCTTTTCTGGAGCTTCCATGTCATTCATCACGCGTATTCTTGGTGCCGCGCTGTTCGCCGCCGCCCTGTCGCCGGCCGTGCAGGCCTCGCCCGAGCAGGAGGCCGCCAACAAGGCGGCCGTGCTCGCCTTCTATGAAAAGGGCCTGAACCAGAAAGACGCGGATGCGGCCTTGAAATACCTGGGCGACCGCTACATCCAGCACAATCCCAACGCCGCTGACGGACCCGAGGGGTTCCGCAAATTCGTCGCGTTCCTGCGCGACAAATATCCGCAGTCGAAAAGCGAGATCAAGCGCGTCTTCACCGATGGCGACTATGTGATCCTGCATGTGCACGCCGTGCGCGAGCCGGGCTCGCGCGGCAATGCCATCATCGACATCTTCCGGTTGGAGCGGGGCAAGATCGTCGAGCATTGGGACGCGGTGCAACCGATTCCCGAGCAATCGGCCAACGGCAACGGCATGTTCTGACCTGGGGTGGCCTGCGTGGCCTGTCGCCGGGGCGTGACGCGCCGGGGTGGAGTGGAATCAGGCGGTGGGGTTGGCCTGGAAGCCCAAGGCGCCGGGCACCTGGGCGCGAACGATCAGGCGCAGCGGCGCCGCATCGTAGACGTGCGGCAGCGCGATGCGTAGCGACTGCGCAGGCGCCAGGCGATCGACGACGTCCAGCAGGGCGGCGCCTTCGTCCGTGACAAGCCGTTCCATCAGCGCCGCGAGATCGCGGTCCAGCACGATGCCCGGGCCCCGGTCCGTCATGGCGTACAACTGTCCGGCGTCGTCCAGCCACCAGCCGGTGACGGTGGCCACCGGCATGTCGGTGTGGGTGCGCAGCGAGCGGCCGTCGTCGTCCAGCCGCAGCACATAGGGCGCCGCGTCCAGCCGCAGGAAAACGCGTTGCGGGCCGTTCTGGAAAAACCAGCGACCCGTGTCGTCATGTTCGTAGTTGCGGTTGATGAAGCCCAGGATCTGGGGATTGGTGATGGATTCGCCGGCACCGCCTCGCGCGGCCTGTCCTTGCGGATGCAGGCGCCAGCGGCCGCGCGGATCCAGCGACAGCCAGCCAAACACCGCCGGCACGTCGGGCCAGCGGGCGATGGCATCTTTCACCGAGGGATCCATGGTCAGGGGCGGATGATGATGGGCGGCGGGTTGATGACAATGGCGGGAGCGGGCATCGCCGGCACCAGCACGGGCTGCGGGGCATAGCCGTAGCGGTAGTCATCGCGGCATTTGCGCTTTTCGCGATAGTCGCCGTTGCGCTTCCATTTGCGCTCGACTTCACAGGCGCCGTCCCAGTACTTTTCCTTGTACTCGCCGCGGCCATGACCGTGGCCATGGCGATGATGATGGCGGTCGGAGTCGGCCTCTGCGGCCAGCGGCGCCAACGTCATCAACGTGGCGGCGGACAGGGCGAGCAGGGTGGGGCGGACGCGGCGCGGTGCGTGATGGTTGTGCATGGGATCGTCGTCAAATGAAAACGGCGTCACCTTAACAATCAATCGATTGACCGGGCGTAGGGATGGGTAACGAGATGCAGGGGGAAGAAATACTGGAGGCGCAAGCCGGAATCGAACCGACGTACACGGATTTGCAATCCGCTGCATAACCACTCTGCCATTGCGCCAGTACTGCAAGAAAAAAGGAAGCTCGGTATAGGCCGGTGCTTCCTTTTTGTATTTGGAGCGGGAGACGAGTCTCGAACTCGCGACCTCAACCTTGGCAAGGTTGCGCTCTACCAACTGAGCTACTCCCGCGGGGCACTGCGTTTGGTGAGCCGAATGTTGATTGCCTTGGGTTTTTAATCCGAAGCTTTCAACCTGCCGGCGCTTTTAGCCGGCTAAGCCACTTTTTGAAAGAGGCCGTGTCCACCAAAGACAGCGATTATACACAGTTTTTAGGACTTGTGCGGGTCTGTCCGTGCGGCCCGCAAAAAAAGTCGCCGCAACGATGCGCGGCGGAGTTCGTCGCGAAGGTGCGCGACAGGTCCGCGTGCAGGGCGCATGGCATGAGGCGATGACGACATCGAGGCTCGGGACCGCAACGTAACACTGAAGGGGAAATCGACAAGAACCTGTCGCGAGGCAAACGGCGCCGATGATGCCTGGCGGTCCGTCTGGATAAGCACATCCGGCTGGTGATTCCAACGATGCGGCGACGTTCATGAAAACGGCGCATCAACTGGAGCGGGAGACGAGTCTCGAACTCGCGACCTCAACCTTGGCAAGGTTGCGCTCTACCAACTGAGCTACTCCCGCGCGGATACTGCTGTACTGCGAAGAGGCGAGAGTATACCGTAATTTGACGCCGGGGCAAGCGGGCGCCGCGTCAGGCCTGGCCTGGCGCCGCGTGGACGGACGTGGCGGGCAGGCATGGCCCGCGCGGCCCGTCACATGGCCCAGTCCAAATGGCGGTTCTTGGCGCTTTGCCGCCGCGGCTGCTGGCGGCACCATGTGGACATGCGGCGATGTCGTCCGCAATCCATTCCACATAGGTGTTCGCAACATGACCCAGCGCTTGAATTACTTCCAGGTTTCCGCCGAGCTGTCCAAGCATTATCTCGATTTCAGCGCGGCATTGAAAAAGAAGGCCGTCATCCGGGAGTTCAA
The DNA here is from genome assembly GCF_040084795.1 of Achromobacter sp. HNDS-1. Classification (NCBI taxonomy): domain Bacteria; kingdom Pseudomonadati; phylum Pseudomonadota; class Betaproteobacteria; order Burkholderiales; family Alcaligenaceae; genus Achromobacter; species Achromobacter sp. HNDS-1. The sequence continues at coordinate 4,345,213 of NZ_CP157584.1, forward strand.
TGACCTCGTGACGATCCGCGCCTCGCAGATCAATGGCTGCGGCTTCTGCCTGGACATGCACGTCAAGCAGGCCAAGATCGGCGGTGAGCGTGAGTTGCGCCTGCATCATATCGCCATCTGGCGTGAATCCACGCTGTTCAGCCCGCGCGAGCGCGCCGCGCTCGAATGGACCGAGGCGCTGACCGTACTGCACCCGCACGGCGTGTCCGATGCGGTGTATCAACATGTCCGCGGCCAACTGTCCGAAGAGGAAATCTCGGATCTCACCTTTCTGGTGGTGGGCATCAATGGCTGGAACCGCCTGAATGTCGCCTTCCGCACCGAGCCTGGCTCCTCCGACGAGGAGTTCGGTCTGGGCAAGGCCGGGTTGAAGTAGGCGGGGTTGCGGCAAGCGGCGGCGGGTCGCCGATGGCGGATACGCCGCCGCTACATCAATTCCAGGATGCGTCGGCCTAGCTGCTCGGCGCGTTCCTGCGACTCGATGTTGGTGAAGCTCATCAACAGACCGGCGCCGCACGGCGCGTGGGTCGTCCAGCGCGACAGGGCGTGCGCGTAGATGCCGTGCTCGACCATGCGCTGCGCCAGCGGGCGGTCGGTCTGGTGGCCCTGCATCCGCACCAGCAAATGCATGCCGCCCGGTTGTGGATGAATCGGCATGGTGGGGCCGAACACTTTGGCCAGCCCCGCGGCGGTGGCGTTGCGGCGTTCCGAGTAGAGCCGCCGCATGCGCTGGATATGGCGCGCGAAATGGCCCTCCAGCATGAAGGCGCCGACCATGGCCTGGGTCAGGCCCGGGATGCCGTTGCCGAGCACGCGGTTCACGTCCTCGAAGCGCCGCACCTGGGCCTCGGGCACCACCAGGTACGCCAGGCGGATGCCGGGGAACATGACCTTGCTGAAGGTGCCCGCGTAGAGCACGCGGCCATGGCGGTCCAGGCTCTTGAGCGCCGGCAGCGGCCGGCTGACGTAGCGGTATTCGCCATCGTAGTCGTCTTCCACGATCCAGCGCTGATTGCGCTCGGCCCATTCCAGCAGCGCCTGGCGGCGCGTCAGCGACAGCGTCACGCTCAGTGGGCTTTGGTGGGCGGGCGTCACGACCGCCGCGCTCGCCCCCGGCGCCTGCGCGATACCCCGCGACACCATGATGCCCTCGGCGTCGACTTCCACCGGCGCGAACGTCAGGCCGGAATGCTTGAGCAGCTCGCGCGTCGGCGGGTAGCCGGGATCTTCCACCCAGACCTGGTCGCCGGGGTGCAGCAGGGCCTGGATCACCAGGTTCAGGCTCTCGCGATAGCCGGACGTGATGAACACTTGCGCCGGCGAGCAGTGGATGCCGCGCGCCACCTGCAGGTGCGCGGCGATCGCGTTGCGCAGCGCGGGCAGCCCATCGGCGGGCGGGTAGGACAGGTCAGCCGCCTGCGTGGCGCGCAGGTGGCGGGCGCCCAGCCGCGCCCAGATCTTGCGTGGAAAGGCGTCCAGCGCTGGCAGGCCCATCTGGAATGGCAGCAGCGTAGGCGGCTGGCGCCAGGTATCGGGGTCCGCCTTGGCGGGCGCTGGAAGCGGCCGCGGCGTGGCCTGCGCCTGCAAGCCCGGCGTGACTACGGTGCCGGCCTGGCCGCGCGGCTGTACATAGCCTTCGGCATGCAGCAGCGAGTAGGCCATCTCGATCGTGCCGCGCGCCACGCCCAGGTCCTTGGCCAATGCGCGCGCGGACGGGATGCGGTCGCCCGGCTTGAGCGTGCCCTGGGCGATGGCGCCGCGGAAGCGCTCGTAGACCTGCCGGTACAGCGGTTCGTCGCCGGAAACGGCGGGCGGCAGGTTGGCAAGGGAGGTCGGCATCATGGCCTAGTCGAAAGGTCAATTTATGGTTCTTCAAATTATGTCATGGCTTCCTTAGCATGATGTTCATGCCCGCTATGGCGGCGGGTGATTTCTTTCCAGACAGGATCTTCATGAGTCAACCTGACATTCGCCCTATCGAAACCGACGAGGCGCTGCGCGCCTGCTTTCCGGTCATGCGGGAATTGCGCCCGCACCTGGCCGGCGAGCGCGATTTCGCCGAGCGCGTCGCGCGCATGCGCGCCGAGCGTTACGCCCTGTTGGCGGTGTGGGAGGGCGACGCGCCGGTCGCGCTGGCTGGCTATCGCTTCCAGGAAAACCTGATCTATGGCCGTTTCCTCTACGTCGATGACCTTGTCGTCACCGAATGCAGTCGCGGCTCGCGCCATGGCGCCAGTCTGCTGCAGGCGCTCGAGCGCATGGCGCGCGAGGCTGGTTGCGCCAAGCTGGTGCTGGACACCGGCCTGGCCAACGCGCTGGCGCAGCGCTTCTACTTCCGGCAAGGCTTGCTGACGGGCGCGATGCGCTTCAGCAAGGTGTTGGAGGGGGCGGTCGCATGAGCGTCCTGCGTTTGACCTGCAGTCCGCGCGGCGCGGCATCGGAGAGCCTTCGGCTGTCGCGGTTCATCCTCGATGGACTGGCGCGGGCCGATGCCAGGCGGGGCCGCGACCTTGTCGAGATCGACGCCAATCCGCTGCCGCATGTGGATGCCGAATACGCCTGGGCGCTGGGCTCGCCGGCCGACCCCGACGGCGACTCCGCCGGATCGTTGCGCCAGTCCGACCACCTGATCCAATCCCTGGTCGATGCCGACTACGTCGTCATCGCCACACCGATGCACAACTACACCGTGCCGTCGGCGTTGAAGGCGTGGATCGATCATGTGGTGCGGGTGCGCAGCACGTTCACCGTGACGCGCGCAGGCAAGGTCGGGGTGCTGGCCGACAAGCCGGTTTTCGTGGCGGTGTCGTCGGGCGGCCTGTTCTCCGGGGCCGAGGCGCGCCAGCCGGATTTCCTGACGCCCTACCTGAAGGCGGCGCTGGCCACCATCGGCCTGAAGCGCCTGACGTTCTTTTCGGTGGAGGGCACCGCGATGGGCGGGCAGGCGCTGGAGGCGGCCCGGCTGCGGGCCCGCGCGGAGATCGAGGCGTACTTCACGAAAGCGGCGGATACCTTGGTCGATGCGTTCGTCGCCTAGCGGCCGCGCGGCGTTGCCCGCCGGACTGAGGGGCGTCTAGGCTTCCATCCACACGTCTTCGTAACCCTGGTCGTCGATGATGAACTTCGCGCCCGGGGGCAGGCGCAGGTAGTCGACGACTCGCGGCAACAGCGTCGCCAGGTGCGCGGTGTGGATGGGTTGGTAGAAGTCGTCGGCGTCCGAGTGTTCGCCACAGTGGATGAACCAGCCGATGGTGCCGTCCCGGGGCAATGTGATGCGCGTGCCATGGATCGGCATCGCGCCCAGCGTGCGCAGGGCGACCGCGACCATTTCTTCAGGCGCCATGCCTTGCATGCCGTATCTGTCGCAGATCGCGTCCTGCGCAGCCGTTTGCGGAGATGTCGCCATGCTTGCCGTTTCGGTTGTGGGTTCCGGGTGCGTCGCCATTGCTGTCAGTGTCGCCGCTTTCGGCGGATCTGCCACGAGCATTCTTGGCGGCCCTGTCACGAACATTCCTGGTTTACTGCCCGTGCTCACTTACCTGCGGCGCAGGTGTTGCTCGCACGCAGGTGTTGCTCGCATTGACAGGGCTTCGGGACAAAACTGTGGTGATCGGCGCGGAAATGAAAAAAGGGCCCGCAGGCCCTTTCTTGCAACATGCGCAGTGTGAAGACACTGCCCATAAAATCTGGAGCGGGAGACGAGTCTCGAACTCGCGACCTCAACCTTGGCAAGGTTGCGCTCTACCAACTGAGCTACTCCCGCATGGGTCCGCAATTTCTGGCCTGGTGAAAATTCCACGCACTGCCAGTGCAAACCATTTCTTATTGCCAACCACTTTCGTGGTTGCCTGATCAACTTGGTTATCGATCAGAAGGCGCGCATTCTACATGATTTTTTTCGATCGTGCTTGCCGCTGGCAGATTGCTGGGGCAGGCGGATCGCGCTTAACTTTGCGTGGCCAAGGCTGCACTGAGTGCCGTCTGGCTGCCAAGCTCAATCAAGTAATATGAGCGAAGACAGAAAATATAGCACACCCGGTAGTATCCATGTCAAATTCCTCTGCCACCGCACCTGTCCTCATCCCCGAGGCGCGGGACCTTTCCGCCTTGAACACCCTGGGCCTGGCGTCGACGGCCCAGGCCTGCGTCACGCTCGACGATGTGGCGCAACTGCCGGCCCTGTCGGCCTTGGCCGCGCGGCACGACCGGCTGCTGGTGCTGGGCGGTGGCAGCAATGTGGTGTTGCCCGAGACCGTGCCGGGCCTGGTGGCGCGCGTGGCGCTGCGGGGCGTGCGCCTGCTGCGGGCCGAGCCCGATGCATGGCTGGTGGAGGCGGCAGGCGGCGAGACCTGGCACGACTTCGTCGCCGAGTGCGTGAGGCAGGGCTGGGACGGCCTGGAAAACCTGGCATTGATCCCGGGCACGGTCGGCGCGGCGCCGGTGCAGAACATCGGCGCCTACGGGGTCGAGCTGGCCGATCGCTTTGACAGCCTGACGGCCTGGGACGTGCAGGCGGGCCGGTATGTCGACCTGAGCGCGGCCGAGTGCCGCTTTGCCTATCGCGACAGCATTTTCAAGCACCAGCGGCCCGGACGTTGGGTGATCGTGGCGGTGCGCTTGCGTCTGCCGCGGCCCTGGCGGCCGGTGTTGTCGTACCCGGACCTGCAGCGTCATCCCGGCCTTATGGGCGAGCCGTCGGCGCGCGCCGTCTTCGAGGCGGTCTGCGAGATCCGGCGCGCCAAGCTGCCGGACCCGGCGGTCACCGGTAACGCCGGCAGTTTTTTCAAGAATCCCATCGTGTCCGCGGCGCAGCGCGAAGCGCTCGTCTCCCGTTATCCCGGCCTGGTGTCGTATGCGCAGCCGGACGGCAGCTACAAGCTGGCGGCCGGCTGGCTGATCGACCAGTGCGGCTGGAAGGGGCGCAGCCTGGGCGCGGCCGGGGTGCATGACCGGCAGGCGTTGGTGCTGGTGAATCGCGGGGGCGCCACCGCCGCCGACATCCTGGCGCTGGCGCGCGCGATCCAGGATGCGGTCGCCGAGCGCTACGGCGTGGCGCTGGAGCCGGAGCCCGTGGTGGCGTGACCGGGTGCTGCATGAAAAAAAGGACCCTCGCGGGTCCTTTTTTTCATGGGCGCGAAGGGATCAGAGTCCCAGCACCGCCTGCATGTCGTACAGGCCGTTGTGCTTGCCTTCCAGGAAGCGGGCGGCGCGCAACGCGCCTTCGGCGTAGGTGGCGCGGCTGGCCGAGCGGTGGGTGATCTCGATGCGTTCGCCGATGCCGCAGAACGACACGGTGTGGTCGCCGACGATGTCGCCGCCGCGCAGCACCGAGAAGCCGATGGTGCCCGGCTTGCGCACGCCGGTGTCGCCGTGGCGGCTCCAGGTGGCCACGTCGGGCAGGGCCACGTCCCAGGCCGAGGCGATGGTCTCGCCCATCTTGAGCGCGGTGCCCGAGGGGGCGTCGACCTTGTTGCGGTGGTGGGCCTCGAAGACCTCCACGTCGTAGCCCGAATTCAGGATGCGGGCGGCCATGTCCAGCAGCTTGAGCGTGGCGTTCACGCCCACGCTCATGTTGGGCGCGAACACGATGGCGGTTTTCTGCGCGGCCACTTCGATGGCGGCGCGGCCGTTGTCGTCGAAGCCGGTGGTGCCGATGACGGCCTTCACGCCCAGCTTGGCGCAGGCCTGCAGGTGCTCCAGCGTGCCTTCGGGGCGGGTGAAGTCGATCAGGCAGTCGGCGTTGGCCAGCGCGCCCAGGTCGTCGGTGATGGCGACGCCGGTCTGCTGGCCCAGCGGGGCGCCCGCGTCCTGGCCCAGCGAGGGCGAACCCTTGCGGTCGAGCGCGACCGCCAGTTGCAGGCCGTCGGCCTTCAGGACGGCGTCGATCAGCATCTGGCCCATACGGCCGCTGGCGCCGGCGATAGCAATACGCATGAAGAAAATCCTTGGGTTTAGCGCAGCGGCTCGGGCGCGTTGCCGGGCTGGCCGGGGTATTGGTTCATCGGGCTGGTCGGGGCGGCGGCGTCGCGTTTCTTCTGCTCTTCTTCCTGCTTGAGCCGGGCCTCGTCTTCGCTCAGGCGCTTGTCGGCCTTTTCATCGGCGGTGGCGCTGGGCGTGTTGATCTGGTAGGGCTGCAGGTCGGGCTGCTTGTCGCCTTCCCAGCGGGTCAGCCGGTCGTTCTCGAACCAGACCGTGAACTTGCGTTCCTGGGCGTCACCGTAGCCGGGCTTGTAGTAGTAAGGGTAGTCCCAGCGGTTGGCGTGCAGCACGCTGGTCAGGGTGGGGCTGCCCAGCGCGAAGCGGACCTGTTCGCGCGTCATGCCCGGCTGCAGCAGCGCCACCTGCTCCTGGGTGATCCAGTTGCCTTGCTGGACACCGGCCTTGTAGGGGAAGCCCCACTTGTCCCCCGTGCAGCCGGCGAGGGCGACGGCCAGGGCGGCGATGGCCAAACCGGTCTTGAGCGAGCGGGAAGGAATTCGTGCAATCATGGACACTACGCGCCCCTATTATTTGGAAGCAGACAAAACCGTTATCATAAAGGTTTCATAAGGATAGTTCTGCGGGGCGGCAGGAATTCTGGGGAGCCGGCTCGCGGTTACCGAGTATCCTTGCCCATGCCAACGCGGACGGAGAGCGATTACACCATGAGCGACCAAAGCGAACTGAAAAACATGGGTTTGAAGGCGACTTTCCCGCGCCTGAAAATTCTTGATATCTTCCGTAAGTCGGACCAGCGCCACCTCAGCGCCGAAGACGTCTACCGTGCCCTGATCGGCGAAAACGTCGAAATCGGCCTGGCCACCGTCTATCGCGTCCTGACCCAGTTCGAACAGGCCGGCATCCTTGCCCGCAGCCAGTTCGACAGCGGCAAGGCCGTGTTCGAACTGAACGACGGCGATCACCACGACCACCTGATCTGCACCAACTGCGGCAAGGTGGTTGAGTTCTCCGATCCGGACATCGAGAAACGCCAGCAAAAGATCGCCAAGGACAACGGTTTCGCGCTGGAAAGCCACGCCATGGTGCTGTACGGCATCTGCGGCAGCTGCCTGAAAGGCCGCTGAGCTTTCTTCGCCTCGGACCTGCCCACGGCCGCGCTCGCCGTGGGTAGTTGAAAGCAAAAGCCCCTTCTATATGAAGGGGCTTTTTTTATTCTCGGACTGAATCAGGCTGCGGACCATTGCGATACGGGCTGTCGGCACAAAGGCAGCCGGCGCCCGGCTTTTCTGGGGGGGGGGGCGCACGCGCCCCGGATGCGTCGCATCAGGCCCGCGAGGAGCGGGTTGCCTGGCCCCTGCAGATTCAGGCCGGCGCGCGGCCGAAGCCTGCCAGCATTTCGCGGGCGTGCTCGCGGGTGGTGGCGGTGAGCTTGATGCCGCCCAGCATGCGGGCGATCTCCTCGACCCGGGCGCCTTCATCCAGTTCTTCGATGCGCGAGCGCGTGGTGCCGCGAGATTCGGTCTTGCTGACCAGGAACTGGTTGTTGCCGCAGGCGGCGACCTGCGGCAGGTGGGTGACGCACAGCACCTGGTGGCGCTCGCCCAGTTCGCGCAGCAGCTTGCCGACGGCTTCGGCCACCGCGCCGCCGACGCCGCTGTCGACCTCGTCGAAGATCAGGGTGGGCACGCGCGCCGCGCGGCTGGCAATGACGGACAGCGCCAACGAGATGCGCGACAGTTCGCCGCCGGATGCGACCTTCGCTAGCGGCCGTGGCGTGGTGCCGGCATGGCCGGCCACCAGGAACTCGACGTGTTCATTGCCATGGGCCGACGGCGCGGCGGCGGCCAGCGTGGGCTCGAACTTGCCGCCTTGCATGGCCAGCGTCTGCATCGCTTGCGTGACCTGCTTGCCGAGATCCTTGGCGATCTTGCGGCGCGCCGCCGTGAGCTTGGCCGCGGCGGCGTCGTACTGCGCCTGCGCCGCCTGCGCCTGGGCGCGCAGCGCGTCGATATCGGCGGCAGCCTGCAGGGCCGAGAGTTCGGCGTGCAAGCTGTCGCGCAAGGTGCAGAGTTCGTCGGGTTCGGTGCGGAATTTGCGCGCCGTCTCGAACACCGCGCTCAGGCGCGCCTCGACGTCGGCCAGCCGGCGCGGATCGAGATCGACACGGCTGACGTAGTTGTTCAGGTCGGACACCGCTTCGCTGATGGCGATGCGGGCCGATTCGAGTTCGTCGTAGATGCCCTGCAGGCCGCTGTCGTGCCGCAGCATCTGCTGGATGCGGTGGTTGGCCGCGGTCAGCCGGTGGTGGGCCGAATCGCCTTCGCCATCAAGGGCGTCGAGGATCTGTGTGGCGCCGTCCAGCAGCGACTGCGAATGCGACAGGCGGGTGTGCTCGGATTGCAGCGATTCCCATTCGTCCGGCGCGAGCCCGAGGCGATCGAGTTCGTCGACCTGCCATTGCAGCCGCTCGCGTTCGGCGGCCAGGCCCTCGGCGTCTTTTTCGGCCAGTTCCAGCTGGCGCGCCAGCGCGCGCCATTGCTTCCAGGCCAGGCCCACCGCCTGGCGCAGGTCGCCGTGGCCGCCGTGCGCGTCCAGCAGGTCGCGCTGGGCCTCCGGACGCATCAGGCTCTGGTGCGCATGCTGGCCATGGATGTCGACCAGGCTGTCGCCCAGTTCGCGCAATTGCGCGACCGTGGCCGGGGTGCCGTTGATGTAGGCGCGGCTGCGGCCCTGGGCGTCGATCACGCGGCGCAGGGCCAGTTCGTCGTCGGCGTCAATCTCGCGTTCGGCCAGCCAGGCGCGCAGCGCCGGCGGCGTGTCGAAGACGGCGGTGATATCGGCGCGAGCGGCGCCTTCGCGCAGCACGCTGACGTCGCCGCGCTCGCCCAGCGCCAGCGCCAGCGCGTCGATGAGGATGGATTTGCCCGCCCCGGTCTCGCCGGAGAAGACGGTGAAGCCGGGACCGAAATGGATCTCGGTCTGCTCGACGATGACGAAGTCGCGGATGTGCAGGGTGCGCAGCATGTTGGGGCGCTTACTACTCTACGTTGTCGGTGGCCTGCGGCATCAGGTTCCAGTGCAGCTTGCGGCGCAGGGTGGAAAAGAAGCTGTAGCCTTCCGGATGCACGAAGCGGATGGTGTAGGGCGCGCGCTGCACGACGATGCGGTCGCCGGGCTGCAGGTCGGACCAGGTCTGCATGTCGAAATGCACGCTGGCGCCGACCTCGACGCGGCCCATGGCGGTGAGCGTCATGTTCAGCACGCCGGTGTCCGGAATGACGATGGGACGGTTGGACAGGGTCTGGGGCGCCACCGGCACCAGCACCATGGCGTTCATGCCGGGGTGCAGGATCGGGCCATTGGCAGACAGCGCGTAGGCGGTCGAGCCGGTGGGGGTGGCGATGATCAGGCCGTCGGCGCGCTGGGTGTACATGAAGGCGCCGTCCAGTTCGACGCGCACTTCGATCATGCCGCCGCGTCCGGCGCGGTTCAGCACCACGTCGTTCAGCGCCGAGGCCGCGTACATCTGCTGGTCGCCGCGCCAGGCGCTGCCTTCGAGCAGCATGCGTTCCTCGATCTGGAAGTTGCCTTCCAGCACGCGCGTCAGGGCGCCATGCGCGTCCTGCACCGGGATGTCGGTGATGAAGCCCAGATGGCCATGGTTGATGCCGACCACCGGTACGCCGTACGGGGCGAGATGGCGCGCGGCGCCCAGCACCGTGCCGTCGCCGCCCATGACCACCGCCAGCGAGGCGTCCTGGCCGATCTGTTCGTAGGTGGCGACGGGGTATTCCGTCAGGCCGGTGTTGCGGGCCGTGTCGGCATCGACGAGCACCTGCCGCCCGGCCTGCGTGAGCGCGTGCGCGAGCGCCCTTAGCGGAGTGGCCAGGCCGGTGTCCTGGTATCTGCCGATCAGCGCGACGGTAGGAAAGTGCATGGTGGCAAGGCGAGTCAGAAAAACGAAATTGGTCCGGAATCGGGCCAGTTAGCCGATTATATGGGGCCGCATATCGGCTTGCGGGACAAAAATCGCCTCAACTGGAAAAGATTCCCTAAAATACCCGCTATGGATGACCGCGCACGCGCACTACTGAAAGCGTTGATCGAACGCTACATCGCCGATGGGCAACCAGTCGGCTCGCGGACGCTATCGAAGGTTTTCGATCTGTCGCCCGCCACCATCCGCAACGTCATGGCGGATCTGGAGGAATTGGGGCTGATCCATAGTCCGCACACCTCGGCGGGGCGCATTCCGACGCCGCGCGGCTACCGCATGTTCGTCGATTCGCTGCTGGCGGTGCAGTCCTACCAGCTCGAGCCGCACAACATGGGCGAGATGCTGGCCGCGGCCGAGCCCACCCGCGCGGTCAATGCCGCCGCGGCGCTGCTTTCCAACCTGACCCAGTTCGCCGGGGTGGTGCTGACTCCCAAGCGCGCCCAGGTGTTCCGCCAGATCGAATTCATCCGCCTGTCGGACAAGCGGGTGCTGCTGATCATTGTCACCCCCGACGGCGACGTGCAGAACCGCATCCTGTTCGTGCAGCGCGACTACGCCGAGGCCGAATTGCTGGAGGCCGGCAACTTCTTCAACGTCCACTTCGCCGGCAAGTCCTTCGACGCGGTGCGGCGCACCCTGTCCACCGAACTGGCGCAGTTGCGCGAAGACATCTCGCGGCTGATGCAGGCGGCGGTCGAGGCCAGTGCCGAGGCCGCCGAGGACGGCGATGCCGTGGTCATTTCTGGCGAGCGCAAGCTGCTGGACGTCACCGACATCGCTTCCGACATGGACCGTCTGCGCAAGATGTTCTCGCTGTTCGAGAAGAAGACCGACCTGCTGCAACTGCTCGACGTGTCCAGCCGCGCGCAGGGCGTGCAGATCTACATCGGCGGCGATTCCCAGTTGGTGCCGATGGAAGAAGTCTCGGTCATCACGGCGCCCTACGGCGTGGACGGCAAGGTGGTCGGAACGCTCGGCGTCATTGGCCCGACCCGCATGGCCTACGAACGCGTGATTCCCATCGTGGACATCACGGCGCGTCTGCTGTCCAACGCCCTCAGCCACAACCAGTAGTTCCATTCGAACCGACATCCTCCTCGCGGAGGAAGGGGAGTTTTTGTGTTTCTTCGCCTGTTCAAGTATCTCTGGCCTGAACGCTACCTGCCCGAAGCCGAGCAGGACGACCCATTCAATGAAGACCCGCCGCCGCGCGCGCCGGGCAAGGTCGGCGTGCTGCTGGTGAACCTGGGCACGCCCGACACCCCGGGCAGGAAGGATATCCGCAAGTACCTGGGCGAATTCCTGTCGGACCCGCGCGTGATCGAGATTCCGCGCTATCTGTGGAAGCCGATCCTGCACGGCCTGGTGCTGACGCTGCGTCCCAAGAAACTGGAGCCGCGTTACGCCGGCATCTGGCTCAAGGACGGCTCGCCGCTGATGGTCTACAGCCGCCGCCAGGCCGAAGGCGTGCAGGCCGCGTTGACCGCGGCCGGGGTCGAGGCGATGGTGGAGCTGGGCATGCGCTACGGCAACCCGTCGATTCCCGACGCCATCTCGCGCCTGCGCGCGCAGGGCTGCGAACGCATCCTGACCGTGCCGCTTTATCCCCAATACGCCGCCAGCACCACCGCCACGGTGGTCGATGCCGTCACGCGACATGCCGGCCGGCTGCGCGACCAGCCGGAAATGCGCTTCATCAAGCGGTTCCACGAGGACCCCATCTATCTCGATCCGCTGGCCGCCAGCATCGAAGCGTACTGGCGCGAGCATGGCAAACCGCAGAAGCTGGTCATGAGCTTCCATGGCCTGCCGCGCTATTCCATCGAGCTGGGCGACCCGTACTACCGCGACTGCATGGAAACCGCACGGCTGCTGGCGCAGCGCCTGTCGCTGCCGCGCGAGCAGATCGAGGTGACCTTCCAGAGCCGTTTCGGCACCGCCCGCTGGCTCGAGCCCTACACCGAACCGACCCTCAAGGCGCTGGCCGCCTCGGGCGTCACCGAGGTGGATGTGGTGTGTCCGGGATTTGTGGCAGACTGTCTGGAAACCCTGGAAGAGATCAGCCTGGAGTGCCGCGACGCCTTTCTCGGCGCGGGCGGCAAGCAGTTCCGTTACATCCCGGCGCTGAATGATGATCCGGCCTGGATCGCGGGGTTGGCCACCCTGGCGGAACGCCACTTGCGGGGATGGCCCACACATTCACGGACTTGAAGGAGAGGGCGCATGCACCATGATCCCAAGACGGGCAAAGTTGTGAAAAAGGGGAACGTCAGCACCCCGGTGGACGAGGATCAGGTCGAGCACGAGCTGGACGAGGCGCTGGCCGAGACCTTTCCCGCGAGCGATCCCATCGCGATCAACCCGGAACCCGATGACGATCCGCGCGTCGACCGCGCCCTGAAAGAGAGCTTTCCCGCCAGTGACGCCGTCGCCCCGGCGCAGCCGCACAAGAAATGATCGGTGCCTGATGGCGCCGGCTATGCCGAAAATCCGGATCTTGGCTGGTTTTTACGGCTAATGCTGCATTTTTAGAGATTTTTGTCGGATTTTTCAGCGTCGTCGCCCATTGCCGCGGCAGCGGTGCGCGGCGGGGAATATTTGCTTTCCCGGGCTTGAAATAGGGGTATTGGCCCCCATTCATGTCTGCGAAAGCCATTCTTTTTGGAGGATTCCCCATGACGGCACCCAACGAGCCTGTAGATCAGACGCCCGGATTCGGCGACGACGCCGATGCGGCCCCCGCCGCCCAGGACGCCGCGCAGGCCGAGCTGAACGAGTTGCGCGCCCAGCTGGACGCGGCCCAGGCTACCGTCAATGAGCAGCAGGACCAGCTTCTGCGCATCCGCGCCGAGGCCGAGAACGTGCGCCGCCGTGCCCAGGAAGAAGTGTCCAAGGCACGCAAGTTCGGCATCGAGTCGTTCGCGGAAAGCCTTGTGCCGGTCAAGGACAGCCTGGAGGCCGCGCTGGCCCAGGCCGACCAGACCGTGGACACGCTGCGCGAAGGCGTCGAGGTCACGCTCAAGCAGCTCGCGGCCGCCTTCGAGCGCAACATGCTCAAGGAAATCGCGCCGGTCCAGGGCGACAAGTTCGATCCGCACCTGCACCAGGCCATTTCTTCGATTCCGGCCGAGCAGCCCGCCAACACCGTGGTGCAGCTGCTGCAGAAGGGCTACGCCATCGCCGACCGCACCCTGCGTCCGGCCCTGGTGGTGGTGTCCGCCGGCCAAGGCTGACCGGACCGCGCACCATGACCGATCCCAGGTTCGACCCGGCCCAGGTTTTCGCGGTGTTCGGCATGCGTCATGTCGATACCGCGGGATTCGACGCCGCCGTGGTCCAGGCCCCGGGATCGGACCTGCGCTGCGTGTTCCTGTGGGGCCAGGATTGCTATAACTGCAATCTTTTCAAGCAGGCGGCATTGCTGCACCAGGACACCCTGCTGGGCCTGGACCTGAGCTGGTTCGAGGCCGATGTCTACGCCGATGAACCCCTGGGCCGCCGCTTTTCCCTGCATGGCGTCCCCACTTTTGTGCTTTACCGGGCCGGAAAGCGGCTCGGCCGCATCACCGGTTGGCCCGGATTGCCCCAGTTCACGGCGGCCATCCGGCGCCTGCAGGAAACGCCGGCGGAAAATTCCAGCCAGGCGTCTTGAAAAACCCTGCGGGCAGCCCCAGTTATGTGGGGACAGGAAATTTCTCTCCAATTTCATAGATCTATCCAAGGTAACCCCACCATGAGCAAAATTATTGGCATCGACCTGGGCACGACCAACAGCTGCGTGGCTGTCATGGACGGCGGTCAGGTCAAGATCATCGAAAACGCCGAAGGCGCCCGCACCACCCCCTCGATCGTCGCCTACATGGACGACGGCGAGACCCTGGTGGGCGCGCCCGCCAAGCGCCAGGCAGTGACCAACCCCAAGAACACCCTGTACGCGGTGAAGCGCCTGATCGGCCGCAAGTTCGAGGAAAAGGCGGTGCAGAAGGACATCAACCTGATGCCCTACGCCATCGTCAAGGCCGACAACGGCGACGCCTGGGTGGAAGTGCGCGGCAAGAAGATGGCGCCTCCCCAAGTGTCGGCCGACGTGCTGCGCAAGATGAAAAAGACCGCCGAGGACTACCTGGGCGAAGAAGTCACCGAAGCCGTCATCACGGTGCCGGCGTACTTCAACGACAGCCAGCGCCAGGCCACCAAGGACGCCGGCCGCATCGCCGGCCTGGAAGTCAAGCGCATCATCAACGAGCCGACCGCGGCCGCGCTGGCCTTCGGCCTGGACAAGACCGAAAAGGGCGACCGCAAGATCGCCGTCTATGACCTGGGCGGCGGCACGTTCGACGTGTCCATCATCGAAATCGCCGACGTCGATGGCGAAAAGCAGTTCGAAGTGCTGTCGACCAACGGCGACACCTTCCTGGGCGGCGAGGACTTCGACCAGCGCATCATCGACTACATCATCGGCGAGTTCAAGAAGGAACAGGGCGTCGATCTGTCCAAGGACGTGCTGGCCCTGCAGCGCCTGAAGGAAGCCGCCGAAAAGGCCAAGATCGAACTGTCGTCGGCTCAGCAGACCGAGATCAACCTGCCGTACATCACGGCCGACGCCTCGGGTCCGAAGCACCTGAACCTGAAGATCACGCGCGCCAAGCTGGAAGCGCTGGTCGAGGAACTGATCGAACGCACCATCGAACCCTGCCGCGTGGCCATCAAGGACGCCGGCGTGAAGGTTTCCGACATCGACGACGTGATCCTGGTCGGCGGCATGACCCGCATGCCCAAGGTCCAGGAAAAGGTGAAGGAATTCTTCGGCAAGGATCCGCGCAAGGACGTGAACCCCGACGAAGCCGTCGCCGCTGGCGCCGCCATCCAGGGTTCCGTGCTGTCGGGCGACCGCAAGGATGTGCTGCTGCTGGACGTCACCCCCCTGTCCCTGGGTATTGAAACCCTGGGCGGCGTGATGACCAAGATGATCCAGAAGAACACGACCATCCCGACCCGGTTCTCGCAGACCTTCTCGACCGCTGATGACAACCAGCCGGCCGTGACGATCAAGGTGTTCCAGGGCGAGCGCGAAATCGCCGCGGGCAACAAGGCCCTGGGCGAGTTCAACCTCGAAGGGATCCCGCCGTCGCCGCGCGGCATGCCGCAGATCGAAGTCACGTTCGACATCGATGCCAACGGCATCCTGCACGTGTCGGCCAAGGACAAGGGCACTGGCAAGGAAAACAAGATCACCATCAAGGCCAACTCGGGTCTGTCGGAAGACGAGATCCAGCGCATGGTCAAGGATGCCGAGGCCAACGCCGAGGAAGATCACCGCGTCGCCGAGCTGGCCCAGGCCCGCAACCAGGCCGATGCGCTGGTGCACGCCACCCGCAAGTCGCTGACCGAATACGGCGACAAGCTCGAGGCGTCCGAGAAGGAAAGCATCGAGGCGGCCATCAAGGCGCTGGAAGACACGCTGAAGGACGGCGACAAGGCCGCCATCGACGCCAAGGTCGAAGCCCTGTCGACCGCCTCGCAGAAGCTCGGCGAAAAGATGTACGCCGACATGCAGGCGCAGCAAGCGGCCGGCCAGCAGCAGGCCGCCGACAACGCGAAGCCGGTGGACGACAACGTCGTCGACGCCGACTTCAAGGAAGTCAAGCGCGACCAATAATGGCCGGGCGCTGACCTGCCTCTGCCGCCCGGTAGCCGGAGAAATCCGCCTACCGGGCGAACTCATTCTGTAGCACTGAAAAGAAGGCTCTCCCCCGAGCCCACCGATCATGGCAAAACGCGACTATTACGACGTCCTGGGCGTGGCGAAAAACGCTTCGGACGACGAACTCAAGAAGGCCTATCGAAAGCTGGCCATGAAATACCATCCGGACCGCAATCCGGACAGCAAGGAAGCCGAAGAGAAGTTCAAGGAAGCCAAGGAAGCCTACGAGGTCCTGGGCGATGAACAGAAGCGCGCCGCGTACGACCGCTATGGTCACGCGGGCGTCGATCCCAACGCCGCGGGCATGGGCGGTGGCGGCATGGGCGGCGGGTTCGCCGACGCCTTTGGCGATATCTTCGGCGAGATCTTTGGCGGTGGCGGCGGTGGCCGTCGCGGCGGCGGTCCGCAGGTGTATCGCGGCGCCGACTTGAAGTACGCGCTGGAGATCACGCTGGAGCAGGCCGCGGCCGGCTTCGACACCGAGATCCGCGTGCCCAGTTGGGAAAACTGCGACACCTGCCACGGTTCCGGCGCCAAGCCCGGCACCTCGCCCAAGACCTGCCGCACTTGCGGCGGCTCCGGCGCGGTGCGCATGCAGCAGGGTTTCTTCAGCGTGCAGCAGACCTGCCCGACCTGCCATGGCAACGGCAAGGAAATCACCGATCCGTGCACAGCCTGCGATGGCGTCGGCCGCATCCGCCGCAACAAGACCCTGCAGGTCAAGATTCCGGCCGGCATCGACGACGGCATGCGCATCCGCTCCAGCGGCAATGGCGAGCCGGGCATCAACGGCGGCCCTCCGGGCGATCTGTATGTGGAAATCCACATCAAGCAGCACAAGATCTTCCAGCGCGACGGCGACGACCTGCACTGCGAGCTGACCATCCCGTTCACCACGGCGGCGCTGGGCGGCGAACTGCAGGTGCCGACCCTGGGCGGCAAGGCCGAGATCTCGATTCCCGAAGGCACGCAGTCCGGCAAGACCTTCCGCCTGCGCGGCAAGGGCATCCGCGGCGTGCGCGGCAGCTATCCGGGCGACCTGTACTGCCACGTGGTGGTCGAGACGCCGGTGCGCCTGAGCGATGACCAGAAGAACATCCTGCGCCAGTTCGAGGCCTCGCTGAACGACGGGGGCGACCGCCACTCGCCGCAAAGCAAGTCCTGGACCGACCGCGTCAAGGAATTCTTCAGCTGAATCGGCTGAACTGACTCCCGCCATTGCGGCGGACCACGGCCCAGGGTCTGGAGGTATCCGGACCCTGGGCCGCTTTCATTGTGGCAGGCGGCACGACGTCGGGGCGAAAAAAACCGCGGCTTGCGCCGCGGTTTCACTACGGGTACTGCTACTTCTTGCTTCAGACTTCGTACTGCTGACTACGGGTGCTGCTAACTACGGGTCTTGCTAACTACAGTTGCTGCCTCTTCCAAAACAGACTTCGTACTGCTACTACAGGTCCTGCTACTTCCACTGCTACAGTTCTGCCGCCGTTGCCGGAAAATACCGACCCCGAACCATGATGCCGTCCGAGGCCGGTCGGGCTACAGCAAGCAGCTCACCGGGTGATCGGCGGGTATTCGAGCTCGCCGAACGTGTATTGGCCGCTGGCCTTGGCCTGGGCAAGTTCCTGCTGGACTTCGGCGCGGCTCTTGCCGGCGGCGGGTGCTGCCACGACCGGCGGGTACTGCAGTTCGCCGAAGGTGTATTCGCCGCTGGTCTTGGCTTGTTGCAGCTGGGCCTGCACTTCCTGCGAGCTCAGGCTGGTGGCCTGGGGCAGGGCGGGCGGGTAATCCAGTTCGCCAAAGGTGTATTGGCCGCTGACCTTGGCCTGTTGCAGTTCGGTCGCCACCTGGGCGCTCGACTTGGCTTGCTCGACACCGGCGGCTTGTGCGCCGGCGCCAGCCAGGGCTAGGGAAATCAGTAGGGTAGTCGTCAGGGTTTTCATAATGACCTCCAATGTTGTAGACGGGGCCGAATCCGGCGGCCCTCCGTCGTGGTTCGTTGTTTGTTCCCGATGACTGAATTGTGCGCGTCATCCCACCTGGGATAAACCCGTATATCCTGAAAACATCTTTCCATATGGATGGGTAATAAATATTTGGATAAGAAATTTCCCCGTCTATGGCATGGTTATGCGGTTGCTCCGTCCCCATGATGGGTGCGAGATGCGCTTGGCGGCAAAAAAAAGCCCCTGCCTGGGCAGGGGCTGGGGTGCCAGGAAGACGTAGCGTCAGGGCGTCTTTTTCTTGAAGTCGCCGGCGACCGCGGTGCTGAAGCCGTCGGGGCGCAGGTACTTGCGCAAGGCGGCGTTGACCGTGTCGGGCGTGAGCGCGCTGATCTTCTTGTCCATCTCGGCTGACCATTCGAAGGTGCGGCCGCGCTGCAGGTAGTCGAGCCAGGTGCCGGCCAGCACGTCATCCTGGGCGCGGGCCAGGTTGCGGTAGTTCAGCAGCGCGGTGATACCGTCGGAAATTTCCTTGTCGCTGAAGCCGTCCTTGAGCACGCGGGCCAGTTCCTCGCCGATGGCCTTTTCCAGGCGCTCGCGGTTCTGCGGCGCGTAGATGGCGTACATGGTCCAGCTGGCGCTGGGCTCGAACGACGAGACCGACAGCGAGCTGCGCACGTTGTAGGACAGGCCTTCAGTCTCACGCACGCGGTTCCACAGGCGCGAGGTTTCCGAGGCGCCGAACAGGTAGTTGGCCAGGTACAGCGCCGGATAGTCGGCGTCGCTGTCCTGCAACTTCAGGGGCATGCGCGAGATGTAGAACGCGTTGGCCTTGTCCGGGGTCTCGATATCGAACTGCTTGGCGGGGATGTCGCGGTACGGATTGCCGACACGGGTGTAGGCGGGGGCGCGCTTCCAGCCGGCCAAGCCGTCCTTGACGGCCTTTTCGACGGCTTCGGGCTCGAAATCGCCCACGGCCGAATATTCGATCTTGCCGGCGCCATAGAACTTGGCGTGGAACTTGACCAGCGCATCGCGGTTCAGCGCGCGGATGCCGGCCAGCGATTCCTCGAACGTCGGCACGTAACGCAGGTCATCGGCGGGCCACGGATTGTCCTGGCGGGCCAGGGCGCGTCCGGCCAGGGCCTGCGGTTCGGTCATGGCGTTCTGGATAGAGGTTTCGAGCTGGCGCTGGTATTCCTCGAGCTGTTCCTTGGGGAAGTTGGCGTTGCGCACGATGTCCAGCGCCAGGCGGGTCAGTTCGGGCAGGTTCTCGCGCTTGGTCGACATGGCGATCTTGAGCGTGGTGCCGCCACCGCTGAAGCCGAGTTCGGCCTGCAGCTTGTCGAGGCGGTCCTGGATGTCCTGGCGCGACAGCTTGGCGGTGCCGCGCGTCAGCAGGTCGGCCACGGCGCTGGAATTCACGCGCTGGCCGAGCAGGTCTTTCTCGTTGCCGAACTGGATCAGCATCTGCGCCTGCACGCGGTTGCCGCGCGTGGCCTTGGGCAGCAGCGCCAGTTGCACCGGTCCGTTGGGCAGGTCGAGCGTCTTGCGCTGGGTCAGGCGGTCGATGTTCTGCGGGGTGGGATCGAAGGCGGACGCGGCCTTGAAGTCGGGATCGCCCTTGTAGTCCTTGAACACCGCCGTCAGATCGACGCGCTGGGTCTGCGGCGCGCGCACCGGTTTGTCGGTCGGGATGTAGCGGCCTTCGATGCGGTTGCTTTGCACCAGGTAGGTGGTGGCGGCCTGCTGCACCTCGGCCAGCGTGGCCTTGCGGGCGCGGTCGCGCTGCAGGAAGAACAGGCGCCAGTCGCCGGCGGCGATGGCCTCGGAGAGCGCCACGCCGACCTGTTCGGGATCGCTGTAGGTTTGCTCCCAGGAGGTCAGCCATTTGCTGCGCGCGCGGTCCAGTTCCTGCTGGGTGAAGGGCTTCTTGCCGAGATCTTCCAGCGTGCCGGTCAGCGCCTTCATGGCGGCATCCTGGTTCTTGCCCGGGGTCAGTTGGGCGGCGAACATGGCCAGGCCCGGATCCAGGTTTTCCATGGTGAAGCCGAACACGCCCGAGGCCAGCTTGGTCGGCACCAGCGCGTGGTAGAGGCGGCCCGACGGCGTATCGGCCAGGATGGTGGTGGCCAGGTCGAACGGCACGAAGTCGGGGCTGCCGGCGGCCGGGATGTGGTACATCGCGGCGACCAGCGGCGTGCCGCCGGTGCGGCGCAACGTGACGGCGCGTTCGCCGTCCTGGGCCGGCTCGACGGTGTATTCCGGCGGCAGCTTGCGCTCGGGCTTGGGCAGCTTGCCCAGCGTGGCCTCGATGTCGGCCAGCGTGGCCTGCGGATCGAACTTGCCGGCCACGATCAGCACCGCGTTATCGGGCTGGTAGTACTCATGATAGAAGGCGCGCAACTGGCCGATGTCGACGTTTTCGACGTCGGAGCGGGCGCCGATGGTGTTCTTGCCGTAGCTGTGCCACTGGAACGCGGCCGCCTGCATCTTCTGCATGAGGATGCGGAAAGGGCTGTTCTCGCCGCTTTCCATCTCGTTGCGCACCACCGTCATTTCGGAATCGAGGTCTTCCTTGGCGATCAGGGAATTGACCATGGCGTCGGCTTGCCAGCCCAGATACCACTTGAGGGTGTCGGGATTGGCGGCGAAGCTGGCGAAATAGTTGGTGCGGTCGCTGGAGGTCGAGCCGTTGGCCTGCAGGCCGCGGCGCGAGAATTCGCCCATGGCGTTGCGGGTGGTGGAGGTGCCCTTGAACAGCATGTGTTCGAGCAGGTGGGCCATGCCGGTCTGGCCGTAGTTCTCGTTGCGCGAGCCGACCAGATAGGTCATGTTGACCGTGGTCGAGGGCTTGGATTCGTCGGGAACCAGCAGGACGCGCAGGCCGTTGCTGAGTCGGTATTCGGTGATGCCTTCAATCGAGGCGGCCTCCGTGACGCCGGCCGGCAGGCTGGCGGCTCCGGCCTGGAAGGCCAGGAAGGATGAGAACAGCAGCGCGCCCAGCGGGCGCGGCAGCTTCGATATGGACAGGCGCATGGCGGACTATTCCTTTGGCATGGCAGAATCCGTTGGAGTGTATACGGTGTGAATGGTTCAGGGGCCCGCCCCTGGCGCGCCGGCCTGTCGTTCCGTCTGGAAAAAACGCGCATGTCGCTATCCCTTGAAATTGAGACTCCCCGCCTGGTGCTGCGGCAGTGGCTGGCGGCCGACCGCAAGCCGTTCGCGGCCATGAATACCGATGCGCGCGTGACGCGTTACCTGTTGCCGCTGACCGCGCCGGAAAGCGACGCGCTGGCCGACCGGCTGGCCGCCGGCATCGATGAATACGGCTGGGGCTTCTGGGCCGTCGAGGCGCCGGGCGTCGCGCCGTTCATCGGGTTCGTCGGCATCAAGGCGCTGGCGCCGACGCTGCCGTTCGCGCCCGGCGTGGAAATCGGCTGGCGCCTGGCGGCGCCCTACTGGGGCAGGGGCTATGCCAGCGAAGCCGCACAGGCGGCGTTGCGGGTGGGGTTCGAGCAGGTTGGGGTGCCCGAGATCGTGGCGTTCACGGTGCCGGAAAACGAGCCATCGCGCGCGGTGATGCGGCGCCTGGGCATGCGCGAAGATGCACAGCGCTTCGAGCATCCGGCGGTGCCGGACGGCCATCCCTTGAAGACGCATGTGCTGTACCGGCTGGCGCGAGAAGCCTGGAATGCGCAAAAAAATGGTGACGCAGGCGCAGGCAGGGAGCCGTTTGCCGCTGCATAAGCGTCGGCAGGCCTCGTCATGCCAGGATGTTGCGATGCAATATCCTGGCGTGGCGCGGCCGATTTGAGATCGAAGCGGGCGCGGGTGTAAGCTTTGCAGCACGTAGTTGCTGTTGTCGACGGGATGCGCGACAGCCGTCTACAGGTTTCCCGTCCAACGCCAGCCGCCGCCCCGCCGGGCCGCATCGGCAGCATGCCGGAACGCGCGCCCCCGCCCCGCGGGCGACGACGGTGCTTGTTGTTCGCGCCTTCGCCGCCGGCATCCTGCCGGCGCATCTTTCGGAGGAACGACCCATGCTGACCGAGATCGTCACGCGTGCCTTGTCCCAATTGACCGGCAGCCCCATGAGCGGCGACCGCATCAAAGGGCAGTTTCAGTACGCTTATGCCAGTGATGACGGCCAATTCGTGGCCATACTGACCCATGACATGACCACCTACGTGGTGGACCTGAGCACGCAGCGCTATTTCGCCGAGTGCGGAGGGTCGCCGCGAGGCTTCGCCGGGCACGTGCTCGAGATGGAGGGCGCCGAGGCGCGCCAGCATCCGTGGCCCGCGGCCAATGACCTGTTCGACCTGGACATGGATGCGGACGAATTGTCCTGGCGCCAGTGTCCCGGGATGCGCAGCATGGCCGACACTGCCAACCGATCTGTGGAGAGCCGCGCCGCCTGAGAGTGGCCAGAAGCGGCAGTCCCCTCACTGAACCGGCGAGATCGCCGGTTTTTTTTATCTTGTGATCGGGGCGGCTCGCTACAATCCGACGCATGACTTCCCACGCTGATAACCGCGCCCCGGACGGCGCCATCCTGGTCGACTGCACGCACGAACGCCATGCCGACCAGATCCTGGCCATCTTCAACGAGGCCATTGCCACCTCGACCGCGCTGTATGACTACAAGCCGCGTCCGCGCGAGGCGATGCTGGGCTGGTTCCAGGCCAAGGCCGGCGGAGGCTTTCCCGTGGTGGGGTTCGAGAACGCGGCGGGCGAGCTGATGGCGTTCGCCAGCTACGGCACGTTCCGCGCCTGGCCGGCCTACAAGTATTCGGTCGAGCATTCCGTGTATGTCGACGGCCGCTTCCGCGGGCGGGGCTTGGGCGAGGCGCTGATGCGCGTGTTGATCGAACGCGCCCGCGCCAACCAGGTGCACCTGATGATCGGCGGCATCGACGCGGCCAACCAGGGCAGCATCAAGCTGCATGAGAAGCTGGGATTCGTGCATGCCGGCACCATCCGCGAGGCTGGCTTCAAGTTCGGCCGCTGGCTCGACCTGGCGTTCTACCAGTTGACCCTGGATACCCCGGCGCAGCCGGTGGACGGCTGAGGCCGGCGCAGCCGGTGAACGGCTGAGCGCGTCGCCGGGACCGCGTCTTGCTGCGTAGCCGTCGCACTACTTCGACAGCACCCGCATCGCCTGTTCCAGTCCGGCGACCGTCACGGGGTACATGCGGTCCTGCATGATGTCGCGCATCAGCGCGATCGACTGGCGGTACTGCCACGACGCGGTGGGCTCGGGATTAAGCCACACGGACTTGGGCCAGGCATCCAGCAGCCGGCGCATCCACTGTGCGCCGGGTTCCTTGTTGTAGTGCTCGACCGAGCCGCCCGGTTGCAGGATCTCGTAGGGGCTCATGGTGGCGTCGCCGACGATGATCAGGCGCCAGTCGGGGTTGTACTTGCGCAGCACGTCCCAGGTGTCGAAACGTTCGTTCTGGCGCCGGCGGTTGCTTTGCCACAGGCTTTCGTACGGGCAGTTGTGGAAGTAGTAGACCTCGAGATTGCGGAACTCGCTGCGGGCCGCGGAGAACAGCTCCTCGACGCGGCCGATGTGGTCGTCCATGCTGCCGCCGACGTCCAGCAGCATCAGCACCTTGACAGTGTTGTGGCGCTCAGGGACCATGCGCAGGTCCAGGTGGCCGGCATTGCGCGCGGTGCTGGCGATGGTGTCGTCCAGGTCCAGTTCGAGTTCGGCGCCTTCGCGCGCGAAACGCCGCAGGCGGCGCAGCGCGACCTTGAAATTGCGCGTGCCCAGCTCGACCTGATCGTCGTAGTCCTTGAACTGGCGCATGTCCCAGACCTTGACCGCGCTGCGGTTGCCGGCCGACTGGCCGCCGACGCGGATGCCTTCTGGGTGGTAGCCGCCGTTGCCGAAGGGCGAGGTGCCGCCGGTGCCGATCCACTTGCTGCCGCCGGCGTGGCGTTCCTTCTGCTCTTCCAGGCGTTCCTTGAAGAGCGCCATCAGCTTGTCCCAGCCGTGCTTCTCGATGGCGGCCTTTTCTTCCGGCGACAGGCTCTTCTCGAACTGCTTGATGAGCCAGTCCAGCGGGATGTCCTTGCCGGCCGGCAGCGCGGCCTCGATGCCCTTGTAGTAGGCGCCAAAGGCCTTGTCGTAGCGGTCGTAGAGCGATTCGTCCTTGACCAGCGCGGTGCGCGCCAGGAAGTAGAAGTCGTCCAGCGTTGGCGTCATGACGTCCTGGCGCAGCGCGTCCACCAGCGTCAGGTATTCCTGCACCGAGACTGGCAGCTTGTGTGCCCGCAGGTGGTAGAAGAAGTCGATCAGCATGATGGCCGCGAGGAGGGCGTCAGCGGCGCTGGGCGCCGCGGGTCATGGCGGCGAGCCGTTCCAGCAGGTGCACGTCCTGCTCGTTCTTGAGCAGGGCGCCAGCCATCAGCGGCACCGCCGTGGCGGTGTGCGCGTCGATCTGCGCCGCGCTGACGTCCTCGGCCAGCAGCAGGCGCAGCCAGTCCAGCAGTTCGGAGGTCGACGGCTTTTTCTTCAGGCCGGGCGCGTCGCGCAGGCTGAAGAAGGTGTCGAGCGCCGCGCGCAGCACGTCCTGCTTGAGTTCGGGGAAATGCACCGCGACGATGTCGCGCATGGTCTCGCGGTCGGGGAAACGGATGTAGTGGAAGAAGCAGCGGCGCAGGAAGGCGTCGGGCAGGTCCTTCTCGTTGTTGGAGGTGATGATGACCAGCGGCCGGTGGCGCGCGGCGATGGTCTGGCGCGTTTCGTACACATGGAATTCCATGCGGTCGAGTTCGCGCAGCAGGTCGTTGGGGAATTCGATGTCGGCCTTGTCGATTTCGTCGATCAGCAGCACCACCGGCTGCTCGGCGTCGAAGGCCTGCCACAGCGTGCCCTGCACGATGTAGTTGCGGATGTCGCGGACCTTTTCGTCGCCGAGCTGCGAGTCGCGCAGGCGCGACACCGCGTCGTATTCGTAAAGACCCTGATGCGCCTTGGTGGTGGACTTGATGTGCCATTGCAGCAAGGGACGGCCCAGCGCGCGCGCCACTTCCTCGGCCAGCATAGTCTTGCCGGTGCCGGGTTCGCCCTTGATCAGCAGCGGGCGCTGCAGTGTCAGCGCGGCGTTGACGGCGAGCTTGAGGTCATCGGTGGCGACGTATCGGTCGGTGCCATCGAAGCGTGTTTGCGGTGCGGAAGGAGCGGTCTGGGCAGCGGACATGGATCGGCGGACTTCTCGGGGTTGATGGGGATCAAGGCCATTTTCGGGTATTAATCCTAGACAATTATCGTACAATCAGGCGGTTTTGCAGCTGGGTTCGACCCGCAACGTGTTTGCCGGGGGCCTTTCCGTGTGAGCAGGCCCTAGTCCTCAAGCCATACCAAGAAGAGCCATCCCAATGAAGTTGCGATTCTCTCTGAAGTACACGGTTTCCCTGCTGACCCTGGCCTCCTGTGCGATCGCCGGCCAGGCGGCCGCCGCGGACGCGGCGCCGGTCGGCAACGTCCAGAATGCCCGCGACAAGGTCTCCATGTGCATCGGTTGCCACGGCATCGAAGGCTACAAGGCGACCTTTCCCGAGCTTTACCACGTCCCGATGATTGCCGGCCAGAACGCCAAATACATCGAAACCGCCCTCAACGAGTACAAGAAAGGCGCGCGCAGCCATCCCACGATGGACGCCATCGCCGGCAGCCTGTCCGATCAGGACATTGCCGATCTGGCCGCGTACTACTCGAATCTGAAATGACAGGGGGCAATCACATGAACCGCATCATGCTTGCCCTCGCGGGCGCGACGTTGGCCATTTCGGGCGCGGCTGCCCAGGCCCAGGACCTGATGGCCGGCAAGGCTGTCTTCGAGAAATTCAACTGCGCGTCGTGCCATGGCGCCGACGCCAAGACGGCGGTCGATCCGGCCTACCCGACGCTGGCCGGCCAGCACGCCGACTATCTGGTACATGCGCTCAAGGCTTACCGCCGCGGCGCCTCGGGCAGCGCGGCCACGGCCAACGTGCGCAAGAACCCCATCATGGGCGCTTTCGCCACCCAATTGTCGGACCAGGACATCAGCAACGTCGCGGCCTGGCTGGCATCGTTGCCCAGCGACCTGGGCGTGCGCAAATAGCGCTGTTTGCCCCGCATGCAAAAAACCCTCGGTTCGCCGAGGGTTTTTCCTTGGGCGCTCGCGTCGCGCGGCCGGCTATCGTTCGGCGCGCTGGCGGATCAGGTCGATGTAGGTGTCGCTGTCCAGCGGCGTGCCCAGGCGCTGGGCTTCCCATACCACCCGTCCCAGGCATTCCATGATCTCGTGCGCGGCCTGGTGCGCGTCGCTGCGCGCCACCAGGCGCTGGTACGCGTTGCGGATGCCCGGCGGGTGATCGATGGACAACTGCTCGGCGATGGCCAGGTGCATCGACAGGTGCAGGAACGGATTGGTGCGACCCTTTTCCACCGCGTATTCGGTGGTCATGGCCTCGGGGTTTTCGAGGTCGCCATGGTATTCCGGATGCTCGATGACCCAGTCCAGGGCCATGGCCTCCAGTGGGGTCAGGACCTCGTTGGCGCGGTGCTTGCGCCAGGTTTCGATGAAGAATTCGCGAACCTGGTCGCGGGATGGGTTGAACATTGTCAGACGGGGGCCATGCGGGCTGGAGAGGGCTTTATTTTACCGCCCGCCGGCGCCGCGCCCGCCCGGCGGCCCCAATGCGATATAGAATTGGTTGCTATCCGCTATCCAGTGCGCGTTTCGCCGGGGCCACGCGGCCCGCGGCGCTCACGCCGGCCGATGCGGCGCGCGTGCAGAAAAACCACCCGGAGCAAATGGAGCATTCATGTCCTATCAACATATCAAGGTGCCCGCTGGGGGCCAGAAGATCACGGTCAACGCTGATTTCTCGCTGAACGTGCCCGATCAGCCCATCGTGCCCTATATCGAGGGCGACGGCACGGGCGCGGACATCACCCCCGTGATGATCAAGGTCGTCGATGCCGCGGTGCAAAAGGCCTACGGCGGCAAGCGCAAGATCCACTGGATGGAAGTCTATGCCGGCGAGAAGGCCACCAAGGTCTACGGTCCGGACGTGTGGCTGCCCGACGAGACCCTGGAGGTCGTCAAGGATTACGTGGTGTCGATCAAGGGCCCGCTGACCACCCCGGTCGGCGGCGGCATCCGGTCGCTGAACGTGGCGCTGCGTCAACAGCTGGATCTGTACGTCTGCCTGCGCCCGGTGGCCTATTTCAAGGGCGTGCCCTCGCCGGTGCGCGAGCCCGAAAAGACCAACATGGTGATCTTCCGCGAGAACTCGGAAGACATCTACGCGGGTATCGAATACATGGCCGAGAGCGAGCAGGCCAAGGAACTGATCCAGTTCCTGCAGACCAAGCTCGGGGTCAAGAAGATCCGTTTCCCCAACACCTCGTCCATCGGCATCAAGCCGGTGTCGCGCGAAGGCACCGAGCGCCTGGTGCGCAAGGCGGCGCAATACGTCATCGACAACGACCGTACCTCGCTGACGCTGGTGCACAAGGGCAACATCATGAAGTTCACGGAAGGCGGCTTCCGCGATTGGGGCTATGCGCTGTTGCAGAAGGAGTTCGGCGCGCAACTGATCGACGGCGGGCCGTGGTGCAAATTCAAGAATCCCAAGACCGGCCGCGAGATCATCGTCAAGGACGTCATCGCCGACGCCTTCCTGCAGCAGATCCTGCTGCGTCCGGCGGAATACGACGTGATCGCCACATTGAACCTGAATGGCGACTACATCTCCGATGCGCTGGCCGCGCAAGTTGGCGGCATTGGCATCGCCCCGGGCGCCAACCTGTCGGACTCGGTGGCCATGTTCGAGGCCACCCATGGCACGGCGCCGAAGTACGCGGGCAAGGACTACGTGAATCCGGGTTCGGAAATCCTGTCGGCCGAGATGATGCTGCGCCACATGGGCTGGACCGAGGCCGCCGACCTGATCATCTCCAGCATGGAGAAGTCGATCCTGTCCAAGAAGGTGACGTATGACTTTGCCCGCCTGCTCGAAGGCGCGACGCAGGTGTCATGCTCGGGCTTCGGCCAGGTCATGATTGAAAATATGTAATCGGAATCAGATTGGTCCGTTTTTTTCAAAGAACCGCATTCCGTAAGGTTTGCGGTTTTTTTTGGTGAAATTCTCTGCCGATCTCGGTAATCTGGAACGCCAAGCGGATCGCAATGTTGATGGCGCCCCCGCTGGTGACGCATTGCTGATGATGGCAACGGTGCACAACCTAGTGGCGCATGGGCGCTAGGTAACCGTTTTCGGCGATTTTGCCTACAACCTGCGTGCGCTCCTGGTTGCCTGGTCTTGACATTCGACCATCGCTGCCGCGGGGGCAGGTTTCGGCCGTGCTGGCGGATTACGATTGCTCCGCGCAGATGCACGTGGGGTGGCCCTATGCTTTGCATGACCATGCGCGATCCTATTTTTATTACGACGCGCACGTGGTCATTACCGGGCAAGGTTTCGTCAAGCTGAACCAGATCAGTGATTATTGCTGCGATGCTTTGGGTTTGGCGCTTCCGGGCACCGACATCGGCTTGCGTCCCCCCGTCGCTGGGCGCCGCGGCATTTCGTCGAGCTGGGTCTGAGGCTGCAACGCCAGGGATACGAGCCGGTCTTCATCCTGGCGCCACACGAACGTCCCGATTGGACCTGCCTGACCGACGCGGGCCTGGCCATCCAGCAGTCACCCTCGCTGGCGGATGTTGCCGCGTTCATTCATGAATGTGGTTGGTTCATAGGGAATGAGTCTGGTATTGGGCATCTTGCGTTGTGGGTATCGCAGACACGCAGCAGTTGGGCGTTGCTGGTCGTCTTCGGGTTGGTGTATTTGCTAACCAAGCGTCAGTGGACGCGGCGTACCAAGCTGGTTTTCCTGGGCGGGTTGATGGTGGCGATGGCGATCGTGGCCGCCGTGTCCTGGTACGCGAAGGACAGCCGCTGGCAGAAGGTGGTGTCGGACCTGAACCGTTATGAGCAGCACGACCGGGATACCTCCGTGGGAATTCGCATTCAGCTGTGGAAAGCATCCTGGCTGATGTTCAAGGAAAGTCCCCTGGTTGGCGTGGGGGTGCCCAATTTCCGCGCTGAATTGGTGAAATTGCAGCAGCAAGGCGTGGTTACCGAGGAAGTCGCGGTCGGCTATGGCGAGCCCCATAACGACATGTTGGGCGCGCTGTCGGGTTATGGCCTGCTGGGTCTGCTCAGCATCCTCGCGCTGTACCTGATCCCCGCCGCCATCTTCTGGCGCCGTTCCGCCAGCGACGATCCGGTGGTGCATGTCGGATCGCAGATCGGCCTGCTGTTCTGCCTGGGCTATTTCGTCTTCAGCATGTCGGAAATGATGTTTCGCAACATGCGCAGCGTGCCGATATACGCGTTGACGGTGGTGGTGCTGTATGCGTTGACGTCGGCTCGCACCGGGCTGGCGCAACAGCGCCTGGCAGCGCGAAGCTAGTGGCCCGCGGCCGCTTTTGCAAGCGGCATGGCGTTATGAAAAGCAAGGCCTGCATGGCCTTGCTTTTTTTTTGCGCGCACGTTGCGCGGCAAAAGCTTGAAGGGTTTGACGTAGATCAAGTCGGCTTGGCCTCGTCGGTGAAAACCCTGCCGCTCCCTCGTATTCTGATCGGACGCAAAGATAAATCGTCACATTTCGCCGTCTTTGGTTGCGGGCGCGGAAGGATATCGGGAAAGAGGGGGCCTATGAAGAATTCAAGTTTGCGCAGGGAGCTGCTGTGGTTTGTGCTGGCTATCGGGGTCGCGGTGCTGGCGCTGGGAGGCTGGGATGCCTGGGAGCGGCGGACCGAGATGCTGGATGGGCGCAAGACGGAACTGCGCCACGTGCTGGACCTGGCCGCCGGCATTGTGCGCAACGGCAAGCAGCGCGCCATCGACGAGGGGCTGTCGGCCGAGCAGGCCAAGCGCAATGTGGCGCAGCGGCTGGCGCAACTGCGCTACGGCGCGGACGGCTACGTCGGCGTGTTCGACGATGGCTATGCGCTGCTGGTGCATCCCGATGCCAAGCTTTTGGGGACCAACGTGCGCGCGGTCAAGGATAGCGGCGGATTGCCCATCTTCGAGAATCTGCACGAGCGCGGCAGAGAGGGCGGCGGCTTCGTCGAGTACCGGTTTCCGCGGCCGGGCGCGGAGGAGTCCCTGCCCAAGATCAGCTATGCCGTCTACGACGCGGAATGGGGCTGGCTGATGTTCACCGGGCTGTACGTGGACGACGTCGATGCGGCCTTCAGCGCCACGCTGTGGCGCCAGGGCGGCGTGACGGTGCTGCTGCTCGCGGCGCTGCTGGCGGTGGCGTTGCGATTCTTCCGTTCGCACATCATCGGTCCCTTGGACGAGGCCGTGGCGGTCTGTGAACGGGTGGCGCAAGGGGACCTGTCCAGCGTCATCGCGCGCCACCATCGGGGCGAGATCGGCCGGCTGTTCGGCGCCATGGCAACGATGCAGGAGCGTCTGGACGTGGCGGTGCGCAGCATCGTGCACGCCACCGGTTCGATCGCGGCGGCTTCGCGCCAAATCGCAGCGGGCAGCATGGACCTGCACGATCGTACCGAGAAGCAGGCAGCCGCGCTGGAGCAGACCGCGGCCAGTGTCGAGCAGATCACCGCCACCGCCAAGCAGAGCGCCGATCACGTGCGTGAAGTGAGTGCGCTGGCGGGCGAGTCGGCGCAACTGGCGCGCCAGGGCAGCGAAGAGACCCAGCATGCGATCGACGCGATGCGCGAGATATCGCGCAGTTCGCAACGGATCGACGAGATCATTCGCCTGATCGATGAGATCGCCTTCCAGACCAATATCCTGGCACTCAATGCCGCCGTGGAAGCGGCGCGCGCCGGCGAGCAGGGGCGCGGGTTTGCGGTGGTGGCGGGCGAGGTACGGGCGCTGGCGCAGCGTTCGGCCACCGCGGCCAAGGAGATCAAGACGCTGATCGAGGCCTCGTCGGGTTCGGTCCAACGCGGCAGCCAGCGTGTGGAGCAGGCCAGCGCCACTATGGGCAGCGTGCTGCAATCGGCGGCGACCAGCGCGCCGCTGATGGGCGAGATCGCCACCGCGTCGGCCGAGCAGAGTGTCGGCATCGAGCAGATCAATCAGGCGGTGACACACCTGGACGGCGTGACACAGCAGAACGCCGCGCTGGTCGAGGAGTTCGCGGCGTCGGCGTCCACACTGCACGATCAGGCCGACGACCTGGCGCGCGCGGTGGCCGTGTTCAAGCTGTCTGCAGCCTATTAGGTGATCCCTGCACCACGCTCATGGCCCGTTGCAGGCGCGGGGTCAGCTCGCGGCTGGCGCTGGTCATGGGCAGGCGCAGCTCGTCGGCGATCAGGCCTTGCAGCGCCAGCGCGCGCTTGATTGGCGCCGGGTTGGGTTCGGCGAACAGCAGGCGGATCAGGCCGCGCAGGGGCTCGAACAGTTCGCGCGCGGCTTCGGCGTGGCCATCGCGCGCCAGCTGCATGACTTCGACGAAGCGTTCCGGAAACAGGTGCGCGGCCGCGGGAATGGCGCCGAGGCCGCCGGCCAGGAAATGGTCGAGCAGCGCCATGTCCTCGCCGCAGAGCGCCGCCAGGTGGCCGCGCGCGTTAAGCGCCATCAACACCGGGGGATTGCATTCCTTGACGGCGCGGAAGTTGGGCAGCAGCGCCAACGATTCCATGGTTTCGACCGTCATGGTGACGCCGGTCCGCTTGGGGATGTTGTAGAGGATGATGGGGCGCTCGGTGGCCCAGGCGATCTGCCGGTAGTGCCACAGGATGCCCTGTTGCGACGGGCCCAGGTAGTACGGCGGCGGTACCAGATAGCCCGCGGGCGCGTACTTGTCCAGGCGGCGGATGGCGGCTGCCACGCCGCGCGTGTCGACGCCGCCCGCGCCGAACACCAGCGGCAGGGCGTGCGGATCACGGCGGATGGCCTCGATCATCTCGATCTTCTCGGGGATGGAGAGCAGGTTGCCTTCGCCAGTGGAACCGAACAGCACCAGGCCGGCGATGCCCGCGTTGCGGTAGTAGCGCGCCAGCGCCTGGGCGGCTTCGCAATCGACGTAGCCGCCGCGCATCGGCGTGACCATCGGCAGCCAGAGGCCTTCGAAAGCGGGAGTGAGCGGGGTATCCATGGCTTATTGCACCGTGATGGCGGCCGCGGGGCGCAGCGGGCCGAATTCGGCCTGGGGCAGGCCGGACATCACCGCGTGCATCAGGGCGTCGACCTGGTTGCGGTCGCAATGCAGCTGCAGGATGCTCTGGCCATGGGCGTGATCCACCGACAGCACGTATACGCCGATCCGTTCGCCCAGTTCGCGGTGCAGGGCCAGCCGGACCTTCAAGGCGTCCAGCGTGTCGATCCTGACGGTCAGGGAAACCATCTGCGCGGGTTGCGGCGCATGGGCCGGAGCGGGACGTTCAAACGAGGCGTGCGTGCTACGTTCTTGGCGGGGAATCATGGCGGTCGGGGGGCGCAGCCGTGAGGGCGGGCTCGCGCGTATCCGGTTGGTTGATGACGATTCCACTATAGAAAGCGGGCCGTAAAACCTGCCGATAAATGCGGGCGCGACGCGTAAAAAGCGCGTCAACGCCCGGGCGTTTCAGAAGGTCTTGGTCAGCGACAACAGGCCGGTGGCGCGGCCCATGTAGCGGCCGCGGCTGTTGGTGTAGACGGCGCGGTCGGCGTTGGTGTCGATATAGGCGATCGAGACTGCCAGGCCTTGGCCGAAGTCCTTGGTCAAACCCAGTTTCCAGTCGGTATAGGCGCCGTCGGCGAGATTGCGGACCGTCTGGCGGCCGACATGGGCGTTGAGCGTCAGGCCCCAGACCCCGGTGTCGAAATTGCCGCTCAGGTCGAAGTACTGGCTGTACTTGCTGTCGGCGAAGCCGAACAGGTTGGTCATCGCGATCGAGTACTTGAACAGGACCGGGCCGTAGCCCAGGCCGGCATACAGCTCGGTGGTGTCGGGGCTGGTGTAGCCCGACGGGTAGTCGCCGGGGTAGTAGTACTGCAGCACGCCCAGGTCGAACGGCACGTTCGGCGCCAGGTTGCCCTTGTAGCCGCCGTAGAAGTCCATTTCCACCGGCGCCGAGACCTTGCTGTTGCTGTCGTTGAGCCAGCTGATGCTGGAGTTCCAGTTGCCCAGGTACAGGCCGCTGGCGTGCGTGAAATCGAAGCCGCCCTGGATCGCGGGCTGGTTGTTGGTCTGCATCAGGCCGCGGTAGCGGTACTGGCTGGCCAGGGTGACGTTGGCGGTCAGCGAGTACTCGGGGGCCGGCTCACCGGCGGTGGGCGCATCGGCGGCGTGCACGGGGGCGGCAAGGGCGAACAGCGCGAGCGCGGCCAGGGTGTTGCGGGACATGGAATTCTCCTGTGTTGGACGGGATCGCCACAATAGGAGAAGCGGCATAAACGGCGAGACAAGAGTGGCGCGATCCGCGTAAAGGGCGCGTCAATAGCGCGGTTTGTCGTGCCTGCCCGGAGGCCGCACGGCAGTACCACGCAAGGCAGTACCACGCAAGGCAGTACAACGCACGGCAATGCAGCGCAGCGCTGGGCGATACAACGCAAGGCAATACAACGCTGGCCAATACGACGCCGGTCAATACAACCCATCGCTCCGCCTGGCTCAGCGCCTGCGCGCGGCGCGAGACGTCAGCCCGCGAAGCGGTAGCCCACGCCGATCTCGGTCAGCAGGTAGACCGGTTGCGCCGGATCGGCCTCGAGCTTTTGCCGCAGGTGGCCCATGTAGATCCGCAGGTAGTGGTTGCTTTCCACGTGCGACGGGCCCCAGACCTCGCGCAGCAGTTCGCGGTGGGTCATGACCTTGCCACGATGGGCCAGCAGCGCGGCCAGCAGGCGGTATTCCATGGCGGTCAGGTGCACGTGCTGGCCGCCGCGCTCGACCACGCGCTTGGCGAAGTCCACGCGCACCTCGCCGAAGCTGATCTCGGCGGCGCTGCCGGCGCCACCGCGGGCATGGCGCCGCAGCAGCACGCGCAGCCGCGCCAGCAGTTCGCTGACGCCGAATGGCTTGGTCAGGTAGTCGTCGGCGCCGGCGTCCAGCGCCGCCACCTTGTCGGCCTCGGCGGTGCGCGCCGACAGCACCAGCACCGGTACTTCGGTCCAGCCGCGCAGTTCGCGGATCAGGGTCATGCCGTCCTCGTCCGGCAGGCCCAGGTCCAGCACCACGACGTCGGGCTGGCGGGTGCCGGCCTCGATCAGGCCACGCTTGACGGTGTCGGCTTCGAACACGGCGCAGCCTTCGCTCTCCAGGGCCTGGCGCACGAAGCGGCGGATATTGGCGTCGTCCTCGATGATCAGGACAGTAGGTTGAAAGTCGAACATGCGGTGGGCTCAGGCGGGCTCGGGTTGGATCGGGGGCGGCGTGCCCAGTGGCAGCGTGAAGACGAATTGCGCGCCGCTGGGCTGGCCCGGTGCGTGTTCGACCCAGATGCGGCCGTGGTGCGCGCTGACGATGGCTTCGCACACGGCCAGGCCGAGGCCGACGCCGGGGGTGGCGGATTCGCGTTCGCCGCGGGTGAATTTCTCGAAGATGCGGCGTTCGGCGCCGGGGGCCACGCCAGGGCCGTTGTCGCATACCGCGACGCGCAGCTCGCCGTCCTGCGCCACGGCATGCAGGCGGATGACGCTGCCGGCCGGGGTGTACTTGGCGGCATTCTCCAGCAGGTTGCACAGCACCCGCTCGATCAGCACGCCATCGCATTCGACCAGCGGCAACCCGGACAGGCTGTCGACCGTGACCTGATGCGCCGCCAGCGCTTCGCGCATGGCGGCCAGCGAGGCGCCGACCAGTTCCTCGATCGACTGCCACTCCAGCCGCAGCGGCGTGTCGCGGCTCTGCAGCCGCGCCATGTCGAGCAGGTTGGCGACCAGCGCGTGCATGCGCTGTGCCTGGTCGCGCATGGCGCGGATGGTGTCCTGGATGTCGGCCGGCAATGCGTCCTGGCGCCGCATCAGCGTGTCTGTCATGCCGACCAGGCTGGTGAGCGGCGTGCGCAGGTCGTGCGAAACCGCGGCCAGCAGCGAGTTGCGCAGTTTTTCGGATTCCATGCTGACTAGCGCCTGCTGCGCCACTTCGACATAATGCAGGCGCTCCAGGGCGATGGCGATGAGCGTGGCGTAGGCCTCGATCTGGCGGCGCGAGTCGGGCTGCGAGAACAGGCTGCGGCGCGGCGCCGCCAGCGCCAGTACGCCGCGGGTGCGCATCGGCGCCTTCAGCGGCAGGTACAGCAGGTCGCTGTTGGACAGCGTGGCGGTGCCGGCGCCGGCCGGCTGGCCGTGGTCGTAGACCCATTGGGCCAGCGCCGACTCCAGCGGCGGCATGTCGTCGGCGGCGGGCGAGGCCAGCTTGAGGCGGTCGTCCAGGCCCAGGATGTAGAGCGCGCAGCGCGAGCCGAAAGTGGCGTGCACGAAGGCGCCGGCGGACGCGACGATCTGCTCGGGCAGGAGCGCCGACGACAGCTCGCGCGCGAACTCGTACAGGCTGCGCGCATCGGCCTCGCGCTTGACCGAGGCCTGGGCCTGCAAGCGCAGCCCGGCGGTGAGCTGGCCGATCAACAGGCCCACGGCCAGCAGCACGCCGAAGGTCAGCAGGTACTGCACGTCCGACACGGCGAACGAGGCCAGCGGCTGCACGAAGAAGAAGTCGAACAGCCCCACGCTGACGACCGAGGCCAGCGCGGCCGGGCCGCGGCCATGGCGCAGCGCCACCGCCACCACCGCCAGCAGGAACAGCATGACGATGTTGGTCTGGTGCAGCGCCGGGAACGCCAGCGCCGACAGCGCGGTGGCCACTGCGCAATAGCAGAGGGCCCAGGCATAGCCGGCGAGCGCCAGCGGGCCGCGTTCGTCGGCCGCCTGGCGACCGCGGCGGCCGAGCGTCAGCGGATCGCGGCCCGGCACGTTGGCGGCGGGCAGGGGCGGGGCGCCCAGGCGGATGATGTCGATCTCGGGGCAGCCGGCGGCCAGCATGTCGGCGAAGCTGTGACGGCGCCACAGCCAGCCGGGGCTGATGGCCGCCGTCAGCAGGGCCGACAGCGACAGCCGCAGGCGCTGCAGGCCGCTGGCGCGGGTGCGGCCGACGATGGCCTTGGTGATGTTGTGGCGGCGCACGTAGCGCACCACCGCGTCGACCATGTCGCCGCCAGCCAGGGTTTCGCAACGCGCGCCGAGCGAGTCGGCCAGCGCCAGGCTGCGTTGCAGCCGTTCCTGCTCGGCCTGCGGCGGCGGCGCGGCGCGCGGCACGTCGATGGTGACCACGTGCAGGTCGCATTCCAGCTGCTGGCTGAGGCGGTGGGCGCTGCGGATGACGTATTCGGCGTCGGCGTCGGGGCCGATGCAGGCCACCACCGCTTCGCGCGTGCGCCACACCGGCTCGATGGCGCGGTCGCGGCGATAGGCCTGGACGTCGTCGTCGACGTGGTCGGCGGTGCGGCGCAGCGCCAGTTCGCGCAGCGCGATCAGGTTGCCCTTGCGGAAGAAGTTGCGGGTGGCGTGGCGAGCCTGCTCGGGCAGGTAGACCTTGCCTTCCTTCAGGCGGCGTAGCAGTTCGTCGGCCGACAGGTCGACCAGGATGACTTCGTCGGCGGCGTCGAAGACCTCGTCGGGCACGGTTTCCCAGACCCGCACGCCGGTGATGCTGCCGACGGCCTCGTTGAGGCTGTCCAGGTGCTGCACGTTGAGCGTGGTCCAGACGTCGATGCCGGCCGCCAGCAGTTCGTGAATGTCCTGCCAGCGCTTGGCGTGGCGCGAACCGGGCGCGTTGGAGTGGGCCAGTTCGTCGACCAGCACCAGATCGGGATGCGCCCGCAGCGCCCCATCCAGGTCGAATTCCTTGAGCGCGTGGCCGCGGTAGGCGACCTCTTTGAGCGGCAGGACCGCCAGGCCTTCGAGCAGGGCGGCGGTTTCGCGGCGGCCGTGTGTTTCGACGATGCCGGCCAGCACGCGGGCGCCCTGCGCGGCATGGGCTCGGGCGGCCACCAGCATGGCGTAAGTCTTGCCGACGCCGGCGGACGAGCCGAAGTAGACCCGCAACTTGCCGCGCACCGCCTGGCGCGCGGCAGCGTCGAGGTCTTTCAAGAGCGCGTCCGGATCGGGACGCTCGCCAGCATTGTCAGCCATGAACGCGCAGGTGAAGTGGGGGAACGGCTGGCAATACTATACGCCGGCGTGTCATTTCACCGGCGCCAGCTGGTCCAGCGCCAGATTGAGCTTGAGCACGTTGACCACGGGGTCGCCCAGCACGCCCAGCCAGGGCTTGCTGGTGTTGGCCGCGATCAGCGCGTCGACCTTGTCGCGCGGCAGCTGGCGGGCGCGGGCCACGCGCGCGGCCTGGTAGGCCGCGGCGGCGGGACTGATGTGCGGATCCAGGCCGCTGCCCGAGGCAGTGATGAGGTCCACCGGCACCGGGGTGGGGTTGTCGGGGTCGGCCGCCTTGAGGGCGGCGATGCGCGCCTGCACGGCCTCGGCCAGCGCTGGATTGCGCGGGCCCAGGTTCGAGCCGCCGGAGTTGGCGGCGTTGTACGGCATCGGCGAGGTGGCCGACGGCCGGCCCCAGAAGTACTGCGGCGCGCTGAACGACTGGCCGATCCATTCCGAGCCGACCACCTTGTCGCCCTGGCGGATCAGCGAACCCGACGCTTCATGCGGGAACACGGCGGCGGCGATGCCGGTGGTCAGGAAGGGGTAGGCCAGGCCGGTCACCAGCGACAGGGCGGCGAAGACGACCAGCGCGGGGCGCAGGATGCCGCCTTGGCGCGGCAGGGGAAGAGCTTGTTTCATGATGAGTTCCTTTCCAGTGACGGGCGCGGGTCAGACCCAGCCCAGGGCGGCCAGCACCATGTCGACCAGCTTGATGCCGGCGAACGGCACCAGCAGGCCGCCCAGTCCATAGATCAGCAGATTGCGGCGCAGCAGGACCGAGGCGCCCAGCGGGCGATAGCGCACGCCCTTGAGCGCCAGCGGGATCAGCACGATGATGATGAGCGCGTTGAAGATCACGGCCGACAGGATGGCCGAGGCCGGCGTGGCCAGGCCCATGATGTTCAGCACGTTCAGCTGCGGGTACACCGTGGCGAACGCCGCCGGGATGATGGCGAAGTACTTGGCCACGTCGTTGGCGATGCTGAAGGTGGTGAGCGCGCCGCGCGTCATCAGCATCTGCTTGCCGATCTCGACGATCTCGATGAGCTTGGTGGGATTGGAATCCAGGTCCACCATGTTGCCCGCTTCCTTGGCGGCCTGGGTGCCCGAATTCATCGCCACCGCAACGTCGGCCTGCGCCAGCGCCGGCGCGTCGTTGGTGCCGTCGCCGGTCATCGCCACCAGGCGGCCTTCGCCCTGGTAGGCGCGGATCAGCTTGAGCTTGGCTTCCGGCGTGGCTTCCGCGAGGAAGTCGTCGACGCCCGCTTCGGCGGCGATGGAGGCGGCGGTGAGCTTGTTGTCGCCGGTGATCATCACCGTCTTGATGCCCATGCGGCGCAGCTCGGCGAAGCGCGACTGGATGTCGGGCTTGACGATGTCCTTAAGCTCGACCACGCCCAGCGCGCGGTTGCCGTCACTGACCATCAGCGGCGTGCTGCCGCGGCGCGCCACGTCCTCGGCCAGGCGCAGCACCTGTTCGGGCACGATGGCGTCCTGCTCGGCCAGCCAGGCGCGCACCGCGTCGACCGCGCCCTTGCGGATCATGCGGTCTTTCAGGTTGACGCCGCTCATGCGGGTCTGCGCGGTGAAGGGCACGTACTCGGCATCGGCGGCGCGCACGGCCGGCGCGTGGATGGCCTTGTCGGCCAGCGCCACGATGCTGCGGCCTTCGGGCGTTTCGTCGGCCAGCGAGGCCAGGCGCGCCGCGTCCGCCAGTTCGCGCGGCGATACGCCGGGCGCGGGCAGGAAGGTCGAGGCCTGGCGGTTGCCGAAGGTGATGGTGCCAGTCTTGTCCAGCAGCAGCACGTCGACATCGCCGGCGGCTTCCACCGCGCGGCCCGAGGTGGCGATGACATTGGCGCCCATCATGCGGCTCATGCCCGCCACGCCGATGGCCGACAGCAGCCCGCCGATGGTGGTGGGGATCAGGCACACCAGCAGCGCCACCAGCACCGTGACGGTGACGGCGCTGCCGCCGCCAGCGGCCGTGACCGAATAGATCGAGAACGGCATCAGCGTTGCGACCACCAGCAGGAACACCACCGTCAGGCCGACCAGCAGGATCGTCAGCGCCAGTTCGTTGGGGGTCTTCTGGCGCTTGGCGCCTTCTACCATGGCGATCATGCGGTCCAGGAAGCTCTCGCCCGGGTCGGCGGCGATGCGCACGAAGATCCAGTCGGACAGCACCCGCGTGCCGCCGGTGACGGACGAGAAGTCGCCGCCCGATTCGCGGATGACCGGCGCCGATTCGCCGGTGATGGCGCTTTCATCGACCGACGCGACGCCGGCGATGACCTGGCCGTCGCCCGGGATGGTTTCGCCGGCTTCCACCAGGACCACGTCATTGCGGCGCAGCAGCCCGGAGGCCTGCTTGACGGCCTGGTTGCGCCACTGTGCGGGTTCGGCGCGGGCGGCATCCTCATCGCGGAAACCCTTGAGCAGGCGCGCATCGATGGTGGTGCGCAGGCCGCGCAGGGTAGCGGCCTGCTGCTTGCCGCGGCCCTCGGCCAGCGCTTCGGCGAAGTTGGCGAACAGCACCGTGAACCAGAGCCACACCGAGATCGCGAGGATGAAGCCCGCGGGCGCCTCGGCCTGGCCGCGCAGCGCCATGATCCACAGGATGGTGGTCAGGATGCTGCCCACGTAGACCACGAACATCACGGGGTTCTTCAGTTGCGCGGCGGGCGAGAGCTTGCGCAGGCTGTCCAGCAGCGCGGGGCCGACCAGCGCGCCCGACCACATGCCGAACTTGCGTTCAAGCGGCGCGGCCGACGGCGCGCGGGCGGCGCCGCCGCCGGCGCCTTGGGTTGGCATATCAATCTTGGCCATTTTCTTTCCTAGCCTGTTGCATTCAGGGTTGCAGGTGTTCCGCGACCGGGCCCAGGGCCAGCGCGGGCACATAAGTCAGGGCGCCCACCAGCAGCACCGCGCCGATCAGCAGCACCACGAAGAGGGGACCGGTGGTCGGCATGCTGCCGGGCCCGGCGGGCAGGCGGCGCTTGGCCGCCAGCGAGCCGGCCATCGCCAGCACCGCGACGATGATGGCGAAGCGGCCGAACCACATGGCGATGCCCAGCAGCACGTTGTAGAAGGGCGTGTTGGCGGACAGGCCGGCGAAGGCGCTGCCGTTGTTGTTGGCGGCCGAGGACAGTCCGTACAGGATCTCGGAGAAGCCGTGGATGCCTGGGTTCAGCACGCCGGCCTGGCCGGCCGTCACCGACACCGCCAGCGCGGTGCCGCCGAGCACCAGCAGCGGCGTCGCCAGGATGACGATAGAGACCATCTTCATGTCGTAGGCCTCGATCTTCTTGCCCAGGTACTCGGGGGTGCGGCCGATCATCAGCCCGGCGATGAAGACGCCGAGGATGGCGAACGCCAGCATGCCGTAGAGGCCGGAGCCGACCCCGCCGTAGACCACTTCGCCCAGCTGCATCAGCAGCATTGGCGACAGTCCGCCCATGGCGCTGAGCGAATCGTGCATGCCGTTGACCGCGCCGCAGGAGGCCGCCGTGGTGATGGTGGCGAACAGCGAGGTGGCGGCGATGCCGAAGCGGGTCTCCTTGCCTTCCATGTTGCCGCCCGGCGAGAGCGCGCTCATTGCGCTGTCGACGCCGGTCTGGGCCGTCATCGGATTGGGCTGCTGCTCGAAATAGGCGGTGCTCAAGGCGAACACGGCGAACAGGAGCGTCATGGCCGCCAGAATGGCGATGCCCTGGCGCCGGTTGCCGACCATTTCGCCGAAGCTGAAGCACAGCGCCGCCGGGATCGCCAGGATCGCCAGCATCTCCAGGAAGTTCGACAGGGCCGTCGGGTTTTCAAAGGGATGCGCGGAGTTGGCGTTGAAGAAGCCGCCGCCGTTGGTGCCCAGCATCTTGATCGCTTCCTGCGAGGCGACCGGGCCCATGGCCAGCGTCTGCGTCTGGGTGACCGCGGGGTCGGTCACGGGCTGGCCCTTGGCATCGAGCACCGGCTGACCCTGGGCGTCCACGCGCGGTTGGTCATAGTGCAGGGCTTCGACCGTCTGCACGTCCTGGTAGGGGCTGACGTTCTGGATCACGCCCTGGCTCACCAGCGCCAGCGCCAGCACCAGGGACAGGGGCAGCAGCACGTACAGCGTGCTGCGCACCATGTCGGCCCAGAAGTTGCCCACCGTCGCCGAGCAATGGCGCGCCAGCCCGCGGATCAGCGCGAACAGCACCGCGATGCCGGTGGCGGCCGAGACGAAGTTCTGCACCGTCAGCGCCAGCATCTGCGTCAGGTAGCTCATCGTCGATTCGCCGCCGTAGCCTTGCCAGTTGGTGTTGGCCACGAAGCTGATGGCGGTGTTGAGCGAGGAATCGGGCGAGACGGCGCCCATGCCGGCCGGGTTCAGCGGCAGCAGGCCCTGCAGGCGTTGCAGCGCGTAGACCGCCACGACGCCCAGGATGTTGAAGGCAAGCACGGCCAGCGCATAGCGCTTCCAGCCCATTTCGGCCTGCGGGTCGATGCCCGCCAGCCGATAGATGCCACGTTCCAGCGGGCGGCCCCAGGCGGTCAGCCGGGATTGCCCGTTTTCCATGGCGATGCGGATGTAGCGTCCCAGGAAGGGCGCGATCGCGAGCAGGACCGCCAGGTACACGACCAGCAGTCCGATGAATTCGGCAGTCATCAGAACTTCTCCGGTTTGAACAGCGCGACCAGCAGGTACACGAACAGCAGCGCGGACGTGATGCCGCTCAGCCAGTAGAGCCAGCTCATGGTTGCTCTCCCGAGGACAAGGCTTCGCAGAACGAGACCAGGGCGTAGGTCAGCCCGGCCATGACGGCGAAGATCGCGATATAGATGGCATCCACGTTTTTCCTCCCGGGAGCGGCGCTCCCTTCGAACGACGGGCCCGGGCGGCAAAAGGGGATGCGGACCGCGCGGGCGAAGTGACCAATCAGGACATCGGCAGGTTACGGAGCGGGGGGTAAAAACGGGGTATAGCTTTGGCGGGGGGGTGTAAACGGAACGTAAAGACGCGCTGTCATCATCCGGTCTACGCATGCGCCGCGATGGCGCGGCGCGGGTGCCCGGAAGCGGGCGGCGCGGCGGGGAGTTGAGGCAGGCTCAAAATCGGGGCCGCCGGCAGCTTCCGGAAGGCGGGCTGGGGTGGAAAAAATCCCAATATTTAGAACGGAGACGCCAAAATGCACTACTGTGGTGCATGGAATATGTAAATGAATGCGCCGAATTAGGGCATTCCCCTAGTGTGACATTCCCGCATCTGGTGCAGAATCTCTTCCCATGCAGGTGAGGAGACAAAGCCCTGCATGGGCAATTACCGGCGGCACCGGTACATAAAAAAGTAGCAGTACTCAAGAAAAGCAAAACGCACAACGGCTGGCACCAGGCAGTGCCGGCCGTTGTCGCATAAAAAGCCCGCATTTCATCCAGCCAGGGTTTTCAAGCGCCGCGTTTCGCGATATTCCTCAGGTTTCGCTCACGCCAGCTATGCCGGAATCCCGCGTTTCCCCCGAGCCCATCCCGTCCCGCTATTGGCGCCGCAATGTGCG
The DNA here is from genome assembly GCF_040084795.1 of Achromobacter sp. HNDS-1. Taxonomy (NCBI): domain Bacteria; kingdom Pseudomonadati; phylum Pseudomonadota; class Betaproteobacteria; order Burkholderiales; family Alcaligenaceae; genus Achromobacter; species Achromobacter sp. HNDS-1. The sequence goes on from NZ_CP157584.1 coordinate 4,387,513, forward strand.
CCTGATCGTCGTGCTGGCGGTCGTTTGGGCGGCGCTGACATTCATTCCATCCTATTTCGCCCGCGACCTGTCGTTCGACTTCATCGGCTGGCCCTTCTCGTTCTGGATGGCGGCCTATGGCGCGCCTTTGGCCTACCTCGTCATCATCTGCATCTACGCCCGGATCATGAACCGCGCCGACCAACGCGGGGACGAGGCCAAGGAGAGCCGCTGATGCCGTTCGGCGGAGACACCCCGCAGGAATTCCGCATCCGGCTGCGCCGTATCTACGTGCTGTATACGGCCGGCTTCGCACTGATGATTCTGCTGATGGCGCTGGCCGAGATCCTGGGCCTGCCGCGCAACTGGATCGGCTATGTGTTCCTGCTGGTGACCGTGAGCCTGTACGCGGGCATCGGTATTGTCTGCCGCACCTCCGATCAGGTTGAATACTACGTCGCCGGCCGGCGGGTGCCGGCCATCTACAACGGCATGGCGACCGCGGCCGACTGGATGTCGGTGGCCTCGTTCATCGGCGTCGCCGGCACGCTCTACCTGACCGGCTATGGCGGGTTGGCCTACATCATGGGCTGGACGGGCGGCTATGTGCTGGTGGCGATGCTGCTGGCGCCTTATCTGCGCCGTTTCGGCCAATACACCATTCCCGATTTCATGGGCGCGCGCTATGGCGGCAACCTGCCGCGGCTGGCGGGCGTGGCCTGCGCCATCCTCTGTTCGTTCACCTATCTCGTGGCGCAGATCTACGGCGTCGGCATCATCACCACGCGCATGACCGGCATTTCGTTCGAGCTGGGCATCTTCGTGGCGCTGGGCGGCATGCTGGTCTGTTCGTTCCTGGGCGGCATGCGCGCCGTCACCTGGACCCAGGTGGGGCAGTACATCATCCTGGTCATCGCCTACCTGGTGCCGGTGGTCTGGCTGTCGATCAAGCACACCGACATGCCGGTGCCGCAACTGTCGGCCGGCGTGGTGCTGCAGGAGGTGACGGAAAAAGAGGTCTACCTGAAGAACGATCCGGCCGAGATCGAGGTGCGCCGCCTGTGGCAGGAACGGGCCGACGAGATGGCGCAGCGGGTGCGCGACCTGCCGGAATCCTGGGCGCTGGAAAAGGACAAGCTGCGCAGCCGCCTGGCGCAGCTCAACGCCAGTGACGCGCCGATGGTCGAGATCCGCTCGGTCGAGCGCGAACTGGCGGCGTTTCCGCCCACGGTGGAAGAGGCCCGCGTTGCCTGGTCGCAGGCCAAGGCCACCTTCGAGGCGCGCGCCGCGCCGCTGACCCCGCATGCCGAACCGTTCCCGTCCTCCGATCCGGAGGAACGGCGCAACATGCGCATCAATTTCCTGGCGCTGGTGCTGTGCCTGATGCTGGGCACGGCGGGCATGCCGCACATCCTGATGCGGTCGTACACCACCTCGTCGGTGATCGAGGCGCGCCGGTCGGTGTGCTGGTCGCTATTGTTCATCCTGCTGCTGTATTTCATGGCGCCAGCGCTGGCGTTGCTGGTGAAGTACGAGGTCTATACGCAGGTGGTGGGGTCGAATTTCCTCAGCCTGCCGAACTGGGTCCATGCCTGGAGCGCGGTCGACAGCAACCTGCTGGACGTCACCGACATCAACCGCGATGGCGTGGTGCAGCTCAGCGAGATCAGCATTGGCGCGGATGTGGTGGTGCTGGCCATGCCCGAAATCGGCGGGCTGCCCTATGTGATTTCCGGGCTGGTGGCGGCGGGCGGCCTGGCGGCAGCGCTGTCGACCGCCGATGGCCTGCTGCTGACCCTGTCCAATTCGCTGTCGCACGACATGTGGTACCGGATGGTGTCGCCGCGCATGTCGGCGGCGCGGCGGGTGATGGTGTCCAAGATCCTCCTGCTGGTGGTGGCGTTTGGCGCGGCCTGGGTGGCGGCGCGCAAGCCGGCGGATATTCTCTTCATGGTGTCGGCGGCGTTCTCGTTCGCGGCCTCGTCGTTCTTCCCGGCGCTGGTGATGGGCGTGTTCTGGCGCCGCGCCAACAAATGGGGCGCCACGCTCGGCATGGCGGCGGGCCTGCTGGCGACCTTCGCCTACATGACGCACACGCATCCGTGGCTGCGCGAGTGGGTGCTGGGGATCTCGCGGACCCAGCCGGTGGACCTGTGGTGGGGTATCCAGCCGATCGCGGCCGGCGTGTTCGGCGCGCCGGTGGCGTTCCTGACGATCATCGTGGTGTCGCTGCTGACGCCGCCGCCCGACCGCGCCACGCTGGCGCTGGTGGACTACCTGCGCCATCCGGGCGCGCCGAAGCCGCCGGCGGAGAACGGCACGGCCTGAGGCGGATGGGGGAGAGGGCGGCCCTGACCAGCAGGAGGGGCGGCCCCGGGCTTGCGCCCGGGACGGCTCAGTGCGACACGGACTTCGAGAAGACGTTCATGACCACCACGCCGGCGATGATCAGGCCGATGCCGATCAGCGCCGGGGTGTCCAGGTGCTGCTTGAAGAACAGCGCGCCCACGATGGAGATCAGCACAATGCCTACGCCCGACCAGATGGCGTAGGCGATGCCGACCGGCACCTCGCGCAGCGTCAGCGACAGGAAGTAGAACGAGATCATGTAGCCGAACACCGTCACCACCGAGGGCGCCAGCCGCGAAAAGCCGTCGGAGCTTTTCAGGGCGCTGGTGGCGAAGATCTCGGCGACGATGGCGATGCCCAGGTAGAGCCACTTCATTTGCGCGGCCCCTCGGATTGGCGCAGCAGCACCAGCAGGGCGCCGGCGCCGCCTTCGCGCTCGGGCGCCTCGGAGAATGCCAGCACCTCGTTCTTCTGCACCAGCCAGGTGCGGGCCTTGTCTTTCAGCACCGGTTCCAGGCCCTGCGAGCCATAGCCCTTGCCATGCACGATGCGCACGCAGCGGATGCCGTGTTCCTGGCACTCGTCCAGGAACGACAGCATGGCGTGGCGCGCCTGCTCCACGCGCAGGCCGTGCAGGTCGAGCTCGGCGCCCGCCCGCCACTGGCCGCGGCGCAGGTTGCGCGCCGTATCGGGCGCGGCGTCGCCGCGCACGAAGGCGGTGCCGCCTTCGGATAGCAGGTGCGTGATTTCGCCACCGTCCGAGACGCCGGCATCGGCGCGCGTGGCGGTCTCGCCCAAGGCGTTGGCGCGGCGCAGGGCCGGGGCCGGCTGCGGCACAGGCTTGTGCTCGGCGCGCGCGACCTGCCTGATCGGCTTGACCGTCTGCATGCTGCGCCTGAACGCGGCCATGTCGTCGGCCGGATCGGTGTCCGCGCCGGGCGCCGGCGCGGTTTTCTTCAGCGCCGCCACGCGCTGGGCGAGGGCGGCGCGTTCCTGCTCGGCCTGCAGGTCTTTCTTGAGGCGTTTCAGGTCGGCCGCGCCGACCTTATTGCCCCGCATTCTCCAGCCACCGTTGTGCGTCCAGGGCGGCCATGCAGCCCGTGCCGGCGCTGGTGATGGCCTGGCGATAGACGTGGTCCTGCACGTCGCCGGCGGCGAACACGCCCGGGACCGAGGTCATGGTGGCCATGCCGGACAGGCCGCTCTTGGTGACGATGTAGCCGTCCTTCATGTCGAGCTGACCCTGGAAGATCTCGGTGTTGGGCTGGTGGCCGATGGCGATGAAGGCGCCGGTGGCCTTCAGGTCTTCGGTGGCGCCGGTGTCGACGTGACGCACGCGCACGCCGGTGACGCCGCTGTCGTCGCCCAGCACTTCTTCCAGCGTATGGAACAGCTTCAGTTCCATGTTGCCGTTTTCGACCTTGCTCATCAGCTTGTCGACCAGGATCGGCTCGGCGCGGAACTTGTCGCGGCGGTGGATCAGGGTGACCTTGCGGCAGATGTTGGACAGGTAGAGGGCTTCCTCGACGGCGGTGTTGCCGCCGCCGACCACGACCACGTCCTGGTTGCGGTAGAAGAAGCCGTCGCAGGTGGCGCAGCCGGACACGCCGCGGCCCATGAAGGCCTCTTCGGACGGCAGGCCCAGGTACTTGGCCGAGGCGCCGGTGGCGATGATCAGGGCGTCGCAGGTGTAGACCTTGCCGGTGTCGCCGGTCAGGGTGAACGGCCGCTTGGACAGGTCGACCTTGGCGATGTGGTCGAACAGCATTTCGGTGTTGAAGCGCTCGGCGTGCTTCTGGAAGCGCTGCATCAGGTCCGGACCCTGCACGCCGTCGGCGTCGGCCGGCCAGTTGTCGACGTCCGTGGTGGTCATCAGCTGGCCGCCTTGGGCCAAACCTGTAACAAGGACGGGGCTCAGATTGGCGCGTGCCGCATAGACGGCCGCCGTGTAACCGGCGGGGCCGGATCCGAGTATCAAAACTTTAGCGTGCGTAGGCGTGGACATGGGCGGGTATCTTTAGGTTAACGCCCAATTATAATGAGCCGCATGCCGCGTATCTCGACTGCTTCTCCGCGCGCTTCGCGCAACACCCGCAACGGGCCCTCGCCACTGCAGACGCGTATCTCCGCGTTGCTGCGCGAAGCCCGCTGGATCCTCTTCGCCGCCCTGGCGGCCTGGCTCACCCTGGTGCTGGCCACCTGGAGCGCCGCCGACCCGGGCTGGTCGCATTCCGTCCCCGCCGGCGTCATCCACAACAAGGGCGGGACCCTGGGCGCTTACCTGGCGGACATCCTGCTGTACCTGTTCGGTTTCTCCGCCTGGTGGTGGGTGATCCTGCTGCTGCACCGCGTGCGGGCGGGTTACCGCCGCCTTGCCAGCCATCTTCGTGTTACCAATGGTAAGCAGCCTGAGGTGTTGCCTCGGGTCCACTGGGAAGAGGGCATCGGTTTCTTCCTGCTGCTGGTCGGCTCGCTGGGCATGGAAGCCCTGCGCCTGGCCAGCCGCGGTACCCACCTGCCGGGCGCCTCGGAAAGCGCCAGCGGCGCTGGCGGCGTCATCGGCCACACCCTGGCCGACCTGATGGGCCGCAGCATCGGCTTCACCGGCAGCACGCTGGCCTTTTTGGTGATGCTGGCGATCGGCCTGAGCCTGTTCTTCTCGTTCTCGTGGCTGACCGTGGCAGAGCGCGTCGGCAGCTGGATCGAAGGCCTGGTGCGCCGGGTGCGCAATTCCTACGCCGCGCGCGAAGACCGCAAGGTCGGCGAGGTGGCCAAGGCCGTGCGCACCGAGCAGGTGGTGGCCAAGCAGGAAAAACTGGTGCATGAACAGCCGGTGCGCATCGAGCCGGCGATCACCGTGGTGCCCAAGTCCGAGCGCGTCGAGAAGGAAAAGCAGCAGTCGCTGTTCTTCGCGCCGCCGCCGGGCGGCGAGGGCGACCTGCCGGCCATCAGCCTGCTGGATCCGCCGCTGGCCAACCAGGAAACCGTGTCGGCCGAGACCATCGAGTTCACTTCGCGACTGATCGAAAAGAAGCTGGCCGACTTCGGCGTGTCCGTCACCGTGGTGGCGGCGCAGGCCGGTCCGGTCATCACGCGTTACGAAATCGAGCCGGCCACCGGCGTCAAGGGCAGCCAGATCGTCAATCTGGCCAAGGACCTGGCGCGCGCGCTCAGCCTCGTCAGCATCCGGGTGGTGGAAACCATTCCCGGCAAGAACCTGATGGGCCTGGAATTGCCCAACCCGCGGCGCCAGGTGGTCAAGCTGTCCGAGATCCTGGGCTCGCAGACCTACCACGCCAGCCATTCTGTGGTGACCATGGCGCTGGGCAAGGACATTGCCGGCAATCCGGTGGTGGCCGACCTGGCCAAGATGCCGCACCTGCTGGTGGCGGGCACCACCGGGTCGGGCAAGTCGGTCGGGATCAACGCCATGATCCTGTCGCTACTGTACAAGGCCGACGCCTCGCACACGCGCCTGATCCTGATCGATCCGAAGATGCTCGAAATGAGCGTCTACGAAGGCATTCCGCACCTGCTGGCGCCGGTGGTCACGGACATGCGCCATGCCGCCAACGCGCTGAACTGGTGCGTGGGCGAGATGGAAAAGCGCTACCGCCTGATGAGCAAGATGGGCGTGCGCAACCTGGCCGGCTACAACACCAAGATCCGCGACGCCATCAAGCGCGAGGAGCCGATCCCGAACCCGTTCTCGCTGACGCCCGACCAGCCCGAGCCGCTGTCGCCGCTGCCCACCATCGTGGTGGTCATCGACGAGCTGGCCGACCTGATGATGGTGGTGGGCAAGAAGATCGAAGAACTGATCGCCCGCCTGGCGCAGAAGGCGCGCGCGGCCGGCATCCACCTGATCCTGGCGACGCAGCGTCCCAGCGTGGATGTCATCACCGGGCTGATCAAGGCCAACATTCCGACCCGCATCGCGTTCCAGGTGTCGTCCAAGATCGACTCGCGCACCATTCTCGACCAGATGGGCGCGGAGACCCTGCTGGGCCAGGGCGACATGCTCTACATGCCCCCGGGCACCGGTCTGCCGGTGCGTGTGCACGGCGCCTTCGTCAGCGACGACGAAGTGCACCGCGTGGTCGAAAGCCTGAAGGCGCAGGGCGAGCCGAATTATGTCGAGGGCCTGCTGGAAGGCGGGCTGGACGGCGACGGCGGCGAAGGCGCCAGCAGCGTCACCGGCATCGGCGGCGACGCCGAGTCGGACCCGATGTACGACCAGGCCTGCGAGGTGGTGCTCAAGCATCGCCGCGCCTCGATCTCGCTGGTGCAGCGCCATCTGCGCATTGGTTACAACCGTGCGGCGCGGTTACTGGAACAGATGGAGCAATCGGGTATCGTGTCGGCGATGCAGTCCAATGGCAACCGGGAGATCCTTGTGCCCGCCGCCGCTCGAGAGGAAGCATGATGAAGACGTTTCGTGGCCTGGCCGCCGGCCTGGCCTTCTGCCTGGTCCCGGCGTTGACGCCGGCCGCGGCGATGGCCGCCAGCGCGCAGGAACAGTTGCGCGCGTTCGTGGGGTCGGTGACGGCGGCGACGGGCGCGTTTTCCCAATACACCGTCAATACGCAGGGGCGCACGCAGCCGGCGCAGACGGGCGTGTTCTCGTTCCAGCGGCCGGGCAAGTTCAAGTGGTCGGTGCAGAAGCCCTATGAACAGTTGGTGATTTCCGACGGCAAGCAGGTGTTCCAGTTCGATCCGGATCTGGCGCAGGTGACCGAGCGCAAGGTGGATGCGGCCATCGGGACGTCGCCGGCGGCGATTCTGTTCGGGTCGGGGTCGTTGGAGCAGTCGTTCGATGTGTCGGCGTTGCCGTCCAAGGATGGCATCGATTGGCTGCGGGCGAAGCCGCGCACGGCGGATGCGGGGTTTTCGCGCGTCGATATCGGGATGAAGGACAATCTGCCGGTGCGGGTTGAGTTGCTGGATTCGTTCGGGCAGACGACGCGGGTGGATCTTTCCGGGATCGTTCCTAATCCCAAGCTTGGGGAGGGGGAGTTTCGGTTTGTGGCGCCCAAGGGCGTGGATGTGGTCAAGATGTAGGGAGTCCTGCGGCGTCTGTGCTGACTTGCCTTTGAGTTCTTGAGTATTTCTTTCTTGGTTGGTGCAGTGGTTGCTTCGTAGGCCGCCCGTCACGGGGCGCGCAGGCGGTGAGCGCGCCAACGATTGCGGTCCGGAGCGTTCGCTCCGGACTTCCCCGTCCTCATCTTCGTCCAGGCCTTCGGCCTTCCCTTCAGATTCCGTCGGGCGCATCGACGGCGCGCTCACCGCCTGCGCGCCCCGCGCCGGGCTACCAGTTTCGAGAAATGACGCGCTGCTGGACCTTTGGGGGCATGGGAGATATTTGCGTTGCCCGCAAAAAAAGGCCGCGCGGGCGGCCGTTTTTTGCATACGTGGTGGCTTGCGTCGTGATGTTGATCGCTGCGCGCTTGCGGCGCGGTGTGGGCGGTGTACTTGAAGCGCGCAGCGGATGGTTTGGGCCAGGAGGGGCGCCCGGTCGCCCAGCCGCCCGGCCGTCCGGCCGTCCGAAGGCCGGGCAGCCCCCTTGGGAGGCAGCTAGCTCATGCAGTGAGCGCGGCGTGGGGGCGTTTGTACGCTACACAATCAATTTCTACTTTCGCATCCACCATCAGCGGCGACTGCACGCAGGCGCGGGCGGGGGGATTGTTGCCGAAGTATTCCTTGAAGACCTTGTTGAACGAGGGGAAGTCGCGGGCGTCGTCGAGCCAGACGCCGCAGCGCACGACGTGTTCGGGGCCGTAGCCGGCTTCCTTGAGGATGGCGAGGACCTGCTGGATGGCCTTGTGGGACTGGGCGACGGTGCCGCCTTCGATGACTTCGCCGTTTTCCATCGGGACCTGGCCCGAGACGTAGAGCCAGCCGTCGGCGGCGACGGCGCGGGCGAAGGGCATGTGGGAGCCGCCTTGGCCGGTGCCGCCGGCGACGCCGTAGCGGGTGATGCCGTTGTTGTCGGGAGTGGGGGTGGTGCTGCTCATGTCAGGACTCCTGGAGGGCGGGGGTGGAGGCGGCGAAGCTGGCGCGCAGGTCGCCGTTGCGGGGCAGCCAGCGGCCGGCGCGGTCGCCGGTGGGTTGGCCGTTGCGGTAGGACAGGACGCCGTTGACCCAGACGGCCTCGATGCCGGCGGCGGTCTGGACGGGGGCGGCGAAGGTGGCGCGGTCGATGACGGTGGCGGGGTCGAACAGCACCAGGTCGGCGTGAAAGCCTTCGCGCACCAGGCCGCGTTCGGCCAGGCCGAAGCGGGCGGCGGACAGGCCGGTCATCTTGTGGACGGCTTCGGGGAGCGGGAACAGGCCGACGTCGCGGCTGTAGTGGCCCAGCACGCGCGGGAAGGCGCCCCACAGGCGCGGATGCGGCATGGGGTCGTTGGGCAGGCCGTCGGAGCCGACCATGGTGAGCCGGTTCGACAGCACGCGGCGCACGTCGTCCTCGTGCATGTTGTGGTAGACGGCGCCAGCCGGTTGCAGGCGTTTCGCCGCTTCCAGCAGCGTCACGTTCCAGTCGGCGGCGATGGCGGACAGTTTGCGGCGGGCCTGTTCCGGGTGCGGCACGGACCAGGTGATGTCGATGTCGAATTCGTCGGTGACCTGCTTGAGGTCGAGCGTGGACGAGCTGGCCGAGTAGGGATAGCAGTCGCAGCCCACGTGCTGCATGCGGCCGGCGTTCTCCAGTTTGAACAGCACTTCCTTGGTGCGGCCCCAGTTGCCGGCGCCGGCGCATTTCAGGTGCGACACCACCACCGGCACGCGGGCGTGCAGGGCGATGTCGAAGGCTTCCTGCATGGCTTCCAGGATGGCGGCGAATTCCGAGCGCAGGTGGGTGGTGTAGAGCGCGCCGAATTCGTCCAGGACTTCGGCCAGCAGCTTGACCTCGGCGGTGTCGGCCTCGATCGCCGAGCCGTAGGCCAGGCCGGTGCTCAGGCCGATGGCGCCGTGGGCCAGGGCTTCGCGCAGCTGCTCGCGCATGGCCATCACTTCGTCGCGCGTGGCGCTGCGGTCGAGTCGGTCCATGTGGTTGTTGCGCAGGGCCGTGTGGCCGACCAGCGCGGCGACGTTCACGGCGGGCTGCGCGGCCTCGATGGCGCGGGTGTAGTCGGCGAAGGTCGGGTAGGCGAAGTCGTCGCGTTGGCCCAGCAGGTTCATCGGGTCGGGCGGCTCGCCACGCAGCGAGACGGGCGAGGCGCTGATGCCGCAGTTGCCCACCACCACGGTGGTCACGCCCTGCGACAGCTTGGGCAGCATGCCGGGCGTGCGGATGACGTTGGTGTCGTCGTGGGTGTGGACGTCGATGAAGCCGGGCGCGAGCGCCAGGCCGGCGCCGTTGATGATCTGCCCCGCCGGCTGGCCGGACAGGTCGCCGATGGCCGCGATGCGGCCGCCGGAGATCGCGACGTCGGCGGTGTATTCGGCGCCGCCCGAGCCGTCGAGCACGCGGACATTGCCGATGAGGGTGTCGTACATCTTGGTTTCCAAATTCAATCGCCCAGCGGCAGCCGGTTGGGGCCGCCGCGGTGCTCGTCCAGCGCCAGCTTGATGCGGCGCAGGCGTTCGCGGTTTTCTTCCTGGTTCAGCATGGCCAGCTCGGTCGACAGCAGGTCGATCGCCAGCATCATGGCGTAGCGCGAGGCCGAGGGCTTGTAGATGAAGTCGGTCTCGTCGGTGCGGATCGGCAGCACCACGTCGGCCAGCTTGGCCAGTTCCGAGGTGGAGTCGGTGACGGCGACGATGCGGGCGCGGTACTGCTTGACGATGCGCGCCGCGCCGACGATTTCGGGCGTCAGGCCGGAGGCCGACAGGATCACCACGGCGTCGCGCTCGTCGAGCGTGGCGGCCACCATGCGCAGCAGCACGGCGTCGCTGTACACCGCGATCGGGTAGCCCAGTCGCACCAGGCGCGACTGCACTTCCTGCGCCAGCACGGCCGAGGCGCCGCCCATGCCGAACACGTAGACCATGCGGGCGCCGTCGACGATGGCGGCGGCGGCCTCGAACAGCGGCTCGGTGAAGGTCGGCAGGTGGGCGCGCAGGGTGCTTTCGATGTCGGCATAGATGCGCGCGTAGAACGTGCTTTCCTCGGCCGGCGTGCTCTGGTCCAGGAAGCGGCTGCCCACGGTGCTGGCCTGGGCCAGCTTCATCTTCAGGTCGCGCGTGTCGTCGCAGCCGACGGTGCGGGCGAAGCGCGAGATGGTGGCGATGCTGACGCCGGCCTTGGCCGCCAGCTGGTCCACGGTGGCGCTGGCGCTCCAGATGATGTTGTCCAGGATGGCGTCGGCGACCTTGCGCTCGGTCACGCTCAGGTCGTCCCGGCGGCTGCGGATCTGGAAGACGATGTCGCGGATGATGTTCATGTGGTGTTCCTGGGTCGGGGCGGGCGAGGCGCTACGCGGCCAGTTCGGCGTCGCCGAGGCGCGAACAGGCCGCGAAGTGGCCCGGTCCGACGTTGACGTCGCGCGCCTCGGTCGTGGCGCAGGCATCGATGGCGTGCGGGCAGCGGGTGCGGAAGACGCAACCCGATGGCGGGTTGACCGGGCTGGGAATGTCGCCCTTGAGCAGAATACGCGAACGCGGCGCGCGCGGATCCGGCACCGGCGCGGCCGACAGCAGCGCGCGGGTATAGGGATGGCGCGGCCGTGCGTAGACCTCGCTGGTCGGGCCGCGTTCCATGACGCGGCCCAGGTACATCACCACCACCTCGTCGCACAGGTAGTCGACCACGGCCAGGTCGTGCGCCACGAACAGCATGGTCAGGCCCAGGTCGCGCTGCAGGTCCTGCAGCAGGTTCAGCACCTGCGCCTGCACCGACACGTCCAGCGCCGAGACCGGTTCGTCGGCCACGATGAAGTCGGGCTCGACCGCCAGGGCGCGGGCGATGCCGATGCGCTGGCGCTGGCCGCCCGAGAACTCGTGCGGATAACGGCGGCTGTGATCGGCGTTCAGGCCGACGCGTTCGAGCAGTTCGCCGATGCGGGCCGCGCGGCGGTGCTGCGCGAGTCGATGGGTGTCGAGCGCTTCGCCCAGGATCTCGGCCACCGTCATGCGCGGGTTGAGGCTGGCGTAGGGGTCCTGGAACACGATCTGCATGCGGCGGCGCCACGGCAGCATTTCTTTCTCGGACAGCCGGGTGATGTCCTGGCCGTCGAACAGCAGGCGGCCGGCGGTGGGCGCGAACAGGCGCAGCAGGGCGCGGCCGGTGGTGGTCTTGCCGGAACCGGACTCGCCCACCAGACCGACGATGGTGTTGCGTGGCACGTCGAAGCTGACGCCGTCCACCGCCCGCACCACCGGCGCGTTGCGCGCCTGCGAGGTGGGGAAGTGGACCTTCAGGTCCTCGATGCGCACCAGCGGTTCGGCGGCGCGCGCGGGTTGGGGGCTTGCGGTCATAGCGGGGTCACCTTGATGCAGCGGGCGCGGTGCTGGTCCTGCACCGCCACCAGTTCGGGCACGTCGCGACGGCAGTTGTCGTCGGCCAGCGCGCAGCGCGGCGCGAAGGTGCAGCCGGCCGGCAGCGACAGCACGCTCGGCACGTTGCCCGGGATGGCGCGCAGGCGCTCGCCCGAGGCCAGCAGCGCGGCGGTCGGCAGACAGGACAGCAGGCCTCGCGTGTATGGATGGGTGGGCTTTTCGAACAGGTCGTAGACGCCGGCGTCCTCGACCACGCGGCCGGCGTACATCACCGCCACGCGATGCGCGATCTCGGCCACCACGCCCAGGTTGTGGGTGATGAACAGGATGCTCATGTTCATCTCGGCCTGCAGTCGGCGCAGCAGGTCCAGGATCTGGGCCTGCACCGTCACGTCCAGCGCGGTGGTGGGTTCGTCGGCGATCAGCACGGCCGGGTTGCAGGCCAGCGCCAGGGCGATCATGACGCGCTGGCGCATGCCGCCGGACATCTGGTGCGGATACTCGTTGACGCGCCGGTCGGCCGCCGGGATCTCGACGCGGTCGAGCATGTCGCGGGCGCGCTTCATGGCTGCCGCGCGCGAGCCGCCCTCGTGCTGCAGCACGGCTTCGGCGATCTGGTCGCCCACCGTGTACAGCGGATTCAGGCTCGTCATCGGCTCCTGGAAGATCATGGCGATCTCGGCGCCTCGGATGCGGCGCAGCGTGGCCGGCGAGGCGTGGGCCAGGTCGTGCTCCTGCCCGCGGCGGTCGCGGAAGCGGATCTGGCCCGCCTCGATGCGGCCGGCCGGCTTGGGCAGCAGGCCCATGATGGACAGGCTGGTGACGGATTTGCCGGAGCCGGATTCGCCGACGATGGCCAGCGTTTCGCCGCGGGCCAGGTCGAAGGTGACGCCGTCCACCGATTTGGCGATGCCGTCGCGGCTGTGGAACCAGGTTTTCAGGCCTTCCACCGACAGCACGACGTCGCGGGTGCTTGCGGTCATGATTACAGCTCCTTGCGCAGGCGCGGGTCGAGCACGTCGCGCAGGCCGTCGCCGACCAGTTGTAGCGACAGCACCGACAGGACAATGGCGATGCCGGGGAAGATCATGATCCAGTCGGCCGAGCCCATGTACTGCTGGCCGGCGTTGATCATGGTGCCCCAGGTGGGAATGTCGGGCGAGACGCCCACGCCCAGGAACGACAGACCGGCTTCGGCCAGGATCGCGTAGGCGAAGATGAAGGTGCCTTGCACCAGGATCGGCGACAGCAGGTTGCGCAGCACGTGCACCGTGACGATGCGCCAGGTCGACACGCCCAGCGCGCGGGCGGCCTCGACGAACGGCAGCTCGCGGATCACTAGCGTCGAGGCGCGCACGATGCGGGCCAGGCGCGGCGTGTAGACGATGCCCAGCGCGATCACCACGTTCACCAGCGACGGCCCCAGCGCGGCCACCAGCGAGATCGCCAGCAGGATGTCGGGAAACGCCATCATGGCGTCGATCAGGCGCGACACGAACTTGTCGGCCGAGCGGAAGAAGCCGGCGATCAGGCCCAGCGCGATGCCCAGCACGCTGGACAGAATCACCACCGAGAAGCCCACCATCAGCGACAGGCGGCCGCCGTAGATGACGCGGCTGAACACGTCGCGGCCAAAGTCGTCGGTGCCGAACCAGTGCGCGGCGCCGGGCGCCTTGAGGCGGTTCATGATGGACAGCTTGAACGGGTCATAGGGGCTGACCCACGGCGCCAGCAGCGCCGCGGCCACCAGCACGATCAGCACGATCAGGCTGATCAGCACGGTCTTGCGCGCCACCAGCAGGCGCAACACCTGCCAGCGGTCCGTGCCGGCGTTAACGGTAGTCGGATTAGTCATTTCGGTCGTTTCGTTCGCAACACTTCCAAGCGGGGCCACCGCGGAGCCGGCTCTGCCGGGCCGCCCGTGGCGCGCCCTTGATGGGGAGGCGCCGAAGGCGCGTCGGGGATGGGTTCATCATCAGTAGCGGACGCGCGGATCGACCAGCAGGTACAGCAGATCGATGAACAGGTTGATGAGCACGTAGATGGCCGCGATGATCAGCAACGCGCCCTGGATGACGGGATAGTCGCGCCGCAGCACGGCCGACACCACCAGGCTGCCCACGCCGGGCAGGCCGAACACGGTCTCGGTGACCACGGCGCCGCTGATCAGCAGGGCGGTGGTCAGGCCCAGCACCGTCAGGATCGGGATCAGCGCATTGCGCACGGCGTGCTTGAGGATCACGCGGCTTTCCGGCAGGCCCTTGGCGCGCGCGGTGCGGACGTAGTCGTCGCGCAGCACGTCCAGCATGCTGGCGCGGATGAAGCGGGTGATCAGCGCCGAGTTCACCAGCCCCAGCACCACCGCCGGCAGCACCAGGTGCGACAGGCGCGTCGCGAACGAGGCGTCCGGGCCGCCGTACCCCGACACCGGCAGCCAGCCCAGCTTGACCGAGAACACCTGCATCAGCAGCAGGCCGAGCCAGAAGCTCGGCACGCTGGAGGTGAACATCGAGAACGACAGCACCGACTGGTCCAGCGTGGTGCCGCGCTTGACCGCCGACAGGATGCCGACCGGCAATGCGATCAGCGTGGCGATGCACAGCGACATCAGCGTCAGCAGCAGGGTCGGTTCGGCGCGGTCGGCCAAGGCCGCCAGCACCGGCTTGTTCATGAAGATGGATTGGCCCAGGTCGCCCTGGACCAGCTTGCCCAGCCACGACACATACTGCACCGCCAGCGGCTGATCGAGGCCCAACTGGTGCTCCAGCGCGGCGATGTCGGCCTGGCTGGCCTGGGGGCCGAGCATCACGGCGGCCGGGTTGCCGGGCGTGACGCGGATGATGACGAACACGATGGTCGCGACGATGAACATCACGGCCACCAGCCCGACCAGCCGGTTCAAGAGATAACGCAACACAGTGGCATCCTAAAGATCGGCGCGCCGACGCGGGCGCTGTGGTTCAGGCGGGGCGGGCCCTGCGGCCCGGCCCCGCGGCGCGGCTTACTTCGGCGCCTTCCAGGCGTTCCAGAAGAACGGCCACGGCGCCGGCTTGACGCCTTGCAGCGACGGCGAACGGGCCGCCTGCGCATTGAAGTCGCCGACCTTCACGAACGGCACTTCGTCATACACGGCCTGCTGGACGTCGGCCCAGCGCTTGACGCGTTCTTCCTGGGTGCGGGCCTGGTTGAAGGCATCCATCACCTGCGCGCGGCGCGGCGTGTCCCACCAGCCCGGCGCGTCCTTGGACGGGAAGTCGATCAACGCGGGTTCGGGCAGGAACACGCTGTGGGTGATGAAGATGTCCCACACGGCCGGGTCCTGGCGGCGCTGCGTCAGCGTGGCCCAGTCGACCACCTGCATGTCGACGGTGAAGCCGGCGGCCTTGAGGTATTCCGCGGCCACCAGCGCCATCTTGTAGTGGAACTCGTACTGCTGGCTGGTCAGGATGCGGATCTTCTTGTCGGCCACGTTGGCGCTGTCCAGCAGCTTCTTGGCCGCGGCGGCGTCGCCCTTGTTGTAGACCTTGCCGCCCAGCGACGTGGCCCACGGGTAGCCTTCCGGATACAGGTCGCCGTTGAGCTTGTAGAAGTCCTTGTTGCCGAACGCGGCGAACAGCATGTCCTCTTCGTTCAGCGCCAGTTGCACCGCCTGGCGCACGGCCAGGTTGGACATGATGCCCTGCTTGGTGTTGAGCACCAGGCGCGGCCAGCCGAAGGGCTTGAGCATGATCGGGTCGGAGCGGCCGCCCTTGAGCTTGTCCAGCGCTTCCACCGGCAGCGAGTCGACGTAGTCGAACTGGCCCGCGGCGGCGGCTTCGGAACGGGTGTTGGCGTTGGCGACCGGCACGAAGCGGATCTCGTCCAGGTATTGCTTGCGGGCGCCGCCGTAGCCGTCGGGCTCGCCTTCGCGCTGCTTGTAGCCCTCGAAGCGGGTCAGCTGGATGTACTGGTCCGGCACGCGCGCCTTGAGCTGGTAGGGGCCGGTGCCGACGATCTCGGTCAGCACCGGGGCGATCTTGCCCTTGGGCATGATCACGGCGGCGGCGTTGTTCATGGCCAGCAGCGCGGTCAGCGGCGCATACGGCTGCTTGAGCGTGATGCGGATGGTGTTGGCGTCGGGCGCCTCGATGTTGGCGATGACCTTGGCGGCCATCTTGCCGCGCGTGGCGGTCTCGGTCCAGCGCTTGAGCGAGGCCAGCACGTCCGACGAATCCATCTTGGAGCCGTCATGGAAGGTGATGCCCTGGCGCAGCGCGATGGTGTAGACCAGGCCGTCCGGCGTCACCTCGGGCATCTTGTCGGCCAGCAGCGGCGTCAGGTTCCACTTGGCGTCGAAGGTGTACAGCGTTTCGAAGAAGTGCTGCGTCAGGATGCCGACCAGGTCGGCGGTGCTGCTCATCGGGTCGAGCGTGGGCGGCTCGCCGATGGTGGCGACGGAAATCGTGCCTCCCTTGACCGGCGTGGCACAGAGGGCGGGGGACGACAATGCGGTCAAGCCAATTGCGCCGGCCACGAGCAGGCTTTTCAGCCCACCGCCTTGCCGGGAGGTACGGAAGTTCATGATTCTCTCTCCAGAGGGTCAAAAACAGGTTGTCGCGTGATTCAGGGAAAGGCCGGTAAGGCGCCGGATGCCCGAGTTCGTTCTTGCCCCCCGGGCGCGGGGCTTGTCGGTAGCGCAACGGAGCGCGCGGCCGCGCCGCGCGCAAAGGCTCAGAAAAAGGTGTCCGCGACGTCGATGACGCGGTACTGCTCGTCCACCAGCAGCACCTGGCGCCACTTGTCGAACGTCAGGCAGGGGTGGGAGATGTCGAAGGCGATCATGTCGCCAACCTGGATGTCGTCGTTCTCGCCGATCTGCATGAACGCGTGCTGGTCCATCATGGCGGTGAGCTTCCATTGGGACGGCGCGGCGCCAGGCGTGCTTTGCCCGGGGCGGAAATGCAGCGAAGGCGTCGGCAGGCCGGCGTCGAAGGCGGCGTCGCGCTTGCCCATGGCCACGATGGCGCGGCCAGGCTCGGGCAGTGCCTGTACGTAGGCCCAGACCTGCAGCGCGGGTTGCAGTCCCGGCTCCATCTTGTGGGCGACGGGATTGTTGGCATTGATGCGCTCGGCGGCCGAGCGGTAGACGCCGACGTCGTGCGACAGGTAGCAGCCGGGACGCAGCACGATCTCCAGCGGCGCGCCGATGTCCAGCTGCGAGAATTCCTCGGCCACCACGTCGAACCAGGCCGAGCCGGCGCCGGAGATCAGGGCGGGGCCGTGCTTGCGCAGGCGGCCGGCGGTCGCCAGGCCGCGCAGCGCGTCGGTGGCGCGGCGCAGGAAGGCGCGGATCGCGCTTTCCTCCTGCAGCACGCCTTCATAGACTTCGATGCCGGCCAGCGCCAGGCCGGGCCAGCGGCCGATTTCCTCGACCACGGCCTGCAATTGCGCGTCATCGCGCACGCCGGTGCGCCCGCCCGTCGGGCCCAGTTCGATCAGGACCGGCAGCACCAGGCCCTGCTCGCCGAAGTAGCGGCCCAGCTGGGCGGCGTTGGCGGCCGAGTCGACGATACAGAAATAGGTGAACGCCGGATCGCGCAGCAGCTTGGCGATCAGCGCCATGTTGGCGCGGCCGACCAACTGGTTGGCCATCAGCACCCGGCGGATGCCGTGGTTGTAGGCCGCCACCACCTGCGGCGCCGTGGCCAGGGTGATGCCCCAGGCGCCGTTGTCGATCTGGCGCTGGAACAGCGTCGGGCTCATGGTGGTCTTGCCGTGCGGCGCCAGCTTGACGCTGTAGGCTTCCATGAAGCGCTGCATCCATTGCAGGTTGTGGCGCACGCGGGCCTCGTACAGCACCGCCACCGGCAGGCTGACGTCCTCGGCCAGCAGGTTCCAGTGCAGCGCCGCCACGTCGGCGTTGGTACAGGAGGCGGGAAACGCGCCCAGGCCCTTGCCGTTGACGTCCAGGGGGGCTGCGGTGATCGAGGATTGGGGCATGGCGGGGCGCTCGTGGCTGGAAAATATTTACGTCAAATCCGTTTTTTTTCATTATCGTGAAAGAAATTTACAAGTGGGAGTTGGGAGTTACCCGTAGTCGGCGCCGGTCGTGGCGGCCG
This sequence comes from Achromobacter sp. HNDS-1, assembly GCF_040084795.1. Lineage (NCBI taxonomy): Bacteria > Pseudomonadati > Pseudomonadota > Betaproteobacteria > Burkholderiales > Alcaligenaceae > Achromobacter > Achromobacter sp. HNDS-1. The sequence goes on from NZ_CP157584.1 coordinate 4,405,377, forward strand.
CCGGCCGCCGCCCGCCAGGCGATTCGGCAGGCGGCTGCCGTCTCGCGGCCATTGGCGCGACAATAGGAAACCCGCGGCGCTGCCTGTTTGCCGCCCTCACACAAGGAAGATTCATGCTGAAAGTCGCTTTGGGCCAGTTCGCCGTCAGCCGCGTCTGGGAAGAAAACGCCCAGGTGTGCGTCGATCTCATGGCGCGCGCGCGGGATGGCGGGGCCGGCCTGCTGGTGCTGCCCGAGGGCATCCTGGCGCGTGACATCACCGATCCGCAAATCGTGCTGAAGGCCGCCCAGCCGCTGGACGGCCCCTTCATGACGCGGCTGCTCGAGGCCAGCCGCGGCTCCTCGCTGGCCACCATGATGTGCGTGCACGTGCCGACCGGCGACGGCCGGGTCTGGAACACCCTGGTCACGCTGCAGGACGGCCGCATCGTGTCGCAGTACCGCAAGCTGCATCTGTACGACGCCTTCACCATGAAGGAATCCACCAACGTCACGCCCGGCAACGACATTCCGCCGCTGCTGGAGATCGGTGGGCTGAAGGTCGGCCTCATGACCTGCTACGACGTGCGCTTCCCGGAACTGGCCCGGCGCCTGGCGCTGGACGGCGCCGACCTGCTGGCGCTGCCAGCGGCCTGGGTGCGCGGCCCGTTGAAGGAAAAGCACTGGGAAGTGCTGGTGACGGCGCGCGCGCTGGAAAACACCTGCTACGTCGCCGCCACCGGCGAGTGCGGCGAACGCAATATCGGCTGCAGCATGGTGGTGGATCCGCTGGGCGTGGTCACGGCGCAGGCCGGCGAGGCGCCGGCGCTGGTGTTCGCCGATATCGATCCCGAGCGCCTGGCGCACGCCCGCAAGGTGCTGCCGGTGCTGGCCAACCGCCGTTTCGGGACGCCGGAACTGGCCTGAAGCAGCGGTTTTGCGCGGGTCCGCCGGGCAGGGCGCCGCGCGCCGTTTCCCGGCCGGGCGGCCCGGGGCGCGGGGCGGCCGGACATGTTGTAATACTGGCTTGATTTCCTTGCCGTCTTCCCTCATCTGCTGCCAATGAGCAACGATCTCTTCGCGGCCGATCCCGCCCATCGGCCTTACGTGCCCCTGGCTGAACGCCTGCGCCCGCGCACGCTGGCCGACGTCGTCGGCCAGTCGCACCTGCTGGGGCCGGACAAGCCGCTGCGCGTGGCGTTCGAGTCGGGCCGTCCGCATTCCATGATCTTCTGGGGCCCGCCGGGCGTCGGCAAGACCACGCTGGCGCGGCTCATGGCCGACGGCTTCGACGCCCAGTTCATCGCCATTTCCGCCGTGCTGGGCGGCGTCAAGGACATCCGCGACGCTGTCACCGTGGCGCAGGTGGCGCAGGGCCAGGGCCGCCGCACCATTCTGTTCGTGGACGAGGTGCACCGTTTCAACAAGGCGCAGCAGGACGCGTTCCTGCCCTACGTTGAAAGCGGGTTGTTCACCTTCATCGGCGCGACCACCGAGAACCCCTCGTTCGAGGTCAACTCGGCGCTGCTGTCGCGCGCCCGCGTCTATGTGCTGCAGTCGCTCACGCCTGAAGAGTTGCAGCAACTGGTCGACCGCGCCATCACCGCGTTCAACGACGGCCACGACGAGGGCGCGCGCATCCACATCGATGCCGATGCGCGCGAACAGCTGGCGGCCTGGGCCGACGGCGACGCGCGCCGGCTGATCAGCGCGGTCGAGGTGGTGGCCGAATCGGCCCAGGCCGCCGGCCGCGACACGGTCGACGCGGCCTGGCTGGAGATCTCGCTGTCGCAGAACCTGCGGCGCTTCGACAAGGGCGGCGACGCCTTCTATGACCAGATCAGCGCGCTGCACAAATCGGTGCGCGGCTCCAACCCCGACGCCGCGCTGTACTGGTTCTGCCGCATGATCGACGGCGGCGCCGATCCCAAATACCTGTCGCGCCGGCTGGTGCGCATGGCGGTCGAGGACATCGGCCTGGCCGACCCGCGCGCCACCGACCTGGCGGTCAACGGCGCCGACATCTATGAACGGCTGGGTTCGCCCGAGGGCGAGCTGGCGCTGGCCCAGGCGGTGGTCTACATGGCCTGCGCGGCCAAGTCCAACGCCGTCTACAACGCCTACAACCAGGCGCGCAAGTTCGCCGCCGAGCACGGCAGCGCGCCGGTCCCGATCCACCTGCGCAACGCGCCCACCAAGCTGATGAAGCAGCTGGGGCACGGCAAGGCCTACCGCTACGCCCACGACGAGCCGCATGGCTACGCCGCGGACGAGCAATATTTCCCCGATGGGCTCAAGCCTTCCTTCTACCGGCCGACCGATCGCGGCCTGGAGGCTAAAATCCAGCAGAAGTTGGCATTCCTGCGCGAGCTGGACGCGCAGGAACGCGCCAAGAAACGGTAACGGGCGCCGCCCGTTGCTTCCCGCAATCTCACCGACATCACCATGCTAGACCCGATACTGCTGCGCAAAGACCTGCAAACCGTCGTAGACCGCCTCAAGAGCCGTGGCGTGTCCTTCGACACGGAACGGTTCAACGAGCTGGAGTCTCGCCGCAAGGCGGTCCAGACCGAAACCGAATCCCTGCAAGCCCGCCGCAACGCGCTGGCCAAGCAGATCGGTCAGCTCAAGGCCAAGGGCGAGGACGCCAGCGCCGTCATGGCCGAATCGCAGGCCGTGCCCGAGCGCCTGAAGCAGCTGGAAGAAGAGCTGGCCGCCCTGCAGCAGCCGCTCAACGAGTTGCTCATGTCGGTGCCGAACCTGCCCCACGCCAGCGTGCCGCTGGGCGAATCCGCCGACGACAACGTCGAAGTGCGCCGCTGGCTGCCGGCCGCCGCGGGCGCCGATGGCAACCCGCCCGCGCTGCCGTTCGAACCCCGCGACCACGTCGCGCTGGGCGAACCCCTGGGCCTGGATTTCGACACCGCCGCCAAGCTGTCGGGCGCGCGCTTCTCGTTCATGCGCGGCCCCATTGCCCGCCTGCACCGCGCGCTGGCGCAGTTCATGCTCGACCTGCAGACCGGCACGCACGGCTACACCGAGTGCTACACCCCGTACATCGTCAATGCCTCGACGCTGTACGGCACCGGCCAGCTGCCCAAGTTCAAGGACGACATGTTTGCCGTGTCCAAGGGCGGCGGCGACGACGATCCCAAGGTCGACGAGCACGGCAAGCCGTTCGTGCGCGAAGACCAGTACCTGATCTCCACCTCGGAAATCACCCTGACCAGCGTGGTGCGCGACACCATCCAGGCGGCCGCCGACCTGCCGCTCAAGCTCACCGCCCACACGCCGTGCTTCCGTTCCGAAGCCGGCAGCGGCGGCCGCGACACGCGCGGCATGATCCGCCAGCACCAGTTCGACAAGGTTGAAATGGTGCAGGTCACGCAGCCCGACCAGTCCTACGAAGCGCTGGAGGACATGGTCGGCCATGCCGAGCGCGTGCTCCAGCTGCTGGGGCTGCCGTACCGCGTGATGCTGCTGTGCACCGGCGACATGGGCTTTGGCTCGGCCAAGACCTACGATCTGGAAGTCTGGCTGCCGGCGCAGAACACCTGGCGCGAGATTTCGTCGGTGTCCAACTGCGAAACGTTCCAGGCCCGCCGCATGCAGGCGCGTTTCCGCAACGCGCAGGGCAAGCCGGAATACGTGCATACCCTGAATGGCTCCGGCCTGGCCGTGGGCCGTGCCCTGGTGGCGGTGCTGGAAAACCACCAGCAGGCCGACGGCAGCATCCTGGTTCCGCAGGCACTGCAACCTTACATGGGCGGCCTGACGGTATTGCAGCCCTGACGCCCGGCTGAGCGACCCTGCATAAAAAACGGAGCCCGCGGGCTCCGTTTTTTATTGCCGCTCGGCGTGGGCACGCCACTTGCTGAGTGATGCAAGTCGGCCACATGGTGGATGGGGCGGAAAACGCGGCCTATTTATGATCGAGACATATTCTTGTCGTCTCGATGGATTATGTTGACGACGCCAGTACTTGATTTTGATGTGAGCAATTGTGTATTTTCAATAAAAGGGCCGGATAGTTCGGCACAATACACCTGCGTTCTACACGCTTCATTCACATAAATAACAAGGAGTTGTCCATGACTTCAAGAATGATTGGAGATTTTCGTGTGAGATGCTCTGTGGCTCAAGATGACGAGCAGGGCTACCGTGTGCAGATATGGACCCGCCGGGTAGGCGGAACCGCGCCGGAAAAATGCTGGACGGTGCCCGGACAGGCGCCGTTCAACAGCTTGCACGAAGCGGAACAGGAAAGCCGGCAATTGTTTGAAGAAATAAACGGCGTTCGTTTCAACGGTGAACCGGAGTTTGCACATGCGTCCGCATAATGGTTGGTGGCGGGCGTCGAGTGCTCCGCGTCGTTGGATCGATCTTGTTCAGGAAGCGCCGCGTTGGGCCGCAGGCAAGCCCGTCACGGTGCCGCAGCAGCCGCCCGCCGTCACGGCGGGCAAACCCGTCCAGGCCCCTGTCGCCTGACGTGCCTTCCCTGGGGTACCGGAAATTACCCTGTGGAAAAAAGGCCACTCGCAAGAGTGGCCTTTGTATTTATTGCGGTGGGCTGGGAGCCCGGCGGCATCAACGGTGCCAGCCGCCGCGGCCGTGATAGTAGCCGCGATCGGGGCCGCGCCAGTGGCCATGCGGACCCCAGTAGCCGCCGCCGCGGATGTAGACCGGGGCCGGATAGACCACCGGGGGCGCCACGTAGACGGGCGCCGGACGGTAGTAGACGGGGGGCGGGGGGGCGTAGACCGGGGCCGGCGCCACATAGACGGGCGCGGGCGCGGCGTAGACCGGCGCCGGGTATACCACCCCGGGCACGCCGATCGAGATGCCGACATCCACCCGGGCCAGGGCGACGCTGGAGATCAGCAGACCCGCGGCACCTGCCCCTGCGATGAGCCATTTTTTCATTTTGCACCTGCCTGCTGCGTGACGCAGCAAAGTTGAGTATTCGTTGAGCCTATTTTCGGTCTTTTCGGATCGCCAGGGGTAAGCGGGTGGCGCTCAATAGCGACAATCCGCAACGGCGGCGGGGCGGGGCACGTATCCCATGCTGCGTCGCGGCAAGGCGGCTTCACTCTGGTAAACCCGCGCCTGAAATCGACTGAAATAAGGTGGAATGCGGTGAAGCGGGGGCGGCGAGTTACAGGCAGTCACGATCCTGGGACCGGATTTCCCCTGACAGCAACACCGGTGCGCCAGCGCCAGTCGGTTGGCGGCCTGGCGCGGACCGGCAGGGCCGGCGGGCGCCTAGGCCTGTTCCGGCTGCTGGCAGCGGAATTCGACCACCCACACCCAGGGGTTGGCGGCCCAGGCGTGCGCGCCATAGCGTTCGCACCAGGTCAGGGCAAAGGCCGTCTGCAGGGGAACGCCGGGCAACAGCGCCGACGATTGGTAAAGCGCCTGGGTCCCTTCGGCGCGCGCGTCGGCGTCCGACAGTTTCTGCAGGCGCTGGATGCGCACGCCCACGATTACGGCGGTGGCGAAGGGCTTGCCGGACTCGTCTTCGAGGGTGATGCTTTCGCCCGATCTGCCATAGGGGCAGGTGACCCAGGGCGAGGTTTTCCGCAATTCGGTCGCGCCTTCGCGGGCCGGGCCCATGGCCACCCATTTACCGGAATCCGCCGCATCGGCATACCAGGCGGTCGTCAGCTTGGTGGGCTGCGGTTTGACGATGCGCCGGGTTTGCACCTTATAACCATCCAGGATGGCTTGCTTGAGCGGCTCGCTGAATTGGAGTGCTTGCCTTTTCATACTGTGTTGTTCCCCTCGCGCTCGCCGTGTTGGGCACCCGAAGTGCCACGGCCGAGTCGACGCGTGCCAACATATGGCGGGTTGTCCAAACCTCGCATGAAACAGTATGACGCGTCGCCATCGTCATGTCAGGCAAAGGGTTACTAGTGTGTCTTTTTGAATACGCCCCGGGGTTGTTTGTATACTCGGCACATGAATACTGACCTGCACGATCTCAAGCCCGGTTACTACTGGTACACCATGGCCAACGACCCGCTGGCCGTCATCCATATCCATGACGACGGCGGCGCCACGTTGATGGGCACCGACTATCGCCTCGGCGCCGAAGGCGTGGCGGACATGATCCGCCAGGGCCAGCGCTTCTTCTGGATCGAACCGCCGCAACAGGCCTGATCCGGCACTGCCGCCCGGCGCGGGCGGGCGAGGCCGAGGACCTACCCATGACCGATATGTTGTTAAACGACGTTCGACTGCCCGATGGCGCGGCGGTCGACGTCGCGATATCCCGCGGCCATATCGAACGCGTCGGGCCGAATCTGCAGGCGCCGGCCAATGTGGCGCGGGAGGCGGGCGCCGGCTTGTTGCTGCTGCCCGGTCTGGTCGAAGGGCACACGCACCTGGACAAGACCACCTGGGGATCCCCCTGGTATGTGAATCAGGTGGGGCCAGCGTTGACCGACCGCATCGACAACGAGCGGGCCTGGCGCGCCGCCAGCGGCCATGACGCCGCCAGCCACTCGCGCGCGTTGGCGTTGGCCTTCCTGCGCGAAGGCACGACGCGCATCCGCAGCCACGTCGACGTCGATACCGATGCCGGGCTGCGTCATCTGGAGGGCGTGCACGCCACGCGCGAGGCGCTGGCCGGCCTGATCGAGATCCAGACCGTGGCGTTTCCGCAGTCTGGGTTGCTGGGGCGGCCAGGCACGGCCGGGCTGTTGGACCAGGCCCTGGCGCAGGGCGCGGATGTGCTGGGCGGGTTGGATCCCTGCGCCATCGATCGCGACCCGGCGCAATCGCTCGACGTGCTGTTCGGCCTGGCCGACAAGCACGGCAAACCCCTCGACATTCACCTGCATGAGCCGGGCGACCTGGGCGCGTTTTCGCTCGACCTGATCCTGGACCGGGTGCAGGCGCTGGACATGCGCGGCCGCGTCGTCATCAGCCACGCCTTCTGCCTGGGCGGCGTGGATGCCAAGCGGCTGGACGGCCTGCTCAAGCGCCTGGCCGCGCTGGACGTGGCGCTGCTGACCACCGCGCCGCCGTCGCGGCCGGTGCCTGCGCTGCGCGCCTGTCGCGAGGCCGGCGTGACGCTGTTCGGCGGCAATGACGGCATTCGCGATACCTGGACCCCCTACGGCAGCCCGGACATGCTGGCGCGCGCCATGATGATCGGCTTGCGCAACGACCTGCGCCGCGACGACGAGATCGGCTGGGCTTTCGACTGTGTCAGCGAGGCCGCGGCGCGAGCCTGTGGCTTCGCGGACTACGGGCTGGCACCCGGCGCCCGCGCCGACCTGGTGCTGGTGGCGGCCAGCGGCGTGGCCGAAGCCGTTGCGCAGCGCGCGCCGCGTCGCCTGGTGATCTCGGGCGGCAAGGTGGTGGCGCGCAACGGCCAGCTGCGGGCCGACCTGGCGGCATAAGGCGCGGCGGCCGGTGGCCGCATGCATGCCGCGCGGGCCGGTCAGCGCTCCGCCGCCGCCTGGCGTTCCGCCATCTCCACGAACACCCGCATCAATTCCGAGCGCACGCCCGAGCGCGGCCAGATCGCGCCGACGCTGCGCGCCGGACAGGGGCCCGGCAGCGGCCAGCGCTTGACTGGGGCGGATGCGCCCGTGGTGGCCCAGTCGGGCAATAGCGCCACCCCCAATCCTTCCGACACCAGCTTGGCGATCGAGTCGATGCCGTCCAGCTCGAAGCGCACGTGTGGCCGCAGGTCGCGGGCGCGCAGGTAGTCGTCGGCCATGCGGCCGCCCACCACGCTGCGGTCGTAGCGGATATAGGGCTCGCGCGCGATCACCGCCAGCGGGTCGGGCACCGCCATGTCGGCCGGCGTCACCAGCACCAGCGGTTCGCGCCGCAGATCGCGCCAGACGCAGGACTTGGGCAGCGCGAACAGCGGATGCACCAGCAGCGCGCCGTCCAGTTCGCCGGCCAGCACCTTGCTGTAGAGCAGGGTGGTGGGCGCCGGTTCGATGTAGATCTCGATGTGGGGATAACGCGCCGCCCAGGTGCGCAGCACCGGCGGCATGATGCCGGTGAGCGCGGTGGGCGTGGCGCCCAGGCGCAAGGGGCCGGCCGGCAGGTCGGACTCGGTGGCGGCCGAACGCAGGTCGCGCAGGTCGCGCAGCACGTTGCGGGCGCGCTCCAGGATGCGGGTGCCGGCGGCGGTGGGCTTGACGGTGCGGCCCGAGCGGGCGATCAGCGCGCTGCCCATGTCCGCTTCCAGCGCGCGCAGGCGCTGCTGCACGGTGGCCGGCGTCAGCCCCTGGTGGCGCGCGGCCTGCGCGATGGAGCCCAGTTCCACCACGTGCACATAGGTCTGCAGGAATCTCGAATCCATCGGCGGGTGCTCATAGAAGATGTTTTTTTCATATTCTAAAGATGGATGAAGATAATTGTTTGTTTCTTTGATGGCGGCAAGAATTCGCTTGAGCGTTGCGCCGGCGCAAGGCGCGCCGGCAGCGCAACCCGCACTATTCCCGTTATCAGGAGCCAGCCGTGCCCATCATTGAATCCATCGACGTTTGCGCCGCCGCGGTGCCCTTGGACAAGGTCACCTCGTTTTCGAACCGCACCGTCTCCACCCGCCATTACGGACTGGTCAAGGTCCGCAGCGCCGATGGCGTCGAAGGCATCGGTTTCTGCTATGTCGGCAGCGCTGGCGGCGCGATCTTCGAGGCCGCCGTGCAGAGCCTGCTGGCGCCGGTGCTGCTGGGCAAGGACTCGCACGCGGTCGAAGGGCTATGGCAGGCGATGTACCAGGAAGCGTTGCTGCAGGGGCGCCAGGGCACGGTGATGCGCGCGCTCAGCGCGCTCGACATCGCGCTGTGGGACCTGAACGCCAAGACGGCGGGGCTGCCGCTGCACAAGTTCCTGGGCGCGGTCGAGCTGGAGTCGGTGCCGGCCTACGCCAGCGGCGGTTACTACCTGGACGGCAAGACGCCGCGGCACCTGGGCGAGGAAATGGCCAGCTACGTGGCCAAGGGCTTTGGCGCCGTCAAGATGAAGACCGGGCGCCTGTCGCCGCGCGAGGAAGAGGCGCGGCTGAAGGCGGCGCGCGAGGCCGTCGGGCCGGACGTCGAGCTGATGATGGACTGCAATAACGCCTGGCAGGACGTGACCCAGGCCATGCAGTACATCCGTCGCTTCGAGCAGTACGAGCCGTACTTCATCGAGGAGCCGTTCGGCCCCGATGACATCGACAGCCACGCCAAGCTGGCGCGCCTGACGCACCTGCCCATCGCCACCGCCGAGATCGGCTATGGCCGCTGGTATCACAAGGAGCTGCTGGACAAAGGCGCGGCCGGCATCCTGCAGACCGACGCCGCGGTGTGCGGCGGCATCACCGAATGGAAACGCATTGCCGCCACCGCCGCCAGCTACGGCGTGGTGGTGTGCCCGCACTGGTTCCACGACGTGCACGCGCCGCTGGTGGCCGCCACGCCCAATGCGCGCTATGTTGAGTTTTTCTGGGACGACCAGGTCCTGAATTTCCGCAAGCTGGTGGACCGCCAACTGACCCACAAGCAGGGCCGCGTGGTGCTGCACCAGGAGCCGGGGCTGGGATTCGGTTTCGATGAACGCATGGTCGAGCGCTACGGCAAGTGGACCCGCGTCGGCCGCTGACAGGAGAGTTTTCATGAGCACACGCGCCGCTGACCGGCCGCAAGGCGTCTATTCCCCGGTCCTCACGCCCTTCAATGCGGACCTGTCGCCCAGCGCGCCGCGCTTCGTCGGGCATTGCCGCGCCCTGCTGGAACAGGGCGCCGGGCTGGCGATCTTCGGCACCAACTCCGAGGCCAATTCGCTCAGCGTGGCGGAAAAGCGCCATCTGCTGGATGCGTTGCTGGACGCCGGCCTGCCGGCCGCGCGCATGATGCCCGGCACCGGCGCCTGCGCGCTGCCCGATGCGGTCGAGCTGACCCGTCACGCGGTCGAGGCCGGCTGCGGCGGGGTGCTCATGCTGCCGCCGTTCTACTACAAGGGCGTCAGCGACGAGGGCCTGTTCCGCGCCTTCGCGCACGTGATCGAGCGGGTCGCCGACGAGCGCCTGCGCATCTACCTGTATCACATCCCGCCGGTGTCGGGCGTGCCGATCAGCCTGGGCCTGATCGACCGGCTGCTGGGCGAATTTCCCGGCATCGTCGCCGGCATCAAGGACAGTTCCGGCGACTGGAACAACACCGCGGCCATGCTGCGCGACTTCCGGCCGCGCGGCTTCGACGTGTTCGCCGGCACCGAAACGGTGTTGCTGGAAACCATGCGGGCCGGCGGCGCGGGCTGCATCACCGCCACCGGCAACGTCAATGCCGGTCCGATCGTCGCGCTGTACCGGTCGTGGCGCGAGGCCGGCGCCGAGGACCGGCAGCGCGCCTTGAACGAGACCCGCGCCATCTTCCAGTCGTACCCGATGATCCCGGCCATGAAAGCCGCGATCGCGCAGCGGCGCAACGATCCGGTATGGGCCACGGTCCGGCCGCCGCTGGTGGAGCTGGACGCCGCGCAGTCGGCGCAACTGGCCCAGCGGCTGGCGGCCCCCGCGGCCTGACCGCGTCAGCAGGACCCGCAGGACGCCGCGGCCCAGCCGGCCGCGGCGGGCAAGGCTTACCAACAGTCGCCGGGCATGGATCCGGCGCGCGAGGAGACAACCATGCAACGTAGGGAATTCATTACCGGCGCCGCGGCGCTGGGGGCGGCGCTCGTCCTGCCGTTGGCCAGGGCGCAGCAACCGCTGCCGCCGGGCCCGGTCAAGATCGTGGTGGGATTTCCGGCGGGCGGCGGCACCGATGTGCTGGCGCGCCTGCTGGGCCAGAAGCTGGGCGTGATGTGGGGCATTCCGGTGATCGTCGAGAACCGCGCCGGCGCGGCCGGCATCATCGCCGCCGAGCAGGTGGCGCGCCAGCCGCCCGATGGCAACACGCTGCTGATGGCGCACGTCAACAGCCACGGCATCGCGCCCGGCCTGCAGCCCAGGCTGGCCTATTCGGCCGAGCGCGATTTCTCGCCCATCGCGCTGGTGGGCAAGACGCCGACGCTGCTGATCGGCGGCGCGGCGCAGCCGGCCAAGACCCTGCCCGAGCTGGTGGCGCTGTGCCGCGCGCAGCCCGGCAAGATCATCTTCGGCTCGGCCGGCAGCGGGTCGGCGCAGCACCTGGCGCTGGAGATCTTCAAGGCCCGCGCCGACATCGACGTGCTGCACGTGCCCTACAAGGGCTCGGCGCCGCTGATGAACGACCTGTTGGGCGGCCACGTGCAGTATTGCTTCGAGGGCATGACCACGGCCACGCCGCTGATCCAGTCCGGCAAGGTGCTGGCGCTGGCGCAGACGCTGCGGCAGCGTTCCAGGAGCCAGCCCGAGGTGCCGACGGTGGCCGAGCAGGGCTACCCGGGGTTCGAGGCCAGCATCTGGTTCGGCATGGTGGGGCCGGCGAAAATGCCCGCCGACATGGTCGCGCGCATGAACCAGGACATCGACCGCGTCCTGGCCATGGCCGACGTGCAGGAAAAGCTGGCGCAGGTCGGCGCGGAAGACGGCGGCGGCAGCGTGCAGCGCTTCGCCGACTTCATGCGCGACGAGCAGCGCAAGTATGCCAAGACCATCCAGGACGCGAAGATCGTGGCCGAGGGGTAGGGACAGGACTTGCGGCAAGAAGGCAAAGAAAAAGGCCAATCCCGGGGGATTGGCCTTTTTTGAATACTGGCGGAGAGGGTGGGATTCGAACCCACGGTACGGGGATACCGTACGCCTGATTTCGAGTCAGGTACATTCGACCACTCTGCCACCTCTCCGTGGCTGGATTCCGCAACGGTGAAATTCCAGTGGCCGGTATCAGGGCGAACCCATCAGCGGTTCCTGGTTTCCCACGATCAGATTCCTGGTCGGAAGAATCTGCGTTGTCGGAGCAGCGAAGCCCGCAATTCTACAGCAAAAAAAACTTTTGTGTAAAGCCTTTCGCTGTTGGGCGCTTCAGACGGTTTCCCCGGCTTCCCCCATGGGTAATCTTTGCGCAGAATCGGACTGTCTCGAACCGCACGCTTCGCGCCGATGAATCTGATCCTCATCCTGTTGCTGGCCGCCGTCCTGTGCGTGCCGCTGACCCAGCGGCTGGGGCTGGGTGCGATCCCGGGCTACCTGCTGGCCGGCGTGCTGGTGGGGCCGTCGTGCCTGAAGCTGGTGACCGACGTGGGCGACATGGTCAATGTGTCGCAGTGGGGCGTGGTGATGATGCTGTTCATCATCGGCCTGGAACTGGCGCCCCGGCGCCTGTGGGCCATGCGTCATGAAGTGTTTACCCTGGGGGCGTCGCAGATGCTGGCCTGCGGGCTGCTGCTGGGGCTGGTGTTCGGCGCCGCGCTGCGCCACCTGGCCGGCATGGGCTGGCAGGCGGCGGTGTTGTGCGGGCTGTCCCTGGCCCTGTCGTCCACCGCGGTGGCCATGCGGCTATTGGAGGAGCGCGGCCTGACGCGCACGCCGATGGGGCGCTCGGCGCTGGGGGTGCTGCTGTTCCAGGACATGGCGGCGATCCCGATGCTGGTGGCGGCCGGGCTGCTGGGCAGTGGCGCCGCATCCGAGCCGTCCTTCAAGGAGGCCTTGATCGCGGTGGCGGTGGTGGCGGTGGCCTACCGGTTGCGGCTGCTGGGCTGGGCCGCCAAGGCGCAGTTGAAGGAGTTGTTCACGGCGGCGGCGCTGCTGATGGTGATCGGCACCGCCCAGCTGTTCAACTACGCCGGCCTGTCAGCCGGCCTGGGCGGTTTCCTGGTAGGGGTGCTGATGGCCGAGTCGCGCTATCGCGACGAACTGGAAAACGCCATCGAGCCGTTCAAGGGCCTGCTGCTGGGCCTGTTCTTCGTCGCGATCGGCATGTCCGTGAACCTGCACGTGGTGGCGGATCACTGGGCTTTCATCCTGGCGGGCGTGACGGCGCTGCTGCTGGTCAAGGCGCTGGTGCTGTATGGCTTCGCGCGGTTCCTGGGCCTGCCGCGCTATCACCGCCTGCTGTTCGCCATGGTGCTGGCGCAGGGCGGCGAATTCAGCTTCGCCATTTTCAACGAAGCCTGGAGCAACCGCCTGATGGACCTGGATCAGCGCGACGTGCTGGCGGTGGTGGTGGCGGTGTCGATGGGCGTGGTGCCGATTTTGATCAAGCTGCTCGAGCGCGTGCCGGAGCGGCTGGGGGGCATGGCCGACCTGCCGGCGCCGGCGCCCGCCGAGACGGCGCAGGACCGGCCGGATTCCGCGCTGCCGCCAGGCCAGGCGGAGCCATCGGATTCCCCATCGCCGCGGCCTTGACCCCGCGCCGCGTGGGGGCATGGCATGATGGGCGCCTTGCCGGGCAGCTACACTTGACGCTGTTTTTCAGCCCGTGTTTCGCCCACGGCGCCGGCCGGTGTGTTCCGGCCGCCGTCCGCCTTCCGCGCCCCGCCACAGGAGAACATCTATGCTCAAAGGAAAAGTCGCAGTCGTCACCGGTTCCACCAGCGGGATCGGCCTGGGTATCGCCACCGCGCTGGCCGCGCAGGGCGCCGATATCGTCCTGAACGGCTTCGGCGACGCCGCCGAGATCGAAAAGGTGCGCGCCGGCCTGGCGGCCCAGCATGGCGTCAAGGTGCTGTATGACGGCGCCGACCTGTCCAAGGGCGAGGCCGTGCGCGGCCTGGTCGACAACGCAGTGCGCCAGATGGGCCGCATCGACATCCTGGTCAACAACGCCGGCATCCAGCACACCGCGCTGATCGAGGACTTTCCCACCGAAAAGTGGGATGCCATCCTGGCGCTGAACCTGTCGGCCGTGTTCCATGGCACCGCCGCCGCGCTGCCGCACATGAAGAAGCAGGGCTTCGGCCGCATCATCAACATCGCCTCGGCCCACGGCCTGGTGGCCTCGGCCAACAAGTCGGCCTACGTCGCCGCCAAGCACGGCGTGGTGGGCTTCACCAAGGTGACCGCGCTGGAAACCGCCGGCCAGGGCATCACCGCCAACGCCATCTGCCCGGGCTGGGTGCGCACCCCGCTGGTCGAAAAACAGATCTCGGCGCTGGCCGAAAAGAACGGCGTCGACCAGGAAACCGCCGCGCGCGAACTGCTCAGCGAAAAGCAGCCGTCGCTGCAGTTCGTCACGCCTGAACAACTGGGCGGCACGGCCGTCTTCCTGGCCTCCGATGCCGCCGCGCAAATCACCGGCACCACCGTCTCCGTCGATGGCGGCTGGACGGCGCGCTGATCAAAGGAACCTCCGAATGCTGTTTCTGCTTTCCCCCGCCAAGAAGCTGGACTACGACTCGCCGGTGCACGTCGAGACGCACACCCAGCCTTTGTTCGTGGACCAGGCCGCCGGCCTGATCAAGGTCCTGAAGACCAAGACCGCGGACGACATCGCCGAACTGATGAGCCTGAGCCCGGCACTGTCCGAGCTCAATGTGCAGCGCTATGCGCATTGGAAGCGCACCTTCACGCAGGCCAATTCGCGCCAGGCCGTGCTGGCCTTCAACGGCGACGTCTACGAGGGCCTGGAGGCTTCGACCCTGTCGGCCAAGCAACTGGACTGGGCCCAGGAACACGTGGCCATCCTCAGCGGCCTGTACGGCGTGCTGCGGCCGCTCGACCTGATGCAGCCGTACCGCCTGGAAATGGGCACGCGCCTGGAAACGCCCAAGGGCAAGAACCTGTACGAGTATTGGGGAAGCGGCATCGCCGAGTACCTGAACGAGCGCCAGGCCGGGCAGAAGGCGCCGGTCATCGTCAACCTGGCTTCCGAAGAGTATTTCAAGTCGGTCGACCTGAAGGCGCTCAAGGCGCGCGTGGTGCAGTGCGTGTTCCAGGACTGGAAGAACGGCGCCTGGAAGATCATCAGCTTTCACGCCAAGCGCGCGCGCGGCCTGATGGCGCGCTACGCCATCCTGCACAAGGTGTCCAAGCCCGAGGGTCTGCACGGCTTCGACCTGGAAGGCTACCAGTACGACGCCTCGGCCTCGACCGAGGACAAGCTGGTGTTCCGCCGCAAGCTCTGAACGGGAAGCAGGCGTCACGCAAAAGCCGGCCTCGGAAGGGCCGGCTTTTTTTGCGCCCCGGCGAAGCGCGGCGGCTCGATTCAGGCCGGCGCCGCGACCGGCGGCGCGTGCTGCGGATCGGCCAGCGCCAGCAGTTCCTGGCGGATCATGTGCGCGGCCTTGATCATTTGCTTGACGGGATAGACCAGCGCCGCCTGCTCGCCTTCGGTGTCGAACTGCGTTGGCAGGTCGGCGGGCGCCTGCGCGCGGTTCTCGTCCAGCAGGTCGACCATGCCGGCCAGCGCCCGCTGCACCGCCTCGGGCGTGGCGGGCAGGGCCGCCAGGATGGGAATGGCGGCGGTGATCTGCGAGGCCAGCACGTGGTTCTGGATCAGCAGGTTGTTCAGTTCGGGCACGCTGACCTGGTGCGACTTGGGCTCGCTCATCATGCGGTAGAAGGCCTCGGCGAAATTGCTGAAGGCGATGTGCACGTTCTTGCGCGCCAGGCGCCAGGCCAGGTCGGCGTCGGTGACCGCCGGGGTGGCGTCGGCGGCCGCGCCCACCGGGGCGCCATGCGCCTGCATCGCTTCCACGTAGCGCATGCCGGCCATCAGGTATTCGCGGTTGGCGCGGGTGGCGGCCGCCGCCAGCGGCTTGAGGTAGCGCGCCTCCCACCAGGGCAGGATGTAGCTGCACACCAGCGCCAGCGCGCAGCCGATCAGCGTGTCGATGGCGCGTTCGCCGATCACCGCCATCGACACCGTGCCGGGCGAGACGAAGTGGAACACCAGCACCACGAACAGGGTATTGAAGATGGCGCTGGCCATGTAGTTCAGCTGCACCATGCTGTTGCCCATGATGCAGGCGCCCAGCAGCACCGCGAACAGGATGGCGGGCTTGTCGGTGACGTTGAACAGCAGCAGCGCGCAGAGGCAGCCGATCAGCGTGCCCATCAGGCGCCAGCCATTGCGCTGGCGGGTCAGCGCGAAGCCCGGCTTCATGATGATGACGATGGTCAGCATGATCCAGTAGTTGTGCGCCGAGAACGCCGGCGACAGCCAGCGGCTGGCCAGCGTCATGGCGATGGCGGCCGCCGCCGTCACGCGCAGGGCGTAGCGAAAGTGCGGCGAGTCCAGGCGCAGGTTGCTGGTCAGCAGGCCGACCCGGAATTCCTGGCGCGAGATGAAGCGCGTCAGCGATTTGTTGATGCGCAGCACGTCGGTGGGCTTGGCGTGCGGCGAGGCGGCGGTGTGGTCGGCCAGCCGGTCGACGATGCGGGCCGAGTTGCGCAGCCGCCGCAGCACCTGCACGATCAGCGCCAGCATCTCGGGCTCGCGTTCGCCCAGGCCCTGTTGCTTGAGCTGCTCGATCTCGTATTCGATGGCGCGCAGTTCGGCCTTGGCGCTGCTGCGGTATTGCACCTTGCGGCCGCGCGACACGTCCAGCGCGATGCGGTTCAGCTCCAGCGACATCTTCACCAGCGCGTCGCGCATGAACATCAGGCAATCGTTGCCGGCCAGCGCGCGCCGCAGCGCGGCGTAGTCGGTGTGGGTGGCTACCAGCGTATCGAGCAGCTGCAGCATGTCGACGAACATGTTCCAGATCATCACGCGCTGGCGGTCGCCCAGGCCCTTGCCACGGGGCAGGGCGCGCAGCACCATGTCGCGCGCGGCCTGGTGCTTTTCGGTCATGACCGACTGCCGCTGGATCAGGTTGCGGTAGGCCTCGTCCAGGTCGGCGGTCTCATCGTAGAAGGCGGCGCGCGCGGCAACGTAGTCGGCCGTGGCGAACAGCGCCACCGACATCGCCTGTTGTTCCTCGCGCAGCCAGAACAAGCGTGAAAATCCCAGACTGAATGCCACGTAGAACAACGCGCCGCCCAGCGTCGCGGCGGCGTGTGCCAGCACCTCGTGCGGTTCCAGCGGCGAATGCATGGTCAACGTCATCAGCAGCAGGCCGGCAAAGCCGATCAGGCCGCCGCGCTTGCCGAACACCGTGAACATCGAATAGACGAAGCACTGCGCGATGACCACCAGCCAGATCAGCACCGGGTTGGTCGAGGCCAGGCCGGTGATGATGACGGTCAGCGTGCCCAGCGCGGCGCCGCCCAGCATCTCGTTGGTGCGGTGCCGCTGCGGCCCGCCGGGCTGGTCGATGATGGCCAGGCATTGCGCCCCGAAGGTGGCCACCAGGCCGGTGGTGTAGTGACCGAACAAGCCGCCCAGCACCAGGACCGGCAGCAGCATGCCGACGCCCTGCCGCACCCCGCCGAAGAAGTAGTGGCTGTAGAGAAAACGGCGAATGCTGGCAATGCGCAGATCCATGGGCGGCGGGACTCGAATCCGGGTGACGCGTCAAGTATAGAGAGGCCGGTCGTGTTTTAGGGGCCGGATGGTTACCAGACTTTCCCGCATGGCGCGGCGCAACTTCCGTGCAACGTCCGCGAAACCTCGATTTGCTACGTTTGACGCAACGCGGTAAATTGCTCCACTTGCGCCGGTCTGCCTATCCGAAACCGGCGCGATGAGGCGGATGGCCAGGGTCACCTCCCAGCCATCTTGCAGCAGACCTATTTGCCGTTGGCCGCGCCACAAGCGTGTGTTGCCAAGGCTTCCATTTCGACCTCCAGCGTCCCCCAGGGGCGTTTGCACTGCGTTCTGTCGAACGTATGTCGGGTCGGCAGGGTGTCCGGGTGGCGTGGCTCCGTGAGCCGCTAAGCGCCGGATCATGTTGCCGTAGCCGGCATGGGTTCCGTTGCCGCCGTATCCGGGCGCGCAGCAGTCAGGGTTGCAGGGCCGGTTTTGAAAGGAATGACAACATGGAAATGAATGGCGCCGATATCGTCGTGCGCTGCCTGGCCGATGAAGGCGTGGAACACGTTTTCGGCTACCCTGGCGGCGCGGTGCTCTACATCTACGACGCGATTTTCAAGCAGGACAAATTCCAGCATATCCTGGTTCGTCACGAGCAAGCCGCCGTGCACGCGGCCGATGCCTATTCGCGCTCGTCGCAGAAGGTCGGCGTCTGCATCGTGACCAGCGGTCCGGGCGTGACCAATGCCGTCACCGGCATCGCCACCGCCTACATGGACTCCATCCCCATGGTCATCATCAGCGGGCAGGTGCCCACTGCGGCCATTGGCGAGGACGCCTTCCAGGAATGCGACACCGTCGGCATCACCCGTCCCTGCGTCAAGCACAACTTCCTGGTGCGTGACGTCAAGGACCTGGCCGAAACCATGCGCCGCGCGTTCTACATCGCGCGCACCGGCCGTCCCGGTCCGGTGCTGGTGGACATCCCCAAGGACATCACCGTCGCGCAGTGCAAGTACACCCCGCCCAAGGGCGAGATCTCGATGCGTTCCTACGCGCCCGTCAACAAGGGCCACCAGGGGCAGATCAAGAAAGCCGTGCAGATGCTGCTGGCCGCCGAGCGGCCGATGATCTACACCGGCGGCGGGGTCATCCTGTCGAACGCCGCGCCCGAGCTGAACAAGCTCGTGTCGCAACTGGGCGCGCCCTGCACCAGCACCCTGATGGGCCTGGGCGGCTTCCCGGCCAGCAGCGGCCAGTTCGTGGGCATGCCCGGCATGCACGGCACCTACGAGGCCAACATGGCGATGCAGCACTGCGACGTGCTGCTGGCCATCGGCGCCCGTTTCGATGACCGCGTGATCGGCAATCCCAAGCACTTCGCCCAGAACGCCCGCAAGATCATCCATATCGATATCGACCCGTCGTCGATCTCCAAGCGCGTGCGCGTGGACGTCCCGATCGTCGGCAACGTCAAGGATGTGCTGGCCGACCTGAGCGCGCAGTACGAGGCCGCCTCGGCCGAGCACAAGCCGGCTTCCATCGCCAAGTGGTGGGAACAGGTCGAAGTCTGGCGCGGCAAGGAATGCCTGAAGTTCGCCAATTCGGACGAGGTCATCAAGCCGCAGTACGTGGTGGAAAAGCTCTGGGAAGTGACCGGCGGCGACGCCTTCGTCACCTCCGACGTGGGCCAGCACCAGATGTGGGCCGCGCAGTACTACAAGTTCGACAAGCCGCGCCGCTGGATCAACTCCGGCGGCCTGGGCACCATGGGGGTGGGCCTGCCGTACGCCATGGGCGTGCAGATGGCCAATCCGGGTCATGACATCGCCGTGATCACCGGCGAGGCCTCGATCCAGATGAACATCCAGGAACTGTCGACCTGCGCCCAGTATCGCCTGACGCCCAAGATCGTCTGCCTGAACAACCGCTTCCTGGGCATGGTGCGGCAGTGGCAGCAGATCGACTACGGCTCGCGCTATTCCGAGTCGTACATGGATTCGCTGCCCGACTTCGTCAAGGTGGCCGAGGCCTACGGTCACGTGGGCCTGCGCATCGAGCGCCCGGCCGACGTCGAGCCGGCGCTGCGCGAAGCGTTCAAGAAACACAAGGAGCGCCTGGTCTTCCTGGACTTCATCACCGACCGCACCGAAAACGTGTGGCCGATGGTCAAGGCCGGCCGCGGGCTGACCGAAATGCTGCTCGGCTCTGAAGACCTGTAAGGAGGCCACCATGAAGCACGTGATTTCCGTCCTCCTCGAGAACGAGCCCGGCGCGCTGTCGCGCGTGGTCGGCCTGTTCTCGGCGCGGGGCTACAACATCGAGACCCTGACCGTGGCGCCCACCGAGGACGCCACGCTGTCGCGCATGACCATCGTCACGACCGGCTCGGACGAGGTCATCGAGCAGATCACCAAGCACCTGAACCGCCTGGTGGACGTGGTCAAGGTCGTGGACCTGACCGAAGGCGCGCACATCGAGCGCGAGCTGATGCTCGTGAAGGTGCGCGCGGTCGGCAAGGAACGCGAGGAAATGAAGCGCATGGCGGATATCTTCCGCGGGCGCATCATCGATGTGACCGACAAGTCCTACACCATCGAATTGACCGGGGTGCAGGAAAAAGTACAGGCCTTCCTGGAAGCCCTGGACCGCAGTGCCATCCTGGAAACCGTGCGCACCGGCGTGTCCGGCATCGGCCGCGGTGAACGGATTCTGAAGCTTTGACCGGCCTTCCAGGCCAAGCCGCACCCTACATACGAACCAACGAATATCCAAGATATCTGGAGCACCCCATGAAAGTTTTCTACGACAAAGACTGCGATCTCTCCCTCATCAAAGGCAAGACCGTTGCCATCATCGGCTACGGCTCGCAAGGCCACGCCCACGCCCAGAACCTGAATGACTCGGGCGTGAAGGTCATCGTCGGCCTGCGCAAGGGCGGCGCTTCGTGGGACAAGGCCGCCAACGCCGGCCTGCAGGTCAAGGAAGTGGCGGAAGCCGTCAAGTCGGCCGACATCGTCATGATGCTGCTGCCCGACGAGAACATCGCCTCGGTCTACAACAAGGAAGTGCACGCCAACATCAAGGCGGGCGCCGCCCTGGCCTTCGCCCACGGCTTCAACGTCCACTACGGCCAGGTCGTGCCGCGTGAAGACATCGACGTCATCATGATCGCCCCGAAGGCCCCCGGCCACACGGTGCGCAACACCTACAAGCAGGGTGGCGGCGTGCCCCACCTGGTGGCCGTGTACCAGGACAAGTCGGGCGCCGCGCGCGACGTGGCCCTGTCGTACGCCAGCGCCAACGGCGGCGGCCGTGCCGGCATCATCGAAACCAACTTCCGTGAAGAAACCGAAACCGACCTGTTCGGCGAACAGGCCGTGCTGTGCGGCGGCACCGTCGAACTGATCAAGGCCGGTTTCGACACGCTGGTGGAAGCCGGCTACGCGCCCGAAATGGCGTACTTCGAGTGCCTGCACGAACTGAAGCTGATCGTCGACCTGATCTACGAAGGCGGCATCGCCAACATGAACTACTCGATTTCGAACAACGCTGAATTCGGCGAGTACGAGACCGGCCCGAAGATCGTCACCGACGACACCCGCAAGGCCATGCGCCAGTGCCTGACGGACATCCAGACCGGCGAATACGCCAAGAAGTTCATCCTGGAAAACGCCGCCGGCGCCCCGACGCTGACCTCGCGCCGCCGCATCAACGCGGAATCGCAGATCGAAGTGGTGGGCGGCAAGCTGCGCGCCATGATGCCCTGGATCGCCGCCAACAAGCTGGTGGACAAGTCCAAGAACTGATTCCGGGTTTCGATTCCGGGTCCGCGCGGGGTTTGCGCCCCGCGCGCGCCGGCCGAAAGCGGCATGCCTGGCGAGGGCATGCCGTTTTTATTTGCGCGGAAAGTGCGCGAAGGCGGGCGCGCCACGGGGATCGCGGGCGGGCTTTGCGCGCCGGCGGGGCCGGATCGCGGCGGGCATGGCCCTTGCTGCGGCCCGTTGTGGGGCCAGATGAGTTAACCTTTCAATGTCTGTCGTAAGTAATTGAGACCATGCCCAATTTTTCCATGCGCGATTCCGAGAACCGCCACCGAAGCATCTACCTGCTGCCCAACGCATTCACCACCGCGGCGTTGTTCGCGGGGTTCTATGCCGTGGTGCAGGCCATGAACAACCGCTTCGAGGTCGCCGCCATCGCCATTTTCGTGGCCATGGTGCTGGACGGCATGGACGGCCGGGTGGCCCGCCTGACCAACACCCAATCGGCCTTCGGCGAGCAATACGATTCGCTGTCCGACATGACCTCGTTCGGCGTGGCGCCAGCGCTGGTGATGTACGAATGGATCCTGAACGACCTGGGCCGCTGGGGCTGGCTGGCGGCGTTCGTCTACGTGGCCGGGGCCGCGCTGCGCCTGGCGCGCTTCAATACCAATATCGCGGTGGTCGACAAGCGCTATTTCCAGGGCCTGCCGAGCCCGGCGGCCGCCGCATTGGTGGCCGGTTTCGTGTGGCTGGCCGTCGACAACAAGCTGCCGATCCACGACAGCGTGATGGCCTGGGTCGCGTTCACGCTGACCATGTACGCCGGCATCACCATGGTGTCCAACGCGCCCTTCTTCAGCGGCAAGAGTTTCGCCCTGGGCCGCAGCGTGCCGTTCTGGGGCATCCTGCTGGTGGTGGCGGTGTTCGTGTTCGTTTCCAGCGATCCCCCGGTGGTGCTGTTCGGCCTGTTCGTGCTGTACGGCTTTTCGGGCTGGGTCATCTGGGCCTGGCGCTGGAACCGCGCCCGCCGGCTGCAGCAGGAGCGCCGCGGCCAGTCGTCCTGAGCGCGACGCCCGCCAAACAAAAAACCCGCCTGATGAAGGCGGGTTTTTTCGTGGTGGATTCAGCGCCACATGAAGCGGTCATCGTCGTACATCGGGTCCGGACCGGGGTGGAAGTGGGTCAGCGAATTGCCGTCGCGGCCCATGTAGACGTACATCAGCGAATTCCAGACGCCGTTTTCCTTGTAGCGATACGACCACACGACTTCGCGCTTTTCGCCCAGGCCGGCTTCCTCGATGCGGGCGGGCGGCCCGAATTCGCAGCGCACCCGGTCGGGGCCCCATTGGCCCTGTTCCAGCACCTTGAAGTGGGCGTCGGTCAGCAGCGGCATGACGCGGTCGACGCGGCCGTCGGCGCCGACGTTGGCGCCCCAGGCATACTGGCCCATGGGTTGCTGCGTCCAGATCACGCGGCGGCCGCCGTTGGCTTGCGGGCATTCGAAGTTGGGGCGGCCGAACTGGGCCTGGACGTCGGCCAGCGGGGTGCCGGGGGCGACCTGGGCAAGATTGGCACAGGCGGCCAGGCCGGCCAGGGCCGCGGCGGCCAGGGTGGTGCGGGCAATTCTGTAATAATTTGACATATTATGGCTCCTGTTGCTTCCCGCGAGGGCGGCGGCGCGATGCCCGGCGGCGGGCCGGTGGCGTCACTGGGGTAATTCTAGCGAATCGGCTATAATCATCGGGCTTTATCAAGTGTATTGATTTTGCAAGATGCTTTGCGCCGGCAACGGGGCTGGGCTGGACATGCGGCAAACGGGGCGCCAAGCCTTGTCTTGCGGCACTTCCAGGGCAGCGCCTGAGCAGCAGTGAGAACGCAATAACGCTTATCGCCGGCCGCGATTTTTTTCCAAACCACGTCAGGGCGCCTCGGCCCTGTCGCATGTCCGAAGAGGTCATCAATGTCTGTAGCTGACATCAAGAAATCCGATATCGTTGCGCAGTTCCAACGCGCTCAAGGCGATACCGGCTCCCCCGAAGTCCAGGTGGCTCTGCTCACCGCCCGTATCAACGAACTGACCGGTCACTTCAAAGAACACATGAAGGACCATCACTCGCGCCGCGGTCTGCTGCGTATGGTCAGCCGTCGCCGCAAGCTGCTCGACTATCTCAAGGGCCGCAATCCCGATTCGTACCGCGCACTGATCGAAAAACTCGGTCTGCGCAAGTGATCGACGGGGCTGGCTCCCCATGACGCAACCGTGGTCGGTGCGACGCATGTCGCGACGGCCACGGTTTTTCATTTGTAAGGAATAATCGTCATGTTCAATAAAGTGACTAAATCGTTCCAGTACGGCCAGCATACGGTCGTCCTGGAAACCGGCGAAATTGCTCGCCAGGCCTCCGGCGCCGTGGTGGTGTCGATCGAGGACACCGTCGTCCTGGCCACTGTCGTGGCCTCCAAGAAGGCCAAGCCGGGCCAGACGTTCTTCCCGCTGACCGTCGACTACATCGAAAAGACCTACGCCGCCGGTCGCATCCCGGGTGGTTTCTTCAAGCGCGAAGGCAAGCCGTCCGAGAAGGAAACGCTGACCTCGCGCCTGATCGACCGTCCCCTGCGTCCGCTGTTCCCCGAAGACTTCTACAACGAAGTCCAGGTGGTCATCCACACGCTGTCGGTCAATCCTGAAATCGACCCCGACATCCCCGCGATGATCGGCGCCTCGGCCGCGCTGGCCATCTCCGGCATCCCCTTCAATGGCCCGATCGGCGCCGCCCGCGTGGGCTACATCGATGGCCAGTACGCCATCAACCCGACCGCATCGCAGCTGAAGTCCTCGAAGCTCGACCTGGTGGTCGCCGGCACCGAAAACGCCGTGCTGATGGTGGAATCGGAAGCTGACCAGCTGTCCGAGGAAATCATGCTGGGCGGCGTGGTCTACGGCCACGAGCAGATGCAGGCCGTCATCAACGCCATCCACGAACTGGTCAAGGACGCCGGCAAGCCCGATTGGGACTGGCAGCCGCCCGCCAAGGACGAGGCCCTGATCGCCGCCGTCACGTCGGCCGCCCAGGAAGGCCTGAACGCCGCCTACCAGATCCGCGAAAAGCAGGCCCGCACCACCAAGCTGCGTGAAGTCTACGCCGACGTGTCGGCCAAGCTGAACGCCGCCGCCGCCGAGAAGGGCGAGCCGGCGCCGGACGCCGTCACCGTCGACAACATCCTGTTCTCGCTGGAATCGGCCATCGTCCGTGGCCAGATCCTGAACGGCGAACCGCGTATCGACGGTCGCGACACCCGCACCGTGCGTCCCATCAGCGTGCGCCTGGGCGTGCTGCCGCGCGCGCACGGCAGCGCCCTGTTCACCCGTGGTGAAACCCAGGCGCTGGTCGTGGCCACGCTGGGCACCAAGCAGGACGAGCAGATCATCGACGCGCTCATGGGCGAGTACCGCGATCGCTTCATGCTGCACTACAACATGCCTCCGTTCGCCACCGGCGAAACCGGTCGCATCGGTGTGCCCAAGCGCCGCGAAATCGGCCACGGCCGCCTGGCCAAGCGCGCGCTGATTCCGCTGCTGCCGGCCCCGGAAGACTTCCAGTACACCATCCGCATCGTGTCGGAAATCACCGAGTCCAACGGCTCGTCGTCGATGGCTTCGGTCTGCGGCGGCTCGCTGGCCATGATGGACGCCGGCGTGCCGGTCAAGGATCACGTGGCCGGCGTGGCCATGGGCCTGATCCTGGACGGCGGCAAGTTCGCCGTGCTGACCGACATCCTGGGTGACGAAGATCACCTGGGCGACATGGACTTCAAGGTCGCGGGCACCGAAAACGGCGTCACCGCGCTGCAGATGGACATCAAGATCCAGGGCATCACCAAGGAAATCATGCAAGTGGCGCTGGCGCAAGCCCGCGAAGGCCGCCTGCACATCCTGGGCAAGATGAAGGAAGCGCTGGACGGTTCGCGTGGCGAGCTGTCGGCTTTCGCCCCGCGCATGCTGACCATCAAGATCAACCCCGAGAAGATCCGTGACGTGATCGGCAAGGGCGGCGCCACCATCCGCGCGCTGACCGAGGAAACCGGCACCCAGATCGACATCTCCGACGACGGCACGATCGTGATCGCCAGCGTCGACGAAGCGCAGGCCAAGGAAGCCCAGCGCCGCATCGTCGAGCTGACCGCCGACGTCGAAGTGGGCCAGGTCTACGAGGGCTCGGTGCTGCGCCTGCTGGACTTCGGCGCCATCGTGCAAGTGCTGCCGGGCCGCGACGGCCTGCTGCACATCTCGGAAATCGCCAACTACCGCATCGCCAACATCAACGATGTGCTGAAGGTCGGCCAGCAAGTCCGCGTCAAGGTCATCGAGGCCGACGACAAGGGCCGCCTGCGCCTGTCCATCAAGGCCATCGGTGGCATCGAGCAGCAGCAGCCCGCCGCCGAAGCCGCCCCGCAAGCGGAACCGCAAGCCGAGTAAGGCCTGCCTTTCCTGCTGGAGCAAACGGCGCCGCGAGGCGCCGTTTTTTTTGCCCGGGCGCGGCGCTGATTCATCTCCTTTCGTCTTTGAATCCCCGGTATCTCCCATCTTCGCGCGGCTTACGGTAAAGTCTTGCGCGTGACACGAGCGCCGGCGCGGCGCAAGCCGGCAAGGCGCCAACAGGGGGGATTCGGATGGATCGAGCATGACGCGAGGGCGAGGATTCGCCGCGGCGGCGGCCGCGCTGGCGGGGACGCTGCTGGCGGGATGCATGTCCGCTCCGGGACCGGGCCAGGGCTCGCCCAAGGGCGAGGGCATGTCGGCCGACCAACTGGTGCAGACCGATTTCAACCGTACCGTCACCCTGGAAGTGCGCGACAACCTCGCCAGCCTCTATAGCCTGCTGGACAAGCTCTACCGGCGCAATCCGCGTGAATGGCGCAAGACCGGCGCGCCGGATCACGCCACCGCGGTGGCGCGGGTCAAGCATGCGATCGAGGTGCGCATCCCGCCCGCCGACCTGGCCGGCCTGCACGACATCCAGATCCTGGCGGTGTCGCTCGATCCCAACTACAGCGGCGACCGGGTCGGGGCCTTCATCTACGGCCTGGCCGACACCATCATTGCCGCCCACAATGGCAAGACCCGCCTGTACGCCACCGACGCGCTGGACGGGCAGCGGGTCTACAATGCCGCACGGAACGTCGAGGCGGCGGCCTGGCTGCTGGCGTCGCGCCGCAACAACCAGGGCGAACCGCTGCTGCTGGCCAACGAGATGTCGCCGCAGGCCACCAACCTCAGTTTCGAGCGCGAGTTCGGCGCCATCATCGGCCGGCTCGACCTGATCGCCAACCTGCTTGGCGAGAACTCGCGGCGCATCGGCATCAACTATGCGCAAGGGCTATTGCTGTTCAATTTCCTGCCGGTGCGCTAACAGGATTTTTCCACCGTGATCGATATCGCTTCCATCCAGACCGCCCGCGAGAACCTGCGCGGCCAGGTGCTCAAGACCCCGTTCACCCTGTCGCGCACGCTGTCCGACATCTTCGGCGCCGAGATCTGGCTGAAATTCGAGAACCTGCAGTTCACCGCCAGCTTCAAGGAGCGTGGCGCGCTCAACCGCATGCTGACGCTGTCGGACGAGGAACGCCGCGCGGGCGTGATCGCCGTGTCGGCCGGCAACCACGCGCAGGGCGTGGCCTACCATGCGCAGCGCATGGGCGTGCCCGCCGTGATCGTGATGCCGCGCTTCACGCCCACGGTGAAGGTCGCCAACACGCGCCGCTTCGGCGCCGAGGTGGTGCTGGCCGGCGATACCTTCGACGACGCCAAGGCGCATGGCTACGAGCTGGCCAAGCAGCGCGGGCTGATCATGATCCATCCCTACGACGACGAGGCCGTGATCTCGGGCCAGGGCACCGTGGCGCTGGAGATGCTGGAAGACCAGCCGCAACTGGACACGCTGGTGATTGCCATCGGCGGCGGCGGGCTGATTTCAGGCATTGCCACCGCGGCCAAGGCGCTCAAGCCGGGCATCGAGATCATCGGGGTGCAGACCGAACGGTTTCCCGCCATGTACGCCGCGGTCAAGGGGGTGTCGATGCCCAACGGCCAATACACCATCGCCGAAGGCATCGCGGTCAAGTCGCCGGGTGGCTTGACGCAGCCGATCGTCAGCCAACTGGTCGATCACATCGAGCTGGTCAGCGAGGCCGACATCGAGCACGCCATTGTGGTGCTGCTGGAAATCGAGAAGACCGTGGTGGAAGGCGCGGGCGCTGCCGGCCTGGCGGCGCTGCTGCGCGCGCAGGAGGCCGGCAGCGAGCAATTCAAGGGCAAGCGCATCGGCCTGGTGCTGACCGGCGGCAACATTGACCCCTTGATGCTGGGCGAGCTGATCGAGCGCGGCATGGTGCGCGCCGGCCGCCTGGCCCGCATCCGCGTTGACCTGCGCGACCTGCCGGGCGCGCTGGCCCACGCCACCAAGCTGATCGCCGACGCCCAGGCCAATATCACCGAGGTGCATCACCAGCGCGCGTTCACCTCATTGCCGGTGCGCAACGTGGAAGTGGATTTCGTGCTGCAGACGCGTGGGCCGGAGCATATCCAGGAAGTGATCGACATCCTGAACGCGGCCGGTTTCGCGGCCAGCAACCACGATCATTGACTCAGGCGCGGCCCAGTTCCGGGTCGCGTCCCACCTGGTTCTTCAGCCGGTACAGCCGCTCGCGATGCAAGGTCGCGGCCAGCGGTTCGGGCTCGCGCCCCAGCGCCACGTAGTCCGCCGGAATCTGCGCGATGGCCTCGCGCATGCGGTCGGCGCCGTCCTGCCACCATTGCGCCAGCATGCGGTCCGGGTTGTACACGTCCAGACCCTGCCGGCGCAGCTCCGAGCGATTGAAATCCTTCAGGTTCCAGGTCAGCACCTGCACCACGGGCGTTTGCGCCAGGCCGCAGCGGGCGCGGCGCGCCAGGCCGGCGGCGATGACGTGGAAGTCCTTGGGGTCGCTGTAACGCAGCGCGGCTTCGTAGACCTGGGTGTCGTGCTCGGCGGCCTGCGGAAAGCGGGCGTTCATCTCGGCCCAGAACTCGGCCATCACCTCGGGCGGGATGTCCCAGATGCGGCAGGCGTTGCGGCGCCATTCCTCGCCGATGCGTTCGGTCCAGACGGGCTGGAACACGCCGGCCTCGGCCAGGCGCAGCAGCAGGCGGCGCAGGATGCCGGACATGAGGACGCAGGCGTCCAGGACGATGAAGGGCGGGGGGGCGGTCGGAGTGGTCAAGGCTGGCAGTGTGTTCGCAGCGGCCGGGACGCGGCCGCGACCGTGCAGTGTAAGCGCATCCGCCGGAACTCCAGGCTTCACGGCTGCATCGCGACCTCCAGCGCGCGTTCCAGCGATGCCCGGATCATCTCGCCATGGCCGAACTGCGGGAAGGCTTCATAGCTGGCGTCGGCGCCCGCGAACCTCAGGCCCTGGGCCATTTCGCGCACGGCGGCGCGCGGATCCTCGCCCGCCGTGGGCATCGCACCGCCGGGCAGGGGACGGTTGGGATCGCGCGGCTTGGTGCCGACCAGGATGGCCACCCGCTTGCCAGCAGCCTTGCGGGCGTCAAACCGCCTCCATTCCCCGACCAACGCGCCGTCGTGCCACCAGGCCGAGGGGTCGCCGACGATGTAGCGGGCGAAGGCCTGCGGCTGCGTGAAGAGCACGTGCAGCGTGAAGAGCCCGCCGTACGAATGGCCCCACAGGTATTCGCGTTGCGGGTCGATGGCGGCGCGTTCGCGCACCAGCGGTTTCACTTTGGCGCGGATGAACTCCAGGAAAACGTCCGCGCCGCCGCCGACGCGGCCGCGCACCACGGGGTCGGGCACGGGTTTGCCATTCACGAATACCGGCGGCGTGTAGTCATAGGCCCGCGACACGACGTCGTTGCGGGTATCGACGTCGTAGCCCAGCGCCACCAGCACTGGCGTGCGGCCCCGTCCCAGCGTGTCCAGGTCGGCTGGTGTCAGCGTGGCCAGGGCGGCGTTGCCGTCCAGCATGTAGAGCACCGGGCTGCCCCCGCTGTCGGGCGCCTTTCTGGGGATGGCGATCTGGATGCGGTAGTGGCGCTTGCCGTCGTCCGAATCCAGATTGTGCGTTTCGTACCGGTACACCGCCGAGGGATGGTCGGCCACGGTTTCTCCCAGCAACTGCATGCCGGGGCGCGGCGGGGCGTCGGGCGCCGCCGCGGGCGCTTGCGCTTGCGCCGCCGTGGCCAGGATGCACGCCAGCACGGCGGCGGAAATCGGACGCGGGATCTTGGTTTTCATGGAAGGCCTACCAGGTGTAGTTCAGGTTCGCCGAGATATTGCGCCGCGCACCGTAGTAGCAACTGGCGCTGCCCGAGCAGCTTGCCAGATATTCCTTGTCGGTCAGGTTGCTGGCGTTGAGGGAGAATTTCAGGCCCTTCAGGCTGGGAGAGCGCGCGCCCAGATCGTAGCGGATGGCGGCGTCGATCAGATTCACCGAGGGGCTGCGGTACGCGTTGGCGGTGTCGCCGTAGCTGCTGCCGATATGGCGCAGGCCCGCGCCCAGGCTCAGGCCCGGGGCGATCTCCTGGGGCAGGCGATAGTCCGCCCACAGGTTGTAGCTGTGGCGCGGCACGCGCGGCAGTTCGTTGCCCTGCTCCGTGCCATTGCTCTTGGTGACTTCGCTGCGCATCAGCGTCGCCGAGGCGACGATCGTGATGTGGTCGGTCAGCGCGAAGTTTCCTTCCAGCTCCAGGCCGCGGACGCGGCCTTCGCCGGTCTGGACCTGGCACTGGCTGCCGTTGCACAAATGTGTGGGGTCCGGGTCTGGCGTGGTGATGTTCTGCTGCTTGATCTCATACGCGGAGAACGTGATCATGCTGCGCGAGCCCGGCGGCTGGTACTTGATGCCGATCTCGGCCTGTTTGCCTTCGGTGGGTTTGAAGGGCCGATCCTCGTAGCCGACCCCGTTTACCGGTTCGAACGAGGTGGCATAGCTGGCGTAGGGCGCCAGGCCGTTATCGAACAGGTAGACCGCGCCGGCGCGCCATGTGGTGGCTTCGTCTTCGTAATGCGTCTTGGCGCCGGTGGCGCGCACCAGCGAGTTGTCCCGCGACCAGTCGTGGCGCACGCCCAGCGTGGCGGCCCACTGGCCCCAGCGGATCTGGTCCTGCGCGTAGATGCCGGTCTGCTCGCTGTCGCTGCGCCGGGTGGGCGTCATGGCGCCCATGACGACGGGGCTGCCGTAGACCGGGTCGAAGACGTCGAGCGATGAAGCCTTGCCTGACGCCTGCGCCACGCGGATGGTCTGGGTGCGATAGTCCAGGCCCGTGAGCAGGGTGTGTTCGGTGCGGCCCAGGCCGAAATCGAATTGGGCGTTATTGTCGACCGTGAAGCCTTCAGAGCGAATCCGGTTGCTGGACGCCGTGCGCTGCAGCGTGCGGCCGTCGGCCTGCAGGTCGCCCTGGCGCGAGACGCCTGCGTTGTCGGTATCGACTCGCATGTAGCGAAGTTTCTGGCCAAGCTTCACCTGGTCGGTCAGGGCATGGCTGAATTCATAGCCGATCGCGTATTGGGTGCGATCGTAGCGGTTGAAGCCGGGTTCGCCCAGGAAGCGGCCAGAGCCGAAGCGGCCATGGTCCGTCGCATAATAGGTGCCATGGGAAGGCAGGAACTGGTAGGTGCTGCCGCCGCGGTCCTGCTGATAGTTGGCCAGCAGGGTCACCGAGGTGCGGGCTGACGGCCGCCAAGTCAGGCTGGGTGCCAGCATCACGCGGTTCAGCTTGACGTAGTCGACCTGGGTGTCGGAGTGGTAGGCGGTGCCCACCACGCGGTACAGCCATTCGCCGGATTCGTCCATCGGCCCGCTGACGTCGGCGTTCAGGCGCGCCAGACCGTAGTTGTCGGTGCCGGCCCCGATCTCGCCGCGCGCGTAATCGGTGGGCCGCTTGCTCACCGCGTTGACGAGCCCCCCGGGCGCGATCTGGCCGTACAGCACCGACGAGGGGCCGCGCAGTATTTCGACCCGCTCCAGGCCGAAGCCGTCGAACTGGGTGGCCGAGGCGGTGGCGCCGCTGCTGCTGCCCGGCGGACGCAGGCCGTCCAGGTAGAGGTTGTTGGCGAAGCTGCCCGTGCGGAAGCCGCGCACGGAAATCTCGTCGACGCGGCTGTCCACGCCATACGAGCCGACCGACACGCCGGCGCTGTAGCGCAGGGCTTCGGCAGTGTTCTTCGCTCCTATCATGTCCATCAGTTCGCGGTTGACCACGGACACGGATTGCGCGGTCTCGATGAGTGGCGTGCCGGTCTTGGTGCCCACACTGCTGTCGAGCGCCAGCGGGCCGATGTCGCCCATGCCCTGGCCGGTCACCGTCACGCTGGGCAGCAGGGCCGGGCCTGCGCCCACGGGTTCGGGCGCGCGTTCGATGCGGTATCCCTCGCCATTGGCGTTGGGCACCGCGCGCAGATCGCTGCCTCGCAGCAACTGCCGCAGCGCGTCCGTCACCGATCCCTGCAGGTGCATGGCAGGCGCCTGTTTGCCTGCCGTGAGCGGCGGGGCGCTGATGATGGTGGTGCGAGCGGCTTGGCCCAGCCGCAGGAGCGCGTCCTGCAAGGAAGATGCCGGCAGCGTGATATCCACGGCGGCGTTTTCCGCTGCCCGCGCGGGCGCCGTCGCGGCGAGCGCGACGGCGCACAGAAGCAGGCAGAGCGTGGCTGGCTTGAAGCGGCGGATTCGGCCGCCCTCGGGAGGGAATCGTTGGGACATCGGTATGGGTTCTTCGGTTGGGACCCGCGCAGCGGGTTTCAACTTGTCCTAACGAGCGGGTGCCGGGAATCTGCCGAAAACTTACATTTTGTTTCTCATCATGCCGGTTCCACGCGAACCCAGTAGCGCGTGCGGTATCGCACCCGCAGGCCCAGCGTGATGGCCAGCGCCTGCAGGACCTGGTCCGTGTCCTTGAGGCGAAAACTGCCGTTCACGCGCAGGGCGGCCACGCGCTCGTCGCACTGGATCAGGCCCGGCCGATAGCGCGCCAGTTCTTCGGCAAACGCCTCCAGCGGCATATCCTCAGCGATCAACATGCCGTGCACCCAGGCGAACTCGCGCCCGGCCCAGCCTGTTTCGTGCTCGATGCGGTGCGCCGAGAAGCGGCGCACGTCGCCAGCGCGCAGGGTCAGGCCGAGATCGCCTCGGGTGGTGAGAACGGCCTGCCCCGCATCGAGCGCCACGCGGGTCAATGGGCCTTGCGTGCGCACCACCAGGTGAGCGCGCGCCGGCACGATACAGCCGCCGCGCGTCAGCACGCGCAGCGCCGAGTCCGCGGCGCGGGTGTCCAGCATGATCTCGCCGTCGTGCAGTTCGATGTCCAGGCGGCCTCCGTCCTGCCTCAGGTCCAGCGCAGTACCGGTATTCATCATCAGCGTCACCGCGTCGTTCAGCGTCAGGCTGCGCTGTTCGCCGGTGGCGCTGCGGTAGGCCGCGAGCCAGCCCGCCTCCCGGGCCTGGCGATAGAGCAGCGGGCCGCCCACTGCAATGCCCGCGCCGGCCGCCAGCAACTTGAGCGTGCGCCGGCGCGTGTGGCGAAAGTCGATGGCCCCGAGCGCGGCGGCAGCGGCATCGCCGCTTGCGGGCACGGCATCCTGCAATAGTTCGAAGCGCCGCCAGACCTTGGCGTGCGCGGGCGAAGCTTCGTACCAGCGCTGCCAGGCCTGACGCGTGGCGGCGCTGCCGTCCTGTTCCAGGCGCACCAGCCAGCCCGCGGCCTGCGCGACTACGTCGGATGGGCGTTTAGACATCGAGCGCGTGATAAAGGCGTTGCCAACCCTGGACCATGTCTTTCTGCACCATGTTGACCGTGATTTGCAGGCGGTCCGCGATCGCTTCGTAGGGCAGGCCCTGGAGGCGCGCCAGCAGGAACACCTCGCGCATGCGCCACGGCATGCGGTCCAGCGCCGCGCACACGGCCAGCAGTTGCTGCGACACCTGGGCCAGCATTTCGGGCGACGGCGAGAGTGGCTCGGGCTGTTGCGCCAACGCGGCCAGGTAAGCGGCCTCCAGCTCATGGCGCCGGTGGCGGTCGATCAGCAGGCGGCGGGCGATGGCGGCCAGATAGCCGCGGTTCCAGCCGCGTGGTTCCAGGTAGGTCTGGCGCAGCAGGCGTTCGAAGGTGTCCTGCACCAGATCCCAGGCGTCGGCCGGGTGTCCGCCCGTCTGGCGCCGCATGAAGGCGAACAGCCAAGCGTGGTGCTCGCGGTACATCGACGCGACCACGTTGCGGTCGACCGCCTCGGGAGTTGAAGGCGCTTCCACGTTGAAGAAAAATATATGAGAATAAGAATCAGACGCAATTCTAGCTGTTGCCAGCGTGCCTGGGAAGCAGGCACGGGCCGGACGTTCGCTGGGATGATGAGTGCGGTGGCGGCAAAGGGCGCGCAAGCGCTGGCCGGTGGTGGCTCAGGGGTGGTGCCCGAGACCGGAATCGAACCGGTACGGCCTCGCGGCCGAGGGATTTTCGTACCACTTCGGCTTTCGCCGCCGGCGCGCGGAGCGCCGTTCGTGGTCTGGAGCACGCCTTCACCATAGCCTTGCGGCCTTAGGTGCCCGCCGTCTGCTCTCTACACCTTCCCGGTTCTTTCGAACCGGGCTTGGCTCGGCGTTGGCTCGGAACAAGTCCAGGGCATTCGCCGAGTTTGACGGGCTACACCTCTGGAGTTTCCTCCGGAGGGCTCAAATGGATTCAAGTCCCTTGTGTCTACCAATTTCACCACTCGGGCATTGGGGTTCCGACAGGAAACCGCAATGGGATACCTGGGTGTGCGGCGCGAGCGCGCAGCGGTATCCGGCGGGCGTGACTATACCACTCGCGGGCGGGCGGCCCGTCATGCAAGGCCGCCCCTGTGGAAAACTCAGCCGATGAAGCGCACCGTCTGGCGGGCGCGTTCGTCCACCTCCAGGGTGAAAACGTCGGGCCGAGCATAGTGGCCGACCACGTCGAAGTCATAGCGCGCGCGCACCAGTTCGTCGATATCGACCGTTGCCGTCAGCAGGCCGGTCTGGCCGTGCAGCGGGCCTGCCAGGACGTCGCCCAGCGGTCCGACGATGAGCGAGCCGCCGTTGATGAGCGGGCGCTGCGGATCCCAGCCGGGCACGTCCAGGCCCAGCTCGGCGGGCGAGGGTTGCACCTGGCAGGCGCTGATGACGAAGCAGCGGCCCTCGTGGGCGATGTGGCGCATCGAGCATTGCCAGATGTCGCGTTCGTCGACGGTGGGCGCGCACCAGATCTGTACGCCCTTGGCGTACATGGCGGTGCGCAGCAGCGGCATGTGGTTTTCCCAGCAGATGGCGCCGCCGACGCGGCCCGCGGCCGTCTCCAGCACGGGCAGGGTCGAGCCGTCGCCCTGGCCCCAGATCAGCCGTTCGGTGCCGGTGGGCATCAGTTTGCGGTGCTTGGCGGCCAGGCCGGTGGCCGGATCGAAGTACAGCGCGGTGCAGTACAGCGTGCTGCCGGCGCGTTCGATCACGCCGATCACCAGGCTGGCCCCGGTGCGTTGCGACAGCGCGGCCAGCGCGTCGGTCTCGGGGCCGGGTACATCGATGGCGTTCTGGTAGTAGCGGGCGTAGGCGTCGCGCCCTTCGGGCAGGCGGTAGCCCAGGCGGGTGCCGAAGATCTCGCCCTTGGGGTAGCCGCCCAGCAGGGCTTCGGGCATGACTACCAGCGCGGCGCCAGAGGCGCTGATCCCGGCCTCGAAGGCCAGGATCCGTTCCAGGGTGGCGTCCTTGCCTTCGGGCGAGGCGCCGATCTGCAGCGCGGCGACGGTGGTGGCGGTCATGGGGGTTCCTTTTTCACAGGGGAGTCGATGCGTCCTAGTGTCGGGGGCGGCCTAAAATCAATCAATCCTGCCTGGCGATAAATGATATGAACCAGATCGATATCGAGTCGACCGACCTGAACCTGCTCAAGGTGTTCGAGGCGATCTACGACGAGGGCGGCGCGGGCCGCGCCGCGCTGCGCCTGGGCGTGACCCAGTCGGCGGTCAGCGCGGCGCTGGCGCGGCTGCGCGTGCTCTATGCCGACCCGCTGTTCGTGCGCACCGGGCGTGGCCTGTCGCCCAGCCTGCGGGCGCGCGAGCTGCGGCCGATCATTGGCGAGGCGCTGGACAAGTGCCGGCAGAGCCTGTCGCTGGCCCGGCCGGGCGCTGCGGGGTTCGGCGGCCGCTCGGTCACGCTGGGCCTGTCCGACGATTTCGAGATCGCGCTGGGACGCGAGGCGATCGCGGCGCTGGCCGGGGCGGCGCCGGGACTGAGATTGATCTTCCGCCAGACCCACAGCCGCGTGGCCGCCGACATGCTGATGGCGCGCGAGGTCGACCTGGTGATCGCATCCGGCGGCCTGACCGCGCCGGCGTTGCAGCGCGTCACCGTGGGACAGGGGGGCTATGCCTGCCTGGTGGATCCGGCCAGCCTGGCGCCGGGCCAGGATGCGTTGTCGGTGGAGGATTTCACCCGGCGTCCGCACGTGCTGGTGTCGTCGGGCGGCTTCATCGGCGTGGTCGATGAAGTGCTGCATGGCCTGGGCCTGAGCCGCCGGGTGCTGGCGTCCACCACGCATTTCTCGGCGTTGGCGTTCCTGTTGCGCGGCGGTGATGCGCTGGCCACCTTGCCGGCGCATGCGGCGCGCGGGCTGGCGGCGGTCGCCGGACTGCGGCGGCTGCCGTGCCCGATTGCCATGCCGGACTACGCCATCGAAATGGGCTGGCGCGCCGATGCGCTGCGCGACGAGGCGGTGGCGGTGGCGCGCCGCTGCCTGTTGGGCTTGCTGCAGGGCTACGGTTGGGTGACCGCGCCGGCGCTGCCCGAGTGATCGCCGGCATCGTCCCGGCCAAGCCATTGCGGCCGTCGACTCATCCGGCGCGGCACGCCATCCTCGATGTCTACTTGCGGCCGAACAATCGCCCCAGCAGGCCGCGCGGCGCGTTGGCCTGCCGTTCCGCCGCGAGGGCTCTTTCCAATGACAGCGCCTGGTATTGCGGCTTGCCGTTCTGCTGGTAGGCCGCGGCGGCCTGGCGGAATGCCGAAGCGGATTCCGCATGGCGTGCCATGGCGCCGTAGATCTCGCCGCGCGAGAACAGGGTCCAGCTGCGGAACTCCGGGTCCATCGCGATCAGGCGGTCACAGGCCGCCAGGGCTTCGTCGTGGCGGCCCGCGGCGATCAGCGCGTTGACGGCGTCGGCCTGCAGCCTGCTGTCGTCGGGCCAGCGTTGCAGCGCGCGTTCGGCATCGGCCACCGCCTCCGGGCCACGGCCCAGGTGGGTCAAGGCGTCGATGCGCACGCGGCGCCATTTGAGCCAATCGGGGTCCAGCGCGATCGCCACTTCGGACAGGGGCAGGGCTTCGTCGTAGCGTTCCAGGCGGGCGAGCATGTCGGCGGCGTTGCCGGGCAGGAAATCGTCGTCCGGCGCCAGTTCGTAGCCGCGCAGGTAGTACGCCAGGGCCTGCTCCCACTCGCCCTGGTCGCGTTGCGCGTTGCCGGCCACGAACAGCAATTGGGTATCGTCGCTGGTCAGCGGATCGAGCTCGCGCAGGGCTTCTTGCGCCAGCTCGGGGTGGCCGCTGCGCACATACTCGCGGGCCTGCTCCTTGCGGCCTTCCCAGCCGTTGTCCGACAGGGCGTCCAGCTTTTGCCACAGGGGAGCGGCCTCGCTGGCCCGGCCCAGGCGGTGCAGCGAGCGGGCCTTGCCCTCCAGCGGCCAGTCCCAGTCGGGCTCGCGGCGCAGCAGGCTGGTCCATTCTTCCACCGCGTCGGCATCGCGGCCCAGCGCCTGCAGGCATGAGGCCCGGTTGTGCTGGATGGCGTTTTCCTCGCCCAGGATCGCCCGCGCCCGGTCGAACAGGGCGATGGCCCGGTGCAGGTCGCCCAGGCGGCGATAGGTGTTGCCGGCGTCGTACATGAAGCGGCCGTTGTCCGGGGCGAGCGCGATCGCGCGTTCGAAGTAGGGCACGGCTTCTTTGTGGCGCCCGGCATTGGCCAGGTTGGACGCGATGTAGCAATGCGGCGCGCCGGCCTGCGGGCGCCGCTGGATCGCGCGGGTCCAGCAGTCGATGGCATCCTGCAGGCGGCCGTCGTTGATCAACAGGTAGGCTTCGGCCAGCAGCAGCCCGAAATGTCCGGAAGTACGCTGGCAGGCGTCGCGCAGCAGGCGCCAGGCCGCTTGCGGGTTGCCCTCGTCATAGCGCGCGGTGACCTGCACGGCGATGGCGTCCGGGCAGTGGGGATCGAGCGTCAGCGCCCGCGCCAGATCGGCGTCGCGCGCGGCCGCGGCGCCGCGCCTGGCATGGCAGCGGGCGCGCGATGCCCACATCTCGGCGGCGTTGGGCTGCTCGCGCAGCCCTTGGTCGCACAGCGCGAGCATGCGCGTCGTGTCGCCGGCGTCTTCGGCGCGCTGGATGGATTCGATCAGATTGGACATGCGGATTCCTTGGGCGGCAAGCTGGCATCAGGGGGCGGCGGCGCCGGCGGCGTGGCGGCAGCCGTAATGGCGGTCGCTCACGGCGATGTCGTCGCTGCCGCATTGCCAGCGGCGGATGCCGCCGCCTTTGCGTTCGGCGCGCAGCTCGGGCAGGTAGACCAGGTGCTTGCCCGCCAGGGGCGAGGCGTCATTGGCATCGGCGGGGCCGGCAATGGTGAAGCGCAGCACGCCATTGGCCGGGTTCAGCTCCAGGTTGGAAAAGCCGCTGGAGGCCAGCGATTCGCGCGTCACGCCCAGGTCCTGCAAGGTCGCGGCGAACTTGCCGGTGCCGCGGTAGTGGTTTTCCGCCAGCATCCGGACCGGCTGCGATACCCGATCCAGGTGCCGCACGTCGGCCACCACGGGGTTGTCGGCATCGCGCGGACCGAGCGTCAGCGCGGCCAGCACGAAACCGGCCAGCACCAGCACTACCGCGCCCGCGGCGAACAGCAGGAACTTGCCGGCGCCGGTGATCGAGCGCGTCTGGCTCACGGCCGCCAGGATCGCGCGCGGATCGGCCCGGCTCGAAACGACGTAAGTGCCCGCGGCCCAGTTGTGCATGGCGCGTTCGCCGAACATGGCCTGCTGGATATGGTGGAACACGCCGGGCAGGGCCAGGTTCAGGGGGAACTTCATCAGATGCCGCCACAGGGACCGCAACAGGCCGGGGCTCTGCCCGTCGCGCTTGACCACGCGCTGCTTGAACAACAGCTTGCCGGGCGAGCCGGCGCCCCACGCGTCCATCAAGGCGGGCAGCAGCAGGCCCAGCAGACCGGCCGCCAGGGTGAGCGCCTGGGGGCAGGGCTGTTCCAGCAAGGCCTGGTAGCTCAGGGACGTGGCCCAGGAGAAGGCGAACATGGCCGCGATCATGGCGGCTGCGTCGGCCCCGCTCGCCGCCAGCCGCGACCAGATGCCGGGGATCACGGGCACGTTGGCGTGCGCCGCGCGCGGGGCCGCTGGCGCGGGCAAGGGCGCGTGGCAGCTGAAGCACTGGGTATGAGAGGCCGGATTCTGCCAATTGCACTGGGGGCACTGCATGATGCGCGTCTTATTCTGGTTGCCGTTCAAACGGAGAGCGTCCTGCGTCGCGCGGGTGGCCGCGCGATGGCCAGGCGCAGTGTATCGGACCCGTGTCGGTCTTGCTGGGGAAAACCCCGATCCCTGCCGCCCCGCGCAACGCGGGACACTTGCCGCCATGAAGCGTCCGTTGCCCGCCGCGTCCCATTCGCGCGATATCGATCCGGTTTCCCTGCGCCTGTTCCTGGCGGCGCTGGAAGAAGGCAGCCTGGCGCGCGCCGCGGCGCGCGAGAACATCGTGCCCTCGGCGGTCAGCAAGCGCATGATCGAGATGGAAGAGGTCCTGGGCGTGCCGCTGCTGGCGCGCGACGTCAAGGGCGTGCAGGCCACGCCCGCCGGCCAGGCGCTGGCCGAGCATGCGCGGCGGGTATTGCAGCAGATGGAGCGCATGCACCGCGAGATGGCGGCCTTTGCCACCGGGGTGCGGGGGCGCATCCGGCTGGCGGCCAGCGTGGCGGCGCTGTCGGGTGACCTGCCGGCGCAGATCCAGTCGTTTCGCCGCGCCTACCCACAGATCGAGATCGCGCTGGAGGAAAGCACCACGCAGCAGGTCTTCCAGGAGGTGCTGCAGGGCCGCGCCGATGTGGCCGTGGGCTCGGACTTCGGCCACGATGGCCTGCAGGTGTTTCCTTGCGGCTATTGCGAACTGGCGGCGGTGGTGCCGGGACAGCACCTGCTGGCCGACAGCGAGATCCTGGACTATGCGCAGTTGCTGCCCTATGAGCAGATCGAGCTGAACCGCGATAACGGCATCAGCGCGGTGTTCGAGCAGGCGGCGCGCGAGGCCGGCGTGACGCGCCGCATCAGCGCTCGTGTCAGTTCGCACGAGACCATCTGCAATCTGGTGGCGCGCGGCATGGGCGTGGCGGTGGTGCCCATGTATCTGAAGCCGCGCCACGCCAGCCCGGATATCCGCTTCATCGCCCTGTCCGGGCCCTGGGCGGGCACGCCATTGTGCATCGCGGTGCGCGAACTGGACGCGCTGCCACCCGCCGCGCGCGCCCTGTTGGCGCACCTGGGCGCGGCGCCGTGGCCCTAGCCTCGCGTTCCTAGGGCTAACCCGGACGTTCCGAAACGAGAATGCCCCGGTGCTGAAAGAGCGCTTTTCCCGCGCCGCCGCGCCCGCGATGATGGCTGCGTACCGCTCGGGCCCCTGGCGCCCGGGCCTTCGATCCACGGCGCAGGCCAGAGGAAAATGTCGATGACCGCAGCACCGGCTTCCCCCTTCATGAACCAGGACGAGCTGCCCTTGCGCGGCATCAAGGTGCTGGAACTGTCCCACATGATCATGGGACCGGCCGCCGGCCTGGCGCTGGCCGACCTGGGCGCCGAGGTGATCAAGCTGGAGCCGATCGACGGCGACCGCACCCGTCGCCTGAAGGGGTCGGGCAGCGGCTACTTTCCCGTTTTCAACCGCAACAAGCAGAGCCTGTCGATCGACCTGAAATCGGCCGAGGGCCAGGCGCTGGCGCGGCAGCTGGCCTTGCAGGCCGACATGGTGGTCGAGAATTTCCGCGACGGCGGCCTGGCGCAGTACGGGCTGGACTACGCCTCGTTGTCGGCCGAGAACCCGCGGCTGATCTATGTGTCGCTCAAGGGCTTCCTGTCCGGCCCCTACAAGCACCGCACCGCGCTGGATGAGGTGGTGCAGATGATGGGCGGACTGGCCTACATCAATGGCGGCGCGGATACGCCGCAGCGCGTGGCGGCGTCGGTCAATGACATCCTGGGCGGCACCTTCGGCGTGGTGGGCGCGCTGGCCGCGCTGCACGATCGGCATGTCACCGGGCGCGGCCGCCATGTGCGCTCGGGCCTGTTCGAGAACAACCTGCTGCTGGTGGCACAGTTCATCGCGCAGTACCAATTGACCGGGACCGCGCCCAAACCCTTCGGCGCGGAGCGCAAGCCGCCCTGGGGCGTGTACGACGTGTTCGAGACCGCCGATGGGCGGGTGTTCGTGGCCGTGGTGGGCGATGCCCAATGGCGAAATTTCGCGCAGAAATTCCTGCCGCCGGAATGGGCCGCCGATCCGCGCCTGGCCACCGCCGTGGACCGCGAGGCGGCGCGTTCCTGGCTGGTGCCGGGCGTGGGCGCGATCCTCAAGACATGGAAGACCGACGAATTGTGCGCGGCGCTGGAGGCCGCCAATCTGTCGTACGGGCCGATCCGCCAGCCGCACGACCTGCTGCACGACGAGCACCTGAATGTCGGCGGCGCGCTGCTGGCCACGGCCCTGCCGGACGGCGGCGAAATCGCCGCGGCGGCGCTGCCGATCGAATTCGATGGCCTGAAGGCCGGCAAGCGCTTCGATCCGCCGGCCCAGGGGCGCGATACCAAAGCCATCCTGCGGGGCCTGGGGCTGGATGCCGCGCGCATCGAGGCCCTGCGCGCCGCGGGCGTGGTGCATTGCGAGGACAAGGCATGAACCGGCCGTAGAGCCGGTCCCCGTCGAGGCGGCGCCAGACCGCCAAGACATACACCAAAGAGGAGACTTTCCGATGATCCGCAGACTCTTGGCGGTGGCCGCGATGGCCGTCGCATGCGTGGCGCACGCGCAGGACTATCCCAGCAAGCCCATCCGCATCATCATCCCGTCCACGCCGGGCGGCGGCACCGATTACATCGGGCGCCTGATGGGCAACAAGCTGCACGAACTGAACGGCTGGTCGGTGGTGCCCGAGAACAAGCCGGGCGCGGGTACGGCGCTGGGACTGGCCGAGGCGGCGCGCGCGCCGGCGCAGGGCTATGACCTGGTGATCGGGCAGTCTGACAACGTCACGCTGATTCCGTTGTTGATGAAGGTGGCCTACGATCCGGTCAAGGATCTGGTGCCGGTGGCGCTGGTGGCCACCACGCCGATGGTGCTGCTGGTGTCCGACAGCTCGCCGTACAAGACCCTGCCGGAAGTGATCGAGGCCGCGCGCAAGGCGCCCAACACGCTGTCCTACGGCACCTCGGGCACGGGCGGCGGCGTGCATATCGCCATGGAAATGCTGCAGCACGAGGCCGGCTTCAAGATGCAGCACGTGCCGTACAAGGGCTCGGCGCCGGCGCTGGCCGACCTGATGGGCGGGCACCTGCAGTTCGCCGGCTCGTCGATCTCGTCGGCGGCCTCGTTGATCAAGGCGGGCAAGGTGCGCGCGCTGGCGGTGACTTCGCCCAAGCGCAATCCCGCGCTGCCCGACGTGCCGACCGTGGCCGAGCTGGGCTACAAAGATTTCAGCGTGGTGACCTATTACGGCGTGCTGGCGCCGGCCAAGACGCCGGCCGCGGTGGTGGCGCGCCTGAATGCCGATTTCAACAAGCTGCTGGCGCGCCCGGATGTGCGCGATGCGCTGGCCGCGCAGGGGCTGGAGGCCGATCCGGTGTCGTCGGAGCAGTTCGCCGCGCTGATCCGCTCGGACATCGGCAAGGCGCGCCAGACCATCGCCACCGCGGGCATCGTGGTGCAGCAATAGCGGGCGGCGCATTCGACCAGGAAAACGACATGGACCAGGCAGTGAGATTGTGCGAGGTGGGCCCGCGCGACGGGTTGCAGATGGCGCGCGGCATGATGGCCGCCGCCGACAAGCTGCGCTGGATACGGCAGCTGGCGGCCGCGGGCCTGCGCGAGATCGAGGTGGGCAGTTTCGTGTCGCCGCGCCTGGTGCCGCAGATGGCCGATACGGCGCGGGTGCTGCCGCAGGCTTTGGGCATCGATGGCCTGACCGTGTGCGCGCTGGCCTGCAACCTGAAGGGCGCCATCGCGGCGTATGAGGCGGGCGCGCACGTGGTCGCGATTCCCGTTTCGGTCAGCGACACGCACAGTCATGCCAATGTCGGCAAGGGCACGGACGCGCAGGTCGAGGCCGTGGCCGCGATTGCCGACTGGCTGCGGGCGCAGGCGCGGCCGGTGCGGCTGGACGTGGCGGTGGCCACGGCCTTCGGCTGCTCGATGGAAGGGGCGGTGCCGGTGCGCCGCGTGGCGCAGGTGGCCGCGGCGGTGATGCGCGCCGGCGCCGACGAGATCGCGCTGGCCGACACCGTTGGCTATGCCCATCCGGCGGGCGTGCGCGAGGCCGTGCGCGCCGCCCAGGATGCCGTCGGCGCGCGGCTGGTGAAGCTGCACCTGCACGACACCATGGGGCTGGGCCTGGCCAATGCGCTGGCCGGCCTGGATGAAGGCATCCGCGCGTTCGACGCCTGCCTGGGCGGGCTGGGCGGTTGCCCGTTCGCGCCGGGGGCGTCGGGCAATATCGTCACCGAGGATCTGGTGTTCATGCTGGAAAGCATGGGCTACCGCACTGGCGTCGACCTGCCGAGGCTGCTGGCCGCGCGCGCCCTGCTGGCGGCGTCGTTGCCGCAGGAGACTTTGCGCAGCGGCGTGGCGGCGGCGGGCATTCCCAAGACCTACGCCGCGTCCCCGGCCGCCTGAGCCACGGCCCGCGCCGGCGGTATTATGTGCCGTCCCCGTTCTGGCGGCTGGCCGCCGCGCGCCCATGGCTCTCGCTTCCACTGCGCTTCTCGATCGTCTGCTTGCCGATGGCGTCATCCGCCGGGATCATTACGAGGCCGCGCGCCAGCGGCTGGGCGATGCCACTGTGCAATCCTGGGCCTCGCTGGGCGAGGCGCTGTTCTGGCTGGTGGATGAGGGCATTGTGTCCGACGCGGATCTCGGGGCCATCGGCGAGCTGTCGGTGACCGAGGGCGCCTTTGCCGGCAATGCCACGCGCCGCCAGGCGCTGGCCGAGATGGATGCGCTGATGCAGCGCAAACTTGAAGAATACGAACGGCAGATCCGGCAGGCGACCCTGAAGGCGGCCTTTCCCGGCCCACGTTGGGCCTGGCGCGGCGGCGCTCTCATCGCGGTGGCGGCCGTTGCATGGTACCTGTTCGCGCCGGCCTCGCCGCCGCGGTGCGATGACGCCGACGTGCAGAAGACGCTGCGCGCCAGCCTGTTCACTTCGCGCATCCAGCAGATGTCCCGCAATCCGCTGGCCGGCGGCGCCACGCCCGCCGATCTGTACCTGGCGACGTTTTCGGATGTGCAGGAGGTCGGTTATCTCAAGCCGGAGCGCTCGCGCGGATGCATCGCCACGCTCAAGGCCGGCGAGGCCAGCTCCGTCCTGGCCTACACCATCGGCCCGAACGACAAGGGCGAGATGATGATCGCCGGCGCGGATCCGCGCGTGGTCCGGGCCCGTTACGGCCAGCTCGGTGCCGATGGCAAGCCGCG
Source organism: Achromobacter sp. HNDS-1 (assembly GCF_040084795.1). Lineage (NCBI taxonomy): Bacteria > Pseudomonadati > Pseudomonadota > Betaproteobacteria > Burkholderiales > Alcaligenaceae > Achromobacter > Achromobacter sp. HNDS-1. Next base: position 4,449,195 of record NZ_CP157584.1, read on the forward strand.
CGCCGTCGGCCAGCCGGCGGGCGCGGCGCGACTGGCCGCCGCCTTCGAGCAGGGCGCGGCGGCTTTCGACGAGCTGACCCGGGGCGCGGCGCGCAAGGCCGCGTACGACCGGCAGCGCGAGCGCATGGGCCTGCCGCCGGAAACCGATACGCGCACCGTGCGCAATGTGCAGCCGCTGGGCGACTGCAAGGACCTTGGCGGCGGCCGGTGGTCATGCCGCCTGCAGGGCGAGTACCGCGACCGGCTGATGTCCGCCATCGGCCGCGCCGACTGGCAGGTGTTCGAAGGTGATTTCGAGTTCTTGCGGGAGGGCGACGCTTGGCGCGTGGGCGAACCCTTCACGCGCCAATACATGGATGCGGTCGTGCGCGGCCGGGTCGCCGAATTGAAAGGTGACGAGGCGGCCGCGCGGCTCGAGCAGATCCAGCGTCAGCGGTCGGATGCGGTGGCGCCATCGACGGACGCGGCGCCGGCCGCGGCAGGTGGCCGCGAGCATCGCGGTGATGGCGCCGTGATCAACCAATGACGCGGGTCCGGGCCCTGGGGCGTGGCGCGATTGAGGCCGCCGCCCGCCGATTGGGGGCCATGGCGCAAAAAAGGGGGCGGACGGATTCCTGGCGGAAGCGGTGAGATTCGAACTCACGAACGGTTGCCCGTTGCCGGTTTTCAAGACCGGTGCAATCGACCACTCTGCCACGCTTCCTGGTCCCGCACTGTACTGCGGAGGCGGCAATCCGGCCGCCAGGCAAACACTCTACCCGACGACAACGCGACTTGCCGTAAAGGGCGCAATAATAATCCATTTGCTGCGAAGGAGGCACGCGATGCACTGTGTAGAAATCTCCCGCCCCGGCGGCCCCGAGGTCCTGGTTCCCGCCGAACGCCCCACGCCCGAGGCCGGCAAGGGCGAAGTGCTGATCAAGGTCAGCGCCGCGGGCGTCAACCGTCCCGACGTGTTCCAGCGCAAGGGCAACTATGCGCCGCCCCCCGGGGCGTCCGACCTGCCGGGCCTGGAAGTGGCCGGCGAAATCGTCGGCGGCGACCTGGCCGGCAGCGGCCTGGCGCTGGGCGACAAGGTGTGCGCGCTGGTCGCGGGCGGCGGCTACGCCGAATACTGCGTCGCGCCGGCCGCCCAGTGCCTGCCGATTCCCAAGGGCCTGTCCGATATCGAAGCCGCCGGCCTGCCGGAAACCTACTTTACGGTCTGGAGCAACGTGTTCGACCGCGGCCGCCTGGCCGATGGCGAGATCCTGCTGGTGCACGGTGGCGCCAGCGGCATCGGCACCACGGCCATCCAGCTGGCCCGCGCCCTGGGCAACACGGTCTACGCCACCGTGGGCAGCGATGACCGCGCCCGCGCGGTCGAGGCCCTGGGCGCCGCGCGCGGCATCAATTACAAGACGCAGGACTTCGTCAAGGAAGTGAAGGACGCCACCGGCGGCCGCGGCGTCGACGTGATCCTGGACATGGTGGCCGGCGATTACATCGCCCGCGACATGCAGTGCCTGGCCGACGACGGCCGCATCGTCATCATCGCCCAGTTGGGCGGCGCGCAGGCCAATGTCGATACCAGCCAGGTCATGCGCCGCCGCCTGACCATCACCGGCTCCACCCTGCGGCCGCGCCCGGTGGCCTTCAAGGGCGCCATCGCCCAGGCGCTGCGCGAGCGCGCCTGGCCTCTGCTGGAGCAGGGCGCGATCAAGCCGATCGTGCACGCCACCTTCCCGCTGGCCCAGGCCGCCCAGGCCCACGCCATGATGGAAGGCGGCGAGAACATCGGCAAAATCATCCTGACCGTGTAAGAATCGCGCGGCGTTCGGCGCGGCGCCGCGCAACAGGATACAATCACGGGTTTCGCCTGGAATTATTTCCAGGCCAGCCCGTGGGCGGGTGCTTTTCCCCCGGGTTCACCCACTCTGACATTTGCGCCATGACTTCAGTCGAACACCGCGCCCGCCTCGTGCTGGGCAACTGGAAGATGCACGGCAACCTGGCCGAGAATGCCGCGTTGCTGACCGAACTGCGCGCCGCGGATGCCGCCAGCCATTGCGAAATCGGCGTCTGCGTTCCGTTTCCGTACCTGGCGCAGGCCGCCTCGGCCCTGACCGGCAGCGCCGTGTCGTGGGGCGCGCAGGACGTCAGCGCCCACGACAAGGGCGCCTACACGGGCGAAGTCGCCGGCGCCATGCTCAAGGAATTCGGCTGCCGTTATGCGCTGGCCGGCCACTCCGAGCGCCGCGTGCTGCACGGTGAAACCGACCAGATGGTCGCCGACAAGGCGCGTGCGGCCCTGGCCGCCGGCCTGACCCCGGTGGTGTGCGTGGGCGAGTCCCTGGCCGACCGCGAGGCCGGCAACACGCTGGCCGTGATCGAGCGCCAGCTCAAGCCGGTGCTGGCGCTGGGCGCCGAGGCCGTCTCGCGCATGGTGCTGGCCTACGAGCCCGTCTGGGCCATCGGCACCGGCCGCACCGCCAGCCCCGAGCAGGCGCAGGAAGTCCACGGCGCCATCCGCGCCGCCCTGGCCGCGCTGGGCGCGGCCCAGGTGCAGGTTTTGTACGGCGGCAGCGTCAAAGCTGCCAATGCCGCCAGTTTGTTCGCCATGACTGATATCGACGGAGCCCTGGTCGGCGGCGCGTCGCTCGTGGCCGAAGAATTTTTGCGAATCGCCGCCATCTAAGTTTCCGTTCCGGAGTCTGTAATGCCCTTGATGCTCAAACTTCTGCTGGCCGTCCAAGTGATCTCGGCGCTGGCTATCATCGTGCTGGTCCTGCTGCAGCAGGGCAAAGGCGCCGACATGGGGTCCGCGTTCGGCAGCGGCTCGTCGGGCAGCCTGTTCGGCGCCACCGGCGCGGCCAACTTCCTGTCGCGCGCCACCAAGTGGGCCGCGGTGGTCTTCTTTGCCTCCACGGCCGGCCTGGCCTATGTCAGCCACAAGGGCACCAGCGGCCCCGCCGTCGACTCCGGCGTGATGCAGAACTTCCCGGCCGACCGTTCCGTGCCGCAGGTGCCGGGCGCCGCGCCCGCCCCGCAGGGCGCCGGTGCGTCGTCGGTGCCGGGCGCCTCGTCAGTGCCGGGCGCGGCCTCGTCGGTGCCTGGCGCCGGTTCGGCCCCGGCTGCCAAGCCGGACGCCTCGGTGCCGTCGGCCCCGGCCGCTTCGGGCGACAAGCCGGCTGAAACGCCGGCCAAGTAAGCCTCGACAGCATGAGAAAGGCCGGCGGATCGCCGGCCTTTTTTCTTGGTGGCGCCGCAGCGGCGCCGGTTGGCGGGGCAAGGATGCGTTCAGGCGCCCGGCAGCATGTGGCGCGCCGACACCGCCATGATGCGTTCAGCGGATTCGCGCAGCTGGCGCGCTTCGCGGTAGGCCCGCAACGACAAAACGGCGTCGTAGCGGCGCGAACTGCGCGGGCCGGCGAGCAGCGTGGGGCGACGAGCCAGAATGGGGGAGATCAGACGTTGCATGGTGGAACCTTTCTACGGGCCTGAGGCCCTGTTGTGTATGGCTGGCATCGTAAGCCGGCCAGGCATGCGCGCCAACGAATTCCCTTTCATATGAATATCCGGAGGAAATTCCCCGGGAACAACCCCGGGTGTGCGCATGAGGATGCCAGTATTGCCGGGCGACATGACAGATTGATGCCAGCGGCCGTCGCGCTTGTAAGGGCTTGTTGCCCGAGCGGGAAGGGCGTGTCCGGCAGCGGCGGGGTGAGCGACGTGCCGGGACGAATTGACGCGAAGCGGCAATTGCGTGATAGAATGTTCGACTTTCCAGGAAAGCACTGCTTTTCTGAGAAGCCGACGTGGTGAAATTGGTAGACACGCTATCTTGAGGGGGTAGTGGCGAAAGCTGTGCGAGTTCGAGTCTCGCCGTCGGCACCAGGAATTCCTCGTGAAACGCCCGCTGAAACGCAAGTTCCAGCGGGCGTTTTGCATGGGCGCTCCATGCATGGCCCCGGTGTGGCCTGCCCCAACGTCGCTGGCGCATGGCGCTAGGCGCATGTCCGATCCTTGCGCGCGAGCCCGCCTTCTGCTTTACCCCTCCTGCTTTACCTTTCCTTCACCAACCTTTCATTTAGCTGTTATTCCCGCGTCATGTTGGGGAACGATCATGCCGCCAGGCTGGATCGCGGGTGAACCGGCCAGAACATCGAAAATGACAGGAAATCTGATGAGCGTTTCGGACCAGGACGACATCCCGTCCAACCCCTCCACGGCACCGCATTTCAATGAAGTGGTGCGACGCGCGGTGTCGCGTCGCGGTTTTCTCAAGGCTGGCCTGGGGGCTGGCGCCGTCGGCTTCATGGGCGCGGGCCTGACCGCCTGTGGCGGGGATGACAACGATGACGATTCCCCCGCCGGCGAAAATCCCGGCGCCACCAACCCCGGCGGCGAAACGCCCGCCAAGCCGGTGGAACTCAATTTCAAGGCCGTGCCCATCAGCACCGCCGACACCGTGGTGGTGCCCGAGGGCTACCAGTTCGCCGTGATCAGCCGCTGGGGCGATCCGCTGTTCGCCGGCGCGCCGGCCTTCAAGGCCGATGCCAGCAACGGCGGCGACGACCAGGCCCGCCAGCTGGGCTACAACCATGACGGCCTGCATTTCTTCCCGATCGACGGCACCGATAGCGTCAATGGCAGCAGCGTGGAAGGCCTGATGGTCACCAACCACGAATACACCACGCCCGAGTACTTCTATCCCGTCGGCGTGCAGCCCGGCAACGCGCAGTGGAACCTGGACTGGGTGCGCAAGTCGCAGCACGCGCACGGCGTGTCGGTGCGCCATCTGCGTCTGACCAATGGCAAGTGGGAAGCGGTGCTGGATTCGCCCTTCAACCGCAGCGTCAATGCCAACGTCGCCATGCAACTGGTGGGACCGGCCGCCGGCAACCGCCTGGTGCGCACCAACGCCGACCCGTCGGGCACGCGCTGCTTCGGCACCTTCGGCAATTGCGGCAACGGCTACACGCTGTGGAACACCTACCTGACGTGCGAAGAGAACTTCACCGACTACTTCGGCGTCGGCACGGCCGACCCGGCCACGGTGAACTATCCCGACGCCGAATACCAGGCGCACATGGAGCGCTACAAGGGCTCGGGCAAGACCTCCAGCAGCTCGTACCGCTGGGATCACTACGACAACCGCTTCAACTGGGCGATGGAGCCCAACGAATACAACCGTTGCGGCTGGGTGGTGGAGATCGATCCGTTCGATCCGAACTCCACGCCCAAGAAACTGACCGCGCTGGGCCGCTTCAAGCACGAGAACGCGGCGATGACGCTGGCCGATGACAAGCGCGTGGTGGTCTACATGGGCGACGACCAGGTCAGCGAGTACATCTACAAGTTCGTGTCCGACGGCAAGTACGACCCGGCCCGCCCGGCGCTGAACCGCCTGCTGCTGGACAAGGGCACGCTGTACGTCGCGCGCTTCCTGGACGGCGCCGCGCAGGGCGATGCCATGGGCGTGGGCGAGTGGATCCCGCTCAAGCTCGACACGCCGGCGCTGGCCGGCGGCACCCTGGGCGCGCTGTTCAACCAGGACATGGGCGAACTGCTGGTCAAGACCCGCCAGGCCGCCGATGCGGTGGGCGCGACGCCGATGGACCGGCCCGAGTGGATCACCACCCACCCGACCACCCGCGAAGCCTACGTCACGCTGACCAACAACAGCTCGCGCGGCAGCAGCAGCGCGCGCTATCCGGGCGGCCCCCAGCATCCGGGCGCCAACGATGCCAACCCCCGCACCGGCAACCAGTACGGCCAGATCGTGCGCTGGCGCGAGAAGAACGGCGACCCGGCGTCGCTGACGTTCGAGTGGGACATCTTCGTGCTGGCCGGCAACCCGACGCTGTATCCGCGCACCGACCTGCGCAGCGGCTCGGCCAACGTCACGGCGGACAACACCTTCAACAGCCCGGACGGCCTGGCTTTCGACAAGCGCGGCCTGCTGTGGATCGAGACGGACGGCAACTACTCCAACACCGGCGCCTACGCCGGCCAGGGTAACAACCAGATGCTGGTGGCCAATCCGGCCACCAAGGAAATCCGCCGCTTCATGACGGGTCCGATCGGTTGCGAAGTGACCGGCCTGACCTGGACGCCGGACCAGAAGTACCTGTTCATCAACATCCAGCACCCGGGCGAAGGTCCGAGCGTGACGGATGCGCAGAACAATCCGCTGATGGCATCCAAGTGGCCCGACGACGCCACCGCCACGCGGCCGCGCCCGGCCACGGTGGTGATCTGGAAGCAGGACGGCAGCGCCGTCGGCACCTGACGACGATGCGCCGTATGGCGGCGGGCCGCGTGCCCGCCATCGTCGTGGCGCAGGCGTGAATGGCCGGCACCTTGTGTGCCGGCTTCTTTTTTTTGGGGCGGCGGCGCGCTGCCGGGCGTGCGTGGGAAAAGCGCCGTCCGCCTGCCGTCAATGCAGGTTGTGGCCGAAGGCAATGGCCGCGGCCACGAAGGTCGCGGCGCCGATGCCGGCCAGCCAGTAGGCCCGCCGGGCCGCCATCGCCTCATTGCGGCCGAACGCCACCAGCAGTGCGATCAGCGACCAGATGCCGGTGAAGGCGAGCAGGGCGAGGGTGTAGACGAAACCGGACAGGTCGTAGCCCCCGCCGCCGATGGACGGATATTCCGGGCTGCGCGGCCAGAGCAGGGCCACGTGCGGCACGGTGACCAGCGCGAACACGGCCAGCCAGATCAGGAATCGGCGGTCTTTCAGCATGGGTGGGCTCCGGATGGGGGAAACCGTAGTCTGACACCATTTGCGCCGGATCCGGCGCCGCCGTCGGCGCGGCCGCGACTCACACGGCGGCCGGCGCTTCGCCCTGGTAGGCGTGGTGCAGCAGCGCAATGAAGTCTTCGGCCTTGGGCAAGACCACGTCCGCCACCCGACTGACGGCAATGCCGGGGGTCCAGGGCGTTCATCACCGGGGTGGGGAACGGGGCGGCGCGGGAAAGGCTGCGCTTGCGCGCACTATCCGGGATCGCGCGAGGTCCGGGAAACGAATGTTGCTTAAGGGATCTTCAAGCGGAACTTGACGATCAGCGTCGTGGCGCGGAGGCGCGGCGCCGACGTATCGCTGCACGGGGCCAGGCATTCGAGGTCATTGGCTACAAAACTGGAACAGTTTGTTCCGGGAAAAATCGCCGTTTTTGGCCCGGGGGCGGTGGTCGCCCGCGATGGCGGCCAGTAGAATTTGCTCACTCCCTACCCCTCTATCTACCAGTCGAAAGGCATATCCTCATGAGCAACGCATACCTCGACGCACTGAAGAAGCGCCGCACGCAGTATTCGCTGGGCCGCAACCTGTCCGCCTCGAAAGAGGAACTGGCGTCCCTGATCCAGGAAGCGATCAAGCACAGCCCCTCGTCGTTCAATTCGCAGAGCTCGCGCGCCGTGATCCTGTTCGGCGCCGAAAGCGACAAGCTGTGGAACCTGGCCACCGAGGAAGTGCGCAAGGTCGCTCCGGCCGAGAACTTCCCCCAGACCGAAGCCAAGCTCAAGAGCTTTGCCGCTGGCGTGGGCACCGTGCTGTTCTTCGAAGACCAGGACGTGGTGCGCAGCCTGCAAGAGAAATTCGCGCTGTACGCCGACAACTTCCCGGTGTGGTCGGAACAGGCGGGCGGCATGGCCCAGCTGTCGGTCTGGACCGCGCTGGCCAATGCCGGCGTGGGCGCCAGCCTGCAGCACTACAACCCGCTGATCGACGCCGCCGTGGCGCGTGAATGGAATGTGCCCGCCAGCTGGAAGCTGCGCGCGCAGATGCCGTTCGGCTCCAATGAAAACGGCTTTGGCGAAAAGGCCTTCATGGACGACGCCGAGCGCTTCCGCGTGTTCGGCTGATCCGGCGGGCGCCTAGCGCGCCCGGCTTCGGACCGCAAGACCCGCACATCCCGTTCACGGGGTCTGCGGGTTTTTTCATGCAATGCGCCCGTCCGGCATGGATCGGGAAAACCCGCGGGCCCTGCGGACACGCCAGCGGCCTGGGGCCTGTCGGGGCTGCGGACAGGCATAATCCGAGGTTTTGTCCGTATCCAGAAAGGCCCCGCCGTGACCGACGCCGTCCCCATCAGCCAAGCCGACTACGACCTGCCCCTAGAAACGCTGGAGGCCCATCTGCTGGCGCAGCGCCAGCGCGCCGCCGACGTGGTCAACGCGGCCACGCGCACCTGGACCTGGATCCGCCATGGGTCGTTCCTGGCGTCCATCGTCATCGTCGGCATCGAGAAGCTGACCACCGGCAAGGTGGGCGCCCATACCGCCGTGTTCGCCAGCGTGATGCTGTTGATGGCGCTGAGCTTCATCGCCGCCGCCAAGACGCGCCGCATCATCAAGGGCCTGGGCAACGGCCAGCCCACGCCCAAGTGGGTGCTCAAGCGCATGATCCGCAAGACCATCTTCAAGGGCGCCGCCAGCCTGAAGGGATCGGCGCGTTTTTATGCGGACCGCTTCGTGCTGGATCAGAATGGCAGCCATTTCGAGTCCGCCTACGAGAACGACAAGATCGAATTGATCGCGCTGACGCCGGATTATCTGCAGATCATTCCGGTGCAGCGCCAGGACGTGCCGGACGAGGTGTATTTCATACCGCTGGCGCAGGTCAGCCAGCCCGAGGAACTGCTGAAGTTCCTGGGCGGCAAGCCGAACTACGTGGATGCGGCCTGAGGGCCGGCGCGGGTCTACTCGTAGGCCCGCTTCTGCGTTGACCACTTGAAGGTGCGCTTCCACTTGCCGCCCTGCTGGCGCAACTGGATGTCGAAGTAGCCACCCGTCTTGCCCGGCAGCATCACCAGCGCGTTGCTGGCGTCGGATTCGTCGTGTTCGCGCGTGCCGTCCGGGTTCCAGTCGCCGGCGATGCTCTTGACGAACGACATGGGCTGGGCGAACACCACTTCCAGGGCCGCGCCCTCGATGCGGAACAGGTACAGCGCCTCGAAGTCGGCGCCGCCGCCGGCGTAGCCTTCGCTCCAGCCGGCGCGCAGGCCGAAGGCGGTGGCGTCGGGGGAGATGCGGTAGGGCGCCAGGTCGAAGCGCTTCCAGCTTTCGGGCGTGGACAGCATCGGCGCGCCGGCATCCTGCATCGCCAGGTCCATGGGCGGGTCGATGTCGGTGTCGCTCCAGTCGGTCGGCGCCGTCACCGGCGTCTCGGTGCGGGCCACCAGCCGGGGCGCCGCGCCGGGCGCCGATTCGAATACCCCGACCCACACTTCATTCTTGTCCTGGTCGCGCGACAGGTTGGCGCAATCGCCGCCGCCGAACTGCTTGAGCCGTTCCGCGCGTTCGGCGCTGGCCGCCAGGCACACCAGCGCGACATAGGATCCGGGGCGCTGCGGCCAGGCCTTGGCGCCGGCCACGAGCAGGCGCTTGGGATTCTGGCCAGGCGCCAGCTGCCGCAGCAGGAAAGCGTCGCTGAAGCCCGGCGGCAGTGGCGCGCCCAGGCCGTCGGGCCGGGGCGCGCCGCTCATCTGGCTGTCGTACATCTTGCGGGCGTCCTGCGTTTTGATGGCGCCGGGCACCTGGTCCAGGGATTGCACCCGGGTGTCGGCGCGCGCCATCGGGGCGTGCAGGGCAAGGGCCAGCGGGCAGAGCAGCAAAGCGGCGCGGATACGCATCGGCGTGGCCCGGCGGCGAGCCGGGCGGTAGTGGGGTTGCGCGATTATCGCTGAACGCCGCTGACACGCCGCCGTCGGCGTCAGTCTGTTTTCCAGCTCCCCCCTTCTTGAAGATCGCGCGGCCCTCGGCGCAGGCGAGGTAATCGACCAAGGCCTGCGCCCACGGGTTGGCAGGGGGGGCGTGGCGCGCGGGCGGCGCGGCTTCCTCCTGCTGTGAACGTGGGGGGGCGGCCGCGAATATTCCCTCGATTCGGTATAGTCCCTGCCCAATGGCGATGAACCGAGCAGAGAGCGATCGATGGACAAGCGACTAGAGCTGGAACCCGCGGCGATTCAGGAGGGTGCGGCGCATGCCACCGGGCCGGCCAGCCCGGTCCCGGGCACGCCGGACGCGGTCGCGATCGAGATCGAGGCCGATCCGACGCTGGGCTACGCGTCGATCCAGAACGCGGTGCCGGTCCTGCGCTCGCTGCGGCTGAGCAACCGCTCGCAGGAGACGTTCGAGGACGTCGAGGTCCACATCCGTTGCAATCCGGCCTTCGCACAGCCCGTGCGGCTGCGCTTCGACGCGCTGGTGCCGGGCGAAATCCGCCGCATCGCGCCGCTGGACCTGGCGCCCGACCATGCCTACCTGGCCGAGCAGCAGGAGGCCCAGCGCGCCGCCATCGAGGTGACGGCGCTGGCCGGCGGGCGCGAAGTGGGCCGGGCCGCGCAGGCCGTGGCCGTGCTGGCCTACGACCAGTGGGCCGGCACGCGCGCCCTGCCGGAACTGCTGGCCGCGTTTTCCATGCCCAACAACCCGGCCGTGGATGGCTTGATCGGCAAGGCCGCCCGGCTGCTGCGCGAGCAGCACAACGACCTGACCATGAACGGCTACCAGTCCAAGAGCCGCGACGTGGTCTGGAAACAGGTGTCGGCGATCTACAGCACGCTGGCGGCCGAATCGCTGCATTACGCCGAGCCGCCCGCGTCGTTCGGCGTCGACGGCCAGAAGATCCGCACGCCCGACCGCATCCTGGAGGCCCGCGTGGCCACCTGCCTGGATCTGGCCATGCTGTTCTCGTCCTGCCTGGAGCAGGCCGGGCTGCGTCCCGTGATCCTGATGAAGGAAGGCCACGCCTGGGTGGGGGTGTGGCTGCATCCGGCCTGCTTCGCCGACCCGCTGACCGATGACGTGCAGGCCGTGCGCAAGCGCGTGGACAGCGGCGAGTTCCTGGCGTTCGAAACCACGGGCATCGCCCAGCATCCGAATTTCCGGCCGTCGCTGCGCCTGGCGTTGGAACAGGGCGCGGCCCACCTGCGTGAAGACGACGCTTTCCGCTATGCCATCGACGTGCATCGCGCGCGCGAATTGCAGATCAAGCCGCTGCCGTCGCGCGCCGGCGCCACGGCGCCGGAGGGGGGCGACGCCGCCGAGGCGCCCGCCGCGATCGAGCCGACGCCCGACCTGCCGCCGCTGGACCCGGAATTCGTCATCAGCCTGGAGCCGGCCGACGACAGCCCCGAGGGCCGCCTGGCCAAATGGAAGTCGCGCCTGCTGGACCTGACGCTGCGCAACCGCCTGCTGAATTTCAAGAACACCAAGTCGACGCTGCCGCTGGTGGCGCCCGACCTGGCCCGCCTGGAAGACGCCATTGCCGATGGCAGCGAGTTCCGCATCCGTCCGTTGCCGGCGGCCTTGATGGAGGGCGGCGATCCGCGCGTGGCGCAGGTGCATGTCGACCGTGGCGGCCGCGCGCCGCTGGACGACATGGCGCTGGAGGCCCTGGGCAACCAGGAGCTGATCGCGCGCGTGCCGCAGGAGGCGCTGGATGCCAACCTGCTGACCCTCTTCGGCGCCGCGCGCACCGGCCTGGAGGAGGGCGGCGCCAATACGCTGTACCTGGCGATGGGCATGTTGCGCTGGACCGAGCATCCCGCCGCCGAGAGCGCCCACCTGGCGCCGCTGATCCTGATGCCGGTGTCGCTGCAGCGCCAGTCGGTGCGCAGCGGTTTCCGGCTGGTGCGCCACGATGACGAGACCATCATCAACCCCACGTTGTTGCAGATGCTGCGCAACAACTACGAGTTGCGCATCCCCGGCCTGGACGTGCTGCCGACCGATGACAAGGGCGTGGATGTGGCGCGAGTGCTGCAGGCGTTCCGACTGGCGGTGCGCGAGATCGCCGGTTGGGAAGTGCTGGAGCAGGTGCATCTGGGGATCTTCTCGTTCACCAAGTACCTGATGTGGAAGGACCTGCAGGACCGCAGCGGCCAGCTCAAGGCCAACCGCGTGGTGCGGCACCTGATCGACCATCCCGGCCAGGCCTTCGCACAGGAGCCCTGGGATCCGCGTTTCGAGCGCCTGGACGAGAGCTACCGGCCGCAGGACCTGTTGACGCCGCTGCTGTCGGATTCTTCGCAATTGAAGGCGATCTGCGCGGTCGACGCCGGCCGCGACCTGGTGCTGGAAGGCCCGCCCGGCACCGGCAAGAGCCAGACCATCACCAACCTGATCGCGCACCTGCTGGCGCGCGGCAAGACCGTGCTGTTCGTGTCGGAAAAAATGGCGGCGCTGGAGGTGGTGCACCGGCGCCTGGCCAACATCGGGCTGGCGCCGTTCTGCCTGGAGCTGCATTCGTCCAAGGCGCGCAAATCCGAAGTGCTGCAGCAGCTTGGCCGGGCGCTGGAACTGGGCGGCCAGCGCACCAGCGAGGAGTGGAACCGCGAGGCCGAACGCCTGGGCGTGCTGCGCCAGGAGCTGAACGGACTGGTCGAAGCGCTGCATCAGCGCCACGCCAATGGCCTGACGGTCTATGACGCCATCGGCACCTGCATCCAGCACGCTGGCCGGGAGGCGTCGCCGATGTACTGGCCCGATGCCCAGGCGCACGACGAGAAGGACCTGGAGCGGCTGCGCGAGGCGGCGCGGCGCATGTCGACGTTGTCCGGGGAGCTGGGGGCGCTGCACGGCCACGCGCTGGCGCACATCGGCATGACCGAGTGGAGCCCGAGCTGGCAGGACGCGCTGCTGGCGGCGGCTCAGGCGCTGGACCAGGCGGTGGACGCGTTCAAGACCTGCGTGGAGGCCGCCGGCGAGGAACTGGGCGTGCCGGCCGCGGGCTTGAGCCTGGACGCCTACGCGCGCCTGGACACGCTGATCGACGTCCTGCTGGCCGCGCCGCAGGTGCCCGCCGGCCTGGCCGCGCAGGCGCATGACCCGGCCGCGCGTCTGCGGGTGCAGGCCCTGGCCCGCCATGGCCTGGCGCGCAATGCGCATTGGGCCGATGTCGGCGCGCAATGGCAGGCGCGCCTGGCGGACCTGGACGCGGCGGCGCTGCGGGCGCAATGGCAGGCCGCCTGCGCCGCCTGGTGGCCCAAGTCGCTCTTCGCCAGGCGTGGGGTGCGCAAACGCCTGGCGGCGCTGCGCGTCGATGCGCGCCGTCCGGACGACGCCGCTATTGCCGCGATGCTGGAACCGCTGGCGCGGGTCAACGCCGAGGACCGCGAACTGGCGGCGCTCAAGGCCGATGCCGAGCGCCTGTTGCAGAATGACTATGCCGGGCTGGACACGGATTGGGAGCAGGTCGGGCGCCACGAGCAGTGGGCCGAACGTTTCGCCGAGGCGGTCACGCTGATGGCCGGCGATCCGGCCATGGCGTCCGCGCTGCGCACGCGCCTGCAGCCGCTGGTGGGCGAGAACCGCGCCTTGCTGCAGCCGGGCGCCGCGCTCGGCCAGCGCCTGCTCGACGCCCGCAACGCGTGGCGCGGGCTGCGCGATCAACTGGCCGTGGTGGAGGCGCTGGCGCATCCCGCCGCGCCGTTGGCGGGCCTGCCGCAGGACGGCGGCGCGCTCGAACGCCTCCAGGGCGTGCTGGCCGGATGGCGGCTCAACAGACAGAGCCTGATGCCGTGGTGCGTCTGGCGCCAGGCGCGCGAACAGGCGGTCGTCATGCAGTTGCAGGGGCTTGTGGCCACGCTGGAGGCGGGGCGCGTGCCGCTGGCCGGGGTCGAGGCGCATTTCGAATTCAGTTATCGCAACTGGTGGGTCAAGAAGGTCATTGACCGGTCGCCGTTGCTGCGTTCGTTCTCCAGCGCCGACCACGATCGCAAGATCCGCGAGTTCCGCCTGGCCGACGACCGCTTCCAGCAGCTCACCTCGGCCTATATCGCGGCATTGCTGGCCGGCAAGGTGCCTGCCAACAACGCCGTCCTGGTCAGTCCCGACAGTGAGCTGGGCCTGTTGCGCCGCGAATTGCAGAAGAAGACGCGCCATGTGCCGGTGCGCCAGCTGATGCAGCGCCTGCCTTCGCTGCTGCCGCGCCTCAAGCCCTGCCTGTTGATGTCGCCGCTGTCTGTCGCGCAATACCTGGATGCCGGTCACTCGCAGTTCGACGTGGTGGTGTTCGACGAAGCCTCGCAGATTCCGGTGTGGGATTCGATCGGCGCCATCGCGCGCGGCCAGCAACTGGTGGTGGTGGGCGATACCAAGCAGCTGCCGCCCACCAGTTTCTTCAGCAAGTCCGCCAACGATGACGACGGCGCCGGCGACGATGGCCAGGTGGAAGACCTGGAGAGCATCCTGGACGAATGCCTGGGCGCCGACATGAACCGCCTGCGGCTGCAGTGGCATTACCGCAGTCGCCACGAAAGCCTGATCACGTTCAGCAACGTGACCTACTACGATTCGCAGCTGATCACCTTCCCGTCGCCGGTCACCGACGACGTGGCGGTGCGGCTGGAACGCGTGGCCGGGGTCTACGACCGCGGCGGCAGCCGCAGCAACCGCGCCGAGGCCGAGGCCATCGTCCAGGGTATCGAGCAGCATTACCTGGACCCGGCGCGCCGCCGCCAGAGCCTGGGCGTGGTGACGTTCAACCAGCCGCAGCAGTCGCTCATCGAAACCCTGCTGGACGCGCGCCGGCGCGCCAATGCCGCCCTGGACAAGGCGATTTCGGCGCAGGCGCGCGAGCCGTTGTTCATCAAGAACCTGGAGAACGTGCAGGGCGACGAACGCGACGTGATCTATTTCTCGATCACCTACGGCCCCGACGCGGCCGGCAAGATGACGATGAACTTCGGCCCGCTCAATGGCGAGGGCGGCCATCGCCGCCTGAACGTGGCGATCTCGCGGGCCCGCGAAGGCGTGGTGATCTACAGCACGCTGCTGCCGCAGCAGATCGACCTGTCGCGCGTGCGCGCCGCCGGCGTGCGCGACCTGAAGCATTACCTGGAGTTTGCGTTGAAGGGGCCGCGCGCGCTGGTGGAACAGTCGCTGCCTACCGGCCGTGAACCCGACAGCCCCTTCGAGACGCAGGTCATCAAGGTGCTGCGCGAGCGCGGCTGGGTGGTGCATCCGCAGGTCGGCTGCTCGGGCTACCGCATCGACATGGGCGTGGTGGATCCGCGCGCGCCCGGCCGCTACCTGCTGGGCATCGAGTGCGATGGCCGCGCCTACCATGCCGGCGCCACCGCGCGCGACCGCGACCGGCTGCGGCAAGTGGTGCTGGAAGGCCTGGGGTGGCGCCTGCACCGGATCTGGTCGACCGACTGGTGGATCAATCCCGAACGCGAAGTGGAAAAGCTGCTGGCGCGTCTGGAGGCGGAACAGGCGCGCGAGGGGGAGGTGGCCGCGCCGGAGCCGGAAGTCGCGCCCGAGGCGCCGGACGCCGCGGACGACGACGTCGCATTCAGCATCACCACCGAGGGCGAGGCGCAGCCGCGCCAGGCCGGTCCGGCAGGCGCGCCGGCGGGCGGCATCGAGACCTACGCGGTGGCCGCGCTGCCAGCGGGCGATGCGCAGGCGTTCTACGTCCAGGCCAGCAACGCGCGGCTGAGCGCCGAATTGCGCCAGGTGATCGAGACCGAAGGCCCCTTGCCGGAAAGCGTGCTGCATCGCCGGGTGGCGCGGGCCTGGGGCCTGGAGCGCACCGGCACGCGCATCGTCGAGCGCCTGCGGCAGCTGACACCGGCAGACATCGGCCGCACGCAAGAAGGCGAGGTCACGTTCCTCTGGCCCGCGGGCACGCGGGCGGCGGACTGGGCGGGCTTTCGCGGCGCCGGCGACGATGAGGTCTCGCGCCGCCGCGTCGACGACGTCTGCCTGGAGGAGCTGGCCAACGGCGTGCTGCGGGTGCTGGCCATGACCGGCAACGCCCCGCGCGCGGATGTGATCAAGTCGGTCTGCCGCCTGCTGGGCCAGTCGCGCACCCCGGCGGACGCCGAGGCGCGGTTGGGCCAGGCGCTGGCGGCGCTGCTGGCGCAAGGCCGGGTGCGCGAGGACGCGGGCATGCTGCGGGTGGATTGAGGCACCGCGGCGCGCCTCGGGCAAGAACGCCGCAAAACGCTGCATCACTGTGTGCAATGTTGCGGTTGGCGCGACGCGTAAGTGTCAGTCTGTAATCACATGGCGGGACGCGAGCGGCCCGCGCCGCGCCGCGCCATTCGTGGCGCCGCCGCAGGAGCGGCGCGAGGCGGACGCAGCCTTTGGTGTCAGCTTGTGTTCAGTCGGGCGGCAAGATTTTGATACGTCCGAGGGCAGGACTCGCCTATTTCGTCCATGGCGCGGACGTAGAATCGCGGTTTTCATCAGTGCCACACGGCTGATAGGAACAAACCATGAAAAAGACAATTCTCCTGGCGTCGGTCTGCGCCGCCTTGCTGCAGGCTTGCGCACCGGTTTCCCACACTGGCGAAGGATCTTCCACCATGTCCACCTCTTCCTCGACGCCCGCCGCCAACGCATTGAGCCTGCCGGCCTACTACTGGCGCCTGGTGTCGGCCACCGAGGCCTCGGGCAAGTCCATCCCCGCGCTGCAGAAGGGCGTTGAGCAGCCCCTGCGCCTGTCGTTCACGGCCGACGCGCTGAACGTGCGCGGCGGCTGCAACACGCAGTTCGGCGGCTACACCTACAAGGACGGCGTGCTGCGCGTGGCCAATCTGGCCTCGACCATGAAGGCCTGCGAGCCGGCCCTGATGCAACTGGATGCCGAGATCGGCCAGCGCCTGAAGGGCGACCTGCGCGCCACGCTCGGTGGCGAGTCCACCGAACCGACCCTGGAACTGGTGGCGCAGGACGGCAGCGTGCTGAAGTTCGTCGGCGAGCCGACGCCGGAAACCCTGTACGGCAGCGCCGGCGAAATCATGTTCCTGGAAGTGGCGCCCAAGCGCGCCGATTGCAGCCATCCCATGATCCCGCGCTACCAGTGCCTGATGGTGCGCGAGCGCCGCTACAACGAGGCCGGCGTGCAACTGCCGCCGCAGGAAGACTGGCACCCGCTGTACCAGTCGATCGAAGGCTACGACCACCGCGATGGCGTGCGCACCGTGCTGCGCGTCAAGCGCTACGACTGGAAGAACCCGCCGGCCGACGCGCCCTCGAAGGTGTACGTACTGGACATGGTGGTCGAGCAGGACGCCTCGGGCAAGAAGAAGTAAACGCCGGCCGCGCCCATCCGGGCGCGGCGCCTCAAGCGGCTCCCCGCGCGCCCCGGTCGCGGAAAGGGAAGGCGGCGGATTGAACGCCTTCATCAATAATGATTACAATTCCCATTCCCGAAATTCACAAGGCGCTGACGCGACGGCCATGTCGTCCACGGAATCCCTGGAGCACCGCGAGCTGGGCAGGCTCTATCGCGACCATCACGGCTGGCTGCGCGGCTGGCTGCTGCGGCGCCTGAACGTGCCGGCCGAGGCCGCCGACCTGGCCCAGGACACCTTCCTGCGGCTGCTGGCCTCGCCGGCGTCGATGGCGCAATTGCAGGGCGTGCGGCAGCCGCGCAGCTTCCTGGCCACGGTGGCGCAGCGCACGCTGGTCGACCACATCCGCCGCCAGGTGCTGGAACGCGCCTGGCTCGAAACCCTGGCGCAGCAGCCCGAGGCCAGCGCCATATCGCCCGAGACGCGGGCCATCCTGCTCGAGACCATCCGCGAGATCGACGCCATGCTGCACGGCCTGGGCGACAAGGTGCGGCGCGCCTTCCTGATGTCCCAGCTGGAAGGGGCCAGCTATGCCGAGATCGCCGCCCGCCTGGGCGTGACGGTCAGTTCCATCAAGAAGTACATGGCGCGCGCCACCGAGCATTGCCTGGTGTACGCGCTGGCCCGGCAGTAGGCGACCATGGCGGACAAGACCATCGCCGCGGCGGCGCAATGGTACGCGCGGCTCTGCGCGGACGACGTCAGCGCGGCCGAAGTGGCGGCGCATGGGCGCTGGCTGGCGGCCGATCCCGAACATGCGCGCATCTGGAGGCAGGTGGAACGGTTGCGCGGCACGCTGGGAGCCGCGCCGGCGCGCCTGGCTGCCGACACGCTCAATCGTGCCGACCAGCATTTCTCGCGCCGCCGCGCCGCATTGCGCAACGGACTGGGCGCGGTGGCGCTGTTGGGCGCCGGCGGCCTGGCGGCCTGGCGCACCCTGCCGATGGAGCGGATGCTGGCCGACTACCGCACCGGGGCGGGCGAGCGCCGCGAACTGCGGCTGGCGGATGGCACCTTGCTCTGGCTGGACAGCGCCAGCGCGGTCGACGTGACCGTCGACGCCGGCCAGCGGCGCATCTTCGTGCACGCCGGCGAGATCCTGGTCGATACCGACAACGTCCGTCCCGGCCTGCCGCCCTTGCGCGTGCTCACCGCGCACGGCGCGGTGCGGCCCTTGGGCACGCGTTTCATCGTCACGCGGCAGGACGATCTGACGCGGGTCGCGGTGCTGCGCCATGCGGTGGCGCTGGAACCCGCGACGGGCGGCGCGCCCGTGATCCTGAAGGCGGGCGAGCAGGGCACGCTGGCGCCCGCGGGGGCGCAGGCGGCCGGGGCCATCACCGGCGAGCCCGACGCCTGGACGCGAGGCCTGCTGGTGGTCGACAACTGGCGCTTGGACGACTTTATCGCCCGGCTCGACCGTTATCGGCCCGGGCTGCTGCGATGCGACGATGCCGTGGCGGCGCTGCGCCTGTCCGGGGCCTTTCCCGTCGACGACACCGACCAGGCGCTGGCCGCCGTGACGCGCGCGCTGCCTGTGAACATCGTGCGCTTTACCCGTTATTACGTCCGCATCGTCGCCCGCCACTGATTTTTTTTCGCTCGGCATTGTCCTTTTTCCGCGCTCGTCCGACTTAGCAGGGATTACGTCGGATCTGCCACACGGAAACCTGAGTCCATGCCTTCTGTACCCTTGCTTCGTCACTCCGCCAAACTCGCGCCCCTGGCGCGCGCCCTTGTCATCGCATTGACCACCCTGGGCGCCACGCCGTCCGCGCAGGCGCAGGCCGTTCCCGGCGCGCAGGCGTCGCGCCACTACGAGGTGCCGCCCGGTCCGCTGGGCCTGGCGCTGAGCCGGTTCGCCGCCCAGGCCGGGGTGGTGCTGTCGTTCGACGCCACGCTCACCCAGGGCCGCCAGAGCGCTGGCCTGCAGGGCGACTATGGCGTGGCCGCGGGCCTGGCGGCGATGCTGTCGGGCACCGGGCTGGAGGCCGTCAACCAGGGCGGCAACCGCTATGGCCTGCGCGCCGCCAATGCGCAGACCCTGGCGCCGGTCGAAGTGCTGGGCGCGCGCGAACCCGTCCCGAGCGAAGGCACCGATTCGTATACGGTCGGCGTATCGAACACCGCCACCCGGCTGCCGATGACGCTGCGCGAGACGCCGCAGTCGGTCTCGGTGATGACGCGCCAGCGGCTCACCGACCAGGGCCTGAACACGCTGGAAGACGCCATCGTCAACACCCCGGGCCTGACCTTCAAGAAGAAGGGCTCGGCCGACGACAACGAGAAGGGCCTGTATGCGCGCGGCATGGAAATCACCAACATGCAGGTCGACGGCGTGCCGACCCACAAGGACTTCAATGCACTGGGGCTGGACACGGCGCTGTATGACCGCATCGAAGTGGTGCGCGGTTCCACCGGGCTGCTGAGCGGGGCGGGCAACCCGGCCGCCTCCATCAACCTGGTGCGCAAGCGGCCGACCCGCGAGTTCGAGGCCGGCGTCGGCGCCAGCATCGGGTCATGGGACTACAAGCGCACCGAGTTCGACCTGGGCAGCCCGCTGGATGCGTCGGGCAAGCTGCGCGGGCGGCTGGTGGGCGCCTGGCAGGAGGGCGGCTCGTTCATCGACCGCGTCAAGCAGGATTCGCAACTGCTGTATGGGGTGGTCGAGGCGGACCTGACCGAGCGCACCCTGCTGACCCTGGGCGCGGAATACCAGCGCAAGAAGTGCACGGCGTGCTCGTACTTCGGCTTTCCCGCGTACTACGCCGATGGTTCCAAGACCGATTTTCGGCAACGGTTCAATTCCGCCACCAACTGGAGCCGCCAGGAACGCACGCGCTACAACGTCTTCGCCACGCTCGACCACGAGTTCTCGTCATCATGGAAGGGGTCGCTGACGCTGTCGCGCACCGGCGACGACAATGACCGCACCTATGGCTGGTTCAGCAGCAACGGCTGGGCCGATCCGCAGACCGGGCAGGGCGCCTCGGTCTGGGTCGCCAAATGGCCGATCCCCAAGACCCAGAACGCGCTGGACGCCAGCCTCAGCGGCGCCTTCGACGCGCTGGGCCGCCGCCACGACCTGGTGCTGGGCGTGAGCCTGTCGCGCACCCGGGGCGACTACGATACCTATCCGCTGTGGACCGCGCCCGGCTATGACCCGGTCATCCCGGACGTGCGCGCCTGGGATGGCGACATGCCGCAACCGCAGTGGCAAGCCACCGGCAAGCGCTACTACACCGAGAAGCAGAACGCGGTCTATGGCGCACTGCGCCTGCGGCCGACCGACGCGCTGTCGGTGATCCTGGGCTCGCGCATCACCTGGTGGGACCAGCAGGCCTCCTACACCTACAACGACGGCTCGGCCTACCCGGACAACATGCGCGAGCAGGGCGTGTACACGCCGTATGCCGGCGTGGTCTACGACCTGACGCCGACGCTGTCCGCCTACGCCAGCTATACCAGCATCTTCCTGCCGCAACAGGCCCAGACCGTGTCGGGCAGCGGCATTGCGCCGATCAAGGGCAATACCTACGAGATCGGCCTGAAGAGCGCCTGGCTGGACGGCCGCCTGAACGGCGCGCTGGCGCTGTTCCGCACCCGCCAGGACAACTACGCCATGCTGGACGGCGACAAGCTGGCGCCCAACGGCGACAACGCCTATGTCGCCGCCAACGGCGCGGTGTTGCGCGGCGTGGAGGCCGAGCTCAGCGGTGAACTCATGCCCGGTTGGCAGATGCAGCTGTCGTATGCCTACGTGGACCGCCGCCTGCCGACGGGCTTCTCGACCCAGGTCGGCCTGCCGCGACACATCGCCAAGCTCTACACCACCTACCGCCTGCCCGGCGCCTGGAGCGCGCTGACCGTCGGCGGCGGCGTGCGCTGGGAAAGCCAGAGCGGCTTCACCAGCCGCGGCCCCGGCGGGCAGCAATTCGATTCCTCGCAGAGCAGCTATGCGCTGGTCGACCTGATGGCGCGCTACCAGTTCAACCGACAATGGTCGGCCACGTTGAATCTGAACAACGTGCTGGACAAGAAGTACTACGCCAGCACCAACGTCTACAGCAATTACTACGGGGCGCCGTTCAGTGCGATGCTGGGGGTGAATTACCGCTATTGATCCGCGCCGGTCGGCGCGGCCGGCAGCTTTCGGTTTTGGGTGGGGGCCGTTTGTGCCATAGTGGTGTCCCCCGATTCACTATTCCTGTCCGCCCATGCCGACCTCTTTTGCCTCGCTTGCCGCCGCGCTCCGCTCCCCGGTCACGTCAGCCGACGACGTGGAGACCCTCGATGCGTTCTTTCAGCGCCCCGAGGTGCGCGCGTTCTACGAGGAAGCCCAGGATCCGGCGCACACCAGCGCCAGCCTGCGGTTCTGCGCCGAACTGCTGCCGTCCCTGCACCCCAGCCGGGCAGCGGCGCTGGCGCTGATGTGCGGCTCGCTGGTGGAGGACGGCGCCGATCCCGTGCTGCTGTTCCCCGCGTTGCAGGCGTTGCTGGGCCCGTGGTTGCGGACCCTGCGGCCGTATTGCGCGCTGGAGGTCGAGGACGACGACGCCGAAGTCGAGGAAGCCGACCGCCTGGCCTGGAAAGACGCGGTGGCGCGGCTTGAAGCCATTCCCGAGGACCGGCGCTGGGAACTCGATGCGCAGGTCGCCGCCATCGACACCCTGGTGCTGCCGATGATGGCCATGCTGATGCGCGACCAGCGCAATCACCAGGCCTTCGTCGCCGACGCCGAACTGATGGACCTGCTGTACGCCATGACCACGCTCAACGACAACCTGCCGTTCGAGCAGCTGCACTACCTGTGGCTGGCCTCGCGCATCAGTTACGAGGAAGAACTCGTGGTGGTGCTGCCCACCTCCGGCACGGGCTTCGTGGCGCGGGCGCACGGCATCAACAACAATTTCCACGCCTTCACGCTGTTGCAGAACCTGATGCGCGACCACGTCCAGGCCCTGGGCGTGCGCCGCGAGATCGCCGCGCGCGAGCCGGACGCCGAGCGCGACAGCGCCGATTTCCAGTGGTTGCAGGCTGATGCCTATGCGGATGGCGCGCTCGTCAACGACATGCGTTTCGCCTGGGGCGAGGCGGCGCTGCGCGACAACCTGGCCAGGCACGGCAAGCGCGTGCTGATCGCGCTGGAGACCGAGGACGGCATGCAGCGCAACTGGTCGGGCTTCAACGGCGCGATCCATGATGCGCAGCAACCGTCGATGACGTTCGTGCGTTATCTGACAGCGGATGAGGTAGCGGCGTACCTGGCATGAGGTCATCGCTAACGCTATACCAAGGTATACGTTCCATGATCTGTTCGGAACACCGGTGCAGACCTACACTGCCGCCTGTTGCCACCCTATAGGAGCCCGCCGTGGAAGACGACGGAAGTACCAGAACCCACGGCGCACGCCGGGTCTAGCGGGTCTGCACGTTTTTTCTGCCAGCCGCCACGCCCGTCCGGATCGACCCGGAGCCGCGACGGCTTGCATGCGCCACCTGAACCCCTGCGGGCGGAATCGCCTGTTTCCAGGAGACGCGCATGCTGTCCCATATCCTGTCCCCCAACCCCGTGCGCCGCGCGGCCCCCGCGCCGGCCTTCATCAACCTGACGTTTTACGGCAGCCCCGCCGTGCTGGCCCTGATCCGCAAGCGGCTCTACGAGGAGCTGCGGCAGCGTGCCGAGACCGTGACGGACGTGCGCTATTCGGCCGACGGCGAGCAAGCCTGCACCGCCGTCTGCCTGCGCAGCGACAGCGGCAATCCGTGGCCCGTGATCACCTGGCTCAGCGACCTGTGCCGCGATCTGGGCGTGCAGACACTGCGCGTCGGCGTGGCCCCGGCGCCGCGGGCGCAGGCGGCGCCGGTCCCGCATTGATTCCGCCTTACCCGATTCTCAATATCCACCAAGCCCGCGCGGGCCGTGGACGGGGGCTGCTCGCGTCTTGACGGGGCGGCTCCCGCCGGCGGCGCGCGCGGGCGGGAGCAGCGAACATGAAACCAATCCAGGAAGCCTCCCTGCCGGCCCCCCAGGGTCCGCGCGGCGAGAAAGCGCCCGCCACCGCGACGGCGGGCAAGACCCGCGCCATGCCCGTGGCGCGCCACGCCGGGCTGTCGGTGCATGACAGCCTGCAGGCCCTGCAAGCGCACCGCGAGGGTCTGACCGAGGCCGAGGTGGCGGCGCGCCGCGCCATCGATGGCCTGAACGAAGTGGCGCATGACAAGCCGGCGCCAGCCTGGCTGCAATTACTACGCGCTTTCCGCAATCCCTTCGTGCTGGTGCTGCTGGGGCTGGCGGCGGTGTCGTACTTCACCGACATCCAGTTCGCCGCGCCCGCCGACCGCGACTGGACCGGCATCGTCATCATGTTGACCATGGTGACCATCAGCGGGCTGCTGCGTTTCATCCAGGAGTACCGTTCCGGCCGCGCGGCGGAAAAACTCAAGTCGATGGTGCGCAGCACCGCCACCGTGTTGCGGCGGGGCAGCGTGTCGGGCGAACCGGCGCGGCGCGAGCTGCCGATGAACGAACTGGTGCCCGGCGACATCGTCGAACTGCAGGCGGGCGACATGATCCCGGCAGACATCCGCCTGCTGCAATCGCGCGACCTGTTCATCAGCCAGGCCATCCTGACGGGCGAGGCGCTGCCGGTCGAGAAGTACGACACGCTGGGCAGCGTCAGCGCCAAGCGCGCCGAGGCCAAGGCAGGCGAGAACGCCGAGCTGCTGGACCTGGCCAACATCTGTTTCATGGGCACCAACGTGGTCAGCGGCACCGCCACGGCGGTGGTGGTGGGCACCGGCCCGAATACCTATTTCGGTTCGCTGGCCAGGAATGTGGTGTCGACCAAGCGGGTCGAGACCAGCTTCGACCGCGGCGTCAACAGCGTGTCTTGGCTGCTCATCAAGTTCATGCTGGTGATGGTGCCGATCGTGTTCGTCATCAACGGCGTGACCAAGGGCGACTGGGTTACCGCGCTGACCTTCGCGCTGGCCGTGGCGGTGGGGCTGACGCCGGAGATGCTGCCCATGATCGTCTCGGCCAACCTGGCCAAGGGCGCGGTGGCGATGGCGCGGCGCAAGGTGGTGGTCAAGCGACTGAATTCGGTGCAGAACTTCGGCGCCATGGACGTGCTGTGCACCGACAAGACCGGCACCTTGACGCAGGACCGCATCATCCTGGAACACCACTTCAACGTCGATGGCGAGGTCGACGACGAGGTGCTGCGGCTGGGCTGGCTCAACAGCGCCAACCAGAGCGGCCAGCGCAACCTGATGGACCGCGCCATCCTGGCGCGCGCGCGCGAACTGCGCGGCTGGGAACGCAGCGCGATGCACGAGAAGGTCGATGAGATCCCGTTCGACTTCGTGCGCCGGCGCCTGTCGGTGGTGGTGCGCAGCGTCGATGGCGGCCTGGAGATGATCACCAAGGGCGCGGTCGAGGAAATGCTGGCGGTCAGCACCGGCGTGGTCATCGATGGCCAGGAGCGGCCGCTGGACGCGGCCATGCGCAGGCGCCTGCTGCGCAGCGCCGAGGCGTACAACCAGGACGGATTCCGCGTGCTGCTGGTGGCCTCGCGCCGCCTGGAGGACACCGGCCGCACGCAGTTCCAGGCCGGCGATGAAAGCGGGCTGGTGCTGCGGGGATTCCTGACCTTCCTGGACCCGCCCAAGGATTCGGCGCAGGCGGCGATCCGCGCGCTCAATGACTATGGCGTGGCGGTCAAGGTGCTGACCGGCGACAACCCCATCGTCGCCGCCAAGGTCTGCCGCGACGTGGGCCTGGACCTGGGCAACGATGACGCTCGCATCCTGCTGGGCGCCGACATCGAGCGGATGGATGACGTGGCGCTGTGCCGGCGCGTCGAAGGCGTGGTGCTGTTCGCCAAGCTGACGCCGCTGCAGAAGTCGCGGGTGGTCAAGGCGCTGCAGGCCAACGGCCACACCGTGGGCTTCCTGGGCGACGGGATCAACGATGCCCCCGCGCTGCGCGACGCCGACGTCGGCATTTCGGTGGACAGCGGCGCCGACATCGCCAAGGAAACCGCCGATATCGTGCTGCTGGAAAAGGACCTGATGGTGCTGGAGCAGGGCGTCATCAAGGGCCGCGAGACCTTCGGCAACATCCTCAAGTACCTGAACATGACCGCCAGTTCGAACTTCGGCAACGTGTTTTCGGTGCTGGTGGCCTCGGCCTGGCTGCCGTGGGAGCCGATGCTGTCGCTGCAGCTGCTGATCCAGAACCTGGTGTACGACATCTCGCAACTGACCCTGCCGTGGGACCGCATGGACGACGAGTTCCTGAAGAAGCCGCGCAAGTGGGAAGCGGGCAACATCCAGCGCTTCATGCTGTGGCTGGGACCGACCTCGTCGGTGTTCGACATCACCACGTATTTCCTGATGTGGACGGTGTTCGGCGCGGGCGCGGCCTATGCCCTGCACGGCGGCGACGGCGGCCAGACCATCATGAATTCGGGCTGGTTCATCGAGGGCCTGGTATCGCAGACCTTCGTGGTGCACATGCTGCGCACCCGCAAGATCCCGTTCCTGCAGAGCACGGCGTCGCTGCCGGTGCTGTTGTCGACCACCGCCGCGATCGCGCTGGCGTGCTGGCTGCCGTTCTCGCCGATCGCCGAGTCGATCGGGTTCGTGGCCCTGCCGCCGATCTACTTCGGCTGGCTGGCGCTGACCATCCTGGGCTACATCGCGCTGACGCAGCAGGTCAAGACCTTCTACATCCGCCGCTACGGCCGCTGGTACTGACATGCCGGGAGAGACGACATGGAAAAAGCGTTCGAGGAAATGCGCAAGTTTTCGCGCGACATGCACGCCTACGAGATCGAACGGGCCGCCTTGCGCCGGCCCGGACAGACGCCGGACCTTCCGGACGGTCCGCTGATCCCGCTGCGGCTGCTGGTGCCGATGCTGCTGGCGTGGATGTTGGGTGTGGGCGGGATCCTGTGTTTCCTGCCCTGACGGCGAGACGGGCAGGCGGGCGGCGAGGCGCCGCCCGCCTGCCTCAGGCGATGCGGTGCAGCGCCTGGAGCACGCCGAGCGCGATCCAGATGCCGACGAGCACGGCGCCGCGGACGATCCAGAGGGCCTTGATGGACGGTTTCATGGGGAGGCTGCCGGTAGGCGTTGGCGGGACGGCGCGGCCCGCGGACGCGTCGCTGGGGGACCCGAAAATTATAGGAACCGGCCCCCGCCCGGGCGAGGCGCCATTGGGATGGCGGGCCTATACCTTGGTATATGCCGGCTTTCCGATAGTGCGCGGCGGCCCGCGCCTATCTCTACAATGGCGTCTCGCGGTGCGCGGCCATCGGGGCCCGGCGCCGGCGTCCATTCAACGGGGTGGCAGCGCCATGTTCCTCAAGCCGGCCAGGTATCTGAAGCAGCGTCCCGGCGCGGGCGTCGCATTGCTGGTGGCGCTGATGGCGCTGGTGTTCCTGGTGGACACCTTCACCCGCCTGGAAATCGCCGTGGCGGTGTTCTACGTGGCGGTGATCCTGGCGGCGCTGAGCTTCCTGCCGCGGCGCGGCGTCACCATCGTGGCGGTGGCGTGCGCGGCGTTGACGCTGCTCAGCCTGTACCTCACGCCCAACGGCGGCGTGCTGCGCGAGCTGGGGCTGATCAATGCGCTCATCAGCATCGCCGCCATCGGCGTGACCACCTACCTGGCGCTCAAGCGGGCGGCGGCCGAGGACGCGGCGTTCGAGGCGCGCGCGCAGCTGGCGCGCATGGCGCGCATTCACAGCCTGGGCGAGCTGACCGCGTCCATTGCCCACGAGATCAACCAGCCGCTGGCGGCCATCGCCACCAGCGGCAGCGCCTGCCAGCGCTGGCTGGAGCACGATCCGCCCAACATCGAGCGGGCCCTGCGCGCGCTGCAGCGCATGACCGGCGACGTGCACCGCGCCAGCGAGGTGGTGGCGCGCATCCGCCGCGATGCGCGCAATGCCGCGCCGCAACGCGAGCGGCTGGACCTGGCCGACGTGATCGGCGAGGTGCTGGAGCTGGCTGGCGACGAGCTGGCGCGCAACGACGTGGTGGTGTCCACCCGCATCCAGGAGCGCGTGCCGGCGGTGCTGGGCGATCGCGTGCAGCTGGGGCAGGTGCTGGTCAACCTGGTGCTCAACGCCATCGAGGCGATGCAGCAGACCCCGGCCGGCGCGCGCCATCTGACGTTGCGCCTGTCGTGCCAGGCGCCGGGGCAGGTGCAGTGTTCGTTGACCGACACCGGCCCGGGCCTGGACCCGCAGGCGCGCGAGCGCCTGTTCGATACCTTCTGGAGCACCAAGCCGGAGGGCACCGGCCTGGGCCTGACCATCAGCCGCGGCATCATCGAGAGCCACGGCGGCCGGTTGTGGGCCGAGCCCGCCGCGCGCGAGGGCGCGGTGTTCTGTTTCATGCTGCCGGCGGCGGCCAAGGATGAGTCTTCATGATCGCGAGCACGCGGCCCGAGCCGGCCACCATCCACATCGTCGATGACGACGCCTCGCTGCGCGAGTCGCTGGAGGACCTGATGCATTCGGTCGGCCTGCCGGTGCGCGGCTATGGCTCGGCGCAGGAATTCCTGGACGCCGATCCGGGCGCCGGCCCCGCCTGCCTGGTGCTGGACGTGCGCCTGCCGGGCCAGAGCGGCATGGACCTGCTGCGGCGCCTGCAGCAGGCGCGGCGGCGCATGCCGGTGGTGATGATCACCGGCCACGGCGACATCCCCATGTCGGTCGCGGCGATGAAGCTGGGCGCGGTGGACTTCCTGACCAAGCCGTTTCGCGACCAGGACCTGCTGGACAC
Source organism: Achromobacter sp. HNDS-1 (assembly GCF_040084795.1). Taxonomy (NCBI): domain Bacteria; kingdom Pseudomonadati; phylum Pseudomonadota; class Betaproteobacteria; order Burkholderiales; family Alcaligenaceae; genus Achromobacter; species Achromobacter sp. HNDS-1. The sequence goes on from NZ_CP157584.1 coordinate 4,477,071, forward strand.
CATCCACGCGGCGGTGGAAAAGGATCGGGCGCACCTGGCCAGCGCGTCGGGATCGGACGAGGTCCAGGCCCGCTGGGACACTTTGACCGACGGCGAGAAGGCGGTGATGGAGCGGGTGGTGCGCGGCATGCTGAACAAGCAGATCGCGGCCGAACTCAACGTCAGCGAGATCACGGTGAAGGTGCGGCGCGGGCGCGTCATGCGCAAGATGCAGGTGCGCACGCTGGCGGACCTGGTGCGCGCGGGCGGGCAACTGGGCGGTTAGCGTCCCTGGCCATGGAACGGCGTGCGGCCGGTCGCGGCTGGCAGGCCGCCGCCGCCGTGTACAGGCGGCCTCAATCCGCTTTGACGAACCGCTGACGTCGCGGTGCGGGCCACCTTGTCAGTCGACCTTGTCAGTCCGCCTTGCCGGGCGGTTGCGCCGCCGCGCGCCACAGGTCGAGGAAGTGGCGCTGCTTCAGCGGGTCCAGGTACACCAGCAAGCCCACGCCCAACGCCACCGGCCGCACCCCCGCGGCCGGCACCATCGAGGCGCCTACCGGGCGCATGCCGGATTGGCGCGCAATCATTTCCTGGCCGCGCGGCGACAGCAGGTAGTCGAGAAAGCGCGCGCCCAGGTCGGCGCGCGGCGCCTGCCGCGGAATGATGGCCGAGCGCGACAGCATCAGCGTGTAGTCCTGCGGATAGACGATGGCCAGCGGCGCGCCCTGGTCGATGCGATGGCGCGTGTAGGATTCGAGCAGGTTGTAGGCCAGCGTGATTTCGCCGCGTTCGAGCTTGTCGAGCGCGTGCTCGGTCGATTCGTGGACGCGCACGCCGTTGCGGCCCAAGGCGGCCAGCAGCGCGCCGGCCAGGCTGTCCAGGCGCGCGTCCTGGGTGGCGGCCAGGTAGCCGATGCCGCTGCCTTCGACATCGTAGGTCGAGATGCGGCCGGCCAGCGGCTGGTCGGGCGCCTGCAGCAACGCCAGCAGTTCGCGGCGGGTGCGGGGCGCGCGCGCGGCGTCGAGCTGGCGGGTGTCGTAGACCATCACGATGGGGTCGGTGCCGATGCTGAAGACCTCGTCGCGCCAGTTGGCCCAGGCGGGCAGGGCGCCGGTTTCCGGCGATACGTGCGGCTGCGCGTGGCCATCGTTGACCAGCTTGGTCTGCAGGTCCATGGCGCTGCTGATGACCAGGTCGGGGCCGGCCTTCTCGCCCGGCGCCTGCGCGGCACGGGTCGCCACTTCGGCATACAGTGCCTGGGTCGACAGCTCCGTGTATTCGAGGCGTACGCCGGGGTTGAGCTGGCTGAAGTCTTCCAGCACGCCGCGAAACACCTGCACGCTGTTGGAAGCGTGCAGCACCAGCACGTGCTTGCTGTCGGCCGGGCCCAGCGTCAGGCCGTCGGCGCTGGTCTCGGCGGCGGGGCTGGCGCCGGCCAGGATCAGGGCGGCGCCGGCCGCGGCCAGGCGCGCGAGCAGGGGAAGTCTAGGCGTCATGGGCGTTGGCGGGCAGATGGACGACGGCTTCGAGACCGCCGCCGGGGCGGTTGCTGAGGTTGAGCCAGCCGTGGTGGATGTCGACCACGCGCTTGACGATGGACAGTCCCAGGCCGGCGCCGGGCGTGCGCGGATTGGGCCCGCGCGAGAAGCGCTCGAAGGCGCTTTGCGCCAGCGCGGGCGGGATGCCGGGCCCCTGGTCGGCCACGGTGATGCGCCAGCCGGCGTCGTCGCGTTCGAGCCGCACGTCGATGTGGCCGTCCGCCGAGGCGCCATGGCGCAGGGCATTGTCGATCAGGTTCTTGAAGGCCTCGCGCAGCATCAGGCTGTCGCCCGCGATGCGGGGCGGCGCGCCCTCTTGCGCGGCGGGCAGGCGCAGCCGCACATCGGGCTGCGGGTCGGCCTGCGGCACGGTGTCGTAGACGGCCTGCGAAAGCAGCTCGGCCAGGTCCACGGGACCGAACTTGCGCACGTTGCTGCGGTGGATGACGCTGGCGTCGCTGAGCAGCTGGTTCACCAGCCGCGACAGCTTCTCGGCATTGCGCAGCACCGCCAGCAGGCTGCGGCGCTGTTCGGCCGGGTCTTCCTCGTCCAGCGCCACTTCCATCTGCGCGTGCAGCGCGGCCAGCGGCGTGCGCAACTGGTGCGCGGCCTCGGCGATGAACAGGCGCAGGGTGTCGAGGTTCTCGGACAGCCGCGCCATGAAGCCGTCGAGCGAATGCACCAGCGTGTCCAGTTCCTCGGGCACCGGCGCGGCGATCGGATGCAGGTCGGCGGCGCCGCGCGCGGCCAGCTCGCGCTCGATGCGCTGGATCGGCGACAGCGAGCGCCGCAGGCCCCAATAGGCCAGCGCCAACGCCGCGGCGGTAAAGCCCATCAGCGCCAGCGTGCCCTGCCACAGGATGCGCTCGGCCAGCGCGTTGCGCGCCTCGCGCGTCTGCGCCACCTGGATCAGCGCGGTCTCGGTGGCGCGCGGGCCGGCGATCTTGCGCTCCATCCATGCCACCCGCACGGCGTGGCCCTGGTAGTCGGCGGTGAACAGTTGCGGCGCGGCGCTGGCGTCGGCGCCGTGAGCGGGTGGGGTGGACAGGTCGGCGTAGCCGGAAATCAGCGCGCCGTCGGCGGCCGTCACGCGGTAGAAAACGCGGTCGCGCGGCGCCTGTTCCAGCAGCGCCAGGGCGGCGTAGGGCATGTCCATCTGCCACTCGCCCTGCACCAGCTGCAGGCTGTCGGCCATCGACAGCGCCGAGGCGCGCAGCAGTTGGTCGTAGGTGGTGTCGGCGGTCTGCTGCGCATAGCCGCGTACCAGCAGGTAGAGCGCGCCCAGTCCCACGACGAACAGCCCCAGCAGCATCGCCAGCAGCCGCCGGCGCACGGAAATACGGCGGGACCGCACCGTTTCAGTCCCTTGGCGCCGCGGTGGCGTCGGCATCCCCGGCCGCCGTCAGCAGATAGCCCGTGCCGCGTTGCGTTTCGATGCGCAGCGGCGAGCCTTCCAGCTTCTTGCGCAGCCGCGCGATGTAGACCTCGATGGCATTGGGCGCGGCCTCGTCATCGAACGCGAACAGCTTGTTGGCGATCTCGGCCTTGCTGACCGCGCGGTTCATGCCGGCCAACAGGATCTCGAGCAGGCTGTACTCCCGCTTGGGCAGATCGATGCGCTGCCCCGCCAGGCTGACCTGCCGCGCCGCGCTGTCGATCACCAGTTCGCCAAACCGAAGCACCCCCGCCGCCTGCACGCTGGGCCGCCGCAGCAACGCCCGGCAGCGCGCCTCCAGCTCGCGAAAGTCAAACGGCTTGGCCAGGTAATCATCGGCCCCCGTATCCAGCGCATGGACCCGATCCTCGATATCGATGCGCGCCGTCAACGCCAGCACCGGCGTCTTGCTGCCCCGATCCCGCAACCGATGCAGGATCTCGAACCCCGACATGCGCGGCAATCCGATGTCCAGGATCACCAGGTCAAAGGTCTCGTACTGCAACACCCCATCCGCGTTCAACCCATCATTCTGGCAATCAACGGCATGCCCAAGACGACGCAGTCGGCGTACGAGCGCGTCGGCCAGGTCCTCATCATCTTCGATCACCAGAATCCGCATGCGCGAGATTGTCGCATAGCGGCAAGTTCCGCCTTTGCCTCGTATCCGTCCCCTGAATGTCTCTGCCATAGCCGGCGATTGGCTCGGCGGGCGCGTCCAAGCCTGGCCCGGGGGCGGCGGTTTTCCAGCATGATTGTCCAGGTATCCATGGACGTGGCGCGCAGGCGTCGGGCGTGTCCGGCCCGGCCTTGTATGCGCGGCGCCGACGGCTGTTAGCCGGCGCCGCGCACGCCTCAGAAGCGCCAGCGGACGTCAAGCGACCCGGCATGCTGGCGGTTGCCGCCGCCGAACTCGCCGCCGTAGCTCAAGCCGGCCGTCATGTTGCGTATCTGCACCAGGTCCGCGCCCAGTTCCACACGTGCGGCATCGCGCGCGATCGGCGCGCCCGCCACGCTGAACGCGGGCCCCTGGTCGAATGACAACGCGACCGAAGGCCGGGTGTTGCCGTAGACATGGCGCCAGCCGACCATGCCGCGCAGCGCGATGCTCGAGTCGGGCACCAGCCAGTTGCCGCGCAGGCCGGCCAGGCTGCTGACGTTGCGCTGGCGCTGTCCGTCGCTGGACAGCGCGGCCGAACCGCCCGATTCGGAGAACGCTCGCATGCGCAACTGGTTCCAGGCCAGGCCGATGAACGGTTCGACGCCGGCCGCGTCCGACAGGGGCAGCGCGTATCCGACCTCGGTGAACAGTTGCGTCGTGGCGCCGCGATAGTTGGCGCTGAGCCGCTGATCCAGGCTGCCGTAGCGCACCTGGCGTTGCGAGTCGACCACGTGCCAGGAATAGGCGCCGCCGGCCATCAGCTTGAGCGCGCCCGCGCCCAGCGCGTAGGCCTTGCCGCCATAGACGGTGGCGCTGTAGCTATCGGTCCTGGCGCTGGCCTGGCGCGCTTGCGCGCTCAACCGCGCGTCGGTGTAGCCGAAGGCGCCGCCCATGCGCCAACCGCCGCCTACGGCCGCGTCCCCGCCTATCGTCAGCGACGTGCTGCGCTGAGTCAGGTTCGGCGCGTTGCCATCGCCGGCCAGGTTGCGCCATTCGCCGCCAAGCTGGATCCACAACGGCGACGCGCCGCTGCGCGGCAGGGCCGAGGCGGGTGGCGGCGCGCCATTGTCGGCGGCCGCGGTGGGCGCGCCCGGCTGCATGGGCGCCGACAGATTGTGGCGCAGGGCCGCCAGTCCGTTCAGCGCGGCCGGCGCCATCGTCACGCCGGCCAGCGCCGAGGCGACGCTGGCGTGGGTGTCGCCGGACAGCTGGGCCAGCGCCGGGTCCAGGGCGGCGACGTTATTGCTCAGCGCGATGGTGCGCCACACTTCATGGCTTTGCGGCAAGGCGTCGATGGCCGAAGCCACGCTGGCCTGGTTGGCGGAGCTGGCCAGGGTGGACATGCCGCGGTCGTTGCGCTTGAGCGCGAGCGTGACGTCATTGCCATCTCCGCCCGTGGTGCTGACCGGCGCGTCCAGAAAGAGCAAGGGGTTGCGTACGGTGGTGAATGCGCCTTTGACCGCGCCGGGGCTGTCCTTGGCGATCAGGGTATAGGGGCCATTCAGCGGCTGCCAGGCGGCGGCATCCATCGGGGAGAGCTGCAGTTCCAGCGTGGCGCCGGTGATGTCCACCCCGCCGGCGACATCCACGCGACTCACTGCCGACGGCGCCCCGCTCGCGCGCAGCGTGCCGCGATTGACGTAATCGCCGGTGACCGTCTGCGTGCCGACAGGATTGCCGGGCGCGTGCACCGCGCCGGCTTCGATCGTCGTGGCGCCCAGGGTGCCCGTGCCGCCCAGCAAGGCGCCCGTGCGCGCCAGCACGCTGGCGCCGAGCCGCGCGTCGTCGCGCAGCCACAGGCCGCCGCCGCTCACGGTGATCTGGCCTCGATAGGCGCTGTTGTCGGCGCCCAGCGTGAACACGCCCGCGCCGGTCTTGGTCAGGCCCCCGGTGCCTTGGATCCGGCCGGTGTAGACGCTGTGCTGGTTGTCCGCGCCGGTGGTCAGGGTGGCCGCGCTCAGCGCGACGGCACCGCCGCCCGACAGCGAGCCGATGGCCTGGTCCCAGCCGCCCAGGTCGAGCTGCGTCCCTGCGTTCAACATGAAGGCGCTGCGTGACGAGAAAACGCCGGCCGAGCCGGCGCGCAAGGTGCCGTCCAGGAGCAGCGTCGGCCCGGAATAGGTGCTGGCGCCGGCCAGCACCAGCGTGCCGGCGCCCAGCTTGGCAAGCCCGCCGGCCGCCTGGCCGTCGGCCAAGGCGCCTGTCAGCGTCAGCATCCGGGCCTGTGTGTCGACCTTGCCGAGGCCGGTGAGGGTGATCGCATTGCCCAGGGACAGATTGTCGGCCGCCGCCAGCAGCGTCGCGCCGTTCGCGATGGCGAGCGCACCGATGCCGAGCGCGTTGTTGTGGCCCACGCCCAGCGTGCCTTCCCGCAGTTCGGTGCCGCCCGAGTAACTGTTGTCGCCAGCCAGGATCAGCGTGCCCGCGCCGGCCTTCACCAGACTGCCCCGGTAGTCGGCGTTAGTCTTGGCGGCCAGCGCGTTGACTCGGACCTGCCGGACGTCGATCTGATCCGCGATCGACTTGTTCTGGTTGATCGTGGCGACGCGAAGGGCGTCGAAGGCCGCCTGTGCCAGATCACCGTCACTGCGCCCCGCGATGAAATTGGTGTAATCATCGGCCTTGCTGTAGCGGTCGCTCCATCTGGGGTTGGCTGCTTCGTACATGTCCAGCAGGAGGGACCCCTGCGGGGCCGCCCGCAGCGCGGCCAGCGCCGCGTCGAAGCGGGCCGCCGTATAAATGCCCTTGATGTTCGATTTGATGGCTTCTTCGAGCAGGGCACGCGCCTGCGCCATGCCAGTGATCAGGTCGGGAGTGGCTTGCCCGGCGGTGGGCACGGCCTTGATGCCGCTTTGCAAGGCGGATTTTTCAGTGGCCCAGGCAGCAACTTCCGCGGTCTCCTCGCGGCGGCGTTGCGTCAGCGCCGCTTCGGAAATATTGTTCTTCCACGTATCGGACATGCCGGCCGGCAGGTTGGCGGTGAACTTTCCCAGCAGTTGGGCGGGGCCGTCCATGCCTTTGCGCAAGTCCGGCACGCCCCAGCCATAGCGTTCGTTCGGCGTATCGGCGGAGCCCGCGCCCCGATGCGAAGCGGTGGTCAGCAGGATCGTGCGGATTTCCTCATTGCCCAGGTAGGGATAGCGTTCCATCAGGATGCCCAGCGCGCCGGTCACATGGGGCGCGGACATGGATGTGCCGCTGGACAATGTGTATTTGTCGTCGCCGGCCACGTTGGCGCTGAGGATGCCGAAGCCGGGCGCGGCGACGCACCAGTACTTGGCCAGCCCGCACTGGTTGAAACCCTGGTCGCCCGACTGCTGAAGGCCCGTTGCCGCGATCCAGTATTTCTCGATCTCGGGACGGAAGTAGGGCAAGCCGGCGCGTGTCGAGGCATTTGCAACCCCCGCGTTGCCGTTGGCCCAGACCTGCAGCACGCCATATTGCAGCGAGACGTCGGCGGCCGCGTCCAGCCAGGTTTTCTTGCCGGCGCTGTTCATGCGCAGATAGGCCCGGGTGAAACTCGGCAGCGTGTTGTAGTTGTCGGCGTCCGCTGGCGTGCCCCAGCTGCTGTTGATGGCGCGCACGCCCGCGGCCGCCAGGTTGCCATAGGCGGCCTTGAAATAGTTGTAGTCCATGTTGGACCCGTATCGGGACGAGTCCGTGCCGTTGGAGTTGGTGGTGTAGTACTGGCTGCCAAACGAGACGCCCATCATGCCCTGGCCGTTCTTGGCGGCGGCGATGGTGCCCGATACGTGGTTGCCGTGGTTGTCGTTCGCGCCGATTTTTTTAGCCGGATCCGTCGAGTCTATGTACGCGCCGGGCCGGTCGAAGGCTTCGCCGGCGCGCCAGGCGAGCTGCGAACCATCGAGTTGCTCGCCGTCGTTCAGATAAGTGCCTTTGACCCTGAGCGCGATGAAGCCGCGGCTGGCGAATTCCTGGTGCGTCGGCAGATACCCCGAATCCACCGCGCCCAGCTTCACGCCCGCGCCGCTCAGGCCGCGCGCGTAAGCATATTGCGCGTTCATCGCGCCCAAGCCCCAGTCTGCCTTGAATTCCGGGTGGTTGGCCCAACTCACGACCGCGGCCTGCTCGTCGTTGGTTCGGGTGCCGTCGTAGTTGACGTAAGTCTGCGCCTGCGCCGGGATCGAGACCGCCTGGCCCAATGCCAGAAGCGCCGCGTGCGTAGCCCGCACGCCCTGGCGCACCTTGGGAGGCCGGGCAGGGTGGCGTTTTCGGGACATCTTGCTTTTCATGCTTTCCCCTTGGGATGGTGCAACGTCCCGTCCGGGCGCCGTCGTCGCTCCCCGGGGGCGGGTGCTGCTTGTTATGGAATGACGTGAATGAGCAATTCGGAAATGCGTATGGATTGTGTGTCGCCGGACGAACGGGCGCTACATTTGCTGACATTTTCAGAATCGTCTTAGGTTTTCCCGATCTCCTGGCCGGAAGCCTTGGATGCGCTCGTCGACTCGAGTGATCGCCGGTCTGGGCTCAATGGGGGGCAGGACGTCGCGCACGATCCTGGTGCGCCGTGCCCAAAAACGACAGGTTCCAGACAGCTTTTCTTCCTAGTCTTCCGCCCCAGCGCCCCACCGGCGTGCAAATAACAACGAGCCCGGAGATACCCCCTCATGCTTTTGACCCTGCTTGGCTTCGGCATGGTGATCACGTTCATGACGCTGATCATGACCAAGCGCCTCTCGCCCCTGGTGGCGCTGATCCTCGTCCCCATCCTCTTCGCCCTGCTCGGCGGCTTCGGCGCCGGCATCGACAAGATGATGCTCGACGGCATCCGCAAGATCGCGCCCACCGGCGTCATGCTGATGTTCGCCATCCTCTACTTCGGCGTGATGATCGACGCCGGCCTGTTCGACCCCATCGTCGGCCGCATCCTGCGCGCCGTGAAGGGCGATCCGCTCAAGATCGTGGTCGGCACCACCGTGCTGGCGCTGGTGATCTCACTGGACGGCGACGGCTCCACCACCTACATGATCGTGGTCGCGTCGATGCTGCCGTTGTACCGCCGGCTGAAGATGAACGCGCTGTCCATGACCTGTCTGGCGATGCTGGCCAGTGGCGTCATGAACCTGACGCCGTGGGGCGGGCCGACGGCGCGCGCCGCCAGCGCGCTGCACGTGGACGCCGGCGACATTTTCGTGCCGCTGGTGCCGGTGATGGGTGTGGCCATTGTCGCGATCCTGATCCTGGCCTTCTTCCTGGGCCTGCGCGAACGCCGCCGCCTGGGCGTGCTGTCGCTGCCCGACGGCGCCTCGCTGCACGCCGGCTACGACGAGGACGGCCCCAAGAACCTGCCCGAGATCGAGGTCGACCACGACCTGCGCCGTCCCAAGCTGCTGTGGGTCAACGCCGGCCTGACGCTGGCGCTGATGGTGAGCCTGGTGATGGGCGTGTTGCCGCTGCCGGTGCTGTTCATGATCGCCTTCGCGATCGCCCTGATCATCAACTACCCGAACCTGGCCGAGCAGCGCCGCCGCGTGGCGCAACACGCCGGCAACGTGCTGTCGGTGGTGTCGCTGATCTTCGCGGCGGGCATCTTCACCGGCATCCTGTCGGGCACGGGCATGGTGGAAGCCATGTCGCGCAGCCTGCTGGCGGTGATCCCCGACGCGCTCGGGCCGTACCTGGCCGGCATCACCGCGCTGGTCAGCCTGCCGTTCACCTTCTTCATGTCGAACGACGCTTTCTACTTCGGCGTGCTGCCGATCCTGAGCGAAGCCGCGCAAGGCTATGGCATCTCGCCGGTGGAAATGGCGCGCGCCTCGCTGATCGGCCAGCCGGTGCACCTGCTCAGCCCGCTGGTGCCGTCGACCTACCTGCTGGTGGGCCTGGCGGGCGTCGAGTTTGGCGACCACCAGCGCTATTCGCTCAAGTGGGCCACGATGGTATGCCTGGTGATGCTGGCGGCCGCGCTGGCGTTCGGTCTGTTCCCCCTGGTCGGTTCCGTCGCCTGACGGCCGCGCCTCTACGCGTTTCTTGAAAGGAGAACGTTCATGGCTTTGCGCATTGCTTACGTCACCAGCGGGATGGGCCACACGGGCACCGCGATCTGCCAGGCGCTGCACCGTGCCGGTCACCGCGTCATCGCCGGCTGCGGGCCGCGCTCGTCGCGCAAGGACCACTGGCTGAAGGAACAGAAGTCGCTGGGTTACGACTTCATCGCCTCGGAAGGCGACGCCACCGACTGGGCCTCGACCGAGGCGGCCTTCGCCAAGGTGCGGCGCGAGGTCGGCGAGATCGACGTGCTGGTCAACAACGCCGGCGCCATGCTCGACATGCGCTTTCGCCAGATGAGCCACGCCGACTGGTCGGCGGTGCTGCGCAGCAACCTGGACACGCTGTTCAACAGCACCAAGCAGGTGGTCGACGGCATGGCCGAGCGCGGCTGGGGCCGCATCATCAACATCGGCTCGGTCGCGGCCGAGAAAGGCCAGATCGGCCAGATCAACTACGCCACCGCCAAGGGCGCGGTGATCGGCTTCACCCGCTCGCTGGCGCAGGAAGTGGCGGCGCGCGGCGTCACCGTCAACCTGGTGTCGCCGGGCTTCATCGCCGACGACACCGTCAAGGCGTTTCCGCCGGCGCTGCTGGATCGCATCATCGAAAGCGTGCCGGTGGGCCGCCTGGGCACCGCCAAGGACCTGGCCGGGCTGTGTGCCTGGCTGGCGTCGGACGAGGCGGCGTTCGTGACCGGCGCCAATTACGCGATCAACGGCGGCGTTTACATGAGCTGAGGCGGCCAGGAACAAACGCACGGGCCGCCGCCATGCTCATTCCCGGACGTGCCTATCCGCGATGGATCGACACGCCGCCATCCACCAGCAATGCCGTGCCGGTGGTGAAGCTGGAGGCGTCCGACGCCAGGTACAGCGCGGATTGCGCGATTTCCCGTGGCGCGGCCAGTCGCTTGAGCGCATGCAGGCTTTCGACGTATTGGCGCGCTTCCTGCGATGGCATCGAGGCGCGGCCCATCGCGGTGTCGGTGCCGCCCGGCAGCAGGGCGTTGGCGCGGATGCCTTGCGCGCCGTATTCCGTGGCGATGGCCTGCACCAGGCCGATCAGGCCCGACTTGCTGGCGGCGTAGGCGCCCATGCCGGCAAAGCCGGCCGTGTGGCCGACGAAGGTGGACGTGAAGATCAGCGAGCCGCCGCCGCGCCGCAGCAGGGCCGGAATCTGGTGGCGCGCCCCGAGGAAAGCGCTGCCCAGGTTGGTGTCGAGGATCTGGCGCCATTCCTCGGGCGAGACCTGGTGCAGCGGTTGCGCCTGTCCGGTCATGCCGGCATTGTTGAAAGCGATATCCAGCCCGCCGTAGCGGCTTTCCGCCAGGGTCACGGCGGCGTCGGCGACGGCCTCATCGCGCACATCGCCGGCCAGGGACGCGGCCTGGCCGCCTTCGGCCTCGATGGCCGCCACCAGTTGGTCCAGTTCCGCCTGTCGCCGCGCCACCACGACGAGCCTGGCGCCTTCGCGGGCAAACAGTTTGGCCGCTTCGTAGCCGATGCCTGAACTCGCGCCGGTGATGATGGCGACTTTGCCGGTCAGTTGCCGCATGATCGTTCCTTGTGTGAAAGAGAGGACCCGGGAACGATAGGCGTGGCGCGCCGCGCCGGCTATCCGGTTCTTGCTGCCAGGCCGTTGCGCGTCCGCCAAGCGCCAGGTGCGGCCCCGCCCCGGCCATGCCAAAATCGGCGCTGGCCCATTGAATGCGAAGGAACGCCATGCCAGTCTTCCGTACCCGCCGCGCCCTGGGCGCGAGTGCAGCGGTGTTGCTGCTCCTGGCCGCGTGCGGCAAGAAGGCGGAGTATCCGCCCGAGGTGCAACGCGCCACCTACAGCTCCTGCCTGCAGGGTTTCAAGGCCAAGGCGCCCGCCACCATTCCCGCCAGCACGGTGGATGCCAAGTCCAAGGGCTATTGCCAATGCGTGCTGGATGGCCTGCAATCGAAAGTCCCGGAAAAGGACTTCCTGCGCTATGACCAGCTGCTGGCGACCCAGGCCAGCGGCCCCGAGGCCGACAAACTGCGCGATCAGGTAATGGGCGTGGTGAACGTCTGCCTGCAGCGGATGCCCGATTTCTAGCCGCATCCGCTGGCCGCTAGCGCGTCAGCTTCATCGAAACGTCGGTGTGCGAACCGCGGTCGAGGTCGGCCCCGAGAGGCATGCTGCACGCGGGCAGGGACAACAATTCGCGTCCCACTTCGCCGGCCTCGATTCTGTGAGCGATATCGTCGAGCAATTGCGTGCGCGTGGCGAAGCCCTGTCCCTTGAGGTTCCTCGCGTACAGGCGATAGCTGAGGTTGGGCTCGCTGCCCTTCATGACGCCAAGGTCGTGGATTTCGCCATGCTCGTTGCGGATCAGCAGGTGTCCCGGCCGCGCATAGATGCGGTAGATGCGCCACGGCGATGAAATCGCCGCATGAGCGGGGCGGTGGACGCTGGCGCCCTGCGAAGCATCGCGCGGCGGGGGACTGATGGGCGGGGTCGAAGGCCGTGGCAGCAATTTGACGCAGGCGTTGGCGAAACGCGCGATAGACCGCTTGAACGCGCTCACGCGCGCGCTGCCGAAAAGCCGTGGCTGGGGCGGTTGATGCGGAAATGATGCGAGGTCATGGCCGTGCTCCTGTGCATGGCGATGCGGCGAGGGTCGCGCGGTCAAGCACCATCGGGACAGCATACGCGCTTTGTCGTGCGCGCGAGGGAAAACACGCCAGGTGTTACGCGAAAGCGCGGAATTGCCCGAAATCCGGCCGTTCCCGGGTGGGGACGGGGCAATTCCGATGTTTGCCGCGTAACCGGGGTGCTATTTGGAAACGTTGGTTGACTTTGGCGTGTCCAGCACCCATAGTGGGTTTGAAGCTTTTCGAGCATCGTGATCATCGTCCGGTATTGCTCCCCTCGCGGGGCGCCGCATTGTTCGCCGTCCTTTCCTTGACTGGCTCACTTCGCTGGTTCACTTCGCGGGCTATGCCCGCCATCTAAAAGGAATGGCTCATGGAAACCGGAATCGTCAAATGGTTCAACGATGCCAAAGGGTTTGGCTTCATCATGCCCGAGAACGGCGGCAAGGATTTGTTCGCCCATTTTTCCGAAATCGTCGGGGACGGTCACAAGGCGCTGATTGAAAACCAGCGCGTCAGTTATGTGACCGCGCAGGGCGCGAAAGGTCCGCACGCGACCCAGATCCGCGCGATGTAAATGAAGGGCCCGCGCAAGCGGGCCTTTTACTTATCGACGGGGGGCTTATGCTTCACAACAACATGGTTTACAAAGGCTATCGGCTGACCGCGAGCGTATCCCGCGTTTCGGTGGGCGGATCGGACCGTCCCGCCTTCACAGCGACCGTCGCGGTGGAGTTGGCGGGCGATCAGGACCGGCTTGGCGAACCCTACGCCGTGCCGTTGTTCGCATCGGGCGGATTCGTCTACAGCCCCAGCATGGCGGTGGATGCCGCCATCCACCACGGACGCACCGTGGTCGACGCGCATCCCCGGCCGGGGTGAACCAGGGGCACGGCGCGAAGTCGCGGTTAACGGCTACTGGTTGATGACATGGCCGCCTGGCGCAAGCGGGCGGCCTTTGTGTTGGCTGCCGGTCCGTCCCATAGGCGAAGATCCGCCGGATCTCACGGGGTGAGGTAAAGTGGAGAACATGAAATTTCCTTAAGGACACAAAGGTGCCTGAATCGAACGAAACCCACGTCCTGCTGTTTTCCTACGGCACGCTGCAGGACAAGGCGGTGCAACGCGCCAATTTCGGCCGCGAGCTCACTGGCCGCGCGGACGCCATGACGGGTTATGTGCAGCGCTGGGTCGACATCACCGATCCCGAGGTGATCAAGACCAGCGGCCTGGCGCGCCACCCCATCGTCTACGCCAGCTACGATCCCAAGGACGAGGTGCCGGGCATGGTGTTCGAGATCACGCAGCAGGAACTGGAAGCCGCCGACCGCTACGAAGTGTCTGACTACAAGCGCGTTTCGGTGCTGCTCAAGTCCGGCGTGCACGCCTGGGTGTATATCAAGGCCTGACGCGGCGTCCGCGCGGCCTCAGACCTTAGGACCGAGCCGGCGCGCCTGCCCGCGCGGGGGGGGGGGGCGGCGTCGACCTGGCGTATTAGCGGTCCTGCGCGGCGATGTCCCGCAGCGCCTGCCGCAGCAGGGCGTGGGCGGCCAGGTCGGCGGGCCGGTGCTTGCGCGTGCCGCTGGCCGGATACGTGCCCAGGAAATTGCCGTTGCGCCGGTCCGTGGCCGGCCGCACCGGCCGCGGCGCGAAGCCGCCGCCGCAATTGGGGCAGACGTTGCCCAGCACCTGGTCGGCGCAGCGCGCGCAGAAGGTGCATTCAAAGCTGCATATGCGGGCTTCGGTCGAGGCGGGCGGCAGGTCGGCGTCGCAATGTTCGCAGTTGGGGCGCAATTCGAGCATGGCGGTTTCCTTGAAGAGGGCGATTCCGGCCAGCATACCCGCCCCGGCGCGCCGCGCCGACGCCGTGCGCGGACAGGTAACGGGCGGAAACGGTCATGGGAGGGGCGCCTTTCCAGGCCGGCGGACGCCTGTACACTCGGGCATCTCCCCCTTTGCGGAAACCGCCATGGCCGGCAGCAGCTTCTTCGCACTGTTCGACGACATCGCCACCATCCTGGACGACGTCTCCGTCATGACCAAGGTGGCGGCCAAGAAAACCGCCGGCGTGCTGGGCGACGACCTGGCGCTGAATGCGCAGCAGGTTTCGGGCGTGCCGGTCAATCGCGAACTGCCGGTCGTGTGGGCGGTGGCCAAGGGCTCGCTCATCAACAAGCTGATCCTGGTGCCGTCGGCCCTGGTGATCAGCGCTTTCGCGCCCTGGGCGGTGACACCGCTGCTGATGGCCGGCGGCCTGTTCCTGTGCTTTGAGGGCGTGGAAAAACTGGCGCACAAATTCCTGCCGCACGGCGACACGGTCGAGGGCAATCATGCGGCCCGCGCCGAGGCCCTGCAGGACGCGGCGGTCGACATGGTGGCGTTCGAGCGCGACAAGATCAAGGGCGCGGTGCGCACCGACTTCATCCTGTCGGCGGAGATCATCGCCATCACCCTGGGCGCGGTGGCCGGCGCCGATCTGCTGCGCCAGACGGTGGTGCTGGCCGGCATCGCACTGGTCATGACGGTGGGCGTCTACGGGCTGGTGGCCGGCATCGTCAAGCTGGACGACCTGGGCCTGTACCTGAGCGGCCGTCGCGCCGCGCTGGTCGCCGCCCTCGGCAAGCGCATCGTGGCGGCCGCGCCTTACCTGATGAAGACTTTGTCAGTGGTGGGCACCGCCGCCATGTTCATGGTGGGCGGCGGCATCCTGACGCATGGCATCGCGCCGGTGGGCACGGCCATCGAGCATGTCGCGGCCGCCAGCGGCGGCGGCCTGTTGCCGCCGCTGGTGTCGACCTTGCTCAGCGCCCTGTTCGGCATCGCCGCCGGCGCGGTGACGCTGGGCGTGGTCAGCGGCGTCAAGCGCTTGTTGGGCAAGTAGGGCGCCGCGGTTCCGTCGCGGGCCGCCGGCTCAGCCCGCCGTGGCCGCCTGCGGCCAGGCGCTCAGCGCATCGTGCATCCACGCGCCGAATGCCTGCATGGCGGCCGTCGGACGGCGGCTGGCGATGCGGGTGAGCCAGTATTGCCCGGTTTCCACTTCCAGCGCGAACGGGCGCACCAGCCGGCCCGACAGGAATTCGCGCTCGAACAGGCGCGTGGGCAGCAGGGCGACGCCGGCGCCCTGCGCGGCCGCGTCGGCCAATACCAGCGAGGAATCGAACATCGACCCCTGCACCAGCGGGGGCTCCAGGCCGGCCGCGGCAAACCAGGCGGGCCATTCATCCGGTCGATAGGATCGCAGCAGCGGCTCGCGCAGCACGTCGCGCGGTGCGCGCAGGCGCGGCGCCAGGGCGGGAGCGCAGACCGGCGACAGGGGCGCCGACAACAGCGGCTGCGCATCGATGCCATGCCAATTGCCATCCCCGAACCGTATCGCCAGGTCCAGGCCCTCGGCGGCCAGGTCGACACGATTGTTGTTCGAGAACACGCGCAGATCCACGTGCGGATGGCGCGCCTGGAAATCGCGCATCCGGGGCAGCAGCCAGCCTACCGCGAAAGTGCCCACCACGCCCACCGACAGGACCTGTCGCCGCACCTTGCCGCGATAGCCCTGTAGCGCGGAGGTGATCCGGTCGAATGATTCAGACAATACCGGCACCAGCGCCAGGCCCTCGTCCGTCAGCACCAGGCCGCGTGGCACGCGCCGGAACAATGCCACGCCCAGCCGCGCCTCCAGGTTCTTGACGTGCTGGCTGACGGCCGCCTGCGTCAGGTTCAGTTCCTGCGCGGCGCGCGTGAAGCTCAGGTGTCGCGCCGACACTTGGAAGGCCCTCAGGGCGTTAAGAGGCAGGTCCACGGCGACGCATTAGTTTTTCTATGGGATGGCCACAATTATTCCCGTTTGTTGGCCGCGCCGTCCAGCCTCTAGGATGCAAGCGTTTTTAAAGGAGAACGCCTTGCTGACGAGAAGAACCTTCATCGCCTCGGCCGTGCTGGCCGGCGGGATGCCCACCCTGGCGCGCGCCAGGACGGATAAGAAAACTCGATGGACGCGCGACAGTCTCGCGACATTCCAACAGGCCCTGGCCAAGCTGGAGGCGGCCAGCCGTGGCCGGCTGGGCGTGGCCCTGCTCGACGTGGGCAGCGGGCAGGCCGCCGGCTATCGCGCCGACGAACGTTTCCTGATGCTCAGTTCCTTCAAGACGCTGTCGGCGGCCTATGTGCTGGCGCGGGCCGACCGTGGCGAGGATCAGCTGTCGCGCCGCATCCCGATCACCGATGCCGATGTGCAGGAGTATTCGCCGGTCACGCGGCTGCATGTCGGGCCGCGAGGAATGACCTTGGCCGAACTCTGTGAAGCGACGATCACCACCAGCGACAACGCGGCGGTCAACCTCATGCACAAGAGCTATGGCGGCCCGCAGGCCCTGACCCGCTACCTGCGCGGCCTGGGCGATACCGTCACGCGTCATGATCGTTATGAACCCGAACTGAACCGCCCGCATCCGAGCGAGCCGCAAGACACCACCACCCCGCGGGCCATGGCGCGCACGCTGGACACGCTATTGTTCGGCGACGCGCTCAAGCCGCAATCGCGGCAGCAACTGCAATCCTGGCTGCTGGCCAACACGACGGGCGGCAAGCGCCTGCGCGCCGGCATGCCGGCGGATTGGAGAATCGGCGAGAAGACCGGCACCTATTCGAAGGTGGGCTGTAACGACGCCGGCTTTGCGCAGCCGCCGGGCGCGGCGCCGATCATCATCGCGGCCTATCTGGAAACCACCGCGGTGCCGATGGAGGAGCGCGACCGCTGCATCGCCGAGGTCGGCAGGCTGGTGGCGGCATTGGGCTAGCCGTCGGGTCGGGCGCCACGCCGCCGGCGTGGCGCCCGACCCGGGGGCGATGCCTCAGTACGCCAGCGAGGCTTGCAGGTACACCGTGCGCGGCATGCCCACGTACTTGCCGGCGTTGTTGTCGGTGGAACGCGTGAAGTAGCGCTTGTCGAACAGGTTCTTCACGCCCAGCGCGATGTTCAGGTTGTGCATCTGCTTGCCGAAGTCGTAGGCGGCGCGCACGTGCACCGTGCCGTAGCCCGGAATGTCGCCATAGGCGCCGTTGGCGCTTTCCTCGGTCTGGTAGCGGGCGCCGGGATCGGGGGCGCCGGGCGAGCGCTGCTTGGACTGCAGGAAGGTATCGACGTTGAAGGTCCACTGGTTGCGCGTGTAGCGCGCGCCCAGCGAGGCCACGTTGCGCGAATAGAAGGGCAGGTCGCGGCCCTCGAACACGCCGGCCTTGTAAGTGGCCTGGGTGTAGGTATAGGTGCCGTACAGTGACAGGCCCGACAGCGCGGCTGTCAGTTCGCCCAGGTCGTACGACAGGCCGGTTTCCAGCCCGCGGTGGCGGGTGGCGCCCAGGTTGGTCCAGGCGTCCGAACCGCCATTGGTGCCGCCGCGCAGCTGCAGTTCGTCGTCGAAGTCGATGTTGAACAGCGTCAGTTCGCCCTTCCAGCCGCCGCCATTGAAATGCGTGCCGACTTCATAGGTGGTGGCCTTTTCCGGATGCAGGCCGTTGGTGGTCGAGGCGATCTGGAAGTACTGCAGCGGGCCGAATGACTGGCCGGCGTTGGCGAACACGCTCCATTGTTCGCTGACGTGGTAGACCACCGACAGCGAGGGCAGGGGTTCTTCGGACTTGATGCTGGTATGGGTCCTGGCCGCGGGATTGGACTTGTCGTTCAGGAACGAGTCGATGAATTCATAGCGCAGGCCCGGCGTGATGGTCCAGTTGCCCACGTTGATGGTGTCATCGATGTAGACCGCATGCGCCGTGGTGCCGCCGGTGCGGTACTGGTACTGCGGATTGGGCGCATCGAGCGGGTCGAAGCCGCTGTCCGGCACGTAGAACGCGGTGCGCGAGGCGCGTTCGTCGCTGGCTTCCTTCAGGTAGCGGTAGCCCACGCTGATTTCCTGCGTCACGCTGGGGCCGCGGAACAGGCGCGAATAGCGCGGCTCGATCGCGAAGGTGTGATAGTTGCGCGGGTTGAACGTCAGGCGGCGCTTGCCGGCGTTGGCGCCGGTACCCTCGGTCTCGATGCTGCTGCCGCGGAAGCTGTCGGTGTAGTAGGTGAGCAGCTCGAACTTGTTGATGCCGTCATCGTGGTTGTAGCGGAACGAGGCGTCGGTGCGGCGGCCGGTGAAGTTGTCGTAAGGCCGGGTGGACTGGAACGGATCCTCGGAATACTGCCGGGCGGTCAGCCCGCCCGGCATGCCGGCGCGGCCTTCGTAGTGATGCAGCGCGGCCGACATGCTGTCGTCGGCGCCGATGCGATAGGTGCCCTTGAGCATCACGTCATCGATGTCCACGCGGTCGTTGCTCTCGCGAAAGCCGTTGCCGTGCGTGCCGGAATAAAGCAGTGCGCCGCCCAGGCCGCGTTCGTTGGTGCCGCCGATGAATGCGCTGGGCGAGGTCTTCACGCCGCCGTGGCTGTACATGTCGGTCTCGACCGTGGCGTCGGCGGTGAAGTCCCGCGGAATCGCGCGCGTCACGAAGTTGATGATGCCGCCCACGTTCTGCGGGCCATAGCGCACCGAGCCGGCGCCGCGCACCACGTCCACCGCCGACAGGTTGCCCAGCGACACCGGGGCCATCGACAACTGCGGCTGGCCATAGGGCGCCACCGCCAGCGGAATGCCGTCCATCAGAATGGTCGAGCGCGGCGACAGGCGCGAGGTCAGCCCGCGCACGCCCACGTTCAGCGACACATCGCTGCCGCCCGTGCCATTGCTTTCCTGCACCTGCACGCCCGGCACGCGGCGCAAGACGTCGCGCACATTGGTCGCGCCGGTGTCCTGGAACGACGAGCGCTCGATGATGGTGCGCGCGCCGCCGTGTTCCAGCACCTTCTCCTCATTCGGATTTTCCAGCCAGTCGCCCACGACGCTGATCGCGCCCAGGGTGTTGTCGGCGGGCGCGGCGTCTGCCGCGGTCTGCGCCTGGCTGTGGGCGGCCAGCGTCAGCATGGCCAGTGCGAGCGTCAGGCGTCGCGGGGGAAAAGGAATCGGCATCGGAAGTCCAGGAAGCGGGGGAGGGCGCGCGTCATTAATACGAGCGTCAATCACATTGAGAATCTTTACTGGTTCGGCGCGGACGACTGCCAGGGGCGCGCACGAGCCGAGTCGGACCTTGCCCGACCGGCCCGAAATATATCAAAAATTGGCGCCAATCCAAACGCGGTAAATTGGGGTCGTGGCAAAAACACGCCACGGCCGGCAGGCCCGTGCGCCAGACAGCGCGCGCCAGCATCGCGTCGAATCCGTATAAGATGTGAAATTGGCGCCAATTTTTAGCTGGAACAATCATGGACACACTCGATCAGCAATTGCTGGGTCTGTTGCGCGCCGACGCTCGCGCAACCGTCGCGACCCTGGCCAAGAAGCTCGACGTATCAAGGGGCACCATCAACAACCGCATCGCCCGCATGGAAGACGAGGGCATCATCGTGGGCTACACCGTCCGGCTGCGCCCCGAATCCCAACCCGACCAGATCGGCGCCTGGATGAACATCGCCGTCGACGGCAACGAAACCCGCCGCGTCGTCAGCATCCTCCTGGGCGACCCCGCCGTCGTCGCCCTGCACGACACCAACGGCCGCTGGGACCTGCTGGCCGAACTGCGCGTGGCCAACATCGAGGAAATGTCCCGCGTCCTGGACCGCGTCCGTCTCATCAAGGCCATCTCCGCCACGGAAACCAGCATCCACCTGAAAAGCTACAAGCTCGATTGAGCCCCGCCGCCCATCTTTGTGACCGTCCCTCCCAGAGCGCAAAATCGCCGCTCTTGTCTCTGCCCTTCCTGTTGACGACGCCTACGTCATCTCCGCAAACCCGGACGCCGACGCCGCACCACCGAACGCCCAAAAAGGCCGCCCTCGCGGCCGCCTTGGGCGACCCCGCAAGAT
Source organism: Achromobacter sp. HNDS-1 (assembly GCF_040084795.1). Classification (NCBI taxonomy): domain Bacteria; kingdom Pseudomonadati; phylum Pseudomonadota; class Betaproteobacteria; order Burkholderiales; family Alcaligenaceae; genus Achromobacter; species Achromobacter sp. HNDS-1. Next base: position 4,497,219 of record NZ_CP157584.1, read on the forward strand.
CTTCCAACTCCAGACAACATCGCCACGAAGCCCAAGCACGTGACACATCCCGGCGGCGTCTCGAAACGCGCTGACGCAGCGGGGTGGCCGGGCCGGGCGGAGGGCGGGGCGTGTAGATGCGCCCAAGGGAAACCGTAGGGAGCCGAAGGCGGACGAGGTTGACGCAGGGGCAGTCCGGAGCGAAGGCTCCGGACCGCAATCGTAGCCCCGCCCTCCGCCCGGCCCGGCCACCCCGCGTCAAAAGAACCACAGCCCTAGCCACCCGACCGATCCCCGGGGCAACGTCACGAACCACTCGTTAGGGATTCCCCCCGCTTGCCCCAACCCAAACCTGGTTCCTAAAATTGGCGCCAATTTAGTCAAACATCCCCCGCCCGCAACACCCCCCCCGGCACACCCCGCCCGGGAATCGAGGAAACCATGCAGTCCACCGCAGCACCCGCCCTGGCCCCCGACGCCGCCCGCGCCCGCGCCATCTACGACCTCGGCCACAGCACCGTCTTCGCCTCGCGCATCGACCCGCGCTTCTCGTACTGCATGTACGTCCCCCCGCACATCGACCAGGCCAAACATCCCATGGAGCTGGTCGTCATCATGCACGGCACCGGCCGAGCTTTCGTCGAATACCGCGACGCCTTCGCCGAGTTCGCCCGCTGGAACGACTGCATCGTGCTGTGCCCGCTGTTCCCCGTCAGCCCGCTCGGCGACGGCAACCGCGACGGCTTCAAGCAACTGCGCGAAGGCGACATCCGCTACGACCACATCCTGCAAGGCATGGTCGCCGAAGTCGGCGAGAAATTCGGCCGCGACTTCTCCCGCTTCGCCCTGTTCGGCTATTCCGGCGGCGGCCAGTTCGTCAACCGCTACGCCCTGCTGCATCCCGAAACCCTGTGGGCCGTCTCGATCGGCGCGCCCGGTTCGGTCACGCTGCTCGACCCCAGCCAGGACTGGTGGGTCGGCGTGCGCGACGCCGAAGCCCGCTTCGGCAAAGCCGTGGACATCGAGGCCCTGCGCCAGGTCGCTGTGCACATGATCGTCGGCAAGGCCGACCTGGAGACCTGGGAAATCACCCACCGCGAAGGCGGCAAGTTCTTCATGCCCGGGGCCAACTCCGCCGGCTCCACGCGCCCCGAGCGCCTGGAATCGCTGCGCCGCTCGTTCGAGGCGGCTGGCGTCAAGGCCGTGCTGGACGTGGTCGACAACGTGCCGCACGACGGCCTGAAGTGCGTCGGCCAGGTGCAGGACTTCCTGGCCGCCGAACTGCGCAAGCTGCGCAATGAATAACGTCCACAACCCGATGGGCGGGCGCGCGAGCGCCTGCCTGCCGCGATAGGAGAGGGCCATGCTGCGTTTCGCGCTATCCCGTATCGTCATGGCCATTCCCACACTGCTGATCGTGGCGGTGGCGGTGTTCGTCATGATCCGCCTGATCCCGGGCGACCCCGCGCAATTGCTGCTGGGCGACCTGGCCACGCCGGCGGCCCTGGCCGACCTGCGCGCGCGGCTGGGCCTGGACCAGACCTGGCCCACCCAGTTCGGCATCTGGTTCGGCAACATGCTGCACGGCGACCTGGGTTCGTCCATCAACACCGGCCAGCCCGTGCTGCCGCTGGTGTGGGACCGTTTCCTGATCAGCGGCCGCGTGGTGCTGGTGGCCGTGCTGTTCGCCGCCCTGGTGGCCGTGCCCGCCGGCATGATCGCCGCCTGGAAGCAGAACAAGGCGCCCGACCTGATCCTGGTCGGCACCGCCACGCTGCTGGTGTCCATTCCCACCTTCTGGCTCGGCCTGCTGCTGCTGATCTTCTTCGGCCTGAAGCTGCAATGGCTGCCGGTGGTGGGCTACGTGTCGATCGGCGAAGACTGGAAGGCCGGCCTGCTGTACCTGGCCATGCCGATCCTGACGCTGTTCCTGCACGAGATCGGCGTGTTGATGCGCATGGCGCGCGCCAGCACCCTGGAAGTGCTGCGGCTGGACTACATCACCCACGCCCGCGCCAAGGGCCTGTCGGAATCCGCGGTGCTGATGCGCCACGCCTTCCGCAACGCCTTCGGCCCCACCTGGACCCTGATCGGCCTGGTGCTGGGCAACCTGCTCGGCGGCATCGCCGTGGTCGAAACCGTGTTCACCATTCCCGGCCTGGGCCGGCTGCTGGTGGATTCGATCTTCGCCCGCGACTACCCCGTGATCCAGGGCTGCCTGCTGTTCGTCGGCGTGATCTACGTGATCGTCAACCTGCTGATCGACCTCTGCTATCCCATCTTCGACCCGAGAGTGACCGCCGAATGAAAAAGCGAATTGCAGCTAACGCGCTGATAGGCGGCGTGATCGTGGCGGCGATGCTCGTCGCGGCCATCATGGGCGCCTTCTGGACGCCGCACGACCCGCTCAAGATCAACTTCGTGGCGCGGCTCAAGCCGCCCGGCGGCGACTTCCTGCTGGGCACCGACGAGTTCGGCCGCGATGAACTGTCGCGCCTGCTCGCCGGCGCGTCCAGCAGCGTCTGGATCAGCCTGCTGACGGTGGGCTTCGCCATCATCGCCGGCACCATTGTCGGCACCCTGACCGGCTTCGTGCGCGGCTGGACCGACCGCATCATCATGGCCTTCAACAACGCCCTGCTGGCCTTCCCCGGCCTGCTGCTGGCGCTGGGCCTGCTGGCGGTGGTCGGCGCCAACAAGTACGGCATCATCCTGGCGCTGGGCCTGGCCTATACGCCGTCGGTGACGCGCATCGTGCGCGGCACGGTGCTGTCGCTGCGCGAGAAGGAGTTCATCGAATCCTCGCGCGTGCTGGGCAACTCCGAGCTCTACACCATGGTGCGCCACGTGCTGCCCAACTGCGTCGCGCCGTTGACGGTGCTGGCGACCTCGATGTTCGGCTGGGTGATCCTGGCGGAAAGCGCACTGTCGTTCCTGGGCCTGGGCGTGCCGCCGCCGGCGCCCACCTGGGGCAACATGCTGGCCGCCGCCCGGCCGTTCATGGCGCAGGCCTCCTATCTTTCCATTCTTCCGGGCCTGGCCATCGCGCTCGCGCTGCTCGGGATCAACCTGCTGGGCGACGCGGTGCGTGACCGTCTCGATCCCCGCATGAGGGGCGTGCAATGAGCGCACTGGTTACCGTATCGAATCTGTCCCTGACTGTGGGCCGCGGCGGTCGCGAGATCGTCAGCGGCGTGTCCTTCGAGGTGGCGCCGGGCGAAATGGTCGGCATCGTCGGCGAGTCCGGCAGCGGCAAGACCCAGGCGGCGCGCGCCATCATGGGCCTGACGCCGCCGCCGCTGGTGGTGGCTGGCGGCTCGATCCGCTTCGAGGGCGTGGAAGTCACCCAGGCCAGCCCGGCCGCGCTGCGCAAGCTGCGCGGCGCGCGCATCGGCATGGTGTTTCAGGAACCCATGACCTCGCTCAACCCGTCCATGCCCATCGGGCGCCAACTGGACGAAGGGCTCAAGCTGCACCGCCGCGACCTGTCGACGGCACAGCGTCGCGAACGCGTCCTGGAGATGCTGCGCCGCGTCGGCATCCGCGACCCGAAGGCCGCCGTCGAAGCCTGGCCGCACGAGTTCTCGGGCGGCATGCGCCAGCGCATGATGCTGGCCTCGGTGATGCTGCTGGAGCCGGCGCTGCTGATCGCCGACGAGCCCACCACCGCGCTCGACGCGGTGGTGCAGCGCGACGTGCTGGAACTGATGGTCGACCTGACGCGCGAGCACAACACCGCCGTGCTGATGATCAGCCACGACCTGCCGATGGTGGCGCGCTATACCGAACGCATGGTGGTGATGCAGCATGGCAAGGTGCTGGAAACCGGCACCACCGCCGGCATCCTCGAACGCCCGCGGCATCCCTACACCCGCAAGCTGCTGGACGCCATGCCGCGCCGCCTGCCGGCGCGTCCGCCGATCCAGGAAGCGCCGATCGTCGAGGTCAGGAACCTGGTGGTGGACTACGCCGGCCACCAGCGCCTGTTCTCGCGCACCGGCGCCAAGCGCGCCCTCAATGGCATCGACCTGCATGTCAAGCCGCGCGAAGTGGTGGCGGTGGTGGGCGGCTCGGGTTCCGGCAAGACCACGCTGGGCCGCGCCATCGCCGGCCTGCTGGCGCCGACCTCCGGGCAGATCCTGTTCCGTGACCAGCCGGTCAGCCGCCGTTCGCCGGCCTGGCGCGACTACCGCCTGAACTGCCAGATGGTGTTCCAGGACCCGTATTCGTCGCTCGACCCGCGCATGACCATCGGCGAGCTGGTGGGCGAGGGCCTGCGCATGCTGGTCGATATGCCGGCCGCCGACAAGCGCCGTCGCGTCGACGAAGTGCTGGCCGAAGTCGGCCTGGGCTCGGAATACGCCAAGCGCTTTCCGCACGAACTGTCGGGCGGCCAGCGCCAGCGCGTGGCCATCGCCCGCGCGGTGGTGCGGCGGCCGTCCTTCGTCATCGCCGATGAACCGGTGTCGGCGCTGGACGTGACGGTGCGGGCGCAGGTGCTGGACCTGTTCGCCGACCTGCAGGAGCGCCACGGATTCTCGTGCCTCTTCATCAGCCACGACCTGGGCGTGGTGGAGCAGGTGGCCGACCGCGTGGTGGTGATGCGCGACGGCGGCATCGTCGAGCAGGGCACGCGCGACACGGTGTTCGACCAGCCGCGCGAGGAATACACCCGCAGCCTGCTGTCGGCGATTCCCGCGCTGGAGTCGACCGAAACCGGCGGCGTGCGCCTGCGCTGGCGGCTGGACCAGCCGGAGCCGACGCGGGCCACCGCTTGAGGGGACGGGTCCACGCCGGGCGGGAGTTCCGTTGCGGCGCGGACTTATGCATAAAATACGCGGTTTGGATTTGATTCACGGGAGTGGTCCATGCCGAAAGCGGCGGCGACACAGCCGGGCCTGGTTGACCGTATTGCCCTGGATATTCAGTCGGGGGTATACGGCCCCGGCGCGTGGCTGAAACAGATCGATCTGCAGGAACGCTACGGCGCCAAGCGCCTGGACGTGCGGCGGGCGCTCGATCAATTGACCGCCAAGCGGCTGATCGCGCACATCCCGAACCGGGGCTATCACGTCTATACGATGGACCCCGATCAGCACCTGCAGATCCGCGACATCCGCGTGCTGCTGGAAACCGGCGCGGCCGCCGACCTGATGCCCAACGTCACGGCGGCCAAGGTGCGCGCCCTGCGCGCGCTGGCCGAGCGGTTTTCCAAGCTGCTGCAGGACGGCACCCTGCTGGAGCAGTACGAGGTCAACCTGGCGTTCCACGCCGGGATGTACGACATGTGCTCCAACCGCGAATTGGCGGCGCTGATCCAGGAAACCCGGGCGCGCGGCCCGGCGGCCCCCGCCAAGGAATGGGTGACGCGTTCGCGCATCGAGATCTCGGCGCGCGAGCACTTCGACATGGTCGAGGCGCTGGAAGCGCGCGACGTCAAGCGCCTGCAGAAGATCATCGCCCAGCACGTCGGGCAGGACATTTCCTGACTCGCCCCGCCTGATCGTCACCCCCCACGCGGCGGCCTTCCTGAAAAGGAGGCCGCCGCGTTCATTTCGGGGCCGCTTTCAGGGATACCCCGGATACCGCCCCAGCCGCAAGTCTTCATAATGGGCAGCTATTTTTGGCGCCAATATAGTTATGAATCCGGCGCCGCATGCCCCCGGGGGATTTCCACAATGCACCACCTTCCTGTTTCCCGAGCGCTCGCGCTCAGCCTGGCCCTGGCCGCCGCGGGCGCGGCCCAGGCCGCCACCCTGACCATCGCCCAGCCGGCCGACATTCGCTCGACCAATCCCGGCGTGAACCGCGACAACACCACCGACGGCGTGGTGCTGAACATGGTCGAGGGCCTGGTTGGTTACCGGGAGAACGGCACGGTGGCGCCGCTGCTGGCCAAGTCGGTCGACCTGTCCGAAGACGGCCTGACCTATACCTTCAAGCTGCGCGACGGCGTCAAGTTCCACAATGGCGCCACGCTGACATCGGCCGACGTGCTCTGGAGCTGGCAGCGCTATATGGATCCGAAGACGGACTGGCGCTGCCGCAGCGACTTCGACGGCCGCAACGGCCTGAAGGTCACCGACGTGACCGCGCCGGACGCGCAAACGGTCGTCATCAAGATCGACCGCAAGTCGGCGGTGTTTCTCGATTCGCTGGCGCGCACCGACTGTGGCATGACGGCGATCCTGAGCAAGGATTCGGTCAACGCCGATGGCTCCTGGAAGCAGCCGGTCGGCACCGGCCCGTACCAGTTCAAGGAATGGAAGCGCGGCGAGTACGTGTTGTTGACGGCGTTCAAGGACTACGTGTCGCCCGGCGCGGGCGATAAGCCGGACGGCTACGTCGGCGCCAAGCGTCCGCTGGCCGACGAGGTCCGCTTCCTGGTGGTGCCGGACCCGTCGACCGCCAAGGCCGGCCTGGTGTCGGGCGCGATTGACGCGAGCCAGATCACCATCACCGACGTGGCCGAGCTGAAGAACAATGCGGCGGTGTCTGTAATGAGCCCGCACGACGCCACCAAGCACACGCTGCTGTTCCAGACGCAGGATCCGGTGCTCAAGAACGTCAAGCTGCGCCAGGCGATCGCGGCGGCGCTGGATATTCCGCAGGTGGTGGCGGCGGCTTCCGAGGGTCTGGGGCAGTTGAACAACTCCGCGGTGTACGCGGGGTCGGCCTACTACCAGGAGGCCGAGAAGCGCACCTACAAGTACGATCCGGCGCGCGCGCAGCAGTTGCTCAAGGAAGCGGGCTACAAGGGCGAGCCGATCGTGATCTACGCCAACAAGCGCGCGCATGTGCCGAGCTATCAGGTGGCGGTGATCGCGCAGGCGATGATGCAGGCGGTGGGCATCAACGCCAAGATCGAGGTGCTGGAGTGGGCCACGCAGCTGGACCGCTACAACACGGGCAAGTACCAGATCAGTTCGTTCACGTTCTCGTCGCGGATCGATCCGGCGCTGAGTTTCGAGCAGTTCGCGGGCGACAAGAGCAAGCAGCCGCGCAAGGTCTGGGATGATCCCGAGGCGCAGAAGCTGATCGACGAGAGCTTCCTGGAGTCGGATCCGGCGAAGCGGCAGAAGCTGTTTGACCAGCTGCATGCGTTGATGCTGGAGCAGACGCCTTTGTTGGTGCTTTATAACGGGGCGGATGCTTGGGCGACCAACAAGCGGGTGCAGGGGTTTTCGGTTTGGGAGGGGAAGCCGCGGGCTTGGGAGACTAAGATCGTTGGCAAGTAAGTCGCTTTTTTCGGGCGGTCTCTTTTTGGTGCCGTCCGGGGCGGCGTTGGCCTGGCGTGCGCGGGGCTACGATTGCGGTCCGGAGCGTTCGCTCCGGACTTCCCCGTTGTCATCTTCGTCACAGCCTGCGGCTGTTCCTACAGATTCCCTCGGGCGCATCTACACGCCCCGCGCACGCCAGGCCAACGCCGCCCCGGACTCGACCGTTGAAGCTTGACGGTTGCCGGGGCGGTTTTTTTTTGCTTGGGGTACCTGGATGCAACGGAGGGTGGGGGCGAGTCTTGCGGGGCCCGCGCAAAGGCGGCCGCGCGGGCGGCCTTTTTGAGCTTACGTGGTGTCTTGCGGTTGGGCTTGGCGCTGCGCGAGGGCTGCGGCTGCCGCTGTTTATTTGCAATGCAAAGAGGCCGCTTTTCGCGGCCTCTTTGCTTGGCGTTGCGCGGGTTACTTCGCCACGCGCTCCACTTCCCAGGCGCGCGGCTTCTTCACGGCCCAGGGGGTGTAGCCCTTGATATCGCTGCGGAAGGCGCCGATGTCCAGGCCGTTGTAGAGCGGGATGCTGGGGACGTCGGCCAGGAACAGCTTGTGCAGCTGGTCGAAGGCGGCCTGGCGCTTGGCGTGGTCGGTGTCGACCGAGGCGGCGTCCAGGAGCTTCTGGGCGTCGGGGTTGTCCCAGACCTTGCGCGGCTGCTTGGCCTTGTCGCCGGTGACCATTTCGTAGTTCAGCGCCGCGTCCAGGCGGGCGGAGTACGGGAAGGTCATCATCTGGTAGGTGCCGGCGTTGTAGCGGTCGAGCTGGGTGGCCCATTCGGACACGGACAGCTTGGCGTTGATGCCGACGGCCTGCAGCATGGCCTGGATGATGACGGCGGAGTTGTACGACTGCGGGTAGCGCTTGGTCGTGATCAGCTCCAGTTCCTGGCCCTTGTAGCCGGCTTCCTTGAGCAGCTTCTGGGCCAGCGCCGGGTCGTATTTCCAGCCTTCCTTCTGGGTGGCGTCGTGGTACGGCGAGACCAGCGGGACGATGGAGTTGTTGGGCTTGGCCAGGCCTTCGGTGACGGCGGCGGCCAACTGGTCGTAGTCGATGGCGTGGGCCAGGGCCTGGCGGATCTTGGGATTGGACAGCAGCGGGTCCCTGGTCTGCAGCAGCAGCGCGGTCATGCTCATGACGGGCGCGTAGGCGACCTTGACGTTGGGGGTGCCTTGCAACACCGGCACGTCGTTGTTGGAGACGTCTTCGATGATGTCGATGTTGCCGCGTTGCAGGGCGGCCTTGGCGGTGGAGTCGTCGGGCACGATGACGAAGCGCACTTCATCGACCAGGGGGCGCTTGGAGCCGGTGTAGCCGTCGCGCTTGCCGTCGCGGTTGGCGTAGTCGGCGAACCTGGTCAGGCGCACGTATTCGCCGCGCTTCCATTCGGCGAAGGCGAAGGGGCCGGTGCCGATGGGTTTGTCCCAGCTGCCGTCGGCCTTGACCGAGGCCTTCTGCAGGATGCCCGTGCCGCCACAGTCGGCGCGCGCCAGCGAGGCCAGGAACAGGCTGCTGGGTTTTTCCAGGTGGTAGACCACGGTCTGGGCGTCGGGCGCCTCGACGCCGGTGACCTTGACGGTGCCGCGGCCATCGAATTCGCTGGCGCAGCGCCAGCCGGCGTTGGCGGCGGTGTAGTGCTGCCAGGTCCAGAGCACGTCGGCCGAGGTCAGCGGCGCGCCGTTGTGGAACTTGACGCCCTGGCGCAGCTTGAAGGTGTAGGTCTTGCCATCGGGGCTGATGTCGATGGACTCGGCCAGCAGCGGGCGGACCTCGGCATCCTCGCCGTAGGCCACCAGGCCCTCGACGACGTGCAGCACCACCGCGTCGCTGTTGCTGTCGCGGTTCACGCCGGGTTCGGTCGAGCGGATGTCGGCGGTGAACGAGATGCGCAGCGGCGCGGGCGCCTGGGCCCAGGCTGATCCGCTCAGCGCGCCCAGCGCCAGGGCAATCGCGGTGTTCAGGAGTTTGATTGTCATCGATGCGTTTCCAGGGAGGGCGCGGGCGGCCGGGCATCCGGCCGCCGCCAACGGTTCAGGGGACTGGCAGAGATCAGGCCGCGGCCAGCAGCTCGGGCTCGGCGTCCAGGCTGTAGCGGGTAAACGTGCGGTTCAGCGCCGGCAGCGGCGCCACTTCCATCAGGCCGGCGGCCGGCTCCATAACGACCATGGCGACGGTGGCCGACAGGTTGTCGTGGCTGCCCGGGCGCGGCGGGCGGCAGACCGAGTAGGGCGTGCCGAAGTCGTCGAACAGCGCGCGCTTGAGGTCTTCGCGCGTCAGCTTGTCCTTCTCGTTCAGCAGGCGGCGCACGCGCCAGTCGCGGTAGGCGCTTTCCGGGGTGCTGGCGCGGCCGGTGTCGCGCAGCTTGCCCAGCGCGACTTCGCTGACCCAGTGGTTGGCGTGCACGATCAGGTCGTCGGCGCCCGGGTAGATCGGGAAGGCTTCATCGGTGGTGCACTCGTAGTCCACGCCGAAGCCGGCGGCCATGCCGATCATGATGTTGTTCGAGCACGACTTCTGGGTGGTGCTGACGGCCTTGATGGCCAGCGCGAAGTGTTCCTGCTCCAGCACCTTGCGGCGGATCAGCGACAGCGGCACGCCCAACTGGCGGAAGTCGCGGTCGGATTCCAGGTAGTTGGCGGTGATCGACACGCCGGCGCTGTTCAGGCCGCTGCGGGCCAGTCCGCCGGCCTCGACGAAGGTCAGGATGTCCGGGCCGTTGTCGTTGCGCACGCGCAGCACGATGGCGGTCTCGGCGCATTCGGCGCGCCAGTCCCAGTTCTGGCCGTGGATCAGGCGGCCGTTGGCCGAGCGGGTCGGCAGGATCAGGGCGCCGGTGCAGCCGTCGCCCGGTTCGAGTTCGGCGGCTTTCTTCTTTTCGGCGCGGGCCTTGGCGATGACTTCGGTGCGGGCGTTGACCATCACGATGTCTTCGAAGGGCACGTTGGCGCCGGCGGCGATGCCGCGCATTTCCTCTAGATAGTGCGGCGCGAAGTTCTCGATCTCACGGGCGAAGCTTTCGATCAGGCGGGTGCGCGCCATGGCGTCGTAACCCAGATCGACCAGCGTCTGGCCGTACATGGCGGCGCTCTTGCGCACGCGGTCGGCGGCCTGCTGGCCATAGGCGCGGCCACGGGCCTCGGGAGTACCGGAGACCGATACGAACGGGAATTGGGTGATCTGGGTCATGGACGGATAGCGGCGCGCGGCGCCGTGAGGTCGGGGAAGGGGAGAATGTTGCAAAAATATTAGCTTATTTTGGCGCCAATATTACCGAGGGTTTGCCCGGAGATGGAGCGCAGACGCGGACCTGGCTCGCGGCGGCTGCCCGGCACGGACACCGTCCGCGTCCGGTAGGACACTAGCGGGCTTCGGGGGGCGCCTTGGGCGCGCTGCCGGTGACCTTCCCGGCGATCGGGCTCAACAAGACCGGGCAAGGACGGGTACGGCGCTGTTGCGGGGGAGAGCGGCGCATCGACCCCGTGGTGCTCGCTTCCCGCATCAAGGAACAGGCCCCCGCGCCGTAGGCGTCGGGGGCCTGTGGGCGCCGCGCGGGCAGCGCGGCGTAGCGGTCACTGCTGCTGCTGCTGCTGCTGCTGCTGCTGCTGAGGTTGAGCCGCTTGCGGCCTGGCCGCCGCACCTTCGTTGGCCCGTTGCCCCGGCGCCTGCGACGCGCGCACCGGCGAACCCATCGCCTGGAACAGCGCCGCCGTCTCGGTCAGGCGGGCATTGGCGTATTCCACTTCCCGCACCCGCGCCGCGACGTAATGCTGTTCGCTGGCGTACGCGGTGTAGGGCGCCAGCGCGCCCAGGCGCACGCGGTTGGCGGTGTTGCGGTGCGACTGCTCCGCGGCCCGGCGCGAGGCCTCTGCCGAGGCCAGCGCCTGCCCGTCCGCCTCCAGTTGCGCCAGGGTGTCGGCCACGTCGCGGAAGGCGGTCAGCACGGTCTGCTTGTATTGCAGCACCGCCGCCTCATAGCGCTCCTTGGCGGCGCTGCGTTCCGCCAGCAGCGCGCCGCCGTGGAAGATCGGCTGCGTCAGCGACGCGCCCACCGCCCAGATCGAGCCCGCGCCCGACAGCGCCGTTGGCCAGCTGAAGCCGCCTTTGCCCATCGACGCCGACAGCGACAGACTGGGGAACAACTGCGCCGTGGCCACGCCGACGTCGGCCGCCGCCGCGCGCAGCACGGCCTCGGCGACGTGGATGTCGGGCCGCGCCGCCAGCAGTTCGGATGGCACCAGCACCGGCACCTCCTCGGGCACCGCGATCATGGCGAAGGCCAGGTCCGGCGGGGCCTGATCCGGGCTGCGGCCCATCAGCACCGCCAGCGCGTGGCGCGTGGCCTGCCATTGCGCGCGCAGGCCCGGCAGCGAGGCTTCCAGCGTGGCGGCGTCCTGGTCGGCCTGCAGCGCGTCGTTCTGCGAGGCCGAGCCCAGTTCGTAGCGGCGCTGGGTGTCGCGCGCCACCTGGCGCGCCAGCACCACCTGCTTTTCGGTCAACGCCACCCGCTCGGCCAGCGACGCCGAGGTGATGGCGCCGGTGACGATGTTGCCGGCCAGGGAACGGCGCGCCGATTCGAGCTGATAGGCCTGCTGTTCCACCTGGGCCGCGCGCGACACGTTCTCGAAGCGCGCCGCGCCGAACAGGTCGAGGTCGTACTTGGCCTGGACCTGGCCGGTGAAGACGTTGTAGAGCGCCGTGGGTTGCGGCAGGTTCGGCATGGTCAGCGCGCGCTTGCGCGAAACGTCGGCGCCGGCATCCACCGATGGCAGCAGCGACGAATTGACCTGTCCGCGCAACTGTTCGCGCGCGCCGGCCAGATTGCGCTCGGCCGCGGCCAGGTCCGGGCTGTTGGCCAGGCCTTCTTCCACCATGGCGTTGAGCGCGTCCGAGCCAAAGCGTTTCCACCATTCGGGCACCGGACGGCCGTCGCGTGCATAACGCTGCGCCACGCCCTGCGCCGGCGCGCCGGCGGCGGGCAGCGCTTCGACGCCGTATTGCGCGGGCTGCGCCATCGCTGGCGGCTTGCTATCGGGGGCGAAGGCGCAGGCGCCCAGCGCCAGCAACAGCGGCAGGGTGGCCAGGCGCCAGGCCGGGGTCGGGAGACGGAGGGACATCGTCAGGCTCCTCGTTCTACGTTGTCGCCGGCGTGGGCGCCGGGCGGCACGCCTTCGGGTTCCTCGCGCTCGTCGTGGCGCACGCGGAACCAGGCCGCGTACAGCGCGGGCAAAAAGAACAGCGTCAGCACCGTGGCGCTGGTGATGCCGCCCATCAGGGCCGTGGCCATGGGACCGAAGAAGTTGCTGCGCAGCAGCGGGATCAGCGCCAGCACCGCGGCCGCGGCCGTCAACGTGATGGGGCGGAAGCGCCGCACCGTGGCGCCGACGATGGCGTCCACGCGCTTGTGCCCGGCGCTGATGTCCTGCTCGATCTGGTCGACCAGGATCACCGAGTTGCGCATGATGATGCCGAACATCGCGATCACGCCCAGCATGGCGACAAAGCCGAACGGCTTGCCGAACAGCAGCAGCGCGGCCACCACGCCGATCAGGCCGAGCGGCGCGGTCAGCACCACCATCAGCACGCGGGCGAAGCTCTGCAGCTGCACCATCAGCAGCGTCAGCACCGCCACGATCATGATGGGCATCTGCGCGTTGATGGACGACTGGCCCTTGGCGCTTTCCTCGACCGGGCCGCCGACCTCGATGCGGTAGCCCACCGGCAGTTCGGCGCGCAGCGCGTCCAGCTTCTTGTCGATGGCGTGGGTCACGTCAATGCCCTGCGCGCCGGCCTTGACGTCGGCCTGCACGGTGATGGTGGGCTGGCGGTCGCGTTCCCAGATCACGCCGTATTCCAGGCCGTAGCGCACCTGGCCCAGGCTGCCCAGCGGCACCGGGCCGTTGGGCGTGGGCATGGCCAGCGTGGCCAGGCGGCCCGGATCGACGCGCTCGCTGTCGGGGGCGCGCAGGCTGACGTTGATCAGCTTGTCGCGCTCGCGGTACTGCGTCACGGTGTAGCCGGACAGCGTCATCGCCAGGAAGCTGGAGATGTCGTTGGAGCTTACGCCGACCTCGCGGGCCTTCTGCTGGTCGATGTCAAAGCGCACCGAGCGCTCGGACGGTTCGTCCCAGTCGAACTGCACGTTGACCGAGCGGCTGTCGGCGCGCACTTCGGCGGCCACCTTCTCGGCCACCTGGCGCACCTCGGGGATCTTGTCGCCGCTGACGCGGAACTGCACCTGGAAGCCCACCGGCGGGCCATTTTCCAGCCGCGACAGACGGCTGCGGATCGCCGGGAACTGCTCGCGCAGCACCGGCTCGAGCCAGTGCGCCAGCTTCTCGCGGTCTTCCACCGAGTTGGCGGTGATGACGATCTGCGCGAAATTGGGCGTGGCCAGCTGCTGGTCCAGCGGCAGGTAGAAGCGCGGCGCGCCAGTGCCGACGAAGCTCACCGAATGGGCGATCTCGGGCCGGCCGTCCAGCACTTTTTCAAGCCGTTCGACCTGGCGCAGCGTGGCCGCGAACGAGGCGCCTTCCTGCAGCCGCACGTCCACCAGCAGCTCGGTGCGGTCCGAGCTGGGGAAGAATTGCTGCGGCACCAGGCCGAAGCCGGCCATCGACAGGATGAACACCAGCACCGTTGCCAGCAGCACGCGCCAGCGGCGGTCCACGCACCACGCCACCCAGCCGCGCAGGCGCTGGTAGAAGCGGGTGTTGTAGATGTCATGCTCGTGGTCATCGGGCAGGTGCGCCTCGCGCTTGCGCTCGGGCAGCATGCGGTAGCCCAGCAGCGGGATCAGCACCACCGCGGCGAACCACGAGGTGATCAGCGCGATCGCCGACACCTGGAAGATCGAGCGGGTGTATTCGCCGGTGCTGGACTTGGCCAGCGCGATCGGCAGGAAGCCGGCGACCGTCACCAGCGTGCCGGTCAGCATCGGGAAGGCGGTGCTGGTGTAGGCGAAGGCGGCGGCGCGCGCGCGGCTCCAGCCCTGTTCCAGCTTCACCGCCATCATCTCGACCGCGATGATGGCGTCGTCCACCAGCAGGCCCAGCGCCAGCACCAGCGTGCCCAGCGAGACCTTGTGCAGGCCGATGCCGAACATGTCCATGAACAGCGCGGTCACCGCCAGCACCACCGGAATCGAGATCACCACCACCATGCCGGTGCGCAGCCCCAGCGACACCAGGCTGACGATCAGCACGATGGCCACGGCCTCGGCCACCGAGCGCAGGAATTCGTCCACCGAGAACGACACCGCCTTGGGCATGCTCGACACCTCGGTCAGCGTCAGGCCGGCCGGCAGCCGCGCCTTGAGCTCGCCGAACTTGGCCTCCAGGGCCTTGCCCAGGTGCACCACGTCCTGACCTGGCTGCATGGTGATGCCGATGCCCAGCACCGGCTGGCCGCGCGTGCGCATCTGCTCGGCCGGGGGATCGTCGTAGCCGCGATGGATGGTGGCGATGTCGCCCAGCCTGATCGACTTGCCGTTGACGCGGATCAGCGTCTCGGCCAGCGCCCGGGTGTCCTGGAACTGGCCGCTGGGACGCACGAAGATACGGTCGTCGGCGGTGGTCAGGGTGCCGGCGCTGGACACCGCGTTCTGGCTGTTGATGGCCTCGGCGATCTGCTGCGGCGACACGCCCAGGCGCGTGAGCTGCGTGTTGCTGATCTCGATGTAGACGTGCTCGGGCTGTTCGCCGAAGTAGTCGACCTTGGCCACGCCCGGCACGCGCAGCAGCACCGTGCGCAGATTGTCGGCGTAGTCGCGCAACTGCGCCGGCGAGAAACCGTCGCCGGCCAGGGTGTAGATGTTGGTGTAGACGTCGCCGAACTCGTCATTGAAGAACGGCCCCTGCACGCCTTGCGGCAGGGTGGCGCCGATGTCGCCGACCTTCTTGCGCACCTGGTACCACTCGTTGGCCACCTCGCTGGCCGGGGCCGAGTCCTTCATGGTGAAGAAGATCAGCGACTCGCCGGGGCGCGAGTAGCTGCGCAGGAAGTCGGTGGACGGCGTTTCCTGCAGCTTCTTGGCGATGCGGTCGGTGACCTGTTCCTGCACCTGCTGCGAGGTGGCGCCGGGCCACAGGGTCTTGATGACCATCACGCGGAAGGTGAAGGGCGGGTCTTCCGACTGCGCCAGGCGCGAATACGACAGCACGCCGAACAGCGTCACCAGCGTGATCAGGAAGATTACCAGCGGCTGGTGCCGCAGGGCCCAGGCCGACAGGTTGAACTTGCCTTCCTCGTGGCGGTGCGCGGCGTTCTGATTCTCGGGAACCGGCGCGCTCATGATGCGAAGTCCTCGGGGTGCAGCGGCGGCACCGCGCGGACCTTTTCGCCGGCCGACACGGCGTGCACGCCTTGCCACACCACGCGCTCGCCGGCCTGCACGCCCTGCGACAGGGTGACGCTGCGCGCGTCGTAGCGCAGCACCTGCACGCGGCGTAGCTCCAGGGTGTCTTCCTGCGGCTTGACGATCCAGACGGCGGGCTCGGTGCCGTCATGGAACAGCGCCGTCGCCGGCACCGTGTAGGTGGTGGCGCCGTTGGCCTGGCGGTTGTCGAAGCTGATGTTGGCGGTCATGCCCAGCCGCACCTCGGGCGAGGGCGACTCCAGCGTCAGCTTGGCGCGATAGGTGCGGCTCTGCGGATCGGCGGCCGGCGCGATCTCGCGCAGCACGGCGCTGAAGGTTTTGCCGGGCAGCGGCGCCAGGGTGACGGTGGCGCGCTGGCCGATGGCCAGTCCCGCCAGCACGCTTTCGGGCACGTCGCAGAGCGCGTCGACGTCGCCCGACCAGGCCAGGTTGTAGACCGCCTGGCCGGCCGCCACGTTCTGGCCGGTGTCGGCCTGTTCGGCGGTGATGACGCCGGCATGGTCGGCCACGAGGGTGGTGTAGTTGAGCTGGTCGGCCGACAGCGCGGCTTGTTGCGCCGCTTGGTCGCGTTGCGCCAGCGCCGAGGCGTAGGCGTTGCGCGTCTGTTCGAGCTGGTTGGCGGCGATCAGGTTTTCGCGGGCCTGGGCGCGGTCGCGGTCCAGTTGCTGCTTGGCGTAGTCCAGCTGGTGCTGGGCGGCCGACAGCTGGGCGCGGGCGGCGGCGGCGTTCTTGGTGGCGTCGGCGGGATCGAGCCGGGCGACCACCTGGCCGGGCTTGACCGTGTCGCCCAGGCGCACCTTGCGTTCGATGATCTTGCCGCCCACGCGGAACGACAGCGGCGTGCTGTAGCGCGCCTGCACTTCGCCCGGCAGGGTCCAGGCCGGCAGCGCGGCGTCGGCCTTGGCCGGCATGGCCACCACCGGGCGCGGCGGCGGCGCCTCGGCTTCCTTGCTGCCGCAGCCGGCCAGCGCCAGCGTCAGCGCCAGGGCGAGCGCCGGCCAGCGGCGGCGCGGGGAAAGGCGGGAAGACGCCGCGGCGGCGGCGGGATTGCGCGCGGCGACGGGCGCGCAAGAACCTGAAGAATTCACGAAACACCTCGCGACGCGGGCAGGAGGAGGGGGCGGGACGCGAGGGGGCAGGCCGTTCCAGGCCGGCGGTCACCCTGGCAATCCGATACGGGATGGATTCTAATGCGGCCATGTATTCAAATACAAGTATGAATCTGAAATCGTTCCAGATGATAGAATCGGCGCATGTCAAAAGTCCGCCTTACCCGAGAGCAAAGCCGTGACCAGACGCGCCAGCGTCTGCTCGATGCCGCGCAATCGATCTTCCTGACCAAGGGTTTCGTGGCGGCCAGCGTCGAGGACATCGCCGAGCTGGCCGGCTATACCCGCGGCGCTTTCTATTCCAATTTCGCCAGCAAGTCCGAACTCTTCCTGCAGTTGCTCAAGCGCGACCACGAAAACGTCATGGGCGATATGCGCGCCATCTTCGAGGCCGGCGAAACCCGCCAGCAGATGGAAGACAGCGTGCTGCACTACTACAGCAACCATTTCCGCGACAACGAGTGCTTCCTGCTGTGGATGGAAGCCAAGCTGCAGGCCGCCCGCGACCCCGAGTTCCGGGTCGGGTTCATTGCCTGCATGGGCGAGCTGCGCGACGCCACCACCGAATACATCCGCCAGTTTTCCGAGCGCGTCGGCACGCCACTGCCGCTGCCCGCGCGTGAACTGGCCATCGGCCTCTTGGCGCTGTCCGACGGCATGCAGTTCAGCTTCGCCTTCGACCCGCAGAACGTCAGCGCCGAGACCACCGAATCGGTGCTGGCGGGCTTTTTCCGCCGCGTGGTGTTCGGCGAACGCGACCCCGGCTAGGGCCGCCCGGCCCGACGACGACCCGCGCGGCCGGTCCGGGACCGAATGCCGGGCGCAGCGCGCTCAGGGCCATGCGGGCATTGTCGCCGCCAGCGGCGGCATGATAGTAATAACGGCGGCGCGCCGGCTGGACTGAGGGGGCCAGCGCCGTTGCCTTCGGCATCCCTCGGGCGAAAGGAGCGGCAGCATGTCTTCAGAAACCCGACCATCCACCATCAATCGTCCAGTGTTTTTCACGGCGGCGGTGTTCACACTGCTGCTGGTGGGCTTCGCGATCACCGCGCCCAAGGCCGCGCAGAGCCTGTTCGAAGCCGTCCAGGCCTGGATCCTGGGCAACGCCAGCTGGTTCTACATCCTGGTGGTCGCCATCATCCTGCTGTCGGTGGCGTTCCTGGCCATCAGCCGCTATGGCGACATCAAGCTGGGGCCCGACCACAGCGAGCCCGACTACCGCAACTTCACCTGGTTCGCCATGCTGTTCTCGGCGGGCATGGGCATCGGCCTGATGTTCTTCGGCGTGGCCGAGCCGGTCATGCACTTCATGTCGCCGCCGGTGGGCGAGGGCGCCACCGCGGCCGCCGCGCGCGAGTCCATGAAGATCACCTTCTTCCACTGGGGCCTGCACGCCTGGGCCATCTACGCGGTGGTGGCGCTGACGCTGGCTTTCTTTAGTTTCCGCCACGGCCTGCCGCTGACCCTGCGGTCGGCGTTGTATCCGCTGATCGGCAACCGCATCCACGGCCCCATCGGCCACGCGGTCGACGTGTTCGCCATCATCGGCACGGTGCTGGGCGTGGCCACCTCGCTGGGGCTGGGCGTGGCGCAGATGAATAGCGGCCTGAACCATCTGTTCGGCATTCCCGTGGGCGTGATGCCGCAGATCATCCTGATCGTCATCACCTGCGGACTGGCCACGCTGTCGGTGGCCAGCGGCCTGGACAAGGGCATCCGCATTCTGTCCGAAGCCAACATGGTGCTGGCGGTGATCCTGCTGCTGTTCGTGCTGGTGGCCGGCCCCACCGTGTTCCTGCTGCAGACCTTCGTGCAGAACACCGGCGCCTACCTGTCGGACATCGTCAACAAGACCTTCAACCTGTATGCGTATGAGCCGACCGACTGGATCGGCGGCTGGACCCTGTTCTACTGGGGCTGGTGGATCGCCTGGTCGCCGTTCGTGGGCCTGTTCATCGCCCGCATCTCGCGTGGCCGCACCATCCGCGAATTCGTCAGCGGCGTGCTGCTGGTGCCGGCCGGGTTCACGCTGTTCTGGATGACCGTATTCGGCGACACCGCCATCCACTTCATTCTGGTCGACGGCATCAAGGGGTTCGCCGACACCGTCAAGGACGACAACTCCCTGGCCCTGTTCGCGTTCTTCGAGCTGTTGCCGTGGAGCGGTGTGATATCGATCTTCGCCATTGCCATGGTGGCGGTGTTCTTCGTCACTTCGGCGGATTCGGGCGCGCTGGTGGTGGACCTGCTGGCCTCGGGCGGCGCCGACCGCACGCCCGTGTGGCAGCGCATCTTCTGGTCGCTGTCGATGGGCGCGGTGGCCATCGCGCTGCTGCTGGCCGATGGCCTGACGGCGCTGCAGACGGCCACCATCGCCAGCGCGCTGCCGTTCTCGGTCATCCTGCTGCTGTCGCTGTGGGGGTTGTTCAAGGCCCTCAAGCTCGATGCCACCAAGCGCGGCATCCGCTACCAGTCGCTGACGCTGTCGCGCCCGGCGCGCGGCGGCCAGTCGTGGGAACGGCGGCTGCGCAACATGGTCATGATGCCGCGCCGCGCCCATGTGTTGCGCTTTATCACGGACGTGGTGACCCCGGCCCTGGAAGACGTGGCCGATGAACTGCGCAAGCAGGGCTACGCGGTGGCGGTCAAGGAAGGCGACGGCGAGGGCGGCGTGGTGCTGGAAGTGAACCACGGCGAACACCTGGACTTCTTCTATTCGGTGCAGCCGCAGGCCTTCGTGCGGCCCAGCCTGACGCCCGAGGAGGCCGCCGACGAAGAGGAACGCAAGTACTTCCGCGCCGAGGTCCACCTGCGCGAGGGCGGACAGGACTACGACATCATGGGCTGGAGCCGCGACGCCGTCATCGGCGACATCCTCGACCAGTACGAGCGTCACCGCCACTACCTGCACATGGTGCGCACGTAGACATAGCGCCCGCCTGTCACGTGGCGCCGATCCCTGGCGCTGGCGGTGCGCGATACGCCGCGCCCCAGGCGCCAACCCGTTTTCCCGCAAACCGCCGGCTTTCGCCGGCGGTTTTTTTTCTTGCCCGTTTGCGTCGATAGATTTCCTCAATCCTCAACATTACTTTAGGTTTTTTGACTTCGTCTGATTTTTCTAGGATTATCCAAGCCATTCCTTTGATAAATAGCGAGAGAATCATGAAGGCGAAATCGGGTGCATGGGTCGCCGGGGTGCTGGCCCTGGCGGTGGTGGCGGGGGGTGGGCTGTACTGGAAATTCGGCGGCGCGCAGCACAAGGGCGGCTGGGCCATGGCGCCGGCCAAGGTGGCGGTGGCGCCCGTGTTGCAGGCCGACTTCCCGGCGGCGCTGTCGGGCATCGGCTCGATCGAGGCGACGCGGCAGGTGCTGGTGCCGGCCGAAGTCGATGGCAGGGTGGCGCAGATCCTGTTCACGCCTGGCGAGCGGGTACGCGCCGGGCAGTTGCTGGTGCAACTGAACGACGCGCCCGAGCAGGGCGAACTGGCGCGCCTGCAGGCCCAGGCCAGGAACGCCCGGGCGTTGCTGGAGCGCACCCGCCGCCTGGTGCCGCTGCAGGCCGCGACCCGCGAACAACTGGACCAGGCCCAGGCCGACTACGACCAGGCCGCCGGCGAAATCAAGCGCATCCAGGCGCTGATCGAACAGAAGCGCGTCAAGGCCCCGTTCGACGGCGTGCTCGGCGTGCGCCGCGTCAATCTGGGCCAGTTCGCCCGCGCCGGCGATCCGCTGGTGTCGCTGACCGACGCGGCCAGCGTCTACGCCAACCTCACCCTGCCGGAACAGGCGCTGGGCGCGCTGCGCGCCGGCCAGCCGGTGACCGTGACGGTCGACGCCCACGCCGGACGGGTTTTCGAAGGCGCCGTCACCACCATCGAGCCGCAGGTCGATCCTGGCTCGCGCACCGTGCGCGTGCAGGCCACGCTGGCCAATGCCGACGGCGCGCTGGCGGCGGGCATGTTCGCCCACGGCCAGGTGGTGCTGCCGCCGCGGCCCGGCGTGCTGACCGTGCCGGAAACCGCTGTCAGCTACAGCGCCTACGGCGACTCGGTCTATGTGGTGACGCCGCCCAAGGCCGGCGAAGCATCGGCGCCGCCGACCGTGACCCAGGCCTACGTGCAGACCGCCGAGCGCGCCAGCGGCCGGGTGGTGGTGACCAAGGGCCTCAAGCCCGGCGACCGCGTGGTGACCTCGGGCCAGTTGCGCCTGCACAACGGCGCGCCGGTCGAGATCAGCGCCCAGGACACCGTGGCGCTGGACGCCGCGTCGCACTCCGTGGCGCAAGCCCGCTGAACCCACGGAGCCGATCATGAAGTTCACCGATCTGTTCGTGCGCCGGCCGGTGCTGGCGCTGGTGGTCAGCACACTGCTGCTGCTGATGGGGCTGCGCGCCCTGAGCGGCCTGCCGATCCGCCAGTACCCGCTGACCGAAAGCACCACCATCACCATCACCACGCAGTACCCGGGCGCCTCGCCCGACCTGATGCAGGGCTTCGTCACCCAGCCCATCGCGCAATCCGTCGCCACGGTCGAGGGCATCGACTACCTGTCGTCGTCCTCGACCCAGGGCCGCAGCGTGATCACGGTACGCATGAAGCTCAACGCCGATTCCAACAAGGCCATGACCGAGGTCATGGCCAAGGTCAACGAAGTCAAATACCGCCTGCCGCAGGACGCCTACGACCCGGTGCTGGTCAAGTCCGCCGGCGAGGCGACGGCCGTGGCCTATGTGGGGTTCTCCAGCTCGACCATGTCGCTGCCGGCGCTGACCGACTACCTGTCGCGCGTGGTGCAGCCGCAGCTGTCGTCGATCGACGGCGTGGCCAGCGTGGAACTGTACGGCGGCCAGAAGCTGGCGATGCGGGTCTGGCTCGACCCCGACCGGCTGGCCGCGCGCGGCCTCTCGGCCGGCGAACTGGCCGAGGCCCTGCGCCAGAACAACGTGCAGGCCGCGCCCGGCCAGGCCAAGGGCCTGTACGTGGTGTCCAACATCAAAGTCAACACCGACCTGGTCAACGTGGCCGAGTTCCGCGACATGGTCATCAAGCGCGAGGGCGACGCCATCGTGCGCCTGGGCGACGTGGCGACCGTGGAGTTGGGCGCGGCCTCGACCGACTCCAGCGGCCTGATGGATGGCGAGCCGGCCGTGTACTTCGGCCTGAACGCCACGCCGGTCGGCAACCCGCTGGTGATCGTCAAGCGCCTGAACGAGCTGCTGCCCAACATCAAGCAGAACCTGCCGCCGGGCACCAGCGTGCAGGTGCCGTTCGAGCTGGCGCGCTTCATCAGCGCCTCGATCGACGGCGTGGTGCATACGCTGATGGAAGCCATCGTCATCGTGGTGGCGGTGATCTTCCTGTGCCTGGGCTCGCTGCGCGCGGTGCTGATCCCGGTGATCACCATTCCGCTGTCGATGCTCGGGGGCGCCGCCATCATGGCGCTGTTCGGCTTCAGCGTGAACCTGCTGACGCTGCTGGCCATGGTGCTGGCCATCGGCCTGGTGGTGGACGACGCCATCGTGGTGGTCGAGAACGTGCACCGCCACATCGAGGAAGGCAAGTCGCCGGTGCGCGCGGCCCTGATCGGCGCGCGCGAAGTGGCCGGCCCGGTCATCGCCATGACCATCACGCTGGCGGCGGTGTACGCGCCGATCGGCCTGATGGGCGGCCTGACCGGGTCGCTGTTCAAGGAATTCGCCTTCACGCTGGCGGGGGCGGTGGTGGTGTCGGGCGTCATCGCGCTGACGCTGTCGCCGGTGATGAGTTCGTTCCTGCTCAACAGCCACGTCTCCGAGGGCTGGATGGCGCGCCGCGCCGAACACTTCTTCAATCGCCTGGGCCAGGGCTACGGCCGGCTGCTGGATGTGTCGCTGCATCACCGCTGGGTCACCGGCCTGCTGGCGGTGGCGGTGATGGCCAGCCTGCCGTTCCTGTACAACGCCGCCCAGCGCGAACTGGCGCCGGTCGAGGACCAGTCCACCGTGCTCACCGCGATCAAGTCGCCGCAGCAGGCCAACATCGACTACGTCGAGAAGTTCGGCAAGAAGTGGGACGACGTGATGGCGACGCTGCCCGAGCAGAAGGGCCGCTGGCTCATCAACGGCTCGGACGGCGTCTCCAACAGCATCGGCGGCGTCAATTTCGTCGACTGGCACGAGCGCAAGCGCTCGGCCGACCAGATCCAGGCCGACATGCAGTCGATGGTCAACCAGATCGAGGGCAGCAACATCTTCGCCTTCCAGTTGCCGCCGCTGCCGGGCTCGACCGGCGGCCTGCCGGTGCAGATGGTCATCATGAGCGCGGCCGACTACCCGGTGGTGTACGAGGCCATGGAAAACCTGAAGCAGGCGGCGCGCGCCAGCGGCCTGTTCATGGTGGTCGACAGCGACCTGGACTACAACAACCCGGTGGTGCAACTGAAGGTGGACCGCGCCAAGGCCAACAGCCTGGGGGTCACCATGAAGGCGGTGGGCGACACGCTGGCGGTGCTGGTGGGCGAGAACTACGTCAACCGCTTCGGCATGGACGGCCGCTCGTACGACGTGATCCCACAGAGCCTGCGCCAGCAGCGCATCTCGCCCGAGTCGCTGGCGCGGTACTACGTCAAGAGCGCCAGCGGCGCGCAGGTGCCGCTGTCGAACTTCGTGTCGGTGTCGATGGGCGTCGAGCCCAACAAGCTGACCCAGTTCAACCAGCTCAACGCCGCCACCTTCCAGGCCATCCCGATGCCGGGCGTGACCATGGGCGACGCGGTCCAGTTCCTGACGCGCCAGGCGCAGCAGCTGCCGGCCGGCTTCAGCTACGACTGGCAATCGGACGCGCGCCAGTTCAGCCAGGAAGGCTCGGCGCTGATGATCACCTTCATCTTCGCCATCATCGTCATTTACCTGGTGCTGGCGGCGCAGTACGAAAGCCTGCGCGACCCGTTCATCATCCTGGTGAGCGTGCCGCTGTCGATCTGCGGCGCGCTGATCCCGCTGGCGCTGGGCATGGCGACCATCAACATCTACACCCAGATCGGGCTGGTGACGCTGATCGGGCTGATCAGCAAGCACGGCATCCTGATGGTGGAATTCGCCAACGAGATGCAGGTCAGCCACGGCCTGGACCGGCGCAGCGCCATGGAGCACGCCGCCCGCATCCGCCTGCGCCCGATCCTGATGACCACCGCGGCCATGGTGGTGGGCCTGATTCCGCTGCTGTTCGCCAGCGGCGCCGGCGCCCACAGCCGCTACAGCCTGGGGTTGGTGATCGTGGTCGGCATGCTGGTCGGCACGCTGTTCACGCTGTTCGTGCTGCCCACCGTTTACACCGTGCTGGCGCGCGACCACCGCGCCGCCAACGACACGCCGCGCGCTCGCGAACTGGCGCAGGCCCAGGCCGAGGACACGTTGCCGGTCGCGACCTCGCGGCCCGCCGCCACGCATTGAGGAACCATCATGAAACATCCTGACCTCTCCAAACGCCTGCGCCGCGGCGCCACGGCGCTGCTGGCCGCGCTGGCCACCGCCGGCTGCGCGGTGGGCCCCGACTATCAGAAACCCCAGGCCGCGCCAGTGGCGCTGGCCAGTCCCGAGCAGGCGCTGTTCTCCACCGACCGGCTGCAGCAGGACTGGTGGAAGCAGCTGCAGGACCCGCAGCTGGACCGGCTGATCACGCTGGCGTTGCAACGCAACCACGACATCCGCATCGCCCAGGCCCGCCTGGCCGAGTCGCGCGCGGTGCTGGACGAGAAGGAACTCGACCAGTTCCCCACCGTGACGCTGGGCGGGCGCTTCGAGCGCAGCCTGTCGCAGGCCAACCCCGGCATCGCGGGCGAGCGCAACCTCGCCAAGAGCTACCGCGCCGGCTTTGACGCCGCCTGGGAGATCGACCTGTTCGGCCGCCTGCGGCGCGCGGCCGAGGGCGCGGCGGCGCGCAGCGAGGCCCAGGCCGCCGACCTGGCGCAGGCCCGCATCGTGGTGGTGGCCGAGGTGGCGCGCAACTACTTCGAGCTGCGCGGCGCCGAACAACGCCTGGCGGTGGCGCGCGCCAACCTGGACAGCCAGCGCGACAGCCTGCGCGTGATCCAGGCCATGGTGTCGGCGGGCCGGGGCGACGAGGGCGATCTTGCCAGCGCCCGCGCCGACCTGGAAACCGTGCAGGCCAGCGTACCGCTGCAGGAAACCGCGCGGCGCCTGGCGCTGTACCGCCTGGCGGTGCTGGCAGGCCTGCGGCCGGTGGAGCTGGGCGAACTGGACGCGGCCACGCCGCGGCCGCCGCTGGCGGCGCGCCTGCCGATCGGCGACGTCGGCGCCTTGCTGTCGCGCCGTCCGGACATCCGGGCGGCCGAGCGCAACATGGCGGCGGCCAATGCCGACGTGGGCGTGGCCACCGCCGAGCTGTACCCGCGCATCGACCTGGGCGGCTTCCTCGGCTTCGTGGCCCTGCGCGGCGCCGATTTCGGCAGCGCTTCCAGCCGCGCCTTCAGCGTGGCGCCCGGCGTCAACTGGCCGGCCTTGCACCTGCCCACTGCGCTGGCGCGCAAGCGCGCCGCCCAGGCGCGTTCGCAGGGCGAGGTGGCGCGCTACGAGCAGACCGTGCTGCAGGCGGTGGAGGAACTGGAGGGCGCGCTGACGCAGTACGGCCAGACCCAGCAGCGGCTCGGCAACCTGGCGCAGGCGGCCGCCCACAGCGCCCGGGCGGCGGAACTGGCGCGCCTGCGCTACCGCGAAGGCGGCACGCCGTACCTGACGGTGCTGGACGCGCAGCGCACGCAGCTGCGGGCGCAGGACGCGGTGGCGCAGGCCGAAACGGCCTCCTACACCAGCCTGGTCGCGCTCTACAAGGCGCTGGGCGGCGGCTGGGAGGCGCCGTCGGAAACGGAGCCCCCGCGAGCGCAGTCGCTCGCGCCCGCGCCGGCCGGCTGACTGACGGGCGCGGTTCGTGGCACCATAAGGGCCTGGCGCCTTTCCGACCTTCCATGTCCGACGATACCCTGTCCCATCCCATTTCCTGGCAACCGCACCAGCCGGCGGACCGCGTGCTCATGACGCTCAAGACGCGCGGGCCGCAGTCGGTGGCGGTCATCGCCAAGGCGCTCGAGGTCACGGCCGAGGCGGTGCGCCAGCAGATGGCGCGCCTGCACGCGGACGGCCTGGTGGATTCGGAAAGCCGCAGCGCGGGGCGCGGCCGGCCCACGCAGATCTGGTTCCTGACCGACGCCGGCCAGCGCCGCTTCCCCGACACGCACGCCGACATGACGGTGCAGATGATCAACGCCGTGCGCCAGGTGTTCGGCGACGACGGCGTTGACAAGCTGATTGCGGTGCGCGAGGCCGCCATGCTGGCGACCTACCGGCAGGCGCTGGAAGGCGCCCGCGATCTGCCGCGGCGGCTCGAATGCCTGGCGCGGGTGCGTTCGGCCGAGGGCTACATGGCCGAGATGCGCCGCGACGGCGACGACTTCCTGTTCATCGAGAACCACTGTCCCATCTGTGCGGCGGCCCAGGCCTGCATGGGCTTTTGCCGCAGCGAGCTGGAACTGTTCCGACAAGTGCTGGGCGAAGGCGTGCGGGTCGAGCGCGAAGAGCACATCCTGCTGGGCGCGCGCCGCTGCGCCTACCGCGTCAGCGCGCGCGCCTGATCCTTCCCGCCGACGTACCCCGTAGCGTGAGGGCCGGGCCGCGTCAGGACGCCGGCGATGCGCCGTCGTCCCATCCCCCCAGCGCCTTGTACAGATCCACCGCATTGACCAGCCGGCGCTGCTGCAGCCGGATGTACTCCTGCTCGGATTCGAACAGGCTGCGCTGGGCCTCCAGCGTCTCCAGGTAGTTCGCCACCCCGCGCGCATAGCGCCGCTCGGCCAGCCGCTGGCGCTCGCGGTCGGCGTCGCGCACCTTGCGCTGGGCCTCGATCTGGTCGCGCAGCGCGTCGCGCGCCGACAGGGCGTCGGCCACGTCGCGGAACGCCGCCTGGATGCTGCCCTCGTACTGCGCCACCGCGATGTGCTTGCGGGTCTCGGCCAGCGACAGGTTGGCGCGGTTGCGGCCGGCGTTGAAGATCGGCAGCGTCAGGCGCGGCGCGAAGCTCCAGCCGCCGGTGCCGCCGCTGAACAGGTCCGAGAAGCGGTCGGCGGTGGTGCCGATGTCGGTGGTCAGCTGCACCGACGGGAAGAATGCCGCGCGCGCCGCGCCGATGTCGGCATTGGCCGCGCGCAGCGCCTGTTCCGCCTGGCGCAGATCGGGGCGGCGCGTCAGCAGCTCGGACGGCAGGCCGGCCGCCAGCGGCGTCAGGCTCTGGCTCTCCAGCGGCGCCGGATCGACGCCGAGCGGCAGCGCGAAATCGCCCGCCAGCAGGCCCAGCGCATGCCGCGCGAGGTTGGCCTCGCGGGTCAGCTCGGCGCGCGTGGCGCGCGAGCTTTCGACCAGCATCTGCGCGGTGCGCAGGCCGATGGCGGTCTCCAGTCCGGCGTCGTAGCGGCGCTGGGTCAGCTTGAGCGAGGTCTCGCGCAGCGCCAGCGTGTCGTCGGTCAGGCGCAGTTGCTCGGCCAGCGAACGCTGGTTGAAGTAGGCCGTCGCCGTCTCTGCCACCAGCGCCAGCGTGGCGGCGCGGTGCGCCTCCTCGCTGGCCAGGTAGCGCGCCAGCGCGGCATCCGACAGGCTCCGCACCCGGCCGAAGAAATCCAGTTCGAAGGCGGTAATGCCGACGGCGGCGCGATAACGGCTGGACACCGCCGTGCCGGACTGGCCCGGTTCGGTGGCGCGGCCGCGGCTGAATTCGCCGCTGGCGTCGATCGATGGCAGGCGTTCCGATTGCTGCACGCCGTACAGCGCGCGCGCCTCCTCGATGCGCAATGCCGCCACCCGCAGGTCGCGGTTGTTGGCCAGCGCGGCCGTGATCCAGGCCTGCAGCGCCGGGTCGTTGAAATAGGCGCGCCAGTCCTGTGGCGCGGCCGCCTGGCCGGGCTGCGCCGGCGTGTCGTATTGCGCCGGCACCGGCGCCGCGGGGCGCTCATGGGTGGGCGCCAGCGAGCAGCCGGACAGCGCCAGCGCCAGCAGGGTCATTGCCACGGGTTTCATGGCGTCGTCTCCAGCGATTCGCGGCCCTCGGGGCGCGCGGGGCGGGCGCGCATGCCGACCATGCGCCCCACGATAAGAAAGAACAGCGGCACCAGGAACACCGCCAGCACGGTCGCGGTAATGATCCCGCCCAGCACGCCGGTGCCGATGGCGGCCTGCGCGCCGGAGGCGGCGCCGCTGGCCAGCGCCAGCGGCAGCACGCCCACGCCGAAGGCCAGCGAGGTCATCACGATCGGCCGCAGCCGCAGCCGCGCGGCTTCCAGCGTGGCGGACAGGATGCCCTGGCCATCGCGCACCAGGTCCTTGGCCACTTCCACGATCAGGATCGCGTTCTTGGCCGACAGGCCGATGGTGGCGATCAGGCCGACCTTGAAGTAGATGTCATTGGGCATGCCGCGCACGGTCACGCCCAGCAGCGCGCCGATCACGCCCAGCGGCACCACCAGGATCACCGCCAGCGGAATCGACCAGCTCTCATACAGGGCCGCCAGCGCCAGGAACACGATCAGCACCGACAGCGCGAACAACACCGGCGCCTGGTTGCCGGACAGCCGCTCTTCGTATGACTGGCCCGACCAGTCGAAGCCGATGCCGCGCGGCAGCTCGGCCGCCAGCGCCTCCATGGCGCGCATGGCCTCGCCGCTGCTGTGGCCCGGCGCCGCCGAGCCGTTGATGGTGAACGACGGGAAGCCGTTGTAGCGGTTCAGCTGCGGCGGCCCCATCGACCACTTCAGCGTGGCGAACGCCGACAGCGGCACCATCTGGCCTTGCAGGTTGCGCACGTGCAGGCGCGAGATGTCATCCACGTCCACGCGGCGCTTGCCGTCGGCCTGCACCGTCACGCGCCGCACCTGGCCGTTGAGCATGAAGTCGCCGATGTAGTCCGAGCCATACATCACCGCCAGCGCGGTGTTGATCTCGTCGATCGGCACGCCCATGGCCTGCGCCTTGTCACGGTCGATGCGCAACTGCAGCTGCGGCGCCTCTTCCTGGCCGGCGAACACCACGTCCGTCAGCGCCGGATGCTCGGCCGCCGCCGCCAGCAGTTTTCGCCGCGCCTGCGTCAAGGCCTCATAGCCCAGGCCGCCGCGGTCCTGCAGCCGGAAGTCGAAGCCCGAGGTCGAGCCCAGGTCCGGCAGCGGCGGCGAGTTCAGCGCGAACACCATCAGGTTCTTGCGGTCGGCAAAGGCCTCGTTGATGCGCTTGACCACCGCATCGACGTGCAGCGAGGCATCGCGCCGCGCCTTCCAGTCCTTGAGCGTGACGAAGAACATGGCCGAGTTCGGGCCGCTGCCGTACTGGCTGAAGCCGTTGACCGAATACACGTACTGTACCGGCTCGTGTTCCATCATGTAGCGCTCGACGTCCTTGACCACGGCCATGGTCTCGGCCTGCGGCGAACCTTGCGGCAGGATCACCATGGCCATGAAGCTGCCCTGGTCCTCGTCCGGCAGGAACGACGACGGCAGGCGCGCGAACAGCAGCGCCGCCACGCCGATCACCAGCGCGTAGGCCAGCCCGAAGCGCGCCGGCCGCGCCAGCACGCCGGCCACGCGCGCCGTATAGCGCGTGGTCAGGCGCGCGAAGGCGCGGTTGAACCAGCCGAAGAAGCCGCGCTTCTCGTGGTGGCCCGCCGGGATCGGTTTCAACAGGCTGGCGCACAGCGCCGGCGTCAGCGACAGCGCCAGGAAGGCCGAGAAGGCGATCGACACCGCCAGCGTCACGGCGAACTGGCGGTAGATGTTGCCCACCGCGCCGTCGAAGAACGCCATCGGCACGAACACCGACACCAGCACCACGGTGATGCCGACGATGGCGCCGCTGATCTGGCCCATGGCCTTGACCGTGGCGTCATGCGGCGACAGGCCTTCCTCGGCCATGATGCGCTCGACGTTCTCGACCACCACGATGGCGTCGTCCACCAGGATGCCGATGGCCAGCACCATGCCGAACATCGTCAGCACGTTGATCGAATAGCCCAGTCCCAGCATCACCCCCAGCGTGCCCAGCAGCGCCACCGGCACCACCAGCGTCGGGATCAGCGTGGCGCGCAGGTTCTGCATGAACAGGTACATCACGCAGAACACCAGCGCCACCGCCTCCAGCAGCGTCATCAGCACCTTCTGGATCGAGATCTCGACGAAGGTGGAGGTCTCGTACGGGATGTCCCAGCTCACGCCCGGCGGGAAATACTGCGCCAGTTCGCGCATGGTTTCGCGGATGCGGCGGGTGGTCTCGACCGCGTTGGAGCCGGGCGCCAGCTTGATGCCCAGGCCGGTGCCCGTCATGCCGTTGACGCGCGACAGGTACATGTAGTCGGTGCCGCCCAGCTCCACCCGCGCCACGTCCTTCAGGCGCAGCGTGGCGCCGCCCGGCAGCGCCCGCAACGGGATGTTGGCGAACTGTTCCGGCGTGTGCAGCGATTCCCCCGCCACGATGCTGGCGTTCAGCGGCGCGTCCTTCGGCACGGCCTGGTTGCCCAGTTCGCCGATGGTGACGCGCGCGTTGTGGCTGCGCAGGGCCGAGACGATGTCGCCCGGCGTCAGCGACAGGGCGGTGAGCCTGGCCGGGTCCGGCCAGATGCGCATCGCCGCTTCCGCGCCGAACAACTGCACCTTGCCCACGCCCTCGACCCGCCGCAGTGCCTGCAGCACATTGGAGGCCGCCAGTTCGCCCAGCTGCATGTCATCGAGGCTGCCGTCGGACTTCAACGACACCACCAGCTGGATGTTGTCCGCCGCCTTCTCTACGCGCACGCCGTCGCGCCGCACGGATTCCGGCAGGCGCGGCTCGACCGCCTTCAGGCGGTTCTGCACTTCCACCGCCGCGATGTCGGGGTTGGTGCCTTGCTTGAAGGTCAGGTTGATGCTGGCCCAGCCGGTCGAATCGCTGCTGGACGAGGTGTACATCAGCCCCGGGGCGCCGTTCATCTCGCGTTCGATGATGGCGGTGACGGCTTCCTCGACCACCTTGGCCGAGGCGCCGGGATAGCTGGCGCCGATGTTGACGACGGGCGGAGCGATGTCCGGATACTGCGCCACCGGCAGCGCGCGGATCGACAACAGGCCGATCAGCGCGATCAGCAGCGAGATCACCCACGCGAAAACGGGGCGATCGATAAAGAAACGCGCCATGGCGGTTTACCTTTTTTCGTTATTTCCCGCGGTCGCCGCGGGTGCGGTCGCCGCGGGCGCGCTCGGCGCGGTCCGCTCGACCGGTTTGATTTTCTGGCCGGGGGCCAACTGCGCGGCGTTTTCCACCACCACGCGCTCACCGCCTTTCAGGCCTTCTGTGACGACCCAATTCGGGCCCAGCAGACGATGCGCGGCCACTGGCGCACTGCGCAGTTCGCCGTCGTCGCCAGCCACCAGCAGGTGGGCGCCGTCGGCATTGCGCAGCAGGGCGTCGCGCGGCACCAGGTAGGTGTCGCGGTTGACGGCCTGCTCCAGACGCACTCGCACATACATGCCCGGCAGCAGCGCGCGGTCCGGGTTGTCGAATAGCGCGCGCATGGTCACGTTGTCGGTGCCGGGATCGACCGCCAGGTCGGCGAACGACAGCGTGCCGTCCTGGCCGTACTCGGAACCGTCCGGCAGCAGCAGGCGCACCCGCATCTTGTCGGGCGCGACGCCTTCCACGGCCCCGGCGCGGATCTGCTTCTGCAACTGCATGACCTCAGCCGCGGGTTGGGCGAAATTGACGTA
The DNA here is from genome assembly GCF_040084795.1 of Achromobacter sp. HNDS-1. Taxonomy (NCBI): domain Bacteria; kingdom Pseudomonadati; phylum Pseudomonadota; class Betaproteobacteria; order Burkholderiales; family Alcaligenaceae; genus Achromobacter; species Achromobacter sp. HNDS-1. Next base: position 4,528,710 of record NZ_CP157584.1, read on the forward strand.
GATCGGGTCGAGCTGCTGCACCACCGTCAGCGGGGTGGCCTGGCCTTCGCCCACCAGCGCGCCCTCGGTGACCAGCGCGCGGCGCGCGCGGCCGTCGATCGGCGAGGTGACCCGGGCGTATTCCAGCCGCAGCCTGGCGCTTTGCAGGTTGGCCTTGGCCAGCGCTACTTCGGCGCGGGCCTGGCGTTCCTCGGCCACGCTTTCGGCGTGGTCGCGTTCGCTGATGGCGCGGTCGGACACCAGGTCGGCGTAGCGGCGCAGCTTGTCGGCGGCGGCGGACAGGTTGGCCTGGGCGCGCGCCAGCGAGGCGGCCTCGGAATCGTAGGCGGCCTGCAGCGGCGCCGGGTCGATCTGGAACAGCGGCGTGCCGCGCGCCACTTCCTGGCCTTCTTCATACAGGCGGCGGGTGACGATGCCGGCCACGCGGGCGCGGACCTCGGCCTCGCGGTAGGGCTCCAGCCGGCCAGGCAGTTCGCTGGCCACGGAAGTGGGCGTGGCCCGGGCCACGATGACGCCGATTTCGGCGGGGACGTTGGCGGCTGCAGGAGGCTCCTGCTTCGAGCATGCGGAAACGAGAACCAATACGGATGCGAATGCGAGCGTTCTGAAGGGAACTTGGTGCGTCATTTTCTAAAAATTATTGTTGGGCGCCCGTTGCGGGCGAGAGAGGGAAAGTCGCGGGTTTTCCCTGTGGGGTCCGCAGTCTATCATTTAATCCGTCATGCTTGATTAATTGTTTTGTTCGAAAGTATGCTGGCGGCTGCACACTTCTTCACAGTGCGCAGACGGCGGCCCCCGCAAGGCGGGCCGCCGTTTTCATATCCATCCCTTCAACCCATTTTCCACAAGGAGATCCCTGTATGGCCCGCAAGACGAAAGAAGAATCCCAACGCACCCGCGACCGCATCCTGGACGCCGCCGAACACGTGTTCCTGTCCAAGGGCGTGGCCAGCACCACCATGAGCGATATCGCCGATTTCGCGGGCGTGTCCCGGGGCGCCGTCTACGGCCATTACAAGAACAAGATCGATGTCTGCATCGCCATGTGCGACCGGGCGCTGGGCGAGGCGGTGTCGCTGACGCGGGTCTCGACCGATGGCGCGGCGCTGGAAGCGCTGTACGCCTCGATGCGTCAGTACGTGCAGATCTACGCGGAGGAAGGCTCGGTGCAGCGCGTGCTGGAAATTCTCTACCTGAAATGCGAGCGCAGCGACGAGAACGCGCCCCTCCTGCGCCGCCGCGACCTGTGGGAACGCCACGCCCTGCGCACGTCTGAAAAACTGCTGCGCGCCGCCGTCAGCCGCGAGGACCTGCCGCCCGCGCTCGACGTGCGCCTGTCCAATGTCTACCTGCACTCCCTGATCGAAGGGGTGTTCGGCACCATCTGTTGGTCCGATCGTCTCAAGGGCGATATCTGGCCGCGCGTCGAGCGCATGCTCCGTGCCGCCATCGATACCCTGCGGCTGTCGCCGCAACTGCGCTTGCCGCAGGCCGCCTGACCCCGTCGACGCGGACGCCGCCGTCACGGCCGTCCGCGTGGCCATGCCGCGCCGGGGGCGCCGCGCGCCCCTACAATCCGGGCATGACCCTCAAGCAACTCGAAGCCTTCTACTGGGCCGCCACCTGCGTCAGTTTCGCCGTGGCGGCCGAGCGCCTGCACCTGTCGGTGTCGTCGCTGTCCAAGCGCATCGCCGAACTCGAGGACGCGCTGGGCCAGCCGCTGTTCGACCGCAGCGGCCACAAGGCGGTCCTGACCGACGCCGGCCAGCGGCTGCTGCCGCAGGCGCGCGACCTGCTGGCCGCCGCCGACCGGATCCGCGCCTCGCTGGCCGAGACGCCCGGCCTGCGCGGCCGATGCCGTTTCGGCGTGGGCGAACTGACCGCGCTGACCTGGCTGCCGCGCCTGATCGGCGTGGTGCGCGCCGCCTATCCCGACCTGGTGCTGGAACCCTACGTCGATATCGGCCAGGTGCTGGAGCAGCGCGTCGCCGACGGCGAGCTGGACTTCGCGGTCATCGCCGGACGTTCATCGCGTCCCGGCATCGCCTCCGCGCCGATCGGAGAAGCCGCGTTCGCCTGGGTCGCGGCGCCGGCCGTGCTCGCGGGCGACACCCGCCTGACGCCGGCATTGCTGGCGCGGCTGCCGCTGGTGACCTTGCCCGCGGGCGCCGGCACCACCCGCATCATCGACGACTGGCTGGCCGGACGCGACGCGGCGGGCGAACGCCTGTGCTGCAACAACTGGGGCGCCATCGCCGGCCTGCTGATCGAAGGCACCGGGGTCGGGCTGCTGCCGCGCCATTGGGCCCAGGCGCTGCAGGCCGAGGGCAGCCTGCGCGTGCTGCACTGCGATCCCGAACCGGCGGCGCTGCCGTATTCCTTCCAGTACCGCCGCGACGATGCCCGGCCGCTGGTCGCCAGGCTGCGCGAGTCGGTGCGGGCGGCGGTGGATTTCTCGGCGCCGTGCCGGCTGCCCTGAGGCATTGACGGCCGGGAATGCGTTCCCGCGTCCGCAAGGCGGTCGTCTGGCGCGTGGTTCGAGCGCCTGACTGCCGCCGCTCTATACAATCGCCGCGCGCCTGGCGCAGAATCCAACAAGAACGTGCGCAACGGGGGGATGGGCCCGGCGATGCAGCACGGCTCGGGGTCTGTTCCCTCACCGCCAGGCGGCGCGCCGTCCGGCGCGGGGGGAAGCAGGCCGCCTGAATCGACGGAGATCATTCATGCGTAAACTCTGCCTCGCCATGGCCATGGCGGGAATGCTGGCCAGCGGGCTGGCCCAAGCCCAGTCGACCCTGCGGGTCGGCCTGCAGGACGACCCGGACGTGCTCGATCCGACCCGCGCCCGCACCTTTGTGGGCCGCATCGTGTTCGCCTCGCTGTGCGACAAGCTGGTCGACATCACGCCGGACCTGAAGTTCGTGCCTCAGTTGGCGCAGTCCTGGAGCACCAGCCCGGACAACAAGACGCTGACCTTCAAGCTGCGCACCGATGCCGTGTTCCATGACGGCACGCCGATCGACGCCGCCGCGGTCAAGGCCAACCTGGATCGCGCCCGCACGCTGCCCGACAGCAACCGCAAGAGCGAGCTGGCCACCGTGGCCAGCGTCGACGCGCCGGACGCCAGCACCGTGGTGCTGCACCTGTCCGAGCCCGACGCCTCGCTGCTGTCGCAGCTGTCCGACCGCGCCGGCATGATGATCTCGCCCGCCTCGTTCGACAAGGATCCCGGCGGCAAGCCGGTATGCTCGGGCCCGTACCAGTTCAAGGAACGGGTGCAGAACGACCGCATCGTGCTGGAGAAATTTCCCAAGTATTGGGACGCCGCCAACTATCACTTCGACCGTGTCGTCTTCACGCCGATCCCCGACAACACCGTGCGCCTGAATAACCTGCGCGCCGGCGACCTCGACATCATCGAGCGCGTGGCGCCCAGCGACGCCAAGGCGGTCAAGGACGACGCCAACCTGCGCCTGGCCCCCGTCACGGGCCTGGGCTTCCAGTCGATCTCGGTCAACCTGGGCAATGGCGCGCGCGCCAACAACCCGCTGGCCAAGGACAAGCGCGTGCGCCAGGCGCTCGACCTGGCCATCGACCGCGACGTGCTCAACCAGGTCATCGGCGAAGGCCAGTACCAGCCGGCCTACCAGCCGTTCCCGCCGGCCAGCTTCGCCTACAACAAGTCGTTCGAGCACGCCGGCCGCGATCCCAAGAAGGCCCAGGCCCTGCTCAAGGAAGCGGGTTTCGACCGCGTCAAGTTCGAGATCACCTTCGGCAACAACACCACCATGCAGCAGGTGTTCGAGCTGGTGCAGGCCATGGGCGCCGAAGCCGGTTTCGACATCACCCTGCGTCCGGTCGAATTCGCCTCGCTGCAATCGTCGCTGGCCCGCGGCGATTTCGAAGTCGGGCAGAGCGGCTGGTCGGGCCGGGTCGATCCCAGCGGCAACATCCACCAGTACCTGAGCTGCAAGGGCAACCTGAATGACGGCAAGTTCTGCGACGCGCAGGCCGACAAGTTGCTCGGCGAGGCTCGCGCCGAGCCGGATACCGCCAAGCGCCGCGCCCTGTACGACCAGGTGCTGTCGGTGATGCAGGAGCAGCGTCCCATCATCTACCTGTTCTACCTGCCGTGGACCTTCGGCACGCAGAAGAAACTGGAAGGCTTCGTGCCGTATCCCGATGGCCTGATCCGCCTGAAGGGCGTCAGCCTCGCCAGGAAGTAGGCATCGAGCCAGACGCGGGACCCGGTGGCGGGTCCCGTTTTTACTTGTCTCTCGCGGCCGCCGGCCTCGCGCCGTCCGCAACAGGATCGCACCATGATGTTTACGACTCGCCCGGAAATCCTCGGCACCTTCGGTGTCGTGACCTCCACCCATTGGCTGGCCAGCTCGGCCGGCATGTCGCTGCTGGAGCGCGGCGGCAACGCCTTCGACGCCTGTGTCGCCGCGGCCTTCGTGCTGCAGGTGGTCGAACCCCACCTGGTCGGCCCGGCCGGCGAAGTGCCGGCGGTGTTCTATTCCGCCCGCACCGGCCGCGTCGACGTGCTGTGCGGCCAGGGCACCACGCCCGCCGCCGCCACCCTCGAGCGCTACCGCGCCGAAGGCCTCGGTCTGATCCCTGGCAACGGTCTGCTGGCCACCGTGATCCCCGGCGCGTTCGACGCCTGGATGCAGTTGCTGCGCGACCACGGCACGATGCGCGTGCGCGACGTGCTGGAACCGGCCATTTACTACGCCGAGCACGGCCACGCGCTGATGCCGCGCATCTCCAACACCATCGCCGGCCTGAAGGACTTTTTCCAGGCCCACTGGCCCACCACCGCGCAGGTCTACCTGCCTGGCGGCAACGTGCCCGAGGCCCGCAAGCTGTTCCGCAACCCGGCGCTGGCCGCCACCTGGACCCGCGTGCTGCGGGAAGCGGAACAGGCCGGCGCCGACCGCGAGCGCCAGATCGAGGCCGCCCGCGACGCCTTCTACCGCGGCTTTGTCGCCGAGGCCATCGACAAGTTCGCGCGCGGCACCGAGGTCATGGACGAGAGCGGCCAGCGCCATCGGGGCGTGATCACCGCCGACGACCTGGCCGGCTGGTCCGCCAGCTACGACCAGCCCGCCACCTATGACTACCACGGCTACACCGTGGCCAAGGCAGGCGCCTGGAGCCAGGGGCCGGTGTTCCTGCAGACCCTGGCGCTGCTCAAGGGCATGGACCTGGCCGGCGTCGGCCCGACCAGCGCCGAGTTCGTGCACCGCGTCACCGAGGCCATGAAGCTGGCCTTCGCTGACCGCGAGGCCTACTACGGCGATCCCGCCTTCGTCGACGTGCCGCTGGCCCAATTGCTGTCGGACGACTACAACGACGCGCGCCGCGCGCTCATCGGCGAGCAGGCCTCGCAGGACCTGCGGCCCGGCGTGATTCCCGGCTTCGAGGCGCAGGTGGCGCGGGTGATGGACACGCTGCAGCGCCTGTCCAAGGTGTCGGCCCCCGGCAGCGCGACCAACGAACCGACGCTGGCCGACATGCGCGCCTCGGTCAAGCGCGGCGACACCACCCACGTCGACGTCATCGACCGCTGGGGCAACATGATCTCGGCCACGCCGTCGGGCGGCTGGTTCCAGTCCTCGCCGGTGATCCCGGAACTGGGTTTCGGCCTGAATACCCGCGCCCAGATGTTCTGGCTGGAAGAGGGCCTGCCGGGCACGCTGGCGCCGGGCAAGCGTCCACGCACCACGCTGACGCCGTCGCTGGCGCTGCGCGAGGGCCGGCCCTATCTCGCCTTCGGCACGCCGGGCGGCGACCAGCAGGAGCAATGGCAACTGCTGTTCTTCCTGCGCCACGCGCACCATGGCCTGAACCTGCAGGAAGCCATCGACCTGCCGATGTCGCACACCATGCATTTCCCCACCTCGTTCTACCCGCGCGACCGCAAGCCGGGACACCTGGCGGTGGAAAGCGGCTTCGGAGCCGACACCATTGCCGCGCTGCGCGCCCGCGGCCACCACATCGAGGAAGTGCCGCAATGGTCGGTAGGCCGCCTGACCGCCGCTTCGCGCGACGCCGACGGCCTGCTGCACGCGGCCGCCACGCCGCGCCTGATGCAGGCCTACGCGGTCGGCCGCTGAGCCGCGTGCCGGCGCGCCCGCCCGGCGCGCGCCGGCACGGTTGCGGCGATTTGCCGCCATGGGCTATCTTTTGCCCATGACGCCTATCCAGCAGAGCCCGGCGACCGGGGCTCGTCCCCTCGCGGGACACGAACCTCTCTTCATCGTCCTGAACACCGGCTCCGGGCGCGGCGACGCGCAAGTGCTGCAGGACATCATCCGCCGCGTGCTCGACGAGGCCGGCCGCCGCTTCCAGCTGATGCCGGTCGACGATCCGTCGCGCCTGGTCGCCACCGCCCGCGAGGCCGTGGCCCTGGCGCGCGAGGCCGGCGGCATCGTGGTCGCGGCCGGCGGCGACGGCACGCTCAATGCCGTCGCCGGCCAGGTGCTGGGGCAGGGCGTGCCATTCGGCATCCTGCCGCAAGGCACCTTCAATTACTTCGGCCGCCGCTACGGTATCTCGCAGGACACCGAGGCCGCGCTGCGCGGCCTGCTGGGCGGCGAGCTGCGGCAGGTGCAGGTCGGCCTGCTCAATGGCCGCCTGTTCCTGGTCAACGCCAGCCTCGGCCTCTACCCGCAGTTGCTGGAAGACCGGGAGGCCTACAAGCAACGCTTCGGCCGCAGCCGCCTGGTGGCGCTGTGGTCCGGACTGGTGACGCTGCTGCGCGCGCCGCGCCAGCTCAGCCTGCGCCTGGACTACGAAGGCCGTCCGCGCGACCTGCGTACCCCGACCCTGGTGGTGGGCAACAACCGCCTGCAGCTGGAGCACATCGGCATCGACCCCACCGAGCTCGATCGCAACCGCCTGGTGGCCATGGCCACCAGACCGGTTGGCACGCTGGCGTTGTATGGCCTGCTGCTGCGCGGCCTGTTCAGCCGCCTCGGCGATGCCGAGCACGTCGTCAGCTTCGCCTTTGATCGCCTGATGGTCTCGATTCGCGGCCGCCGCCGCGTCAAGGTTGCCATGGACGGCGAGATCTCCTGGATGGACACCCCGCTGGAATTCAAGGTGTCCGACACGTCCCTGCCGCTGGTGGTGCCGGTCGATGCCCAAGAGGAGCGCCCATGACGCGCATCCTGCAATTCTCGGACACCCACTTCGGCACCGAGCGCAAGCCGGTGGTCGAGGCCGCGCTGGACCTGGCGCGCGCGCTCGCGCCGGACCTGGTGGTGATCAGCGGCGACATCACCCAGCGCGCCCGCCGCGGCCAGTTCGCCGCCGCCCGCAAGTTCATCGAGCGCCTGTCGCTGCCGGTGCTGGCGGTCCCCGGCAACCATGACATTCCGCTGTTCAATGTGTTCGCGCGCGCACTCAACCCCTACGGCAACTACAAGCGCGCGCTCGGCGCGGTGCTCGAACCGGTCTATGAAACCGCCGGCCTGCTGGCCATCGGCGTCAACACCACGCGGCCCCGCCGCCGCAAGGATGGCGAGATCTCCGACGCCCAGATCGCGCGGGTGGCACAGCGGTTGCGCCAGGCCCGGCCCGGCCAGTTGCGAGTAGTGGTGGCGCACCATCCGGTGCGGGCCAAGGTCGAATCCGACCGCTTCAATCTGCTGATCGGGCGCGAACGGGCGCTGGCGGCCTGGGCCCAGGCCGGGGTCGACCTGATCCTCGGCGGCCACATCCATCTGCCCTACGTGTTGCCGGCCAGCGCCGATCCGGCCGTGGCGGCCGGCTGGGCAGTGCAGGCGGGCACCACCTGCTCGCGGCGGGTGCGCGGCAATATTCCCAATTCGGTCAATGTGATCACGCGCGAGGGCGAAGGCGACACCCGGGTCTGTCATGTCGAGCGCTGGGACTACGCCGCCGCCACCCACGCCTTCGCGCCGGTCGACAAGACCCTGGTCGCTGGGTAGGGCGATGCGGACAGTAAGGGAGCCTGCGCGATGACCGACGCCTGCGCGGCCTGGGTTGCTTCCCACGCGCTGCCGCTGTTCCTGTTGTTGCCGCTGTGCGCGGCGGCGCTGGCGGTGGCCCTGGCGCGCGCCTGGGCGCGCGCCACGCCGGCCTGGCGCCTGGCCGGCGTGGCCGGGAGCATGATCCTGGCTGGCGCGCTGTTCCTGGCGCTGGCCGCCGCCGTGACGCGCCCGGGGAGGGTGGTCGAGTTCGACAGCGCCCTGGCCAGCGCGCTCAGCATGTCGATGGGCGATTCCCTGTTGTGGCTGCTGTCCTGGTTCACCACATTGGGCGACCGCGACTTCCTGGCCGTGATCGCGGTGCTGATGACCGCCACGCTGCTGGCGCGGCGCCAATGGGGGCTGGCGGCCTTCTGCGCGGCCGCCACCGCGGGCGGCGGCCTGCTCAACCGTCTGCTCAAGCACGCCTTCGAGCGCGTGCGGCCCGAGCACGACCATGGTTTCGTCACCGCGCTGGGCTGGAGCTTTCCCAGCGGCCACGCGTCGGCCGCGATGGCGGTCTACGGCGCCGCCTGCTACCTGGCCTGGCGCCTGGCGCCGGCCTCGTGGCGCTTGCCCGGCGTGGCCCTGGCGGCGGCGCTGGTGATGGCGATCGGCCTGAGCCGCGTGCTGTTGCAGGTGCATTTCGCCAGCGACGTGGTGGCGGGCTTCGCCATCAGTTTCGTCTGGCTGGCGCTGTGCGTGGTCGCGGCCGAACGCCTGGGCGGCTCAGCGCGGCGCGATCAGGGCATTCAATAGCCGCGCATCCGGCCCGGCGCCGGCCATTGGCCGCAGCGGCGCGCAGGCGTAGCGTCCGCCGGCGGTGGCGATCGCCTGGTCCAGCCGGCGCGCCCGCTCGGGCGGCGGCGGCTCCAGGTCGACGATCAGCTTGCCCGCCACCGGCGCGGTGACCTCGCCGTCGCTGAAGCGCTCAAGGGTCCGGTCGATTTCGCGTTCGCGCGGCAGGGCCAGCACGATGGTGTCGGACTCCGCCAGCGCTTCGCGCGCCGAGGTTGCCAGGGTGGCGCTGCCGCGGAAGTCCTCGCAGCGGTCCGGGTCGATGTCGTAGACCGTCAGGGCGATGTCCGGCTCGGCCGCGAGCAGCCGCCGCGCCGCCTGGGTGCCGGTGCGGCCCATGCCGACGATGCTGATGCGCAGGCTCATGGCTTCGGCACCGACCAGGTGCTGACGATATGGGCCAGCGGCTCATCCGAACCCGTGGCGGTCAGGGTGACCTCGCCCGCGGACAGGCGGCCCACCTTGAGCAGCCGCGCCTCGGCGTGGATGGCGCCGGCCGGGCTCTTGCGCAGGAAGTTGATGGTCAGGCTGGCGGTCACCGCGTGGGCCTGGCCGGTGGCGCCGACCACGGCCGCGTACATGGCCAGGTCGGCCAGCCCCATCAGCATCGGGCCGGCGACGATGCCGCCGAGCCGCTGGTGGCTGTCGCGGGCGGGCAGCACGGCCAGCGCGGTGCCGCGGCCGATGCGCTCCACTTCGATTCCCAGCAGTAGCGAAAACGGATGCTGCTCGGCCAGCAGCTGGCGGAAATCGGCCAGGCTGATCAGCGGCGCGTCGGTGTCGGCGCAGGGCAGGGTCGTGGCGGTCATCGTTGTTCCAGCGCGTGGCAGTAGTGATCCAACAGGACGTCGGCCTGCTGGCCCAGGGATTTCAGGCGGCGGGTGTGCAACAGCAACAGCAGCCCGATCAGATAGGTGAAGACATTCATCTGCTCGACCCGCGCGGTCTCGGCCGTCCAGGACTTGGTGCGGACCAGGGCCTGGCCTAGCACGTCGACGCACTGCCGCAGCCGGCCGTTGAGCCGCTCGTCCATGTCGCGCCCCAGCCCGCGCGGCCCCAGCCCCTGGAACAGGTACAGCCCCAGCGAGAAATCAGTGCGGCGCTCGGCGTAGTAGCCGAAAAAGGCCAGGATGGCCTGGCGCGCGGCCGACTCGGGGGCGCCGCCCGAGGTCGCGCCCAGCAAGTGGGTGTGCAGGCGCTGCAGCGATTCGTCCAGCAAGGCGCCGTACAGCGCCTCCTTGCCCGCGAACCAGGGGTAGATCGCGCCGGTGGTGCAGCCGGCCTCCTTGGCGATGGCGCGCAGCGTGGTTTTTTCCAGCCCGTCGCGCTCGAATACCCGCTGGGCGGCGTCCAGGATCATCTGCCGGCGCAGCGCGCTCAGGCGTTCGTTGCGGTCGCTGCGAGGAGTGACGGTGACCATGGCCAGGGAAGCAAATGAGTGACTATGTTGCGAAATAATATCGCTGCTTTATTTAAATAACAACGTTATCCAGGCTGACCGGGTCAACGTGGGGAAGGGCGTCCGGACAGGCTCGGGAGCAGCCTCGTCGAGGAGGTTATTCAGTCTGGAAAGGCATATGAAAGAAACCCGGCGCCATCCCTTCAATTATTAGGGCCAGGGCTGAAAGTCGCATGGATACGTGGTCATTCGCAAAACGCAGGGTTAGCCCTATGGGGAGTTGGTCTGATGTTGCAATATCCCAACATGGCTGTCGCAAACCTGCACTTTTCTGGTGTCGACCATAGCCAGCCCCCCTGATTTTTGATGCAATAGCGTCAACTTCCCTTCGCGGAGTTAGGGGGGCGGCAGGCTGGTTTGCTGGATTGCTGCTCTTGTCACTCAAATCAACGGAGATTTCTTAAATGAAAAAGACTCTGCTCGCTGCCGCCCTGCTCGCCGGTTTCGCCGGTGTCGCCCAGGCAGAAACGTCTGTCACCCTGTACGGCATCATCGACACGGGCCTCGGCTACAACAAGATCAGCGGTGGTACCGACGCTCAGAACGGTAGCAAGTTCGGCATGATCAACGGCGTCCAGAACGGTTCGCGCTGGGGTCTGCGTGGTTCGGAAGATCTGGGTGACGGCCTGCGCGCTGTTTTCCAACTGGAATCGGGCTTTGATTCGGGTAACGGCACGTCGGCCCAAGGTGGTCGTCTGTTCGGCCGTCAAGCCACCGTCGGTCTGGCCAGCGACAGCTGGGGTCAACTGGACTTCGGTCGTCAAACCAACATCGCCTCGAAGTACTTCGGTTCGATCGACCCGTTCGGCGCTGGTTTCGGCCAAGCTAACATCGGTATGGGCCTGAGCGCCACGAACACCGTCCGCTACGACAACATGGTCCTGTACCAAACCCCGTCGTTCAGCGGCTTCCAGTTCGGCGTCGGCTACTCGTTCAACGCCAACGACACCAACGCCGCTCAAACCGGCTTCCGCACCGCTGACAACACCCGCGCCATCACGACCGGCCTGCGTTACGTCAACGGCCCGCTGAACGTCGCTCTGTCGTTCGACCAACTGAACGCCTCGAACAAGCTGGCCCAAGGTCAAATTGACGCCACCCCGCGTCAATACACCATCGGCGGTTCGTACGACTTCGAAGTCGTGAAGCTGGCTCTGGCCTACGCTCGCACGACCGACGGCTGGTTCGGTAGCCAAGACGTCAAGACCTCGGCCGGCACCGTCGGCTTCGGCACCAACGCCTTCGCTGATGGCTTCAAGGCCAACTCGTACCTGGTCGGCCTGTCGGCCCCGATCGGCGGCGCTTCGAGCCTGTTCGGTTCGTGGCAGCGCGTTTCGGCCAGCGGCACGCAGCTGACCGGCGACGACGCCACGATGAACGTGTTCAACCTGGGCTACACCTACGACCTGTCCAAGCGTACCAACCTGTACGCCTACGGTTCGTACGCCAAGAACTACGCCTTCATCGATGGTCTGAAGTCGACCGCCGTTGGCCTGGGCATCCGTCACCGCTTCTAATCGAAAGCAGGGCGCAAGTCCTGCCTAGATTTACGCAGTGCATGAGCGGGCCTCGGCTCGCTCATATAAGCCACCCTCAGGGGTGGCTTTTTTTATTTGGGATGTGTCTGTTTTCTTGATGCTGGGAATTTGGTCGCCATGTCAGGCGTGCTTGTCCGGCGATGTTCGTGGCAGGTTCTCCGCGCGATTTATTGAATGGTCTTGCGGTGGCAATCGGGGCGGATATGGCCGCTGTGTGGGCGTTTTTGCGCCTGGCGCGCATGCTTGATGAGCTGTTGCGGTAAGCTGCTCACTCCCCGTCAAAGACTGCGATTGTTCCATCAGAGAAATGCAGTCTTTCACCCGCTGTTCACGCTACAGAGTTCAGCCGGAAGTAACCGCGCGAATGCTACAATCCTAAGGTTTGCGCATTTGACGGACGCCTGAATGAACCTGCAACAGTATTTCCCCGTCCTGCTGTTTATCGTAGTGGCCACCCTTATCGGGTTCGCGCTTCTGACGGCCGGCTCCCTCCTTGGCCCGCGGCGTCCCTACGCCGAGAAGCTATCCCCCTATGAGTGCGGCTTCGAAGCATTCGAAGACGCGCGCATGAAGTTTGACGTGCGCTACTACCTGGTGGCGATTCTGTTCATTCTTTTCGACCTGGAAATCGCGTTCCTGTTCCCGTGGGCCATCGCCCAAGGTACGGTCGGGCTCGTCGGCTTCTGGACGGTCATGGTTTTCCTCGCCGTGTTGACCGTCGGCTTCATCTACGAATGGAAAAAGGGCGCGCTGGACTGGGAATAACCCGCCGGGTTATTTCATCACCGCACGCTATCAGAGACGAATATGGCTATAGACGGCATTCTCAAGCAAGGGTTCATCACAACCAGCGCCGACAAGTTCCTTAACTGGGCGAAAACCGGCTCCATGTGGCCCATGACCTTCGGCCTGGCCTGTTGCGCGGTCGAGATGATGCACGCGGGCGCGGCCCGCTACGACCTGGACCAGTTCGGCATCATCTTCCGCCCCAGCCCGCGCCAGTCCGATCTGATGATCGTCGCCGGCACGCTGTGCAACAAGATGGCGCCGGCGCTGCGCAAGGTCTACGACCAGATGCCCGAACCGCGTTGGGTGGTGTCGATGGGCTCCTGTGCCAACGGTGGCGGTTACTACCACTACTCGTATTCCGTGGTGCGCGGCTGCGATCGCATCGTACCGGTAGACGTCTACGTGCCGGGCTGCCCGCCCACGGCCGAGGCGCTGGTCTACGGCTTGCTGCAGATGCAGAACAAGATCCGTCTGACCAACACGATTGCGCGCTGAGTTTGCGCTCCGGTCCGCGGCCGCCGCAAACGCCGCCGCAGGACCCCGCGAAACAGCGTATCGGTTCACCTAAGCGTACAAGATGATGACCAGGCTCGAAACCCTGAAAAACAATTTGCAGACCACCCTCGGCGCGGACATCGCGCTGACCGAGGCGCTGGGCGAGCTGACGCTCGAAGTGCCCGCGGAGCAGTGGTTCTCCGTCTGCAACAAGCTGCGCACCGAAGCCGGCCTGCGCTTCGAAATCTGTATCGACCTCTGTGGCGTCGACTACCTCACCTGGGGCAACGGCACGCGCCAGCTGCCCGAGGAAACCAACGCCAAGGTGCACCGCGCGCGTTTCGCCGTGGTCGCGCACCTGCTGTCGGTCGAGAACAACTGGCGCCTGCGCGTGCGCACCTGGGCGCCGGACGACGAGTTCCCGATGGTCGCCTCGCTGATGGAATGCTGGCCGGCCGTGGGCTGGTTCGAGCGCGAGGCGTTCGACCTGTACGGCATCGTCTTCGAAGGCCACCCGGACCTGCGCCGCATCCTGACCGACTACGGCTTCATCGGCCACCCGTTCCGCAAGGACTTCCCGCTCTCCGGCACCGTCGAAATGCGCTACGACCCGGAACAGAAGCGCGTCATTTACCAGCCCGTCACGATCGACCCGCGCGAGATCACGCCGCGCGTGGTGCGCGAAGACACCTACGGCTTGGGACGTTGAATCATGGCAGAAATCAAGAACTACACGCTCAACTTCGGCCCGCAGCACCCGGCCGCCCACGGCGTGCTGCGCCTGGTGCTCGAGCTGGACGGCGAAGTCATCCAGCGCGCCGACCCGCACATCGGCCTGCTGCACCGCGCCACTGAAAAGCTGGCCGAGCACAAGACCTACATCCAGGCGCTGCCCTACATGGACCGCCTGGACTACGTGTCCATGATGTGCAACGAGCACGCCTACGTCATGGCCATCGAGAAGCTGCTGGGCGTCGAAGCCCCGCTGCGCGCGCAATACATCCGCGTCATGTTCGACGAGATCACGCGCCTCCTGAACCACCTGATGTCGCTGGGTTCGCACGCGCTCGACGTGGGCGCCATGGCCGTGTTCCTGTATGCCTTCCGTGAACGCGAAGACCTGATGGACTGCTATGAAGCGGTCTCGGGCGCCCGCATGCACGCGGCCTACTATCGTCCGGGCGGCGTCTACCGCGACCTGCCGGACACCATGCCGCAGTACGGCGACACCAGCAAGTATCGCGGCGAGAAGGAAGTGCGCGCCATGAACGACGCGCGTTCGGGCTCGCTGCTGGACTTCATCGAAGACTTCACCAACCGCTTCCCCGCCTGCGTCGACGAGTACGAAACCCTGCTCACCGACAACCGCATCTGGAAGCAGCGCCTGGTCGGCATCGGCGTGGTCGATCCCGACCGCGCCAAGGCGCTGGGTTTCACCGGCCCGATGCTGCGTGGCTCGGGCGTGGCCTGGGACCTGCGCAAGATGCAGCCCTACGAAGTCTACGACCTGCTCGATTTCGACATCCCCGTCGGCGTCAACGGCGACTGCTACGACCGCTACCTGGTCCGCATCGCCGAAATGCGCGAGAGCAACCGCATCATCCGCCAGTGCGTGGAATGGCTGCGCAACAACCCGGGCCCGGTCATGATCGAGAACCACAAGATCGCCCCGCCCAAGCGCACCGCCATGAAGACCAACATGGAAGAGCTGATCCATCACTTCAAGCTCTTCACCGAAGGTTTCCACGTGCCCCCGGGTGAAGCGTTCGCCTCGGTGGAGCACCCCAAGGGCGAGTTCGGCATCTACCTGGTGTCGGACGGTGCCAACAAGCCGTACCGCCTGAAGATTCGGGCCCCCGGCTTCGCCCACCTGCAATCGCTGGACGAAATGTCGCGCGGTCACATGATCGCCGACGCCGTCACCATCATTGGTACGCAGGACATCGTTTTCGGCGAGATCGATCGCTGATCCGCCCAGAACCGTCACGAGCACGCCCGCATAACCCGGATTCAAACTATGCTGCTTTCCGAACAGGCCTACCAGAAAATCGACCGAGAACTCGCCAAGTTCCCGGCCGACCAGCGGCAGTCCGCCATCATGGCCTCTCTTGCCATCGCGCAGGAAGAGAAGGGCTGGTTGGCTACCGACATCATCGAAGATGTGGCCAACTACATCGGCGTCCCGCCCATCGCGGTCCAGGAAGTCGCCACCTTCTACAACATGTTCGACGTCAAGCCCGTCGGCAAGACCAAGATCGCGGTCTGCACCAACCTGCCCTGTGCCTTGCGCGACGGCGAACGCGCCGGCGACTACCTCAAGCGCAAGCTGGGCGTGGACTACCGCGAAACCACCGCTGACGGCCAGTTCACCCTGGTCGAGGGCGAGTGCATGGGCGCCTGCGGCGATTCCCCCGTGCTGATCGTGAACAACAAGCATATGTGCGTGCGCATGACCGAAGAGAAGCTGGACGCGCTGGTCGCGGCCCTCAAGGCGCAAGGAGAGTCGGCATGAACGCGCCCGACATCTACAAGCAGTTCGCGCAGGGCCTGGAGCCCAATCCGCTGAACGACCTGTCCAACTCGATGTGCCTGCACGGCCGCCACATCAAGCCGCAGATCATGGCCGACGTCGACGGCGCCAACTGGCGCCTGGCTGACTACGTCAAGCGCGGCGGCTACGAAGCCCTGCGCAAGATCCTCACCACCGGCATGAAGCC
Organism: Achromobacter sp. HNDS-1; assembly: GCF_040084795.1. Taxonomy (NCBI): domain Bacteria; kingdom Pseudomonadati; phylum Pseudomonadota; class Betaproteobacteria; order Burkholderiales; family Alcaligenaceae; genus Achromobacter; species Achromobacter sp. HNDS-1. The sequence continues at coordinate 4,544,506 of NZ_CP157584.1, forward strand.
GGAAGACGTCATCGCCGAAGTCAAAGCGTCGGGCCTACGCGGCCGCGGCGGCGCGGGCTTCCCGACCGGCCTGAAGTGGAGCTTCATGCCGCGCGCCTTCCCGGGCCAGAAGTACCTCGTCTGCAACTCGGACGAAGGCGAGCCCGGCACGTTCAAGGATCGCGACATCCTGCGCTTCAACCCGCACATCGTGATCGAAGGCATGGCGATCGCCGCCTACGCGATGGGCATCAGCGTCGGCTACAACTACATCCACGGTGAAATCTTCGAAGTCTACGAGCGCTTCGAAGAGGCCCTGGAAGAGGCGCGCGCCGCCGGCTTCCTGGGCGACAAGATCCTGGGTTCGGAATTCAACTTCCAGCTGCACGCGTTCCACGGCTACGGCGCCTACATCTGTGGCGAGGAAACCGCGCTGCTGGAATCGCTGGAAGGCAAGAAGGGCCAGCCGCGCTTCAAGCCGCCGTTCCCGGCCAGCTTCGGCCTGTACGGCAAGCCCACCACCATCAACAACACCGAAACCTTCGCGGCGGTGCCCTGGATCATCCGCAACAGCGGCCAGGCCTACCTCGAAGTCGGCAAGCCCAACAACGGCGGCACCAAGCTGTTCTCGATCACCGGCGACGTCGAGCGTCCCGGCAACTACGAGATCCCGCTGGGCACCCCGTTCTCGACCCTGCTGGAACTGGCGGGCGGCATGCGCGGCGGCAAGAAGCTCAAGGCCGTGATCCCCGGCGGTTCGAGCGCCCCGGTGCTGCCGGCCGACATCATGATGGAAACCACGATGGACTACGACGCCATCGCCAAGGCGGGTTCCATGCTGGGTTCGGGCGCGGTGATCGTCATGGACGAGACGCGCTGCATGGTCAAGTCGCTGCTGCGCCTGTCGTATTTCTATTTCGAGGAAAGCTGCGGCCAGTGCACGCCGTGCCGCGAAGGCACCGGCTGGCTGTACCGCATGGTGCATCGCATCGAAAACGGCCACGGCCGTCCGGAAGATCTGGACATGCTGGACAACGTGGCCGGCAACATCATGGGCCGCACCATCTGCGCCCTGGGTGACGCCGCCGCCATGCCCGTGCGTGGCTTCCTCAAGCATTTTCGCGACGAATTCGCGCACCACATCGAGCACAAGTCGTGTGTGGTTCCGCAATATCTGTAGGTCTCAGGAACAGCAATGGTTGAACTAACCGTCGACGGCAATACGGTAGAAGTGCCCGAGGGCAGCATGGTGATGCATGCGGCCCAGAAAGTCGGGCTTTACGTGCCGCATTTCTGCTACCACAAGAAACTGTCCATCGCGGCCAACTGCCGCATGTGCCTGGTCGAAGTGGAAAAGGCGCCCAAGGCGCTGCCCGCCTGCGCCACCCCCGTGACGAACGGCATGGTCGTGCACACCTGCTCCGAGAAGGCTCGCGCCGCTCAGAAGTCGGTGATGGAATTCTTGCTCATCAATCACCCGCTCGACTGCCCGATCTGCGATCAGGGCGGCGAATGCCAGCTGCAGGACCTGGCCGTGGGCTACGGCGGCTCTTCCTCGCGTTACCAGGAAGAAAAGCGCGTGGTGTTCCACAAGGACCTGGGCCCGCTGGTTTCCGCCGAGGAAATGAGCCGCTGCATCCACTGCACCCGCTGCGTGCGCTTCGGCCAGGAAATCGCCGGCGTCATGGAACTGGGCATGCTGGGCCGTGGCGAGCACTCCGAGATCACCTCGTTCGTGGGTCGCTCGATCGAGTCCGAGCTCTCGGGCAACATGATCGACATCTGTCCGGTGGGCGCGCTGACCTCCAAGCCCTTCCGCTACAGCGCCCGCACCTGGGAACTGGCCCGTCGCCGTTCGGTCAGCCCGCACGACAGCCTGGGCGCCAACCTGGTGGTCCAGGTCAAGGGCGACCGCGTGATGCGCGTGGTGCCGTTCGAAGACGAAGCCATCAACGAATGCTGGATCAGCGACCGCGACCGCTTCTCGTACGAAGGCCTGAACAGCGAAGACCGCCTGTCCGCCCCGATGATCAAGGGCGCCGACGGCAAGTGGCAGGAAGCCTCCTGGGCCGACGCCCTGGCCGCCGTGGCCCAAGGCCTGTCGCGCGTGCGTGACAGCTTCGGCGCCGGCCAGATCGGCGCCCTGGCGTCCGAATACGCCACCACCGAGGAATACGCGCTGCTGGGCCGCCTGGTCCGCGCGCTGGGTTCCGAGAACATCGATTTCCGCCTGCGCCAGACCGACCCGGCCTTCGACGCCGCGCTGACCGGCGCGCCGTGGCTGGGCATGCCGATCGCCGAACTCGACAACCTGGACCGCGTCCTGGTGGTCGGCTCGTTCCTGCGCAAGGACCACCCGCTGATGGCCCAGCGCCTGCGCCAGGCCGCCAAGCGCGGCACGCAGATCCTGATGGTCGACAGCGCCGCCGACGATCCCCTGATGCCGGTCGCCGGCCGCCTCACCGTGGCCCCGTCCGAGCTGCCGCGCGCCCTGGCCGAAGTGGCCGTGGCCCTGGCGCAAGCCAAGCAAGCCGCGGTGCCGGCCGAGTTCGCCTCGGTCACCCCGGGCGAGAACGCCAAGATCATCGCCGCCAGCCTGGCGTCGGGCGCCAACACCGCCGTGCTGATGGGCAACCTGGCCGTGGCCAGCGCCCAGGCCTCGACCCTGGCCGCCAACGGCCGCGCCGTGGCCGACCTGGCCGGCGGCAAGTTCGGTTTCCTGACCTCCGGCGGCAACACCGTCGGCGGTTACCTGGCCGGCGCCATCCCGGGCAAGGGCGGCAAGAACGCCGCCGCCATGCTGGCCGAGCCGCTCAAGGCCTACGTGGTGCTGCACGCCGAGCCGCTGCTGGATGCCGATAACGGCCAGCAAGCCATCGCCGCGCTGCGCGGCGCGCAATTCGCCGTGGCCCTGACGCCTTACCGTTCGGCCGCGGCCGAATGGGCCGACGTCATGCTGCCGGTGGCGCCGTTCACCGAAACCTCGGGCACCTTCGTCAACGCCCAGGGCCTGGCCCAGAGCTTCAAGGGCACGGTCGCGCCGTTCGGCCAGACCCGTCCGGCCTGGAAGGTCCTGCGCGTGCTGGGCAACGTCCTGCACCTGGCCGGCTTCGATGATGAAACCTCCGAGTCCGTGCGCGATGCCGCGCTGGCCGGCGGCGTCGAAGGCCGCCTGTCCAACGACATCAAGGCCCCGTTGGGCCTGGGCCAGCCCCTGACCGGGCTGGAGCGCGTCGCCGACGTGCCGATCTACCGTACCGACGCCATGGTGCGCCGCTCGGAGCCGCTGCAGGCCGCGCCGGCCTCGAAGCTGCCCGCCGCGCGCATGAACGGCAACACGCTGACCAGCCTCGGCCTGACGGCCGGCGTCAAGGTGCGCGTGACGGGCGGGCAGGGCGCTGTCGAGCTCGAAACCGTGCAGGACGACGCCGTGGCCGATCGCGCCGTGCGCATCGCCGCAGCCTTTGAAAATACCGCAGCCCTGGGTGGCGCATTTGGTCAACTCAGCGTGGAGCGTGCCTGATGGAATGGCTCAATGTTCTTGAAAGCCACGGAACGGCATTGCTCGGTCCGACGGTCTGGATGGTTCTCTGGACGATCATCAAGATCGTGGTCATCGCCGTGCCCATCATCCTGTGCGTCGCCTACCTGACGTACTGGGAGCGCAAGATGATCGGCGCCATGCACGTGCGCATGGGCCCGAACCGCGTCGGTTTCAAGGGGCTGCTGCAGCCGTTCGCCGACGTGTTCAAGCTGCTGACCAAGGAAGTCGTGGTCCCCAGCCAGGCCAACAAGGTGCTGTTCATCGTGGCCCCCGTGGTCACGCTGATGCCGGCGCTGGCCGCCTGGGCGGTGGTGCCGTTCGGTCCCGACGTGGTCCTGGCCAACGTCAACGCCGGCCTGCTGTACATCATGGCCATCACGTCGATCGGCGTGTACGGCGTGATCGTCGCCGGCTGGGCCTCGAACTCGAAGTACGCGTTCCTGGGCGCGCTGCGCGCCTCGGCCCAGATGCTGTCGTATGAACTGGCCATCGGCTTCGTGCTGGTGACGGTGCTGCTGGTGTCCGGCAGCCTGAACATGTCCGAGATCGTGCATGTGCAGAACCGCGGCTGGTTCGCCGACAAGGGTCTGACGTTCCTGTCCTGGAACTGGCTGCCGCTCTTGCCGCTGTTCGTGATCTACGTGATCTCGGCCGTGGCCGAAACCAACCGCCACCCGTTCGACGTGGTGGAAGGCGAATCGGAAATCGTGGCCGGCCACATGGTCGAATACTCGGGCATGGCCTTCGCGCTGTTCTTCCTGGGCGAATACGCCAACATGATCCTGCTGTCGTGCATGGCGTCGATCATGTTCCTGGGCGGCTGGGCTTCGCCGATCGACATCGCGCCGCTGACCTGGATCCCGGGTTGGATCTGGCTCGGTCTCAAGACGTTCGTCGTGGTTTCGTTGTTCGTGTGGTTCCGTGCGTCGTTCCCGCGTTACCGCTACGACCAGATCATGCGTTTGGGCTGGAAGATCTTCATCCCGCTGACCGGCGTTTGGCTGGTCGTTGTGGCGATCTGGATGCAGACGCCCTGGAACATTTGGCGCTAAGCCGCCAGGCAGAGGCAGGATATGGAAGCGATCAAAGATTTCTTCGGCAGCTTGATGCTGGCCGAACTGCTCAAGGGCATGCGCCTGACGGGCAAGTATTTCTTCAAGCGCAAGGTCACCTTGCGCTACCCGCAGGAAAAGACGCCGACCTCGGCGCGATTCCGCGGCCTGCACGCGCTGCGCCGCTACCCCAATGGGGAAGAGCGCTGCATCGCGTGCAAACTGTGTGAAGCCGTGTGCCCCGCGCTGGCCATCACCATCGAGTCGGACCAGCGTGACGACGGCACCCGCCGCACCACGCGCTACGACATCGACCTGACCAAGTGCATTTTCTGCGGCTTCTGTGAGGAAAGCTGCCCCGTGGACTCGATCGTGGAAACGCACATCCACGAATACCACGGTGAAAAGCGCGGCGACCTGTATTTCACCAAAGACATGCTGCTCGCCGTGGGCGACCGCTACGAAGCCGAAATCGCCCGCCGCCGGGCCGAAGACGCTCCCTACCGTTGAGCCCAGGGTCCTGATCCATGACTTTTACCACTGTCCTGTTTTACATACTGGCCGCCGTGCTGGTGATCGCGGCGTTCCGCGTGATCACCGCGCGCAGCCCGGTCACCGCCGTCCTGCACCTGATCCTGGCGTTCGCCAACGCGGCTATGCTGTGGATGCTGCTGGGCGCCGAGTTCCTCGCGCTGCTGCTGGTGCTGGTGTACGTGGGCGCCGTGATGGTGCTGTTCCTGTTCGTCGTCATGATGCTGGACATCCGCATGGATGCCCTGCGCCAGGGCATGAAGACCTACCTGCCGCTGGGCCTGGTGATCGGCCTGGTGATGGTGCTGGAAATGGCCTTCGTGCTGGGCTCGACCTGGTACGGCTCGGGCCCGCAAGCCCCGGTCGCCGGCGACTACAACAACGCCCGCGCGCTCGGTGAAGCGATGTACACGCACTACATCTACGCCATCGAAGTCGGCGCCGCGCTGCTGCTGGTCGGCATGGTCGCCGCCATCGCGCTGACCCTGCGCCGCCGCCGCGACGTGAAGTACAACGACCCGGTCGCCGCGGTTCGCGTGCGCGCCAAGGACCGCTTCCGCATGGTGAGCATGCCCGCCCAGAGCGAGCGCGCCCAGGCCCAGAACGGCACCGCCGCGCCCCAAGGAGAAAAACAATGACGCTGACGCTGGCCCATTATCTGATCCTGGGGGCGATCCTGTTCGCCATCGGGATCTTCGGCATCTTCCTGAACCGCCGCAACCTGATCATTCTGCTGATGTCCATCGAGCTGGTGCTCCTGGCCGTCAACATGAACTTCGTGGCGTTCTCCAGCTGGTTCGGCGACACCGCCGGCCAGGTGTTCGTGTTCTTCATCCTGACCGTGGCCGCCGCCGAAGCGGCGATCGGCCTGGCCATCCTGGTGCTGCTGTTCCGCAACCTGAACACGATCAACGTTGACGAACTCGATCGCCTGAAGGGCTGACGGGGTATTGGAAGAAAATGTCTAGCTCACCCAATCTCTACCTGCTCATCGCGCTGGCGCCGCTGGCCGGAGCAATCCTCGCGGGCCTTTTCGGCACCGGGTTCCTGGGCCGTCCGATCGGCCGCCGCGCCTCGCACGTCATCACCATCCTGGGCGTGCTCATCTCCGCCATCGGTTCGGTGGTGGTACTGGGCGACGTGCTCAACGGCCTGCGCTTTGATGGCGCGGTCTACACCTGGAGCCTGATCGGCCAGACCAAGCTGGAAATCGGCTTCCTGATCGATCCGCTGTCGGCCATGATGATGGTCGTGGTGACCTCGGTGTCGCTGATGGTGCACATCTACACCATCGGCTACATGGCCGACGATCCCGGCTACCAGCGCTTCTTCTCGTACATCTCGCTGTTCACGTTCTCCATGCTGATGCTGGTGATGTCGAACAACATGGTGCAGCTGTTCTTCGGCTGGGAAGCGGTGGGCCTGGTCTCGTACCTGCTGATCGGTTTCTGGTACACCCGCCCGACCGCGATCTTCGCCAACATGAAGGCGTTCCTGATCAACCGCGTCGGCGACTTCGGTTTCGTCCTCGGCATCGGCCTGCTGTTCGCCTACGCCGGCACCATGCACTACGGTGAAGTGTTCGCCCAGGCCGACAAGCTGTCCAAGCTGACGCTGCCCGGTTCGGACTGGATGCTGCTGACCGTGGCCTGCATCTGCCTGTTCATCGGCGCCATGGGCAAGTCGGCGCAGGTTCCCCTGCACGCCTGGCTGCCCGACTCGATGGAAGGCCCGACCCCGATCTCCGCGCTGATCCACGCCGCCACCATGGTGACGGCCGGCATCTTCATGGTCGCGCGCTTCTCGCCGCTGTTCGAGCTGTCGGACACCGCGCTGTCGTTCATCATCGTGATCGGCGCCATCGGCGCGCTGTTCCTGGGCATCCTGGGCATCATCCAGAACGACATCAAGCGCGTGGTGGCGTATTCGACGCTGTCGCAGCTGGGCTACATGACCGTCGCGCTGGGCGCCTCGGCCTACTCGGTGGCGATCTTCCACCTGATGACGCACGCGTTCTTCAAGGCGCTGCTGTTCCTGGGCGCGGGCTCGGTCATCATCGGCATGCATCACGACCAGGACATCCGCAACATGGGCGGCCTGCGCAAGTACATGCCCATCACCTGGATCACCTTCCTCCTGGGCACGCTGGCCCTGGTTGGCACGCCGTTCTTCTCGGGTTTCTACTCGAAGGAACACATCATCGAGGCCGCCGGCGCCGCCCACGTCTGGGGCGCCAGCTTCGCCTACTACGCCACGCTGATCGGCGTGTTCGTGACCTCGCTGTACTCGTTCCGCGTGTACTTCCTGGTCTTCCATGGCAAGGAACGCTTCGACACCAGCGACCACGGTCATGGCCACGGCCACGACGCGCACGGCCATGACGACCACGGTCACGACGACCATGGCCACGGCCACCACGGTGGCAAGCCGCACGAGTCGCCCTGGGTCGTGACCCTGCCGCTGATCCTGCTGGCGATCCCGTCGGTGCTGATCGGCGCCTGGGCGGTGGATCCGATGCTGTTCGGCAAGTTCTTCAACGGCGTGATCACGGTGCTGCCACAGCATCCGGCCATGCACGAACTGCACGAAGAGTGGCACGGCTGGGTCGCCTTCGGCCTGCACGCCTTCCAGACCCTGCCGTTCTGGCTGGTCGTGGCCGGCGCGGTCATCGCCTGGTACTGCTACCTGATCAACCCGAAGGTCCCGGCCGCGATCAAGTCGAGCCTGTCGGGCGTGAACAAGGTGCTTGAGAACAAGTACTACGTCGACTGGGTCAACGAGCAGATCATCGCCCGCGGCCTGCGCTGCCTGGGCCGTGGCCTGTGGCAGACCGGCGACCGCGGCATCATCGACGGCCTGCTGATCAACGGCAGCGCCCGCGTGGTGGGCTGGGTGTCGGCGATCAGCCGCCACCTGCAGTCCGGCTTCATCTATCACTACGCGTTCGCGATGATCATCGGCATCATGGCGCTGGTGACTTTCTTTGTGCTGATTCCCCAATGATGGCAAGCGAGATGGCATCCAACACTTTCCCCTGGCTTACGCTTGCGATCTTTGTCCCGATCGTATTCGGCCTGCTGGTGCTGGCGGTGGGCCGTGACGACCGTCCCGGCCTGACGCGCGGCCTGTCGCTGATCGGCTCGATCGCCGGCTTCCTCGTCACGATCCCGCTGTACACCGGGTTCGACTCCAAGACGGCTGCCATGCAGTTCGTCGAGAAGACCTCCTGGATCGAAGCCTTCAACGTCAACTACCACCTGGGCGTGGACGGCATTTCGCTGTGGTTCGTGCTCCTGACCGCGTTCATCACCATCATCGTGGTGCTGGCCGGCTGGGAAGTCATCACCAGCCGCGTGTCCCAGTACATGGCCGCCTTCCTGATCCTGTCGGGTCTGATGGTGGGCGTGTTCTGCGCGCTGGACGGCATGCTGTTCTACGTGTTCTTCGAAGCCACGCTGATCCCGATGTACATCATCATCGGCGTCTGGGGCGGACCGAACCGGGTGTACGCGGCCTTCAAGTTCTTCCTCTACACCCTGATGGGCTCGCTGCTGACGCTGGTGGCCTTCGTCTACCTGTGGAACGCCTCGGGCGGTTCGTTCGACATCCTGACCTGGCAGCAGACCAAGCTGGGCTACACCCCGCAGATCCTGATCTTCGTGGCGCTGCTGGCGGCCTTCGCCGTCAAGGTGCCGATGTGGCCGGTGCACACCTGGCTGCCGGACGCCCACGTCGAGGCGCCCACGGGCGGCTCCATCGTGCTGGCCGCGATCATGCTGAAGCTGGGCGCCTACGGTTTCCTGCGCTTCTCGCTGCCGATCGCGCCCGACGCCTCGCACAGCCTGGCCGGCCTGATGATCACGCTGTCGCTGATCGCCGTGATCTACATCGGCCTGGTGGCGATCGTGCAGGACGACATGAAGAAGCTGGTGGCCTATTCGTCGGTCGCCCACATGGGCTTCGTCACCCTGGGTTTCTTCATCTTCAACACGGCCGGCGTCGAAGGCGCCATCGTGCAGATGATCTCCCACGGCTTCGTCTCGGGCGCCATGTTCATGTGTATCGGCGTGCTCTACGACCGCATGCACTCGCGCCGCATCGCCGACTACGGCGGCGTGGTCAACGTGATGCCGCGCTTCGCCACGTTCTTCATCCTGTTCTCGATGGCCAACAGCGGCCTGCCGGCCACCAGCGGTTTCGTCGGCGAGTTCATGGTGATCATGGGCGCGGTCGAGCACAACTTCTGGATCGGCCTGCTGGCGGCCACCGCGCTGATCCTGGGCGCTTCGTATTCGCTGTGGATGGTCAAGCGCGTGGTCCTGGGCGATATCGCCAATGATCATGTGCGCGAGCTGACCGATATCAACCGCCGCGAATTCGTGATTCTTGGCGTGATGGCGATCGCCGTGCTGTACATGGGGATCTATCCCAAGCCCTTCACCGACGTGATGCACGTGTCGGTCGAGGCCCTGCTGCAACACGTTGCCGTCTCGAAACTGTAAGACAAGACAATGATGCAATCCCAAATCGATTTCGCCCTGGCGACACCGGAAATCCTCCTGCTGGTTTTCGGCCTGGCTATCCTGCTCGTCGACGCGGTCAGCAATCACCCCGAGCGCAAGCCGACGTTCCTGCTGACCATGCTGGCGCTGGGCGTGCTGACCGTGGTGTCGGCGCTGCAGTGGAAGAACGGCGTCACGGGTTCGACCTTCAACGGCCTGTACGTCACCGACGAGCTGTCGCACCTGCTCAAGATCGCCTCGTACATCGCGGTGGCGGTGACGCTGGTCTACGGCCGCGTCTACGCCCAGCTGCGCGACATGATGCGCGGCGGCGAACTGTACGTGCTGACGCTGTTCGCCCTGCTGGGCCAGATGGTGATGATCTCGTCGGGCAACCTGATCTCGATCTACCTGGGCCTGGAGCTGATGTCGCTGGCGCTGTACGCGCTGATCGCGCTGCGTCGCGACAACGTCGTCGCCACCGAAGCCGCCATGAAGTATTTCGTGCTGGGCGCGCTGGCCTCGGGCTTCCTGCTGTACGGCATGTCGATGGTCTACGGCGCCACCGGTCATCTCGACCTGGCCGAAGTCTCCAAGGTCATCGCCGCCGGCAAGGCCGAGAAGCTGGCCCTGGTGTTCGGCATCGTGTTCCTGGTTTCGGGCCTGGCGTTCAAGCTCGGCGCCGTGCCGTTCCACATGTGGGTGCCCGACGTCTACCAGGGTTCGCCGACCGCGGTCACGCTGATCCTGGGCGGCGCGCCCAAGCTGGCGGCCTTCGCCATCACGCTGCGCCTGCTGGTCGACGGCCTGCACGGCCTGGCGGCCGACTGGCAGCCGATGCTGATGATCCTGGCGGTGCTGTCGCTGGCCATCGGCAACCTGACCGCCATCGCGCAGACCAACTTCAAGCGCATGCTGGCCTACTCGACCATCTCGCACATGGGCTTCGTGCTGCTGGGCCTGATGTCGGGCTCGGTGGTCGGCAAACCGGAACTGGCCTCGTCCGCCTACGGCGCGTCGCTGTTCTACATGCTGACCTACGTGCTGACCACGCTGGCCAGCTTCGGCATCGTGCTGCTGCTGTCGCGCCAGGGTTTCGAGTGCGAGCACATCGACGACCTGAAGGGCCTGAACCGCCGCAGCCCGTGGCATGCCGCCATCGTGCTGCTGCTGATGTTCTCGCTGGCCGGCATCCCGCCGCTGGTGGGCTTCTACGCCAAGCTGGCGGTGCTGCAGGCGCTGGTCAGCGCCGGCCACGTCACGCTGGCGGTGGTCGCGGTGGTGTTCTCGCTGATCGGCGCGTTCTACTACCTGCGCGTGGTCAAGGTCGTGTACTTCGACGAGCCGGCGGCCGATGCCGCGCCGATGGCGGCCACCTGCGGCCAGCGCGGCGTGCTGTCGGTCAACGGCCTGCTGATCCTGGTGCTGGGCCTGTTGCCGGGCGGCCTGATGGCCCTGTGCGTGCAGGCCATCCGCAGCTCGCTCAGCCTGTAAGCGAAGCGGGACATGAACCAGACCCTGGCGGTATGGCTCCTGATCGCGCTGGCCCTGGTCAGCGCGAACCTGCCCTTCCTGACGGAGCGCGTGTTCGCCGTGCTGCCGTGGAAGCAGGGTGGGGCCGAAGCCGTCAAGCCGTTCTGGATGCGCCTGGTCGAAGTGCTGGTGTTCTACCTGATCGTGGGCGCCCTGGGCTTCACGTTCGAGTCCGCGCTGGGCAACCGCTTCGCGCAGACCTGGGAGTTTTACGCCATCACCTTGAGCCTGTACCTGGTGCTGGCCTATCCCGGTTTCGTGTATCGCTATCTGTTCAAGCGGCATCCCCGCCTGCGGACCTGAACCGGCCGCCCCACGCACCGCATAAATGCCCCGCAAGGGGCGTTTTGTTTTGAGGTCGCGTCATCGCCGATTGCGGATTCTGTGGTCAAACGCCATCAAGTCACGGCATCGTTGCGTTATCGCGTCCGATTTCACTGGCGTGGCCGAACCCGATCAACTTTCACGTACAGAATCGCAGGCTGTCATAAACAGGAATGGTTTCCATTCCCGTCCTGGAGAGCCTCATCTTGAAACTCGAAGATTCGTACGCGCTGAATTCATTGGCCGGATCGCTGGCCGCCGCGGTGGCGGTGCCCGCGCTGTTCATCAGTCCTTATGCAATGGCGCAATCGGGCGCCGGCCACGTTCCGCAGCTGGCGCCGGTGCAGGTGGAAGGCGAAAGCTCGCCCTACCAGCCCGACAGCGTCCAGTCCTCCAAGATGACCGCGCCGCTGGTGGACACGCCGCGTTCGGTGCAGGTGGTGCCCAAGCAGGTCATGTCCGACCAGTCCGCGACATCGTTGCAGGATGTGCTGCAGAATTCGCCGGGCATCACCTTCGCCGCAGGGGAGGGCGGACGCGCTGGCGGCGACCTGCCCATCATTCGCGGCCAGAACGCCGCCAGCAGCCTGTTCCTGGATGGCGTGCGCGACGTCAGCATGCAGGCGCGCGATACCTTCAACCTGGAGCAGGTGGAGATCATCAAGGGCCCGGATTCGGTCTACGCCGGCCGTGGCGGCGCGGGCGGCAGCATCAATCTCGTCAGCAAGGCGCCCAAGGCCAAGGATGCGATCGAGGCCACTGGCCAGATCGGCACCGATCACAACTATCGCGGCACCCTGGACAGCAACTGGCGGCTGGGCGAAAAATCGGCGTTTCGCCTGAATGTCATGGGCGCCAAGGGCGACGTGCCGGGCCGCGACAAAGCGGTGAACTTCGAGCGCTGGGGCGTGGCACCGTCGCTGACGCTGGGCATGGGCACGCCGACCCGCATCACGCTGAGCTACTACCACTATCAGAACGACAGCATGCCGGACTACTCCATTCCCTACGACCCGCAGTCGGGTCTGCCGGCCACGGAAACGCTTGGTGTCAGTCGTCACAACTTCTACGGACTCGCCGGCCGCGATTACATGAAGACGCGCGATGGCACGGCCACCGTCGACTTCCAGCATGATTTCTCCGACAGCCTCAAGCTGCGCAACGTGGCGCGGTATGGCCGGGAAACCGCCGATTACCTCGCCACCCAACCCGACCTCACGCTCGCGAACCTGCCCGCCGGGATCGTCAACCGGCCGGCCTATGGTCGCTACTACACCACCCACGCATTCGCGAATCAGACCGACCTGAGCGGCGAATTCCTGACGGGGGTTGTCAAGCATGGGTTCGACCTTGGCTTCGAATACACCAGTGTCAAGCAGACCATGGCCTATACCAACGACCAGGTGCTGGCCTCCGATGGCGTGACCAAGTGCCCGGCCGATCTGACGCAGACGTCGCTGTACGACCCCGATCCGAACGTGGCCTATCCCTGCCGCACCGTCCTCAGTTGGCCGGCGCCCTATGCCACGGACACCCTGGCGCTGTACGGCTTCGATACGCTCAAATTCAGCGAGCAATGGCAGGCCAGTGTCGGCCTGCGCTGGGACAACTATCGCACCAGCGGCCATGACCGAAAGGAGAACAGCTACAGCCGCTCCGACAACCTGTTGAACTACCAGTTGGGCGTGGCTTACAAGCCCGTGCCGCAAGGCACGATCTACGCCTCCTTTGGCACTTCGTCGACGCCCTCCGCGGCCTCGGGTGCCACAGCATCCGACATCCTGCGGAAAAGCTCCGATGAGGAGGCGGCGCCGGAACAGAGCCGCTCGGTCGAGGCGGGCGTCAAATGGCTGGTGTTCGATGAGCGCCTGACGCTCTCCGGCGCGGTTTTCCAGGACACCCGAAAGCACACCAACATCGAGGTGATGCCCAACGAATACGAGCAGGCGGGCGAAACGCGCGTGCGCGGGCTCGAACTGGGCTTCTCCGGCGCCATCACACCCGCCTGGAACGTTTATGGCGGCTACACCTTCCTGAACAGCAAGCTCATCCGCGGCGGGCGCAAGGATAGCGGCTCCGAGGGCCAGGTCTTGCCGAACACGCCGCGCAACGCATTCAGCCTGTGGTCTTCCTACAAGGTGCTGCCTGCTCTGACGCTGGGCGGTGGCGCCTACTATGTCAGCAAGGTCTATGGCAACACGGATGCGGGCGTCGATGCCAGCGGTGCGCCCAAGGCGCGCTGGGTGCCTTCGTATTGGCGCTTCGACGCGATGGCCAAATATAAATTCAGCCCTCGTCTTTCACTACAGCTGAACGTGCTGAACGTGTTTGACACGACCTACTACACCCGGGCCAGGCCGAAGAACCACGCCGCGCTTGGCACGGGCAGGGCAGCGCTGCTGTCAGTGAGAATGCGCTACTGATCGACGCTGGCAGACAGGAAAGCCACCTTCGCGGTGGCTTTCCCGGGTGGCGCGGCTGTGCGGCGATCAGCCTTCGAACCAGTTCAGCACGCCGTCCAGGCCCGAGACGTTCAGCGCGTAGCGCGTCTGCTGCCGCACCAGCGGCTTGGCGTGGTACGCCACCGGGAAGCCGGCGGCGCCCAGCATCTTCAGGTCGTTGGCGCCGTCGCCCATGGCGATGACCTGCTCCTTGGTCGCGCCGTGGGTGCGGGCGAACTCGCGCAGGTAGACGGCCTTGGCGTCGGCGTCCAGGATGTCGCCCAGCACGCGGCCGGTCAGCACGCCGTTGTCGATCTCCAGCGTGTTGGCGTGGGCGCTGTCCAGCTTCAGGCGTTCGCGCAGGCGGTCGGTGAAGAAGGTGAAGCCGCCCGACACCAGCAGCACCTTGATGCCGGCCGCCTGGGCGGTGGTGATCAACCGTTCGGCGCCCGGGTTCAGGCGCAGCTTCTCGGTGTAGACCTGTTCCAGGGCTTCGGCCGGCACGTCCTTGAGCAGCGCCACGCGGCGGCGCAGGCTTTCAGCGAAGTCCTTGATCTCGCCGCGCATCGCGGCCTCGGTGATCTCCGAGACCTTGTCCTTGACGCCGGCCACGCCGGCGATCTCGTCGATGCACTCGATGTTGATGAGCGTCGAGTCCATGTCCATCGCCAGCACCTTGCAGTGCGACAGCTTCAGGCCGGCAGGCACGAAGGCGGTGTCGACGCCATGGCGTTCGGCCCAGGCCACCACGTCGGCGCGGGTGGCATCGTCGTGCTGCACGTCAAGCAGACGGGCCGCGGTGGCGCTGATGCGGGCCACGCCCTGCGCCTGCGCGAGCGCGGCGATCTGTTCGGCGTGTTCGACCGTCAGGCCGGGGGATTGGACGACGAGGTGATGGATAGTCATAAAAATGCGAAGGTCGGGGCGGGTTACTTCAAGGCGCGCAGCACGGCGCGCACGGCGTCGGCGCGGGCCGGGATCTGCGCGGCCTTGATCTCAACCCGCAATTTATCCTGTCCTGCGAGTTTGATGTGGCGTTGCCGCTGCACCAGTTCGATGATTTTCGCCGGATCGACGCTGGTCTTGGGGCCGAACTGCAGCAGCGCCTGGGTTTCGCTGGCGTCGATCTTGACGATGCCCAGCGGTTGCGCGGCCAGGCGCAGGCGGTGCGTGGTCAGCAGCGTCTGCGCCGCTTCGGGCAGCTTGCCGAAGCGGTCGATCAGTTCTTCCTGGATCTGGATCAGGTCGTCCTCGTCGGCGGCGTGGGCCAGGCGCTTGTAGACGCTCAGGCGCGCATGCACGTCCGCGCAGTAGTCGGACGGCAGCAGCGCCGGCGCATGCAGGTTGACCTCGCAGGCCAGGTTGAAGGGGGCGTCCAGGTCCGGCTCTTCGCCGGCGCGCAGGGCGCGCACCGCTTCGTTCAGCATCTCGTTGTACATCGAGAAGCCGACTTCCTGGATGTTGCCGGACTGCGAATCGCCCAGCACTTCGCCGGTGCCGCGGATCTCCAGGTCGTGCATGGCCAGGTAGAAGCCTGATCCCAGTTCCTCCATGGCCTGGATCGCCTCCAGCCGCTTCTTGGCGTTGCTGGTGATGGCGTCCTCGCCCGGCGTCAGCAGGTAGGCGTAGGCCTGGTGGTGCGAGCGACCGACGCGGCCGCGCAGCTGGTGCAGCTGCGCCAGGCCGAAGCGGTCGGCGCGGTGGATCACGATGGTGTTGGCGCTGGGCACGTCGATGCCGGTTTCGATGATGGTGGTGCACAACAGCACGTTGTAGCGCTGCTGGTAGAAGCCCTTCATCACCTGTTCCAGGTCGCGCTCGGGCATCTGGCCGTGGGCCACCGCGATGCGGGCCTCGGGCACCAGCTCTTCGAGACGGGCGCGGCGGTTGTGGATGGTCTCGACCTCGTTGTGCAGGAAGTAGCACTGGCCGCCGCGCTTGAGCTCGCGCAGCAGCGCCTCGCGCAGCGTGCTGCCGTCCTCGCGCCGCACGAACGTCTTGATCGCCAGGCGCTTTTGCGGCGCGGTGGCGATGACCGAGAAATCGCGGATGCCTTCGAGCGACATGCCGAGCGTGCGCGGGATCGGCGTGGCGGTAAGGGTCAGCACGTCGACCTCGGCGCGCAGCGCCTTGAGCGCCTCCTTCTGGCGCACGCCGAAGCGGTGTTCCTCATCGATGATGACCAGCCCGAGGCGCTTGAACTTCACGTCCTTGGACAGGATCTTGTGGGTGCCGATGACGATGTCGACGCGGCCGTCGTTGATGCCCTCGATGGCCGCGGACACTTCCTTGGCCGAGCGGAAACGCGACAGTTCCACCACCCGCACCGGCCAGTCGGCGAAGCGGTCGGAGAAGGTCTGGGCGTGCTGTTCGGCCAGCAGCGTGGTGGGGCAGAGCAGGGCGACCTGCTTGCCGTTGGCCACGGCCAGGAACGCGGCGCGCAGCGCCACCTCGGTCTTGCCGAAGCCGACGTCGCCGCACACCAGACGGTCCATCGGCCGGCCCGAGGTCATGTCGGCGATCACGGCCTCGATGGCGGCGGCCTGATCGGCGGTTTCCTCGAAACCGAAGCCCTCGGCGAAGGCCTGGTAGTCGTTGAGCGGCAGGTTGAAGGCGAAGCCCTCGCGCGCGGCGCGCTGGGCATACAGCGCCAGCAGTTCGGCGGCGGTGTCGCGCACCTGCTTGGCGGCCTTGCGGCGCGCCTTGTCCCACTGGCCCGAGCCGAGCTGGTGCAGCGGCGCGGCTTCCGGATCGGCGCCGCTGTAGCGGGCGATCACGTGCAGTTGCGACACCGGCACATACAGCGTGCTGCCATTGGCGTATTCGAGATGCAGGAACTCCATCTCGCCTTCGCCCATGTCCATGTTGACCAGGCCGTGGTAGCGGCCGATGCCGTGCTGCGCGTGCACCACGGGGTCGCCGGCGCGCAGTTCGGACAGGTCGCGCACCATCGCTTCGACGTTGCTGGCGCGTTCCTGGTCGCGCTTGCCGCGCCGGCCGGTGCTGGCCAGCCCCGGATAGAGGTCGTTCTCGGTCAGGAAGGCCAGGTTGGCCTGCGGCAACTCGAAGCCGGTGGCCAGGGGCGCGGCGACGATGCCGAAGTGGGCGTCTGAAGCCAGGAAGGCTTCGATGCTGTCCGGCTGCGCGTCGGGGGTGACGCCGAACTCGTTCAGCATTTGCACCAGCGTCTCGCGGCGGCCGGCCGAGTCGGCGCACAGCAGCACACGGCCTTGCGGCTTGCCGACATGCGTGCGCAACTTGGCGATCGGGTCTTCGGCGCGGCGCGCCACGCTCACGTCTGGCGCGGCGCGGAAGTCGGGATGGGGCTGGCCCGCGGCCAGCGCCAGGCGGCGGAAATCCTTCAGGCGGGCGTACAGCGTCTGCTCATCCAGGAACAGCGCCGACGGCGGCAGCACCGGACGCTCGCGGTCGCTTTTCAGGAAGCCGTAGCGGCTGCCGGTGTCCTGGTGAAAGCGCATCATGGCGTCGTCGATGTCGCCGACGGTGACGGTGATGGCGTTGTCGGCCAGGTAGTCGAACAGCGTCGCGGTCTCGTCGAAGAACAGCGGCAGGTAGTACTCGACCCCGGCGAAGGGGATGCCGTTGCCGATGTCCTTGTAGGGAAGGGCGCGCGACGGGTCGCCTTCGAACACTTCGCGGAAACGCGCGCGGAAGCGATTACGCGAATCCTCGTCCATGGGGAATTCGCGGCCCGGCAGTAGCTGAACCTCGCGCACCGGATACAGGCTGCGCTGGGTGTCGACGTCGAAGCTGCGAATGGTCTCGATCTCGTCGTCGAACAGGTCCAGCCGGTAGGGCAGCGCCGATCCCATCGGGAACAGGTCGATCAGGCCGCCGCGCAGACAGAACTCGCCGGGCGCGGTGACCTGCGTGACGTGGTTGTAGTTGGCCAGCGTCAGCTGTGCGCGCAGCGCCGCCTCGTTGAGCTTGTCCTTCTGCTTGAAGGAAAAGGTGTAGGCCGCCAGGAACGACGGCGGCGCCAGCCGGTACAGCGCCGTGGTGACCGGCACCGTCAGCACGTCCACCGTCTTCATCATCAGCGAGTGCAGGGTGTGCAGGCGCTCGGAGATCAGATCCTGGTGCGGCGAGAAGGCGTCGTACGGCAGCGTTTCCCAGTCGGGCAGCTGGCGCACGCGCAGGCCGGGCGCGAACAGCGCGATTTCCTCGGCCAGGCGCTGCGCTTCCAGCGGCTCGGCGGTCAGCACCACCAGCGGCGCGCCGGCCTGCCGCGCCAGGTCGGCCAGCAGCCAGGCGTCGCCCGAGCCGGGCGGGCGCGGTTGCGCATAACGCGTGCCGGGCTTGAGCGCGGCGAGAGTGGGGGCGGTCGCGGGAACGGGCGGCGCTGCCGTGGCGGAGGAGGTGGGAGCGGGCATCAGGCTGGGAGCAGGCATCAAGCGGAAGATTATAAAATCACCGCACCATGTCTGACTCAATCATCGCAATCGTTCCCGCCGCCGGCGTCGGCGCCCGTGCCAGCCACCCCGGCGCCGAAAGCGTGCCCAAGCAATACCGTCCGTTGGCCGGACAGCCCATGCTGCGCCACGCCGTGGCTGCCCTGCTCGCGGACGACCGCGTGTCGCAGGTGCGGGTGGCGGTGACGCCGGGCGACGGCTGGGTCGACCAGGCCGTGGCCGGCCTGCCGCGCACGGTCTGGCGCGCCTGCGGCGGCGCCACCCGGGCCGATACCGTGGCCGGGGCGCTGGCCGAAAGCGGGGTGTCCGACGATACCTGGGTGCTGGTGCACGATGCCGCCCGCCCCGGCCTGCCGGCCGCGGCGCTGGCGCGCCTGATCGACGCCTGCCTTGCGGATCCCGTCGGCGGCCTGCTGGCGCTGCCCGTGGCGGACACCGTCAAGGCCGGCCATGAGCGTGTCGAGCGCACCCTGGACCGCAACGGGCTGTGGCTGGCGCAGACGCCGCAGATGTTCCGCGCCGGCGTGCTGCGCGACGCGCTGACGGCCGCCGCTGTGAATGGCATCGCCGTCACCGACGAGGCCTCGGCCCTCGAGGCCGCGGGCTATGCGCCGCTGCTGGTGCCCGGCGCCCTGCGCAATTTCAAGGTGACCTGGCCGGACGATTTCGAACTGATGGAAAAATGGCTATGAGTAGTATTCCTTTCCGTGTCGGACAGGGTTTTGACGTGCATGCGCTGGTCGAAGGCCGGCCGCTGATCATCGGCGGCGTGACCATTCCGCACAGCCACGGCCTGCTGGGCCATTCGGATGCCGACGTGCTGCTGCACGCGATCACGGATGCGCTGCTGGGCGCGGCGGGCCTGGGCGACATCGGCCGCCATTTTCCCGACACCGATCCGGCCTTCAAGGGCGCCGACAGCCGTGTGCTGTTGCGCGAGGCCGTGGCGCGCGTGCGCCAGGCCGGCTGGGCGCCGGTGAACATCGATGCCACCGTGCATGCACAGGCCCCCAAGATCGGCCCGCATGCGCCGGCCATGGTCAGCAATATCGCCGCCGATACCGGCTTGGCCGAGACCGAGGTCAACATCAAGGCCAAGACCAACGAAGGCCTGGGCTACCTGGGCCGCAAGGAAGGCATTTCGGCCACGGTGGTGGCGTTGTTGGCGCGGATCTGACTGCCGCCCCGGGGCCTTTGCCTGAATCGATGGCGCGGGTGTTCACCGCGCCATTTTTTTGGCGTGCCGGCGTTGTTTTATTCGCACGGATACATGTCCACAACTAATTAACAAACCGCAAAATAGGGCGCGGACCGCGTGGCTGCTATGGTTTGGCGCGAATCCCGCGTCATTTGGGGCGCGCAGCCCGAAAATGCCCTGTGTTTTCGTCTTGCCGGGGCATTTGAACTGGAATATTCTGCGGCTACTTAACGTCTGGATAATAGGGACACTAGGATGCATGTACGTGGCGCTGCCTTATTCGTGGCTCTCGTCGCCTTTGGTTCGCCTGCACATGCAGAATTCGAGCAGCAGCTCGGCCCGCTCGCGGGCGCTGTCCGCACGCAGCTGCTGCAGGGCTGGACCGCGGGGGTCGAGGATGGCTGGTTCACGCTGCGCAACAAGGCCACGGCCGGCAGCGAACAGACGCTCTACCTGAACGTCGGACAACCGCCCGAAGGCGGCCGTATCACCGACGTGAACGTGGTCCTGAATTCGAAGAATCCCAAGGCTTCCATCGGCCTGGCGCTGACCAACCGTGCGCGCAAGGGCCTGTGCCTGCTCGAACTCACGGCCGCCAAGCAGACCTTGCTGTTCTGTCTGGATGGCGACAAGCGCCGCGATATCGCCAACGTGCCCAACGTGGCGAAGCTGGACGGCTCCGACCGCATCAAGGTGGTCGAGGTGCCGGGCGCGGCGCGCTTCATCGTCAACGGCCAGAAGATCGGCGATATCGAGAACGAACCCGCGCTGGGCTCCGAACTGGGCATCATGGCCTACGAGGTCGGCACCTTCGGGATCGCGGACTTCACCATCAACACGAACGTCAACGCCAATACCGGGCAGGGTGGCGGGCAACCGCAACAGCAGCCGACGCGCGCGCCGCAGGCCTCGCCGGATTCCGGTGCCAGCAGCGGCCTGCCGGGTTCGGGCCCGTACCCGCGCTTCGGCGGCGACTCGCTGCGCATCGTGGCGGTGTACATCGGCATCATGCGCAGCATTTTCATGCATGAGTTCGGCCACGCCCTGATCGGCGAACTCGAGCTGCCTTCGACCGGCGCCGAGGAAGACGCGGTCGATATCTATTCGGCGCTGCAGATCGTCGAACCCACCATGTACCCGTCCAGCGACAAGGACACCAACGCCATGGCCCAGGGCGCGGCCAAGTACGCGGCCCTGCAGTGGTATTACAGCGGCAAGCTGGCCGAGGCCCAGGGCGCCGGCAATTCGCCCTGGCAGGACGAGCACACCGGCGACCTCAAGCGCTTCCGCAACATGCTGTGCATCATGTACGGCGGCAACCCGGGCGTGTTCGAATCGTTGGTCGAGCAGGTTGGCTTCGAAGACCGCACCAAGTCGCGTTGCGCGGACGAGTTCACCAAGCAGAACCGCGCCTGGCGCCGGATCCTGGCGCCGCATACCCGCGTCGGCACCTGGTCGCCCGACGGCCAGCAGCCGGCGAACGCGCCCGGCGCGCCGGTGAACGTGACGTTCGAGCCGTCTTCGCGCCGCATTGGCAACCTGTTCGCCAACAACCTGTCCGAAGCCATCACCAACAACATCAAGCTGCTGGGCCAGACCTACGTCCTGCCGCGACCGGTCAACGTGGTCTTCAAGGACTGTGGCAAGCTCAACGCCTGGTACAGCCCGCGCGAAGGCTCGATCACGATGTGCTACGAGCTGATCGAGAACATCGCGGTGATGATCTCCGACATCGAGATGGGCACGGTCGGCGGCGAGCCCAAGCAGGGCGGGGCGGCGCCGCAGCGGTCTCCGCAACAGGCGCCGCAACAGCCGCGCCAGCAGCCGCCCGCCGGCCAGCCGCAGCGCGCGCCCGGCAACGGCGGCTTCGACGAACTGCAAGATAGCGGCGTGCCGCCGACGACGCTGCTGTTCTCGGCGCCCTACAAGGGCCCGACGCCCAACACCCATCCGCGCGCCAAGGTGATCACCACCAAGGACGTGGTGGCCCTGCTGACCGATGAAAAGAACAAGAACTTCCTGGTGATCGATACCAGCGGCCTGCGCGAGACCATCCCCGGCGCGTTCCCCCTGAGCGACGCGGGTTCGGACGGCGCCATTACGGACCAGATGCAGGAAGCCTTCGATGGCTGGCTGCACAAGAAGACCGGCACCGAGAAAGAGCACAATGTGCCCTTGATCATCATGGGCGCCGGCATGAATGACCGCTCGTCCTATAACGCCGCGCTGCGCGCCGGCATGATGGGCTGGCCGGTCTACTGGTACCGCGGCGGCATGGAGGCCTGGGTTGCCAATGGCCTGCCGACGACCGCCGTGAAGTCGCAGGGGCAATAAGAAGGATCGCCGGGCGGCGCAACGACCGCCCCGCCAATGCAAAAGCCCGCCTGTTCGCACAGGCGGGCTTTTGCATTGTTTCGCGCGAAGGCGCGCCAGGCTTACTTGCCCTGCGCGGCCAGCGCCAGGGCGGCGGCGTTGACCACCGAGGCGATGCGGCCGGCGTCGCGCAACTGTTCGGTCGACAGGCCGTCCTTCTTCAGGTTCTCGTAGTGCGAGCCGACGCAGAAGTGGCACTTGCCGATGATCGAGGCCACCAGCGCGAACAGCTCGAAGCGCTTCTTGTCGACGCCGCCGTGGGTGGCGTAGGCGTTCATGCGCAATTGGGCCGGCAGGCTCTTGAGCTGGGCGTCGCCGCTCATCTCGACATACGGGTACCAGGTGTTGTTCATGCCCATGAGCGCCGAGGCGGTCAACGCGGCATTGGCGTCGGTTTCGGACAGGCCGCTCTTGAAGGCTTCGATCAGCACCGGGCTGCGCGCGGCGTAGGCGGCCGACAGGGCAGCGCCGACGGCGTCTTCGGGGGCCAGGGTCGAGCGGGCGATCACGGCGTCCAGATTCAGGCGGATGTCCTTGGCCCAATCCGGCAGCTGTTCCTTAATGGTCGTCAGAAATTCCATAGTTTTTACCTATAATCTAGCGCAGTTAAAGCCCGGCGAAGGACCTGCGGACAGGTCCCCGGCCGGGCTGGAAATTACAGCGTGGCGCCGCCAACCGTACGGTTGCACGGGCACAGCTCGTCGGTTTGCAGGCCGTCGAGCAGACGCAGGACTTCTTCCGGGTTACGGCCGACGTTCAGGTTGTTCACCGAAACGTGCTGGATCGTGTTGTCCGGGTCGACGATGAAGGTGGCGCGCAGGGCAACGCCAGCGCCCTTTTCACGCACGCCCAGCTGGTCGATCAGGGCGCCGGTGGTGTCGCCGAACTGGTAGTGACCCAGCTTGTTCAGGTCCGGGTGCTCACGGCGCCAGGCCAGCTTGACGAATTCGTTGTCGCTCGAGCCACCCAGCAGGACGGCGTCGCGGTCTTCGAAATCCTTGGCCAGCTTGTTGAAGCCGACGATTTCGGTCGGGCACACGAACGTGAAGTCCTTCGGGTAGAAGTAGATCACCTTCCACTTGCCGGGGAACGAGCTTTCGGTGATGTCTTCGAAAGCCGAGACGCCGTTTTCTTCGTGCTGGTTGAAGCCGGGCTTGACGCCGGTAACCTTGAAGGGCTCGAGTTTGTCGCCAACAGTTTTCATGTTTACTCCCAGTAGTTGTTGGTGGAATTAAGGCGGTGCCTCAAACCATAAATTCTACGCTATGGATTATCGTTGTCTAATTGATAATTCCTAAACTTCGCTTTGGGCAGCTCTATGCGCGCGGTCAGGCCGCCGCCCTCGCGCGGCAGCATGCGCAGGGCGCCGCCGACGTGCTTGAGCAGGCGCTCGACGATCGCCAGCCCCAGGCCGGCGCCGCTGACGCCGGTGCGCGCGGCTTCCCCGCGGGAAAAGGGACGCAACAGGCGGTCGACGTCTTCGGGAGCGATGCCGGGGCCGCGATCGGACACCTCGATGACGATCATGCCGCCCTCAGCTTGCAATGTCATGACCAGATGGGCCATGCCGTCGGTCGAGCGGCCATAGCGGCGCGCGTTCTCGATCAGGTTGCTGACGATGCGCTTGAGGTCCAGCGCCGTGATGCGGGCCCGCAGGCCGGGTTCGAGGGTGGCCTCCAGCTCGCCGCCCAGCGACGAGGTGTGGCTGCGCTCGCGTTCGTACAGCTCGGCCAGCACGGCGGAAATGTCGGTGGCCAGTTGCGGCAGGGTGCCGGCGGGACGGGCGTACTCCATCAACTGGCCGATGCTGTGGTCGATCTGGCCGAGGTCCTCGTCGATGGCCTGGCGCGCGTCTTCCGACACGCCGCTCAGCTCGATTTCCAGGCGCATGCGCGCCAGCGGCGTTCGCAGGTCATGGGAAATGCCCGCCAGCATCAGCTCGCGGTCGGCCTCGGCCTGCCGCAAGTCCTTGGCCATGCGGTTGAACGAGGCGTTCAGGTCGCGGATTTCCAGCGGGCCCTGCTCGGGAAGCGGCGCCGGGGTCTCGCCGCGCGACAGCACCTGGGCCGCGCGCGCCAGCCGCGACAGCGGCCGGTTCACGAAACCGACGCTGACCGCCGCGCCCACCAGGGACAGCAGTAGCGCCGTGGCGCCCCATCCCAGCCATTCGATGCCGCCCGTCAGCCCGATCTGCTCGCGTTCGAACACCAGCCAATATAGGTCTTTCTCGATCTGGAAACTGACCCAGAAGCCCGGCACCTGGTTCACGCCCCAGGCGATCTGGGTCTCGGGGCCGAAGCGCGTGCGGATGTGCTGCGCCACGCGCTGCCAGTAATCGTCGTCGGGGAGGGCTTCGGCGAAGTCGGTGACCTCGCGCGGATAGACCTGGATGCCTTCATTGGTGGCCAGGTCGAGCAGGAGCTTGCTGCGTTCGCCGTTGTGCGAATAGATCAGCGCGGTGCGCGTGATATTGACGGCCGTGATCACCCGCTGCGCCATCTGATTGGCGCGCGGTCCCAGCTCCATGCTGAAGAAGACTTGTAGCCACGCCCCCAGGCTGACCAGCATGAGCGCGGCCAGCAGCAGGAACGTGCGGCCGAACAAGCCGAGCCGCAAACGTGAAGTCAGGTTCCTGAAGGTTTTGCGCAAGCGGGGCACGAGGCTGCGCTCCTGCCCGGGGCGGGCGTGTCGATCAACTACCACCGTCCGGCACAAACACGTATCCGAGACCCCAGACGGTCTGGATGAATACGGGCTTGGACGGGTTCGGCTCGATCAGCTTGCGCAGGCGCGAGATCTGCACGTCGAGGCTGCGGTCGAAGGCTTCGTATTCGCGGCCGCGGGCCAGTTCCATGAGCTTGTCGCGCGACAGCGGAATCTTCGGGTGGCGGGCAAACACCTTGAGCACCGAGAATTCGCCGGTGGTGATGGGCACCTGTTCGCCGTTGCGCGTGAGCGTGCGGGTCGACAGGTTCAGCACGTAGGGGCCGAAGGCGATGGATTCGTTTTCCTGGCTGGGAGCGCCGGGATGTTCCTCGGTACCGCGGCGGCGCAGGATCGCGTTGATCCGGGCCAGCAGCTCACGAGGGTTGAACGGTTTGGACAGATAGTCGTCCGCGCCCATCTCGAGGCCGACGATGCGGTCGATTTCTTCCGCCTTGGCCGTCAGCATGATGATGGGGGTATTGTCGTGCCCACCGCGCAGCCGGCGACAGATGGACAGGCCATCTTCGCCGGGCAGCATCAGATCCAGCACGAGCAGGTCGAAGTGCTCGCGTTGCCAGAGTTTGCCCATCTCTTTGGCGTCTTCGGCAACGAAAACGTTGAATCCCTGCTCGGACAGATACCGGCGCAGCAGATCGCGCAAGCGCGGATCATCGTCAACGACGAGGATTTTTCGGGTGGGGGTGGTGTTTTGCGTATTCATGGCCGGAAATGTAACAGTGACAAGAACCAGCGGCTAGTGGGCGTTCACAAGATATTACACATTGCGAACCATGGTTGAAATCCCCCTTACATACGGGGCCAATCCCCCGGTATTTCGTACAATCTGCATCTATGGAACTAAACCTGCTGGCTCTGGAAACCTCTGCGTCGCGCTGCGGCGTGGCCCTTTTGCGCGCCTCTGGCGGGCGGCTGGAGGTTGCCGTCCGCGAACATGAAGGCTCCCAGGAGCACGCCGAACGCCTTTTGCCGATGGCCAACGAGCTGCTGGCCGAGGCCGGCCTGGCGCCCGGCGCCCTGCAGGCGGTGGCGTTCGGCCAGGGGCCGGGCGGCTTCACCGGGTTGCGGGTGGCCTGCGGCGTGGCCCAGGGGATGGCGATGGGCCTGGGCATCCCGGTGCTGCCGGTCGTATCGCACCAGGCCGTGGCCGCCCAGGCGGGCGGCACGGCGGACCAGGCCATCGTGGTGGCGCTGGACGCCCGCATGAATGAAGTCTATCTGGCGGTCTATCGGCAGGTGGCGGGCGCCTCCGGCGAGTCCGCCTGGGACACGCTGCAGGCCCCGTTGCTGATCGCGGCGGCCGAAGTGGTGCCCTGGACGGCGCATCATCTGTCCGCCTGGTCGCGCGCCGCAGGCCGCCCGCTGACCCCGCTGCTGGCGGGCGATGCGTGGGAGGCCTACGCGGCCGACATGCCCGTTCCCGCCGACTGGCGCCGCGCCGTCGAGGCGCAGCGGCCCGAGGCGGCCAGCGTGGCGCGGCTGGCCAGCCAGGCCTGGCTGCGGGGGGAGGCGCTGCCGCCGGAGCAGGCCGCGCCGCTCTATGTGCGCGACAAGGTCGCATTCACCACCGCCGAGCGTCAGCGCGGCGAGGGCGGCAATCCCAAGGCCCGCTCGACGCTGGCGCCGCTGGTGCCGCAGGCGCTGACCGACGCCGACCTGGACGACGTGGTGGCGCTGGAAGCCAATGTCCAGTCCTTTCCCTGGACCCGCGGCAATTTCGCCGATGCGCTGGCGGCCGGCTATGGCGCCTGGACATTGCGGCGTGATGGCCGGCTGGCCGGGTTCTGTATCTTGATGTTTGCGCCCGACGTGGCCCATCTGCTGGTGATCGCCGTGGCGCGCGACCTGCACCGCCAGGGCCTGGGCAGCCTGCTGCTGGACTGGTGCGAGCAGCAGGCGCGCGAGCGCGGCCTGGATGGCGTGCTGCTGGAAGTGCGTCCGTCCAATACCTCGGCGGTCGCGTTCTACAAGGACCGCGGCTATCTGCAGATCGGCCTGCGGCGGGGCTACTATCCGGCCGAGAAGGGCGGGCGCGAGGATGCGCTGGTGATGCAGAAGCGCCTGGACACGGCGGCGGCCGCGCCCCTGGGAGCGGCGGCGTGACGGCGCCGCATTCCCCGCCGGCATCGGCCGCGCCCCGCGTCAATCCGCTGCAGCGCCTGTGGCTGCGCGAGCTGGGCATGGAGCGCCTGTGGCTGCGGCCCGCGCCCCAGCCGCAGGCCGCGCCCGCTGCCATGCCCCAAGTGGCTGTTTCCAAACAGGAATCGCCCGCCGCGCCGCCCCAGGTGGCTGTTTCCAAACAGGAGTCTCCGGCACCGGCGATGCCGGCCCGTGATGCCGCTGCGCCGCCGGCGGCCTCGGCGGTTCGCCCGGCCGGCCCTGGCCCGGGCCTGCGCAACGGCCCTCCGCCCAAGCCGGCGCCCAAGGCCGAGGTGGTCACGGACGCCGCCCCGGCGGTGATTCCGGTGGCCGAAGCGGTCAAGAACGCCACCCTGGACGAACTGCGCGAACAGGTGGTGGCGTGCACCGCATGCGGCCTGTGCGGCGGCCGCCGCCACGCGGTGTTCGGCCATGGCGGCCAGCCCACGCGCTGGCTGGTGGTCGGCGAGGCGCCCGGTGAACAGGAAGACAGGCAGGGCCAACCTTTCGTGGGCCGCTCCGGGCAGTTACTGGATTCGATGCTGTCGGCGGTGGGCATGAGCCGCGAGCGCGATGTCTTCATCGCCAACGTCATCAAGTGCCGCCCGCCCGGCAACCGCAATCCCAAGCCCGAGGAAATCGCGGCCTGCAGTCCGTACCTGATGCGCCAGATCGCGCTGCTCAAGCCGGAGCGCATTCTGGTGCTGGGTCGCTTCGCTGCCCAGACGCTGCTGGGCACGGACGCGACCATCGGCAGCCTGCGCGGCCGGGTACACCAGATGAAGACGGAAGAGGGGCGCGAGATCCCGGTGATCGTGAGCTATCACCCGGCCTATCTGTTGCGCAGCCCGGCCGAGAAGGCGAGGGCCTGGCAAGACCTGAAGCTGGCCTCCCGCCAGCTGTAGGCGGGAAAGCCTTTTCCCAACGGCGCCGCCGGACAGGGCCGCGAGGGCGGCCCCGGCGGGCGATCAGCGGGTGTGCGAGTCCAGCGCGTGGCCGTGGCCTTCCTGGCCGATCTGGTCGTGCAGTTCGGGATTGGCCGCCAGGTTGCGCCGGCTCCAGCGCATGAACACCACCATCAGCACGGCCACCACGGTGCCGAAGATCACGATGATGATGTTGATCGGCAGTTGCAGCCACAGCAGCAGCGTGTACATGGCCACCATCAGCAGGATGTTGAGCTGCTCGTTGAAGTTCTGCACCGCGATCGAATGGCCGGCCGACAGCAGCACGTGGCCGCGGTGCTGCAGCAGGGCGTTCATGGGCACCACGAAGAAGCCCGCCAGCCCGCCCGTGATCAGCAGCAGCAGGTAGACGCTCCAGGGCGCATAGACCAGCGGCATCAGCAGCACCACCAGGCCCATGGCGGCGCCCACCGGCAATACCGACAGGGCGCGGCGCAGCGGGATGCGGCCGGCCAGGATCGAGCCCACCACCGTGCCCAGCGCGGCCACGCCCATCAGCATCGAGGCCTTGTCCAGCTGGTAGCCCAGATGGCTGCGGCCCCATTCGATGACGATCAGTTGCAGCGTCGCGCCGGCGCCCCAGAACAGGGTGGTGACGGCCAGCGAGATCTGGCCCAGCTTGTCCTTCCAGAGCACGCGCACGTAGCCCCAGAAGGTGCGCATCAGCTTGACCGGGTTCTTCTGCTGCGGCGGATAGCGCACGTGAGTGTGCGGGATCAGCAGGTTGCACAGCGCCGCCAGCAGGTAGACGAAGGCGATGACCAGGATGGCGGCTTCGGCCGGCGTATGCACCAGCTTGCCGATGAAGGAGTGTTGCAGCAGCGCGGTGGATACCGTGGTCGAGATCAGCAGGCCGCCCAGCACGGTGCCCAGGATGATGGAGAAGACGGTCAGGCCCTCGATCCAGCTGTTGCCCTTGACCAGCATGGTCGGCGGCAGCATTTCCGTGACGATGCCGTACTTGGCCGGCGAGTAGGCGGCGGCGCCGATGCCCACCACGCCGTAGGCGGCGCAGACCAGGTAGGTCTGGTATTCAGGGGCGACGCCGATGCTGGCGTACGAGAACATGAGCAGACAGCCGGCCACTTTCAGGGCGTTGGTCGAGAACATCACCCGGCCCTTGGGGTACGAGTCGGCGATGGCGCCAACGAAGGCGGCCAGCACCACGTAAGCCAGCGCGAAGGACCATTTCATGATCGGGGCCAGCCAGTCCGGGCCGTGCAGTTCCTGTATCAAGGCGATCGCGGCAATGAATAGCGCGTTGTCCGCCAATGACGAGAAGGCCTGCGCGGCCATGACCAGATAGAAACCTCGTTTCAAGAATGTCCCCGTACTTTGACCTGAGCCCGGTCGGTCTGCGTGAAAATTATGCGTCTTGCGAAAAAGTGTCAGCGAGTATAGCCCGTGGCGCGGGTAGGGCTATTCAGCGTTTGCCCGCGGGTTGCGGCAGGTCAGGTGGCGGACGGCAAGGGGGCGGGCTGTCCCCGGCTTGACCGTTGTTCACGTTTGGGGACAGACTGCCTGCGGTATCATACGACCCATCCGCAAGCCGGCCCTCCGTGGGCCGGTTTGCAATGTGTGCGGCAGGTCCGTTAACGCCTTTCGTTCAACCCACCCCGTCGTCATCGTACTGTGCGTCTTACTCAGCTCAAACTCGCCGGCTTCAAGTCCTTCGTCGATCCCACCGTGATTCCCGTGCCCAGCCAGCTGGTGGGCGTGGTGGGACCCAATGGCTGCGGCAAATCGAACATCATCGATGCGGTGCGCTGGGTGCTGGGCGAAGCCAAGGCCTCGGAACTGCGCGGCGAGTCCATGCAGGACGTGATCTTCAACGGCTCGGGCAACCGCAAGCCGGCGGCCCGGGCGTCGGTCGAAATGGTGTTCGACAACAGCGAGGGCCGCGCCGCCGGGCAATGGAGCAGCTACGCCGAGATCGCCGTGCGCCGCGTGCTGACGCGCGACGGCACCAGCAGCTATTTCGTCAACAACCAGCAGGTGCGGCGCCGCGATATTCACGACATCTTCCTGGGCACCGGCCTGGGCGCGCGCGGCTACGCCATCATCGGCCAGGGCATGATCAACCGGCTGATCGAGGCGCGTCCGGAGGAACTGCGGGTGTTCCTGGAAGAGGCCGCCGGCGTGTCGCGCTATAAAGAGCGCCGCCGCGAGACCGAAAACCGCCTCTCCGACACGCGCGAGAACCTGACCCGCGTCGAAGACATCCTGCGCGAACTGAACAGCCAGCTGGAAAAGCTGGAGGCCCAGGCCGAGGTCGCCACCCGCTACCGCGAGCTGCAGGCCGATGGCGAAAAGAAGCAGCACGCGCTGTGGTTCCTGAAGGAAACCGGCGCGCGCGAAGAGCGCGCCAGGAAGGCCCAGGAAATGGCCCAGGCCCAGAACGAGCTGGAAGCCGCCATTGCCGGCCTGCGGGCCGGCGAAGCCGCGCTCGAATCCCGGCGCCAGGCCCACTACGCCGCCAGCGACGCGGTCCACACCGCCCAGGGCGCCCTGTACGAGGCCAACGCCCAGGTCAGCCGCCTGGAAGCCGAAATCCGCCACGTGGTGGATTCCCGCAACCGCCTGCAGGCGCGCCGCGACCAGCTGCAGCAGCAGATTGCCGAATGGAACAGCCAGCGCGAGCACTGCGCCGAGCAGATCGCGCAGGCCGAGGAAGACCTGGCCGCCGGCGCCGCCCGCACCGAAGAGGCGCGGGCCGCCGCCGAGGACGCCCAGGCCGCGCTGCCGTCGGTTGAGCAGCGCGTGCGCGAAGCCGCCTCCGGCCGTGACGAAATGCGTGCCGCCCTGGCCCGCGTGGAACAGAACCTGGCCCTGGTGGCGCAGACCCAGCGCGACGCCGACCGCCAGATGCAGGCGCTGGAGCAGCGCCGTGAGCGCCTGCAACAGGAACTGCGCGAATTGCACAGCCCCGACCCGGTGCGCCTGGAGCAACTGGCCGGCGACCGCGTTGCCGGCGAGGAGCAGCTCGAGGAGGCCCAGGCGGAACTAGCCACTTTGGAAGGCAAGGTGCCGGACGCCGACGCCGAGCGCAGCCGCGCCCAGGCGGCCGCCCAGACCGACGCGCAGAACCTGGCCCGCCTGGAAGCCCGTCTGTCGGCGCTGGTGAAGCTGCAGGAAGACGTGCAGAAGCAGGGCGCGCTGGAACCCTGGCTGGCCAAGCACGAGCTTGCCGGCCTGGCGCGCCTGTGGCAGAAGCTGCATATCGAACCGGGCTGGGAAACCGCCCTGGAAGCCGCCCTGCGTGAACGCATGGCGTCCCTTGAAGTGCGCAGCCTGGACTGGGCCCGCGCCTTTTCCGACGACGCGCCGCCCGCCCGCCTGGCGTTCTACCAGTTGCCGCCCGCGGCGCCCGCGCCGGCGGCGCCGGCGGGGCTGACGCCGCTGGCGAGCCTGCTGCGCATCACCGATCCCGATCTGCGCACGCTGCTCAATGACTGGCTGGCCGGCATCTACACCGCCACCGACCTGGCCCAGGCCCTGGCGACCCGCGCCACGCTGCCCGCCGGCGCCGCCTGCGTGGTCAAGGCCGGCCACCTGGTGGATGCGCACAGCGTGCGCTTCTACGCTCCCGATTCCGAGCAGGCCGGCCTGCTGGCGCGCCAGCAGGAAATCGAGAACCTGCAACGCGAGATCAAGGCGCAGCAGCTGATCACCGACCAGGCTCGGGCCGCGGTTGCCCGCGCCGAAGTGGCCTGGCAGCAGGTGACCCAGGCGATCGCGCCGGCCCGCCAGCGCGTCGCCGAAGTGACCCGCCGGGTGCACGACATCCAGCTGGAACACTCGCGCCTGCAGCAGCAGGCCGAGCAGTCCGGCCAGCACGCCGCGCGCCTGCGCCAGGATCTCGAAGAGATTTCCGCGCACGAAGAAGACCTGCGCGCCACCCGCGAAGAGGCCGAGGCCCGCTTCGAGGCCCTCGACGAGGAACTGGCCGAGCACCAATCGCGTTTCGCCGACGCCGAGATGGACGGCGAGACCCTGGCCGCCCAGGCCGAGGCTGCCCGCGCCCGCCTGCGCGAGCTCGAGCGCGCCGCCCAGGAAGCCGAGTTCGCTGAACGCGGCATCCAGGTCCGCATCACCGACCTGCAGCGCAACCAGCAACTGGCGGCTGACCAGAGCCAGCGCGGCAGCGTCGAACTCGAACAACTGCTGGCCGACCTGGTCGACCTGGACGCCTCGGCCTCCCAGGCTGGCCTGCAGGACGCACTGGAAGTGCGCGCCGAGCGCGAAGAGGCGCTGTCGCGCGCCCGCCAGGAAATGGAAAACCTGTCGGCGCTGCTGCGTGGCGCCGACGAAGACCGCATGCAGCAGGAGCGCACGCTCGAACCGCGCCGCGCCCGCATTACCGAATTGCAGTTGCAGGAACAGGCCGCGCGCCTGGCTGAAGAACAATTCACCGAGCAGCTCAATGCCCGCGAGGTCGACCGCGAGGCCCTGGCCCAGGAACTGGCCAACCAGCCAGACGAATGGCGCCGCGCCAGTTGGCTGCAATCCGAAGTGACCCGCATCTCGCGCCAGATCGAGTCGCTGGGCTCGGTCAACCTGGCCGCGCTGGACGAATTGAACACCTCGCGCGAACGCAAGGGCTTCCTGGACGACCAGCACCAGGACCTGATGACCGCCATCGAAACCCTGGAAGACGCGATCCGCAAGATCGACCGCGAAACCCGCGACCTGCTGCAAGAGACCTTCAACGTCGTCAATGGCCACTTCGGCGAGCTGTTCCCCAAGCTGTTCGGCGGCGGCGAGGCCAAGCTGACCATGACCGGCGAGGAAATCCTCGATGCCGGCGTGCAGGTCATGGCGCAGCCGCCGGGCAAGCGCAACAGCACCATCCACCTGCTGTCGGGCGGCGAAAAGGCGCTGACGGCCACCGCGCTGGTGTTCGCGCTGTTCAAGCTGAACCCCGCGCCGTTCTGCCTGCTGGACGAGGTGGACGCGCCGCTGGATGACGCCAATACCGAACGCTACGCCAACCTGGTCGCCAACATGAGCGAGCAGACCCAGTTCCTGTTCATCTCGCACAACAAGATCGCGATGCAGATGGCCAAGCAACTGATCGGCGTCACCATGCAAGAGCAGGGGGTTTCGCGTATCGTTGCGGTAGACATAGATTCGGCCGTCCAGATGATGGCCTCCGAAGCGGCATAAACCCAATATTCAGAATGGCGCCGGCTTCCTGGCGCGGGATTTACACATGAGTGATTTGCAGATCGGGCTGATTGCCCTGGGCGTCTTGCTGATACTGCTGGTGCTGGGCTTCAACTGGTGGCAGGACCGCCGTGTCCGCCGCAAGATGCAAAGCCATTTCCCCACCTCCGAGCAGG
This sequence comes from Achromobacter sp. HNDS-1, assembly GCF_040084795.1. NCBI lineage: Bacteria > Pseudomonadati > Pseudomonadota > Betaproteobacteria > Burkholderiales > Alcaligenaceae > Achromobacter > Achromobacter sp. HNDS-1. Next base: position 4,577,586 of record NZ_CP157584.1, read on the forward strand.
ATCCGCTGCTGGGCGCGGGCGCGGTCGGCGCCACGGGGGGCGCGGCCACGCGCCGCGAGCCGGGCATCGGTGATGCGCCCAAGGCGCATCCGGAGCAGCCCAAGCCGGTCGATCCGGGCAGCGACGCCGATGATGCCGAGGAACCCGATCCCGCCTGCGAAGTGGTCATCGAGATCAACTTCGCCGAACCGGTGCGCGGCGCCGACCTGCTGCCCTACATGCAAAGCCTGCGCCACGTGGGCCGCAAGCCCATGCGGGTTTTCGCCGAGACCGACCAGCGCCGCCACCGCGCGCGCGTGCATGCCGGCGAGTCGTATGCCTCGATGCAGCTGGCCGTGCTGCTGGCCAACCGCAGCGGCCCGCTGACCGCCATCGAGTGGTCGCAGGCCTGGGCCCGCGCCCAGGACATGGCAGAGCGCTTCGACGCCACCATCGAGGGCCCCGACCAGCAGGCGGTCCTGGAACAGGCCGCGCGCCTGGACGACACCTGCGCCGCCCTGGACACGCAGGTCGGCCTGACCCTGCTGCTGGGCGCCGCCCAGCCTGCCGCCGAGGTGCTCAACGTGGCCCGCGATGCCGGCTTCGTCGCCGATGGCAACCGCCTGGCCTGGCCGGCCGAGAACGGCGTGGCCCGCTTCACCCTGGCGCGCGCCGACGGCGCCGCCTTCGACGCCGGCATGGGCGGCATCGAACGCCTGTACCTGTTGCTGGACGTGCCTTGCAGCCCGGCCGACAGCCGCGCCTTCGGCCGCATGGTCGACGTGGGCCGTGAACTGGCCGCCCGCCTGCGCGCCGACCTGGTGGATGACCAGGGCAAGCCGTTGGCGGATGGATCGGAAAGCGTCATCGACGAACGGCTGCAGGTGCTGTTCGGCCAGCTCGAGCAGGCCGGCCTGCCCGCTGGCAGCGAGCGCGCCCAGCGGGTGTTTGCATAATGAGCAAGGCCGGAGGGACCCCCGCGGCGGAAACCGCGGCGCGCCTGCGGGCGGAAATCGAGCAGCACAACGTCCGCTACTACGTCTACGACGACCCGTCGATCTCGGATGCCGAGTACGACCGGCTGATGCGTGAGTTGCAGGATCTGGAAGCCGCGCATCCGGAACTGGTCACGCCCGAATCCCCCACGCAGCGGGTCGGCGCGGCGCCGGTTTCGGCCTTCGGCAGCGTGCGCCATGCGGTGCCGATGCTGTCGCTGGGCAACGCCTTCGACGAAGAGGACGTGGTGGCATTCGACCGCCGCGTTACCGACACGCTGCGCGGCGCCGGCCTGCTGGGCCCGGCACAGCAGGCGGAATATTTCTGTGAACTGAAGCTCGACGGCCTGGCGATCAGCCTGCGCTACGAGGACGGCCGGCTGGTCCAGGCTGCCACGCGCGGCGACGGCCAGACCGGCGAGGACGTCACGTCCAACATCCGCACGATCAAGGCGATCCCGCTGCAACTGAGCGGCCCGGCGCCCAAGGTACTGGAGGTGCGCGGCGAAGTGCTGATGAACCGCGCCGATTTCGAGAAGCTCAACGCGGCGCAGGCCAAGCGCGACGAAAAAGTCTTCGTCAACCCGCGCAACGCCGCCGCCGGCAGCCTGCGCCAGCTCGACCCGCGCATCACCGCCAAGCGGCCGCTGCGCTTTTTCGCCTATGGCTGGGGCGAGGTGCGCGGCCTGCCGGGCACGCAGAGCGGCCTGTTCGACGAAGCGTCGGCCGGCGCGGCGGATGCCTCGACCCTGCCCGAGAAATCGCATGGCGCCATGCTCGACTGGCTGGCATCGCTGGGCCTGCCGGTCAACGTGAAGCACAACCACCGTGCCACCGGCGCCGAGGGGCTGATGGCCTTCTACGCCAAGGTGGGCGCCCTGCGGCCCGAACTGCCCTACGACATCGACGGCGTGGTCTACAAGGTGGATTCGCTGCCGGCGCAGAAGCTGCTGGGTTTCGTGGCGCGCGCGCCGCGCTTCGCGCTGGCGCACAAATTCCCGGCCGAAGAGGCCACCACCACGCTGCTGGACATCGAGGTGCAGGTCGGCCGTACCGGCGCCATCACCCCGGTCGCCCGGCTCAAGCCGGTGTTCGTGGGCGGCGTGACCGTCACCAACGCCACGCTGCACAATGAAGACGAGATCCGCCGCAAGGACGTGCGCATCGGTGACACCGTTATCGTGCGTCGCGCCGGCGACGTGATCCCGGAGGTGGTGGGCGCGGTGCTCGAAAAGCGTCCCGCCGACGCGCGCGAGTTCGTCATGCCCAAGGCCTGCCCGGTCTGTGGCTCGGCGATCGAGCGCCTGGAGGATGAAACCATCGCCCGCTGCACCGGCGGCCTGTTCTGCGCCGCGCAGCGCAAGCAGACGCTGTGGCACGCCGCCAGCCGCAAGGCCCTGGATATCGAGGGCCTGGGCGAGAAACTGGTGGAGCAACTGGTGGACAGCGGCCGCGTCAAAACGCTGGCCGATCTGTTCAGCCTGCGCCCGCTCGAGCTGGTCGGGCTGGACCGCATGGGCCAGAAGTCGGCCGACAACCTGGTCGACGCCATCGACAAGGCCCGCGCGCCGGCATTGGGGCGCCTGCTGTTCGCGCTGGGTATCCGCCACGTGGGCGAGACCACGGCGCGCGATGTCGCGCGGCACTTTGGCACCATCGAGTCCATCATGGACGCCGATGAGGACGCTTTGTCCTCGGTGCCCGACGTGGGGCCGGTGGTGGCGGGATCGATCCGCCGCTTCTTCGCCGAGCAGCACAACCGCGATGTGATCGATCAGCTCAAGGCGCAGGGCGTGCAGCCGGTGGCCGAGGCGGTGCCCGAGGACACCACGCTGGCGGGCAAGACGTTCGTGTTGACCGGCACGTTGCCCAACTGGACGCGCGAGGAAGCCTCCATGCGCATCCAGGCCGCGGGCGGCAAGGTCAGTGGGTCGGTGTCCAAGAAGACCGCCTATCTGGTGGCGGGCGAAGACGCCGGCAGCAAGCTCACCAAGGCCCAGGAACTGGGTGTCACGGTACTGGACGAGGACGGGCTCAAGGAACTGCTGGGTTCGTCCTGATCGTGCGGGCCGCGCTGCCGGCCCGCCGCCTGGCCCTGTCGAACAGGCCGTCCGCCCCTGGCGTGCGGCCTGTTTTCATTTCCGGCGCGGCCTTGAGCGCCTCTTGGGCTTGGCGCGCACAAAAAAACTGCCCGCGCAGGGCGGGCAGTTCTTGGAGGCGGGAACCAGATTTACTGGATCTTGGCCTTTTCGCGCAGTTCCTTCTGGTAGTCGGCCAGGGTTTGCTGGCGCAGCATTTCTTCCAGTTGGGTGCGGACCTGGTCCAGCGGCGGGAATTCGACCGGACGGGTGTCGTCGACCATGATGATGTGCCAGCCGAACTGGGTCTGCACCGGCTTGTCGACCAGTTGGCCCTTCTTGAGCTGGGTCACGGCCTGGGCGAACGGCTGGACGTAGTTGGTGGGAGGAGCCCAACCCAGGTCGCCACCCTTTTCGGCGCTGCCGGGGTCCTTCGAGTTCTTCTTGGCCAGGTCGTCGAACTTGCCCTTGTTGCTCTTCAGCTGGGCCAGCAGGTCGTTGGCGGTTTTTTCGTCTTCGACCAGGATGTGACGGACCTTGTATTCCATCTTGCCGGCCTGTTCTTTCTTGATCTTCTCGTACTCGGCCGTGACCTTGGCGTCCGACACCGGGTGCTTGGCCAGGTAGTCGGCCATCAGGGCGCGGACCAGGATGCCTTGGCGGGCCAGTTCGATTTCGGTCTGGACGTCGGCCTGCTTGGCGATGCCGCCGGCTTCGGCCGCTTGCACGAAGACCTGGCGGTTGATCATTTCCTGCTTGACCTGTTCACGCAGTTGGGGCGAATCGGTGGCGCCCTGGCTGACCAGCAGCTTGACGAATTGATCCAGGCTCTTCTGCGGAATGGCCTTGCCATTGACCGTGGCGACGTTCTGGGCGAAAGCGGGCACGGCGATGACGCAGGCGGCGGCCAGCATGACGATGCGTTTCATGAATATCCTTTTACTTTCTATTTGGGAGCCTGGGCGTCGAGCGCCAGCGCATGAATCGGATAGGGGATCAAATCTTGCAGATGATGATACACCAGCCGATGTCGCGCCACGGCAGTCAGTCCTGTAAAACAGGACGCTACGATATGGACGCGATAATGGCCGGCGCCGTTTTTACTGCCTTCGTGACCGGCATGCAAATGCGAGTCGTCCTGGATGTCCAGGGAAACCGGTTCCAGGACGGCCAGGCGCTCCCGGATCAGGGTGATGCGGTCGGTGGTCTCTGACATGGCGTCGATCGTAAAAGTTCCGGCGCGCGCAGGGCGCGCCATGGGGAGAAAGGGCCGGACCCCGTGGCCCGGCCGTGTACGTCAGGCCTTGGGCGGGGTGCCCGCGCCGTCGTCGGCCTGGATGTGCTTGCCGAGCCAGAGAGACTGGCCGATGACGAACACGATCATCAGGCCCATCAGGCCGAAGGCCTTGAAGCTGACCCACTGGGATTCGGTGAAATGCCCCGAGAACGCCACGTAGAGATTGATGGCGCCGGCGAACAGGAAAAAGCCGGCCCAGATCAGGTTGAGCTTGTCCCAGGCGGCGTCCGGCAGCTGGATCTGCTTTTCCATCAGGCGGCGGATCAGGTTGCGGCCGAACAGCAGGCGCGCGAACACCAGCGCGCCGCCGAACAGCCAGTACAGCACCGTGGGCTTCCACTTGATGAAGACGTCGCTGTGCAGCCAGATGGTGGCGCCGCCGAACACCAGGATCACGGTCAGGTTGATCCAGTGCATGGCTTCGGTCGGCCGGCCGGTGACCTTGAGCCAGACGATCTGCAGCACCGCCGCCGCCATGGCCACGCCGGTGGCCACGAAGATGTCCGTGAACCGGTAGGCCAGGAAGAACAGGAACAGCGGAAAGAGGTCGAACAGGAACTTCTTCATTCTTCTGTGGGTTCGAACGTCATCGACAGGGAATTGATGCAATAGCGCAGCCCGGTGGGCTCGGGCCCGTCGGGGAAGACATGCCCCAGGTGCGCGTCACAGACGTTGCACAGCACCTCGGTGCGCACCATGCCGTGGCTGGTGTCGCGTTCTTCGCGCACCAGTTCCGGGTCGAGCGCCTGGAAGTAGCTGGGCCAGCCACAGCCAGCGTCGAACTTCGTGTCGGACGCGAACAGCGCGGTGCCACAGCCCACGCAGCGGTAGATGCCCGGGGTGAAGGTATTCCAGTAGCGCCCGGTGAATGCGCGTTCGGTACCCTTTTCGCGGGTGACGACGTATTCTTCCGGGGACAGCTGGGCCCGCCATTCGGCGTCGGTTTTGCGTACTTTGTCCATATCAGCTCTTGGAGTCCCGATGCCCGAAATGGTTCGGGCATAATCCCGCCCCATGTTAATCGAGTTTGACCAGGCGATTGTATCGACGCCCCAGGCGGAAGTGTTGCGCGGGGTGAGCGTGGCGCTGGCCGGACGCCGGGTCGGCATCGTCGGTCCCAATGGCGCCGGCAAGAGCACGCTGGCGCGGCTGGTCAACGGGCTGGTGCTGCCGACCTCCGGCTGCGTGCGGGTTGGCGGCCTGGATACGCGGCATGAATTGAAGGCGGTGCGCCGCCAGGTCGGTTTCGTATTCCAGAACCCCGAGAACCAGATCGTCTTTCCGATCGTGCGGGAAGATCTGGCGTTCGGCCTGAAGCACCTGGAGCCGGATCGCGTCCAGCGGGAGGCCCGCATCGAGGCCGCGCTGGCGGCCCTGGGCGTGGCGCACCTGGCGGATCGCACCAGCCACACCCTGTCCGGCGGCGAGCGCCAGCTGGTGGCGCTGGCGGCGGTGCTGGTGATGCGGCCGGGGCTGGTGGTGTTCGACGAACCCACCACCCAGCTGGACCTGCGCAACCGCAACCGGGTGCGCGATGCCATTGCCGCCATGCCGCAGGACGCCATCGTGGTCAGCCACGACCTGGCGTTGCTGGAAGACTTCGAGCGGGTGCTGGTGATCCAGGACGGCGCCATTGCCGCCGACGACGAGCCGGCCGCCGCGCTGCGCTGGTACCGGAATCACTGCGCGTGATCGAGCCCCTATATATTCCCGGCGACTCGCCGCTGCACCGGCTGCCCGCCGGCCTGAAGCTGCTGGCGCTGGCCGCGGCTGGCGCCGGATTGTTCCTGCTGCGCGATCCCGCCCTATTGGCGGGCGCCTGCGCGGTCGCCGGCCTGCTGCTGTGGTGCGCCGGCGCCACGCCCGGCGGCGTCTGGCGCCAGGTGCGCGGCCTGGTCTGGGTGTTGCTGGCCGTCGGCGCGTTCACGGCCTGGTTCCAGGGCTGGCGCGAGGCGCTGGCGGTACTCCTGCGTATCGCCGCGATGGTCGGGCTGGCGCTGGCGGTGACGCTGTCGACCCGCAGTTCCGACCTGATCGCCGTGTGCGAGCGGGTGCTCATGCCGTTGCAGCGCATTGGCCTGCTGGACGCCGGCAAGGTGTCGCTGGCGCTGGCGCTGGCCCTGCGCTTCGTGCCCGAGATCTGGCGCAATTTCCACGAGATTCGCGAGGCCCAGGCGGCGCGCGGACTGGGCGCCAACCCGGTGGCGCTGATCGTGCCGCTGGTGGTGCTGACACTGAAGCGGGCGCAGGAAGTGGCCGAGGCCATCGACGCCCGCAGCCTGTGACTGTCCCTCTTCATCCCTGATTCCCTGTCCCACTAGATAGAAAGGGCATTGCCATGAAATCCAACAATACTGTGCTGGTGGCGCTGTTCGCCGCGCTGATCGTGGTGCTGAGCCTGATTCCGCCGATTCCGCTGCCGGGCATCCCGGTGCCGATCACGCTGCAGACGCTCGGTGCCATGCTGGCCGGCGCCATGCTGGGGCCGGGCCGTGGCGCGCTGGCCTGCCTGCTGTACCTGGCGCTGGCGGCCATCGGCCTGCCGGTGCTGCCGGGCGGACGCGGCGGTCTGGGCGCGTTCTTCGGGCCGACCGGGGGCTTCCTGGTCGGGCTGGTGGCCGGGGCATTCGTGACCGGCTGGCTGGCGCGGCGCCTCTCGGGTAGGGCGACGGGTTTCGGCGGCCAACTGGCCGGCGCCGCCATTGCCTGCGTGCTGGGCGGCATCGCGGTGGTCTACGCTTTCGGCGTGCCCTGGCTGGCAACGGTCACCAAGATGGGGCTGGCCAAGGCGGCGACGGCGGTGGTGGTGTTCGTGCCCGGCGACCTGATCAAGGCCGCGCTGGCCGCGTGGGTGGCGACGCGGGTCGAGCGGGTCTGGCCCATGCGCGGTCAGTGAGTTTCGCGCCGGGGCGGGGCCAAGGGAATCCCCCAACTGACGCCCGAAGGGCTTTCAAGTACAAGTTCGCCATTAACGAATGCGTTTGCTGGATCGCGGTTTCCGTAGCACATCAGGGATTTACCGTAGTTGCGCGAAGTCATCTGATACTGTTTTAACCCTATAATATTTTTTTCTGTATAACTTTAACTAGGCTCGCTTCCGCCTCGTCCGGGGCACAAAAGAGCCACCACAGGAGACAAAACATGCGCAAGCACTTCGGCTTGTCCGCGGCCGCCGCCGCCGTTGCCCTGACCCTGCCGCTGCTGGCCAGCGCCCAGGTCAAGGTGGGCGTCACGGTGTCCAGCACCGGCCCCGCCGCGTCGCTGGGCATTCCCGAGCGCAACACGGTCGCGCTGCTGCCCAAGGAAGTGGCCGGCCAGAAGATCGAGTGGATCGTCCTGGACGACGCCACCGATACGACCCAAGCCGTCAAGAACTCGCGCAAGCTGGCCTCCGACGACAAGGTCGACGTGCTGATCGGCACGTCGGTCACGCCGGGCTCGCTGGCCATGGTGGACGTGGCCGCCGAAGCCAAGGTGCCGATGATCAGCGTGGCCGCCAGCGCCAAGATCGTCGAACCCGTGGACGACAAGCGCCGCTGGGTCTTCAAGACCCCGCAGAACGATGCCCTGATGGCCGGCGCGCTGGCCGATGCCATGGCCAAGTCCAAGGTCAAGACGCTGGGCTTCATCGGCTTTGCCGACGCCTACGGCGACGGCTGGCTGGACGTGATGCAGAAGGCCGCCAAGGCCAAGGGCATCGAGATCGTCTCCATCGAGAAATACAGCCGCACCGACACCAGCGTCACGGGCCAGGTGCTCAAGCTGATCGGCGCCAAGCCCGACGCCATCCTGATCGCCGGCGCCGGCACTCCGTCCGCGCTGCCGCAAAAGGAGCTGAAGGCCCGCAACTACGGCGGCACCATCTACCAGACCCACGGCGCCGCCAACAACGACGTGCTGCGCGTCTGCGGCAAGGACTGCGACGGCATGTACCTGCCGGCCGGCCCGCTGCTGGTCGCGGCCCAGCTGCCCGACAGCAACCCGGTCAAGAAGTCGGCCCTGGCCTACGTCGAGACCTACGAGAAGGCTAACGGCGCCGGTTCGACCAACACCTTCGGCGGCCACATGTGGGATGCCGGCCAGTTGGTCGTTGCCGCGCTGCCCGCGGCCCTGAAGACCGGCGCCAAGCCGGGCACGCCGGAGTTCCGCGCCGCCATGCGCGACGCCCTGGAAAACGTCAAGGACCTGGCCGCCTCGCAAGGCGTGTTCAACATGTCGCCGACCGACCACGCCGGCTTCGACGAGCGTTCGCGCGTCATCGTCAAGGTCGAAGGCGGCAAGTGGGTCTACCAGCCCGGCCTGTAATCTCCCTGGATTGCCCGATCCAAGGGCGCCCCTTGCGGGCGCCCCATGCTTCGCACCGGCCTCTCCGGCCGGTGTGTCGTATCAGTGTTCCGGGCGGGGTCGGAACACCAAGAATCAATAAGGTTGTTAGATGGATTCCTCAATTGCGCTGATTCTGCTGCAAGACGGTATCGTCAACGGCGCCATCTATGCCCTGCTGGGCATGGCGCTGGTGCTGGTGTTCGCCGTTACGCGCGTCATTTTCATTCCCCAGGGCGAGTTCGTGGCGTTCGGCGCCCTGACGCTCGCGATGCTGGTGGACGGCAAGGTGCCCGGCACCGCCTATCTCCTGCCGCTGCTGGGCGTGGTGTGCCTGGCGCTCGAGCTGCTGCGCGCGCTGCGGACCCGCAGCGCGGCTGGCCTGCCCAAGGCCGTGTTGACCTGTCTCGTCGTGCCGCTCGCGTTGCTGTGGCTGACGACCACCTATACCGCCGCCGGCAATTCGCTGTGGCTCAACATGCTGCTGACGCTGCTGCTGGTGATCCCGATGGGCCCGATGGTCTATCGCATCGTCTACCAGCCGCTGGCCGAGGCCACCGTGCTTGTGCTGCTGATCGTGTCGGTGGCGGTGCACTTCGCGCTGACCGGCCTGGCCCTGGTGTTCTTCGGCGCCGAAGGCTGGCGCACGCCCGCGTTCGTGAGCGGCCAGGTCGACCTGGGCTTCACCACCTGGTCGGCGCAGAGCCTGTTCGTGGTCGCGACCTGCGCGCTGCTGATCATCGCGCTGTGGCTGTTCTTCGGCAAGACGCTGTACGGCCGCGCGTTGCGCGCCACCGCCGTCAACCGCCGCGGCGCGCGCCTGGTGGGCATCAGCACCACCATGTCGGGCAGCCTGACCTTCACGCTGGCCACCGCCATCGGCGCCATGTCCGGCATGCTGATCGCGCCCATCACCACGGTCTACTACGACACGGGCTTCCTGATCGGCCTGAAGGGCTTTGTCGGCGCCATCATCGGCGGTTTGGCCAGCTACCCCGTGGCGGCCGCCGGCTCGCTGCTGGTGGGCGTGCTGGAATCGTTCTCGTCCTTCTGGGCCAGCGCCTACAAGGAAGTGATCGTCTTCACCTTGATTATCCCGGTTCTGGTCTGGCGTTCGTTCAGCACCCATCACGTGGACGAAGAGGAGTAAACGCCATGAACCGCATTCTGCTTGCCGTCTTTATCGTCGTCCTGGCGGGGCTGCCGCTCTTGCCTGTCACGCCCGAGTTCTGGGTGACGCAATTGAACTACATCGGGCTGGCCAGCCTGGTGGTGCTGGGGCTGGTGCTGCTGACCGGCGTCGGCGGCCTGACCTCGTTCGGCCAGGCCGCGTTCGTCGGCCTGGGCGCGTACACCACCGCCTACCTGACCACGCAATACGATGTGTCGCCGTGGCTGGCGCTGCCCGCCGGCCTGATCCTGACCGCCGTGGTGGCCTACCTGCTGGGCGCGATCACGCTGCGCCTGTCGGGCCACTACCTGCCGCTGGGCACCATCGCCTGGGGCCTGTCGCTGTACTTCCTGTTCGGCAACCTGGACTGGCTGGGCAAGCATGACGGCATCGCCGGCATCGAGCCCATCAGCATCTTCGGCATGTCGCTGGCCAGCGGCCGTCACATCTACTACCTGATCTGGGTGTTCGTGCTGCTGGCGCTGTGGGCGACCCGCAACCTGCTGAACTCGCGTCCGGGCCGCGCCATCCGCGCGCTCAAGAGCGGCGCCGGCATGGCCGAGTCGATGGGCGTGAACACGGCCGCTTACAAGGTCGTGATCTTCGTCTGGGCCGCGCTGCTGGCCTGCGTCTCGGGCTGGCTCTACGCGCACATGCAGCGCGCCGTCAGCCCCAGCCCGTTCGGCATCAACTACGGCATCGAGTACCTGTTCATGGCCGTGGTCGGCGGCGCCGGCTACGTCTGGGGCGCGCTGCTCGGCTCCAGCGTCATCCTGGTGCTGAAGGACCAGCTGCAGAACCTGCTGCCCAAGCTGCTGGACACCAACGCCAACTTCGAGATGATCGTCTTCGGCGTGCTGCTGATCCTGATGCTGCAATACGCCCGCAACGGCCTCTGGCCGATCCTGGCGGGCTGGTGGGGCAGCCTCACCGGCGCCGATGGCTCGCGCCGCCACCTGGCCCCGCCCAAGCCGGCGCCGGCGCTGCCGCTGCGCGCGCGGCCGCAAGCCGGGCAGGTGGTGCTGGAAGTGGATGCCATCCGCAAGGAATTCGGCGGCCTGGTCGCCGTCAACGACATCAGCTTCAAGGTCCGCTCCGGCGAGATCATGGGCCTGATCGGCCCCAACGGCGCCGGCAAGAGCACCACCTTCAACCTGATCAGCGGCGTGTTGCCGGTGACGCGCGGCAAAGTCACCTTCATGGGCGAGCGCATCGACAGCCGTTCGGCGCGCGAGATCGCCAAGCTGGGCGTGGGCCGCACCTTCCAGCACGTGCAGTTGCTGCCGGGCATGACGGTGCTGGAAAACGTCGCGCTGGGCGCACACCTGCGCTCCGACGTGGGCGTGTGGGCGGGCGCCCTGCACACCGACCGCGCACGCGAGGCGCAACTGCTGCACGAGGCCGCCGAGCAGATCAAGCGCGTCGGCCTGGGCGAATACCTGTACGAACAAGCGGGCAACCTGGCGCTGGGCCAGCAACGCATCCTGGAAATCGCGCGGGCCCTGGCCAGCGATCCGGTGCTGCTGTTGCTGGACGAGCCGGCCGCCGGCCTGCGCTACAAGGAAAAGCAGGACCTGGCGCGCGTGCTGGAACAGCTGCGCGCCGAGGGCATGAGCATTCTGCTGGTGGAACACGACATGGATTTTGTGATGCGCCTGACCAACCACCTGGTGGTGATGGATTTCGGCACCAAGCTGGCCGAAGGCGTGCCGGCCGAGGTGCAACAGAACCCGGCGGTGCTGGAAGCTTACCTGGGCGGCATCGACGACGACCTGCCCGAAGCCGACCAGGCCAAGCCGGTGTCCGCGGGAGGCGTGCAATGACGACGTCCAAACCCGTTCTTGAAGTCAGCAACCTGTCGGCCCGCTACGGCAAGGTCGGCGCGCTGGCCGGCGCCACGCTGACGGTTCCGGCCGGCAGCATCGTCACGGTGATCGGCGCCAACGGCGCCGGCAAGTCGACCATGCTGAACGCCATGATGGGATCGCTGCCGCAGACCGGCCACGCGGCCGGCTCCGTGCAATACGCGGGCACCGATGTGTCGAGCTGGCCGGTCGAGCGCCGCGTCGCCGCTGGCATGTCGCTGGTGCCCGAGCGGCGCGAGCTGTTCGGCAGCATGTCGGTCGAAGACAACCTGCTGCTGGGCGGTTTCCGCCGCTACCGCGCCCGCGAAAGCGGCTGGCGCGACACGCTCAACGAAGTCTTCGACCTGTTCCCGCGCCTGCGCGAACGCCGCGCCCAGCAGGCCGGCACGCTCTCGGGCGGCGAGCGCCAGATGCTGGCGGTCGGCCGCGCGCTGATGGCCAAGCCGGCGCTGCTGATGCTGGACGAGCCCAGCCTGGGCCTGGCGCCGCGCATCGTGCGCGAGATCTTCCACATCATCGCGCGCCTGCGCGAGACCGGCGTGGCGATCCTGCTGGTGGAACAGAACGCGCGCGCGGCGCTGCAGGTGGCCGACTACGGCTACGTGCTCGAGACCGGCGAAGTCATCCTGCACGGTCCGGCGCGCGAGCTGGCCGGCGATCCCAAGGTGATCGAGAGCTATCTCGGCCTGGGCAAGGGCGCGGAGCAGGCCGAGGCCTGATCCCCGCCGCGAGGCGGACGTGTCAGTCCGCCTCGCGCTTGAACACCTCGACCACCCGGAAGCGCTCGCACACCAGCAGCATGTCTGGCGCGTAGCCGCCATTGCGGTCGAAGTAATCGATGTGTCCGGATCGCCAGGCGTCGTAAGGGCCTTCGCCCTCGGCCACGGCGAAGGCTTCGTCCACTTCGTCGAAACGCTGGATGACGACGCTGATCGTCTCGATGGCGCAGGCCGGGCGGCCGCGGCCATCCAGCACCACGTCGCGTCGGCCCGGCTCGGGCACCGGTTCCTTCTCGTCAAAGTCGCGCAGCGCGCCGCAGGTCGCGGTCTTGGCGCCCGACAACACCAATGCCAGCAGTTCATCGGCCAGCTCGGGCGAATCGCCGAACTGGAAGGTCACGGCGTTCTCGTAAGGGGCGGGCGGTTTCATGCCGGCAGCGTCCAATGCAGAATCAGTTCCTGGCCCATCGCGGGGTCGGAGGTGGAGGGAGCGCCGGTTTCGATGCGTCCTGCCAGGCGGCGCAGGAAGCCGGGCGCGTCGTCGGCGCGCACGCTGAAGTCGTACCAGCCGCCGCTGGCGGCCAGGTCCCAGGCCAGGGTGGCGCCGACGCCGGGTGCGAGCGCCGGTTCGTGGTGGCCGGCGTAGCCGTAGGCGTTGGCTTCGACCTGGAAGCCGCGCGGCAATGCGCCCGGGTTGTGCAGTTTCAGGCGCAACGTCGGCCCGGCGGCATCGCAGATGGCCTCGACCGATAGCGGCTCGGCGTCCGCGTGCAGCCGGCCCGCGACATGACGATGGAAGCCATTGGGGCCGAGCAGCCAAAGATCGTAGCGGCCGTCGTTGCCCGTCACCGGCCAGCTCGCTTCCAGATGCTTGCCTGCCTCGAGGGTGTAGCGGCGCGGGCCGTCCTCCAGGCGCAGGCGGTCGTACACATGCAGCACGGCGCCGGCGGCGCCGCTGTTGTCCATGCGCAGCGCGATGCTTTCCTTGCCGGCGCTGGCCTGCACCGACAGCGCATAGGGCAGCGCGCGCGACGGGCGGGTGCCGGCCGCCTGCCGCGCCAGGGCGGGCCGTTCGGGCGCGGGCGGGGTGACGGTGCCAGGCAGCGCGGCGGCCTGGGCCGCGCGTGTGGCGGTGGCCGGCAGGCCACGGGTCAGGTCGGCCTCATCGGGCGTGGCGAAATCGAAGATCGAGGTCAGGTCGCCGCAGACCGCGCGGCGCCACGGCGAGATGTTGGGTTCGGCGACGCCGAAGCGGCGCTCGACGAAGCGCAGCACCGAGGTGTGGTCGAACACCTCCGAGTTGACCCAGCCGCCCTTGGTCCAGGGCGACAGCACGTACATCGGCACGCGCGGCCCCAGGCCATAGACGCCGTGCAGGTGGGCGGCCGTATCGTCCTTTTCGGCGCCGGTGACGATCTCGTGGTATTCGCCGGCGGTGTCCACGGTGGACGCGCCCGCCAGCCTGCCGTCAGGGCCGCGCGAGGGGGGCGCCGGCGGCGGCATGTGGTCGAAGAAGCCGTCGTTCTCGTCGAACATCAGCAACAGGACGGTCTTGCTCCAGACCTCGGGATTGGCGGTCAGCGCGTCCAGCACCTTTGCCGTGTAGTCCGCGCCCTGCGCCGGGCTGGAAGGGCTGGGATGCTCGGAGCCGGCTTTGGTGGCGCAGATCCACGACACCTGCGGCAGCGTGCCATCCAGCACGTCCTGGCGCAACTGGTCCAGGCCGCGGGTGGTCAACGCCTTGTCCTTGAGCGCGGCCAGCGAGCCCGGCACGCCGTGGTAGGCGTCGCGGTAGGCCTTGAAGCCCGCGGTCGGATTGAGCGAGTAATTGTCCGCCATGTCCTGGTAGATGCGCCAGCGGATGCCGGCGCGTTCCAGCCGCTCGGGATAAGTGGTCCAGGTGTAGGCGCCGGCGGGATCGCCGCCGCCCAGCTTGTTGTAGGTGTTGCCCAGCGCCGGGCCGTGGCCGCGGCCCAGGCCGTCGTTGGTGCCGCTCCAGACGAACAGGCGGTTGGTGTTGGTGCCGCCGGTGAACGAACAGTGATAGGCGTCGCACACGGTGAAGGCGCGCGCCATGGCGTACTGGAACGGCATGTCCGCTTCGGTGTAGTACGCCATCGAATGGTTCTTCTTGGCGGTCGGCCATTGGCCCATGCGGCCGGCGTCCCAGGCGTCCTGGGCGTTGGACCAGGTGTGCGGCGTGCTGGCCACGCGCATGGCCTCGTAGGCCGCGCCGGTGTCGAGCCGGAATGGCAGCACGCTGCGCGGCGCGCCCTCGTCGGGGCGGCCGTTGTACTGCGCCCAGACCGTGCGGCGTTCGAAGTCGGGACTGGCGGGCACCGGGATCGGAAAGCGGTCGCCGAAGCCGCGCACTCCGGCGAGGCCGCCGAAGTAGTGGTCGAACGATCGGTTTTCCTGCATGAAGATGACGATGTGCTCGACGTCTTCAATCGTGCCCTTGCGGCGGTTGGCGGGAATCGCCAGCGCGCGGCGGATGGAGGCCGGCAGCAGCGCCAGGGCGCTGCTCGCGCCGGCGATCGCGGCGCCGCCGCGCAGGAACTCGCGTCGGGTTTGCATGCGGGATCTTCCTTGTCATGCGGCGCCGCCCGAGATGGGCGGCGTGCTCCGCCGCGCCGCGGCCGGAGGGGTTATTGCTTGCGCGTGCTTTCGGCGTAGTCCATGTACAGCTTGTGCGCGCGGCGCGCCAGCGGGCCGTATTCCAGCTTGCGGTCTTCGACGCGGTTCACGTGCACCACCTTGCCGTAGTTGCCGGACGAGAACACTTCGTCGGCGGCCTCGATGTCGGCGCGCGTCAGGCTGCGTTCCTGCACCACGACGCCGTCGGCCTTGAGCAGCGCCAGCACGCGGCGGCGCGTGATGCCGTTCAGGAAGGTGCCGTTGTCCACCGGGGTCGAGACCACGCCGTCCTTGGCGATCCACAGGTTGCTGGAGGCGAACTCGGCGATGTTGCCGGCGCCGTCCAGCATGATGGCGTTGTCGAAGCCCTTGTCCATCGCCTCGCGGATGGCGCGCTGGCCGTTGGGGTACAGGCAGGAGGCCTTGGCGTCGGTCGGCGCCATGTTGGGCCAGGAACGCGCGAAGCTGGAGAAGCAGGCGGCAAAGCCCTGGTCGCCCGGCATCGGCACCTTGAACACGTGCAGCACGAACTGGGTCTTGTCGGCGTCGGGCAGCAGGAAGCCGTCGGCGCAGAAGAACATCGGCTTGATGTAGAGCTCGCTGCCCTCGGGGAACTTGGCCACCGCCTGCAGGCACAGCGCCTGGATTTCCTGCCAGGTGATCTGCGGCTTCATCAGCATCTTTTCGGCCGAGCGCACCACGCGCTGGCAATGCAGGTCCAGGTCGGGCGTCAAACCGCGGAACGCGCGCGCGCCGTCGAAGACCATGCTGGCCATCCAGAAGGCGTGGTCGGCGGGGCCGAGCAGTTTGGGGTTTTCGGTGGTCCAGTGACCGTTGTGCCAGAACAGGGCATCCATGGTGGTTTCCTTCGCGGGTATCGGGTGGCGCGACAATGGCGCCGAAACGTCAGGATACATTAGGCGCGGACCGTCTCACTCCTTGTCCAGCGCCGCCTGCACGCGTTCGGCCGCATCGGCCGGCATCCATTGCCGCCAGACCGGTCCGTACTGCTTGAGGAAGTAGCGCGCGGCCTCCTCGGGTTCCTTGCCTTCGTTCTCCAGCCAGCCGAGCGTGGCGTCGATGGCGTCGCTGGGAATGGTCAGCTTGGCCAGGAACGCGGCCAGCTGCGGCGCCTCCTTGGCAAAAGCGCTGTTCACGCCAGTCACCACGGGGTTGGGCTTGAACTCGGTGGCCACCGGCTTGGCGCACTTGGGATCGGTCAGGCAGGTATACGCGGTCTGGTCAAAGGCCGGCAGTTCCAGCTTGACCAGGTCTAGCGCGCCGACCAGCGCGGTGGGCGTCCAGTAGTAGAAGACGATGTCGCGCTTGCGCTTGTAGGCCGACAGGATGGCGGCCTTCTGCGCCGCGCCGGAACCGGGCGCGAACAGGCTGTAGTCGCGGTCCAGGCCGAGCGCGCGCAACAGGTTGTCGTTCAGCGTGCCGCAGGCCCAGCCGGCGGGGCAGCCGTAGATGCGGCCGCGGCCCGGGTCTTCCGGATCGGCGAAGACCTGCTTGAAGCGCGCCAGGTCCGCCGCCGATTTCAAGTCGGGATGGCGCTGCACGGTGTAACGCGGCACGTACCAGCCTTCGCCGGCGTCGTAGACATGCCCCAGGCCCTGCACGCGGCCGCTGGCCAGCGCCTTCTTCCAGGCCACCTCGATCTGCCCCGGCCACACCTCCGGCGTGACGTCGACGTCGCCGCGCTGCAGGGCGGCCAGCATGGGCAGCGTCTCGCCGATCTCGACGCTGGTCTTGCAGCCGTAGCCGTGCTCCATCACGTAGCGCTCGATGCCGGCCAGCACCAGGTTGGATTCCCAGTTCAGGCCGCTGAAACGGACCGGGCGGTCGACCTCGCAGACCGGCTTGGCGGCGTGGACCGCGGCGGGCGCCAGCAGGGCGGCGGACAGCGCCAGGGCGCCGGCGAGCAAAGGCTTCATGCGCATGATGGAGCACCTTTCTGATTGCGTGCCGGTCATTGTAAAGGTCCCATGCAATCGGGGCCGCGTTCAGCGGCCCCGAGGGTCAGGCAGGCGATGCGGCCGGCGGCCGCGCGGATCAGGCGCGCGCGGCGCGCCGCTTCTCGATCAGCGCGCCGATCTCGCCGACGATGCCGCGACGGAAGGCCAGCACGCAGATCACGAAGATCAGGCCGATCACGATGGTGACCGACTCGCCCAGGCGCAGGAACCAGTCGACGCCGGTCAGGCTGGCCATCATCTGGCCGAAGTCCCCCACCTTGTTTTCCAGCAGCACCACGATGAAGGCGCCGAGAATCGGTCCGGTCAGCGTGCCGAGCCCGCCGATCAGCGTCATCAGGATCACCAGGCCCGACATCTGCCAGGTCGCGTCGGACAGCGTGGCCGACACGAACACCAGCGTCTTGGTGGCGCCGGCCAGGCCGGCGATGGCGGCCGACAGCACGAAGGCCAGCAGCTTGAAACGGTCGACGTCGTAGCCCAGCGAGACCGCGCGCGGCTCGTTTTCGCGCAGTGCCTGCAGCACCTGGCCGAACGGCGAATGCACCGTGCGCCAGATGATGAAGTAGCCGATGATGAACACGCCCATCACCAGGTAGTACAGGTTCAGGTCTTTCGACAGGTCGATGATGCCCAGCAGCGTGCCGCGCGGCACGCTCTGCAGGCCGTCTTCGCCGCCGGTGAACTTGGCCTGCAGGAAGAAGAAGAACACCATCTGCGCCAGCGCCAGCGTGATCATGGCGAAGTAGATGCCGCTGCGGCGGATCGCCAGCGCGCCCATCGCCAGGCCCAGCAGCGCGGCCACCGCGACGCCGAACAGCAGTCCGATCTCGGTCGGCACGCCCCACACCTTGAGCGCGTGGCCGGTGGCGTAGGCGGCGCTGCCGAGAAAGGCGGCGTGGCCGAACGACAGCAGGCCGGTGAAGCCCAGCAGCAGGTTGAAGGCGCAGGCGAACAGGGCGTAGCACATGATCTTCATGGCGAAGATCGGATACACCCCGACGAAGGGAAGAATGGCCACCACGACGGCCAGGACCGCATAGCCCAGGAATTGACGATTCATTTCTCTTTTCCGAACAGCCCGGCCGGGCGGAGCAACAGGACAATGGCCATGATGATGAAGACGACCGTGCTGGACGCTTCGGGCCAGAACACCTTGGTCAGGCCCTCGATCACGCCCAGGCCCAGGCCGGTGACGATGGCGCCCATGATGGACCCCATGCCGCCGATCACGACCACCGCGAACACCACGATGATGAGGTTGGACCCCATCAGCGGCGAGATCTGCAGCACCGGCGCCGCCAGCACGCCGGCAAAGCCCGCCAGCGCCACGCCGAAGCCGTAGGTCAGCGTGATCATGCGCGGCACGTTGACGCCGAAGGCTTCCACCAGTCGCGGGTTTTCGGTGCCGGCGCGCAGCAGGGCGCCGAGGCGGGTGCGCTCGATCACGAACCAGGTCGCCAGGCACACCACCACGGATGCCGCCACCACCCAGCCTCGGTAGTTCGGCAGCACCATGAAGCCCAGGTTGGTCGCGCCGCGCAGGGCGTCGGGCGTCGGATAGGGCTGGCCCGACACCCCGTAGAAGCTGCGGAACAGGCCCTCGATGAGCAGCGTCAAGCCGAAGGTCAGCAGCAGGCCGTACAGGTGGTCAAGCTTGTAGAGGTGCCTGAGCAACAGTTTTTCGATGATGATGCCGAACAACCCGACCACCAGCGGCGCCAGGATCAGCATGACCCAGTAGTTCAACCCCAGGTACGACAGCCCCATCCAGGCCAGGAAGGCGCCCAGCATGTAGAGCGCGCCGTGCGCGAAGTTGATGACGTTCAGCAGTCCGAAGATAACCGCCAGGCCGAGCGACAGCATGGCGTAGAACGAACCGTTGACCAGTCCCAGCAGCAACTGGCCGAACAAGGCCTGTATGGGGATGCCGAAAATATCAGTCATCTTGTGAAAATCCTGCGCGTACGAAGGGAGGCGGACAAATTCAGGACGCGACCCGGCCGCGCGGGCCAGGTCGCATCAATGGGTCGCATCGACGGGAATTACTTCTTGACCAGCTTGCAGGTCGATTCGGACAGCTTGGTGTAGACCTCGTCGCCCGGCAGCGTGGCCACGACCTTGTAGTAGTCCCACGGGCCCTTGGATTCGGCCGGCGTCTTCACCTGCATCAGGTACATGTCGTGGATCATGCGGCCGTCTTCGCGCACATAGCCGCCCTGGGTGAAGAAGTCGTTGATCTTGTTCGACTTCATCCACTTCATGAGGGTGTCGGCATCGTCGGTGCCGGTGGCCTTCACGCCGTTCAGGTAGAACGTCACCGATGAATAGTCGCCAGCCTGCAGCATCGACGGCTTGCGGCCCACCTTGGCTTCGAACTTCTTGGACCAGGCGCGCGAGGCGTCGGATTGATCCCAGTACCAGCCGTCGGTCAGGTACATGCCCTTGGTGGCTTCCAGGCCGAGCGAGTGCACGTCGTTGATGAACACCAGCAGGCCGGCCATCTTCATGGTCTTGGTGACGCCGAATTCATTGGCGGCCTTGATGGTGTTGATGGTGTCGCCACCGGCGTTGGCCATGCCCAGGATCTGCGCCTTGGACGACTGTGCCTGCAGCAGGAACGACGAGAAGTCGGAGGCGCCCAGCGGAGCGCGCACCTGGCCCTTGATCTCGCCGCCGGCGGCCTTGACCACGGCCATGGTGTCGCGTTCGAGCGCGTGGCCGAAGGCGTAGTCGGCGGTCAGGAAGAACCAGCTCTTGCCGCCATCCTTCACCACCGCCGAACCGGTGCCGCGCGCCAGCGCCACGGTGTCGTAGGCGTAGTGCACGGTGTACGGCGAGCACTGGGCGTTGGTCAGGTCGGAAGCGCCCGCGCCGATGGCGATGAAGGGCTTCTTCTTTTCAGCCGCCACGGCCGCCATGGCCAGGCTGGTGGCCGAGTTGGTGCCGGCGATGATGACATCGACCTTCTGCTGATCGAACCATTCGCGCGCGCGGGCCGAGGCCACGTCTGCCTTGTTCTGGTGGTCCGCGGACAGCACTTCGATCTTCTTGCCGTTGACGTTGCCGCCGAAATCCTCGATCGCCATGCGGACCGCTTCCAGGCCCGCCTTGCCGTCGATGTCGGAATACACGCCGGACATGTCGGTGATGAAGCCGATGCGGATGACATCGTCGGAGATGCCCTGGGCCTGGGCGGCTGCCCCGGCGAATCCCAGGCCCGCCATGGCCAGTGCAGCAGTGATGGTGTGCAGCTTCATGGGATGACTCCTCTTCCCTTCGGTATATGGGATGCCGGGAACCCGGCGGATGACAGGTTTTTCAAACGCCCAACAATTCGTTGAGCGTGTCCTGTTTTTCTGAAAGTTCTGCGGCTTCGAAATGTTCGACGATCTGGCCGTGCTCCATGACGTAGAAGCGATCGGCCAGCGGCGCCGCGAAGCGGAAATTCTGTTCCACCATGACGATGGTGTAGCCACGCTGCTTGAGCGCGGTGATCATGCGGGCCAGGGCCTGCACGATGACGGGCGCCAGGCCTTCGGAGATTTCGTCCAGCAGCAGCAGATTGGCGCCGGTGCGCAGGATGCGCGCCACCGCCAGCATCTGTTGTTCACCGCCCGACAGGCGCGTGCCGGGCGAATGCCGGCGTTCCTGCAGGTTGGGGAACATGTCGTAGATTTCGGCCAGCGACATGCCGCCGCCGAGCGAACCGACCACGGGGGGCAGCAGCAGATTCTCTTCGCACGACAGGCTGGCGAAGATGCCGCGTTCCTCGGGGCAATAGCCCACGCCCAGGTGGGCGATCTTGTAGGTCGGCAGGTCGATGGCTTCGGTGCCATGGATGCGCACCGAGCCCTTGCGCGAGCCGGTCAGGCCGAGGATGGCGCGCAGCGTGGTGGTGCGGCCGGCGCCGTTGCGGCCCAGCAGCGTGACGACCTCGCCTTGCCCCACGCGCATATCCACGCCATGCAGGATATGCGATTCCCCGTACCAGGCCTGCAGGCCCGAGATTTCCAGTGCCGGGGTGCTCATGCGTGCGCTCCTTGGAGTTCGCCGTCGGTGGTGCCCATGTAGGCCTGCATCACGGCGGGATGGCGGGACACTTCGGCGTAGTTGCCCTCGGCCAGCACGGCGCCGCGCGCCAGCACGGTGATGGTGTTGGCGATGGAGGACACCACGTTCATGTTGTGCTCCACCATCAGGATGGTGCGGCCGGCGCTGACGCGCTTGATCAGCTGCGTGACGCGGTCCACGTCCTCGTGGCCCATGCCTTGCGTGGGCTCGTCCAGCAGCATCAGCTCGGGTTCCATCGCCAGCGTGGTGGCAATCTCCAGCGCGCGCTTGCGGCCATATGGCAGGTTCACGGTGGTCTCGTTGGCGAAGGCGCCCAGGTCGACCTGTTCGAGCAGGGCGCGCGCCGGTTCGTCCAGGGCGGCCAGGCGCTTGGTGCTTTGCCAGAAATGGAACGACAGCCCGGTCTTGCGTTGCAGGCCGATGCGCACGTTCTCCAGCACGGTCAGGTGCGGAAACACCGCCGAAATCTGGAACGAGCGGATCACGCCGCGCCGCGCGATCTGCGCCGGACGCTCACCGGTGATGTCGATGCCGTTGAACTTGATGGTTCCCGAGGTGGGAGAGAGAAACTTGGTCAGCAGGTTGAAGCATGTCGTCTTGCCCGCGCCGTTCGGCCCGATCAAGGCATGAATCTCGCCTCGCTTGATACGCAAATCGACCCCATTGACCGCGACAAAACCGCGGAATTCCTTGGTGAGGCCTTTTGTCTCCAGGATCGTGTCGTCCATGTCCGCTGCACCGGCGTTGTATTTATATGGACCCTGCCCGGCGTCATGCGCAGGGCCCCCGCAGGGTAAGGAAAATCATGCGGACGGCATGGTTTTCTATAAGAGTTGCCGGCGAGTATGCGCACCTCTGAATCAAAATTCCATGAGGGTTTGTCATAGGTTTTGCGGTGCGGAAAGGTGAATTGTCGGATAGCGGACAATTCGCATGGAGGCTGGGCGAAAACCCTATGCCGACATGCAATGCGTTGCAGCAAAACCGCATTGATCGTCATCAATCCGTCATCGTCGCGCGCATCGGGGAAAACCCGGTTTTGGCGATGCGCGAAGGAACATGCCGCGTCAATCGCCGCGTACGCGGCGCGTTTTTCAAGCGGGGGTTTTATCCTTGAATTCGCAGAGATCGGAAATGCCGCATTGCGGACATTTCGGTTTGCGAGCCACGCATATATAACGGCCTTGCAGAATCAGCCAGTGGTGCGCGTCCTGCATATATTCGCGCGGCACGAATTTCTCCAGCTTCAGCTCGACTTCCAGCACATTCTTGCCGGGCGCCAGGCCGGTGCGGTTCGAGACCCGGAAGATATGCGTGTCGACCGCCATGGTGGGCTGGCCGAAGGCGGTGTTCAGTACCACGTTGGCCGTCTTGCGGCCGACGCCGGGCAGCGCTTCCAGCGCCTCGCGGGTCCGCGGCACTTCACCGCCGTGTTGCTCGATCAGGATGCGGCAGGTGGCAATGGCGTTCTTGGCCTTGGTGCGATACAGGCCGATGGTCTTGATGTAGTCGGCCAGGCCTTCCTCGCCCAGCGCCAGCAGCGCCTGCGGCGTGCCGTACTTCGGGAAGAACTTGCGGGTGGCGATGTTCACCGACTTGTCGGTGGCCTGCGCCGACAGCAGCACCGCGATCAACAGCTGGAAGGGCGTGTCGTATTCGAGTTCGGTGGTCGGGTGCGGGTTGGCCGCTTGCAGGCGGGCGAAGATCTCTCGGCGTTTGGCGGCGTTCATGGGCGCGGGGCGTTGCGGCGGGCGCGGGCACGGGCCAGCGCGGATTCAATGGCGGCGCGCTTGCGGTCTTCGCCTTGCGCGTCATCGGAAGGGGCGGCGGGCGCCGGCGTGGTGGCGGGCTCGGGCGCCATCAGGCGGGCGTTGTCGGCCGCCAGCCGCTCCATGCGCGCCTGGTGGTGGCGGTGGCGCTGGCGGCCGGCGGCGGCGTCAGCGGCGCTCCAGGCGCGGCCGGCGGGGACCATCTCGATGCAATCCACCGGACAGGGCGCCACGCACAGGTCGCAACCCGTGCACCAGTCGGGCAGCACGGTATGCATATGCTTGTTGGCGCCGACGATGGCATCGACCGGACAGGCCTGGATGCATAGCGTACAGCCGATGCAATGCGCCTCGTCGATGCGCGCCACCAGCAGCGGACCGGGTTCGCCGCGGCTCAGGTCCAGCGGCAGGGCGGGGGTTTCCAGCAGCGCCGCCAACGCGGCGATGCCTTCGTCGCCGCCCGGCGGGCAGCGGTTGATCGGGGCGGTCCCGGCGGCGATGGCCTCGGCATACGGCAGGCAGCCGTCGTAGCCGCACTTGGTGCATTGCGTCTGGGGCAGCAGGGCGTCGATGCGATCGGCGAGGGAGCGACTGGACATGGCGGACAACGAGCAAAAGCAAAGGGGCCCGCGCGGGCCCCCGTGGACGGACGGTGAAAGGCCTCAGGCCGATTGCCGGATGAATTCCGCGATTTTAGGACAGATCATTTCGCGCCAGCGGCGGCCCGAGAAAATCCCGTAGTGGCCGCAGTTGGGGGCGGTGTAGTGCATCTTGCGGTCGGCCGGGATGTTCTTGCACAGCTTGATGGCCGCGCGCGTCTGGCCCTGGCCGGAAATGTCGTCCAGCTCGCCTTCGATGGTGAACAGCGCCACTTTCTTGATGTCGGCCGGGCGCACCGCCTGGCCGTCGACTTCCCAGGTGCCGTTGGGCAGCGCGAACTCCTGGAACACCATGCGGATGGTGTCCAGGTAGAACTCGGCCGGCATGTCCAGCACCGCGTTGTATTCGTCGTAGAAACGGCGGTGGGCCTCGGCGTCGCTGTCGTCGCCGCGCAGCAGGTCCAGGTAGAAGTCGTAGTGCGACTTCATGTGGCGGTCGGGATTCATCGCCATGAAGCCGGCATGCTGCAGGAAGCCCGGGTAGACCTTGCGGCCCGACCCCGGGTAACGCGGCGGCACCGGGTGGATGACCTGGTTCTCGAACCACGAATAGGGTTTGGTGGTGGCCAGGCGGTTCACTTGCGTGGGCGACTGGCGCGGATCGATCGGGCCGCCCATCATGACCATGCTGCGCGGCTGGCAGGGATCGTTGGCCGAGGCCATCAGCGACACGGCGGCCAGCACCGGCACGGTGGGCTGGCAGACCGAGATCACATGCACGTCCGGCCCCAGGTGGCGGATGAAGTCCTGCACGTAGCGCACGTAGTCGTTCAGGTGGAACGGGCCGGCCGACAGCGGCACCATGCGGGCGTCGATCCAGTCGGTGACGTAGACGTCGTGCCCAGGCAGCAGGGCGCGCACGGTATCGCGCAGCAGCGTGGCATGGTGGCCCGACAGCGGCGCCACCAGCAGCACCTTGGGATCGTCCTGCGGCGCCTGCCGCACATCGCGGTGGAAGTGCACCAGGCGGCAGAAGGGCTTGTCCAGCACGACCGATTCAGTGACCCGGACCGACTTGCCGTTGATTTCCGTGGCGGGCAGGTTCCAGGCGGGTTTCTGGTATTCCTTGCCGATGCGCGTCATCAGCTCGTACCCCGCGGCCATCTGGCGCGAGATCGGGGTGTAGGCAAGGGGGCTGTAGGGGCTGGAGAACAGCTGGGAACCGGCATCCGTGAATGCAGCGAACGGAGTCAGGAAGGCGCGCTGCATTTCGTGCAATTGGTACAGCATTTGGGGAAGTCCTTCTGGGTCGTGCGTGTGCCCCGATTATTGCGCCGGGGAGTAACGGTATTTCCAATTCGTCTGACGAAAGCGTCGGAAAACCGGAGTTTGTGTTGCAAAAATGCGACCCGTCATCCCTTGCGCACCAGTTTAGGGCGTAATCAGCGGCTGGCGGGGAAGTAAAACGGCGGATTTTCGGTCTAGGCCGGACGGGCCGGGGCGGTATCCGGGTGGTGAGGCTTACCAGTAGTTTTCCACCGCCAGGTTGCCGGGGATGCCACGGCGGCCGGGCTTGAAACCGCGTTCCCCCAGCAGCTTGCGGGCGTCGGCCAGCATGTCCGGATTGCCGCAGAGCATGATCTTGGCTTGCTCCGGGTCCAGCGGCAGGCCTGCCAGCCGCTCCAGTCCGCCGTCGGCGATCAGGGTGGTCAGGCGCGCCTGCGGCATGCCGGGCAGGGCCTCGCGGGTGGCGATGGGCAGGTACGTAAGCTTGCCTGGTTCGGCCGAGAACAGCTCGGCCAGGGACGGATCATTGCGCCAACCCTCGATTTCCTCGCGGTAGGCCAGCTCCGCCGCGGTGCGCACGCCATGCACCAGGATGATGCGGCGATAGGCGCGCCAGACGGCCGGGTCGCGCAGGATCGACAGGTAGGCCGAGAGCCCGGTGCCGGAGGCCAGCAGCCAGAGGTCGCCGCCGGGCGCGAAGCGTTCCAGCGTCAGGAAACCGTAGGGGGCCTTTTCGACGTACAGGGCGTCGCCCGGCCGCAGCCGCGCCATGCGCGGGCTGAACAGGCCTTCGGGCACCACGATGGAATAGAACTCCAGCCAGGGCTGGCGCGGGGCCGAGACCATCGAGTAGGCGCGCCACAGGGTGGGCGGACCTTCGGGATCCTCGGCGCCTGGCAGGCCGACCCGGGCGAACTGGCCCGGCTGGAAGGCATACGCGTCGTCGCGCGTGACGCGCACCGAGAACAGCTTGTCGGGCACCCAGGTATGGACGTGGGTGACGGTCTGGCGCGTGTATTTGGAATCGTCGGTCATCGGCACATCGCACGGCGCGGGCCGCTGGCGGCCGCGCGCTCGCGGATCATTTTTCCAGGTATTGCAGCTTGTCCTGCTTGCCGTTCCATTCGTCGGCGTCGGGCAGCGGCTTCTTGGCGCGGCTGATACTGGCGAATTCGGGCGACAGTTCGGCGTTCAGGGCGATGAAGTTGAGCTGGTCCTGCGGCACGTCTTCCTCGGCGTAGATGGCGTTGGCCGGGCATTCGGGGATGCACACGGCACAGTCGATGCATTCGTCGGGGTCGATCACCAGGAAGTTCGGACCCTCACGAAAACAGTCCACCGGGCATACGTCGACGCAATCGGTGTATTTGCACTTGATACAGTTTTCGGTGACTACGTGGGTCATTCTCAGGAACTCCGGGCTGGCGGCATATGTGTCTTGTTGGCCGGATTTTACCCAATGCGGCGCCAAACCGCCGCCAATACCCGTGTTGACATCGTGGCGCATTGGGGTATCGCGGGGCCCCGCTATGCTATGGTGTCGCGAAACGATACGCGCAATCATGATAATCACCTCGCTGCTCGACACCGACCTGTACAAATTCAGCATGATGCAGGTGGTGCTGCATCAGTTTCCCGCTGCCCAGGTCGAGTACCGTTACAAATGCCGGACTCCCGGGGTCAACTTGCGCCCCTACCTGGATGAAATCCGCGAAGAAGTGCACCAGCTGTGCCAGCTGCGCTTCACCGAGGACGAACTTAAATATCTGGGCGGCTTGCGTTTCATCAAAAGCGACTTCGTCGATTTTCTCGAACTGTTCCACCTGCCCGAGCGCTGCATCAGCATCCAGGAAGGCGAGGGACCGGGCGAAATCAGCATCGAGGTCAAGGGCCCCTGGCTGCACACCATTCTCTTCGAGATCCCGGTGCTGGCCATCGTCAACGAGGTCTACTTCCGCAACACGCGCAAGAACCCGGATTGGGCCGAGGGCCGCAAGCGCCTGCAATCCAAGATGCACCTGGTGCTGGACGACCCGGCGCTGGCCGATTTCCGCGTGGCCGAATACGGGACCCGGCGCCGCTTCTCCAAGGTCTGGCACGAAGAGATCGTCTCGACCATGAAGGCTCAGATGGGTCCGCATTTCGCCGGCACCAGCAACGTGCTGCTGGCCAAGCAGCACGAGGTGCTGCCGCTGGGCACCATGGGCCACGAATACCTGCAGGCCTGCCAGGCGCTGGGGCCGCGGCTGCGCGATTCGCAGGTGTTCGCGCTGGAGGTGTGGGCCAAGGAATACCGCGGCGACCTCGGCATCGCGCTGTCGGACGTCTATGGCATGGACGCCTTCCTGCGCGACTTCGACATGTATTTCTGCAAGCTGTTCGACGGCGCGCGCCACGACTCGGGCGATCCCTTCGTCTGGGGCGAGCGGCTGCTCGAGCACTACCGCAAGAACCGCGTCGACCCGCGCGCCAAGACCCTGGTGTTCTCGGATTCGTTGACCTTCCCGCGCGCCATCGAACTGGCGCGCCAGTTCGCCGGGCGCTGCAAGGTGTCGTTCGGCATCGGCACCAACCTGACCAACGACCTGGGCCACGAACCGCTGCAGATCGTCATGAAAATGGTCCGCTGCAACGGCCAGCCGGTGGCCAAGGTGTCCGACGCGCCCGAGAAGACCATGTGCGACGATCCCGCCTACCTGGCCTATCTGCGCCAGGTGTTCCAGCTGCCGCCCGCCTAGCGGGCCGTGGTCCGGGCAGGGTAAAGTTCGCCATTCTTCGCATTGTTCAACCCGCAACTCGTCATTAGGGGAATATTCATGAGCAGCATCAAGCGCTTCCACGTCGCCAAGCGCCTGTCGGACATGGCCGTCTACAACGGCGTCGCGTACCTGGCGGGCCAGGTGCCGGACGATTCCACGCTGGACATCACCGGCCAGACCGAGCAAGTGCTCGCCACCATCGACCGCCTGCTGGCCGAAGCCGGCACCGACAAGACCAAGATCCTGATGGCCCAGATCTACGTGGCCAACATGAAGGAATTCGACGGCATGAACAAGGCCTGGGACGCCTGGGTCGCCGACGGCAACTCGCCCCCGCGCGCCACCGTCGAGGCCCGCCTGGCCAACCCCGACTTCAAGGTCGAGATCGTCGTCACCGCCGCCGTCGCCTGATTGGCGCGCGCCTGATGAAAAGCCCTCCGGCATGCCGGAGGGCTTTTTTTGGGTCGTCCCCCGCGTGGCGTCGCGGCGCTCCCTGGCCACGGGGAAGGAGCGCGGGCCCCGCGGGGGAGGGACACGTCAGGCCCGTGTTGACCGGCAGTCGGCGCCGGGCCTGCGTCAACCCGCGGTCAGCAGCAGGCCGGCGAGCAGGCCGCCAACTTCCTCGCAGCGCGCCAGCTCGGCCGGCGCCACCGTCTTGGAGGCGAGGATCTGGTCGGGCGTCTGCGCGCCCAGGTTGACGATCAGGGCCGGCGCCACGGGCCGCAGGCGCCAGCCGGTGCAGATGCGCTCCACCTGGCGCGCCGCGCCGGCGCCGTCGCTGCCGGCGCTGACCAGGCAGGCGTAGGGACGGCCGGCGATGCGGTCCAGCACGCCGTAATAACAGCGGTCGAAGAATTCCTTCATTTCACCGCTCAGGCTGGCCAGGTTCTCCGGCGCGCAGAACAGCAGGCCATCGCTGGCCAGCACCTCGTCCACCCCGGCGTCCGCGGCGCGGCGCAGGGTCACCGCCAGATCGTCCGGTTGCTCCAGCTGCGCCGCCGCCGCGGCCGCTCCCCGGGCGGCGGCCTCGGCCATCTGGCGGGCCGCGCCGGTGCGGGAATGCCACACGATCAGCAGCCGTTTCATGCGTAGCGCGCCAGGGGATCCTGGCGGTAATAGGCCCGCAGCAGGCCGAACCATTCCGGCAATGCCTCGGCCATCGGGTGGGGATCGACGAAGAAGTGCTCGGAGCTGACGGCGAAGAACTCGGCTTCGTCGGTGGCGGCGTAAGGGTCGAGTGGCAAGCGCCCGTACCAGGCGTCGGCCTCGGCGCTTTCCGGATCGACGTCATGCGGGATGGCGGCCTCCACCGCGTCGACCGCGGCGATGAAGCGGTCCAGGCTGTCGTCCAGGATGCGGCGCCATTCGCGCGGCTTGATATCGCCGTGCGCCGCCAGCGACGGCATGCCGTCGGCAAAGCCCGATTGCAGGTCGAGCTTGTGCGCGAACTCGTGGATCACCACGTTGAAGCCGCCTTCGGACAACTGCGTGTCCTCCCAGGACAGCACCAGCGGGCCCCCGTCCCAGGCCTCTCCGGCGGCATCTTCCAGGTATTCGTGCATCACGCCGTCCTCGTCCATCTGCTTGCGCGGGATGCGAAAGCCCGCGGGGTACACGATGATCTCCTCCCAGCCCTCGTACAGCGCGGGCGTCAGGTTCAGGATCGGCAGGCTGGCCTGGGCCGCGATCGACAGCCGCATGAAGTCGGTCACTTCCAGCCCCCGCGCGCCATTGATCGTCTTGCTGGCCAGCAGCCAGGCCGAGCGCGCCAGCAACTGCGCCGACTCGTCGGCGTCCAGCGCCGCCAGGAAAGGGTGGGCGTCCAGCACCTGCCGCCAGAGTTCGGGGGCGATCCGGGCCTGCATCTGCGCCACCTCGGCGGCACGCGCGCCCCGGCCCTTGAGCCAGCGCAACATAAGCTTGGGTTCCTTGTATATGTGCCCGG
This sequence comes from Achromobacter sp. HNDS-1, assembly GCF_040084795.1. Taxonomy (NCBI): domain Bacteria; kingdom Pseudomonadati; phylum Pseudomonadota; class Betaproteobacteria; order Burkholderiales; family Alcaligenaceae; genus Achromobacter; species Achromobacter sp. HNDS-1. Next base: position 4,607,059 of record NZ_CP157584.1, read on the forward strand.
TGGTTGCCGGGGTTTTCAGTGTGAACAGGCCCTAGTGTAGAGTGTCGGAATCCTCGATTACCGTAACCGCAATACGCCCGCGATGTCCGCCCCGCCCGTTCCTGATGCGCCTTCGACTTTCGACGCTTCCTGGCGACAGGAGGCGGGGGCGGGCCTCGACGCCGACGGCCTTGCGCTTATCGACCAGGCGGTGGCCTGGTCGGTTCCCCGTTTCGAGGGCCAGCAGGCCCTGACGGGCGAGCCGCTGGCCTCGCACGGCGCGGGCGTGGTGCGGATCCTGGCGGGCCTGCATACCGACGCCGCCACGCGCGCCGCGGCCCTGCTGGCCGCCTTGCCGACCGACCTGACCGCGCCGGCCCCGGCGCTGCGCAACGACCCGGTCGCCGCTGCCTTCGGCGCCGAAGTCGCCCGCCTGGTGCAGGGCACGCGCGCCCTGCTGCGGCTGGGCGTGGTGGCGCGCCAGGCCAGCGACGCCGAGGCGGAAACCGGCTCGCAGAAGGAAATGCAGCGCAAGATGCTGCTGGCCATGGCCGCCGACCTGCGCATCGTGCTGATGCGCCTGGCCTCGCGCCTGCGCACCCTGCGCTGGCACGCCGAAAGCAAGACGCCCTGTTCGATCGCCTTCGCCCGTGAAACCCTGGACCTGTACGCGCCCCTGGCCAACCGCCTGGGCATCTGGCAGATCAAGTGGGAAATGGAAGACCTGGCGTTTCGCTTCCTGGAGCCCGACCGCTACAAGCAGATCGCCCGCCTGCTCGAGGAAAAGCGGGTCGAGCGCGAGGCCTTCATCGCCGGCGCCATCGAGCGCCTGCAGACGGCGCTGGCCAAACATGGCATCGAAGCCGAGGTCAGCGGCCGGCCCAAGCACATCTACAGCATCTGGAACAAGATGCGGGTCAAGCGCCTGGATTTCTCGCAGATGTACGATCTGCGCGCGCTGCGCATCATCGTCGACGACGTGCGCGCCTGTTACATGGCGCTGGGCATGGTGCACGAGATGTGGACGCCGCTGTCCGACGAGTTCGACGACTACATTTCGCGGCCCAAGCCCAACGGCTACCGTTCGCTGCACACGGTGGTGGCCGACGATGACGGCCGCCCGTTCGAAGTGCAGATACGCACCCGCGAGATGCACCAGTTCGCCGAGTACGGCATGGCCGCGCATTGGCGCTACAAGGAAGCGGGCGCCAAGGGCGGGCAGGTGGCCGCCTCCAGCGAATACGACCGGCAACTGGCCTGGATGCGGCAACTGCTGGCCTGGAATACGGATGTCGAGGCGGGCGAGGCGCCCGCCGCCGACAAGCAGGATGCGGCCAGACCGGCCGGCAAATCCGGCCCGGGCAAGAGCCGCCATGCCGCCGTCACGCCTGCGCCCACGGACGAACGCATCTACGTGCTGACGCCGCAGGCCCGCGTGATCGAGTTGCCGGCCGGCGCCACGCCGGTCGACTTCGCCTATCACCTGCACACCGACCTGGGCCACCGCTGCCGCGGGGCGCGGGTCGACGGCCAGATGGTGCCTCTGCAGACGCGTCTGGCCACCGGCCAGACGGTCGAGATCATCTCGGCCAAGTCCGGCGGCCCGTCGCGCGACTGGCTCAACCCGCAGCTCGGTTTCCTGGCCAGCCCGCGGGCCCGCGCCAAGGTGCGCATGTGGTTCAACGCCATCGAACTGCAGCAGCGCATCACGCAAGGCCAGGCGCTGGTCGAAAAGGAACTGCAGCGGCTCGGCAAGACCGCGGTCAACCTGGAACAGCTGGCGCAGAACCTCGGTTTCGCCCGCGCCGACGACCTGTACGTGGCCGCCGCCAAGGAAGAGTTCAGCCTGCGCCAGATCGACGCCGTGTTCCAGCAGCCGGCGCCCGCCGCCGAGCCGCAACCGGCCGCCCTGCGCCACGCCAGCGCCGGCAGCGCCGAGAAAAGCGGCAAGAGCGGGGTGTTGGTGGTGGGCGTGGGCTCGCTGCTGACGCAGCTGGCGCGCTGCTGCCGGCCCGCGCCGCCCGATGCCATCGCCGGCTTCGTGACACGCGGGCGCGGCGTGTCGATCCACCGCTGCGACTGCCACAGCTACCTGGCGCTGGCCGCGCGCGAACCCGAGCGGGTGATCGAGGTGGCCTGGGGCGAGACCCCGGCGGACACGTTCTACCCGGTCGACATCAGCGTGCGCGCGCACGACCGCTCCGGCCTGCTGCGCGACCTGTCCGAAGTGTTCGCGCGCCTGCGTTTGAACGTAGTGGGCGTGAACACCCAGAGCCGGCAGTCGCTGGCCCATATGGTGTTCACGGTGGAAGTGCGCGGCGGCGAATCGCTGGCGCGCGCGCTGGATGCGCTGGCCGAGGTGCCGGGCGTGTCGTCGGCGGTGCGCCGCTAGCCCGGCGCGGCATCCTGGAGGGAGAGGTCCCAAGGCAGGCCATCCGGGATGGAGCCCGGATGCAGGCCGCGCGGGACAGAATGCGGACGCGGCTGCCCGGGCCATCGCGGCCCGGGCGCATTCCGGCGAAGTTCAGTGGTCCAGGTTCTCGTGAGCGCGTTCGCGCATGAAGAACGACGCCACCAGCCCCAACGCCACGCCGAACATCACGTAGTAGGCCGGCGCCATCGGCGAACCGGTGGTCTTGATCAGCCAGGTCACGATGAACTGGGCGAAGCCGCCAAAGATCATCACCGCCACGTTATAGGCCAGCGACAGGCCCACCGAGCGCACCCGCGCCGGGAACAGTTCCGCCATGACGGTGCTGAACACGCCGAAGAAGGCCGACACGAAGAAGCACACCACGATCTGCACGGTCAGCAGGCGGCCGATCGACGGCGCGTCCGACAGCCAGTAGTACAGCGGGTACAACACCACCAGGTAGCCGATCAGCGAGCCGATCACGATGGGGCGGCGGCCGGCACGGTCGGACCAGGCGCCCATGAACGGCGTCAGCAGCACCATCAGCGCCGCGCCCGCCATCTGCACCAGGAAGGTCTGGTTCAGCGGCAGCTTCAGGATCTGGGTCGAGTAGGTCACCAGGTAGGTGAAGGTGATGTAGATGGACACCGTTGCCGTCACCACCAGGCCCACGCCGATCAGCGTCTCGCGGGTGTGGGTGCGGACCATCTCGGCCAGGCTCAGCCGCTGCACCTCGCCGCGCGCGGCGGCCTGGCGCTCGTCTTCCTTCATCTGCTTGAAGGCGTCGGTTTCGTCGATGTTGCGGCGGATATAGATGGCGATCGGCACGATCACCAGGCCAAACGCGAACGGCAGGCGCCAGGCCCAGGCCGCGATCTGCTCCTGCGTGAAGAACTCGGTGATCAGCGTGCCGCAGGCTGCGCCGATCAGCAGCGCCAGCATCTGCCCGGCCATCTGCCATGAGCCGTAGAAGCCGCGCTTGCCATTGGGCGCCATCTCGATCAGCAGGGCGGTCGAGGTGCCGAACTCGCCGCCGGCCGAGAAGCCCTGCAGCAGCCGCGCGATCAGGATGAAGATGGGCGCCAGGATGCCGGCCGCGTGATACGTCGGCGCCACGGTGATCAGGGCGATGGACACCGCCATCAGCGACGTGACCAGCACCATGGCCGCCTTGCGGCCCTTCTTGTCGCCATACAGGCCCAGGATGATGCCGCCCACGGGGCGCATGAAGAAACCGACGCCGAAAATCGCCGTGGTCATCAGGATCGCGTTCAGCTCGCTGCCGGGAACGCTGGGATCGGTCGGAAAGAACAGTTTCGAGATGATCGGTGTCATGAACGCGAACACCAGGAAGTCATACCATTCGAGGGCGTTGCCGATGACTGCCGCCACGATATTGCGCGTGGGAACTGCTTTGTGCTGCACGGTTTCTCCTTGGGGGCTTTGCTGCTTGAAGGGCGTCATTCTAGGCCCAGGCACGGCCTGCGTCCGGCCCGGGGCGCGGGACGCGGACGCGTCCTGGCTTTACACTGCTGCTTTTACCCAAGAGAGTTGCTACATGAACGCGCGCACCTGGCTGGAGACGCTGGTCGGTTTCGACACCACCAGCCGCAATTCCAATCTTGCCCTCATCGAGACCGTCCGTGATTGGCTCAAGGGCCAGGGCGTCGATGCGTGGCTGGCGCACAATCCCGAACGCACCAAGGCCAACCTGTTCGCCACCCTGCCGGCGCAGGACGGCAACCAGCAGGGCGGCATCGTCCTGTCGGGCCACACCGACGTGGTGCCGGTCGATGGCCAGGACTGGAGCACCGACCCGTTCCAGCTGATCGAGAAAGACGGCCTGCTGTACGGCCGCGGCAGTTGCGACATGAAGGGTTTCATCGCCGGTTCGCTGGCGCTGGTGCCGGAATTCCTGGCGATGCCGCGCAAGAAGCCGATCCACCTGGCGTTCTCCTACGACGAGGAAGTCGGCTGCGCCGGCGCGCCGTACATGCTGGCCGACCTGCACGAGCGCGGCATCCGCCCCGAAGGCTGCGTGGTGGGCGAACCCACCGGCATGCAGGTGGTGGTGGCGCACAAGGGCATCAACCTGTTCCGCTGCAAGGTGCACGGCAAGGCGGCGCACTCGTCGCTGACCCCGCGCGGCTGCAACGCCATCGAATACGCCGCCCGCCTGATCTGCCGCATCCGCGACCTGGCCGACAGCTTCAAGGCCAACGGCCCGTACGACCAGTTCTACGACGTGCCGTTCTCCACCATGACCACCAACCAGATCCGCGGCGGCATTGCGGTCAACACCATTCCCGAACTGTGCGAATTCACCTATGAATTCCGCAACCTGCCGGGCATGCAACCCGACCAGATCCAGGCGGAAGTCGAAAAATACGTGCGCGATGAGCTTCTGCCGCGCATGAAGGCCGAATTCGACGGCGCCAGCATCGAAATCGAGACCGGCGCCGCCGCGCCCGCCCTGGAGGCCTCCGAAGAGGCCGCCATCACCCAGCTGGTGCGCGCCCTGACCGAAGACCGCGCCACCCGCAAGGTCGCCTATGGCACCGAAGCCGGCCTGTTCCAGGGCATCGGCATTCCCACGGTGGTCTGCGGCCCCGGCCACATCGAGCAGGCGCACAAGCCCAACGAGTTCGTCGCGCTCGACCAGCTCGCCGCCTGCGAGACCTTCCTGCGCCGCATGGGGCAGTCGCTCTGACGCGTCTGGCCGGGCAGGCCCGGCCCGGCAACGCCGGTGCGGGAGCGGGGGGGCGTTGCCCCCGTCCGCGACCGGCGTCAGGTAAAATGACGGGTTGCAAACCGGATTTGCGGGCGGCAGACGCTGGCCGTGATACCGGGGGAGATGCTTGGTGAAACCTTACGATTTTCCGGATGCCCAGGGCCATTTCGGCCCTTATGGCGGTGTTTTCGTGGCGGAAACGCTGATGCACGCGCTCGACGAGCTGCGTGCCGCCTATGACCGCTACCGTGTCGATCCCGCCTTCCTGGAAGAGTTCAACTACGAACTCAAGCATTTCGTCGGCCGTCCCAGCCCGGTCTATCACGCCCGCCGCTGGTCCGACCTGGTGGGCGGCGCCCAGATCTGGTTCAAGCGCGAAGACCTGAACCACACCGGCGCGCACAAGGTCAACAACTGCATCGGCCAGGCGCTTCTGGCCAAGCGCATGGGCAAGCCGCGTGTCATCGCCGAAACCGGCGCCGGCCAGCACGGCGTGGCCACGGCCACGGTGGCGGCCCGCTACGGCATGGAATGCGTGGTCTACATGGGCAGCGAAGACGTCCGCCGCCAGGCCTCCAACGTCTACCGCATGAAGCTGCTGGGCGCCACGGTGGTGCCGGTCACCTCCGGCTCGCGCACCCTGAAGGACGCGCTCAACGAAGCCATGCGCGACTGGGTCACCAACATCGAGAACACCTTCTACATCATCGGCACGGTGGCGGGCCCCGATCCCTACCCCCGCATGGTGCGCGATTTCCAGACCGTCATCGGCAATGAATGCCTGACGCAGATGCCCGAGGCCATCGGCCGCCAGCCCGACTACGTCGTGGCCGCGGTCGGCGGCGGCTCCAACGCCATGGGCATCTTCCATCCCTACATTCCCTACGAGAACGTGCGCCTGATCGGCGTCGAAGCCGCCGGCGAAGGCATGGACAGCGGCAAGCACGCCGCGTCGCTGGCCGCCGGCCAGGTGGGCGTGCTGCACGGCAACCGCACCTACGTCATGCAGGACGCCGACGGCCAGGTCCAGGAAACGCATTCGGTCTCGGCCGGGCTGGACTACCCCGGCGTGGGTCCCGAGCATGCCTGGCTCAAGGACTCCGGCCGCGCCGAATACGTCGGCATCACCGACGATGAAGCGCTCAAGGCCTTCCACGATTGCTGCCGCATCGAAGGCATCATGCCGGCGCTGGAGTCCTCGCACGCCATCGCCCAGGCCGTGAAGATGGCGGCCACGCTGCCGCGCGACGCCGTCATCCTGGTCAATCTGTCGGGCCGCGGCGACAAGGACATGCATACCGTCGCCGAACGTGCCGGTATCGAGCTCTAACATGACGACAACCCGTTCCGATCGCATTGCCGCCGCCTTCGCGCGCACCGCCGAATCCGGCCGCGCCGCGGCGCTCATCCCCTACATCGCGGCCGGCGATCCGTCGCCCGCCGCCACCGTTCCCCTGATGCACGCGCTGGTCGAGGCCGGCGCCGACGTCATCGAACTGGGCGTGCCGTTCTCCGATCCCATGGCCGACGGCCCGGTGATCCAGCGCGCCGCCGAGCGCGCCATCGCGCAGGGCGTGGGCCTGGGCCGCGTGCTCGACCTTGTGGCCGAGTTCCGCCAGCGCGATACCGCCACCCCCGTGGTGCTGATGGGCTATGCCAACCCCATCGAACGCATGGGCCAGGCTGAATTCGCCCGTCGCGCCGAGGCCGCGGGCGTGGATGGCGTCCTGGTGGTCGACTATCCGCCCGAGGAAGTGATCGAATTCGCCAGCACGCTCGGCCGCCATGGCATCGCCCCGATCTTTCTCCTGGCCCCCACCTCGACCGACGCGCGTATCCAGGCCGTGGCCGCCGTGGCGCGCGGTTACGTCTACTATGTGTCGCTCAAGGGCGTGACGGGAGCCGGTTCGCTCAATACCGACGACGTGGCCGAGCGCGTGGCGGTGATCCGCCGCCATGTGCGCGAGATCCCGGTCGGCGTGGGCTTCGGCATCCGCGACGCCGACAGCGCGCAGCGCGTGGCGCGCGTGGCCGACGCGGTCGTCATCGGCAGCAAACTGATTGAAACCATGGAGCAGGCGGTGGCCAACGCCCCCGCTGCCCAGCAAACCGACGCCGCAGTCGCCGCCGCCAGCGGCTGGCTGCGCACCATCCGGCAGGCGCTGGATCAAGTAAAACGACCGAGCGCGTCGGCCTGAGCGGCCTGGCGCGACTTCCTTACGGGATGAACAAACAATGAGCTGGATCGAAAAACTCCTGCCGCCTCGCATCAACAAAACCAGCGACAGCGGCGCCCGCCGCGTGCCCGAAGGCCTGTGGGTGAAATGCCCGTCGTGCGAAACGGTGCTGTACAGCGAAGACCTGGCGGCCAACCTGCACGTCTGCCCCAAGTGCGATCACCACATGCGCATCGGCGCCCGCGCCCGCATCGACTCGCTGCTCGACATGGAAGGCCGCGTCGAGATCGGCCAGAGCACGCGCTCGGTCGATTCGCTGAAATTCAAGGACACCCGCAAGTATCCCGAGCGCCTGGCCGAAGCCGTCAAGCAGACCGGCGAGACCGATGCGCTGGTGGTGGTCAGCGGCTCGATTCGTGGCGTGCCGGCGACGCTGGCCTGCTTTGAATTCGAGTTCATGGGCGGCTCCATGGGCTCGGTGGTCGGCGAGCGCTTCGCGCGCGGCGCCCAGGCCGCGCTGGACAACAAGACGCCCTTCATCTGTGTCGCCGCTTCGGGCGGCGCGCGCATGCAGGAAAGCCTGCTGTCGCTCATGCAGATGGCCAAGACCAACGCCATGCTGACGCGCCTGTCGGCCGCCGGCCTGCCGTTCATCAGTGTGCTGACCGATCCCACCATGGGCGGCGTGTCCGCCAGCTTCGCCTTCATGGGCGACGTGGTCATCGCCGAGCCCAAGGCCCTGATCGGCTTTGCCGGCCCGCGCGTGATCGAACAGACCGTGCGCGAAAAACTGCCGGAGGGCTTCCAGCGCGCCGAGTTCCTGCTGCAGAAGGGCGCCATCGACATGGTGGTCGATCGCCGTCAGTTGCGCGAGGAAATCGCTCGCCTGCTGGCCTTGCTGACCAACCAGCCGGCCGACGTCGTCACCGCGGCCTGATCGCGTTTCCCCGGCTCCTTCGGACCGGGGGCTAAGATGAAAAAGCCGCCGCGCATTCGTGCCGGCGGTTTTTTCATGGCCGTTTGTTCAGCCCTCTGACAGCGTCATTTTTCGTGCGTCGGGCGGAACAGTGTTTTCCATGATTTTTGTTGCCTTATTGCGACATATTGCGAGCCTTCTGGCCCGGTTTTTGCTATGTTCTGTAGTACTGGATAACACTCGTGAATTGCGCCGAGATGTCATCCCAACAAAATACGGAGTTGCTCCCAATGCAGTCGACGAAGAAGAAAATGCTTGTCCGCCTTGTCGGTTTGGCCCTCGCCGGCGCCGCGACCCTCGCCAGCGCCCAGTCGTCCGAGGGTACGCAGGGCGGCGTGAGCCTGCACTATGGCGTGGGCGACCACTATCAGCGCTTCACCCTGAACTACGAAACGCCGTCGGTGTGGACCTATCAGTTCGGCGGCAACTGGGGCCGCCTGGATCTGACGCCCGAACTCGGCGTGTCTTACTGGTGGGCCGACGGCGACCGCTCGCCGAGCAATGTGTGGCAATTGAACGCCATCCCGATGTTCCGCTGGTGGGCGGGTGAGCGCTTCTACCTCGAAGCCGGTATCGGCGCCACCGTGTTCTCGCGCACCCGCTTCGCCAACGAGAACATCAGCACCGCCTTCCAGTTCGGCGACCACGTCGGTCTGGGTTTCCTGCTGACGCCGAACAACCGCATCGGCGTGCGCTATTCGCACTTCTCCAATGCCAGCATCAAGCGCCCAAATCCGGGCCTGGATACGGTGCAGCTGACCTACACGTACCAGTTCTGATCGCGGCGCGATCCGGCCTGACGAAAGAACCCTCGGTGACGAGGGTTTTTTTTCGGCCATGTTCGCGCCCTATCCCGGCGCCATGTTCCGCCGGCGTGTTCCGGCGCCATACCCGGGCGGCGTGGTCGACTGACAAATAAAAAAGCCCCCATCATTCGATGGGGGCTTTTGCTTGCGCGGCTTGCCTTTAGTGGCGGGTTTCGACCTGAACCAGGGGTTCGTTCGAAACCGGGGCCACCGGCTTGCGCTCGCGGCCCAGGCGGGCCGGCGTGTGCGCCGCGGCGATGCGCAGTTGCGTCTGCGCGTGGCGCTCGGGGTCGGTTTCCACCCACTGCAGGCCGGCGGCGTTGACCACTTCGTGCAGGGCCTGCGCCTTGGCCGAGGGGGCCGTCGCCGGCACCACGATGGGCTGGGCGCTGGCGGGCGCCGCTGCCACAGGCGCGGCGGCCACGGGGGCCGGCGCCGGCGCGGCTTCCGGTTCGACCGGCGCGGCCGTCACGGCAGGTTCCACCACCGGTTCGACCGCGGCGGCTTCCACCGGGGCCGCGACAGGCGCGACCGGCTCGGAAACCTGGCTGGCCGGTTCGACGGTCACCGGGGCGATCGCCTCGGGGGCCGCGGCCGGTACGGGCTGCTGGGCCTGCGGTTCCTGCGCGGCGGCGGGTGCCTGTTCGACCTGGGCCGGTGCCGGCGCGGTCTCAGCCTGGACGGCTTCGGCCTGCCGTACCGGCGCCTCGGCTTGCGGGGCGGGGGCGGGGACTTCAGCCGGAACGGCGGTCACCGGGGCGGCGACTGGCGCGGGCGCGGCGGTCACGTTCTCGGCCGGCTCGCCGGCGTCTTCCTCGGCGCCGTCTTCCAGTTGCTCGTCGCTGCCTGCCACGCCTGCCTCGTCCGGGCTGCGGCGGCCACGACGACTACGGCGGCGGCGGCGCTTGCGTTCCGGGTCGGCGCCGGCTTCGGCGCCTTCGACGGCGGGCACGCCATCGGCGGTCTGCTCGACGGCTTCGGCCGCTTCGGCCTGGCCGTCGGCGGGCTGCTTGGCTTCAGGCAGCGCGGTGGCGACCGACTGGGCCAGCGCGGCGACCATGCTTTCCTGCTCGCTCATCGGCGCGTCGGCCTGGCCTTCCTCGCGGCGGTTGCGGCCACGGCCGCGACGGCGGTTGCGACCGGCGCCGGCATCATCGCCAGCGGCTTCCGGCGCGATGTCGGGGCGGTTCGAGGCTTGCGCGGCCTGATCGCGATCGCCGCGCTCGTTGCGGTTGTGGCGCTCGCCGCGTTCCTGGCGCTCGCCGCGTTCGCCTTCGGGGCGACGGTTGCCACGGATATGCGGACGGCCGCCTTCGCTGCCCTCGGCGCCTTCGGCGCGGGACTCACCGCGACGGTTGCGGTTGCGGTCGGAACCGTGGCGTTCGCCGCGGCGTTCCTGGCCATCGTGGCCGCTGCGGCCCTTGCCGCGGGCCGGCGACGCAGCGCGCTTGGCGCTGGTCTCTTCCTGGGCGGCGGGCGCGGCCTTGGCGGGCTCGCTGTTGCCGGTCAGCCAGCCGAACAGGCGCTTGAGCAGGCTGGGGCCGCCCGATTGCGCCGGCGCGGCCGCGGGGGCGGGCGCCGGGGCAGGGGTCGACATGGGAGCCGGCTGCGAAGGCGTGATGCCCTTGACCAGCGCCTCCGGACGGGCCTTGATCTCGCTTTCGCGCGGCTGCCAGGGGGCGTCGGTGGCGGGAGCCTCGACCAGCTCGAAGCTGGTCTTCACTTCTTCCAGGCGCGGATCGTCGTGGCGCAGGCGCTCGATGTGGTGGTGCGGCGTTTCCAGGTGCTTGTTGGGGATCAGCACCAGGTTGACCTTCAGGCGGGCTTCCATCTTGGTGATGTCGGCGCGCTTTTCGTTCAGCAGGTAGGTCGCCACGTCGACCGGCACCTGGGCGTGGACCGCCGCGGTGTTTTCCTTCATGGCTTCTTCCTGCAGCAGGCGCAGGACGTGCAGGGCGCTCGATTCGGCGTCGCGGATCACACCGGTGCCGTTGCAGCGCGGGCAGGTGATGTGCGAGCCTTCGTTCAGGGCCGGACGCAGGCGCTGGCGCGACAGTTCCATCAGGCCGAAGCGCGAGATCTTGCCCATCTGGACGCGGGCGCGGTCGAAATGGAGGGCGTCACGCAGGCGCTGTTCGACGGCGCGCTGGTTCTTGCTGTCTTCCATGTCGATGAAGTCGATGACGATCAGGCCGCCCAGGTCGCGCAAGCGCAGCTGGCGGGCCACTTCGTCGGCGGCTTCCGAGTTGGTCCGCAGGGCGGTTTCCTCGATGTCGGCGCCGCGGGTCGAGCGGGCCGAGTTGACGTCCACGGACACCAGCGCTTCGGTGTGGTCGATGACGATGGCGCCGCCCGAGGGCAGCGTGACCGTGCGCGAGTAGGCCGTTTCGATCTGGTGTTCGATCTGGAAGCGCGAGAACAGCGGGATGTCGTCGCGGTAGCGCTTCACGCGCTGGACGTTGTCCGGCATCACCACGCTCATGAACGCGGTGGCCTGGTCGGCGATTTCGTCCGTGTCGATCAGGATCTCGCCGATCTCGGGCGAGAAGTAATCGCGGATGGCGCGAATGACCAGGCTCGATTCCAGGTAGATCAGGATGGGCGCGGAGTTGTCACGCGCGGCGCCGTCGATGGCGGTCCAGAGCTGCAACAGGTACGACAAGTCCCATTGCAGTTCCTCGACGTTGCGGCCGATGCCGGCGGTGCGGGCGATGATGCTCATGCCCTGGGGCAGCTCGAGCTGCTCCATCGTGTCGCGCAGTTCCTGGCGGTCCTCGCCCTCGACGCGGCGCGAAACGCCACCGCCACGGGGGTTGTTGGGCATCAGGACCAGGTAGCGGCCGGCCAGCGAGATGAACGTGGTCAGGGCGGCGCCCTTGTTGCCGCGCTCTTCCTTTTCAACCTGGACGATCAGTTCCTGGCCTTCGCGCAGGGCGTCCTGGATGCGGGCGGTGCGGACGTCGACGCCTTCCTTGAAGAAGCTGCGAGCCACTTCCTTGAAGGGAAGAAAGCCGTGGCGGTCTTCGCCGTAGTTGACGAAGCAAGCTTCGAGGCCGGGTTCGATCCGGGTGATGACACCTTTGTAGATGTTGCCTTTGCGTTGTTCGCGGCCGGCAGTCTCGATGTCGAGGTCGATGAGTTTTTGCCCATCGACGATAGCGACGCGTAATTCTTCCTGGTGCGTCGCATTGAACAGCATGCGCTTCATGAGAGGGTTTCTCCGTTGTCATGACGCGCCGATATCGGCGCGTGACCTCGGGCCACTCGGGCTGCGGCTGAAGCGGGCAAGAAGATGCGGACCGTACCTGGGCGGCGCCCAGGCGTATCCGCCGCGGGTCAGGCGGGCACGTCGTGCCGTGGGGCACGGGGTTCTTTCAGCAGGAGGGTCAGCTTCACTGAATGTGGTTTGACGGAAATGTGCTGTGAACGGCAGTTGCGGCCGGATTGGTTGCCGACGCGCAGCTGGTGCTTTAAATATGCGACGATTCTTGCAGTGCTTCAAGCCGCTTGCGGCAGGCAACGGACCTGCTGGGACAGCGGGCAAGATGAATGCCACACCACTATCCGGCAGGGCGCGGTTGCGCCGGCGACCAAATGACCCAGGGGTTGAATGAGCAGGCAGTACAATGGCGGCCCACGCGCTCGACGGAGTTGCGTACTTGAGTTGCATCTCTACGCCAGCGGCTGATTCAGCCCCTTAAGGCTGTCCCGATTATATGTCGCTTTCCGCAATGCGCAAAGAAACTTCCTCCCCTATGGCCACCCCCTCCGTCCGCATGGTGGAAGTGGGGGCCGAGCACGCCGGCCAGCGCCTGGATAATTACCTGATGCGCCTGTGCAAGGGTGTCCCCAAAACCCACATCTACAAGGCCATCCGCGGCGGCGAGGTCCGGGTAAACAAGGGACGTATCTCGGTCGACTATCGGGTCGCGGAAGGCGATATGGTCCGTATTCCGCCGCTGCGCCTGCCCGACCCGGGCAAGCCCAAGCCGGTGCCGGCCGCCGAGTTTCCGGTGGTGTTCGAGGACGACGCCATGCTGGTGGTGGACAAACCGGCTGGCGTGGCCGTCCACGGCGGCAGCGGCGTGTCCTTCGGCGTCATCGAGCAATTGCGCGCCGCGCGTCCCGAGGCCAAGTTTCTGGAACTGGTGCACCGGCTCGACCGCGAGACCTCCGGTCTGCTGATGGTGGCCAAGAAGCGCAGCGCGCTGCTGGCCCTGCACGCCATGCTGCGCGAGGGGCGCAGCGACAAGCACTATTACGCGCTGGTCGAGGGCGACTGGGTCAACGACCGCCAGCACATCAAGCTGTCGCTGTCCAAGTGGACCACCCAGTCGGGCGAGCGCCGCGTCAAGGTCGATCCCGACGGCCAGACCGCCCACACCATCATCACGCTCAAGCAGCGCTTCGGCCGCTACAGCCTGGTGGACGCCGAGCTGCGCACCGGACGTACCCACCAGATCCGCGTGCACCTGGCGGCGAGCGGCTTTCCCATCGTCGGCGACGACAAATACGGCCACGATGAAGTGCGCGCCGAGTTCTCCCGCATGGGCTTCGGCCGCATGTTCCTTCACGCGCACCAATTGACCCTGAACCATCCGCTGACGGGCGAACCGATGACGCTGACGGCCGAATTGCCGCCTGCTTGCCGGAAAATACTGAAACAACTGGAGTCGGTCTGATATGTCGTATTCGCTGGTCGTTTTTGACTGGGATGGAACCCTCATGGATTCCACGCACAGCATCGTGGCCGCCATCCAGGGTGCCTGTCGCGACCTGGAGCTGCCGGTGCCATCGGCCTCCGACGCCAGCTGGGTGATCGGGCTGTCGCTGGAAAGCGCGCTGCGCCGCGCCGTGCCGCAACTGACCCAGGCGATGCTGCCGCGTTTCCTGGAGCGCTACCGAACCCATTACCTGCTGCGCGATCCAGAACTGCGTCTGTTCGAGGGCATTCCCGAGCTGTTGACGGCGCTGGCCGAGCGCGACGTGCGCCTGGCCGTGGCCACGGGCAAGAGCCGGGTCGGCCTGACCCGCGCCCTGGCGGCGACCGGCCTGGGGCCGATGTTCGACGCCACCCGCACCGCCGACGAGACCTTCAGCAAGCCGCATCCGGCCATGCTGCACGAGCTGATGACCGAACTGGACGTCGATCCGGCCCGGGTGGTGATGGTGGGCGACACCTCCCATGATCTGCAGATGGCCGCCAATGCCGGCGTGCATGGCCTGGGCGTCACCTACGGTGCGCACACCCTGAAGGAACTCGAAGGTTGTGGCCCGCAGGCCATCCTGGACAGCGTGCCGCGGGTGCGCGAATGGCTGCTTGGCCGCACGCTGGCGGCGGCCGCCTGAGCCGTCCCCGGCGTCCGGGCGGGGCAATCGGGCGGGAACGCCGGCAGCCCGATTGGGTCTATCGCTGATCTGCGCCGCCGCTGTCGGCGGAATATCATGGGGGCGCGCAACGTCCACACGCTGTGCAAGGTGGTCGAAAGCCGTCCCCACGCGCCGGCCCTTCCAGGAGAATCCCATGCTGATACGCAAGCCCGACGACATCATTCCGTCCGATATCACTAGCGAGGCGGTCTGGCGGTCACGCCGCGACCTGATTCTGCGCGCGGGCGTCGCGGCTGCGGGGTTGGGGTTGCCGGGCTGGGCAGCGCGCGGCGCCTTTGCCCAGGGGGCCGCTGCCGGCACCCTGGCGGGCCAGCCCAATGCGGCCTTCAGCGTCATGGACAAGCAGACTTCCTTCGCTGATATCACGTCCTACAACAACTACTACGAATTCGGTGTCGACAAGGGCGAGCCCGCGTCCAACGCAGGCAAGCTGCGAACCCGTCCGTGGACGGTCAGCGTCGAAGGCGAAGTCGGCAAGCCGCGCACCTTCGACATCGACGAGCTGCTCAAGCTGGCGCCTATGGAAGAGCGCGTGTACCGGCTGCGCTGCGTCGAGGGGTGGTCCATGGTGATCCCCTGGGTCGGCTATTCGCTATCGGCGCTGCTCAAGCAGGTCGAGCCCACGGGCAATGCCAAGTACGTGGAATTCGTCACGGCGGTGCAGCGCGAGAACATGCCGGGCGTGCGCGCCGCCATCCTCGATTGGCCCTATGTCGAGGGCCTGCGCATCGACGAGGCCATGCACCCGCTGGCGATGTTGGTGTTCGGCGTCTATGGCAAGGTGCTGCCCAACCAGAATGGCGCGCCGTTGCGGCTGGCCGTGCCCTGGAAGTACGGCTTCAAGTCGGGCAAGTCGCTGGTCAAGATCCGCCTGGTGGAAAAGCAGCCGGTGTCCTCGTGGATCAAGGCCGCGCCGCAGGAATACGGCTTCTATGCCAACGTCAATCCCACGGTGCCGCACCCGCGCTGGAGCCAGGCCACCGAGCGCCGCATCGGCGAGGACGGCCTGTTCACGCCTAAGCGCAAGACCCTGATGTTCAACGGTTATGCCGATCAGGTCGCGTCGCTCTACCAGGGCATGGACCTGAAGGCCAACTATTGAAGCCGCCCGTGGCCGAAAGGACCGGCGCGGCCGTGGCGCGCAAGCCGCAGTGGTCGGCGCGGGCCGTCGGGCGCGCCAAGCCCTGGCTGTTCCTGCTGGGCCTGGCGCCGTTCGCGCGCTGGATCTGGCTGGGATTCAATAACGGCCTGACCGCCAATCCGGTGGAATTCCTGACGCGCTCGTCGGGCACCTGGACGCTGGTGTGCCTGCTCGTGACCCTGGCGATCACGCCCTTGCGGCGCCTGACCGGGCAGCCGGCGCTGGTGCGACTGCGCCGCATGTGCGGCCTGTTCGCGTTCTTCTATGGCGCCATGCATTTCATGGCCTGGGTCTGGTGGGACCGGGGCCTTGATCCGGCGGCCATGCTGCAGGACATCGGCGAGCGGCCCTTCATCACGGTGGGATTCGCCGCCTTCGTGCTGATGACGGCGCTGGCGGCCACCTCCACGCAGTGGGCCATGCGCAAGTTGGGCCGGCGCTGGCAGCAACTGCACCGTGCCATCTATCTGATCGGCCTGCTGGCGATACTGCACTACTGGTGGCATAAGGCCGGCAAGAACGACCTGTCGCAGCCAATCCTGTATGCCGCGGTGCTGGCGTTGCTGCTGGGCTGGCGGCTGGCCGTCTGGTGGCGCCGCCGCGCGGGGTGAGTGGCGCGCCGTCCGGCTAAGGCATGGCCAGCATGATCGCCGCGGTCTCGGCGTCGGGCTGGCCGTCGTGCAGGGCGGGGCGGTAGTGCATCTGGAACGCCGCCAGCACATTGAGGGTAGCCCGATCCAGCGTGCCGTTCTGCGGGACGGTGTAGCCCAGTCGTTGCAACTGCTGCTGGAACCAGGCGACGTCGGGCGTGCCCTGGGCCTGCAGGCGCGCCAGATGCGAGGCGGCGCCGGCTTCGTCGTACCAGCGGCCGATGCCGGCCGCCGCCAGTTGCTTCCACGGGAACAGCGGGCCGGGGTCGACCTTGCGCTGGGGCGCGATGTCGCTGTGGCCCACCACGTTCTCGGGGGCGATGCCGTTGCGCTGGATGATGTCGCGCAGCAGGATGGTCAGTGTGCGGATCTGGCGGTCGCCATAGGCGTGCCACTGCGGCTTGCCATCATTGCCGTCGGTCCAGCCCGGGTTGACGATCTCGATGCCGATCGAAGTGCTGTTCATGGCGTTCAGGCCGTACCAGGCGCTTTCGCCGGCATGCCAGGCGGCGCGGGTCTCATCCACCAGGCGGTAGGCGCGTCCCGGGGTGTCAATCAGGTAGTGGGCGCTGACCTTGCCCTGCGACAGCAATCTCATCGACAGCGCGTCGTCAGTCGAGGTGTAGTGCAGGACCACGAAGCGCACCCGGCTGCTCTGGCTGAGGGCGGTGATGGAGGTGTCCAGGTTCAGGCCGGCGGGACCGCGCTGGGCGCACCCGGCCAGCGCCGCGAGGGCCAGGAGTACTGCGGCAAATCGGATCATGGTCAGCGCGCCAGGTACAGGAACAGGGTGGGCATCTTGTCCAGCTGCGGGGCGGGCTGCTTTTTCCAGTCGGCAATGGTGCGGGTGGCGATCCATTCGTCGGCGGTGGTCAGCGCGCGGGCCACGCACAACCTGGTGTCGCCTTTCAGGCTGGCCAGCAGCGTCGCGAACATGGCGGCGTTGCGGTAGGGGGTTTCGATCAGCAGTTGCGTCTGGTTGTGCCGGGCGGAGTGCTGTTCCCAGGCCTTGAGCTGCTTGGCGCGCTCGCCGGCGTCCACCGGCGCGTAGCCGTGGAAGGCGAAGCGCTGGCCGTCCAGGCCGCTGGCCATCAAGCCCAGCAGGATGGAGGAGGGGCCGACCCAGGGTTTGACGGTGATGCCCAGCCGGTGGGCGGCCTCCACCACCTTGGCGCCAGGGTCGGCGACCGCCGGGCAGCCGGCTTCGGACACCAGGCCGATGTCGGCGCCGCGGCGCACCGGCTCGAGCCAGGCGCCGATCTCGGCGGCGTCGGTCTTGTCGCTGAGCGTGTGGATGGTGATTTCCTGCAGTGGCCGGGTCGTGCCGATCAGCTTGAGGAAGGCGCGCGCCGTCTTGGCGTTTTCGGCGATGTAGGTATCCAGGCGGCCGGCCAGCGCGCGCGCGTCGGCGGGCAGCCAGCTGTCGGGGCCGGCTTCGCCCAAGCCGACCGGGATCAGGTGCAGCGCGCCGCTCATGCGGGCGCTCCCGGGGCGTCCAGGGGGTCCAGCCCGAATCCGGCCAGCATGCCGGTCAGGGCGATCAGCGGCAGGCCGATGATGGCGGTCGGGTCGTCGCTCTGGATGCTCTCCATCAGGGCGATGCCCAGGCTTTCCGCCTTGGCGCTGCCTGCGGTATCGTAGGGTTCCTCGGCGCGCAGGTAGGCGTCGATCGCGCGGTCGGGCAGGCGTCGGAAGCGGCAGCGCGTGACGATGTCGGCTTTTTCCACCCGTTGACCGTCCGTGACCGCCAACGCGCTGTGAAATTCCACCATCTGTCCGGAAAGTGCCCGCAATTGCGCCTGGGCGCGCGAAAAGTCGCCAGGCTTGCCGATGGGCTGGCCGTCCACGGTCGCCACCTGATCCGAGCCGATCACGATGCTGCCGGGGTGCGCGGAAGCCACCACCATGGCCTTGGCGACCGACAGGCGCAGTGCCAGCGCTTCGGGGGATTCGCCCGGTTGTGGCGTTTCGTCCACATCCGGCGAAATGGCGGTAAAGGGCAGGCGCAGGCGGCTGAGCAGTTCTTTGCGGTAGCGCGAGCTGGAAGCGAGGATCAGGCTGGGTTGTGAGGGCATTCGATATTTGACGCTGGGACGTAAGTCACAGTATTATCTAACGTTTTGCGGCATTTTTGCAGGGCAGCAAACCCCTTTGCGGTTCGGGAGGGGGCAAGCTGGCCAGGCGCGGGCCGCGAAATTGCAAGGACAGATCATCAAGCCCATCGACGCATTCGCATTCGCCCATTCGGGCAAGGAAGCGCAAGGCACCATTCCTCTTGTGCGGTTGACGCGCGCGGTTGACGGGCTTCCCGAGCAACCGGCGGGTGAGGCCGGCCTCGTGAAGTGGTCCGTGCGCGGCGAGATGGGCAAGGCCGGGCTGCTGCAAGGTCAGCCGCTCCTGCACATTCATGTGCGGGCGAATCCGGTCGTGGTGTGCCAGCGGTGCAATGAGCCGTTCGCCTATCCGGTGGACAGCGAGGTCCTGCTGCAACTGGTCAAGTCCGAAGCCGACCTCGACGACGGCTTTGCCTTCGGCGGTCACGCCGCGGGTTTCGACGACGAGGATGGGGACGGCGAGGAAGCAGGAAACGCAGGAAAAGGTTTTGTGTCCAACCAGCCTGAAAAGGTGGTGGGTTCGCATCACTTCGATCTGTTGGCCCAGATCGAGGATGAGCTCATTCTGAGCGTTCCGTATGTGCCCAAGCATGATGTATGCCCGGGCGCGCAGGCCAAGGACAGCGAGGCTTCCCAAGAGCCTGTTGTCAAGCGTCCGTCGCCGTTTGCGGTGCTGGAACAACTGAAGCACAAAGATTGAGATCAACATCGGGCCGCATCGCGTACAATGCGCCCCGTTTCTAGGAGTCATCATGGCCGTTCAACAAAACAAGAAGTCCCCGTCCAAGCGCGGTATGCACCGCTCGCACGATTTTCTGGTGAATCCGTCGACCGCGATCGAACCCACCACGGGCGAAACGCACCTGCGTCACCACATCAGCCCCAACGGCTTCTACCGTGGCCGCAAGGTCCTGAAGACCAAGGCCGACGAATAAGGCCCCCGGGCCGAACTCGTACTCGGACCAATTCGGCTGAGCGCTGATACCTGGCACCCGTGATACGCATCGCCATAGACTGTATGGGCGGAGACTTCGGTCTGCCCGTCACGATTCCGGCTGCGATCGAGTTCGCCCGGCAATTCCCGGATACCCGGCTATTGCTGGTCGGGCTTCCCGACGCCATCGAAGCGGCGCTCTCCGAGCATCGCGGCGTCGAGCGTGATCGTTTCGAGATCGTGGCGGCTTCCGAAGTCGTCACCATGGACGACCCGGTCGAGGTCGCCCTGCGCCGCAAAAAAGACTCCTCCATGCGCCTGGCCGCCCAGTCCGTCAAGGACGGGCGCGCCGACGCCTGCGTTTCCGCGGGCAACACCGGCGCCTGGATGGCCATTTCACGCTATGTGCTCAAGACGCTGGATGGTATCGACCGCCCGGCGATCGCCACGTCCATTCCGAACCAGACGGGCCGCGCCACCACGGTGCTGGACCTGGGCGCGAATGTGGACTGTTCGGCCGAGCACCTTCTGCAATTCGCCATCATGGGCGCCGCGCTGTCGCAGGCGGTGGACCATCGCGACAGTCCCACGGTGGGGCTGCTCAACATTGGCGAAGAGGTCATCAAGGGCAACGAGGTCGTCAAGGAAGCCGCCGAGCTCCTGCGCGCCAGTCCCCTGAACTTCTACGGCAACGTCGAAGGCAATGACATTTTCAAGGGCACGGTCGACGTCGTCGTCTGCGACGGGTTCGTCGGCAATGTCGTGCTCAAATCCGTGGAAGGCCTGGCCAAGATGTTGTCCAGCGTCATCCGCGAAGAATTCAAACGCAACCTGATCACGCTGCTGGTGGGCGCACTGGCCAAGCCGGTGCTCAACCGGCTGCGCAACCGCGTCGACAATCGCCGCTACAACGGCGCGGCGCTGCTGGGCCTGCGCGGCGTGGTCATCAAGAGCCACGGCTCGGCCGATGCCTATGCCTTCGGTTTCGCCCTGCAGCGGGCGCGCGAGGCCGTCGTGAGTAAACTGCTGGAGCGCACCGCACAGACGGTGGCGCAGATCAACCAGCGCGTGCAGTCGGCCTCGGGTGCTTCGGCGCTTGAATCGGGCGCGGCTGGGGACACCGCTTGATGGATACCGCAATGAAATATTCCGTGATCGCGGGCACCGGCAGCTTCCTGCCGGAACGCGTGGTTTCGAATGACGCCCTGGCGGCGGAACTGGCGACGCGCGACATCGCCACGTCCGACGAATGGATCGTCGAGCGCACGGGCATCCGCCAGCGCCACCTGGCCGAACGCGGCGTGACCACCAGCCAGCTGGCCACCGAGGCCGCGCGCCGCGCGCTGGCCGACGCCGGGGTCGATGCCTCCGAGATCGACCTGATCGTGCTGGCCACGTCCACGCCCGATTTCGTTTTTCCCAGCACTGCCTGCCTGGTGCAGGCCAACCTGGGCGCCAAGGGCTCCGCCGCCTTCGACGTGCAGGCCGTGTGCAGTGGTTTCGTCTACGCGCTGAGCACCGCGGACAGCTTCATCCGCGCTGGCCGCGCCCGTTGCGCGCTGGTGATCGGCGCGGAAGTGTTCTCGCGCATCCTCGACTGGAATGACCGCAGCACTTGCGTGCTGTTCGGCGACGGCGCTGGCGCGGTGGTGCTGAAGGCTTCCGACAAGCCCGGTATCCTGGCCGCGCAGCTGCATGCCGATGGCAGCCAGATGAAGATCCTCAGCGCCGCCGGCAACGTGGCCTACGGCGACGTCACGGGCGACCCGTTCCTGCGCATGGATGGCCAGGCGGTGTTCAAGCAGGCTGTCACGGTGCTGGACCGCTCCGCCCGCGACACCTGCGCGGAAGCTGGCGTCGAGATCGGCGACGTCGACTGGCTGATTCCGCACCAGGCCAACGTCCGCATCCTGAATTTCCTGGCGCGCAAGCTTGCCGTGCCGGTCGAGAAGGTCGTCATTACCGTCGACAGCCATGCCAATACCTCGGCCGCCAGTGTGCCGCTGGCGCTGGATGCGGCGCGTCGCGATGGCCGCGTCAAGCCCGGCCAGCTGGTGCTGATGCAGGGCGTGGGCGGTGGGTTCACCTGGGGTTCGGTGCTGGCCCGCATGTAAGGACGGGATCGGCCGGGGCGCGTCACGGCGCGCCCGCCTGGCTGGCAAGTCCGACATTCCACAGACTCAGAATCAATCCACACGGTCAAACATGAAAATCGCTTTTGTCT
Source organism: Achromobacter sp. HNDS-1 (assembly GCF_040084795.1). Taxonomy (NCBI): domain Bacteria; kingdom Pseudomonadati; phylum Pseudomonadota; class Betaproteobacteria; order Burkholderiales; family Alcaligenaceae; genus Achromobacter; species Achromobacter sp. HNDS-1. The sequence goes on from NZ_CP157584.1 coordinate 4,628,595, forward strand.
TTCCCGGCCAGGGTTCCCAGGCGGTCGGCATGCTGGATGCCTGGTCCGATGTCGCCGCCGTTACCGATACCGTGGCGCGCGCCTCCCAGGCGCTGGGCCAGGATCTCGGCGCCCTGATCGCGCAAGGTCCCACCGAACAGCTCAACCTGACCACCAACACGCAGCCCGCCATGCTGACGGCCGGTGCCGCGTTCTTCGCGGCCTGGCGCGCGGCGGGCGGCCGCAATCCCGACGTCGTCGCGGGCCACAGCCTGGGCGAATACGCCGCGCTGACGGCCGCCGGCTCGCTGGCGCTCGAAGACGCCGTGCGCCTGGTGCGCGTGCGCGCCGATGCCATGCAAGCCGCGGTGCCCGTCGGCACCGGCGCCATGGCCGCCATCCTCGGCCTGGATGATGACGCCGTGCGCGCCGCCTGCGCCTCGGCGGCCCAGGGCGAAGTGGTCGAGGCCGTGAATTTCAACGCGCCGGCCCAGGTCGTGATCGCCGGCCACAAGGGCGCCGTCGAGCGTGCCTGCGAACTGGCCAAGGCCGCTGGCGCCAAGCGCGCGCTGCTGCTGCCGGTGTCCGCGCCGTTCCATTCGAGTCTGCTCAAGCCCGCCGCCGATGTGCTGGCCGGCGCCTTGTCGGCGGTGACGGTGTCGGTGCCGCAGGTGCCGGTCATCAACAACGTCGACGTCGCCGCCCCGACCGAGCCCGGGGCAATCCGGGATGCGCTGGTGCGTCAGGCATGGCATCCTGTGCGCTGGGTGGAAACGCTGCGCGCGATGAAGGCGCAGGGCGTGACCCACGTCATCGAATGCGGTCCCGGCAAGGTGCTGACCGGCCTGACCAAGCGTATCGACCCCGAACTCACCGGCCTGGCCATCACGGATCCGGCTTCCCTCGAAGCCGCGCTGGCCGCGGTCAACGGAAACTAAGACCATGGAAAACACCTCGATCGAATTGCAGGGCAAGATTGCCCTGGTGACGGGCGCGACGCGTGGCATCGGCCGTGCCATCGCGCAGGAACTGGCCGCGCGCGGCGCGGTGGTCGTAGGCACCGCTACGTCCGAGTCGGGCGCCGCCGCCATCACCGAGGCGCTGGCCCCGTTTGGCGGTCGCGGCGTGGTGCTGGACGTGACCAACGCCGAAGCCTGTGACGCCTTGATCGATGCGCTCGGCAAGGAGGGCGGAGGTCCGCACATCCTCGTCAATAATGCAGGCATCACCCGCGATACGCTGGCAATGCGCATGAAAGACGACGACTGGTCGGCGGTCATCGACACCAATCTGGCTTCGGTCTTCCGTCTGTCGCGCGCAGTGCTGCGCAACATGATGAAGGCTCGCTGGGGACGCATCATCAACGTCACCTCCGTGGTGGGGTCGAGCGGCAATCCCGGCCAGGCCAACTACGCCGCCGCCAAGGCCGGCGTTGCCGGCATGTCGCGGGCGCTGGCGCGCGAACTGGGCAGCCGCAACATCACCGTCAATTGCGTGGCCCCGGGCTTCATCGATACCGACATGACGCGCGCCCTGGGCGAGAACCAGACCGCGGCGCTGCTGCAGCAGATTCCGCTGGGCCGCCTGGGTTCCCCGGCGGATATCGCCCATGCGGTGGCCTTTTTGTCCGGGCCGCAGGCGGGTTACATTACCGGCACCACCCTGCACGTCAACGGCGGGATGTACATGCAATAAGTCACGAATCGCGTGGGCGGCCCAGGCCGCCACGCCGCCGCCGGGCAACCGGCGCGGCACCGCGCGGTTCATCCGGAAACGCCGCATATCGGCACTCCTGCGCCCCGATGGCGACAGATCAAGGTGTGCGGTGTTATTTTTGTCACGGCCTGGCGTTTGCAGTACTCTGCGCTTGGCTATAATTCGCGGGATTTTTCCCATTTGGAGATCTGCATGGAAAGCATCGAACAGCGCGTCAAGAAGATCGTCGCTGAACAACTTGGCGTGAACGAAGCCGAGATCAAGAACGAATCCTCCTTCCTTGACGACCTCGGTGCCGATTCGCTCGACATGGTCGAACTGGTCATGGCGCTCGAAGACGAATTCGAGACCGAGATCCCCGACGAAGAGGCCGAAAAGATCACGACCGTGCAACAAGCGATTGATTACATCAATTCGAACGGTAAGCAGTAAGCTCAGCCTATATCCTTCCGGTTGCCCCGAACTCGATTTCGGCGCCAACCGGGAACCGGGGCGGTTTCAGGAATTTGCCGTGTGGTCCACGCGCGGGAAGGGCATTGATGCCCGTCCCGCTGTTGCGTGTGCCGCACGCGCAGTGCATCCCGAAAACCGCCTTTCTTTTGTCTGTTTGAGGAGTCATCCGTGAAGCGACGAGTCGTCATCACTGGCCTTGGTATCGTGTCGCCTGTCGGCAACGACCTGACCACCGCTTGGGACAATATCGTCAACGGACGTTCTGGCATCAGCCGCATCACCCGTTTCGATCCCTCGGCCATCACCACGCACATCGCCGGCGAAGTCAAGGACTTCGACATCAGCGCCTATATCTCGGCCAAGGAAGCCCGCCAGATGGATACCTTCATCCATTACGGCCTGGCTGCCGGGATGCAGGCCTGGCGCGACAGCGGCCTGGAAGTCACCGAAGCCAACGCCGAACGCATCGGCGTGATCGTCGGCTCGGGCATCGGCGGCCTGCCGCGCATCGAGGAAACCCAGGTCGAATACATGGCCAAGGGTCCGCGACGCATCTCGCCGTTCTTCGTGCCGGGTTCGCTGATCAACCTGATCTCCGGTCACCTGTCCATCGCCTACGGCATGAAGGGTCCCAGCTACGCCGTCGTGTCGGCCTGCACCACGGGCCTGCACTGCATCGGTGACGCGGCCCGACTGATCGAGTACGGCGATGCCGACGTCATGGTGGCCGGTGGCGCCGAATCGACCGTGTCGCCGCTGGGCATCGGCGGCTTCGCCGCGATGCGCGCGCTGTCGACCCGCAACGATGATCCTCAAACGGCTTCGCGTCCCTGGGACCGCGACCGCGACGGTTTCGTGCTGGGCGAGGGCGCCGGCGTGCTGGTGCTGGAAGAATACGAACATGCCAAGAAGCGCGGCGCGCGCATCTATGGCGAGTTCGCCGGCTACGGCATGAGCTCCGATGCGCATCACATCACCGCGCCGGACAAGGACGGCCCGCGTCGCGGCGTCCTGAACGCGCTGCGCAACGGCGGGCTGAACCTGGAAGACGTCCAGTACGTCAACGCGCACGGCACCTCGACGCCGCTGGGCGACAAGAACGAGACCGACGCGCTCAAGCTGGCTTTCGGCGACCACGCCAAGAAGCTGGTGGTGAACTCGACCAAGTCCATGACCGGCCACCTGCTGGGCGCCGCCGGCGGCATCGAGGCCGTGTTCACGACCCTGGCGGTCTACAACCAGGTCTCGCCTCCGACCATCAACATCTTCAACCAGGATCCCGAATGCGACCTGGACTACTGCGCCAACGAGGCGCGGCAGATGAAGATCGATGTCGGCCTGTCCAACTCGTTCGGTTTCGGCGGCACCAACGGCTCGATGGCCGTTCGCCGGATCTGATTTGGAAGGCCCGGGCAAGGGGCGCTGGACGTTTCGCGTGCCTGTCCTGCGGCCGCGCGGCGTCGCGACGCTGTCCGCCCTAGGACTGGCCGCGGCCGCGGCCAGTGCCGTGATCGTGGCCGCCTGGCTCGGCTCGGCCTGGGCCGCGCTGGCCGCGGCGGTTGCGCTCCCCGTGGCTGCGGGGCTGTTACACTTGACCCGCCACAGCCCGTCCCCGGTATCGGCATTGCGCACGGCGGCGGGCGCCGGCCACTGGCAGGTCCGCCTGCCGGGCGGCTGGCGGGACGCGGCGCTGCTTGACCAGCGACGCGGCCCGGCGTGGCTCACGCTTACCCTGCAGCCCTTGTCCTCCGGGAGTACGGCCTTTAACGACCACCATGTAACCTTCACCGTCTGGCAACGGACGTTGCGACCCGACTGCTGGCGGCGCCTGTGCCTGCTGGCTGGCGCGGCGCGGCGCGTGTCCAAGGCGGTCGGCCCGCGGGAGGCCACATGAGCGAGCGCGAAGTCGACGCCGAGCTTGTCGCGCGCGTCCAGCGGGGCGACAAGAAGGCGTTCGATCTGCTGGTGCTCAAGTATCAGCGCAAGATCCTGCGTCTGCTGGCGCGCATGATCCGCGACCCCGCCGAGATCGAGGACGTGGCCCAGGAAGCGTTCATCAAGGCCTACCGGGCCTTGCCCCAGTTCCGGGGAGAGAGCGCGTTCTATACCTGGTTGTATCGTATCGCCATCAATACGGCCCGAAATTGGCTCGCCTCCCAGGGCAGGCGGCCGAGCGCGCCCAATGCGATAGAAACGGAAGACGGTGAAACTTTTAACGAAACCGACAACCTAACCGATATAAGCACGCCGGAATCCATGGTCGCCAGCCGCGAAATCGCCGAGACGGTGAACGCGGCCATCGAGGAATTGCCCGAGGAATTGCGCACCGCAATCGTCCTGCGTGAAATCGAAGGTATGAGTTACGAAGACATCGCCCAGAGCATGGACTGCCCCATTGGTACGGTGCGCTCCCGCATTTTCCGTGCGCGGGAAGCCATTGCGACCAAGTTGCGCCCATTGCTTGGCACCGATGCCGAGCGTCGCTGGTAAGGAGTGGCAGTCATGCAGACTACAGCAGCCAAGTCCGTCGTTGCTTCCGAAGCCGCCTGGGAGGAATCCGTTTCCGCCTGGATGGACGGGGAAGAAACCGACGATATTCTCCCTGGCCTGTTGACCCGCGAAGGGCGACAGACCTGGGATACCTATCATCTGATCGGCGATGCCCTGCGCAACGCCGATCTGGCGCTGACGCCCAGCGCCAACTTCCATGCCCGCCTGTCGCGCGCGCTGGATGCCGAACTGCCGATCGTGGCCGCGCCCCGGCGTCGCTCCCCGCTGCGCCTGGGCCTGTCGGGCCTGGCGGTGGCGGCCGCGGTCGCCACGGTGGCCTGGGTGGCCCAGCCGTACCTGGCGGGCGGCTCGCCCGGCACCGAGACCCGCGTGCTGGCCGACGCCAGCGTCAGCGGCGGCGCCGACACGTCGGGCCTGAGCGACTACCTGGAGGCCCATCGCCAGATGGCGGGTCCCAGCGCGGTGCGTCAGGTGTCCTTCGACGTCGGGGCGGGGCGCTGATGGCCCTGGTGCTTCCGACCCGTTGGCCGGTGCTTGGACGGGCTGCCGCATGGCAGGCCCACCGCGCCGGCTGGTTCGCCGCTACGCTCCTGACCGCATTCCTGGCCGCGCACGATCCCGCGCGCGCCGCAGATACCGCGCCCGCCCAGCAGGGCGATGACGTAGTCCAGTTGCTCTCGCGCATCCAACAAGCGGCGCGCAAGCAGGACTACGCAGGCGTCTTCATGTACCAGCAGGGCGAGATGATCCAGTCGTCGCGCCTGGTGCACGTCCTGGATGGCACCGGCGAGCGCGAGCGCCTCGAGATTCTCGACGGCCAGCCGCGCGAATACCTGCGCCACAATGAAGACGTGCAGTGCCTGATCCCCGAGCGCAAGACCGTGCTGCTCGAACGCCGGCGCGGCGATCGCTTCCCCGGTCTGTTGCTGGGCGATCCGGCCAACCTGACCGAACACTACAAGATTCGCACCGAGTCGGCCCTGCACCGCGTCGCCGGACGCGAGTGCCGGCTGATCACTATCGAACCGCTGGACAAGTTGCGTTATGGCTATCGGCTCTGTGCTGATGTCGAGACCAATCTGCTGCTGAAGGCCCAGACCCTCAACGCCGCCCGCGGGGTGGTCGAACAGGTGTCGTTCACGTCGTTGCGCCTGGGGGCCGAGGTCGATCCGCAGTCGCTGACGTCGCGCTGGAACACGCGCGACTGGAAGGTGCTCGAACCCTCCATGAAGCCGGTCGACCTGGGGGCGCTCGGTTGGCGCATTCCGGCGCCCAAGGGCTTTTCCGTGGTGATGCAGGTGGCGCGCTCGATGGGGCGCGGCGCGACGGTCAACCAGATGGTGCTGTCCGACGGCCTGGCGGCCATCTCGGTCTTCATCGAGCCGTACGACAGCCAGCGCGGTCATCATCCGCCCCCTGGCGCGGCACAGCGCGGATCGATTACTGTCTATGGCACGCGCATCGCCGATTTCTGGCTGACTGCCGTGGGCGAAGTGCCCGTGGCGACGCTGGAACAATTGGCGCAATCGACTGAATACGTACCCGTGGCGAACGCTCCGGCGGCCGGCGCCAAGTGACGAGCGGCCTCTGCGGCAAGAAGTGATTTCGGAGCAATCTATGAAAGCAATGATGGTGTCGAACCCCAGCCTGCGCCGCTTCCTGGCGGCCGCGACGGCGGGGCTCATGATGTCGGCCGCGTTCGCGCCCGTCTCGCAGGCGCAGACCCCCGCGGCCGCTACGCCGACCCCTACGGTGGCGTTGCCTGACTTCACCAGCATCATCGAAAAGGCCGACCCGGCGGTCGTCAACATCCGCACCACCGCCACCGTGCCGATCCGCGGCGTGGGCCCGGGCGGCAACGATCCGGCGGAACTGTTCCGCTGGTTCTTCGGCCCGGACTTCCAGCCGCCGGGCCAGCAGTCGCCCAATCCGCGCCAGCGTCCGCAGCCGCAGCAGCCCGAGGAGCGCACCGTGCCGCGCGGCGTGGGCTCGGGCTTCTTCATTTCCGATGACGGCTACATCATGACCAACAACCATGTGGTCAGCGATGCAACCGACATCTACGTCACCCTGACCGACGGCCGCGAATTCAAGGCCAAGGTCATCGGCACCGACGAGCGCACGGACGTGGCGCTGATCAAGATCGAGGCCAAGGACATGACGCCGCTGGTGATCGGCGATCCCAAGAAGCTGAAGAAAGGCCAGTGGGTGCTGGCGATCGGTTCGCCGTTCGGCCTGGATTCCACCGTGACCTCGGGCATCGTCAGCGCCATTGGCCGCGATACCGGCGAATACCTGCCTTTCATCCAGACGGACGTGGCGGTCAACCCGGGCAACTCGGGCGGCCCGCTGATCAACCTGGCGGGCGAGGTGGTGGGCATCAACTCCCAGATCATCTCGCGCAGCGGCGGCTTCATGGGCATCTCGCTGGCCATCCCGATCGACGAAGCGATGCGGGTGGTTGACCAGCTGCGCGCCACCGGCAAGGTCACGCGCGGACGCGTCGGCGTGCAGATCGGCGAAGTCGGCAAGGACGTGGCCGAGGCCATTGGCCTGCCCAAGGCCGAGGGCGCGCTGGTCAGCAGCGTCGAGGCCGACGGTCCCGCCGAGCAGGCAGGCGTGCAGCCGGGCGACGTGATCCTGACCTTCAACAAGGAACCGATCAAGCGCTGGTCCGACCTGCCGCGCATCGTCGGCGAGACCAAGCCGGGCACGCGCGCCGACATGGAAGTGTGGCGCAAGGGCAAGAAGATGACCCTGTCGGTCAAGGTCGGCGAGATTCCGGTCGACAAGGCCGCTCCGGGCAAGAAGGGCGCGCCGCCGGCGCCGGAAGTCACCAACGCGCTGGGCCTGGGCGTGATCGACGTGCCCGCCGACGTGCAGAAGAAGCTGCGCATCAAGGGCGGCGTGCAGGTCAAGGTCGCCGAAGGCGCCGCGGCCAAGGCCGGCCTGCAGGAAGGCGACATTGTGTTGGCCCTGAACGACACCGACGTCACCGGCGCCAAGCAGTTCGCCGAGCTGGTCGGCAAGCTGGACAAGGGCCGCGCGGTCGGCCTGCTGGTGCGCCGCGGCGAGCAGACCCAGTGGGTGGCGGTGCCGGCAAGCAAATAAGGCGCAAGACCGGCTAAAATGGCTGGTTGCCGCAAGAGGGGGCGCCTGGCGCCCCCTCGTTTTTGCCCGGCCCTCCCGCCAGATACCGTCCGCAGCCCGCCGCAAGCGTGGCTCGGCGGCGGGCGTGCCGGCCGAGTGGCCCCAACCCGTCAGCCGTGCCTACCCTGGTGGCGGCGTCTTCCGGCAGTTTGCCGAATGTTCCGTCCCTTTTAAATTCAAGCATGCAGCATATTCGCAACTTCTCCATCATTGCCCACATCGATCACGGCAAATCGACCCTGGCCGATCGCCTGATCCAGCGCTGCGGCGGATTGGCGGATCGCGAAATGTCGGCGCAGGTGCTCGACTCCATGGAGATCGAGCGCGAGCGCGGCATTACCATCAAGGCCCAGACGGCGGCCCTGCACTACAAGGCGCAGGACGGCAAGATCTACAACCTGAACCTGATCGACACCCCGGGGCACGTCGACTTCTCGTATGAAGTCAGCCGCTCGCTGTCGGCCTGCGAAGGCGCGCTGCTGGTGGTCGACGCCTCGCAGGGCGTCGAAGCGCAGACCGTGGCCAACTGCTACACCGCCATCGAGCTGGGCGTGGAAGTGCTGCCGGTGCTGAACAAGATGGACCTGCCGCAGGCCGATCCGGACAGCGCGCGCCAGGAAGTCGAGGACGTGATCGGCATCGACGCCTCGCAGGCGGTGCTGGCCAGCGCCAAGACCGGCATGGGCATCGACGAGATCCTCGAATCCATCGTCGCGCGGGTGCCGCAGCCCAAGGGCGATCCCGATGCGCCGCTGCAGGCGCTGATCATCGACTCGTGGTTCGACAACTACGTTGGCGTGGTGATGCTGGTTCGCATCGTCAACGGCATGCTCAAGCCCAAGGACAAGATCCTGCTGATGGCTTCCGGCGCCACCCACCTGTGCGAGCAGACCGGCGTGTTCACGCCCAAGTCGCAGCAGCGTCCGCACCTGTCGGCGGGCGAGGTGGGCTTCATCATCGCCGGCATCAAGCAGCTCGAGGACGCCAAGGTCGGCGACACGGTCACGCTGGCGAGCAAGCCGGCCGCCGAGCCACTGCCCGGCTTCAAGGAAGTCAAGCCGCAGGTGTTCGCCGGCCTGTACCCGGTCGAAAGCTCCGAGTACGACCAGCTGCGCGATTCGCTCGAGAAGCTCAAGCTGAACGACGCGGCGCTGATGTTCGAACCCGAAGTGTCGCAGGCGCTGGGCTTTGGCTTTCGCTGCGGCTTCCTCGGCCTGCTGCACATGGAAATCGTGCAGGAGCGCCTGGAGCGCGAGTTCGACATGGACATCATCACCACCGCGCCGTCGGTGGTGTACGAAGTCGAGCAGCGCGATGGCTCGGTGATCACCGTCGAAAGCCCGTCGCGCATGCCCGAGATCGGCAAGATCGCCGACATCCGCGAGCCGATCGTGAAGGTCACGCTGTTCATGCCGCAGGACTACGTCGGTCCGGTGATGACGCTGTGCAACAACAAGCGCGGCGTGCAGATCAACATGAGCTATCACGGCCGCCAGGTGCACCTGGTGTACGAGATCCCGCTGGCCGAGATCGTGCTGGACTTCTTCGACAAGCTCAAGTCGGTGTCGCGCGGCTACGCCTCGATGGACTACGAGTTCCTCGAATACCGCTCGGCCGACGTGGTGCGCGTGGACCTGCTGATCAACAACGATCGCGTCGACGCGCTGGCCGTGATCGTCCACCGCAGCAACGCCCGCCATCGCGCCCGCGACGTGGTGACGCGCATGCGCGGCCTGATTCCGCGCCAGATGTTCGACGTGGTGATCCAGGCGGCCATCGGCGCCGAAATCATCGCCCGCGAGAACGTCAAGGCGCTGCGCAAGAACGTGCTGGCCAAGTGCTATGGCGGCGACATCTCGCGCAAGAAGAAGCTGCTGGAAAAGCAGAAGGCCGGCAAGAAGCGCATGAAGCAGGTCGGCACGGTGGAAATTCCGCAAGAGGCCTTCCTGGCCATCCTGCAAGTGGAAGACAAATAGAACCCGAGAAGGCGGTTAGCTGATGAGTTGGAACTTTGCCCTGATCCTGTTTGTTCTGCTGGTGCTGACCGGCATTATCTGGGCGCTCGATCTGGTCGTATTGCGGCGCGGCCGCGAGCGCCGGGCGCAAGAGGCGATGGCGCAGTACGACGCGGCGCTGATCGGCGATTCGCAAGAGGCCGAGCGTTTGCGGCGCGAGGCCGGCGACAAGGCCCGCCGCGTGCCGTGGTGGATCGAATACGCGGTCAGTTTCTTTCCCGTGATCCTGTTCGTGTTCGTGCTGCGTTCGTTTGTGGTGGAGCCGTTCCGCATTCCCTCGGGTTCGATGCTGCCGACGCTGCAATCGGGCGACCTGATCCTGGTGAACAAGTTCAGCTACGGCCTGCGCCTGCCCGTGATCGACAAGAAGGTCATCGACATCGGCAAGCCGCAGCGCGGCGACGTGTTCGTGTTCCGCTACCCGGTCGATCCGGACGTCGATTACATCAAGCGGGTGGTCGGCCTGCCCGGCGACGAAATCGCCTACCTCGACAAAAAACTGTATGTGAACGGCCAATTGGTGCCGCATACGCGCGACGGTGACTATTTTGAGCCTGATCGTGTCTCCTATATCGCACAATATAAGGAGAAATTGGGCGAAGTTAGCCATAATATCCTGTTGGATGAAAGCAGGCCGCAGGAATATCGCCCGCAGTACCAATTTCCCAACCTCGGGAACTGCCAATATTCGCGCGATGGGGTACGCTGCAAAGTACCCGAGGGGCAATACTTCGCCATGGGCGATAATCGGGATAACAGCGCCGACAGCCGATACTGGGGTTTCGTGCCGGAATCCAATATCGTCGGGAAGGCGTTCTTCATCTGGATGAATTTCAGCGATCTCAGCCGCATCGGCCGGTTCAACTGATTATGTCGCTAGCCACGCTAGAAAACCGGCTGGATCATCACTTCGGTGATCCAGCACTGCTTGAACAGGCGCTGACCCACCGCAGCCATGGTGCGCGCCACAACGAGCGCCTGGAGTTCCTCGGGGATTCCGTGCTCAACTTCGTCGTCGCGGCGATGCTGTTCGAGCGTTACGCGAAAATCGACGAGGGCGATCTGTCACGCCTGCGCGCCAACCTGGTCAAGCAGGCTTCGCTGGCGGACATCGCCCAGCGCCTGGAGCTGTCCCAATACCTGCGCCTGGGCGAAGGCGAACTGAAGAGCGGCGGTTTCCGCCGGCCGTCGATCCTGGCCGATACGGTCGAAGCCCTGTTCGGCGCGGTGTTCCTGGACGCTGGTTTCGACGCTGCCCGCCGCGTGATCGTGCGCCAGTACCAGCCGGTACTGGCCTCGGTCGACCCCAAGACCCTGGGCAAGGACGCCAAGACCTTGCTGCAGGAATTCCTGCAAGGCCGCAAGCTGGCCTTGCCCGTGTACACCGTGGTGGCCACGCACGGCGCCGCCCACAGCCAGCAGTTCGAGGTCGAATGCGCCATTCCGGCGCTCGAGATCAAGGTGAACGCGCCCGGCGCCAGCCGCCGCGCGGCCGAGCAGTCGGCCGCCAAGCTGGCGCTGGAGGCGGCGCAGGCCATCAGCCCGGCGTCCAAGGCCGCCCGCAAGTCGGGCAAGGCGCGCAAGACCGCGCAGTTGTCGCTGCCCGTGGCAGTGTCCCAAGAGACTAAATGAGCGATACCCCTTTCCGTACCGGTTTCGTGGCCATCGTCGGCCGCCCCAATGTGGGCAAGTCCACGCTGACGAACGCGCTGATCGGTTCCAAGATCTCCATCGTGTCGCGCAAGGCGCAGACCACGCGCCACCGCATCCACGGGGTGCTGACGCGCGACCACGAACAGTTTGTGTTCGTCGATACGCCGGGCTTCCAGACGCGCCACGGCGGCGCCATGAACCGCATGATGAACCGCGTCGTGACGCAGGCGCTGGCCGACGTCGACGTGGTGGTGCACGTGGTCGAGGCCGGCAAGTGGTCGGAAGGCGACGCCAAGCTGCTGCCGCTGCTGCCGGCGCCGGAACGCACCATCCTGGTCGTCAGCAAGATCGACGCGCTGAAGAACCGCGACGAGTTGTTCGCGTTCGTCTCAAAGATCATGGCGCTGCATCCGTTCGGCGCCGTGGTGCCGGTCAGCGCCACCAAGAACCAGCAGCTCGACCAGCTGCTGCAGGAAATCGCGGCGCGGCTGCCGGAAGGCGAGCCGATGTTCGAGGAAGACACCCTGACCGACCGGCCGATGCGCTTCATCGCCGCGGAACTGGTGCGCGAGAAGATCTTCCGCCTGGTCGGCGACGAACTGCCCTACGGCTGTACGGTCGTGATCGAGCAGTGGGAAGAGACCGACAAGGGCGCGCGCATCGCCGCCTGCGTCGTGGTGGAGCGCGACAGCCACAAGCCGATCCTGCTGGGCACTGGCGGCATGCACATGAAGCGCATCGCCTCCGAGGCGCGGCAGGACATCGCCAAGCTGCTGGACAAGCCGGTGCACCTGGAGATCTACATCAAGGTGCGCAAGGGCTGGTCCGACCGCGAGAGTGCGCTGCGCGACCTGGGCTATGAGTAGACGGGCGCCTCGCGTCCAGGATCGCCCGGGATACATGCTCCACGCCACCGCGTGGCGCGAGACGTCCCTCATCGTTCAGACTTTCTCGCGCGACCACGGCTGTGTGGCCATGGTCGCCAAGGGCGCCAAGCGCCCGTATTCCGTGCTGCGTCCGGTGTTGTCGGCGTTCCAGCCGCTGCTGCTGTCGTGGACCGGCAACGGCGAGGTCAAGACCCTGACCCGCGCCGAGATCATGGGCGTGCGCGCCCTGAGCGGCACCGCGCTGATGTCGGCGTGGTACATGAATGAACTGCTGCTGCGGCTGCTGCCGCGCGAGGATGCCCATCCGCTGCTGTTCGACGCCTACGACATGGCGCTGCAGCAGCTGTCGGGCGGCACGCGCGCGGCGGGCGCCTTGCGCCGCTTCGAATGGACGCTGCTGCGCGAAACCGGCTACGGCGTCGATGAGGCCGAACCCGATTTCGACGACCCTGTCATCGAGCCGGCGCTACGCCGCGACCTGCGCGAACGCCTGGCCGAGAACCTGGCGGGCCGGCCCCTGGCCACGCGCCGGGTGCTGATGGACCTGCAGCGTATCTGAACCCGCGGGGCGCCGGCCATGACCTTCACGCTCAAGCAGGTCGAGACCTTCCGCACCGTCTATGAAACGGAAAGCGTGACCGCCGCGGCCCGGCGGCTCGATGTGTCGCCGGCCACGGTCAGCGCCACGCTGGCCGCGCTCGAGGCCAGCATCGAATTGCGGCTGTTCGAGCGCGTGCGCCAGCGCATGCAGCGCACGCCCGAGGCCACGCTGCTGTACGAGGAAATCCGCCGTTTGAACGTCGGCCTGGAAAGCCTGGGCCGCAAGATCCGCGCGATCCGCGGCGCGGCCCAGCCGCGCCTGCGCATCGGCTGCATCCATGCCTACAGCGGGGCGATCGTCAACGCTACCATCGCGCGCTTTCGCGAGCGTTATCCGGACACGCCCCTGTATCTGCAGATCCGCGATTCGAACACGCTGCGCGACATGGTGGTGTCGGGCGAACTCGATCTGGCTGCCGTGGCTGATGAGTCGGAACTGGAGGGCCTGCGCGGCCACCGCCTGGCCAGCCTGCGGGCCGTGACGGTGTTCCCGGACGGCCATCCGCTGGCGCGCCTGGAGCAGGTCGGCCTGGCGCAACTGGCCGAGGTGGACGTGATCGCCCTGAATGCCGAGGATGCCTCGCGCCAGCGGCTGGACGCGCTGGTGCTACAGGCCGGCCTCGGCCTGCGCGTCGCGATCGAGACGCCCTACTCGAGCACGGTGTGCCAGCTGGCGCTGGCCGGCCATGGCGTCGGCATCGCCAATCCCGCCACCGCGGTGGGGCTGGAAGCCGCGGGCTTGTGCCACCGGCCGCTGGCGGCGCCGGTGCATTTCGAATGCCACATGATCCTGCATGGCAGCCGGCCGCTGTCGGAGGCTGGCAAGTACTGGGCGACCTGCCTGCGCGCGGCGTTGGCGCCGTTGGTGGAACGCTACGGCGTCAAGCGCGGCTGACGGGCGCGCGGCCCGCGCAGCCGTTGCCGCCGCCTAGCCGCGGCGGCCGTCCGCCGTCAGGATCAGCACCACCGACGATTCCGCATCCAGCTGGCCGGCGCGGCGCAACCGCGTGACCGCCGCCAGCGCGGCGGCCGACGACAGCTCCGTAGCCAGTCCAAGGCGCTCCAGCCGCTGCTGCGCCTGGGCGGCGGCGGCATCGGAGACCTCGACCGGCGAGCCGCCTGAGCGCGTCAGCGCCTCCAGCGATTGCAGCGTGACCGTGCCGCCGGCGATCGAGTACTGGTCGGTGGCCCCTTCCCACAGGCCGCGCGCATCGCCCGCGGCGCGCGCCCGCGACAGGCGGGCGTACGGCTCGACCGCATGCAGCCGTGGCAGCCGGGGGATGCGGCCGGCGCGCAGCAATTGCTGCCAGCCCATCAGAATGCCCCACAGCAGGTCGCCGCGCGCGGTCGGCACGACGATGTTGGTGGGCAGGCCGCAGCGGTCGAACAATTCCTGTGCGATTGGCTTGTAGCCTTCGACGCCGTAGGGGTGTGTACCGACCGGCGGGTTGAGATAGTTGGTGCCAGCGAAAGCGCCCTGGTTGCGGCACAGGTCGGCGACATGGGGCCAGCGGCCCAGGCTGTCGTCGAACGCGGTCAGACGGGCGCCGAAGCGCTGCATGGCCTCGCGCTGCAGCGGCGGGCAGTTGCGGGTGATGGCGATGTCGGCCTGCAAACCGGCGGCGGCGCAATAGGCCGCCAGCGAGACGCCGGCGTTGCCGCTGGAAGCCGCGGCCACACGCGTGGCGCCGGCCAGCCGGGCGCGCGACACCAGTTGCGCGGCCATGCGGTCCTTGTGGCTGCCGGTGGGGTTGGCGCTCTCGCATTTGAGCCAGAGCCGGCCCACGCCCTCGGCCTGCGCCAGCGCGGGCGCATCCAGGCAGGGCGTGGCGCCTTCACCCAGTGTGACGGGGTCCAGCACCGGCAGGTCGATTGCGTCGCCAGAGCCTGCGGCGTACTGGCATTCCAGCGACGCGGGATGGCCGGCCTCCAGGCAATGCGGGCAGCCTTCCGAGTAGTCGGCGGGCGGCAGGTGGCTGTCGCAGCGGATGCAGCGCAGGCCGGACAAGCGGGGGTTCATCAGCATGGGTCAGTACAACGAGGCAAGGGAGTCCAGGGGAAGGGCGGGCGCGACCTGCAGCAGGCAGTCGCCGTCGTCGCTGCGGGCGATGGCGCGCAGGCAGACGACGGTGCCGGCCTGCGGGCTGGCCAGGGCGCGCGCGGGCAGATCGGGGCGGGCGGGTTCTATGAGCTGGCCGATGGTCTGGCCGGCGGTCACGGTCTGGCCCAGATCGACGGCGGGGATGAACACGCCCGGTTCGCGGCCGCGCAGGGTGGCGGCCGGCGCGTCCAGGTCGTGCAGCAACGGGGCCGGCTGGCGTGGCGTGGCGGCGGCCAGCAGGCCCAGTTCGGCCAGGCAGCCGAGCAGGCCGTCGCGGCAGCGTTCCACCAGCGCGCGGGTGGTTTCGCCGCCGCCGCCGATTTCCGCGCTCAGGCGCAACACGCCCAGGCGGCTGGCGGCGGCCGGCATCGAACCGGATTCGCCGCCGCGAAAGAAGACGCAATGCGGCATGCCGAAGGCGCGGGCCAGGGCCGGCAGGCGTTCATCATAGGGATCATCACCATAGCGCGTGACAACCGAAGACGGCAGATAGCGCAGCGACGCGCCGCCGCTGTGGACGTCCACCAGCGCCTGGATGCGCGGCAGCAGCCGCGCCTCCAGGGCGGCGGCCACGCTCTCGGTATAGCCGCGCGCCGGCGCGCCGAGGAAGGCGCGGTTCAGGTTGCCGCCGTCGGAGGGCGACAGGCGCGTGCCCGCCAGCGAGGCCTCGGCATTGGCGGCGGGCAGCAGGTAGACCGTGCCACGCTGCAGGACGCCCGGCAGCAGTTGCCAGAGCTGCAGGATGGCCGCCTGGCCTTCCCATTCGTCGCCATGCACGCCGGCCATCAGCGCCACGGCCGGCCCGGGGCCGGCCTCGATCTTCAGCACCGGGATGGTCACGCGCCGGTAGGCCGAGGCGTTGGTGGCGGCGGCGCAGCTGAAGTCTTCGCGGCTTACCTTGATCATGGCGTGGCTTCCGGTCGCGGGCGAGGGTGAATCAATCCAGCGTGGTGCCGGCGGCCTTGATGAGATTTTCCCATTTGGGCAGTTCCTTCTGGATCTGGGTCTGGACGTCGGCGGGCGCGCCGCCGAGCGGCTCCTGCGAGCGGCTGCGCAGTTCACGCGCGACGGGTTCCGCCCGCAACGCGGCGTTCATCGCCGCGTTCAGCCGCGCGATGACGGCGGGCGGCGTGCCGGCCGGCGCCACCAGCGCGCTCCAGGCCGATTGCTCGTAGTCGGGATAGCCTTGCTCGGCCACTGTCGGCACATCCGGGTTGGATGTCGCGCGGGCCTTGGTGGTGACTGCCAGCGCGCGCAGGCGGCCATCCTTCAGGTTGCCGATCAGGGGCGGCAGGTTCTCCATCATCGAATCGACGTGGCCGCCCAGCAGGTCGGCCAGTTGCGCGGCCGTGGCCTTGTAGGGAATCTGCCGCACCGCCGCGCCGGTCTGGGCGATGAACAGCTTGACGCCGACTTCGCTGGTGGTGCCGGGATCGGCCGACGTCATGGTCAGGCGGTCGGGCTGGGCGCGGCTGGCGTCGATGAAGCTCTTGAGATCGCGGTAGGGCGAGGCGGCGTTGACGACGATGACGTTGGGGGTTTCGGCCACCAGCCCGATCGGCGTGATGTCGCGGTCCAGGTCATAGAGCTGCTGCTTGAAGAGATAGCGATGCAGCACCAGCGTGCCGACGTGGGCGTAGCCGATGGTATAGCCGTCGGCCGCGGCGCGCACCAGCGCCTGGGTGCCGATGCGGCCGCCCGCGCCCACGCGGTTCTCGATGACTACCGGCTGGCCCAGCACGCGGCTCATTTCCTGGCCGACCAGGCGGGCGGTGATGTCGGCGTTGCCGCCGGCGGCGGCCGGCACGATCATCGTGATGGGCCGTTCCGGGTATTCGGCCAGCGCGGGCTGCGCGGTCAGGCAAAGCAACAGGGCGGCAAGGCTGGCGGAGCGTTTCATGACGGTTCCCGGGACGTTGAGGGCTGCGCTATTGTGCGGCGGCCGCGTCGGGATTCCGTTTGGTTTTATCAGATGGGTGTTTGAAAGAATCTAAGGTTGCGGCGGCTGGCGGTCGGCCTTGCGTCCCAGGCCATAGCCGAGCGCCGCCGCGGCCAGCGCGCAGAGCGCGCCCAGCAGGGCGATCAGCGCCACGCCGTGTCCTAGCGCATCGACCCCGGCCTTGACCCAGCCGCTGGCCGCGTCGCCAGCGCGGTAGACCACGGTGTCGATGACGTTCTTGGTCTTGTATTTGTCCTCGGGCGAGACCGCGGTGAAAAGCATCTCGCGTCCCGGCTTGACCAGGGCGTATTCGCCGGCGCGTCGCAGGATCATGGCCACGGCCAGCACCGCGAACACCGGGTAGGCCGCCAGCGCCAGGAACGCCAGCGCCATGGCCAGCGGCACCGCCGCCATCAGTAATCGCACGCCCAGCCAGGCGGCGACGCGGCCGGTGAGGAATAGCTGCGACAGCAGCGCCAGGACCTGCACGATGAAGTCCAGCGTGGCGAAGACGCGGATACGCTGCGCTCTGTCCGGGAAGGTCTCGGCCACCAGCCGCGCCTGCTCCATGTATAGGAAGGTGCTGAGCGTGGCCAGCAGCAGCACCAGCACGGCGATACCCAGCAGGTAGGGCGACTGGAACACCCGCGACAGTCCGGCCAGCATGGCGCCCGGGATCGGGCGCGCCAGTTCGGCGGTCTCGGCCTCGGGGCGGGTCGCGGCGCGCCAGCGCAGCAGCCAGCGCTTGAGCGGCAGCGTCGCCGTCAGCAGCAGCGCCGACAACAGCAGCAGGCCCGCCGCGCCGAGCGTGCCCGCCAGCAGGCCGCCCAACAGGGGGCCACACAGTCCCCCGGCGCTGGCGCCGGCGGCGATGAAGGCGAACAGGCGCTTGGCCGACGCCATGCGGAAGACGTCGGCCATCAGGCTCCAGCCGAGCGAGACCACGAACAGGTTGAAGACCGACAACCACACGTAGAAGCTGCGCGCGGCCCAGACGCCATCGGGTTGCCAGTGGAACAGCGCCGCGTAGCCGGCCATGGTGGCGGCGAACACCGCGTAGGCCCAGGTCACCAGCGTGGCGCGCGGCACCCGGCCAGACAGCCAGCCGAACAGCGGCACCACCGCCAGCATGGCCAGGAAGGTGGCCGTGAACAGCCATTGCAACTGGTCGACGCCGGCCTGGATGCCCAGCGTCTCGCGGATCGGCCGCAGCATGAAATAGCCGCAGAACAGGAAAAAGAAGAAGGCGAAGCCGCAGGCGCCCGCCGCCACCTCGCCGGGCTGGATCCCCAGCGCTTGCGCCGCCCGCTGGCGCCAGGAGCCGGGGGCGCGCATGGCTTCAGCCCAGCAGGGCGGCGATGCGTTCGCGCAGCGCCGCGTCCGGTTGCGGACCGAAGCCGGCCCGCGCGTTGTCCACCATGTTGGCTGGCTTGGAGGTGGCGGGGATGACGGCGGTCACGGCGGGATGGCCGATGATGAATTTCAGGAACAACTGCGCCCATGAGGTGCACTCGATTTCACCGGCCAGGGCCGGCAGCGGCCGGTCCCGGACCTGGCGGAACAGCGCGCCGTCCTGGAACGGGCGGTTGATCAGCACCGCGACGCCGTTGGCCTGGCAGGCCGGCAGCAGGCGCTTTTCGGCATTGCGCGCGCCCACCGACAGATTGATCTGCAGGAAGTCGGGCTTTTCCTTCTCGACCAGCTCGGTCAGTTCGTCATGGGCGGCGTCGGTGTAGTGCGTGATGCCGAGGTAGCGCGTCACGCCCTGCTGCTTGAGGTCGCGCAGCAGCGCCAGCTGGTTGCGGGTGTCGATCAGGTTGTGGACCTGGATCAGATCGAGCTTCTGCGTGCGCAGCGCGCGCAGCGAGTTCTCGATCTGGCGCCGGGCCGCCTCGTGGCCCTGGGTGCTGATCTTGGTGGCCAGGAACACCAGCGGACGCCGGTCCGGCTCGCGCGCCAGCAGCGCGCCGGTGACGGCCTCGGCCTGTCCGTAGCTGGGGGCGGTGTCGATGAGCGAACCGCGCGCCTCCAGCAAGGCGTCCACCACCTGCGCCAGCGGCGCCATGGCGGCCGCGTCCGAGGGCGACACATTGAAGGTGTCGGCGGTGCCCAGGCCGATCACCGGCAACATGTCGCCGGCGGCCCCGATCGGGCGGGTCAGCATCGGCCGCTGGAGGCTCAGGGCGCTTGCCGTCCAGGACTGGGCCAGCAGCGGCGCGCAGGCGGCGGCCCGCAGGAATCGACGGCGATCAGGCATGGCTCGCTCCAATGAAAAAGGGCCTGCATGGTTCATGCAGGCCCTTGCGACTGTGACAGCGGCGCGCTTACTCGCGGTTGCCGCCGAAGATGCCCAGCAGCATCAGCAGGTTCGAGAAGACGTTGTAGACGTCCAGGTAGATGGCCAGCGTGGCGGACACGTAGTTGGTTTCGCCGCCGTTCACGACGCGCTGCAGGTCGACCAGCATGAACGCCGAGAAGATCACGATGGCCAGCACCGAGATGGTCAGCATCAGCGCGGGCAGTTGCAGGAAGATGTTGGCCAGGGCCGCCACCAGGATCACGACGGCGCCGATGAACAGGAATTTCTGCAGGCCGGACAGGTCGCGCTTGATGGTGGTGGCCAGCGTAGCCATCGTGCCGAACACGATCGCCGTGCCGCCGAAGGCCGTCATGACCAGCTGCGAGCCGTTGCTGAAGCCCATCACGAAGCCGAGCAGGCGCGACAGCATTACGCCCATGAAGAACGTGAAGGCGAGCAGCAACACCACGCCCAGCGAGTTGTTCTTGTTCTTCTCGATGGCGAACATCATGCCGAAGGCGCCCACCAGGAACACGATGGCGGACAGGCCCGGGCTGGCGCCCATGACACGATTGATGCCGGTGTACAGGCCGACGGCCGCGCCCAATACGGTCGGGATCAGCGAGAGCGCCAGGAGCCAATAGGTGTTGCGCAGCACTTTGTTGCGCACGACCTCGCCCGGCGCGCCGGCGAGGGTGCCGGAACGGTTAAAGGGGGACGGACGGTATTCGTTCATGGAGGACTCCTGTGTACGGCAGAAATTGATTTGCCTAGAAGGCTTAGATGCCAAGGATACCTTACAGTTCCCTGAAGAATCCAGTTTTCGGAAGCATTAGCGCGCAGGGCGGGCAGGCATGACCCTGTTATGGGGATGGTCAAGCCGGTTTCAACCGGGCCTGACGTCCTGCATCACCCGCGCCACGATACGCGGTAGTTCCTCGTCCATGCGTGCCTGGATCTGTCCAATGGCGTCGGCCAGGGCCTGGCGCATGACCTGTTCGACTTCCGCCTGCAGGCGGGCGGCCAGCACCGAGGCCTGCGGCGATGCGGCGGCCGGGGCGGCTGGCGCGACCACCGCGGCGGGCGACGGCAGGGCGGGCGTATCGGTCGCTTCAGCCGGACGCGGCGCGTCGGCGCCGTGCCGGGCGACATCGGTCAGCAGCGGGAAGGCATCGTCATCCCGGGCGGCGTCGGTCAGCAGCGGGAAGGCATCGTCATCCCGGGCGGCGTCGGTCAGCAACGGGAAGGCGTCGTCATCCCGGGCGGCGTCGGTCAGCAACGGGAAGGCGTCGTCATCCCGGGCGACGTCGGTCAGCAGCGGGAAGGCGTCGTCATCCCGGGCGACGTCCGTCAGCAACGGAAAGGCGTCGTCACGCCGAGCTATGTCGGTCAGCAGGGGGAAGGCGTCGCTGTCATGGGCGGATTCGCGCCCGCGCGCCACATCGGTCAGCGGCGCGATGTCCGGCGGCGTGGACGGCGACAGCGTCGGCTCGGCCCGCTGGGTCAAGGTGGGGATACCGGGGTCGGAAGGGCGGTGGGGCATGGGGGCTCCCGAGGGTCGAGATGGCGCCGCCGGGGGCGGCGCGGGAGGCGGAGAGGGCGGTCAGGCGCCCGGCTGCCGTTGGCTCAGGTCGTGGCTTTGCGGCGTGTGGCCGGCGCCCTGATAGACGCGCCAGCGCTGGCGCGCGGCCTGCTTGTCGTCGGGATCGTCCGAGACGATCTCGAGCAGCCGCTCGAAGGTCTCGAAGCCCGGCGGGCAGTTGTCGTCGAGATTGAGCAGCCAGGGCGAAGGGCCGTCGCCGGCGGCCTGCGCCGCCTGCTGCGGATCGCCGGCGGTCAGGACGACGGGCGTCTCGGCCGCCAGCGGGTCATTGGCCAGGACATGCGGCACGAACGAGGTGTCGTCGAAGGCCCACAACATGCGATCGAAGGCCGCCAGGCGCGAGCCTTCTTTACAGTACACCACCAAGCGTTGCCCCGCCAGGTAGCGCTTGCGCACCACCTGGCAGGCCATGCGCAGGCGGTCGGGCGCGCCGAAGGCGAAGTCGATGCGCGTCATGCCGGTTTCCGTGCGTGCGGGGTCAAGCCTGGTCCAGCAGGAACTGCATCAGCAGCGGCACGGGACGGCCGGTGGCGCCCTTGTCCTTGCCGCTCTTCCAGGCGGTGCCGGCGATGTCCAGGTGGGCCCAGCGGTAGGCCTTGGTGAAACGCGACAGGAAGCAGGCGGCCGTGACGGCGCCGGCCGGGGGGCCGCCGATGTTGGCCAGGTCGGCGAAGTTGGACTTGAGCTGGTCCTGGTAGGCGTCATCCATCGGCATGCGCCAGGCGGTGTCCAGCGCCTGGCGACCGGCGGCCGACAGGGCCTCGGCCAGCGCGTCGTCCTTGGTGAACAGGCCCGTGTTGACGTGGCCCAGGGCCACCACGCAGGCGCCGGTCAGGGTGGCGATGTCGATCACGGTGGACGGCTTGAAGCGCTCGGCGTAGGTCAGCGCGTCGCACAGCACCAGGCGGCCTTCGGCGTCGGTGTTGAGGATCTCGATGGTCAGGCCGGCCATGCTGGTGACCACGTCGCCCGGCTTGTTGGCCTTGCCGCTCGGCAGGTTTTCGCAGGCCGGGATCAGGCCGATCACGTCCAGCGGCAGTTCCAGCTCGGCCAGGGCGCGGAACGAACCGAGCACGCTGGCGGCGCCGCACATGTCGTACTTCATTTCGTCCATGGTGGCGGCGGGCTTGAGCGAGATGCCGCCAGCGTCGAAGGTGATGCCCTTGCCGACCAGCACGATCGGGCCCTCGGATGCCTTGGCGCCCTTCTTGGCGGGCTTGCCGGCATGGCGCAGGACGATGAAGCGCAGCGCTTCCTCGGAGCCGCGCGCCACCGACAGGAACGAACCCATGCCGAGTGCCTCGACCTGCTTGCGGTCCATGACCTCGACCTTGAGCGACTTGTATTCGCGCGCCAGGCGCTTGGCGGTGTCACCCAGGTAGGTGGGGGTGCAGATGTTGCCAGGCAGGTTGCCCAGGGTGCGGGTCAGTTCCATGCCGTTGGCGATGGCGGCGCCTTCGCGCAGGCCCTTCTGGACCTGGGCGGCGTCCGCGCGCTCGACGATCTGCACGATCTTCTTGAGCTTGGGACGGGCGTCGCGGTCGGGCTTGCCGAAGCTGGCATCGTAGTGATAGGTGGCGCTGCCGGCGGCGATGGCGGCGCTGCGGGCGCGGGCAACCAGGGGCACGTCGGCGATCGGGTTGGCGACCAGGGTGGACACCCCTTCGGTCAGCTGGGCCGCGACGCAGGCGGCGGCGAAGGCCTGTTCGGCCGAGGCGTGGGCGCGGGCAGCGTATTCATCCTGCTTGCCCAGGCCCACCAGGACCACGCGCTGGGCCGCCACGCCCGGCAGGGAACGCAGCACCAGGGTGGAACCAGCGCGGCCGCGGAACTCGTTCTTGGCGACGGCGCGCACGGCGCCGTTGGAGGCGCGGTCGATCAGGTCGGCCGCGGGGCTCAACACGCCGTCGGCGTAGACCCCGACCGCCAGCGCGGCGGTTTTGATCTGGTGCAGGGAAGCGGTGGTCTGTGTGCTAAATTCCATGAGGGTTTCCCGTGTGCGTCTGTATGATGCGGTCGATTATCCCGCATATTCTCCCATGTCTCTATTCAAACGCTCTGTCGTCAGCGAGATCACCAGTCACGCTGGCGTTGTCTTTTCCACGTTGCTCATCGTATGGCTCAGCGTGCTGCTGGTGCGCCTGCTCGGTGAGGCGGCGGGCGGCAACATCGGGGCGGACGTCGTGCTCGTGCTGGCCGCGCTGTCCACCATCACGGCCCTGCCGACCATCCTGGCGGTGTCGGTCTTCATTGCGGTGCTGACCACGGTCACGCGCAATTACCGGGAATCCGAGATGGTGGTGTGGTTCGCCAGCGGCCTGTCGCTGGCGGACTGGCTCAAGCCGGTGCTGCGCGTCGCCATTCCCGTGGCCATCGCGGTGGCCGGGCTGACGCTGGTGGCCGCGCCCTGGGCCTATCGGCAGATCGGCGAATACCACGAACGCTTTGAGCAGCGCTCCGATCTGTCCAAGGTCACGGCGGGCCAGTTCGCGGAATCGGCGGGCGGCAACCGCGTGTTCTTCGCCGAGGATCCGGCCAAGCCGACCGACGAACTGGGCAACGTGTTCGCGCGCGAGACCGGGCCGGAATGGCTCAGCGTCCTGACCGCCAGCAGCGCCCACAGCGAAACCCTGCCCAACGGCGACCGCTTCCTGGTGCTGGGCGAGGGCCATCGCTACGACCTGAAGCCAGGTACGCCCGAGATCCGCCTGGTGCACTTCGATAAATACGGGCTGCGCCTGGAAAGCAAGGGCGGCGACGACCCGGTCGCGTCCGCGCGCGCCGCCGCCGAACGCTCGGCCAAGGCGCGCACCACCCCGCAGCTGATGGCCGACAACACCACCAGCAGCTGGTCGCAGGTGATGTGGCGCATCTCGCTGCCGTTGGCCGCGCTGAACCTGGCGCTGCTGGCGATTCCGCTGGGCGCCGTCAACCCGCGCCTGGGACGTTCGGGCGACTTGCTGATCGCCGGCCTGGTGGGCCTGCTGTACATGAACCTGATCAACCTGTCGCGCGCCTGGATTTCCAACGGCAAGCTCAGTTTCGGCGTCGGCACCGTGGCGATCCACCTGGTGGTGGCCGCCTTCACGGCCTTCCTGTTGATGCGCCGCCTGCGCGTCAAGGCGCCCAAGAACAGCTAGCGGCCCGACCCGCGGCCCGCCCCAGGGACGCGGGGACATGCCGGACGGGCCGCCAGCCTCGGCGTCCCGCTGCCGGGCCTGGCCGTCGGCGCGGCCTGACCCGCGCCGCCGCTGCCGGTTTCAGGGCAGGTATTTCATCGTGCCGCGCTTGCCGGCCAGCAGGTCGGCGTTCTTCAGCACCGACTTGCGGATGAACTCCCACAGCACCGTCACGCGCTTGAGCTTGCGCAGGTCTTCGTGGCAGTACATCCAGAACGAGCGGGTGATCTCCACTTCCTTTTCCAGCACCGGCTTGAGCCTGGGGTCCTGCGCCGCGATGAAGCAGGGCAGGATGGCCAGCGACTGGCCCTGCAGCGCCGCATGGTATTGCGCCACCACGCTGGTGCTGCGCAACACCACCCGGCTGGCGGGCAGCAGGTCTTCCAGGTAGCGCAGGCGTTCGCTGAACAGCAGTTCGTCGACGTAGCCGATGAAGCTGTGGCCGGCCAGGTCGGCGCGGCCGCGGATCGGCGGATGGCGCGCCAGGTACTCGGGCGTGCCGTACAGGCGCAGCGTGTAGTCGCACAGCTTGCTGCACACGTAGGGCCCGCGCTGGGGCCGTTCGATTGTGATGGCCAGGTCGGCCTCGCGCTTGGACAGGCTGACGAAGCGCGGCACCGGCAGGATGTCCAGCGTGATGTGCGGATAGCGCCGCTGGAAATCGGCCGCCAGCGGCGTCAGCACGTAGCTGCCGAAACCCTCGGTGGCGCCGATGCGCAGGTGGCCGGACAGCGCCTGGCCGATCCCGGACAGCGTCTCGCGGGCGCTGTGCACCGTGCTCTCCATCTGCTCCGCGTGTACGAACAGGCGCTGGCCGTCCTCGGTCAGCACGAAGCCGGCGCTGCGCGATTTCTCGAACAGCAGCGTGTCCAATTCGGCTTCCAGGGCGCGGATACGGCGCGAGACCGTGGTGTGTTCGACGCCCAGCTTGCGCGCCGCGGCGCTGACGCGCTGGGTTCGCGCGACCTCCAGGAAATACCGGAGGCTGTCCCAATCCAGCATGTTTTTCGTCCCCGCATTGATTGTGCATTGATGCACAAGGAATGTGCATTTCTGGTGTTGCTTGTTGATTTTCACACATCTACACTGGGTCGGCAGCCCTGGGGGTAATGCTCCGGGAGCCGCGGGTCGCGAAGACGGCCCCATAACGCATAAAACTCAGGAGACAAATCCATGGAATTGCACGCACGCGGGCTGGCCGCAGGCTTGTGTCTGGGCGCAGCGCTGTTGGGCCAGGCGTACGCGGCGGATAAACCGCCGGTGAAGATCGGCATCCTGACCGACATGTCGGGCACCTACGCCGGCATGGGCGGGCCCGGTTCGGTGGCGGCGGCGCAATTGGCTATCGACGATTGCCTGGCGGCCGAGTGCAAGGGCATGAAGATCGAGCTGGTGTCGGCCGACAACCAGAACAAGGCCGATGTGGGCGCGGCCAAGGCGCGTGAATGGTTCGATCGCGACGGCGTCACCGCCATCGCCGACCTGACCAATTCGGCCGTGGCGCTGGCGGTGCAGGGCATCGCGCGCGAAAAGAACAAGGTCGTGATGTTCTCCGGCCCGGCCACCACGGCGCTGACCAACAAGGAATGCTCGCCGGTCGGATTCCACTGGATGTTCGACACCTATTCGCAGTCCGCCGGCGGCGCCAAGGCCACGGTCAGGGCGGGCGGCAAGTCCTGGTACTTCATCACCGTCGACTACGCCTTCGGCCATTCGCTCGAGGCCGACACGGCCAAGGCGGTCAAGGCGCTGGGCGGCACCGTCGCCGGCAGCGTGCGGCATCCGTTGAACGCGCCGGACTTCGCCTCCTATCTGCTGCAGGCGCAAAGCTCCAAGGCGCAGGTCGTGGCCTTGGCCAACGGCGGCCAGGATACCGTCAACGCGGTCAAGCAGGCGCGCGAGTTCGGCATCGTGGCCGGCGGCCAGCGCCTGGTGTCGCTGCTGATCTTCCTGTCGGACCTGCGCGCGCTGGGGCTGGAGAGCGCCCAGGGCCTGTCGTACGTGGACGGCTTCTACTGGGATTACGACGACGCCACGCGCCAGTGGTCGACCCGCTTCGAGAAGGCCTTCCGCGGCCTGAAGCCGACCATGACGCAGGCCGGCGTGTACTCCAGCGTGCTGCACTACCTGCGTTCGGTGGCGGCCTCGGGCAGCACCGACGGCAAGGTGGTGGCCGACAAGATGCGCGAACTGCCGATCAAGGACCCGATCATGCGCAACGCTTCGATCCGCCCCGACGGCCGCGTGATCCACGACATGTATCTGTACGAAGTGAAAAAGCCGTCCGAGTCCAAGGGCGGCTGGGACTATTCCAAGCTGGTGGCCACCATTCCGGCGGCCGAGGCCTTCCAGCCGCTGGCCGATTCGGCCTGCCCGCTGGTGCAGAAGTAAGGCGCGGCGCGCCGCCAGGGCTCGCCCGGCGGCGCGCGCGCGAGATCCAAGAACGCGGAATCCATCCGCATCGACTATGCAGTGTGAGGAGCATCAAATGAGTGAAGTCCCCCGCGTTCCGCTATTGATCGGCGGCAAGCTCGTGCAGTCCAAGACCACCGAATGGCGCGACGTGATCAACCCCGCCACCCAGGAAGTCGTGGCCAAGGTGCCGTTCGCCACGCGCGCGGAACTGGACGAGGCCATCGCCAATTCCAAGGAAGCCTTCAAGACCTGGCGCAACAGCGGCCAGGGCGCGCGCATGCGCGTCATGCTGAAGTTCCAGGAACTGCTGCGCGCCAACACCGCCAAGCTGGCCGAGATGATCACCCGCGAGCATGGCAAGACCCTGCCCGACGCCGAAGGCGAAGTCGGCCGCGGCCTGGAAGTGGTCGAGCACGCCTGCTCGATCGCCAATCTGCAACTGGGCGAGTACGCCGAGAACGCCGCTTCGGGCATCGACGTCTACACGCTGATCCAGCCGCTGGGCGTGTGCGCGGGCATCACCGCGTTCAACTTCCCGGTGATGCTGCCGTGCTTCATGTTCCCGATCGCGGTGGCCTGCGGCAATACCTTCGTGCTCAAGCCGTCCGAGCAGGACCCGAGCTCGTCGCTGTTCCTGGCGCAGCTGGCGCTGGAAGCCGGCCTGCCGCCGGGCGTGCTGAACGTGGTGCATGGTGGTCCGGAAACGGCCAACGGGCTGTGCGAGCATCCCGACATCAAGGCCGTGTCGTTCATTGGTTCGACCCGCGTCGGCACCGAGATCTACAACCGTGCTTCGGCGGCCGGCAAGCGTTGCCAGTCGATGATGGGCGCCAAGAACCACTGCGTGATCCTGCCGGACGCCGATCCGGAAGTGGCGCTGAACCAGTTGCTGGGCGCGGCCTTCGGCGCGGCCGGCCAGCGCTGCATGGCCTCGTCGGTGGCCGTGCTGGTGGGCGAAGCCCGCAACTGGCTGCCCGATTTCGTTGAGCGCGCCAAGAAACTCAAGGTCAATTCGGGCATGGACCGCGCCGCCGACCTGGGCCCGCTGGTCTCGCCGAACGCCAAGAAGCGCGTCGAAAGCCTGATTCAGAAGGGCGTGGACGAAGGCGCCAAGCTGCTGCTGGACGGCCGCAACCTGAAGGTCTCCGGCTTCGAGCAGGGCAACTTCGTCGGCCCGACCGTGTTCGATGGCGTGACCGAGAACATGACCATCTACACCGAGGAAATCTTCGGTCCGGTGCTGTGCGTGGTCGGCGCGGAAACGCTGGAAGAGGCGGTGGAATTCATCAACCGCAACCCCAACGGCAACGGCGTTGCCCTGTTCACGCAGGACGGCGGCGCGGCGCGTTACTTCCAGAACAACATCGACGTCGGCCAGGTCGGCATCAACGTGCCGATCCCCGTGCCGGTGGCGTGGTTCAGTTTCACCGGTTCGCGCGGCTCCAAGCTGGGCGACCTGGGCCCCAACGGCAAGCAGGCGGTGCAGTTCTGGACCCAGACCAAGACCGTCACGGCGCGCTGGTCGGCCCATGCCAAGACCGTGAACACCACGATCTCGATGCGCTGAAAGAGGGACGCCTTGTCCTAAGCTTATATTAATAAGTTATATAACAAGGCGTCTTTATTACTTATAATTGGCCCGTCTATCAGGGGCCAATTCATGAACCTGCAGCAATTTCGTTTTGTGCGCGAAACCATCCGGCGCGACTTCAACCTGACCGAAGCCGCCCGGATGCTCTATACCTCACAGCCGGGCGTATCCAAGGCCATCATCGAATTCGAGGATGAGCTCGGGATCAAGATCTTCGAACGCCACGGCAAGCGCATCAAAGGGCTGACCAAGCCCGGCCTGGCCGTGTCGCAGGTGATCGACCGCATCATGCGCGAGGTCGACAATCTGAAGAAGGTCAGCGACGAATTCGCCCGCCGCGATGAAGGCGGCCTGGTGATCGCCTGCACCCACACCCAGGCGCGCTACCTGCTGCCGCGCGTGATCCCGGCGTTCCGCAAGCAGTTCCCCAAGGTGCACCTGTCGCTGGCCGAAGGCAGCCCGGCGCAGTTGGCCGAGATGGTGCTGCACGAGCAGGCCGACCTGGCGCTGGCGACCGAGTCGCTGGCATTGACGCCCGGCCTGGCGACCCTGCCGGTCTATGCCTGGGAGCACACCGTGGTGGTGCGGCCGGACCATCCGTTGGCCGAATTGACTTCCAGCGCCGCCAAGCGCCTGTCGCTGGCGCAGCTGGCGGAATACCCCATCGTGACCTATGACCGCGCCTTTACCGGCCGCAGCACGATCGACGAGGTCTTCGCCAATCAGGGCATCCACCCGGACATCGTCCTCGAAGCCATCGACGCCGACGTGATCAAGACCTACGTGGACGTGGGCCTGGGCATCGGCATCATCGCCGGGGTGGCCTACGATCCGCGACGGGATTCGAGCCTGGTCGGGCTGCCCGTGGGGCATCTGTTCGGCACCCACACCACGCGCGTCGGCGTCAAGGCCGGCGTGTTCCTGCGCGACTACGTGTACACCTTCCTGGAAATGCTGGCCCCGTCCCTGACCCGCGCGGTCGTGACCGAGGCGGTGCAGGGCGTGCCGAAATAAGCGCGGCGGCGTGTCGAGCCAAGGCGGTTCTTCGTTCGGGAGACCGCCTTTTTTCTTGCCCGTTGTCCGTCCAGGGCGCGGGGAAGCGCGGAGAAAGGGGTCGCTCGCTATCCCTTTCCATGAGCTCATAAAAATAATTAAATAAGAACCGATCTCATTTGAGTTGACTAAAAAATAGGAATCATTATCATTACATCCAGTCTCAACGACCCAGTGAGGTTCAACATGACGGCAGGATTGAGTGCAGTGGTAGTGGGGGCCGACAGGCTCGGCAACATCCCGGATCTGCTCAAAGGACACAACATTTCGATCACGCACCACATCAGTGGCCGTGATCCCTCGCATCAGAAGAAGACGTTGCAGCTGCCCTCGGGCACCCAGCTGGTCATCCTGTTGACCGACTTCCTGGGGCATAACGTCATGAAGACCTTCCGCAACGCGGCGCAGCGCGGCGGTATCCGGGTCGTGGCTTGTCGCCGTTCGGTGTGCAGCATGCAGCAGGCCCTGCAGCAATGCGGCCTGTGCGCGGGCGCCGCCGGAGCCGCGGTCCACTGACATCGTGCCGAGCCGCCACCAACACTGAAAACTGGGGAGGCCGAACAGGCCTGCGGCCCCGCGCCGCGAAGAGGAATGAAAAACGCCGCCGGACTGGCAAGTCCGGCGGCGTTTTGCTGTCTGGACCAGGCCGCGCGGCGGCGTGCGCGGATCGTGCCGTTCGGACGATGGCGCCGGCCAGGCCGGCCGGTCAGAATGGCAGGAATCAGTTGGCCGCGCGGGCCGTGGCCACCAGGCTGGTGTCGATGCGGCGGGCACCGTTGTAGCGCTTGGACCAGTACGCCATGGTCATGTTTTCGACGCGCACCACGCCGCCAGAGCTGGGCGAGTGCACGAAGCGGTCGTCGCCCAGATAGATGCCGACATGCGAATAGCGGCGGCCCATGGTGTTGAAGAAGACCAGATCGCCGGCCTTGAGCTCGTTCTTGTCGATGGACACGCCCTGTTGTGCGATTTCGGCGGCGTTGCGGGGCAGCTTCAGGCCCAGCGAGCGTTCAGCGGTGTAGGCCACCAGGCCGCTGCAATCGAAACCGGTATCGGGGGAGTTGCCGCCGAAGCGGTAGCGGATGCCCAGGTAGTTCAGGGCTTCGCTGACCATGGCGTTGTCGCTGTTGACACCGCTGTGGCTGCGCTGGCGTTCACGCTTGAATTTCTGCACCACCAGCATGCCGATGGGGTCATCGGCGGTGGCGACCCATTCCGTCTCGTACGGATCGATCTCGGACGTATAGGCGGTGGACTTTTGATTGGTGCTTGCACAACCCGCCAGACCCGCGACGCACGCCGCCAGCGCCAGCAAACGCAGACCGCGGTTTGCCTGGCCAGAGGATGAATTCAGTCGCGCGCTTTTGGAGTGTCGATGCATTCGCCTGGGGAAGGTTGCCGCCTGTTTCGCATTTTCCGGGTAATAAAGCGTCAAAAACGCTAAAAAACACCTGAATAGCGGGAATCAAGCAGCGAACCAACTGATATGTTGTCTACAACTTGCGGGGGATTCTACCAAACTTTTAAGACTGGTTCGTTACTGTAACCAGCCCGGCGCCCGTGCGGCGTAGACGCGTGGCAGAATTTTTTGACTTGCGGCAAGCCTGGTGCAAGGTTTGCCTACCAAAATGACCGAAGGATTCAAAAAGAAAGCAATCAGCCTTAAGGCGTATGCACAATAACAGGAGACAAAAATGCAAAAAACCCGGGATTTCCATTACCGCTCGGTACACGACCGGGAGGCCTTCTGGCGCGAGCAGGCCGACCGCGTGCATTGGGAGACGCCGTTCGAGTCGGTCCTGGATTTTTCCCGGCCGCCGTTCGCCAAGTGGTTCGTGGGCGGCAGGACCAACCTCTGTTACAACGCCGTCGACCGCTGGCTGCCGACCCAGGCGGACAAGCCGGCCCTGATCTGGGTCTCGACCGAGGTCGAGCGCGAACGTGTCTATACCCGCCAGGACGTCTATGAAGAGGTGAATGCGGCCGCGGCCATGCTGCAGGACCTGGGCGTGGGGCGCGGCGACCGCGTGCTGCTGTACATGCCGATGGTGCCCGAGGCGGTCTTCACCATGCTGGCCTGCGCGCGCATCGGCGCGGTGCACTCGGTGGTGTTCGGCGGCTTTGCCTCGGTCAACCTGGCGCAGCGCATCGATGATGCCGCGCCCAAGGTGGTGGTGTGCACCGACGGCGGCTCGCGCGCGGGCAAGGTGGTGCCGTACAAACCCTTGTTGGACCGGGCGCTGGGGTTGTGCAAGACGCCGCCGGCTTCCGTGGTGGTGTTCGACCGCGGCCTGGCGCCGTTCGAGCCGGTGCCCGGGCGCGACCTGGACTACGCCACGCTGCGCGCCGCCCAGCGCGGCGCCCGCGTGCCGGTGGCCTGGCTGGAGTCGTCCGAACCCAGCTACATCCTGTACACGTCCGGCACCACCGGCAAACCCAAGGGCGTGCAGCGCGACACCGGCGGTTACGCGGTGGCGCTGGCTTCGTCGATGGAGTACCTGTTCGACGGCAAGGCCGGCGATACGTTCTTCTGCACCAGCGACATCGGCTGGGTGGTGGGGCACTCCTATATTGTGTATGGCCCACTGATCGGCGGCCAGGCGACCGTGCTGTACGAAGGCACGCCGGTGCGGCCGGACGGGGCCATCCTGTGGAAGCTGGTGGAACAGTTCGGCGTCAACACATTGTTTTCGGCGCCGACGGCGGTGCGGGTGCTCAAGCGCCAGGATCCGGCCATGCTGCGCAAGCATGATCTGTCTTCGCTGCGGGCGGTGTACCTGGCCGGCGAACCGCTGGATGAACCCACCGCGCAGTGGATTTCCGAAGGGCTGGGCAAGCCCATCATCGACAACTATTGGCAGACCGAGTCCGGCTGGCCGATCCTGTCGGCACAGCCGGGCGTGGAAAAGGTGCCGACCCGTTTCGGCAGTCCGTCGTTCCCGGTCTATGGCTTCGATGCGCGCATCGTCAGCGAGTCCAGCGGCGAGGACCTGGGCCCCGACCAGAAGGGCGTGGTAGCCATCGTGCCGCCGCTGCCGCCGGGCGCCATGTCGACCATCTGGGGCGACGACGCGCGCTTCGTGCAGACCTACTTCACGTCGATCCCGGGCCGCCAGGTGTATTCCACCTTCGATTGGGGCCTGGTCGACGCGGATGGGTACTGGTTCATCCTGGGCCGCACCGACGACGTGATCAACGTGGCCGGCCACCGCCTGGGCACGCGCGAGATCGAGGAGTCGGTCAACAGCCACAGCGGCATCGCCGAGTGCGCGGTGGTGGGCGTGGCCGATGCACTCAAGGGGCAGGTGGCGATGGCCTTCGCCGTGCTGAAGAATCCGGCCACGGCGGAGACGCCGGAGGGCGCAAAGCAGCTGGAAGCGGATATCATGCGGCTGGTGGAAGATCAGCTGGGCGCGGTGGCGCGACCGGCCCGGATCCGGTTCGTGGGCGCCTTGCCCAAGACCCGCTCGGGCAAGGTGTTGCGCCGCGCCATTGTCGCGGTATGCGAAGGCCGTGATCCCGGCGACCTGACCACCATCGAAGACCCCACCGCCCTGGAACAGATCAAGGAGTCGCTGCAATGAATACCAAACCCGTGCTGAGCGCCGAAGACGTCAAGAAAATCCTGGCCGCGGCCGAAGCACACGCCCTGCAGAACAAGTGGGCCGTCACCATCGCCGTGTCGGACGATGGCGGCCACCTGCTGGGCATGCTGCGGCTGGACGACGCCGCGCCCATTTCCTCGCACATCGCGCCGGCCAAGGCCAAGACCGCGGCCCTGGGGCGCCGCGAATCGCGCGTCTACGAAGAGATCATCAACAATGGCCGCTATTCCTTCCTGTCGGCGCCGCTGATCGAAGGCATGCTGGAAGGCGGCGTGCCGATCGTGGCCAACGGCCACGTGGTGGGCGCGGTCGGCGTGTCGGGCGTGAAGTCCACCGAAGACGCCCAGATCGCCCAGGCTGGCATCGCCGCGCTGGGCCTGTGAGCCAGGAAACGCCGCGGCAGGCGCCCGATGGCGCCGCCGTCTCCGCCGGCGGGGCGGCGGACAGGAGTCCGCTGAACCCCGGCGTGGCCAAGCGCGAAGTCTGGGCCTGGGCCATGTACGACTTCGCCAATTCCGGCTACACCACCGTGATCCTCACGGCGGTGTTCAGCACCTATTTCGTCGGCGTGGTCGGCGGCCGCGCGCCGTGGGCCACGCTGGCCTGGACCGCGGCGCTGTCGCTGTCCTATCTGCTCATCATGCTGACGATGCCCACGCTGGGGGCGCGAGCCGACGCCCGCGCCGGCAAGCGGCGCTTGCTGTACAGCAGCACCATCGGCTGCGTGGCCGCCACGCTGGTGTTGACCCAGGCGGGGCCGGGCGACGTATGGCTGGCGCTGGCCGCCATCGTCATCTCTAATTACTGTTATTGCGTCGGCGAGTCCGTGGTGGCGGCGTTCCTGCCCGAGTTGGCCAAGCCCTCCGCGCTGGGCCGGGTATCGGGTTGGGGCTGGAGCTTCGGTTACTGCGGCGGCATGCTCACGCTGGGCCTGTCGCTGGTGGTGGTGAAGCTGGCCGAGGCCGACGGGCTCGACGCCGAGCATTTCGTGCCGCGTGTCATCCTGGTGACCTGTGCGGTGTTCGCGCTGGCGGCGCTGCCGTCGTTCTTCATATTGCGCGAGCGCGCGCGGCCTTCCGGCGAGCCGCAAGCGGCGCTGGCGATGCTCAAGCGCCTGGCCTATGCCTGGCGCGAGACCGGCCAGCATTTTCCCGAGTTCCGCCGCCTGCTGATGTGCATCGCCTGCTATCAGGCCGGCATTTCGGTGGTGATCACGCTTGCGGCGGTGTATGCCTCGGAGGTCATGGGTTTCACCACGCCGCAGATCATGCTGTTGGTGTTCACCGTCAACATCGGCGCCGCGGCCGGCGCGTTCTCGTTCGGCTATGTGCAGGACCGGATCGGCCACAAGCCGGCGCTGGCGATCACGCTGTGCGGCTGGATCCTGATGGTGCTGGTGGCCTACGCCGCGGTGACGGCGCCGGTGTTCTGGGTGGCCGCGACGCTGGCCGGCCTGTGCATGGGCACGACGCAGAGCGCGGGCCGCGCCATGACCGGCGCGCTGGCGCCGGCCGGACGCCTGGCCGAATTCTTTTCGCTGTGGACATTCGCGGTGCAACTGGCCGCGGTCATTGGCCCGCTGACCTACGGCCTGGTGACCTGGGCCACGCATGGCAACCACCGCCTGGCCATCCTGGTCACCGGGCTGTTCTTTGTCGGCGGCCTGATCCTGCTGTCGCGCGTGGACATGGCGCGCGGCCTGGCGCGCCGCGCCGCCTGACGGCGCGGGTGTTCGCCGCAACTGATATTCTTATGAAGTCCCGGACATCGCTGCGCCTGATGGCGGCGCGATGTCCGGCGGGTTGCGTATTGCGCTGTCAGTTGTCGATGCCGTTGCCGCCATGTTTGGCGCGCGTTCCCGCGGGATACGGGCTTATGGCCCGTATTTTGCGTAAGGTGCCCGTAAGAGCGCGGCGATACGGTTGCGAGTGGGCAGTCAGATAAAAGCGGCATCAACAACAGAATCACAGATTGGAGACAAGATCATGTCGAATGCTATTGAGTCCGTACTGGTGGAAACCCGGGTGTTCCCGCCGCCCGAGCGCGCGGCGCAGGGCGCCGCGATTCCCAGCATGGACGCGTACAACGCGCTGTGCGCGCAGGTCGAAAAGGATTTCGACGGCTTCTGGGCCGGCCAGGCCCGCGACAACCTGCAGTGGACCAAGCCGTTCACCGAGGTGCTGGACGAATCCAACGCGCCGTTCTATCGCTGGTTCGGCGACGGCGAACTGAACGTTTCGGCCAACTGCCTGGACGTGCACCTGACCAACGGCAACGCCGACAAGACCGCCATCATCTTCGAGACCGACGACGGCAAGGTCACCAAGGTCACCTACCGCGAACTGCTGGCGCGCGTGTGCCGCTTCGCCAACGGCATCGCCAAGCTGGGCTACAAGAAGGGCGACCGCGCCATCATCTACATGCCCATGTCGATCGAGGCCGTGGTGGCGATGCAGGCCTGCGCCCGCCTGGGCGTGACGCACTCGGTGGTGTTCGGCGGCTTCTCGGCCAAGAGCCTGCAGGAGCGCATCGTCGACGTCGGCGCCTCGCTGGTCATCACCGCCGACGAGCAGGTGCGCGGCGGCAAGACCATTCCGCTCAAGCCGGCGGTGGAAGACGCCATCGCCATGGGCGGCTGCGAAGCCGTCAAGCGCGTCATCGTCTATCGCCGCACCGGCGGCAAGGTGGCCTGGAACGAAGGCCGCGATCTCTGGATGCACGACGTCGAGGCCGGCCAGGCCGACACCTGCGAGCCGGTGCCGGTCAACGCCGAGCATCCGCTGTTCATCCTGTACACCTCCGGTTCGACCGGCAAGCCCAAGGGCGTGCAGCACTCGTCCGCCGGCTACCTGCTGTGGGCATTGCTGACCGTCAAGTGGACCTTCGACGCGCGCAAGGACGACGTCTACTGGTGCACGGCCGACGTGGGCTGGGTCACCGGCCATACCTATATCACCTACGGGCCGCTGGCCGCCGGCCTGACGCAGGTGGTGTTCGAGGGCGTGCCGACGTTCCCCAACGCCGGCCGCTTCTGGGACATGATCGCGCGCCACAAGGTCACCACCTTCTACACCGCGCCGACCGCGATCCGCTCGCTGATCAAGGCCGCCGAGGCCGCGCCCGAGACCCATCCGTCCAAATACGACCTGGACAGCCTGCGCATCATCGGCACGGTGGGCGAGCCCATCAACCCCGAAGCCTGGATGTGGTATCACAAGCACGTCGGCCGCGAGCGTTGCCCGATCGTGGACACCTGGTGGCAGACCGAGACCGGCGGCCACATGATCACGCCGCTGCCGGGCGCCACGCCGACCAAGCCGGGCTCGTGCACGCTGCCGCTGCCGGGCATCGCCGCCGCCATCGTCGATGAAACCGGCGGCGACGTCGACCAGGGCAACGGCGGCTTCCTGGTGATCAAGCGTCCGTGGCCGGCGATGATCCGCAACATCTGGGGCGACCCGGAGCGCTTCAAGAAGAGCTACTTCCCGTCGGAGCTGCGCGGTTATTACCTGGCCGGCGACGGCGCGCAGCGCGATGCGGACGGCTACTTCTGGATCATGGGCCGCATCGACGACGTGCTCAACGTGTCGGGCCACCGCCTGGGCACGATGGAAGTGGAATCGGCGCTGGTCGCGCACGAACTGGTGGCCGAGGCCGCCGTGGTCGGCCGTCCCGACGACACCACCGGCGAAGCCGTGGTGGCTTTCGTGGTGCTCAAGAGCGCCCGTCCCGAAGGCGCCGAGGCGCAGGCCATCGCCAAGACGCTGCGCGACTGGGTGGCCAAGGAAATCGGCCCGATCGCCAAGCCCAAGGACATCCGCTTCGGCGACAACCTGCCCAAGACCCGCTCCGGCAAGATCATGCGCCGCCTGTTGCGCGTGGTCGCCAAGGGCGAGGAAGTGACGCAGGACGTGTCCACGCTGGAAAACCCCGCCATCCTGGAACAACTGTCCAAGCCGCTGTGACGCGGCGCGCGCCGTCCGTCATGCGGACGGCGTGGACGGTTGCCCGCCCGACGGGAGCATAATGCGAGATGCCCATGCCGGTTTGCCGGCATGGGCATCGTCGTTTTTTCCTTCGCCACTTTCACTGGAGACGCCGCCGTGAGCCGCAGCAGTTTCGATCGCGCAGGGCTGGCCCTGATGTTCAGCACCATCCTCGTGTGGGCGGGCAGCTGGATCGCGATGAAGCTGATCGTGCCGTACATCGGTCCGTTCGATTTCGTGGCGCTGCGCTACGTGACCGGCGCGCTGGTGCTGTTCGCGCTGGCCGCCGCCACCCGGCGGCCGTTGGGCCTGCCGTCCTGGAAGCTGACCTTGCTGATCGGCCTGACCCAGACCGCCGGTTTCCAGGGCTTCGTGCAGACCGCGCTGGTATCCGGCGGCGTCGGCAAGGTGTCGTTGATGGCCTATACCATGCCGTTCTGGGTGGTGCTGTTCGCGTGGGGCCTGCAGGGCGAGCGGCCGACGGCCCGCCACGGCGTCGGCATCGGCCTGGCCGCGATCGGCCTGGTGCTGTTCATCGAACCCTGGCACGGCGTGGGCGAGATGCGGCCGGTGCTGCTGGGGTTGGGCAGCGGCCTGTGCTGGGGCGTGGGCACGGTGCTGTCCAAGCGCATGTTCGAGCGTCACGCGCCCGATGTGATGACCTTCACGGCCTGGCAGATGCTGTTCGGCGGACTGGTGATGACGCCGGTGGCGTGGCTGGTGCCGCAGATTCCGGCGCAGTGGGGCTGGCAGCTGTGGACCGGCATGGTCTATATCGTCCTGATCGCCACGGCCGCCGGCTGGCTGTTGTGGCTGCAGGTGGTCCGGCGGGTGCCGGCTTCGATTGCCGGCCTGTCCAGCCTGGGCGTGCCGGTGGTGGCGATGCTGATGGCGTGGGCGGTGCTGTCCGAGCGTCCGTCGCCGGTCGAGCTGGGCGGCATGGCCTTGATTCTCGCCGGCATTTTTGTCGTGAGCCGCGCGGCGCCCGCCGCGCGCGCGGGCTGACCGGCCCGTGCAGTACCGGATTCCATTTTCCTCCAAGGAAGTTTCATGATCGATTTGCGCAGCGATACCGTTACCCGGCCGTCCCCGGCCATGTTGCAGGCCATGGTCAGCGCGCCGTTGGGCGATGATGTGATGGGGGATGACCCCACCGTCATCCAGCTGCAGCAAGCCGTCGCCGAACGTGCCGGCAAGGCCGCCGGGCTGTTCTTTCCGTCGGGCACACAGAGCAATCTGGCCGGCCTGATGGCGCACTGCGAGCGTGGCGATGAGTATCTTGTGGGTCAGCAGGCGCATACCTACAAGTACGAAGGCGGCGGCGCGGCGGTGCTGGGCAGCATCCAGCCTCAACCCATCGAACACGCCGAGGATGGCACGCTGCCGTTGGAAAAGCTGGCGGCGGCGCTCAAGCCCGAAGGGGATCCGCACTTCGCTCGCACCCGTCTGCTGGCGTTGGAAAACACGTTCCATGGCAAGCTGATCCCGGCCGACTACGTGCGCGCGGCGACCGACTGGGCCCGCGGCCATGGCCTGGCCACGCACCTGGATGGCGCGCGCGTGTTCAACGCCGCCGTGGCAAGTGGCAAGCCGCTGGCCGAACTGTGCGCGTCGTTCGATTCGGTGTCGATCTGCTTTTCCAAGGGCCTGGGCGCGCCGGTCGGTTCGGTGCTGGTGGGTAGCGAGGAACTGATCGCCCGCGCGCGCCGCTGGCGCAAGGTGCTGGGCGGCGGCCTGCGCCAATCCGGCGTGCTGGCGGCGGCCTGCCTGTATGCGCTGGAACATAACGTCGAGCGCCTGGCCGAAGACCACGCCAACGCGCGCGTGCTGGCCGACGGCCTGCGCGCCATCGCCGGCGTGCGGGTGTTGAGCCAGGACACCAACATGGTGTTCGCGGAGTTCGAGCCGGCACGGTGCGAGGCCCTGACCGCTGCGTTGGCGGCCGACGGCATCCTGATGCGCGCTGTCTATGGCGGCCCGACCCGCATGGTGACGCACCTGGACGTGTCGCGCGACGACGTGCGCCGGGTGGTCGAGGCCGTGGCGCGCCACCTGGCCTGATGGCGCGCGCGCGGCCGCGCCCGGGCGGCCACGATGTCCTGCGCGATCAGGCGCGCCAGGTCGACTTGCAGCGCAGTGGGGCGGGCGGGAGCGGCAGGAGGCATGGAGGAGCGCGGGAAAGGCGGTGCTGCAATGGTAACGGGCAGACGCGGCGTCAGCCATGATGCGCGCGACTGTCGCCCGGCGCCTGGTCGCGGTCCCGCATGCCATAGTCGCGCAGCACTTGCGCGACGCGTAGGCGATAGTTGGCGAACACGCCGCCCCGTCCCGCCTCCTGGGCGCGGCGATGCGATTCCAGCGAGCGCCAGCGCCTGACCGCGTCCTCGTCGCGCCAGAACGACAGCGACAGCAGTTTGCCTGGGGTCGTCAGGCTCTGGAAACGTTCGACCGAAAGGAAGCCGTCAATGGTCTTCAGTTCATCGATCAGGCCCGCGGCGATCTGCAGATAGGGGGCCGGGTTGCCATCGGCGGGTTCGACTTCGAATATCACGGCGATCATGGCGTGGGCTCCTAGGTGAAATCAAATTGGGGAATGCGCGCGTTGGGCAGGGGGCGGTAGCGAAAGCGCGCCGCCAGTGCGGCGCCATCGATGCCGGCCTTCAGCAGGTGAACGAGCGCGCCCGCCGCATCGCGCCGTGCGGCGTCGCGGCCCGGGCAGGCATGGCCCTGTGCGCCGAAGGTCCAGTGCGCGTCGGGTTGCGCCATGGCGGCCGCGGCCAGCACCAGCAGCACGGTTTCGTCGGCCTCGATGCGCTGGCCGTCCAGTTCAATCGGGCCGGCCAGGAAGCGGCGGGTGTTGTGGATGGGCGGGTCGTGCCGCAGCGTCGCATCGACCATTTCCCAGGCCTGCGCCCGCGTCAGGTCCGCTCCGGCTCCCAGGCGCGCGGCGCGCAGCAGCGCATTGCCCAGCAGGCCGGCGCCGGCTTCGCAGGCCTGGAACAGCAGGCCCGCCAGGTTGGCGGCCAGCAGCACCGGATCCAGGCCGGCCTCTGTGCCCTGGATGCGCAATTCGCGCAAGGCCGGGCTGGCGGCGGGATCGTCCAAATGGGCGCGCAGGCGCGCCAGCAGGCGCTCGGCCGCCGCGTGTCCGGCCGCCGTCCGGTCCTCGGCGGCGGAGGGCGGCAGGGCTGCGAGGAACGCGCCGATATCGCGTGCGCATTCCGCGGCCACGGCGCCAGGCAGGCCGATGGCACAGGCTTGCGCAAAAACCGGGGCGGCGTGCAGGCAGCGGTCGATGCCCCTGGCCGAGCGTGCGTCCACGTCCAGCCTTTGCCAGTCGGGCGCGGGGGCCAGCGGCGCCTGTTGCGCCAGGAAGCCGCTGAACAATGTCTTGAGACGGCGCTGCCGCGGACCATCGTTCATCCGCAGGAAGCGGCCGAACAGCAGGCCGGCGGGACCCGCGGCGATTCCCTTGGGCACTGGCTCGGCGAGGGGGCGCACACGGGCGGCGGGATGGCGCATGATGTCGCGGATCAGCCTTGGATCGCTGGCCACCCACAGGCCTAGCCGAGTGTCCCGGTAGAGGGGGCGGTCGCGGGCCAGCGCGGCGTAATAGGGGTAGGGATCGGCGTGCGTGACCGCCTGCAGCGGATCGGTAGGGAAGGGCGTGGACATGGGCGGCGTGGCTGGATCAGGGACAGCCAGTATCACCGCCGCGCGCCAGCGACGATTCGGCCTTGGTCGAACTATGCCTGCGCGGTGTCCGCCAGCAGCGCGGCATAGCCAGCGCGCGAGTCCGGCCATTGCAGCGCCAGGCCGCTGGCCCGCAGACGGGCGTTGCTGAGCTTCTTGCTGCCGACCCCCTTGGGCGCGGGGCCGTCGCCAGGCGCTGGCGCGCCGATCATCCGCGCCAGGTCGGCATAGAGTTCATGCAGCGGCAGGGGCGTGTCGTCGCAGCCGATGTAGACCGGCAACGCATCGGGCAGCAGCGCCACGTGCACTATGGCGGCCGCGGCGTCGTCGATGTGGATGCGGTTGGCCCAGTGCGGCGGTTCAAGCGGCGCGCTGGCCTTGCCCGTCCGCAGCCGTTCGATCAGTTGCAGGCGGCCGGGGCCGTAGAGGCCGGCGAAGCGCAGGGTGGTGTGCGGGATCGCGCGCGCGGCCAGCGCCGCTTCCGCCTCGAGCAGGATGCGGCCGTTGAAGCCTTGCGGCGCGGGCGGCGTGTCTTCATCGACCCAGTCGCCGCGATGTTCGCCATACACCGCGCTGGACGATACGAACACGATGCGCTCGACCTGGCGCGTGTCGAGCGCATCCAGCACGTGGTTCAGGCCGTCGACGAACACGGCGCGATAGGCGGCGGGATCGCGCGCGCCGGCGGTGGCGACGTGGATCACGCGGGTGATGCCAGCCGGCAGCGCCGGCAGGCTATCGGGTTGGCTGATGTCGCCCGCCAGCCAGCGGATGCCGCTGGCGTCGTCGGCCGGCGGGCGGCGGCGCAATGCGTAGACCGTGTCGCCGCGCGCCAGCAGGCGGCGCGCGGCGCGTTGGCCGAGATCGCCGCAGCCGATGAAAAGCACGCGTTCAGCCATGGCCGCCGATGCCTGCTACATGCCGCTGTAGACCGGGCCCTCGCCGCCTTGCGGCGCCACCCAGACGATGTTCTGGGTCGGGTCCTTGATGTCGCAGGTCTTGCAGTGCACGCAGTTCTGCGCGTTGATCTGCAGGCGGTCCTCGCCATGGTCGTCCTTGACGAACTCATAGACGCCAGCAGGGCAGTAGCGCGATTCCGGGCCGCCGTACTTGGCCAGGTTGACCTGCACCGGCACCGAGGGATCCTTCAGCGTCAGGTGGGCGGGCTCGTTCTCGTCGTGGTTGGTGTTGGAGATGAACACCGAGCTGAGCTTGTCGAAGGTCAGCTTGCCGTCGGGCTTGGGGTAATCGATGCGGGCGCACTGCGAAGCGGGCTGCAGGCAGGCGTGGTCCGGCTTGCTGTGGCGCAGGGTCCAGGGCATCTTGCCCTTGAACACCAATTGCTCGATGCCGGTCATCAGCGTGGCCACGGTGCGGCCCTTCTTGAACCACTGCTTGAAGTTGCGGGCCTTGTTCAGCTCGGTGTGCAGCCACGAACTCTTGAAGGCCTCGGGATACGCGGCCAGTTCGTCGTGGCGGCGGTCGGCCACCAACGCGTCGAACGCGGCCTCGGCGGCCAGCTTGCCGGACTTGATGGCGGCATGGCTGCCCTTGATGCGCGAGGCGTTCAGGAAGCCGGCCTCACAGCCGACCAGCACGCCGCCGGGGAAGGTCAGCTTGGGCAGCGACAGCAGGCCGCCCGCCGTGATGGCGCGCGCGCCATAGGCGATGCGCTTGCCGCCTTCGAAGGTGCCGCGGATGGCCGGATGGGTTTTGTAGCGCTGGAATTCGTCGAACGGCGACAGCCAGGGGTTGGCGTAGTCCAGGCCGACGATCATGCCCACCGCCACCAGGTTGTTGTCCAGGTGGTAGAGGAACGAGCCGCCGTAGGTGTCGGAATCCAGCGGCCAGCCGGCGGTGTGGATGACCAGGCCGGGCTTGGACTGGGCCGGATCGACTTCCCACATTTCCTTGATGCCGATGCCGTAGGCCTGCGGGTCGCGGCCGTCGTCGAGCTTGTAGCGTTCGATCAACTGGCGGCCGAGCTGGCCGCGCGCGCCTTCGGCGAACACCGTGTAGCGCGCGTGCAGTTCCATGCCGGGCTGGTAGTGGGCGGTATGGCTGCCGTCGCGGGCCACGCCCATGTCGCCGGTGGCCACGCCGCGCACCGCGCCGTTCTCGTCGTACAGCACTTCGACCGCCGCGAAGCCGGGGAAAATCTCGACGCCCAGCGCCTCGGCCTGCTCGCCCAGCCACTTGACCACGTCGCCCAGGCGGACGATGTAGTTGCCTTCATTGTGGAAACAGGGCGGCAGCAGCCAATTGGGAGTGGCGCGCGCGCCGTTCTCGGACAGGAACAGGAATTTGTCCTGCGTCACGGGCACATT
Source organism: Achromobacter sp. HNDS-1 (assembly GCF_040084795.1). Classification (NCBI taxonomy): domain Bacteria; kingdom Pseudomonadati; phylum Pseudomonadota; class Betaproteobacteria; order Burkholderiales; family Alcaligenaceae; genus Achromobacter; species Achromobacter sp. HNDS-1. The sequence goes on from NZ_CP157584.1 coordinate 4,671,350, forward strand.
CAGCGGGGCGCCCTTGTCTTTCCAGTCGGGAATCAGTTCGGTCAGCGCCAGCGGATCCATCACCGCGCCGGAAAGGATGTGGGCGCCCAGTTCGGCGCCTTTTTCCAGGACGCAGACGCCGATTTCCTGATTCTTTTCAGCGGCCAGCTGCTTCAGACGGATAGCGGTGGCCAGGCCGGCGGGACCCCCGCCAACCACGACCACGTCATATTCCATCGACTCGCGTTCAGACATTGCAAAGCTCCCCGTATGTATTCCATATATGGCTGGAAGTATTATCGGCGATTGTATTGCAGGCGGAGACCTTGCACGTCTTCGCATTTCTTTCAGCCATCAGGAGTATTTGGTGAACCCGGACACACAGTCTGCGCGGATTCTGGCGGTGGGCGATACCCACCAGGTGGATTTGCCTTTGCGTTGGGGCGATTCCGACGCCTTGAACCATCTCAACAACACCCTGTATTTCCGCCTCATGGAAGAGGCGCGCATGCAGATCCTGTACGACGCGGGCTTTGAACTGCCGGCCGACGACGGCGCCATCCTGGCGCACGCATCCTGTGATTTCCTGCGCCCGTTGACCTATCCGGCGACGGTGCGGGTGACGCACAAGGTGACGCGCATTGGCCGTTCCAGCGCCGAATTCGAGCTGCTGCTCGAGAAAGTCGGCGATGACGGCGGCCCTTACGCCCGCGGGCGCAATGTGCTGGTGTGGATGGACTACGTGGCCAATACGTCCGCTCCGTGGCCGCCCGAAGTGCTGGCGAAAATGGCCACGCAGTTCAAGCCGGCCGCCTAGGCGCGGGGGGGCGGTGGCGGTCCGACTTCGATGCGGCGTTTGAAACGGCGCCCGCATTTGGCGGCCATGCCGTTAAAATCCCGCACAGAACACAATACGAATGACAGGGCGCGCCACCCTCGGCGCCGCGAACCAGCAGGCATCGGGCCAGGCCGCGATGCCGCCGGGCCGCGAGGCCGGCAGCCGCGTCCCAAGTACAAACAGGGTCCTCCCAGGATCGCCGGCCTCTCGCGAGGCATGCGCTCCGGCAGGCGGGCGGACTCTCTTCAGTTCGACCTTAACTAGGAGTTGGAGCGATGGACAAGGTTTTTGCAAGCGCCCAGGAGGCGCTGGCAGGCATCGTCAAGGACGGCCAGATGATCGCCGTGGGCGGTTTCGGCCTCTGCGGCATCCCGGAGGCCCTGATCGCCGCGCTGCGCGATTCGGGCGTCAAGGATCTCACGTGCATCAGCAATAACGCGGGTGTCGACGGCTTCGGCCTGGGCCAATTGCTGAACACCCGCCAGGTCCGCAAGATGATTGCCTCGTACGTGGGCGAGAACAAGGAATTCGAGCGCCAGTACCTGTCGGGCGAACTCGAGCTGGAGTTCACGCCCCAGGGCACGCTGGCCGAGAAGCTGCGCGCCGGCGGCGCGGGCATCCCGGCTTTCTTCACCCGCACCGGCGTGGGCACCATCGTCGCCGACGGCAAGGAAATCCGCGAATTCGACGGTCACCAATACGTGATGGAACGCTCGCTGGTGCCGGACGTGTCGCTGGTCAAGGCGCATATCGCCGACCGCAGCGGCAACCTGGTGTTCCGCAAGACCGCGCGCAACTTCAACCCGAACGTGGCCATGGCCGGCAAGTTCACGGTGGTCGAGGTCGAGCAGATCGTCGACACCGGCAGCCTGGACCCCGACCAGATCCACCTGCCCGGCATCTATGTGCACCGGATCGTGCTGAACGCCAATCCGGAAAAGCGCATCGAACAACGCACCACTCGCCCGGCCTAAGGAGAACACGACATGGCATGGTCCCGCGATGAAATGGCGGCGCGCGCCGCGCGCGAGCTGCAAGACGGTTTTTACGTGAACCTGGGTATCGGCCTGCCGACCCTGGTGGCCAACCACGTGCCCAAGGGCGTCGAAGTCTGGCTGCAATCCGAAAACGGCCTGCTGGGCATCGGCCCGTTCCCCACCGACGCCGAGGTCGACGCCGACCTGATCAACGCCGGCAAGCAGACCGTCACGACGCTGCCCGGCTCGTCGATCTTCTCGTCGGCCGACTCGTTCGCGATGATCCGCGGCGGCAAGATCAACCTGGCCATCCTGGGCGCGATGCAGGTCTCCGAAAAGGGCGACCTGGCCAACTGGATGATCCCGGGCAAGATGGTCAAGGGCATGGGCGGCGCGATGGACCTGGTGGCCGGTGTCGGCCGCGTGGTCGTGCTGATGGAACACGTGGCCAAGAAGAAGGACGGCACCGAGGACATCAAACTGCTGCCCGAATGCAACCTGCCGCTGACCGGCGTGGGCGTGGTCGACCTGATCATCACCGACCTGGGCGTGATGGAAGTCACCGACAACGGCCTGAAGCTGCTGGAAACGGCCCCTGGCGTGACGGTGGACGAGATCCAGTCCAAGACGGCCGCCAAGATGGATGTGTCGGCGGTCAAGTAATCCGCCGCCAAGGCATCATGAATAACGCCCCGCAAGGGGCGTTTTTCATTGAGCGCCCGCCAGGCGTGGCGGGCAGGGCGCCCCGGGGCGGGCGATCAGGCCGCTTCGCGCAGCAGCATGCCGACGTGCGGAATGCCGTCTTCGATGTATTCCTCGGTCACCGGCACGAAGCCGTGGCCGGCGTAATAGGCGCGTAGCCTGGCCTGCGCGCCCAGGTAGACCGGTTGGCCCGGCCACAGCCGCGCCACTTCGTCCTTGGCGCGGCGCATCAGCTCGTGCCCCAGGCCCGTGCCGCGCGCCGCCGGCGCCGTGATGACGCGGCCAATGACCGTCTGGCCGTCGTTCAGCGCGGGTTCGAGCAGGCGGCAATAGGCCAGCAGCGCGCCGTTTTCCCAGGCCATCAGGTGTTCCGTCTGTCCCTGCAGGTCCTTGCCGTCCATATCCAGGAAGACGCAGTCCTGTTCCACCACGAAGACTTCCGAGCGCAGGCGCAGGATGGCGTAGAGCTCGGCCAGGGTCAGATCGGCGTGGGGCTTGCAGGTCCAGAGGGGCATGTGAAAAGTCCGAAATTCGAGGCAGAAAGGCGGGGATCAAGCGTACATCAAACCGGCCCCGTTTCTTTTGAAGCACTGTTACATAAATTCACGGGTATACCCTTAGTATGAAAATGAATTTTCTTATCTAAAATTTGTGTGTAAACAGATTTACACAAACCTCCGCTACGTTTTCCCCCCCTGATTCTCGATGACCAAGGCCGCACTCACGATCGCTGATCGGATCGCCCGGGCCCAGCCCGCGCTGAGCCGCACGCAGCACAAGATGGCCGAGTACGTCCTGGCGCACCAGTTCCGCGTCGCCACGATGACCATCGACGAATTCGCGACGGCCGCGGGGGTGTCGGTCGCCACCGCCAACCGTTTCGCGCGCGCCCTGGACCTGCCGGGTTACCCGCAATTCCGCGCCGAACTGGCGCGCGGTTTCGAGGCGGCGCTGGAGCCGGTCGAAAAATTGCGCACCGAACTCGCGCATTCGGCCAGCGCGGTGCAGATATTCGCAGCGACGCTCGAAGAAGACATCCGCAACGCCCAGCGCAACCTGCAGAGCCTGGATGCCACCGCCTGTGAACAGGCGGTCGACGCCATCCTGGCCGCCGACCGCGTCTTCATCATCGGTTTCGGCGCCAGCGGTTTCCTGGCCGGCATGCTGCAGCGCGGCCTGTGCATGCACCTGCATTCGGTCGAATCGCTGGCGGGCCCTGGCGGCGTGTCGCACGCCGCCCGCCAGATGTCGCGCATGACCAGCAAGGATCTGGTCATCGCGATCGGCTTTCCGCGCTACCTGGCCGATACCGTCACCCTGGCCGGCGCCGCCAAGCAGGCCGGCGTGCCGGTGCTGGTGCTGACCGACAAGCCCACTTCGCCGCTGGCGCCGACCGCGTCGGTGGTGCTGTATGCCGTGTCCACGCGCCAGCTGATCCCCAATTCCGAAACCGCCGCGCTGGGCCTGATCGAAGCCCTTTCGGCGGCGGTGGCCTATCGGGCCAAGAATTCCGTCGCGGCCGCCGCTGGGGTGACCCAGTCCGTGATGCCGTGGCTCATCCATGGAGTAGGTAAACGATGATTCAACCCGTGATCGCGATTCACGGTGGCGCCGGCGCGATGTCCCGCGCGGCCATGTCGCCCGAGAAAGAGCAGGAATACCTGAGCGCCCTCGAGTCCATCCTGACCGCCGGGCAGGCCGTGCTGGCCCGTGGCGGTAGCGCGCTGGACGCCGTCACCGAAGCCGTGCGCCTCCTGGAAGATTGCCCGCTGTTCAACGCCGGCCATGGCGCCGTGTTCACCAGCGCCGGCACCCATGAGCTGGACGCCGCCATCATGGACGGCGCCACGCTGCGTTCGGGCGCCATCGCCAATGTCAACTGCGTGCGCAACCCGGTGTTCGCCGCGCGCAAGGTCATGGAAACCAGCAAGCACGTGCTGTTCGTGGGCGAGGGCGCCGAAGCCTTCGCCAAGGAAGCCGGCCTGGAAATTGTCGACCCCTCGTATTTCTCCACCGAGGCGCGCCGCGAGCAATTGCTGCGCGTGCAGCGCGAAACGCCGGAAGCGGCGGTGCTGGACCACGACGGCCAGGCCATGGTCGCGCGCGGCCAGCCGGCGCCGGCCGATCCGCTGGATGCGGACAAGAAGTTCGGCACCGTGGGCGCCGTGGCCGTGGACGCGCAGGGCAACCTGGCCGCGGCCACCTCCACCGGCGGCATCACCAACAAGCAGGTCGGCCGCGTCGGCGACGCGCCGCTGATCGGCGCCGGCACCTATGCCAGCAACAAGACCTGCGCCGTGTCCACCACGGGCACGGGCGAGATGTTCATCCGCATGGTCGCCGCCTATGACGTGGCGGCCCAGATGGAATATTGCGGCGCCTCGCTGGAAACGGCGGCGGACCGCGTCGTGATGGAAAAACTGCCCACCATCGGCGGCAAGGGCGGCCTGGTGGCCGTTGACGCCCAGGGCAATGTGGCCTTGCCGTTCAACACGGAAGGCATGTACCGCGGTTACGCCCGCGTCGGCGAGAAGCCGGTCACCGCCATCTACCGCTGAGCGGCGGCGGGCTTCGTTTTTGTCAGTTTTGGGGATTACTAGAGATATGGTTGATCGCGCAAACAGCCTGGCGCTGCCGGATAACCGCGTGGTCCAGGTCGACGACCTGACGGTGCGCTTCGTGGGTTCGGAGCGCACGGTCGAAGCCGTGCGCAACCTGTCGTTCCATGTGGACCGGGGCGAGACCCTGGCCATCGTGGGCGAATCGGGGTCGGGCAAGTCGGTGACGTCGCTGGCGCTGATGCGCCTGGTGGAACATGGCGGCGGCCGCATCGCCCAGGGCAGCATGGCCCTGCGCCGGCGCAACGGTGCCGTGATCGACCTGGTCAACGCCAATCAACGCGCCATGCGCAATGTGCGCGGCGCCGACATGGCCATGATCTTCCAGGAGCCGATGACGTCCCTGAACCCGGTGTTCACGGCCGGCGACCAGATCGCCGAGTCGATCCGCGAGCACCAGGGCATGGACGCCGCGGCCGCGCGCGCCGAGGCCCTGCGCATGCTGGAACAGGTGCGCATTCCGGAAGCCAAGTCGGTGCTGGACCGCTACCCGCACCAGTTGTCGGGTGGCATGCGCCAGCGCGTCATGATCGCCATGGCGCTGGCCTGCAAGCCGGCGCTGCTGATCGCCGACGAGCCCACCACCGCGCTGGACGTCACGATCCAGGCGCAGATCCTGCAACTGATCCGCCAGTTGCAGGAAGAAATGCACATGGGCGTGGTGTTCATCACCCACGACATGGGCGTGGTGGCCGAAGTGGCCGACCGCGTGCTGGTCATGTATCGCGGCGACAAGGTCGAGGAAGGCCCGTCGGCGTCGGTATTCGCCACGCCCCAGCACGCCTACACCAAGGCGCTGCTGTCGGCCGTGCCGAAGCTGGGCGCGATGCAGGGCACCGACCTGCCGGCGCGTTTCCCGCTGCTGCAGGTGGACGGCAAGGCGCAGCCGGTGGCCGAACCCGGCGCGGCCAGCACCCAGGAAGTGCCGGCCGCGCGTCGCGAGCCGATCCTGAGCGTGCGCAACCTGGTGACGCGCTTCGACCTGCGCGGCGGCATCCTGAGCCGCGTGCAGCGCCGCGTGCACGCGGTCGAGAAGGTCAGCTTCGACCTGTATCCCGGCGAGACGCTGTCGCTGGTGGGCGAGTCCGGTTGCGGCAAGTCCACCACCGGCCGTTCGCTGCTGCGCCTGGTGGAAAGCCAGGGGGGCGAGATCCGCTTCGGCGGGCGCGACATCGTGCGCCTGAAGACGGGCGAACTGCAATCGCTGCGCCGCGACATCCAGTTCGTGTTCCAGGACCCCTTTGCTTCGCTCGATCCCCGCGTCACGGTCGGTTTCTCGATCATGGAGCCGCTGCTGGTGCACGGCGTGGCCAAGGGCAAAGAGGCCGAGCAGCGCGTGGCCGAACTGCTCGAGCGCGTCGGCCTGCCGCCCGAAATGGCGCAACGCTACCCGCACGAATTCTCCGGCGGCCAGCGCCAGCGCATCTGTATCGCGCGCGCCCTGGCCCTCAATCCCAAGGTCGTGATCGCGGACGAATCGGTGTCGGCGCTGGACGTGTCGATCCAGGCGCAGATCGTCAATCTGTTGATCGACCTGCAGCGCGACATGGGCATTTCTTTCCTGTTCATCTCGCACGACATGGCCGTGGTCGAGCGCGTCAGCCATCGCGTGGCCGTCATGTACCTGGGGCAGATTGTCGAGATCGGTCCGCGCCGGGCCATCTTCGAGAACCCGCAGCACCCCTATACCAAGAAGCTCATGGCCGCCGTGCCGATCGCCGATCCGGCGCGCCGTCACATGAAACGCACCTTGCTGTCCGATGAAATTCCCAGCCCGATCCGCAGGCTCGGCGACGAGCCGGTGGTGCAGCCGCTGGTGCAGGTAGGAACCGATCACTTCGTCGCCCGCCACGCGGTCGGCGGAGCGTATTGAGTCAGTTGTCGTACTTGTTTTTCTTCCACCAAACCCCCTAATTCCGCACAGGAACCAGGAGTTGCAATGATGAAAGTTCTGCGCCCCACCAAGCTGATGGCCGCCGCCGCGGTGGCCTTCGGCGTGCTCACCTCGCCGCTGGCGCATGCTGCCAAGGACGTGACGTTTGCCGTCTCCATCGCGCTGGAAACGCTCGACCCGTACAACACCAACAGCACGCTGAACCAGGCGGCCGGCAAGGCCTACTACGAAGGCCTGTTCGAGTTCGACAAGGACCTGAAGGTCCAGAAGGTTCTGGCCACCGACTACACCGTCAGCGAAGACGGCCTGGTGTATACCTTCAAGCTGCGCGATGGCGTCAAGTTCCATGACGGCACCCCGTTCAACGCCGAAGCCGTCAAGATCAACTTCGACCGTCCGGCCAACCCGGAAAACCGCCTGTCGCGCTACATCCAGTTCAGCGTCATCGACAAGACCGAAGTGGTCGATCCGCTGACCGTCAAGATCACCCTGAAGAAGCCTTTCTCGGCCTTCATCAACGCGCTGGCCCACCCGGCCGCCATGATGATCTCGCCGGCCGCCCTGGCCAAGTACGGCAAGGAAATCGGCTTCCACCCGGTCGGCACCGGCCCGTTCGAATTCGTCGAATGGAAGCCCGCCGAATACCTGAAGGTCAAGAAGTTCGACGGCTACTGGAAGAAGGGCTACCCCAAGGTCGACACCCTGACCTTCCGCACCGTGACCGACAACAACACCCGCGCCGCCGTGGTGCAGACGGGCGAAGCGCAATTCGCCTTCCCGGTGCCGTTCGAGCAGGCTGCCGTGCTGTCCAAGAACGACAAGCTGGACGTGGTCGACCACAAGAACTCGATCATGGCCCGCTACCTGTCGATGAACACGCAGCAAAAGCCGTTCGACAACGTCAAGGTGCGTGAAGCCATCAACTACGCCATCAACAAGGACGCCCTGGCCAAGGTCGCTTTCTCGGGCTACGCCACCGTCGTCGACGGCGTCGTGCCGCAAGGCGTGGACTTCGCCCACAAGACCGGCCCGTGGCCGTACGACATCAAGAAGGCCAAGGCCCTGCTGGCCGAAGCCGGCTACCCCAACGGCTTCGAGAGCCAGCTCTGGTCCGCCTACAACGACGGCACCTCGGTGAAGGTGGTGCAGTTCCTGCAGCAGCAACTGGCGCAAGTCGGCATCAAGGTGTCGGTGGAAGTGCTGGAATCGGGCCAGCGCGTGCAGCGCGTGCAACAGGTGCAGAAGCCTGAAGACGCCAAGGTCCGCATGTACTACGCCGGCTGGTCGTCCTCGACCGGCGAAGCCGACTGGGGCCTGCGCCCGCTGCTGACCACCGCCGCGTTCCCGCCGGTGCTCAACAACGTGTCGTACTACTCGAACAAGTCGGTTGACGACGGCATCCAGCAAGCCCTGGCGACGACCGACCGCGCCAAGAAGACCGAGATCTACAAGACCGTTCAGGAAACCATCTGGAAGGACGCCCCGTGGGCCTTCCTGGTGACCCAGAACAACCTGTACGTCAAGTCGAAGAACCTGTCGGGCGTGTACGTGGAGCCGGACACCTCGTTCTGGTTCGGCGATATCGACCTGAAGCAGTAATCGCGCGGCGGTAACTCACGGGGCCGTTCGGCCCCTTGCAAGGCCACATACGGCGGGGACGCGGTGTCCCCGCCGATGTTGCAGGAATTTCAATGCTGACCTATATCGTCAAACGTCTTTTGGGCATGATCCCCACGCTGCTGCTGGTGGCCGTGGTCGTGTTCCTGTTTGTGCACATGCTTCCGGGCGACCCGGCGCGACTGGCCGCGGGCCAGGAGGCCGACCAGCAGACCGTCGAACTGGTGCGCAAGGAACTGGGCCTGGATCTGCCCCTGCCGCAGCAGTTCGTGCGCTACTTCAGCCACATGCTGCAAGGCGACCTGGGTACCTCGCTGCGTACCAAGCGTCCCGTCTCGACCGAAATCGCCGATCGCTTCATGCCCACCATGTGGCTGACGATCGCCAGTATGGCCTGGTCCGTCACCTTCGGCATGATCATCGGGATCGTGTCGGCCGTCTGGCGCAACCGCTGGCCCGATCGCCTGGGCATGACGCTGGCGGTGTCCGGTATCTCGTTCCCCGCGTTCGCGCTGGGCATGATGCTGATGCAGATCTTTTCCGTGAACCTGGGCTGGCTGCCGACCGTGGGCGCCTCCAGCTGGAAACACTACATACTTCCGTCCATCACGCTGGGCGCGGCGGTGGCCGCGGTGATGGCGCGCTTTACCCGCGCTTCCTTCGTCGAAGTGGTGCAGGAAGACTTCGTGCGCACCGCCCGCGCCAAGGGCCTGAGCGAGCGCCGCGTGGTCATCAAGCACGCGCTGCGCAACGCGCTGATTCCGGTCGTCACCATGATGGGCCTGCAGTTCGGCTTCCTCCTGGGCGGCTCGATCGTGGTCGAGACGGTGTTCAACTGGCCCGGCCTCGGCCGCCTGCTGGTCGACGCCGTGACCCAGCGCGACTACCCGGTGATCCAGGGCCTGGTGCTGCTGTTCTCGTTCGAATTCATCCTGATCAACCTGATTGTCGACGTGCTCTACGGCGTCATCAATCCCAGCATCCGTTACAAGTGAGGCGGCCATGAGCAATACGACACCCGCCGCAACCGTCGCCACCGCCGTGCCCAAGAACGACGTGCGCACGCCCGCCACCGAGTTCTGGCGCAAGTTCAAGAAGCAGAAGCTGGCCGTGGGCGCCGGCCTCTTTGTCCTGCTGCTGGTCGTGGTGGCGATCCTGGCCCCCTGGATCGTGCCGTTCGACCCGGAGAACTTCTTCGACTACGACGCCCTCAATGCCGGTCCGTCCTGGACGCACTGGCTGGGCGTGGACTCGCTGGGCCGCGATATCTTCAGCCGTATCATCATGGGCGCGCGCATCTCGCTGGCCGCCGGCTTCCTGTCCGTCGCCATGGGCGCCATCGTCGGCACCTTCATGGGCCTGATGGCGGGTTACTACGAAGGCTGGTGGGAGCGCATCACGATGCGCGTCTCCGACGTGCTGCTGGCGTTCCCCGGCATGCTGCTGGCCATCGGCGTGGTCGCGATCCTGGGCTCGAGCATGGTCAACGTGATCGTGGCCGTGGCCGTGTTCAGCGTGCCGGCGTTCGCCCGCCTGGTGCGCGGCAACACGCTGTCGATCAAGCAGATGACCTACGTCGAGGCGGTCAAGAGCGTGGGCGCGTCCGACTGGACCATCATCATGCGCCACATCCTGCCCGGCACGATCTCGCCGATCGTGGTGTATGGCACGATGCGCATCGGCACCTCGATCATCACCGCGGCCAGCCTGTCGTTCCTGGGCATGGGCGCCTCGCCTCCCACGCCGGAGTGGGGCGCGATGCTGAACGAGGCGCGCGCCGACATGGTGATCGCCCCGCACGTGGCGATCTTCCCGGCGCTGGCGATCTTCCTGACCGTGCTGGCGTTCAACCTGCTGGGCGACGGCCTGCGCGACGCGCTCGATCCGAAGATCGATCGCAAGTAACCGCCAAGCGGACGATGGTTACCGCGTCGGTCGCCCCTCGGGGCTCGGCGCGTGTCATCGGTCCCCTTGCCGCCGCCCGCGTCCGGGCGCCCGCCTCGCGGCGTGCGCCACGGCCACGCGGGACGGCGGCATTTTGCATTCTGGAGCGTGGCGACACGCAGCGACAAGCATGGACAAACAAGCGTTGGACCAACCCCGCATCGGCAAGCTGGAGGCCGGCCCGCTCGATTCGATCTGCGACGTGGGCGACATCAGCGTCGGCCACTGCACGCTGGACGACGGCGCGCTGCAGACCGGCGTGACCGTGGTGCGGCCGCATGGCGGCAATCTGTTCCTGGACAAGGTGCCGGCCGCCGCCACGGTGCTGAACGGCTTCGGCAAGAGCACCGGCCTGGTCCAGGTGCAGGAACTGGGCGTGCTGGAAACGCCGATCGCGCTGACCAACACCTTCGGCGTGGGCACCGTGGCCAACGCCCAGATCCGCGCGGCGGTGGCGGCCACGCCCGAGATCGGCCGCGGCATGTCGACGGTCAATCCGCTGGTGTTCGAGTGCAACGACGGCTATCTGAATGACATCCAGGCCATGGCGGTGCAGGAATCGCACTACGCCCAGGCGCTGGCCGCCGCGGACAAGCGCATGGCGCAGGGCGCGGTCGGCGCGGGCCGTGGCATGTCGTGCTTTTCCTTCAAGGGCGGCATCGGCTCGGCCTCGCGCGTGGCCGCGATCCAGCCTTGCCTGCGCTACACCGTCGGCGCGCTGGTGCTGGCCAATTTCGGTCGCCTGCCAAACCTGACCGTGGCCGGCCGGCCCTTCGGCCGGCGGCTGGCGGACCAATTGGACCGCGGCCTGGCGCAGGCGGGAGAGAACGCCGCCATCGTGCCGGAGAAGGGCTCCATCATCCTGCTGGTGGCCACCGACGCGCCGCTGGACGCGCGCCAGTTGCGCCGACTGTCGCTGCGCGCCGGCGCCGGCCTGGCCCGCACCGGCTCGGTGTTCGGCCATGGCAGCGGCGACATCGCGCTGGCGTTCTCCACCGCCTACACCGTGCCGCAACAGGCCGAGCGGCCGATGCCGGCGCTGGCCATGCTGCACGAAACCCGCATCGATCCGCTGTTCGAAGCGGCGGCCGAGGCCTGCGAGCAGGCCATCATCGCCGCGCTGTGGCGGGCCGAAGGCGTGCAGGGCCGCGATGGCCATCACCGCGCCGCCATCCGCGATGCCGCGCCCGACTGGCGCCAATGGCTGGCGGACACCGAATTCTGAATCCCACCAAGGCACTCCCATGAAGATCCTGATTTCCACCGATATCGAAGGCGTCGCCGGCGTCTTCCACGCCGAACAAGTCCGTGCCGGCAATGGCGAATACGAGCGGGCCCGCGCCTGGATGACCGCCGAGGCCAACGCGGCCGTGCAGGGCGCCATCGCTGGCGGCGCCGAAGAGATCCTGGTCAATGATTCGCACGGCGGTTTCCGCAACCTGCTGCCGGACGGCCTCGACGAACGCGCCCGCCTGGTGCTGGGCAAGCCGCGCTACCTGGGCATGATGGGCGGCCTGGAAGAGGGCTGCGACGCCGTCTTCATGATCGGCTACCACTCGCGCTCGCAGGGCCGCGGCATCCTCGCGCACACCATCAACAGCTTCGCTTTCTCGCGCGTCTTCATCAATGGCATGGAGCTGGGCGAGGCCGGCCTGTACGGCGCGCTGGCCGGTGAAATGGGCGTGCCCGTCATCCTGGCCACCGGCGACGACGTGTTCATCGCCGAGACCACCGACCTGTTCCCCGGCGCGCAGTGGGTGCAGACCAAGGTGGCGCACGGCCAGGGCAGCGGCGTGACGCTGTCGCCGGCGGCCTCGCGTCGCGCGATCGCCGCCGCCGCGGAGACCGCCGTGCGCAACTTGAAGGGAACGACTCCCACGCCGCGCCCGCAAGGCGGGCTTGCTGCCCCCCAGGGGGGCGCTTCCACCTCGGGGCGGCCCAGCGGTGGAAAGGCGGTTCCGTTCCGCATCCCCGCCCCTATAGAATGCCGGTTGCAGACCCAGAGCGCGGCGCTCGCCGACCTGTTCTGCATGTGGCCCACGCTGGAGCGCGTGGACGGCGTGACGCTGCGGTTCACCACGGACAGCATGCAGGCCGCCATCCGCACGCTGAACAGCCTGGCCGCCATGTCCTTCATGTTGCGCTAAGGAAACCCATGTCCAGCACCGACACCCGTATCGCCCAACTGCGGCAGGCCATGCGCCGCCGCGGCCTGTCCGCCTATATCGTGCCGTCCTCGGATCCGCACCTGTCCGAATACCTGCCGGCGCGCTGGCAGGGCCGGCGCTGGCTGTCGGGCTTCACGGGGTCGGTGGGCACGCTGGTGGTGACCGCCGATTTCGCTGGCCTGTGGGTCGACAGCCGCTACTGGGTGCAGGCCGAGGCGCAACTGGCCGGCACCGGGGTGCAGCTGATGAAGATCGCCGTCGCCACCACGCCGGGCCATGTGGACTGGCTGGCCGCCAACACCCGCGCCGGCGATGTCATCGGCGTCGATGGGCAGGTGCTGGGCCTGGCCGCGTTCCGCGCGCTGTCGGTGGCCGCCGCCACGTCCGGCGCCACGCTGGAGATCCGCGCCGACCTGCTGGACGATATCTGGACCGACCGCGCCGGCCTGCCGCTGGCCGCGATCTACGAACACGTGGCGCCGCAGGCCTGCGTCACGCGCGCCGACAAGCTGGCCCAGGTGCGCGCCGCCATGCGCGCCCATGGCGCCAACGTGCATTTCATCAGCACGCTCGACGACATCGCCTGGCTCTTCAACCTGCGCGGCGCCGATGTCGACTACAACCCGGTGTTCGTCGGCCATGCGCTGCTCGGCCTGGACCACGCCACGCTGTTCGTGGCTGACGGCAAGATCGACGCCGCGCTGCGCGCCACCCTGGCCGCCGATGGCGTCGAAGTGGCCGATTACGCCGAGGCCGCCGACGCGCTGGCCTCGCTCGAACTGGACCAGAAGCTGCTGATCGACCCGGCCCGCGTCACCTGCGGCGTGTTCCACGCGATGGACCCGGCCGTGCCGCGCGTCGAGGCCATCAACCCGTCCACGCTGCTCAAGTCGCGCAAGACCGACGCTGAACTGGCCAATGTGCGCCAGGCCATGGCGCAGGACGGGGCGGCGCTGTGCGAGTTCTTCGCCTGGTTCGAGGGCGCGCTAGGCAGCGAGCGCATCACCGAGCTGACCATCGACGAACAGATCACCGCCGCCCGCGCGCGCCGGCCGGACTACGTCTGCCCCAGCTTCGCCACCATCGCCGGCTTCAACGCCAACGGCGCCATGCCGCACTACCGCGCCACGGCCGAGTCGCACGCCACCATCGAAGGCGACGGCCTGCTGCTGATCGATTCCGGCGGCCAGTACCTGGGCGGCACCACCGACATCACCCGCGTGGTCGCGGTGGGCACGCCCAGCGCCGACCAGAAGGTCGACTTCACGCTGGTGCTCAAGGGCATGATCGCGCTGTCGCGCGCCTCGTTCCCGCGCGGCACGCCGTCGCCGATGCTGGACGCCATCGCGCGCGCCCCGATCTGGGAAGGCGGCGCCGAATACGGCCACGGCACCGGCCACGGCGTGGGCTACTTCCTGAACGTGCACGAAGGCCCGCAGGTCATCTCCTATCGCGCGGTTCCCGGTCCGCACACGGCCATGGAGCCGGGCATGATCACGTCCAACGAACCGGGCATCTATCGTCCCGGCCGCTGGGGCGTGCGCATCGAGAACCTGGTGGCCAACCGCGCCTGGCTGACGTCCGAACTGGGCGAGTTCCTGTGTTTCGAGACGCTGACGCTGTGCCCGATCGACACGCGCTGCATCGAGCCGTCGCTGCTGCGCGCGGATGAAATCGCGTGGCTCAACGACTATCACAAGACCGTGTTCGAGCGCCTGTCGCCCTTGGTCGAGGGCGAAGCGCTGGCCTGGCTGGAACGCCGCACCGCGGCCATCTGACGGTCGCGTCCTGCAATGTGACGGTCGCGTCCTGCAATGACAAAAGGCCCCAACGGGGCCTTTTGTCATTGCGCTTGCGGCGTCGCGCCTTCGCGCGGCGGCGCTTCAGGCCGGCGCGTTCGCCGACGGCGTCTCGCGATGCCGGTAGAACAGCCGGGCGCCGGCATAGCATCCCAGCGCGATCAGCGCGCCATAGATCAGCAGCGACACCGCGGTCGTCATGTACGACTCGGCGGCGCGCATCAGCTGGTCCCAGGTCATGTTCCAGAGGATCAGGAAGGCCAGGCCGACGCCAAGCACCTGCGTCAGCCAGAACGCGAAGGTGCCGTGGGCGATGGCGCGGCCGAACCCGGCCGTGCCCAGCGTCCGTGGCAGGCTTTTGAGGCAGACCCACGCCGCCAGGCCCAGGATCAGGGCCGGCAGCACCCAGTAGCCAAGGGCGTACTCCAGCAGTTGCTCCGAACGCACATAGGTCATGAAGTAGCCGCCCAACACCAGTCCGACGTGCAATTGCCACAGCAGCAGCGTCAGCGCGGCGATCCATGCCGCGTGGCGGGGCGTGTGGGACGGCGCCGCCGGTCCGCCGGCCGGCCTGACGCTCCAGGCCGCGATGCGCACCGCCAGCCAGGCGCCCGCGATCACCAGCAGCAGGCCACACAGTTTGAGCGGCAGCGCCATCACCAGCACCCGGGCCGGGCCGTAGTAGCCGAAAACGTTGTCCACCCATTCCCGGTTCGCCAGGACGAACGAATAGAACGCATGCTGCAGCAGCGCCTGGGCGGCGGAGATCAGCACGAACAACACCAGCGAGACTATCAACAGCACGGCCGTCATCCGGCCCGGCCGGTCGACGCCGGCGGCGTCGTGCCGGCGTAGCCAGCGTTGCGTGGTGCACCAGGTGACCAGCGCCATGAGGACGGTGCCGGCGACGATTTGCACGACCGTGGTGGCCACCATCTCGGGGCGCGCGAACGTCTCGCGGATCCGCTCGGCCAACGGGGACGCCAGCAACAGATAGGCCTGCAGCAGCGCCGCGGCGAGCAATTGCAGGCAGACAACGGCGGTGACCAGGCGCCAGGCCAGGGCGTTCGGGCGTTCGGGCGGGGCGTTCATCGGCGGCGGGCTCCTCGGGATGTCGAAATCGGGGACGAACATAGCATGGTCCCCGCCCGCGAGGCATGTCGGGGTGCCGGCCGAGTGCAGCCAAATGTTACGCCTGGCCGCTAGGGGAAAACCCAGACAAGTTCCGCCTCCCGGCTATAATCCAAATTTCCCGCACGCGCCCGCTCGTCCCGGGCGCTTATTACGATGACCAAATACGTATTTGTCACCGGCGGAGTGGTGTCTTCCCTGGGCAAGGGCATCGCCGCTGCGTCGCTCGCCGCCATCCTCGAGTCGCGTGGTCTGCAGGTCACCATGCTCAAGCTCGACCCCTACATCAACGTCGATCCGGGCACCATGAGCCCGTTCCAGCACGGTGAAGTGTTCGTCACGGAAGACGGCGCCGAAACCGACCTGGACCTGGGCCACTACGAGCGTTTCGTCTCCGCCCGCATGCACAAGGTGAACAACTTCACCACCGGGCAGATCTACGAATCGGTGCTGCGCAAGGAGCGCCGGGGCGACTACCTGGGCAAGACCGTCCAGGTCATTCCGCACATCACCAACGAGATCCAGGACTTCATCGCCCGTGGCGCGGACGCCGCCTGGAACGGCAACACCGACGTCGCCATCGTCGAGATCGGCGGCACCGTGGGCGACATCGAATCGCTGCCCTTCCTGGAAGCCGCGCGCCAGATGAGCCTGCGCATGGGCCGCAACAATGCCGCCTTCGTGCACCTGACGCTGGTGCCGTTCATCGCGTCCGCCGGCGAACTCAAGACCAAGCCCACCCAGCACTCGGTGCAGAAGCTGCGCGAAATCGGCATCTACCCGAACGCGCTGCTGTGCCGCGCCGACCGTCCCATTCCGGACGACGAGCGCGCCAAGATCTCGATGTTCTCCAACGTCCCCCTGGATGCCGTCATCTCGGTGTGGGACGCCGACTCGATCTACAAGATCCCGGCCATGCTGCACAAGCAGGGCGTGGACAACATCGTCTGCGAAGCGCTGGGCCTGACCCCGCCGCCGGCCGACCTGTCCATGTGGGACAACCTGGTCGACGCGCTCGAACACCCCGAGCACCAGCTGACCATCGGCATGGTCGGCAAGTACGTCGACCTGACCGAGTCGTACAAGTCGCTGACCGAAGCCCTGGTGCACGCCGGCATCCATACGCGCTCCAAGATCAATATCGAGTACATCGATTCCGAAGACATCGAAACCCGCGGCACCGACCAGCTCAAGCACCTGGACGCCATCCTGGTGCCGGGCGGCTTCGGCAAGCGCGGCACCGAAGGCAAGATCGCCGCGATCCGCTACGCCCGTGAAAACGGCGTGCCGTACCTGGGCATCTGCCTGGGCATGCAGCTGGCCGTGATCGAATTCGCGCGCCACGTGGCCGGCCTGGGCGGCGCCAACAGCACCGAGTTCGATCCGTCGGCGCCGCATCCCGTGGTGGCCCTGATCACCGAATGGATGGACCGCGAAGGCAAGGTCGAAAAGCGCGACAACTCGTCCGACCTGGGCGGCACCATGCGCAAGGGCGCGCAGCGCGTGCCGATCAAGCCGGGCACCCGCGCCCAGTCGATCTACGGCGACGAAGTCAACGAACGCCATCGCCACCGCTACGAAGTCAACAACGTCTACGTGCCGCGCCTCGAAGAGGCCGGCATGGTGATCAGCGCGCGCACCCCGACCGAGAACCTGCCGGAAATCATGGAACTGCCCGACCACCCCTGGTTCGTCGGCGTCCAGTTCCACCCGGAGTTCACGTCCACCCCGCGTGACGGCCACCCGCTGTTCTCCAGCTACATCCGCGCCGCCATCGAGCAGAAGGCTCGCCGCGGCCAGGGGGCGTAATGGCGGTCGGCGGCACCGAGCCGCGCATTTGCGCCGCCCGGGCCGCCGGCCTTATTCCCGCCGTCGCTCCTGGCGGACAACGCGCCGTGGCCTCGCGCCGCGGCGCTGCTTTCGGATACAACCACTTAGCATCGGACAGGCACGGCCCCGCCGTGTTGCGCGACACTGCCCGTGTCTCGCGGTCCGGCGCCGCGACCCCATCAATGCAACTGCCCTGAAGGAACCCCATGAGTGCCTATCTCATCGCCGACGTCACAGTGACCAAGCCCGCGCAGTACGAGGATTACAAGCGTCTGTCCACGCTCGCCATGCGCGCGTACGATGCCAAGATCCTGGTGCGCGGCGGCGAATCCCGGCACCTTGAGGGGCGTGAGCCCGGCCGCACCGTCGTCATGGAGTTTCCCTCCATGGCCGCGGCCCAGGCCTTCTACGACTCCTGGCAGTACCGACGCGCCCGCAATGCCCGTGAAGGCGCGGCCGTGATGAATATGTTTATCGTTCAGGGAATGTAAAGTCATGAGTGCAATCGTCGATATCATCGGCCGCGAGATTCTGGATTCGCGCGGCAACCCGACCGTCGAATGTGACGTGTTGCTGGAATCCGGCGCCATGGGCCGCGCGGCCGTGCCGTCGGGCGCGTCCACCGGCGCCCGCGAAGCCATCGAGCTGCGCGACGGCGACAAGGGCCGCTACCTCGGCAAGGGCGTGCTGCGCGCCGTCGAGAACCTCAATACCGAAATCTCGGAAGCGCTGATGGGCCTGGACGCCCAGGAGCAGACGTTCGTCGATCGCACCCTGATCGAGCTGGACGGCACCGAGTCCAAGGAACGCCTGGGCGCCAACGCCATCCTGGCCGCCTCGATGGCCGTGGCCCGCGCCGCCGCCGACGAGTCCGGCCTGTCGCTGTACCGCTACTTCGGCGGCAGCGGCCCCATGAGCATGCCGGTGCCGATGATGAACGTCATCAACGGCGGCGCGCACGCCAACAACACCCTCGACCTGCAGGAACTGATGATCCTGCCGGTGGGCGCGGGCAGCTTCCGCGAGGCCCTGCGCTGGGGCGCCGAAGTCTTCCACATGCTCAAGAAGCTGATCCACGGCCAGGGCATGTCCACGGCGGTGGGCGACGAGGGCGGTTTCGCCCCCAACGTGGCCAGCCACGAAGCCGCCATCCAGTTGATCCTGAAGGCCATCACCGAAGCCGGCTATGAGCCGGGCACGCAGATCGCCCTGGGCCTGGACTGCGCCAGCTCCGAGTTCTACCGCGACGGCAAGTACACGCTGGCCGGCGAAGGCGGCATCTCGCTGTCCTCGCAGGAATTCACCAACCTGCTGGCGACCTGGTGCGACAAGTACCCGATCATCTCGATCGAAGACGGCATGGCCGAAAACGACTGGGAAGGCTGGAAGCTGCTGACCGACCAGCTCGGCAAGAAGGTGCAGCTGGTGGGCGACGACCTGTTCGTCACCAACACCAAGATCCTGCGCGAAGGCATCCAGAAGGGCGTCGCCAACTCGATCCTCATCAAGATCAACCAGATCGGCACCCTGACCGAAACCTTCGCCGCCATCGAAATGGCCAAGCGCGCCGGCTACACCGCCGTCGTCTCGCACCGTTCGGGCGAAACCGAGGATTCGACCATCGCCGACATCGCCGTGGCCACCAACGCCATGCAGATCAAGACCGGCTCGCTGTCGCGTTCGGATCGCATGGCCAAGTACAACCAGCTGCTGCGCATCGAGGAAGAACTGGCCGAAGTCGCGTCGTACCCCGGCCTGGAAGCCTTCTACAACTTGCGTTAATGTAAGCGGGCCGCGGCACGCGCCGCGGCCTTGTTAGCGCCACGACTGCTGAGGGTTCCCGCGTATGCGCCTGTTGTTCCTGGTGCTGTTCGTGCTGGTAGGGCTGATCCAATACCCGCTCTGGCTGGGTAAGGGCGGCTGGTTCAAGGTCTGGGACCTGCAACGCCAGGTGGCGGCGCAGCGCGAGACCAACGAAGGCCTGCGCGCGCGCAACGCCGCCCTCGAAGCGGAAGTCCGTGACCTGGACAACGGCTCCGGCGCCATCGAGGAACGGGCGCGGGGCGAACTGGGTATGATGCGCGAAGGCGAAGTCTTCGTGCACATCCTGCCCCAGAACACCCAGCCGCCCGCGGGCGGCGCCTCGTTGGCCACCGATGCGGCCAGTCGGCCCGCCACGCCCACGCGCGCCAGCGCACCGGCCACCCCGGCCGCCCGGCCGGCCAATGCCCGTCCCGCCAGCGGCAATGCCGCCGGCAACGCCAACACCCGTCACTGACTTGCCGCCGGCGCGTCAGTGCGCGGGCAGCGCAGGCGACGGCAAGCGCCCTGCACCATGCCGGCCGGCGGCGGCCGCCCCCGGGCTTCATCCCGCGGTTCCGAGTGCATTTCCATGACGAGTTCCATGCCGATCGGCGCCAGTCCGTGGCGCCACGCCTGCCCGCCATAGCTGTCATCGGCCGGGGCCAGGGCCGCCAGCAGCGTCCGTAGCGGCGCCAGCAAGGGCCGGTACAGGTAGGTCAGCCGCAGCTTGAGCGTGCCGCCTTGGGGGCGACCATCCGGCGCGCGGGCATGGCCACCGGAAGGGAGGGGCCGCAGGATTTCGATGCGCCACGGCGGCATGCCCATCAGGGCCGCGCCGTGCTCCAGATTGCGCGCCTGCCGGCGGCGGGCGCCGGCCGCCCCTCCGGGGCCGGCATGCAGGGGCAGCAACGCCCGCAGGAAGGCTGCCCGCATGAGGGCGGGGTCGGCGTGTCCGGTGCTGCCCGCGCGGGCGGCTTCCATCAGGGCCAACTGGGCGACCTGGCGGGTGAGCTGCCAGCGCGTGGCCTCCAGCGCCAGGAGCGCCAGCAGCAGCGCGATGGCCGCGGCCAGGGTGAACTCGAGGGCGGCGGCACCCCGTTGCGGCGGGCGCCTGCCGCGCCGGGATGGGGCGCAAAAAAAGGCGGTCATGGCCGGCCAGTGTGGCGCGGGCATGACCGCCTGTCGATGCGTACAAGCCGAGGGGGCAGCCCTCGGCGCGGGTTCAATGCACGGTGGGCGGCGTGTCGCCGTTGGCCGGCTGGCCGCCGGTGAACAGCGCGGCGCAATCGACCGCGTCGAAGACGTAAGGCTTGCCGCAGAAGTCGCAGGCCACGTCGACCTGGCCGCGCTCGGCCAGGATGTCGTCGACCTCGGCCTGTCCCAGCGAGCGCAGCATGTTGGCCACGCGTTCGCGGGTGCAGGGACAGTGCCAGCGCACCGGCTGCGGATCGAAGGCCACCAGAGTCTCTTCCCAGTACAGCCGGTGGATCAGGGTGTCGATATCCGTGGCCAGCAGTTCGTCGCGCTTGAGCGTGGCGGCCAGCGCCGCGGCGCGGTCCCAGGTCTCGGCGGCGGCCTGTTCGGTCAGGACGGGATTGTCCGAGCCGCCGTGGTAGGGCAGGCGCTGGATCAACAGGCCGGCGGCATGGTCGGCGTCGGCGGCCAGCCACAGGCGCGTGTCGAGCTGTTCCGAGGCTTTCATATAGTGCTGCAGCGCTTCGGCGACGGTCTCGCCTTCCAGGGGCACGATGCCCTGGTACGCCTGCTGGCCGGGCACCTTGTTCTGGGGATCCAGCACCACGATGAAGCGGCCGTTGCCGCCGGGGTTCAGCAGGCTCTGCATGTCGCCATCGGCCGGCACCGCGTGGCCTTCGCGCACCTTGACGGTGGCGCGCAGGCTGAGGTCAGCGCGGCATTCCACCACCAGCAGGGCGATCGGGCCGTCGCCCTGGATCTGCAGCACCAGCGAGCCGTCGAACTTGATATTCGCGGCCAGCAGGGTGGAGGCCGCCACCAGTTCGCCCAGCAGGTGGGTGATGGCGGGCGGGTAGTCGTGGTTGGCCTGGACGGCCTTCCAGGTATCCGTGAGGCGCACCGCTTGGACGCGGACGCTGCGGTCTTCGAGGAGGTATTTCTTGAGCTGATCGGTCATGGGAGAATGTTAGCCGATCGCGCGGCCGATTCCCCCTGCCGCCGGCAGGGACGTAGGGGGTCTTGCGGGGTGTTCCCGGCGGCGCGGTCAGGCCAGCCGTTTCAGGGCCGTCTTGTAGTGTTGGCCGCGCGCCACGTAATGGGCGGTGTTCTTGCGCAGATTGGCGATTTCCTCGTCCGACAGCTCGCGCACGATCTTGCCGATGCCGATGACCAGGGAGTTGTCCGGAATCACCCGGTCTTCCGGGATGATGGCGCCGGCGCCGATCAGGCAGTTGCGGCCGATCACGGCATTGTTCAGCACGATCGCCTGCATGCCCACCAGCGCGCCTTCGTGGATGGTGCAGCCATGCAGCATGGCCTGATGGCCCACGGTGACGTTCGGGCCGATGGTCATGGGACAGCCGGTGTCCACGTGCAGCACGCAGCCCTCCTGGATATTGGTGCCCTGGCGGATCAGGATGGCATCGTTGTCGCCACGGATGGAGACATGCGACCAGATGCTGACGCCGGCTTCCAGCGTGACGTTGCCGATGATGTCGGCGCTATCGGCCACGTAGGCGGCGGGATCGATGCGGGGAATGAGGTCGTCGAGCTGGTAAATGGGCATGCCCTGTCTCCGGGTGCGGCGGCGGGTCTCTGGCGGACCCGCCCGCGTCATTGGGGCCTGGACGCCTGGGCGCGTTCTTCTTCGCGCTGGCGCAGGATGCGACGCTGGATTTTACCGGTGGTGGTCATGGGCAATTCTTCGACGAATTCGATTTCCTTGGGATACTCGTAGGGCGCCAGGCGCTCGCGCACGTGTTCCTGCAGGTTTTCGATGATGTCGCCGCGGTCGCGCTGGGCGAACTCGGGCGTCAGCACCACATAGGCCTTGACCACCGCGCCGCGCTCGGCGTCCGGCTTGGGCACCACCGCGGCATTGGCCACGGCCGGGTGCCCGATCAGGCAGCTTTCGATTTCGCCCGGGCCGATGCGGTAGCCGGACGACTTGAATACGTCATCGGCGCGGCCCGCGTACCAGAGGTAGCCGTCGGCGTCGATCCGCGCCAGGTCGCCCGTCAGGCACCAGTCGCCCTTGAACTTTGCCTGAGTGGCGGCCTCGTTGCGCCAGTAGCCCAGGAACAGCACCGGGTCGGGATAACCGTGGATATCGTAGCGATTGACGGCGATCTCGCCGGTTTCTCCCGGCGCCACCGGCTGGCCGGCGTCATCCAGCACCGCGACCCGATGGCCGGGGTAGGGCCGGCCCATGCTGCCGGGCTTGGCCGGCCAGCGTTTCTGGCTGTTGCCGACCACGTAGTTCATTTCGGTCTGGCCGAACATCTCGTTGGGCGTGACGCCCAGGGCCGACTGGCACCACTCGAACACGGTTTCGCCCACGCTTTCGCCCGCGCTCATGATCGAGCGCAGAGCCAGCTGATAGCGATTACGCGGCTCGGGCACCGCCTTCATCATCATCTTCAGCGCCGTCGGGAACAGGAAAGTATTGGTGACCTGGTAGCGTTCCAGCAGTTCGAACGCGCGCTCGACCGAAAAGCGGCCCCGGGTGCCGACGATGGGGTGGCCGAAGTACAGCGTGGGCAGCAGCGCGTCCATCATGCCGCCGGTCCAGGCCCAGTCGGCCGGCGACCAGAAAACGTCGGCGGGTCGAGGGAACCAATCCTGCGAGGCGACAAAGCCCGGCAGATTGCCGATCAGCGCGCTGTGCGGCAGCAAGGCCCCCTTGGGCGCGCCGGTGGTGCCGGAGGTGTAGAGCAGGATGGCCGGATCCGACGAACGCGTCGGCACCGGCTTGAATTCGCTCGGCTGGCGCGCCAACAGGCTGCGCCAGGGCAGGACGCGCTCGTCGGCGAAGCCGATGCCGATGATCTGTTGCAGGTTGGGGCAGTTGTCGCTGACGGCCAGCAGGTTGGCGCTGGAGGCGTGGTCGACGATGGCGACGCGGGTTTCCGAATCGCACAGGCGGCTTTGCAGGGCTTCGGGGCCGAACAGGGCCGACAGCGGCAGCACCACCGCGCCCACGCTGTAGATCGCCATGTGCGCAACCACGGTTTCAGGGCGTTGTCCCAAAACCACACCGACGCGGTCGCCGCGGCCCACGCCCATCTTCACCAGTCCATTGGCCAGTTGATTGGCGGCCTCGGCCAGCCGCGCATAGGTCCAGACCTCGCGGTTGCCGGCTTCATCTTCGTAGTAGATGGCGATGCGCCGCGCATCCGGACTACTGGATGCCCAGCGGTGGCAGCACGCTTCCGCGATGTTGAACTGGGTGGGAACCAGCCAGCGGAATGTTTGGTAGAGCACCTGATATTGGTCGTTCATGGCCCTATGTTGTGAGCATGTTGCAGCGTGAACGGGTCAGTTTTTGCCCGTTGCCCCAATTGCAAGCATGACCTAGAGGGCCGTGAACTGCAATATCCCCGTTGCGTAACGGGGACGTATAAGGGTTATCACGGGTGCTTGCCCTGGCGGCGCAGCGCCGACGGCAGCGCCGGCAAGGACAGCGAGCGCGGCTTGCGCTGCGCCGGGTCAGCCTGGCGCTCGGCCTGGATCGCGGCCCAGTCCAGCAGCTGCAGCTGGCCGTCGTGGGTCTCGGCCAGCGCCGACAGGCTTTCCACCCAGTCGCCGTCGTTGCAGTACAGGATGCCGCCCACGTCGCGCAGTTCGGCCTTGTGGATGTGGCCGCACACCACCCCGTCCAGGCCGCGGCGGCGGGCCTCGCCGGCCAGCGCTTCCTCGAAGTCGGTGATGAACGACACCGCGTTCTTGACCTTGTGCTTGAGGTACTGTGACAGCGACCAGTAATGCAGCCCCAGGCGGTGGCGCAGGCGGTTGAAATGATGGTTGATC
This sequence comes from Achromobacter sp. HNDS-1, assembly GCF_040084795.1. NCBI lineage: Bacteria > Pseudomonadati > Pseudomonadota > Betaproteobacteria > Burkholderiales > Alcaligenaceae > Achromobacter > Achromobacter sp. HNDS-1. The sequence continues at coordinate 4,695,654 of NZ_CP157584.1, forward strand.
CACAGCGCCAGCTGGTAGAGGCCGTCGCCCAGGTGCGCCAGCCAGCGGCTGTGCTGGATCACGCCGTCGAACTGGTCGCCGTGCAGCACCAGCAGCCGCAAGCCCTTGGCGGTGACGTGCACGTCTTCGTCCAGGATCTCGATGTCGCCGAAGGCGTAGCCGGCGAACTCGCGCGCGAACTCGTCATGGTTGCCCGGGATGAACACCACCCGGGTGCCGTTGCGCGCCTTGCGCAGAATGCGCTGGATCACGTCGTTGTGGGCCCGCGGCCAGTGCCAGTGCTTGCGCAGCTGCCAGCCGTCGACGATGTCGCCGACCAGGTACAGGGTGTCGGAATCGTTGTGCTCGAGGAAATCCAGCAGGAACTCCGCCTTGCACCCGGCGGTGCCCAGGTGAATGTCGGAAATCCAGAGAGCGCGCCAGTGCGTGGGGCGGATTTCGTTCACGGTGCTATCCATGGGGGCTGTCGTCATGCCTGGGAATGAAACCATCCCGCGATGACCGTGACATGAAAAAAAAGTGACGCTGTTGTGACGGCCGCGCTCGTTCCGGCGGTGGCGGCCGTCAAACAGGGGAGCTTCAGCCGCGCAGGTGCCCCAGCATGTCGTGCACGTCGTGGGCCATGATCGCCAGCACGCAGACCAGGCCCAGGTAGGCGCAGGTGTAGGTCAGCTTGCTTTCCAGCGAGGTGCCGTAATAGGCCTGGTTTTCGGGCAGCGAGGGATCGTACTTGAAGGCCCGCAGCACGTTGGGCAAGGCCAGTACGGCCACCAGGATCAGGATCGGGCTGGGGCGCCAGAAGAACAGTGCCACCAGCACCGGCACGCCCACCAGCCAGATGCGCGGCGACAGCACCGCGGTGATGCGGCCGCCGTCGAAGGGCGACAGCGGGATCAGGTTGGACAGGTTGATGAAAAAGCCCGCGTACGACAGCGCCAGCAGCAGGTCGCTGCCGGTGCTGCGCGCCGCGAAGTAGCAAGCCAGCGACGCCACCGTGCCGGCCAGCGGCCCGCCCAGGCCCACGTAGGCCTCGGTGTCGGCATCGTGCGGCATTTCCTTGAGCTGGATCCAGGCGCCGACGAACGGGATGAAGACGGGCGCGCCCACGTCCAGCCCGCGCTGGCGCGCCGCGATGTAGTGGCCCAGTTCATGCACCAGCAGCAACAGCACGAAGCCGGCCGCGTAGCGCCAGCCGAAGACGAAGGCGTAGACCGCCACCGACAGCAGCATGGTGCCGCCGGTGGCGAACAGCTTGCCGAACTTCAGGTATTTCAGGCCCGAGAACAGCAGTAGCAGCAGCTTCATCGCTCAGGGCTGTTGCTGTTCGGCCTTCTTGCCGCGAAAGCGCTTCCACAGCCCGCCGCCCAGCGCCGCGGCGGCCAGGATGCCGACCTTGGCGAACTTGGCCAGGAACGCCGCGATCACGGCGAACAGGCCCAGCTTCTTGGCGGCGACGCCCGCGACCAGTGCCGCCAGCCCGTATTCGGCGACCTTGTCGGTGGACGAGTTGAAGTCGGCGTAGCGCTTGCCTTCGACGTACTTCAGGTTGTCCAGCAGGGTCAGCACCGCGGTCTTGTCCTTCGGCACCAGGTTCTTCTGCGTGATCAGGTCCAGCGTGATGTAGCCGTCGCGGCCCAGCGCGTAGGTGTTGTAGTTGACCGTGGGGTTGTCGTTGGCCGCTTCGCCCTTGTGCTTGACGGCGACCGACCAGACCAGGCGCTGGGTGTTGCTGTCGTACTTGGGCGCCTCGACCCAACCGTCCATGACCAGCTCGGGAAAGCCGCGTTTCTTGCGTTCGACGTTGGATTCCTCGGTGCCCTCGCGCAGGCTGTCCAGCAGCTCGTTGACGTTCCAGTTCTTGGCGTCGTCGTCCTTGATGTAGCCGGCCTTGTCGAAGTTGACGGTGATGACCCAGTCGTCATCGTCGCTCTTGGGCATGACCACGCCCAAGAGCGAGGGGTCCTTGCCATTGCCGTAGGCGGCCATCAGGCGATCGGCCTGGAGGCGCGGCACGAAGAACATCGATTCGGGCAGGTGCACCACGGCCTGGTCGCCCAGCTTCACGTCGGCCGGGCCTTCCTGGGCGGCCGCGTAGGCGGCCTTCATCGCGGCTTCGATCTCCTGTTGCGCGGCGGCATTCTGGGCCGAGGCGCCGAAGGGCAGGAACAACAAGGCACTGGCGGCGGCCAGCGACAGGCGGGAAAGGAATGCGCGCATGATGAGTTATTGGAGCGTCTATGAAAGGGGCCCCATTGTCTTTGCACGCGACTTTCAACTTTCTGAAAGCCTGCGCCTAATTCGCCGCACGATTTTGCTAGTTGTAAGCAGGTATGTTCAGCGCCCGTTCAGGCGTCCGATTCCTGTCGCTCAGCGGGTTTTCTTGCGCTGCGGCGCATTGCGCAGGCGCGTGCCGAGCAGGCGGTCGTGCAGAAACTGGCCGTCCGGATCGAACCAGGACCAGATGAAGATCGTGAACGGCGCGGCCACGATGAACATGTCCATCGAGGGCCAACCGGTGGCGCTGGCGGCGGCCCACACCACGGCGGCGCCCGCCAGCACCAGCGGCCACGCCAGCACGTAGCGCAGGATCAGGCGGGCGGTGGACGGCGGGTTGCCATCGCGATCGACCAGGCGGATGTTCCAGGTCTTCATCGGCAGCGTCTGGCCGCGGCGGCGCCAGCACAGCACGAAATAGGCGCCAATGGCCACGAACAGCCAGGCCTGGCGGGCGGGCCGCAGTTCCAGCGCATTCTTGCTCTGGGTCAGGGTATCCATGAGGTATCCCGCCAGGAAAACCACGCCGAACAGCAGCACGGCTTCGTACATCATGCAGGCGAACCGGCGCAGCCGGTTGGGGGTCTGGTCGAGGGAGGCGTCGGTCATGGGCCGGTATTATCCGACAAAGCCGCCACCTGGTGGGTTGACGGTTTCCCGGCTTCGGCCATAAAAAAAACCCGCCGGTAAGGGCGGGTCTATAAAAGGGGCTATGCAGCCCCCAAGGGGAAATCGTTCAGGCCCGAAGGCCTGGGTCCTGCTCAGGCGGCGGAGTGCGCGTTCTTGGCGCTCGTCTTGCCAGCCAGGGCACGGACGCCGTGAGCCAGCTTACGCAGGCCCGCGGCCAACGCACGCATCGGGTGCGGGCGGAACTGTTCTTCAATGGCCTGGAGCATCAGTTGACGCTCGAGTTCGTCGGTCAGGCGGATGGTGTTGTTCGGGTTGATCACAATAGCCTCCACGGGCTTGCACTGTTGTTTAGCTACTAGGGATAACCCGAATTATAGGGTTAACCCTGAAACTGTGCAAGCACCTGGTGCGTACCGGCAACACCCTGGTGCTGATGATGCCCCAAATCGGCGCTGCGGGGCACCATAAGCAAAGATACGGGCACGATGTTGCGGCGCTTTTACAACGCGCCGGCAGCTGAAAAGGGGGCGAGCCCGGGGGCGCCGCCCCGGGGCGTACCGAGGTCAGGCGTCGCGGTAGCCGGCGGCGACCAGTTCGAAGCCGAACAGGCGGCAGTCCAGCGCGCCATTGTGCAGCGGCACGCGGCGCTTGGGCTTGAGACGCATCTGGTTGGGCAGGGTCAGGTCGCTGGTGATGACGTGCAGTTGCCAGCCGACGAAATTGCGCTTCAGGCACGTGGCCCAGTCGCGCCACAGGTCGGCGTCCTGCTCGGTGGCCATACGCTCGCCATAGGGCGGGTTGGTGACGATCCAGCCATGATCCGCCGGCGCCTGTATTTCACGGGCGTCGCCTACCTCGAACCGGATGGTGTCGGCGGTGAGCCAGGCGCGCTCGGCGTTGTTGCGGGCAAATTCGACCGCCTGCGGATCGAGGTCGTAGCCCACCAGTGGCGCGTCCAACTGCGGCAGGATGCGCGAGCGGGCGTCGTCCTTCAGGTCGCGCCAGCGGTAGGCGTCGTGGCCGCGCAGGCGCTCGAAGCCGAACGGGCGCGAAATCCCGGGAGGCACGCCCAGCGCGATCCAGGCGGCCTCGATCAGGATGGTGCCCGAGCCGCAGAACGGATCCAGCAGCGGCGCGGCAGGGTCCCAGCCCGCCAGCGCCAGCATGCCGGCGGCAAGATTCTCGCGCAGCGGCGCATCGCCCTTGTCCAGGCGCCAGCCGCGCTTGAACAGCGATTCGCCCGAGGTATCCAGGTACAGGGTGGCGGTGTGGCCGGTCAGGAACAGGTGTACGCGCGCGTCGGGGCGGACGGTGTCGATGCTGGGGCGTTCGCCTTCCAGCTCGCGCAGGCGGTCGCAGATGCCGTCCTTGGCGCGCAGGTTGCAGTACTGCAGGCTCTGCACCGGGCTCTTGATCGCCGAGGTGTCCACGCGCAAAGTCTGTTCGGCGCCGAACCAGCGCTCCCAGGGCGTGTCGCGGGCCAGGTCGAGAATATCGTCCTCGTGCGAAATTTCGGCGTGCGCGACCTGCACCAGGATGCGGGTCGCCAGGCGCGAATACAGGTTGGCGCGCTGCACGCCCGCCCAATCGGCCGTGAAGGAACAGCCAGCGCGGCCGGCTTCGGCATCTTCGTAACCCAGGGCCTGCATCTCGGCCGTCAGTGCTTCCTCCAGGCCTTGAGGGCAGGGGGCGAACACCTTGAAGCGCTCGGCCTGGCGCGGTTCGCGCGGACGGCGTTCGCGCACCTCGACGGTCGGGGCGCGACGATGTGGTGCGTCGGCGCCGTGCGCCGGGCCGGCGTCGACCGGCGCCTCGTCGTCGTAATCGGGTTCGGGCGCGAATTCGGGCGCGGGGCCGTCGTCCTCGAACGGATCGTAGAAGCGGCCGGCGGGCGTGGCGGGGGCGACGTACTGGTCATCCAGGCGCGGGGCACGCTGGGGCGTGCGGCCCGACCGCGGCGCCGGCTCCGCATCGCGGCGCGGGCGGTCGTCGCGCGCGTCATCGCCACGGCGGGGCCGGTCGCCGCGTGCGCTGTCGTTACGGCGCGGGCTGTCATTGCGAGAGCCGTCACCGCGTCGGGGGCTGTCGCCGCGGGGGCCGTCAGCGCGTCGCGGATGGTCGCCGCGCGGGCCATCGCCGCGGCGCGGGCCGTCGCCGCGTTCACGATCGTCCGGCCGGCGCGCGGCGCGGGCGGCGGCCTGGCGCTGCTGGTAGCCCTCGGGATCCTTCTGGCGCTCGATGTTGTCCTTGGCGCGCTCGTTCTGGGCGACCAGGCGGGCGCGGGCGCCGGTGCGCACCCGCTTGGGGGCGGCTTCGGCGTGCGCGTCGCGCGCGGTTTTCTTGATCGTCAGCGTCTTGCGCGGGCGGTCCTGGTCATCAGCGGACATACGAATCCTGGCGAATGTGCAAAGGGTAGGGGGAATCAGAAGGGTTTGACGACGACCAGCGCCACCACCACCAAGAGCAGCAAGACGGGAACTTCGTTGAACCAGCGATAGAACTTGTGCGAACGGGTGTTCTTGCCCTGTTCGAATTTACGCAGCATGACGCCACAGGCGTGATGGTAGCCGATGACGAGCAGGACGAAAAAGAGCTTGGCGTGCATCCAGCCGTTGCCGGGGCCGACGCCGATGCCGTAACCCAGATACAGCCACATGCCCAGCGCGACGGCGACGACCGCCAGGATGGTGGTGAAGCGGTAGAGGCGGCGCGCCATGCCGAGCAGGGTGACCTGCACGGCCGAATCCGATTGCTGGGCCAGGTTCACGAAGATGCGGGGCAGGTAGAACAGGCCGGCGAACCAGGAGGCGATGAAGACGATGTGGAAAGTTTTTACCCAGAGCATGGACATGGTGGGGGCGGTCTTTGTTTTCTTGGGGAAGGGAGATTGTAATTGCTGGGGGCGGGCGGTTCTTCGTAGGTCGCCCGTCGCGGCGGCGGTTTGGGGGGCGGGCGCCCACGATTGCGGTCCGGAGCGTTCGCTCCGGACTGCCCCTGCCTCAACCTCGTGGCCGCCGTTCGGCGGCTGCCTTCGGTTTCCGTCGGGCGCATCGAGGTTGCCCGCCCCCCCAAACCGCCGCCGCGACGGGCTACGGGTTTCGAGAAATGATGCGCTGCCAGGCCGGTGGGGGGCTGGAGAGGTTTGCGGGGCCCGTCAGGGCCGGCCGCGCGGGCGGCCGGCCTTGACTTACGCGGTGGATTGCGTCGGGAGGGTGTTCGCTGCGCGGTGGTGGACAGGGGCTTGCTTGGCGCGCAGCCGCGAGGAAGGGAGAAGAGCGGCCCCGGACGGTTTTGCCGTGATGGGGCCGTGGGGCGTGCAGGTTGTCGCTTCAGATCTGCGCTTGTCGCTTCGGATCAGATCCGTGCTTGTCGCCTCAAATCACATACAGATCGACGTACTCGTGGACCGGCATCGCTTCCAACTTTTTCTGGTCCAGCGAGGCTTCCAGGATGCGGGCCTGTTGGCGGGCGGGGAAGATGCGGGCCAGGTTGGTGCGGAATTTCGCTTCCAGCAGGGGGATGCCGTCGGCGCGGCGGCGCTTGTGGCCGATGGGGTATTCGCAGACGACCTCGTCGAGCTGAGTGCCGTCGGTGAACCGGACGGTGAGGGCGTTGGCGATGGAGCGCTTGTCGGGGTCGTGGTAGTCGCGGGTGTAGGCCGGGTCCTCCACGCAGGTGATCTTGTCGCGCAAGGCGTCGATGCGCGGGTCGGCGGCGACGTCGTCCTCGTAGTCGGCGGCGGTGAGGCGGCCGAACAGGAGCGGCACGGCGACCATGTACTGGATGCAGTGGTCGCGGTCGGCGGGATTGTTCAGCGGGCCCTTCTTGTCGATGATGCGGATGCACGCCTCGTGGGTGCGGATGGTGATGCTGGCGATGTCGTCGGTGGACTTGCCCAGGGACTTGAGGCGGTCGTGGATCTGCATGGCGCACTCGACCGCGGTCTGCGAGTGGAACTCGGCCGGGAACGAGATCTTGAACAGCACGTTTTCCATGACGTAGCTGCCGTAGGGGCGCTGGAACCGGAACGGCTGGCCCTTGAACAGCACGTCGTAGAAGCCCCAGGTCCTGGCGGACAGCACCGAGGGGTAGCCCATCTCGCCGGTGCGGGCGATCAGCGCCAGGCGCACGGCGCGGCTGGTGGCGTCGCCGGCGGCCCAGCTCTTGCGGCTACCGGTGTTGGGGGCGTGGCGATAGGTGCGCAGGCTCTGTCCATCGACCCAGGCCAGCGAGACGGCGTTGATGACTTCGTCGCGGGTCAGGCCCAGCATCTGCGCCACCACGGCGGTGGACGCCACCTTGACCAGCACCACGTGGTCCAGGCCGACCTTGTTGAAGGAGTTTTCCAGCGCGATGCAGCCCTGGATTTCGTGCGCCTTGATCATGCCGGTCAGCACGGCGCGCATGGTCAGCGGCGGCTTGCCGGCGGCGACGGCGGTGCGCGACAGCCAGTCGGCGGTGGCCAGGATGCCGCCGAGGTTGTCGGACGGGTGGCCCCATTCGGCGGCCAGCCAGGTGTCGTTGAAATCAAGCCAGCGGATCATCGCGCCGATGTTGAACGCGGCCTGTACGGGATCCAGCTGGAATTGGGTGCCGGGCACCTTGGCGCCGTGCGGGACGACGGTGCCGGGAACGACGGGGCCCAGCAGCTTGCGGCACGCCGGATATTCCAGCGCTTCCAGGCCGCAGCCGAGGGTGTCGATCAGGCAGTTGCGAGCGGTCTCGTAGGCCAGGCCGCTCTGGATTTCATAGTTGAGGACGTAGTCGGCGATATCGACCAGGACCTGGTCGGGCTCGGGACGGACGTTGGAGATCGGGGCAGACATTGGGTACCTCTCCTGAGTGAATACAGGCGGCACTGGGCCCGCGCGGCGCGGGGGAAGGCGTCGGCAGGCCCATGTCGTCGTCCTACTTGCGCTTGTCGAGCGGCACGAACTTCTGGTCTTCCGGTCCAACGTAGTTGGCGGTCGGGCGGATGATCTTGTTGTCCACGCGCTGCTCGATGATGTGGGCCGACCAGCCCGCGGTGCGCGCGATCACGAACAGCGGGGTGAACATGGCGGTGGGCACGCCCATCATGTGGTAGCTGACGGCCGAGAACCAGTCCAGGTTGGGGAACATCTTCTTGATGTCCCACATGACCGTCTCGAGGCGTTCGGCGATGTCGAACATCTTGGTGCTGCCGGCCTTCTTGGACAGCTTCTTGGCCACTTCCTTGATGACCTTGTTGCGCGGGTCGGACACGGTGTAGACCGGGTGGCCGAAGCCGATGATGACTTCCTTGGCCTCGACGCGGCGGCGGATGTCGGCCTCGGCTTCGTCCGGCGTCTCGTAGCGCTTCTGCACGTCGAAGGCGACCTCGTTGGCGCCGCCGTGCTTGGGGCCGCGCAGCGCGCCGATGGCGCCGGTGATGGCCGAGTACATGTCCGAGCCGGTGCCGGCGATGACGCGGGCGGTGAAGGTGGAGGCGTTGAACTCGTGCTCGGCGTACAGGTTCAGCGAGATGTGCATCGCCTTGACCCATTCGTCGCTCGGCTTCTCGCCGTGCAGCAGGTGCAGGAAGTGGCCGCCGATGCTGTCATCGTCGGTCTGCACGTCGATCACGCGGCCATTGTGGCTGTAGTGGTACCAGTACAGCAGGGCCGAGCCCAGGTTGGCCATCAGGCGGTCGGCGATGTCGCGCGCGCCGGGCAGGTTGTGGTCGTCCTTCTCGGGCAGCACGCAGCCCAGCACCGAGACGGCCGTGCGCATCACGTCCATCGGGTGACTCGCGGCCGGCAAGGCCTCCAGCGCGTCCTGCAGTTGCACCGGCAGGCCGCGCAGCGAGCGCAGCTTCTGCTTATAGGCGGCCAGTTCGGCCTTGTTGGGCAGCTTGCCATGCACCAGCAGGTGGGCGATTTCCTCGAACTCGCTGGTGTGGGCGATGTCCAGGATGTCGTAGCCGCGGTAGTGCAGGTCGTTGCCGCTGCGGCCGACCGTGCACAGCGCGGTGTTGCCTGCGACCACGCCGGACAGCGCGACCGATTTCTTGGGCTTGAAGCCAGCCTTTTCTTCCGGCTTGGCGGCCGGGGTGGCGTCCGCGGTGGTATCCGTTTTGGCAGCTTGCTTCTTGGGAGCCGTGCTCATGTCTCTACTCCTTTCCTTTCGCGGTGGTCGATGCAATGGGGGAAGCGGGGCGCCGCGGGATCGCCGCGGCGCCGGATACGGTGGCGCGCGTCAGGCCTTGCCCTTCTGGAACAGGGCGTCCAGGCGCGATTCGAATTCGTGGTAGCCGATGCGGTCGTACAGTTCCTCGCGCGTCTGCATCAGGTCGACCACGTTCTTCTGGTGACCGTCGCGCCGGATGGCGGTGTAGACGGCCTCGGCGGCCTTGTTCATGGCGCGGAAGGCTGACAGCGGGTAGAGCACCATGCCCACGCCCACGCTCTTGAGCTCTTCCACCGAGAACAGCGGCGTCTTGCCGAATTCGGTGATGTTGGCCAGCACCGGCACCTTGACCGCCTTGACGAAGCGGTCGTAGGTCGGCAGGTCGTAGGCGGCTTCGGCGAAGATGGCGTCGGCGCCGGCTTCGACGCAGGCCAGGGCGCGCTCGATGGCGGCATCCACGCCGTGCGAGGCGATGGCGTCGGTGCGCGCGATCAGGTAGAAGTCGCTGTCGGTGCGGGCGTCGGCCGCGGCCTTGACGCGGTCGGCCATTTCCTCGGTGCTGACGATTTCCTTGCCCGGGCGATGGCCGCAGCGCTTGGCGCCGACCTGGTCCTCGATGTGGCAGGCGGCGGCGCCGAACTTGATCAGGCTCTTGACGGTGCGGGCGATGTTGAATGCCGACGGGCCGAAGCCGGTGTCGATGTCCACCAGCAGCGGCACGTCGCAAACGTCGGTGATGCGGCGCACGTCCGTCAGTACGTCGTCCATCGTGTTGATGCCCAGGTCGGGCAGGCCCAGCGAGCCCGCCGCCACGCCGCCGCCCGAGAGATAGATGGCGCGGTAGCCGGCGCGCTTGGCCAGCAGCGCGTGGTTGGCGTTGATGGCGCCGATGATCTGCAGCGGGTTTTCTTCGGCGAGCGCGCGACGGAACAGGGCGCCGGCGGATTCGGGTCTGGACATGGGGAGTCTCCGTTATAGGGGCCGGGTGTCGTGACGTTGCCCCGGCTGGGATGTCAGGTCTTGCGGGTCCGCGGCGGGCCGGATCGGGGCGCGGCCCCTGGCCATGACCTTACCGCGGCCGCGGCACGTAAATCTGTCCCCTTCGCGACAATTCCTTGCGCGCTCGCAAAGGGACGGTCGCAAAGGGACAGGTTTGCGTGCCGCGGACGGGGCGTCCGTCGATGCCCCGTCCGCTTGCGAATTGGGCCCGCGTCAACGGGCCCAATTCTGCTTGCCGGCTGCTTACTTCAGCAGGTCCTTGACGCCGTCGCGCTCTTCCAGGAGCTCCTTCAGCGTGAAGTCCAGGCGCTCACGCGAGAAGGCGTCGATTTCCAGGCCTTCGACACGCTTGTATTCGCCGTTTTCGGTGGTGACCGGCACGCCGTAGATGATGCCTTCGGGGATGCCGTAGGAGCCATCGGACGGGATGCCCATGGTGACCCACTTGCCGTTGCTGCCCAGGACCCAGTCACGCACGTGGTCGATGGCGGCGTTGGCGGCCGAGGCGGCCGACGACAGGCCACGGGCCTCGATGATGGCGGCGCCACGCTTGCCCACGGTGGGGATGAAGGTGTCGCGGTTCCAGGCGTCGTCGTTGATCAGCTTGGCCAGCGATTCGCCGCCGACGGTGGCGAAGCGGTAGTCGGGGTACATGGTGGGCGAGTGGTTGCCCCACACGACCAGCTTCTCGATGTCGGCCACAGCCTTGCCCGACTTGGCGGCCAGTTGCGACAGGGCGCGGTTGTGGTCCAGGCGCAGCATGGCGGTGAAGTTCTTGGCGGGCAGGTCCGGCGCCGACTTCATGGCGATGTAGGCGTTGGTGTTGGCCGGGTTGCCGACCACCAGCACCTTGACGTTGCGGCTGGCGACGTCGTTCAGGGCCTTGCCCTGGGCCGTGAAGATCTGGGCGTTGACCGACAGCAGATCCTTGCGTTCCATGCCGGGGCCGCGCGGGCGGGCGCCGACCAGCAGGGCCACGTCCGCGTCCTTGAATGCCGTGCGCGGATCGCTGTGGGCGGTGACTTCCTGCAGCAGCGGGAAGGCGCAGTCATCCAGTTCCATGATGACGCCCTTCAGGGCCTTTTGCGCTTTTTCGTCGGGGATTTCAAGCAGTTGCAGAATGACGGGCTGATCTTTGCCCAGCATTTCGCCGGAGGCGATGCGGAACAGCAGTGCGTAACCGATTTGGCCGGCGGCGCCGGTGACGGCGACACGCAAGGCAGGCTTAGACATGGACGTTCTCCGTAATGGTGTGGCGAGAAAATAATCTCACCAATCAGTGTAATCCGTTGAACGGCGAAGACGGCCCGCGCGCGAGGGGGCGGATGTGTCGCCGGACAGCCAGGAATCCTAGAACTAATTTACGGGTGCGTCAATTGATCTTATATCTTATATAAGACATAAGACGTTGGACAGCGCCACCCCCGATATGCCACAATAGAGCGTTTGTTCGAATGCGCCGCAGCACCGCCGGCTGCGCGCCTGTATCAGGCCAGAACACCGGCACCGCAGCAGCGCATGCGAATGGAAACCGCATCGTTTGCGCTGCCTTCCATTCTCCGGATGAACATGACACTTCCAAGACGATCCATGGCAGACCCCCGGCCCGAAACTCCCCTACGCACTCGCGCCGCCCGTCCGACGGGCGAGGGGGCCGCTTTCAGCCCGTTGTACCGCCAGATCAAGGACCTGCTCGTCCAGAGCCTGGATCGCGGCGAATGGAAGCCCGGCGAACTCATCCCCAGCGAAATCGATCTGGCCGCCCGTTTCCAGGTGAGCCAGGGCACGGTGCGCAAGGCGGTCGACGAGCTTGCGGCCGAGCATCTGCTGCTGCGCCGCCAGGGCAAGGGCACCTTCGTCGCCACCCATCATGAAGCCCGCGTGCGCTACCGCTTCCTGCGCCTGGCCCCCGATGAAGAGGGCGAGGCCGGCCGCGCCGAAAGCCGCATCCTCGAATGCCGGCGCCTGCGGGCGCCCGCCGAGATCGCGCGCGCGCTCGACCTGCGGGCCGGCGAAACCGTCGTCATGATCCGCCGCCTGCTGTCCATGGGGCAGACGCCCACCGTGCTGGACGACATCTGGCTGCCCGGATCCATCTTCCGCGGCCTCACCTTCGAGCTGTTGAGCGCCAACAAGGCGCCGCTCTACGGTCTGTTCGAATCCGAGTTCGGCGTCAGCATGGTGCGCGCGGACGAAAAGCTGCGCGCCGTGGCGGCGCCGCCCGAAGCCTGTACGCTGCTTAATGTTGCCGCCGGCACGCCGTTGTTGCAGGTGGATCGCGTGTCGTACACGTATGGTGACCGCCCCATGGAAATCCGGCGGGGCTTGTACTTGACCGATCGATATCACTACCGCAATAGTCTGAATTGATGAGCTTTTTACCTACGATTTGATACCAACCCGATCTCTGGGCGAAAATACCGTGTTTGCCCGCAAGGGCCACGGCGTTGCCGCCGTCACGATTCCCTAGTTCCGAAACACCGAGGCCGTCATGTCCGACACCGCTGCCAAGCCACGTCCGCAGTTTCGCAATATTGGGCTTGCCCAAGTTGCGTTCTCCTATCGCCTGCCCCTGGCCGGCAAGCTGTCCATCCTGCACCGCATCAGCGGCATATTGCTGTTCCTCTGTCTGCCCTTGGTCATTCTGCCGCTGTTCGCGGCCAGCGTGGCCTCGCCGCAGACCTTCGCGGCCGTCGCCGCGTATGCCGGCAATCCGATCGTCAAGCTCGTCCTCCTGGTCCTGATCTGGGGCTACCTGCATCACTTCTGTGCGGGCATCCGCTACCTGCTGCTGGACCTGCACCTGGGCATCGACAAGCTGTCGGCCAAGAAAAGCGCCGGCGTGGTTTTCGGTGTCAGCCTGGCGCTGACCCTGGTGTTCGCCCTCAAACTGTTCGGAGTGCTGTAAATGGCCGCCGCTAAAAACTACGGACCCAAGCGCCTGGTCGTCGGCGCCCACTATGGCGTCATGGATTTCATCATCCAGCGCATCACCGCCGTCATCATGGCCGTGTATACGCTGGTGCTGCTCATCGGCATCCTGTTGATGCCTGCCTTCACGTATGAATCGTGGCACGCGCTGTTCACGTTCTACGTGGGCGTTCTTCCGGTCGGCCAGATCCTGGCGACCCTTGCATTCATTGCGTTGGCCTGGCATGCCTGGATTGGCGTGCGCGACATCTGGATGGACTACGTCAAGTCGGTGGGCGTGCGCCTGCTGCTGCAAGTGCTGACGATCCTCTGGCTGATCGGTTCGGTCGTTTACTTCGCGCAAATCCTCTGGAGCATCTAAGCCGTGGTCTCTGTCATGAAATCCTTGCCGCGCCGCCAGTTTGATGTGGTGGTCGTTGGCGCCGGCGGAGCCGGCATGCGTTGTTCGCTGCAACTGTCCCAAGCGGGCCTGTCCGTTGCGGTGCTGTCCAAAGTGTTCCCCACGCGCTCGCACACCGTTGCCGCGCAGGGTGGCGTGAGCGCCTCGCTGGGCAACATGAGCGAAGACAACTGGTACTGGCACATGTACGACACCGTCAAGGGCTCGGACTGGCTGGGCGACCAGGACGCCATCGAGTTCATGTGCCGCGAAGCCCCCAACGCCGTGTATGAGCTCGAACACTTCGGCATGCCGTTCGACCGCAATCCCGACGGCACCATCTACCAGCGTCCGTTCGGCGGCCACACCGCCAACTTCGGTGAAAAGCCGGTCCAGCGCGCCTGTGCCGCTGCCGACCGTACCGGCCACGCGCTGCTGCACACCCTGTACCAGCGCAACGTCGCCGCCCGCACCCAGTTCTTCGTCGAATGGATGGCGCTGGACCTGCTGCGCAACGAAGCCGGCGACGTCGTGGGCGTGACCGCCCTCGAAATGGAAACCGGCGAGATCTACATCCTGGAAGCCAAGACCACGGTGCTGGCCACCGGCGGCGCCGGCCGTATCTGGGCCGCCTCCACCAACGCCTTCATCAACACCGGCGACGGCCTGGGCATGGCCGCCCGCGCGGGCATCCCGCTGCAGGACATGGAATTCTGGCAATTCCACCCGACCGGCGTGGCCGGCGCCGGCGTGCTGATCACCGAAGGCGTGCGCGGCGAAGGCGGCATCCTGCTGAACAAGGATGGCGAGCGCTTCATGGAGCGCTACGCGCCCACGCTGAAGGACCTGGCCCCGCGTGACTTCGTGTCGCGCTCGATGGACCAGGAAATCAAGGAAGGCCGTGGCTGCGGTCCGGACGGCAGCTACGTGGTGCTCAAGCTCGACCACCTCGGCGCCGACGTCATCAACAAGCGCCTGCCCTCGATCCGCGAAATCGCCATCAAGTTCGGCAACGTCGACCCGATCAAGGAACCGATCCCCGTCGTCCCGACCATCCACTACCAGATGGGCGGCATCCCGGCCAACTACCACGGCCAGGTGCTGACGCGCGAAAACGGCGAGAACAAGATCGTCAACGGCCTGTACGCCATCGGCGAATGCGCCGCGGTGTCGGTGCACGGCGCCAACCGCCTGGGCACCAACTCGCTGCTGGACCTGATCGTGTTCGGCCGCGCCACCGGCAACCACATCGTCAATTCGCATCCGGAACGCCAGCACGCGCACCAGCCCGTGCCGCAGCAGGCCGTCGAATTCTCGATGGACCGCGTCAACAAGCTGGAATCGCGCACCTCGGGCGAGAAGACCCAGGATATCGGCAATGCCATCCGCTTCTCGATGCAGCGCCACTGCGGCGTGTTCCGCACGCTGGAACTGCTGAACGAAGGCGTGACCCAGATCGAAGACCTGGCCAAGCAAGCCGACAACATCTACTTCAAGGACAAGTCCAAGGTGTTCAACACCGCGCGCGTCGAGGCGCTGGAACTGGCCAACATGACCGAAGTGGCCCGCGCCACCATCAAGTCGGCCGCCAACCGCACCGAGAGCCGCGGCGCCCACGCGCTGGACGATCACCCGACTCGCGACGACGAGAACTGGCTCAAGCACACGCTGTGGTACTCCGAAGGCAGCCGCCTGGATTACAAGCCTGTGCAGATGAAGCCGCTGACGGTCGAGTCCTTCCCGCCCAAGGCGCGTACCTTCTAAGTCCGGATAGAGCCTACTATGAGCACCAAGAGAATCGTCAAGTTCGAAATCTACCGCTACGATCCGGACAAGGACGAGCGCCCCTACATGCAGAAGCTGGAAGTCGAACTCCAGCCGACCGACAAGATGCTGCTCGATGCGCTGGTGCGCATCAAGAACGACGTCGACGACAGCCTGGCCCTGCGCCGCTCGTGCCGTGAAGGCGTGTGCGGTTCGGATGCCATGAACATCAACGGCAAGAACGGCCTGGCCTGCACGACCAACCTGCGCGAGCTGAAGGAACCGATCGTGCTGCGCCCGCTGCCGGGCCTGCCCGTGATCCGCGACCTGATCGTGGACATGACGCACTTCTTCAACCAGTACCACTCGATCCGCCCGTACCTCATCAACGACACGCCGCCGCCCGAGAAAGAGCGCCTGCAGTCGCCCGAGGCGCGCGAAGAGCTGGACGGCCTGTACGAGTGCATCCTGTGCGCGTGCTGTTCCACTTCCTGCCCGTCGTTCTGGTGGAATCCGGACAAGTTCGTCGGCCCGGCCGGCCTGCTGCAAGCCTACCGCTTCATCGCCGACAGCCGCGACGAAGCCACCGGCAGCCGTCTGGACAACCTGGAAGATCCGTACCGCCTGTTCCGTTGCCACACCATCATGAACTGCGTCGACGTCTGTCCCAAGGGGCTGAACCCGACCAAGGCCATTGGCAAGATCAAGGAACTGATGGTCCGTCGCACGGTCTAGTAGTTTGGTGTATTTAAGGTGTAATGATGAGCAGGCTTACTGAACTGGAACGGGCGCGGCTGCGTTGGCGGGCGCGCCGGGGCCTGCTCGAAAACGACTTGATCATCACCCGGTATCTCGACGCCTACGAGGCCGAGCTTACCGACGATGACGTGACGGCATTGACGCAGCTCTTCGAGTTGGGAGACAACGATCTTCTCGACCTGCTGCTGGCCCGCAAGGAACTCGAGGGCGCACTGGACACGCCCCGACTCCGCGGCATCATCGGCCAGATGCGGTCGCTCTGATTAATTGAGAGGAAAAAACATGAACCTGTCTGACAAAAAAGCCACTCTGTCCTTCTCGGACGGCAGCGCACCCATTGAGTTCCCTGTCTACAAGGGCACGGTCGGTCCGGATGTGATCGACATTCGCAAGCTGTACGGCCAGACGGGCATGTTCACGTTCGACCCCGGTTTCATGTCGACCGCGGCTTGCGAATCGGGCATCACCTACATCGACGGCGACAAGGGCGAGCTGCTGTACCGCGGCTACCCGATCGAACAGCTGGCCGTCAATTGCGACTTCATGGACATCTGCTACCTGATCCTGAACGGCGAACTGCCGAACCAGGAACAGAAGGCCGATTTCGATTCGCAAGTGACCCATCACACGATGGTCAACGAACAGCTGCACTTCTTCCTGCGCGGTTTCCGTCGCGACGCCCACCCGATGGCCGTCCTGACGGGCCTGGTGGGTGCGCTGTCGGCGTTCTACCACGACTCGACCGACATCACGAACCCGCAGCATCGTCACATCTCGGCCATCCGCCTGATCGCCAAGATGCCGACGCTGGTCGCGATGGCGTACAAGTACTCGCAAGGCCAACCGTTCATCTATCCGCAGAACGACCTGTCCTACACGGGCAACTTCCTGCGCATGATGTTCGCCACGCCGTGCGAAGAGTACAAGGTCAACGAAGTCGTCGAGCGCGCGCTCGACCGCATCTTCATCCTGCACGCCGACCACGAGCAGAACGCCTCGACTTCCACGGTCCGCCTGTGCGGTTCGTCGGGCACCAACCCGTTCGCCGCCATCTCGGCCGGCGTGGCTTGCCTTTGGGGCCCGGCGCACGGCGGCGCCAACGAAGCTTGCCTGCAGATGCTGGAAGAACTGCAAGCCAACGGCGGCATCGCCAAGGTCGGCGAGTTCATGGAGAAGGTCAAGGACAAGAACTCGGGCGTGCGCCTGATGGGCTTTGGCCACCGCGTCTACAAGAACTACGACCCGCGCGCCAAGCTGATGCAGGAAACGTGCAAGGAAGTGCTCTCGGCCCTGGGCCTGGAAAACGACCCGCTGTTCAAGCTGGCCATGGAACTGGAACGCATCGCCCTGGAAGATCCGTACTTCGTGCAGCGCAAGCTGTACCCGAACGTGGACTTCTACTCGGGTATCGTCCAGCGCGCCATCGGCATCCCGACCTCGCTGTTCACGGCCATCTTCGCGCTGGCCCGCACGGTGGGCTGGATCGCCCAGTGGAACGAAATGCTGTCGGATCCCGATTACAAGATCGGCCGTCCGCGCCAGCTGTTCACCGGTTCGGTCACGCGCGACGTGCCCCCGATGGACAAGCGTTGATACGCTGCCACGCTTGACCAGGAAACCGCCTTCGGGCGGTTTTTTGTTGGCCGCCGGCTCCTCGGCCGGTTCCGCCGATGGCCGCCCCGCCGTCGCGGTTTGGCGTTTATCATCCCTGCCATGATTCCAATAGCGCTGCCCTCAGCGGGCTTCTACATTTTCGTTTCCCTGGGTTTTCTTGCCGGCCTGGTGCTGCTTGGATGGGCGCTGGTGCTGGTCGCCAGCGGCGGCGCGCGCCGCACGGTTCGCAAATACTGGAAGACCTCCGGACTGCTGTTCGTGGTGCTGCTGGTCCCCTTTGCCTTCTATGCCTGGGTCCAGACGGTCATCTGGCAGATCGAGCGCGAAGGCGCGCGCCGCGAGGCCGCCCGCAACGTCACCCTGGAAGCGCCGACGACGGTAGGCGGCACCGCCATGCCCGCGGGCACGCGCCTCAAGCTGCAGGACGAGGGCGAGCTGGAAACCTACGTCGAAGCCGAGTTTCCGCAGCCCGTGGCCATGTACGGCGTGCAGGCGTCGCGGGCGCAACGCTATCTGGACGCCGAGTACGACAGCGAAACCTACGCCCTGCGCGGCCGGCATCCGCGCAGCGTCCTGCTGCGAGGCACTGGCAGCCAGACGGTGCTGGGCTGGCAATGCGACGCCACCCAGGACATTGAATTCGACGTGGCGAAGGATGGCGCGATGATGGCGCTGAACAAGTGCGTGCTGGGGCCGGGCAACCGGGTCGACACGCTGGATCTTGCGCCCGGTTCCATCGTGTATGGATCGAGCGGCACCGTCTACACGGATGGCTCGCGCGATCCGGATCAATGGCGTATCGAGGTCAAGGACCCGGTGGCGGTCAAGGTGTTCGGGCTGCCGTTGAGCGAGCCCCGGCTTTACCTGGATGGCGAGCGGCGCCTGTTGCGCGTCAGCGATGCCGAGCTGGCCTGTCCGACGACGTTCGGCGGCGTCCGTTATGCCGCCGGCACCCAGGTGCAGTCGATGCGGCGCGGTCGTGGCGATGCCCGCGAGCCGTTTCCGGGTGTGCTGGTGCTGAGTCCCTGGAACGGCGACGTCGCCCGGCGCGATGGCCTGCCCGATGTGCCCGAAGGCATGTCGGTGAGGCAGACGCTGTCCGGCGAAGTGATCGACGTGGTCCGGAACGACGCCGTCGGCGTGTTCCACTTCGCCACTATCACCGTCGGCGACGACGCGCCACAGCCGACCCGCGCGCGCTGTCCCTGAGACGGGCGAGCCGCGCGGATCGCGGCGCGCCCTACGCGCCGATGCCGCGCGCCATCAGCACGGCGAACAGGGGCAGCAAGATGAACAGGTGCGATTCGATCATTACCCAGCGGCGCGCGCGCTTGATCTGGGCGGCGTCCGGCACGAAGGCGGGCTGCTGGCGCGCCTGTTTGGCCCAGCGCAGGAAGGCCAGCGTGGGCGGGATCGAACAGAGGCCGATGATGACGAACAGCGTGATCTTGGCGTGGAACCATGGGTTGCCCATGTAGAACGCGGCCCCCTTGACCCCCAGTGTCAGGCGCAGCACGCCGGTGGCCAGCACCAGGATCGCGCTCAGCAGATACAGGCGGTCATAGACCACCAGGCGCTTGAGCGTGGCCGGCGTCAGGTCGGGGCGCAGCAGCACCGCTTCGGCGGTCAGCACCACCACCAGGACGAAGATGGCCAGGAAGTGAAACCAGGCCAGGAAGGCGTCGAGCAACATAGGGTCGGGCTCCGGTAGGGAAGGGTCGAGGGGAGTCGCTGCCCCGTTTTTACCATTCGCCCGTCGCGGCGCACTATCGCGGCATCAAGCGGCCCAAAAAAAAGGACGCCCCGTGGGGCGTCCCTTGCGTGCCGATCAGCGCAGTGCGATCAACGGCGCTTCTTGGCGGCCTCGGCGGCTTCCTGCTGCGCATCGACCACGGCCAGGGCGGTCATGTTGACGATGCGGCGCACGGTGGCGCTGGTCGTCAGGATGTGCACCGGACGCGCGGCGCCCAGCAGGATCGGGCCCATCGCGACGCCATTGCTGCCCGTCATCTTCAGCATGTTGTACGTGATGTTGCCGGTGTCCAGCGTCGGCATGACCAGCAGGTTGGCGCGACCCTTCAGGGTGCTGTCCGGGTAGGCCAGCACGCGGATCTTTTCCGACAGGGCGGCGTCGGCGTGCATTTCGCCGTCCACTTCCAGGTCGGGCGCGCGGTCCTGCACCAGCTGGCGCGCGGCGGCCATCTTGCGCGACGATTCCGTGACGCGGCTGCCGAAGTTCGAGTGCGACAGCAGGGCGATCTTGGGCACCACGCCGAAACGCAGCATCTCGTCGGCGGCCTGGATGGTGATGTTGGCGACTTCCTCGGCCGACGGGTTTTCGTTGACGTGGGTGTCGGTGACGAACAGCGTCTGGTCGGGCAGCATCAGCACATTCAGGGCGGCGTAGGTCTGGCCTTCCTTCCTGCCGATGATTTCGTCGATGTACTTGAGCTGGTTGTCGTACTTGCTGGCCACGCCGCACAGCAGCGCGTCGGCATCGCCGCGGCGCAGCAGCATCGCGCCGATGAGCGTGTTGTGCTTGCGGATCATCGCCTTGGCGATGGCCGGGGTCACGCCTTCGCGGCCCTTGAGTTGGTAGTACGCGTTCCAGGTTTCGTTGAAGCGGCTGTCGTCTTCGGGATCGACGATCTCGAAATGCTGGCCGGCGACCAGGCGCAGGCCGAACTTCTTGATGCGCATCTCGATCACGGACGGGCGGCCGATCAGGATCGGGAACGCCAGCTTTTCATCGGCCACGGTCTGCACCGCGCGCAGCACGCGCTCGTCTTCGCCGTCGGCGTAGATGACGCGCTTGGGCGCTTTCTTGGCCTGGGCGAACAGCGGGCGCATCAACTGGCCCGAGTGGTAGACGAAGCCCATCAGCTTCTGGCGGTAGGCCTCGATGTCCTCGATCGGACGGGCGGCCACGCCGGAGTCGGCGGCGGCCTGGGCCACGGCCGGGGCGATCTGGACGATCAGGCGCGGGTCGAACGGCTTCGGGATGATGTAGTCGGGACCGAACGACAGTTCCTGGCCGGCGTAGGCGCGGGCCACTTCGTCGTTCTGCTCGGCCTGGGCCAGCTCGGCGATGGCCTTGACGCACGCCAGCTTCATTTCCTCGGTGATGCGCGAGGCGCCGGCATCCATGGCGCCGCGGAAGATGAAGGGGAAGCACAGCACGTTGTTGACCTGGTTCGGGTAGTCCGAACGGCCGGTGGCGATGATGCAGTCGGGGCGGGCGGCCTTGGCGACTTCCGGGCGGATTTCCGGTTCCGGGTTGGCCAGCGCCAGGATCAGCGGACGGTCGGCCATGGTCTTGACCATGTCGGCGGTCAGCACGCCGGCGGTCGAGCAGCCCAGGAACACGTCGGCGCCGTTGACCACGTCGGCCAGCGTGCGCGCGTCGGTCTTCTGCGCGTAGCGCTTCTTGTTGGCTTCCATGTTTTCATCGCGGCCGTCCCAGATCACGCCGCGAGAGTCCACCACGTAGATGTTCTCGCGCTTGACGCCCAGGTGCACCAGCAGGTCCAGGCAGGCGATGGCGGCGGCGCCAGCGCCCGAGCAGGCCAGCTTGACCGTGCCGATGTCCTTGCCCACGACCTTCAGGCCGTTCAGGATGGCGGCCGAGGAGATGATGGCGGTGCCGTGCTGGTCGTCGTGGAAGACGGGGATCTTCATGCGCTCGCGCAGCTTCTTCTCGATGTAGAAGCACTCGGGCGCCTTGATGTCTTCAAGGTTGACGCCGCCGAGCGTGGGCTCGAGCGCGGCGATGATGTCGACCAGCTTGTCGGGGTCGTTCTCGGCCAGTTCGATGTCGAACACGTCGATGCCGGCGAACTTCTTGAACAGGCAGCCCTTGCCTTCCATGACCGGCTTGGCGGCCAGCGGACCGATGTTGCCCAGGCCCAGCACGGCGGTGCCGTTGGTGATCACGCCCACCAGGTTGCCGCGCGAGGTGTACTTGGACGCGGCGTCGTCGCCCTGGTCGAAGATGGCCATGCACGCGGCGGCCACGCCGGGCGAGTACGCCAGCGACAGGTCGTCCTGGTTGGCGAGGGTCTTGGTCGGGGTGACCGAGATCTTTCCGGGGGTGGGATAGGCGTGGTAATCCAACGCCAGTTTGGTGAGGGTTTCGTCCATGGGATACAGCCTTTTCGGCGCTAACTGGAGATAAAAGCGAGAAGGTAAAACGGAAAGCAAAAAGCGGGCTCGCGGCCCGCCGTATTCTTTGGGAAATGCTTAGGGAACACCCGTATTTCAACAGAAAGCGGCGCGGATTGGTTGTTGCAGCGCAGCGATCGTCCGATTTTGATCAAACCGGCGCGCCTTGTGATGGCACCGATGAAAAGGAGAAAAGCCCCGGGCTGGGGCTTTTCTCCTTTGCTTTCAGGGCGTTATTGCGCCCAGGGAGGCGTGGCGCGATCGGCTGCGCCGAGTTTGCGGCGCAATGCGCTGGCCTGGTCCTGCCGGCCCAGGCTGTCCAGCGCGTGCAGCACGATCCAGTCGGCGCTGACCTCGAAGAAGTCGCGCAGGCGGGCGCGGGTGTCGCTGCGGCCGAAGCCGTCGGTGCCCAGCGTGCGGTAGGGCGCGGGCACCCAGGCACGGATCTGTTCGGGCACGGCGCGCACGTAGTCGGTGGCGGCCACCACTGGCGCATCGCTGCCGCCCAGGCAGGCGCGCACCCAGTCCGCGTCCGGCGCGGTGGCCAGGCCGAGGGCGCGCGCGCGTTCGGCCTCGCGGCCGTCGCGCGCCAGTTCGGAGAAACTGGTCACGCTCCAGACCTCGGCATCCACGCCGTATTCCGCGTGCAGGCGCTCGGCGGCGATTTCCGCTTCGCGCAGCATGGGGCCGGCGCCCAACAGGCGCACCGTCGCCTGCTGGCGCGCCGGGCGCAGGCGGTACATGCCGCGCAGGATGCCCTCGGTAGCCGCCTCGTCCCGTGGCAGATCGGGCTGCGCCAGGTTCTCGTTGGTGACGGTCAGGTAGAAGAACTCGTCGCGCTGCTCGTCCAGCATGCGGCGCATGCCGTACTCGACGATCACCGCGACTTCGTAGGCGTAGGCGGGATCGTAGGCGCGGCAGTTGGGCACGGCCGCGGCCATGATGTGGCTGGAGCCGTCCTGGTGCTGCAGGCCTTCGCCGCCCAGCGTGGTGCGGCCGGACGTGGCGCCGATGAGGAAGCCGCGCGTGCGCTGGTCGGCCGCGGCCCAGATCAGGTCGCCGATGCGCTGGAAGCCGAACATCGAGTAGTAGATATAGAAGGGCAGCATCGGCAGGCCGTTGACCGAATAGCTGGTGCCGGCCGCCGTCCACGACGATATCGCGCCGGCCTCGGTGATGCCTTCTTCCAGGATCTGGCCGTCGCGCGCTTCGCGGTAGTACAGCACCGAGCCGATGTCTTCGGGTTCGTACAGCTGGCCTTGCGCCGAGTAAATGCCGATCTGGCGGAACAGGTTGGCCATGCCGAACGTGCGGGCCTCGTCGGCCACGATGGGTACGATGCGCGGACCGACCTGCGGGTCTTTCAGCAGCGCCGTCAGCATGCGCACGATGGCCATGGTGGACGACATCTCCTTGCCGTCGGCGCTGAGCGCGAAGCGCGCCCATTGGTCCACCGCCGGCGGCGCCAGGCGCGGCGCCTGGGTCTGGCGGCGCGGGATGTGGCCGCCCAGGGCGGCGCGGCGCGCCTGCAGGTGGCGCAGTTCGGCGCTGTCTTCGGCCGGGCGATAGAACTTGAGCGCCAGGCAATCGGCATCGGAGATCGGCAGGGCGAAGCGGTCGCGGAACGCCAGCAGCGCCTCGTCGTCCAGCTTCTTCTGCTGGTGGGTGGTCATCTTGCCCTGGCCGGCCGTGCCCATGCCAAAGCCCTTCTTGGTCTGCGCCAGGATCACGGTGGGCTGGCCGCGATGGTGCGCGGCGCGGTGGTACGCGGCATGGATCTTGACCATGTCGTGGCCGCCGCGGTGCAGGCGGTCGATGGCCTCGTCGGTCCAGTCTGCCACCAGCGCCGCCAGTTCGGGATTCTGGTTGAAGAAGTGCGCGCGGTTGAAGGCGCCGTCGTTGGCGGCGAAGGTCTGGAACTGGCCGTCCACCGTGTTGGCGAAGGCGCGCGCCAGGGCGCCGTTGGTGTCGCGGCGCAGCAGGGCGTCCCAGTCGCTGCCCCAGACCAGCTTGATGACGTTCCAGCCGGCGCCCGCGTACAGGGTTTCGAGTTCGTCGATGATGCGGCCGTTGCCGCGCACCGGGCCGTCCAGGCGCTGCAGGTTGCAGTTGACCACGAACACTAGGTTGTCGAGCTTTTCGCGCGCGGCCAGGGTCAGCGCGGCGATCGACTCCGGTTCGTCCATCTCGCCGTCGCCGAAGATGCCCCAGACCTTGCGGTCGCTCGCGGGCACCAGCGAGCGGTGCTCCAGGTAGCGCATGAAGCGCGCCTGGTAGATCGCGTTGATGGGGCCGATGCCCATCGAACCGGTGGGGAACTGCCAGAAGTCCGGCATCAGCCAGGGATGCGGATACGACGACAGCCCGCGCAGGCCGCGCGCGGTGGCGGTGATCTCCTGGCGGAAGTGGGCCAGGTCGTCGTCGCTGAGAAAGCCTTCGAGGTAGGCGCGGGCGTAGACGCCGGGCGCCGAGTGTGGCTGCATGTAGACCAGATCGCCGGGACCGTCGGCCGTGGCCGCGCGGAAGAAGTGGTTGAAGCCGACCTCGAACAGGTCGGCGGCCGAGGCGTAACTGGCGATGTGGCCGCCCAGTTCGCCATGGGCCTGGTTGGCGCGCACCACCATGGCCAGGGCGTTCCAGCGGTTGATGCGGGCGATGCGTTCCTCGACCGCCAGGTTGCCGGGAAAGGGCGGTTCCTGGTCGGCGGGGATGGTGTTCAGGTAGGCGGTGCGCGTCTGGCTGTTGGCGCGCAAGCCCAGGGCGGCGGCGTGCCCCAGCAGGTTGTCCAGCACATAGCCCGCCCGTTCGGCGCCCGAGGCCTCGACCAGGGATTGCAGGCCGTCGCGCCATTCGGCGGTTTCGGCGGGATCGGCATCATGCCGGGGGGCGGTCCCGGCGGGGGAATGGCTGGCGTCGCACATGATGGTTTTGTCTCCTTTGTAAGCGCCATGCTAGTCCTGTCGCTGGGGCATGGGTAATCAAAATGCCGGGAGGAAATCGTGGTTTTCAGCATAATCATTTGACGATTGGCGTGTCGGCGGCAGGATCTGCCGCCTTCGGCCGCTTACCGGTGGTGACCACCTGCTGGACGCCAAGGCGCTAGAATTCGCGCTTCACAAAAAACAAACCGGCAACCAGACAGGGCGGCAACGCCCTGATAGCCGGGGCCGTCCCGCCCCAGCGGCGGGCTCGTGTCCCGGCCAGTAAAGGGAGACTTCAATGACTCAACCTACCAGCGTCCCGGCAGAGGTCACGCTACCGGAACTGACATTCCGCGGCGTGCTGCTGGGCGCAGTCATCACCATTATCTTCACCGCCTCCAACGTGTTCCTAGGGCTCAAGGTCGGCCTGACCTTCTCGTCGGCGATCCCGGCGGCGGTCATTTCCATGTCGGTGTTGCGCCTGTTCAAGGACGCCAACATCCTCGAGAACAACATGGTGCAGACGCAGGCCTCGGCGGCCGGCACGCTGTCGGCCATCATCTTCATCCTGCCCGCCCTGGTCATGATGGGCCACTGGCAGGGTTTTCCGTTCTGGCAGACCCTGGGCATCTGCGCGGCCGGCGGCATGCTGGGCGTGATGTTCACGATTCCGCTGCGCCACGTGATGGTGGTGCAGAGCGACCTGCCGTACCCGGAGGGCGTGGCGGCCGCCGAGATCCTGCGGGTGGGCAGCGCCGAGCGCGCCCAGGACGCGGCCGAGGATTTCGCTCGGGCGCCGGCCAGGCCGGCGGCCACCGGCATGGGCGACATCGTCAGCGGCGGCGTGGTGGCGGCGGCAGTCAGCTTCGCGGCCAGCGGCCTGCGTGTGCTGGGCGACGGCGTCAGCGGCTGGTTTTCGCTGGGCGGCGCGGTGTTCCGGCTGCCGATGGGTTTTTCGCTGGCGCTGCTGGGCGCGGGTTACCTGATCGGCATCGTGGCGGGCCTGGCCATGCTGACGGGGCTGGTGATCTCGTGGGGCATCGCGGTGCCGATCCTGACTTCGATGGCCCAGATTCCCGCGGACATGTCGCTGGCGAAATTCGCCACCGGGCTGTGGTCGTCGCAGGTGCGGTTCATCGGCGCAGGCGTCATCGGCGTGGGCGCCATCTGGACGCTGGCGACGCTGTTCATGCCGATGGCGCGTGGCGTCAAGGCCTCGTTCTCGGCGTTGACCCGCGCCGGCGCGGCGCGCGCGGGCAAGGCGCCGCGTACCGAGCGCGACCTGTCGGCGGGCTGGATCTCGGTCGTCACGCTGGTGCTGGTGGCGGTGCTGGTGGTCACGTTCCAGGTGTTCCTGGCGGACGCGCCGCTGACGGCCGCCGCGGTCTGGAAACTGGTGGCCTACGCCGTGCTGTTTGCTTTCGTGTTCGGTTTCCTGGTGGCGGCGGCCTGCGGTTACATGGCGGGTCTGGTGGGCACCTCGACCAGCCCGATCTCGGGCGTGGGCATCGTTGCCATCGTGCTGGTGTCGCTGTTGCTGCTGGCGCTGGGCGGCGACCTGCTGGCGGTGCAGAACGGCGTGCAGATGACCATCGCGCTGGCGATCTTCAGCACGTCGGCGGTGGTGGCGGTGGCCTCGATCTCCAATGACAATCTGCAGGATCTGAAGACCGGCTGGCTGGTCGGCGCGACCCCGTGGCGCCAGCAGGTGGCGCTATTGATCGGTTGCGTCCTTGGCGCGGCGGTGATCTCGCCGGTGCTGGACCTGCTGTACAACGCCTACGGCTTCGCCGATGCGATGCCGCGCGCAGGCATGGACCCGTCCCAGGCGTTGTCGGCGCCGCAGGCCACGCTGATGCTGGCGATCGCGCGCGGCATCTTCACGCATCAACTGAACTGGACCATGATCCTGATCGGCATGGCGGTGGGCGTGGGCCTGATCGTGGTGGACGAGATCCTCAAGCGCACCTGCAAGGTCGCCCGCATCCCGGTGCTGGCGGTGGGCATCGGCATCTACCTGCCGCCGACCGTGGCGGCGCCGATCGTGGTCGGCGCGCTGCTGGCCTGGCTGCTGGAGCGCGCGCTGCGCCGCCGCGCCGCGGCCGCCGGCAAGGACTATGAATCGTTCGCCGACGCCGCCAACCGGCGCGGCGTGCTGATCGCCTCGGGCCTGATCGTGGGCGAGAGCCTGGTGGGCGTGGTGATGGCCGCCATCATCGGCGCCGCCGGCACCGATGCGCCGCTGGCGATCGCGGGCGAGGAATTCGCGCGCACCGCCTCGTTCCTGGGGCTGGCGGTGTTCGCGCTGGTGGCGGTGCTGTTCTGGCGCCGCGTGACGCGGCTGGCGCAGCCATAGGCCAGGCGTTGCGCCACGCACGGATCGAAAGGGCATGACGCGCGTCATGCCCTTTTTTCATGCCGGCCGCAGCAGGTCGGCCAGGGTTCGGGCGATGACCTTGGTGGCCCGCCGCAGGTCTTCCAGCACCACGCGTTCGTCGTTGCGCTTGGCGTGCGACTCCAGCACGGTGCGCGGGCCGGCGCCGTAGATCACGCCGGGAATGCCGGCCTCGGCGTACAGGCGCACGTCGGTGTAGAGCGGCGTGCCCATGGCGGGGATCGGCTCGCCGAACAGGTCCTGGCCATGCTTGCGGATGGCGTCGACCAGCGGCTGGTTGCCGGGCAGCGGCCGCATGGCGTTGGCCAGCAGCAGGCGCTTGATCTCGACGCGCAGGCCGGGCGTGGCGGCCGCGCCTTCTTCGATGATGCGGCGGATGTCGGCCTCGACCTCGGCCGCGTTCTCTTCCGGGATCATGCGGCGATCCAGCTTGAACACCACCTTGCCGGGCACCACGTTGGTGTTGGTGCCGCCTTCGATGCGGCCGATGTTCAGATAGGGGTGGCTGATGCCCTCGACCCGCGAAGTGATCTCGCGATAGCGCGCGTTCTGCGCGTACAGCGCGTTCATGATCGCGACAGCGCCCTGCAGCGCATCCACGCCGGTGGCGGGAATGGCGGCGTGCGCCATCTTGCCGTGCACCGTGACCTCCATTTGCAGGCAGCCATTGTGGGCCGTCACGACTTCATAGCTGAAGCCTGCCGCGATCAGCAGGTCGGGTTTCGTCAGGCCCTGGCGCAGCAGCCAGCCGGGACCGAGCAGGCCGCCGAATTCCTCGTCGTAGGTGAAGTGCAGTTCGACCGCGCCATGGCTCGGGCGCGCCACGGCTTCCAGCGCCCGCAATGCGAAGGTGAAGCTGGCGAAGTCGCTCTTGCTGACCGCGGCGGCGCGCCCGTAGAGGCAGCCGTCCACGATCTCGGCGCCATACGGATCGTGCTCCCAGCCGTCGCCCGGCGGCACCACGTCGCCGTGGGCGTTGAGGGCGATGCGCCGGCCGCCGGCGCCGTATTCGCGGCGCACGATCAGGTTGGTGATGGACTCCATGCCGTAGGCGCGCACTTCGTCGGCGGGCACGGGATGGGACTCGGCCGGCAGGCCGAAACCTTGCAGCAGTTCGGCGGTGCGGACGGCGTGCGGGGCGTTGTTGCCCGGCGGCGTGTCGGTCGGCACGCGCACCAGTTCCTGCAGGAAGCGCACTTCTTCATCGAAGTGGGCGTCCACCCAGGCGTCGAGTCGGGCGTAGTCGGTCATGGTTCAGCTCGTTGCTTCGTTGGCGAGATCGTCAAGCAGCCGCTGCATTGCCTGCGCGGCCAGCTGCATGTCGTGGTTGGTGGTGGATTCGAGCGGGTTGTGGCTGATGCCGGCGTTCTGGCCGCGCACGAACAGCATGGCCTGCGGCATGATCTCGTGCAGCTTCATGGCATCGTGGCCGGCGCCGCTCGGCATGCAATGGACCGGCACGCCCAGGGCCTGCACGGCGCGTTCCCAGCGCTGCTGCCAGGCCGGCGCGCTGGGCGCGGCGGCGGCGCGCATGGTTTCCTCGAGCGTATAGCGCAGGCCGCGGCGCTGGCAGATCGCTTCCAATTCGGCCAGCACGTCGCTGGCCAGCGCATCGCGCTGCGGATCGCTGGGCGCGCGCAGGTCGAGGCTGAAGCGGCATTCGCCGGGCACCACGTTGATCGAGCCATTGGGCACTTCCAGCATGCCGACGGTGCCGACCGAGTCGCCGTCGCGCGCGGCGCGGCCTTCGACGAACACGATCAGCTCGGCCGCGGCCACGGCGGCGTCGCGGCGCCGGTCCATCGGCGTGGTGCCGGCATGGCAGGCCGTGCCGTGGATCCGCACGCGGTAGCGCACGCAGCCGTTGATTGACGTGACCACGCCGAGCGGCAGGCCCATTTCATTGAGCACGGGGCCTTGTTCGATATGCACTTCGACAAAGCCCAGGTAGCGGGCCGGGTCGCGCTTGAGCTTGGGAATGTCGTCCACGCACAGCCCTGCGTGCGCCATGGCGTCGCGCATGCTGATGCCGTCAGCGTCCCGCTGTTCGAGCCAGCGCGGCTGGAAGTCGCCGATCAGCGCGCCGGAACCGAGGAAGGTGGCCGGATAGCGCTGGCCTTCCTCTTCGGAAAAAGCGACGACTTCGATCGCGTAGGGCAGGCGCCGACCCTGGCGGTGCAGCGCGCGCACGCAGGCCATCGGCACAAAGATGCCGAGGCGACCGTCGTATTTACCGGCGTTGCGCACTGTGTCGTAATGGCTGCCGCTCATCAGGATGGGCGCGTCGGCGCGGTTGGCGTGATAGCGGCCGACCACGTTGCCGACCGCGTCAATGCCGACTTCGTCGAAGCCGCAATCGCGCATCCAGTGCGAGATGCGCTGGGCGCAGGCGCGGTGCGCGTCGGTCAGGTAGGTGACGGTGAGCTGGCCGTTCTCGGCGTAGCCCGGATCGCTGTGCGCGCTGAGTTTTTCCTGCCAGTCCCAGATGTCGTTGCCCAGGGCCGGTTCGACGCCGAAACGGTCGTAAAGCCGCACTTCGGCGTCACGGTGCAATTGGCGCAGGGCCTCGCGGCGTTCGTCGTCCGGCGCGTTGTGGCGGCGGCGTTCGAGCGCCTGGCGCCATTGCCCGTCTTGCGGGCCGGCGCCGCGCGGGCCGTATTGGGACAGGATGAAGGGAAAGCCGAAACGCGCGGCATAGTCGGCGGCCAGCGCGGCGGCGTCCGCCGCCGCGTCGAGCATGGCGACGGGCTGAGCGCGCAGCAGCGCCAATTGCGCGGCGGCGTCAGTGTCGTCCACCGCGCGCTGCAGGGCCAGCTGCAACTGCGCCACGCTGTGCACCGGGCGCGCCCGCACCGCCTGTTCGGCGGCCCAGGGCGCGTGGGGATACAGGTCGGCCAGCATGGCGGCGGCGTCTTGCGGCGCGGCGTCGTTGAATCGGGCGAGGGTAGGGGCCATGGTTGCGCGGTTCAGGCAGCGGGTTGATAGGGATGGCGCGCCCGCCAGTGCCGGGCGATGTCCAGGCGGCGGCAGACCCACACGCGGTCATGGCGCGCGATGTGATCCAGGAAGCGTTGCAGGGCGACGATGCGGCCGGGCCGGCCCAGCAGGCGGCAATGCATGCCGATGCTGAGCATCTTGGGCGCCTCGTCGCCTTCCGCGTAGAGCGCGTCGAAGCTGTCTTTCAGGTACTGGAAGAAGGGATCGGCGTGCGAATAGCCCTGCGGCAGCGCGAAGCGCATGTCGTTGCAGTCCAGCGTGTAGGGCACGATCAGTTGCGGCGCCACGCTGCCGTCGCTCTTTTGCACGCGCATCCAGAACGGCAGGTCGTCGCCGTAGTAGTCGCTGTCGTATTCGAAGCCGCCGTAGTCCGCCACCAGGCGGCGCGTGCGCGGGCTGTCGCGGCCGGTGTACCAGCCCAGCGGACGGGCGCCGGTCAGTTGCGTGATGGCCTCCATGCCCAGGCGCATGTGCTCGCGTTCGGTGGCTTCGTCCACGTTCTGGTAGTGCACCCAGCGCCAGCCGTGACAGGCGATCTCGTGGTCCAGCTCGACCAGCGCCGCGGCCAGCTCGGGGTGGCGCTGCAGCGCCATGCCGACGGCGAACACCGTCAGCGGCAGGCCGCGCTTTTCGAATTCACGCAGGATGCGCCAGACGCCCACGCGCGAGCCGTACTCGTAGATGCCTTCCATGCTCAGGTGGCGTTCCGGATAGCTGGCCGGATTGAACATCTCGGACAGGAACTGTTCGGACCCCGCGTCGCCATGCAGCACGCAGTTTTCGCCGCCTTCCTCGTAATTGAGCACGAACTGCACCGCGATGCGGGCGTTGCCGGGCCATTGCGCATGCGGCGGGTTGCGGCCGTAGCCGATCAGGTCACGCGGGTAGGGCTGGGTTGAGTCGTAGGTGCTCATGACAAGGCGGGCGTGGACATCGTGTTCGACACGATAAGGTAAACCGCATTGTCTGTATACAATTTATGTACATCATTAGTGATGACCCTAATACGTCAGGCAAGTCCGATCGCCATGAAGCGAACAACCCGCCGGCGTGCGCCGCCGGCGGGTTGTTCCTGGGTATCGGCAAGAGCGGTTCAGCGCAGGTCGCCGCAGGGCCACCCGCTGGCGCCATAGCCGCCGTCAGCCGTTGCGGTAGAGAAAGCTGTAGGCGTTGATCGCCGGCACCCCCCCAAGATGCGCATACAGCACCCGGGAACCGGCGGGGATTTCCCCGCGCCGCACGATGTCCATCATGCCCTGCATCGATTTGCCCTCGTAGACCGGGTCGGTCATCATCCCTTCGAGCCGCGCGCACAGGCGGATCGCCTCGTTGGTCTCGGCCGATGGCAGGCCATAGGCCGGGTAGGCATAGCGCGTATCCAGCACCACGTCGCCGTCCGTGATGGGGCGCTCCAGGCCCACCATGTCGGCGGTGCGGCGCGCGATGCGCAGGATCTGCGCGCGGGTCTGGTCCGGCGTGGCCGAGGCGTCGATGCCGATGACGCGGTCGGCGCGGCCGTCGGCGGCAAAGCCCACCACCATGCCGGCCTGCGTGCTGCCGGTGACGGCGCAGACCACGATGTAGTCGAACTTGAAGCCCAGCTCGGCCTCCTGCCGCCGCACTTCCTCGGCGAAGCCGACATAGCCCAGCCCGCCCAGCTCATGGTCGGAGGCGCCGGCCGGAATCGCGTACGGCTTGCCGCCGCGCTTGCGCACGTCCTCCAGCGCCTCTTCCCAACTACGGCGGAAGCCGATGTCGAAGCCCTGGTCCACCAGGCGCACGTCGGCGCCCATCAGCCGGCTCATCATGATGTTGCCGACCCGGTCATAGACCGCATCCGAGTAGTCCACCCAGTTTTCCTGCACCAGCACGCAGGCCAGGCCGAGCTTGGCGGCCACGGCCGCCACCATGCGGGTGTGGTTGGACTGGATGCCGCCGATGGTGACGAGCGTGTCGCAACCCTGTTCCAGCGCCTGAGGAATCAGGTATTCCAGCTTGCGCAGCTTGTTGCCGCCGAACGCCAGGCCGCTGTTGCAGTCCTCGCGCTTGGCGTAGATCTCGACCTTGCCGCCAAGGTGGGCGGACAGGCGCTCGAGCTTTTCGATGGGGGTGTCGCCGAAGGTCAGGCGGTGGCGGGGAAAGCGTTGCAGATCCATGCGGGCTCCTGGGGGAAGGGGGATCCGGGCGGGCCGCCGCGGATGGAAAAATCATAGGAATCCGCCGGATTGTTGGTCAATTGCGTATTTTTTTAATTTCTTCCTTTTAAATTTTTAGGAAATACGATTTTTGGATCTAATATTTATGAATAAAAAATAAAAACCAAATTAAATTTTATAGGGACACATTAAATGGCCGCCATCGCCGGGCTGGACCGCATCGACCGCCAGATCCTGCGCCTGCTGCAGCAGGACGCCCAGATCACCAACCTCGATCTGAGCGCGCGCGTGCACCTCAGTCCCGCGGCCTGCCTGCGGCGGGTGGAAAAGCTCAAGGCCGAGGGCATCATCAGAAAGACGGTGGCGCTGCTCGAACCGGCCGAGGTCGAGATGGCCACGCTGGTGATTGTCGGCGTGGTGCTGGATCGCTCCACGCCGGAGTCCTTCACCGACTTCGAGCAGGCCGCGCGCGGCATCAGCGGCTGCCTCGAGTGCCACCTGGTGGCGGGCGAGTTCGACTACTTCCTGATGCTGCGCATCCGCGACCTGGAACGCTTCAACAAGCTGCACGCGGGCGAGATCATCAAGCTGCCCGGCGTGCGCCAGATCCGCACTTTTTTCGTGCTGAAAGAGATCCTGTCGACCACCGAACTGCCGCTCTGACGAGGCAATTGCGCAACACCTCGCGCACGGATCGAAAAAAATGCCGCAATGCGGCATTTTTCGTTCGCGGAATTTGCGGGCGCGTAGACGGCGTAATTGCAGGGGTTGCATGGACATTCCAACGCCGCATGAAACCATTCCTGGCGCGCTTTTGCGTCACGCAATCGCAAAAAGACGCCCGTAAACTCAAAGGGTTATACTTTCATGCATACGGCTTTCAAGGCTTGTACGCGCCTTCTGCCCCTGCTATCCGCTAAACGGGAAGCCCGTGTCGCGGAAGGTTTTCCTGCATCGTAATCGAGTGAAGCACTCGTAAAGGTGAAGCGATTATGTCTTCGGAAATAGAATCCCTATCCACGTCTTACTTGTTTGGGGGAAACGCCCCCTACGTTGAGGAGCTTTACGAAGCGTACCTCGACAACCCCGGTTCGGTACCTGACAACTGGCGCGAATACTTCGACCAGCTGCAGCACGCTCCCGCCACCGACGGCCAGGAATCCACCCGCGACCAGGCCCACGCTCCCATCGTCGAATCGTTCGCCCAGCGCGCCAAGGCCAATGCCTTCGTGCAACGCGCCGCCGAACCCGACCTGAGCGTCGCCTCCAAGCAAGTCTCGGTGCAATCGCTGATCGCCGCCTACCGCTCGCTCGGTTCGCGCTGGGCCGACCTGGATCCGCTCAAGCGCCAGGAACGTCCGCCGATCCCCGAACTCGATCCGGCCTTCTACGGCCTGACCGAAGCCGACCTGGACCAGACCTACTCGGCCACCAACACCTACTTCACGACCGCCAGCACCATGACGCTGCGCGACATCCTGAAGGCGCTGCGCGACACGTACTGCCGCAGCATCGGTGCCGAATTCACGCATATCTCCGACCCCGCCGCCAAGCGCTGGATCCAGGAACGCCTGGAAACCACGCTGGGCGCGCCGACCTACACGGCCGAAGAAAAGCGCCACATCCTGCAGCAGCTGACCGAGTCCGAAGGCCTCGAGCGTTTCCTGCACACCAAGTACGTCGGCCAGAAGCGCTTCTCGCTGGAAGGCGGCGAAAGCTTCATCGCCTCGATGGACGAAGTGGTGAACCACGCCGGTGAAAACGGCGTCCAGGAAATCGTGGTCGGCATGGCCCACCGCGGCCGCCTGAACCTGCTCGTGAACATCATGGGCAAGATGCCCGGCGACCTGTTCGCCGAGTTCGAAGGCAAGCACGCCGAAGGCCTGACCGACGGCGACGTGAAGTACCACAACGGCTTCTCGAGCGACCTGTCGACCCGTGGCGGTCCGGTGCACCTGTCGCTGGCGTTCAACCCGTCCCACCTGGAAATCGTCAACCCCGTGGTCGAAGGCAGCGCGCGCGCTCGCCAGGAACGCCGCGGCGACGCCGAAGGCAAGCAAGTGCTGCCGGTGCTGGTGCACGGCGACGCGGCCTTCGCCGGCCAGGGCGTGGTGATGGAAACCCTGAACCTGGCCCAGACCCGCGGCTATGGCACGGGCGGCACGCTGCACATCGTCATCAACAACCAGATCGGCTTCACCACGTCGGATCCGCGCGACTCGCGTTCCACGCTGTATTGCACCGACGTCGTCAAGATGATCGAAGCGCCGGTGTTCCACGTCAACGGCGACGATCCCGAAGCCGTCGTGTTCGTGACCAAGCTGGCCCTGGACTACCGCCTGCAATTCCGCCACGACGTCGTGGTCGACATCGTCTGCTTCCGCAAGCTGGGCCACAACGAGCAGGACACCCCGTCGCTGACGCAGCCGCTGATGTACAAGCGCATCGGCCATCACCCCGGCACGCGCAAGCTGTACGCCGACAAGCTGACCACGCAGGGCGTGCTGTCCGAAGGCGAAGCCGATCAACTGGTGAAGGACTACCGCCAGCTGATGGAAGACGGCCAGCGCACCATCGAACCGGTGCTGACCGACTACAAGAGCAAGTACGCGATCGACTGGTCGCCGTTCCTGGGCGCCAAGTGGACCGACCAGGCCGACACCGCCGTGCCGCTGGCCGAGCTCAAGCGCATCGGCGAGCGCATCACCACGGTGCCGGAAGGCTTCACGGTGCACCCGCTGGTCGCCAAGCTGCTGAACGACCGCCGCACCATGGCCAAGGGCGAAATGAACCTGGACTGGGGCATGGGCGAACACCTGGCCTTTGCCACCCTGGTGTCGTCGGGCTACGCCATCCGCATCACCGGCCAGGACTCGGGCCGTGGCACGTTCACGCACCGCCATGCCGTGCTGCACGACCAGAACCGCGAGCGCTGGAACGACGGCACCTACATTCCGCTGCAGAACGTCTCGGAAGGCCAGGCCCCGTTCACCGTGATCGACTCGGTGCTGTCCGAAGAGGCCGTGCTGGGCTTCGAATACGGCTACTCGAGCGCCGAACCCAACACGCTGACCATCTGGGAAGGCCAGTTCGGTGATTTCGTCAACGGCGCCCAGGTCGTGATCGACCAGTTCATCAGCTCCGGCGAAGCCAAGTGGGGCCGCCAGTCGGGCCTGACCCTGATGCTGCCGCACGGCTACGAAGGCCAGGGCCCCGAGCACTCGTCGGGCCGCATCGAGCGCTTCCTGCAGCTGTGCGCCGACAACAACATGCAAGTGATCCAGCCGACCTCGGCCTCGCAGATCTTCCATGTGCTGCGCCGCCAGATGATCCGTCCGTTCCGCAAGCCGCTGGTGCTGTTCACGCCCAAGTCGCTGCTGCGCAACAAGGACGCCGGCTCGCCCCTGACCGAACTGGCCGGCGGCAGCTTCCGCCCGGTGATCGGCGAGGTCGACGAGGCCATCGACGCCGCCAAGGTCAAGCGCGTGCTGGCTTGCTCGGGCAAGGTCTACTACGATCTGGTCAATGCCCGCCGTGAACGTGGCGCCGACAACGTCGCCATCGTCCGCGTCGAGCAACTGTACCCGTTCGCGCACAAGTCGTTCGAAGCCGAACTGCGCAAGTACCCGAAGGCCACCGAAGTGATCTGGGTCCAGGACGAGCCGCAGAACCAGGGCCCGTGGTTCTACGTTCAGCATCACGTGTACGAGAACATGGTCGAAGGCCAGAAGCTGGGCTACGCCGGTCGCGCCGCGTCGGCTTCGCCGGCCGTGGGCTACCTGGCCAAGCACCAGGAGCAGCAGAAGGCGCTGATCGAAGCGGCTTTCGCGCCCAAGTTCAAGGCCATGCTGACCAAGTAACCCAACCCGATGCACGCGCGGCGTGCGGCAAGTTGCAGAAATCCGATTTCGAACTTTGCCCGCGCCGCGCGGTCCAGAACACACACTCTACGGAATAAACAAAATGGCTATCACCGACGTCGTCGTCCCCCAACTCTCCGAATCCGTTTCCGAAGCGACCCTGCTGACCTGGAAGAAGCAGCCCGGCGCTGCCGTCGAAGCGGACGAAATCCTGATCGAAGTCGAGACCGACAAGGTCGTGCTGGAAGTGCCGGCCCCCGCCTCGGGCGTGCTGGCTGAAATCGTCAAGGGCGACGGCAGCACCGTGACCTCGGGCGAAGTCCTGGCCCGTATCGACACCGCCGGCAAGGCCGCCGCCACCCCGGCCACCGCCCCCGCCGCCGAAGCGCCCAAGGCCGCCGCGCAAGCCGCCGCCGCCCCGGCCGCTCCCGCCTCGACCGCCGCCGCCGGCGTGGCTTCGCCCGCCGCCGCCAAGATCCTCGCCGAAAAGGGCGTGGACGCCGCCAACGTGGCCGGCACCGGCCGTGACGGCCGCGTCACCAAGGGCGACGCCCTGAACGCCAGCGCCCCCGCCGCCAAGGCCGCCCCGGCCAAGGCCCCGGCCGCCCCCGCCCCGACCACGCTGTCGCTGGACGGCCGTCCGGAACAGCGCGTGCCGATGAGCCGCCTGCGCGCTCGCATCGCCGAGCGCCTGCTGCAATCGCAACAGGAAAACGCGATCCTGACCACGTTCAACGAAGTGAACATGCAAGCGGTCATCGATCTGCGCAACAAGTACAAGGACAAGTTCGAGAAAGAGCACGGCATCAAGCTGGGCTTCATGTCGTTCTTCGTCAAGGCCGCCGTTGCCGCGCTGAAGAAGTTCCCGCTGATCAACGCCTCGATCGACGGCAAGGACATCATCTACCACGGCTACTTCGACATCGGTATCGCTGTCGGCAGCCCGCGTGGCCTGGTGGTGCCGATCCTGCGCAACGCCGACCAGCTGTCCATCGCTGAAATCGAAAAGACCATCGCCGACTTCGGCCGCCGCGCCGCCGACGGCAAGCTGGGCATCGAAGAGATGACCGGCGGCACGTTCTCGATCTCCAACGGTGGCGTGTTCGGCTCGATGCTGTCGACCCCGATCATCAACCCGCCGCAATCGGCCATCCTGGGCGTGCACGCCACCAAGGATCGCGCCGTGGTGGAAAACGGCCAGATCGTCATCCGTCCGATGAACTACCTGGCCCTGTCCTACGACCACCGCATCATCGACGGCCGCGAAGCCGTGCTGGGCCTGGTCGCCATGAAGGACGCCCTGGAAGATCCGCAGCGCCTGTTGCTGGACCTGTAATCTCGGCGCCCTGAGCCCGGCGCCCGCGCGACCTGTGTGTCGGCGGCGCCCGGCCGGCCCCACGGGCCGGCTCGCGCGGGCCGGGGCGAGTTTCACTCCCTCCTCATTCGCGAGAACACTATGTCCAAACAATTCGACGTCGTCGTCATCGGCGCGGGCCCCGGCGGCTACATCGCCGCCATCCGCGCCGCGCAGCTCGGCATGTCGGTGGCTTGCATCGACGCCTGGCAGAATGGCCAAGGCGGCCCGGCTCCCGGCGGCACCTGCACCAACGTCGGCTGCATCCCGTCCAAGGCGCTGCTGCAATCGTCCGAACACTTCGAGCAGGCCAACCACCACTTCGCCGAGCACGGCATCGAAGTCAAGGGCGTCAGCCTGAAGCTCGACACGCTGATCGGCCGCAAGAACTCGGTGGTCAAGCAGAACAACGACGGCATCCTGTACCTGTTCAAGAAGAACAAGGTCACCTTCTTCCATGGCAAGGGCGCGTTCGCCGGCCAGGTCGAGGGCGGCTGGGCCATCAAGGTCACCGGCACCGCCGAGGAAGACCTGGTTGCCAAGCACGTGGTGGTCGCCACCGGTTCGTCGGCGCGCGAGCTGCCCGGCCTGCCGTTCGATGAAAAGGTCGTGCTGTCCAACGACGGCGCGCTGAACATCGG
This sequence comes from Achromobacter sp. HNDS-1, assembly GCF_040084795.1. Lineage (NCBI taxonomy): Bacteria > Pseudomonadati > Pseudomonadota > Betaproteobacteria > Burkholderiales > Alcaligenaceae > Achromobacter > Achromobacter sp. HNDS-1. The sequence continues at coordinate 4,733,636 of NZ_CP157584.1, forward strand.
CGCCGTGCCGAAGACGCTGGGCGTGATCGGCGCCGGCGTGATCGGCCTGGAAATGGGTAGCGTGTGGCGCCGCCTGGGCGCCGAAGTCACCATCCTGGAAGCAATGCCGGAGTTCCTGGCCGCCGCCGACCAGCAAGTGGCCAAGGAAGCCCTGAAGGCCTTCACCAAGCAAGGCCTGAACATCCAGATGGGCGTCAAGATCGGCGAGATCAAGGCGACCGCCAAGTCGGTGACCGTGCCTTACGTCGACGCCAAGGGCGCCGAGCAGAAGCTGGTGGTGGACAAGCTGATCGTCTCGATCGGCCGCGTGCCCTACACCGGCGGCCTGAACGCCGATGCCGTGGGCCTGAAGCTCGACGAGCGCGGCTTCGTCGCCGTGGACGGCGACTGCAAGACCAACCTGCCCAACGTCTGGGCGGTGGGCGACGTGGTGCGCGGCCCGATGCTGGCGCACAAGGCCGAGGAAGAGGGCGTGGCGGTTGCCGAGCGCATCGCCGGCCAGCACGGCCACGTCAACTTCGACACCGTGCCGTGGGTGATCTACACCTCGCCGGAAATCGCCTGGGTCGGCAAGACCGAGCAGCAGCTCAAGGCCGAAGGCCGCGAGTACAAGGCCGGCAGCTTCCCGTTCCTGGCCAACGGCCGCGCCCGCGCGCTCGGCGACACCACCGGCTTTGCCAAGGTGATCGCCGACGCCAAGACCGACGAGGTCCTGGGCGTGCACATCGTCGGTCCGATGGCCTCGGAACTGATCTCGGAAGCCGTGACCATCATGGAATTCCGCGGCGCCGCCGAAGACATCGCCCGCATCTGCCACGCGCATCCGACGCTGTCGGAAGCCGTGAAGGAAGCCGCCCTGGCCGTTGACAAGCGCGCCTTGAACTTCTGATCCGCCACGTTGCGGCTCTGCCAAAGGGGGCGGGTTTTCGGACCCGCCCTTTTTCTTCTGCCTGTGTCATCTCCATGAACGTCCGCGAATACTACGAACACGCCCTGGCCGAACGCGGCTACAAGCCCGATGAAGCCCAGAAGAAGGCGATCGACCGGCTGCAGCGCTATTACGACGAGTGGGTCAAGTTCAAGGCGATGCGCTCGAATGCCCTGAAGAAGCTGCTGAACCGTCCCGATGTGCCGCGTGGCGTCTATCTGTGGGGCGGGGTGGGGCGCGGCAAGAGCTTCCTGATGGACGCCTTCTATGCCACCGTGCCGGTGGTGCGCAAGACGCGCCTGCACTTTCACGAATTCATGCGCGGCGTGCATCGCGAGCTGGAGGAAGTGAAGGGCATGCAGGATCCGCTGGACGAAGTGGCCAGGCGCGTGGCCAAGCGCTACCGCCTGATCTGTTTCGACGAGTTCCACGTGTCGGACGTGGCGGATGCGATGATCCTGCACCGCCTGTTGCTCAAGCTGTTCGAATACGGCACCTCGTTCGTGATGACCTCCAACTACGAGCCGTCGACGCTGTATCCCGACGGCCTGCACCGCGACCGCGTGCTGCCGGCGATCGAGTTGATCCAGGCGCGCATGGACGTGATGAACGTGGACGCCGGCGTCGATTACCGCCGCCGCTCGCTCGAGCAGGTGCAGTGCTATCACACGCCGCTGGACGAGCACGCGCAACAGGCCTTGCAGCAGGCCTTCGACAGCCTGGCCGACACGCCGCCACAGGAGCCGCTGCTGCATATCGAGCATCGCGAGATCCGCGCGCTGGCGCTGGCCGGTTCGGTGGTGTGGTTCGACTTCGCCACGCTTTGCGGCGGCCCGCGTTCGCAGAACGATTACCTGGAGCTGGCCAACCGCTTCCATGCGGTGATCCTGTCCGGCGTGCCACGGATGGGGCCGCGCCAGGCTTCCGAGGCGCGCCGCTTCACCTGGCTGATCGACGTGTTCTACGACCATCGCGTCAAGCTGATCATGTCGGCCGAATGCGAGCCGGAAGAGATTTACACCGAAGGCGCGCTGGCCAATGAGTTCCATCGCACGGTGTCGCGCATCCTGGAAATGCAGTCGCGCGAATACCTCGAGTCGGAACGCCGCCTGACCGTAACGTTGTAGTTATGCCGCAAGCGTCCGCCCGCGGGGCGGACGTGGCGCAATTTGCGCCATTTGCATTGGTAATGCAAGTCATTATCAATTAACATCCGAAGACTTCTGGTCCCGCGCCGCAGTCTTCCCGTGTCTTCCCCCCTCCTTTCGTCTCCGGCCTCTTGCGCCGATGCGCCTGCCACGCAGGTCGATGGCCTGTACCGGGATCATCGGCCGTGGCTGTTCGGATGGCTGCGCCGCAAGCTCGGCTGTGCGCATCGCGCCGAAGACCTGGCGCAGGACGTGTTCGTGCGCGTGATCCAGGGCCGCAAGACGGTTCGCGCGGGCGAGGCCCGGGCGTTGCTGACCACCATCGCCAAGGGGCTGGTGATCGACCACCAGCGCCACGCGGCGTTGGAGCATGCCTATCTGGCTTATCTGGCCGCCTTGCCCGAGGTCCATGCGCCGTCGCCCGAAACGCAGGCCGAGCAGATGCAGGCCCTGGTGCGGCTCGATCGCCTGCTCGACCGCCTGCCGGCCAAGGCGCGCTCGGCGTTCCTGCTGTCGCAGCTGGACGGCCTGACCTATCCCGAGATTGCCCAGCGGCTGGGCGTGTCGCTCAGTTCGGTGCAGCAGTACATGGTGCGCGCCATGTCGGCCTGCTATGCCGCGCTTTATGACTAGCGCCACGCCGCCCGAGGCCGTGGTGCGCCAGGCCATCGCCTGGTGGGCGCGCCTGCAGTCGGGCATAGCCGATGCCGGCGAGCGCGAGGCCTGTCAGGCCTGGCTGGCGCAGGATCCGGCGCATCGCAAGGCGTGGGAGCGGCTGGAAACGATCGGCCGCGATGCACGCCGCGTGCCGGCGGCGCTGGCGCATACGGCGCTGGACGGCCCGGCGACGCCCGGCCGCCGCGTGGCCCTGCGCAATTTGCTGACGCTGGCTGGGGTGGGCGTGGCGGGTTGGGCTGGCTACCGGCATGCGCCGTGGCAGCGCCTGGCCGCCGATGTCAGCACCGGCATCGGCGAACGGCGCGCGGTGGCGGTGGCCGACGGCCTGCACGTCACCCTGAACAGCGACAGCGCGCTGCGGCTGCGGCGGGCAAGCGGCGCGCGCGGCATCCACCTGTTGCGCGGAGAGATCCTGGTCAGCGCGCAGGCGCGACCAGGCGCCGCCCCGGTGCGCGTGGACACCGGCCATGGTGTGCTGCTGGCGGACAACGCGCGTTTCGACGTGCGCCGCACGCCGGGTGGCGCACAGTTGGGTGTCTACGAGGGCAGTGTCGCCTTGCTGCGCGATGGCGCGTCGACGCAGGCCGCCGAAGCGGGCGAACGCCTGAGCTACGACGACCTGGGCGGGGTCGAGCGGCAGGCGGCCGATCCGGATCGCCTGGCCTGGGTCGACGGCCTGGTTGTGGCCAAGGACTGGCGCCTGGACCATTTCGCCGATTACCTGGCGCGCCAGCGAGTCGGCGTGATCCGGGTGGACCCGGCGGTGGCGGGCCTGCGGCTGTCGGGCGTGTTCCCGCTGGACGACGCCGAGCGCGCGCTCCGGGCGCTGGAGCCGGCGCTGCCCATCGTGGTGACGCGCCACACACAGTACTGGCTGCAGGTCGGGCCACGCGCGGCCTGAGCGTTACAAATTTCCTGATCGATGCATTGCAGGTTTTCCTTCCTGGTACGGAAAGGCAGAGATAGAGACCTACGTACAAGGGAGTTTTTCGTGTCCGCTTCATCTTGCCCGCGCCTGGGCGCATCCTTGACCGCCGGCCGCCTGGCCGTGCTTGCCGCCACTTGCGCCGGCGCCTGGCTGGCCGCCGCGCCCGCCGCCTGGGCGCAAGCCTCGCCCGCCGCGGCCCAGGCGCCGCGCACCTATCAGATCGCCGCCGGCCCGCTGGGCGATGCGCTAACCCAATTCGCGCGCAGCGCGGGCGTGGTGCTGTCGTTCGATCCGGCGCAGGTGCGCGGCCTGCGGTCCGAAGGCCTGAACGGCGCCTATCCGGTGGGCGCCGGCTTCGCCCGCATCCTGGCTGGCAGTGGCCTGCAGGCACGGGCCCAGGCCGGCAATTCCTGGACGCTGGTGGCGGCGCCCTCCGGCGACACGCTGACGTTGGCGCCGGTGACGGTGTCGGCCAATTCCCTGAGCGCCTTTGCGCCGACCGTGGGCTACGTGGCCGGCGCCAGCGTCAGCGCCACCAAGACCGACACCCCGCTGATCGAGACGCCGCAATCGGTGTCCGTGGTCACGCGCGAGCAGATCGCGGAGCAGGGCGCGCAGACGCTGAACCAGGTGTTGCGCTACACGCCCGGCGTGGCGACCGAAACGCGCGGCGCGACCGCCACGCGGCTGGACCAGTTCAGCGTGCGCGGCTTCTCCGCATCGACCTACCTGGACGGCCTGCGTGTGTTCGGCGGGCGCGATGCCTTGCCACAGGTGGACGCCTATCGTCTGGAGCGCGTCGATGTGCTGAAAGGGCCGGCCTCGGTGATGTACGGGCAGGGCGGCCCCGGCGGCGTGGTCAACCAGGTCAGCAAGCGGCCGCTGGAAGAAGCGCTGCATGAAGTCGAGCTTCAGGTTGGCAACTACGATTACCGGCGCGCCAACTTCGACTTCGGCGGCCCGCTGGACGCAGAGGGCAAGTACCTGTATCGCCTGGTGGGATCGGGCTACATGTCCGACGGCCAGATCGACCACACCAAGGAGCGCCGCTACTTCGTCTCGCCGGCCTTCACCTGGAAGCCCAACGGCGACACCTCGCTCACCGTGCTGACGAACTTCCAGCGCGATCCCGACATGGGGTCGTATGGCGCCGCGCCGCCGATGCGCACGCTGCTGTCGGCGCCGGACGGCATCCGCCTGTCGCCACGCTACTACGACGGCGACGCCAATTTCGAGAAGAGCGACCGCAAGAGCTATTCGCTCGGCTACGTGCTGGACCACCGTTTCAGCGATGCCCTGAAGGCGACGCAGAGCCTGCGCTGGACCCATTCCGACGCCAAGTACCGCAGCATCTATGGCGCGTCCAGCCGCTTCTATGGCTACACCGACAGCCGTTACCTGTACCAGCAGCGTGCCGCGATCGCCACCGATGTCGAGGTCGGCGCCCTGACCATCGACAACAACCTGCAGGCGCGTTTCAACACCGGCGCCTTTGGCCACACCGTGCTGCTGGGCCTGGACTACCAGCATGTCAAGACCGACACGCTGTCCGGCTTCGGCAGCGCGCCCGCGCTGAATGTGATGAACCCCGACAACCACCAGGACATCCCGGTGCCGGCGTTTTCCACCGATGCCACCACCACGCAATATCAGACCGGTCTGTACTTACAGGACCAGATCAAGATCGACCGCCTGTCGGTATTGCTGGGAGGGCGCTACGACTGGTCGCGCAACGTCGGCGAAAGCACCGCCATCGCCACCGGCCGCACCACGCCCTCGTCGTTGCGCGCGCAGGCCTTCACCGGCCGTTTCGGCGTGATCTACAACTTCGACAACGGCGTGGCGCCGTACTTCAGCTACTCCGAATCGTTCGAGCCGCAGTCGGGCACGGGCTGGAACAACGCGCTGTTCAAGCCGATCGAGGGCAACCAGTACGAGGTCGGCATCAAGTACCAGCCACCGGGCAGCGCGACCCTGCTGTCGGTGGCCGCCTTCGACATCCGCCGCGAGAACATGCTGACCACCGACCCGGATCCGACGCACCTGTGCGGCACGTCGAACGCGCGCTGCCAGATCCAGTCGGGCGAATTGCGCACGCAGGGCATCGAGCTCGAAGCCAAGACCGAACCGCTGCGCGGGCTGACGCTGATGGCGGGCTATTCACTGCTGGACAACGCCTATTCCAAGTCCAACCCCGGCACCACGGGGCTGAACCTCAAGGGCAAGGCGCCGGTGGGCGTGCCATCGCAGCAGGCTTCGGCCTGGGCCCGCTACCAGTTGCAGGGCGGTCCGCTGGCCGGCCTGGGCGTGGGCGGCGGCGTGCGCTACATCGGTTCGTCGTACGGGGATGAAGCCAACACCATGAAGGTGCCATCGGTGACGCTGTTCGACCTGATGCTGGACTACGACATGGGCCGCGTGTCGCCGTCGCTCAAGGGCATGCAGGTGGCGCTGAATGTGCAGAACCTGTTCGACAAGGAATATATCGCGTCGTGCTCGGGCGATTCGTGGTGCTGGTACGGCTACCAGCGCTCGATCAAGGCCAGCCTGCGTTATCGCTGGTAGACAGGACGGCCCGTCCGCGGCGCAACCGTGGACGGGCAGGCACGCAAAGCCTCACATCGTAGTGAGAATGGTTATAATTCAGACCCTTGCCGAGAGAGAGCCGTCGCGGGGCGGTTCCAGAGCGGCATTCACAACAGGAAAATCGACAATGAAATTCGCAAGGACTTTGGCAGCCATGGCGCTGCTGGGCAGCGCCGGCGCGGCGCAGGCGCACTTCGTCTGGCTCGAGCGGGCCGACCAGGGCCCGGCAAAGGCGTACTTCGGCGAATGGGCGGACGACCTGCGTGAAAAGCGCGACGGCCTGCTGGGCAAGGTCCTGGTGGCGCCGGTGGTGACCGGCGCCGACGGCAAGGCGCTCAAGGCGTCGGCCGAGGGCGCGGATTTCGTCGAGTTCGCCGCCAGCGGCAAGGGCGACGTGCGTCTGTCGCAGCCGATCCAGTTCAAGGACACGCTGATGCAGTACGGCGCCAAGGCCGGCCGCGAAGACACCCAGGGCAAGCTCGACCTGGAACTGGTGCCGGCCGCCGCGGGCAGCAACACCTTCGTGCTGCAGTTCAAGGGCAAGCCGCTGGCCAAGACCGAGGTCACCGTGTTCGGCCCGCCCAAGTGGGAAAAGCGTTTCCGCAGCGACGAGAACGGCCGCATCGAGATCACCACGCCGTGGCCGGGCCAGTACGTGCTGGAAGCCGCCCACGTCGAGGACAAGGCCGGCGAGGCCGACGGCAAGGCCTACGCCAAGATCCGCTACGTTTCCACCCTGACCTTCAACGTGACCAAGTGAAAGCTCCCGCAGCCGGCGCAGGCATGATGCGCTACCGTCTGGCCGTGGCCTCGCGGGCCCTGGCCGCCATCCTCGGCGGCTACGGCCTGGCCTCGGCGGCCGCGGCCTGCCTGGCCGTCTGGCTGCCCATGCAGCGCGCCGACGCCGTCGTCACGGCGCAGATGTCGGCCTTCGTGGTCTACACCTGTGGCGTCATCTGGGTGTTCGCCACCCGCAACGCCTGGCGCGCCTGGGCCGGCATCCTGTTGCCGGCGGCGCTATTCGGCGGCCTGTTCCTGATCGGCCGCATGGTGGGGGCGGCATGAAACCTGCCAAAGGAAAAGCGCAAGGCGAAGAAGGCCTGCGCCAATCCATGTCGTGGCTGCACACCTGGTCGGGCTTGATCTTCGGCTGGGTGCTGTTCGCGATGTTCCTGACCGGCACGCTGTCGTTCTTCCGTCCCGAGATCACCCGCTGGATGCAGCCCGAGATCCAGGCGCAGGCCGCGCCCACGCTCGAATCCGTGGCCATGGCCCAGCGCTACCTGACCGAGCACGCGCCCGACGCCAAGCGCTGGTTCATCACGCCGCCAACCGATCGCGAACCGCTGATCCAGCTGCTGTACCAGGCGCCCAAGCCCAAGCCGGGCGAGCGCGGCTTCGTGCGCGTCAAGCTCGACCCGCGGACCGGCCAGGCCGTCGCCGGGCGCGAGACGCGCGGCGGCGATTTCTTCTACCGCTTCCATTTCGAACTCGAAACGGCCTTTCCGTGGGGGCGCTGGCTCGCCAGCATCGCCGGCATGTTCATGCTGGTGGCCATCATCAGCGGCATCATCACGCACAAGAAGATCTTCGCCGACTTCTTCACCTTCCGCCCGAAGAAGGGCGGCCAGCGGGCCTGGATGGACGGCCACAACGCGCTCTCGGTTCTGGGATTGCCGTTCCACCTGATGATCACCTTCAGCGGGCTGGTGCTGTTCATGGCCATGCTGATGCCCGCCGGCATCATGGCGGTCTACGAAAACCCGCGACAGTATTCCGACGACGTGTTCGCGGCCTTCAAGGTCACGCCGCCGCGCAACGAGGCCGCGCCCCTCGTCGCGCTTGCGCCGCTGGTGGATCAGGTGCAGCAGCGCTGGCATGGCCGCGTGGGCCGCGTGACCGTCAACAACCCGGGCGATGCCGGCGCCACCGTCACCTTGACGCGCGATGCGGCGGACGGCGTGTCGTACGGCCGGCTCGCGCCCTATGCGCGCTTTGATGGCGTCACCGGCGCCTTCCTGGAAGGGCAGGACGAACTGAGCCCCACCGTGCGCACCGCCGGCGTGGTCGTCGGCCTGCACCTGGGCCTGTTCGCCGAGCCGCTGCTGCGCTGGTTCTATTTCCTGGTCAGCCTGGCGGGCACTGGCATGGTCGGTTCCGGCCTGGTGCTGTGGATCGCCAAGCGCCGCCAGAAGGCGCGTCCCGGTGCGCGCGAGGCCTTCTCGCTGCGCCTGGTGGACGGCCTGAACGCCGGCACCATCGCCGGCCTGTTCATCGCGGTGGCCGCGTTCTTCTGGGCCAACCGGTTGGTGCCGGCCGACCTGCCGGGCCGCCAGCTGTGGGAAGTGCGTGCGTTCTTCGCCGCCTGGGGCCTGTCGTTGGTGTATGCGTTCCTGCTCCACAGGCGCAAGTGGGTTGACCTGCTCACGATTGCCGCCGCCTCGCTGGCGCTGGTGCCGGTGGTCAATGCCCTGACCACCTCGCGTCACCTCGGCGTGTCGCTGCCGGCGGGCGATTGGGTCATGGCCGGGTTCGACCTGACCTGCCTGGCTGGCGCGCTGTTGCTGGGCTGGATGGCACGCCGGGCGGCCCGGGCGCGCAAGGCGCCGGCCAAGGGCGCCACCCAGACGCCGGCCCGGGCGCGGGCCGCGACGCCCGCCGCCGTGCCCGTACCGGCCCCGGCCCCGGTCCAGGCCCAGGCCCAGGCCCAGGCGCGCCGCCGCGCCGCCACCGCGCTGGAGCCGCCGCCTTCTCCTTCCGATGCCGCTTATGAACCAAGGTGATATGCCATGACGCTAGCCGCCTTCTGCCTGGCCTATGCGGGGTTTTCCGCCCTCTGCCTGGGCATGGATCGTCACTACGAAGACCTGTTCGACCGCGCGCTGCCACGCCGTCATCGCGTGCCGTTGCGGGCCTTCGGCTGGCTGGCGCTCGCCCTCTCTCTGTGCGCCTCGGCCGCGGTCTGGGGCTGGAGCTATGGCACCGTTGAATGGATCGGCATTCTCAGCATCGCCGGCCTGTTGCTGATCTGGTTCCTGACTTTCCGGCCCCGTGCCGCGCTGACGGCGGGCGGGCTGTGCGCGGTGGCCGCGCCGCTGCTGGCCGTGCTGTAGGCGTACCGTGGGCAGGGCGCCCGCGCCGCGGGCCGGCCGGGCGCGCTTGCGCCAGGTCCGGGCGTTGCCCGCGCCATCCGGGTGTCGCGCGCGGCACGTTACACTGGGCGTTTCTCCAAGCAAACGGCTTCATCGTCCATGAACACCCGCGTCCTCACTGGCATCACCACCTCCGGAACCCCTCACCTCGGCAACTACGCTGGCGCGATCCGCCCGGCGGTCCAGGCCAGCACGCAACCGGGTGTCGACGCGTTTTTCTTCCTGGCCGACTACCACGCCCTGATCAAGTGCGATGATCCGGCCCGCGTGGCCCGCTCGCGCCTCGAAATCGCCGCCACCTGGCTGGCGGTGGGGCTGGACCCCGAACGCGTGACCTTCTACCGTCAGTCGGATATCCCCGAGATCCCCGAATTGAGCTGGCTGCTGACCTGCGTCACGGCCAAGGGCCTGATGAACCGCGCGCACGCCTACAAGGCTTCGGTCGACCAGAATACGGCCAAGGGCGTGGACCCGGACGACGGCGTGACCATGGGCCTGTTCTCGTACCCCATCCTGATGGCCGCGGACATCGTCATGTTCAACGCCAACAAGGTGCCGGTGGGCCGCGACCAGATCCAGCATCTGGAGATGGCGCGCGACATCGCCCAGCGCTTCAATCACCTGTACGGCCGCGACTACTTCACGCTGCCCGAAGTCGCCATCGAAGAGGACGTGGCCACCTTGCCGGGCCTGGATGGTCGCAAGATGTCCAAGAGCTACAACAACACCATCCCGCTGTTCGAGGGCGGCGCCAAGGCGCTGCGCGCCTCGATCATGCGCATCGTCACCGATTCGCGCGAACCGGGCGAGCCCAAGGACGCCGAAGGCTCGCACCTGTACACCATCTACCGCGCCTTCGCCACGCATGAACAGGCCGCGGCGTTCCGCAAGCAGCTCGAGGACGGCCTGGGCTGGGGCGAGGCCAAGCAGGCGCTCTACGACCACCTGGAGAACCTGCTGGCGCCGATGCGTGAACGCTACTTCGACCTGATGGCCAACCCCGGCCGGATCGAAGAGGTGCTACAGGCTGGCGCCGCCAAGGCGCGCAAGCTGGCCGTGCCGATGATGCGCGAGCTGCGCGAGGCCGTCGGCCTGCGCAATCTGAATGCGCAGGCGCCGGGCAAGCAGGCGCAGGCCAAGAAGGAAAAGGGCAAGGGCGCGCGCTTTGTCAGCTTCCGCGACGAAGACGGCGGTTTCCGTTTCCGCCTGCTGGCGGCCGATGGCGAGGAACTGCTGCTGTCGCAGCGCTTTGCCGATCCCAAGGAAGCCGGGGCCCTGATGCGCCGCCTGCAATCGGAAGCGCCCGAGGCCCTGCTGCAGGCCACCGCGCAGGGCGTGGCGGCGGTGCTCGATGGGGTAGCCGTGGCGACGGCGCCCGCTGGCGCCCAGGGCGACGCGCAGGCGCAGTTGGCCAAGGCGAGCGAAGCGCTGGCCTCGATGTCGCAGGAGTAGCGCGACGCGGGCGGCGCGCGCGCCGCCTCTCTTGCGTGATGGAATCGCCCGGCCACTGTGCCGGGCATGCTTTTTTCAGCGACGCGCGCTCGATACGATGCGGCCGTCCTGCACCTGGAAGCGCTGGGCGCTGCCCTGGCCGGCGATCTCGAGCAGGTCGCCTTCCGAATAACCGGTGACGGTCGGACAATCCAGCCATTCGGGGTTGATGAACGGGAAGTACTTGAGCGCGCCGCTGCCCTGGCTGACGAAATCGAAGGTGGTGTTGGCGACCACTTCCGGATCCCACTGGCTGGCGTCGAAGGTCAGTGCGCAGCCGGCCCCGATACGGTAGACGATGCTGGCGCCCATGCTGGCAAAGCCAAGCGCGCCGACGTGCAATTGCGCGCCGTTGGTCAGTTCGATGACGCGGCTGCCCAGGCGTTCCAGAGTGATGTGCTTGAAGTTGACTTCGGCGCCATCCACGGTCAGGTGAGCGTATTGACCCAGGGTGACTTCGTTGTAGGCGCCGCTCAGGCTGGCTTCTTTTTCGGTAATGGTTGCCGTTTCGTTGGCGGCAAGCGTAATCGTATTGCGCATGGCGGACGGATCTCCGGTCTCTCAGGGGATGGCGCTGTTTTTCTAGTGCTTCTACCCGATAGACGCTTGCGCCGCAGCTCGCCTGATCATGGGTTTGCCTTCGCCGTGCGTGCCCGACTTCGCCGGCTTTTATTATTTGGACACAATTCGATATTTTCCCTTGTTTTTGTTGCGTCCGGCTTGCGGCATCGCAAGGAAAACGGGCAATTGCGGGAAAGTCCCTAGTTGAATGACAACCGGCGCCTGAGGCGCCGGTCGGGGACTTGCAAGAGGCGCCTGGCCGGCTCCGGAGGAAGCGGCCAGGGCGGCGCTCAACGTTTGAGCTTGGCGAAGGCGTCGGCCATGGCGCTGTTCATCGCGCCACCGCCGCCGCCATTGCCGCGGCCGCTGTCGCCCTGCGGACGACGGCCCGGGCGGTCGCCGCCCTTGGGCGCGTCGGCGCCGCGGCGGGCTGGCACGGCGGCGTCGTTCATGCGCATGGTCAGCGCCACGCGCTTGCGCGCCACGTCCACTTCCAGCACCTTCACGCTGACGGTCTGGCCCACGCGCACCACGTCGCGCGGATCCTTCACGAATTTCTCGGCCAGCGCGGAAATGTGGACCAGGCCGTCCTGGTGCACGCCGATGTCGACGAACGCGCCGAAGTTGGCGACGTTGGTCACCACGCCTTCGAGCACCATGCCGGGGTACAGGTCGTTGAGCGTCTCGACGCCTTCCTTGAACTGCGCCGTCTTGAACTCGGGACGCGGATCGCGGCCGGGCTTTTCCAGTTCGGCGAAGATGTCGCGCACCGTCGGCAGGCCGAAGCGTTCGTCCGTGAAATCAGACGGCGACACGCCCTTGAGCGCGTCGCGCTGGCCGATGATCTGCTTCACCTCGGCCTTGATCTTGGCCACGATGCGCTCGACCACCGGATAGGCTTCGGGGTGCACCGACGAGGCATCCAGCGGGTTGTCGCCGTTGGGAATGCGCAGGAAGCCGGCGGCCTGCTCGAAAGCCTTGTCGCCGAAGCGCGGCACCTTGCGCAGTTGTTCGCGGGTGGGGAAAGCGCCGTTCTCGTCGCGCCAGGCCACGATGTTCTTGGCCAGCAGCGAGTTCAGGCCCGACACGCGCGCCAGCAGCGCGGCGGAGGCGGTGTTGACGTCCACGCCGACCGCGTTCACGCAGTCCTCGACCACCGCGTCCAGCGAACGCGCCAGCTCGCGCTGGTTGACGTCGTGCTGGTACTGGCCCACGCCGATGGCCTTGGGATCGATCTTGACCAGCTCGGCCAGCGGATCCTGCAGGCGGCGCGCGATCGACACGGCGCCGCGCAGCGTCACGTCGAGGTCGGGGAATTCCTGCGCGGCGGTCTCGGAGGCCGAATACACCGACGCGCCGGCCTCGGACACCACCACGCGGGTCACCTTCAGGTCGGGGAAGCGTTCCTGCATGTCGCCCACCAGCTTCTCGCTTTCGCGCGAGGCGGTGCCGTTGCCGATGGCGATCAGGTCGACCTTGTGGCGCGCCACCAGCGCGGCCAGGGTGTTGATGGTGCCGTCGCGGTCGCGGCGCGGCTCGAACGGGTAGACGGTGGTGGTGTCGACGACCTTGCCGGTGCGGTCGATCACGGCCACCTTGCAGCCCGTGCGGATGCCAGGGTCCAGGCCCAGCACGGCCTTGGGGCCGGCCGGCGCGGCCAGCAGCAGGTCTTTCAGGTTGGCGGCGAACACGCGGATGGCCTCGGCCTCGGCGGTTTCGCGCAGGCGGCCGATCAGTTCGCTCTCGAAGGCCGTCACCAGCTTGACGCGCCAGGTCCAGCGGCAGACTTCGCCCAGCCAGCGCGCGCGCGGCGAGGCATCCAGCGCGAACAGGCCGTTGCCCAGCTTGAGGAAGCTGGCGATGCGCGCGACGCAGGGGTGCGGGGTCTGCGCCTCCAGTTCGGCTTCCAGGCCCAGGCGGATTTCCAGCACGCCTTGCTGGCGGCCGCGCAGCAGCGCCAGGATGCGGTGCGACGGCAGCGTGCGCAGCGGTTCGTTGAAGTCGAACCAGTCGCGGAAGTTGGCGCCTTCGGTCTCCTTGCCGTCGACCATCTTGGAATACAGATAGCCGGTGGACCAGAGGTGCTCGCGCATGTCGGCCAGCAGGTCGGCGTTCTCGGCGTAGCGCTCGGCCAGGATGTCGCGGGCGCCGTCCAGCGCCGCCTTGGCGTCGTTGATCGAGGCTTCGGGATTCAGGTACTGCGCGGCCAGCGCGCCCGGGTCGCAGGCGGCGTCGGCCAGGATGGCGTCGGCCAGCGGCTCCAGGCCCGCCTCGCGGGCGATCTGGGCGCGCGTGCGGCGCTTCGGTTTGTAGGGCGCGTACAGGTCTTCCAGGCGCTGCTTGGTGTCGGCGGTGGCGATTTCCTGCTGCAGTTCGGGCGTCAGCTTGCCTTGCTGCGAGATCGATTCGAGGATCGCGCCGCGGCGTTCTTCGAGTTCGCGCAGGTAACCCAGGCGCACTTCCAGGTTGCGCAGGACGGTGTCGTCCAGGCCGCCGGTGGCTTCCTTGCGGTAGCGCGCAATGAACGGCACGGTGGCGCCATCATCGAGCAGTTCCACCGCCGAGGCGATCTGGGAGGCGCGGGCGCCAAGCTCGGTGGCGAGCTGGGCCACGATACGGGCATTGTCGACGCCGGCGGCGACGTTCGTGATAACGGAAGTTTCAGACATCTCGATACGACGGCAAAAAGGAAAAACAAGGGGCGGATTGTGCCATAAGCCGCTGTTACAAAAAGTGCCAACCGGGATGCATCCGTCCCCATCGACTGTGCCGTTTGCGACGCGTTCGCCGTAAAAGGGCAGCGCCAGCGGGTATCATTTGATCCTTTCCCACCCTATCAGGGCCTGGCGCCCCCGCCGTCGACCCGCGCGGTCGATCGCGACGCCCGGCTGTTTCCATGCTGGACCTGGACATCTCCGAATTCTTCGCCGAGGACGGCCCGCTCGCGTCGGCCTTGCCCGGCTACAAGCCGCGCCCTTCCCAAGTGGAACTGGCCCAGGCCATCGGCCAGGCCATCCAGGACCGCGCCACGCTGGTGGCCGAGGCCGGCACCGGCATCGGCAAGACCTGGGCCTATCTTGTACCCGCCTTCATCCAGGGCGGCAAGGTGCTGATCTCCACCGGTACCCGCACCCTGCAGGACCAGTTGTTCACGCGCGACCTGCCGCGCGTGCGGGCGGCGCTGGCCGCGCCGGTGACGGCCGCCTTGCTCAAGGGCCGCGGCAACTACGTCTGCCATTACCACCTGGAACGCCTGCAGGGCGACGAACGCGCCTTGAAGTCGCGCACCGAGATCCAGCAGTTGCGCCAGATCCAGGTGTTCGCCGGCATTTCCAAGACCGGCGACCGTGGCGATCTGGCGCAGGTGCCCGAAGACGCCGACATCTGGCAGCGCGTCACCTCGACCCGCGAAAACTGCCTGGGCCAGGAATGCCCCCGCATTCGCGACTGCTTCGTGGTCAAGGCCCGCCGCCAGGCCCAGGAGGCCGACGTGGTGGTGGTCAACCACGCCCTGTTCATGGCCGACCTGGTGCTGCGCGAAGAGGGCGTCACCGACCTGCTGCCCGAGGCCGACACCGTCATCTTCGACGAAGCCCATCAGTTGCCCGACACCGCCACCCGCTTCCTGGGCAGCAGCGTGTCGACCCACCAATTGCTGGACTTCGGCCGGGCGCTGGAGGCCGCCGGCCTGGCCTATGCGCGCGAAGCGACCAAATGGAGCGACGTGGCGCGTCACCTGGAAACGGCGGCGCGCGAATTGCGCCTGGTCTGTGCGCCGCTGGACCGCATGCCGGGCCGCAAGGCCACCTTCGAGGCCCTTCCCAATCCCGAGGAATTCGATGCCGCGCTGGCGGTGCTGCGCGAAGCGATCGACGTCGCCACCAACGCGCTAGGCTCGGTGGCCGAACGCCATCCCGACCTGGTGGCCGCCGCGCGCAGCGGCGCCGAAATCGCCGTGCGCCTGAAGCGCTGGGCCACGCCGGCGCGCAACGCATCGGGCGTCGACGATGAAGGCTGGGGCCGCGACGACCAGGCGCCCGGGCTGCCCGCGGCGCTGGGCGATGGCCTGTCGACGCCGGTCGCGATCCTTGAAGGCGCGGCGGCGGCGGGCGAATGGACCGGCCCGGCCGTGCGTTGGGTCGAACACGGCCAGCACCACGTGCGCCTGCACTCCGCGCCGCTGTCGGTGGCGCAGGCCTTCTCCAAGTACCGCAAGCCGGGCCAGGCCTGGATCATGACCTCGGCCACCCTGTCGGTGAATGGCGAATTCACCCACTTCACCGGCCAGTTGGGCCTGGATCAGGCCCGCACCGGCAAGTGGGAGTCGCCGTTCGATTATCCCGAGCAGGCGCTGCTGTTCGTGCCGCGCGGCATGCCCGAACCGCAATCGCCGCAGTTCCTGGACCGCTTCGTGCAGACGCTGCTGCCGCTGCTGGAGGCCAGTCCGGGCGGCACGCTGGTGCTGTGTACGACGCTGCGCGCCGTGGACAAGGTCGCCAACCTGCTGGCCGACGCGTTCGATGACGCCGGCCACGACTGGCCGCTGCTCAAGCAGGGCGAAGGCACGCGCCGCGACCTGCTGGACCGCTTCTGCAAGTTGACCCATCCGGTGCTGGTGGGCAGCGCCAGTTTCTGGGAGGGCATCGACCTGCCCGGCGACGTGCTGACGCTGGTGGCGATCGACAAGCTGCCGTTCGCGCCGCCGGACGATCCGGTGATCGAGGCTCGCCTGCGGGCCTGTCGCGCCCAGGGCGGCAATCCGTTCTCGGAATACCAGCTGCCCGAGGCCGCCATTTCGCTCAAGCAGGGCGCCGGCCGCCTGATCCGCACGGAATCGGACTGGGGCGTGCTGATGGTGGGCGATGCGCGCCTGGTCGAAAAGCCCTACGGCAAGCGCCTGTGGCGCGGCCTGCCGCCGTTCGCGCGCACGCGCGAACTGGAGGAAGTGCTGGCGTTCTACCGTCGCAAGCAGGCATAGCGCCGCCAGTCGCCACCACGACCGCCAGCCAACAAAAAGCCCCTCGATTGCTCGAGGGGCTTTTTCCCATGCGGTGGCCGATCAGGTCAGTTGAACGGATTCCACCAGCTCTTGTCGGCCTTCAGGCCCTTGTTCTTGAACGTGCTGTTGGGGAAGTTCTTATCGAGCACGCGTTCCGAGTCGTTCTTCAGCTCGGTCATGCCGAGTTTGTCGTACGAGGCGACCATCAGGTACAGCGCTTCCTCGGTGGCGGGCGCGCCTTCGAAGTCGGTGATGACCGTCTGCGCCCGGTTGGCCGCGGCCACGTAGGCGCCGCGCTCGAAGTAGTAGCGGGCCACATGCACTTCGTTCATGGCGATGGTGTTGACCAGCCAGGCCACGCGCTTTTCGGCGTCCGGGGTGTACTTGCTGTCCGGGTAGCGCTTGATCAGCTCGTTGAAGGCGTCGTACGACGCGCGCAGGCCCTTGGGATCGCGCTCGGCGGGATCCTGGCCGGTGATGCTGCTCATGAAGGCGCTGGCCGGCGTGAAATTGATCAGGCCCTTCAGGTACAGCGCGTAGTCGGTTCCCGGATGGTTGGGATAGAGCTGCTGGAAGCGGTCGATCGCGGCCAGCGCCTGTTCGTTTTCGCCGTCCTTCCAGTTGACGTAGGCCAGTTCGAGCAGGGCTTGCTGGGCGTAGACGCCGAACGGATAGCGGCTTTCGATGGCGGTCAGGCGCTCGCGGGCTTCCTTCCAGCCCCCCGAGGAGATTTCGGCCTTGGCGTCGGCGTAGAGCTGTTCGGCGCTCCAGTTGGCGGTCTTGTCGTATTTGCTGTTGGTCGAACCGCAACCGGCGATCGCGATGACGGCAAATAGCGCGATAACCACGCGCAAGACCGACCCGCTTCGGGAGGCGGGGTTCGTGGGAGCTGCGGGGTGGTGAATCACGAGAATCGTATCCTTGGTGGTAGCATGGCAGGCTGATTATATGATTTGTCTCCATGTCCGCTACAGCCTTCAGCGCAGATCTCGTTTCCGACGATGAACTCCTGGACCTTTCCGATGGTGATTCCGGCGAAAACCCAGGTGGAAAATCGCGCGGCGGGTCGCTTGAAAACGCGCAACTTGTAACGGTGCCCGCGGGCACCCGGGCCGACCGGCTCGACAAGGTGCTGGCCGGTCTATTGCCAGACCACTCCCGCAGCCGTCTGCAGGGCTGGATCGAAGCCGGCAACGTCCATGTCAACGGCGCGCCCGGCAAGGTGCGCCAGACGGTCGGCCCGGGCGACGAGATCGCCGTCTGGCCCCAGCCCGCGCCGGAATCGCTGGCATTCGCGCCCGAACCCATCGACTTTCCGGTGGTGGACGAAAGCCCCGACTGGATCGTGGTGAACAAACCCGCCGGCCTGGTGGTGCATCCGGGCGCCGGCAACTGGAGCGGCACGCTGCTCAACGGCCTGTTGCACCGCTACCCGGAATTGGCCCAGGTGGCGCGCGCCGGCATCGTTCACCGGCTGGACAAGGACACCTCCGGCCTGATGGTGGTGGCGCGCAACGAAATCGCGCAGACCCACCTGGTGCGCCAGTTGCAGGCCCGCAGCATGGGCCGCGAATACGTGGCGCTGGCGCACGGCTGGCTGACCGCCACCGGCCGGGTCGACCGCGCCATCGGCCGCGATCCGCGCGTGCCGGTGCGCATGAGCGTCGAGCGTCCCGTGGCGCCCAAGCCGGCCGTCACCCACTACGCTCCCGCGCGGCGCGGCCAGGTCGACCCCGGCGGCCGCGTCAGCGAGGTGGTCTGTCGCCTGGAAACCGGCCGCACCCACCAGATCCGGGTGCACCTGGCCAGCCTGGGGCACCCGCTGCTGGCCGACACCCTCTATGGCGGCAAGAACATCGCGGGCGCGCAGCGGCAGATGCTGCACGCCCGCGCCCTGCATTTCGACGATCCGGGCGGGCGTGGCGAGGTCCAGTTCGCCGCGCCGGTGCCGGCCGACATGACCCTGGTCCAGGAAGCGATCGCATGGAACGCGTGACGCAAGGCTTGCCCGTGGTGACCGGTCCCGCGTGGCCGGGCGTCAACTATTTCTGCACCACCCGCGCCGGTGGCGTGGGCGTGGCCCCGCACGACACCCTGAATCTCGGCCGCCGCGCCGGCGATGATCCCGACGCCGTGGCAGAGAACCGCCGCCGCCTGCGCGCGGCGCTGCCGGCCGAGCCGCTGTGGCTGCGCCAGGTGCATGGCAGCGAGGTGGTCGACGCCGATGCCGCCGACCTGCCGGACGAGCCCGCGCTGGACGCCAGTGTCACCGCGCGTCCCGGCCGGGTGCTGGCGGTGATGGTGGCCGACTGCCTGCCGGTGGTCATTGCCGACGCCGACGGCCGGGTCCTGGGCGCCGCGCACGCCGGCTGGCGCGGCCTGTCCGGCGGCGTGCTGGAACACACCCTGGCGGCGATGCGCGCCAAGGCGCCGCAGGCCACCGCCTGGCGCGCCTGGGTCGGTCCAGGCATCGGGCCGGACGCCTTCGAGGTCGGGCGCGACGTGCTGGACGCCTTCCTGGCCGACGATTCCGCCGCCGAACGTTATTTCCGGCCGCGGCCCGGCGTGCCCGGCAAATGGCTGGCCGACCTGGCCGGCCTGGCCGAATTCCGCCTGCGCCGCGCCGGGGTGGAGGACGTCACCCTGAGTCGCCTGTGCACGGTCACGGACGCGGCGCGCTTCTTTTCCTACCGCCGCGACGGTGAAACCGGGCGGATGGCATTGCTGGCCTGGCTGGATCCGGCTTGATCCCGCGCAAGGCGGTCGCAAATGCCTTGCGCCCCTCATTGAATACCCGCATTGACAGCCCTTAACCCGACATGCAACATCAATCGGGAAGTCTCGATAACAAGGTGTCGAAGTGAATGCCAATCTCTCCGCTTCAGGGCCCCATCCGGTGAGCGTGGCTCCGGACGTCCTGGCCGATATCCAGGCTGAATTCTCGCGCGAATGGCAACGGCTGTGCGACGACGCCCGCCGTGGCGCGCTGGCCCCGCCGGCCGACCGCCGCTTCGCCGGCGCGGCCTGGGCCGCCAATGGCCAGCATCTGCTGATGGCGCACACCTACCTGCTGTCGGCCCGCGCCATGTCGCGCATGGTCGACGCGGCGCAGGTCAGCGAGCCGATGCGCGACCGCCTGCGGTTCTCGATCATGCAATGGGTCGACGCGCTGTCGCCGTCGAACTTCCTGGCGCTCAACCCCGATGCCCAGCAATCCATCGTCGAAAGCGCCGGCCGCGCCCTGAACGAAGGGCTGGCCAATCTGCTGGGCGACGTCAAGAAAGGCCGCATCACCCAGACCGACGAGACCCAGTTCGAGATCGGCCGCAACGTGGCGGTGACGCCCGGCGACGTGGTGTTCGAAAATGCGCTGTTCCAGCTGATCCAGTACAAGCCCGCCACCGCCACGGTGCACGAGCGGCCGCTGGTGATCGTGCCGCCGAACATCAACAAGTTCTATATCCTCGACCTGCAACCCGACAACTCGTTCGTGCGCCACGCGGTCGAGCAGGGCTTCACGGTGTTCCTGATCTCCTGGCGCAACCCGCTGGCCAGCGATACCGACGGCATCGATCGCGCGACCTGGTCCGACTACCTCGACGACGCGGTGCTGCGGGCCCTGCGCGTGGCCAGCGACATCTCCGGCCAGCCGCAGGTCAACGCGCTCGGCTTCTGTGTCGGCGGCACCATGCTGGCCTCGGCGCTGGCGCTGGCCGAAGCGCGCGGCGAGCATCCGGTGGCGGCGCTGACGCTGCTGACCTCGCTGCTCGATTTCCACGATACCGGCATCCTCAACGTCTTCGTCGACGAGGCCCACGCGCTGCTGCGCGACCATCAACTGGGCAACGGCGGCCTGATGCCCGGACGCGACCTTGCCACCACTTTCTCGTTCCTGCGGCCTAATGAACTGGTCTGGAACTACGTCGTCGGCAACTACCTGAAAGGCCAGAAGCCGCCAGCCTTCGACCTGCTGTTCTGGAACGGCGACAGCACCAATCTGCCGGGCCCGTTCTTTTCCTGGTACTTCCGCAACACGTATCTCGAAAATAACCTGAAGGTGCCCGGCCGCGCCCAGGCCGCCGGCCTGCCGCTGGACCTGACGCGCCTGTCGATGCCGGCGTATATTTTCGGTTCACGCGAAGACCATATCGTGCCGTGGGTGTCGGCCTATGCTTCCACCCAGGTGCTGCGCGGTCCGCAGCGCTTCGTGCTGGGCGCCTCGGGCCATATCGCCGGCGTGGTGAATCCGCCCGCCAAGAAGCGCCGCAGCTACTGGGTGGCGGACAATCTGGGCGGCGCCGGCCAGCCGCTGCCGGGCGACCCCAACGCCTGGCTGGCGCAGGCGCAGGAAATACCGGGCAGCTGGTGGCCCGATTGGGCCGCCTGGCTGGCGGGGCATTCCGGCAAGCAGGTCAAGGCGCGTGCAAAATCAGGTAACGCCCGGTATCGGCCGATAGAGCCGGCGCCGGGCAGGTATGTGAAGGTCAGGGCTGCCTGAAGCCGCGCACGCGGTGGGCCCAGGCCAATAAGAAGTCAATCAACGAGGCGTCCGTCGCACACAGGAGGAAGTCCAATGAGCGGAAAACTGGCTTACGTTACAGGCGGGATGGGCGGGATCGGCACCTCTATTTGCCAACGCCTGGCCAAGGAAGGCTTTCGCGTCGTGGCAGGCTGCGGCCCGAGCCGCAATTACCAGCAATGGCTGGATGAGCAGGCGGCGCAGGGATATACCTTCCATGCTTCCGTCGGCAATGTGTCCGACTGGGATTCCACCGTGGCCGCGTTCGAGCGCGTCACGGCGGAACTCGGCCCGGTCGACGTGCTGGTCAACAACGCGGGCATCACCCGCGACGGGCTGTTCCGCAAGATGACCGCCGACGATTGGCGCGCGGTCATCGACACCAACCTGAACAGCCTGTTCAACGTAACCAAGCAGGTCATCGACGGCATGGTCGAGCGCCAGTGGGGGCGCATCATCAACATCAGCTCGGTGAACGGGCAGAAGGGCCAGTTCGGCCAGACCAACTACTCCACCGCCAAGGCCGGCATCCACGGCTTCACCATGGCGCTGGCGCAGGAAGTCGCCAGCAAGGGCGTCACCGTCAACACCATCTCGCCCGGCTACATCGGGACCGACATGGTGCGCGCCATCCGTCCGGACGTGCTGGAGAAGATCGTCGCCACCATCCCGGTGCGCCGCCTGGGCACGCCCGAGGAAATCGCGTCGATGACGGCGTGGCTGGCTTCGGATGAATCCGGTTTTTCCACCGGGGCGGATTTCTCGCTCAACGGCGGCCTGCACATGGGCTGACGCCTCGCGGGCCGCCCGGCGGGCGGCCCTTCCGCGCCGCGGTGCCTCGGGGAGACGGCGCCGCGGCATTACACTTCACCCTATTCGAAGTCTTAGAGATCGCCCGATCCGGGGACAACCATGACGCAAGCACAAACCGGCGCCAGCCTGCGCCTGATTAAAAAGTACCCCAACCGTCGTCTGTACGACACCCGGACCAGCACCTACATCACCCTGGCGGATGTCAAGCAACTGGTTCTGGCCAACGAAGAATTCCAGGTGGTCGACGCCAAGAGCGCCGAAGACCTCACGCGCAGCATCCTGCTGCAGATCATTCTTGAAGAAGAAAGCGGCGGCATGCCCATGTTTTCGTCGAACATGCTGTCGCAGATCATCCGTTTCTACGGCCACGCGATGCAGGGCATCATGGGCTCGTACCTGGAAAAGAACATCCAGGCCTTCATGGAGATCCAGCAGCGCATGGCCGAGCAGTCCAAGGGCCTGTATGGCAGCCAGTTCGGTCCCGAAGCCTGGGCCCAGTTCATGAACGTGCAGACGCCGATGCTGCAGAACATGATGAACAACTACATCGACCAGAGCAAAAACCTGTTCGTGCAGATGCAGGACCAGATGCAGGACCAGACGCGCGCCATGTTCTCGAACTTCCCCTTCAACCCCGGGGGCGTGCAAGGCGGCGGACGCAAGTCGTAAAAAGGGGAGCGCGGCATTGCCGCGGATCCCACCTTAGTCAGCCGGCGTGGCATTGCCCGCCGGCTTTTGTTTGGCTTGATGGGACGCAAAAAACAGAGAATTTCAGACTGATGTGATTCAGGGAGATGTCAGATTTTTTCGTTACATTAATGCAAACGGTTCTTGTTTATGTTTTTAGAATCCGTCGTTTCAATCGAGCTTCGAGGATACCCAATGATGAAGAAAGCCTTGGCCCTGGCCATTGTCGCTTTGAGCGTGTCCGCCGCCCAAGCGGCTGAATATCCCATCGGCAAGCCGGTGGAAAAGGGCGGCATGGAGATCGGCGCGGTCTACCTGCAGCCGATCGAAATGGACCCGCCGGGCATGATGCGTCCCGCCAAGGATTCCGACATCCACCTCGAAGCCGACATCCACGCCACGGCCGGCAATCCCACCGGTTTTCCCGAAGGCGAGTGGATGCCCTACCTGGTCGTGAAATACGAAATCCAGAAGGTCGGCAGCCAGAACGTGCAGAAGGGCACCTTCATGCCCATGGTCGCCAATGATGGCCCGCATTATGGCGAGAACATCAAGCTCGAAGGCCCGGGCAAGTACAAGCTGAAGTACACCATCCTGCCGCCGACCGCCGACAAGATGAGCCACTTCGGTCGTCACATCGACAAGGAAACCGGCGTGGGCGACTGGTTCCAGCCGTTCGACCTCGAATATGAATTCGTCTATGCCGGCACCGGCAAGAAGGGCGGCTACTGATCGTGCATAGCATGCGTCCCCTGCGCCGCCTCTGCGTCGCGTTGCTGATCGGCCTGACGGGCATGGCCGGCGCGCCCGCGCAGGCGGACGAACTGCCCACGTTCACGCTGACGTTCAAGCCCAATGGCACGTTTGAACCGGCCACGCTGGAAGTCCCGGCCGGCCGCTTCAAGATCGAACTGATCAACGAAAGCAACGAGCCGGTCGAATTCGAAAGCATTCCGCTGCGCAAGGAAAAAGTCCTGGGCCCCGGGGTCAAGTCGTTCGTGGTCATCACCATCTCGCGTCCGGGCGAGTATCCCTTCTTCGATGACTTTCACCAATCGGTGAAAGGCACGCTGATCGTCAAGCCCAAGGAATAGGCAGCCGCATTTCATGGAACAGGTTCTTTTCATCGTCTGGCGCGAAAGCGTCGAAGCCATGCTGGTGGTGGGCATTCTGTACACCTGGCTGCGCTCGACGCCGGAAGGCAAACGCGGACTGAAGTATCTGTGGGGCGGGGTGGGCGCCGGCCTGGCGCTGGCGATCGCGCTGGCGCTGGTGCTGCTGGGCGTGTCCACCTGGCTCAGCGACGAGGGCCAGGAATGGTTCCAGGCCATCATGTCGCTGGCGGCGTGCGCGCTGGTGGTGCAGATGGTCGTGTGGATGAAAAAGCACGGCCGCACGCTCAAGGGCGAGCTTGAAAGCGGCGCCCGCTCGTCGGTGGCCAACGACAACTGGTGGGGCCTGTTCTTGCTGGTGGCCATCGCGGTGGCCCGCGAAGGCAGCGAAACCGTGGTGTTCCTGTACGGCACAGTGGCGGCGGGCGAAGGCGGCAGCAACATGCTGATGCTGGCGCTGGCCGGCGTGGCGGGTTTCGTGGTGGCCCTGCTGACCTTCTGGCTGCTGCAGCTGGGCGGAAAGCTCATCACCTGGCGCCGTTTTTTCCGCGTCACCGAAATCCTGCTGCTGCTGCTGGCCGGTTCGCTGCTGGTGGGCGGGCTGGATCACCTGATCTCGCTGGACGTGCTGCCGACCATCATCGATCCGGTCTGGGACAGCTCGTGGCTGCTGAGCGACAGCACGGGCGTGGGCAAGATTCTGGCTGATTTCGCTGGCTATCGCGCCCTGCCTGCCCTGATCTCGGTACTGTTGTGGGTTGCTTACTGGATCGTGGTGTGGGCGATGCTGCGCTGGGTGGGCGGCAAGCCCGCTCCGGCGGCGGCGCGCGCCACGTCCTGATCGCGAAAACCGACGCATTCATCGGATTGAATTAATGAAGGTTTGACCATGGCAGCTGCACTCGGGAGGGCAACCTCCCGTATCGCCGACTTTCTCCGAGACCATGCCCCGCTGTTGCGCAAGCTGCAGTGGGGCATTGTTGCGATATACGCTTTCCTCCTGATCGTGCCGGCCATCATGCCGCTGCCGGACAATTCGGCCTCGGTATTCAACAACCTGACCATCGTGGCGCAGTTCGCGTTCTGGGGCGTGTGGTGGCCGTTCGTGCTGGTCTCCATGCCCATTCTGGGACGGGCATGGTGCGGTTGGTTCTGTCCGGAGGGCATGCTCACCGAGTGGGCCAGCGAACGCGGCCAGGGGCATGCCATTCCCAAATGGATGCGCTGGGGCGGCTGGCCCTTCGTGGCCTTCGCGCTGACTACCATCTATGGCCAGTTGGTCAGCGTCTACCAGTATCCGTTGGCGGTGCTCGCCGTGCTGGGCGGCTCCACGGTGGCGGCCATGATCGTCGGCTGGCGCTACGGCCGCAGCAAGCGGGTCTGGTGCAAGTACCTGTGTCCGGTCAATGGCGTGTTCAACCTGCTGGCCAAGCTGGCGCCCTGGCACTTCAAGGTGGACGAGGAAAAGTGGCGTCACCCGGTCATCCGCATCGAACCCATCAACTGTGCGCCGCTGGTGCCCTTGCGACACATGAAGGGCGCCGGCGACTGTCACGTATGCGGCCGTTGCAGCGGCTATCGCGGTGCCATTGCCTTGACGCCGCGCTCGCCCGAGGAAGAAGTCGTCAGCGTCACCGACGGCGAACCCTGGCAGACCGTGCTGCTGTGCTTTGGCCTGATGGGCATCGCCATGGGGGCCTTCCTGTGGAGCGCCAGTCCGTGGTACGTGACCGCCAAGCAATGGGCGGCGACCTGGCTGGTCGAGCACGACATCATGTGGCCGCTGCTGGACAATGCGCCGTGGTTCATCCTGACGCATTATCCGGAAGTGAACGACAGCTTCTCGTGGCTGGATGGCGCGGGCATCCTGATGTTCGTGGTCGGCGCCACCGTGTGCGTGGGCGGCGCCACTTTCCTGTCCTTGTGGATCGCCGACCGGCTGGCGCCGGCGGCCCCGGTGGACGGGCAGCCTGCGGGCGGTTGGTTCCGTCCGGGCCTGCACAAGCTGGCCCAGGGGCTGATTCCTTCGGCCGGCATCGGCGTATTCCTGGGCCTGTCCGCCACCACCATCAACCTGCTCAAGCACGAAGGCGTGCGCGCCGCGTGGGCCACGCCAGTGCGTTTCACGCTGCTGACGCTGGCGGTGCTGTGGACCCTGCGCCTGTTCGCGCGCCTGTTGAACCAGCGTCCGGTCGGCATGGTCAGGAAGACCACCGCATGGCTGGTGCTGGCGGCCGGCCTGGTGCCTTTCTGTTGGTCCTGGGTGCTGTTCTTCGCCATCTGGTAACGCCCGCGAGATAACAAGATCGCAGGCGAAAGCTACGTCCACACGGGTGATGGCGCACGAGCAGCATCTGACGCGTGGTGGTCCTGGCATCAAGAGGCGAGGCCTCTTTCCCGAGGGATCAGGCCGCCATCAAGCTGCTATGGCTGGCGCGACTCAACGTGCTGGCCAAGTCCGCCAGAGCGACCTTCGACTGGAAAGTCGCCATGAACCAGTTTGCTATTCTGTTCGGCGAACGATTTACCGCGGCGCGGGAATAACAACTTTAGAATGCCTCGTCCACAAAAATGCGGACAGGCTCGATGCGTTGGGTAGAAACGTTGGGTAGAAACAGACGATAGACCGTGCAGCACTGGGAGCGCCTCTTGCCCCGCCCATTGCGATAAAGTAATGGCCTTCCTCCCCACGCCAACCTCCCCCCAGCCCATGGCCACCTACGCATTCCGTCTTCTCAACGTCTTCGCCTCCAGCACCTTCACCGGCAACCCCCTCTGTGTATTCGAAGACGCGCGTGGCATGGACGATGCCACCATGCGCGAGCTGGCGGCGCAGTTCAATCTTTCCGAAACCACTTTCATCCTGCCGTCCGACGTGGCCGATGCGCGGGTGCGCATTTTCACGCCTGGCTTCGAGATGGGTTTCGCGGGCCATCCGACCATCGGCACGTCGCAGGTGGTGCGCGACCTGCTCAAGCGCGGCGATGCGTTGACGCTGGAATTCAAGGCCGGCGTCGTGCCGGTCACCGCGCAGGGTGACGCCTGGACTTTCACCGCGCCTTGCCCGAATGGCGTGCGCACGGCGGCGCCGACGCTGCCGGCCGCTGATATTGCCGCACTGATGGGGCTGGACCTGGATGACTTGGCGGATGATCCCCTCTGGGTGGATACGGGCGCGGACCAGCTACTGGTGCCGCTCAAGAACGTCGACGCGTTGCGGCGCGCGAATCCGGATGCCTCGCGGCTGGATCGCTGGCAGGCCAACAGCCTGGGGCGCAAGGTCTGCTATCTGTTCGCCTTCGAGCCGAACCGCCAGCAGGACGGGCGCGATGTCGTGGTGACGCGTTATTTCTACGCCAAGCCCGGCGGCGGGGTGCAGGAAGATGCCGGGACCGGATCGGCCTGCGCCAACCTGGGCGGCTGGCTGCGGCATCGGCAGCATGCGCTGCCCGCCAGTTTCCTGGTGGAGCAGGGCGACCAGATGGGCCGTCCTTGCCGGTTGCTGCTGGATGTGCAGGCCGATGGCCGCATCCAGGTGGGCGGCCGCGCGCTGGAGATCGGGCGCGGCACGGTGGACGTCTGAGTGTGCGCGCGGGTCCGGCATGACCGGGCTGTGCCTGTCACGCGGGCCGCGGCGCCGCTGGCGGCAAAGCGGTCTGGTGCGGACTTTGGACTGTCGGCCTCCCGCGCGCAATGAAAAACGGCGCCTGTGTGTGAGCACAGGCGCCGTTTTTCATTGCATGGCCATCAAGGCCCGGCGGGTTACTTCTTGTTCTTGGCCGGGTCGACCTTGATGTTGTTCATCACCTGCTTCACGCCCTCGACACCGCGGGCGACGGTGGCGGCGTGGTCGGCTTCGGCGGCGGTGCCGACGGTGCCGGTCAGCTTGGCCACGCCATCGGTGGTTTCAACGGCGATGTCCAGCGCGCTCAGTTGCTTGTCGGCCACAAAGGCGGCCTTGACCTTGGTGGTCACGGTCGCGTCGGAGGCGTATTCGCCCACGGATTGCTTGGGCTTGCCGTCATTGGCGGCAAAGGCCATGGAAGTGAAGACAGCGCCCGTACCCAGTGCGGCGGCGGCGATCAGCTTGCGAAATTCCATAGTTGTGCTCCTTGTGTATGTGGTTTTCAGCGCGTTCAGGACGCAACGGCTAAGCGAAAGTTCTTTGGGTGCGATGTTCTTCTTCTATTTCTTGCGGAATGCGCCGCCCAGAATGGACAGCAGCGCCAGAACCAGGAAGACGAAGAACAGGATCTTGGCGATGCCCGCGGCGCCGGCGGCGATGCCGCCGAAGCCCAGGACCGCCGCGATGATCGCAATGACGAAGAAAACTACGGCGTAGTGCAACATGTCGGCTTCTCCTGGTGGCTCGGGATCAGGGGTTGCGATCGAAGAAATCGCGCACTTCCTTTTCCGCCTGTTCCTTGGTCTTGCCGTAGCGCTCCTGGATCAGGCCAGCGAGGCGTTCGGCGTTGCCTTCGGTACGGGTCAACTCGTCGTCGGTGAGTTCACCCCAGGCCGCCTTGGCCTTACCGGTCAGTTGCTTCCACTTGCCAGCGATGATGTCGTTATTCATGGTGACCTCTCTTCTGTGGGGCGAATGCCGGGGCTTATGGCCGATAAGCTTGTGCATTCGCGGTTGAGTTGGACACTGATCAGCTTGGGTTCAAGGTACAGGGCGGCCGCGAGCCCTGTCAAAGGACGCTGTGGGTAAATGTAACTGCCGGGGACGGGGCAAATCGCGCGTCCTTCGACGAGGGGTAGCGCAGGCGTACCAAGAGCGGGAGTTACATCTGAGCAACGTATTGAGGCGTTTTGAGCGGGGCTGGTAACGGGACCTATACGCGTTTGGCGAGGCGGATCGTGAAGCCGTGCCGCGCATCGCGCCGCTGGTTGCGTGGCGGGCGCAACGGTATAGTCGAGGCACGTGCCGGCCATGGTCTCGTGGCCGGCGCGGCCAGGCGATTTCACTCAAAGGACAGGCATGACGCAACGATTCCTCGGCACGATCCTGCTGGCGCTGGCGTTGGTGGCCGCGCAGGGATGCACGCACGTGACGGACCGCTACCAGGCAGCCGCGCCGGACGCCCCGGCCCACGGCTAGGCGTTATCGGCGGGCAGAAAAAAACGGGGAGCTTGCGCGCCCCGTTTTCACATTCGAGCCGCTGACGGACTCAGGCTTCGCGGATGCGTTGGGCGATGTGTTCCAGCGCCTCTTCCACCTGGTCGACCAGGATCAGGCAGAGATCGCCCGCATTCAGGCGCGCCAATGCCTTGTCGATCGCCAGGAATTCGCCGTGGATCTCTTCGATGTGGCGAGCGCGGCTGGCGTTGACCAGGCCTTGCTGCAGCAGCGCCAGCACTTCGCCGTCGGCGCGGCCGCGCTGGCATTGGTCCTGGTACAGCAGCACGTCGTCGAAGGCCTCGCCGAGGATCTCGGTCTGCATGCGGATGTCTTCATCGCGCCGGTCGCCGGCGCCGCTGATGACCACCGAGCGGCGCTTGGCGGGCATGGCATCGACCGCGCGCACCAGGGCCTGGATGGCATCGGGGTTGTGGCCGTAGTCCGCGATCACGGTGGCGCCGCGGTAGTCGAACACGTTGAAGCGGCCGGGCGCGGTCTGGGCGTCGTTGACGAAAGTCGCCAGGGCCCGGCGGACGATGCTCCAGTCCAGGTTCAGCGCCCAGGCCGCGGCGATCGAGGCCATGGCGTTTTCGACCTGGAAGACGATGGTGCCATTGCGCGTGAGCGGAATCTCGGCCAGCGGGAACCGGGTTTCCTCGCTGCCCTGGGCCGCGACGATGGCGTCGCCATCACGATAGACCACGCGCAGGCCCTGGGCCCGGTGCGTCGCCATGATCGGATGGTTGCGATCCTCGGCGAAGTAGGTGACTGAACCGGGGCAGCTGGAGGCCATCTCCGCCACGATGGGGTCGGCGGCGTTGAGCACGGCGGTGCCGCTCGGATGCACGTGTTGCACGATGACGCGCTTGACCACGGCCAGGTCCTCGACGGTGCTGATGTAGCCCAGGCCGAGGTGGTCGCCCATGCCGATGTTGGTGACGATGGCGACGTTGCAGCGATCGAAGGCGAGGCCTTCGCGCAGGATGCCGCCCCGCGCGGTTTCGAACACCGCCGCATCGACGTCCGGATGCATCAGCACGCTGCGGGCGCTGCGCGGGCCGCTGCAGTCGCCGGTGTCGATGCGCAGGTTGTCGACGTAGACGCCGTCGGAGTTGGTCATGCCGACGCGGTTGCCGGCCACGCCGAGGATATGGGCGGTCAGGCGCACGGTGGTGGTCTTGCCGTTGGTGCCGGCCACCGCCACCAGCGGAATGCGGCCGTCCTCGCCGTCGGCGAACATGTTGGCGATGATGGCTTCGCCCACGGCGCGGCCCTTGCCGAACGAGGGGTTCAGGTGCATGCGCAGGCCGGGCGCGGCGTTGACTTCGACCACGCCGCCGTTCTGCTCTTCGAGCGGGTAGTGCACGCTTTCGGCCACCACGTCTACGCCGCAGATGTCCAGGCCGATCATGCGCGCGGCCGAAACGGCGCGCGCCGCCATCTCCGGATGGACCTCGTCCGTGACGTCCGTTGCCGATCCGCCCGTGCTGAGGTTGGCGTTGTTGCGCAGGAAGATCAGGGTGCCCGGCGCGGGCACGGACTCGGCATCGAAGCCTTGTTTTTTCAGCGTCGCGAGCGCGATGTCGTCGAAGCGGATCTTGGTCAGCGAGGTGGCGTGGCCATCGCCCCGCAGCGGGTCGGCGTTGACCTGCTCGACCAGCTGGCGGATGGTGTGCACGCCGTCGCCGGTGACCTGCGGCGGATCGCGGCGCGAGGCCGCGACCAGCGCGCCGCCTACCACCAGCAGGCGGAAGTCGTGGCCGGGAATGTAGCGCTCGACGATGACTTCGGAACTGATTTCCTCGGCCACTTCAAAAGCCTGGATCACGCGTTCACGCGTCTCGATATTGACCGCCACCCCGCGGCCCTGGCTGCCATCGCGCGGCTTGACCACGACCGGGCCGCCCAGTTCCTGGGCCGCGGCCCAGGCGTCTTCGGCGGTGGTGACCGAGCGGCCCAGCGGCACCGGCACGCCGGCGGCGTCCAGCAGCATCTTGGTCAGGTCCTTGTCCTGCGCGATCGATTCGGAGATGGCGCTGGTCAGGTCGGTCTCGGCGGCCTGGATGCGGCGCTGCTTGCTGCCCCAGCCGAACTGCACCATGCTGCCTTGTGTCAGGCGGCGGTACGGGATGTTGCGGGCGGTGGCGGCATTGACGATGGCGCCGGTGCTGGGGCCCAGGCGCACGTCTTCGTCCAGTTCGCGCAGGCGCTTGAGGGCGTCGGCCAGGTCGAAGGGCGTGTCGTCCAGCGCGGCCTGCACCAGCTGCTGCGCCAGATCCATGGCGAGACGGCCGACTTCTTCTTCGCTGTATTCCACCACCACCTGGAACACGCCGGGTTCGATGGTGGACGAGGCGCGGCCGAAGGTGACGGGGCAGCCGGCGTAGGCCTGCAGCGTCAACGCGACGATCTGCAGCACGTGCGCGATGGACACCGCGCCCTGGTGGCCCTCGGGGCGCAGCAGGCCGGTCTGGGGCAGGCGCGCGCGCAGGCGGGCTTCAAAGTCGGGCAGGTTGTCGATCGAGCATTCGGCGTCGGCGCACGACACGATGGCTTCGATCGCGGTGTTCTTGCTCCACAGATTGGGGCCGCGCAGCGCTCGGATACGGGAAACTTCCATGGCAGGTATTCCTGTCTAGCTTAGGCGCGCCGCGGCGATGAGCGCGGCGCGCGGTGATGTCAGTGTTGCTGGATCCAGCGGCGGACGAGATCGATGGTGGGGCCGGAAAATGCTTCGTCGGATTGCAGCAGCACGAAGTCGCCCGCGGCGATGCCGGACAGCTGGCTCTCGATGGCCTTGCCGTGGTCTGGCTCGTCGATGATCTGCTTGACGCGGCTGCCTTGCTCCAGCCCCCGGCGCAGCAGCGCGCGCGCCTGGCCGGCGGGACGCTTGCTGGTGACGGTGGTGTCGTCGTAGAGCACGACGCGGTCGAAGGCGTCGCCCAGCAGCTTGCCCTGTTCGATCAGGTCCACGTCGCGGCGGTCGGCGCCGGCCGAATAGACGGCGGCGCGGGTGGTCGACGGGAACTGGTCGATGGCGGTGATCAGCGGACGCAGCGCGGAGGCGTTGTGGACGTCGTCCACCACCACGGTGCTGCCGTTGCGTTCGAACAGCGTGAACTGCCAGGGCGCGTCGGCCTGGTCGATGTCGAAGGTCTCGATGCCGGCGCGGATCAGCTCGACGGGGATGTCGAGCGCCCAGGCGGCGCCGACCGCGGCCAGCACGTTCTCGACCTGGAAGGCGACGCGGCCGCCATGCGTCAGCGGGATCGCGGCGACGTCGGCCAGGCGTTCTTCGTGCGCGCCCCGCGCCAGCACGATGGCGCCGTCGCGCACGAACACCGCGCGGCCCTCCTGTTGCAGGTGGGCGGTGATGGCGGGCAGGGCGGGATCGATGCCGAAGAAGATCACGGCGCCGTCGGACAGCTCGGCCATTTCGACCACGCGCGGGTCGCGCGCATTGAGCACGGCGGCGCCGGTCGGCAGCACCACGTCGACCTGGGTGCGGAACACATTGAACATGCGCTCCGTTTCGTTGATGTCGAAATCGCCGAGGTGGTCGGCGTCGTCGATGTTGGTGACCACGCCGACCTGGCAGCGGTCGTAGGCCAGGCCCTGGCCGAGGATGACGCCGCTGTCGTTCTCGATGACGGCGGCGTCGACGTTGCGGTTCATCAGCACGCGAGTGCCGGACGCGAAATCGGCGCGGTCGCCCTTCTGCACCAGGCGGCGGTCGAGGTACAGGCCTTCGCTGCAGGCCAGGCCGGTGCGCTTGCCGGACAGGTGCAGCAGGCGCGCCACCAGGCGCGCGACCACGGTCTTGCCGTTGGTGCCGGTGACGCCGACGATCGGGATGCGGCCGGCATCGCCTTCGGGGAACAGGTGGTCGACAATGGCGCGGCCGACCGGGCGCGGGGTGCCGTCGGCAGGCTTGAGGTGCATCAGCAGGCCGGGGCCGGCATTGACCTCGACAATGGCGCCGCGCTGTTCGTCCAGCGGTCGCGAAATGTCCTCGGCCACCAGGTCGACACCGGCAATGTCCAGGCCGACGATGCGGGCGGCCAGGGTGACCGTGGCGGCGACGCTGGGATGCACGCGGTCGGTGACGTCGAAGGCGACGTTGCCGCTGCGCTGCACCAGCACGCGCTGGCCGTCGGCCGGCACGCTGTCTTCCGACAGGCCCTGGCGGGCGATCTCGAGGCGCGCGGCCGAATCCAGCCGCACCGGATTGAGCGGATGGTTTTCGGTGCGGCCGCGGCGCGGGTCGGTGTTGATCTGGCTGTCGATCAGTTCGGTGATGGTGGACTTGCCGTCGCCCGTGACCCAGGCCGGCTCGCCGGCGGCGGCGGCCACCATGCGGTTGCCGACCACCAGCAGGCGGTGTTCGTTGCCGAGCACGAAGCGCTCGACGATGACGCCGCTGCCTTCGTCGACCGCGACGCGGTAGGCGGAAACCACTTCCTCGCGCGTGGTCAGGTTGGTGAATACGCCGCGGCCGTGGTTGCCGTCATACGGCTTGACCACCACCGGCAGGCCGATGTCCTCGGCGGCCGACCAGGCGTCGTCCTCGCTGTCGACCAGACGGCCTTCCGGCACCGGCACGCCGCAGGTCGAGAGCAGTTCCTTGGTCAGGTCCTTGTCGCGCGAAATGCCTTCCGCGATGGCGCTGGTGCGGTCGGTCTCGGCCGTCCAGATGCGGCGCTGGCGCGAGCCGTAGCCGAACTGCACCAGGTTGCCTTCGAACAGGCGGATGTAGGGGATGTCGCGGTCATCGGCGGCATCGACGATGCAGGCGGTGCTGGGGCCCAGGCAGTGCTTGTCGACCAGCCGGCGCAGGCGCGCCACGGCGGCGTCGACGTCGAACGGACGGTCTTCGATCGCGGCCATCACCAGGTCGCGGCCTTCGTTCAGGGCGGTGCGGGTGACCTGTTCCTGCCAGGCGCGCACGACGACTTTATACACGCCGCGGGTGGAGGTTTCACGGGCCTTGCCGAAGCCGCCGCGCAGGCCGGCCAGGTTCTGCAGCTCAAGGGTGACATGTTCGAGAATGTGGCCGGGCCAGGTGCCTTCCTTGACGCGGGACAGGAAGCCGCCGCGCACGCCCGGGCTGCAGCGGTGCTCGATCAGGGTCGGCAGCCAGGCAGTCAGCCGTTCGTAGAAGCCGGGGATCGTGTTGGAGGGGTAGTCCTCCAGCTCGCCGATATCCACCCACGCCTCAAGTACCGGACGGTACGTCCAAATGTTCGGGCCGCGCAAAGCCACGACATCGAGGAATTCAATGTCTTTCTTTTTCATGTTTTAATTTACTTGAGAAGCAGGTTGGCACGCGCGGACGCCCCTATGCAAGACCGCGAATTTATTGGGGTTGCGCCTTAAGAATAATGCCAACGAGTGGGGGATCCCAGATATTCCTAATTAGAAAAATCGGCTGATACTATACGACGCCTTCAAAGGCGTGAACTCGTTGTGTTGTAAGGAAGGGACACGTTGCCGGCCTCGGGCCGGCAGCCCGTCGCCGCCTTGTAGGGCAGAGTCCTGGCCCGGTATGCGTTCTAATGAAAAAACCACACCTGCTTTCCGGCCTAGCCGAAGCCTTTCCTGCCCGCTGGCGGGATGACATCCGCGCGGAACTCGCGCAGGATGAGACTCTGCTGGCCTGGCTCGAAATAGACCTGGACCAGCGGCTGAAGTTCCAGCCCGGGTTGGTCGCGGTCACCGACCGCCGCCTGATCGCCCGCAATTCGGCCGATACCGGCTGGGAATCCTGGGCCTACGGCCCCCAACTGTCCCTGAATCTTTCCGACCACGCCGGCGCCGCCGTGCTGGAATTGCACGACGACAGCGCGCGCCTGGGCATCTGGCGCTTCACGCTGGCCTGCAACCCGGCGGCGCTGCGGCTGCTGGGTCAGTTCGAGGCCCAGCAGGCGATCCGCCTGTCCGGCCAGCCGCAAGCCGAGGCGGGCGAGCGCCAGTGCACCATTTGCAACAACGCCATTCCCGCGGGCCAGGACGAATGCCCCACTTGCAACCAGGAACAGGCGGCGCCGTCCACCACCTGGGCGCTGCTGCGTCTGTGGCGTTTCGCGCGGCCCTACCGCCTGCCGTTGCTGGCCGGTTTCCTGCTGACCCTGATGGGGACCGCGGCGGCCCTGGTGCCGCCGTATCTGACCATGCCGCTGATGGACGACGTGCTGATCCCGTTCCAGAACGGCGCGCCCATCGACTACAGCAAGGTTCGCCTTTACCTGGGCGGGCTGCTCGGTTCGGCCTTCCTGGCCTGGGGACTGGGCTGGGCCCGCACCTACATCCTGGCCTGGGTCAGCGAGCGCATCGGCGCCGACCTGCGCACCACCACGTATGAACACCTGCAGCAGCTGTCGCTGGAGTATTTCGGCGGCAAGCGCACTGGTGACCTGATTTCCCGCATCGGCAGCGAGACCGATCGCATCTGCGTGTTCCTGTCGCTGCACCTGCTGGACTTCGCCAACGACATCCTGATGATCGCCATGACCGCCGCGATCCTGGTGTCGATCAATCCGTGGCTGGCGCTGGTCACGCTGGTGCCGCTGCCGTTCATCATCTGGATGATCCACGCGGTGCGCGACCGCCTGCGCCATGGCTTCGAGAAGGTCGACCGGATCTGGTCGGAGATCACCAACGTGCTGGCCGATACCATTCCCGGCATTCGCGTGGTCAAGGCGTTTGCCCAGGAAAAGCGCGAAGTGGCGCGCTTTCGCGAGGCCAACAACCGCAACCTGGAAGTGAACGACCGGGTCAATACCACGTGGTCGCTGTTTTCGCCCACCGTCACGCTGCTGACCGAGGTCGGGCTGCTGGTGGTGTGGATCTTCGGCATCTGGCAGGTCTCGCAGAAGCAGATCACGGTGGGGGTGCTGGCGGCGTTCCTGGCGTACATCGGGCGCTTCTACACGCGGCTGGATTCGATGAGCCGCATTGTGTCGGTGACGCAGAAGGCGGCCGCCGGCGCCAAGCGTATCTTCGACATCCTGGACCACGTTTCGAGCGTGCCGGAGCCGCAGAACCCGGCCAAGCTGCCGCAGATCAATGGCCGCATCGAATTGCGCGACGTCGGCTTCCGCTACGGCAACCGCCAGGTCATCCGCGGCCTGGACCTGAGCATCGCGCCCGGCGAAATGATCGGCCTGGTGGGGCATAGCGGTTCGGGCAAGAGCACCCTGATCAACCTGATCTGCCGCTTCTACGACGTGTCGGAAGGCGCGATCCTGGTGGACGGCGCCGACATCCGCTCGGTGCGGGTGGCGGATTACCGCCGCAACATCGGGCTGGTGCTGCAGGAACCTTTCCTGTTCTTCGGCACCATCGCCGAGAACATCGCCTACGGCAAGCCCAACGCCACCCGCGACGAGATCGTGGCCGCCGCGCGCGCCGCCCATGCCCATGAATTCATCCTGCGTCTGCCGCATGGCTACGACTCGCTGGTCGGCGAGCGCGGCCAGGCGCTGTCCGGCGGCGAGCGCCAGCGCATCTCGATCGCGCGCGCGCTGCTGATCGACCCGCGCATCCTGATCCTGGATGAAGCCACCTCGTCGGTGGACACCACCACCGAGAAGGAAATCCAGAAGGCGCTCGACAACCTGGTGCGCGGCCGCACCACCATCGCCATCGCCCACCGCCTGAGCACCTTGCGCAAGGCCGACCGGCTGGTGGTGCTGGACCGTGGCCAGATCGTCGAGCAGGGGCCGCACGAGGATCTGATGGCGCGCGAGGGCGCCTACTACCGGCTGTACCAGGCGCAGGCGCGCCAGAATGAGGCGGACGCGCAGTCCTCCGGCAGCGAAGACATGGCCGCCGTGGCCTGAGCGAGATAACCGTCATGACGCTTCCCGTTTTTCAGCTGCGACGCAATGCGTTCGGGCGTTTGGTGTTCCAGGGCGCCGACGGCGTCGCGCACGAAGGCGTGATTCCGGTGCGGGCCTTTCCGATCAGCGAGGCCGATCGCGGGCTGTCGCTGGTGACCGGCGAAGGTCGCGAGCTGCTGTGGATCGAAAGGCTGGCCGACGTGCCCGCCGCCGAGCGCGCGCTGATCGAAGAAGAACTGGCCGGGCGTGAATTCATGCCCGAGATCCGCAAGCTCGCCAGCGTGTCGACCTTCGCCACGCCCAGCGTCTGGAAGGTGGAGACCGACCGCGGGGCCACCAGCTTCACGTTGCGGGGCGAGGAGGACATCCGCCGCCTGAGCCCGCAGACGCTGCTGATCGCCGACAGCCACGGCATTTTCTACCTGGTGCGCGATATCCTGTCGCTCGACAAGCACAGCCGCAAGCTGCTGGATCGCTTCCTCTGACCGGTCAGTCCGGGGCCGCGCGCTTGAATGGCGTGTGGGCCTCGAGTTCGCCCAGGTAATCGTCCACGGCGGCGGTTTCCTCATCCAGAAAATGCTGGATCGCTGCCGCGAAGCGCGCGTCGGCGACCCAGTGCGCCGACCAGGTGGGCGTGGGCAGCAGCCCGCGCGCCATTTTGTGTTCCCCTTGCGCGCCGCCCTCGAAGCGCGTCATGCCATGGGCAATGCAATAGGCGATGGCCTGCAGGTAGCAGGTTTCGAAATGCAGCCCCGGCACGTATTCCGTCGCGCCCCAATAGCGCCCGTACAGCGTGTCGCCGCCCGCCAGGTTCAGGGCGGCGGCCACCGGCTGGCCGTCGCGCTCGGCCAGGATGAGCACGAAGGCATCGGGCTGGTCGCGATAGGCGCGCAGGAAGAACTCGCGGCTCAGGTAGGGCGGATTGCCGTGGTTGAAGTAGGTATGGCAATAGCACTGGTAGAAAAAATCCAGGTCGGCCGCCTCGATCTGCCCGCCGCGCAGCCAGCGGAACGCCAGCCCGGCCTGCGCCACCTTCTTGCGGTCCTGGCGGATCTTCTTGCGCTTGTCGTGGCTCATCGTGGCCAGGAAGGCGTCGAAGTCGGCGTAACCCGGGTTGGTCCAGTGGAACTGGACGCTTTCGCGCACCATGAAACCGGCCTCGCGCAGAGCGCGCAGATCGGCCACGGCGGGAAACAGCAGGTGCAGCGAGGACACCTGGATCTCTTCGGCGAAGGCCACCAGCCCGCGCACCAGCGTATCGCGGTCTTCGTCGCTGGCGGCCAGCAGGCGCGGGCCCGAGACCGGGGTGAACGGCACGGCCGCCAGCAGCTTGGGATAGTAGCGCAGGCCATGGCGCTCGAAGGCGTCGGCCCAGGCGTAGTCGAATACGTACTCGCCGCGCGAATGCGATTTCAGATAGAGCGGCACGGCGCCGGCCAGCGCCGCGCCGCGCCACAGCATCAGGTAGTGCGGCGACCAGCCGGTGCGCGGCGCCGCGCAGCCGCTGTCGTGCAGGGCGTGCAGGAAGGCGTGCCGCAGGAACGGCTGGTCGCCGGCCAGCGCGTCCCACTGGCTGGCGTCGACGCGGGCAAGGTCGGTCTCGATGGTCAGGCGGAGCGGCGAATCCATGGACGAATGATAAAGTCTTCGTTGGCGCGTGGCGCACCGCGCCCGATGAGTGCGCAGGGTTATTGTCTTGCGGGCGGCGCGGGGTCGCCACGCAGCGGAAATTCTCATGGACAGCAATTCGATCCTTTCCCCGGGCGGGAGCGGCCCGGACGGCGGCGCGGCCTGCCTGCGGGCGCAGGCGCTGCAAGCGCTGGCCGCCACCGGCTGGGCGGACAAGCTGGCGCGGGTGCGCGCCATCGGCGCCGATGCGCCGCTGGATGGCGCGCGGCGCTACGTCGCGCATGCCGCCCTGCCGGGGCGGCCCGCCGCGCCCGCGCTGGTATCGCCGGCCGAGGTGCCGCAGCGTTCCATGGCCACGCTCGAGGGCCGCGCCGCGCTGCTGCACGCCTTGGCGCATATCGAGTTCAACGCGGTCAACCTGGCGCTGGATATTCTCTGGCGCTTCTCGGGGATGCCGGATGCCTTCTACCGCGACTGGTTGCGCGTGGCGCATGAAGAGGCCAGCCATTTCGAACTGCTGAACCGGCGCCTGGCCGACCTGGGCTACGCCTATGGCGATTTTCCCGGCCACAACGGCTTGTGGGAAATGGCCGAGCGCACCTGTGACGACCTGCTGGCGCGGCTGGCGCTGGTGCCGCGAACACTGGAGGCGCGCGGGCTGGATGCCTCGCCGCTGATCCGCAACAAGCTGGCGGGCGCCGGTGATGCGCAGAGCGCGGCCATTGTCGACATCATCCTGCGCGACGAGATCGGCCATGTGGCGATCGGCAATCATTGGTACAAGCATCTCTGCGCCGAGCAGGGCAGGGAGCCCGTGGCCTGCTATGCCGAACTGGCCGCGCGCTACAAGGCGCCACGCCTGCGCGGACCCTTTAACCTGCAGGCGCGGCGCGCCGCCGGCTTCGACGAGGCCGAGCTGGCCGCGTTGCTGGCTTGAGGACGCATGCGCATGGAAATCGTGATCGATGCGCTGCTGACGGGCGCGGTGCGCCCGCTGGGCGATTCCGGCCGCGACAGCGGCATCGACAAGCATCCGGCGGCCGCGCCGCTGTGGCTCGGCGCGCACGGGCTGCGCGGCGATGAACAGGCCGACCGGCGCTTCCACGGCGGCCCCGAGAAGGCGCTGCACCACTACGCGCGGGAACACTATGCGGCCTGGCTGCGCGAACTGGGCGAACGCGCCGTGCTGCGTGCGCCGGGCGCGTTTGGCGAGAACATTTCCACCACGGGCATGACCGAGCACGACGTCTGCGTCGGCGACACCTATGCCGTGGGCCAGGCCCTGATCCAGGTGTCGCAGGCGCGCCAGCCGTGCTGGAAGCTGAACCACCGTTTCGACCACGCCGGCATGTCGGCCCGGGTGCAGGCCAGCGGCAGGACCGGTTGGTACTACCGCGTGCTGCGCGAGGGCTGGCTGGCGCCGGGCGATACGCTGTCGCTGCGTGACCGGCCCTATCCCCAATGGACGCTGGCCCGCATCCAGGACATTCTCAACCGCCGGGTGCTGGACGTGCCCACGCTGACCGAGCTGGCCGCGCTGCCGGCGCTGTCTCCCAACTGGCGCGCGCTGTTCGAGAAGCGCGCCAGGCTGGGCCAGGTCGAAGACTGGCAACGGCGCCTGCAAGGCGACGCGGCCGATCCCTCCACAGGAACCTCCACGACATGAAAATCCGCTATACCGCGTCCCTGGCGGTCTTCGCCCTGGCGTTGTCCAGCGGCGCCGCGCAGGCCGCGGACGCCTTCGCGACCTGCCTGGCGGGCCTGCGCGCGCCCGCGGCCAAGGCCGGCGTGTCCGGCGCCACGTTCGACAGGCACACCGCCAGCCTGGCGCCCGACATGGCGGTGATCGACCTGCTCGATGCCCAGCCCGAATTCAAGACGCCGATCTGGGATTACATGGCGGCCCTGGTCGATGACGAGCGTGTCGCCGACGGCAAGGACAGCATCGCGCGCTGGCGCGCCGAGCTCGATCGCGCCGCCTCGCGCTACGGCGTGGATCCCGCCACCATCGCGGCGGTGTGGGGCGTGGAGAGCAATTACGGCCGTACCCTGGGCGGACGGCCGCTGCTGACGTCGTTGTCGACGCTGTCGTGCTTTGGCCGCCGCCAGGCGTATTTTCGCGGCGAGTTCTACGCCACGCTCAAGATCATCCAGGACGAGCATATCGATCCGGACAAGCTCAAGGGCTCGTGGGCCGGGGCCTTTGGCCAGACCCAGTTCATGCCGTCCACCTATCTGCGGCTGGCGGTGGATTTCGACGGCGACGGCCGGCGCGATCTGATCGACAGCGTGCCGGACGCGCTGGCGTCCACGGCCAATTTCCTCAAGCGCGCCGGTTGGAACAGCGGGCTGGACTGGGGCTACGAGGTCAGGCTGCCGCCCGGCCTGGGCACCGCCGGCGCGGGACGCAAGAACAAGCGCCCGCTGGCATTCTGGCGCGGCCAGGGCGTGACGCGCGCCGATGGCACGCCGCTGCCGCCGGGCGAGACGCCGGCCGGCCTGCTGCTGCCGGCCGGCCCCCAGGGGCCGGCCTTCCTGGTGACGCGCAACTTCGACGCGCTCTACTCGTACAACGCGGCCGAGAGCTACGCGCTGGCGATCGCGCACCTGTCCGACCGCCTGCGCGGCGGCGGGCCGCTGGCGCAGGCCTGGCCAACCGACGATCCGGGCCTGTCGCGGGCCGAGCGGCGCGAGCTGCAGCGGCTGCTGATTGCCCGTGGCTATGAACTGGGCGAACCCGATGGCATGATTGGTGAGCGCACCCGCGAGGCCTTGCGCGCGGCGCAGCGCGCGCTGGGCCTGCCCGCCGACGGCCGCGCCGGCCAGAAGGCATTGCAGGCGCTGCGCGGCGCGGGCTGAGGCGCAGGCCAGTCCGCGGCAAAGGACAAGTTTTGCAAAGATCGGGGCCGGTATCCGTTGGATGACGGTGTCCGCGGCGCCATGGGCCTATACTGGATTTCCGATTTTCCTGGAGTACGGCGATGAGTCTATTGGATACCTTGGCCTCGATGGCCGGAGGCGGGCAGCAAGGGGGCTCGGCCTCGTTGCTGCCGGCCCTGATCGAACAACTGAACAAATACCCGGGCGGCCTGTCGGGCCTGATCGCCAGCTTCCAGCAGGGCGGCCTGGGGGAAATCGTCGCATCGTGGATTGGCAAGGGCCAGAACCTGCCGGTCAGCGCCGACCAGCTCGGCCAGGTGCTGGATCCGGGCGTGGTCAACGAACTGGCCGCCAAGACCGGCCAGGACACCGGTTCGGTGCTGGGCTCGCTGTCCTCGCTGTTGCCGCAACTGATCGACAAGGCCACGCCCGAAGGCGCCGTCCAGCCGGGCCAGTCCTTCAACCCGACCGACCTGCTGGCATCGCTGTCGGGCCTGTTCGGCAATCGCGGCTGATTCCGGCAAGGATTGTTCCCCTGACGCGCCCGCGGCTTCAATCCCTCGCGCGCCGCCGCCTGCTGCAGGCGGCGGCGCTGGGCGCGCTCATCCCGCTGGCGGCCTGTGCGCCGCCCATCTCGCTGAATGCGACTTTCCTGCAACTGTGGCTCAGCCACCGGGACCTGACGCGTGACGAATGGCGCCGCCGCCTCGCCGCTTGCCGGCGGCTGGGCTGCCGCGAGCTGTTCCTGCAGTGGGTCGGCCTGGAAGGCGGCCGGCCGGATGACTGGATGGCGCCGCCATCGATGCTGGACATCATCTTCGAGGAAGCCGACCACAACGGCCTGGGTGTGCACGTGGGCCTGCCCTATGACCAGCGCTGGTGGAACGTGCTGGCCGCGCCCGACGACACGGCGCTGGCGTCCTACCTGGACCATACCCGCGACCGTGGCGTGGCCTACATGCGCACCGCCGCCTGGCCCAAGCGCCGCAATTTCCGCGGCTGGTACGTGCCGTACGAGCTGGAGCAATACAACTGGGCCCGGCCCGAGCGCCAGGCGCTGCTGGTGCCGTGGCTGGACGCTTTCACCCGCGCCTCGCTGGCCAGTTGTCATCGCATTCCGTCCATTTCGACCTACCACAGCCGGCTTGCCGGCGACGGCTCGTTGATGCAGCTATGGTCGCGGGTGCTGGAC
The DNA here is from genome assembly GCF_040084795.1 of Achromobacter sp. HNDS-1. Lineage (NCBI taxonomy): Bacteria > Pseudomonadati > Pseudomonadota > Betaproteobacteria > Burkholderiales > Alcaligenaceae > Achromobacter > Achromobacter sp. HNDS-1. Next base: position 4,775,905 of record NZ_CP157584.1, read on the forward strand.
GCGGTGCGCATCCACCCCATGATCCAGGACGGCGTGGGCGTGGCGGGCCTGGCCAACTACCGGGCGCTGGAGCCGCTGCACGACATGCTGCTCAAGCGCCGCGCCTCGTTCGACCTGATCATGGAGCTGTTCGAGGAACTGCCCTCGGGCAGCACGGACGGCACCACGTTCAAGGCGCGTTCCGCCGATTTTGGCCGGGTCAAGCAGCAGTGGGGTGTGGCGCGCGGCTATGGCGCCAAGCGCATCGTGGCATTCACGATGGACCCGTGGGTGATCGGCGATACGCCCGAGGCCCGCGCGCTCAGGGATGCCTGGATGGCGGCGCGCGTCTGAGCCCGCGGGCGCTCAGAGGAAGCTGCGGCCGATGATTTCCCGCATGATTTCGCTGGTGCCGCCGAAGATGCGCAGCGCGCGCGCATCGACCCAGGCGCGGCCGATGCCGTATTCGGCCATGTAGCCATAGCCGCCGTACAGCTGCAGCAGGTCGTCCAGCACCGCGCCCTGCATTTCGGTGGCGTTGAGCTTGGCGATGGCGGCGCTGGTGGCGTCGAGTTCACCCGCCATGTGGCGCGCCAGGCAATCGTCCAGGAACACCCGCAGCATGGTGCTCTGGGCGCGCGCGCTGGCCAGCTTGAAGCGCGAGTTCTGGTAGTCGAACACCCGGCGGCCGAATACCTTGCGGTTGCGGGTGTATTCGGCGGCCTCGTCCAGCATGCCCTCGAGCGAGGCCCCGGCGCGCAGTGCGATCGCCAGGCGTTCGCGCGCGAGTTCCTGCGTCAGGTATTCGAAAGCGCCATTTTCCTGGCCCAGCAGGCAATCGGCGGGCAGGCGCACGTCATCGAAGTACAGCTCGCAGGTGTCCTGGCAGTGCTGGCCGATCTTGTTCAAGGCCGCGCCCTTGGTGTAGCCGGGCAGGTTTTCCTCGACGCAGAACAGCGACAGGCCGCGCGCGCCGAGGTCGGGGTCGGTGCTGGCCAGCACGATCGCCAGGCCGGCGTTGACGCCGTTGGTGATGAAGGTCTTCTGGCCGTTCAGGATGTAGTGGTCGCCCTCACGGCGGGCGCGCGTGCGCACTGCCTTCAGGTCGCTGCCCGCGTCGGGTTCGGTCAGGGCGATGGCGCCGATGATGTCGCCGCGTGTCATGGCGGGCAGCCAGCGTTCCTTTTGCGCGGTCGTGCCGAAGGCGTTCAGGTAGGGCGCGACCATGTCGGAATGGATCGAGAAGCCGATGCCCAGGAAATTGGCGCGCGCCAGTTCCTCGATCACCACGACGGCATGGCCGAAGTCGCCGCCGAGCCCGTAGGGCTCGGGCAGGGCGCAGTTGAGCAGGCCCTCCTCGCCGGCGCGGCGCCACAGCGCGCGCGGCACGATGCCGGCCTTTTCCCACTCGGCGTAGTGTGGCGCGATCTCCTCGGCGACGAAGCGCCGCACCTGGTCGCGAAAGAGTTCGTGGTCGTCCCGGAATACGCGGCGCATGCGGCCTCCTTACTTGCTATAGGGGTCGGTGGCGCTGGTCTGGCCGTGCAGCGTGGGCGCGGTGGCGCTGCCGGTGAGGAACAGGCTGTAGTGGTCGCCTGGCTGCAGGGCCGGCAGCGCCAGCGAGGGCGACAGCACCGTGCCGCAGCCGGCCGCCAGCGTGGCGCTGACCGGGTTGATGGCACGCGCCGCCGAGGCGCCCGGTTTGATGTCCTGGAACAGCACGGGACCGGTCGGGCTGACTTCGAGCCTGGCGCCGGGGCAAGCGGCCGCCAGGTTGTAGAAACGCAGTTCGGCCTTGAGCGCGTCCTGCGCGCCGTTGCTGTCGTCGATCGCCACATAGGTCACGTTGACGCCGTCGCGGCGCACCACCAGCGAAGTGAACGTATCCGGCTTGACCTGCAGGCTGGCGGCCGGCTTGCCGTCGATCAGCAGGTTGAACGGCTGGTTGCCCTTGACGATGGCGTAGGTGCTGGCGGGCTGGGTCGGGCTGATCTCCTGCGACGGGCCGTTGGCGATCTGCACGCGCACGGGGCCGGTTTCGGGATTGATGACGCGCACGAACGACGAGCCCGCCGGAGGGCGGGCGGCATACAGTTGGGCGAGCACGCCTTCGGCCTGGGTGGCGCCAGCGGCGGTGGCCAATGCCAGCGCCAATGCCATGGCGGGGAAAGGGATGCGACGGGTCATGCTTGCGGCTCCGGTTTCTTGCTGAGGCGGGCGTCGAGGTACATGCGCTCGAGCTGTTTGCGGTCCGCCTTGTCGGTGCTGGTCGTCGGGAAGCGATGGCAGGCTATCAGCTCGGACGGGATCATGTAGGGGGGCAGCCGGCGGCCCAGTACGGCCTTCCAGTCGGCCAGCGTCGCGGGCAGGGGCTGCAGGCCCTCGGGGCCGGCTTCGGCCGGTTCGACGAATCCTATGAGACGGATGATAGCGCCATCGGGCCGCCGCAGCGCGACGGTGGCCCCGGCGCGCGCGCCCGGCAGGGCGGCGATGGCGGCGTCGATCTCGGCCAGTTCGATGCGGTAGCCGTGCAACTTGATCTGGTCGTCGATGCGGCCGCGGAACGTCACCAGCCCGCGCGCGTCGATGTCGCCGAGGTCGCCGCTACGGTATCCGCGCTTGCCGTTGCGCGTGAACATGCGCGAGGCATTCAGGTCGGGACGGTTGAGGTAACCGCGCATGACGTGGTCGCCGGCGATGCTGATCTCGCCGTTCTCGATGAAGACCTCGGCATACGGCTTGGCGCGGCCGATGGGGAACGGGTTGGGCGCCTCGGCGCGCAGGGCCGGGTCGATCTCGACCCAGGTGGTGGAGCAGGTCGCCTCGGTGGGGCCGTACGAGTTGATGATGCGCACATCGGGAAAGCGCTGCCATAGCTCCTCGGCCAGCGTCGGCGTGAGCGACTCGGCGCCGAACACGAATACGCGCAGCCGCGGCAGATGGGCGTGGTCGAAGTCCGGGTTGAACAGCTGCTGGCGCACGAACGACGGAGTCGAGGCCCAGACATTGATGTGCGTGTCGGCCAGATATTGCACGAAGCGGTCGCGCTGGGCGATGGTCTCGCGCGGACACAGGACGCAGGCGCCCCCCAGTTCCAGCGCGCCGACCCAGTTGAACAGCGAGAAGTCGAAGCTGAACAGCATCTGGTCCATGAATGCGGGCGCCGCGCCCAGGTCCAGGCAGTCGCGGATCCAGCCGGCGAAGAGGCTGACGCTTTCGCGTCCGATCTGCACGCCCTTTGGATCGCCCGTGCTGCCGGAGGTGAACATGATGTAGGCCAGGCCGGCCTCGGCCAGCGGCGCGGGGCTGGCGCAGCCGGCGGCGAAGGTGCGGGCCTGGGCGTCATAGCGAAGGCCGGCGCGCACCAGTTCGCCGATGCGGGCGATGCGTTCGGGCGGGTTGATGACGTCGACCGGCACGAATGGCACCCGCAACCGCAGGCAGCCCAGGATCGCCACCAGGAAGGCCGCTTCCTTGTGGCCGGAAATCACCAATGGCACGCCGGCGGTGACGCCGGCGCGCAAGGCTTCCTGCTCCCAGGCCAGCGTGGCGGCCCGCAGCGCGCCCCAGGTCAGCGCGCCCTGCGCGTCGACCACCGCGACGGCAGCGGCGCCGACGGCCGTGTCGGCGAAATCGTAGGCATTGAAATCGAAACGCATGGTGCTGCCCCCAGGAGAATCGTCAGGCGCGGGCGCGCTCCGCGATGAACGTGGCCAGCGTGTGCACCGATTCCAGGTGCACGTCGATCTCGGTCGGCGGGATCTTGCAGCCGAACTGGCGTTCCACTGCCAGCGCCACGTCCACGGCGGCCAGCGAGTCCACCAGGCCGGAATCGATCAGCAGGGTGTCGGGATCGACTTTGGTGAGGATGATGCCTTCGATGAGGTCGGCCACCTTGGTTTCGATTTCTTTGATGTCCATCGCGTACTCCGCGACCGCGTCGCGGTCAGAATTGGAAATAGAGGAACCGGGTTTCCTTGTGCAGGTTAACCAGGCAGAAGAACAGCAGCGCCAGCATCACGGCCAGCCAGGCCAGGTTGGGGCGCCAGCGCATCCAGGGCGAGGGCGCTTCCTGGGGCTTGAACAGCGCGGGCGAGTAGCGGCCCAGGATCTGATGCGCGTTCGGCGCGAACCAAGCGATGCCCAGCAGCACCACAGCATAGATCAACTGCAGGTGATGGCCGACCAGCACGCGCCAGGCATCGCCCCAGGCCAGGCCGCTGACGTGGGTGGCCAGGTCCAGCGTTTCCACGCCGCGCAGCCCGATCATGCCCTGCATCAGCAGCATGGCGTCGCCGACGCCGTGGGCGCGGAAGAAGGCCTGCGCCACCAGCACCGCCACAAAGGTCAGCAGCACGCAGGCGGCACGCTTGACCACGTTCAGGTTGCGCGCGGCGGCGGGCTTGCGGCCGACCACGAAGATGCGCCAGGCGTGGTTCACCGACAGGTACATGGCATGGAGCAGGCCGAACACCAGGAACTGGAAACCGGCGCCGTGCCACACGCCCGCCAGCGCCATCGTGAACAGCGTCGGGGTGACGATGCTGGCCAGGAAGCCGCCCGCCGTGGCCACGCCCTGGGCGCCGACCGGCAGGTTACGGTCGGTGCGCCACTTCGAGACGGCCATCGCCACCGGATAGTAGAGATAGGCGGTCAGGTAGCGCGTCAGCGTCATATGCCAGCGGGCCCAGAACTCGATGATGCTGCCGGCCTTGTAGGGCGAGTTGAAGTTCAGCGGGAAGCGGATGCCGAACATCTTGGCCAGGCCCAGCGCCATGTCCGAATAGCCGGAGAAGTCGAAATACAGCTGCAAGGCGTAGCACAGGCTGGCGCCCCACGAGCCCCAGAACTGCAACTCGCCCGGCGCGGCGAAACCGGCGTCGGCGTAGGGCGCGATACCGTCGGCCAGCAGCACCTTCTTGGCCAGTCCGATCACGAACAGCATCCCGCCCACCGACAGGTTCTCGGCCTTGAAGCGGTAATTCTCGGGTTGCGCGAACTGCGGCATCATCTCCTTGTGATGCAGAATCGGGCCGGCGATCAGATGCGGGAAGAAGGTCACGAACAACACGTAGCTGAGCAGGCTGCGTTCCTTGACCACGCCGGCGCGGCAATCCAGCAGATAGCCGATCTGCGTGAAGGTGAAGAACGAAATGCCCAGCGGCAGGATGATCGCGTCCATGGTCGAACTGGTCATGCCCAGGTCGGTCAGGAAATTGAGCAGCGTGGCAAAGTACTTGTAGTGGAACAGCAGCGCCAGGTCGGCGCCCACGCCCAGGCCCGTGATCAGCCCCTGCAGCTTCGGCCGCGCCGCCGTGTGCAGGATCAGCAGGCTGACCAGGAAGTTGAAGGCGATCGAACCCGCCAGCAGCACCACGAATTGCGGATTCCACCAGCCGTAGAACACGAAGGACGTCAGGCACAGCCACAGCGCCGCCAGCCGCAGGTTGAAGCGGCCCGCGCCGTAGTACACCGCCAGCGTGACGGGCAGGAAGATCAGCAGGAACAGATAAGAGTTGAATAGCATCTCGGGTCAGGGCAGTCGGGCCAGCACGGATTTTTCGTCGTCGGTCAGCGGCAGCGACAGCGCCATTTCCGAAAACTCCCAGATCACCAGCTTCAGGCTCTTGGGCCATTGCTCGCGCTGCTTGAGCGCCACCAGCAAAGCCCCGGAAAACTGCCCGCCATCCAGGCTCAGGTTCCAGACCTCGCGGCCCAGCCCCATGCCCAGCCGCTCGGCGAAATTGCTGCGACGGCCGTTGGAGCTGCCGGCCAGCAACACTTCCACCGGTGGCGTGTCGTCGAGCAGCCCGCCGCCGCGCACCGGTTCGATCTTCTGCGGCGCGGCCAGGTCCAGCTCGGGACGCCAGCCAGGCCGCGCCTGTTCCAGCCCGGCCAGCACGATCAGGTCGCCCATGCGCGGCCGCGGCGCGCCCGCCGGATCTTCCTTGAAGGCCTGGGCGCCCGCGCCGCCCAGCAGCGGCAGCGCGGCTTGCGCCACGCGCGCGGCGGCGGCCTGCGCGCCGGTGGCGTTCATGTGCACGTCTGTGCGGAAGTAGCGCGGCGCCTCGGCCTGCGCCAGGGCATCGCGCAGATCGACGAACGGCACGCCCTGCGCGCGCAGCGCGGCCTGCCAGTCGTCCAGCGAGCGTCGCATCGGCAACGATACGGTCTGGCCGCACAGGTGATCGGCCTCGATGCGCGATTTGTCGGGCACGGCGACCACCAGCACCTGCACCTGGCGCTGGCGCAGTTGGTCGACCCAGTGGCGCATCAGGCGCAGGCGTTCGTTGAATACATGCACACCTGGTTGCGGGCGCAGGCCATCACGATAGAACAGCCATTGCGGGCAGCCCATCGCGACCTGGTCGCCCAGGTCGCCGAGCACACGGTAGCGGATCGCCGCGTTCCAGGTGTTGACCGCGCCCTGCGCCGGCAGGCGCAGCGACTGGTTCAACGCGGTCCCCGCGGTGCCGTTCATCCAGGCGGCGGGCGCGACATCGGCGGCGCTCAGCCTGGCCTGCGCCAGGCACCAGGCGCCCCAGCCCAGGCCGAGCGCCAGCAGCACGCCGATCACGATCGCGTTGCGCCGATGGCCCGATTCGGGCGGCGCGGTCTTCTCCGCTTGCGCCACGGCGTTATTGCCCCACCGCCGCCTTCATGCGGCCGCGCCAGGCGTCGGCGGTCATGATGGAGGCGTTGTCCCACAACCCCTTGGCGTCAGGACCCTGCGCATAGGTGGGCTCGAACATCTGCCACACCAGCACCTGCGGCTTGTTCTGCTTGAAGGCGGGCGATTCCAGGTACTCCAGCAGCATGATCCAGTGGCCGACGTTGCCCGGTTTCCAGTTCACTGAAACGGGCCGGTCCAGCACGTTGGACAGTTTCTGCGGAAAGCCGAAGTACGGCTGCACCATACTGTGGCCGGTCACGTGCACGGGGGCGGGCGCGTCGTCGATCAGGCTCTGGTTGTCGGCCTGGCGGCGCACGGTGAAGGTCTCGCGCCCGGCCTGCTTGCGCTGGTCGGGCGTCAAGAACAGCTCGGCCAGGTCGCCATAGCGGCGTTCATTGACCACGCTGCCCAGCGCCATGCCGGTGCCCGGCTTGCCGGCCAGCGTCTTCACGTCCTGCTTGATGCGCTGGGCCAGGGCCTCGGCGGTGGCGTCGGCGGCGGCCTGGGTCCAGTGCTGGTCGGTGCGGTAGAACACGTCCTGGCCGCCATCCTTCAGGCGGCGCAGCACCGCCTCGTCGTCGATGGTGGAGATGCCGGCGGCCTTGAGCTTGTCCTGGATGGTCTGGTAGCGCTTCTTGACCTCGGCGCTCAGCGCCGTGCCGTCCGGCAGCTTGTCCTGGTAGAACAGGGTCTTGTCGGGCAGGACCAGCACTTCCAGCTGGACGCCCTTGGCGGCGAGCGCGTCGCGGGTCTCGCGCACCAGCTGGGTGGCGGCGTCGATGCCGCGCGTGTCCACCTGGGTCAGGCTGCCCCAGCCGGGGAACAGCCAGTTATCCTTGCCCTGGATGACGATGGACGAGGCCTGCTGCGCCTGCGAGGCGCCGGCAGCCAGCGCCAGCAGCGCGCCGCACAGGGCCGACGCCAGGCGCGGACGGCGGGTCAGGAATGGGGTCGGGGTAGTCATGTTGATGGATTCCTTCATGAATGCGTATCGATCGGCGCGGCTCAGTAGGACAGGGTCAGGTTGATGAACAGACCCTTGGCCCGGTCGGCCTGGCCGCCGCCGATGTTGAAACGGTATTGGGTGGTCAGGTCCAGGTAGGACCGGGGGGCGTTGTAGTGGTCTTCGCGGAACCAGTAGCGCAGGTTGAAGCCGGGGCCGGCGCCCATCGACCACGATGAGCCGTCGCCCAGCTGGGAATACGAGTCCGAGCCATCGATGTCCAGGCCGACCATGCGGTTCCTGTTCCAGAGCCAGTCGGCGCCAACCACCGCGTAGGGGAAGAACACCAGGCGGTCACTGATCGCGTCCACCCGATAGCTGCGGCCCACTCGCAATTCGCCGGCGCCGAAGGCCTGGTCGCGCTTGATCTTGCCCGAGGTCTGGTCGGTATCGGCGCCGGTGGAATTGTTGCGCTTCCACAGGCGCGCGGACATGTCCTGCCAGGAATAGCCCGCCTGCACGTAGCCTTCCATGGTGAACCAGTCGGGACGGTCGATGCGCAGCGTGGTGCCTTCGTACAGGCCATACGTGACGTAGGCCAGCCAGCCGCCGCTGCCGGCGTCCGTCTTGTAGTAGGCGGTCTGGTTGTTGCGGTTCAGGCTGCAGCGCAGGTCCGCCGGCGCCGGGCTGAACGAACCCTTGCGCGTCGCGGTGCCAAGATTGAACTGGCGTTCCAGGCCGAAGGTCAGGCCCACCTCGGTGGAGGGCGTGAAACGCATGCCCAGCGAGCCCACGGTGGTGGGAATGCCGGAGATGCCCTGGTTCGAGGTTTCGGCCACGTCGATGGTGCCGCCGCAGGGATCCGAGACCGTCTGGCTGGTGGTCTTGCCGCCCTTGTTGTAGAGCGTGTTGGACAATCGTCCATACAGTTCGAACGTGCGCGTCGACGAATTGAGGAAGTCCGACGGACGCCAGAAGATCTCGGCGGTGCTGAACACCGCGTCGCCGGGCACGGTGATGGCCGCGCCGCCCAATCCCGAGGAGGCCGGCCGCGCGCCGCGATAGCCAGCCGAGACATAGCCGCCCCATTCGCGCGACAGTCCGGCGATGCCGCTGCGGGTGTCGAAACGCTGCTGTGGCGTCAGCTCGAGCCTGCCGGCGTCGGCTTCGTCGATGGCCTGTTTCAGTTTTTCCACCGCGCCGCGCTTGTCGCCGACGCCCGACAGGGCGTAGCCCTCGTCCAGGATCACGGTCGGCGGCGCCTTGCCGGTGGCGCGGGCCGCCTGGAAATCCTCCAGCGCCAGCCTGGGCTGTCCCATGCGCTGGTGCAGATAGCCGCGCTGCATCAACAGGGCGGGGTCGTCGGGTTGCGCGGCCAGCGCCTCGCCCATGCGTTTCTCGGCCTCCGCCAGTTGCGTCGCGTTGCCGGCCGCCAGCGTGGTGGTCAGCAGGCGCTGCAGTTCCTTGTTGGCGGGGTCCTGTTCGACCGCTTTGCGCGCCTGGGCGATGGCTTCCTGGTAGTCCTCGCGCGCATAGGCGGCATAGGCCAGCGCGGCCGGGCCGCCGCTGCCGGCGGCGTCCGACGGCAGCAGCTCGCAGGAGGTGCCATAGGGCGTATCGCGGCAGTCCTGCAGGGGCGCAGGGTAGTTGGCCAGCGTCAGCGTAGCCGGCACCGCCGGCTTCGAGCGCGCCCGCTTGACGCGCGCCGCGGCGGCTTCGTCCTTGCCGCCGAGCGGTTCCAGCAGCGCCAGCGCGCGCTTGGTCTCGCCGCCGGCAAGCGCGGCATCGGCCGCGATCAGGCGCACATTGCGGCGCTGGTCGTCGTCGAGCCAGTCCTGCTTGAGCGCGGCGTCGAAGTCGGCATTGGCCAGGTCGGTCTTGCCCTGGCGTTGGCGCAGGTAGGCGCGCATTACCAGCGCCACCGTGTTCTCGTCGTCCTGCTTGAGCGCGTCGGTGGCGGCGTCCTCGGCGGCCGCAAGCTGGTTGTCCAGCATCAGCGCGGTCATCAGCAACAGGCGATGGCTGGCGGTGTCGGGCGCCAGCGCCACGGCCTCGCGCGCCAGCGGCACGGCGTCGCCGGGGCGGTTGGCGATCAGCGCCTGGTAGCCTTGTTCGGCGGGCTTGATCGCCAGGCGGCGCTTCATGGTGGTGCGGCGCGCGGTCAGGTCGTTCTTGTTGGGGGCGCCCAGCGCCATGGCCTTGTCGGCCGCGGCCTCGGCCTCGGCGTACTTGCCTTGGGCTTCCAGCGCGTCCAGCCACAGCATGGCCCAGGCACCTTGCTTGGGATCGATGCGGAAGGCTTGTTCGGCGCCGCGCTGGGCGGCGGGGTAGTCGGCGCGGTTGTAGTCGGCATAGGCGCGCGTGGCGATCGGAAAGCCACGGCGGTAGGCGGCGGTGGTGCCGGGCGCGCCGCTGCCGCCGGCCGTGGCCGGTTGGGCGGCGCGCGGCCTCAGGTTGGCGCGCGCCTGGCGCAAGGCGGGGGTATCCAGGCCGCTCTTGATGGCGTCGGCGGCGGCCTTGTCGGCCTCTTGCAGCTTGCCTTGCTTCTGCAGCGCATAGATCAGCAGCAGGCGCAGCCGTTCCACGTCCGGGCGCAGCGCGATGGCGGATTCGGCCTGCCGCTGCGCCAGCGCGTAGTTGCCCGCGTCGTAGCTCTTGTAGCCCTCGTCGGCGAACTGATAGGCGGCGCCTTCCAGCGGCGCCTCGGCGGCGCGCGGCGCCGGTTGGGCGGCGGCGGGCCCGGCGCAGGCCAGCGCGGCGGACAGCAGGAGCGAACGGGTCAATGGCTTCATGGGGTCGCGGGTTTGTCTTTGGAGTGCGTCGGCGCGGCGTCGGCCTGCCCACCCTGCTGGAAATGGATGGCTTCCTTCAGCGTGCCTTCATCGAGCCAGCCCTGTTCCATCAGGATTTCGCCCAGCGGCCGCTTGTCGCGCGACTGGATCTCCAGCGCGAGCGCCAGCTTGTCCTCGTCGATCGCCTGCCAGGACAACAGCAATTCGCCCAGGCGCTGGCGTTGTTGCGCCAGCTGGTCGGTGGACGGGAAGTCGTGCATGGTCTTGTCCCAGGCCAGCCGCTTGCCGGTGATCAGGTGGCCGATGAACAGCTTCCAGGCGCGCGCGGCCGCCATGGCGTTGATGAAGTTGCCTACGATCATGCGCGGAATCGATAGCAGCGCGTGCTCCCAGCCGTACATGCGGCCGACGAAATAGGCACGCTGCACCACCCGCAACAGCAGCGCCACCGCGTTGATCCACATCAGCGTCACCAGCCAGCCGCCGGGACGGAAGTACGACGGGTAATACACGGTCCACCAGCCGAACAGGTCGGCCAGGTAGAACAGGAAGAAATTGGCCAGCAGCAGGTAGGCCAGGATCGCGATGAATGATGTCACCAGGCCCTTGCGGTCGCGGAACAGCAGGTACTTGGTGGCCAGCGAGCCGGTCCAGCCCACCTGTTGCCAGCCCTGCAGCCCGATGCCCAGCGTCCAGCGCGCCTTCTGCCGGTAGGCGGTGCGGAAGGTGTTGGGAAAGTACTCGCGCACCCCCAGTGGCATGTGGATGCTGGACACTTTCTCCCGGCCCAGGCCGAACCAGGCGCGGCGGCGGGTCACGTATTCCACGCCAAACTTGCCGAAGATCTGCCGCATGCCGCGCTGCGCCAGCCGCGCGCCGATATCGTAGTCTTCGGTCAGGGTGTCGGTGTTGAAGGGCTGGTTATTGGTTTCGGCGGCCAGTTCGACCAGCGCCTTGCGCGAAAAACACGTGCCCACGCCGGCGGAGGGCACCATTTTTGACAGGCTTTCGCGCACCACCAGGTCCTTGGTGTGCCATTCGGCGAACTCGTCCATGTAGGTGCCGGCCACCAGTTCGTACCAGTGGCGCTCCAGCGAGGTCACCGGCAGCTGGATGAAATCGATGCGCGGCAGCAGGTAGTTGTAGTACTTCAGTTCCAGCGGGTGCAGCACGTCCTCGCTGTCGTGCAGGATGACGCCGGCGAACGGCACCGGTTGCTTGGCGTCCTGGGCGAAGATGGCCTGCACGATCCAGTTCAGGCAGTCGGCCTTGCAGGTCGGGCCGTCGTGCGGCACTTCCACCCGGATCAACTGGCGGTAACGCCGCCGCATGCGCTCGACTTCCTTGATGGTGCGCTCGTCGTTCTGGTAAGTGCCGGCGAAGATCATGTAGTTCTTGTATTCGAGCGTGGACACCATCGTCTCGAGCATCGAGGCGATGACGTCATACTCGAGCCACGCGGGCACCATGATGGCCAGCGGCTGTTCCTCTTTCTCGCGCAATTGCGCCGCCGTCAGGGGCGCGTAACGGCGCTTGATCGTCAGCGAGCGGCGCAGTTCGCGCACCCAGTACCAGCCGTCGATGAACAGATCATCCAGGCTCGAAAGCAGGATGATCACGCCGACGACGGCGGTCACGATCTCAAGGCCGCGGTAATAGTCGGCGATGAGATAGGGCCAGTAAAGCGAGGACATGGGCAGCCGGATCCGGGTTTACTTGTTTTCCTTGTTCTTCCTGCGGCTCACGCGCATGGCGAAAATCAGAATCAGCAGCAGCACCAGCAGGCCGACGCTGATGGCCGGCACGCTCCACGAGATGTAGCGGCGCCATTCGAAGAAGGCGCTTTCGCCGGCGCCGGGCGGATGGCTGGCGTCGGGGTTGCCACTGTCGATCCAGGCCACCGGGCCGGCGGCGCCGATCAACGCGATGTTGCCGCGGTTCAACACGAACGGCGCATCCAGCATGCCGGCCTGCTGGCCCAGGGTGTGCCACAGCACGCCGTCCTGGCCGCCGGCGCTGACCACCTCGGCCGAGCTAAGATGGTCCAGTCCGGAAATATCCAGCCACGTGGTGTTCTTGCCATCCACGCGCAGCTGCTTGCGGTCGGTGACGGTCACCATTGGCTTGGCGCCTTCCACCGGCACTTCCATGGCCAGGAATGGGCGGGTCGGCTTGACGGCCTGGCCCCCGGCCGCCACCGACAGTTCGGCGCGGGTGGTCGAGATGCCACTGGCCGAGGCGATGCCGATCAGGCGCTTGAGGTTGTCCGGCGCACTGGCCAGGTAGCTGTCCGGCACGATCACTTGCGGGGTGCCGGCCAGCAGCGGCAGCAGGCCGACGAAGGTGCCGTCCGGCTCGGCCTTCTCAGGCTTGACGTAGCTGGTCGGCAGCACGTTGACCGGATAGCCCTGCGGAATTTCGTTGCAGTCCACCGAGACCGGCTGGCGCTGGAACGTGACGCGCACGGCGTTGGTGACCCCCAGCACGTAGCCGGGCACGCGCGCGCGCAGGCGCTCGGGGCGTCCGTCGGCGTCCAGTTGCTTGGCCGCCAGCAGGATGCCGTTCCAGAAGACCGAGGCCACCGGGCGCGTCGACGAGGCGCCGGGCGCGGCCGACACGTCCATGACCAGCTCGCCCGGCATCTGGCCGTCGGCCGAGACCGCGGCCAGGGGGAACGTCGTGTTCCAGTCGCCGCTGGCGACCACGTTGAAACTGTTGGGCGAGCCGCCCAGCGCCGTCAGGCGCAGGCCGCCGTCCTTGAAGGTTTCCGGCGGCGTGGCCGTCTTGACCTGCACCTGGCGTGTCACCAGGATGCGTCGCCAGGCGGTATCGAACGCGCCCGCCCCCTGCGCGCCGGCGTCCGCGGCCAGCGCGATCACCGCCTGCCGGCCCATCGCGGCCAGTCGGATCTCCTTGGAGGGCATCTCGGCGGCGGCCAGCGGCACGCGGCGCTCGCGCCAGGACTTGAACGCCGCCGCGGCGTCAGCGTCGTTGCCCAGTTGCGATTGCAAGGCGTCCAGCGCTTCGTTCAACCGGGCGCGCAGCGTGGCGTCGGCGATCACCACGTCGCCGGCTACCGCCGGCGCGCCCAGCACCAGCAAGGCGCCGATCTCGGCGGCATTGGCGATCTTGTGCTTGCCATTGTCCGCCAGCGCGGCGAAGGCCGGAATCTGTGCCAGCCCGGCCGGGGCCTGCAGGCCGCGTGTGTCGATTTCGTCGCCCACCGACGGGAAGGCGCGCACCGCCACGCGCTTGCCTGCGCGTTCCAGCGCCACGCCGACACGCCAGGCGCTGTCGAAGGCCTGCTGATCGAGCTTGGCGCTGCCCACGATGAGCGTCGGCTTGCCGGGCAGGGTGCCCCAGGCATCATCCAGGTTGCCGATGGCCGAGGCGTCGTAGCGGTAAGTCAGGCGTGTCTGTGGCGAGATGGTCAGCGCGTTGGCGGTGGCCCGGTTGCTCTCGCAGTGGCGCAGCGCGATTTCCGACTGCCAGTCCACGCCCACGCGCAGAAAGCCGGTCTCGCGGCTGCGCGGGTCCACCGTGTAGCCGTGCGCGATGTTGCCGTCGCCATCGGCGATGCGCTGTGCGTTCAGCGGCACGCCGTCGGCCCACAACACCAGGCTGGTGCGGCCGGGTTCGCCCTTGGTGTATTTGGCGTCGAAATTCAGGGTGGCGTCGGCGATCGGCACGCCGCGCGGCACCGGCACGTAGAACTCCTGGCGCGCATCGCTGTTGCTCAGGACCACGGGCTCGCTGATGCCCAGATCCGCCAGCGTGGTGTTGCGGGTGACCCAGTCGTCGCCCTGCAACTGCCGCAGCGCGTCACCGGCCGGGCTGGCCATCGCGCCCAGCGGCAACAGCAGGCCGGCGGCCATCAGTGCGCGGCAGAGCGCCTGGGCGGCGGGGAGGGAAGTGGGTTTTGGCATGGGTGCTCCAGGCAGCGGATTCAGGTCGAATGGCATCAGGCTGGCGTGCCGGCGGCCGTTCCGTAAGGATCGAATTCAGAAACGGGTCGGCCGCAAAGCGCGTCAACGATGCGCGCGCTGGCCTTGCCGTCGCCGTAGGGGTTGATGCGACGCGAAAACGAGGCATGCAACGCCGGGTCGTCCAGCAGCCGGTTGACCTCGGCGATGATGCGCTGCGTATCGGTGCCGACCAGTGCCACCGTGCCGGCCTGCACGGCTTCCGGACGTTCGGTGACCTCGCGCATCACCAGCACCGGCTTGCCCAGATACGGCGCCTCTTCCTGCACCCCGCCCGAATCGGTCAGGATGAGATAGGCGCGCTGCATGAACCAGACAAAGTCCAGGTAATCCAGCGGATCGATCAGGTGGACGTGCCGCAGGCCGGCCAGATCGGTCATCACGACATTGCGCACCTGCGGATTCAGGTGCACCGGGTAGACGATCTGCAGGTCTTCGCGGCGCGCCAGTTCGGCCAGCGCGGCGCAGATATTCTTGAAGCCCCCGCCGAAGCTCTCGCGCCGGTGGCCCGTCACCAGCAGCAGCCGGCGTCGCGCATCGAGCCAGTCGTAACGGGCCGCGAGCGCACGCGCCAGCGGCGCCTCCGGGGCCAGCTTGGCACAGGTCATGGCCAGTGCGTCGATGACGGTATTGCCGGTCACGGTGATACGGCCGGCCAGGTTTTCGCGCAGCAGATTGGCGCGCGATTCGGCGGTTGGCGCGAACAGCCAGTCGCCGATCGCGTCGACCACGCGGCGGTTCATTTCCTCGGGGAAGGGCATCGCCAGGTTGCCGGTGCGCAGGCCGGCCTCGACGTGGCCGATGCGGATGCGGCGGTGAAACGCGGCCAGCGCGCAGGCCGATGCGGTGCTGGTGTCGCCATGTACCAATACATAGTCCGGCTGCTCCTGTTCCAGCACCTCATCCACCCGGCTGATCAGGCGCGCGTACAAACCGTTCAAGGTCTGGTTGGGCACCATGATGTCGAGGTCGTGCTGCGCCCGCAAGTCGAACAAGGCCAGCACCTGATCCAGCATCTGGCGATGCTGGCCAGTCACGCAGACGACACTGTTCAATTGGGATTCATTCTGCAGGGCGGCGACCAGGGGGGCCATCTTGATGGCTTCAGGACGCGTTCCGAAAATGGAAAGTATCTTCATCGCAATCGAGCGGCCCGAGCCGGTGGCATTTTCTTGCGTTTATTATGTCTTGAGAGCATTCGTAATATGTGACGGAGTATTTCCCCAGATTCCGAATGGCTGGCAATAGTTCGCGAGATCGTTCTGACGGTGGTGAAAGGGACGGGCCCCGCGAGCCATAAATTGGGGCCATATCTGGTTTCAATTGCCTGTCAGTTGTGTGTCGGCTGTTATCTTATTCCGTTTCTTTCAGTTACTAATACCTTGCATTATCCCTCTGTAGATAATGCATTAAGTAATCCACGAGCCTGTTTCGGACGCGTCAAGTTTCCAAAACACTTGCAATCTTTGAATGCCTCAAGGGCGCCTGAACACCGCTTGACCTTGCAGTGACTTCAGGCTTTCTCATACGGCCATGGCACCCCCGCCACGGTGCCGCCCCACCTCAGCCGGAGCGTAGCGCCATGGATTCGCCGAAAAGACTGTTGGAAAGCCACCACATCCACGCCCGCGCCACGGCCGTTTCGGGGGAGCGGGCATGAGCGGCGGCCATGAGCACGCCGACGCGCGGGCGCTGCCCGAATCCCGGCTATGGCTCGCGTTCGGGCTGACCAGCACCTTCATGGTGGTGGAGATCGTCGGAGGCCTGTGGACCGGTAGCCTGGCGCTGATCTCCGACGCCATGCACATGATGACCGACGCCATCGCGCTGTTGCTGGCGCTGATCGCGATCCGCGCGGGCCGCAAGGCCGCGGACCTGATGCGCACGTACGGCTATGCGCGCTTCGAGATCCTGGCGGCCGCGGTCAATGCATTGGTGTTGCTGGGCGTGGCGTTCTATATCCTGTACGAAGCCTGGCGGCGTATCGAGACGCCGCCGGATATCCAGTCCGCGGGCATGCTGGCCGTCGCCATCGCCGGGCTGGTGATCAACCTGGTGTCGATGCGGCTGCTGGCCGGCTCCAAGGACGACAGCCTGAACGTGAAAGGCGCTTATCTCGAAGTCTGGGCCGACATGCTGGGCTCGGTCGCCGTCATCGCGGGGGCCGTGATCATCTGGCTGACCGACTGGCGCTGGGTCGATTCGGCGCTGGCCGTGGCGATCGGTTTCATGGTGTTCCCGCGCACCTGGGTGCTGCTGCGCGAATGTATCAACCTGCTGCTCGAAGGCGTGCCGCCCGGCATGAGCCTGAATGCGGTGCGCGACGCCATTGCCGGCACCGATGGCGTTGCCAGCGTGCATGACATCCATCTGTGGGCGATCACGCAGAAGCAGCCGCTCCTGACCGGCCACGTGGTGCTGGCCGCGGGCGCCGACGGCGAGACTGTCCGGCTGGAGATCGAGCGCCGCCTGCAGGCGGGCTTCGACCTGCATCACACGACGCTGCAGGTGGAGCGTTCGGACCGTTCGGAACAGGAGCATATCCACTGAGCACGGCGGGCGGACAGCAAGCGTTGTGGACGCCCGCTCGGTGGCGGCCGCCAAAAAAAATGGCCGACCCGTGAAGGTCGGCCATTTGGCGCTATGGCGGAAATTTGGTGGAGCCGGGGGGAATTGAACCCCCGTCCGCAAGCCCTCCGCAACCAGTTCTACATGCGTAGTCGATCTATTTGGTTTTAACCCTGGACTTAGCCAACCGACAGGCCGGACCAGAGCGATTCACGTAATTTAAATTTGAACCGTGTGACCCCAGTTCAAACCGATTCCTTGTGAATGTCGCTGCTGCGGTTCGAGGGTTGCCCCCCTGGGAAGTTGCCTTCCCCCGCCTGACCCAAGGACAGATCAGTGCAGCGGCTCACCGCTTAAGCGGCGAGAGCGAAACGCTCGTCGTTGGCGTTTGTAGTGTTCCAGTGGTTTAACGAGCGTACTGGTGCTCGGCATGCCCTGAGTTGTTTCGCGACCCACGTCGAATCCGGATCGGCCCCAAGAACTTCCTATTGTACTGGTAAACGCGATAGTCCGCTGTGTTTCCGCGCCCGCCGGGTGAGGCGTGGCGCGCAGGCCTCAATCGGAGGTCAGGCGTTGGCGCAGGCCGCCTTGCCGGCGGGGCGCGCGCGTGAAGCCGCCATCAGCACGAAGGCCAGGGCGACCGAGATCGCCACGATGACCGCCGCCGCCCAACCGAGCGAAGCCAGCCCGTATTGGTCGATCACGTGGCCGCCGACCACCGCGCCCAGGCCGATGCCGATATTGGCGCCGGAGATGTTGAGCGAGGCGGCGAAGGCGGGCGCTTCGGGCGCCGACTTCATCAGCCGCACGTGGCAGACGATGAAGAGGGCTGCCTGGGCGATGCCCCAGATCGTCAGGGCCACGGCCAGCAGGCCGTGCGATTGCATCACGGGCGCCACGAACGCCAGGCCGACCGCCATCAGCGACGAGAACAGGGCGGTGGCGCCCAGCGGGCTGCGGTCGACCATGCGGCCGCCCAGGGTGTTGCCGATCAGGCCGACGGCGCCAAACGCCATCATGGTCCAGCCGACGATCTGGCCATTGAAGCCGGCCAGTCGTTCCAGCATGTCTGCCAGATAGGTATAGGCGGTGAACATGCCCGTGAACACCAGCAGCGACAGCAGCACGTGGCCGACCACGATCGGATTGCGCAGGATGCGCAGCTGCGTCACCAATTTCACGTTCTCGGCGCGGATGCGAGTGCTGGGGAAGGCCAGCAGCAACAACAGCGCTTTGGCGAATGCCACCGCGGACAGCACACCGAAGGCCGCGCGCCAGCCGAACGCATCGGAAATCAGCACGCCGATGGGAATGCCGAAGACGGTGGCGGCGACGATGCCGAACGCCACCATCGAGATGGCGCGGCCGGCGCGGGCCGGGCCCACCAGTTCCACCGCGGTGGCGCTGGCCAGCGACCAGAAAACCGGCAGCGCCAGCGCCGGCACGAAGCGGGCCACTGCCATGACCCAGATATTCGGCGCCACGGCGGCCAGGGCATTGGACAGCCCGAACAGCACCAGCACGCTGATGAACAGGCGCTTGCGCTCGATATTGGCCATGAGCGCGGTCAGCAGCGGGCCGGTGGCGGCCACGGTGAAGGCGAACAGCGACACCAGCAGGCCGGCCTGGGACACCGTCACATCAAGGTCGCGGGCCAGGCTGGGCAGCAGGCCGACGATCAGAAATTCGGTGGTCAGGATGGTGAAGCCGGCGGCCGAAAGTAACAGGATGGGCAAAAGCATGGGCAATTCCAGGTACGCGCGAAGCCGTGAGGCAACACGCGGTGAGTGGATGAAAGGTCTAAAAGGTCCAGGTTGCGCGCCGGGGAGACGTCGGCGCGCGGGCGCATGAGGGCGGCAAGCCGTCGATGCGTAACGAGAATCGCCGTGCGGGCGTGGCCGCGCGGCATCCGGCCTTGGCCGGGAAAGGCAATCGGGAGGCACCCGCATTGCCCTGCATTGAAGGTACTTTAATTCACCGGCCGCCAGGGATAAACCCTTTTGGGCCGGATAAATTGTTCGGTCAGGCCAACTAATCCGACCGTGCTCCTGTCATGCCGGCCCGCATGCCGCCGGGCAGGGCGGCGATGCGAGTCGGGGGAGATCAGCGCGGATGACGATGCTTCAACGCAGATCGCGCGGCAGCAGCGGCGCGATCGCCGTCCACAGCTCGGCTGGCGTGTTGGCGCAGGTCTCGGCTTCCCAGGTGCTGATGTTGTCTTCTTCGCCAACGTATCCGTAGGCGGCGGCAACCGCCGGCATCCCGGCCGCGTGCGCCGCCTGGATGTCGCGCAGGTCGTCGCCGACGTAGACGCAGCGGTCGGTGGCGAATCCCGCCTCGCGCGCGGCGTGCTGCAGCGGCAGCGGATGCGGCTTGGCGTGGGCGGTGGTGTCGCCGCAGACCAGCACGGCGCTGTCACGGGTCAGGTTCAGGTGCTCGACGATCGGCAGGGTCAGGTAGGTGACTTTGTTGGTGACGATGCCCCATGACAGGCCGCGCTGGCGGATATCGGACAGCAACGCCTCGATGCCCGGGAACAGCTTGCTGTGGACCGTGGAGCTGGCGGCGTAGTCTTCCAGGAACTGCAGGCGGGTCGGCTCGTACTCGTCATCGCCCGGCTTCAGCCCCAACGCCACGCGCAGCAGGCCGCGCGCGCCCTGTGACGCGACCGGGCGCAGCGTTTCGTAGGGCAGGGGTTCCAGCCCGCGGCGGGTGCGCTGCTGGTTGGCGGCGGCGGCCAGGTCGGGGGCGGTGTCGGCCAGCGTGCCGTCGAAATCAAACAGGATCAGGGCGCTCATTTGCGGGTAGCCATCAGGTAGTTGACCGAAGTGTCGGCCGTCAGCGAATAGATCTGGGTGATCGGGTTGTATTCCATGCCGCGCATGCCGACCGGTTCCAGGCCGGCGCCGCGGGCGGCTGATGCCAGTTCGCTCGGCTTGATGAACATGTCGTAGGTGTGGGTGCCGCGCGGCAGCAGGCGCAGCACGTATTCGGCGCCGATGATGGCGAACAGGAACGACTTCGGATTGCGGTTCAGGGTCGAGAAGAACACCCAGCCGCCCGGCTTGGCCAGCGCGGCGCAGGCGCGCACGATGGAGGCCGGGTCCGGCACGTGTTCCAGCATTTCCATGCAGGTGACCACGTCGTATTGGCCCGACTGCTCGGCCGCCAATTGCTCCACGGGCACCTTGCGGTACTCGACCTTGACGCCTGATTCCAGTCCGTGCAATTTGGCGATCTTGAGCGACTTGTCGGCCAGGTCGATGCCCGTGACGTCCGCCCCGCCGCGGGCCATGGCTTCCGACAGGATGCCGCCGCCGCAGCCGACATCCAGCACCTTCTTGCCCGCCAGGCTGCCCACGCTTTCCTGGATCCATTCCAGGCGCAAGGGGTTGATGGCGTGCAGGGGCTTGAATTCGCTTTCGGGGTCCCACCAACGGCTGGCCAGCGCGGCGAACTTGTCCAGTTCGGCCTGGTCGGCGTTGATGGTGGCTTGGGCGGAGTCGGAAGTGTGGGGGCTCATGGGCGGTCCAGCATAAGGCGGCACTCTATATATATAGAGCGGGACGGCGGCGCTCGCGGGCGCCGGGTTGATTGCACCGTGTTGGTGCAAGCCGGGCGAAAAAAAGGGCCTCGCTATGCGAGGCCCTTTATTGTAGCTAGTCCGGCAATTACTTGCGGCTACCCACGATTTCGATTTCAACGCGACGGTTCTGGGCGCGGCCTTCCTTCGTCTTGTTGGAAGCGATCGGGTTCTTCTTACCCTTGCCTTCCGTGTAGATACGGTTCGGATCGATGCCCTTGCTGACCAGGTAGGCCTTGACCGAAGCGGCACGACGCTCGGACAGCTTCTGGTTGTAGGCGTCCGTACCGATCGAGTCGGTGTGGCCGACGGCGATGATGGTTTCCAGCTCGATACCGCGAGCTTGCTGGGCGACTTGGTCCAGCAGTTGACGGCCTTCGGGCTTCAGGGTCGACTTGTCGAAGTCGAAGAACGTGTCAGCGTTGAACACGACCTTGGCCGCCATCGGGGCCGGCTTCGCCTTCTGTTGAGCGACCGGAACGCCGTCGCAACCGGGGATGCCGGTGGCCGGGGTCCAGAACGCATCGCGCCAGCACAGTTCGTTCGTACCGTTCTTCCAAACGTTACCGAACGGATTGCGCCAGTTGTCCACCGTCTGCGGATAGGACTGGGCCGAGGCTACACCCGAGGCCGTGACGGCGGCGAAGGCGAGCGCCAGAGCGAATTTGGAGGGTTTGTTCATGTTTCTCCTCGTTGAGCTTGAAGCTGGATAAGTGACTCGCAGCGAACCCCCGCCGCATATCAGGAAAACGGGGCCAGTATAGCAACGCCAAGAGCTGGTTCAAAGGAATAGCTACTGGGTTTCCTGCGTGCTGGAAACAATCTTAAGGCATTTGGGGGGCTTTGGCTTCCCTGGACAGCCGCATTGGTGCTGGATATGACGTTTTCCGCGCTCCATCCGTTTGCCATGTTGGTTTTTGACAACAGGCTCGCCGGAGGTTGGCGAACGTGCCGGTGCCGCTTGCCGCCGACATCCGCGTGCGGGGCCGCGCCGATGGCCGCTCGGGGCCCTTGGGGCCGCGATCCCAATCGAATGATAGAATTTCCTGTTTACCCGGCCCGGGTTCCTCCTTACACGATTCTGTCGTTATATATATGGATTCCTTTGCCAAGGAGACGCTTCCGGTATCGCTGGAAGAAGAGATGCGCCGCAGTTACCTCGATTACGCGATGAGCGTGATCGTCGGGCGGGCGCTACCGGATGTGCGGGACGGGCTCAAGCCCGTCCACCGGCGCGTGCTCTACGCGATGCACGAGCTCAACAACGACTGGAACCGCGCCTATAAGAAGTCCGCGCGTATCGTCGGGGACGTCATCGGTAAGTACCACCCCCACGGCGACCAGTCCGTCTACGACACCATCGTCCGCATGGCGCAGGATTTCTCCATGCGCTACATGCTGGTCGACGGCCAGGGCAACTTCGGTTCCATCGACGGCGACAACGCCGCCGCGATGCGCTACACCGAAATCCGCCTGGCCAAGATCGCCCATGAGCTGCTCGCGGACATCGACCAGGAAACGGTCGACTTCGGTCCCAACTACGATGGCAGCGAGCAAGAACCCCTGCTGCTGCCCTCGCGCCTGCCGAACCTGCTGGTCAACGGCAGTTCGGGCATCGCGGTCGGCATGGCCACCAACATTCCGCCCCACAACCTCCAGGAAGTGGTCGACGGCTGCCTTTACTGCCTGCGCAATCCCGCGTGCTCGGTCGATGAACTCATGGAGATCATCCCGGCGCCGGACTTTCCCACGGGCGGCGTCATCTATGGCATGTCCGGGGTGCGCGAAGGCTATCGCACCGGTCGCGGCCGCGTCATCATGCGCGCCAAGACCCACTTCGAGGACATGGAGAAGGGCAACCGCCAGGCCATCGTGGTCGACGCGATCCCCTACCAGGTCAACAAGAAGACGCTGCAGGAACGCATCGCCGAGCTGGTCAACGACAAGAAGATCGAAGGCATTTCCGACATCCGCGACGAGTCCGACAAGGACGGCATGCGCCTGGTGATCGAGCTCAAGCGCGGCGAAGTGCCCGAGGTGGTGCTGAACAACCTCTACAAGAACACGCAGCTGCAGGACACCTTCGGGATGAACCTGGTGGCGCTGGTCGACGGCCAGCCCCGCCTGCTCAACCTGAAGCAGATGATCGACTACTTCCTGCAGCATCGCCGCGAAGTGGTCACCCGCCGTACCGTGTTCCAGCTGCGCAAGGCTCGCGAACGCGGCCACGTGCTGGAAGGCCTGGCCGTGGCGCTGGCCAACATCGACGACTTCATCGCCATCATCAAGGCCGCGCCGACGCCTCCCGTCGCGCGCCAGGAACTGATGGCCAAGTCGTGGGATTCCTCGCTGGTGCGCGAAATGCTGTCGCGCGCCGACGGCGATACGCCGGGAGGCCGCGCGGCCTTCCGTCCGGACGACCTGGGCGCCGAGTTCGGCCTGCAGGGCGACGGCCTGTATCGCCTGAGCGACACCCAGGCCCAGGAAATCCTGAACATGCGCCTGCAGCGCCTGACCGGCCTGGAGCAGGACAAGATCGTCGGCGAATACAAGGACGTCATGTCCGCCATCGCCGACCTGCTGGACATCCTGGCCCGTCCCGAGCGCATCACGACCATCATCGGCGAAGAGCTGCAGGCCATCAAGGCCGAGTTCTCCACCGGCGCCAAGGACACGCGCCGCTCGGAAATCGAGCTGAACGCGACCGAACTCGACACCGAAGATCTGATCACGCCCACCGACATGGTCGTGACGCTGTCGCACGGCGGCTACATCAAGAGCCAGCCGCTGTCCGAGTACCGCTCGCAGAAGCGCGGCGGCCGCGGCAAGCAGGCCACGGCGATGAAGGAAAACGACTGGATCGACCAGCTGTTCATCGCCAACACCCATGACTTCCTGCTGTGCTTCTCGAACCGTGGCCGGGTCTACTGGCTCAAGGTCTGGGAAGTGCCGCAAGGCACGCGCAACTCGCGCGGCAAGCCGATCGTCAACATGTTCCCGCTGGCCGAAGGCGAGAAGATCACGGTGGTGCTGCCGGTCAAGGAATTCAGCGAAGACCACTACGTCTTCATGGCGACCTCGCGCGGCACGGTCAAGAAGACCCCGCTGTCCGACTTCTCCAACCCGCGCAAGGCCGGCATCATCGCGGTCGACCTGGACGATGGCGACTACCTGATCGGCGCTGATCTCACCGACGGCAAGCACGACGTCATGCTGTTCTCGGACGCCGGCAAGGCCGTGCGCTTCGACGAGAACGACGTGCGCCCGATGGGCCGCAACGCCCGCGGCGTGCGCGGCATGATGCTCGAGGACACGCAGAACGTGATCGCGCTGCTGGTGGCCGGGGACGAAACGCAGAGCGTGCTGACCGCCACCGAAAACGGCTACGGCAAGCGCACCCCGATCACCGAGTACACGCGCCATGGCCGCGGCACCAAGGGCATGATCGCCATCCAGACCAGCTCGCGCAATGGCAAGGTGGTCGGCGCCGTGCTGGTGATGCCGTCGGATGAAATCATGCTGATCACCACCGGCGGCGTGCTGGTGCGCACCCGGGTCGCGGAAATCCGCGAAAT